>CAWGPG010000010.1:0-204200 GCA_963824445.1 uncultured Acidimicrobiaceae bacterium | reverse complement strand
CGGCATGACCGCTCGTTCGAGGACCAACCTGCAGACCAAGCGGCTGGCTTCAACCGCACCTGCGTGGATCATCCACCATTGCTGCCAGAGCCAACATACGAAAGGAGCCGGCCGTACCGTCTCACTCGCCCAGATGCCGGTGGAATCGGACGACAGTCAACCGGGAACGGCGCGACCGGTTCTGACATCCGTGTGGATACCCAACTTGACCGGTGCGGTTCGCGAAGGAATCAATCGCTGAAGTCAACTCATCCCGCGAATACCAACGCCGCACGGAATCAAGGTCCGGCCACGGAGCCAATGTGTCCTCATTGAGGATTGTGGTCGAGTCGGTGTCGATCTCGGGCCACCGTTGCTGGTAAACCGCGTCGAGTGACCGCTGACGAACATGAAAATGCTCGGTTTTTCTGGTTGTCTTAAGACGAGCAGATCCAAAAACGAGGTCGAGCTTTCTCCTTGTAAACTCCTCGTCTCGGTATTGGAAGTGGTGGAAAACGACACCCTCGGCCGGCTCCCTCCTCTCGTCGTTTCTGTCGCCACCGTCAGCGCGGTGGGCACCGGGTCTGCTCACGATGAACGTCCGGTCTCGGTCGAAGCGTTGAATTGGATGCTTCCAATGCGCACAATCGATTTTCCGCCGGGGAAGAAACGTGTAGCAATACGGCTGAAAGTCGATCGGGTGAAATCCAGGCACGTACTCGGGCTTCTCACGGGGTATGATGATTCATGAAGGTCGCGCCCACGATTCGGAAGCTTCGATCGAGTGAAGCCAGGTATTCGCGAATCGACAGGCCTCGGGGACCCGAGGGGAATTCGTCACTGTCGAGATACATCCACCACACGGAGGGAGCACCCGAACGCAGTGACTCTCGAGCAACGACGGCATTCACGAGCGTTTGAATGAGGGTACCGTCAAAGTGGTCGTAGACAAAAACTTCAGCAACGCGAGCCCCAGCGGCTCGCCGCGCGGTCGAGAGTGGAATCGGTGCTGGCGTTGTCAACCAGGAAGACGCAATCGACCCCTTGCGCAAAGGCATTCCGCACAGTCGCTTCGATGATGTCCTCGTCCATCCATGTCTTCACGACTGCAAACAACAGAAAGTCGGTAAGTAGGTCGGGATCTTCTGGGTTTGGACGACTGCCTTGTGGAAATTGAACTTGGCGAATCCAGCGCACGTCCTCCTGCATCTTCTCGGGAGGCCGGGCGTCGAAGTACCTTCCGTCTCAATCTCGCGACGTGCGCCGGCAGATTCGAATCCATCGATGAACCTCCAATGCTCAGGTCGTCTCGGCTGAGTTCAAGACGACTCTGCTTCAAGGCCCCGAATTCCTAATGGACAAAAATCCCACCCTCTGATCTCCATATCCCAGTTGGCTTGGCTAGTAGTTGGAGGAGTTCCACGTCCCCTTGATGGCCTCCGCCAGCGCCTGCGGCTCGGCGACGGCGTGAAACGAGTCGGGTACCCCGTCGCCGAAAACCGTGATGAAGTCGATCGACTCGATGTCGCGAGACTTCCTCGCCGACTGGCCGAACGTGCACCTCCTGAATTGGCGCCACACGAGGGTCTGGTCCTTGTCCGAGCCACGATGGTCCGGTAGGCGAGCTCCGGGTGGTGCATGGCGATGCACAGGACCACCTTGTACACATCGCCGTGCCAGCGGGTCGGTTTGCGGGTCAACCCCAATCGCCCGTGCAATTCATTGGCAGCTGAGTGATCGGGGAGGGCGGAGGCTGCGTCGCAAGGGATGACGTCATCGATGAGGACCACCCCCCGCTGGCACAGCCGGAGGGCGTTGATCAGGTCCTGGTACGTCTGCCGGAAGGTGTGCAGACCGTCGAGGTAGACCACGTCGTACGTGTCCTCGTCCGGGCACAACGCGAAGAACTCGTCGGAAGTGCCGACGTACACGCTTGCTCCTTTAGGTGGATGATTGGTGTCGAACCGGGGTACCGGGTCGACGCCCTGGCGGGCGCCGCCGCGGACGTATTCGAAGGTGGCCCCGCTCCAAACCAATCTCGAGGTACCTGCCTGGACCCGGTCCTGCGTCCAGCAGTGCGTTGATCCGCGTGGGCGAGTGCCGGGTTCTTTCCGACTGGCATCGGCCGCGCCAGAAGCCGGCGTGGTCCTTGGCCCTTTTTGTTGTGGAGTGCTGTTGCGAGGTTCCCATAGCGGACGTAGTGCAGGGCCCGTTGCGCGCGAGTCACCGGATCTCCCGTGACGTTGTCTGCGTCCCCGACGGAGCCGAATATAGCCAGGGATCGTGGTCGCCGCTGTCGGCGGAATGCACTTCCCCGCCCTTACCCCCTCGTTAACGTTGTTCTCTTTCCCGCGATCAGAGGCCGGATGCCACTCGCCATTTCAATCCTCAACCTCAAGTACCCGAGTTGGCGCGTCGCGATGCGCCACCCTTCGGCAGTAGGGATTACCGAGTCGTCGTGCACTGGCCTCTGATCGTGTCGTCAGTCGCTGAGTTTGATCCGGACTCGCTTCGTCTTGAAGCAGATCCGCGACCGTTCTTCTGGCGATGGCCACGAGAGCGGTCTCCCCCGAGATCATCAGCGTCCCGTTGAGCCCGTTGAGCAACTCGGCCCTGGCCCGGATGAACGACGAGCTACTCAGGGACGACTTGGAACAGACCAGTCGGGCCAGAGGCACTCGGCGGTCGCGCCGCTCAGCTCGTGGGGGAGATTGCTCGCCGTCAAGCTTTCCGGGACGCGGGGAGCGCCCTCCATGCAGAGCTATCTGGTGGGGCAGCTCGGCCTTTCTGGTGCGACGGCGCGGGCACTTGATCACGTTGGCGAGAGGCTCTTCGATCTCCCGCAGCTCCAAGCCTCCCTGTCTGGCGGCGACGTCAGCTTCGACAAGGTCCGGCTCATCGCCGACGAAGCCGACCCGGAGAGCGACGCCGAATGGGCAAATGCGGCCGCCAGCCTCACGATCACCGAGCTCGCCGAGCTGGCCCAGCGCTCGAAGGCGACGAAACGGTCAGAGAAAGAGGCCCGCGACCCCGGACATCAAGAGGCCCGCAAGCCCGAACATCCGACCCTGCGCCGGAACGACGCGGTCCGTACATTGACGGCACGATTGCCGCAGGTCGATTACGCAGAGGCCTGTGCGCGCCTCGAGGCGCAGGCCGAGCTGCTCGGATCTGATGGTCAGACCCCCTACGACGTACGAATGGCCGAGGCCCTGTTGTCCCTGCTGCGCGAGGAACGGTCCGGCAATGGAACGGCGCCTGTACGGAAGGGCCCTCCGTTCCTCGTCGTCGCCCACGTGGCTCTCGAAGCAATCTTGAACGGCGGCGAAAAGGGCGAACGCGACGGAAAGTCGCTCGGCGCCGAACTGGAGCGGGCTGGATTGATCAGCCTCGAAGTGGCACGCCGACTGGCCTGTGACGCTTCGCTCGTCGTCTCCCTCGACGACGAGTTGGGCCACACCATGTACGAGGGACGGGCCCGGCGCTTTCCCAACGATGCCCAGCGGCGTGAGCTCTGGCGCCGGGACACCCGCTGCCGTTTCCCGGGGTGTCCCCACGTCCACTTCGTCCAGGTCCACCACGTGGTGCCGTGGAAGCCGAACGGACGGACCGATCTGCAGAATCTCGTCCTGCTGTGCCGCTACCACCACCACGAGGTTCATTCCAATGCCTGGACCGTCTCTGGCAACGCAAACAAGGAGCTGACCTTCGTCGGACCGGATGGTCGGATCATGACCTCACGTCCGTCGGTCCTTTGGGGATCCATTGGAGCCGGTTCCAAATGTTCGGGAACGGCCATCCGCGACGGGTAACCACTCGCTCGACCGTGAGCCACCTACGAGTACGCCTAAGCCACCTACGAGCGCGACCCAAGCCACCTACGAGCCGGACCTAAGCCACCTACGAGCGCGACCACGAAACTTCCGCGCGGGTTCACGATCTGCGGCGGGCAACACGACAGGCAAAGGGTCGGGCGCCTCTCGTGCTCGAAACTTCGACGCGGTCCGGACTGCGAAACTCCCCGTCCGAGGCAGGACTAGTGCCCCGTCAGACAACGTTTGCGACGAACTGCCCGGCACGTCGCGACATAACTGGCGTTTTGGGGCAGTGTGACGAAGGCCGCTCCGGGCGGCCCTTTCGTCGATGTCGATCTATCGACCCCCGCAGCAGCAGCAGGGATGGCAGCCGCAGGTGCAGCCACAGTGTGGGCAAGGTGTCATGTTCCACCTCCTTTCTCCACGTTGATTGCGCACGACCAATCGGCTGTGGTGGCGTCCATGCACTCGCTGTTGCGCCGCTTCAGCACGAGCAGTTGCGCTCTTACCGCTTCGAGTTCCTCGATCTCTGCTTGCACCTCGGCCATGCGTCGCTCGACCAGGACCTCGGTGTGCCCGCAGGGGCACCGGCCTCGATCCCGCACGTCAAGCAGCTCTTTGATGTCACCGAGGCGTAGTCCCATCCGTTGGAAGCCCTTGATAAACCGGAGCCGCTCGGCGGACGAATCGTCATAGAGCCGGTAGCCCGCTTTGCTACGTCCGGTGGGCTCCAATAAGCCGAGCCGCTGGTAGTAACGCAGGGTGTCGGCCCTAAGACCGAGCGTCCCGGCCAACTCTGAAATGGTCGTCATCGCCACGCACAGCAACGGTAGACCTTGGAGTCAGGTCCAAGGTCAAGCCCTTTTTGGGCGACGCACCTCGACTAGTGCCGTGACCGACAACGTTGGAGGGGCGCGTCGACCACTTTGACTCCAGGGTCGCGCAGAATTGGCTCTCAAAAAAGGGAGGTCAGGTGCGCGAAGGGATACTCGTCGAGAGATCACCAACGACGAGGGCAATCGCCTGCTTCAGATCGTGCGACGCTCGTCGGGCTCGGTGGTGCGCTGGCGTCGAGCCCAGATGGTGCTGCTCTCGGCCCAAGGGATGGACGTGGCCCAGATCGCGAAGGTGGCCTTCACCTCGCCCGATCGGGTCCGAGAAGTGCTCCACAACGTCAACGACGACGGATTCGACTCCTTGGCCCCCAAGTACTCCGGAGGCCGGCCGCCGAAATTCACCCTGCCCGAGCGCCGAGAGATCAAGAAGATCGCGCTCAGCCGTCCGGTCGACCACGACCTGCCCTTTTCCGCCTGGAGCCTGACCGAGTTGGCCGAGTTCCTCGTCGCCGAGGGGGTGGTCGACGACATCAGTCACGAGGGTCTGCGCGTGCTCCTCCGCGAGGAGGGTGTCTCGTTTCAAGTGATCAAGACCTGGAAGCAATCGAAGGACCCCGACTTCGAGGCCAAGAAGAACCGGGTGCTCGAGCTCTACGACATCGCCGAGGGGAAGGCCAAAGCCAAGCGAGGCGACCCCCTCGTGGTCATCTGCGTGGACGAGTTCGGCCCGCTCAACTTGTTGCCCCGGCCCGGCAAGCAGTGGGCGCCGGTGATCCTCAAGGGGGAGGTCGATCCCAGCGACCGACGGCGGAGGCGTCGCCGGGCCACCTACACCCGGACCAAGGGGTCCGTCACCTCATGGCGGCATACGACCTGAATCAGGACAAGATCTACGGCCACATCAAGGTGAGCAAGGACCGAACCACCTTCCTCGGGTCCTGCCGCTACCTCCGCAGTCTCTACCCGCCGAACGTCCGCATCGCCATCGTGCTCGACAACTTCAGCCCGCATCTTTCGACCAACAAGGACGACAGGGTCGGGGTGTGGGCCGAGACGAACAACGTCGAACTGGCCTACGTGCCGACCAATGCCAGCTGCTGAACCGGATCGAGGCGCAGTTCCAGGCGTTGCGCTACTTCACCCTCGACGGCACCGACCACCGCTCACACGAAGAGCAGAACTCGATGATCCGCCGCTACATCATCTGGCGGAACCGCAACGCTCACGACAAAAGGCTGCGTGAGCTGGTAAAGCGCGCAAACGTTGCCTGACGCGGCACTAGCTGCCGTAGTCCACTGAGACGAGGCACAGCCCATGGGCCGGAGCCGGCTCGGGCATCCGTTCGCGGCTGGTGGCCCGAAGCCGCTCCATGAGCCCGGCTGCGGTCTGCCGGCCCCGGCCGACGTCGACCAGGCTGGCCACGACGGAGCGCACCATCTGGTGGCAGAACGACGACGCCGTGATCTCGAAGCGCAACAGCACGCCAGCCGTCCGCCTCCCCGCACCCGCGCCCGCGCCCGCGTCGTTCGCCTCCGGACCCTCGTCGACGCTCCACTGCGTCCGGGTCACCCGGCGCACGATCGGCTCCGAAGCGGCCGTGCCGGGAGGGCGCCGGCAGAACGAGCGGAAATCGTGGCTGCCGAGCAGCACGTCGGTCGCGGTGCGCATGGAGCCGAGGTCCAGAGGCCCGGGGACGTGCCACGCTACGGGCGCGAGCAACGGATCGGGGCTCGGCGCGTTCCAGACCAGGTAGCGATAGGTACGGCCCGTCGCCGAGCGACGGGCGTCGAAGTCGGGTCCGACCGTCTCGGCGCTGAGGACCACGACCGCAGGGGCCAGCTGGCGGTTGAGCGCACGGGCGAGGCCCGGGCCGTCGTATGCGATGGGCGGCAGGTCGACGTGGGCGACCTGACCCCGGGCGTGGACGCCCGAGTCGGTACGCCCGGCGCAGATCAGCAACGGCGGCTCGGGCAACCGGGCGGTGCGCTCGAGCGCCCGGCGCAGGGCGCCGGCCACGGTGGGAACGTCGGACTGGACGGCGAAGCCGTGGAAGGGCGCCCCGTCGTAGGCGATGAGTAGCTTCCAGCGCTGAGTCTCAGCGGCGGGCTCCTCCACCCTGGACCCGAGACCCGTCCGCCGCCGAGTGGCTCAGACGAACTCGATCCGCGCCATGGGTGCATTGTCGCCGGGGCGCGGGCCGAGCTTGAGGATGCGGGTGTACCCGCCGGGACGGTCGGCGTAACGCGGACCGATGTCCTCGAACAGTTTGTGCGTCATGTCCTTGTCCCGGATGAGCGCCACGACGTTGCGGTGATTGGCGACTCCGCCCTTGACGGCGGCGGTCACGCACTTCTCCGCTACCGGGCGCAGGCGCTTGGCCTTGGCCTCGGTCGTCACGATGGACTCGGCCGCGATCGAGAGACGCGACGAGGTTGCCGAGCATTGCCTTCTCGTGCGCCGCCGACCCGCCGAGTCGGCGGCCGCGCTGGGGAGTGGCGCGCACGCCGCTCAGTCCCTCGTGCGGAGCGACAGCCCGCGCTCGTCCAGGCGCTGTACCACCTCGTCAGCCGACTTCTGGCCGAAGTTGGTGATCGCCAGCAGGTCCTCCATGGTCCGCTCGACCAGTTCGCCGATCGTGTTGATCTGGGCACGCTTGAGGCAGTTGCGCGGGCGCTCCGACAGATCCAGCTCTTCGATGCGCAGGTCGAGGTCGGGAGAGCCGCTGCTGGTCGTGGCGGCGTCGCCCAGCTCCAGCGCCTGCGGCGCCTCCTCCAGGTCGGCCACCAGGGAGACCAGCTTACGAAGCGTGTCGCCGGCAGAGGCGAGAGCCTCCCGCGGCGTGATCGTCCCGTCGGTCTCGATGTCGAGCACGAGTCTGTCGTAGTTGGTCGACTGCTCGACCCGAACCGGCTCGATGTCGAATGTGACCCGGTGCACCGGCGAGAAGATGGAGTCGATCGGGATGACCCCGATGGTCGAGGACCGCTTGTTCTTGTCGGCCGACGCGTAGCCACGGCCGCGCTCGACGGTCACGTCGACGGCCAGACGGCCGCGGGCGTTGATCGACGCGATGTGGAGCTCGGGGTTGAGCACCTCGACGTCGGACGTGAGCTGCAGGTCCGCCGCCGTGGCATCTGCCGGACCGCGCACGTCGAGGCGAAGCGTCACGGACTCGTCGGAGTGCACGCGGACGAGCAGGTCCTTGAGGTTCAGGATGATGTCGGTCACGTCCTCTTTGACGCCGGGGAGGGTGGTGAACTCGTGCAACGCCTCGTCGAAGCGGAGCTGGGTCACCGCTCCACCGGGGATGGACGAGAGCAGGGTCCGGCGCAGCGAGTTGCCCAGGGTCGTCCCGAAGCCCGGGTCGAGCGGGCCGATGGCGAAGCGCTGGCGGTTGTTCTGCTCCTCGTCGACGATTTCGACGGTCGGTCGTTGGATGATCAGCATGGCGGTGCTCCTGTGTGGCGGGGTTGGGGACTACTTCGAGTAGAGCTCGACGATGAGCTGCTCTTGGACAGGCTCGTCGATGTGCTCGCGCTGCGGCGGGTTGAGGACGGCGACCGAGAACCCGGCATCGCCGGTCTCGAGCCACGCCGGGGTCTGGCGCTCCAGGGTGTCCATGTTGCGCCGTACGGAGAAGTTGTTGCGGGTGGACTCGCGCAGCGTGACCCGGTCGCCCTTGCGCACCCGGTAGCTCGGGATCGTGACCCGCTTGCCGTTGACGTTGACGTGACCATGACGCACGAACTGGCGTGCTTGACGGCGGCTGGCACCCCAGCCGGCACGGAAGACGACGTTGTCGAGGCGGAGCTCCAGGTTGCGCAGGAGATTCTCGCCGGTGATGCCGGGCTGCCGGTTGGCCTCCTCGTACATGTTGCGGAATTGCTTCTCCAAGATCCCGTAGATCCGGCGCGCCTTCTGCTTCTCGCGCAGCTGGGACAGATACTCGGAGCCCTGACGCATGCGGTCGCGTCCGTGCTCTCCCGGGGGGTAGGCGCGGCTGTGCCGATCGGTCACGGCCTCGGAGACGGGGCACTTGAGCGAGTAGCAACGCTCGCCCTTCAAGAACAACTTGGTCCGCTCGCGCCGGCACAGGCGGCAGACGGGACCGGTGTATCGAGCCATTGGTGTGGGTTCCTCTTCTTCCTCGGCCTCAGACCCGTCGGCGCTTCTTCGGGCGGCACCCGTTGTGCGGGATGGGAGTCACGTCCTTGATGCCCACCACCTCGATGCCGACCGCGGCCAGGGAGCGAATGGCGGTCTCACGTCCCGAGCCCGGGCCGCGCACCAAGACGTCGACTTTGCGCACGCCGTGCTCCATGGCCCGCTTGGCGCAGGCCTCGGCCGCCAGCTGGGCCGCGAACGGCGTGGACTTGCGGGATCCCTTGAAGCCGACGTTGCCCGCCGACGCCCACGCGAGCACGTTGCCCTCGGGGTCGGCGATGGAGACGATGGTGTTGTTGAACGAGCTCTTGATGTGCGCCACGCCGTAGGAGATGTTCTTGCGTTCCTTGCGGCGGGGGCGCCGGGCGCCGGGCTTGGTCGGCTTCGCCATCTACTTCTTCACCTTCTTCTTCCCGGCCACCGTCTTCTTGGGGCCCTTGCGGGTGCGGGCGTTGGTGTGCGTGCGCTGTCCGTGGACCGGCAGGCCCTTGCGGTGCCGGACTCCCTGGTAGCAGTTGATCTCCATCTTGCGCTTGATGTCCTGGGAGACGTCCCGGCGCAGGTCACCCTCGACCCGGAAGCTGGTGTCGATGTAGCTGCGGAGCTTTGCCACCTCCTCGTCGGTCAGATCGCGGACACGCGTGGACGGGTTGATGTCCGTCGCGTCGGTGATCTGCTTCGACAGCGTCGGGCCGACCCCGTAGATATAGGTCAATGCGATCTCGAGGCGCTTCTCGCGCGGGATGTCCACACCGGAAATTCGGGCCATGCCAGTCGTCCTCTCCCTAACCCTGGCGCTGCTTGTGGCGCGGGTTGTCGCAGATCACCCGGACGACGCCACGTCGCCGGATGACCTTGCACTTCTCACAGATCGGCTTCACACTCGGCCGAACCTTCACTTTCGTACCCGTCCTGTTCCTGTTCCAGCCCTACTTGTACCGGTAGGTGATCCGACCCCGGCTGAGGTCGTAGGGCGTGATCTCGACCTGCACCTTGTCCCCCGGGAGGATGCGGATGCGGTGCATCCTCATCTTCCCCGAGCTGTGCGCCAGCACCTTGTGGCCGTTCTCGAGCTCGACTCGGAACATGGCGTTGGGCAGCGGCTCGACCACCGTGCCTTCCAGCACGATGGCGTCTTCCTTAGGCTTGGGCAGGTCATTCCCTCCCGGCTCGATCGGTTCTCTTCGTTGTTGCTGTCCCGGCCCGACGACGCACCGGTGGCGCGAGGCCGGACGGGGCGGAATCGGACGTGCCTGCCGGACCGTCCGTCCCCCAGAGGGCGGACCTGCGCCGGAGCAGCGAAACAGTTTACCCCATTGCGGCCCCGAATCCACCCCCCAGGCCCAGGCCGCCCGAACTGAGGGAGGCGGGTCGGAGCCACCTGAAGGCCTCCGGAGGGTCGGAATCGGGGCCGACCAGGCCGATCCGGAACGAAGGCCCAGGTCAGAAGGGCGTTCTTCCCCTGGGACCAGCTTCCCGGCGCCGGACTCGTGGGCGACGGGACTCGTGGGACTCGCGTCCCGGCGAATCAGCCCGAGGCGTAGCGGGCGGCGGGGGTGCCAGGCGGGTTCGTGACGCCGGGGACGGCGTCGGGGTTGGCCACGCACACCTCGCATTCGAGCCCGTCAGGATCCCGGAAGAAGATCGAGAGGACCGGGCCGAAATCGGTGACGAATTGGTCGCTCGACCCGAGGGCGATCAAGCGTCGCCGGATCTCCTCGAAGGCATCGAGCGAGGCGGCCTGCAGGGCGAGATGGTCGAGGCGACCTCGCCCGAGCATCGGCGTCTGGCGCTCAGCCTCGGTGTTCCCCTTGACCTCGAAGACGTTGAACTCCGACTCCTCCCCGACGCGGACGAAGGTGAGGGTCCCGTGGCCGCCCATGTCCTGGAAGCCCATGACCTCGGCGCCGAAGACCTCGCGGTAGAAGTCGACGAAGCGCCCGGTGTCGGCGGTGAGGACCGCCACGTGGTTGAAGCCGCTCGTGAGCACTGCCCCTCCCTCCCTTCCTTCCTTGACCTTTTTCTTGTTTTCGTACGCCCTGGGGTTTCGATCGGCCCTTTGGGAGTTTTCCATGGCCTCCGGGCGGGCCGGGGCAACAGCCCGGGTCGGGGGCAACAGCGTCGACGACGCCAACGTGGCCCTCGAGGGTCCGGCGTGGTCGGGGTTTCACGAACGGACGGCGTCAGGCCGTCGTGAAGACCTCCGGCCCGTTCGCCGTGATGGCGATGGTGTGCTCGAAGTGGGCCGACAGGCTGCCGTCGGCCGTGACCACGCTCCAGTTGTCATCGAGGGTCACCGTCTCGGGGGAGCCGACGTTGACCATGGGCTCGACGGCGAAGACGTTGCCCGTCTTGAGGGTGGGTCCCTTGCTGCCGGGCCAGTAGTTGGGGACCTGGGGCTGCTCGTGCATGGCGGTCCCGATGGCGTGGCCCACGTACTCGCGCACGACCGAGTATCCCGCCGTTTCGGCCACGTGTTGGACGGCCCGGCCGATCTCGTGCAGGGCGTTGCCCTTGACCATCTGCTCGATCCCCGCCCACAGGCTGCGCTCGGTCACCTCGATGAGTTTCTGCGCTTCCTTGGAGATCTGGCCGATGCCCATGGTGTAGGCGGCATCGCCGTGGTAGCCCTCGATGATCGCCCCGCAGTCGATGGAGAGGATGTCGCCCTCCTCGAGCACGTAGTCGCCCGGGATGCCGTGGACGATCATGGAGTTGGGTGAGGTGCAGATGACGGCGGGGAACCCGTGGTAGCCGAGGAAGTTCGACGTGGCGCCTCGGCGCTCGAGGACCTCGCGGGCCACCGAGTCGAGGTCTCGGGTCGTCACTCCCGGCCGAGCGGCGGCGCGGGTCGCCTCGTGCATCTCGGCGACGACCTTGCCGGCTCGGCGCATCTTGACCAGCTCGCCTTCGTTCCGCCTCATCGGACGTGTCGCCTCATCAGACCGTTTGCCCTCGGGCCTTGCGCTGCCGCAGGGTGTCGATCGCCCCGACGACGCGACGGGTGACGGCGTCGGGCGAACCCGTGCCGTTGATCTCGGAGAGGAGGTCGCGCTTCTTGTACCAATCGAGGAGCGGGGCCGTCTCCTCCTCGTAGAGGTTCAAGCGTCGCTCGATCGCCTCTTCGGTGTCGTCCTGGCGCTGGATCACCTCGCCGCCGCACACGTCGCAGGTCCAGTTCACGAGCGGCGGCGCGGCCGTCGAGTAGTTGGCACCGCAGTCGACGCAGACGCCGGCGCGACGCCAGGCGCTTCATGACCAGGTGGGTCGGGACCTGCAGGTCGACCACCAGGTCGAGGTTATGGGGGTCGAGGATCTTCTCGAGCACCTCGGCCTGCCCGGTCGTCCGGGGGCAGCCGTCGAGGACGAAGCCGCGGCCCATGGTGTCGCGCTCGGAGAGGCGGCCACCGACCATCTCCATCACCAGCTCGTCGGAGATCAACTCGCCCTGGTCCATGAGCGTCTGGGCGCGACGGCCGACGTCCGTGCGCCCCTTGACCTCGCTGCGCAGCATGTCCCCCGTGGAGACGTGGGGTACCACGTAGTGATGGGATAGTCGGACGCACTGCGTCCCCTTCCCGGCCCCCTGTTTGCCGAGGACCACGAGCCTGACCCCGGGTATCACGATGTTCCTACTTGAGGAAGCCCTCGTAGTTACGCATCATCAGCTGGCTGTCGATCTGGCGCATCGTCTCGAGCGCGACGCCGACGGAGATCAGCAGAGTGGTCCCGTAGAAGGGGAAGCGGTTGAGGTGCCAGAGCGCCATCAGGAGCGAGGGCACGACGGCCACTGACGCCAAGAAGAGGGCCCCGACCACCGTGATCCTGCTGAGGATGTGCGCGAAGTACCGCTCGGTCGGCGGCCCGGGACGGATGCCCGGCACGAACCCACCCTGCTTGCGGATGAGGTCCGCCTGCTGGTGGGGGTCGAACGCGACGTAGACGTAGAAGAACGTGAACAGGACGATCAACAGGAAGTACGCCAAGATGTAGAAGAAGCTGGTCGGCGTCAGGCTGTTGCGCACGAAGTTCTGGAACCAGTTCCACGGCACGATGTTGGACAGCAACACCGGGATGTAGAGGACCGAGCTGGCGAAGATGATCGGGATCACGCCGGACTGGTTCACCTTGAGTGGGATGTAGGTCGAGCTGCCGCCGTACATGCGCCGGCCCACCACTCGGCGGGCGAAGGTCACCGGGATCCGCCGTTGCCCCTGGTCCATGAAGACGATGACGACCAGGAGGATGAGTGAGACGAGGAGGATCACGGTGAATTTGGCCGTGCCCCCCTCCTCGTAGATCGCCTTGAAGCCGGTCGGGATGGCGGCCACCACGTTGGCGAAGATCAGGATCGACATGCCCTGACCGATGCCGCGCTGGGTGATCAACTCGGCCAGCCACATGACCATGGCCGTTCCTGCCGTCAGGATCAGCACCATGAAGAGGGCCAGAGGCCAGCTGAAGGTCGGGATCAGGTCGACGCTGGTTCCGAGCAGCGCGGCGTCATGGCCGTGGAAGGCGTACACCAGGCCGGAGGACTGCATGACGGCCAGGGCCACGGTCAGGTACCGGGTGGTCTGGGTGATCTTCTTCTGCCCGACTGCGCCCTGGTCGCGCCACTCCTCGAGCTTGGGGATCACCGTGGAGAGCAGCTGGATGATGATGGAGCTGGTGATGTAGGGCATGACGCCGAGGCCGAAGACGGCCAGGCGTACCAGCGCGCCGCCGCTGAAGAGGTTCAGGAAGCCGAGGACGCCCGAGGACGACGCCGAGCTCTCCAGGCTCTGGAGGCGGGACCAGTTGACCCCGGGCACGGGGATGTTCGCCCCGATCTGGTACAGGGCGATGACGGCCAGAGTGAAGACGACCTTGTTGCGAAGGTCGGGAACCCTGAAGATGTTGGCGAGCCGGGAGAGCATGCCCTTCCTCTCAGTGCGTGCCCGAATTCGGCATCGTCGGCACTAGCGGTTCATGAGGGCGTTGCCCGCGGCCGGCGGGCGCCCATGGGCGTAGGGCAGAGGCACCCGCTCGACGCTACCGCCGGCGGCCGTGATCGCGTCGGCGGCCGACTGGGAGAACGCATGGGCCGAGACCCGCACCGGCCGGCTCAGCGAACCCTGGCCCAGGATCTTGACCAGGGCCTTCGGACGGACCAGGCCGGCTTCGACCAGGGAATCGACGGTGATCTCGTCGGTGTCGAGCGCATCGAGCGCGCCGAGGTTCACCGGCGTGTAGGCGATCCGGAACGGGTTTTTGAATCCCTTCAGCTTGGGAATGCGCTGCATCAGGGGAAGCTGGCCGCCTTCGAAGCCGGGCGGGACGGTGCCGCGAGCCTTCAGGCCCTTGGTACCGCGGCCGGCCGTCTTGCCGCCCTTGCCTCCCGTGCCGCGCCCCACGCGGCGCTTGGCCTTGGTGGCGCCGGCAGGCGGGGCCAGGTCGTGCAACTTCATTTCGCCACCTCCTCAACGTGGACCAAATGCGGCACCCGGGCGATCATGCCGCGGATCTCCGGCCGGTCGGGCAGGTCGTTGGTCTGGCCGATCCCTCGCAATCCGAGCGCGCGCAACGTGCCGCGATGCTTGGGTTTGGTGCCGATGGCCGAGCGCGTCTGGGTGACGAGCAGTCGCCCCTCGTTCGCGCCGTCTCGACTTCGCCGGGGCCATGGTCAGCGTGCCTCCGTCGCGTAGAGCTCGCTCTCGCGCTTTCGCTCCCGATAGGCGCGGAGCACGCCGCCCGGTGTGACCTCGTCGGCGGCCTTCCCCCGCAGCCGGGCCACCTCGTCGGGCCGGCGCAGCTGCTTGAGGCCGGCGATGGTGGCGTGCGCGACGTTGATCCCGTTGGACGACCCGAGCGACTTGGACAGGATGTCGCGGATGCCCGCCATCTCGAGGATGTGCCGCGCCGCGCCGCCGGCGATGACGCCGGTGCCGGGCGCCGCCGGCTTGAGCAGGACCCGGCCCGCGCCGCTCTCGCCGATGACCGGATGGACGATGGTGCTGCCGGCCAGCGGGACGTCGAAGAGGTTCTTGCGTGCCTCCTCGATGCCCTTTTGCACGGCCAGCCCGGCCTCCTTGGCCTTGCCGTAGCCCAGGCCGACCTTGCCGTTCCCGTCGCCGACCACCATGAGGGCGGCGAAGGAGAAGCGGCGGCCGCCCTTGACGACCTTGGCCACCCGGTTGACCGAGATGGTTCGCTCTTCGTACTGCGTGTCTGCCATGCTCAGAACTCCAGTCCCTCGGCCCGTGCCGCGTCGGCCAGGACGGCGACACGCCCGTGGTAGACGAAGCCCCCACGGTCGAAGACCACCTTGGTGATGCCGGCTGCCTTGGCCCTCGACCCGAGCAGGCGGCCCACCGATTCGGCCCCCGTCACGTTACCGCCGCCGCTGCGACCCAGGGACCCACGAAGGTCGGGATCGACCGAGGACGCCGCGACCAGGGTGTGTCCGTTCGTATCGTCGATGAGCTGGGCCGAGATGTGGCGGTTGGACCGGTGGACAGCCAGGCGCGGGCGCTCCGGCGTGCCGGTGACCTTGTTGCGGACCCGGGCGTGGCGTCGAACGCGCAGCCGATCCCGATCACTCGTGCGTGCCATCTACTTCGCTGCCTTTCCGGCCTTGCGCATCACTCGCTCGCCGGCGTAGCGAACACCCTTGCCCTTGTAGGGCTCGGGCTTGCGCAGCTTGCGGATGTCCGCCGGCGACCTGCCCGACCGTCTCCTTGTCGATGCCCTTCACGATCACTCGTGTCGGCACCGGGACCTCGAAGGTGATGCCTTCCGGCGCGTCCACCTGGACCGGGTGAGAGAACCCGAGGGCGAACTCCACGGCATCGGGTCCCTTCGCCGTGGCGCGGTAACCGACGCCGACGATCTCGAGCTCCTTGGTGAAGCCCTCGGTGACGCCCGAGACCATGTTGGCGACGAGAGAGCGCGACAGCCCGTGCAAGGCGCGGTGCCGGCGCTCGTCGTCGGGACGGCTGACCACCAGCGTGTCGCCCTCCTGAGTGATGGTGATGCCCTGGGGCAGGCGGCGCTCCAGGGTGCCCTGAGGCCCCTTGACGCTGACGTTGTCGCCGTTCAAGGTCACCGTCACGTTCGACGGAACGGGAATCGGCGATCGGCCGATGCGCGACATCAGGCCTCCCTTCCTGCGCTACCACTACCAGACATGGCAGAGCACCTCCCCGCCCAAGTGCTTGCGACGCGCCTCTCTATCGGTCAACAAGCCCTGGCTGGTCGAGACGCACGGCCACCCCCATGCCGCCGAGCACGCGGGGCATGCCGTCGGCTCGGGCGTAGATGCGCAGACCCGGCTTGGAGACACGGCGGATGCCGGCGATGGTGCGGGTGCGGTCGACGGAGTACTTCATCTTGATCTCAAGGGTGGTTCCAGGCTTGCCCACGTTGGGTTCGACCGAATAGCCGGCGATGAAACCCTCCCGCTCGAGCACGGACGCCAGCGACTCCTTGAGCTTGGAGCCAGGCATGCGCACCGAGTCGAACATGGCCGAGTTGGCGTTGCGGATGCGGGTCAGCATGTCCGCGATGGGGTCGGTCATGGTCATGGTCGCCTACCAGCTCGCCTTCGTCACGCCCGGGACCTCGCCGGCGTGCACCATGACGCGCAAGCAGATTCGGCAGAGCCCGAACTTGCGGTAGACGGCCTTGGGCCGCCCACATCGCTGGCACCGGGTGTATCGCCCGGACCTTGAACTTGGGGGTGCGCTGCTGCTTCTCGATCAAAGCCTTTTTCGCCATGGTGTTAGCGGGTCTCCTGTCGGAACGGAAAGCCGAATGCCGACAGGAACGCCCGGCCCTCCTCGTTGGTGCGTGCGGTTGTGACGATGGTGATGTCCATGCCGCGGGTGGTGTCGATCTTGTCGTAGTCGACCTCGGGGAAGATCAGCTGCTCGGTCACCCCGAAGGTGTAGTTCCCGTGCCCGTCGAAGGCGCGCGGTGACAGGCCGCGGAAGTCGCGGATGCGGGGGATGGCCAGGGCTGAGAAGCCGGTCGAAGAACTCCCAGGCACGGTCGCCGCGCAGCGTGGCCTTGACCCCGATGGTCTGGCCCTCGCGCAGCTTGAATCCGGCGATGGACTTCTTGGCCCGCGTCACCACCGGCTTCTGACCGGTGATCACCTGGAGGTCGCGCTGGGCGCCCTCAATGAGCGACGCCTGCTGCGTGGCGCGGCCCACGCCCATGTTGACGACGATCTTCTCGAGCCGCGGGACCTCCATGACGTTGCCCAGGCCGAGTTCGTCCTTCAGCCGATCCCTCAGCTCGCTCAGGTATCGCTCCTTGAGCCGGGGGCGCGCCGGCGCGCTCGTGGTGTCCGTCGCGCTCACAGGTCCGCCCCGCACTTCTTGCAGGTGCGCACCTTCTCGCCGTCGGACTCGAAGCGATACCCGATGCGTGTGGGCTGGTTGCAGGCCTTGCACACCACGGCCACGGTGGAGACGTGGATGGGCACGAACTTGTCGATGATGCCGCCCTGCTGGGTGGCCCGGGTCGGTTTCTGGTGGCGCTTGGCCACGTTGACGCCCTCGAGGATCACCCTGTCGCGGCTGGGGATGGCGCGCACCACCTCGGCGCGGCGGCCCTTGTCCTTGCCGGACAGGACGATCACCTGGTCTCCCTTGTGGATCCGCATCACAACACCTCCGGGGCCAGCGACACGATGCGCATGAACCTCTTGTCCCGCAGCTCGCGGCCGACCGGCCCGAAGATGCGGGTGCCGCGCGGCTGCTGCTGGTCGTTGATGAGCACCGCCGCGTTCTCGTCGAAGCGGATGTAGCTCCCGTCGGGGCGGCGCTTCTCCTTCTTGGTACGGACGACGACGCACTTGACGACGTCACCCTTCTTCACGGCGGCGCCGGGAATGGCGTCCTTGACGGTGGCCACGAAGATGTCCCCGATGCTGGCGTAACGCCGCCGCGATCCCCGAGCACGCGGATGCAGAGCACCTCGCGAGCGCCCGAGTTGTCCGCGACGCGGAGCCGCGACTCCTGCTGAATCATCGGGCCCGCTCCACCACTTCGGTCAGACGCCAGCGCTTGAGCTTCGACAGCGGACGGGTCTCCTGGACCCGCACACGGTCGCCCACCTTGGCCGTGTCCTCGGCGTCGTGCACGTAGAGCCTCTTCGTGCGCTGCACCGTCTTCCCGTACCTGGGGTGGCGCACCCGTTCGATCACGGCCACGACGACCGTCGCCTGCATGCCGTCGGAGACGACGATGCCCTCTCGCACCTTGCGCCGGTTCAGCCGCGGGCGGTCGGACTCGGGCTCAGGCGTTGGCGCGGCGCGCGGGCTGAGGCGCGGGCTGAGGCGCGGGCTGAGGTTGGGCGGCCGTTGCGGCGATGTCGGGCGCGGGCTCCCGCTCCGACTCCGGCTCGGCCTCCGGCTGGGCGGCCGTTGCGGCGGTGTCGGGCGCGGCCAGCTCGGACGCGGCCTCGGTCTGGACGGCCTCGAGCGCGAGCGGCGTCGTGAGCCGCTTCGACCGCGTCCGCGTCAGCTTCAGCGTTCCCGGCCGGGGTCGGAGTGGCCTCTTGGTCCTGTGGGTTCTCGTCGGCCATCAGGCCTCTTCCTCTGTCTCGTCGTCGATGTCGTCGATGTCGTCGATGTCATCGATGTCATCGACGTCATCCATGTCCTCGTCGTGCTCTTCGAAGTGGTCGAGATCCCCCTCCTCGCCTGGGGGCGCCTCCGCCTCGGCGGAGGCACGGCGGGCCTCGGCCTTCTCGGCCACAGCGGCGTCCTCCGCGGCCAAGGCGGCCTGGGCGGCCTCGTGCTCCGCCGCGGTGGGGGCGACATAGGCACCCTCTGCCTCGAGGATCTCGCGGGTGCGCAGCACGGTCAGCATGCGCGCCACGTCGCGTCGCACATACCCGACGCGCGACGGGTTGTCGAGCTGGCCCGTGGCCAGCTGGAAGCGCAGATTGAACAGCTCCCGTCGCGAGTCTCCGAGGCGGGCGGCCAACTCGTCGCCCGTCAGCATGGCGAGGTCGTGCGCGCGCATCAGACCGTCACCTCGGCGTGACCATGGGTGCCGGGCCGCACCACGAAGCGGGCCTTGAACGGCAGCTTCTGAATGGCACGCTCCATGGCGGCGCGGGCCAGCGGCTCGTCGACACCCGCCAGCTCGAAGAGCACACGCCCAGGGTGCACGACCGCGACCCAGAGCTCGGGGTTGCCTTTGCCCGACCCCATACGGGTCTCGGCCGGCTTGTGAGTGATCGGCTTGTCCGGGAACACCCGGATCCAGACCTTCCCGCCCCGTCGGACGTGGCGGGTCATCGCGATTCGTGCTGCCTCGATCTGGCGCGCCGTGAGCCACCCGGGCTCGATCGCCTGGATGCCGAAGTCTCCGAAGGCGACCGACGTACCGCCCTTGGCCGCGCCCGTGAGGCGGCCGCGCTGGGTCTTGCGGTGCTTGACCTTCTTTGGCATCAACATGTCAGTCGGACTCCCGGCGGAAGTGCGGGGCCTCGTGGTGCTCGTGATGCTGACGCTCCATCTCCTCGTCGCGGTTGAGCTGGCGCTCCAGGTCGTCTATCTCGGTCGGCTGGGGCAACAGGTCGGCCACCGGCGTCTCGGTCTCGGTCCTCGGTCTCGGTCTCGCCTCCCTCGACCTCCACCTCGACCTCGACCTCGGTGTCCGCGCCAGTCGGAGCGGGCACGCCCGTTTCGCCCGTCTCGCCCGTTTCGTCCGTCTCGGCGGGCTCGTCCGTCTCGGCGGGCTCGACCGTCTCGAAATCTTCGGCCCGTCGGCGACCGCCCCCCGCGGTGATGAGGCGGCGCGGCGTGCTCTGACCGGAGGTCTCCCCCACCGCCATGGCGGCCTCTCGGGTGATCTTGTCCTCGATGGAGACCTTGTACGGCAGGATGTCTCCCTTGTAGATCCAGACCTTCACGCCGACGCGACCCGAGGTGGTGCGGGCCTCGCGGAAGCCGTAGTCGATGTCGGCGCGGAGCGTGTGCAGGGGGACTCTGCCCTCGCGGTACTGCTCCTTGCGCGACATCTCCGAACCTCCGAGCCGGCCGGAGCACTGCACCTTGATCCCTTGGGCCCCGGCTTTCTGCACCGTCTGGATGGCCCGCTTCATCGCACGGCGGAAGGCGACGCGGCGCACCAGCTGGTCGCAGATGCCCTGGGCGATCAGTGCGGCGTCGAGCTCAGGCTGCTTGATCTCCTGGATGTTGAGCTGGATACGGTTCTGGAGACCGGTGATCTCTTCGAGCTTCTTCTTGAGGCGATCCGCTTCGGCGCCGCGCCGACCGATCACGATGCCCGGGCGGGCAGTGTGGATGTCGACGCGCAGGCGGTCGCGCGTGCGCTCGACCTCGATACGACTGACGGCCGCGGCCTCGAGCTGGCGCATCAAGTAGTCGCGGATCTTCCAGTCCTCGACGACGAAGTCCTTGTAGTGCCGCTCCTCGAACCAACGTGACTTCCAGTCGGTGGTGATCCCGAGGCGGAACCCGTAGGGGTTTACCTTCTGGCCCATCTACTCGCCCTTCTCCTCGGTCTCGGCGGCCTCGTCCGGGCCGTCCTCGTCGATGACGTCGGCACCCGCCTCCGCGTCAGCATCCGCCGGCTCCGTATCGACCACGTCCGTCGTGGCAGCCGCCTCATCGCCGGACTCGTCGGTTGCGGCGGTGTCGCCCGGTGCCGCAATGGCCTCTTCCTCTTCCGCCGCCTCTTCCGCCTCCGCCGCAGCGGCGGCCGTCGCGGCAGCCTCGGCCTGGGCGGCACGACGCCTCGACAGTCGGCCCGAGAGGTCGGCGCCGCCGGCGAGAGGCGTCGACCCGGCGGGAACGGTTGGCGCTCACCGCCTCCATCCGCGCCCGGCGCAACGCCAGCTGGTCGGCCGGCAGCCGGCTCACGACGATGGTGATGTGGCACGTGCGCTTGCGGATGCGCGTGGCTCGACCGCGAGCGGGGACGCCAGCGCCGCATGGTTGCGCCCTCGTCGGCGAAGCACGCCGAGACGTAGAGCTCCTCTGGATTCTGCTGGTCGTTGTGGGCCGCGTTGGCGACAGCCGAGCTGAGCACCTTGCCGATGACCTCGGCCGCCTCGCGCTCAGTGCCGTTGAGGATCTCGGCCGCCCGCTGCACGTCCGTGCCCCGGATCAGGTCGAGCACCTGTCGCGCTTTGGAGGCCGACATGCCGCAGTAGCGGTGCACGGCCCGCGTCCCCGGTCGCTCGTTGGTCTTGGGACCGGTCATCGCCGTGCGCCCCGCTCCTGGCCGGCGTGGTAGCGGAAGGTCCGCGTCGGTGCGAACTCTCCCAGCTTGTGGCCGACCATGGACTCGGTCACGTAGACAGGCACGTGACGCCTTCCGTCGTGCACGGCGATGGTGTGCCCGACCATGTCGGGGATGATCGTCGAGCGGCGGGACCAGGTCTTGATGACCTTCTTGTCGCCACTCGCGTTGAGGACGTCCACCTTCTTCAACAGGTGGTCGTCGACAAACGGACCCTTCTTCAAGCTACGCGGCATGCTTCCTCAACCCCTCGCCTAGCGCCGAGCCCCGCGGGTGCGGCGCCGGCGGACGATCATGGCGTTCGACTTCTTGTTGCGCGCTCGGGTGCGGCCCTCGGGCTTGCCCCAAGGCGACACCGGGTGGCGACCACCCGAAGACTTCCCCTCACCGCCACCGAGCGGGTGGTCGACGGGGTTCATGGCCACGCCGCGGGTCTGAGGGCGCTTGCCCTTCCAGCGGTTGCGCCCGGCCTTGCCCACCTTGACGAGCTCGGCCTCTGCGTTGCCGACGACGCCGAGGGTGGCCCGGCAGTCGATGGAGACACGGCGCATCTCGGTCGAGGGCAAACGCAACGTTGCAAAGACGCCCTCCTTGGCGACGAGTTGCACGCTCATGCCGGCCCCGCGGGCCATCTTGCCTCCGCCTCCTGGGCGCAGCTCGACGTTGTGGATGGTGGAGCCCACCGGGATGTAGCGCAACGGCAGCGCGTTGCCCGGACGGATGTCGGCGCCCTGGCCGCTTTGCAGGCGGTCGTCCACCTTCACCCCGGCCGGGGCGAGGATGTATCGCTTCTCGCCGTCGGCGTAATGCAGCAGGGCGATGCGGGCGTTGCGGTTCGGGTCGTACTCTATGGCGGCGACCCGGGCCGGGATGCCGTCCTTGTTGCGCCGGAAGTCGACGATCCGGTATTGCTGCTTGTGGCCGCCGCCGCGGTGCCGCGAGGTCTTGCGGCCGTAGTGCGTTGCGGCCGCCGCTCTGCGGCTTGGGCGCGAGGAGTGACTTCTCGGGCTTCCGCCGCGTGATCTCGGAGAAGTCCGAGACCGTCTGGAACCGGCGTCCGGGGCTGGTGGGCTTTCGTGAGCGAAGTGGCATGACGTTCCCCTGATCAGCGCTCGAACAGGTCGATCGAGTCGTCGGGGTGCAACGTCACGATGGCGCGCTTCGTGTTCGGCCGCTGCCCCTTCACGTTGGTGCGTCGGTTGCGCGTCGCCTTCCCCTTGCGATTGAGTGTGTTCACCTTGGCCACCCGCACCCCGAAGGCCTGCTCGACCGCGTGGCGGACGTCGACCTTGGTGGCCCGGGGGTCGATGATGAAGACGTAGACGCTCTGCTCCATGAGCGCATAGCTCTTCTCGGAGACGACGGGGCGAATGAGCACGGACATGGCATCACGCATCCGCGTCGCCCTCCTCGTTCGTGCTGTCTCCCTCGACCATTTCCGCTTCGGCGGACTCAGGGGCCGTCTCGACCTCCGCCGACTCGGTGATCGTGTCGGCCTCGGCGGACTCGGTGGCTTCGTGTCGGCCCGTCTCGGCCTGGCCTCGGTTGCGTCGGACTGGGTCGACTCGGTCTGCTCATCCGCCTCGGTCGTCGAAGCCTCCTCGCCACCCGCCTCGGATTGGCCGGCAACCCTCGGAACAGTGAGGTCGGAGAAGAGCAACCAGTCCGCCCGCAGGACGTCGTGTGCGCTGAGTTGGGCGAACGTCGTCGTCTGGACTCGGGGCAGGTTGGCGAACGAGCGCTCGACGTCGAGCTCATCGCCGGTCAGCACCACGAGCACGGTCCCGTCCAGCCTGAGTTTGCGCACGATGATTGCCGCGTCTCTCGTGCTCGGCTCTTCGATCTTCCAGTCGTCGATCACGCAGATCCGGCCGATCTCGGCCCGGTCGCTGAGAGCGGAGAGGAGCGCGAGGCGAACCATCTTCTTCGGTGTGTGCTGGGCATAGCTGCGGGGCTTGGGTCCCAGGGCCACGCCGCCGCCAGTCATGGACGGAGAGCGGGTGCTTCCCTGCCGAGCGCGGCCCGTGCCCTTTTGGCGGAAGGGCTTGGCGCCACCGCCGCGGACCTCCGCCCGCGTCTTCGTGGACTGGGTTCCCGCCCGGGCGGCCGCGAGCTGAGCGGTCACAACCTGGTGCAGGACGGCGAGGTTTGGCGTCAAGCCGAAGAGGGACGGGTCCAGGTCGACCGTGCCCAGATCGTGACCTCCGGCGTTTCGGCGGATCGCCGTACGAACGACCGGCTCGGGCCGGGTCTTCTTCACCTGATTGCGCAGCACCGTGCCCGAGGCCGTCATCGTCTGCCTCCCGCCTTCGCCGCCGCCTTGACCGTGTCGCGCAACACCACCACGCTGCCCCGGGACCCAGGTACGGCGCCCTTCACCAGCACCAGCTGGCGGTCGGCGTCGGCGCTGATCACCTCGAGGTTCAACGCGGTGACCTGTTGCGCCCCCAGTTGGCCTGCCATGCGCGTTCCCTTGAAGACTCTCGAGGGAGTGGCGCACGCGCCGATGGCGCCCGGCACCCGGTGGCTGCGGTGATTGCCGTGCGACGCACCCTGGCCACGGAAATTGTGGCGCTTCATCCCGCCGGTGAAGCCCTTTCCCTTGCTCACTGCGATCGCGTCGACGCGCTCACCCGCCTCCCACAGATCGGCGGTCAGCTCCTGGCCCACGGTGTAGTCCCCGACGTTGTCGAGCCGGAGCTCGACCAGCCGGCGCCCCGGGGCGACGCTGGCCTTGGAGTAGTGCCCGAGCTCCGGCTTGGTCAGCGTCGACGAGCGGCGGAACCCCCAGGTCACCTGCAGGGCGGAGTACCCGTCGGTCTCGGGCGTCTTGATCTGCACGACGCGCACGGGCGCGACCTTCAGCACCGTCACCGGTACGGCGCGGTTCTGGTCGTCCCAGACCTGGGTCATGCCGACCTTCTCGCCGACGATCGCCTTGCTTGCCACTTTCCTCTCCCTGTGCCCGGGCGGAGCCCCTGAGCACGCCAACGCTCCGCCCGGGAATCCCGAGCGGAGCGCTCGAATGGTTCGGCGTGAGGTTCCGGCCGGAGCCGGCGGTCACGCACGTCTCTTGGTCCGCAACGCCCGCGAGCGCCGCTGAAGCCTTGCTTGACCGCCCAAAAGAGCGGCCTTCCACGTTACACCACGCTCTGGCACCTTCGCCAGGCGCAGTTGAGAGGCCCGGGGTCGGGCCCCATTGGCGGCTACGCCGTCTGGATCTTGATCTCGATGTCCACGCCCGCCGGCAGATCCAACCGCTGCAGGGAGTCGACCGTCTTGGGGGTGTGCTCGACGATGTCCACCAGGCGCTTGTGCACCCGCATCTCGAAGTGCTCCCGCGAGTCCTTGTACTTGTGCGGCGAGCGGATCACCGTGTAGCGGTGCTTGTCCGTGGGCAGGGGCACGGGCCCCAGCACCTTGGCCTGCGTGCGCAGCACCGTCTGGACGATCTTCTCGGTCGACTGGTCGAGAATCTCGTGGTCATAGGCCTTGAGCCTGATCCGGATCTTCTGCTTCGGGCCGTCGGCCATGGTCTCGTTGCCTGCTCTCGGTTGGCTCGGACTACTTGAGGATCTCGTCGACCACGCCGGAGGCGACGGTGCGGCCACCCTCGCGGATGGCGAAGCGCAGGCCCTTGTCCATGGCGATGGGCTTTCCCAGCTCGACCGTCATCTTCGTGTTGTCGCTCGGCATGACCATCTCGGTGCCCTCGGGCAACGTGATGGTGCCCGTCACGTCGGTGGTCCGGAAGTAGAACTGCGGGCGGTAGTTGGTGAAGAACGGCTTGTGGCGGCCGCCCTCCTCCTTGCCCAGCACGTAGACCTCGGCAGTGAACTGGGTGTGCGGGGTGATGGAACCGGGCTTTGTCAGCACCTGGCCGCGCTCGACCTCTTCCTTCTTGGTCCCCCGCAAGAGGGCGCCGATGTTGTCACCGGCCTGCCCCTGGTCGAGGAGCTTGCGGAACATCTCGACGCCGGTCACCGTGGTCTTCTGCGTGTCGCGGAAGCCGACGATCTCGACCTCCTCGCCGACCTTGATGATGCCCTGCTCCACCTTGCCGGTCACGACCGTGCCACGGCCGGTGATCGACATGACGTCCTCGACCGGCATCAGGAAGGGCCTGTCGACGTCGCGCTCGGGCTCGGGGATGTAGTCGTCGACGGCATCCATGAGCTCGACGATCTTCTCGCTCCACTCGGGGTCGCCCTCCAGAGCCTTCAGGGCGCTGACCCGGACCACCGGCACTTCCTCTCCGGGGAAGTCGTAGGCGCTGAGGAGCTCGCGCACCTCCATCTCGACCAGCTCGAGCAGCTCCTCGTCGTCGACCATGTCGGCCTTGTTGAGGGCCACCACGATGTAGGGCACGCCGACCTGGCGGGCCAGGAGCACGTGCTCGCGAGTCTGGGGCATCGGGCCGTCGGCCGCCGAGACCACCAGGATGGCGCCGTCGATCTGGGCCGCGCCGGTGATCATGTTCTTGATGTAGTCGGCGTGGCCGGGCATGTCGACGTGCGCGTAGTGACGCTTCTCCGTCTCGTACTCGACGTGGGCGATGGTGATCGTGATGCCGCGCTGCTTCTCCTCGGGCGCCTTGTCGATGTCATCGAACTTGGTGAACGAGGTGTTGGGGTTGCGCTCCGACAGCACACGAGTGATGGCCGCGGTGAGGGTCGTCTTGCCGTGGTCGATATGGCCCATCGTCCCGACGTTCACGTGGGGCTTGTTGCGCTCGAACTTCTGCTTGGCCATCGCCTCGCTCCTACCTGCTCTCGTAAGGGGACACCGTGGCCCCCGTCTTCGTTATTGCTGCGATCTGTATTGCTGCGATCTGTGCGTGTGCCCCGGGGTTCTCCGCCCCCGGCGGCCCACCCGTCCCTGTCGGCCCTACTCCCCGGTGGCCCGGGCGATGATCTCCTTCGAGATCGACTCGGGCACCTCGTTGTAGGAATCGAACTGCATCGTGTACGTGGCGCGACCCTGGGTGCGCGAACGCAGGTCGGTAGCGTAGCCGAACATGTCGGCCAACGGTACGTGTGCGTTGATCACTTGGCTCGTGCCCTGCTGCTCCATCAAGCCCACCCGGCCCCGGCGCGAGGAGAGGTCGCCCATCACGTCGCCCACGTAGTCCTCGGGTGTCGTCACGGTCACCGCCATGACCGGCTCGAGGAGAACCGGGCGGGCCGCCCGGAGGGCTTTCTTGATCGCCATCGACCCGGCGATCTTGAAGGCCATCTCCGACGAGTCCACGTCGTGGTACGAGCCGTAGGTGAGTGTGACCCGGACGTCGACCGTGGGGTATCCGGCCAGCACACCCGAGGTGAGCGCCTCTTGGATCCCGGCGTCGACGGAGGGGATGTACTCCTTGGGAATCGCGCCGCCGGTGATCTTGTCGATGAACTCGTAGCCACCACCGGGCCCGGTCGGCTCGGCGCTGATGACCACGTGGCCGTACTGGCCGCGACCACCGGTCTGGCGGACGTACTTCTCCTCCACCTTGTGGACCGCGTCGCGGATGGTCTCGCGGTAGGCCACCTGGGGCTTGCCCACGTTGGCGTCGACCGAGAATTCGCGCAGCATGCGGTCGACGAGGACCTCGAGGTGCAGCTCGCCCATGCCCGAGATGACCGTTTGGCCCGTCTCCTCGTCGGAGCGCACCCGGAACGTCGGGTCCTCCTCCGAGAGCGCGTAGAGGGCACGCGAGAGCTTGTCCTGGTCTGCCTTCGTCTTGGGCTCCACGGCGACGTGGATGACCGGCTCGGGGAACTCGAGAGCCTCGAGCACGATCGGGCGCGACGAGTCGCACAGCGTGTCGCCCGTCGTCGTGTTCTTCAGCCCGACCACCGCCATGATGTCGCCGGCGTAGATGGCGTCCTTGTCCTCCCGGTGGTTGGCATGCATCTGGAGGATGCGGCCGACCCTCTCCTTCTTGTTCTTGGTCGAGTTGAGGATGGACCCGCCCTTGGGCAGCGTGCCCGAGTAGACGCGGATATAGGTGAGCTTGCCGACGTAGGGGTCGGTCATGATCTTGAAGGCGAGTGCGGAGAAGGCGTCACTGTCGTCCGCCTTGCGCTCCTCGATCTCGTCCGGCTTGCCCGGCTTGTGCCCCTGCGTCGGGGGCAGATCGAGCGGGCTGGGGAGGTAGTCGATGACGGCGTCGAGCATGGGCTGGACGCCCTTGTTCTTGAAGGCCGAGCCGCACAGGACGGGCACGACCGCCGCGGCCAGCGTGGCGGTGCGCAGGGCCCGACGCAGGTCGTCGGCCGTGATCGGCTCCTCGGCCAGGTACTTCTCCATGATCACGTCGTCGAAATTCGAGACGACGTCGATGAGCTGGTGGCGGGCGTCCTCCACCTCCGAAGCCATGTCGCCGGGGATGTCGAGGGTCTCCCACTCTTCGCCCATGTCCGACGACCACACCAGCGCCTTCTCTTCGAGCAGGTCGACGACGCCCTTGAACTCGGACTCGACGCCGATCGGCAGCTGGATCACGGCCGGCAGCGCGTCGAGGCGGTCTCGGATCATCTGCACCGTGCGCTCGAAGTCGGCGCCGATGCGGTCCATCTTGTTGACAAAGCAGATCCGGGGCACGTTGTACTTGTTCGCCTGCCGCCACACCGTCTCGGTCTGAGGCTCCACGCCAGCGACGGCGTCGAAGACCGCCACCGCGCCGTCGAGGACGCGCAACGAGCGCTCCACCTCGACGGTGAAGTCCACGTGGCCGGGCGTGTCGATGATGTTGATCCAGTTGTCGCGCCACGAGCACGTCGTCGCGGCTGACGTGATCGTGATGCCGCGCTCCTGCTCCTGGACCATCCAGTCCATGGTGGCGGCGCCCTCATGCACCTCGCCGATCTTGTAGTTGCGGCCGGTGTAGTAGAGGATGCGCTCGGTCGTGGTGGTCTTTCCCGCGTCGATGTGGGCCATGATCCCGATATTGCGGGTACGGGCCAGCGGAAAGTCGCGGGATGGCGTCGAGTCAGCCATGGGTGGCCGTCCTACCAGCGATAGTGGGCGAAGGCGCGGTTCGACTCCGCCATCTTGTGCATGTCTTCCCGCCGCTTCACCGAGGCGCCGATGCTGTTCGACGCGTCGAGGATCTCACCCGCCAGCCGCTCGGCCATGGTCTTCTCGCGGCGCTGGCCCGCGTAGGTAGTGAGCCAACGGATGGCGAGCGTCGTCGCCCGGCGAGGACGGACCTCGACAGGGACCTGGTACGTGGCACCGCCGACGCGGCGCGACTTCACCTCGACCTCGGGCCGGGTGTTCTCGACGGCGCGCTTGAGCGCCGACACGGGATCGCCCCCTGACTTCTCCTGCACCTGCTCCAGGGCGGTGTAGACGATGCGCTCGGCCAGCGTGCGCTTGCCGCGCGAGAGCACCTTGTTGACCACCTGGGTCACGAGGACCGAACGGTAGACGGGGTCCGGGGCGAGTTCCCGGCGAGTGGCGGGTCCGTTGCGGGGCATCGGCTATGACTCCTTCTTGGCGCCGTAGCGGCTGCGAGCCTGGCTGCGCTCGCGCACGCCCGACGTGTCGAGCGCGCCGCGCACGACCTTGTAGCGCACGCCCGGCAGGTCCTTCACCCGGCCGCCGCGCACGAGAACGATGGAGTGCTCCTGAAGGTTGTGGCCCACCCCCGGGATGTAGGCCGTGATCTCGACGCCCGAGGACAGGCGGACGCGGGCCACCTTGCGCAGGGCCGAGTTCGGCTTCTTCGGGGTAGTCGTGTAGACGCGGGTGCAGACGCCCCGACGCTGGGGTGCGCCCTTCAGGGCGGGGGTCTTGGTCTTGGTTACTTTTGCCTGGCGTCCCTTGCGGACGAGCTGGGCGATCGTGGGCACGCGCTCCCTCTCAATGAAAGAATTTGGTCCCATGTGCTGCGCCGGTCCGCGCCGGCCGAAGCCGCACATGGCAGAAAGACAATGATAGCGGTTGAACAGGGGGTCGACAATCGCGGTTGACCCGCCCCGACGCCCTGGCCTGCGAGAAGGCGCGGTCGAGTCCATCTCCTCCCTCGTGTGACTCCGGCGTGGTCCCCGCCTCCTGTGCCCGGCGCCTCCTGTGCCCGGCCGACGGTGGGCACGGCCCTGATGGCACCAGTCCGATGGGCTCGACCCGTACGCGGGGCGGTCTTCGGGGCGAACCGCACTCCTACGGACGGGCGCTCTCCATTCCCGGTGACGTCCGTCGTCGCTCTCCGGTGAAGGCGCCCTTCGTCGGTCACGGTGCGGTCCCTGGTGCCGTGCCGCTCGACCGTCCGGTGGGCAGCCCGAGGAGGGGTCTCGACCTGCCACGATCCCGATTCGGAGGCGCCCCGGGGGCAGCTCGATCCCGATTCGGGGGCGGCCACGAGGGCCGGTAGCCTCGGCCGGATGGAACACTCCATGTCCGAGCGCCTCGCCGAGCTCGCCGAACGAAAGAACGAAGCCCTCCACGCCGGGAGCGAGAAGGCGGTGGAGCGTCATCACGCCAAGGGCAAGATGACGGCCCGCGAGCGCATCGACTACCTGCTCGACGAGGGTTCCTTCCAGGAGCTTGACATGCTCGCCCGTCACCGGGCGCACGGAATGGGACTGGAGGACAACCGCCCTTACACCGACGGCGTCGTGACCGGCTTCGGCACCGTCGACGGGCGGCGCGTCTGCATCTTCAGCCAGGATTTCACCGTCTTCGGGGGTGCTCTCGGCGAGGTTTTCGCCGAGAAGATCCACAAGGTCATGGACCTCGCTGCATCGACCGGCGTGCCGATGATCGGACTCAATGACGGAGCGGGCGCCCGCATCCAGGAGGGCGTCGTCTCGCTCCACTCCTACGGCGGCATCTTCCACCGCAACGTGACGGCGTCCGGCGTCATCCCCCAGATCAGCGTGATCCTCGGTCCCTGCGCCGGGGCGCGGTGTACTCGCCCGCCATGACCGACTTCATCTTCATGGTCCAGGGCACCTCGCACATGTTCATCACCGGCCCCGACGTCGTGAAGACAGTGACGGGAGAGGACGTCACGCTCGAGGAGCTCGGAGGCGCCATGAGCCATGCCACCAAGTCGGGTGTGGCCACGTTCGTCTCGCCCGACGAGAAGGCCTGCCTCGACGACGTCCGTCACCTCCTCTCGTTCCTGCCGTCGAACAACCTCGAGGAGCCACCGGTCGAGCTCGGTTCCGACGAGCCGGACCGTGCGTTGCCCGAGCTCGTGGACTTCCTGCCCACCTCGCCGAACCAGCCCTACGACATGAAGCGGATCATCACGGCGGTCGTCGACGACGGCGAGTACTTCGAAGTGCACCGCCACTGGGCGATGTCGATCACGTGTGGCTTCGCTCGGATGAACGGGCGTGTCGTCGGGATCGTCGGCAACCAGCCGGCAGTCCTCGCCGGGGTGCTCGACATCGACTCCTCGGAGAAGGCGTCGCGCTTCGTGCGCACCTGCGACGCGTTCAACATCCCGCTCCTCACGTTCGTCGACGTCCCCGGTTTCCTGCCCGGCACGGACCAGGAGTACGGCGGGATCATCCGTCACGGGGCCAAGCTGCTCTACGCCTACTGCGAGTCGACAGTGCCGCGGATCCAGATCATCACGAGGAAGGCCTATGGCGGGGCCTACGTCGTCATGAACTCCAAGTCGATCGGGGCGGACCTGGCGTTCGCGTGGCCGTCCGCCGAGCTGGCCGTCATGGGGCCGAACGGCGCGGTGGACATCGTCTACCGCCGGGAACTGGCCGAGGCGACCGATCCCGTGACCCGGCGGGCCGAGCTGATCGACGAGTACACCGAGCGCTACGCCAACCCCTACATCGCGGCCGAGCGGGGCTACATCGACGACGTGATCTCGCCGGCCGACACACGCACGGTCATCTGCCGGGGCCTCGACATCCTCGCCTCCAAACGCGAGGAGCTACCACGGCGCAAGCACGGCAACGTCCCCCTGTGACGACGGACGCGTGACGACCGACGCGACGAGCTGGGGCTGCGACCACGGCCCGAACCCGACCCGGCCGTGCTCGCCGCCATCGCCGCCGCAGTCCAGCTGGCCTGGCCCCGTCCCGCACCAGCCGACGAGCACGATCCGGCGCATACGCCTGGCGGTTCTCCGGCCGTTGGTGGATGAAGCCGACGCCGCTGCGCCGTGACCGGCCCTGGGCGAGCCGCTGACCGTCTACGTCGACGACTGGCGCCAGCGCGGCCACCTGCGGACCGGAGCGACCGCTGGTCGCACCTCCTCGCCGACGACCCCGAGGAGCTTCACGCCATGGCCGCCGCTCTCGGCATCCCGCCCCGGGGCTACCAGCGCCACCGCCGCTCTGCGGCCCTCGACCACTATGACCTGCCCGAGGCGCTGCGCCAGCGTGCCATCGCGCTCGGAGCGGTGCCGGTCACCTGGCGGGAGATGGCCCGCCTCACCCGTGAGTGGCGGCGTCGCGCTCGGCGCTCGGCCAGCGCGGCCAGATCCTCCATGATGTGCCCGAGGGCGAAATCCTTCGGTGTGTAGATCGCGGCCACGCCCTTGCCGACGAGCAGCTCGGCGTCGTCGGGCGGGATGATGCCGCCCACCACCACAGCTGCGGTACTGCCTGAAGCGCGGAGGCGGTCGAGGATGTCGGGCACCAGCTCGAGATGCGATCCCGAGAGGATGGACAGGCCGACGATGTCGACGTCCTCGTCGCGGCAACGGCCACGATCTGTTCCGGGGTCAGCCTGATGCCCTGGTAGACGACCTCGAAGCCGGCGTCGCGCGCCGCCACCGCGATCTGCTCGGCCCCGTTGGAGTGGCCGTCGAGGCCGGGTTTGGCCACCAGCAGCCGGGGCGGCCCGCCCGTGCGCTCGGCCAGGGCACCGATCCGGAGCCGGACGGCGGAGAGCTCCTCCCCGCGCCGGCCCACCCCACCGCTCACGCCGGTCGGGGCCCGGAACTCGCCGAAAACCTCGCGGAGCGCACCAGCCCACTCCCCCGTGGTGCCCCCGGCGTGGGCCAGGGCGATGGTGGCCGCCATGACGTTGGAATCGGGCCCGTAGTCGGCCGCCACCCGGCGGAGCTCGTCGAGGGTGCGCGTGACTGCCGCGGCGTCGCGACGGGAACGCCAGCGCTCGACGTCGGCGATCTGCTCCGCCTCGACGCGGTGGTCGACCTTGAGGATGTTCTCGATTTCGCCGTCCCCGGTCAGCGGCGAGGGTGTGGTCTCCGTGAAGCAGTTGACGCCGACCACTGTCTGCTCGCCCGACTCGATGCGGCGCAATCGCTCGACCTGGCTGCGTACGAGACGCCGCTTGAGCTCGTCGATGGCGGCGAAGGCGCCTCCGAGCGCCTCCACGTCTGCGAGCTCCTCCCAGGCCGCGTCGGCCAGCTCGCCGTCTTGGCCTCGATCACGTGCGAACCGTCGAAGATGTCGTCGTACTCGAGCAGGTCGGACTCGAAGGCCAGCACCTGCTGCATGCGCAGCGACCATTGCTGGTCCCAGGGCCGGGGCAGCCCGAGCGCCTCGTTCCACGCCGGCAGCTGCATGGCCCGGGCCCGGGCGCGCTTCGACAGCGTCACGCCGAGAGACTCGAGCACGATGCGCTGCACGTTGTTCTCCGGCTGCTGCTCGGTCAGACCGAGCGAATTCACCTGCACCCCATAGCGGAAACGACGCAGCTTGGGATCATCGACGCCGTAGCGCTCGCGGCAGATGCGGTCCCAGAGTTGGGTGAAGGCGCGCATCTTGCAGGTCTCCTCCACGAACCGAACGCTGGAGTTGACGAAGAAGCTGATGCGGCCCACCACGGCGGGCAGCTCGCCCGGGTCCACCTTGCCCGAATGGCGCACGCCGTCGAGCACTCCGATGGCCGTGGCCAGCGCGTAGGCCACCTCTTGGACCGGGGTCGCGCCGGCCTCCTGGAGGTGGTAGCTGCACACGTTGATCGGGTTCCAACGAGGCGCGTGGCGCACCGTGTACGCGATGGTGTCGACGGTCAAGCGAAGGCTGGGCTCCGGCGGAAAGATGTAGGTCCCGCGGCTCAGGTACTCCTTGACGATGTCGTTCTGCGTCGTCCCGGCCAGGAGCGTCGGATCGATGCCACGGTCCTCGGCGTGCGCCACGTAGAGGCCGAGCAACCAGGCCGCGGTGGCGTTGATCGTCATGGACGTGTTCATCTCGGCCACGGGGATCCGGTAGAGCAACTCCTCCATGTGCCCGAGGTGGGCGACGGGGACGCCGACCTTGCCGACCTCGCCCGCGGCCTCGGGTGCGTCGGGGTCGTATCCAGTCTGGGTCGGGAGGTCGAACGCGATGGAGAGGCCGGTCTGACCCTTGGCCAAGTTGGTGCGGTACAGCTCGTTCGAGGCGCGTGCGGTGGAATGGCCCGAGTAGGTGCGCATCACCCAGGGCGCGTCACGCGGCGAGTCGCTGGCCATCCCTCTCTCCTCCCGACTTGGGGGCGCCGCCATCATTCTGCCTGTTGGCCCGTTGACCCGTTGACGCAGGTTGCGCCCGTGGATGCAGGATGCGCCCGTTCTGGGCGTTCTGCCGGTTCCGCCGGTTCTGCCGGTTCCGCCGGTCAGCGGTCGTAGTCGTAGAAGCCCTTCTTCGTCTTGCGGCCGAGCTGACCCGACGCCACCAGACGGCGCAGCAGGGGGACGGCAGCGTAGTTGGGGTCGCGGTACTCGTCGTAAAGGGCGTCGAGGATGGCGAGCGACGTATCGAGTCCGACCAGGTCCAAGAGCGCGAACGGGCCCATCGGGAAGCCGCAACCGCCCTTCATGGCGGTGTCGATGCCCTCCGTGGTGCCGACCCCGAGCTCCATGAGCCGAACGGCGTTGTTGAGGTAGGGGAAGAGCAACGCGTTGACGATGAAGCCGGCCTGGTCCTTGACCTCGACCGGCTCCTTGCCGCAGTCGGCCGCGAACCCAAGCGCGGCCTCGACCGTGGCGTCGCCGGCGGTGATGGGGCGCACCACTTCGACCAGGGACATGGCGGGCGCCGGGTTGAAGAAGTGGATGCCGCACACGAGGTCGGGCCGCTCCGTCGCCATGGCCATCTCGACGACCGGCAGGGTGGAGGTGTTGGTGGCGAGGATGGTGTCCGGCTTGCAGATGCTGTCGAGCTCGGCGAAGAGGTCCTTCTTGATCGCCAGGTCCTCGACCACCGATTCGATGACGAGATCGACGTCGACCAGCTCGCCGAGGTGGGTGGTGGCGCGCACCCGGCCGCGAACGGCGTCGGCGTCGGCCTGGGTCCTCTTCTCCTTGGCCACCTGCTTGTCCAGGGATCGTTCGAGCCCGGCCACCATGGCGTCGGCGCCCGCCTGGCTCCGGCTGCGCAGGACCACCTCCATACCCGAAGCGGCCGCCACCTCGGCGATGCCCGAGCCCATGATCCCCGAACCGACGATTCCTACCCGTGTGATCGACATGGGCCGAGAGCTTACTGGCCGGTAACCAGGACCGCGGGGGCGGCAGCCTCGGCCGAAGGGAGCACTCGAGCATGCAAGAGTGGCGCATGAGCAGACGCGGCACCTTGGCCCTGGTCGGAGGCGGCGAGTGGACCGAGGGGTGCAGCTTCGACGCCGGCCTGCTGGCCGCGTCGGGCGGTCCTGACGTCGTGATCCTCCCCACGGCGGCGGCCTATCAGCACCCCGAGCGTGCGGTCCTGCGGGCGGCCGAGTGGTTCGCCCCCCTGGGTGGACAGGTCGAGGGGCTGATGGTCGTGGACCGGCCGTCGGCCGAGGACCGGGGCATGGCTGCAGCCGTGGCGGGAGCGCGGTTCGTGTATCTCGCCGGGGGCTCGCCGCTGCACCTGCGCGCCGTCCTGAAGCGCTCGGCCGTCTTCGATGCGCTGCGCCAGGCGTGGGAGGACGGGGCCGTGGTGGCCGGAGCGGGCGCAGGTGCCATGGCACTGACCGACCCCATGGTCGACCCGCGCGGTGGGGCGCTCACCCTCGGCCTGGGCCTGGTGGACAACCTCGCCGTCGTCCCCCACTTCGGGGACGAGCACGACGACGCCCACGGGCAGAAGCTCGAGCGGACCGTGGCCATGGCCCCCGTGTCGCTGCCGGTCGTCGCGCTGCCGGATCGCACGGCGCTCATCCGCGATCCCGACGGGACCTGGCGCTCGGAGGGGGCCGGGGAGCCCGCCGTCTTCGTCGCCGGGGCGCCGGCGACCGGGCTGGGCCTCCTTCAGGGCTGAGCGCGCTGACTCAGTACGTCCTTCTCTGTCAGTCGTCCTTCTCTTCGACGGTCACGCTCTGGATCACCACTTTGTCGGTTGGCGAGCCGGAGCGGGTGCCCACCGCGTCGATGGTGGCGATGACGTCGTGGCCGCTCACAACCTCACCGAAGAGCGAGTACAGCGGTGGCAGCCGCTCCCCATCGGGACCACTGATGACGAAGAACTGACTGCCGTTGGTATTGGGCCCGGCGTTGGCCATCGCCAGGGATCCGACCTTGTAGCGGCCGGCCGCCGGGAGCTCGTCGGCGAAGCGGTACCCCGGACCACCCGAACCCGTGCCGGTGGGGTCCCCGCCCTGGAGGACGAATCCCGGGATGACGCGGTGGAAGACGATGCCGTCGTAGTAGTGGTACCTCGACAGGAAGACGAAGCTGTTGACCGCCTTCGGCGCCGCCAGGGGGTCGAGCGCGATCACCATCGTGCCGTGCGAGGTGGTCATGGTGGCCACGTAGCGCTTGTCCGAATCGATGATCATCGGCGGCTCTTCGTCGAATTTGCGCTGCTGGGGGCTCGAGCCGTCGGCGGCCGGCGGGTTCGGGGTGGCCATGGTCGCCCTCCTATGTGCTGGCGATGGTGATGGAGAGAATCCGCTGCGTCACGTCGGGCGGGACGCCGGCGGTGGAACCTTGCTGGTTGATGGTCTGGATGACGTTGATGCCCGAGGTGACCTGCCCGAACAGGGCGTAGCTGTTCGGGAGGCTCTCGCCCTGGGGACCGGCGACGATGAACCACTGGCTGCCACCCGAGTTCGGTTGCCCGGTGTTGGCCATGGCGACGGACCCGACCGGGTACTGCTGGTTGGCGGTGGAGGCCTTGGCCGGGTTCTCGTCCGGAATGGTGTAGCCCGGGCCGCCAGTGCCGGTGCCCGTCGGGTCGCCCGTCTGGTCCATGAAGTTCGGGATGACCCGGTGGAAGAGCACGCAGTGGTAGAAGTCGTGCTGGGCCAGGAACACGAAATTGTTGACCGTCTTGGGCGCCGTCTTCGCATCGAGCGTGATCACGAAGGTCCCGGTCGTGGTCTTGACCGTCGCCGTGTAGGTCTTCGAAGTGTCGATCGCCATGGCTGGCGCCGCGGACCAGGACAGGTTGTTGACCCGGGTCTTCGTGCTGGCGGGGCAGCCTGCGGCGACCGCGGTGGAGTTCGCCTTCACCTGGAGCTCGGCGTCGTGGGCCTTGGTCGCCGTCGTCGTCGAGGTGGTGGTCGAGCTCTTCGACGAGGCCTGGCTCTTGTTGTTGTTGTTGTTGGTCAACAGGAAGACCAGGCCGATGACGGCGCCGATGACGACCACCACGATGACACCGTTGCGGACCTGTCTGCGTTGCTTCTGACGCTTGGCCTCGGCCTCGAGACGGGCCTGTCGGGCCGCGCGCTGGCGGGCTCTCTTGTCGCTGGGCACGGCCCGCGACCATATCCAATCCCCGGTGGTACCTCGTGTCGCCCTCGGGCCGACTAGGGCCCGGGCGCCCCCAGGTGCCCGGGGGCGGGCGGCCGAGCAGCAGCTGCGGAGCGGTGGCCCGCGCAGTTGCGGCCCGGGCAGCAGCGGCCGGGCAGTGGCCGGGCAGTGGCCGGGCAGTGGCTGGGGAGTGGCCGGGGAGTGGCCGGGGAGTGGTGGTGCGTGGGCAACGTGGGTAACGCGGTAAGTAGCCTCCTGGCGAATGCCCCTGGTCGTGCAGAAGTTCGGTGGAACCTCGGTCGGCGACGCGGACCGCATCCGCGCCGTCGCGGATCACGTCGCGCGCACGCGCCGCCAGGGATCGGACGTGGTCGCCGTGGTGAGCGCCATGGGGAAGACGACCGACGAGCTCATCCACCTGGCGAACTCCGTGAGCAGCGTCCAGCCCCCACGCGAGTACGACATGCTGGTCAGCACGGGCGAGCGCATCTCCATGGCGCTGTTGTGCATGGCGTTGGCCGAGCTTGGGATCGAGGCGGCGTCGCTGACCGGAAGCCAGGTCGGCATCATCACCGACAACGACCACACCCGGGCGAAGATCCTCGAGGTGCGGGGCGAGCGGGTCCGCGACGCGCTCGCGGCGGGCAAAGTGCCGGTGGTGGCCGGGTTCCAAGGAGTGTCAGAGCAGCGGGAGATCACGACCCTCGGACGCGGGGGCTCTGACGCCACTGCGGTCGCGCTGGCCGCCGTGCTGGACGCCGACGTGTGCGAGATCTACACCGACGTGACCGGGGTGTTCACGGCTGATCCCCGCATCGTGCCCGAGGCGCACCGGATCAACCGGATCTCGTTCGAGGAGATGCTCGAGATGGCGGCAACCGGTGGTCGCGTGCTGATGTTGCGCGCCGTCGAGTTCGCACGGAACCACAACGTCCCGCTGCATGTTCGCAGCAGCTTCACCTGGGAACCGGGAACCTGGGTGGTCGAGGAGGATGCCGACATGGAAGAAGCAGTCGTCACTGCCGTGACCCACGACACCTCGGAGGCAAAGGTCACCGTCAGCGGTGTGCCGAACCGACCGGGCGTGGCAGCCAGGCTCTTCCGGGCTCTTGCCGACAAGTCGATCAACGTGGACATGATCGTGCAGAACACATCCCTGCACGGCTCCACCGATATCTCCTTCACGGTGCCCAAGACGGACCTCGCCGTCTCCGTCGAGACCGCGCAGGCGCATGCCGACGAGCTGGGTGCCTCCGGGGTGACCTCGGACGCGGACGTGGCACGGGTCTCGCTGATCGGGGTGGGCATGAAGTCGCACCCCGGCATCGCGGCGACCATGTTCGAGACGTTGGCCGACGACGACATCAACATCGACATGATCTCGACGTCGACTATCCGGACCTCCTGCATCGTGGCCGAGGACGACGTCGAGCGTGCCGTGCGTCTCCTGCACTCGGCGTTCGCCCTGGGTTGATGGCTCCCGCCGCGGCCCGCCGCACCGTCTGGCTGCTCCGGCACGCCAAGACCGTGACCGACCCTCCTCCTGGTGGGTCCGACTTCGACCGCGTGCTGGCGCCACGTGGGCGGCGGGATGCGAAGGCGCTCGGCCGGCTCTTCGCCGGGAAAGGAGAGGGACTGGGCCGACCGCTCTCGAAGACGCCCCGGCCGACGGTGGCGCTGGTCTCGCCGGCCGCCCGCACCAGGGCCACGGCCGACTTCGTACTGGCCGAGATGGCGGACCCGCCCGAGCAGCGCTACGAGGCGGATCTGTACGGGGCCGATCCCGACGAGGTCGTGGAGGCATTGCAGCGGCTGCCCGACGACGTCTCGGCGGCCATGGTCGTCGGCCACAACCCGACGGCCCACAGCCTCTCGCGCGCGCTGCTCTCGCCCCGTGACGAGAAGGGGATCGAGCTGGCGACACGCAGCGGCTTCCCGACCTGCGCGCTCGCGGTCTACACCTTCAAGACCGGCGACTGGAAGGACGTGGACCGGGGCGGGGCCACCCTCGTCACCCTGATGGTGCCGCCCTACGGCTGAGGGATAGGGACAGGGATAGGGATAGGGATCCCGTTCGGATCAGGCCAGGCTGCTGAGGATGGCGGCGTCACCCTGGCCGCCGCCGCCGCACAGCGCGACGGCTGCGGTCGACTGGCCACGCCGGCGCAGCTCGAGCAGCGCCGCTGAGCGCCACGCGTGCTCCGGACATGCCGACCGGGTGCCCGAGGGCGATGGCTCCCCCGTTCACGTTGACGTTGTTCTCGTCGATCCCGAGGTCGTCCACCGAAGCCAGACCGACGGCGGCGAAGGCCTCGTTGATCTCGAAGAGGTCGATGGCGCCAAGGTCGACTCCGGCCTTCTGCGCCGCTTTCACGATGGCGCGTGACGGTTGCGTCAGGAGGGAATTGTCAGGGCCGGCCACCATGCCGTAGCCCGCGATGCGGCCCAGAGGCGAGACGCCGAGCTCCTTGGCCTTGTCCGCCGACATGACCACCACGGCGCAGCCACCGTCGGAGATCTGCGACGCGTTCCCGGCCGTGATGGTCCCGTTCTTGTCGAAGGCGGGCTTCAGCGCGCCCAGCGACTCGGCCGTCGTCCCGGGACGGACTCCCTCGTCGGTGTCAACGAGCAACGGGTCGCCCTTGCGCTGCGGCACTTCGACCGCCACGATCTCCTCACCCAGCCGACCCTCCTTGGCCGCGGCGGCGGCCTTCTCGTGGCTCGACGCCGCGAATGCGTCCTGGCGGTCACGCGAGATGCCGACCTTCTCGTTGAAGCGCTCGGTGGACAGGCCCATGGCGATGTGGTCGAACGAGTCCGTCAGGCCGTCGTACATCATGGAATCGACCAGCGTGGCGTCCCCGATGCGGAAGCCGGCGCGGGCACCGGGGAGGAGATGTGGGGCCTGGGTCATCGATTCCATCCCGCCCGCCACGACGATGTCGGCGTCGCCGGCGCGAATCATCTGGTCGGCCAGGTAGATCGTGTTGAGGCCCGACAGGCAGACCTTGTTGATGGTGTTGGCGGGCACGGTCATGGGGATACCGGCCTTGACCGCGGCCTGGCGCGCGGTGATCTGACCCTGACCGGCCAGGAGGACCTGGCCCATCAGCACGTAGTCGACTTGGTCCGGTGACACGCCGGCCCGAGTGAGCGCCTCTGCGATGGCGAAGCCGCCCAGGTCCATGGCGCTGAAGCCGGCGAGCGCGCCGGAAAGCTTCCCGATGGGGGTCCGAGCCCCCGCGACGATGACGGCCTCAGCCATTGCCCTGTACCTCCGGCTTGCCGCCGGTCTGGTTACCGGTCGGAAACTCCATGGTACCGGCCCACTATCGTCGGGTCACATGAGCGAGATCCTCAACGCCGTCGTGGCGGGGGCGTCGGCCGACGAGCTGGCGGCGCTGCCGATGCCGGAGTCCTACCGGGCCGCCCTGGTCAAGCGCAGTGAAATAGCCATGTTCGAAGGGATGGAGTCGACGGACAAGGATCCTCGCCGCTCCCTCCACGTCGAGGAGGTCGCGCTCCCCGAGCTGGCGCCGGACGAGGCCTACGTCGCCGTCATGGCGTCGTCGATCAACTTCAACACGGTGTGGACGTCCATCTTCGAACCGCTCCCCACCTTCGGCTTCCTCGACCGGCTGGCCAAGGAAGGCCCGTGGGCGGCACGCCACGCCCTCGACTACCACGTTGTCGGTTCCGACGGCGCCGGGGTGGTGCTGCGCACCGGGTCCGCCGTGAGGAACTGGAAGGTGGGGGACAAGGTCACCATCCACTGCAATTACGTCGACGACCAGGACCCCTCGGCGCACGACGACTCCATGCTGGCCTCCAACCAGCGAATCTGGGGCTTCGAGTCGAACTTCGGTGGGTTGGCCGACATCACCGTGGTCAAGGCCAACCAGCTGATGCCGAAGCCGGCGCACCTCTCGTGGGAGGAGGCGGCGGTCAACGCGCTGTGCAACTCGACCTCCTATCGCATGCTGGTCTCGCCCAACGGTGCGCGCATGACCCAGGGGGACAAGGTGCTCGTATGGGGGGCCAGCGGCGGGCTCGGCAGCTACGCGGTGCAGCACGTGCTCAACGGTGGCGGGACGCCGATCGGTGTCGTGTCCTCGCCCGGGAAGGTCAAACTGCTCAACGACCTCGGCGTGGAGGCGGTGATCGATCGAAAGGCCGCTGACTACCGGTTCTGGTCCGACGAGCACACCCAAGACGAGTCGGAGTGGCGCCGCTTCGGCAAGGACGTCCGGGCGCTGGTGGGCGGCGAGCCGGAGATCGTCTTCGAACACCCGGGGCGCCAGACCATGGGGGCCTCGGTCTTCGTGTGCAAGCGGGCCGGCACCATCGTGACCTGCGCGGCGACGTCGGGCTACATGATTGAGTACGACAACCGGCACCTTTGGATGAAGCTCAAGACGATCAAAGGGTCACATTTCGCGAACTACCGCGAGGCGTGGGACGCGAACCAACTCATCTACGACGGCAAGGTGCTTCCTCCGCTCTCCGCCGTCTACCAGCTTGAGGACGTGGGCGAGGCGGCGTACCAGGTCCACCACAACCTGCACGAGGGGAAGATCGGGGTGCTCTGCCTGGCTCCCGAGGAGGGCCTTGGGATTGACGACCCCACCCTGCGGGCCAAGGTCGGCGAGGACCGCATCACGTTGTTCCGACGGCACGGCGCATGAGCGACGGCGACGGCCTGCTGACCGAGATCGACCACGTGGCCATCGCGGTCAACGACCTGGAGGCGGCCATCGCCTGGTACGCCGAGGTCTTCGGCGCGACCGTCGACCACCGTGAGCGCGTCGAGCGCGACGGGGTCGAGGAGGCGCTGCTGAAGGTGGCCGAGTCCTACGTGCAGCTGCTGACCCCGATCCGCGACGACTCCCCGGTCGCCAAGTACCTGGCCACCAAGGGCGAGGGTCTGCACCATGTCGGCTACCGGGTCGACGACTGCGCGAAGGCACTGGACGCGGTCAAGGCCTCCGGCGGCCGGGTGATCGACGAGGCGCCGCGGCCCGGGTCACGGGGCACGACAGTCGCCTTCGTGCACCCGAAGACGTCGTTCGGGACGCTGATCGAGCTGGTGCAGGAGTAGCGCGGCCGGGCTTTCTCAAGGCAGGGCGCGCTCGGTGTCCTGGGCGCCTTGGGCCCGCGTGGCGAAGCGGACCTGGTCTTCCTGGAGCTCCCAGTCCGTCGCCGACCAGAACCCAGTGGCGCGGGCATCCGAACCGACGACGATCGCTTGCATCCGCTGCGCTCCCAGCTCGGCCAGCCGACGCTCGGCCGACTGCACCAGCTGCCTCGCGAGGCCGTTCCGCCTCTGCTCGGGTGCGACGACGAGGCGGTAGACCGAACCCCGCCACCCGTCCCATCCGGCGATGACGGTGCCGACGATCCGGTCTGACCGCTCGGCCACCATGAGGGCGCCTGGGTCGTGGTCGACGAGCTTATGCAGGGCCGATTCGGTGTCGGTGAACGTCGGCTCAGCCGCGTGCGCCACAACTGCAACACCGCCCTGAGATCCTTGACGACAGCAGGACGGATCTGGAGCTCCATCGGACGAGCGTACGCGGTGAATCCTGGATGGCTCTACCCCAGACACGGTGATAAAAGGTTCAGACGACGTCCTCAATGTCATCTCGGTCACATGTATTTTGTCCCGACGAGTCAGCTTTCGATCCCTGACTGAGACCCTGTGAGGTTGATTCACCTTCCGACAGACGTCGACGTAGTCGTCGAAGCTGCAGCGTCCTCGGCGACGACATCCGATGGCGGAGGTATGTCAAAAGGACCTGGCAGCGGTGCAGCGTGGAGGCGAGTGTCGCTCGCGACCGCCTCCCCGCCGAGGTACCACCCGAGTTCCTTGTAGGCATCGAAGCGGTCGCAGTCGAACCATTGGTCAGCGGTCCCGTCGTTCGGGAACCCAGTGTCGTCCTGCGTGTACTCGAGGATGTCGTACGGCAAATCGTGCGTCAGATCGGCTTGTGCGAAGATCACATGGCCGCTTGATTGCTCCCTGTTCCCCGTTTCGGGGATAGCTGATGGTCCCGGTGATCACGGCAGACTGGGAAAGCCGGGAATTGAGTCCGGAAAAAGGGTCCGCCGGATCGAACCCCGTCCCGCTGCCAGGAACAAGCTCCTCCGCGTTGTCGAGTTCGATCGTGACACCGAGCTCTTCACGGGCGAGCATCAGTGCGCCCGCCAGCGTGTCCGCCATCGGTTCGGTCGCACCGCTCGCATCGAAGCAGTACACCAGTTCCGGTCTGTGCCGCAGCGTCTCGACGAGTCCGAGATTGTCGTAGTGGCCACCGTCGGTGCAGAGGAGGAGACGGCTGTGGTCAGGATGGATGCCGAAAATCTCCCTGGCGAAGTAGCTGAGACCCCTGATCCGCGGCAACCCGGGCACGGTCCAGTCGTCCAGGTTGGCGCACTTGAGTGCGACGAAGCGCGGATTCGGCAACCAAGCGCCCAGCCGCACGTTGGTCAACGCCAGGAACACCTCGTAGTACCGGGTCTGTGCACCCATCGCAGACGCAATGGCAGCTCCGGAAATGGCGATCGCCGCCTCGACGGTGAGGTCTTTGCCGATGCTGGGAGAGACCAGCTCCTGCAGGAAGTCGCTTCGGATCCAGCCCACCTGCGGCCCGCCGACATAGTCGGCACTGAGGGCGTAGGAAACCGTCCGTCGGCCGGGCGGAGTCCTCGACTGCCCGGACAGATTTGCCGAAGCTGCGAAGGTGACCTTTGGCCATCCGGGCCGCTGCTGGCCGTAACGGCTCAGGTAGGTGGTCTCGTCGTACGAGTACGGGACCGCGACTGCGACACCGTCGGGGTCGGGCCGCCAGCCGGCCTCCGTGTCCACCCGGCGCCGCCTCACGGCGAAGGCACTGGCGAGCCTGCGTCGGTAGAACGGGTGGAGGCTCATGGAGGTCTGGTCCAAGAAGATGGCCAGGAAGGCCAGTGGCGCAACGACCAGAAAAGCCCACCACGAGTTGTCGAGCCCGCTGGTGGCGACCCAGCTGGCGACGACCAAGGCTGTCACCACAAGGGCAAGGAGGGCGATCCAGATCAGAATCTTCTGCACCATGCTGTTTGGCATGACGCCGCTCACGACCTTCTTGCCTTTGCCCACGTCCGCCAAAGCTGTCGTGACGACCTTCTTCTGGCGCCACAAGGCGGCCGCCAGTACGGCAATGTACGAGAGCGCCGCCGTAAGGCTGCCCGCCGCAACCAATGGCTTCGACGAGATGCCGAGGTGCCACGTGATCCACGAGCTGATCCACACGATCGCGGGGACGACGACTCCTATCCCCACGAGGACCAGAGCTGCGATTGCTGTGCCGGCCACGACCCGAGCCATCGTCGCCGGTCGGGTTCCTCCCACGGACCACACCACCAACTCGGCCACGTAGAGGAGCAACGCCAATCCGATCAGCGCGCCGACGCCCAGGGTGACCCCCCAAGGGACAGAGGGGTAGCTCGGCGCGTTGGTACCGGCACCGGCCAACATCCTTGTCTGCAGCGTCTGAAGCGTGTGCAGACCATGGCTGCTGACGATGGGAACGTGTCGATAGAAGAAGCCGATGGCCAGCCCAACCGCGCCGACACTGAGCCCAATGATCAGAAGCGACAGCAGCAGGTTTCGCAGGAGGACACCAAGGGCCACCAACCACTGCCCCGGCCCGTCTGAGAGGTAGCTGCTGTGCCGACGCAGGTGATCCTCCTCGACCGAACCTGGTGCAAAGACGTCATTCGCCTGGGCTCCGCCCGGCCCCGCGTCTCTGCCATCAGGGTCGGTGAGGGCGAGCTGAATGCCACCGTTGGTGTAGCCGCCCCCGGAAACCGAGACGATGTGGGCCACACTACCCAAGCCCTCCAAACCGGAACGCAGAGATTGCAAGGCGCCCAACGCGACGCTGGCCGACCGTATGCCACCGCCCGAGAGACAGATCGCCGCCCCTTTCAAATCATCGATTGGGGACTGTGAGTCCTGGGTGAAGTGCACGGGAGCCGCGCTCCGGTTGTCCTCCCGCCACCACTTCCGGTTTATAGAGGCGTCGAGATCGAGCTTTCGCCTTAGACCCCAATCTTCGGACGCGGGTTTCTCTTTGGTCCCGCGCTGTCTGATTCGAACCGACTCCGTTCGGTCAGACTCAATCGGTGGCGGCGGGATGATCACATCCGTCATGTCGGCAAGGGTGGAGTCACGTTGCCTGATCGTCTCTCCTGCTTCGTTCCACCGCCGCACGACCCCCTTATGCGTGACTAGCCGTGCGAACGCAGTCCCTAATGCGGGCAAGCCGATCAAGACGGCGACGAGAAGCGAACAGAACTTAACGAAGGAGGCTGCCGCAGCAACGCGGAAGATCCATGTGCCTTGAAGGGGGTGAGACCTGAGCGCAACAAGAAGCAGCACGTCCTGCACGATGTTGGCCAGCGCAGCGACCGCTGCTGCGAAGTACCCGATGAACGCCCAACGGAGGAGGCCGGCGGTCCAGAAGACCTTCCTTCCGAGGTAGCACGCGAGGAGCAATCCGCCGGTGTAGCCCACGATGAGAGAAGCGTCCCAGTAGAGACTGGTCCGATACGCCCCCGTCTGGTTGCCGACGAGCTCCGTGGCCTTCTCCGCTGACCCGGCCCATTGGAGCGAAACCAGGTCGATGTGACTCGGCGTACCGAGGGCGAAGGCCAAGATGCCTCCGGCGATGAGGACGACCGACCGCGGCCAGAAGGACGATGCCACGTCGCATCTTGAGGCTACGGGACCGTTCTACCAAAGGGCGAAGTCCCAGTAGGCGCCGTCCGGTACGCGTCCACGTGTCCGTTTACGAAGCCCTTCGCCGCTGCTCGCGGAGCCGGCCCATCTGGAGCCGAACCAGATCGATGTGGCTCGAGGCACCGAGGTAGAAGGCCAGGAGGCCTCCGACAATGAGAGCCACCGAAACGACCAACCAGGCGATACCCAGCCTCATCTTGAGAAAACGGGACCGTCCATTCACGAGGTAGGACCACAGGACCGGGCCGGCGATCCCGTCGACCGTGAGTCCGAGCGCCGTCTGGAGCTGCCGTACCGAGGCGAGAGTGTCTGGACCGAAGACCCCATCGACAGCCAGCTTGGAGTTTGGGAGTCGCGAAGCCGATCTGTGACTGAAGGGCCTTGACACCAACTCCGGTATTCCCCTCGGCGGTCCGCTCCATCAGAACCGGCCACGTTTGAGGTCCGACTACCCCATCGACATCAAGGTCCTTCGAAGCTTTAAAGGCCTCAACACCCGCTTTCGTCAGCGGACCGAACTTCCCATCGACTGTCAGATGTTGGTCATGCCCGTCGAGAAAAAATTGGATGCTTTGACATCCTCACCTTGAGCGTTGAGCGCCACGAGTGGCCAGGGTGGTGCCATGAGCCGCTCCTCCTTTTTTTCCCTTTACGGGAAACCGCCTCGTCGAAGGGTTGGTTCGCCGTCCCTTTCAAAGACTGTCGACTACCTTGCTGGAGCGTCAAGGATCGCCTCGAGGACGAGTCCCAAGAAGCCTCTGAAACCCGTTTCATTGAAGCCAAAAAGGGCGAGACACCAGCTTGGCTTGGTGGCTCGTGCGGCCAATCTCATTAACAGTCGCCGGGATCGGGATGGTCGGCGTTAGGCACGTGGAACTTCGGGTTCGGATCGATTGGATCATCCGTTGATCGCTCCCAGGCCTCCTCAACCTTTTACTCCGCAGCATTGACGTCAGTTTCGGAGTCCGCGACTACGGCTTTCGCGAGTTCGTTCTTCGCCCTTGCAGCCGTGCATCCATTCTCGCGAGTCCAGCTGCTGCTTGTACTTCGACGGCTTGCTGCACGCCGCCCGACTCGCGCGGATCCCGAACACCGCACTCACGACCGCAACAATCGGCGACGCGATCGCGCCGATCGCGGCGAGTTTATTGTTACCAGACCAAGCATAGGTTCCAATAGCGGAGACTCCGACGAGCCGGCCACTCCAATGAGCCACTGCCACGATGCCGGCCAATGACGACCGATTAGCTCCAGAATCAGTCGGAACTTGTGCGACAGCGCATCAGGTTATGTGTGTCCTGGTATTCGTCGGGACAACTTCGGTTCGTGCTTCGACGATTTTCTCGCTGAGTCCATGCCGCCGATCGGGTCGCTGATGGGTTTGAAAAGTGTCCTTTCAAGAACGGTCACTATGAACACGTTGCCCCAATTTGCTAGGAAAATCCAACTTCTTCGGCATAGTGGTAACCATCTAGTGCGTTATCGACCTGGAGGAAAAGCGTCTTACCGCCAGCACCGTTGTAGCTGTAGCGAATGAGTCCGGCTGCGCCAGAATCGCCTACTAAGGTCCACCCGTCGGTGGCTGACCTCGGGTGGGAAACGGCGGTACAACTGTGGGGCGAGTTGCGTTCTCCCAGCGGTGACCCCGGTCGTTTCTGCTCCAAGCTTGATAGAACGCATCATTGACCACGTTCACATCCGGGCCCAATAGGCAGCCATTCACGAGGTAGGACCACGTGACCGGGCCAGCGATCCCATCCACCGCGAGTCCGAGAACAGTCTGGAACTGTTGTACCACGGTGAGAAGGCCAGGGCCAAAGTCCCGTCAACGGCGAAATCTTCCTGCAGGGCCGAGACTTGATCTGGGACTGGAGAGCCTTGACACCGTTTTCGGTGTTCCCCTCAGCGGTCTGTACCATCAGAACTGGCCACGTTTGAGGTCCGACGACCCCATCGACACCAAGGCCCCTCGAACGTTGAAAGGCCTCGACACCCGCCTTCGTCGGCGAACCAGAATTCGCCGTCGACCGTCACGCTTTGGCCATCCGCGTAAAGAAAATAGGGATGCTCTTGACATCCGCAGCTTGAGCGTTGATTGCCAGGAGGGCGCCATGTGCCGCTTCTCGTTTTCATTCTCCTGTAAGGGAAACCACCTTGTCGAAGCGTCGTTTCCGCCTTGCTTCGCGGGGGATCGCTCTATCTTGTTCGTTCGTCAAGGTTTGTGCCGACCTGGACCGGTTTCTTGTTCTTGGCCGTCGTCGTGGACGTGTACACGAGGAAGGTGGTCGGCCGGTGCATGTCGGCCACACAGAGCACCGGGCTCGTCACTCGAGCCTCCCTCCTCAAACCGTCGATTGGCTCGACTTCGGGATAATGACATATCCGATCGGGTGGACAGATCGGTCAGTATGTTCTGATCTGCGAGACGGTTATGGCTACACTCGGCCGAGCGAGTTGGAGTGGGTGATCTGTATGGCTGACGCTGACGCAGGAGGCGGTGCCCCACAAGGCGGTGCCCCACAAGGCGGTGCCCCACACAAGGCGGCGCCCCAGAAGGCGGTGCCCCACAAGGCGGCGCCCCAGAAGGCGGTGCCGGACAAGGCGGCGCCGGACAAGGCGGCGCCGGCACCAACAACGTCGCGATACAGAACACACGGAGTTGGACCGGGCTCTTCGCTGTGATTATTGGCGATCTCGCCATCTTCGGTGCTGCCCTTGCAGGAGTACTGATCGTCAACTCGAGCAGAACGAGCGCAACATCAGTGGTGTCCATACTTTCGAGCGCATTTACTGCAATCGGTACACTGACGACGGCATACTTCGGAATCAAGGCAAGCGCAAACACTGCCCAGGCGTCAATGAACGCACAACAGACGCCTCCGGGGGCGAATGGCGGCAGCGGTGGGTGACACAAGCGGGTAGCTGTAGCAACTTCATCGGAACACCAGCCTTGACTTGGCCGGGATACGTGCTCCGAGCCGACTGCTTACTTGAGCAGTGCGGATCGCAAGACCTGATCGTCAGCGGTCACTCATTGGAAGTGGGAGAAAGCTGACGACCCTCGGCCAGCGTTTCGAGTCTCTGCTCGAGGCCAAGGTCGTCCTCGAGGACGGGCGCATCGACTACAACATGCATCGGCCCCATAGCACGCACGGCTGGCTCACCCCGGTCGAGTTCGTAGAGGCCTGGCTCCGCCGACAGCAGCTCACATTCGCATAGGACTTGAACGGGTCCAGGTGGAGTGGCTCAACAATCGGGGTCCGCTCAGGGTATTTCGCGAAACCAAGATGAACCGCGTGATTGTCGTATTGCGTGAGGCCGCGATGACTGCAGATTCCTCGCAAAAGAAGAGGAGGAACCAATCGATCCGGCGTATTTCGCGGAAGCTCAGAAGTTGCTACGAGCAACGATTTTAACACCAAGACGATCTGAGCAATCAGCCTCTGCTACCTCTTGATATTGAACGGACTTCTGTTCGACGGTCTCGGCTTACTGGGAGGGCCCTCGATGCACGTGCACTCATTGTCGTGTTCTTCGCAACCGGAATGCTTGTCTGCTCGGCCTTCTGAGTCTTGTCCTCGTCCGGGGTCAGTTCCGGCTCAGCCGGGCGATCGGATGATGCAGAACTCGTTTCCCTCGGGATCCCGGAGCACCCGCCAGTCGTCGCCGCGTGTAGATCTCGTCGGCCGGGGTCGCACCCAAGGAGATCGCACGTTCGACCGCGGCGTCGTAGTCCGCCACCCGAAGGTCGAGATGCAACCTGTTCTTCACCGACTTGGTGTCTTGACTTGAGGAAGAGGAGAGGAAGGCCACCGCCACGGAGGATCGCCTCTCCGTCCTGGTCCACGCTGACCTCTCCTCCGACGAGGCCTGACCACCACCGCGGCCAGTGCCACAGGGTCGGCCGCGTCGACACAGAGCCACCCGATGGAGATGTCCGTGCTCACGTCCCTCATCTCCGCGTCGTGCGGGCGTCATCGCCGCCGCGTCGAGACGTCAGCGCGAGCGGCGCTCACCGTCACCCGACGGCGACGCCCCTGCCTATTCAGCGGCAGTTACCGTTGCCGGCCTCGGCGACACCGGTCGACCCGTTGGTGTCCTCCGCCGACGAACCAGAACCGGCGTCGACGATCGGGTTGCCGTAGGCGTCCTCGGCCGTCGGCGTCGCGCCCAGCCAGCTGGCATCGATGGAGGAGTCGAAGGGATCGTCGCCGACGCCCTCGCCCATATCGCGCAGCCAGTTGGCCAGGTCCTCGGTGTCGGACTCCTCGCCCGCGCCCACGGCCCAGAAGGGCATCGCCTCGGCGTCGGGCATCTCCAAGCGGATGTTCCGGTAGTGCTGCATGCCGGAGCCAGCCGGGATCAGCTTGCCGATGATGATGTTCTCCTTCAGGCCGAAGAGCTGGTCGCTGCGCCCCTCGATCGCCGCTTCGGTGAGCACCCGCGTCGTCTCCTGGAAGGAGGCGGCGGAGAGCCAGCTCTCGGTGGCGAGCGAAGCCTTGGTGATGCCCATCAGCTCGGGACGGCCCTGGGCGGGCTGGGTGCCTTCCTCGACGAGCAGCCGGTTGACCTCGGCGTAGATCTGATTGTCGACCCGCTCGCCCGGAAGGAACGGCGCGTCGCCCGGCTCGGCCACGAGCACCCGGCGCAACATCTGGCGCACGATCAGCTCAATGTGCTTGTCGTGGATGGAGACACCCTGGTCCCGGTACACCTTCTGGACTTCCTCGACCAGGTACTGCTGGGTCTCGCGGATGCCCTTGACCTCCAACAGCTCCTTGGGGTCCTTCGGGCCCTCGACCAGGGCGTCGCCGGCGGCGACCTCTTGGCCGTCGGCCACCTCGAGATGGGCGCGCGACGCCACCAGGGCCGAGTCCTCGGTCCCGTCATCAGCCACCACCGTGATGCGGCGGCCAGCCTCCTCGTCCTCGACGCGCACGACGCCTGAGTGGTGGGCCAACACGGCCGCGCCTTTCGGGGTACGGGCTTCGAAGAGCTCGACCACGCGGGGAAGGCCGTGGGTGATGTCCTCACCGACCACACCGCCCGTGTGGAAGGTCCGCATGGTCAGCTGGGTGCCCGGCTCGCCGATGGACTGGGCGGCGATGACGCCGACCGCCTCACCGAGCTCGATCATCGAGCCCGTGGCAAGCGACAGGCCGTAGCACGCCGCACACACGCCCTGGGGTGACTCGCACGTGAGGACGGAGCGCACCCGGATGCGGTCGACTCCTTCGTCGTCGCGCAGCCGGGCGATCTTGTCGTCGTCGAGCAGCGTGCCAACTTCGTACACCGTGCCGTCGGTGAGCGTGACGTCCTCGGAGAGGAGACGGCCGAAGGCGCGGGTCTCGAGGTAGTTGCGATGGCCCGGCCCGTCGGGGGCCACGCCCTCGATCCAGATGCCCCGGGTCGAACCGCAGTCCTCAATCCGGATGATGAGCTCCTGGGCCACGTCGACCAGGCGGCGGGTCAGGTAACCCGAGTCCGCCGTGCGGAGCGCGGTGTCGGCCAGACCCTTGCGGGCGCCGTGCGTCGAAATGAAGTACTCCAGCACCGAGAGACCCTCGCGGAAGGAGGACTTGATCGGGCGGGGGATCATCTCGCCCCGCGGGTTCGACACCAAGCCCTTCATGCCAGCGATCTGGCGGATCTGCTGCGAGTTCCCTCGGGCACCGGAGTCCACCATCATGTCGAGCGGGTTGAAGGCGATCGTGGCCAGCTGAGCCTCCATGGCCCGCCCGACCTCGGAGTTGGCCGAGGTCCAGATCTCGATCTCCTTCTGGCGCCGCTCGTCGTCCGTGATGATGCCGCGCTTGAACTGCGTCTCGGCCTTCTCGGCCTCCTTCTCGTACCGGTCGAGGATCGCCTGCTTGTCCGGAGGCGTCTGCACGTCGTCGATGGAGATGGTCAGCCCCGACTGGGCGGCGTAGCGGAAGCCGAGCGCCTTGATCCGGTCCAGGCTCTGCGCCACAACGTTCTTGGGATAGTTGGCCGAGAGCTCCTCGACGATGACCCCGATCGGCGTGTTGCGCTTGCCCACCACATCGTTGACGAAGGCGAATCCCTCAGGCAGTGCCTCGTTGAAGAACACACGACCCGGGGTGGTCTCGAAACCGGCGTCGCCGTTGTGCGCCACCTCGATCGTGACCGCGGCCGCACCGTTGCCGACAGGGTCCGCTCCCACGAGAGCACTCGCGCCCTCGCCCACGACGGCACTCTCGCCGTCGCCCTCGCCCACACTGTCGCCTCAGCCCCGTGGCCGTTCTCAAAACTGTCGTCGCACCGTCGCCCACGAGCACACCGGCGCCCGCCAGCCGCTTGGCCAGGGGGGACCCCGCAGCCGGCCGCAGCACGATCGGCACCTGGAGCCCCACGTCGCCGGCGTCGAAGGCCGCCTCGAGCTCGTGCAGGTGACGGAACACGCGCCCCGCACCCGGCCCGTCCTCGACGCGCAGCGTGAGGTAGTAGGCGCCGAAGACCATGTCCTGGGTGGGAACGGTGATGGGACGCCCGGTGGCCGGGGACAGGATGTTGTTGGCCGAGAGCATGAGCACGCGCGCCTCGGCCTGCGCCTCGGCCGACAAAGGCAGGTGCACGGCCATCTGGTCGCCGTCGAAGTCGGCGTTGAAGGCGGTGCACACGAGCGGGTGGACCTGAATCGCCTTGCCCTCCACCAGCACCGGCTCGAAGGCCTGGATGCCCAGGCGGTGCAGGGTGGGCGCACGGTTCAACAGCACCGGGTGCTCGCGGATGACGCCCTCGAGCACGTCCCACACCTGGGGCCGGCGACGCTCGACCATGCGCTTGGCCGACTTGATGTTCTGGGCCAGCTCGGCGTCGACCAGCCGCTTCATCACGAAGGGCTTGAACAGCTCGAGCGCCATCAGCTTGGGCAGACCGCACTGGTGGAGCTTGAGGTTCGGGCCGATGACGATGACCGAGCGGCCCGAGTAGTCGACGCGCTTGCCGAGGAGGTTCTGGCGGAAGCGCCCCTGCTTGCCCTTGAGCATGTCGGAGAGCGACTTGAGCGGGCGGTTGCCCGGGCCTGTCACCGGGCGGCCGCGGCGGCCGTTGTCGAACAGCGCGTCGACCGCCTCCTGGAGCATGCGCTTCTCGTTGTTGATGATGATCTCGGGCGCGCCGAGGTCGAGCAGCCGCTTCAGGCGGTTGTTGCGGTTGATGACCCGGCGGTAGAGGTCGTTGAGGTCGGACGTGGCGAAGCGGCCGCCGTCGAGCTGCACCATGGGGCGCAGGTCGGGCGGGATCACCGGAACGGCCTCGAGGATCATGGCCCGGGGGTCGTTGATGCGCCGGCCGTGGTCGTCGCGCCGGTTGAAGGCGGTGACGATCTTCAGGCGCTTGATGGTCTTCTGGCGACGCTGGGCCGAGAGAGGGCGGCGCCCGTCCTTGGCGTCGATCATCTCGCGCAGCTTGATCTCTTCGGCGTCGAGGTCGATGCGGTCGAGGAGCTTGAGGATGTACTCGGCCCCCATGCCGCCTTCGAAGTACTCGTCGTAGCGCAGGCGCAGCTCGCGCCAGAGCATCTCGTCCTCAATGATCTTGCGGCCGTGCAGGCTCCGGAACTCGTCCAGCGAGCGCTGGGCGATCTCGACGTCCTCCTGCGCCCGGTCGCGCACCGTCTGAATGTCCTTCTCGACGGCGCGCTGGCGCGCCTTGATCTCGGCGTCACGAGCGCCCTCGGCCTCGAGGGCCTTGAGCTCGTCCTCGAGCGCCTTGTAGCGGCGGTCGATGTCGAGGTCCCGCCGCTTCTCGATGTCGGAGACCTCTTCGGCCATCTCGTTCTCGAGCGAGGGCAGGTCCTGGTGGCGCTTCTCCTCGTCCACCCAGGTGACCAGGTTGGCAGCGAAGTAGATGACCTTCTCGAGCTGCTTGGCCTTGAGCTCCTCGCGCGGCTCGGTGCCCATGAGCAGGTAGGCCAGCCACGAGCGCGTCCCGCGCAGGTACCAGATGTGCACGACGGGAGCCGCCAGCTCGATGTGACCCATGCGGTCGCGGCGCACCTTGGAGCGCGTGACCTCGACGCCGCAACGCTCACAGATGATGCCCTTGAAGCGCACCCGCTTGTACTTCCCGCAGTAGCACTCCCAGTCCTTGGTCGGACCGAAGATCTTCTCGCAGAAAAGACCGTCCTTCTCCGGCCGCAGCGTGCGGTAGTTGATGGTTTCGGGCTTCTTGACCTCGCCGTTAGACCAGCCGCGGATCGAATCGCCCGTTGCCAGGCCGATGCGCAGCTGGTCGAAGGTGTTGACGTCCAGAGCCATTACGAGAAGCTCCTCTCTGCGGCGCGCCGCTCGTCTTCCTCGTCGGATCCGCGCTCGTTGCGGCTGATGTCGATGCCCAGCTCTTCCGCGGTCCGGAACACGTCCTCGTCCAATTCGTGCATTTCGATCTCCCGGCCGTCGACCGCCAGCACCTCGACGTCGAGGCACAGCGACTGCATCTCCTTGATGAGGACCTTGAAGCTCTCGGGGATGCCCGGCTCGGGGATGTTCTCGCCCTTGACGATGGCCTCGTAGACCTTGACCCGGCCCAGCACGTCGTCGGACTTGATGGTCAGCAGCTCCTGGAGGGCGTAGGCGGCGCCGAACGCCTCGAGGGCCCACACCTCCATCTCACCGAAGCGCTGGCCGCCGAACTGCGCCTTCCCGCCCAGGGGCTGCTGGGTGATCATGGAGTACGGACCGGTCGAGCGGGCATGGATCTTGTCGTCGACCAGGTGGGCCAACTTCAGGATGTAGACGTAGCCGACCGAGATCGGGTTGTCGTAGGCCTCGCCGGTGCGACCGTTGAACAGCGTCGCCTTGCCGTCGGTCTGGATCTGCACGTCGCCGTTGGCCGAGTCCGGCTTCAGCGTGCCGAAGACCTGCTTGATCGTGGGGTGCACCCCCGCGTCCTCGGCCTCGTCCCAGTGGGCGCCGTCGAAGACCGGGGTCGAGACCCACGCTGCCGGCTCCGTGCGCGGGCGCGTCTTGCGCGCCGCCCCGTCACCCTGGGCGCTCGTGCCAACCTCGTCGTTGACCACGACGCCCTCCCAGCCGTGGCGTGCCGCGTAGCCGAGGTGCGATTCGAGCACCTGGCCCACGTTCATTCGGCTGGGGACGCCGAGCGGGTTGAGGATGATGTCGACCGGCGTCCCGTCGGCCAGGTAGGGCATGTCCTCGACCGGGAGGATCTTGGAGATGACGCCCTTGTTGCCGTGGCGTCCCGCCAGCTTGTCGCCCTCGGAGATCTTGCGCTTCTGGGCCACGTAGACACGGACCAGCTGGTTGACGCCCGGCGGCAGCTCGTGGGACTCCTCCCGCGAGAACACCCGGACGTCGATCACCTTGCCGTACTCACCGTGGGGGACCTTGAGCGAGGTGTCGCGCACCTCGCGGGCCTTCTCGCCGAAGATGGCGCGCAGCAGGCGCTCCTCGGGAGTCTGCTCCGTCTCACCCTTGGGCGTGACCTTGCCCACGAGGACGTCGCCCGGCTCCACCTCGGCGCCGACGCGGATGATGCCGCGGTCGTCGAGGTCGGCCAGGATCTCCTCCGAGAGGTTCGGGATGTCCCGGGTGATCTCCTCGGCGCCCAGCTTGGTGTCCCGGGCGTCGACTTCGTGCTCCTCGATGTGGATCGACGTCAGCACGTCGTCGCGCACCAGGCGCTCCGAGAGGATGATGGCGTCCTCGTAGTTGTAGCCCTCCCACGGCATGAAGGCGACGAGCAGGTTCTTGCCCAGCGCCAGCTCGCCGTGGTGGGTCGAGGGCCCGTCGGCCAGCAGGTCGCCCGCGGTCACGCTCTGGCCCTCCGACACGAGGGTGCGGTGGTTGATGCAGGTGTTCTGGTTGGAGCGGCGGAACTTGGAGAGCCGGTAGACCTTGCGCCCGAGCGACGTGCCGTATCGGTCCTTCTGACCGGCGTCGTACTCGACGGTGACGGAGTCCCCGCTGATGTCGGTGACGCTGCCGGTGCCCTCGGCCAGGAGCACGTCGCCGGCGTCGCGGGCGGCGCGGGCCTCGACTCCGGTGCCGATGTACGGCGCCTCGGGAACGACGAGCGGGACGGCCTGCTTCTGCATGTTGGCGCCCATGAGGGCGCGGTTGGCGTCGTCGTGCTCGACGAAGGGGATGAGCGCGGTGGACACCGAGACGATCTGCTTCGGCGACACGTCCATCAGGTCGACTTCGGACGGTGGCACGAAGTCGATCTCCGACGTCGTCCCGTAGGAGCCCGCCGCCGCGCCCATGCGCACACCGGTTCCTTGCGGCCCGCGGCGCACCAGCACCCGCTCCTCGGTGAAGCGGCCGTCGCCGTCGACCGAGGCGTTGGCCTGGGCGATGACGTGCTCCTCCTCTTCGTCCGCCGCGAGGTAGCTCACGTCGTCGGTGACGGTGCCGTCGACCACGGCGCGGTACGGCGTCTCGATGAAGCCGTACTCGTTCACCCGGGCATAGGTGGCCAACGAGCCGATGAGACCGATGTTGGGACCCTCAGGCGTCTCGATGGGGCACATGCGCCCGTAGTGGGACGTGTGGACGTCACGCACCTCGAAGCCGGCGCGCTCGCGCGAGAGGCCGCCCGGGCCGAGCGCCGAGAGGCGCCGCTTGTGGGCCAGGCCCGACAGGGGGTTGTTCTGGTCCATGAACTGCGAGAGCTGCGACGTGCCGAAGAATTCCTTGACCGCGGCGACGACGGGCCGGATGTTGATGAGGGTCTGCGGGGTGATGGCCTCGACATCCTGCGTCGTCATGCGCTCACGCACGACGCGCTCCATGCGAGACAGGCCGACGCGCACCTGGTTCTGGATGAGCTCCCCGACCGAGCGGATGCGGCGGTTGGCGAAGTGATCCTGGTCGTCGATCCGGTAGGTCGACTCGCCGTCGGCCATGTGCAGGGCCAGGTGGAGCATGTAACTGGCCGCGGCCAGGATCTCCGAGGGGCTGAGCACACTCTGGTTGGGAGCGGGCTTCTCGACGTCGATGCCGAAGAGGTCGTGCAGCCGGTCGATCTCCGGGCCGAGCTTGCGGTTGAGCTTGTAGCGCCCGACCCGCGTCAGGTCGTAGCGCTTGGGGTTGAAGAAGGCGTTCTCGAAGTAGACGCGCGCCGCCTCGGCTGACAGCGGCTCGCCCGGGCGGGCGCGCTTGTAGATCTCGAGGAGCGCCTCCTCCCGGGTGGGGGCGAGGTTGCGCTCCTTCTCCCATTGCCCCTCGAGGAAGTCGAAGTGCCGTACGAAGCGGTCCAGGAAGGCCTCGTCGCCGTACCCGAGGGCGCGCAGGAGCACGAAGAGGGAGAGGCGGCGCTTGCGGGCGACGCGGCAGCCCGCAGTGACGTCCTTGCCCGGCTTCGCCTCGATGTCGAGCTCGATCCACTCACCCCGGTACGGGTGGACCGTCCCGGTGAACACCGTCTTGACGTCGCGCCCGGGCTGGAAGATCACACCCGGCGAACGGACCAGCTGGCTGACCACGACGCGCTCGGTGCCGTTGACGATGAACGTGCCGCGGTCGGTCATCATCGGGAAGTCCCCCATGAAGACCGTCTGCTCCTTGATCTCGCCGGTGGTGGCGTTGAGGAAGCGGGCCCGAACGAAGACGGGCGCCGCGTACGTCATGTCCTTCTCCTTGCACTCCTCCACCGAGAACTTGGGCGGCGGGCGCAGGTCGGCGTCGGTCGGGTCGAACTCGAGTTCGAGGCTCAGCTGACCGGTGAAGTCCTCGATCGGACTGATGTCGGTGAACGCCTCTGCCAATCCCTTGTCGAGGAACCACTGGAACGAGTCGCGCTGGATGGCGATCAGGTCAGGGAGTGGTAGGGCCTCGTTGATGTTGGCAAAAGAGACGCGTTCGGGGCTGCGGGTCCGTGAGGACAAGGGTCGACACCTCCAAGAGGACGGACGGCGGGTGCGGACGGGGTAGTTCGGATACTGCAGGGACTAGGTGCGGATACTGCTGGGTACTTGCGGTGCTGCGGATGCTGACGGTGGAGCTGCTGCTGATAGTGCTGCGGGGCTGATCGTGGTGCGGCGAGATGCGTAGGTGGGACAGGGAGCGGCGAGGTTGGGAGGCGGACGGAGCGGATCAGGGCTGCCAGGGCGCGCGCCGACCCCGCGAAATTACGGAATCAGGCACACGAAGACGCACGGCAACCGGATATCTTACCGTGAGGCGTGCCAGGATACAACCCTTCGGCCGCGACAGCCTGGCGGGCTTCGCCCGGGGTCCCCGACAGGGTAAAGGGACCCTCCCCCGCCGTCAAGGATCCTGGTCGTGGGACCGGGGCCGGGGAGGCGGGCCCGCCTCCCGCCCTTCCGCCCTCCCGGACGCCCGGCCGCCCCCAGACCTACTGAAGCTCGACGGTGGCGCCGGCGCCCTCCAGGGCGGCCTTGGCCTTGTCGGCGTCCTCCTTGTTGGCCTTCTCCAGGACGGGCTTGGGTGCGGCCTCGACCAGGTCCTTTGCCTCCTTGAGGCCGAGGCTGGTGAGGGCGCGAACCTCCTTGATGACTTGGATCTTCTTGTCCCCGGCGTCCGTCAGGATGACGTCGAACTCGGTCTTCTCCTCCTCGGCCGCCGCCTCGCCGGCGCCACCGGCTGGGGCCGCGGCGGCCGCGACGGCCACCGGTGCGGCTGCGGTCACGCCGAACCGCTCCTCGAAGTCCTTGAGCAGCTCGCTGAGCTGGATCACCGAGAGCTCGGCGATGCCGTCGAGGATCTCTTCCTTGGTCAGGGTTGCCATCGGGGTGGCCTTCCTTTCTTTCCTTCGGTCTTGTCGTTGTGCGGGTCGATTGGGTCGTTCGTCGTGCCGTCCGGGCTCGGGCTCACACCCGGTACCGGTTCGGGCTGTTACCCGGTGGCGTCGTCCGTCGTCGGTTCGGCCGCCTGGGACGGGGCTTCCGCCTCGGGCTCGGTCGCCTCGGGCGCGGCGGCTTCCACCGGTGCCGCCTCGGCCTCTGGCGCGGCCGCGGCTTCGGCCTCTGGCGCAGGCGGCGCCTCCGGTGCGGCTTCCACCTCCTCTTCAGGAGCGGGAGCGGGGGCGGTGGTCACGGTGGCCTCTGTCTCGGCCGTCTCGAGGGCGGTTTCGGTCACTGCCGGCCCGGTCTCGCCGGCGGCCTCTCGCTGGTCTTTCAGCGCGGACAACCCGTACGCAAGGTTCCGGGGCAGCGCTTGGAGGAGACCCGCCATCTGCTGGAGCGGAGCGGCGAGCGCGCCGGCCAGGCGGGCGAGCAGGACGTCGCGGGGCGGGAGGTCGGCCAGGGCGGCCAGCTCGGCAGGCGAGAGCAACGACCCGTCGGCCAGCCCGCCTTTGATCACCAGGTGCGGGTTGGTTCGGGAGAAGTCTCGTAGCGCCTTGGCCACCGCGCTGATGTCGCCGTCCACGAAGGTCAGCGCCGTCGGACCGCTCAGGTATTCGGAGAGCGGCTGGTACTCGCCACCGTCGATGGCCCGGCGTACCAGGGTGTTCTTGAAGATCTTGTAGTCGCCGCCCACCGCGGCCAGGGCCTGTCGGAGGTCAGCCAGCTCGGCCACGGTCAAGCCGCGGTACTCGCTGACGATGGAGGCCGACGCCGCGCCCATGCGCGTCTTGACGTCTTCCACCACCCCGACCTTGTGCGCCATCGCTGCGTTCTGTCGTGCCATCGCTCGTCCTCCACCGGGATCGACCGCCCGGCGACGGGCCAGGATCCCCGGTGAGCGACGGCGCAGGCCGGCGCAGCCGGCGTGCTCGAAGTCGCCTCGTCAGGCCGGCCCGGTCGGGCCGCTTCTGCACCCTGAGGTGCACCGGAGGTCTCTGGCGTCTATTTCGTGACCCGGTCACCCATGGTGCCGGGCTGTGTCAAAAGCCTGTGTTCCGCGTGCCGTGCTGACTGCCCTGCGGCGTCACGAAGCTTCGGAAAGCTTCATGAGCCCAGAAGAGGTTAGTACACGTGTCCCGAGCGCCCCGCTCGGCATCCTCGAGAGCGTCCGTCCGGCCCTGGTTTCCGCGCTCGCGACCCGTAAGGGGTTGATCACGCCGTGACGGCGAGCTCCTCTTCGCTGAAGCGGGCCTTGACCGGGTCGATGTGGACCCCGGGGCCCATCGTGCTCGACAGCGTCACCGAGAGGAAGTAGCGGCCCTTCGCCGCCGCCGGCTTCGCCCGCTGCAGTTCGTCGATGACCGCCCGGATGTTGGCCATCAGCTGCTCGCGACCGAACGAGGCCTTCCCCACCCGGATGTGGATGTTGCCGACCTTGTCCGTGCGGTATTCGACTCGACCACCCTTGAACTCGGTCACCGCCTTGCCGACGTCGGTCGTGACCGTCCCCGTCTTCGGATTCGGCATGAGACCGCGGGGGCCGAGCACCCGCCCGAGCGTCCCCACCTGGCCCATGAGGTCCGGCGTCGCGATCGCCACGTCGAAGTCCAGGAAGCCTCCGTTGATCTTGGCCACCAGGTCGTCGGCACCGACGACGTCCGCTCCGGCTGCGCGGGCTTCGCCCGCGGCCTCTCCGGCGGCGAAGACGGCGACGCGCACCGTGCGGCCCGTGCCCTCGGGCAACGACAGCGTGCCGCGCACGATCTGATCCGCCTTGCGAGGATCGACGCCGAGGCGGACGGCCAGCTCGACGGTCTCGTCGAACTTGGCGCTTGCCAGCGACTTCACCAGGTCGACGGACTCGCCGACCCCGTAGAGCGCCAGGCGGTCGACCTTGCCCAGGCTCTCCTTGTACTTCTTGCCGTGCTGTGCCATGTGTCTCCTCCGCGTTCGCGTTCGTGCCGGTCGCTCAGCCGGCGACCTTGATCCCCATGGAGCGGGCCGTGCCGGCGACCTGGCGCTTGGCGGCCTCGAGATCGTTCGTGTTGAGGTCCTTCATCTTGGTGGTCGCGATCTCCGCCAGCTGGGCATCGGTGACCGTGCCCACCTGCTCGCGCCCGGCCGTCGCGGCTCCCTTGTCCAGACCAGCCGCCTGTCGCAGGAGGACCGGGGTCGGGGAGGTCTTGAGCACGAAGGTGAACGAGCGGTCCTCGTAGATGGTGATCTCGACCGGCACCACCGTGCCACGCATGGACTCGGTGGCCGCGTTGTATTGCTTGCAGAACTCCATGGTCTGCACGCCGTGGGGGCCGAGCGCGGTCCCGACCGGCGGCGCAGGCGTGGCCGATCCCGCCTCGAGCTGGATCTTGACCATGGCGAGCACCTTCTTCTTCGGTGGCATCGTCTGCTCTCCCTTCGGCTTCCTCTTCGACGTCCCGGTGTGACTGTGTCCTGTGGATGCGAGGTCTTTCTGCTTCGAGCGACCTCGCGTTGCGCGCGACGCGGTGCCGGCGCACCGCCCCAACCCGCTACAGCTTGGCAACCTGGCTGAACTCGAGCTCGACCGGAGTCTCCCGGCCGAAGATGTTGACCAGCACCTTCAGCTTGAGCTGGTCCTCGTTTATCTCGGCGATCTGGCCGGAGAAGTCGGCGAACGGACCTTCCTTGACCCGCACCGTCTCGTCCACCTCGTACTCGAGCCGGGGCCGGCTGCGCTTGGGGCCGGCCTCGGTGCCCTCGACCTTGACCTGGAGGATGTTCTCCACCTCGCGGCGCGACAGCGGCGTGGGCTTGGTGCCGGGACCCACGAAGCCGGTCACGCCCGGTGTGTTGCGGATGGCGCCCCAGGTGTCGTCGTCGAGGTCGCAACGCACGAGTAGATAACCGGGGAACACCTTCTTTTGGACGGTGACCTTCTTGCCGCCCTTGAACTCGACCACGTCCTCCATGGGGATGACGACCTCGTAGACCCGGTCTTCGATGCCTCGTGACGCCACGACGTTGCCCATGTTCGAGCGCACCTTGTTCTCGTAGCCCGAGTACGTGTGCACCACATACCAGCGCCCGGGGCGGTCGTAAGGACTCTCGACCGGGACGATCTCCTCTTCCTCGTCCTGTCCGCCCCAACCACCGAGCTCGCCGGCTCCTGTGCCCTCGTCGGTTGCGTCGAGCACCAGGTCGGGTTCGCCCAGCCCGGTCGCCGTCGCGGACGCGCCGTCCGGACGCCGGCGCCGTCACCGCCTCGTCGGCGGCCTCCTCGGCCAGCTCTTCTGCGACCGCGTCCTCAATCGCCTCGAGCGCTGCCTCCTCGACGATCTCTTCGACGATCTCCTCGACCACCTCTTCGTCGGACTCGTTTGAGACCGTCTCGGCCACGGCCTCGACCACCTCCTCGCGCAGGTCCTGGTCGGCCAACGTTTCGAGCACGTCCTCGTCGGTCGATGCGTTCTCGTCGTAGACGGTGTCGGAGTCCTCGGGCCTGACGGCCGCCTCCTCGAGGGGCATCTCGGCCTCGGCCTCCTCGGACGCCACGGCCTCCGCCACGTCCTCCTCGTCGCCATTGATCAGGGCCTGCTCGGCCTCGGTGTGTGTGATGTCGCTCATCGGACGCCTACTTCGTGAAGAGAAGAGTGATCAGCTTCCCGAACGCCAGGTTGAGCACGAAGATGAGGCTGATCATGATGATCAGGGTGGTGATGACGACTGACGTGTAGTTGACCAGCTCGGCCCTCGAAGGCCAGGCGACCTGCCGCATCTCGTCGCGGACCTCTCGGAGGAACTGGACGGGCGTGGTGCGCTTGCGCCCGGAGGGGCCCTTGGTCTGGCGGCGGTCCGCCGTCGTCGTGCCCGCAGGCGCGCGCTTGGTGGCTGGGGACCCGTCGGCCTCCATTTGCCCTTGGCGCTGCATCAAGCGCTTCGTCTCGCGGTTCACGGTCGCCTCACATACATCGTTCTCGGGTGCCAACGTCCGGGGCAGGGCAGGAGGGACTCGAACCCCCAACCGCCGGTTTTGGAGACCGGTGCTCTACCAGTTGAGCTACTGCCCTCGGTGGGGTGCTCTCGGTGACCCCTCGAGCAGGTGGTTCCTCCCCCTGACCTGGGGAACGGCATCCCAGAGTAGCACCGGGTGAGCCCGGACGGCTCAGCGGGTCTCCTTGTGGAGGGTGTGCCGGCGGTCCCAGCGACAGAACTTCTTCATCTCGATCCGCTCACGGTCGTTCAACTTGTTCTTCGTCGTGATGTAGTTGCGCCGCTTGCACTCTTCGCAGGCGAGCGTGACCTGGACCCGCTTCTCGTTCTTCGGCATGTGGTGATCCTTCCTGATGGCTGCCCTGGGGACGGTCCCGGGCCTGGTAGCGGCGGCGGGACTCGAACCCGCGACAACACGATTATGAGCCGTGTGCTCTGACCAACTGAGCTACGCCGCCATGGGCGAGCCCCCTGTCGGAATCGAACCGACGACACCAGCCTTACCATGGCTGTGCTCTGCCGACTGAGCTAAGGGGGCGCGCGGCTCGTCCCGCGAGCTTTTCAATGATAGTCAGGGCCGCCAGCGGGCCGCCCTCGCAGGGCAAGCGTCCCGAGGACCTCGGGAATCGCCGGTGCAGGCCACTACCATCGGCCGATGCTGATCCGTCTGGCCGAGCTGGCGGACGCCGAGGCCATCCGGACCATCTACAACGTCGAGGTGCTCGAGAGCACCAACACCTTCGACATGGTCCCTCGCACCCGCGCCGAACAGGAGGCGTGGATCCTCGAGCACAGCGGCGTGCACCCAGCCGTGGTGGCGATCGACGAGCCCGGATCGGGCACCTCTGGGCCGATCGGCGCCAGGGAGAGATCGTGCTCGGGTTCGGCTGCCTCTCGAGCTATCGCGACCGTTCCGGCTACTCGGCCACGGCCGAGAACTCCGTCTACGTCGACCGCGCCCAGCGCGGTACGGGGCATCGGTCGTGCGCTCCTCGCCGAGCTGCTGGCCTTCGCGTCGGCCCACGGGTTCCACTCCGTCATCGCCCGTATCGCCGGGCACAACGAGACGTCCATCGCGCTGCACCGCGCCGCCGGCTTCGAGTTGGTCGGGGTCGAGCTCGAGGTGGGCCGCAAGCACCGCCAGTGGCTCGACGTGGTCGAGATGCAGCGGCTGCTCTGAGCCGGCTCACGACTCCAGCGCGGCCTCAGGTCCGTGCGCGCCCGGCAGGTGCGCCTCGAGCCGTGAGGGGTCGATCCGCCATCGCTCGGTCCAGTCCCCGAGCGGGACGATCACCACTGCCCACAGCACCATCACGGCGAGCACCATGGCCGCCGGGTCCGTGTGGACCAGCCCGTTCAACAGCAAGGTGCCGCCGGTCAGGCCGATGAAGGGCACCACCATGGAGAGCCCGAGAACGAAGTAGAGCATCCGCCCGGTCACGACGGGCGCCACGATGATGATGCCCCAGGTGAGGTACCAGGGCTGGACCACCGGGCCGAGCAACACGAACATCATCATCGTGATGCCCGAGAGCACCGAGCAGCCCGATGCGGTCGCGGTGGCGCAGACGGTAGAGCGCGCGACCGCTGCTGCGCCGAGCAGCCCGACCGCCCGGGTGAAGGTGAGCACCCCGCCGATGCCGACGCCGATCCCCAGCACATGCGCCGTGCCGCTGATGAGGAGCCCGAAGCCCGTCGCGGGCGCCATCCATGACCGCACCGTCCCGGGGGTGCCCAGGTTGGCGATCCATCCCCACCCGAGGCCGGAGACCAATGACAGGAACCCCATGACGGCGACGGTGATCAGACCGGCGCGGGCCAACGTCTTGGCGCGTTGGCGCCACGAGGCCCCGCTGCCCGCCCAGTCCCAGGCGACGTAGACGATGCCCAGCGCGGCCGGCACCTTGATGGAGGCGGCCAGTGCGCAGAGCACGATGCCCCAGACCGGCCGTCGGGAACGCGACGCCGTGATCCCCGCAAGGAGCAGCCCCACCATGATGGCGTCGTTGTGGGCGCCGCCCACGAGGGCGAGCAGCGTCAACGGGTTGAGCACGGCGAGGACGAAGGCAGGCCCGGCGTCCCGGCCGAAGGAGCGGGCGAGCTTGGGCACGCAGTAGGCGATGAGGCCGACGCCCACCACCGACTGGATGCGGAGCAACAGGATGGTGAACAGCGCGTGGTGCAGGCTGAGGGAGGCCGACCACCCCGCGAGTATCAAGAAGAGCGGCCCGTACGGCGCGGGGGTGTTGAGCCACAGGTTGTCGACGGGATTGACGTAGGGGCCCGACCCGAGCGTTTCGGGTCCGTAGTGGTACGGGTTGATGTGGTGGCTCATCATCTCGCCCTGGGCCGCATACGAGAACACGTCGCGGCTGAACAATGGTGCGACGGCGAGCAACGGGATGAGCCACAGCACGAGCATCCAGACCAGCGGCCGAATCGGCACGCCGGGACGTGCCCGCAAGGTTTGGAACAGGCTGAACCACACGCGAACGAAGAGCACCATGCCGCCGTAGACGGCGACCACACCGGGCAGCATGAGCATGGTGCTGGGCCAGACGCTCACGCCGAAGAACCAGGTCCCGCCCATCTCGAGCTTGAAGGGAGAGCTTGGCAACGATGCGCCCAGGCAGATGGACAGGACGGCGACGAACCCGAGCAATGCGGGGCGGCGCAGGAACGACCAGTCCTCCGTCTCGCTCGGCCCGGCCTGGACGTGACGAGCCAGCCCGGCGCGCGGTGTCAGGCGGAGCCGCAGGGCGTCCGCCCAGAGCGGAAGCCGGTCGACCCGCGCGGCCACCCGGTCAAGCAAGGAGGCTGAGTGCGGCTTGGTGCTGACGTCCACTGAGCTGTCAGTCTCGCTTTTGGATTCGGGGCGCTACAGAACCCGGCGGTGCAGGAATGGGAACGGGTTTCACACCCTCGCGGGAATGTTGCCGCAATCGATCTGAAATCCCATTGTAATACTGGTGGCGGGCCCGGCAAGGGGACCGAACCAGCCCGACGGGGCCGCACACCGCCATTGGGGGCCGCCGGGAGGGTGGGCGGCGAACCGGCAACGCAGCAGCGCGACCCCGTGCGGTGGGCCGGGAAGGATTCGAACCTCCGTAGGTATCAACCGGCAGGTTTACAGCCTGCTTCCTTTGGCCACTCGGACACCGACCCGCGGGCCGAGAATAGCCCGAGCCGGCACCCCCGAGAGCCGAGGTCGGGGCCGGTACGCTGGCGAGATGCCCACGTTTGACATCGTCTCCCAGGTCGACATGCAAGAAGTTCGCAACGCCGTCGACCAGGCCAACCGGGAGGCCGCGACCCGCTTCGACTTCAAGAACACGGACTCGGCGATCGAGTTGGGCGACGACGAGCTCGTGCTGCGTTCCTCGACCGATGACCGCCTGCGGGCCCTGCACCAGGTGCTCCACGAGAAGCTGGTCAAGCGCCATGTCTCGCTCAAGGCGTTCGAGGCCGGAAGGATCGAGGAAGCCCAGAAGGGCACGGCCCGCCAGCGGGTGGCCATCCGGGCCGGCATCACGACCGAGCACGCCAAGCGCCTGAACAAGTTCATCAAGGACCTCGGCCTCAAGGGTGTGTCGTCGCAGACCCAGGGCGATCAGCTTCGGGTCAGCGGCAAGAAGCGCGACGACCTCCAAGAGGTCATCGCCAAGTGCAAGGCCGAGGACTTCGGGATCCCGCTGCAGTTCGAGAACTTCCGGGACTGACCACTGTCCTAGACCCGCATGGCGAACCCGTCCCGGGGTCGTCGCGCTCGGGCCTCAAAGACCCAGGCTGCCCGCCGCCTCCGACTCCTCGGACCCCTCCGCCTCCTCTTCCTCATGGGTGAGGTGCTCGTCGAACTCCGCCAGCTCGGTCTGGAAGAGCCGGTTGAAGACGAGCAGCTTGAGGATCCAGAACACCCCGAAGGACAGGACGTTGGCGACCAGCACGACCACGGTCGACTCGAAGTGGTCGAGGGAGAGGGTGGTGCTGAGGTGCTTGGCCAGCGAGGCTCCGACGATGGAGAAGGCGATGCCCGCCGCGGCCATCACCCAGAAGGGCACGACCTCCTTCATGAAGTGAGATCGGCCCGACTTTCCCCACGCCCACTTGCGGTTCAGCCAGTAGGACGGGAAGGTGGCGACGACGTTCCCGAAGATGGTGCTCGGCACCTCGCTCCAGAGGTGCAACACGCCGTAGACGATGGCGATGACGAAAAGCGAGACGCCGGTCGAGATGACCGAGACCATGCTGTAGCGGAGGACCTTCCGGCCCTCGTGCGTGTGCAGCCAGGCGTAAAACGCTTCGAGCCGGGAGAGCATTCGCTCACCCTACCCCGACGGCCGATTGGCTCCCTGGCAACTTGTTAAGAGCCCGCTGTGAACACCCGGTTGGCCCTGGCCATCTCGCCGAACCAGCTCATGCTGGGCTTGGGCCGCCGCTCGAAGGTCCCCGGTGCCACCGCCACCAGGCCGAACTTGGGGCCGAAGCCGAGGTGCCACTCGAAATTGTCGAGCAGGCTCCAGACGAAGTACCCGCGCACGTCGACCCCGTCCGCCAGGCATCGGTGCGCGCTGCGCAGAGCATCGGCGAGGAAGGCGATGCGCTCGCCGTCGTCGGCCGTGGCGATGCCGTTCTCGGTCACCACGACCGGCCGCCCGCTCACCGCGGCGGCGCGTCGGACCGTGTGCTCGACCGCCTGGGGCCAGAGCTCGTCACCCATCTGGGTCAACGGGACCGACGGGTCGTTGGGAGCGAGGCCGTCTGGTCCGAAGTGCATGCGGGTGTAGCACTGGACACCGACGAAGTCGTCGCCTCCGGTCGCCCGTAGGAACACGTTCTCGAGGATCTCCTCGGCCGCGTCGCGCAGCTCCTCACCGCCCTCGTCGGCCACGATCTCGGCCATGGAGACGGTGAGCCCGACCGGGTAGGTCCCCGGCCCGGACCGCAGCGCGTCGACGGCGAGGCGGTGCGCGCGCACCATCGTCTCGTTGACCGCGGCGTAGCGGCCGAAGTCCTCCTTGACGCCCGGCGGGTACTCGCCTTGGAAGTAGCCCATCACCGCCACCACGTTGGGCTCGTTGATGGTGCAGGCCCACCCGATCAGGTCGCCCAGGTGCGCCGCGGCTCGGCTCACGTAGCGGGCGAAGAGATCCGGAGCGTCGGGCGCCTCCCAGCCACCGCGGGCGGCCAGCCACTGCGGCGAGGTGAAGTGGTGGAACGTGACGACGGGCAGGATCCCGTGCCCATGGCAGGCCGCGCAGATCCGGCGGTAGTGGTCGAGCGCGGCGACCGAGAACTCGCCCTCCGCCGGCTCGATGCGACTCCACTCGAGCGAGAACCGGTACGCACCGAGCCCCATGTCCGCCACCAGCTGCACGTCCTCGCGCCATCGATGCAGCGAGTCGCACGCGTCACCGCTGGGCTCGAGCGTTCCCGATCCGGGCGTGTGCTCCCACGCCCACCAGTCGTTGTTGACGTTGCCACCCTCGATCTGATGGGCGGCCGTGGCGACACCCCAGACGAATCCGTCGGGAAAGGTGAGCACGCTCGGGGTGGTCGCCGCTGTCATGGCCAAGGGCACCGTAGCGGGGACCGGACCGCAGTGCCCGGACGTCGCCGCCTGCGAACATGTCCGCCATGAGCGCCTCGCTGGAGTTTCTCGTCAACCTGCTTGACCTCGAACCGATAGAGGTGAACATCTTCCGCGGGTCGCAAGCCAACGAGGAGCGCCAGCGCGTCTACGGCGGCCAGGTGGCGGGGCAGGCGCTCATGGCGGCGGGGCGCACGGTCGAACACGGGAACGTGCACTCGCTGCACTCGTACTTCCTGCGGCCGGGTGACCCGGCGGCCCCCATCCTCTACGAGGTAGACCGCATCCGCGACGGCCGCTCCTTCACCACCCGCCGGGTGGTGGCCATTCAGCACGGGCGGGCCATCTACAACCTCGAGGCCTCCTTCCACGACCACGAGGAGGGGATCGAGCACCAGTTCCCGATGCCCGACGTTCCCGCGCCCGAGGACCTTCCGCCCCTCTTCGAGAAGCTCGAGCCGTGGAAGGACGAGCTGGCGCAGTGGTTCGAGCGACCGCACCCGATCGACCAGCGCCATATCGGCGAGTTGCCCTGGCACCGACGCGGCGCGGGCAAGCCTTACCAGCAGGTCTGGATCCGCGCCGACGGGGTCCTGCCCGAGGACCCGTTGCTGCACGCCTGCATCGCCGCCTACGCGTCGGACATGTCGCTGATCGACACCGTGCTCGCCCCCCACGACGTGCGCTGGGACGATATGGACTTCATGGGCGCCAGCCTCGATCACTGCATGTGGTTCCACCGGCCGTTCCGGATGGACGAGTTCATGCTCTACGACATGGACACGCCGGTCGCCGCGGGCGCGCGGGTTGGCCCGCGGGTTCCTCTTCGACCGGAGGGGACGGCTCTGTGTGACGTTGGCCCAGGAGGGCCTGACGCGCGTCCGTCCGCGTCAGGCCGCGGGGCACACCAGCTGACCCGGCGCGCCGGTCAGGAGCGAGCGCCGATCGGCACGTAGTCGCGCTCTTCGGACCCGATGTAGAGCTGCCGGGGGCGCGAGATCTTCGAGTCCTGGTCGAGCATCTCCTGCCAGTGGGCGAGCCAGCCCGACGTGCGCGGGATAGCGAAGAGAACGGGGAACATCTCGAGCGGGAATCCCATGGCCTGATAGATCAGGCCGGAGTAGAAGTCGACGTTGGGATAGAGACGCCGTGAGGTGAAGTACTCGTCGTTGAGCGCGATCTCCTCGAGCTTGAGCGCGATGTCGAGCAGCGGATTCTTCCCCGTCACGGCGAACACCTCGTCCGCCGTGCGTTTGATGATCGTGGCCCGTGGGTCGTAGCTCTTGTAGACGCGGTGGCCGAAGCCCTGGAGCCGCTGTTGTCCGTGGCCCGCCTTCACGGCCGCGATGAAGTCGGGAACGTTCTCGACGCTGCCGATGTCGGTGAGCATCCGGATGACCGCCTCGTTGGCCCCGCCGTGACGCGGGCCGTAGAGCGCGGCCGCGGCGGCGGCCGTGGCCGAGTACGGATCGGCGTGCGAGGAGCCGACCACCCGCATGGCCGTGGTCGAGCAGTTCTGCTCGTGGTCGGCGTGCAGGATGAAGAGGACGTCGAGGGCGCGAGCAAGGACGGGGTCGGCCTCGTAGTGGGGCTCGGCCACCTTCCACAGCATGGAGAGGAAGTTCGGGGCGAACTCGAGCGTGTTGTCCGGGTAGACGAAGGGCATGCCCACGCTGAAGCGGTGGGCGGCGGCAGCCAGGGTCGGCATCTTGGCGATCAGCCGGATGATCTGCTTGCTGCGCGACTCGGCGTCGAAGATGTTCTTGGCGTCGAGGTAGAAGGTCGAGAGGGCGGCCACGGCGGAGACCAGCATTCCCATGGGGTGAGCGTCGTAGTGGAAGCCCTCGAGGAACCGTTTGCGGACGTTCTCGTGGATGAACGTGTGGTAGGTGATCTCGTGGCGCCAGCCCTCGTATTCGGTCTCCGTCGGCAGCTCACCGTTCAACAGGAGATACGCCACCTCCAGATAGGTCGAGCTCTCGGCCAGCTGCTCGATCGGGTAGCCGCGGTAGCGGAGGATGCCGGCCTCGCCGTCGAGATAGCTGATCGCGCTCTCGCAGGCGGCCGTCGACATGAACGCTGGGTCGAAGAACCAGATGCCGGGCAGGAGCTTGGCCCACTCCTCGGCCGACACGCCCCCGTTGACGATGGGGATCTCCATGGACTCGCCGTTGCGGTTGTCCGTAATCGTGATGCTCTCGGCCACGTGAGGGAGCCCTTCCTGGTAGGGGTCGCTCCCGATCCTATGACCACTCCTGCCACCGGTCGACACATGCGACGAGGCCCGTCGCTCAGGTGCCGGGCGAGACTCGAAGCGTCGCCTGGTACGTGCCGCCGGAGGCGGCGGCCGGGCTCTGCGGGGACAGCACCGACACGGTGAGGACATAGGTCGTACCGGGCTTGACGGCGAAGTCCGCGCTCGCGACGGCGACCGAGGCCCCGAGAGGGACTGGACCGGTCCAGGTCCGCGTCGAGCCCGACGGCGATGCCGCGTCGGCCAGCGTCACGTGGACGATGGCGTGCGGCTCCGCCACTGAGCCCTGGTTGGCCACGACCGCAGTGACGCCGAGGCGGGAAGTGGGTGAGACGACGGCCGTGCCCGCCGGCGTGCCGGGCGAGGTCGGGAGCACGGGTGGGTCGAAGCGGACCGTTCGGACGACGAGGGAGTGCGTCACCGCCAGGGTCGGCGAGGTCGCCATGAGGTCGACCTGAGCGGCGACGAAGCCGGGACGCCACTCGGCGGGGTCGACCACCCAGACCGAGGACGGAAGCCGGGCGTGCCCGGCGCCCGCGGCGAGCGCGGCCCGCGCGCGGGCGTAGAGCCGGTCGGACGACGCCAGGAGCGCGCCGGCGGCGGTGATGCGATTGGTCGCGTCGGTTGCGCTGAGCCGCGTCGGCGTGGTCGAACTCGGCGCGTCCGTGACCGCGCCGGCTGGGGAGGTCGGGCTCATCCCGAGGTAGCCGTCGATAGCGGCGCTCACCTCGTCCACCGCCCGGGCGCGGTCTCGGAACGCTCCGGCCAGGTCTGCGGCGGGGGAGGCCGCAGGCGCCGCGCCGGCCGCGAGCGTGGCGGCGGCCGACTCGGTCCCCGCCTCTTCGCTCAGGGAGTCGAGGTCGGCCTGCAGCGTCTGGCGGGCGTCGCCGGGGAAGTCCGACAAGAGCCGGCTGAGTTGGCGCGCCGTCGTATTCGACTGGCCGGCCACCACGGCGCCCTGCTCAGCGAGGGAACGGTTGGAGCCGGCGTCGAAGCCGTGGGACTGGCGCGACACCTGCGTCAAGCCGCCGACGAGGATCGCAACCACGATCAACGCCAGTGCGGCCACGATGGCGGCACGGACGGCCGAGCGACGGCGCCGCGCGGCGGCGTTGCCTCCGTGGCGTCATCGCCCGAAGAAGTTAGTGCTGGTGCTTCGGATTTACACCGCGAGGAACGAGGCGTCGGACGAGCTGTCCGACGTCGTGAGCGTGCTGGCGCTCGAGCGCCACTGCACGGTGGGAGCGATCGCCCTGACGTCAACCCGGTCGCGGTGCCGCTCCACCAGCTGGAGCATCCCGGACACCACATCGTCCGTCAGCAGGTGGGGCTCGAGGCCCAGATCGAGCAGCTTGGTGTTGGCGGCGTGGAAGTAGTGCTCCTCGTGCTCGACCCGCGGGTTGGCGAGACCCTCGGCGATGTCGACCCGGGTGGGGCAGACGCGCTGGACCATCTGCGCCATGTCGCGAACCGAGAACGACTCGGTGAATTGGTTGAAGACACGGAACTCGCCGCGGTCGGCCGGGTTCTCCAGGGCGAGCGTCACGCAGGCCAGGGTGTCGCGGATGTTGAGCATTCCTCGCGTCTGTCCGCCGGCGCCGTAGACGGTCAGGGGATGCCCCGTGACGGCCTGCACGCAGAACCGGTTGAGCACGGTCCCGAACACCCCGTCGTAGTCGAAGCGGGTCGCCAACACCGGATCGAGGTCGGTCTCCTCGGTGGACTGCCCGTAGACGATGCCCTGGTTCAGATCAGTGGAGCGAAGACCCCAGACACGGCAGGCGAACATGATGTTGTGGCTGTCGTGCACCTTGGACAGGTGGTAGAAGGAACCCGGCTGCTTCGGGTAGGGGAGGACGTCGGTGCGGCCCTTGTGGGTGATCTCGATGAAGCCCTCTTCGATGTCGATGTTCGGATAGCCGTACTCGCCCATCGTCCCCAGCTTGACCAGATGGATCGTCGGGTCGACTTCGGCGATGGCGTACATGATGTTGAGCGTTCCGACGACGTTGTTCACCTGCGTGTAGACGGCGTGCTCGCGGTCGATCATGGAGTAGGGCGCGGAGCGCTGCTCGCCGAAGTGGACGATGGCGTCGGGCTTGGACTCGGAGACGACGCCGTAGGTGAAGGCGGCGTCGGTGAGGTTGCCGATGCGCACGTTGACGGCGTGGCCGGAGACCTGCTCCCAGCGGGTCACGCGGTCCAGGAGGGAGGCGATGGGGACGAGGCTGTCGACCCCCATCTCGCGGTCGTACTCACGCCGGACGAGGTTGTCGACGACGGTCACCTGGTGACCCCGAGCCGACAAGTGCAGCGCCGTGGGCCACCCGAGATAGCCGTCTCCGCCGAGAACCAGAATTTTCATCGTCAACCTTGATTTCTCTCAGACTCCGAATGTTACGAAGTTGTTTCAAACCCTAATCATGCTTCGAAACCCTGAAAGAAACCTGAGATATGGCTGGAAATGGCGTGAGACCAGGGAATTTATCTACCGGGAGAGCGTGATCACGGGGGTTTCGCGGGGTCACAGCCCGTTTCGGAGGTCACAAGGTCGACCAGCGTCGACCTCGGCGGGCGCATCGTCCTGACCCGGTCGGACCGGCCAATGCGGCGAGAAATCAGGCGGGGGTACCCCTCTTGGCCCCACCCTCGGGGAGGCTGAGGATGGTCGGCAGAACCGAGTCCTCCTCCGGGTCGGCCTCGACCGCCTGAAGCCGTCTCGGCGCCGCTTCGATGGCCGAGAGCTCGACGATTCCCGAGGACTCCCCCACCACGACGCCGAGCGACGGGAAGCGCCTCGCCGTCACGAGCACCCGGGATTCCAGCGAGCCGACAGCCTTGTTGTACGCCTCGACGGTCCCGGTGAGACTGCGCTCGAGCGACTGCAAATGTCCGGTCATGACCCGAAGTCGCTCGTAAAGCTCCGAGCCCAGCTTCTGGACCTCGCGCGCGTTCTCGGCCATCGTCTCCTGCTTCCAGCCGAGTGCAATTGTGCGCAAGAGCGCGATCAGCGTGACCGGAGTTGTGAGCAGCACGTTGTTCGCCATCGCGTGCTCCTGGAGTGAAGGGTCCGCCTCGAAGGCGGCGGCGAGGAGCTGGTCACCGGGTATGAAGGCGACGACCAACTGCGGTGACCGTTCGAATTTCCTCCAGTACTCCTTCTTTGCCAGCTGATCCACGTGGCTGCGGAGTTGGCGGGCATGGCGGGCTCGGTGCAGTGCACGAGCATCGTCGTCGTCGGCATCGACCAGCTGCAAGAACGCGTCGAGCGGCACCTTGGCGTCGACGACGACCTGACCGCCTCCCGGCATGCGCACGACCATGTCCGGACGAAGACGGCCGTCGTCGGTCGCGGTCGAGACCTGCTCCTCGAAATCGCAGTGGGCCAGCATGCCGGCCATCTCTGCGACGCGCCGCAACTGCACCTCGCCCCAGCGACCGCGCGTCTGGGGCCGCGTAGCGCCGTGACCAAGTTGCGGGTCTCGCGCTGCAGCTCCTGATGACCGAGGTGGAGCTGGGCCACTTTCTCGCTCAGCCCGGCGTAGGCCCCCTTGCGCTCGGCCTCCATGTGTTGGATGCCCCGCTCGTAGCGGGCGAGCGTCTCGCTGAGCGGGTTCAGAAGCTGTGCGATGGACGCCTGGCGCCGGTCGAGGTCGCCTTGGGCCGCAGTTCGTGCCTCGTTGAACCTGGTGTCGGCCAGGGCCAGGAACTGCTCGTTGTTCTGCGCCAGGGCCTGCGCCGACAGCTCCGCGAACGCTCCGGTCAACCGGCTGCGCTCCTCCTCCGCCCGCGCGGCCGTCTCCGCGCTGGCCCGGCGTACGAGCTCGAGCTCCGCCACTGCCACCGCCCGCGCCGTCTCGGCCTCCGCTGCGCTGCGGGCGGTCGTCTCCAGCTGCCCCTGTTGCCGGACGACCGTGGCCTGCGCATCGGCCAACCGACTCTGTGCGAGACGGACTGCGGCGGCCAGCCGGGCTCGACGCGCCTGCTGTGTCACGACGCCGATCACCAGCCCGATGACCAATCCCACGACCGCTTCGAGGATCACGCGGGCCAATGTAACGACGGGGTGTCTCAGGGCCGCGGACCGTGCTGGCCGAGCCGACGTACCCGAGTGTGACGGCGCCCGATAGCGTGACCGGGATGCCGTTCAAGCTCGGGGGAAGCACCCGGCGGACGTGGTCCGCACCCGAGGACGAGTCGTTGCCCGAGGAGCAGCCGACGGAACCCCGGACGCAGGTGGGGCCGCTGACGATGGAGCAGCCGCTGTGGCCCCGCACCATCCCCGAGCCGCACGAGGTCGATCGCCTCTTTGCCCAGGTGTTCGCGCTGGTCGGCGAGGGCATCGCCGGCGCCACCCACGCGCTCCTTGCCGGCGACCGCGACGCGGCCAAGGAGCTGGTCAAGCGAGACGAGGTGATCGACAAGCTGATTCATCAGATCTCCTCGAGCGTGCAACTGCAGCTGGTGGAGGGCGAGACGACCACCGACGAGCGCCGCGAGTACGTCGCGATCCTTCGCATGCTGCCCGACATGGAGCGCAACGGGGACCTGGCCGAGCACATTCGCGCGCCGCGCCGCACGGGGCCTCGGGGCCGAGATGTCGGCGCGCAGCCGAGGTCTCGTCGAGCGCATGGGTGAGGTGGCCACCACCATCTGGCGTGAGACGGCCGACGCCTTCGCCGACCGGTCGGCCGAGGCAGCGACCTCCATCGACGATCTCGACGACGAGCTCGACGACTTGCACGTGACGCTCACGGCCGAGCTCGTGGCAGGCACCATGCCGCTGCCGGTGGCGATCGAGTTGGCGATGGTGGCGCGTTTCTACGAGCGCTTCGGAGACCATGCGGTCAACCTGGCCCGCCGCATGTCGACCCTGGTCCTCGGCGGCCCCGAGCCCGGATCGGCCGGACCGGACTGAACGTCGGTCAGCCCCGGAGGGCCAGGAGCTCCTCGGCGATCTGCACCACGTTGAGCGCGGCGCCCTTGCGCAGGTTGTCGCCGGTCACGAACAGAGCGAGGGCGTTCGGAGCGCCCTGCGCCCTGCGGATCCGCCCGACGTAGGAGACGTCGCTGCCCGCCGCCATCAGTGGTGTCGGGATCTCCGCGAGCTCCACTCCCGGGGCGTCACGCAGCAGCTCCTCGGCGCGCTCCGGGCTCAGCGGACGATCGAACTCGGCCACGATCGCCGCAGAGTGGCCGGTGAACACCGGGACGCGCACACAGGTGCACGTGACCGCGAGGTCGGGCACGTCGAGGATCTTGCGGGCCTCGTTTGTGTACTTCTGCTCCTCGTCGGTTTCACCGGAGCCATCATCGATGATCTCGAACTGGAGCGGAATCAGGTTGTGCGCGATTGGAACCGGATAGACCGATCTCGCCGGGAAGTGGACCGACGAGCCGTCGAAGGTGAGGTCAGCAGCCTGGTCGACAGTCTTCGACAACTGCTCGGCCAGCTCGCGGACGGCGTCGACGCCGCCGCCGGACACGGCCTGGTAGGTGGAGACCACCAGACGACGCAAACCGCCTTCGTCATGAAGAGCCTTGAGTACCGGGATGGCGACCATGGTCGTGCAGTTCGGGTTGGCCACGATTCCCTTGGGGATGGAGCGCAGCGCATCGGCGTTCGCCTCTGGGACGACCAGCGGCACGTCCGGATCCATGCGCCAGGCCGAGGAATTGTCGATCACGATGGCCCCCGCTGCGGCCAACCGCGGCGACAGCTGTCGCGACACCGAGGCCGGGGCTGAGCACAAGGCGAGGTCAATGCCCGTGAGGTCAGCCAACTCTGCGTCCTCCACGACGACCTCGCCGTCGCCCCACGGCAACGTGGTGCCTGCGGAGCGCGCCGAGGCGAGGTAGCGCATCGACCCGACCGGGAACCCGCGCTCGGCCAAGATGGAACGAAGCACTACTCCGACCTGCCCGGTCGCGCCGACGATGGCGATGTCCATCCCCCAATCCTACGGGACCCGCACCAGCGCCCTCGTCGGGCGGAGAACCCGCGTCACACCTTCAACGGGCGCCGCCCTTCGAGCGCGCGACCCAGGGTGAGCTCGTCGGCGTACTCGAGGTCGCCGCCAACCGGGAGTCCGTGCGCTGGACGGGACACTACGACGCCGAACGGCGTGAGCTCGCGCGCCACCAGCATGGCCGTGGTCTCCCCCTCGATCGTCGGGTTCGTGCAGATGATCGCCTCGCGGATCGTTCCCTCCTGGACCCGGTCAACGAGCTCGTGCAGACGGAGCTGCTCACGGCCGATTCCATCGAGCGGGCTGAGCGCTCCGCCGAGCACGTGGTACCGACCGGTGAACCCGGTGCGCTCGACCGCGACGATGTCTCGGGGGTCCTCCACGACGCACACGAGCGTCGCGTCGCGTCGTTCGTCGTCGCAGACGGCGCAGAGCGATCCCGACTCGGACACGTTGAAACAGACCTGGCAGAAGGTGGTCCGTTCCTTCACGGCGACGATGGCGTCGGCCAGCCGCCTGGCTTCGTCGTCGGGCACCTTCAAGAGATGGAATGCGATGCGCTGGGCGGACTTCGGCCCAATGCCGGGCAAGCGTCCGAGCTCGTCGATGAGCGCGCGCAGCGGTCCGGTGTACATCGCCTACGCCCCCACCTCGCTGGCACCCGGGAAGGCCTGCAGCAGGCGCGCCTCGGCCTCGGACACCACGTCGTCGTCGTCGGTCATCGCCGACGGATCCATATCGTCGTCGAACTCGTCCGGCGCCTGGAGCGGGGAACCGGCGGACGACACCGTGCGCGGTGGCGGCCCGGTGTCGTCGTCGATCGTCAACACCAGACGGACGGGCGTGCCGAAGTGGTCCGAGATGGCGGCCTCCACAATGGTCACCTGATCCGCGCACTGATCGCGGTGGGCCGCGTTCGGCAGCGCGAACCGCGCGCCCTCGCCGTCGACGGCGACGAAGCGCCCGGAGGCGAACCGGGCTTTGGCCCGCGCCGGGAGCGCACCGAGGATGGTGTCGCCCCACGCCTCCGTCAGGCTGTCCCGATCGACGATGCCGCCACTGTCCACGCCCGATGCCTTGGTACGCGCTGATGGGTCGACGACTTCCCCTGCAACGTCCGGCGTGTCCCGCACCGGGCCGCGGTCCGCCTGGGGCGCGGGTCGCGGCGGCTGCTCCCTCTGCTCTGTCCCGCCCTCTGCCTCGCTGCCCTTGCCCTCTGCCTCGCTGCCCTTGCCCTCTGCCTCCTTGCTCCCCTTGTCCTTGTCTTCGTCCTTGCGCTTGTCCTGGCGCCGGCGGACCGCCCCGACCGACGGACGTTGACCGACGTCGACGGTTTCGGACGCTGGTCCCGCCGGCGGCGCCGCCGGGCGCGGCTCGGGCGCGAGCGGTCGCGGGAACGCGGCCGCGCCGGACGCCGAGCGCTCGAGCGCGCTCACACGGTCGACGAGCGCCTCCAGGCCCGAATCGAGATCCGGACGGACGGCGCGGACGAGGGCGACTTCGAGCACGACCTGCGGGTCGGGCGCCTCGCGCATGTCCACGAGGGCGTGGCCGAGGATCTCCATGGTGCGCACGACCCGCGGCAGGCCCATCGTCTCGGCCAGCCCGACGTCGCGGTCGCGGGCCGCGCCCGTCGACGCACAGAGGTCAGGGGCGAGTCCGGCCAGGAAGACCTGGCGGAGATCATCGGCCAGCTCCGTCGCCAGCTGCTGGGGACCCCACCCACCCGCCAAGAGGGTGTTGAGGGAGACGAGCACAACCGTGACGTCGCCCGAGGCCAAGGCGTCGACCACCTGGGTCAGCTCCGGACGGGCCGCGTCGGCCGATCCCGACGCCACCACCTGGTCGAGGGCGGACAGGGCGTCGCGCGCGGATCCCCGTCCCCGACGCACGGCCGCTTCGAGCGACTCCTCGCCGAGGCCGAGGGCCGCCGCTTCGTTGATCGACTCCAGCAGAGCGTGCAGCGTGTCCGCCGAGAAGAGCCGGAACTCCAGGTGCTGCGTCCGGCTCCGGATGGTCGGCGGAACCTTCTGCGGGTCCGTCGTGGCCAGCACGAAGACCACGTGACCCGGGGGCTCCTCAAGTGTCTTGAGCAGCGCGTTCGCCGCCGCGGTCGACAGCATGTGCACCTCGTCGACGATGTAGACCTTCCACCTTCCGGGTGTGCCCAACCCGGCGTGCGCGACCAGGTCGCGCATCGCGTCGACCCCGTTGTTCGATGCAGCATCGAGCTCGTGCACGTTGAGCGAGGTTCCCTGGGCGATCTCGACGCAGGACGTGCAACGGCCGCAGGGTTCGCCGTCCTCGGGCGCTTCACAATTCAACGCCTTGGCGAGAATGCGCGCCGACGACGTCTTGCCGGTGCCGCGGGGTCCGCTGAAGAGGTACGCGTGCGACACCCGATCGTGCTGCACCGCGCTGCGCAACGCCCGGACGACGTGGTCCTGGCCCCGGATGTCCGCGAAGCGGGCCGGACGGAAGCGACGATAAAGGGAGACGAAGGGCGTGTCGGCCACGAGGGGCGAGCCTACCCAGGGGCACCGACAGCGGGACCATCCGGTCGTCGCCCGGTGCTCGGTGCGGCAGCCAGGTTGACTGCGGCACCCGGCCAGACCCGCTGAGAGCTGCTGCCTTCCGACCCTGACTCGATTCACGAGCGGCCGTCGCGCAGGACCCGGCCACCGCACCCAACACCGGGACGACGGAGCGACGAGCCTACCGGCCGCCGCCAGGATCGGGCGACCGCCCGACGAGCTCCTCGACTTCGGCCATGCCCTCGCCGAGCTCCCCGAGGTCGAGCTCCACCGGTCCTTGGGGCGTCAGAAAGGCGAAGGTGACCCGCGTCACCGGCTCGCCCGTGGCGTCACGCACCGCCAGGGCGTAGGAGCACCCCTGCACGCGGTAGCCGTCGACCCTGCGGCGGAGGTCCTCGGGATCCGAGGTCGACGCCGTCTTGTAGTCGACGACGACCAGGCCGTCGGGGCCGCGATAGAGGAGGTCGATGTAGCCCTCGAGCTGGCGACCCTGCAGCGGTACACAGACGTAGACCTCCCGCCAGTGCGGGCTCGCCGCCGCCTCGCGCACCGAGCGGGACCCGAGCGCGGCGGCCACCAGGGAGCGGACTTCGCCGGCCCGCTCTGTGACGGCCTCGGCCTCGCACTGCGCGGCGACGGTGTCGGCGAGCCCGTGCCCCGTGGCGAGGTCGATGGTCTGGAGCACGCCGTGGACCGCCCGGCCGATGGCGGTCCCGTAGCGACCCTTCAGCCACGGGGGGAGATCGAGGTCGCGCGGGTGCTTCTGGATGCCCGGGTCCACCGGCTCCAGCTCGACGTCGGGCTCCCCCTCCTCGGTGAGCGACGTCGCCGAGACCGTGGTCGGCCGCGCGGCGCGGCTCAGCGCGGCCGAAAGCTCGTGCTCCCATTCCGGCCGGGGTGGCGGAGGGGGCGGCAGGACGGCAGCCGGCGTGGGCACGACTCCTGCGGTCTCACCGACGTCGGGCAGCGCCCCGACCGTCGCATCGCCCATGCCGTCGAGCAACAGCTCGGCGTTCGTGCGCTTTTCGGCATCGGGGATTCTCGCCCGCTCGGCACGATGCAGCGACACCACCAGGTGGTCACGCGCGCGGGTGCAGGCCACGTAGAGCAGGCGGATCCGTTCGTGGTAGCTCATCTGCTCGTCGATCGGCTTCCAGGCCACGTACTCGTCCGTCCTGGCCGCGCGCCCCACCCTGTAGCCCACCCGGCCCGACGGGGGGAAGACGACATCCGCCTGTGCGGGCCGCGCCTGCGGCTTGGTGGACATGCCCGAGACGATCGTGACGGGGAACTCCAGGCCCTTGGCGCCGTGGATCGTCATGATGCGCACGGCGTCGTCGTCGGTTTCGGGAAGGATTGCCTCGGCGACGCGCGCGCCGTCCGCGAGCTGGAGCTCGACCCAGGCGAGGTACTGACGCAGGTTCCCGCCCGTGGCCTCGCTCCAGGACCGGGCCTGGTCGATGACGAAGCGGATCCGGCGCCATACGTCGCGCGGGCGACCCTCGGCGAAGCCGAGGTCCATGGCCCTGCGGTCACGGGCGATCCGGTCGAGCAGCTCCGAGGGAGCGAGCCAGTGTCGCTGCTCGTAGAGGTCGCGCAGCGAGACGAGGGCGGCGTGGACGCGGTCGCCGTCTTCGGGGTCGCCGAGCCGTGGGTTGAGATAGCTCCACGAACGGTGTCGGGTGTGAAACCGGAACAGGTCGTCGTCGCCACAGGCGAACAGGGGGGTGCGCAGCGCGGCGACGACGTGGAGGTGGTTGGTCGGGTCGGCCACCGCCCGGAGCACCATCAACAGATCGCGCACCGCGCGTGTCGAGTAGACGAGTGAGCTCGACTCGGCCCGGTACGGGATGTGTCGAGCGTCGAGTGCGTCCTCCAAGAACGGCAAGGAGGTCCGGGCCGGGACGAGGATGGTGATGTCGCCGAGCGTTGCCGGGCGCCAACCTCTGTCGCCATCGTCGACGCTCCATCCTTCGTCCACGATCCTGACCACGGTCGTCGCGACATCGGCCGCTTCGGCCTCGCGCAGCTGATCGGCGCGGAGCCCCTGGGGATGGCCAAGGCGTCCGACCACGCTGACGGCAGGCCCCGAGGGGCCGGGGGGTCGGACCGCCTCGAGGGGCGCGTACACCGGCTGGGAGCCGGGGACGTCCTGAATCAGGGCAGCGAACGTGGTGTTCACCCACTCGATGACCGGTGCGGTCGCCCGGAAGTTGGCGCTGAGTCGCACCGTGCCCGAGTCCGTATCCGCAGTCTCGCCCCCGAAGCGGTGCTGAGCCGAGAGGAACATGGCGATGTCGGCCCGCCGGAACCGGTAGATGGACTGCTTCGGGTCGCCCACGAAGAAGAGGTGCCCGGGGACGACATCGAGCGACGACCAGGGGACGCCGTCGACGCGCTGTCCGGGTGCGGCGGCGATCAGGGTCGCCAGCTCGACCTGAATCGGATCGGTGTCCTGGAACTCGTCGAGCAACAGGCGCCGGTAGCGGTCGTGCAGCCCTGCCCTGACTGCCTCGCCGCCCACCGGATCGCGCAACAGGGCGCGGGCACGGACCAAGAGGTCGTGGAACTCGAGCCGGCCCGCCCGGCGACGCTCTTCCGCGGCCTCCAGCGTGAAGCCGCGCAGCTCGCGGCCCAGGCGCTCGAGCACACGCGTTCGCCACCGCGGTGCGCAGACCGTTCAGACGTTCACCGACGGCGATCAGTTCGCTGCGCAGCGTGGCCAGGTCGGTCGACCAGTTCTGCTGCCGGCCTCGGGGGCCGGGGCGAAAGCTCGGCGGCTTCGTCGGTCCGTCGGGGTCGAGGGCCTCCAGCAGGTCGACTTCATCGGTGATCGCGTGGAGCGTCGCTGCGTACCGGCCCACGGTGTCGATGAACCGGCACAGCGCGTCATCCGGGTCGCCACAGGGTTCGGCGCAGAGCCGGTCGATCTCGGCCAGCTCCGGTGCGACCAGGTCGATCACGTCGGGCGGATCTGGCACGTCGGCCGGCACGCGCTCGTCGACGAGGTCCCAATTGTCGTTGAAGGCGACGGCGACCGCCCGGAGTCCTTCGAACTTCACCCCAGCAGCCGTCAGGAGCACGATGGTCCGCTCGAGCGCCGGGTCGGCGAGCAGCTCGTCGCGGAAGGTGCACCACCGCCGCTCGAACTCGACCTCGGAGCTCACCTCGTCGACCACTTCCACCCGCGGCGGCAATCCCGCTTCGATCGGGTGCTCGGAGAGGATCCGCTGGGCGAACGAGTGCAGGGTGCCGATGGCGGCACCGTCGAGTTGGGAGAGCGCGAGTCGGTGGCGGTCGGCCGCGATCGGGGTGAGATCCGTCGCGAGGGCGCGCTCGAGCTCGGCGCGCACTCGGTCGCGCAGCTCCGCGGCCGCCTTCTCGGTGAAAGTGATGGCCGCGATCGCGCTCAGCTCGGCCGCGCCGGTCTCGACGAGAGCGAGCACCCGTCCGACGAGCTCGGTCGTCTTGCCCGACCCGGCACCGGCCTCGACGAAGAGGGTGCTGCCGAGGTCGCCGGTGATGCGTGCGCGCGGCACGGCGTCGGGCGCGACGACCTCAGGCACCGACGCCCTCGACCTCAGCAGGCTCAGGAGGCTCGACCAGGTCGCGAAACCCGGCCAGCGCCGGCGCGCCCGACTTGCGATTCCAAGACCGGCGCAGATCTGCCACACCCAGGCCGTCGGGATCGCAATACGCGCACACGACCCACGGAGTCGTACTGGTGGCTCTCGGGTAGGCCGCGAACACCCCCGACTCGATACCTCCGACGATCACCGCCAGCGTCTCGCCCACGCGGGCCAGGACGCCGCGTGTCACGTCGTAGCCGATCCGTTTGAACCTGCCTTTCGACGATGCGAACCAGTACTCCGCTCGGACCAGCGCCTCGGGAGTGCCGGCCAACGCGCGCGCCGCCTCGCCGTAGACCGGGAGCTGCAGGCGGGTCCCGCCGAGATCGGGGTCGTCCTCGTCGAGTCCGCGATAGTCGTCGGCGCGTCCTGTCTTGTAGTCCACGACGTGGAGCGAACCGTCGTCGGCGACGTCTACCCGATCCGCCAACCCGAGGAACCCGACCGAACGGCCGTCGGCGAGTGCGAGGCGGACCACGCCGACCTCGGAATCGGCGAAACCGAACCGGAGCTCGGCCGCCAGTGGTCGCGTGCCGTGGTCGCGGCGGTACCGACTGTCGGCCTCGAGCACTCTGAGAAGGTCGGTCATGATCCGCCTCCGCTCCCGACGCCAGAAGACGGCGCGGCCGGTGAGGCCCTTGGCCTCGTACTCGCCGAAAACCGCCTCCGCGATGTCCTTCAGCCGATCCTCGTCGACTGCCGACCACGCCTCGTTCGGTGCTGGGGGCCTGTCGAGGACGCCGAGGATGAATCGCTCGAGGACCTCGTGCACGAGGGAGCCCCGGTGGTGCGGGGTGATCGTGAGTTGCTCCTCGGGGTTTTCGACTTCGTCGACCCCGAGGACGTCTCGCATGAGATAGGCGAACGGGCAGTTGGCCCAGCGCTCCAGGCGGGTGGCGGACACCGTGCGCTCGACCGGCGAGGGGACGTCCGCCCCCGCCAGGTTGCCGTCGAAGCGGGTGAAGGCCGTGCTGCGACGCTGCTCGACAACCTCTGTGCCGGCGGCCGCCTCCTCGTCGACCGAACCGGCCGGGGCTCCCGAAAGCAGGGCGCGGAGCCGGTACTCCTGCGCCGTGGCGGGAAACTCGACCGCGCGCAGGCCGGCGTCGAACGATGCGACGTGCTCCAGCCAGGGGAAGTCGTGGATCGACCTCGACAGGTCGCCCGAGTACCACGACCTGCCCGTCAGGGCGCCCGCCACCTGGAGGACCCAACGCGAGGGCACGCGCTCCTTGCTGCCGCGCAGGTCGCCGCGTGGCACGCACAGCAGATGGCGCGACGCGCCGGCCAGTGCAGCCAGCAGTTCGCGGTGACGCCTCTCGATGAACGAGGACCGCAGGGGGAGCTCACCGGCGGCGACCGCGCGCTCGCGGTCGGGTAGCAGCGAGTCGTCCCGCGGCGCGGCGGGGAACACCCCTTCGGCGAGCCCGAGCACGACCACGAGGTCGAGGTCGAGCCCCACGCCCATGCTGACCGGTCCCACGAAGACGCCCTCGCCCATGCGGCCAACCCGACCGAGATCGGACTCGAGCTCGAGCTCGAGCGTCCGGGCGAAGACGTCCAACGTCACCGGTCCCTCAATCGCTCCGAGACAGCCGAGCCGCTCGAGCGCTCGCTCCACCCGTTCTGCCGCTCGTTGCTCGGCTGGAGGCCAATCGGCGCGGGCTGGCTCGCGGCCGAGGAGCCCGTCGAGGTGTCGGCGCGCCCACGCCGACCACTCGGGCCATGTCTGCCGCATCCGCGACACCCGGTCCAGATCGTCGACGAGGGTGAGGACGAAGTCGCGCAACGAGCGCGCCCGGTCTGCCTCCTGGCGCGCCCGCTCCGCCCTCCAGTCCGGTGCATCCGGATCGCTCTCGGCCTCCTCCGCCTCCGCGTCCCGCTCGGCGGCGAGACGGCCGAGCAACACGTCCCAGTCGTCGCGCCCGCCCACGACGCCCGCCAGGCGCGACAGCCGCTCCCACGCGGTCGTTGGCACCCACCGCCCATGCCAGAGCACGCGGGCTCCTGCCAGCCAGGCGAACACGTCGTCGCGCCGGAAGCGGCCGTCGGGAAGGGCCAACAGACCGAGCAGCGTGCGTGCCGCGACACGAGCCGTCAGCGCCATGATCGAGGTCCCGTTGACGGTCAGGCCGGCCGCCGCCAGCTGCTCGTACGCCACCCGCGCGTAGGGCTCCGGATCAGCGAAGAGGAGAGCGATCCGATCGAGCGGGGTCCCCTCGCGCACCGCCGCCACGACGGCGCGCAGGCCGGCTCGCACCTCCTCGTCCGCGTCCGAGACGATCACGACGCGCGTGCGCTCGGCGTCCACCATGGCGAGCGGGTCCGATCCCCCTGGCCGCCCGGCCTCCCGACCCGATAGCCGGCGAACCGACCTCGCTGTCTCCTCGTCCGCCGCCGCGTCCCCGCACGCACCGGCGACCACCACCAACTCCGTCGTCTCGGCCACGGTTCGCAATAACGCGGCGCCGTGGCGCGTGAGCCTCTGGGGCAGGTACACGACGACCCGACCGAGCCCGTCGACGGCAGCAGTCCCAAGGCGGACCACTGCTCCAGCCGCGTCGAGCAGGTCCTCCTCGTCGTACCACGAGGGAGCCAGGGCCCGGTGGGCTTCGCGGTGCAGCCGCACCACGTCGCGGGCGCGTCGGCTCTGTGTCGCTACGGCATCGAGTGCTTCGTCCGAGAGGTCGCGGAGTTCGCGGTACGCCTCGACTAACGCGGTCTCGGTGGCGGGATGGTCGCGCACCGGTCCGAAGACACCCGGATCGGCAGCCAGCGCGGCCCGCAGCGCTGCGCCCACGACCGGGCTCGAGACCGGACGTCGCCCCTCACCGGCGAGGTGGGCCGAGCCGAGGAGCTCGCCGAGGCGGTACACGGTGAGGAACGTGACCGCGGCCACGCCCGAACCGCGCGTGCAGACGGTACCGGCCGCGCCGGATGCGAGTCGGCGCCGCGCCGCGACACCGACGTGGTTGGCCGGGACGACCACGGTCACCGGCGCGAGCGGGTCGTCGCCCTTCGCACGCCGGATCTCGCTCGCCAGCGCCGACGAGGCGGGCGGGCCGTACGCCACCCACTCCGTTCGGACGCCACCCATGTGCACCGCAGCGTAGATCGATGCTGTGACCGAGTCGGCGGTCCATCGCACTCGACCATGACCACCCCGGCCCGGTTGTTAGCCTGACCGCGCTGCACCCACGGGAGGAGTGCGAGAGCGGCCGAATCGGCACGACTGGAAATCGTGTGTCGGGCAACCGACCGTGGGTTCAAATCCCACCTCCTCCGCTCACCACCTCCTCGGCTCGCGTCGTCCTCGGCACGCAGCCGCGGCCCGTTGCTCCCGAAGCTCTGCCTGTTGGCGTTGTCCCACCCGTTGGCGTTACCCCACTATTACGACTAATCTGATTGAAATTCATGGATTCAACCGGCGGTGCTCGTCCCGCGAAGGGTCGAACCGCCGACGAACCTCGACATCCGCCCATGGCCGGACGGACGCGCCCTCGACGTCGTCCGGCTGACAAGAGCAATCAGCAGAAGGAACAGCGTGGATCCCATCGACGGCCCGGCGACCCCACCCACGCCCTCGGCAGAGCCCGAGCCCCGTGGCGCCGCGCCCGACGAAGTCTCCTTCGCGCCCGACGAAGCCACCGTCGCGCCCGACGAAACCACCGTCGCGCCCGACGAAGCCACCGCGGCGTCCGGAGCGTCGTCGGCCGCGTCCACGACCGAGGCCCGGACGCCTCCGGCTCACGCCCCGTTCGCTGTCGCTTCACCGACCACGACATCGCCACGCCCGGCACCACCCGCAGCGCCGGCAGACATCCGCGAGGCTCGCCGGCCAGTTGAAGCTCGTGGTCGACCGACACCGGGTCGGCGTGGTGTTGGCATGTGCTGTCCTGGTCCTCACCACGGCGACGTACGTCACGCTCGCGGCGCGACACAGCAACGCCGGCGCATTGGGGTCCGACGACGCGGCATCCATCCGCTCCCACATCGTCGGCGCGGACTCAGGCGCAGACACCCCGGAAGCGGCCGGCGTGTTCGGACGGGGCCGCAACGTCGGCCACCTTGTTGCCGCGACGTCGCCACCGGCTCCGGCGCCTCCGAGCCTCGCCGACTCTGCGCCACTGCGGCCACACGAGGTGTTCGGCTTCGCCCCGTACTGGACGCTGCCCTCGAGCAGCGGGTTCGACGTGGCCGGGATCACGACACTCGCGTACTTCTCGCTCGATGTGAACTCGAACGGCACCCTCGACGAGTCAGGGGCCGGCTGGAACGGCTACCAGAGCCAGGCGCTGTCGAACCTGGTGACGCGGGCCCATGGCGCCGGGGCCCGGGTCGTCCTGAGCGTCACCGACTTCGACCAGGGCTCGCTGAGTGCGCTGACGTCGTCACCGGCCGCCGCCACGACGCTCGCTTCCGCCCTCGTGGCCGCCGTGTCGGCCAAGAACCTCGATGGGGTCAACCTCGACCTGGAGGGCGTGGGCGACGCGGACCAGTCCGGCCTGACCCGACTGGTCGCCACGGTGTCTGGAGCGTTGCGCCGCGCCAACCCGCACTTTCAGGTGACCATGGACACCTACGCCAGCTCGGCCTCGGGCACGAACGGCTTCTACAACATCCCCGCGCTCGCTCCACTCATCGATGCGTTCTTCGTCATGGAATACAGCCCGAACCTGGCGGCGTCCGCCTCGGCCACCTCGCCACTGACCAGCGGGCTGTTCTCGGTCCAGACCACCGTCGACGAGTACGCGGCCGCCGTGCCGGCCTCGAAGGTCATCCTGGGGCTCCCCTACTTCGGCATCGACTGGCCGACGACGAACGGGACACTGACCGCGACCGCGACCGGTCCGGCAACGGACATCTCCCTCGGAGTCGTACTGTCCAGCGGGCACCCCCTCTACTGGGACCCGGTCACCGACAGCGGCTGGACGTCGTACCAGGTCGGCCAACAGTGGCACGAGACGTTCTTCGAGGACCCGCCGTCGCTCTACGACTCGGCCGAACTGGCGCAGTCGCACAACTTCGCCGGTGTCGGCATATGGGCCTTGGGCATGGACGGCAACGACGCCGCCGACCTCACCGCGCTCGACGGCTTCGCGCCGGTCCTCCACGGACTCCCCGCCGGTCCGGCGTCGACGTCTGCCTCGCCTCCGGCGACGGCGTCCCCGGCTCCATCCGCCTCGTCACCGACGCCCCCGTCCCACGCCGCGCCGCCACCGCCCGTCCCGACGACGACCACGACGAGGCCTCAGGGAACGACGACCACGACGAGGCCCCCGGGAACGACGACCACCACCACCGTGCCGCCGAAATACACCTACACGGGCGACTGGGACCTGTCCCCGGTCACCCTGAGCGAGGTCAGCGGCACCGGGATCCCCCCACAGGGCGGCGCGCCGGCGGGGCAGCTCCAGGGCTTCGCCACGAACGACCCAGCCGCCGCCTGCCTGGCGCAGGACCCGCCGCTCACGGTGTGGCCGGTGAGTGGGACTCCGAACGAATACCTGGTCGTCGCCACGTTCCCGACCGACTGCATCGACGCCGACTTCGTATTCAGCGCGACGTAGCCCACCGGTTGCCATCGAGCGCGGCATGGCCTGATGCCAGCTCCCATACTGGGACCATCTCACCCGCAGACGGTCCCACTACCGACCCGGTCACCGGAGGTCGAGCCGGCGACGCCGGCCAGGCGGACGCGGACCTGCGTCGGTTGGGCGACGAGCCGTTGAGCGACGACCAGGCCATGGCCCTGGCGCTGGACCAGGCCCGAGCTGCGGCAACGGCGGGCGAGGTGCCGATCGGTGCCGTGGCCCTACGGGACGGCCGCGTCGTGTCAGCCCGCCACAACGAACGAGAGGCAACCGGGGATCCCACGGCCCATGCCGAGATGTTGGCGCTGCGCGATGCGGCCGCCGGGGTCGGAGGGTGGCGTCTCAGCGGCGTGACGCTGGTGGTCACCCTCGAGCCGTGCCCGATGTGCGCCGGCGCGCTCGTGGCGGGCCGGGTCGAACGTCTCGTCTTTGGGGCCTCCGACCCCCGCGCCGGCTCCTGCGGAAGCCTTTACAACCTCTGTGTAGACCCCCGACTCAACCACGAGCTCGAACTGACGTCCGGCGTTCGGGCCGAAGAATGCGCCGAGCTCCTGACCTCGTTCTTCTCTTCAAAACGGCGTTCTGAGGAGGCGCCAGCGCCATTCGGAACAGGCCCGAGCGACTAGGATCGTCGCCGGAGGAGTGCGAGAGCGGCCGAATCGGACGGTCTCGAAAACCGTTGTGCCTCATGGGCACCGTGGGTTCAAATCCCACCTCCTCCGCTCCGGGCCCGGAAGGCCCCCCGCAGAGGACTCAATGCGGGTGAACACTGGTGGGGCGTACGCCCTGCCACAGCGTCTGGTCGTCCCCTCGGCCAGGAAGGAGTGTGACCGTGGCACGCGCACGTTCGACATTCGGAAAATTGCAGCGCGACCAGGCCAAGAAGGATCGCGCCAAGGCGAAGTGGGACGACCGGCAGGCACGTCGTGAGGACAAGGCGGCGGCGGTCGGTCAGCCCTCGGACTCCGCCTCGGCAGGGGATGTGGACCAGACGCAGCTGCTCGAGCAGTTTGCCGCGCTCCACGAGGACCTGGCGGAAGGTCGGATCTCGCTCGATGACTTCGAGGTGCGCCAAGAGGAGCTGCGGGCCAAGCTCGTCGTGTGACCTGAACGTGTGACCTGATCGTCGCAGTCGAACGGCCCCGCGACGGCCGTCCGGCCGGGCACGCGGGTCTGGCGGCCACCGGCAGCGCATCTCACGGCACGGGCTTGGCGTCCCGGGTCTCGAGCCAACGCCGGAACCCGGCAGCGTTGGAGTGCACCCCGTTCATCACGTCGAGCTTCTGCTTGTGGGCGGCGTCGATGTCGCCCAGAAGCGGGTCGAAGCGCTCCGAAAGCGCGTCGGCGATGTCGACGCCCTCACGGAAGGCCTTCTCGGCCGTCTCCGCCCACTGGCGCAGCGTCGACTCGGCTTCAGCCAGCAATTCCTGTGGGTCACCCAAGAGGCCGTAGTGCGCCAGCGCGATGCCCGACGGGCGGCGGGCGGCGAAACGACCCAGGGAGGTGATGGCCTGGTCGAGGTCGAAGTCGGGCGGTGGAGTCGACGGCCGGAGCACACCGCCGTCGGGGAGCTTGACCCCGACCGCGTCCCCGGCGAAAAGCACGCCGCTCAACGAGTCGTGCAGGCCGACGTGGTGCTTGGCGTGGCCGGGGGAGTCCACGGCCGTCAGAGTCCGGTTGGAGCTCGACCGCGATCTGCTCCCCGTCCTGGAGCACGTGGAGCCTCTCGGAAGGCGTCGGATCGAGGCGCCCGTAGAGCGAGTCCAGCAGCGAGCCGTAGACGCGTGCCGCCGAAGCGATCAGCCGGGTGGGATCCGCCAGGTGCCGTGCCCCCTTCTCGTGCACGTACACGGTGGCGGACGGAAAGGCCCGGGCGACGTCGCCCACCCCGCCGGCGTGGTCGAGGTGGATGTGGGTGACGGCGACCCCGGCCAGCTCGGCGGCCCCGACGCCGATCTGGTCGAGCGCGGCGAGGAGGACGGGCACCGAGCTCTGGCTGCCCGTCTCGATCAGGACCGGGGCCGAACCCTCGATGAGATAGCCGGCCGTCACCCGATCCCAGCCACCCAGCCGGGTGTCGATCTCGAGCACGCCGGGCGCGATGGTCACCGGTGGCGGGACGGCGGGGACGGTGTCGCCGCTCTCGGGGTCGTGAGTGTGAAGGCCGGCGTCGGCATGGCGGTGGCGGTGACCGCCGTGGGAATGCGTGTGGCTCACGGCGATCGCGTCACGCGGCGGCTCATGGAGACCCGAATCACCGGGATCTCGTGCGACGCTTGTTGGAGAGGCGCCCGAGCTTGCCTATTCGATTGAGGTACGGATTCATGGTGGGCGATTGATCGACCACGCGCCGGGACGTGTCGAACGTTGGCGCCAACGAGTCGTGACCCGTCAGGCGGCACGCAGAATTGATCAGTGACACGTGAGAGAACGCCTGCGGGAAGTTGCCCACCAGGCGCCCGGCCTCTGAGTCGTACTCCTCGGAGAGGAGCCCGAGGTCGGTGCGTATGGCGAGGAGCCGCTCGAAGAGCTCCTCCGCTTCCTCCACACGGTCGATCATGTGAAGACAGTCGACGAGCCAGAAGGAACAGGCGAGGAAGGCGCCTTCCTGGCCGGTGAGCCCGTCCACCGCGCCGTCGTCGCTCGTCCGGTAGCGCAGCACGAACCCGTGCTCCATCAGCTCGCGCTGAATCGCCTCGACCGTGCTGACGACGCGGGGGTCGTTCGGCGGAAGGAAACCCACGAGCGGGATCATGAGGACGCTCGCATCGAGCTCGCGTGACCCGTAGTACTGGGTGAACGCGCCGACGTCCTCGTTGTATCCCTTCTTGCAGACCTCCGTGAAGATGTCGTGGCGCAACTCGCGCCACTTCTCCAACGGGCCCTTGAGCTCGGGCCACTCCTCCAGCGTGCGGACGGCGCGGTCCACCGCGACCCAGGCCATGACCTTGGAATGGGTGAAGTGCCGGCGAGGCCCACGAACCTCCCAGATGCCGTCGTCGGGCTCGGTCCAGCCGTCCTCGATGAATTTGATGAGCTGGGTCTGCAGTCCCCATTCGGCCTTGGAGTGGACACCGACTGCTTGGGCGGCGGAGTAGAGGGCCGACATGACCTCGCCGTACACGTCGAGCTGGTACTGACCGGAGGCCGCGTTGCCGATGCGGACCGGGACCGATTCGTCGTAGCCGGGTAGCCAGTCGGCCTCCCACTCGTCGAGGCGCCGCTCACCGGCCGGGCCGTACATGATCTGGAGCTTGGCCACGTCGCCGGCCACGGCGCGCAGCAGCCAGTCGCGCCAGGCCATGGCTTCGGCGTAGTAGCCACCACGCATCAACGACTCCAGGGTCAAGGTCGCGTCGCGCAGCCAGCAGTAGCGGTAGTCCCAGTTGCGGTTCCCGCTCAGAGCCTCGGGCAGCGAGGTCGTGGGGGCGGCCACGATTCCCCCCGTCGGTTCGTACGTCAGTGCCTTCAGCGTCATGACTGAGCGCACGACCGCATCGCGCCACTTTCCCTTGAACGTGCACTGCGAGGCCCATTCGGTCCAGTAAGCCTCGGTGAGATGCACCGCGTAGTGGCTGTCGAGCGGCGGTGGAGGGTCGGTGTGCGAGGGGTACCAGACCAGGGTGAAGGGATAGCGCTCCCGCTCACCCACGGTGAAGTCGGCCACGCTGTGCATGCCCTTGCCGACCACTTCGACCCCGTGCCAGAGCGCCACCGAGTCGGGGCCCACGGTCAATCGCACCAGGCCTGGCTGCGACGTGACCCAGGGGATGGTCTCGCCGTAGCCGAAGCGCACCGTCAAGTCCATGTGCATGTCGACCGATCCGGCCACTCCTTCGATGGTGCGGATGAGATGCGGGTGGTCGTCGCGGACTGGCATGCAATCGGTGACGCGTACCGTGCCCGTCTCGGTGTCGAACTCGGTCTCGAGCACGAGCGAGTCGGGTCGGTACCAGCGCCTCGTCGAGACCACCGACGTTGGAGCGTCGGTGGGAGCGATGCTCCAGAATCCGTGACTCTCGTCTCCGAGCAGGCGGGCGAAGCAGGCACCGGAGTCGAAATGGGGCAGGCAGAGCCAGTCGATTGAGCCGTCGCGACCGACGAGCGCGGCCGTATGCAGGTCGCCGATCACCGCATAGTCCTCGATGCGTTGGCTCATCGCGTCATTCTTGCCGGTCTTCTCCTCGACGCACGGTTTACCCCGAGATGCAGTGTCCCGTGCCCACGGCACTCCTGCGCAGCTCCGCTTGCTGGACCCGGGCGAGAACGCCTGGCGAAGTGAGGGCGTAGCCGACGTCCGGGTAGACCGTCGAGCGCGAGAAGACCACGCCGATGACCTGACCACCGGCCCCGATCAGCGGGCCGCCCGAGTTGCCCGGTTCGACGTTGGCCTGCAGCGAGTAGACGCCGCGGGTGACCGAATTGTCGTTGTAGATGTCCTTTCCGATGGCCGTGATCTCGCTCGTGACGCCGGCCGACCCGATGGCGAGGGGACCGTCCTCGGGATAGCCGAGGACCGCGGCTTGGGTTCCACGCCCGACGAACGTCGAGCTGATGGAGAGCGCTGGACCGAGGGGGGCATCGGTGCGCAGCACGGCGAGATCGAACGAAGGGTCGAACAGCACAGCAGTCGCGCCATAGGCCGAGCTGCCGATCATCACCTCGGTGCTGCCCTGGGACTCCCCCGCCACCACGTGGGCGTTCGTGGCCACGAGCCCTTTACCGACCACGAATCCCGAGCCTTCCTGCTCGCTGTCGCACGCGGTCCCGAGGATCTTGACCGTGGAGAATACGGCCGGGTCGGCAAGCGACCGGGTCTCCGCGTCAGTCGGTGTCACGACCGATGGCGTCGAGGGTGGCGTGAGCGTGGAGAAAACCTGGGGGAAGCCCTGGTCGCTGAGGAAGGTCTGCAGCTGGGAGAAGACAGATGGTGCCTGTGGGAGGACGCGGTCGACGCTGTGGAGGATGTCGGATCGGGCGACCGCGGCATCGAGCCACGTGAAGCGGCTGTTGGGCGAGGAGATCACTGCAGCGACCAGCCAGGCCGACAGCAGGACGGCGACGACGGCCACGCCGACGCCGAGCGCGGCGTCAACTTGGCCGAGGTGGTGCCGGCGCATGGAGACGTTGCTGTACGTCCCCAGGATGCGACCGACATATCCGAACGACGACGCCGTCGCGATCACGAGGGCGACGATGACGACAGACCGGGTGGCGTCGTCCATGCCGCGATGCAAGAGCGGGACCCAGACGATGCACCCCAAGAGGAAACCGAGCCAGAAACCCCCGAACGTCATCAGCTGGACGAGTGCCCCGAGGCGCAGCCCATGGACCGCGGCCAGCACCATGAGCCCGATGATCACGAGATCGACCCAGTCCACGGCGCTGAGGCTAACGAACGACCGGGTCAGATCCTTCTCAGGGATCGCCTCGTTCACACCACGGCGGGACCGCGACGCGCGAAACGAGTCAGCGTGCCTCAACTGGGCTGATGCGGGCCGATAGTGTGCGGTCCGCTGTGCGGTCATCGGTGCGTCGACGCAACGAGCTGCGACACGGGAACGCGCCGTGCCGGAAGCCGCTCCGGCACCTCGCCCTCGTCGCCCTGTGCGTCGTCGCCGGCGGCTTGTCCGCCGCCGCGTGCGCCCTCCCCCGGCACCACGCACCCCATCACCCCGCGCCTCGTGTCCTCGGCGAACCGTCCAGCACGCCGTTGGTCGTCGGTCAGGCTGCACCCGACGGCACTGGAGTCCTCGCCGCGGTGTCGTGCGCCTCCGCCACGCGGTGTTGGGCGGTCGGCGCGGCCGGCCCGGATCCGACCCCCGTTCCCCCAACGGTGATCGTCGCGACCACGGACGGCGGTATGACATGGACCGGTCAGCAGGCCCCCGCGTCCCTCAATCCCTCGCTCACCGGCATCACGTGCCCCACCACGAGGAGTTGCATGGCCGTCGGTTCGACTGCCGCCGGGACCGACCTCGTGTTGACGACCGATGACGGCGGCGCCGAGTGGTCGCAGGCATCGGCGCCGGCCAACGCACTCGGCATCACGGCCGTGACGTGCAATGGGATCGGACTGTGCATCGCGATCGCCACCAACGGAACGGCTCAGTGGTCGTCACGCAGCACTGATTTCGGCGCGACCTGGCAGCAAGCTGGCAGCCTGCCCGCTTCGTTCCTGGGAGCGACCGGCCTGGAGTGCGGCCCCGAAGGCATTTGCCTCGTAGCCGGGTACGTCCCGACGGGCGCAGGACACGGAACGGGCGCGCTCGCCCTGAGCGCCGATGATGGGCAGACGTGGACGAGCGCGACGGTGCCCTCCGGGGTCGGTTTGCTCCAAAGTGTCGCCTGCACGACCTCGACGACCTGCCTGGCGGCCGGTACGGCCTCGACGAACATCAGCGACGTCGTTCCGGCCAAGGGCCAGCTCCTCCAGAGCGTCGACGGAGGACACACCTGGACCGCTGCGGCCGTCCCACCCGTCGACGACGTCTACGGGCTCGCCTGTCCGAACACACAGCAGTGCGCCATGGTGGGCACGACCTGGGTCGGCAGCCCCGCGGTCGGGACGGGAGCCGTGGCGCAGAGCCACGACGGCGGTCAGACGTTCGCTCCGTCGTCCGCGGCCTACGTCCCACTCACGCTCGCCGCGCTCTCGTGCCCGACCGCAGCCGCGTGCATCGCAGTGGGCGGTGAGACGCTGGCGCGGGTCAGTCTGCAGCCGCCCGCCAACACCCGCGCCCACAAGCCGACGACCGACAGCTCTGCCTGAGCCCTGCGCTCAACGATCGAGGCCCCGGTCCGCATCCCGGAAAGACCAGCAACGCCACCGTAGAATCGCGTTCTGGCACACGGAGGAGCCGGAACGGCGAGACCGGGGCGGACCGGCTTCTTTGCGCCCGGGACCGAAACGGAGGAACTGCCATGCCGCAGACGTGCTCCCAATGCCAGGCCGAAGCGCCAGACGACGCCATCTTCTGCTCAAAGTGCGGAGCCCCGCTCGGGGCAGACTCCGCGTCGGCTCCCCCACCGCCTCCGCCGCCCATGGGAGGTCCGACCGGGACGCCCGGCGGAGCCGCGGGTCCGACGGGCTCTGCGGGTCCAACCGGCTCGGCAGGTCCGACGGGCTCTGCGGGTCCAACTGGCTCGGCAGGTCCAACTGGCTCGGCAGGGTCTGGCGCCGGCACGGGGGCAACGCCGGCCTCCGGAGGTTCGACCATCCCGGCCTTTCGGTTCGATGCGAACCGATGGACGCTTGCGGACCGCATCGCCAGCATCGCCACGTTCGTGCTCTTCATCTCGCTGTTCCTGGACTGGTTCACCGCCTCGGTCGGCATGCTCTCAGGATCGGAGAGCGGACTGTCAGCCCACTGGTACCTCTACCTCGTGCTGATCATCTGCATCGCCATCATCGTGTACCTCGCGCTCCGATCCGGATGGGACCGGTTGCCCATCAATCAGGACGTGCCCCACGTGTCGGTGATGATGGCGGCCACCATCGTCAACCTGGTCCTGACCTTTCTCGCGTTCATCTTCAAACCGAGTGGGCTCGGCATCGTGAGTGTGGGCTGGAGCTTCGGCGCGTTCTTGGGCTTGATTGCCGCCATCGTGGCGGCCGCGCCCTACAGCATCCCCGCGCTTCGCAGTCGGACCATGTAAGCGACGTCCCGTGTGGAGGACGTCCCGTGTGGAGGACGTCCCGCGCGAAGGACGACTCCGCGTCGGAGGACGACGTGATGCCGAGGAGGTACTGGCGGAGCAATACGGTCAGCGCGAGGCCCGCAACGCGCCGGCAAGCAGACCCGGGACTTTGCCGAAGGAAGGCCCGGCCTCGAAGGCAACGAAGCGTCGCATGACGTCGTAGGACCGGGCCGCCGTCGCGAACCACGGTGGCTTCGGTCGCGAGCGGAACGGGCCACGGACGACCGACTTCTGCGGGAGATCGAACATCGCCGCGTTTCCCACCACCCCGGTACCGGACTGGATGTCCGTGCGCGGGTGCCCGGGGTAGGCGCCCCAGGTGGTTGTCCCTATGGCGAAGGCCAGCGCGTGCCAGGCGTTCACGCCGATGGCTCCGTAACGCAGGCGGTCCACGGCGCGATCGATCGCTGCGGCGACCGACGGATCCTTCATGGTCGACGGGCTGACCAGGATGGTGGCGGAGAGGGTGCCCCACAGGACTGCGTTGGCGAACTCAGTGGCAGCGTCGACGAAGGCCGCCGCAGAGGGGGCGGTGAGCGCGGTCTCGGCCACCTCTCCGAAGAACGACTCGACGTTGAAGCAGATGTCATCGATCCGTCCGGGCGGGACGCTGGGGATCACGGTCCACGGCAGCGTGTCGGGTGGACCGGTGCCGTAGGACTGCGCTTCGGGGTGAGCGGCGAGGAACGCGTCGCGACGCGCGGCTGCGCCGGGGTAATACGCGTGGCGGGTCGCGATGCGGGACAGGCACTGTGTCAGCGCGCCGAGGAAGGCATCGCGCTGGCTCCATCCGGCATGGGTCACGACCACCCGGGCGGCCAGGCAGTTGAACCCCGCGTTGTTGACCAGCATGGTCGCCACGTGCTCCGCCTGGTAGAGGAGCTCGGCGCTGGTCCACCTGCCCGGCACCACGATCACAGGCGAGACGTTTCCGAGCTCGGCCGTGATCGGCTTGGTCAGCACGGGCTCGTCGGCCGCCTTGCGACGCCGCCCTTCCTCACCGGGGCCGAAGACGACGGCGTCGTAGGTCTTGTCCGAACCGGTGATGTGCACCTCGTCGATTCGCGGGTGCGCGGTCAGGTGCGCGCCGGCAGCCGCGTCACCGTCGACGATCCGCAGGACATCGGCCTCGACGAGCGCGCTCGAGCGCGGCGTTCCAGTGCGGCACGAGGTAGTCGTTCACCGGGTTGGCCTTCATCACGACGGTCTTGCCGTCGACGACGAGCTTGGTGAGCGCATCGCGCGGGCCCAGGCTGGCGACGTTGCCAGCGGCCAACACCAACGCCGTGCCTTCGTGCGCGGCGGGATCGGCATAGGCCTGGGCCTGACCGCTGACGAGCGACGTCCGTGTGACGCCGGCCTGCATCCAGACTTCGGCCGTGGTCCCGGGGAACGTGATCCGGTCGAAAGGTGTGGCCGGGAAGACCTGCACGCGGAGGCGGCCGTCCGGCGCCTCGGTGACCGGGCCGGCGAAGGAGGGTTTGCCCTGGCGGGCGATGTCGCGCAGCGCATCGCGATAGACGCGCGTCATTCGTACGAAGGTCCCGATGCCGGAGTACAGCTCCTCGCCCGCTTCGGCCGAACCCGGCTCGAGGCCCTTGGCGGCGCAGGCGTCGGCCAGCCAGGCATCCTCGACGGCCATGGTGTCGGCGATCACCCGGTCCAGCAGCTCGGCCCGCGACGCAGCGTCGGTCGCCGCCCAGGCCGACGCGTGGTCGGCCGCCTCGTCGACGGCAAGGTCGAGCGCAGTGATGTCGGCGGTGCCGAGCGTCTGCGCCGGAGAGGAGACGGGCGCGGCGGGTGCCGCCGCTCCCCTCGTCGTGATGGCCATACAGCGCCAGCGTATCGAGCGGGCGCCGTGTGTGACCGTGGCGTGACGCGGTGCGAACACGGTGGGAACGAGACGTCCGCCAGGGTGCGGACGACCAGGGTGCGGACGACCAGGGTGCGGACGACCAGGGTGCGGACGAGAAACATCCGCGTGCAAGCCAGAGTGACTTGTGGAGGGAAAGACGTGTGTCGACCCCGACGAGCGGGTAGGAAGGAGAGAAATGACGCCATGGCGGCCTTCGAGGGTGCAGCGGGCCTCCGGCGCGGGCCGAGTCGCCGTGCTCCTGCGCGCAAGTGCCGCCCTGGTGGTGGCCGCAGTGGTGTTGGCGTCCTGTTCGAGCTCTCCCTCGAAATCCTCCGCGCCGCCCTTGCCTCCCGAGAGGGTCACCGGCGGTCCGCACGGGACATATCTCGTGGAGTCGGGGATCCACAAGATCAAACACGTCATCGTGATCAACCAGGAGAACCGATCCTTCGACAGCTACTTCGGGACCTATCCCGGCGCTGATGGGATCCCGATGAAGAACGGCGTGCCCACGGTCTGCGTCAACGATCCCCTTACCGGCCAATGCGTCGCTCCGTATCACGACACCGCCGACGTGAACGTGGGCGGACCCCACGGAGTGGCGAACGCGGTCGCCGACGTGAACGGCGGCCAGATGAACGGCTTCATCCAACAAGCGCAGAGCGGACGCGAGGGCTGCGTCAACAAGACGAACCCGACGTGCGGGAGCCGCAAACCGACCGACGTCATGGGCTACCACACCGCGGCAGAGATCCCGAACTACTGGACCTACGCCAAAGATTTCGTGCTCGACGACCACATGTTCGAACCGGTGAAATCGTGGTCGCTGCCCGACCACCTCTACATGGTCTCCGCCTGGTCGGCCCGCTGTGCCACCGCGTCGCCGTCGAGTTGCGTGAACGACATCGTCGGGCCGGTCGGCGGCCGCCAGATGGAGCGTCAGGTCGACAAGGCGCTGCGCAAGGGCACGGCCAAGATCGACCAGGCCTGGACCGACATCAGTTGGCTGCTCTACGCCAAGCACGTGTCGTGGGCGTACTACATCGAGACCGGGGACCAGCCCGACTGCGAGAACGACGCGTCGATGACATGTCCCCCGGTGCCCCAGAAATACAACACGCCGGGTATCTGGAACCCGATGCCACTATTCGAGGACGTACAGAAAGACCACCAACTCCACAACATCAAGCCACTCGAGGACTACTTCACCTCGGCGCGGAAGGGCACCCTCCCGGCGGTGACCTGGATCGTGCCTTCCAACCAGAACAGCGAGCACCCCCCGCAGAGCGTGCACCAGGGCCAGGCCTACGTAACGGCGCTCATCAACGCTGCGATGAAGAGCCCCGATTGGAGCTCGACGGCGATCTTCCTCCAATGGGACGACTGGGGAGGATTCTTCGACCAGGTCGTCCCGCCGTCGGTCGACCAGAACGGCTACGGACTGCGGGTGCCGGCGATGGTGATCTCGCCCTACGCCAAGAAGGGACTCGTCGACCATCAGACACTGAGCAGTGACGCCTACCTCAAGTTCATTGAGGACGACTTCCTCGGTGGAGCCAGGCTGAACCCGAAGACCGACGGACGCCCCGACCCGCGCCCCGACGTCCGCGAAAACCAGTCCCAGCTCGGGAACATCGCAGCCGATTTCGACTTCCGCCAAAAGCCAAGGGCGCCGGTGCTCCTGCCGACGAACCCTCCGACGGACTCGCCGTCGATCCCGGCGTACTTCTCGGGCGCGGGACCCTGCAAGGGGTGCACGGCGACGCCGCCGACCAACGTGGGGCCCACGTCCTGATCCGACGCGGTCGCACCCAGCGCTTCGCCGTTTAGCGCTCTTTTGTAGCCCTTTTGTAGCGCTTTTGACGTCCACCAGGACCACCGCTTACGTTTCCCGGCCGAGACCTGCAACCTGGCTGGCACCCAGGGGGTCTCGGGCGGGCGAGTCGCCCAAAGACGACTTCGATCAGGCGAGGCGGAACATTGACGGGTTGGGGCTCGACAAGCACGGCGCGATGGCAGTCGAGCACGCGCCAATCCGCCTCTGAACAGGCCATTCAAGGCGCAACTCCTTCCCGGTTGGTCGTCTCTGATCGATGCCTCAAGGGGCGCCGCCCCGAGTCCGTCAGCCAGACGTCAACGGCGGTCACCGATCCTTCAGCGATCGTTCAGGGATCCGTCAGCGCCGAACCACAAGCTCTCATCCTCGGGCGAGAGCGCTCGGGGAGATTCCTCAAGGAGGCGGAATGTTGACGCGAAGATTCACTCTCAGACACCGGGCCGGCGAGCACGGCGAAGCTCACGATCCGGGCGTCGGTCAGGCGGGCCGCCAGGACCTGCGGTCATCGACGACCGCAGGTCCTGTGGCCGCGGCTGCCACCCCCTCGTCCAGGCGTACGTCGCGCTCGCTTCGGTCGGCCTGCTTCTTGGCAGTAGGCCTTCTGGTTTCGGGCGCGTCGGCAGGCCTGGCAGCCGTTCCGGCGCAAGCAGCCGGAGGGACTCCGGGGATTTCGGCGCCCCCCAATGTGGTCGTCGGCGAGGCGGACGGCACTATCACGCTGCCGGTCACGCTGAGCGCGGCCAGCTCCAGCCAGGTGACGGTCAACTACGCCACGTCCAACGGCAGCGCCAGCAACGACACCAGCTGCGGCAGGCCCACGGACGTTTATGAGAGCAACTCAGGTACTCTCACGTTCAATCCCAACGTGACGACCCAAAATGTCACGGTGAGCCTGCTGAATTGCAACGCGAGCCTCTCGAGCGGGTTCTACACCTTCTACTTGAACCTCTCGACACCCTCCACGGGCGCGACCATCGTGCGTGCGGCCACCCAGATCGACGTCACGGGTGACACCGCGGCGAGCTCGACACCGGGACTGTTCGTGAAGAACGCCGTGGTCGACGCCACCGTGGGCAGCATCCAGGTCCCGGTGCTCCTCGGCGGTCCCTCGGGTGCGGCCCAAGGGGTCCCGGTCACGGTCAACTACGCCACGGCCAACGGCTCGGCCAAGTCCGGCACCGACTACACCGCCACGAGTGGCACCTTGACCTTCCCTGCGGGTGAGACGGCGCAGAACATCACCGTGCCGATCTTGGACCCGTCGGGTTCGGAGCCCACCAGGAGCTTCTCGGTGACGCTGTCGTCGCCGTCGAACGCGACCATCGCCACGGGGACCGGCACGGTCACCATCGGTGCGAGCGGCGCGACGGCGGTGAGCAACCCGCTCATCTCGGCGCCGGCCAACGTGGTCGTGGGCCAGGCCGACGGCTACATCGAGCTGCCGGTCACGTTGAACGCGCCAAGCAACAGCACCAGCCCGGTGACGGTCAACTACGCCACGTCCAACGGCAGCGCCAGCAACGACACCAGCTGCGGCAGGTCCACGGACGCCTACCAGCTCGAGTCAGGGACGCTCACCTTCACCCCCGGGGTCACCACTCAGGTGGTGCGGGTGCCCTTGCTCAACTGTGACGCGAGCCTCTCGAGCGGGTTCTACACCTTCTACTTGAACCTCTCGACACCCTCCACGGGCGCGACCATCGTGCGTGCGGCCACCCAGATCGACGTCACGGGTGACACCGCGGCGAGCTCGACACCGGGACTGTTCGTGAAGAACGCCGTGGTCGACGCCACCGCGGGCAGCATCCAGGTCCCGGTGCTCCTCGGCGGTCCCTCGGGTGCGGCCCAAGGGGTCCCGGTCACGGTCAACTACGCCACGGCCAACGGCTCGGCCAAGTCCGGCACCGACTACACCGCCACGAGTGGCACCTTGACCTTCCCTGCGGGTGAGACGGCGCAGAACATCACCGTGCCGATCTTGGACCCGTCGGGTTCGGAGCCCACCAGGAGCTTCTCGGTGACGCTGTCGTCGCCGTCGAACGCGACCATCGCCACGGGGACCGGCACGGTCACCATCGGTGCGAGCGGCGCGACGGCGGTGAGCAACCCGCTCATCTCGGCGCCGGCCAACGTGGTCGTGGGCCAGGCCGACGGCTACATCGAGCTGCCGGTCACGTTGAACGCGCCAAGCAACAGCACCAGCCCGGTGACGGTCAACTACGCCACGTCCAACGGCAGCGCCAGCAACGACACCAGCTGCGGCAGGTCCACGGACGCCTACCAGCTCGAGTCAGGGACGCTCACCTTCACCCCCGGGGTCACCACTCAGGTGGTGCGGGTGCCCTTGCTCAACTGTGACGCGAGCCTCTCGAGCGGGTTCTACACCTTCTACTTGAACCTCTCGACACCCTCCACGGGCGCGACCATCGTGCGTGCGGCCACCCAGATCGACGTCACGGGTGACACCGCGGCGAGCTCGACACCGGGACTGTTCGTGAAGAACGCCGTGGTCGACGCCACCGTGGGCAGCATCCAGGTCCCGGTGCTCCTCGGCGGTCCCTCGGGTGCGGCCCAAGGGGTCCCGGTCACGGTCAACTACGCCACGGCCAACGGCTCGGCCAAGTCCGGCACCGACTACACCGCCACGAGTGGCACCTTGACCTTCCCTGCGGGTGAGACGGCGCAGAACATCACCGTGCCGATCTTGGACCCGTCGGGTTCGGAGCCCACCAGGAGCTTCTCGGTGACGCTGTCGTCGCCGTCGAACGCGACCATCGCCACGGGGACCGGCACGGTCACCATCGGTGCGAGCGGCGCGACGGCGGTGAGCAACCCGCTCATCTCGGCGCCGGCCAACGTGGTCGTGGGCCAGGCCGACGGCTACATCGAGCTGCCGGTCACGTTGAACGCGCCAAGCAACAGCACCAGCCCGGTGACGGTCAACTACGCCACGTCCAACGGCAGCGCCAGCAACGACACCAGCTGCGGCAGGTCCACGGACGCCTACCAGCTCGAGTCAGGGACGCTCACCTTCACCCCCGGGGTCACCACTCAGGTGGTGCGGGTGCCCTTGCTCAACTGTGACACCACACAGGCGCTGACCTTCACCCTGAACCTCTCTGGAGCGGTCGGCGGGACGATCAGCAATGCGACCACCACGATCACCGTGGCCAACTTCCCGACGATCACTTCGTTCTCTCCGACGTCGGGTGCTCCCGGCACCAAGGTGACGATCAAGGGAACGAACCTCGGGGATGTCGTGAGCGTGTCGTTCAACGGTACGGCTGCGACAGTCAAGAAGGACACGGCTTCCAAAGTGAAGGTCGTCGTTCCTGCCGGAGCGAAGACAGGCAAGATCACGATCACGACGATCGACGGATCCGTGACCAGCACGACGAAGTTCAAGGTGACGTAGTTCTCACCCCATGAGGCGGACCGCGGCCCACTTGACCTGAATATCTGGTCAGGTGGGCCGCTCCGCGTCGTGACGCGACACCGTCGGTTCGGTGAGCAGCCGGGCCCGGTCAGTTGTCGAGATCCCGGAGATGTTCGGTTCGACCGGAGTCGTCAAGCTTCGGAACTTCGGGCGGGATACAGAATTGGAATTGATTGCCCTCCGGATCGGCAATGACGAGAAACCTCGGTCCTCGTCGCCGTGCACCCGCATTCCATTAAAGAGATTCAGCGCTTTGTTTGAGGGTTACCAGCTCGGATCCGGAGATGTCGGCGGAGTGGCGATAGAAGTGTGTACGGGATCGGACGGGATGAGTCCGGTCACGTCATGGTGGCGGAAAGCAGCGAGGTACGTGTCAATGTGGCCCGTCTTGACCGTCCCGTGGTGGCAGGCCAACGTCTCGGGTTGGAGAGCGTCGATCTTGTCCAAGGCAGCCACCAGGTGGGTCTGGGAGGGGAATAGCCCGATGGAACGGGTGTAATCGACCATCTCCTCGCTCGTATCTGCGTCGGTCGAGGCGGGACCCTTCCCAGGCTGCAGAAACAGGTCGGACGAAAACAAGGTTCGCGTGGTTTGGTCGTAGGCGAGCAAGCTGTCCCAAGCGTGCACGTAGGGTGTGACCAGGAAGCTGAGCTTGTGAGAGCCGAGATCGAGAACCGTCGTCTCATCCACTTGTATGGGTTCGCGGATGGCGAAGTCAGGGATGCTCGTCGCGGCGCCAGTCGGACTGCACACCGGCCTTGCGTGGGGCGCCGACTCCAAGAACAAGTTGAGACCACCACACTCGTCGCCCTCGAAATGTGGGACGACAACGTGCCGAAGTGCCGCCGGGTCAACGACGGTTCGGACCGCCTCGACGACCTCGGCGAAGACGCGGCGATAGGAGGTCTCGACCAGCGTGGGCTGCTCGTCGTCAATCAAGAAAAGGCTGAAGGTGACCGGCTTCCCCGGCATCTCCACATTGATCCGGTAAATGTCCGCCCCGATCTCAGTGATAGTCGCCATCGGCACCTCCTTGGGCCGTCGACCGCTGGGCCATAGTGCCCTCTCGTTCGTCGGCTTGCCACCTGAGAACCTGCCGATAACGACTTAGGTCTCGGCGCAGCGCACCGCCTGGTTCACCGGATGACACCGGAGAGCCCGGCCGACGTGGTTCGGGTAACTCGGACTCTCAGACCCGGGGCAGGACCTCCTCCGCGATGAGGCGGAGGTGTTCGAGGTCGTCGAGGTCGAGGACCTGGAGGTAGACGGTCTCCGCCCCGATGGCGGCGAAGGCCCCGATACGCGCCACCACTTCATCGGGGGTTCCGGCGGCACCGTTGGTGCGAAGCTCGGACGGCTGGCGTCGGATCGCCGAGGCACGGCGCTCGAACTCGACCTCGTCACGCCCGCAACACACGACCTGGGCGGCCGAGAGCCGGAGCGAAGCCGGGTCCCTGCCCTGTGCTTCACACGCGCCACGCACCCGGGCGTACTGGGCCTCGGTGTCCGAGACCGATGAGAACGCCAGGTTGAACTCGGCCGCGTACGTCGCGGCGAGCATCGGCGTGCGTTTCGCGCCATGACCACCGACGATGAGCGGCGGGTGCGGCTTCTGCACCGGCTTGGGCAGCGCAGGGCTGTCCTTCAGCTGGTAGTGACGACCGTCGTATGAGAACGCCTCACCGTCGGGCGCGGTCCAGAGCCCGGTGAGGATGGCGTACTGCTCCTCGAGTCGCTCGAAGCGCTCGCCGAGCGGTGGGAAGGGCACGCCGTAGGCCGTGTGCTCCCCGTCGTACCAGCCCGCACCGAGACCAAGCTCGATCCGGCCATCGCTCATGGCGTCGACCTCCGCGACCTCGACGGCGAGCATGCCGGGCAGGCGAAACGTCGCGGAGGTGAGAAGGGTGCCCAGCCGGATCCGCTCCGTCTCCCGGGCGATGCCACCGAGGGTCACCCACGAGTCAGTGGGTCCCGGGAGCCCGTCACCACCCATGGTCAGAAAGTGGTCGGAGCGGAAGAAGGCGTCGAAGCCGAGCTCTTCAGCGGCGGCCGCAACCTCGAGCTGCTGTTGGTACGTGGCGCCCTGCTGGGGCTCGACGAAGATACGGAGCAACATCGGGCTCACGCTAACGCCACAAGGCAGACTTCGGGCATGGACATCGGAGTGATCTTTCCCCAGACCGAAGTCGGAGGCGACAGAGGCGCCGTGCGGGCCATCGGTCAGGCCGCGCAGGACCTCGGCTACTCACACGTGGCGGCATACGATCACGTGCTCGGTGCCGACGTCGCGGTCCATGGCGAGCTCGGTGGCCCCTACACCATCGACGACACCTTCCGTGAGCCGCTCACGATGTTCGCCTTCTTGGCCGGGTGCACCACACTGGCCTTCGCCACCTCCATCCTGATCGGACCCCAACGCCAGACCGCGCTGCTGGCCAAGCAGGCGGCGGAGGTCGACCTGCTCTGCGACGGCAAGTTCCGCCTGGGCCTCGGGATCGGGTGGAACAAGGTGGAGTACGCCGCGCTCGGCGTCTCGTTCGACCGCCGGGGTGCGATTCTCGAAGAACAGGTTGCGGTCCTTCGCGCGCTGTGGACCGAGCGCAGCATCACGGTGGACGGTCGGTTCCACCACTTCGAGGCGGCCGGCCTGGCCCCGCTTCCGGTGCAGCGTCCCATCCCGATCTGGATCGGCGCCTTCGCGCCGGCGGCTTTGCGCCGGGTGGGTCGGGTGGCGGACGGATGGTTCCCTCAAGCGCGGCCGCGTGGCGGCCTGGAAGAAGCGCTCGAGATCATTCACGAGGGGGCGGCCGAGGCGGGGCGCGACATGTCGAAGTTCGGCTTCGAGGGCCGACTCGAATACGCGACGCGCGACCTCGAGACGATGGCCGAGCACGCCCGGCGGTGGCGGGAAGCCGGAGCGACACACCTTTCGGTGAACACCATGCACGGCGGCCTCAGGGACACGGACGAACACATCGAGGCGCTGGGCCGAGTGGCCGAGGCGTTGCTGTAGCTGAATCGCTGCTGTCGTTGCTGTCGTTGCTGTTGTTGCTGTCGCACTGACGCTGTCACGCTTGTCGCTGCTGGCGCTGAGGAGCCTTTGTCGTACAGGCAATGACCCTGTTGCAGTGGTGCCGGACAGAAGCGTTGACGGCGTGTGACACCATCACGTGATGCCGGACGAACCGACCCCGGACGCCCGGCCCGACGTCTCGCTCACCACCATCGCCAAGGAGTGGGGACGAATCGGGTGCACCGGGTTCGGTGGGCCGCCCACCCACATCGCCATGTTGCGGCGACTCGTGGTCGTGCGCGAGGCGTGGCTGGCCGAGAGCGAGTTCGAGGATGCGATCGCAGCGACAAACCTGCTCCCTGGACCGGCCTCGACCCAGCTCGCCATCTTCTGCGCCTGGCGACTGCGGGGCGTGGCTGGCGCAATTGTCGGCGGAGTCTGTTTCATCTGCCCCGGCCTCGCGGCCATCATCGCTCTGGCCGCCGTGTTCCTCGTCGGGAACCCGCCGACCGCCGTGCTCGGCGCGGCCCTGGGCGCCGGCGCGGCCGTGGCGCCGGTGGCCCTGGGCGCGGCCATCGGGCTCATGCCGACGAGCTGGCGGAGGACACGCGGAGCACGGGTGCGCCAGACACGTTGGGTGATCTACGCCGCCGCCGGCGTAGCGTCGGCGGCGACGATCGGCACCTACCTCGTCGTCGTGATCCTCGGCTGCGGCCTGGTGGAGCTCGCACTCGGCGGGTCGCTGCGTCCGATCGGAGGGGCAGCGGGTGCGGCGGCACTTCCATCGCGGCTCGGGGCGTCCAGGGTGCTGTCCTCGTCACGGCTCGTTGCGGCACCCGGTGGGCTGGGCGCGTTGTCATGGGTCGCCCTGAAGGTCGGCGCTCTGTCTTTCGGCGGTGGCTTCGTGATCATTCCGCTCATGCAGGCCGACGCCGTGCAGCACTACCACTGGATGACGAACGCACAGTTCCTCAACGCGGTCGCGCTGGGACAGATCACACCTGGACCAGTGGTGCAGACGGTGGCCGTGGTCGGCTACGCCGCGGCCGGGGTGGGAGGCGCCATCCTTGCCGCGTTCATCGCTTTCGCCCCGTCCTTCGCCTTCATCCTCGGAGGCGCACGGCACTTCTCGGCCTTGCGGTCCAACCGCGCGGTTCAGTCCTTCCTCGAGGGAGCAGGCCCGGCCGCCATCGGCGCCATCGCGGGCGCTGCCATCCCGCTGGCACTGGCGATCTCGCAGGCCTGGCAGGTGGTGATCCTCGCGGGCGCGTTCGTCGCCATCGTCGGGTTGCGACGAAGCGTCGTCCTCACGCTGGTGTCCGCTGGTGTGGTTGGGGCGATCGGAGTGGTGCTGGGGTTGCCCGTCGCGCGCTGACGTGCGGTGCCAGTCCTCAGGCGAGCAGGCAGTGAAGGAAGGTCGCCGCGATCACTCCTGGCTGCTCGGCCACCCCGAGCCCGATCCCAACCGCGGTGCCGAGCACCAGCAAGGCCAAGAGAACCCACGGGACGAAGCGCCTCATGGCCACCTCACGATCAACGCGGCCAGGGCCCAGGTGTGACCGGCGTCGAGGTAGGGGCTGAAGAGCATCTTCCAATGATTATGGGCGCATCGCCTGAGCTCTGAGTGCGTCTGAGCGATGCGTACATCGTGGCACGCAGCGTGTGGCCGGAGCCGGCCTGAAATCCTGGCGCTCAATGGGTCGGTATCAGGGTAGGACATGACAAGAAGATCCTGGAGTGCAGCGGCCAGTACAGGGATCAGGGATCAGGGATCAGGGATCAGGGATCAGGGATCAGGAAGGAGAACACCATGGAGCTCGACTTGATGGACCTGTACGGACGCGCCAGCGACTGGACCGGTCGCCAGGTGCGCGGGGCCGCCGCCCAACTGGACGCCCCGACCACGTGTGACGAGTGGAACGTTCGGACGCTGCTCAACCACATGCTCCAGACCCAGAGATATTTCGTCGGAGCGGCCCGGGGAGACGAGGTGGAACTCTCCCAGAACCCACCGGATCTTCTCAGCGACGATCCCTGCTCGGACTTCGACCAGGCACGTACCGAAGTGCTTCGCACCTTTGGGGAGCCGGGCGTGATCGAAAGGACTGGTCCGGCTCTCGGCATCGCATTCAGCGATCAGCTGCTCCACGGTTGGGACCTGGCGATGTCGACTGGCCAGGACCCGTCGATGCCCGAGGGCCTACCGGACGCGGCCTACGAGATGATCCACGGCCGCTTCACGGAGGAACAACGCAAAGGGGTGTTCAAACCGGAGATCGTCGTCCCCTCGGACGCATCCGCGCAGGACAGGCTCCTCGCCTACACCGGGCGTGATCCCTCACCGATGAACTGAACATCGAGGCGCGACCGGCCTGCTCGCGGCGGGTGCAGATCGGTGCCGCCTCGACGATTCGGACTGAGCGGTTTGCCCGAACCGCGTTTTTCTTTCGTTGTCTACGTCCCGCCGAGGACGTCGCGCAGGCCGTCGTGCCAGTCGGGATGGGCCGGAGTCCAACCGAGCTCGGACTTCGCTCGTATGTTCGAGACCTCGGGCTGCTGGCACATCAAGTAGGTCATAAACGAACCGGCGGCGAATCGAGCCAGGGTGGGCGGCACGGTGCCGCGGCCGCTTGGCTCCGAGCAGTTCGGCGGCGAAGGGCATCCATTCGGACGCCCGCGCCGGGACGTCGTCGACCACGTTGAACACACCGACCGGGCCGTCGAGCGCGGCCACCGTGGCGCTGACCGCGTCCTCGATGTGCACGAGGCCGAACAGACCGCCGCCAGCGCCCGGTACGGGCAGGAGGCGCCGGGCGATCAAGGCGGCATAGAGGCCGCCGGGCGCGACGTAGGTGCCCGGGCCGTAGTAGGTGCCATAGCGCAGCACCACGCCTTCCACACCGGTGCCCAACGTCTCGGACTCGAGTGTGGCGAGAGAACGGGCCAGCGTTCCGATCTGTCCCTTCGCATCCGTCCAGAGCGGGTCGTGCTCGGTGCGTACCCCTGGCCCCGGCCGGTAGACGAACGAAATCGACTGGGCGACGACGCGTCTGGCACCGGCGGCGAGCGCCGCCTGCACCAGCACGCCCGAGACCTCGGTGCGCAGACGGCTCGTCGCGTCGAACGCCTTCTTCATGGCGATGGGGTTCGCCGTCTTGGGCAGCGCGGTCAGCTGGTTGACCACCACCTCAGGACGGGCGTCGATCACGGCACGGGTCAGGGTGTCGGAGTCGAAGGCGTCACCTGCCGCCGCGACGACGTCAGGGATTCCCAGGGCGGTCACTTTCTCCGCGCTGCGGGCGTAGACGGTCACCTCGTGGCCGGCCGCGGCCAGTGCCCTGACCAAAGGACGGCCGATGGCTCCCGTTCCGCCCGCCACGAAGATGCGCATCGAGATTCGAGAGTACTGCCGACCTGACCCCTTCTTCCCCAAGTTATACTTGTCGGTATGACTCACCGGGTCGGCCCAAAGGGCCAGGTCGTGATACCCAAAGAGCTTCGTGACCGGCTCGGTATCGCGCCAGGCGACGAGGTGGACTTCACATTCGACGATGGCGAGGTCCGCGTCAGGCCGCGTCGCACCGAGAGCTCCTTGCGCGGCACCTTGGCAGGGCTCGGGCTCGTCGACGAACTGGAAGTCGATCACCGCCTCGAACGAACTCGGTGACCTATTGCCTGGACTCGTGGGCGGTCCTGTCGTGGCTCTCCGACGATGAGCCGGCGGCCGGCGTCGTCGAGCGCGTCATGGGCGACCAGCCCCTGATGAGTTGGATCAACCTGGGGGAAGTGGCGTACATCGTCGAACGGCGAACGAACCATCAGCGGGCGCGACGGCTGGTTCAAGATCTCCGGCGGCGCCTCACTCTCGAGTTGCCGACCGAGAACCGTGTGCTCGAGGCCGCACGATTGAAGGCGCGCTACCCGTTGGCCTACGCCGACGCCTTCGCGGTGGCGACCGCCGTCGGGCACCGGGCCACGCTCCTCACCGGGGACCCGGAGATCCTGCACGGCGATCCGAACTGGCCGACCCTGGATCTCCGCGGACGGGGCTGACGTTGGACGGGCCTTTGGAAGAATGACGAGGTGAGCGGACCCTCGGGATACCCCGGTGCTCCCCCTGGCTGGTACCCGGACCCGGCGGGGGGACCGGGCAGGCGCTGGTGGGACGGCTACGCCTGGACCGAGGCGACCGTGTTGCCCGAGCTGCCGCCCCCACCGCCGCTGTATAACGCCGGAATGGGGGCGACGCAGGGCGTACCCGCCGGGCAGGCGCCCTGGGCGGTGAGCGGCGATCGCTCGAGCCTCCATGCCACGTCGACGTTCCAGGCTTCGTCGGTGCAGGTCTCGGCGGAGCTCCGGATGACGCCGCTCGCACGGATCGCCGTGGTGCTGCCGGCGGTCAACTATCTCGTCAACCTCGTCATCCAGCGCGTCGACGCGGCCCAGTGGCGCACCACGGGGCACCAGCTGCGCGTCGCATGGGACGACGCGCAGCGGGGGGTACAGGCCCCAGCCGTGCACACGGCAACCCTCACGCCGGTGGGTGTGGTCGTCGGGACCGTCATGGTCGCCGCCATCGTCTTCGCGTGCATCTGGCAGCACCGCGCCGCCTCGGCGGCCCGGGCACTGGGGTACCCCGCAGCACGGAGCCCGGGCTGGGGTGTGGGCTGCTGGTTCGTGCCGATCGTGAACCTCTGGATGCCCTACGGCGCGGTCCGGGACTGCCTGCCGCCGGGCCACCCCGAACGGGCCCGCGTGCTGCGGTGGTGGGTGGCATGGCTGTGCACGCTGTATCTCAGCCTCCTTTCCTCGGTGTTCGCGTTGTTCTCCAGTGGCACAGCGCTCGCCGTCTCGATCCCCGCCGTGCTCGCGGCACTCGCCGTGATCGTGTGGGCGCCGGGGATCGTGACCGCCGTCGGCATGGCGCACCGTGAGGCTCTGGAGCCGCCGAGCCCCTGATCCCAACCTGAGGCGGGGACGGAGCGGTGTCCCCTGCGGTTCAGGGGGCACTTGCACAGTGCTTGCAGAGTTCTCCCGGCCATGTCCGGGCCAGTCAGGGATCGTCGGGCAACCTCGGAGACCAGCGAAGGGCGGGGTTCCACGGGGAGTGCTGCGTCAAGGGACCTTTGGCGGCTCATATGCCAGCCAGCGCGGAATACGCGGCCACCGTGCAACGTCTTCGTGACGAACGCGCGACGGGCAGCAAGACCGCGAAAACTGTTCACTCCGCGGTAACGCCGACGTTACCGCCGGTTCACTTCACATCGCTACGTTCGAGCCAAGTGACCGAGTTCAACCGGCCCGGGCAAAAACACGACGTTGTCGTGGCGCCCCCAGAGACTCCCGTCGATCCCGACAAGGCTCGGGTCGAGGAGTCCTTGCGCGCCCTCGATCCTGATGCAGCCCGTCCCGTAAACGTCATGACTGCGACGGGTCTGACTCTGGGCTTCTCCGGCCGCACGGTTCTCGGCGACATCAACGTTTCGCTGCGGCGCGGTTCGATCACGGCGCTCATCGGCCCGACGGGTTCGGGGAAGTCGACCTTCCTCCGCACCTTGAACCGAATGAACGACCGTGTCCCCGGCTTCTCGAGGACGGGTGACGTCACCTTCGACAGCACGAGCCTCTGGGGCCCCGACGTCGACCTGCTCACTCTGCGCCGGCGGGTCGGGATGCTCTTCCAGCGCCCGAACCCGTTCCCGATGTCGATCAGGGACAACGTGGTGGCCGGGGTCAAGGCGCACCGCATCGCGAGGGGCAAGCAACTCGACGTCGTCTGCGAGCGACGGTTGTCCGAAGTCGGACTGTGGGATGCCGTGAAGGACCGGCTCGGCGATTCGCCCTTCCGGCTGTCCGGCGGACAACAACAACTGCTGTGCCTGGCACGGGCACTCGCCGTGGGACCCGAGGTGCTGCTGCTCGACGAGCCGACGTCGTCGCTCGACCCGATTACGTCGGAGTACATCGAGACCCTCATCAGGAAGCTGACGCCCGCCCTGTCACTCGTCGTGGTAACACACAATCTCGGGCAGGCGAGGCGCATCTCGGACCAGACCATGTTCTTCTTCCAAGGCGCGCTGGTCGAACACGGACCGACGGAACGGCTCTTCACCGAGCCCCAGAACGCCGACACCGAGCGTTACGTCACCGGTCGGATCGGCTAGGGGGGACGACGCTCAGCACACCGAAGCGGCAACGGCCCGGCGGTCGGACCACGGCCGAACGGGACGAAACGCCGCACCATCACCCACATCACCACCCACATCAAGGAGCAACCCTGTGAGAAATCCGATCGGATCGACGCGAGTGAAGCGAGGCCTCACCGCCGTCGTCATGGCGAGCCTCGCCCTCAGCTCCGTCTTCCTCAGCACCGCCGCGTCGGCGAGCACCCCCAAGCTGCCCTCGAGCGGCGTCGAGACGCCACCGTCGGGCTCTGTCAGCGAGACGGGCAGCACGCTGCTCTACCCACTGTTCAACCTCTGGGTCGGTGGGTACACCGACAAGTTCTCGCACGTGAAGATCCAGACGGCCTCAACCGGTTCCGGGACGGGAATCACGGACGCCGAGAACGGGCTCGTCGACATCGGCGCGTCCGACGCCTATCTCGCACCAAGCGTGTCCCACTCGAGTCCCAACCTGAGGAACATCCCGTTGGCTGTCTCGGCACAGCTGGTCGCCTACAACGTCCCCGGCGTGCTCGCGCATCTGAAGCTCTCCGGCACCGTCCTCTCCGAGATCTACCAGGGCAAGATCACCAAGTGGAACGCGTCGCAGATCACCAGCCTGAACCCGGGCACGACGCTGCCGGACATCCCGATCGTGACACTCCACCGCTCCGACAGCAGCGGGGACACCTTCCTCTTCACGCAGTACCTCTCCAAGTCCGACGCCAGCGGCTGGGGCGACAAGATCGGGTACAACACCACCATCCAGTGGCCCGCCGCACCCGGCGCTCTCGGCGAGCAGGGGAACTCGGGCATGGTCACCGGGCTGCAAGGCCACGTCGGGCTGCATCGCCTACGTCGGCATCAGCTACCTGACCCAGGTGCTGCAGTCGGGTCTCGGCTACGCCCAGCTGCGGAACGCCAAGGGCCAGTACGTCGCGCCGACGGCGTCGTCCATCGTGGCAGAGGCGGCGGCGTTCGTGCCCAAGACACCGGCGAACGGGACCATCTCGCTGATCTACGGACAGGCCAACAACGGGTACCCGATCGTCAACTACGAGTACGCCATCGTCTCGGACCACCAGAGCAGCAGCAACACCGCCAAGAACATCCGCTCGATGCTCGAGTGGGCGGTCAACAAGAAGTACGGCTCCGCGGCCTCGTACCTGTCCCAGGTCGACTTCCAGCCTCTTCCCGCGAAGGTCGAGGCACAGTCGATCAAGCAGATTCTGAACATCAAGTCCTGAGCTTCACGTAGGACTTCCGACCACGTTGGAGCACCGGGCTGATGTCCGCCGTCGGTAGCGTGCCGGGCGACGCACCCGTGGCAGTGCCGCCGCCGCGGGAAAACCGCGCCCCGTCGGGACTCGTTCCCCGGCGGGCTGCCGATTGGGCCCGGACCAACGAGGAGCATGCGTGGCGTTGGAGCGCGCGGGTGGCCGTCGTCCTGCCGCTCGCCGCGCTCGTGTTCGCCGTGGCCATCCTCGCCCACAAGGCATGGCCGGCCATCAGGGTCAACGGCTGGTCGTTCCTCTACGGCAAGAACTGGACCTACGGCAGCGCCTATGGGCAGACCGTCACCACGAACGGCGTGGCGCACCCCCAGGGGGCGGAGTTCGGCGCCTGGCCGATCATCCTCGGCACCATCCAGTCGTCCATCATCGCCATCGTGGTCGCCGTGCCGCTCTCGATCGGGGCGGCCTTCGCCCTCACCGAGCGGCTCCCGGGCTGGATCTCGCGGCCGCTCGGCTTCGCCATCGAGATCCTGGCCGGCATCCCCAGCGTGGTCATCGGGCTGTGGGGGCTGCTGACCTTCGGACCGTGGCTGGCCTCGCACATCTACCCGACCCTGGCTTCGATCGCCGGACACCTGCCCGACGTGTGGCCGTTCAACTACTTCCGGAGCCCGGTAGGCACCGGGCAGGGACTGCTCACCGCCGGCCTGGTGCTCGGGATGATGATCATCCCGATCATCGCCTCGACCACCCGTGACCTCTTCTTGCAGGTGCCGCCACTTCCCAAGGAGGGGGGCGAGGCCTTGGGGATGACCAACTGGGAGGTGGCCAACCGGATCACCCTGCCATGGGTGCGCTCAGGCATCATCGGCGCGTCCGTGCTCGGCCTCGGCCGGGCCCTGGGCGAGACCATCGCCGTGGCTCTTGTCGGCGGCGCCTCGCTGCACATCGCGCCGAACATCTACCAACCCTTCGGAACGATCGCCGCGACCATCCTCACCCAGTTGGAAGGCGCGCTGACCGACGGCACCGGCTTCGCCGTCGCCACACTGGCCGAGCTGGCACTGGTACTCGCCGTGATCTCGGTGGCGGTCAACCTCGTGGCGCGCTGGATCGTCTCCCGCACCTCGAGGGTCGGAGCCCCGGTGGGCGGCGCGTGACGACCTCGTCGCCGCTGACGGCAGGACGGTCGACGCGTCGCCGGCGTGCAGGATCCATCGGCTTCCGCGTGTTCACCTACCTGGCCCTGCTCCTCATCATCGTCCCGGCGGCGTGGATCCTCATCGGAGTGTTGGCGCGAGCGGCGGGGCATTGGCGCTGGGACGTGTTATGGACACCGCTGACCGCCCAGGGCGGCGGCTTGCGCGATCAGATCCTCGGCACGCTCATCCTGATGTTCGGCACGCTGGTGATCGCGGGAACGATCGGGATCCTGGCCGGGATCCACCTCTCGGAGATGGCGAGGGTGCGCGCCAACGGCACGCGGGGCGGCGGCTTCTTACGCACGGCCTCTGACGTCCTCTCAGGTTTTCCCTCCATCGTGCTCGGCTTCGTCGGCTACAGCGCGCTCGTCATCGGTTTGAACTGGGGCTACTCGTTGTGGGCGGCGTTGATCATCCTCTCCATCATGGTCATCCCCTACATCGCCAAGACGACGGAGAACTCGCTCCGCCAGGTGCCGACCGGCTACCGGGAAGGTGCCGAGGCCCTCGGGATGTCGATGGGGTACTCGCTGCGCAAGGTGGTGCTGAAGAGCGCCCTCCCCGGCATCGTCACCGGCCTGCTCCTGGCCATGGCGATCGCCTGCGGCGAGACGGCCCCGCTCATCTACACGGCGGGATTCTCCAACTCGCTGCCCAGCTCGTTCACCCACGCGCAGTTCCCCTATCTGACCTACGTGGTGTTCACGTTCTACGACCAGCCCAACCCGCAGTACCACTACCTGGCCTACGACGCCGCGCTCATCCTCGTGGTGATCGTGCTGCTGCTGCTGGTGGCCAGTCGGATCGTGGTGGCGCGGACGCAGCGCCACGCCGAGGGGGCGCGGACCAGGACCATCCGCTCCCCGCGGCGGCCGAAGCGGCCGGAGGAGACGGCCGAGCCGCTGGACCTCGCCAACCTGCATCGCTGACTCCCAGCCCGGCGGCATCCTGAGCCCGTGGTGGGCTCTTCATCACTTGGCCCTTGTCATGCCTCAGTAAGGTGACGGCCGTCCTAGCGGAGAGCCGGGTCGGAGGCAGGAGCAGTCCGCCCGGCAGGCAGGAGCAGTCCGCAGTCCGCCCGAAGCGGGAGCAGTAAGGAGGCAGCCATGTTCGAGTGGTCAGAAGAGCAGCTCGCCATCCGCGACGCGGTCCGCCGCTTCGTGGCCGAGGAGGTCGCGCCGAACGTCGAGGAGCTCGAGCACGGGGACACGCCGCCCTACGCCGTGATCCGCAAGCTCTACCGCACCTTCGGGCTGGACGAGGCGGCGCGGGCGTCGTTCAAGCGGGCGCTCGAGCGTAAGACGTCCGGAGGTGGGGGCGGCCGGGGTGAGTCCGCCGAGAGGGGCGAGGGCGGCTCCAACGCGGCCCTCACCCTGATTCCGATCATCGAGTTGTGCCACTACTGCCCCGGGATCGTGACCGCGCTCGGCGTCTCGACCGGATTGGCGGGCGGCACCATCATGAAGAGCGGCACGCCGGCGCAGATGGAGCGCTGGGGTCTCGACCTGATGACGCTGGACAAGGTCGGCGCCTGGGCCATCACCGAGCCCGACTCCGGCTCCGACGCGCTCGGGGGCATGAAGTCGACCGCGGTGCGCGACGGCGACGAGTACGTGCTCAGCGGGAACAAGACCTTCATCACCAACGGCCCGTATGCGGACACGATCGTGTTCTACGCCAAGCTCGACGACGGCAGCGGGACGCCGCTGCGCCAGCGACCCGTGCTCACCTTCGTCCTCGACTCGGGCATGCCCGGGCTCGAGCAGTCCAAGCCCTTCCGCAAGATGGGCCTGCACTCGTCGCCGACGGGCGAGCTCTTCCTGACGGATGTGCGCGCCGGCCGGGACCGGCTGCTCGGCGAGAGCGAGGGGTCGCCGGGAGGAACGGAGGGCCGCGAGAGCGCCAAGGGCAACTTCGTGACCGAGCGGGCGGGAGTGGCCGCCATGTCGCTCGGTCTCATCGAGGAGTGCTTGAAGCTCTCGGTCCAGTACGCCAAGGACCGCCTGCTGTGGGAGCGGCCCATCGCCGAGTTCCAGCTCATCCAGCTGAAGCTGGCGCGCATGGAGATCGCCCGCCTGAACGTCGAGAACCTGGTGTTCCGCCACATCGAGATGGCGGCGGCCGGCAAGAGCCTGACGCTGGCGGAGGCGTCGGCCATGAAGCTGTACTCGGCCCAGGCCGCATCGGAGGTGGCGATGGAGGCGGTCCAGTTGTTCGGTGGGAACGGGTACATGTCCGAGTTCCGGGTGGAGCAGTTGGCGCGCGACGCCAAGGTCTTCCAGATCTACGCCGGGACCGACGAGATCCAGGTCACCCACATCGCCCGCGACCTCCTCGGGCGCTGACGTGGGAGCGGTGGGTGCCGGCGCTGACGCCGGCGCCGGCATGAGCGGCGATGCGGCGGCCGCGCTCGGGTTGGATTCGTCGCCGGCCGACGCCACCTTCGACGACATGGTCGACCGCCGGCGCGCCGTGCACCGCCATCCCGAGCTGGCGTTCGCCGAGCACCGCACCACCGAGCTGATCCGCGACCACATGGCGGGTCTCGGCATCGACGAGGCGCGGCGGGTGACGGAGACCGGCGGCATCTTCGCCCTCGACGGCGGCCGGCCGGGACGCACCGTGGTGCTGAGGGCCGACATCGACGCGCTGCCGGTACAGGAGGATCCGGCGCGTCACGGCTGTTCCGAGGTCGAAGGCCTCATGCACGCCTGTGGGCACGACGTCCACGTCGCCGCGTTGCTCGGCACGGCGTCGGTGTTGGCGTCGCGCCAAGAGGACCTTCCCGGCCGCTTTCTCTTCGTGTTCCAGCCGGGAGAGGAGGCACTCGGCGGAGCCAAGAAGATGGTGGAGGGGGGAGCGCTCGAGCTCATGGAGGGCGCGCGTCTGACCGGTTTCCACGCCACCTCACAGCTGCCGACGGGGATGGTCGGCCTGCGCGAGGGCGTCGCCATGTCCGAGGCCCACTCGCTGCGCGTCAGGCTGTCGGGACCGGGTGGGCACGCCGCGAGCCCGACCGGACAGGGCGACGTGGTGCAGGCGGCGGCCGATCTGGTGCGACGGCTCGCCGGAGTGGTCGAGGGCTTGACCTACGAGGGCTCGACCTGCGTGTGCAGCGCGGGCACGCTGGCCGCCGGCACGGCGGTGAACGTCGTCCCGACCGAGGCCAGGGTCACGGGCACCCTTCGCACCTTCACCGCGGCGCAGCGCGAGGACGCGCTGGCGCGGTTGCGCGTGCTCTGCGACGAGGTGGCGGACTCGCACGTGGTGGAGGTCGACCTGGCGCTGCCCGAGCACACGCCCGCGGTGGTGAACGATCCCGCCGTGACCGCGTTGGTGGAGGCGCAAGCGAAGGCGGCGCTCGGCGCCGACCAGGTCCTGCGCATTCCACCGACGTCGCCGAGCGACGACGTGAGCGAGTTCCTGAAGCGGATCCCGGGCTGCTACTTCTTCGTCGGCGGTGCGTCGCCCGACGGGTCGTGCGGAGCGCACCACAGCCCCGGGTTCGCGGTGGAGGACGAGGCGTTGCGGGTCGGGGCCAACGTGATGGTGCGCAGCGCGCTGGTGCTGGCGTCGCCGTAGGGGGACGGCGGCCGGCGACGGCGGCCGGCGACGGCGGCCGGGCGGCGAGAGGGGCGACGGCCGGGCGGCGAGAGGGGCGACGGCCGGACGAGGAGGGGCGCACCTACGCTGCGCACGAGCGTCCGATGCCAACCGAGCCTGTTCCCGCTTCCGAGTGTCACCCCCCACACTGACCCGTCCGTGGCGGCTGGGGCGAGCGTTCGTGCCGGTGGTCGCGCCGATGCTCGCCGGATGCGCCCTGGTGATGGCCGGGTGCACGGCCCAGAACCGTCCGACCGGGCTCGGCTCGGCCGTGTCGCGACCGAGCACGACCGCCACCACGACCACGACGACCGTGCCACCCACCTCGTCCACGACCACGACGGCACCACCGACCACCACGACGACGGCTCCCGCACCCCTGCGCATCGTGGCCCTGCCCAACCCTGGCCCCCTGGCCCCCTTCGTCCCGCCGGGGTCCAGCGGCGAGGGGGTGTGGACGCCCGCGGGACGTCCGATCGGGGGTGTCCCCGCCGTCTACGAGACCTCGCTGGTGCCCCCCGGCGGTACGGCCGCGGCCGGATTGGCCTGGATGGACACGAAACTGCTCTCGGCGCAGCTGTACTCGGGCTCGAAGAGCCCGGGGGGAGGGCCGTACACATTGACCGCTCCGATCCAACCCGCCCAGGCGGCGTCGCTGGTCGCTGCGTTCAACGGCGGCTTCCTGATGCAGGACGCCGAGGGCGGCTACTACACCGAGGGCCGCGTCATCGACCCGCTGGTCGACGGTGCCGCGTCCCTCGTCATGTACGCCGACGGCTCGGTGACCGTCGGCGCCTGGGGCAGCGACGTCACCATGACTCCCGCCGTCGTGGCTGTCCGACAGAACCTCGTTCCTCTCGTCGAAGGCGGCCAACCGACGGCAGAGGCGAACGCCGACTGGCACGCCTGGGGAGCCACCTGCGGCGCGACCTCGTGCGCGTCGTCGGTGCCGGGCCTGGAGTACCAATGGCGCTCCAGCGTCGGCATCACCGCGGACGGCGCCCTCGTCTATGCCGCCGGCCCGGCGCTGAACCCGATCCAACTGGCCGACCTGCTGGTGCGCGCCGGCGTCGTGCGTGGCATGGAGCTCGATATCAACCCGAGCTGGCCGGTCTTCGCCACCTACGCTCCGCCTCCGCCCTCGGTCCTCGCCGCACCCTCGAACGGGAGCAGTCTGGAGCCGGCGAGCGTGCAGGGTCCCTCGACCTTCTTCGATCCGGCCTGGGCGCGTGACTTCGTGACCATGTCCTCCCGGGTCCCGACCACGTCCTGAGGGCCGCCCACCCCACGGCGCGGCGACCCGGCCATGGGCCACAATGTCGCCCGTGAGCCCCTCCGAACTGTTCTCCATCGACGGCAAGACCGCGCTCGTGACGGGCGGCACCCGAGGTATCGGCCGCATGATCGCCGAGGGCTTCGTCGAGGCGGGGGCGAGCGTGTACGTGGCGTCCCGCAAGGCCGACGCGTGCGAGCAGACGGCCACGGCGTTGTCGAAGAAGGGCACGTGCGTCGGCCTCCCGGCCGACCTCTCGACCGAAGAGGGCTGCCGCCGGCTGGCCGACGAAATCGCTTCGCGCCATGACCGGCTCGACATCCTGGTCAACAACGCCGGAGCGACGTGGGGGACGCCACTAGCGGACCACGACGAGGCCGCGTTCGAACGCGTCCTGGCCCTCAACGTGAAGGGCGTGTTCCACCTGACCAAGTTCCTGGTCCCGCTGCTCCAGGCCGCCGGTTCCCAGGAGGAGCCGGCGCGGGTCATCAACATCGGGTCGATCGACGGGATCGGCGTGCCCATGCTCGAGACGTACTCGTACTCGGCGTCGAAGGCGGCGGTGCACCAACTGACCCGGCACTTGGCACGGCGCCTGGCGCCGTCCATCACGGTCAACGCCATTGCGCCAGGGCCGTTCGAATCGAAGATGATGGCGGCCACGCTCGAGGCGTTCGGCGAGCAGATCGCGGCCAACGCGCCGTTGAAGCGGATCGGGAGGCCCGACGACATGAAGGGCGCCGCCATCTACTTGTCGTCGCGGGCGGGCGCGTACCTGACCGGAGCGGTCATCCCCGTCGACGGCGGGATCGCCACCACCCGCTGAGTCCCCGACGCCAGAACACCGAACAAAGGAGCTGTCGTGCTGCTGGTCCACGAGGTGCACAAGGTCGCCGGGGCGAAGGAGGAGGCCTTCGAAGCCGCGTTTCGCGACGAGCTCCTTCCTGCACTGGCGTCCGACGACGGGTCCCGGCTCCTCTGGTTCCTACGACTGGCCCACGGGAGCGGCATGGCCTACACCGTGGTGACGATGACGGGGTGCCGCGACGCGGCGGCGTGGGCGACCCTGGCTGAGCGGATGCGCGCCGGCGACCTGGCGAAGTGGTCGGCGAAGGTCGACGCCATGCGGCACGGCTGCGACGCGAAGATCCTGACCCCGGTGCCGTGGTCGCCCCTCCAGGACATCGATCTGGCGTCGGTTCCGACCACCGCCACGGAACACGAGCTTGGCCTGTTCATGGAGGACACGGCGTGGCCCTTTCCGGGAGGGCTCGGCGCGTACCTGGCCAAGGCCGGAACCCTCTACGACCACACCCTCAGCTCGCAGAAGGAGGAGGGGACCGGCATCATTGAGTTGGAGGCGGCGTTCCAACCCGTCTACGGCTCCCACACGTCGACCGAAGTCATCCTCTGGCAGCGTGTGGTGAACCACCGAGCGTTGCTGTACCTGCTCGACCACGATCTGCCGGCCTCGGCCACCGCGCCCGGCACGTGGATGCACGATGCGCTGGAGGTCCGCGACCAATGGCAGAGCCGTTTGCTTCGCAGCGCGGCGTGGTCCCCGCTGTACTGACCGAGTCGTGGCTGGGCGAAAGGCTGCCGGGGTGCGACGGCCCTAGGCCGGATCTCCGTTCAAGGACGGTCCACGTGTTGTGGGTCCACCGCCGTCGGCGGCTCGGCCGAGCCTTGTCGCTGGGACAGCAGGGCACCCTGGATGCGCGCCCCGAGGTCGGCAGCAGCCGATTGCGTGACGAAGTCCTGGAAAGAAGACCGGTCGACGGCGAGGACGACCGTCTTGCTCAGCGCCACGTAGGTCGCGGTCTGGGGGGCGCCGGTCAGGGCGCCTACCTCGCCGAAGAGCTGGCCCTTGCCTGCCGGGTCACGATGACGTCCTGCCCGTGTCCTTCGCGCCGTACCTCGACCTCGCCGTCGACGGTGATGAAGAAGCGTTCCGAGCGCTCACCCTGGCGGACGATGACCTCGCCGGGACCGAGTACGAGGTGGTCGAGCTGGGTGCTGAACGGAGCGGGGACGGCACCGGTCTCCGAGGCGTAGACCTTCGTGGACTCCATCGGCACCGCCACGCCCGCCGTGTACTCGTAGTCGACGAAGTGCAGCTCGAGGGGCCGGATGAGATGCATGTTGAGGAGCGATTCCTGGGGCATCTCCTTCAACTTGGCGGAGAACAGGAATCGTGCCCACTCCGCCGACTCGGAATCGGCCGGGCCCCCGTTTTCACGCGCGTGGCGGCGCCGACGGTGCCACCATGGGAGACATGACCGACGCGTTCGACCTCACCGAGACGTACGTTCATTTGGGCCGCGGTTCGACTGTGACCCAGCTACCCGGTTTCACCTTCAGCCCGGACTGCCTACGCGACTACAAAGCCCGGTTCGCGTCTGACGGCGACGAGGGACGCCTCGTGTGCATCATCCCTCAGGACCGCACTTGGGACGCCTGGGAGCGACATCCGGCCGGTGAAGAGTTGGTGGTCGTGCTCACAGGGCGCATCGAGCTCGTGCAGGAGGTGGACGGCGAGGAGCGCACCGTGGTCCTCGGCCCGGGCGAGGCCGTCGTGAATCCGGCCGGCGTCTGGCACACGGCGCGAATCCGAGAACCCGGACAAGCGCTGTTCGTGACGCCGGGCCAAGGTACCGAGGGCCGTCCCGTCGGCTGAGCGGGCGACAGGGTCAGCGCGACGGCGCGAGCTCGTGCGGGCCTTGCGCCGGATAGCCGCCTGCCGCCTTGATGGCGTCGCCCCAGGGAGTCAACAGCGCGACCAGTTCGTCGCCCCGGTCGCCGAGGGCGGCCACGATCGGCTCGCACTGGGCGTCGGTCGATGCCTCGACCGCCTCTCGTTGCGCCCGGCCTTCGTCGGTCAGGGCCCCGTCAGCGAGGAGGCTCCGTTCGACCAACCGCTGCTCTGCTGCGTCGAGCTGACCGTCGGACCAGGCCCGGGTGCGGACGTAGGTCCTTAGGGGCAGGCCCCAGTAGAGCTCGGTGAGCAGCCCGATCTCCGTCGCATCGAATCCGGCGGAGGTCCACGCCGCCGGTGTGCGCGTCGCCGCGGAACTCGCGCAGGCAGTCGGCCAGGCGCCACATGTCTCCCATGGGGTCACCCGGAAGCCCGAGGCTGCGCAACCCGGCGTAGAGCGGACGACCCTCGGGCCGCAAGGGGGCCACGGCATCGCTCAGCAGCTCGGTGGCGCGCTCGAGCCCTTCGGGCTCGGGGCCGAGGGTGCGCACCAGCTGCGCCGTGGCGCCCGCCGTCCGGGCGGCACAGATCGTCGCGGCGTCCACCTTGGTCCAGCCGACGTCGACCGACGGCACGACCGCCTCGGGATTGAAGACGGCGAACGCCGCCGCCACCACCTCTCCGGGCACCTGGCCCATGACCGAGCCCCGGCTGGTGAAGTAGGCCGGACCGTCGGGCAGCTGCACTCCGCCGGCGGTGGTCCCGGGACTCGGCGAGAACCCGAGCCGCGGTACGCATCGTGGCACTCCGGCGCGAAGTAGACCTGCCCGGCGACGGGCTCGAGGACCATGGCCAGACGACGTGGGTTGAATGCGCGCATCGCCATGCTCGACGGGATCCGCCTCGGGCCTACGCCGCGGTGAAGCGCATGGGGAAGTGGTCGATGGAACGGATGCCCGACGTGTAGGCGAGCGTGTGGCCGGGCTCGATCTCGTAGTCGGGAATGCGCCGGTGCCACTCCCGGAGCGCCACGCGCAGCTCCATCCGGGCCAGGTTCGAGCCGAGGCAGCGGTGGATGCCGCCACCAAAGGCGATGTGCCGGTTGACGTCGCGGTCGAAACGGACCTCGCCGGCGTCGTCGAACTCCGCGTCGTCGGTGTTGGCCGAGCCGATCATCAACATGACCTGATCGCCGGCATGGACGGGGCAGCCGGCGAGCTCGGTCTCGCTCAGCGCGACGCGGGCGATGCCCATGACGGGCGTCTCCCAGCGCAGGAGCTCTTCGATCGCGCTCGGGATGAGGTCGGGGTTCTCCGCCAGTTGGCGGCGTTGCTCGGGATGCTGGGCCAAGTAGGCGAACATGCAGTCGAGCGTGGCCGTGACCGTGTCGAGGCCGGCGATCAGGAACAAGAAGCAGATGTCCAAGATGTCCTCGCGGCTCAGCCGGTCGCCCTCCATCTCGGCGTCGAGGAAGTGCGAGAGCAGGTCGTCACGTCGCTCGGCCTCGCGCTCGTCGAGCACCTCGTTGAAGTAGTCGTAGACCGAGTCCGCCGTCTTCTGCTGGTGCTCTCTCGCCGCCCTGGAGCCGTAACCACGACCCGTCACGTGGTCGGGCCGGATGATGCCGTCCTTCATGGCCAAGAAGCGATCGAGTTGGTCCGATGGGAGTCCGAGCAGCGTGAGGAACACCTGCGAGGGGAACGGGACGGAGAACTCCCGGGCGAAGTCGACCTCACCGCGCTCGACGAACCGGTCGATGAGCTCGATTGACGAGCCGCGAGACGTCGTCGTCCAAGACGGCCATCTTGCGGGGCGAGAACAGCGGGTCGAGCAGACGCCGGAACTTGCGATGGTCGGGCGGGTCGATCTGCAAGGGGATCAACGGCCGCTTGTTCTTCAGGTCCACCGCGTCCATGTTCGACGAGAAGATCTCGGGATGACGGAGCGCTTCGTCGATCTCCTGCTTGCGCGAGAGGACGATACCGGCGCCTCCACCGGGCATGTCGACGTTCATCACCGGGCTGTCGTCGCGCAGCAGCTTGAAGACGGGCTGCGGGTTCCGGGCCATTTCGGGATCCATGCCACCCAACGGGCTTTCCCCGTACGTGGTCGTCGTCTCTTCGATCGTCTCTTCCATGTCCGCCTCCCCGTTGGTCGTGGTCAAGTGGTGCTCATCTGCAAGGTGCATTCGAGGGTGCGCACGAGCGCGCCGTGGTCAGTCTCGGGAACGATCCAGCTCGAGACGAAGAGCCGCACGATGAGGTCTGCCACCTCCTCACGCGTGAGCCGCCCGTCACGCACCGCCGGCATGGCGTCGACGTCCGGTCCAAGGCGGATCGCGATCTCGCGGCGCATGTTGGGCAGGCGATCCAACAGGAAGCTGAGCACGTAGCCGGGCTCGGTCTCGAAGAGCGACCTCGCCGGATGGGTGCGGATGAACTCGAAGATGTACGAGAGGAAGGCAGCCAGGCGCCCGCCGTCCTCCACCGCCGCCATCGCCTCGTCGAGCCCGGCGCTGAAGCGCACCCCGTCGAAGTCGGCCGCCGCCGAAAGGACGTGGTCCTTGGAGGGGAAGTAGCGGTAGAGGGTCCCGCGGGAGACGCCCGCGGCGTCGCTGATCTCCTGCATGCCGAGCCGTCTGACACCGCGCCGGCCGATGAGGCTCAGGGCGGCGGAGAGGATGCGCTCCTCGGTGGCGTTGAAACTCTGTATCGGGAGAGTGCCGGCCTCAGCCAGCAGAGCCGCCATGGAGGAACATATTAGACAGATTCCGTCCCATCTGTCTCAGGGATTCCGGCCTGGCTCCGGCGACGCCACCACGGGACCAGGGCCAACGCCCCCAGCGCGACGAGCCCGAGGACCGTGGCCAAGAGGCCGATGTTGTCCGACGAGGTCGTGCCGTAGGTGAGGCTGACGTCGTGGCTGGTCGGCACCACCACCATGAGGTTGGGGGTGACCCGCCAGGGGCCCTGAGCTCCAGTGGCGTGCCAATTGGGGAAGTAGGACACCTTGACCAGAACCGGGGTCCCGAGGCGCGACACGTGGAAGCTGACCGACGAGTCCGTCTGTTTGACCGCCGTGACCCGCGTCGTCGGGACCGGTCGGGCGACGGCATGGGCGGCGTTGCCCACCTGGGTGCGCGGCCACGAAGCGGGGCCGCTCTGAGCCAGCTCGACGTCCCACTGCGACGGATGGAGATACCAGTTCATGGAGGGGCCCGTGTGCCCGGGCGACCCGAGCCAGCTGGCGGGCGACGGCTTCACCCCGGAGAGCACCACCGGGTCGTCGTGCAGCGGCGTGACCAATGGCGAGTCCTTCACGAGGTAGACCTGCCACGTCGTCTTCGTCTGCGCGCCTTGGTAGTCGTAGGTCCACGGCCCGGTCGTCGCCACCAGCTTGAGCGCGGGGTCGACCGCTGCCTCCGCCTCGACCTGCGGGGTCTCCGCCATGAAGTACTTGACGCCGAGCAGTTGGAGGTGCTGCACCCCGAGGGACACGTCGACCGGCCCGTACGGCAGACCGACTTCGGGCTCCGACGGCCCCTCGGACAGCTCCGCCTGGTTGATGAAGTGGTACGGCGTGGTGGCCGAAGACTCGAAGAGCAGACCCTCCATGGAGTCGACGCACCCGTTGGTCCAGTAGGGCAAGAGCATGAGCGCCTCGGGCGTCCCGAACCGGTTCTCGCTGGCGCTGTACTCCCACATGTCGCGCCCGCACCCGTAGCGCTTGGTCACCAGGTCCATCGTCTGGATGATGGCGTGGTATTCGGCGTACGAGCTCTGCCCCTGGTAGCCGATGTAGTTGTACGTCGACCAGTTCGTGACTTCGTTCGGGCCGGTGTGCACCAGCGCCGACGGCCCGACGACGAAGGGCGGCACCACGGCGACCATGACGGCGAGCAGGCCGAGCACCGCTCCGCCCACGGCGGCCGGAGGCCAGGGTCGCAGCCGCGGCCCCCGTTGGTGCTCCCCCAGGTCGATCGCATGCTGGGTCGTCCACTCCTCCTCGTCAGGCTCGTCCGGATCTGCGTCAGGATCGGCGTGGACCGAGGCAAAGCTGAGCCTGCGGGCGTGGCGGCCACGGGCGCGCCTCCACCACTCCACTGCGCCGATGCATCCCGCCCCGAAAGCCCACGCGGCCATGAGGTAGACCGAGATGAACCACAGCGGGAGGAGCCGCACGTTGTAGAGGTCGGCCTGGGGGTCGACGACGAGGGCGACCGCCGAGGCCACTCCGAGCACGGTGACGGTGATCCCGAAGCGGCTGCGCACGACGATGGCGGCCAGCGCACCCGCTCCGGCCAGGACCAGGGCCCACGTGTCGGCCTCGGGGAAGAAGAGCCCCCACCCGTAGAGGTTCTGGTAGTCCATGGAGGTCGAGTAGGCGTGCTCGAGCCCGAAGGGGATCAACCACCAGCTGGTCAGGAGCAGCCCGGTTCCGACCGTGGAGGCCGCCCACCAGAGTCTGCGGGCGCGAGGCACGGCGGCGGCATCGGGGTCGCTGCGCCAGATCCGCAGTCTGGTGTCGCCGATACCCCAGCGTGCCGGCAGCAGCTCCACGGCCGTGAGGACCACCGCGCCGCCCAGGGCGTAGAAGCCGGGCACGATGTGCGACAGGACGCACCCGGCCAGCGCCAGCGCCGCCCAGGCGCGGTACTTCCCCTCACGCACGGCGCAGGCGAACAGCCCGAGGAAGAGGATGGCGAGGGAGAGGCTGAAGGAGAACGCGTACTCGCCGGCGAGCGTCGAGAACAGGTTCCCTCCGTAGATGGTGAACGTGTAGTCGAAGAGGAAGGGCAACGTGGCCGCGGCCAGGAGCGTTGGGATCGGCGCCCGAAGGCGGAAGAACCGGCCGCACGCCCAGGCGCAGATGGGCAGCAGGACCGAGCCGAGGACGGTCCCCAGCTTGAAGACGATGTCGTAGGGCGCGATCCATCCTGCAACGGCGATGAAGAGATCGGGAATGGTGAAGTAGAAGGTGTAGAGGGGGAAGCCGTCGTACCAACCGGGGTCCCAACCGGTGAGCCGTCCGTGGCTCAACAGGGACTCCATGAACTTCGGCATGGCGATGTGCGCGCCGGTGTCCCCTCCCGTCGTCGTCGTGTTCGTCAGCAGGAGGCTCGGGTGCAGCTGCGAGAGCGTGACCACGATCACGCTCAGGATCGTGACGACGGTGATGGTCCCGGGCACCCACCACCACCGGCTCCGTTCCGTTGACGGGGCAGGTGGCTCGGCCGGAGGCCGTGGCTGGGCGCGGGGAAGTTCGTCGACGCTCACCATGGGAGTGCGGGAAGAATCAGGAAGAGGGGATGCGCCGGATGGCGGTGAGCCATCCACCGGTGTCCCTCGGCCACATCGATCCCACGTTACCGGGACCGTGGTCGCCGCTGGGATCGCCTACACGGGGTCGGCGCCGTCCACGCCTCAGTCGACCTCGGACAGCTCCCGCTCGATATTGGTGAACTCGGCCTCGATCTTCTCGAGCTGGGCCTCGTCCCCCTGCCGCCTCGGTCCGGTGAACCACTTGCGGGCGCTGACGAGCCAGTAGATGCCCGAGAACAGGAGCACGACGCCCACGGCGACCGGGGCGTAGTTGAACGTGTCGCGGTTGACATCGGAGAACGAGACCTGGGGAAGCATGAAGAGGACGGCGATGAAGGCGACCCATGCGACTCCCACCCATCCGACGATGGGACTCCACTTGCCGAGCGACCAGCGGCCGCCCTCCCAGCTCTTTCCCTTGATGCGACGCAGCAGGGTCGGCAGCACGTAGGCGATGTAGAGGCCGATGGTGGCGATCGACGTGACGGCGGCGTAGGCCACCCCGCTCCAGAGCGACGGCACGGCGAGCAGGAAGGCGAAGACGGCGCAGAACCAGATGGAGTTGGTCGGCGTCCGGGTGCGCGGGTTGATGCGATGCCAGAGCTTGTGGCCCGGCACGGCGCCGTCCCGGCTGAAGGCGAACGTCATTCGGGAGTTCGCCGCCACCGAGGCCATGCCGCAGAAGAATTGAGCCACGACGACGATCAGCAGCAGGAGCTCTGCGCCCACCCGTGAGAGCGCAGCGGTCCAGATGGCCACCGGCGCCGCTGTGTTGGCGGCCGTGTTGGCGTAGACCGTCGGATTCGTCGGGATGACGAACGTGATGGCCAGGATCAGGATCCACCCCGCGATGAGCGAGACGCCGATGGAGCTCACGATGCCGCGCGGTGCCGAGATGTCGGCGTTATGGGTCTCCTCGGACATGTGGGCCGAGGCGTCGTACCCGGTGAACGTGTACTGCGCCATGAGGAGACCGAGCATGAAGACGAACCACGGCACGCCGAGGGTGGACTGGTTCTTGAACGTGGTGAAGACGAACGACGCCGAGGCGTGGTGGCTCGGGACGAAGAACAGCACGATGGCGATGATCAGGACTCCGACGATGTGCCACCACGCGCTCACGTCCGAGAGGAACGCCACCACGCGGACACCGAACGTGTTGAGGAGGCCGTGGGCCACGAGCACACAGCCATAGACGGTGAGGATCCACCCGACAGTGTCAGGAAAACCCGTCGTCATGTGGAGGAACACGGTGAAGAAGGTGGCGAAGCCGTAGTCGATGCCCGCCGTGACGGCGATCTGGCCCAGGAGGTTGAACCAACCGGTGAACCAGCTCCAAGCGCCCGAATTGTGCTCGGAGAGCTTGGCCGCCCAGAAGTACAGGCCGCCCGCGGTGGGGTACGCCGAGGCGATCTCGGCCATCCCGAGCCCGACGATCAGCGTCATCCCTCCGACGATCAACCAGCCCCACACGATGGCGACCGGGCCGCCGTAGGTCATCCCGAAGTAATAGAGGGTGAGGCATCCCGAGAGGACCGAGATGATGGTGAAGGACACGGCGAAGTTCGAGAACCCGCCCATCCGGCGCCGCAACTCCTGGGCGTAACCCAGCGTGTGCAGCTGAGCAACGTCGCTGTCCCCCACCTGGTCGCCGCTCAGGTCCGTCGACGTGGCCATACGACCTCCCCGTTCCGGTGCGGCACGACTGACGCCGCGATGCACCCCAGATCGGAGCAGGCTCCAACAGCCGTGTCAAGCATTCTCACTCTGCTCGGACGCGAAAAGACGGCACCGTATTGGTGCCGTCTTTTCGCGATCCCCCGATAGGGGTTGAGCGTGTCGAGTCGTCAGGACATCTGAGCCAGGATCTTGGCCTTCTGGTCGTCGAACTCGGCTTCGGTCAGGATGCCTTGGTCCTTGAGTTGCGCCAGCTCCTTGAGCTTCGCGATCTGGTCGTCGGAGGTGGGGGCTGCCTGCTCCGGCGGTGAAGGTTCAGCAGGGGCTTGTTGCTGTTGCGCAGCTGCGGCCGCGTCCTGCTGCGCGTACTTGTTCTCCTGGTGGCGGGCCACTCCACCTGCCACCGCGGTCGCGGTGCCCGCGATGACCGCGGTCCTCCCGACGGTCCGCATCACCGGGCGTCGTCTCATCGGCATTGGTGTCGCTCCTTCTTTCTCTGCTTCGTGTCGTGATGTGGCTGCTCAGGCCTCGGCCTGAAGGGCCTCCGCCAGTTCGTTCAAAGCCGACTCGACCAGGTCCGCCGGAATGCGGGCGGACTCGACCAGGACCCCGCCCGAGGCCCGCATCGCCTCCACCAGCGGCCTGGCCCAGAGGTCCTCCCACACGATGACCAGCGCCGAGTTGCCTTCCGGGAGGTTGGAGGCCACCAGGTCGAGGTCCTCCATGTTGACGAGGCCGCCCACTTCGCCCTCGATCTCCCCGAAAGCGGCCAGCTCGTCGAGCTGGTCGAACTCGAGGCTGATGGTGTCACCGGCTTCGTCCTTGCCGACGAAGACCAGGTCGAGGATCCGCACGGTGCCGTTGGCCACAAGCTTGCCGACCTCGGGGGCGATGTTCCCGTTGAACTGGTTGCCGGGGAATGCCACGACTGTGTAGCTCACTGGTCCCAATGCCATGAGCGCCTCCTTTGGTTCGGGGGAAGTTTGTCGAGATGGGAGATGCTCGCTCAGGCCAGGATCTTGGCCTTCTGCGCCTCGAACTCGGCATCGGTGAGGACGCCTTGCGACTTCAGGTCCGCCAGCTTGGACAGCTGGTCCGCGGAACTGTCGCCCGAGCTGGCGGTCTGCCTGACGTACGTGTCGAATGCCTTCTGCTGCTGGGCCGCCTCTGCCGCGGCACGTTCGTGCATCTTGCCGCCCCGGGCGATGAGGTACACCAGCACGCCGAGAAACGGCAGGATGATGATGAAGATCACCCAGAGCGCCTTCGCCAAGCCGCCCATGTCGTGGCTGCGGAAGATGTCGATGAACACCATGATGAGCAACCAGATCCAGATGACGAAGAGGAAGAACCACAGCATCGTCAAGAAGGCATCGAGAACGGGGTAGTTCGTCGAGGCGAGCATTCAAGAATCTCCTTGCTGTCGGCGCGGCAAAGCGAGGCGATCTGGGTGCCGCGGGCTGTACCTTTGCATCCGGCCTGGTCCTGCGACAGGGCCGAAAGTCATTTCTGGCCGTACGGGCTCATCGCGCCTGTGCGGCCGTGCGGTCTCACAAGCCCTCCTCGGCGTGGAGGCGGCCGTTGCGGCAGGCCTCGGCGAAGGCCTCGTAGTCACGCTCGTTCTGGTCGGCATACCTCTCGGCGAAGGTGGCCAGCGCCTTGTCGAACGTGGCGTTGGAGCCGAGGTAGGACGCGATGGCAATGCGGTCGCTGGAGCGGGCATGGGCCCGGGCCAGTGCCCGCGCGCACAGAGCGGCATAGACCTGCATGCCCTCGGGTCTGGCGGTGTCCGTGTCGACCGAGCCCTTCCAGTCCTGGAGCTGGCGGATGTAGTAGTCCCGCGGGACGCCGTCGATCCCTTGGACACGCTGCCAGCCGAGGAAGATGTCACTGCCGGCCTGCATGAGGCGTTGGCCCGCGACGACGCGGGCGCCGTGGTTGGCATACGCGCTCTTCTTGGTGAAGCGCTCGAGCACCGACGCCTCGGCCTCCTTGGCCTGGAGGAACAGGATCTCGTTGGGCTGTCGGCCGTGCATCATGATGATCCACGCCCGGGTGCCCACGCTTCCCACCCCCACCACCTTGCGAGCCACGGTGCCAAAGCTGTACTGCTCGAGGAGGTCGCGGCGATCCGTCGGCAGGGTCTGCCGGTACTTGCGGATGAGGCCGTGGAAGAGCTCGACCATGGCCTGATGTTCGACCTCGGGGAACAGCGCCTCAATCGGCACGATGAGCGGAGGATCGCTCACGATGACGCGCTCCCCGTCGACCACCTTCGTCAGCTTGTCGACCGCCTTCATCGAATCCTTCGTGAGCGCCTTGGTGGCGAGCTTGGTGGCGCTGGCGGCCAGGCGAGCCTCGGCCTTCGACCCGGTCGCTGCTGCCTGCGCGCCCAGCCAGCCGATGAGCTGATCGACGTCGATGTGCGAGTACCAGACATCGAGGTTGGTCATCAGAGCCATCGTGCGCAGCGTCTCGCGGTAGGTCTGGCCCAGCGTAAGGACCGCCTCCTTGCCAACGCTCTTGGAGAAGCCGCGGACCCGGCCGGCGATCACGAAGCTCGCGGCAAGACGTTTGACGTCCCACTCCCACGGTCCGGGCAGGGTCTCGTCGAAGTCGTTGCAGTCGAACACCAAAGAGCGCTCGGGCGAGCCGAACGCGCCGAAGTTGGAGAGGTGGGCGTCTCCGCACACCTGGGCGTTGAGACCCGAGCGCGGTGTGGTCGACAGGTCGGAGGCCATGATGAGCGCCGCCCCTCGGTAGAAGGTGAACGGCGAGACGAGCATGCGCCCGTAACGAATCGGGACGAGCTCTTGCACCCTGGTCTTCGCCTGGTCCTCGAGCAGCGAGACAGGGTCGGGCCGGTCGGGAGCGGCGCTGAAGGAGGCATGGCTGTTGCGCGGGATCTTGGCCCGCGCCGCCTTCCCCTTGGCCCGGCTCTCGTCCGGTGTCAGGTGGAGCACGATCTTGGGCGTCGTCTTTTCCGGGGATGCGACCATCTCGTCCACGACCATTTCGGCCTCCTCGCCACGGGTTCTGCGGGCAACACAGGCTAATGCGGCGCCGCTGCAAACGCCTCGTGGGGCGGGATCGATTTCGCTCCTGCACCCGGGGGGACCACAATGGGTGCAAAGAACGGGGATCGGCGAGGCCGTGCAATGACGCTGGACTACGAGGGCGGCGGCGACGTCGGACGTGGCGCCGCGCCGCCTGCCGCGCCGGCCGCTGAATCATCTTCCAGCGTCGCTCCGGCCGAGAGCCCGGTGAGCGACGAGAGCGCGTCGACTCGGGACGCAAATGGAAAGCGCCGCGAGGGGGTGCTCGGCACGGTCTCCAAGTTGGTCAGGCTCGTCCAGTCCAGCGACGAGAAAGCGGTGCGGGAGGCCGTTCTCAACTTGAGCAGTTCGCGACGCTGGTTGGCGCCGCTCGCCCTGATCGTGGGCGCCTTCCTCATGCTCTTCCAGGGGCTCAAGACGCTCTTCGTCAACTGGCGGTTGACCCTGGTGCAAGTCCTGCCGGCCATGTGGATCTGGGTGGCGATGCTCGACATCAAGCTGCACGTGTTGCACGGGAAGCAGTTCCACATCGTGCGCGGTCCGGTCCTCATCCCGCTCGCATTGGCCGTCACCGCGCTGACAGCAGGGAGCTTTTTCCTCAACGCGGTCTTCGCCTTTGCCGTCACCGCGCCGCACCCCGAGATCCGACCTGCCTTTCGCCAGGCGCACTCTCATCTCAGCGCGATCCTGGCGTGGGGCGTCGGCGTGGGCCTCGCGTCTGTCGTACTCGACTCTCATCTCGGCCCGGTGGGGGACGTTCTCGTTCGTCCTCACGCAGGGCATCGTGGTCGGGATCATGATGCTCTGCTACGTCGCCGTACCTTCGAGGATCGTCGGAATGCCGAAGAGGGTGGGGTCCCGCCGCGACAAGTTGGCGGCAACTGCGGTCGGCGGCGCCGTCGGCGCCGTGGTCTGCTCGCCGCCCTACATGTTGGGCCGGCTCGGCATCCTGATGCTCGGGTGGCGCTACCTCTTCTGGCTCGGTGTCCTGCTCATCGTTGTCGGCGTTGCGCTGCAGACCGGGGTGACGAGTGCCGTCAAGGCGGTGAAGATGTCGGTGAAGCTGGTCGGGGACCCGACGCTCGCCGGCGGCGATTCCTGAATCGGCGGCGCGCCGCCCCGAGAGACGTCGAGGGCACCCGGCGTACCATCACGGCACGACGTCCGAAGACAAGCCGAAGGAGGCTGCCGTGCAGGCGACGATCGAATGGTTCGGGACCGCGACGTTCCGCATCCGTGCTGGTGGCTTGACACTCTTCTTCGACGCCTACCTCGACCGCCTGCCCGGCCTGGAGCCCGTCGGACTGTCGACGGCGGAAGTGTCGGAGGCCCACTTCGTCTTCGTGAGCCACGCCCACTTCGACCATCTCGCGGGCGCCGACGTGATCGCGCTCGGGACCGGGGCGACGGTCGTGGCCTCGCCCGAGTCGGCGCGCTGCCTCCGCGCCTGTGGGGTCCCCGAGGATCAGTTGCTCGTCGTCACCGGGGGTGAGACCGTCACCTGCGGACCGTCCGTGCGAGTCCGAGTGCTGCCCGCGCTGCACTCGTGCCTGTTCGCGCACAGCGACCCCGACAGCTCGGTCCCCTGTCTGGGCGATCTCGGTGTGAGCGCCCAGGAACGAGCGGCCGCGGTCCGCGGCCCTGTTCGACCTCATGGCGGGCGCACCCGAGCCCGCCGGACCCGCGCTGCGCTCCTTGAACGAGCGGTGCTCGCGTCACGACGGCGGCCAACTGGCCTACCTCCTCACGACCACGGAGGGTTCGGTCCTCGTCAGCGCGAGCGTGGGCTACTGGCGCGGCATCTTCACCGGGCTGCAACCGGACGTCGCGCTGCTCTCGCTGGGCGGGCGGCCCAACGTCGACGGTGAGCCGTACCAGGGATCTACGGCGCAGTATGTACTCGAGCAGGTGCAGCTGCTCCGGCCCGGCAGCGTCGGCTTCTGCCATCACGATCCGCTCTTTCCGGGCGTCCCGGGCGTCGACATCGGCCCCGCCGCGGCCGCCCTGCAGGGCGCAGCCTCGGGTGCCGGCTACTTCGAGCTCGAGTACGCCACCGCGCGGCCGCTCTTCTCATAGGGAGAGCGGTCGCGTCGTTCCTCGGCGCTTGATCCGCGTCATGGGTAGGGCACCCAGGTGCCCCCATCGACGGCCACCGTGCTCGAGAGGTCCGTGCCGCCGAGGGAGCCGTAGCCGCTGAAGCTGTCGTTGTCGAACTGCAACGTCGTGCTGTCCGCGGCGCTATACGCGGCCTCGTCGGCGTAGCCCGGCGGGACCCAGAGCACGCAATTCGAAATGTTGACGGTCCCACCGGTGATGTCGACGCATGCCACGTACGCAGAATGGCCACAGATCAGCTGATCGTCCGTGAAGGTCACCTGCCCCTTCGGCCGGTTTATGTATCGAGGCTCGTACGAGAAGATGGCGAACCCTGCTTGCATCGTCCGCATCGTGCAGTTCTCAACAGTGATCCCGGACGTGAAGCGTCCGCCACCGGCGCCACCGTTGGCAAAGAACGCGGCTCCCGCTCCGTTCGCGGAGCATCCGTCGATGGTGACATCGATGGCGCCCTCGTTCCTTTGGTCGGCTTCGACATCGAAGTCGTTGACGCCGATGTTGAACATGTTCACATTCGTCAGCGTGGCGTTCGTGACGCTCGGAAGTGAGACTCCTGTCCTGCCCGCTCCCAAGATGGAGAGGCCATTGACGACGACGTTCTCGCTCGGTCGGATGATTTCTCCCGAGTCGTCCTGCGCGCCGCGCAGGGGGGCCAGCTCAAGGCCGTCGCCAAAGGTATCGACGACGGTCACGTAGTCCACGGTGAGCCCGACAACACCATCTGAGCGAATGCCCGACTGGAACGCGCCCGTCGGGTGATGCCCGCCCGGGTTGACCCCCTCGACCGTCAGATTCTCCAGCGTGACGTCGGACCCTCCCACGAACCACAGCACCGCCTGTCCGGCAGGTGATTTGGTCGAGATCGGAACGGTGTCGTCCCTCCACGTGCCACCGTCGATGGTGAGATCGTCAGCGGCATAGACCTTGACGCCTTCGTTGATCAGGTAACACGCTCCCGGAGGCGGCTGGACGACCGCACCCGGCGGCAATGTCCTCAGCCACAAGTTCATCAGCCATGAGACGTTTCGGGAGCAGTCGGAGGCGATGAATCTCGGCGGCGAAACCCCCTGCCCCGGCGGACCGTGACCATGTCCCGGTGGACCGTGCGGACCGTGGCCATGCCCTGGAGACCCGGGAGGACCGTGGCCGTGGCCGTGCCCGGGAGACCCGGGTGGACCGTGGCCGTGCCCGGGAGACCCGGGTGGACCGTGATGTGCCGACGACGCTCGTGGGGCGCGACCGTGCCCCGACGACATTCCCGCCGCTGCCGCCGCTGTGACCCGACCCAACACGGCGTCCGACACTCCCCACGGCACCAAGACCGTGACAGCGAGGACGATCGCCAGCAGGCGGGCGAACCCAAGAGGGGCTCGCAGCACTACTGGCAACGTATCTGAATTCCTTCGATACGTAAACCGTGCCGAATGGTTCCTTTTCCGTTTCGTTACTGTTCGCGTTTGTCACTCCGAATTCGAACCCTCGCTTCGAACGAGCAAGGAAACGTTTGTTCAGGCGCACGTTTGAAATGTTCATCCGCAACGCCCACGCAAACGTACGTTCGCGTGGGATGTCTTCAGACGGCGCCGCGTCAGGTCGCTCGTGTGCGTCGCTCGCGTGCATTCAGCGGAGGACCCGCCCGGGCGAGACGGCGTTACCCTCGTCGGGATGGAACCGCTCGTGTCCGTCGACGCGTATCTCGAACGCATCGGTCTACGCAGGGGTTCGCACCCTGGCCTGACCGAGGTGCACCGTGCCCATGCGACGTCGATACCTTTCGAGAACTTCGACCCCTACGCCGGACGACCGGTCTCGCTCCGAACCCGCGACCTCGAGGACAAGCTCGTAGGGCGCCGACGCGGCGGGTACTGCTTCGAGCACAACCTGCTGCTGCGTGGGGCACTGGAGTCCCTCGGAACCACCTCGGTGGAGCCGATGCTGGCCCGGGTGCGGCTGAGCCCTCCCGAGTCACGCGCCCTCAACCATCTGCTGCTGCGCGTGAGCGACGAGCGCGGCACATGGCTGGCCGACGTCGGATTCGGCGGCGGCGGTCTGCTCGACCCGCTCCCCTTCGAGCCCGGTCGCGAGGTGGAGCAGTCCGGATGGGCCTACCGCCTGGTCGAGGACGGACCGGAGCTCGTCCTCCAGTCGATGACGGACGGGGAGTGGAGGGACCTCTACGGCTTCGTGCCGGAGGCAGCCCGAGCCATCGACATCGAAGTCAACAACTGGTACACGGCCACGCACCCCGAGTCCAGCTTCGTCACCGGCATCATGGCCGGTCTGCGGCTCGCCGAGCGCTGCCTGTCTCTCTTCGTGACGGACCGCCCGCTCTTCGTGGAACGGCCGGTGGGCGGCGCGTCGACCGTGAGCGAGGTGGAGCTCGCCGACGTGCCCCGACTCCTGGCCGATCGGTTCGGGATCACGGGCGTCGCGATCGGACCCGATGCCCGGCTCATGCTCAAGACACCGGCCGACTGACCGAGACGTCAGGACCGACGTCGTTGGCGCGTCGCGCGTTCGGCCCCTCGCCCAGAATGTCTCGGCCAACCCGCGCCGGAAGCAGCCGGCTCGATGGAAGCACGAGGGTAAAGCCTCCTTCGCTCCATGCTCGCACGGCCACGTCGTGCTGGCGGCACCAATTCTCGAAGATCGACACGGTCCTCGAGGAGGAGACGAACAGGTAGGCCGGATCGCGGCTGGCGTCGACCTCTCGAGCGAACGGCCGGTAGCGATCGTAGAAGGTGGGGGTTATCAACGCTCCCTGGTCCGTCTCGAACGTGATGCGATAGGCGATCCAGTAGTCGGCGAACGCGTCGTGGACATGGTGGCGAAGCACGAGTGCACGCGCACCGGTGTCGTTCGCCGGCATCGGCACGTCGGGAGCGTTCAAGCCGACGATGACGCCACCCGGTTCGCGGCCCAACGTGACCGCCCCGGCCAACGCAAGTCCGGCCAGCGCGGCGGACCACAGGACCTCGGTTCTCGGCCACCGCAGGCGCCCAACCAGCGCCCGTCGGCCGTTCTCGAGGCCGACACCCACGAGCAACGCCGCCATGGCCATCCCGACGAGCACATACCGACCCTGGCCGACATCGTTGGCGTCGCAGTTGAGCGCGTAGAGGAAAGGAAGGAGGAGCAAGGTCAGCACGGAAAGCCGGCAGCGCCGCGCCCCTCCCCTGACGACGACCACGACGAGCGCGCCGAAACCGCCGAGGACGACAACGGTCAATGCGATGCCTGCGACCGGGTTGAGCCAGGCCAACGTCCCCTCGACGCGCAAGTCGAGGGAGATGGGGAGCTCGACCTGGAAGAACTGCACGAACCGTGGGCCGAACCGGGCCAGAGCCGAGCCGTCGCCATGAGGCAGGAACGCGTTCGACCACCCGTGGGCGGCGCCGAAGGCGATCGCCGGCCATGCACCGACCAGGCACCCGAGGACCACCGCGCCGAGGCGCCGCCCGAGCCGCCACAACGCCGGGGCGCTCCACAGGACGGCGGGAACCAGCAGCTGCACCGACATCGCGCTGGCCCAGAACGCGAGACCGAACCACAACCCGGCCGTGAGCCGCAGCCGGAGGCCGTCTTCGCCGTCGTGGAGGCGCGCCAATGCGCCGACGGCACAGAGTGCGAAGGCCAGACCCAGCATGTAGGTCCCGCCCGGCTTGAGCGAACGCAACGTCACGGACGCCGGCCAGACCCAGAAGGCGAGGGCGCCGAGCAACGCCGCCGGATCGCCTACGACGCGCCGTCCCGCTCTCCAGAGGGCCAGCGCAGCGAGCGCGCTCGACAGCGCGGTCGCAGCCAGCAACTGGCTCGTCCCCGTCCCGCCGACGAGGAAGACGAGGGCGGTGCCGACGGCCTCGATGCTTCCTCCGTAGGACTGGCCCCAGAAGTATGCGGGGAGCTGGCCGTGGTGCAGGAGCTGCAGCGCCATGAGGCCGACGACCGAACCGTCCGATGTCAGCGTGCCGAGCGGGTGTGCCGCCACCCACCAGCGCTCGGCCGCACCCGTCGCGATGGCGACGACGATCAGCACGACGGCAATCCGCCGGTCGAACGGGGCTCGTTCGGCCCGGCGAGGGTCGAAGGCGACAGGAGCGAAGGCACCGGCGGCGAGACCACCGGTCGTGGCCCCGTCGGTCTCCAGTGTCTGTTGGGACAAGGACGGTCCTCCCGACGGCGTCCAATCCTCGTTGTAGCACCTGCAGAGGCCCGGGAGGGACCGGGTCGTTCCGAGAGAGGCTCAGTCGAGTTGGCGGGACTGCGTCCGGACCCCCGGGCCTAGGTCCAACGTCGAGACCGGGGCGACGGGGAGCCGCTCGGGTAGGACCACGGTGAGCAGACCGTCGTCGCACCCCCATTCGAGCGGTTCGGACAGGCCTACCAGCCGGACGCGCGTCACGTCGGAGCCGTCGAGTTCGGGGATGGAGATCCGCCTCGTGGGCGAGGTACCGAGGAGCATGGCGTACACGCTCTCCTCGCGCTGCGTGAAACGCACCGGCGTGCCCTCCGTCGTCGTCGATTCCGCCATGTCCCAAGGCCGGCTTCCGTAGACAGCCTCGCCGTTGACCGAGAGCCAGGCGCCGAGCCCGCGCAGCGGAGCCTGCTGTGACTCTGGGATGGTGCCGTCGGGACGCGGCCCCACCCCGATGAGCAGGTTGCCGTTCTTCGAGATCACGTCGCAGAACAGCCTGATCAGCTCCGTGTCGGTGATGATGTCCTCGGGCCGCTCCTGACGATTGGCCCCGAAGGAGTGGCCGACACCGCGGGCCAGCTCCCACTTGCGTTGCGTGATGGTGTGCAGCACCTCGTACTCGGGCGTCCTGAAGTCGAAGTGCCGGGGCGCTCCGAACGTCAGTCGCTTCCGCTGCGCCGGGATCAGAGGCCACAGCAGCTGGACGAGACTGCCTCCGACACGGAGCAGCGTCTGGCGTCCCGCACCTCGTCGTGGCTCCGGTTGGAGCCAGCGGTCGTTCACGACCCCGTCCTCCACCGTGTTGTAGTAGCGCGCGAAGAGCTCGGGGAGGTTCCCTCCGGGTGGCCACGAGATGTCGTTCCACAGGACGGACGGCTTGTAGCGTTCGATGAGCTCGAGCACCTGCGCCGTGACGTAGTCGGAATAGACGTCGTCCGAGGGCGCGGCCAACACGACGTCGGCGGCGCGCCGGATCACCGCTCCGTTGTACGGCCAGTCGTAGCCTCCGGAGTAGTAGAGACCCATCCGCATCCCCTGCGAGCGGACCTCGTCACCGAGCTCGCCGACCAGGTCTCGCCGGGCGTGGTACTCCCCCTTCACCGGATGGGGCGTCTGCGAAGGCCAGAGCGCGAAGCCGTCGTGGTGCTTCGTCGTGAGCACGACGTATCGGGCGCCCGTCTCCCGGCACAACGAGGCGATCGCATCGAGCCGGGGAGAGGTGGTGGCGGCATCGAACGCCGCGACGAAGCCGTCGTAGGGGAAATCCGCGCCGTAGACGCGCTGATGGTGGCGCTGCGTCGGGCTGCCCGGGATCTGCATCGAGTTGAGGTACCACTCGGCGTAGGGGTTCTCGCGCAGCATGCGCTTGGGACCGCGGCGAATCAGGAGCTCCTGGATGTCGGGACCCTGGGGCGCCCAACCGGGGACCGAATAGAGACCCCAATGGAGGAAGACACCGAGCTTGGCGTCGTCGTACCACTCCGGCACGCGATGGGTGCGCACGGACTCCCACGTCGCCTCGAACATCGCCGGACCCTCAGCCTGCCGCGGCCACGGCGGTCGGACCGCCCTCTCCCGAGCCCGGTGACCCGTAACGGAGGCGGAACATGAGGTACGCCACGGGGCCTACCGCGATGGGCAACCAGTAGGAGATGATCCGGTAGGCGAGTGTCGCCAGCACGGCCTGGCCCGTGGGGATCCCCGCCAGGATCAGCAGCGCGCTCAGGCCGGCCTCCACGATGCCGAGCCCGCCCGGGGTGATCGGGATCAGCGCGAGCAGGCCCGCCACGGCGTACGCCAGGAGCACCAACGACGGGTTGGGTGTCACTCCCGTGGCGCGGATGGTCGCCAACAGCGTCGCGTAATCGAAAGCCAGACGTCCGCTGGAGAGAAGAAGCGCCGCCTTCCACCGCTGGCCGAGCACGTCGCGAATGCGGTTGCGTTCAAAGACGAGCCGGTCCTCGAGCCCCGTCATCGGCTCGGCCTTGCGCTTCAGGCGGTTGCGGACCGCCTCGAGCACCCGGCCGGCCCAGCGCATGGGCCGGTCCGTCATGAGCACGATGGCACCGAAGCCCGCGAACAGCACGAAGCCGACGAGACCGAGGAGCGCAGCATGCTCGAGCCCGCGGTCGATGGGCGTTCCGGCCAGGATCGCCGGCAGCACGAAGATCGGAAGCGCCAACAGGCCAGCCACGCCAAGCAGGGAGAAGGCGGTGAGACCGCTGACCGCGGTTGCGGTGTCGTTGCCCGACGCAGCCAGCATGCGGAACTGCGTCGCGGCACCGACTGCGGCGCCGCCGGGCATCACCAGGCTGATGGCATTGCCGGCCAACTGCGAGGTTGCCACGGAGAACCACGCTTTGGTGCGCAGCGCGATCCGCTGCAGAGAGATCGTGCACACGAAGTGCGCCACCTGCGCCACCACGGCGATGGCAAACCAGGCGAGCTGGAGGTTGGCCAGCTCCGGCCAGGACGCGAAGACCTCAGTCAGACTCGGGAAGACGAGATAGATCGTGACACCGGCCGCGACCGCCATGACCACCTTCTTGACGATCGACTTCCATGGGAGCGGCGCGGCGACATCCGCCTCGATGCGGGTCGCCAGCCGCTGCGACATGGCGTCGTCGCCACGGTCGGGCTTTCGTTCATCCATGCGGCACCGGCGGCATCATCCCACCGGCACCGCTGGGCCGCGATCAGGCGAGGAGCTTCGCCTTCTGCGCCTCGAACTCGGCGTCGGTGATGACGCCCTGCGACTTGAGGTCGGCCAGCTTCGAGAGCTGGGTGGTCGTGTCGCCGCCGCCACCCGAACCCGCCGTCTCCCGCACGTACTGGTCGAAGGCTTTCTGCTGCTGTGCCGCCTCCTGCGCCCTGCGCTCCCCCATCTTGCCGCCGCGGGCGATCAGATACACGAAGACCCCGAGGAAGGGCAGGATGATGACGAAGATGATCCAAAGTGCCTTGGCCCCACCGCCCATGTCATGGCTGCGGAAGATGTCCATGAACACCATGATCAGCAGCCAGATCCAGATGAAGAAGAGGAAGAAGTACAGCATGGTCAAGAAGGCGTCGAGCACTGGGTAACCGGTCGAAGCAAGCATCTACGTGAAAACTCCTCGAAGTCCGTCGTCTGGGAAATTGCCTTCGCATGGCAAGTTCATCAATCCATATGTCTAGTCGCTACCTTGCATCGGGAGTGGGATTTCCCCGCTGGCGCCATCATGGAGCGAGGACGCCGCTTCGGTGAACCACGGCCTCGACATCGCGGTGCTCGCCGTCGTGTCGGCGAGCGTCCTCGCCTGGAGCCTCGTCTCGGCCCGCCTCGAGCGCTGGGACGTCTCGGCGCCCATCGTGTTCGTCGTGCTGGGGGTCGTGGTCACGCACGGCCCTACGGCGATGGTCCACGTCCAGCTCGGCTCGACTGCCATCCGCTCGCTGGCGGAGCTCACGTTGGCGCTCGTCCTCTTCGCGGACGCCTCCAGGGTCAACGTGCGCCAGCTCCGCGCCTCGGCCGCCCTCCCGACACGCCTCCTGGCCATCGGGCTTCCCCTCACCATCGCCGCGGGCGCGGCCACCGCGGCGATCCTGTTCGGCGGGAACGGGATCTGGGTGGCGGCCGCTCTCGGCGCCATCGTGGCTCCAACCGACGCCGCCCTCGGCGCCTCAGTCATGCAGGACGAGCGCGTCCCCAGTGGCGTCCGACGGCTCATCAACGTGGAGAGCGGGCTGAACGACGGCATCGCGACGCCGTTCGTCAACCTCTTCCTGGCCGCGGCGGCCACGACCGAGGCGGTGCGCGGTGCGACGAGCGTCGCCTCGGCGGTGGTCGACCTGGTCGGTGGCGCCGCACTCGGGCTTGGTGTGGGTGTCGCCGGTGCCGTTCTCCTCGCGGTGTCCCGGCGCCACAGCTGGAGCTCACCCGCCTTCCGCCCGCTGGCCATCTTGGCCCTCGCCCTCTTCGCCTACTCAGCCTCGTTGGTCGCCGGGACCAACGGCTTTGTCGCCGCCTTCGTGGGTGGCATGGCCTTCGGCACCGCCGACCACCACAACGACGAGACCGGCCTGCGCTTCACCGAGGAGATCGGCCTCCTGCTGTCCGTGCTCGTCTGGTTCGGCTTCGGCGCGGTGATGTTGGTTCCTGGCCTGCAGGACGCAGGGTGGAAGGACGTGGTCTTCGCGGTCCTGGCCCTCACCGTGCTCCGGATGGGCCCTGTCGCGTTGGCTCTCGTCCGCACCGGTCTCGATCGGGCCACCGTCGCCTTCGTGGGCTGGTTCGGGCCTCGGGGCCTGGCCTCCGTGGTGTTCGGTCTCATCGCGGTCGACTCGCTGGCTCCCGAGGAGTCGCGGGTCGTGCTGGCCGCGGTGACCGTCACTGTGGCCCTGAGCGTGCTGCTCCATGGTGTCTCGGCGTCACCGCTGGCCGCGCGCTACGGCGAGTACAGCTCTCGACTCGGCACCCGGTTCCCCGAGCTCAGCGACGTCCCGCCGGTGTCGACCCGGTCGATGCGCTCCCGTCGACCGGCACTCGGCGGCGGAGACGGCGGCCGCATCGGCCTCGGCTGATACGGCTGATACCGCGCTCGGTTCGCCGGAGCGGCCGAAACACCCGGGCCGTCGGACGTGGGAAGAGGGACCCGAAACGTCGTTCCGTCCTTCCACCGGAGCGGCGTCGAGACCGGGAGATACCCTGACTGGGACCATGGCCGATCCTGTGCCCCCGACTGGAGCTCCGGTCACCACCGTCGACGAGGCGATCGCCCGGATGAATCAGATTGATGCGTCGCTGCCCGCAAGCGACGGGGTGGCGTGCTTCAACCGCATGTACCGGGCGGTAACCGAAGACGTGAAGGGCAAGATCACCCAAGGCTTCTTCGCCGACCCCGATTTCCTCGGTGCCCTCGACGTCGCGTTCGCCAACATCTACTTCGCCGCGGTCGACGCCATGACCGGTCCGGCCGACGCGTACCCCGAGGCGTGGAAGCCCCTCCTCCAGGCCAGGTCCAAGAAAGGGATCTACGCCATCCAGTTCGCGCTGGCCGGCATGAACGCGCACATCAACCACGATCTCCCGCTCGCATTGGTCGAGGCCTGCACCAAGCTGGGGACGTCGCCCGATGCCGGCACGCATCATGACGACTACCAGAAGGTCGATGTCCTGCTCGATGCAGCAGAGCAATCGGTCCGTGAGGCCTTCGAGTCCGGAGTGGTGCTCGCCGTCGACCGTCGTGCCCGCCTGGTGCTCGACCTCATCGACAATTGGAGCATCAACGCCGCGCGCGACGCGGCCTGGGTCAACGGTCTCTTGCTCTGGGAGTGCCGCGGAGACGCCGCGGTCCAAGCCGCGACGGCTGACAGCATGGCCCGGACCGTCGCCATGGCGAGCCGCTTCCTCCTCGTCGCGTCCGAGCCCGTGACCGGACCGGTGACCCAGGCTGCGGCCGCGGGACTGGCCCTCTGCGACCGCATCTGGCGTTCGGCCGAGGCCGTGCTGCGCGGATAGCACCTTCCCTCGGTCCGCCGGCCAACATTCCACACGTATTCGGCCGCTAAGGGCGTCGCAGATTCGGGTTAAGAAGTGAGTACACAACGGCCGTAGAGCCTTCGCCGCGCCCAGTGCGCTCCCAGCAGCGGGCAACATAGGGCCCCATGCGCACCCGAATCCTCTCTTTCGTCATGCTCGGCAGCGCCGTCGCCACCGCTCTTGCGGCCGCCGTCGTGGCCGGTCCGGCTCAGGCCAGCACGCCGTCCTCGCCCACCTACTACGTCTCACTCGGGGACTCCTACGCCGTCGGCTACCAGCCAAATCACGGCGCCACTCCCGGCTACGCCGGCTTCGTGGGCGGCAAGACGCACCTCAAGCTGGTCAACTTCGGGTGCGCCGGTGCGACGACTACCTCACTGCTCCAGACCGTCGGTTGCCCCGACGCCCTTCCCCACACCGCCGGCGGAGTGACCTACCCGACGACGACCCAGATCGCCGCGGCCGACGCCTTCCTCGCCGCGAACAAGGGCCACATCGGGCTCATCACGGTGACGATCGGTGGCAACGATGTGCTCGGGTGCGCCAAGCAGGCCAACGTGGCGACCTGTGTCGCCACAGCGGCCAAGACGATCCAGACGAACGTCACGTCGTTGGCCCAGAACCTGCGCAACGCCGCAGGTGCGAACGTCCCGATCATCGGCTCGACCTATCCCGACGTGATCCTCGGCGGTTACGTCTACCCTCACCATCCGCCGTCAGCCTCGTCGCTCGCCCTGGCCAAGGCCTCGGTCCCTGCATTCAAGTCGCTGATCAACCCGGCGCTGTCCAAGTCGTACGCCAGTGCGAAGGCGTCATTCGTCGACGTGACCGCGGCCACCGGTGCGTACAAGCCCTTGAACAAGGAGACGAAGACCAAGGGCAAGAAGGGTAAGTCCAAGACCTACGCGCACCTGCCGATCGCAGTGTCTCGGGTCTGCCGGATCACCTGGTACTGCACCAGGGGCGACATCCATGCCAACACCAAGGGCTACGACCTGATCGGCAGGATGATGGTGAAGAAGTACGACGCCCTCAAGAAGGCGCACCACTGAGCAGCAGCTGATCAACAGGCCTCATGGGCGCCAGCGATTTGCCACCCCGACCGACCGGTGACGGGCGGGTCACCCCAACGGATCTTCTTCGACTCCTTCGGGGTTGTCTTCGAGCGCTTTCACCAACAACCGCCGGAAGGTCTCGCGCTCGGACGCGGTCAGCCCGCTGAGGATCTCGTCCTCGATACTTCCCTGCGCCAGCTCGGCTCGCTCGAGCGCCTCGAGGCCCGCATCCGTGATGTCCACCAGGTGGCGCCGGCGGTCGGCAGGGTCCCGGCGGCGCTCGGCGTAGTCGAGATCCTCGAGGTCGTTGAGCACCAAGACTCCGGTGTTCGAGTCCATGGACAGGTCTTCGGTCATCGTCTGCTGCGAGGCGCCATTGTGGTCACGGAGGTACGCCAGCACGACCATGTTGCGGAGGTTCATACCGACCAGATCAACCGAGCTGCGGAGGAAGACGGCCCGGGCCAGCCTGGTGAGGAGGACGATCGTCCCCGTGCCCGAACGGGCCGACGCCCGGGCGCTCACGATCGGCCGCCTCCGCTCGCGACCGGCCCCGCCGGTTTCCAGCCGACCACATCCATCATGGTGTCAGGATAGTCCCGAAGTCATGACTATCCGCGCATCGGCTCAGCGCACGCCCTGGGACTCGTAGGCGCCGATGTCGCAGGCGCCGTGGTCGCTCTGCTCGTCCGGGCGCGGGTCACCGCGTTGGTCCGTCGGGGGGCAACCGTCGACCGACGTGCCACCAGCGTCGATGGCCGGACTGCGAGGTTTGAGGGCTTGCGTCTGGGTGAGTCCGCCGTTGTCGGCCAGCGGAGCGAGGCGCGGCTGTCTGCCGCTGATGTCCGAGCGGGCGTTGAAGGCGCACGTGGTTCCGCTGTCGAGGTTGTGGCGTCCGGGAGTCTCCCCGATCGTGCCCGCGCAGTTGGCCAGGGTGCTGTCGGCCACGATCGACCCGCCGACCTCCACCGCGCCACCCAGGTCGTCGATTCCGTCGGTGTTGTCGGCGATCGTCGAGTAGGAGACCGTCGCGGCACCGGCTGCGACTGCGATGCCCGCACCCAGTCCGTTCGCGGCCTGACCACCGCACGCTCGGACGGAGAAACCTCCCAGGCCGTCGGTATTTCCCGACAGAGTCGAACTGATCATCGACAACGTGGCAGCCGTGTAGATCGCGCCTCCGTCGCCTCCGAGGCCAGGCGCGGTGCACCCGGGATCGACGAAGATGGAGTTGCCGCCATCGCCTCCGGCGTTCCCATTGAAGGTGTCGCCGCTCAGGGTGGCTCCGCCCACGCTCGAGTAGAGGCCGCCGCCGTTCCCGCCGTTGGCACCCTCGCCCCCGACGCCGCCGACATTGGTCGAGAGCGTCGAATCGGTCAGGGTCAAGGACCCGGCGTTGTCGATTCCCCCGCCGCTCCCGCCGCTCCCGCCGATTCCCGCGCCGCCCGAGTTACCCGAGAAGGTGGATGAGCCGATGGTCGCCGTCCCCTCGGTGAAGATGGCGCCGCCGTTCCCCGAGCCTCCCGTCCCTTCGCCCCCGGTGTTCGACGCGAACGTCGCTCCAGAAACGGTGAGCGTCCCGGCGCTCCAGATTCCACCGCCGTCACCCGCCGTGGGCAGCGGCGACTCGCCGCCTGAACCCGAGATCCCCGAGGTGTTGCTCCCCACGACCGAGCCGGTCAGGCTCACGGACGAACCCGGGGCCGAGTAGATCCCCCCGCCGTTGCCACCGTTGCCCGCGGGCTCCGCGTTCTCGAGCCCGACGCCACCCGATCCGGCCCGGTTGCCGCTGATGGTGCTCCCGGTGGCCAGGACCTTGCCTGTGTTGTCGATGCCGCCTCCGTTCCCGCCGCTCCCCGCAGGATTGTGGGAGCCCAAACCACCTGCTCCCGCGGAGTTGCCCGACACCGTGCTGCCGCTCAACGTGAGCGAACCGGCATTGAGGATGCCTCCACCGGATCCGCCCGCACTGCTGTGGTGGGGAGCTTTCGCCGCGGCGCTGTTCGAGACGGTCGAGCCGATCAGGGTGAGCGTCCCCCCCCTGGCGTTGTAGATGGCCCCACCCTGGGCCGCCTTGCTCGATGTGATCGTGACCGAAGTGAGCGTGGCGGTGCCCGAGTTTTCCAGGCCGCCGCCGAAGCCGGTCCCGGCCTTGCCCTTCCGCATCGTGATGTCGGAGAGGTACGCAGTCACCTCCGATCCGATGCTCATGAGCTGGAATTTCCCTTTCTCCTTCAAGACCACCGGACCCGAGCCGGAGATGGAGACGAGGTTGTTCGTCAGGGAAAGGGTGCCGAGCGTGAGTTTGTAGGTGTTCGGCGGAACGTCCACGAGGATGATCGACCCTGTCGGTTCCGCGTCGGCTTCCTCAATGGCCGCGCGCAGCGAGCATTTGCCCGTGCGGTCCGCACACATTCCGTCCCCCGGGTGGGCGTCGTGGGAATCAGCCGTCGTATTGACCGTGAAGCTGTTGGTCGAGGCACTGGCCACGCCGGCGGACACCACAACGGCACCGTTGGCGCCGGCGACGAGAGCAGACCCGATCAGCAGGACACTGGTCAATCGCTTCGACAACGTGATCACACCCCTTCGTCTCCGATGCCTTGCTGTTCCGAACGCCGCTACCTCTCTGCTTCGTAGGACATCGACCGCCTCTGCTTTCGTTCTGAACACCACCAACCTGCCACGCACAGCGGCACGTGGCACGTCTTCCGACACGGCCAACTGCCCATCAGGAAATTAGCCGTGAACCACCGGGGGCGTGGAGGGCAGGAGAGGTGACGTCACGGTCCACGGATTCGGAATGGCTATGGGCGAATGTTGTGTCGGGGCGGCGAGCACAACGGCGATACCTGAAGCCGTGCTGCCGTCGAGCGGCTGCAGCACCTTGCCGGGGACCGCCGCGCACGAGATCGTGAAGTTGGTGGGGTCGAACACACTGATCGCGGGTGAAGTGAACCTCCAGCGCTGAAGATTCGGATCTTGGGAACCCAGCAAGTCAGGCGCGTACTTCACATCCTGCTTGACGCCAGGGGTCGCCCCGGGGTCGGTCAGGATGCCCGACGGTGCATCCGCGGTCACGTACAGTCCCGCAAACGTCCGGATGTAGACGAAGCCGTCGCCTGCGTCTTCGAACCGGAAGCTCTGCGCGTCCTCAATTGCGTTCGGCGTGTACTGCCAGAGGGGGGCTCCGATGCTCGTACTGGCGGCTTGGACGTCGAGGTTCATCCTCGAGGCGACGTACTCGAGCGTGTACGGAATGAACGGACGGAACTGATCCGGTCGCATCTGGTCGTCCAAGACCTCCGACAGGTCGTGGGCTGCGGCATACCTCGCACCCATATACGGGGGGTTGTCGCTCATGAACCGTCGGGCGATCGTCTTCAGGATGGAGGTGTGGTCGAAGTGCAGGGTGTCCGAACCGAACACCGTGCCGCCCTTGACCCAGGGTGAGACCACGAAGCACGGGACTCGCACGCCGGTGGTCGGGAGCATCTCGGGCGAGACCTTGACCGCAGGGGGCGGCGGGACGTGGTCGTAGAATCCACCGTGCTCGTCGTAGACGATGAGCAGCAGCGTGCTCTCCCATTTCGGACTGGCGACCAGGGTCTCCACCAGAGTGCGGATGAACGGTTGGCTGTTGCGGATGTCCGAAGGGGGCTCGTCGCAGAAGCTGCCGGGCGGATAGTCCACGAAGTGCGGGTCGACGAAGGAGACCGAAGGCAGATTCCCTGATTTCGCCAACTCCACGAAACCGATCTTCGGGTCGTCGTAATTGACGACGTTCTCCGAGTCGAAGGTATGACGCTCGAAGAACCGGAGGAAACCGTAGAAGTGCTCGAAGTAGGTCCAGGAGACCTGCTGTTCGCTCAGGTGCTCGAAGATCGTGTCCGTCAGCACGGGCCGCATCGGACTGGAATTCTTGTACTCCCAGGCACCCCAGGGATCGATGTTCGGCCTCCCGGTAAGGGTGTAGAAGCGGTTCGGGAACGTCGGGCCCGGATGCGAACAGAACCAGCGGTTGCCTATGGCAAAATCGCGCGCCAGCGAGTCGTAGGTTGGAACGTTGTCCGCCCCGTGATAGCCCATCACGCGGTGGGCCGTCTCAGGGCCGCACTCGTCGGCCTGCGCCTGGACGAAGCCATACATGTCCCCACCGTCGACCTGCACCGCGACCCGCTCGGAACTGTTCGGCGGACCGGGCGAAAAGATCGTGTCGCCTGTTGCCAAACGGAAAGATCGGATGATCCGACCGTTGTAGATGTTGAGCTCGCCGCCATTGAGGCCGTCGACGTCTTCGCGGTTCATACCGCCATGTTCGAAGGGCAGGCTCAGGTACCCCAGCATGTGGTCGAAGGACCGGTTTTCCTGCATCAGCACCACGATGTGCTCGATGTTCGACAAATTTCCGGGCGGAAGCGTCTCCGGCCAATCGTCCGGGGCCTGATAGACGAAGGTCTTCTCCGGCGTGATGTAGTCGAGGCTCAGGACGTCGTTGTCGACGGTGACCCCGACCAACGTGCACGGGCTCGGGTACGGCTGTAGTTCGGTGTTGCCGCTGGCGATGACACTTCCCATCAGCCACGAGCTGGCCATCGCGTTGAGCGAGTCCCGGGCTGTCACCTTCGTGATGGAGTCGGCCGCGCTGAGATGGTTGAAGATTCCTTCCCGAATCGCCTTCTGAATCGCCCCTCCGGGGTCGAGGCTCGAAGACGTCGTGAAGTTGACGTCGACCACCTGTCCGATGAGATCCGTCCTGAAACCGTCCGGATCGTTGGTGACGCCGCTCAAGGGCTGTCCCAAGAACGTCCCGCTCACGTCGTAGAGCAGACCGTTTGGTTGCTGTGTGTACGTGAAGCCGTTGATGTCGTCCACCCAACCCACGAGGTCGACGGCATTGGTTGGCTGGTGGTATCGGAGGGTGAGACGGATCGTGATCTCGAACTTGATCACGTCGATGGAGATGGTCCCGGTGATCTCCGTCGGACCATCCGTCTCGAATTGGAGATCCGCCGTGAACGGCGTCTGGCTGTCACCCGGGTTGAGGCTGAGAGAGAGGGACTCGCTGTTGATGTCGTTGAGATGAACCCCGATCCCGAACACCGTGGCGAACTGGCCCAGCTCGGAGACGTTGTGCGCGTAGGTCGTACCCATGGGGACACCAGGACCCAGAGGCGGTGCGTCCGGAGGCGGGGGATCGTTGACGATGAATTGCAGATCCATGAACGACGGCGGTACCGCGTCCCCGAAATTGGCCGCGCTGTCGAGCTTGAGCATGATGATCGGGTCCGGGCTCCCCAGCACTTGCCGGCTGTTGAGCAATTCCTGGAGCTTCTGCCCGACGAAATCGAGCGAGATCGTCTTGTTGCGCACTGCCGGCTCAGAGCTCAGCGGAGGGTACGGGTAGAAGAGGGTGGGGAAGGCGCGGCCGTTGTAGACCCCCATGTGCTTGTGATGATCCTGGTCGAGCACGACGCCGGACACCGTCCACGAATAGGGCTGGTCCTGGCCGAAGAACAACGTCACGCGATAGTCGAAGATCCACTGGTCCGTGTCGGCCACGATGTTGATGAAGACGACCGGCAGGACCATGTCCCGCAGGAAGATCGCGTTGGAGGCGAGCGGAAGATCGATGCGATTGTAGGTGTCGCCGGAATTGGAGAACGTCTGACCCGGCGCGACGTTGCTGGCAACCGAGATGTCCTGACTGGTCGTCGCACTCAGACGGTTGACGATGTGGATGCCGAGCCCGGTGTCGGAGTTCTTGTCGTCGTCGTGCGTGTTGAACTCGATCGTCACGCCGGTCAGGATGGAGTCCGTCACCGGTGCGGTCCGAGGCGGGATGGGCTGTACCTCGGAGCATATGCCGTAGTAGTTGCGATTGTCCTGGTTGAGAACGATCCCGGCGAGGCCTTCGATGTTCGAGCTGTACGGCGGGAGCACGGTCCCGTCGTCCAGGGTGATGGTCAGGGTGTAGTCGAACTTCAATGTGTCGTCACCGTTTGCAAGGATGTGGATGTTGACCGCGGGGAGCAGGAGCTCCTCCACCGGTATGGGCTTCGAACGCAACGGGATGTCGACCGTGTAGGTGGAGTCGCTCCCGATGCCCTGTCCCTGGGTCGCGTTGACGGCGCAGCCGAGATAGGGGTTCTTGCCGAACCAATCGGCGTCGTGGTCCTGGTAGGCCTGAAGGTTGGCGACGTAGGTGGAGGGTCCGGCGGAATCCGACGAGTCACTGCTGCGGTTTTTGACGAAGACGTGCAGCACAGAATCGTCGTCCAGGCCGTCGTCGTAGGTGTGAAAGTCGATGGTGATCGACTCGACGACCGGTCCACCGTGGTAGCCGAAGTCGGCCAGCACGAAGGCAGCGGTTTGGAAACTTCCGTCCCCGTTGCTGATCGCGGATACACGCCCGCGTCGCCGAAGCCGATGATGTCCGCCTTGCGGTCGCCGTTCAGGTCCGCGAGGTAGCGGGGATGCAGCGGGACCCGCCAGCCCTGGTTGTAACCGAATCCGTCCAGGACGAGCGCGCACCGCCGTTTCCCGTGACCGAGACCCAGACGCCGTCGTCACCGAAGCCGACCAGGTCGGCCGCTCCGTCGCCGGTCACGTCGGCGGCGAAGCGGGGATGGTTCTCAATACGCCAGCCGTCGTCGTAGCCCATGGCGGCGAGGATGAACGTGGCCGGCGGCGAAGGTGCCGTCGCCGTTGCTGATGGCGGAATACACGCCGGCGTCGCCAAAGCCGATGATGTCGGCCCGGCCGTCGCCACTGAGGTCACCCATGATCCGAAGGTGCTTGGTCCCGTCCCAGCCCTCGGCCGGGTCGAAATCGGCGAGCACCAGCAGGGGCGACTGGAACGAGCCGTCCCCGTTGCTCAGGGCCACCCAGACACCGTCGTTCCCGAATCCGACCAGGTCCGCTCGGCCGTCACCGGTCACGTCCACCACAAAACGCGGGTTCTGATCGATCCGCCAGCCCTGGTCGTATCCCAGGTCCGCGACCACGAAGCTTGGCGCCTGGAACGTACCGTCGCCGTTGCCGAGGGCGACCCAGACGCCGTCGTTCCCGAATCCAACCAGGTCAGCCTTCCCGTCTCCGGTGATGTCGGCCACGAAGCGCGGGTGCTGGTCGACTCGCCAGCCCTGGTCGTATCCCAGGTCCCCGACGACGAATCTCATGGCTTGGAAGGTTCCGTCCCCGTTGTTCCGTGCCGTCCAGACGCCGGCATCGCCGAAGCCGATGAGATCTGCACGACCGTCTCCGGTGAGGTCCGCGACGAAGCGGGGATGTCGCTCGACCATCCATCCGGTATGGAAGTTGAATCCGAAGAGGACCATGTTCGGTGGCTGAAAGGTGCCGTTGCCGTTGTTCAGCGAGGCCCACACACCATCGAGTCCGAATCCGACGATGTCCGCCGCGCCATCACCGGTGAGATCCACGGCGAAGCGGGGTTGCTCGGGACCCCAACTCTGACCAGTCCAACTCATGTCCGCGTCCTCTCTCGTCTCGACTGCCCTTCACTGGACACCCGCAACTGCCAAGCACACTTGGCACGGCCACACGTCGGACAGGTCGACGTCTCTGATTCGTCCTGACCGCTGCACTCGGTCGGCACACGCGCCGGACGCGCGCACTGTAACGCTGGTGCGCTCGTCGGCGCTCTGAGAAGAACCTGAGCAACCGCGACGTGTCCGTGCAGCAACGTCCTTCGCACGGTCGGCGGCCTGTGTGAACGGAGTACGTCGCCTCGACCCCTGTGCGGCGATCGTGTGCCGCGATCCTGTGGGTGAAGGCTACACGACCCCTGCCAGAAGCCCGAGCGACTGCATTCACACTCGCGCCGGCACTATTCGAGGATCACGGCCCCGTCCCGCCCCCGTGCCCGACCGTGCCGGCGGACGCCCTCACGACTCAGGTCCCTGCAGCCGGGCGCCCGGTCAGCCGGACCGTCAGAACCTTCATCGTCCCGGAACGGTTCCGAGTCATGACTCTCGCCGCGTCATCCCACCTCTTGGGACTCGAAGGCGCCGATGTCGCAGGCGCCGTTGTCGCCCACTTCGTCCGGGCGCGGGTCCCCGCTCGTCGGTCGCCGGGCAACCGTCGGATGATGTGCCGCCCGTGTCGATCGCGGGGCTCCCGGTCTCGAGTGCCTGCGTCTGCGTCGGACCGCCGTTGTCGGCCAGCGCGCCGAGAAGGGGTTCCGTCCCACTGAGGTCTGTAATGGCGTTGAAGCCGCATGTGGTCCCGCTGTCGAGGTTGTGGTGTCCCGAAGTCTCCCCGATGACGCCGGTGCAGTTCGCCGAGGTGTTGTCGGCCACGATGGAACCTCCGACCGTCACCGTTGCGCCCACGTTGTCGATCCCGTCGGTGTTATCGGCGATGGTCGAGTAGGAGACGGTCGTTGTGGCACCCTCCACTGCGATACCCGCACCCACCCCGTTGGGCGCTTGGCCGCCGCATGGCGCCACGTGGAAGCCTCCTTGACCGTCCGTGTTGCCCGACAGCGTCGAGTTGGTCACCGACAACGTGGCTGCCGAGTAGATGGCCCCCCCGTCTCCACCCAGGCCGGGTGCCGTGCACCCCGGGTCGACCGGGATCGAGTTGCCGCCGTTCCCCCCGGCGTTGCCGTCGAGCGTGTCGCCGCTCAAAGTGGCGCTGTGCGCAGTCGAGTAGAGACCGCCGCCGCTCCCTCCGTTGGAGCTCCCACCTCCGGTGCCGCCAACGTTGTTGGAGAGCGTTGAGTTGGTGAGCCTGAGGCTGCCGGCGTTGTCTATCGCCCCGCCGCTTCCACCGACGCCGCCCGTTCCCGTCCCGCCCGAGTTACCGCTGAAAGTCGACGTGTCGACTGTGGTCGTGCCGCTGGTGAAGATGGCGCCGCCGTTCCCCGAGCCGCCAGTGCCCTCGGCGCCGGTGTTGGTCGTGAACGTGGTCCCGGAGATCGTGAGCGTCCCGGCGCTCCAGATTCCCCCGCCGTCACCCGCGGTCGGGAACGGCGCCTCGCCCGACGGACCCGAGTACCCGGAAACGTTGCTCTCCACAACGGAGTCGGTCAGGGTCATCGACGATCCCGCGGGCGAGTAGATGCCCCCACCGTCGCCGCCGTTGCCCGAGGACTCGTTGTTCTCACTCCCGAGTCCGCCCGTTCCGGCCTGGTTGCCGCTGATAGTGCTTGCCGTGGCCACGACGGTGCCCGTGTTGTCGATGCCGCCGCCGTTCCCCCCGGTGCCTGCCGGATCGGTCGAGCCGAATCCGCCCATGCCGGCCCCGTTGCCGGACACCGTGCTGTCGTTCAGAGTCAGCGAGCCGGCGTTGAGGATGCCACCCCCGGAGCCACCCGGATGGCTGTTCTTGGGCGCCTTCGTCGCGGAGCTGTTCGAGACGGTCGAGCCGACGAGGGTGAGCGTCGCACCCTTGGCGTTGTAAACGGCGCCACCCTGCGCCGCCTTGCTCAGTGTGATGGTGACCGACGTCAACGTCGTGGTGCCGAAGTTGCCGAGATCGCCGCCCGACCCGCTTAGGGCTTTGCCCTTCTCCATCGTCACACCGGAGACGGAGGCCTGCACCGGGGAACCGATGCTCATCAGCTGGTGCTTCCCCTTCTCCTTGAGGATCACGGCGCCCGAGCCCGCGATGGAGACAACGTTGCGGGTGAGCGACAGGGTGCCCAGGGTCAACAGGTACGTGTTCGCCGGAACATCGATGGTGATGGTCGACCCGGTCGGTTCGGCATTTGCTTCCTCGATGGCCGCGCGCAGCGAGCACGTGCCCGTACTGTCAGCGCACAGGCCGTTCCCCGGACGGGCGTCGTGAGTGTCGGCCGTCGTGTTCACGGTGAAGGTGCTCGCGGCGGCGGCCACGCCGGGCGACATCAGAGTCACACCGGCAGCACCGGCGAGGACCCCCGATCCGATCATGAAGACACTGGTCAATCGTTTCGACAACGTGATCACATCCCTTCGCCCCGAGCTCGTGTGTGTGCGTGTGTTCTTCCGCAATCGCTCTGTGTCGACACTCTCCAATCCGCTCGATGCTGCCTCCCGCGTCACCCCGACAACCGAACCACTCGGCGGAACCGACACCCCCGAGCCTCGGACACGAAGGTTCCAATCCGGCCGATACCAGCGCCCCCACACGACTCATCGCCGGTTGCAGCGCACTCTAAGCCGACTCGTGTGACGACGCTCTTTGAGAAACACTCGGGGAAACGGCTGAGGGACCCGCCGCCGCTCCTGCACACGGGCATCGATCCTCCGATTAGGATAGTCCCGAAATCATGACTATTCCCGGACGACAACGCGCCCGGAGCGCTCCCGCCACCCGCTCTGACCGCTCTCCTGCCGGACCGGCGGTCACCCCCGTCCCTGCCATACCCACCCGGCTCCCCGCCGTTCCCGCCCCGGACCCGGCCAATCCCACCAGCGACCGCCGGCGCTGGATAGCCCTCGTCGTCGTCTGCCTGGCCATGTTCATGAATGCGCTCGATGGATCCATCGTCAACGTCGCGCTCCCGGACATCCAGCGCAGCCTGCACTTCACCCAGTCCGGGCTGACCTGGGTCGTCGACGCCTACCTCATCTCCTTCGGGAGCTTCCTTCTGATGGCCGGCCGCCTGGGCGACCTCGTAGGCCGTAAGAAGGTGTTCCTGGCCGGTGTGGCCCTCTTCACGCTCGCCTCCATTGCCTGCGGATCGGCCGACAGCCAGGCCATGCTCATCGCGGCGCGCTTCGTCCAGGGGATCGGCGGAGCCTTCTCGGCGTCGGTGATCGTCGCCATCATCGTCACCGAGTTTCCGAGCCCGGTCGAGCGGACCAAGGCCATGAGCGCCTACGTGTTCGTGGCCGTCGGCGGTGGCTCCATCGGGCTCCTCGCCGGCGGCGTCATCACGCAGGCACTGAGCTGGCATTGGATCTTCTTCGTGAACGTGCCTGTCGGCATCGCCACGCTGATCGCCGGATCCATCCTCCTGGTGGACAACGTCGGCCTCGGCATCAAACAGGGTGTCGACGTGGTCGGGTCGGTACTGATCACCGTCTCCGTCATGGTCGGTATCTACGCCATCGTTACCGCGTCGCAGTACGGATGGGTCTCGGCGCACACGCTCGGGTTCGCCGGCGTTGCCGTCGTGCTCGGTGCCGTGTTCTTCGTCCTCGAGTCGCGGCTGTCGAACCCGATCATGCCGTTGCGCATCCTGCGGCTGCGCACGCTCACCGGCTCGAGCGTGATCCGGGGCGTGATCGTCATCGGCATGTTCTCGACCTTCTTCGTCGGTGCGCTCTCATTCGAGCACGTGCGCGGCTACAGCCCGTTCCAAACCGGGCTGGCGTTCCTCCCCCAGGCCGTCGGCATGGCCGGAATGTCGGTGTGGGCCACCCCCCGGCTGGTGAACCGCTTCGGTGCGAAGCCGGTCCTCTACCCGGCCCTGGTCCTGACGGCAGCCGGGTTGTTCCTCTTCGCGTCGGCCGGACCGCACACGGCCTACTTTCCGACCATCTTCTTCTCGTTCCTGATGCTCGGCGTCGGTGCGAGCTGCTCGTTCATGCCGCTGCTCCAGATCGGCATGTCCGAGATCCCCAACGAGGACGCCGGACTGGGCTCGGGCATCGTCAACGTGTCCCAGCAGCTGGCCGGTGCCATCGGCCTCGCCGCGTTGAGCACCATCGCCGCCAACCAGTCCAAGTCCCTCGTCGCCGCGGGCCACGAGCTCGTCAGCGCGCTGGCGCACGGCTACCAGGTGGCGCTGCTCATCGCCTCTTGCTGCGTGACCCTCGGGCTGGTCTTGGCACCAATCCTGCTGCGGACCGCGGAGTCACCCGAAGAGCAGCGGGCGCACATCGCCGAGAACATGGCGACCCCCGAGGTCTCCGAGCACCTCGTGCTCTGATCTTCAAGAGCACGGTCCTTCCGTCCTGGCCCTCTGACAGGGGCTCAAGTGGGCCATTGGTCGACCCAGATCGTTGTGTGCTGACGGACACAGTAGATGTGTCAGCAAGCACAAAGACCTGTGGTTTCTCGGTCCGTAACGTGACGAGAGTCAAGCCGCGGCCTCAAAGGTCGACACGGAAACCGTCACCCGAGAGACGCGGGAGCTTGAGATCCCCAATCCTGAGCTCGAAGCCTTCAAGGGGCAAGAAGGAGTGAACGGTGACCACGGAAGCTACCCACAACCGGTTCGATGTTGGCCGACAGTCCGGCCAATCCATTTCGAACGTCGGTCGCGATCAGTACATAAGCCATGTGATAGCGAGTCGCGAAAGCTTTGCTCGGCAAGTCGCTGCAACGAAGACCAAGGCTCGATACCTCGTATGGATCGGTCTGCTGGTCTTCATCGCGGGGTTCGCAGTGACCCTCGTTGGAGCACATCAGTACATCGACAACTTTACGACCCTGAACGCCGGAACCTCCGAGGCGACGATGAACGGATATTTCCGCGCCTATGCATCCTACGCGCTCGGCGGAGGCGCTCTATGCCTCGTGGGATCGGTTCTGTTGGTGATTGGCATCGTGCTTCATGTTGTCGCGGCATCGCGGAGAAAGCAGCTCCTCGCATCCAATCAGCAGCCCGTGTACTAGGCAGGAGTGAGCAGTGACAACATTCAATATCGGCACACAAGTCGGTAGCGTGGTGAACAACATTGGCGGGGACCAGGTCATTGCCGGATCTCAATCCGGCGGCGAGGTTGGTCTGGTTGACCTCGATCGTGCTCGAAGTGCGGTCAGCGAGCTTGAGAAGGTGCTGCGTTCCGAGAGGGCCCATAGGCACGTACCACATGGTGTCGTCGCTGAGGTCGAGGGACTGGCTGCGGAGTTTGCCCACGAGAAGCCGAATAAGACCTCCGTCGCTGAGCGACTTCGGCAGCTGATGCCTGCGCTGATCTCGGCGAGCCATGTAATCGGCGCAACGACTCAAGTTTCTTCCGCCGTACAGACGCTCATCCAGTGGCTTGGGCCGGTGGGCAATCACCTTCTGGCGATGCTGCCTACGGTCCTCTGACAGCACCATCGAGAGATCATCAAGAGCGCCGCGATTGATACTGCTCCAGCGTTGTCTTCCTCGTCGGGCTGCTTTGTTTCAGGCGTTGATGTTCGCCTTGAGGCGCTTCGGCTCCATGCGCCACGGCTGACTCGGGCTCGCGTCGAACTCTGCCTGCAATGCCAGCAGGTCGGCGCGGAACGTGCGGAACGACTCGGCGCCGGCGCTGTCAAGAGCGAGCTCCGAGAAGTCGGTCAGCAGCGCAGTCCGGTGCACGTTGAGGTTGAAGTTGGCGTTGACCAGTCGCTGGTAGACGTCCAGCGGGGGACGGGCCCCGTCGGCCGGCACGGTCGACGGCACGGTGTCGGTCCAGAGCTGGTAGTCCCACATGCCCGAGCCGAGGATCTCGTGCTCGACCGCCGCCAGTTGCATGATCGCCGCCACGAGCCGAGCCAAGCTCTCCACGCCTACGGCGGGACCCGCGACGTGCTCGACCCCGGGGACCCGTCGGGCCAGCTCCGCCCGCCACGACTGGATCTGCTCGTCCCCGGTGATCTTGCCGTCGTCGTAGTAGCGCTCGAGGTAGCGGCGAGCGTGGGCGAGAAAAAGGGCGTGGTGTTGTCGTCGGTTGTCGATGGAGGGCGTGGCCAAGTTCCCCAGTCCCCGGCTCGACGCGTCGACGTCGGGGTCGATCGTCCCGAAATCAAACCCGTCGATCGTGGCGTCGATGAGCGTGCTCACGCCGTCATGCGTGAGGCTGAACATGCCTTCGAAGTCTCCCCCCGGCGCGAGCTGGTCCTCCGTGATCATGTCGTTGCTGTACTGCGTGGCGTACACGTGAGGCCAGAGCAGCCGCCGCAGCGGGTGGTCGGGCCGCAACCTGTTGCGTGTGACGACTGCCAGCGGTCCGCCCGCGGCCAGGTGGATCCAGGCGAAGTGGCGAACGATCGAAAGATGCGTCGACGCCGCGCTCATGGCCAGGCGCCGCGCCAGCGCCCAGTCGGGATCCAACGGGGTGCACGAACCGGCGTCGCAGTCGATCCGGACGGCGGTGAGCCGGCCGTCGCCCGCGACGGCCTCGAAGGTGACGACCGAGCCCAGCGACCGCAGGCCAGGGTGGTGCTCGAACTCGTCGAGGACCCGCAGATCCCAGGTGAAGGTGCCGCCCTCCGCCGCGGCGGCGTAGCAGGCGAACGGGCTCGCCACGGCGAGCTCGCCGAGGTCCGTCCCTTCACTCCCTTCACCGTGCGCGCCGAACTGCGACGGCCGGAGCGGGGCCGGGAAGCGACGGCGATGTGCTCTCGAGTACGCGACGTCGAGCGCAACAGCGGGATCGGCGTCAACCGGCGGAAGGCCGCGTTGCTGCGGCGGAACAACGCGGTAGAGCATGGCCTGAAGGCGCGAGAACACGCGCTTGACTTCCTGACGTTCGTCGCTCGGAATCCGGTCCGCGACGTGAGCCCGCTGAATGGGAATATGACGGTACTGCGAGGCGAGGGGCACCATGACGAGCGGTCGGTCGCGAACCGGCACCGGCACCGTGTCCGGCCGGTTTCGGTCGTACTTGAAGATCCCGAACCGGTTCCAGAACCAGCGACGCGCCCGCCAGCGCAGCCGCGCGATCAACCCTGACCGACCGTACGCCATGGCGCGAAGGCGTTCTTGACCCCCCGGAGGTGGGAGGCGAGCTCAGGGAAGTTCCGCGCCAGCACGGTGCCCATCGTGTTGTCCGCGATCCACTTGAGGCCTTCGTGGCTGTAGACCTCCGGCCTGAAGTCGTAGGTGAAGAACCGGTCGCTCTTCAATCGCCGCGACGCCATCAGGATGAAGACGCGGAAGGCCGTGTCGCTGAACGCGAATCCGGCCGGTGGCGCTTCGGCATAGAGGCCGATCATCAGGTCGACGTCCTCCGGGTCGTCGTAGATGTCTCGCAGCTTGGCCACCACGGCCGGGTCGGAGCTGAAGTCCTCGAACCGTTCCGCCGGGTTCAAGTGGAATCTGCGTCGGAACTCGTTGTACCGGGGCACGCCCCGCTCCCGACTGCGCAGGAGGTCGGTCGCCGCGAGGTCGAGGATGGTGCCGTCCGGCTTGGTGAAGTGGTGCAAACCGTCGGGGAAGTTGTTGAGGACGATCGCCCCGGGGTTCGACGTGGCGAACGAGTAGATGAGGTCCGTGATGTCCACTGCATCGAGCACCAAGTGGGTCTGGGTGCCCGAGATCTCCGGGAAGGTGTGGTTCGCGATCTCGTGGTTGTCGCGTGTGGAGCGGAGGGAGTACTCGTCGGGGATGAGCGGGTGCATCCGGTACACCGCGACGAACTCCTCGGTCATGGCGTACGGGGCCCCGTGCAACCAGGTCTGGGACCCTGGGATGCCGCTGACCTCTTCGCTCTTGCTCACCCTTCCGAAGTGACGTGAGAAGCGCTCTCCCATGAATCCCCACCAGTTGGCCCGCATGCCGGTCTGCATGGTCGAATCACCGAGAAGGGCTGTCGTCCACTCGACGGTGTGGATCTTGGCGATGAGGGCCGCGTTCACCAGCCGGGCATGCTCGAAGAGCGCGTCGTCGTCCCAGTCCGGGTGGGCGCCAGCGAGCCGATCGCAGATGGCGTTGTGCTCCCGCATGAAAATGGTGTGGAAGATGGCGAGACCCAGCCACCAGTTTCCGTTCACGCCGGCCAGCGCTTTCATGGTGGAGGGATCGAAGGGCACGAGGCCCTTGGGGCTCAGAAGGAGCTTGCCCCCCTTGTACGTCCGGATCATCTTCTGGAAGTCGAGCGCGCTGCCGTAGACCTGCGAGGCGTCCCACCAGTGCGTCTCGGTGTTGGCGTACGTCGGTGGCTTCCCGTCCCTGGTGGGGGCGGCCTCGTGCGTCCGCTGGATCTGCATGGGATGCTGCGGCCACGGGTCGCTCGGGTCGAGATCGACCAGCCAGGGGTCGCTGGGTTCGTTGGTCCCGTGGCTGAACCAGTCGTGAACCTCGAACTGCAGCCACGCCGCCGCCAGCACGTTGAGGGTCGTGGCTGGTTGGAACGTCTCTCGCGTGAGCAGCTCCAGGCTGACGCGGCGGGGGTTCGGCTCGAGCACCTTGTACGGAGCGGTCTCCGCCGGCGGCACGTTGCGGCCGAAGAGAGAACCGGCCGAGCCCATCGAGTCGTGGGTGCGGTCGTTGCCCGTGCCATCGGCAGCACGCGTCAACGGCCTCGGTCCGTCGGGCAGCGGGCTCGGCGCCCAGGGCAGGGTGACGCCGGACGTGTCGTAGAGGTTGTCACGACGCAGCCGCATCCGCAGGCCCATGAGCGTGAGGAGGGCGAAGAGCTTCGGGAGCCGGCTCCACCCCTTACGGCGGTCGACCCGTTCGGCCACGTCCATGTACCACCGCTTCCACCGGGCGTTGCGCGACGTCATCGTGGGCCTCCTCTTCGCTCTTCGCCTCTACCGCTTCGCGAACGATCCAGCCTCTGTCCCAAGCCCAAGTGTCGCGCTCCGTCGCCCTCTGGTGCCGGAACGAAGGGCTCGGAAGCCCGTGCTCCGATGCCGAGATCCCGTCGGATCGTCGCTCGGACCCTGCCAAGGGCGTCAGGAGAGGGCGTCCGAAACATCGATCTCCCGTGAGCGACATCCGGGAACGTGAACGACATCGGGAGCGTGGACAACATCTGGGAAATGTCGTCGCGGCATAGGCACAGAGGGCGAAGGGCCTGTTCTGGACGCGCCCTGACCATGGGCCGCCCGGCTCGGTTCTCGAGGACCGAGCCAGAACGGGTCAAGCGCCTCGAACGAACTGCGGAGTCGCTGATGGCAGAAATCCCGAAATAAGGTCAGGCCGGACATCGCCGAGCAGCGGCTCCTCCCGGACCTCTCGAGTTCGCTCCTTCACCTGAAGCTCTCCGCCGCGACGGCCATCCTCCGACCGGCCCTGCGATTCGGCTCGGACTCCGGGTTGTGACGCTGGGCGGTGACGATGGGGTTGACCAGGGCGGATTGGCTCGCTCGCGGACCGCTGGTAGCCTGATGTAGCAGATTGCTACAGGGACGACCCTGGAGGACAGATGGCGACTTCTATGCCCATCCGCATCGACGAGGAGCTCTACGACTCGGCCAAGGTCGTCGGCGCTCAGATGAGCCGGAGCGCCACCCAGCAGGTCGCCCACTGGGCCCGCATCGGACGTGAGCTCGAGTCGTCGCGCAGCATCTCGACCCGCGACGTCGCCGCGGTCCTCTCCGGCGAGGTCAGCTACGACACCGTGGACGCACGAGAGCAGGCAGTGGTCCGAGCAGCTTGGAACGAAGGCATCGCCGAGCGGGTCGCCTCCCTCGACCTCCAGGCGGAGTTCACCGAGGCCGGTGGGGCCTACGCGACCCTTGACGAGGACGGAAACGCGGTCATCGTGAACCCTGAGGGTGCCCCCTCCGCGACATCGAGCGCATAGAGGTTCAATGGGAGACCCGGTCCTTCACCTTTTGGCCGGGCCCAACGGAGCGGGGAAGAGCACGCTGTTCGCGCGCGCCGTCGGACCCGAGACCCATCTGCTATTCGTGAATGCAGACGTGCTCGCCGAGGCTCGCTGGGGCGGGGACGCCGAGTCCCACGGTTACGAAGCCTCCCGCGTCGCGTCTCGCCTCCGCACTTCCCTCATCGAACGTGGCGCATCCTTCGCCACCGAGACCGTCTTCTCACACGAGTCCAAGATCGAGCTGATCAGAGACGCACAGCACCACGGTTACCTGGTCTTCCTCCACGTGGTCATGGTCCCCGAAGAGCTGGCCGTGCTGCGCGTTCAGATGCGGGTTCGCCACGGCGGGCACACCGTGCCAGAGAAGAAGATTCGCGAGCGCTATCACCGGATGTGGCCGCTCATCGCCAAAGCCACGGAGATGGCAGACGAGACACGGGTTTACCGCAACGTCGAGCGCTTCGTTCCCATCGCTTTGTTCCGGCACGGACGACTCATCGACAAGCCGATTTGGCCGAAATGGACACCTGACGCCCTGCGGACAGCCGGAACGATCTAAGTGGCTCAGCGACAGGTACATATCGCTTGACGTCCTATGTCTCTATTCCTCGTTTCTGCAAGGTCCGTTGTTACAGTCCGCCTTATGAAGAACGAGGAACGGATGACTGGAAGGCGCCTCGGAGCCCTCGTTCTACGGATCGCTCCCAAGCATGCGTGGACCAGGTTGCCTCTCGTGCTCTGCTTGGTGTCGGGACTCGGACTCTCCGCGGCGGCGGTCGTGTCGACCGCATCTCGAGCGGGCGCGACGACGGTTCCTGATGCGACGGTTTCCGTGGCCGGTGCGTCGCTCGGGAGCCTCGGAGTCGGCTCTCCCTACGCATTGACTCCGGCCTTCTCGGCGACGACCACCGACTACGACGTGCGGTGTCAGGCCGGCTCCAACGTGGTCTCTCTCACCTTGACCGGGAACGGGGCGTCGATCACGGTGACGACGAACCAGCAGAAATCACCGGTCTCGGGCAGCAGCGTCGACGTCTCGCTCGTCGCGGTCCCGAACCAGGCGATCGTGATCACTGCGCCGAGCCCCGGCCGTTCCGGTACGACCCAGTACTGGGTGCGTTGCCTCCCGCCGGACTTCCCCGAACTCCAGGTCAACCAGGCCGGGCCGGCGTCGCCGGGGTGGACGCCGGGTTATTACTTCACCGGCAACATCACGAGCACGAACGGCGCGTACTACGCCATGGTGCTCGACGGGAACGGCGTACCGGTGTGGTACCAGAAGCTCCCTCCGGGTCATACGGGGGCGGTCAACGTCGAACCGTTCGGCAACGACACCATCGCCTGGGCGTCGACCAACGACGAGGTCTACACCGGGTTCGACCTCGATACGCAGACGACCATCGCGCCACTCCCGGCCGCGGTAACACCTACCGACCTTCACGAGCTCTTGCCGCTGCCCAACGGGGACCGCATGATGATAGGGACCCGCTCGCGGCGAAGGACCTTTCCACGCTCGGCAATGGCAGCGGCGACACGCCCGCCTCGGCCGCCAACAACACGATCGTCGACTGCGTCGTCCAGGAGGTGAACCCGAGCAACCAGGCCGTCTGGACCTGGGACGCCGCGCCACACATCGGGCTCGACGAGGTCAACACGGCGAGCGGACTGCCCTACGCCGGTCCGGCCTGGGGGCTGTTCTCCGCCAAGGGCGTGTCGGCGGCTGACATCTACCACTGCAACTCGGTCGCGGTCGACGAAGACTCCTCGAGCCCGTACTTCGGCGACGTCTTGGTGTCCATGCGGCATTTGAACGCGGTCTTCTTGATCGACCGGGCCACGGGCAACGTCATCTGGAAGCTCGGTGGCACGGCCTTCACGTCGGGTGACCCCGAGGTGGCGCAGGACGTGCCGGCGCAGCATCTCGCCCTCACCGGTGACAGCGAGACACAATTCTGTGGCCAGCACGATGCCCGATTCGTCCCCACGCCGAACCCCGCGGTCGAGGACGTGAGCGTGTTCGACGACCACACGAATTGTGTCGGTGCCGCGCGCGGCGTCGAGTACGCCCTCGACACCGGGGCGGGCACGGCGACGCCCGACTGGCAGTACGCCCAGCCCGACGGCAATGCGGTTGCGGCCACGGGGAGCTTTCGCCGGATACCGGACGCAGCCGACGACATCGGTTCGGGCACCAGCGTCATCGGCTGGGGCATCTCGGAGGGCTTTCCGTCCGGTCTGACCGAGGTCGACAGCACCGGGAAGGTGCTCTGCGACATCCGCTTCGCCGACGGCGACGTCCTCTACCGCGCCATCAAGGTGGACGCGTCGCAAGTGAACCTCGGGCTGCTGCGAGAGACTGCCGGCTGGTCGCCGCCCGGGAGCGTCACCCTCGACGAGCCAGTCGTGGGCATGGCGGCCACACCCTACGGCGGCGGGTACTGGCTGGACGCGTCCGACGGCGGGGTCGGCCCCTTCGGCGACGCCGGCCTGAACGGTTCGGCCGAAGGCACTCCCCTCAACGAACCCGTTGTCGGTATGGCGCCCACCCCCGACGGCGCCGGGTACTGGCTGGTGGCATCAGACGGCGGGGTCTTCACTTACGGTGACGCCGGCTTCCACGGCTCGGCCGGAGGCCTAGCACTCAACGAACCCGTTGTCGGCATGGCTTCGACACCCGACGGGCACGGGTACTGGCTGGTCGCCGCCGACGGCGGGATCTTCACCTACGGTGACGCCGCCTTCTACGGCTCGACGGGCAGCCAGCAGCTGAACGAACCCGTTGTCGGCATGGCGGCGACACCCGACGGCCACGGCTACTGGCTGGTCGCCGCCGACGGCGGGGTCTTCACCTACGGTGACGCCGCCTTCTACGGCTCGACGGGGAGCATGCAGCTCAACGAACCGATCGTGGGCATGGCGGCGACCCCCGACGGCCACGGCTACTGGCTGGTCGGCGCCGACGGCGGGGTCTTCACCTACGGTGACGCCGCCTTCTACGGCTCGACGGGGAGCATGCAGCTCAACGAACCGATCGTGGGCATGGCGGCGACCCCCGACGGCCACGGCTACTGGCTGGTGGCCGCGGACGGCGGGGTCTTCACCTTCGGTGACGCCGCCTTCTACGGCTCGGCCGCGTAACGACTGGCGCGTCCTGACGCGCAATGGCGTGCGAGCGTTCGCACCGGACGTGGCCGCTCAGGGACGGACCCGAGGACCGATGGCGGTGACAGCCGAGGGGTGGTCCTTCCTGGAGCGGGGACACGCTGCGGGCGGAAGGTGAGACATCTCTGGTCACTGGATGGCAACACGCGATCCATCATCGAGGTCCGACATCCTCACTTCCTCGAGGTCCGACATCCTCATTTCCGCAAGGCACGTTGCGTACAGTGCAGCTCAGGAAAACTTCAGGGAAAGGGGAACCGATGTCCGGAACCCGCATAAGAGCCCTCGTCCGGCGGATCGCTCCGAAACGAGCGTGGACCAAGTTGCCTCTGGTGCTCTCCTTGGTGGCAGGACTCGGACTCTCCGCGAGGGTGGTGTCGACCGCATCCCCGGCGGCTGCGACGACGGTTCCCTACGCGACGGTCTCTGTGACCGGTGCGTCGCTCGGCGGCCTCGGAGTCGCCTCTCCATACACATTGACTCCGGCCTTCTCGCCGACGACCACCGACTTCTACGTACGCTGTCAAGCCGGCTCCAACCTGGTCTCCCTCACGCTCACTGGAAATGGCGGATCGATCACGGTGTCGACGAACCAGCCGGCATCGCCCCAATCCGGCACCACCGTCGACGTCTCGCTCGTCGTGATCCCGAACCAGGCGATCGTGATCACCGCGCCGAGCCCGAGCGGTGCCGGGACGACCCAGTACTGGGTGCGATGCCTGCCGCCGGACTTCCCGACCCTCCAGGTCAATCAGGCCGGGCCGGCATCGCCGGGGTGGACGCCGGGGTACTACTTCACCGGCAACATCACGAGCACCGACGGCACCTTCTACGCCATGGTGCTCGACGGGAACGGCGTCCCGGTGTGGTACCAGAAGGTCCCGACCGGTCCGGGAGGGTTAGTCGGAGCGATCAACGTGGAGCCGTTCGGCAACGACACCATCGCCTGGACGTCGACCACGAGCCTCGGGTTCGGCGTTGCGTCCAACCCCAGCACCTTCACCGGGTTCGACCTCGACACGCAGACGACCATCGCGCCGCTCCCGGCCGCGGTGACGCCCACCGACCCTCACGAGCTCTTGGCCCTGCCCAACGGGGACCGCATGATGATCTCGACCCCGCTCGTGGCGAAGGACCTTTCGACTCTGGGCAACGGCAGCGGCAACCTGCCCGCCTCGGAGGCGAACAACACGATCGTCGACTGCGTGGTCCAAGAGGTGAACCCGAGCAACCAGGCCGTCTGGACCTGGGACGCGGCCACGCACATCGGGCTCGACGAGGTCAACACCGACAGTGGGCTGCCTTATGCCGGTCCTGGCTGGGATCTGGGTTTCCCCGACGGTCAAGCGGCGGCGGATATCTACCACTGCAACTCGGTCGCAGTCGACGAAGACTCCTCGAGCCCGTACTTCGGCGACGTCTTGGTGTCCATGCGGCACTTGAACGCGGTCTTCCTGATCGACCGGGCCACGGGCAACGTCATCTGGAAGCTCGGTGGCACGGCCTTCACGGCCATTGACCCCGAAGTCTCACAAGACGTACCGGCCCAGCATCTCGCCCTCACCGGTGACAGCGAGACACAGTTCTGTGGCCAGCACGATGCGCGATTCGTCCCCACGCCGAACCCCGCCGTCGAGGACGTGAGCGTGTTCGACGACCACACGAATTGTGTCGGTGCCGCGGCGCGGTGTCGAGTACGCCCTCGACACCGGGGCGGGCACGGCCACGCCCGACTACCAGTACGCCCAGCCCGACGGCAATGCGGTCGCCGCCACGGGGAGCTTTCGCCGGATACCGGACGCGGCCGACGACATCGGTTCGGGCACCAGCGTCATCGGCTGGGGCATCTCGGAGGGCTTTCCGTCGGGCTTCACCGAGGTCGACAGCACCGGCAAGGTGCTCTGCGACATCCGCTTCGCCGACGGCGACTTCCTCTACCGCGCCATCAAGGTGAACGCGGTGCAGGTGAACCTCGGGCTGCTCCGAGAGACTGCCGGCTGGACGCCGCCCGAGGGCGCCATCCTCGACAAGCCGGTCGTGGCCATGGCGGCCACCCCCTACGGCGGCGGGTACTGGCTGAACGTGTTCGACGGCGGCGTCTTCGGTTTCGGCGACGCCGGCTTCAACGGCTCGGCCGGAGGCATACCACTCAACGAACCCGTTGTCGGCATGGCCTCGACCCCCAACGGCGCCGGGTACTGGCTCGTCGCCTCCGACGGCGGGGTCTTCACCTACGGTGACGCCGGCTTCTACGGTTCGGCCGGAGGCATACCACTCAACGAACCCGTTGTCGGCATGGCTTCGACCCCCGACGGGCACGGGTACTGGCTGGTCGCCGCCGACGGCGGGGTCTTCACCTACGGTGACGCCGGCTTCTACGGCTCGACGGGGAGCATGGCACTCAACGAACCGATCGTGGGCATGGCTTCGACCCCCGACGGGCACGGGTACTGGCTCGTCGGCGCGGACGGCGGGATCTTCACCTTTGGTGACGCCGCCTTCTACGGCTCGACGGGGAGCATGGCACTCAACGAACCGATCGTGGGCATGGCTTCGACCCCCGACGGGCACGGGTACTGGCTCGTCGGCGCGGACGGCGGGATCTTTACGTTTGGCGACGCCGCCTTCCACGGCTCGACGGGGAGCGAGCAGCTGAACGCGCCGGTCGTGGGCATAGCTTCGACCCCCGACGGGCACGGGTACTGGCTCGTCGGCGCGGACGGAGGAGTCTTCACCTTCGGCGACGCCGCCTTCTACGGCTCGGCTGTGTAAGACGAGCGCGGGTCAGCTCACAGAGTCAGACGGTCGTGCGCTCGGCCGGTCCGAAGTCGTAGTCCGCCCGCTCCATGGTGCGGGTCCAGGACCAGTACAGGTCGAGCGGCCACGGGGACAGGGTGAAGACTTTGCCGTCGGGGTTCTTGTAATGGCTGTGCGTGATTGAAGGATGGGACCACACCATCTGCCCGATCTCGTCCTGGTAGCGCTCGACGTAATCGTCGTGGGCGTCTGGGCGGACCTCGCTCCACTGCGCCTCGGACGCAAGGGTCTCGTGGATGACGTCCATGGCGTAATGCACCTGGAACTCGGAATGGTAGAAGAGGCTCGCTCCCGCGGCGAGGTTCGTGCCGGGGCCGTAGACACAGAACAGGTTGGGGAAATTGGGCACGGTGATACCGAGATATGCCGTCGGCTCGTCGCCCCATTGGTCGCGCAACGAGACGCCGTTCCGGCCGGTCACGCGCATGGAGGCCAGGAAGTCGTTGTGGCGGAACCCGGTCGTGTAACAGATGATGTCGGCGCGATGGTGGGTGCCGTCCACGGTGACGACGCCGTCGGGGACCACCCGCTCGATGCTGGTCCGGACGAACTCCACGTTCGGCCGCTGGAGGCAGCGCAGCCAGGTGCCGTCGTCTTGGAGGATGCGCTTCCCCGTCGCCGGGTAATCCGGAGTGATCTTGTCCAGCAGGTCGGGGCGATCGGCCACGATTGACTGCATCGACGCCAAGAGAGCCGCGGACCGCTTGGCGTTCATGGCGTTGACCGACTGGTGGGTCGGGTCGTCGTGCCCGGGATCGATGCGGTACGGCTCGCTTCCCGCCGCGATGCCGGCGAAGGTCATGATGAACCGGTACCACCGCCCGTAGAACGGCAGGTGGCGCAACGCCCACTCGTCCCCCGGGGGGACGGGCGTGTGGTACAGCGGGTTCGGGATGATCCACTGCGCGGTGCGCTGAAAGATGGTCAGATGCTCGACCTCAGGGGCGACCGCCGGGCCGAGCTGAAACCCGCTCGCGCCGGCACCGACGAGAGCGAACGTCCTCCCGCGGATGTCGAGGTCCTCCGGCCAACGCGCCGAGTGGAACGATGGACCCTCGAAGGTGTCCATCCCCGGGATCTCGGGCATCCGGGGGATGTTGAGCGAGCCCACGGCACTGATCACGAAGCGGGCATCGAGCACGTCCGCGGCTCCGCTCGCGCTGCGCACGCCCACGTGCCACATCGACCGGTCCTGTTCCCAGTTCATCTCCGTGACGGCGGTGTCGAACCGGCAATGCGGCCGCAGTCCGAACTTGTCGACGATGGTTCCGAAATACGCCCGGAGCTCGGGCCCCTGGCAGTAGTACTCGCTCCAGTGGTCCGCCGGCTCGAAGGAGAAGCAGTACTGGTGACTCCCGACGTCCACCCGCGCTCCGGGGTACCGGTTCTCCCACCACGTGCCGCCGGGCCCCCCGTTCTTCTCGATGATCGTGAAGGGCAGCCCGGCCTGCTTGAGCCGGATGCCGGCGAGGATCCCGCCCATGCCGCAACCGATGACGACGACGGGCGACGTGACCTTCTGCGCCTCCGAGATCTCGTCGCCCCAAGAGATCTCCCCGCTGTCGCCCCCTTCGAACTGAAGGTCGTCGAAGAAGAGGCCGGCGACGGTACCGTCGACGGGCCGGCCGCCGAGGAAGGCCATCATCTCTTGCAGGAGCTCCCGCGGGAGATCGACGGGCACGCAGCCACCGTCCCGGTAGGCGGCGATGACAGGAAGGGCGCGGCGGCGCATCTCCGCCTTGTCCTCCTCGGACAGCCCGCTCTGGATATCGAGCGAGACGGCGGCCCGGGGCCGGATGTCCCCCCGGCACCACGACGGGTCGCCGCTCATGTGCACGAGCGAGCACATGAGCGCCGGGATGCTGACCTCCTCGAGGGCGCGGGCGATGGCGTCGTCGCTCTCGTCGAACGGCTCGCCCGCGAACCTGTTTCGGGTCATGACGCCGTCCTCCTCACGACGCGGTCTTCTGGTTGACGGTCAAGACCACCCGGTGCGTACCTGCCACGGGCATCACGCTATCCGTCCGACCGCGGAACCATCTGAGTGCCTGGCATATGCTCCCGGGCCAATGGAGCCGGGAAGCCTCGAGTCCGCAGGCACGATGAACTCGCGAGCATCGGATCCGCAGAGGTCATGAGTCCGGTCGCCATCGTCACCGGAGCGGGTCGGGGCCAGGGCGCGGCCGAGACAGCGTTGCTCCGCTCGCGGGGGTGGGACGTGGTGACCGCCGACATCCACGGAGACGTCGACGCGGCGGCGGACGTCTGCGATGCCTCGGCCTGGGCCGCCCTGGTCGACACCGTTCTCCAGCGCCACGGCAGGATCGATGGTCTGGTCAACAACGCTGGCGTCCACCACACCAGGCCGCTCCTCGACGAGCGCGCCGACGAGGTCGAGCGGGTGTGGCGCGTGAACACGCTCGGGCCCCTGCTCGGCATCCAGGCCGTCGCGCCCGCGATGCGCGAACAGGGCAGTGGGTCCATCGTCAACGTGTCGTCGTACGCCGGGACTCGCGGACTGCCCGGACACACCGCCTACGGCGCCGCGAAGTGGGCGCTCCGCGGAATCAGCCGGACCGCGGCGGTGGAGCTGGGCCCGCTCGGCATCCGCGTCAACACCGTGCTGCCCGGACCAATCGAGACGGCCATGCTGCCGGTCCCCGAGGAGGAGCGGCCGACACGCTTCCGCCATCTGCCGCTCCGCCGAGCCGGGACCTCGTCAGAGGTGGCCGAGGTCGTCTGCTTCCTGCTCTCCGACGCCGCCTCGTACGTCTCGGGGGCAGAGGTCGCAGTCGACGGTGGGATGGGAGCCTGACGCCTGCCGCCGGCGAGAGCCAGAGTGCGAGGGTCAGTGCTGGGGCGTGTCGGAGGAATCGAGGCGCGCCGCTCGCAGGTTTGTGATGTCCGGTAGCTGTCCCGCCGCTCCCTCGGCGGCAAGCGCGATCTGGGGCAGGATGCGTGGAGCGAGCCAATCGTCACCGGCAAAGGTCCAGTGGATGCCGTCGGTGTAGCGCACGGGCACTCCGTCGATGACCGCCTGAAAGTGCCCGTCCGGGTCGGCGATCTTGTTGAGGTCGAGCACGTACACGACGCCGGGATGCTGGGCCGCGACGTGGCGGAGCATGGCGTTGTACTCGTTGACCCGCGTCGGATCGTCCTCGGGCCACGGCTGCCCGTTGGGCTGTTCACCCGTGTCGTAGTACGGCGTGGTGAGGAACACAACCTTTCCGCCGCCGGCCGAGAGGACTTGCACGGCCGTCGTCATCTGACCCTCCAGATAGGCGTCGTAGGAGGGGTCGCCGATGTGCACCCACTGGCCGCCGAAGTCGCGGTTCATGATGTCGAGCCGGGCGAGGAATACCGACACCTGCGGTTGGAACTGCCGGACCTCATGGCTCCAGTCGGTCAGCCAGCCGGGATTGAGGGCACTCTGTTGGCACGGCGGCGAAGGCTCCTGCGGTGGATTGTCCTGGATCTGGAATTCACCCACCGCGAGGCTGCAGTTCGGCGTGCCCATGTTGTCGACGGTGAGCCCGTAGTGCTGTGCCGTCGCGCCCTCGATGCCGTTGCCGAGCGTCTGGGCCATGGAATCCCCGACGAGTAGCACGCGGCTCACGGGGGCGGTGGCGCCACCGGATGCTCCCTGTGTCGCCGCCTGAGTCTGCCCGGCCGGAGGTGCGACGGCACCGTTCCCGACGGGCGCTGCGACGGCACCGTGTCCGCCGGGCGGGGCGATGGCGAGGCCCGACGAGCTCGATACCGCACTGGTGCCGAGGACCGCGACGATGGCGACCGTACCAACCGCGGCGGGCGTCACCAGCCGGGCGATCCGGCCGCGCGTCAGGCTGCCGCGTCGTATCGGCAGCTCGACCAGGTAGTACGAGGCGGCCGCCACGACCAGCGTGATCGCCACGCGCAGGACGAAGAGCTCGGCGCCGCCGAGACCCGTCCGGGCGGTGTCGACCCACAGGAATATCGGGAAATGCCAGAGGTAGACGCCATAACTGATTCGTCCCAGCCACACCAGCGGCCACCACGCGAGGTATCGCGCAAGGATCGTGCGGGGGACGACGACAACCGACAACAGCACCGCCGCCGTCCCGAGCGCGGCGATCAGAAAGCCTCCTTGGTACAGGAAGTTCTGGGTGCCCCGCAGGTTTGTCCAAAGCACAGCCTCGAGGGCGAAGCCCGCCACCCCGAGCAGGAGAAAGGTAAGGCGCTGGCGCACATCGAGGTTTTTCAGCATCCCCCGCTGTCCGCACCAAGCGAGGGCGGCGGCGAGTGCTGCGCCGAGCAGGATCGACTGCGCCCGTGTATCGGTGCCGTAATAAAGACGGTTCACGTTGGCGCCTTGGGCGAAGAGCAGCGCCATCGCTGCCGCCGAGGCCAGTGCTCCCACCAATGCGAGCCAGAACACGGCGCCGATTCGCTTGAACAGCGCCAGCACACCCACGACGAGGAGCGGCCAGACGAGATAGAACTGCTCCTCGACGGCCAAGGACCAGGTGTGCGTCAGTGGAGAGGGCGGTCCCGTCGCGGCGAAGTAGTTCGCTCCCTGCGCGATGAAATGCCAATTGGCGAAGTAGAACGCTGAACTGAACACGTCCCCCCGCAGGGACGGATAGGAGCCCGTCGGGAGAAACAGCCTCGCGACGAGCACGACCGTGATCAGCATCAGGAACAGAGCCGGCAACAGCCGTCGGGCCCGCCGGGCCCAGAAATCTCCCAGTCGGATACGCCCGGTGCGCTGATGTTCGGACAGCAGCAGGGCGGTGATCAGGAACCCGGAGAGAACGAAGAAGGTATCGACCCCGAAATAGCCACCGGGGAGCCAGCTGATACCACCGTGGTACGCGAGGACGCCCGCGACGGCAAAGGCCCGCACCCCATCGAGTGCGGGGACATAGGGGAGGCCCGCGGGCTGGCCCTCTCCGCTTTCTTGAGGAGCCCGGCCTCCAGCCTCCCCCGAGGGAGACAGAGCGGAGATAGTCGTGTCCGTAGTGACGGACGATACCCGGTGCAGCCGACTCGAAGGCGCTTCTCCGTCGGGTACCAAAGCCCTTCTTTCCGGTCGTGGACAGGGTCGAGGCGCTGCTCAGTGCGATCCGAACGGCCGTGTAGGCCCAGCCGATCGAGTACGTTGCCGGGTGTCGGCACCGCGGCGTACTCACCGAAGAACGAACCTCTCGGCATGATGGCGCTGGGCCAGCCGACGTAGGCATGGCGGCTGAGCTGTTGGCGGCCAAGGCTGGCGAATGCGGGCGCAAGTCGAACGGGAGTTGATGATGGGAAGTGCTCCGGGCCATCTTCTGAGAATCGTCGAATCAGACGGATCCCAACGGAGGAGACCGCCCGGGAGGGTTTCCCGGAGAAATACCCTCCGGACGCCGACGCCAAGACGACGGTCCGATCAAGGCGCTCGTGGAATCAGATTCGTCGTCTGTGCCGTCGCCTCCTTGGCTTCCGCCGTTGGCCTCGCCGCCGTCCAAGGCGTGTCAGCCGGCGCGAGCGTGCGCGTGCTGTCCGCCGACACGACACCCTCGACCCGATCGCCTCACGGTCCACAGGGTCCCGCTTCCTGCGCCTTCCACCACAACCACTACGTGGCGATGGCTCGCACGAGCGACGGCGGCGGATATTGGCTCGTCCGCTCACACGGTGTCGTGTCGTCGTACGGCGATGCACCGGTGAACGCGTCGAAGCCGCTGCCCCCCGCTCCGATCGTCTCCATCGCTGCGATACCGGGAACGAACGGATACTTCTTGCTGGGCGAAGATGGAGTAGTCGTCGCCGAAGGGGCGACATCGGGCGGCTCGACCTCGGCCGGTGTCCATTGCAACGCCGTCTCCGTTGCCGTCACGTCGGACGGCGGCGGAGGTTGGATTCTCTTGAGCACCGGAAAAGTGTTGACCTTCGGTGACGCCGTGAGCTACGGAAGCGGCACCGGGTATTCAGGAACGACCTTCGTCGACCTGACCCCGACACCTGACGGAAAGGGCTACTGGCTGTTGGGCAAGAACGGGCAGGTCGTTCCTGGCGGCGATGCCACGGCGTGGTGCAACCTCTACCAAATCAATCCCAACGGCTTTTCTGTCGACGGCCTCGCACCGGTCCCGGACAACCAGGGCTTCTGGATTGGCGGGTCACCGCCCAAGTACAACGGCGGGCTCGCCGCCTGCGGCGATGCGCAGTTCCTCGGTGCGCCCAATCCGGCTCCGACGACGCCATTCGTCGCCATCGCCTCCATGCCGTCCGGCCAGGGCTACTGGCTGCTCGATCGCACCGGCACGGTGTTTCCGTTCGGGAACGCCCTCGACTACCCCTTGGTCGGTTCGAACTGAACTCTCTCGCTCTCACGCCGCACCCGACTGCAGCTCACACCCTGATCCTCATCCCGTGTGCGGGATCCCGTCGCCGCTTCGGCCCGTGCGAAGCCCGGGGCTACCGTCTGCCTATGGCAAAGCACGACGTCACCATCGACCTCCCGACTCGATTGGTGCTCCGCCAAGACGTGACGTTCGTCGTATGGAGTGACGAAGTCAAGCTCGGCGAACTCCAGGTCAGTAAAGGCTCTATCGACTGGCTGCCCGGCAATGGCCGGACCCGCTACCGCATGCATTGGGAGAAGTTCGACGAGCTGATGAAAGAAGGAGGCCGCCGGAGGCCGCGTTAGCACCGTTCAACGTCGGGCAGACACCGTCGCGGTGAGCGTGTAGGGCGATGCCGTATGAACGGGATATCCAGCCCTCAAAAGACCTGTAGGTCGAACAGCTCAGCCACCTCGATCAAAGCAGGCATGTCCGTGGTGATCGGCAGCGTCTCGAGAACCTCGATCTCGAGGTCCTCGTCGTCGAAGACGGCCCAGCACTCCCATTCGCTTCGAATTCTCGACTGGTATCGGATGCCGACGTATCGGGGCCCCTCTTCTGCCTCCGCCATGTAGGCCCACTCCGAGATGAGTTGCGTGACGCGGCGGTCGGGACCTCGAACCGCGGCGACGTCCAGATCACTGAGACCGAGAGAGGAGAGACCCAAGGCCAGTTCGCGGCGCAGGACTTGGTGCGTCTGTGGCGATTCGACATCGAGAAACCGAAGACCGGTCGGCAGGCGTACGCGCACCGCGCTTCGCCGTTGGCGCCAATCTGCGGCCACGGCCCCGATCGCCATGAAACCGCGCTCTTCCCATTCCTGGCGGACCAACGCGAGGAGCTCCAACTTCGGACGGAAGCGAGCCAGCGTCTCGCCGAAGCACGTCTGGAGGTCGCTGCCGAAGTACAGCACGCCGTAGCGCAGGCTGACCGGGTCGAAACGGTTCCCTCCTGTGACCGGATTGCCCGTCCCGTCGACGTGGACCGCAAGCGGGTTGTCCCCACGGGCGACACGCCACAGTCCCGCGTGTGGTGGTGCGACCTCCGCTGGCCCTCGGGCCACGGCTATCCGCCCGCGATGAATGCCTTGGCGGCGGCCAATGCCTCTTTGAGGCGACCCTCGCGGATGGCATCGGCGGGAGAGTCGTCATTGAGCTGAGGGTTCATTCCGATGAACCACGCCCGGGTGACATGGGCGCTCTCCTCGGAGAGCAGCAGGTGAAAGATCTGGAAGGCGGCGCGCAAACGGCGCTCTGCCTCGTCCCGGGGAGCCTGGACACCCTGCGCCCAGCGACCGACCCGCTTTGGGTCCGCCACCCCAGCCATGTAGGCCACGAGCTTCTGGCCGAGGGCGTCCTGGAGGTATCGAGCGACGTCGGCCACCTCGAAGGCGACGGACTTCTGATGGGCGTCGGTGGTTGGTGTCCGTCTCCGTATCCCTGTCGGCGTCGTTGCTGGCATTCAGATGGCCTCCGGTCGTGTCTCTCGATTCATGCTACCACTTTCACTACTAGAAACACACCCTGTTTCACCACCCTGTTTCACCACCTATAAAGCATAGAGTCCCTGTAGAGCCCGTAATGAGAAGTCGATGGACAGACCAAGAAGTCCGGCCCCGAAAAGGCAGCGAGTAGAAAGGCGTCGATGAAGGCGCCCTGAACGTGACTGATCGCCGACCATTCGCCGACGGGGCCGCCCAGGACCTCCTGCTCGAGGACGAGGAAGACCTCGACTTCCCGCTCCAATACGTCTCCATCCACGGGTATGACGTCGGCTTCCGCCGTGGCGGCTCGGGGCCGGCGCTTCTGTTCCTGCACGGCATCGCGGGGAGCTCGCTCACCTGGATACCGGTCATGTCCCGGCTCCAGAGCGACTTCACGGTCCTCGCGCCCGATTTCGTCGGTCACGGCCACTCCGCGAAACCCGCCCGGCGACTACTCGCTCGGCAACCTCGCCAGCTGGACGCGTGACCTGCTGAGTGTGCTCGGGGTCGAACGGGTGACGCTCGTCGGCCAGTCCTACGGCGGAGGCGTGGCGCTCCAGTTCGCGTACCAGTTCCCAGAACGCATCGAGCGCCTGGTCCTCGTCGACTCCGGTGGCCTCGGTCAGGACGTGAGCTGGATCCTCCGCCTCCTCGCCATCCCCGGAGCGGACGTGGTCATGCCGCTCCTCTTTCCCTCGTTCGTCAGGGACCTCGGCGACCGGGTGGCGCGTTTCGCGCGTCGTGTCGGAATGCAGAACGCCTCGGTCCTCGAGGGCTGGCGTGCCTACCGGTCGCTCATCGACCCTGAGACCCGGCGCGCCTTCGTCCGGACCACTCGCTCGGTGATTGAGCCGGGTGGTCAAGCGGTCGGGGCGAACGAGCGCCTGTACCTGACCGAGCGGATTCCGATGCTCATCGTCTGGGGTGAGCACGACCGCATCATCCCCGTCTCCCACGCCTATGCGACGCACGAGGCGCTCCCCCACGCTCGCCTCGAGATCATCCCGGGCGCCGGCCACTTCCCGCAGTCCGAGGACCCCGAGAGGCTGGCCGACCTCGTGCGTGACTTCGTCGCGACGACCGAGCCGTACGCGTACTCACCCGCCGAGGCGCGCGAGCGCCTCCGCCGCGGCCCGGCCGCGACCGGCGAGGCACCCGACTCCGACCCGCGCCGGGACGACGACCCGTCCGAAGGGTGAGAACGGGTCACGGGTCGGGTGAACGGCGCCGCCGGCCATGAGGTCGCCGGACGACGCGGGGACGGTGACCCGACTTCTACCTCACGTCTGCCTCACGTCTGCGCGGCATCGATCTCCGGCACAGTACCGAACGCCGGCTCGTGCGTCGTCGCCGCAGTTCCTTCGCACCAGGCTTCGGGTCATCACCCGGAAGACAAGGAAGTGGAGCGGCCGGAGCAGTTGCCAGTAGGCAAGTCCGAGCAGGCCCCGTGGTCGCATGGCCGCAACTTGCTCCAGCAAGCCCGCGCCCTTTCGGGTGCGCCACCCCAACCACCCCTCTCCGAACCACCACTCGGTCGCCATCAGCTCGAGGTGTTCGGGATCGGCGCGCACCACTGTCCACCAGTCGACTCGGGCTCCGGCCCGTAGCTCGTCTGGGCGCTGAAGCGACAACCGCTCTCCCAGCGCCCACCCGAGCGCGATGCGTAACCGCCACGCCTGTGCCATCGGGTACCAGCGCAGGCTTCCGCCGATTCCTTCGAGATCAGCGCGGACCTGTGTCAGGCGAGCCGGCGGTAGCGCCGCCGTCGCGCGCATGGTGTAGACCCCTCCCGAGCGGCCGGGGCCGCGATCGAAGAGCCCGGTCGAGACGGTGGCCGCCTCTCCGTCCATCGCGGCACGCACCGCCTGGCGCACCGTCATGGGCCGGAAGCGGAATGCCGCTGCCGTCCGCTCCGGATCACCCACCACGACCTCGGCGACGAGGCTCTCCACCAAGGGATGGCTCACCTTCTTGTCCACTGGGCTGACCGCATCAACCCAGAGCGATGACAAGCGGGGAGTGACCACGGGGACGGTGACGATGCGCCGGCGGGTGAGGCCCCGAACCTCGGCGTAGGTGTGCATGAGGTCCTGGTACGTCGTGACGTCCGCCGTGCCCAACTCGTACACGCCGGCCGGCACCCACGGTGCTCTCTCCAGATACGCCAACAGGTCGGCCTCGGCGAGCGGCTGGATGTGCGTGGTCACCCACCGCGGGCACACCATCACCGGCAGCCGCTCGGTCAGCGAGCGCAGCATCTCGTAGGAAATGCTGCCTGCCCCGAGAATGACGGCCGCTCGTAGTTCCACGACCTCGACACCCGACTCGCGGAGAATGTCACCGACTTCCTGACGGCTGCCCAGGTGGGGCGACAGTGACCCGTCGCCCAAACCTCCGAGGTACACGATGCGTCGCACCCCCGCCCGCTGAGCCGCCTCGCCGAAGGCCCGGGCCGTGACCCGGTCCCGCTCGGCGAATCCGGCGCCCCCGGCCATGGCGTGCACCAAGTAGTAGGCCACCTCGGCTCCGGCCAGTGCTTCGGCGCAGGCGGCTGTGTCCGCCACGTCCACCGACACCCGTTCCAACCCCTGCACGCCCGTCAGGGACTCGGCGTTCCGGGCCAAACCGATCACCCGATGGCCTGCGGTGGCGAGCCGGCGGCAGAGCAGCCGGCCGACGTAGCCGCTTGCTCCCACGACGGCCAGCGTGACGTCGGATTCTCGCGCCCCGTCTCGGAGGTATTTTAGTGCTGAATCCAACTCAACCATTGGGAGCTCCATGGCAGCTGCCGTCACCCTGCAGGAGGCCGCCGACCGCCTCGGGGTCCACTACATGACCGCCTACCGGTATGTGCGGACCGGCCGCCTCCCGGCTCACCGCGTCGGCGGCCAGTGGCAGGTCGATCCGGCCGATCTGCGCGCCGTGATGGCGAGTGCCGGCACGCCGGGACGTCTCGCCGCCGAAGCACGCGGCCTCTCGCGGACCGAGCTTTGCCGGCGCCTCGTCGACCGGTTGATCGCGGGGGACGAAGCCGGATCGTGGGCGCTGGTCGAGACGGCGCTGGCCCGAGGTGCCACTCCCGAAGAGGTGGTGGTCGACGTCGTCGGTCCAGCAATGCGCATCGTCGGCGAGCGTTGGCAGAGCGGGGAACTCACGGTCGATGACGAGCATCGCGCCACCTCGGTCGCCCTGCGGCTGGTCGGCCGACTTGGCCCGCATTTCGCCCGTCGAGGTGTCAAACGCGGCACCGTCGTGCTTGGCACCCCGCCCGGTGAGCGTCACGGCCTCCCGACCGCGCTGGCGACGAACGTGCTCCGGGGACGGGGCTACGACGTCGTCGACCTCGGTGCCGACGTGCCGGTTGACGCCTTCGCCGCGGCCGTCTCCAAAGTCGAGAGCCCGCTGACCGCCGCCATCGGGGTGACCGCCGGCAACCACGACCGGGCGGTGCGAGCGATCGTCCGGGCGATCCACGAGAACACGCCGGCGGTTCCGGTCCTCGTCGGAGGTGCGGGCGTCGCGGACGCCGCTCACGCCGCTCGCCTGGGTGCGCGGTGGGCCGGAACCGACGCGACGGCACTCGTCGCAGCGGTCGACGCTCTGTACGGCGAACGTTCCTGACCGATCGACGCGGTCGTTGCGGCCGCCATCACCCGCTCGGGCGGAGGTACCCGGATCTCACCGGCGAACGCGGCTTGGCCAGGACCAACTGGACGTCGGAGATGTGCTGCTCCTCGAATGCTGCCTCGCAGTAGCAGAGATACAGGTCCCACAGCCGCCTGAACGGGTCGGCGAATCCGAGGGCGGCCACCTCTGCCTCGGACGCCGCCAGGTTCGACCGCCACCGTCGAAGCGTCTCGGCATAGTGCGGACCGATGTCTTGGAGATCGACCGGCCGAAGGTCCGAGGTCCGAGCCAGCGAAGCGATGATCGTGCCCAGTGAGGGAAGGGTGCCTCCCGGGAACACCAGCTTTCGGATGAAGTCGTCGTGCAGCCGTGCTCGCTCGTAGCTCCCCTCCTCGATGATGATGGCCTGCAAACCCATCCGCCCACCCGGTCGCAGAAGTCGATCGCACGCAGCGAAGAACTCGTCGTGGCGGCGCCAGTCCACCGCCTCGATCATCTCGACCGACACCAGTGCGTCGTAGCTGCCGGCGAGGTCGCGGTAGTCGCACCCGAGCACGGTCACGTGGTCCTCCAGATGCCGCTCCTTCACCACTCGCTCCGCGTGCAGACTCTGCTCGGCGGAGATGGTGGTCGTGGTGACGTGGCAGCCGTAGCGCTCGGCCAGGTGGACGGCGAGACCACCCCAGCCGGTCCCGATCTCCATCACCTCGTCGCCGGCTGAGAGCGCGAGCTTCGTCGCCAGCATGTCGAACTTGGCCCGCTGCGCCTCCTCGAGGGACATCCCGGGACGCTCGAAGTAGGCGCACGAGTAGGCCATGGTGGGATCCAGCATGAGGGAGAAGAACTCGTTCGACAGGTCGTAGTGAGCGCCGACGTGACGTCGATCGTCGGCCTTCGACGGCGGCCGCAGGCGCTGTGCGGTGGCGAGGGGGATCCCGGCCCGGTGCGCCACACCGTCGAGCACCCGCCGCATGCCCGCCGTCCGCCGGGACAGGATCCGAACGAAGCCGGTCAGGTCGTCGGCGTCCCACCAGCCGTCCCGGTAACTGGTGGCGAGGCCCACTGATCCCCGGCCCAGGACGGCACCGAAGGCGCGGCGGTCGTGGACGCGCACGGTCACGTCCGGGTCCCCCGATCCGGACACGAAGGCCCCGGGCACCGGCACGGCCGAACCGGTCAGCCGCAGGGTGCCCTCGCCGGAGCGACCCGTTCGCCGGAGCAGGTTGAGCAGGACCGTCGTGGCCACGTCAGCCATGGGATCCTCCCGTTGCCTCGGGAACACGTCCTAGTGCCGCGGGGACGCGATCTTCAGGATGCGGGTGGAACGCCGCCCCGTGTGAGGCCAACTGCGCCGCGCACGCGTAGATACCGGCCGACACCCGTGTGGTCATGGCCGGACGACGCCAGAGAAGGCGATCGAATGCTCGGCGGTCGAGCGGCCGTCGGTGCAGTTGCATGGACGCGGTGAGCAGTCGGTGACGCGAGTCGGTGGCCCGCACGTCGAAGTGGACCGAGAGGCGCTCTCCGGGGGCCGAGTAGCGCACGTCGTACACCGCCTCCATGGGGAGGAAAGGTGACACGTGCATGGCCTTCGCCATCTGGTGGCGGCCGGGAGGCCCGATCACGTAGCAGTGGCGCTCCTGCCATGGCGTGTTCGTGACCTCCAGCACGGTCCACTCGACGCTGCGACCAGTCTCGTCGAAGCAGTAGTACAGGGTCAGTGGGTTGAACACCCACCCCCACGTGCGGACGTGGCCGAGCACCGCGACCGGTCCTCGCACCTTCCCTCCTGCGGCCTCGACCCGGCCGGCCACCGCCTGTTCAATCGGCACGTCGTGGGGGGTGACGAAATCCGAGCGCAACAGACGAACGGCATGATGTCGCCGTGGCGGCCGGTCCGGGTCGAGATGCACGAGCGGATGGAGGCGGCCGGCCTCATATAGCTCGTCGGTGAAGAGGAGGGGCAGGGCCACCCGCTGCGTGAACCGATGCTCCGGCTCCGTCCGGTGGTGGCTGACCACTCCCTCGTAGAGGGCGCTTCGCAGCAGCGGGGGCGGGGGCGTGAGTCACATCGAGACCCCGAAGCGTTCACACACCGCAATGGCGCTGTTGACGCCGTCTTCGTGAAAGCCGTAGCCCCAGTAGGCGCCGCAGTACGACACGTCCCCACGGCTGAGTGCCAACTGCTGGGACTGTGCGAGCACCGCGTCGCGGTCGATGACGGGGTGGGCGTAGTCGAACCGGCGCACGACGAGGTCCGGGTCGATCTCGTCGTCGCGGTTGAGGGTGACGAGGACGGGCTGGTCGAGGTCGAGGCCCTGCAGTCGGTTGAGGTAGTAGGTGAGGGTGGCGTGCCGGGAGCCTTCCTCCGGCCGCAGATAGTTCCAGGCCGCCCACACCCGGCGATTGGCCGGCATCAACCGGATGTCGGTGTGAAGTGTCGCTCGGTTCCTCTGGTAGCGGATGCAGCCGAGAGTGGCCTGTTCCTCCTCGGTCGGATCCGCCAGCAGCTCGAGTGCCTGCTCGCTGTGGACCGCGAGCACCACGTGGTCGAAGACGGCAGGACCGCCCTCGGTCAGCGAGCTCGACCCGGCCAGCGTCACGGCGAACCTTCGCGACCGGCGTTGCCAGGTGCAGGCGCCCGCGCCGCTCGAGCGGGGCGACGAGCTTCTCGACATAGCGGGCGGATCCGCCGGTGACCGTCCGCCACTGCGGCTGATCGCGCCAACGCGAGCAGGCCGTGGCGGTTGAAGAACTCGGCGAACGTGCGCGCCGGGATGCGGGTGAACGTGGCCGGATCGGCCGACCAGATGGCCGAGCCCATGGGGACGAGGTACCAGTCGATGAACCCCTGCGACCATGTCGTCCCGGCCAGCATCTCGGCCAGGGTCACCGAGGGGTCGTACGGCTCCGTGATCAGGCGACGTGCCATCCGGTTGAAGCGAGCGACATCGGCCAGCATGGCGAGAAAGCGTGGGCGCACCACATTGGCGCGCTGGGCGAACACGGTGTTCAGCGAGCTTCCCCGCCACTCGAGGCTGCTGGCGCGGTCGCTGAAGCTGAAGCTCATATCGCTCGGGTGCGTGCCCACTCCGAGCCGTGCGAGCAGCCTGGTGAAGCGAGGGTAGGTGCGCTCGTTGTAGACGAGAAAACCGGTATCGGCTGCCACCTCCCGGCCGCCCACGTTCAGCTCCACGGTGTTGGCATGCCCACCGGGTCGGTCCTCCATCTCGAAAAGGTGGACGTCATGGTCGTGCTGCAACAGGTGTGCCGCGGTCATGCCCACGATCCCGCTTCCGATGATGGCGATGCGCAATGCGTTCTCTCCTGGCCCTTCTTCTTATTTAGCACTAAACTACCACACGGGGCCGAGATCGACCTCGCAGGGCAAGAAAGAGAAAAGACGGAGAAAGACATTGAAGGGGGGAGCAGAGGAGGACCTCATGGCGACGTACTGCGCAACCGTCCACAGCACTTGGCCACCGGCCGAGACGTTCGATTACCTGGCCACCTTCTCGAATGCCGCGGAGTGGGACCCGGGCGTGACGCGAGGCGAGGCGCTGCAAACGGGGCCGCCCCGGGTGGGATCCGTATACCGCCTCGGGATACCCATGGGTGGCGTGACGGCGACGTTCGACTACCGGGTGCTGGAGATGGAGCGACCGCACAGGGTCGTCCTTCGCGCCGAGCACCCCTTGGCCCGCTCCACTGACACCATCACTGTCGAGCCGGCACTCGACGGGGCGGTGGTGCGCTACAGCGCAGTCCTCGAGCCGAGGGGGGTCCTCCGTCCTTTGGCGTCGTTCGCTGCCCGCTGGTTCCAGGCCATCGGCGAACGGGCCGCCGAGGGGCTGCGGTCAACGCTCGGGTGAACGCGACGCGAGCCTTCGTCGAGCTGGCGGACCGCGCCCTCGAGACATCGGTGGTCGGCAGCTTCAGCCGAGCTGGCTATGCCATCCGCTCCCGTCTCGAGCCTTGGCCGGACCCGCCCCGTCAGGCCGGCCGTGTCCACGTCGTCACCGGGGCCTCGTCGGGAATCGGCGCCGCCGTAGCCCGACGCCTGGGCCGGCTCGGGGCCGAGGTGTGGGTGGTGGGACGCGACGAGGCCCGTACGGAGGCCAGCGCCGATTCCGTCCGGGCAGCCGGCGGACGGGCCGAGAGTGCGATCATCGACGTGACCGACCCGGACGCCGTCGCCACGCTCTGCTCCCGGATCACGGCGCGGCACGACCGACTGCACGGTTTGGTGCACGCCGCCGGGGCGCTGTCCGCGGACTACCGCACCGCGGCCGACGGCATGGAGATGACGGTGGCGACGGCCGTGGTCGCCCCCTTCCGCCTCACCGCGATGCTGGCTCCTCTTCTCGAGGCTGGTGCGGCCAATATCGTGACCGTTTCGTCCGGCGGCATGTACACCCAGCGCTTCGATCTCGAGAATCTGGTGAGCCGTCCCGACCACTACGACGGAGTTCGGGCGTACGCACGCGCCAAACGCGCACAGGTGGTCCTGTCCCACGAATGGTCCCGACGGCTCTGCCCCTCGGGCGTGGCCAGCTACGCATGCCACCCTGGGTGGGTCGACACTCCAGGCCTCGCCGCGGGCCTCCCCTCCTTTTCCCGGCTCGGGCCGCTGCTGCGAACCGCCGACCAGGGCGCTGACACCGCCGCCTGGCTCGCTGCAGGTGGAGTCCGCCAGGCCACCATCGACCATCCTGCTCTCACCGAGGGTTTCTTCCATGACCGGCGACTGCGGACCGAGCACCGGCTCCCTCGTACACGCACTGTCAGCGCTATTGATGATGGCGCTCGACTCTGGACCTGGTGCGAGGACGTCTGTGCGGGTTCTTTCCCAGGCGGCCTCGGTATGCCTTGAGAGCAGTCCATCCGCAAGGGATCACGCTTGCTCATCCGAATTGTCCGCACTTCCCGATGTTCGCGGACCTGCACCGCACCCGCCCGCCCTGTTGAAGACTCGGGAGCTCCTCCGGATGCGGCGTCGCAGGGATTTCGTCCAGGCGGCTGCGGACCTTCGGGCCTAGTCGGGCGGACGGGTGGAGCGCACACTGCGTCTATGGGAACCTCGTACGCGACGACATCCGTGACGAACGACCCGGCCGAGAGAGCGCAACCTGCCGCCGATGAGGGCGAAGTGCAACCTGCCGCCGATGAGGGCGAAGTGCAACCTGCCGCCGATGAGGGCGAAGTGCAACCTGCCGATGAGAGGGCCGTGGCCCACACGAGGAGCCTGAGAGGTACGCCGATGCGCGATGCGGATGCCATCCTCTGGGCGCTGGACCAGGACCCTCTCCTCCGTTCGACCATCGTCGCGATCGCCGTGCTCGACCGCAGCCCCTCGTACGAGGCGGTGCTCGGGAAGTTCGATCTCCTCTGCGGGTATGGGCTGCACTTCCGTTCGGTCGTGGTCCCGTCGAGCCTTCCGTGGGGCCGGCCGCACTGGGAGGAGGTTCGGGGCTTCGACGTCGGCTCGCACCTCATCCATGTGAGGGCTCCGTTCCCCGGCGACCTCCGAGTCGTGCTCGACCTCGCCCAATCGATGGCAGGACGGCCCTTCGACACGGCTCGTCCGCTCTGGGAGGCGGTGCTCGTCGACGGGATGGCCGAAGGCGGGGCCGCGCTCATCATCAAAGTGCACCACTCGGTCATCGACGGCGTCGGTGGTCTGGCGGTCGTCGGGAGCGTTCTCGACGCGTCACGGGAGAGCGACGCGGGCATGGGGCAGGACGGCAGGCGATCGGCGCCGTCCGACATCACTCGGGTGGTCTCGAAACATGACAACTCGCGACGGCACGGGCGCTCGGACATCTGGCCGAACGCGGCCCTCACCGGCGTGCTCCACGGGATCGAGCGAGTCCCCCGCGGCGTGCTCGGAGCGGCGCGGCAGACGCTGCAGAGTCCCGTTGCGTCGGTTGGCCGGTGGCGCGACGGTATGGTCGACTCCGCTGCCCTCGTGACCCCGTCCCCGACGCCGCTGTCGTCATTGATGCGGGGACGGGGACTCGACCGTGCCTTCGAGACGGTGGACCTCGTCGGGGTCGATCTCCGCCGCGCCGCTCGGGGGGCTGGCCTCACGCTCAACGACCTCTTCGTCGCCAGTCTGCTCCGCGGCCTGTCCGTCTATCACGAGCACCATGGGCGACGGGCTCCCTCGCTGCGCGCCCTCATGCCCATCAGCACCCGTCACCCGGGCGATCCGCTCGAAACCAACCGGTTCGTCCCGGCCCGGTTCACGCTTCCGGCCGATCTCGACGGCGCGGACGCTTACCTCGACCGAGTTCCGGGAATGCTGCGCAGGTGGAAACACAGCCCGGCCCTGCCGGTGAGCGACTTTTTGACCACGGCCCTCAACCGGCTCCCGCCGCCGTTGGTCGTCCGGATCTTCTCCTCGATGCTGATGGGGGTCGACTTCACGGCGACAAATGTCCCCGGGCCCCCGGCCGATACCTACTTCGCCGGAGCGAAGATCGAGTCGTTCCTCGCCTTCGCGCCGACCGCCGGTGCCGCGCTCAACGCGGGCCTCGTGACCATGGCCGGCCGGCTGAGCATCGGGCTCGCCATCGACCGGGCCGCCGTCCCCGACCCGCCGCTCATGAAGACGTGTCTCCATCAGGGTTTCGACGAAGTGATTGAGGCGGCCGAGCGCCGCGGGCACTCTCGGAACGAGCCAGAAGCGGATCGCGAAGGGGACCGGGCGACAACCCGAATCGAGTGAGCGCCTCGAGAGGAACCGGTGGTGCAAGTGGGACGCCTCTCCTCTTCCCGCCCGATCCCGGAGGGGCGAGCATGGACGAGGCAGGGAACGGACGAGGACCACGCGCGCAATGCGAGCGCATGCGAGCGAGAAAGGACGGATCATGGCTCAGTCCAAGGACTTGCGTGAGCGGGTCGATCAGATCATCGAGCGTGCCGAGAAGGAGTTGCTCCATGCCAGCCGTCAGCTGGTCGACGGCATCGACCGGGGGACCACGCGGGTGGTGCCGCCGGTCTCCATAGACCTGGAGCACATTGTGGACGACGTATTCGACTTCGCCGAACGCGTGATCAAGGGCCAGCGTCGGATGGTCAAGGAGATCGTGACTGCGTTCAACGAACCGGCGGACCGTGCGCACGTCGCCGGTCGCAAGGCGACGAAGCGAGCCGCGACACACCAGCGGGCCCGGGACGGCGCCGGAGCCCGTGGCCGGGTCACCACCTCGAAGACCCCGTCGGGCGCGAAGGCTCGAGCGCACGCTGCAGGCACCAAGCGTGCAACGGCCAAGAAGTCCGGCCCCGAAAAGGCAGCGAGTAGAAAGGCGTCGATGAAGGCGCCCTGAACGTGACTGATCGCCGACCATTCGCCGACGGGGCCGCCCAGGACCTCCTGCTCGAGGACGAGGAAGACCTCGACTTCCCGCTCCAATACGTCTCCATCCACGGGTATGACGTCGGCTTCCGCCGTGGCGGCTCGGGGCCGGCGCTTCTGTTCCTGCACGGCATCGCGGGGAGCTCGCTCACCTGGATACCGGTCATGTCCCGGCTCCAGAGCGACTTCACGGTCCTCGCGCCCGATTTCGTCGGTCACGGCCACTCCGCGAAACCGCCCGGCGACTACTCGCTCGGCAACCTCGCCAGCTGGACGCGTGACCTGCTCGATGTGCTCGGGATCGAACGGGTGACGCTCGTCGGCCAGTCCTACGGCGGAGGCGTGGCGCTCCAGTTCGCGTACCAGTTCCCAGAACGCATCGAGCGCCTGGTCCTCGTCGACTCCGGTGGCCTCGGTCAGGACGTGAGCTGGGTCCTCCGCCTCCTCGCCATCCCCGGAGCGGACGTGGTCATGCCGCTCCTCTTTCCCTCGTTCGTCAGGGACCTCGGCGACCGGGTGGCGCGTCTCGCGCCGTCGCGTCGGAATGCAGAACGCCTCGGTCCTCGAGGGCTGGCGTGCCTACCGGTCGCTCATCGACCCTGAGACCCGGCGCGCCTTCGTCCGGACCACTCGCTCGGTGATTGAGCCGGGTGGTCAAGCGGTCGGGGCGAACGAGCGCCTGTACCTGACCGAGCGGATTCCGATGCTCATCGTCTGGGGTGAGCACGACCGCATCATCCCCGTCTCCCACGCCTACGCGACGCACGAGGCGCTCCCCCACGCTCGCCTCGAGATCATCCCGGGCGCCGGGCACTTCCCGCAGTCCGAGGACCCCGAGAGGCTGGCCGACCTCGTGCGTGACTTCGTCGCGACGACCGAGCCGTACGCGGACTCACCCGCCGAGGCGCGCGAGCGCCTCCGCCGCGGCCCGGCCGCGACCGGCGGGCACCCGACTCCGACTCGCGCCAGGACGACGACCCGTCCGAAGGGTGAGAACGGGTCACGGGTCGGGTGAACGGCGCCGCCGGCCATGAGGTCGCCGGACGACGCGGGGACGGTGACCCGACTTCTGCCTCACGTCTGCGCGGCATCGATCTCCGGCCCAGTACCGAACGCCGGCTCGTGCGTCGTCCCGGCAGTCCTTCGCACCAGGCTTCGGGTCATCACCCGGAAGACAAGGAAGTGGAGCGGCCGAAGCAGCTGCCAGTAGGCAAGTCCGAGCAGGCCTCCCAGGGGACCGGTGCCAGGGAACGACGTCGAATGTCGCCGATTTGCCTTCAACGTCAGGCGGTCGCCTTCTCCTGGATCGCCGGTCCGTGTGTTATGACGGCAGCATCGGCTGCCGCGACACCGGAGACCCAACCAGACCAGTCCCCCATCGTGACCCGTTTTTCGGCGAACTCCGGGAACGCCTCCTTGCGGAGCTCTTCTACCCGGGACGAACGCTCCGCGAGCACTGGAAGAAAAGAACTCCCTTGTTCCTCGACCGCATCAGCAACGACGGCACTGGCGGCCTCTTCGAGTCGTTTGCCGATGCGGATCGCGAACCCGAGGAGGAATGATCGCCGAAACGAGCGACTCCTGGCCCGATTCCCCCGATCACCGGCGCGCACCATTGCGTTCCCGGCCTGAAGGAGCAGAGAGGTATGGAGCAGCTCGACGGATACGAGATCTCCGGCGTATCCAAAGACGGTCGAGAATCCGAAGTTCTTGCTCCAGACGGAGCGGCAGTGAGATGCCTCGCTGATCAGAGCCAGCAGAATGGCCTTGGCCTGAGCGTACGGGTCGTCGATACCGATTCGCGTCGCCGACGGTTGTTCCCCAGCACTCCGTCCGGCACCGTGAGCGACGAGAAGAGCGTCGTCGATCGCATGTCGCGTCATGAGCTCTTGGGCTTTCGTCGTGAGGGCGTCCGCCTCTTCAGGAAACTCCGTGGATTCGGCTTTGGCGAGGAGCGCGCGGATGCGCTCGAGGTAGCGAACCTCTGTCGGTCGAGCCTCCCGCTGCCACGCCATTGCAGCATCAAGGGCGGCTGAACGGTCCCACTGGGAAGGCGGCGGTACGAGAAGTGGTATCGGAGGCAGGTGATGCAGCATCACGATCAGTTCGAAGGCAGTTTTCAAGAGCACCTCACGGCTGAGATTTCTCTCAGTCGCAAAGTCTGCGAGGTGGTCGTTCGCCGGGCCCCAGCGAAGGATGGCTCCGATCTCGTCGAGCTGCTCCATCCAGGATGGGAGCACGGGTTGACGCGCAATCGGTACATTTCGGAGTTCTCGGCAATGGCTCCGACAGCAAGATGCACATGGTTCGCGCCCATTCGGCGGGTCACAACCCGATGAAGATCGGCCGGCTGCCAGCCTCGCTCCCAAGCCTGATCCATCTCGCCGCACAGGTACGAGCAGACAAGCGCGGGAACGACTCCCGGCGTGACGTCCGCCGCTCGACCGACCCCTTCATTCCACCAGCCGACGAGCGCAGCCAGCTCGGGGCCGGCCAGGCTTCCTTGGCCCGCATCGAACTTTCCGAGGGCGACCGTGAACCGGTCATCGATCCGTCGGACCATGCCATCCGAGCGCGGGTGTTCTCGCGGTTGTCTGGGTGGCTGCAATCCGGAGCGAATCCGTTGGCGGCTGCGTCGACCCAACTGGTCCTCCTTCTTGTACAAACGGTTACCACCGCGGTGAGGCGCGCATGGCGATGCCCTGTGAACAGGCGGCAGACCCCCCTGTTGGGGTGTGGGAGCCAGCGCCCTACCAACAGAAAGGTCGGTCCCGGACCTATTGAGCGGTCATTTCGGCAAAACCGGCCGCCGTCTCAACGTGATGTATGACTACATGATGTTGAGAACGCAGATCTCACTGACTCTCGAGGAACGCCGTGCACTCGATGCCGAAGCGGCGCGAACCGGCAGATCTGTATCCTCCCTGATCAGAGAGGCTGTTGAGACGGTCTACGGCGTGCGGCGATCCGGTGACGAGGACCTCGTCGCCATGCGACGGGCGTTCGGGTCATGGGCGGACCGCGGCATCGATGGTGCCGAATGGGTCGATCGCATGCGGTCAGGATCACGCCTGGAACAAGAGGGCGAATGACCGCACTGGTCGACACATCGGTGTTGATCGACTACCTCGGCGGTCACCCAGGCGCCGGAGAAGTCCTCGAAGCAGAGCGCGCCGTCGCTCCGCTGCATGCCAGTGAGATCACCCGCCTGGAAATCCTGTCCGCATGCGACGACATGAGGAAGGCGGTACTCGGTCGCTCCTGAACACCCTGGTGTGGCATTCAGTTGATGCCGACGTGGCCGAGGAAGCAGGCGCGCTGGGCCGGCAATGGCTCGCCAGCCATCACACGATCGACAGTGCCGACCTCGCGATCGCGGCCACCGCCATCCGCAATGGATCACGCTTGCTCACACGAAATGTCCGCCACTTCCCGATGTTCTCGGACCTGCGCCCGCCGTATTGAAGGCTCGTACAGCTCCTAGGGATGGCGCGTCGCAAGGACTTAGTCCGGGCGGCTCCGGATGCTCTCCCCTCGAGGCTTTCGTGGGGCCAGCCGCACTGGGAAGAGGTTCGGGGCTTCGACATTGGCGGCCGACCCGCGCCGCTCTCTCCGATCCGATCGGCTCTGAACGCCGAACGGGCCGGCCCTCGATGGACCGGCCCGTTCGCCTTGCTGTTGTTCGTGACGGTTACGACGCCTTGGCAACGTCCGCGACGAAGTTCGGGCCCAGAGTCCCGAGGCCGGTGAGGCTGGTGTAGCCGGGCCCGGCTGACTGGGTATCGGGTCGGGTCACGCAGTTGTTCGTGCCGTCGCAATACTCCTCTTCGAGGGAGGCGCCGATGATCCGCACCGAGTGATCCAGTCCGGTGCCCTGCCCGAAGAGCTGGCTCACGTAGTCGTTGCGGAACTGGACCTGGTACTGGGCGACCGGGACGTTCGCGAGCAGCAGTGTGAGTCGTCTGGCTGACGTGGTACACGGTCGGGTTGAGGAACCCGGCTGCCACCCCTCCGGCCTGGTCGATGTCGGCCACGATGCCGGCCAGTATCGGGGAGGCCAGGCTGGTACCCCCGTAGCGAGTCGTGCCGTACTTGGCCGACCCGTCCGGGAACGCCTCGGTCAGGCCGATCAGGAAGCCCGTCGCCGGGTCGGCATCGAGCGAGATGTCGGGTTCGACCCGCATCGGCACGGGGCCATCGATGGCCGCGTTGCGCTCGGACAGCGCGGTCGGGACTATTCCGTTCTGGTACCACGGCTGACTGTAGTTGTAGCTGGTGAAGCCTCCTGACGATCCGTCGTAGCCGGCGGGCAGCCAGGTACCGAAGTTGCTCTTGTTGCAGCCCTGTAGGAACGGAGCGACGTTTGCCTCGCACTTGTTCGACTTGCCGGTGGACCACCCGTACGAGTTGATCGTGCTGGTGCTGGCACCGAACTTGAGTGAGGTCCCCCCGACCGAGGTGACGTACGGGCTCTCCGCGGGGTAGTCGGCTGAGGAGAACCCGACCAGGTCGAAGTTGTCGCCGTTGTCGCCCGAAGAGAACTGGATCCCGATGCCGGTCGTGTCGGCCAGTTGGAACAGGTCGTCGTAGGCGGTCTTCGTCGCGGCGTCCGTCAAGAGGTCGCCGGCGTCGTCTCCCCAGGAGTTGCTGATCACATTGGCCAGGTGTCCGTCGACGACCGTCTGCTCGGCGTTGAAGAGGCCTTGGTCAAAGCAGTCTTGGGCACCCACGTAGAGGATGTGCGCGTCCGGGGCCAAGCTGTGCGACGACTCGACATCGATGGCCTGCTCGTCGCCCCAGTTGCCGCAGACGTTCTGCTGGTCGAACGGGCCCTGGTTGATGGCCGTGTAGTCCGCGGCGGCGAACGGGGCACTCGGGTCGCTGGTGTTGAAGTAGTGGGTCGCGTCGGACGCCATGGTCTTCAAGTCGTATGCATCCACGATCGCGACCGTCGCGCCCGAGCCGGTGTCGGACGCCGGGATGTCGTAGGCCGATCGCAGCTGGGTGCCTACGTACCCACAGACCGTGTCCGGCATCGTGTCCGGGTAACCGGGGTTCTGGTCGCCGTAGGTCGTGGTCTTGGTCTTCCCCCCGAAGTCAGTGGAACAAGGAGGGGCGGTGATGAAGGCACCGGGCGGGGGCTCTAACGCTGCCGGCTGGGCGGCGATCTGATTGATGCCCATGACCCCACCGGCGACGCTCGCGATCGACGCGGGGACGTTCACTCGACTGTCCGCCTCGCGCAGCGTCTTCCCGGCGGAGCTGTACTCTCCGAGGCCGACTCCGAACGCCTTCTCGACTTGGGCCGCCGTGCCCGAGGCGGGCACGATGATCCGGTCCGCCGGGACGGTGCCAACGCTGGAAGCCCTCGGACTTCAACCAGCTCTGCGCCTGGTTCACCTCGCTGGCGCTCGGGGAGAATTGCGCCTCCCACTGCTTGGTCGTCACGTAGTGCCGGTAGCTGCTACTGGCCGGGTCGCTGACCGACTTGACCAGCGCGGCGGCTCCGGCCGCGTCACGCAGGTTGAGCACCAAGCTGAAGTTGACCGTACTGGACGCTGGCGCGTCACCGATCCGGTGGCCGGCGCTCGCTGCTCCGGGTTGCTGTCCCGTCGTCGCGGCCGCGCTCATCGTCTGCGACAACGCCGACACCATGGTCAAGGACAACAGCGCAGCGCCGGCTGTCGCCGCCACTACCGTCGTCATCCGACGTCCTCTCATATCCGCCCCCTTTTCATGGAGTTTGCCGGCTGCGGTATCCGGCGCACTAAAGGTACGGGACGCCCAGCCCGGGCGCAATCAGTTGTTCCAGGTCGAATCCGGTCTTCAAGTGTGACTACGGCCGTGTAATCCGGCCGCAAGTCGGGATGCGGGGACGACAGCCGCGCTTCGAGGAACCTCGCGCGTGCGCAGGGCGTCGGTTCGCTCCAGAGCTACCTGTGCGGGCCCCCGTCTCCACCCGACATCTCCAAGCCAAAATCCGAGCCGAGCACATCCGTCCGGCACCTATGTTGGTGCCATGGAAGCGGGGCGTTCGAAGTTCCGAATGGGACGGCTCGACCATGTCCACATCCGCGTGCCGGATCGGGCGCAGGCCGCGAGATGGTACGCAGAGCATCTGGGCTTCGAGCCGGTCGAAGCGTACGACTTCTGGGCCACCGGGTTCGAGGGCGGTCCGCTCCAGATCTCGGCGGACGGTGGCCGCACGATGCTGGCGCTGTTCGAGGCCACCGACGCACATCCGCTGGTTCCGCAACAGACCGGTGTGGCGTTCAGCGTCGACGCTGACACCTTCATGTCCTTCGCCCGCTCGCTGCCTTGCGGGATCGACAATCCACGAGGCGAGCGTCTCGTGCTCGAAGATCTCGTGGACTTCGACATGTGCTGGGCCTTCGACCTCGTCGATCCGTGGGGAAACCTCTACGAGCTGAACTGTTACGACTACGAGCGCGTCCGGACCGAACTGGTCGATGCCGACGGGGTGAAGGCCGCCCGCTACTGGCCACACGACCTCTACGCGGCATACATCGGCTCCACCACCTCGTCCTGAGTGGTGCGGTCTTCGCTGACCCCAGGGAAAGGAGAAGCACAGTGACCCTCCAAACGAACCAGGAAAATAGGACGGGCTCAGAGCGGATCGACAGTTTCGACAGCTTCCGCGAGGACTGGGACGCATGGCATCGCAAGGTGGAGACTCGCCGCGCCGACCCGCACGGATTCCTCGCCATCACCAGCCTGCACTGGCTGGCACGGACACCTGAGAGCTTCCCCGATGCGCCGGGTCTCTGGTCAACCGGGGACGAAGGAGTCACTGTTCGCCTCGGCGAGGGCGACGAGATCTTCGTCGACGGGGAGCGGGTGCACGGTGTTCACAACTTCGGGATCATCCCCGAACGTGCCAGCATCAATGCCGTCTGGGGTGAAGCCGTCCTCGAAGTGGCGAAGAGGGGCGGACACGACATACTCCGACCCCGGCATCCGGACAACCCTCTGCTTCTCGCCTACCGGGGTACGGCGGCGTACGATCCTGACCCACGCTGGCGGGTGCGAGGTCGCTTCCTTGCTTTCGATCGGCCGCATCCGACCACCGTCGGCGCGGCGGTCGAGGGTCTCGAGCACGTGTACGAGGCTCCCGGTCGCATCGAGTTCGAACTGGACGGTCATCACCTGTCGCTCACCGCGTTCCCTGGGTACACGCCAGGAGAGCTCTTCGTCCTCTTCACCGACGAGACGTCGGGCACCACCACCTACGGCGACGTGCGCTCGCTGCCGGTCGAGGCGCCGGAGAGCGACGGCTCGGTGATCCTGGACTTCAACCGGGTGGTGAATCTCCCGTGCGCGTACACCGAGCTGGCGACGTGTCCCCTGCCTCCGGTGGAGAACCGCTTGGCGGTGCCCATTCGAGGCTGGAGAGAAGACCCCCTACGAACCGACGGCCGAGACGACGAAGCCATGACGACGCAATGACGACCCTTCGCACGGAGACGGGTCTCACGATCGAACGGCTCGCCGGGAACATCGGCGCCGAAATCGGCGGCGTCGACACCGGCCAGCCGCTCGGCGACGAGGTGATCGACGAAATCCGACAGGCGCTTCTCGCTCACCGCGTCGTGTTCTTCCGGGACCAGGACCTCGATTACGAGCGCCAGGTTGCGTTCGCGCAGCGGTTCGGCGCGCTGACCCTCGGTCACCCGACTCTGCCCTCTCCGGAATCACAACCGTTTCTGGAGGAGGTCGACTCCGCCACCGGGTCGCCAGCCGATCGTTGGCACACCGACGTGACCTTCTGCGACCAACCGCCGGCTTTCACGTTTCTTCACGGTGTCGTGATGCCCGACGTCGGCGGGGACACCATGTGGGCGAACACGGTCTCGGCCTACAGGAGCCTTCCCCAAGAGCTGCGAGGATCTGGCCGACACGCTGCGCATCGTGCACACCAACTTCCCTGGCCGTGCGAAGCCGCCGAGCGAGCATGCGAAGCAGTCGAGCGACCGTTCGAAGCAGTCGAGCGACGATGCGAAGCCGCCGCGCCGAGAAGAGGCCGTTCCTGAGGTGATCAGCGCGTACCGTCGCCAGTTCGTGTCCCGCGTCTTTCGCACCGAGCATCCTGCGGTGCGCGTGCACCCGGAGACGGGCGAGCGATCCCTCGTCGTCGGCGGCTTCGCCGAGACAGTGGTCGGCTACGACCCGCAAGCATCGCGGGACCTGATCCGGAAACTCCAGGATTACGTGACGCGACCCGAGCAGACCGTGCGGTGGCGATGGAGGGCGGGGGACCTCGCCATCTGGGACAACCGCGCCACTCAGCATGTGGCGGTCGTCGATTACGGCAACGCCCGGCGTCGGGCCGAGCGTGTGACGGTGGCGGGACCCGTCCCGGTCGGAGTCGACGGCCGCCCTTCGCGGTCGCTGGAAGGAGACGCGTCCGAGTACTACGCGGGCGTCTCCTGAGAAAGCGAGGGCGTCAGGCTGCCGCAGCGACCGTCGGAGTGCCCATGCGGGCAGCCGCCGTTTGACGCACCTTGGCGGCAACCGACGGCACGGTCTTCAGGATCAAGCGAAACTCGCCCGGCGTCCCGGCGTAGACCGTGGCGTTCGTACGTGCGGTGACCGTGGCATTGCGCTGGCCGAAGCCGTCATCCTGAAGAAGGGCCATCTCGCCCACCAGGTCGCCACGCCCGAGCGTCGCGATGGTTCTGCCGTCTTTGCTGACGGTGGCCTCGCCGTCGACGATGACCATGAACTGGTCGCCGCGCCTTCCCTCCTGAACGAGGACTCTGCCCTCCGGCACGGACACCATCGTCAGGTGTCGCCGGATCTCCGCCAGTTCCGAGCGGCTGGCCCCGGAGAACAGGGGCAGGTCGGCCAATTCGTCTTTGAAAAGGCGCATCTTCACTCCTCCTTCGATCGCTTCCTTCCGTCCGATCCCTCCCGTCGAGTCCAGGGTGCCGGTTCGTTGGACCATCAGTCAACGAGCTAGGAGAGATTCTTAAGATCGTTTTTTATGATACCAGTTCGGCGCCCCCGAACGAACGTTTGAACGCCGTATCGGAAGATTCCATTCCCGATGGCCTCGATCGCCGCGATTACGCCAAGCGGTAGTAGTGGCCCGCCTCGAGGTCGTCCAGCAGGCTCGGCCCGGAGGCCTCCCACCCGAGCAGATCCCGCGTGATGTCGGCACTGGCTGGGCTGTCCAACCCGGCGAAGACACCCAGGAACCCGAAGTGCTTGATTGCGTCGGCGGGGTCGACAGACCCGGTCGGCACACCGAGACCTCGGCCCATCGCCTCGGCGATCCGAAGGAAGGGGACACCTTCCTCCCCGGCCGCATGCAGCACCGAGCCGGCCGGAGCTGACTCGACCGCCAGACGGGCCAACCGGGCCGCGTCGGAGCGGTGCACGGCCGGCCAACGATTGGAGCCGTCGCCCACGTACCCGGCCACACCCCGTTCGCGGGCGATGCCGACGAAGATGGCCATGAACCCGTTGTCGCCATCCCCGTGCACGGTCGGCGGAAAGCGCAGCACGGAGGAGCGGACGCCGATGCCGCGAAGCGACAGAGCCAGCAGCGCCGTGGCCGAGCGCACTCCGGCGGGATTCGCCCGGATTTCCGGGCTCGCCACCAGGCCGTCGTTCTCGGTGGCCACCCGTCCGAGACTCAGTCCGACCATGCCCGAAGCGAGCACGAAGGGTCGGTCGGAACCGGCCAGGGCGGCGCCCATGGCCTCGACGGCTGTGCGGTCGGCAGCGCCGGCGGCATCGAAGTTGCCGCCGAAGGCCACTTCGTGCTGGAAGGCCAAATGGATGACCCCGTCGGAGTCGTTCGCCGCCTTGGCCAGCCCCTCGGGATCACTGAGGTCGCCCCGCTGCACGATGGCGCCAAGCGCTTCGAGAGCCTCGGCCGATGTGTCGGAACGCGCCAGACCGACCACCTCGTGTCCTGCACCCAGGAGTTCGGGGACGACGGCCGAACCGATCCAGCCGGATGCTCCGGTGACGAAGATCTTCATGATTCCTCCTCGGACGTGATGTCAGGAACAGACATCAGTCGTAGAAGGTGATGTCAGTGACTGTCAACGGAGTTGAGGAGGCGGGGAGCAGACGGTGGGCCTCCGGAAACGGGCGTCGGCGGTGGGCCAGGCCGCCCCCTTCATCCCTGGCACCATTGGGCGTGGAAGCGTGGATCGACCGTGTCCACCCCATTCGTGAGGGCATCGGGCCCTCGAGCACTGGAGCCGCCATGTCCACCACGCCTGCCGAGGAGGAGTTCCCGCTCATCATCTCGGTCGACGACCACATCCTCGAGCCCCGGGACCTGTGGGAGCGCGAGCTCCCCGCACGCATGCGCGAGCGGGGCCCGCGCTGCGTGCGGGAGAAGACGAAGAGCACGTTCAAGGGTGGGGTGCTCACCATCGAGCGCGACGTCGACGACGGCCATGGACCGACGTCTGGCTCTTCGACGACCTGGTCATGGGCACGAACCGGCTGCATGCGGCGGGAGGGATGCCGGTCGAGGAGCACAAGAACATCCCGGCGATCTACGAGGACTTCCGGCCTGGCGCCTATGACCAGGCGGCCCGCCTCGCCGACATGGACACCAACCACCAGGAGGTCGGGATCAACTACCCGAACACCTTTCCTCGCTTCGCCGGCCAGGGGTTCGCCGAACGGGAAGACAAGGAGCTCGCCCTCACCAGCCTCCAGGTCTACAACGACTGGATGATCGACGAGTGGTGCGGCGGCGCGGGCAAGGGACGCCTGATGCCGCTGACCCTCATCCCGCTGTGGGACCCGGACGCGGCCGCGGCCGAGGTTCGGCGGTGCGCCGCCAAGGGCAGCTACGCCATCGCCTTCAGCGAGAACCCGGCCAAGCTCGGCTTCTCCTCGCTCTACACCGGCGACTGGGACGTGCTCTGGAAGGCCTGCGAGGAGACCGACACCACGATCTCCATGCACATCGGCTCGTCCTCATCGATGCCGACGACGTCCCCGAGGCGCCCCTGGCGGTGTCGATGTCGCTCAACTCCCACAACGCGCAGGGCTCGGTCTGCGACTGGGTCTACAGCCGCACGTTGGAACGGTTCCCCAAGCTCAAGCTGGCCTACGCCGAGAGCCAGGTCGGCTGGATGCCGTTCCAGTACGAGCGGATGGACGGCGTGTGGCACGAGATGTCCCCGACGAGCGACCTGCCCCAGCCGCCCTCGACGTACGCCCGCGGCCGTGTGTTCGGGTGCATCTTCGACGACCTCCACGGCCTGCGTCGCCGGGACGAGGTCGGCATGGAGCACATCCTCTTCGAGTGCGACTTCCCGCACACCGAACGGCTCGTTCCCGAATTCCCGACGCCGGGCGTGGGAGCTCTCGTCGAAGGCCGGTCTCGACGCGCACGAGGTGTACCAACTGGTGCGAGGCAACGCCATTCAGGTCTACGGGCTGCAGCGATTCGGTATCGAGAGATAGATCGCCGGGTGACAGGGACGGGGACGGAGGCTGGCTTGGTCCAACGTCGTGGACGCCTCGAGGGGAAGGTGGCGATCGTGACGGGCGCCGGCTCCACCCCGGGTCCGGGCATGGCGACCGGGCGCGCCACGGCCATCGTGATGGCGCGGGAGGGAGCACAGCGTTCTGGTGGCGGACATCCGGGGGACCGGGCCGAAGAAACACGAGGAGAGGGGAGGGAGAGGGAGGAGGAAGGAAGGGGAAAGAGGAGGAGGAGGGGGGGGGGGGGGAGGAAGAAAGAGGAAGAGGGAAGGGGGGGGAGAGGGGAGGGAGAGAGAGAAAGGAGGGGGGGGGGGAGGGGGGGGGGGGGGGGGTGATCGGAGCCGGGATGGGCGGGCTGAACGCGGTCTAACTCAAGAAGAAGAGGGGGGGGGGGAGGCGCGCTGGCCACAGGACCTCGACCCGGCCGGCCTGCGGATCGGGGTGATCGGAACAGGATGCTCGGGGATCCAGCTGGTTCCGGAGGGGGGGAGGTAAGGGTAGTTCGGATCGCGGCCGGACCTGATGGAGAAGATGATCCCGCCTACCCGCCCTACTCCCGGCGTCCGGTGCAGGTCGATGCCGACTACTGCTATTACCACGCGCTGCTCAGCTATGACGTGACGTTGGTCACCGAGGGCATCGAACGGATCACCGATTCTGGGATACGCACTGTCGATGGCACCGAGCACGAGTCGACGTGATCGTCTTCGCCACTGGATTTAGAGCCAACGAAGTTCTGTGGCCCATGGAGCTGCGCGGACGTGACGACCGGTCGGTCGAGGAGCTGTGGTCCAAGGACGGCCAGGGCCTATCTCGGCACGATGGCTCCGGGCTTTCCGAACTTCTTCATGATCTACGGCCCGAACATGAACGCGTACGGTGGCCTCGGCGTGCTCAATCTCGAGGAGATGGCCGTCCGCTACACGCTGGCGTGCATCGAGCACCTCGTCTCGACGGTGAACGCTTTGGACGTCACCGAAACCGCCTACTGGCGGTGGAACGACGACTCGACGAACGCGAGAGCTCCCGGATCTACATGGATCCCCGAGCGAAGAGCTACTACCAGAACGAGTCGGCCGGTCGGCGACGAACTCCCCTTTCGCCGCCACCGAGATGTGGTACCGGCTGAGGCGACTGTCCTTGGGGGACCTGATCATCCGGTAGGTCCAGCCGCTGATAGGGAATCGTACGGGTATCGACGGGTGGAACCAAGCTCCATTGGACGCCACTCGTCGCATGATCAACGCGTCACAGGGGACTTGCTGGCGAAGCGATTTGCGGCAATCCCCTGTGAACAAGGTGCGATGGAGATCCCCCTATTTGAGTGAGAGTCAGACGCCCTCACTTACCGAACGGTCGGCGACTCGGGTCCCCACTGGTCCGTCAGTGCCGGACTCCCGGCCGGCGGCACGAGAGGCGAAGATAGGCGCCGACCTCCTGACAAGCACAAAGGTGATCGTGAGCAAGGCAGTTGTGGCATCCACGCCCGTCGCCGCGCGGCATGACCTGGCGGCCACGGCCGCCGATCGCCGGAAGGCAGGTCGGCAGTCGCGGGTCCTCGCACCCCGCGGAGCGAGCCATCCGGAGAATGGGACGAACGCTTCACCGCGGGCATGACGCCCTTGAGACCATTGCGGCCCAGAACCGCATCCGGCTCCCTCGACCTGGTGCCGTTGCGGCACCAACGCATGGCGCTCTCCCCGTGGAACTTTTATCGTGGAGCCGCCGCCGTCATGGCCGCGGATCTGGCGTCGCGTCCCCACAGCCGGCTTGAGGTTCAGCTCTGCGGCGACGCCCACGTCCTGAACTTCGGGTTATGGGCCACGCCGGAGCGCAACCTCAATTTTAACCTGCGCGTACTTCGACGAGACGCTGCCCGGGCCTTTCGAATGGGACGTCGCTCGTTCGGCCGCCAGCCTGGTCGTGGCGGCGCGCAGAACAACGTGTAGACCCATGCGAGGGCCGAAGCTGCGGTGACGGCGGTCGTCGACGCTTACCGGCGTCGAATGCGCCGCTACGCCTCGCTGACCATCGACATCTGGTACGACGGTATGCAATTCGAACGTTTCATCGACTACTTCGAGTCCGCTGACCGTGGTCAAGTCAAGATCCAGTTTGAAAAGGGAAAGCTCAAGCGGACCAGACCGCGGTGCGTTCGTCAAGTTGACCGCGATGCGTCATGGACGGCCGCATATCACTCCGCAGCCGCCTGTACGTGTCACGCTCGAGGACACCGAACAGGGTGACATTATCGAGCACCTGATCGCGGACTACCGTGAGACGCTCCAGGAAGACCGCCGGGCGCTCTTCGACCGCTTCATTCTCGTCGACATGGTCCGCCAGGTGGTCGGGGTCGGCAGTGTCGGCATGGTCGTATACCGCGTTCTTCGTGCAGTGCGCGGGATCAGACCCTCTCTTTATCCAGTGCAAGCAAGCCGGGCCCTCGGTCTACGAGTCTCACACCTACCCGAGCGCTCATGTCAACCACGGGGCCCGTGTCATCGCCGGCAAGCGGATGGTTCAGAGTGCGACCGACATCTTCGTCGGCTGGGGTTCTCTCGGTGGACGCGACTTCTACGTGCGCCAATACCGCGACATGAAGATCATCCCGAAGACGGATCTGATTGCTCCCGTTTTCGTTTCTATTCGCCAGGGCGTGCGGCAACACGCTTGCCCGAGCCCATGCACGATCAGGCGACCCGGTCGCCATCGATGCCTACATAGGTAAGGGCGACATGTTTACCAAGGCCATGCGACACTTTGCCCTGTCGCTACGCCGATCAGAACGAGCGAGATCACGCCCGGCTCGTGGCCGCCATCCGCCGCGGGAGGGTGGAAGGGGTGCCCGAGTAGGCCATTCGGGCACCCCCACCGAGCCGTCTCGCGGGTCAAGGCGCGCCAGCTTCACCGGATCGGGCACGCCAGCGTCGCAGGCCCACAGCGTGCAGTTGGAGCAGCTCGCGGGCGAGGTCGCCGATCATGCCGTCGAGTCGTCGGCGTGGAGGATCACCCTCACGCCGTGTCCCACCGCCCGCTCGATCGATGCAAGCAGCTGAGGGGGCCTGGGCCGACACACGGCGGGCCGCCTCGATGACGGGACTGCTGATCGCCTGGGCCCTGCTCTCGTAGTCGCCGAGAAAGCGCCGGGTCCGGCCCGGTCGATGTGGGTACGGAGCTCGTCTACCGGCACGGCTTCTCAACCGATTCCGCACCTCCACCTCCACATCCACCTCGGCGGCGACACTCTCCTCCCGAAGAGTCAACTTCTCTGCGGATCAACTGCTTGGAATCACTTCGAAGCGCTGGCGCCCTCGGATTCGATACACGTGAAAGTCCGAGTCGAGCGTAAAGATTCTCCGATGGCCTCGCTCCTCGGCCATGGCCACCAACGTGGCGTCGGCCAGATCCATTGGTCTGTCCGCGTATTGGTCCATCAATTTTGCACTTCGCTCCACGGCCGACGACGAAAGATCGGCGACGACCAGACGCCCGGTTTGGATGAGCCGCCACAGTCCGCGTTGTCCAGTGAGCCCTCCAACTCTGCTCAGGAGGTACATGGCCTCTGTGAACGCCGGCCATGTGGTCACCAAAGGCAAACTGACCTTGTCGAGGGTCTCGAGACAGACCTCGTGATCCGGCTCGTCTGCGTCAATAATGGCGATGAGTGGACCCGCGTCCGTCATGGTCACTATTTCGTGTGCCCTCGCAGCAGGGCGTCGGTAAACGCTTCGCCGGAGCGCCGCCCTTGCCCGCCGCCACCGTGGACGACACCGGCGACATCGGCGAAGCGATCGCTCCGCGCTCGCCAGGGTTTCCTCGGCCCGCTCGTCGGCGGCGTGGCGGATGAACTCCGAAACCGACTCGCCCTTGATGGCGGCCGCCCGCTGCACCTTTTCGTCAAGATCTGGATCGAGCCGGAGGCTTCTCATAGACTCAATGTATCACATAAAGCAGACGTGTAAATCACCACTCGCCGTGCCGAGCGCGCGCTCGGAGGGATTGGAACCCCCAACCTCTACTCCAGCACGGAAGAAGCCGCTCAGAAATTTGGGGTCGACAGCAACGCCCAGGAGGAGCCCTTCCAGATCTCCGAGAGGTTGTAGGTGGTGTCGCTTGCCTTGCCGGTCGCGAAGCCAACCGCAATGCAATGGGAGGCGGAGGTGCACGAGACGCTGGCCAGGACCGGGCCATAGGTCCCTGCTGGCTTGGCGATGGCAGCCTTGGTCCACGCACCGTCGATTTCGTGGTTGGCGTAGGACCCGACCGCCATGCACGTCGAGATGCCCGTGCAGTCGATGCCGTCCAGCTGGCCATTTCCGGTGACGCCCGCCACCAGGCTCCAGCCCGTGCCGTCCCAGACCTCGACCAGCGGGGGCGTCGACTCGTCGAGCGCGGCATACTGCCCGACCGCGGTGCACTGCGACGAGCTCACGCAGGACACGGCGTTCAGCACATCTTCGGAGCCACTGGCAGAGTTCGGGCTGGCCACCAGGCTCCAGGTGCTTCCGTCCCACGTCTCGGCCAGCGTGGCGCTGTTTCCCGTGCTGTCGAAGGAGTAACCGACAGCCTCACACGAGTTCGGGCCAGGGCACGACACGCCGAGCAACTCGCTTCCGGTGACTCCCGACGGATCGGGACTCGGAACCATGTTCCAGGTGCTGCCGTCCCATGACTCGGTGAGGGTCAACCAGGTGCTGGCCCCGTTGAGGTAGTAGCCCGCCGCCATGCAGTTGTTCACGGCCGGACATGAGACGCTCAACAGCTCCGTATCGATGGAACCGACTGGCCCGGGAACGACCATCTTGGTCCAGGTCGCGCCGTTCCACTCCTCCGCCAGCGTCCCGTAGCGGGAGAAGCCCACTGCCATGCAGTTCGAGAAGGCAGGACATGACAGCGCATTGAGACCGCTGAAGCGAGGGCCCCGGATGGTGAGCTTTTGCCAGCTCGACCCGTTCCACCGCTCGCTGAGCGGTCGGCTGGCGCCCGTCGAATCGGCGTAGTCACCCACGGCGAGGCAACTCGATTTGGCGGTGCACACCACCCCGGTCATCGTGAATTCGCTGCCGCCCGACTGAGCCGAGGCCACTCCGAAGGGGACCAGGAGCATCGAGGCGGCAACCAACGTGACCACTACTACGACGACAGGCCACAAGCGAGAACGAACCACGAGGTTGCCTCCCCCGCTGACGTTGCTACCGAACTTGAACGAAGCTACTACGGGTCGGCGTCGCGGCCCTCCCATGAATCTCCCCATCACGTACCGGGCGATCTGCACGGTGTGATTCCATGGGCCAATGGTCGTGGCCTGCGTCGCCGAGCTCTCGACCTCAGCGAATCCGGCGGATGACGTGGGAAGTTTGGGTGTCAAGTGAGCCGGGATGAAGGGTGGCGGCGAGGGCCTCGACTCCGTCGACGAGGCGTGGGCCGGGACGTGAGAAGTAGGCATTTGCGTCTGTGGCGTAGATGGCGTCAACGGATTGGAGTTCTCTCCGGCTGAGCAGACCCTGCGCCTCCGCTGCGGCCTGCTCCAACCCGTACCCACACGGCATGAAGACGACGACCTCCGGAGATGCTTGCTCGATTTGGTCCCAACTGACACGGACAGAATCAGTGCCTCGGTTGGCGAGAACAGGATCGCCGCCGGCCTTCTCGATCATCTCGGGTACCCAGTGACCGCCGTTGAACGGTGGATCGGACCACTCGAGGGCAAAGGTTCGCGGCCTCCAACCCGGCAACGGCTTGTAGCAATGAGT
>CAWGPG010000009.1:0-41039 GCA_963824445.1 uncultured Acidimicrobiaceae bacterium | reverse complement strand
ACGCATCGTCATCGCCAAGAATGCCCGCATGGATCCGAGCATCGCCCTGCTCTCGGCGGATCCCGAGTCGGCGCGGCTCGCCTTCGAACGCATTTTCATCACGTCCCCCGAGAAAGCCGCCCGACAGATCCTCACGGCTGTCCGACGCGACCGCCGCCGTGCCCTCATCGGTCCGGACGCGAAGCTGATCGACCTCGTCTCACGACTACCGGCGACGCTCTACCAGCACGCTGTGGTCGGCGCGGCGAGTCTGGCGCGACGCCGGGTCTCGGCGGAGACGGTGCACTCGTGAACCGCTTCGCCGCCGCGGAGCGAGAGGAGCGGCCATGGGCGACCTTGTGACCTACCAACGCAGCGGACAGGTGAGCATCCTCACCATGGACGACGGAAAGGTCAACGTCTTCTCCATACCGATGCTGAGCGAACTCCACGAAGCGTTCGACCGAGCGGAGCGCGACGAGACCGTCGTCCTCCTCACTGGGCGACCGGGATACTTCTCGGCGGGGTTCGACCTGAGGGTCTTCGACGGGCCGGCCGACGGCACGCTCACCATGCTCCGCCTGGGAGCGACACTGGCCGAACGGATTTTGTCGTTCCCCGCTCCCGTCGCGGTCGCGTGCTCGGGACACACGTTCCCCGCCGGCGCGTTCCTCCTCATGGCAGCCGACCACCGCATCGGCTCCGACGGTCAGTACAAGCTCGGACTCAATGAGGTGCGCATCGGACTCACCCTGCCCTGGTTCGCCATCGTGCTGGCCCGTCACCGGCTGGCCCCTTCTCACTTCGACCACGCCGTGACGACCGGGACGATGTTCGATCCGCAGCTCGCCCGTGAGGCCGGCCTGCTCGACGCCGTGGTCGCACCAGAGGCCCTGGCCGATGCGGGATTGGCCGCGGCCGAAGACCTCACCGGCGTGGACCGGCGGGCGCACGCGGCCACGAAGCTCCGGGCCCGGAAGATCGTCCTCGACGAGCTCACGCGAAGCGATCGAGACGGAGCTCTCGCCGAGGGAGGGTGGTTGAGAGCCAGTGGGCCTCTTTCCGCTGGACACACGGCGATGACTCGTCCCATGATCGTGCATCCCAACGGAAGGAGGCTCCGTGTCCCCAGATCACGAAGCCGGTCTCGCCATCGTCCGGTCGACGTCCGACCCGATCCACGACATCGGGACGAAGATCTATCTGAGCCCCGACGTCTTCGGTTGGGCCGCCGAGTGGGGTTGGAGCAACCCCTTCGCCTTCTACTTCGCCGGCCGGGGGGGCATGCTCGGCGACGTCTCGCCCGAGGTGGTGGTCTCCGCCATGGGGTGGTTCCAGCCCGACACGGCCGAGCGCGATGTTCGAGGAGGGAATCAAGGAGAGGAGCGCAAGCGAGGCCGCTTCCCGGATGGCCGAAGCACACGCCAAGTGGGGTGATCTCTACTACGCAGGTGTTGACGGGCTCGAGGAGAAGGTCGCCGTGTGCGAGGAACTGGTCGGAGGCCTGGAGGGCTCGGCCATTCCGATATTCGTCGGCTTCCGCGACGCCGATCCCAGCGAGTCGCCGGGGGGCAGAGCGGCCCAGCTCATGCAGATATTCCGCGAGTGGCGTGGTGGTCTCCACCTGGTGGCAACGACGGCGGTCGGGCTGTCACCGCTCGAGGCGATCCTGACCAACGAGGGCTCGGGTCAAGCAAAGTTCCTCGGCTGGCAGGAGCCGTTCCCGGAGGTCGAGGTCCTGAAGACCAAGCACGACGACGCGGAGGACATCACCGATCGCCTCTGCACGGCCGGCCTTGTCGCAGCTCTCGAGACGGACCGTTTCGCCGAATTCGAGGCCGCGGTCTCGGCGTTCCGAGCGGCGACGCCTTGACATCCCGGCGTCCCACCGAGCAATACCAGGCCGGCCCGCTTGTTGACGGTATTGGCGACGGGCGGACGAGCCGGCCGGATCCGACCGGATAGACCGACGGGATAGAGTTGAGGGCTGCCCGAAGGGAGGTTGTCCAGCCGACCCTGACGACGGCACTGTGGTTTCTGCGAGGACCTGTGGTGCAGCTTGGAGTGCACGCCGCCCTGTCAAGGCGGAGGTCGCGGGTTCAAATCCCGTCAGGTCCGCCTCCAGCGCCCGACTGACCCTCCGGGTGGGTTAGGCCTGGTTACCCGGTCGGGTAGCTCAGTTGGTAGAGCGCGCGCCTGAAAAGCGTGAGGTCCGCGGATCGATCCCGCGCCCGACCACCGGAAAAGACCAGCTCAGAAGGCGCGATTTATGAGTGACTGCCCGCTCACGAAAATTTCGTGCCCACAACGTGCCCACACGGAATTGAGACACGTTTTAGACACGTTCCATTTCAGCTTCGTGAGGCTGAATCCGGGGCCCAGCGAGGATGCTTTCGGTGCATGAACTACGTCGGTCCCGTGAACCAATTTTTGTTCGGTGATGCGCTGAAGCTAAGAGGGTTGGCGACACGGCAATCGCGCATCACGTTTCGTAGAGGCTAGGTCTGGGTTCGATTGAGCTCCCCTTCCGGCGCCGAGTTGGTTTCACGCCTTCCACCGCTGCGACCCGCGAGTCGAGCTGGCCATCCAGGATCTGAAGGAGGGAGCCGGACTCGAGCATTTCCCTTCGGGCAACTACTCCGCTAACGCCGCCGGGCTCGTCTGCGCCGCCTTGGCCCACAACTTGATCCGTTGGTCCGGCCTGCTCGGCGAGCTCACTCCCGAAGACCAGCTCGACTTCGCCGCGACGTTGTCCCGAACCTTTGTTGAAGTGAGGCGGTGGATCCCCCGCCTGAGACCTGCCAGCTGGTAGGGATCGGGCAATCGACCAAGAAACCCTCAGGAAGGGGACCACCGTGAAGAAGAAGGTAGCTGTTGTGAGCGTCGCCGACGCGGAGGAGGCAGCTCGCTTGGCTGACCTGCCGCTGGAGGCGACAGTGGCGCTGGCCGACGTGGCCGGGGCGATCAAAGACGGCCTGTTGGCGTTCGCGTCGGCCACCGGGCTCGTCGTGATGCACCAGATGATGCACGGCCGAGTTGACCGAGGCGATCGGCGACGAAGCACGCCAAGATCGGAGCCGACGAGCGTGTCGGAAACTGGCACGGGAACGCCAAGGGCTCGGTCGTGCTCGGCGGGCGCCAGGTCACGACCGAGCGCCCGAGGGGCCGTAGCAGCGCCGGGCGAGATCGGGCTCGACACCTGGAAGGCGTTCAGCTCGGCCGACCTGCTCAACTCCCTCGTCGTCGAGCGCATGCTGGCCGGGGTGGCCACCCGACGCCACGTCGATGTGGCCGAGCCGGTCGGAGAAGAGCTCGAGGCGCGCTCAAAGTCGATGTCCAAGTCGGCTATCTCTCGGCGCTTCGTGGCAGCCACCGACCAAGGCGCATGGGCGAGCTGATGGCCCGGAACCTCTCGGACCTCGACGTCGCCGTGCTCATGATCGACGGGCTCGACGTGGCCGGCTCGTGTGTCGTGGTCGCCCTGGTCATCACCACCGACGGCACCAAGGTCCCGGTCGGACTGTAGCTCGGCGACACCGAGAACAAGACCGTCGTCACCGCCCTGTTGGCCGACCTCGTCGCCCGGGGCTCTCGACACCGAGGCCGGTGTGCTCTGCGTCATCGACGGCGCCAAGGCGCTCGCCGCCGGGATCAAGAAGGTCTTCGGCGACGACGGCCAAGGTCCAACGTTGCACTTTCCACAAACGGCAGGAACCTCGATGGTCATCTGCCCAAGGAGCTGGCCGGCGCCATCGACAAGCGACTGGCCCTCATCTTCGCTCAACCCGACGCCGCCAAGGGGCTGGCCGCCGCCAAGAGTCTCGCCCAAGAGCTCGAGGCCGATCATCCCGACGCCGCCGCGTCACTTGCGCGAGGGACTCGACGACATGTTCACCGTCCGACGCCTCGGCGTCGGCGGCACATTGGCCGCCACGTTCACCACCACCAACTGCATCGAGTCGATGATCTCGATCGCCAAGCGGACCACCCGCCGGGTCACCAAATGGAAGGACGGCTCCATGAAGAAGCGCTGGGTCGCCGCCGGCATGCTCGAGGCCGAGCGCTCCTTCCGACGAGTCCGCGGACACAAGGACATGACCAAGCTGGTCGACGCCCTTCGACCGCGAGGTCACACCGGCCGTTGATACACCCGAAGAGTACGATCAGGCAGCAGCCTGAACACGCTGTGGCCACCGCTGAACTTCAACAAGAAGCGGGACACCCTCTCGCGCTACCGCTCGCGTGCACTATGGGCGACAACCTTCACATGGGCGCTCGCCCTACTGCGTGCGATTCCATCCGTCCCGGTGTAGTTGTCCTATCCGCGGCAGGGGCGTTGACGGCTCCGGCGCCGAGGACAGAGCGGGGTTGAGGGCGCGCAGCATGACAGCGATACGCTGTTCGAGCTCGTCGATCTCGAGGTCGAGGGAAAGCGCCAGGCGGGCCTCCCCGCAATGTCTTCGGCCAGCTCGCCCGTAGTCGAGTTCGTCCCCCACGACGTCAGAGTCTCGCCGGCCGCCGCGAGTGCCTGCACGGCTTCGAGGTCGGCGGAAGCCGCCGTGTGAATAGCGATGGAAGAAGCGTCCGAGCCGCGCTCCGCCCGATGTGTCCGCACGGGTGCGGATCGCTGTAGCCAACGGCACAAAAGCCACAAAAGCACAGTGAGCTGCGCTCGGTCAGATCCAGAATCTGGTGCTACGGCAGTCCAATTATCTCTAGCTAGGAGGGCATCGAAGCGCCCGAGGGCTCGCTGCGGCGCTTGACCAGGCTCGAGCGCGGCCTTGATTGACACGGGGGTGTAACTCGGCCCATAGTCTTGCAACCTCTCGTTGCCGGGCGGGGCGGATGTGCCCGGATTCATGGGGCCTACGGCTATGCGGAGGGGACGGCGATGACAGGTCCGACCAGTTCTACTGGTTTCTTCGCGCGGAGAGGTTTCGCGGGCTGCCTGCTCGCGGGCGCCGGGGCCGTCCTCCTCGGTGCCGCCTGCCTCACCGTGCTGGCCCCCGTCGTGGCCGGGGCGGCGGGACCGGTGGTGGTCGCCACCATCGCGGTCGGCACCAGTCCCGTCCGGTGTCTCCTCCGACGGCACCCACGTGTGGGTGACGAACAACGGCGCCAACACGGTGAGCGAGATCAACGCCGCGACCGGCGCGGTGGCCCACACCACGGGGGTCGGCAGCGAACCCAACGGTGTCTCATCTGACGCCACCCACGTGTGGGTGGCGAACTTCGGCGCCAACACGGTGAGCGAGATCAACGCCGCCACCGGCGCCGTGGTCGCCACGATCGGGGTCGGCGGCGAGCCCATCGGTGTCTCCTCCGACGGCACCCACGTGTGGGTGACGAACTTCGGGGCCGGCACGGTGAGTGAGATCGTCGCCGCCACCGGCGCCGTAGTCGCCACCATCTCGGTCGGCAGCGGCCCCCGTTCCGTCTCCTCTGACGGCACCCACGTGTGGGTGGCGAACCAAGGCGCCAACACGGTGAGCGAGATCGACGCCGCCACCGGGGCCGTCGTCGCCACCATCTCGGTCGGCAGCGGCCCCCGTTCCCTCTCCTCTGACGGCACCCACGTGTGGGTGGCGAACTTCGGCGCCAACACGGTGAGCGAGATCGACGCCGCCACCGGCGCCGTGGTCGCCACGATCGGGGTCGGCGGCCAGCCCATCGGTGTCTCCTCCGACGGCACCCACGTGTGGGTGGCGAACAGCGGGATCAACACGGTGAGCGAGATCGATGTCGCCGCCGGCGCGGTGGTCGCCACCGGCGCGGTCGGCACCAACCCCACCGGTGCCTCCTCGGACGGCACCCACGTGTGGGTGGCGAACAGCGGCGCCAACACGGTGAGCGAGATCGACGCCGCCAGCGGCGTGGTCGCCACCATCGGGGTCGGCATCAGTCCCTTCGGTGTCTCCTCCGACGGCTCCCACGTGTGGGTGGCGAACCGAGGCGCCGGCACGGTTCCTGACGAGATCGACACGGTGAGCGAGATCGACGCCGCTTCCGGCCAGTTGATCGCCATCGTCGGGGTCGGCACCGATCCCACCGGTGTCTCCTCTGATGGCACCCACGTGTGGGTGGCGAACAATGGGACCGAACAGTTGGTCGGCCGCACGGTGAGCGAGATCAACGCCACCACCGGCGCCGTGGTCGCCACCATCGGGGTCGGCGGCAACCCCCTGGGCGTCTCTTCTGACGGCACCCACGTGTGGGTGACGAACAATGGCTTGCCGGCCAATGGCGGCAACACGGTGAGCGAGATCAACGCCGCCACCGGCGCAGTGGTCGCCACCATCGCGGTCGGCAGCAGTCCCGATGGTGTGTCCTCTGACGGCACCCACGTGTGGGTGGCGAACGTGACGAACGGCACGGTGAGCGAGATCGACGCCGCCACCGGCGCCGTAGTCCGCACCATCTCGGTCGGCACCAGTCCGTCAGGTGTCTCCTCCGACGGCACCCACGTGTGGGTGACGAACAACGGCGCCAGCACGGTGAGCGAGATCAACGCCGCCACCGGCGCCGTGGTCGCCACGATCGCGGTCGGCAGCCAACCCAATGCCGTCTCCTCTGACGGCACCCACGTGTGGGTGACGAACCTCGGGGCCAGCACGGTGAGCGAAATCAACGCCGCCACGGGCGCCGTGGTCGCCACGATCGCGGTCGACGGCAGTCCCGAGGGTGTCTCCTCTGACGGCACCCACGTGTGGGCGACCAACGGGAACGGCGGCACGGTGACCGAGATCGAGGCCGCCATCTCCACTCCCGGTACTCCGACCAACGCCGTTGCCACCGCCGCCAACGCCCAAGCCAGTGTCGCGTTCAGCGCGCCCGCCAGCAACGGCGGCGCACCGATCACCAGCTACACGGTGACCGCGACCGACGACACCACCCCGGCCCACGGCGGGCAGAGCGCGTCGGGGTCCGCCAGCCCGATCACCGTCACTGGGCTCACCAACGGTGACAGGTACACCTTCAGCGTTACGGCGGCGAACAGTATCCGGACCGGGCTGGCCTCGGCCGCCTCCAACACCGTGGTGCCCCAGGCGCCGTTCTCGCTCACCTCGCTCAGCCCGGACCAGCTCGCGGTGGGGGCGGCCGGGACGATCACCTTCACGGGCACCGGGTTCGTGACCGGGGCGACGATCACGATCGGTGGGCTCTCCACCACGGTCACCGCCTCGAACATCACGGTGAACGGCGGGACGTCGATGACCGCCACGGTCAAGGCCGCCGCCAACGCGCCGAGCGGGGCCTACAGCGTCCTGGTCGTCGACCCGGACCTCACGACGGCAGTCTGTACCGGCTGCCTCACCGTGATCGCCCCGCCGACACTGGCCTCGCTCAGCCCGCCCAGCCTGGCGAAGGGGGCCAAGAAGGTACCGGTCACGCTGAGCGGGACCGGCTTTGCCGTCGGGGCCAAGGTCAAGGGCCCGGCCGGGGTGACCTTCACCAACGTGGTCGTGGTCAACGCCACGACCATCACCGCCACCGCCACCGTCTCGTCCATCGCCACCGTCGGGACCCACCTGGCCGTCACCGTCACCAACAACGCCGCCGCCGGCTACGGCAAGGCCACCGCCAAACTCCTCACCATCACGTAAGGGCGGCACGACCCCTGCGTCGCCTCCCGCCCACCGTCGCCCCCCTGGGTTCGCCCCGCTTGTGAGCGGGATGCCGTTTCCACGGGGAGGCCCGACCGACGGTACAGATACTTTGGATCGCTCAAGTTTCGTGGTGAGCGCGGGTCCTTCGTCCCGCCCGCGCCGCTCCGCCAGCTCCGTCACCTGACCCGCACGCGCACCGCCGTCGTCCAAGAGCGCGGACGCGAGGTCCAGCTTCTCGAGAAGCTGCTCGAGGACGCCGGCATCAAGCTGTCCGGCACGGCCAGCGCCATCACCTAGGTCTCCGGGCGCGCCATGCTCGAGTCGCTTGTCGCAGGGTAACGGGACCCGCTGCTCGCCGACCTGGCCAACTACAACCGCAAAGCGGCTCCGTTTCGTTGGACCTACGACGGCCGCACAGGACAAAGGACCGCAGGGGCAAAAGGATGCTGGCACCAAGGCGGACGGGGGGGCGTGAGCGGTCTGGAACAATGGCATGGGAGGTGGTCACGTTTGGACGCCAGTGTTGTCGCCGAGGCCTTGTCGGTGTCCGTACAGGCGGGAGTCCCCGTGCTTTTGTGGGGGAGCCCGGGAACGGGAAAGACCTCGATCGTGCGCGCCCTGGGAGAGAGCCTGGGCTGGCCGACCGAGGTCGTGATCGGCTCGATCCGCGAGCCGGCCGATTTCGCTGGCCTGCCCGTCGTTATCGACGGATCGGTGCAGATGGCCCCGCCGATGTGGGCCCGCAGGCTGGCGGGCGCGGAACACGGCCTCCTTTTCCTCGACGAGCTCACCACGGCTCCGCCTGCGGTTCAAGCCGCCATGCTGCGCGTGGTGCTCGAGCGCGTCGTCGGCGACTTGGCCTTGCCCGAAGGCGTTCGGGTCGTCGCGGCGGCCAACCCACCCGAAGAGGCGGCTGACGGCTGGCAGCTCTCCGCACCGCTCGCGAACCGCCTCGTCCACCTCGACTGGCCCGTCGACGCCAAGTCGGTGTCGCGGGGCATCGCACTTGGGTTCCCTCGCCCGTCATCCTTCGACGGCCAGATGCCGACCGTCACGCAGACGGTGGCCGCCCGAGCCGCAGTGGGCGCATTCCTCGATGTCCGTCCCGCGCTGGTGCTCGACGTGCCCGCCGTCGCCGATCAAGCCGGTCGTGGCTGGCCGAGTCCGCGAAGTTGGGAGGCGGTGGCCCGACTGCTGGCCGCCTGTGAGGCGGTCAGCGCGTCGGAGGACGTACGGACGCTGTTGGTGCTTGGCGCCGTCGGCGAGGGCGCGGGGATCGAATTCCTCTCATGGTTCGCCAACATGGACCTCCCAAACCCCGAGCTCGTGCTCGCTGATCCCGATGGCTTCGAGCTGCCCGAGCGCAGCGACCGCGCGTTCGCCGTCCTGAGTGCCGTGGCGGCGGTGGCCGTTAGCCGAGGCGATGCGCAGTCGTGGTCGGCCGCGTGGAGGGTGGTTGAACGAGTCGCCGACCAAGCACCCGACGTCGCCGCACTGGCGGCGCGCAGTTTGGCGAGTGCACGTCCCGCCGGAGCGAAGTTGCCGACCGGGCTACTCAAGATGACCCCTGTGCTGCGAGCGGCCGGCCTGATCCGATCAGAGAGCGAGTCATGATCCTGGGTCGGATCGAGCGCCTGGGAGTCGACCAACGCCGCGTGTGGTCAGCGGCGCGAGTATGGGCGGCCCACCAAGCCCCCTACATGGCGAGCGGTTTGCTCGCCCTTGACCCTGTCGTGATCGATCAGTCCGAAGATCCCCCGGGCACCCGCTTCGATCTCGCTTCGCTGCCTGTCGACGAACAATGGCATGTGTACCTCGACCCCGAGGTGTTGAGCGCCATCGACGTTCCACGGGCCGGCTTCTGGCTCATTCACCATGTCAGCCACCTCCTGCGTCATCACGCCGCGCGTTGCCTTGCGGACGACTGCAGCTCGAGTCCAGCGTCGCGTCGACGAACCGAAGCACAACAGTGCTGGAACGTGGCCGTTGACTGCGAGATCAACGACGACTTGGTGGCGGGCGAGGCTGCAACACCGGCCGACGCGGTGAGCCCAGCCCAACTGGGACTGCCGGACAGCCTTACGGCCGAGGACTACTGGGATCTTCTCGGCGCCCGCCGACAACTTCAGGAGAGTCCAAACGGTGACGACCCGCCTGGACACGGTGATTGTGGAAGTGGTTGCGACGGCGCCCCGAGACCATGGGACGCCGGAACGCCTGGTATCGGCGAGACGGGTCAGAGGCTTGTCGAGCGCGATGTAGCCCGGCGCATCAAGGAACATCAGCGACTGCGCGGGAATGTGCCCGCCGGTTGGCAGCGTTGGGCCGATGAGGTTCTCGAGCCAACAGTGAGCTGGCAACGCCTTCTCGCGTCGGCGATCCGCCTCGGAGTGGCTGATATCGCCGGACGGGTGGACTTCAGTTACCGCAAACCCTCGCGACGCAGTTCGGTGACGCCCAACGTCGTCTTACCGAGTTTGCGCCAACCCCTGCCCAAGGTGGCGATGGTTCTCGACACATCGGGCAGTATGAACGACCAGATGCTTTCCCAGAGCCTGGCCGAGGTACAGGGCGTGCTCAGAGGCCTGGGCGTTGGCCGGCGACATTTGCGCGTCGTGTGCTGTGATGCCGAGGCGTTCGAGGCCCAAAAGGTGCTCGTGGCCAGCGACGTCCGGCTACTCGGAGGCGGCGGAACCGACATGGGCGCAGGGCTCACCAAGGCGGCCGAGCTTCGCCCCCGTCCCGACTTGATCATCGTGTTGACCGACGGCTTCACTCCTTGGCCTGGCGAACCGCCCAAAGGGATCAAGGTCATCGTCGGACTCATGGATCCGAGCGGTACCGTCCCAGACTGGGCTCGTGCCATTGCGATCGGTCCCCCTCCGTCGGCATCAGTCGTGGGGCTGGAGCATTGAGATGAGCCGAACCGGCGTTGATACCGAAGAGCCTGACGAAGAGCCAGAAGAACTCGCAGTCTGGGTGGCTGCAGGCTTTGAGCGCGGGGGCTGAGAATTGGCGACGGTGGCGCTTCACGATCGCTCAGGCGCAGGAATGGCAGCGACAAGGCGTCGACGACGGCCTCGAGGCCGCCCAGTGGCAGACCGCTGGTGTCAGTCTTGAGAACATCGTCGATTGGCGCACAGCCGGCCTTGCCGCGGCCGAAGCCGCGCGCTGGAATGAGCTGGGCTTCTCGCTCGACCAGGTGCGCGTCCACAAGCGCCACGGTCGCGGTCCGATGGACGCCTTTGGATTGATCAATTCGCAGTCCATGAACGTGAGACAAGCAAGTGCGAGTGGCTGGGTCGGCATTGCGCCGGCCGGCTCGAGCGCCCGTGTGTTCGTCGCTGGAGGGACGGCTGGCGGCCCGATGCATCAGTTCCGACAGTCCGGCGTTGATCCTCGGCTCATGCACGGCTTTATGCAGTGCGGCTGGATGGACGAGGACGCCGTCGAGTGGGCCCGCCACGGCATTGAGGCCCACGACGCGTACCTGTGGTTCGACCTCGGGCTCAAGGCGGTGGAGGCGGGACAGCTGGTTCTGGAGGGTCGTACCCCCGGAGACGTGGTCCGCGAGTGGTGGGATACCGGAATTCCTTTCGAAGAGGTCGCAGAGTGGATCGGCGCCGGCCTGAGTGCCAGTGAGGCCTTCGAGCAGCGTGCAAGCGGTGTCACGGTGGAGCATGCGGCTGCGTTGCGAGCACTGCGTCTCGAGGATCCAGAGCCAGCACCGCCAGCGTCGACGCCGCGGGGAATGTTGCCGCGTAGGGGGGCGCCCCGCACCCAAGTGTTCGGACCTCCACCTGAGGACCAAGATTCGGCCCGGGCCGCCATCGTGGAGGCATTCGCCAACATGCTCGAGGCCGATGAGACGGGCAATGTGCGAGCCGTCGAGGGCGGTTCCAATCTCGGGCGATGCTTGGCGGAGGCTCGGGATCGCCACGGCATCACGGACAGCGATCCTGCACCAGGCGCAACGGTGACCGCCGATATGGTGCGCTTCGTCAATCAGCATGAGGCCCGCGTGTTGTTCACGGTCCAGGTAAGGGCGCCTTTCAGCCAAACATTCGAAGGGCTGCCAGGTAGAGCGACCTTGGTCGATGGGCAGTGGATGGTCGCACGTGAGACTTTCAGCGAGTTCATGCAGACGGCCGGTGTGCAGTGTCCTCCCCCCGATGGGGCTGTCCGCTGAAGCGTGAGGTCCGCGGGTCGATGCCGCGCCCGACCACCACAAAAGCCAGGTCAAATAAGACACCCCCTCAGTGGCCAGATCTACTTCCTCCCGACTGTCCGACCACCACGCGTATCCACCCCCGCCAAGAACAGAGCAGCGACACCACCCCCCACCACCCGATGAGGCAGGAACGAGAAGATCGCCACCCCCACCGTGGTAGCGGTCGCCACATGCACCACGAACGCGCTCGCTGCACCTAGCCACCGGCGAGCATTCGACGAGTGGTCATCACAAGGTTCGCGAATATCGTCTTATTCGGGAGTTCGCCCAAGAAGATGATCGGAAACGTGATCAACACGATGTAGGGCTGCATTCGCTCGGACTTTCCCGTCGGGCGAGAGTGATGTGGCCCCCGCTGACTCCTGGACGGTCCTCGCCGGTTCCGTGATGCCCCCTGTTCGGCTCGGTCGGCCCCCTAGGTGGGCTCGGTGGGCGGCGACGGCCACGGTTGCTGAGCAAGTCGACGACGGGATCGCCCGCCAGCTGCGAACGTGTTGCCCTCGGTGACCGGCGCATTTGTGTGCCGTCGTCTACCGTGACAACGCCAAACCGCCCGTTCACGCACGTCAGCCCGGGAGTCGAGGGGGACATCCACATGCCGCGAGCGCACGTCCGTCACTGTGTCGGCGCCTGCTCGTTGGTGCTCGTCGCCATGCTGAGTGGCGTCGCCATGGGGGTGCAGGCGGCCGCGCCGGCGACCATCGTCCCGCAAGCTCCGCAGTGGCCGGCCCATCCCGACTGGCAGCGCTTCGTTATGGCGCCAACGGCGCCGGATATCCATCCGGTCCGCATCGTCAGCACGGCCGGCTCCGTCAATGGGGCCGCGACGCTGGTCGGATCGGGCGTCGGGCGGGCCACCCTGACGATGACGCCGGGGGGACGGTCTCCCGTGATCGTCGTGGACTACGGCCATGACGTCGGTGGCATCCCGTACTTCGTCGTGCAGTCGGAAACCGGAACGCCCCTGCTGCATTCCGCCTACAGCGAGGGTCTGCAGTACCTCGGCCCTCAAGGAGACCAGACGTCCCCGAACAGCCCGACCGGCGATTCCAACAGGTTCGACGACCTGATCGTGGACAGTTCGGCGACGCTCACGACGGGGACCATCCAGGGCGGCGAGCGCTACGAGCGGATCAGTCTCTCCTCGCCGGGCCGGGTGACCCTGACGTCGATCGGCGTCCGATTCACCGCCGTCCGGGCCACGGCGAAGGACTACCGCGGCTGGTTCGATTCGAGCTCGCCTGAGCTCGATCGCATCTGGTACGACGGCGCCTACACCACCCAACTCGACGAGCTGCCGCCCGATGCGGCGCCCTCGGCCTGGTCGATACGAGCGAAGGCGCTCCACGCCGTGATGGGGAACGTCGGCATCCTGCGTCAAGGCGTCGGCTGGACCAACTACACCATGTCCTTCGACACCCGCGTCGTGGACAACGAGGCCGGCTGGTTCGTGCGGGCCTCGTCGACGTCGTCGGGCTACCTGCTCGCCCTGCATCACGCCGCCTCGGGGACCGGCACCTCGAACTCCCTGATTGAGTTCGCGCTCGGTCCCACCGAGTTCGCCATCATCGGCCAGGTGGTCCTCCCCAAATCGTTCGATGCCGCGGCCTGGCACCACGTCACGACCCAGGTCTCGGGCAGCACCATCACGACCTCCCTCGACGGCCGTCAGGTTGCCTCCTTCGACACCGATGCGCTGCCGGCTGGGACCTCCCGTCTACGGGACGGGTTCGGTCGGGTTCGCCGAACTCGCAGCCTCTGCCGTTTTCCGTGACCTCGACGTCACCGGCCCGACGGGAGCGACCCTCTATGCCAACAGCCTGTCGGACAGCTCGGCTCTGAGCGACTTCGAGGGCTCCGACATCGTGACCTCCGATCCCCTTCCCGTGATCATGGACGGGGCCAAGCGCGATCGGGTGGTCTGGAGTGGTGACCTCGGCGTGGAGACCCCGAACGTGCTTTACACGACTGGAGCCGACGACTACGTGCAGGGCTCGCTCCATCTCCTCGGCGAGCTACCAGGTAGCCGACGGCGAGACGGGCACGAACGTCAACCCAACGGCTCCGTTGGCCACGTTCCCGCAAAGCGGTTCGACCTACTCGACCTCCTACTCCATGGACGAGGTCGACAACATCGCCACCTACTACCTCTACACCGGTGACCTCGCACTCGTCCGGGCCGAATGGCCGGTAATCACTCGTGAGCTGGCCTACAACGCGTCGCTGGTCGACGGCCGCGGATTGCTCGTCACCACCTCGGACGATGGGCAGGACTGGGACTACTACGACGGGAGCCATGCCGGGGCAGTCACCTACTACAACGACATCTACTACGAGACCCTGACCGACGCAGCCCTGACTGGCCGATGCGCTCGGGCAGCTCGACCAGGCCGCCACCTACCGGCAGGAGGCGGCAAGTCTCCGGACGGCGATCAACCGGTACCTCTTCGATCCGTCCACCGGGCTCTACGAATTGTCCGACCAGCAGCCGGCCGCCGTGGCCCAGGACGGCAACTCTCTCGCCGTGCTCTTCGGCGTGGCCCCGACCGGGCAGGACGCGGCCATTCTCGCCGCGCTGGCCAAGACGCTGCCGCAGACGCCCTACGGACCGCTGGCGTTCACCGCCAATGCCGGCCTGCAAAACGGAGTCAGCCCGTTCGTCACCAACGACGAGGTGCGCGCCCTCTTCGCCAGCGGCGACACTGCCTCCGCCATCTCCCTGCTGCAGAGACTCTGGGGATACATGGACGCTCCGGGACCGGACTTCACCGGGGCCGACTGGGAGCTGGTCGGGCCAAACGGTGCACCCGGTTTTGGCAACGGGACGAGTCTGGCGCACGGCTGGTCCTCGGGGGCCACCGCCGCTCTTTCCTCCGACGTCCTCGGAGTCAGGCCGAATACGGCGGGCTTCGACACCTGGTCGGTCGACCCCCATCCGGGCTCCCTCTCGTGGGCCGAGGGCAACGTCCCGACGCCCCACGGCACGATTGAGGTTCGCTGGGCCCAGCAGCCCTCGTCGGGTCGCTTCGCCCTGCAGGTGACCGCGCCGGGTCGGACCACCGGCACCCTGACGGTGCCGGTACCGCGGACCGGAGCAGTCGTGACGGTCGTGACCACCGAGGCCCGTTCGGGTCATCGTTCCGAGAAGGCGATCACGGTGGCTCCGGGCGCCACGTCTCTGCCCGTCTCTGTTAAGGGTGGGGCGACCTACGACGTGTACGTGGCGCGGTAGTCACTGCGGGCGTTTGACTTTGATCGAGTGTCGTGCCCACACCAATGGAACGGCGGATTCAAAGGGTCCACGCAACACCTCGGTCGATAGGCGACGCTTCGTTGCCCTGACCAAGGAGGACCCAGTTGGGTGCGCACGTCATGACTCGTGGACAAAAGGAGATGGCCCGTCGGCTGAGGGCCAAGGGACTGGCGTTCAAGGAGATCGCCAGAGAACTCAACGTGAGCTTGGATGGCGCGAGCCACCCGATATCAAAACCAGGTGAGACCCGGAAGACCAGATGGCTGGGAACCGGCCCCTGGGCGACTCAGCGCCGAAGAACGCGAAGACATCATGATCGGGCTCCGCCAGGGCGAATCGATGACCTCAATCGCCGGCCGCCTCGGGCGAGCTCCATCGACGGTCACGCGAGAAGTGGCCGCCAATGGCGGGGCCGAGCACTACGGAGCCTGGAAGGGCTTCTGCCGGGCCAAGGAGGCCGCGAAGAGGCCGAAGACCTTCAAGCTGGACCATCGTGCTCTGGTCGATCAGGTCAGCGCCTGGCTGGAAGAGATGTGGTCACCCCAAGAGATCGCGGCGCGCTTGCGCCTGGACTTCCCCGACGATCCGATGATGCAGGTGAGCCACGAGACGATCTACCGGTCCCTTTTTGTCCAGGGTCGAGGAGAACTCCGTCGTGAGCTGGCCCGCTGTTTGCGTTCGGGGCACACCGCCCGACGTCACCGGGGCCGAAAGAGTGGACGGGGGAAGATCCCCGACATGGTCATGCTGAGCGAGCGCCCCGCCGAAGTCGAGGACCGGGCCGTGCCCGGGCATTGGGAAGGTGATCTGATCATCGGCGCCAAGAACGAATCAGCGGTCCGAACCCTGGTTGAGCGAACGACGCGCCTGGTGCTTCTTTTACATCTGCCAGGCGACTACGGGGCCAAAGCCGTGGAGAAGGCGATGATCAAGGCCATTGCCACGTTGCCCGAGGAGCTGGCTCGCTCCGTCACATGGGACCAGGGCAAAGAGATGGTCCGCCACAAAAGCTTCACGGTGGCGACCGGCGTCCCGGTCTACTTCTGCGATCCCCACTCGCCCTGGCAAAGAGGATCGAACGAGAACACCAACGGGTTACTGCGTCAATACATGCCCAAGGCCACCGACCTCTCCGTCTACAGCGCCGAGGACCTTGTGCGCATCCAACGCAGCCTCAACGGACGTCCTCGCAAGACCCTTGGCTATATGACACCATCAGAGAAGTTTGCCGAGGCCGTTGCGCTCACTGGTTGAATCCGCCAACCCGAAAAGGGCCTTCAACTCTCTCGGTACTTACCCCCCGTTGGACTGTCGCCACCGCTCTACAACATCGTTCGAGATACGGCCTCGCGGTGCGACCTTAACGCGATGGGATTTGGCCCAGGCTCGTACCTCCGCGCGGTCATAGTCCTCTGAGTGACCTGTCGCCGAACGACGTGCAGTCTTGGCGGCGCGACCTGGGCCCGCTCTCTTGACCCTGCGGCCAGATTCGAGATACGGCCTCAGCGCACGTCGCAACTTGTCGGCGTTGCGCTTCGACAGATCGATCTCGTAGTTCGCCCCTTCCAGGGCAAAGGCAACGGTCTCAGTGGCCCGGCCTCCGTCCAGGTCATCGATCAGCATCACATTCAGTTCTTCGATACGTGCCACTCTTAAACTCCCTAGGGCGATAGACGGTCAACACGATCATAAGCGCTAATCCTTCTCAGGAGAACATCAGGAACAACGAATGAACGTCAAGACCGGGATGTCGGTGAGTTCCGTGGCAGGTGAGGTCGGTCATCGGCTGACTGTCCACGCCAAGAACCCCTATCGACAATAGACACGAGACGTTCACGCTTTTAAGCCAGATGAGAGTGAATGCCTCCTACAAATCGTTATCTACGAAAACGGCGCATCGGCACACCTGTGACCTGGGTTCTCGCTGGGATCATGTGCGAGGAGCCGGCGATCGTGGCGCCGGGTGACGGCTTTCAAACGACCGCTTGGTACCCGTGCAATCCCCTCGTCGTGCTGGCTTCCGACGTTGACTCTCGCTACGAAAGAGCCGCTTTGCAGTCCCGGACTTCTAAGGCGCCTGATCGCGTTACGGGGCCGTCGGTGTGATGTGTGCGAAACGTCTGTCGTTCCGGGCCACGCGTCTGCACACACACATTTCGATGGTTTGTGACGCCCCGTCCCCTTTTCAGCGGGAACGGCTTCAATATCCTGTCGGTGTCTCGTGCTCGAGTTTGACCAACTGCGTGGCCGTCTGATACGGCGAACCTGTAGCTCGTAGTACGTCATCGGTACGGAGTAATGGCTCGACCTGGTCTGGTACCGCACCGTTCAAATGGAAGCAACGACCCCCATTCGTCGCAATCATGCGGGACCCGTAAACTCGTTGATGCCGCGGCGTTACCTTCATCTCGAACGAGAAAGCGTGATCGCCAGCAAACCTGCCGAGCCTGGAGATTGACGAGGTCCAGACCTGAGCCGATGTAGAGGGGTAGCGGGTCCTCGCTCCTGCTCTGGCTTTCCTCAGATCAGGCCGTAGAGCTTCGTCGCGTTGTCGTGCAAGACCTTGGCGACGATGTCATCCGCCAGTCCGTCGAGTGCCTTTGTCGCATACTCGCCGGGAGACACTCCGATGCTGGCTGGCCCGGGGTGCTGGCACGTGGGGTGCGGAAAGTCGGTCTCGAAGAGCACGTTGTCCGGGAACTGTTCGATGGCGAAACGCGCCGCGTTTTGCTCGAACCAGAAGCAGCCGTAGATCTGGCGGCGGAAGTACTCCGACGGGAGCAGGTCGTACTCGGGATGTGCCTCACGTATCGCGCTGTTGCCCCATTGCCAATCGAACGTCTCGAGCACACCCGGTAGCCAGCCGACTCCCGACTCCACCGAGACGAAGCGCAGCTCGGGAAAGCGATGACACACGCCGCCGAAGACGAGGTCGGCGAGGGTGTCGATGTTGTCCAAGATCGTGAGCGAAGAGATCTTGGGAAACTTCGCCTGGAAGGTCAGATGCGGATCCTTGGCGAACGGCGCCGTGATGTCGCCGCCACCGATGTGGAAGTTGACGGGCACCCCGGCGTCCTGCGCAGCAGCCCAGAAACGGTCCCAGTGCGGGTCCGAGAGTGGAGGTTCGCCGTGCGATTCCGGGTGATTGCAGAAGTTCACCCCCTTGTGACCGTTTTCCACGCAGCGCTCGAGCTCCGCGAGAGCGAAGTCCAGATCCCAGAATGGTGTCGACATCACCGGGACCAACCGCGACGGGTCGGCCGAAGCCCACTCGACGAGAAAGTCGTTGTAGGCGCGCACGCACGCCGTGACCAGCTCGCGGTCACCGAGCTTCAAGAAATACGCCGCCCCGAATCCAGCGACGTTCGGGTAGAGCACCTGCGCATAAATGCCCTCGTTGTTCATGTGCTCGAGCCGAGCGTCGGCGTCGTAGGCCGATGGCGCTATCTCCTCGTAGGTGCGGGGACCGTCGGGCACGTAGCCCCGCCAGCCTGCGATCGCCGTATTGCCCGGCGAGTTGAGGTAGTTGCCGGCGGCCACCCAGATGTCCGTACCGCGCACGTTCTGGACATGAGGTATCGCTTCTCCCCACTTCGGCGACACCCGGGACGTCCACAAGTTGGGCGGCTCCGTCAGGTGGGTGTCGACGTCGACGACTCGATGGCGCTGGAACAACTCCGCAGGCACGGTTCGCCTCCAGTTTCTCCGCTCTGAACGGGAGGGTACCGCGCTCAGCCGGCTTGCGCTGCCGAGGCGTGGTCCGGACCTCGTCTTGCCCGTCGCCGCCGTTGGGCACGAAACTCTTCTCAACGCCGTTGCGCCGTGGATCGTCCGGCATTTCCTGCTTCTGGCCCAGCTGTAGGGCCGAGTGTGCGACCTGGCGTACCCGCGGCCGCCACGCCAGCGACCCGAGCACCCTGCCTACAGGGCCTAAGGCCCCAGCTGACCTTCGGACGAGCCCTGCTCCACCGACGCCCTCCACCTCAACCGCAAGAAACCCGAGCGCTGTGGCGAGAAAGGGCCTTCGCCTTCCGCCTCTGTCCTAGCGCCCTGCCACCCCGATCCTGCGGGTTCCCAGGACCACCAATTTGGACTTCGCCGCCTCTCCTTCGACGATTTCGCCGTCGTCACTCATTACCCTTGTAGAACACTGGGCAGTTCGCTCAAGCCGAGTTCCAAGCGTGCGTTCACGGTCCGGCGCCACGCGGCGGCGGTATCAGTCTCCAAGCGGCGCCGGGCGTCGGAAAGTAGTTCGAACCCTTTTACGACCTTCGCAGGCTTCGCTTTTGTTATCGGCGTACATTCCCCGAACGCCTCGTGTATCGTCTCGATGAACAACAGGTACGAATACACCTGACGACGCGCAACTTGAACCCAACCGTCTTCCGAGTCACCTCGGTTGGGCACGTTGTCAACTTCTTCAACATTGCCGAGACAAAGGGACTTGAAGAAACCATCACTTTCAAGAAATGGCGTAAACAGTCCGCCGCTTCGACCCGACTCGAAAGCCTCTTCCATTTTTTCGAGCTGGAGAGCGAACACGTCTTTGGAGTCTCCTTCGTCCGAACTCAACGAATGGCGAATTCCATCGAGACGTGTTCGCAACTCCAAGGCGAGCAAGTCTGGCAATACTTGGCCCAATCTCTGATGTCCTTCCGCGAGTGAATTCAGTTCCCCCAGTCGCTGGCAATAACGAAGACAATCTCGTGGCAGGCCGCCGCTCAGACAGTAACAAAGAAGAATTTGCGTGTCTGACATCTTTTCGGGTTGCTTTGGAGGAAATCTGCTACGGACCATCCGTCTCGCTTCGGCGAACGAAATCGGTTGGACCACGATGACACAGTCAAGGGAGCTGTCAAAGACGTCTCGAACAGGCATTCCTCGCCGAGCGAACTGTGCTGCAGCATTTTGGGAAATTGTCAACAGAAACGAACAGTCTCGGATCGGAAATAGGGCCGTGATCCCGCTCAAGAATCTCTCCGCGTCATCGCCAGCCTCAAGCTTGTCGAGCTCGTCGATTCCGATACGCACCTGATACCCATTCTCGTTAAGCTTTGCGACGAATTGCGTGAGCTCCAGCACCAGATCAGCTTCGGTCAACGGAATCTGTTCCAAACTCATGCCGGACATTGACGTGACGCCGGCGCCTTTGAAGGTCGCAGAAGCCTCCATCGACTGGCTACGAGTCTCCACGTACCGTATCTTTTGAGCCAAGTCCACGGCGTCTTTCGCCAATGACTCGCGCACGAGACGCTCCTTGAGCTGATTTACTCGCAGACGCTCGAGCCGAGTCTCCTTGGTCGGTCTAGCCTCCTGAGCCTGCTGAGGCTCCTGAAGCTCCTGAGACACAGGATCCCGAGGCACAATTTCCTGTGTCTCCGACTCCCAATGTTCCACATCGGTCTCCCAATCCCTCACAAATATTCGCCTAAAGGTGTGCAATGCGAATCTGGAGACGGGGGAAGGTGCATTGTGAGCCGATCTGGCAATTGAAAGCTCTAGCGCTCCCAGAATGGGCTGAGCCCCATGCCGCCCGGATCGTGGAGGCAGAAGAAAGCGAAAGAGCACGACCATCGCAGACGTCACTGCACCGACGACAATCAATATCCAGGCCAGGATGTCTCGGTCCGTATTTGTAAGACCCGTGAGCAGTCCAACGCCCCCAACGAATAGGAGGGCGCAAAGGAGCAGTCCGGCAACGTCCAAAGGGGAGGGTTCCCTTGTCTGTCGATCCACGGATCGCGCGTCGTCGTATCCGGGAACGGCCTCGGCCAGTCGACGAATAATCATGCGTAAGAATGATCCAGGTTCATAGACAACGGGAGCGGAAATAAGAACTCCGATGATCCGGCCCTTATTAAGAGCTGTAGGATCGGCCTGTTCACAAAAGTTTCGCAGTAACTCTGACTTGCCCACACCCCGAGTCCCGGCAAGACCGATGGTCGCTCCGCCAACTCGCCCCAAATTGGTGAGAATAGCGCGATATGTTGCGGTTTCGATTTGACCACCCGTTGTCCGAAGACGATGAGACAGATACGGCGCATCTGTAATCAAGACTTCATCGTCCGCGGGATCAACGAAGTGTGGTGGGGAGAGCTCTTCCAGAGCAGGGATCAGTATTAGAGATCTGAGTTGATCGAGCAGAGTTGAGTAGATGCCCTGCTCCTCGGATATAGGAGCCTGCGATGACGGGAGCTCTTTGGACTGTGAGCGCACACCTGACCAGAGGAGCCAGCCGCCCAAGACAACCAATATCACCGAAACGACAACGAATGGCCAGAGCGGGAGTTTCGGCAAAAGACCCGTCCATTTGATCGCGCCGATGATGAACAGTAGGAGAAGGATCCCCGCTCCGCATACGAGAAATCCCCCACCCAGTTTTATTATTCCAGACTGTTTCGACGCCTTCCGGGCGTTCTTCGTACGTTCTTCATTTCTGTTCCGGGCGTCGTCGAGCTGATTCAGCTTGGCTTCGAAATCGAACCTCGCTTCCTTCAGTATCTTCAGTCCTTCTTCGAGTACTTCCTCGGTATTCAGAGGCTGACGATCCATCCAGAGCTGGATTTTCTGATCCTGGGCAATAATGGCCTTGAGGAAAGCGCAAATCCTCTCCAGGTTTGCATCCGGTATGGATTCTGAGTTCTCCGGCAAGGACACAGTCGTATGGTGGTACAACTTGTTGCAAGAGGCAAGCAATGGGTTCACAGAGCGGACGTTCGACACGGCGGCCGCTCGTGTCACGGGAGCACCCGACGGGGCCGAGCCGCTCTTGGTTCATTCCCTTGCGATCAGCACCAGTCGGCCGGCGGAGGGTTCAAGCCTGGGCTGTCGGGAAACTTGATCCGGTCGGGTGGCGGGCACACACCCAAGCACGTGCCGTTTCGTAGAGCATCAGATCACGCCACAAAGGACGAAAGCGCCGAGCGTCGTACGGTTCCGAGGACCGCGGGCACTCAGCGATTTGGCCTCAGCGCTGTCGTCACGGTTTTGAGGGAGCCGGTGCGATGTGGCGCCCCGTGACGTTGCCATGCCGGTGACGTGTCTCACTGAGAGCCTGCTCGCGCACCCACCGCAATGCCTCCAGCGTCGGGTGTGCGACCACAGCGAGATCGTCGACCCAAATGCCCGCATCGTGAGCAGACAGGCGAAGACCGTCCTCGGCGGTGCCGAGAAGCCGTAGTTTCTCGAAGCCGAAGGAACCGTCGAGGCGTGCCGCGAGCGTGTCGTCGCCCTCCACGACAACGTCCAGCCGGCCGCGCGAACACGGAGACGAGACGACCGTCTCGACCCCGGCAGCCTTGGCAGCGGCCAGGGCCAGGCGGAGGTCGTCATCCGTCACATCGGCACCGGCCCGGACCAGGACGCTCCGCAAGGGTAGGTACCGCAGAACGTTCGCCTCAGCCGCCAACCCACTCACGTCGGAAGGCGCCAGTTCGGAGAGGAGGGCGGCCCCTACCTCGACTTCGAACGCGGTCGGCTGTGGTCTCCGGTCCCATTCCCACCGGCCCAGAGAGGCCACGTAGTTCGGGCCGCCCACTTTGGCGCCCGGCCCTATCACTGACCGCTTCCAGCCGCCAAAGGGTTGCCGGCGAACGATCGCCCCGGTGATGTGGCGATTGACGTAAAGGTTTCCGGCCTCGACCCGGTCCCGCCAGACGGCGATCTCTGCGGGGTCGAGCGACTGCAGGCCGGCGGTGAGCCCGTATGCGGGGGCGTTTTGCCAGCGGATCGCCTCGTCGAGGTCGGCGGCCCGCATCAGACCCAGAACGGGACCAAAGCACTCGGTGAGATGGAACGCGGAACCGGATCGGACGCCGAGCTTCACGCCCGGAGAGAACAGCTGAGGATGTCTGTCCACCGCCCGCGGTTCAACGAGCCATGACTCGCCCGGCCCCAGGCGGTTGATGGCGTCGGCGAGGGCCCCCTCGGGAGGCCGGATGACCGGGCCGATTGTGGTCCGCACGTCCCAGCCGGGACCTGGTCGAAGGCTACCAGTGGCATCAGCCAGCTGCCGACGGAACCGCTCGTCGTCGTAGACGGACGCCTCGACGATGGCCAGACTGGCGGCTGAGCACTTCTGGCCGGCGTGGCCAAAGGCGGAGCGGACGAGGTCAGCGACCGCGGCGTCGAGGTCGGCGGTCGCGGTCACGACGATGGCGTTCTTCCCGCTCGTCTCGGCATGGAGCGGCAATTCGGGGCGCCATCCGAGGAACATTCGGGCCGTGTCCCACGAACCAGTCAGGATGACGGCGTCGACGTCGGGGTGGCAGATCAGCCGGCGCCCTGCATCGTCGTCGGCACACGGCGCGAACTGCAGCAGCTCTTTCCAGACGCCCGCCGCCCAGCAGGCCTCGGCCAACGCCCAGGCGGTGGCGACGGCCTCTGGGGCGGGCTTGAGTATCACGGCGTTGCCAGCAGCGAGAGCGGCGGCGACGCCCCCCAGTGGGATGGCGAGGGGAAAGTTCCACGGCGGCACGACGGCGACGGTGCCGTAGGGCCGGAACCGTGCGCCACCCGCTTCTCGGGCGCCGAGATCGGCGATCCGCTCGGCGTAGTAGCGGGCGAAATCGACGGCCTCGGACACCTCAGGGTCAGCTTCCGCCACGGTCTTGCCGCCGTCGCGGGTCATGATCCCGATGAGCCGTCCCCGGCGTGCACTCAGCTCCGCGGACACATCGAGGAGGATGTCCCGACGGGCGTCCGGGTCCACCTCCCTCCAGCGCTTCCCCGCCTTCCTGGCCGCGGCAACGGCTTCGTCGACGAGATCAGGGGTGACCTGAACCCAGCGATACGCGGGCTCGGAGGGCCGGGCCGGGTCGTAGCCGTCGGCGAGTCGTACCGCGCCCGACGCAGTGTCGATGGTCCGCCCGGCGATCACCGCCGGCACGACGTCAAGGCCCTGCTCAGCCAGTGACACGAGATGGGGAACGATCCATACGCGGTTGGCGGCCAGAGAGAAGTCGGTGTCGGGGATGTTGGCGAAACGCCCACTGGGGCGAACCCGGACCTGGCGCTCCTCGGCTCCCCGGTCCTGAGTCCAACGAGTCGGCACGGTCGGCTCGTGGCGAAAGGCCACTGCCCGGGCGAAACGCTGCCGCTCGGTCTCCCATTCGGGGGATCCCGGCTGCAGCGAGAACTGGGAGCGGAGGAAATTCTCCGGTCCGGTGTTCTCGTCGAATCGGCGCACCAAGTAGGCGATGACCGACTCGTGGTCCGCCTTGGCGGCGATGGGGGCGTACACCAGGAGCCCCCCGGCAGCGATCCCGACTGCGGCGGCCATCGAGGGGGCCATCCCCTCGAGCATCTCCATCTCGATCATCTGTGGCACCCCTCGCGCTTCGGCGAGAGTGAGCGCCCAGGCGGCCTCGAACAGGTTGTGAGTGGCCACACCGAGGCGGACGGCGGGGGCGTGCTCGGGCTGCAGCGCCCGATCCAGAAGCCGCTTGTAGTGTGCGTCGACCTCCAGCTTGGAGGCGAACGGCGCCTGCTGCCAGCCGGCTAGCTCCGCGGTGACCCGCTCCATCGCCAGGTTGGCGCCCTTGACCAACCTGACCTTGATCCGGCCCCCGGCCCTGTGATGGCGCTCCGCCGCCCACGCCAGCAACTCGTCGAGGACCCCGAGCGAGTCGGGCAAGTAGGCCTGGAGCACGAGACCCGCGTCCATGCCGGCGTATGTGGGCTCGTCGAGCAGCGTGCGGAACACTGCAACCGTCAAGTGGAGGTCTCTGAACTCCTCCATGTCGAGATTGACGAACTTCGTCGGCCGATATTGCCGGGCGGTGTCGTACAGGCGGCGCAGCGAGCGTGCGATCCGCTCCACTTCGGCGTCGAAGGCGAGGTGGTTGATCTGCGCGCAGACCGAGCTGATCTTGACCGACACATAGTCGACGTCAGGCCGGCGCAAAAGCTGATCGACGGCCAACAGGCGGCGCGCTGCCTCCTCGTCGCCAAGGATGGCCTCGCCCAGCAGATTGAGATTGACCCGAGTGCCCTGGCGGCGGCGGGCGGTGACGTAACGGGTCAACGGGCGGTCCTCTGCCGGCCGCACGAACGGCGCCAGTTCCGCCCGAACCCGTGCGTCGACCAACGGCATGACCACCTGGGGGAGGGCGTTGGCACTGACCAGTCCGGCCGCGAGGGCAGCGCGGTCAACGCGCCCCAGGAACGCCAGCCGCGGGAGGGACTGCACAATCGAGCGCAGATGGCGAGCCGCTCGCCGGTGATCGCGAATCCGCATGACCTCGTCAGTCAGAGCGAGAACGAACGAGAGGCCAGCCGGGTCGTCGAGGAGGCGGGCGATTCGCCGCGCCTGGCGTCTCTCCCGGCCCCGGTTGGCGGCGCTCGACTCACCGAGGAGGTGAGTGGCGAGCGCCTCCGCTCGGGCCACCAATTCGTCGTCGCCGGAGCTCATCTCCATCTCTGTGTGATCTCCATTTTGTCGGCAATACATCCATGTTGAGACATCCATGTCGGGCGAGGCGGTCGAAACCGCTGCTCGTGACGGGGATCACAAAGGACGGTGTCACGGCTGCCATCACGGACCACGGGGGCACTCGGACCCGCGGTCCCGGGATCCGGAAGTGGCAGCAGGATCTGCCTGCGGGCTCGGGGCCGTCAGCCTCCAGACGGGCGGAGCTCGTCTCCGAGCTTCCGCTGCATGAATGATCTCGTGCGACGACCGAGTCGGTCCGTCGCCGCGGCTCCGGACACCTCGAGCGGCTACGACTGGTTGTCCTGCGGCAAAAGGTCCACTGGGAGTTGAAAGTCACCGGCGGCGAGCACCGAGCCCCAACGCTCCATGTCCTCCCGTGCCATCTCTGAGCGAAGCCCGGTGATGCTGCCGCCACCGACCGTGTACACGGTGTTGGTGCAGACCTCGACGTCGGTCCCGTCGACGAGGGTGCCACCCATACGGTTGCGAACCCGGAGTCGATCGTCTTCGACGATGACCTCCGGGGCGTCGAGCCAAGGGTCCTTCAAGGCCCGCTCCACCGCGGCGACTTCCGCTCCACCGAGTGCAATCAGCACGCTGGAGGGTATCGGGCCGTCACTCGGGAGCGGGGGTTCGTGTGCCAGCTCGATCGTGGCGGCGTACAAGCTGCTCATCGTCTCGCGTAGCCGGTCGCGATCGGCACCGACCCGTCGGATTGAGTCGGCGATCTCGTCAATGGACATGGCATCAGGAGTCATGGCGCAAAGCCTTCAACGGTCCGGTCACGCCGGCGGGATCTCGCCTCACGCTCACTGCGGACAGGGGACGCACACCAGCACAAGCCGGCATTCGGAGGTGGTGGCTCCGTTGCTTTGCAACGCGTCGGCGGCCGGATGAAGTGGCTGGGCATCGTCACCAGATGCGCCGCAGCTGCGCGCCTTCTCGTCGGAGACGCAGTTGTTCGGCGCGCTGCCCGGGCGAGAGCAGCGGCGTGCTCTCCGGCAGGTGACCGAGGACTGATTCGAATGGGACCTTCGTCACCGTGGCCTCGGGGAACTCGTTGGAATGATAGAAGCGCGCTTGGAGGATCCCCCAGGGGAAGTCCGCCTTGTCGAGCCAGTTGTGGATGCCCGGGTCGCGACGCGAGACGATGCAACGGAAGATCCCGTCCTCGTCGACCTTGGCCTGCACGTCGTTGAGGCTCGACTGCCGGTTGACCCAGTCGACCGTGGCGAAGCGGTCGTCTGCCACGAGGATCTGCCAGTAGCGGCACTCCGACGGCACCGCGAACTCCACCACGAGCGCCTCTTCGTCGGTGATCTCGTGGATCCCGTCGTAGTAGGCCTGCAGGGCCAGACCACCGGCGTCCTCGATCCACTGGGAGCGGAGGAGGACGTTGACGCCGTGGTGCTCCCGGTAGTACCTGACGAGGTGCATGTCGAAATGGATCATCCCCTGAATCCAGCGCGACATGTCTGCGAATCGGCGTGAGATCTCCTCGGCCGACATGTCCTGGCCCTGTTCGTCGAGGCGGTTGATCGCCACGCGGGCGTCGACTTCGTTCTTCCAGTCGCAGGCGCACATGCGCATCAGTAGGCGCTTGGTTCGAGGATCGAGCGGCCACCAGTCTCCGTCATGACCGGGAGGTCGCTCGGCGCTGAGAACGACCCGGAACGAGCCGTCACTCCCGATCGTGAGCTCGTCGAGATCGTTCGTACGCCGGAGTGGTGCACCGCGGCGCGCACGGGTGAAGATGCCCATGTCCGTCATCTCGTGCTCCTGCTGGGTGATCTCGACGAACCGAGAGGTGCCACGGAAACCCGAGAGCTCGTAGACGCCTTTCGGATCGACTTGGGCGTTGAGATAGACATAGTCAGGGTTGGGGCCGCCCTGGTTGCAGGCGTAGTTCCACAAGGGCATGAACACCGGTCGGCGGTCGTCTGTGTAGACGTGGCACAGGTAACCACAGGCGAGGATGGACAACGCGAGCTTGTTCATGTCCTGCACCTCGGCGTCCGTAGGACCGTCGGGTCGCCAGATGGCCAATAGTTCGTCCACCACACCCGTCATCGCTGTGAGCTGGTCACTCCATGCTGGTAAATCGGTCACGTCGAGTCTCCCTCCACGGCCACATCGAAGCGCTCGATGTAGAAGTCGTAGTCGGAACGGATCTTTTTGGCGGTGAGGCCGAACTGCTCCGGTGTGTAGCGATGGGTGCCGCTCGCGCCCATGCGGTTCACTTCCTGCCACTCCCTGATCGACTGCTCCACGTCCGGGGACAAAGGGAGGCCCAGCCACGTGTAGATCCGCCGTATGGAACCCTTCGGGTCGTCCACCAGGTCCCGGTGGTGCACGTCGAGAAAACGGTCCTCTCCGAGCAATTCGCGCTGCTGAATTGCGTGCTCCATACCGACACGGAGATGGTCGCAAACCTCCCGGCCGAATGCATTCTGGTCTCGCTCCGACGCGGCCGGCGGCGTGATGGAGAGCACCAGGCTCGCGTAGGAGGGCACCACCTTTCCCGGGTCGCGATGCGTCATGACGAACCGCACGTCGGGATAGGCGGACGCAAGGGCTTCCAGATGGAACTTGTGGTGGGGAGCCTTGAACAGCCAGAGATCGGGCGGCCGCCGTGACCCCAGCAACTTGACGACACGGCGGTGGTACTCGTACGTCTGGGTCAGATCGGCTTCGCGCCACCAGTGCCGGTACGACGGTACGGGCAGCATCATCTGCTGTCCGTGGAAAGCCATGCCGAGGATCTCGGTGTCCTCCATGGCGGCGTCCACTTCGAAAATGTGCATCGCTCGCTGTCTCCGCCGACGCGATTCGTGCGACTCCTCGAAGGCGCGGCGCCTCGGATCGTCGGCTTCGTTGGCCAGGATCGGCGGCGGGACGGGAGTCGTCTGCTCCCAGCCACGCAGGCAACGGAACTGAGGGTCGAGTGACAGCATGTCGGCGAGCGCTGTCGTCCCGGTACGAGGTAGCCCGTTGACGTCGACCGGACCCCGTATCCCGACCGACTCGACCTCGGGGTGTGCTTCGTTCCACGCCTCGACCTCGAGTCGGTTCACCAAGCGGCGGCGAAAGTCGTCGAGCACGGGCTCGACGGCATCGGGGTGGAGGTTGCCGTCCCGTTCGAGACTCTCGAGAAGGACTCCGAGACCCTGGCGGAAGTCTCCCGGACCGAAATCGGTGAAACCGGACTTCTCGACCGCCTCGGCCAACAGCTCTTCGACGGAGGGATAGCAGGTACTGCTCACTCTCGTTCCACTCGGGTCAGTTTCCCTTGACTCTCTCGGGGTAGTAGCGGGACGCCATGTCAAGGAACCCTTCCCGCCAGTCAACCCGGCAGGGCCCCGTGATGGACGCCCGCTTGAGGTGGTCCCCCACCGAACCCACCGACGCACCCTCGATTGGCTCGACCACGACCTCGGAGGAGACGCCGAGCAGCTCGGCGAAGTACCGTGACCACTCCGCGACGGTGACCGGCACATCGCCCGCCCAGTTGACGATGGTGGCCGGGACGCGCGCGATGTCCAGGAGCGGCTCGATCTGCACGTTGATGTCGTCGTAATGAATAGGGCTGTACGGCAGGGGGTCCCAGCGCGCCACGACCGGCTGGCCCGATGCGATGTTGTCGAGATGGAACAACGGAAGCCCGCCTCGGTCGCCATAGGCACACCCCATCCGCGCGATCGTCACCGGGAGATCGAACTCGCGGGCGCAGTACCGTGCCACGGCCTCCTCCGCGATCTTGACGATCGAGTACGGCTGCGGATGTGGTAGCCCGGCATCACCGATCGGGTCCGCCTCGTTGAACGGGTGCCACGGGTCGGGATGTGGCTTATAGACGGTGACGGTCGACATCACCAGGGCCGCCTTGGCCTTCCGACAGTGCGACAGCAGGAGGCCGGTTCCTTCCGCGTTGACTCGGAGGCCTCGCTCGTAGTCCTCACCGAAGTCCGCCGCGATGTGCAGGAGGTACGTGAAGTTGCTCGGAAGGTCACCGAATTCGCCGAATTCCAGGTCGACGGATCGGGTCGTCACGCCGAGTGACTCCACCTCCTCGCGGGACGCGGTGTCCGAAAAGCGCGCGATGCCCCAGACTTCGTTGTCGCGGCACAGGGTCTTCGCCAAGCCGAACGCGATCCGGCCGCCAGGTCCGGTGATGAGAATCTTCTCGCCGCTCAGCACGCCCGGCCCTACTCAGACCTTTGATCACCCGTCTGCATCTGGTGCAGGATACCCAGGTGCCCGTCAGCGACGACACCGAGATCGCCACGGCGATCCTCGACTCGTTCGACGATCTGCTCCGATCACTCGACATGGAGCAGGCGGGCGTGGACCGCTACCGCGTCTCGTCCGACGTCGTCCGGTTGTTCGACCGCGTCTACGGCGGTCAGCTGCTCGCGCAGGCGCTCATCGGAGCCGGGTCGACCGTCGACGGCAGGGCTCCGCACTCGCTCCACGCGGCATTCGTGAGTGGCGGCGTGCCCGGCAGGCCCATCGACGTCGTCGTGAACCGCGTTCGAGACGGCCGGACGATGGCGACACGCCAGGTGTCCGTCGTCCAGGACGGCGAAACGCTCCTCGTGGGATTCGCCTCCTTCCACGAGAATTCGGAATTGGCCGGACGTCACTTCGGTGGCGCCCGACGTTGCCCGACCCGAGCAGACACCTCGACTCCAGGAGTGGGTGCGGCAGCTCCCGCCGGAGCTCGAGGAAGGTGCGCGCCACTGGGTCGATCACCCTCCGCCACTCGAGCTCCGGCTGACCGAACCGCCGTCGTTTCTCGGCGGCGGGTCGTCCTCGTCCCCGACACGCTCGCACTGGATGCGGCTCCCTCGGCCGATTGGCGGAGATGCGCTGATCCAGTCGGCGTTACTGGCGTACGGCAGCGATTTCTTCCTCATGGACATGATCTTTCGCGCCCACCCGTCCGAGCTCGGCCCAGGGCGAGCCAACGGGCTCAGCGTGGACCACTCCATCTGGTTCCATCGTCCCGTCCAGTTCGACGACTGGCACCTCCACACACAGGAGGCCCTGGCCATTGTCGGTGAGCGGGGACTCGCTCGCGGTGCCATACACGATGAGGACGGTCGTCTTGTGGCGTCCGTCATGCAGGAGGTCCTGGTGCGTCCCCGGTCCGTCCGATGACCGACGTCTCCCACCGTCTCTACGAACAGGAGTGGCCGGGTGGGGAATACCGGTTCTTCCAGCTCGGGTTCGTCGTCCAGGACCTCGTCGCGACGGCCAGGAAGTGGGCGACCGTCCACGGCGTCGGACCGTTCCACGTCCTACCGGTCGTCGAGCAGGAGGCAGTCGTTCGTGGTGAACCCGCGCCCGTGAGTATCCAGGTCGGGGTCGCGCAGGCGGGACCCGTGCAGATAGAGCTCATCCAGCAGCACTGCGACCGGCCGAGCATCTTTCGCGACTGGAGCCGCGACGGGACGCGCGCGCGTTCCATCAGGTGGCGACGGTGACGACCGACTACGACGGCAAGGTGGCGCACTACGAGGGGCTCGGCTACGGCGTCGCGGCGGAGAGCACGGGCGGTCGGTTCAGAATCGCTTACATCGACACCGCCACGGACTTCGGGTTCTACACGGAGGTCGTGGAGGAGACGTCGGGCTTTCTCGCGCAGCTCCGGCAGATCGCGGAGACCTGCGCCAACTGGGACGGCGCCGACCCCGTCCGGCTTCTGACCCGCGATGGATACCGGGTACCGTGACAGATCGTTCGGAGTCCTGAACCATTCAGCGAGGGCTGGGGTGGTTCTGACAAACTGCCAACCGGCTGAGAACCTGGCGCGACGACGCTCGTCCACCAGGGCGACACGTCCGGCGTTCGCGCCAGGGGGACCGATGCACCCATGACAGTGGATCTCTCGGGGGGCTTGAGCGAAGACCTCGAATACGTCTTTCCCGAGCAGCCGACCGACCCCGAGATGCGCGAGTCCGTCAACGCATGGATCTGGGACTCGAGGGGCGAGGTGGGTCTGCCGCGGGTAGGCGTCGAAGCGGTCGCCGATCAGTGGGACACGCATGACGTCCAGGTCAACGTTGCGCTCGCCGACGGTCGGGTGTACGGCATCCTCGGGTCGGGGCCACGGCATGAGGCGGTCGCAGCCGACGGGCGACCGCGCACCTTGGGAGCGGGCCCATTGACGTTCGAGCTCGTCGAGCCCTATCGGGCGTGGCGGATGAGGATCGACGGCGAGGCCGCCGCCGGTTCCGTCACAGCCCAGATTGACGGCGCCCTTCCCGGTCGAGGCGAACTCGTCGAGATGAAGGCCGAGATCGACCTCCGGCCCGCCGTCCCGCCCTTCATGAACGGCGCCCTTCTCTCCGACGCAAAACGCGTCCTCGACACCCAGGAGGAGGGTGACCTCATGGGTCACCCGTGGAGATTCGAACAACTATGCCGGGCGAGCGGATGGCTGCGCATCGGTGACGAGACCTTCGAGATCGATGGAGGAGCCAATCGAATTCGCCGGCAGAGCATCAGGCGGTTGGTGAAATTCCGGGGTCACGTCTGGCAGGCGTCGCTGTTTCCGAGTGGTCGTGGCTTCGGCTACATCGCCTACCCTCCGCGACGCGACGGGAAGGACACGTACAACGAGGGATACGTCTTCGAAGGAGACGGCGAGCTCGTCCCTGCCCGCGTGGTCGACGCGCCGTGGTTGAGCTCGCTAAAGCCCAAGGGTCAAGGCGTCTCGTGCATCATCGAGACGATTACGGGGAAGACGGTAAACGTCAGCGGGACCACGACCGCGTCGACCTTCATGGTCATGCCCCCCGAGGTCGGCGGAGGGATGCAGCTTCAGCAGGCCCTCGTTCGATACTCCTGGGACGGTGAGGTGGCCATCGGGATGATCGAGCGGTCGACGGCGCCCGACGATCTCGGGTGAGGTCCTCGACGGCATGACGACGACGAGCAGTGGATGATTCGGCGTGGATGATTGCGACGAGCTCCTGCGCACGGCCCGGGAGCGAACCGGCCTCTCAGATTTCGGCGACGACTCGTTTCGTGAGGGCCTCGAGCGGCTGGTCCGAGCGCTTCGGACCGAGGCCACGCTCAATGCCGTCGGCGCGGTCGCGCTGCCCGAGCTCATCCTCAAGCATCTCTCCCAGCGGCTCCAGATCGAGTCGTGGTACACCCGACATCCGGAGATTCACGACGTGCCGATCTCGTCGCCGCTCATAGGGCTCGGCCTTCCCAGGACCGGATCGACCGCCCTCTCGATTCTCCTGGCGGAAGACCCGAATGCCCGCTCGTTGCGTCGCTGGGAAGCTTCTGCACCGTGTCCTCCCCCCTCGACCGTGCGCGGTCCGGACCCTCGCATCGCCCAAGCAGAAGCCGAGCAGGCGCTCGCCGACGAACTCGCTCCACGGCTTCGCGCGTTGGTGCCGACGAGCGCGACCGGCCCGGAGGAATGCCAGGACCTCATGGCACTCGATTTCCGGTCGCACTACTTCCAGGCCTTCGCCTATGTGCCGACCTATTCCGACTGGCTGCTCGACGCGGACCTGAGCACCACGTATCGCTATGAGAAGAGGGCCCTCAAACTCCTGCAGTGGGGTGAGCCGGCCCGACCCTGGCGGCTGAAGTGCCCATCACATCTCCTCTGGCTCGACGACCTCGACGATGCGTTTCCAGACGCCCGCTTCGTGATGACTCACCGCGATCCGTCCGAGGTGATGGTGTCAGTGGCGGACGTGTACCAGGAGGTCGGGAATCAGTTCAGCCAGGACGTCGACCCTCTCTACCTGGGCCGCCTGAACGTCCGCGACTGGACGACGGCAATCAACCGAGTCGTGGAGTTCCGCCGAGTTCACGGAGATGACCGGTTCTTCGACATCGACTTCCGGGACTTCCAGCGCGATCCACTGGCCCAGGTTCACGCTCTCTACTCGTGGCTCGGCGAGCCCGTCTCGGAGCAGTTCGAGGACGGGATGCGCACATGGTGGTCCACCCACGCGGCCGACCGGGAACCGAACATCCACCCCGATCCTCGGCAGTTCGGCCTCGACGTCGAAGAACTGCGGGTCGCCTTCGGGCCTTACACCGAGATGATCCGCGCCTGGACCACACGCGATCCCGGTGGCACGTCGTGACCCGCCGCGGTGCGGACCACCGTCGTTAGGCTCGCCATCGTGGTCCGCCACGCAGAGGGCGCCGAAGCGAGTGAGCCCGTCGCGCTCAGCCCCCCGCAGGCGCGGATCGTCGCCGCGTCCCTCGAGCTCTTCGCCCGGCGCGGGGTGGGTGGGACCTCGCTCCAGATGATCGCCGATGCCATCGGCGTCACCAAGGCGGCGCTGTTCTACCAAATTCAGGACGAAAGACGACATCGTGCTCGCCGCCGCGGAAGACGAACTGTCACGCCTCGAAGCGGTTCTCGACTCAGCCGAGGCATCGGCGTCGGCGACGCGGCAGCGCCAAGTGCTGCTCAAAGGAATCGTCGATCTCTCCGTCGACCGCCGGCGGACCGTCAGCGTGATCTTGAGCGATCCTGTCGTGCTCCGCGTCTTCGCCGACCACGAGCGCTACCAGCGGGTGGTCGATCGTTTGAGCACCCTTCTGGGTCACGACGCCGGACCGCACCCCCATCTGCAGACTGCCATGTTCATGGCCGCGCTCAGCGGAGCGGTGATGCACCCCATGCTCGCCGACCTCGACGACGAGACCTTGCGGACCGAGCTCCTCCGGCTGGCGCGGCGCTTCCGTTGACCACGACCGGGGTGGTGTCTAGACGATCGACTAGATCGAGCGCTAGCCTCAACCGGTCCGGGCGAGGAGGAGGACGTACATGACGGCGCAGCGGTATCGGGTCATCCAATGGGCGACGGGGAACACCGGACAACGGGCCCTGCGGGAGCTGATCCGCGACCCGTCCTACGACCTGGTCGGGGTTCGGGTCTACGAAGACGCCAAGAACGGGGTGGACGCGGGAGAGTTGTGCGGTGAGGAGGCGACCGGTGTCGCCGCGACGACAGACCGTGACGCGATCCTGAAGGTCGACGCGGACTGCTGCGTGTACATGGCCCGGGCGACGGGCACCGGGCAGACCCGCGCCGGACTGACCCAGGACGAGCTCGTCGACGACATGGTGGCCCTGTTGGAGCGGGGCACGAACGTGGTCACCACCTGCACCGACCTGATCGCCCGGGCCGTCCGGCTGAGCGAGGGCAATCGGGTCCGGGTCCTCGATGCGTGCCGACGGGGCAATTCATCGGTGTGGGTGAGCGGGAGCGACCCGGGGTTCCTGACCGAGACGTTGCCCCTCGCGTTCCTCTCCATCCAACGACGGGTCGACCTCTTCGAGATCGAGGAATTCGGCGACCTGTCCCGCCGGCCGTCACGCCACATGGTCATGGAGCAGATGCGGTTCGGGAAGGCCCTGGACGAATTCGATCCCGACCGACGGAAGAACCACCTTTTCGGCGAGTACCAGCCGGCGCTCACGGTACTGGCAGACCTCTGCGGCTTCGACATCGACGAGTGGAGCGCGGAGGGCGGAGTGGCGGCCGCCAAAGAGGACGTGACCATCGTCGCCGGAGTGATCAAGTCCGGCACCGCGGCCGCCCAGCGCATCGTCGTGACGGGCCGGTGCAACGGAGTCGACCGCATCCGGTTCACCCAGTACGGCTTCGTGGCCATGGACGTGGAGCCGGACTGGGGTCTGCAGCCGACGGGCTGGCGCGTGCGGGTGCACGGCGACGCGCCGATCGACATGAAGATGCCCTTCCCGGTCCCTCTCGACGAGCTGGCGTCGTACGTCCCGGCGTTCAACGCCAACGGCCCGGTCAACGCGATCCCCTACGTCTGTGCCGCGGATCCGGGGATCCTCGCCACCGAGGACCTTCCGCACATTCTGGCCCGCGGCCCCAGGCCCTCGTCGTGACCGGTCCGCTGACTCGGGTCGTGTTTTCATACGACGCGCGCGATGCCGCGAGCTCGTACCCACGGTGAAGGCCCACGCCGACTGGGCCCCGCTGGCGGAGTTCGTCGCCGTCGACGGGTTCGAGCGGATCGGCACCTTCCTCGAGGTGCAGAACTGGCACGAGTACACAGTGATGTTGACGCAGTGGGCGTCGTCGATCGACTCGTTCGAGACGACCGTACGGCGCATCTCCGAGCTCTCCGAACTCGTCTACTACGAAGTCGAGGAGCGGCACCGCCGCCGGGACGTCGTCAACGTGGTCAACTCGTTGACCGTCTTCGCCTTCGACGACCGCGCCAAAATCAGCCACCTCGACGTGTACCTGCAACAACCACGTCCCTGACCTCACCGGACGAGGCCCCCCGTGCCGAGAACGACCAGCGAGACCGAGACGACGGCCGGCGGCGTGCGCGGAGGCGTCGATCGCGGTGTCCACGCGTTCCTCGGGGTGCCGTACGGCGCCTCGACGGGCGGTGAAGGGCGATTCCGGCCTCCGAGCCCAGCCGTCCCGTGGCGCGGGGTGCGCGAATGCCTGGAGTACGGGCCTTCGTCCCCGCAGATGACGACCGAGCAGTTCACCGGGATGCCAGTTCCGGCCGAGGCCCAGCCGCTCACCGGGTTCCGGGCGGTGGAGTCGGTGACGGGAGAGGACTGCCTGGTCGGCGGTTGTCAGCCGGCGCGGACGAACTCTTCGACAGCTACCGGACCATCCGGCCGGCTGAATCGGCCACCTCCGTGTACATCGCGCTCTTCACCGATGCCCTCATGCGGGTGCCGATGATCCGCTTCACCGAAGCAGCCGCCGAGGCGGGTGGCCGGCGGCCCTACCAGTACCTGTTCACGTGGGGCTCTCCCGATCCGAGGGCAGGATCCGCTCGGTGCACGGGCTCGACATGCCCTATTTCTTCGACAACGTCGACAAGGCCCCGCTGGCCGACGGCCCCCATGCGGAACCGCTCACCCGGGCGGCGAGCGGTTCCCTGGTGGCGCTGGCCCGGCACGGCACTCCGGGCCACGATGCTCTTCCACAATGGCCGACCTACACCGCCGAGACACGTGCCACGATGCAGTTGGACGTGGAACCTGCGGTGACGTTCGACCCGTTCGGCGAGGAACGTCGAGCGTGGGAAGGGATCGAGGTGCCCGGGCTTCGGAGCTGACGCGGCATGCGCTGAGCGAGGAGAGAGGGAGACGCAATAGTGCGAGTGACTGGACCGGTGACCGGCGGCAGTCGGGGTTGGCCGTTCGGGGGGCCAGCAGCGGACCTGTCCGCGTACGGCTACCGGGAGGACGAGTACTTCGTCGAGGGAACGGCGTCCCGTTTCGGCCCGGTCGGGGGGACCGATCTGGGTTGGGACGGCCGCTGGCAGCTGGAGCCGGTCGGTTCGTCGCCGTACGCGACCCGGATCGTGGTCGTTCGACCGGAGGACCCGGCGTCCTTCAACGGTACGGTGATCGTCGTCTGGAACAACGTGTCCGCGGGATACGAGAACTTCGGTGTCGGCGAGAGTCCCGACCTGTTCGAATCGGGGTTCGCCTACGCCGCCGTTTCGGCCCAGCGCGTCGGCATCCGCGGAGCAGGCGACAACCCCCAGGGCCTTCACGCATGGGACCCTGAGCGGTACGGGTCACTGTCGATTCCGAGCGACGACTTCTCCTACGACATCTTCACCCAGGCCGCCGACGCGGTGGCACCCGACCGGCGCAGGGAGGGTGTCGACCCGATGGGCGGTCTGGAAGTCCGCCGGCTGCTCGCCCAAGGAGCCTCGCAATCGGCAGCCCGGCTGGCCACCTACCTGAACGGCGTGCAACCGCTCACCCGTCGCTTCGACGGTTTCCTCTTCGTGATGTACTTCGGAGGGGGCGCCGGCCTCGAGGTCGGCGACGCGGTGATGACGGTCCAGCCCGGGGCGACGGACGCGGACAGGCCTCGCATCGCCGAGGGCACCCACCTCCTGCGTGACGATCTCGGCATCCCGGTGATGGTGCTGAACACCGAGTGCGAGGCCACCTCGTGCTATCCCGTCCGCCAGCCCGATACCGACACCTTCCGCTACTGGGAGATCGCCGGCGCCTCGCACGTCTCACTCCCCGCGATGGCGTCGTCGGTGCCACGGATGGAGCGAGACTTCGGCTTTTCGACTCCGCTCGACGCCCTGCCGGGGATCAATCAGGTGTCCATCGCTCCCGTCGTCGACGCGGCCCTGCATCACGTACAGGACTGGATGACGAACGGGAAGGCCCCGCCGGCGCAGCCTCGCATCGAATTCGCTGGCACTCCCCCGCAGATCGCCCGTGACGGCGACCGCATCGCGCGCGGTGGCATCCGACTGCCACAGGTCGACGTCCCCCTCGCACACAACAGCGCCATCCAACGAGCACCGGACGTTTTCGCCCGACTGGTCGGATATCACGAGCCCTTCCCCGTCGAGGAGATCCGCCGCCGCTACGGAACCCGTGAGGCCTATCTCAGCCGCTACGAGGAGGCCAGCCGCGCCGCCGAGGCCGCGGGGGTGATACTGCCTCGCGACGTCGAGCCGCTGACCACCGAGGCGGCGCAGGCGCTTCCGCTCTGACCGATCCGGCTCAGGGGACGTCGGCCTTCTCGGCCTCGGCGCGCATCTCGTCGGCGTCCTCGGCCAGGAACCAACCCTGCGCGATGAGCTCGTCCAGGCGTTGATTGAAGCGTTCCACGTAGTCGGCGTGGTCCCGGTACAGGCGCTTGAGCGTCTCCGACGACAGCGGTTCCTCAGTCCCGACGACCCCGAACGCGGGCGTCCCGTCCTCCTTGACGCCGGGGTTCGCCTGGTAGCGCAGACGGGGCACGTCCATCTGCGCACAGCGGACGCCGCCGCGACTGTTCCCGTGCTCGTCGCTGACGAAGAGGCCGTCAGTCCCGACCTCGATGCGATCGGCCCTCGGCGGGGTGTCGCCGACGGCGACCCATCGCACCAGGTGGTCCAGGCCCATGGCGAACAGCTCGTCGTGAGGGAGGCTGTTCATCGCCGCATCCTTCGGGACGCTGCCCGCCGTGCCGAGCGGATCGTTCTGCCACATCGCGTTGTCGCTGTACGGCGGGTACCTGGTTCCCATGTGGCCGACACCGGCGAGCTCGTAGAGCCGGTAACTGTCGTCGGGCTCGTCGCTGTCGTCCCTCCGGTAGCCCCGACCTTCCCGCCCGGGCCGGTTCGGGTCGGAGATGTCTCCGTCGCTCAGCACCTGTACGAGCGGCACGTCGCGCGGGCCGAACCGCACTGAGGGCGCCCCGCTCGGGAAGAAGCCGTCGTAGACGGGAGATCCGTCGGCGCGACGTTGGTCCTCGTGCCCGCGCAAGACGTAGTCGGTGACGACGCCCCCGGTCTGTGAGTGTCCGGTCAGGACGAGGTTCCGCACCCCCATGCCGGAGAACGGTCCGTCGTCACCCCTCGAGCGCGGCACCGACCTGGGCCAGGATCGGGGTCGAGTGCACGTTGACCCGCCGCATGTGCTCCATCCTCGCCTGCATCGCGGCCGGCTCACGGGGGAGACGCATCGAGTCGATGCCGGAGGATTCGGCCGGCGGTTCGTCGGACCAGATCTCGAGAGACGCGTAACGCTCCGGGTTCGTCGGCTTCACGAATGCGTCGAGAACGCTCTTCTGAGAGCAGACCGCAACCCAGCCGTGTCCGTGGCGCATCTGGTACGTCGAGGTGTAGATCCAGATGGGGGCCGCACTGGCGGCATGGACCGGTTCGACCACCACCGTGCCGCTGAAGCGCGAGGGGTCCCGCGGCCGGCGCACGGTGAGCGCGGTCGTGTACGGATGACCGTCGACCGCTCCCGAGGCGAACCACTCCTCCTCGACGTAGTCGAAATCGTCCAAGCTGCCCCGGAAGCTCCCGGTGGGGACGAAGCGCGCCGACCGCGTCGGCGGCGGTTGGGCGGGTGATCGTGGCCGGGTCGACCGTCATGTCCCCTCCTTGACTCCTCACGAGCGGGCGGCAGGACCACGGACATCGAGATCCCGCTATTGATTACACCGGTGATCACACCCGCGCCACTGGTCGGGATCCACCGCCGCGCTGCGTTTCGCCCGAAGCCGCGCCAGCTCTAACCAGACGCCGCGCCGGATCTCGCCCGAAGCATGGTGCTGCCCGATGCACGCACGCAGAGGACGGAGGGCTTGTGACCCCGTTCACAGGTCGAAGTTCGCAGGCGGTCGCCCCGACGAGCATCGTTTCGAGGTCTGTGTCAAAGTGCTCCCCGACAGACAGCGCGGTCGGCGGTCGGCAACCTCCGGACACCCCGTGCTCGGTCCACCGGGGGGATCCAGAATCATGGCGAAGCGCAATCTCCTAGGCGCCGGGGCACTCATCGTCACCCTGGCCAGCGGCATGCTCGGGACGACTCCGGCGTCGGCCACCTCCAGCAGCACACCGGGGGTCACCGCGACGACGATCCGCGTCGGCGTCCCCTACGTCGACGTAGCCGCGGTCAAGGCCGTCGGTGTGAACATCGACTGGGGCAGCGTCCCGGACGCGTTCAACGCGGTCATCAAGGACATCAACGCGCACGGAGGCATCAACGGTCGCAAGATCGTCCCCTACATCGTGGCGGTCAATCCCACCGCCACCGCCCCGGCCCAGACTGCGTGCACGCAGTTGACCGAGGACGACACCGTCTTCGTGGCCATCGCACCGCTCAGTCCGACCTGTTACTTGCAGCACAACATACCCGTCGTCGCGTCCGTCTACCCTTCCCCCAAGGTGGGGGGAACGGCCCAAGACTTCTCCGCCACGCCACCGGCCACCGCCTACGACCCCTTGCAGCTGAACGTCTACGACAAGCAAGGTGTCTTCAAGCACAAGAAAGTGGCGATCTTCGGCGGGACCGCGAGTGACGAGTCCGAAATCGGACTCGTGAAGTCCGCCCTGGCCAAGCTGCACGTGCCGGTCGTGGCCACCGCGGTCGACTCGGCGCCTCAAGGCGATCTCGCGTCGGAGAACGAACAGGTCACGACGATCGCAGAGCGCTTCCGGTCCTCCGGGGTCAACGAGGTCGTGGCCGTCGGCGACGGCTCGGCCGTCTGGCCCGAAGGTCTCTCGGCCGAACAGAGCACCTACAACCCACCCTGGGTGGCGACGAACGAAGGCGACTTCAGCGCCTCGGTCGGGGGGAAGTACAGCCCCCAGTACCTCTCCAACGTGGTCACCTCGACCCCCGTCACCCCTCCGGCCGCGGTCTGGAACAACGCCGGGACCCAGCGCTGCGTGCACCTGGTGAAGAAGGCCTACCCGTCCGACGGGATCAATGCGTACAGCCCGAGCCTGCCCCAGTCCGAGATCACCTATATGAGCGTGGAGTTCGCCTGTTCCGACATGGCGCTGTTCGAAGCCATCGCCAAGGCGGCGGGCAAGAACCTGACCGTGTCGAGCTTCGTCCACGCCGGGTACGGGCTGAAGAACCTGACGCTCCCGGGGTCGAACGCTCCCATCTCGTTCGGGCCGGGCCGCCCCTACACGCTCGGGCCGGTCTACATGGTCCACTACGACCCTACGAAGAAGATCCTCGTGTTCTCGAACAAATCCGCCGCCTAGCCAGCGACCTCGCGG
>CAWGPG010000008.1:0-1125325 GCA_963824445.1 uncultured Acidimicrobiaceae bacterium | reverse complement strand
CACGATCGCGGTGTCGGCCCCGTTGACGAGCAGGACCTGCCCGTCGCGCAGAGCACGGTAGGCGATGCCATCAGCGGCGTACCGCGCCACGACGAGCTCGATCGCTGCCGTCTCGGGGTGCCCCGGTGACCGGTAGTGCGGGACGAACGCCTCGTCCAGCAGGCCCAGGCCGTCCCGCACTGGTTCTGCGCCGTAGACCCGCGTGACCGCGGCGGCATCATCGACGGCCTCGAGACCTCGCAGGCTCGGGGACAATACGCACGCCCCGGCGCTGTACCCGGCATAGACCAGCGTGTCCGCGGCGAGCATATCCCGGAGCATGACATCCCCGCCGCTGCGGAACAACGCATAGCGGAGCATGAACACATTGCCGCCCCGCAGCCAGGCCAGGCAGAACCCGCTCAGGTCACGACGAAGGCGCTGCTGGCGGCCGAAGTAGTCACGCAGATCCAGCTCGACGGCGTTGAAGCCCAGCCCGGCCAGACCGGCCAGCTCATCCTCGACCCCGCTGCGGCGCACTCCGGGCGGCGCATCATCCAGCGCGTTCGCGATGACCACCGTGCTGCGGCCAGACTCGCCCGCCAGGGCCGTCAGGTACTCAGGATGGTCGCCCATCCGAAACGACGACAGGTACAGCCGCATAGGCCTCCCCTTCACCCAGCCCGACTCGCCGCTGACCACCATTTTCCGGCCTGGTCAGCCCATCTACGCTGGGTGGAGTACGCTAATCCGCCAGGGCGAAGAACGCTCGCCCTTACCGCTTAGTTAGCCGGGGTGCCTGGCATGGTGTTTAATAGGTTCTGGTTGTAGTCGAAATTCGTTACGTGTACCAACGCCTGCGAACTTCTGACAGCGGGCGCCGCGAGTACACGGCCAGGACTTCCCGGCAGGCTGGCGGTCGCGATAACCCGGAGGGCACGCACGTGCCTCCCGAATGATTGTCTCTACAGGAGAAGTACATGGCTGAAGGCACCGTCAAGTGGTTCAACGCCGACAAGGGCTACGGCTTCATCGCCCCGGACGACGGAACCGCCGACGTGTTCGTCCATCACTCTGCCATCCAGGCTGACGGCTTCCGCAGCCTGCAGGAGAACCAGCGGGTCGCCTACACCGCCGGGCGGGGGCAGAAGGGCCCCCAGGCCGAGGAAGTCCGCCCGATCTGACCGCAAGCGGGTTAGGCCGGGCATCCTTCTGGCTGCCCGGCCTGGCCTGCTGCATTACCTGTGGGTAAGGCCCGCACACTCGCTCAGGTGTACCGGCGCTTCGGTGAGGCCGTCGCCGCCGGAACATCACCGCTGTACGAGCGCGTCGCCGTCGCCCTGAGTGAGTCCGACGAGGCGCTGCGCGCCATCGAGGTGGCGCCGGCGCGCAAGCGGCACCCCGCGGTGATCCTCGCCGCGCTGCACGACCTCGCCCTCGCCGGACGCGCCCCCGCCCTGGCCGCGGCCTATGCTGCTGCGGACAGCGACGCTGCCTCAGGCGCGGCGATCGACACGCTGCTGCGAATGACCGATCTCGGTCGTAGCCATCGCCGTGCGCCGGCAGATACGGGCCAACGAGACCGGACGCTGCGCCGTGCTGTATCCGGCCATTGCCGAGGCGGCGCACCGGGCAGGCGCGAATGCGGTCGGGCTGATCGACGTGGGCTGTTCGGCTGGGCTCAATCTCAACGTCGATCGCGTTGGCATCACGTACAGCAACGGGCAATCGCTGGGCGACCCGTCATCTCCCGTGCAGCTGTCGTCTTCGATCGTGGGAGACCGGCCCATCCCGACGCGGGCGCTGCCCGAGGTCGTCGCCCGGGTCGGCGTCGACCTCGATCCGGTCGACGTGACCGACGCGGATGACGCCCGGTGGTTGCGTGCCTGCCTGTGGCCGGACCAGCCGGAGCGGGTCGCGAGGCTCGAAGCGGAGATGGCGCTGGCGGCGACGGCCCCTCCGCTGCTGCTGCGAGGTGACGCCGTTGAGGTGATGCCCGACGCCTTCGCCCGTGTGCCCGCGGACGCCCTGCCTGTCGTCACCACGACGTGGGCGCTGTCGCACTTTCCGCTCGAGAGCCGCCTGCGCTTCCTGCACCGCCTCGACGAAGCGGCGCCGGCCGGGCGGTGGCGTGGGTGTCGGCGGAGGGGGTCGGAGTCGCGCCGACGATACCGACACTTGGCGATCGCCGCGCATCTGGCCATAGCATCATCGGCCTGGCGGTATTCGACCGGTCGGCTCTGCGCGCCGAGGCCATTGGCCGCTGCTGGTCGCGGGGCCGCTTGCTGGCGTGGCTGGCAGACTCCTAGTTATCCTCCCGAACCCGTCAGCCGTCGCCGGACAAGTATGCGACAACGGCGAAGGCCGAGTAGGCGGCCAGGAGGATCGCTCCGCCAAGCCGGGACGTTCTTCCGGTCCGCAGGACGAGCGCGGGAAGAGCAGCCGCTACGGCCATGGCCGCGAGTTCGACGGGCCGAAAGCTGAGGGCAAGCGGCTTGAAGCCCCACGAGACGAGAGCGACCAGGGGTATCACCAGGCCGGCGATCTGGGCGCTCGAGGCCAGCGGGATCTCGGTGGCCAGCTTGACCCGGCCGCGCCGCGCCAGCAGTACCGCGCTGCCGTGCTCGGTCGCGTTTCCGAGGACCGCAACGATCACGGCCGCGACAAAGAAATCCGAGAGATGTGCCGTATCTGCGAAGGCTTGCAGCGTGCCGACGAGCGTTTCGCTGACGAAGGCGGTAGCGACGGTCGCAATGCCGAGCACCACCAGGGCGGCAGGCATGGACCAGCCGACGGCTTCGGGTTCGGCGGACTTGAAGAGCTGCCGCTGACGGCGTAGCGCATACCAGGTCACGGTCATGCAGACGACCAGGAGCAGTATGGAGACAGGAACCGAGAGCTCGGCGAGTGAGCGGCGTTCCGGATCGCCGTGGAACCCCGGCACGGAGACGACGAGCACGAGAGCGGTGGTGAATCCGACCAGGCCGAGCGAGGTGTAGGCAGACCGGCGATCGATGACGCCCCTCTGGCCGAAGAGGAGCGTGAAGCCGAGGACGAGCAGGAGGTTGCCGGCGATCGAGCCTACGAGCGACGCCCTGACGATCGCGGTCAGACCATCGGAGGCGGCGATGGTCGCGATGATCAGCTCCGGCGCGTTGCCGAACGTCGCGTTCAGGAAGCCGCCCATCCCGGGACCGGTGTGGCGGGCCAGGTTGTCCGTCGCCTCGCCGATCAGCCAGGAAAGAGGGATCAGCGCCACGCAGGCAAGCACGAACAATGGCAGGTCGCCGACGGCGCCGAGCCGGTCCAGAACCACGACGAGGGGCGCCAGCAGCAACGTCAGGAGCGCGCCGCGAGCGATGTTCCCACTGGTCCTGGACACACGGTCACCCTACTGGGCGACGCCCGGCTTTCAGCCAGTACGCCTGCGGTGATCGAGGCGCTCACCGGGCCTGGACCGTGTTAGCCATCCGGGCCAGGAGCTCACAAGCGTCAGGGACGGAGGAGAATAGTGGTCATGGGTGGCGTGCCTGACGATCTCGCGGCAGATAGACCGCGGGAGTGGCTGGCGTTGCCCGGTGGCGGGATCCGGCCGGTCGTCTCGGTTCCGGGCACCGGCGGCATCGCGGAACTGCTGGCGTATGGCGCCTGGCTGGCCCGCTTGCGGCCCACCTGCCGGTGCGGCAGGCCTCGCCTGGGTTCGGGCCGGACCTGCGGAAGCGCGGAGTGCGTCGCCGAGCTCCGCGGACAGGAAGCCGGCGGTTAGCCCGGACCTAGCCGCCGGGCTTGACCGGAGGGCCGGAAATGACCACGCTGAAGGCAGTGGAGGGGGGCCATGACCCGAGTTGGCGTTGCCTTGTCCGGTGGCGGGCATCGTGCGTCGGTGTGGGCGGCCGCCTGTTGTTGTACCTGGCCGACGCCGACCGGAACGGCGATGTCGGCACGATCGCGTCGGTATCGGGCGGCTCGATCACCAACGGCGTGGTGGCACAGCAGATGGACTACCGGCAGGCCCGCGCGGACGAGGTCCGGGCCGGGCTTGGGCCGCTGCTGCACCACATCGCCTACACCGGCCTGTTCTTCTGGGGTCCGAGCACGAACCTCTACGTCGTCACGGTTCTCGGCGTCCTCGGGGTCGGCGCGCTCGGCCTCATCGCGGGCCTGATCATGGCGTTCATCAGTGGCATCGGCATAGCGGCCGGGATCGTTCTGGCCGCGTCGCTCGTCCTTCTCGCGGTCGGCGTCGTGGTCTTCGCGCAGCGCAGCAAGGTCGTCGACCGGGCGCTGGCCCGTACGCACTTCAGCCGGCAGGGCCGCCCCACCGGGCTGGCCGCGCGGCCCGCTCGCTCGACCACGTGTTCTGCGCGACCGAACTGCAGGCGGGCGAGCATTTCTACTTCTCCCCCAGGTTCCTGTACTCCTACCGATTCGGCTGCGGCCAGCCGGGCGACCTGGCCCTGTCGACCGCCGTCCAGGCGTCGGCGTGCCTGCCCGGCGCGTTCGCGGCCCGGCGGCTGGACACCGCCCCGCACCGGTTCCAGCGCAGCGCCGAGGTCACCGAGCCGCCCGCGATCCCCGGGCAGATGCTGCTGACCGACGGCGGCGTCTACGACAACATGGCCGACCAGTGGGCGGACGGCCTGGCGGCCCGCGTCCGGGACAACGCCGCGCTTGACATCAAGACCACGGGCCTTGACGAGCTCATTGTGGCGAATGCATCGGCCTGCCCGCCCTGGACGACGGTAAAGGCGAGCTGGCTGCCTGTCGCCAACGAGCTGAGCACGCTGGGCCGGGTCAAGGACGTCCAGTACGCCGTATCGACCAGCACCCGGCGCCACGACCTGGTGGCCGACTGGGATGCGGCGGCGCAGGCCGGTCACGGCGTCACCGGAGCGCTGGTGCAGATCGCCCAGTCCCCGTTCGAGGTTCCCGACGCCTTCGCCGGCGACGACAGGTGGCCGGACCGGGCGGCGCGGGCGCGCGAAGCGATCGCCTGGCTCGGTGACAGCGACGCCAGCCGGGCGGTATGGGCCGCGGTGGCCGAGCAGAGCCGTACGCTGCCGACGGTGCTGCGCAAGCTGGAGCCGGAACCCACCGCCCGGCTGCTGTGGCACGCCTACGTCCTGGCGGCGTGCAACCTGCACGTGCTGCTGCCCGGTTTCACGCTCCCCCAGCCCATGCCGACGGAGGACGAATTCCGTGACCTCGTTCGGTAGCCCGAGAGCGGGTGCGGCGCGCGGGGCAGCCCGCCGGACGTTCGCCATGACGATCGTGGCGCAGGACCCATCGGTCGGCAACGCGCGGGGAATGCTGCGGGCTACCGTCCCGGTGCTGGCTGACCGGCTCGAAACCCCGGTCCGCGCAGCCACCGGTTCCAGGTCATCGACTACGACGCGACGGCCAGGATCCTGCTCCCCCCGGCGAGGCTGACGGCGGGCGGCTGGCAGACGGGAGACTGGGCGGGCGGAGCCCGACCCGTTCCGGGACCGTTCCGATGCCGCGCTCCTCAGCGACCCCGCGTTCCACGCGCAGAATATGTACGCGATCGCGGCCCGAACCCTCGCGGTGTTCGAGTCTGCCATCGGCAGGCGCCTGAACTGGGGGTTCCTCGGTCACGAGCTGTACCTGGTGCCGCACGCCATGGCGGAGGCCAACGCGTACTACGCCGACGACGTGCGCGCCGTCCTGTTCGGCTACATGCCGGCCAGGCCACGGCGCGGGGACGCGGGCCGGGTCGCGGGCACTGCGCATCGCGCGGTCGGGACGGCTGGATCCCGACGCTGTTTACACCTGCCTATCGCACGATGTGATCGCGCACGAGACCACCCACGCGGTCCTGGACGGGCTGCGGCCCCGGTTCCTGATGCCCGGCCTGCCGGACCAGCCGGCGTTCCACGAGGGCCCTCGAGCTGAACGGCAGGGAGCTCGATCTCGATCACGGATATCCGATCCGGCTGATCGCTCCCGACCGTCCGGGTGTGCTCCAGACCAAATGGATCTCGAACGTGGTGGTCCTGTGAGCGAGGATCGAGTGGAGTCGGAGGCGACACCTCGGCGGACCCGCCTCATGAGGCGCAACATCGTCCGCATTCGGCGCAGGTGGCCTGCCTGGTTGTCGGGTGGGCCGTGATTGTCTTCGCGCTGCATGGGATGATCTCGGAGCGGGCAGCGAATCCCCCGAACCTCTTTCGTCTGCTCATCGGTCTCAATGTGGTCAACGATGCGATCGTGATCCCGATCGTCTTGGTCATCTCGCTGCTGGTACGGCGCGTCTTGCCGCGATGGGCGATCCTCCCGGTGCAGGTCGGGCTGCTCGCGTCTGCGGTCGTCGTTCTCTATGCATACCCGCTCCTCGGGGGATGGGGCATACAGCCCGCGGCCGGTCCGTCCCGGCTGCCCCACGATTACGCCGACAGCCTCGCCGGGGTGCTGGGCACCATTTGGCTGGTCTGCGCGCTCGGCGCCTCACGGCACGGCAATGGCGACATCGTCCCGCGAACTCCTGAGCACCGTCCCTCACGGCGTGATGTCCAAGAGCAACCAGGATGCCCGCCGGGCGTTCCCGCTCTGGCGCGTGAGCCGGATGGTCGTCGTCGTGGCAGCGCTGGCGCCCATCGCCATCTACGTCTACGTTGCGGTCCGACGCCTGGGCTACCCCTTCGAGCTGGAGTGGCTCGAAGGTGGCGAGGTCGAGATCGTCAATCGGGTGGTCCACGGTCAGGCGATCTACGTCGCACCCTCACTCCACTATGTGCCCTATCCGTACCCTCCCTTCTTCGTCTGGGTTTCCGCTGCCTTCGCCAAGGTGCTCGGCGTCGGCTTCCTGGCTCCCCGGTTGGTCTCCTTCCTGGCTTCGCTGGGCGTGTTGGCGCTCCTGTGGCACCTCGTCCGACGCGAGACGGGCGACGGAGTGCCTGGCCTCGTGGCCGCCGGGCTCTTTGCCGCCACGTACCAGGCGAGCGGCGCGTACTTCGACCTGGCCCGAGTGGACTCGCTCTTCTTGGTGCTGTTGCTTGCGGCGATCGCCGTGGCCCGTCGAGGCCAGACCTGGCGGGGGGGCGGTCTGATCGGTGTCCTGGTATTCCTCTCGTTCTTCTCGAAACAGACGGCGCTCATCGCGGCACTGCCTCTGTTGGTGTACCTGGTCTTCTTCCGGCGGCGGGTGGGCCTTGCCGCCTGCCTGACGCTGGGGGCACTCCTCGTGGTCTCCACTGTCGCGCTCGACCATGCGTCTCACGGCTGGTACGGCTACTACGTCTTCGAGGAGCTCCCGAGTCAGGGGATCAACGCCCACGCCATCGAGTCGTTTATCCCGAAGAGCCTGCTTCGCCCCACGGGCTGGGCCGTCGTGTTCGGGCTGGTGGGTCTCGCATCGGGCTGTTCGCACGGCGGGGCGGCCCGTGGCCCGACGAGAACCCCTCGCCCAGCTGGCCCTTCTGGATCGTCGTCGGTGCCGGCCTCATGGGGGCCTCCTGGCTCTCGCTCGTCCACGCCGGGGGTTCGAGCGATGTGTTGATGCCCGCCTATGCGGCCGTCGCCATCTTTGCTGGACTTGGTTACCACGCGCTCATCCGGACTGATGCGATACCAGGCAGTCCTCGGGGCCATCCTCGCGGTCGTGATCGTCGTGCAGGTGGTCCAACTCGACCGCGGCAGCCTCCATGAGATCCCGTCCGATGCCAGCCGAGGCCGCGGGCACCGCTTCATCGCGCTGGTGTCATCGCTGCCGGGGCAAGTAATCGTGGCCGACCATCCCTGGTACGACACCATGGCAGGGAAGCCGTCGTGGGCCCAGTCCGAGGCGGTGCACGACGTCTTGCGATCCGGCCCTGCCCCCGCCCGTCGCGACCTCGTGGCCAGCATTGAGGCGACCCTGGCCTCGCCGTCGGTCACCACGGTGTTCGGCGACAACCAGGCGACACCATCGGGCCCGGTTTCAACCGCTACTTCCAACTTGGTCCGCCGGTGTTCACCTGCACGCGGTGCTTCTTTCCGGTGACCGACGTCCCACGGCGGCCCTACCTCCGCTACGACCGCCGGTGACGCTCCATCGTGGTCAGGGATGGAGCGCCGCTCGAGTTGGGCGAAGTATCGACCCTCGTCCTCCCAGGTGTCGTGACATGGAACCCGCTGGCGCCAGCCAACGCCCCCACGTCGACATGCGACACGACCGACCAGCGAAACCAGGGGCCGCAACTCACGGCGGTTTCGATACGCACATGGAGATCCTCGGTCGGCTGCTGAGGGTGTCCGGTCTCCACCAAAAGTCGACCGTGCTTCGAAAGCACTCCGCGCACCCGTCGTAATAGACCCTCGGGGTTGCCTCCGATGCCGATGCTGCCGTCGAGCAGGAGCGCGCACCGCCACATGCCGGCATCGGGCACCGCATCGAAAATCGATTGGTGCGCCACCCGGGCACCGCGACGTCGAGCCAACCGGACTGCAGTCGGGGAGGTGTCGATGCCCATGGCCTCGACCCCACGGCTGAGCAACGACGAGACATGACGGCCCGGCCCGCAACCAACATCGAGAACGGGACCGATGGCGCGGTCCAACAGCGATTCATCCACCTGATCGGCCGGCGCCATCCACCGACGACGTCCCACTCGAGGGTGCGCCCGTCAACGGTCCGGAGGACCGAAGATTTGACAAGGGTCTCAGGCAGGTCCCGGCTCCGCTGCAGCGTCGGCACAGGCACGCAAGGTCGCGGCGAATGACGAGTTGGGACCAGATCCGCGACCGCGTAGGCATCGTCGATGGTGTCCACGTCCCGCAGTCCGTGGATGACCCTGCAGGACAGCCCCAGTGCTTCGAGCCGTCTGCGCTGGACCGACGCGGTATGGTCGGTACTCATCGGAACTTCGGCGAACATGCCGGGCACCGGCCGGCGAACACCGATAAGCCAGTAACCACCATCGTCGGCCGGACCAAGAACGGCGTCCACACCAGGCGACAGGAGAGCCGCCGCCGCGCATTCGAGATCCGCCACGCTCACTTGGGGAGTGTCCATGCCGATGAGGAGTACCGGGCATCCGGTGCGTTCCCACGCATCCTCGATTGCTCCGTCAAGACGCTCGCCGAAGCCACCCCGCCGCTGGGGAACGACGATGAACCCGCTCGGGGACCCAACCGTCGGACTCACCCTCGAACGCCACCACCGAGGCTCGACAGTTGGAACGGGCAACGACTTCGAGCGTGTCCGCCAATGCAGCCGCGGCCACGGCCGCCGCCTCCGATGAAGTCAGCGGCGGGCAAAGCCTGTCTTGACCGTCCCCGCCAATGGCTCCTTGGCGATGACCACGATCTGCACCTCGCGCAGCGCCGCTGCCCTGGGCGGAGAGCGATCGGACGCAGCGACGTCATCGGAGGAGAGCCCCCATGTCCCCAATTGCCTGCACCGTTCCCCGGGCAGTGCCGGTCACCTTCGAACGACCGGAGCGAGCCCGGTAGACGACCCCGACCTCCGAAACGCTCCAACCCGAGCGGTGCGCACGCAGGACCATTTCCAGCGGCCACCCCGATCGTCGATCTTCGATTCCGAGCGCGATCAATCCTGGCCGCCGGGCCGCGCGCATCGGACCGAGATCGCGTAACGTCAGAGAGGTGCGGCGTCTGACCTCGGCCATGAGCACGCGATTGGCCAGGCGGGCATGGAGAGGCCAGGCACCCCGCTGGGCCACTCTCGCACCCAAGGTGAGATCGGACTCACCTCGGAGCACTGGGTCAGCCACGCGGGGCAACTCGACCGGATCGAGCGAGCCATCGGCGTCCATGAAGCAAACCACGTCGTCTTCGGATGCCGCGAGCCCGGCCGCGCAGGCCGACCCGAAACCACGCCGCTCCTCGTGAATCACCCTGGCACCCAGGTCGGCGGCTATCTCCGGCGAACCGTCGTCGGAGCCATTGTCGACCACGACCGGCCGGTAAGACGCCGGCATCCGGCCGAGAACCCATGGCAAGGCAAGGGCCTCGTTCAGCACGGGAAGCACGACGTCGGGCATCTCAGAGCACCGTAGTGACGACGCCGACGTTTGTGCTCCGAAATGCTCTTACGAATCGCTAACTTCGCGGCTGAATGGCCGGACCGGCGCTGCGCCGGCCTATACCGTCGAACCCAATGAACGCTCACGATCTCCACACCATCCGCGCGACACGCACGGTACCGACATGAAGGTGCTCGTCACGGGCGGCTCGGGCTTCATCGGGTCGCACGTGGTCGACCTTCTCGCCGACCAGGGACATCAGGTCGTCTGGTCGACCGTGTCGAGCCGAGCCATCCAAACCCTGCGGCGGCATTCGTGCAGGCCGACCTGGTCGATGCCGGTGACTGGGCGCACGTGCTCCATGGTGTCGATGCCGTCAGCCATCAGGCCGCCAAGGTCGGTCTTGGCCTGCGGTTCGACGACGTCGCGGACTACGCCCGGGACAACGACCTGGCGACCGCGGTACTGCTTCGGGAGCTGGCCCGAGCCCACTTCGCCGGTCGCCTCGTCCTGGCCAGCAGCATGGTCGTCTACGGCGAAGGCTCCTACCGCTGCCCGTCGTGCGGCCCGGTCCGGCCCGGACCGCGTCCCGCGGCGCGCTCGAGGCCGGCAAGTTCGAGCCGCCCTGCGGGTCATGCGGCGCGGACTTGGCGTGGACCACGGTCGACGAGGACGCTGCATTCGACCCGCGCAACATCTACGCCGCCACCAAGGTGCACCAAGAGCACCTCTGCTCGACGTTCGGGCGCGAGACCGGAACCCCAGTGATCGCTCTTCGCTACCACAACGTCTACGGACCCCGAGCCCCGATCAACACCCCTTACGCCGGGGTGGCCAGCTTGTTCCTCGGTGCACTGCACAGAGGTGAGGCGCCCCGCGTCTTCGAGGATGGCGGACAGACTCGAGACTTCGTTCATGTGACCGACGTGGCACGGGCCAACGTGGCCGCACTCTGTGCGAGGGCTGACGTCACCGGAGCGTTCAACGTGGCCAGTGGCATGCCGCGGTCCATCGCCGACCTGGCGCGGGAGCTCTGGAAGGTCGTGGCAACGGGCGGACCGCCCCCGGTCGTCACGGGCGAGTGGCGTCTGGGCGATGTGCGTCACGTCGTCGCCTCGCCCGCCCGAGCGGCTGAGCAGCTCGACTTCCGCGCGGCAATCCCCTTCATCGAGGGCCTCAGCGAACTGGCGCAGGACCTCTCTCCAACCCGGTCGTGAGGCGGATTTCAGCTGGACCGGCGGCGTTCGTCGCAGTTCTCACCCTTCTCGTTGGCTTCGGGCTCTCCGACGCCGAGGCGTACGCCACTCAGGCGCCATGGCCCATGGCGCTGCACGACAACCGACACAGTGGCACCTCGGCCGTAGATGGGCCGACCAGCGGGCATGTCCTTTGGACCCGCGATCTGGGGGGGAACATCACCCCGGGACCGGCCGTCGGCCCGGGGGGATCGATCTACATCGCTACCAATACCGGCGTTCTCTATGCGCTCGATCCGACCACCGGGGCGAATGAGTGGACGTTCAACGGCGGCATGGCCCTCGGCGGCGAGACCGATCTCTCGACGACTCCGCTCGTGCTCCCGTCGGGGGACATACTCTGGCCCGGCTCTCGCAATACGCTCTTTGAGGTATCACCGACCGGAACCTTGCTCTGGTCCCACCGATTCTCCACGCAGCCGCTCTCCCCCACCCGGTCGGGCACTCGGGCGTACGTCGAGCAGATGGGCGGGACTCTCTCCGCCTTCGACATCGCACCGGCGACACCACAGCTCGCCTGGTCACTGTCGGTCGGCACCACCTCGTACGGGAGTCCGGTGGTCGCGCCCAACGGCACCATCATCACCACGGTTGGCCGCCATGTGATCGACGTGACCGATGCCGGGTCGAAGGCGAGGATCGTCTGGCGCTACACCACGGCGGCCCCCATTGAGGTTTCGGCGTCCGTGGGTGCCGACGGGACCGTCCTCGTGACCACGAACGACCGCGATGTGTACGCGCTGGAATCCGACGGAGCTCTCAAGTGGAAATCGGAGCGAGGGACCGAGTCGTATTCGTCATCCTCGATCTCGGGGTCACTGGCGTATTACGGGGACAACTCGGGCACTCTCCATGTGGTTCGGGAGAAGAGCGGCACACCGGTCGTCACCGACAGAGGCACCAAGGGCATTTGGGCCGCCCAGGCCGTCGACGGCAAAGGCGACGTGTACTTCGGGACCCAAGGCAAACAGATCTACGGTTTCGGGCCGCACGGCACGAAGCTCTTCGACATCGCCGCATCCGGTCCGATCGACAGTTATCCGGCTCTGACGGCGAACGGTGACCTCATCATCGGTGACGAGTCCGGAACCCTCTACGCAATTGGGTGACGGGACCAGAGATCTTGCTACCGTGACGTTCTCATGGAATACCGCATCGGTGAGGCGGCCAAGATCCTCGGGGTAAGCACGGACACGGTTCGTCGCTGGGCCGATGCAGGAAAAGTGCAGACGACGCTGAAAGCCGGCGGCCGCCGGTTGGTCAACGGTGCGGACTTGGCCCGCTTCGCCGTGGAGATGGCGGGCGAATCCGCACCATCTCGACCACGCACTCAGTCGGCCCGCAACCGCTTCCCCGGCATCGTCACCCGGGTCACCAAGGACAAGGTGGCGGCCCAGGTCGAAGTGCAAGCCGGGCAGCACCGGTTCGTGGCTCTCATTACTCGAGAGGCCGCAGACGAGTTGAAGCTCGCTCCGGGCGTGCGGGCCGATGCTGTGGTCAAGGCAACCAACGTCGGTATCGAAATCCCTGGTTAGCGCCCACACACTTACTCGCGTGCGGCCGCTGAGTCGGATCGAGACCCGACAGTCCACACGTGCACATCACCGGGGGCCAGCTCGACCCGACAGACGTCACCAACTTGCAACGGCAGCGGCGCAGCGGCGCGGGACTTCAACTCCAGCTCCGAGTTGACCCGGACGAAATACTCGACCGCGGTGCCCAGGTCAGCGACATCGGTGATCACGCCGCTCAGGCGACCCGTCGCATGCAGCAGCACGTCCTCTGGGGTCACCTTCCAGAGCACGGCGGTACCCGGACTCGGAACCGGATCGGTGGTGTCGACTTGGGCCCCCGAGGCGTCGATGGAACCGCTCCCTGTCACCAGGCCGCGATTGACGTTGGCCACGCCGAGGAGCCGGGCCACTTCGGGGGAGGTCGGTTGACCGAACACCTGGCGAGTCAGGCCTGCCTGGGACGCGACGCCCTGGTCGATCACGATCACGGCGTCGGCCAGGTAGGCCGCCTCTTCGGGATCATGGGTGACCACGACGGTGGCCAGGTTCATGTCACGTTGGAGCCGCCTGAGCTCGCGGCGCAGGTCGTGACGTACAGGTGTGTCGAGGGCGGAGAAAGGTTCATCGAGAAGGAGCAGGTCCGGAGAACGACACAGCGCCTGCGCCAGTGCGACACGCTGCCGCTGGCCTCCGGAGAGCTCGGCTGGATATCGTGCGGTCAAGTCTTCGAGACCGAGGGCCGCCAGCCAATAGGCAGCGATCGGGGGGGCGGCCCCGATGGGGAACACAAGGTGTTGCCACACGGTCATATGAGGGAAAAGGGAGAAGCCTTGGGCCAGATAACCGACCCGCCGCGACTCGGTCGGCACTCCGTCCATCACCCGCTGCCCGAACCAGATGCGCCCAGGCCGCCTGCCGTAGAGACCGGCGAGGGAACGCAGCAAGGTCGATTTCCCCGAGCCCGAGGGGCCGAGGAGCGCCAGCCGGCGCTCCAGCGGCGAGTGCGCCAAAACGAGGCGAAAGCCACCACCGACCAAGAAGTCGACATCGAAGCCCACGGGCTGTGACGAAAGCGGCTCGACCGGTGCCCTCGGTTCTGCGGGCGACACCGCTGACGCGGAACGCCGCGGCCGGTGCACACGGCTCAGACCCAGAGCCACCACCGCCACGCCGATGGCGAGTGCGGTCGGAGCGATCGTCGTGGGAAGTCCAATCCCGCTGAATTGATTGTAGGTGTACACCGGCAACGAGAACGGGTGATATGCCAGGACAACGGTGGCTCCGTACTCTCCGAAGGCCCGAAGCCAGGCCAGCAACATGCCGGCTCTGATCCCCTCGGCGGCCAAAGGAACGGCCACGCGTCGGAACCGCGACAGTTCTGAATGACCCAGAGTGGCGGCCACGTCCAGCAAGGCGGGGTCGAGGGCGCGAAAGGCGGAGCGCGCCGACACGATCAGGAAAGGCGCTGCCACGAACGTCTGGGCCAGCACAATGCCCACGATCGACTGGGTCAAATGGCCACCGGAGTGCCGTCCGAGGAACGAGTAAGGGCCGACCAGATAGATGAGCAGGATTCCCCCCATGAGCGGTGGCAACGCCAGCGGGATGACGACGACCACGGTGATCAAGGAGGAGATCCAGCCCCGCGGCCGCGCCAACAAATACGCGAGCGGCACCCCGAACAGCGTCACGATTGCCAGGGATATGGTGGCGCATTCGATGGAGACGGCGAAGGCCGGGAACAGCCCCGGCGTCTGAAAGCCACGAACTGGTCCGGCGGCCAACCTGAACCCGAACGCGATGATCGGTACCGCGAGGTACAGGACGATCACGACCCCGAGCCACGGCAGTGGGCCCTTCGCTACCTGGCGGCGCACTCCTACACGGTGTGCTTGAGGTCGCTCGGCACCGCATGCCTTCCGCTGAGGGTCGGCGGGACGGACGGCACCAGACCGTTGCGCTTGAGGATCGATCGTCCAGATTTACCGAGCAGGAAAGCCACGAAGGCCCGGGCGGCCGCAGCGTGCGGTGCCCTGTTCAGGACAGTGATGGTGTACTGGGCGGAGAGGTGGGTCCCGGCGAGCGGCACCGTTTTCAGATGAGCCGCTGACGCCTCGACCCCATAGAAGAAGCCGGCATCGAGCTGTCCGGCTTGGAGCTCCCCCACGAGAGACGTCTCTGGAAAGACGTTGGCCGAGGAAGTGGCCAGGGTTGCCAGCCCCGGGAGATGATGGGCTTTTGCAGCTCTGTCGAGGGCCTCAACCGCAAATACACCTTTGGGATCGGTCGTCGGGTCGGTGCGACCGAGCAGAAAGCCCGGTTGGTCGACCACCTCATACCAGGGTTTGGACTTGAGGGCGGCGACGAACTTGCTCGAGGGGTTGTAGCCCAACACCAGCGGCGACGTGGCGAACCCGGCGTACCACGACACCCAGGAACCGTTGGTCGACCCTTCCAATCTGTTGTCGACCTTTGGCGAAGCGCTTATGAACACGTCTCCCACCTCGGTCTTACCTCGGATCTCGCTGGCCAGCGCATCAGAACCATCCGAAAATCCGTTCACGCTGTATCCCGTCGCCCTGGTGAAGGCCGGTCCGACCGCTTGCTGCATGAGGTCCTCGAACGAGCCCGCGTAGAGCACGTCCACGGGGCCCGAGCCGCGGGTCGATGCTCCGGCGACGTCAGTGCCCATTGCAGCCACCACGCACAGGAGCGAAGTGGGGGCAACGAGGCTGATGAACGCTCGGCCGAGACGAGTCGTGCTCCGGTGCGAAGTCGAGTGAGTGCATGCCATGCGCACCAAGGTACGGCCAAATCCGGCGTTTGCGGGCTAAACCAAGCGATCTTGATATTTTTGCAAGGATTGGGGACGAAACAGCTTACAAATGCCGTCCGATCACGGCGACTCGCTCTTGGTCGCCGGCGATACCACGAAGGCCGCCCCGGCACCCTCGTCGGAGTGGTTCCACACACCCGACCGGCCGCCAGACTTGTGCCATAACGTCAAGTCCTCCACTGAAACCGAAGGATCCGCGTCTTGAAACGCACTTACCAAACTGAGTGCCGTCATCGCGCACGCCGTCAACGCCTCCATCTCCACGCCCGTGCGCTCGACGATCTGTGCGATTGCCTCGACCTCGAAGCGATGTGACGACGGGCGGACCTCGACGATCACGGAATCGACCATGATGGGGTGACAGAGGGGGATGAGCTTTGCTGTCTGCTTCGCCGCCAAGATGCCGGTGTAACGGGCAGCCTCGATGATCTCTGCCAGCCCCTGCCATCCGGGTAATAGCTCGCTCAGATCCGCGCTCAGCACGACGGCCGCGCGTGCCGATGCAACCCTGTGCGTCTTCGGCTTCCCCATGACGTCGACCATTCGCGGCTCGGCCCGAACCATCGAGATGCGTGAAGCCCGCAACACCACACTCTTCGCTGGACGCCGCCGAGGTCACAGCTAGCCCCCCGATACCGGCGGGAGAACGGCGACCTCATCGTCCTCAGAGACTGCCGCGGATCGATCGACTTCATCGCCGTTCAACCACACCCTCGACGCGGCGAGCACCCGGGAGAACTCCGACCCGAACTCCGATTCCGCAGCGGTGAGCACCGCGGCCACGTCAGCACCCACCAGCGTGAAGCGAGGACCGCCGGCCGCCTCGCGAGCCGGCCCGAACAGACGGAGCGTCGCCATGTTCAGCCTCCGATCATCGACATGGATCGTGCCGGTTGGAGGAACCCAGGCTCGTTGATCCCGTGACCAGGGAACTTCGACCAGACGGCCTGACGAAAGGCGAGGGCCAACTCCTCATCTCCGGCACCCCGCCGCAACATCTCGCGTACTGAGATCTCTCGGTCGGAGAACAGGCAATTGCGCAGGGCACCGTCTGCGGTCAGCCGGAGGCGGTCACAGGTGCCGCAAAAAGGCTGGGTCACGCTGGAGATCAGTCCGACCTCGCCACACTCGTCTTGGAATTTGAAGCGCTCCGCCGGTGCACTGCCGCCAGGCTCGACCGGCACGAGGGGCCAGACCTCAGTGATCCGGTCGAACACCTCTCGACCGGGGACCAGGCGATCCCTCCTCCATGCTCCGTCGGCGTCGAGAGGCATGAACTCGATGAACCTGACCACCCGTCCCGTACGCCGGGCGAAATCTGCGAACGCAAGGATCTCATCATCGTTGTGACCACGAAGAAGCACGACGTTGACCTTGAGCGGGCCCAGTCCCGCCTCCTCGGCCGCGTCCATGGCACCGAGGACGGTGGCCAGGCTCCCCCGGCGGCGAATGGCGCTGAACCGGTCGGAGCGGAGGGAGTCACAGCTCACGTTGACGCGTCGTAACCCAGCCGCCGCCAGCTCGCTCGCCATACCCGCCAGCTCCATGCCATTGGTGGTCAAGGCCAAGTCGTCGAATCCCACTTCGCTGAGCCGGGCAACGAGGCCTGGCACACCCCTCCGGACAAGCGGCTCGCCGCCGGTGATGCGGACGCTGGTCACCCCGCTCGAACGCGCCACCCGGGCCAACCGGGTGATCTCATCGAACGTGAGCAGATCGTGACGCGGCATGGCCGGCAGGCCGTCCTCGGGCATGCAATAGACGCAGCGCAGATTGCAGCGATCGGTGACCGAGATCCGCAGATCCCGATGAACCCGCCCATGGCGATCGACCATGTCGCCTGCTCTCGGCATCGCGCCACCTCACCGTGGGGGCCCGGGGCCGCCGCGCCGGGACCGGCAGCGACACGGACGCCGGGGCCCTCACGAAGAGACCGGTTCCACTGGAGCATCCGACCGTGGCACACCCGCAAGGTCAAGCACTTGGCCCGCCACGTTGCTCAAAGCTCCGGGGTCGAGAAGCATCACTTCGACGACTGCCCCGCCTCATATCCGTGGCCGTCGGGAACGACAATCAGCGCATTAGCCTCGGCCAGAGCGTGGAGCTGATTGGACTCTTGCTCGCCCATGGCACGTACCTGCCACCCTCCCCCACGGTCCAAGCGAACCCGGCCGCGCAGGAAATGGATCTTGCCGTCCGGTGCACGGGGGCTCTCCCCCTGCAACGAAGCGGTGACAACCGGTCGGTGCAGATCGATGTGGCCTCCCAAGATCCGCAGCGCCGGACGAACGAAGAGCTCGAAGCTCACCACCGATGACACCGGGTTCCCCGGTAGGCCGAAGACAGGAATGCCGGACGCCGCCAATCGTCCAAAGGCAAAGGGCTTGGCGGGGCGGATGGCCACCTGCATCCACCGCATAGTGTCGCCACTGAGTCGTTCGAGCACGACACGAACCAGATCCGCATCGCCCACGCTGACGCCGCCCGTCGTGATCACGGCGTCACATCCGGTCTCCCCGTTCAGGACCTCTGCCAATGCCTCGCGTCATCGCGGGCGATCCCAAGGTCGATACCCTCCCATCCCTCGCGCCGGACCAGCGCGAGAAGGGAGTGGCGGTTGGCGTCGCGGATCCGACCAGGCGGCAGAGCGCCCTGCCCCGGCGAAGAGCTCGTCGCCGGTCGAAAGCACCCCGACCCTCGGATGTCGATGCGCCATCACCTCAGTAACGCCCTGATTGGCCAGATCTCCCAGGTGGGCTGGTGTCAGAGCGGTGCCCGCACCAGCGAGGAGGGTACCCGCGCACACGTCTCGCCCGGGAAGCCGGACGAACTGGCCAGGCGTGACCGACTCCATGATAGTGACGGCGCTCGAGTCGACGTCTTGGGTGTTCTCCACCATGCAGACGGCGTCGGCGCCTTCCGGAAACGGGGCTCCCGTCATGATCCGCACGGCTTGTCCGGGTCCAACCGTGCCCTCGAAGAGGTGGCCAGCCGCCACCGAACCGACCACATCGAGTCGTACCGGTGCGCTCCGCGGTGTCGGCAGCACGCAGGGCATAGCCGTCCATGGACGAATTCGCGAACGGTGGGACGTCCTCGCTCGAGACGATGTCCTCGCTGAGGACGCACCCAAGCGCATGCATGAGCGGGATCCTTTGCGGCGGCAGACATGCGCACCGTGAGAGCACCCAGCGTTGGGCATCTGAGAGCGGGATCACGCCGGGCACGCCGCTGGTTCCCGTCGACGTTCTCGGGCCACTCTCGGGCAGGCCTTCATGATCGCACTGCACCCATACCGAGCCACCAGGCCAAATTTCGCGTTTCCAGATCGGCACAGTTCGTTTTATGGCTCTGGATGCAGTGCTCCGCCACGGCGAACGCAGCTCCTCTGTGTGGAGCAGAAGCCGTGACGACCACGGCAACCTCGCTGACGGTGAGCGTGCCGACTCGGTGGAGCAGGACAAGGCGACCCAACTCGGGCCACTGCGACCGTGCGGTGGACGCAACATCGGCCATCTTCGGCACGACGTACTCCGGGTACGCCTCGTACTCGAGGCTCGTGACGCCAGACCGCCCATCGGAGTGGTCGCGCACCGTGCCGCAGAAGGTCACCACGCCGCCGCACGCAGCGACGGTTGCCCATCGCCACGCGACATCGACCGGCAGCTCCTCGCTGCTGACGGCGATCCAGTCGTCGCCGTCGGGTGGCGCCAGCGCACGGTTCATCAGGTTCATCTCAGCACACTCGGGCTGCGTCGTTTCTCTCACGGAGGACATCTCAGGGCAACCAGTTCCAGCCGTTGGTCAATGGGGCTCGCCACCGGCAAGGAGGTCGAGTGCGTGATGCAGAACTCCCATCAGCGTCGCCAGCGACTCGGTTGACCCCTTGACGGATCCGGGGAGATTGAGAATCAAGCATGAACCGAGCGTCCCGGCGACGCCTCGGGACAGCGGTCCCAGTGCGCTCGCAGCGCGCATGGCCTCGGCCATTCCGGGTGCCTCCCGGTCAATCACCTTCCTGGTGCCCTCAGGGGTGAGGTCAGTCGGGAAAAGCCGGTGCCACCCGTCGTGACGAGGAGACCGGCGAACGACGACGACAGCGCAACCAAGGCTTCCGCGACCGGCGCCACGCCGTCCGATACGACGCCGCGCTCCACGACGACGAAGGAGTTCAGTTGCAACATGACCTCGATGGCGTCTCCGGAAAGGTCGACTCGCGATCCGGAAGCGACCGAGTCGGAAACGGTGAGGACCTTCGCTGGCACCTCCACCCACTTGACGTTACCGGCCTCTCGGGCACGTACCCGCCATTCGTCATTTACTGGATCTCCGAAATCGACCGCGAGCCAACAGATCTCACGATTCTCTTACTTTTCACTTGCGAAACGAGCAATCAGATGGACTTCATATGAGCCACCCCGGCGTTTCCGAGATGCGATGCCACAACTCTTCGCACATGGTCTACCGTCGGCGAGACGCTACCCGTGTCCAGGCGGAGGAGTCCTTTGCTCGCTGCAGTAGAAGTCGAATCGCTGCGCCACACGTACGCTCGTCGCGGGGGCGAGGTTGAAGTCCTCCGCGGTGTCACATTCGAGGTGGAGCAGGGTGGGTACGCCTCCTTGATGGGACCCTCAGGCTCTGGCAAGACGACCCTCCTGTCGCTCATCGGGGGGTTGGAGCACCCTCAGAGTGGTCGGGTGACGGTTGCGGGGCATGACCTTTCCTCACTGGCCGGCGACCGCCTGGCGGAGTTCCGCAGGTCAAGCGTCGGCTTCGTTTTCCAGCACTTCGGCCTCCTCGAGGCACTGACCGCGCTCGAGAACCTTGAACTCACGCTCACCTTCTCGGGCGTTTCCCGGCTCGAACGGCGCCGGCGTGCGATCGAACTCCTGGAGCAGGTTGGATTGGCCGACCGGATCCGCCATCGACCCTTTGAGCTATCCGGAGGCGAGCGACAGCGTGTTGCCATTGCTCGCGCTCTGTCGAACCGCCCGCAACTGATCCTGGCGGACGAGCCAACGGGCAACCTCGACGACGATACGGCGATGGCGGTGATCGGCCTGCTCGAGTCGCTCCCTTCCGAGCACGAATGCACCCTCATCGTGGTCACCCACAACCGGTCGCTGGCGGCGCGCGCCGGACTTCGTCTCGCTCTCGTTTCCGGAGAGGTGGTCACGATTGACACGGACGTCCTGACCGCCAACGACCCGGAGGGCACAGCCCGCCGGGCACACGTCGACAAATGGACTGGCTTATGACTTGGCGCGACGCGGTCAGCTTGGCCGGACGCGAATTGCGACGACGCCCGGGCCGGGCTGCACTTACCTTGATGGCCGTGACATTGGCCACCGCGCTCCTGTCAGCCCTGCTGGCCGTCGCGGGCACGGCGCAGACTCGAGTGCTCTCGCAGATCGCCAACGGCGGCCCCCTGGCCAGCATCTCGGTGTCGCCGGCAGCCCCCGACCCCACACAGGCTGGGCTCGACAACCCACGGTCAGGACCACCGCGTGACTTGACGGTGCAGGCCCTGGCGCGCATGCGAGCGCTCCCCCACGTGCGATCCGTCGTGGCGGTCACCTCCACAGAGGTGTCTCTCGTACCACCGGCCCATCCTCCCAAGGGGTCCACAGAGTGCCGGGAACCGGGGGCCTGCGTTCGCGACCCCGGCAACGGCGGCGAGCCCGATCGACCGGTCCGACCATTGTCGACGGCCCTCGTCGGCGTGGATCTCCGCCAACTCGGAAGTCTCCCTGTATCCCTACTGTCTGGACGCTTTCCCGCAGTCAATGCCACCGATCAGGTCGATGTCACCCAGGACTATCTGAGCCACTTGGGTCTCCCCAAGACCAAGGCGGCGGAGGTCGTCGGCACCCAGATCATGATGCGCTCCACCCGCTTCGCCGGGACGGAGTCCGAGGGTGAGTCAGGTCGCAAGGTCGCCGTGCTGGCATTTCGTTGGACGAAGGCGACCGTCGTAGGCGTGGTCCAGCAGGAAGCAGCCGTAGGCGACGTCTTGGCGTGGCCCCCACTGGCTCAAGCGGATTTCGATTGGGTCGAATCGGGTCGAGCGCTTGGAGACAGCGATGCTCCGACGTCTCCGTACGTGCAGGCGTTGGTCGTTGCAGATCAACTGGCGAACGTCGAGTCGGTTCGTGCGGGCATCGCCGAGGTCGGGTACACCAGCAGCGCACAAGAAAGCATCATCACGGCCGTCGGTCACTACCTGCACGTCGTCGAGATCGTGCTTTCGGGCATCGGAGTGGTGGCCCTGGCCATCGCCGCACTCGGCATCGCCAACGCGCTGATGGCGGCGGTGCGGGAGCGCCGACGGGAGATTGGCGTGCTCAAGGCGATCGGTGCACGTGACCGCGACGTCATGCGGACCTTCCTGGTCGAAGCGGGCACACTCGGCTTTGTCGGCGGTGTCTTGGGCACCGCCCTCGGTGGCCTCATTGCCGTGGTGATCGGAGGTCTGGCCAACCAGTACCTCGAGTCACAGGGTCTGGCCGGTGTCAGACTCGACATTCCCCCTCTGTTGCCGCTCGGGGCAGTACTCGGAGCGACGGCCGTGGCGGTCGCGGCCGGAGTCTTTCCGGCTCGCCGGGCCGCCCGCCTCCCTGCGCGCGAGGCGATGGAAGCGTGACCGGTCCCAGCGGACGACCCACCGGTTGGCGTCACATCCGCACTGCGCTCATCGTGGCCGTCGCGGGAATGGTGGCGTCGGGCTGCGCCGGGAGTGCGACATCGGTGACACCACCTCCCGAAGCACGTGTGCACCCCTATACCTACGTTGCGATCGGCGGGAGCGAGTCGGTTGGTTATGACGCCAATGATCCAGTCCGCCAGGCCTTTCCGGTCCTGCTCGATCAGAAGCTCCCCCATCAGACGGTGTTCTACGATCTTGCGTTGCCTGACGCCAGTGCCGAGGACGTCTTCGCTCATCAGGAGGCGACTGCCGTCGCGCTCCGTCCGGACTTGGTCACCGTATGGGTTGGCATCAATGATCTGGAAGAAGGTGTCAGCCCGACTGAGTTCGGATCCGAACTCCGAGAAATCGTGGCGCCGCTCCGAGCGCACCACGCACAGGTGCTGCTCGCCAACCTCGAACCCATCACAGATGCACCGACGTACGATGCCTGTGCCGGCACGCCGTCTCCCTCGTCGGACTCGAACCATCGGTGTTTCGTCGATGACCGATTCGCCGCTGGAAGGCTGCCTCCAGCGGATGTCACCAATGCGATACTCACCGCCTATGACGCGCAGGTGGCTGATGTAGCCCACAGCGACGGCGCGGTGCTTGTGAACGTCAATGGTGCCCTCGCTCAGGCCGAAACCGAGGCCACCTCGCCCTTCAGCCCCGACGACTTCGACCTCTCCACCCACGGTCACACTGTCGTGACGCGTCTCTTCGTTACAGCTTGGCGGTCGACGGAAGCGGCCTCGCGCCTGAAATGAGAGAGGCAAACCACGGCCCATCGCGACCAGACGTGGCGCAGTGGTTGCGCCAAGGATCACCAATCAGTCGCCGTCTTCGCCCACTATCCGACCCACTATTTGGGTTCTACCGGATGGACCCAAGCCCTCCCACAGGATCAAGACTGGATCTAATCGCAGGTCAACAGACTCAGGTGAGCTCCATGGACTCCCCTTCCTCGGACTCTTAATCCGCAGGTTTCGGGTTCAAATCCCGAGGGGCGCACTTACTTGGTGGCCTGAACCCCTTAGGCCGTGAGAGTTTGGTCGTGAACTACGTCGACCTCCCGGTCTACGGCACCCGACGTCGCTGGCGTGGAAGACGCACCGCATGCGCTGTGTCAACGCGGAGTGTGCCGAAGAAGATCTGGGTGCTCGAAGACCGCCGCATCGCGGCCAAGAACTGCTTGAGACCCACGCGGGCGGGCGACGTGGGCCACAGTCCAAGTTAGCGGAGGCAGGACCGTCTCAGAAGTGGCCGCCAAGCTGGCGCGTGACTCTCTCGATCCAGTCCGCCACGTCGCTGTATTTTGGGCCGCAGCGAGCGGTCGGCGAACCTTGCCGTGGCGGCCGCCGTACGGAGAGAACACGCCCAGGCGGCCTCGGGCCCGAGGGCGCACCCGATGAGTGACTCAACGATCGGAGGTGCAACATGACGACGTAGTCCGGGTCAGTGCCCACGACCTCTCCGCATCCCCGACATGCGGCGCCGGTAACGGCGGGGTGTGAAGATCGGAGAAAAGCTAAAGGCTCTGTGTCCCATCCGACGGAGTACAGGCGAGGGGAAGACCGGGCGAGTGAAGCCGGGCGAGTGAAGCATATGAACCCTCGATGACGCCTCGACAATGCAGGCCCCGGAGATGCGAGCTGGACCGGGATGGAGGGACGCTGCGGCTGTGATGTCGCAGACGGCGATCGGTCGCACACACCCGATCGCTCGGGCATCGTCGTCCCCGGGGTATAGAGGGCACCCAATCCCGTAGCACCTCATCGGTGCGCAACATGGAAACCCCGTCGGGGTCCAGCGTGTGTCGGGCGTCGGTCAGCCGACCGCAAGGAAGGCCCAATCCCCCAGCGGGAAAAGGATGGCCAAGAAGCGAAAGCCGGTGGCCGAAAGGCGACAGGAAACCGAGACAGAGGCGCTCCTCCGGCGCCGTCTCGCATAACCGGCCGGATAGAGGCAGATGCCTCGGCCCCAAAGGGTCGCTGACGTGGCCAGGTGGACCTGTGTAGTGACGATGACCGACGACACCCGAACCGATGGAGACGTTGGACGCCCGTTCCGAAAGCGACGAAGATGTTCGTCTTCTCGGTGCTACTTGAAGAAAGCAATGAGAGCAATTAGCACAGTGACGAATGTGAGAGCGATGACAATCGCATTGAGCCGTATGGTTGCAAGGTTCATCGACTGTCCGTCGATCATCTCGCCAAAACGCGCTACGTCATTGATCATGGCCGGGAGACCCATCTCGTTAGCGATCAGCGTGTCGAGGGTGCCGAGCTCGCCGATCCCGATCCCTCGAACATGATCGAGATACGTGAAGGCGCGAAGCCGCATCGAACCAAGTTCGCCGAGAAACGGTTCTCGCCAACTGGCTTGGATTGTCGTCAACCCGCTCCCTTGCCTCTTGATGAGACCCTCCATATCTTTGATGATGCTTTCGGCTGTCAACTTCAACTCAGTCACCGCTTCCAGCGCGAAAAGCACGCCGTGATCTAGTCCGGCAATGTGGAATATATCCGAATAATACGGCCGTTCCACGGCGAACCAGTCGCGGAAGAAGGCCGAGGCATGGCGACTGTATTGGGGGCTCTTTCCGTTGTATATGACAAACCCGGTCCCGAAGGCGCCGACCCACAGGAAGTTACGGCTGCTCCAGTGTCGGGCCACCAGCCCGCAAACGCGAGCTTGCGGCACGTAGCGCCATCCTTCGTCTAGCGTGAGGAGTCCATAGGTACGTCGGCGCAAGTCGTCGTCTGTGTTGGTGAGGAGCGCCTTTGCATGGTCAGTTCGCACTTCTGTGATCCAAAACACAGTCGGTTCCGATTTGGGTAGACCGAGCTGGTTGGCGCAACACTCCATGAACCGTTTGCACGACGAGTAGGTCCTCCCGTTGTTCTCGACTGTCAGCCCTTCGCTGGTGTTATCGTCGCGGCGGTAGCTCTGTAGAAGAGCAATCAGCCGATCGACATCGATCGTCTCGTCGAAGCTCGCATCGAAGGCGATCGCCAGTGACAGGAATAGAGCCCGAACCGGTGGATTGCATTTTCCGATCTCCATGAACACCTTGGTTTCAATGTCGCCAACGGTAGTTCCCGTCGGGAATTGCACCTTGATTTCTGACTCCCAGACTGAGCGCTTGAGTTCGCATCGACTCAGCTCCAAGATAACACTCTCGTCGGCGTCGGCGAACTCTTTCTCTTCGTCGTCGTTAAGACATCGGATCAGCCCGTGGCTCCTCGCACATGCCACGCCGTCCGGCTCGGGGTCTTCGCAACTCTTGCACTCACACCAGTAAGCGTTCGTCAGGTAGAGGAGGACGCGGTGGACGCTCGATCATGGTATTGGACTCTCACGTGGTTGCTCAGGCACTTTTCCGGCCGATAAGCGGAGGTCGCGAAAACCGTCGTCCGATCGCTCTACCCCAACGCGTGGAAGGGTCTGACCAAGACCGGTTCAAAGCCGACGGCGCCTAAGGCTGCGTTGAGCTCAGCCACGCTGAAACGCCGGACCGGCAAGTGATCTTTTACAGGGTGTCGAATGCCGTAAATAAAGCAATTGACGTCAATGTCCTCTTCCGCTGAACGATACGTCGTCGCCACACGTGGATATGCGATATTGCGAAGCATCCACGGTTGCGAGCGCCGTTGAGAGATAGATGAATCCGTCCGAGCGACAACGAGCCGCGGAGTACGCCAGTAGGCGATCGGCCTCCGCCGGGACAACATGCTGAATGACATGGCTGAGCAAGACAACGTCGTAGGAGCGGTTCGGCACTTCGTCTTCGGTCGAGAAGACGCCGACCCCGAGCGCCGGTGCCAGCCGGCGGGCCAGCGTTCGCGCCTCACGCGCCCGGACCCGATCAGGCTCCAGAAGGTCGGCGGATCCGAGGAGATCAGAAAGCAACCATGTGAGGCGACCCGTACCGGCACCAACATCAAGGAGTTCACGCGGAGGCTTGAGTCGCCTCAGCTCTTCTCGTAGCAACTGGAGGACTTCTTGCTCTTCTTCGTCCCACCGCCTCGGATCGCTTAGCGCCGAGATCATTCGCACCGTGACGCGGTCGCCCGGATCAGGATATCGATACGACATACGGTTAGCTTTCCACATCGCTTTCGGTTGAGCTCTCGGACTGTACAACTCCGGTGACGAGTATCGTCCGAGCAGCGGCGGCGCGGTAATCGCCTCCAACCCTCGTACTGCATCGACCCCGACTTGAGCAAGCGGTCCAAGGTGAGGTCGAATGAGCAATGAACTTCGCTGGCCTCGACTTGGCTTGGGGCGAGCGGTCGGGGACCGGACTGTGCGTCCTGTCACGCGAACACGTCGTTGATGCCACCCGCCTGCGCAGCCTGGACGACATCGTTTCGTGGCTCACCCCTACACATCTGGTGACTGCATCGTTGCCATCGACGCTCCGCTCAACTTGCTCAACAAATCCGGTCGGCGGCCATTGGTAGTCAGTCTCCCTGTCCCCTGGCGGGGACGTCGTGCCGACGTAAAAATGGGCTGGGACGCCCGCGACACCGACGCTTCCTTGGTAGTCGAACCCGTTAGTCAGTCTGGCGCTGGGGCCCGACCAGATGGGTCGCGCACTGTTGCTTCGAGCACGCGGATCAGAATTTCGGTTCCATGACCGAGGCCCCCGGCCGTCCCGCTTCGAACATAGGCGACATGAGAGGAGTACCCTGCGATGCGCACGCCGCGAGTAATCGATGTCGAGGATCCCGAGGAGGTGGTCCAACGGGTCGCTGCCGTCGACGTGGCCAAAGCCTCGGGCAAGGTATGCACGAGGGTCCCGAACCCCTCACCGGCCGACGGATCACCAAGATCTGGGACGTGAAAACCACCACCCGCGATGCATGGAGCTGGCCGACGAACTTGCCCTCCAGCGCATCGAACGGGTAGTGGTCGAGTCCACGTCGGACTATTGGCGACCCTTGGCGTATCTCCTCGAAGCTTGGGGTCTCGTGGTTTGGCTGGTGAACGCACGAGACGTCAAACGGGTTCCCGGGCGACCGAAGACCGACAAGCTCGACGCCGTCTGGCTGGCCAAGCTCAACGAGCGAGGCATGCCGCGGCCCAGCTTCGTCCCCCCAGCCGAGATCCGACAGCTGCGCGACTACACCCGACTGCGCGTCGACTTGGTCGAGGATCGCACCCGCTACAAGCAACGGGTCGAGAAGCTGCTCGAGGACGCCCTCATCAAGCTCTCGACCGTCGCCACCGACATCTTCGGCAAGTCGGGACGCTCCATGCTCGACGCCCTCGTCGCCGGCGAACGCGATCCCGAGATCCTGGCCGACCTGGCCCTCGGCAAGATACGGCCGAAGCAGCCGCACTCCGAGACGCCCTCACCGGGCGCTTCGACGAGCATCACGCCGAACTCCTGTCCTTCTTGCCGGACGAGATCGACGCCCTCAGCGCCAAGGTCGACCGCCTCACACTCCGTGTCGAGCAGCTGCTGGCGGAATCCCCGGCGCGGCAGCTCCTCCGGTGCCTCCTGTCTCGCGTGGCGGAACGCCCCCACTCGATGCTGTGGCGCGCCTCGACGAGATCACGGGCATCGGGGTGACCGCGGCGCAGACCATCATCGCCGAGGTCGGCCGGCGGCTACCACCGGTAAAGGCAACCCCTACCTGAAACGCATCCTGGCTGAAGCGGCCGCCTCCACCGCCAGAACGGACACCTTCTTGGGCGACCGCTATCGCCGACTGGCCAGACATCGCGGCAAACTCAAGGCAGTCGTGGCGGTTGCTGCTCCATCCTCGTCATCGTCTGGCACCTGCTGGCCGATCCGACCGCTCGCTTCAACGACCCCACACCCAGCGACGCACCTGCAACCTCGTCCATCAACTCGAGGTGCTCGGCCACCACGTCACGCTGAACCCGGCCGCCTGAGCACCAACCCAGCCACAACTGCGTTCCGAGCAAGGCTCCGCAGCGCACCCCGACCTGGCGCGCCCACGTCCACCGGGACCTCCGATCATTTTTCGGATCAGTGTGCTTGTTCCACTGGACATTCGACGATCCAAATGGGAGAACGCTGGTCGGTATGACTATTGGAGTGACTCACGGGAAACACGCTGAGGCACCCGCAACGGATCGGTTCGAAAGTACGCCGCTGCGCTGCCCACGATCGCGGTTGTCGATGAGACGAGCACTGCGAGTGCATCGGGCGTGAAAGTGTGCTTCCAAAATGTCGCAGTTGCGATGGTCCAAAACGCGGTGGAGACCACTCCTGCAGAGGCGCCTGCTGTGACCTTTGGAGACACTTTGAGGGCGGGATGGTGCACGGCAGGCCCAGCGGCCTGACTCGATGTCACAGCAGCAGCCTGGCTCGAATCCGCGTTGAGCGCGCTGATACTGCGCAACGGTGTTTCTGCGTTACTCATGCTCTAGCCTCCAATGCTGGCAAACCGGTCATCGACGTCTCAAATCGGGTCATGATCGTGGACCGCTGCACCTGACTCAACGCTATTGTCCAGGTGGACCGGGCGGACCTACGGGACCAGTGGCACCCGTGGGACCTACGGGGCCCGTTCCACCCATGGGACCTACCGGGCCTGGCGGACCTACGGGGCCTGCCCCACCTATGGGGCCTGCCGGGCCTAGCGGACCGTCCGGGCCTTGCGCGCCCACCGAACCAGGATCACCCTTTTCGCCTGGTGGGCCCGGTGGGCCGATCTGAACGGGGAGGTCGCGTTCGCGCCCGCGGATCGCAACATGGAGCTGCTTTCCCCGTGCGCTGACTACACCGACCGCCGCGGCGGCAACAAGGAAGAGCCCTGCAATGACCCAGATACCGATTTCAACGCTTAACGGCAGACCGTGCGAGTGGGAGGCATCGTTTCCGGCGACGTCTACGAAATGATAAGCGAGTGCAAATGCGCCCGCGGCTAGGAGAATCGCAACGACACCGAGAACCACTCGAGCCGCCAGCCGGCTGTCGTCGCTCTGCATCGACCACAGAGGAGCTGATACCTCCACGTCCCAATCTCGTTGTTCCGTGGGCTCTCGATCGAGAGGTCCTGTGATTGTCTCAATTAGGCGCTCTACCTGCACGGGTTTGCCCTTCAGTAATTTCGTTCGGGTGCGGTGCGGACGCAACCGGCGTGCTATCAGCATTAACCAAGGTATGGAGATCGTCAAGAAGGAATCCGAGAGTTCGTTGGGACACATCCCCGCAGTGTGCCTTATCCGGTGAATCCCAAGTATGTGGCTATCCCAATCCGCGTTATATTTCACTGTCTTGTTCACACTCGTACCTAATCGTGTGGGTTGGTTCTTAAGTGAACAGCGGCCAAACCTTCGGCTAGCCGTTGTTCAACGTCATCGTTGCCACTGTGACATGCGGCCAGAGGATGTTGTTGAAGACCAGGATGACGAGCTGAGAGTACTGGAGCTGCAGGAAGGTCGGCTGGCCGAAAAAGGGCTCAATCTGGTGAACGGTGCTCGAAGGATTCGGATCAGGCGGACCTACCGGCGCGACCGTGAAGGGGATCGCCACGAACTCGATCCAAAAGGTCGCCTGGGCGGAATAGACGAAAGCGTTGGGCGTGGTGGTCGAGACGGTGGGATCGGTGTCGATCGCGTTTGTTGGGTTCGCGGCAGCGCTGACTGCGCTGTAGTCCATATTGGGGATTCCGAGGAACGGAATGTTCTCGATCCCCTGTCCCACGCCGTCCGCTGAGAGGTTGATTTGAATGAATCCGAGTATGTCCTGACCGGCGATCGCGTCGCGAAGGACCGAGTTGGGATCGTTGACAAATCCCTGGAACTCCGCTGGATAGGGCCCATTGCTCTGGGAGGCCGGAAAGGCGGCGTCCGCCGCGGTGTTCTGGTTCTCGGGCACCACGTGCTCCACGCCGTAGGTAACGGCCGGCACCGGGGGCGGGCCCGGGGATCCCGGCGACGTGGGCGCGATGCTGATCGGTTGGATCGCTAGGCCTTGCGTCGTGGTAAACGGTTGGACACCGGGAAAATTCGCAAAAGGCTGGAGAACCGGGATGTTCGGAGCGCCCGCCGTGGCTTCCGCGCCCGGGTTAGGCCCCTGCATCAACACCGTGGTCCCGTGGGGGATGCTGCCCATCCGAACGATCGTGGCCTGATTGTTGTTGGCCAGACTGCCCGGAACGTTCATGAACAACCCCGGCTCGATGTGTAGTGCCTGACCCGCGGTCGAAAATGGGGGCGGATCGGCGTCGCTTGTGCGCTGCATGTAGTGCAAGCCGTGCAAATGAAGGTCGGCCTGCGTGTTGAACCCGCGGTTCGGTACCGCGCCAGGGATCACATGGAAGTCGAACGAGTCGTTGGTGAGATTGAGCTCCAAGAAACGATGGATCGCGCTATTGGCGGGTGGTTGAATATTGTCGGGTCGCCAGATGGCATTAAAGCCGGGACCACTCCACGAACCCACCAGATTAGCCAGTGGTCCGAGCTGGAGCGCCGTCGTGATAACGCCCCGCTGGAGCCTGGGTGGTCCCATCCGCGCCGTGTTTGCGTTCCAACCGCTAGTGATCGAGGACACCGCTACCTCCTAGACGCGGAAAAAACCTGAAAAACAAGTCTGCCCATGGCTAAAGGTAGGCGATCGCCGCCGAAGCCCGGGTCATCATCCGCCACTTCAAGTCTTTGCAGCGTCAGAGTAGATTCGACTAAGGCCGGTGTCAAGCAAAAAACCTGTGGCGGGTGTACTGCGAAGTGAGGTTTCGAGAGTTCGAGAAGCATCTCGCGACTCCAGTGGAATTCGGAGACGCACACAAATCCCATGGACCACGGGAACGACCTCAACCGAAGACGGCTGATTTACGCCTGTCGCACTAGCTAGTTGCCCGATACTTGCCTGACGAAACCGTTGCTCCCCCGCCTGTAGGGCGCCGGCGGGACCACGGCGGTGGGGCGCCGCGCTAGGGAAACGGTCCAACCGCCAAGGATCGTGAGGTTGACCGAGATAGGTGTTGCTTCTACGGCGCTGAGCCGGTTGACTTTCCTCGCTGAGCATGCGGCGTCATATCGTCGAGTCCAACGGGAGGACCGAGCCATGCTGATCGCCATAATCAACCAGTCCAACGGTAGGGTCTCCGATGCCGATGTCCTCAAGATGACGTCGGCGATCGCTGACCAGATCCGCGTTGACGTGGCGCCGGTCTGGGATCGGCCGCCGGCATCGATTATCAGCTACGGGACGCTCTCGGGAGAAGTCGAACTGCGCGAAAAGGTGCCGCCACAGGCGCACGGCATCACGATCGTCGAGAACATTCCGGACCAGCCCAAGGGGGTCCTCGGTTATCACACCGAGGACCAGGGCGGGAAGATCTGGGGAATTGTCGCGGCGGCGCCCTCCCTCGACAACGGGGCCAAGACCACAACCGGCGACTGGAGCGTATCGAGCATCTTGTCCCACGAGGTCCTCGAGATGTTCGTGGACCCAAACTGCAACCTGTGGGCAAGCGACGGAAAGACCCGGAACTACAGCTTCGAGGTGTGCGACCCCGTTGAAGCGCCGACCTACGACCTCGACGGCGTGTCGGTGTCGAACTTCGTCACTCCCGCTTGGTTCGATCCCCTCGCCGCCGACAACGGCAAGACCACCTTCGACCGTTTGGGTCAGCTCCACGCGCCGTTTACCAAGGTCGGCGCGGGCTACTTCGTGTACGCGTCAGCGGGCAAGGAGCAGCAGGAGGGCGGCGAGGACATCCCCGAGTGGCGCCTTGCGTCGAAGGACAACCCGTTCGCCCGCACCCGGCGCCGGCTCTCCTGACCACCCTCGGGCAATCGAGCCAGCGAGCTGTAGCCACGTTCCTCCCCCCTGCACCCGGTGACATGCAGCGCGGGCGTCGGTCAGCGATCGGCGGTGTGCGGTTCCGCGCGGGGATAGCGAGGTCGAAGGCGAGGCCGCTGGACCCTTTTCCCCCGGCCCACGACCCACGCAGACTTGATAGCTGATCCATCGCGCGTAGCGGCCGTCCACTCCGCGAACGAGTGCGGGAACCCGGCGGACACGGACTCCGTCTCCGGAGATCTCCTCGTCGGCACGCGTCCGTAGACCGCGTAAAGTCAGCTCTCCGATCACCGTTCGCTTCGGGGCCACCTCGATCGACTCGTCGAGGACGAGCCCGGCGACCGTGTCGGAGCTGAAGGCATCGTCGGAGCCTTTGAGGTACACGACGTGACCGGGGCGGTGGGCGTCGGTTGATCGTCGGTGAAGGGCAGAGCGAGCCACTGGTTGGCTCCGACGGTGCCGTTCCTCGCCAGCTTTGGCGAGGCGCAGTGACGGGCCCGAGCCGTAGGCGTCGCGGTGCAGCAGGGTCTCCGCGTGGGGAGCGAGGGTCGGGCGCAACGAAGCGTGGGCGCACATCAACCGTCGAAGCTGGCCTGCCGGAACGACCGCGGGAGGTCCGATGATCGAGATGGCGCGACGGTGATGGCCGTGCTTGTGCCGCTCTTGTCCAGGGCCGGCACGGAGTTGGGTCGAACGACCGGAGACGCCGTGCGCGACGCATTTGGTCCGGCTGCACGACGCTGCTGCTCGAAAGCTCGACCGGCGCCACGACCGGTCGCAAGCGTTAGCAGACCTTGAGCGGGCACTGAACAGTGATGAAGCCCACCGAGCACTCGTGGACGCGCTGCAGTTGGCGATGACCGAGGGCAACGACCTGACCCTCGATCGGCTCCGCAACATCATCGTGAACGACATCGACGTCGACTTCCTGTGGGACGCGGCCGCCGACGGGGTTTGGGATGATGAGCCGGTCACGGCGCTGGCCGGGATGGGGGACTAACTCAGTTCGACAACTGGTTCAAGCCCAGAGCCTCCATCAAACCCAGGGCGCTTCACAGCAGCCTCAATTCCAGTATTTCGACTCCGAAATTCCCAGGGCACACCATCTCGTTCTGACTCGCCCGGAAAGAGGAGAACTATCCAGGCCTGCGTGGCGCCTGTTCGAAGCAGTGACTCGTAACGACGGTTTCCGTCCTCAAGGAAGTACCGGCCGTCATGATGCGACACCAACAACGGCGCGGGTGCCACCCCTGCTCCATTTTGTGCTCCCTGACCTCGACGTCGGTCTCCAGACCTTTTCGGCGACGGGAACGACCACTTCGTCACCATCGGGACCGGCCATCGGCGTGAGTCGGTCGAGTGCGAATGGGATCGGACCCATGTAGGTCGCGCCCCTCAAGGCGAAAGCGGCCGCCCGCACCGAGTTGCTGCTGCCCGGGCTGGCGAGGAACTCGACCACCCACTCAGCCAGGCGGCCCTCGTGTGCCGGATGCTAGGCCGAAGTGACTGAGAACTAGTCGTCGTCGGTCATCCAGACCCCATCGCAATCAGCTCGGCGAGCCCCACCAAGGAGGGAATCCGTTCATATTCGGCGTCCAAGTGGAGGCCGAGTGGATCCATGAGGACCGGTCTGATCCCGGCCCGTCGGGCGCCGACGACATCAATGGCAGGCATGTCACCGACGTACCAGATCCGATCTGCATCGAGGCCGAGCAGATCGATGGCAACCATGAATATGCGGGGGTCAGGCTTCATGACGCCGACGTTTCCAGAGTCGACAACGCACTCGATCTCCACGCCGACGCCGGGACCCACTTGGCATATTTCGAGTTGGGCGAGTCGAGGGCCCACCATCCCATCGGCGTTGGAAACGATGCCCAGCCGGACCCCCGTGTCGGCAAGGGCCTGCAGTCCTTCGCGGCTGCCCGGCACCGGTTCGACCCACAGCGCCGCATCAGCGAACTCGCTATCGAGATGACGGTGGGCCTCGTCACGCCGGTCCCGTGGTACGCCACACTCGTCGATGTACGTCTGAAGGTATTCGAGCCACGCCTCGGTCCAGAAGGCCTCGACGTCGAGGTGTGTTCCGAATCTTGCGGCGGCCCGGTAGTGCGCGTCCGTCAGCAGTTCTCGAGGGACGCTGCACTCCGCTCGTGTGAAAGCCCCTAAGATTCGTTCAGAGTCTGGGAGCACGAACACGCCACCGGCATCAAGAAGTACGGCGACCGGAGCGTCGCCCATGTAGACCATATCAGAACCTACTCACGCGCGACCTGCTGTCAGCGCGTCGGTCCGTTCAGGACTTCCACCGCACCTCCTCGAATAGATTTGCCGTATCATTCGGTCTATCCAAGAACTGCGACGCAGAGGCACGATCCGCGTTCCTCGTCGACTCGGTGAACTAGAGCGACCCGAGTCCAGATGCGCTGAGAACATTCTTCAGACATTCCCCACCATCAGGGTGGCGAAGGCGGCAGCGGCTAAGGCGAGTGTGGCGATGGACATCCATCGCTGCCAGAAGGTCGTCTTCTTCAGTTCGTTTGCGGCTTCTCTCTGCGCTACAGCTACCTCTCCCAGCTTGGAGAGAAGCTGGAACTGCATCACCGACAAAGCGACCTTGTAGTTATACCGGTCCAGATTGGTGACATCGTTCTGCATGGCATAGGCGAAGAGTTCTTCGGGGTCATAGGCCAACAACTCTTGCGGGATCGGATCAGGCATCAGATCCTCTCAATTTCCCGATTGAGTCGAGCGGTGATTCCTACCAGATCCGCATTGTTGGCGATTTCCCTCATCAGATTGGGATCAATCTCGTTGAAGCCGTCGACCGACACCGCGCCGAACGGATGTAGCGGCCACGCAACCACCCATTTCAGCTCGGGATCAACCTTCGATTGTTCAGAAGTTTCGAGCTTGCGCGTTGGCCGCACTCCGACGCAAGGCACACCATATTGAGGCTCATTTAGAACGTAAGCCCCCCCGGTGATGCCCGTATCCACTCTGATTGAGATCAACTTTTCGTTTGGGTTCTCAAGATTGACATAAAAACCTGGGACCGGCTCGAGATAGCCACCGTTACACGAGAAGAGGATAGATCGAGTGTGTTCGCGGTCAATCTGATTGAATATATTTGCCGTCAGGTCTCGCAACTCGCCCTGGATCGCCATAAGTAGCTCTTGAGTTTCGGCGGGAGCGTTGAGCAGCTTGTCGCGATTTGCATGCGCATCTCTTTGAGCAAGCACTTCCTGGTTGATGAAGGGATCCGCCAACGCGTCCTGTAGCGACGCCACACCGCCCGGCAGGAACACCCTCGTAGCCGGACCTCCGAATTCGAGTGCGACTTGGCGGCAGGCGCCGCAAGGTGAGAGGATGTTTCCATGCTCGTCGACTGCGACTAATGCTTCAATGATCATATGTCCCGACTCGTTTACGGCATTGAAGATCGCCACTCGCTCGGCGCACATGGAGAGTCCAAAGGAGGCGTTCTCCACGTTGACCCCGGTATAGACGCCACTTCCGGCGCTGTCTGCAAGCTGGATGGCAGCACCGACTCGTAACTGAGAGTAGCTGGCGAACGCATTCCTGCTCGCCTCGGTCGCCCTCTGTTTAAGAGCATTCCAATCGATTGGCACAGGCACTGGTGACCACCTCCGAGGACCTCGAGACTACTCCGATGAGCGTAACGCTTGCGTTGAGTGACAGCTGTTGGCGGGACCACCAATGTTGTGGAGCGCGTTCCACCATGTCAGCAGCACCGTTTGTGAAGATGTCCTCCCAATTGTCGACCGTGAGACGTACCGGGACTCGGTAGAACGGAGTGGGATGCAATTGTCGGGACAGAGTCCCCATGACCGGGGCGGTCACCATCGAAGGATGAAATGCGGGCGGCAGCCATCGGGGTGCGGTCGCCGAAACCAATTTGCAGCCGCGAGCGCGCACAGAGTCTGGTGCGGGACCGTGGGGACCATCGACTGTCGCTACGAGCACAAACCGGAGATTCCGCTTCAGCTCGTGGTTCTCTCCCGGTGGCCTCCGACAAAGGCTTCAGGAAGGTCCACCCGGTCCCTCGGTCTGGAGCTCGCCGGCGGCCCTCCGCTTGAACGGGAGGACCCGAGAGTGGGATCGCAATCTGGGGCTACGCCCCTCACCGCTCGTCAAGATTGGGAGCTAACCAGTGGCCTCGTGCTTGCGGGTCATGCGATGAGTCGGCCGGCCGACGAGCTTCCGCTCGACGCACTCGCCCCATCGAGTCCCTCAACCGAGTTGGCTCGGGGCAGAACCCCGGCCGCAATCTCTTTCACGAGCCCGGCGCTCATCCGAAAAGCGTTACCGCCGGGGTTCCTCCCGAGACCACGGTAGGTAGTCACCACTCCTTGAGAGGCTACCAACATTGATACAAGGCCGGCTAACTTAGCTTGGTTAATACGTGCCTCGAGACTCGAGACTCGTCGTGACAATTATCAGCCATCTCCGCATCGCCGGCTGGTTCTTCGGCCGGAACGCCCGGACCCGGGCCTACGGTCGTCTTGAGACAAGGCTTTCAGCGAACATGTTCGCGAGCGCAGCAATCGTAAAGGATGGGTTAGGCCCTACAGGCCCCGGCATGACCGAGCCATCCGCTACAAGAAGTCCGGGATAGTTAAAGACTTCTCCGTTCTCGTCCACAAAACCTTCGTTCGTAGAGTTACCCATAGAACAGCCGCCTAGACCGTGAACGGTTATCACCTTGTGGTTCAAATACCAGAGCGGATCTTTCTCGAATTTCCCACCGAGGTTCTTAGCAATCTCCTCCATCGTCCCTTGCACTCTGTCAAAATATGTCTGTGAGTCTTTCTCAGTCCAGGTGAGATCCAGTCGCCCGTCGTCGCTTAGGCACAGTTCGCCACCCGGCGTGTCCATGCCCATTCCGAGTAGTGGCAGTACGCTCGCTGAGCGATGCCCGTCTCCAATCAAGTTCTCGACCTCGCGATCGAGGTTGGGCTGCGGATGTCGCTGGAATAGAGACTCGATCCGCTCGGCTGTGAAATGCGCCGCACGTTTGACGGTTGCTTCCACATTCGCGATCTCCAAAGCCCAATCCACGAGAGATGGATAACCGCCTTCTTGGACGTAGAGCCCGGGTCCGCCCGGTTCGTCCGTCAAGTCTGGCCGGCGCAACGTGGAGGTGATCACAGGACCCCGGCTCGGTTCGAGGATCCGAGGCTCGTGCCGTCGTCCGTGGGACTTCCTAGCATTGAGTATAAAACCGAGAAAGTCACCGTTCCCGGAGAAGTTATGACCCAGCTGAGATGTGTCAAACTTTGGGAAGTTACGACGATTCTTGAGTAGAAGGTAAGTACTGCCAAACGTTCCGGCGGAGAGAATCAGATTGTCCGCCGTAATAGTTCCCGATCGGCGTTTCTCGTCATCAGCATTGTGGTCAATATATCCAATCTCATACTTGGGACGATCTGCCTCACCGACAGCGGCCAGTGTCTTGACCTCGTGGAGATCCCGCAGTTGGGCGCCACACTTTTCGGCCTCCGTCAGATAGTTATAGTCCAACGTATTCTTGGAGCCGAAGTTGCAACCGATATCACATTCGCCGCACAGTCGGCAGGTGTATCGCGTGCGCTTGTGTAAATTGTCCGTGGTTGAAGTGTGGTCTTCGTTCCAGACTGGCTCACCGGGAATCGGGTGATCTGAGTCAGGGCTGCCGAACGTCACTGCCAGGTCGGGGAGGAACCAGTTGTAGCCGGCTGATCTCGCAGCGTCTCGGAACTCAATGGTCTTCCTTGTTGTGTTGTATGGAGCCTTGTCGAGAGGGTACGGCGTCGGTTGGAGCATTTCATGGACCTCGTCGTAGTGAGGCTCCAGCTGAGCACGGGTGACGGGCCACGGGACGACGCTGCCGTCAGCAAGCCGTCGCACGAACCACTTCGCGTCTTTCCGAATGAGGACGTTGGCGTAAATGAGTGATCCACCACCCAGGCCCGATGACACCAGGGCGTCGATTCCCCCAAAATCCCACACTTGGAATAGCCCATACGAACGGTTTCCGGGGTTCCAGAAGTTCGTCCGCATGTCGCGCGGCGACCGTGCGAACGAACCAGGCGGGTATCTTCGGCCTCGCTCGAGGACGCAGACGCGCCAGCCCTTCTTTGCCAGTTTGTAGGCCATCACCGAACCGCCGAATCCCGACCCGACGATTACAGCCTTGAAATGGTCGCTGGGACTGTCGTTGGTCACGACTCCTCCTCGGACGCAGATCTGGACGCCAAATTCGCTGGCACACAAAGGCAGATGGACGACCCTGACGGAGCGTCAGCGGTCCGCCGAGCCCACCAGCTGCTCATATGCACCTGCCACCGGGTAAGCCAACACTAGCAGAGACCCGTAATCGTACGCTGGCTTGAGTCCGCAGACTGGTATAGGTCCGAAGCAAGTGCTGCGGAATCGGTGGGTCGTGGACGCCAAGCAAGATTCTCAGATATTCTTCGATGTAGAGCTGAAGCGGAGCCAAGCCATGGCCGCCAACGAGATCGTCGCGGTGCTTTTCACCGACTTAGTTGATTCGACGAAGACGTATTCTGAAATTGCGCCCGACGCCGCGGGAAGCTCTTCGCAGCCAACACTTCGCGACCCTTCGTAGGGCCGTGGCTGAATTTGGCGGCAGGGAGATAAAAAACACTGGCGATGGCCTGATGATCGTCTTCGGAGCCGCATCCCCAGCACTGTCCTGTGCCGTTGCGATGCAGCAGATGGTCGATGTTGTGAACCGCTCGCAGGGCTTGGCGCTCGGTTTGCGTGTCGGCCTGAGCGGGGGCGAGGCCACCCCTGATGAAGGTGACTACTGGGGCGATCCCGTAGTCGAGGCGGCTCGCCTCGTTGCTCTGGCGAAGGGCGGTCGAAATTCTACGGCGGAAATTATTCCGCGCGATGGCTGGTCGGAACAGCTCCCACGGTCTCACGGCTCTCGGCACACTCGAACTCAAGGGCCTCCCCGAGCCGGTTATGACGCTCGTTGTTGAGTGGGAACCCACATCAGAGCTAATGAGCCAGCCAACATATATACCCTTACCTAGCCGCCTGGAGGCTCACCCTGCGACCGGTGTCATTGGAAGGGACACGGAGGTCGAAGAGCTCCTTCAGGTTTATGCACGGGTGCTCGCCTCCGGACATCAGGAGGTTGCGTTCGTCTCAGGTGAAGCGGGAATGGGGAAAACCGCGCTTGCCGCCGAGTTCGCAAGTCGCGCGGCAGAAGCCGGGGCGTGTGTTTTGTTCGGACGATGCGAAGAAGACTTCGGCATACCTCACAAGGTATTTGCCGATGCAATGAATCACTACGTTGCATATATACCAGATGAGGTCCTCGAATCTCACGTCGAGTCATTCGGAGGCGAGATCATACGAATGCTGCCCGGGCTGGTACACCGGATTGCGAGGCTGCCTCCACCGCAAAGCAATGACCCGGACACGGAGCGCTACCTCTTCTTCCGATCAGTGGGTGGTCTGCTGGCCCATGCGTCAGCAGACAGGCCGGTCGTTCTCGTCCTTGACGACTTGCAGTGGGCGGATACGCCAAGTTTGCAGCTACTCCGGTATCTCATGGGCACCTACGAACCGCTACAGCTCATGATTGTCGGTACCTATCGCGATACCCAGCTCTTCGAGCATCAACCCCTTACCGACACGTTTGCGGCGCTTCGGCGCGAGGGACCAATTACGAGGATTTCGCTGCGGGGTCTGGATCAATCGGGCGTCGCAAGGCTTCTCGAGGCCGCCGCCGGCCACTCTCTCGACGACGCTGGACTTGCGCTTGCACGTGCGGTCTTCCAAGAAACAGATGGCAATCCGTTCTTCGTCGGCGAAATTCTTCGACATCTTGCTGAGACTCAGGTCATATTTCGGGGCGACGACGGACGTTGGCAGCTGCGAGCCGAGCTCGCCGAACTGACGCTCCCCGAGAGTGTCCGAGACGTCATCGGGTCGAGAGTAGGTCGACTGGGGAGTGGAGCTCAGACGGTGTTGGTGTTCGCGTCGGTCATAGGGCGTACTTTCGATGTCCCGGTCCTCGCGGAAGTGTCGCAGCGCACGGAAGACCAAATTATCGACGTGCTGGATCGAGCAGCAGCTGTTGCGATTATCAGGGAAATAGACGAAAGACGGTACACGTTCTCGCATGCATTAGTGCAGCACACCCTATACCAGGGCCTTAGTGCGCACCGGAAGCTGCGGGCCCATCGCCGGGTCGCCAAAGCCCTTGAAGACCTCTACGGAGACGAGCCGGGAGACCGAGCGGGCGAGCTCGCACATCACTGGTCCTGTGGTGAAACGTCTGCCGATTTGTTCAAGGCCATCCATTACGAGCGGCTGGCGGCGAACGCAGCACTTGCGGCTCTGGCGCCCGAGGACGCGGGGAACCACTTTTCGCGGGCTCTCCAGCTGCTCGAGCGCCTCGGCGAACCTGACCAGAGCCTCCGGGTGCAACTTCTTCTGGGCTTAGGGAACGCACAAAAGCAAGCGGGAGCCCCTGACTTCAGGGAAACCTTGCTTGACGCAGCTCAGAGATCCCGCGAGCTAGGCGATACGGATGCACTCGTAAATGCTGCTCTCCTCAATAATCGCGGGTTTTTTAGCGCGCTTGGTGTGATTGATCTCGAACGAGTTGCAGTCCTTGAGGCGGCAATTGAGGCATCGCCGGACGAAGCTACGGCCGAACGCGCGATGCTGCTCGCGACCCTCTGTAACGAGCTCAGCCATGGGTCGTTTGAACGGCGTGGAATGCTAGCGCGCGAGGCAAAGGCGATCGCTCGAGAGCTCAGGGACCCGGCAACGATCATTCGAGTCACGGACCTTGTGCAGACCGCCCTCGAATTCCCGTCATGGCATGAGGAGAGGATGTCGGACAGTACAGAGGCCTTCGCTCTGGCAGCAGAACTTGGTGACCCCTTCTTGCTTTATTGGGCCGCGAATCTGTGCCATACGAATGCGGTACAGGCAGGGAATTTTTTGTTGGCTGACCGCTGCCTCTCGACGATGTGCACTGAAAGCGACCGACTCCGACAGCCGATACTCATGTGGTCAACCGCCTACCACGAAGCGGGTCACTCCTTAATGAAGGGCGACCACCGGCAGTGCGAGGAGCTGGCGACTCGAGCGCTTCAGATCGGCACGAATAGCGGCCAGCCGGACGCCCTGGCCTTCTATGGAACTCAATTGATGGCTATCCGTCTCCAACAAGGGCGGTTGAGCGAGCTATTGGACTTGGTCTATGAGGCCGTAGACGAAAATCCTGGCGTGCCGTCGTACCGGTCCGCACTAGCGCAGTCACTCTTGGACGCCGGGAAACCAATGGAGGCCGCAGATGTTGTTCGGTCGGCGGGATCGGATGGCTTTGCCTCGCATCCGAAAGACATTGCGTGGCTGGACGGAATTGTCAATTTTTCCGAAGTGGCAATCGAATTGGAGATGAAAGAGTCCGCGGAGGATCTCGCGAACTTGCTCGCACCCTTTCATGGACAGATTCCTTTTGAAGGTCTTATCATCAACAAGCCCGTCGCTGTGTATCTCGGCGGTCTCCACACTGTGTTGGGAAACTATGAAGAAGCCGAACGTTATTTTATCGAAGCCAACGATCTGAACGACCGCGGCGAAATGAAGTTCTCCAAGGCCTGGACAGAACTCGCGAAGGCCAAGTTGTTCCTGGCACGTGGCCGTTCGGGAGACCGAGATCTTGCACGTTCACTCTTGAACGAGGCTAACATCATCGCAAATGACAATGGATACGCCTCGATCGCTCGAACCGCGGAGTTAGTAGTCTCACGGCTATAGAGGTTCGACCCCTGTCCGAGAGCAGTCAGTGATGACTGGTCACAGTCGGCAGCTAGAGGATTGAAGTGCTCCATGAGAGCCATGAGGTCTTGGGAGACGTTAGGTGCCGTCGCGCCGATTCGTAGAGCAGCGGTACCGAAGGCGAAGATCCCGTCGTCGGACGCGACCAGCAGTAACCGTGAACGTAGTGAGTCGCCGTCATAGCTACGACGGGCCGACTCAGGTGCAGGTGCATGCTTCGAGTCGAGCCATAGACGCCGGGGTTAACCGACGTGTAACTACAATGTTTCCCAGGGAATCCCGCCCGTTCGTTCGACCAGTTCTTGGGCGTCGGCCTTCCCGGCAGCGATGGCCGCGGAGATGAACTTGCGCGTAAAGCAGAGGTAGCTCAGGAACTGGCCCGGACGTTGACGTTGCGAGGCAATAGGCCCCAGTGCGGGATAATCGCCGAGCGATCGGAGTAATCGGAGCGGACCTGGCGGCCAGCATTCGACGGCGACTTCATTCAGCAGATCTTCATGTGGTGCGAGTCTGCAAAATTGGACCACCCGATGGCTCGACCTCGCCGCAGCACTGACTCCCCGACCAACAGCGGTGCCGGTCTGACCTGTTGCGTCACCTCCCGCTTGAACGTTGGTACGTGCCAGCGAGTTGAAGTCCGCCCGCAGGGAGTCGATCAACAACGCGTGAAGGATTTGGCCCTGGACGTCCATGAGGCTCGGAGGTATGAGTCGTTGTGCTGGCTGAGAAATCTCCCAGGGCGTGCCCCCGATGACGAGGATTCGATCGGCACCAAGGTCGATCGCCGGTTTCAAGGGGGTGTTGAGATGGACTCCGCCATCCGTATACCAACCCTTCGCCGGCCCGTCGACCCACTGCGCCGGGAATCCCACCGGGAATGCAGAAGACGCCATGAGGTGGTCGGGACCAAGCTGCGTCTGTACGTATTCGATTCCCGATCCCGACTTCGGGATTTCCCCAGACACGGTTTCCAGAAATACGGTCGCTCTGCCTGTGGCACACGAACTGGCGATGATCGCCACCGTCTCGACGGTCCTACACTTCGTCGGACGCGACGCGAAATACTGGTCGCGTAAGAGCCTGTTGAGTGTCTTCCGCAACGGCTTGGTGTCCAGGAGACCGGGGGCGGTATCCGCGGGTCCCCGTAGGTATCTCACCGCCAGTCGCAGCAAGCTTCGACGCGGCGTCGCGAAAACCTTGTCGGGTGTAATCTCTTCCCAGCCTCTGATGAGCGCACGGCCTGCTGCGCCGACCTCTTCGTCGAGGAACGATGACAGTATCGCGACATTTAGGGCCCCAGAACTCGTGCCTAACAGCATGCGAGGACGGTCGTTTCCCGTTAAGTAAGGCAGCAGCACCGAGAGCGCTCCCGCCTCGTAGGCACCACGGGCCCCCGCGCCCGATAGCACGATTGCGACGCCGCCATCTTCGTTTTCCGATTTAGGTCGCGTCGATGGCAGCCATCCCCATCTTCGCGTGACGCGGTCAGGCCCAGAAGACGACGGTAGCGCGTCTGTTCGGATCCGGCCACTTGTCACTGAAAGATTTTGCTTGGGAGGAAGTCCGGATCGGGCCACCGTTGAGTTGAGCCGCGTTGAGCGTGAATGGGTTCGGCCACGTCGCGAGGTGGCCATCAGGCTGTCGCCCCCGGGGCCGTGCTCGAGCGGGTCCGCCCGCACCGGGTGGACGGACGGGGCGAGTCCTCGAGGGACACCGCGAGCGGATCAGGGCGTGGATCAACGAGGAGGGCTTGACCGTCATCAAGGTCCACGCGCTGTTGGCCCGGAGCGGCGACGCCGTGCCCGGCGAACCGTCGAGCGCTTCTGCGACGAGCTGTGCGCTGCACGGCGCGGCGCCAAGAAGACCATCCGCGTCGCCGACGGGGAGCCCGGAAAAGAGCTCCAGGTCGATTTCGGTCGCAATGGAATCCTCTATGACCGCGACACCGGGCGGCGCCGGGGTGCTCCACGCCCTCATCTTCACCGCCTATCTCAGCCGCCGCTGCTTCGTCTGGCCCAGCTTCTCAGACAGTCTCCGGCGTGTCGAAGGCTTCGAGGCCTCCTGGGCCTCTCGGCGGAGTTTTCAAGGTCGTCATCCCCGACAACATGGGCGTCATCGTCGACAAGCGAACCCGAACGAACGACGGCTCACCCGGAGCACCACGTCGAGGTGTGAGCTGGTGCGTGCTGATCGGGTGCCCCAACTGTGGAGTGACGACTACGGGACCCGTCTGCGGCATGGTTTATCAGCCACACCGAGCACGCGCCCGTTCCCAAAGCACGTTGCCTGCTTGGGCGGCTGCGGCAAAACCGGTAGCTCCCTCGCTTGCTTTAATCATGTCCTGCATGACCGTGGCGATCATTCGGCCGCCCTTTGCTTTGGCTGCGGCCGAAGAGTGAAAAGCGACTTCGATCATGCGTTGGGTCAGTTCGAAATGACCAGCGACTGCACTGTGGGGCGTGGCCGCGGCATGGGCCTAACACTAACGGTCGCTGCATGCGCTACAGCAAGACCCTTGCCAGCCAGAACAGCACCTTTGCCAATGAAGTAGTCGTCGACGCCCATTACCATGATTCACCTCCCTTCTTTCGGTTAGTTGCACCGATCTGAAGGCAAGAGACTCGGTCTCCGACGCTCTGTGTCGGCGAATACGCACCTTGAGTGTTCGTCGGCAACATGCCCGCTGCAGCGTAAGCGACAACGACGTCGACTTCCTGTGGCACCCGGCCGCCGACGGGGATTGGGATGATGAGGCCGTCATAGCGCTGGCCGGGATCGGGGACGACCTCAAGTTCGACAACTGGTTCAAGCGCTACGGTCAGGCGAAAACTGAGACCAGTCGTCGCCGAGCGCGACGCCGAACTTTTCAACGGACGGGCGAACCAGGACCCACAGCGTCACCCCACTATCGGTCCCCCATTTATCCACCCCACTATCTCAGCGATACTGGGTCGCGATAACCGGAATTCGATGGACGGAGTACAGACGTAACCGCAGGTCAGCGGACTGGAGGCTACTCTCTGGACTGCCCAGCATCGGTCTCTTAATCCGCAGGTTTCGGGTTCAAATCCCGAGGGGCGCACCCAGATGTCCCAAGTCGGAGGCCTCCGCCGAGTGAATTAGAGGAGTATCGTCGGATCTCAAATCCCACCGGCCACCCAGTTACCTCTTTCGTCATCGTGGGCGCTCAGTTGCGTCTAGCGCTCGCTCATTCACATCTCTTCGTAGTGGTGCTCCCTTTGGTGTCAGCTGCTCTCGTCGTCGCGCTGGAGCTCCCCGACGAGGCATTCAGCGTAGTGCCGGACGTCGCCGAGATCCTGCTCCCAATGCTTCAATTGCCCGCGTCAAGAGGTGAAGGTCGTGTTCCATCATGAAGGCCACGCCGGCGAAGACCTCGTGAGCCTGTAGGGCCATGTGGGCGGCTGCCCTGCTTGCGTAGAGCTTCGCTGCAGCCACTGCTCGGGCGTACGGCTCCCCCACATCGATCAACCACGCGGCCCGCCGGGCGAGCAGATCGGTGAGGTGGTACTCAATGCCGATGTCGGTACAGAGATACTGGACCGCTTGATACGACCCGACCGGCTTCCCGAATTGCGTTCGATCCTTTGCATATGTGACGGCCATTTCAAGCATGCGCTCGCCTGCTCCAGCCGTTTCAGCAGCACGAAGGACCGCTCCTCGCGCCAGGGCTGGACCGAGCAGTTCCCAACCGCTTCCTGGTCTGCCGACCACCTCGTCGATCTCGGCTCCATCGAAGGCGACGGTGAAGAGCGGTAGTCGCGCCAGATTCTCGTCAGGCGTCATTGAGACGCCAGGGGTCGCCCTATCAACGAGGACAACACTGATGCCCTCGCTGTCCCGAGTCGTCACCAGGAGACGCTCCGCCTTGTCGGCGTAGGGCACCAAGACCTTCGTCCCAGTAAGCCTCAGCGCATTCGATTCTCGCAGCAGATGCGCTTCGACGCCGCCTTCGTCCCAGGTGCCCGCTGACTCGAGGAGTGCTGGCGCAACGATCGTCGCTCCCGATACGAGCCGACCCAGCAGTTCCGACACCCGCGGATTGCCATGCGCACCGCCAACGAGCACATGGGCAGCGACGACCGAAGAAGAGATAAGGGGCGAGGAGACCGCTGCTCTGCCAGTCTCGAGACAGACCGCGTATAGATCGAGGATGCCCCCGCCGCTGCCACCATACGCTTGGGGCACGACGAGGCCGGCCCAGTCGAGCTCTACCATCTTGTGCCAAAGATCCTCTGAGAATCCGTCGTCCCGCTCGTAGATCTGACGAGCAAGGTCGAGGTCGCCTCCACGTTCGAAGAGTCGGCGCGCCGTTCCCTGCAGCTCTAGTTGACTCGAGGTGAGCTCGTAATCGAACATCTCAGCGTGGGAGTCCTAGTCCACGGGTCGCCATCACCATCCGTTTCACTTGAGGTGTACCTCCCGCGTGGTTGTTGATGCCACGTAAGAACCACTCTGCCGGACGCCCCGCCATCGGCGCGCTCGGTGAATGACGTCGGATCTGGCTCAGGGGTCCGACGATCTCACTGATCGTCTGGTAATACTTGGGACGCATCTCCTTGGAGACGATCGTTCCCAAGGCGCCTCCGAAGATGGGCGTGCGGGCGTGCAAAAAGTTGGACAACGCCTCGAGGCTCAACACCCGGCTGATTTCGACCATGACCGCCAATTCCGCGAGCCGCTCTCGCACATACGGATCGTCGATGAGCGGACGACCGCTGCGGGTCGTGACACGGCACCACAGCACCACTTCTGCGAGACGGCTCTCCTGCTCACACTCCATGCCACCCATGGGCCCACCCGCGTAGAACGAACCCATGATGTAGTCCCATCCCCGACCCACTTCGCCGATGAGGCAGTCGGCAGAGACGATGACGTCGTCAAAATACGTGTGGTTCTGACGACCTCCGGCGATGTTGTGCAGCGGGGAAAAGCTGACACCGGGCGCTCGCAAGTCCAAGCAAAAGATGCTTATGCCCTTGTGCTTCGGACCATCTGAACTCGTGCGGGCCGCGAGGTAAAGGACATCGGCATGGGTTCCCCAGGTCGTAAAGGTCTTCTGACCGCTCACCACCCAATGCTCACCGGTCCAACGCGCCGTGGTGCGCAACGATGCGAGATCCGAGCCGGCATCGGGTTCCGTAAGCCCTTCGGCCCAAAAAGTCTCCATCCTGGCTATCGGAGGCAGGAATTTGAGCTTTTGCTCGTGGGTGCCACCGGCCAGCAGGGCGTTGGCCGCCAAACCCCAGCCGATGTGGTTCACGACCGGTGCGTTTGCTCTCTTGAGCTCCTCCCACAGGATGAAGCGATCGACAGCGGGCCGTGCAAGCCCGCCGTATTCTCTCGGCCACGTCAGCCCGATCCAGCCCTTCGCGGCGACCTTGCGAGTAAACGCAAGGGCAAAATGCCAACCTTCCTCATCTTCGTCGTACTCGCTGTCCCAATCGAAGTCCTTCGGGAGTTCGGCCGCCAAAAAGGCGCGTACCTCATCGCGCCACGCCTCTTGTTCAGCGCTGAAGGTCAAGTCCATTAAATCGCATGCTATCTGGGCAGTTGCAGCGCACACGATGCTGCGAAAGTCGCCGAGTAACCCATCGACTCGGTCACGAGCCGTCCACACACGAGCACCTGCGATCTAACCTGATCATCGATAAACATCTAGATGTGAACCGCCCTAGGCAGAGGGGTCAAGCTGGTATCGGAGCCAGTGTCGCCTGGGGCACCAAGACCGCGACGAAAAAGTGTCAATCAGCTACCGGAGCCACGATGACAGGAGTGGATGAACCGGACCCACGATGGAGTCCTCACAACAATCGGGCAGAGCCGAGCATGGCAGCCTGTCCTGTGAGGCGGGCCGGAAGGAGCGACCGATTGCGGTGACGACCGATGACATAGCAATCAATCGGGACCTATGGAACACGGTCAACGCCGACTGGACCGACCGGAGAGCCGCCGAAGTGTGGGCGGCGAACGAGATCACCTGGGGGCTCTTCGAGGTTCCCGAGCGCGAGATCGGTGCTTTGGGTGATGTCGCGAACCGTGATGTCGTCGAGCTCGGTTGTGGCACGGCCTACTTTTCAGCCTGGTTGGCGCGGCGCGGGGCCCGCCCGGTCGGGGTCGACCTCTCTCCCGCCCAGCTGGCCACAGCACGCCGATGCCAAAGAGAGTACAACCTGCATTTTCCGCTCATAGAGGCCAATGCCGAAGCGGTACCACTCATGGGGGGGCGATTCGATTTGGTGCTGAGTGAGTATGGGGCGAGCGTGTGGTGCGATCCTTCCCAGTGGGTCCGAGAGGCCGCACGCCTCCTTCGTCCGCGAGGTCGGCTCGTCTTCCTTACCAACAGCGTGCTTGCCGCACTCTGCGTTCCCGAAGATGGGGGTCTGGCGCAAGAGCGACTATGCCGACCGCAGCGGGGGATGAACCGGGTGCGGTGGTCGGGCGGGGGCATCGAGTACCACCCAAGCCACGGCGACTGGGTCGGAATCCTGCGCGCCAACGGATTCGTGGTCGAACAGCTGCGCGAGCTCTACGCACCGCTCGATGCCGAGGTCCCGGAGTACTACGAGATTGCGTCGAATGACTGGGCAGCGAAGTGGCCAATTGAAGATCTATGGAGCGCACATCTTGCGGAGTGATATGTGGACATCACGCAACGAACTGTCCAAGCAACTCAGTGAATCGCCCTAGGAATTGTGGAGGCTCGGTGGTTAGGCTCTACGCGGCCGAGATGGCCGCGTCCAAGCGACGGTAGTGGTTCTGCTCATACTCGGCTGGCGGGACGTAGCCACAGGCCTCGTGCAGACGTCGCTCGTTCCACCATTGGACCCACGCCGCAGTAGCAAGCTCAAGTTGCTCCATTGTCTTCCACGGTCCCTGGCGATGGATCAGCTCGGTCTTGTAGAGCCCGTTGACGGTCTCAGCGAGCGCATTGGACCACGCCGTCAACTCCACCTGAACCCGATGGAGGAGCGCAGACCATCAGCGTGACCCATCCGTTCCACCCGTGGTTCGGTCGGACGTTCGAGTTCGTGTCAGTGCGGCACACCTGGAAGCAGCACAGAGTGTTCTTCGTTCTCGACGACGGAACGCAGACCTCGGTGCCCACCGCGTGGACCGATATGGCAGAGCCTGACGTGTTCGTGGCCGCCGCGGCGGGTCGGAGCCATTTTCGCCCCAAGGACCTGCTGGCGCTGGTCGAGCTGATCGACCGGCTGTCGCCCTTGGCAGGCCCGTGACGGCGTGTAAGGCGAACTTCGCCGCCAGTGTAAGGAGTATTCCGCCACCCTCAAGAGACGACGCCTCATCGTGATCTTAAGTATTTGCCGGTTCTACATGGATTTATCGGCACAAAGCCATTGACAGCATGTCGGAGGTCGGCATAATGGTACTTACATCAATGTGATTTGGAGGCAGCGTGGCACGACGGAGAGAGGATCCCAAGGTGGAGGCCCTGCGGGCCGAGCGCAGCTTGAACCCACGGCCCGAGGCGGTGCGCGACGAGGCGTTCTCGGACTCGGAGTTCCTCGACGCCCGCGACATCGTCCAGGTCAAGTACGAGATGGTCCGCCGGGTCCGGGTCGAGGGCGAGGCCGTGAGCCACTCGGCGGCCGCGTTCGGGTTCTCGCGTCCTTCGTTCTATGAGGCAGCCGCGGCCATCGATGCCGGCGGGCTGGCCGCGTTGGTGCCTGCTCGCCCCGGTCCGCGCCGGGCCCACAAGCTCAACGGCGAGGTCGTGGCCTACGCGCGCGCTCAGTTGGAGACCGAGCCGTCATTGCGCTCCGTCGATCTGGTCACGCTCATCGAGGAGCGTTTCGGGATTCGGGTCCATCCCCGCTCGGTCGAACGTGCCCTGGCCCGCCAACCCCATCGGAAAAGTGACGGCGAACGGTGATGGGCCCGACTCGAACCAGGAGGTCGAACGTTATGAGGCCCTCCGTCGCCACGCCTTGGTCGGGGAGGCATCTGGCTGCCGGCTCGGGCTGGCCGTGCTCGAACGCCAAGGTGTCGCCGCGTGGCTGCGGGCATGGCAGAGCATCGCTCCGACAGCTTTGGCGCGGCCATCGACCGGCGTCCCTGTCGCCGGAGACGAGCTCGTCGGTGCCCTCGCCACCATGGCGTTGGCCTGTCTCAGCGGGCGCTGAGGGCCAATGAATACCGAGGCGACCACCAAAGTCAGTGCCTCGCACCTCTCCCGCACGGCTTACCTCTATGTGCGCCAGAGCACGCTGCGCCAAGTCATGGAGAACACCGAGTCGACCCAGCGTCAGTACGCGCTGCGCCAGCGGGCGGTCGCGCTCGGGTGGCCAAGCGAGGCCATCGTGACCATCGACCGCGATCAAGGCCAATCGGGAGCGTCATCGGCTGACCGCGAAGGGTTCCAACACCTGGTCGCCGAGGTCGGCCTGGGCCGAGCAGGCATCGTGTTGGGCTTGGAGGTTTCACGTCTGGCCCGCAACAGCGCGGACTGGCACCGCCTCTTGGAGATCTGCGCGCTGAGCGACACCCTCATCTGCGACGAGGACGGTCTCTACAACCCATCGGACTTCAACGACCGGCTGCTGTTGGGCTTGAAGGGAACGATGTCAGAGGCCGAGCTTCACTTCATTCGAGCCCGCCTGCGCGGGGGTCAGCTCTCCAAGGCCCGTCGCGGTGAGTTGCCCCTGCTCTTGCCGATCGGGTTGGTCTATGACCCCGCCGGCAAGGTCGTCCTCGACCCCGACGCCGGTGTGGGCCACGCTGTGCGCCATCTCTTCGCCACCTTCGCCCGCACCGGCTCGGCCCGAGCCACCGTGCAGGCCTTTCGAGACGAGGGTCTCTCATTCCCGGCGCGGGTGCGCACGGGAGTGCACAAGGGCGAACTGACCTGGATGCCACTGCGACACTGGCGGGTGCTGCGGACGCTTCACAATCCTCGCTATGCGGGTGCGTTCGCCTATGGGCGACTGCGTGGTCGCAAGAGCGTCGACGGCAAGATCACCACCGAGAAGGTGCCGCGTGAGAACTGGACCGCGCTGGTCCTCGATGCCCACCCCGGCTACATCACCTGGGAACAGTTCGAACTCAACCAAGTGGCTCTGGCTGCCAACGCCGCCGCGCACGCTCGTGAAGGTGGCCGTGGCCCGGCGCGTGAAGGGCCGGCGCTGCTCCAAGGGCTGGCGGTGTGTGGACGCTGCGGGCGGCGCATGACCGTCGGCTATCACCAACGGCGCGGTGTCGAGGTTCCCGACTACCGCTGCATGGGACAAGCCATCCAAACCGGCTCGGCACCGTGTCACACCGTGCCCGGTGCCACCATCGATCCGGCCATCAGCCAGCTCCTGCTCGACAGCGTCACTCCTGTCGCTCTCGACGTCGCCCTCAGCGTCCAGGCAGAACTTGAAGCCCGCGCCGGCGAAGCCGACGCGCTGCGCGCCAGCCACGTCGAGCGGGCCCGTCATCGGGCCGAAGCGGCGCGGCGACGCTATCTGGCGGTCGATCCCGACAACCGACTGGTGGCCGACAGCCTCGAGGCCGACTGGAACGATGCGCTGCGTCAGTTGAGTGAGGCCGAAGAGGAGTACGAGCGAGCCGCCACCGCGTCGCAGGCGAGCCTCACCGAAGAACACAAAGCGCGCGTGAGGGCCTTGGCCACGGACTTCCCGCGGCTGTGGTCAGACCCGGCCACGCCCGTCCGGGAGCGCAAACGGATCGCCCGGCTGCTCATCGAGGACGTCACCATCGTCAAGGCCGATCAGATTCACCTCCACGTCCGCTTCCGTGGTGGAGCGACCACCAGCCTTGTGGTCCCCATCCCGCTCGGCGGTGGGTCAGGCGCGCCAGACCAACCCCGACACCCTGGCCGCTCTCGATCACCTGCTCGACACCCACACCGACGCCCAAGCGGCCGAAGCCCTCAACCGCGACGACCATCGTTCGGGCACCGGTCAAGCCTTCACTGCCTCAATTGTGCTGCACCTACGCCGCTGCAACGGCCTGCCCAGCCACCTCGAACGGCTGCGCTCTCGAGGTCTGCTCACCATTCCCGAGGTCGCCGAACGCCTCGGCGTGAGCACCTCGACCATCAAGGCCTGGCACCGTGCCGGCCTGCTCGTCTCGCACCAGGCCAACGACAAGAACATCCGGCTCTTCGAGCCACCCCCGCCGGAAGACCCGCGCCTGGTCAAACGGATGGGACACCGGCTCGATCAACGAGTTCTGACCCGACCATCGACAGGAGGTGCAGTATGAAACCAACGCCTTGTCGAAGCTGTCACCCTTCGATCCGACAGAGGCGACCGCCTGTTCTTCGGCCAGCCGTTCGGTGTAGCGGATGGCGAGATATTGCACCCCGCGGTCGGAGTGATGAATCCGCTGGGAGAGATCGTCGTGGCGCCGGGAGAAGATGGCCATCTCGAGTGCATCGAGGGCCAGGTCGGTCCGCAGTGACTTGGACACCCTCCAGCCGACGATGCGCCGGGCGAAGGCGTCGGTGATGAAGCTGGTGTAGCAAAAGCCTGACCAGGTCCACACGTGTAGGGGCAGGGCGCTCCGGCCCGAACCCTACACCGAGCACCCGACGCGCGAGGGCAAGCTCTATTGCTGCGTGGTGCTCGACGCCTACAGCCGAAAGGTCGTCGGCTGGGCCATCGACCGGCGCTGTGAGACCGCCCTGGTCAACGACGCCGTGGTGATGGCGAGCGAGTCACGGCCGACCGGACCCGGATCCATCATCCATTCGGACAACGGCTCTCAGGGCGGATTCGATCGGTCGTCGCAACACCGTGATGACGGAGGTGTTGCGCGATGGGTGTCACCAGACAACAAAGAGCAACGTGGCCGATGCGGGCAAGATGCGCTCTCCGGGACGACCGCCAGGCTGGCAACGGGAGCAACGACAGCTGTTCTGGAGCGAGATTGCCAAGGGGACCACGACCGTGGACGCGGCCGAGGCGGTTGTGGTGGCATCCGCGGTTGGTGTCAGGTGGTTCCGTGAGGCTGGCGGAATGTGTCCTCTCACGCTCGCCCCGTTGACGGGTCGTTACCTCTCCTTGATCGAGCGCGAGGAGATAGCACTCCTCAAGGCGAATGGTCATGGCGTGCGAGAGATCGCCCGCCGGGTGCAACGCTCCCCCTCGGCGATCAATCGAGAACTGCGCCGGAACGCGGCGACCCGGTCCGATTCGTCGGGCTATCGGGCGACAACGGCGCAGTGGCATGCGGATCGGCGGGCGGAAAGGCCGAAGGTGGCCAAGCTAGCGAGCAACGAGAAGCTCAGGACCTATGTGCAGGACCGCCTGGCCGGCCTGATCACCCGGCCCGACGGAACCGAGGTCCCCGGTCCGAGCGTGCGCTTCATCGGTCGTCGCCACGGGCGTCGACAGGACCGGCGTTGGGGCAAGTCCTGGAGCCCCGTCAGGGTGAGGCCGTGAGCGGGGCCACCCTCTCCCGCCAACCGTCTGCGGCTCATCTGCGGTGACGGGCGAGAGGGCTGGCCCACATGAAGTGGGCCAGCCCTCTCGACTTAATGCCCGGAACTTAGCGTTGGACGTTGGACAGCGGCCCGGCGTCGGCCGGGAACTGCGCGGTGTTCACGACCTGGATGCCGGCGTGCTGTTGTCCGTTGAACGGTGTCACGACCTTCGATGTGGCCCCGGGCTCACAGCCCAGCTTGAACGGGACTTTGGGGTCGTCGAACCAGACCCCTAGGTGATACTGGTGGGTCGGCGCGAACGTGGTGGTACCGCCCGGGGACACCGAGAAGGTCTCGACGTCGAAGACGCCCACGACGGTCGCGCTGCCCGACCCTTTGCCGTTGACCTGGATGTCGGTTTGGTACCACGAGACGCCGAACGGAGCGGTGGGCTGCTGGATGACGAACAGGTCGAAGCCCGTATGCGCGGGCATACCGTGCAGGCTGACCGTCATGGTGTCATTGAGCGTCCCCGGGGTGATGGTGACGTGCCCGCGGGCCTTGGGCAGGCAGGCCGAGATGGCCGCGGACGACGGCTCGAGCCCGAACGAAAATGACGTGGCGGTCGCCGAGGGCGTTCCCGTGTCTGCGAAAGCGCCGGACGAGACCGCCAGGCCCCCTCCGGCGAGTATCGCGACACCGGCGGCAATGGCACCCACTCGGGCAGGGATACGTCGGATCGCCAATCGGTTACTGGTCATGGTCGTGGCCTCCTGGCTCGTCGGCGGCCATCCAGCCGCCACTATCGTTACGTTCCGTACTATATTCCGATCATAAACATTACACAAGGGGTTGTAAACTAAAATTGGCAACGGCGACGGGGAGAGAACGATGGCAAGGACCGTGGATATTGGGGGCGACGACGACCCGCAAGGTGAAGGGGGGCAGCGCCGCCGGGGACGACCCCGCGACCCCGGCTATGACAAGACCATCCTCGACGCCACGCTCGAGATCCTCTTCGACAAGGGCTACGCCGGTCTCACCATCGACGGCGTCGCGGCCAGGACGGGTGTAGGCCGCCCCACCATCTACCGGCGGTGGTCGTCAAAACCGGCGCTGGTCATCGCGGCCCTGACCCAGTCCGTCGGTCTGTCTCCAACCCCAGATACCGGTGCTCTTCGCGACGACCTGCTCGCCTTTCAACGCCAACAGGTGAGGATGATGGACAGACCTGAGTCGCGTCGCGTCACTGCCGGCCTGGTGGCCGATCTGGTGGGCCATCGTGAACTGGCGGAGAGCTACTTTGGCGACTACATCAGACCGCGCCAGGCGTCGGTGTGGCAAGCCCTCCAGCGAGGCGTCGAGCGCGGCGAACTGCGTCCCGATGCCGACTTCACCCTCATCTACGACCTGTTGCTTGGGCCGCTTTTCGTGCGCTCGGTCGTGCGCGGCGAACCGCTCGACCCCGAGCTGGCCGCACAGACTGTCGATCTCGTCCTGGCTGCCTTCGGCACCGGAAGAACACGTCGGCGGCGTCGGGCCACTTCCTCGCGAAGTGCGCCCCGGCGAATCTGAACCCCGACCGGGACAGATTGCTGCAAGTTCCGCACTCTTTCCAGCCCAACGGGATCCGAACCCACGTCGTCGTCACCCTTGGAGAGCGAGCGACTGGACTGGCCGCACGAGGTTCGGACTTTCGACCGCCTTCGAGACAATCCCGCGACTGATCTCCGAGCTATCGGACATCGTCTCCCGTGAGCCCTCGAGGCAGCGCTAGCAAGGATGAGACCACCGGTCCTTCGTTGTTGCGGCCGGTCCAGAACGCGGATCGCGAGATGTGTCTGCCATACCTCCGAGGCGTGACTCCGAGCCCCGATTAGTTGTGGGCTCGGACCCAGACGGCCACGTCTTCGGCCATAGCCGCGGGGTCCTCCAGTGGCCCGAAGTGGCGGAGGTCGGGCCGCACGAAGAGTGTGCCCTGTGGGAGAGCCTCGGCAGCAGTCGGAGCGAAGGCACCAGGGCCACTGCCCTCCTGACGCCCGGACACAATGGCCACAGGCATCTCGATCGATGTCAAGGTGCTCCACGCACCACTAGCCGCGGCGTGACGAAAGACCTCGGCTTCGGTGGACGGTCGGCACCGCAACGTGACCGAACCGTCGGGAAGGGGCGAGAAGGCACCGTCGACATAAGTCCTGAGAACATCAGGATGTAACTGGTCGAGCGGCGGCTTTGATCGATAATTCTCATAGGCCTGGTCCAGCGAGTCGAAGCGGTCGCGACGCCGGGCCGCCACTTCAGACATGGGGTTGTTGCCGTGTTGGAACGGCACGTCCTCTGTCGGAAATATGACCGGCTCATAGAGCCACAGCGACCGAAAGGCGTCCGGTCGTCGTGCCGCAGCCAGCACGAGTGCCGCACCACCCATCGAATGGCCGATGCCGTGGAGTGGTCCCACCGGGAACCCGTCGCTGCTCAGGGCCGCCACGACGTCGTCGGCCATGCCCGACCACGCCAACCCTGCGCCCGGCGGTAGCTCGGACATGCCATGGCCTCGCAGATCGAGCGACACACAGCGGAACTGATTGGACAGGAACGAGGCCAGTGGCTCCCAGACTCGACCGTGAAGGCCGGTGGCGTGCGAGAAGAGCAGCACCGGAGTGGTAGTGCCCCCACTCGGTCCGCCCAGATCGCGCAGGACGATCTGTACGCCGTCGCTGGATTCGATCACCTCGTGCGCACGCCCGGCCATGGCAAGCGCAAGGCTATCTGGCAGTCGATTCGCAGCCCCGATGGGATTCGGGGCTCGATCGCCGACGCGAAAGGGTGACGAGGGACACCAACGACCTGTGTTACGGGCCAGGGTGCGGCTGGCGCGCGCCCCAAGTCAATGCAGGCATCGACGGCATAGTGGTCGACGTTGGTGATCTCATCGGCACTGAACTCGAGGTGTTCAAGAGCGCTTACGTTTTGTTCAAGCTGGTCCACCCTGCTCAATCCGACCGGCACGAAGGTCACTCGATCGTCGCCGCTGCAAGCGTCAGCGCGGGCCTATTGTCGGCAGGAAAACGTGGACCGTCTAGCACCGTTCCTTTATCTCGCTTGGCTTGGCTCGCCTCGGATACGCTGACCCTCCTCCGACTCAGAGCATTGGTCTGACTCCAGCGCAGCGACAAGATGACCACTTATCGCGTTGGAGAGTCCGAGCGCTAGCACATGGCGGTACCATTAGTCGATGGTAAGCACCGCAGCCCGAGATCTGACCGTGAAGCGCGACGAGCTGCTGGACTTTGTTCGGCCACGGCATCACGGGATTCTCGTGACCACTCGCCGGGACGGCAGGCCACAGGTTTCCCCAGTGACGATGGGTGTGGACACCGAGGGTCGGATCGCCGTCGCGAGTTATCCCGAACGAGCCAAATCGAAGAACGCCGCTCGCAACGAGTGTGCGTCGGTGTGCGTGCTATCAAACGAGTTCAACGGGGAATGGGTGCAGCTCGATGGTCGCATAGAGGTAGTTGAGCAACCGGAGGCGATCGAAGCCCTCGTTGAGTACTATCGCTCCATTAGTGGGGAACACGACAACTGGGACGAGTACCGGCAAGCAATGGTCCGTCAGGGAAAGGTGTTGCTCCGCCTGACGATCGAGCGCTGGGGTCCCATCAGCCGGGGCGGCTTTCCAGCTCGACTCGTTCCAAGGGACTGAGTTCGCCCTGTGGCCCAGAGCCACTGTCCTTAGATTCATAAGCCGTCGCGAATTCCTGACCTTTTACCTGCAGACAGAGTCGCGTCCATGTCCTTGCCAGTTGCCGGAGCAGCATTGCGACGAGCGGCTGCCGCGTGCTGCTCCGGGGTCTGTCAGATCATCTTCTAGGGAGATGTTCGGAGTCCTCGCAGGAGGCGCGTGAGAGACTGACGTGCCTGCCGGTGAGCTCGGCGCGATCGCCAGCATTGGCAATGTAGAGAGCCGCTTCATCAACGGCTGCGAGCAGCATGTGCGCGAGCGGCGCCGTGGGCTGGCGTGCGATGACCTTCTGCGCAACTGCGCCCTCCAGCATTGCCGTGATCACGCCGAGCGGTGGGGATCCTGATCGGATTCTGAAATGCGGCGACGTCAAAGGTGATAGAGCAAGACGCCAGACTCCTCGCGGCGCCGCACTGCGCCTGTCGCTCGCAGGCGTTCGAGGTGTGCGAACGTCTCGGCCTCGGCCATAGAGCCCCACGACCGCGGCGCGAACAACTCGTGTGAGATCTCAATGACGTTGGCCCAGCCTGCGGCGTCACAGATCTCGAGCAGCTGATTCAGGCGTTCGTCGTGGTGGCGCTTGATCTCCTCCGCCCGGCCGGCCAAATCGTGGAAGGGCTGGCCGTGCGCCGGCAAGACCGTAGACACCTGGGGTAGGTCCGAAAGGCGGTCGAGCGATTCGGTGTACAGGAGGAGTGGGTCACCCGGGATCAGTCCAGAAATGTGCGGCGTGATGGTGGGCAACACCTGGTCGCCGGCCAGCAGCACTCCTCCCTCCTCGTCGTAGAGACAAAGGTGGTCGTCGGTGTGCCCCGGCGTGAAGAGGCCGATCCAGTCCCGAGCACCCAACGTGACGTGGTCGCAATCGGCGAGGCGTTGCGAGGGACGGGGAGGCTTGAACCATTTGAACAGGTCAGCCTGGTGGGCCAGCATCTTGGCGCGCGCTTCAGGGGGTGGTCCGACGGTCGAGCCGCCCCAGGGCGCGGGACGCTCGATGCGGATGCTCGGGATCGGACTCTGGTCCGGATCGATGTCATCGGCTGCCTCGAGCTCGCGATCGTCAATGTCAGCGGGATCAAAGAAGGTGCGGAAGCGGTCGGAGGCCACAATGGCAGCGCCGCTCTCTTGGGCCAACAGCCCCGCGCCCCCGAAGTGGTCGGGGTGCGAATGGGTGACGACGATGGTGTGGACCCGATCCAAGGGGATACCCGCCGCGTCCATGCGGCCCCGGAGTGCGTTCCACGACTCCTCGCCTGGGAGACCCGGATCGACCAAGGTGAAACCGTTGCCATCTTCGAGGGCATAGGTGTTGACGTGGCCTAACCCGGTGAAATCGATGGGCAGCTGCAGGCGCAGAATGCCCGGTACCACCTCAACGATGTCCGGCGAGGCATCCATCTGCTCCTGCTTGGGCGGGCGACGGGCGGGCGTCTCGATCGATTCGAATTTCGTCACGGGACATGATCATCGCACGTAGTACGAGATGGGGAGGTACGTGAGACCGCGGACGCAGCCGACCGTCGAGCGTTTGTCCAGCGCAGGGGACGGCTCAAGATGCCATGCACCTACCCGCGGCGCTCCTTGATCGACAAGGCGGCAACCGATAGTGCTCGCGGTTCACGATCCCGTCAGTAGTGACGTTGGTGCCAGCGGAGAAAATCCGGTTCGAGCTCGGCGATGTCGGGCCAGCGCCACCTGGGTGGGAGCTACAACGTCAGGTGGCGGGGCACGTGTTGCTGAGGACCTTGCCCTCGAATTCGGGATACCCGAGCTTGGCCCATCGAACTCTCCCATATTGGGCGTCCTGGCTGAAGTCGATGACGCCTGAGCTGACGTTTCCAAACTCGAGGGTGCAGGCACCGTTAGCGTCAGCTTCGCTCCAGTACGGATAGAAGCTACCCGGACCCTTGGGAGGGACGGTACAGCCGGCGTGATCGGTTGAGGTGCAGGTCGATTCGCTCAGGGCAACGTCGGTCTGGAAGAACAGCTGCGGGTACGACGTTCCGGAACTAGTCGGGAGGGACTCGATGAAGCTCGAGGGGAAGAGACTGGTCGGGGTCGTTCCGGTCGGCCATTCCTGCCAGTATGGAGTGCCATCGAAGTCGAGGTCGCCATTCTGGAAAAGATCGTCCAGGCATCCGGTGATTTTATCCGGTGGCGTGTTCGTCCCGCTGCCAGCGAAGTCAGTGTGTGTGTCACCCTTCTGCCAACAAAGGGCGTCACCGGTTTCCGCACCTTCTGATCCCCCGGCCTTCTCGTAGGGCCCGTGGCAGCGGTTGTACAGAAGGGACGAGTCGCTCGGGTCGACGGGGTTGTCGATCTGGTCCGACAGGCTGGTGCACGGTTCGAAGTGCCCCGTTTCGAACTCCGTGCTTATGTTGGTCTGGAGGGCCGCCCACGGGATGTAGTTACCTGCTGCCGCAGTCGAGTACTCAGGCTCGAAGTTGAACGGTGTTCCCGAGCAGTCGGTGATCGAGGTGTTCTGGAAGCCGTTCTGCGCAGATGCCTGCATGAATCCAGACTGTCCGGTCGTGAGGTCGTCAATCATCACTTCTAACGCCTTTTGACCTTTCTCGCCGGGTACTCGAGCGTCCCAGATGTGGACCGTTACCGTGTCGCCGGGGTTCATGAGCAACGTGTCAGCGTTGGGGAACTGGTTGTCGGGGTAGGCCTGTGGGCTCGGGTTGGCCGCCGGCACGCCATTGCTCTGGACGAATGCGGCGTTCACCGGCTCCTCGCAGTTGCTGTTGCACTGCGCGAACTGGTCGGTGCACTCAAGACTGTCAATTGTCAACGCCGCGCACCAATGCGTGTTGTCGCAACTAAGGGAGTCGACAAACGGTGAGAAGCCAGGCGGGTAGAACTGCATCTCCATGAAGGCCGATCCGGCACCGGGGTAGCTCCCTGACGGCGCGTTCTGGTCGGAGTTCGGTGTGCAAGGGAGCTGCGGATAGGAATTTGAGTCGCAGATTGCCATCGAGAGCCATGGGGCTGGCGAGAGCTCAAACCAATTGGACACGTCACTCCCGGGCGTCTTGTCCGTCGGCGCACTTGCGGGGTCTTTCCCGAGCGTGAGGTTCCACGTCACGTTGCCTCCCGAGCCGGGCTGGGTCGAAAGGAATGTTGTGTCGGGTTCGTCGTGCCCAATGTAGTGGCCGTTGTCGTAGAACTTTCCGCCCCAGGTGTTCTGGTTGCTGATGCCGGCGAAACCGCGTACGTCGGTGCAATTGTAAAGCCGCGCCGGTTTCTGGACCGGGCTGTCGCCGTTGCAATCAAGCTCACCCTGCTTAGGTGCACCCTTGTAGAGCGTGGTGATGTTCGAGCCGAGCGTCGTGACCTTCGTCGGAGCGGCTGCGGCCGAGAACGGACCCACAATCGGGAGCAGGCTGAGCATCGAGATTGCCCCGACTCCTGCCATGGCGAAGGTGAAGATTCCCCGTCGGTTTCCGGATCTGACTGATCTCATGAGAGAACCCCTTCCGAGACTCACCGGCAAAATCGACTTGAAAGTAGCACCGCTCCATCGTTCTTGCACCGGTGTCGCTTCATCCCCTTTCATGCCCGTCGCATTTGCCGCGGGCGATGTCCGCAGCGGATCTGGGAGCGCGTTTCTTCCGCATTCGGCGAAGGCTCGATCGCGGCAACTCAGATGTCTCAGTAGTCCCAAGAAGGATCGCGGAGATCGTAGGCGGACACGCTGTGCGCCACGTCTGGCAGCTCTCACGGGGCGGCGCATTCCGGGCCTCTTGGATCAATACCTCCTCGATGCGCCGGCTACGTGCCGATAGGTGCGGGATTTGCCAGCTCCGGGTACTTGGCGACCGTAAATGGCACTAGCTTCTCGATGAGCACCACGGGGTGGTGCAGCTGGCTCAGGACTCATCTTCGACGACCTCGGCGAGCACGAACGCAAGGATGTGCTCACTGGAAACGGAACTCTTAATCCGCAGGTTGAGGGTTCAAATCTGTCGGGCGCACCAAACCAAAGGAAAGGTCACGGTGTAGCCGAGCGGTCCGGGTCTCCGGTTCTTCAGGTCATGTCTTCTTCTTGTAGGTAAAGGCGTCTTGCGCGGAGGTGGCGCTGGTGCCGCTAGGAGTCGTGACCGTCACGTCTACGGTCCCAACCGCATGAGGAGGCACGACCGCGTTGATCTCGGTGCCGTTGACGAACGTGAAACTCGTTGCCTCCCCTCCGAAGCTCACGGATGTCGCACCTGTGAAGCCGGTACCAGTGATCGTCACATCGATGCCGCCTTTGGGCGATCCCTTGTTCGGTGAGACCGAGGTCACGGTCGGCGCCGGAGGCAGGATCGTCAGGGCCACCGAAGAGGTGACGTTTCCGGCTACCGGGGTGAGGTTGGGCTGGGTAACCGTCAGGAAGCAGCTCGTGCAACCTGCGAGGTCGCTGCCGACTGCTATCGACCCCGTCAATGTGGCCCCGCTCAACGTGCCTCCCACCCCGGAGTAGGTGGTGGGCGCGACGACGCCGGAACCGGTGGTCGCGTCACAGTTGTTCGGATTCCCGGCGATGCCGCAGATCTTCGCAGTGGCTCCTCCTCCAGGGTAAGAGCCCCACCATCCGCTCCCAGTGAAATTGATCGTGTCGCCCGCGTGAACGGTGGTCGAGGGAACGTTCAGCGTCGGAGGGTCGGGCTGCGTGCCACTGAAGATGATCGGCGAGTTCACGTTCGCGATACCTACGCTGCCCAGGGAGACACCGGAAGACGACTCGTACAGTGCCGCGATCGCGCATCCGACCAGCCCCACGTCCACCTGGTTCTGTAGCGGCGGGCAGGCGGCGTTCGGGTCGCCAAGCGCCATGAAGGGGCTCGGAACCGTGAACTGGGTCGTGAAGTTCCCGTTGTTGTCCACGGGCTGGAAGAGGAATTGGTTCACGTCGATCTCCTCTATGGCGGAGAAGCCCGAGACCAGTGCTCCGAGTGGGGACGCTTCGACGACGACGACTCCTCCGCTCCCGATCAAAGATCCGGTGCCGGTCGGGAAGCCCGAACCGGTCACCGTCACCGTGTCGCCGGGACTCGCCCCCGTGTTGGGGGTGACGGTGATCGTTGGAGTCTCCAACAGGTAGGTGAACTGGTCCGCGGTGTTTATCGTGCTCGTGCCACCCGATGTCGTCACCGTTATGTCCACGGTCCCAGGTGAACCACCAGGACTACCGGCTTGAATCTCGGTGGGCGAAATCACGCTGACTCCTATGCCTCCGCCCGCAGGCGTGGACCCGAAGTTCACCGATGCGTCGGACGTGAAGCCAGTGCCGGTGATGGTCACGAGGCTTCCTCCGGTCGACGTGTTCGCGTTGGGCGAGACACTTGTGACTGTCGGCGCCACCGCCGTGTACGTGAATGTGTCAGCGACAGACCCGTTTCCAGCCGTACCGCCCGGCGTCGTGACCTGAACCGTCGCGCCGAACGGTGCGGGATTGGTCTGGGCCGGGGCGACCGCGATGATTTTCGTGTCAGAGTTGACGGTGAAGCTGGTCACCGGTACTCCGGCGAACGTCACGCTCGTGGCCGTCGTGAAACCCGACCCGGTGATCCTCACCGACGTTCCCCCTGACACCGGTCCCTGGTTCGGGCTGATCGAGGCTACGACAGGGGTCGCCAAATAGGTGAAATCGTCGGCGGACGACGTAGCGCTCGTGCCGGACGGGGTCGTCGCGGTCACGTCCACCGTCCTTGGGTCTGCCGCGGAGGGGGCGATGGCGACAATCGTCGTGGGCGAGGTGATCGCGATCGAGGCCGACGCAACCCGTCCGAAGTCCACCTGCGTGGCGGCTGTGAAGTTCGTCCCGGTCAAAGTGACCGACACGTTGCCCGAAAGAGGCCCGTTGGCGGGAGAGATGGAGCTGACCGTCGGCGCACCTTCGTAGGTGAACTGGTCCGCAGAAGACGTGAGACTCGTGCCTTTCGCCGTGGTGACCGTCACATCAACCGTTCCCGTCCCTGCCGGGGAAGTGACGAGGATCGTTGTCGGGGAGACGACACGAACCGTCGTACCCTGCGCTGCGCCGAAGGCGACGGTGGACGACGCGGTGAAGCCGGTTCCGGTTATGTCCACCCGTGTGCCTCCCGAAGGTGGACCAGCCGCCGGGGACACCGACGTGACACTCGGGAGCACGAGGTAGGTGAATATGTCCGCTGCTCGATGTCGCGCTCGTTCCACCCGGGTTCAAGACCGTCACGTGTACCGGTCCAGCACCCGCGGCGGACCCCGGTGAGACAGCCGTGATCGAGGTGCGCGTGTTCACGGTGAAACTCGTCGGGTTTCCGGCTCCGAAGTCCACCTCGGTGGCACTCGTGAACCCGCTGCCTGTGATGTTCACCGTCGTTCCCCCGGAAGCCGGTCCGGATTTCGGGCTCACCTTGGTGACCTTCGGTGCAGTGACGTAGGTGTACTGATCGGAGGGATTTTTCGGGCTCGTTCCGCCGGGAACGGTGACCGTCACATCGACGGTGCCCGCACCCGCCGGGACGGTCACGTCGAGAGACGTGTCAGAGGTGACCACCGGGTCTGTCCCGGGAGTCGTCCCGAAGTCCACTTTTGTCGCACCCGTGAGTGAGGTACCCGTTACGACGACGGAATTCCCTCCACCTGTCGGGCCTTGATTCGGAGATACCGAGGTCACGCTCGGAACCGGTACGTAGCTGAACTGGTCCGACGGTGACACCGCGCTCGTTCCCACAGGAGTTGTGACGGTCACGTCGACCGTTCCGGTCCCCGGCGGGACGGTTACCGACAAAGAGGTGTCGGAGGAGACGAGCAGATTCGTCGCCGGCACGGTGCCGAAGTCCACTGCAGCCGCGCCGGTGAATCCAGTCCCGCCGACTGTGACGGCGTACCCACCGAGCGGCGAGCCCGAAGACGGGCTGACCGAGGTTACGGTCGGAGCGCCGTAGGTGAACTGGTCGGAGGGGGTGACCGCGCTCGGTTCCACCCGTGGTGGTGACTGTCACATCGACGGTGCCAGTTCCGGCAGGAACCGTGGCGGTGATGTCCGAGTCAGCGTTCACCGTGAAGTTCGGTGAGGGCGACGTCCCGAATTTCACGCTGGTCGCACCAGTGAAGCCCGACCCGCTGATGTCGACCTCATATCCACCCGCGGGTGAGCCGGTGTTCGGCGTCACCCCATTCACCGCAGGTGCGGTGACGTAGAGGAACTGGTCCGAGGAAGAGGTCGCGCTTGTCCCTGCAGGAGTTGTGACGGTCACGTCCACGGGGCTGCCTGTCACCGGGCCAGGCGGCGAGATTGCGGTGATGGACGAATCGGAAACCACCGTCACACTCGGAGAGGCAGACGGACCGAACGAGACAGACGTGGCGCCCGAGAAGCCGGTCCCCGTGATCTGCACGACGGTGCCGCCGCCACCGAAGCTCGGGAGCAGTGCCGTTACGGTCGGCGCTGCTGCAGGTCCCGGGAGATACGAATAGCGGTCAGCCACTGTCGTTTTCGACGTCCCCAATGCCGTCGTGACGGTCACATCGACGATGCCCGATCCTGCAGGCGACGCGGCGACCACTTCGCTGTCGGAGATGACGTTTATGTTCGTGGCCGATTTGGAGCCGAAATGGACTGCACTCGCACCGGAGAATCCACTTCCCATCACCGCGACGAGGGTGCCCCCGACCTGCGTACCCGAGCTCGGGTTGAGGCCGGTGACAACAGGCGCGGTTGGGCTCGTGTAGGTGAAGCGATCGGCGTTGGAGGGAAGGCTCGTTCCCAAAGGCGTGGTGACCATAACGTCGACGCTTCCGCTGCCCTTGGGGGAGACGGCGGTGATCGAGTTCGCCGAATTCACCACGAAGCTCGCAGCGGGGGTGCTGCCGAAGTCAACCGCTGTCGCGCCAGTGAATTTGGAGCCCGAGATGCTCACGCTCGTCCCCCCGGCGGACGGACCGCTGGGAGGGCTGACCGAGGTGACGGTCGGCCCGGTGGAAGGCCCGACCACCAGCGTCGTGCTGGCCACGACCGGTGATCCAGGCGCAGGATTCGTCCCGTTCCCGTCGAAGGACGTCACGTTCGTCTCGGACACCGTGAGCGTGTGGTTGCCGTCCGACAACGGGCTCGGTAGCGTCAAAGAGCCCGACAACGCCTGAGGCGCGAGGATCGTCCCGTTGTAGGTCGGAGTGCCACCGGTCCCGGGGCCTTGGATCGTCGCCGACGCGCCGGGAACCGGCGACCCATCGAGGGAAATCGTGATCGTCGGCGGATCTGCCGAGCTCGATGAGCCTTCCAGGCCGTTGCCCCACCAGCACTGACTGGATGATGTGGGGTTGTCCGGGCAGGCTCCGGTCGCGTCGGAGAAGGTGATGTGCTCACCTTCGGTCACCGCGTTCGAACTCGTCGCCAGCGTCGGAGCGTTTGGCGGGGTGGTCTGGGTCGAGTACTCCAAGACCGCCTCTTGACCTGGTAACGGTGAGAGGGTCGAGGTATTGATCACCGCGATGGCGCAGCCCACGAGGCCCGCGTTGAACTGACCGGGTGACGGAGGACACACCGCGTTCGGATCGCTGGCGCCGAAGGTGGCCGGCACGGCGAACGTTGCCGTGTAGGTGCCGGGAGGGGACTCCTTGAGCGGGGTGAGAGTCGCGATGTCGGCTTCCCCGGTCGCTGTCGCCGGTGGGATGACGAACCCGCCGAGCGGACTCGCCTGGGCGGCTGGCCAGGCTGAGCCCGGACGCGCCGCTACAGGAGATGGAGACGGTGGTGGTCCCGGGTACCACCCCCGTGATGGAAACGGGCCCCGGCTTCCCATCGAAAGTGCAGGTGGTGACGCTCGGCTGGGCGATTGCCGGGACTACGGCCGTACCCACAGCCAGAAAGCCCGCGGCCAGCGATATCGCCAGTGCTGCAGTTACGCCGCGCCGCCCAACAAGTCCCCTGTCGCGCATGTTGTCCCCCCTTGTGAGTACTCCGGTGCCCTCCTCCGTAAGGACGCCGTCACCCCTGGTCGCTGGTGGTTCGTGGTGAGAAAGACCCACGTCGCCACCGGGAACCCAGTCGAGCGGACTTCGTAGTAATACAGGCGCTGCTTGGTAACATCGAGTGGTACAGACATTACTGTCACCCTCACCACTGGCCCACTCTCACTGGCCCAGTGGTGAGGGTGACAGAATCGGCGACGGACGTCAAGGTATCCCAGGCATCGGCAGGGACAACGGAGCAATAAACGAGGATCGATCGCGGCAAACAGTCGTCGGTCATGGGTCAAGTAGATGGACTGACGCCACCCTGGACTCTCGACGCATGACGACAAGATCCGCCACCACAAACTGAAACGTGTGCCAGTAGCCCGAACGTGTACCAACTGAGCTGAAACGTGTGCCGGCCAATACAGGCTGACGGGCCGACCGAACCGAACAAACTCACCAAAGATCTGAGGCCTATGGACGAGTCCAACGTGGGCGCGCCGGAACCCCAAGTGCAGGCAACTGCCCCGACAACATTCACCATCGATGAGCTCGCGGCGCGAAGCGGGGTTCCAAGCCGAACAATCCGTTACTACCAATCTGAAGGTGCGCTGCCGCCACCTGAACGCAGGGGTCGCGTCGCGTTGTACGACGAAGACCACCTCGAGCGCCTTCAGCTCATCTCGGAGCTCCAAGGCAGAGGACTTAGTCTCGGGTTGATACGCGACCTGGTCCAGCGAACCTCCGCAGAAAGCCTGTCGGTTGTCGAATGGCTCGGGCTCACAGACAGCCTTGCCGTCCCCTGGCTGGACGACCGGCCCGCCGATTTGAGCGAGACCGAGCTGGCGTCACACTTGGGCGACAAGGGCCTGGACATCCTGGATCGACTCGTCGCTGCAGACATCGTCGTCCGTCAGCCTGACCGAAGCTTTCATGTTCCAGTACCGGCGCTGCTCGACATGATCCGCGAGCTCGACGGCGCCGGCGTGGACCCCGACACGTCCCTCGAGGCCGCGATGGTCATACGCCGGCATCTCGCCGCAGGTGTCGACGAGGTGGTCCATCTGCTGATGCGGAGAGCGGGCCAGGGATTCGCGCGCCACCTCGACCCGGTAGATCTGACGAGGGCGATCGACGTGTTCCGCCCGATCGCCACTCACGCCGTGACGCTCCTCTTCGAACAAGAGGTCGAGCGGTCGCTTCGCTCGGTCGGGTGGCCTCCTTCATGAGCAGTCACCTCCTTGGTGAACGTTGGCCGGCGCGGCGGTGTGACCGCCAAGATGTCGTCCGAAGGGGGGTCGTTTTGAATTGAGAACGATCTTGTGTAGCGCGTCGACCACGGGATGGGCGAGGTGGCGGGCCGCTCCGTGCTGATCGGACCGTGTCGACTCTGGAGACGACCGTCCCGAGGACTGTGTTGTGGTGCTTCGGGATCCCAAGGTTGACGGTGATTCGATTCAGTGCTCGATAGAGCAGCGAGAGCGTGCCGTGCCGCAATCCTCGGGCGCGTGTACTCTGTTCATCGACCCGCTGGGTCGTCCGATTTCGCCCGTGTCGGTGGCGGGAATGCGCCGACGGGATCGACGTCGCTGAGCGGGTCATGCCGAGAGCAAGGTAGAGCGACTATGGAGCTGATGGGATCGTGAGTCGTGGCGCTCGACACAGAAGGCCGTCAGAGTTTGCTTACCTACCGGTTTCGCAAACTGAGACGGGACTGCTGCGAGTTGCGGCAATCATCTTCTGAAATGCTGAGTGCACTCCGAGAGTCGAAACCCGGGCGATGGATCCGCCGGCAGCGTCAGGTGCTTCGAGAAACGTGGCACAAGACTGATGGCTGTATTGCTCTCAATTGCGAAGAGAGGGCAATGCACTTCCCACCGTCACGTTACTGCCAGGAGCATCTGGCACGCGTGACGTCCACAAGTCGTCGATGAGCCCGACGACGCACTATCTATTTCCCCGTGGTCGGAGGCGATCTCGACGGCCCGCCACTGCTCCTCTGCCGTCGCTGAATCAATCGGATGTATATTCAAAGACGGAGCGAATCAGCAGAGCGAGATCACACCCGGAAGGGGTTGTCTCGATTTCTTAATCAGCCGCCTTGAACGCTGCCAACTGCACTTGATTCGCTCCGTCGTGGCAGCAACCGTCAGCAGTGCAGCCACTTGAATTGAACGCGAGAGCCACTGTCCCGAGGTCGCCCGGTAGGATCGCCACAATTGTAAGGTGGTGATGATCACGGAATCGAAAATGGACGAACGTGGCGCCTTGTTCGTGACCGCGGACTCCGAAGACCCTCGTTTCAATCAGCCGTACATAGATGTCCGGGAATGGCGCGACGAGCCGGCGGACGCCCCGGTGTTCCCCGGCGGCGTCACGACGCAGCGCGGCGGGGCAGCGCCCGTCGAGGCGCGCCATCTCTATATTCACGGGGGGTTCACGGACACCGACGCCAAGTTCTCGTTCTGCTTCCCGCCGGAAGAGGATTACCAAGGACGCTTCTTCCAGGCGACCCATCAGCTGCTTGCGGGCGAGGAGGCCACGCCTCGCAACGTCGCGTTCGCCCTGGCGAGTGGCGGCTATTCGGTCCAGACGAACATGGGCGGCCGCGACAACCCTCGAGGAGCGGAGGAGTCCGCCCACGGCCAGGCCGACACGACGATTCGAGGTTACCGGGTCAACGCCGAAGCCGCGAAGTTCTCTCGCGTAGTGGCGGCCGAGCTGTACGGCCCCCACCGCACGTACGGGTATCTCTACGGCGGGAGTGGCGGCGCGTACCAAACGGTCACCAGTGCAGAGATGACGACTGGCGTGTGGGACGGGTTCGTGCCCTATGTGATGGGCTCGCCGCAATCGATCCCCAATTGTTTCACGGTGCGCGTCAATGCCCTCCGAGTGTTGAAGGACAAGTGGCCGTCCATCATCGATGCCATCGAGCCGGGAGGAAGCGGCGACCCCCATGCCGGGTTGAACGACGAGGAGCGCGCAGCGCTCGAAGAGGCGACTCGGACCGGGTTCCCGCTCGGGGCGTGGTTCAACTACGTCCCCCAGGGCGGAGGGCCGCTCGTGCTCGTTGCCAGCTATGTGCCGGTATTGGACCCGACCTACCTCGATGACTTCTGGAGCAAACCGGGCTACCTCGGTACGGACCCAACGTCGTCGGTCCGCGCCGCGCGCATCCAACACGAGGCGACCGTTGTCGAGGTACTTTCCGGCGGCCGGCACGCAATTCAAGCTGTCGAGCGTCCCCACGGGTGACCTCACGGGTGCTGATGTGATCATCACCACCGGAGCGGCCGCGGGCAAGACCGCCTCGCTCGGCCGCATCGACTCGGACGGCAAAGGTCACATCGGCCTCGTGATCGAATTGGTCGGCGGCAAGATCGACATCACCGCGGATCCCGCCGTCGTCGAGAGTATCCGGGCCGGCGACGACGTCCGGATCGACAACTCGCGGTTCCTCGCCTTGCAGACGTATCACCGTCACCAATTTCCTCCGGCCAATCCCGATTTCGACTACCCCGACGTCTACGACTACTTCCGCAGCCCCGACGGCACGCCGATGTACCCCCAGCGAGGCGTAGACATCGGCGCGGCAGGCACCCTCGGCGCCACCGGTCAGATCCCGACCGGTCGCTTCAACGGGAAGATGATCGTGGTGGAGTGCCTGCACGATGGGGACGCTTTGCCGTGGCAATCCGACTGGTACCGAAAGAAGGTCGAGGCCGTCGAAGGGCCACAGGTCGACGAAAAGTACCGACTCTGGTACGTCGACAATGCGAACCACACCGACCCGACGACCGAGTCGCTCGAGACTCACGCCGTCGCCTACTCGGGAACGGTGCAGTACGCGCTCCGCGAGCTGAGCGCATGGGTCGAGCAAGGCATCGTCCCCCCTCCGACCACCGAATACTCGGTGCATCACGGGCAAGTGCACGTGCCGGCCCCGGCGGCAGAGCGAAAGGGCATCCAACCCGTGGTCCAACTCGAGGTGAACGGCGGCGACCGCGCCGAGGTCGCGGCGGGGGATGCCGTCACCTTCGTCGCACAGATCGAGGTGCCGCCAGCCCAGGGCAAAGTGGTATCGGCCGAGTGGGACTTCGAGGGCCTAGGCACCTATCCGGACACCACTGAGCTCGACGATCCGACCTCGGAGACCATCCGAGTGGCCGCAACACACGTCTTCACCACCCCAGGCACCTACTTCGCGGCGATACGCGTGGCCTCCCAACGCGAGGCCAACCCCACCACTCCATTCGCCCGATCGCTGAACTTGAGCCGAGTCCGGGTGGTGGTCGACGAATGACGGGTCGCTGTTAGGAGCGTGACCCGATTTGGCCGTTGATCTCACGTCCTAGGGATTGCGCACCTCGGCAGCCGCAAAGGTTCGCAGTCCGCCCATTGCGACTGCGACGTAGGCGTCAGCCAGCTCAGCCGCGTGCTCGGAGGTGCGGCGGTGACGCCACTGCTGCAGCACCACAGCAATCGCTCCGAGGACGAGCCGCACTCCGATGGTGGCGTCGTGCTCATCGAGGCCGAGCTCCGCGACCGCCAAAGTGGCGAAGTAGCGGACGGTCATGTTGTCTCGGCGGCGCTGAAGGGCTCGTTGGCTGTGCCGACGTCCGCCGTGATCCGAGAGGGCGGCGAAGGTGGCACCACGACTGGATTGAGCGGCCAATGCGCCCTCTATCAGAGCTCGGAACTTGTGCTCCAGCCCTTCCGCAGCGGACACGGCCTTCGTGAGTTCCTCGTGGAGGAAGCGGCTTTCACGCTCATAAAGCGCCGCCAACAAGTCGTGGCGGTTTGCAAAGTGCTTGTAGACGAGTGCACGGCTGACCCCTCCAGCCGCCGCCACCGACTCCATCGTGACTCCTGCGACGTCTCCCGCCGCAACCATGGCTGCCGCAGCATCGAGGAGTGAGTCCCGCCTGCTCAGGGGCTCCTTCTCGTAGGAAGGTGGCTTCATCCTGGCGATCGACTTGGCCATGGGGCATTATTCCACCAGGGGGGTGACAAAATGTCACCGGCAACCTGTTTACGTTCCAGAAGGGGAAACCGATGACCTACGCCGGCGAGCTGGCAATTCTCGATGCGGACAGCCACGTGATGGAGCTGGCGGACTTCCTGGACGAATACATCGATCCTGACTCTCGGGATCGCTTGCGGCGCCAGGCCATGGAAGGGCTACGCCCCGTCCTCGAGGACGCCCAACACAAGGCGCAACGGCGACGGAGCGACTCGGCGGTGGCAGTCAAGGCCGAAGAACGCCTCATGCTGGACAAAGGGTGGACGGCGATGGGGGGGTTCGACTCGGCTGAGCGCAGCCGCGTCATCGATCTCCTCGGATTCGAAGGTCAGCTCGTTTTCGCCACCTTCGCCACTGCGATGTTCAGCCTGCCCCGAAGTGCCCACCGATACGACGAGGCAGCCGAACTGGCTCAGGACATCGACCTCCTTTACGCCGGCTGTCGAGCTCAGAACAAGGCCATGGCCAGCTTCTGTGCGGCAGATGACCGCTTGTTCGCGGTCGGCTATGTGTCACTTATGGACCCGATTCGAGCTGTCGATGTGACCACGCAGGCGATCGAGGACGGGTGCGCGGCAATCATGGTGCCCTCTACAGCCGCAGGCGATCGGGCTCCCACTCATCCCGACCTCGACCCGTTCTGGGCGCTCCTCGAGCAGCGCAACGTGCCGTTCGTTCTCCATGTTGGCGGGGGAGGCCGGCTGTTGGACCGCGCTTTTCACAACAACGACATGCCGGTAACCGATCATCTCGGCGGTGGAGAGAACATCAAGTCTAAGGACTACTTGGCCATCTATCACTCGCCGGCATTGTTCCTGGGAACTCTGATCCTTGATGGCCTCTTTGACCGATTCCCTGGCCTCAGGGGTGGCTGCATTGAACAAGGGGCCGGGTGGGTCGTGTCTTGGATGCACCATTTGGACTACGCGCAGCGAGCCTTCCGTCGTACTGAAGAACCGCTGCGTCGTTTGGTGGCGAAGCCGTCGGAGTACGTTTCGAAGCACCTCAAATTCACGCCGTTCCCTGGGGAGCCAGTGGGCTGGATGATGGAGCAGGCCGGTGCGGATCTCTTCATGTTCTCCACCGACTATCCGCATCCTGAGGGAGGGCGGGATCCTCTCGCAAAGTTCGAGGAAGAGCTCCAGGGAGTGACGAGCCACGATCGAGCTCTGTTTTACCGCGCCAACATGGCCAACCTCCTTGGAATTCAGCCCACACGTCAGGTCGGTTGAGCCTGGGATCGAGCGGCTAGGCCGGCCGGACTTGAGTCCAGCACGGAAAGGCCACAGCTCGTCATGGTTGGACACACGACCGTCTTCGTTTTTCGCAAACCGCGGTTTTCTCCGGGTTACTTCACGACCGATAAGGCAATCCTTCCTGGGAAGACGGACCGAGTGAGCCATGGCCCACCTCATCCCGGAATCAGCCTTCCTGGTCTCGAAAGGACAACATGCATAGGGCACTCTTCGCCGTCACCGCCTCACTTGTCGCGATGATTGGGCTCCAGTGTGTGGTGCTCGGGTCGGCGGACGCTGCCGGGAGCGGGCAGTCGGGCCAAGGTGTCACTTCGAGTTCAATAAGGATCGGGATCACCTATCCGAACTTGGCCGCGATACGCAGCGTGGTCAACGTTGATCCGGGTAACTACGTGGTCGCGTACAACACGGTGATCGATCAGATAAACGCCCATGGTGGGATCAACGGTCGCCGGATTGTGCCTGAGTTCGCAGCCGTCGATCCGCTCGGCACTGCAGGGGCGGCAACGGCGTGCTCCCAGCTCACCGAAGACGACCGGGTCTTCGCTGTCGTTGGCTTCTTCCAGGCGGCCGATACCAACTGCTACGTCAACACTCACGGCACTCCGATCATCGGCGCCTCACTGTCGGCCCAGCAAGCAGCATCGGCGAAGACCCCCTGGTACAACTACTTCATCTCCGACAGTGACCTGATCCCCAAGGAGATGTCGTACTTCAAGCAGCATGGAGTATTTGCTCGGCAAAAGATCGGAGTGACGGCGGAGACTGTGGACAAGGGCGAGATGAACTTAGTGGTCTCCGAACTGAGGAAGTTGAAGGTCGACGTCGTCCAAACGGCCATGAACAACGCACCGGCGACCGACACGACTGCGCTGATCAGCGAGGATGGCCTCATCGCCCAGAAGTTCAAGGCTGCCGGTGTGACCGAAGTAGTGGCAGCCGGCAACGCGGGCAACGACTGGCCACGCTCAGAGGAGGACAACCAGAGTACCTATTTGCCGCGGCTGGTGGTGGTCGACTACACGGACCTCGCCGCCTACGTGACGGACAAGGCCGGACATTTGAACACAGTCCTCAAAGATGCGATCACGGCCGGAGGCATTCCTCCGGTCAAGGTCACCTGGGACGATCCGGCGATGAAGACGTGCATCGCCAAGATCCAAGCCAATGAGCCCAACACTCGGATCAACAACCCCGTGACCGCGACGTCAGCCACCCCAATCACCTGGACCGCTCCGGAACTCGCATGCTCACAAATCGCCCTTTTCGACGACATTGTGAAAGCAGCCGGAAAGTCGCTCAACACCCAGACGTTTCGACGCGGGGCGCAGACACTTACACATGTCGCAATTCCCGGTGGGGGCGGCACGTTCAACTTCTCCGCTGGCCACAACGACGGCGATGGACCCGTCTTCGTCTTCACCTGGAGCCCGTCTGCCAACAACCTGGTGCTCAAGACGACTCTCGGGTAGCGACTGTAGGCAGAACTCTCGACTGAGCTGCCCTCCAGGGGGTTTCGTGACTGTCCCTCGCGAATCAATGGCTGAGCCCCAGGTTCTCACTTCATCATGATGACCGGCCACCATGTCATTGGATCGGCCTGACCCGAGAACTGCGTCCGCTCCAGAATCCGTGGTGCCGCAATGGTCTACGACTGCGTGCACAGTCGAGACGAGCGTCTACATGGTCGAGCGGACCGACCACAACATTGGTGGCTGGGGCCCAAAGTACGGGAGCGACGACTAATCAGAAACGGCAAAATAGGTGTCTCGCAGTTCCCGCTTCAGGATCTTGCCTGAGGGGTTTCGAGGCAACCGAGCCTCGGTGAATGTGATCCGGCTTGGGATCTTGAACGCCGAGAGCTTGCCCATCAGGAATTCTCGCAGCTCATCGGCATCGAGGCGTGCGTCTGGCCGAAGATTGATGACACATGCCACCTCTTCGCCGAGGCGTTGGTGGGGTATACCGAACACGGCCGCCTCGTAGACGCCGGGATGCTCGTAAATGGCGCTCTCCACTTCGGCGCAGTACACGTTCTCGCCTGCCCTGATCACCATGTCCTTCGCCCGGTCCTCTATGTAGAGGAAACCCTCCGCATCGATCCGGCCGATGTCACCGGTGGCCAGCCATCCGTCGACGAGCACCTCTGCGGTGGCCTCGGGTTTGTTCCAGTACCCGCGAAAGAGGTGCGGGCCTTTCATCCAGATCTCACCGCGACGGCCAAGCGGAACGCGGTTCCGTCGCTCGTCTCGTATCTCGATCTCCAATGTCGGAAAGTTGGACCGTCCCGTCGACGAGGGGTGGGTGACGTAGTCGTCTCCGGCGTTGCCGGGTCCGAAGGCGTTGGTCTCGGTCATGCCGTAGCCGATGTTCGGTCGGCCACGGGCAAAGGAATGTTCGACTCGCTCGACCAGCTTGACCGGGGCCGGAGCTCCACCGCCCCCAACGGTCGCGAGCGAGGATGTGTCGTACTTTTCGAAGGCCGGGCTCTCCAGCATGTCCCAGCTCTGGGTGGGTACACCCACAAACGCAGTGACGCGTTCGGCCTCGATCAAACGCAGCGCGACCTCCGGATCCCAGCGGTACATCATCACCAGCTTCATCTTCAGACCGAAGCACGTCAGCATGACGGGGACACAGCCGGTGACATGGAAGAGGGGGACGACCAGGATGAAGCACTGAGGTGGCGGAGCCGGCCGCGGATCTTCACCACTTCGATCGCGACGGGCCGTCTGGATGGAGGTCCGGGCCCAGAACGCCATCAGCGATTGGGTCACCGCCCGATGGGTGGATACGGCCCCCTTCGGAAAGCCGGTAGTCCCCGAGGTATAGAGAATGGTGGCGTCATCGTCCGGGAAAACCTCCACCGTCGGCATCGGGACACCAAGGGAGACGACGTCCTCATATCTGTGCACGCCCGGCGTGAGCTGTCCCGCCCCTGCAGTGCGCACCGCGACGATCGGGACCTCGCGCCGGCCGGCGGGGCCATGGGCGCGGTCCATCCGCTCCCCATCGACGATGAGGAGGGCACTCCCGGAGTCCTCAAGGGCGTAGTCCAGCTCGCTCTCGGTCCACCATGCGTTGAACGACACCGACACCGCGCCGATCGAAAGTATGGCCGCGAAGGACACGATCCACTCAGGGAGGTTGCGCATCGCAATTCCCACGCGGTCACCCTTGTTGACACCGAAAGTGTTCACCAATGCGTGGGCCAGAGCATCAATGTGCCGGGCGGTCTCGGTGAATGACCAGCGCTCCTCCTCGTAGACAAGAAATGTCGACTCGTCGTCGCGAGAGCTCGCGAAGAGCTGGGCCAAGGTGGCCGGACCGTTCCGGAAGACGCAGTAGTCGACGCCACGAATCGACTCCTCGCCCACCTCGAAGAATGCCCCAGGGCGGGTGACCTCGGCGCAGGCCTCTTCGTAGCTCAGGGCCATCAGGTGCTCTTCCTCCCGATTTCCAGCGGCGTGCTCATCCGCCCCATTGTCCTTAAATCTAGAGGCAACGCAAACGCGGCGCGACGCACGGGCGCTCACCGTGCTCGAGATCGCTCGTCCATATTGAGCCACCCAACCCGTACCAGCAGATGAATGCGAAGACCACAGAGATCGTCAGCAGCCACGTCCCCATGCTCACTCGCCTGGACGTCGTGCTCGACGTAATTCGAGAGGCCGCAAGCTCCTGCTGACCTGTCCCACGGTCGGCCTCGTCGCAATCTGCGGGTGATAAGGATTCAGCATTGCCATCGGCGGGTGGGGCTGGCGACTTGATCCCTGATCCGAGTCCCGCCCGGTGCCACTGGCCGACTCGAGCACGAGAGAGGACAGGCGATGAGTGCGCCGGAAGCGGGCCCGCAACAACAACGGACGCCGCCATCTCCATTGCCCTCAGCAGTCGTCAGGACAGCCGCGTCATCCACTGAAGCGCCTGCCTCACCACCCGCCTCGTCGACCCACTGATCGGGTCGCGCGACAACTCGGTGGAGTCCGGATGGACGGAATGCCCGGAGCGTGGGCAACGTCCGACCGTTGGAGCTCGTCACTGCACCGGAGGTTCGAGTCGGCGGCCACTCACCCCAGGCGCCTCAACTCCAGCGGCGAGCACGATCCGACCCCAACCCGAGTCCGACATGAGGTCGCGGTTAGACCTCCAGCGGCCACCCGGTCGATCGGCATCGACTAGTGGGACCAGCCGCCGCAGCGGCTCCAATCCACAGAAGACCTGGATCTCGCCGGAGTGGCGACGGACTTTGCCAGAGTGCCAAGTTGGACGGTCGGAACAACACGTTCGGGCCTTTGGACTCGCCTAACGTCCGTCACGCAAATGATTGCCTCGTGAGGGTTCATGACGGCGACAACTTCTCTCCATGGGTCCGCTCCAGGTTGTAGGTCTTTGTCAGACCTCTTTGCCTTTGTCTTCGAGATCCGCGGCCACCTTGTCGTAGCCGGCGCTCGTCAATATTCGTCGCAGGTCGACGAGTTGTTGTCCGTCGATGTCCTTGTCGCTCGGCCGCCTTAGGACCTCGGTCTCTTGGCCGATCCGGAACAAGAACATGTCGTCGTGCCGTTGCTCGATGGATCCGACCGCATCGAGCAAGGACACGACATCGTGCCATTCGACATTGTGGTTCGTCTTTTGCTGAAAGATCTGTACCAGGGTGTCTCGATGGTGGCCGCTGAGGTGCTGGGGGCCCGAGATTGACGACATCGGGGTCCTCTCGTCGTTGTGAAGACCTCAATCTAGCGAGAGTCGGGACCGGAGCGAGACTCCGAAGGTCTGAGCATCCATTGCACGTGTAATCCGGTCGCTGGGGGCGTGGTCTTCGAGTCATCGCTGCTCCCAATTGCGGAGCGATTGGGGCGGGAGCAGATGGCACACGCCAGATCTGGTCGCTGACGTGATCACCGCCAAATCCGCGAGAAGACAGTCCCGGCCCACCAAGACATCCGCCCACACTGGCGCCACGTCCTTCATTCGACCAGGTACACCTCGTAGATCACGCCTCCGGGTTGACGGCCGCCGACACTGATGAACACACTTTTGTTCAGCCACAGGCAATCGGGTGCCCCCGTCTCGATCTGCGTGGCCGTGCGGAACACATACTCGCTCGGATCGACGTCCTCTCCACGAGCCAGGCGAGCAAGGACCTCCTTGCTGCCGTGGCGCACTCCTTGCGAACGGACGTACAGACAATTGTCCCTGATCGGACTGAAGTGTGTAGCGGATGTCTCCAAGAACCGTGCCATCTGGCAGAACGATCTGCCAATCAGCGCTGGCCCCAGGGAGAAGGGTGCCGCTGAGTTCAGGGCCGATGAATCTGCCACCGGTCAGGGGGACGATACGACGTTGGCCCTGCACCACGTTCCCCCCATTCAGGGCCTCACCAAGGTTCGCCTCCAACCGGAAGATCCTCGTCAGACGCGGTGGGGGCAGCGGCACACTCATCATGCACTCCTCCTGGGTGGCTTTGCTGTCCCAATACGGCACGGTGTAACCGAATCATTCAACGATCCGTACGAATCGCCCGGGTCGTTCGGATGCTGAACGAGCGGAGTGACGGACGTCCGCGTCCATTCGTACAAGGGCAGCGCGGACAGCAGTTCGTCGATTTCCTCCCGACTATCGGCTCGATAGAGTCCGAGGACTATTCGACGGCTGCCGACCGTGGCCTTCCACAGCCGAACGAGGCGCCCTTCATCTGCGAGCGCCTGTGCCGCGGCTGCTTCCGCCCTCTGGCGGTCTTCGACTACGGACTCGGCAACTTCGGCCGGGATGTCCAACTCGAACTGCACGAGAAACTCCATCAGTAACTCCCACTCGATCATGTGGGGTCGGGATCCGACTACTTCGTCTCACCGAGGAAAGAGAGAAGTGCCTCGTTGACCTCTTCGGGAAAGGTCCATCCGATGTTGTGCGGACCGCCCTCGACAGGGACAAGCGTGCAGTCGGCGATCAGCGCCGGAAGCCGGGCCGAGGTCGATTCGAACGGGAGGATCCGGTCCTCCGTTCCGTGCAGGACGAGCACCGGAACGTCGATCTTCGGCAGGTCGGCGCGGAAGTCGGTGAGCCAAGTATCGACGCAGGCATACGTCGCGTGAGGTGAGCAACCGGCCGCCACGTTGAAGCTGGCCTGCCAAGCGCGATCGCTGATCCGCGTACCACCGAGGACGTCGACGTTGTAGAAGTCGTTCAAGAAGTTCTCGAAGTAGGCATAGCGGTCGTCCACGATTGCCGCCTCGATGTCGGCAAAGATCTTGCCTTCCATGCCCTCGTGATTGTCCTCGGTCCGGAGGAGGAAGGGTGGAATGGCCCCGAGCAGGACGGCCTTCACCACGCGCGACGAACCGAACGTGGCGAGGTAGCGGATCACCTCCCCGGTGCCCATCGAGAAGCCGACGAGGACGACGTCCCTCAGATCAAGGTGATCGATCAGCGCCTTCAGGTCGCCGGCGAACGTGTCGTAGTCATACCCAAAGGTCGGCTGGCTCGACCGGCCGAAGCCGCGGCGATCGTAGGTGACGATTCGATATCCATTGGCCAGTAGCTCCCTCTCCTGACGTTCCCACGAGTAGCCATTGAGGGGATAGCCATGGATCAGGACGATCGGATCGCCACTGCCGTGGTCTTCGTAGTGGATCTCGATGGGGGCATCGTTCTCGGTGCCGACTGTTATGGAAGGCATGAAATCTCTCTATTCCTCGGTTCTCAAACCCCAAAGGTTCAAATGTGGAGAAGCGCCACCTCTGACCGTCACACCAATGACCCGCCGGGGTAGGCGCACGATCGGTTAGGCCGGCAGATCACTCCCCGACTGCTCTGCCACCATGTAGGAGGCGTACCAGGCGGGCCAGGTGTCGTCTTGGCTCGACCGGTGAAGAAAGTGCGAGCGTCCAGTGCGCTTCTGGTGCTCGACATGGGCGGCCTCGGCACGCCAGAGCGCGTTCTCCAGCTCCTCTGTCGACGCGAATGCGGTTCCCGTGGAGTCGATCCGGCCGGGAAGTCGTGTGGTGACCTCCTGAACCAGCCACAGATTGCCGTCGGGATCGCTGAACGAGCAAAAGGACCCATAGCTGGTGCGCTCGGGGTCGGGACCCGGTTGCCGTGCCTCGACGGGGAACGGCGGACCGTGCCACACGTCGCTCGCGTCGATGCCAAGAGCGACGAGCCCATCGTGGGCCGTCTTGATGTCGGGCACGGTCAGTCCGGCTTCGGCCGAGCCCGGCGCGGCCGTCGTGAGCCCTTCTCCGAACGTGACCGATGTCCCCGAGCCCGGGGGTGTGAATTGGACGATACGCAAGCCCTCCATTGGCGCCGCGTCATCGTCGAGTCTCCAACCCAGTCGCATGTAGAAGTCCTTGGCGCGGTCGACGTCGGAGACGGGGATGATGTGCACTTCGAGGTTCATGTTGGGTGTTTCGGTTTCACTCATGGTCCCTTGCTTCCTTTGCGTTCTCGATTTCCTCTACGAGTAAACCCTTGTCCTCGTCTTGAGTCCACGACTTATGACCAAACTGTGGTAGGCCCCGCCTATCACCCCAGCGGTACGATCGATGGCGTGGAACTACGGCAGCTGAATTACTTCGTCGCCGTTGCCGAAGAGCTCCATTTCGGTCGGGCGGCAGAACGACTTCACCTCGCAGGACCTTCGCTGTCGCAGCAGATCAGCAACCTCGAACGTGAGCTCGGGACCCAGCTCTTGATCCGCGACCGACGCCATGTCGAGTTGACCCCCGCCGGCGCCCAATTCTTGACCGATGCTCGAGAGGTCCTGGGCGCCGCTGCCCGTGCGTTCGATCGAGCCCGCAAGGGTGGTGGAGAGTTACCGTTGCGGCTGGGCTACGTCAGCTGGTTGCCACCAGAGGCAGCGGCACTGTCCGACCCTCGAGTCCGGGTCGACGAATGGGTCCTCCCCTCTCATACCCAAGTAGTGCGGGTGGCCGAGGGCAGCCTCGACTTGGCCATCGCCTGGATCGAAGCGGACGAGATCGAACGGCACCACTTGACGGGCCACCTCTTGTGGTACGAACGGCTCGAGGCCGTCATGCCCCGCGCGCATCGGGCGACTCGTCACGAGAGCGTGTCGGCTGCCGAGGTCACTGTGCTCATCGATGTGGACGAAGCTTCGTGGTCGTCGTGGAACCGATATGCCGCTGACTTCTCAACTGCGACCCAGGCGTCTTTGAGCAATATTGACGATGGCGGCATTGCTGGACCTGCCTTCTTTGACCACGTCGCCCGCCTGGGTCGGCCGGTACTCGAATCGCCCAAACGTCACGCTGCGCCCATCCCCCCGACGTTGACCCGCCGGCCTGTCACATCCCCGGTGCCACTCTGGGCCTGGACGCTCCTTCACCGCGCCGGTGACACCAGGCCGATGGTGGCTCGGGCGACCCAGGCGTTGATCGACCACGCCTCGACTTGTGGCTGGCGAACTCCTCCCTCCGAACCGCACTGGCCTCCAGTCCACGAGAAGGAGTCCTGACGCCAGCGAAGATTCCGGTGCAGGCAGACGACCATGGCTGGCGCAGATTCCACAGCCGTATTCCACAGCCGTATTCCACAGCCCTATTCGCCGGTAAAGCGAAACTCCGCCTGCCAAGGAGCGTCGGAATGGACGATCTCCCAATAGTAGGTTGCGATGTTCTTGGGATCGAAGGCGGTGCCCGCGATGATCTGTCCGCTGATCGTCAATGTCGCCACGCGGATGCCATCCGGCTGCAGGTCGGCTCCGAGCATGGTGGCGGCGGATCGCAGCGCTGCTTTGCCGAGTGAGACCGTCGCGAGGGCTGGGATCGGATGATCCGCGAAACCGCCACCCGTCACGATAATGGTGCCGGAACGGGCCGCCCTCATGGATGGGGCGGCGACCTGCGTCACGACGATGGCGCCGATGACGTCGACCGCATAGGCCCTCTGCAGGTGCTCGACGGTCGAGCTCAGGAGCTGGTCCGGGGCGCCCATGACTGCGTTGTAGACGATGAGCCCGGGCGCACCCACCTCGTTGTAGAGCTCGGTCATCCGAGCTCTGAGGCCTTCAGGGTCGCTGGCATCTGCTGAGAACGTGTCAATTCGGGCTCCGGTGTCGGCCAGTTCGTCAGCGAGACCGCGGAGTCCATCCGTGCTACGCGCCACCAAGGTCACTCGATAGCCGCCGTTGGCGAAGCGACGAGCCACGGCCATGCCGAGACCCGGCCCGGCACCCATAAGCAGAAGGTGACGGTCGTCGACTGAGGAGCGTGAGTCACCTACCGGGTCGTCGGGCATGGGCCTACTTCCTGTTTCGTCGCAACTGCCGTGGCGAGGATGGGTCGATACATGGGATACCACATTGCGGAGGAGAAGCCGGCCGCCTCAATGAGCTTCGTCGCTCGGTGCTTGGTTCGTGCACGACCACGTCGAAGCAAGAGAGTCGGCGTGAGCCAGAGCGAGAAGAGGTCGGTGAGAACGAGGTTGCCATCGGCCGTGAGGACGCGGCAGCACTCCATCAGGCCAACTCGTTGATCCCCCCAGTGGTCGAACGAGGTCGTGGCGAACACGAGCTCGAAGTGCCCTTCTGGAAAAGCGATTTCTTCAGCTACACCGACGGAAAAGCTGAGGCGTGGATCGTCGGCATGAGTGATCGCCTCTTCGATCATGCCTTCAGCCGGATCGATACCGGCGAGAGTCTCGCAATCATCGCCCAACTGTTTGGCGAGCAGTCTCAGCAACTGCCCCGTGCCGGATCCAACGTCGAGAACCCGCCTCGGTGTGCCTCGACCGGTCAGGGCTCTCCCAACAGAGCGCGTCGCGATGTCGAGATGCATCTTCCCTTTCCAGCCGCTCTCGTACTCTTGCGCACGATCGTCGAAATCCTGGATATCGCGTTGACGAGTCACGGTGAGATTGTCTCACCACGCAGTGCCGCGACTACCTCGGCATGACCCGGTGGATTGCAGCCCTCGCACGCACTTCTCCGGAGACAGCAGGAGCTGGCGCACCCGCACCGGATCTTCTCTGCGGACGGGTAAGTTGTCCGCCCTGGTGACGGTGCGTCCCTTCCGGTTCGGTGTCCAAGCCATGCGAGCAGAGTCCGCACGAGAATGGCGGGACCTGGCGCGGCGCGTCGAGGAACTCGGGTATTCCACGCTGTTCGTGGCCGATCACTATCTTGGACCTGGCCCCGTCTACGACCGAAGCCTTCACCTGCCCCAGAACTTGGCGCCGATTCCGGCCATTGCCGCTGCTGCCGAGGCGACCGTGCGACTGCGAGTCGGTTGCCGCGTCTTCGCCGTTGACTTCCACGTTCCCGCTGTGCTCGCCGCCGAAACAGCCACCTTGGACCTGCTGTCGGACGGCCGGCTCGAGGTCGGACTCGGTGCCGGGGGCCTGCGGGACGAGTTCGAAGCCATGGGACTCCGCTTCGATGAACCCGCGGTCCGGGTCGACCGGCTCATAGAGGTCGTCCGTCTCCTCAAAGCGCACTGGTCGGGAGCGCAGATGGATGTGTCTGGAAACCACGTTCATGTCAGCGGATACGCAGGGATACCTGTCCCGCCACAGCGACCCCATCCGCCGATCATGATTGGAGGCCAGAAAAAGCGCGTGCTCTCGCTCGCCGGCCGTGAGGCACAGATTGCAAGCATCAACTCCATCCCGTACGGCCGCACTCCAGGCGGGCTTGACCCATGGGAAGAAATATCTCGGCGGATGAACTACGTGCGCGAGGCCGCCGGTGAGCGGTTCAGCGAGATAGAGCTGGAGATGTCACCATACGACCTGAAGATCACAAACGACACGAAGTCAGCCCACGCCGAGATTGCAGACAGGCGCAAAGTGTCGATCGAGGCGGTCACCGACCATCCCTATGCCGTCGTCGGGTCGCCCGAGACTGCCGCCGACCTTCTCCGGCGTTGCCGGGAGGTCACGGGCATCAGCTACATCACCATCCTCCACGCCCAAATGGAGGCCTGTGCCCCTGTGGTCGCTCGGTTGCAAGGGACGTGAACGTCCCGACTTACGGGTTGCCGCCCGCCAGCGAGAACCTGTCCCGCTGGCACCTTGGCGAACGGCGGGGTGGGAAACGTTCAACCTTGACCAAACAGTCGTGAGCTCCTCGACCAACGTGGCGCGGTGGAATGGGCCACGCAGTTTCCATCGACGAGCGAGAACCTCAAAACCGGGTTATTGAATGCGGTCACTTCGAGCGCGAGCTCAGCCCTCTCGCAAGCGAAGAGGCGGTTCTGGACCGCCCCACGATGGGGATCTCGCCCTCTCGCCGGATGCGGCAACATAAGACCCGTGAGCGTTGACGATGACCGGTTTATGCGTGAGGCACTGACGGTCGCGCACGCTGGCCTGGATGCGGGCGAAATGCCCATTGGAGCGGTCGTAACGATCGACGGCGACATCATCGCCGCCAAACACACCCAAGAGCGTGCGACCGGTCGACTCCTCGTCCACGCGGACTTGCTTGCCCTCGACGCGGCAGATCGGTTGATCGCTGGCCGTCGCGATCGGGCCACCCTCTACGTCAACTTGGAACCTTGCTTGATGTGCCTAGGAGCAGCATTCACCGCCAAGGTTGGAAGAGTCGTCTACGGACTCGAGTCACCAAGCGACGGTGGGGTCTCCGCATTTGCACACTGGGACGGGAGCCGAGATGCCAGTGCCATGCCCGGCCACCGTCTCCCACGGATCTGCGGAGGAATCCTGAGGGAGGAGTCAGCAATGTTGTTCAAGGAGTACGCGAGTCACGCTCTGAAAGGGAGCTGGGCGGCGGCCTGGGCCTATGATCTGGCCGCCCTCGCCGCTGACAACTCCGAAGACTGAATTCGCTGCACGCGTGTCGAGAAGCATCCCCGGCTTGATCGAAGAGTTCAGAAGTCCTTCGTCCTGGAATCCGCCGGGGCGCAGCACGAGTTCCATGGAACTCGATCGTAGAGTGAATGCCTCAGCGCTCATCACACGGCCGCCGGACACCAGCCGGCTCGCGCTATTCGAGGTCGGAGACGTCGAGGTAGTCCGCTCGCCCTGAGTCATCTATGTGAAAGGACTCCGGCACAATGCAGAACTCGTTGCCTTCAGGATCGGCCATCACCAAAAACCCACCATCGTCGTAGCCATCGAGCCGACGACCACCGAGAGCCTCAACCCGCCTCTCCATCTCGGAGATACTCGGTCCAGAGATATCGACGTGGACTCTGTTCTTGGTTCGCTTGGCCTCGTCGACTTGCTGAAATCCCAGACCCATCCCTCCGGCAGAGCGAGTGAGCCAGACGTACGGCCCCTTGCGTCCCTTGATCGGTCGCTGTAGCAATTCACCCAGAAACCGGCCAACCTCTCCGGGTCGGCGCAATCCACGATGATGTCTGTGATCTCGACGTGAGTATCCGGCATTGCTCCGGTATACAAGATTCTCTGCCTCACGACCACGGTCCTCAGGCGGTGCGACGGTGCGTCGTCGCCGAGGCGATAGGTGGCGCTCCCCGTGCCCGAGTCGCACAGCCGCGTGAGCGACCTCTCGGGCCATCGAGGAAACGGCGAGGACAATAGCCGGCCATGGGTCGTGTCCGCGACCTTGGCCTCGTCCACATGCACCGTGAGTTGGGTCGCGTCACGACGACCAGCGGCCCGACTACGACGTCGTCGGAAGCCTCCCCCGCACGGGTTGATACCCGTCGGAAACGGACTCGAGACTTCCTTCACCACCGGTAAGGCCAGCCAGCTTCCTCTGGAGCACTCGGAGTCCATCCGCCGACATCCGCGCTTCGATGGTCGAGACGCCCCCTCGCGCTCGGCTTTCTTCGACGGATCCACCAAGCTGGACGATGGCCTCGAGGAGCTCGCCGGTCGTTCCCGACGGCGAATCCACTCTCAAGCGCACCGTGGGTTCGCAGACCCTTGTCCCGGCCCGTACGACGGCTTGGGACACCACGAGCGGAGTGAGCAGTCGAAAGTCAGCGCTCGATGTCCGCGCCATCGGGACGGTCGGCTTGGTCGGACCGTCTCCGATGTAGTAGCCGCACTTCGTGAGCGTCACCACACAGTCGATGACCTCCCATCCGTACGGGCCTCTGGCGAGTGCCCGACGCACGTACTGCGTCATGTGGTCGACGAACCGACCCTCCGACTTGTAGATGAACAACGGCATCGAGCGCTTGTCGACGTCGAGGACGACGCGTACTCCCGAGTCCTCAGGACCCGGATCGACACGGAGTCCGACGGTCGCCATGAAAGGATTGGCGTCTGAGGTAAGGAGCTCGGCAGCTTCGCCAGGACGAGTGGGACGTTCGACGTAGATCGTCGTTGTCTCTCGGAACTCGACCACAATTCCGTAGTCGTCCTCGAGCGTCGACTGGACGATCTCCTTTTGGACCTCTCCGTAGAGCAAGACGGAGATCTCGTTCGCGTCGCCGTCCAGGCGCACTCCAATGAGCGGATCCTGTTCGGCCAGCTCGTCGAGCGCCACTCGTAGCCTTGCCCCGTCGGCAGGGTCCCGGGGCTGGATGACGGACGCCATCGTCGGCGGGGCGAACTCTCGGACCGGCTCTTCAACACCCAACTGCCCGATCCTGTCGCCTATCTGAACGTTTCTCAGGCCCCAGACCTTGACGATGTTTCCACCGGTAGCTGAATGCCTTGCTGGGTCGGCACGACCGTCGGGAGCTGCGACCGCGACGACTTTGTCCTGATGCCCGTCGCCGTAGACGAGGTGGTCCCGAGGGTGCACAGCGCCCGAATAAAGGCGGACGTAGGCGACCTTCTCCCGGGACTGCCCACGCTCAATCTTGAACACCGTGCCCGACGGCTGCGCTTCGGTGTCGCCAGGGACGGATCCCGGGAACAGGTCAGCCATTGCCGACAGCAAGGACCGGACTCCTGCGCCGGTTCGTGCCGACCCGAAGAAGACGGGGGTCACGAGACACTTGCGCAACTGCGCTCTCAGTTCTTTGCCAAGCCGCTCTCGACTGAGCCGATGTTCGTCCTCGAGGTAGTCGCTCAGCAGCTGCTCGTCGTGCGCACCGAGGACGTCCGCGAGCGCAGCTCGGTGATCGGAGTCGTTCGCGGCCCACGGCGTGAAGTCTGCCCTCTTCGTTCCGATGGCCGACGTCGTTCCCATCGGAACGACGGTGAGCCCGAGCGCCTCAGGGACCTCTTGGAGTAGCGAATCCTCTCGAGCGCCTTGACGATCGATCTTGTTGCCGAACACGAGGAAGGGAATCCCCAGTCGCACCAGCACCCGGGTCAATACACGAGTCTGCGGCTGGACTCCCTCAACCGAAGAGATCACCAGGACCGCGCCGTCGAGGATCCTGAGGACCCTCTCGACCTCAGCAATAAACTCGGGGTGCCCGGGTGTGTCGATCAAGTTGACCGACATGTTCTCGATCTCGAACGACACGACGGCGGATCGGACCGTGATCCCGCGCCGTCGTTCGACGGCGAGCGTGTCCGTCTGGGTGTTTCCGTCGTCGACGCTCCCCAGACGGTCGATGGCGCCTGCCTCGTAGAGCAGGCGCTCGGTCAGGCTGGTCTTGCCGGCGTCAACATGTGCCAGGATCCCAAGGTTCAGCGATTCCATAGCGCGTCAGGTCCTCTCGATAGGTGGTTTCTCCTTTCTTTGTGGACACTGACGTCTGGCGCATCTCGCTTCTCCTCGTTCGGCGACAGAAACGAGAGTACTCCAGTTCTCCCGAGCCCGGCTGACTTGGTCCGATCCCAAACCTGCGGTGCTCGTCGAAGGAATCCCTTCTCACGACTCGGATCCCTTCAGGTTCTCTGTCGTCCTCACGTCGAACGCCTCCGTCGGGTTGGACGAGGAGTGGTCGATCAGTGTGCCGTGCCGGAGGAAATATCCTGTAAATGGCGTCCGGCCCCCGAGAGATACCTACGTGACTACGAGGCGATCCATGGTCTTTGGTCGCGAGGAACAGTGAGGGTGAGGGTGGCGCGCTTTAGGTCAGCTGTGGCCCCGGTCCGAGCCGACCAAGTCTCGACGCTGCGTACCCATGTGGGAAGACCGGGCGGAAGATCGTCCTCGGGAATGGACGTGAGGTCGCTCCGCTCAAATTTCGTCCCATATGGGGTGAGGGTGGCCGCTTCGTCGGGATGGATCAGGGCCTGGCCTAGACCGGGTAGAGCTTGGTTCCAGTTCGCAAGGAGCTTCTCGGTTGCGGCAGCGAGCGTGGTGCTACCCGACGCCGCGGCCGACTCGGGGTAGGTCGGGTGCAGAATCGGAGCGACGTGCTTTGGCGCTTGGGTGTGTCCGGTTGGCCCGGCGGTCCAAGCTAAGTACGCCTCTTTTGCGAGAGTACCGAGAGTGATCACAGCGTCGAAGTTGTTGTGTTCCGTGAGGGTGTCGAGCCAGAGACTGCGATAGGCAGCGATCTTCTGATCGCCGCTGTGTCGTTCACCGGCCATCTGGCTGGCCACGCTGTAGAGGAAGGTGTTGATCATCACGTACGAGTTTGTGATGCCGACTCGGGTCATGAGACCCTGAGTGCGTTGGCCGGCAACGCCAACGAGAATGCGCCGAGCGAAATCTTCTTCGGTTGCGGGGTCTTGCCCGATGATGAGAAGTCGGGCGCTGCCGTCGAGCCGTCCTCGATGAAAGATCGGTCCCCACTCCACTCTGAATGCCGCCGCTGGATAGACGTCGGCCCCAGGGTAAGCGGCGACCAGGTCGGCGTAGGGCGGTGGATAGCCTGGGCAGAAGCTGTGAGGCATTGGGATGTCCTTACGTCTTGGCACGGTCCGTGGGCGTCGGATGTCGGTACGCAACGAGGCCCGCACGGACGTCGGCGGGCAGGTTCATCTCCTGACCGATGGTGTCGTAGAAGCCCGGGTTGTCGACGGCGGCAAGTGGGTCGAGTGTCAGCGCCGGCAACGGACCAGCAGCGGCGATCGCGTTGTGGACTGATTCAAGCGTGCGGCTACGGGGGAGGTTCGGACCGGTGAGCGCTCCGTTGAGCGGAAGGTGAGGTCGGGGGCTCTGTTGGTTGTCCACTAATCCCTCGACGGCCAGGCGGATCTGCCCGTCGGGTAGTTCAGACCGGGCAGCAACGGCTTCGGGCGTCGTAGGAGTGTTCGGCAGCTGCTGAAGCGCGTGGGCCAGGAGGCGGATCGCCTCGGCAGCAGTCACCTGCTCGACCTGTGGGTCCGCGTCCGCCTCGGAAAGGTTGAGCATCCGCTCCTGTCCGCCAACCTGGATCCGTTCCAAACCCGTCCTCACGCCAAGACTGGTCATGAGAGTCTTTGTGCCGACGCGAGGGACTCCGTCGATCATGACGAGCTGAATATCTGCTTCCTTGGCATCGATCAAGCCGGTGTAAGGATCTCCATCCTCCACGATCGCCACGAGCATGTCGGCACGTTTACCCGGAACCTCTTCCCCGGCCCCATCGGTGCGAGGTCCTTCGAGACTTCCGAGAGCACGGTCCCACCCGAGCATCGCCGCCGGGGTACAGGTAGCCATTGCCACCAACTCGCGATCCGATAGTTCCGGAGCATTCGCAGCGGTACGGGCCAGCCGCGCAGCCTTCAGCTCGCCGAGCAGATTCTTGCTGCCGGACGGCGCCCAATCGGAGCCAAGCGCTACCGGAACATTGTGGCCCATTGCTGCCCCGACATTCGCAGTCTTGCCGTACAGGAGCAGGTTTGACAGCGGCGACCACACCATGCTTCCACCGTGCGATGCCAAGACCCCAAAGTCGCCGTCGCGTAGAGCAACACAGTGGATGCCAATCAGGTCCTTGGTGATCGCCCAAGACCCGTCTTTGAGATGCAGAGCCTCGAAAGCATTCAGCGCCGCCTCGTCATCGCCCTCAGCGAGGTGCAGAATCATCTTCTTGCCAGTTGATATCTCTTGGAGAAATTTCTGACCATCAGCCGCGACGACATCGGGCACGTGCGTTGCCGCTGCCGGTAGCGCCGGGTCTTTCCCGGTGTTCTCGACGTTACGGACCAGACCACGGAAGTGGGTCACGCTGACCTTGCTGTTGGCCAGTGTTACTCCCTGACTCGTGGTAGTGCCGCCAAGAAGGCACCGCAGCTCCACGTAGCGGACAATTGCCGCCACCAGCGCCGGGACCCCACCGATGGCATGCATGGGACCCGTGATCAGCCGGTGATAATCCGGATTCTCCTGTGTGTCCGACCATTGATTGCGGTCGCCGTAGCGCTTCGGGACCTGCCACAGCGGCAACACGTCGTAGGGCAAATGGTTGTGGAGTTCAATGAGACCCGGATAGATCGTCCCGGTTGTGTCGACAACTTCGACATTGGCGAATCCATCAGGTGGCGCCACACCCGCGGGCTGCACAGCAACGATCGACCCGTTCTGCCCGTACACCACTCCATGTGGCAGGACTGTGCGATCAGTGTCCATGGTCACAACACGTCCGGATAGCGCGAACGCGGGACCACTTGCAGGATCCAAAGGTACTTCCGCCATGTAACCCCCCTTCGTCTCGTCACCCATAAGATCACACTCACGACGACCTGTCAGTTGTGGGGTGACGGTGACGGGTCCGATTCGTCGGTCGCGCTGAGCTGTTCCAAGCGCCCCGTCACAAGTCTGGGAATCAGCTGCGAACCCACAAGAAACGATCTGCCGAGCAGACGATGACAGTCAGTCCATGAGCTGGGGAGCGAGTTCCCGACGTCCACGTCGTCGTCGCTTGACTGGCGTCACCGCCCAGCCGGCACGTGACGACTCCCAGTGACGCGCTGAATCCTCACGCGACGCCAGGTGTCGAGACGTCACCTATGTGGGATGTCTGGACCGGTGCTTGTCTCGGGTGCTGTCCTTCGCCTCGTCCCGCGTCTGATGCGGGCGGGGCGCGTCGCCTTGACGAGCGTTCTCAGTAGTGCGAGCCACGCCCCAAGACTTACCTGAAGGCATTGTCAGCGCTTCGTTACGATCCCGACGTCGCTACTTGGCACGGTTTCAGAACGATCGAATGAAGGATGGCAAATAGAAGGGGCTTAACGGAGGAAGAAGTGACCGCTGGTGAGAGTGAGGTTGGGCGTAACTGCCCCACAGTCCGGACCAGGGGGGGTGGATTGCCCGGGGTAGAAGTTCAGCGCGCCTGCCTGTACACCCATCGTGATGTAGTCCCCCACCGGGAAAATATCAGCGCGAGGACCGTTGGAAGACTTGATGAGCCCGGCGATGTATGCGGTGTCTCCGTTGACGACGTCGAGGCACGTGACCGTGCCCAAGACAGCTGTGGCTCCCGCCGGGTAGGCGCCTTCACGCGGGTAGGTGATCGCAAAACCGCCGCCCGTGGCCATGCCGTCCGAGGTGGCGCCCACCGCCAATGTGGGGGTGCCGAACGAACCCCCACTCCACGTCCCGATTCCGGTAACGGCGTGGAAAGTGGGTGTTGGAGCTGCCTGGCTGGCCACAGCAGGACCGGCCACCGAGGCGCCGAGGGCGAGCCCTCCGGCGATCAATAGTTTGGGGATGAAGCGCAATTTCATACTCCTTTTTGCTGACTTCTCTGACTATCTAGACTAAAAGCCAGCCGATGCTGATTTCAGTCACGCTGCGCACACTTTGGCTAAAATTCTTCTAAGAGGTCGCGCCAGTTCTCCGACCGGGGCTCAGAGCGATCAGGGAATCCGCAAGTTGGGCGTTCACATTCCCGAGAGGCACTTCCCCGGGGCGCACGACAAGGAACCGCCAGAAGCTCTGTTACGGCCTCCGTTCGCGGTCGCGCAATCCGAGCGCGGTTCGGTAGTCGAGAACCGTCCAGGCTGACTATGAGTTTGACGCTGCAGCGACCTGTTTGGCAGTGAGGTGGTACACGTTCTTCGGATTGCAGTTCCAGATCGACTTGGTGGGTTCGGTGATCGCCTTTTCGTAGACGAACCCACTCGGCTTGGCCTGCAGAAGGGCGAAACAGGGAGAGGGCTGGGGATTCTCGTTCGACATCGACAGCTGGGCCACCGGTGCCTCGATACCACCGGCCGACCAATTCTTCTGTGCCGCCGCGTTGTCCAGGACACACGCCACGGTGAGTTTGGAGGAGCCACAGGCCGAAGCTGACTTGGCCCACAGCAGCCAGGCCTCGGCTGCTTCCTCGTCGTCGAAGTCGATCGTGTCACCCTTGGCGTACTTGTGCATCACCTGCATCAACTGCTCGGTGGCGGGGTTCTGTGATGCCATCTCGAGCGGCCACCACGACGTTTCGACGTAGACCGGGGGCAGGTGCAGCCCGACCATTGCCTTCGTGGTCGAATTTGCGTAGAACTGGACGCCGAGGATGACGAAGGCCGGCTCGTAATTGTCCGTGCTCATGGCTTGGAACCATGGGGTGATGTTTCCCGAGTCGGATGGCCAGAGAGCTTGGTAATTGCCCGAGGCCACCTCCTGGACGTACGGCGACCAGTCCGTCACCGTGAGGGGCGCGATCTGAAAGTTCTTCACGTCCCAGCCCATGGCCTCGGCCGCGTCCTCGTATTTCCTCTCGGGCTCGAGGATGCTCTGGTTGTTCTCGGCCCCCATGGCGGCGTCCTTGACTGCCTTCGGATATTTCTTGGCCAACGCCGCGAACCACCCTCCGGTGGTCTCCTTGGCGTTGAGGCCGCTGGGATTCACCTGCAGTGCCGCGGATCCTCCCGCGTCGGAAACCGTGTAGCCGGTGATCTGGCCAAGCCCGCAGTGCACGCGAACGGGCACCGCGGCCTGGTCAAGCACCAGCCCGCCGCCAACGGCCATGAAGTCGCTCTGACACGCTTCGTTGGTGACTTGGGACGAGTTGAACAGGGCTGCGTCACGGTTGTCGATCACGATGTGGCGCCCGTCGATACCTCCCGACGCGTTGCACCAGTCGGCGAAAGCGTTGCCGAATTGGACGAACTCTTTCTCGAGGCCAGGGACCTCGGTGTTGGACGCGTCGTTGAAGACGGCAATGTGGATCGTCTTGTCCGCGACCCCCCGCACCGAAGAGTTGCCGCCTGGCCCGGGCTCGCAGATCTTGCCCACGCCAGCCCACTCACCGTTGCTCGTGAGCGACGAGCCCGCCAGGGTGTGGCTGGGTGCCAGCGACGCCCCGGCTAGGGACGATGTGGCGAGCAGTGAGGTTCCCCGGAATTAGTGGACACCTGACAAGCCGATCTTTTGGTCGGCTGGAAGGATGTCCGATATGGGAGCTACAAGGCGGAAGTTCACGCTGGAGTTCAAGACAGAGGCCGCTCATCGCGTGATCGATACGGGCAGGACGGTGGCCGAGGTGGCGGCCGAGCTGTCGGTGGCGGACAGCGTGTTGGCCCGATGGGTGCGCGATGAGCGTCGTCGGCTCGACGCGGTGGTCGCTTCGTCCGATGAGCCGTTGACGCCGGCGGAGCGGACCGAGCTCGTGCGGTTGCGCCGTCAGGTCGCCGAGCAGGACAAGGACCTGGCCTTCTTGGGAAAAGCTGCCGCGTACTTCGCTTCGAATCCACCAAAGCAGAGAGATTTGCGTTGATGGCCGCCGAGTGCGCGAACTTCGAGATCACCCGCATGGCCCGCCTCTTGGAGGTCTCCACGGCCGGCTACTACCGCTGGAGGGCGGCCCAGGACCGTCCAGCGCTGCCGAGCGAGGTTCGCCGGGCCGATCTCGACGCCAAGATCATCAGAGTGCACAAGAACTCGAAGGGCACCTACGGCGCTCCTCGGATCACCTTGGACCTCCATGAGGCCGGTGAACACGTCAGCGCCAACACCGTGGCCGCCCGCATGGCCGCCCTCGGGATCGTCGGGGTCAGCCCGCGCTTGTTCAAGGTCACCACCAGCCCCGATCCAGCGGCCATCTACCCGGCGGACCTGGTGAATCGGGACTTCCATCCCGACGGCATCGACGAGTTGTGGACGTCTGACATCACGTACCTCAGCGTCGGTGACGGCGAGGCCTATCTCTGCGCCGTTCGCGACGAAGGATCGTCGAGGGTGCTGGGGTTCTCAGTGGAGGAGCACATGCGCACCGAGCTCGTCCTCGAGGCGCTCGAGCAATCGACGGCGACGCGTATGGGTTCGGTGGTCGGAACGGTGTTTCACACCGACCGGGGCAGTCAATTCTCAGATGGCAAGGTCGTGGACTTCTGCGAGTCCGCCGGACTGGTCCGCTCCATGGGGGCGACGGGCAGTTGCTATGACCACGCCAGCGCCGAGAGCTTCTGGTCGATCTTCAAACACGAGTACTTCTACCGGCACACCTTCGCCACCATCGACGAACTCCGTGCCGGGATCGCCCGCTACATCAACTTCTACAACCACCAGCGTCGTTGCACCAAGGCGGGCAACCTCAGTCCCGTTCGCTACGAGCTAACGTTGGCCCTCAAGCAACAAGCCGCATAAACCGCGTGTCCACTATTTCTGGGCAACCTCACCACCTGCGGAGGAAGGCTGAGTAGTACGCGGTGGGACGAGAATCGAAGCAAGTTCGGTCGATTCCTACCTACCACGCCGATAGCGACGAACGACCCCACCTCCGGCCCAGGCCAGTCCTCCGATGAGCGCTGCGACCAGAACAATTATCCAGAGCGACCAGGTGAAGTGCCAGACCAAGAAGTGGACTCTGATGTCCTCGGTGTTCTGAATCATGAAGATGACGAGTGCGACGACTCCAATGAGAGAAACGATTACCCCGCCGCTAACCCGACTCTGTCTAGGCATCACGGACCCCTTTGCTCGGATTACTATCCGTTCGCCATAGGGTACCTGGGGGGGTACAGCGTCCCCGGATGCAAAGCAGCCCGGAGATCCGGGCGTGTATTGCTGTCATGACGAGCGCATCGTTGATGTCGACCGGGAGACCCCAGCCGGTAATGCGGGTCTCCAGGTCCATCGCTCAACCGGTGAGTGATGCCGACGTGCCCAAAGGTCGGTCAGGCGGGCAGCCATCGTGTCGATGAGAGCTGTCGCTCGCGATTCGCCCGTTGGCGCAGTGCGGCCCGGCCACCCGAACACCGCCGTCAGACCACAGGTTTCCCGTGACGTTCTAGAAATTCAATGACCGATGCCGTGAACGCGTCGTTTCGATCACCGGCCACCATATGCCCAGCATCGGACACATCCACGTACTCCACGGCCGGAAAACGTGCACAGAACTCGGCCGCCTTCTGTTGAGTTACGAGGTCGCTGACTCGCCCGCGCACGAGCATGACAGGGACGTCCGCAACCATGCGTTCGGCCGCCGCATGAAGCCGGTCGACATCGAGGATCTCACTGGGACCGCTTCCGCCTTCCCCCATCATGAAGCGGGGGTCCCAGTGCCAATAGAGGCGCCCGTCGCGCTCGCGAAGGTTCCTTCGGAGTCCTCCAGTGTCCGCAGGTCTTGGACGATTGGGGTTGTAGGCAGCGACGACTTCCGCGACCTCGTCGATCGACGAGAACCCAACTTCCGCGTGCTCCAGCATGAACGCACCGATCCGCCGCGCTCCCGCCTCCTCCATATCGGGGACGATGTCGACCAACACGACACCACGTGCGACGCCAGGAGCGAGTTCGCCGGCCACGAGAATCGAAGTCAAGCCGCCCAGGGACGCACCAACCAAGAAAGGCTGACGGTCGAGTTGTTCAATCACCAGTCGGAGGTCCTCTGCGAAGCTCTCCAGAAGGTAATCCCCGACATCCGACCAAGCGGAGTCGCCATGACCACGAGCATCGAGAACCAGAGACTGCCAACCACGCTCAGCGACACGCGTGGCAGTTTCTCCCCAGGAGTAGCGTGTTTGGCCCCCGCCGTGGAGAAAGATCACCGGGGGTTTGATCGGGTCTCCTCTCCGCTCGCCCACGAGGTGGAGACCATCCTTTCCGACAAAGTCAAGGACCACTACGTCTCGTCGGCGTTCGAAAGGCCGGCGCCGCTCCGCTGGTCCGGGATCGCGATCTCGATGAGATGATCAAGAAGCATCTCGATTCGTTCTGGAAGGTCGGCTTGCCATCCACGTTTAAGAGATTAGGTGGGCCTGCGGTGGAGCAATCTGGTACAGGACGTCCCTGGGTTCGGAAGACCGCATTCACAACTCCCAGGCTTGAGCTCAACGAGCTCTCAACGAGTCGCCCCAATGCGAAATGCCAGAGCCCAGAGCCGCGGCTCTCGCATGGTCTCCCTTCCCGCAACTCGCATCATGCGTTGGGGAGCTGGTCAGAATTCGACAGGAGTGAGCCACACACCCGGGTCGGGTGAGCGTACGCATCTCCTTTCAGCTGAACGAGGTACTCGCAAAGGGTCTTCGGCGCCTTGCCGAAGTCGCTGAGTGAGAAGTTCACCGGGCCGAAAAGCCCGTTTGCGCTGTAGTCCGTGACCTTGTGGAGATCCGCGATGAACGCGCTTTGGGTTGGGTTCTTTCCGGCCAACTCCAGACCTTTGATCATGAGGTCGGCGCCACCCCATCCCTCGTACCGAGTGAAGTCGGGAACGCCCCTGAAGTGGGTGTACTTGGCCAACGCTGACTGGAAGGCCTCCGTGGCGGATGTCTTCGATTCGACCGGAATGCCCATTACGAGGAACCAAGCGCCCTGGGCGTCGGGGATCACGTTGGTACTGTTCAACAGCACCTGCCCGTAGCCCGTCGCATTGATGATCACCTTCATCTTGACGGCCGCCTGCGCGAGTCCGGTCATGATGGCGGAATTGGTGTTTCCGTCAAGGGGCAGCCACAGGACGTTTGCGCCGCTGTCCTTGATCTGTAGGACGAGGGACGTCACATCTTCGGTTCCGAACGGCACCGACGTGTCGAGGAAGGTGTTCTTGAGGCCCTCCCGTTCGCAAGAAAGTACGAAGCCTTTCGCGGAGGCCTGGGAGGAGGGTGAAATGCCGTAGCCCACTGCGCCGCACTTTGTGCCGCCATGGGCCTTGGCGAAGACAGCAGCGTTGTCGTACTGCGGGTCCTTGGCATCACCCGGACCGGAAATGCTGAACATGTTCGTGTTCGGCTGCTGGTACCACTCTGGCCCGTCATAGGCACCGCCGGTGACGGGTACGCCCGCCTGCTGGAGGAGCTGGTAGCCACCAAAGGTGACGGCACTGTCGTCGATTACCCCGAACACCCCTTTGGACATGAGCGCTTGAGTGGCCGTTTTGTCTGTGGCGGGGTTGGTCTGGTCGTCCTCCACGATGAGCTTGATCTTTCGCCCATCGACCCCACCGTGGGCGTTTTGTTGATTGATGCGCGCTTCTGCCGCTTGGACCATGCCAGTACCCGGCGCCGCTCCGGGCCCGGTGAGCTCGGTGATGAGCCCCAGGGTGATCGTCTTCGAAGTGACGCCAGGCGTGTTGGCCCCGGCCGTCGTGGACATCAGGAACGATGCCATGACGAATGAGCCCGCCAACACCGCCTTTGCGCTCAGACTTGCCCGGACCACGGGTCCCCTCTCTTTGGCACACACATTAAGACCGGCCTTCCGGTCGCCCTGGATCAGTAACGGTTGAGGTTGCCCGCGTCGACCGGAACCACCGTGCCGGTGATGTAGCGGGCCTCGTCGGAGACGAGCCACAAGATGGCGTTGGTGACGTCGATCGGATCGACCGCCTCGACCGGGATGGCGTTTGTGAGCGAACCGGCGAACTCGGGTACGTGCTCGATGATGGCCGCGACGTCTCCGCCTCCGGCCATGGGGGTGCGGACCGTCGTGGGTGCGACCACGTTGCAACGGATGAAGTGCGGGGCCAGAAAATTTGCCCACGCCCTCATGAGACCGATGACCCCGTGCTTGGCTGCCCCGTAGCCGAGGACCCCCGCAATGTTGATGCCCGGGGCACGGAGCCCGCCGGTGGAGCTGGTCAGCACGAGCGCACCACCTCGGCCGGCCTCGATCATGGAAGGAATGGCGACCCGACCGGTGTTCCACACGCCAGTGAGGTTGACCCCGATGACGTCGTCCCATTGCTGCTGCGATGAGGCCATGCCACCGGGGCCGATACCGGCGTTGGCCAGCACGATGCCAACGGGCCCGAGCTCCGCCCTCCCTTCGTCGAAGGCCTCCCGAAGGGCGTCGACGTCCCGCACGTCTACCTGACGGGCAACGATCTTGCGCCCCGCCTCCTCGACCTCCGCCACCGTCTGCTCCAGGTCCTCCGGTGTCGCCATCCGATAGCCGACGACGTCGAGCTGCTTGCAGATGTCGACCGCAATGATGTCGGCCCCTTCCTGGGCGAGGCGTACTGCGTGGCTGCGTCCCTGACCCTGCCCCGCTCCGGTGATGAAGGCCACCCTGCCGTCGAACTTCCCCATCCTCACGCTCCTCCCCGGACTGCCGTGCTGTGCGGTCGCGCAGCGTAAGGTCTGCAGCGAGGGCCGGCAACCCGAGGGCTTGCGGGCAGTTGAGCGGGTCCGCGGGTTCGGGATTGCGCCGGCGAGCGTGACTGAACGCATGCTCGATCGCACACACCGGCCACTGCCTCGCTTGGTGGTCTCAGGCGGCGTGCAGAGCTCCGTCGCGACAGGGATCGCGTTGGCCGATCTCTCCACGTCGCTCCAGCGAATCGCCGATCGTTCCGTCCGAGCAACGACGGTCATGGTGCCAAGCGAGCGACACGAGGTCTACCGCTGGGCGTCCTCCCGGCAGAGAGTCAGCTCAATTGGAGGATCCGGGCGAGCTGGTGCATTGAATCGAGCCAGGACTCGGTGTCGGTGCGCCAGGGGGCGGCCACGACATGTTGGACGCCGACTCGCTCGAAGGCGATCCGCTCGGCCGCAATCTCGGCGGCATCCATACCTTGGGGATCCCAGCCCGTCCGCAGCGAAATCGTGAAGATGTCGGGATCCGGATGGTCACGACGCAGTCGGGCAATCGGCTCTCTGATGGTGTCCGGCTTGAGGCCGATGAGCTGGAAGCCCGAGGCGAAGCGTGCCGCCCGACGGTACGACGCCTCGCTCGAGCCGCCGATCCAGACGTCGATCGGATGTGCAGGCTTGGGAAGCACGCGAAGGCTGTCGAGCTCGTAGAAGCTCCCCCGGTACGTCGTCGGGTCTGTCGTCCAGCAGGCACGAAGGACGTCGAGGATCTCGTCCGTGCGTTTGCCACGGTCGTGGAACGACTGCCCGAGAGCCCGGAACTCGGCCTCGCTCCAGCCGACGCCGACCGCCACTCGAAGCCGCCCTTCGCTCAGCGAGTCAAGAGAGGCGGTGGCGTTCGCCAACCAGATCGGGTGGTACTGGCTGGCGACGAGGACGCTCGTGCCAAGCCCAACTTTCGAAGTCACGGCCGCGGCCGTGGCCAGCGTGAGAAAAGGGTCGAACAGGTGTGGAGATGGGTACGACTGGTTCGCCGGCTGGAAGATGTGGTCGCTGACCCAGACGTCATCGAAACCCAGCTCTTCGGCGAGAAGGGCAGCGCGCCGAATCGCATTCCCACTCCCGGCGCGCCCATATTGCGGCAGGTGTATGCCGAAACGCATCAAGGGACCCCCCGTTGTCGTGGACATGCATGGTCCGGTGATTCACTTCCTCGGGTGTGTGTCTGAGGACACTTCCTCGGGTGTGAGCCCAACAAAGACGTGTCCAGTGAAACGGAGTCATTCATTCGGATGCCGCTTGGAGAGCAAGGGCGGCTCCACGCTGTGCGCAGCGTGCGGTTGGCCTCGCTTCGCATCACGGCCGGATCGCCGACGGCATCAGGCGAGGGACAGACCGTGGTTCGACAGCTCCTCCTGAACGATTGTGAGGGCCTTTGGCCCGACCCCGTGCAAACGCTCCAGCTCTGATCTCGGAACTCCCGCCAGCTGCTCGAGATCGGTATATCCAGCAGACGTCAGAGCTCGTGTTGCCGGCGCTCCAATACGCGTTGGTAAGCCCTCGCTCGGATGGGTCATACCGGTCAACTCTATTGGCCTCGCACCGAACCCGGGATCGAATATCGGCCCGGACACCCTCGGACCGCTCTGGAACCCGGCGCCCACCCGCGGGCGGCTTCGACGACGACCCGAGGCTCAACCTCGCATGAGTCGCCAACAGTTGTCCGATCGTCGCCCTTCCAACGTGTCGGGTCCGAGCCGACGCGGTTGATGGCTCGGTACGTTCGTGGTAGCGACGCGGGCTGTGATTGCCCGAGAGCAAAGAGGGGATCCGACGATGCCAGAACTTTTGGTCGACTTCATCACTTCCCTCGACGGCTACGCCGCCGCCGAGGGCTGGCCGGGCTGGTGGGGGCTGGAAGGACCCGAGTACCTCACGTGGTTGGCAGAGCAACCCGAAGCGGACTACACGATCCTGATGGGCGCGACGACGTACCGCGTCATGTCGGGATTCGCCTCCGAAGGCGAGCCGGGCACCGATGCGCTCGCCGGAATGCCGAAGGTCGTTTTCTCCAGCACGTTGAGCGACCCCCTGTCCTGGGCGAACTCGCGGCTGATAGCTGAAAGTCCCGTCGAGGCCGTACGGGAGATGAAGGAAGGCGGCTCCATCTCGATGCGTACAATCGGGAGCCTCACCCTTTGTCGCTCTCTCCTGCAGTCGGGGCTCGTGGATCGCTTCCGCGTGGTTGTCTTTCCCGTCATCACCGGAAGCAGCGGCCGAGAACGGATCTACGATGGCTATCCCGACGTTGCTCTCGACATGGTCAGCAGTCGAACGTTCGACGGTCGGACCCAACTCCTCGAGTACGTTCCGACCATTCTGGACGGGCCGCCTCGCACCAACACAATCACGACCTGAACGTCGGCCATGATGGGCGCCGCTGCCGGATCGGAGGTCACCCTTGACGCCCACGAACGAAACGTCGTACGGGACCCACCCCGACGTGATCGCCTTGAGTGAGGCACCTGTGATCCTGATCCACGGGGCCGGCCACACATCCGAGATTTGGCGCGACACCCAGGCACTCCTGGCAGGTGCATCGCTGGCCGTCAATCTGCCCGGACGAGCGGGAAAGGACGGCGACCTCGCCAGTCTGACGGTCGCCGACGCCGCGAGATCAGTCGCCGCGGACGTCCGTGCCTACACACGAGATCCCGTGGTGCTCGTCGGGCATTCCGTTGCCGGCACACTGCTGCCGACCATTACATCGGAACTTCAAGGGCGTGTTCACCACATGGTCTTCGTCGCCGGCATCACCGCGCCCGAGGGACAGCTGCCGGCAGAGATATTCGCACCCGGTCAATCGGGAGTCATGGCCACGTATCTGTCGAAGCTACGAAGCGACGCAGCGGGGATGCGGCTCGAAGACTTGGACAACAAGGTTGCGCACGCGCTCGATTCGTTGAGCTTCACCTGCGAACCGATGCGCTGGGCTGATGCATCGGAGTCCCTGCCTCGCAGCTTTGTGCGCTGCTTGCGTGACCGCATCCAATCTCGAGAAGTGCAATCACGGCTCATCGTTAGCTGCGGTGCTCAGAGCGTCATCGACATCGACACTGGTCATACGCCCGCCATCGAAGCGCCCGATGCATTGGCATCCATCATCGCCCGCGTTGTCGACCAGTGTTCGTTGCGCTCGTGCAAGGCGTGACCATAGGTCTCACTTCAGGCCTACGATGACGATGCCTTCGCCCCCCGGGAAGGTCTGTCCCAAAGATGGGAGTGGCAGACGGTGCGACAAGCGCTCAGCGACATTTCGGTGGTCGAGCTCGGCACTGGTGTCGCGGCGTCGTGGTGCGGTAAGGGTTTTGCCGACCTCGGTGCGGATGTGGTCAAAGTTGAGCCTCCGGAGGGTGACCCTCTGCGAAGGGACCGAGGTGCATTCGCCCATCTGAACACCAACAAACGAAGCGTCGTCCTACCGCGGTCTTCGACCAGTGCTGCGGAACTACTGGAACTGGTATTCGCCGCCGACCTCGTGATCGACACTCCTGGACATGGTTCCCTGAGTGAATGGAATATCAGCCCGGAGGTGCTCCTGGCCGCGCAGCAACATTTGTCGATCGTGACCATCACCGGATTCGGCGCGACCGGACCTTATTCCGGGTACAGATGGAGCGACCTTGTGGTGCAGACCTTCACAGGCTCGCTCGTGCTCGATTTGTATGGTCCCGTGAAGCTGCCCATGTCAGTGGCTGAGTGCACGGTGGGCGAGACCGCCGCGATGGCCGGATTGGCGGCCGTTCTGCGTTCCCGCTCATGCGGCCGGGGGGCGATCATCGACTGCGCGGCGGCGGAGGCGCTGGCGACGAGCCCGCTTCGGATGTCGCGGCACCTTGGATGGGAGTATGGCGACCGAGAGCCTCTCGAACAGCAAATCGGCGATACCAGCGGCACCGTGTTGCCTTTGGGCTTGTTTCCGTGCGCCGACGGTTATGTCGCGATGATGATGACTCCACAGCAACTCGGCGAGATGCTCACCGTGTTGGACGACGACGAGCTCCGGGAGTTCTTCGCCAGACCAGACGCATTCACCCGTCCGGAAGCCAAGGAAATAGTCGACGGGGTCTTGTATCCGTGGCTGCTGCAGCGAACTCGTCGCGAGATCACCGACACCGCGGAGTCTGCTGGCTGGCCGGTGACCATGGTTCATTCCCCGGGCGAGCTCCTAAAGGCCGATCACCTGCACCAGCGGGGGTTCTGGGTCCATGCGGTGGACGAGGAGCTTGGGCCGGTGTTGCTTCCGGGCGCACCGTACCGGTTCACAGAGGGTGGTTGGAGGCTACGTCGGACCGCACCGAGGCTCGGTCAATCGGAACCTCCGGGTGATGACGCAGGCGCGGTTGGTAACACCCGCGGTTTCTCGACGCGGGCCGCGGGGTTGGCTCCGTCGGACCCCGAGCTTCCACCACTCCACGGGCTCAGGGTGCTCGACATGACAACGGTCTGGTCCGGCCCTTTGGTCACGATGCACCTCGCCGATCTGGGGGCAGAGGTGATCCGGCTCGAATCCCCCTGGGTCTTCCCACCGACGACCAAGGGGTACCAGCCGCGTCCCGACCCGCAAATGCTCGTCAGCACCATCGTCGGCCGATATGGCCCACAGGCTCCAGACCAGCCAGACCGGCCATACAACCGGCACGCCATGAACAACTCGGTGACGCGTGGGAAGCGCTCCTGCACCCTCGAGGTCCGCGACCCGGAGCAGCGCGCCCTGTTCTTCAAGCTGGTATCCGAATCGGACGTGTTCGTGGAGAACCTGAAGACCGCTGCCCTACAGAGGATGGGCGTTCATGCAAGCGAGCTCCTCGAGGCCAACCCCAGGATGATCGTCCTGCGGCTCCCCCCGGCGGGACTGTCGGGCGATTGGGCGAACTACACCGGTTTCGGCGGTCAGTTCGACGCCCTGACAAGTCTTGCCTCCCTTTGCGGGCACCGCGAGACCGAGCTGATGGAAACGCCAACCACCCAGCACATGGACAGCGCGACTGGTACGGCTGCCGCGTTCGCAGTGCTCGCCGCTCTGCACTACCGAGCCTCGACGGGCCGGGGACAGGTGATTGAGCTCGCTCAGAGTGAGAATGTGATCTCCCAGCTCGGTGACGTGTTCGTGAACCTACAGGCGGGGATCGACCCACGAAGGTTCGGCAATCGCGACCCATATCGTGCGCCTCAGGGTTTGTACCCATGTGCAGATGGTGGGTTCGTCGCCATCAGTGTCGACACCGACGAGTCCTGGCATGGTTTGGCCGACGTGATTGGCCGGGCGGACCTGGGCCACGACGAACGACTCTCGGATGCCTTGGGGCGGATGGCTGCACATGATCAGCTCGATGAAGCCATCGCCGCGTGGACCTCGACCGTTGACGCCCGGGACGCATTCATTTCGCTTCAGGGGGCAGGTGTCGCCGCAGGCCCCTATCTCGACGAGGCGGGCTTCGCGAACGATCCAAACGTGGTCGACCGGCAATGGTTACAACCCCTTACGAGCCGTGATGTGGGCACCTTCCGCTACTACGGGCACGCCTTCACTGGCTTGCCGCTGGCGTGGGGACGAGGCTCGCCTGCACTCGGGGAAGACAATGAGTACGTGTTCAGGAAGATCCTGGGCCTGAACGAGGCCGAGTACGGACGGTTACTCGAACAGAAGATCGCCGTCGAGGACTACCTCGATCCGGAGGGTAAACCCTATTGACACGGAAAATGAGCTCGCAGAAACCCCAAGCAAGGAACTAGGGGCAGCCTCAGCGGGCGTTCCGGCCCGGGGTCGGCCCGCGGGACGTCGCGGAACGGGACGTCGCGGTCGTAGGCGAGCTCGCGGGGCATTCCGAGGATGCGCTCACTCACGACATTGCGAGCCATCTCCGTGGTGCCACCGGCGATTTCTCCCGACTGACGGCTGAGATACGCCACGCCGAGCGTTCCGAAATCGTCGTCGTCCTCCCACACGCCTGCCGCGGAACCGGCCAGCTCCCAAGCGATGGTCATCAGCCGTCTGACGAGCATGCCACTCATCAGGCGGCCGATCGACGCCGCCTGTTCAGTCATGTACCCGGTCATCATCGCCTTCGGCAGGCGCCGTGAAAGTTGACCCGCAGCGAGCTGGAGTGCATGTGCCTCGCCGACGAGCTCCCTGGCCTTGGGGTCCGAGCCGCGGCCGGCCTGCCGCGCCAGCGGCATCATGTCGCCCCACATTCTGGTCTCACCTCTGGAGACCGGGGGTCGAATCGTGAACGGCGAGGACATGAACGTGCGCTCGTGAAACATCCAGCGGACGCCGACGGTCCAGCCGTCGTCAACCCCACCAATGCGGTCGGCGTCCGGCACTCGGACATCGGTCAGGAACTCCTGGCAGAATTCCTTGGAACCGTTCAGCATCTCTATGCGGTGGACCTCGATGCCCGGCTGGTGGATCTTCAACATGAACACACTCAGCCCCCGGTGCTTCGGTACGTCCCAGTTCGTGCGCGCCAGACAGAGCGCCCAGTCCGACCACCACGCGCCGGTGGTCCAGATCTTCGACCCGTTCAGGACCCATTCGTCGCCGTCGCGTACGGCGGTCGTCTGGACACCGGCGACGTCGGAGCCTCCACCGGGCTCGGAAAGGAATTGCATCCACAGCTCCTCGCCTTTGAGCATTGCCGGAACGTGACGTACCTTCTGTTCCTCGGTTCCGAACTCCAGCAAGACCGCCATGCAGGGTGTGAACGTCGGTACCTGGAATCTGAACGGGTACTGATAACCCGAAAGCTCCTCGTTGAAGACCCCGACGTGGGCGGGCGTCAGCCCCTGACCTCCGTACTGTTCGGGCACGACCAGACCCGCAAAGCCTCCGTCGAACAGCAGCCGCTGAAGCTCGCGGTTGCGCCGGACGTCCGACAGTTCTTCCTCGTCCGAGGCGGAGAACAACAACGGCGGCCGATCGGCGTGGGGCATGGTCTCGCGCAACCACCGGCGCGCTCTGTCACGAAAGCTCTCGAGACTCTCGACTTCGCGGCCGTCGGACAGCATCATCGTGTCAAGCGCCCTCACGTCGGGTCTCTGCTCGTGCCCGCGCATCGAGTATCTCTGCGAGCCTGAGTCGGTGGTCGGTGACCGTGCCGCAAAGCGTCGCGTCGAGCGCCACCCGTCGTAGGTACAGATGCATGTCGTGGTCGAATGTGACGCCTATCCCACCATGCATCTGGACGCACTCTTGGCAGAGCTCAGGTCCGTAGTGTCCGATGTAGGCCTTGGCCGCGCTGACCATCTCGTCGGCGTCGTCGGATCCACGTCCGACAGCCTCCGCCGCTGCGTCTGCCAAGGCGTGGCTCGCTTCGAGCCACGTCTTCATGTCCGCGAATCGATGCTTGAGCGCCTGGTACGACGCCAGCGGTCGCCCGAACGTGTATCGGTTGAACGCCCAGTCGACCGTTATCTCCATCGCCTTGTCCATCGCCCCCACCATCTCCGCGCATTGCATCACGTTCGCGAGTTGACTCTGGCGCCGGAGGTCCTCTGACGCACCACCCGGCTTGCCGACAGCAGCCTCCGGCGAGACGCGAACTGCCTCGAAGCTCACCGACGCGAACCGTCGGGTGAGGTCCACCGAGCGCAGAGGCCGCACGGTGACGCCGGCGTCCCCTGAAGGAACGACGAATTGTCCGACCCCACCCCCGACCTGCGCGCTGACCAGAAAGAACTGCGCCACTCCGCCGGCTTCGACGGCCGTCTTGAAGCCATCGATCCGCCAGCCGTCGCCCTCCTGCGTGGCGCACACGGTGGGCGCACCCAGCCAGTCATTGGGCCGCGGCTCCGCATGAGCCCAGCTCGCGACAACCTCGCCGGTGAGGATGCCCGGGAGAAGATCTCTTCTGTGATCGGTCGAGCCGCTGCGGCTCAAGGCGGAGGCGACCAGGTTGGTGGCGATCAACGGGCCAGGTGCCGCGTGCCGTCCGAACTCGTAGGCGACCAGCGCGAGGTCGGCCAGGCCGGCGCCGCTGATGCTCCCGCCGCCGTCGGCCTCGCTGACCAACAGCGAGCTCCAGCCGAGCTCGCACCCCTGTCGCCATGCGGCGGGCGAAAAACCGCGTTCATCGTGCCGCAAGCTGCGCACCGCAGTGGCGTCCGCCTGGCTGGCAAGGAATTTCCGCGTTGTCTCCGCGAAGAACTCCTGATCGGTCGTGAGCTCCAGCTCCACTGTCGCTCCTAGGCCGAGGTACCGACTCGACGTTCCTCGCGCGCCCTTCGACGCTTCGCCGGCGCGGCCAGCGCGCCCGAGATCCACTCACAGCATCCGGATCGGACCACGTGGATGTCGATGCGCGCCCACTCGGTCAAGTGCTGTGCAGCGATGCCGACGAGCGCCAGTGAAGCGTCATCGATCCCCCGCTCGGTGATCGATTCGGCCGCCACGTTGAGGAGCGACTCTGCCGACTCGTTACGATGCTCGGCTTGCGTCCGGCGCGGATTCGATGCGACGGCCATTGCACTCAATCTACACTCACTTGCTGATGGCCCAGCAACCCAGATGTACCGAGACGTGCTTGCCTCCCGTCAGTCGGCTCGGTGAAGGCGTTGAGTTCGCTCTCTCTTGCGCTCAAGGGACTCGCGACGGTCGTTGACTCGGGAGCCGACGGCACCGCGAGCGAGGACGAACGGAATAACACGAGAGTCAATACCGTCAGCGCAGCGCGATCTGCACAACCTCGTCGACGACTCGGGTTGGGAAGGTGCGGAGCGGCCCGGACCATCCGTCTTGAGACGGCAGCACGCATTGGCCCGTGGTGACATCGAACATAGAACCGTGCTGGGGACACTGCAGCAACACCTTGCGCGTCAGACGGAGCCCACCGAGCGGTGTCGCCTGATGTGGGCACTCGCTTTGGTAAGCACACCAGGTACCATCCGAGTTCGCCACTGTTACCGGGATCCCGTCCACGTCCACCGTGGCTGTCTCGCCGGGCTGCAAATAGTCAGCTGGAACGGCCTCGACGAAGTCGTCATCATCGAGCATGTGCGGAACGTTAGATCACGGACTGCCCGAGGTCATTCCTTCGAACCATCTTGAGTTCGACCGGCGTCATTCGACGATGCCGTTCACGCCACTTTCATGATCCGAGCGAGGTTGCCGCCCATTACCTTCGCGGTGTCCTCGGGCGACATCGAGGATTCGAGGATCTCTGAGTACGAGAGAGGGTCGGCGAGACCCTCAAGGTGGGGAAAGTCCGAACCGAACATCACATTGTCGACGCCAATGAGGTCGGCCAGGCCTTTCGGGTCTGGATCCCGGAAGCAGTGGATGAAGATATTGCGGCGAAACACCTCCGTAGGGTCCTCGTCGAAAATCACGGGAGCGGATTCGTAGGTTCGCTGCAATTTGGCATACCAGTCGCGGAGCCACGGCCCGCTCCAGAATTCGGTCGGTGCGAACCGCAACTTCGGAAACCGGGTAGCCAATCCGTGCCCGATGATCGATGCCATCGCGTCGATGATGACCGATTTATCCGACGCCAAAGCCATGAACGCCGGGTAAGGCATCCGCCCGAAGGGCAACATCTCGGCCCCGCGGACTCCGTTCCACTCGTTCAGGTAGCGCTCGTAGCCAGGATCACCTGAGTGCATCCCCACGAGAATGTCGGCCTCTTGCACCGCCTCCCAGAACGGGTCGAACTCGGGAAGTGCGAACGACTTACGACCCTTCCAGGTGGGCACAGGCGCCACCCGCAAAAGGAAGACCTTCGCCCCGTTCTCTACGATGAACTCCAACTCTTTAAGCGCGTCGTCGAGCACTGACAGGCTGATGATGGGTGTCGGATACATCGCGTCTTCGTAATTGAAGGTCCAGTGTTCGAGCATCCATCGGTTCAGAGCGCGGATCACCGCCTGCACCGCGTCCGGATCGTCGGCAAGGCGTTCCTCCAAGGCACTGGCCAAGGTGGGCCACATCAGCGCCTTGTCGATTCCCATGTCCTTCATCAGCGCGTACCGGGGCTCGGGGTCGAAGAAAGCCTCGGGGGACGGGATCGCCCGCCGGTGCTGGGGATCCTGGCCTCCCGGCGGAGCGACTCGGTTGAAGGTTGGGTTGGGAATGTAATCAGTGATCTTGTCCCTGATAGCCAACTTCGTTCGCCCGTTGATGTCGACATACTTGATCACACCCTCGTACTCCGGAGGCAAGAATTTTGTCAGCGCCTCCTCGCGCTCGTACATGTGATTGTCGACATCGAAGACCAGGTACGGCAAGCGTCGCGCCCTCATGTAGACAAAGGCGTCCGACATGTACTCGTCATTCGACATGTATCACCCTCCCCATCATCGACTCCGATCATTGGACTTCACCATTGAGAAGTCCTCTTGTCCCTGACGGCCCAATTCAAATTGCAGACTGCGCATGTCTTTTGCCCTGTCTGCAACAGACGAACCGGCTACAGAGAATAGAGACGAACCGCGTTCTCACCGAAGATCATCCGACGCTGGACGTCGGTCAAACCTTCCGTTGCTTCGAGCAGCTCTTTGGCCACGCCCGGTATCTTGGCATCGGGGTGCGGGTAATCCGAAGCCCATACGATGCGATCGGCACCGACGTACTTGCTGTTGGCCGTGTATGCCAGTGCCTCCTCGTCAGGATCGAAGCTGATGAAGCACTGCCGTTTGAAGACCTCGGAGGGCGGCGTTGATTGATATCGGCTGCCGAAAACATCGACGTGGTGGTCGAACCTTTCGAGCATCGAGGCGCACCATCCGCCTGATCCCTCGAGGAAGACGACGGTCAACTTCGGGAAACGCGCACAGATGCCCCCGGCGACGAACCATCCCATTGCGACCATCACGTCCAAGGCGTTTCCGAGGCCCTGACGCAAGGCCAGGCCCTTGTCGCCTCGACCCTGTGCGTCGTCACCGAGTCCAAGCCTTGTCACCACGTTCCAGGGCATGTCCCCGAAGGAGAACGGGTGGACTCCGATTGGACAACCGAGTTGGGCGGCTGCGTCCCAGAAAGGGTCGTACACCGGATGGTTGAGCTTCTTGTTGTCGATGTAGGGCGCGGGCCTGATCATGATCGCCTTAAACCCGAGCTCCTCCACGCAGCGCTGCATCTCAAGAATGGCCAAGGGGGGATCTTGGAGCGCGACCAGACCGACGCCGAACAGTCGCGTGACGTCACCTCGGCAATATTCGCAAAGCCAGTCGTTGTACGCGTGGGCCATCGTGTGAAACGTCTCCGGGTCGGGGACCCAGGCCAATCCGGGCGTCGTGGGGTACAACACGGCGGCGTCGATCGCGTCAGCATCCATATCAACGAGCCGTGGCCCCGGTTCCGACGCTCCGGGCCGGAACATGACCTCGGCGTGAGAAGTCTCCATCGGAGCCGGGTCTTCCTCCGACACCGGCTCGCCTCCCATCAGCCGGCTGGCGAAGGCCAACATGACTTCTGGCGGAAGATCCAGCCTCTCGACTACGTGACCATCCGCATCGACGGTCCTGAACTCGCCTATCGCCATGGACAATTCCCCTTAGGGACGGGTCCGCACCGGGAGGCGTGCGAACCCACGAACAGTCGGGGTGTGCACCACCCGACGGCGTCGCAGTCAACTTCCCACGCGGGACGACGCTTGAGCATCTCGCCGAGCGCCACGTGACCTTCTATGCGGGCCATCGGGAGCAGGTGGTACGACTCGGCGTCCGCTCGCATGACAGGCATCAGGGTACTGTATTGCCGATTCGGACGATCCCTATTGGTTCACCGTGTAACCACCGTTGACCGGGTACGTCTGTCCGGTGACCCATCCCGCGAGCGGGCTCGCGAGAAAGGCAATCAACGCCGCTGGGTCCTCGGGCTCGCCGAAGCGACGGATGATGTATGGCCTCAGCCGCTCCTTTTGTGCCGACGCAATCACGGGGTCATCGCTCCGCTGGGATAGCCCGAAGGTGTCGATCGTTGCGAGGGCGACGTTGTTCACCGTGATCTGATAGCGGCCAAGCTCCCGCGCCATGGCCCGGGTGAAGCCAGCAGCACCGGCTTTCGCCGCGGCGTAGACAGCAAACCGAGGCTCACCCCAGCGGCCGGCGTCTGAAACGACCGTGATGATGCGCCCCCAGTTCTTCTCGATCATCTGTGGAGCACACGCGTGCACGCAGTTCATCGGTCCGAAGAAGTTGACGCCGATGTACCGTTCCCATTCATCACGAGGCGATTCGTGGAACAAGTTCATCGTGATGTTCGACGTGCCAGAATTTCCTGCATTGTTGACAAGAATGTCGATGCCTTTACCTTCGACAGCCGTGTGGACGGCGTCAAAGTCGGTTACGTCGAACGGGAGAGGCTGAGCCCTTCCCTGTGAAGCTTCGATCTTCCGAGCAACGGTCTCGGCGCGCTCAGCGTAGTAATCGTTGACAAGGACCTCGGCCCCACCGGACGCGAGGATCTCGCACGTTGCCTGACCGACGCCATGGCCACCGCCGGTGACGAGTGCACGCTTTCCGGACAGATCGATCTCGAACGTCATTCTGATCTCGCAATTACGCCCGAGGTGAGCAGATCGTGGATCTCTTCTCGAGTGTATCCAACGACTTCGAGCACCTCTTCCGTATGGGTGCCGGGCGAAGCCGGTGGCGTCGTCATCGTCGCTGAGCGCGTTCCGCCCGGGCCGTTGATACGGACAGGGTTTGCTGGAATCGGTTTTCCATCGACGTGCACGACAGCGCCGCGCGCTTTGACCTGCGGATCATCGAGAAGAGCTGAACCCTCGTGCACGGCCGCGATTGTGGTGCCTCTGGGCGCGAGCTCGGCGACCCAGTCCACAGCCGAGCGCGTCGCCAAGATCTCCGCGATGCGCGCTATGCCCTCTCCGTCGCTGGGCCGACTCTCGGCCATCGTGTGAAGCCCCAGTCCCGCGCACAGGGCCGCCCAGCTGCGCGGATCGTCGGCTGCGACGGAAACCCATCGCCCGTCGCCACACTGGTAAAGGTGGCGAGATGCGGAGACGGGTATGCCAAACGCCGAGTCGGTGAGCTGGCCTTCCGAGCCACTGAGGAGCCATCCCGCCGATTCGCTCATGCTGATATCGATGTGGGCACCTTTCCCTGTGCGCTGGCGGTCGTAGAGCGCCGTCACGATACCGGTGACGGCCATGAGCGCAGCGATGGGGAGCGACAGGACGAGCTGAGGGTGCCAGGGAAGGTCGGGGCCAATGGCAGCCAGTAGTCCCGCGTGACCGGTGTACGTGATGTCGTGGCCGGCATAGCGGGCGTAGGGGCCTGTCTGTCCGAACCCAGTGATGGAGCACCAGATCAGCGACGGCATCTCTTCCGCAGCGGCCTTCGGGCCGAAGCCACGCTGGTCGAGGTCACCGGGGCGGTTGTTGTCGACGACGACGTCGGCCCATCCCGCCAGCCGGCGAATTACTTGTGTTGCGTGCTCATGTCGCAGGTCGATTGCGACCGAACGTTTCGCCCGACCGATCCCGGTGCCTACACCACCGAACACGGGATTCCACCCCGGTGCGTCCACGCGGACGACGTCGGCGCCAAGGTCGGCGAGGAGAACCGTGCAGTATTGCCCGGGCGGGTACCGTGTGAGGTCGAGCAGCTTCACGTCGGACAAGGCCAAAGACTGTCTGTCCATCAACCCGGTCTCCTCGGTCGTCAGAACTCGGACGGAAAGCGAACGGGCAACAGTAACGACGATAGACGCCGATCACCAACTTGCTGTACCAGCATCTAGTTGGGATGGTCTCGGCGCCAGGTATGGCTCTCTCACGCTCGTGTCGTGTGGCCGAGCCCCTCCGGTGGCACGGTGTGCATAGATCTTCGCGGAAGATCGAGGGTGCTTCGTTGCGTGACTGGCTTCGAACCGGGGTAGTCCCAATAACGTCAGAAGACGCCGATGCCGGCCGCTTCGTTGCGCTTGCGCCATTCGTCCTTCGGCATGCGGGCGACATCCACGTCCTTCGCGAGCGTGCGAAGTGCGCCCACGGTCGCCTGATCCTTTCTGGTATCCACGAACGGGTCCCAGTCGAAGAATTGGCACGCGTTCTCCCAGGTGATCTTGTCGATCTCACTCTTCTCGGTGACTCCGGCCTCCTGAAATTCCCGCCAGGCAAACTCCGGCGATTCCGGCCAGGTGGTGTCGGTGTGGGGGTAGTCGCACTCCCACGCGATGTTGTCGATACCGATTCTGTCCCGCAAGCGGAGACCGGACACATCGGTGATGTAGCAGGCGAGAATGTGTTCGCGAAACACCTCCGACGGCAGCTTGTCGCCGAAGGCGTCACCGTGGTCGATCCACGCCTGATTACTGGAGTGGCGATCGATTCGGTCGAAGTAGAACGGGATCCAACCGATGCCACCTTCCGAAAGTGCCACCTTCAACGTCGGGACCTTCTGAAAGACGCCTCCGAAGAGCAGATCCTGCGCCGTGATGGCACTGATCTGGCAGGCGAGCACCATGAGATGGTCGATTGGCGCCTCGGGCGGCCGCTTGATGACTTCGAACCCGGCTCCGATATGGAGCGAGAGCACCATGTTTCTATCCGCGATCGTGCGCAGGACCGGATCCCAGTACGACGACAGATAGCTCGGGTAGCCATTGGCGTGCGGCGTCTCGAGCATGCTGACCGACCGGCAACCCTTCTTTCCGATTCGGTTCACTTCCACGGCTGCGAGCTCCGGGTCCCACATCGGAACGATGCCCTGAGGGATGAACCGACCCGGGTACGCCGCACACCATTCGTCGATGACCCAGTCGTTGTACGCTCGTAGCATCACGAGCGCGATCTCCTTGTCGTGCGATTCGGCGAACGTCCGTGCGTTCCAGCCGGCCATGGTCGGGAAGTTCATGGAGGCCAGCACGCCGTTGGCGTTCATGTCCCGGATCCTTTCATGCACGTCGAAGCATCCTGGCCGGAGTTCGGTATAGGAGCCGGGGTTGAATCCCCATTGCTCACTCGGCCACCCGACCGTGGCCGCCATGCCGAAAGGCGTCGACGACCTTTCTCCCTGGAACACCCACTCGTCAACGCCCAGTTCGTTCCGGACAACAGTCGGCACCTGATCGGCCCACTTGCGAGGGACATGGTTCTTGTACATGTCCGGCGGTTCGATGAAATGGTCGTCGATGCTCACCAGGATCATGTCATCCATCTGCATATGCCGCTCCTCTCACCGCGACTGGACGGGTTCGGCCCGGAAGAAAATCGCGGCGGACGTAATGCCGAGGCTCCCGGCCGGTAGTCCACGGTTCAGGCTAATAGACAGAGGCGGCGATCTCACCGGGCGCGGCCGAAGGCAGGAGCACGGGTCAAGCCTGAGGCCCTGCGTGAGCAGCTTCAGAGATCGCGGGTTGTGTGGTCAGGCCACGACACCGCGAATCTTCAGATCCATGATCGTGTCCAAGTCGAGGCCAAGCCCGGCGAGAATCTCGTCGCCATGCTCATTGAACTCGGGCGCACGCCTAGGTTGAGCGGGCGTGCGGTCGAACTGCATCGGAGCGCTGACCAGCTTGAACGGTGTTCCATCCGCCGTGGCGCAGTCGAGCACGTACCCGTTGGACACAGTCTGCTCGTCATCCGCAACCTCGAGCGTATTCTGGACGACCGTCCACTGCCCTGAGAACGTACTGAGCCGCTCTCGCCACTCGACCAGCGTGCGCTGCGCGAATACTTCGCGCAGGAGATCGGTTGCTACCGCAGCGTTGGCAAGAATGCTGTCGGCGTCTTTGAACCGTTCATCGTTGATGAGTTCTGGCACACCGATGACCGTGCAGGCCTCGGCCCAGTACTTGCCCGGTTGCAAGCAACACAGCGCGAGCCAGCGCTCATCCTTCGTTTGATAGTTCGACACCAGAGGATTACCAGTTACGTAATCCTCTGGTCGCGGACCGAACGCGAACTGTAGCTGGAGCGAAAGCGCAACGCCCGCTGCGTGCGACCACAGCCCGGTCGAGAGCAGTGACACGTCGACCTCGGAGGCGTGGCCGCTGCGCTCGCGGTGAAACAGCGCGCCCATGATCGCGCCCGCGATCGTCATGGCACCTATGGAGTCGCCAAAGGCCGGGCCAGGTGGTCCGGGTGGCGGAGAGCCGATCTGCTGAAGGCTCGCAGCGATTCCCGCCCGGCACCAATACGCCAAGGAGTCATAGGACCCGCGATCCGCGTCTGGCCCCCGCTCCCCCTGACCATGACCGCGCACATAGACGATCGAGTTGTTCTGGGCGCGAATGTCTTCGAGATCGATCTTCAGCTTCGTACGTACAGAAGGCAGCTTGTTCGTCAAAAAGACGTCGCATGTCGCGGCGAGACGATAGAGAAGGTCGCGACCCTCTGCGGAGGTGAGGTCGAGCCCAAGACTCTGCTTGCCCCGGTTGGAGTGCTCGAGCAACACATGTACGTCTCCGCCAATCGGCACTGTCCCACTCGATGCCAAGCCGCGCATTGCGTCGCCACGCTCGACATGCTCGATTTTGACGACCTCCGCGCCGAGGTCGGCGAGCAGGGCTGAGGCAGCCGGCACGAAGGTGTGTTCAGCAACCTCGAGAATCCGTACGCCCTCCATCACTGCAGTCATGAGACCCCCTATTCGGCACGGATTATGTCACGGGCGTGACAGGGCAGCTGCAAACCCGGCACCTGGTTTCGACCTCATTGCAGCGGCCGACGAAGGCAGCGCGCTCCAAGGCCGATCTCCAAGGGCATGCTTCCTTCACGTGACGTCGCCGAGGAGTGATGCCGAGAGGCATGTCGTTAAGCCACGGCCTTCCCGGCCAGATAGACCCCGAGCATCGCGGATGCCATGAGCACCACCCAGAAGTCGGTGAGACGGCGAAGCACGACAGGTGCGCCCCTTACTTCCATGAACTCCCGCATGATGATGCGGACCTTGATCAAGGCAAGGCAGATGGCGACGACGGTCACGACTGTGCTCGCCGTCGGAAAACCCTGATGAGAGGCGGTGTGATCGATCCAGAGGTAGGCCAAGGAAATGGAGACCAGTATCAGCCACACCGTGAAGAGTCGCCTGTTGGAACGGTTTGCTGACTCCACCATCACCTCACCACGTAGAGCAGAGCGAAGATCATCACCCAGTAGAAGTCGACTGAGTGCCAGTAGGTGGCGCAGGTCTCAACGATCCCCTGAGAGCGCCGTTTCTCGCTCGAGAGCTGGTACACGAGCACGCCGAGCACGACGAAGCCGATCAAGAGGTGGACGCAGTGGATCGCGGTGAGAAAGAAGTAGTACTGGAAAAACTGGCTGCTCGTGAAGGTGTCTCCCATGTGGATCAGCCGGACCCATTCGACGATCTTGAGGACGAGGAAGACGAAGCCGAAACCCGCGGTCAACAATGCGTCTCGCCGGGCGCGAACGAATCGCCCGGCCCGGGCGTGCTGCACACATCGGGCCACGGCCCAAGAACTCGAGAGCAGGACGATCGTGTCGAGGACACCGAGCCAAAGAAGGAGTTGGGACTGGCCAAATAGGAACGCCCGCTCGTGCTGGGTCCGGTTGAAGAGGTAGACGCAGAAGTACGAGGTGAAGACGAGGGATTCGAACAAGACGAAGACCCAGATGTCTCGCCCGCCGGGGACGTGCTTCGACGATCCCTCCTTCGAGCCCGCGAGCAATCGAGTCTTCGTGGTCGTCATGGCGCCATGAATTCGGCTAGCACGCGACCCCGGCCCTTCGGCGGCAAATCGGGCAATGGCCCCGTCCCGAAGTCCTCGCGCAGGATCATGTTGCGCAGCAGCATGAGGAAGGCCCCGGTGTAGAGCGCGAAGACCACCACGTTGATCCACCATGCGATCACGCCGTTCCAAGCGAACACGCCAGCATGAAAGATCCACGATGGTGCGACCACGACCTCGGTCAGCCCGTTGCAGAGGTTCAGATACGCGAACCACAACGGGAAGACGCGGTTCTTGTCGAGAAGGATCGCCACCATCCAAATCATCGAACCGATCAGGAAGACTCCCATGGTGCCCGAGAACGACAGGAAGCCCAGGTCGTAGAGCCAGCGGAGCACTTCTGGATTGCGACCAGGCCGCATGGCCCCCACCGTCATGGCAATGCAGATGAACAAAAAGCCGGGGACGGCGCTGACGGCATAGAGCATCAAGTACGAATAGGCGAAGGCACGACTCACCGACATCCGTCGAATGGAGTACGTGATCAGGGCGATGGACGTGGCGGAGAGACCGCCCAGTACGAAGATCAGCCCGAAGCCAATGAGGAGACCGTCGTGGCGCCCATCGAACCACTCGACGACCTGGTGAGGGGTGTACCAGGGCTTCCCCGGTGGCTGGGTGCGCGTGATGACGAAGAAGACCACCGTGTAGAGGGAGTAGAAGCCGATGGCGGCGTACCAGGCCAGCCACAGCTCCCGCTTCGGATGGTCGAGGAGGCCGAAACGCTTCACCGGGTAGCTTCCGCCGCCAGTCGATCGCGCTCGATCGCTTGGCCCAACACCACCGCCATGACGACGAGCCAGAGCGCGATTGCCACGTTCTTCACCCAGAACCCGAAGAATCCGTTCCAGGCGAAGGGTCCGCTCAGAGTCAATCCGGCAAACCCGGCGGGCACGAGCGCGACAGCGACAAGGAGGTTGACGTGCCCGACCCATGGGGCGAACACTGGTCGCTCCTGCTGGTCGATGTAGATGGCCACCGCCAGAAAGAGGCACAGGGCAACGAGGAAGGGCACGCCGCAGGTGAAGGTGATCCAGGCCAGGTCGTTATAGAGCTGGGTGAGAGCGGGAGCCCTATCAGGCCGGAACGCCGCCAGAAGCCAGAAGATGGTGGCCGTGAGAAACGCGATGGGCGCGGCAGCGGCCACCCCGATCACGCAATAGCGCAGAATGGGCGTGCGATGCGCCATGCCTCGCATGCGCTCGACGATCAGCATCAGGATCGGGATCAGCGCCACACAGAACCAGTTGAACAGAATCATGCTGTAGCGGACCCGAGACGTGTGGTCGGCATAGAAGGCGGCGACTTTGAGCGCCGACCACTGCGGAGACATGGGCGGGAGGAACCCCGGGAAGAGGACGAACGCCGCCAGCCAGACCACGGCAACCCCAGGCAGCGCCCAGAAGACGATCCGCTCGCCAGCCGTTCGCCTCACGAGCGGAGACCCGTTCGGGAGACGAATCGAACTGAATGACGCCGAAGGCGCGTGCGGAGAGACGTCGAATTCATAGTCAGGCGTAAGAGGGTCGTAGGGTACGTCATTTTTGAAGCGTGATCCTCAGCGAACCACGCCTCAGCGCCTTGTGAGCCTGGAGCGGTTTGGTCCCCTGGCAGCGCTTCTCGGAGGCTTCCAGACATGTGATGTGCACCACTCAAATTACGCTGCCGGGGATACCGGGGTGTGTGCCCGAGAACCTGGACCCGCTGCGGAGCAACACGAACTCTGAGCTACGTCACGGGTGGTGAGCGCTTGCTGTACCTTGAATCTCCAGAGACCCGATTGGAGGTGCCATGTCGCAGGATCCGGCTTCAACGAACATCGCCTCGTTGCCACCGGCTGATCAAGAGGCGATCGGTGAGACGCTGCTGAATCTGATGACTGGCTTTCAAGAGCGCAATGTGGACAAGCTGACCGGCGTCTACACCTCCGACGCCGACTGGGTCAATGCATTCGGCACGGTCAAGAAGGGCGGTCCCGACATCCTCGACTATCTTCGAGGCCTCTTTGCCGACAACAACTTCAACTCGGGCACACTCAAAGCACCACCCGACGTCACAATTCGCGTTCTGACTCCTGACGTCGTCTTGGTCTCGGCCCACCTACAGGTAGAGGGCCAAGGTCTCGTGGACGGGGGAGAAATCGAGGAGCGGGACAACTTCTCGCTTCGCGTTCTGCAGCGTCAACGCGATGGAACGTGGCCGATTGTGTCGGAGATGTTCAACGACGCGAATCGGGACGAGACGTACCACGGCCAGTCCTAGACGGACTGACCAGACCGCTCTCCACCACGCGATCCAGACGAGACTCCGTACGACTGACCTCGAGCCAGTCGCCCTGGTCGTACGTCCTGTTTGCGATCACGAGGGTGTTCTGGTCGGAGGCCGCTGCCAAATGCGGCACGATATTCATTTCGTCGGTCACTTCTGCCAGAAAGGACACATATGCCTGAGTCGACACCGGGTCCAGCAGTTCTCGTGGACACCGACGGCGCGGTACTTACCGTCACGATCAACCGACCGGAGAAGCGCAATGCAACAAACGCTGAGGTGCTGTGCCGACTCTACGACGCCTGGATTCGCCTCGACGAAGACGACTCGCTCCGCGTGGCGATCCTCACCGGGAAGGGCACCACATTCTGCGCGGGGATGGATCTCGGTGAGATCCTCCGACTCCGCTCCGGCGTGCGAGACAACGAGTGGATCATCAGACTCGCCGAAGAACCGGGCATCTCGATGGGTGCGTACCTCAAGACCTACCGACCAACCAAGCCGATCATCCTTGCCGGCGAGGGCTATCTCAGGGCGGGTGGGATGGAGATCCTTCAGGGCACCGACATCCGGATCGTCGGAGAAAGCGCCGTGCTCGGCGTCACAGAGGTACAGCGGGGCCTGTTTCCCATGGCTGGTTCGTCGGTTCGGCTCCGCCGACAGATCAGCTACGCCGTCGCTGCCGAGATGTTGCTCACCGGCGAGGACATCCCGGCGCAGCGAGCGTACGAGCTGGGGCTTGTCAACCATGTCGTCCCGGACGGCCAAGCACTGATCCGCGCCAGGGAGATCGCCGACCGCATTGCTCGCAATGGACCACTGTCGGTCAAGGCCATTCTGGCGAGCCTGCGTCGCACCGATTGCCTGCCCGAGGTGCAGGCGTTCGAAATCGAGATGCGATTGGGCACCGAAGTGATGCGGAGCGGTGATGCCGAGGAAGGGCCGCGAGCCTTCCTCGAGAAACGTGAGCCGGTCTTTTCGGGTATCCCCCCTCAACCGACGAGTGACCTTCTGAAGCTTTGAGCTCAGGGGACGAGGCGTCCCCTACGGATTGGTGGTTCCGAAGGGCTTTCCATCTCTGATCAGCCGACGTTCGAGAACGGCCGACACCGGGGCTCTTCGCACGCTCCGATCTCGAGCCAGGTGAGGAGCCCGGTCGGATTGGCGGTGGAAGTCGACACCGGGATCGAACAGAATGCGGACGGTGGATTCGAGACGCTCCGCGACCGAGTCTCCGCCCACGCCGGCGAAGACAGTTCTCGACCCGACACACGAAAAGGCGGTCCAATCCGAGGTCAGGGCCTGGGTATCAGAACATTGGGATCCTGAACTCACCTTGCTCGAGTGGCGTCGGCTGCTCGTCGAGTCCGGATGGGGTATCGCCGGCTGGCCTACGCAGTACGGCGGTCTCGACCTTCCGCCCCATCTGGCGAACCTGGTGTCAGAGATCCTCGAGACGGAGGGTGTTCCCGGGGTTCCAGAATCCGTCGGAATGCACCTCGCCGTGCCAACGCTGCTCGAACATGGGTCCGAAGAGCTCAAAAACCGCTTCCTACGCCCGACCGCGGTCGCCGAGATCGTGTGGTGCCAACTCTTCTCTGAGCCCGGAGCTGGGTCAGATCTGGCCGGCTTGACGACTCGGGCGATGCTGGACGGCGACGAGTGGACCGTGTCCGGCCAAAAGGTTTGGAACACCGGTGCGGCTCACGCCGACTACGGCCTGCTGCTCGCCCGCACGAACTGGGACGCACCCAAACATCAAGGGATCACGTACTTCGTACTGCCCATGCACCAAGCAGGTATCGAAGTGAGACCCCTTCGCCAGATGAACGGTCACGCTTCGTTCAACGAAGTCTTCATGGACGGGGCGCGCGTCCATAGAGATTTCGTGATCGGGACGTTGAACGCGGGATGGAGTGTCGCTCTCACCACCCTCGCCCATGAGCGCCGGCTCGCTCCGTCTCGACGGACAACCGTTCGGCGTGACCCGCAGAGCACTGTTTGGCAACAAGCCACGCACGAACAACGTGCCGCATCCGAGCCGCACAAGTGGTACCCGCAGCGCGCGGGTAGGGCGGATCTCCTCAAGAGCCGGGCCACCGCCATGGGACGCGATGACGATCCGCTTGTCGGAGGGGAGATCGCCAGGGTACTTTCGCTCGCTCGTTCGGCGCGATGGACCGCCGAGCGAGCTGCGGCGGCTCGTGCTGCGGGCCGCCCGCCCGGGCCCGAAGGATCGCTCGGAAAGCTCGCCAGCAGCGTGATCGCTCGAGAAGCCTCCGAGTGCCACAGCTTGATCGTGGGCGCGTCGGGAATGCTTGCCGGTGCGGATGCTCCGATGGACGGACTCATCACTGAGATCTTCGTCTCCGTACCCGGACAGTCAATCGCTGGCGGGACGGACCAGATCCAACGCAACATCTTGGCCGAGAGGATCCTCGGACTACCAAAGGATCCATCACACGACAAAGGAAGACCGTTCCGTGAGGTGCCCAAGAATGCGTGAATCTCGGCTTCGCAACCGGGCCGCCTGAACACGCGAGACCTTGACCCATCCTCTGGCGGAGCGAACGCTCCCCGCAACGTCGTGCACTGAAGTTCACCGCTCCTGGCCGAAGTCGAAGAATTTGATCTGTGGTCGGCCAGCAGCCATGGACGTTCCTCCGTAGCCATCGCAAATCCAAGGAAAACGGCAACGCCGAAGAGAGCATTGTTCGCGCACAAAATTGCGACCCGTTGGACGAATTGGCGCCGATCCGTTCTCTTGCCGGTACTTGAGTGCAAAACACCGTGGAACACGGCAGAAGTTGGGTATTTGGACCGAATGGTACTCGTGAGAGAGGGATCCGCATCCGGAGCCACGACAGTGCGCGATTCGCCAACCGAGGTGCGTCCCGACCTGTTGCGCCGAGTTGCGATCGTGGGTTCCGCGCTGGCTGTTCTCGCTGGTCTCGCCGCCTGGCTGTGGGAAGACGTCACGAGCCGGCCCGCGGTCTACGTCGTGGGTGACTCCATCAGCGCATTGAGTCGATCCGCAATTTCTACCGCCCTCCAAGACAGCGGTTATCAGCCCACGATCAAGGCAACACCGGGCGCCAAAATCGGACAAGCGCAGAACGATGTCGCAAACCTTGCTCAGCAACAACCCTGGGCATGGGTGATCGAGCTGGGAACCGACGATGCCGGCGCGCGGAATGCCGCCTGGCCTCAGCCGTTCCTTGCGGAATGGAAAACCGTCTCACCCGCGGCATGCGTCATCTACGTCACTGTTTCCCCGCGCGCTGGTCCGGTCGCGGCTCAGATCGACTCGAGTATCGAGAAACTCGCCCAAACGCACACAAATGTGCGAGTTCTCGATTGGGGCCGCATCGAATATGAAAATCCAGCTTGGGTCTACTTCGACGGCATCCATCCGACCCCACAAGGGCAGGCGGAACTCGCAGCGCTCGAAATGCAGGAACTCTCGCACGCATGTTGAAGTGATGACAGCGGTCGGTACCTGTCTGGGTCCGCGTCGTCGGACGGGCATCGAGCATCGAGACGGCGGCGGACTTCGAACGGGCGTGAACGTCGGCGACACCCCGAGCACAAATGGCGCGCGAGCGGCACAATGAAGATGTGCAGGTGAAACCGATTGAGACGAGCCACCGTGAATGGCTCGCTCAACTGCTGGAGCAGGAGTGGGGACTTCCGGTGGTGAGCATCTCCGGGGCCCACGACCCGACCCGTTTGCCTGGGTTCGTCGCCGTGAATCGCCGTCAACTCGTGGGGGCCGTGACCTATCGCATCACCGATCAGGAGTGCGAGATTGTCACCCTCAACAGCCTGAGAAGGTCTGCAGGGGTCGGATCGGCGCTTCTCGGTGCGGTAAAGGTCGTGGCCGACAGAAATGGGCTTCGGCTCTGGCTCATCACCACGGACGACAATCTCAACGCCATCAGATTCTATGAAGGCCGCGGCATGTCTCGGAGAGCCGTTCATCCGAATTTCGTGGAGTCGGTACGAGACCACAAGCCGCGGGTAGTCGGGTCAACTGACGGTCAGCCGAGCTACCGCGACGCGATCGAATTCTCGTACTGACCCCGGATCACGCTCATTCTTCTCCCGACCAGGTGCCCGTCGCGTACCGGATGCCGGTCGCGCCGGCGCGAATCCGTGACCACCACATGACGTTCCCGGCTGCGCGTGTAACCCACGTCCACCAGGCCCGGTACCGTGAGATCCGGTGCCGTCGCGACGAGCTGGGGCCAAGGAGAAAGGCGACCTCGAGACCTACCGCGCCAAGAGGCGACCCGGTCGGACTCCCGAACCCATGGGACAGCGGGCGGTCAAGCGCTCCCCGAAAGCAGCGTTTCGTGATCCAGGAACATCATGCGCGAAGTCTCCATTGGGACCTGCGACTCGAACGTGAAGGCGTGCTGGTCTCCTGGGCTCTGCCCAAGGGGTTGCCCGACACGCCCAAGCAGAACCATCTCGCCGTCCACACAGAGGACCACCCCCTCGAATACGCGACCTTCGAGGGTGAGATCCCCAAGGGCGAGTATGGAGGCGGGAAGATGACGATCTGGGACCGTGGCCACTACGACGCGGAGAAGTGGACGGATTCCGAGGTCAAGTTCGCGCTCCACGGGTCCAAGGTGTCCGACAGCTTCGTGCTGTTCCAGACGAAGGACCGCAACTGGATGATCCACCGACACGGTCCCTCCATCCGCACCGATCCGATGCCCGAATCCCTGCGACCCATGCTCGCCACGCCCGGTCTGCTCCCTGAGGACGACGCGGGCTGGGCCTACGAAATCAAATGGGACGGCGTCAGAGCGATCCTCTACGTCGAAGGAGGCCGCGTTCGCGCCCTGAGCCGGAACGACCTGGACGTGACCTCGTCGTTCCCGGAGCTGGCCGAAGTCGGGAAGCACCTCGGCATGACAACGTGCGTGCTCGACGGCGAGGTCGTGGCGCTCGACGATGACGGCCGTCCGAGCTTTGCCCGGCTGCAGCACCGCCTCCACGTGCGAGACGGGCGGGACGCAAGGCGCCGCGCCGCGGCGGACCCTGTGAGCTTCGTCGCGTTCGACGTGCTCTACCTCGACGGCCGACTGCGACTCGACGAGCCCTACGACGACCGCAGGAAACTTCTCGAGTCATTGGACCTCACCGGCCCCGGGTTCATTACGACTGAGTCGTTCCGCGGGGTGGCCGGAGCCGACGTCCTGGCCGGCACCGCGGCCAACGGGCTCGAGGGTGTCGTGGCCAAACGACGGAAATCACCGTACCGACCGGGCCGGCGCAGTCTCGATTGGGTCAAGGTCAAGTCGACGCTGACCCAAGAGGTCCTCGTGGGTGGTTGGACCGACGGACGGGGCGAGCGATCCGGGGATCTCGGAGCGCTCCTTCTCGGAATCCCCTCCTCCTCCGGCCTTCGCTACGTCGGCAAGGTCGGCACGGGGTTCAGCGAGCGAGCCCGACACGAGCTGCTCGGTGAACTCCGCCCGCTCGCCACCAGCGAGAACCCTTTCGACGATCCCTTGCCGAACGGCGAGGCCCCCCACTTCGTGCGGCCGAAGCTGGTCGGGGAGGTCGGCTACTCCGACTGGACACCGGCAGGCAGGCTCCGCCACCCGACTTGGAAGGGTCTGCGAATGGACAAAGCGCCTCAGGAGGTTGTCGTGGAACAGGACGCCACGAAGGAGAAGGGCGGGACCATCAAGAACGACTCAGGTCGCACCAAGGCCGGAGGCGAGGGTGGTCGGAATCAATCGAGACCGCGGAGGCCCGGTACGAAGACGAAAACCTCCACCCGTACGACCATCGGGGGCAGAGAGCTCACCGTCACCAACCTGGAGAAGGTGTTGTTCCCTGCCACTGGCTTCACCAAAGGCCAGCTCGTCGACTACTACGTCAGGGTGGCCGACGTGATGCTGGCGCACGTGGCCGACCGACCGCTGACGATGAAGCGGTTCCCCGACGGTGTCGAAGGCAAGTCCTTCTTCGAGAAGCACATCCCGTCTCATGCACCCGCGTGGGTGCGATCGGTGACCATTCCGTCGAGCGAGCCGCGAGGCGAAATCCAGTACGTCGTGGCGAGCGATCTTCCGACAATCGCCTGGGCGGCCAATTTGGGGACCATCGAGTTCCACGTGCCGCTGTGGCACATCGGCCGGCGCCGCAATCTTCCGGCGCCGCCCGACCTCATGGTCTTCGATCTCGACCCCGGCGAAGGAACGACGATCGTCGAGTGCTGCGTCGTCGCTGCACTCGTCGCCCGCGAGCTCGAAAAGGAGGGATTCGAGCCGTGTGCCAAGACGAGCGGTTCCAAAGGTCTCCAGCTCTACGTGAGAGCCGCGCCGCGGACCTCCTGGGAGACGCTGCGAAACCACGCGTACGACATTGCCCGCCGGCTGGAGTCGTCACGGCCTGAACTCATCGTGTCGAACATGCGCAAATCCCTGCGCCACGGCCGGGTACTCATCGACTGGAGCCAGAACCACCCCGCCAAGACCACGGTCAGCGCCTACTCGGTACGGGCGCGGCCCGAACCCACTGTCTCCACCCCGGTGACCTTGGCCGAGGTTGCGGCGTGCGCGAAATCAGACGACCCCTCCGTCCTCCGTTTCACCACCGACGACGTGCTGCAGCGGCTCGCCGAGCACGGGGACCTGTTCGCTCCGGTCGCGCTCAACTGAGTCGTGCTGGCTGACCGATGCACCTGATTCCTCGGGCGCACGCGTTCTCGTCCCGGAGCGGGCGACGAGGCGGGAGCTGGTCTTGCCGTCAGTGAGCCCTACGGCTCGACGGACGAACGCAGTACGGCGAGGCGTACCAGAACCTCGTCGACCAGACCGGAGGTGGAAGCGTCGCCTCCGAGGTCGAAGGTGCGAATGCCGTCTGCGGCGGCACCGAGTGTGGCCGATCTGATGCCGGCTGCGGCGCACAACACGTCCGGATCGCCTCGCGCCGCGTGGTCGAGCACGGCGGCGCAGGCGAGGAGCATCGCCATCGGATTCGCCACGTCCTTGCCCTCGAGCGTCGGCGCAGTGCCGTGCGGCGCCTCGGCCATGGCCACGACCGGGCGCAGATCCTCGTCGAGCGCGGTAACACCGACTCCGCGCCGGCGATGGATCCGAACAGCGCGAGCACCAGATCGGAGAGGCAGTCACCGTCACGGTTGAGCGCTGGTACGACGAGCGGTGACCCACCAGATTCGCTGACCAAGCCGGCGTAGGCAGCGTCGATCAACGTCGGCCGGTAGAGGACACTGGGATGCCGCCGCGCGGCGCGGTCCATCTCCTCTTTCAACATTCCCTCGTAGACGGCGGACACCGTCCACTTCGGGCCGCCGTAAACGCAGGCACCCAGCTCGGAGGCGAGACGGAACGAGTACTCGGCGACGGACCGGCACACCGAGCGATCGATGCGCTCGGTCCTCCATGCCTGCTCCCCCGCCGACCCGGCTTCTCCGCTCCTTCCCTCCTCGGCTCCGTACGCGTCCCCGACGGCCATGCGGACGACCACGATGGGGTGGACCACCGACGCTGGTGGCGTAACGCCTGGGATGCGTCGGCCGGTGCGAACGATGACCGATCCTCCGACCCCCTCGCGCAAGATGCGGTTGGGGCTCCCGACGTCGTCCGCCCCCTCCGGAGTCACCGTGGCGGCCTTCAACCCCAAACCAGTCGCCCGCATGGCGGCCGCAGCGTCGTACACCACCCCGTTCGACGTCCGACGCCGGTTCTCGAGCGACAGGTCGAAGTGCTCGAGCGAGACGTCGAAACCGAGGACCCGCGGGTCGAGCACGCGGAGCGCCTGATCCAAGAGCTCCTGGCCGGTCTCGTCTCCATCGCACACCACGATCCTTCGAGTCCGAGTCACGGCTCCTCAGGGTTCCACGATCGGCATCGCCAACGCCACCCCAACATCACCCAATATCGATGGCGCGTCAGCACCGGGCTCACGGAGCCGAGCCGGGCCACAGGTCTTCGGGCTCAGTGCCACGCGTCTCGGGCAGAAACCAGAAGAGCACGGCACCGAGCGCGGCCGGCAGGAAGGTCAGAGCAGCCGCTTCGGCGAAGCGGTTGCCCACGTCCGCCACCGCTCCGAAGGCGACCAGCCCACCGACAGCACCCAGTACGCCCGCCACCGTCCACCACCCCGCGGCCGAGGCGCGCACCGAAGTCGGGAAGAGCTCGGTCAACAACGATCCCACCCCTGGGGCGAGCAGACCTCCGCTGAACACGCCGCAGATATAGCCCACGACGAGTGCCGGGCTCCCTCCCAAGTAGGCGACGGTTCCACACAGCGCCGCCGCCACGAACGCGAAGGCGCACGTCGGCCTACGTCCGATGCGGTCCGCCAGCCACCGTCCCATCAGCAGCCCGACGAGGCCAGAGGCGCCCGCCCCCACCACCATCAGGGCCGTCCACCCGCCTGGTTGGTGCAAGACGTCCTGGGCGTAGAGGAAGACGAAACTATTGGCCGGACCGGTGATCACCGAGAGGGCGAACGCGATGAGGGCCAGCACCAGCACGCGGCCGCCGTACGGTGCCTCCACCGCCGCGAGGACCGGCGTGGGGTGATCGGTCGCTGCCTCTTCGATCGTGAAGCGGCTCGGCTCCTCCACCCAGCTCCGCAGCGCGAAGACGGCGACCAAGGGCACGACCGCCAGAGCGAAGACGCCCCGAAACCCCAAGGCACCGGAGGCCAGACTGTGAATGATCGCAGAGAGACCGGCTCCGACGCCGTATCCCGCGGCCACGAGCGCCACCGCGGCAGCCCGATCGGTCGTACCCGTACCCTCGGCCGCCATCACCCCCGCCAGCGTGTTGGTCGCGCTGAGAAGCGGTCGGCCGAACGCGAACACGACGACGAACCACCAATAGGCGGGGCTGAGCGCGGCGATCGCGGTGAAGGCGAGCCCGGTCACCGTCACCGCCAGGATCACCCGTCGTCGCCCGAGACGGTCTGCGATACCGATCAGCGGGAGGCTCCCCAGCGAGGCCAGGCGGATCACGGCGAGGCCGATGCCCAGACTCGTTCCCGAAAGGCCGACCTTGTCGGCGATGGACGCGCCAGAAGCGACGTGGCCCAACTGCTTCGACACATCGCCGAGCGCGGCGACCACACTGAACTGCCCGAATCCCGAGAAGAGCGCGATCAGTGCGACCGCGACGATCGCCCGGTCGGACCAACGGTGCAGGCGCAACGCGGGCGTCCTCGGGACGGGCTCGGTGGGCTCGGTCGACTTGGTCGGCTCGCCTGAGACCCCGGCTGCCCCAGGGGCGGGCCGTCCGGCGCCAGACGGCACGTCGACGCCGTCCGTCACGATGTGCTCGTCACCCTTCCATCCTCACAGCTGCCTTCAGCGCCCGAACCACCTCGTCGTCGGTCGTCTGGGTGAAGTCGTCGTACCACTCGCCGACGGCCCGGAAGGGTTCCGGAGTGAGGACCACGACCACACGCTCCGCGACCACAGAAAGCTCTGCCGCGGCGCGGGTGGAGGCGACCGGTGCGGCGACGGTCACGCGTCGGGCACCGAGAGCCCGGGCCACGGCGCAGGCAGCGCGCGCGGTCGAGCCGGTCGCGATCCCATCGTCGACGATGAGAACGGCCTTGCCCGCGAGATCGACCCGGGGACGTCCGGCCCGGTAGGCCCGCGCCCGACGCTCCAACTCTGGGCGCTCGCGCTGTTCAGCCGCGTCCAGATGGAGCGAGTCGAGCCCGCAGGCGTGAATCACCTCGGGATTCTCGACACGGACCCCGTTCTCGCCGATCGCACCCATCGCCAGCTCGGGCTGGAAGGGCACCCCCAACTTTCGCACCACGACGACGTCGAGGCTCGACCCGAGGATGCGCGCCACTTCGTCGGCGACCGGAACGCCGCCGCGAGGAAGGCCGAGGACGACGTCGGCATCGCCGCCGCCAGGGACCGACCGAACCGCTTCCGCCAGCCGACGGCCGGCGTCCGCCCGGTCGAGGAACCTCACACTGCCCCTCCTTCGGTGCCCGTGTGTAGGCGCCGGATGCAGTCTCCCCCGTCGCCGTATACCCGGCCAGCGCGTCCGGAACGAGGATCGTCTGCCGCCAGGAAGTGTCCATGGCCACCGGGGCGGCCGGTGCTACGTTCGCCATCGAGGTGGACGCCGGAGTCGACCAGCTGCTGACGGCGCGGCAGGGTCGTGCTCCGGCAGCCCGGCGCCGGAGGCGGCGCACATTCCGCAAGGACATCGAGGGTCTCCGGGCCGTCGCCATCCTCGCGGTTGTCTTGTACCACGCTCACGTCGGCATCTTCTCGGGCGGGTACGTCGGCGTCGATGTGTTCTTCGTGATCTCGGGCTACCTGATCACCGATCATCTCTTCCGCGAAGTCAGCGAACGAGGAACGGTCTCGTTCTCGGGTTTTTACAGCCGGCGCATTCGCCGCCTGCTCCCGGCGTCCTTCCTCGTCCTCGCCGTGACGGCGCTGGCCACAGCCGCGCTGTTGCCGCCGTTGACGGCCAAAGCCAACCTCAAGGACGGAGTGGCGTGCGCGCTCTACGTGGGCAACTACCGCTTCGCGCTCCTCCAGACCAATTATCTCACCGCGTCGGCTGCGCCGTCGCCTTTCCAACAGTACTGGTCGCTCGGCGTGGAAGAGCAGTTCTACCTGCTGTGGCCGGCAGTGCTCGTCGTGGCGACGATGGCCCGGCGGGCCCGGCGGGCCCGGCGGGCCCGGCGGGCCCGCGCCGCTCGAGGCGCCGCGACCGCCGTGCTCGCCGTCATCGCCGTGACGTCGTTCGCCTTCTCCGTCTGGCTGACCAATGCCTCGCAGCCCTGGGCCTTCTTCTCGCTGCCCACCCGTGCGTGGGAGCTCGCCGTGGGAGGACTCGTCGCTCTCGGGGCGCCTGCCATCGGGCGCCGGCGAGGTCGGCTCGTGCTGGGCTGGCTGGGGCTGGGGGCGGTGGCATGGTCGATCCTCGCGTTCACGCCATCGACACCATTCCCCGGGACGGCGGCGCTGGTCCCGGTGCTCGGTGCTGCGGCCATCATCGCCGCCGGCTGTGGTCCGCGGGCGCGCACAGGAGCAGATCGCGTCCTGAGCACGTCTCCCTTGCAGGTGATCGGCCGCGTCTCGTACTCGTGGTACCTGTGGCACTGGCCGATGCTCATCCTGGCCCCGGCGGTGGTGGGGCACACTCTGTCTCTACCCCAGAACCTGGCGGTTGCCACGCTCAGCTTGCTCGTCGCCCTGGCCACCTTCGTCCTGGTCGAACGGCCCGTCAGGAGCTCGCGCTGGTTCACCTCCGACAACCGCCGCAGCCTTCGCCTCGGTGCCGTCCTCTCGGGCGCGGCCATCGCGGCCTGCGTCCTGGCGGCGCTTTCACTGCCCAGCCTGGAGGGAACCGGCCATGCTCCCGTGGCATCGGCCGCGGTACGCGCCGCAACGAAGAGTGCTGCGGTCGCAACGGCAGCATCCAAATCGGGGTCCGCGGTGACGAACCTCGAACTCGAGCAAGAAGTGCGGCAGACCCAGGCGATCAACCAACAGGTGACACGCTCGCTCGGCGAGAACGACGTGCCGGCGAACCTCGAGCCAAGCCTTCCCGACGCCGACGCGGACGAACCACCGGTGTTCGTGGACGGCTGCCTCGACAGCTACACCGACGCCACGCTCCAGCCGTGCGTCTTCGGCGACCCAAACTCCCCGAAGACGGTCGTCCTGTTCGGCGACTCACATGCCGCCATGTGGTTCCCGGCACTGGATGCGGCGGCTCACCAATTCGGATGGCGCCTGATCACCTGGACCAAGGCAACCTGCCCGCCGTTCCCGCTCCCGATCATCAGCCCGGTGCTGGGTCGCACGTTCACCGAGTGCGACGAGTGGCAACAGAACGTGCTCGACCAGATTCAGGCCATCCATCCGGCCCTCGTGGTGCTGGGCGTGGCGCGCCACTACACCAGCATCTACGGGTTCACGCCGTTCAGTCCCGTCTGGCTCTCCGGCATGGGCAAGGAGGTGACGGCGATCCGTTCGACCGGCGCCCAGGTAATGGTCATCGGTCCCGTGCCAAAGCCGCCCTTCGACGTGCCGGGCTGTCTCTCGGCGCACCTCACCACCGCCGGCGCCTGCACCGTGCCTGCCGCGGTGGGGCTCAACCCGAGCGGTATCGTCGCAGAGCAGTCGGTCGTCACGGCGAACGGTGGGACGTACCTCGACACTCGTCCGTGGTTCTGCGCCGCAACCACATGCGCCACGATGGTCGACAACCTCACCGTCTACCGCGACGACAACCACATCACACAGACGTACGCGTCGTTCTTGGCACCTGCCGTCGAACCTGCGCTCCAGCGTGCCCTCTCCGGCCTGCCCCCGACCACGGAAGCGGGCCGCCGGCGGGCCTGAGTGCCAACGAGCGTGGCGACCTCCGCCGTGCTGGCGGCTCACGATCGTCCCTCTCCACCCCCACCAACCTCCCTCCGTCGCCATGACCTTCGGCTCTACACCCGGTCTGGCCGGAGCGGGCATCGTGGAGAGGTGTTCGATCGGCGCGTGCCCATGGAGTGGCCCGGCCGTGCGATCGACTATGAGCCCGGAGGGGTGTGATCGGGTGCGGACGGCCACGTTCGAGCAGGTGGTGCAGCAATTCCGCGCACTCGCCGGACCCGAGCCACGCGTCGTGATCTCAGGCAACTACGCCACTCCAGTCACGCTCGTACAGGCCTTGGCCCTGGCACGTGAGCGCTGCCGGGTGTTCCAGCTCAACTCCCGGTACCCGTTCGGGGACCACCCGACCTTCGTCTGCGAGACGCCGTTCGTCGGCCCGGGAATGCGCCACGACCCGTTGCTCGAGTACCTACCGATTCGGCTTTCACTGGTGCCGTGCCTCTTCGAGTCGGCCTGTCCCGTGGACGCCGTGCTGCTGCATACGTCCCTGCCGCGCTCGGGCACCGTCTCGCTCGGAGTGGAGGTCAACGTGCTCCCCGCGGCGGTAGAGCGCGCCCGCGCACGGGGTGGAACGGTCGTGGCCCAGATGAACCCCCACATGCCGTATACGTTCGGCGACAGCGAAGTGGCCCTCGACGACATCGACCTCGCGCTCGAGGTAGACCAGCCCTTGCCCTCGCCGGACCAGGCACCGCCGGACGACGTGGCCTCGATGATCGGCGAGAGGGTGGCAGGGTTCGCGGCGGACGGATCGACCCTGCAGCTCGGAATCGGGCAGATCCCGAGCGTGGCCGCAGCGATGATGTCGGAACGTCACCATCTCCGCGTCTGGTCCGAGATGATCAGCGACAGCGTCGTAGAGCTCGACCGCGCCGGCGCGCTCGACCCGGAGCATCCGGTCGTGACGTCGTTCCTCTCCGGCTCCCCCGATCTCTACCGTTGGGCGGACTCGAACCCGCGTCTGGAGATGGTCAGGACGGAGATTGTCAATGATCCGGCCCGGATCGCCGCTCACCCATCGATGCTCTCGGTGAACGGTGCGATGCAAGTGGACCTGTTCGCCCAGGCCAACGCGAGCTTCGTTGACGAGCACATCCACTCAGGGTTCGGCGGCCAACCCGACTTCGTCTCAGGTGCACTCCACTCTCCAGGGGGCCACGCCGTGGTCGCGCTCCGGGCCTGGCACGAGAAGACCGACTCCTCGACCATCGTGCCGGTGCTCACCAACCCGGTCACCTCCTTCCAACATTCAGCCGTGGTCAGCGAGCACGGATGCGCGGTCCTCTGGGGACACGCCCAGCACGCCCAGGCCCAGCAACTCGTCGACGAGGTCGCCGATCCGCGTGCGAGGCCAGCCCTGGCCGCGGCGGCACGCCGCCTGGGGCTCCGCCGGGACTTCGACTGATGGGCGGTCCGTGCCAGGATGTCATGCCTTGCGGCCGGCGCCGACAGGCGACAACCAGCGACGAGAGGAGTGGACGTGGGAGCGCCCGACCATCTGAACAGTCACCAGCGGGACACGATGGCCCACATCTTCCGCCATCCGCTCAGTCACAACATCGAGTGGCATGCGGTGCTCTCTCTCCTCAACGCCGTCGCCACCGTGCAGGAGACCCATCGCGGCGACTACCGCGTCACGATCGGGCGCCATTCCGAGTCCTTCGAACGACCGCGCCACAAGGACGTGAGCGCCGAAGAGTTGGCCAGCCTGCGGCGACTCTTGCGCAGCGGCGGCTACGGACCGGACGGACCCTCGACGACGTGACGCCGGCTGTGACCGGGGCTGCCGCCGACCGGTCCGCATCGCGGTGCTGACGGAGCGCGTGGTGTCATCAGTCGGCCTCGATGCGCAATGGGAGGTGTTGAGCATCGGGGACGCCGCGACCGATGTCTTCATCCGACTCGACCCACGTGAGATCCGGCTCCACCACGACGAGGAGGGCAGGTGGATGGACCTGCCCTTCGGCGCCAAGGTCCCGTTCGAGTTCGCGCTCACCGTCGAGGCGGGAGGCAACGCCGCCAACGCGGCTGTCGGGTTCGCCCGACTCGGACTGACCACCGCTCTGGCGGCGCACGTCGGAACGGATCAGATCGGCCGGGACATGACGGCGGCTCTCGCCCGAGAGGGGGTCGACACCCACCTGGTCCGCTTCGACCCCGGCCAGCCGAGCAACCGCAACTTCGTCCTGTGGTTCGGTTCCGATCGGACGATCCTGGTGCATCACGAGATCTACGACTACCACTGGCCCGACCTCAGTCCGAGAGAGGTCCCGCGCTGGGTCTACCTGAGCTCGGTCGGCTCAGACGCTCCGGCCTACTACAAGAGGATCGCCACGTGGCTCGAAGGCGAGCCCTCCGTGCGCTTCGCCTTCCAGCCAGGAACCTTCCAGATCGCCCTGGGCGCTGGACCGCTCGCATGCCTGTATCGGAGGGCGAATCTCTTGATCTGCAATCGGGAGGAGGCCGTCGAGATCGGGGGCGGCGACCACGCCGACGTCGGGGACCTGCTGTCCCGGCTTCACCGCCTGGGACCGAGGACGGTCGTCATCACCGACGGCGCAGAAGGCGCCTATGCGTCCGACGGCCTGCATCGCTACCACGTGCCGGCCTACCCGGACCCGGCCCCGCCTCTCGAGCGCACCGGGGCGGGGGACGCCTTCTCCTGCGCGCTCGTGGCCGCGCTGGCGCAGGGCCGCCCGCTCACCGAGGCCTTGGCCCGGGCGCCGGTGAACGCCATGAGCGTCGTGCAGGAGATCGGGTCCCAGACGGGCCTCCTCACGGAGCCCGAGCTGGTCAGCCTGATCGACTGCGCGCCCGAGGAGTACAAAGTCACGCCATGGTGATCGCTTCTCGGCACGACCGGTCCGACTCGATGCAACAGAGTGGCGCCACAGTGGGAGGCGTCCTGGCCGCCGACATCGGCGGGACCCACATGCGAGCGGCGCTGGTCCACAGCGACGGCTCGGTGTTGCACCGGCGCACGGAGCCCACACCCAGGCACGCCGAGGCGCCGGCGGCGCTGGTGGAGCTCATCGCCTCCACCGCGGTGGAGTTCGGACAGGACCGGGTGTCGCACGCGGTCATCGGCCTGCCCGGAGGGATCGACTACACGGCCGGGCGGCTCCTCTTCGCGCCCAATCTGCCTCGGGAATGGCCGGAGCAACTCAACGAGGAGGTGCTCTCGGAGCGGCTCGGTGGGCTGCGCGTCAGCATCGCCAACGACGCCGATCTGGCAGCCGTGGGCGAGGCCTACTTCGGCGCCGGGCGAGACGGGACCGACGTCGCCTACCTGACGATCTCGACCGGAATCGGCGCCGGAGTCCTCCATGGACGACGGCTTCTCCGCGGGAGGCGCTCGGCGGCGGAGCTGGGGCACACCGTGATCGACTGGCGCGCCTGGCGGGCCGGCGAACCGGCCACCCTCGAGGAGCTGGGGTCGGGCAGCGGCCTGGCCCGACTCTCACGGGAGCGAGGCCTCGGTGACCTCGACGCCCGCGGCATCGAGACCGCGGCACTGGAAGGCGACTCGCTGGCGGTCGAGATCTGGCAGTCGGCGGTCGTGGCCTGCGCCGCGGGCGTGGCCAACCTCGTGATGTCCTTCTACCCCGATACCGTCGTGATCGGTGGAGGCCTCGGCCGCCAACCGGAGTTCTTCACCGCGGTGCTCGACGAGCTGTACGCCCGCCCGGCCCGTCGCCCTGGTGGTCTCAACATCGTCCGCTCGGAGCTGGGCGACGACGCCGGGCTCTCCGGAGCGGCGGCCTGGGCCGAGGCCACCGGCGCCGGCTGAGTACGAGCAGAGGGACAGAAGACCTCGACTTTCGGTTTCGGCGCCTCGTTCGGTGGCCGACTGGGTCCGGGTTCGCGTTCTCAATAGAGTCGGGAACGTCGGGACCCGGCAGCCCGCCGGTCTGTCACGGCGCATCCGGTCGCCCGGCGGCCGGATAAGGGCTGGACGCCGAACGCGGGGGCCCGAGCGGTCTCCCCAGCCGAGAGAACCCGAGAGAAGGAGTCGTCGTGCACCTCCACGTGGCGGGACCGCTGCGCTGCTGGGCGCGCCTCCTCGCCGGCGTGCTGACGTGCTGCGCCCTGGCCGTCTCCGCGAGCGCGCTCCCGTCCGAGGCCGCCACGGGGTCGGTCACCCGCACCCGCGTGGTGGGTCCCACCGGGGTCTCCGCCTCCGAGTTCGGCGCCGATTTCGCCGTCATGGCGCAATTCGAGCCGCTGGCGAAAGCAGGTCAGGGCACGGTCGCTGTCGTACTCCCCGGGTCCGATGTCCCCAAGGCCGACGTGACCGCCGGCGGCGACACGGCGGTCGTCGCGCGCGCACTGCGGAGCGCCGGCGTGCCGCCGAGCCGCTACGTCGTTCAGTCCGCCGGAGGGAGCGACGCGACCCAGTACGCCGACGTGGTGAGGGACGTCTCGCACGGTGCACGGGTCATTGTGCTCGATCCCATCAATTCGGGCGTCGGTGCGCAGATCGAGGCATTCGCCACTTCGCACCGGATACCGGTGGTCGACTACGACAGCCTGACGCCTGCAGGTAGCCGGTCCTACGAGGTGGGATTCGACCCCGTGCAGGAGGGAAAGCTCATGGGTCGTGGGCTCGTGGATTGCGCGGCGGCATGGCACGTGGCGAAGGCACACGTCGTCGTGTTGGAGGCCTACAACTCGGACGGCACGGCGGCGCGGGTCGCCAAGGGCTACGACGAAGTGCTGCATCCTCTCGTCAAGACGGGCCGGTGGACGACGGTGAGCCCGCCGCCGGGGACGGTCGACACCGCAACGGAATTCCGTTCGATCCTCAGCGCTCATCACGACGTCAACGCTGCGCTCATCGCCAACCCCGAGACCGGGCCGGGAATCGTCACCGCGCTGAAGTCGCACCACACGCGTCCGAAGGCCTTCCCGGCGGCCGGGCTCGGCGCGACGGTGCCCGCGGTCGACGACATCCTCACCGGTTATCTGTGTGGGACGGTCTACGAACCCGTAGTGGCAGAAGCACAAGCCGCTGTCGCGCTCGCCCTCTACGTTCGCGCCGGAGCACTACCGCCCCGCTCACTCGTGAACGGGACGACCGAAGACGCCACCGCACAGGTGCGGGTGCCCTCGGTCGTGCTCCCGCCGGTGTGGGTGACGGCAAGGAACATCAAGTCGACGGTGGTGCGCGACGGCACCGTCCGGATCGGTCAGCTCTGCGCCGGTCGGTTCGCCGCGGCGTGCGCGGCAGCAGGGATCTCCCAGAAGCAGCGAGGAGGGACATGAGAGGAGCCGTCGCCGCACGCCTGGGAGCACTCGCGGTGAGCACAGCGTCGGTGGCGGCCGTCGCGGTGGGTCTCGCCGGCGCCCCCGTGGCGCGGGCGGGCGTGCCGACCGTGCCCGGCCCGTCGTGGACGGTGTACCACGGCGACACCCTCGGGTCTGGCGTGGCGCCTCGCTCGGTGTCGTCGGTCGACGTGGCGGCGCCGGCCTGGACCTCGCCCACTCTCGACGGACAGCTCTACGGCGAACCCCTCGACTTCGACGGCCGGGTCTTCGTGGCAACCGAGAACGACACCGTGGACGCCTTGTCGGCCACGAACGGTACGGTCCTGTGGTCGGTCCACCTGGGCAGGCCCGTCCCGGCCGGCGATCTCCCGTGCGGAAATATCTCCCCCACAGTCGGCATCACCGGGACTCCGGTGATCGACCCAGCACGGTCCGAGATCTTCGTGGTCGCCGACGAGCTGGTTCACGGCGCGCCTGCGCACATGCTGGTCGGTCTGGACACGGGCGACGGACGGACCGAGCTCGACCAGAACGTCGACCCGGCGGGGTCGGAACCCTCGGCCCTGCTCCAGCGCACCGGTCTGACGCTCGACGAGGGGCGCGTGGTCTTCGGCTTCGGCGGCAACTACGGCGACTGCGCCAGGTACCGGGGGCGCGTCGTCTCGGTGAGCGAGGCGGGAGGCGTGCCAGAGGTCTTCACCGTCGACAGTGCGGCGGGCGAGTCGCAAGGTGCGGTCTGGATGGGCGGTGCCGCGCCCGTGGTGGACAGCAGCGGCGACGTCTGGGTGAGCACGGGCAACGGCTCGGTGACGTCGTCGGCCCACCCGTACGACGACAGCGACGCGGTGCTGGAGCTGTCCCCGTCGATGGCGCTCATGCAGTACTTCGCCCCGAGGTCATGGGCCGCCCTCAACGCGCAGGACCTCGACCTGTCGACCGCGCCGGCGCTGCTCGCGAACGGCCAGGTGGTCGTGGCCGGCAAATCCAGCGTCGTGTACCTCCTGAACGCATCTGCCCTCGGCGGAATCGGAGGGCAGGAGGCGACGCTCGCGTCGGGCTGCGGCGACGACATCGACGGCGGCTCGGCGGAGGTCGGGACCACGGTCTATCTGCCGTGCCTGGGGGGCATCATCGCCGTGCGGGCGTCGGCGTCGCCTCTCGGCGTCTCCGTCCTCTGGCGCTCTCCGACTGGCGGTGGGCCGCCCATCGTCGCCGCTGGTCTGGTGTGGACCATGAGTCAGGACGGAGTGCTCTCAGGCCTCGACCCCGCCACAGGCGCCGTGCGAGAAGAGGCTCATATCAGTGCCCCGGCCAACCACTTCCCGACCCCCGCGGTCGGGGACGGTCTCATGTTGGCCCCCACGGATGACCGGATCGTCGCCTTCCCCGTGCGCTCCCCGACGAACCCGGCCCTTCCGACGACCACGACCCGCGCCACGGTGGCCGCGCCCGTCGCCGCGCCCAGTGGGAGCGGAGGCATCTCGACACCGGTCGTTGTCGCGGTCGTCGTCCTCGGCGTGGCCGCCCTCGCCGTGCTCGGTGGTGTGTCGGCCCGAAGGGCACGGCGCCGTTGACGCGGCGAGGCGCTGCGGCAATCTCGCCCGCAGCGCCTCGCCGTCAACTGTGGTCTTGGGTTGCTGTCGTGTGTCCGGTCGTCGTGTGTCCGGTCGAAACCGAACCCTCGGGCACTTCCCGTGAGGGATTCCCTCGGGCCGGCATCTGCCGGTCGCTCAGCCTCCGTTCTGGCACACCGAGAGGGACGTGCCCTGGAAGGTGGTCCATCCGTTGACCGACGTCGAGGTCGCAGCCCCGAAGTAGGGCGGAAGCACCAAGTCCTGGAGGTGCCAGGTGAACCCACCGACGGTGTAGGGGTAGTCGCCGTAGTTCGCGTCGATCTCGAGCGGGTCGCCCACCTCGTAGATCCTCTGGTCGTTGCCGTGGGTGGCGCAGGATGCCGGCACGTCGGTGTTGTTGGTAAACGGGTCGTCGACCCACTCACCGAGCTCGTGGCTCAACGCGGACACGTCCTGGGAGAAAGCGCCCGGCGTGGTGATGTAAGAGAACTCGGAATACGTCTGCGTGCCGTTGTAGTTGTGGTAGCCGCCGATGCAGCAGCCCGAAGTCCCCGAGTTGTCGGAGAGGTACGAGTTGACGACGACGAAGATCGGAAGCGTCGACGCCGGAACGCCGAGCGACGACATCATCCCTTGGACGATCGGGTCGAACCAATTGATGTTGGCCACGATCACGGTGGTGCCGAAGGCAGTGGCCACGACGCCTTCGGAGTTGGGCACGGTCACCGATTGCAGAGGCTCGACGGTCGGAGTACCGAAGAGGACGTGATAGCCCCCGGCGGTCGTGTTCTTCTTCACTTTCTTCCACAAGGCAGCTCGCTCGAATGCGTCCTCGTACTGAGTCTTCCCAAGGTCCGTCCCGCCTTGGACGTAGTCGATGCTGTTGTTGAAGAGCGGGCTCGCCAGGGTCTGCTGCACGGCGCTGTTGCCACCACCGATCGGCGAATTCGGGTTCATGACCGTGGATCCCAACGTCAGTTTGATCGGGATCACGTCGACCGGGATGGTCGTGGACGATCCGGTCTTCGGCTTCGTCCCGATGAACGTCTCGTTGTACGTGACGTTCTTGTACACGTACTTGAAGTTGAAGGTCGGTGGGCCCGACGCCGGCTGCACGTTTTTGGCGGAGCGCCCCGCCGTGTGCAAGACGGCGAACTTGGGTGTGACGTTGATGCTCGGTGCAGCTGCGCCCGCACCCGCACCCGCTGACACAATGAGCGCAGACGCTCCCAGTGTCACGACCATGGCTCCGGCCGCGAGCCGCGAAAGCCTTTTGAACATTGTGTTACCGCCCTCCTTGAGTCGCCAGTGTGCGGGCAGTCTTACAGGGGGGCTTCAGTGCGTCAAACAAGTTCCCGAAGAATGAACTCGGCTATACGCCAACCTGGCACACGCGGCGCGGCTGGCGCGGCGAGGCGCTGCGGCAACGTCGCCCGCAGCGCCTCGCTGTCATCTGATTCTGTCCTTCAGGATGCCGGCCGTACGAGGTGCTCCCTTCTCCCACCCCCCGTCGGGCCGACGTCCATGAGCCTGACTCAGCCTCCGTTCTGGCACACGCTGTAGGAACCACCCTGGAAGGTCTCCGCGTGGTTGGCCGATGTCGTTGACGGAGCACCGAAGTACTCCGGCGTCACCAGGTCCTGCAAGTGCCAGGTGAAGCCGCCGACGGTGTAGGCGTAGTCGCCGAAGTTCGCATTGCCCTCGAGCGGATCGCCCACCTCGTACAAAGGGTTGGGGTTATTCGCGTCGTTGGTGGCACAGGATGCCGGGTCCTGCGGCGGGCTGTTGGTGGAGCTGTTGTTGACGTACGGGTCGTCCATCCACTCGCCCAGCTCGTGGCTGAGCGCCGAGACGTCCTGGCTGAAGCCGCCGGACGTCGTCAAGTAGTTGTAGTCGGAGTAGGTCTGGACCCCGTTGTAGCCGTGGTAGCCGCCGATGCAGCAGTTCCCCGAGTTGTCGGCGAGGAACGAATTCGCGGTGACGAAGATCGGCAATACGTTCCCGGGAATGCCATCCGACGTGATCACCGATTGGATGTCGGAGTCGAAAATGCTCTGGAACGCCTCGACGATGGTGACGCCGTTGTATGCGAAGTTGGCACATAGACCAGACGAAGACGTCCAGGAGAGCGACACTTCAGGCTTCAACGTCGGAGTTCCGAAGAGAACGTGATAGCCCGTCGCGCTGGCCCCCTTGTTCCACAAGGAGACTTTCTGAAAGGCGTCCTCGTACTGGGTCTTCACGGTGGCCGCACCCTCGGTGTAGGTGACGCTCTTGTTGAAAAGCGGACTGGCCACGGTCTGCTGCACGGCGTTGTTCCCGTTGTTGCCCAACACGTCCGGGTCGTTTACCTGGGAGTCGCACGTCATCTTGACCGGGATGATGTCGACCGGGATCTTCGTGGACACCGCTCCGAGCGACGGTTTGGTGCCGACGAAAACGATGTTCTTGTAATGCGTCCCGAGGTAGGTGAACTTGTATTTCCAGGTCGGTACAGCCAAGGCGGGCTGCACCCCGGCCGACGCACTCGTGGTGCGCAACGCGTCGTATTTCGGGTGCACGGTGGTTCTGAGAGGTGCGGCACCCGCGCCCCCTTGTGCGATGAGCGTGGAAGCGCCCAGAGCCACAACAAAGGCCCCGGCCGCGAGCCGCGACAGTCTTTTGATCATGTTGATCTACCGCCCTTCTTGAATCGCCAGACTCGGCAGTCTTGCAGGGCGACCTCGGCGCGTCAAACATTTCACTCGGCGTCTATGGTTCGTGACGGTCGCGCGCTCGTCCACGTGAACTTCCGACTTCTCGAAACGGTCCAAGACCTGCCGTACGTTCGCTTGTTTGGGGACGAGAACGGCTACACGGGCACCCTGAACTCGGCGGTCGCGGAGGTGTTGGGGTAGTAGTCCGCGCTCCCCGAGTAGGTGGCGTAGACGGAGTACTTCGAGTGGCTGAGCGCACCCGTCGTGCACGTGGCCTGGGCCGACGAGGAGAGCGTGGCGGTGTTGGAACCCCCTGCGCAGTCGACCTGGTTGCCGAGCTTGTCGGTGATGACAAAGGTCACGTTCCCAGTCGGGGTCCCGAGCGAAGAGGGGGTGCCCTTGATGCCCTTCACCGTGGCGGTGATCGTCGCCGTTCCCCCAGCGGCCGCCGGTGGGCTGACGGCGATCTTGACCTTAGAAGTCCCGAGCGTCACGTTCTCTTGGTAGGACCCAGAGCCGGCGTTGTAGTTGGCATCACCGGGGTACGAGACCTTGACGATGTAGGGATTGTTGGCATACACCAGCTGGCCTGCGGCGACACTGCACGTCGCCGTCTCGTTGGTCCCGTTGGTACCGGTCGACGTCGATGTGCAGCTCACGCTGGTGTTGTGCGCTCCGGTGATGGTCCACGTCGGCGTTCCCGTGGGTGTGGCCCCAGAGGTTGAGCCCGGGGCGGCGGCCGAGATGGTGGCATCGAAGTTCACGGCCGCTCCGGTGAAGACCGGGTTCTGCGTGGCGCTGATCGAAACTGACGGATTGGCGAGGTTGATCGTCTCGACGAACGGACTCGAGGTCGCTGCCGCGTTGAAGTTCGAGTCGCCCGAGTACGACGCCGAAACGCTGAGCGGGGACTGCGATGGGTTGAGGCCCGAAAGGATGCATGTCGCCTTGCCCGCGGCGGAGACGACCACGGTGTCAGAGCCCTGGCAGGACGGAGTCGTCCCCGCCGTTGAGATTGAGAAGACGACCATGCCGCTGGGCGACCCCTGGGCCGGGGCGGCCGGGGCGATGGTGTCGGTGATGACGAACTGCTGACCGGTGACGATGGGATTGGCGGTCGAGGTGAGGCCCTCGGTGACCGAGCCCTTCGAGATGGTCACGCTCTTGGTCCCCGAAGAGGAGGCAGTGAAGTCGCCGTCGCCGGTGAAGACGGCCTTGATGCTCACCGTTGCGGGAGAGGGATACGAAGTCGAACACGTCGCCGTGTCGGGGCTCGTCGCGCTCAGCGGTACTGCCGAGCAGAGCGCGGTCGAGCCCTGGGTGAAGGTGACACTGCCCGTCGGGTTGCCCGAGCCCGGGGGGACGGCCGAGACCGTGGCCGTGTAGGTGACCGTCTGGCCGACGACGGGCGAGGCCGTCGCGGCGAGTGCCGTCGTGGTCGACGCCGTTCCCACCGACACCGTGGTGGTCGCGCTCGAGTCGGTGTCGTTTGTGTCGCCGGCGTAGCTCGCCGTGATGGTGTCACCGCTCGTCGTGCTCGACGGCGCATAGGTGCAACTGGCTACGTCGGGACTCGAGGCATTCAGCGCTGCCGAACACAGCGGGCCGGACGCGTCGGAGAAGGTGACACTCCCCGTCGGGGTGCCCGCGCCGGGAGCAACAACAGCCACTGTCGCGCTCGAGCGTCACGGTCTGGCCGGTCACGACCGAGGACGGGCTCGCGCTCGCGCTCGTCGTCGTGGCATCCTGGCCGATGGTGACGTTCGTCGAGGCGCTCGAGCTACCCGAGAAGTTCGAGTCTCCGTTGTAGGTGGCACTGACCGAATCAGAACTGGGCGCCCCATAGGTCGTCCTGCACGTCGCCGTCGAGCCGCTGAGGGCGACGCCGGTGCAGATGGGGCCCGCGTCGCCGCTGAAGTCGACCGTGCCCGTGGGCGTGCCGGCACCGGGCGGGTTCACCGACACCGTCGCCGTGTAGATGACCGGCTCGCCCACGACCGGCGCGGCGTCACTCGGCGAGATGGTCGTCGAGGTGGAGGCCTGGCCGACGGTGACCGAGCTTGTCCCCGAAGAGCTCGAGAAGTTGGAGTCGCCCGAGTAGTCGGCACTGAAGTCGTCGGTGGTCACGGAGGGATAACTGACCGTGCAACTCGCGATCCCACCGGCGAGCGTCACCGGGCCATCGCACAGTGTGCCCCCGTCGTCACTGAAGGTCACGGTGCCGGTCGGCGTGCCCGAGCCAGGTACGTCGGCGCTGACGGTCGCGGTGAGAGTGACCGTCTGGCCGACCACGGGCGAGCCAGGCGAGACGTCCAGAGCCGTCGACGTCCCGTCCATGTCGACCTCCTGGGACAGCGGCGTCGGGCTCGAGGAGCCTCCGTAGGTGTCGTCGCCGCTGTAGGTGGCCGAGACGCCGTCGGCCGCGTTGGCGCCCGTCGGCATGTACGTGCAGCTCGCGACGTCCGGGCTCGACTGGTCGAGCGTTCCGGTGCAGAGGTCGCCACCGGAGTCCGTGAAGTCCACGGTCCCTGTCGGAGTGCCGCCGTCGTCCGCGCTCACCGTCGCCGACAGCGTGATCGACTCACCGACGACGGCCGGGTTGGCCGATGATGACGGTGTCGACGTCTCCGTCGTCCCAGGTGGCTGCGCGGCCGCCGGATTCGAGGACAACGCCAGCGCGAGCGGAGTGAGGGCGATGCCGGCGAGCACCGCCAGGGCCACACCTCCCTTCACGAGCCGCGGTACTCGGAAACGACGCGCGTCAGATTTCATCACCGTGCATTCCTCTCGCCCAGATTTCGCCCGCGTGTGGAAATGGCTGTTCTTATCTCGCACTCAAGAGGCGGGGGGAATGTCAGGCCAGAGATTCATCTGACGGTCGCGGCGATGTCACGGATACTTTGCCTTGGTCATCTTGACGCCAGGCCGGGTCGAGATCGCAGGACAACGCGCGTGGACCACCACTCGACATCCGAGAGCTCGACTCGAGATGGCTCGCAGCGCCCGCACGCCGCGGCTCGCTCCTGGCTCAGTGGCCGGCGAGCACCACCTCGAGCACCGTGCCGAGACCGGCCAGCATGAGCGAGAACGAGATGATCACCGCCATCACCTTGACGAGGGGACGATGCATCGGCTCCCAGTCGCCGAGATCGTCGAACTGGTCGAGCGAGTAGTCGCCACCGTCCGCCCAACCGGGCTCACCCGGAGGCCGATCCTCGAGCGGGCGCGGCTCCCGGGTGGCCAGATAGCCCACGAACGGAGCGAGGCCGGCGGGGAAGTGGGGCTGAGGCGGTCCCGGGAGGTGGCCCTGCATCGGCACCACGTTAGCCCTGCCCAGGGGCGGCGTGACGGTGGACCCGTCTACCCTCTTCGGATGGACGAGCCCCAGCAGATTGGCTTCACCGCCCCCCAGTCGACCCCTCGATTTCCCATCCAACCGAGGCCCCCCGCCGGTGCACCGAACATCGTCGTCGTCGTGCTCGACGACACCGGGTTCGGACATCTCGGCGCGTTCGGATCCGACATCGGCACCCCGCATCTCGACGCGCTCGCCACCGACGGCGCCCCCTTCACCCGCTTCCACGTCACCTCGCTGTGCTCGCCCACGAGGGCATCGTTCTTCACGGGTCGCAACCATCACGCCGTGGGCATGGGCTTCCTGGCCGACATCCCGTTGGGTTTCCCCGGCTACGTCGCCCGGCTGCCCAAGACGGCGGTGCCACTGCCCCGGCTCCTGCGCGACGCCGGGTACTCGACGTTGGCCGTCGGAAAGTGGCACCTCGTCCCGCGCTGGGAGCGCTCGGCCGCGGGACCCTTCGACACGTGGCCGCTCGGGGTCGGTTTCGAGCGCTACTACGGCTTTCTGCAAGGTGACACCAACCACTGGGCGCCCAACCTCGTCTCCGACAACCATTACGTCGACCCTCCTCGTCGGCCGGAGGACGGCTACCACCTGACCGAGGATCTGTCGGAACAAGCCGCCCGCATGGTCCAGGACCAGCAGCAGGCCGCCCCCGGGAAACCCTTCTTCCTCTACTTCGCCCTCGGCGCCATGCACGCGCCGCATCACGTCGCGCCCGAGTGGATCGACCCGTATCGCGGTGTCTTCGACCAAGGATGGGACGCGTGGCGCGAGCAGGTGTTCGACCGTCAGGTCTCCTCGGGAATCGTGCCGGAGGGCACCATCCTCACGGAACGGCCGTCGTGGGTTCAGGCCTGGGCCGACCTCTCGGCCGACGAGCGGCGGATGCTGGCTCGTCAACAGGAGGTCTTCGCTGGTTTCCTCACCCACACGGACGCCGAGATCGGACGGCTGCTCTCCTCGCTCGAGCGGCTCGGAGTCCTGGACGACACGCTGCTCATGGTCTTCTCCGACAACGGTGCGAGCGCGGAGGGAGGCACCGTCGGCAGCTTCAACGAGCACCGGTTCACGGCGCACCTCCGCGAGTCGGTCGACGAGAACCTGGCGCACTACGACGACTGGGGCGGTTTCACGACGTACTGCCACTACTCCTGGGGATGGGCATGGGCAGGCAACACGCCGCACAAGCTGTGGAAGCGCTACACCTGGCTCGGCGGGACCCGCACGCCGTTGATCGTCCGCTGGCCCGGCCGCATCGCGGCGCCTGGCGCGGCGAGGCCGCAGTTCGCGCACGCCATCGACCTCATGCCGACGATCATGGACGCCGCCGGCCTGCAGCCCCCCGATGAAGTCGACGGGGTCGCCCAACAGCGCCTGGACGGAGTCAGCCTCCTCTCCGTGCTCGAGGACGCGGGAGCGCCAGAAGTCCATCGGACGCAGTACTTCGAGATGTTGGGCTCGCGGTCCATCTACCACGATGGTTGGAAGGCCACGACCGACCACATCGGCACGGGTGTCCTCGACGAGGAGGAGCTGGCGGTCGGGAGCCGCGCCTTCGACCAGGACCACTGGGAGCTGTTCGACCTCACGACCGATTTCTCCGAAGCCGTCGACCGGTCCTCGGACGAGCCGGAGCGGGCCCGCCAGTTGGCGGACCTGTGGACCGCCGAGGCGGAGCGCAACGACGTGTTCCCCATCTCCGACGGACTGGTGGACCGTTTCAGCGGGTTCATCCCGCCGGCCTGGCCGGCCGGATCTTCCCGTGTGTTCCTGCCCGGAGGTGGACCGGTGACGGACGAGTCGGTTCCGCTGCTCTGGGGGGGCTTTCGCATGACCGCCGGCGTCGACGTCGACGACGCCGCGGCGGACGGGGTCATCTATGCGCTCGGCGACTGGTTCGGCGGCTATGCGCTCTTTGCCACCAGAGGGATCGTCTCGTTCGCCTTCGCCCGCGCCGTCGACACGCTCGAGCTGACGATGACAAACCCGCTCACTTCGGGGCCACACAAGATCGCTGTGGCCTACGCGCTCGGGAGCGACGGGGATCCGGGCCGCATGACCATGGAGATCGACGGCGCTGAAGTCGACGCGACTCAGGTCCGGGGCATGTTACCGCTGGCTCTCCAGCACGGCGGGGCCGGCCTTCGTCTCGGTCGAGACGTCGGCTTCCCCGTCTCCCCGGCCTACTGGCCTCCTGCTCCCTTTACGGGCACCGTGCACCAGCTCCACATCGAGACGCCCGGACCGCGCCGGCCCGACCCCGCCACGGAGGTCGAGGTGGCCTTGCACGCGGATTGACGTCTCTCGGTCACCTCTGCGCGTCGACGACGGCACGAGCGTGGGCCAAGTGTTCGCGGGCGTGGCGCGCCGCGACTGCGGCGAGGGCCACCGTCGGTAGCTCCCGCCCATCGGCCGGTCCGAAGGACGCCGTCCGGTCGAGCTCCTCGTCGCTCAGCGAGCGAAGCGCGCGCTCGAGGGGCGCGGCGTTGGCCTCGAGGAGAGCGACGGTCTCGTCGCGACCCACCGTCGCGGCACGCGTGGCATGCGCGGCATTGTCCCGGTCGATGCCGACCGCGGTGTCGGTGACGGCCTCGCCCTGGGCCATCAGCGTCAGCCATTGGAGACCGTGCTCGTGACCCTCGGCGATATGGTGCACCAGCACGCCGACCGGCCACTGTTCGCCCGGGACCACGAGCGCCCACTCCGCGTCGGAGCACGACCGGACGAAGTCCACGACGTCCCGGTTGGCTGCCGCGAAGTCCTCGGCCAGAGCGGTCGAGCGTTCAGACGGCATGGGCGCTCGGAACCTCCGCCAGTGCGCTGAGCTCGGCCACGCTCTGTGTCCCCGGGGGATCGCTCCGCCGAGCGGCGCGGACGGCCGCGTCCTGGAGCACGGTGTTCACCGGAGTCGGCACGCCGTGGAGCCGACCAAGCAGCACGATTTCCCCGTTGAGATACTCCGCCTCGATCGAACCGGCGCCGCGGGCGAGGCTCTGCCAGCTTGACCCGCCGCGCCATTCGCCCGACGAGGTGCCGGCAATGCGAAGGTTGTCGGCCCGCCGTTCCCGGTCTTCCTCGGCACTGGCCACGTCGATGCCCGCCGCCTCGAGCACCTCGGAGCCTTCCCGCCGGGCCGCCTCGGCCAGAGGACTGAAACGCCCCTCGGGCCCGCACAATGCTTCCACCGCATTGGCCAGGTTCATGAGGAGCTTGCGGTACTTCCAGCGCATGATGTCGTCGCGAGCGACTGACTGGAACTCGGTCGCGTCGATCGTCTCGGCGATGGCTTGGCCGGTGGCGTCGATGCCCGACGGGTATCGGCCCAGATCGAGCATGCCGGAAATGGGGGCCGAGTGGATCTGGACCACGCCGGCGCGGAGCTGCGTGGCCGGGCACATCACGCACATCCCGTAGGTGTTGGGGAAGCGCCGGAGCGCCCGCCGCTCGTTGTTCACCCCGTTCTGCATGCACACGACGGGAGTCTCACGGGGAGCGTCTCCCAGCGCGGCCAGCACCTCCTCGGTGTGCTGGCTCTTGACCGCGATCAGGACGACGCTGTCGTCGCCCCACCCCAGCGACGCCGGGTCGGTGACGGCGGGCACGGCGAGGGTCGTCGTACCCTCGGGTGCCTCGAGAACAAGGCCCCTCGTGGCGAGCGCGTTCCCGTGTTCGCCGCGCGCTACCAGGGAGACGTCGTGGCCGTGCTGGAACAGCCGTGCTCCGACGGCTCCCCCGATTGCACCGGCCCCGAAGACGACGAAGCGCACCGGTGGCACTCTGCCACGTTCCCGCGGCCCGGGCGGGCACCGACCGCGTGACGGGCGGAGCCGGCGGATGCGAAGCTTGCGGTCGTGAGCCCAACCTCCCCCCTCGAGCGTGCCGCGTCGCTCGGCGGCGCCGTCGCCGTCGCACCGCTTCGCCTGGTCGGGAGCTTGGCCGAGCCCGCTCGCCGGGACGTGGCCCGCAACGTCCGGCGTGCCGTCGGAATCGCCGGCGAGCCCGGTCCCATCGCCCTCGACCCCTCGTCCGCGTACCTCGCGCCCGGTTCGGTGGCGCGCGTCGTCCACGGCGATCTCCCCTCGATGCTGATCGGTGGGCTGAGCGCGCTGATGATGCAGATGCTCCATCCCCTGGCCATGGCGGGAATGGCCCAGCACTCGAGCTACCGGGAAGACCCGATCGGACGTCTGCGCCGGACGGCAGACTTCGTCTCCGCCACGACCTTCGGAACGGTGAGTGAGGCCGAGGCGGCCATCGACCAGGTGCGCCGGGTCCACCGGCGGGTCAAGGGCACGGCACCCGACGGCCGCGCCTACTCGGCCGACGACCCCGAGCTGGTGACGTTCATCCACGTGGCCGAGATGTGGAGCTTCCTCGCCTCGTCGAGGCGCTACGGCACGACCGTCCTCGGCCCAGCGCAGTGCGACCGGTACTACGCCGAGGTCGCGCCGGTGGCGTACGCCCTCGGTGCGACGTGGGTCCCGCGCTCGTCCGACGAGTTCGAGGCCTACTTCCTGCGCCTGCGACCCGACCTCAATGCCGGACCGCAGGCGCGAACGACGCTCGACTGGTTGCTGAAGGGAGTGGCGCGACGGCCCGAAGAACGCGCCGTCTACGCGCTCGTGCTGGCGGCCGCCATCGGGTTGCTGCCCCGATGGGCCCGGCGCGAACTCGGCTTGAGTGTCGCGGGCCCGGTCGAGCTGTTGCTCGACACCACGGCGGTGACGCCGCTCACGCGAGGTTTGGCCGCCGCCGTGCGCTGGGCCATCCCTCCGATCCGCTGAGGCGGGCTCCAACACCATGGTCCACGCGGCCACACGTCCACGCGGCCACGCGTCCACGCGTCCATGCGGCCACGCGTTCACGCGGCCGCTCGTGGGCGCGACATCACGTGGTCAGGGACATGCCGCCGTCCACCACCACCACTTGACCGGTGACGTAGGCCGCCCGAGCCAGGGACACCACCACTTCGGCCACGTCCTCTGGCCGTCCCGAGCGCCGGAGCGGGGCGGCCTGCCGGACGACCTCGCGCACCAGGTCCCAGTCCGCGGTCCACGGCGTGTCAATGAGTCCGGGCGCCACCGCGTTCACGCGCACCTGAGGACCGACCACCTTGGCCACCAGCCTGGTCATGTGGTTGAGCGCCGCCTTGCTCGACGCGTACGGGATGGAGGACCCCGTCGGCCGCACGCCGGCGACCGAAGCCACGTTCACGATGGACCCCTCGGCTTCGCGCAGCGCCGGCATGGCCGCGACCGACATGGCCCACGTCCCGAACACGTTGACCTCGAAGATGCGCCGCCAGACGTCGACGTTCGCCGCCTCCAGGTCGTGATGTGGGATCAGCGCGGTCGTCCCGGCGTTGTTCACCAACGTGTCGAGGCGGCCCCAGCGGTCGAGTGCGGCGCTCACCAACCGGGCCGGAGTTTCAGGCTCGGCGATGTCGCCCTGCGCGTAGAGCGCGTCCGGCAGCGAAGCAGCGACCGCCTCGCCCGCCTCGACCGAACGACTCGAGCTCACGAGCACGCCCGCGCCCAGTGCGGCGAAGGCGCGCGCGGTCGCCTCTCCGATGCCGCTCGACGAGCCGGTGACGACGACGGCGTGGCCCTCCAGCGGGCCGCTCACCGGGGCACGATGCCCCAGCGGGCCGTCCACTCCTGGCCCGGTTGCAGGTCAACCACGTCCTTGCCGGTGCGAAAGGCGTTGGGTGGGCACGTCATCGGCTCAATGGCCACGGCGCGGCGACGCCGCGGCAGTTCCGGGAGCGTGTCCCCGGTGTACACCATGAGGTAGGGAAATCCTTGGTCCACCCAAAGGGTCGCACCCGTCCGCCCGCCTGGCGCATCGAGGCTCGCCCGGGCGCGGCCGTCGGTGTCGCGCTCGAGGGTGGTGAAGCAGGTATCGAGCACGGCGGGACCGACGAAGCGCGAGGTGGTGAAGTCGCGCTCGGTTCCGTCCACCGCAGTGAGCTCCCCCGTGGGCAAGCCGCGGTCGTCGGTGTCGAGGGTGTGACGCGCCGGCACCCGCAAGATCGCCCCGTCCACCGTCTCGGTCCCCGCGGTCAGATACGGATGGAAGCCGAGACCGAACGGGACGGACCCCTCGTCGAGCGACTGCGCCCGCGTGGTGACAGTGAGACCCTCGCGCCCGACGTGGTACTCGAGCTCCATGAGCAATGAGAACGGATACCCGGGCGAGGGATGCAGCTGCAGGCGGAGCGAGACCTGGTTCTGGTGACGGGTCTGGAGCGTCCAAGGCAGCCACCGCACGAGACCGTGGATGGCGTTGTGCCGCTCGGGCTCATCGAGCCCGGCCTGGGCACGAACCCCGTTGAGCTCGTAGCGTCCGTCGGCCAGCCGGTTGGGCCAGGGCGCGAGTACCTGACCGCGCCCGGAGTGCGACCATTCGTCGGGCCCGAAGCCGTCGAGGACGGGCACGCCGCGGGACGCGTACCACCGCAGGGTCGCCCCGACCTCGCAGACCACGACCTCCTGCCGCCCGTGACCGATGCGCCACTGCTGCCCGGTCGGCGAGGCGACCGAGATCCGGGGCGTCCGCTGGGCCATGGTGCACCGAATTGAAGCAGACCTGGCCCGTGGCGGTCGGGACCGGGTCGGGACTGGGTCGGGCCTGGTCGAATCGGACGTTGCGAGCAGGCCCTGTAGCGTGCGGAACCGGTGAGGATCCTGGTGACCAACGACGACGGTGTCGGGGCGCCAGGCCTGGCCGCACTGACCAGAGCCCTGGTGGCGTGGACCGACGGGCCCGGGCGCTCGGTCGTGACCGCGGGTGCGCCGGCCGCGCACGAGATCGTGGTCGTGGCCCCGAGCTCCAATTACAGCGGTGCGGGCGCCGCCGTCGGCTCGGTCACCGAGACCACGACGATCCCCTACCAGCGGGCCGTCGTCGAGGGCGCCGAGGCGGTGGAGGCCTACGGGCTCGACGCATCGCCGGCGTTGTCGGTGATCGCCGGTGCCCTCGGTGCGGTAGGTCCGAGGCCCGACGTGGTGGTCTCGGGCATCAACCACGGCGTGAACGTCGGCCGGTCGATCCTCCACTCGGGCACGGTGGGCGCGGCACTCACGGCGAGCCAACTCGGCATCCGCGCGCTGGCCGTCTCGCTGCGTGTCGGAGTCGACCCCGACCCGTGGGAGACCGCGGCCGGCCTGGCCGTGGCGCTCATTCCACTCCTGATGGATTCGCCGAAGCGCACGGTGCTCAACCTCAACGTCCCAGCTCTGCCGCTCGAAGAGGTGCGCGGCTTGCGCTGGGCGCGGGTGAGCGGGGCGGGCCTGATCAAGGCCGCCCGGGGCGCCGGGTCGTGGGAGGCGCCGAACCGGGAGGAGATCGAGGGTCCGGCGGCGGCCGAGGCGGCGCGCTCGGTGATGGAAGGCGAGCCGGACGAGAAGGGCGAGATCGTCCTCACCGTCGGTTCTCCGTTCCCGCACCGCATCGAGCACGCGACGGCCGACGAGGCCACCGAGGACGCGACGTTGGTCGCTCAGGGTTTCGCCGCGCTGACCGCGTTGCGCGGGCCTGGGGCCGAGGACGACCCCGAGGTCCTGGAACGGCTCGACGCGCGGTCTCGGCCCGTTGCTGGCGTCCTTCGGCTTCGCCGGCTGAGCCCGTGGGCGGCCGGGCGAGGAACCGTGGCGCGGCTCGGAATCGTCGCCCGACCAGGGCCGGCCCGGAATGCCCGGAAGCCCCGACCCGGGATCGGTGCCTATGGCCTCAGTCCTCGTCAGGACGCGGGGACTGCCGACGGCGCTTGGTCTGAGCGCGGCGGCGTTTGTCCTCCACCCGCCGTGCCCGAGACGCCGCGGTGGGACGTGTGGCTCTCCGTTCGGGCTCGACGCGCAGGCCATCGTGGATGCGGGAGGCCAGACGCTCGAGGGCGCGCTCACGGTTACGCGCTTGCGAGCGCGATTCGGCGGCTGCGGCCCGCACCGTGGCGCCGTAGCGCTCGAGGAGGCGGGCGCGCTGGCGCGGGCCGAGCGTGCTCGAGGCCGCGACGTCGAACTCGACTTCGACCCGGCTCAAGGTGCGGTTGGCATGCTGGCCCCCGGGGCCGCCCGACGTCGTCGCCCGCCACGTCACCTCGGAGAGTGGCACGTCCAAGCCGCGGTGCACGTGCAGGACGCCTTCTTTCTCCACGGGAAGAGCGTACGAGGCCCGGATACGCTCCGGGCCATGGACTACCGACATCTCGGGGGCTCGGGCATGATGGTCTCGGCGCTCTCTTACGGAAACTGGGTCACCCACGGCAGCCAGATCGGTGAGGACACCGCGGCCGCATGCGTCAAGGCGGCGCTGGACGCCGGTATCACGACGTTCGACACCGCCGACGCCTACGCCATGGGAGCGGCGGAGTCGGTGCTCGGCCGTGCCCTCAAGGGCGTGGCGCGCGACTCCATCGAGATCTTCACCAAGGTGTACTGGCCGACCGGTCCCAATCCGAACAACCGCGGACTCTCGCGCAAGCACATCGTCGAATCTCTGCACGCGTCGCTGAAGCGCCTCCAGACCGACCACGTCGACCTCTACCAGGCGCACCGCTACGACTTCGAGGCACCCCTGGAAGAGACCCTGCGCGCGTTCGACGACCTCGTCCGCCAGGGCAAGGTGCACTACGTGGGCGTGTCGGAGTGGACGGCCGAGCAGATCGAAGAGGCGCTGCGGGTGGCCGACGAGATGGGCTTCGACCGCATCGTGTCGAACCAACCCCAATACTCGCTCATCTGGCGGGTGATCGAGTCCGAGGTCGTCCCGCTCTCCGAAAAGGAGGGCGTCGGGCAGATCGTCTGGTCGCCGCTGGCCCAGGGCGTTCTCACGGGGAAGTACCTCCCCGGAGGCGCCGCGCCCCCCGAGGGATCGCGAGCGACGGGACCCGAGGGCGGGGAGCTCAGCTGGCTCATGCGTGACGAAGTGCTCGAGCCCGTGCAGGCCTACGCCGCGCTGTGCCGTGAAGCCGGGTACACGCCGGCCTCGGTGGCGCTGGCCTGGGTCCTCCGCAACCAGAACGTCAGCAGCGCCATCGTCGGCGCGAGCCGCCCGGAGCAGATCGCCGAGAACGTGAAGGCGCTCGACGTCGAGCTCTCTGCCGACTTCGTGGCGTCGATTGAGGAGGCGTTGGCGCCCACCACGCTGTCCGACCCGGGCTTCACCTTCAGCCCCGAGACGCGGCCTGAGTGAACCGAGTGACCTGAGCGACCTGAGCGAGAAGCCGCAGCTTCAGCCGGAGGGTGGCGGCGCCTCGAAGCGGGACCTGAACGTGCGCACCGCGAGCGTGGAGTGCGTGCGGTGCTCCTCGAAGACGCGCACGTAGCCCGTGTGCGCGATGCGCCAGCCGTCGTCCGTCAACCGGTAGCGGTCGGAGTAAAAGGCCGTACCTCCGATCTCGAGGTCGGCGGCGGGCACGATGACCCGGTCCTCGAGGTACCAGGTGCCCGCGGCCTCGCGTGCAGAGGTGAAATCGATCTCGGGGTGATGGCCGTGGTGCTCGGTCACCATGCCGGGGTCGCCCAGCACCGACGTCAGCCAGCCCACAATGGCCTCACGGCCGGTGAGGACCGTCTTGCCGTCTTCGTAGGACGCGGTGGCGTCCTCGGTGAGGAGCATTCCCAGTTCGTCGAACTGCTTGAGGTCGAGCGTGCGGAAGTAGGCGTATTTCAGACGCCGGATCGCCTCGAGCTCCGTTGCCGTGTCCTGTGCCGTGTCCATCGACGCCCTCCCTCCCTCGTCGCCGTTCCGTGCAGGGCGGCACGGCGTCGAGCCCTCCCCGACGCCGCGGCTCAGGGTAGCGGCCGGCAGACTTGGCGCCAGGCCGAGTCAGGCACCACCATGCTTGGATGCCGGACGAGACCAGACGCCAGCGCATCGCGGCCTACGGAGTCTGCCGCGACGACGGGCGACTCCTCCTGGCCCGAGCTTCGTCGTCGCTGACGCTGCGCGGCCGCTGGTTCCTGCCCGGCGGCGGGGTCCAGCACGGTGAGAGCCCCGAGGAGTCGCTGGTGCGTGAGATCGAGGAGGAGTCCGGGCTTCTCGTCGAGCTCGGGACGTTTCTCGACGTCATCTCCGACGTTCGCACGCTCCCAGATGGCTTAAGCCTCCACACGGTGCGGCTCGTGTACCGGGTCGACTCGTGGCGGGGCGAGCTGCGACCCGAGCGCGACGGCACCACCGACGCCGTGGCATGGTTCACCCTGGAGGAGGTACGGCAGCTCCCCCTCGCGCTCTACGTGCAGACCGTGGTTGAGCGGCACCTCTAGACGGGCACGCCCGCCGAGGCGGGCCGGGCCGAACGGCGCGACGGCGGCGTCGGGTCGCCGGGCCGGGGCCGACCCCCTAAGGTTCGCGCGCACACACCAGCGACACGAGGAGCCGAGGGAGAGCCCATGGCGATCAACGTCACGCCCATCACAGGACTGAACGACCACATCAACGACGTCCGCCTTCGCACGGCGCGCATCGTCAACGAGAAGATCCTGCCCAACGAGGCCGTCCTCTGGCATTCCCGGCGGTCGGGGGCGAGCGAGGCCGAGCGCACCGAGGCGCGGGCGCTCCGGCGCGAGATCGAGGACAAGGTCAAGGCCGAGGGGCTGTGGGCGCCGCACCTCCCGCCCGAGTACGGCGGCATGGGGCTCGACTTCATGGCGCATGCCTACATGAACGAGATCCTGGCCTACGCCGTCGGGGCGGCCGCCCTCTTCGGCGTGGTGGCGCCGAACTCGGGCAACCAGACGATCTTGGTCAAGTACGGCACCGAGGAGCAGAAGCAGAAGTGGCTGCTCCCTCTCGTCGAGGGCACCATGCAGTCGGGCTTCTCCATGACGGAGCCCGAGAACGCCGGCTCGGACCCGCGTTCGATCCAGACCACAGCGGTGCGCGACGGCGACGAATACGTGCTCGACGGGCACAAGTGGTTCACCTCCAACGGCCTCGCCGCCGACTTCTTCATCGTCATGTGCCGGGTCAAGGATTCGAAGGACGAGGAGGGCCCCGGACGCATGGCCCAACTGATCGTGCCCACCTCGACAGCCGGCGTGATCATCGAGCGCGGCATCGGGATCTGGGGCGGATCGTCGTCGGACCACTGCGAAGTCCGCTACGACCACGTGCGCGTGCCGGTGAAGAATCTGCTCGGCGAGGTCGGCCAGGGCCACCAGGCTGCCCAGGACCGCCTCGGTGCAGGCCGCATCTTCCACTGCATGAACTCGGTGGGCCAGATGTGGCGCGCCTTCGACCTCATGGTCGAGCGCCTGCTCTCACGCGAAGTGCACGGCGGCCTGCTCAAGGACAAGCAGTTCATGCAGGGCTTCGTGGCGGACAGCTACATGGACCTCCAGTCGGCCCGGCTCATGACCATCCACGCCGCCGAGAAGGTCGACTCGGGCGATCCGCAGGCCCGGACCGAGATCAGCGCGATCAAGGTCTTCGTCCCTGCCGCCTACATCCGTGTCGTGGACCGGGCCATTCAGGTGTGGGGGGCGGCCGGAGTCACGAGCGACCTTCCCCTGGCCCAGATGTACCTCGGCGCGCGCACGCTCCGCCTGGCCGACGGCCCCGACGAGGTCCACCGCATCCTGATCGCGAAGAACGTTCTTCACCACTACGAGAAGGGCGAGAGCTGGGACTTCGCCGGGTGAGCCCGAGCTGGTCACCGGGCCCGGCGGTCTCGGTGCTGGCGGAGGGCCTCTTCGACGAACAGGTGGCGGTCATCACCGGTGGCGGCACCGGGCTCGGCCGCGAGCTCGCGCACGCCTTCGCCCGCCTGGGCGGCCACGCCGTCGTGGCCGGCCGCACCGCGGCCACCCTCGAGGAGGTGGCCGAGTCGATCCAAGCCGCCGGGGGCAGCTGCGTGTCGGTCCCGACCAACATCCGCGAACCCGCCGTGGTCGAGGCTCTGCGCGACGAGGTCTACCGCCGTTACGGGAAGGTGGACGCGCTCGTCAACAACGCCGGCGGGCAGTTCCCGGCGCGACCGAGTGCCATCACGGACAACGGTTGGCGGTCCGTGGTCGACCTGAACCTCAACGGGACGTGGAACATGACGTCGCGCTTCATGATCCCGATGGCCACCGCCGGCACCGGGTCGATCGTCAACGTGGTGCACCAGTTCGCCCTCGAGCGCGGTGCGCCGATGTTCGCCCACTCGGGCGCGGCCAGAGCCGGGGTGGTGAATCTGACCAAGACGCTCGCCCCCTACCTGATGCGCCGCGGTGTCACCGTCAACGCGTTCGTTCCCGGCATCTTCTCCACCCCCGGGATGGCGGCGTCCGAGCTGGCCCCGGTCGGCCGAACCCCGGAGGGGATGGCCGAAGAGCTGGTGGCGGAGGGCACGACCGTGCGTCTCGGCACCCCGGACGAGATGGCGGCGATGATCCTGTTCCTGATCTCCCCCGCTGCCCGCTACGTCTCGGGCGCCACGATCGTCGCCGACGGCGCGGCCATGCAGTCGAACTGGGTCGACTTCTTCCCCGACGGCGAGCTATAGCGCAGTGCTCCGACCAGTTCCACGCGACGTTGCGGAGGACGCGAGACGCTGACTCAGGTTCTACGGGTCGACCTCCGGGGAACGTCGGCACCTTGGGGCGGCGGCGCACCGGCCAACAGGACGATCCCGAGCAGGGCCAGCAAGAGCCCGAAGATGGCCGGCCCGAGGCTGCCCCCGCCGGCGATGGTCTCACCGAACACGGTGATGCCGAACACGACGCTGAAGAACAACGTCAATGCGTTGGCTGACGCCATGGCCGGAGCCAGGACCCCGGTGCGGAGGGCGGATTGTTGAAGGCCCAACCCCACCAAAGCCGAAGCGATGAGCGTGTACGTGGTCCAGCTGCTGAGGATGGTCCCGAGTCCCTTGCCCACCAGCGGAACGAACACCTTCGTCACCGAGGCCTGCATGGCGTAACAGACGCCGGCGGCCGAACCGAAGAGCAGGGCCTTGGCCGAGCCCGATCGGTCACGGCCGATCCGGAAGCCGATGACGACGACGACGACGGTGAAAGCGATCGCTCCCCACCAGGCCGAAGCCGGCGGCTTGGACGTGCCCGGCGTGGGCGAGCCGACGGAGAGGAACAGCACGATCCCGGCCACCATGGAGGCCGCACCGGCGACGACCTTGAAGCCGACCACCTGGCCGGTGAGCCGGGCTCCGATCGGCAGCGCGAAGACGAGGCTCAGCGCGGTGAGCGACTGGACCACGACGAGAGGTCCCTTGTCGAGCGCGATGGCCTGGAGTACCCACCCGAGACCCATGCAAAGGGCGCCGGCCAACCAGACGGGCCGCCGCACGATGTTGGTCAGGAAGGACCGACCCGCCTCGTCCTCGGGGACCTCGAGCGTGCCCTTCTGCTGGAGCACTGTTCCGAAGGCGAATGCGAACGCGGCCAGGACGGCGAGGAACTGGGCCACGGTCAGGTTCCCGCCACAGCCGGGGTGACCGGCGTCGGATCCATCGTTGCGGGTGCCGTGCGGGTCAGCACGATGACGGCCACGCACATGGTGGCGAAGGCGGCCGAGGCCACCGCCAGACGCGGTGGGTCGGCACCGAAGTGCTCGCCGAAGATCCACACGCTCAGCCCGATGCTCACGATCGGGTCGACGACGACGATGAAGGGCTGGGACGCGCTCGAACGGACCAACGTGGAGCGCGATCTGGTTGAGCAGTTCGGCAGTGGCCCCAGAGACGGCGAGCGCATAGACGGGCCAGTGGGCGAACATGCCGCCCACGCCGAACTGGGCCAGCGTGTCCGTCGTCGCCTTGATGAACGTGGCCACCAGCGCCCACAACACCGACGTCGCGGCGCCCGTCAGCGCCGCCCGCCGGACCGCGCGAGCCGCTCATCCCCAGCAGCGTCAGCAACGCTGCGACCCCGGCGGTCGCCGCGACGGCCGAGACCCACGCCCCGCTGGTGGGGACACTGTCACCCCCCGAGGGCTCGGACATGGCGATGAACGTGGCCAGCGAGGCGCACACGACGGCGGCCGCCCACCAGGTGACCGCACGGATCGCCTGGTGGACCCACACCCACCGCAGCACGAGGGCGAAGACCAGCTCGGTGACGAGCAGGGGCTGGACGACGGACATGTTGCCGTTGTGAAGGGCGATCGCCTGGAAGACGAAGGCGGCGGCGAGTGCGACCCAGCCGAAGAGCCAGAGCGGGTTGAGGAAGAGGTAGCGCACGAAGCGCCAGCCCTTCGAGTGGGCCGGGTCCCCGATGCTGGCCTTGTGCTGGGTGACGACGTTCAGCGCGTTCGAGAATGCGGCCAGGAGGGCGAACAGCACCGGCACGGTGGGCATTGTCGCACCCGGCGGTGCGCAGAGCCGGGACCCGGGCTGTCAGGTGGATCTCGGCCGGGGACCGGACCGCCCCCTCGGTCAGGCGGAGGCGCGAGCGGTGCAGACCCAGCCCAGGTCGTAGGTGCGCACTTCAAATCCTTCGAAGCCGGCCGCAGCCAGCCGGGACGGGAGTTCCTCGGGCTCGATCGGGTTGTAGGTGTCGTCCTCGTGGAAGGCGACGGTCTCCTCCCGGAAGCCGCTGTCGGCCGCCACGAGCACCCCGCCGGGCACGAGCACCCGTGCCAGCTCGCCGAAGACCCGGTCCTGCTGGGCGGCCGGCGCGACGTGATGAAGCATGTGGAACGACGCTGCGCCGCTGAAGCGGTCGTCGTCGAACTCGAGCGCCGTCGCATCCCCCAGCACCACGTCGACGTTCCCGCCGTCAAGGCGTTGCGCCAAGGTCGCGGCGAGCAGGGTGTCGATCTCGACCGCGGTGAGCCGTGCCGTCCTGGTGCGCAGCACGTCGGTCGTGAAGCCCGGACCGGGCCCGACCTCGATGACGTCGTCGCCGAGCTCCACCCCGCGCAGGGCCTCGGGCAGGATCATCTCCTGGACCATGCGGCGCCAGTCCTCGCCGGCGCAGAACACCAGGTGCTGCTCGTTCACGGCTGGCGGTCCTCAGCCCGGCGGCTGCACGTGGTACTCGTCCTTCCACCAGCGGGCGGCGCGGACCTCCTCGGGGTCGGTCCGCCGTGAAGGATCCTGGCCCAGATCGGCCGGCGTCGGCCCGATGCGTTCGGCGACGGGCCGCAGCGCGTCGAGATCGAAGCCGTAGCAGCGCGCCGCCGTCTCGCCGAGGAGCTTTCGGGCGTCCTCCACCGGGATGCCGCCGAAGTCGCCCCGCAGGCGTTCCATGGTGTGCGGCCAGGTGCCTTCTGGATGCGGGTAGTCGGTCCCCCACATGACGACGTCGCAGCCGAGGACGTGGCGGCGCCTGATCTCCTCCTTGGACATGGTGGAGGCGCCGATGAAGATGTTGTCCCCGAAGTAGTCGGACGGGAGCTTCGAGATCTTCCCCTTGAGCAGCGCGGCCATCTTCTTCGTGGTGTGGCCGCCCCCCATGTACTGGTCCCACTTCCACATCATGTCGGCGGCCCAATAGGCAGCCGCCTCGGTCACCACGTACTTGAGACGCGGGAACCGTTCGAAGACGCCCGAGAAGAGCAGGTGCCACATGGGGCGCGCCGCCCACCACACGACCTCCGCCAGGTAGATGCCGATGTTCTCGTTGTACTCGTCCTGCGGCGCCTCCCCGGAGTGGGTGTGCACGGGCAAGCCCGCCGCTTGGCACGCCGCCCAGACCGGGTCGTAGTCCGGATGGTTGTACGGCGTGTGGTCGTGCCACATCGTCGGCACCATGATCCCGCGGATCCCCGGCTGTGCGGCGAGCCACTCGATCTCCGCCACCGAACGGTCGACCCCGTGGGTGATCGGCACCAGCGCGATGCCGCCGTGCCGTTGGGGGCTGCGAGCGCACATCTCGGCCAGGAAGCGGTTGTGGGCGCGTGCCCCGGCGAAAGCGAGCTCGGGGTCGGCGATGGCCCCGGCCGAGAGCCCCGCGCCGAACGGCGGCGACGCCATTCCCGTGATCGCGTCGGCGTCGGCGAACATCACCTCGGCCGTGACGCCGTCGGCGTCGAGCTCCTTGTCGCGCTGCTCCATGTCCCAGGCGCCGCGCAACCCTTCCTCGTTCTCGGTCTCCCAGCCCATGATGTAGTCGTAATTCATCGTGAGCTGGAGGTCCCGGTTGGCGTGCCGCTCCGCCAGGTACTCGTCGAAGGCGGCGTAGTACGCGGCGTCGAGGTAGGGCCGATACTCCTCACACGGCAGTCCGGCGTGCGCGTCGGCGGAGATGATGGTGTAGCGGTCGCTCACCGCGGTGCCCCCAGCACCGAGAGGTCGTCGTAGCGCTGGTGGATGAACGGCTCGAGGTTCGACCGCGGCACCGGACCGATGACGCGGCCGACCTGGGTGGAGGCCCGCTCCGTCCAGTTCAAGTCGACCATGCGGCGGACGACCAGATCGGCGACCGGGTCGAGTGGCGCCTCCTTCAGGATCAGCTCACCCTCAATCGTCTCGTGCACCCGGGTCCGCTCGGTCTTCTCGCCGTAGACGAGGAGCGGGTCCGCGTCGAGCACGCCGGGAGCCTCGCACGACGGGGAGAGCTTGAACCAGAAGTCGGTCTTCTCCCTTTCGTAGTTCTCCCTGGTTCCGGTGATCCGTCCCGTGATTTCGCACACCACCGAACCCATACGGCGCGATGCGGGCCGACACCTGGTCTCCCTGCGCGGTCCACCTCGACCTCCGCCAGCTTCTTCGGCTCGCCGTTGATCTCCCGTCCGCCGATGAGCGACTGCTCCGTCGTCATCGGCATGAAGATCGGGTACTCACCCACCCGGTCCGCATGGCGGGCCTGGACCCCGATCCACCCGGCCCCGAAGACGGGCAGCCCCGGCATCTCCACCCGGGTGATGGTGACGCGCACGAGCGGCTGGGGACCGGGCTCGAGCGGCGGGGGCAGGATGGCGGCAACGATCTCCGGATCGGTCTCGTAGACCGCGGTCACCGCCTCGGACCAGATGTCCGCCTTCTTGGCCTCGATCTCCCGGTTCACCTGCGTGGCGCGGGCGCCGTACCTCACTGTCTGCGTGACTGTCCGCATGGTCCCTCCCTTCCTCCGACACTGTGGCACAGCAACGGCGCGGACCGGTGTGGACGACCCCTCCCGGTGCGGGCCGCGAGGCCGGTGAGCGTGTCGGTTCTGCTCACCAGGCGCGCAGGATCTGGGTGGGGTCGAAGGCGTTGCAGGTGGTCTGCGTCGGCCAGTCCTCTGGCTCGAGGGGCTGCGCCACGTCGGAGACCAGCGGGCCGACCCGGTCAGCCAGGGGCCGCAACTGGTCGAGGTCGAAGCCGTAGAAGGACGCGGCAGTCGTTTCCACCATGGCCCGGACGTCCGGCTCGGGGTAGTCGGCGAAGGCCACGCGCAGGGCCTCGGTGGTGTAGGGGTAACTCCCTTCGGAGTGCGGGTAGTCGGCGCCCCACATGACATGGTCCACACCGAGGTCGCGGCACAGCGGAGCTTCGCTGGGACGGAGGAACGAGGCGCCGATCCAGAAATTGCGGGCGAAGTACTCCGACGGGGTCATGGTCAGGTTCGCTGCAGCCGCCCCGAAGAACTTGGCCTCGGCCGCGGCGGCCAGCGTCATGCGGCCGTAGAACCAGTCGAGCGTCTCGAGGCCACGAGGCAGCCAGGCGACGCCCTGCTCGGTGACGGCGAAGCGGAGGTCGGGATGACGCTCGAGCACGCCGGAGAAGATGAGGTGCCACACCGAGCGGTGGCTGAACCAGGGGATCTCAATCAGCATCATCGCCCGGGCGGCCTCGTGCTCCCCGTAGTCGGGCAGCGCACTGCCGCCGTGGATGTTGACGGGCACGTCCAGGTCGGCGCAGACCTGCCACAGCGGCTCGTAGTGGTCCTCCCAGAGGGGAGGCAGATGCGAGTTGGGCGGGACCGACGGCAACAGGATCCCCCCGAAGGGATCGAACGTGGACGCCGCCCAGCGGATCTCCGACACCGCGTCGTCCATGTCGTTGGCGAACACCTGCACGATGCCGGCGCGACGCCCCGGTGCCGCGCCGCAGAAGTCGGCGAGCCAGCGGTTGTGCGCCTGGACCCCGGCCCAGCGGCGCTCGTAGTCGTCGGGCATCGGAGGCAGCGCGACGAGGTTCCCCTCGGCGAAGAAAGGGGGCACCGTGTTCGGGAAGAGGACCTCCGCCGCGATGCCGTCGGACTCGGTCTCGGCCAGGCGCCGCGCGCTGTCCCAGCTGCGGTAGGCGATGGGCGCCAGGAGATCGGCGTAGGGGTTCACGTACTGGGCCGCCCACGCATCGAACTCGTCGTGCCAGCGTGAGGCCAGATACGGCTTGTAGTCGCGGAGGTCCGCGCCCGCGTGCCCGTCTGCGGACACGACGGTGTAGCGCTCCCGGGCCGCGGTCGTCGCCATCAGGTCAGAGCGGCCGGCGGGAGCTGACCCGCCGCGATGGCGTCGGCCCGCCGGTGCAGCAGGTCGGCGGCGCGCTCGAGATCGTGACCGATGATGAAGTCGCCGCGCTTGACCCCCGCCACACAGAACCGCCCGAGCTCACGCAGGTCCATGACCTCAGCGGGATGCCCGGACGCCTCGAGCTGGACCCGGAACTCCTCGAACGTCGTGCCCGGTGCCGGTGGTCGCGGCTTCACCCTGGCCAGCGCGGCGGGACGGTTGCGGTGCGCCGTCCAGAGACCCGTATCGAGCAGGCCTCCCGAGGGGTAGAACACGGCGGCACGGAGCTGGGTGTCCGCTGCGGCCAGCTGGTGCGCCAGCGCCTCGGTCAGGCACGAGATGGCGGCCTTGCTCGAGGCGTAGACGGACGCGTAGGGCACCGGCGCGATCCCGCCGTCCGTGCTCGAGGTGTTGACCACGACACCGTGCTCACCCGACTCGATCATGCGCGGGACGAACGAGAGCATCCCGTTGGCCACGCCGAAGACGTTGACCGAGAAGCACCAGGTCCAGTCGTTCGCCTCCTGCTCCCAAGGCCGCCCACCCCCGCCCGACGTCACGCCGGCGTTGTTGAAGAGCAGATGGCACGCCCCTTCCTGGCCGAACACGTCCTCGGCCAGGGCCTCGACCGATGCGGGGTCCGAGACGTCGGTGACGACGCCACGCACGTCGCCCTCCGCCGAGAGCTCCTTGACCGCCACATCGAGCACCGGTTCCTCCACGTCGGCGACCACGACGCGCGCCCCCTCCTCGAGCAGCGCAGCGACCAGGCCACGACCGATGCCGCTCGCTCCGCCGGTCACCACGGCCACGCGGCCGCTCAGCTCCTCCACGTCATCACCCCCGACAGCCCTGCTCTCTCCCGCGTCCACTCGTACCGGGTCTGACCGGGTCTACTGCCGGTCCGCTGTTTCTCTCGGCGATCACGTTAACGTCGGTCGCTGGAGCCGTCAGATCCAGGATCGTGCCCGGCGGCCCCGCTGGGCGCCCGGTTCGGCGCCGGTACGCACCGAGAACCAATGGATCCTGTGGGGAGCGAGCCGACGTGCCGCCGGGCGGGGGCGCCGAGGTGACGGAGGTGGAAGTGAGGCGACGACGGGCGACGCAGGTGCTGAGCGTGGCGGCCCTCGGTCTGGCCTCCGGGCTCCTGCCGGCGGCAGGCGCCCTCGCCGCGAGCTCGGACGCGAGCCACCAGCCGCCCACACATCACCAGGCGCCGAAGCACGGCGCGGTCCCGCACGGCGTGCTCTGCCGCGACATCAACGCGCAACAGGCGAGCCGGTCGCACCTCGGGCTCGCCCTGGCCGCCTCGCTCAGGTCGGGACGCATGGACCCGTCCAAGAGGGGCATGCTGCCGCGTGCTCGATGCGGACCTCAAGAAGGAGGGCACGGCGCAGAAGGCCCTCAGACACTCGCCGCCCAAGGTTCGCGAAGCGGAGAACCACCTCGTCGCCGACGTCGAGCACGTCAAGGCCACCGTGTTTCGCGCGACGAAGATCTCGCAGCTCCTCGGGGCCTTCGCTTCGTTCGGCCACAACACGCACATGGCCGCCGACGGTGTGACCCTCGCCAACTGGTACCACGCGCAGTGCCTCACACCCCATATTCCGGTGGCGCATCCGAGCGCACCGGGATCGTCATCCGGAACGCCGGGCGCGGCACGTACTCCGGGCAGACCCGGAACAGCCACGACCACGACGCCGACGACACCGCCGACGCCACCGAGTCAACCCGTCGCGCCGAGCGGATCCCCGTAGTGCCAATGGAGCGGCCGCCGACGCTTCGTGTGCCGCGTCCTGCGGAGCCCGAAGCGCTCGACGAGATGCCGATGGCGCGAGCCTGGCTCTCTTACCTCAGGGAGAGCGCCATCGACAAGCTCGAGGGCCTGGACCACCGCCAGCTCCGTTGGCGACCCGCACCGACGGCCAACTCACTGGGGGTGATCGTGGTGCACCTGGGCTATGCGGAGCGGCTCTGGCTACGGGCGATCTTTGCCGGCGAACAGATGGACATGGGCTGGAGGTCCCACATGTTCGAGCTGCCCGACGACTGGTCGGTCGACGACGTCGTCGCCTTCTACCGCGCCGAGACCGCGGCGGCCGACCACGTGCTCGACGGGGCCACGTCCTTCGACCTGCCTTCGGCCGGCCCGATGCGCCCGACCACGCTGCGCTGGACGGTGTACCACCTGATAGAGGAGACCGGCCGCCACGTCGGCCACATGGACATCACCCGAGAGCTCCTCGACGGAAGCACGGGGCGCTGAATCGGGGAGTGAACCGGGAGCGCGCGTTTCCCCTGCATTCACGGAGGTAGCGTTATGTCTGCCCGGCTCGATATGAGCGGTCGGGTGGTGACGTCGTCCCGCTTGCGGACGTGATGAGGAGATCAGGAGCTGCGGCATGGACGTGCAGGCTCAGGACTCGGGAGTGCATCCGGGATCCGACGCCGCGCACACCTCCGCTGCTCCTCGGGCGATCACCTTTCGCGACCCGATCTATGCAGACACGGCTCCGACTCCGGTCGTGGGCACCCGGCCTCAGGAGCGTCGCCGGTCGGACGGTGCGGGGCTGCGTCTGATCCGCGCCGCCATCGTCATCGCGGCCGTCGCCTTGCTCGCCTGCGCGGGGGTGCTCGGCCTGGTGAAGGCGGGTGTCATCGATCCTTCCGGCGCGAAGGGGAGCGGGTCACCGGGGACGCAGAACGCGGCCGCCCCCGGAGCACCTCTCGCCGTCCCGACCGCCTCGGGCCCGCAGACGGCGAGCTACACCGTCGACGCAGGCGCATTCGTGTTGACGATCGCGACTGGTCCGGGGGCAGCATGGGTCAGCGTGGGCCTCGTCGGACAGCATCCGGTGTTCGCCGGGATCATCAACCCGCATACGTCGAGAGGATTCCCGCTGCTGGGCTCGTCCCAGGTCGAGGTCGGCGCGGGCGGGACCACGCTCACCTTGATGTCGGGGCACCGCACGGCGACGCTGGTCCCCCCGGTGGCCCCGTTCACGTATCAGCTGGCCACGCACCAGACGCAGGCCTAGGCCTGAGCGCTCCGCTGCCGACGGCGGGCGGAGTCGGCGAGCCGCGCCGCCCGTTCCCGCCGAGTGCGGGTCACGGGCTGCCGTAGAGTCGACCCCCTGGAGGAACCCCTGGGGTCCCTCCAGGGGAACCACGAGACAGAGATCGGAGCAACAATGAGGGGGAGCGCCGCGTGAGCAGCAAGACAGTTGGTTCGAGCCAGAGCGCCGTGCTCGTTCCTTCCGAAGGTCCGGCGACGGGTCATCCGCTTCAGCCCAAGTGGGGGTCAGGCGCATGGGGCGCCGGAACCCTGCAGGACCGTTTCGAAGCCGTGCTACCCCTCCTCCGGGGCGAGTCGGTACTCGACATCGGGTGCGCCTCCCGCTACGGCAAGCCCGATTGGCTGCACGGACTTCTGTCCGAGCGCTTCCCCGACGACTTCGGCATCGACATCGATGAACCGGTCATCCGGAAGCTCCAGGCGGAGGGGTACGCCGTCGAGCTGGCCGACGCGCAGGACTTCGACCTCGGGCGGCGGTTCGACACGGTGTTCGCCGGCGAGGTGATTGAGCACCTCGACAACGTGCACGGCTTCCTCACCAGCGTGCGACGGCATCTGGCGCCCGGCGGACGCCTGGTCCTGACGACGCCGAACGTGTTCTATGTCGGAGGCTTCGTATACCGCTGGGGCGGTCATGGCCAGGTCCACCCGCAGCACACGTGCTGGTACTGCGAGGACACACTCCGGCGCGTGCTCGCGGCCAACGGCTACACGAAGGTGGAGATCTCGTTCACGGGCCACAACAGTCCGACACCCATGCGCAAGGCGGCGACGTTCACGGCTCGCCATGTGCTGCCCCCTCGGCTCGCGCTCGACACGATCGTGGCGGTCGCCTCAGCGGACTGAGGGCACCGCGGCGCTCACCACTGACAGCTCCACGACTGGCAATCTCCGGCGGAGGGCGAGCGTGAGCCTGCCTGCGGCGTGACGGGACGACGCGCCACCGGTTCGGGCGGTGTGACCATATTGCCCCGAGAGCAGAGACGAACCAGATGACAGAGGCCGAAGCCGAGCACCACCGATTTCATCATCCGCACGGCCAGGTCTTCGAAGGCGTCTTCGCCGTCTCGATGCTCTTCGGCCGGGGTGGCCTGGCACGAGCAGTGTCAAGGCTGGCCGAGCTCTCGACCACCGACGTCGTAGTCGATCTGGGTTGTGGCCCCGGCACGGCGGTCCGACGAGCACCGGCGCGGAGGGGCCGCGCTGGCGGTGGGGATCGATCCCAGCCCTCAGATGCTGCGGCTCGCCCGATTGGTCAGCCTGGCGAAGCGCATGGATGGAATCAGATTCCAGGAGGGCACCGCCGAGAGCATCCCGCTCGACTCGGCGAGCGTGACCATCGTCTGGTCGATCCAGTCGGTGCACCATTGGGGGGATCGCGCTCGAGGTCTCAAGGAGTCCCTTCGGGTGCTCGCCCCAGGTGGGCGCCTGATCCTGGCAGAACGATCCGTCACACCTGGTGCTCGCGGCCGCGCCAGCCATGGGCTGACAGAACAAGGGGCGACCGAGCTTGTGCGGTTGGTTGCCAACGCCGGTTTTGCCGATGTGGAAAAACGCACCGTGCCGTTCGCACGCCGGAACCTCGTCGTCATCACGGCGATCGCTCCGGCGTCGTAGCGAGGAAGGCGAGCACTTGGCCCGGTGACAGGGCCGGCATTGGCCATCACACGACGGGACCTCCTTGTCGAGCAGGCCTCGATCCGAGTCTCGAAGCCGATGCCGTGTTCTACGGCCCGCACCTCCTCCTCGTCGGGCATTGACCGGGTTCAGGACATGACGATCGCGAGCCACGTTGTGAACGAGCCCTGCGATGCTCGGGAGCCTCAGGACCGCTCGGTCGACGACCGGGCGGCGTGGACGGTGTCGTGGATGAGCATGAACCGCATCGACCACAAGCGGGGTCGCGGCTCGGGAAGCTCGTGCCGAGCCCAGAGGAATCCCGTCAACGTGACCCCCACGGCAGCGAGCCAGACGATCACACCGACGGCCAGAACCCATGGCGTGGCTCCCGCCAACATCACGACGAGGCCCGCGATGATGCCCGCCAAACCGATGTACCCCACACGGAGGGCCCAGACAGCCATCCTCCAGTGTCCGTTGTGCCGCAGTTCCGGCGGCTCATCCATGTTGGGGTTGGTGCTGGAAGGACGGTTCCGCGACCCGGGTCATTGATCCTCCGGACGTGTCACGTGAGCACGCCGTCGAGCGCCTCGTCGATCCGCGTGGATCCGGAGCTCAGATAGAGGATCCGCCCCACACTTCGTCGGTCGGCGAGCAAGGCGGCCAGGACGCTCGCAACGTCATCACGTGAGACGGGCCCGCTGAAGGGCGTGCTCTCGATGCGGACGCCCCCCGTTCCGGCGTCCTCGGTCAATCCCCCCGGTCGCAGGATCGTCCAGTCGAGATCGCTGGCCTCGACCGCTGCGTCGGCCTCTGCCTTGGCCCGCAGGTAGACCTCGAACACTTCATCGCCGCTCGGTGGGTTCTCGACTCCGGCGCCGCTGACCATGACGTCGCGCGACACGTCCGACGACCCCGTCGCGCCCAAGAGTTTGACGGCGCCGTCCCTATCCATGGTGAGCTTCCGCGCCGCACCACTCCCCGGGCCGGCTCCAGCCGCAAAGACGACGGCGTCGGAGCCGTAGACAGCGACGCCGATCTCTTCGAGTCCTGCGTGCTCGAGATCGCAGACCGTTGCCGATGCTCCGGCTACGCGGACGTCACGTTCATGATCCGGGTTGCGGATGAGTCCGACGACGTCGGCTCCACCGGCCACCAGCAATCGAGTGAGTCGAAGGGCGACCTTGCCGTGTCCGCCCGCAATGGTGACCTTCATGCCGATGCGCTCCCTCCGTCACGTGTGTCCATCTCCAACGTGGCCACGACGGATTGTGAAAGGGCCGGCACCCCGAAAAGGCTATCGAGCGGCGTCGGTCTTGTAACCTCCAGCGATCCATTCGGCAACGAGGCGCCCGTACTCGCCGGATGCCTCCTCCCACGCAAAGTGACCGGCGTCAAGGCGATACGCGACGCTGTTCGGCAGCGTGTCGGCCAGCAGCTGGTTATTCGACCACGGCACGAGGTCGTCGCGGTCCCCGGCGAGGATCATGGCAGGCGTCTCAATCGATGACAGCAGATCGCCCAGCACCTTGTTCTGCACTGGGTAGTGCCGAACAAAGCGTGCCGATTCGGCGAAGCGACCGAGGTCGTAGGCGCTCACGTAGTCCTCGTGCACCTCGGGCTCGAGGGCTTGAGGAGCGACGAGTTCGTCAGCGGCACTGATGTTCGCTCGAGCGTCGAGCTGTCGTACCTCCTCCAGACTCGGAGCCTCGATCACCGCTTGGAGCGCTCCTCCCGCCTCGACCGGAAAGGCCACCGCTCCTCCTCCGACGGAGAGGCTCGTCACCTTCTCTGGTGATCGTGCGGCCAAGAAGAGTGCGGCCGCCGTTCCAACGTCGGGTCCAACGACGTGCGGCGCTCCCAGGTCCCACTCCTCGATCAGGTGAGCCAAGAAATCTCCCAAGGCATCGGGGGCGATCAGCTCCTCGGGCTGGTCGGAGTGGCCGAACCCGGGCATGTCGACAGCCACGACCCTGCCGACAGTGGTGACCTGGCTCCAGATACGCCGAAACGCCCAGATGGTCTCGGGCCAGGGCGCCAGCATGAGGATGACCGTGCCGGAGTCCGCCTTGGTGTCCGCGTAGCGAACACGTGCTCCACCACAGACCCGAAAGTAGGTCGCTATCTCCGATGCCGTCTGATCTGCCATGTGCTCTCCGTCCTTAGGGCTGTCCTGGTCCCAGGTACACGCATCTCGCACGCGGATGTCGGACCGTTCCCTCTCGAGGCCGTGACTCTGACGGAAGCCCGGGAGATCCACATCACGCAAATGCGCTATTCGAACGCCACGTCATGGTCAATCACTCGCCTCGTGGCGAGCCCGTTCGAGTCGCCAGGTTGCGGGCGTCACGTGCTCTCGAGGCTGGCCGCCAGGTTGACCTCAGGGACTCCGGCTAGGGCCCGGCTCACCGGGCAGTTGGCCTTTGCGTTCAGCGCGTGCTCCTTGAAGGCCACCTCCTCGACACCCGGAACCACACCGACCGTGGCCAGGTCGATCTTGGTGATGGTGGGCGTTCCGTCCACCAGCCGAATCGTCACCTCAGCGTCGGTGTGGATGCGCTCGGCCGGCGTGCCTGCACTCTCGAGCAAACTGGCCAGCGCCATCGAGAAGCACGAGGCGTGGGCAGCACCGAGGAGCTGTTCCGGGTTCGAGCCGGGTCCGCCTTCAAACCGTGACTTGTACGTATAGCCGCCGCTGATGGCGTCGCCGGCGGTGAACTCGCCCGAACCAGTTCGAATCGCACCGTGCCACTCTGCGCTCGCTCTTGCCGGCATCGCTCGGCTCCTTCCTTTCAGGAGTTCAAGAACTCGTGTACGTCCGCCGCGAATTCACTGTGGTGTTGGAACAAGAATCCGTGGGCGGCATCAGGGTAGATCTTGAGCCAGCGCGTCAGGAAGGAGTCCAGCGAGCAGGTACGAGTAGCGAGGGAGGATCATCGGGTCGCTGTCGCCGTTTGCCACGAACACAGGCATAGTGATCGCCTTGACTCTCTCGAGAAGCGCGTGGTTCGGCATCCCCCATTCACACACGGCGTCGTACTGGGCCACACGGCAGTCCCAGCTCGTCGGGGTGTCGCGGTCCTCTTGCCGCGCGTACATCCGGCCAAGGGCGGCGTGGCCGGCACTCGCGCTCGCCTCGGAGGGCGTGAAGAAGACGCGGACGTACTCCTCAGGGGAGGTTTCGGGCTGGCCGACCGCACTGACGACGTCGGCGGCCCACCCGTGCATGTCGGGCGCGCCCTTCGGGGCGGCCGAGGCGAGGACCACCCGGTTGACAACTGAAGGACGGGTGAGCGCGATCTCCTGGGCGACGAAGCTCCCGATTGAGAAACCGAGGAGATCGACGTGCTCGAGGTTCACGGCATCGAGGAACCTCAGCGAACCCAGAGCCATCCCGGCCACCGTGTCCGCGACGTTCCCCTCGGACCCTGCGACTCCCTCGTAGTCGAACGTGATCACTCGCCTGTTCGCGGCGAGAAGATCGATCAGTGCAGGATCCCAGTTGTCGAGATTGCCCCGGAAGTGCTGGAAGAGAACGACGGGACGTCCGTCTCCTCCGGTGTCGCGGTAGGCGAAACTCAGTCCATCTGCGGACTTCACCGTGAGGTTCTCCAGCTCGGCATACGTCGTCATGTGCTTGGCCTTTCCTCTCTTCGGACACTCCACCGCAAGAGTCAGGTCCTAGGCATCGCTCGAACGCGTGATTGACAACCCGAAGAGGATTGCCGCTCGAGGTTCACCACCACTTTTGCTCGAGCGCTGGCCCCTGGCCGCGAGCCGGCATCGAGGCGATCGAGCTCGGTCATCTCCGGCTCCGAGAGCGAGAAACCGAGGGCACCGGCGTTCTCGGCGATCCGTTCACGGTGCTCCGACTTGGCCAACACGACGAAGGCGTGCTGGAGGCCCCAGCGGATGAGGACCTGCGCAGGGGACTTGTCCAGGCGGTCCGCGATCTCTCGCACGGTGGAGTTGGAGAGATGACGACCGGTGCCGAGTGGGCTGTAGGCCTCGGTGACCAGGCCGCGGCGGCGATTCTCCTCGACCAATTCCCTGCGATAGCTGAAGGGGTTGAGATTGATCTGGTTGGCGACGGGAGATGAGGTGGCGACTGAGAAGACCTGTTCGAGCTCGGTCACATCGAAGTTCGATACGCCGATTGAGCGGGCATAGCCAAGGCTCTGTGATCGCTCCATTCCGGCCCAGGCCCAGATTGGCCCACCTTGAGGCCAATGCACGAGGTAGAGGTCTACGTACTCGAGTCTCAGACGTTGGAGGCTCGCTTCGATCTCACGAACCGGGTCGTCTGAGCCCGGGTAGAACTTGGTCGTGATGAAGACATCGTCGCGGTCCAGACCGCTTTGTCGAAAGCCCTCCCCGACGCTCTCCTCGTTGCCATAGCCCTGAGCCGTGTCGATGTGGCGGTAGCCCAACTCGAGGGCCCATCGCACCGCGTCCTTGGTCTGGCGACCCTCTGGCGTCTGCCAGACACCGAGAGCAAGGGTCGGAATCTGGTGCCCGTCGGCGAGGGTTCGCGCCGGCACCGACTCACCGAATCGAGATGTCGTCGTCATCATCTCCTCCTCGCGTGGACCTGTACTCACGAACACACGCCGACACACAGCACCGACTTAGCCACAACCCAGAATCCGGTTCGGCGAGAGATACGCCAAGCCACGTCAACCCTGACCCTCGGGTCGTCTGAACGGTTCAGAGTCTCCCCTACCCACAACCTTGCCACCACTCAACAATCGGCGCTCGGTCGATCTGTCATCGCATGACCGAGTGAACGGGACCACATCCGAGCGGAAGATTGCTCGTGGTCGACCCTCATCAGCTGACACCACTCTTATCGATATGGGCAACGATCCGCTCGGACGCTCGACCCATCAGGCGGAGCTGTTCGCGGGCTCAAGACGTCGACCACGATCGATCGAACGTGGGCGACATGGCCGGGCGCGGCGGCGCTGATGGCACCGAACCCCTCTTGGGTGAGGATGGCGTTGGTGAACCGTCCGTCGGAGGGATCCGGCTCTCGGTTGACAAGCTCACGCTTCTCGAGGCGCTTCACCACATGGGAGAGCCGGGAGAGTGACGCGTTGGTGACCTCGGCCAGCGAGCTCATCCTCATCGTCCACTCCGGGCTCAGCGACAACATGGCCAGCACTTGGTACTCGACCATGGCGAGATCCGAGTCCCGCCGCAGCTGTTGGTCGATGGACCAGGGCAGCCACGTCATCAGTCGCACGACTGCCAGCCACGACGACAGCTGATCTGGGCTCAGCCAGCGGACGTCCTCGTCGCTCGCACCGACTGCTTCGGCTTGGCTCATGTTGGGAGGATACGATATATCACTCTCGGATTCAAGTCATTTGCAGGCAACGGTCGCTGTCCTGCCAGCTCATAAGCAGGGATTTCCCTGGCGTATCACCGCTATAGGCCCAAGATCTAACTTGACATATCAAGTCAGATGCTCCAGTATGAGTTGAAGGTTCAACTGATACGCCAGCCCGCCGCGGAAGTCGCTTGATCAACCGCAAGACACCAACAAACCACGAGCGTGAGGTACGCGAAATGAAGATTGCACTTACTGGCAGCACCGGATTCGTCGGATCGCACATACTGAGCGAGCTCACCACGAGCGGCCACAGCGTGACTGCCCTCGTCCAAGGCGAGGAGCAGGCAGAAGCCGTTCGTGCCCGCGGGGCCGAGCCGGCGGTGGTCGACCTCTTCGACCGCGGAGCCGTCGTCAAAGTCTTCGAGAGCGCTGACGGCGCCGTCCACACAGCCAGTCCGGGCGACGAGACGAGCGCCCAACTGGACTCTGCCGTAGTCGAAGCCGCGGTCGATGCGTTCGACACCTCCGGCAAGCCCTACGTCCACATCAGCGGCCTGTGGATCTACGGGTCCAACCTCGATATCACCGAGCGCGCCGCCGTCAACGCACCCGCGATGGTCGCATGGAAGGAGCCGATCCAACAGCGAGTGCTGAGCGCGACCGGCATGCGTGGGACGGTTGTGGTCTCGAGCGTTGCCTACGGCGACGGGGGCGGCGGCATCCCGGGGCTCCTCTTGGGCTCGCCCCGCGACGAGCGTGGCAACCTGATCATGCTGGGCGACGGGCGCCAGCACTGGTCGACGATCCATGTCGCCGACCTGGCCAACTTGTTCCGTCGCGTGCTCGAGAACGACTCGGCGCATGGGACCTACGTCATCGGCAACGGCGAGCAGTCGACCGTGGCCGAGATCACTGAAGCCGCTGCTGTGGCAGCGGGCGGATCAGGAGCGGTCCCGGGCTCCGACGAAGAGGCTCGTGCACGCCTCGGCGATTACTTCGCAGAGGTGCTCCTCCTCGACCAAGGAACCCAAGCCGGCCGGGTGCGTTCTGAGCTCGGCTGGGAGCCGACCCGCCCTGGGCTTGTCGAAGAGTTCCGCACCGGCAGCTACCGCAAGTAGCCCTCGATCCAGCGAACCCCCCTTAATGAAAGCGAGTCCGAGATGGTGAGTGTTGCCCGACACTGGATCGACGGCACCTGGGTCGGATCGGGCGAAGTCACCGAGTCCGTCAACCCGCGACTGGCGAGGTCCTGGGTCAGTGGTACGAGGGCGGCGAGGCCGAGGCCAAAGCGGCCGTCGGCGCCGCCCGGCGCGCCCTACCTGATTTCCCCCTGGTCCCGCTGACCCGACCCTGCGGAGGCCCGACAAACACGCCCCAATTGCCGTGCCCAAAAAACGGCGAACCGAGGGCACCGGCTCTGTCAGATTCACCGACTACTGAGGCGATCGTGGACCTTGCGGGTGGACAGTCTCGCCCCGGGCCAGCATCTCTACAAACTGCTCGATGCGTCTCGCTCGGGTCTCGATCTTCTTTGCGCTTTCGATTCGATAGAGGATGGAGTACCTGTTCGCACTTGTGAGTTTGCGAAACGTCGCGCGAGCACTGGGATTGGCAGCAAAGGCGTTGGCCAGGTCCACCGGAACTTCGATGCTGGCTTGTCCGGCGTAGGCGGAATTCCATCGACCGTCGGCTTTTGCCTGGCGAACCTCGTCTTCCCCTGATCGGTGCATTCGGTCTGAGGTACTCAACCTCTCGGCGATGGTGACGTTCCGTTGCGACCAAGGGCTCCGAGCACTTCTGGGCATGAATCGTCGCCGGAACGTTGCGCTGTCGCGACGCCCGAGCTGCCCATCGATCCAGCCAAAGCAGATCGCCTCGTCGAGTGCGTCATCGTAGGAGAGCGTTGTCGGGTGTGTAGTGCCCTTCTTGGCAAGGACGAGCCACACTCCTTGCGACTTGGAATGGTTGCTACTCAACCAGCTTCGCCATTCCCCAGCATCAGCGACCAACAGCTCTGGAAGATCCACAGGGTCACGGTACCCGCGCTGTGCCGCACGGTGGCACTGTCCCCGGCGTTCTGGGGCACTCAGCGATTCTGCCTGAGGGTTGCCCAGCCGCACAGATCTATGCGAACAATTCAGTCATGTCTCGAACGGCCGAATGCGCTTGCGGGCAGGTGCAGGTGACGGTTGAGAACGAACCGGTCGCAGTAGTGACCTGCCACTGCGATTTTTGCCAGAAGCGGACCGGGAGCGTTTTTCAAGTCAGCGCTGTCTTTCCCGACGCTCAGGGCATAGCGATCACGGGCGAGACGAGGATCTACAACGGGTTGGAGATCAAAGGCGTTGGAACAGCCAATGGTGATGAGGTCAGCTACCACTTCTGCCCAACGTGCGGGTCAACGGTGTTCTGGACCTTCCAAGGTCGTCCGGTCCTCGCCATCGCAGTGGGCAGTTTCGCCGATCCTGACTTCCCGGCGCCCACGGCGGAGCTGCATACGCCCTACCGACATCAGTGGTTGCAGCCCGTTGCAGGGGCCAATCAGTTCGAGGGTTTCCGGCCGAAGTAGAAACCGGAATGGACATCTGGCGATTTTCCAGACCATGCCTCTACAGGGCCGCTGTAGCGAGCGTCCCGATGCGTACGGGGACGGAGGGAGCCGAGACAAGAGGTCGTCGGTAAGTGGCGGCCTGAACTAGGGCAATCACGCTGAGGACTGCGAGGAGCAGTCCCAGTAGAGCACGCCGCCGAGAATCAATACGCGCGACTTGTCAACTGTCTACGGCCCGGCCACGTGGCACGGGGAACTTCGGCAGCTTGGTCATCCCGGGACGGACAGTTAGTCCGTCGAGGGATAGGTCCGCCGAAGCTCTCCGGAGAGCCACGACCACAGGACCAGGTCTCGCTCCATCGCCGGCTTGACCCCGGCGAGCTTGGACCAGAGGTTCTCGTTGTGCATCCCGAGTGCCTCGGCCAAGTCGGCGATGGAGTTTTGTGGACCTTGAGTTACCTGCGCACAGCCCGAGCGAGCTCGTGCTGCTCACGTGATTGGGACAATTCAATGGCGTCATGGAGGTTACGAGCCAGCTTCCATTCCGGGTCGTCCTCGTCGCCGAAGAGCCCCTCGTGAACGAGATGACTCTTCGGGACGAACGACGGGAGGTTGGACGGCACCCGAGGGACGTCTGGTACTGCCGCGATAGCTGGTGTGAGCGCGGCGCGTGTCATCAGCCGCGATCGAACGTGTCATCAGCCGCGATCCAGGCGTGTCATCAAACGCGATTGCACATCACGAGCATCCGCTCGTCGAGCCGCAGCTCCCGCACACGTAGCACGAGCCGGCCCGCTGCATGACGTTGCCGCAGTTGTAACAGTAGGGCGCGTCGCGCTGTTCTGCCCGTGCCAGAGGCAGACCGGAGGCGGCCGTCGGACTCGCTGTCGCCGACACCGCACCAGACATCGCTGCGGGCTGACTCCCCGAGCCGGTGCCCGCGTCAGCGCCGGTGCCGATGCCGTTGTCCACCAAGCCGACTGACGGAGTCGCCATCTCCTCGACGCCGGGCAGTGTCGGCTGGCTCCGCTCCTGGGTGGAGAGAATGCCGAGGTCGGCACGTTCCTCCTGGGTGAGGTAATCCAGCGCGAGTCGCCGGAAGATGTAGTCGGCGAGGCTCGATGCGATCCGAAGCTCGGGGTCGTCGGTGATTCCCGCCGGCTCGAACTTCATGTTGGCGTACTTCGTCACGAACGTCGCCAGCGGAACCTGGTGCTGCAGACCCAGGCTGATTGCGATCGAGAACGCGTCCATGATGCCGGCGAGTGTGGAGCCCTGCTTCGACACCTTGATGAAAACCTCGCCGGGCCGCCCGTCCTCGTACTCGCCGACGGTGACGTAGCCCTCGCAGTCCGCCACTCGGAAGGAGAACGTCTTGGAGTTGCGTTTGCGTGGCAGCCGTTCGCGCACTGCGCCGACAAGCACCGGCTGCGCCGCCCGTTCCCTCTCGTGGGTTAATGCGGTCTCGAGCTCGGCGATGCGGGCGGCGATCTCGCGGTCCTTCGCCTCGGCTTCCGAGCCGGCTGGAGCGATATCGCCTCCCTCAATTACCTTCGCTTCCTTCTTCGTGGTCGAGAGGGGCTGCGCCACCTTGCAGTTGTCCCGGTAGATGGCCACCGCCTTCAGCCCTAGCCGCCAGGCGTCAATGTGGAGCTGCTCGACGTCCTCCACTGTGACGTCCTCGGGCATGTTGACCGTTTTGCTAATTGCCCCACTGATGAAGGGCTGGACCGCTCCCATCATGCGGATATGACCCGTGTAGTGGATGGTGTTGTCGCCCATCGAGCAGGCGAAAACGCCCAGGTGCTCAGGCGCCAGATGCGGCGCCGCGACGATCGACATGTGCTCGTTGACGTAGGCGACGATCTCGTCGACTTGATCCGGCCCGTAACCCAGTTTCGTCAAGGCTCGCGGCACCGTCTGGTTCACGATCGACATCGTTCCGCCACCAACGAGCTTCTTCGTCTTTACGAGACCCAGGTCCGGCTCGACCCCGGTGGTGTCGCAATCCATGAGCAAGCCAATAGTGCCGGTAGGAGCCAAAACGCTCGCCTGCGAGTTGCGTACACCGTACTGCTCCGCCAATTCTACCGCCTCGTCCCACGCCTCCTGCGCGGCAGAGAGCAATTCAGGCGGGACGACGTCCTCGTCGATGCGCGCCGTTTCCGCTTGGTGCATGCGTAACACGTTCAACATCGGCTCGCTGTTTTCGTGGAACCCAGCAAACGGACCCATGCGAGTAGCAGTGCGCGCCGACGTCGCGTAGGCGTGTCCAGTCAGCAATGCAGTGATGGCCGCTGCCCAGGCGCGGCCGGAGTCCGAGTCGTACGGCAGGCCCTCGGCCATCAACAACGCGCCGAGATTGGCGTAGCCGATCCCGAGCTCCCGGAATGCACGCGTTGTCTCGCCGATCTTCTCAGTCGGATAGTCGGCGTTGCCGACGATGATCTCCTGACCAGTGAAAAGAACCGCGACCGCAGCCCTGAAACCCTCGACGTCGAAGTCGTCGTTTCCGTCCAAAAACTTCAGCAAATTCAAAGAAGCCAGATTGCAGGCTGAATTTTCGAGATGAACGTACTCGCTACAATTACGTACAATTACCCCATTCACCACGTACGAGTGGTTACGCGGCTCGCTGAGGTTGTAGGTCAACTCGTACCCGTCGTTGACACGTTCGAGGATGCGCGCCGTCCGCTTGGCGAGGTAGGGCGCGCGTGGCGCATCCACGACCAGGCTGCGAAGCGCAGCCGCCTTGCGGCTCAGGGAGAACCCGATGTGCTGGGCGAAGCCGACGATGGACGCCGACGTGATCCGGAGGTCGTACAGGGCGGACTGCCCGTACTGCTTCGTATCTCCATTCTTGTCGGTGTAGGTGAACCCGCCGTCCTTGCTGGCTCGCCGGGTCTGATAGAGCCGGCTCATGATGCCGAAGGTGCAGAGCAGAGTTTGCACGCCACGCAAGAGCTCCGATGAGCTCGACGCCAACCCGACGTAACGCTGGGACGAGTTCACGACGCACCCGTCCGCGTCGTACAGCCCGCGCAGGAACGCCGCCACGATTTCCGCCGGCGCCCGCTCCACCGACCAGGGCACCGTCTTCTCGGGTCCCTTCACCGGCTTCACCCCGAGCGCCTCGATGAAGCGCTTGAACGCACGCCGCGCCAGCCGAAGCTGTGCCGTCCCGTTGGCCTGCTCCGACAGCTTGATCGGACGCCCGCAATTGACCCAGTCGAGGAGCTCCGCGTGGCGGGGAAGGATCTCGTCGCGATCCTCCTGGCTCCCGTAGATCGCGGCCACGGTGTTCCCCGACGTCGAGCCGTCTCCGATCAGCCAGCCCAGGTAATGCGCGAACTCCTCCGACCACGTCTCGGGGAAAGAAAGCGGCAGGTCGTGGTCGCCCTTGGTCCAATAGTCCGCCGGATCCGACGAGACCGGTAGCACCAGGTCGGCGTCAGCGGCGGGAGCCTCCAGGTCGAGGAGCTTGACCTCGTCTGTGAAGACGAGATGTCGCGCTTCGACGTAGCCGCGGTTCGTGGTGAAGATCTTGTGCGAGGGCGTGCAGCGCAGCTCGGCGCCGTTGTCGAAGCGCAGCCGCGAAATGTCGTTGAAGCCCGTGATCATGAAGGCCTCGGGCGACGTCACGAGCATCTGCTCGGCCGGCTCGTCCGGATTGGTGGCGTCGTGCGTGTAGATGCCGAAGGTCTCTCCGTTGTTGGCCCGCTCGAACAGCTCGTGGAACGGGATCAGGCCCTTGTCGGTGTGCACCTTGGCCGAGCCCGGGAAGCACGGGTTACTCCCCGTGATCCGACCCGTGTTCGGAGCCGTGTGCCAGCGGTTGATCGTCGTGTCGTACTGGAGGCCTGGGTCGGCGCACTCCCACGCTGAGTGCGCGATCTGGCGGAACAGGTCTCGGGCCGGCACGGTGCGGACGACCGAGCCGTCGGTGCGGGCCGTGAGGTTCCAGTCGCGCCCGTCGATCACGGCCTCCATGAACTCGTCGGTCACGCGCACGGAGTTGTTGGCGTTCTGGTACTGCGTCGAGTGGCTGTCTGCTCCGTCGAGGTCCATGTCGAAGCCGGCGTCGCGCAGGACGCGTGCCTTGCGCTCCTCGATGGCCTTGCACCAGATGAAATCCTCGACGTCGGGGTGGTCCGCGTCCAGGATGACCATCTTGGCGGCGCGCCGGGTCTTGCCTCCCGACTTGATGGTGCCCGCCGACGCGTCGGCGCCGCGCATGAAGCTGACGGGGCCTGACGCCGTTCCGCCGCCCTTGAGCAACTCGTGCGAGGATCGGATCCGCGAGAGATTGACGCCCGCGCCCGACCCTCCCTTGAAGATGATCCCCTCCTCCGTGTACCAGTTGAGGATCGAGTCCATCGTGTCCTCGACCGAGAGGATGAAGCAGGCACTTCCCTGCTGAGGCACGTCGGCGACGCCGATGTTGAACCACACGGGAGAGTTGAACGCCGCCCGCTGGTGGATGATGAGGTACTTCAGCTCGTGGTTGAAGGTGCGGGCCTCCTCGTCGTCGACGAAGTACCCGTCCTTGATCCCCCACGACGTCAGGGTGTCCACCACCCGGTCGGCGACCTGTTTGAGCGACCACTCCCGCTCGTCGGTCCCGAGCGTCCCGCGGAAGTACTTCTGCGCCAGGATGTTCGTGGCGTTCACGCTCCACGAGTCGGGCACTTCGACCCCGAGTTGCTCGAAGGCGACGGTGCCGTCCCGGAAGTTGGTGATGCGCGCGTCGCGGCGCTCCCATCGGACCTCGTCGTAGGGGTGCACGCCCTCGGTCGTGAAGTGACGACGGATGCCGATCTCGGCTCGCTCCGGTGCGATCGCCATGGCGCTGTGGTCCTCCTGTTGCTTCTGTCGTTTTCTCGGTGAGGAATGCCGCTGTCGAACTGGTCGGGACGCCGCGGCCGGTCATACCGGCCTACGGCCACCCCGCTTCTCCATCCGTGCCTGAGATCCGGGCGAAACACGCCCAACCACTAGATGTTGTGGTCTCCGCTCCCCTGGGACACGAGATGCTGTGGTCATTACAGCACTGTAGTTACGCGCGTGTCAACCAAATGCATGCACCATCCGTGCAGGTCACAGGGCGTTCGCGATGGTTTGCGCGGGGACCGGTCGGCCTCGGGTCCCGGTCCCGCCGGTTAGCGTCGGCTCGCCATGAGCACCGTGGTCGCCATCGACGCCGGCACCACCGGCGTCCGAGCCCTCGCCGTCGACGAGCAGGGCCGGGTCATCAACGTGGCCTACCAGGAGCTGACCCAGCACTTCCCCCGTCCGGGCTGGGTCGAGCACGACGCGCAGGAGATCTGGAACGCCGTGCGGGCCACCCTGGCCGAGCTGGCAGGCGGCCTCGACGGATCCGGCGGCCCGGTCGCCGCCATCGGCATCACCAATCAACGCGAGACCCTCGTGGCCTTCGACCGCTCGAGCGGACGACCTCTGCACCGCGCCATCGTGTGGCAGGACCGCCGCACCGCGTCGATGTGTGAGGAGCTCACCCGAGCCGGCCACCTCCCGCTCGTGCGCCAGCGGACCGGCCTGGTGCTCGATCCCTATTTCAGCGCCACCAAAGCCGCCTGGCTTCTTCGCTCGGGCGAGCTCCCGCTCTCAGCGGACGACCCGAATCTTTCGTTCTGCACCGTCGACGCATGGGTCCTCTGGAACCTCACCGGCGGTCCCGAGAGTGGCGTGTATGCCACCGATCCCTCCAACGCCAGCCGCACGATGCTCTTCGATACCGCCGCCCTCGCCTGGTCCAGTGAGCTGTGCGAGCTCTTCGGCGTCCCGCCGCACACGCTGCCCGAAGTCCGCCCGTCCGCCGGCCGCTTCGGCACGGCCGCGCTCGGGCGCCACGATGCGGCGATCGCTGCGCTCGACGGGGTGCCGGTCGCGGCCATCCTCGGCGACCAGCAGGCTGCGCTGTTCGGTCAGGCCTGCTTCGACCCCGGCATGGCCAAGGTCACCTACGGCACCGGGAGCTTCGTGCTCGCCAACGTCGGACCCGAGCGGCCTGCCGCGCCGGAGGGACTCACGGTGAGCTGCGCCTGGGACCTCGGTGTCCACTCCGGGACACCTGATCGCGTGGCCTATGCGCTCGAGGGTTCAGCCTTCGTCTCCGGCGCCGCCATTCAATGGCTGCGCGACGGGCTCGGCATCATCGAGCGCGCCGCCGACGCCGGACCGTTGGCGGCCTCGGTGTCGGACAGCGGCGGTGTCGTCTTTGTCCCCGCCCTGACCGGGCTGGGCAGCCCCCACTGGGATCCCGCCGCCCGCGGCATCGTCACCGGCATCTCCCGGCGCACCGGCCGCGCCCATCTGGCGCGCGCGTGCGTCGAGGCCATGGCCTTTCAGGTCCGCGACATGACCGATGCGATGGCCGCCGCCTCTCCCTTCCCGATCACCGCGCTGCGGGCTGACGGGGGCGCGGCCGCCATGGATCTCCTCCTCGAGCTCCAAGCTGAACAGAGCCGCACCCCGGTCGCGCGCCCGCGCTCACTGGAATCGACCGCGGTTGGCGCTGCCACCTTGGCCGGACTGGCTGAGGGGGTGTGGAGCTCGCTCGAGGAGCTCGCGACCTTGTGGGAAGCCGACTCCGTCTTCACTCCTCAGTTTGCTCTCGAGCTGGCCGATGTCGCGCACGATCAGTGGACACGCGCCGTAGACAAGTCCAAAGGTTGGGACGCCGCGGATTCCTGAATCATCGCTCCGCCCGTGACGCTTCGGGCGCAATCGCGGCCCCGGCGCCAGCGAGCCCGATCTCGCTTCGTCGGGCTCGCAGAATCAAGCGGTCAGCAGATCACGCACGGTGATGGTCAACAGCTGAACAGTCTCCTCGATCCCGAACTGTCGCCGATAGAAAGCCAGGGTCTCGAACTGCAGCAGCGCATCGATCGAGGTGAGGATGGCACGACGCTTCGTCTTCCTCCGTAACTTCAATTCGGGGGCAAACTGCCGCTCGATCTGATCTCGCATGAGATCGCGGACGAAGTCGAACCGCTCCCGCACAATGCGGCTCTCCATCGCCAGCAGGTTGGCCGCCCGGGACGTCGATCCCAACATCTCGTTCCCGTCCACGCGCATCCGGACCAGACCCTTGATCCGTCCGTCCAGCGGACCCTCGCCGATGGAGTGAAGGCGGTACATCGGCAACGCGACCTCAATCTGCCGGTCGACCGCGGCCCTGAGCAGCGAATCTTCGTCCTTGTAGTAGCGGCGGACCGAGCGTGGTGACAATCCGCACCTGGCGGCGACGGCATCGGGATGGGGTCGGAGGTTGTCCTCCGCGAAGAGCTCGATGACCGCGTCGAGCACAGTCAGGACGTTTCGGTCTCGCCGAGCGGAGCGGCCGTCTGTGACAAAAGCCGCCAGCGCCGATTGAGATGCTGAACCGGGCCCATTGGGCCCGGCCACAATTTCCTCGTTTTCAGGGCTGGTCATCTACCTCCCTCTCGCTTCGACCGTCGTCCTGCCCTACCCCGGCAGGCCGGGCGCCAGTCATCTGTCTTACGGCTCTCACACAGCCGCGGATGCCTCACGAACACGGCCGGCTTCAGCCTGAGGCTGAAGCCGGCCGTGCCGGGAGGCTGGCGAATCGGCTCAAGTCACCTTGAACTTCGCCGTGTGGGTTGTTCCACCGGGTGTCGTCACGACGATCTTGCCGTTGAGCGCTCCGTTCGGCACGTGCACCTTGATCGTGGTGGCCGTGTCCTTCTTGAGCGTCCCTTGGGCTCCACCGTGGAAGGTCACGGTGGCGTTCTCCAGGTTGGTCCCGTGAATCGTGACCACTGTTCCAACCGGACCGGAGGTCGGGCTGAAACTGGTGATCGTGGGAGCCCCTTGGGTCGGCTCTGGCGTCACGCTGTTGGACGGAGTCGAGGCCGCACCGGTGCCGTTGGCGTTGGTGGCCGTGACGGTGAAGGTGTAGCTGTCACCGTTGGTCAGGCTGCTGACCGTGATCGGGCTGGAAGCTCCCGAGGCGGTCTGGCCGCCGTTGGCCGGCGTGGTGGTGTCGGTCGCCGTCACCGTGTAGCCGGTGATCGCCGAGCCCTCGTTCGAAGCCCGGCGTGAAGGCTGACCGAGGCCGAGGCGTCGCCGGCCGTGGCCGACGCGTTGGTCGGGGCGTCGGGCTTGCCGGACGGCGTGACCGCCGTTGGACGGGTGCCGAGGCCGCGCCGGTGCCGTTGGCGTTGGTGGCCGTGACCGTGAAGGTGTAGGCGTCACCGTTGGTCAGGCCGCTGACCGTGATCGGGCTGGACGCACCCGAGGCGGTCTGGCCGCCGTTGGCCGGCGTGGTGGTGTCGGTCGCCGTCACCGTGTAGCCGGTGATGGCCGAGCCCTTCGTCGAAGCCCGGCGTGAAGGCTGACCGAGGCCGACGCGTCGCCGGCCGTGGCCGTCGCGTCGGTCGGGGCGTCGGGCACGTCGGACGGGGTGACCGCCGTTGGAGGCTGCCGAGGCCGCACCGGTGCCGTTGGCGTTGGTGGCCGTCACCGTGAAGGTGTAGGCGTCACCGTTGGTCAGGCCGCTGACCGTGATCGGGCTGGAAGCACCCGAGGCGGTCTGGCCGCCGTTGGCCGGCGTGGTGGTGTCGGTCGCCGTCACCGTGTAGCCGGTGATGGCCGAGCCTTCGTCGACCGCCCGGCGTGAAGGCTGACCGAGGCCGAGGCGGTCACCGGCCGTGGCCGTCACGCCGGTCGGGGCGTCAGGCACTGCGGCCGGGGTGACCGCGTTGGACGGGTCCGAGGCCGCACCGGTGCCGTTGGCGTTGGTGGCCGTCACGGTGAAGGTGTAGGCGTCACCGTTGGTCAGGCCGCTGACCGTGATCGGGCTGGAGGCTACCCGAGGCGGTCTGGCCGCCGTTGGCCGGCGTGGTGGTGTCGGTCGCCGTCACCGTGTAGCTGGTGATGCGTCGAGCCTTCGTCGACCGGCGGCGTGAAGGCTGACCGAGGCCGACGCGTTGCCGGCCGTGGCCGAAGCGCCGGTCGGGGCGTCGGGGACCGTCGACGGGGTGACCGCGTTGGACGGGCTGCCGAGGCCGGCACCGGTGCCGTTGGCGTTGGTGGCCGTCACCGTGAAGGTGTAGGCTGTCACCGTTGGTCAGGCCGCTGACCGTGATGTCGGGCTCGGACCGACACGGCGTAGTGCGGTCTGGCCGCCGTTGGCCGGCGTGGTGCTGTCGGTCGCCGTCACCGTGTAGCTGGTGATCGCCGAGCCTTCGTCGACCGCCCGGCGTCCACGTGACCGTGGCGGACTGGTCACCGGCGGTGGCCGTCACGTCGGTCGGGGCGTCGGGGACCGCCGCCGGGTCACGGCGTTGGACGGGTCCGAGGCCGCACCGGTGCCGTTGGCGTTGGTGGCCGTCACGGTGAAGGTGTAGCTGTCACCGTTGGTCAGGCCGCTGACCGTGATCGGGCTGGAAGCTCCCGAGGCGGTCTGGCCGCCGTTGGCCGGCGTGGTGCTGTCGGTCGCCGTCACCGTGTAGCCGGTGATGGTCGAGCCCTCGTCGAAGCGCCGGCGTGAAGCCGACCGAGGCCGACTGGTTGCCGGCGGTGGCCGTCACGGCGGTGGGTGCGTCGGGCACCGTCGACGGCGTGACCGCGTTGGACGGGCCGAGGCGGCCCCGGTGCCGGCGGCGTTGGTGGCCGTCACGGTGAAGGTGTAGCTGTCGCCGTTGGTCAGGCCGGTCACCGTGCAGTGTCGGTCTCGGGGTCCGACACCGTGTAGGTGCAGGTCTCCCCGCCGTTGGCCGGCGTGGTGCTGTCCGCCGCCGTCACCGTGTAGCTGGTGATGGCCGAGCCGCCGTTGTTGGCCGGCGGCCGTCCAGCGTCACCGAGGCCGACTGGGCGCCGGCGCGTGGCCGTCGACGCCGGTCGGGGCGTCGGGGACCGATCGCCGGGGTGACGGCGTTCGACGGCGCCGAGGCCGGGCCGGTGCCGTTGGCGTTGGTGGCCGTGACGGTGAAGGTGTAGCTGTCACCGTTGGTCAGGCCGCTGACCGTGCAGGCGTCGGTCTCGGGGTTCGACACGGTGTAGGTGCAGGTCTGGCCGCCGTTGGCCGGCGTGGTGCTGTCCGCCGCGGTCACCGTGTAGCTGGTGATCGTCGAGCCCTCGTTGAACCCAGGGTCCAGCTGACCGCGGCCGACTGGTCGCCGGCCGTGGCCGTCACGTTGGTCGGGGCGTCGGGGACCGACGAGGGAACCACGGCGTTTGAGGCCGCCGAGGCCGACCCGGTGCCGCTGGCGTTGGTGGCCGTCACCGTGAAGGTGTAGCTGTCACCGTTGGTGAGGCCGCTGACCGTGATCGGGCTGGAAGCTCCCGAGGCGGTCTGGCCGCCGTTGGCCGGCGTGGTGGTGTCGGTCGCCGTCACCGTGTAGCGGTGATCGCGGCCCCGCCGTTGGAGGACGGGGCGGTGAAGGTGACCGCGGCCTGGTTGACCCCAGCGGTCGCGTCGCGCGGCCGTCGGGGCGCCGGGCACCGTCGAGGGCGTGATGCTGTTCGACGCCGCCGAGGTCGGGCTGGTGCCGTTGGCGTTGACCGCCTTCACCGTGAAGGTGTAGGCGGTGCCGTTGGTCAGGCCCGTCACCGTGCAGCTCGTAGCGGTCGCCGGGGACGGGCTGCAGGTCTTGGAGCCGGTCGAAGAGGTCACCGTCTGCGAGGTGATGGCGGACCCGTTGTCGGACACGGTCCAGCTCACTGTCGAGCTGGCGTTCTGGGCCCCGGTGGCGACGACGTTGGTCGGCTGTGTGGGCGCGCCCACCGTGATGCTGGCCGACGCCGATGACGCAGCGCTCGTGCCGTAGGCGTTCGTGGCGGTCACCGTGAACGTGTAGGCGGTCTTGTTGGTCAGGCCGGTCACCGTGCAGGTGGTCGGCGGAGGCGAGCCGCTCGACGTGCACGTGGCGCTGCCGCTGTTCGGCTTCACCGTGTACGACGTGATGGGCCCACCGCCGGTGTTGGCCGGGGCCGTCCAGCTGACCGTGGCGGCCGCGTTGCCCGGGTTGGCCACGACCGCGGTCGGGGCTCCGGGAATGCCGATGGTCACTGCCGCGGATGCTGATGAGTTGGGCCGTTGCCGTCGGCGTTCGTGGCGTAGACGGTGAAGGTGTAACTGTCACCGTTGGTGAGGCCGTTCACCACGATCGGCGTGCCGGCGCCACTGGCCGTCTGGCCGCCGTTGGCCGGAGTTGTGTGGTCCGTCGCGGTCACCGTGTAGCTGGTGATGGTCAGGCCGCCGGTGTTGGTGCCGCTCAAGTTGGTGAAGGCGACCGACGCCGAGGCGTTGCCCGATGTCGCGGTACCGATGGTCGGCGCGCTGGGCGTCGTCGACGGGACGACGGCGTTCGACGGTGCCGACGCCGCACTGGTGCCGACGGCGTTCGTCGCGGTCACCGTGAAGGTGTAGCTGGTGCCGTTGGTCAGCCCCGTCACGTTGCACGTCGTCGCCGGAGCGGTGGCCGTGCAGGTCTTGGAACCGGTCGACGAGGTGGCCTTGTAGCTGGTGATGGCCGAGCCGCCGTTGGAAGCCGGCGCGGTCCAGCTGACCGTCGCCGCGGTTGTCTGGGTGATGGGTGTCGAGCTCGCAGTGACAGCCGTCGGCGCGCCGGGCACCGTCGCGGGAACGGCCGGAGCCGACGGCGACGAAGCTGGTCCGGTGCCGCTGACGTTGGTGGCGGTCACCGTAAAGGTGTAGCTGTCACCGTTCGTGAGGCTGGTCACCGTGATCGGGCTGGCGGTGCCGCTTGCCGTCTGGCCACCGTTGGCCGGAGTCGTGCTGTCCGTCGCCGTCACCGTGTAACCGGTGATGGGCGCGCCGCCGTTGGAGGCCGGCGCCGTGAAGGACACCACCGACTGGGCGTTGGCGTTGCTGGTACCCGAGACTGCCGTGGGCGCGCCTGGCACCGTCGAGGGGACGACAGCAGCTGACGGTGCTGAGGCCGGTCCTGTGCCGGCGCCGTTGGTCGCGGTCACCGTGAAGGTGTAGCTGTCGCCGTTGGTGAGGCCGGTGACGTTGCAACTGTCGACCTCGGGGTCCGAGACCGTGTAGACGCAGGTCTCGCCCCCGTTGGCGGGTGTGGTGCTGTCCGCTGCGGTCACCGTGTACTGCGTGATCGGGGAGGCGCCGGTGACGGCCGGGTCGGTCCACGTTACCGTCGAACTCGCGTTCTGGGCGGCCGTGGCCGACGCGCCCGTCGGAGCCTGCGGCGCTCCCACGACGACAGGTGCCGAGGAGGCCGACGACGGGCCGGTGCCGACGTCGCTCGTCGCGGTCACGGCGAAGGTGTAGGTGTCGCCGTTGGTAAGGCCGGTCACCGTGCACGAGGTGGTGGCGGACGAGCACGTCTCTCCACCGTTGGCGGGGGTGGTCGTGTCGGTGGCGGTCACCGTGTAGTTCTCGATCGGGTCGCCGGGGTTGAACGGCGGCGTCCAGGAGACCTCGGACTGGGCGTTGTCGGGCTGGGCCATGACGTGGGTCGGAGCCCCGGGCACGCCGAGCGTGTACGTGAATTGGTCGGCGCTCGACGTTGCCGACGTCTCGCCTCCGTTGACCACCGTGACGTCAACCGTTCCGACGGAACCGCCCGGATCGGTGGCGGTGATGGATCCGTCGTTGTTGACGCTGAACTGGGCCGGGGCGGTCCCGAAGTCGACCGCGCTGGCGCCGGTGAAGCCGGTGCCCGAGATGTTGACCGTCGCACCGCCGGTGGTGCTGTCGGTCGTCGTGTCGAGGCCGGTCACCGACGGGATGATCGTGGTGAAGGGCGGGCCGGTCGGGGCCTGGTAGGCCGGAGTTCCCGACGTCGGGCAGCCGCTGGTGTTGCCGTTCGCGGTGTAGTAGGCGCACGTCGTCGGGTAGCCGTCGAAGGCCACGTTGGTGGCGCCGAGGATCGGCACCTGGGCGTTGGTGGTCACCCGGAGCTCGGTCAGCGTGTTCTGCGGCGCGGCGCCCGGGTTGCCCGTCGCCGTGAACTGCGCCGAGAACCCGGGCAGCGTCACCATCTGGCCACCGGCGATGTGGACCCCGGTGAACTCCTCTTCGAGATAGGGATAGGCCGTGTGGTAGTTGCCGCTCATGGTGGCGTCGCAACCGGTTCCGGCCGCGGTGCAGTACTTCACCGTGGTCGCGCCCCCGCCGGTGACACCGTCGCCTCCGAATTGCTGGATCGAGCCGGGCACGAAGGTCATGCCGGCCGGCACGGGCTCAATCGAGGCGAACCCGTTCGCGTAGTTGATGGTGATCGTTCCGATGCTGCTGTAGTTCTCGAAGGGGATCAGCGACGTCGTCGGATCCTGGGAGAAGGTGAAGTTGCTGCCTTTGGCGGTGTACTGGGGCGACGTGTTGGCCGAGGCCGGTGACTCGTAGATCGTCTCGGACGAGATGGAGACGCTGACGTTCTCACCCACGAGTGTCGACGACCCGGCGTCGTAGGTCAGCGTGGCCGTCGAGCAGTCGGGACCGGTCGGAAAGGTCTCGCCGGGAGCGCAGTAGCCGAAGGTGAGCGAGAAGTTGCCGGTGGCCGTGGACTCCGGCTGCATGGTGATGATGCCGGTCGTCGACGTCGTGGTCACCTGGGCGTACCCGTCGGAAATGGGAGGCTGAGCGGCGATGTAGAGCGAGCTGGGGTTGACGTTGGCCGCGCCGCCGCTGACGAGAGTCATCGCGTTGAACTGCGTGGGCGCGCCGAGCTGGGACACGGTCGACCCGGAGGGGATGGAGCAGGTGGGATTACCCGAAACGAGCGAAGCGCCCGTGAACGAGGTGATCGACGCGCGCGAGGTGTAGGAGAAGATGTCGAGACCACACGTCGAGGTGATGTCCACATCGCCGATTGGGGCAAAGGTGTACCCGTTCTGGGTCGCTGAACCGGGGCCGTATGTGCCCGCGACGGTCAACGTGGTTGCCGTGCCGGGGCTCGCAATCACCGCTGTGGTGGTGGTCGAGTTCGGCGGCTCCGACGTCACGTTGTCGTAAGCGGCGCTGCCGTTGGAGAGAGTCGGGGCTGTTGCCGCGTAGGCAGGCGCCGCGGTCAGGACGACGCCCGCCGCGACAGTCGTCAGTCCCAGCATCGTTCCTAGGACCGCGATCAGCACCCTCCACACGGCCTTCAGGCGCGCGTGCGTATAGGTAGTTGCAGACGTGCTCATTGTCCCCCTGCTCCCCGTTTGGTTGAGTTCCGCTCTTCTCTTTAGCCTGCCGCGCCGGCTCGCACAGGACGCGGTGACCGTGACGTTCTAGACCAGGATTTGTCCAAAGTCAAGACAATTGTCCACAGCTGGGACACAAGATCTAGGCAATTGTCCAAGACTAGGACAACAATTGTCCCGGAACAATTGTCCCGTCACGCAGGATTTATGCTCAATAACGGAGAATCTGCGAACTTTTCCCCGCTTTCTCGCAGAGTCGCGACAAACCGGTGACACAGCGGCAGATGGAGCCGGCGCCACCAAAAATGGCACTCCATTCTCCCCCTGGTCGCTCACCAACCAGCCATCCACCTGGAAAAAATCGTCGCGGACGTTCGCGCCGGACGCCCGCCGACGTGCACCGTGTTGAGGTCGTGGCTCCTTCTGCGACAAATCAAACTCGTCAGTGACCACGACGAATCGACCGACAAGAATCGAAACGGCGAGATGAACGCGATCGGAACGTGACGAATCGCAACCAACGCGTCACAGAGACGTCATGTGACACCAAACGTCATTGTGAAGCCGAAGTCGATCGGACCACACGCCGACACAGCGCACGTACCGATGCACAACGAGCTTGCGGAACAGAGCGCACTTTCGGAAGGGCGACGACGTCGCTCGAAACCAACGCCGACAGGAATGCTCTACAATGTACCGACGCGACCTGAATGAGCTTGACGCGAGCACAGCGAAGCTTGCCTGGACATTGGTCGACGCGGCCCACAACATACGGCGAAGAACCAGTTGCTTTCTCGTCCGGTTCAGGTATTGTTCGTGCGCTTGGGGCGCCAACTTTCCGAATCGCGCGCCCCGAACGCGACACTCACTCAACCAAGGAGGATACAGACATGCTTCGTTCACGGATCATTCCCGTGATTGGGATTGCGGCTCTGGTATCGGGGGGCACCATTGGGGCTTTGGCGCCGAGCGCGGGAGCCGCCAAGACGAAGACGATCACTTGCACCAAGTTGAAGGGAACCGCCACGACGAAGGTGCAGGCGTCGGGATGCAACGGAAACACGGGGACCAAGTCGAAGAAGATGTCGCCGACTCTCCTTGCCAATGGTGGGGTCGTCAAGTGGGCGAACGGCAAGACCACCACGATCGCCGCACCCACCTTGGCGACCGGTTCCTTGTGCCCGGCCGGTGACACGGACGTGATCGCGTCTGGCGTGGTTACCGCAGACACCACCCTCTCGGCCAAGCCGATCCCCGGGATCTACTACATCGAGGCCTGCATCGACGGCAGCGGGAACATCTCGCTGGCCCCCGGCACGAAGATGACCCTCAACTAGACAAACAATGCTGCATCGAGCGAGCGAAACCGCTGCCTCGGTGAAACGACAGCGTCGACAGCAAGAAACAGGAGGCCCCCACCGGGGCCTCCTGTTTCTTTGACCGAGCTCGGATGGATCGATCACCGTTTCCGGCGCGACACGCGAGGCACATTGTTCTGTCAAGTGTGCGCCGTCACTCGACTCAGCAGCTCGACGACCAGCTCCGGACGTGACAAGAACGGTGTATGACCTGTCGGCCACGTCGTGGAAGCGGTGCATCTCGCCGCGAGGATGCGCTGGAGATCCGGATGGACCACGAGGTCGTCGGCGCACGCGGCATAGGTGGCGGGTTTCGTCCGCCAGGCGACAGCCCGAGGTGATTGCTGGAGGCTCCGCAGCGGGTGTGGATCCAGACGCTCGAGAGCCCATGCGATGGTGGCGTCGTCACAATCGTTGAAGAGACACGCGGCCGCGATCGTCGGCTCGAGGCTCACGGTGTCACCCGAGGACGTGACGAATCCCTCGCTGAGATCGGGTCGTCCGTCGAATGAGATGCCAGCTGCCGCGGATTCGCTCTGGGCCGCGGTTGTACAGGTCTCACCGGAGTCGAGGACCATCCCCGCGATGAAGACGAGCTGCTCGACCGCGGGATGCGCCCCGGCTTCGGTGATGACCGCCCCTCCGTAGGAGTGACCGACAAGGACCACGGGCTCGCCGAGTCGTTCGAGCGTCTCTGCGACCATGCCTGCATCGCCGTGGAGGTCGGCCATACGTCCGGTATCTGCGCCGTGTCCCGGAAGGTCGAGAGCGACGACTCGAACACCTCGCTCGGAGAGCGGGACGACGACCCTCTCCCAGCACCAGGCGCCGAGCCAGGCGCCGTGGACGAGGACGATCGTGCTGGCCACGGCCGGACGATACGTCCATTGACCTGGCCACTCACAGAGTGGCCGCCACAGATCCCGCTCGTATCGTCCGGGTGGCCCTCGGACGAGAGCGGAATAAAATAAGGATTCTCTTGTTATATTATTCCACTCAGGAGCGGATCCTCCGCTCGGAAGGGTGGTCAGCCATGAGCGTGGCGATCGTGACCGGAGCATCTCGGGGACTTGGAGCGGCGCTGGCTGAAGGCCTGGCCCGGACTGGCTGGTCGGTCGTGATCGACGCCCGGGACCAGGCGGCACTCGAGGGCACGGCCCGGCGGATCAGGGCGACGGCTGCGCCGGGGGTGGACGTCGTCGCCGTACCTGGTGACGTGACCGACGAGGACCATCGTCACGCGCTGATCGCTGCAGCTTTCGGACTCGGCGGCCTCGACCTCCTCGTCAACAACGCTGGAACGCTCGGCGCCTCACCGCTCCCCTTGCTTTCGGACTACCCGTTGGGCGAGTTGCGCGTCGCATTCGAGGCGAACGTGGTGGCACCACTCGGACTCATCCAGGACGCACTCCCGCTGCTGTTGGACTCGCCCTATCCCCGGCTGATCGACATCACGTCTGACGCTGCGGTCGAGTCCTACGACGGCTGGGGTGGATATGGAGCGGGCAAGGCTGCATTGGAACACCTCGGAGCCGTTCTCTCGGTCGAGATCCCGGCACTGACCGTCTGGTCCGTTGATCCCGGAGATCTGCGTACCGCGATGCACCAGGCCGCGTTCCCGGGAGAGGACATCTCGGACCGACCCGAACCGGACAGCGTGGTCCCCGCATTCCTCGAGCTCATCGAGAGTCGACGCCCGAGCGGGCGATACCGCGCGGCGGAACTCGTGAGCGAACCGTTGCGCACTGGAGTTCCGGCATGAGCGCCCTAACCGCGGAGGCACCCGCACGGCTGCCCGAGCTACATCCGCTTTCGTTCACACTGCCGCCGGAGCTCGAAGCGTCTTCGCCGGCCGAGGCCCGGGGCATGACCCGCGACGCGGTCCGCATGATGGTGGCCTCGAGGCACGACGGCAGCATCGTCCACTCGCACTTCTCGGAGCTCCCCCGTTTCCTCGACGAAGGCGATCTCGTCGTCATCAACACGTCGGGGACGCTGGCGGCAGAGCTCGACGGCACCGGGCCAGACGGCGTCCCCGTGCAAGTCCACCTCTCGACGAAGCTTCCCGCCGGCCTCTGGACGATCGAGATACGGCGACAAGGCCGGGCGTACCTCGAAGCCTCGGTCGGAGAGCACTTCGAGCTCGCGGGAGAAGGCCGGGTCGACCTGCTCGCTCCCTACTCTCCGGGTCCCGGCGGGGACGGCGTGCGGCTCTGGGTCTCGCGGGTCGAGACGCTCGAGCCGCTCCAGCGCCACCTGGCCCGCTACGGCCGACCCATTCGGTACGGCTACGTGCGGGGTAGCCATCCGATCTCCGCTTATCAGAACGTCTACGCAACCGAACCGGGATCAGCCGAGATGCCGAGCGCCGGTCGACCGTTCACTCCGGAGGTCCTGACTCGACTGGTCGCCAAGGGCGTCGGCGTGGCACCGCTGCTGCTGCACACGGGCGTCGCGTCCCTCGAGGCCAACGAGCCCCCATACGCCGAATACTTCCGCGTCTCACTCGCGACCGCGCACCGCGTCAACGACGCTCGTCTCCGTGGTGGCCGCGTCGTGGCGGTGGGGACGACCGTGGTCCGCGCGCTCGAGTCCGTCGTCGACGATCATGGCCACGTGCACTCGAGCGAAGGCTGGACCGAGACGGTCGTGTCACCGGAACACCCCGTCCGTTCGATCGACGGCTTCCTCACCGGCTGGCACGAGCCTGAGGCGTCACACCTCGCCATGCTCGAGGCGATCGCGGGGCGGCCGCTCCTCGAAGCTTCGTACGCCGCCGCGCTGGCTGAGGGCTACCTATGGCACGAATTCGGTGACGTCCACCTCATCCTGCCCTGACGACGACGGACCTGCCATGTCTCCTGAGCACACCACCGCCGAATCGCCGCTCCAGCAGCTGCCGACCACCCGCAGGGCGATCCTCAACCTGATCAAGCGTCTCGGACCGCTCGACGCGTCTCAGGTGGCGGCGGAGCTCTCACTCACCACGGCCGCCATTCGCCAACAGCTGACGAGACTCGAGGAGGACGGGCTGCTCGAGCACCACGACGCCGATCCCCCGGAGACCAGGCGCGGCCGGCCCCGTCACCGCTACGAGTTGACTTCTGCCGCCGAAGCGCTCTACCCCAAGCGGTACGGCGACCTCACGACCGAGCTACTCGGGTACCTCGGCGGTCCGGACGGCGCACAGGTGGATCAGCTCTTCGAGCAACGCCGGCAGCGACGTGTCTCCGACGCGCTCCCGCGCACGGCCCACCTCCCGTTCGACGAACAGGTCGCAGCGCTGACGGCCATCCTCGACGAGGACGGGTACCTGGCCGACGCCGAGAAGCTCCCCGACGGGAGCTGGCGGATCACCGAGCACAATTGCGCCATCCTCACCGTGGCGCACGGGTTCTCGCAGGCGTGTTCGAGCGAGCTCGCGTTCATCCGAGAGGCGCTCCCCGGCGCTCGAGTCAAGCGCGTCGCCCATCTGATGGACGGTGCGCACGTGTGCGCCTACGAGGTCAGCCCGCCATTCGATACGGCCGGCGTGACCCAAACAACACCTCTTAGAGAGCTCCATCCGCGAGCAGACGACGAGACGGAGCAGGCGTGAGTGAGCGAGTCCGGGGGTGCTCACCGATCTGTCGATAGGGACGTGATCTGAGGGCAGGCCAGGACCTCGCTATCCAGTTCGAGCGCGTCACGGCGCTGTCTGGCTTAGCGCCGCGGCGAGGAGGGGAACACGACGATGGCTCGAAAGCCCCAGACGTCCTCGAGCCACCGGGGAACGAACACGTCGAGCGCCTCTTCGAGCGGGCCATCCGCCCAACGGTCCACGACCCACCAGGAGCTCACGGCGTCGGTCCCAGGCGGGAACCCGTCCTCGGGTGGATCGATGTACACGCAGCCCAACAGCTCCGTCTCGTCCGCGTCGAAGACCGCGTAGTTGAAGCTGGTCCGCTCGACCATCTCGGCTTCGTGTCGGACCAGGTCGGCGCGGTCTTCCTCGAAGGTCATGGTGGCCGGCGGCCAGCCCCAGGTCGGCCCGAAACGCTCCCACAGCCGCTCGCGCGAACCCATGACTGCGGGGTAGTCGAGCTCGACGTCGTCGGCGCGGATCGGACGAAGATGATGTCCCGTCGGCAGTTCGACACGTGCCGGGGGTGTCAGGTTGTCCGGAATCCACGGCATGGTCTACGGCTTATCTGTCATTACCAGTTCGAGTCAGACGGCACCAGAATGCCGAACAGACGCCGCATTCTCGCGATCGGCGTTCCTATCCACGAACGAGAACTCAGCCCCCTGCAGTCGTAGGGTCGGCTTGGCGGATTTCGAGGACCGAGGAACCGTCGACCTCGTGGATCTCGGAACGAAGCAGCTCTATGAGATGCTCCCCGCCGATCTCTATCACGAACTCGTCGACTGCGTGCCCCCCTTGGCGCTCGAGAATGTTGATGGCCACAATGTCGCCGCCGACCGCTCCGATCCTGCTGGCCACCAGACCCAAGGCCCCGGGCCGGTCAGGCAGTGCGATCCTCACGACGTAGCCAGCCATCGACCACAACGTTAGGCGCGCAATGTGAACGCGTTGTTACCGGAGCGTCTCGGCACGAGAAACACCTAGGTCGACGCCGTGGACGTCCTGGCGGGCACGTACTCGTCCACATACTCCCGTTCGGAGAGCTGGGCGATCTCCCGCATCAGCCTGTCGGTGAACGCCCGGCACTCCGTATGGTCGTGGTTCTCGAGCGGGTGGTCCGGATCCTCGGGCGGGTCCATCCGCATCGGCTTCCCGAAGCGGATCGTCACGGTCTTGAACGGTCTCATCATGTTCGAGTTGACGGGCTGTACGTCGACCGTTCCGATGACCCCCACCGGGATCACGGGCACCCCGCACTCACGCGAGAGCCGGGTCACTCCGGTCCGACCCTTGTGCACGTAGCGGTCGAGGGTGCGGGTCCCCTCGGGATACAGCCCGAGGAGCTTTCCCTCGGCCAGCACGTCGTTTCGCGCCGTCTCGAGCGCGCGTTCGGACGCGCTGCCGCCCCCACGGCGGATCGGGATCTGTCCGGCGGCGCGGAAGAACCACGCCGTCTTCCACGAGTCGAAGTACTCCGACTTGGCCAGATACGTCACTTTGCGGTGTACCACGAGGGGAATGAAGAAGGAGTCGCAGAAGGATTGGTGATTGGCGGCGAGCACCGCCGGCCCGTGCTTGGGGATGTGCTCGCGGCCCTCCACCCTGACCCGGTACAACAGCCAGAAGACCGGGGTCAGCAACACCTTGAGGACCCAGTAGGCCATGGTGCCAAAGGTACCTTTTGTCGCCGTCGCATGCGCTGGGGCGGACCCCGCACCGTGGTTGGAATTGGACCTGGGGCATAGTCGTCTCGTCCCAAGTCGGCGCAACGACCGCCGCCAAGCCCGGCTGTGCTGAACTGCGTCCGGACCGCCACGATCCATGGGGAGGTACACCGTGAGCGAATCCCTGACGGCCGAGCCGTTCGTGTCCGGGTTGCACTTCGGCGAGTGTCCGCGTTGGCACGAAGGTCGGCTGTGGTTCTCGGACTTCTTCGACGGGGCCGTCTTCTCCGTGTCGCCGGAGGGCGAGCGCCGGACGGAAGTGGATGTCGACGGTGAACCGAGCGGACTCGGTTGGCTTCCCGACGGGCGGCTGCTCTACGTGTCCCGGCTCGATCGCGCCGTGATGCGCCGGGAACCGGACGGCACGATCGTGCGCCACGGTGATCTCACCCCGTGGGCGACATGGCACGCCAACGACATGGTGGTGGCCGCCAACGGTCAAGCTTACGCCGGCAACTTCGGCTTCGACCTCGACGGTCTCTACAGCGGCACCGTGGACGGCAGTGCAATCGTCTCCACGTCCATCGTTCGGGTTGACCCCGACGGAACCAGCAGCGAAGCGGCCCGAGACCTGCAGTTCCCGAACGGGACAGTCATCACAGAGGACGGTCGAACGCTGATCGTGGCCGAGAGTATGGGAGGCCGGCTGACGGCATTCGAACGGGCCACCGACGGCTCGCTCGGCAATCGACGAGAGTGGGCTGCGACGCCCCGCGTCGCCCCCGACGGCATCTGCCTGTGCGCCGACGGGTCCGTCTGGGTCGCCAACGCCCTCGCCCCTGAATGCGTCCGGGTGGCCGAAGGCGGCGAGGTGCTGGAGCGCGTCAGCACCTCGCGGAACTGCTTCGCCTGCATGCTGGGTGACGACGACCGTCGGACGCTCTACCTCGTCGCGGCCTTCGAGAGCCACGACGTCAAGGCCAGGGAAGCCCGCAACGGCGTCATCGAGAAGGTGCGGACGACCGTGCCCGGCGCCGGCCTGCCCTGATCCCTCGCCGCTCGAATAAACGATTCTCCTTGGTGGATCAAGGTCAAAAGCTCATCGCCGCGGCCTCAGAACCGTCGGGCTCAGGCTCGTCTCGACGCGGCCCTTCCAGCGCGGTGATCTGTCTCTCGATCAGAGCCACCGTCTCGGCGTGACCGGTATCGAGATCGAAAGCCTCTTCGATGAGGAGAAACCTCGAAATGCCCGTCATCATGACGATGAGCGATGACGCCGGCCACCTCTGGAGATCCACTCCGTAGCGTCCGAGGACCTCGGTCATCACCTCGAGCTGCATGGCGCGGAACCTCCGCGAATAGTCGGCGATCTCGGTCCTGATCTCCTTGCGGTGGTTCGCCAGGGCGATGAACTCCATCGTGACTGCGGGGTTGGATTGGTGGTGGGTGAGATCCCAGAGACCCCAGAGCGGCTGGGCCGAGGAGAGCACCTGCGCTTGGCGTTCCAAGCTGCGCTCGGCCCCCCGCCGGAAGAGCGCGACGAACAGATCGTCCATGGTGACGAAGTAGTAGTAGACCAGCGCCACGTTCACGCCGGCCTCGGCCGCGACCCGGCGTGAGCTCACGGCGGCGTAGCCCTCCTCAATCATCAACCGCTCGGCCGCATTCAGCAGCGCATCCCGGGTTTCAGAGGACTCGGCCTGGCTTCGCCGGCGCGGAGGCACGAGCCGATTGTACGAGCGGTCATCGGACGCACCCGGAGCGGGAGGCCCGATTTGAGGAGGGACGTTGGGGACGTTGACACCCTTGCCCTGGTCCGCGAGAATTGTGCGAGCACCACTCTGCTCAGCGAGTGCTGAGCAAGTGCCGGGCATCTGGAGACGGCCGCCGTGGCCACAGCCATGCACACAACGAGATCAGAGACGAGAGCCAATCGACTGGAGGCGGCACCGGCGGAACCGTCCGGGGCGTCAACGGCAGGGAAGAAGCAGGACTTTCACACCCTCGAGATCAAAGCCGTCGTCGGCGAGACGGCGAGCGCGGTAACCATCGTGTTCGCGGTGCCCAGCGAGCTCCGCCAGGTGTTCTCATACCTCGCGGGTCAGTTCGTCACCCTGCGAGTCGAGGCACACGGAACCGAGCAGCTGCGCTCGTACTCCATGTCGTCGTCACCGGGAATCGACGATGACCTGCAGGTGACGATCAAGCGAGTCGACGGCGGGGTGGTCTCGAACTGGCTCGTCGACCACGTTCGTCAAGGCGATCGAATCGATGTCAGTGCGCCGAGCGGGTCCTTCGTCCTCCAAGACGCCGACGCGGGCAAGGGCATCGTCGCCTTCGCCGCCGGTAGCGGCATCGCACCGATCTTCTCCATCGTCAAGCCGCGTTGGCCCGCACGGAGCGCAACGTCCGAATGCTCTTCGCCAACCGTGATCGTCCGTCGGCCATCTTCCAGCCGAGCCTGCAGGCGCTCGAATCCACGTATCCCGGACGTCTCCACGTCGAGTACAGCTTCGACGAGGACACCGGCTTCGTCGACGGAGGCGATGTCGCCCGCACGCTGGGCACCGGGCTCCACTCCGACGCCTATATCTGCGGTCCCGCACCCTTCATGGACATGGTCATCACGACCTTGGTCTGGTGTGGGGCACGCAGCGATCAACTGCACGTGGAGAGGTTCACGCCTGAAGAAGACGATGACCACCCGCCAGTTTCAGAGGGTGCGGAGGTGACCGTGACGCTCGGGGGGCGGACCGTCACCGTCACCAACCGGGGCCACTGGACCCTGGTACAAGCAGCGCGAACCGGGGGGCTGATGCCGCCATCGTCGTGTCATCTCGGTCAGTGCGCAACGTGTGTCGCCAGAATCACCGAAGGACGAGTCGAGATGCGGAACAACCAGATCCTGTCTCCAGAGGAGGTGGCGGACGGCTGGGTTCTCACCTGCCAGGCCAGACCGCTCACTCCACGGGTCTCCGTGGTCTACGAGTAGTGGCGCAGGGAGTTCCGACACCATGGTGAACAGAGCTCGAGTGGCCGTCGTCACGGGAGGAGCATCGGGGATCGGTGAGGCCGTGTGCCGCTCGTTGGCCGGGGTCGGTCACCATGTTGCCGTGCTCGACGTGCAATCGGACGCCGCAGAGCGGGTGGCAGCCGACCTGCGCGCTGACGGCACGCGCGCACTGGGCGTGACCACAGATGTGACCGACCGTGCCGCGGTGGACTCCGCCTTCGAACGTGTCCGCGCGGAACTGGGGTCGACCGAGATCCTCGTGACCAGTGCCGGGCTCTGCCATTTCGCGGAGTTCGACGCGGTCTCGGACTCCGATTGGCAACGGGTCCTGGCCGTCAACCTGACGGGGACGTTCTACTGCTGCCAGGCCGCTGTGTCCGATATGGTCGCTGCACATTGGGGCCGGATCATCACCGTCTCGTCTTCGAGCGCGCAGCGCGGCTCTGTCAAGGCTCCGCACTACGCGGCGGCCAAGGGTGGGGTCATGGCCCTCACGCGATCCCTTGCCCTCGCCTACGCCCCTCATGGCATCACGGTCAACACCATTCCACCCTCGGGGATCGAGACACCGATGCAACACGCCGGCCAGGCAGCAGGGCACCTCCCGCCCAACGACGCGATGAGTCGGGCGATCCCGCTCGGGCACCTCGGTACGTCCCACGACGTCGCCGAGGCGGCGGCCTTCTTGGCCTCGGACGGCGCCGGCTACATCACCGGGCAAGTCCTCGGGGTCAACGGCGGACAGGTGCTGGCGTGACGAGCGACATCGGACCGCGGCTCCGGCCTCTGCCGGCCGTGGAATGGACCGAGGAGGAGCGGGTGCTGCTCCGAGGTCGCCTGGCAGCGCGCCGACCACTATCTGTCCGGCGAACCGGACTCTCCCCCGATTCCGCCCATCCTCGGGATCCTGGCCCGCCATCCTCGTGTGGGCGGCGCATGGCTGGCGTTCAGCGGCACCCTGATGGACCGGGCTTCCCTCACCGAGCGCGACCGCGAACTGCTCATCCTGCGTGTCGGCTATCGCACCCGAAGTCAGTACCTGTCCTCCCAGCACATCGGACTGGCCGAAGCGGCTGGTCTCGCTCCGGAGGAGATCCGAGCGCTTGGCGGCGGGTCCGAGGCGCATGGCTGGTGCGATCAAGACCGCACCTTGATCCGTGCTGCGGACGAACTCGTCGATCACCACCTGCTCGCCGACACCACCTGGCTCGCTCTCAGTGCTTCGTTCGACGAACAGCAGCTCCTCGAGGTGCTCTTCGTCGTCGGCAGCTATGTGTGCCTGGCGATGGTGCTCAACAGCGTCGGGCTGGAAGCAGGAACAACCGACGTCAAAACTGCGGCAGCCGACCTCGAGACTGAGGCAACCGACCACACAGCCGGAACAGAGGACACGAAGGAGTAGTCAGGTGAGACGATGGCCCAAACCTCCAGAGGGCAGCTGGACCGAGCACTACCCCGAGCTCGGTCTTCATCCGATCTCGTTCGCCGACTCGGTCTCGCCGCAGTTCTTCGAGCTCGAACGGGAGGCGATCTTCAGGCGGGCCTGGCTGAATGTCGGGCGAGTGGAGGACCTGCCCCGCGTCGGCTCGTACTTCACCAAGGAACTCGCGGCGGCGCATGCGTCCATCGTCGTGGTGCGAAGCGACAACGTCCGCATCTCCGCCTTCCACAACGTCTGCCGGCATCGCGGGAACAAGCTGGTGTGGGACGAGTTCCCGCATGAAGAGACCCGGGGCTTCTGCCGCCAATTCACCTGCAAGTACCACGGCTGGCGCTACAGCCTGGACGGGTCCCTCGCCTTCGTCCGACAAGAAGGCGAGTTCTTCGACCTGGACAAGGCCGACTACGGGCTGGCCCGGATCCACTGCGACGTCTGGGAGGGGTTCGTATTCGTGAACCTCTCCGAGGAACCCGAGCAATCATTGCGCGAGTTCCTCGGGCCAATGGTGACGGGGCTCGACGGCTACCCGTTCGACAAGATGAGCGAGCGCTACGACTTCGTAGCCGACAACAACAGCAACTGGAAGCTGTTCGCCGATGCCTTCCAGGAGTACTACCACGTGCCCGCGCTGCACCCGCAGCAGGTTCCGCCGGCGGTGCGCGATCCCGACGCGGGCTTCGAGTGCGCCCACTTCCAGATCGACGGTCCCCACCGTGTGGTCTCGACCGCGGGCCCGCGGCGCTGGACGCTGCCTCCCGAGTCCATGTACCCGATCGAACGGGTCACCAGGAGCGGCATGGTCGGACCCTGGTACACCCCGAGCCAAGGAGAGCTTCCACCAGGTGTCAATCCGGGGAAGGTCGAGCCTTTCGGCATCAGCAATTTCCAGATCTTCCCGAACGTCGAGATCCTCGTCTACGAGGGCTGGTACATCTGGTACCGCTACTGGCCCACCTCACCCAACTCGCATCACTTCGAGGCCTCGCTCGGCTTCTACCCGGCGCGTACGGTCCGCGAGCGGGTCGAGCACGAGGTCGCGTCGGTGATGTTCAAGGAGTTCGCACTCCAGGACGCGGGGATGCTCGGCGGTACCCAGTCGGCCCTGGAGCGGGCTCCGTTCGACGCGTTTCCCGTCGGTGACCAGGAGATCCTGGTCCGGCACTTCCACAAGGTGGTCGGCGATTGGGTCGAGGCCTACCGCCACCAACGGCAGGGGGAACCGGCATGAAAACGCGGTTGCCGCCTGAGTTCGCCGACCTCGAGCAGTTCGCGGACACGTGGTGCCTGGCCACCGAGACCGAGCGCCACGCACGACGACTGGCCAGCTCCATGTCCGAGCTGCAAGCGTTCTACGACGCCCTTTTCCCGCGTCTCGAAGAAGCCATCGAATACTGCGACAAGCACGCACTCAATGAGTTGCCCGACGACGTCTCGAATCTCCTTCTCTTGATCTACTCGCTGATCAACGTCGCCATGGCCATCGAGATCTTCCAGCAACCGAGGACGATCGACGCGGCGGACGCGGTTCTCACGAGAGTCAGGGACCCGAGACCATGATGACCATCTCCGCGGACCGGCTCTCGGAAGCGGTGGGAGCGGAAGTCATCGACGTCGATGCGGCCACCCTGACATCAGAGGACGTGCCCGCCGGCGACCTCCTGGAGGAACTGGACAGGCACGGCGTCCTCGTCTTCCACGACCTGCACCTCACACCCGGGGACCAAGTCGAGCTCTGCAAGAAACTCGGGGACGTCGAATACAGCGATGGACATCATCCCGTGCCGGGCATCTACCTGGTCTCCCTCGACGTCGCGAAGAACTCGTCGGCCGAGTACCTGCTCGGCACCTTCGACTGGCACATCGACGGCTGCACGCCTCTGCATGGCGAATGCCCGCAGATGGCCACGATGCTCTCGGCCAAGGCTGTCGCCCAATCCGGAGGAGAGACGGAGTTCGCCAGCACCTACGCGGCGTACGACGAACTCGACGACGACGAAAGAGAACGTCTCGAACACCTGCGCGTCGTCCACACCCTGGAAGCGTCACAGCGGCGCCGCCACCCCGATCCCACCGAGGAACAAGTGGCGCGGTGGCGAGCGCGACCGACATCGGAGCACCCGCTGGTCTGGACCCATCGAACCGGGCGCAAGTCACTGGTGATCGGCGCGTCCGCAGACCACGTCGTCGGCATGGACGTCCATGAGGGACGGGCGCTGCTGGCCGGCCTTCTCGAACGAGCGACGCGATCCGAGCGCACCTATCGGCACGAGTGGACGGTCGGCGACACCGTGATCTGGGACAACCGGGGGGTGCTCCACCGCGCCCTGCCGTATGCATCGGACTCGCCTCGCGAGATGCTGCGGACGACGATCCTGGGCGACGAGCCCATCCAATAACGAGATCGAAGCTTCCTCGCCGGCGGATCGACGAGGAACATCAGGCCCGTCGATTGAAGCCGAGCTCGATCAGCCGAGCTCGATCAGCCGAGCTCGATCAGCCGAGCTTCGTGAGCGCGCCGCGCAGGTGGCGTACACCCTGGGTGATGCGTTGCTCGTTCTCGATGAGGGCGAAGCGCACATGACCATCCCCGCCCGGTCCGAACCCCACACCGGGAGAGGTGGCCACGTCGGCCTCGTTGATCAGATATTTGGCGAACTCCAACGAACCCATCTCCCGGTAGGGCTCGGGGATCGGCGCCCAGACGAACATGGTCCCCCGCGGCTTGGCGAGGTGCCAGCCGATGCGGTTCAGTCCGTCGCACAACGCATCGCGCCGTGAGCGGTAGATCGCGTTGACTTCTTTGGGAAAGTCCGGCGCCTCGTTCATGGCCACAATGGCCGCGATCTGAATCGGCTGGAATGTGCCGTAGTCAAGATAGGTCTTGAGCTTGGTCAGCGCCTGCACGATGTCACGGTTGCCCACGACGAAGCCGACGCGCCATCCGGCCATGGAGAACGACTTGGTCATGGTGTAGAGCTCGACCGCGACGTCGGTCGCCCCGGGCACCTGCAGGATCGACGGAGGCTCGTAGCCGTCGAAGCCGAGGTCGGCGTACGCGAAGTCGTGCACGAGCACCACCTCGTGCTCCCGTGCGAAGGCCACGAGGCGCTCCATGAAAGAGAGATCCACACAGGCGGTCGTCGGATTGTGCGGAAACGACAGCACGATCACCCGAGGCTTGGGCCACGACTCCTCCCAGGCGTGCATGAGCCCGTCGAAGAAGGATTCACCGGGATCCGGATCTTCGTTCGCCGACGGCACGGCCGGACCCTGCAGCGGGACTTGGCGGACGTCAGCGCCGGCGAAGAGCGGCCCCCAGATGTGGATCGGGTAGGACGGCGAGGGCACGAGCGCCGTATCCCCAGGGCCGACCAGCACCCACATGAGGTGGGAGAAGCCCTCCTTGGCTCCGATCGTCGTCACCACCTCGCTCTCGGGGTCGACGGCGACGCCGAACTTTCGGGCGTAGAGGTCAGAGATGGCGCTGCGCAGCTTGGGGATCCCGCGTGACGCCGAGTAGCGATGGTTCCGCGGGTTGTTCGCGGCCTCCGCGAGCTTCGCCACCGCCACGTCGGGTGACGGCAGGTCGGGGTTCCCGAAACCGAGATCGATGACGTCGCGCCCGGCTCGCCGTGCCTCCGCCTTCAGATCGTTGATGGTGGCGAAGACGTAGGGCGGCAACCCGTTGATCCGGCGGAACTCCATCAAGGGATTCTACGGCCCGCCGACGACGGTCCCGGGACATCGATCCCGCCGCGTGTCGAGTCGGTCGAAGCGGCGCGCCCGGCCCGGGCGAGCTCGGTCAGGTCGACGGGCCATGCCACGACGGCCCAGCTCGCCCCAGCCCGCGCCAGCGCGGCCAGTGACACCGCGAGGTCGGCCGGTGGCGGACCGGCCCAGATCACGTCGAGGGCGTCTCGCTCGGCGCGGAACGACGAGACGAGCTCAGGTTCGACATCCCACAGCGTGAGGCCGGCCCCCGCCACCTGCGCCGCGTCGGACCGTCCTCGCGGGCCGGACGCCAGCCAGACCTGAATCCCCCGGCCGATCAGCTCCTCCGCGATCTCGACCATCGCCGCTCGGCGCTCGGCCGCCGGGGGGTACGGCACTCCGAAGGCGAGGTTCTCGGCCGCGCTCAGCGCGTCGCCCGTGCCCAATCCTGCGACCACCCGTCCCGGAGCAAGATGTGCCAAGGCGGTGAACTCGGCGACGAGCACTGCGTTGGGGACAAGACCGACGCGGGCGACCATCGTTCCGAGGTACGGCCCGTCGTCCGGCCGGTGGCGGACACCGAGCCGCCCCGCCAGCGCGCCCAGAACCGGGAAGGGCGCCAGCGCCGGCCGATCCGGCCGTCCGATTGGCCAGAGATGGTCGTAACAGAAGAGGCCATCGACTCCGGCCTCCACCGCCTCCTCCGCCAGCGAGAACGCCTCGGCCGGCGTCTCTCGGAAGGTAGGGAGGATCACTCCGGTCCGCATCACCGAGTCATTCAGCGAATCATTCGGGGAATCATTCGCCTTCAGCGCGCAGATCGAGGCCACCCTGGCGCGCCGACAGTGCGGCGCCCACCGCGCCGGCGCGCTCACCGAACGCCGCCGCCACGACGACGGGAGCGGGGCGGCGTGAACCGCCCTCCACGAGCTCCCCATACGCCCGCCGCGCCGAATCAACCAATAATTCCCCCGCGCCCACCAGCCCACCTCCGAGGACGAAGCACTCGGGATCGAGCACTCCGGCCAGATTCGCGAGCCCGAACCCGACCCACCAGCCCACCTCCTCGATCACCCGTCTCGCCTCGGGGTCGCCGGCCGCCGCCGCCGCAGAGACGTCCTCGCCGCGTACGCCCTCGGCGTCTCCGCCCGAGCGCTGGACCACGTCGTGCAGTCGGCCCGCCATGGCGGCCTCCCGGGCTCGGACCCCGAGGCCGGCGCCCGAGGCGTACCGCTCCCAGCAGCCACGACGGCCACATGGACACGGTGGGCCTGAGGGGTCGACGACCATGTGGCCGATCTCCCCGGCGAACCCCGACGTGCCCACCTGGATACGCCCGTCGACCACGATGCCGCCGCCGATGCCCGTGCCGAGGGTGACCATCACGACATGGCGGAAACCGCGGGCGGCGCCGAGCCGGTGCTCGGCCAGCACGGCCATGTTCGCGTCGTTCTGCACCGCGATGGTTCTGCCATTCATCCGGTGCTCCAGCAGCGAGGGCCAGTCCACGCCTTGGGCCTGCGGAAGGTTGGGCGCGAACACGAGCCGTCCCTGCAGGTCGACCATGCCCGGTACACCCACGCCGACCGGCCCGTGGTGCACCCGGCCGAAGACCGCCTCGTCGAGTCGTCCCACCACCTCGGCCACCGCATCCGCCACCTGGGGGGCGGCAGACCCGGACTCGGATCCGCCGGGCGTCGGCACCCGTGCCTCCGCCACCACGTCGTCGGACGCATCGAGTGCGACGCCGAGGACCTTGGTGCCCCCGATGTCAACCCCGTGTGCCACGCCGCCCTGAGGGCCGGCGCCTGTCGTCACGACGTCGACTCGACCCGCGCCTTCAGCTCTCGCATCGCCGTCGCCATGATGCGACTCGTGGCGCGGATCTTGATGAATCCCGGGATCGGCACCCTGAGCTCGGCCTCCAGGTGATACGTGACGTCGGTGCCGGACTCACCGGGGTCGAAGACGTAGCTGCCGTCGAACTTGGTGGTGATGTCCCCGTGGGTCAGCTTCCACGAAAGGCTGTGGGGGGCGTCGCTGTAGTCGTAGGTGAGGGTTTGGGTCGTGCTGCGCCCGAAGGCGGCGACGCGGAAGGTCACCAGCTGGGGGCGACCCTGGTCGTCGCGCTCCTTGACCTCGACTTCCTTGATGTCCGCCGCCCATTCGGGGTACCGCTCGAGGTCCGCGACGATCTCGAAGCACCGCTGGGGTGCCGCTGCAACCGACATGTGCTCGGTGGCTGTATCGGCCACGTTCCCTCGATCCTTCCTGACGAGTTCACAGCTCGGCGATGCGCCGGCCCGACTCGGCGATCCGTCATGAGTGCGGTGTCAGATTGCCACTCCGGCCAGGGCGTCGGCCAGCCTAGAAGCGAGAACGTCGTTGTCGAAGAGTTCCAGCGCCCGGGCCCTCGAGGCGTGGCCCATCCGACGCCTCAACGCCGGGTCCGCCAACAAGGTCCGCAACGCCTGCGCCACGGCTCCGGGGTCGGCTGGGGCGTCGACCACCAGACCGGTCACTCCGTCAGCGACCGCCTCGGACGCCCCGCCGCTGTCACCAGCGATCTGGGGCACGCCCGCCGCGGCAGCCTCGACGAAAACGATGCCGAATCCTTCCTGCTCGAGCCCGGCCCAGCGCGTCCGGCAGGCCATGGCGAAGACGTCGGCGCAGCCGAGGAGGTCGGCTCGCTCCGCCGTACTGACCCGGCCGAGGATGCGGATGTCCACCGCGCTGCGCGTGCTGCGGCCCGGCGTAGCCGCCCCATCTCCCGCCCGTCGCCGGCGATGGCAACGACGAGGTCGGGAAACGAAGGGGCCAACCGTGCTGCTGCCTCAATCAGGACGTCCATCCCCTTGCGTGGCACCAGTCTGCTGACGCTGACCACCAGGGGACCCGAGATGGGCAACGTCAACCGGGCGCGCGCCGCCCTGCGCTCAGCCGCCGGGAGCGGAACGATCGACGTGGTGTCGACGCCCGGCGGTATCTCGACGACGGGTACGGACCCGCCGGGCACAGCCCGGAGAGCCTCGGCCGCCGGGTAGCAGCCCGCCGAGACGACGAGACGCGAACCGCGAAGCACATGGGCCAGCGCGGCGCGTGCACCAGGCACGCGACCCGGGATTGCGACCTCCGCACCGTGCACGACGACGCCGTATGGAATGTTCAGCCGCGGTCCCAGAAGACCGAGAGGAAGAGCCGGGTCGAAGAGCACGAGGTCGATCTTCTGCTCGCGGGCGCACCGCTCGACCGCTTCCCGCGCCGCCGCGGTCGGGAAGAAGAGGATCGAAGCCGGCACGCGCTCTATGTGCACACCCCGCTCGGACTGTTCGGCGTCGAACGCGGACGCGCGCGCGTCGGACGACGCCGTCAGAACGACGTAGGACTCGGGAGCCAGCCTGCTCCACAAGTCCCAGAGATAGTTCTGAATGCCCCCGACCTTGGGCGGAAAGTCGTTCGTGACGAGCAGATGTCGCATCACGGCGAAACGGCCGCGTTCCCCGCACCGTTGTCGAGGACAATGAGTGATCGGGATGCCTTTACCCGCACTCGGTCGGGCCTCGCCGGTGTTCGATCGGCTTTCGTCGGCGCTCGATCAGCCGGTTCAGGATGAGAGAAGGCGCGGGCTCAACCGGCGCTGGTGAAGCGCAGGCTCGGGACGAGACCGGCTCGCTCGAGCATCCGCATGGCCCGTACCTCATCGGCATCGATGACAACGGCGTCGTCAGGATCGCGTCCGAGGAGGAAGGTGACGACACAGTCCTCACACGCAGACGTTTCTTTCAGGGCACAGCATTCGCAGTCGATGGTGAGGTCGTCTCGACGTGGAGCAGGGCACGTGTCGGCGATGACCGTGTTGGTGTTGATCGTGTTGGCGTTGATCGTGTCGCCGTGAGCTATGTCGCCTTGCGTCATGCCCGCCATGGTCGCGGCCGGCTGTGACAAACCCTGGGTACATCGTCATTCAGGCCCTTGGTGCATCGTCATTCAGGCCCTTGGTGCATCGTCATTCGGCAGACGACAAAGCGGCACGGACGGCCCCGAGTGTTGCGTCGACCCCCCAGGCGACACCCTCCCCGAGCACGCTCGCGGGACCGGCCACCGCATAGAACGGAGGGCCGTCGACCCGGTAGTCGCCATAGGCGGCGGTGCTCATGACGACCGGAACCGGATCACCTGGGACGCGGGCGGCGAAGCGTGCGAGCGAGGCGACATCCGAGGCGTCCTCGTCTCCCGGGCTTCGGGTGACGACGGCCAGGCGGCAGGGCCGGGGAAGCCCGGCCCGGAACTCCGCAAGACCCTCCCAGAGGTCCAGGCAACCGATGCAGGCCGCCGAGAGGAAGAGGAGCAGGACGGGGGCGGTCGCCCCCATGATCTCGAGCGAAATCGGAGCACCGCTCGGGTCGACACCCTCGACGTCGTGGGCGGGGCCGCGGCGCCGGTCGGTCGGGATGGGACGGAGCCGGCGCAGGATGTCCGCCGGCGGTTCCTTCACCGCGCCGCGATCACGTGGCGGCGGACGCGGCGCCCGGCTCGGCGTGCTCCTCGTCACCCAGCTCGACCACGCTGCGACCGTGGCCGCACCAACGGCACACGACGTCGTCGATCTGGCGCCGGAGCACCTCCTCGTCCTCCACCCGGAGCTCGCCCCCCACCGTGAAGTGGTGGAAGGCCTTGGTCGTCTGCGAGATCGTGACGTCGAAGCGCGTGAGGTTGCCGCATCCGTCGCAGCGGTATCGAGTCGTGCTCACCAGGTAAACGGTAGCCGTCGTGGGGTCACGGACAGCACCTGGGAATGAGCTGCAAGGGCGGTTGACCCCGTCAAGTCACGGGCGTAGCGTCCCGGCCATCGCATTGTTGCATCCAGTGGGAAAGGGAGGACCCTGTGAGGCAGCACAAGAAGAGCATCAAGACGTTATGGCCCGGTCTGGTCGCGGTCGGAGCACTCGCCTTCACTGCGGGCGCCGTGGCCGTGAGCATCCCGGGCGGACCGGCGTTCGCCTCGGGTGGCACGTCCTTCACCACGGTGACGTCGTCCGCCAATCCTGTCGTCAAGGGTGTCAACTTCACCGTCAACGCCCGGGAGTGCAACCGGGTCGCGGACAACCCGCCCACCGGCACGATCCATTTCAAGAACAAGACCACGGGTGTCTCGCTCGGCAGCGTCGCCACGACACCGGACGGCTCGTTCGCCAACTGTAGCGATGCCAGCGTGACGGACACCGAGAGCCTCGCGGTCGGCAAGTACACGATCAAGGCCTCCTACCTCCCGAGCGGTGCCACCCCGGCGGCGCCGAGCAGCGGGCACTACACGCAGAAGGTGGTCAAGCCGGCGTTCACCGACATCAGCTGGACCGCGGGCGCCAACGTGCCGAACACGCATGAGGAGGGAACAGCCGTCGCACTCGGTGGTGTGGTCTACGACATCTCGGGCGCCACCACCGATTGCTCCGACGCCGGCTGCAACACGATGCAGCCCGCGGTGGACGTGTACCACCCGAAGACGGACACCTTCTCGAGTGCGGCACAGATTCCCAACCCTCGCGCCTACGACCCCGCCGCGGTGGTCGTGAATGGCTCCATTTACGTGATCGGCGGCCTGAACACCGCCGGCACCGTGCGCGCCATCGACAAGTACACGCCCGGCAAGGGGTGGAAGACGCTCCCGGCGGCGAGCGACCTGCCGGCAGGCTTCGTCGGGGAGGAGTCCTGCGGCGCAGCCATAGGCTCGAGGATCTACTACTTCGACTCGGCTGCCCACGAGGTCGGCACGTTGAACACGCTGACGAAGCCTCCGAGTTGGACCGTAAGCAGTCCGCAGCCGCTGCTTTCGCCCTCATCGTTCTGCAGCGCAGTCACCGTCGGCTCGAAGATCGTCATCGTCGGGCCGGGTGACGGGAGCGCGGACTCCTTCAGTCAGCGCGTTCTGATCTTCACGGCGCCGGCTGGCTCGCTGACGTTGGCGCAGGGCATGACCGTGCCCACGGCGGAGCAATCGGCCGCCCTGCTCCACGGGATCGTGGTCGTCGCCGGCGGCGACTTCAACTTCAGCGCGGTCGAGGGGGTGGAACCCGGTCAGGGCTCGGTCGCTTCGTACTCGGCGCTCCCCCAGGTCCGCGACGACTCGGCGGGAGGCTCAGTCGTGCGCGGGAAGTTCTACATCGTGGGGGGCCAGTCGATGACGAACCTGAACCCACACGTGGTGATCGGCACGCCGAACTAGCGCTCCACCCGAGCAACAGAACACCCGAACACCCGAACACCCGAACACCCGAACACCCGAACACCCGAGCACCCGAGCCGCGGTCCTCGCGGCCGGGCTCGGGTGGTGGTCGGGGCAAGCATGAACCAGCGGGGTCCGCGCAGGAACCGCAGCGTCCGCGGAGGTACCAGCAGGGTCACTGCCCGAGGTGTTCCTGCTCCTGCGGTGCCGGTCGAATGAGCAGCCGATCGACGGACGTCTGAACGAAGCCGGAGTCGAGGTAGAGGTTGCGGGCAGGGGTGGTCTCGAAACCGACTTTCAGGCGGCGTGCGCCCTTGCGTGCGAGCCGATTCAGTCCGTCCGTCAGCAACATGCGGGCGAGGCCCCGTCGCTGATATTCGTCCTTGACGCGCATCGGTTCGAGAAGTCCGACCAACGTCGTGCGGTCGTACCAGAACAACGCGTAGCCGGCGACCCTTCCATCTGCGTCCTCGACCGCCAGATCGAGCGTCGGATCGTACAACGAGCACTGGCGCAGCCGCGCCTCGACCAGTTCACCGTTGCGAGCGATCATCGGGTGTGGACGATCCGCGCGTGCCCGGCGATCGACGACGGCGAACCCATCGACCCGCGCGACCGGCGGGCGATGACCCGGGTCCATCCACGCGGTGCCCGACAACTCGTCGGTCATGGCGAATCCACTCCGGCTGGCGAGGTCCACCAGCAGCGCGTCGTCCTCGCGCACGAGCACGCGAAGGGACTGGACCTGATGTCCGGCGGTGGCTTCCAAGGTCGCGGCCCAGACCTCTTCCTCCTTGACGATCGACGGCACGGTGAAGACGTCTGCCTGCCAGTCGTCCTCCCAGGCCGTCAGCCCGGCCGCAGCCACGGGGCCGGCGTCGTCGAACCAGACCGGGAGCGCGAGCTCGTCGGTCACCCGGGGCCGCCGCCACCACCACTGCACGTCGGCCGCCTCCCACATTCCGGCGATCGGATCTCCCAGACGAGCGCGCTGCAGGATCGTCGTCGTCGCGTTCAGCCGCTCGAGACCCCGCAGCAGCTCCCGTCGCACGACCATGTTCGACAAGCGTATTGACGACCTCCCCAAGCCAGGAAGCCGCGGGCGGTTCGAGCTCGGCCTCGACTTCGGAGGGGCGAGTCGTGATCCTGTCCGTCGTCGGGGGCATATCGTCGGGTTTTCAAACCCAACTCGTGACGGGGGTCTCTGATGGACAACGAACCGGCGTCGTCTACGACCCAGGATCCCGGGCCCTTCTACCACGGCACCAAGACCGAGCTTCGGGTAGGCGACCTCTTGGAACCCGGGTACCACTCCAACTTCGGTAAGCGAAGGACGGCGAACTACGTCTACTTGACGGCGACCTTGGATGCGGCAACGTGGGGAGCCGAACTCGCAGTAGGCGACGAGCCAGGCCGGATCTATCGAGTGGAACCGACCGGCCCGATCGAGGATGACCCCAACCTGACGGACAAGAAGTTCCCTGGCAACCCGACGAGGTCCTACCGCACGCGGCAGCCATTGCGGGTTGTCGACGAGATCGTCGACTGGGAGCCGCATTCCCCGGAGGTGCTGCAAGCTATGCGGAACCGCCTCGAAGAACTCGAGCGGCTGGGCGTCGAGGCGATCAACGACTGAGCGACAAGTCCGTGCAGGGGAACCACGAGGGCTGCGGACGGCGATGTGTTACGTGAAGCAGGCGCCCCGCTCGACGCGGGCAACGTGTCCTGAGGCCACTCCTGGAGTGGGTAGGCGCCTGGGGTCCCCCCCAGGCGCCCCCCGTTAGAACCGGACGTGCGGGACCGCATCCGGCTCACCCAAGGCTGCGCCCTCAGACGGGCGAGAGATGCCGAGTCCGAGCGATCCGTGTCAGGCGGACCAGACCTCGCTCATCGAAGAACGCGTTCGGCCACCGTTGGTGGTCCACACCACCTCTGGACTTGAATCGCTTGCGACCCTTTGACCGCAGACGCATCCGGATCCACTTGTCGAGATCTTCGTAAAGGCTCACCACGTTGCCCATGGCGTAGTAGTTCCCCCATCCACGAAGGAGGGGGTTGAGCCCATCGATCATCACCTGGAGTGAGACCGGTGCTTTGCGCCGGGTGCGTGCACGCACCTGGTCCTTGAACCTCGCTAGAGCGAGGGGTCGGGGTCGAAGGAACCTCCCGTGAATGGTGAAGCCCAAGAACTCAAACCCATCGCGAACCTTGACGATGCGGGACTTGGCCTCGGCCACCTCCAGCCCGATGTCGGCCAGCACGGCACGCACCAAGCGGTCAGCGGCCTCGACCTTCCAGCGTCGATCAGCCAGGATCACGAAATCATCGGCATAGCGAATCAGCCGGAAACCGGCCGATCGGACTTCGACGTCGAGCCGGTGCAGGTAGATGTTGGCGAGCAGCGGCGAGATGACACCGCCTTGTGGAGTCCCAGACCCGGAGCGGACAAGGCCCGCGTCAGTCAGCACTCCGGCTCGTAGCCAGCGACGGATGAGCCCGATGACTTCGGGGTCGTCCACCTGCTTGGCCACCTCGCGCAACAAGCGAGGATGGTGCAGGTGGTCGAAGAACCCGACGATGTCGAACTCGGCCACCCAGCGATCTCCTCGGCGGATCGCCTCTCGCACCCAACGCACCGCATCGCTGGCGCTGCGCCCCGGGCGATAGCCGAAGCTGCAAGGCAAGAAGTGCGGCTCGAACAGCGGTTCGAGCACCTGGCGGGTGGCCTGTTGGACCACCCGATCGGCGACGGTGGGGATCCCGAGCGGACGTGTGCGCCCGTCGGGCTTGGGAATGTCCACCCGCCGCACCGGCGGGGGAACGTAGCGCTCCGCTGAAAGCAGTCGACGTCGAAGTGCGCCGAGTTGGTGCTCGGCATCGGCGTCGAAGGCACTGATCGTCTGGCCGTCGATCCCGGCGGCTCCGGCATTGGCCCGGACACGCGCCCAGGCCCTCGCCAGGTTGGCTGGATCGGCGATGGCTTCCAGCAACTGGCCCACGGACCAGCTCCTCTCTCAGCCTCTCTCCTTGCGTCGTGACGTCGGGCAGACCGCCAGTCCCGTCATCCCGCTCGGCGGTCGAGGACTGGTTCTGTGCTCCGACGACATGGCACTCGCTTCGAGGCTTGGTCTCGGTCGGCCCCTTCGCCCATCCTGACCCTCCTCTCAGAGAACCAGGCGGCCCGCTCACCTACAGGCAGCGGATCAGCGGGCATTACCCCGCCTTGCACTACTACGAGCCGTCTGACTCCTCGGAGGGCGTCGGTCTGCCTTTCCCGAACGGTTATAGCGTCGCCTACCCGTTCCCCTTCGATCCGTCGACCGGGCCACACATGGACCACCGGCCACCTGCTGGACAGGCATGGCGTCGGAAGTGGGAGCTGCACGGGACCCTACGAGGTCTCACAGGATCATTTCGTCAACAATGTCGCCACGGCCCGCCGAAACCACCGTCTGGGGCCCCCTCCCCTCCAAGTCGTTCGTTGCACGGAGAGAGGTCTTCGGCTTCCTTGTTCGCGGGCAAGTCGCCACGCCCAGCCGGCCTTGCATCGGTTCACTGCACGTTCGAGCCTGTGGCTTCGCCTCCGCTCCCTTCAGACCCCTCGTCACCGAGACGCCCTGAGCATCAGCTACTGAACTTCAACGACCAAAGCTCAGGAAGGACTTTCACCTCCTTGCTAGCGAAATTGCCTGTCGTACCACGAGGCAGCGCCGGAGCACATCGCTCCGGCGCTGTCTCAATGCCTCTTCGTGCCGTCTCTCAATGACGCATCTCCATGACGCATCTCAATGCCTTTCAATGCGCATCTCGATGACGCGTCCGCTCAAAAGGCGGTTGGTTCGATTCAGCTCGATGGCGGCGGAGGCGCCGTCGCACCGTCAGCCACGGTGAAGCCGTCGTTGTCACTGTCAGCGTTCGAGGGCGAGGCGATGACCGTGGTGCCGTTGTTCGCGAGCATGGCGATCCGGTCGACGGTCGCTCCCAATGCCGCGTGCATCAGCGGCTGGTTCGCCGTGGAGGTCTTCCCGTATTTCCCGGGGTCGAACGTGACGTTGGTGGTCTGGGTCAAGTTGGCCAGGTCGCTGACGCTCGTGCAGCCGTCTGCAATGCAGGGCCGCTCGTGGATCGCTTCCGCGCTGGCCTCGGAGGAGCCGGCCGACGCTTGACTCGCCGTCCGACCTGCGCTCTGCCCTGTCGTCACGTCCTTGACCTTCATGTGCCACACCCCGCTAACGAGCTTCACCGAGGTCTTGATCTTGTCGCCAGGATGGATCGTCAGGGTCAGCGGGTCTTCGGCCGCCGGGAGCACCTCGGTCCACGCCTGGTAGAAGGCAGTGCCGCCCACGTGGTCTGCTTCGGTGCCTGCTTGGACGAGCGTTCCGTCGTGGAGTCCGCCGATGCCCACCCAGTCAGACGAGTATTGAGTTCCCGAGACACTCGTGTTCACGGTCGGAACATGCCAGGTGTCGACGACGCTCTGGTATTTCGCGCCCCCGCCACCTTGGGCCCAGCCGGACCAGTTGTACGATTGCAGCTGGCTTACACCGTGGACCGAGTTCGCGCCCCCGGGAAGAGGCACAAGAAGTGCTCGGCCTCCGGTACCTGCGGCTCCAGCGGGAGCGGCTGCAACCGCAGCCCCCACGATCAGCGCTCCGCCCGACAAGACACCTGCGAGCGCGACTGCGACCAATCTTGATCGATGTTTCATACCGCCTCCACTCATTCTGGCGATGTCGAACGACCCGCCGCCGCTCTACCCGCCTGTGCCGATATTGACAGGGAAACTGTAGCCCGACTGGGTGGGGATAGGGGTTGGCACCTCGAACGGGGGCAGAGTGACAAACTCGGTCGGCACCGGACTCAGGCCGCGCTCAGATCCGATTAAGCAGCTCGCTCTTCTTCGACGCGAACTCCTCCTCGGAGATGATGCCGCGACGCCGGAGATCGTCGAGCTCGATGAGCCGGTCGCGAATTTCGAAGCGATCAGCGCTGGCGCGCGTCTCTGTTGCCCCGGGAGCGGTAGGCGGTTGCACCTCGACTCCGAAAGGAGGCGTGTCCTGTTCGTACGCTTGTTGGGGGTCGTGTTCGCGGTGTCTCTCGGAACCATACGGGTCGTGTACTCCCCCGACCGAAGGCGCAGTGTCACGGCGCTCCCAACCTTCGGTCGAAGAGGGCAGCATGTCATCGGGGATGGCCTCTCGCCTGCCGCCTCCCACGATCTCGTTGATCTGCGAGTTGATGACGCGCTGGACGACGGCCGGCTTGCGGATGTACTCGAGAGTGAGCGAGTCATCCTCGCCTTGCACGTCGATAATGATTCGGCCCGTGCCGAGCACGCGCTCGATCAACGTCTGCGAGATGTTGACCTCCGGTAATTCGCTGCAGCCGCAGCTGGACCGTGTCGCGACCGAAGATGCCCTGGCGCACGAGGATGCGCGTCGACGTCAGTGCGATGACGTAGGAGCGCCACCGGATGAACCGCCCCAGCAGCCAGAGCCCGGGGATGAGGGCCAGGATCAAGAAGGGGTAGTTGGTCCACCCCGGCGTGTGGTTCCAGACGATGAGGATGGCGATGATCGCAGCCCAGGTGCCGATTGAGGTGAAAAGGGGTCCGAAGAGGAAGATCCAATGCGGCTGCAGCTCGGCGAGGAGCTCCTCGTCCTCGTTGAGGAACTTCCGAGGAAGGGCCATGTCCGGCCAGAGTACCGGCGGGACCTGCGGGAGCGGTGTCTGGGTCGGTGACGGCTCGTAGCCTGGTGAGTCGTGCCCTACTCCGAGGTCTCGCCCGAAGAAGTCATGGCCCGGCTGGCCGCCGGCGACCAGGTCTACCTCCTCGACGTCCGGGAGCCCGACGAGGTGGCGGCGTGGGCCTATCCGGTCGGCGTGAACATCCCGATGGGCCAGATCGGAGACCGCCTCGACGAGATTCCGCGAGACGTCACCATCACGGTGGCTTGCCACGTCGGAGGCCGCTCTGCCGCAGTCGCGGCTGCGCTGAGTGATGCCGGGTGGACGGCCGAGAACCTGACCGGCGGGGCCGTGGCGTGGGCGGCGGTGACGGCGGCGTCGGGTGAAGCCGATGCGTCCCACTCCGACGATGAATGACGCCGGCGATGTGGCCGGCCTGGCCATAGAGCATGTCGACGCCTTCAATGCCCACGACACCGCCCGATTGCTGAGGGGCTTCGCCGGTGACGCCGTCTGGTCGACCGGAACGGACGTCTTCCGGGGCCCTGAGGTCGCGGCCGTGTTCGGGGACAGCCTGTGGGCGCTCGAGCCCCAGCTCGAGGTGCGCGCCCTGGTCGCCGATGTGTCGTCGGCGGGGGTCGAGTTTCGGGAGACGATCGTCCTCGGCGGCACGGCGAACACCTTCGACATCGCCGCCTTCATGACGTTCCGGGACGGGTTGATCAGTCGGGTCAAGGTGTACCGCGAGGGCTCGGCCGACATCGAGTGAGCGGGAGCGGGTGGTCCGAGTGGGCCGGCTCGTGGTCTCGCTGGACACTCCGGTGGTGGTCGGGCCGGATGGGATCGTGCACCGGGTGGATCTCGAATCCACCCGGTGATCCACCCCCGGGTTGACGACCGCGGAGGCACATTTTCGGACACTGGGTCCATGACCTTCACCGATTACCTCATCGACATCACCCTGATCGGCATCGTGCTGTTCCAGATCCGGGGGCGGCGGTTGACGACCCGCGCTCTGTTGCTCCCGGTGGGACTTGTTTCCTACGTGGCGGTCACCTATCTGAAAGTCGTCCCGACAGCGGGCAACGACCTGTTCCTCGAGGTCGGCTGCGCCGCCGTGGGCGCGTTGCTGGGCGGGTTGGCCGGATACTTCACGTCGGTGACCGCCGACCGCGAGGGCATCCCCGTCGCCAAGGCCGGCCTCGTCGCCGCTGCTCTGTGGGTCCTGGGCACGGCTGGGCGGCTGGCCTTCCAGGTCTACGCCTCCCACGGCGGCGGCTCCGCCATCGAACGATTCAGCGTCGCCCACAGCATCACGAGCGTGTCGGCCTGGACCTCCGCCCTCATCTTGATGGCCCTCAGCGAGGCAGCGGTCCGAACGGGCATCCTCACCTGGCGGGGCTCGACCGTCCGCCGTCAGTCGCCGCCGGTGGTTTCGACACGCCCGACGATGGCGAGAGCCGAGGCCGGCGCCGGCTCGGTCGCTGGGCCGGTCTTCACGGGCTGCCGCACCATCATGGAGGACAGTGAGCACTCGTACTGACCTCGAGCTCCCGGTCGGAGGAATTTGGACGGTCGGCGCCAACGCCATCGCCCTGGTCGGGCTCGGGCTCCTCATCTGGGGCGTGTCGGCGGCAATCCAAACCCTGAGCTCCCCGGCTCAGCGCAACGCCGCCATCGTGCTTCTCACGGCGGCGGCGTTGTCGTGGCTGGCCTGGCTCTACCTTCGCTCGAAGACCGAGGTCGGGACGGCCCTGGCGCTGGTCACGATGGCGGTCACGGGTGGCGCGCTGGCCGCCTTCGCACCGACGGCCATGGTCTTCCCCGCCGTGGCCGTACTCAGCGCCACGACGCAATGGCGCCTCGCGGCCGCCGCCGCCCTCGGGGCGGCAGGGTGGCTGGCCATTGCCATCTCGGTGTTTGCGACCGGAGCGGCCTACGGAATCGTGCTCGGCGGCGTGGCGGCAGAGCTCGGCGGGGCGATCATCGGCATCACCCGCCGTCAGGCAGTGGAGCTGACCGAGCAGGCGGCCCGAGTCGAGGTCCAGTCGGTGAGGGCAGAGGGCGAGCGGGCTCGGGCCGAGCTCTTGACCGAGCGCAACCACCTGGCTCGCGAGTTGCACGACGTGCTGGCCCACACGCTGGCGGCTCTGTCGCTCCAGCTCGAGGCCTTCGCCACCGTCGTCGACGCAGAACCCGACGCGAGCCCTGCGATCCGCCAACAGCTCGAGACGACGCGTCAGCTGGTCCACGAAGGACTCGACGAGGCCCGCGGCGCGGTGCAGGTACTGCGCGACGATCCCACACCGTTGCCTGATCGTCTGGCGAGGCTGTGCGAACAGCACGGGGCGGCGTTCACGCTGTCCGGGTCGCCAGAACCGCTCGCGCCGCCGGTGTCGCTGGCACTGTTCCGCGTGACGCAGGAGGCGTTGACCAACGTCATGAAACATGCGACGGGCGCGGCGACGTCGGTGCACCTTTCGAATTCGCCGAACTCCGTGTCGGTCACCATCGACAACGTCGGCGACGGGTCACCGGCCAGCGCCCTCTCAGAGAGCGGCGGCGGCCATGGTCTGCCGGGCCTCGGTGAACGACTGGCCATGCTCGGCGGCGACATCGAGGCGGGACCTGTGAAGGGTGGCTGGCGCGTCTCCGCCGTCGTCCCGCTCGCACCGAGACCCGTGGACGACAACACCGGCGCGGGCCGCGCATGAAGGTCCTCATCGTCGACGACCAACGGGTGATCCGAGAGGGGCTGGCCACCATCGTGTCGGGGTTCTCGGACACTGAAGTCGTTGGATTGGCGGCCGACGGTCAGGAAGCCTTGGCGCTCGTCGCCGAACGCGACCCGGACGTCGTGCTCATGGACCTCCGTATGCCACGTCTCGACGGCGTCGCCGCAAGCTCGGCCATCCACGAGCGCTATCCGACCGTCGCCGTGGTCGTCCTCACCACGTTCGCCGACGACGAGTCGGTCATCGCGGCACTGACGGCGGGGGCGGTGGGCTACCTGACCAAGGACGCGTCACGCGACGACATCAGACGGGCCCTCGAGGCTGCCCAAGCCGGCCAGTCCGTGCTCGACCCGGCCGTCCAGGCGACCCTGCTCAAGGCAGCCCGCCGCACTCCGGCGCGACCGGCGGCGCTTCCTGACGATCTGACCGAGCGAGAGACCGAGGTGCTGACGCTCATCGCCGAGGGTCTCACGAACGCCGAGATCGCCGAACGCCTCTTCGTGGCCGAGACCACGGTCAAGACCCATGTCAACCGCATTTTCGCCAAGACCGGAAGCCGCGACCGGGCCCAGGCGGCGGTCTACGCCCATCGGCACGGGCTGGCGAAACCCTGAGCGCCGCCGACACGCGGTGACCCGAATGGCGGGCGGGATTGCGAGTGTACTAGTCATCTAGTACATTGAGACACGTGGTGGGCGAACCGCTGATTCAGTTCCGTTTGGACCGGCGCTCCGGAGTCCCGCCTTACCGCCAGGTCGTCGACCAAGTGCGCCAGGCCGTGCAGCTGGGCACGCTTCGTCCGGGCGACCAGCTGCCAACCGTGCGGGAGGTGGTCAAGCAAATTGCCATCAACCCGAACACGGCCCATCGCGCCTACCGGGAGCTCGAGGCACACGGTGTGACGGAGAGCCGTCAGGGTATCGGCACGTTCATCGCTCCCGGCGTCCCGGAGGTACCCGAGCACCAGAGCGAGCTCGAGGACGAGCTTCGCCGGTGGTTGGTGCAGGCCCGTGCGGCCGGGCTGAGCAACGAGGCGATCGCCGCGCTCGTAACCAAGACCTTGCAGGCCGCGCTCGTGGAGGTGTCATGAAGGAAGTGGCGATTGAGACCGTCGGCCTCGGAAGGCGCTACGGCACGAGATGGGCGCTCGAGGACTGCGACCTCCACGTGCCCGCGGGAACGGTCACCGGGCTCGTCGGCCCGAATGGCGCCGGCAAGTCGACGCTGATGCGGCTCTGCGTCGGCCTGTCCCGGCCAACCGCCGGACGCGTGTCGATTCTCGGTGTCCACGTCCGACCGAACGGCACCGAGCACCTCGCGCACGTCGGCTACCTCGATCAGCATCGGCCGATGTACCGAAGCCTCCGGGTGGAAGAGGCGATGCGCCTGGGGCGCACGCTGAACGCCGCGTGGGACGACGACGCGGCGCGCACATGGATCGCCCAGTTGGATGTCCCACCTCGCGCCCGGCTCAGCTCGTTGTCGGAGGGTCAGGTCACCATGGTCGCCCTCGTCGCCTGTCTGGCGAAGCGTCCCGGCGTCCTCGTGCTCGACGAACCGCTGGCCAGCCTCGACCCGCTCGCTCGCCGGCAGCTCATGGAGACACTGCTCGACGCGGTCGCAGACCGCGGGACCACCGTGTTCCTGTCCTCGCACATCATCAGCGAGCTCGAAACCGTCTGCGACCACCTGGTGATCATGTCCGGCGGACGAGTCAGGATCGCCGGCTCAGTCGACTCGCTGCTCGCCGAGCACCACTTGGTGGTGACCCGCTCCGGCGGGCCGCCCCTGCCGTCCACCCTCGAAACGGTGTCGCTCTGGGGTGCCCGGCGTCAATCCACGTCTCTGGTGCGCGGTGACGTCAGCGGTCTCGACGCAGGGGTCGAAGTGCTCGAGACCAACGTGGAAGAGATTGTGCTGGCCTATCTGGCCCATGAGCGTGGCGGTACCCGACGCCTTGACGAAACCCGCCGGGCCGACGAGGGGGCCGATGAGGAAGGGGTGCGGGTATGACCTGGCTCGTCTGGCGTCGGTATCGGCTGACGGGCGGCGTCGCGCTCGTCGCGCTGGTCGCTCTCGCGCTCTGGATGGCGTGGCAGGTGCACAGCTACGACGCGGCACAGCAGAGTCGCGCCTGCGTACTCGGAATCGGCGACTGCTCCCTCCGCTCCAACCGGTTCTTCTCCCTCAATGTCGAGGTGTCGCTGGCGAATCTCATCCTTCTGGCCTTGCCCTGCGCGCTCGGAGCGGTGTTCGGCGCGCCATTGGTGGCGTCCGAGCTCGAGCATCGCACCAACCGCTTGGTCTGGACCCAGGGCGTGTCGCGAAGCCGTTGGCTGCTGACCAAATGGGGGCTACTGGTGGTCGCGTTGGGTGCGCTCGTCGCCGTCCTCACCCTCGTGTCACAGTGGTGGTCGGGACATGTCACCGAGTCAAACCTCCTGTTGCACATCTTCCCGGCCAACAGAATCGGCCCCGGCTACTTCCCTGTCACCGGCGTCGTCGCCACGGCGTACACGGTGTTCGCCTTCAGCCTGGGAACGGTGATCGGAGCCTTCGTGCGCAGGACGGGTTGGGCCGTCTTCCTCACCGTGGTGCTCTACGCCGCGATCGCTGTCTTCATGGCGACGGTCGTCCGTCCGAATCTCGCGCCCCAGCTCTTCGTGCCGTTCCCTCTGCAGTCCAGCGCAACGGATACAGGGGTCGCGGCAAGCCGATCTTCCGGGCCGGACCTCGCCGACTCGTGGGACCTGGGGTTCCAATACCGCTTCGCGCCGGGTTGGCAGACCAATGAGGCTCGCTCCGCCGGTGCAGTGGCGCAGGCGTGCTTCAATCCCTCTCGTTCCGGTCTTGGTTCTCGTTCTGGCTCCGGCTTGGGCGTCAACGGAACGACGAACGACACCACCAGCTGCCTCGCGCAGCACCACGTGCAAGAGGGAGAGCTCTACATCACCTCTGACCACTACTGGACGTTGCAATGGCGCGAGTTCGCCATCCTCATCGGTGCCGCCGCCGTCTGCCTCGGGGGCACGGTGATCGCCGTCCGCCGCTGGCGGGCTTGAGGTCGGGACCGCACTCGTCCTGCCGCCGGACTCGCGCTCCGGTACTCGGTAGGGCGGGTGGGGATCGAAGCCGCGACCCAAGGTTTGTGAGTCCTGTCCACAAAGGGGTGGTGGCGCCCTGGTAGTCGAAAGTGCAGGTCGGGAGCGGTTTTACGGCGAACCTGGTACCTCCTCGTCTCCGCCGGGGGGCGAGAGGACGCCTTCCGAACGCCTACCGGAACCCGTACTGCTTGAGTCGGGGACAATGCGCTCCCGTCACAAACAGTGAGGGCGGTTACGGTCGGCGACGATGGAAGCAGGAGCGGAATTCGATTCAGCGATGGCCGGGTCCCCCACGCCGCCGACGACTTCGCCGAAGTCGTGCGCGATCGCGATGAAAGGATCCGCGTGATGCGCGCCGATGGCGCCACGCTGACCGAGCTCGTCAGAGAGTTTGCTGGGCTCGTGCGGCTCCGGCTGGACATACGCCAAGCTCAAGCTTTCTTCGAGCGACTGGCCGAGATGCCCGATCCCCTCGGTGATTTCAGGCTGAGCTCAGCTCTGTGGGTCTCTGGAATTCTGGCCTATCGCCGATGCTTCACCAATGGTGAGGACCTCGGGAAGGAAGGCGGGCACAGGTTGATTCCGCAACGCTTCATCGATGCCCTCGATCCCGAGCAGCGCGAGCTGCACGTCGAGGCGCTGCACTTCGCAGAGAGGAACACCCCACACCGTGTCAGCGATCACGATGACGTAGAAGTGTGGTTCGAGATTGAGCACGGACCACCTCCCCGAGTGCGGAATGTGCAGGGCCGGCAGATCATGTTCGGAGCACGTACCCACAACGTGTTCGAGTTCGCGGCCCTCGTGAAGCACCTTGCCGACGAGCTCGACCGGGAAAGCGAGCGCGTGAAAAGGGAGATCCTCGCCGCCGCCAATGAGTCTGACATCCCGAGTTGGTTTACCGCGACGAGTGAGTCGCCGGAATGGGTGAACGTCCTCGCGGGCAAAGCGGGCCCGATCTTCGGTGACCAGGTAGGTGCCCACGCGCCAAGCGAGAACCGGTCTGGAGAAGAACCGGGCGAGCCCCGGTAGGGCTGGTGGGATCGTACCCACGACCCAAGGATTATGAGTCTTCTGCCATGGAGACACCGCAGTACCGTCTGAGATTGCGTTTGGCCTGTTCGGAACGGAAATCGCTCGGACCAGGCCGTCCCGTGGCACCCCGTGGGATCCGTTTCCCCTACCAAATCCCTACCAACGGAACCCGCGAACTCCGGCTCTAAAAAGGGGATCAGCGCGCCCCCTGCGGTTCAGGTCGACGACGATCCGCTCAGGGTCCCACGGACCGGCGATCGCGGCCCGACTCGGAGCCTCACGCGCTGGTCGAGCCCGTTCCTTGCAGCGCTCCGAGCAGTAACGCCCGTCCGGCCCTCGACGTCCTGGACTCACGCGAGCGGCACCACACTGCGCGCGAAGCTCCACGTGCCGACCCTAAATCCGTGGCGGACCCATCGAGCTGGGCAAGCCTTACGGGCCTAAGTGACGCGTCAACCAACCAGTAGGATCCAAGTGTGATCGCCCGAAATCAGGCGCCCCTGGCTTTCACAGCATTGGACGAATTGATCGACGCCGTCGCCACGACCACTCCGTCCGACCTGATGGAGCAGGCCCGTGCCATCGTTCGGGCCAGCCTCGACTCGGCTGCGCCCGTCGTTCCGAGATCTGACGCGACGGCCTTCGGCGCACAGGTGGTCCTCGATGTGGCATCCATGACCGCGGATGTTCGAACCGCCGGGTTGGCCGAACTCGGTTCCGGTGCCCCAGCGTTCGTCCTTGCCGTGTGGACGGAGGACATGATGTTTCGCGCCAGTGCCGCGTGGCGTGAGATGTTCGGCGAGGAGTGGCGTCCGATTCCGACTCCGAACAAGATCGATCCCTGGGTGGCCCACGAAAGATTCCTCCTCGAGGTCGCCAAACTGCACGCCCTCGATCCGGTCACTTCCGAGCTGGTCAGGCTTCGCGGGGCAAGAGCCCACGACTGTCGGCTATGCCAGTCCCGCAGGAACGTGACCGCCATCGATCTCGCAGGTGGGCGTGATTTGTTCGATGATCGGGATCCGCGCGATATCTCCGACGCCCAGGCCCTGGCCCTGCAGGTCGTGGATACCTTCGTGTGGCAGCCGATCCGGTGGCCACCCGGGCTCGGCGAGCAGGTCGTGGACGCCTTGGGTCCTGCATCTGCGACCGAGCTGACTCTCGACATTGTCCGCAATGCCGCGAACAAGATCGCCGTCGCTTTCGGCGCGGACGCTCCGCAGGTGGAGACGGGCGTCGAGTATTACGACATCGACGTGTCAACCGGGGAACTGCGTTACGACGTCAGCCCGGTCACGCCCAGCGCCTGAACCACCGTCTGGCTATGGAGTGTGATCCACCCGGCACAGGGTGGGCAACGAAGGCGTCTCGAGAATCAGCGGCCATGCCCGCGAGCCGGAGATCGGGCGACCGGGCGGATCATGGGCCAAGCAGGTCCCAGCGGTTGCCCCACGGGTCCAAGAAGACGACGACTCGTCCATATGACTCCGTTCGGGGTTGTTCTGCGAAGGCGACACCTTTCGACCTCATCGACTCGTAGGTCACGTCGAAATCCTCGACGCGAAGAAACACGCTCACCCGACCACCCGTCTGGTTGCCGATTGCGTTCCTCTGTCGATCCCCGTCGGCGTGTGCGAGCAGTAGCCCCGTTTGAGCACCCGAAGGACGAACGACTACCCAGCGCTTGGGTTGTCCGTCGTCGGATATTGCCGGTGCGTCCTCCACCAAATCGAAGCCGAGGCGGTCAACGAAGAACTCAATCGCAGAGTCGTAGTCCGGGACCACGAGTGTGATCAGGTCGATGTTCACCGCGGTTTGGCTTTCTGAGCCGGGAGCTCGACCTCAATTTCGTCACCGTCGCTCACGTTTAAGTCGGACCGAAGGTGCACTTGGGCGGCGACTTCGATCACGTTCGGCTGACGGTCTCCCTCGCCATCGGTCGTTCTTGTCCGTTCGGATGACGAAGCCCTCGATCCCCGCGATGGTGCACGCGATGACGCTCAGTGAAACGCCGTATTCGGGAGGTTGTAGTCGGATCACATCGCCCCTCACGTGCCAATCGTGATCGAGCACGACATTGAGGGTTGCCGGATACAGGTGAACACCTGTCTTGGCCTCATAGAGGTCGGCGTGCACCGCCAACCAGCGAGCATGGCTTTCCATGCCGCTGGCGATTCGTCCACACATGAGCAAGCCTAAGCCTGCCCCAAGTTTGGCGACCCAGGCCCTCTGGTGGGAGGACTGTCGCACACTCCCGTTGTCATGAGACGGTGGTCAAGGTCATGAAGTTTGCGTGTCAGACCAACCGCTGACGGCTGGGAGCTGGGCCAACCTCGGAGCGATCATCCGTCGAAGGGACACGGTGCTCCGCCCCTTGGGGCCTCAAGGTCCGGCCGTTCATGCGTTCCTTCGTCGTCTGCGAGAAGTCGCATTCACTGGAGCGCCCGAGTTGCTCGACACCGAAGATGGCCGTGAGGTGCTCCGCTACATTCACGGCGATGTACCGGTCTCTCCGACCCCTCCAGATGGTGGCCGGTCGTATCGACCGCACGGCTGTCGAGTGTTGGCCACCTCCTAAGCTCGTTTCACTCTGCGTCGAACCGATTCAGCGTGCAGCGAGAGCCCATGCTCAGCGTCAGGTGACACCGATAGCCGGTGATCGGGGGGCAGGGTGTTCGATGTGAGCAGTGGTCGATGTCGTCCTCTGATTGGTCAGTCAGAGGAAGCGGCCGTTTCTTGCTGGTCGTCGCCTAACGCTCTGGTCAACCCCTCCAAATCGGCCACGGTCACAGTGAGTGCCGAGTGGCCACCTCTTCGCAATGGCGATCCCACTCTCTCTGCGAAGTGAATGCAGACGCCCGCGTCGTGGTTCGTGCCAAAGGTCAACCCGTCGTCAAGACGTGACATCCGAACCCCAACGGCCGTCCACCAGCGGTAGTGGCGAGTGACGTGGGCACCGGTGATATTCGAAACCTGCGTCTCGATCTTGAAGAGACCGAAGGTTGCCACCAATGAGCCTTTTTCAGTGAGGGTGACACCGTCCTTGGTTGGTCGTAGCAAAAATGGCAACAGCACCGGCAGGTAGCGTTTGTCGATCGCGTAGCCGAAATGCTTCCTCACCCCTCCACGCTATGGGTTTCGAGATTCCGAGGGGTTGGTTGCTGCGGGTCGAGCGAAATCCAGATGGCGAGAGGTCCCCGGTCGTTGGTCGATCACTTAGAACTGGAAATATCACCGCCGATCCTGTGGCTGGGGAAGCTGTCAGCCACGGCACGTAGCCAGGTGTAGGTCGATTTCAACGATGCCCTGCTGGCCGGCGCAGGCGAGACGCCGACGGCCACCGTCGTAGACGCGGTCGTCGTCCGAGGGACGAGATCGAACATGATGCTCGCCGCCGGATCGTTACGCACTTACACCAGAACGGCGGAACCAGCACGGACACAATCAGCTAAAGCGGTGGACGCCGTCCTCGACCGTCTGGACAAGCACCCAGTGAGGCAGCTGCGACATGGCTGAGCCAAGGTTTGCAAACGCACCGATCGTGGGCGAACCCCCATCACCAGAGTGTTCACTGAGGCATGTTCCAAACGCGACGGCATTGGCGAGGAGATGCGAATCCCACGAGCGGAACAGTGCCTCAGCCACTGCGAGGAGCCTGCCACACGAGGTGCCGCACATCCGGTGGCCGGCGGCGGTGGACTACCACAGAGAAGAGAGCGCTTGGGCACGCTTGTGCCATTGCCAATAGCTAACTAACTTGCTGATCACCCGGCAGTAGCAAGTGGGGGAAGCGATGTTGACCGACGAATTGCGCAGTCGTCGACTTGAGGTGCTTGACGAGCATTTTCGGTCAGAGGTCGACCATGACTGGGACGCATGCCTCGCGACGTTCAAGGACGTCCCTCGCTACGAAATCGTTGCCCTCGGTCAAATCCACGAGGGCAACGATGCTGTCCGTCTCTACCACACCACCCAGCGCACGGCGTTCCCCGATCAACGTCACGAACACGTGCGAATGCACGTCTCTGACGATGACACCATCATCTCGGAGTTTGACCTCCTCGGCACCAACACCGGTGAGTTTTTAGGGATGACTCCAACCGGCAAGTCGTTCCGGGTGCCGGTCATTGCCGTCTTTACTTTCGACGGGGATCAGATCACCAACGAACGCGTGTACCTGGACGTAGCTAGCCTGCTCCGTCAGATTGGGCGTGAGGAGTTGCTGCCGTTGGCTGGCGTCGAGGGCTTCGCCGCGGCAAACATGAGGTAAGCCCAGAGAGCTTCTGCCCCAGCGACCCGACGAACGGGCGGCACCATGGCGGACAGATTCCTCATATCTCTCGGATGTCCCAAGCGTCGGTGTGTCTGGGGCAGAAACGAGATGCGGCTCAGTCGGAAAGCCGGCTAATCCAGGGGTGCTCGGGCGCCGTGATGAGGAGGGATTCGCGCAGCCAGCGCCGCTCCTTACCCTTCAGGTAAGGCAGAACCCGCTCGAAGTCGGCCTTATCCCTCATTCGCAGGTGCGTGCTTTTGTAGAGCAGCTGGATTTCTGGGGCAATGATCGGGATGGCCTTCGTTGACGCTCTACCTGCCAAGGACTCCAGCGATCGTTGGATGCGTGAGTCTCGTCGGTAAACCCATTGTCCGGAGACGACATCGTTGATCATCAACTGAAGTCGCCACGGTTCTGATTCGGATTGCCGGCACCACACGTCGTGGAGGTCCGTGGCGAGTGCGGTTCCCACTGGCCAAGGCGTGAGCGTGCCTGGCGGGTCCGCGACGTAAAGGTCCCAGTTGCAGAAATGTTGCCGCACGGTGAGGACGTCAGCCCGGAGAACGGTCACGTCCGTATCTCCGTGAGGCCGCGTCTTTGTACCGATCAGACTGTCAAGGGACCAACCCCCGGACAGCCACCACCGACAGTCCAGTCCAACGAGGAGAGTCGAGACCTCATCGGGAAGCAGCGGATCCCAATCGCCTAGCTTTGTCATCTGGGCTAACCGTAACGCTACGGCGTGCGCCCATAGCCGGTGGTGAGGGACGGTCGTGGACTTCGTGGAGTTGGGTCGTCAGAATTGTCCTAGTGAACCAGTTCATCCGCCAGGGCGATCGCATCTTCGTCCAATGCGAAGGCGGCCCATGTCTGAGCCGCTTGGAACGCTTCCCGCCCCAGCTCGAAATCGAGGAGCGAGGAGGCAGGTACGTGCTCATCGACGATGGTGAGCCGCAGGACTGGCGCTATCTATTCGTACCCAATACCTACTGAACCGACTTCAGGACTTGTCAAGCATCAGCCGAGACGGCGTCAACGATCACCCGAGACTGAGGAAACGATAAGCCGAGAGTGATCTGAAAAAGATCAGCCCCAACACAGTCACTGCGTAGGGCTGGTGGGGATCGAACCCACGACCCAAGGATTATGAGTCCTCTGCTCTGACCACTGAGCTACAGCCCCACTGGCAACTCTAGGTGTCTCTCGCACCTGTCCCCGGACCGAGGTTGGGATCGTCCACGGATGCCTTCGGGCGAAATCCGTCGTGTCCCTTCGGTGACACTGACATGCCTCCCAACAGGAATGTGACGTTTGCCCACCCCGCGACGCCCCGGTCTCTCCGGGCTGGTCAGTGAGCAATCGGACGACGAGCGGTGCCGGGAAGGACTAGAAGTACGACGTGGATCGGGTGACCCTATATCGTATCGGCCATCGTTCCGAGTCAACGAGCCGCAGGTCGTTTCGACTTCGCAGGTCGGTGACGATTGCAGCGTTGTGGTGTTCGGCAGTGGTTTGACTGCTGTGCTGCCAGCGTCGCCGGCGCAGGGATCAGAAAGTCCAACCGTCTCCGACTTCGGTGTTGGCATCACGAGCCCCTTTGGCATCACTGAGGGATCGGACGGTGCCATGTGGTTCACCAACCCGGAAAAAGGTTCCGGCGACGACAGCATCGGGCGAATCTCCATCAGCGGGGCCGTGACCGATACACCAGAGTCGGTATCGACCAGCCCGAGGAATCACCTTCGGGGCCGATGGGGCCTTGTGGTTCACCAACTACGGCAACGCCAGCGATCGGGCGGATCACCGTCCCTACGTCCTGAAGCCCTTCCGCTCGCGACGCGACACCGCCGGCGCCGGTGCGGCAAACCGACAGGGCACCGGCTCCAGGGGCGGGGCCCCTGAACGGCTCCGGCCCGCGATCATGGTGTGATGCAGAAGCAGGGCGATCGGTCGACCGCGCCATGACGACGACCGCGACCTCCCCGTCGGTCGAACCGCTGGACCGACTGCGCCCCGACCCGCCGCCCGGACGCACGGGGCCGGAGGGCCGCATCGGGGCTTGGATCGTCGTCGCCATGTCCGTCGTCTGGGGCCTCTGGCAGCTGCGCGCCGAGGTCCGCCCCGTGCCGTACCTCGACGACTCTTCCATCCACGAGCAGATGACCCGTTTCGCCGCAGCACGAATCTCGGCGGGGCACCTGCCGCTGACGAGCTGGTTCCCGTACCTCGGTCTGGGGTCCCCGCAGTACCTCCACTACCAGAGCCTCCCGTCCATGACCGCCGGACTGATTGGAACGGTGATCGCTCCCGACACCGTGTTCCGCTGGTCGCTCTATCTACTCCTCGCCCTCTGGCCTGTCTCCGTGTTCCTCTGCGGCCGGCTCTTCGGGTTGAGCCGGTGGACCGCGGCCGCGGCGGCGGCGGTGTCTCCCCTGCTCGCGTCAGTGCCGGGGATCGGCTACGAGACCAAGGCTTACGTGTGGGCGGGCTATGGAGTCTGGACCCAGTTGTGGGCGTCGTGGACCCTGCCTCTCGCGTGGGGCTTCACGTACCGTGCGCTTTCGTCGCTCCGGCGCCGCAATCTCATTCCGGCCGTCCTCTTCATCATGGTGACGATCGCCCTTCACTACGAGACCGGGTACCTGGCATTCGTCCCTCTCGTCGTCTGGCCGTTCCTCGTCCCGTCGGACCTCTGGCGGCGGCTCGGACGTGCCGTTGTCGTCGGGGGCGCAGCGTTCCTGGCGTCGGCCTGGGTCGTCGTGCCGGTTCTGGTCCAGTCACATTGGGCCGCCAAGAACCAGGTCCTTGAAGGCACCGGCCTCGAGAACGGCTACGGCGCGCGCCAGGTCCTCGACTGGCTCGTCACCGGTCGGCTGTACGACGACGGCCGTTTTCCCGTGGTCACGATCCTGCTCGCCATCGGGATCGTCGTGTGCATCGCCCGATGGAAGTCGAACGTCGCCGGCCGCGCCCTTCTGAGCATCTGGTTCGTCACGCTCGTCATGACCTTTGGGCGCACGACGTTCGGCGGGCTCTACGACATCATCCCCGGAAGCAGCGACGTGTTCATCCGCCGTTTCCAGATGGGGGTGCAACTCGCCGGCATCCTGTTGGCCGGGGTGGGAGCGGTGTTCCTTGGCCGATGGCTTGTCGACACCATCGTCCGCCGGCTTCCCGAGGAACGCAGGGCGCGAGTGTCCGAACCGGCGGGCCGCGCCTTCGTCAGCGGCGCCTGCGTCGTCGCGCTCGTCCTCGTGCTCGCCCCCGCCTGGAATGCGATGGACTCCTACGACGCACACAACGCAACGAACGTCGGGCTACAGGCATCGGCCGACGCACAGCAGGAGCCGCAGATCAACCGGGTCATCGAATACGTACGCACCCATCCTCGCGGTCGGGTCTACGCCGGCCTACCCACGAACTGGGGCTCGTACTTCACCGTCGGAGCAGTGCCCGTCTTCAAGTACCTCGAGAACGAGGATGTCGACGAGGTCGGCTACACCTTGCGGACTGCGTCGCTCATGACCGATCCCGAATACCACTTCGACGAGACCAACCCGGGCGATTACCCGCTCTTCGGCATCGGCTACGTCATCCTCCCCGCGGGCCGTGAGCCCCCGGTGTCCGCGCACCGTGTCGGGTGTTCTGGGCCGTATTGCCTGTGGGCGTTGCCCGACGGGGGCTTGATCCACCTTTACGACACGACCGGTGTGCTCAGCGCCAACCGCGCCGACATCGGTACCCGGAGCGTCAGCCTTCTCGACTCTCCCCTGCTCGACGAGCAACGGGATCTGACCGTCGCCTTCAACGGCGGGCGGGCGGCGCGACCCAGCGCACCGGGGCGCCGTCGTCTGGTCGGACCACCTGGCCGCGTGGTGGCCGAGCAGAGCGATCTGGCCAACGGAGAGGCCAGCGCCGTGGTGCACGCCAACCGCGTCACCACAGTCGTCCTGAGTGCGTCCTACGACCCGGGCTGGCATGCGGTAGTCAACGGGCGCAGCGTGCCCACCGTCATGGTTGCACCAGCGCTGGTCGGCGTCGTCGTCAGTCCCGGGACCCATACCGTGACGTTCCGTTACGGCGGCTATGGCTCCTACGACGTCCTGTTCCTGCTGGCGCTGGTCGTCTTCGCGCTCCTGGCCGCGGTGCCGACGATCGCGCACGCAATGCGCCGCCGACGCTGACGCCGGCAGCGGGTCGGGAAGGCGGGAGCGGAAAGCGACCGACGGAGGCGGCGGAGGATTCTCCCGCGGTTGGGCTACTGCAGGTAGCCCTCGACAGTGTCCGACGAACGCTCCCGCGCCTGATCGGGGTCCTGTCCGGCGCTGCGCTTCGCACGGCGCTGCCGCAACGTGTCCCAGAGTTTGTCCAACGTCACCTCGACCTCGTGCAGGCGCGCCCGTTCCTCCTCGCTCAGCCCTTCGCCGACGTGGGCCTCCTCGAGTCGCTGCTCCTCCGCGGCCAGCTCGTTGATTCGATCCACGATCTGCTTGTCGTCCATGTGCGCTCCGTTCGCTGTCCGTCGCGCCAGTCTGCCCCTCCTCAGGCCGCAGCGGCGGCGAACTCGTCTTCGCTGGCCGCCGGGGCGGCCGCGCCCGCTTCGGACAAGGCCGGAGCGAGCACGTCTGCCACCGTGGCGGCGAGGTGGAAGGTCATCGCGTCACGCACCTCTTCGGGGACGTCCTCGAGGTCCGGCCCGTTGCGTTCGGGCAACACGACCTCGGTCAGCCCCGGCCCGATGAGCCGCCAGGACCTTCTGCTTGACGCCTCCGATCGGCAGCACCCGACCTTGCAGGGTGACCTCACCGGTCATCGCCACGACCGAGCGAACCGGCACGTCACGCAGGAGGCTGACGAGTGCTGTGGTCATGGTGACGCCCGCCGAAGGTCCGTCCTTGGGCACCGCGCCCGCAGGCACGTGCACGTGGAAGCGCTTCCCGGCGAAAACCCCAGGATCGATACCCAGCTCGACCGCGTGCGAGCGCACGTAGGACAGCGCGATCTCGGCCGACTCTTTCATGACGTCGCCGAGCTGGCCAGTGAGCGTCAGGCCTTCGGGCCCGTCCGACACGCTCGCCTCGACGTAGAGCACGTCTCCGCCGACGCCGGTCACGGCAAGACCGGTGACCACTCCGGGCACGCTGGTGCGCTCAGCCGCTTCGAAGAAGAAACGTGGGCGACCGAGCCAGGCGCGGATGTCGGCGCGCGTCGACCACAACGGGCGCCTGACGCTCGCCCGACGCCAACTTCGTCGCCACCTTGCGTAGCAGGCGGCCGAGCTCGCGCTCGAGGTTCCGCACGCCGGCTTCACGGGTGTAGTCCGCCACCACCGTGCGCACCGCGTCGTCGGAGATCTCCACCTCGTCCGCGTGCAGCACGGCCCGCGCCAGCTGGCGTCCGATCAGGTGGTGCTTGGCGATGGAGACCTTCTCCGACTCCGTGTAGCCGTCGATGCGAATGACTTCCATCCGGTCGAGCAGCGGCCCAGGCACGGTCTCGGTGATGTTGGCCGTCGCGATGAAGAGCACGCGCGAAAGGTCGAGGTCCACCTCGAGGTAGTGGTCACGGAACGTGTGGTTCTGCGCCGGATCGAGCACCTCGAGGAGCGCCGAAGAGGGGTCGCCCCGGTAGTCGGCACCGAGCTTGTCGACCTCGTCGAGGACGATGACCGGGTTCATGGTGCCGGCTTCGCGCAGGGCGCGGACGAGCCGCCCCGGCTGCGCGCCGACGTAGGTTCGCCGGTGGCCCCTGATCTCGGCCTCGTCGCGCACCCCGCCGAGCGAGACACGGACGAACTTGCGGCCGAGCGCGTTGGCCACGGACTCGCCGAGAGAGGTCTTCCCCACCCCGGGCGGTCCCACAAGCGCGAGGATCGCTCCCGAGCCGCGGCCATCGACCGGAGCGAGACCCCGTTCGGCCTGCAGCTTGCGGACGGCCAGGTGCTCGAGGATGCGGTCCTTCACGTCGTCCAGACCGTCGTGATCCGCGTCGAGGATGCCAGCTGCCTCGACGATGTCGTGGCGGTCTTCCGATTCCACGCCCCACGGAACCTCGAGGACGGTGTCGAGCCAGGTGCGGATCCACCCGGTCTCGGGACTCTGGTCACTCGTCCGCTCCAGTTTGTCGACCTCTCGCTCGACCGCCGTCCGCACATGCTCGGGCAGGTCACGCTCGGCCAGCTTGGCCCGGTAGTCGTCGGGGTCGTCCTCCTGGCTCTTTCCACTCAGCTCCCCAAGCTCCTTGCGGATGGCCTCGAGCTGGCGACGGAGCAGGAACTCGCGCTGGGTCTTCTCCATTCCCTCCTCGACGTCGGTCTTGATCCGCTCTCGCAGAGCGAGGTCGGCCAAGGTGTCGCGGGCCCAGCCGAGAACCAGGCGGAGGCGCTCTTCGACGTCGAGCGTCTCGAGCACCTGGACCTTCTGGGTCAGCGATAGGTCAGGCGAATAGCCCGCGACGTCGGCCAGACGGCTGGGTTCGGTGATCTCGCGCAGTTGCGCGGCAATGCGGCCAGCGCCACGGCTGTGCAGGATGTTCTCGAGGACCGCGCGGTACTCGCGGGCCAGCTCATTCGCCGCCGCGGTGGGGTCGGGCTCGCTCAACGGCTCCGCCTCGACCCAGAGTGCGTCGCTCGTGCCGGGCACGCCGGTGCCGATGACGGCCCGGGCGTCGCCCCGGACGACCATGGCGGGCAGGCCACCCGGGAGATCACCCTCCTCCATGACCTCGGCCACGACGCCGACCGACGCGAAGCGGCCTTCGATGTGGGGCACCAGCAGCAGTCGGCCACCCGCCGAGCGTGCGGCTTCCACGGCCGCCTTTGCCTCGTCGGTCTCCAACGCCATGGTGAAGACCATCCCGGGCAGGACCACCCCTGATTTGAGGGGAAGCAATGGGAGTGTCACGTTCTCGTTGGTCATCGGGACTCCTTCGATACGCCCAGGGACCTTCGCGGTCCGTGGGTCTCTGACGCGATTCCTCTGAGTGGTCAACCATATGGGTGCTAAGACGATTCCCGAACGCTGGCGGCCTGGGCGTTTACCGCCCACAGCGCCCGCCCTGCCTTGGCCAAACCCAAGACCAGGGCTTTCGGGCGGGGCACCAAGGCTCCGAACGTGACTTTGAACCGGTGGAGGGAGTCGAACCCTCGTCTCCTGCCTGGGAAGCAGGACCTCTCGCCCTCGAACGACACCGGCCTCTGCGCACTGGATCACGTCGTGTCTCCCGGGGGGATGAGGACACGCCGGCTTTCCTTTTGGTTGTCCACCGCGAGCCTGGTGCTCACAGGACGGGCCGGGGTGCGCTGGCTCCGGCCGTGGTGGCCCAGGTGGGGATCGCACCCACGCAACCGGCGTCAGTCGTCGGTGGCTTCCCTGGCGGATGGGCCTGAGAAGAAGACGTAAGAGCACGGGATCACGATCCCGAATCTGCTCTTCGCTTCGCTTGTCAATGTGCAAATGGTGCTGTCGGATTTATCGAAATCAGGGAATGAATGGACATCGAATCGCCGCCGCGGCGTGTACCGGGAGTCGCGCCCGCCACTCCATGAACTTCTCAGCCGTCGAGCTCGGGGCCAGCGGGCGGACACGGTCCGCTGCTCCCCCTGAGTTCTCCGGAAACACAAGAGCCGCTCCCTTCGGGAAGCGGCTCCTCAACGGTCCAAGGACATGAAAAAGGGTCCAATTACGACGTTGAGGTCGCCTCCCACACCATGACGTGGCCGGCATCGGTCGCGTTGGCGATCGCGGACTTGATGCGGCACTCTCCCGAACGGGCACGGCGGAGACCTCCGGAGCAGCGGAGGTCCGACGCGACCGAGTGACTCTGGATCGGCCCGACATGCGGCGCTGTTCTGGACTGCAACATGGGATCAGTATAGAGCAGATTCAAGGAGACATGGAAGGACTTTCGGTCAAATAGGGCATACGTATTTGATGAGGTGCGGATTCATTGCTCCCGCCATTGGTCGCAGGCCTCACCGCGCTCGACCTGTGCGCCGAGCAGACCGACAGAGGTACGAAGTAGCCGACGACACGGATGTCGCCGTTCTGCCGGGAGGCGTCCCGGGCTGCGGTGCGCTGTCCCTCCGTCTCTGCCAACGGGTCCAGCAAGAACGGTGCGCCGATGCCTACGCTGGACGAGTGGAAACGAGTGCTTCGAGAGCCTGAGATGAGCGTGACCGAGACCGGTCCCGCGGGTGCAGCCGGAACCACCGTCGCTCCAGCGCGGCCCGCGCCGGACCTCGACGACGACCATGAGCGAATGTCCCACATCGTGCTCGAGGGCTACACGCCAAAGGGCGGCGATTTCGTCTCGGTCGGACCCAGTGTCGTGGAAGGCATCGTGAACCGGACGGCCGTACGGGCGCTCTGCGGGAAGGAGTGGGTGCCCGGACGAGACCCCAAGCGATATCCGCTCTGCCCGACCTGCAAGGAAATCGCCGAGTCCATGGGCTGGCAGATCCCGAGCGACTGAGACGCGGCCGGGGCGCGGGGACAGAGGCGAGAAGACGATGGCAGGGGTTGGCTTCGACGCCGTCACGAAGCGGTTCGGCGACACGACGGCCGTGGACCGGCTGACCCTCGAGGTGGAGGACGGTGAGCTCCTCGTCCTCCTCGGCTCCTCCGGGTGCGGAAAGACCACCGCCCTTCGACTTGTGGCCGGGCTCGAAGAGGTGACCGAAGGCGAGGTGACCATCGGGGATCGGGTGGTCAACGAGATCGATCCCAAGGACCGTGACGTCGCGATGGTCTTCCAGAGCTACGCGCTCTACCCACACCTGACGGTGGCGAAGAACATCGAGTTCCCGCTCCGCCAGCGCGGGGTGGCCAAGGAGGAGCGGGCGGCCAAGGTGCAACGAGCGGCGGAGACCCTCGGTCTGGCCGAACTGCTCGGGCGCAAGCCGGCCCAGCTCTCTGGCGGCCAGCGACAGCGGGTCGCTCTGGCACGGGCCATCGTGCGTGAGCCAACCGTCTTCCTCATGGACGAGCCGCTCTCGAACCTCGACGCCGCGTTGAGGGTCCAGACGCGCGCGGACATCGTGGAGCTCCAGACCCGTCTGTCGACGACGACGCTCTACGTGACGCACGACCAGGTGGAGGCCATGACGATGGGGCACCGCATCGCGGTGATGAGCCATGGTGTGCTCCAACAAGTGGCGCCGCCCGACGAGCTGTACTCCCGGCCGGCGAACGCCTTCGTCGCCCGTTTCCTGGGGAGCCCCGGGATGAACCTCTTGCCGGGCAAGCTGGTCGAGGCGGGTAGGGCCGGCGGCGGTACCCCGACGACCGGCCAGGGCACCGACGGGTTGGCGGTGGCGTTTCCCGGCTCCTCGGTGGCCTTGCCCGCCGAACTTGCCGCCAAGGCGCACAGTAAGGGACCAGACGTGGTGCTCGGACTGCGCCCGGAGGCCCTCCGGCTGAGTCCCGACGGCGAGATCGATGCCACGGTCGTCATCGTGGAGCTGCTCGGAGCGGAGACGCACGTCATCTGCAATACAGAGGACGGCACGCGCCTGATCGTGCGACAGGCGGCCGCGGCGGCGAAGCCCGGACTCGGCGAGGACGTGCGTATCGCCGTGGACGGCGACGCGCGTTCGTACCACCTGTTCGAAGCGACCGCGGACGGACCGCGGCTGGCGGGCACATGACGGCCACCGACCTGACCGTGGCGGCCGGACCGGAACGCCGCAAGGCTCTGCGCTCCCGGCGTCTGAAAGAAGCCGGGCTCGCTTACGTACTCCTTGTGCCGGCCCTCGCCTTGTTCGTCGCCTTCTCCTTCTATCCGTTCCTTCGCAACTTCAAGCTGATGCTCTATCAGACACCGCCCGTCCCGGGACTCCCCTCCCACTACGTCGGGCTGCACCAGATCTGGCCCACCATCTCATCGACGCAGTTCACCCAGAGCCTGCTGACCACGTTCGTCTTCGTGATCATGGTGGTGCCGACGAGCATCCTGGCCGGGCTGGCCCTGGCGGTGGCGGCGCACCGCAAGCTCAAGGGCATGGCCGTGTACCGATTGATCTTCTCCTCCACCGTCGTCAGCTCGGTGGCCGTGGCCTCGGTCGTCTTCGGAACACTGCTCAACCCGGTGGTCGGTCTACTGCCCTGGCTCGGCATCAACCCGTCCCCTCCGGCGCTCGAGAGCACGACCTGGGCGCTGCCCTCGGTGGCGATCATCACCATCTGGCAGTTCCTCGGGCTGTCCTTCATCATCATGTCGGCGGGACTTCAATCGGTGCCCGACGAACTGCTCGAGGCGGCCCGCATCGACGGCGCCGGGGCGTGGACGCGCTTCTGGCGCATGACCGTCCCCTTGCTGTCCCCCACCATCTTCTTCGCCCTTGTCGTGAGCACCATCTACGCCTTCCAAGCCTTCGGAGCGGTGGACATCCTCATCGGTCCCCAGAACGCCGTCCGGCTGCACACCAACGTGCTCGTCTACAACATCGTCAACACGCTCCAAATAGAAAACAACCCGGGGGAGGCCGCGATCATGGCGACCGTCCTCTTCCTCATCATGCTGGGCTTGACTCTGCTGCAAATGCGCCTACTGGAGCGGAGGGTGAGCTATGCCCGCTGAGGGACCGGTGGGCGTCAAGGACGTGCCTGACACGGGCACCGAGGACACCGGCAGCTCGGTCGGCCAGCGGACACCTCGCAGACCTCACCGGCGATTGAGGACGGTCGGGGCGTACACCGCTCTGACGGCCGGCGCCATCATCGTGCTGTTCCCGATTTACGACACCATCGTGAACTCGTTGCTGGTACCCGACCAACTGGTGCAGCAACCGCCGCCGCTCGTTCCGACCGACCCGCAATGGCACAACTACGTTGCCGCATGGACCACCGGGAGCATGTCGACCTACGTGGCGACGTCGGCCATCATGACGCTGCTCATCGTGGCGGGCCAGATGATCACCTCCATCCTCGCCGCCTATGCCTTCGCCTTCTTGCGTTTCCCCTTCAAGCGGACGCTCTTCGTCGTCTGCCTGACCACCCTCATGATTCCTGGCGAGGTCACCTTCATCACGAATCTGGACACCATCACGTCACTGGGCTGGTTCAACTCCTATGCGGGGCTCTCGGTGCCATTCCTCGCCACGGGGTTCGGCATCTTCCTCATGCGCCAAGCCTTCCTCCAGATTCCTCGTGATCTCCAGGAGGCGGCCCAGCTCGACGGGTACGGCCACATGCGGTTCATGACCCGCGTGGCAGTGCCGCTCGCCCGACCCTCACTGGCCGCACTCGGGGTCTTCTCGTTCCTCGGTGCCTGGAACCAGTACTTGTGGCCCCTCGTGTCGACCGGAGGCGCGACGCCGCTCGATACCGTGCAGATCGGGCTCAAGCAGCTGCTCGGGACCCAGGTGTCGCAGATCCCGGTGTCCCTGGCCGGTGCGGTCATTGCGTTCGTGCCGCTTGTCATCTTGCTACTGATCTTCCAGAAGCAGCTGGTCCGGAGCCTCACCGCAGGCGCCGTGAAGTAAGCCTCGGAGGGACACCACCCACCCGTGCCGCGGTGCTAGGCATAGGGCATGCGGATCCCGTCGTTGGGCCGGCTGGCCGCCTCGGCCCTGTTCGTCGTCACCGGCAGCTTGACCGCAGCCGGGGCGGTCGACATCTCGTCCGCGGGTGCGTCAACCAGGCTGCCGACCTGCAATCTGAGCTTGCTGAACCGGCACCGCGGTGTCGTCAAGATCACTTATTGGGAATCTGCGTCCTCCGCCAACCTCAAAGTCCTCCAGGGCATCACCAGCGCGTTCAACTCATCGCAATCCAAGGTCCACGTCACCCTGGTCACCCAAGCTGGGTACGACGACACATGGCAGAAGTACACGGCCGGCCTCACCAACGGCCAGCTACCCGACGCCGTCCAGCTCGAGGACCAGCGCACGCAAGAGGCGATCGACACCCAGTCGTTCCTCCCCGTGCAATCGTGTATGAACGCGGCCAAGTATTCGACGAGCGACTATCTGCCCCGCCCCCTCGCCTACTGGAAGGTCAACGGCGTGCAATGGGCCATGCCCTTCGCCGTATCCGCGCCGATCGTGTACTACAACCAGAACGCCTTCACGAAAGCCGGACTCAATCCGGCGGCCCCACCGCTGACGCTCTCCCAGATGGTGTCCGACGCTGAAGCGCTGAAGAAGGCGGGCAGCGGAATGGGCTTGGTGCTCGACCCATGGCACCTCGAGACATGGCTGGCGTCGGCCAACCAGTTGTTCGTGAACAACAAGAACGGGCGCAGCGCCCGGGCCACCAAGGGCGTGTTCAACACCAAGACGGCCGTCAGTATCTTCTCGCAGCTCGACACCCTGGTCCGAAGCGGCTGGGCGACCACCAATCCGTCCTCGGGTCCGGACGCCTTCGACAACCTGCTCGGTATCGGCAGCGGGAAGTACGGCATGACCATCGAGACGTCGGCCGCCCTCGGGACAGTGACCTCGCTCTTGGGCAGCGGCCAGTACGCCAACGTCAAGCTCGGCGTCGGGCCCTTTCCCATCTACAGCTCCTCCATCAGGGGCGGGATCGAACCCGGTGGCTCAGGTGTGTACATCTCGAGCCGGGTTCCCGCTCTCGACCAGGCGGCCGCCTGGACGTACATCGCCTATCTGATGAACACGCAGTCCCAAGCAACGTGGGCCGCCGGCACCGGCTACATCCCGGTACGCAAATCCTCCGCCCAGACCGCCACCGTCCAGCACTTGTGGGCAACCCAGCCGGGATACAAGGTTGCCTACAACCAGATCAACAACGGAGCCAACACGCCCGCCACCCAGGGCTCCGTCATCGGCCCCTACGCGGACGTTCGCACTGACGTGGCCAACGCAGAGGTCTCCATGTACACCCAGGGCGTGTCGCCCTCCAAAGCGGTCTCGACGGCCGAGTCGCAGGTGAACCAGACCATCTCGACCTACAACAGTCGGCTCGGCGCGTCGTAACCGGCGCGTCGTCGCCGGCTCGTTCCCGTACCGCCACCGCAAGTTCCGACTCTTCGCGCTGAACGTCCGTCCCGCCGACCGCCGACGGCGGGCGACAGGACCGTGCATTGACGACAGGCAACCCGAAAAAAGCCACTGACCTGGGAAATCCCTAAAATCGATCAATCCGCGTGGTTTTAGACGTTCAAGTGGTTTAGAGTGCACCGCCATGCACGCAGAAACCACTTCACATTGCTTCGCGCCCCGGCACGCTCCGTCCCGTGCGCGCACGCTCCGCCGATCCGTCGGCATAGGCGCCCTCGCCCTCGCCCCGCTGGCCCTCGTCATCGTCCCGGGGTTCCCCGCGGGCGCCTCGGGCGGCACGGTGAACCTCGTGGCGTACTCCACTCCCAAGCCCGCCTACGCGGTGCTGGCCCAAGACTTCGCCAAGACCAAGGCGGGAGCCGGCATCACCGTCTCCCCCTCGTTCGGACCGTCCGGCACGCAGGCCACCGCGGTGATCAACGGTTTGCCGGCCGACCTCGTGAACTTCTCGCTCGAGCCCGACATGGCGAAGGTGGTGAAGGCCGGCCTGGTGTCGAGTTCTTGGAACAAGACCAGTACGAAGGGCATGGTCACCAACTCCATCGTCTCGTTCGTCGTGCGCAAAGGGAACCCGGAGCACATCAAGACGTGGGCGGACCTCGTGAAGCCCGGGGTCAGCGTCATCACCCCGAACGTCTTCAGCTCGGGCAGCGCGAAGTGGAACATCATGGCGGCGTACGGCTCGCAGATCGTGCAGGGCAAGTCACCCGCGAAGGCCCAGGCGTACGTCGCCGAAATGCTGAAACACACCTCGGCACAACCCACCAGTGCCAGTGCGGCGTTGCAGACCTTCCTCTCGGGGCAGGGCACCGTGCTCCTCGACTACGAAGACGACGCGCTCTACGCCCAGAAGCAGGGTGAGCCGATCACCGTCATCACGCCGCCCCAGACGATCCTCATTCAGAACCCGATCGCCGTGACGACCAAGGGCAGCTCCGCGGCCAAAGCTTTCCTGGCCTACCTGCTCTCGCCCGCAGGCCAAAAGGTCTGGGGTCAGCAGGGCTACCGCCCGGTGCTCCCATCGGTCGCGGCGCAGTTCCACTTCGCCAAGCCCCAGACGCTCTTCACCATCGACAAGCTGGGCGGCTGGACCTCGCTCAATACGAAGTTCTTCGACCCGCAGACGGGAATCATCGCCAAGGACGATCAGTCGCTGGGCGTCTCCACGGCAAGCGGGTAGTCCGCAGTGACCGTCCCCGTCTCGCTCCCCGATGCCGGGGCTGCTCGCGGTGCCGCCGTCTCAGCCGGCCGGGGCCGGGCCCCGTGGCGCCGCGACACGTCGGAATCCCCGAGCTCGCTGGTTCGGGCGGGTGAGACGGCCGCCAAATTCGGCGGTCCCGCCCTCGCCGTCACCTACCTGTCGCTCCTCGTCCTGCTGCCGCTGGCCGCGCTGATCTCGAACGCGTTCAGCGGCGGATGGTCCGAATTCTGGAGCGCGGTGACCCAGCCCGAGGCCGTCGCTGCGCTCGAGCTCACCCTGGTGGCGTCCCTGATCGTGGCAACCGTGAACTCGATAGCCGGTTTGGCCATCGCCTGGGTGCTCGTGCGCGACGACTTCCGGGGCAAGGCGCTGGTCAGCGCCATCATCGACTTGCCCTTCGCCCTGCCGACGATCGTGGCCGGGCTCACGCTGCTCACGCTGTACGGGCCGACCAGCCCGTTCCACGTCAACCTGGCCGACACCCGGATCGGCATCGCCTTCGCGCTGCTCTTCGTCACGCTGCCGTTCTGCGTGCGGAGCGTGCAACCGGTCCTGGCCGAGCTCGATCGAGAGACCGAGGAGGCGGCGGACTCCCTGGGCGCCAGCCGCGGCCAGGTGCTGCGCAAGGTCATCCTGCCCAGCCTCCTGCCTTCGGTGCTGGCGGGCGCCGGGCTGGCCTTCGCCCGCGCCATCGGTGAGTTCGGCTCGGTCGTGCTGATCTCGGGCAACATCCCGTTCAAGACCGAGGTCGCGTCGTCGTGGATCTACAGCCTGACCCAGAGCGACGACCTGCCCGCGGCGAGCGCCGTGTCGGTCGTGCTCATCCTCATCGCCCTCGCCGTCCTCATCGTCATCGGATGGGTGCGGAGACGCTTCGACGTCCCGGAGACGGTGTGAATTCGCGCTGGCGCCTGCCGCTTCGTTTCGCGGTGCTGGGCTACCTGGGGCTGCTCGTCATCCTGCCCGTCGGCATGGTGTTCTACCGCGCCTTCCAGCATGGGCTCGGCACGGCGTGGGACAGCGCTGACCGCTCCTGACGCGCTGCACGCCCTGTGGCTCACGCTTCTCGTCGCCGCCATCGCCGTGCCGCTCAACACCATCTTCGGGGTGGGCGTCTCCATCATCCTGGCCCGCCACCGCTTCCCCGGAGCGTGGCTGCTCGACGCGCTGGTCGACATCCCCCTCGCCATCTCACCCGTCGTCATCGGGCTGGCGCTCATCCTCGTGTACGGGCACACGGGATGGCTCGGCAACTGGCTGGCCGCCCGCGGCATCACGGTCATCTTCTCCGTTCCCGGCATCGTCATGGCGTCTGCCGCGGTGTCGCTCCCCTACGTCGTCCGCGAGGTGCTGCCCGTGCTCCAGGAGATCGGCACCGAGCAGGAGCAGGCGGCGCGCACCCTCGGGGCGGGGCCCTTGACGGTTTTCCGCCGCGTCACCCTGCCCAACATCCGGCGGGGGCTCGCGTACGGGGTGACCCTGACGACGGCCCGGGTCCTCGGCGAATTCGGTGCCGTGGCCATCGTCTCGGGCGCCATCGCCGGGAAGACGCAGACGCTGACGCTGTTCATCTCCAACAGCATTGACAATCTCGACCCCCAAAGCGCGTACGTCGGTGCCGTCGCCCTGTGTCTCGCCGCGCTGATCGTGCTCACCATCTTGACCGTCACCGACCGCAAGCGCGACGAGTGGCATGGGAGGACTGCCTGATGAGCATCTACGTCGAAGGCATCTCGAAGAAGTTCGGCGACGCCGTCGCACTCGAGGACGTCACGCTCGATGTGCCGACCGGTTCGCTCACCGCCCTGCTCGGCCCGAGTGGCGGTGGCAAGTCCACCCTCCTGCGCATCATCGCCGGCCTCGACACCCCGGACGCCGGCCGGATCCGCATCGAAGGAGAGGACCTCACCCGGACGCCGGCACGCCACCGCGGCGTCGGTTTCTGCTTCCAACACTACGCGCCGTTCCGCCACCTGACCGTGCGGCGCAACGTCTCGTTCGGCCTCGACATCCGCCACCGGCCCAAGGCCGAGATCAAGACGCGCGTCAACGAACTACTCGAACTCGTCGGCTTGTCCCACCTCGGGGAGCGGTACCCGTCCCAGCTCTCGGGCGGGCAGCGCCAGCGCATGGCTCTGGCCCGGGCCCTCGCCATCGAGCCGAAGGTCCTCCTTCTCGACGAGCCCTTCGGCGCCCTCGACGCGCAGGTTCGCACCCAGCTGCGCCTCTGGCTCAGGGACCTGCACGACACCCTGAACGTGACCACGGTTCTCGTCACCCACGACCAGGAGGAGGCGATGGAGGTGGCCGACCGGCTGGCCGTCGTGAACCACGGACACCTCGAGCAGGTCGGAACGCCGGCCGACATGTACGACAACCCGGACAACGAATTCGTACTGACATTCCTCGGTCCGGCCACCAAGCTCGGTGGTCGGTGGGTGCGACCGCACGATCTGGCCATCCATCGGGAGAACGGCCTGCATCCCGGGGCGTACGAAGGAACCGTCTCACGCGTCACCCACCTCGGCTTCGAGGTGAAAGTCGACGTGGACCTGACCGATGGCAACGACTGCTGGGTGCAGCTCAGTCGAGGGACGGCCGCCGACCTCGGCCTCGAGGCCGGCCAGAGAGTCTGGGTGGCGCGGGCCAAACCGTCCGACGGCGACACGGCGTCCGAACCGGAGAAGGAAGCCAGCCTCGTCTCGTGAGGTCGGCGACCTCCGGATCGGGTTCGGCCTTCCGGTGCTCGGCGCGGTCAGCCTCGTGATCGACTACGGCTCGGTCGGCAAGCGTCTGCCGAACAATCAGTTCGCCGAGTGCGAGGCGAACGTCGGGCCGCCCTCCGCCCGAGCACTCTGACGATCGCGACATCTCGTCCGGGACGGTGCTGTCCAACGTGCCGTCGGACCCGGACCCTGGGACGACCGACGCTCATCGTGACGGTTTCGCGACAAACCCGCGTCATTGCAGCGGGTCTGACAGCAATATTCGTGAAGGACACGGACTGCAGTACATCCCTTGCGGCCCTTGGGTGCCTGGGGCAGACTCGGGACCGATCCCGACGTCACGCAAGGCGCGGGAATTGGCGAGCTGTTCAGGGGGACACATCTCATGCCACGGCCGGATCGGTCCGCTGACGGGGGTGGCGTCGACACATCCGCTCGCGGGCGAACCTCGCGAGTTCGCCGGCGACCGGCGGGGTTGGTTCGGCGTCGGTTGGCCGGGCTGGTTGTTGCGGGGCTCGCCGTCCTTCCCATCCTTCCCATCCTTCAGGCCCTGCCCGCGAACGCGGCCCAGCTGATCCCGTACCAGAAGATCTCCGAGAAGAACATGGTCGATGTCGCCTTCGACTCGTTCGGGAACCTCTACGAGAGCGAGGACAACGGCAACGTCAACGTGTGGCCGCTAGCCGATGGCACCGTGTTCGGGCAGCCGGTGACGGTCGGGAAGCCGAACACGCTGTTCGCGCTCCACGATACGCCGGGGATCGCCTTCGACGGCGCGGGCGACCTCTTCGTGACGGACCGCTACGACACCACCGGAGGGAGCATCTACGTCGATCCTGTCGCGTCGGGAACGATCTTCGGGGTGACGGTCAAGGCGGGCAAACCAACCGAGGTCCTGAGTGGGATCGACAATCCGATCGGACTGGCGTTCGACTCCGCCGGCAACCTCTACTACGCCACGCAGAACTCCATCGACGTGCTCCCCGCCGCCAGTGGAATTCTCTACGGGCACCAGGTGATCGTCGACACACCGACCGCGTTGGTGACCGGGCTGACCGAAGGTGGATTCATCGACTTCGACGCCGGGTCACAAACCCCGGACCTCTTCTACACCGACGTCGGAAACCAAGCGATCGGCGCGGCGTCGGTGAACGTCCTGCCCGGGACGACCGCGACCATCTTCGGTCAGCAGGTCAACGCCAATACTCCGACGGCACTCTTCAGTGGCCTGACTGATGCGACCGGCGTCGCGATCGATTCGGCAGGCGACCTCTACGTCGATCAATACGGTGTCATCACCGTGGTCTCTCCGACCAGTCGGACCATCGACGGCACCAGCGTCGCCGCCAACATCCTTTCCCTGCTGGCTGCCGGCCTACTGGGTGATCTCGGGAACACCATCTCCAACGGCAACGTGTTCGTCGTCGACCAGGGCAACAAGTCGATCGACGAGCTTGCCGCCCCAACGGCCGGTATCGCCTCCGTCACCTTCGGGGGCAGTCCGTCCAATCCGCTCATCATGGTTCAGGGCACTGGCTTCATCACCAAACCTCAGACCTCGCCGGTGTGCAAATCCGCGACCGGCGAGGACTACAAGTACGGCGATCTCTTCCTCGTCGACAACACCAATGCGTGGAACGCGGGGCTTCCGGGCGACTGCGTCGGGCTCAACGTCGCCAAGCTGAAGTCGGGTACCGGCGAGTTCGGGCTTGGATCCTTCTACGTCAAGGGCGGTTACGCCCTGGCTCCCGGCGATTCGTACACCCTGGTCGTCGACGGCACGACCATGAACGGAACCGTGAGTTACACCCTTCCGTCCCTGGCCACCATCACATCCGTGAAGCCCGGCTCAGGCCCGGCGAAGGGGGGAACATCGGTGACCATCAAAGGCCTCGGCCTGGCGGGGACCAAGTGGGTGTTCTTCGGGTCGGCTCCAGCCAAGCACCTCAAGGTGGTCAACGGGTCCATCACGTGCACGACGCCGCCAGGAATCGGGGTGGTGCCCGTGATCGCGGTCAACGCGTCCGACCAGGTGAGCGTCATCTCCGGCATCTTCACGTACGGGAAGGCCATATCCTCTCCGCCCTGACGCACCGCGCTCAGCCTTAGCGGATGGCGTCACCCTGTCGGAAGTACGTGGCTCTGTGACGTCACCGCGACCAACGTGACCGTCCCGGTGCGGACGTACGGCAAGTTCGAGCCAGGGCCTTGTCGTTCGATCTCCGGCGGCCACGCAGGATTCCCGCTCGTTCTTCGAATGGGAAGCGGCCGCGCGCACACATCCAAGTCTCTGCATACGACGCTCGTTTAGAAATCGGAAACGGTCGTTCACACTGCACGCCGAGGGTGTACGGTGCGGTTCGTGATGTACGTGTACGCGGGGAGATGCCGAAAGGAACGGCACCAAGAAAGCCACCAAGGCTTTCTCACGCCGCGCGGGCGCGCCATCGGCCGGGTGCTGAAGCCACGCTTACGCTGGGTCACGATGGATTCCCGGGAGGTGCCGTCAACGGATACCTAGGACGCCGTATGTCCAGTCGTTGAGGAGCCGCTTCCGTAGGGGGGCGGCTTTTCTCGTTCTTGGGCGGCGCACCAATCTCGAGTGCCGAGTTCGAATCCTGGGCCGTGTGCCCGCTCGTAGTAACGGGAGACGTACCATCCATCCACTCGGGGGTCGTCCAATGGCAGGACGCAAGGTCCAGGTCATTGATATGGGGTTCGACACGGCGTCTGACCGAACCGAAGAAAGAACCGTCGCAAAGAGGACCAACAGAAAGGAGAAAGGAGGAGACTCGATGTCACGTGAGGATCTGAAGCTGTTGACCACCGAGACCACGGTGACGGAGGAACGGCACCCTTCAGCAGAGACGCAGTCCGATCCCGATGTGCGGGTCCGAACTCTCCGGTTGCTCGTCTCGAGCAACGACGGAGAATTCCCAGACGACGCAGCGTAAACGCACGAGCCAGCTCGCGCCACAAAATTGGCTTGTGACCCGATGGGCGCTCTTTCGTGCACCGAGTGTCTGAATCCCTGGAGAAGGAGAAATGCCGGAGCAGATCACCCCGAACCTGACCTCGTGGGCCAGCGAGCTCGACCAGAACACGCTCGAGCAGGCCCTCCGGACCTCTCGTCTGCCGATCCTGGCTGGACCGGTCTGCCTCATGGCTGACGCGCACTTCGGCCTGGGGGCGACGGTGGGAAGCGTGGTGGCGACCAAGACTGCCCTCCTGCCGTCGGCAGTCGGCGTCGACATCGGCTGCGGCATGGTGGCGGCGGAGACCAATGTGAGTGGGTCCGAGCTTCCGGACGACCTCACCAGGCTGCACGGCCTTTTGCGCGATCAGATCCCAGCTGGACTCGGGAAGGGACACGAACGCTCAGGAGCGAGTACACCGCCGGCGCTCGGCGCTCTTGGGCTACCGCCAGGTTCGGCGTCGACCCTCACCGACCGCCAGATCGCAACCATTGCGACGCAATTCGGCAGCTTGGGAAGCGGGAATCACTTCGTGGAAGTCTGCCTGGACGAGCGCGACCGCGTCTGGATCGTGTTGCACTCGGGAAGTCGCAACATCGGCAATCAACTGGCCACCGCTCACATCAAGACCGCTCGCCTGGTGGCTCAGGAAGAGGGCCAGATCCTCGAAGACCGGGATCTGGCGTGGCTCGCCCAGGGGCGCCCCGAGTTCGACGCCTACGTGACCGACATGCTCTGGGCGCAGCGCTACGCGTGGGCCAACCGTGAGCAGATGATGGATGCCGCCCTGACGGCATTGCGGGCAGCGGTACCCCATGCGGCGGAGACCGAGCGCGTCAACTGCCACCACAACTACGCCGTCAAAGAGGTCCACCGGGGCGAGGAGGTGTGGATCACTCGAAAGGGTGCGATCCGGGCCGGTCGGTCCGACGTGGGGGTGATCCCAGGCTCAATGGGCGCTTCGTCGTTCATCGTGCGTGGCAAGGGCAACGAGGACTCGTACCACTCGAGCTCACATGGTGCCGGTCGTCGCCTGGGACGGAGGGCGGCGTTCCGTCAACTGACCACTGAATCGCTCCACCGCGCCATGGCCGGCCGGGTATGGGACGAGACCCTCGCCGACCGGCTGGTCGACGAGCACCCCGACGCGTACAAACCGATCGCCCAGGTGATGGCCGATCAGGCCGACCTGGTCGAAGTGGTCCATGAGCTGCACCAGGTCGTGAACCTCAAGGGGACGTGAGAGCTCCGCCGCTCTGACGCGAAGCGGTCGACCTCGTCGAGAGACGTGGCCGGACAATCGGCCCGCCGATCCTTTTGAAGTCAAGGACGGATGTGAGTGTCGTTCGAGACCATGACAACCGGCTCGGAGCCGCTCATCGGACGACGAGAGGCAGCCGCTCCCACCCGCGGACGGTCGACGTCGAGGCCAGCTTGATGGCGCTGTAGTCGATGTCCCACTCACGCCATCGGTTGAGAATCTCTTCGAGCGCGACTCGGCCTTCGAGCCGGGCGAGGTGGGTACCGAGGCAGAAGTGGAGGCCGTATCCGAAGGTGATGTGTTGGACATCCGTGCGGCTGACGTCATAGACATCTGGATTCTCGAAGCGGCGAGGATCTCGGTTGGCCGAGCCCATCAGCAAGAGGACCGCGCTTCCCGCCGGCACCGTCGTGTCGTAGTACTCGATCTCCTCGGTCACAAACCGCGCCGACGCATGGCCGGTGGGCTCGAAGCGCAGGGTCTCTTCGATCACGTTCGGTACGAGCGACCGCTGCTCCGCCACGAGACGGCGCTGGTCTGGGTGCTCTGCGAGGACCTTGGCCAGCCACCCGATCAGGCGTCCCGTGGTCTCGTTGCCTGCTCCGGCCAACACGGAGGTGTAGGTCAGGACTTCCTGGCGGGTGAGCGTCCGCGTCACGCCTGTCTCGTCCTCGAACTCGGCATTCAGGAGCAACGTCATCAAGTCGTCGGACGGATGCCGGGAACGCCAGTCGATGTAGTCGGCGAACATCTCGCCGGTGACTACCTCGGATTCGACGATCACCATCGGTTCGCCTGGCCGCGTGCGCAGATCTCGGTCGGTCCGGTCGCGGACAGCGACCTGGTCCTGTTCGGGGATGCCGAGCAGCATTCCGATGACCCGCATGGGCAGTATGGACGCGAGCTCGGTGATGATGTCGAAGCCATCGGATCCAACGAGGGGGTCGAGGCAGCGGATGCAGTACGCGCGTACCTGGTCCTCGAGCTGCGCCATCCGCTTTGGTGTGAAGACCCGTGACATGAGTCCACGGTGCATGGTGTGCACGGGCGGGTCCTCCCACATGACGACACCCTTGGGCATTTCGATGCCGGCTCTCATGATGTCGAGGAGGTCGCCACGACTGCTCGAGAAGACCTGCCAGTTCGCGAGTGCCTTCTGGACGTCCTCGTGGCGGGACAGCGCCCAGAAGTCGTAGCGCTCGTTGTGATAGATCGGCGCCTCCTCACGGAGCCGCTCATACGTTGGGTAGGGATCGGCGTTGATCTTGACCTCGTATGGGTCGAAGTAGACGCTGGTCTCGCTCATGACGGCTGCGTTCCCTCATCTTGACTTAGAGCACTTGTTCTAACTTGATACGAGGCCCCTGTCAAGTGTGTCTCCTTGAGAAGTTACATTCTGTACATTTTCTGGCTCAAACCTGACCCTAATGGAACGTATGCTCTATTTCATGGCCTCGTCTTCCGCTCGCGCCTCCCCGCCGCAGGTCGCGAGGGCCCGGCGTCCTCGGGCGGCCACCCCCGAAAAGCGGCGAAAGCTCCTCGACGCGGCCGAGCTGATCATGTTGCGGGACGGGTACGCCGCCGTGACTTCGCGGCGGCTGGAAGCCGAGTCCGGCTTGAAGGTGCACTACCACTTCGGCAGCATCGACGACCTCTTCATCGCCGTCGTTCGCCGACGGGGCGAGGCCAACCTGGCCCTGATGGCGGATGCGTTGGCCTCGGCGGATCCGTTTCGGGCGTGGTGGCGGCTCGCGTCGGATCGCCGTGGCAGCAGACTCCTCGTCGAGATCACCGCGGCCGCGAACCATCGGCCTGCCATCCAAGTCGAGGTTGCGGCCTTCGCCCGAGAGACCCGCCGCATACAGCTCGGTGCACTTGATCAGCTTCTCGATGAATACGGGATCGATCGAGACTTCTATCCGCCTTCTCTCGTCGCACCCACCGTACAGGGCCTCGCGTTCGCAATGGCCTACGACCAGGCGTCGGGCTTCGACACCGCGCAGGCCGAGGCGTCGGCAGCGGTGGAACGACTGTTGGATCGCCTTGAAGTGCGACGCGCTTCCTTCCGCGCCTCGTGACCACGTCGCAGAGTGGGATCAGCGTGCTACGGTCTGCCGAGTCGTCCGCGCCCCCATGCCGTTCTTTTGCATCGCCGGTCATAGCGGGGATCTTGGAGCGGCGATCGTGATCTGCCCCTCCCCCTCCTGCAGCCAGCATTCGTTCCGATGTGCTGATCCGGCTGGTTTGCCGGCGCATCATCGGGACGCGCTGCCGCCTTGAACCTGCTCGCTGTCGAGTCGAGTCGAGTTGGATGAAATGGCGCCGTTGCCGGACCAGCTACCTCTGCGGTTTCCACGGAACCAGTCGAACGTACGTGCTGGCTGAATTCTGGTCGGCCCCAACCTGTCAAAGGAGGCGGCAATAGACTCGCTGACTCGTGGATATGAATCCGGTCGAGGCCCGGGTGATTGGCAGCCTGGCAGAGAAGCAGCTGACGACGCCCCAGCAATACCCGCTGACGCTCAATGCCTTGGTCCTGGCGTGCAACCAGTCCTCGAATCGTGACCCGGTCGTCGCCTACGACGAGACGACTGTCGAGGTGGCACTGTCCTCGCTCAAGGAGGCCGGCCTCCTTCGCTTCGTTCATCCTGCTCAAGGACGCTCGGCAACCCGGTACCGCCAGGTGCTCGACGAGCGATTCAGTCTTGATTCCCGGAGCCTCTCAATCCTCGCCGTCCTGGTGCTCAGAGGCCCACAGACGGTCGGAGAGCTGCGAGCCCGGACCGAGCGCATGGCCGATTTTGGCAACCTCAATGACGTGGAGACACAGCTAGAGCGCTTAGGCAGCGGCTCCGATCCCTTGGTGTGCCGTTTGTCCCGCCGCCCGGGCCAGAAAGAAGAACGCTGGGCGGAGCTGCTGACCAGTGTGACACCGGAGCCGAGCACCACGACCGACTCCGGCGCCACCGTCACCGTCACCGTCACCGATGAAGATGTACACGTCCGCTCCGTTTCCCTCAGCGACACGGTCACAACCCTGCGTGCCGACGTCGACGCCCTTCAAAACGAGATCGTCGAAATCAAGGCCATGGTCGAGGAACTGCGGGCCGTCTTCGACCTCTAGGGCGTTGGCGGTCTGGGATTAAGGCTGCATTCATCCTCCTGAGGACAGGCGCAGCCCACGAGGGGAGGCCAAGGGACAACCCCACCCGGTGGCGGCGGCCCCTTGCCAGCACCCTGTCGAGGTCGGGTAAGAGCGGCCCGGCTGAGTTCCTGCGGAAGTGCAAGAGTATGGCCGCAAGAACGTGCAGATGACGGGGGGGTCATGATGTTCACTTGTCACGCGCTTCGGCGTTCGTCGCTGGCGGTGCTTGCCCTCGGGGCATTCATCACCGTCGCCGGCTGGGTCTCCGGCCAAGCGACGCAAGCCAGCGGCTCCGTCGTAGCAATGACGAAGGTCGCGGGGAACGATCCGTCCTGCAGCGGCAAGCCCCTTCAGTTCACCGCCATCCTCAGCCTTACGGGTCCGCTATCCGTCCCGAGTCTCTCGACCGAGACGAAGAATGCCACGGCCGCAGCGCTCAAAGCCGTCAACCGCCAATGTGCGCTCGGGCGACCGATCGCGGTGCATCTGTGCGACGACAAGTCCGACCCGAACGCCGCGGAGCAGTGCGGCCTCGAGGCAAAAAGCAACGGCTCGCTCGCACTCTTCGGGTCCAGCGGAACGTTCACCAACGGAACCAACGCAGCCCATCTGCCCGGGATCTTTACCGCAGGCGGAACCCTCTTCGATCTGACCAATCCCGAATCGTTCTCCTCGTCGTCCGCACTCACGCTCGTCCTCGGTGGGGCGGGAGTTGCAGCAGGGTTGCACATAAAGCAGAACCTGCTCGTGGTGGTGGACACCGCCGCAACCGAAACGTTTGCGGCCGACGCCCAAAAGGTCGCCGAAGGCGTCGGCGTCAAGGTTCACACCCTCTTCGTGCCACCCACCACCACCGACTACGCACCCATCGCAGCGCAAGTGGGCCAAGCCAACCCGAAATCGATTGGGATAATTCTTACCGATCCGGTGCCGTTCTTGAACGTGCTCGCGGACGAGGGAATTACGCCCAAGAAGGTCCCCATGCTCACCGCAGTGACGCTGATGCCCCCGAACGTGCTGCACCAACTCGGATCGGTGGCCAACGGCATGTACCTGCTGACCCAGCAGGCGCCACCGTCGGACAGCTCCAATCCGGGCATCCAACAGATGCTCAAGGAGCTGAAGGAGGCGGGGTTCCCGGCCAACGGTAAGAACCTCAGCCCGGCCAGCACCGGGGCCTGGACCAATGTGCACTCCCTGGTCGACGTGCTGGCAAAGCTGCCGAAGTCAGAGATTGCGAACCTGAACTCGACCGAGCTCGTCGCTGCCATGAGGAAGGCCGGTCCGATCGATCGACCGGAAGAGGCGCCCTTCAACTTCAGCAAGATCGCATTCCCCGACGTGAAGTCGCTTGCGGGCTTCCGCATCTTCACGCGAGACGCGATGCTTGTGCGCGTCGAAAACGGCCATTACGTGAGCGTCTCGGGGTTCAACGACGTAACCAAGCCATTCAAGCTCCACTCATGACGATGCCGTTGGCTACGGCACTCTTCAGCCAGTGGACCGTTCAGTTCGCGTTGTTGGGGCTCGCGACCGGGGCTCTCACGGCACTCGTTGCGCTATCGCTGGTCATCGTTCATCGAGTCTCCGGTGTCCTCAACTTCGCTGCCGGAGCCCTTGGGGCCATAGGAGCCTTCGTTTGCTATTCGTTACGCGACGACTTCGGTTGGCCCACACCAATCGCAGTGGCGACGGGCTTGGTCGTGGGTGTCCTGCTCGGGCTCCTCACATACGTGGTGATGGCCCTGCTGCGGAACACGTCACTGCTCAGTCGACTGATCGCAACGCTCGCGTTGCTGAGCTCTGCAGAGAGTCTCATGCTCCTGCTCTGGAGCAATCAGTTGAGCCAACCCAACTCGATCCTGCCGACCCGCAACCTGGCGCTCGGCGGCTCCATCCGCATCGGCGAGGACCGTCTTATTCTCATCGGCATCGCGCTCGTACTCGCGTTGGCTCTGTGGGCGCTGTATAGCAGGTCGCTTTTCGGCCTCGCGACCTCAGCGGTGGCTGAGAGCCGTCGTGTGACGGCTATCGCCGGCTGGGCACCAGCTCGGCTTGAGCTCGTCAACTATTTGATCGCAGGCTTCCTCTCTGCGCTTGCCGCCATCCTGCTGGCGCCGATCGTGACATTGAACGCAGCGATCCTGTCGGTCACAGTGCTGTCCGCCCTCGCGGCCGCGCTCGTCGGCCGCTTCTCGTCGTTCGGAATAACGGTCGGCGCCGCACTCATCATCGGCGTGTTGCAAAGCGAGCTCTCTCTGTTCCAGCCCGACATCGCGAATGCGTGGCGGGTCAGCGCTCAATCGCTGACGGGGCTGCCGCAAGCCGTACCGCTGCTCATCATCCTTGTCGTTGCCGTTGCGTCGGGCCGTGGCCGCCCGGCCCGCGGTGAGACGAATGCCACGTTGCCGCTTCCCGGCAGCGGCCGCGTGGCTCGCGTACCGCTGGTGCTCGCGATAATCGTCGGCACTATCTTGGTCTTCTCGGCGCCGAGCTACTCGGACGCCCTCATGACCACGTTCGGCATCGGCATCATCATCGCCTCTGTCGTCGTCGTGTCCGGGTACGCCGGCCAGCTGTCGCTCTGCCAGTACGCGTTGGCCGGCTTTGGGGCGTGGGCCGCGGCTCGATCCGCCAGCAGTCTCGACGTACCATTCCTGGTCGCCCTGTTGATCGGAGTCGTCGCCGCAACCGCTGTCGGCGTTCTCGTTGCACTCCCGGCGATCAGGACCCGAGGGGTGACGCTTGCGATTGTCACGTTGGCGCTTTCGTTGGTCTTCAGCGCGCTCGATATTCGACAACCCGAGCATGACGGGTGGATTCGATGGCATTGTTGTAAAGAGTCCCGAGATTCTTGGGTTACAAGGTCGATCCGACGTTCCATCCCCAGCGATACGCCGCGCTCGATGCTCATTGCGCTCGTGCTTGTCGGGCTGATGGTGGCCAACCTTCGCAGGGGAGCGACCGGCCGCAAGATGATCGCAGTTCGGAGTAACGAGCGAGCGGCCGCCGGGCTGGGCATCAACGTCATCGGGATCAAGGTCTACGCATTTGCGGTAGGAGCAGGGATCGCAGGGCTCGGTGGCGTCCTGATCGTGTTCCAGCAATCCAACGTGCAATTCACGTCCTTCGACGTCTTCGGCTCCATCCTCCTCGTGCAATACGGCGTGATCGGAGGACTCGGGTGGGTGTCCGGCGTCGTGGGTGGCGCCACTGCGGCTCCGGGGGCACTGATTTCGGCGGTCACGAACAATGTGATCCCCAACCTGAACAACGTCGACGCGTGGCTTGCGATCCTCAGTGGCGTAGGTGTCGTCCAGCTACTTCGGCAATCGCCAGACGGATTGGCGTCGTTGTGGGCGTCGAATGCTCGCCAACTGACGAAGCGGTTCAAACGGCGCGCGACTTTGCCCGGGCCGTCAACGCAGGCGGTCATGGAGTCGGCCCCAGCGCCGGATGAGCCGTTGCGCGGCGGACGCGGCACTCGACGTTCGTGGCGTCTCCGTTAATTTCGGGGGCGTCATCGCAGTGGACGACGTCTCCTTCAGGGTTGACCCGGGCGAGGTGGTTGGACTGATCGGTCCGAACGGAGCAGGCAAGACGACCCTGCTCGATCTGATAACCGGATTTACCCGCCAGTCAGCCGGGAGCATTCTGTTCGACGGCACAGACGTCTCGAATTGGTCGCCAGAGCGACGCGCGCGCGCCGGGATCTCCCGTTCGTGGCAATCGGTGGAGCTCTTCGACGAGCTCACTGTCGGGGAGAACCTCAGTGTCGCCGAAGACACTCGTTCACGGCTGTACTTTCTGCGCGACTTGCTGAAACCTGACCATCGAGCGCTGTCGTCCTTCGCCGAGTCGGTCGCCGATGACCTCGGCCTACGTGCCGTGCTCGACCAACGTCCGGGCGCGCTCTCCCTTGGCACTATCAAGCTCGTGGGCATCGCTCGCACCATTATCGCCAACCCGGGCATCGTGTTGCTCGACGAGCCAGCTGCAGGTTTGGACGAGCGTGAGCGTCGCGAGCTGGCCGGGGTGATCCGTCAGGTCGCTGACCGTCATGGGATCGCTGTCGTCGTTGTCGAGCACGACATGGCCTTGATCCTCAACACGTGCGACCGGATCGTCGTCCTCGACTTCGGCCAGAAGATTGCGGATGGCCCCGCGCAAGTGGTGCAATCAGACGAGCGGGTCGTTCAGGCCTATCTGGGTGAACCTGTTCACGTCGAGGCAAGGTCTCAGTCTTCGCGTGCGCCGATTGCGAATCCGGCATGAATCCACTGGTGAAGCTGGAAGGCCTGGTTGCCGGGTACGGGAAGGTCAGCATCGTCCGCGATGTCAACCTCGAAGTCGGTAACGGTGAGGTGGTCGCTCTGCTCGGGCCGAACGGGGCTGGCAAGACCACCACGATTCTCACGATTGCCGGAGAATTGGCACCGTTGGGCGGAGTCGTTCACTGCCTCGGACTCGTCGACGGCGCGTCGCTACACGAACGGACGCGGGCGGGACTCGCCCTCGTGACGGACGCTCACGCAGTGTTCATGCGGATGACCGTCGCGGAGAACCTGCGTGTGTTCCACACGACCGCGGACACGGTCATCGAGATATTTCCTGAGTTAGAAACGCACCTCCATAGGCGCGTGGCGCTCCTTTCGGGCGGCCAACAGCAGATGCTCGCGCTGGGTTTGGCGCTCTCGCGCCGACCGACCCTGATCCTCGCCGACGAGCTCTCTATCGGGCTGGCGCCAATCATCGTCGATCGCCTCTTCTCCGTACTGCGTGCCGCGGCCGATGACGGCGTCGGCGTGTTGCTGGTGGAGCAATACGTCCACAAGGCCTTGGCGATCGCCGACCGGGTGTACGTCATGGATCGAGGTCGAATCGCGATTTCGGGCACGGCGGCCGACCTGCGCGAGCGTGTGGACGAGATCCAGGATTCATATCTGACGAGCACTCATTCATAGGATCCGCTGGAAACGAGCCATCTGCGGGCGGAGCGCTTCTTCGCATGCCGACCCTTTTCACCCGAGAACGGTGATCAGCGTTGAATCCTCTTGCCGGGCTCCGGCCGGAGGGTGATGAATGGTGACACCGGCGAGCGTTCTCGGCCGGGCATCTCCCCGGAACCCTGATGAAGGCGAGCTGATCTCTACGAAACGAAGGCTCTCTTGCCGGTAAGGATTCCTTCGAGGAAGGGTGCGATCGGATATCGCCGGGCTTTCAGGTCCTCGACGACCGCCGCGACGTCGAAGGGCACCCGCCTCAGGTCCACGTCGATCCCATGGTCATTGAGGTCGAGAAGGAGCCATCGAGCATGGCCCGACTGACGGGGCAGGCCGACACTTCCGGGATTGAGCGCTCGCGTCTTCCCGACTATGCGATCCGTGGGATCGTGGGTATGTCCGCCCACGACGACGCTTGCCCCCGCCTCTGCGATGAGCTCGGCGAGTTCCTCGCTACTCGACGCGTTGTCGATGCCGGGACCATCATCGTGGCCGGGCGACGCGTGCACACCCAAGAGGCGTGAGCCGTCCACGAGCTCTGCGGCGACACTGCCTGGAAGGGCTGCGAGTTGTTCGAGGAGTCCACCTCCCTGGGCCAAGGCGCCCTGAGTCCAACCGATGGCGCTGGCCATCCCGGCGAAGCGCGCCACGAGTGCAGGGTCACCCGCAACCTGGTGCACCGTTCGGTGGGGGTCAGGCTGTCCTCCCGTCACCACATAGCGATCCGTGTTTCCCGATACGTATGAGATCCCTGGGAGACTCCCCAGGATTTCCAGCACCTCGACCGGCCGGGGCCCGAACAGGACCAGGTCTCCGAGCGCCCACCAGGCGTCGACTCCAAGTCCACCGGCGTCAGCCAACACCGCGTCCAGAGCGGCGGCATTGCCGTGAATGTCCGCCACCACACCAAGTCTCACCGACGGGACATTACAGAGCTCCTTGCTCTCGCATGTGCCCGTCGGTCATCTGCCTCTGATCAGAGCGCTCATGCCGAGGCAGGGGCGCTGACGAGCGCCGATTCTGCTCATGTCGCCAACAAGTACGCACTCTTTCCTATGAGCCAAAGGCCCACTGCCGCTGCCACGATGACGATGATCAGGTCCGTGTGCTGGTCGATCCATACCTTCAGGCTGGTGAGGACCGCGTCACTGCGGTCAGGGCGCACCACAGAGTAAATATCCAGGGCCAGGTAGGTGGACACCGACAGAAGTCCGAACAACACGAGAGTGAAGTAATCGGCAGCCGACGACAACTTCGCCCCCGTAATCGTTGCTGCCGCCGTGACCACGAACACCGAGGGTTGGAAGAATGCCCCCAGTCCGATGGCGAAGATGGCCGACATGTCGTCGACGCGCGCTTGCCACTTGGGCTCGTCTTTCCGCCGCCGGGGCTGACTCATCCGGCGCCGCTGGCGCGCCGCGATGGCCAGGAGAAGGACGCCAAGGACGATCTTGACCACCAAGATGCCCACCGAAGGCGCAGTGCCGGTGGCAGGAGGCTCGTCTCCAGTGGCCGCGATCGTCGCGGTTGCGACGACCGCCAACGCCGCCAGCCAGCCGAAGATAAACCCTGCCGCCTTGCGCGGACCATTTCTGGACGCCAGGATCAGAATGAAGATCGTGAGCGCAACCGGGTAGAACGCCATAGCCAACGCAATCAAGACGAGGTCGATAACCATCTCCGTGAAGCCTCGCGCTCAGCCGATTCCGATGCTGACGAGCATCCCTGTATTCACTGCGCTCCACCCTTCGCACCGAGACAAGATGCAGACGACACTGTGCGAAAACGGCGATCGCGCGTCTGCCGCTGTGTCAGTGGAGGGGGTGAGCTTACTTCCAGGGCACAAGGCCCAGACATATGGTTACTGAACGGTCGCCCGTTTGATCGTTCGACCACTTTGGCGGCCGATCGTCCCTCTCTCGTAACTCGAGACGCCGACGAAGCTTCGGACGCGCTGGTCTGAATCCGTTGCCGAAGGAACAGGCAAAAGAGATCGAGGCATGTCGACGTTCCCGATCGGCCGAACCGCCAGTAGGGTTCAAGGCGGATCCGAATGCCGAACGGCGAACACAGGAGGGGACCGATGACGGGCCAGGGCGACGAACAACAAGGCGGCGAGCCGCACGAGTGGGGCGAGGCCGTGCCGGCCTCCTCCCGCCCACCAAAGCCCGGGGACATCATCACCGAGTCCGGCCTGGCCATGGCGCCAGGTCCTCTGGTCGGCCACGACGTGTCGACCCCGCTCGAGGAGGACGAGCCCGAACACACGATCCCGCCCGGCCCGCTGTGGGCCATGAAGGAGCGGCGGCACACCCAGTGGCACCTGCTGCCGGCCCACGAGCAGCACGAACGGATCCGCGAATGCCTGGAGGCCGACGACTACACCCTCTACTGCATTGATGACGGGCGGCACCACGCCATGATCGGCCGCCGCGTCGGCGACCTCGCCCAACGGCTGCGAGTACACGCTGCTCGGCCGCATCTCCCGCCAGCGCTACGAGGAACTGCGCGACGAGGTCGTGCCGGTGGTCAACTGCTTCGAAACAGCCACCGAGATGCAACTCTGCGGGATAGCCGTCGAGGAGGACATCCGTTCGTCCAACGTCTTTGACGTCGCCACCTACGACGGCATCGACAACGTCCCCGAGGAGTACCGCCCGGGATCGCCCTTCCGCCACTTCTCACAGGAACTGGAGATCACCGCCTACTAGTGATGGTTTCCCTGCAGCTCTCGGCAAGCAGGCGGAGCTCTTGTGGCTCACCCGGCAGAGACCGGATACAAGCCGCTGATTGACCTGCCCGATCTGAGCAGGGAGAACGCACCAGAAAGCTCCGGGGGAGAGACTCGAACTCTCAACCGAGCGGACTCGACTCGACCAAGATGCTTATCGGCACCATATCGAATAGTCCCAGCCGGATCGGGATGCCGTCTCCCCCCGATGACAGCTCGTGACCCCGAGTGGCCGATCGTTCGCGCACGGCTCGCGCGGACACTTGAGAGCCTTCAGTGCTCCGGGGTCTACCAACACCCCGGGGGGGTCCGGTTGGGAGTGCAAGTGGACGCAACCAAGCGTGCCAGGACCGGCAACGGCGTCATCGGGCGCCTTCGTGGGTTGTTCGCTCCGAGGTCGGTGGCGCTGGTCGGCGCTGACCGACAACTCGCAATGGTCGGTGTTCACCCACGCGGAACCTTCGGCGGTATTCGCCCGACGTCACCGTCCACCTCGTCCATCCCCATCACCAGGAAGTGCACGGCAAGCCAGTGCACAAGTCGGTGTCCGACATCGGAGATGCGATAGACCTCGCATACGTCATGGTGCCCACGTCGGCGGTGATCGAGGTGGTGGAGGAGATCGCCGATTTCGGCACGCTGAACCTGGTGATCTTGACTGCCGGCTTTGGAGAGGCCGGACCTGCAGGAGCGGAGTTGGCCGCCCGTCTCGAGAAGCTCGCCGCCAGCCGAGGCCTCACCATCCTGGGGCCTAACGGCAATGGTTTCATCAATGTCGCCGGCGGCGTCGCCGCCTTTGGCCTGCCGATCGCACCACCGCTCGTCGGCGGGCCCGTGGGTATCGTCCTCCAGTCCGGCGGTCTGGCTGCGGCGGTGCTGTCAGGGGCGCAGGTCCGCGGCGTGGGGCTCAGCCTCATGGTTTCCACTGGCAACGAAGCGCTGATTTCGGCGACCGACATCATCCGCTATCTCGTCGAAGACGAAAGCACCAAGGTGGTCGCCGCGTTCTTGGAGTCAATCCGTCACCCTGAGGACTTCCGGGAGGTGGCGGAGCGGGCCAGGCATGTTGGCAAGCCGATCGTCGCTCTCAAAGCCGGTCGCTCCGAGCAAGGTGCCCGCACCGCGCTCGCCCACACCGGTGCCCTCGCAGGTGACGACCGCATGATCGACGCGGCGCTCCGCCAGCTCGGGGTGGTCAGGGTGAACTCACTGGAAGAGCTGCTCGCCACAGCGGGCTACCTCGGTTACCACCCTGGCGTGAAGGGCCGGCGCATCGCGGCGGTGACTCCATCGGGTGGAGCGTGCGACCTCCTTGCCGACCGGGCGTGGAGCGAAGGGCTGGAACTTCCGGAGTTCCCTGCGGCCACTTTGGCGGCCTTGACGGAGTTGCTTCCCCCCTTCTCCAACCCCCACAATCCCCTCGACGTGACCGGCTACGTGGTCGTCGATCCGCGGCTGTCGTTCGAGGCGCTGCAGATCGTGGCCAAGGACGCCGCCGGCCGTTACGACCTGATCCTCTACGCGACCAGCCTTCCCAGGATCGCCCCGAAGGATCTCAAGCCGATCGTCGACCGCCTTGATGCGCTGGCGTCGGCCCGGCAACGAATCGCTGTCCCATTGCTGCTGCAGACTTCGGTGGTATCCGACCTGCCTTCCTACGCGGAGGAGCTGCTCGCCCAGAGGGCCCTCTACGTGCTCGACGGGATCGAGCTGGGTACCCGTGCCATCGGCCACGGCGCCCGCTACCACGAGCGGCGCGACCGTTGGTTCGCCGCTGGCTCGCCTGTCTCCAACTCGCCGGCGGCGCCACTCCAGGTCCCCCCGGGCGCCGAAGGAGTGTGGACGGAGCATCGTACGCGCCCCTGCTGGAAGCCCATGGCATCCCGATTGCCCCCGCAGCTCTGGCGCAGAGCGCGGCAGAAGCTGCCGAGCTGGCCGCTTCCTACGGGCAACCGGTGGCGATGAAGATCGCCTCGGATCAGGTTGTTCACAAGTCCGACGTCGGCGGGGTGCGCCTCGAAATCGAACCAGCCCACGCGGCGGCCGTGTTTGGCGAGTTGGCCGCAGCGCTGGCGGAACACCGTCCCGGCAGCGTCCTAGCCGGGGTGCTGGTCGGGCCGATGCGCCGGGGGGTACCGAGTTGCTGGTCGGGGTGGTGACCGATCCGGATTGGGGAAAGGTGCTCTCGGTCGGGCTCGGCGGCCTTTGGGCGGAGGTGCTCGACGACGTGTCCCTGCGGTTCCTTCCCGTCGACGAGGTCGACGTCGCCGAAATGCTCACCGAACTACGCTCCGCCCCGTTGCTGAATGGAGTGCGCGGTTCGACCCCGGCGGACATCGACCGCCTGTGCCAAGTAATCGTCGGCATCGCTGGTCTTGCAGAGGGGCTCGGCGCGGCGCTCGACACTCTGGAGGTCAACCCGCTTCGCGTCGAGGGAACCGACGTCGAGGTGCTCGACGCGCTGGTCGTCTGGAGGGGCGGCCAGCTATGACCGCGAGCAACGGACTTCTCACTGGCCGGACGGCCCTTGCCACCGGGGGAAGCCGAGGCATAGGCCTGGCCATCGCACAGCGTTTCGCCGCTGAAGGGGCAATGGTCGCGGTGAGCGCAAGGACGGTTGAACCTGGCAGCAACCAGATTGAAGGCAGCCTGACGGAGACTGACGCGAAGATCACTGGCGCCGGCGGTCAGGCGGTCGCCATCCCCGCCGACCTCTCCCGGCTCGAGGAGCGCGAGCGTCTGGTCCTCAAGACCGAGTCAACCCTGGGCCGCGTCGACATGCTGGTCAACAACGCGGCCGTCACGTGGTACATGCCCGTCGCAGACTTCACACCCAAGCGCCTGGAGCTGATGATTCAGCTCCAGGTCTACGTGCCGATGGACCTCGCCCAACGGGTCCTTCCATCGGTGGTGGCGGCCGGCCAAGGCTGGATCCTCAACATCTCCTCGGGAGCGTCGCGCCACCCCACCGTTCCGCCGGGCGATCGATGGCGCGGGAGCCGGAGCCGTCTATGGCATGTGCAAGGCCGCCCTCGAGCGGTTGACGACGGGGCTGGCCGCGGAGGCTTGGGAATCGAACATCGCCGTGAACTCCCTGTCACCGATGAGGCTCGTGTCGACCCCGGGAACCCGTTTTCATAGGCTCGTCCGACCCGAAGATCCTGGCCAGGTGGTGGAGCCACCGGAGGTGATGGCGGCGCAGGCTGCCCTCGAGTTGTGCCGCCGGCCGCCGCAGAGTCTCACCGGCCGCATCGTCTACAGCCAGGCACTACGCGACGAGCTCCGCACCAACGACGCTGCCGCCCGCAGGGAGGGACTGTGAAGGCGACACCGATGCCGACGCCCGAGACAGCGCCGTATTGGGAAGCCGCCAACCGCGGAGAACTTCAGATCCAGCGGTGCCATGCGTGCAGCCGGTACTACTTCTACCCGAGGTCCGTGTGCCCACACTGCGGCTCAACGGACGTGACCTGGGTGACCGTCTCGGGGAGGGGCCACCTGCACACCTATGTGATCAGCCACCGTCCGGCGCCTGGCTTCGAGGAGGAGGCGCCCTATGCCATTGCGGTGGTCGAGCTCGAAGAAGGGCCACGGATGATGGCCAACATCGTCGGAGTTCCCAACACACCTGAGGAGCTCGTGCTGGAAATGCCCCTCGAGGTGCGCTTCGAGCCACGCGGCGAACAGATGGTGCCGGTCTTCACGCCGGCAGCCCGGCCGTGAACCCCGGGCAGCGACCGTGAGCATCCGGGGCTGCGCCACGATCGTCGGCGCGGCCGAGTCGTCTCGAATCGGAGTCGTACCAGACATGTCCGCGCTGGAGCTGCACACCGAGTCGGCGCGCCTCGCCTTGGCCGACGCGGGATTGAACCTCGCCAACGTGGACGGGGTGGCGTCCGCTGGAATCTCGCCCGTTGTGGTCGCCCACCATCTCGGGATCGTTCCGACCTGGCTCGACTTCACCTCCATCGGGGGCTGCTCGACTCTGGTGCACGTCCGCCACGCGGCCGCGGCGATCGCCACAGGGCTCGCCCACGTGGTGCTGATCACGCACGGCGAATCAGGCCGCTCGAGGGTGGGCTCTCCGCCACGCGCAACAGACCCTTCGTCACCGCAGGGGCAGTTCGAGGCGCCCTACGGCCCGCTCGGAGCGCCCACCCTGTTCCCGATGGGCGTGTTGCGATACATGAAGACTTACGGCCTGACGCACGAAGAGCTCGCCTGCGTCGCGGTTGCCCAGCGCCGTTGGGCTGCCGGCGTTCCACGCGCCATGTATCGAAAACTCATCAGCATCGACGACGTCCTCGCCTCCAGAATGGTCGCCTACCCGATGCACCTGCTCGAGTGCTGCCTCGTGACCGACGGCGGTGGCGCCCTGGTGGTTACCTCGGCCGAGCGGGCGAGGGCGGCGCCGGGGCCGAAGCCGCCCGTCTACGTCCTCGGTACGGGCGAGGCATCGGAGACCCCGATGGTCTCGATGATGGAAGATTTCACATCCTCCGCCGCTTTCCGCAAGTCCGGGGCCTTGGCTTTCGCCGAGGCACGCATCGGGCCGGCGGAGGTGGACCATCTGATGGTCTACGACGTGTTCGCGCACTTGCCGATCTATGGGCTCGAGGACCTTGGTTTCGTCGGCCGGGGTGAAGCCGGATCGTTCGTAGCCGAGAACAACACATCGCCCGGAGGCAGCCTGCCGATGAACACCAACGGCGGCGGGCTCTCGTACACCCACACCGGTATGTACGGGATGTTCCTCGTGCAGGAGTCGATCCGACAGCTGCGCAAGGAGGCGGCCAACCAGGTCCCCGGCGTCAATGTGAGCATGGCCCAAGGCGTCGGAGGCATGTTCATGTCTGCCGCGACGCTCGTGCTCGGCACCACTTCGGCTGCTGGCGCCTAGCTCGAGAAGGAGAACAAAGGATGGACGTCGATCTCGGACCCGGCATCACACAGTTCCGCTTGGAGATCCGCACGTGGATCAGGTCCAACTCGCCGGAGGGCCTCACCGAACTCGCGAGCTGGGGTGGCCCGCAGGTTGCGGGCGGGCGCCGTGGCGCGGAGCGGCTCAGGATGCTCGACCATCCACTGGTCAGGGAGTGGGAGGCGCGCCTGCATGGGGCCAAACTGATATGCCCGCAGTGGCCCGAAGATGTGGGGGGAAGGGGATGGGACGGAGTGCGCGTCGCGGTCTGGTTCGAGGAGCTGCGCCGCCACAATGTTCCTGCAATTCGGCGCGGAATGGGCGAGACTCTCGTCGGCCCGGCGATCATCGTGCACGGGACGCAGGAACAGAAGGCCTACTTCCTTCCTCGGATCATCGACGGTGTCGACGTGTACTGCCAGGGCTATTCCGAACCGAACCACGGTTCCGACCTGGGTGGTGTCTCTACGAGTGGCGTGGTCGACGGCGACGAGATCGTGATCACCGGCCAGAAGGTATGGACCTCGGGTGCCCAGCGGGCCAACATGATCTTCGTCCTCTGCCGCACCAATCCCGACGTTCCTAAGCACAGAGGGCTGTCATACGTGCTGGTCCCGTTTTCGCCAGACAACGGCGTCCGGGTCCGCCCGCTACACCAGATGTCGGGCGCTTCGGGGTTCTGCGAGGACTTCTTCGACGGATCGAGGGCTCCCTTGTTCAACGTGGTCGGCGGGGTCGATAACGGCTGGGCGCCGGCAATGACCACCCTCGGCTATGAACGCGGTGGCAACGCGACGACCGCTCACCTCGGCTTTGAGCAGGAGGTGTGGGAGCTGGTCGACCTGGCGCGGATGAACGGCAAGGCATCCGACCCGCTGGTACGCCAGCAACTTGCCTGGTCTTACACGCAAGTCCAGATCATGCGCTTCGCTGGCCTGCGCCTGCTCGCCAGCATTGCGACGGGTAAGGAGCCGGGCCCGGAGGCCTCGGTCAACAAGCTGTATTGGAGCGAATTCCACAAGCGCTTCGGAGAGATCGCCATCGGGGTGGTCGGCGCGAAGGCGATGGTCCGCCCCAACGGTTCGGACTACGAGACCGAGGAGTGGCAGGACATCTTCCTCTCCAGCCGTTCGGGAACGCTGTACTCCGGGACGAGCGAGATCCAGAGGAACATCATCGGCGAGCGCGCTCTCGGGCTGCCCAAGGAACCGAGGGCGGAGAGGAAGTGATCGAACCATGACGGGTATCTGCGAAGGGCGTGTGGCGATCGTGACGGGCGTGGTCGGGGCCTGGGACGCGAGCACGCGTTGGAGCTCGCCCGGCACGGAGCCCGGGTCATCGTCAACGACCTCGGGTCGAGCGTCGACGGGTCAGGCAGTTCGGTTGGACCTGCCAACGAGGTCGTCGAGGCGATTCATCGGATGGGCGCCGACGCCGTCTTCAACGCCGATGACGTGTCGAACTGGGACGGCGCCCGTCGTCTTATCGAGACGGCGATCGAGTCCTTCGGAGGACTCGACGTGCTGGTCAACAACGCCGGCATCCTCCGGGACCGCATGCTCGTCAACATGACCTCCGAGGAATGGGACGATGTCATCCGCGTTCACCTGCGAGGCACCTTCGCCCCTACGCACTGGGCTGCGCGCGTACTGGCGGGACCGCGCCAAGGAAGGCAAGCCCAACGACGCCAGAGTGATCTGCACGAGCTCTTCCTCGGGGATCTACGGCAACGTCGGTCAGACCAATTACGGGGCTGCAAAGGCCGGCATCGCCTCGTTTACGATCATCGCGTCGAAGGAACTGGAACGATACGGGGTGACCGTGAACGCCGTCGCCCCAGGCGCGCGTACCCGGATGACCGAGGATTTGGCGCGCGCCCGCGGCGTACCGGACCCCTCCCCGGGAACATGGGACCCTCGCCATCCGGCAAACGTCGCACCTCTGATCGCATGGCTCGCGAGCAGCGAGTCCTTGCACGTCACCGGCCGGGTGTTCAACGTCGCCGGTGGCCGCATCAGCGTCGCCGAAGGCTGGCATGCTGGCCCAGGGGTGGACAAAGGCGACCGCTGGGAGGCTGAGGATCTCGGGCCTGTCGTCACGTCCCTCGTGGAGCAGGCGGCCCCCAACGCCGAGACCAACGGGCGGATCCCCGCTCTCCCACCCGACGAGGCGCCGAGGGCTGCACGCAACACCTGAATGAATGGGCGGTGCACTCCATCATGAAGAACAGTTCGTCAAATTGCTCACGCGATCTTCACGAACCCATCCGAGGTCCAGGCTTCGCTGCCGACGCCGTGATGCACGAAGAAGAGTCCAGTGGGGTCGTAGCGCTCCTTGATCCGCTTGAGCCGCCCATAATTCCGACCCCAGAACGCCGTTTGCCAGTCAGATTGGGAGTAATCGGTCTCTGATAAATACGAGGCGGGTTGCGCGGACAGGGCCACCAGGGGTGCCATGGCAATGTGGAGACGTTGCGCCTCTTGGTCCGCGACGGTGAGGTCGGGCTCATGTCCAGCGATCCCAGGGTAGGCAGGCGGTGCGTTCGCACCGCTGATGGCCAGCGCGAAGGCATCGAGGACTGCGGGGTTCATCGCCGTGTCCTTGGTCCAGCTCACGGCGTCTGGCGCGGCCCCGGCGATGCCCTTGTTGCAGTGCAGCGTCACTGGCCAGCTCTGGGCTGCCAGGACCAGTGCGTCACACAACTTCGACAGAGAAGCGGGTTCGAGGAGCTGCTTCGAAAGCCAGGTCGATGCATAGCCGTACAGCACTTGACCGACCTGACCAGCGTCGCTGGCCCAATAGAAGTCCGCCGGCGACGCACCCGGTCGGTCGTCTCTCTCGATGGCCCCGGAAACCGAGCCGAGGACCGCCGCGTTCCAATAGTCCCTGGCCGGGATGGCGGCGACTATGGGCTTCGATGCCGTGTAGTCGTCTGGCCGGGCGGCGACCCAGTCGAAGAACGGCGCCCACGTCGCCTCGGCTTCGGCCTGATCCAGGCCCTGGAACGCCATGGAGACCGAGAGACGTGGGCCAGGGCCGAAGGTGATCTGCTCGCCCCAGTGCGGGTTGAACAGGGACGTTCGATAGAACGCCATGAGCCGGGTGACGAGAGCCAGATACGCAACGTCAGATGTGGCCGAAATAGTCGCATTCGCCCCACCGAAGTAGGCCGGAAGATTGTGCGTCCGCAACGTCAGCCGTGTCGCCACACCGAACGTTCCACCGCCACCACCTTTGAGTGCCCAAAAGAGATCCGGGTTGTTGTAGGCGTTGGCAGTGCGTACGAGGCCATCGGCGGTGACGATCTCTGCCTCCAAGAGGTTGGCTGCGCCGGTGCCGAACCCCTTGGAGAAACTACCGAATCCTCCTCCCAGCACGAGACCAGCGACACCCACGGTCGTGCATCCTCCACCTTGCACATAGCGGCCAGCGTTGGTGGTGACGGCCTCGTAGGCGTCCATCCACAGGGCGCCCGTTTCCACGCTCACGGCCGGCTCGGGATCGACCTTGCCATGGCCACCACTAGGCACGAAGCTGTCGTGCAACTCCACTGATCGCATGGCCCTCGTCCAGATCAGAAGTGAGTCCGGCGCGTTCGATCCGCCGAGGTAGCTGTGGCCGCCACCTTTGACGACCAGACGAAGATTGTGGTCTCGTGCAAACTTCACTGCCGCGGCCACGTCAGTGCTGTCCTGAGCCGCGACAGCGTAAGTGCTTGCCTCCGATGTCCAAGCTCCCGCCCAGCACAGTGTCTGTGTCAAGGAGACACTGTCGCTGATGAAGTATGGATTGCGTAGGTTCTCGAACAGCTCGTCACAGGAGCTCGTATTCGGCGCAGCGACGCATGCCGCCAAGGATGACTGCACCGCGATAAGACGTCCCCCGACTGCTCGGCCCAGAGCCGCCCAGTCGTGGGCGCTGGGCCAGCCCGCTTCTCCGGGCCGCACGCGTCGGAGCGGTCCAGCTGCCGATGCAGCTTCGGAGATTGACGGCAGCCAACTCAGAAACGGTATGGCAGCTGCGGCCTTCAGCAGCGCGCGTCTCCGCATCTCCTCCTCCCTCCCTTCTCACCGGGACTCGGTTCGGACGTCGGTGGACGCCCTCGTACATCGCCAAGATATGACACGACCGTGCAGGACTTGGTTCATCTTCGAGGGCTGGGCAACGTCTTGGTTTGCAAGACAAGCCCGGGACCGATTTCCACGCTTGCGGTGGCGAGGGAGCCGTCAGGCGCTCCGATACCGGGTGATCTCGCGAGCGTTCAAAGCCACGCGGGCGGTGCAAAGAGATCGCCTTCGACATTGTGACCTGGCTACTTCATGCTGGGAACTCGGTGACCGTGTTGCTTTCGGAGTTGGCCACCCAGACGTGGGTGCCGTCCGAGGAGACGCCTTCGGGACCGATGCCAACGGGAATGGTCTGGACCAACGAGCCGTCCGAGGCGTTGAGCTCGGTGACCATGCCAACGCCCCAGTTGGTCACCCAGAGCGTGGGTGCCGTCCGAGGAGACACCGTTGGGATAATGGAGCCCTGGAACGTGTCATGGACCAACGAGCCGTCCTGACGCGTTGAGCTCAGTGACCGTTCCGCCGTAGGGCGGCTGGTTGGGGTTGTAGAAATTGGTCACCCAGACATGGGTGCCTTCCGAGGAGACGCCGTGGGACTGCTGCCCACGCGGAATAGTCTGACCAACGAGCCGTCTGAGGCGTTGAGCTCGGTCACCGTGTTGTCGATATTCATTCGCCACCCAGACATAGGTGCCGTCCGAGAAGACGGCTTGGGCATCGATGCCCACGAGGATGGTCTGGACCAACGAGCCGTCCGAGGCGTTGAGCTCGGTGACCGTCTCAAGGCTGGTCACCCAGACGTGGGTGCCGTCCGAGGAGACGGCTCGGGAAAGATCGACCACGGGGATGGTCTGGACCAAGGAGCCGTCCGAGGCGTTGAGCTCGGTGACTGTGTTGTCCGAGTAGTTAGCCACCCAGACGTGGGTGCCGTCCGAGGAGACGCCAAGGGAGCGTTGCCCACGGGGATGGTCTGGACCAAGGAGCCGTCTGAGGCGTTGAGCTCGGTGACTGTGTTGTCTTCTTGATTCGCCACCCAGACGTGGGTGCCGTCCGAGGAGACACCCCAGGATCGCGGCCCACGGGGATGGTCAGGTGAACGAACGGAGTCACCGAGGCCGACCGAGTCGAAGGCGCCCCGGTACCACGGGCGTTAGTGGCGGTCACCTTGAAGGTGTAGGGCGTGCCGTTCGTGAGACCGGTCACGGTGCAGTGGGTCGCACCCGAGGTTGTGCAGACCTTCGCATCCGGACTCGAAGTCACCGTGTAGAGGGTGATCGGGCTTCCGTTGTTTGCCGGAGCGGTCCGAACTGACGGGAACATTCCCGTCACCCGGAGTGACGGCCACGTTAGTCGGCTTGCCGGGGACACCCGGTATGACCTGGATAGGAGCCGACGCCAGACCCTGTACCCTTGACGTTGGCGGCCCAGACCGTGACGTTGTAGAGCTGCCCATTGAGAAGATTCTTGACGGTGCAGCGAGTGGTACCTGTTGTCTTGCAGGTCTTGCCAGACGATGCACCAGCGAGCGCTGCCTCGGCGGTGTAGCTGGTGATGGCTCTACCGCCGTTGCTAGTCGGGGCCGACCACTTGACCACCGCTGACGACTTTACCGGGGGTGGCTTTGACCCGGGTGGGCGCCCCGGGCACGGTCGCCGCAGAGGCTGACGGCACGGCGACGCAGGTGGCCACAGCAACCGCTCCGACCGCCGACAAGATAGGCAGGGCCCACCGCCTCGATCGGGGCATCTCCCCGCCCGAAATCGCCGTATCCTTTGGCTTAGTCATCCCAATCACCACCGACTTACGCAGATCCTGAATCGATTGTGGCAGCGGGTGGTGTGGACCCGATAGTTACGAAGGTCACCGCCCACCCTCAACGGCGTCTGTCTGGAACGTCTATCCATGGCGCCGTCGAACCAGATACGTGAATGTGTCATTTAGGAGAAGGGTGTGATCCAGCTGACCTCACCAGTCAGATGCTGATCGGGGTCGCCCAGCTCTTGTGGGCCGCCGTGTACGGCTCTGAAGTCTTCGGAATGTTGGTAATCCGTCCCGCCCTCGTCGCTCGGGAAAGACAACGAAGCTCGCGCCGCCTTCGTGTACGCAGCGTGATCACTGCGAGCGGCTCGTCTTCATTCGGTAAGGGAACTCCTCACCACCCGACCATCGGTCGACACGTCGCACAAAGGATCATCGGTTCGTACTGATTCGACCGAAGACGTCTGACCGAAGGCGTGGCGCCGACGGCCCCCGAGGGCCGGAGGCGCCGACAACGCGCTTGGTGAGCAACTTTTCTCGGAGCCGATTTCTTGTCCCGCTGTGTCCCACTGTGTCTCACCCTGTCCCGCTGGGTCCCGCTCGTACGCTCTGTTCACATCCTCTGAGCCGGGACGACGCTTGACGGGTGTCACGACCGTTCTCGTGGTGGCAACCGTGTTGAACGAAGACGACATCGCCATGCTGCATGCGCTCGGACGGCACGCGAACGCGCACCGCCTCGAGGACTTCTTGGCGCAAAGGAGCGCGCTCGTCGATGGTGTGCGCACCCGATCCGGTTGCGCGGCTACGTGCTCGGTGACGACGGCAAGGTCGTCTTCTCGAGCCACGACTTCCCCGACAACGTGGTGCTCAAGGCCTGCGGATCGCGCAGCGAGCGCGCTGCCCGTCGTGCGCCAAGCTCTACCGAGGCACGCCCTGCGTCTCCTGCGGGATGGCCTCGAGGGCGGGAACGGCATCGACGAGTCGATCGCCGCACATTCCGCGGTGTTCGTGACGCAGACCATCCGGGCTTCGGGGTCGTGCACCGGGTGACCGCGGACGGTCCATGTCACGGTGGGGAACACGCGTCGCTGTGCCCCCGCTGGTACGACTTCGCCTGCGGAGTCGTTGCAGTGATCGCTTGATCTCAAGCCCACGCACAGGTAGGAGGAGAGTTTCTCCTCGGAGAGAGAGGAGCGCGGAGATGGGATCAAGGAACGAGTGGCCGTCGCGCCCGGGTCCAACCACGAAGTGACCCTGGAGTCGCCCTTGCTGGACTCCGATGCGGTCGCCCGGGCACTCGGTGTCACCCGGCGCCACGTCCAGCGCCTCGTCGCCGAACGCCGCATCCCGTTCCTCAAGATGGGGCGCTTCGTCCGCTTCGACCCGGTGGCACTCAACGTCTGGCTCGACCAGCAGCGGGTGGAGGCGGACGCGTTCCTTGCCTCGCGCAAGCACCCTGGCCGTTAACCTTGTCGGCGCTCAAGGTGGCCTGGAGTTCGACCGTTGATTTCAACGGCAGGGGCTCCATCGGCGTTCGCCTCCCGGTTCGTGCGATCTGGACCTCAGGGAGATTGATCAGTGACAGGAAAACGCCGGCACTTCGGCCACGTGCGACGCTTCGCCAGCGGTCGATATCAGGCCAGCCTACTGGCACGACGGCCGCCGGCACGTCGCCCCGACGACCTTCCAGACGAAGGCGGATGCGAACGCATTCCTCGACGCCGTCTCGGCCTCCATCGGACGGGGTGATTGGGTCGACCCTGAGTTCGGCGCATCTCCTTCGCCAGCTATGCAGAGCTCTGGTTGGCCCAGCGCACCGACATTCGCGCCCGCACCCAGGAGTATTACGGCTGGCTGATCACCAACCGACTCGTCCCCCACTTCGGCCACCGCGAGCTTTCGAAGATCACCCCCATCCTCGTCCGAAGCCTGGTACGCCGATCTCGCTGCCCACACCCCCAGTGTCGCCCGCTCCTCCTACCGCCTCCTCAAGGCCATCTTCAATACCGCCATCACCGACGACCTGATCCTCAAGAACCCGTGCCGGGTGAAGGGTGGCGCCTCCGACCAGGTCAACAGAGCGCCGCATCCCCGACGTCAACCAGGTAGCCGTACTCACCCAGACCATCCCCGAGCAGTACCGGGCCGCCGTGATGCTGGCCGCCTGGGGAACTCTGCGGAGGGGCGAGGTCCTCGGACTCAACCGCTCCGACGTCGACCTCGTCGCCGGCGCCGTGCTGGTCGAGCGGGCCCTGCATGAGTTCCACGACGGCTCCCTCGAACTCGGCCCGACCAAGAACGGCGAGTCCCGCCGGGTCTACATGCCGAGTTCGGTCATGCCAGCGCTCGAGGACCACCTGCGGCGCTTCGTGGGCCCCGAGAGCGACGCTCCGCTCTTCACCGGTGCGACGGGCGAGCGGCTGCGGCCGAGCAACTTCTGGGTCATCTGGGAGACCGCACGGCGGCGGGCCGGGCTCACCTGGGTGCGCTTCCACGACCTACGCCACTTCGCCGCCACGATGTTCGCCACCACGGGAGCGAGCACCAACGAGATCATGAGCAGCGGTGGGTGGAAGTCCGTGGCCATGGTGGTGCGCGACGAGCACGCTTCGGGAGCAGCGCGATGCGGTGCTCGCCGAAGCGCTCAACCAATACACCCAAGGCGTCGAACGTGGTCCCGATCGCGCACGTAGCGCGAACGTCGACCCGGAAGTGGAAGGCTGAGGTGCTGGACCTACCGCCGCTGACCAGCGAAAACGACGAAGAATGCTCCGGGGGAGAGACTCGAACTCTCAACCTAGCGGTTAACAGCCGCTTGCTCTGCCATTGAGCTACCCCGGAAAAGGGTGTCGGTTCAGCCCCTGAACGTTAGCAGCGGCGACCTGGTGACCCTATGACGGCTTGCGTCAGAACCACGAGCCCCGAGCTTGCCGATGTGGTTCTCGCCCCTCCCGTGGAGCAGGCTGCTCAGGACTCCTCGAGGTAGTCCCGCAAGAGGTGTGCGGCGTCGGGGCGGCGCAGCTTGGCCAACGTCTTGGACTCAATCTGGCGGACCCGTTCCCGGGTCACCCCGAACTCCTTGCCCACTTCTTCGAGCGTGCGGATCTTGCCGTCGTCGAGCCCGAAGCGCAGCCTCACCACGTCCTGTTCCCGCTCGGAGAGGTGACCGAGCGCCTCGCGCACCGCGGCGTCGAGCAGCGAGCGCGTCGCGGCGTCGTCCGGCACCACCGCACCTCTGTCCTCGATGAGATCGGAGAGGTTGAAATCGTCCTCGTCACCCACTGGCTGCTCGAGCGAGACGGTGTCCTGGTTGATGCGCAGGATCTCACGAACCCGTTCAGTTGGCAGCTCCACCCGTTGCGCCACCTCTTCGATGCTCGGCTCACGGCCTAGCTCTTGGAGGAGCTGCCGCTGCACCCACACCACCTTGTTGATGGTCTCGACCATGTGCACGGGTATGCGAATGGTGCGCGCCTGGTCTGCGATGGCGCGGGTGATGGCTTGGCGGATCCACCATGTCGCGTAGGTCGAGAACTTGAAACCCTTCGTGTGGTCGAACTTGTCGACCGCTCGCATCAAGCCGAGGTTTCCCTCCTGAATGAGGTCCAAGAAGGCCAGTCCGCGGTTGCGGTAGCGCTTGGCGATGGAGACGACCAGCCGCAGGTTGGCCTCGATCAACTCGTCCTTCGCCTTCTGACCCTCGCGCACGAGCCGCTTGTTGCGCGCCAGCGCCCCGGCTTCGAGCACGTCGTCGGATGGTCCGCCCTCTTCAAGTGCGAGGTCGTGCGACGCCAGCAGAGCAGCTGCCCGGTTCCCCTCCTCGATCGTTTGCGCGATCTCGACTTCGAGCTCGGCGTTGAGCAGCGGCACCCGGCCGATCTCCTTGAGGTACGTGTGCACCGGATCCTCGGCGCCTCCGGCCGAATCGGATGAGGCCGGACGCTTGCCGTTGTCGCGGCGGCCATTCGTGCGCGGTCGGACTTCGCGCCGCGTCACCGTGACGTTGCCGAGTCCGTCGTCATCGTCGTCGACGAGCACGACGCCCTCTGCAGTCACCCGGTCCATCAACGTTGTGAGCACCTCGGCCGTCAGCTCGACCGAGTGCAACGCTTCGATCAGCTCGGCCTGGGTCAAGTGCCCTTGTTCCCGCCCGACGGCAAGGGCCGCTTCGAAGTCGATCTGGGATACACCTGGGGGAAGGTCAACGTCGGCCGTGTACGTCATCAGCGAGGAGCCCGGTGTCGACGTCGTGACGCTGTCGTCATCGATTGCGATCGCGGAATCGTCGCTCACACCCTCGCCCTACCACGCTGGTCACCCCTCCGACTCCCTCTCGGACAACCACGCTACCAACCGATCGGTCGCGTCGCGTCCGCCCGGGTCACCGAGCGCATCGAGCCAGCGGCGCACCTGCGCCGTCTCGGCAGCAGTCGACTGCCAGGAATCGCTACCATCCGCTCGGGACTGGGCCTCGACGTCCGCCAAGGCGCGACGGGACGCCTCGCGCAGAAGCACGACGACGACGGACTCCACCGGATCGCCGAGGTCGGGGTCACCGACCAGGGGTTCTTCGACCGTCACCCGCCGCAACACGCCCGCTACCTCTGGGAGCGCGGCTTCCACGGCGTCGTGGACGTTGTCGTGCTCCAAGAGCGCCACGAATGCTGCCCGCTGGAGCGGGTCACTGAACAGTACAGGGTGGATCCGGTCCGCGACCTCCTCGGGCCGGTGCACGGCCAGTTTGAGCGCTTCGATCCCTGGCCCTGGTCGCAGCGTCGCCTGCGCAGCACCACCCAGCGCGGGACGCGAGCCTGCCTCGTTGCCGTCAGGCTCGGGACTCTGGGTCCGGACCTCACTCCAATTGCGGCGCCGCGCTGTGTTCGGTGCCGGCGGGTGTGCAATGAGGTACGTCAGGTGGTCGCGCAAACGGTCGGCATCGAGGCGGCAACGATCCGCCAACTGCATCACGTATTGGTCACGCACGAGGTCGTCGGGATGTTCGGCAACCGCCATGAGCGCGGTCTCTGCGGCCCTGGCGCGACCCTCGGCCGTCGTCAGATCGCCACCACTGAGCATGCGGTCCACCCGGAACTGGAGAAACGGCCGCGCCTCCTTGACCGCTCGCGCCAGAGCCTCGGGATCGGATCGCGCCAACTCGCCGGGATCGCTTCCGCCCGGCAGCTCGGCCACGACGACGTCGACCTCGTGCTTGCGCTCCCACTCGTAGACCCTCGAGGTCGCGCTCTGCCCTGCACTGTCGGCGTCGTAGGCCAGAACGATCCGCTTGCCGAAGTTGCGCAACAGACTGAAGTGCTCCTCTCCCAGCGCCGTGCCGCAGGTCGCCACGGCCCACGGCACACCGGCCTGGAAGCAACCGATCACGTCGGTGTATCCCTCGCAGACGACCACCTCACCCTGGGCCACGATGCCCTGCTTGGCCCAGTTCAACGCGTAGAGCGTCCGGCGTTTCGAGTAGATCGGTGACTCCTGTGAGTTCTTGTACTTGGGTTCGGGTCGCTCAGGTGCGGCCTCGCCGGTTCGCGGCGGCAGGATCCGTCCGCCGATCGCCACCGGACGGCCCGAGGGGTCGCAAATCGGGAAGAGCACTCGAGCGCGGAAGAAGTCCTGGGGTCTGCCGCGCCGGTTGACGAACCCGAGGCCCGATTCCGAGAGCACGTGTTCGGGCAGGCGCAAACCCTTCGCCATCGCGTCCCAGCCGTCAGGCGCCCATCCCAGGCGAAACCGACGCACGACGTCACCGTCGTAGCCGCGCGAGCGCAAGTAGTCGCGCGCCCGGCCGGCGTCGGGCGCGCTGAGCAGTCGCTCGTGGTACCACTGCACCGCCCGCTCCATCGCATGGAGCAGCTGTGATCGGTGCTGGTGGTCCCGTCCGGCCTCGGCGTCCTCGTGCAAGGTGATTCCTGCCCGGTCGGCCAGGTAGCGCACGGCGTCGACGAAGTCGAGGTGGTCCATCGCACGCACGAAGGTGATGGCGTCGCCGGACTGCTGGCAGCCGAAGCAGTAGTAAAAGCCTTCCTCTGCGTTGACACTGAAGGATGGCGTCTTCTCGGTGTGAAACGGGCAGAGGCCGCTCCAGCGTCGGCCCACCTTCTTCAGGAGCGAGTGCTCGCTGATCAGCGCCACGATGTCCGTGGCTGCCCGCACTTGGGCGATTTCCTCGTCGGGGATGCCCATGCACCGACGGTACCGCGGCCTTGCCGCACTCGAGCCAGGGACCTCACTCCCAGACCTCCGGATTTAAATCCTAGTAATTCTATTGACTTTATAGGAATTCATTTTTATCCTCAGCTTCTGCCGACGCAACGACGGCACCCGTCGTCATCCGGCGACGGGCAGAGCGATCCCTCAAAGGATGGTGACCACCTTGTCAACCGACACTTCTACGAACACGCCCCTGTCCCGGTCCCCGAGGCGAAGGAGGTTCGTCGCAGCCGCTCTCGCCGCGGCGGGAGGACTGGGGCTCACTCTGTCGGGCATCACCGTCAGCGGCGCGACCACGCCCAGCACACCGCCTCCGGTGAGCTTCCTCACACCGAACGGACCCGCTGGTCACGGCGACATCTTCATCACGCCGACGGGTGACACCAGCACGTACGCCAATGGGCCCGAGATCCTGAGCCCCACGGGTCAGGTCGTCTGGTTCCACCCCATTCCAGTGGGCCAGACGGCAGCAGACTTCCGTACCCAGATCTACGACGGGCAGCCGGTCCTGACCTGGTGGCAGGGCACCGGTCTCGGTGGTCTGTCCAACGGCACCGATTACATCTACAACGACCACTACCAGCAGATCGCGACGGTCAACGTGGGCAACGGCTTGTCGGCCGACGGCCACGAGTTCCTCATCACTCCCTGGAACACTGCTCTGATCCTCTCCTACACCACCGCAACGGCCGACCTCACCTCCATCGGTGGTCCTTCCGACCAGACCGTCGTCAACGGCGTCGTGCAGGAGGTCGACATCAAGACCGGCCAGGTGCTGTTCCAGTGGAACAGCGAGGACCACGTCCCGTTCAGTCAAAGTGAGCAGCCGCTGCCGTCCTCGCCGAGCACGCCGTGGGACTGGTTCCACGTCAACGCCGTGCACTTCGATCCTCGGGGCAACTTTCTGATCGACGCCCGGGACACCTGGACGACTTACGATGTCAGCCCGCGGAACGGTCAGATCCTCTGGCAGCTCGGCGGCAAGGCCAGCAGCTTCAGCGAGCAGACCGCTCCGGGGCAGGTGCTCGACAGTGCCAACGAGATCTTTGCCTGGCAGCACGATCCCGAGGCCGTCGGCCCGGACACGTACACGTTCTTCGACAACGAGTCGTCCGGCGCACCTCTGCTCCCGTACAGCCGGGCCGTGACGGTCCATCTCAATTTCCGAGACCGCACCGCGACGCTCGTAGCGTCCGACGACCAACCGCAGGGCCTCGCCGCCCCCTCGCAGGGCAATGCCCAGACCACCCGTGAACAGAACCTCTTCGTGGGTTGGGGAGCCCTGCCCTACTTCTCGGAGTTTCAGTCCGACCGGCCGCTTGCTCTTCGACGCCGAGTTCCCGAGCGGCGTCAACACCTATCGCGCGTACTTGCTCCTTTGGAACACCCGATCGGCGCGGTGACGATGGAGCACCTTCTTCCGCTGGACCGGGTGACGCACAACCGAACCCGTCCGATGTGACGATGCGAGCTCAGTTGCGAGCGGCGCCATCCGGCAACGGGTGGGGCCGCTCGCACTCGCGCTCGTGCCGGCCCTGTTGAACAGGCCGATGCGTCACGCCGCTGGTGAGCCCTTGCCCTTCTTCGGCGTCTTCGACTTCGCCCTCCCCGGGGCGCTCCCGACCCGAGGCCCCGATGCCAGGACGGCTTGCGCCGCCGCCAGACGGGCCACCGGGACCCGGAAGGGCGAGCAGCTGACGTAATCGAGGCCGGCGTCGTAGAAGAGACCGATGGAGGCCGGCTCTCCGCCGTGCTCCCCGCAGACGCCCACCTTGAGATCCGGCCGGGTGGCCCGGCCTCGGTCGGTCCCGAGGCGGACGAGCTCACCCACCCCGTCGAAGTCGACGACCTCGAAAGGATTGCGCTTCAAGAGCCCGTGTTCCAAGTAGGCGTCCATCATCCGTCCCTCGACGTCGTCGCGGGAGAACCCGAAGGTCATCTGAGTCAGGTCGTTGGTTCCGAAGGAGAAGAAGTCGGCCACCTCGGCGATCTCGCCCGCTCGCAGGGCCGCCCGCGGCGTCTCGATCATGGTCCCGATGGTCACCTCGAGCGTGCCCGCCCGCCCCGCAGCCGATTTGGCGCCCTTGGAGGGCCGCGGCGCGCGCTCCTTGTTGACCTCGGCGACGGCGTCCTCCACCCAGCCCCGCGCTAGGGCGAGTTCCTCGCGGGTGACGGTGAGCGGAATCATGATCTCGACGATCGGGTGACCGCCGTCGGCCACCCGTTGACGAGCCGCCTCCATGAGGGCGCGCACCTGCATGGCGTAGAGGCCAGGCTTGATCACGCCCAGGCGCACGCCCCGGGTGCCGAGCATGGGGTTCGACTCCCGCCACGACAGCGCGGCGTCGTAGAGTCGGCGCTCCTCGGGGTTGAGCCCGACCGTGGCGTCCTTGTGCGCGAGCTCCTCGGTCGAGGGCAGGAACTCGTGCAACGGCGGGTCGAGCAGACGTACGGTCACCGGCAGCCCGTCCATCGCGGCCAGGATGGCGACGAAGTCCTCGCGTTGGACGACCCTGAGCTCCTCGAGGGCCGCCTCCTCTTCGGCCGGCGCGACCGCCAGGATCATGCGCCGCACGACCGGGAGCCGGTCTTCGCCGAGGAACATGTGCTCGGTGCGGCACAGGCCGATGCCCTCCGCGCCGAGGCCGCGCGCGTTGGCCGCGTCGTCACCCGTGTCGGCGTTCGCCCGCACCCCCAGATGACCCCGGCGGATGTCGTCCGCCCACGAGAGCACGGTGGCGAAGGCTGCGGGCGGCGACGCGGAGGTGAGCGGCACCTGCCCCCCGACCACCACGCCGGCCCCGCCGTCGAGGGAGACCCAGTCCCCTTCCCACATCGTGACGTCGCCGACGGTGACCGAGTGGTCGGCGATGCGAAGCGCCTCGGCGCCGACGACTGCCGGCTTGCCCCAGCCCCGCGCCACAACCGCCGCGTGGCTGACCAGACCGCCGCGGGCGGTCAAGATGCCCTCGGCTGCGAGCATGCCGTGCACGTCCTCGGGCGACGTCTCGTTGCGGACAAGGATCACCTTCTCGCCGCGCGCCGCTGCCGCCTCGGCGTCGTCCGCGGTGAAGTAGATCCGGCCCACCGCGGCCCCCGGGCTGGCGCCAAGACCCTTGGCCCATATCGCATAGCCGGAGCCGGCGAACTGTGGGTGGAGCACGGAGTCGAGGTGGTCCTCGGTGACACGCGACACCGCTTCGGCCCGGGAGATCCCGAGGTCACTCGGGCGCACCATGTCGACCGCCATCTTGAGCGCGGCGGCGCCGGTGCGCTTGCCGACGCGAGTCTGGAGCATCCAGAGCTTCCCCTGCTCAATCGTGAACTCCGTGTCGCACATGTCGCGATAGTGCGCCTCCAGCCGGGCGAAGATCTTGAGCAGCTCGGCGTGCACCTTCGGGAACTGCTTCTTGAGCTCAGCGATCGGCTCGGTGTTGCGGATGCCGGCCACGACGTCCTCGCCCTGCGCGTTGACCAGGAAGTCGCCGTACGCGCCCTTGGCGCCCGTCGCCGGGTCGCGGGTGAAGCCGACCCCGGTTCCTGAGTTGTCGTCGCGGTTGCCGAAGACCATCGCCTGGACGTTGACTGCGGTTCCCAGGTCGTGCGCGATGTGCTCACGGTCGCGGTACGCGATGGCGCGCGGGCCGTTCCAGCTGCGGAACACGGCCTCGATGGCTCCGCGCAGCTGGTCCTTCGGGTCCTGGGGGAACGGCTTGCCGGTGTGTCGCTCGACGATCTGTTGGTACGAGTCGACGAGATAGCGCAGGAGCTCCACCGGAACGCTGGCGTCGGACTCGGTGCCGGCCAGCTCTTTGGCGGCGTCGAAGAGTGCGTCGAACTCCTCGCCCGGCAGCTCCAGCACGATGCGGCCGTACATGGCGATGAAGCGCCGGTAGGAGTCGAAGGCGAAGCGCTCGTCGCCGGTCTGCTTCGCCAGCCCCTCGACCGAGCGGTCGTTGAGGCCGAGGTTGAGGACCGTGTCCATCATGCCCGGCATGGAGAACTTCGCACCGGAGCGCACCGAGACCAGGAGCGGATCGTCGGCATCGCCGATCGACGTGCCCATCGCCGCTTCGAGGCGTCCCTGCGCCGCGGCCACCTCGCCGTTGAGGCGCTTGGGCCACCCGTCGCGCATGTAGTCGCGGCACGCGTCGGTGGAGATGGTGAAGCCGGGCGGAACCGGCAGCTTGAGCACCGAGGTCATCTCGGCCAGGTTGGCTCCCTTGCCACCGAGCAGGTCCTTGAGCTCCATCGGCGGACGACCGTGGTCGAAGTCGAAGTCGAAGACGTACGGCATGGGGCCTCCTTGCCCCGGTCGGGGCGCCCGACGGGCGAACCGTGCGGCGGGACACGGTCGCGAAGTGATGTCACGCCGTCCCGAGACGGGACGGGCTGCGCCAGCCTACTGGCCCGCCGGACCCTGCTCCGTCCCCGCACCGCCTCGGGGTTGACCGCCGTCGTCGGTCGGACCCACGCTCGTCACGGCTCCCCAGACCTGGCGTTCGAAGACCTCCCTCGCCGCCCGCATGAAGTCGCGGACGGCGGCGAGCTCGTCGGTCTTGAATCGCTGCGCCACCGCGCGCATCTCTTCGGCGACCGGCTTCTGCAGTCCTTGCAGTTGTTCGTGGGCGGACGGCACGATCTCCACCCACACCCGGCGCCGGTCCTCGGTGTCGCGTCGCCGCGTCACCATGCCCGCCTCCTCGAGCCGGTCCAGCATGAAGGTGACCGCCCCGGTGGTCAAACGGGTCTCCTCGGCGAGCCGACCCGCCGTGAGCGGACCGAGACGAGCGATCAGGTCGAGGCAGCGCAGGTCGGTCCGGCTCAGCTTGAGCCTCTTGGCCAACCGCTCGTCGTACTGGCTCGCGGCGCCGAGATACCCGAGAATCTCCGAACGCAGCTGCTGGACGAGCTCCAGCCGGGACCGCTGGGTTGACATAGAAGATACTTTAGCACTAAGTTTCTTTGTCGATGGGTAATTCTTCGGAATCCACCGAGGTGCTGGCATCTCGTGCGGCGTCGTCCGCGGGCGGACCGGCCGTCGAGGCACACGATCTGGTGAAGGTGTTCCCCCGCGGCGAGGTCCGCGCGCTCGACGGGGTCTCGCTCGAGATAGAGGCCGGGACGGTGTTGGGCCTGCTCGGCCCGAACGGCGCCGGCAAGACAACCGCCGTGCGCATCCTGTCCACCATCCTCGAGCCCGATTCGGGACACGCCGCGATCCTCGGCCACGACGTCGTCAGGGAACCCGAGGTGGTCCGCAGGATCATCGGGTTGGCCGGGCAGTACGCCACGGTCGACGAGAACCTCACCGGTCGCGAGAACATCTACATGGTCGGCCGGCTCTGTCACCTCAGCCGGAAGGTGTCGGCCCGGCGCGCCGACGAACTGCTCGAGGCCTTCGGCCTGGCCGACGCCGCCGAACCGGCGTGCTCAAGACGTACTCGGGCGGCATGCGCCGCCGGCTCGACCTGGCCGCCGCGCTCGTCGCCAGCCCTCCGGTTCTCTTCCTCGACGAGCCGACGACCGGGCTCGACCCCCAGAGCCGACAGAACCTGTGGGCCGTGATCGAGAGACTCGTCTCGGAGGGGACGACCGTGCTGCTGACCACCCAGTACCTCGAGGAGGCCGATCGCCTGGCCCGACGACATCGTGGTCGTCGACCACGGCCGCGTCATCGCCCACGGGACGCCGGCAGAGCTCAAGGCCGATCTGGGCACGTCCGTGGTCGCCGTCACCCTCGGGAGCGCCGAGGCCGTGGCGACTCCGCGGTGGCCCTGCTGGCGCCGCTCTCGGACAAGCCGCCCGCCATCGACCACAACATCGTGGAGTTCACGGTCGAGAACGGCCCGGCCGTCGGCGCCGAGGTGCTGCGCACGCTCGACGCGGCCAAGATCTCGGTGGCCGGCCTCGTCCTGCGCGAGCCAAGCCTCGACGAAGTCTTCTTGAGCCTGACCGGGCACCGGACCGAAGGCGAGAGCGAGGCGGAACGGGCGGCTCACGCGAGCCGAGCCCGACGCGGCGCCATGGCCCAGACCGACGGAGAGGATGCGGCATGACCTCCACCCTTGTCGCGCCCTCCTCCGCGGCGCAGCGGCCGATGGCGGGCGGCAACAGCGTGAGCTGGACCCTGCAGGACATCGCCACCGTCACGTGGCGCAACCTGATCGCACTGACGAGGACGCCCCAAACCGTGTTCTTCTCCGCCGTTCAGCCGATCATGTTCGTGCTGCTCTTCGTCTTCGTCTTCGGTGGCGCCATCCACATCCCGGGCGTGCCCTACGTCGACTACCTGATCCCGGGTGTGTACGTCCAGACGGTCACGTTCGGCGCCGTCAGCACTGCGGTCGGGCTGTCGGAGGACCTCCAGAAGGGCTTGATCGAGCGGTTCCGCGCGCTGCCCATGGCACGCTCGGCCGTCCTGGCCGGTCGGACGTCGGCCGACCTGGTGCGAAACGTCTTCACGGTTGCGATCATCACCGCGGTGGGCTTCGCCGTGGGCTTCAGGATCGGCACCAACTTCGGATTGTTCCTCTGCGGCATCCTGATCGTGCTGCTCTTCTCCTACACCTTGTGCTGGGGGTTCGCCACCGCCGGCTTGTCGGCGCCGAACGCGGAGACGGCCCAGCTCATGGTGTTCCCCATCCTGTTCCCGCTCATCTTCGCTTCTTCGGCCTTCGTACCCGTCAGCGACATGCCTGGTTGGCTACAAGCCTTCGCCAAGCACCAGCCGGTCACTCAGGTGGTCGACGCCGCGCGCTCGCTCATGACGGGAGGCACCTTGCAGGACACGCAGGCCATCTGGGCCGCGCTGGCGTGGTGCTTCGGGCTGTTGGTCGTGCTCGTCCCGATCGCGGTGCGCAAGTACCGCCGAGTCGCCTGAGGCCGTCCCACCCGCCTGCGGGATTCGCTCCGCCGGCTCTCTGCATCCCGGCGCGGGACATCGGACGACGGCTCGCTTTGCGATAATGCTCTGTCCCTGAACATCGAGATTCAGCCGGAGGCCATGGTGTACCTGGAGCTCACGCCAGAACAGCAGATGCTGCGAAGCCAACTCCGGAGCTACTTCGCAGACCTGGTGGCCGAGGTCGAACACTCCGCCCTCGAAGAGCCGACGTACACCCGGTACATCCTCCGGATGGGTGAGGACGGCTGGCTCGGCCCGGGGGTGGCCGGTCGAGTACGGAGGTCAGGCTCGAGGCCCTCTGGACCAGAAGATCTTCGTCGAGGAGTCCCACTGGCGGGCGTACCGCTGCCTCGGCTCACGTTGAACAGTGTCGGTCCGACCCCCATGGCCCTCGGCACCGACGAGCAGAAGCGTCGCATCCTCCCGGCATCCTCCGGGGCGAGATCCACTTCTCCATTGGCTCTACCGAACCCTCGGCGCGTACCGACCTGGCGTCACTCCAGACTCGTGCCGTCCGCGACGGTGACGAATACGTCATCAACGGCCAGAAGATCTTCACCAGCGCGATCCAATACGCCGACTACGTCTGGCTTGCCGCCCGGACCGACCCGGATTCGCCGAAGCACAAGGGTCTGTCCGTCTTCATGGTGCCGGTCGACACCCCAGGATTCCACTGGACGCCGTTGGCCACCATCGTCGGCGACATCACCAGCTCGACCTTCTACGAGGACGTCCGGGTCCCAGTCGAGAATCTCGTCGGCGCGGAGAACCGAGGCTGGAAGCTGATCACCAACCAGCTCAATCACGAACGAGTGGCGATCTGCCCGGCCTCGGGGTCGCCCAGAAATAGTGGACACGCGATTTATGCGGCTTGTTGCTTGAGGGCCAACGTTAGCTCGTAGCGAACAGGACTCAGGTTGCCCGCCTTGGTCAACGACGCTGGTGGTTGTAGAAGTTGATGTAGCGGCGATCCCGGCACGGAGTTCGTCGATGGTGGCGAAGGTGTGCCGGTAGAAGTACTCGTGTTTGAAGATCGACCAGAAGCTCTCGGCGCTGGCGTGGTCATAGCAACTGCCCGTCGCCCCCATGGAGCAGACCAGTCCGGCGGACTCGCAGAAGTCCACGACCTTGCCATCTACGAATTGACTGCCCCGGTCGGTATGGAACACCGTTCCGACACCGAACCGTACGCGTCGCCGTCGATTGCTCGAGCGCCTCGAGGACGGCTCGGTGCGATGTGGTCCTCCACTGAGTTCCCCAGCACCCTCGACGATCCTTCGTCGCGAATGGCGCAGAGGTGGCCTCGCCGTCACCGACGCTGAGGTACGTGATGTCAGACGTCCACAACTCGTCGATGCCGTCGGGATGGAAGTCCCGATTCACCAGGTCCGCCGGGTAGATGGCCGCTGGATCGAGGCTGGTGGTGACCTTGAACAATCGCGAGCTGACCCCGACGATCCCGAGGGCGGCCATGCGGGCGCCACGCTGTGCGCGCTGACATGTTCACCGCCTCGTCGAGGTCCAAGGTGATCCGAGGAGCCCGTAGTTGCCCTTCGGTTCTGTGCCCTCTGATGATCTTCGTCGAGATCGGCCCGGCGAACCTCGCTCGGCAACGCTGAACAGTCCTCGGCCGCCCTCCAGCGTCGTAGCCGGCCGTCAGACCTCCAGAGCGGAGCCATGCAGTCATCTCGAAGTTCGCGCCCCTCGGCGGGCATCAAAGCAGATCTCTCTGCTTTCGTCGATTCGAAGCGAAGTACGCGGCAGCTTTTCCCAAGAAGGCCAGGTCCTTGTCCTGCTCGGCGACCTGACGGCGCAACCGCACCAGCTCGGTCCGCTCCGCCAGCGTCAACGGCTCATCGGACGAAGCGTCCACTGCGTCGAGCCGACGACGCTCATCGCGCACCCATCGGGCCAACACGCTGTCGGCCACGACAGCTCGGCCGCCACTTCGGCCACCGTCCTGCCCGTATCGATCACGCGATGATCGTCCTCTGTCTTGAACTCCAGCGTGAACTTCCACCTTGTAGCTCCCATATCGGACATCCTTCCAACCGAGTGGTGTCCAGATCGGAACCCCATGGCCCGGGTGCACGCAAAGATCGAGGTGCTCAAACTCTTGAACTGGAAGGTGGCGTGGGCCGCCGACAACCAATGAGGTCCAGCTCGACATCATCGCCATGATCGGGCTCGGTATGCCCCGGGCCGCTCGTCGAGCTCGCTCGCGCCCTGGCCGTCGTCGGAGCCAGGTCTGCTCGACGGAGCTAGAGCCGCGTGAGGCAACGTTTGCGCTGTCCTCCAACGGCATCTTGGAGCGAGGCGCACGCCTCAGCTATCGAGAAGGATCAGGGCAATGGCTCGGTCTGGTTCGGTGTGCCACATGGTGTCGTCGTGTTCGACTTCTCCGAGCACGTTCTGCAGGATGCGGGCCGGTGTCCAGCAGGTTGCGCGTTTGCGGTCGAGGCCAACGAAGTCGGTCATCAAGTCAAAGCGGCTCTACGGGTTGAAGTACGGAGAGCGGGTGCGGATCCGAGGTGGCGCCGCCGCCTGTCATCTTTCCAGCGAGGTGGAAACCCGCAGCGCACACTTGAAGTGCTCAGAAAGCAATGCACCACTCGGCCCCGTACGGACACGTGATCGGCCCAAAATCGTAGGATGTTGGACTCCATTCGGTGCCATCCCATTGCTCGGTGTAGTACGGGGACTGGTTTGATCCGCTACTGGAACCGAACGCGGAGCAAGCTGCTGTCTTGGCGCAGGACACGGACGCCGGAGTGAAGCCCTGATCTGCTGGGGTGAGACTCCAATCCGAGCCATTCCACTGGAGTGCGTACTGCCCGGCGTCGTTTTCGCCCAAAGCAACGCATGAGACCGAAGTTGCACACCGGACTAGGCTAAGCCCTTCGTTCGCCGAAGTGGGTTTGGGAAAGTCGGGTTGAGTCCAACCCGTATTGAGGCTCCACAGTTCTAGCAAGGGCTGCGTTTCGCACTGTTCACATCCATTGCTCGTCGATCCCACCGCCACGCAGAAGTTTCCCGAAACGCAGGAGACTTGGTCGTAGTCATTACCGACCTCTGCATACAACGCTTTCCAATGGTGGCTCAAATATCCATCCCGGTTAAAGTCAAATGAGGTCCCCTCCAAGGTGCCGTCACTACCATCGACGGTTATGACGGCCCAGCAGGATACGGAATTGTTGATACAGGAGATGCTGCGCGCCGTTGCTGTGCCTCCTGGCGGAAGCGCAGTATTCACTGGAAGCGTCTCTTGCGTCCACGAAGAATTACCCGCCCAGTATTCAAGCAAAGGTTGATTGCTTCCGCCCTCCACGCCGATCACAAAGCAATTGTTCGACGTGTTGCATGAAACTCCCGTGAACTGTGCACCCGCAGAGAATGTTGGTGTGCGAATCGCGCGTACGACGGCGCCAGCGGTGTTTCCAGACCAATGCGCTGCGATTGGTTGAGAAATACCGTGCACAGGTTTGTATCCAACCCCGAAGCAATTGTCGATGTTAATACAAAAGGTGTCTTCCAATATGGCCTTTGGACTCAGGGTTGATTGCGTTGACAATTCCGTCCAGCTGGTCCCATTCCAAATGGGAAGTTGGATTGGATGGCTCACGGCGGCGCCAGCGATCGCTGGTGGGATCAGAAGTGCTAGGAGCAGGACACATCCTACAATGGTCACAAGCGAAGCCCGATGGTGACTGACGAGGCTGCCTGTCGCTGGTACCCCGGTCCTTCGCAACATTGATCCCCCTCTCCATCGCCGGAGGAAGATCACCTCCGCCAGCGTTCTTGATGCCAAGTATTGCCGAGCGTCCGGTGCGTTGCTGAGATAAAAGAATCAGCGCGAAGCTGACCCGACCCGATGGCGTACACCCCAGTAGGTCTGCTCGTCGGAGCTGTGTCAGCCCTCGCCGGTGCGGCGGCGCAGCTCGGAGAGGAGGCCGTCGACGGGCACGCGGACCTGCTCAGTGGTGTCGCGGTCGCGGACGGTCACGGCGTCGTCCTCGAGCGAATCGAAGTCGACGGTCACGCACCAAGGAGTACCCACCTCGTCCTGGCGCCGGTAACGCCGTCCGATGCTCTGAGTCACGTCGTAGTCGCACATGAAGTGGGGCTGGAGAAGAGAGAGCACGTGGCGCGCCAACGGTTCGAGTGTGTCCTTTTTGGAGAGAGGGAGCACCGCCACCTGGTACGGGGCCAGCCGCCAATGCAGCCGGAGCACCGTTCGCGCCTCGCCACCGATCTGGTCCTCGTCGTAGGCGGCGAGCAGGAAGGCCATCATGGTCCGGGTGGCACCGGCGGCGGGCTCGATCACGTAAGGGACGTAGCGCTCGTTGGTCTGCGGGTCGAAGTAGTCGAGCGAGACCCCGGACTTCTCGGCGTGAGCCGAGAGGTCGAAGTCGCCCCGGTTGGCGATGCCCTCGAGCTCGTCCCAACCCCAGGGAAAGAGGAACTCGACGTCGGCCGTGCCCCGCGAGTAGTGCGACAGCTCGCTCTGATCGTGGTGGCGGAGCCGAAGCTTCTCGGCTGGGATGCCGAGCTGCAGGTACCAGCGCATCCGCTCGTCGAGCCAGTAGTCGAACCACTTCGGCGCCTGGTCCGGCGGCACGAAGTACTCCATCTCCATCTGCTCGAACTCGCGGGTCCGGAACACGAAGTTCTGCGGCGTGATCTCGTTGCGGAATGACTTGCCCACCTGGGCGATGCCGAACGGAGGCTTCTTGCGGGTCGTTCCGAGGACGTTGGCGAAGTTCGTGAACATGCCCTGGGCCGTCTCAGGTCGCAAGTAGGCCACGTGGCCCTCGTCCTGGACCGGCCCGGCGTGGGTCTTGAACATGAGGTTGAACGCTCGCGCCTCGGTCAGGTCGTGCGAGCCGCAGTTGGGGCAGACCCCCTGAATCTTGTCCTCACGCCAGCGCTCGTGACAGTTCTTGCAGTCGACCAGAGGGTCGGTGAAGGTGGCGAGGTGACCCGAGGCCTCCCAGACCGCCGGTGGGCCGAGGATGGCGGCGTCCAACCCGACCACGTCGTCGCGCTCTTGGACCATGGCGCGCCACCACTCACTCTTCACGTTGCGCAGCATGTTGACCCCCAGGGGGCCGTAGTCGTAGGTAGAGCGGAAGCCTCCATAGATCTCGGCCGAGGGGAAGACGAAGCCGCGGTGGCGGCACAGACGCACCACCTTCTCCAGGAGATCGTCGCCGTCAGGTCCGTCGGCGCCGCTCGATGCCATGTCCTTGCGTGCGGAGGCCTCGCGGGCGGTGTCGTCGGTCCCGGTCATCGGAGCAGGATACCGGAGCGGATTCGCGCGCTGACCTCGTTCGCCAGCAGCCGCCCGCGCACCGTCAGCACGGCACGGTCAGCGGCGCGGGTCACGAGCCCGCTGAGCCTCTCCGGGTCTTCGAGCGCGTCCCATGGGACGCCGCGGGGCGTGCGCAGCAGGAGCGTGAGCCGTTCGAACTCGCGCTGCTCCTCGTCGAGCACCTCGCGGCCGGCCTCGGCCGATCGCCCGCTTTCGATGGCGGCGACATAGCGCTCGGGCGTTCGCACGTTCCACCACCGTGTGCCCTCGCGGTGGGAATGGGCGGCCGACCCCACCCCGAGGTAGTCGCCTTGGTCCCAGTAGAGATGGTTGTGCCGGCACTCGTGCCCGGGAAGAGCCCAGTTCGAGATCTCCTCCCAGCAGTAGCCGGCGGCCGCCAGCGTCGCCTCGGTGCGCTCGTAGCGACGGGCGAGCGACTCCTCGGCCGGATGGCGCGACGCGGTCCCGTGCCAATGGCGTGCCGGGCTCGACCGTCAGCGCATACGCGCTCACATGTGGTGGGGGGTGCTCGAGGCTGAGGACCTGGTGCAGGGTCGCGTCCCAGTCGGCGTCGCGCTCGCTTGCCCCGCCGAAGATCAGGTCGAGGTTCCACGTGGTGAAGCCGGCGCCGTGCGCGCGGCGAGGACACAGACTCAGCGGCGCCGGACACATGGCGCCGTCCGAGCCCGGCCAGAACGTGGGCGTGGGTCGACTGCAGCCCGAACGACACCCGCGTCACCCCGCCACGCCGGTAGGTCCCAAGATGGGCGTCGTCGGCGTCCTCGGGATTGCACTCGACAGTGACCTCGGCGCCGGGCCGCCGTGGCACGGCTTCGAGAATGCGGCACAGGGTCTCGGGGTGGAGGCGGGACGGGGTGCCTCCTCCGAAGAAGACGGAGGTGGCAGGAACGAGGCGACCCTCTTCGGCGGCACGATGCAGTTCGAGGATGCACGTGTCCGCGTAGCGCTCCATGAGGTGGTCCCGGTCGGTATAGGTGGCGAAGGCGCAGTAGTCGCACCGCTCCCGGCAGAAGGGGACGTGGACGTAGACGCCGAAGGGTGTCACGAACGAGTCGGTCACGAGCGAGTCGGTCACGGCGCGCCAGCAGCCATATCAGGCCCGCGGCCGAGCGCACGGCGCGGATGCGGCGGTCGAGGTGGACCTCCATGGCCTCGGTGGCCAGTTCCGCCACCTCGTCGGCTCCGGGCGGAATGGGTCGACGAAGGACCCCGGCCAGGCCGCCCCCCAGGATGCGACGCAGCAGCGAGAGCGCGTTGGGGCTCATGGGGCGGCCGCTGCGGTGGGCCCGACAGAGGGCGCCGCCGGCAACGAGGTCGAAGGCGACCAGATCGACGGCGTCGCCGCTCTCGCCGCACGTGGCGCACTCCTCGAGCACCGGACCGGCGCCCTCGAGCACGAGCGCCTTGAGGAAGAAGGACGGGGCGAGGAGCGTGGGATCGTTTTCTTGCTCGGCCAGGGCGCGGAGAGCACCCACGAGCATCGAGTAGAGGCGGGGATCGGGGTGGCGCTCCTGGGCCAGCTGGTCCGACACCTCCAGCGTCGCCAGCCCGCTCGGGACGCGGGCGAGGTCCTCGCGGACGGCCCGGAACGTATCGAGGACCTCGACCTGGTTGACGATGTCGAGGTCGCTCCGGCCCTGCCACAACAAAGGTCCACGTGGGTGAGCGGCTCCAGGCGTGCCCCGAACTTCGACGTGGTGCGGCGCACCCCCTTGGCGACGGCCCGCCCTTGCCGTGACGCTCGGTGAGGAAGACGACAATACGGTCTGCCTCGCCAAGGCGGTAGGTGCGCAGTACGACGCCCCGATCGCGGTACAGGCTCACGAGTGGGCCCCGGGCCGGGGTGACGCCGGGGGCGGGTGAAGGCCCTGGGCGCGGGCGCCCTCACGTTCCTTTAGGCCCAAGGGGCAGTAGCGCTCGCCTCGCCGTTCCGCCTCGGCAACGGCGCGGCGAGCGTCGGCGGCCACGGCGGCGGCCCGGTCTTGGGCGTCCTGGGCGGGCCGGATGCGGGCCTGGGCGGCCGCGCCGTGCGAGTGGCGGCCATAAAGGAGGTTCCCGCACGCCACGAGCCCGGCGATGACCAGGACCACGGCGACGGCGGCCACGGCGCGGACGGCCACGGCGGCCACCACGACGAAGGCGGTCAAGAGGGCGATGCCGGCGACGAGCGCGATCCGGCGGGGCTCATGGCAGGATCCAGTTTCGCAGCCGGGAGCCCGCGGTCGGGCCCGTCCAGAGAGCGGGCGGAAGGCGGGGCGGTCCCGACGACGAGGCTCAGCCGCTCACGGCACCAAATCGGCGCACCCGACGCTGGAACTCGACGACGGCCTCGTAGAGGTGACTGCGGCGCATGTCCGGCCAGAGGGTCTCGGGGAACACGAGCTCGCTGTAGGCGATCTCCCAGAGCAGGAAGTTCGAGATCCTGTTCTCGCCCGAGGTCCGGATGACCAGGTCGGGATCGGGCATGTCGGGAAAGTAGAGGTGCCGGGCGATCGTCTTCTCGTCCACCTTGGAGGCCGGGATCCGTTCGGCCACGATGGAGCGGACGGCGTCGACGATCTCGGCCCGGCCGCCGTAGTTGAAGGCCATCGTCATGACCATGCGGCGGTTGTGCCGGGTCAGCTCGACCGACTCGTCCATGCGTTTGAGGACCCTTCGGGGCACCCGCCAGTCGCGGCGCCCGGCGAAGCGGATCTGGACGCCCTTCTCGTTCAGCTCGTCGCGCCGGCGCATGAGGAGTGACTGGTTGAACCCCATCAGGTAGCGCACCTCGTCAGGCGGACGGCGCCAGTTCTCGGTGGAGAAGGCGTAGAAGGTGATCCACTTGATGCCGATCTCGAGAGCGCCGTTGACCACATCGAGCAGCGCGGCCTCGCCGGCTGCGTGGCCCTCGGTCCTCGGCAGTCCACGGGCGCTCGCCCAGCGACCGTTCCCATCCATGACGCAGGCCACGTGGGACGGAACACGGGTCAGGTCGAGCTCGGGCGGCACGGGATCGACCGCCGGGTCGGGCCTGACCCCGGCCCCGGGCCAGGCCTCGTCCCCGTGCTCGGATCCCGCGCCGGCGCCGGTGGCTCGCCCCGGTTTCGACACGGCAGAGGCCACCCGACGACGCTACCCCCACTCCATCGGGCCGGCGCCCGACCCGGTCTGCGATGCCGCCGTGTTCGTGCTGAATTGGTGCCTGCTCGTTCTGGCTCGGGCCGCTCGGTCCGATCCGGGCCGAGAACCCGGCATGGCGATGCGGATGAGACAGGCGGTGGGCAGGCGAACAACGAAACACGAGCGCGAACCCACGACATGAGATTCGAGAAACGAAAATTTCGAGAGACGGAGAGCTCAATGACAGAAACCGATGCGGCGCCAGAGCCTGACACCACCGACATGGTGGCGGTCCATGGTGTATTTCGTGACACCCTCGCGGCAGCGCCCACACTGATCGACGGCGCGTCCGACGGCGACGCGGTTCGGGCCGCCCTCATCGCCAACTACTACGACAACATCTTGCACTTCCTCGAGGTGCACCACGAGGGGGAGGAGCAGCTCGTGTTTCCGCTGTTGCGCCAGCGGTGCCCGGCCGATTGCGCCGTGGTCGACCAGATGGAGGCCGAGCACGCCCAGATGCTGGGGCTGCTGGAACAGGCGCAGCGCGCCGTTAGGGCGTGGGAATCCGGCGACCGTGATGGCGCTGGACCGGCCCGCGACGCGCTCGACGTGTTGCGCTCACAGCTGACGGTGCATCTCGACCAGGAGGAGACCTCGCTGCTGCCGTTGTGCGCGCCGAACCTCTCGCCCGAGGAATGGGGCGCCCTCCCCGGCCACGGGTTTGCGAACTACCGCGGGGACAAGGTCTGGCTCATCCTCGGGCTGATCCGGGAGCGCATGAACGACGAGCAACGCGTGGCCATGCTGGAGCACATGCCGCCACCGGCACGAGATATGTGGACAGGATTCGGCGAGCAGGCGTTCCGGGAGCTCTCGGCCGAGGTCGGGATGGCGCCGGGGGCAAGCGGCTGACGCCGCGGCGAGACCGGATGGTCGAAGGGGATATGCCGTACGTCCCGGAGTGGGAGCACTCCGAGGAGTGGGAGCACGTCCCGCAGCCCGAAGAGCTGGACGAGGCCGATCTCGAGGCGCCCGGCGGCGGCCTGGCCTCCGAGGCGCGACTGGCCGGCGACGAGGCCGTGGCCGCGTTGGCCCGGGTCGCGGCGCACCTGGTGGGTGGTGAGCAACGGCTCGAGCAACAGGAGATGTGCCGGGCCGTGGCCGAAGCGCTCGTCACGCAGACGCACCTGGCCGTCCAGGCCGGCACCGGGACGGGCAAGTCCCTCGCATATCTCGTCCCGGCCGCCCTGAGCGGAAAGAAGGTCGTGGTGGCCACGGCGACCAAGGCCCTCCAGGACCAGCTGGCGGAAAAGGACCTCCCTCAGGTCGCCGCTGGCCTGGGCGTGCCGGTGGACTTCGCCGTGCTCAAGGGCCGGAGCAATTACGTCTGCCTCCAACGTGTGGCCGAGGTGGGCACGGGAGGGATCCAGCCCGAGCTCAGCGACCCGGTCGACGGCGACAGGGAACTCGGCGACCAGGGGGACGGCACCGAGCCGGGCGGCGTCGACGGGGGGAGGGGCGCGGACGTCCGAGTCGGCGGTCCGGACACAGCGGCGCCCGAGGGAATCGTCGATCAGGTCCGCTCGCTCCTGGCGTGGTCGCAGACGACGAAGACGGGAGACCGGGGGGATCTCGCCTTCGAGCCGAGCGATCGGGCCTGGAACATGGTGAGCGTCGGGCCGCGGGAGTGCCCGGGTCGGTTCAACTGCCCCGCGGGCGACCGCTGCTTCACCGAAGCGGCGCGGGAACGGGCTTCGCTGGCTGACGTCGTCGTCGTCAACACCCATCTCTACGGCGCCCATCTGGCGAGTGGGCGTGCCGTGCTGCCCGACCACGACGCCGTGATCTTCGACGAGGCACACCAGCTCGAGGAGGTCATGACCTCGAGCCTTGGCGTCGAGGTGACGGCCGCCCGGTTCCGCACGCTGGCCGTGGCCGGACGGTCCCTGGTCGAGGAGCGCGACGCGGAGCAACTCGAGACACTGGCGACGCTCGGTGACCGGCTGCAGGAGCTGGTGGCGGAGCGGGTGGGCGAGCGGGTGCTCGACGCGACGCCGTGGGCCGCCGCGGAGCGCCAAAGACGGCCCGATGACCGCGAGCTTGACGAGCTCCTGGCCCGCGCCGCCGAAGTGGCGCGTCGCGTCACCGATGCCCTCAGGGCCGGCGGCGCGCAGGGCTCGCTGCTGGGTACCGGCGGACGGCGGCCTCGACCTCGACCGCTCCAACCGCACGACCAGAGCCGTCACGGCTGCGACCCATCTGGCCGAGGACTTGCACCGGCTGCAGGCTCGGACCGAGGGCGAGGTGGCCTGGGTCGACGGCACGAGGCGGAGTCCCCGCCTGCGCCTCTCCCCCATCGACGTCGGCCCGGCGCTGGCCGCGCTGTTGTGGGACGAGGTGACGGCGGTGATGACAAGCGCGACCATCCCGCCGCGTCTGGTCGAGCGGGTCGGGCTCGCGGGGTTCGAGACCGAGGAGCTCGACGTCGGCAGCCCATTCGACTACCGCGCCCACTCGCTGCTCTACGTGGCCCGTCACCTCCCCGACCGCCGGGCGGCGGGAGCGGAGGAAGCGCTCCACGAGGAGCTGGCGCTTTTGATCCGGGCGGCCGGAGGGAGGACGCTCGCGCTCTTCACCAGCCGACGGGCCACCGAACGCGCCGCTGAAGCGCTGGCGCCCGTGTTGCCGTACGCCCTCCTGCTCCAGGGGGAGCTCCCGAAGGGCCGCCTCCTCGAGGAGTTCGCCCGCGACGAGCCTTCGTGCCTCTTCGCCACCATGGGCTTCTGGCAGGGCGTCGACATCCCCGGTCCGGCGCTCTCGTTGGTCACCCTCGACCGTCTGCCCTTCCCGCGCCCGGACGACCCGCTGCTCCAGGCGCGGCGTGAGCGCGCCGGGGGCAACGCCTTCTCCCTGGTCGACCTGCCCCGGGCGGCCACGCTGCTCGCTCAGGGCGCAGGTCGTCTCATCCGCACGGCCGACGACCGCGGCGTGGTCGCCGTGCTCGACCCCCGGTTGGCGACGGCGTCGTACCGGGGAGTGCTGCTCTCGACGCTTCCCCCCATGCGCCGAACGGTCGAGCGCGACGAGGTGGCGTCGTTCCTGAGACGCGGCTCGACGGAGCGGACTGAAACAAAGCGCTCGATCTTTACCGTGGAGCGTCGCCCATGCGGTACTCGTGAGTGAGGTCGTCCAGCCGTGATTTCACGTCCTCTTCGAGCACGAACTCAGCTGCCTGGAGGCTCGCGGCCAGCTGGTCGGGGTGGCTCGCCCCGATGATCGGTGCGGTGATGGTCTCATTCGCCAAAACCCAGGCGACGGAGAGAGTCACGAGGCTCACCCCGATCTCTTCGGCGATGGCAAGGAGCTGATCAACAGTGTCGAACTCCCGGTCGTGCCAATAGCGAGCTTGATACATCCGGCCGGCGTTTCCGAGAGTGAAACGGCCCCCTTCGGCCGGCGGATCACCGCGTCGGTGCTTCGCAGACAAGAGGCCACCGGCGATGGGGTTGTACGGGATGACGCCAACTCCATCCTCCCCGCAGAACGGGAGCATCTCACGCTCTATCTGGCGGAACAAGAGGTTGTAGCGCGGTTGAACGGAGTCGAACCGCGCCAGTCCCAGCGTCTCGCTGCGGCCGATGGCGCGGACGAGCTGGTAGGTGAGAAAGTTCGAGCATCCGACATAGCGGACCTTTCCCCGGCGGACCAGGTCGTCGAGCGTGCCGAGCGTCTCGTCAATCGGAGTCGCTGCATCGAACCCGTGGAGCTGGTACAGATCGATGTAGTCCGTTTGCAATCGGCGCAAGGAAGCGTCGATTGCGTCGATGATATGTCTGCGCGAATTACCCCTGTCGAGCGGTGAAGGCCCAGTGGGACCGAAGCATTTCGTGGCCACGACGAAACGATCCCTTTTCCCTTGGAGCCAACGACCGAGAACCTCCTCCGTTCGGCCCTGGGTGGAAAGATCGCCACCGAGCGGATAGACGTCCGAGGTATCGATGAAGTCGATGCCGCCTTCTGCGGCTCGATCGAGAATCGACACTGAAGTGGGCTCGTCACACTGCAATCCAAAGGTCATCGTCCCGAGACAGAGTTTCGATACCTGCAAGCCTGTCCGTCCAAGTCGTGCGTGATTCATACCTGGACAAGGTAGTGGCCGGGCTCAGCGCTCCCAGGCAGCGGAATCGGATGATTGCGTTCACTGGGACCAAATCCACCGGTAGAAAGTCACTTCCCATACCTTGGTGAGAGAATCGCCTTATGGATCCGGCCGCCCCCTCATTCTCGAGGGCAAGCCGAGCTACGTTGAAGAGGCTCGACGGCTCTCCGATGCCGCGCGACCTCGATTGTCGGCGGGGAGTCGCCTGTGTCTCTCTGCTGCCGGGGTCGAGTCCAGAAGCCGAGATGACGATCACGTCGGAACCGAACATGTTCTGCTTGCGCTCTGGGCCATCGGGCCCAACGCCGCTGTCGACGCGCTCGAGACCGTCGGGATCAGCCGAGAACTGTTGTGCGCCCAGCTCTGCCGCGAGCCCGGGACCAGTCCGGCAGGAGACATTCCATTCACACCACGGGCGCTCATGATCGTCGGCCGTGCAGATCGGGAAGCAAATCGTCTCGGATCCCCGACCATCGGGCCTGAGCACCTTGTGCTCGGAGCGATCCGAGAGGACGAGGACTGGGAAACGAAGACCGGAGGTCCCCGGCACCTGATGGAGGCATGTCGGGCGGCGGGTTCGGATCTTCGCGCCCTTCAAGTCCAGGTCGAGCGTCGAAACAGCGCCAACGGCCGGCGGTAGGAACACTCATGGATCCTTTCGACGCCTCGAGAGTGCGGGCTGCATATGACACGGCTGCGGAGCAATACGCGGAGGCTTTTGCCGACGATCTTCTCCAGCTCAATTTGGATCGCCAAGTCCTCGATGAGTTCGTCCGGCGGTTCGTTGCCGGAGAGCTCGTTCTCGACCTCGGGTGCGGCCCAGGCCAGGTCAGTCAGTACCTCACCAACTGTGGACTTCTCGTGGTGGGAATGGATCTTTCCCAACGGATGCTTCACGTGGCGCGTCGGCGCACCGGCATGACCGACGTCGTGTGCGGTGACATGCGCTCCATTCCGTTCGGTCCGAAGTCCTTCTCGGGCGTGGTCGCGTACTACTCGGTTCACAACCTTCCCCGAACAGCGCTTCGCAGTGCATTCGACGAGATACATCGAGTCCTGAAGCCGTCCGGCGCCCTTGTTGTCGCAACCCATTCGGGCGAGGGAGAGGTCTACAGCGACGAGTTTCTCGGTCACGCCATCAAGACGGTGGGAGGCAATCTCTACCGTGACGACGAACTCCTCGAAGAGCTGGTCAAGAGTTCATTCGTCGTGGATGAAGTCCGCCATCGCGACCCGCTCGCTCACGAGCACAACACCCAGAGAATCTACGTGAGCTGCCATAGTGCGGACTCATGACCCTTCGCTCTCTACGCCAACCCAAGGGACGCGCGTCCGGCGCCGTCGACGTCGGACGAGCAGGCCCTGAGGTAGCGTCCTCCTGTGCGCTCTTCACCGCTCGATCTATTGGGATCCTCGGATCTCGAAGCGCATCTGGAAGCAGTCGGTAATCAGCTCGCCGCAACGTGCACAGTGGGCGCACCAGACCTCACGACTCCCTGCCTTCGAGTAGTGGCTGGAGGTGGGAAGCGCCTTCGTCCAGCCCTCACCCTGGCAGTGGCCGACGTGGGAAATGCGTTCGATCCCCGGGTCGTCGCGGCGGCCGTCGCAGTTGAGTTGGTTCAGGTCGGCTCATTGGTTCACGACGACATCTTCGACGATGCTGACACTCGGAGGGGGACGCCGACCATCAACGCAGTCGAAGGTCAGAACCACGCGCTTCTGGCCGGGACTTACCTGATGGCGCGGGCGGCCGCCGAGGCCGCGACTGCTGGTCAACAGGTGGCCTCCGATGTCGCTCGCACGGTGGGCTTGCTCTGCATCGGGCAGACAACCGAGACCCAGCATCTGTTCGACATCGCCCAGGAGATCGACCGATACCTCTTCACCATCGAGGCAAAGACTGCTGCGCTCTTCGCCTGCTCGTGTCGAGTGGGGGCGCTCTGCGCGGCGCTGCCGAAAGAAGCCGTCAACAAATTCGGCGAGTTTGGCAAGAATTTCGGAATGGCGTTCCAGCTCATTGACGATGTCCTCGATCTGATCGGTGACCCGGACCGGATGGGTAAGCCGGTGGGCGCCGATATCCGAAGCGGAGTTCTCACGATGCCGACCCTGCTGGAACTGGCAGGTCCCCGTGGGGGCGACCTTCGTGCGCAATTGGTTGGACGGCAGGCCGCCGACCTCGAACACGCATGCAGAATGATCGTAAACTCCGGTCGAATCGACGAGGTCATTGACATTGCCCGCCAGTACGCAGCGGAATCGGCTGCGGCCATCGCCGAGATTCCAGGCGCATCCACGTTGTCGAGATTCCCGCTTTTGTACCTTGATTGGGCCCTCGAAGAGTTCGTAGCCGCCTGAGCGCCCAGGGCTACCCGCTCGCCTCGTATGCGATCAGCGCGTCGCTTCCATGCGTGACGTAGAGAGTCCCAGAGTCGTCCATCGCCGGACCAGCGAACCAGTTCTCGCCGGGACTCACCGTCCACTGCAACGAACCGTCTGAACTCAAGGCGAAGAGGCCGATCTGATTTTGGACATAGATGGTGCCGTTGGCGTCCGACGCCGCCGGCGCAGCGAACAAGTTCTCGCCATGGGTTCCAGGAGTTGTGTAGGACCACGCCAACTTGCCGTCGGACGTTTTGACGGCGTAGACGGTCCCGACGTTGTTGCCGGCGACCACTTGTCCGGCTGCGGTGACGGCGGGGGTCGTTTCGAAATAAGTCTTGGACGCGTATACCCACTTCGAGGTGCCGTCCGGATTGACGGCCTCGATATTCCCGACTGACGTCGCTACGTAGATCGTGCCGTCGGGTCCGACGGCAGGGGCACTCTCGAGATAGGCGCCTTGCGGTCCATGGATGTGATACGTCCATGCCCCGTGTCCGCCGGTTGGACCCGCGGACACTGCGTAGAGATTTCCTACTCCGGTCGAGAGGTACACCGTCGTGCCATCAGGAGAGAGGGCAGGCGTCGCGTCCTCGCCGATAGTGCCAGAAGGCCCCACGAACTTCCAATAGAGCTGCCCGTTCTTCGGGTTCAGGGCGTACAGGGTGGAGCGCGAGTCCTCGACGTAGACCGTCCCGTCCGGGCCGACCGTCGGATCTCGAAAGGGATTGAACCCACGACTCTGAGAGATTTTTCGATGCCACAACGTTGCACCTCCCTTCTTGATGGCGAAGAGCCCTTGGGCCGCCCCCCGACCGTCGATGGTCACGTAGACGACACCATCGGGGGCGACAGCCGGCGTGCTCCCAATCGGGTCACCGGCTCCCGAGCCCGACCACAGGACCTTGTGCGTGCTCGGGGATATCGCACTCAAGCGAAAGGAATACTTGCCAGATTGTTGTAATAGGTAGATGGTTCCATCGCTCCCGACGACAGGAGAGGTTCCCTCGTCCGAGCTTGTCGGCTTGGGCGTGACTTTCCAGCTGGTGGCCGGCGACGACGGTCCGACCGCTTGGCTCGTACCCGCATGAGTGAAACCACCTCCGTACATGGGCCACTCGTCTCCACCGGCCAAGCTTGTGTTTGCAGTCGCCCCAACCGGGGACGAGACCAGGCTGACGGCCAAGGCCGTCATCGCCAGACCGACAACCGAAGCGCTTGTCCGTCCCACCGCGCCTCCTTTAGACCACCCGAGGAACTCAGCGAAGCCGGTCGCAAGCTAACACCGTGGTCCTCGTACGACGACTTGTCGAAATGAAGGATCCAACTCTTGGCAAGGAAAATGGAAGGGGCCCAGGACAATCCTTGAGGACAACGACCGGGTCAGCATCGAGCTGCGCCTGTACTCCGGCATAGTCTTGGCTTCGATATGAAGGTTCGAATCGCTCGGCACACCGACCGGCTCGAGGAAGTCGTTGCCTTCTACCGCGATCTGGTCGGTCTGCATCAGACCGGTGCGTTTCAAGACCACGATGGCTATGACGGCGTCTTTCTCGAGATTCCCGGAACTCAGAGCGAGCTCGAATTCACAACCGGAGGCGAGCATCCGCCTCCGGATCCCCACCCCGAATCGGTGCTCGTCTTCTATTTCGAAACCACAGCGGAGGTCGGAGCGATCGTGCAACGCATCGGTGAGCCAGAGGTCGTTCCGGCCAATCCGTTCTGGCAGGAGTTCGCCCACGCATTCTCTGATCCCGACGGGTTTCAGGTCCTGCTCGTTCCGAAGAGCTGAAGCATCGGTGGCCACGCACCGCTGGCTGGTTGTCACACCTCGAGCTCAAGAACCCTCGAGGCGGCCTCGACTGCATGGTGGGATCGATCCTATGAGAGAGTGTGCCGACAGCCACGGTGTCAGGAGCCGGCGATTCGGAGTAACCGTTGCGACGAGCTCTTTGCCACACGCACATTCAGAGCGCCAATGGGGGTCCCGCCTGCATAGTGTTTCGACGTGTCGCTCCGCGAGGCGCAGCCGGTAGTGCTCGTCACCGGGATCCCGGCTGCCGGCAAGTCGACCGTGTCGGACCTACTGGCGCGGCGCTTCGAGCGAGGTGTCCACGTCAGGGGCGATGTGTTCCGTCGGATGGTGGTGAGCGGACGTGATGAGATGTCGACAGAACCGTCCGAGGAAGCCTGGCGTCAGCTGCGGCTGCGCTACCGGCTTGGGGCGATCACGGCTGATGCCTACCACGACACTGGGTTCTCCGTCGTTGTCCAGGACGTCATCATCGGTGATGTACTCGGCGACTATGTCGGTTTCATCGAATCGAGACCCTTGGTCGTCGTGGTTCTTGCGCCCAGGCCGGAGGTCATCGCGCGACGTGAAAGCAAAAGGTCCAAGACCGCCTACCACGATTTGGCGGCAGTGACCGAGTTGGACGAGACATTCCGAAGGGAAACTCCGCGGATCGGCATGTGGATCGACAACTCCGAACACCAACCGACAGAGACCGTCGACCTCATCGTTCATCAGGCGCTCGATCTCGGGCTGGTCGCCTAGCACCCTGGACCGCCAATCCGGAGCTCTGTACTACCCCTCCCCCGGAACCATTCGTTCAGACGCCACGCAGCGCCTCGACGATGAGCGTCGCTGCGGCCGGACAAGCCTTTGTGAATCCGAAGAAGGGGCCGAAGTCACGAGTCGCGGCGAATCCGGGGAAGTAGAGGCCGGCGATGGATGACTGGAGATTCTCGTCGAGTACAGGAAAGCCATCGACGATCTTCATTTCCGAGATCATCGGTCGGAGATAGGGGACGTTCGCCAGTTCCGCCTGGTACCCCGTGGCGAAGACCACTCGGTCCACGCCGAGGCGGTCGCCGCTTGAAAGCGTCACCACGGTGGCGCCCGACTCGGTCGTGATTCCGACGACGTGCGAGTTAGGCCAAAGGTGGAGCCGCTCCCCCCTCAAGCGGGGCGTCAGCCACCACTCAAGTGTCAGGCGACCCACCTCCCAGAATTTTCGCGAGATCTTGTCTTGGTCTGTCCGCGACAAGGAGCGCCACCACCCGGCGACCCTGACGGTGGCGTCAACGTACTCGTCAACGAACTTCCAGCTCACCCGCTCGAAACGTGGCACCTCGTGTCGGTGAACGATGTCGACGCGTTCAGCGCCATGTTCGCCGAGAAGCGCAGCCCACTCATAGGCACTTTGGCGGCCGCCGACAACAAGCACCCTTTGCCCAGCAAATTCTTCAAAGCGCACGACGTCGCATGTGTGCGAGGCGATACCCGGCGGGAGCGCTGCGGCCCATTCGGGAACGTGCGCGAAGTATTGGTTACCAGGTGCAGCGACGACCCGTTCGGCGCCGATCTGCGATCCGTCTTCGAAGGAAGCGACGAATCCTCCATTGCATTGTTCGAGGGTCGTTACGAACCGATCACGAGCGACGAGCCCCTTCTGCCTTTGAAACCACGTCGCATATTCGATGAAGACTCCGATCGGAATCGGGTCCACGTCGGCTGAAGAGAGCGCTCGGTCGTCTACGAACGCTTCGAACGTGTGAACGCCCGACGCATCGAGATGCCAATCGATCCCCGATCTCAGGTACATACCCGCGGGCATGTGGTCCGTCCAAAAACCCAAGGGATGTCCGACGATGACCGTTTCGATTCCCCGTTCTCTTGCCTGGGCGGCAACGGCCAAGCCGTATGGTCCTGCACCCACGACCAGGAGCGACGTCGTCTCCACGATCCTCACCCTTCTTCGGGGAGACCCGAGCGCAGGCAACGCCTGTGCGGATGCGTACTACTGCAGCCACCCCGGCAAAAGGTATAGCCGAACGTTCGCGATCTCAGATTGGCGATCCGCGACACCTCTCTGACATTCACCGTTCCTCGTGGCCTTTCCTATCGAGGACCCATTGCTTCACTTCATATCGAGCGTCGGGGTCAATGGCCCCGGTGGGTCTGTAATCGTCGATCATTCCGACCAGGACGAAACCTGCCTTTTGCGCCACCTTCTCCGAGGCGACGTTGCCAGGGAGCGTCATCAGTTCGACCACCTCCAAACCGAGCACTTCGAAGCCCCAACGACAGACCAACGCGAGAGCTCGGGCCGTGGCGCCTCGGTTTCTCGCCCAGGGTGCAGCCCAATAGCCCGCGGCGGCGGAGCGGGTGGTGAAATCGACCGCGCCAAGCGTCATGGACCCGAGAAGCTCTCCGCTCGAGGCATCGCAAAAGGCGAAGGTGGCATGACCGTCTTCATCCCAAAAGCGGTCGTGGAGGCCGATCCACTCCCGGGCGTTGTGCTCTTCGTGGGGTGCGGGGATCCCGGCCGTCCAGCGCGGGATCTCCGGATCCCGACAGGCCTTGGTCACATCCGGGACATCGTCGAGAGTGAAGCGCCGTAGCATCACCACACCGTCTCCGAGGGGCTTCGCGGGGGCCGGAATGGTGGTCACAGCACGAAATCGTAGAGTGCACCCTCTGCGAACTCTGAGGGTCGACCGCGGGCCGGCGGTCGAGGCCCTGCCCCCATTATTCAGAGTTCGCAGCACCCTGACGAGTAGGGTTTTCGCAACCTTGATTCGTCGCCTGGAGCTGCGTATGCGGGTGGTTCACCCCGTCTGAGTCCCGCGAGGGGCTGAATGAAGAGGATCGTCCGGCGTATCGGCACTGTCCTCGCTCGACCGCGTACACATGTTGTCTCAAGGGAGACCACGAGCAATGACCATCACTAGCAATCCGCTTTTTCATCCGCGCTATTCCCGTTCAAACACCTACGACCCCCAATGGATCCTTGCCAACCAGATGGGACCCCACCCCCTCTGGTTGATGGAGGCCCTCACCGAAGTCCTTCCAATGCGGCCCGGGATGCGCGTACTGGACCTCGGGTGCGGCATGGCACTCACTTCGATCTTTCTCGCCAAGGAGTTCGGCGTCGAGGTCTGGGCCACTGACTTGTGGATTGAAGCATCCGCCAACCAAGAGCGGATCCGCGTCGCCGGGGTCGAGGACCTCGTCGTCCCGATCCACGCCGAAGCCCACGCGCTTCCATTCGCAGGAAGGTTCTTCGACATGATTCTGAGCGTGGACGCCTACCACTACTTCGGTACGGACGACCTCTACCTCGGCTACATGTCGCATTTCCTCAGGGATGGGGGCCGGATCGCCATCGTGGTACCGGGGCTCGTCTCCGAGATCGGATCGAAGATTCCCGCGGAACTCGTTCCGTATTGGTCGTGGGACTTTTGCTCGTTTCACAGCCCGCAATGGTGGCGGGACCACTGGGAGAAGACAGGGAAGGTCAGCGTCGAACTGGCTGATCTCATCGAGGATGGTTGGAAGGACTGGCTGAGCTTCGGCGAGGCCAAACTGCCCTTGGCCGATGACCACCGGAGGAGGCCAGCGACCGATGAGGTGGCCATGCTGCGGATCGATCGGGGGAGAAACCTCGGCTTCAGTCGGATTGCAGCCACGAAGGCGTAGATCGAAGGAGACCTCGCACGAAACCGACTCCTGCCCGGCGGTCGGGTGGACGTTGAATCGATCTCAGTGTCAAGGCATCATTGACACCATGACGCCGCGCTTCGAGGACTGGGATAAGGATCTCTCGCTGATCCGGGCTGCCTATACGGAGCTGAGCACCGCGGAGTTGAACCTTCGCCATAAGGTCAAGGTCGCACGGCGGCATGGGCACTCATGGGCCGCCATCGGATTGGTCCTCGGCATCACGAGACAGGCCGCTCAGCAGAGGTTCGGAACGTCTGGAGAGAGCACCGTCTGACCCCAGGCCGGTCGATCATGTCACCCTCCCGGCGTTCGGTCGAATGGCACGCGTTCCCCGAGGACCCTAGGAACTCGGTTGGATTGACGAGGTCACTTCAAGAACGAGCACAGTCATTCCAGTCACAGTCGATGATTCGTGCTCTTCTCCCGCGTCCCACAATGCGGCCTGGCCTGCTTCGATCGGAGTAAAGACCCCGTCGCCACCGGAGACGGCTCCTTCCCCGCTGACGACGCAAAAGAGCTGGGCTTGGAGGGCGTGATGTCGACCCAGCCCGCCCTTGGGTCCGATGTGCATGCAGCCAAGATGCCCTTCGCCGACGGTTGCGGCGATCGGGGCGAACGCGGCTTCACGGCTCCCGTCGCGCTCGACTGGGCGGCTATGACCGATGCGGAAGTCGATGAATTTCACCGTACAAGTATCCACTGGGCCTGGACGCGACCCCTCTTCCGCACCGGTCGCGCATCCCATGATGTCGCGGCTTCGCCTCGGGGTGGCCTTCGACCCGCCGGCGCTCAGTAGAGCAGGGGAACGATGTCCGACCAGATGGCGTCGAGAATGTCGGTCGTTGGCCCTCGGTAGTGGGCAGTCGTCGTCACGCACGCCCGTTGACGAGGCAGCACGACGCTGAACTGCCCGTAAAGACCGTCCATTCGCCAGGCGTCGTCCCGGTGGCACAACCAGACGTGGCGGCCGTAGCGTGCGTTCTCCCGGTGGGGCGCGGACGCGCCGGTCGCGATATGTCCGTTGGTGGGTACGCAGTCGGCGGTCATGCTGGTGACAAATGTCGCCGGCATGAGCTGCTGGTCGAGGAAGCAGCCGTTTTCGAGCAAGGTGCTGCCCAGACTGGCAACCTCGGCGGTGCGTAGATGGAGCCCGACAGCGCCGAGCGAATACCCGAGTGGGCACCGCAGCCACTGTGGGTTTCTAATACCGAGCGGGGTGAACAACCTCGGAAGCAGGAAGTCTCGCAAGTCCTGACCTGAGCAGGCGTGGATGATGCGGCTGAGCAGGTAGGTGTTCGCGCCCCGATAGGCGAAGGCGGTCCCGGGTGCCGTCCCAAGTGGTGTCGTGAGGATGTCGACGGCGGCATCCCCAAGATGGTCAGCGTCAGGGTCGTCCCAGCGGTAGGTCATCCCAGAGGTCATCGTGAGCAGATGTCGGATGGTGATCGCCTCGACACCCGTCGCCGGCGCAGATGTCAGCTGCCCGAGGTGAGACAAGATCGAATCGTCTACATCGAGTAGTCCCTCGCCCTGGGCGATAGCGACGGCGACCGAGGTAAAGGTCTTCGAGGCAGAGAAGATGTCGCGGCGTATGTCGGCTAACCAGTGGTACTCGACCGGCGGCCGGTTGCGCATGTGGATATGGACGCCTTCAACTGCCAAGCCCTTGTCACCGAGGGCTCGAATCGCCCTCATCAATTCGGGGCTCGACTGGGGTTCTGAGCCCATGATCGACAGACGCTAGGCGTCTAAACCCACCTTCTGCCGCCATCCTCATGGGGGCCGGCGACGCGAAGGACTCCCGCCTGACTGCCAAGTTTTCCCTGCGAGGAAGCGCCCGAGGGTAGCCCTGTCCTGATGTTGCGGCGACCTCGTCGTTCACCACCAGCGCTACTGTTACCGGGGTGCGCAAACTCCACCACGTCAACCTCACCATCCCGGTCGGCGGTGAGAACGATGAGGCCGCGTTCCTCGTGGACATCCTTGGTTATCAGCGGATACCGGCACCTGAGGATCTTCCGATCGCCAAGTGGTTCGAGTTTCCAGACGGATCACAGATTCACCTGAGCGAGGACCCGGACCACCACCCCTCGGCCCGAGGCCACGTTGCGATCGAACTCGGCCCCGATCTCAAGGTTGTGGCCGAACGACTCGACGCCGCCGGTTACGAAGTGAGCCGCTTCGACGGGCCCGCCCTTCGAGTGGTCTTCTGCGAAGACCCGGCCGGCAATCGTTGGGAGCTTCGCGATCCGGTCGGCTAAGCCGACGTAATCCGACCGCTCCTGAGAGCGTCACGAGTGGGTCAGCTGGTGGATGGTGACGGCAGTGCTCGGGCGGCGTTCTTGTGTCGGCCGTACTCGCGCCAGGTGAGCCACAAGATGAGGCCGTCGAACACGGTGAGGAACGCCAGCCCGATGGAAGCCTTGAGCGTCAGCTCGTAGAGCTGGACTGCGATGAAGAGCGTCAGGAACACGAAGGCGAAGGGGTAGGACCAGCCCTTCTCGAGCCACAGTCCGACCACCATGATCAACTTCACCGCACCGTGGGCGAGCAGGTAGATCGCGCCGAGCAGTTGGGTGTGGTGCAGGTTCTCCGTGATGTGCAGCAGGTGGTTGGCGAAGAAATTGTGCGGGTTTTCGCTCAGCTCGTGTTGGGTGATGTCGTGAGCCCAACGGTTCAGGGCATCTGGCGACACAATCAACAAGAAGAGGCCGCCCAACAGCTCGAGTAATCCGTCGAGACCCTTGAGGACGAGGGCGACGTGGAAGGTCTTGTCGAGAGCGTCATCGCGTCCCTGCGGCGTGGCATCGCCGCGCTCTCCCGTCTCGTCATTTCGCGTTGCCTCACTCACACTTCGCACCTTCTCACACCAGTGGCATCACACCGCGCGCCCATCTTGCACTCCTGCACCCCCCCCGATGGGTCAGCCGGTGGAGAGCTGTGCCTCGAACTCGGTGGGGTCGAAGTAGTCACGCCAAGCGGTAATGACTCCGTCGTGAACCTCAAAGACGCCTGCGATCCTCAGGGTCGCCGTTTTGGGGCCGAACCGCACGTAGTCGACCCTTTCGGTCATCACAACGGAGCCGTCGGACAGTAGGTGGCGAACGTCGGCGTCCACCTCACCCCCCAGGCTCATCATGCGGGCGAGGTCGGCCACGATGTCGCCGCGTCCATGGACCGGTTCAAACGAGCCGTTGCGATACTCGGCGTCCTCGCTGAAGAAGCGGCTGAGCGCGGCGGCGTCGCCCGTTGGCCAAGCCGCCATGAACGCCGCCATGAAGTCACGTATGACCTCCTCGGCGCTCTGTCGTCCACCCACGCCCACATCGTTGCTCCGCCGTCCCTCCACGTCGAATCGTCGAAGCAGATCGAACAGGATCGCGGGTTGTCCGGTCGGCCGGGAGTGATCACCGACTGCTGCACCCGTGCCGTTCCGCGCATCCAGTCTTCGCGAGCACGCCGTCGGCGGAGGTCGGCACGGTGCTCACGCCCGAAGAGCGAAGAAGGGTCAGTACCCGAAGCGGTCGAGCATCTCGGAGCGATCCTGCCAGCGCCGCTCGACCTTCACGTGCAGGTCGAGGTAGGCGCCTTCGGGAAGGTTCCGGCGCACCGCGGTACCGACGTCCTTGAGGACCTCGCCCTTGTGGCCGATGACGATGGCCTTCTGGGAGTCGCGTTCGACCACGATCTCGACTCGGATGTAGGGCCACTCCCACTCGGTCACCCGGCACGTGATGGCGTGCGGCAACTCGTCTCGCGTCTTGGCCAGCAGCTGCTCGCGCACGAGCTCGGCCACCCAGAGCGCCTCTGGCGTGTCGGTCACGACGTCGTCGGGGAAGAAGGGCGGCCCCTCACTGAGCCTCCCGACGAGATAGGCGGTGAGCCCGGACACGCCCTCTCCCGTCCGCGCCGAGACCGGGAAGTACTCGACGTCGAGCCCCTCATCGAGGGCGTCGACCGCCTGCTTGGCCTCGGCCAGTCGTTCGAGCACCCGGCCGGACGGGGCGCGGTCGATCTTGTTGACGACGACGACGAGCGCGGGCCGTGAGGACTCGACCCTTTCGCCGTCCTCGTCGACCTCGCCGTCCGCGCCGTCGCCGCGTTCTTCTGTTGCGGCGACCTGGCCGAACGGAGCGCTCGAGCACGGTGCGATCGCCCGGACCGACCGCGGCCGTGGCATCCACGATGGCCACGATCACGTCGACGTCGGCCAGCGCACCGGTGGCCGTCTCGTTCAAGCGCGAGCCGAGCTTGCTCTTGGGCCGGTGGATGCCGGGTGTGTCCACGAAGACGACCTGCGCATCCGACGCCGCGTCGTGGAGGACACCGAGAATGCGATGCCTGGTCGTGTTGGGCCGCGACGAGGTGATGGAGATCTTGGTGCCCACCATGGTGTTCACGAGAGTCGACTTCCCGACATTGGGACGGCCCACGACGGCGACGAAACCCGAGCGCACCGTGCTAGCCGCCGTGGGCGATGGCGTCGTGCTCGGTGTCTTCCCCGCTCTGCGACGGCGCCGTCGGCTCAATCCGGACCCGCCCGATGCGCCGGCCCCGCACGTTGAGCGCAGTGAGACGGAACCCGTCGACCTCGACGGAGTCACCCGGGTCCGGAACCCGGCCCAGCCGGTCGAGGATGAGGCCGCCGACCGTGTCCCATGGCCCGGTCGGTAGCTTGGCGCCCAGCAGCTGGCCCGCATCGTCGACCGAGTAGCCGGCCTTTACGACGAGCGATCCGTCGTCGAGGCGCTCCACTGGTGGTTCTTCGACGTCGAACTCGTCGGTGATGTCACCGACGAGTTCCTCCAGCAGGTCCTCGAGGGTCACCAGGCCGGCCGTGCCGCCGTACTCGTCGACCACGATCGCCATGTGGAACTTCTTCTCCCTCATGTCGCGCAGCAGCGCCGCGACCTCCTTGGACTCGGGGACGAAGACCGCCTCTCGCATTACCTCGCGCACCGGTTGACCCGCCTTGCCCACCCGCTCGGCTCGGACCAGGTCCTTGGCGTACGCCACGCCCATGATGTCGTCTATCCCATCCTGCTCCACGGGGATCCGGCTGAAGCCGGCGGCGAGCGCGGCCTCGAGGGCGCTCTTGACCGTGGCATCTGCCTCCACCGTCACCATGTCGGGCCGAGGGACCATCACCTCGCGTGTCACCGTGTCGCCGAAGTCGATCACCGAGTGGATGAAGCTGCGCTCTTCCTTCTCGATCACCCTCTCCTCGTGGGCCACGTCGGCCATGGCCTTGAGCTCCGAGTCGGTGATGAACGTCTGGCGGAAGGCGTCATCGTCCTCGTCGGGCGCCCCGATGATCCAAATTCGCGAACCCGATCAACAGCGACGAAATCCAGCGGACGGGCGGGAAGCGGAGGAGCGCGCTTATGAGCGGCGCGCTCAAGAGTGCGGCCCGATCCTCGTTCAGCACGGCCCAGTTCTTCGGCACCGCCTCGAAGAACACGAAGATCACCACGACCTCGAACACAGCGCCGAAGAGCACGCCGAGGCCTCCGAAGAGGTGCTCGGCCACGATGCCCACCAGGGTGGCCGAGACCAGCTGGCAGATGAGGACGAGGAGGAGGATCGGGTTGAGGAAGTTGGCGGGGTTCTCGACCAAGCGCGCCAGCTGGCGCGCCCCACGGCGGTGTTCGTCGACGAGCGCCTTGGCCTTGATCTTGTTCATGCGCACCAGGCTCGTTTCGGACATGGCGAGCACACCGGAGGCGGCGAGCAGCACGACGATGACGACGATGAGGATGCCGTCGAGGGTGTGAAACCCAGCGACGGCCAGGAGCGAGGTGCCGACCGCGCCCATGTCAGCCCGTCACCCGGTAGAAACGACCGAGGAGCTGGCGTTCGAGCGCTTCCATGCGCTCGGCCTCGGCCTCCTCCTGATGGTCCATCCCCAGTAGGTGCAGGAGCCCGTGCACCACGAGCAGCGCCACCTCGTCGTCGATGCTGACCTCGTGCTCCTGCGCGTTGCGAGCGGCGACCGCGGGGCAGACGACGACGTCGCCCAGCAGGGTGAGCGCCACCTCCTCCGGATCCGCACCCGGACCCGTTCCGCCATAGTCGGGCGACCGTCCGCTCGACACGGGCTCGTCCTCAATCGGGAATGACAGCACGTCGGTGGGTCCACTCTTCCCCAGGAACTGTTCGTTGAGGGCGGCGATGGCATCCTCCTCCACGAAGAGGAGCGATACCTCGGTCTCGCCCTTGACCCCCCGCGCTGCCAACACCTGCCGGGCGAGTTCGGCCCAGCGGGCCACGTCCACTGGTTGCGCCTGTTGCTCGTCGGCGGCGAAGACGTCGATGCTCACTGGGGCAGTCCCGCCCGCCCTTCTGCCACTTCGTAGGCGTCGACGATGTCGGCCACGATCTTGTGCCGGATCACGTCGCGACGGGTGAGATGGACGAATGCGACGTCGTCGATGCCGCCGAGCACCGGCTCCAGCCCGACCAGGCCGGAGCGGCCGCCCGGCACGTCGATCTGGGTCACGTCGCCGGTGACGACGCACTTGGAACCGAAGCCGATCCGAGTGAGGAACATCTTCATCTGCTCGGGCGTCGTGTTCTGGGCTTCATCGAGGATGATGAACGAGCTGTTGAGTGTACGGCCCCGCATGAACGCCAGCGGCGCCACCTCGATCGTCCCGCGATCGAGCATGCGCTGTGACCCCTCGGGCTCGAGCAGGTCGTACAAGGCGTCGTAGAGCGGTCGCAAGTAGGGATCGACCTTGGCCATGAGGTCGCCGGGCAGGAACCCGAGCCGCTCGCCGGCCTCGACCGCAGGACGGGTGAGGATGATCCGGTTCACCTGACGCGATTGCAGCGAGTGCACGGCCTGAGCCACCGCGAGATAGGACTTGCCGGTCCCGGCGGGGCCGATGCCGAAGGTGATGACGTTCTGCGACATGGCGTCGACGTAGCGCTTCTGTCCGGCCGTGTTGGGTCGCACGGTCTTGCCCCCCGCCGCTCGCACGACCTCCGAGCGCAGCACCTCGCTCGGCCGGATGTCTTCGCGGACCATGTCGACCGTCCTCGACAGGGTGGCGGAGTCGATGTGTTTGCCGGCTTGGAGCATCAGCACCAGTTCGTCGAAGAGCCGGACGACGACCTCCGCCGCCGGGCCTTCGACCGAGATGCGGTTGCCGTGCACGACGATCTGCTCGTCGGGGAACGCCTGCTCGATCTGGCGGAGGTGCTCGTCGCGGGTGCCGAGGAGGCCGGCCATGAGGTGGTTGCCTGGCACGAAGCACTCGGCGCGCAGGGCGGTCGTCATGCGATGGTCACGAGGTCATGGCCGCAGCGCTCAGTCGACGATGTGCCAGGAGAGCGGCTGGCCGCCCAGTACGTGGAGGTGGAGGTGTTGCACGGAGTTCAAGGCGTCCGACCCGACGTTGAAGATGAGGCGGTAGCCGCGCTCCGGCGTGGCCAGGCCGGCGGCCTCGGCCACGGAGCGAGCGGCCATGACCATGTCGGCGAGCACCGGTCCGTCCTCGGCGTCGACCACCGACGCGTTCTCGATGTGGCGCCGGGGTACCACCAGCACGTGGAGGGGAGCCGCCGGGTTGATGTCCTTGAAGGCCAGCGTCGTCTCCGTCTCGTGCACGACGTCGGAGGGCACCTCACCCGAGACGATGCCGCAGAAGAGGCAGTCGGTCATGGGCGAAGGTGCTGCCTCTTCGGCAGCGGGCGTCCCGGCACCGCTCGGCGCGGTGCGGCACTGGTCGGCACCGGTCGTCGGGTCGGCAGGGACGTCACCTCCTCGAAATTACCGGGCCGAGGCAGGACCGGGTGACGTTGCACCCGCGGGTGCCACCGTGCCGGTGCGAAGCGACACCATCAGGGCTCCAGCCGTCACCGCCGCCGTCTCGGCCCGCAGGACGCTGAGCCCGAAGCCGACCGTCGGCAGGCCCGAGGCCAGCTCCTCGCTGCTCCATCCACCTTCGGGCCCGACGGCCACCACGTGCTGGGCCGACGTGGGTCGGTCACCGCTCAGCTGGGCCAGGACCACCTCCCCGGGCGACCCGAGCGACCCGAGCTCGGCGAAAGGGATCGGGTGGGTCACCTCGGGCAGCCAGACCCGTCGGCACTGCGCCGCCGCCTCCCGGGCCACGCGGCGCAGACGCTCGACCGTGGCCACGGCGCGGGCGCCCGTCCACCGCACGACGCTGCGCTGGGTGCGCAGCGGCACGATGTGGTCGACGCCGAGCTCGGTCAGCTTCTGGACCACCCACTCGGGACGTTCGCCCTTGACCGGCGCGAAGGCCACTGTGAGTTCAGGCTGGGCACGCTCCTCCTCTTGCACCGAACCGTCACCGCCCACCCCCGGAGCGCCCTGGCACGGTTCGAGCTCGGCGCGGCCGCACCAGACCGTGCGGGCCCAGCGGCCGCGGCCGTCCGCGGCCACGACCTCCTCGCCGTCGCGCAGGCGGAGCACCCGCTCGAGATGATGCAGGTCCTCGTCGGAGAGCACAGCACTCGCGGGGTCGGCCACGAAAACCTGAGCCGCCGCCGCGGCGCGCACCGAGACGGCGGCAGCAACCGCGGCGCTGGCGCGAACGCCGGCGTCAGCCAAAGGCGGAGCGAAGACGCGAGAACATGCCCTCGCCGCCCCCGCCCCCCGGCGGCGTCACCTGCTCCCCGCGCAGCGCGGCGTAGTGGCGCAGCACGACGTCCTCCTCGGCGCTCACGGTCGTGGGGACCTGGACCAGCACGTGGACGAAGAGGTCGCCGCGCCCGCGCCCGCGCAGGTGGGGGACACCCAGGCCGCGGAGTCGCTCGACGTGGCCGTGCTGGGTGCCTGGGGCCACCGTGACGCGCTGGGGGCCGTCGAGGGATTGCACCTCGGCCTCAGTGCCGAGAACTGCTTGTGCCAGCCCGACCGGAAGGCTGGTGTGCAGGTGGTCCCCCTGTCGTTCGAAGCGGGGGTCGGGTGTCACCGAGAGGTGCACGAAGAGGGACCCGCTGGGGCCCCCACGCTGGCCGGCGCCGCCCCGGTCAGCAAGGCGGAGCGTCGACCCGTCATCGACCCCGGCCGGGACCTCGACGGTGAGGCTGGAGTCCCGCATCGACCGCCCCTCGCCGCGGCATTCGGGGCACGGGTTCGGGATCATGTCACCCGTCCCGCTGCAGCGGGCACACGAGACGCTGGTCACCACCTGGCCGAGCAGTGACTGTCGAATCCGGCGCTGCTCGCCTGCACCCTGGCAGTCCGGGCAGATCACGGGTTCGGTGCCTGGAGCCGTCCCTCGCCCTCGGCACGCGGCGCACGTCGCCGGGAGGCGGACCGAGATCTCCTTGCGGCACCCGAAGACGGCCTCGCCGAAGCTCAGACCGAGGCGGACCTCGGCATCGACGCCCGCCTGCGGCCCGCGGCGACGCCCGCCGGTGCCCGCGACCTGGCCGAAGAATGCCTCGAAGATGTCGCTCAGGTTGCCTTCGAACCCGAAGCCGCCCATGCCGCCCTGTGAGCCGAAGACGCCTTCGGGTCCGTAACGGTCGTAGCGAGCACGGCGATCGGAATCGCGGAGAACCTCGTAGGCGACGGACACCTCCTTGAAGCGGGCCTCGGCCTCGGGGTTGCCGTGGTTCGTGTCCGGATGCAGTTCGCGTGCCCGGGCGCGGTACGCCTTCTTGATCTCGTCGTCGCTCGCATCGGGCCGTACCCCGAGCAGCGCGTACAGGTCGCGCGCGTGGCCTCAGCGTCGGGCATCGTCACCTCCACCGATGCGCTCACCGAGGCGCTCGCCCACCACGTGCGCCGCCGCCATCGCCCTCCCATAGTCCATGCGGGTCGGCCCGAGCAGCCCGACCGCTCCGAGGTCCCGGCCTGCGATCGTCACGGGAGCCACCACGACGGCGCACGACGACAGCGGTTCGAAGCCGTGCTCGGTGCCGATAGCCACCGACAGGCCCCGGCCGAGTACGTCGCGCAGGAGCGTGACCACGACCAGCTGCTGCTCCAGGATCCCGAGTACCGAGCGCACCGTCTCGACGGCTTCGAAGGACTCGGCGAGGCGGGCCGGGCCGCCGACGAAGACCTGGTCGACGTCCATGGAGCCCTCCATCGCCCCGAAGGCGTTCCGCGCCGAGGCCACCAAAAGGTCGACCCGCTTCGAACCACTCGGGGGCACGGACCAAGGCGTCGAGAGGGTCTGGCCGACCAGGTGGGTCGAGAGCTGCGCACCGGCACGCGCCAGCACCTCGTCGGAGATCTCGCCGTCGACCTCCATGGTGCGCTTCTCCACCGCGCCGTCGGAGAGGACGACGACGAGCAGCGCGTTGCCGCGGACAGGCCGACCAGCTGGAGAAGTTTGATGGTGGCGGTCTCGTGAGACGGCCCCACGACGACGGCCGCGTAGGAGGTCAGCTCCGAGAGCAGCCCGGTCGCGCGCTCGAGCATGGTCTCCATCTCGCCGTAGACCTGGTCGAAGAATTCGGCCACTTGGCGCCGCTGCGCCGGACCGAGGACGCCCGGCGTCGTGAGGTGGTCGACGAAGAACCGGTAGCCCTTGTCGGTCGGGATACGCCCGGCGCTCGTGTGCGGCTGGACCAGGTACCCGTCGCGCTCGAGCGCCACCATCTCGGAGCGGACGGTGGCCGACGAGACCTGCACCCCGGGGGCGGTGGCGACGTGCGACGAGCCGACCGGCTCGGCAGTCCCGATGTACTCGCTCACGACCGCCTGCAGGATGGCGGCACGGCGCGCGTTGAGCTCGTGCTCGGAAGCGGCCGTGGGGTGCGACTGGGCGGGCTCGGCGTGACGGGTCATCGGTGGCGTCTCATGGTGGGTGCCTGGCACTCGATGTTACCGACTGCCAGCGGTTCTGCCCTCGGCGCCCCTGACGAGGGAGAGCATCGCTGGCCTGGGGCTCCCGCCTGCATCGGGATCGCTCAGTCCTCACCCAGGCGAAGGGCTGAGATGAATGCCTCCTGGGGCACCTCGACCCGTCCGATGTTCTTCATCCGCTTCTTCCCCTCCTTCTGCTTCTCGAGCAGCTTGCGCTTGCGGGTGATGTCGCCGCCGTAGCACTTGGCCAGCACGTCCTTGCGCTTGGCCTTGACCGTCTCGCGGGCCACGATGCGACCCCCGATCGCAGCCTGGATCGGGACGTCGAAGAGTTGGCGCGGGATCAGCTCGCGCAACTTTTCGGCCATCTTGCGGCCGTAGGTGTCCGCCGAGCCGCGGTACACGATGGTCGAGAAGGCGTCACAGGGGGTGTGGTTGATGAGGATGTCGACGCGCACGAGGTTGGCCGTGGCGTAGCCGGCCGGCTCGTAGTCGAGCGACCGTAACCCTTGGTGCGGGACTTGAGCTGGTCGAAGAAGTCGATGACGACCTCGGCCAGCGGGATGGAGTAGACGAGCTCGACCCGCTCGGGCGAGAGGTACTCCATCCGGGTCATCTCGGCCCGGCGGCTCTGGCACAGCTCCATGACCGTGCCCGTGTACTCGCTCGGGGTGATGATGGTGGCCAGGAGCATCGGCTCGTCGACGTGGTCGATGCGGCTGGCGTCGGGGAGCTCGGTCGGGTTGTCGACGTCGAGCTCGGTCTCGTCGGTCAGGAAGGCGCGGTAGGCCACGCTGGGCGCCGTGGCGATGAGCGACAGGTCGAACTCGCGCTCGAGGCGTTCGCGCACGATCTCCATGTGCAAGAGGCCGAGGAACCCGCAACGAAACCCGATGCCGAGGGCGTGCGACGATTCCGGCTCGAAGGTGAAGGACGCGTCGTTCAGCTTGAGCTTCTCCAGCGCGTCGCGCAGGTCCGGCAGCTCGTCGCCGTCGACGGGGTAGAGACCGCAGAAGACCATCGGCTTCGGGTCGTGGTACCCGGCCAGCGCCTCGTCGGCGCCGCGGGCGGCCGTGGTCACGGTCTCGCCCGAGCGCGCCTCTCCCACGTCCTTGATCCCCGCGATCAGATAGCCGACGTCGCCGGGACCGAGGCCCTCGACCGGCAGCGCGTCGGGCGTCCGGACGCCGACCTCTTCCATGTCGTGGACGGCGTCGGCCTGCATGAACCGCACCCGCGCGCCGGAGCGCAGAGTGCCGTCGACGACGCGAACGGAGCTGACGACACCGCGGTACTGGTCGTAGGAGGAGTCGAAGATGAGCGCGCGCAGCGGCGCGTCAGCGTCGCCTTTCGGGGCGGGAATGCGGTCGATGATGGCATCGAGCAGCTCGGGCACGCCCTGCCCCGTCTTGGCCGAGATGTGCAGGATGTCCTCGGCCGGGAGTCCGAGCACGTGTTCGATCTCGAGGGCGCAGCGCACCGGATCGGCCGCCGGCAGGTCGATCTTGTTCAGCACGGCGACGATCTCGAGGTCGTGCTCGATGGCCTGGTAACAGTTGGCCAAGGTCTGCGCCTGGATGCCCTGCGAGGCGTCCACGAGCAGCACGGCGCCTTCGCAGGCGGCCAGCGACCGCGACACCTCATAGCCGAAGTCGACGTGGCCGGGGGTGTCGATGAGATGGAGCACGTGGCCGGCGTGATGGACGCGGACGTTCTGGGCCTTGATGGTGATGCCCCGCTCCCGCTCGATGTCCATGGAGTCGAGGTACTGCTCCCGCATCAGCCTCGGGTCCACGGCGCCCGTGATCTCGAGGATGCGGTCCGAGAGGGTCGACTTCCCGTGGTCGACGTGGCTGATGATGGAGAAGTTGCGAATACGCTCGATCGCAACGGGTCCAGTCGTCGTCGCGGAGGGAGGCACGGTCTGTCGATCGTACCGGGCTGGTCCGCCGCCCCTGCTCTCACCCCCGCCGGCGCGCGGCCCCCGTCGGGGGTCAGCCGCCCGCTGACGAGGGTCTTCCACCTGCTAGAGTTGCCCTTCGCGCCGGTGGGCCCTTCGCCCGCCGCCCCTCCGAGACCCACCCTCCCAAAGAGCACCGAGGATCGTCACGTGGCCAACATCAAGAGCCAGATCAAGCGGAACCGCCAGAACGAGAAGCGGCGCCTGCGCAATAAGTCGGTACGCGCGGAGATGCGCACCCGGTCCAAGAGCGCCCTCACAGCCGCGGAAACAGGCTCGGAGGACAGCCTCGAGCTGCTCCGCCTGGCCGTGAAGCGGATCGACAAGGCGGCGGCCCAGGGTGTGATCCACAAGAACACCGCGGCCAACCACAAGTCGCGCCTCGTCCGCAGCATCGCCGCCGTCGAGGCCGCTGCGGCGGAGTAGCCGGACGTCGGGGCTCGCCCGCAGCGCCTGGCCCCGCAGCACAGAGTGGCCCCGACCTCGCCGTTGGGGCGTCGGGAGTGGGCCCTCCTCAGGCCTAGAGGCGGAAGGTGAACATCTTCTCGGGCGCGATGCGGGCACCGAACGCGTCGAGATTCTCGATCCATTCCTTCGCCGACGGCCCCTGTTTGGGCACGTACTCGTCGATCATCGCCTGACGGAGTTCGGCCAGGGCGGGGTCCGAGAAGTCGAAGAGCTCGGCCCGCCCGTGGACGGTGACGGCGAGGTCCTCTCCTGGAAGGTGTGTCGCGCTCACCGCCGGTCTTGGCGCCAGGTGGCGCATCCGCACCGATTGTCGGCCCGAGCTGAACCAGAACGTTCCGTGCAGGAAGTAGCCGTCAACCGGACCGACCAACGGGCGGCCATCGGACGTCACGGTGGCCAGAACGAGGAGCCGCATGCCCTGGAGACGAGAGACGAGCTCGGCCGCGTCCATCCGCCGCTCGTCGGTCACGATGTCCCGGAGATGAGGCCCGGCATCGGCCATTGAGCTGTCCAGGAGGTCTTGGAGTCGTAGCAATTCCTCGGGTGTCTCGAGCACGGACGCCAGTCCACCACGAGCGACCTCACGCTCGCGGCGTGCCCGTGGTGACCTGCCCATGGTGACCTGCGCCCCACACGCGCCGAGTAAAGGGCGCCGGTGCACACCACCGCGCGATGCTTGAGTCATGGTGGACGGTCTCGTCCTCACCCGCCGGACGTCGGAGCGCGGCGTCCACGAGACGGCGCAGCGTGGTGGGTCCGGAGCGGCGGCCGAGTTGGCGCGGCACTACGTCGGCTACGAGGAGTGGCTGGAGTCGGGATTCGCCCGGCGGGAGGTGGCCCGTCGCGGCGTGGCCCTGATCCTGGGTCTCGGCGACCCGATCGACGTCTACGCCAATGGCGGCGACGCCGAGGACAGCACACCTCGCTCTCTCGGTGCGTTCGTGGTGGGCAACCAGTCCGGGTCGAGCATGACCGGGATCGGAGGGCATCAACTCGGCGTCCAGATCGAGCTCACGCCCGCCGGTGCGCTCGAGCTGTTCGGCGGCGACGTCTCTCTCTTGAACGACGAAGCGCTCCCGCTCGACGAGGTCTTGGGTGAGCGTGGCCGCCGGATGGTTGATCACCTGGCTGACTCGTCGTCGTGGGCCGATCGCTTCGACGTCCTCGATCGTGAGCTCGCCCGCGCGGCACCGGGGACCCCTCCCGATCCGACGGCGTGCCCGCGCTTCCGGCGGAGGTCGCCTGGCTGCGTTGCCAGCTCGAGGCCTCGCGTGGACGGGCTCGGGTCGAGCCGCTCATGGACGAGACGGGTTGGAGCCGCCGTCACATGACAGAACGCTTCCGCGTCGCACTCGGCGTGCCGCCAAAGGTGTACGCCAGGCTCTGCCGATTCGAGCACGCCTCCTTCCTTCTCGACGGAGTCCTCGACAGCTCCGGGCCTGCACGCACACTGGCCGATGTCGCCGTCGCCGCCGGCTACTACGACCAGTCGCATCTCACACGCGACTTCGTTGCCCTCGCCGGCATGACACCTGGCGCCTACCTGGCCAATGTCTCGCTGGTCCCCGAGGTCCGTTTTGTCCAAGACACGCCCCGCTCGCGCCCCTCACAATGAGGGCATGACCGACATGACCAACGACTCCGCGAGAACCGGCATCGTTCCCGTGCTCGTGTACGAGGACATCGAAGCGGGCCACGACTACCTGGTCCAGACGTTCGGGTTCACCTCGGGCGGGCTGCACCGCACCGACGACGGCACCGTCGTGCACGGCGAGGTGCGTATGGGCGAGTCCGCCGTCTGGTTGCACCAGGTCGCTCCCGAGCACGAAATGGCATCACCCCGCGGCGCGACGGCTTCCCACGGCGGGCTCTCGGTGTTGGTCGACGACGTCGACACCCACTACGAGCGGAGCGTGACGGCAGGCGCCCGCATCGACAGCAAGCCGACCGACCAGGATTACGGCCTGCGCGAGTACGGAGCACGCGACCCAGAGAACCATCGCTTCTGGTTCTCGACTCCTCTCACCTGAGCCCCGCTTGCCCCACCCTGAGACTCCGCCTCTCCGGCGACCTGCTCAGCGCGCCGTCGCCGCCTTCCGCCCCACGGCGCGGGCTGGTCGGGTCTGGCGGGCGAGACGGGCGACGAGAATCTCGACCACGACCTCGGGAGGCAAGCCGCTGACACCGCGTACGTCGAGGTCGGCGGCGGCGATGAGGTTGATGGCCGCCGCGATGCGTGCGCTGCCGAGGCGTCGGGACTGCTCGAGCGCCTTCTTGGCCACGAAGGGCGCCGTGCCGAGCAGTGCGGCGGCGTCGCGCTCACCACTCACGTCATCGCCATCGAGAGCGAGCATGTTGGCGTAGTAACCGTGAAGCGTCGCAAGGATCTGGACCGGCGCCAAACCGCCTGCATCGAGCATTCGACGAAGCACGCGGAACGCCACGTCCGGCTCGGCCCGCCCGATCGCATCGGTGAGCTCGTAGCGCGGCACTGCGCCCGCCTCCCCGAGATAGGGCGCCAGATCGTCAGCCGAGATCCGCGCCCCCTCGCCGTAAGCCGCGCTCAACGCTCCGAGCAGTCCCTCGACGCGGGCCAAGTCCTCGCCCACGTGGGTGCCGAGGAGATCCATAGCTCCGGCGTCGAGCTTGACCGGCCCAGCGCGGAGATGCTCGTGAAGCCATGCCTTGCGATCGCCCGCCTTGGTCGTGGCCACCTCGACGACCACGCCGTGGGCGTTCACAGCCTTGACGAGCGGCGCCGGGAGCGTCCCACCGCCGCCCACCAGCACCAGCACAGTGCTCGTGAGCGGGTCGACGATCACCTCGACCAGCCGCGGCACGTCGGCGGTGAGAAGTCGTCCGGCGTCTCGCACGACCACCACCCGGCGATCGACCAGGAAAGGAGGGGTGAGACAGGCGTCGACGATGGCGCCGACGTTCAGGTCCTCGCCGCCACCTCCGAGCTCCTCGACGACGAGGGCATGGTCCCGATCTCCCACCAATTCAGAGACCAGCGCGTGCACTTCCTGCGCGACCAGGGCGGGATCGTCCCCTCGCACCAGAACCGCCGAGGCTGGCTGACCGCCGACGTCTGGCGCGCTCGTTGCGCCGGGTGCGCTCGCATCGATTCGCGGCTCATGACCAACCGCCGGGCGCGCTCACGCTGCCTCGCTCACCGCCGCCAGGACATCACGCACCCGGCAGGTGCCCTTGACGTCGTGAGCCCGGACGATCCGGCAACCCCAGGCGATGCCCAGGGCCGCCGCGCCGATGGAGGCTTCGCGACGCTCGGTCAGCTCGAGGTTCAGGATCTTGCCGAAGAAGGTCTTGTTCGACGCGGAGAGGAGGAGCGGGTAACCGAGCCCGGCCAGAGTCGACGAGGCTTGCAGCAGGGCGACTGATTGCTCGGCCGTCTTGCCGAGGTCGAGACCGGCGTCGACGACGACGCGCTCGGACGGGATGCCCGCCCGCTCGGCGCCTGCCGCTCGATCCAACAGGAAGGAGCGCACGTCGGCCACGACGTCGTCGTAGTGGGGCTCGGGGTCGCGCACCCGCGGAGCGAGCCGGATGTGGGTGGCCACCACGGCGGCGCCGTGCTGGGCCGCCGCCACGACGTAGTCCGGGTCGGCAAATCCGCTGATGTCGTTGCCCATCACCGCACCCTCGGCGTAGGCAGCCCGGGCAACCGAGGCGCGCCAGGTGTCGACCGAGACAGGGAGGTCGAAGCGCTGCCGCAGCCCCGCGATCACGGGCACGACACGATCGAGCTCCTCCGCCTCGCCGACTTCAGGCCCGGGGCCTGCTTTCACTCCTCCGACGTCGAGGATGTCCGCCCCCTCGGCCACCAGCTGTTCGGCGCGGGCGTAGAGCGCGCTCAGCTCGTAGGTTTCGCCGCGGTCGTAGAACGAGTCAGGGGTGCGGTTCAGGATCCCCATGACGAGGGCACGGTGCGTGAGGTCGTAACGCTCGCCGCCGAGGTCCAGCACCGGTGCAACGCCAGCTCCGGCGAGTGGCGGCGCCGGGCCGGCGCCGCCGGGGCTCATCAGTAGAGGCGTGCCGACAGGGCGCGCCGGTACTCGCTGGTACGGGGGTCGTCCGCGCCCATCGTCTCGAGGAGGTCGACGTACTCCTGTCGGGCCGCGTCGTCGTCGCGCACGCGGTCGAGCAGCTCGGTGAGCTTGGCTTCGACGCCGTCCACGCCGTTGCCGGACACGTCGACGCCGGCCTCGATCAACCGGGCCTCGGCGGCGAGCGCCCGGCCCGCATCGGATTCGGGGATGCGGGCCAGGAGGGCCAGCGCTTCGGCCGCGTCTCCCCGGTCGATCAGAATCCGTGCCAGCGCCTCGGTGGCGGCGGTGTTCCCGGGCTCGAGCTCGAGGGCCTTGCGAAGGGACGCCTCGTCACCCGCGGAGACGAGCAGGTCCGCTTCGCTCGGGGCGGGTGCCAGACGATCGACGAACGCCTGGATCTGCGCCTCGGGGAGAGCCCCGATGAAGTTGTCGACGATCTGTCCGTTGGCGATGGCGAACACGGCGGGGATGGACTGGACGGCGAAGGTCTGCGAGACGCGGGGATTCTCGTCCACGTTGACCTTCGCCAGCTCGACGTTGCCCCCGGTCGCCTCGACGGCCCGCTCGAGCATCGGCCCCAGGGTCCGGCACGGTCCGCACCAGGGTGCCCAGAGATCCACGATCACGGGGACGGTGCGCGCTCCGATCGAGCACGTCGGCCTGGAAGGTCTGGTCGGTGACGTCCATCAGAGCTCCGACGCTACCGGTTGACGAGGGAGGGGTCGTCCGGAAGGACCGCAAAGCACCGATTAGCGTCGGGTGCCGTGTCCAGCGCACCAGAGGGGATCCACCAGGACAACGTCACCCGATGGCTGTCCTCACAGGTGCCGGAGGTCGATCCGCCGCTCACCTTCCGCCTCATCGCCGGTGGGCGCTCGAACCTGACGTACCGGGTGGAGGACGCCGCGGGCCGAGCGTGGGCACTGCGACGCCCACCGCTGCACCACGTGCTGCCGACCGCCCACGACATGAGCCGCGAGTACAGGCTCATGCACTCGCTCGGGCCGGCCGGGATCCCGGTTCCGGTGACGATCGGCCTCTGCACGGACGAGGCCGTCAACGAGCGGCCCTTCTACGTCATGGAGTTCGTGGAAGGGCACATCCTGCGCAGCGCGAGCGAGGCCGAACAGGCCCTCGACGAGGCGACGCGCCGCGCCGTCGGCGACCGGATGGCCGAGACGCTGGCCGCGCTCCACGACGTCGACCCCGACGAGGTCGGGCTCGGGGACCTCGGGCGGCGCGAGGGATACATCGAGCGGCAGCTCAAACGGTGGCGGGGCCAGTACGACCAGATGCAGGTCGAAGGGGTGGAGTCGGACAACGACGGGCTGGTGACACGGGTGAGCGACGAACTGGCTCGCCGGATCCCGGTGCAGCAACGGACCTCCGTCGTGCATGGCGACTACCGCATGGACAACGTCGTGCTGCGCGACGACGGGTCGGTCCGGGCCATCCTCGACTGGGAGATCTGCACGCTCGGCGATCCACTCGCGGACGTGGGGCTGCTGATGGTCTACTGGGCCGAGCGCGACGACGCCATGGCCGTGCTCGGTGGTTCGCCGACGACCGCTGCGGGGTTCTCGACGCGGGCCCAGGTGCTCGACCACTACGGGTCGGTGTCGACATTGGACCTGTCCGACGTCGGGTACTACGTGGCGTTCGGGTACTGGAAGCTGGGCTGCATCCTCCAGGGCGTCTTCGCCCGGTACGTGGCGGGAGCGGGAGCCGGCGACACGGGCAGCGTCGAGGGATTCCCGAACCAGATCGGCCGACTGTTCGAAATGGCGGCGGAGTCGCTGGACCACGGCGGACGGGTCGTCCGGCGGGTCGCCGCCAGCTCGGGCGAGCAGGTCAGCGGGTGAGCGCGTGAGCCCCGCCGGTCCGGGTGGAACGGGAGGCGCGGCGGCCTGACCGAGATCTTCGAGGTGCACCGAGAGGCCGTGCTCGACACCCCCATCCTCGTGGTCGCCCTGGAGGGTTGGGTCGATGCCGGACTTGGTGCGACCACGGCCATCGCGGCGCTGCTCGGGCAGAGCCGTTCCGATCCGCTGGTGACGTTCAACGGCGAGGTGTTCTTGGACCAGCGGGCGCGCCGGCCGGTGGCCCGGATCGTCAACGGCATCACCACGGACCTCACCTGGCCCCGCACCGTGGTGCGCCAGGGAAAGGACGACCAAGGACACGACCTCCTCTTCCTGGTGGGACCCGAACCAGACTTCCACTGGCACGCGTTCACCGACGCCGTCGTCGGACTGGCCCGATCCTGGCGTGTGCGGATGGTGGTCGGCTTCGGCGCGTTCCCGGCGCCGGCCCCGCACACCCGGCCCGTCAAGCTGGCGGCAACCGCACCCTCGACCTCGGCCGACCTGGTCGAGCGGGTGGGAGTGGTCCAAGGCGAGCTCGAGGTGCCGGCAGGCGTGACGGCGGCGCTGGAGCTGGCGTTCGGATCGGCCGGGACCCCGGTGGTGAGCCTGTGGGCGCGGGTACCGCATTACGTCGCGGCGATGCCGTTCCCCGAGGCGAGTGCGGTGCTGATCGAGGGGCTGGCCGCTGTGGGCGGCCTCTCGTTGGACTCGTCGGCATTGCGCCGGGCGGCGGACAGCTCACGGCGCCAGGTGGACCAGCTGATCGCGGACAACAGCGAGCACCAGGCCATGGTGCGCAAGCTCGAGGAGAGCATCGACGCCTCGGAGGGCAATGCGATGGGGGTGGAGGCCATGCCCACGGGCGACGAGATCGCGGCCGAACTGGAACGGTTCCTCCGGGGTGAGGAGCAATAGGTCCGGCGGATGAGCGGACGATGAGGAGAAAGGACGGGACATGAAGATCGACGGTGGTATCGCGTTCGCGGTCGACGGCATCGCCGAGGCGGCGGCGAAGGCGGAGGCGAGCGGGTACGACGGAGTGTGGAGCGCGGAAACCTCCCACGACCCGTTCCTGCCCATCGCGGTCGCCGCGGCGGCAACCGAGAAGCTCGAGTTCGGTACCGGGATCGCAGTGGCGTTCGCCCGCAACCCGATGACGCTCGCCGTCTCAGCGAACGACCTGCAGCTGCTCACCAAAGGGCGCTTCATGCTCGGCATGGGGAGCCAGATCAAGCCGCACATCACGAAACGCTTCTCCATGCCGTGGTCGCACCCTGCTCCGCGCATGCGCGAGCTGATCCTGGCCATCCGCGCCATCTGGAAGGCGTGGGAGACAGGGGAACCACTGGCGTTCCGGGGCGAGTTCTACACGCACACGCTCATGACGCCCTTCTTCAACCCGGGCGCCAATCCCTACGGCAACCCCAAGATCCTGTTGGCGGGCGTGGGCGAGATCATGACCGAGGTGGCCGGTGAGGTGGCGGACGGGTTCTTGGTGCACGGCTTCTCCACCGAGCGCTACCTCCGGGAGAAGAGCCTGCCGGCATTGGAACGTGGCGCGGCCAAGGCGGGCAAGACACGAGCGGACCTCACGGTGTCGTATCCCGGTTTCGTCGTCACCGGCAAGGACGACGAGAACACCGAAGCGGCCGACAAGGGCGTGCGCCAGCAGATCGCGTTCTACGGCTCGACGCCCGCCTACCGCCCGGTCCTCGAGCTCCACGGGTGGGGCGACCTACAGCCCGAGCTCAACACGCTCTCCAAGCGAGGCGAGTGGGTGAAGATGGGCGAGCTGATCGACGACGAGATGCTCAACGCCTTCGCCATCGTGGCTCCACTGGACAAGGTGGCGGCCGAGGTGAAGAACCGCTTCGGCGGACTGGTCGACCGTTTCAGTTTCTACGCGCCCTACAAGGTCGAGCCCGAGGTGTGGAAGGACGTGGTGGCCGGGTTCCACTAGTCCCGGGCGCCGGCTTCTGCCCGTGCCCCGGCAGAAGCCCGAGGCGGCTCCGAGCAATGCTTGTCAGACGACCACGTTGACGAGCCGAGGCGGCCGCGTCACGACCCGCTTCGGCGTCGAGCCGCCGAGCGCGTCGACGATCTTCGCCGAGGCCAGTGCCGCCGCTTCGGCGTCGGCTTCGGAGATCCCCGCCGCCACGTCGATCCGGTCGCGCACCTTCCCGTTGACCTGGACGACCATGGTCACGAAATCCTGGCGGACCAACTCGGGGTCGGCGGTGGGCCAGGGCTGAAGGTGCACCGACGGGTCGCCCGGGTGACGGAGCTCCCAGAGCTCCGCCGTCACGTGGGGCGCCATGACCGCGAGCAGCTTGAGGAGGCCGTCGAGCGCCTCGTCCCACACATCGGCGTGCGGTCCTTGGGACGTGCCGTCTGCAGCTCGTGCCGCCGCGCCGTTGCCTCCCGGTTCCGATTCGCTCCCTCGGCCGTAACGCTGCACGAGGTTGAGCAGCTCCTGGCAGTGCGCCACCGCGGTGTTGTACGACCACCGCTCGATGTCACGGCTGACGTCCGAGATCGTCCGGTGCACCGCTTGGCGAACCGCCCGGTCACCTGCTGCCGGCTCGCCGGTGCGGAGGTGCGCGGGCTGGGTCGTGCACGTCTTCCACAGCCGATCGAGAAACTTCCCGCAACCCTCGATGATCTGATCCGTCTGGTCCGACCAGTCCATGTCGTCGAACGGTGGCCCGGCGAAGAGATGGAAGAGACGGAGGGCGTCGGCCCCGACCGTCTCGAAGTAGTGCTCCGGCGTGATGAGGTTGCCCTTGGACTTGGACATCTTCGTCCCGTCCATGCGGATCATGCCTTGGGCCAGGTAATGCGTGAAGGGCTCGCGCCCGAGACCGGGTGCCAACCCCACGTCGATCAGCGCCCGCGTGAAGAAGCGCGCGTACAAGAGGTGAAGGATGGCGTGCTCGATCCCACCGATGTACTGGTCGACGGGCATGAAGTGGCGCGCCGCTTCGGGATCGAACGGCTGGTCGGCGTTCCACGGATCGGAGAACCGTAAGAAATACCAGGACGAGTCGATGAACGTGTCCATGGTGTCCGTCTCGCGCCGCGCCGGTCCGCCGTCGATCGGGCACGTGGTGTGCAAGAACCCGTCGTGGAGCGAGAGCGGTGACTGCCCCGTCGGCAGGAACTCGACATCGTCGGGCGCGAGGACGGGCAGTTGGTCCTCGGGCACGGGCACGATCCCGTGCTCTTCGCAGTACACGACCGGGATGGGACAGCCCCAGAAGCGTTGCCTGGAGACCAACCAGTCCCGCAGCCGGTAGTTGACCTTCCGCTCACCGAGGCCCTTCTCCTCGAGCCACTCGATGGCGCGGTCCTTCGCCGTCGGGACGTCGAGCCCGTCGAGGAAGCCGCTGTTGATCTTGACGCCTTCGCCGCTATAGGCACCGCCGCCTTCGGCCTCCCACTTCTCCGGCGGCTGCACGGTGCGCACGATGGGTAGCCCATGCAAAGTGGCAAAGGCCCAGTCGCGCTCGTCCTCCGCCGGCACCGCCATGATCGCCCCGGTGCCGTAGCCCATGAGGACGTAATCGGCCACGTAGAGCGGAACGGGGCTCCCGGTGAAGGGATTGACCACAGAGCTGCCGGTGAATGCGCCGCGCTTCTCGAGGGTGCTCGGATCGCCCTCGGCCATGCGCTCGATGTCGGTCTCGGATGCCGCGCGCCGACGAAGCTCGTCGACGGCGGGGCGCTGCTCCGCCATGGTGAGCGTGTCCACGAGCGGGTGCTCCGGGGCCATGACGGCGTACGTCATGCCGAAGGTGGTGTCCGGGCGCGTCGTGAACACGCGGAGCGTCAGGTCCGGGCGCCCGTCCACGGGGAGGTCGAACTCGGCCCCCTCGGAGCGGCCGATCCAGTTCTGCTGCATCACCTTGGCCCGATGGGGCCACTCGAGCCCGTCGAGGGCCATCAGGAGCTCGTCCGCATACCTTGTGATGCGGAGGAACCACTGCTCGAGGTCGCGCTTTTCGACGACATCGCCGGAGCGCTCGCACGTGCCGTCCGGCAGCACCTGTTCGTTGGCCAGGACCGTGTGGCACCCAGGACACCAATTCACCGGGGCCATCGCCCGGTAGGCGAGGCCGTCTTCGAGGAACTTCAAGAAGATGGCCTGGTTCCACTTGATGTATTCGGGGTCGTGACTGCGGACGATGCGCCGCCAGTCGTAGACAGCCCCGAGACGCCGGAGCGAGGCGGTCAGCTCGTCGATCCGAGCTTCGGTGAAGACCCGGGGGTGGGTCCCCGTCTTGATGGCTGCGTTCTCGGCCGGTAGCCCGAACGAGTCGAACCCGATGGGGCTCAACACGCCCTTGCCCTTCATGGTCTGGTAGCGGACCGTCAGGTCGCCGAAGGTGTAGTTGCGGACGTGTCCCTGGTGCGCCGGCCCAGACGGATAGGGATACATGCACAGGGCGTAGAACTTCGGGCGGGGGTCGTCGTTCTCGATCTGATAGGTGCCCTCGTCGTCCCAGTGGCGCTGCCATTTGCGCTCCACTGCACCGACGTCGTACGCGCGTGCCATCACACCAGGGTAGGCGACCTCCCGACCATGTCGGTCCTTTGTCCCTGATCAGCGGGCATATCGAGATGGTGGTCGCGCCTCGATGGCGCCCGTCTCTGTCGTGCCGTTCGAGGGTCGCGGGGGCTGAGAGGTCCGTCCGTCGACTGATAGCGTGGCGGGGCCGCTGGGGGCGTAGCTCAGTTGGTAGAGCGCTTGACTGGCAGTCAAGAGGTTCGTGGGTTCAAGTCCCATCGCCTCCACCAACCAATCACCGCAGGTCAGGGATGCGATTTTCGGTCGCTGCTTCAGCGCTCCGCTTCATCCCCGCGAAATCCCCGCGCGATTTTTGCGTGATCCGTCGCGACTCGAGGTTCGTTGGCTTGATCGCGCCCTGTTGCCCGTTCATGCGCGCAGCATTCATGGCATCGGCGACCGCCCGCAGATCCCCCGGATACAGATGCGCATAAGTCCGCAAGAAGATCGCTGGATCGTGTCCCAAAGAAGCGGCAGCGGCACTGACGGGCACACCCTGCTGCGCTATGAGGCTGGCTGCAGTGTGACGAAGCACGTACGGCGTCGCCCACCCGGGCAAGGCGAGTTCGTCCACCACGGGCTCCCAGACATGATGACGCCAGTTGGACATACGGACCGGCGTACCGGCCGGTGTCGTGAAAACTAGTGCGAGGAGGTCGCTGTCGACGTTCGCCGCGAGGTGTTCGCGCAGCTCGTGAAGCACGGAGGGCGGCACCTCTACCACCCGGGCCTTGTGGGTCTTGGTGTCACGCTCGAGCAAACGTCCACGGTGCTCGGTCATGCCACGTTCGATGGTCAGACGGCCGAGATCGTCCAGGTGGACCCGACGGAGCGCGACCGCCTCGCCGGGCCGCAGCCCGCAGTAGGCAAGAACTAGGACGAACGCCCGCCACCAGGGGTCGACGGTTGAGGTGATGGCCTCGACCTGCTCTACCGTCAGGGCGCGCCGAGTCCGACTCGACCCCATCGGCAATCGGATACCGGTCAGCGGGTTGCCCGCGATGATGCGAGCGTCCATCGCCGACGTCAGCATCATGCCGAGGACGGTGCGAGCGGCGTGGATGGTCGAGTTCGAGTAGCCGGCTGCCCGGAGATGGCCCAGCCATTCCTCCATCTCGATCCGCCGCAACGTCCGCAGCGGGCGACTGCCCAGGTACGGGAGCACCTGGAGTCGTAGGGCCGACTCGTACCCGCTGATGGTGCTCGGTGCCCGCTCGCTGTGCTCGATCGTCGGCCACCAGCGTTCGGCCCAATCAGCGACAGTGATGCGGGCAGAGTCGGGATCGAGATACTGGTCGGTGTCGAGCTGATGGCGCACGAAACGCTCGAAGCGCTCAGCGTCGCCTTTGCGGTCAAAAGTGCGTTCGCGCGGAACCGGATCCCGGTAGCGCACGACCCAGGTTGTACGACCCGACTTGGCGGGTCGATCCCGGGTGTGACAGCTCGGAGGGCTGAATTCGGTCGACAACGTGACACAGCGGACATGAGGGGACACCAGCGGACACCAGCGCATAAGAGCGGGCAAAAGAAATTTCTCGAAAAGATTTTCCGACCAACTACGGACAGCCCATCCCAGTCGCCGGCAATCTGTGAGCAGTTTCTCTACCTGATCAAGACGCAGGTCCATCGGCGGCGGCTCCGCCGCCGCCTCGGCCTGCGGACGCCCGATGTCCTTATGAGACTGCCCCCTACCGGCACTTCGGGGTCGGGTTTGAATCGACGGCGGGCGTCGCGTGGCCCGTTCTCCCAAAGCTGTCCTCCAGGTGGTGGACGTAGGTCGGCGCCGATCGTCAGCGGCGGCGAGCGAACACGAGAGAGGCGGTGAGGGGGCGGACGATCCACCCGTCGTAGCGCGAGTCGATGAGCGCCTCGACCTCGGCGAGCATTGCCTCGCGGGCTTCAGGGTCGGCCATCGCCCGACTGTTCGAGTCGGTCCGCTTGAGCTCCGTGTAGTCCCGAGCCGTGTAGCGCTGGTCCCAGCGGTAGCGATGGATCGAAGGCTCTGCGAACTCTGGCGAGGCGACGATCTCTTCGACGAACGAGGGAACAAGCTCCTCGTGTGTGGGGACAGGGTCGTGCGTTCCCGGCAGTCCGTGGCGGCTGAACACGTGATGGACCTCGTCGAAGAAGCCGCGGTCAGCGGGAGAAGCGACTTGGTTGAGCGCGATCAGCGCCAGGTGCCCGCCGGGTCGGAGCAGGGCCGCCGGTCGGGTCATCCGCGCCTCGGGCGGCACCCAGTGGTAGCTCGATGCGGCCACGACCGCGTCGAACGAGCCCGGCGCGAGGTCGACGTGCTCGAAGGGCCCGATGACGACGTCGACGGTCGGGAGGTTGCGGGCGAGGACGGCTGCCAGGTGGGCACCCAACTCGACCGCGGTCACTCTGGCGCCTCGGGCAACGAGGCCTTTCGTGGCTTGGCCTGTACCAGGACCGACCTCGACCACGGCTGGCGACCGCGGCAGTGCGGCGGCCAGCTCGTCGAAGAGGTCGTCGGGGTAGCCGGGGCGCACCCTGTCGTAGAGCTCGGCAACCTCATCGAAGCCAACGCGCCAGGCTTGCGGAAGGTCGGGCATTCACATCTTGCTAGCCCATCACCCCACCCACATCCACGCATCTGAGGAATTGCCGACCAGCGGAGCGCCGAGTGGGAACTAGTCCGTCATCGCGCGAACGACAACCTGTCCCGAAACGCCGGGCTGAAGACGTGAGGCTGCAGTCTCACGACGGAGCGCTGTGACACGATTGCGTCGTATGCCTGCCTCGCCGTACTACCGATCGGATCTGGCGCGCATCCATCACGAAGGGTTCGGGTTCCACGCGGATGCGGTGGCTCCCGGGATTCTGACCATCCTCGAGCCCGTCCTGGAGCGGTCCGGGCTCGTCCTGGAGCTCGGTTGTGGATCCGGGTTGTTCACGAAGTACCTCGTCGAGGCAGGCCATCGGGTACTCGCGACCGATGCGTCTCCGGCCATGGTCGAGCTTGCCCGTGACTTCGTTCCCACGGTGCCGGTCGAGGTCCTTCGGCTTCCCGAGGATCCGCTGCCGACCGCCGATGCGATCGTCAGTGTCGGTCATGCGTTGAGCTACCTCGACAGCGAGGAAGAAATCGATCGTTCGCTGGCCGCCATGGCGGGTGCGCTCGAGGACTCCGGGGTACTCGCGTTCGACATCTGCGACCTGGAGTGGGGATCTGCCCGGCGTGGGCAGCCGCCCGGGGTCTGGTTCGGAGAGGACTGGGTGCTCACGACGCGTCGCTCGGTCATCGGTGATCGGATCTTCCGGCGTGAGATGACGATGTTCGTCCGTGACGGCGAACTCTGGCGTCGTGATGACGAGACGCACGACAACGTGCTCATCGACACCGGCCGACTCCCAGATTCCTTGCTCGGTTCGGCGTCGACGCGGACGTCCGCCAGGCCTTCGGCAACGAGACACTGCTTGCCGGACTCGTCGCGGTCGTCGGCCGCCGCCGAGCCCCCTGACCGGGACCACCTGACGCACCTGACCCATACCGCCGGGTAGGTGCGCGTTCCGTAAGCTGGATGCGTGCCCAGCCTGGACGACCTTCTGGACGGAGTGACTACGCGAACACGACAAATTGCAGACGGATCCGGCGACCCGTCTGAGCTTGGCGTGCAGATATGGGCTGTGACTATGGACCGGTTCGATGACGGCGGCGAGTGCATAGCCTCGCCGCTCCACGACATATTCGGCGAGCTGATCCGGTGGACTGGCCGGGCAAGGAAGCCGAAATTCCTGCGGCGGAGGCCCGGATCAGACTCGCTGCAGAGGACTGGCTCGTCCTGGCGAATGATCGAGAAGGGGTTGACCGGTTTCTCGATCGTTGGCTCTTCGAAAAGCTTGGCCACCGCCGTCCGTGGGTCTGTCACATGAGCACTGACGGGAGAAGACGAATCCTGCGGTTCGATGGCTCGGCGACCCTAGAGGATGTTGAACCCGGGCAGATCGACTAGGAATCTCAGGGTGCCTTCGAACGCCGGGTCTGCGGCAGCGAGTGAGTCACAATGTGGACGATGCTCGACTCCTCCTCCATCTCCGTCGTTCTCCAGACATATCGACCCGAGCGAGATGCCCTTCTGGAGCTTTTAGCCAGGCTCTCGCCAGACGATTGGACCCAGCCGACCGAATGTCCGGTATACACGGTGAAGGGCATCGCCACTCACGTCTTGGGCGACGACCTTTCTCTCCTCAGCCGTCAGCGGGATGGTGCCGTCCAGGGCTTGGTGTACATGGCCCAGGAGCTTCCCGGAGCCGACTTCCGAACGCTTCTTGACGCCTTCAACAACAAATGGGTAGCAACAGCCCGGTTCATGAGCCCTGTCCTGCTGATCGAACTGCTCCGTCTCACCGGTGAATGGACCGCGGCCTACTACGAGTCCGTCGATCCGGATTCGCCCGGTGAACCCGTGGGGCTGTTCGGGGCGAGCCGCGACTCGAGGTCCCCGTTCTGGCAAGCGATCGCCCGGGAGTACCTCGAGCGCTGGATCCACCATTCGCAGATCCGCAGGGGACTCGGTTTGGGCTCACTGGCGGACCGGCAGTTCCTGCGAAGTGGGATCGAGGTGGCCGCCGCAATGGCCCGGATGGAGCCAGTCGTTCCAACGGATTCGGAGAGCGCCTGGGGTTTCGGACCGATCGTCCTCGGTCCGGCGCAGCAGGCCTCCGACATCCTGACCCGAGCCCATACCAGCGAGTCGATCCGCCAGCTCGCGAGTGGGCCCGCTGAGATGATCGACCTCATCTCTGCGGTGGCGGGCAGATAATGAGCAGGTCGTGGTTCGGCGTCCGGAAAGGGCGTACTCGTCCTATCCGGGTGACCCGTTCGCCGGGACGAGGTCACGGATTCGCGGTCATACCCGCCATTCTTGCCACTTCTTCGAGCAGCTCCCTTGCTTCAGCCGGATTCAATAGTGCGAGGTGGCCTCCAGAGAAGCGATCGTCTTCGGTCACGTCTGCGATAGCGCCGGGCGGCGGTTTGGGGTCTGTAGCTTCCAACGGGAGTTCGAGCTCTGCGAGAACGAGACCGTAGAGCGAGCCACTGAACTCATCGACTGAAAGCGTCACTGCACCCACTGGCCAATGCCAACGGGTCTTGACCAACACCACTGCTTCGAGCTGTGCCATGAAGTCACACTCAGGCTCGGTGAGGTACATGTTGGTCAGGCGGACAAGACCTGGGCGGTCTGGATCTTCCCGCACCTTCTGGCCGAGTTTGTAGACAACGCTCCGACCAGTCCGCATCTGCCGGAGCCGCAGCGTCGATTGGCGGAAGTATCTGTCGAGGATCTCGACGGGTTCTACTGCGCCTTCCGGAAGGCCAGCCAGAAGCCACCGGTGCTCACGTTCGACCCGCGCATACGCCCCCTCCCCGGGGTCCTCTCGATCACGGCTCCAGTATGACCCTGCCCCGAACGCCGGGAGGGGAACGGGCCCCGTCCTATCCGGCAACGGCGGGCGGTCAGTGCGTGCCAGCCCGGACGGTTCCGAGCATTTTCGAGCATCCTCGGCAGGTGTGGGCCAAACTGTTCGCGGTGACCGACATCCCTGCAACTCAATACGCAAGGACCAACGACGACGTCCATATCGCCTACCAGGTCGTGGGAGACGGACCTCTCGACGTCGTCTACGCCAACAGCTTCATGGGCCACGTCGAGGCCTCCTGGGAGTATCCACCGGCAGCCCGCTTCTATGATCTGATGGCGCAGTTCTGCAGGCTGGTGCTCTTCGATCGGCGCGGAACCGGCATGTCTGATCCCTTCGTTGGCGACTTCACCATCGACGACCGCACTGCGGACATCAAGGCGGTGATCGACGCCGAGAACCTTCGAGGCCCCTGTACTGCTCGGGTCATCTGAGGGAGCCACCTCCGTGTGCGTACTTCGCGGCCACACATCCCGATCGGGTGTCGGCTCTGGTCTTGTTCTCTCCCTGGATCGGCGGCCTCAAGATCGACCAGTTTCCGTGGGCGTGGCATCCCGGACTTCCTGGAACTGCTACTTGGCGACATGCGACGCTGCGTGGGCGGATCCCTCCGGGGCATGGGTCGTGACCAACGATCCCAGCTTGGCCGACGATGCCGATGCCCTCGCCTGGTATGCCAGGTACTTTCGCCTGGCAGCCAGCCCCGCGCTGGTCAAGGCGTTGTTCGTCCACAACTCTAAGATCGACGTACAGCGGCGTGCTCCCCACCATCTCGGCTCCGACTCTGGTCATCCACCGTAAGAACGAGATCTTGGGTCAACGTCGAATACGGACGGCTCGTGGCGCGTTCCATCCCCGGCGCAAAGCTCCAGCGAATTCCGGGAACGGATCACCACATCTGGGAACAGAATGCGACTGAAGTCGTCGAAGAGATCGAGGAGTTCCTGACCGGAGTCCGCCGGGGACGCACGGGTCAACGTGCACTCAAGGCGTTGTTGTTCACCGATATCGTGCGCTCCACGGACACCGTGTCGGAGATGGGCGACGAACGTTGGCGCCAGCTGCTCGATCGGTACGAATCGAGCGCTAGCTCGTCAGGTCGCTCGCTTCGATGGTCAGTTCGTCAAGTCCACCGGCGACGGGATGCTGGCCTCGTTCGACGGACCCGCCCGAGCGATTCGGTGCGCTCTGGCCATCCGGGAGTCGACACGGGGATTCGGACTTGACGTGCGGATTGGGCATCCACGCCGGGGAGGTCGAACTCCGGGCCGACGACCTCGGCGGGATCAGCGTTCACGTCGCTGCCCGAGTCGAGGCAATGGCAGCTCCTGGTGAACTTCTAGTCTCCAGGACCGTCACAGACTTGGTCGCTGGTTCAGGCATCGAGTTCGATGAGCGTGGCGAACACGAGCTGAAGGGTATTCCTGGCACCTGGCAACTCTTCGCCGTACGGGGGTAGGGGGGGCGGGCTGGATGTGGAGTACCGAATTGGTTATGGGCTAAATGACTGGCGACTGGCCCACTACGCCGGCTGGGGGATGCGCCGAGCGCCTGGGAGGTAGGAGCGTGCTGGCTACGGTGACAGGGTGAGGATCTTTCGATTCGATTCCGACGTGTCGATCCCAATTGACCGATTCGGTTCGGACTTCCGCATCGGCAGACTGACCGGGGACGACACTCGGGCTCGGGTGCAGATCCTGCATCTCGTTCCGGGCGGTCTGGTCGGTCGGCATCCAGCGGGGCTTCGACAGCTCTTCGCAGTCGTGACTGGTTCGGGTTGCGTCAGCGGGGGCGACGGACAGCGCCGCGCTATCCGGGCCGGGCAGGCGGCGGTCTGGGAGCCTGGCGAGGAGCATGACGCCGGAAGCGACGACGGCCTTACGGCTGTCAGTGTCGAGGGGAGCTTCGAGATGAGGGCTGCGGTCGTCACCGAGGAGATTGTCGTGGTGGACTACGACCCAGATTGGCCTGCGTGGTATGAGAGATGCGCGCACATGTCTGGCCAGCGGTGAACGGCTTGGCTCTGCACATCGAACACGTGGGGTCTACGTCCGTTCCGGGACTAGCGGCCAAGCCAATCATCGACATGGACATAGTGGTGGCCGATGTGTCCGGGGTTCGCCCGGTCATCGACGGGTTGGGCTCGCTCGGCTACCAATGGCTAGGCGATCTGGGAGTCGAAGGCAGACAAGCATTCGAGGCCTCCCGCGGCGCTGAACTGCCGCCTCATCACCTGTACCTGGTCGTGGTGGGCAGCAAAGCTCATCTCGATCATGTCCTCCTGCGGGATCTGCTCCGAGTCGATCCGGAAGCTCGTCGCCAGTACGGTGAGCTGAAGCGGGCCAACGTGGAGCTTGCTCAAGACGACATGGATGTCTACGTGGCGGCCAAAGCCGGGTTGGTGGCCGAGTTGCTCACTCGAGCACGTATGGAGCAGGGGCTAGAACCCGTGAGCTATTGGGTGCCGGACATGCCCGCGAATCGGAAACACCTCTGAAGGACCTGAGGGTTAGTCCCCGTAACGCCGGGAGCGGGAACACCTACCTCAGGCCTTCAAGGATTCCAACAACCTTGTGCCACCCTCCTCGCTCGGGAGGCTCAATCATGAAATCGGCCCATTTCGACGATCTCGTCGCACCCGCCACGAACGCCGATGCGAACCCCCGCCTGGCCCAGCATCTCCAAGTCGTTGAGGCCATCACCGACTGCTGCGACTTCGTCGGGTTCGATGCCGTAGAGGGTGCAGTAGGCCTCGATTCCGGACCACTTGGAGACTCCTTGAGGATTCACGATAAGTCCGAACTTGCCGTAGTCCGGTTCGGGAAAGAGCACGACCGTGGTTCCATACGCATCAGCCAATTGATGGGCGAATGGCGCGAGAACCTCGCGGTCGAGGCCCAATACCGAGAAGGCGTAGACATCCATCGTCGTGGCTGTCTCGGCGAGGTCGCGGGTTCCAGCTAATCGACCCAGACGCTCGAGGTGTTGTTCGCAAGTCGAGGGACATGTAGACACGGCGATGTCGATCTCGGGATCGTCCACGTACAGACATGGGTCCAGGCCGTGCGCCTGGAAGGCTGCCATCGTGTCACGAGCAGCCTCGGCTCCGAAGTCGGCCTCATGGAACCGCTCGCCCGTGCGAAAGTCGATCCCGACGGCGCCGTCGATGAGAACTGCAGGCAGCGACAGCCTATGGTCGCCAAGGCGCTGGCGGGTCACTCTCGGGCGCCTCGATGTTGCGGCCAGAACGGTTACATCTTGACGTGCCAGCTCATCGACGGCAGCTACGTGCTCCGGGGGCGGCACAAAGTCCGAACCCCAGAACGTGCCGTCCAGATCGGTCGCCAGCAGTCGGATCACGGGCTTCAGTATGTCGGAATACCCCACCGTCGGCCGGGTCTCAGAGGTGCCCCGTTTCGACGGGGTGGCACCATGCGGCACGACTGGGGCAGGTCGAGTGATAGCTCGCGCTCCGATCTGTATCCGTCCCACCCAGCAGATTCGGCAAACGGAGGGTCACAATCTGCGTTCAAGTAATGAGGAGGGCCCGTCGAAGAGAGCTAGCGGCCCTGAGTCATTTTGTCTGTCGCTACGCCCATGAATTCCCTGAGGGCCGCACCGTGATCGGCCGCCACCATCTCGGCAGCCTTCTCGCCGATCATGATGGCGGCGGCATTGGTGTTACCGCTCACCACGTTGGGCATCACACTGGCGTCGGCCACCCGCAAATTGGTCGACCCCGACCACCCGGAGCTCTGCATCGACCACGTTCCCGATCCGGCACGTACTCGTCAGGTGGTAGACCGTGCACGAATAGTGACGGGCCATGTCCTCGAGCAGCGCGTCGCTCGGAGACGTCCCTTCGGTGTGCCCGTGCTTGGTGGCCAGGAACGGCGGGACGAGCCAGGAACCGATGGAATGAGGCATTGACCAGTTGGCCACGATGTCGAAAGCCCGGCGGATGACTGCGACCATCACCTTCATGTCGTGGGGGTCGTCGTAGTAGTTCATCCGGATGTCGGGATACACGGTCGGGTCAGCGCTCGAAAGGACCAGCTCACCTTCACTGTGGGGCTGTACGGGGTTCGCCAACAAGATGATGGTCTCGGCTTCGGGGGCCAAGACGTACAGCGGTGTCGTCGAAGTATCGTTCCGGGTCCATCCGCAGGGTCCGACGCCATGATTCCTCGGTGTCACCGCAGACGAAGAAGCCGATCTGCGCATCCTGGGTATGAGGGTCGCCCAGCCCCGTCGAAAACCAGGCGCTGGCGTCGTAGAGCGAGGAGGAGACCAGGCCGTGACCGGTAGTGACCCATTCGGCCAGGCGCCGTTCGGCTTCCTGCTTGATGCCTAATAGTTCGGGCGACATGGCGACATCGTCGGCGGGATCAGCCGGTAGGGGTCCGTCAGGCGCTCGCATCACGTCGGGACCCATGGAAAGACCTATCTCGGTCATCGAGATCCCTACGCCAGGAGCGGGGAAGACCAGGCCGAGATACAGGTGATCCTTCAGGTGTTTGCCGACGTGGGGCGAGTCGAGCCGGCAGGCGACACCGACCGATTCGAGCTCACTCTTGGGGCCGATGCCCGACAGCAGCAGGATCTGTGGGGAGCCGACGGCACCGGCACTTAGAATCACTTCTTTGCGGGCCGACAGGACCTCGGTGGTCCCATCTTCCATTCGGTACTCGACGCCCCCGGCGGTGAGGTCTCCGGTGCCTTGCGTCAGCAGGATCGCGCGTGACTTGGGCGCCAGTGATCACAGTGAGGTTGGGGCGACGCTCAGGTTCGCCCTCGAGAAAGGCGCGGTAGGTGCTCGACCGCCTCCCGTTGCGGGTGGTGGTCTGAAACAGCGAGACGACACCGTCGTCGCCGCAGGCGGTCTCGCCCGTTGTAGTCGCCGGCGGGAATCCCGGCCCTGACCGCAGCATCAACGAAGTCCCGACAGCCGGGGATGATCGGAGACCGGACGGAGACACCCAGCGGACCTTCAGTGTTGTGGGCGTCGGCGTCGATGACAATGTCCGCCGCTTGGCGCCAGACCCTCGCTCTTCTTGAAGTAGGGCAGTACCTCGTCGTAGCTCCACCCGGTGGCGCCGTCGGCCGCCCACGCGTCGAAGTCCCCTGGGTGCCCACGGACATAGGCCATGTAGTTCATACCCGACGAACCGCCAAGCATCTTGCCCCGGGGCACCATCATCCGACCCTCGGCGAGGCCGAGCCCAGCCTTTCCGGCGTCGGCGGTGTACATCCAGTCCGTCTCGGGATCAAGCTGCAGCGATGTGCAGGCCACTGGCATCAGTTCCGTATCTGGCGGCACGCCACCAGCCTCGACCAGTGCCACTGTGCAGCGAGGATCCTCTGAAAGGCGGGCGGCCACGACCGCACCGGCGGACCCCCCACCGACGATGATGAAATCAAAGGTGTCGGACACCCGCCGGAGGCTATCCGTCCCAGTATCACATCGTCATCACCAAGAAGGAAAAGGCGCTCTCTCAGTCGGCTGGATGGACGCTGCATAGGAATGTGGGTGTCCCCTATCGCTGCCGGGAGAAGGACTTCAACTCACTCTGTTTGTCCCGACCCCTTGCGCGGGGTTAGAGATCGAGCTTGCTCTTCGCGATACAGATCGCCAGATGCGCTTCTAAGATGGCGTCCCGAGTAGCGCGTGACACGCCCGGGTCAGCCTCCACCGCCACCTTGGCACTATCACCGGCTTGCTCCAGTTCAATGACCGCCACGCGCTGGTCCGGCAATTGAGCTGCCTTCTCCCCCTTTGTTGGCGAACTCGTTGACGACCGCCGCAAGCACCGGCGACGCTCCGTCGTCTTCTCGTACGGCGTCGCGTGCGATATTGATTCTTATCTGAGCTGCTTGAAGTCGCTCTGCGATTTTCGTCTACAGGGGAAGGCTACGCCGGATGCGCCCGGACTGCCTCGCTGCCGGCCTGGGGATGCCCTCGGAAGCTCACACAACGAATAGCGAGATGCCCAGGCCCTCGGCGGCAGCGCCTGTCACCCGGCCGACATTGTCCTGACGGCCAAACCAGAGCGCTCGTCCGTGCTGTGCTCCGGCGGCGAGGGTTTCAGCGACAAGCCATCCACCGCCCCATCGGCCCGCAATCTGCGCCGCCTCGTCGAGAAGGACCCGGGAGTCGAGCACCTGGACGGGCTCGGGATGCGGGAACCGGATTGCCTCTCGCCCCGCGGGAGTGAGTGGGGCTAGTAGGGACGACAGCTGCCCTGCACCCGAACCATGCAGCGCTTGGAGGAGGCGCCAGTGTCGACTGAGGGGAAGGAGGAGGTCCTCGTCATCGGCAACCGCGTCGGGCCAGTCACCAAGGACGGCACGAACGAGGAGATATTCGTCGACGACGATCATGGGCGAGGACGCCGAAGATGGCTAGATCTCGTCAGAATCTTGTCCGCCGAGCAGCGGGTCGTCCTGAAGTGCTGCATCGAGCGCGGCCTGGAACTCGTCGGCAAGGTCGCCGGTTGATGTGCGTCGCAGGATCTCCCGGTCGGCATCGGTCAGCCTTGGATCCCCGGCCCGACGCCGGCGACGTCGCTCCTCGAAAAGGTCGATCGTGGCCACGGCGTCAATTGTGCCTCATGGGTGTATCTCCTCGTTCCCGACACCGGAAGGTCGTGCAGTCGCTCAAGTTGATATCGATCCATCCCCGCGAAATCCCCGCGTGGCACGGAATAACAGGGGATGACAGCGGGCGCCAACGGTGACTTAGAAATGGTCTCCGAAGTGGCCTTTTGCCCAAACTCGCAGATCAGCGACTAACCCGAAAATGTGCCCACAAGCGCCTGGCAGTCAAGAGGTTCGTGGGTTCAAGTCCCATCGCCTCCACTCAAAACCGCAGCTCAGAGCACATCTTTGGCTGAGTACAGCGCACCCGTTAGACCTATCGAGGAGCACGACGAGCACCCGCGTCTCACCCCACGTCTATCGTCAGCGTCTATGACGTGGAGGTGTTGGTTCGGTGTCTTCTCGGTCGAGTTGCCCGATGAAGCTGAACGCAAGACGTCGCTGGCTGGCGTCGTCGCCGCACGCGACGAGCTGCTCGACCAACTGGAGGATCAGCGCGACACTCTGCCGGGGCGCGTCCGGCGTAACCACCGCGGGAGGCCAGCGGTAAACACAGCCGATCACGATGTTGCTGCCCTCCGTCTGGCCGGCCCCTCGCACTCATGAGGAATGGCGTGCTGGTCATGACGGCATCAGCCCACTGGTTTCACCACCCGTCGCCGACGACGACCCGTAAGGAGGAACACTGATGTCACGCGTTCGAGTCCACAACTTCTCGGTCTCGCTCGACGGCTTCGGCACCGGTGACGGTCAGACTCTCGAGTCGCCCTTCGGCCACGCTGGTAGCCGGCTGCACGAATGGTTTTTTCCCACTCGCACCTTCCGCGGCCTTCCCGACACACAGGGCGACGCAGGCGGAAGCACCGGCGTCGACGATGCCTTCGCCAGCAACTGGGGCACCGAACATCGGGGTCGAGATCATGGGCCGGAACAAGTTCGGACCCCAGCGCGGGCCGTGGGCTGACGAGGAGTGGAAGGGCTGGTGGGGCGATGACCCGCCGTTTCACACTCCGGTCTACGTGCTCACCCATCACCAAAGGCCCTCGATTGAGATGGCGGGCGGGACGACGTTCCATTTCATCGACGCCACGCCGAGCGAAGCGTTGAAGCTTGCCGAGGAGTCTGCAGGCGGCCTGGACATCCGCATCGGTGGAGGCCCGTCGACCATCCGTGAGTTTCTGGCCGCCAACCTGATCGACTACATGCACGTGGTGATCGTCCCCATTGTCCTCGGGCGGGGCGAGCGCCTTTGGGACGGGCTCGAGGAGCTCGAACAGGGATTCGATATTGAGGCGGTTAGCTCTCCAAGTGGCGTCACCCATCTCACGCTCACCCGCCGCTAGCTGACCGCCATCGTCCGGCCGGATAACCGCCACCGAGCCGGCGGTCGGGGCATGGTGCTTCCAGGCTCGGTCAGGTGTCGGGCGGCCATATCCGTCGGTACTCCGTGGGTCCTACGTCGTAACCACCTCCCGAACCCCTGCTGTTGTGCCGGAGGGTCATGATCATTCGGTCACCACCGACCGGGGGATCGACCTCATGAACAGGTCCGGCGGGGTACCCAGGCCACCCCTGTGCGCCGAGCACGACGACGTCGCCGGGATTGGTCTCCCATTCAGCGTGATCTGTGCCGTTCGAGACTCTGAAGGTGGCAGAGCCGCACAAGGTCGTGACCGCGATGACACCAGTGAAGGCGGCCGGGTCACGGTGGGCCGTGATATGCCCGCTTCCCTTGGGATAGAGAGTCCAGCTCACCTCATTGAACGACGGAAGCGGCGCGTTGGCTGCGACGACAGGGTCCAGGGAGCTGATCAGGCCGTGGGCCAGAGCGACAACCGAGTCATCCGTGGTGTCCTCCAGCATGGGCGGCGTAACCACCTTGCCGAACGACGCCTTCTTCTTCGGGCAGTGGCTGCCAGGCCGACGGCCGCGCCTCCATCAGCGCACGCAACCAAGCAGGAGGGACGGCCTCGGACAGGCGGGCCCACCCCAATGTCAAAAGGGACGCCCCCACGCTCCGCCAGGGCAACCAACACCATCGCCCTCACCATATGTCTGGTGTCGATGATCTGACCGTCGTTAGCGACTGGGTTGGATGTAGTCATATCCCGGCGTAGCGCCCACCTCCGTGCGGCCCAAGAGCGCGAATGAGATGATCGTTGCGTGAGCCTGACCACCAGATACGAGTCCATCGCCACTGGCGACGCCCAATTCGATGCCTTCTGCGCGGTTCCCGAATCGGGCAGGGGTCCAGGCATCTTGCTGTTTCAGGAAATCTTTGGAGTCAACGACAACATTCGACAGGTCGCCGAGCGACTCGCTGAAGCTGGTTACACGACACTGGCACCCGACATGTTCTGGCGGATTGAGCGCCGCTTCGAGCGTAAGGACGAGTCCGGGATGACGGACGCGTTCGAGATGGTCCAGCGATTTGATTTCGCCGGATCAGTCGGAGACATCACAGCTTGCCATGCTCACCTTCTGGCCATGCCCGAATGCACAGGCAAGATCGGGGCTGTGGGTTTCTGCCTTGGTGGCGGCCTCGCGTTCGCCGCCGCCACCCAAAGCCGGGTCGATGGTCACGGGATCGATGCGGCCGTTTGCTACTACGGCTCGGCGATCAACGGCATGATCGATCAGGTCTCCCGTCTCGACTGCCCAACCGCATTCCACTATGGAAACAATGACCCCTTCATCCCAGCCGAGAACATTGCAACGGTTGAGGACGCGGTATCCGGGCGATCCGGCACCGAATTCTTCCGCTATGAGGCCGGGCACGCCTTCAGCAACTGGGACGCTCCATCGATGTACAACGAGGCTGCGGCACAGCTGGCTTGGTCACGTACGCTCGATTTCTTCGCACGTCACCTGGCATGAGGATGATCGTCGAACGGTGGCACCAATAGCGGTTGTCACTTCTCCCTGTTGACGCAGTGGTCGACAGATCCGAAGGAGGCCCTCGGTGTTGGTGGAGCTCGACCGACATGAGCCTTGAGCAGCCGGCCGTACTGGTTTCGTGGTGTGTATAGATGCCGCCGACGACCTCAGGCTCGACCGAGGCGACCGCTTGGGTCCCTGGATTGCTCCGGGTGAATGGGCCAAACATATATGCAAAGCATCACCCCAATACCCCGTCTGCGGCGGTCTCGGCGAACGGGTAGGCGATCCGAACGATTTTCTCGGCGACGTCACGAACGGCGGTCCAGCCTTCTCAGCGTAAGGAGAACGGCGGGTACCGATCGGTAATGAGCAGGAATGCATACGCCTCGACGCGCAATCCCCATCGTGCAACGCCGACAACATAATCAAATAGCGTTCGGGGATACCGGCCAGTAAATAGGACGGCAAACCAAGCAACAACAACGGAGACGACCGCTCCGATTCCAAGGAAGAACAGCAGGATGTAATGGGGGATGGCCAGAAACCATTTCACCAGCGGGAGACCGCGGTTCAGGTCTCGCTCGACGTCCGGATAGTCCAGGTCAAGGGCGACGGTCTGGTGTTCGACTGTCGAAGGGTACTTGTCGGTGAGTAATGCCAGATAGGCCCCGATGCGAGTCGTGAAGCGGGTTAGTTCGAGTGCGAAGTCGAACCACCATCGCGGATATCGCCGTCGGAACAAGATGAGCAATAGCGTGGCCACGAAGAGACCACCCGTAATACTGGCCGATGTCGTAGTTGTGCTCCTGCCTGTGGACACGGTGCCGGCGCCGGTCAGGACGACTGCCACGATCGCGATTGGGATGACGAGGACAAGTCGGAACGCGGTCGTGACACGGTTCAGTCGGTCGGGATAGGCGATCTCAAGGCGGGCCGGGTATGGCGCTGCGATACCAGATGTCGTCCACGCACCAGGAGGCGGCGGCGTATCGGTCATTTGACAACCTCCCTCTTCAGACTCCGAGAGGACACCAGCGACCCTTCGGCTTTTCAATATTCACAATTTCAGCGTCTGCTGGTTGGCTTCATCGCGCTAGTGCCAAAGGTCATTGACGTGTCACAGAACGCCCGTACGGGTGTCCCGTGCCGCCAATGATGTTCGGGGGGCGAACCCCTATGGCGCCCAGGCCGCCCGGATCGGCCTGCTCCTGCACGCACTATCTGTGCCGTGGGTTGAGCTGACGGTCCGTACGCTAATAATGCTGAGATCCTTGGGTCGACCTTCGGCATCGCCGACCTGAACTTACTGGACCACTGATCGGAGCGATCATGCCGGAACGTCAACACGACGTCGTGATCGTCGGAGGAGGCGCAGCCGGCGTCAGCGCCGCTCTCGAATGCGGTGACATCCAGCTCGACGTCGTCCTGCTCGAGGCGACCGATGCGCTCGGTGGACAGCTGGCCGAGATCACGCACCCGGTCAAGAACGTCGCGACGGGACGGTATGCCGACGGCCGGGACCTCGCAGTGGGCCTGCGACGCAGCGCCGATCAGCTCGGCGATCGTGTGTTCTTGGATCACCAGGTGAGCGCCGCCGGTTTGGCGGCAGGATGGGTGAAGGCGAATGGGACGCGTTTCCGGTCCAACGCGTTGCTCCTCGCGAGCGGCACTGTTCCGCAACATCTCGCGGTTGCGGTGGACGGAGCGTTTGGAGGCGACGTGACGTATCACGTCGAGGGCGATCCACACCGGTTCACGGGACGGCCCGTGGTCGTCGTCGGAGGCGGCGACAGCGCCGTGCTCGACGCGATCGGGCTGGCTCCCATTGCTTCATCGGTCGTACTTGCACACCGCTCTGAGCGGCTCACGGCGAGAGACGACATCGTGGCCCAGCTCAGAAACGAGCCACGCGTCGATGACCTGGCTGGATGGGAGGTCGAATCAGTACATGGTCAGGAGCGCCTTGAAGAGGTCGTCCTGGTCCACACCGCATCGGGAGAACGCCGAACCCTTCCCGCGGGTGGGTTGGTGGTCAAGATCTCTCGCGATCCGTGCACAGACGTGTTCCGCGGCCAGATCGACCTCGATCGCCGCGGGTTCATCATCACCGACGAGCACCTGGCCACTTCTTGTCCGGGCGTATTCGCCGCTGGAGATGTGGTGAGTCAGGCCTACTGGCGCGTCTCGAACGCGCTGGGCCATGGCTCGTTGGTGTCTCGGACCATTCTGCGCTTTGTTCAGGATCGCACATGAGTGACCTCCGGTCGTTTCCGACCGCGGCAGAGCTCGTCATCGAAATGGAGCAAGCGGCCAAAGGAGGGCGGAACGCGAGCGCGAACCCGATCCCTTGGGTGACATTCGTTGCGGATTTGGTCGGCTCCAATCTGGAGCAGTGGGACCTCGAAGATGCCACTCGTGATCCCCGTGCCACCGACGAGGACGTCGCGCAGGCAAAGCGAGCGATCGACCGGCTCAACATGGGACGTCACCACCTGGTGGAACAGATCGACGCCTCTATCGACGAACGACTCGACCAACCACCCGTCGCCCCGCTCGCCACGGAGAGCCCGGGGATGGTCCTGGACCGGCTGTCGGTACTCGTAATCAGGCGAGTTCGCACCGAGGCCGCGTCAAAAGCGCATTCGGACTATGCCGGGCGGCTCCCGGAGCTCGACGCACGGATCGTCGCCCTGTCCTCCGCCTTCGACTCCTACGTTGACGAGCTGCAGGCCGGCAACAAACGGTTCTTGCCGTACGAACACTTCAAGCTCTATCGGTTCGGTACGGCCGAAGGCTGAACAAACGAGTGGAGGCGGTAGCCGCCGCGGTTGAACCCGCAGAGCAGACTCTGGCCGTCCACAGCGAGATGCGCGATGCCGAGCGACGCCCCGGCAAGGGCCGGTGACGAGCGGAGCCGCCCAACATTGAAGGGGTCGACCACATGCAGGGAGCCGGTCCTGCCCGCTGCGACCAGGCCTTGGCCGCATGGGGCCACGGCAACACCACCGGTACCCCACGCGATGTCGTCCGGCAGCCGCCCGCACGCCACTGTCTGCCCATCCGTCGGGCGCAGCACCGCGAAACCACCGCCCTGCAGTACCTCCCAGTCGTAGTCGTCTACCGCGCCCGTCAGGTCTGGTCCTGCGGCCCACAGCGCATCGTCGTGCCATGTCAGGCTGGCCACCCGGAACCCCACCTCAGCCTCCCATCGGGGTCGGTGCACGTCGCCGGCTATGAGGGGAACGATCCCCACCGTTGCCTCGCCTCCCAGCGCGACAAGTGGGTCGCCGTCTCGTGGGACGACCCCGATGGCGGTCACCTCGCCGAACGCGGTGGCGCACCGTCGTGTGGGAACGGTCGCACGGTCTGGCTGGTCCTCGAGGGGCGCTGAGACGAGCAGACCGAGCGCTCCGTCACATCGCGGCGCGGAAGCAACCAGACGCCCGGTGACCGCCACTGTTCGCTCCACGTCGCCGACGAACGACCACAGAGCGGACGGTTCGATCGCGGTACCAGCTGCCCGCTGGAGGATATCGGCGCGGCCGAAGCTTCGGAGCGTCCCGAAGTGGTTCAGGACCAGGACCATCCCTAGTTCGGGTATGTCGAGAATGGCGTGGACGTCAAGGTCGTACTGCGATCCCTCGTCCTCCTCTGGAAACAACGTGCTCCCGAATACCGCGCGGGCGCAGCAGGCGATCGGCGAACACGACGTTGCGGCCTAGGTTGTTCCAGCACACGAGGTCTTCGAGCACGACGACGCGGCCGATCCCCTCCGGCTGGCTGTTGCGCACGCCGAATTCAGCGGCTGAGCCGACCTCCGAGTGGAGCAGCTCGGCCGTCACAGCAGTTCCCGCAGCAGGGCCACGGCGTCCGCGGCCTGTGTGTCGTCGAGACACGCCGATCCCGACGGGCAAGTCCGCGACGGGGGCCGGAACTCGCGGAGGCTCACCGTCCGGTTGTAGGCGGACCCCATCTCCGCGGACCGGCAGAGCTCCGTGCAGTCGGAACCACGCAGCGCCACAGAATGCGGCCAGGGTCGGACGTACACCGAGCTGCGCCGGCAAATGGTCACCGTCGGCGTGCCCTGCTGGACTGCGACATGTGTGAGTCCGGTATCGACCCCGATCACCGCCCGACAAGCGGAGAGTGCATCGATTGCCTCCGGCAGTGTCGGGGCGACGAGTGCCGCGACGTCGATGTCGTCCAGAGGCGTCGGGCTCGTCCCCCTTGTCACATGGGCCACTTCGTAACCGTCATTACGGAGGATCGCGGCGACCTCGGCCCACCGCTCTGCCGGCCAGCTCTTGGCCGCACCGTCGGTTTCGTGCACGAGCAGCACGGTGCGGGCGAGACCCGTGGAAGGTCGTGACCGGAGGGGGACCGGCCGGACGAAGTCTGCGTGCACGCCGAGATCGACACAGATCCGCTCGAGGATGTCGTTGATGTTCATCGGCCCGAACGTCGCCTCGAATTCGTCAGAACCCCACCACACGTCGCGCTGCAGCGGATGGTCGCGCAGGTCGATGAGGCGGTCGCCTGGACTTTCGGTGTAGGCGGCCTCGTCGACCACTCCGGCCAACCCGTCGATCCGTTCGGCGAGGAGACGCTGGGAGGGCGACCGGGCCACCAGCCACGCGGGACGAGTCTCCGCGACGAGAGCCTGGACGGCCGGGAGCGAGACCACCAGGTCACCGAGCCCGTACGACACGGGTGCGAGGAGAGTTCGGCTCACCGTCAGCCGATGGCGTACGCCGTCCGGTCCTCGATGCCGGCCGCTGCGAACGCCTTGCGGCGCTCCCCGCACTTGTTGCAGGTTTGGCAATGTTTGCCGCCGACGGGTGCAACACACGAGAACGTGTGCTCCAGCGGGAGCTCCCGCCCTCGCTCGAGCACCTCGGCCTTGCTCAGTTGCGCAAAGGGCGTCACTACCTCGACTGAGTGGCCGAGTGCCAGCCCGGCCATCGCGGCGAAGCCGGAGAAGAACGCCGGGCTGCTGTCTGCAAACGGATTGCCTCGCAGAGTACCCAACGCAATCGTCCGCACTCCGTGGAGGGCGCACCAGACGGTGGTCTTGGCCAGCAGGAGGACGTTTCGCCCCGGAAGATATACCGCCTCGTCGGGAGTGGTCTCGTCGGGAGCATCAGTCCCGGACACGCTCCAGTGGTTCCCGTAGACGTCTGCGATCGGCAGCTCAAAAACCGTGAGGGGATTGATTCCTCGTTGGCCGGATGCGGCGTCGAGGAAGCGGCGGAGGTGCGTCTCTTCGACGTCCTCCCAGGCCAATCCGAAGCGGATGTAGATGGGCCAGACGACCCGGCCCTGCGCTGCCTGGTCCACCAACAGGATGCTGCTGTCCCCGCCGCCGCTCGCGAGCACGACAAGCTCCTCAGACACGGCCGCGATCACCCCGGTATGCGCAGCCCGACGTGCACGTCTCGCGGACGACGACTTTGACGAGTTCGGGAAGAGTCGTGCTGAGACGGTCCCAGATCCACTGGGCGAGCACTTCGCTGGTCGGGTTCTCCAGCCCCTCCACCTCGTTCAGGTAGTAGTGGTCAAGGCGAGCAAGCAAAGGTTCGACGGCGCACGACAACTCGGCGAAGTCGCGGACCCAACCTGTCTCCTCCCCTACCGGCGCCTCCAGGTGCACCGAAAATCGGTAGGAGTGCCCGTGCAGCCGCCCGCATTTGTGACCGGGGGCAACATTCGGAAGCGTGTGGGCCGCCTCGAAGGTGAACTCTCGGAAGATCTCCACCAGAGTCACACCCTCCCTACCGTCGGACTGGTTCGCCCGCACGGCCGCGATCTTACGGCTTGGGACCTGGACCCGGGCCTACGATGTCCCAGGTGGCGTCGGTAGCGCCGATGGGAAGCCTGCCGCGTCGAGTCCGGCGGAAGAGCGCAGCGACCCTCCCATGTGCTCGTCCTGCTGCTCGACGGTCTCAACCGGCACGTGCTCGTCTGCTACGGGCACCGAGTTCGAGACCCCGAACCTCGACCGCTCCAGTCGTGGAGCCGGCGATGCGCTCCAAGACGGGGTTGCTGCCGTGCATGCCGGCGCGTCACTGCATCATGGGGGTGCCCATCGAAGGGGTGTTCGAGATCGTCGGTACAGCTCGATCATCATTGCTGCAGACCCATGGAGTCATCTGCTCAATCAGCAGCACGAGGGTGCTGCCAAGACCGTCGGACCAGCATTCTGGAGCTGAGAGCACACGCAGAGAGCGCGACATGAAGGACAGAGAGCACAGACTCAGCTCCGACCCGACAGCGACTCCAACGAGGTGAGCGCCAAACCGGTATCTACCTGCGAGAGGCCTCTACCTGCCAGGCCGCGGCTCCTGCGGGATCCCAGGTGAGCTCGATGACGGCTGATTCGATGGATTCGATTCTCCATCCCACGGAAAACGCGGCGACGATCTCGTCTTGGGTCACCCGACGTGGGCCCCAATCCCCTGGCTGGCGGTCACTGAAACAGAGCATGTGATAGCGACCACCGGGAGGAACGACATCAGCCAAGCTGCCGACGTAGCGCTCTCGGTCACCGTCATCGAAGACGTGGAAGAGTCCGCAATCGAGCACCGTGTCGAACCGCTCGCCCAGATCGATGAGACGGAGTGCATCGGCGACGACAAAGCGTGCCTTCACGCCCCGTTCGGTCGCTTTGGCCTCGGCCAGTTCAATCGCGAGCGGCGAGGCGTCGACCCCCACTGCTTCGTTGCCGACTGAGGCCGCCATGAGTGCGTGCTCGCCGGTGCCACAACCGACATCGAGGACCCGGCCGACCAGCTTCCCCGTCTTGGCCAAGTGGTCGAATGCTGGCTGGGGTCGCCCGATATCCCATGGTGGAGGGGTATCGGCGGCGTAGATCGCATCGAAGTCGTGCTCTGGACGGGGTAGGCGGTCCTCCGGGAGGGGTGAGGAAGGGCCGGTCACGGACCCGTGCCTAGCACAGTGCCTCTCACGCCTACTTATGGGCTTGCAGCCAGAACCGGCGGGAATCAACCCGAATGGGACCGTCGTGAAGCCGAAGGAGCGCCTGTCGGTACGTGCTGACTGTGAAGCCGGGGACAGCCCAGGGCACTGACCGCAAATACCAGGCCAGGGCACCGATGTCGGCGAAGACCGTTGTGGCGAACCCTTCATCGGCTTCGTCGATGCTCAGACCCGCGTCCCGAAGCTGGGCCACGGCCATGTCGAGCTCGAATTCCTGAAGTTCGGGTTGCTCGCTACCGAGCAGCTGGTGGAACTGTTCGGAACCCGACTGCGCCTGCTGGGTAAGAAAAATGCCGTCAGGACCCAGCACCCGAGCTACCTCTTCGGCCCGGAAGCTTTCGTGACGATTCGTGACCAGATCGAACGCCTCGGTGCGGAACGGCAGCCGGCCCGCCGGGTCCCCAGGCGATTGTCGGTGGTTGTCAGGTGCACCCTCCGTGTGCACCACCGGTACTCCCAGCGTCCTCAGCCTGGCCGCCGCGACCGCAACGTTCGGTTGCCAGCTCTCGCTCGCAACGGTGACGCGAGCCCGAGAGCTCAGCGACGACAGCCACTCACCACCGCCTGTCCCCATATCCAGCATGGTTGTCGCTCTTGCCACCGCGTTCGCGGCGATCGCCGCGAAATCCCAGTGCGGCGGCTCCAACACCAACCGGTCCCCCAGTTTGGAGAAGTCCCATCCCTGGAATGCCGTTGCCTCTGCCTCGACCAGCAGTTCGTCCGGATCGGCCATCGTCCAAGTATCCCGCCTCCCAAACTCGCTTCACGGAATGAACGGGTGTCTGCGCTGGTTTCGCTCACGTCACGACTTACCCATTTGACCGAGACGGTCTGACGCTTTGTGCTCCGAATCAGTCCGGCCGTTGCGGCGGAACGAACGTCTTTCGAAAGTAGATTGCCCCTTCCTCGTAACCAATCCCGCGATAGAACTCACCGGCCCTGCGAGTGGCGAGGGCTACGTAGGCCGTTGGAATGGTGCGCGCCCATGCCTCAGCCGAAGACATCAACTTTGTTGCCACGCTCTGGCGGCGGAATGGCTCTTTGACCATGAGCTCTTCGATCCACGCGACGGGACCGTTGGCGAAGAATGTTCCGTGGTAGCTACCGAGGAGATAGCCGACTATGGCGCTCTTGTTGAGGGCAACGAGTATCAAGGTGTCGGGACGCTTCAGCAGATCGCCAAAAGACCGCACGTACGCAAAGCGTTGCGGACGATACGAAGAGGCGAATTCATTCACCATCGGCCACACCTGCTCCAGGTCATCAGCGATGGCGGGGCGGACCTCGATGTCATCGGACATACAAGATCCTGCCAGCTACTTCGTCTACTTCGTCGAGTGTTCGGCAACGCTTCGTCGTCCGAACCAGCTGACACGTCGTGCTGGTCGCGGCCCATTGCCCCGGAGGCGGAGACAAGGAAAATTCACGCGTCAAGGGGGGTTGCCCCGATGAGATCCCGCTCCCAGGCCGTCCTTCGTGTCTGGTGACGGAGTCGTGACCGTTTCTACGCGTGTTCTGGTTGTACCGTTTGTTCTATCTTTTGTACCAGTTGTTCTACCTGCTTCCTGGAAGGAAGCTGAGAACGGAACCTGAGTACGTCCACCTTCAAATTTGGATCGTCTCTCTCCCCGAGAAGCATCCTGCGGGATGCAACCTTGAAAAAAACTTGAAGCATCGCTCGGGCGGTTGTGTCATGCTGGGCCAGCCGAAAGTCGGCCTTGGGGGGAAGAACTTCATCCGGTCAGGATGGAAGCGGACCGCCCAAACCAAGCAGGGGGTGAGACAAGTAGTGTTTCGTAAACTCATGGCAGGCGTTGTGCTGTGCTCCGTGCCTGTCCTCTCATTCGGTGTCGCACAGATAGCGACCACCGGAACCGCTGGAGCAGCGGGAAGCACGGTATGTTCGGGTTCGGGTGCGGGGGCAGTTGTGAGCTTCGCGACGCCCGGACTCTCGAACTTGGGCACCGCTCAGGTGAGTGCCAAGTCGACGACCAAGACGGGCACCGCGCCGCTCAATTGCGTCACTGGCACAAAGTCGAAGAAGGGATCGCTTCTCGCGTCGAAGATCAAGTCCACTAGCACAACCTTGTGCCAGAACGACTCGAACCCGCCGAGCCCATGTCCGACGGGCGAGTTCGTATACGACTCGGTTGCCCAGCTTGCAGCCTCGATGGGCACCCTGTACCAGTCTGACAAGGTGACATCGTTCAGCATCGGGACGACCACCTACAAGACGAAGAACACTGGGTCGCCGGCCGTTGGAACTGGCACTGGTCCCGGTAACTGCCCGGCGGGCGAAGTGGGCTTCGTCCTCACCGGCACTCTGACCGCTCCGGCGTCGCAGGTTGGCAAGTCGTCTGAAGTCACGGCTTGCCTCCTCGGGGACGGTAATGGAACCGGTGGGATGAACACGACCGGTAACTTCGCCGCCGACGTCACTGCCGAGGCCGGCGGGAACAACACCATCGTCATTGGGACAGCGACACTCGACGCAGCGAACAGCACGATCGAGTTCGCCTAAGGCAACCCGGCTGCATTGCTGTAGGCCCGAGCAATCGGGCTGAGAAGAGGGACGGGGCTTCGGCCCCGTCCCTCTTCCAATTTCGAACAACACACGCACACACCAGGACTTTACGAGCCGCTCGTCGGTCAGGCGTCATGAAGCGACGAGAATTCCTGATCCGAGAAACGCGTCTCAAACAGAAGGGCGGCGCATGTCGTCGCCTATGCGTGGCACACATGTCGCACTCGAACATCTCTCGTCGCGTTCTACGCGGTCGCCGCACGATTGAAAGATGGACAGGGGGACCCGAGGTGATCAGCCTTCCGCGCTGCTTGACGACGTCGGCAGACTTCGAGTTGGGCAAGCTCGTGGCACGGGTCCGGTGCAAATCTGAGACGGTTGTGCCAAGCTGTCCGCGCCGAAGGTCGGCGCACGGGTGAGAGGTCTTCGATCTGGAGGAAGACGTCTTCGATCCGGGGGGAAGAGAAGCGGACCGCCCGTGGGTTTCATGCAAAAGCTAGGGGAGGGAATTTAGTGTTGCGTAAACTCATGGCAGGGGTTGTCTTGTGCTCCGTGCCTGTCCTTTCGTTCGGTGTCGTACAAGTCGCGACATCCGGGAGCGCCTGGGCGGCGAAAACGACGACGTGTACCGGAACTCCCGGAGGGTCGCCACAGACGGTGACCTTTGCTTCGCCAGGGCTCTCCGACCTCGGAGCGGCCCAGGTGAGCGCGAAGTCGACCGCCTCGGTGTCGTCGGGGGCGATCACCTGCACCGGAGCGAAGGTCGGCACCGGAACCGTGGCGGCGAGCAAGGTCAAGTCCAAGAGCACGCTGCTCTGCCAGAACGACACGAGCCCGCCGTCACCGTGCCCGTCTGGCGAGTTCGTGTACGACTCGGTCACCCAGTTCTTGAGCGGCGGCGGGACCCTGAACAAGGACGTGAAGACCACGAGTTGGACGGACAAGGGTACGACCTACGTCGCTGCGAACACCGGCGCGTGCTCTACAACCACAGCTGGCTGTGGAAGCTGCGCGGCCGGGGAAGCAGGCTTCGTGCTTACCGGACACCTCACGATGCCGGCCTCGCAGTCCGGCAAGTCGACGGACATCACGGCCTGCTTTGACACAGACGCTGGGCCGAACACGACCGGCAACTTCGTGAACGACGTCACTTCAGAGGCTGGGGGGAACACGTCGATCGTCATCACCAGCGCGACGTTCGACCCAGTCTCGAGCTCGATCGTGTTCGCCTAACGCTGAAACGCAGTTTTGTAGAGGCGTAGCGCTACAGGCCCGAGCGATTGGGCGAGAAAGGGACGGGGCCTCGGCCCCGTCCCTTTCTCATTCCCGCGCCTACGGCGACCAGTCCTGCGACATGGCTCTGAGACATCAGTCGACCGACCGCTCGGGGTCAGCGATGTCACAAGAAGCGATCCGTCCACAGTGATGCAGCGCAGCCTTCATTCGCCCATTTGGAGAGCACCGATGATTGGACTGCCCGTCCGACATGAGGTAGCGGGAGCGTCGACGGATTGGATCGACCGGAACGCGAATCCAATTCGGAGGCTCGGCGCGCGCAATCCTCGCGCCTGCCGCCTTCCGCACATTCCCGCGTACGCACGGCCGCCGAAGCCTCAAATCTGAATGCCCTCTGTGCGATGGCTGAGAAGGTGTCCGAAGTCTCGAGTCGGATATGGAACTCCAGGTGAGCCCGGTGACTCCGAAGGAGTTGATCGTCGGAATACGCTGTGCCCATCGGGGCGTCGCCGTTGCGGTCTCTCGTGACGGAGAGGCCGATCGGTCGATGACCACATGGTGATACGTGAACGCTCGCGGGGATGACGAGGGACAACCTGATCCACCCGACGGTCCTCGCCCCGACTCACCGAGCGCCCTCAGCGGGTTGGACCAGCTCGGACACGACATCGAGCGCGCCGGCACGAAGAGAGGCGGTGGCGCACGTCATGCTCCCGGCCGACGTCGTCATCGATGGCGCAGGTGGGTCCTGGCCGGTCTCGCTGCCGTGCTGGTCATCGTGCTGGCGGGAGCCGGCTACGTCTACTACTTGACCCACGACCTGCATCGAGTCACGGTCCGGGGGCTCCACTCGGCCTTCAAGTCCGGGCCGGAGCAGGGCACGGAGAACATCTTGATGGTGGGTTCGACGACCCGTTGCGGCCTTTCCGTCCAGAATCCGGCCTACGGCCTGTGCTCGCAGGGAATCAGCGGCGTCAACAGCGACGTCATGATGATCCTCCACGCCGATCCCGCCCATCATCGTCTGGCATTGCTCTCCATCCCCCGCGACCTCTTCGTGCCGAACGCCCGCAACAACGGACCGTACAAAATCGACGCCAGCCTGTACCAAGGACTCACCCAGGTCGTCGCCGCGATCGAAGAGGACCTCGGCATCCCGATCCAGCACGCCGTCTCTCTCAACTTCGACCAGTTCTCCAACATCGTCACCGCGCTCGGCGGTATCAACATGGCGTTCCCGGACGCCGTCTTCGATTGGGCCCCGACCGGCGGCGGGCCCGACGGAAGCCAACCCGTCAGCTCCGGTCTCAACCAGAAGAAGGCTGCGTGCGTCCATCTGAACGGCACCCAGGCGCTCCAGGTCGTCCGGGCCCGTCACCTGCGCTACGAGACGTCGCAGTCCAATCCCAACGATCCCTACTCCTGGCAGCCGGAAGCCCAGAGCGACCTGGCGCGGATACGCAGAGACCATGAGTTCCTACGCGTGCTCGCCGGCGCCGCCGCCAGCCAGGGCCTCAGCAACCCCGTCTCCGACTTCACCCTGATCAACTCGGTGAAGGCCGACCTGACGTTCGATCAGACGTGGCCCGTGAGCGACATGGTGAACCTCGTCTTGGACTTCCACGGGGTCGACATCAACTCCGTACCCCAACTGACGCTCCCAGTCCAGGTGGTTTCCGATCCGGAGGGGAACGGCGGGCTCGTCTACAAGGGATCCAACTACGGTGATGTCGAGTTCCCCGCCGAGGCCCAGGACCTGGCCTCCATCGAGCAGCTCCTCGGAATCGGGGCCACGACCGACTCCATGACCGGCAAACCGCTTCCTGCTTCATCGGCGGTGTCCGTTTCGGTCCTCAACGGCACGGGTGCCTACAACCAGGCCACCGACACCGCCAATGCCCTCACCGCACTCGGATACCACATCGCCGGGCTGGGCGACACCAATCCGGTCGGAGACGTCGCGGAGACCTACGTGTACTACGGCTCACGAGACACCGCGACCGAGGCCGCGGCGGAATCGGTCGTCCGCTCCATGTCCGGTGCGGTCATCATGGCGTACGACCCTGCGGCGGTGGTCGACGGCGCACAGGTCACCGTGGTGACGGGCTCGCAGTTCGGGGTCAACGCTCCGGCATCACCGACGCCGACGACAGGCACGGGGAGCACGGCGGCCACGACGTCACCGAGCACGACGACATCGACGACGTCAGTGCCGCCAGCAGCTGGCTCGGCGGCCGGTGCGATCCAAGCGCCCAATCCGTCGACGACCAAACTCGAACCGTGGGACCCACGAGCGTGCGCACCCGGAGCGGTCGCAGTGGCACCGACGCCCAATCCGACGTGAGCGGCAACGCCCGCGAGCTGGTTTCAGACTGGGTCGAGCATCACCGACTCAGGCTGGGTCGGAGCGCACCTCGGTCAGCGAGAGCACGTTGCCGTCGGGATCCTTGAACCAGGCCACTCGGCCGCCGCCTGGGCTGGTCCACACGCCCTGGTCGTCCTGGGTCATGCCCGGAAACCGTTCGAACGTGACCCCGCGCTCGGTGAGAGTACGGATCCCTTTGTGGATTTCACCGACCGACCATCCGAGGACGGTGTAGGGCGCCGGATCGACCTGGTCGACCAGGGTGACCCTGAGCGCCGTTCCGTTGGCGTCGAACACGAGCGCGATCGGCGTGTCCTCGCGGAGCTCGAGCCCGAGGATCTCCCCGTAGAAGGATCCGGACCGGACGAGGTCGCTCGAGGGAACGAATGCGACCAGGTCAGCTGAACCGAGCATCGGCCGTCCTTCGTGCCACCGCGATCCAATGGGATGCCGGCGTACAGAGTCGTGAAGTGGTGGGAGTCGACAGCACTGCGATCGAACGGAGCACCGACGTGAGCGCCCGGCTCACGGTGAAGGCCACGCTCGCACAGGGGATGGCGACGACCGCAGCCGCGAAGATGGCGAACGCGATCACGTGGTTCACCGGAACCATGTGATCAGAGTAGCCGGGCGGAGCATCGAGAAGGCGAGGTGCGAACGCGAAGGTCGGCCTACAAGGTGACGGCTGGCGTTCGACGTGCATACCAAGACGTGGGTAGTGCGTTGAATGGTCGAAACGTCATTCGGCACTCATCGTCGTGCTCGAGCCATGCGACGTTGTCATCGGTGGTGCAGGAGGGGCTCCGCCGCCGGTGCAGTAGGGTTCGGCGATGCCGCGCGGCGAGCAAGAGCAATCGTCGCCGCGCCGCGACTTGTCCCAACTGATCGGGGCGGTATCCGTCAGGACCGGGGACTCGACTGTCTCGACCACGCTCGATGTGAGGGACTCGTTGCTCGACGATCACGGCTCGTTGCGGATCGGCGTGATCTCCTACACCGTGGACATCGCCACCGGGCTCGCCATGGGTGCGGCGGTGCTCGATCGTGATCTGTGGGTGGTGACGACGGACCTGGACGTCCATCTGACCACTCCCGTCAGAGCCGGGCCACTGCGCATCGAGGTCGCGGTGCTCCGCGCCGGGGAGACGACGGCCGTCTCGTCCTTCTCGCTCCATGACGACGGTCAAGGCCACACCATCGGGGGAGGTACGGCCACGGGCCGACCGTTCCCCTTCAAGTTCGATCGCGCGCATCTGCCGCAGCGCCTGGGAGAGCGCCTCGACCACAGCCAAGGTCACAAACCAACCGGGAGACATCTGATCAGGGACCTGGGTCTGCGCGTCGGGGAGGACGGATCCGTCGAGGTCGACCTCGAGGATTGGCTGCGCAATCCATGGGGGATCCTCCATGGCGGCGTGACGGCGTGCATGATCGACGTCGCCGGCGATGTGACAGGGTCAGCCACCCTGGGCGGTCCGGTACAGCCCCTCGGCGAGATGGTTCGCTACCTGGCACCGGGTCGGGTCGGGCCGGTCATCGCCATCCCCACCGTCCTCTCGGTGGATGACGCGCGGGCGCTGATCGACGTGCGTGTCGTGGACGCGGGCGCCGATCGCCGACTGCTTGCGATCGGGACCGTCGCGGTCAGCGAACTCGCGTCCTGAGAATATTTCGCCCGTCGAGAACCGGAGGAAGACGTGGCCCCGCCGGACCTGCTCCGAACGGCTCAGGCCGCCTCGCGGTAGCGTCCGACGGGTGCCCGCCGACGATCTCGCCGCCGAGCTCCTCCAGACCACCCTCGACGCCGACCCGCTGTCTGGCTCCCTCTACGGGTTCCCCGGCTACGACGACCGGCTCCCGGACCTGAGCGCTGAAGGCGAGCGTTCGGTCGAGGCCCGGCTCGCGTCCGTCTCCGAGCGTGCCGCCGATCTGCCGGATGACGATCTCGGCGAGACCGAGCACCAGACCCTCGACTTCGTGCGGCAAATGTCGAACGGTATGGCCGGCGCGGCCGGGGTCCATCTGACCGAGTTCACCGTCTGCGGCACGTTCGTCGCTCCGGTGGGAGCCGTTCTCGCATGCCTGCCCAGGGTGCCGCTCGACACGTCCGAGCGGAGGGAGGGCTACCTCGCGCGGCTGCGACGAGCTCCCCGCGCTTCTGGCGACCGTGGCCGAGCGGCACGGGGAAGGGATCCGGTCCGGGCGGACCCCGGTGGCGAGGTTGGTCGAATCCGCCGCGGCGCAGCTCGGCGTCGTCGTCGACGACGCCACCGCCGGTGAGCTGACGCGGCCAGACCAGGCGGAGCACGAGGAGTTCGCCCGTCAGGTGGCCGCGATCGTCGAGGAGGAGGTCCGCCCCGCCCTCGCCGCCTACCGAGACCGGCTGCGGCTCGACGTGCTGCCCGCCGCTCGTGACGACGATCATCCTGGTCTGTGCCACCTGCCCGGCGGGGACCACATGTACGAGGTCCTGGCCCGACATCACACCTCCACGACGTCCACCCCTGAGGAGTTGCACGCCCTCGGCGTCCAGATCGTCGAGTCCGTGCACGACGAGTTCCGGGACGCGGGCGCACGCGTGTGGGGCCTGAGCGACCTGGCGGCGATCTTCGAGCGCATGGTCGGCGATCCGGCGCTGCGCTACGAGAGCCGCGGCGAGATGATCGAGCACGCCCGCCGGGTCGTCGCTCGCGCCGAGGCCGAGGCGCCGAAGTGGTTCAGCGTCGTCCCGGCCGTGTCCTGCGTGGTCGAGCCGGTCCCGGCGGCCGAAGAGGAGGCCGTGGCGCTGGCCTACTACATGGTCGGGGCCGTGGACGGCTCACGACCGGGGACGTACTTCCTCAACACCTCGAAACCCGAAGAGCGCGTGCGCTACGCCGCGGAGGACACGGCGTTCCACGAAGCCGTGCCGGGGCACCACTTCCAGTTGACCATCGCACTCGAGGCGGAGGACCTCGTTCCGGCGCGCCGCGTCCTCGTCGACACGGCGTGTGCGGAGGGATGGGGCCTCTACAGCGAACGGTTGGCGGACGAGATGGGTCTCTACACCGACGAGCTGATGCGTCTCGGCCTCTTCGCCGCCGACGTGTGGAGGGCGGGACGCCTCGTGGTCGACACCGGGCTGCACGCCATGGGGTGGACCCGCGCTCAGGCGATCGACTGGCTCGTGCAGCGCGCGCCGATGCCGCGGATCGAGATCGAGTCCGAGGTGGATCGTTATATCTCGTACCCGGGTCAGGCGCTCGCCTACATGGTCGGGCAGCGCGAGATCCTCCGGCTCCGCCAGCTCGCGGTCGAGCGGCTCGGCTCGGCCTTCGACCTCAGGGAGTTCCACGACGTGCTGCTGCGCGCCGGGTCGCTCCCCCTCCCCGCGCTCGCCGGCACGGTGGAGCGCTGGGTGGCGAGAACGGCCACGGCGCCTGGGTCTGCGGGCTGAGCGCCCGTATCTGACAACCGACGCCGGCGGGTCCGGCGGGGCCGCCGGCTCCTCAGCCCTCCGCCGCCGGTGATCGCAGCGGCGCAGCCGTTCGGGCGGCGAGGACGACCCCGAAGAGGCAGACGGCCGTCACGTGCATGGCGGTGCACCAAAGGCAGATCGCACTCAATCGGAAGAGCTCCACGTAGACGAGGTAGACGACCATGGCGGCGCCGGCCGCCGAGACGACCAGCCGAGCCCCGTCGACCCAACGCGCCGACGACCACCACGCCCAGGGTACGCAGAGACCGGTCATCACCACGGCCCAACCGAGGCCGAGGACGGCGAGCGGCACGCCGGCGATCGCCGACCACGAGCTGGTCGTGACGAGGGTGCAGTTCACGATCCCGGTGTCGGGACAAGCCAGGGCCGTCGGGTCCGTGTAGTGCGTGATCGTGAGGTACGTCGCCACGGCGACCGCGATCAGGCAGAGGCCCAGAGAGCTCGCCTCCGCCCAGACGGGCACCGAACGGCGGGATGCAACGACCGACATCGTCACGCCCCGATCTTCTTGGCCAGTGCCGCGATCACGGGCGTATCGGCCACGGCGCTCGGCTGGTTGCCGGTGACGGAGGCGAGTGCGGCCGTAATGGCGTTCGCCGTACCGTCGATCGCCTGCGCGACCGGGCTCGACGGATCGTTCAGGTTCGCGGCGATCTGATCACGCGTCAGTCCCTGCAAGACGGCCGGCGAGTAGCTCGCACCCGAGATGATGTAGCGGTTCCCGATGTCGATGAAGGGGATGCTCCCCGGCTCGCTCGCATAGGGGGCGACGTCATAGCGGGAGAACAGCGCGTTCTGCGCGGCCGTGGGCACCTGCAAGGTGGGGTAACTTCCGCCCACCGCCCGGTTCGAGGTCTCCTCGACCGGTTGGAAGTCGAGATACGGGCTCGTGTACTGCGATCGGTAGAACGAGAGCGTTTGTGTGTCGGGGTAGACATCGGTGCTGGACGAGTGCGTACCCGACAGGTTGGAGAACGTCCCGAATCGTGACAGGGCGACGGCAAGCGCCCAACGCTCGGCCGCACAGAAGGGGCAGTACTCGGCCCCGATATAGGTGACCAGGGCCTTGCCTTGGGCATCTCGGGACACCGAGCTCCCGCTGACCCTCTTGGGCAACGTGATGCCCGACGGCGCGCCGACGGAGGCAAAGGTGGCGGCGGACACCGAGGAGAGTTCGGTGGACACCTTGCTCGCCAGCGCCGTCGCGCCGGTACCGGTGGCCGCCCCGGTTCCCCTCGCCCCGGCGGTGGCGGAACTCCCAGCCGCGGACGAGTTCCCGGAACCTCCCGACGCGGCCTTGATCACGATCATGGTCGCCACAATCGCAATGACCAGGACCAGAGGGATCAGTGCCGTCAGGACCCGGTGGCGGGAGCGGAACGACTGGGGCCGGCGGCCAGATGCGCGAGCCATGGCCCCGCTGCGGGCGGCGCCGTTGCGGGCGTCGCCGTTGCGGGCGGCCCCGTTGCGGGCGGCGCCGTTGCGGGCGGCGCCGTTGCGGGCGGTGGCACCTTTCGGAGCGGTGGCACCGTTGCGGGTTTGCGCCGAGCCCCGCTTCGGGGCGGGGCGAGGGTTCTTGCCAGCCGCCCGATCGGAGCCGAGCGAGTGGGTTGACGTTTGGTTTGACTTCGGTGGTGAGTTCTTTGACATGAGTGAGTTCTCCTGAATCTCGAAATGCGGGGGGCCGAGCACGACGCCGGCTGGCGGGTGTGTCGGCTCGGGATGGAACAGCGCCGTGAGTGATCGGCGTGAGGGGCCGATGGCGGGGGCACACGTACGTCTGCTTTGACGACGGAGACGTGGCGGGCGCCGTGCGGACGCGCTGTCTGCTCGCCTGGTGCCAGGGTGTGCCGGGTGGCGCCTGGTGGCGTTGGAGCCGGCCCTCGGATGTGAATCGGTCGGAACCGGCCTGGCGAGATCGCCATCAACACCATGGCCCAGTGCTGCAGCGGCCCGGTGGACCGGGCACGCGAATCGAGCTAGGAGGACTTCGGCGGGTGGAAGAAGGGGTCAGTCACGCCGGCAGGAAGAGGGGACGCGTGGAGGCGGCGACGCCGCGCGAGGGCGCTCACGGCGAGTGCGGTCACCATTCCGCCGAGGACGGCAGCCAGCACGACGCCTGGGACGGGTGCGGGAGCAGTCGGCGTGCCCTTGCCACAGGTCACATCGAGGCAGTAGATGGGCCCGTCCAACGGGGCCTCGACTGTCCCGACGACCTCGGCAACCCGACTGGAGGCCGCCGACACCACCCCGTGCGGCACGAAGCCAGCGACGAGCGCTGCCGCGAGCACCGCCACGAGGAGGAGACGTCGCCCGATGGGCATACGGTCACGATAACGGTCGATCTTAAGAGCGGCGTGAGAATCGGCTGAAAAACGGTCCGGCACACCGGGGTGTGCGGGAGTCAAGCGACCACCTCGCTCCCCCGGTTCCAGGCGAGCGCTCATCTCAAGAGTCTGCCGCCGCTCACGCGAGGACGTAAGGGACGAACGTCCCGGTCGCGCATGACCTTGCTCCGCCCTGCTCCGCAACGCTTCTCCCTGTGCGCCTCCGACGCCCGGTGCTCAGCGCAGTGAATGGGCGCTCAGCCCAGTGAATGGGCGCTCAGCCCAGTGACAGGGTGGTCAGCGCTGGGTCAGCTCACTCCTGGAGCAGCCGGAGTACTCGGCGTACTCGGCGTACCGGCGACGCGTCGAGCCCAGACCACGATCAGCTGCAAGAGCGCGAGGTACACGGCCAGCACGATCACGATGATGAGCAAGCCCCACCCCGTGAGATTGCCGCCGAAGAGGAGGAACCCGGCGGCGACGACGACCCCGAGGAGGCGCAGCGCGTTGATGTGCTCCCCTATCCATGCTCCTGTCCCCCGGGCGCTGGACGAGCCGCGCAGGGCAGCGGCGATCCATCGACCCGCTCGAGCGCATCCCGAACGGATGGCGATGGCCCAGCCTGCGGGGCCGAACACCCAGGCCACCAAGGCGACGAGGACCGAGGCCAGCAGCATCCAGCGGAAATCGGTCTTGAGGTTGCGCAGCAACGTATCCCAGACCGCGGCCGCCACATCTTGGTGGTACGCCTGCTGCTTCACCTTCTCGAGGAAGACGTTGCGGCCAAGGGCAAGCACGGCCAGCAGCAGCAAGGTGAACAGCGCCACCCCTATCGCGACGCGAAGCAGCGCGCGCCGCCGGCGGACGGCGACGACGATGGAGAGGATGCCGAGCAGCAGAGCGATGACCGGGACCCACCATCCGAGCTTGACCAGAAGGTTGAATGCACCTGACCACTTCGACACCTGCTGCGTCGAGACGATCGTGATGCTCACGCCCTGGTCGGATTTGCCGATAGCGGCCTTCACCGGGTTGAAGATCGTGATGCCGCGGGCGTTGGCCTTGTCGATGATGTCCTGCACTTTCGGGGAGACATTGAGGACGATCTGGCCGTTCTTCTCGATCTTCGAGAGCAACTCGTTGTGCTTGCCTTCGAGGACCGCAACGATGGCCTCATGGGTGTGCCGGTTGAGGGCGTCCCAGAGCGTCCCGAATTTCGGGCTCTCGAACACCTTGAGCGCCAGGTTGTGGACGTAGTTCTTCACCTCGTTCCTGATCGGTACCAGGATGGGTGCGGCCTTCTTCGGCAGCGCGGCCTTGAGCTTGTTCTCGACGACGTGGCTCGAGAAGAGCGCGTCGGTCGCTCGGGTCGCCAGGTGGTCCACGATCACGGGGTTCCGGGCCAGTGGGGCCATCGTGGCGACGTACTGGTCGGTGTTCGTCACCGTCCGGATCGCCCACGCCGACATCACCGAGATCGGGATCAGCAAGGACGCGAGCACGATGAGGATCCACGAGATCACGGATCGAGTCCGGCGCGCCCGCGGTTTCTTGGCCGGCGGCGACCCGATCTGCGACGATGCGACTGTCGCCGGGGTCGAAGGCGTGGAGGTGGTGGCGGGGACCATGGCGCCTTCAGCCGCTCCTGTGGGCTCGCCTTCTGCCTCCTCGACAGGCCCGGACCCCGAGCCCGTGCCGGACGCGTCGGGCGGACCCTGGGGAGACTCGCCCGCGCTGCTCGATGTCTCCTGGCTCTCCTCGGGTGACCCCGCGGCGCGTGGCGAATCGTCGTCCGCGCCCCCCGACGGGCCGTTCGGATCGGTGTCACTCATCCGCGGTCCTCCGTTCCAACGCAGTTCACGCTAACTCACACGCGAGCGTGGACAACGGCTCTTGCACGATCCACCAATTGGGACGACACTTCTTGTATGAGCAGAACCAGCCTTTCGACCGGCCTGCGCACGCTCATCTTGAGCGTGGTCGCCGGAGTGTTCGCGCCCGTGGTCTTCGTCATGGTGGTCGTGCTCCGCAAAGTGAACCGCCGAGCCAACCTCCAATACCGCTTCTATTCCAAGCGGATGAAGGCCGAGATAGCGCGCTGGAGCTGACGAATCCGACCTCCCCCCTCGGCTGATCCACCCGGACCCTGCTGTGCCGCCACGCTGCGACCATCGCTCCGCTGGGCTGCCTTCACGCCCATGTGCCGACCAGAATGGGTGCGCCCGCACCGGAGAGCGTGCGTAGCCTGGGGCACCGTGCTCACTGGATTCGCCCATACTGCGGTCTGCGTGCCCAACGTCGATCAGGCGGTGCAGTGGTACACGGATGTCCTCGGACTCCGGTTGCTGTCGCCGGCATACACGATGGAGGGCGATCAGATACAGGCGGACATGGGAGAGCTCTTGCCGTCGCCGGTTGTCGTGAAGGCCGCCATCGTGGGCTTGGGATCAGACGATCGTGTCATCGAGTTGATCGAATACCCGAAGGCCGAAATCACTCCGCCCGCTCCAGGTGTGCCGTCGGTCACGCACACCGGCATCACCCACATCGGCCTCGTCTGCGATGATCTCGTCTCCATGCGCGCCGACCTGGAGGAGCGTGGAGTCAGTTTTCTGACCTCGGGAATTGCAGATGTTGCCGGTCTCACCACCACGTGGTGCTGTGATCCATGGGGCACCGTGATCATCCTGCTCGCAAAGCGGCGGCCGGATCGCCCGTACTGGAGTCAGCTCAGCGGAGGCTGAAGCACCTCCCGGAGGTTGATTCGTCTCCCCGAGGCTGAAGCGTCCACTCGAGGTTTACCCATCCGCCGAACATTGAAATATCAACCCGATGTTGAAACCTCGACCGATGTATGCACGACCGGATGGCCGAACATCGGGCTTCTTCGTACGCTCGCACATGGCGCCGACGACGCTGATTTCGACGTCTCCAATGCTCGTCTCCAGCATGGCGCGAGACATTTTCGGGCGGATCTGCCCCGAAAGATGTGCAATTCCCCCGAAGATGGGCAAGAATGTGTCCCATGAACAAGCGTGAACTAGCAAGAGCAGTCGCCGTACAAGCTGATGTCGAGTTGAAGACGGTCGTGACCGTCATCGACGGATTCACCGAAGTGGTGACCGCCGTCGTCGCCAAGGGTGAGCCGGTTGCCATTCCCGGCTTCGCCAAGTTCGTCAAGGTTGACCGCCCCGCACGTATGGGCCGGAACCCGGCGACGGGCGAAGCGATTCGCATCAAGGCATCGAAGAAGGCACGGATCACGCCGGTCAAGGCATTCAAGGACGCCGTGCTCGCGCCGGCCAAGGCGCCGAAGCTCGTCAGGGGTGCGTTCCCGACAGATGCGTCTGCTGTTGCTTCCGCTGGCAAAGCCGCCGCACCGGTCGCAGCTCGAGCAGCCGCGTCGAGAACCCCCGCCAAGAAGAAGGTCGCGGCCAAGAAGGCGCCGGCGAGAAAGAGCGCAGCCCGCAAGGCTCCCGCAAAGAGATCAGCCGCGAAGAAGACAGCCAGGCGGTAGCGAACCCCATCATCGATTCGTCGGGCCATCTTTCGCCTCGGCAACGAGGCTCGACGGCTCCTAGAGGGGCCCGGGGCCGATGTCGTCTTCCCATCTCGGTCCGCCTCCGATTGTGCGTACGTGCCACCCACAGACCGGCGCCCATCCCCGTATGCTCGGCGGGCGCGAACAGGGGCACTCGGAGCGGACTGGGAGCGATGAGGCGATGAAGCAATGAGCGACACCTCGCAAGGCCCGGGATGGTGGCTGGCCTCGGACGGGAAGTGGTACCCGCCGGAGCTCTGGACTGGTCCTCCAGAGTCCGGCCCGCAATCGCAAACGAGCCAAGGCATCCCGCCGTATCCCGGTGCAGAGCCGTATCCAGATTCCGCCGGCAATCCGCCGGGCGGCGTTCCCGGATCGGCCGGCACCGCGTCTGGGTCCACGTACGGAAGCGCCTCCGGGGCGTACCCCGGCGAGCAGGGTCAGCCGCAGTACCCTCAAAATCCGCAGTACCCGCAGTACCCCTCCGGGGGCTACGGCGGAGCTTCCCCCAGCGCCAAGACCAACGGTCTGGCCGTGGCGTCGCTCGTGTGCTCGTGCGTGGGCGTGATCCTCTTCACCCTCCCATGCATCCTCGGTGTGATCTTCGGATTCGTCGCCCGGTCCCAGATCCGGCGCTCTCAGGGCGCACAGAAGGGTGATGGTCTCGCCTTGGCCGGCATCATCGTCGGCTTCGCAGGGATCGCACTCTTGATCATCCTCGTCGCAGTCAGCGTGGCCAATCAGAACAGCAGCGTGATCGGCGGATCCCTGAGTCCGACGGTGGCATTGTTCGGCCTGTAGGGTCCCCGACATGCAAGGCCTTCTCTACGGCGTTCGACCGGAACGTTGGGACGTTCCTGACGAGTCCAATTCGTTGCTCGTCGGTCTCTCGAAGACTCCGATGCGACTCGAGGATCTCGAGCGACCGCGCCTCCTCCGGGATGACTGGGCGGTGGTGAAGACTCGCCTCACCGGTATCTGCGGGTCCGACGCCAAGATGGTGTTCATGGACTTCGGCGACGACTTCGGTGACAGCGCCCTGAACGGATATTTCTCGTTCCCCACGGTGTTCGGGCACGAGGTCGTCGGCGACGTCGTCGAGGTCGGTGACCGCGTCAGCACGCTCGAGGTCGGCCAACGTGTCGTCCTCAACCCGTGGCTCTCGTGCGGACCACGCGGGATCGACCCACCCTGCCCGGCGTGCCAGGCCGGCGACTACAGCCTGTGTTGGCATTTCACGGAGGGCCCCATCGCGGCGGGTATCCACACCGGGACGTCGAAGGACGCTCCCGGTGGCTTCGCGGACTACCTTCCGGCTCACGAGTCCATGCTGATTCCGGTGCCGGACGCGGTCAGTGACGAAGTGGCGGTGATCGGCGACCCCTTTGCCGTGTCGCTGCACTCGGTGACGAGACACCCGCCACCGCCGGGCGGCAGAGCGTTCGTCTACGGCGGTGGTGCGCTGGGAAGCACTGCGACAGCCATCCTGCGGTCACTGCACCCCGACGTCGACGTCATGGTCGCGGCGCGCTTCCCCGCACAAAAGGCGCTGGCCGAGCGCTTGGGCGCCACCGTCGTGGATCCGTTTCCCGTGGAGCAGCTGCTCGAGACGGCGGCCGAGTGGTCCGGAGGCGTGCTCCAACGCTTCGGGGACAATCCACTGCCGATGGCGCACCCTGGCGGCATCGACGTGGTCTACGACACGGTCGGCACCGCCGAGACGGCCGAGATCGGCGTCCGGTTGCTCAAGGCACGCGGCACCATGGTGAAGAGCGGCGTCCACGCGCCGGAGCGGTGGGAGTGGTCACCGCTCTACTTCAAGGAAATCTCGTGGGTGGGCTCCAACGCCTTCGGCGTCGAGGAGGTCGACGGCATCCGGATGCACGGGATCGCCCACTACCTGCGCCTGGCCGAGCAAGGCCGGGTTGACCTCACGGGAATGCTCACCCACACCTACCGGCTCGACCAATGGCGCGAAGCATTCACGGCGCTCGCAACCCAGGAGCAGAGCGGCGCGATAAAGGTAGCCTTCGACTTTCGCTGAACGCGCTTTCCCTCGGTGGCGGCGGGAGGCGCTGGATCCGCCGATGTCGGCGGATGGATGCCCCCGGAATCGGCGGCGGGTAGGAGGTGGGGCTCAACAAATCCTCAGCTTGGGCGGGTGTAATTTCGCGACGTAGCGACCGCGATCACCAAAGGATGCCCCATGACCACGAACCCGACGATCGACTCAGCCTCCGACCTCGCAGCCGAACCACGGTGGGGTATCGAGTCGCCCGCCACGACCGTGTTCGACTTCGACTACACCGCCGGACGGGACCAGCTCCTGCGCCTCTACGACAAAGGGACACGTCGGCAGTGGATCGGCAGCGACCGACTCGACTGGAGCCAGGATGTCGATCTCACGAATCCGGTCGGCATGCCCGACGAGATGAACCCGCTGTTCGGGACCGACTGGTGGGACAAGATGTCGGACGAGCGCAGGGGCGAGCTGCGACGCCACGTCGAGGCGTGGCGGTTCAGCCAATTCATGCACGGCGAGCAAGGTGCGCTCATCTGCACCGCGAAGATCGTGCAGACGGTGCCCGACGTCGACTCGAAGTTCTACGCCGCGACGCAAGTGATCGACGAAGCGCGTCATGTCGAGGTGTACAGCCGTTATCTGCACGAAAAGGTGCAGCTCGTCTATCCCCTCAACAAGTACCTCAAGAGCCTGCTCGATGACGTCATCGCCGACAGCCGGTGGGACATGACGTATCTCGGGATGCAGGTGTTGATTGAGGGGCTGGCGCTCGCCGCATTCGGCGTCATCCGCAACAACGCCAGCGAGCCGTTGGCCAAGGCGTTGAATGCATACGTGATGCAGGACGAGGCCCGCCACGTCATGTTCGGGCGCCTGGCACTACGTGACTACTACCCGCAGCTGAGCCAGGCCGAGCGCGACGAACGGGAGGCGTTCTGCATTGAGGCGTGCTATCTGATGCGAGATCGCTTCTTGGGCGAGGAGGTGTGGGAACGGCTGGAGTTGCCCTCCGAGATCGCGGCCTACGTCGAGAACAGCGAGACGCTGCGGATATTCCGCTCCTTCTTGTTCATGCGCATCGTGCCCATCCTGCGCGACATCGGGCTGTGGGGACCCAATCTGCGCTCCGCCTTCGAGTCCATGGGCGTGATCGGTTTTGCCGACTCTGACATCGACGCCGAGATGGCTTCGGACGAGAAGGCGGCGCAAGAGTTCGACGAGGCACGTGACGCCCGACTCACCCACGTGAAGGCGGTGGCGGAATCGGGGGAGTGAGTGCCTGAGTGCGTCAGTGCGTCAGTGAGTGAGCGAGGGGGACGGCCGATCCCGCTAGAGCTGATCAGGTCCCATTAGGACCTTCCTTCGAGGGCCTTGCGGATCTGTTGGGTTGGCTCGTTCGTATCGAGGTAATCGCGCCAACGGGTGACCCTCCCCTCGGTGTCGACGTCGATCACGGTTGCGCCCGTCATCTCGATAGGGGCGTTCCGGCCGTCGCCGGCGTCGAAAGTGCCGGTCCCTGTCCACTCGAAAACGGCCCAGTCCGTTCCGCCCCGGATCCGATCGACGGTTTGTGACCAATCCGGGAAGATGGCGTCGGTGTCACTGGCCACCTTGCGCACGTCGGTGGTGGGTGCCGTGACGGGATCGCAGAACGTGCCGCCGGGTGCGAAGAGGCCGGCGAACTCCTCGGGTCCGTGCAGCGACTCGAACCTGCGAGCCCAGGCTTGCCAATCCACGGCCCCACTCTGGCCGGCCGAGGAACTGCTCGGCGGGGAGCTGTCGCTCATCGGCCTGATCCTCGGCGTCGGCCCTGGCTGGCGCTGCGAAGATTCTCAGCGTCGAAGGTGACAACGGCATCGTCCAGAGGGAGGACGACCTGTGGCGCCACGAACTGGTGGGTTTCGGCCACCAACCGGACGGCCGTGCCCCACGCGGTGAACCCGACCACATGGCGGGCGAACCCCATGGGGCCCTCGGTGACCTTGACTTCGACGACGCCCTGACCGCCTGCCTGCAGGGCCGAGCGTTGCATCACCTCCATGGCTGCCTCCCGAGCCGAGTACATGGCCTCGGTGTAGTTGGTGAGCTCGACATTCTGTGTGCTCTGCCGCATGGCCATGCGGGCGGAGCGGCGTGGCGCGTAGACGAAGCTGGCCCCAAAGGCGAGGCCGACGGGAAACCAGCCCGCACGCCGGAGCAGCGTGAAATCACGCGCCGAGAGGTCCGAGGCGAACGGCATGGCCTTGGCAGCCTCGTCTCCCCTCGGGTCGGCGTCGCCACCGCCGGTGATCGGGCGGACTGCGGTGCCGACCAGCTCCACGTCGATGTGGTGGGAGCGCACGTCCACCTCCACCCGGACTCCGACGACGCCGTGTCCTCGCACCTTGCTGCATTCGGACCGGAGCTGCGTTGCCGCTTCCCCGACCGCTGCATTGTGCGCGTCCGACGCGAGATCGATGCTGCCCACCCCCCAGTTCCACACTCCGAAGGGCACCGAGACGACGGCGACGCCGCACACGAGGTCGATCGGCTCCCATCCGGCAGCGTGGAGCAACAGGGCCTCGTCGACGGACAGGTCCGAGGTGATCCCGCGGGAAGGAGACGGTGACCCCGCAGAGCCCGATGGAGGTGGTGGGACGGCGAGCACCGAGGCACCGTTCATCATCTCCGACCGCAGATCGGGGCCGGCGGAAGGGGCCTCGGCTGGGAGTCCCTCGGGCCGAGCGGTGTCGGGGGTCATCCGAGGCGCACCGTGGGCGTGGGGAGGGGTATCTCGTCGAACTCCTTGAACCGGCGGACGCGATTTCCTCGCAGAGTGCAGTCGATGACCTCGTCACCCTGTGACAGCTCACGGTTGACGACCTCGATCCGGGCGCCGTGGAGCTGGTCACCGGAGAGCTGCTGACGAACGTGCTTTCGAGCCAGCTGGCGCACGGCCATGTGAGCTCTGCTCACTTGCTCGACGAGCTGTGGACGGCTGCTACCCCACGAGGTCGAGCCCTCCATCAGGTACTCGGTCATGCAGTACGCCCAGACACGGACCGAGGCCAGCGCGGCCACCACCGCCACCGGCATGAATCCGGCCTCGATCGATTTGATGAGGCGTTGGCCAGCCAGAAAGGTGCTCCACGGCACGCCCGAAGCAGGCGGGGGCCCACCGTCCACCATCACCGCGGTGCCGAGGAAATGGAATTCCGTCGTGCCTGTGTCCGCGACGTTCGACACCCGGTCCACGACGCCGACGATGCCATGGGCGCCGTGGGTCTGGGCCTCCTCGAGCATGCGGGAGTACGCGGCGTGGTAGCCACCCGACCATGCCTCCTCGACCCATGGTTGTTCGAGGTTCTGGCCCCAGGTCCGGTGCTCGGCCGAGACGAATCCGTGCGGGCAACGGTAGATCTCCGAGTAGGCCCCCGGTGTCTGTGCTCCGCCCATTCCGACGTAGGGCGACATCGTGCGTCCGAATCCAGAACCGAGACCGCCGTACCAGCCCCACCGCATGACGCAGAAACCTTGGACGAGAGCGATCGGTTCCAGCCCGAGGTCGAGACACGCGGCGAAGTCGGGCACGCTGAGGCCGGAGGACCAGCTACTCGATCCAAGCCGGCGCAGCGCGGCTTCGGGCAAGTCGGACTCGGGCGCGACGGACCCGGGCGCGTTGGACTCGGGTGGGTTGGCGTCCGCCACGTCGGCCGCTTCGGCGTCTGGCGCAGCCGGTTCGTGACTTGGACGACGACCCGGCTCGGGATCGCCCGTCATGCCCGGACCAGCCTCCGGCATCAGCCGACCTGCTCTCCGACCGCAACTCCGATCGCAACGATGGGCATCTCACGCAGGGAGAGCATCAGAGGAGCCGGGGCGACCGCGAGCCAAGCATCAGTTGTCGAGCGAGATGATCGTCGTCGGCTTGGGCAACGTGACCTCACCACTCCCTTTGGTCACGGCGGTGCCGAGGGCGAGGAACTCGATCGTGTGTGAGCCCCACTGGTGGGACTTCTCCTCCAAACGCACGCCGACGATGCCGCTCGCGCCGAGTCGACCCGCTTCGTCCTGCATCCGGGTCATCGCCAGCTCGCGGGCTTCATAAAGCGCCTGGGTGAAGTTCGGCAGTTCCACGTTCTGACCCATGGAACCGAGCGCCTGGGTGAGCTTGCGGTGCGCGATGTGGAACACACACGTGCCCATCACCAGGCCCTGGGGCACGTGACCGGTCTGCATCAGGGTCCAGAAGTCCTGCCCCGAGAGATCGGACGTGAAGGGTTTGCCGAGCGCGTTCAGGTACGAGTTCCCGTCCTCGGCTTTGACCGCAGTGCCGAAGGCGATGAACTCAGCCGAGTCGTTGCCCCACTCGTAGTAGTTGACGTCGAGGCGCACCCCGACCACACCGTCGGCGCCGAGCTCCTCCGCTTCCTCTTCCATCCGGTTCATGGCCAGCTCCCGTGCCGTGTACATGGCCTCGGTGAGCTTGCTCAACTCCTGACTCTCGCCCCACCGCCTGGTCTGGAGTCCGATGTGGTAGATCGACGAGCCCATCACGAATCCGAGGGGGTGAAACCCGACCTCCTTGACGAGGAGGAACTCGTTCACCGACAGGTCCGAGGTGAACAGGCCGTGCTCGAGCTCCTCGAGTCGATGGGCGGCATCCTTGGGAAGGTCGCTCGGCGGACCAGACGAACGGGCCCGGTGGCCGGGCTGCGCCCTGTCGTTCGTCTGGGCCGGTTCGGTCTCGGCCTCGGGCTGAGCCGGGCGCTGCACGTCGCTCACGACGTCCCTCCGATCATGATGTTCTCGAGCGCCAGGCGAGTCTGCTCGCTGTGCGCGGCCTCCGACTGCAATGAGGTGAGGAGTCGCGTGAGCCACGCCTCCATGGACACCTGCTCGCTTCGGATGCGGATGCCTCCCGATGAGTGGCCGATGGTGCAACGCACCGATGAGCCCTTGACGGATGCTTCGAGCGTGTCGTCGCCCAGAGCGATCTGTACGGACTTGATCTCGTCGGACCTGCGAAACCGGCCTGCCCGCTCCACGGTAATGCGGTCGCCCAATGCGTCCGACAGCTGGGAGACGAGGAGCTTGAGCATGATACGCAGGTCGGTGCTGTTGGACGCCAGCTGCGACACGGCCATGCTCAGATCAAGCGCGTCGCCTCCGGGCTCAGCCGGCTCCATCGACATCGGCGGAATCGTACCGTTACCTCCGCTCCTCCCCGACCCGGCCGCTCCGATCTGCTCCGATCTCGCTCCGATCCGCTCCGATCTGCCTCAGGAAGGCCGAGGCTCGCAGATCACCACCGGAATGTCCCGGCCTGATCGCTCCTGGTACCGGGCGTAGTTCTTGTAGGCAGCGACGATCTGCGGCCACAGCTCGGCCTTCTCCTCCGGAGAGGCAGTCCGGGCCCGCATGGGCCGGGTCGTCCCGTTGATCGTGACTTCGACGTTGGGATTTGCGGACAGATTGCCGTACCAGAGGGGATCTCGTTCGTTGCCTCCCTTGGATGCCACCAGGACCACCCGTGACTCGTCGTGGATGGGCGACGCCAGCATCGACGAGCGCGGCAGCCCCGAGTGGCGACCGATCGTGTGGAGCTCGACCCCGGTCATGCCGAACAGGGTCTTGGGCCAGCGGCCGCCGCTCGCACGCAGCATCCCCTTGTGGATCCGGTTCATGAGTCGGAACCCGGCGTCGGTGGCCGACCATCCCTTGGCGCCGGTGGTCATGGCCCGTTGACCACCTTGGCGAGCGGAGCCCCCGGATTGCCCGGATTGCCCGGATTGGGTGAGGGCGGTGACACGGGGCCACCGTACTGCCACTGTCACACCCACGCGGGCGCCAGGTCATACGGCCGGCTGCGTGTCCCGAATTGGGGCGTATTCTCTGGAGACCACGAGCCCATGGACCGACTGAGCCGGAACGGCCGGCGCATCGCGCCCTGGGACGACGGAACAAGTGGGGAGGCCGAGATGTCCAGCGGGACGGAGCGTTTCGAGTTGCGGGGGATCAACCACTTGGCGCTGGTCTGCCGGGACATGGCGGTCACCGTCGACTTCTACACCAACGTTCTCGGGATGCCGCTGGTGAAGACGATTGAGCTTCCCGCCGGGATGGGTCAGCACTTCTTCTTCGACTGCGGCGGTGGGGACAGCCTCGCGTTCTTCTGGTTCCCGAACGCGCCGGATGGCGTGCCCGGCATCAGCGCACCGGCGGACCGCCCCGACAAGGGCGACCTGACGAGCGCCATCGGCTCCATGAACCATGTCGCCTTCGACGTGGCGCCGGAGAAGATAGAGGAGTACCGCGAGCGGCTCCTCGCCGCCGGCGTCGACTGCACCGAGATCGCCAACCACGACGACTCCGAATGGGGCATCAGCGACGAGATGCACGAAGGCGTCTTCGTCCGCAGCATCTACTTCCAGGATCCCGACGGCATCCTGCTCGAGTTCGCCTGCTGGCTCCGAGACTTCGACGACACCGACGTCCGCCACGCTCCCGCTCGGGCCGTGTCGCGCACCGTTCCGGACTCCGCCCTCGCGGCGAACGGCTCGGGTCCGAACGGGAGCGCCACTCCGATCGACGCCACACCCATGGAGCTGTCCGACCCGGTCTCGCCCAGTCCGGTCTGAGCGTCGCGACGAGCCGCACGACACCCACCCGCACGACACTGACCCGCACTCAGAGATCCACCGATGCCACGACTCCGCCAGGTCCCCAAAGACGAAGCCACCGCCCCGATCGTGACCACGATGTACGAATGGCTCTTCGAAGGCCGGGACCCCGTGGCCGAGCCCGGTCGCTGGGATGGGACCACCGGCGACTGGTGGACCGTCTTCGCCCTCAGCCCCGACATCCTGGACCACTGCGTCAAAGGATTCGGGCTGTACCAGTCCCCGACCCGGGTGCTCGACCCGGAGTTGCGCGAGCTCGGCCAGATCCGGGCCGGGTGGGCCGCCGGGAGCCAATTCGTGTTCTCGCAACACGCAAAGTCGATGCGGGGGCTCGGCATGCCCGAGGACAAGATCACGCACATTCCCGCCTGGTCGGTCGCCCCGGACGGGACCTACAGCCCGGTCGAGCGCGCCGTCCTCGCCTACACCGATTGCCTCGTGTACGACCACGGCCGCGTGCCCGACGCGCTCATCGAGGAGCTCAGGCGTCACCTCGATGACGTGGCAGTCCTGGAGCTCACCTACATCACGACGCTGTACTTCCAACACGCCGTGATGTCGCGGGCCTTGCGGACGGAGTTCGACGATCGCGACGATCCTGTCGTCGAGGTCCAGGGCCCTCCGGGGGCGACCGCCATGCATCCCGGACCGACCCGGTGATGGCGGCCCACGTCGTACATCCGGACGACGAAGCGCGTCATACGCCTGACGAGGCCGAGCTCTGGAACGAGTCGTACTACTGCGACTTCGTCCAAGAGTCCTCAGTCGCCTCCTCTTCGTCCCCTTCGTCCGATTCGTCCACGACCACGACCACGACCACGGACGCCACCAACCTGTGGGGAGGCTGGCTGCGGCTCGGCCTCTACCCAAATCGCGGCGTCGCCTGGTGGACGGCGTGGCTGGTGGTGCCGAACGAGCCGGGCATTTGCTGCGTCGACTACCGGGCGCCGCTCCCGGCCGGAGGCGACCTCGTCTCGATCTCGAAAGTCGCCGACGTCGAGATCGAGATCGTCAGGCCGCTGGAAGAGTTCCGCATGGTCGTACCACGCATGCAGTGCAAGCGATTCTCTCGCCCCGAGGACGCCTACGTCGACACCGGATGGGAACCGATAGATGCCAGCCTCGATTTGACGTGGACCACTGACGGAGAGCCCTACCACTACGTCCTCACCACGCGCTACGAGATTCCCTGTCTCGTGGCCGGCAACGTGACGATCGGCGATCACACCTTCCCGGTGAATGGACAAGGCCAGCGCGACCACTCTTGGGGAGTTCGTGACTGGTGGGCCTTCGGATGGTGCTGGTCCTCGGCTCGCCTGGACGATGGGACACGCGTCCACCTCGCCGACATCCGCATCCCCGGCGCTCCCGCCTACTTCGGCTATGTCCAGATTCCCAGGCCTGGAGGTAGGGCGCGAGTACTCACGATCACGTCGCTGTCCGTCAATGAGAACCTCGGACACGAGGGCCTGCCAACAGCGGCCCGCATCGAGTTGACCGCCAGTGATCTGATGGGCGAATCAGACGACCACGTCGAACTCGGGATCGACGTCGAACCGTTGGCGTACGGTCCGGTGCTCCTTCGGGACGACAACGGGCGGACGAGTCGATTCCCGAGGGCGATAGTTCGTTACCGCACAAACGAGGGCAGGAGCGGAGCCGGCTGGATCGAGTGGAACCAGCCCCAGCCGCACTAAACATCCCTAAGCAAAACTCTTCTTCATCCATCAAACTCTTCTCTATCAAGGATACTTTTCGTTATCTCTCCGTTAGCTCGCTCCTTAATGAATTGCACTCGGTTGTTACTCGACCCGCATTTCAGCGCTCCAGGCACCATCACGATGCAACTCCGCTGCAACGCAAGGGGAATACCTTCGAGCCGATCCTCAGATTCGTTGGTGTCGAGAGAGGCGAGCTCATGTCTGATCCAAGGGCGTGCTTGGCAGGCCACGTGAGCCTGAAGGTCGTAAGCGACCTCGAGCAGGGCGAGAAGTACTTTCCCCTCACATCGGGATTGCAATGCCTGGCCGGTCGCGTTGGGGATCATTGGTCCTTGGTTCCGGCGGAGGTTCGGCACAGGCTCCAGTCAAGAACGCTCACAACCAACGATTCGGTGCGCCGCGTAACCATCGGTGCCGCAAACCCATTCGCCCTCGCCGCAACCGAAACCCCAGTGGGCGTCAGAGGAAGTCGATCGATCTCGGCCTCGACGGTCGAGAAGGAATTCGGCGCGGATCTGGCCACACTCACCGACCCGACCAAGTGCGACCTTCTCTACCCGGGACTCCGCGTCGAGAACAACGTCGTCAAGGTTCGCCACATCGGACCCGACAGCCCGGACACCACAGAGTGGGTCGATGACGGAATCGTTTTCAACGACGCAGTTCAGTTCACCGACCCCATCCAAGGCGGATTGGCCGATTGCTATTTCATCGCCGTTCTGGCTTCAACGGCCTGGGCGCACCCGCTTCTCATCTCCCAACGCCCGGCGCCGACCGGTCAGCAAGGGGAATGCGCAAACTCGACTGCAGCAGACGCAATCTCGTTCTTCGATTCGAGTGGCCGCCGTGACGTCTCCACCACCGAACTTCTGCCTCAGCTGAATGGGAATTTGGATCTACGCCCGCGCTGGCGATCCCAAAGAGCTCTGGCCCGGTGTCTATGAGAAAGCCTTCGCCATCTGGAAGATCGGGACCACATCCGAACAACCCGACATGACGCTGATCAACTATGGCGATCCCGTGGCGGCGGGCGTCGCCCTCACCAACGGGGCTTGTTCCTACTTTCCGACGTCAGAGGTCATCGATCTACCTCTGATTGGCTCCATCGACGTCGTAACATCCGATCAGATCTGGCAGACCGTACGTTCCCACTCTCTCGGGATGCGGACGCTCCATCCGATGATGGCGTGGACACCGGGATCTGCGTCAGTTGGGCTGGACTACGGATCCGCTCACATCGTGCTCAATCACGCGTACTCCATTCTCGGTTGGGACTACCGGAACGGCGCGAAGTACATCGTGCTGAGGAACCCATGGGGAACGTACGAGGCCACGCTCAACGTCCTGTCCGGTACCTGGTCGGCGTACGACGCCACGTCGTGGCGAAGCACAACTCTCTCGGAAGCGGGGATATTCGCCATCACCGCCGAAACGTTCAAGCAGTACTTCCAAGGATTCGGTGTAGTGGTTCCGCCGGCAGACACTGACGTCGAGTAGCCCGCAGTTGCATTTTGCAGGCAGTGGATTGGCAGATGGCGCAACCATTCCGCAGCTACTTCAGCAGGTCGCCCAGGATCTTGGCGCCGCCGATCCCTGCGGCTGCACCTTCCGCGGCGTGATGATCGCCACGGTCGGGGAGATACTCGGCGATCACACCCGCCAGCACGGAGGTGGGCATCGACTGGAGCCAAATCCGTCCGGGACCGGTCAACACCGCGAAATGATGCCCGTCCTGGCCCATATAGCGATTCGCCAAGCCAGGAACCTTCTGCACGGAGAACGTCACGGAAGCCTGGAACAGACCGGCGTGACCGGGATGCACCCGGAGGGACTGGTCGGCGGCCAGGTCGTAGATGATCACCTCTCCTTGAAGATCCACCCAAGCCCGACCATTGCCGCCGATCTTTTGCAGGATGAATCCTTCGCCTCCGAAGATGCCGCCTCGGATGGATTGTTGGAAGCCCATCGAGAGTTCGATCCCGGCAGTGGCTGCCATGAATCCGTGTCGGTGCACCATGAACTCGTTGCCGGGTGCCACGTCGATGGCCAATATGTGACCGGGCACCTTCGACGCGAACGCGATGGAACCCGGTCCCCCCTGCGCGGTGTAGGTCGTCATCATGATCGAAGCACCGGAGACTGCTCGTTTCACGGCTCCCATGAGGCCCTTGCCGCTCATGCCTCCGCCCGTATTCGTGGCGAACTGAATCGAGTCGGACATCCAGCTGAACTCTCCCGCTTCGGTGACCACAGACTCACCTTCTTGCAGCGAGAGCTCGAGAACCGGCATCGTCGTTCCGTGGATGGTCTCTTCCATCGTCACCTCCCTGGGTCGCCTCCGCCCCTCAGCGGATCCCGCCGTCAGCCGCGTCACTGTTGTTCGGATTCGGATCAACTTCCCTCATGCCGGGGCGGCACCTTCGGACAGCTCCACGTCGGTTGAGCGTAGGCCCTGGCCAGGCCCGTGTGCGCCCCGGACGAGGCGCTCGGCCAGTGTCACCTCAATCAGCCCCAGGGCGACTCCGAACACGTCACCCAACACGAAACTCGTCAGGAAGATGACGAACGTCTGCTCATGCGGCACGAGCTCCTTGATGAGGATGAGCAGCTCATGTTCGATCGCCAACGGAAGCGTGATCATCGCGAAGACCAGGACGAAGTGCGGCCAGACGAGCTGCACGGAGCGGCGGAGCGCCTGAGGAACCCTGCAATCGAGCAGGTTGATCAGCGGACCGACCAGGGCGAAGAGGGTGTCAACGGCCAAACCGGGCAGAAGCGCCGCCGCGGCCGCCGTCGCGCTGATGATCACGAGAAGTAGTTCAGCGAGGAGCAACCGCCCCCAAGGCAACGCGCGCAGGACCTGATGAATCGGTTGAGGAGGCTCGTTCCGCTCGATGGAGCCGACCAGGCGCTCGAGCATCCCGCTGTAGAAGGTCAAACCGAGGGTCGAGGCGCCGAACACGAAGACTCCGGCGATGGATTCCAGACCGAGGTGATCGGTCGCGATCTTGGTGAAGAACACTCCATTGATGGCGTCGAGTCCGAAGATCACGGCCGCCGGCACCAGCACTCGTCCCGGCTCTGCCTTCAGCGTCCGCCACGCCATGTCGATGAGCTCGAGCGGATGGAGCCGCTGCCGGACCGGGGGGTGCAGGCCATTCGAGAGTTCCTCGTCCGCTGGTGCACCGCGTCCTGGTGCCCCGTGCCCTGGTGCACCGCGTCCTGGTGCCCCGTGCCCTGGTGCCCCATGCCCTGGTGCCCCGTCCGATGGTTCCACCGCATCGCCATGGGATTCGGTTTGGGAGGAACGAACCATCTGGGAGTCAGCGGACGAGTCCGGCTGGGCAGCAGTACCTGATCCAGAAGGAGCGTTCCCCGGATCGGGAGCGGCCGATGAGCCCGAATGCGATTTCGGTGGACTCATCGCGCTGGGCTCATGGCGTCGACACGGCTTGCGATCCCGAGAGCCGTATCGTCACGCCGGCATGAACCCGTCACCGACGAAGTCGAAGAGACGTCGGTCAGGATCGAACGCAGTGGTGGGTCCTTCCAGACGGTGGTGACCAACGGTCATGACAGTCGACTCGGGAGCAACGAACTCCACCTCCTCGAATCCAGAGGCGGCGAACTCTGCTCGGATTGAAGGCGTCGCGTTCGGTTGACGTCGGTGACGGGTCCAGATCACGTGGCCCCCGGGCCGACAGAATCCAGGAAGCGCCTGGATGGTGGAGTTGATGTCGGACGTACTGATGTTCCCGAACACGCCGCACACCAGAACCAGATCTGCGGGCACGTACTCGGAGTAGAGGTGGCACAGCGACGCGTCACCGTGCTCGACTCGCACGTACTCCGAAACATCGGCCGACAACGCCCTCTCGCGGGCGAATGCGACGAGAGCCGGGTCGAGCTCAACCAGAATGGCCGAGACGTCGGCACGGCGCGGATGGCTCGACACGACGTCGATGACGTCTCTCCCCTGCCCAGCGCACATCGAAATCACCCGGATCGGTCCCGACTGGGGCGACGTGCCGTCGAGAACCCGTGCGACCATGCGCCGCACGGTCCGCAGGCGCAACGTGAGATTCGACTCGGGATCCTCGTAATCGCGGTGCCAGCGCACCCAATGCGACTCGGCGACCTCCAGGCCCGCTGCCTGGACTTCTTCTCTCGGACCATCGACCTGTTCTCTCGGCCCTGTGGTCTCGGATTTCGGATCCGAGGATTCTCCGGATCCACGACCCGTCGACGTCCCAACCCCATGGTCCCCGGGCGACATGGACGCCCATCGTAGGGTGGGTCCGACCGCGACCCCTTTCTCGGCCCGTGACGCCTGATGATCGAATCCCCGATGACCTTCCGAGCTACGCCACACCCGTCGACGCCTGAACCGGGTCAGTCGGCGATGCGACCCGATCGGTCGGCGGCGACGCATTACACCCACGCCCTGATTCGGTACGGCGGACCAACGACGATGGCGCCTTCACCGAGCGCGGACCGGACGACGGCGACCACACGACCGAGCGCCACATGATCAAATACCTCGGATCGAAGCGCCGCCTCGTGCCGGTCCTGTCCGTGATCGCGGAGGTGGCCGTCGCCCACGGAGCCACGTCCGCCCTCGATCTGTTCACCGGCACCACCCGCGTCGCCCAGGCCTTCAAGGCGCACGGCCTCAACGTCACCGCCGTCGACAGCGCCAGGTACTCACACGCCTTCGCCCAGACATACATCGAGGCGGATGCCGCCGCCACCGACGTGGAGGCGCTGCAGGCTGCTGTCGACCACCTCAATTCACTGCCCGGAAAACCGGGCTACGTCCACGAGATCTTCAGCCGTCAGGCCCGGTACTTCCAACCTGAGAACGCCGCTCGGATCGACGCCGTCCGCGACGCTCTCGAGTCGGAGTATGCGGGGTCACCTCTGTTCCCCCTGCTGTTGACCTCGCTCATCGAGGCGGCGGACCGGGTCGACTCGACGACCGGGTTGCAGATGGCGTACGTGAAGGAGTGGGCGCCGCGGTCCTTCAAGCCGCTGGAGTTGCGGGTGCCCCGTTTGTTGTCGGGCGCGGGGCGTGCCATCCGAGGGGACGCGGTCGAGCTGGCGCCCGAGTTGGGACACTTCGACCTGGCGTACTTGGATCCGCCGTACAACCAGCATCGGTATTTCACCAACTATCACGTGTGGGAGACGCTGGTCGCCTGGGATGACCCCGAGCCGTACGGTATTGCCCGCAAGCGGGTGGACGCCCGAGACGAATCCACACGATCGGTTTTCAACTCCAAGCGAACGATGCCAGCTGCCTTGGCGTCGGTGGTGCGTTCTCTCTCGTGCGACCTGCTAGTTGTCTCGTACAACGACGAGTCCTGGCTGGGGGTCGAGGAGCTCGAGGCGCTTTCCTCCCAATCCAGAGCGGGTGGCGCCGGCCCGCGACAGTTGGCTGCGTCTTGGCCGCTGGCCGAATCCAGCGTCGTGCGACCGCGGGCGATGGCGACGCTGGCCTTCGAATCGGTGCGCTACGTCGGGGCCCGGATCGGGATCTTCAATCCGTCCGGCCGCAAGGTGGGCCGGGTGAGCCACCTCAAGAACCGCGAGTTAGTCGTGATCGTCGGTGAAGAGGTACTGGTGCGCCGGGTGGTCGACTCCGTCGGACCGCGCGCCATCGCGGCGACGGTTCGGTCGATCGCAGTGCCGACCCAATCCGAGGAAGCCGGAGGTCGCAGCCGCACGGGGGCGGGCGGCTTCGAGGCGGACGGCCTTGGGGCGGCTGATCGGCTACAACAGGCAACGTGAGCAAGCGCGATCGGGGTGGCGGTCGTCGAGAGCGGGAACAATCCAGCGTCGAACGCCACGACGGCGGCCACGGGCACGACGACGACGGCCACGGGCACGACGACGACGGCCACGGGCACGACGGCGGGGCCCGAGATGATTTTGCACGTCTTGAGGATGCCGATCTCTCGGCGCGACTGTCGAAAGAGGAGGAGGCGAAGCGGCTCGGAAATGCGCAACGCCGCCTGTTGCACCTGCGGCTGATCAACGGCGGTCAGTTGAACGAAGGCAAGCTCGGACCTCCCGTCTGCATCGTCTTCGAAGGCTGGGATGCTGCCGGCAAAGGGGGGGCGATCAAGCGACTCGTCGAAACCCTGGACCCTCGGCACGTGCACGTCGCGCCCTTCGCCGCGCCGACCCCAGACGAGCTGCGTCATCACTTCCTCTGGCGCTTCTGGCCTCCGCTTCCGGGATGGGGAGGCATGACCATCTTCGACCGCAGCTGGTACGGCCGGGTGCTCGTGGAGCGAGTCGAGAAGCTCGCCACCGAGGTGCAGTGGCGCCGGGCCTACCAGGAGATCAACGACTTCGAGCACACGTTGGCCGAAGAGGGCATGATCGTGATCAAGCTCTGGATGCACCTGTCGCACGGGGAGCAACTAAGCCGCTTTGTGCGCCGACGCGACGATGCCCTGAAGCGGTGGAAGCTGACCGACGAGGACTGGCGCAACCGTGAGAAGCGGGCGGAGTACGAGTCGGCGGTGTCCGACATGCTTCGGCTCACGTGCGGTCCACTCGCCCACTGGGACGTGATCGCGGCGGAGAACAAGCGGTATGGGCGGGTCCAAGTGATCGAGACGGTCATCCGACGCATGGAGCAGGGAATGCGCCGCTGGGGTGTGCCGGTGCCGCCTCGCGACGCGGCCGAGGAGGAAACCGAGCTCGCGCTGGCCTACGACGACGCCGAGTTCCAATCCGAAACGGACGGCTCGTCACCCGATGGTTCGGATGGATCCGCCACCGATCGGGTTCCCCTCGATCCGTCGGGGTGGGGTGAGGTGGCTCCCGACCTCGATGGCGGTACGGGGCGTACCCGTCAGGGAGGTCGGGACGGAGGTCGGGACGTTGGGCATCCGGCTGGCGAGCGTGCCGGCGACGGGTTGGGGAACGAATCCAGGGATCGATCGCAGGCCTGAGACGTCCTGGCGGCGGCGTCGAACGGGCGAAGAAGGACCCCGACCTGCGAGAATAGACAGATGAATCAAGTTGGGGCAGCTGACCGGTCTGCACGTCCGGCTCGACCCGGCATAACGATTCCGTTCGACGGGATCCCGCTCCACGAACATCGAGCGTGGTTCGCTCGGTTGCGCGAGCTCGGATACACCGATCTGTGGTCGGCCGAGGTCGACGGCGCAGACGGGTTCACACCTCTCACCCTCGCCGCAGCATGGGAGCCTGAGCTCAACCTCGGTGTGGCGATAACGCCCGCCTATACGCGGGGTCCCGCGCTCCTGGCACAGAGCGTGGCCGCCATCGCCGACGCCGCTCCTGGGCGGTTCGCCTGTGGATTGGGAGCGTCGTCCGAGGTGATCGTGTCGAATTGGAACGGTCTCGAGTTCGAGAACCAGTTCCGCCGTGTTCGTGACACCCTGCGTTTCCTCCGCCAGGCCTTCACCGGCGAGAAGGTGACCGAGGAGTACGACACGTTCAAGGTAAAAGGATTTCGACTGAGTCGCGTTCCCGAACAGCTCCCGCCGATCTATCTGGCCGCGCTCCGTCCGGGGATGTTGCACTTGGCAGGTCGGGAGGCGGACGGCGCCATCCTGAACTGGCTCAGCGCGAAGGATGTCGCCACGTCCGTCGCCGAGGTCGAGAACGCGGCAGCCGGGTCGCCCCGAGAGATCGTCGCGCGCATCTTCGTGATCGTGTGCGACGACGCGGACCTGGCCCGCTCCATCGGGCGTCGCATGATCACGGCCTATCTGAACGTGGACGCGTATGCCGAGTTCCACCGATGGCTGGGCCGTGGGCCGGCTTTGGAGCCAATGTGGAACGCCTGGTCTGCGGGCGATCGCAAGAAGGCGCTCGAGGTGATCCCCGACGAGGTGGTGGACGATCTCGTCGTCCACGGGTCGCCCGCGGAGTGCCGAGCCCACATCCAGCAATACGTCGACAACGGCGTGACCATTCCCGCCCCGGCTGTCATCCCGATCGGAATCGATCTGGCCGAGGCCGTCGCCGGATTGTCCCCATCCGCTGGATAGCCGGACGGATGACGGCTGGACGGATGACGGCAGGGCGGATGACGGCAGGAGCACGAACCAGGGACCCGAGGAGCGCAGACCAACGATGACCACAATGGATTTCAGGACGACGTCGGTCTCAGCCCTCGTGCGCTCCGTCCGCTCCAAGGAGGTCAGCGCTCGAGAACTCACGCACGCAGCCCTCGAGCGGATCGATGCCCTCGACGGCACGTACAACGCCTTCGTCGCCCTCGATGGGAGTCGAGCCCTCGACGAGGCGGATGCACTCGACGCCAGGATCGCCTCAGGCGCCGACCCCGGGCCCCTCGCCGGCATCCCTATCGGCGTGAAGGACTTGAGCAACGCCATCGGATTCAGGACCACCTATGGATCGGTCCTCCACGCGGACGACCCACCCGCCGCCGACGACGACCCGTTCGTCGCCCGCCTCCGGGCCGCCGGCTGCATCGTGGTCGGCAAGACGAACACACCCGAGTTCGGCTGGATGGGCAACACGACCAACGCCCTCTTCGGCCCCTCGAGGAATCCGTTCGACCCATCGAGAGGCCCCGGAGGCTCGTCGGGGGGCACGGCGGCGGCGCTGGCCGCCGGCATGGTTCCCCTGGCGACGGGCTCCGACGGCGGCGGCTCCATCCGAATCCCGTCGGCCTGTTGCGCCCTGTCGGGCATGAAGCCGTCCCTCGGCCGGGTCCCGGCCGGCGGTTCCAGTCCGCCCGGCTGGATCGACCTCTCGACCAACGGCCCCATGGCCCGCACCATCGCCGACGTCGCGCTCGCGCTCGACGTGGCTGTAGGCCCGGACCCGACCGACCTGCGCTCCCTGCCGCGGCCCGAGGCCTCGTGGCTCGCCGCTCTCGATGACCCGCACGTGCCGGTCCGGATCACCTACGCGCCGACGCTGGGCTACGCAACCGTCGACGCCGAGGTGCGCGCGACGTGCGACCGGGCCGTCGGGGTGCTGGAGTCGCTGGGCGCCGAGGTCACCGTTCTCGAGTCCGTCTTCGACCACGACCCCGGCCGCGATTTCCTCACCTTCACGGCGGCCTGCACCCTTCGCACCTTGCAACCCCTGGCGAACCATCCCCGATGGGAGGAGGTCGACCCGCTGCTGCGGCGTCTCACCTCGTCGGCGGAATCCACGACGGCCGTGGAGTTGCTCCAGGTACTCGATCGGTTCCACATGATGAACCTCAAGCTCGTGTCGCTGTTCCGCAAGGACCGGATCCTGGTGACGCCGACATGTTCGGCGACGGCGCCCTTCGCCGGCGAGATCACCGCACCGGTCAACGGAGAGCCGACTGTGAACTGGGTCCAGTTCACCTATCCGTTCAACATGACCCGCTCACCCGCGGCAACGGTCTGTGCGGGTACCGACAGCCAGGGCCTTCCGATCGGTATCCAGTTAGTCGGTCCCCAGCACGGCGACCTCGTGGTGCTGAGGACGGCCGCCGCCCTCGAGGCCGCACTCGACCTCGATCTCCTTGCGCCCATTCCCGCCTGAGTCAGTCCTTCCGATCCGCCCCCCATCCCCCACCCCCCATCCAACCGATCCGCCCCCATCCAAGCGAGTGATTCAAATTCATCCAACCGATCCGTCGATCAATCCATCCGATCCATTCAAAGGACCCACGTAGAGGAGGCCGCCACTCATGTCGATCACCACTCCCGTTCATGGCGCCGACGCCGTACGACTCGTCGGCGACGACGACGCACCCTGGGCCGACACGGGCATGGGCGTGCTCTTGAAGGTCGTGCGCTTCGATTCGCAGCGGGGCACCTGGGTCATCCTCAATCGATTCAAGCCCGGGGTGCAGTTGCAGACCCATCGCCACACCGGCAGCGTCGACGCGTTTACCTCGGCCGGTCGTTGGCACTACCTCGAGTACGACTTCTACGTCACGCCCGGTTCCTATCTGTTCGAGCCGGCCAACTCCGTCCACACACTCCACGTTCCAGAGGACAACACGGGAGACACCGACGTCTGCTTCATCATCGAGGGAGCGTTGCTCAATCTGCGAGAAGACGGGTCCGTCGAGTCCGTCTCGGACGGCCCCGGCACCTTGGCCGCGTACTACGCCTTGCTCGAGGCGCAGGGCGATCCGCGCCCGAACGGCTTGATCGTGTGAACCGGTCGTGAACAGGCCAACGGTGGCGGATGCAGCCCGCCTCACCGACCCGGAGCTCTACTCGAGCGGCGATCCCTTCGCCCTGTACGCCGAGCTGCGCCGGACCTCGCCGGTGTGCTGGGTCGAGCGCGACGGCGGCGGGTTCTGGGCCGTCACCACGCACCCCGAAGTGTCGTCGATCGGTGCCGATCCGATCGGGTTCTGCTCATCGAGGGGGATCCTCGTCGAGGAGATCGGGACGACGTACGACGACCCGCCCACGATGATGCACACCGACCCCCCGCAACACACCCGCTACCGCCGCCTCGTCCAGCCAGGGTTCAAGCCGTCGCTGGTGCGACTGATGGAGGCCGGCGTCACGGCGAAGGCGCGGGCGCTCGTGGATCAGATCGAGAGCGGTCAGGTCGTCGACATCGTGCCGACCTTGTCGATCCCATTCCCATTGCAGGTCATCTGCGAGCTCCTGGGGGTCGACGGAGAGCAGTGGCCCCGCTTCTTCGAATGGTCCGAAGCGGTGATCCCGGGCGAGTCCGAACGGTCGGAGGAGGAGCGGGCTGCGCTCCAGCTCGAGATGTGGGAGTACCTCATCGGCGTGGCCGAGGAGCGGCGGCGGGCGCCGGCAGACGACCTCGTCTCAGTGCTGGCCGGGGTGGGCCTGGATCACGGTGATGGTGGCGATGGCGACGGCGGCGGTGGAGGTGGGGATGCGGAGCTGAGCGAGGCGGAGTTGGCGATGTTCCTCATCCAGCTACTCGTGGCGGGCAACGAGACGACCCGGAATCTGATCTCAGCGGGACTCGTGGCGCTTTCGACCCATCCAGAGCAGTGGTCAGCACTTCGTGCCGACCGCTCGCTCGTCCCTGGTGCGGTCGAGGAGCTGCTGCGGTGGACGACGCCCGTGATCTCCTTCATGCGCACCGCCACCAGCGATTGCATCCTCAGGGGCCAACCGGTGGCCGAAGGCGATCCAGTGTTGCTGATCTATGCCTCCGCAAATCGAGACGAGGAGGTGTTCGGCGCCGATGCCGACCAGTTCTGCATCGACCGTGCGCCCAATCCACAGGTCAGCTTCGGTTTCGGGCCTCATTTCTGCCTCGGAGCCGCCCTCGCTCGGCTGGAAGGCCGTGTCGTGCTGGGCGAGCTCTTGGATCGCTTCGAGACGATCTCGCCGGCTGGCGATATCGAGCGCACGGCCAGCCCGGTGATCGCCGGCGTGCGGCAAGCGCCTCTGGTGTTGCAATCCAAGACGACCTAAACCCGGCGGACGGCCTTGGTCGCCGTATGCGGTGCCCCACTCGTGTGGCATTCATGGCGCAGAGTGGCACCATGTCCCAGGCGAAAGGGGCACCCTCGAACAACCAGCATCCTTCAGCTGCTCAGGGTGTATGCCGGCAACTCCTGAAGCGACGGTAGACATCGCGCAGGGGTATCAACCCCGTGAGGATCCACTCCTAGTGGGACTGGACTCGCGGTGTTGGGCGCTTTCGCCTTTTTAAAGCGTTGCATGCATTGCATTGTTATGGGCAAGCCGGGGTCGGCCTAGCCCTGCCAGGTGTGTCTTGTTGTCGGGCTCAGTGATCCCTCGTTACATCGCGTGGCGTCGCGTCAAGTCGAACGAGAACTTTGCAACATGACCCGAGCTCTCACCGGTCATTACGATCTCGTGCGGGCCTAATGCACCCGCATGTGTCTTTCTTGGGATGTGCCCCTCGCATTCGGGTTGGCGACCACGGGAAACGAAACCTTGGCAGATGACAACGTGAATTGGACTCGAGAGTCCGGTTCGATAGGTGACTTTGAATCTCTCGCCAGGTGTGAACCCGTCCCCAAAGAGCTGCAGTTCCGTTCCCGCCGGTCCCGACGAGTTGTCGCCAAGATCGAGCTCTCCCAGGGTGATCGTCACTGGTCCCGTGGCCGGCGACTGATGGCCATCAGCAAAGAGCAGCAGGGTCTGGACGCCGAAACCCGATTCGTACGAAGCTCCTGCCGAGCCACCAACGACAAGGCCATAACTCGGATGCCCGCTCCCATTTGGACCGAAGAAATCTAGAAATATTGGGCCGAAAGCAGCATTCAGAAAACTCTCGACCCATTGCTGATTGGAGACGACGAATTGAAGACATACGAACCCACCGGGCTCGGCGATCATGCTCGATACCGCTGGATCCCCCAATGTGATCGTCGTGCATCCCACTGGATTGCTCAACTCTTGTAAAACGACATCGAAAGGTCCGATTGAAGTATCTGTTACTTCAATCGTGTATACGCCAGTCACATCCGTCGAGTAACTGTCGCAGCAGCCACTAGAAAGTGGGTTGCCCTCGGGATCGACGACTTCGACCGTGGGACTCGGGTTCGTCGAAGTGGCAACTGCGTTGACGAAAATGGTGTCGCCGCCGTTGTCTTCGAAGGTAAAGCACTGGGGTACCGAGGGATCAACGATCGCGCTCGCCAACGGCGAGGGCCCAGCGCTGATGGGCGTGGTTGATGTGCAGGTCATCGCCTGGAGCACTTTCGCGTGACGCACTATGGAAGCGGATGCCCCAGTGCCGACGCACATGATGCCGGCGACGCTCGCCATACAGATCAGGGAGCACATCGACCTCCGGCGAATTGCGACGAGCCGGCGAACCCTCATGACGGTCCCTGAGTCGTTGAACTCATGCGGCCTCCTCTCTTCGGGCAACCGGCGAGAGGAACACTGCGTGCCGGGGAGGCAAACCAATCAACAACGATCGGGCCCCACCCTGAATCTGACAAGAACCACAGGAACCTCGCGTAAGCGTCTCATTTCAGCCACCACCGCATTCCGGGACCAAGGGTAATAGCTCGTCGAAGGTGACACAGGAATTGCGGCTAGACAAATCGACCCCCCAAAGCTCCAAGCCCGCTCTGCATTCTTCCGCAGCAACTTCCGCGAGTACTCGCAGCGGACCTCCAGACTCCGGTCAATTCCGAACTGCCGCGATCGTCAGCGATGCTCCGGAGCGCCCTTCCTACTGAAGGGCTCGAGCGTGGTGTTCAGGGGGTGGTTCCCGCGGGCCGACGGCTGGCCGCCGGGAACGGGCAGTCCGGATCTACCGGGCTGGCTGGAATGGCCACGCTGACTGGGTTGAGCGGGCCGATCCGGTCGGTTGTCGGCGTCGGCACCCCGGTCAGGGCCGGAGCTGAGCGCGGGGCTGTAGGCGAATCCAAAACAATCACGTTGGAGGACCGCCGTCCGGGAAGCAGCCCGAACGCAGCGACTCCGCCGATGACTGCGACGCAAGCGCCCACGATGCAGGCGGCGCGAAGTCCGCTGTGGAATGCCGTGACGGCGATCGTGTCGAGCAGTGGCCGCGCCGCGGTGGGTGCGTGGTGGACGACTGCCAGGGCGGCCGCCATGGATTGGCTGGCGGATTCCTTCGCTCCCGCCGGGATTGGAAGCGTCCGAAAGGCGCTGGTGATCCGTGGCGCGTAGGACGAGGCGAAGATCGAGCCGAAGACGGCGACGCCCAAGGTGCCTCCGAGTTCCCTCGTGGTGTTGTTCACTGCGGCCGCCGCACCGCGCTGCTCGTCGGGCACCGAACCCATCACGGCCTCCGTGGACGGCGCAGTGATAGAGGACAGTCCGAGTGCGAGGAGGATCATGGCGACGATGATCGCCCCCCAGTAGGGCGTCGTCGCGCCGGAGTTGTAAGCGGCCACGATCAGACCTCCAGCCATCAGGAACAGGCCTGTCGCCACGACGATGCGGGTGCCGAGCTTCAGCGCGATGACTGCCGCCAAGGGGGTCGCGACGGCCGCCACGACCGCAAACGGGAGGGTGTGCACGCCGGCCGAGAGCGTCGAGTAGCCCTTGACGAACTGGAAGTACTGGGTGATGAGAAAGATGAAGCCAAAAAGGCTGAAGAACGCCACCGAAATGGACACGGCACCGCCGGTGAATCTGGGAATCCGGAAGACTCGAACATCGAGCAAGGGGTGATCGGTGCGGAGCTCCATCATCGCAAAGGCCGTCAACAAGACCGCTGCCATGGCGAAGCAGATCACGGTGCCGGTCGAAGCCCAGCCCCACTGAGGTCCTTCGATGATCCCCAACACGAGGCTTGTGACTCCCGCCGTCGAGATCAGTGCCCCTTTGGTGTCGAACCTTCCTGCCACCACCCTCGGAAGCCTCGGGATCAATGCTTGTCCTCCGAGAAGGGTGACGAGGACGATCGGAACGTTCACCAAGAAGATCGAGCCGTACCAGAAGTGCTGAAGCAAGGCCCCTCCGGTCACTGGTCCGAACGCGACCGCGATCCCCGATGTCGCGCCCCAGATGCCCAGTGCTTTCTGACGTTCTGAGGGGTCGGTGAAGACGCTCGTCAGAATGGCGAGGCTCGCCGGGAAGATGAATGCGGCCGCGATGCCCATGAGTGCCCGGGCTCCGATCAAGGTGGCCGTCGAGTGGGAGAATGCCGCGGCGACGGAGAAGAGTCCGAAGAACACAAGGCCGACTTGCATCGTGCCCTTGCGGCCCAGGCGGTCTCCGATTCCTCCGCCAGCGAGAAGAAGTCCGGCAAAGGCCAGGCTGTAGGCGTCGACGATCCATTGCAATCCAGTGATCGACGCGCCCAGCTCGCGGTTGAGCGTCGGGAGCGCCACGTTGACGATGGTGTTGTCGACCACCACCAAGAAGACCGAGAGGCAGAGGACCGGCAGGATCATCCAGCGCCGTCGTTGGGCGGCGCCCATGTCCTCGATTCCGATGGTTCCTGGGGTTCCTGGGGTTCCTGGAGTTTCTGGGGCTCTTGGTGTGGCGACCGTTGCCGGTGACTCCATGACAACTCCTCCCTCTGAGGTGGCGATCACTCGACGTCCGGAGGGCCCTTGGTGGTCGACGACCGAGGCTCTGCCCTATAGGACGCTGTCCTATAGTTATAGCACGACGTTCTATAGTAGGCTAGCGGTTGTGGGGAAAAGCCGTCGGAGCAGGACTCCGAGCGCCGGAATGGAGCCCCTGCTCGTTGCTTCGGCGGCCGAGCTCCTCGAGAAAGAGGGCCCGGACGCCCTTTCGGTGCGGCGGATAGCCACGGAAGCGGGCGTCGCCCCCATGGGGGTCTACAACCACTTCGAATCCAAGTTCGGGATCGTCGACGCTCTGTTCATCCAGGGCTTCAACCGCCTTCGTGACGCCCTCGCCACCATTGACGAGATCGAGGACCCGTACGAGGCGCTCCGAGAAGGCGGCCGTCGCTATCGCGCCCTCGCCCTGGCTCATCCGAAGGCGTACCAGATCATGTTCTTGAGGGCCATGCCTGGGTACGAGCCGAGCGACGTTGCGGTCCAAGTCGCCGCCAGTGCCTTCGACAGCTTGGTCACGGCCGTCAAGCGCGCCATGGCCGCCGGTGTCATCACGGAGGCCTCACACACGGAGACGGCTCAACTGATCTGGGCGAACATCCACGGCTGGGTCTCGCTGGAGTTGGTCGGAATCGGGTTCGTCGAAGATCAAGAAGCCGGCTTCGAGCGGGTGTGCGCCACCCTTCTGGCCGGCCTTTCTCCCAACGCTGGCGTCCCGGTCGAGCGGCCTCGGGACCACGCGCCGAAGGGGTAGGTCGGGCTCGAGGTCGGCGGTGCGATGTGTGGCGAAGTGGCGAAGTGGCGAAGTGGCGATGTGGCGATGTGGCGATGTGGCGATGTCGAGGCGAGATCAGCGAACCCCGATCGTCGCCAGGTCCGCAACTTACCTGCCAAACTGACACATGATCTCTCACGTGTCGATCCAGTGCGCGGACTTTCCTGCGAGCGCGAGTTTCTACGACGCCGTCCTCGCACCGCTCGGTGGGGAGCGTGTAATGGAACCCGGCGATGCCATCGGGTACGGCCAACCGCCGAATCCGATCTTCTGGATCGCCCCCCAGCAAACGGGTGACGGTTTCCGCGAAACCCACATCGCGTTTACGGCGCCCAATCGGGCCGCGGTGCAAGCCTTCTTCGATGCCGCAGTCGCGAACGGTGCACCAGTGCTGCACGAGCCGCAACTCTGGCCCGTCTATCACGCGAATTACTACGGAGCCTTCGTCCGAGATCCTGACGGGAACAACATCGAGGCGGTCTGCCACGCACCGGAGTAATCGGCCCCTTCTTCTCCCTTCACCGAATCCCAGTTGTGTGGAATGCGTCGCTCGAGTACGACGATCACGAGCGAGGGCACCAGCTTGAGCTGGGCCGGGTCGATCACGCGTCCGCGGTCAGCACCTCCAACAAGTGCCCGAAACGGCGTTGGGCCTCGGCCCGACGAGTCGGGATGTGCTCGGTCGGCACCTCGTGCGCCGAGTAGCCCTTGAGAACCTGGCGCGCCACAGTCTGTCGATGCACTTCGTCGGGCCCGTCGTACAGCCGGGCGGCCCTCGCGGCGCGGTACATCGACTCCAAAGGCAAGTCACAGGAGAAGCCCAGCGACCCGTGCACCTGGATCGCCCGGTCGATGACGTCGTAGAGCACTTTCGCTCCGAAGTACTTGATCATCGCGATCTCGACCCGGGCGGCAGACGCACCTTCCTCATCCATTTTCCACGCTGCCTGGAGCGTCATCAGCCGCGCTGCTGCCATTTCCGCCATGGAGTCTGCGATCCAATTCTGAATCGTCTGCTTCTCGGCCAGATAAGAGCCGTGCGCGTAGCGGGAGACGGCACGTTCGCAGAGCATGTCGAAGGCGCGTCGTGACTGTCCCAGCCACCTCATGCAGTGATGGATCCGTCCTGGGCCTAACCGGTGCTGTGCGAGGGCGAACCCCGTTCCTTCCCTCCCGATGACGTTCCCCAGAGGAACCCGCACGTCGACGTACTTGATCTCGGCGTGATTCCCGAATCGACCAAAGGGCGTATTGGGGTCCTCCATGGTTGCGACGTCCCGCACGATGTCCACTCCGGGCGTCTCCACGGGAACGATGATCATCGACGATCCCGAGTACGGGTGCACGTCTGGATTGGTCACGGCCATGACGATCAGGAAGTCGGCCACTGAGCCGTTGGAGGTGAACCACTTGTGGCCGTTGATCACCCATTCCTCTCCGTCGCGTACGGCCGACGTGGTGAGCAGGGTCGGGTCCGACCCGGCGGTGTGCGGTTCGGTCATGGAGAAGGCTGAGCGGAGTTCTCCGTCGAGCAATGGCTGCAGCCATCGCCGCCTCTGCTCTTCGTCGCCAGTGGCCTCGATCCCCACCGCGAGCAACTCCGCGTTTCCCGAGTCCGGAGCGTTGTTCCCGAAGACCACCGGAGCGAGCGGCGACTGGCCGAGGATCTCATGCATGAGCCCGAGCTTGACCTGCCCGAATCCCATCCCGCCGAGTGATGGTGGCAGGTGTGCCGCCCACAACCCCTCCTCCTTGACGCGATCCTGAAGGGGCCGAACGGCGACCCGTACCTGGTCATAGTTGAAATCGAGGGTTTCGAGCGGGAACACTTCATCCCGAACGAATCCGCGCATCCACTGCAGCTTCGATTCGAACTCTGGCTCAGTAGAAAAGTCCCACGCCATCGTCGCCTCCTCCCATCAATCCCGTTCCCGAGGGTCGTTTTCCGAGCGGGCAGGTGACCGTTCGTGTCACTGATCCCATCACGGCCCAAGTACCGAAGGCCAACACCCTGCCACTACGGTGGGCCGCGTGACCACCACGAGCCCGGTCTCCTTCCGTCGCGGCCCGTCGTCCGGACCACCGGCCAACGATCCGCAAATGGCCCTCGAGTCGGGGGATCGGGCCATCATGACGGCCGCCGAGCGAGCTCTTCTCGACGAGCGACGCCCTCTCACCAAGGACGAGCTCACCGCGCTCGCTGGGCTCCCCGATGGAGCAGTGATGGGACTCGCGTCGCTGGCCCATCAGGTTCGGCTGGCCTGGTGCGGGCCTCAGGTCGAAATCGAGGGCATCCTGTCAGCCAAGACCGGGGGCTGTCCCGAAGACTGTCAGTTCTGCTCGCAGTCATCACACTTTGACTCCCCCGTGAAGGCCACGCCGTTCCTCGACACATCGGCCGTCCTGGCGGCGGCACAGGAGACCTCGGCCATGGGTGCCTCGGAGTTCTGCCTGGTCCTGGCCGTGCGGGGGCCGGACGAGCGGACCCTACGACGGATACTCGAGCTGGTCCCGCTCATCCGCGAGAGGACGGGCCTCAACGTCGCGGTGAGCGCCGGCATTCTGACGGAGGACCAGGCCCAGAGGTTGGCCGATGGTGGCGTCCACCGCTACAACCACAACATCGAAACCGCCCGGTCCTTCTTCCCCTCCATCGTCACCACCCACACGTGGGACGAGCGCGCCGGCACATGCCGACTGGTGAAGCAGAACGGGATGGAGCTGTGTTGCGGCGCTCTGATCAACATGGGCGAGACCGTCGAACAGCGGATTGAGCTCCTGACGCAACTTCAGGAGCTCGCGCCGACCGAGGTGCCGCTCAAATTTCTCAATCCGCGTCCTGGCACCCCACTTGGAAAGCGCGAAATTCTCGGCGCCTGGGACGCTGTGCGTTGGATCGCTTTGTTCCGCCTCGCCCTTCCCTCCGTCATCCTGCGCTATGCGGGAGGACGCGAGGTGACACTGAGAGACCTGCAGGTGATCGGCATGACCGCTGGCATCAACGCCCTCATCGTCGGCAACTACCTCACGACTCTCGGTCGCGCGCCTGAGGAAGACCTTCAGATGCTGGACGATCTGAGGATGCCGATTGGCGCGCTTTCTGCCGCCATCTGATCGCTCTCGAGGTCGAGCCGCTTTGACTTCTGAACACTGCACGGGTTGCGGCCGACCGCTCTCAGAGTGCGCAGGATGCGGGCGTGACCTCGATCCTCCGCGCTTCTGCCCGAAGTGTGGCCGGCGAATGACGGTCGCGGTCCACCCCACGGGCTGGGTCGCCACATGCCGCGATCACGCGGGAGATCAATTCGGTTGAGCGATAGGCATTGGGACGTCGATCCAACGCCCGCGACGCGTCGTCATCGTAGGCCCCGAAATCTGTCATTCGTGTTGACCGCTTCGCTGACTCGAAGAACGTCTTGCACGCGTCGCGGCTCCCCGCCAATTGGGGGACGGTGTCGACTTCATCTCCACACCTCGGGGGCTGGTGAACGACAACACCGTATTGGGATCCCCGACGAGCAACCATCCAAGCTCATGCACGGCTTTGTGATGCCGATCGCAGAGCGTCACGAGGTTATCGAGGTTCGTCTCGCCTCCCCTTACCCAATGTCGGATGTGGTGAACGTCGGTGAACTCTGTGAAGTTGCATCCCGGGAAGCGGCATCCTTTGTCCCGGCGAGCAATCTCGATTCTCTGGGCAGTCGTCGGATCTCGTCGCGCTCGGCCCTGGTCAAGGATGCATCCCTCCCGAGATTCGACGGAAAGATCGATCTTGGCGTCGCAGGCCAATCGTCGAAGGACGTCGGTTTCCACCGGTCCAAGGCCTGCGATCTCGGCGACGCCGGCTTCTGTCGCCGGCACGAGGTCCACCAAGAGTTCGATCGGAGCGTGGATGATCAGCCTCGGCCGCCGCCAGTCCCTTGCGGATGACCATCCACCTTGTGACCGGTCCACGTATTGGTCCGAAGAGACCGATTGGTCTCCGTTTGCGGCTTCCTTTCGACCGCTGCCGACGATGTCGGGGCATGCGCCCCGATCGATGACGTGCATCATGGCGTCGTACAAGCGCTGGTCGTAGGGGATGTACTCGCGATATTGAGACTGACTTCGCTCCGCCGAATCTGTGTCCCTTTTCTCAGCCGCGGCGCGGACAACCATGACTGACTTGAAGGTCGAGTAGTCGTCCTTTGTGAATGCGATCCAAACCGAACGCCGGGTGTCGTTGAAGCGAAGTGTCCGCTGCCCAAACTCGCGGGCCGCAGCACCGAGAACGCGAGCTGCCCCTTTGTCCCTCTCGTGGTCGGCCAAGGTCGGTGCGTCTGCCTCCGCCAATGGCTCTTCGCGGCCCGCTGGTTCGGCCGTTGCGTTTCGTTGCGCCTTGTGCCAGGCCGCGACCTCCCGAGCCTGCCTCACCGTCCAGTGAGCCGAAGCCTCCCTCAACGCCGCGTCGGTCTCCGGTGTCGCGACCTCGGCCAACGGACTCAGCAGGTCCAGCGAAAGATCACCCGAGGCCAGGGCCTCACCGAGGCAGGGCAGGGTCTCCAGCTTTGCCGCTGCCGTCACCCACTGCCTCGCCGTGGACGTGCTGACGCCGCAGTGGCTCGTCACCCAGGCGGTCATGGAGATAGCCCCGTCGCCCCGCCATGCTTCGGTTCGGTCGAGCTCGGCGATGTCGCGTAAGAGTTCTCGGTGTTCCCCGGCGATCCTTCGAGCCCGCTGACAAACGCGCTCTGACAGCTCTCGGGACCGGGCATCCCCTCCATAATTCCGGCATGGCGGCCGGCGCCGCATGGCCCTGGTGTTGCCGTTGGTCCCGGCGGCCTGATCACTCACGCATACGAACGGTCCCGTCGCAAGGCTGCGTGTCCGACCGTTTCGGACCACGCCAGCCCATTCGGACGTGCCCCCCCCTTTGGGCGATGCGAGCGCCGCTCGGAACGGTCGTCCATCATTGCCATCAGCAGGCCGGAGGCAGGCTTCGTTGGGAGACCGATCGCCCGCTCTTCCCCCTTCGGCCCTACCGACGGGACCGGATTGCGCGGACCGGATCACTGTGCGACTGCGCGAGAATGTGTCATGGATCTGATCGGTGTCGTGGACACGATGTTCGCCCGCTATGACATGGGCGCCGAGGCCCTCGACGAGCTTTCGCAGTGCCCAGGATTCGGAACCCGCTTCGCGACGACGAGGCGCACGGTGCCGGGCTTCAAGGACCTTGCCGTCGCGGCAAAGAAGCTGATCGAGGAAGAGGGGTGTCGGATCGTCGTCGCCCTCGGGATGCCTGGCCGGGAAAAGGTCGACAAGATGTGCGCCCACGAAGCGTCAACCGGCATCATGACCGCTCAACTCATGACGAATACACCCATTCTGGAGGTCTTCGTTCATGAGGACGAATCCGACGATCCTGCCACCCTGGCGATGGTGTTCAAGAACCGATCTCGCGACCACGCCCGGAACGCGTACCTCATGCTCTACGAGCCCGAGCAGCTCACCGCCCGAGCCGGTCAAGGAGTGCGCCAGGGCTTCGCCCACGCTGGTCCACTCGAACTCTGACGGTCGTCGGTTCGCTCACACGGAGCTCTGTACCTCCAGCCGGAGCTTTGGCCCACCGAGGGTCGATGGAGCGGGAGTGGATATACCTCGTTCCCCACGGAAGTACCACGCCCGTCCGACTCTGAAACAGATCACTCCGAGTCGCCGAGACCGCCTCCAGATCCGGAAGCGGTCGGTGATGCGTTTGATCGTTGGGAGCGAGCGGCGGGGATTCGCCGCGCCGACAGCTTTCTCTCACCATGCGAAGGGATGACCGATGCCACCTTCATGGCTCCTCCGAACAACGATCGGTGACGTTGCACGGGCCAGCTCTAGTAGCTGAGCGATCCCATCTGTCGGCGTATCTTCGGGCGGGTGAAGAGTAGGTAGTAACCACCCAGAAACAGCCCGACGCCAAGGAAGAAGGCGACGAGGATGACCACTATCCATGCTGTCTTGTTGGAGCCCACGCCGTAGAAGGCCACGGCCGGCCGACTGGCGGCATCAACAACTGCCCAGATGGGAACGCCGAGGCCGAGACAGAGAACCAACAGTGCAATCAGCAGATCCGGTCCGAACATTGCAACCTCCGGCCCGAACTGTACCTGTCGGCGGTCATTGCCGGTGTTCTGGATGGGCTGCGGGCCGAGCAGAGCGGGCCGAGCAGAGCGGGCCGAGCAGAGCGGGCCGAGAGGGTCAGGAATCCCGGGGCAGGCCCAACACCTTCTCGGCGACGATGTTGCGTTGCACCTCTGCGGTACCTCCACCGACGGTCAGGGCGGGCGAGAAGAGAAAGCCCCGAGACCAGGTCGTGTCGTGCGCGGATTGGATCGGCGCGGATTGGGTCGGCGCAGATCGGGTGTGAGCCGCCTTGTCGAGGGAACGGCGGTGGGTGGCGGCCGATCCAGACGCAGCCCAACCGTCGACCGGGCCTGTGCCTTGGAGCATGCCGTAGGGACCGGCGAGGTCGCGGGCGACATCCATCACATGCTGACCGTGAGCGTCGGCGATGGCCTTGCGGACCGATGCCTCTGCGCCGGGTTGACGACCGGCGAGCACGGCCGAGATGGTGCGCAGGCGGAGCACGCGCAGGATCTGGCTCTCGATCCAGACGGCGGTGAGGCGGTCACGAACATCAGGCTCCGGGGCCCCGCCCGCCTGCCGGACCAGTTCGACCAGATCCTCCGCCGTGGGGCCCATCCCCCACAGCGCCCCTTCTCCGCTCAGTGAGACTCGCTCGTTGCCGAGCGTCACCTTGGCCAGGTGCCAGCCCCCGTGTTCGGGCCCGACGAGATGGTCCGCCGGGATGCGCACGTCGGTGAAGAACACCTCGTTGAACGCGTGCTCCCCCGTCATGTCCACCAACGGGCGGATCTCGATCCCTTCGGCGTCCATCGGACAGACGAAGTAGCTGATCCCGTCATGCTTCATTGCGCTCTGGTCAGTCCGGGCAAGGAGGATGCCCCACTTTGCGATGTGGGCGTAGCTGGTCCAGACCTTCTGGCCGTTGATGATGTAGTAGTCACCGGTCCGCTCCGCCCGCGTCGCCAACGAGGCCAGGTCCGACCCGGCACCAGGCTCGGAGAACAGCTGACACCAGAACTCTTCACCACTCAGCAAGGGCCAGAGCCAGCGTTCCTTCTGCTCCTCGCTCCCGGCGTAGAGCAAGGTGGGACCGGCCCAACCGATTCCGATGGGGTTCACCGGGCGGCGCACGCCGGCCCGTCGGAGCTCTTCGTCGATGATCAGCTGTGCGACCGGGTCGGCATCGAGGCCGAATGGGCGGGCCCAGTGCGGTACGACGTATCCGGCCTCAGCGAGCTGCCTCCCGCTCGGGTGACGATGGCGCTCCAGCCAATCCCTCACCTGCTGGCGGCGAGGGTCGTCGTCGCCGGGGAGGCCGAGATCCACGGCGGCAGCGTAGGCTCATCGTCCTGCATCATCCATCGGGACCGGTCCCGCGGATCGGAGCGTTGGGATTGGAGCGTTGGAGCCGGGGTGGCGACACCTCGGTCCGAACAGGGGAAACGGGCGAAATGGGCGCGACGGTCAACCGGGGGAAGTAACGAACGATGAAGACGAAGAGACGATGACGAACTGGAACTACGCCGACGTCTGGGAGACGGTCGCCGACGTGCAACCCGAAATGATCGCGGTCACACAGGAGAGTCGAAATGTCTCCTGGCGCGACTTCGATCACGGCGCGGACGGCCTGGCCCAGTTCCTCCTCGATCTCGGGGTCGCCAACCAGGACAAGGTTGCGATGTACCTGTACAACTGCCCTGAGTACCTTCAGACCTCGTTCGCCGCCATGAAGGTCGGGCTGGTCCCGGTCAACACCAATTACCGCTACGGGGACGACGAGCTGAGTTACCTCTGGGACAACGCCGACGCGGTGGCGGTCGTGTTCCACGGGGCGTTCTCGGAACGCATCGAGAGGATCCTCGACCGGGTGCCCAGGGTCAAGGGGTGGCTTTGGGTCGATGACGGCTCGGGACCGTGCCCGGAGTGGGCCACACCCTACGAAGAGGCCTCCAAGTCGGCCATGGAACGCGTGCGGGCGCCCTGGGGCCGCAGCGGCGACGACCTCTACATGCTCTACACCGGCGGAACGACGGGGATGCCGAAGGGCGTCATGTGGCGTCAGGACGACTTGTTCGCCAAGCTCGTCGACGGTGGCGTCCGCCACTACGACGTGGACGGAGGGCTGGAAGGTGTCCGTGCCGCCTTGGAGGCGTCCCCGGGCGGCGTCACGCTGTTGCCGGCCTGCCCACTGATGCACGGAACCGGCGCGTTCACCGCCAACACCGTCCTGGGCGAGGGCGGACGTGTCTGTCTCCTCGAGTCGCGCCGGTACGACCCCGTCGAGATGCTCGACACGGTGGAGAGGGAGAAGGTCAACGCCGTGGTCATCGTCGGCGACCCTTTCTCGGTCCCGCTCCTCGCGGTGCTGGACGAGTCCCGGGTCGGTGGGATCTGAGCTCGCTGCTCATGATGGTCTCGTCAGGAGCGATGTGGAGCGAGCCGATAAAGCAACGCTTACTGAGCCACCATCCTGGCGTCTTGCTGGTCGACGCCTTCAGCTCGTCGGAGGCACTTGGTATGGGTACGTCGGTCTCCGGTGGTGGCGCTGCCGCGGAGACGGCTTCGTTCACGCTGGCACCCGACGTGAAGGTCCTGACCGAGGACGGACGAGCGGTGGAGCCCGGCTCCGACGAGGTCGGGGTGCTGGCCCTCGGTGGGCGGAACCCGCTCGGCTACTACAAGGACGACGAGAAATCCGAGCGCACGTTCAAGGTGATCGACGGCGTTCGCTACTCCATCCCGGGAGACTTCGCCCAGGTCGGCGCGGACGGCACGATCCACGTGCTGGGCCGAGGCTCCGTGTGCATCAACTCGGGCGGGGAGAAGATCTTCCCCGAGGAGGTGGAAGAGGCGCTCAAGACCCACCCGGCGGTGCGCGATGTGGTCGTCGTCGGCGTTCCCGACCCGAAGTACGGCGAGCAGGTGGTGGCGGTGGTCGAAGCGGATCACACGGCGGACCTCCCGTCCGAGCCAGAGCTGATCGATCACGTGAAGCAGCGCTTGGCCCACTACAAGGCTCCACGGCGGGTTCGCGCCGTTCCGACCATCGGGCGGGCGCCGAACGGCAAGGTCGACTACAAGAGGCACCGGGCGGAATCAATCGACGCGCTCGGGGTGAGCGCCGCGCCGGGCTGAGGTATTCGGGCGATGTACGTCGCTGCGGTCGACGCCACCGACGGCGAACCGGAGTGGCGAACCTTCGTTGAGACCCATCCGTTCGGCCACCTCGTCGCACCCGGGGACCGAGCGACCCGTGACCTCCCGGTGGTCGCACCCACTCAGTTCGTCCTCGAGGAGCAGACCGTCTGGTTGCATCTCGTGCGGGCGAACCCGATTTTCGCCGCCCTCGCCGAGAACCCGCAGGTGGTGTTGAGCGTCGCCGGGGACTGGGCTTTCATTCCATCGGCGTGGAAGGCGATCGATGAAGAGGACCCGCTCCTCGGGATCCCGACCACGTACTACGCCGCGGTGCAGTTCGCCGGCCGCGCCACCGTGCACGACGAACGAGACGCCCCGGGCAGCGTGGGAGCGATCCTGCGACGTCAGCTCGGCCGTCTGCAGCCCGAGATCCCGGTCGGGGACCCCGAGGAGGTGCACTCGGCCAGGCTTCGAGCGATCCTCGGTATCTCCATTTCAGTCGACCGCGTCGAGGCGAAGTTCAAGTACGGGGGCAACGTCGATCACGCGCATCGCCGCGCCGTCGTGGAGCGGCTCCGGCGGCGGAACGGTCCGGGCGATGCCGCCGCCGCCGAGCACGTCCTGCGCCGGATGGATTCGGACGACGGCCAAGACCCAGCTGGCCCGAACGGAGGCTAAGGCGCAAGTACGACTCTGCCTGTAGGGGCGACGAAGACGCGGCGCGCCTTCGCGACACCCCTACTACCGGCGGATTCCCGAACCGACGTTATGGGGTGCCCAGCTCCGTGGGCCTATTGAATGCCGAGTACCAACAGTTGGGGCCAGATGTTCTCTCGTACCTCAGCCGGGACCCTTAACTCCGCACAAATCGGCAATGGTTTGGCTTGCCGCATGCACAGGCAAGGCCCACGTCTGAAGACCCACAATCCCGTCGACCGTCACTCCACCCTGGCGCTGTGTCCCTTCGACCGCTGTCTTCGTGATTGGTCCGAAATCGCCGTCTACGGCAAGAACGGGGTTGGAGCTCGGAGCGAAATCGCCTCGTCCCTCGTTGAGCAAGCCCTGGAGACCCTGCACCACTGAACCAGTCGATCCTTGCGCAAGGGTGGGTGGCTCGGGATCATCGCCGCCCAAGGCTCCCCACGTGATTGGCCCGACAACTCCGTCGACGCTCAGATGGGCAGAGCTCTGGAACTCTTCGACCGCCGTTCTGGTCAAGGGACCGAAAATGCCGTCGATATGGTTCCAGTCCAGGGTGCGTCGTGTGAGCAGGTACTGCAGCCACGAGACGGTTGGCCCGGTGGAGCCCTCTGAAATCGTTGGTTGTGTCACGATTCTCCCTTCGATGGTCGCCTCCTCCCTCGTGGAATCGACGCATTCCCCACGGTGACCCTGACTTCTTTCGGTCAATCGTCACGTGTACGGGATCAACCACTGTCCGCAACGGATATTTTGCAGGTCCTGGAAGCGATGTCAAGAGATTGGCTGCCAACGTGAGCGTTGGGACAGCGCTCTCGCGGGAGAGCATCGCCTCACCGGTCGCGACTCCCTCATAATGTTCGGTCAGCTGTGTCTCCAAGAGTGCTGACTTCCGGTGATCGAGGACGCTGACAGATCCCCGGGGAGCTCTGCGGCGGGCGGTCTGCATCTCATGCTTCAGCCCCGTGCAGACGTGGATCAGAGTCAGGCCTCTTCTGTGGCGACGAACAACGAGCTGAACATCTGATTCATTTCCGGCATTTGATAACGAGCCTGAAGGCCGCTCGGGTTGGGCAGGAGCCAAAGTCGGGTCCCGCCGATGCATTCGGGCTGAGGGCCGATCGTTGCTCCGGGTCTACGAAAAGCTGTTCTATACGCCTGGAGTCCAAGCACGGCGACGCAGCGAGGGCGGAGATCCTCGACCTTGCTCTCGAGCCGTGATGCGCCCTCACGTAGCTCGGAGACGCTGAGCTCGCTCGCCGCCGCGGTCACCCGCCCAACCAAGTTCGTAATGCCGATGCCAAGCTCAGGCAGCCTGTGCTGCTCCGCAGGTGCGAGAACGGATTCGGTGAAACCGCCCGCATGGAGCAACTTCCAGAACCGGTTGCCCGGACGGGCAAAATGCAACCCGAGCTCACCTGAGAGCGTTCCAGGATTGATCCCGCAGAAGAGGACGCGCAGATCAGGTCCAACGAGATCGGACAGACCCTGCCCCATGGAGCCAGAAGGTACCCTCCCTGTTCGGCCCGCTCGGGAAGGATCGCTATTCGACCGCGGCCGCGAGGTTGGCCAGCGTCGCCGCCATCTCCTGTCGGGCGTGGTCGGCGCTGTGGTCACCGAGCACACGACCCATCAGTGCCGTGAACGTCCCCCGGCGATCCATCCACGATTCGGTGACCCGACACCCCTGCTGGGTCTCTTCGAACTCGTAGCGCCAGTTGGCCACCGCGAGGGGACCCGCACTCACCGCGATCTCGAACGCCCGCGCGGGCTCGCAAGCAACGACGGTGGCCGTGGTCGACCAGCGACGGAGTCCGTTGCGATTGGTGCCCTTGAAGCACGCCCCGACCTGCGGACCGGTCGCACCCTTCATCCAGGTCCCGCCTGCGTTCTCGGGCGACCACTCGCCCATCCGGGGAAGATCCGAGACGAGGGCCCAGACAGCGTCAGCGGGTGCGGCAATGACTCGGAACTCCGCGGTGGGGTACGTCATGGCCCGAGACGATAGTTTGGCCTCGTGCCCGACTCTGCCCAGGCAACCACGAATGCGACGACGCCGTCTCTGCCGTCCGGATCGACGCTCGCGACAGTCGAAGAAGAGCGACTTCACCGCAAGCAGAAGGTTGCCGGCGCGCTTCGACTGTTCGGACGGTTCGGATTCTCGGAAGGAGTCGCCGGACACATCACCGCACGCGATCCGGAGCGACTCGACCACTTCTGGGTGAACCCGTTCGGCATGAGCTTCCGACACATGCGGGTGTCCGACCTCATTTTGGTCAATCACTCCGGAGAGGTGGTGGAGGGCGGCGGTCTCCTCAATCCAGCCGCCTTCGCCATCCACTCCGCCGTGCACGCCGCCCGGCCCGACGTCGTGGCCGCGGCGCACGCGCACTCCGTCTACGGCAAGGCGTGGTCTGCTCTCGGACGACTCCTGGACCCCATCACCCAGGATGCCTGCGCCTTCTTCGAAGACCACACGGTCTGCGAGGAGGGGGGCGGGAGGATCGTGCTGGAGGAGGCGGCGGCCAAGGCACTCGCCAGCGCGCTCGGACCGCACAAAGCGACCATCCACCGCAACCATGGTCTCTTTACGGTGGGTGACTCGGTCGACGAAGCGGCGTGGTGGTTCATCACCATGGAGCGTTCCTGCCAGGCGCAGCTTCTGGCCGAGGCTGCCGGGACGCCGCTTCTCATCGACCCTGACGGCGCGCGCTACACCCGCGACCACACCGCGGCGGCCGGATTCGGCTGGTTCTCGTTCCAGCCCCTCTGGGACGAGATCGTCAGGAGCGACCCCGACCTGTTCGACTGAGGAAGCGCCGGAACCCGTCCCGACGCGTCGGGCGCTCAACCCGTCGGGCGTTCATGGGTCGGCGCCCCCCGAGAGCCTCCGAATCCGCACTGTCCGCCCGGAAGAGCGATTGCCGCCGGAATGAGAACATGTTCTAATCTGGGCGAGATGTCATTCAACCTCGCCGACCTGTTCGAAGCGGCCGTCGACGCGTATCCAGATCGGGAGTACCTGGTCGCGAACGGCAAGCGGCGAACGTATGCCGAGATGGAGGCCCGGGCCAACACCCTGGCCCATCACCTCGCCGCCGCGGGGATCGGGCCGGGAGACCACGTCGGGATCTACGCCTACAACTCGGTGGAGTGGGTCGAGACGGCGTGGGCGGTCTTCAAGTTGCGAGCGGTCTGGATCAACATCAACTATCGCTACGTCGAGGAGGAACTGCGCTACCTCCTGTCCAACGCGGACCTCAAGGCTTTGGTTCACCAACGTGAGTTCTCGCCTCTGGTGGGGGCGCTGCTCCCGGGGCTTCCGGATCTGCGCCATGTGATCGTCGTCGAGGACGGAAGCGACGCCGACGATCCCCGCGACGATGTCGTGCGATACGAAGACGCGATGGAGGGCGAGTCGGCCGAGCGAGATTTCGGACCTCGGTCGGGCGATGACCTCTACATCCTCTACACCGGTGGCACGACCGGCATGCCCAAAGGTGTGGTCTGGAGACACCGGGACGTCTTCTACGCGCTTGGCGGCGGAACTGACCCTACGACGAACCAGAAGGTCACGGATCCGTCCGTGATGGTCGAAAAGGGTGCGGCCGGCGGAATGACGCACCTGCCGATCGCGCCACTGATGCACGGCGCGACCCAGTGGTGCGTCATGGGCCAGAGCTTCGTCGGTTCGAAGATCGTCCTCGTGGCCAAGTTCGATCCTCACGAGGTCTGGCGACTCGTCGACGAGGAGCAGGTGAACTCCGTGATGATCACCGGTGACGCCATGGGCAAGCCCTTGATCGAGTCACTCGCCGATCAGGACGGGGATCCTGAGCACCAGCACGAGCTGAAGTCGCTCATGGCGGTGGTGTCGTCCGCAGCGCTGTTCTCGGCACCGGTCAAGGACCATTTCTTCATTCACCTCCCGAACATCGTGATCACCGACGCCATCGGCTCGTCCGAGAGCGGGAACAACGGGATGACGCTCATCACGGCGGGAAACACGGCGATGAAGAGCGGGCCCACGGTCCATCTCGTCGGCCAGACGGTCGTCTTTGACGAGAACCTCGACCCGGTCGAGCCTGGTTCGGGCGTCATGGGGAAGATCGCACGCTCCGGTGACATTCCACTCGGCTACTACAACGATCCGAAGAAGACGGCGGAGGTCTTCATGGAGGTGCGAGGCACCCGCTACGTGATGCCGGGTGACTACGCCACCGTGGAGTCGGACGGCTCCATCACGTTGCTCGGTCGAGGCTCCATCGTCATCAACTCCGGGGGAGAGAAGATCTTTCCCGAGGAGGTCGAATCCGCCGTTCGCTCGCACCCCGACGTCATGGACGCCATCGTCTGCGGTGCGCCCGACGAGCGGTGGGGCCAGACGGTCGCAGCGATCATCCAGCCACGCACCGGACACGACGCACCCTCGCTCGAATCGCTTCAAGAGCACTGCCGAACCACGATCGCCGGTTACAAGCTGCCCAGACAGCTCCACGTCGTCGAGACGATCGAACGTTCGCCGAGCGGAAAGCCGGACTACACCTGGGCCGCGACCATCGTCAACGCCCAGACGAGCCCGATTCCCTGAGCCGACCGGCTCCGGTCACGAACCGGCGGCGACCGGACCGGACCGGACCTGGTGCGGGCCTGCCAAGATGCGAACATGGGCGTCGGCACGCTCCTCCTCCTGACCGGTTCACCTGGGTGTGGAAAGACCACGGTGTCGCCGCTCCTGGCCGATCGGCACGAGCCGTCGGTGTGCCTCGACCTGGACTGGTTCTTCTCCAAGCTGCGACGTGGTGCGGTCGCGCCGTGGCAGACAGAGGCACACCGGCAGAACCGCGTCGTGTTGACTGCTGCCGCGGAGGCGGTGACCGCGTTCGCGGCAGGTGGCTACTTCACGGTGGCGGAGGGGATCTTGTACCCCTTCATGCTCGACCTGTTCGAGGCAAGCAGCGAACCGCGGGGCGTCACCCTGAACTACGCCGTGCTCCGAGCACCACTCGGGGTCGTGCAGCATCGAGTCCAGGCTCGGCGGATGGAACCGGCGCACGCCGGCGCACTCGCGGACGGCGAGGTGGTCGACGATCTGTGGACGCAATTCGAGGCCCACGGCGTGGCCGAACGCCACCGCGTGGATGTCGGCGACCGCTCACCCGACGAGGTGGCGCGAGAGTTGGACCGACGGCTCGAAGAAGGAGATTTTCGGCTCTAGCTCGGACGGTCGTCCGGGCTGTTGGGGGTTGGGGTTCGGGTCCGAACCCCGACGGGCGCCTTACCCGACGTTGGCCGCGGCCTTGCGCTGCTTGTCGGTGCTGAACTCGGGATCCTTGTCGAAGTTCTTGAGCACGTGCTTGCCGAAGGTCTCGACGGCTTCCACGCAGTCCTCACGTGATATCGACGTGGAGAGCATGCCGAAGGCGAGCTGGTCGGCGCCGGTCGAGCTGTAGCGCTCGATCGCCTTGGTCACCTCGTCGGGGTCGCCGATGGCGATGTCGCCCGAGGCAATCGCTCCGTCGAGCTGCTCGGCGGTCATGCCCGGGATGATGTCGGGCCACTCGGGAAGACCAGGCGGCTTGGGGAAGGTGTCGAGATAGCGGAAGACGAGGCTCAGGTGGTAGTTGCTCTCGGCGTCGAGGAACGTCCTGCGGGCCTTGGCGCCGTCCTCCATGCAGATCATCTGTGTCGTGATCATCACGTTGTTGTTCACGAACTCGCCCACCGGGTTCGTGCAGTCCTGGATCTTCTCCTTGTACCGGCTCACGAGCGGAGTGAGCTGATCAGGCGTGGAGAACCCGAAGCAGAGGACGCCGACGCCGAGCTCCGCCGCGAGATCGAAGGTGGATGGACTGCCGGCCGCCATCCAGATCGGTGGGTGCGGCTTCGAGTACGGCTTCGGCAAGACGTTGCGGGCAGGCATGGAGAAGAACTTGCCTTCGTAGCTGAACTCCTCGTCGCGCCACATCCGGACGATCTGCGGGAGTGTCTCTGCCACCATCTCCCGAGTGATGTCGGGCTCAGGGATGCCGAACCCCTTCTGTTCCGTCGTCGACGAGCCCCTGCCCGTCCCGAACTCGAAACGGCCCTCCGAAAGGTGGTCGAGCATGGCCACCCTCTCGGCGATCCGGGCCGGATGGTTGACGGGCGGCGTGATGTTGAAGATGCCCGAGCCCATGTGAATCGAATTCGTCTTGGCCGCGACGAAGGCGAGGAAGGACTCCGACGCGGAGAGGTGCGAGTAGTCCGTGAGGAAGTGGTGCTCGGAAGCCCACGTGTACTTGAAGCCGGCTTTGTCCGCGGCGACGATGAACGCCACCTCGTCCATGATCCGGTCGTGCTCGGCTGAATCGCCGTGCTTGGCTCGATACTTCGGCAGCAGGCACGCGGCGTTGAAGATCCCGAACTCCATGGGGTGGCACGTCCTCCCGTGAGGTCGCCGCGGTCAGTCCCGGCGAACGGTCCACCGAAGGTATCACGACGTCGAGGAAAGTGCAACGTGTTCCAGTATTGGGTCTTTCCTCCCTGGTCAAGGGCCCGGGGCAGTGTGATGATCGTGCTGGCGCGGACGAACTCAGCGGCCCGAATGCAGCTGGACCCAGGGTTGACGCCAGCGGGGAAACCCGGCGAGCAACTCCTCGGCCGCCGGCGGCCCCCATGAGTCCGGGGCGTATGTGTCGATCGCCGGCGGCTGGTCGAGCAACGGTTGGACGATCCGCCAGGTTTCCTCCACGCTGTCCTCGCGTGTGAAGAGGCTTGCATCGCCCCGAAGTGCATCACCCAACAGGCGCTCGTAGGGTTCGGGCAACTCGCCGAGCTCCTCGGAGAAGATCAACGACAGGTCCACCGTCCTCGTGCTCTGCGCACCTGGCGTCTTGGCCTGCACGATGAGGTCCGCTCCTGGGTTCGGGTCGATCCGCAGGACGAGCTCGTTGGGCTCGGGATTCGACGCGGGAGCGATCGACAGGTGTGGAGGACGCTTGAAGACGACACGGACCTCCGTGACCCGTTCAGCCAGCTCCTTGCCCGTCCGAATGAAGAAGGGAACGCCCGACCAGCGCCAATTGTCGATCTCCAACTTGAGGGCGACGAAGGTCTCCGTCTGCGAGCCACTCGCCACCCCGGGGACCGAGAGGTAGCCCTCGTACTGGCCTCTGACGTAGTGGTTCGGATCAGCGTCGGGCATGGAACGGAAGACCTCGACCCGCTTGTCCCGAAGGCCGTCGGCGTCCGACCGCGCGGTGGCTCCGAGGCAATCAATCCGATGATCTGCAGCAAGTGGTTCTGCACGACATCCCTCAGCGCACCCACCGGGTCGTAGAAATTTCCACGATCTTCGACGCCGAAGTCCTCGGCCATGGTGATCTGGACGCACTCGATGCGATCCCGGTTCCACAGAGGCTCGAGGATGGAATTGGCAAACCGGAGGAACATGATGTCCATTGCCGGCTCCTTGCCCAAGAAGTGATCGATACGCCAGATCTGTGACTCGTCGAGCAACTTGCGCAGCTCAGCGTTCAGCGCGCGGGCAGACGGAAGGTCGTGGCCGAAGGGTTTCTCGACGACCACCCTCGCCTGAGAGGTGAGGCCCGCGGCAGCAAGTCCCTCCACGACACGGCCGAAAAGAGTTGGCGGAATCTCCAGGTAGAACACGGGACGGCGCCGATCTGCCATGGCCGCGGCCAGCCGTTCGTACGTCGCCGCGTCGTCGTAGTCACCCGACACCATCGTGAAACGTGCCGACAGCCTCCCGAATACCTCTTCGTCGACGTGCTCTCCGCTGTCGACTATCGCCTTTCGTGCACGCTCGCGCAGGGTGTCGGGCGACCAATTGTCACGCGCGACACCGATGATCGGGCATACGAGCATGCGCCGCTTCTCCAAGCGGTAGAGCGAACGAAACGTCATCTTCTTGGCCAGATCGCCCGTGATGCCGAACACGACGAGCACATCCGCTTCCGCGTGCGGAGGCCCAGAACCTTCGCCGCGGGTCGACGGACGAGAACCGAGAGCAGCACCCGGCGCGGCCGCCGCCGGCCCTTTCGGCAGGACATAGCGCTCCACCGCGACTGCGAATCCCTCGTCCTCGTTGGATTGAGTGACGTGGCGAGCGGCTCGCTGCACTTCACGAGAGGAATTCCCCATCGCGATGCTTGATCCGGAATGGGCGAACATGAGCACGTCGTTGGGCATATCGCCGATCGTGGCGATCTCAGCCGGATCGATGCCGTACCGGCGGGCGAGGTAGGTGACAACGGCGCCCTTGTTGGCGTCGGGATGTGTGACGTCGGCGTAGTAGGGCTGGGAGCGGGCCGCGGAGACGCTGTCAGCGAACTCCTTGTGCACCGCCTCGACGGCCGCCTTCACCGCATCGTGGTCGTCACTCACCCCGACGACCTTGGCCACCCCGTCCGAGACGGACGCGAAATCATCGATCGGCGTCGGGTCGAACCTGACCGTCCACGCCTCTCGGTCCACGTGGGGAGCCTTCGGGTCGCGCACGAACCAGTCAGAGCCGCGATAGACCCACACGTCGACACCGTGGTGGTCCAGCAAGTCGATCACAGCGGGCGTCACCTCGTCCGGCAGAGTTCGCTGCTCAATCACGGACATATCCGGGTTGGCGAAGAGCCCGCCGTTGAATGCGGCGATGGGAGTGCTGAGCTCGAGCGGGTCCACGAGCATCGCCATGCCCCGTGGGGGTCGTCCGCTCGTGACGGCGAAGAGGATGCCCGCCTCGCCGAGCCTCCGAACCGCATCCACGGCCTTGTCCGTCAGAACCTTGTCCTGGGTGACCAACGTTCCGTCGACATCGGCGAGCATCAGTCGAATCGGCTGTGGTGCCGGCATCCGCCTCCTCCTTCTTGTCCTCTCGGCTCCTGGCCGAACTGCAGTCTGTCGCCCTACCGGCCTGGACGACCCGGGCGCGTGCCCCTCGCTCCGCGTCGCCGTCCCCGTCCGCGTCCCCGTCCGCGTCCCCCTCCCCGGAGGGAGAGGGTGCAACGTTGCGGATCGTCACGTTGTGCCGTCTGAGCGTTGTTATATCCTCGACTTCCGTGTCCACGAACCCGCGGTGTCGAGGTTCGCTGCCGTGTGATCGTGCGGCCGTCGCCCCGTGATCGCCCGTCACTCGGTGATCGACCGTCAGGCATTGTGCTCGGGTCCTGATTCGTTGGTGGCGCCATGAGCGCGGATCAGGAGAAGAGGATCGCCGCCGAATATGCGGCTGAGCTCGTCGAGGATGGGATGACGCTCGGATTGGGCACTGGGACGACGGTGGCATTCCTGCTTCCGGCTCTGGCCCGACGGTCGCTGCGCCTGCGCTGTGTCGCCACGTCGCCGCAGACCGACGAAGTCGCACGTGGTCTCGGGTTGCGAGTGGAACCTTTCGATCGCATCGATCGACTCGACATGGCCATCGACGGCGCGGACCAGATCTCTCCGGACGGCTGGCTGGTGAAGGGCGCGGGAGCAGCGCACACCCGGGAGAAGATCGTGGCCAACGCGGCCGATCGTTTCGTCGTCATCGCCGACTCGTCCAAGTCGGTGGCGCGCATCCACCCGCCCGTGCCGTTGGAGCTCCTCCGGTTCGGCCTGCCCTCCACCATGCGAACGCTCGGGCCGGTGTTGCTGCGTCACGTCCCCCCGAGTCCGGACGGGGGCGTCATCGCGGACTTCGAGGGACCAGTCGACGATCCTGCCGTCCTCGCGGCGTGGCTCGGAGCCATGCCGGGAGTGATCGAGCACGGGTTGTTCTCGCCCGACATGGTGAGCACGATCTTGATCGGACGCGGCGAGAGAGTCGAACGGACCGACCTTCGGACGGCGGCCGGCTGAGCGGCGACGGACCACGGACCCTCGAGAACGGACCGGAGTAGCCCAGCCGAGTCGCAGCGACGGTGGCACGGATCGGCTCAGCCGACCGCAACGGCGCGTGCCGCGTCGGCATCGGCCATCACCAGTGACGACTCGGCCTCGACCAGTCCCGCAGGGATCGTGGTGTCTCCGGCCATGAGCTTGGCGAGCGGCTCTTGTTTGTCAGGTCCGGTGACCAACCACAGGAGTTGGCGCGCCCGGGCCAGAGCCGGGTAGGTGAGCGTCATCCGTACCCGCCCCTGGTAGGGCTGTGTCAGCGCGACGAGATGGTCCTCGACCCGCAGGACGGGATCACCCGGAACGAGCGATGCCGTGTGCCCGTCAGGACCGAGCCCGAGATGGACGAGGTCGAAGCGCTCGGGCAACTCGGCGCCGTAGGACGCCGCGGCCGTCTCCAGGTCTTCCTCTTCGACCGGCATGGGGACGACTCGGGCGGGGACCCCTTCGAGTGCGTCGGTCAGGTGGTGCAGGTTGCGGTCGGGGTCCTCGGGGGGAGCGACCCGTTCGTCCACCTGGTAGACGACGACGCCTTCCCAAGGGACGCTCGCCGACGCCAGCTCGGCGAACATCGCCCACGGGGTGTGGCCGCCGCTGACGGCGAAGTGGAACGCACCTGAACGCCCGACCGCCTCCGACGCGCACTGGGCCACGTAGGCCGCACCGGCGCGGGCGACGGCCGCCGCGTCGGCCAGAGTCTCCAGTGTGTGGTGCACCGTGTCGCCCAGGCCCTAAGACGTCTTCTCGGCGTGCCCGCCAAACTCGCTGCGCATGGCGGACAGAATCTTGTCGGTGAACTCGCCCAGTCCGCGTGATTCGAAGCGTTGGAACAGGGAGGCCGTGATCACCGGGGCCGGCACGCCTTCGTCGACTGCGGCGAGGACGGTCCAGCGTCCCTCACCCGAGTCCGAGACGCGACCCGCGAAGTCGTCCAGTCCGGGCGACCGTGCGAAGGCATCCGCGATCAGGTCGACGAGCCACGAGCCCACCACCGAGCCGCGACGCCAGAGTTCGGCCACCTCCCCCACGTCGATGTCGTACTGGTAGGCCTCCGGATCCCGCAGCGGCGTGGTCTCGGCGTCCTCCTCCTGACTGCCTTCGCCGGCGTTGGCGTGCTTGATGATGCTCAACCCCTCGGCGATGGACGCCATCATCCCGTACTCCACGCCGTTGTGGACCATCTTGACGAAATGCCCGGCACCGTTCGGGCCGCAGTGCAGGTACCCCTCGGGCGCCGTGCCGTCGCCGCGCGTCCGCCCGGGCGTCGGCTCGGCGCTTCCCTTCCCCGGAGCGATCGTCTTGAAGATCGGGTCGAGGCGCTGGACCACCTCCGTCTCCCCACCGATCATGAGGCAGTACCCGCGGTCGAGTCCCCAGACACCGCCGCTGGTGCCGCAATCGAGGTAGTGAACCTGGCTGGGAGCCAACTGCTTGGCCCGGGCAATGTCGTCGCGGTAGTAGGAGTTTCCGCCGTCGATCACCGCATCGTCCGCGTCCAGCAGCGGAACCAGTTGGTCCAGGGTCGACTGCACGATCGCCGCCGGCAACATGAGCCACGTCGCTCTGGGTTTCTCGAGCTTGGAGACGAAGTCGTCGAGCGAGGTCGAGGCTGTCGCTCCCTCACTCTCGAGTTGCTTCACCGCGTCGGCGCTGACGTCGTAGACGACGCAGCGGTGCCCGTCGCGGATCAAGCGGCGCACAAGGTTTGCCCCCATGCGGCCGAGTCCGATCATGCCGAGTTGCATCGGCGTGTCCGTGGCCATCCTCTTCTCCTCCGCTTTCAGGTCGATGAGCTCTCGCGTCTTAACTCAACTCAACTCAACTCACTTGATGATGCCGTCAACCGTTCTCGTCCCTGTCCACCGGAGCTCTCGACGAGGCAGCGTGACGCGTCGCCTCACGTCTTGGCCTTCAAGGCTCGATATCGCCGGATCAGCGTGTTCGTCGACGAGTCGTGATTCAGGTCAGGCTCGGACCCGCTCTCGAGCTCCGGGATGATCGCGACGGCCAGTACCTTGCCCAGCTCGACTCCCCACTGATCGAAGGAGTCGATCGACCAGATCGTGCCCTGGGTGAAGACGCTGTGCTCGTAGAGGGCCACGAACGCACCCAGCACGCGGGGGGTCAGCTTCTCGGTCAGGAGGACGTTGGTGGGCCGGTTGCCCTCCATGACCCGGTGCGGCACCACCGCCTCGGCTGTGCCTTCGGCCCGTACCTCTTCCTCGGTCTTGCCGAAAGCGAGGGCCTGTGCCTGTGCGAACACGTTGGAGGAGAGGATGTCGTGGTGGTCTCGCACCGGGTTGAGGCCCTTGCCGAAACCGATCAGGTCGACCGGGATCAACAGTGTGCCCTGGTGGATCAGCTGGTAGAAGCTGTGCTGGCCGTTCGTACCGGGCTCTCCCCAGTACACCGGGCCCGTCGAGTAGTCGACGGTCGACCCGTCCAACCTCACGTGCTTTCCGTTCGATTCCATGGTCAGCTGCTGGAGGTAGGCGGGGAACCGCTTGAGGTATTGCTCGTACGGCATGACGCCGATCGTCTGAGCGCCGAAGAACTCGACGTACCACACGGCCAGCATGCCCATGAGAACGGGCAGGTTCTCCTCGAGCGGAGCAGTGCGGAAATGCTCGTCCATCTCATGGAACCCGGCCAGCATCTCGCCGAATTGGTCCGGCCCCAGGGCGAGCATGGTCGAGAGGCCGATGGCGGAGTCCATGGAGTAACGGCCACCGACCCAGTCCCAGAACCCGAACATATTCTCCGTGTCGATCCCGAATTTCGCCACCAGGTCGGCGTTGGTGGACACGGCAACGAAGTGCTTCGCCACCGCGGACTCGTCTCCGAGCTGCCCGATCACCCATTCCCTTGCGGTCGTGGCGTTGGTCAGCGTCTCGAGCGTCCCGAACGTCTTGGACGAGACGATGAAGAGGGTCTCTTCGGCGGCCAGGTCCCGGGTGGCCTCGACGAAGTCGGTCGAGTCGACATTCGAGACGAACCGGAACGTGAGGTCTCGTGTGGTGTAGTGGCGGAGGGCCTCGTAAGCCATGACGGGTCCGAGGTCGGAGCCTCCGATGCCGATGTTGACGATGTTGCGGATCGGCTTGCCGGTGTGACCCTTCCACTCGCCCGAACGGACACGCAGCGAGAACGCGGCCATCCGGTCGAGCACCGCGTGCACCTCGGCCACGACGTCGACGCCCTCCACCACTAGGGGCGTTCCCTTCGGCATTCGGAGCGCCACATGCAGGACCGAACGGTTCTCCGACACGTTGATGCGGTCGCCGGCGAACATCATGTCGCGCCGTTGCTCCAGATTGGACTGGCGCGCCAGGTCCATCAGGAGCCGCATCGTCTCGTCCGTGGCACGATTCTTGGAGTAGTCCAGATAGAGCCCGGCAGCCTCCGCGCTGAGCCGCTCTCCTCGCTTCGGGTCCCCGGCGAAGAGCTGACGGAGGTGGAGATGCTCGATGCTCTCGTGATGCTCCGCCAGCGCGGCGAAGGCCGGGCGTTGCCTCAATGGTGGCGGTGGGTTCGGCGGCACTGGTGGTGCACTCCCTTCCTGGACGAACGAGCGTCGAACGTCGCTCAGGGCAACGGTTTCTTGGTGAACGTGAACCGCACTCAACCTACTGCGCAAGTCCGTACGCCGATCCACGCCGTCGAACGACTCGCCTGTTCCACCCGGGCGATCCACCTGGCCGATCCACCGGCCGAACCACCGGCCGAAACGCCGGGTTCAGACCCTGGAATCCGGCCGCGATCAGGGATCGACGCCGTGGTTCGCCGCCCGCCGGCTCGCCTCCACCCGCTCCCGGGCTACCGAAACCACCGCGTCAGGCGTGAAGCCGAACCGGCCCAGCAGCTGCTTCAGCGGTGCCGATGCACCGAAGGTGTGCATCCCGATGGCCGCGCCGGCGTCACCGATGTAGCGGTCCCAACCGAGCGTCGAGGCTTGCTCCACCGAGACCCGCGCCGCCACCGAAGGAGGCAGCACCTCGTCTCGATACGAAGGAGGCTGGCGGTCGAAGAGCTCCCAGCACGGCATCGACACGACTCTGGCCCGCACGCCGCCCGCCTGGAGTTCCTCCCGGGCAGACATGGCCAGTTGCACTTCCGACCCTGTTGCCAGCAGCAGGACTTCCGGCGGACCACCCTCGGCCTCGGCCAACACGTACGCGCCCCGGGCGACCCCTGACGCGGCACCGAGAGCCGCGCCTGATCGGTCGAACGTCGGCAGCGCCTGACGCGACAAGACGAGCACGGCAGGCTCATGGCGTAGGCCCATGACGAAGCGCCACGATTCGACGACTTCGTTGGCATCGGCCGGACGGAAGACGAGCAAGCCCGGCACCGCGCGCAGCGAGGCAAGCTGCTCGACCGGCTGATGGGTCGGACCGTCTTCGCCGACCCCGATGGAGTCGTGCGTGAAGATGTGAATGACCGGGATCTCCATGAGCGTGGAGAGACGCATGGCGCCGTGTGCGTAGTCCGAGAAGATCAAGAACCCCGACCAATAGGGTCGCAACTTCGTCACCGCCATGCCGTTGGCGAACGCGGCCGAGGCGTGCTCTCGGATCCCGAAGTGCAGGTTGCGGCCCGACCGGGTATCCCGCTCGAAGTCGCCTGCGCCCTCGAAAACCAGGCGGGTCTTGGTCGAGGGTGACAGGTCGGCGGAGCCGCCGATCAGCCAGGGCACGACTTCGGCGAGTGCGTTCAGCACTTGAGCCGACGAGTCGCGGCTGGCGATGCCGGCCGCGTCCGCCGGGAATGTCGGCAAGGCCCGCTCCCATCCATCAGGCAGTTCCCGGCGTTGCATTCGGTCGAGCTCGTCCGCCAGCTCCGGATCCGACCCGCGGAAGTCCGCCATGGTCGCTTCCCATTCCTCTCGGGCGTGCCTCCCCCTGGACGCCACCCCCGCCGCGAACGCCTCGTACACACCGGACGGCACGAAGAAATCCTTGTCCTCGGGCATGCCGAGGAAGCGCTTCGTCGACCGCACGGCGTCCACCCCGAGGGGCTCGCCATGGGCCTTCGGAGAATCCTCGACCGGAGACCCGTACCCGATGTGGCTGTGCACCAGGATCAGCGTGGGCCGTTCATGCTCGGCCTTGAAGGTGTGGAACGCCCGGATGACCGAGTCGAGATCGTTGACATCGGCCACCGTCGTCACGTTCCACCCGTAGGCGATGAACCGTGACGCAACATCCTCGGTGAACGCGATGTCGGTGTGCCCTTCGATCGTCACCCGGTTCGAGTCGTAAATCCAGCACAGCTTCGACAGGCGCAGGTGAGCGGCCAGGGACGCCGCCTCCGAAGCGATGCCCTCCATCATGCAACCGTCGCCGGCGAGGGCGTAGACGTCGAAGTCGAAGAGCACGCGCCCACCGACGTTGTAGCGGTCCGCCAGCCATGCGCCGGACATCGCCATCCCGACCGACGTCGCCACGCCTTGGCCGAGCGGTCCCGTCGTCGACTCGACCCCGCTCGTCCAGCGGTACTCCGGGTGTCCCGGACAATGCGAGTCGAGCTGACGAAAGGTCTCGAGATCGTGCATCGTCACGGCCGGGCGACCGAGCACCTCGTAATCGGTGTCCACGGCCTGCACGTTCGCGAGATGCAGCAGCGACCACAGGAGCGTGGACGCATGACCCTCGGACAGCACGAACCGGTCCCGGTTGGGCCAAATCGGGTCGGCGGGATCGAAGCGCAGGAACCTCTGCCACAGCGTGTAGGCGACAGGTGCGACACCCATCGGCGTCCCAGGGTGCCCGGAGTTGGCCTTCTGGACCGCGTCCATGCACAGACCGCGGATCGTATTGATACACAGCGCGTCCAGGTCAGTCCCGCTCATGTCGATCTCACCCTCATTCCGGACGCGGCGCGAAGAGCGCCGCACCCACGATCCCCGCTTCGTTCTGCATCGAGGCCGGAACAACCGGCGTTCGCAGCTCCAAGAGGGGAAGGAACTTGTTCGCCTTCTTGCTCACCCCACCGCCGATGACGAAGAGCGAAGGCCAGAGAACGCGCTCTACCAGTTCGAGGTACGACTGGAGCCGCTCCGCGTACTTCTTCCACGACAGGGCCTCGTTCTCGCGGACGGAGTCGGCGGCCCAATCCTCGGCGTCGCCATGATGGAGGGGCAGATGTCCGAGCTCGGTGTTGGGCACGAGGACCCCGTCGACGATGAGCGCACTGCCGATCCCGGTCCCCAGGGTGATCACTGCGACCACGCCGGTGACGTCCCGCCCGGCACCGAAGCGACCCTCCGCCACGCCCGCGGCATCAGCGTCGTTGACGACCGAGACCGGTCGCCTGGTTGCGTCCGCGAAGAGTTTTACGGCGTCCGTCCCTATCCACGTCTCGTCGATGTTCGAAGCCGTCTCGACGATGCCGTCGCGCACCACCGCCGGAAGGGTCAGTCCGACGGGGCCATGACCGCCGATCTGTTCGACGAGACTGACGACAACATCGGCCACCGACTGGGGCGTCGCCGGGGACGGGGTGAGCAGACGGATCCGCTCCGTGATGAGCGTTCCCCTCTCGGTATCGACGTGAGCACCCTTGATTCCGGTGCCGCCGATGTCGACGCCGATCGCCGAATCAGACGAACCAGTCGAATCAGACGAACCAGACGAACCAGACGAGTCAGACGCCGTCTCTGCGCACATTCCTAGGCGATCCTATTGCCTCCGGTGCGGAAGTCGACGTGTCCCGTCGCAAAAGTCCGCGTGACGTCCCGCCCGATTCGACACGTCGACCTCGTGAAGTCGCAAGGTCCCGCCGACGTCAGCGCGGCCTGCGACCGACCGGTCAGCGATCGACGCCGAGCACCAGGCCGCTGGTCGGGACGCCGGTCCCTGCCGTCACCACCACGTGTTCGAGGTCTGGCACCTGGTTGACCGACGTCCCGCGGACGAGACGCGCCGCCTCGGCGATGCCGTTCATGCCGTGCAGGTACGCCTCACCGAGCTGGCCGCCGTGGGTGTTGATGGGGAGTGAGCCGCCGAGCTCGATACGACCCTCACGCACGAAGTCCTTCGCTTCTCCCTTGGCGCAGAATCCGAGCTCCTCCAGCTGGTACAGCACATAGGGCGTGAAGTGGTCGTAGAGGATGGCCGCCTGCATGTCCGCCGGGCCGAGGCCGGAGGACTCCCACAGTTGGCGTGCCACGACGCCCATCTCGGGCAGTCCGAGCAGGTCGTCGCGGTAGTAACTCGTCATCATGTCCTGGCCCGCGCCTGAGCCCTGTGCGGCCGCCCGCACCACCACAGGATCGGTCGGCAAGTCGCGCGCCCGTTCGAGCGAGGTCACGACCAGCGCCTGGCCGCCGTCGGTCTCCTGGCAGCAGTCGAGCAGATGCAGAGGCTCCACGATCCATCGGCTCGCCTGGTGGTCCTCGAGCGTGATCGGCTGCTCGTAGAACCACGCCCGAGGATTGGTGGCGGCGTGCTTGCGGTCGGCCACGGCGACTCGGCCGAGGTCTTCGCTCGTTGCACCGGTCATGTGCAGGTAGCGCTGAGCGGCCATGGCGACCCAGGACGCCGGCGTGAGCAGACCGACCGGAAGGTACGAGGCCATGTGCGCGCTCTCGGCCGTCGGCGCGGGTGCACGGCCTTGCACACCGGCGCCGAAGCGGTTGCCCGAGCGCTCGTTGAAGGCTCGATAACACACCACGACGTCGGCCACGCCCGAGCTCACGGCGAGGGCTGCCTGCTGGATCGTGGCACACGCCGCGCCGCCGCCATAGTGGATCCGGCTGAAGAAGGTCAGGTCTCCGATCCCGAGGCTCCGTGCGATGTCGATGTCAGGGTTCGTGTCGGAGCTGAACGTGACCATGCCTTGGACCTCTGAGGGAGCGAGTCCCGCGTCCTTCAGCGCCAGGTCGACCGCCTCAACGGCCAGGCGCAGCTCCGAACGTCCCGAGGCCTTGGAGAACTCGGTGGCTCCGATCCCCGCGATGGCGACCGATCCGGCAAAGGCATGGCGGGTCATGCGCGAGCCACGCCGCCGTCGCCGTCGCTACCCCCACCGCCACCGCCGGCCCTACCGCCATCACCACCGTTCTGGGACGCATTCTCGGCCTCGCCGGCGTCTCCGAGCGGGAGGATGACCTCGACCGTACCGGTCACGTGGTCGCCAAGTTCGTTGGAGCCTCGGATCGACACGGTGATCGTTCCGCTCGTGCTGTCGTCGCGGCGCGGTCCCTTCTCCGTCACAGACCCGGTCAAGGTCATGGTGCAGTCGGGATAGTTCGGAGCTCCGAGGCGGATGTTGACCGCCGCGATCCGGCTGCGTGGACCCGACCAGTCGGTGACGTATCGACCCACCAACCCGTTGGTGGTGAGGATGTTCATGAAGATGTCCTTGGACCCCCGCGACTGCGCCAGGACATGGTCGTGATGGACGTCTTGGTAGTCACGGCTCGCAAGCGCACCCGAGACGATCAGCGTGCGCGTGATCGGCAGCACCAGCGTGGGCAGCTCGTCTCCCACCTCGACGTCGGAGTACCTCGGCGCCGTCTTCGCGTCGACCCGACTCATGAGAACACCGCCTCGGCTCCTCCTCCGGACGTCTCGGCGGCCTCCACCAGTGCTCGCTCCGCGATGGACGCTCCCAGACTCGCAAGCTGTGCGCTGGGCCCACCGAGCATCAGCTCGATCTGCTTGCCCCACAGGAAGTAGCGATGGATCGGGTAGGTGATGTCGGCCCCGATCCCACCGTGCAGGTGCTGGGTGGCGTGCACGGTGCGCTGACCACGTTCGGACGCCTGCCACTTCGCCACTCTCGCCGCGTCGGCGGCGTCGCGGCCCGTGTCGAAGCGCCACGCCGCGTTCTGCCAGGTGACCCGCATCGCCTCGATGTCGATGGCTCCGTCGGCCGCCCGTAGCATCGTCCCCTGGAAGGTCGAGAGAGGACGGCCGAACTGGTGACGCCCGTTCAGGTACGCCGCGGTCTGCCGCAGCGCCGACTCGCACACACCGACCTGCAGCGCGCACAACGCGATGGTCGACGCCGTCAGCACGAACTGGAGCGCCGGCCGGCCCAGGTCCGGTCCCACCAAGACGTCGTCCGCGGCAACGACGACCTCGTCGAGTCTGAGGTGCGGATGGATCTCGCGGTTCGTGGTCACGGTCCGCTCCAGCGTCACTCCCGACGCCGTCGGGTCGACCAGCGCCAGCAGCACGGCGTCGTTCCCGTCGCCACCCACGCCGCGCGGGCACCACCACCCGGTCCGCGACGTGCGCCTGGGGCACGGCCTGCTCCGCACCGTTCAGCACGAAATCCTCGCCGGCCGCTCGAGCCGAGACGGCCGGCGACGACGTCGGGCTCGCGGCCGAGCAGTTCAGCGCGGCCGTGAGCAGGACCTGGCCTCGCACGACGCCGGGCAGCCATCGCTCGCGTTGGGCGGCCGAACCGAAGTGGGCGATCGGCAACGCCCCCAGGACCAGGGTCGCCCAGAGCGGCACCGGCGCCACCACGTTCCCTTGTGCTTCGAGCAGCAGGCCGAGCTCCATGAGCCCATACCCTCCGCCTCCGTACTCTTCGGGCACGGCCAGGCCCAGGAGGTCGGCGGAGGCCAGCGTCCGCCACAGCTCGGCGTCGATGCGGTCGGCAGAGCACTCGACCGTAGCCACGCGTTCGGGATCGACGAGGCCGGCGAACACGCCCGCCGCCGCCTCCGACACCGCCTGCTGCTCCTCGGTGAAGCCGAAGTCCATCGCTTCAAGTCCCTCCGACATCGCGTGCGCCGTCGGGCACGAACACGGGCAGCGACAGCTCATCGTCGCAGTCCACGAATTCCGCCCGGAGCGGCATTCCGATTTTCACGTCCGATGGCTCGACCCCCTGCAGGTTTGCGACGAGCCGAGTGCCTTCCTCGAGTTCGACCAGCCCGATCGGCAACGGGTAGTCGAAGGCGGGCACTTGCGGATAGTGGACGACGACGAAGGAGTAGAGGGTCCCACGACCGGCTGACTCCACCGCGTCCCACTCGAACGATCCGCACACGCCGCAGGCGGGCAGCGGCGGATGCCGCAGCGTGCCACAGGACGCACAGCGCTGGATGAGCAGTCGGTGCTCGCGTGCTCCCTCGAACCAGAAAGAGTTGTCCTGGGTCCGGGCCGGGCGCGGCCGAGGCGTCCGCGCCGCGGTGTCCGCCGCACGTTCGCTCATGACCGCTCCCCGGAGTCTTTGCTCGGCGGCAGGTACTTGAGGATGCGGAAGCGCATGGTCGCCACCGGCTCCCCCGCTTCGTAGAGAGACGACAGCTCGTCATCGGAGAGGGCACGTCCCGAACCGGATGCCGAGTCGGGCGCCGTCGCGTCAGGCACGCTGGCGTCGGGCACCGCCACGAAGTCCATGCGGGTGGTGATGAAGCGCCCGGTGCCGAGCCCTGTCCGCTTGGGTTCGGAGATCGACTCGATCAGAGAGCGCGCCATGACTCGGTCACCGACGACCAGCGGTCGCACGTAGGTCTGTTCGCAATTCGTCGCCACCACGGACGTGAGTCCCTCCGCCTCGAGCAGCGCCATCATCACCTCGTTAGGCCCGCTGTCGCCCCGAGACGTCCCCGACGCTCGAGCCGCCTCAACTTCCAGGGACGCCCGGAGTCCCCGCATGACCCAGGCTTGGAGCATGGTCGGGGGCGCGTACAGCTGCTCGAAACCCGCGGCGCGGGCTGCCCTGTCGGAGACGTACACCGGATTCTCGTCGCCCATCGCCTCGACCCAGTGCCGGATCATCGCCAGGTTCACCGCGTCCGGGGAGAGGACAGGCGCTCCCGACACCTGTCCGGTGAACGCTTCGAGGGCCGCGCTGTGATCCCGGTACCCAGAGAGCTCCTCGAGCCGCGGAGCTCCCTCCTGCTCAGATTCACCCTTCTGCCGAGATGCGTCGACTCTCCGCTCTTTCGCCTCGGACGGCTGCTCTGCATGGACGCGGCTCATCGGGTTCCCCGGGTCATGCCGAGCCCTGCGGTCGCAACGATCTCGCGTTGGACCTCGTTGACCCCACCGCCGAAGGTGTTGATCTGGGCCTGACGACCCGACGCCTCGATTCGCCCCCGCAGCAGCGCGCCAGGCGAGCCGGGGGTGAGATATCCCGCTGCCCCGATGATCCCGCCCAGCAGTCGGAACACGTCGAGCGTCCGTTCGGTCCCGAAGACCTTGATCGACGACGACTCCGAAGCGGTCAGCTCTCCGTCGGCGACATGGACGGCCATGCGCCAGTTCAGGAGCCACATGGCCTCCAGCTCCGCTAGGCAACGCGCCAGGTCCATCTGGACCCACGCTTGGTCGATCAACGTCCGCCCGTCGTCGGTGCGCTCCTGCGCCGCCCACCGCACCACGTCCTCGTAGAGCGAGATCGACAACCCGCTCCACGCGGCCAGACCAACGCGCTCGTGGTTGAGCTGGGTCGTGATCATGCGCCAGCCCTCGTTCTCCGAACCGACCAGGTTGGAGACCGGCACCCGGACGTCGTCGTAGAAGGTCTGGGTCGTCGTCAGCCCGCCGACGGTGTTGATGATCGAGCACGAGAAACCGGGTGACGACGTCGGCACGCACAGGATCGAGATGCCCTTGTGCTTCGGCGCGTCGGGATCCGTCCGCACCGCCAGCCAGACGTAGTCGGCCATGTCGGCTCCTGAAGTGAAGACTTTGGCCCCGTTGACCACGTATTCGTCGCCGTCGCGTGCGGCCCTGGTCCGCAGTGAGGCCAGGTCCGTCCCTGCTTCGGGCTCGGTATAGCCGATGGCGAAGTTGAGCTCGCCCGAGAGGATCTTCGGGAGGAAGAACGATTTCTGTTCGTCCGTACCGAAACGCATGATGGTCGGACCCACCGTGTTGATCGTGACGAAAGGAAATGGCGCCCCGACGCGGCGCGTCTCGTCGAAGAAGATGAACTGGTCCGTCGCCGGCCTGCCCTGCCCGCCGAACTCTGCCGGCCAGCCGATGCCGAGCCAGCCGTCCTTCCCGATCTGCCGGACCACCTCACGCCATGCGGCTCCGCCTTCCCCGGCGCCCGCCAGTCCCGCCCGCACGTCGTCGCTGAGCAGGTCCGCGTAGTAACGGCGCAGGTCGGCGCGCAGCTGCTGCTGGTCCGGACTCTCTTCGAGGAACATCGTCGGCAGCCTCGCGCACCTTCCGGCGGTCCCTGCACGTCAAGGCCGCCCTCCAGAAAACTGTAACACGTTCTCGTTTCGGCTTACTCGTGACCGCTGGTCGGCTCAGCCCCCCGATCAGCCGTTCACGGTGACTTTGGTCGCCCGGGAACAGCCCACGGTCGCCGGAAGGTCCGCTCGCGAGTCGGCTCCTCGGTTGGATCCGGGGTCCACTCCGATCCTTTTGGGAGTCTCCCTAGGGTGCCGGGCCGCCACTTCTTTCTGTGGGTCTCACCAATCCCGAGGTTGCGGCCGAGCTCTACGTCAGCCGCAAGGCGGTCGAGTACCACCTCGGCAACATCTACGGGAAGCTCGGGATCCGCTCGAAGCGGGAGCTGAGCTCGGTCCTGCTGTGATCGGCCGCCGGTGTGGTGTCCCCCGAGTCCGCCTCGGGGCGCCGGGCCTAAGATCCCACTGACACGTGTTCTAGAAATTGTCCGGAGATCGCAGGCGCTGCGCCCGCGGCGATGCGCGAAAGGGGGGCCCGTGAGCCTCGCGGAGATCGACCTCATTGACGGCCGCAACTTCGTGGCCGGTGTGCCCTACGAGTGGTTCGCCGAGCTGCGCCGGGAAGCACCCGTCTTCTGGCACCGCGAAGAAGCAGCCCCTCGCGGCGGCTTCTGGGCCGTCACGCGCCATGACGACTGCGTGCACGTGAACCGGGACTGGGAGCACTTCTCCTCCGCCCGTCGCACCTCGCTCTTCAGCGAGATGGACGACGACCAGATGGGTCAGCAGCAGCTGATGATGCTCAACATGGACCCGACGATGCACACGCGCTACCGGCGTCTTGTGAACCATGGATTCACGCCCAAGATGGTGCGCGACCTGGAGCAGCAGATCATTGGGTACGCCGACGGCATCATCGACGCGGTGTGCGAGCGCGGTACGGCAGACTTCGTGGTCGAGATGGCGGCAGAGCTGCCGCTCCTCGTGATCGCCGAGCTCCTCGGCGTTCCCCAAGAAGACCGGCGGATGGTCTTCGACTGGTCGAACCGGATGATCGGCGCCGACGATCCCGAGTACCAGATCCCGGGGTCCGAGCCCGGCGAGGCCGCCATGCAGGTCTTCGCCTACGCAGAAGAGCTCGCCAACGGCCGGCGCCTCGAGCCCCGGGCCGACCTGATCTCGGTCCTACTCGACGCAGAAGTGGAGGGAGAGAAGCTCGACCAGCTCGAGCTCGACCTCTTCTTCATGTTGTTGATCGTTGCGGGCAACGAGACGACTCGGAACCTCATGTCGGGTGCAATGACCGCCTTCTTCGATCACCCCGATCAGTGGGAGAAGCTGCGCCAGGACCGATCGCTGCTTCCCAATGCGGTGGAGGAGATGCTCCGCTACGTCACGCCGGTCATGCACTTCCGCCGGACGGCCACCTCCGACTTGGAAATGCGAGACCAGCAGATCCGGGAGGGAGACAAGATCGTGTTCTGGCACACGTCGGCCAACCGCGACGAATTGGTCTTCGACGAACCGAACTCGTTCGACATCACCCGGTCACCCAACCCCCACATCGCGTTCGGCGGCGGGGGGCCCCACTTCTGTCTCGGAGCGAACCTGGCCCGCATGGAGATCATGGTGATGTTCGACCGCCTCCTCGACCGGATCCCCGATATCCGGCTCGATGGTGACGTCCAACGCCTGCAGTCCAACTTCATCAACGGCACGAAGCACATCCCAGTTGCCTTCGCGCCCTCCGCTCCGGTCGGGGGCACCCCGCTTCCCGCCCGGGCCGACTGAGGTGGCCGCCGTGCGCGACGGCCGAGTGCGGTTCCACCAGTCGGTCGCGTTCCTACCCACTCGTCAGATCATGCCGCTGGCGCGAGTGTGCGACGAGCTGGGCTATGGCGGGATGTACGTCTCGGACCATTTCTTCAACCCTCGCCGGCGCGAGTCGCGTTACACCTACTCGAGCCGTGAGGATGGCGCACCCGGGTGGGAGGACGACACGGCGTGGCCCGACCCGATGTGTGTCATCTCCGCCCTCGCCGGGTCGACGACTGAGCTGGTCTTCACCACGGGCATCTACATCGCCCCGGCGCGGGACCTTCTCACCGTGGCCAAGACGGTCTCCACCGCGGCGGTGCTCTCAGACGATCGTGTGCGCCTCGGAGTGGGAGTGGGGTGGAGCAAGGAGGAGTTCGACCTGACCGGCCAGGACTTCGCCAACCGGGGCAAGCGACTCGACGAGATGATCGTCGCCCTGCGCCGCGCTCTGGCAGCGCGGGTGGGTCGAATTCCACGGTGAGTTCTACGACGTACCGGAGTGCCAGATGGAACCGTCACCCTCTGCACCCATCCCCATCATCGGCGGTGGACACTCACCGGTAGCCTTGCGGAGGACCGCGGCGCTCTGCGACGGCTGGATCGCCGCCGGTGCGTACAGCGAGGAAGAAGCGTGGGCGCATCTCGGTGAACTCCGTGAGGCGCTCAAGCTGGCGGGCCGCAAGGACGATGAAGACTTCGCCATCTATCTGTCGCTCAACGAACTGCCCAGCGAAGACTTGTATCGACGTTTCGTCGACGTGGGTGTCACCGACTTCGTCTGCGCACCCTGGATGTGGGCGGTAAAGCCCGGCACGCCTGACGAAGAGGCCCTGCCACTCCGGCTCGACGCGGTGCGTCGGTTCGCCGATTCGATCGTGTCCAAGTTCTGACAAGGTGACCACGTGGTGTCCTGGCCAGGCGCGATCGGGTCGAGGATCCATCGCGGCAGATCCCGGGCAGTGACCTCGGGCTCGCCGTGATCCCTCGGCCGCAACGACGAAGATGAGCGCCAGGACAAGTCGGTTTTGATGAGGGGACGGAGGTTTCGATGAATGCGATGAAGCTAGGACTCCAGCTCGGATACTGGGGCTCAGGACCCCCTCCGAACGCGCTGGAGTTGGTGCAAGAAGCCGACCGCCTCGGGTACGACTCCGTGTGGACGGCGGAATCCTATGGTTCCGACGCACTGACTCCACTGGCCTGGTGGGGTTCGCGTACCGAGCGCGTCCGTCTCGGCACGTCGCTCTGCCAGCTCTCCGCACGGACGCCGACCGCCATGGCCATGGCGGCGCAGACGATGGACCACCTCTCGGGTGGTCGCTTCGTTCTCGGACTTGGAGTCTCGGGTCCCCAGGTGGTGGAGGGCTGGTACGGTCAGCCGTTCCCCGCCCCGCTGGCCCGCACCCGCGAGTACGTCGACGTCGTGCATCAGGTGCTGGCGCGGCAGAATCCGGTCGTCAACGCCGGACCGCACTACCCACTCCCCTATCCCGGCGGCACCGGCCTGGGCAAGCCGCTGAAGTCGATCGTCCATCCGTTGCGGACGGACATACCGATCATCCTCGGTGCAGAAGGCCCGAAGAACGTCGCCCTGGCCGCCGAGATCGCTGACGGCTGGTTCCCCATCTTCTTCTCGCCACGATCGATGTCCTCTTTCGAGGCCGCACTCGACGAGGGGTTCTCCCGTCCGGGCGCTCGCAGGTCGGCCTCGGACTTCGAGGTGCTCGCTTTCGCCCCAACCATCCTCACCGACGACGTGGAGTCGGCAGCCGACGGGTTCAGGCCCATGCTCGCCCTCTACATCGGCGGCATGGGCGCCAAGGAGATGAACTTCCACTTCGACGTCTTCGCCCGCATGGGGTACGAGGAGGCCGCCCACAAGATCCAGGACGCTTACCTCGACGGCCGCAAGGAGGATGCCGCCGCGGCCGTTCCGACGTCCATGGTCGAGGACATCGCCCTCGTCGGCCCGGTCGCCAAAGTCCGCGACGAACTCGAGGCCTGGCGCGAGTCACGCGCCACGACGTTGCTCGTGAACGGCGACCTCGCAACCATGCGCACCATGGCGGAGCTGGTCCTGGGCTAGCGGTTCCCGCTGCTGAACACGTTTCCGACTGAACTCCCGCGAATCCTTGCCCGTTCTCTACCGAGACAAGCCCGCCATCGAGTTCATATCGCCCTCGGGCCTCCCGCGGCCGCCTCGACATACCGCGCCGGGCCGAATCCCAGGATCGGAATGAAAATGAAGGGGAGAAATATGAGACCGACCGCGAACGCGGTTCCTTTGGCGAAGGACTTTGCCATGTCGATCGACACGATGATCCAGACGATGAAGTTTATGATCGGGACGAAAAAGAGGATCAACCACCATCCCGGACGCCCGACCACCTTCAGCACCGTGTAGTAGTTGTAAAACGGAATGATGGCGGCCCAACCTGGACGATCCGCTTTCCTGAACACCAACCACAGCGCGGCGAGCTCGAACACGAGAACCGCGATGTAGACGACGATCCCAATGGACACTCCCGCAGCGGCACCGGAAGCAAACAACAGTCTGACGACACTGCTGACGACACGGCTGACGACACGGCGGACATCAGTGCGAGCATGGGAACCACCTCCCGTCGACCCGCCGATGGTCGACGAGCCTGCCCGATGGTAGGTCGGGGCACACACGTTTTGTCGGATTTCTCGTCGGGTGTCGATCGAGAGTCACCGAGGCGTCACACGCATCGGTCACAATGAATCGGATGACTCTCTTCGATGTCGGTTCATTCGATGTCAGTTCGCTGAACGAGACGTCGGACGCGCGTCCGAAGGATGGCGAGACCGAAACGTCCCCGGCACCCACCGAGGCTGAGCTCGCCGGGCCGACGCAGGAGCAGGAACCCGAGATCGAGGTGCGCGTGAGCACGAGGCGTCGCAAGACGTCCGAAGCACGATGGGAGGCGGGCCGCATAGTTGTGAGCTTGCCCGCACACCTCGACGTGGAATCGCGGCGGAAAACAACCGACTGGCTCGTCGACCGGCTGATGACCAGATACCGACTGCAGTCGAGCGTGGGCGACAGCGAGCTTCTTCTCCGGGCCAACACGCTCAGTGACCGATACTCACTTGGCGGGTACCCGGCCTCAGTGCGTTGGGTCACCAACCAGAAGGCCCGTTGGGGCTCGTGTTCGTATCACACGAAGGAGATCCGGATCTCGCATCGTCTGCGTGTCGTGCCCGATTGGGTGCTCGAATCGGTGCTCGTGCACGAGCTGGCACACCTCACACACCCTGATCACTCCCCCGCCTTTCATCGTCTCGCCGATCGATACCCACGCCACAAAGAAGCAGCCGCGTTCCTCGCCGGTTACGGGCTCGGCCTGTCCAGCCCCGCCGGCGTGAACTGCCCCGCAGTGGATTGATCGGCCGGCACAGAGCGGCCCCGCGCCGGCACGAACCGTTCGAGAGAGCGGCACCGGCCGATTGCTCGGTGGACGTGCTCGTCGGCTGGTGATGACAAGGACGGGTTGGTTGTGAGCCAGTCGAGCTCGTCGGCGGATCAGACCGGTTCGTCGGCCAGAATCCGCCCCAGTCTTCTGAGGCTCTCGTTCGCGCTGCCCAGCGTGAGCTCGATCTGCCGGGTCAAGAGGAAGAAACGGTGAAGTGGATAGTCGCGGTCGACACCCACGCCCCCATGGAGATGCGAGGCCGCGTGAACCACCCGCTGGCCGCCTTCAGCCGCCCAGTACTTCGCGACTGCGATCTCCGCCGAGGCTGGCAGTCCGGCGGCGAGCCGAGATGCCGCCTGCCACGCCGTCAACCGGATCGCCTCGGTGTCGACGTACGCGTCGGCCGCCCTCTGACCGACAGCTTGAAACGTCGCAATCGGCTTCTCGAATTGCACTCGCGTCTTTGTGTACTCGGCGGTCAGGTCGAGTGCGGTCGCACATGCCCCGGCTTCTTGCACGCACAGGGCAGTCGTGGCGAACTCCGTCATGACTCCGACGATGGCCGAGCCGTCCGCGTCCGGACCGCCGAGAAGCCGGTCGACTCCGACACTGACGTCGTCCAATTCGACGACTGCTTCCGGACGACCGGTCGTCGTCGACTGTCGGGTCAGCGACAGACCTGGCGCCCCTGCGTCAACGATGAAAACGCCAATGCCATCGCTGGCCCCGTCCGAGGAGCGTCGGGTCGCGGGCACCAAGATGGCGTCGGCGACAAGCGCTGCTGGGACGCACGCCTTGGTTCCTGAAAGCCGCCACGATCCGTCCGGCTGCACGGTCGCAACCGTCGTCGGCTCGAGACCTCCAGGCAGTATGACCTCGCCGACCATTTCGGCCAGAGCCCCGGTGAGGATCGTCTCTCCATTCGCCACACCGCTCAGCCAGGTCTTCCGCTGGGCGTCGGTACCCAATCGGTCGATCGCAACGGACGCATAGGCCATCGTCTCGACGACCGGAACGTAGGCCGCGGTCCGCCCCGCTGCCTCGACCACCAGACAGGCCGCGACGAAGTCGAGCCCGGCGCCGCCCACGTCTTCGCCGAGGTGTATCCCGAGCAGTCCGGCTTGCGCCAACTCGCGCCAAAGTTCGCGATCGAAGGGACCCTCGTCGCCGGCTGAGGCCTCGACCTCCTTCAATCGCTCGTGTGTCGCCCGCTCGTCGAAGATCTGACCCGCCAACTGGCGGACGGCTTCTTGTTCTTCGCTGTAGGTGAAGTCCATGGTGGCGCTCCTCTGTCCGGTCTCAGCGCAGCGACCGGGGCATGCCCAGGCCGAAGATGGCGATCAGGTCCCGTTGGATCTCGTTCGTGCCGCCGCCAAAGGTCAGGATGATCAGCGAGCGCGCGTGCATCTCAAGGCGCCCCGCCAACACCGCGGCCGGAGAGCCCCGAGTGAGGTAGCCGGCCTGTCCGATGATCTCCATGAGCAAGCGGAACGCGCGCAGATAGAACTCGGTCCCGAACACCTTGATGGTTGACGCGTCGGCGACGTCGAGGTGGCCCTGCGTACCCTGCCAGGCCACCTTCCAATTGATCAGGCGGAGAAACTCGAGCTCGGCGTGCACGCGAGCCAAGTGCTCTTGCACCCATTCCTGGTCCACGACGCGCCTGCCGTCTGGAAGTTTGGTCGTCTGAGCCCACGCTCGGACGTCCCCGAGCACCCGCTCGATGATGCCGGGCGAGCACAGCGTGACGCGCTCGTGGTTGAGCTGATTGGTGATGAGGTTCCAGCCCTGGTTCTCTCCGCCGACCAGTGCGGTGGCCGGAACTCGCACGTCCTCGTAGAACGTGTAGTTGATGTTGTGACCGCCGAGAAGGCTCATCGGCACCACCCGGATCCCCGGCGTGTCCATCGGAACGAGGAACATGGAGATTCCCTTGTGCTTGGACACGTTGGGATCAGTCCTCGTCGCCAACCACACGTAGTCGGCATCGCCGGCGAGGCTGGTGAAGATCTTCGAACCGTTGATGACGTACTCGTCGCCGTCACGCACGGCCCGCGTCGTCAGCGAGGCGAGGTCGGTCCCCGAGTTTGGCTCGGTGTATCCGATACAGAACGAGATCTCGCCCGCCAGGATCTTCGGAAGGAAGAATTCCTTCTGCTCCTGCGTGCCGAAATTCATGATGGTCGGACCGACCGTGTTGATGGTCAGCATTGGAACCGGAGCGCCGCTCCGCATGGACTCGTCGAAGAAGATGAACTGCTCGATGGCTGAGCGACCCTGGCCGCCCCACTCCTTCGGCCAGCCGATACCGAGCCAGCCGTCGCTTCCCATCCTTTGCACGACCTTGCGCACCGCAGGTCCGATCCCGCCCGCCTGGGACAGTTCCTCCTCTACCTCTGGTGTGAGCAACTGTTGGTAGTAGGCGCGCAATTCACTCTTCAGCGCCTGCTGCTCCTCGGTGTACGCGATCTCCATGTGTCCCTCCCGGGCCCCGATGGCGCTCCAGCCCCACGTCGACGCCTCGTCGTGACCCATCCGACTACGAGCGGTAGGTGAAAGAGGCGTACTAGAACACGTTACAGTCCGGCGATCACAGCGGCCAACCTCGCCGGTGCCGCAGAGAACCCCGGTCCGCCGACGCGGGCCCGGCACCGCCGCAGCCGCGCCGGGACGGTGAGGGACGGCGAGAGACCTGCGACCGGCAAGTAACCTGCGAGACGCCTCGGGCTCGACCGCGGCTACACCCCGAGCGAGGAGCAGATTCGCCATGCCAGAAGCAGTCATCGTCGCCACCGGCCGCACGCCCATCGGGCGCGGCGAACAAGGGATCGCTCGTCGAGTGCCGGCCGGACGACCTGAGCGCATTGGTGATCAAAGCCGTGCTGGCCAAGTTGCCGCAGCTCGACCCTGGCCAGGTGGAGGATGTGTTGCTCGGCTGCGGTCAACCGGGTGGTGAGGCCGGGTACAACGTGGCCCGAGTCGCCGGAATCCTGGCCGGATTGCCCAACGTGCCCGGCGTCACCGTCAATCGATATTGTTCCTCCTCTTTGCAGACGATTCGCATGGCAACGCACGCCATCCGCGCCGGCGAGGGCGACGTGTTCGTGGCAGCCGGCGTCGAGACGGTGAGCCGTTACATGAACGGTGCCTCGGACACTGGACCGCACAACCCCGAGTTCGCCGAAGCCGAGGAGCGCACCAAGGTCCGCACACCTGCAGTGACCGAGCCGTGGGCTCCGCCCCGGGGTTTGCCCGACGTGTACATCGCCATGGGCCAGACGGCCGAGAACGTCGCCGAGTACGAGAAGGTGCCCCGTCAGGAGATGGATGAGTTCGCGCTGCTCTCGCAGACACGGGCGGTCGAGTCACAAGAGAACGGCTTCTTCGAACGGGAGATCATCCCGGTCACGCTTTCTGACGGCACCGAGGTGGTCAAAGACGACGGTCCGCGACCGAACACGACGCTCGAGGGACTGGCCAATCTCAAGCCGGTCTTCCGCGAAGGCGGAACTGTGACCGCCGGCAACGCGTGCCCGCTCAACGACGGGGCTGCCGCCGTGGTCGTGATGAGTGACACCAAGGCGAAGGAGTTGGGCATCAAGCCCCTCGCCCGTATCGTCGCGAGCGGTGTGTCCGGACTGAACCCCGAGATCATGGGGCTCGGGCCGATCGAGGCCTGCCGGCAGACGCTGGCGCGGGCCAACATGACCATCGACGATGTCGACTTGGTCGAGATCAACGAGGCTTTTGCCGCTCAGGTCATCCCCTCGGCGAAGCACCTCGGGATCAGCTGGGACAAGCTCAACGTGAAAGGCGGCGCCATCGCGCTCGGCCACCCCTTCGGGCAGACCGGCGCGCGCATCATGACGACGCTGCTCAACGCTCTCGAGGACACGGGTAAGACGATCGGTCTCGAGTCGATGTGTGTGGGCGGCGGACAAGGCATGGCCATGATCGTGGAGCGGTTGAGCTGACGGTCGGCTGTCGACCGCCACGTCACGTTCGTCTCTGATTCCGGCGGGGTCGTCGCCGAGTCGTCCTCCGGCGAATTGGCCGTCGCATGTTCCGCCTTCAGGTCGCTCCGACCTCGCCCAGGGCGTCTTCGATCGTTGGGACGGGACCGGGGTCCACGCCTTCACGTTCCGCCAGGTGGAGCGACACCACATCGCCGAACAAGGCAAGATCGAGGAAGCGGGCGAGATCGTCCTGTCCCTCTGCTCTGACTTCGACGATTGCTGCCATGACCTCGTCCACCTGCTCCATCACGACCTCGAACATACGAGCAGACTCTGCGTCCTCGGCGTCGTGACGGAGTAAGACCATGGAGACGACCTGACGGGTGACGTCCCCGCTTTGGCCCCAACCGGCCAACTCGTCGTGCGCAAGGTCCGGCAGGGCGGCATAGAACGCAGGAGCCTTGGCATTCAAGTTGATCTGCGCCTTCCAGCGTCGGGCCGCCACAGCGGGCGCACCTCTCGCGCCATACACCAGGGGGATCGTGCGGCCGATCTGTTGAGCCACGCGCTCCGCCGGCCCTCCCGGCTGGAAGAGACGATCGCGGCGGCGCGCCAATGCCGCCGACGCTTCCCTGACCGAGGTCCCCAGATCGGGCGCACACCCCACCTTGTTGAGCGCGGCCAGGATGGACACCGTCGCCGGTCCCACCGAGCTCCTCCCGACCGGACCTGGCGGTCCGACGGGACAGCGTGCGACGACATGGCCTTCCAACGCGGCGAACGGGCCATCGGGAGCGATGGCCACGACCGGCGAACCAGCGTCGATCGCAGCCGCAGCCGCGGCGATCGTCGTCGAACTGGTGCCCGAACACGACACGGCCAGCACGAGGGTGCCGGAATCGACGAAGGCCGGAACAGAAGGACCCGTACCCACCCAGATCGGCACAGACGACTCCGCGGCGGCCAGCGTGGCCGCCGCGGCTCCGGCGATGCCTCCCGTTCCGACCCCGAACACAGCAACGGCTCGGATGCTGTCCGGCAGACGCGCGCCGGCGAGTGCTCGCTCCGCGGCCTCGAGGGCCTCAGGCACTTGCTCAGGTTGCCGGGCCGTGGCCTCCCACAGTCCGAGGGTGTCAGGCCTGCGTCCGGTCACTCCTACGCGGGTCCGGTCGCCCGGACTGCGTCCTGCTCGGCCTTGGCCAAGAGACGAGCGTGCTCCGTGTCGCCCACGTCAGCCGCCTCGTCGACGAGCAGAACCGGCACGCCGTCGACAACGGCGTAGCTCTTCTTGAGCCGCGGGTTGTAGAGCACGTCCTCGTCTTCGAACCAGAGCAGCGGACCCTTGTCGATGGGGCAGGCGAGGACATCGAGCAGCAGCGGGTCGAGTGGCATTGAAGGCTCCTGTGGTGTCTGCGTGGTGGTGTCGGCTTCTTGGGTGTCGTCTACGTGTCGATCAGGTCAGCTTCGAAGGACCTTGGGAGCAGTCGCGTGAGAGGTGATGAGCGCCTTCACCTCGGCCACGTGCTCCGCGCACAACGCCGGTGTTCTCGCCTCGACGTTGAGGCGAAGCAACGGTTCGGTGTTCGAGGGGCGCACGTTGTACCACCAGTCGGCGTGCTCGACAGTCAGTCCGTCAAGCAAATCCACCGATGCGCCGGCGGATCGTTCGGAGTCGGCCATCGCCTCCACGGTGGCCGGCGGGTTCGCGACCTCGGTGTTGATCTCGCCCGAGTCGGAGTAGCGCTCATAGGGCGAGAGCATGACCGACAGTGGTTGATCGCTGCGGCTCATGAGCTCGAGCACGATCAGCGCCGTGATGATGCCCGAGTCGGCGCGGAAGTTGTCCCGGTAGTAGTAGTGCCCTGAGTGCTCGCCCCCGAAGATTGCGCCGGTCTCAGCCATGACCTGCTTGATGAACGAGTGTCCAACCCGGGTGCGCACGGGCTTGCCCCCGAGCTCGCTGATCACCTCGGGAACGACGTGGGAGCAGATCAGGTTGTAGAGAACCGTCTCTCCCGGGTGCTTGGCCAGCATCGAGGAGGCCACGAGCGCCGTCGTCAGAGAGCCAGAGACTGGCTCTGCTCTCTCGTCGACCAGAAAGACGCGATCCGCGTCGCCGTCGAAGGCGAGACCGACGTCAGCGCCTCGTTCCAGTACCGCCCGCTTGAGGTCCACCAGGTTCTCCGGCTGGATGGGGTCGGCCGGGTGGTTCGGAAAGTTGCCGTCGAGCTCGGGGAACAGGATGTCGATGTCGAAGGGCAGGCGCTCGAAGACGATCGGCACGACGAGCCCGCCCATGCCATTGGCGGTGTCCGCGACGACCCGGAGGGGCCGGAGCGCGGCCACGTCGACGAAGGAAACGCACGTGGTCGGCCCACGCATCTAGCAGATCCAGCTCCCGGCGTCCACCCACCAACGGGCCGACAGGCTCGTCGAGCAATTCCTCGGCGGCCGCTTCGATCTCGGTGAGGCCCGTGTCCCGCCCGATCGGCCGAGCGCCCGACAGGCACAGCTTGAGACCGTTGTACTGCGCCGGGTTGTGCGACGCGGTGAACATCGCTCCCGGCGCATCGAGATGGCCCGAGGCGAAATAGAAGAAGTCCGTCGACGCCAGGCCCAGGTCGGTCACGTCGACGCCCTCCGACACGCACGCCGTCGGAGAACGCACCGGACAGCTCGACGCCCGACTCGCGCATGTCACGGGCCACCAGGATCTCAGGCACGCCGGCGAAGCGGGCCATGGCCCGTCCGATGGCACGGCACATGTCCGCGTCGAGCTGGTCGGGGACGGTGCCACGAACGTCGTACGCCTTGAAGACCTGTTGCATAGACCGGCTCACGGGCGTCCAACCATAGGGGCGACCGCCGACGCGCTCTATGCGAGGGGTGGCCGCGGCGTAGGGCGGGGCGGGAGGCGGCCGGCGGCACGCACGCTCGCGGCGGCTAGTGGAAGACGGATGCTCCCGTTGCGACGCGATGGCGACGATGGCGACCAGGTTGAACGAGCGCGTGCGCCACCATGTTCATGCCCAGGCGCCCGGTGCGGTACGAGACCGCGGCCAGGACCACGCCGAAGACGGCCAGGCCGGCCAGTTGGACCCACTCCCCGTGGGCCAGGCCGAAGAGGAGCCCGTCGGCGATCACGGCCAGGACGACGCCGCCGCGGGCCGCCGCGCGGCCGGCGCCGAGCGGCGTGAAGACGCCGGACGAGCGCCCTTGAGCAGCAGGCCCGCGGAAGAACAGCTCCTCGATGGCGGGCGCCAGGAGCACCGTGGCGATGGCGATGACGACGAACCCGCCGCCGTGGGAGCCCCCGGTCAGCTTCTGGGACGGCCCGTTGAAGTTGTGGATGTCGTGCTGGAAGGGCGCGTACAGCATGGCGACGAGGAACTGGCCGCCCACCCCGATGGCGATGCCGACCAGGTCGACCAGCCGGAAGCGCACGCCGAGGTCGCGCACGAAGTGGCGGGTGCCCTGGGTCCGGCTGGCCAGCCAGGGCGCGCCGATGAACCCGACCCACAGGCCGAGCAGCGTCGACGACGACGTACCACTCCGGCGGGACCGACGGCGTTGGCGATCGCCTGCATCTGCGCCGACGTCTTGCCCGCGACGGCGCCGGCCACCACGCCGAAGATGACGCGCCGATCTGCCCGACGAGGAACCCGATGACGGCGTAGAGCAGCCAGATCCAGCCCTGGCGCTTGGTCTGCGGGGGGACCCAGGGCGTATCGAGGAAGGGCCCGTCGGCGCCCTGGGTCGTGCGACTGAGGCCGGCACCGTGCCGCGCCGAGGGCGGTACCGGTGCGGTGGGTCAGGCGCCGCACGAACAGTGGGATCCGGCGCTCGGAGGAGGATCGGCGGCGGCGGCCGGCGGCGCTGCGCGGAGCCACTCGCGGGGCACGTAGCCCGCCGGCACCGGTCCCGGGGGGCGCGGGCGGCGGCCCGGACGGCCGGGCGCGGCCCGCCGGGCTCGGTGTCGGTCATCGGACAAGACGTTACCGGCGCGCCGCAGGCCCGCGATCTGCAGGTCGGCCGCCGGGCGCCAGGTGACCGGGCGGTCACCGCCGACGAGGGGCGGCGCATAGCATGGACGGGTGAGCCCACAACGCACCGACCGGCCCGCGAGCCGCCCGAACGCGCCGGCCGGCAACGGTGACGGCGGCCCCCCGCCGGGAGCGCCGACGGCGGTCAGAGCTGGCGCTGGCTCTGGGGCGTCCTCGCCATCGGCATCGTGGCCGTCCTGCTCGCCGTCGGCACCATCAAGACCACCAACGCCAAGACGCTCACCTACACCAAGTTCCTGCAGGAGGTGACGTCCAAGCAGGTCGCCACGGCCAAGATCTCCAACTGCCACCGGCGAGATCACCGGGAACCTGAAGGACGGCACCAGCTACCAGGTCCAGGGCCCGAGCCCGTCGCTGCCCAACGACGTCACAACGATGCGCAACGACGGCGTCGAGGTCAGCTTCCCGCCGTCCGCCTCGAACCTGCTCGAGCGACCTCCTCCCCTACATCTTCATCATCGCGATCGGGGCGGCGTTCATCTACTTCATCGGCCGCCAGACCCGGGGCCAGATGTCGGGGATCATGTCGATCGGCCGCTCCAAGGCGAAGACCTTCAGCAGCGACCGCCCCGCCACCACCTTCGACGACGTCGCCGGCTACACCGGCGTGAAGCAGGAGATCAGCGAGGTCGTCGACTTCCTCAAGACCCCGGCCCGCTTCAAGGAGATCGGGGCCAAGATCCCCAAGGGCGTCCTCCTGGTCGGCCCCCCCGGCACCGGCAAGACCCTGCTCGCCCGGGCCGTCGCCGGCGAGGCCGGCGTGCCGTTCATGTCGGTCAGCGGCTCGGACTTCATGGAGATGTTCGTCGGCGTCGGCGCCAGCCGGGTCCGCGACCTGTTCCAGACGGCGCGCAAGCAGGCGCCGGCCATCGTCTTCGTCGACGAGATCGACTCCATCGGCCGCAAGCGCGGCGCCGGGCTCGGCGGCGGCCACGACGAGCGCGAGCAGACGCTCAACCAGATGCTCTCGGAGATGGACGGCTTCGACACGTCCGAGGGCGTCGTGATGATCGCGGCCACGAACCGGCCCGACATCTTGGACCCGGCGCTGCTGCGCCCGGGCCGCTTCGACCGCCAGATCGTCGTGCCGCTGCCCGACCTCGAGGAGCGGCTCCCGATCCTCCAGGTCCACTGCAAGGGCAAGCGCATGGCCCCCGACGTCGACCTCAGCGTCGTGGCCCGGGGCACGCCGGGCATGAGCGGCGCCGACCTGGCCAACCTGGTCAACGAGGCTGCGCTCCACGCGGTGCGCCGGGGCAGCCCCGAGATCGCCATGGCGGACTTCGAGACGGCCCGCGACCGCGTGCTGCTCGGCCAGCGCCGCGAGTCCATGGTGCTCTCCGAGGACGAGAAGGAGCGCATCGCCTACCACGAGGGCGGCCACGCCGTGCTGGCCTACGTGCTCGAGCACGCCGATCCGGTGCACAAGGTCACCATCCTGCCCACCGGCATGGCGCTCGGGCGTCACCCACCAGCTGCCCGATGGAGGAGCGCCACATCCACCCGCGCCAGTACATCGAGGACTCGCTGTGCGTCCGCATGGGCGGCCGCTGCGCCGAGCTGCTCGTCTACGGCGACCTCTCGACCGGCGCCGCCAACGACCTGGTGGGCAACACCGAGCTGGCGCGCAAGATGGTCCGCGAGTGGGGCATGAGCGACGCCATCGGCCCGATGGCGTGGGGCTCGCAGGGACAGGTCTTCCTGGGCGAGGACCTGATGCACACCCGGGATTACTCCGAGGACACCTCGAAGGTCATCGACGACGAGGTCGAGCGCATCCTGCGCGCCGAGGAGCAGCGGGCCATGGACGTGCTGAGCAAGCACCGCGGCGGGCTCAACGCCATCGCCCGGGCGCTTGCTCGACAACGAGATCATCGACGGCGGCGAGGTGGCGCGCCTGGTCGACGAGGCCCACGGCTCGCCGGTGCACGCCGAAGGGTGCCAAGTCGGTGCCGCACTTCAGCGAGGCCGCCATCAACGGGCGCACCAACGGGCACGGAAACGGCGCCGCGCCCGAGCCGGCGCCCGCCGGGGTCCAGACTCCGTCGTCCTCCTCGGCCGGCAAGAACACAGGAGCGGGAGCCGGCTCCGCACCCGGATCGGTCCAGTCCCCGTCCCCCGGATCGGCTCCGCCAGAAGCGCCGTCGGACTCCGCATCCGCCGGGGTGCCCCAGACCGGCAGCTGGCCGCCGCCACCCTGGCCGCCGGCGGACGCCGCGGACCTGTCCCCGGCCTCGCCTCCCCCGGAGGACCCGGCACCTCGCTGAACTCCGCCCCGAACCGATCCGGTTCCGGCGGCGTCATGAAGGGGGATGGTGGAGCACGAGCTGCACGAGCTCGAGAGGTGGCTCGAGGATGGCTACGAGTCGTCCTACCGCACTGCCTGCCTGATCCTCGGCAACCGTGCCGACGCCGAGGAAGCGGTGCAGGACGCCTACCTGCGCGCCTGGCGGTTCCGGGACTCGCTCACTTCCGTGCCGAGCATCCGGCCCTGGCTCTACCGCGTCGTCGTGAACGCGTGCTACTCCAAGCTGCGGCGGGAGATCCCCCACCGCGACCGCCGCGCCAGCGACGAGCACCTCGGCGCGCTCCCGGCCGGTGTGGACGGACCCGAGGCCCGGGCCGTTGACAGCGACACGGCCGGGACCGTGTCGGCGGCGCTGGGCCGCCTGCCCGTGTCCCTGCGCGTCCCGGTCGTCCTGCGCTACTACGCCGACCTGAGTGAGCGCGACATCGCGCTGGCGATCGGTCGGCGCCAGGGGACCGTGAAGTCCCGCCTGCACGAGGCGCGGCGGCGGCTCGCGGCCGACCCGGACCTCTGCGCGCTGATCTTTGCCGCGGGCGATGTCGTGGACGGGAGTGGCACCGACGCGGCGACAGCAGACGCGGACGCGGCGGCCGAGAGCGGAGGATCCTCCTCATGACGATGCTCGACGACGACCGGCTCGCTTCGCTCCTCGCCGACGCGGGCGCGCTCCTTCGACGTGCCCGCGGACGGCCCTGCGGCCATCATCGCCCGGGCCCGGGGTGCCGAGTCGCTGTCACCTCCCGAGGTCGATGCCGACGACGACCGGTCCGACGGTACGGAGGTCCCGCCCGTCCGCATCACACGCCTCCGACGCGCCGCCGGAGCCGCGCAGCGACACCGGTTGGCGTCAGTGGCCGCCTGCGTCGTCGTGCTGCTGGTCGCGCTGACCGCCGTCGGCGCGCTGACGCGTCCGACATCCTCCCGGCCGACCTCAAGCCTGGCACCGCGGCAGGCCGTGCACGGGCCGCCCGGTGCGGGGACGCCGACGACACTGCCGGTACCTTCGGCTACGAACGCCGCACCCCAGCAGTACGTCGGGACGTCGGCATCCTCGTCCGCCGCGAAGGCCGCGAACGGTGAGGCGCCGCTTTCCACGACCGCCAGCCCGTCATTGCCGAACGATGCCGTCGGCCGGTCCAGCCGGATTCAGCAGTCGGGCACGCTCGCGCTCACCGTCAAGCGCGGGACGGTGAGTCGAACGGTCAGCGCGCCGACCTCGCTGGCCGGCGCCAACGGCGGCTTCGTCGCCAACTCCGAGACCAGCTCCGGCGCGGACGGAGCGCCGAGCGGCAACGTGACCCTGGAGGTACCGGTGGACAGCTTCGCCGCGGTGCTCAAGCAGGCTGAGGCCCTCGGCCGTCCGTCCGGGGTCTCGACCAAGGCCAACGACGTCACCGGGCAGTACGTCGATCTGCAGGCGCGCATCGGAGCGCTCGAGTCGAGCCGCCAGCAGTACCTCACCATCATGGCCAAGGCGACGACGATCGGCGACGTGCTGTCGGTCCAGGAGCAGATCAACACGATCCAGTCGCAGCTCGAGCAGCTGCAGGGGCAGCTCCAGGTCTTGACGAACGAGACGGCGTACTCGGCTCTGACTGCGACGGTGAGCCAAGGCTCGCCGGCGCCCCCTCCGTCACCGGTGCCCGAGTCCGGCCTGGTACAAGCATGGCATCAGAGCATGGGCGGCTTCGTCGACGGCGTCGAGGGCGTCGTCCGACTCACCGGTCCGGCTCTGTTCGCCTTGGCCTGCTTCGCGGTCGTGCTGGTGGGTGGGCGAGTGCTGTGGCGGCGCTACCGACGGCACGGTCTCTGACGTGTGACGCTGACGGGCTCGGGCCTCATCGAGGCTTCGGTCCGTCCGGTGCGACCCGGCCCGACCCGGCCCGGGGCGTGGATCAGCTCTCGATGGCCTCGTCGAGCGGGATGCCCGGCATCGTCACGACGCCGTACGTCCCCGTCGGGCCGACGTCCTCCGTGACAGCCACGGGCCCGGTGCTGTGCACGAGGAGCGGCTCGAGACCGGCGCCCTGGAGTTGAGCCTGGGTCAGCACGGCCGTGGCGCCGGCGGGCACCTTCCCGGCCCCGACAAGTTGGCGCCCCGTCGCTCCGAGCGCGAAGAGCCGGTAGTGCTGGGTGTGACCCGAGACGTTGGCCAGGGCCAGGTGCTCAGGCGTGGCGCCCTTGGCGGCGGGCAGAGCCGACGTGCCAGGTGGAGGAAGGACCCACCACCGGTCCGCCGTCGACGCGCTGGCGGCGTCGACGGCGTTCGACAGGCCGAGCTGGGGCGCTTGGGCCGAGGCGGGCGCCACCACGAGGCGGCCGACCACCACCCCGGGCCCGCCGCGTGCGTCGACCCGCACCGTGTAGGGGTCACCGTCGGGGATGCGTGTCTGTGCGCTGGTGGCCAATGCCCACGTGGCACTCGGACCGACTGTCGCGGCGAGCGGGTGCAGCGGGCCCGTCGCCAGTCGCAGACGCACCGTGACCGTTTCGGCCGAGGGGCCGGGGTTGAAGACATCGAGCTGCGACAAGCCTCCCGACAATTCCTCGGCCTGGGGGACCGTCCAGTGCGACTGCGCGCGGGGCGCGCCGGGTAGGACGGACAGGCCGCCCGGCGAGCCGCCACGGACCTGGAGCTCGGACGCCACCACACGACCGGTCCGGGCGGGACCACCGTCGACACGGCCGAGAAGTCCTGCACCTCGCTCGCCACGTTCTCGGCCTGAAGGCCGTCCGGCGGCAACACGATCCCCTGATAGTTCAGTGGGTGCACGACGCCCGACGGGGTGGCGAAGGCGAGGTCGACCACCACCGGGGTCGAGGTCGGATTGAGCAAAGAGACGAAGAGCCCCGCCGACGCCGCGGTCGTACCGCCTGGGAAGAACCAGTTGGGCGAGGTGATGCTCTGGCACGGCGACTCCGACCAGCCCGACGAGCCGCGCACGGCCTGGCTGACCGCCACGCCGCCTCCCGAAATCGTGACCTCCTGGGACAGCCATGATCCGGACTTGGGCGCGCTGAGGGAAGGAACGACGACACCGCGGGCGGGGATCGCCACCGGGGTCCTGGTCACCGCGCCGGTGTCCGACACCTCGGTGACGGAGGCGGTCGAGGCGACCGACGTCGTGTTCGTCAGCACGAGCTCTCCCGGCGCGACGCCGGACTGGGTCGACTGGCCGGTGCAGTACCACCCAGACGACTCGGCGTCGGGGGCACCGACGACTGAGGTGGGACCAGGAGGTGTGGCCGGCGCCGGACTGTGCGTGCCGGCCACGGCGGCGACGACCGCCACCACCGCGACGACGAAGACGAGCACCCGCCAACGGCGCTCCCGGCTCTGGTGGGCAGGGGTCATCGACCGGCGTCCGCAGTGACGGCTTGGAGCTCTCGAGGATCGTCCGCGTCGGTGCCCGGGCCCGCCGGGGCCGGTGGGGTCGGTCGGCGCCGTGCCCGATGCGGCCATCCCAGCAGGGCCAGTGCCAGTGCCGCCCACAGCACCACTTCGAGCAGGACCGCGACGGGCACGTACGGGACGTTGGTGAACGACAAGGTGGCCGAGCCGGCGCGGGTGGCGTACTGCGCGGCCCAGCCGAAGGCCGATCGGCGCACAGCCGCATTCCCTCCGGTCTGAAGGGTGAAGTTGCCCGCCGGCGCGTACGCGGCGTAGACGGTCCCTGACCGCACGGCACCGGACGCCGACCCCGACGCGCTCGGGGCCGAGAGCGCGGGCCGCCAACCGACCACGTCGGACGGGCCGGGGTAAGTCCAGCGGGATCCCGTCGGCAACGGCGCGCCTCGGGCGGCGTTGACCGGAATGAACGACCTGTTCACGAAGACCTGCACCCCCATCTGTCCCGGCACGGCCTGGAGGTCGCGCTGCTCGAGCAGGTCTTCGAGGAGCCCAGGAGGCGGCGGCGCACTGACGGACGTCGGCTCGGTCCCGGCCGTGGACGGTGCGATCCCGTCGACGACGATCACGTCGCGGACGCCCGCACCGGCGAGGAGCTGGCCGAGGTGCACCGTCCCACCCGATGCGGCGAGCCGGACCGCCTCGCCGACGAGAGCGGCCGGACCAGGACCGGCGGGTGTCAGAACCTGGGAGGAGTCCGGCACGACATCCGGGGTCAGCGAGTAGGCGAGCCCCGGCTGCGCCGACCAGCCGCCCACGGGGAGCGCCCGCGGGTCGCCCAGCCAAAGCACGCGGGCGACGCCGGACGACGACGGGTGGCCGAGGAACGACAACGGCTGTTCGAAGCCCTCGGACGGCAACCCCCAGCGCCCGCCTGCCGACGCGACCGCCACCGGCAGGAGCCCGAGGACGACGCCCACCAGCGCGACGACGGAGACGACCTGGCGCCAGCCGAACTCGAGGCCACCCAGGTCGTTCTCGAACGCCGAGATCCCGAGGCCGACGGCGGCTGCCACGGCGAAGGCCGCCGGCGCGAGGACGACGGACTCCGACGGCGCGAAGCTCCCCAGGTCGCCCCTCGTCGTCACCAAGGCCAGGACCCAGGATGCGACGGCGAGCACCCAGAGACGCGCGGCCCACGTCAGCCTCGGGCCGCGCCCGATCACCAGCGGCAAGGCCGCGGCCACCACCAGGAGCCACACCAACGGCGAACGAGCCGCCGGGCCGATGGCGAAGCGGAGCACCTCGCCCCAGTCCGGAGCGTTCGCAGCCGAGACGGGGAGGCCGAAGACCGACACCGCCGAGTGGCCGGCCAGGGCGGTCCCGATCGCCCACGGCGCGGTCAGAACCAAGGCAACCCCGACCCCGGCGACGGCGGTGATCACCACCCGCACGGCAGCGGCCGTGGTGCCGACGAGCAGCGAGCCGACGGACCATGACAGCCCGGCGACGAGCACCATGGGGAACACGGCTGGAGCAAACATGCCCGCCAGCGCAACGAGCACGCCGAGCACGACGATCTGGCCGCCTCTGCTGGCGCGCCATCCAGACGCCTCGTCCGTTGCGAACGGTCTCAACCCGGTGGCCCGGGCCAGCGAGACAGCGATGAACGGAAAGAGGGCGTAGGCGACGAGACCGTCCCACCGCCCGGTCCCGAGGGCGCCGTAGGGCAGCGGCAAGCCGAGGTAGCAGACCACGGCGACGATGCGGGCGCGGGCCGACGCGAACGGACGCATGAAGCGAGAAATCCCGAATGCTCCGAGCGGGATGCAGCCAAGGAGGAGGACGTGCTGGGTGGTGCCCATCGACCCGAGCAGCACCGTGCCCACGAACGCGACGGCGCCGAACGCAGGCGAGGCCGGTGCCGTCGTGCCCACCCCGGCCGACTGCCAGCCGGAGAACAGGTGGTGCCAGCTCGCCGACCACGAGGGCAAAGAAGCGAGTTGTCCGACCAGGGGCAGGCTGCCAAAGAGGAGCTCACGCGTCCCGAACACGACGACGGCGAGGGTCAGGACCACAACGAGCGTGCGCTGTCGCCCGGTGCCGAGCGGCGACGTTCGGACCCGCCGACCGTAGCGGTCGCGGCCGGACCGATGGCCGAGGTCGTCGAGGTCGTCGAAGTCCGTGTCCTCGCTGAAGGCGTGGCCGACGCTGCCGGTGAGCACCGCCACGCCGCTGGATTCGTCCTCGTCCTCGCCAGGCTCCTGGCCCGAGCCCGACGCCGCGCTCGCCGCCTCGAAGCCCTGGTGCGTCAGACGGCTGAGGTAACGCGACAGCCGCGCGCTCCCCCGGAGCTGCAGTCGGCGCACTTCGGAATCGGGGATCATGCGGTGTGCTGCGAGCTGGGCTCTGAGCTCCGCGGTCTCTCGGCGGTGCCGCAGGTTCCAGCGCCAGGCCCCCGACACGGCTCGCACCCTGTCTCCGTCCCGCGCCAGGACGGCAACGAAGATCTCTCCCAACGCCAGCAGCGCCGCCTGGGGCAGGACGCGGAGACGGTGGAACGGGGTGTAGCACTTCAGCAAGGCCCGTAACTCGTGGCGGCGCTGGAGCATCTGCAGGGTGACGGGATGACGGCCCTCGTCCCCATCGTCGACCGCCAGGGGTTCGAGGCCTGCCGCCACGGCTTCACGGTGACGTACCCGAGCCTCGGGGGCGACGACGATCCGTGCCCCCGCCACCTGCGATCGCCACGAGAGGTCGAGATCTTCCCCCATGGCAACCATCCCCGGATCGAAGCCCTCGAGCTCGCGCCACAGGTCGGCCCTGATCAGGATGCAGCCCGCCGGAGCCACGAAGATGTCGCGGACGGCGTCGTGCTGTCCATGGTCGACCTCGCCCTCGAGCACGCGGTCGACGACGGCCCCGGTCTTGTCACAGCTGAGGCCGACGTGCAGAAGGACCTGTGGATCGTCCCAATTGAGGAACTTCGGCGAGACGACCCCGGCGTTCGAACGGAACGACTCCTCGACCAGGCGATGCACGCAGTCGGGGTCCAGAGCGACGTCGTCGTGGCACAGCAGGAAGAACGCCGCGCCTTCCACCATCTCGAGCGCCTCGTTCGCGGCGGCGGAATACCCGCGCCGATCGGGCAGGTGCCGGACGAACGTGTCCGGATAGACCTGGGCCACCCGCTCCGGGACGTGCGCCTCGTCGTCACCGAAGGACAGGACGAGGACCGATAGCTCCTCGTAGTCCTGCGCCGCGAGTGACGACATCGCCTGGTCGAACCAGGGGGCCGGACCGGTCGTCACGACGACCGCGACCACTGCCGGCACCTGGGCGTCCATGAAGTGGAAGAGGCTAGCTGGTACGACTTTCGCACCTCAGGCACGAAATCGGCCCGGTGCGCTTGCTAGAGTTTAACAATCGTGATACTCTTGTGTACATAGAGAGCAGGTCGCCCGCCACCGCACTCGACGGGGACCCTGCCAACGATCCAGACCCCAGGAGGTCCCCCATGAACGGCGTCGACGACGTCAACAGCACCGTCCACTCCGTGACCAAAGGTGTCACCGATCTGGCCCGGGACATCACGTATGTCGCCATCGGACTGGGTGTGCTCGGCTACCAGCGCCTTCAGGTACACCGAGTCGAGCTCGCGAACAAGCTCCCCCGCGACTTCTCATTGGACCAGGCCAAGGAGGACGTCCGCGACGGCGTCTCAAAGGGTCTGGACCAGATGGACGAACTGGCGGAATCGGCCACCAAGCTGTTGGAGACAACCCTCCGGCCGCTGGAGGACCGCCTGCCCCCGACCGTCAGCCAGCTGAGCGCCAGGGCCCGGGAGCAGGCGCGCGAGGTCCGGTCCCAGATCCGCCTGCGTACGAACGCCTGAGCACGGTCGACCACCTGGGGGCACCTGCCCCGTATTGACCCCACGACGCTCGCCGTCAGTCCACCCCCCACGAGGCGAGGACGTCGGCGAGCGTCGTCGCGAGCGGGATGCGCGGCTCCCACCCCGTCGCGTCCCGCAATCGGCGGGCGTCGCCGCGCAGCACGGGCACGTCGACCGGTCGGACCAACTTCGGGTCCGGCACGAGCTCGAGATCGGCGCCGGCGAGCACAAGGAGTTGCTCGGCCACTTCGACCATGGCCACATCGCGGCCGGAGCAGACGTTGTAGACCGACCCGGGAGCCCCACCGGTGACGAGCAGCCGGTAGGCCGCGACCACGTCGCGCACGTCGGTGAAATCTCGTCTGGTCGTCAGGGTTCCGACCCGGAGCGTGGTGGCGCCGGCGCGGCGGGCCTCGACGATGCGCTGTGCGAGCGCCGGCACGAAGAAGTTGGGTGACTGCCCCGGCCCGATGTGGTTGAAAGGGCGCACCACGATCACTGGTTGGCGGTACCCGCGCCATGCCTGAAGCCCCACCACCTCCGCGGCCAACTTGCTGGCGGCATACGGGCTGGCGGGTGCGGCGGGCGAGTCCTCGGTCAGCGGCAGCCGGTCCGGCGTCACCGTCCCGTAGACCTCGGCGGAGCTCACGACCAGGACCCGGGTGTCCTCCACGTGGCCCCGTGCGGCCGCCAGCACCTCAGCCGTGCCGAGCACGTTGACCTTCAGGACCTGGCTCGGGTCCTCCCAGCTCTCCCCCACGTGGGTCATGGCGGCGAGGTGGTATACCGCCTCGGGCCGGACGTCGGCCATCACTCGGCCCATCGCGGCGCCGTCGGACACGTCGGTCTCAATGTCGATCACGGCGACCTCGTCCCCGTGCGCCTCGAGATGGGAGACGAGCCAGTGGCCGACGAAGCCCTTTCCCCCGGTGACGAGCGCCCGCATCGCGGAGGAACCCTACTGCCGGGCCGAGATGGCCTCCATGTAGGCGGCGACGTGGCGCTCGATGCTGGCCTCCCAGGTGAATCCGGCCGCGACGTGACGACCGAGCTCGGTGCGCGATCGCCGCGACCCGAGTCGAGGGCGGCGTCGACGGCGTCGGCGAGCTCGCGCACCGAGCCGGGCGGAACGAGGCGAGCAGCGCTCCCGGCCACCTCCGCCATCGCCGTGCCCTCCGTCGTCACGAGCGGCGCCCCGCACGCCAATGCTTCGAGCGCCGGGAGTCCGAAACCCTCTTCGAGCGCAGGGTAGGCGGCGACGGCAGCGCGGCGAAGGAGGGCGGGAACGGCGGCATCCGGCAGGTACCCGGTCCGCACGATCCGGTCGCCGTGCCGCGCCGTCGCCAAGGCTCGCTCGGTCGGGGCGAGACCCCAACCCGGTTGCCCCCCGAGGACGAGGACGGCGTCGGAGTGCGCCTCGGCGACGCGGTCGAAGGACGCCACCAGCGTGGCGACGCCTTTGCGTGGCTCGAGCGTGCCGACGAAGACGACGAGCGGTCGGTCCGTGGGCACGCCCAGGCTGGCCAGCAGCGCCTCGTCCGCGCCTGGTGACGGCTCTCCGGGCGAGAACCGCTCGTGGTCGACGCCGTGAGGTGCGACCACCACCGGGGCCTGCACCTCGCACCAGTGGCGGAGACGCTCCTCGGTGACCCGGCTGACGCATACGAGGACGGCGGCGTGACGAGCCGCCCGCCGGATGGCCCGCCGGAAGAACACCGCCTTCGAGCGCCGGTGCCACTCCGGATGGTCGAAGAACGTGCAGTCGTGGATCGTCACGGCACACGGAACCGGTGCCCGCGCCGGCATCGTGTAGTGCGGACCGTGATGGAGTTGGACACCGAGATGCCCGAGCACCGACGGAAGCTGGAGCTGCTCGGAGACGAGGCGGCCTGGTCGCGACCGAGCGATCACGGGGACCACGCGGCCGCGGTGACCGGTCTCGCGCTCCCAGCGGGCCGCGTCACCGCGCCGAGTGACGAGCACGGGGTCCACATCGGTGCGGGCTGCAAGTCCGTTCGCCAAAGCCGTGATGTAGTAGCCCGCCCCTCCCGGGTGGTCAGGCACGGCGGAGACGTCGAGCGAGAGGGAGAAGCGCCCGCTCACCTCAGACTCCGCCACAACTCGAGGTGGTGCTGCGCCACCGCGTCCCAGGTCCGGTCGGTCACGAACGCTCGCCCGCGGGCGACGAGGTCCGACCGCAGGACGTCGTCGGCGAGCACGTCGCACATGCCCCGGCGATGTCGTCGACGTCGAGCGGGTCGACCAGTCGGGCAGGTGCAGGTCCCTCGTCGCCAAGGTCGTGCACGCTCGGGACCTCGGCCGAGACGACGGTGGGTGCGCCGATGCGCATCGCCTCGAGGGGCGGGAACCCGTACCCCTCTGTCAGCGGCACATAGACGAAGGCGCGGCACCGACGGTAGAGGCCGGCCAGCTCCCCGTCCGACACCGCACCGGTCAAGGAGACGCCCTCAGGGAGGGAGGGCCGTTCCGAGCGTGGACCCCAGCCTGGCGGTCCCACGATCAGCAACGCCGGCCGCACGCCGAGCACACCGCGCGCGACGTCGTAGGCCTGCACCATGCGCTCGAGGTTCTTGCGCGGCTCGAGCGTGCCCACACTGAGGAGGAAGTCGCCCGCGACGCCGAGCCTCTCGAGCAACGCTGCCGTTGCGTCGTCGTCGGGCGAAGCGAGGTGGTCCGCCCCGCCTCCGATGACCGTGATGCGACGCGGCTCGACCCCGTCCGCCTGGAGGTCAGCCGCGACGAGCCGGGAGGGAACGACGAACGAAGCTCCGCCGTCGCGAGCGTGCCGCAGCGCACCCTCGTGCCACCGCCGCCCCCGGCGGGTCGTGGCGTGGGGGTAGTGACGCCACGCCAGGTCATGGCAGGTCACGACGAGCGCGCCGCCGTCGTGACGCGGGAGCGTCGGTGCGGCGAGCGACACAGAGTGCACCACGTCGAACCCGGACGGAGCACGGACGATGCTGCGGTCCCATGCCCGGGTGAGGAGGGGCCCGGGCAGCCTCGACGCCAGAACAGGGCGACCGTAGCGGGCCAGCGGGTCGGTGTTCTCGCCTCCGCTGTCTGCGCCCGCATGTCGCCGAGCGGGAGCGCGGCTGGTGAGGAGTGCGATCTCGACGTCGCCCGTACGTCGCGCCAGAGCGCCGATGAGCCCGCGGCATACACGCCGATGCCGCCAGGCACGGCGCGGCGGAGCTGCTCGGCCGCGACAAGGACGGCGAGCGGTCGCTCAGCCACGGTTGCTCCCGGCCACATCCCGGTAGAGCGCCTCGAGTCCGGCGCCGCAGCGTTCCCATCCGAAGCGCGCGACGCGGGCGGACCCCGCAGCGATGAGCGCGGTGCGCGCGTCGGCGTCACTTAGACAGCGGTCGAGCGACTCGACCAGCCCGTCGTGGTCCCCGACCCCGACCAGCAGCGCACCGTCCCCGAGCACCTCGGGGAGCGAGCCGGCGCGGGTGGCGACGACGGGCACACCGGCGCGGATGGCCTGGAGTGGCGGGAAGCCGAAACCCTCGTAACGCGAGGGGTAGGCCAGGACGGCGGCGCCGCCGAGCAACGCCGCGAGGTCGGTGGACTCCACCCAGCCGGTGCGGACGATCCGCCGACGCGCCGGCGAGGCGCTCACCACCGCCTCGAGCGCAGCTTCGCCCCAACCCGGCGGCCCGGCGAGCACGAGGAAGACGTCTTCGTGGCGCGCTGCGACGTCGCCGAAGGCGCGGACGAGCCCGGGGAGGTCCTTGCGCGGCTCCGCGGTGCCGATGGCGAGGACGTAGCGCCCCGCAGCAGGCGGGAGCAACCGCGCCCGAGCCACACCGGCCTCGGACTCGGTCAGCCGGGGCACCGCGGGCACGCCGGGGCTGACGACCCGGACGCGTTCGGCGCTCACGTCGAACGCGTCCTGGACCTCGGCTGCGACGAAGGCCGAGTCGGCGTGGACCCAGGCACCCCGCCGCAAGGCGCGGCGGATCAAGGCGGGGTAGGCCAACGTCGCGCGGTCGCACAGCTCGGGGTGATGGAGCGGGGTGAGATCGTGGACCGAGACCACGGCGCCGGCGCCCCCGGTGGGTGGGACGACGAAGTTGGTCCCGTGCACGACGTCGGCCGGGCCGACGAACCACTCGACGGGCGGGTGATCGAGGTGGGACCACAGAGCGTGCAGGGGCCTGGCGGGCATCGGTCGCTGCGTCGCGTCGACCCCGATGGCAGCCGCGCCGCCAGCAAGCCGCGGCGGCGCCAACTGACGGCGAAGGCGCGGACGTCGACACCGGGCCGTTTCGCCAGGGCGTGCAGCACCCCGTCGCAGAAGACACCGACGCCCGTGGGCAGTCCGAGGAGCGGCGTCGCATCGAGCGCCACGCGGAGACGTGCCGGGGTGGTGCCTCCGTTCCCGCGGACCGCGATCAGGTCGTGATCGCCCCGTCGATGGAGAGGATGGCGCCCGTGATGTACGCCGCCTCGTTCGAGCCCAGGTAGGCGAACGCGCCCGCCACCTCGTGCGGGTAGGCGAAGCCGAGTGGCGTCATGATCCGCTCGATGAGCTTGAAGTCTGCATCAGCAGGCGGCCCGAAGTTGTGGATGATGGGTGTGTCGACCCCGCCAGGCGCCACACCGTTCACGTGCACCCCGCGCGCCATGTACTCGACGGCGAGGGCCTTGGTGAGCAACTTGACGCCCCCTTTGGACGCGCAGTACGCGGCTGAGTACGGCTGCCCCACGATCCCCGCCGTCGAAACGGTGTTCACGATGGCGCCGCCGTGCTCGATCATCTCCGGCAACACGGACCGGCACATGAGGAAGGTGCCCGTGAGGTTGACGGCGATCATCCGGTCCCAGCCCGCGAGCGACTGCGCCGGTGTGTGCGCGAAACCGCCCACCCCGGCGATGTTGCACAGGTTGGTGATGTGCCCCAGCTCCTCACGCGCGCGAGACGGCCGCCTCCACGCTGTCCTCGTCGCTCACGTCGCAACGCACCGCCACGGCGCGTCCGCCGGCCTCCACCGCCTCGCGGTTGATCTCCTCCACCACCGACGTGATGGCGTCCTCGGCCAAGTCGAGGCATGCCACCGCCCCACCTTCGGCCGCCAGCCGCCGTGCCGTGGCCCGACCGATCCCCGAGCCCGCGCCCGTGACGAGCGCGACCCGCCCGCGGTAACGGCCGGGCGTCACCACCTCCGGAGCGGTGCCTCGGGTGGGGTCGGACTGCCCGACTCTGGTCGTGGGGCTCATACAGGCTCCTTCTTCGCCTTCTTCGCCGGCGATCCGAATGCCACGACTCCGTCGCGCAACAGGGCGGGCGGCGATGGTACCAGGGGCGATCCGGCCGTCCGCCCGACGTGCACCCGTATGCTCGCGCCGTGCTGGTGGCCCTCTGCGGCGGCGTCGGGGCGGCCCGGATGCTCTCGGGACTGGTGCGCGTGGTGGCGCCCTCCGACATCGTGGCCGTCGTGAACGTGGGCGACGACACGGTGCTGCACGGCCTGCACGTCAGCCCCGACCTCGACACCGTCACGTACACGCTGGCCGGCATGGACAACCGCGAGACCGGCTGGGGCGTGGCCGGCGAGACCTGGACGACGATGAACGAACTGGCCCGCATCGGCGGCGCGGACTGGTTCCGGCTGGAGACCGCGACCTCGCCACCCACCTCTTCCGCACCGGGCGTTTGCGGGAGGGTGGCACGCTCAGCGAGGTGACTGCCGCGCTGGGCGAGCGGCGCGGGATCGGCGTGCGCCTCCTCCCGGTCAGCGACGACCCGGTGCGCACGCGTCTCACGCTGGGCCAGGCGACCGTGCTCGGTGCGGCGGGGACCGAGGTCGGATTCCAGGACTATTTCGTCCGGCTGCGCCACGATGTCGCGGTGACAGCGGTCCGGTTCGAGGGCGCGTCCGAAGCGCGACCGGCACCCGGCGTGCTCGACGCGCTGGCCTCGGCCCGCCGGATCGTCGTGTGCCCGTCGAACCCGATCGTCTCCATCGGCCCCATCCTCGCCGTACCCGGTGTCCTCGACCTGGTGACGAGGCGCCGGGAGGACGTCGTGGCGGTCTCGCCGATCGTCGCCGGCGCGGCGCTGAAGGGCCCGGCAGACCGCCTCATGGCCGAGTTGGGCACCGATCCCTCCGCCGTCGGCGTCGCACAGCTCTACGCCTCCTGGGCCGGCACCCTCGTGATCGACGAGGCTGATCGCGACCGGGCCGGAGAGGTGGAGGCGCTCGGCATGCGATGCGTTGTCGCGCCCATTGTCATGAGCACGCCCGAGCGAGCCGAGGCGTTGGCCTCATTGGTTGCCGGTGACTGACGCCGGCTCCGTCAGCGTCGTGCCCCTGACCGGCATGGGAGAGGTCGCTCCCGGCGCAGACCTGGCGGCGCTGCTGGTGCAGGCACTCGCTCCCGCCCGCCTCGACGGACCGGAGCTGCGCCCCGGAGACGTCCTCGTCGTCACGCAAAAGGTCGTCTCGAAGGCAGAGGGCCGGCTCGTGCCGCTCGATCACGACGACCCCGCGGCGAAGGTGGCCTTGGTCGAAGCGGAGTCGGTGCGCGTCCTGCGGCGGCGCGGTGAGCTCGTCATCAGCGAGACCCGTCATGGGTTCGTCTGCGCCAACGCCGGAATCGACCTCTCCAACGTCGCTGAGGGCACGGCAGCCTTGCTGCCCGTGGATCCCGACCGCTCGGCCAGGCGCATCCGCGCCGGTTTGAGGGTGGCGCTCGGCGTGGAGATCGCCGTGATCGTGTCCGACACGTTTGGCCGGGCGTGGCGCCGCGGGGTGACCGACGTCGCCATCGGGTGTGCCGGGGTGGCCGCGATCGTCGACTTGCGCGGGACGGCGGACGCCGGCGGTCGTGAGCTGGTCGCGACCGAAGTCTGCGTGGCCGACGAGATCGCCGGTGCGGCCGAGTTGGTCATGGGCAAAGACCGCGGCATCCCGGCCGCGATCGTGCGCGGCGTGCCGGCCTCGTGGCTGCGTCCGGCGTCGGTACGAGCAGAGGTGGTGCGGACCCCAGACGAGGATCTGTTCCGCTGATCCCGTCGCTCAGCCCTGCCGCGCCGACACGGAACGCAGCACGGCCCTGACGCCGTCGGCCAGATCGGTCCACGGACGCCAGCCCAGCTGGATTGCGGCACGTTCGGCGTCGAGGCTCGAGCGCGTGACCTCGGCCGGGTGCGGCGGCGCGGCGAGAACCGAGACGCTCTTGCCGGACAGCACGACCATCAGGTCGACCAACTCGTTGACCGAGGTCTCGCCGCCGGTTCCGATGTTGCAGACGAGCCCACCCCCACGAGTGGCGGCGCGGACGAAGGCGTCCACGACGTCGTCGACGTAGACGAAGTCGCGGGTCTGCTCGCCGTCTCCGAGGACGGTCACCGGCTGGTCGCGCGCGATGCGACCGGCGAAGACGGAGACGACCCCGGCCTCACCGTCGGGGTCCTGTCGCGGTCCGTAGACGTTGCCGAGTGCCAAGGCGCAGAACTCGAGGGCGTACAGGGTGCGGTAGGCCACGAGATAGTCGATGACCGCGCTCTTCGAGACTCCAAAGGGCGAGAGCGGTCGATGCGGCTGTGCCTCGCGCAACGGCAACTCGTCGGCGCTCACCTCGCCGTAGAGGGTGGTCCCGCAGGCGGCGAAGACCACCCGCTCGCTCCCAGCCAGCCGCGCGCCTTCCATCACGTTCACGGAGCCGACGACGTTCACGGCGGCGTCGAGCGCCACGCGCTCGGCCGGCGAACGTGCCCCACCCCGCGCGGCCAGGTGGAACACCACTTCGGGCCGCTGGCGCGCCATCAGCTCCGTGACCGCCGGGGCGGTGATGTCGAGGTGGTGGATCGTGAGCGCCCGGCTTGCGTTCGCCCTGGCCTCGGCCAAGTTCGTCAGCGAGCCGGTCGAGAAGTCGTCGACGACGTCAACCTCGTGGCCCTCGACGAGCAGACGGTCGACCAGGGTGGAGCCGATGAACCCGGCCCCGCCCGTCACCAACGCGCGCACGGCGCGACTCGCCCCGCCGCCTAGGCCGAGACGCGCTCGCCGTCGACCAGCGTCCCGGAGGAGACCACGGCGTCAGCGCCCAGAACCGAGACCGGCCGCACGTCGGCCCGCTGACCGACGACCGAGCGAGGACCCATCACGGACCTCGCCACCTTGGCGTCCACCGCGACGTGGCAGCGCTCCATCAGCACGGAGTCGGTGACGACGGCGCCAGGATCGATGATCGACCCCGGCCCGAGGATGCAGTTCTGCACCCGAGCACCGGCCGCCACCCGGCACCCCTCGAAGACCACGCTGCGCCCAAGCATCTCTCCCTCGAGCTCGCTCGTGCCCCGGGCGAGAAGGCCGGACCCTCGGTCCTCGAGACCCGGCGCGACTTCGGCCCCGCGGCGCCCGTTCACGTAGTCGAAGTTCGCATCGAGGTACGCCGACGGCGTTCCGGTGTCGAGCCAGTAGGCCTCGTCCGAAAGGGCGAACAACACGCCCTCTCTGGCCATGGCCGGGAAGGTCTCGCGCTCGATGGAGACCCGGCCGCTCGTCGCGATCCGCTTCAACACGGACGGCTCGAGCACATAGGTGCCGGCGTTGATCTGGTTGGTCGGCGCCTCGTCTCGCTGCGGCTTCTCGACGAAGGCGGTGACCCGTCCCTCCTCGTCGGTGGGGACGACCCCGAACGCGGAGGGGTCCGCGACCGGATGCAGCGCGATCGTTCCCTGGGCCCCGGTGCGGCGGTGGAACGCCACGAGTGCGGTGAGGTCGAGGTCGGTCAGCACGTCGCCGTTGACGACGACGAAGGTGTCCTCCATGCCGGCCGACGCGGCGGCGAACCGGACCGCTCCGGCCGTATCGAGCGGTTGAGGCTCAACGGCGTACTCCAGCCGCACCCCGGACGCTCGGCCGTCTGGATAGGCCTCCAGAAAGGCATCGGGCAGGTAGCCGAGCGACAGCACGACCTCGTCCACTCCGTGCCGGGCCAGATGGCCGAGCACGCGCTCCAACATCGGAACACCGACAACAGGGAGCATCTGCTTCGGCGCGGTGTGCGTCAGCGGGCGCAGCCGTGTGCCCTCGCCGCCCACCAGGACGACCGCCCTCATCCCTTCATTGCTACTTGGTGGTGGACGTCGTCGAGGATTTGGCCGTGGTCGTGGTCGACGACGATGCCGGCTTGGTCGTCGTGGTCGTCGCCGGGACCGTGGTCGTGGTGGTCGCGCCCGAGGTCGTGGTCGTGGTGGACGACGACGTAGGAGCCGTGGTCGTGGTCGCCACCGGGCCGTTCCCGGCAAGCGTCTGTTCCAGCGCCTTGACCGTCGACGATGGAGGCTGGGGAATGGTCGTGTTGTCGGGGCCGAAGAAGACCGTGATCACCTGGCGGTTGACGAATCGGAGGTCTCCCGGTTGGACGGTTTTGAGGCCGCCGGTCAGCTGAGACTGACCGTTCTTCCCGGTCTGTGTGGACAGGACCCACCACCTCGCCCGCACCTCGCCTACCTTGCCGGCATCGGGAGTGCCTTTCCCGCATCGCTGGGCGTTTTGGTACAGGACTCCTTTCGGGTACTGGACCGTGGTGTTGGTCAATGTGAGCCCGGTGTAGCCGGAGGCGAACTTGCCCAACGTGGCGTTGGCGCCCGCCTCGCTGGAACTGCGCGGCGCGACCACGAGGACACCGCTGCCCGCTGACGTGAGCCCGGTGGTACCGCCGGTGGGACTGGCGGGGAGAGCCGGCTCCATGGTGCCGCAGATGTCGAAGGCCAATGCGGTGTGCCATGTGGTGTTCGTCGTCGGCTCGACCGCCGGAGCGGTTCGGTTGTAGTTGTACTTGGCCAACGCGACCGAACCCAGCCCGACCAGGACGATCACGACGAGCGCGGCGTACCAGTTGACGGGCATCTGCCCGCGGTATGTCGCGCCCCCGCCGGTCGCCGCGGCGCGGGCGACCGATCGTCCCGAGTTGCTTCTAGCCACAGGGGTGCCACCCTACAGCCTGGCCGGGCGCCCTCCGGGGGCGGGGCTGAGGCCTGAGAGCTGGTGGTAGAGCGCAGCGGTCTCGGGGTGGAGGGCGGACAGGACGGGCTCGCCTCGGCGCGACCCGGCCGACCCTGGGGCAGCCCGTGTCTGCTCGTCGCCGGCCAGGGCGACGAGCTGCGCCACGGTCGAGCGCAAACCGACGCGGTTGCCCTGTGCCGCCGCAGCGCGCAGCAGCGAGCGATACAGCCGCTCGTCATAGGGAGACGCACGCAAGGCCCGGCGCACGATGCGCTCCGCCGCACCGGAGTGCCCTCGACCGAGGAGGCGGTCGGCGGCGCGCAGCGCGGTCTCGGCCACCAGGGATTGGATCGACGCCTCGGTCCCGTCGAAGACGGCCCAGTCCGTGCGCCGGAGCCCGGCGAAGACAGGCCCGCGCACGAGGCCCATGGCCTCGACCAGTCCGGCCAGCCCACCGCCGGCGGCGAGCGCTTCGAACCGGGCCACGTCCGTGCCGACATCAGGGCCAAGCGCCAGGTAGCCGCCGTTCCGCGGCAGGCGGGCCGCGCCGTCGCCGTCGCGCCCGAGTGCCCGCCGGGCGTCCGACGCCGTGGAGTAGAGCGTCGAGGTCGATACCGAGCGGTCGGGCCACAGTGCGAGCGCCCACTCCCCGTGGCGCACGGGCCCGCGACGGAGCGACAGGTAGACCACGAGCTCGAGCGCGGCCGATCGCCGAAACGGCGCGGCCGCGCCTCGCACCTCGACCGGACCGAGGACGCAGACGTCGACTGTCACCACCATGAACGGTCGCCGAGCACAGGCGGGAGACCGCGTCAGATCTGCGACGCAGACCGGTTCACGTCAGCGGCCGTCGGCTCCGCGTCGACGTCGGGATCTGCAGTGCCTCATTCCGGACGAACGGCGTAGAGCTGCCAAGGTTCCGCGATGCCCTTGAGCGTCTGCTGGCCGCGGTCGTCGAAGGCGATGCCCGAGCCGACGACGAGGTCGACAACGGTTCGCGACACCAGGACCTCGCTCGGACCGGCGAGGCTCGAGACACGCTGCGCCAGGTTGACCGCGATGCCGCTCACGTCGTCACCACGGAGCTCGACCTCGCCCGTGTGCAGACCTGCCCGAACTTCAATCCCCTGTCGGCGCGCGCCAGCACAGATGGCGAGTGCACAGCGCATGGCGCGGGCCGGGCCGTCGAAGGTGGCCAGCACGCCGTCGCCGGTGGTCTTGATCTCCCGGCCGCGGAAGCGGCGGAGCTCTTCCCGCACCATCTCGTCGTGACGGTCGAGCAGCTCGTGCCAGGCCCGGTCGCCGGTTCGGGCGGCTCTCTCCGTCGACCTGACGATGTCGGTGAACAGCACGGTGGTGAGGACTCGGTCGGAGCCCGACTCTCCTCGGACGCCGGTGAGGAACTCCTCGATCTCGTCCACGACGGCGTCCCCGTCACCGGCCCATGGCATGTCGTCCCGACCGGGCAATGCCACCAGCCGGGCATCTGCCAGGTGGTCGGCCAGGTATTGCGACAGTGGCCCGCCGAAAGGGCTGTCCGGCCGGTGCAGGAGCATGGTGGGCGTCGTCACCAGGGGCACGATGGCGCGCACGTCCGAATTGAAGGTCATGGTGAGCCAGGTGCGAGCGGACGCGGGGCTCGCGCTGCGCTGCCCTGCCCGCTTCCACCAGGCGCGAAATCCGGGGTCGTCGCTGAGACTCGGGGCGATCAGGTCGACATCGTCGACCGGTCGTTGTTCCTCGTCATCGAGGTCGAGGACCGAGTCGATGAAGTGGTCGAGGGTCCTTTGGGAGACCCCATAGGGGTAGTCGTCCGACCGGACGAGCCGGGCGAACGCGTGAACGAGCACGAGTGACGCGACCCGGTCCGGGTGCGTGGCGGCCGCAAGCAAGGCCGTGAGGCCGCTACCTCCGACGGCGAAGACGTTGGCCCGGGAGGAGCCCGCCGCGTCGAGCACCGAGACGAGGTCATCGACTCCTTGCTCAATGGTCGACGGGGTACCCGGCGCGATCGGATCGGACAAGCCCAGTCCCCGAGGGTCGAACCTGATGTACCGCGTGAAGGACGAGAGCCGGCGCTCGAAGCGGCGAAAGTGAGCCTCTTCGTCCCGCAGGTCGATGGAGACCATGTTGCCGTAGCCGGCGCACAGGAGATCCCGCGGCCCGTCGCCCAACGTCTGGTACGCGAGGTGCACGCCGCTCGACGTCTTCGCGTACCTGGTCTCCGGTCCCCCGGTCACTGCCCCAGTCTGGCCGAACGCGCCGGCCGGGGCCTATGGAGAAACCCCGGCTGGCCGCGGAGATCGGGCCTGGCGGCGGAGGAAAGCGGACACCGTCGTGGCGGCCTCCCGGAACCTCACCCAAAGGCGGTTTCAGCCAGCCTCAGCCGTCTGATCGACTCCCCCCAAGACATCACCTTTTTTGACGGAGGCAATCGGCGCGAGGAATTCGAGGCCCGAGAAGTTCGAAATCGCCCGAGTGCCGTCCAACGTTGGACCCGGTTGACCGCGGAATGCCTCGGCGCCGCGAAAGGCCTGGGCGGCCATGTCATCCCACACTCGTCTGACGACCTGTTGCGTCCAGTCGTCTCGCATGACGTTTATCGCGTCGACGACCGGAACGACGGGCGGGCTCGTCACGCCGAGGAAATCAAGGATCGTTGCCAGCGTAGACATCCGGGCGTGGAGATACTGCTCGTAGACGACGTGGTGGCACTCGACCCCGTTCGCGGCGAAGTGCGTGTCCCAGAGCCAGTCCTCGGTCACGACCGCGAGCAGAACTTCCTTGATCGCGTCGAAGTCGTAGTCGGGACGACCGAGGTCGACCGAGCTTCCCGCTTCGACGTGCCACTGATCGGTCACCACTGCACGCCAATAGGACACCGCCTGAGCCACTTTGTCCGTTCGGCGGACACTGATGAAGCGAATCCCGGGAAAGATTGTGCGCAGATCGGAGGTGACGGACAGATCGCCCTCACGACGAAGCCGTTCGGTAAGAGAATGAACTTGGTTCAAGGCAATCTTGAATCCGAAGACGCTGCTTTCGGACGCTTCGACGAGATCGCAGATCGTCTGGGCCAGGGTGCGACCGTTCGCCGGCATGGGTTGCCCTACGTGGAAGTGCTCGAACGGCTCCCCCAGGCCAGAGTGGGCGAGGTCGTTGGCAAGGAGCGTGCTCCCGGAACGACAGGAGAAGCAAATGCAGTAGAACCGCTTTCCGGTACCGACCAGTAGGTCACGAATCCCCACAACGTCCAATTGTCGCACAGCGGTGAGCGAGGCTCCGCGAGCCGGACGTCCGGAAGGGGGACGTCCGAACGCGAAAACGTGGGCCGTAGGCACTCGTATTCGAACCTCCCTGACGTGCGGAAACGACTGGACGTGCTCGAATCGTGCGGATAACCGAATTCTGCGCTTCAGGCCACCCGCCGCCGGACCAGCCACACGGTCGCGGCGATGAGCAGCACTGACAGCACGAGCAGCCAGCCGCCTTCAATCAACTGGAAGGGCCAGAATCGGCTGGCCGGCTGGTAGCTGGCCCAGAGCGTGTAGCCGTCCTGGCTGAGACACTGCGCAAATCCCCCCACTACCCCCGTCGACGGCTTGACGGTCACCCCGGAAGGACAGAACTGCCCGAGGACGTTGTGTCGTGGGCTCGCCGGTGAACGAGAACACGGTCCGGCCACCCTTCGTCCCCCAGTTGCCAGTCACCAACGCAGAGACAGGCAGGCTTTGTTGGCGAGCAATCAGCGGCGTCAAGTAGTGCTGACGCATGAACACCCCGACCACCAAGACGAGCCCGGCATAGGTGACCAGAGTGGCGACGAGCGCGGGAACGACACGGCGGATGAGCAGGCCGGCCAAGCCGCCGATGGCGAAGGCGACCAGCGTCCAGAAGGCGAACGCGACCCCGCGCAAGTCGAAGACGGAAGCCGCGAGTGAGTTGGCCTGACCGTCAGCGAAAAAGGGCTGGTAGTACCAGGAGAACAGCAGGCTGAACAGCTCAGCGGCAGCTGCGGCGAGAACCGCGAGCGACACGAGCTTGGCGAGCGTCCAACGCCACCGCCCGAAACCCTGGGTCCACGCGTAGCGAAAGGTGCCCGTTTCCAGCTCGCGGGCCAGCACCGGAGCCCCGAGGAACGCCCCGATGATCGCCGGGACCGCTTGGAGCACCAATGGGAGTGAGCTGCCCGCGGTGAGGTCGTAGGTGCTCGTGAAGTCATTGATCGCATTCACGCAGGCACCTGAGCTAGCTGGGTGGCACGCGATGGCGATTCCGTACGCGTGGTGCATCTGGCGGCCTTGGAGCCACAGGTACACCGCGAGCGCACCCAGCAGAACGGCGAGGCCAACGAGCGCCATGCGGTGCTGGCGCCAGGTGACCCAGGCCATCCTCCGCCACGGCAAAGGCTGCAGACTCGCGTCCTCCTCCAGATGGACGGGCACGGACCGCGTCGTCAGCGTGGTCATGTCGCCACCTCCGACTGTTCGGCGTCTCGGCCGCGGGCGGGACCGGGCAGCGCCGAGGCGCCGGGCTCGCGCAGGTAGGCAAGGGTGAGTTCTTCCAAGCCGACCGGATGCGCCTCCCAGCCTGGTGTCACCGGGCCGTCTGTCCCGTTCTGCCTGACGAGCAGATGTGCCTGGGTTCCGCCGCGCGACATGTGCACGACGCTCAGGCGTTCGGAATACCTCTCGGCTTCGACAGCGGGCCCGGTGAGTAGGCAGTGGCAGGCGAGCAGGTCCTCGACCTCGCCGGCTACCTGTACCCTTCCCCGCGACAACAGGACGAGGTAATCGGCCACCCGCTCGAGTTCCGCGAGCACGTGCGAGGAAAGCACCACAGATACGCCGTCGTCGGCCATCGCGGTCATCACTGTCGCCATGAAGTCGCGCCGGGCAAGCGGATCGAGCATCGCCATCGGCTCGTCGAGCACGAGCAGCCGCGGTCGCCTCGCCAGCGCCAGAGTCAGCGCGAGCTGCGCCTGCTGACCACCGGAGAGCCTGCCGGCTTTGCGCTTCAGCGGGATGCCGAGCTCGGCCAGCCGGGCATGGGCAGATTCCTGGTCGAATCGCCGGTTCAGGTTGCGGGTCAGATGCAGCATGTCCGCGACCGACAGGTTCTTGTACAGCGGGGTGTCCTGGGCGACGAACGCGATTCCGTCCAGCGCGACGGGAGACCCGGGCGGCCGACCGCCGAGTACGGCGACGCCGCCCGCGGACGGCACCGCTAGGCCGGCAGCCAGGCTCAACAACGTGGTCTTGCCCGACCCGTTCGGGCCGACCAGCGCGGCCACGTGACCGGCTGGGATCGCGAGCGAGCACTCGCGCAGGGCCCACGTGCGGCCGTAGCACTTTCCGAGGCCGGCGGCTTCGATGACGTTCATGCCACGCCCTCCGTTTCGCGGCGCGCCGAGCCACGACGATCGCCCGAGCCGCCGCGGCGCTCACGAAAATCCCGTAACACGCTGGTGAACAGCGCCACGATCCCGTCCTCGTCCAATCCCGCCGTGTCGGCGGTGGCCAGCCAGGCGAGCAGGGAGCGGCGCAAGCCGGTCAGCTCGGGAAGCGCGACCTGACTGACGGTCGCCTGGATGAACGTGCCCTGGCCCGGACGGCCCGTCGTCAGCCCCTTGATCTCAAGCTCTCGGTAGGACTTGAGCACCGTGTTGGGGTTGATGGCCAGCGACGCGACCACATCTCTCACCTTGGGCAGCTGGTCGCCCGGCTTGAGGTAACCGAGCCGCAAGGCGTGCTCCACCTGCTGGACCAGCTGCAGGTACGTCGGCACACCAGAGGCGGGGTCGAGCCGAAACTCGATCGGCGACCCAGGCCGGCGTGGAGTGGCCGGGCCATCGCCACCCGAAGCAGTGCCAGCCTCACCCTCCGAGATAGTCTGTTTACCTACTGACATAGGACAAGACTACAATAGGTCAGAACTGACCTGTCAACAGTTCCGCCTACCTCTACCGCCGCATCGAGGTGCCGGCCGACTGGGCGGACGGGCTGCGGGGGCGAGTCCCGCCAGGCCACCCTCGACGCGAGCCTCGACGACTGGCAGGAGGTCGTAAACCTCGCCCTGCGTTCTCCACCCGATGCGCCACCGCCTACCGGCGGGGAAGCGACCGAACCAGGAGGCTCTTCAATGCCGCTGTGCTCGACGATCAATGCCGCTGTGCTCGACGACGTTCGCGTGCGCGACGGTCACGTCGTCGAAGCGTCCTACAAGGAGCCCGTCGACCGGCTCTTTGCTCTGCCGAAGTTCGAATACGACGATGTGGTGGGGGCGGAGGTCTGTGGTGGGGGCGGAGGGATTCGAACCCTCACTTGGGACGGTTTAAGCGCCCTGCCTCTGCCGATTGGGCTACGCCCCCGCCGCACCATTCTTGACCGTCGTCGGTCGGCCGAACAGGATGCCTCATGGCCGTTGACCTGTCACAGGTCGACCTGACCGACCTGGAGACGTTCGCCCGCGGCTTCCCGCACGAGGTGTTCCGCGCCCACCGCGAGCACGCTTCGGTGTGGTGGCACGCGCCGACGTCGCACACACCCGACGGCGAGGGGTTCTGGTCGGTTGCCGCCTACGACGACGTGCTCGGCGTGCTCCGCGACCCGGTCCGGTTCTCCTCCGAGACCGGTGGTGACCGACCCTACGGGGGCACGATCATCCAAGACCTCCCCGTCGCCGGGGTCGTCCTCAACATGATGGACGACCCGCGGCACGCTCGGATCCGCCGGCTCGTCACCCGGGGACTCACCCCCGCTGCCATCCGGTCGCTCGCGCCCGAACTTCGTCGCCGAATGCGGGCCTTGCTCGAATCGGCCGGCGACGAGTGCGACTTCCTGGTCGACGTGGCGGCCGAGCTCCCTATGCAGGCCATCTGCCTGCTGCTCGGCGTGCCCGAGGAGGACAGGCACCTGCTCTTCGAGGCGGTCGAGCACGTCTTCGACCTCCCCGACCAGTCCGACCTCCTCTCGATGAGCCCGCGACGTCAAGAGGCACTGGGGCGGATGAGCGAGTACGGAGCGGCGCTCATCGCGGAGAAGCGGTCCTGCCCGCGAGCGGACATGCTGTCCGTCGTCGTTCACGCCGAGCTCGATGATGCGGACCCGCCGCGCTTGAGCGAGGACGAGCTCTCCGCCTTCTTCTCCCTGCTCTTCTCCGCCGGGGCAGAGACGACGCGCAATGCCATCGCCGGTGCGGTGCTGGCCTTCACCGAATGGCCGGACCAGCTCGAGCTCCTTCGCAGCCGGTCCGTCCGCGTCGAGACCGCGGTCGAGGAGGTCCTGCGGTGGACGACACCGTCGCCGTCGAAGCGACGGACCGCCACCGAACACTGCGAGCTGCGCGGCCACTCGATCCTCCCCGGCCAGAAGGTGGTGGTGTGGGAGGGGTCGGCCAACCGCGATCCGTCCCACTTCGTCGAGCCGGACCGGTTCCAACTCGGGCGTGAGCCGAACCCGCATCTCTCGTTCGGCCACGGTGTCCACTTCTGCCTCGGGGCGCACCTGGCCCGTCTCGAAATCCGCGTGGCGCTCGAAGAGCTGCTCTCGACGGTCCGCTCCTTCAGCTTGGCCGGCGAGCCGCAGTGGACGCGTAGCAACCGCCACACCGGGATCCGGCATCTACCCCTTCGGCTGGAGCGTGCCTAGCTCGCCCGGCCCGCAGGTAAGGACAGCGGGCGGAAGCGCTCGATCACCCCGAGCTCCGCGTTGCGCGGTCGGGGCACCGCGGCCGTGCGTGCGCCGAACACCATGGTGCTCCGCCCTTGCGGTTCCCACTCGGGCCATTCGCCGACGCCCTCGTGGCTCGGGTTCCCACCTCGGGCGAACGAGAGCCAGGCCGCCTGCATCTGCTCGGAGAGCAGTGCGACCTCGGGACCCGAGCCAGTGAGCATCTGCACAGCAGGAATGTGCACGGCACCGAAGACGAAGGGCAGGTCGAGCGCGTGACACGACCCGAGCACGCCACCGAGGGCAGGAGACGCCCACTCGAAGAGATAGACGAATGAACGGCCACCGTGCGCAGCAGCCAACTGCAGGCTGGGCCAGCGGAAGACGATGTCGCTTCCGGCCGCGACCCAGATGTCGTTGGGTGTGGTCGGCTCTCCCCGGTCTTCTCGTGCGGCCCGGTACGACGACACCACCTGCGCTGCAGGCACGCCGGGGAGGGAATTGGTCAGCCAGGCGTGTACGCCCTTCTCGTCGAACGCCGACAGCGCGGGGTTCCCCAACGCAAAGAGGGTGAGCTCGTCCCGGTTGGTCCCGACGATCAGATCGAGCGAAGACGCCGCGCCCGACGAGACGGCCTCCAGCGGGTGCCGCGGCAGGAAACTGCCGTCCACGACCGGAACGAACGGGAGAGGGAGCAGGCCCGGGTCGGGCCGGCGTGACCCGAGCTCCGTCGTCGCCGCCACGAGGTCGGATGCGGGGACCCCGATCAGCGCATCCCGGTCACAGGAGGGGAGACCGAGCACCTCGGTCAGGCGCGAGGCCGAACGCGCCGCCTCCTCACGATTGTGCACGTGCGCGCCACCGCTCTGCACGATCGCGCGGCGGAACAGACCCGAGGCGGATGGTGCGGCCAGCAAGGCGACGATGCTGATCGCTCCGGCCGACTCACCGAACACCGTCACGTTCTCGGGATCGCCCCCGAAGACGGCGATGTTGTCGCGAACCCAGCGCAACGCCTCGACCTGGTCGTGCAGTCCCCAGTTCCCCATCAGCCCGTCAGGTCCAGGCAGACCGAGGAATCCCAGCGCCCCGAGGCGGTAGTTGATCGTGACCACGACCGCGTCGCCGTTGCGGACAAGGTTCCCACCTCGGTAGAGGAAGACCGAGCCGCTGCCCGAGGTGAAGCCGCCGCCGTGGATCCACACCATGACGGGGCGGCCGGCTCCCGACGGGACGGGCTCCTCGGGAAGGTCAGGGGCCCACACGTTGAGCGAGAGGCAGTCCTCGTCTTGGGGCTCGGACGCACCGGGATCTGCGGTGCTCGTCAGACCCGGCAACGACGGCGGCTGGGGAGCGATCGGGCCGAACGTCGACGCGTCGCGTATGTCGACCCAGGGCTCGGGTGGCTGAGGCGGCAACCAGCGCAGTGCCCCGGTCGGTGCCCGGCCGTACGGGATGCCCGAGAACGACCAGAGGTCCCTTCGCCACACACCGCGGAGCCGCCCCCCGGCGACCGAGACAGTCCCGTCCATGGCCCGGCACCCTACGAAGACACGGGTGCCGCGGTCAATGGTGAACGTGACGCGAACTCGTGCCTGGAACGACGTCTGATCCGGGGGGTGCAACCGGCACTCCTCCACAGCCGTTACGCTTTGGGTGTGCGCGCAGTGAATTGTCGGGGCACTGCCCGCGGGTCGACCCGTTGCGGGCTGGCCTTGGCGGGGTTCGCGGTTGCATTGACCGTCACCGGATGGTCGTCGCCTGCCTTTGCGACGCCGACCACTCTTCCTGGTGCGGCGCCGAACCAGTCACAGATCAACTCGACGTCGTCACAGGTGCAGCAGATCGAGTCGACGCTGGCCCAAGAGGAGCAACAGGCATCCGTCCTCGACGACCGCTACGACACGGCGGTGCAGAACATGCAGGCCGCGCAACACGCCGCCATGGCCCTGGGCGCGACCCTCGAGCGGACGAAGGCCACGGTGGAGGCGGACCGCCGCCAGCTCTCCACCGACGCCGTCGAGGCGTACGAGTACGGGACGCCGGTGAACGGCCTGGCCTCGTTCTTCTCGTCCTCGGCGACGCAGGACCAGTCGCGCACGCAGTACACCAACACCGTCGTCGGCAACCTGACCAAGGCCGAGAACACGCTGCAGGCTTCGGAATCTCGGCTGGTGGCCGAGCAGCAGCAGCAGCAGTCCGCCGAGGCGCAGGCGCAGGCGCAGGCGCAACAGGCTCAGTCGCTCTACGCCGCCAACCAGCAGGAGTCCGCCGCGACCAAGGCGACCCTGCAGCAGGTCCAGGGCCAGCTCGCACAAGAGGTGGCACAGGCGGCCGTCGAGGAGGCACAAGCCGAGGCTGCGGCGGCTGCGCGAGCCGCGAGCGCCGCGGCCGCACAACGCGCGGCCGCGGCCGCAGCCGCAGCGGCGTCGGTGGCGAACGCGGTCGGTGGGTCGGCCAGCGGTGCCGCCGCCACCAAGGCAGCGGACCAGGCGGGCGGGGGGTACACCGGATCCGTCGCCGGCTCGTCGTCTGGCGATTCGGCACAGGCCGCGGCCGTTCAGGCGGCGGAGTCCCAGCTGGGGGTGCCCTACGTCTGGGGTGGCGAGCAGGCCGGGGTCGGCTTCGACTGCTCCGGGCTCGTCCAGTGGGCGTGGTCGCAAGCCGGTGTGTACATCCCCCGGACGACCGAAACGCAGTGGCCCTCGCTGCCACATGTCTCGCTCAACGCGCTGGAGCCCGGCGACCTGCTCTACTACTACAACCTGGATGGCGACAACCAGGTTGACCACGTCGTGATGTACGTGGGCTCCGGTCCCTACGGGAGCGACACCATCATTCAGGCGCCCTTCACCGGCTCGACCGTGCAGTACGCGCCGCTCTTCACCGAAGGGCTCATCGGGGCCGGACGACCGTAGGAGCACCCTTCCTCGGGGCGACGTCACGTCCGTCCCCTGAGGGCACGAGAATGGAGCCGTGACAGCCCGCGAGCCTCCGGACCATGGAGGCGGCCCCGTCTCGCTGTCCCTGGTCATACCGGCCTACAACGAAGAGGCACGTCTCCCCGCGGGCATGGCGCGGTTGGACCGGGCCGTGGCGATGGGATCCATCGACCCGTCGACGACCGAGTTCGTGGTCGTCGACGACGGGAGCACCGACGCGACGTCGAGAACCGCCCGCGACCTGCTGTCCGGCTATCCCTACGTGCAGTCGGTTCGCTTCGAGCACAACCAGGGCAAGGGCGCCGCGGTGCGCGCCGGGGTGGCCGTGGCCAACGCACCACTGATCGCCTTCGCCGACGCGGACATGGCGATCGACCCGGCCCAGACGCCGTCGTTCGTCGGCGCGCTCGCGAGGGCGGATCTCGCCATCGGCTCGCGTGCGGCACGGGGAGCGTCGGTGGACCGCCCCAGCATCAGTCGCTCGGTCATGAACCGCGTCTTCAATCGGTTCGTCAACGTGCTGACGCGAGTGTCGCTCGACGATACGCAGTGCGGCTTCAAGGCCTTCCGCGCGCCCGTGGCCAAACTGCTCTTCCACTGCTCGGTGACCGAGCGCATGGCATTCGACGTCGAGATTCTCTCGCTCGCCCGCAGGCTCGGCCTCTCCATTGAGCAGGTGCCGGTGCAGTGGCTCCGGGTCGGCGGAAGCAGGGTGCGATCGTGGTCCGACTCACGTTCGATGGTCCGTGACGTCTTGCGGACGCGCCGGACACTCCTCAGGGCGCCGGATATCGAGGGTTTCCGCGTCACCCCCGTCCGAACCGCACCGGCCACGCTCGGGCGGTTCGCCTCGCATCTGCCGGTCCTCGACGAGGCCGACGGACGGGCGCTCGTCCTCTGCCCCCTCACCGACGAGACGGGCATTGCCTCGCTGGTGGACGCGGCCGAGAGTGCGGGCCTCCAACCCGAGCGCATCGTGGTCACGATGGACCGGCTCACCGCACACGGTCCGCTCCTGCTGCGCCGGGGTGGGGTGAGCGTCGGCGCAGCGGCCGGCCGAGCCTTCGAAGCGGGCAGCCCGGCTCGGTACGATGGCCCGGATGGCGAGCGGGCGACCGGCCGTGACCGAGCAGCAGCGGACGACGGCCATCGTGCCCATCCGAATCCCCGACGGTGACGAGGAGAACGTCGACCCGCGTCTGTCCGACGTCGACGAGTGGGGGCGATCGGAACGCACGCGGGCGCTGGCGCGGGCGCTGTACGAACCCCTCTACCGCCGGTGGTTCCGCGTCGAATGGGAGGGCCTCGACCGGATCCCGACCGAGGGTGGGGCACTGCTCGTTGCCAACCACGCCGGTGCCATTCCCTCCGACGCGCCGGTCATCATGCACGGGATCGAAAAGGAGCTGGGAAGACCCGTGTACGGGCTGGCCGACTACTTCTTCCGGACCGTGCCCGTGGTGGGAACGCTCTGGGCGCGATCGGGCGGTGTGTCTGCCCGTCCGGCCAACGCGTACCGTCTGCTGAGGGAGCAGGGTCAACTCGCCCTGGTCTTCCCCGAGGGCACGAAAGGGACGTCGAAGTCCTACGCCGACCGCTACCAACTCCGCCGCTTCGGGCGGGGTGGCTTCGTAGAGATCGCGATGCGGGCCGGAGTGCCCGTCGTGCCCATCGCCGTGATCGGTTCCGAAGAGGCGATGCCGATCGTCTTCAGACTTCCCACCTTGGCGCGGGCGCTCCGAGTGCCGTACTTCCCAGTCACGGCGAACCTCCTCACCATGGGGCCGATCGGGATCGTGACGCCGTTCCCGGCCAAGTTCAAGTTCCGCGTCCTCCCGCCAGTCCGGTTCGACGTGGCTCCGGATCAGGACCGCTACTCCAAGAGTCGGATCATGGAAGAGTCGGAGCGCATCAGGAACCAACTCCAGGACGTCATCTACGACATGCTGCGCGATCGCAAGAGCGTCTGGTTCGGTTGAGATGAGCCGGCGCATCCTCGTCACCGGAGCCGACACCTTCTGGGGCGGGCGCATGATCCAGGCTCTCGAAGAAGATCCCGAGACCGAGGTCATTCTCGGTACCGGGACCCAGTCACCATCGGTCCCGTTCGAGCGCGCCGAATTCGTGCGGACCGATCAGAATTACTCCATCCTGAACCGCATCGTGAAGGCGACGCAGGTCGACACCATCCTCCACACGTTCATGATCACGAATTCCGCGACGGTGCCGAGAAGGCTTATGCACGAGATCAACGTCATCGGCACGATGAACCTGCTCGCCGCGGCGGGGTCGGCGGGGTCCTCGGTGCGCCACATCGTGGTCAAGTCGTCGACGCTGGTCTACGGTTCGGCCCCGAGCGACCCGAACACCTTCCTGGAGGACACTCCCCGGACGAATCCGGTCAGGAACAGTGTGGAGCGCGCGCTGGTCGAGGCAGAGAACCTCGTGCGTGACTTCTCCGAGGACAACCCTGCAACGAAGATCACCGTCTTGCGGTTCGCCAACGTCCTCGGGACCCATTTGGCGACGCCGATCAGCCGCAACCTGTCACGTCCGGTCTGCCCGGCCATCTTCGGATTCGACCCGCTGCTGCAATTCGTCGCGGAGGACGACGTCGTCCGCGCCATGTTGCACGTGACCCGGGGCGGCATTCCGGGCCTCTACAACGTGGCCGGCGAGGGGCGGCTTCCCTGGAGCGAGGTGGCGAACATCTGCGGCACGCGGCTGATCCCCTTGTCTCCCTTCAGCCCGCTCAGGATCCGGCCGCTCTCCCGTCTGTTCGACCTGCCGTCCGAGCTCGAGGATCTCCTTCGCTACGGGCGGGGCGTCGACACCCGACGACTGGCGGCGACGGGGTTCACCTACCACGCCACCAGCGCAGGAGCGGTTCGGAATTTCATCCGGGCCGTGCGCCTGCGCCGGCAGTCCGGGCGGACGCCGACGTCGTACAGCTACCAGCACGACGTCGAGCAGTTCTTCCGGCACTCTCCCTCTGTGCTGGGCACCCGCTCGGGCTGACCGGCTTCGCAATCTGCGGTCCGACGGGCTGACGGACCGGCGCTCGGCTGGTCAGCTCCCGATCCACTCCGAAGCGAGGGTCGGCTCGCGCTGGGCCCATTCCTCGGCGGTGATGCCGTATCGGACGTGGTCCTCCCATACCCCGTCGATCTCGAGAAAGCGCTGCGCGATGCCCTCCTCCCTGATCCCGAGCTTCTCGACGACCCGCCGGCTGGCGGTGTTGCGCGGGATGATGGAGATCTCCACGCGATGGAGCGAGATCGCCTCGAAGGCGAAGCGAAGCGTGACCACGACCGCTTCGGGGACGAGTCCCCGTCCGGCGAGGGCCTCGTCGATCCAGTACCCGACGAAGCCGCTCTGAAAGGGGCCGCGCTGGATCGAGGACAAGGTGACCTCACCGGCGAAGCGCTCACCGACGAAGATGCCGAACCCGTACCCGGTGCCGAGGTGTCGCTCGCGCTCGCGGATGCCGCAGCGGGCCGCGAAGCTGGGTCGGTCCTCCGAAGGCGGCGGTGCGCCCTTCGGCCGCGGCTCCCACCGCAGCAGCCACTCGGCGCACCGCGTCCGCACCTCGTGCCAGGACGGGAAGTCTTCCTCCGTGAGGGGTCGGAGCACGACACGCCGACCGCGCAGCTCCAGGGGGGCGTGGCGGACGGCTCGGGCCGAACTCATCGGCCCAGCACCTCCCCCAGGGCGGCGAGGAGCGCCAGGACGTTTCGGCGCCGCGCCGTGTGGCCCATGCAGCCGATTCTCCAGATCTGACCGGCCAGCTTCCCCGCGCCCGCACCGATTTCGATGTCGTAGTCGCGGAGAAGGCGGCGCCGGCACTCGGCGTCATCCAGGCCCGCGGGCACTCGCACCGTCGTGAGCTGCGGAAGCCGGGATTCGGGCTCTACGAGAAGATCGAGCCCGAGTGCGACGAGACCGTCCTGCAAGAGCAGACCGCATTCGGCATGGCGATCGCGGACAGGTTTCAACCCCTCCTCGAGCACCGCACCGAGGCCGGCGTGCAGCGCGGCAACCATCGCCACCGGGGCCGTGTGGTGGTACACGCGACCTCCGCTGGAGTCGTTCACGTAGCGCGACAGCAGGTTGAGGTCGAAATACCAGCTCGACGGCCGTTCGACGAGTCGGCCCCGAGCGCGCTCGGACACGGTGAGCGGCGCCAGGCCAGGTGGCACGCCGAGGCACTTCTGTGTCCCGCTGTAGGCGATGTCCACCCCCCAGTCGTCCACCGCCACCTCAGACCCTCCGAGCGAGGTCACCATGTCGACGAGCAACAGCGCGTCACCTTTGCCGCCGCCGAGCGGCGCGATCTCGCTGCGCACTCCGGTGGAGGTCTCGGCATGCACCACCGCGATGACGCTGGGTGCCGGATGCGCGCCCAACAGCTGGTCGGGATCGACGGGCTGCCCCCACTCGGCGTCGACCCGGACCACGGTGGCGCCGAGACGCCCGGCGACGTCGCACATGCGTTCGCCGAAGACGCCGTTGACCCCGACGACGACGGGGTCACCCGGTTTGACGAAGTTGACGAACGCCGCTTCCATGCCGGCGGAGCCGGTGCCGCTCACGGGCAAGGTCAGCGCATTCTCGGTGGCGAAGACCTGTCGCAGCCGGTCGTTCGTCGCGTCCAGAAGCGAGAGGAACTCCGGATCGAGATGGCCGATCACGGGGCGGGCCAAGGCGGCAGCGACCTCCGGGTAGGGATTCGAGGGCCCAGGTCCCATGAGGAGGCGCTCGGGAATCGGCACCCGCGCATCGTGGCAGGTCCGTGCGCGGCGGCGCCAACGCGCCCATCGCTGACGGCGTGCGCCGGTAGATTGCCCGTGAGTGTCGAGCGTCCCGGTGCCCACGGCCAGCCGCCCTGGCCGAGTGGCCGCCCTCGATTGCGGGACGAACTCCACGCGTCTGCTGATCGTCGATCATGACGGCTCCACGCACAGCCGGTTCATGCGCATCACTCGCCTCGGGGAAGGAGTCGACGCGACGCATCTCCTCGCGCCGAACGCGCTGGAGCGCACCATGTCCGTGCTGGCGGAGTACCGGGTCGTCATGGACGACGCCGGCGTCACCGCAGCGAGGCTCGTGGCTACCTCGGCCGTCCGCGACGCCCGCAACGGCGACACGTTCCTCCGCGGCGCGGCAGACGTCGTCGGTGTGCCGGCGGAGCTGCTCGACGGCCAAACGGAGGGCGCGCTGGCCTGCCGCGGAGCCACCGCGGACCTCCCGGCGGTACTCGGGGACGACGTCGTGGTCGACATCGGCGGGGGGTCGACGGAGCTGGCCGTCCGCCGTGACGGGACCGTGCGCGCCGTATCCTTGGACATCGGCTGCGTCAGGCTCACCGAGCGCTTCTTGCACGACGACCCCCCTGCCCCGGACCAGCTCGAGACGGCAGCCGGGTTCGTCCGTTCCTCGCTCCGTCACGCGAAGGAGGAGGTCCCCGAGCTGGCACGGCTGCGGCCACAGAGCCGGTTGGTGGGGCTGGCCGGGTCGGTGACGACGTTGGCGGCACTCGATTTGGGTCTGGACGGCTACGACCCCGATCGGACCCATCATGCCGTCCTGACCCGTCGAGCCGTCGAGCACTGGTTCGGCACGCTCGCCGGCGAGCCGACGTCCAAACGCGCCCAGCGGCGGGCCATCGCCGCAGGACGCGAGGACGTGATCCCCGCAGGTGCCCTCGTCCTCCACGAGGTGATGACCGCGTTCGGCTTCGACCACTGCGTCGTTTCGGAGACCGACATCCTCGACGGGCTGGCGATGAGCCTGCTCGACCCCTGAGACCCGTGACAGACGGCGGAGCAGTCGAATCCATGCTCGTGAAGCTCCGCGCGTGGCCGCCCCGTCCGTGACGTCCGTCCTCGGGAACCAGCGCGAACCGGTCGGGCGGGACTGGACGCCGCTGATGTGCTGTCCGCACTGCCGCGGCGATCTGGAGGTGGTCCCCTCCGTGTGTTGCGTGGACGGCCGGGTGAAAGAGGGGTGGCTGACCTGCGAGCGATGCGTGTGCTCCGTCGCGGAGGTGGCGCAATTCAAGTTCAACTTCCACGCCGTCGGACCGATGCGATCAGGTCAGGCGGAACCGGAACGGTCGGACTCGGTCCTCGAACGACGCGTCCACGCTGACTCCGCGGAGGTCGCGCACACCTCGCGCTGGCACCCGACTCCGCCCTACTTCCTCTCGACGCACGGCCGCACCGGCGACAGTTGTTCGTTCATCGGTGCCTTCACCGATGCACTGGTCAGGTTCCGCACACAGACCAACGGCGGGATCGTCGACGTGTTCGTCGACGGAGTCCTGGCCGCCTCGTCCGACCTGTTCGTCCCCGAGGGGTCCTTCACGGTACCCACCATCGCCGCCAGCGGACTGCCCCCGACCGACCACGAGCTCATGATCGCCACCCGGGGCGCGGCGGCGTCCGGCTCGAGCGGCACCGCCGCGCTCTTGGAAGAGATCGTGTTGTACGGACCGCCGGGGCTCGAGGGCTTCGCTCGTCCGGTTCCGCTGAATTACGGCAACCCGTACAGCGAATTCATCGAGTCATTCCTGGCGCAGCTCGGGCCGGAGGAGGTGGCGCTCGAAGTCGGCGGGGGTGACCGACGCCGAGTCAGTGCCAGCCACCTCAACTTCGAGTACATCACGTTCGAGCTGGCGGATGCGTACGGCGACATCCATGCGCTCCCCTTCAAGGACGGCGCGTTCGACGTGGTCCACAGCCAAGCCGTCTTCGAGCACGTCGCCGATCCCTTCAGCGCCGCCCGCGAGTTGCTGCGGGTGACGAAACCTGGCGGGTTGGTGCTGACCGAGGTGGCATTCCTCCAGCCGCTGCACGCCGTCCCGTACCACTACTTCAACATGACGCAGTGGGGCGTCGAAGAGCTCTTCACGGGATGTGAGATCGTGGCCTCGGACTGGTTCGGCCCACTCTCACACACGGTGTCGTGGCTGATGGAGGCGGCGGGCCTCACCGACGCGGTCGAGGCGTCCCGGCTCCAGCACATCCGGGACGAGTTCCGTCGCTTCGATGCACTCATGACCCACGAGCAGCTCAAGCCCGTGGCCAGCGGTGTGCACATCGCAGCGCGGAAGCCGATCTCTCAGGCTGAGGCCGCGACGCGCGCCAACGCCTCGTAGAAGCGCTCGGCCTCTTCCGCCATCCGTTCCACGGTGAACGAGGCCTCGTAGGCCGCACGCCCGGCCCGCCCCAGGCGTTCACGAAGCTCGGGAGACCCGACGAGCGAGCCCAGCGCCTCGGTCAACGCGTCCACGTCGTCCGGCGGCACGAGGAGCCCCGACACGCCATCACGCACGATCCCGGTCATGCTGGGGAGGTCGGACGAGACGACGGGCTTGGCGAACATCATGGCCTCGAGGAGGATGAGGCCGAACGACTCGAAGCGTGAGGGCGCCGCAAGGATGTCGCACGACGCGTACTCGCGGCGAAGATCCTCGTCGCCGACTCGGCCGAGGAACCACACCCGGTCGGCCAAGCCGGGGTGCGCGGCCTCGAAGTCCTCGCGATAGGTGTGTCCCGATGGACCGGTGAGGGAGTCGTCGCCCACGATGCGGAGCTCGAAGCACACGCCCGTCGCGCTCAACGCAGCCGCGCTCTCGAGCAGCGTGTCGATCCCCTTGCGGGCCTCGAGACGGCCGACGAAGAGGATGCGAGGCGGGCCTTCACCGGGAGCAGGGCGGTGCCCGACCGCCTCGTCGGCCAGGCCGTGGGCGACGAGTCCCAGCGTGTGGCGGGGGAAGCTCGCGCCGTACGCGGTCTCGATTTCTTCGACGACGGTGGTCCCGCAGGCCAGGAACGCGTCTGCCCGCTCGTAGACGAGCGACTCCGCCGCGAGGAGCTGTTCGAACAGGTCAGGAGCGGCGTCGGCCCGCGCCCGCATCGCCGGGTCGACGCGCAACACGGTGCGCAACGCGGTGTACAAACCGACGACGGTACGAAAGTGGCCCTCCAGCACCGCCGCGACGCCCTCGGAGTCCCAATTGGGGCCCTGCACGACGTCGACCGGCCGGAACGTCTCGATTCGGTGCAGCTCGTCGAGCAGCGAGGAGGAGTAATCCCAGATGTGGGCCGGAACCCGCACATCCTCGGGGAGCGCGTGCGGGACCACTGCGACGCGGTGGACCCAGACGTCGTCCTCGAGGTCGACCCTCGGATGTCCCTCTCCCCTGGTCAGCACGCGGACCACGTGGCCCCGGCGAGCCAGTCCTGTGGCGAGGGAGTGGACGACTCGACCGATCCCATTGACCGGATCCGGTGGGTACTCCTGGGAGAGGAAGCAGACATGGAGCTTCCGCCCCGCGGGTCTCCGCGTCGGGAACGGCACGAACGGGGCGCGCTCCTCCTCGAACCATTCCGGCGACCGCTCCCTCGTGCGACCCGATACGTAGAGCTCGAGAGCGCGGTTCGAGGCGTCGGCGACGTCGCGCTCGAACTTTTCCCGCGTCTCGAGGTCGTGGACTCCCGCTTGGAAGTTCAGCTCGACATTCTCTCTGGTGACCGTTACGAACTTCGTCTGTTCCGCGCACACCCGGGCGAACGAGTCCGCCTCGACGCCGTGTTTGAGGCCGAAGTAAAAGCGGCTCTTCAGGATCTGATACCAGTCCTTGATCACGTCTCTGCGCTCACGGATCTGGCTCGGTAGGAACTTGTGATAGACGAAACCCGAGTCAAGCGCGTAGACGACGTAGCCCGCGTCGGTGATGCGGCAGCACACGTCCGTCTCATCGAGGTAGTACTCGAACTCTTCATCGAACCCGCCGAGAGCGACCAGGATGCTCCGCCGGAACGCGGTGTTACAACCCATCGAGTACATGAACTCGCGGGACCTCGGTGCGGCGAGGAACTGCGTCGGATTGAAAAGCGGCTCGTAATCCGTCCAGGCGTTGCCGAACCGGTCTGCCCGCACGTACCAGCTCTGGTACCAGTAGCCGGTATGCCCGATCACCGGACCTCCGGCGGCGGCAACCTCGCCCCACTCAAAGGCGTGCACCAGGGCGTCCAGCCAACCGGGGTCGGGGTAGGCGTCGTCGTCGATGAATGCCACGAGCTCCCCACTCGCCATCCTGATGCCGATGTTGCGCGATTCGGAGAGATTGCGGTTGGCGCACCGCGCCCGCTTGACCCGGCCATTCTGGGCGTCGAGAAGCGCTTCAGTGCCGTCGGTCGACGGCCCGTCGACCACGATCACTTCAAACTCGGGATAATCGAGCCACTCAAGGGCACGCAGGATCCGGGCGAGGCTCTCGCACCGGTTGAACGTGTTGATGACGACGGAGACGGCCGTCACAGCGTTAAGTCGACCGCGCCGCTCGCCACGGGCGACTCACGTTCGAGCACGATGATGTTGTGCAGCTCGTTGCACGTGAGCCACTCGAGAATGGTGTTCACCCAGAGGACCGTGTACGGCGAACCGCTTCGATCTCCATCTCGTAGCAGGCGCCGTTGCGGCGACCCTCCTCCGTCACCTTGACGTCCTCCAGTCCGGCCTCCTCGAGCAGGCGCGTCAACGTCTCCTTGGAGAACCCGCTGTAATGGAAGTCACCCTCGTATTCCTGCCCGCCGTACATCACCAGGACGAAATCCTCAAAGGGCATCCGCCCGGCCGCACACTCCGCGACCATGGTCTCGACGTCGGGCACGACCGCCACCAACTTGCCACCGTCCTCGAGCAGCGAAGCCCACCGGGGGAGCACCACCCGTCGCAACTCCTCTATCGGAAAGTGCTCAAGGAGGTGGGCGGAATAGATCTCCGCCACCTCCTCCTCGTCGAAGGGAAGCTCGCGAACCTCGGCCACGATGTCGATCCCCGGCAGCTCACGCGAGTCGACGTTGAGGTACTCGTTGCGGACGATGTGGCCCGCGCCCACATTGAGCCGCAGGTTGCCCTGCATTCGGCGGACCTTCTCCTCGTTGGTCACCCGGGCGTTCACCGTCTGGCTGGTGGCGGCCGTCGAGGCGGACCGGGAGGAACGCGATGACGAGGCGTAGCGCTGCTCCAGGAGGATCTCCCGGCGCACGAATTCAATCCGGTCACGCGTTTCCCCAGCGCCGAGCTCCAGGGCACGCAGCCGACGCTCGGTGGCGCGGCTGGCGGCGTTCTGAGAGGCGATCGTGTTCGCGACCGTGGGCACGTAGCGGTTCAAGACCTCGACATCCGCCTCCAGTGCTGCAGTTCGCTGGTCATCGAGGGCCGGCAGAGCCTGGATCTCCTGATGCAGCGCATCGGCACGGGCGTCGATGCGTCCGTAAATCCTCCTCGTGAAGGGCAGAGCTAAGCGTTTGGCCACCCTCTTCGCCGAGCCCTTCGCGGTGCTCTTCGCGCTCACTTCGGAGTTCCCTTTCCGGTTGGTGCCGTGACCCGTCCGCATCAAATCGCCAGCGCGCGCTATTGCGCCGACCCGATCCGAGTCTACGGGTCCACCCCCGCACCACCCCTTGAGATGCCCAGTCGCACCGCCACCCAGGCGCCGACGGGATCGTCCCCGCCTGCCAGCCACCAGGCGAGGTGCGCATGGAGGCACTTGACGCCCCGCCGCGTGCCGCCGACCCCACCGGTCGGCCTCGGGCCGCTCCACCCGGCCGGTAGCAGACGGTCCCGCTCCTCTGCGTAGCGGCGGTGGCTCGCCTCGAGGCGATCCGGGTCCGCGGCGGCCTCGGCTTCGCCTACGCCGCCGTCCGCCTCGAGTCGCCCCACACGCGACCGCAGCTCGAGGTCCACCAGCCAGTAGCGGGTCGGCATCGGCGTCCCGTCTCGCAACAGCGGGTCGTTGGCGATCACCATCGGCTGGCCGTCCGGTCGCCTCACGACGACCTCGAAGTCGCCGCCCGGCACCCGGCCGAGCAGCGCCGTCACCGCAGCGCGGTCGTCGGAGACGCCGGTCAACGCCAGAATTCGAGGCTGTGCAGCATGCGTGAGAGCAAGCCGCTCGGGCGCGCCGCATGAGGCGGAACGGTCGTCGTGGTCGTGGTCGTCGACGTGGAAGTCCCGGGCGGGAGCTCGGCCGCGGCGGATGGCTCCGACGGCGCGCCGACCCCGGGATCGCCTGCATACGGAGTGCCGGCAGACGCCGCGCCCGCCGGCGGGAGCACCTCGTAGGGCTGTTGGCCCGGGCTCACCAGTTGGTATTCCTGACGCGCGATGCGGCCGATCTCGCTCGCGTCGCCGAGATTGTGCGCCTCCTGCGCGAGGGCGGCGTCCTGCGCATGCAAGGTCGCGAGCTGCGACTGCGTGGCGTGCAGGCTGGCCCTCTGGTGCAGGAGGGCTTCACCGGGGAACCAGGCCGCAACGATGGCGGCCGAGAGGAGGATCGAACCGACGAGGATGAGGCGCGAGCGCCGGCGCGCCGGCGCGCCGTGCCTAGGCCGGGCCACGCCGGTCGCCCCCAGCCAGTGCGGAACGCCCCGGGAAGGTGGCGGACTCGCCGAGGTCCTCCTCAATGCGCAGCAGCTGGTTGTACTTGGCGACCCGGTCCGAACGCGCCGGAGCACCCGCCTTGATCTGCCCAGCGTTCACTGCGACCGCCAGGTCGGCGATCGTCGTATCCTCCGTCTCGCCCGATCGATGCGAGATCACCGGTCGATACGCCGAGCGGTCCGCCACTGCGACCGTCTCCAGCGTTTCGGTCAAGGTGCCGATCTGGTTGAGCTTGACCAGGATCGCGTTGGCCACACCCTCGTGGATCCCCCGCTCGAGTATCTCGGCGTTCGTCACGAAGATGTCGTCGCCCACGAGCTGGATCCGGCCCCCGAGCGCCTTGGTATGGGCGGCCCAGCCGTCCCAGTCCTCCTCCGCCATGCCGTCCTCAATCGACACGATCGGGTAGCGGTCGACGAGATCCACCCAATAGTCGACCATCTCGGCCGGTGACAGGGTCCGGCCCTCGCCGGCAAGCACATATGCGCCGTCGTCCCACAGCTCGCTCGTCGCCGGGTCGAGCGCCAGCGCGACCTCCTCACCAGGCACGCGCCCGGCCCGCTCGATCGCTTCGAGGAGCAGGGTCACGGCGTCCGAGTTGGCAGGAAGGTCGGGGGCGAATCCACCTTCGTCGCCCACCGTCGTGGGCAGCCCGCGCTCGGCCAGCATCGACCGGAGGGCGTGGTACGTCTCCGAGCCCCAGCGGATGGCCTCGGCGAACGACGACGCACCCACCGGCATGATCATGAATTCCTGGAAGTCGACGGAATTGTTCGCGTGCGCGCCGCCGTTGAGCACGTTGAGCATGGGAACCGGAAGCGCATGGGCGTTCACCCCGCCCAAGGCCCGGTACATGGGCAGCCCGAGGTCGTCCGCAGCCGCTTTGGCCGTCGCGAGCGAGACCGCGAGCAGGGCGTTGGCACCGAGCCGCGCCTTGTCGGGAGTCCCGTCGAGGTCGACCATCGTGAAGTCGACCAGACGTTGATCGAGCGCGTCGAGACCGACGACGGCGTCGGCGATCTCACCGCTCACGTTGGCGACGGCGCGTCGCACGCCCTTGCCCATGTAGTCGTCACCGCCGTCACGGAGCTCGACCGCTTCTCGGATGCCGGTCGACGCACCAGACGGCGCGATGGCACGGCCGCGTGCGCCGCTGTCCAGCACCACCTCCGCTTCGACGGTCGGGTTGCCGCGGGAATCGAAGACCTCGCGTCCGACCACGTGCTCGATGCTGCTCACGACATCGCTCCTTGGTGCCGGCCCCTGGTGCGGTACCGGCTCATCAGACTAGTGGCTGCCTTCCGTCTCCTCGGGGAGGCCCTCTGCGGCCATGATCTCGTCTCGCCACGTGAGCGCGTACGCCCGGAGCGCCTGCTCGGCGTCGATGCCCGACCGCTGCGCGAGGTCGGCCACCGAGAAGAGGAGCTCGCCGACGAGTCGATCGATCTCGCTCCCCTCCGTTCGCGGATGGTCGGGATGCCGATCGGACGGTGCCGCGTCGAGCAGGGCCTCCAGCGCAGTGCGCGCGTCGCGGGCACCGGCGGGATCGAGACCCACCGAACGTGCCTTGCGTGCCAGCTTGTCGGCGAGCATCAAGGCGGGGAGGCCGCTCGGGATCCCTTCCGTGACGCTGCGCCGGCCCTTCTCGCTCTTCTTGATCGCCTCCCAGTTCTGCTCGACCCGCTCGGCGTCCTCGGCGTGGACGTTGCCGAACACATGCGGATGGCGGTGCACCAGCTTGTCGTGGACGCCGCGGGCGACATCACCGAGGTCGAAGCGATCGCACTCGGCCGCCAGCCGGGCGTGGAACACGATCTGGAAGAGCAGATCGCCCAGTTCCTCCTCGAGGTGCGCAGAGCCCGCGACGTCGTCGGGTCCGCCCAGCGCCGTCAACGCGTCGAGCACCTCGTAGGTCTCCTCGACCAGGTGGGGCGCCAGGGTCGCGTGCGTCTGCGCGCGGTCCCAGGGGCAGCGCTGGCGCAAGGTGTCCATCAGCGCGACCAGCCGTTGCGTCTCCTCCCCCGCTGATGAGGCGGACGACGCGGGAACGTAGAGAGAGGTCAGGTGGTCGGGCTCGACCGTCCGGTCGAGATCCCACCAATCGACCTCACGCACCAATTCGTCGTCGAGCCCGAGGTGGTGCAGGAGCACCGGTCGTGGCAGGTGTCCGGTGTCCCCGGCGCTGAGCTTCACGTCGGAGAGCAGCTGACGCGTCCAGCACTGACCGACCAGCGCCGGTTCCCCTGGTCCGGAGAACGACGCCGCGTCGACGAGCCGAACCCCTTCGGCGAGAGGGTCGATGGCGAGCCGCGACCAGGCGAGGTCGAGGAACGACAGCGCAGGGACGACGCGGACGTCGACCCGTTCGTCCGCCCGCAACAGGTCCACCGTCCGCTCGGCGATGAGGGGAGACCCTGGCACGGCGTACACGACCTCGCCGTCTTCTTCGGCCGCGGCAACCAGGTCGTCGACGATGGCGGCATACACCTCGTCGAAGGTGTCCGCCGACTCGTAGAGGTGGTCGAAGCTGTCGGCCCAGCCAAAGGCCGATGCGGCGGGGTGGTGCGCCGTGCGCAGGTAGGCCCGCGGTGCCCCTGTGATGGCCTCCGCCACACCGGTGCCGAGCAACTCGGCGCCAGCCGGCCCGAGGCCCACCACGGTGACGCGGGGGCGCTCTGGTCCCACCACGAGCTCAGCCGCCGGATGGGCTCCGCGAGGCGATGGCAACGGGGGAGTTGGCGACCGGGTTCAGAACGTCCGAGGCCTTGGGCACGAACGGGGTGAACACCTGGGCCAGGTCCGACACCCACTCGCCGTAGCGGGGATCGATAGACACGTCGGCGTGGCGCTGGACCGCGGAGACGGCGGCGGAGGCGCGGCTCGCTCCCTTCTCCTGGGCCGCCTGCGAGACGAACTGCTTGGCGGCGGAAAAGTCCGTCGTGCTCCTCGACGTCACCTGGAGCAGGACGTAGCCGCTCGAGACCTGAATGGGCGCGGACAGGCCACCCTCCGGAAGGCTCTCGATCTTGGCACTGGAGGGCAACTGCCCGGTGAGCTGCGACAGGTTGAGGCAGCCCTGTTGGCCCTGAGCCTGTTGCGCCACCTGCGAGAACGAAGTGCCCGCGGCCACCTGCGCCGCCGCGGCGGTGGCGGCGCTCTCCGAGGCGTAGCTGGCGAGGATGACGCAGACCGTGTCGAACTCGGACCGGTGCCCCTCGAAGTAGGCGAGAAGGTCAGCCTCGCTCGACCCGATGCCGGCCAGGTCCTCCTCGAGCGCCACCGTCGTGGCGACGAAGGACACCTGCTGGTCCACGAACGCGGGCGGCATGGTCGAGAGCACTTCATTCCCGGTCAGGGCCGTCGTGCTGCCGCAGGTGTAGCGCGGGTTCTGACCCGCGGCCGTCTGTTGGATCTCGGACATGACCTGGCTGATCTGGTTGGTGTAGTCCGAGCGCCGCCTGGTCCAACTCGGCCTGCGTGACAGCGATGTGTCGCCGTGCCGCCATCTGCGCGATCAGCTCGTGCTGGATCCGGAGGTCGAGGTAGGAGGCGGTGTACGACGTGGTCGCCGTCGGGTGATGGTCGGAATCCTGGCTCTTCCCGGCCCCCGAGACGGGCGGCAGTTGCTGCTGGCCGTTGGAGGAGACGTAGGCCTGCGAATTGACGTAGCACTGGTACGACGGGCTGGCGGCGATGGCACTGAGGTCCGAATTGAGCGACTGCTGGCTGATGGCCGAACCGTTCACCACCACCGCGTTCGTGGGCACGGTCAGCGCAGCCGCGGCGACGCCGCCGGCGAGCACGACCAGAAGGAGCAGCAACCACTTCATTGCGCCGCGCACTCTACAAGGTGGCCTCGGTGGCCCCGCCATCGCCGGCGGGACCTGCGGGCACGAGGTCCTCGACCAGCCGGCGCACCGCGTCGGCTGCCCGCTCCCCCTCGGGGATCGGCACCAGGAGCTGGGCCATGTCCTCGCGGTAGGCCGCGCCTGGCGCGCTGCGGCGCAGGCGCACTTCGGCGCTCGCGGGCAGCCGTACGGGGGACACGCGCACCACCGGGCGCCGCGTCCCGCCGGGACGGACCGAGCTCATGGTCACTTCGTCGATGCCACGCATCAGTGCCGCCACGCGGAGCCGCGCCAGCGCGAGCAGGCCCTCGGCGGGTGCCGGCAGAGGGCCGTAGCGATCCGCCCACTCCGCACCGACGTCGTCGACGTCGGCCGTGCTCGACGCGGCGGCAAGCCGGCGATACGCCTCGAGCCGCGCGTCCTCGGCCTCCACGTAGTCCTTCGGCAGGTTGGCGTCGCCGGGGACGTCGATGGCGACAACGGGGGGAGCGGGCCGGGCCTCGCCGCGAGCTTCGGCCACCGCCTCGGCTACGAGCTGGACGTAGAGGTCGTACCCGACGGCGGCGATGTGGCCGGACTGGTCCGAACCAAGGAGATTGCCCGCGCCCCGGATCTCGAGGTCCCGCATCGCGATCTTGAACCCGGAGCCGAGCTCGGTGTGCTCGCCGATGGTGCGCAGCCGCTCGTAGGCCTGTTCGGAGAGGACCCGGTCCACCGGGTGGAACAGGTACGCGTAGGCCCGCTGGCCTGCTCGCCCCACCCTGCCCCGTATCTGGTGCAGCTGGCCCAGACCGAGCAGGTCTGCCCGATCGACGATCAACGTGTTCACCGTCGGCATGTCGATGCCCGACTCGATGATGGTGGTGCACACGAGCACGTCGTAGCGCCGTTGCCAAAAGTCGAGGACCACCGTCTCGAGGCTCCCCTCGTCCATCTGCCCGTGCGCGACTGCGACGCGCGCCTCGGGTACGAGGTCGCGCACGTCGCGCGCCACACGTTCGATATCGGAGACACGGTTGTGCACGTAGAAGGCCTGTCCCTCCCGCAACAACTCTCTGCGCAGCGCCTCGCTCACGGCAGAGGGGTCGTGCTCTCCGACGTAGGTCAGGATGGGCCGGCGGTCGGCCGGAGGCGTGTTCACCATGGAGAGATCCCGGATGCCGGTCAGTGCCATCTCGAGGGTGCGCGGAATCGGGCTCGCGGTCAGCGTGAGCACGTCGACGCCCTCGGCCATTCGCTTGACCGCCTCCTTGTGAGAGACCCCGAAACGCTGCTCCTCGTCCACGACGAGGAGTCCGAGCTTCTTGAAGCGCACGTCCTGGGCGAGGAGCCGGTGCGTCCCGATCACCACGTCGACGCTCCCGTCCGCCAATCCCTGGACGACCTCGCGCTGCTGCGCCGGTGAGAGGAAGCGGCTGAGCATCTCGACCCGCACCGGATAGGGCGCGTAGCGGTCGGCGAAGGTCTGTGCGTGTTGGCTGGCCAGGAGGGTCGTCGGCGCGAGCACTGCCGCCTGCGTCCCGTCCTGCACGGCCTTGAAGGCGGCGCGCACGGCGACCTCGGTCTTCCCGAACCCGACGTCGCCGCACACCAGGCGGTCCATCGGCCGGGGCTCCTCCATGTCGCCCTTCACGTCGGAGATGGCCGAGAGCTGGTCCTCGGTCTCCACGAAAGGGAAGAACGATTCCATCTCGACCTGCCACGGCGTATCCGGGCCGAAGGCTCGCCCTTGGACGGCCAGGCGGCGCCGGTAGAGGTCGACCAGATCGGCTGCGACCGCGGCAGCGGCAGCCTTCGCCCGGGCGCGTGTCCGCTGCCAGTCGGCGCCGCCCATCTTCGAGAGCGAAGGTGACTCGCCGCCTGAGTACGGCGTGATCGCTTCGATCTGGTCGACCGGGAGGTACAGACGGTCCGATCCGCGGTACTGCAGGATCAAGTAGTCACGAGCCGTCCCTCCCATCGTGCGCGTCGTCACCCCGTCGAAGCGCGCCACACCATGCTGGCGGTGCACGACGAAGTTTCCCGGCTCGAGGTCGTCGAAGAACCCGTCCGCGGCCCGTGCCCGCGGCTTCGCCCGCCGGTGGGGCATTCGCCGTCCGGTGACGTCGGTCTCGGACAGCACCGCAGTCTTGGCGCCGGGAATCACGAACCCCGTGCTGATCGGGGCGACGACCACGACCGCACCCGCGGTCGCCGGCGCTTCGGAAACGACCGGGGCGTGGACACCCTCCTCGGCGAGCACCGCAGAGAGTCGCGACGCCCCGGGGCCGGTCGCGGCACACAGCGCCACCTGATAGCCCTCCCCGACGAGTCGGGTCACGCCGTGGGCGAGACGAGAGGCGTCTCCGGCCACCGACTCGAAGCGGCGAACGGTGATCGTGGGCGTCGACGGGCCCTCGGGCACGGGCGGGAGCGAGGTGACCGGAGCCGGGCACTCCTTCAGCAACCGCTGCGAAGGGGACGTGGAGGCGTGGGAAGCCTTCCTCCTCGCCCTCCTTCGCACCCCAGGTGGCGGCGAGCGTCTCGGCGAGCGCCGCCTCCTCCTCGAGCAGCTGGACACCGCGGTCGCGGATGCGCCGGGGTTCGACGAGCACGACCTGCGCGCTGGTCGGCAGCAGGTCCGGGAGGACGCGGGGCGACCCGTCGACGAAGGGCAGCCACGATTCCATGCCGTCGAATTGCTCCCCACGCGCCAGGCGGTCCCACAGCGTGGCCCCCCACGGTCGGCGGCGTAACAGCCCTTCTGCCGCGTCCGCCATGGCGGGCGTGATGACCACCTCGCGGCATCCGTACAGCGCGACGCCGCCCAGGTCCCTCGACGAGCGCTGGTCACTCACGGAGAATGCGGTGAGCCGGTCCACCTCGTCACCCCAGAGGTCGATGCGGACCGGCTCGTCGGCCGTCGGCGGGAACACGTCGATGATCCCACCGCGCACCGCGAATTCTCCGCGATGTTCCACCTGGTGCTCGCGCCGGTACCCCTTCGCCACGAGCCTCGGCAGGAACTCGGCCACCTCGACCTGTTGCCCCGGTCGGACGAGCTCCGGTGCGGTGTCGTCGAGCGGCCCGAGCCGCTGGAGCAGCGCGCGCACCGGCGCGACGACGACGCGGGGCGCCGGGAGCGACCCGCGCCCCCTCGAGCCAGCGCGTGCAAAAGGGCGAGGCGCCGGCCCATGGTCTCGACCTCCGGGCTGACGCGCTCGAAGGGAAGGGTCTCCCACGCCGGCAGGACCGAGACCGCCCCGTCGAGCGCGCCTGCCGTACCGTCGCTGCTCTCCGCCTCGAGCAGGCAGCCCAAGTCGTCGGCCAGCCGCTCGGCGTCGAGCCCGGTAGCGGTGACCACGAGGATGGGTCGTCGCTCGCTGAAGGCGGCAGCCGACGCGACGACGACCGCCTGCGCCGCCTCGGGAACGGCCAGCGTGACGTCGGCCGCGCCGATCAAGGCCGCGACGGCCGGCTCCGCTCGGAGCAGGCGCGGCACCGCGGCGAGGCTCGCGACCGTGGGCTCTCCTGCGCGTGGGGCGGGCTGCGGTCTCGCGGTCGTCACGTCAGGTGGGCAGCGAGTGGCACCAGAGCATGGCGGCGTCCATGCCTTCCGCCGCGATGCGCTCCACCGAATCCGCCGCGGTCGACACCGCGGCCTCCAAGAGCTCGCGCACGGCCCGTGACGGCCGTCGCAGCACGTGGGCGGCGCCCTGTGCGGCGCTCGGCGGCTTGCCCACACCGATCCGCACGCGAAGGAAGTCGTCCGTGTGGAGATGTGACGCCACGGAGCGGAGCCCGTTGTGCCCGGCCAACCCGCCCCCGGCCTTGAGGCGGACCGTTCCCGGCGGCAGGTCCAGTTCGTCGTGGACGATCACGATCTGCGTCGGGTCATCCACGCCGAACCGCCGGGCCAAGCCGCGCACGGCCACGCCGGACTCGTTCATGTACGTGTTGGGGACGGCAAGGGCCACGAGGCGCCCGCCCATCGTGGCGGTGGTGACGCGCGCCGCAACCCCCTTCTCACCTCGCAGCGTCGCTCCATGACGCTGGGCCAGCAGCTCCACGGTGTCGGCCCCGGCATTGTGCAGGCTTCCGGCGAACTCGCCGCCCGGATTCCCCAGCCCGACGACCAGGAGGTCCGCCGGGGTGCCTCGGCGCGCCGGCCGGGCGAACGGGCGGCGCAGGGCCTAGCCCTCGTCCGCCGCGCCGGCCTCGGACGTCTCTGCGCCCGGCTCCTCGCCCGTCTCCGCTGCGCCTTCCTCGCCCTCGCCCGGGACCTCCTCTGTCACCACTCTCGGCGGCTGGCCGATGACGATCGCGCTCTCCAGGTCGACCTCGGTCGTCACGCCTTCGGGCAGCGTCAGATCCGAGACCCGCACCTGGCCGCCGATGGTCAGCTCGCTGACGTCGGCCTCGATGCTCGAGGGGATGGCGGACGGCACGGCACGGATGGGGAGCGTGAACATCTGTTGGTCGACGAGACCGTCCCCGTGGTGCACCTCGATCGCCTCGCCGACGAGCACGACCGGCACGTCCACGCTGATGACCTCGTCCCGACGGACGATCACGAAGTCCACGTGCGTCACCGTCTGCGCCACCGGATGGCGCTGCAAGTCGCGGGCGAGCGTGAGGTAGGTCGCCGAACCGGTGTCGAGCGACAGGAGCTGGTTCAAACCCGCTTCGCCCGTGAGGGCGGCACGGAGCTCGCGGCCGACGACGGCGACCGGCAACGGGTCGGTCCCGTGCCCGTAGACGACGCCCGGCACCTTGCCCTCGCGCCGCAGGCGGCGAACGGCCCGCGAGCCGATGGGGCGGCCGACCTCGGCGGCAAGGATGACTTCGGCCATGACGGATCTCCTCAGGTCGCGAATGCGGAAGGCTGGCTGCGGGTCTGTCGGCCCGCCGCGAACGGCCTCACAGCGTAGTCGCGCCGGCACGCCGGGGAGGACCGGCCACACGCCGGGACGGCGCCGACCGGGTCAGGCGCGGCTCACACCAGGTTGTCGCCCCCGAACAGCTCGGACACCGACGTGTCCTCGAAGACGGCGTCGATCGCGTCGGCGATGATCTTGGCCACCGAGAGAACCTCGAGCTTGTCGAAGGTGCGGTCGTCGGCCACCGGCAGGGTGTCGGTGACCACGACCCGCGAGACCGGAGCGGCCTTCAGCCGGTCTACCGCGGGGTCCGACAGAACGGCATGGGTCGCCATGACCGAGATGTCCGAGGCACCGGCCGTCGAGAGCAGCTCGGCCGCGGCGCAGACGGTCCCCGCCGTGTCGATCATGTCGTCGATCAGCACGCAGTGCCTGCCTCCGACGGCGCCGACGACGTGCCGCGCCTCGACCTCGTTGTAGGTGCCTTGCGGCCGCGTCTTGTGGATCAGGGCGAGGTCGAAACCGAGGTGCTGGCTGTAGCGTTCCGCCACCTTGACCCGGCCCGCGTCCGGTGCCACTACGACGACGTCCTTGCCGAAGTGCTCGCGCATGTACGCCTCGAGCACCGGCGCAGCCACGAGGTGGTCGAACGGTGTGTCGAAAAAGCCCTGGATCTGCCCCGAGTGGAGGTCGACGCTCACCACCCGGTCCGCACCGGCGGCGGAGAGCATGTCAGCCACCAGCTTCGCCGTGATCGGCTCGCGCCCGGTCGACTTGCGATCCTGGCGCGAATAGCCGTAGTAGGGGCACACGGCGGTGATCCGCTTGGCCGACGCCCTCTTGGCGGCGTCGATCATGATGAGCTGCTCCATGAGCGAGTCGTTGACCGGACTGGCGTGCGTCTGGATGATGAAGACGTCGCACCCGCGGATAGAGATGTCGTACTTGCAGTAGATCTCGCCGTTCGCGAACTCGCGCAGGTTGGCCTGACCCAACTCCACCCCGAGATGTCTCGCGATGTCGCGAGCCAACGCGGGGTGTGAACGGCCGGAGACCAGTTCGAGGCGCCGCCGGGGGATCAGCTCCACGCGCCCACGCTACTCGCCGTCGCCGCCCTTGCCATGCTCTCAGCCGTCCGGACTGCGCACGACACTGTGCGGCGCCACCTCTGCGCCCGGAGGAACCTCGGCCCCCGGTTCGACCACGCTGAAGGGACCGATGCGCGCTCCGGCGCCGAGGGTCGCCCGGGTGCACACGCACGGCCCGACCACCGCCCCCGCTCCGACGACGGTGTCGGTAAGGATGCAATCGGGCCCGAGCTCGCTCCCGGACCCGATGGTGCAGGCGCCGCGCAGGACCACTCCGGGAAGGAGCGAGACGTCGGCTTCCAGGTGCGCCTGTGCATCGACGTAGGTCCGCTCCGGGTCCCACATCGTGACCCCCCGGCGCATCCAGCGCTCGTTGATACGGTCTCGCAGTTCCGCTTCGGCCACGGCAAGTTGGGCGCGGTCGTTGACCCCGGCCGCCTCCATGGGGTCGTGGAGCACAAGCGAGCGCACGGTGTAGCCGGCGGTGCTCAGAACGGCGATGGCATCGGTCAGGTAGTACTCGCCCTGCGCGTTCGCCGGGCTCAGCCGGCGCAGGGTGGGCGCGAGGATGCTGCGCCGGAAGCAGTAGATGGAGGTGCTCACCTCGTTGATCTGCCGCTCGTCCTCAGTGGCATCGGTCTCCTCGACCACCCGGCTCACCGAGCTGTCCTTTCCGTGGACCACCCGGGCGTAGCCGTGCGGGTTCGCCACCTCGGCCGTCAGGAGCGTGGCTCCGGCGTCCTCGACTCGGTGCACTCGGACGAGCGCGGCCAGGGTCTGAGGCCGCAGGAGCGGCGTGTCACCAGGCAGGACGACCACGTCCTCCACCTCCTCGTCGTCGTCGTCGGGCAGGCCGGTCAGCCCGACGGCCAGCGCGTCCCCCGTGCCCGATTGGGTGAGCTGCTCGACGAACTCGATCCGCATCGCCGGGGGTGCCAGCTGGACCAGCGTCTTCGTGACCCACTCGGCCCGGTGTCCCACGACGACGACGACACGTCGTACGTCGATCTCGGCCATGGCGTCGAGCACGTGGAGGATCATCGGCCGCCCACACAGCAGGTGCAGCGGCTTCGGTCGCTCGGACCGCATGCGGGTGCCCTCACCAGCGGCCAACACGACGGCGGACAGGCGGCGCTCGGGCATCGACCGCATTCTTAGCCCGCCGGGGCGGGCCGGTATGGGACACTCGTGATCGTGCCTGAGATGGTCCCCTACGACGAGTTCGGGCTGTTCCACGAGAACGCGGCCGAGTACGGCATCGCCTTCGAAGGTCCGCCCCGCGTGCGGCGCGTCGGCGTCGAGGTCGCGCCGGACCGCACCGTCTCCAGCCTGGTGTGGGGCAGCACGACGCCCGAGCTCGTCCTGGTGCACGGGGGCGCGCAGAACGCCCACACCTGGGACACCGTGGCTCTCGCGCTGGGGCGCCCGCTGCTGGCCGTGGACCTCCCCGGCCATGGCCACTCCGACGGTGGGGCCGACGGCTCGTTGTCGATCGCCGGAAACGGCCGCGACCTGGCGGTGGTGGTGGCCGAGCTCGCGCCCGAGGCCCGCGGGGTGGTGGGCATGTCGCTGGGCGGCATGTCGTCCATCGCGCTGGCGTCGCACACGCCGGAGCTCGTCCGCTCGCTGGTCCTGGTGGACATCACTCCCGGCGTGAACGAGGAGAAGGCCACGCCCATCACCAATTTCGTCAACGGTCCAGCGAGCTTCGACAGTTTCGACGAGTTGCTGGCGCGGACCATTGAGCACAACCCCGGACGCTCGGAGTCTTCGCTGCGGCGTGGCATCCTCCACAACGCCGTCCAGCGCGAAGACGGGAGTTGGGTGTGGCGATACGCCCGATTCCGCACCGACGGCGATCGCATGCCCGAGTTCGGCGACTGGTGGCAGGCGGTCTCGGAACTCCGCGTGCCGGTGATGCTCGTCCGCGCGCTCGCCTGGTCCGTCGTCGACGACAAGGACGTCGACGAGCTCCTGCGTCGTCAGCCGGCGTCCCGCGTGGAGGGCGTCGAGGGAGCCGGTCACAGCGTCCAGGGCGACCGTCCGTTGGAGCTGGCGGCGTTGATCGAGGACTTCGTCTTCGCCCGGGCGGAGGACGGCAGCTGATGGAGGCTGGCGGCGAAGCGGCGGCTCCTGCGGAGCGCCGGCCGGCCTCCGAGGTGTGGCTGTCACGGCGCGCCCTCACCCTCCATGGCGTGATCCTCGTCGTCGTGCCGGGCTTCATTGCGCTGTGTCTCTGGCAACTGGACCGAGCACTCGGCGGGAACGAGCTCAGTTGGGCCTACGTCTTCGAGTGGCCACTCTTCGCCGGCTACGCCGTCTACATGTGGTGGCGCCTCGTCCACGAGCGGCCGGTTGCCGCCGTGGCCGCGAATCAGGCTGACGACGTCGGCGCCTCGCACGACGGAACGGAGGACGGGCGCGACGACGTCGATCGAAGCGAGGATCCCGAGCTGGCTGCCTACAACGACTACCTGGCCCGCCTGGCCGAGCAGGACCGGGCGGCGGGGCGCTGACCGCTCCGGGGGGAGGGCTCGAACCTCCAACATCCGGCTCCAAAGGCCGACGTTCTGCCGATTGAACTACCCCGGAAAGAGGCTCGCCTCCGATCAGAGGTTAGACGCGGCGCGGGAGCCATCGACGGGCCGTCGACGCGGTCACCCGGCCCTGGCGTCGCCGGGCGGTAGCTTCGTCGGGGTGCGCATCCTGGTGGTCGACGACGATCAGGCGGTCCGCCGCTCCATTGACCGTGCCTTGCGCCTCGACGGTTACGAGGTGACGACCGTGCCCACGGGGGGCGAAGCGCTCGAAGCGCTCGCGCAGACTCCGCCCGACGCGCTCGTTCTCGACCTCGGGCTCCCCGACGTCGACGGGCTGACCGTCTGTCGGCGTATGCGCAATGCCGGCGACGACACGCCGGTGCTCATGCTCACGGCGCGCGACGCCATCGACGACCGCGTCGCCGGGCTCGATGCGGGCGCCGACGACTATCTGGTCAAGCCCTTCGCTCTGGCCGAGTTGCTGGCCCGTCTGCGCGCCTTGCTGCGCCGCCGCTTCGAAGGGGAGGGTGGGAGGCTCCGCGTCGGCGACCTCACCCTCGACCTGTCCACCCGGGAGGCGCAGCGGGGTGAGCGCACCTTCACCTTGACCCGCATCGAATTCGACCTCCTCGAGATGTTCCTGCGCCATCCCCGACAGGTGCTCACGCGCGAGGTGCTCCTCAACCGGGTGTGGGGCTTCGACTTCGACTCCGGGACGAACTCGCTCGCCGTCTACGTCGGCTACCTGCGGCGGAAGCTCGAGGAGGGGGGCGAACCCCGGAGCATCCAGACCGTGCGCGGCGTGGGGTACGTCCTTCGCCACGCGTGACGTTCCGGACAAGGCTGGTCCTCGCCAGCACGGTCGCCGTGGTGATCGCCGTCCTGGTCGCATCGAGCGCTTCGTTCGTCGCCACGCGTAACACGTTGTTGGAAGCGGCGGACGACTCGTTGACGACCGCGGCGCAGAAGATCGCGTCCGGGGAGCAGATCGGGTCCACCACGGCCACCTCCGGCCAGGTGATATTGCCGAGCGGCGCGGTCCTCGTCGATGGCGGCTTGCCGGTGACCGGAGAGGTGCGTCTCGTCGCCGGGAACCTCGCCCCGGCCTTCTTCACCACGGTGCAGGTGGAGGGCAACCAGCTGCGCGAGCTCGTCGAGCACCTCCCGCCGGGCACCACGGTCAATGGCGCTCCCCTGGTGGACGGCGGCGCGCTCCAGCTCGCCACCCTCCTCAATGCCTCGCACGAGCTCACCAAGCTCGCGCTGCTGCTCGGCACGGTCGCGTTGGCCGGCGTGCTGCTGGCGGTGGGATTGGGCTGGCTCGTGGCCCGAACCGCCCTCGTCCCGCTCAACTCGCTCACCGACGCGGTGGAAGACGTCGCCGAGACGACCGACGTCTCGAGACGGCTCGACCCCGGACGCGCCGACGAGCTCGGCCGCCTCCGCCGGACCTTCAACCGGCTCTTGGAGGCACTCGAGTCGTCGCGGCGCGCCCAGAGCCAGCTCGTGCTGGATGCGTCGCACGAGCTCCGGACCCCGCTGACCAGCCTGCGCACCAACCTCGAGGTGATCCGCCGTGTCGACGAGCTCAGCGTCGAGGACCGGTCGGTCTTGGTCGATGACGTCCTCGTGCAGCTCCAGGAGCTGACCGGTCTGGTGGCTGACCTGGCCGAGCTGGCCCGGGGCGATCAGCACCCGTCGCCGCCCGAGCTACTACGCCTCGACCTGCTTGTGCGGGAGGCGGCCGCCGTCCAGGAGACCCATGGCCGTGCCGACGAGGTCACGTTCCAGGTGGACGCCGAGCCGTGCTGGGTGGAAGGACACGCGGACCGGCTGACCCGCGCCGTCGGAAACCTCCTCGACAATGCCCGGAAGTGGAGCCCGCCGGGTCGGCCGGTGTCGGTCTGCTGCAAGGAGGGGACGGTGATCGTGCGCGATCACGGACCTGGGTTCGACGGGGCCGATCTGCCTCTCGTCTTCGACCGCTTCTACCGCTCGCCGGCCGCCCGCGGCCTGCCGGGATCGGGCCTCGGCCTCGCCATCGTGGCGCAGGTGACGAAGGCCGAGGGAGGAACCATCGTCGCCGAGAACGACCCGGAGGGCGGGGCCCGCATGACCTTGAAGCTTCCGACGGTGGCCGGCCCCGACGTCGGGACCCCGGATTGAGGCAGCGCGCAAACCTCAGGCCCGCCGCCCAGGCGTGATTCTTCGACTTTTCTTATGCAGTTGTGATCCTGCCCCAAGCCTGCGGGCGCAGAATGGAAGTACTCCAGCCGGCGGTGGTTCTCCGGACCCCCTTTACTCCCCGCCGCCGGTATCGCCGACGGGGGCGGACCTCCGCCCTCCGCCCCCGTCGGCTCTCTCTTCTCCCCCACTCGGGTCGTCGAGCGAGACGCCTCCGCACGCGTCACCTCTCGTCGATGAACTCAATGCGGTTGCCGAAGGGGTCGTCGACGTAGGCGCCACGAGCCGTGGGTGCATCGAGGTTCGGACGCACCTCCACACCCGCAGCGTGCAGCACCGCTTCGAGCGCCTCGAGGTCCCGCACGACGAAGGCGGGGTGGGCCTTGCGTGCAGGGCGGAAGGCCTCTTCCACTCCAAGATGGACAGCGGTCGGGCCCCGGACGAACCAACATCCTCCGCGCGCCTCCAGTGCCGGAGGCTTGGGGACGCGTTCGAATCCGAGGATCCCGGAATAAAAGCGCTCCGCCTCGTCCTCTCGTCCGGGCGGCATGGCCAGTTGCACATGGTCGAGTCGCACGATCTCGAAGCCCACGCCGCGCCTCCTCGCGTCCGGCCCGACCTGGCAGTCGAGCCTGCGGACCGCTAGCCTGCCGCTTCGACATGGGATCACTGATCAAGAAGCGCCGCAAGCGGATGCGCAAGAAGAAGCACAAGAAGATGCTCAAAGCCACCCGCTGGCAGCGCCGCGCCGGCAAGTAGCCCGGACCCCGGTCCCCCCAACCGGACCTCAGTCCCCTTCCCATCCGGGCGGAACCGTACGGGTGCGCACGAGCCGGGCCTTCTCGCTCCCGACCCTGACCTCCGCCACGCCTGCCGGAGCGCCCTCGACGAACCACGTCGAGCCGCTGCCCGCCAGTCTCGGCTCCATGCCCGACGTCTGGCCCAGTGCGTCGCGCCAGAGTGCCAGGCGGGGCTCGACGGCCAGGGCGGCCTGGGTCAGGTGGTTGTGCCCTGCGGTCGAGGGCCGCTCGTCCCAGGCCCGGTAGACGCGAGCGGTGTCCACGCCGAACGGCGGCACGAGCAGCAGATACTCGCGGCCCTCGAAGGGCAGGGGCGTGACCAGCTCGCCGACGCCTTGGACGCGGGCCCGGCCTCCCACCACGCAGAAAGGCACGTCGGCGCCGATGCCGAGGGCGACCGTCGGATCCGTGCACCGGGCCCAGCGCAGCACCGCTGCCGCGTCGGCCGAACCTCCGCCGAGCCCTCCCCCGATCGGGATCCTCTTGGTCAGGTGGACCGACGCCGAGCGTCCGACCGCCGCCAGTGCGCGTGCCACCAGGTTCTCCTCGGCGCGGCCGAGCGCGTCGGCCCTCGTGCCGGGCCGCGCGTCCAGAGTGACGCCCGACCCGCCCTCCTCGAGCTCGAGCTCGTCGGCCAGGTCGAGCGTCACCATCTCCGCATCCAACTCGTGGAAGCCGTCGGGGCGCACGCCGGTCACCCTCAAGGAGACGGTGAGCTTGGCCGGGGCCATCTGGCGCGTCACGGCGCCGCCAACCTCCCCCACGCGGCCACGTCGAGCTCCTCGGCCCGAGCCTCGGGACGTACACCGGCCCGAACGAACGCGTCCGGCACCACCACCCCGGCGAGAGACCGGCGCAACATCTTGCGGCGCTGCCCGAAGCCGGCCTTGACTACGTCGGCCAGCCGGGAGTAGGAGACCAAGGCGGGGTCGACGGCGGGCGTCGACCGGCGGCGGATGCGGACCAGCACCGACTCGACGCGCGGTTTCGGCACGAACACCGACGCCGGAACCCGGCCGGCCAACGAGGCTTGGGCGAAATAGGCGATCCGCACGGAGACCCCGCCGTAGGCCGGGTCGCCGGGCACCGCCGCCATCCGCTCCCCCACCTCGCGCTGGACCATGACCAGCAGCTCGTCCACGTCGGCCACTTCCTCGAGCACCCGCATGACCAGCGGGGTGGCGACGTTGTAGGGCAGGTTGGCCACCATGCTCCATCTCCCTCCCCCGCGTGCGGCCAAGAGCCCGCCCAGATCGAGCTCCAGCGCGTCGCCCGGCACCACCTCGACTCCGACCGGCTCGACCACGTCGCGCAGGACGGGGACCAGATGGCGGTCCGTCTCGACCGCCACGACGAGCGCACCGGTTTCGGCCAGGGCCAGGGTCAAAGAGCCGAGTCCGGCGCCGATCTCGAGGACGCGTGAGCCCGCGCCGACTCCCGAGAGCCGGGCGATCCGCCGGACCGTGTTGGCGTCCGCCACGAAGTTCTGTCCCAGGGCCCGGTTCGGCCGGAGACCATGCGCCGCGAGGAGCTCGGCGATGTCCGCGCCGGAAAGGGTCACCAGGAGATTGTGACTTCTACCACTCCCTGGCTCTGGTCGGCGATCTGCGCAAAGCCCTCGGGCGACATGTCGACCACCCGCGGGTAGCCCGCGCTCTCGCGGTCGTCCACGGTGCATGTCGTCGACGCGCCCGTCGCATTGTTGGTCACGGTGAGCACGGTGCCGAACGGGAGCGTCGGGCTCGCACACATGCCCGGCGCGGCACCCGAGTACCACGTCGCCTCTCCCACTTCTGAAGAGGCGGGTGCCGGTGCCGTCGCGACGACCGGTTCGGTCGTTGTCGTCGTCGGCGGTGGTGGTGGCGGCGGCGGCGCGGTCGTCGTGGTGGTCGTCGGCGGCAGGGTTGTGGTCGTTGTCGGCGGCAACGTCGTCGTGGGCGGAGGGGTCGTGGTGGTGGTCGTCGCCGCAGGCGCGCGGTAGGCCACGAGATGCGTTGGCAGGTTGATACCCCAACCACGTCTCGCGACGTGGTCCGTCCGCGTTGCTGCCGCGTCGCGGTTCGCGCGGCGACGCATGCGAGGTCTGACTCTGCAACAGGAGGAGAGGCAGACCGAGCAACGCGCCGCACACCAGCACGGCCACGCCCAGTTGCCTCCCCACTGTGCTCTGTTTCCGCAGGGCTCCACCCTTCTCCGGGACCAGGGCACCCGCGCCAATACAGATAGGGAGCGGGGGGTCTTGGAGAACATAGATAACCGGTCACGGCCCGCGCAAATGCAGAATGTTGGTAAATCTTCATGTCTGCCATTTCCCCAGGTCACGGGGGTAGACATGGGTTATATTTACGTAAATATCCAGGTCACACCGGGATTTTGTCTGGGTTCTCCGGTAAACACGCAGGTCAGAAGGGTCCCATATTTTCCGAAAAACTCAACCTCTAGTTCACGTTGCTGTGGAAAACACTGCAGAGGCCGCCGCGGCAGATCGTTCCTTCACCTCGTCGACCGGGCGGTCCTTCACCGCCGCAACCGCCGCGCCCACCAGCGGCAGGAACGCCGGTTCGTTGGTGTGACCTCGATGCGGAACCGGCGCGAGAAAGGGGCTGTCCGTCTCGATCAACAGTCGGTCGAGCGGACAACGCTCGGCCGCAGCGCGCACGTCGCTCGCGTTCTTGAAGGTGATGATCCCGCTGAAGGACACGTACATGCCCGCACGCAGACACCGGTCGATCTCCTCGGGACCGCCGGTGAAGCAGTGCAGCACGGTGCGCGAAGGAACGCCTTCTCCGTCGAGCACGTCGAACACGTCGTCCCACGCGTCACGTGCGTGAATGACGAGCGCGAGGTCGTGCGCGTGCGCGAGCGCGATCTGCGCCGCGAACGCTTCACGTTGCGCACCGCGTGGCGAGTGCTCGTAGTAGTAGTCCAGCCCGCATTCACCCACCGCGACGAGGACGCCGTCGTCCACGCCGAGCTGGCGCGACAACAGCGCGGCGACGTCGTCGACGCCATGACTGGCCTCGTGCGGATGCAGACCGACTGACGCCCACGCGCGCGGCGAACCCGCACCCGCACCCGCACCAACCGTCGAACGCGCCACCTCGAGAGCCTGCCGGGAGGTCGCAAGTCCCGTACCGATGCACACCAGCCGGTCGATGCCCGCCCCCGCCGCACGGGTCAGCACCTCGGGGCCGCTCTCCTCGGCGCCGTCCCCGGTGAACTCCTCCTGGACGTGGCAGTGGGAGTCGAACCAGCCGTCCACGTCAGGCCGAGGCCTTGCGACGCGGGAACAGCGGGTCGCCCTTGACCACCGGGGTCCCACCCAGGTATCCGCCCCACGCCGCCTCACCGGGAAGGCGGGTTGCCGCAGGATCCCCGGTCAGGCCGATGCGCCGCCATATCTCGGCGGCCGTCGCCGGCATGGCGGGCGACGCCAGCACGGCCACGATGCGCAGGACCTCGAGGGCGTCGCCGAGCACGGCGTCGACTTCGGGTCCCGGTTCCATCTTCCAGGGCTCCGCCTCCTCGAGCCGTGCGTTGGCCGCGCCGATCAGGCGCCACGTCTCCTCCAGTGCCTCGTGCGGAGCCCAGCGCGCCCAGGCCGCCGTCACCGCCTCCAGCACGGCCGCCGAGACCGACGCCAACTCGCTCGCTCCGTCGCACGCCGGTCCGACTCCGGCGCACTTCGAGTGCACCACCGTGGTCACGCGCGACACGAGGTTCCCGAGATTGTTGGCCAGGTCCGCGTTGTAACGCGCCACGATGCCGTCGAAGGAAAAGTCGCCGTCGCCCCCCAATGGCACGTCCCGCAGGAGGTGGTAGCGCAGCGGGTCGACTCCGAGCTCGTCGGCCAACGCGAGCGGCGACACGTCGGTGACCGCGAGCGGGCGGCTCCCGTCACCGTCCCCCATCACCGCCTTCGCGATCATGGACTTGCCCAGCTTCTTGCCGCCCATGAGCAGGTAGCCGTGGACGAAGATCTCCTTCGGAGGGTCGATGCCGGCCGCCAAGCACATGGCCGGCCACCACACGCAGTGGAACTTGAGGATGTCCTTGCCGATCAGGTGGTGTGACGAACCCCACCACGACTGGAATTCGCGTGGGTCACCGCCGAAGCCTGCCACGGTCAGGTAGTTGATGAGCGCGTCGTACCACACGTAGAACACGTGCCCGCCGTCCCAGGGCACCGGCACGCCCCAGGAGAACGACGTCCGCGTGATCGACACGTCGCGCAGGCCGCCCCGGATGAAGCCCAGAGCCTCGTTCCGCTTCGACACAGGGCGGACGAAGTCCGGATGCGTGTCGTAGTGGTCGAGGAGCCGCTGCTCGAACGCGCTCAGCTTGAAGAAGTAATTGTCCTCCTGCATCTCCACCACGGGGCGGCCGTGAACCGGGCATTTCCCCTCGTGGAGCTGGTCCTCCGTGTAGTAGTCCTCGCACGAGATGCAGTAGAGGCCCGAGTAGGGCGCCAGCTCGATGTATCCGTTGTCGTAGATCCGTTGGAGGAACTCCTGCACGACCGTGTAGTGGCGGGACTCCGTCGTTCGGATGAAGTCGTCGTTGGCGATGTCGAGAGCCGACCAGGTCTCCACGAAGCGGGCCGACGTGCGGTCGGTCCACTCCTTCGGCGTCATGGCGTTCGCCTCGGCGGCCTCGACGATCTTCGCCCCGTGCTCGTCGGTACCCGTCATGAAGCGCACGTCGTCCCCGGACAGGCGGTGCCAACGCGCCAGGGCGTCGGCGTTGACCGTCGTGTACGCCGTTCCGACGTGCGGAGCGTCGTTCACGTAGTAGATCGGTGTGGTGAGGAAGTAGTGGGGCACCACAGCCCAGCGTACCGGTGCCTTCAGGGCGCCCCGGACCTGCCACCGGCGCCATCCGCACCGTGCGCGTCCTCGCCTGCGCCGCGCACACGCAGCGTCGCCTCGTAGGCGCGCCGCCGCGGCACGCCGAGCGCCGACGCGACACGGTCGGCCACACGTCGAGCGCCCGCGCCGGGTTCGTGCTCGAGTGCGTCACGCACTGCGGCCTCGACGTCGTGGTCGTCCGGCTCGTCCGCCGCGGGCGCCCCGCCCACGACCAGCACGACTTCGCCTCGCACCTCACGCGACGCGAACTCGGCCGCCGCCGCGGCGGCCGTGCCACGCCATACCTCCTCGTGCAGCTTCGTGAGCTCGCGCACCACGGCGACCGGGCGCTCGGGGTCGATCGCCGCCAGCTCTTCGACGGTCGCGGCCACGCGGCCCGGTGCCTCGAGCACGACGGTCGTGCGTTCGGCCGCCATGAGCGCAGCCACGCGGCGGCGGCGCTCCCCACCCTTGCGCGGCAGGAAACCCTCGAACCCGAACCGATCGGTCGGCAGCCCGCTCACGACGAGGGCGCCGACGACCGAAGACGGGCCCGGGACCGTGCTCACGGTTTCCCCGCGCGCCGCCAGCGCCGCGACCAGCCGCGCGCCGGGGTCCGAGATGCCGGGGGTCCCGGCGTCGCTGACCACGGCCACGATGGCTCCGGCGGCCACCAGGGAGGCCACGCGCCCGACGCGGTCCGCTTCGTTGTGCCCGTGCAGCGAGAGGAGGCGGTCGCCGCCGGAGAGCCCGGTGGCGGAGAGCAGCGCCCGCGTGCGCCTGGTGTCTTCGCAACAGATCACGTCGGCCGTCGCCAGCACGTCCCGTGCCCGCGGGGAGAGGTCACCGAGGTTCCCGATCGGTGTCGCCACCAGCACGAGCCGCCCGGGGCTCGGCACGTGACCGCTCAAGGGCCGTTGCCCGTCGCGCCTCCACCGGCGTCCGGGACCTCACCCGGCCGGGCCTCGCGAACCTCGAGCTGGTCGCCCACGTGGACTCCCCAGCGCTCCAGCAGCCCGGCCTCGGTCTCGACCCTGCTGTGCACGGCGCGCCCGCAGACCGTCACCCGCCACGGCTTGAGCCGGACCATGCGCACCACGGTCAGGTCGACCGAGAGGAACGCAACGTCGATCGGGAACCTGGCGCCGGCCGTGTGGACAGCCCGCGTACCCGCCACGTGCAGCGCACCGTCCCACCCGTTTCGTCCCCGCAGGGCTTCGCGCCGCTCAGCCGGCGAGTCGGCCAGGTCCAGCGCACAGACGACGTCCCCGTCCCGCAGCAACCAACCGGAGCGCATCGACGTCGAGGCTACCGAACGGACGCCCGGACTCGGACCGTCTAGGCTCTCCCCCTCATGTCGAAGCGAACCGTGAAGCGCAAGCTGCGGACCAAGAAGAAGGCCAACCACGGCAAGAAGCCGAACTGCGGCCGCGGCTGACTCGGGACGAACCCGTCAGCTGTTTCGCCACGCCGCGCCCGCCGCGGCAAGCTCCCCGCACAGCGTGGTCGGAAGGTCCGAGATGATCCCGTCCACGCCGAGTGCCAGCAGCCGGCGCATGGCTGCGACGTCGTTGACGGTCCACACATGGACCGCCTTCCCGGCGCGGTGCGCCGCGGCGACGAACCGCTCGTCCACCACGACGATTTCCCCCTGGCGCTCGGGCACCTGATACGCCACCGCCGGGCTCGTGGGCACATCCTCTCCCGCTTGGACCGCCTGCCAGGCCTCGGCCGTCGCCTGGGTGCCGGCGGACGTCGGAACGTTCGGAGCGAACGTGCGGAAGGAGTCCGTCGCCTGGTCGAGGAACGAGGCCACGATCACGTCGTCCGTACGTTCGTATTCGGCCAGGAGACCGGCGAGCGCCTCCTCGTACGGTGCGACTGCCGGCGCCGTCTGCTTGATGTCGAGGTTCAACACCACTCCGGGGAACTCCTCGAGCACCTCCCGGAGCGTGGCAATTCCATACGAAGGGTCGTCCGGCGCCCGGCCGCGGAAGGGGTAGTCGCCTGAAGGCCGTCCCGGAGTGACGTCAGCGCCCGGGATCCACCAGTAGGAGAAGTCCAATCGCCGCAGCTCCGCCAGCGTGAGCGATGCGATCGTGCCCCTGGCCTCGGTCGTCCGGTCGACCGTCTCGTCGTGGCAGACGACCAGTTCGCCGTCGGCGGTCGCGTGCACGTCCAGCTCTATCCCGGTGGCGCCCGCCTCCAACGCATGCCTGATGGCGTGGCGGGTGGACGACGGCGACTCCCACGCTCCACCTTGATGTGCGTACGCGATCACCCGCCGATTCAGCCAGACCGACGCGTCCGTCCCGTTGCTCATCGGATCGACGGTAACCGACGGTGACAGCCCCGGTGCAACCGACCGGGGCCGAGCAGGGCCGACCGTGGCCGCGGCCTATCCTCGAACCGCGTGCTCGATCACCCTCTCGTCGACATCATCGACACCATCCGCTCGTCGTTCGACACGGCGCTCCTGCAACGGCAGGCCGTGGAGGAACGATTCCAGGTCGACGTGTTCCTGGGTGACGTCTCCTGGGAGACCTCGTACAGCTTGCCGGGCGAGGAGCAACCGCCGCGGGTGCGAGCCGACGTCTCGGTCGACTGGCCCACCTGGAGCCAGACCTCGTACCGGAGCTGGTCCATCGGTGAACCCCCGGACGAACTGCCCGAGGTGGTGATCGAGGTCGCCCTCCGCGTCCAGCGAATGGCCGAGGCCCCCGACGACGAGAAGGTGCTGAGCGTGCTGCCCGATTCGGGTCCCTTGCAACACGCGGACGACCTGGTGCGTGTCGCCACGACGATCGAGCAGGTACGGGCCAACGTCGGGTCTGACGACTCCGCCGCCCTGCGCTGGGCTGCTGAGGCGACCTACGAGGGCAGCATGCGATTCAGCGAGGCACAGCTCGAGGACTCGTCGGGGCTTCGGCCGCTCTTTGACGCGCTGACCCGCTGGATCGCCTCCACCCTCATCGCGTTGGCGGATCTTCCCTTCGCCTTCCTGCCCCCCGGCGACGACGACATCTGACCGGTCCGCCGCACGGGCCGTCGCACAGCCCCGTCTCCGGCGGCGACTTTCCGGCGGCGACTGGCATTCGACCCTCGGCGCCACCACTATGGACGTGCCGATCGATGGCCCTCCTCCGACCCCGCCGGGTCCTCTCCGCAGTCGCCGTTCTGGCCCTGGGCGCGCTCCTTGCCGCGTGCGGCAGCTCCGCGCCCGTGGCTCCGCCGCCGAGCCAGGGCCTGGTCGTGAACCGACCGACCCCGCAGCACGTGGGTCTGGTCGACCAGGACGGACGGCACGTCTCGCTGGCGGCGCTCCGCGGCAAGGTGGTGGTGCTCGCGCCTTTCCTCAGCCTGTGCCAGGACGAGTGCCCGCTGGTCACCGCGGCGTACGTGGCGCTCGAGCGCGACGTGCGTGCAGCCGGGCTCGGGTCCCGCGTGGCCTTCGTCGAGGCGACCGTCGATCCCGGCCGCGACACGTCGGCCCGCGTCTCGCCGCCTACCAGCGCGAGTTCGGCGCCGACTGGGAGCTGTGGACCGGATCGCCGGCCGCCGTGGCCTCCTTCTGGAAGCCCTTCGGGGTGGGGTACCAGATGGTGCCCGAGGAGAAACCGGCGCACCTCGATTGGTGGACCGGCGCGCCGCTGACCTACGACGTCGTCCACACCGACGGGTACATCCTCATCGATCCTGCGGGCCACGAACGCTTCGTCGACGCCAGCGCGCCAGACCTCGGCGGACACTTGAGCCCGAAGCTGTCCGCGCTCCTCGACGACGGCGGCCTGCGCGACCTGCACCACCCCCGGTTCGGGGAGTGGACCGTCGCCGACGCGCTCGTCGTCCATCAGCTGGCTGCTCGGCACGAACATCCCGGCGGCGTCCTGACTCGGGTGCGACTGCGCCGTTCGGCCCTCGCCCTCCCGGCAGCCCTCGTCGCTGCCGCCGTTGCCTTGTCGTCTGTTGCCCTGTCGTCGTGCGGGGGTTCCGACGTCACCACCTTGTCGGCGCCGCCGACCACCGACGTTTCGCTCACGCTCACCGTGCAGCACTCCCCCGTTGGACCCATCCTGGCCACCGGTGCCGGCGACACGCTCTACGACTTCGGGCCGGACACCGCCACCACCAGCGCCTGTGAGAACGACGGGTGTGTCTTCCAGTGGCCGCCGCTCGTCGCAAGCGGCCCGATCCACGTCGGCAAGGGTGTCGACCCGTCCCGTGTCGGCACCATCCGCCGTCCTGACGGCTCGAGGCAGGTCACCTACGGCGGGCACCCCCTCTACACCTACAACCTCGACGTGACGCCGGGCATGGTGACGGGCCAGGCCATCGACCAGGACGGCGGACCCTGGTATGTGCTCGACGCCGCCGGCCGCCAGATCACGACGCCCTTCTCGGTCTCAACCGGCGGCGGCATCCCGAACCCGAAGTCCTGACGCCTCGAGCGCGCCCTCGCCGGGCCCTTCGAAGCGAGTCAGGTGTTGAACCGGAACTCGACCACGTCGCCGTCTCGCATGACATAGTCCCGTCCCTCGATGCGGGCCTTGCCGACCGTGCGGGCCGCGACCACCGAGCCGGCCTCCACCAGGTCGTCGAAGCTGATCACTTCCGCCTTGATGAAGCCTCGCTCGAAGTCGGAGTGGATGATACCGGCCGCCCTGGGCGCGGTATCACCGATGTGGATGGTCCACGCCCGCGCTTCCTTCGGCCCGGCGGTGAGGAAGGTCTGCAGTCCCAAGGTCTCGAAGCCCACGTGCACGAGCTGTTCCAGGCCGGATTGTTCCTGGCCGTAGCTGGCGAGCAGTTCTCTGGCGTCGGACCGGTCGAGTCCGGCCACTTCCGCTTCGATCTGCGCGCACACCACGACGGACGACGCCGGCTCCACCGACCGCGCCAATTCGCCTGCCCGTGCCGCGTTCCCCAGATCGTCTTCGTCGACGTTGAAGACGTAGATGAACGGCTTGGCCGTGAGCAGGTGCAGGTCGCGCAACAGCGCCGCGTCCACCTCACCCGCGGCCGCCGCAGCGGAGATCGTCCGGCCTTCGGCCAGGATCCGTTCCGCCTCGGCCACGGCCGAAAGCGCCGGCTTCAGTGCGGGTATGGCCTTGGCCTCCTTCACCAGGCGCGGCAGACGGTTCTCCACGGTCTGCAAGTCGGCGAGGACGAGCTCGGTGTCGACGGTCTCGATGTCACCGGACGGTTCGACGCGGGCATCGACGTGGACCACGTCGTCGTCGTGGAAGGCTCGCACCACCTCGCAGATGGCGTCGCACTCCCGGATGGCGGCGAGGAACTGATTGCCGAGCCCCTCCCCCTTCGACGCGCCGCGCACGATACCGGCGATGTCGACGAACGTGACCGTCGCCGGCACCGCCGGCGCTCCGTCGTAGAGCGCCGAGAGCACCTCGAGGCGCGGGTCGGGTACGGCCACCACCCCGACATTCGGCTCGATGGTGGCGAAGGGGTAATTGGCAGCCAGGACGCGATTGTCGGTGAGCGCGTTGAAGAGCGTCGACTTGCCGACGTTCGGCAATCCGACGATCCCGATCGAGAGCGACATGACCGAATCCGCTACCGGAGCAACAGCCCCGCGTCGGCCGCCAACCCCTTGAGGTCCGCCTCCGGCCGGGCCCCGGTGTGGGAGATGACCTCCGCCGCGCAGACGCCGCCGAGCCGCGTGCTCTCCACCGGTCCGAGACCGTGGGTGAGGCCGAGGAGGAAGCCCGCCGCGAAGAGGTCGCCCGCGCCCGTCGTGTCCACGACCCGTTCGGCCGCGGCCGCCGCCACCTCCTGCGGCCCCTGAGCCGTCAGCACGATTGCACCCTGCGCACCACGGGTCATGACCACCAGGAGGCCCGTCTCCTCGGCCGAGTCGAGGGCGGCCCCGTGCGACGGTGCGTCGAAGAGCATCGTCACCTCCTCCTCGTTGCCGAGCAGGATGTCGACGTCGTCGAGCAGGAGGTCGAGGAACTCGCGGCGGTGCCGCTGCACGCAGAACGGGTCCGACAGTGACAGCGCGACCGACCCGTTGTTGGCGTGGGCGGTCGCCGCGGCGTGGCGGAGCGCCTCCTTGGCCGCGGGTACGTCCCAGAGGTACCCCTCGAGCAGGACCACCGAAGCCCGGGCGACCAACGACGTCGACACGCCCGCGGGCGACAGCGTGGAGGCGGCGCCGAGGTAGGTGCCCATCGTGCGGTCGGCGTCCTCGGTGATGAGCACGACACATCGGCCCGTGCCCAGTCCGTCGCCCGCGGCGGACTCGCTCAAGTGGGGTTCGAACTCGACACCTGCGGCGCGAAGGTTCTCGGCGTAGGCGCGTCCCACCTCGTCGTCCGCCACTGCGCCCACGAAGCCCGCACGCCCGCCCAGTTCGGCGATGCCCGCGGTGGTGTTGGCGACAGAGCCCCCCGAGACGAAACGAGGCGCTCGCATGGCGGCCTGAACTGCATCGGCGGTGACCAAGTCGATCAGCGTCATGGAGCCTTTCTCGAGCCCGGTGTCGGCCAGACGCTCTTCGCTGGTCATCTCGACCACGTCGAGCAGCGGCGAACCGATCGCAACCACGTCGAGATCGTGCAGAGCGTCGGCCTCGGACACCTCGGGCGCGCTCGATTTGCTCGAAAGCCAACTCGTGTGCAGGCACGGAGCGAGAACCTACTCCGAGTACGGCAGGTAGCCTTGCCCGGATGCACCCACCCACCGCCACGTCCGGCGGCGCCGCGAGCGCCGAGGACTTCCGTCTGCCCCGCACGGTGGAGCCGGAGACCTACCGCATGGAGATCGAGCCCAAGGTGGCGTCTGCCTCCTTCTCGGGAACCTTGTCGATCGACGTCCTCGTGCACGAAACGATCACCGAAATGGTGCTCAACGCCGCCGAGCTGGCGGTGAGCGACGTCGAGGTCGTGACCGCCGACGGCGGCACGCTGGCGTGCACGGTCTCGTTCGACGACGAACTGGAACAGGTGACCTTCGGCCCGCCGAGTCCCTTGCCCCCGGGCCGGTGCACCGTCGGCTGCCGCTTCAGCGGAACCCTCAACGACAAGCTGCGGGGCTTTTACCGCTCCACCTACACCGACCGCGACGGCGAACCCCAGTCGATCGCAACCACCCAGTTCGAGTCGGTCGACGCCCGGCGGGCGTTTCCGTGTTGGGACGAGCCCGATCGCAAGGCCGTCTTCGAGGTCACGCTCCTGGTGGATCCCGACGTCGAGGCCTACTCCAATTCCCCCGTCATCTCAACCGAGATCGTGCGGGCGACAAGCACCGCGTGCGATTCGCGCCCACCATGAAGATGTCGACCTATCTGGTGGCCTTCGTCGTCGGCAAGTTCGAGACGACCGAGACGGTCGACGTCGACGGCGTCCCGCTGCGGATCGTGTACACGCCCGGGAAGCGCGATCTGGCCGACTTCGCGTTGGAGGTGGGCGTGTTCGCGCTTCGGTTCTTCAGCGACTACTTCAACATCCCCTATCCCGGCGACAAGGTGGACCTCGTCGCCATCCCGGACTTCGCTGCCGGCGCCATGGAGAACCTGGGCTGCATCACCTTCCGTGACACCGCTCTCCTCATAAACCCGGCTGAGGCGTCGCGGGCCGAGCTCGAGCGCGTTGCGGACGTCATCGCTCACGAGCTCGCCCACATGTGGTTCGGCGACCTCGTCACCATGGGGTGGTGGGAGGGCATCTGGCTCAACGAGGCGTTCGCCACCTTCATGGAACTGCTCTGCGTCGATGCGTTCAGGCCTTCGTGGGATCGCTGGGTCGGATTCGCTCCCTCGCGCGAAGCAGCGCTGAACGTCGACGGCGTGCACGCGACACGGCCCATCGAATACCCGGTCGGCCCACCGAAGGAGGCGGAGGGGATGTTCGACCTCCTCACCTACGAGAAGGGATGCGGCGTCCTTCGGATGCTCGAGCAGCACATCGGCCCCGACGTGTTCCGCGACGGTGTGCGCGCCTATCTCAAGGCCCACGCCTACGGCAACACGGTCACCACCGATCTTTGGGACGCGCTCGAAGACGCCAGCGGCGCTCCCGTGCGAGACGTCATGAACACGTTCATCCTCCAGGGGGGCATCCACTGGTCTCGCTGACGGGGGACACGCTCACCCAGGAACCCTTCTCGTTCGGGCCGCCGCCGGCCGGCACCGAGTCTGCGATCGGCACCGAGTGGAACATTCCCGTCGCCGTGCGCGCGCTGTCCGCCTCCGCCGAGCCGGCCACGCCGGTGCGGCGCCTCGTCCTCCGTTCTGCACCCGACGACGTCCTTGAGGCGGATCAGGGCCTCGTCGTGGTCAATGCCGGTGGCTGGGGCATGTTCCGAGTCGGCTATGAGCGCGCTCACTCGCTGGCGCTCTCGGAACACCTGGCGGAGCTGACGCCGCTCGAGCTCGCCAACCTGCTCGCCGACACGTGGGCGACCACGCTCGCCGGCAGAACGGACCTGCGCGACTTCCTCCAGCTCGCGTCGCGGCTGGGCACGCATCCGGACCCTGCGCCGTGGGCCCCGATCGCGAGCGCGTTGGTCCTGGTCAACCGGATCGCAACCGGAGCCGAGGGAGATGCGCTGACCGGTGTCGTCGAGGCGCTCTTCGGACCGGTCCATCAGCGTCTCGGTTTCGAAGCGGAAGTGGGCGAGGGCGACCGCACGCCCTCGTTGCGGGCGCTTGCCATCAACGTCCTCGGGACGGTCGGTGCGGACTCGGGCGTCAGGGACGAGGCAGCCCGCCGCTTCGACCGCTCCCCCATCGCCGGCGGCTCGGGGGAGCCGATCCCGCCGGACGTGGAGACGGCGACGTTGGCGGTGGTGGCCCAACTGCTTCGCCCGGGCGACTACGACGCACTTCTCGAGCGCTACCGCGCCGCGGCGACACCCCAAGAGGAGATGCGCTCCCTCGGAGCGCTGACCACGTTCCCGGATGTCGACCTTTGCCTGCGGACCTTTGATCTGGCCATGAGCGAGGTCCGCAGTCAGAACGGGTTCGCGGTCATCGCCGGCCTCCTGGCAAATCCGGTCGGCGGCCAGGCCACATGGACCAGGATGACCGAGTCGTGGGACGCCATGCTCCAGCGGTTCCCCAAGAACGCCATGCCGCGCATCATCGAGTCGGTCCCGGCGCTGGGCGCGGATGCGTCTTTCGCCGACGAGGTAGTGGAATTCCTGCACCGCCACCCGCTGGACTCAGGCCCCCGGCGCGTGGCGCAGTCGATCGAACGTCTCGGCGTGAACGTGGCGTTCGCGGCCCGAGAGCGCCCTCGCCTGGCCGCCGCCCTCTCGGCTGTTCGTCGGTGACCAGCACGCTTCCCCGCGACGGTGTCCTCGAGACGCCGCGTCTCCGATCGCTCGTCACCGCGGCCCACGCGACGAGAGGTTTCATGCCCGACGACGAAGGCGAGGCCTTGTTATTGGCGGCGCTACGCGCCGGGCGGGCCTGGCAGGCCAGAAACGAGCCTGCGGTGCTGGTCGAGATCGGCGCCTGGTGCGGCAAATCGAGCATCTACCTTGGCGCGGCTGCCGAGGCGACCGATTCTGTGCTTCTCTCCATCGACCATCACCGCGGCTCCGAAGAGAACCAACCGGGGTGGGAACACCACGAAGCGGATCTCGTCGATCGCTCCGTCGGTCGGATAGACACCCTCGCCCATTGGCGCCGGAACATCGCGGCCGCCGGACTGGAGTCATCGGTCGTGGGTGTCGTCGGCGACTCGCCGACGGTGGCTTCGCTGTGGGACCGGCCCCTGAGTTTCTGCTTCATCGACGGCGGCCACGGTTCCGAGCCCGCCTGGGCGGATTTTCGCGGCTGGTCGCCCCTCGTCGCCGACGGGGGATGGCTGGCCATCCACGACGTGTTCCCCGACCCCGCCGACGGCGGGCGGCCCCCGTTCGAGCTGTACTGTTCCGCGCTCGACTCGGGGCAGTTCACCGACGACGGCGCCTGCGGGAGTCTGCGCGTCCTGCGGCGGACCGCTCCGGCGTACTGACGGCCCGCGTGACGCTCACACCGCGTCCGACGTGACCTCGACCGGGGGTGACTTCGGAGCGTGCGAGCCGGAGAGCCGTGCCACCTCGGTCAACCCTGCCGCGACCGCGAGTGCGGCGAGGATCAGCGTCCCCATCGCGTCGACGGCTCGGTTGCCCGGGCTGATGGCGACGAAGAACGCAGCGGCCGCGGACCAGGCGAGCGAGCGCTGCGGGGTCCGCTGGGCCACGAGGTCGAGCAGGAAGAAGAGGACGCTGCTCGCCAAGAGGTAGTACGGGAAGATCACGGACTCGAAAACGAGTCGCCCCCCCACACATGCCAGGCCCAGCGCGACGAGGACCACTGGCGCGTGAGCCCACGCCCCTCGTCGGATGGCCCAGATGCACACGGCAAGGGCAAGGACGACCGGAGCATCGCGCGCGATGGCCGACGCCGCGGAACCGGTGACGCCGGAGAGGCTGAGCACCGTGAAGCCGGACACCGCGCCTCCGGCGCTGAAGCCACTGAAGTTGGCGAGCGTGGAGTGGGGCGCCGACAAGAAGAATGGCGCCAGACCCAACCCGAACACGACGGCCGCAGACACGCCGACGCGTAGACGTGGGCCGGTCCCCGGTGCCGCAGCGAGCGCCGGGATCAACAACAGCAGGACGTACTGCTTCGTGAGTACGGCCAGGCCGAAGAGTGCGCCCGCGGCCATCCACTTCCTTCTGAGCACCAACGCCATCGCTCCGAGGGCGAGCCCGAGGCTGACGATGTCCTGGGGGTGGTACAGCTGCACGATGGCGCTGCTCGCTGCGGGCAGGAACGCGAGGAAGGCGAGCAAGCCTGCTTCGCGGGCGGCCGATGCCGCCCCGGCCGCCCACAACAGCGCAAGGCTCCCCAGCGCCAGGACGAGCCAGCTGGCCACCCCGAGGATCCCCTGCGCCCGATACCAGGTCGGCAGCGATGGTCGGATCTCCCCGTTGGCCAGCCGGTGCGCGAACCCGCATTCGGCCACGTCCTCGCCAAAGGTCGCGTCGTGACGGTACGCGGAGAGATGATGCAGGTTGGCGGCACGCCCCGGCGTGGTGCACCACGTCGGCGACCCGAGCGCCGAACGGAACAGGGCGACCAACGGCGCCGTCATCAAGCCGTACCCCGGTGGATTCGGCAACTCGTCGTTGGCGGCGGCGGCGTGGAGCCGTCCCGAGGCCAATGCGGACGTGACCGCGGTGAGCGGAGTCGTATCGCCACCGGAAGGAGGGCCCTGGCGGACGATGACGATTCCGACATAGCACGCAAAGGCAGCGATCAGCAGAAGGAGCCTCCGCACGACAGGATTCACCGAGGCGCTCCTCGCAGGCACACGCCTTGGAATGGGGGATGAGTCGGACACCTGTCATCCCGGTGTCGCCGACCCCGGGAACAATGTCGAGGGCCGACGGTGTAACTTGCCGCCCGGAGGCGACGAGGCTGGGGTGCGGAGAGAGCCTGATCAGCGCGAGGCTTCGTGCCCACCGTCGATCCCCGATTCGAAAGTCCAGAGTGAGCTCGCTCGAACCCGACGACAGTCAAGCGAACCAGGTTGGCGTCTTGACCATGGACGACCCGGAGACGAGCGACGCCGTGCTCGACGACCAGCCCGACGAACAGGATGGGCCCGAGCCGCGCAGCGCTGCCACGATGGCCGCCCTCGTCGTCGGAATGATGGCCGCCGCGGTGTACCGGAAAGGTGGCTTCTACCCGGCCGACGCCTTCGGCGTGGCCGTGGTGTCGGGGGTCGTCGCCGTCCTGGCACTCGTCCGCTTCAAGGACCGGGCGTCCGCCGTCGTGGCGCTCGCCGTCGGCGGGCTCGCCGTCTGGTGGATGATCCGATCGGTCCTCGCCCATCATCCCGCCGCCTTTTTCCCCTTCGGCGCCACGCTGCTCGGGTTTCTGGGTGCCTTCGTCGTCGTCAAGGCCCTGAACGATCGCGACCGAGGACGCGTTGCCCTGGCCGTGGTGACCGTCTCGGCCATCACGGCGACGGTGGGTTTGGTGGGGGTGCTGTGGCGCATCTCGCCACTGGCACAGCACACGGGTCGCTTCTGGCAGCTGTCGACTCCGCTCACCCACCCCGCAGGTGCCGCCGGCCTGTTCGCCGTCGCTCTCGTCCTGGCCCTCGGCGTGGACCTCGAGGCACCGGTGGTCAGCGTCGCGCTGTGCGTGCTGCTCGCAGGACTGATCGCCACCCAGAGCCACTGGGTCCTGCTGGCCGTGGCGTGCGGGGCATGCTTCGTCCCGTTTGGGCGTTGGCGTCACGCCGCCTGGCCCCTCGCCATGGGTGTGGTGGCGGGATGCGCCGCGGTGGCATCCGCGTCCTCCCACCTCGGAGCCGCGCCGGCTGCGCTCGTTGTCGGCGCGGCCGCGGTCGCGTCCGCGATCCGCGCCGGCGCGCGCCGTCCTGCCCGGTCCCGCCCTTGGGCTGCCGCCACCGCAGTGCTGATGCTGCTCGTCGTCGCAGCAACGGTGATCGCAGTCCTGCGCCCTCCTGGCGTCACCGCGCCGGCCCAGCCCGTCGACCAGGGCCAGACACTGGCGTGGTCTGCCGCAGCTCGGGCCTGGGGCTCTTCGGTCGTCACCGGGACCGGCCCCAAGGCATTCCCAGCGTCGACCCGGCCGGTCGACTCCGTCCTCGGTCTCAATCCCGACACTGTCCTCACTATCGGCACGGACGGTGGGATCGTCGCGGTCGTCCTGCTCGTGGGGGCCGTCGGCGCCGTCGGAACGTCCTTCCGCCGCAGGAACGCGCTGGCGGCATGTGCCGCCGGTGCTGCGGTCGCGTTCGTCGTGTGCGGGGTCGTCGACGTCGACTGGCAGCTGCCGGCCGTCGGACTCCTCGGCGGATGCGTCGCGGCCCTGGCGACGAACGCGCCCGCTCCGACCGAGCAGGAGGCGCGCGCCCGGGTTCCGGCGAGACGATCGCGAATACGGGCCGTCGCCGTCCCCGTCGTCCTCGGGCTCGGCGTCACGGCACTGATCGTCACACAAGTGGCGATCGGCTCTTCGAGCGAGGCCGCCGGCGGTGGCGGGGCGCCGAGCATCGAGACCGACGCACCGGCACCATCCCCGACACCGGACGCGCCGGCGCGCTACATCCTCAAAGGTCCTGACGTGACCGATCCCTTCATGCTGACGTCGCATGGTCGCTATTACATCTACACGAGCGAGGGCACGAGCTATATGAACGTCCCCGTTCGGGTCGGGCCCGAGATCGGGCACTGGGGCAAGGCCGTCGACGCGTTGCCACAACTGCCCAAGTGGGCCAGGGGCGGCCGCACGTGGGCCCCCGACGTCCATCGGGTCGACGGAGGATGGGCGCTGTACTTCACGGCGCTCCTGCGAGGGATCTCGCCGCCGACTCACTGCATCGGCTCTGCCTTCTCCTCGTCGCCGACCGGTCCGTTCATCCCGGCGACGCAACCCTTCATCTGCCAGCTCGATCATCGCGGTTCGATCGATGCGCGCGTCCTCGTCGATGGCTCGCGTCTCGTGATGCTCTGGAAATCCGAGGACAACGCGAACCCCGACTTCCCTGGTCCGGACCAGAACGGGTACACCGGCATCTACACCCAGTATCTGTCCGCGAACGGACGGGAGCTCCTCGGACATCCGACGAAGATCTTCGCCCCGTCGGAGCCATGGGAGGGAACGATCGTCGAGTCGCCGGACATCATCGAGGCCTGGGGCACGTACTGGCTCTTCTTTTCGGGCAACTGGTACTTCTCTCCGCAATACGGAATAGGCGTCGCGGCATGCCAGAGTCTGTTCGGGCCGTGCACCGACGAGAGCCCGAAGCCGTTCATCGGCTCGAACCTTCAAGGCGAGGGCCCCGGTGAGGAGTCTGTTTTCCAAGACGGCGGTGCGGTGTACCTCCTCTACAACCCCTTCCGTGCGAACGACCCCGGGCCTGTGATCCCGCGTCCTGCGGTCATGGCGAGGATCGGCTTCACGCCTGATGGACCGTATTTGGCAGCATTTTGAGTGAAATCATTTGTCGTCCCGGCTGCACGCTGACCGGACGCTCGCTGCAACACCCCTAGTCAAACTTCGGTCGCCGCGCCTGCACGTGCCGGGCGGACGGACTATGTTTCCGGCATCGATATCAGCCCAGAGAGGGAGAACGGGGTGGGCATGAAGACCTGGAAACATCGGGCACGCATCGCGGTCATCGCCGCAGCGAGTTTCGTCTTGTTGGTGACCGTCATACCCGAGATCGCTTCGGCCTTAGGTCTCACCGGACTCGGTAACCGTCTCGCCAGCACGACGTCCATGTCGTGTGGCAGTTCGAGTGGTAGCTCGGGATCGAGTGGTAGCTCGGGGTCGAGCAGCGCGTGCTGCTCCGGTTCGAGCGGCAGCTCAGGTTCGAGCGGCAGCTCGGGTTCGAGCTCGTGCAGCAGTACGACCACGACACAACCCCCCGCGCCAGGCACGATCAAGGGGACCGTGTTGATCATCGGTGCGCCGAAGCACTTCGCGCCAGCCGTCATCGGTGTGGAGGAGTGCCCCAACACCGGGTCCCAGACACTGTGCGCCAACCCGGTCGTCGACATCGCGTCGAACACCGGCGCGTACTCGTTCACGCTCAGCCCAGGCTCGTACAACTTCGCCGGCTTCTATGAGCTTCAGGGCGGCGGCCCGAAGTTCTTGGGCAGCGTCGCCACGGCCACCGCGACGTCGAACCAGACGTTGACCCTCAATCTGCAGGTGCCGTACAAGAACCCCGCGACGCTGTCCGGGAAGATCACGGTCAAGAACGTGCCGAAGAGCGACCCGGTCAGCCGTGTCACGGTGCTGGTGTGCCCGTCGAACGAGCCGTTCAACGGGAGCACCCCGGCCGAGGACTGCCTGACCGGTGGAGCCAAGGCGACGACGAAGACGGCGAAGTCCGGCGCCATCAGCGCTTCGGGGTCGTATTCGGTGACCGGTTTCCCGGCCGGCTCCTACATTGCGTACCCGGGCTACACCGATCTGTCGGGTAGCACGACCAGCACGAGCGGCACGAATGTGACGATGACCGCCGGCCACACCACGACGCAGAACCTGAAGACCAACTTCCTCATGGGAACCCAGGGCCTGGTCTTCGGGAAGGTGACCGTCACCGGAGCGCCGACCGGCTTCTCCCCCCAACTCGGCGCCCAGGCGTGCAGCACGTCGAGCTCGAACTGCGTGGTGGCTTACGAGCGGACGGGACACGACTTCAACCTGATCGTCGACGCTGGGTCCTACAACGTGCGGGGCTTCTACCTGACGACGGGTGGGTCGTTCGTCTACGGCTCTCCCGTGCCGGAAGTGGTCACGGCCGGCGCCATGATCCACACACACCTCACGGTGGCCTACACCACGAGCGCAGCCAACCACCGGTAGCGGGGCGAAACGAAGCACACGTACGTAACAGCACGGCGGCGCTGAGCCGCTCAGTCTGAAGCGGCCGAGGCCCGCCGGACTGTGGTCACCACCACGGTCCGGCGGGCCTTCCCGCGTCTGGGCCCCCTCGCGTCGGAGTCCGGTCCATTCCAGGCCGCGGTCAACCCTTCTCCCCGCCCTTCTCCCCCCGTTGTCAACGCTTCTCCCCGGTGGAGCGTGAACACAAGAGACAGCGTGAACACAAGAGACGGAGACGACACGCCGGCAAGACCGTCGGCAGAGGCTGAGACCGGCTCGCGAGCGACGCGGGCTAGTTCCGGGCCCGCTGTGATGGCCCGGTGTAGCGTGTGCGCCACTTGACGGACGGACAAGGAAGGCGGGGAGGTCATGAAGACCAGGCATCATCGGATCCGGACAGCCGTTATCGCAGTAGCGAGTTTCATGTTGCTGGTCACGGTCCTGCCCGAGATTGCGTCGGGTTTGGGATTCACCCAGCTCGCCAACCGGCTGTCGACGACGACCGCCATGTCATGCAGCAGCGGCTCCGGATCGGGTAGTAGCTCGAGCACATGCTGCTCGAGCAGCTCGAGCGGTTCGTCCTCGACCTGCCCTCCGTCCCCAGGCGTAGTGAGCGGCACGGTGACGGTCACGGGCGCTCCGAAGGGATTCACCCCCGCCTACATGGGTGTGGGCGGCTGCCCTGCCTCGGACCCGCCCGGCAAGATTTGCGCCAATCCGGAGTACGCCCTGGCCACCAACGGGCACTACTCGCTCACACTCGCCGCGGGCAGCTGGAGAGTCGCGGGCTTCTACGAGATCAACGCTTTCGGAGGACCGTTTCTCGGCCCCGATGTGGAGGTGAACGTCCCCGCGGGCGGCACGACCACACTGAACGCGACGGTTCCCTACACTGCGCCCGCCGCAATGAAGGGCACGCTCACCGTCCGCAACGTGCCCACCAACGACGAGGTCTATGAAGTCACGCTTCTCATCTGCCCCTCCTATGCGCCCTACAACGGCGGACCGGCCCCGATCGTGTGCGTTTCCTCCTATGCCAACAACCCCGTGCCGACTTCCACACCAGGGAGCGTGAGCGGGTCCTACTCGCTGGCCGGTCTGCCTCCCGGCAAGTGGCTGGGTTATGCCGGGTTCTGCGCGGAAAGCGAATGCGTCACCAACTCGTTCCACGGCAAGGCGTTCACCCTCGTCGCCGGACGGACGACCTCGATCGACTTCGGCACCAACTTCCTCCTGCGCGATCAGGCGCTCCTCACCGGGACGATCGCCGTCACCGGAGCGCCCGCCGGATTCTCCGACCCCGTCGGGATCAGCGTGTGCGAGAGCGGGAACTCGAACTGCCAGGTCGTCTACGAGTACGGGGTCCAAGGCGGCGTCTACGACCTGGTGCTCAATGCGGGCGTCTGGAACGTCAAGGGCTTCTACCTCGCGTCGCCCTACGACAACGCGGTCGACGGTCCGACGCAGACGGTGGTGCTGAGCGATCGTCAGATCATGAACCTGCCCATCAACATTCCCTACCAGGTCCCAGCGACGGCAACCGGCACCATCACCGTCAAGAACCTCCCCTCGGGAGTCAAGGTGACCTCCTACACCATGCTGGCGTGCCCCGCCTTCGAAGCCTGGACCGGAGGAATCCCTGCACCCGAGTGCGTGAGCGAATACTCGGGGCCCGGCGGCTTCGGCTACGGCCCGGCCGACAGGAACCAGGTGAAGAACTCGAATCCGGCCCTCCGTCCTCCCGCCGGCGTCACCGGGCACGCGAAAGCGCCCTACAACGTGTACTCGCTTCCCACGTTGACGTCGGGGGTGTGGCTCCTGTACCCGGGCTACCAGACCGTGTTCGGGTCGGTCATCGACCCCACGGCCAAGGCAGTGACCGTGAAGTCGGGGCAGACCACCCAACGCAACGTGTCCCTCCCGTACCGGCCGCCGGCGCTGGGGGCGGTGACCGGCACCGTCAACGTGGTGGGCGCGCCGCCCAACTTCGAAACGGGGGTCGAAGCGTGCACCGCGCCGCCCACATCGACCTCGTGCGCCGGTGAGCAGGACGCGTACAGCCAGCAGAACGGGTCGTACACGTCGTTGCTCGCCCCGGGAACCTGGTGGTTGGCGGGCTTCGTGGACGTCTACAGCTCCTCCGGCCTCACCCGCTCAATCTCATCACCGAAAGTGACGAACGTGGTCGCCGGAACAGAGATCAAGAAGAACTTCACCGTCTCGGTTTCCTGACCAGGACCCTCGACACCGGGTCGGCACTCGGAGCGCTGCCGGCCCGGTGGGTCCACCCGCGTTCAGCGCCTCCGGGAAACGTCGTGGGTGGGTGACAGAACGGTGAGGACGCGTCAGCGACGAGCGCCCGAGCGCCCGAGGTCCGCCGTGCACCCCGCGACCGCGTCGCCGCAATGCGGCTCGGCCAGATCGAGCGGCGCGGGCAAACCCTCACCCCGGAACAGTCCGGCCGCAGGGCTCGTGTTCGACAGCGCGTCGGCCGCGAGCACCATGGCGGCAAAGGTGTAGGTGGTTCGTTCGTGCCGCGGGAAGGTCTCCCGCTCGGGATAGACCATGCCCGTCCAGTAGGAGCCGTCCGGGAGCCGCAGACCCTGGCCCGCGGCGAACAGCTGGCGCGCATGGCGATCCATACCGAGCGCGTCGAGCGTCAGAACGCACTCCGCCGTCTCTGCGGCGGTGACCCAGTCTCCCGTCGAGACGCACCGGACACCCAAACCTTCCAGTACGAAGGTCGACCACCCGTCCGCGATCCGGCGCCGGCCCGCCTCGCCCTCGACGGCACCCGACATCATGGGGTAGTACCAGTCCATCGCGAACTCTTCCTTGGGCGCGAAGGCCCCGGGATGATGGGCCACGGCGTGGCCGAGCCGACCGGCAGCAAGCTCCCAGTCGGGACGGTCCTTGGCCAGGCACTCGGCCACAGCGACCGCGCACCGTAGGGAGTGGTAGATCGACGACGAGCCGGTGAGGAGGGCATAGCCCTCGGGACGTCCGGCTGAATCGAGCGACCACAGGACGGAGCCGTCGGGTTGCTGCCAGCGCAGAATGAAGTCGATTCCCTTCTCGATGCTCGGCCACAACTCGCCCAGGAACTCCACGTCGCCCGTGATCAGGTGGTGGTGCCACGCCCCGGCGGCGAGGTATCCACAGACGTTCGTGTCGAGGCGCAGGTCCTTGACCGCGTCACCCCGGTAGTAGTTGAACCAGCTGCCGTCGGGCAACTGCCGACCGACGAGCCAACGGTACGCCTGCTCGGCCTCGGCCACGAGACCGCACACCGTCAGCGCCATTGCGGCCTCGACGTGGTTCCAGGGGTCGCAGTGCCCTCCTTCGAACCAGGGGATCATGCCGTCGTGGCGTTGCACCGCCGTGATGGCCTTCGCTGTTGCCAGCACCTCGTCGCTGTTGAGAATGCCGGGAACCTCGGGCACCGTGATGGCGCCGGAACGGACGTCCTCGGTCGTCACGCCGCCGCTCCCTGAGGTGACCGGGGACCGCCACGCCCGGGAACGCCGCGAGACATGGAAGGTCGCGTCTCGGGAACGCCGCCCACCGCGGCCGCGGGCTTGCTCAGGTAGACGACGAGGCTCTTTCCGATCAACGGGCTGAGGACCCGGTCAGCGCCGCGAGTCACGAGCGGCGCCTTCACGATGTCCCATACCAGCACCTTGTGATATGCCGCCACGGCGGGGTGGGTGTCGTTGCGTGGACCGACGACACAGCGAAGCCACCAGTACGGCGAGTGCAGCCCGTGCGCGTGATGGAAGCCGGTCGGCACGAGACCGGTGGAACCGAGTCGACGTTCCAGGGTCGAACGCCGGTAGATGCGCACGTGGCCTCCCGGGGTGTCGTGGTACTCGTCGGAGAGGGCCCAGTTGATCGCCTCGGGAACGCAGCGCGGGACGGTCACCGCCATCGATCCGCCCGGGCGCAGCACGCGGGACAGCTCGCGCATCGCAGCGGTGTCGTCGGGTATGTGCTCGAGCACCTCCGACGCGATGACGCGGTCGAAGATGCCATCAGGGAAGGGCAATGCCAGGGCGTCGCCCTGCAGAGAGGTGGCCGGGTGATCGGGGTCGAGCTCACCGGCTTCTACCATGGCCGCGAACGTCGCCCGGACCTGAGCCACCTCATCGGCGCCCGCGTCGAGCGCCACGACGGACGCTCCGCGCTTGGCCGCCTCAAAGGCGTGGCGGCCGAAGCCACAACCGAGGTCCAGCACAAGATCGCCGGGCCCAACTCCGAGCCGGTCGTAGTCGACAGTCAGCATCCCGCCGCTCCGAGGGCCGCCGATCCGGCCGGTTCGCCTGTCGCTCCGGGCAGCGGCCGTCCCTCGAGCACGGCCTGATAGCACGCGGCCGTGCCCGAGGCAGTCACCTCCCAGGTGAACGTGCTCACCACCCGGCGTCGTCCTGCCGCGCCGAGCCTGGCCCGGAGCGCCGGATCATCGAGCAGGCGGCCGATCGCGCCCGCCAGCGCGCCGGGATCGTCGGGAGGCACCAGCACCCCCGTCTCCCCATCTTGGCCGACCACTTCGGGCAGCGCACCACCCGTCGTCGCGACGACCGCAACACCACACGACATGGCTTCGATCGCCGGCAGCGAGAAACCTTCGTACAGAGAGGGCACGACGGCAACCTCGGCCTCGCCGTAGAGACGTGCGAGCTCGTCGTCGGTGATGCCACTGACGCAGTGGACTGCGTCGGCCAGCCCGAGCCGGGTGATGGCCTTGTCGACGCGGCCGCCCTCTGAGGGGCGCCCGATGACTGTCAGCTCCACGTCCCGCTCAGTACGCAGCTTGGCCACGGCCTCGAGGAGGGGCACCAGTCCCTTCATCGGGACGTCGCTGCTCGAGGTAACCATGATTCGTCCCGGCACCGGGGTGACATCGGGGAGCGGGCGGAAGACCGTGTGGTCCACGCCCACCGGCACGACGGTCATGCGTTCGGGCCGGACCCGCATGTACGCCGCGATGTCCTGCCTGGAGTTCTGTGACACCGTCAGGACGGCCGGTAGCGCTCGCGCCACGCGCAGCTGCATACCGAGGAACCCGAACCAACGTCGCTGCGTGAACCACTGCCACCGGCTGGTCGCGTGTGACAGCGCGAGCTCCCGGTCCACAGTGATGGGGTGGTGCAGCGTCGTGAGCATGGGCCACCCATCCCGGACCAGGCCGAGCATCCCGTTGCCCAGGCACTGGTTGTCGTGCACGACGTCGAACTCCGAACGGCGCCGGGACAGGATCTCACGGACCCGGAGCGAGTACGCCAACGGCTCCCCGAAGCCGGCCGTGCACATGATGGCGAACTCGAGCCAGTCCTCTCGGGTGTGGAACTCACTCCGGTGCGGCACCCGGAAGGGGTCCGGCTCGCGATAGAGGTCGAGACCGGCCACGGGGGTGAAGCCGACGCCCGGGTCCAGCTCGGGCCATGGAGCCCCGGCGAACACCTCGACCGAGTGGCCCAGAGAGACCAGCTCACGGGTGAGGTGGCGGGTGTACACACCCTGCCCTCCACATCGCGGGTTGCCCCGATACGTCAGGAAGGCGACCCGCAAACCCCCAGGTCGAGGCGGTGCCGCCGGGACATGGTCCGGCACCACGATGTGGCGCGAACGCTCCCAGGACTCCTTCGTTTGGATCCACTTCTGGCGGGGTGTCTTAGGCAATATCTGTCCCAGTTCGTCCCACCATGGCGGCATAGCCTCCCCGAACCCCCACGTACGGCGCAAACGGCGCCATTCGAGGGCGATCAGCCGAGGCCGAGCCAACCGAGAACCGTCAAGAGCACGTAGAAGCTGGCCACAACCGCGACCGCCACGATGCAGATCCCACCCACGCTCCGCGCCAGAGGCCCGTTGGCTGCCGCTCCGAGCAGAGAACGGCGGTTGGCCAGGACCAAGATGAGGATCAGTGTCACCGGCGTGATGACGCCCTCCAGGACCTGGGTGTTGAGAATCAACGTGATCAGGTTTCCCGGCACGAGGACGACGGCCGCGCCCACGAGGATCTGGAACGTGAACAGCCCGAGGAACACGGGCGCCTGGCGGAACGTCGACGAGACGGACCGCTCGACTCCGATCGCCTCGGCCACCGCGTACGACGTCGACAGCGGCACGACGGCGGCGGCCAGTGCCGACGCGCCGAGGAGCCCGAGACCGAACAGGGTCTCCGCTGCCGGGCCCGCGACCGGTTTCAGCGCTTCCGCGGCCTGCGAGGCGGAGGTCAGCGGACCCGATCCTCCGATCGTCGCGCCGGTCGCCACGATGATCGACATGGCCACGAACGCGGCGAGCAATGCTCCGACGATGGCGTCGAGCCGCTGGTATGGGTACTCGTCGGGCTTCACACCCTTGTCGACGACGGCACCAGCCTCGTAGAGCTGGATGTACGGCGTGATGGTCGTGCCGATCAGAGCGACGGCCATCAGCAGAAAGGACTTGGTGGCCTCGAAGTGGGGCCACACGGTGTTGGCGGCCACTTCGTGCCAGTTCGGCTTGGCCAGGATGGCGGCGATGGGATACGTGATGAAGACCAGGGTGAGGAGGAGGAAGATCCGCTCGGCGTAGCGGTAGGAGCCGAAGAGCACGAGAGACCAGATGGCCACGGCTGCGATCGGGACCGACAGGTAGCGCGACACGCCGAAGAGCGAGAACGCGGTCGCGATGCCACCGAATTCGGTCACCATCAGTCCGATGTTGGCGATGGCGAAGGCGGTGATGGCGAAGGCGGTGAGCCGGAGCGGGAATTCCTCACGGATCAGCGCCGCCAGACCCTTGCCCGTGTAGACCGAGAGTCGGGCAACCATCTCTTGGACCACCACGTAGGCCACCGTGATCAGAACCATGAGGAAAAGAGTTCGATAGACGAACTGCGAACCGGCCGAGGAGTACGTCACGATCCCGCCGGCATCGTTTCCTGCGGCCGCCGCGATGAGTCCCGGCCCAGCCGCGGCGAGCAGCACCAGCCACGCCCGCGGCGCCTTCAATCTCACGACAACAAGCGTGGAAAGTGAAACCGGCCCTTCGTCGGTACGAGGGCGTCGAGGACGTCATCGGCCAGGATCCGGCCAACCGGACAACCGTCGTCGTCGACGACGACCATGGAGAGGCGCCGTGTCTCGATGAGCTTCTGTGCCACTTCGTTCACCGGTGTTCTCGGGTTCACCGTGACGATGTCCTCCTCGTCGAGAAGCGCCGACATCCGCGTGTCGGAGTCGGTCCGGAGGGCAAGGAGCACGTCGAGCAGGGCAACGTCGTCCACCAGGCGGCCGTCACCGTCGACAACCACGACGGCATCGACGTCGAGCTCATGGCTGCGGGCCTCGGCCAGCCGGTCCGCGACCTTCTTCACCTTCATTCCCGAGGTGGCTCGTACGAGCGTGGTCGTCATGATCCCGCCGGCCTCGTCCTCGTCGTACCCGAGCAATTCCCGGAGCGCGACCGCGGTCGTGGCAGGGATGTGGTTGAGCACCTCGGCCCGAACGGCCGGCGGTAGGTCGCGCAGGGCGTCCACGGCCTCGTCCGGCTCCATCATGGCGAGAAGGCGCGCCGCCTCCACCGGGTCCGACTCTCGCAGCAGTTGCTCCAGATCGTCCGGCTGCATCTCCTCGAGAGCGTCCGCCGCTTCGTCCGGGCCCAGGGCGGCGAGAAGCTCGCGTCGCTCGTCTCGACGCAGGTCCTCGAGCAGATCGGCGAGCTCGCCGGGACGGAGCCGGTGCAGACCCTCGTTCGTCGTGCGCAGTCGTACCTGCGCTCCCATCTCGTCGCTTCCGCCTGACTCCGAGAAGGGCTGGATCGCGGCCCAGTCGATGACACGGTCGGGTGTCGGGCGCGGCCGCCATCGACGCGGTCCGAGACGGCGGAGAAGAGTCGCGTTCGAGACATCGGCGCCCACAAGGCGGATGCGGCCGATGACCTCAGCGAGGTAAAGGTCGGCGGCGCGGATGACCTGCACGCCTTCGACGTCCACCAACTGGTGGTCGAGAACGTCCTTGGCCAGGAGAACCTCCCCTGGACGTCGCACGACGTCCCGCAGGTCGAGCCGCGACGACCGCAGGATCACCTCGGCGTGTCCCATGCGGTCCACCGCGGATGCCCCAACGAAGGCCAGTCGGCGCCCGACCCGGATGACGAGGCCGCTCACGGGTGGGTAGACCTGGCCGTCGGCCCAACGCGCGACGACGTCGCTGAGCCGGCCGATCTCCTGTCCCGTCTGGTTTCGCACCGGCCGGCCCAGCAGCCCCGCCAACGAGACGATGGAGTCGAAGACTCCTTGGGAGGCGAGGATGCGGCGGGTTCGGCGGCGGCGCTGGTGCGGGCCGCGGCCGGGCAGGATGCCCGGGCGACGTGGCGCGACGCTCGGCGGCTGGGTGGCCATGGAGAGATCTCCTCTGCTCGGCCCTCGAAGGGCAGGACGGTCGGGACGGTCGGCGGACGGGCCCGCCGAATGTCAGCAACCGGCGCCTGCGTCCGTGCGGCACCCGCTGTCGGGGTTCAGGCCATGCGATGCGACGTGTGGTCGCTCAACCAGAGCACGGAGTGAGGCACGCGCCGGCATCACTACTGGGGGGTTCGTCCCTGGACATGGCCTCACCTCCTCTTCTCTCTGGGGACGCTCTTGTCGTCGTCCGGTTCGCGGCCAGCGTTCTCCTGATCATCTCCATCTGCTCGCCCGGGCGACCGAGGAGCACTGCGGACCCCGCCGCAACGGCAGTCCCGCCGCGTGGTCCTGCGGCGATGTTATCGGCACTCACCCCAATGGTTCGGGGTTGCCCTCCAGGCAGCGCCTCGATCCGGCCGCCGCGGAAGGTGGGTATAGCGTGCCAACGATGGACCTGACGTACCCCCCCGAGGCAGAGGAATTTCGCGTTGAGATCAAGCGATGGCTGAACGAGAACCTGCCCGACGGCTGGGGTGAGCCCGGCTTCACGATGACCGAGGAGGAGCGTTCCGCCTTCAACCAGGAGTGGACGGCCAAGCTTCACGGCGGAGGCTACATCTGCGCCGGCTGGCCGGTGGAGTACGGAGGGAAGGGTCTCTCGCTCCTGGAGCAGGTGGTCCTCAACGAGGAGTTCGCACGCGCCGGAGCGCCACTGCGCGCCGACTTCTTCGGAGACACCCTTGTCGGGCCCACGCTCTTGCAATGGGGCACTGAGGACCAGAAGAAACAGTTCATCCCTGGCATCCTGAGGGGCGAGATCTCCTGGTGCCAGGGCTTCAGCGAGCCGGACGCAGGATCCGACCTGGCGTCGCTCAAGACCCGGGCGGAGTTGGACGGAGACGAGTGGGTCGTCAACGGTCAAAAGGTCTGGACGACCCAGGCCCAGTACGCCGACTACATCTTCCTCCTGGCGAGGACCGACGCCAACACCCCCAAGCACGCCGGGATCTCATACCTCCTCGTCCCGATGAAGCAGGAGGGAGTGGAGGTCCGGCCGATCAAACAGATCGACGGCACCGAAGAATTTCAACGAGGTCTTCTTCACGAATGCACGCTGTCCGACGGACAACGTCGTCGGTGGCGTCAACAACGGCTGGAAGGTGGCCATGACGACGCTCGGCTTCGAGCGCGGCACGTCCTCGACCACTGGCCACCGTCGGTTCCTGAAGGAGTTCGACCAAATCCTCGACCTGGCGCGGACCAGGGGACGGAACTCGGACCCATTGACCCGGCAGCGGTTGGCGCGGTCGTGGTCGACGATCAAGATCATGCAGATCAACGGTGTCCGCACGTTGACGGACGTCCTCAACGGCACGCACGCGACCGCCCGCCTGAGCGCCTGCAACAAGATGTTCTGGTCGGAGGCGCACCAGGAGACGATGTCGCTCGCCATCGACATCTTGGGCATGGAAGGCCAGGTGCTGCAGGGCGACCGCACGGGTGATGCGGTCGTGTCCGGCGGCCGGCGTTCCAGCGCCCGGTACCCCGTCGATGACATCCAGTCGTCGTATTTCTTCTCGCGTTCCGAGACGATCTGGGGCGGAACGGCGGAGATCCAGCGCAACATCGTCGGTGAGCGGGCCCTCGGTCTGCCCAAGGAGCCCAAGGCTTCCTAACAGTCGAGTCTGCTCGCCCTCACGGACCGGTCTTCACGTCGGGCCGTCAACTGAGCGCATCCGTCACGCGGTCGTGCCGGTAGCGGACCTCGTCCACTCGCGCGCCCGCGAGATCCTCGGTCCGTTCCGCCCCGTCGGGACGCCAGCCACCGGCCTCGTAGAACCGCCTGGCGCGATCGTTCGAGACGAGCACCCACAGGGTTGCCGACGTGAACCCGGCCTCAGCGAGAGAGCGCAGCGCGGCCGCCATGAGCTCCCTTCCGATCCCTTGGTCCCAGACCGCCGGCCGGAGATAGATGGCGCAGACCTCCCCGACACCGCGGCCGGCGTCGGAGTCGCGCGCTTCGCACACGTGCGCGAAGCCCTCGACGACGCCGGCCCGTTCAAGAAGCAGGACCGCACTGGAGGGTCCCGTCGCCGCAATGACGCCGCTCCAAGTCTCCTCGCGGCGGTCGACGGAGAGATTGTCGAGCACGTCGTCGGAGAGCTGACCTCGATACGCCGTCCGCCAGCTCTCGACGTGGACCGTCGCAATGGCCAACGCGTCTCCGGGCGTGGCAGGCCGGACGGGCATACTCCATTGTCACCCGCGATTGTCACCCGCGAGTCGTCATCGTCCGCGATCGTCCCCTCGACCCGATGGCAACGTCATGCCGGACGGACTGCACCCCGGTGTGACGATTCGTGCACCCCCGCCGGTCCTATCTCGGATTGGGAACGGGACACCGCCGGTTCCGGTCGTGGCTGGCGACGACGGCTGAGGGCGAAGAGGGGTACCGTCGCCAGCAGTGTGGCCACTCCACCCATGACGAGGGCCACCCGCGGGCTCGCGACATCGCTGACCGCCCCGAGGAGTGGTGCCCCGATCGGTGTGCTGCCGAGGAAAGCGATGGCGTTCAAGGACATGACCCGACCCCGAAGCGCAGGATCGGCACGTAGCTGGAGCGTTGCGTTGTTCGTCGCCACGAAGGAGATGGCGCCGGCACCCATCACGACGAGCATCGCGGTGGCAATCAGCGCGCTCGGGGAGAGCGCCACGGCGACGATGCTCGCACCGAAGAGCACGCCGATGCAGGCGAGGAGCCTTGTCGACGGACGGCTGCGGAAGGCGGTGTAGAGGCCACCGACGACTGCCCCCGCCCCCATCGCGGCCATGAAGACGCTGGCCAGCCCGGCGCCCCCGTGGAACGTGAACTTCGCCAACAAGGGCAGCGTCACCGTGAAGTTGAAGGCGAAGACGCCGATCACGGCCATCGCGAGCAGGGTGACCCTCAGCTCCTTGTTCGCCCATGCGTAGCGGAGCCCTTCGCGGATCTGCCCCTTGGCCCTCGCCACTCCCGGCCTGCGGTTCAGTCGAGAGGCGTCCATCATGGCGAGCGCGATGATCACGGCCACGTAAGACCCGGCGTTCACCATGAAGCAGGTTGCGACACCCACCGTCACGATGAGGACCCCGCCGATCGCGGGGCCGATCACCCGTGCACCGTTGATGAGGACGCTGTTGAGGCTGACCGCATTCGGCAACATTTCCGGACCGACGAGCTCGAACACGAACGTCTGACGTGCCGGGTTGTCGAACAGGTTGACGAACCCGAGACCGGTTGCAAGCACGTAGACCTGCCACAGCTGGACCGAACCCGTCGCCGTGAGCAGTCCCAGGACGAGGGCAAGGACGCCGGCCGAGCCCTGTGTGGCATACAGCACGCGGCGCTTGTCGTGCCGGTCGGCTACGAGACCGCCGAACGGTCCGAGGAGCAACATGGGGAGGAACTGCAGACTCGTGGCGAGCGCAACGTCGACTCCCGTCCCGTGAAGGGGGAAGAGGATGAGGTACGCCTGGGCGATGGTCTGCATCCAGGTCCCTGAAACCGAGACGACCTGACCGGTGAAGTAGAGCCTGTAATTTCGAACCGAGATGGACCGAAACGTCCGCCGTCCTGCTTCGCGGATTTGAGTCCTCACCCTTGCCCCAAGAGGTGCTCGAGCAGCGCCACGAGCTCCTGGGCGCGCCGGCGGTCTTCGGGGCCGAGCTGGTCGAGCCGGCGGACCAAGAACGCGTTCTTGGCACGGCGTATCCGCTGAAGCGCTCGCTCGCCCTCGGGGGTGATGCGCACGCGCACGCTGCGGCGATCGGAGGGATCGCTTTCCCTCGAGACGAGACCGACGGTCACGAGGTGCCCGACGATCCTCGTCATGGATGGCGGTTGCACCTGCTCCTCTGCCGCCAGCTCGCCCAGGGTCGGGTGCCCGAGACGGCGCACGGTGCCGAGCGTCGAGGCCTGGCCGGGAGAGAGTCCGCCGAGGGCTTCCTGGCGGAGACGCCGCTGCAGGCGGTTGACCGCGACGCGAAGACGGCTCGCCACCTCATCGTGGGACTGGACCGCGAGTCGTTCGCGGGTTTCCGCCGGTGCCTGCGTCACGGCTCCCATTATAGTTAGTTGTGCTAACTAATTGCTCTAATTGCTCGCAGAGGCATGGCCCTGGGGGGTCACGCCGCCCGGCTCAGCACTCTCGGTCGTCAGGTGACGTGGGAGGCGTCCGCGAGACGAGGGGGGTCGTCTGGGAGGTGTGAAGTCGGTCTCGGAAGCCCGCGGACCGTCAGAAACTCGGCACGTAGCCGCCTGAGCCGAGCACGGAGCTCTCGTCGAAGCTGAGGGAGTCGTCGAGGCCGCCGACGACCTCGGTCACCCACGGCAGGCGCTCACGGAGGATCCGCTCGACCCCCCCCGAAAGGGTGGCAGAGCTGATGGCGCACGAGCTGCACGCCCCTTGCAGCTGTACTTCGACCTCGCCGGTCTCCACGTCGGCGCGGACCAAGATGAGGTCGCCCCCGTCGGCCTGCACGGCCGGCCGCATGAGGTCCATGATCTCGGTGAGCCTGCTCAGGCGCTCGGCCCGCTCCTCGTCGCTCAGAACAGCGGTGGCATCGTCGGGCATACCACCATTCTGCCGTGTCAACCCGGCGGTAGTGTCATCGCGAGACCGGCGAGCAGGACGAAGGGCGGTTGCTGACGGTGAAGGTGCAGGGCGTCTTCAGAGGAGCCGACTCGACCAGGACAGTGCCTCCGGGCACGGTCATCTTCGAGGAGGGTGATGCGGGTCAAGAGATGTTCGGCGTCGTTCAGGGAAAGGTCGAACTGCTCTTGAAGAGCGGCCGGGCCCTCACGGTGGGGCCAGATGACATCTTCGGGGAAATGGCCCTGGTGGACGGGTCACCCCGCAGCGCCACCGCCGTTGCCGTCGAGGAGACCACGCTGGCGGTCATCGACCGCTGGAGGTTCCTCTTCCTGGTGGGAGAGACTCCCACATTCGCCCTCCAGGTCATGGCGAGCCTGGCCGAGCGACTGCGTGCCGCCACGGAGGACTGATCGTCACGCCGGTGCCGCGCGCACGCGGCCCGGCGCGGGCCCTGAATGGCGGCAGCCTTCAGGTCAGTCGAGGCCGACGGAGAGCGGCTCACCGCCGTCGACGACCGGATTGGCGAGCTCACCGATCCCTTCCACGGCGATGCGGACCGTGTCGCCGTCAGCGAGAAAGCGCGGTGGGTCGAAGCCCGCGCCGACTCCCGCCGCGGTGCCGGTGGCGATCACCGTGCCGGACTCGAGAGGGAAGGCGGTCGAAAGGTAGGCGATCATGTCTCGGCAACCGAAGATCATGTCCGCCGTGGTCGAATCTTGTCGGAGCTCCCCGTTCACCCAGGTGCGGATGGCGAGTGCACCGGGTTCACCCAGCTCGTCCTCCGTCACCAGCTCGGGCCCACACGGCGCGTGCGTGTCGAACGATTTTCCGACGGTGAACGTCGGCGTTCGCCACTGCCAGTCGCGGGCGCTGACGTCATTGATGATGGTGAACCCCGCGACCACCTCGAGGGCCCGCGCCGCGGGCACGTTCTGGCAACGCCGGCCGATCACCATGGCCAGCTCCCCCTCGTAGTCCACCGCCTCGGAGACCGCCGGAAGCACGATCGGGTCACCGGGACCTGTGATCGCCGTCCTTTGCTTGTTGAACCAATACTGGAACTCGGGTGGCTCCCGCCCCAGCTCGGCCACGTGGGCCCGGTAGTTCATGCCGATGGCCAAGATGGCCGGGGGATCCGGCACCGGAGCATGCCGGCGCACGACCTCGAGCGGATGGCGCGGCACGCGGCGCGTGGCCACGACCCGCGCCTGGTCGAGCCCATCCGGACCGAGGGCGACCAGCTCGCGCATCGTCGAGGGCAGCGCAAGACCACTGGCGGGGTCGGCCAGGTCGACGACCTCGTCGCCGACCATCAACCCGGACCGGGCGGGTCCACCGCCGAGGGAGAATGAGACGAGCCGCACCGAGTGCGCGCTGGTCGTCCCTCAAGAAGCCAAACGGCGCTTGTACGCCTCCCAGTCCCGGGTGGCGTGACGCGACGAGATGGCGCCGATGATCTCGACCACGCCGAACAGGATGGCAAGGATCCCCACCATCACGATGATGGTGGTGAGGGTACCGCCCGGGTGCCGGATGCACAGGAAGCCGACCGCGATGGCGAGAAGGCCCCGGATCAAGTACATCCACCAGTACGGCAGGTGGTGGTTCCGCAACGACGAGATGACGTCGAAGATGCCCAACACGAGGAACGACCAGCCGATCAGTACGGCGATGACGAAGATCGTGATGTGGGGCCAGACGAACCCCACGATGCCGGCTCCGACCCAGAGGATTCCAAAGACGAGGTTGAGCCATCGATGCATGGCCATGCGGAACGACCCGACGATCTCGAAGATCCCGGCGGCGATGAAGAAGCCACTTGCGAAGTAGATCGCGGCGTAGACGGTGGCATGACGCCAGCTGATGACGAGGAATCCGAAGATCACGGAGATGATGCCCCCGGCCAGGTACCAGCCCCACATCTTCTCCAGCTGCTCTGTGACCACATCGCCGGTGGCGATGTCCGCTTCGCTCAGTACGTACGTCATTGAGTCTCTCCTTGGCGAGCCGGAGTGCGTGTGGCGCAGCGTACCGTGTCACCCCCCGCGAACAGGGGATACGCCCGACTGCTCGGCGGCGACCCTTGGCGCCGCCGACACGCGATGGCGAGCCGGCTCGGCTCGGGTTGGTGGCGTGTTCAGAGCGCGGTGCGCATGGCATGAAGGGCACGTGCGCCCCAGGTCGCGCCAGTCGGCGCCCAGCGGCTCGGCTGATCGGCGACGTCGTCGGCCTCGGCCCAGAGCTCGTCCTCGACCGGATCGAGCGCGGCGCGGACCTCGGCCATGGCGCCGGGGTCGCCTTCGACCCGCCGTCGCAGCCGGTCGGCTGCGTGCCAGAGCTCTTCTCCCGAGAGCTCCAGAGGAACGAAGGGCGGCGGCCCGGCAGCAGCCCGCGGGAAGCACGGCACATAGATGCTCACGCACGGGCTGCCCGCGGCGACCCACGCGCGCAGAGGCGCTTCGGGACCCGCTCGTCGCGGCAGCTCGGCGATCATCGATGCCGTCGTCACCACAAGGTCGCGCACGTGCATGCAGACGGTGACGCCTCTGAAGTCCGGCTCGACGTGTGCCGGCGGGGGCATCGGTCCGGTGTCGACCCGAGCGCCTGGCGCACCCCACGGACCTCGGCCGTGATCACGCAGATGGGCGGCGGTGGCAGCCGGGGTCAGGCCGCCGGGAGGAACAGCGCGGAGAAAGCCGCGGCTGGCAGCCAAGCGGACGTCGGCGAACCGGGTGTCCTCGCCCGCGTCGTACCGGTGGCTGAAGTCGTCGCCGCGACCGAGAGCCGGTGAAGCGCGCGTCCAGTCGGACCCGAGGGTGAGACGGTTGGAGATGGCAGTCCCGGCGGGGAACGACGCGGCGGCATGCTCGGGCCCCGCCGTTTCGAGGACGAAGACCTGATCCGGGTCGGCGACGAGGAATGAAGAGTCGTAGGCATCCTGGTGGGCCGCGTCGGCGATGCCGCCTTGTCCGTGTGCTTCCAGGAGGGATCCGATCACCTCGACCGCCTCCTCGGCGCTGCGGGCGCGTTCGAGGCCGAGACGGACAAGGTCCATGCCGATGAGGGCCGGTGGTGCCACCGCAACGTCGTGGCTCGTGGCCACGCGCTCGTTGCCGATGGCGACGGCGTACTCGTTCACGCCGTGCTCGGCGCCCCAGAGCCACGTCGGGCAGGACAGCAGCGTCGCGTGCGCGCCGGTGTCGCCGATCGTGAGGTACTGGGTGCGAAGTGTGCACCCCGCAGAGGACCGGCGTCCGAACGGCCAGGCCACCTGCACCTCACTGGGGGCACGGTCGGAGTTCTTGGCGAACACCATGCCGCCGGGACCGGGGGCACACAGCGTGTCGCACATGAGCGAAGTGTAGGAGCGGAGTGTAGGAGCGGAGTGGCGCGAGCGAAGAGTCCGGCGCAGCCGGAGCACGTTCTGAGGAGCGTGAGTAGGGTGAGCGGCGTGGAACCCCGCCCCGTCCTCGCGGCCGACGACATCGACCTCTCGGACGTGGAGTTCTGGGCTCGCCCGTGGGACGAGCGCGAAGGGCGCGTTCCAGACGCTGCGGCGTGAACGACCCATGCCTCACTATCCCGAACCGGAGATCCCCGAGGCGCTCGCGTTCACGATCCCCGAGGGGAACGGGTACTACGCGCTCACGCGTCACGCCCACATCACCGAGGCGAGCCGGCACCCGGAGATCTACCAGTCAGGCCGCGGAGCGACCTCCATCATCGATATGCCCGAGGAGATGCTCGACTTCTTCGGTTCCATGATCAACATGGACAACCCGCGCCACGCGCGGCTGCGGCGGATCGTGTCCGCCGCCTTCAACCCTCGCATGATCAGGTCGATCGAGGAGCAGATTGAGCTGGTCGCCGACACGGTGATCGATCGGGTGGCCACGCTCGGAGGATGCGACTTCCCGGTCGAGGTGGCGGCCCGACTCCCGCTCGAGATCATCTGCGGCATGATGGGCATCGGGCCGTCCGACTACGACACGGTGTTCAACGCGTCGAACGTCATCCTCTCCAACGGCGACGCCGAGTACGTGCCCGAAGGCTCCGACCCGATGATGGCCTTCATGATGGCGGCGCAGCAATTGAACATGCTCATGCTCGATCTGGCCGCCTACCGGCGCGAGCACCCGACTGAGGACGTGACCTCGGCCCTGGTGAACACGAACGTGGACGGCGAGGAACTGACCGACACCGAAGTGGCGTCGTTCTTCATCCTGCTAGTGGTCGCGGGCAACGAGACGACGCGCAACGCCATCAGCCACGGGCTGCTCGCGCTGACCGAGCACCCGGACCAGCGGGCGCGGTGGGTAGCCGACCCGGCGACGATGGCACCGACCGCCATCGACGAGATCGTCCGCTGGGGCTCGCCGGTGATCTGGATGCGGCGCACGGTGGCGTCCGACACGGTGCTGGGCGAGACGGAGTTGCACGAGGGCGACAAGGTCATCATGTTCTACAACTCGGGCAACCGCGACGAGGAGGTCTTCGACGACCCCTACACCTTCGACATCGCGCGCACCCCGAACCCCCACATCGGCTTCGGCGCGGCCGGCCCCCACTTCTGCCTCGGCGCACACCTGGCTCGACAGGAGATCGACGTGATGTTCCGGCGATTGTTCGAACGGCTGCCCGACATTCAGGCATCGAGCGAGCCGGACCGTCTCCTCTCCCCGTTCATCAACGGGATCAAGCACATGGAGTGCACTTTCAGCCCCGCAGCGCCGGCGAGCTGAGCGCCTGGCGCCGGTTCTTCGGCCGCCTCGACGCCCTCCAGCGACGTCGGCGCGTCACCGCCGTACCGGTGGCGGTGGCCAAGAAGTACGGCGACGACCGAGGCGGATCGCAGGCCGCGCTCGTCACGTTCTACGGATTCCTCGCCGTCTTCCCGCTGCTGCTTCTCTTTGTCACCGTCGCCGGGATCGTGCTGGCCCACAACCCCGCCGCCGAGCAGCGGGTCCTGCACTCGGCGCTGTCGGAGTTCCCGGTCGTCGGCGACAAGCTGGCGGAGAACATCTCGGCGCTGCACCGGGCGAGCCCGCTTGCCTTCGTCGTGAGCTTCGTCGGATTGATCTGGGGCTCACTGGGCGTGACCAACCACTTGCAGGAGGCCAGCGCCATCATCTGGGACGTCCCTCGCGACAAGGAGCCGAATCTGATCAAGCGAGTGGGACGGGGGCTGTTGTTGCTCGGCACCATCGCGGCGGCCGTCGTCGGCAGCTCGATCCTGGCGGGGATCGCCACCATCGGACACGTCAACGAGCTGCCGATCGTCTCCATCGCCTACACGCTCGTCGGCGCGGGCGCCGTCAACATGGGTGCCTACCTCGTCGCGCTGCACATCCTGGCGCCACGAGGGACACCGTGGCGTGCCCTCCTTCCGGGCACGTTGATCGGCGGCGTGGGTTGGACGCTCTTGGAGGTGGCCGGCGGAGTCCTGGTCGGCCATGTCCTACGGCACGCCACGCACCTGTACGGATTCTTCGCCACCGTGCTCGGGCTCGTCTTCTGGCTCTCGCTCGGGTCGCAGCTCTTCGTGTACGCGGCCGAGACGAACGTCGTCCTGGCCCGTCGACTCTGGCCCCGGCACCTCGACGATCCCCCACCCGACCTCGTAAGGGTTCCCGCGCCTCAGGCGGAGGTGGAGTCGGACGGCTCCTGAGCCGAGAACTCGTCGTAGGCCGCGAGAGCACGCGCGCCCCACACCGTGGCGGGGCCGCCGTTCATGGAGATGGCCACTCCGATCATCTCCGCCACCTCCTCACGGCTGGCGCCGCGCCGGACGGCGCCCCGCGCGTGTGCCGCAATGCACCCGTCGCACTCGCGGGTGACGGCGATGGACAGGGCGATGAGCTCCTTGATCCTCGCCGGGAGCGCGCCGTCGGCGAAGACAGCGGTATGCAGCGCGGCGCGAGCGGCCATCACGTCGGGGATGGCTTGTCTCAGCTGGCGCGACGGCCCCCGCAGGTCCTCTTGCACCTGATGGAAGTGTTCCATCTGTGCATGGTGGCACTCCGCGGGACGGCGGGGCTGGACCGGTGCTCGAATCAGCCCTCCTGGTCGCCCTGGGGTCCACGGTTGCGGACCTCTTCGACCGTGGCCATGGCGGCGCGGAGCTCCTCGATCCAATCCGATTCGTGCCGCGCCACGAGGCGCACGCACCAGGCCAGGGCCTCGCTACGGCTGCGCGCCACCCCCGCATCAATGAGGGTATCGAGCACCTGTCGGTCGGCCATGCGCAGCCGCGTCATGACCGGGACGCCCGTCGTGGTGAAAAGGACGCGGCTGTCGCCGCACTCGGCTCCCCACGAGACGGCGCGACGGAAGGCCGGCTGGGCTTCGTCGGCGATGCGCATGCGGGCGGCGCGGGTCTCTTCGCGGAAGCCGCTGATACGTGCCTGTTCGGCCACTCGGCGCTCGTCCTCACCGGCTCCCTCGGCCAACTGGGGCGAGGCCAGGGTGCCGACCACTTGGATCTCGTCCGGATCGATCGTGATCGTCGGGTTGGCTTCGAACCAGCCCTCCGGGACGCGCCCAAGGAACCAGGCGCAGATCAGGCGCTCTTGCTCCGGCCCCGACGGGGGCGCCTCCGTGGTCCGTCGCCGGCCGCGGGGTCGGCTTCTCATCGTTTCTCTGTCGTCGTGCATGCTTACAAGATTACATGATTACGTGACAGAGGCAAGCGGCTCTTCTCAGCGATACGCCCGAAATCAGCCCAGCCGCAGCTTGAAGCCGACGTGCGAGGGCTCGAACCCGAGACGCTCGTAGAAGCGGTGCGCCTCCGGCCTGGCTCGATTGGAGGTGAGCTGGACCCGGTAGCAGCCGAGGGTCCGGGCACGCGACACCGCGTCGCGGACGAGGACGGAGCCGATCCCCCGACCTCGATGGTCGGGGTGCACGTGGACCGACTCGACTTCGGCGCAGAGTCCGCCCATGACCTGAACGTGCCGGAAGACGATGAGCTGGCAGACGCCGACCACCTCGCCGTCCAGCTCGGCGACGAGGACGGCACCGCTGGTGTCCTGGATTTCGCGGAGCGCAGCACGATAGGGGGTCAGGTCGGAGGGGTCTTCCGTCGAGGTGGCGCCCGGCACGACCCCGAGCGCGATCAGCTCCACGACGCGTCCGAGGTCGGCCTCGGTGGCTCGTCGTGTCACCACTCCGGGGGGGACGTCACCGGCGAAGGGTTCGGTCACCACGACCCCATTGTGATCCGCCTGACTCAGCGGCCGCCTTTGCGCTCGCGCAGCACGATGGCCCGGCGCGGGCAGTCCCGAGCAGCCCGGCGCGCCGCGTCGGCCAGCTGCGGCGGTAGCGGCGTGCCGTCGACGATCGGGTAGCCCCACTCGTCGAGGGTGATCGCCTCGGGTAACAGCTCGGCGCAGTATCCGTACGCGTCGCAGGCAACGGGATCGATCAGGATCCGGAGCACGGTTCAGGCCACCTCCGACAGGCGCGGGAACCGCAGTGCCGTCGCGCCGTTCACATGCGCACACGGCCCGCCGCGCAGGTGCGAGCGCACGTCCTCGGCGAACACGGAGAGCGCGCTGCGGACCATGCCCACGGTGCCGTCGGGGTGGCGGCACGCCCCCCGGCCGTTGACCTCGGCGAGCCTCCGTCCGAGACGCTCCATCAGATGGGCGTCGACCTGTCCTCGGGCCAGGCGCGCCATGTCGCCGGCGACCGCGGGCAGCCCGTAGACGCACGGACCGCACTGCCCGGCGCTCTGCTCAGCGAGGTAGCCCGCTATGCGTGCGGACTCGGCGATGCCGCATGCGTCCGGCCCGAGCACGACGAGAATGCCGACCCCGGCCGTCGCCCCGATCGTCCGGAGCGACATGGAGGTATAAGGCGTCGAGAAGTCGGCCGGACCGACCCACGAACCGCCGTAGCCGCCCACGAGGAATGCCTGGGGCGACCCGATCGGCGTCGCCCGGGCCGCGATCTCGGCGAGCGGCGTGCCGCGGTCGATCTCGACCACGCCGGCCTGCTCCACCGCGCCCGAGATGGTGACGAGCGTCGTGCCGGGCTCCTCGACCACCCCATGGACCCGGAACGCCTCAGGGCCGGTGCGAGCGATCATGGCCACATGGGCCAGCGTCTCGGCGTTGTGCACCAGCGTGCCGCGGCGTCCTATGCGAAGCGGGACCCCCTTGTCGAGACGGAAGGTCGGAAGGGACACGCCCGAACGGACGAAGCCGACGAGCGCGGACTCCTCGCCGGCGACGAATCGGTCGGGCGGGCGCACGAGCGTCTCGGGCACCGGTGAGTAGCCCGCTGCGACGCGCTCGGCCATGGCTGCGCTCACCGCGGCGGCGACGTGGTCTCGCCCTGCGGGGACGCACACTGTCACCCGCGCCGCGTCCATTGCGGCGGCGAGCAACTGGGCGCCGTCGAGAACGAGGTGGGGGTTGCGAAGAAGGAGGAGCTTGTCCTTGTCGCTGGCCGGCTCGCCTTCCATGCCGTTGACCACGACGGTCCCGCCCCGCCCGGCGCTGTGGGCAACGGCAAGCTTGATTGCCGCGGGGAAGTTGGCGCCGCCGCGGCCGCCGAGGCCAGAGGACTCGAGCGCGGCGATGAAGCGCTCGCGCCAGGCCGCGCGTGCGACCCGTCGGCAGGGGCACCGGGCCGACGGCGGCCACGTGACCGGCCAGGTCGCCCGGGTGGCCCAGCAGCCGGTAGCGGCCGACCGTCGCCACGGCTTCGCTCGTGCTCGTCACCGGCGTGCCCCTCTCGGACGTGCCGCCAGCTCCAACTGCTTCGGCGGAGCGCTCGGAGCCATGGCGTGCGTCGTGCGCGTCGAGGCCTGACGGGCCGACGCCTGGACGCGCCAGGCGAGGGCGGCGGCGACGGCGGCCACGCACACCACCCCCAGAATGACGACCCAAACCTCGCGGCTGTCCGTCCCCATGCCGAAGGTGTGAGCAAGCGCCACCGGCCAGCACGCGTAGGCGAGCCAATGCACGGCGCGCCACGTGCCGGCGCTGATGCGCGACCGCAGGAGGCTGGAGACGAAGACGGCGAGGAGCAGATCGACGGCGACGGCGCCGACACCCACCCAGAACCGGCTGTACGACGAGGTGAACGGGACGACGACAGCCGCCCAGCCGATGTGGACATAGGTGTCGAGCACGCTCGTCAGGATGTGGATGCCCACGAACACCACCGTCAGGATTGAGATGCGGCGGTGCATCTCCTGCTGGGCGAAACCGGGCCAATTCCGTGCTCGCATCCTGGATGTCGTCGTGAGTCCGAGCACCATGGTGGCGGTGAGAAGGACGAGCGCCATGAGGCCGCTGGCCCGGGTGGCGTACCACAGGGCGGTCGAGCTCATGGCGAGCCCTCATCGGGCCAGCCGTTGAGGCAGACGACCTGGCCGTCGGGGCGCACGAGGCGGACGGCCAACCCGAAGGCCGCGATGCGCTCGAGGCCGGCCTCACCCCAGACCATGGCGGCGGTCGTGACCATGTTGGCGTCGACACAGCTGTTCCCGGTTGCCGACACGAGCATCCAGTACGTGTCCGCGCTGTCACCCGTGTGCGGGTCCACGATGTGGTGGACGCTGCGGCCGCCCGCCATCCAGCGGCGCGCGCCAGGAGCGGAGCTGGCCAACCCCCCGCGATGGATCGCGACGACCTGGTCGACGGCTGCGGGTGGCGTGGACGATTCCTGGGCGATCCCGACGGCCCAGCCGCCGGACAGGAACGGTCCGCCGACGGCGACATCGCCGCCGAGGCTCACCAGCGCCGGGCCGTCGATTTCGCGGGCGATGCGCGCGGCCGCCCGATCGGCCGCCAGGGCCTTGGCCGTCGCGCCGAGGTCCAAGTGGACACCGCGGGGGATGCGCGCCGTGCGGGCGTCGGGGTCGAGGTGCACGTGGCCGTATCCAGCGACCGGTCCGAGAACCCGCGGAGCAGTCGGAGTTGGGCGAGCGCGAACCTCGTCGAGGTCGCGGTCGTAACCGAGGGCGATGACGGCGTTGCCGACCGTGGGGTCGACCGCACCGGCCGTGCGGTATGCCACCCGGCAGGCCACATTGAGGGCCTCGTAGAGCAGAGGGGTGACGGAGACGGGGGCGCCGGCGCCCGCATGCAGCGCAGCCAGCTCAGAGTCGTCCCTGAACCGGCTGCAGGCCAGATCAAGGGCGTGGAGCTCCTCCGCCAGCGTGAACTGGGCTGTGTCCGCGACGTGCGGATCGGTGACCACCACGGAGGCCGTGGTTCCGATGGCGCGGAACGAACGCACCGTGAGCGCGGGCGCGCCCACGTCGGTCGCAGTGGTCACGACGACGTTCCCCCGGAGACAACCGAGGGCGTCGACGAGCTGCTCGACGGCGCTGAAGACGAGGAGGAACTCGAGCCCGAGCCTGAGAACAAGGACGAGGAGGAGTCGGACGACGAGTCGGACGACGAGTCGGACGACGATCCGGACGAGGTCGAGGGCGTGGTCGTGACCGTGGATCCCGATCCGGTTCCCGAGGTGGTCTTGGAAGGGCTGCTCGAGCCCGGGTGTTGCCGAGCCACCACCACGCCCATGAACGCTGCAATGCCAGTGGCGGCGAAGATGGCAGCCCGTGTCAGCGTGCGGACCCGGGCCTGGGCACGGTCCCTCGATGCTGGTGTGTTTGGTTGGTGTGGGCGTGACATGGAGTGTTGGCCTTGCTCTCCGGTCGTCGGACTTTCGGGACGCTCGCCATCCGACCACGTGGGTCTCGATGCTCTCGCAGCATCCGCTGTGGCCCTGCTGTGACATTGTGCCGTAGGGCCACGTTCTTTCCGGCGCGGCTCGGCAACTACCATCGGCCCGCCGGAGCGGGCAAGGGGAGATTGATGCCGCAGGTCAACACCGTGCTCGGGCCGATCGACAGCCGAAGCCTCGGCTCGACCCTCATGCACGAGCACATCTTCGTGCTGAGCCCGGAAATCGAGAAGACGGCCGACGAATGGGACGAGGAGGCGGAACGCACCCGTGCCGTGGCCAGGTTGCGCCAGTTGAAGCGGCATGGCATCGACACGCTGGTTGACCTCACCGTCGTCGGCCTCGGCCGCTCCATCCCGCGCATCGCAGCGATCGCGGCGCAGGTGCCGGAGATCAACGTCGTCGTGGCCTCAGGCGTCTACACCTACAACGATGTGCCTCTGTACTTCCACTTCCGTGGACCGGGCACCGTACTCGGCGGCGAGGAGCCCATGGTCGACGTATTCGTGCGCGAGGTCACCGAGGGCATCGGGGAGACCGGGGTCCGCGCCGCCATCCTCAAGTGCGCCACCGACCACCCCGGCCTCACGCCCGGCGTGGAGCGAGTGCTGCGGGCAGTCGCCCGCGCCCACCGGGCCACCGGTGTGCCGATCAGCACGCACACCCCGACCCCTCCGCAGCCGTGGGGGCTCGAGCAGCAGCGGGTCTTCGCCGAAGAAGGAGTCGACCTCACCCGCGTCGTCATCGGACACTGCGGCGGCACCGTCGACACGGACTACCACCTCGCCCTCGTCGACAACGGTTCCTTCCTCGGATTCGACCATTTCGGGGTGCCGGGCATCACATTGCAGGACCGCGTCGACGCCGTCGCCCGCTTGTGCGAACGCGGCCACGCGGGGCAGGTCGTGCTGTCCCACGACGCAATGTGCGTCGCAGACTGGTTCCCGCGCTCGATGATCGACGCCTGGAAGTCCTGGCGCTGGACGTACATCTCCGACGAGGTGCTGCCGGCGATGCGAACGCGCGGGATCAGCGAGAGCGACATCACGACGATGTTGGTCGACAACCCACGCCGCATCCTCGAGGGCGGCGCGCCCTACTGACCCGGCGGTGACTTTGTTGCAGACCGAGCTGTTGACACGGCTCGCCCGAACGTTCCCGGACGAAGTGGCGTGGCGGAACTTGGCCGACGGCGAAGAGCTCACGATCGGACAATGGCACCGCCAGTCGAACCGCATCGCCCGGGGCCTGGTCGAGCGCGGCCTGGAGCTGGGCGAACGGGTGGCGATCGTCCTCGGCCAGGAGGAACCGCTCGAATGGCTGGTCTCCTACATGGGCGTGCACAAGGCCGGAGGGGTCGCGGTGCCGCTACCGGCTCGAGCCGGGAGCTCCGAGCTGACCCGGGCCTTGGCCCACGCCGAGCCGACCTTCGTGCTGTGCAGCCGGGTATCCGATCAGCCCGTAGGAAGCGCCCTCACGACAGGCCTCGGTTGGACCGACGTCCTCTCCGACGACGACTCGGAGCTGGCGCAGCTCGTGAGGCCCGAGGATATCGCCGACATCGTCTACACCTCGGGGACGACCGGCGAGCCCAAGGGTGTCGCCGTGCGCCACGGTGACCTCTCCTCGAACGACCGCGTCCCTTCACGGTGGTTCGGACTCGGCTTCCTCACCTGCTCTCCCTTTCTGACGACCAGCGGTTCCCTGCTTGTCTGCGGTCCGATGCGGGGAGGATTGAGCGGATGGTTCCTGCCGCGCTTCGACGCCGCGACGTGGCTCGATCACGTGCAGAGCGATCGTCCGGTGGCTGCCTTCCTGGTGCCGGCCATGGTCGAGCTCATCGTTGCCGCACCGGCGTTCGCGGGGGCCGACCTCTCAAGCCTGGCCGTCGTCAATGTGGGCAGCGCGCCGATCGCGCCGGCGACGTTGCGGCGGTTCGGGGAGCGTCTCGAGGGTGAGGTCCTGTTCGGATACGGCATGACGGAGTTCGGTGCGGTCAGCACGGTGCCGACGGGCGACGCCGGGCGGCACCTCGGGTCCGTCGGTCGTCCGCTGCCCGGAGTCGGTGTGCGGATCCTCGACCTGGACGGCAACGACGTCGATCCCGGCGACGTCGGCCAGATCGCCGTCGCGGGTTCCCGGCGGTCCCGCTCCTACTGGTGCGACCCTGAAGGCTCGGCCAACCGATGGCACGACGGCTGGTTGATGAGCGGTGACCTCGGTCGGATCGACGCCGACGGGTTCCTGTGGATCGAGGGGCGGTTGACGGAAAAAATCGTCCGAGGTGGCCACAACGTGATGCCGGGCGAGGTCGAGGCTGCGCTCTTCGAGCACCCGGCCGTCGCCGAGGCCGCCGTCGCCGGCGTCCCCCACCGTGTGCTCGGCGAGGACGTTGCGGCATGGGTGGTCGTGAGCCAGCCGGTCACGGCGGAGGAGCTCCGGTCATTCCTCTTGGAGAGGCTGGCCCACTACAAGGTGCCGCGGCGCATCGCGCTCGTCGGCGCCCTGCCGAGGAACGACAGCGGCAAGGTGGTCAGGTCCGAGCTCGTGGCGCGTGGATCTGGATTCCCGTCGGAAACCGCCGGAGGGGAGACATGACCGCCCGCTTCACGTTCGACTCGACCCGGTCGTACCTTCAGGTCAGTGGACGTTCGAGCCTCCACCCCATCGACACCGAGACTCGTGGTATCACCGGATGGTTCCAAGCCGCCGCGTCCGACGACGGAGCGCTCGATCTCGACGGACCGGTGTCGGGCGAGCTCGAGCTCGCGGTCGACCGGCTGACGTCGGGCAATCTTCTCTACGACCGTGAGCTGAGGCGGCGTATCAATGCGCGGCGCTATCCCACCATCGGTGCCCGGCTGGTCGGCGTGGCCCCATCGGTGGTGAACGGGGCGTACCTCGTCACCGGGGAGGTGACGTTCCACGGACGCACGTTGAAATTCGAACACGACATGGCGATTCGCTTCGACCGCGACGAGGTCGTCCTCTCCGGTGAGGACGTCTTCGACATCCGCCAATTCGGGATGGAGCCGCCCAGCATGCTCATGATCCGGGTCTATCCCGAGATCAGCGTGCGTCTCGAGCTGGTGGGGGTACGGGAAGAACCCTGATCGGCGGCGCGACGTTCGCGATGCCGTCGGATGCAATGACCTGCGAGTTGGACCAGAGTGGGTCCAGCCCCATCACGTTCCAGTCCGAGGAGGAGGAATGGGTCGACTGCAGAATCGAGTTGCGATCGTGACCGGTGCAGGTGACGGGATCGGTCGGGCCATCGCCCAGGAGTTCGGCCGGGAAGGAGCGCGGGTGCTCGTGGCCGAGCTCAACGAGGAGCGCGGCGTCGAGGTGGCCGAGCAGATCGCCGCGGAGTTCGGGGCAGAGACGGTCGCCATGACCGTTGACGTGGCCGACGAATCGGCCGTCCGAGCCATGGTCGCCACTGCGGTCGATCGCTGGGACACGGTGGACATCCTCGTGAACAACGCGTGGGGCGGCGGAAGTCTGAGCCGCGTGGAGCACAAGACGAGAGAACAGATGGACCGCGGACTCGAGGTTGGACTGCTGGGCCCGCTCTGGGCCATGCAGGCGGCCTTGCCCGCCATGCGCGCGCAGGGACGCGGGAACATCATCAACATGTGCTCGCTCAACGGTGTCAACGCGCACATCGGAACACTCGAGTACAACTGTGCCAAGGAGGCTCTTCGCACGCTCACCCGCACCGCGGCGCGAGAGTGGGCCCCCCACGGGATCGTGGCCAACGCCATCTGCCCCGCTGCGAAGACCGCCGCATCCCGAGCGGTCTTCGCAGCGAACCCTGAGCTCGAGGTGATGGCCGACGCGGCCAACCCCATGGGCCGTATGGGTGACCCCGCGACGGATATCGCGCCGGTGGCCGTGTTCCTGGCCAGCGACGACGCCCGCTACCTCACCGGCAACACGCTCTTCGTCGACGGCGGCAGTCACATCAACGGCGCGCCATGGGCTCCCGACCTGTCCGATCGGCCGTGAGCGACCGGTCGGAGACCGCCTCCCTGACCGCATTGGTGACCGGCGCGAGCCGCGGAATCGGGCGAGCAATCGCCATCGCGCTCGCCGACAAGGGCTTCGACGTCGCCATCACTGCCCGGACGGTGCACGAAGGTGATCCGACCGCATTCGATCCGATTCGGGGCACGAGACTGCCAGGCAGCCTCGAGTCGACCGCCTCGGCGATCGAGAGACTCAGCCGGCGCGCCGTTTCCATTCCGCTCGACGTGCTCGAGCTCGATGCACTGTCCGATGCGGTCGACGCCTCAGTGGCCGGTCTGGGGCACCTCGACGTCCTCGTCAACAACGCCATCTATGTCGGCCCCGGAGGCCAGGACAGGTTCCTCGAGACCGAACCGGGCGAGCTGGCGAGCCGGGTCGTGGGCAACGTCACCGCGCCACTCCTGCTCACACAGCGCGCGGTCACCCACATGGTCGGCCGCGGCACCGGTCTTGTGCTCGACATCAGCAGTGAAGCCGGCCAGCGCACTCCACATCGTCCCGTGGGCGAAGGCGGTTGGGCCCTGTCGTACGCGGTGACGAAGGCCGGTTTCCATCGAATCGCCGACATGATCGCACTCGAGTGCGGCCATGCCGGTGTGCGCGCCTTCAATCTCAATCCGGGTTTCGTTGCGACCGAGAGGGCGCTCGCCTCGGAAGACCTGGCCTTCGTCGCCGGGCGAGGCATCTCACCGCAGGTCGTCGGCCGTGTGGTGGCATGGTTCGCAACGACCGGTCAGCAGCACTACGACAACGGGTCGTACCTCCAGCTACGAGACCTGGCCCAAGAACTGGGATACTTGTCGTGAGCGGAACCGGATTCGACCCGGTCTCCTGGCTTTTGGCCCACGAGCAGATCCGTCAGCTGGCGAGCCGTTATGCCATCGCGCTCGACGCCCGCGACCTCGACACTCTGGTCGGCCTCTTCGTGCCTGATGTGAGGGTGGGCCGCCGTCACGTCGGTCGCGATGCCCTGAGGAACAACTTCACCGAGCAATTGCGCGACCTCGGCGTCACGATCCTCCACGTCGCCAATCACGTGATCGACATCGTGGACGACGACCACGCCACCGGAATCGTCTCGTGCCGGGGAGAGATCGAAATGGGTGAACAGTGGGTCGTACAGTCGATCCAGTACCACGACGTCTACGAGCGACGCGACGGGGTCTGGCTCTTCGTCAGACGTCGTCACCTCCTGTTCTACGGAGCGGACATGCTCCAGCGACCGATCGGGCTGGCACCGGCGCACTGGCCGGCCAGCGCCACCGGAAAGGGCGAGCTGCCGGAGGCGCTCCCGACCTGGCAGGCCTTTCGCGACGATGTGACGTGAGGCCAGAGAATCGTGGGGCATCGCTTCGGTGCTCGGCTCGGTCGATGGACGACACCGCGGCTTCGCCCGGTTGCGATTGCGATCACCCTCCGCCCGAGGGCGAGTCCCCCACGCCGATGTCGACATGGTGCCGGTGGTGATGGTGATGGAGGTGTCCCACCGGGTGTGTTCCGACGCCGGTGCCATTGCCGGTCTTCGATCCCGAGCCACCACCGGAGACAGAACCACCGCCGGATCCTGATCCACTCGAGAACGTCTTGTGCGAACCGGATCGCGAATTGGCGGCTGCTCCGCCGGCGGACTTCGACCGCAGCTTCGCTCCTACCGTCGACGAGTCCCCAGGACCGGACGCCCGCATCGTTGCGCCGGGGTCCTTAGCCCGCTTCGCCCGGCCTCCGTTGGTGGTGGGTGCAGGGTTTCCACGCGCTCGATGGGACACCGAGCCGCAGGAGGCGTTGGCAGACGCGCTGCCGGACACTGACGGATCGACGCCCGCATGACATGAAGGTGCCGTGTCGGACGCCGCAACGCGGGTCAGGTCGCCCCCAGCTCCGCTCGGGTTGGGAGTCGTGGACGGCGAGGTGACCGATCCGGGTGATTGGCCGTGGGCCGGTCCGCTCGAGCTGAGCCCATCGGCGATGTCGGAGACCACCTTCACCACCGAAGTGTGCGCCGCGGCCGCGAGACCGCTGGTCGCAGACAGGACTCCCGCGGCCAGGACACCGGCCAGCGCCGCGTGCCTCACGGTGCGCCGCTGCTTGCCGGACTTACGGCCACGACCGTAGAAGTTGTCGTCGTCGAGGGCTCTGGCGACGCTGAACCCCGCGACCGCCCGCGCCTCGGCCTCTGCGTCGTGCGTCCCTTCGTCGGACGTCGCCGCGGTGAGGAGTCCGGCCAGCGGTCCGGAGGCTTCCCATGTGGTGTACCCGAGTGGATCGTCGTGCAGCTGCGCATCGACGTGCAGTAACGCTTCGATCGACCCCGGATGGTCTTCCCAGTCGTTCATTTCTTCTTGGAAACGAGATTCCGCCATCGTCCGTTACACTTCTCTCTTCTGCTCGCTGACCACCGGTTCGCCCGCCACGGAGCGCGCCAGTCGACGCAATCCCCTGTGCGTCAAGACTCGGACTGAACCCTGGGAGCGCCCCATCATGTCCGCCACCCGAGCCACATCGAGTCCGGCGACGATCCTCAGCGTGACAGCCTCGGCTTGATCGGGAGGCAGCGATGCGATCGTCGCCAGAGCCCTCTCGAGACTCATGTTCTCATCCGTCAGTTCGAACGTCTCGTCGCTGCCCGTCGTCAGATCGTTCTCCGCGGTCGCCATCGAGACCTCCAGGCGGCGACCCCGCTTTCGGTGCCAGTCGATCTGCCGGTACCGGGCGATGGTGAAGATCCACGAGCGGAACCCGGGTTCGTCCCCCTCGAAGACGCGGATACTCGTCGCCACTTGGAGCCACGTCTCGGCGGCCAAATCTTCTGACGCAGAGCCCGCCATGACCCTCAGGTACCGCAACACCATCGGATTGAAGTGACGCCAAAGAAGGGCAAAGGCATGGTCGTCGCCGTCTTGTGCCCTATGCACGAGCCGCGGGAACTCGGGCAGCGGCCGCCGGACGTTCGAACGATTCCCGGTCACGACAGCGCAGTTATTTCAAGCTCAATGCAAGCTGTGAAACGCGCCGACATTCTCCCCCTCCGTTTCACGGCGTCACGTTGCCACGGTGGCGAGCCGAATTCCACGTGGGGCGCCAGTTCCCGTTGTCACTGCGCCCATGAGATCTCGGAGGTCGACTCGCTGTAACGCATTTCGACCGGCTGACGCTCTGTATTGATAGAGCGAGCGGCGACCGTTCGAGGACCCAGGAAAGGAGCGATCAGGCACACCGAAACGAGCCGACCAGATCGTCATACGCCATTCCGACCTGTGAATGAACGCCGAGATCGTTGAGCGCTGCTCGGGGCTCCCCGCCATCGTCGTCCGCCGCGATGAGCGGGCGTGGGTTCATGGACGCCGCCCGTCCAGGACCCTCGGCGGACACTTCGGACGGGCGCCGGACCGGAGGGATCAGGGAGGGGTGTCCCTAGCCAAGGGGTACATCGTCCCTTCCGTCCGGCGCCCTCCGACGCCGACCTGATCCCTCTTGTGGAGGTTCTCGCTGTCATGTCGCCCCCTCCCACGGGGCACTCGCAGCCCAGCGACGCGGCGGCCCACCCCTTCGAGCGACCTCCGGTCCTGCGATCCGACTACGGCGAAGGCGCCAATCGCTCGGTGACGATCTCTTCCGCCACGACGATCGGGGGGATCCCTCGCGCTCGTGCTCTCTCGAGCACTGTCTTGGTGGTGGTGCCGATGCGTTCCACCGAGCGATGCGCACGCTCCAGGTCGTAACCGCGGGATTCCTCGGCGATGTTGATGATTCCGCCGGCACTGACCAGATAGTCAGGGACATAGAGGATGTCGGCGTCATGAAGGTCCTGGGCCACATCGGTGGTCTGGAGCTGGTTGTTGGCTGCACCGACGATCATCTCGTAGGGGAGTTCGGGCACGACGGCGCGAGTGATGATGCCTCCGAGGGCACAAGGACAGAGGACATCGGCTGGAGTGGCGAGTGCCAGTGTGGGCTCCACCAGACGGACAGCCCCATCCCGCATGGCCCGAGCGCCGTGGTCCGCATGAACGTCGGAGGCGATCACAGTTGCGCCGCGCTGCACCAGGAGGCGGACGATCTCACCACCGACCTTCCCCGTTCCGAGGATCAACACCGTTCTGCCCGTCAGGTCCGTTCCCCAACGATGAGCCGCCGCCGCCACCATGGAGCACACGACTCCCCAAGCAGTCAGCGGACTCGGGTCGCCCGAGCCTCCGACCGACACCGAGGTCCCGCCGACGTGGTGGGTGATCCGCCGGATGCGGTCCATGTCGCCTTGCGTGGTGCCGACGTCTTCGGCCGTGATGTATCGGCCCCCGAGACTGTCGACCGCAGCCGCGAAATCGTCGATGAGCTCGGGAGACTTCATGAGATCCGGGTCGCCGATGATGACCGACTTCCCCCCACCTTGCTCGAGCCCGGCCAAGGCCGCCTTCGCGGTCATGCCACGAGAGAGGCGCAGGACATCGTGGAGCGCGGCGTCGAAGTCGGAGTACGGGTAGAAGCGGGCGCCCCCGAGCGACGGACCCAACCGTGTCGAGTGGATGGCAAGGATGGCGTGAAGACCGCTCCGCGGCCGACGCACGACGACCACATCCTCGTGTTCGGCCGAACCCAATGATTCCATGGCGTCGTTTGCTTGCTCGGCATCGGCGGTCTGATGTGAAACTGGCATTTCCATCGCATTTCGCATGTGAAGATGACATTTCCATGTTAAGAGGACAACGGTCTTGTCGGTGACGAGGAGAAGGCGTGCGGAGGACCCGTCGACAAAGTCATCTCCATCGGCGCTGATGTGGACCCGGGCGCCGATCGGGCCCTGAGCAGCTGCCTGCCGGTGTCCGACGATGACCCCATCATGGATCGGGTGGAGGATCCGCCGAGCCCGATTCGCATCGTGCACGCCGCCACACCGATCCGCGTCTGCGACAACGGCGGCTGGACCGATACCTGGTTCGCCGGCCACGGCCAGGTCTTCAACATCGCGGTGTCGCCCTTGGTACAGGTTCGGCTCACGGTGTACCGGGTCGACGACGTGGCGGATCGCATCGTCCTGGAGGCCGGAAACTACGACGAGCGCTATGTGTACGATCCCGGTTCTCCCGCCGGCCGCCATCCCCTCTTGGAGGCGACCGTCGACGAGATCGGCCTACCCGAGGACGTGGCGGTGGAGGTGTCGCTCTTCTCCGAGGCTCCGCCCGGTGGATCGACCGGGTCATCTGCCTCTGCGACCGTGGCGCTCATCGGCGCACTCGATGCGCTGACTCCCGGCCGGAGAACTCCCTCGGAAATTGCTGCGCTCGCCCATCGGATCGAATCCGAACGGCTCGGAATGGAGTCGGGGGTGCAGGATCAGCTCTGTGCGGTTTTCGGTGGCATCAACTACATCGAGGTCACGTCGTACCCCGACGCGTCGCTGACGCAGTTGACGCTCCCCGAGACGGCGTGGCAGGCGCTCGACCGCCGGCTGGTGCTCGTCCATCTCGGAGGCGCGCACGTCTCCTCGGAGCTCCATACGCGTGTGATCGCAACGCTCTCCTCTGGCTCGGTGGATGCCGAGGACTACCTCGAGCAGCTGCGGCAGTCCGCGGCCAACGCACGCGACGCCGTGCTGGCCGCCGATTTCGCCGCGCTCGGCCGCGCCATGAGCCGCAACACCGACGTCCAGCGGATGCTCCATCCCAGCCTCGTCGGCGAAAGAGCAGGGTCTCTGATCGACGTGGCCGCGGCCCATGGGGTACTCGGTTGGAAGGTCAACGGCGCCGGCGGTGACGGAGGCAGCGTCACCCTCCTCTGCGGCGCGGATGTGGCGTCTCGTCGTCGCGTCGTGGAGACCGTGCAGGAGATCGACGCGTCGTTCCGCGTGATTCCGACGACCCTGAGCCGGGCCGGCCTCCGCGTCTGGGACGCCCGATGATCATGCTCTGAGTTCAGCCTCCCCCGTTGTCCACGAAGGCCGAGGTGGTCCCCGCGTCATAGACCGAGTTTCCGTGATAGCTGATGTTCACGGACTGGTAGAAGCCACTCGGCACCTTTGCGGAGCACGTCGAAACGGAGTTGCGGGTGCCACTGAGCGCAGAAAGAGAGCTACAACTGAAGCCGCTGTTCGCCGTCACTCTTCCGGTGGGTGCCGGTTCGACGGGCACTCCCATCACCGTGACCTTGATCTTCACTTTGACCGCCCCGGTGGAATTGGGCGCTCCGTCGTGGACGTTCGTGGAGAAGTTGGGGATGTACGGAGCGACGGTCTTGAAGGTCCCTGTGTTGCTCGATGAGCCCGCGAAGACGCTGTCGCCCGTATAGGTGGCGGTGACGGTCGAGGTTCCGGGAGTGGGACCGAAGATGACGCTTGTGTGTCCGCTGTTGTCCAGGCTTCCAGAGGTGACGTAGTTCCCATTGACGGAGAAGTCCACATTGCCTGACGGCGTTCCCCCGGAACCGGTGACCGACACGTCAACCGTGACCTGGCCGTCACCCTTCACCTTCTTGCCGCCCGGCAAGGTCAGCGTGGTCGTCGTGGGCACGGCGGTGGAGGTGAAGCTCAGTGCATTCGAGACGGATGGTGCGACCGAGGAGTCACCGAGGTAGGTGGCGGTGAGGCTGTTCTGTCCAGCCGGCAGGGCCGTCGTCAGTTGGGCGACACCGCCGACGGCGGCGACGAGGCCGCCGATCGGGTTCCCGTTGTCGTCGAACTGGACCGCGCCGCTTCCCCCGGTGCTCTCCGTTGCCGTGACCGTCACGCTCGTCTGGGTGCTCACGGTCGTCGGGCTGTTCGACGTCAACGCCACCGACGACGACGGCCGGGAGGTAGGAATTTGCGCCGGCCACAAGGCCAGTCCGCCGGTGGTCGCCAGACCGCCCGACGCGTAGACGCTCTGGACGCCGCCTGAGATCTCGTAGACCTTCCCGTACCCGGGAACGGTCGAGGACTGGCCGACGAAGACGTTGCCGGAGCCGTCGACGGCGACGCCCTCCGTGTAGGAGATACCCGAGCCGAAGGTGGTCGGGGTGGTCGAACCGGTCGGTAGCTCCACGGCCACATCACCGCCGGTCGAGGCGTACAGGTCGTTGGCGGCGTCCAGCCGGACCCCGTTGATGTACCCGTAGCCGGGCACACTCACGATTTCGCCGGTGGTCGAACCGTGAGGGATGAGCACCAACTCAGCCGAGCCGCCCGCGCCCCACAGGTTGCCGTTCCCGTCGACGGCCAGACTGGTGAACACCCCGTACGCACCCGTGACGAACGTCGGCGACCCCCCGGATGGGATCTCGTACAGGCCTTCGGGCTGACCACCGGGACCTCCGAACGCGCCGACATAGATATCACCCGAGCCGTCGACCGCGATCCCCCACGGCGAGCTGAACCCCGACGCCACGACGTGCGGGGAACCGCCAGGCACCAACTCGTCGACTGTCCCGTCCTGGGCCTGAGTCCAGAAGAGGTCTCCCGCACTGTCGAACACGACATCCTGCGGACTTTCGCCCACGCCTGCGAACAGTGACGGGCTGCCGCCTCCGGCAGGCACTTCCCACACGCAGGCGCAGTTCTCGTCGGCAACGAACATCGTGCCGTTTGGATACGGCCCCGAGCTGGCGGACGCCATGCTCGCTTGGACCGTCGTCCCCAAGAGTATCAACGAGATCATTGAGATCAGTGCTGCCGCCCGACGAACATTGTCCGCACCAACGCGCGAGAACATGTGACTAGCCATGCAACGTGCCCCCTCCGTTTCAAATGGGGCGGCATTATCGTGTTGGGTCACTGCGCTCGTCAAGATGAAACGAGGCGCGCGGGACGGCGCACGAACCGCATGATGCGATCGCAACGCCGCTCTTGGTCCAGGGGCGCGAGACAGCGGCTTCGATGCCGGAGCATCCGACGTCGTCCCCGACGCGTAGCCTGCGCCACATGAGACATCAGGTCGTCGACGCTCGCGGTACGAGGATCCATTGTGTCGAAGAGGGCTCGGGGCCCCTGGTCCTTCTGGTGCACGGTTTCCCCGAGTCCTGGTATTCGTGGCGGCACCAGCTGCCCGTCATCGCCAGCGCAGGATTCAGAGCGGTGGCCATCGACGTGCGGGGTTATGGCCGCTCGTCGGCGCCGCTCGAAGTCGAGGCCTACGGAATGCTCCAGCATGTCAGCGACAACCTCGGGGTCGTAGAAGCGCTGGCCGGTCCTCGCGCGTCCACGATCGTCATCGGTCACGACTGGGGCGCGCCGATCGCCGCGAACTCTGCCCTGCTCCGGCCCGACGTCTTCACTGCGGTCGCCATGCTCAGCGTCCCCTACAACCCGCCGGGCGGCCGGCGGCCCACCGAGGCGTTCGCCATCATGGCCGACGCTGCCAGCCAGGTGACCGGCCAAGAGGAGGAGTTCTACATCAACTATTTCCAGGAGCCGGGAAGGGCTGAGCGAGAGATCGAGCTCGACGTGCGGTCGTGGTTGCGCGGTTTCTACCTCGGGGCTTCGGGAGAGATGACGGCGAGCCCCGACGGCGGGACGATGGCGACGGTGGCGAAGGGAAAAATGATGCGGGACCGATTTCCCGTCTCCGAGGCCTTACCCGCCTGGCTGAGTGAGACAGACCTCGGCTTCTATGTGGAGGAGTTCGAGCGCACCGGCGTCCGGGGACCGCTCAACCGCTACCGGAACGTCGACCGCGATTGGCACGACCTCCAGCCCTGGAAGGGACAGCCCATTCAGGTGCCGGCGTTGTTCATCGGTGGCGAGAAGGACGGTCCGACGATGTGGGGCGGGGGCGCCCTCGCCCGCTTTCACGAGACCCTTCCGTACCTTCGCGGCAGCCATGTTCTCCCCGACTGCGGACACTGGATCCAGCAGGAGCGAGCCGACGACGTGAACCGGATCCTCGACGATTGGCTGAAATCGCTTCGGAGCTGACGGCTCGGCCCAGTGCACGGCGGAAGCCGGCCTCGAAGGCCGTGAGGGTGCCGAGCGTCATGCCCTGACGAGTTTCACGCGGACCGCGGGCGAGGTCGCGAGGACGTCTCCGGCAGCGTCAGTCGCCTGAGCGGCCACGAAGAGCGCTCAGCGCACACCCGATCGCCCCGCCACCCACCATGGCAAGGAATTGCCGACGGGTGCAGGGCCAGGGGCCCTTGTGTCATGCCCATTGATCTTCCCGATCGTGCGCGTTTGAAGCGCGCGATCGGGATCGTGGCCGAAAGTTTGCATCGAGAAGGTCTGTCGTGCCGTCGATCTGGACGGCCGGAGACAGTCGTCGGCAACCCCTACCGCGGAGGCGTGGTTTGCGACGCCGCTCGCGGGAGCCTGAGGATCACGCCCGCCTCCTGGGGAGTGGCGACAGGCCTCTTGGCGACTCCACACAGTTCGACGGCCCTGGCCACCAGTTCAGCGTTGGTGGGTGTACCTGGCCCGCCGTAGAACTCGAGGCCCAGATGGAGATGCCCTCCGCGCTCGAGGGCGACCGGAGCGATTTCGCAATCGGTGACATCGCCCCCTACCACCGATACCGCCCAGGGCAAGTCGCAGCCGTCGAGCATCTCGAGATAGACGTCGAGCGCCGATACGGTCGGCGGAAGCCCGAATGGCGCGCCGAGCAGACCCCTCTCGGCGCCGAAGTACAGCTTGATCATGGCGCCGGCGGGCAATCGACCCGCTCGCCACCACGCGAGAGTCGTGCGTAGGAACCCGGGCTCGTAAATTGCCAGGCTCGGTCCCAGCCGATGGGTCGTGCAGATCCCAAAGCCCCGGGCTATCACGTCGAAAGAGTTCGTGTAGACGAATGATCCGCGTGGGATGTCGTCATCGCCGACGCCGCCGAGATTGACCGATCCCGGATCGGTCAGGCCGATACGCACCATCCCGCTCTCGGCCAAAGGAATGAGATGCTCGTAGTTCATTGAGCTCCCGAAGTGGATCGTCGGGTAGAGCAAGGCGTCCGGTCGAGCGCCGAGGACCGGCCGCCAACCTTCGAGGTATCTCTCTGCAGCCTCCTCTTCGCTCACCGCAAAGAGGTCAATGTGGTTGTGGATGATGGCAGCTCCGGCCTCCAGGCAGGCGAGCGCGTCGATACTGATCTCCTCAGGGGTGCGAGGGACATTCGGGTTGCGTTCTTTTGTGGTCACCCCGTTGATCGCCGCCTCAATGATCACCGGCACGGCGGGCATGAGGGCAACGTAGCGCGCAAGCAGGCGGTGCCGCTCACAGCCCGGTGGGACCGACTCACCCCGGCTTCGAAGCGGCAAAGTCAGCGGGATTGACGGGGGATGAATACGGCGGAAGCGTCTCCTGAGCCGTCATGAAGCGGGGAAACGGGATCCCATCGTCGATCAAAGTGGGCGTTTCTCCGCCACGTTGCGTTCCCGTCTCGACGACATACGTGCGGTGCAGGATCAATGAGGCGGTGAACGAACCCTGGCCGTCGTCGGCACGGTTGGCCAGCGTCCGTCGCAATTGTTGTTCGGACACTCAAAAGTCCGGGTGACCCGTTCAGATCCACGCGAAGTTCGGCGAGAGGTTCCCAACAGATTCCCAAACCGCCGCCTCGGACTGCTTACCATCCACCGCTGACGCGAGGACTCGCAGGGACAGCGGCGCAGAGCGGGTGTCGATGGAGGTTGAAGGGCTCGTCGACGCCCGGATCCGCTGACCTATCGGCTCGTCGAAGTCACGGACCGTCGGCCTCATCACAGCTCGAGGAATTTGACCGTCGCGTCAATGGCGCCGAAGTCCGACGGCGTGGCGAAGTGGTCGACGCCCGCAAGCATGACCAACGAGGCTGATGGCAGCGCCCCCAGCAGCCGGTCCGCAGGTCCCGCCGGATCCCGCTCGCCCAACACCACCAGGATCGGAGAATGCAGCCTCGACAGCTCTTCTTCGGTGACCGGTCGGCGGGGCCGACGAAGGAAGGCCGAGAGCGCTCTCGGGTCGTTGCCCGCCGACTGGGCCAGGCGGCGGAACAACCGAGCCTGAACGTCCTCAGGCTCCTCGCTGCTCTCGAGCGCAGCCACCAGTACGGCGGGGTCGCGTGGCTCGAACACATTGTCTCCGAGCCCGAGAAGGACGATCCGATCGAATCGCTCTGGCTCGGCGACGGCGAGTTGCAAGAGCAACTCTGCCCCAGCTGAGAAGCCGACCCCTCCGATCGGTCTGTCGGCCGGGAGGGCACGGCGGACCTCCTCATCCGCATCGGCGTAGTCCGCCGGATCGGTCGGCCGCGACGAGGAGCCGTGACCCGGTAGGTCAATGGGAGGGACGGTCACGCCGAAGTCAGCCAGGATGTCGACCCAGCCGCTCTGGCGCCAGTTGTGATCGAAGGAGGACCCAAAGCCGTGCAACAGGATCAGCGTGCCGGGTTGACGAACCACGATCCCGTCACGCTAATGGGAGCGGACCAGACTGCAAAAGGCAATGCTGATCCTTCCTTCGCGGCGGACGCACTCATAGGCGGAGCCATGAGGACGAGGCCGGGGACCTCGGTGAGAACCGATCCTGTTATCCAGTTCGGAAGGGGTGATGGTGCAGTCAGTCCGCCGAATGTCCGCCCAGTGTCGACGAATCGATGAACAAGAACGTGGACGCAGGCGATAGGAGCCTGAGCTGATCTGGGTTCGGATCGACCTCGTGAAGACAACTCTCATCGAGCAGCTTCCTGGGACCGTCACTCCGCTCCCTCGCATGATGACCTGCCGGAATCCAGAGCACCTTGTCTCATACACGATCCACGCTCGACCACCTGAGCCGGGTAGTTCGCCCGAGCTCGTGATCGACCGGGCGGGCGTCCTCGCGCCGTCACGTCGACCGGAGCAGGTGCCGAGCGCCTCAAAAGGGGGGTTGCCTCGAAGGAGCTGGGCGGGCAGAATCCTGGGAGGCGGCTGGGGCACGCTTCTCGCACCATGCGATGTTTGGCCGAACCCATCGCCGGAGAGCTGGGTTCGCCTCACCTTGGTTTGCCTCGCTGCTCCTCGATATTCGCCATCGGAGAGAGCCGAAGAAGGGGGAATACCATGAAGCTCGCTCACTGTTTCGACGGGCCTTCAAGCACTGACCGCGGAGGTGCCGGTGCCGGGCTCCGAGGGTCTCGTATCCGCTGCTTGACAATCCTCGCGTCCTGTCTGAGCATCGGTTCGTTGAGTGTGGCGATCGATGTCGGAACCGCAGAGGCAGCTTCGTCTGCCTCCTCTGTCGTTCAGGCGTCAAGCAGGCACAATGTCGTCCAGAACCGGTTGGTGGGCGTCTCTTGTACCAGCTCGATCTACTGCGTCGCGGTTGGCTCCTACGTCGGTGCAACTGATCACACCCTGATCGAGACCTGGAACGGGGTTGCCTGGTCGGTCTCACCGAGTCCCAACGAACCCTCTGGTGCCAATTTCCTCCATGGCGTCTCTTGCACGAGCTCTGTCAGCTGCGTTGCGGTTGGCGACTACTACGAGTCCTCGAATGTGGAGCAGACCCTTGTCGAATCCTGGGATGGCACGGCCTGGTCGATCGTCCCGAGCCCCAATACGAGCGGCAGCTCCGATGCCTTGAGCGGCGTGTCGTGCACCGCAACGACCGATTGCATGGCGGTGGGCGCAAGCTACTTACCGGATGAAACGTTGATCGAGTCATGGGATGGCACGGCCTGGTCGATCGTCCCGAGCCCTCCGAATGAAAACTCCCTTGAAGGAGTGTCCTGCACGAGTTCGACCGTCTGCATGGCCGCGGGCCAAGCCGGGAGCACCCCGTTGGTCGAGTCCTGGGACGGCACGACCTGGTCGGTCAGCTTGAATTCGAACCCTGGGGTGTACACCAGCACCACGTACGCAGTGTCCTGCGCGAGCTCGACCGAATGCGTAGCGGTGGGCGACTACCAGGTCTTCCCGCAATGGGATATACAGCCCCTGTCCGAGACGTGGAACGGCATCGCTTGGTCTAATACTTCTGACAGCTCTCAAATAAACTTCGTGTTGACGGGCGTGTCGTGCACCGGGACGATCTTCTGCTCGGCCGTGGGCTTCGTGGTCCGCTACCACCGCCCATCGAAACCTCTCACCGAGACCTGGAACGGCACGGCATGGTCCGTTGTCCCGAACCCTGGTTCCGATGGGCTCGGTGGCGTCTCCTGTGCCGACACGAACAGCTGCGTGGCGGTGGGTATCACGTTGAAGGGTAAGACCCAGATCGAGTCCTGGGACGGCACGGCATGGTCGGTCGTGGCGAGCCCGAACCCTGTCACCATCGACAGCTTCAAACCGACCTCAGGTCCTCCGGGCACCAAGGTTGTCATCAGTGGTGCCAACCTCAGGCACGCCCGCTCCGTCACCTTCGACGGTGTCAAGGCAACGATCACCAGCGATGAGGCGAACCGGCTTGTCGTGACGGTACCCTCCAGTGCTACGACCGGAGTGATCCAAGTGACGACGCAGAGCGGCACCGCGACATCCACTTCGGATTTCACGGTCACATAGGGAAGTCCTCGAATCCTCGAGGACGGTGGTCAAGCGACCCACGGCCTCGGGTGAGTGAGGACCTCGGGGTTGACCACATTGGTCGGCGTTCGGTCTGCGTAGGCGTTTATCTGGTCGAAGATGTCCGAGAACTGAATCTCCCACTCGTCGAGGGTGACGTAGCCCAGGTGCGGGGTGCACACGACGTTGTCAAGGGTCAGCAACGGTTCCTGCCCACCGACGACCGGCTCTTGCTCGTAGACGTCCACCGCTGCCATGCCGGGCCGCCCAGCACGAAGCGCGTCGGCTAACGCCCCGGGCTCGACGAGGCCCGCCCGACTCGTGTTCACGAAGAGCGCATCGGGCTTCATTCGTGCGAGGTCCGTCGCGCTGACGATTCCCCGAGTGGCCTCCACGAGCCTCATATGGAGGCTGAGCACGTCAGACGACTCGAAGAGGCTCTCCTTGGAGGCTGCCATCCGATATCCCGCCTCCGCCGCGGCTTGACGCGACGACTCTCTGGCCCAGACCAGGACGTCCATGTCGAAAGCCCGGCCGTAGCCGGCCACGACCTGTCCGATTCGCCCGAAGCCGTAGACTCCGAGAACCTTGGACCTCAGGGTCCGTCCCATGGCCGTCTGCCATCGACCACGACGGAGCGCTTCCACCTGCTCGGGCAGCTTCCGCATCGCGGCCAGGACCAGCGCCCAGGTGAGTTCGGATGCCGCATACGACGGCGACCCGCTGTGCGAGTTGGAGGCGACGACGATGCCCAGTTCGGTGCATGCATCGATGTCGATGTGAGGGTAGACGCTGCGCTGACTGATGAGGCGCAGGTTGGGCAGGCGCTCGAGGAGCGCTCGCCGGATCTGCGTCCGTTCTCGGATGAGCACCAGCGCTTCAGCATCCGCCAGTCGCTCGGCGAGTACGTCGACGTCCTGCACATGGTCCGTGAAGACCGTGACGTCGTGGCTCCCGAGCTTCTCGAAGCATTGGAGCGTTCTGAGGCTGTCAAAGTAGTCATCGAGAATCGCGACTCGCATTGGTCGGAACGTCCTCCAGGCAGGAAGTCGACGACGAAGCTTGCCACGAGACGGTCAGTCAGCGGAGCCTGACCACCGGGAACGTGTCCGAGACAACAAGCGTGCAAGAGAGAACGGTAACGCTTCACCTCGGCGCAACACCCATGGAGTCTCAATCTCCACAGTGTTGAGCCACAATGCACCGGTGGATCTCGAATTGCGTGACAGGGTCTATCTCGTGACCGGAGGCAGCCGCGGCCTTGGTTTCGCCGCGGCCCAGGCACTCATCGGAGAGGGAGCTCAGGTCGTCGTAGCCTCCCCTCATGAGGCCACGGCGTCAGCGGCAGCAGATCGCCTGGGGCAAAGCAGCACGGCGGCGAACCCCACCTGGATCGTCGCGGACAATGCGGATCCCGCCGTGCCTGGTCGGCTCATCGCAGCCGCGAAGGAGAGCTATGGCCGGCTGGATGGGGCGCTCATAAGCGTGGGGGGGACACCGACCGGGAGTGTCGCGACCACAACAGACGATGCATGGCGCGTCGCATTCGAAAGCGTCTTCCTCGGGGCTGTTCGCCTCGCTCGCGTCATCGCAGCGGAGTTAGGCGGCGAGGTAACAAGCCTTCCAGCGGGGACTGGCGGATCACTCCTCTTCGTGCTGGCTTCGTCGGTACGCGTACCGCTACCGAACCTCGCCATCTCAAATGGCCTATTCCCCGGACTCGCGGGCGTTGTGAAGACGCTGGCGGATGAGCACGGCCCCGCTGGAGTCCGGGTCAATGGACTTCTGCCAGTCCGGATCGCCACCGACCGAGTCCGCGAGATCGATGCTCTCGCTGGCGATCCCGAGGAGGTTCGCGCCCGGCAGTCGGAGCACATCCCATTGCGCAGATACGGGGAACCAGAGGAGTTCGGCCGAGTTGCCGCGTTCTTGCTATCTCCCGCCGCGTCCTACGTCACAGGAGCAATGATCCCAGTGGACGGAGGTGCCATCCGCTCGATCTGAACCGCGCGGAGTAACAGGACCGGCGGTATTGGTAGCCGGCTCGGACCAATGCGCTCAACCGGGGGTGACGCCAGAAGGAGGTACCCTTGAACGCCGGGGCTGAGGTGCACGTGCGCTATGCCCGGTGGAATTGTCCGCCTTTGTGCTCCTCGGGGACACTTGTAGCGGCATTGGGGGGATGATCGATGTGGTGAATCGATTTGGTTCTCGACGTTGGCGATTTGCACCCATGTCGATTCTTGGGGCGCTTGTGCTCATTGGCGCATTGATAGGCATTGCCCAAAGCGCTCAACCCAGGCTTCAGTCGGAGACTTCGAGCGCAACGGATCATGGCGTGGCGACCACAACCACGGACTCGACTACCACCACCACTTTGGAAGCCTCCTCCACGACGACGATGCCGGCCCCCTTGTCTGTCAGCAGCTTCTTCGTCGAACCGTGCGCCGCAATCGTCGGGAGTCCTCCCCTCACATCCAATCTCGATCTCCGACCGTTCCTTCTCACATCAGCTCAGCTCCCAGCGGGAGCCGTCATCGACGGCCCGCATCAGACCTCGACCACCCCCGCCGAGCCCACGACGTATGCGTCGGTGCCGACAACCAGCCCCGCTGCGTACGAGAACATCTCGCTCTCCCACAGCACGACTCCCAGTGGTGGTGCTGGTCAGGGTCTGAGCGAGGTAATCGGTGACGTGGCATCGCCCAGCTTTGCAAGTCAGTTGCTCTCCATGCTCGATGACGATCTAACCGGGCCAAGTTGCGGCTCGAACGGGAAGCCGGACATGGTTCCCCTGCCTGGAACAAGCCCACCAGTGAGCGCAGCGGTCAGCGGCGGACAGGCGAGGAGCGGCACCCTTTCTGGTGCGAGGCTCTTCGCGGCCAAGGGTTCCCGGCTGCTCTGCTTGACCTGGGGCAGTTCCTCCACCTACAACGGTTTCGGTCATTTCGGTTCCGCTACGTCCCTGCCGAAGCTCCCACCCCTGCCTGACGCATCAGAAATGGCTCGGGTCCTGAAGTCCGCCTTGGCTCTCATCCCCAACAGTTAAACCATGACCAGCGCGACCCCGAGTGGGGGGCGAGCGTGGCAGTGATGCATGTCGAGGGCAGCTCGCGAGCGCCGGTGCGCCAAGCGTCATTAGACGATCCCGCTTCCGAATGACTCGTCGAACCAGCCTGTCGCTGTTCGACGCTGCTGCGCATGAAGTTCCCGCCCGAGAGCCGTCTCCTCCAAGTGAGTATTTGTTGACAAATCAGATGAACTAAGTGATATTTACCCAGAGACGGCGTGAGGTCAACCTACGTACAGGAGGCAAGGCATGACCGCTACAGACGAGCTGTTGGCCAACAACGAGGCATACCGGTCCACATTCGACAAAGGGTCTCTGCCGCTGCCACCGGCCAAGAAGGTTGCGGTGCTGGCATGCATGGACGCAAGGCTCGATCCCGCCAAGGCCCTTGGTCTCGAGGAAGGTGATGCCCACGTCATCCGTAACGCCGGCGGCGTGGCCTCGGATGACGCGATTCGCAGCCTGGTGATCTCCCAGCGGCTCCTGGGCACCCAAGAGATCATCCTCATTCATCACACGGACTGCGGGATGGAGACATTTACTGACGACGAGGTGAAGGGGCAGATCTACCGCGATACCGGGCTCCGTCCGAGCTTTGCCCTTGAGGCCTTCGAGAAGGCGGAAGACGACGTGAAGCAGACTGCTGGCCGCATTAAGGCGAACCCGTTCGTCCCCCGGAAGCAGATTCGTGGCTTCGTATACGAAGTCGAGACTGGTGCACTGACTGAGGTGTCGCTGGATTGAGTCAACCCGCGACGCGGCCGTTCGAGCGGCCAATAAGACGACGGTACGAGAGCTCGTACCAAGGATTTCAGGCTGCTGAGGTCACACCACGGCCACGACGCCGAGTCACGCGTGCGTGATCGGCCATACGCGGAACGTTTCCGCGGCCTGCCTTGACCCCAGCTTCATCTCAGCTAGTACAATGTGAGCCACGAACACACTCGATGCGACAAGGAGGTGAGCCAGATGCGGTTCGACATGATGCGAAGTGAACCCCCCAGTACCGGCTCCCTCCGATGCCCGTTCGTCTGAGGTAGCTGGTTCGTAGCGCGGGGCAATCCCTGCGCACCCATCTTTCGGCCTTCTTCGTCCGGCTCGGAGGACGTCTGCCCCTCTGCTTTGCTCCGCCCGCTCTGATCAAGTGCCGCCGCGCCTGATCCAGCCGGTCCGCGTGCTCTGAGGGGCATGCACCGCGGCGCTCGGCGCGCCTTTGCCTATTCGTCTTCAACCCGGAGGAATCCGTCATGTTCAACCTCACGCGCACTGCGTGCCGCATCTGGTCGGTGTCGCCTTCAATTCACTGTGAGCGTCTCCGCGCCACCCGACTCTGTGACCGCACCCCGCGGTACGTGCAAGGGAGGTGCCAGCGATGATGACCGACGTATTCGACAACGGTGCCTTTCTGGACCCTGAGCACGTGGGCGACATCCGCGGCGCGCTCGGCACCATCGCCCGAGGCGACACCGCGGCGCGCCCGCGCCTGTCCAACAAACTCAAGACCCTGCTGGCCATCGTCGGGCCCGGCCTCATCGTCATGGTCGGCGACAATGACGCCGGAGCCTTCGGGACCTACACCCAGGCGGGTCAGAACTACGGGACCCACTTGCTGTGGACCCTGCTGCTGCTCGTCCCGGTGCTCTACGTCAACCAGGAGATGGTGCTGCGTCTGGGTGCAGTCACCGGCGTCGGGCACGCGCGCCTGATCCTCGAGCGCTTTGGCCGCTTCTGGGGAGCCTTCAGCGTTATCGACCTGTTCATCCTCAATGCCTTAACCATCGTGACCGAGTTCATCGGCATCACCATGGCGGTCGGCTACCTGGGCCTTCCTAAAGTCCCCGCCGTGGTGTTGGCCGGAGGTGTGGTCGTAGCGGCCGCGAGCACCGGGAGCTTCCGACGTTTCGAGCGCATCTGTTTCGTCCTTATCGCCGGATCGTTGCTGTTGATCCCCATCTATTTGATGGTCCACCCTCCGGTGGGCCAGATGGCGCGCAACTTCGTGGTGCCGGGGCTCCCGCACGCCCAGCTCTCGACGGTGATGTTGCTCATCATCGCGATCGTGGGAACGACGGTCGCGCCCTGGCAGCTCTTCTTCCAGCAGTCGTACATCATCGACAAGCGCATCACGCCGAGGTTCATCAAGTACGAGCAAGTGGATCTCTGGATCGGGATCTGCATCGTCGTCGTGGGCGCCGCAGCCATGTTCGGCTTCTCCGACGCCGTCTTTGCCGGACATGCCGGCTCCGGCTCCTTCACCGACGCTGCTGGCGTAGCACAGGGCTTGAGCGCCCACGCTGGACGCATTGTCGGCGATCTCTTTGCTGTTGCTCTGCTCGACGCCTCTATCATCGGCGCCGCTGCAGTCGGGCTCGCAACCGCCTACGCCAGCGCAGACGTGCTCGGTGTGAGCCACTCGCTGCATCGTACCGTGAGCCAGGCCAAGGGTTTCTACGCATGCTACGGCGGACTCATGGCGGTGGCGGCGGCGCTCGTGCTTCTTCCAGGCGTCCCGCTCGGCCTGCTGACCGAAGGCGTCCAGACCCTGGCCGGGGTGCTCCTACCGAGCGCGACGGCCTTCTTGCTGCTGTTGTGCAACGACAAGGATGTGCTCGGTCCATGGGTCAACTCGCGCCGCCTCAACGTCTTCACCTCGGCTGTGGTGTGGGTCCTTGTCCTGCTCTCGATCATCTTGACGGCGAGCGTGCTGTTCCCTGGTATCTCGAGTGCCCAGATCATCGGGATCCTCGTCGGCGGAGTCCTTCTCGGCGTCGGCGTCGGACTGACTGCGTTGGTGCGCGACCATCGCGTCAGGGCGGCCGAGCTCACCGTCCCCGTCGAGTGGCTGAATCGAGCCGACTGGCGCATGCCAGCCCTCGAGAAGTTGGCTCGCCCAGTCCTGTCCCGTCAACGCAAAGCCGGTATCTTCGTTCTGCGCAGCTACCTGTTGATCGCCTTCGCCTTGGTGATCGTCAAGGTCGTCGAGGTGACAGTCAAATGAGCGACGGCCTCTGGAATCAACGAGCTCGATGGCGCGAGTCTCGGAGCCCCATCGCTCGAGCCGTACCAAGCGTCAGCGGGACCCGGCTGCTCGACGAGTGAGCTTTGCCGGGTCCGGCGGACACTCAGGTCACGGGAGCTGCCTTTTGGAGCGATGTTCCCGCGACCCTGACCGTATCCACCAAGTCGAGCCAGCGCTGTGGACTGCCCCGGCTACACGAGAATGCGCAGCCACTACTCCCTCGGGTCCGCGAGAGTGCCACGCCGACACATCAGCATCTGGTGGACGACGCGAGCCACCTTGAGAGAGCGGGAGGGCCTGTCCAATGGGTTCTGAACGGTACCGTTGTCCCGACTCAGGGCGGTGGCCTCGTGTCGCCCGTCTGCCCGGTCGAACTAAATATGGGCGGATAGTTGGGCAATTGGATGGGCAAACTGGGTCCGGGCGCTTCCTGACCGGCCTGTCCGGTGGGGATCCAGATCGGACTCGGTACTGCGGCGGGTCAAAGGTGATAGAGCAGGACGCCAGACTCCTCACGGCGCCGCACTGCGCCTGTTGCTCGCGGGCGCTCGAGGTGCGCGAACGTCTCGGCTTCGGCCATAGAGCCCACGACCGCGGGCGCGAACAACTCGTGTGAGATCTCAATGACGTTGGCCCAGCCTGCGTCCTCACAGATCTCGAGCAGCTGATTCAGGCGTTCGTCGTGGTGACGCTTGATCTCCGCCGCCCGGCCTGCCAGATCGTGGAATGGCAGGCCGTGCGCCGGCGTAGCTGTCCGGCTCCGACCACCAGTTGACCACCAACGAATTTGCTCACGTACCGGTGCCTAGATCGTTCGCAACGCTTCCGTTGGCGACAGGCGAGTTGCTCGCATCGCCGGATACAGACCCGCAATCACTCCGACGACGAATGCAAGTGCAACCGCCCCGACGAGCGCGTCGCCTGGTACGACCGTGCTCCAATGGCGCGCCTCGGAATAGATGGTGGTCGCAAAACCACCGAGCACCGCACCGATCGTCCCGCCCACCAGCGCGAGCAATCCGGCTTCGGCGACGAACTGCACGCCGATCTGGCGGTGTGTCGCCCCAAGAGCGCGGCGGAGCCCGATCTCGCCTCGCCGCTCGAGCACCGCTATGACCATCACGTTCGCGATCCCGACTCCACCGACGAGCAAAGCCACGCCACCGAGCGCGAGAAACAGGCTTTGGAACGCGGCCGAGGCGTCAGCCCTAGCAACGAGCGCGTCGGAGGGATTGGCAACGTTGACATCCTGCGGCGCCGCAGGGTCGGCCGTGGCCGGAAGGACCGTCGCGACTGCCGCGACGCTTGTGGGGTCCGTTCGCACATAAATCTCGACTGGCGAAGAGTTCGCTCGAAGGAGGCTGTCGGCGACTGGAAATCCGATCAAGGCCGACCGATCGAGCTCTGGTGCAAGCGCCACGGGGTTGAGGATTCCAACTACGGCGAACTCATGACCGCCGAGCCACACCGCAACGGAACCGTCCGCTCGGTCGGTGCCGAGTACTCTCGCGGTGGTGGCGCCGAGCACGACAGCCGGGAAATGCGCGGTCGCCCGGTTGAGAAATCGACCTCGAGCAAGACTTCCCTCGACCGTTTGCAGAAGCTTGGTGTCCGCGGTGTACACGGAGATGGCGTTCGTATTGACCGACGGGATGCGCGGGTTTCGATAGACGGAGGCATTCGCACTCCCGATGGCGGCGGCGGAAAGGACCGGGCCGATGCGGCCAATCATCGAGGGCGCTGTGTTCGGAAGGGTGACGGTCTGTCCCGAAAACGACTGGCCGGGCGTGACCGTGAGGAGATTGGTGCCGAGGGCGTCGATCTCCGCGACAAGCTGCGCCCGACTCGACGTCGAGATACCAAGCACCGCGACCAAGGTCGCTACACCCAGCGCGACGCCGAGCGCCGAGAGGATCGCGCGGGCGGGTCGTCCGCGAAGGCCCTCTGCACCCAGGAGAGCGACATCGCCGGCACGCAAGCTACTCTTCGCGGTTCGGAGGACGACCCGTCCCGTCGGTCCCGACCTCTCATCGGGGCACCGAGACATCCGATTCGATCGCACCGTCGTGGAGCCGGATGGTGCGATGGGCGGAACCGGCGACATCGAGGCTGTGCGTCACGATGATGACCGTGGTGCCTGATCGGTTGACAGCCCGCAGGAGCTCGAGAATCTCTCCTCCGGTCGTGGTATCGAGATTGCCCGTCGGTTCGTCCGCGAAGACGATCGCCGGAGCCCCGACGAGGGCGCGAGCGATCGCCACCCGCTGGCACTCTCCACCCGACAGCTGACTCGGAAGGTGCGACTCGCGTTTCGCCAGCCCTACACCCTCGAGCGCACCAGCGGCCGCCAGCCTGCGCTCCCGTCTGGGCAAACCTCGATAGAGGAGGCCGGTGGCCACGTTGTCAAGCGCCGAGAGCGTTGGGAGGAGAAAGAACTGCTGGAAGACGAAGCCAATGTGGCGGGAGCGGAACGCGGAGAGTTGGCTGTCGTCAAGGTCGACCACTGCCTCACCGGCGACCCGAACGGCGCCGTGTGTTGGTCTTTCCAGCGTGCCACCGACAGAGAGCATCGTGGTCTTCCCCGACCCTGAGGGCCCCGCGATCGCGACGAATTCTCCCCGTTCGATGCGGAGCGAGACGTCATCGAGGGCGACGACTGGCGTCGATGCCGGGTACGACTTCGTCACGTCGACCAGCTCGAGGGCGGCGCTCATTGAGAGACGACGACCTTCGTTCCCGCCACTATCCCGCCCCCGCGGAGCTCCACCAACGTGTTCGAGTAGAGGCCGGTCGTCACACCGACGAGCCGATGCGTCCCCGACGGCTCGACGATTTCGACGCCGTAGCCACCCCCCGAGAGCGCGAGGAGCGCCGAGATCGGGGCAGCGAGGACATTCGCCGTCTCCTCGGTCGTGAGCGAGACCTGCACCCCCACTCCGGTCAAGGTGCCCGTCGCCGACGGATCGGACGGTGTCACCGTGAGCTGCTCGGACGGCGTGGCTGCCGCCGAGGAGCTTCCCTGGCTGCTCGAGGACGAAGAGGTGGCCGAAGGTGGGACCGAGCCGATCGCGGTGATCGTGCCTGGCGTCGTCGAGCTCGACGGGAGAGTGATCGTCACCGGCTCACCGACGCTCACCGTTGGGGCGTTGGTGGGATCGAGCGGGACGGTCACCGTCCTCGCCGTCGTGGTGACCTGATACGGAAGATCGCCAGACGCAGCCGCGTGGCCGATGGCGATGCTCTCGGCACCGACGACGACCGGCGAGGGGAGGAAGACAACCTGCCCCAGTGGGATCTGGCCGGTTGCGGGTTGGCCTTCTGCCCGCTGCCAGCGCTCGATGGCGTCGACAGTGAGCGAGTCGAAGTCGCCGCTCGCGGTGGAGAAGAGCCCGGCGGCGTCACCGAAGCCGATCAGAGTGGACTCCAACTCGGCCACGTCGGGGCCGTCGGTCATGCCGGCGGCGAACGGACGCCACGCGGGTGTACCGCCGGTCATGAGCACCACCGGCAGGTTGTCCACCCGGTAGAGGACCTGACCGGCGCTGACGACGGTACCGACGGAGGGCAGTTGGGTGTAGGTCCCCGTGAGCCGGTTGACGACCGGATCAGTGGGGGCGTAGCCGAGAGTTCCGGCCGTGAGCACCGAGTCGGCGAGCGTGGTACGGACCACCGTCGCCGTGGTTACCGGAGGTGGCTTCGGCGCCGCAGGGACCGAAGATCCTCCCCGCACCGCGATCGTCGCGACCGACCCCACGATCGCCGCGGCGAGGATTGCAGCAGTAATGATGATCGAACGCCTCACGGCCCGCTCCCCTCGTCGTGGGTGGGTGCGGGCAACAAATGGCGGCAGGCGTTGTCCGCCGCCCGAAACTGGGGCGAGTAGCGGCCGAAGCCATTGTTGATCCCTGGCACATTCCCCAGGCCCAGATCGCCGTACTGGTCGGGGTCGAGCATGGCGATGTCGTGGCTGCGCATGCAGCGGGCGTAGCTCGTGCGCGCGGCGAGCTGTGCCGCGGAGATCGCGGGACCACCCGATTCCCCACTCCCCCCCTCCGATGTCTTCATGAAGTGAATGCAGGCATCGAATGCAGCACCGTTGGAGGCCGTTCGAGAGGGCACCTCCATCGTCAAGCCCGCGTGGCCTGCTATCGGATCGGGCACCGGATCAGGCTGGTTGACTCCATGACTCCGCATGCATCGCGCGAAGTCGACCATGTGCTGATCATCGAGCGCGATCTGTTGCGCCTTGCTGAGTGTGGGTGGCGTCGTCGTTGTCGATCCCCCGCGGCTGGGCAGGCTGGCGATCGATCGACTTGGCGGCGTCGATGAGCACGCCGCCGAGAGCACTGCGGTCAGGGCGAGCGCGGTGAGCACGCCGGGTCCGCCCCAACGCCATCGCGCCGAACTGCGGTTTATCCACTTCACAATCGCTCTCCTCGCCTCGGAACCAATGACCAAGAACGTGGTCGTTCTACGCCGGGCCGGATAACAACAGCCCGACAAGATCGCCCTATTGGCGGCGTGGCCGAAGGCCCAACTGCAGGTCATAAGCACCATCAAGAGGGACGAGAGGCGCAGCTTGTTACCTCGTTGTAAGGCCCGTTCTGCCATCATGGTGCAATGCGCGTGCTCGTCGTCGAGGACCAGGTGGCGCTGGCCGACTACATCGCCGACGGGCTGCGGGACCATGGTTTCGCGGCCGACGTCGCCTACGACGGTTCCGTGGGTCTGGAGAAGGCAATCATGAATCAGTACGACGTGATCGTCTTGGACAGAGATCTGCCGAAGGTCCACGGCGACGCCCTCTGTGCAACCTTGGTCGCCGGGCCGACGCCGGCTCGAATCCTGATGTTGACGGCTGCCGCAGACATCGATGCACGCGTGGAAGGCCTCAACCTCGGTGCCGACGACTACCTGACGAAACCCTTCGCCTTTGCCGAGCTCGTCGCGCGCATCCATGCGCTCACGAGGCGCGCACCGGCGACGCCACCCCTCGTCGTTCGCGGCGATGTGCTGCTGGACCGCTCGCGACGTCGAGTCAGCCGAGGCGGAAGGCCGATCTCTTTGAACAAGAAGGAGACGGCCGTTCTCGAGGTCCTGCTCGTCGCCGATGGTATGGTCGTCAGTGCGGAAGAATTGCTCGAGACCGTCTGGGATGAGCACACCGATCCGTTCACGAACACCGTGTCGGTGACCGTTGCCCGCCTCCGCAAGAAGCTCGGTGAGCCCGAGATCATCGAGACCATCGTCGGTAGCGGCTATCGGATCGCATGATGCGCCGCACCGTGCGATTTCGCCTCGCCGTCCGCTACGCAGCGCTCTTCTTGGTCGCCAGTACCGTGGTTCTTGTCATCTCGTTTGGGCTCGTCTCGCACAGCCTCGGGAACTCGCCACCCCACCCTGCGCCATACCAAATCGACAAGACGCTCACCGATCAGCTGCTGTTCTCGTTGCTCGGACTCGGCGGGATGGCGGTCATCTCGGGCGGGCTCGGTTGGTTCATGGCCGGCCGGCTACTTCGACCGGTTCGGGAGATCACCAATACCGCTCGACGGGCGTCCGAGGAGAGCCTCGCCGAGCGGGTCGGGCTCGAAGGACCGTCCGACGAGCTGAAAGAGCTCGCCGATACGTTCGACGCGATGCTCGATCGCCTCGAGGCAGCATTCGCGAGTCAACGGGTCTTCATCGCCAACGCCTCCCACGAGCTGCGGACTCCGCTCACCGCGATGCTCACAGCGATTGAGGTCACGCTCGCAAAGGCCGACCGCACGCCGGCACAGCTTGAAGCAATGGCCGAGCTCGTGCGGCTCGAGGTCGAGCACTCCAACGGCTTGATCGACGCACTCCTCACCCTGGCGAGAAGCGAGCGTGGTACTGCAACGAACGAGTTCGTTGATCTCGCGACGGCGTGCGAGGACTCACTTGATGCCGCCACGAATCGAATTATGGATCGCGATCTCAAAGTGACGTGCGCACTTGAACCAGCGGAGTTGCACGGAGATCGACTGCTCCTCGAACGCATGGTCCGCAATATCATCGATAACGCGACGCGCCACTGCGACCGGGAGGGCTGGATTCGCGTCAGTTCTGGACGGCGAGACAACACCGTGTTCATGGAAGTCGTCAACAGCGGCGAACCGATTCCCAACGATGTAGTGCCCTCTCTTCTTGAGCCGTTTCGCCGAGCGAGCTCACGGGTCGGCGAGGGGGCCGGACTCGGACTTGCCATCGTGAGCGCAGTCGCAACGTCGCATCACGGAACGGTGGCGCTGAATGGTCGCGTCGGTGGCGGACTTGAGATTCTCGTGCAGCTTCCAATCCGAACAATCGACGCCGACAGAAGGGCCCTGGGTTCCGTAGAGACTTCCTTGGAATGTCATCAAGCTGCAGATCGCCGGACTCGTTTCGGCTCGGGGGTGCGCGCTCGTCCATTTTGAGAGAGCGGGTAGCTCCGTCGACCGGGTTCTAAGGCGTCGCCTTCTACCAGGTCAGCGCTTCGTCCTCGTCCAGGCCGTCCGGCTGGTTCGACCGAGCACAAATCGATAGTTGGGCAATCGGATGCGCAAGCCGACGCCGCCAGGCCCTCTCCGCTCGACGATTCGTCAGAGCCACGTGCGGTCCACTCCACGTCTCCACCGGCGCAATCCGCGGACGTCACCGGCCGCCGGAACGCTTCTCTTCTGGCGCGAATCGATGAGGGGCGCCGCTTGGTCCTTCAGCGCCTGGCGGGCTGGCCCGGCGCGTCCAGGGCAGACTCCCGATGGCTGTCGTCGCCATCTGCCGCAGGCGTCGCGATCCCCCAACTCCGGGCGATCAGGGAGAGCGAGCGCACACGTGTCTCATAGGAGTGGGCTCGCGTTGAGAGCATGATCTCGTCTGCCCCGGTGCGACCCTGAAGCTGGCGGAGGCCCTCTGAGACCATGTCTGAGTCACCGACGAGATGTGTGGACATGGCGTCTTCGACGGTCGACCTCTCGGCGGCGCTGAACGAGTACCGCGCTGCCTCCTCTGGGGAGGGCAGCGGGCCTAAGCGTCCTGTCCTCAGCTGCAGGATGCTCAGAGCAGTCGAGCCCGACAACCAGCGCGCTTCGGATTCACTTGGCGCGCAGAGCACGGACGCCGCCACCATGACTCTGGGGTCGGCGTGCAGTACCGATGGGCGGAAGTTCGACCGATACGTGCTCAGCGCGGCGTCGAGGAGCCGAGGGGCGAAGTGGTACGCGAATGAGAACGGGAGACCCAGCATTCCCGCCAGTTGCGCGCTGAAGAGGGAAGATCCGAGCAACCAGACCTCGGGAAGGTAGCCACGACCCGGATTCGCCAAGGTGCGGCCTGGAGGACCTTCGGCTGGCAGCAGGTAGTTGATCAACTCGACGACATCGTCGGGGAATGTGTCGGCGTGCGTGTCGGGACTGCGACGGAGTGCCCGCACCGTCACCTGGTCGGTCCCCGGGGCACGTCCGAGCCCGAGGTCGATCCTTCCGGGGTGCAACGCCTCGAGCGTTCCGAATTGTTCGGCGATGACGAGTGGGGCGTGGTTCGGCAACATGACGCCGCCCGAGCCCACCCGCAAGGTGGTCGTCGCAGTGGCCAGGTGCGCGATGAGGACGGCGGGCGCCGAGCTGGCCACGGCGGGCATGGCGTGATGCTCCGCCACCCAGAGTCGGCGGTACCCGAGTCGCTCGACGTCCGACGCCATTTGAACCGTCTCACTCAGGGCTTGGGCGGCGGTTGAGCCTGTCGCCACCGTGGCGAGATCGAGCACCGAGAGAGGGACCACAACATGTTCAACACGCCGACTCTCCGAATGCTTCCGGAGGCCACTCAAATAGCCAACGACCAACACGGGCCGGTTAGCCAGGCCTCGCCGGCCATACCGACCAAACAGGTGGGACTTCTACGCACGGATTCGATCCGGTTCGGCAGTTCATTCCGATTTCAATCGACGAAGGGGCTTCGACCACGAAAGTGGTATGTCGCCGGCAGACTCTGAAGTCCTCAACCAGCGGCCAAGGACGAGAGCGGGCGGCTGCGGGCCGAGTACCACGAAGCCGACCCAGCCTCACTCAGTGAGGTGGGGCTCGGCGAATGAACCACAAATTCGGGCTGAACGCCTCCCATTTCGTTCAGCGGAGCAGCCTCCGCACCTCGTCCATGGTGCCGAGGTCGTCCATCGCGGCGCTGGCGCGCTGTAGCCCCGAACCGGCGATCTCCTCCGCCTGCATACCCCCCGCGGCCCGAGTGAAGGCGGCGGCCACGAAGGCGTACGCCACCAGCAGGCGATAACGGCGCCAGCTCTCGGCGCGATCGAGCAAGGGTCCTCCGTGGTGGGGGAGCTCGTCGAGGTAGACGTCGAGGAGATGGCCCTCCTCGGCCCGCCGCCGCTCGGTGGGCAGGCTCAACGTGACGAAGTAGGCGAGGTCGCGCAGTCCGAGGCCGCGCCGCAGTACCTGCCAATCCACGAAGCCGGGCACGTCGTCGTCGAAGTAGACGTTGCCGAAGTGCGGGTCTCCGTGCAACAGCGTGAAGTCGTCACGTGGCAGCCGGGCCTCGAACTGGCGCTGGCGCTCGATCAGCAACACCGAATCGGGCGGGAGGAGATCCGGGTCGGTTCGCCGCAACCGGCCCACGACCAGCCGCAGCAGGCGGGCCGTCAACGGTGCCGCCGGATCGGCGGCGTTGGTCACGACCCACGACAACGCACCGGACCCTGTCGGGCCGGCGTAGGTGCCGTGGAGGGTTGCCAGCGCGCGCACCACCGCTTCCGCCTCGGCCGGAGACGGGGCGCCTCGGACGTCGGCGAACCGACAGCCCCGGGCACCCAGGTCCTCGAGCACCAGAGCGAAGCGGCCGGTACGTCCGTCGTAGCGCGCAGCGTGGGCGCGTGGCGCAGCAATTGGCAGCGCCGGTGCCAGGCGTTCGTAGAAGGACACCTCGGTCGGCCCGAGGCGCGCAAGGCCAACGAACAGCCGGACGGCGGCGGGCCGGGGGGCCAATTTGATGAATACCGACGGCGGCGCGTCACCGCCTTCGATCCCGAGCCGCGCTCGCGCCGTGGTCCCGGTCGTCTCAGCGAGGCGTTCGATGCGCCGAACCGGTTTACCCAGGAGTTCGCCGACGTTATGCGCGCTGAGTTCGTCGAGCGTGCCGGGGAGTCCGGTCCGGCGGTCGAGGCGGTCGTGAGCGAGCCGGCCCAGTTCCTTCCCGAGCCCCATCAGTCGGGCCTCCCCGGTATCCACAACAGCGGCCCGTCCCCGATGTCCACCGAACGCATCTTGCCCCACGCCTCTGGGCGGGCGCGGTGGTAAGAGCGCGTCCTGTCAGATCGAGAGAAGTGCGGGGTGCCACGTAACACCGGTATGGGGCGAATCACGTCCGACTCTCGCTGCTGAAGAGGGAGACTGCGAGGACGAACCGTATCAAGATTCTCGCTTGACTGATGCTGTAGCGCTGAATCTCTTCATCAATATCAATGTCTGAAAAGCTCTGATCTCAAGTTGTTCGATCGAAGAAGCTGCCAGGATGCAACCACGAGAGCCTGGTAGTTGACGCCGATCCCGATCATGTAGCCGGCGAGGATGACCGCCAGAGGCGCTCCAACGACAACCAACACGGCGCGCACTACCAGGCCCCCGATTGAGGCGATGGTGAACTCCGCAAGCACGATTCGGTGCCGCCGTGCCGTACCGGTTCGACCGCGGAGGTCAATCGCAGCCAGCCGCCTCACACTGAATCCCTCTGCAGGCTTCACGGAGACAGGCTGGCTCGACGGTGCCGAGTGTCGCAATCACCCCCGATCACCGCTCATATGGGCACCAAGCACCCGTCAAACTGGGACCACCCATCCGTTCCCCCCAAGTTGAACGGCCAAGGGCATACTGGGTTATGCGGGTGACCACGTATTCCGATCCGAAGGCATTTCTCGTTCGGGCCGCCGCGTTCTTTGAGTCTGACCCCTTCAGCCCGAGCGTGATCGCCACCGTCACGACGCGTATCGCTTCCAGGGCGCTCCCAAGCGGTGGGGACGACTTATGGCTCTCAGTCGATGGGGACGACGCACAGGTGATCGGTCTCGCCATGCATACTCCGCCCCACAACATGTTCCTCTCGCGGATGCCCGAAGATGCAGCGCTGCTCCTTGCTCGAGAGGTAGCTCACAGCGGCAGGAACGTCCCCGGTGTCAACGGCGCCATTGCCTCGACCAGAGCCTTCGCCCGAGGTTGGGCACAGATGACGGGCCGTTCGTCGAGACTGGTGACGGAAACGAGGATGTACCGACTGATGGAGCTGCGCCTGCCCCAGGAGGTGCCGGGCCAGGCTCAACTGGCGGGATCCCCGGGTGACCTCGGCCTGGTCGCCGACTGGATGGCCGCGTTCCACGACGAGGCTCAGTCCCACGCTCCCGTCGATGACTGGACCGCCATGGCACAACGTCGAATTGACGCGGGGGAACTGCATCTGTGGCAGTTACAGGGACGTCCAGTGGCCCTCGCAGGGGTCTCGAGGGCAGTAGCGGGTGTCGCGCGAGTTGGACCGGTGTACACGCCACCGATGTGGCGCGGCAACGGATACGGAAGCAGTGTTACGGCAGAGGCCACCTCAGCGGCTCTGACCGCAGGTGCACGGCACATTGTCCTTTACACCGACCTGGCCAATCCGACCTCGAACTCGATCTACAAGAACATTGGCTTTCGGCCCGAACACGACGCCGAGGAGAGAACGTTCCATAGCTAAATGGATACGTGACTGGGTGCAGCCGAGTAGCGCGTCCCCGAACGATGCCGGGTGGGGTGCCACTGTTCGGCACTTATGGACTAGGCGGAGCTGGTTCATGGTTCGAGTGCCATCCAAGCCGGAACTGTGTCTGGCGTTTCGCCCACCTGGAAGACCGACCTCAGCGCGATGTTCATTCGACCGAGCGCAGGCAACGGCTAGCGTTCCGCGCACGGCACGAACCCGACTCATGTCATGAGCGTTCTGGCTCTGCTCGCTCTCGCGGCACTCGCCTACGGCGTGTTTCGCCTTGTCACCCGGCGAGACAAGAACAAGAGGCCCCGATCGGGCCCTCTAGAAGTTGAGTCGAGCGCAAAGCCGATGGCCACAGATGCAGGTCTGCCACCTGGGGAACGCATTGGGAAGAAGCCTGCCCACCGTGACAATGGAGCGGTGCTGGGTTCGCCGACTGCTCCTTCGTTCGTCCGGCACCGGAATTCTGGTGAAGGATGGGCGGTCGAGACGCATGGGCTCACCAAACACTTTGGTTCGAACATTGCCGTCAACAATGTGGAGCTGCTCGTGCCGCGTGGATGTGCGTTCGGATGCCTCGGGCCCAATGGTGCCGGAAAGACCACCCTTATCCGGGTCCTCCTCGGGCTGACGCACGCTGACGCCGGCACGATGTCGCTCCTCGGTCACTCCGTGCCGAAGGATCGCGACAAAGCCCTTGCGCGGATCGGCGCGATCGTTGATGAGCCACGGTTCCACGGCCACCTGACCGGTCGGCAGAACCTCCAAATCCTTGCCGCAGCCCGAGAGCCAGCGGCGAGAGATCGCATCGACTCCTCGCTCGAGCGGGTCGGCATGCTCCACCGAGCAGGGGACAAGGTGTCGAAGTACTCGATGGGCATGCGCCAGCGTCTCGGCGTCGCGGCATGTCTCCTCGGGGATCCGCAGCTCCTAATCCTGGACGAGCCGATGAACGGGCTCGATCCCGCCGGCATACTCGAGATCCGCGAGATGATCCAGTCTCTCGCGGCCGAGGGCAGGACGGTTTTCCTGTCGTCCCATCTGCTCGACGAGGTCGAGCGGACCTGCGACGCCGTGGCCATCGTCGACAAGGGCAGGTGATCCGTCAGGGGTCCATTGACGATTTGCTCGCAGGAGCCTCGGTGGAGATCGAGATCGACTGCTCGTCGCCGGATCGAGCGAGGTCGCTCCTCGCGAGCACGCCGTTCGGTGCCCACGTGCGAAGTCGCGAGCGGAGGGCTTGGACATCGCGCTCCCCGCCCGCACGGATCGCGCGGCGACGGCGGAGATCAATCGTCTCCTCGTCGAGGGCGGGATCTCCGTTTATCGGCTCCAAGAGGTCCACGCCTCGCTCGAGGCATGGTTCCTCGAGGTCACAAGCCGACTGGGGGCCGGCGAGTGACGATGTCCTCGGCTTCACGTGCCGAGATCGACTCGTCACAGGCCGAGGCACGTCTCGTTCGCCCACGACCACCGCGGCTCGTGGATCCCGACGTGGGGCATGGTCACCACGCGCTTGATGGAGCTGCGCAGGCGACGGGGGCTGATGATCGCCCTGATCGCCGTCTACATCGGCATCCCGGTCATCTTCCTCTCCGTCCGTCTCATCGCCCACGCTGTGGACCCCATGTCCTATGGGCCGGCAGGCGGCTACAGCATCTTCACCGATCCTGGTGCTCGGCTTCATGTACGTCTTCGGGTTCATCGTGGCGGCCGTCGTTGGCTGCACGGCCGGGTCGGTCGACCTCACCGAGGGGATGTTCCGCCACCTGGTCGTCACCGGCCGCTCCCGCCTGGCCCTGTACCTGGCCCGGATCCCCGCCGGCCTGGCCATCGTCATCGCCATGGTGGCGATCGGCTACACGATCGTCTGCGCGGTTTGCGTGTTCGCCGCCCCGACGCAGCTCGATTACGACGGGATCAACGTGCCGCAGGGGCTCTCGCGTCCGGCCTTGGACAACTGGGCCGCCGCCCATGCCGACGAGGTCATCTGCAACTTCAACTACAACGGGCCAACGGTCCCACCGAGCGTGCCCTGCGGCAACGGTCAGACCAGCGGTCCCCCGCAGGGTGCCACCGTCAAGACGCCGCACGGCGTGGTCACTGTGCCCAGCACCTACACGGAGGCGCAGATCCGGGCGTTCGCCGTCACCATGGCCAATCAGGACTTCGCCGACTACAGCGCCACCTTCTTGGTCCCGTCGACCTCGCTGATGGTCGACGTCGGCCTGTGGATCGCGCTGGAGGCGACCATCGGGTTCATCGTCGGCCTCGGGCTGGGCTCACTGATGGGACAGCGGACCGTCCCGGTGATCCTCCTCGTCGTACTGGAACTGATCCTCACGCCGATCTTCAGCCGGCACGTCATCACCTACCTGCTCAACTTTGAACGGGCCATCGTGGGCATCGCCATGCTCCATATTGAGCCCGGTGGGCTGCCGACGCCGTCGGGAGGCGGCGGGCCAGGGGGTGGCGGCGCGTTAACCCGAACATGCTGATTCCGGAGTCGACCCTGGTGGCGTCCCTTGTGATCGTGGGCTGGATCGTGTTCTGGACGGCCATCGGAGCCTGGCGGATGATGACCAGGGACGCGTGAACTCTCTTCGGTCTCAAGAACCCCCGAACGCCGGCTCTGGGAGCTGCCTGGGAAGCCGCCTCTAGCGATCCAGTCAACCCGGATCGCTACCGAAAGATGTCCCAACACCGGGGACTCCGTCCGCGTTCACCACGGTCGCGCCAGGGTGTTGTGCCGCTCAGATCGAGTAGGGAGAGATTGGCAGGAGTCGTGGGCAGGTACTCGTAGGTCTGGAACTGCACGGTCTCTGGGCACTGTCCCTGCTCACACGCCACGGTCCCCTGAATGAGCAGCGGGTGGTAGTCGCTCTTGGCGACGTCATAGGTCGCATTGGCAATCCCACTGCCAGAAGGTTGACCCGATACCGACAAGACGTAGGCGGGGACCCCGTCCACGACGGCCGAACCGTCGACTTGCGCCTGGCCCGACGAGATGAGGGAGCGGATGGTGGCGGCCATATCGACCGGCGGGTGGTTCGGAGGGCTGTATATCCCGACGTACATCGTGTTGGAAGCGGCGTCATAGCTGGACATCGTCGTTCCGTTCCACGCGGCTTCGTAGCCGAACTTGACGAACCGATACGAGGATCCGGCGGCCCACAGCGCGTAGGGCTGGGCAGGACTCGACCCCACGGTGATCGTGGCGGCGACATGGAACACCGAATCGGGCGGCGGAGTGAGAGCGCCTTGAGCAGACGCGAGGATCGCTGCGTCGGCAGGACTCGGCGTGCTTCCAGCTCCCAGCACAAGAGCGAGGCTGAGGCCCAACGCGGCAAGCCCCGCCGGCGTGCCAAGCGCAACCGCTCGCCTGAGGTGGCGCCGGTGATCTCGGTGGCGAACCAGATCGGCCTCGACGGCCGCACGCAGCTCGTGGCGGAACGACTGGAGCTCAGGTTGGAGCATGGTCATGTCAGAACCCTCCTAGGGCCAGATGGAGACGACGGAGCGATCGAGATACGCGCAGGCGAGCTGCGACAGGAGTGCATTGGAGGCGCCGGGCAATCTCCCGATAGGGCCGTTCCTCGACCAAGCGCAGAACGAGCAGTTCGCGCTCTGAGTCCGGGAGGTTCGCGACTTCTCGAAGGACAGCCGAGGGAAACGACAAGCGGTCGTCGACGGCCTCGAAGTCGGCGTGCACGACTGTGATCGGGAGGCCCAGACGCTCCCGAGCGCCGTACTCGACCCTTCGCTTGCGCAGGGATGACCGAAACACATTGTGAGCGATGCCATAGAGCCACGGAAGTGCGGTGCCATCGTGCTCGTCTCGGAACCGCTTTCGGCTATGCCACGCCGCCGCAAAGACCTCGGCGGTTAGATCGGCGTCATAGTCACCCACCCGGACACTCGACCAGGCGAGGATCTGGCCTACGTGTCGGTCGTAGAGCTCGGCAAAGGCGTCAGGGTCGTCTAGGACCAATAACTCGGCGTCCGACTGCTCCGTCCATGCGCTCACACTCTGTATATGACTGCTCAGCGGAAAATGTGTCACGTCACCTCACAACCAGGGCCTTGGCCACGCAGGCAGCCATTCTCGAGGCCCTGAGGCACTGCCCTCTATCGCCGGGATGGGGTGCGGCCTACGGCACAACGGAGATACCCCTCGTCGGAACTGAAAACTCCACGGCGTTCGAACCAAGGCTCAGGTCCGGCGGATCGGCATCAAGGTAGCGGGCGGCACGCTCGATTCAAGGAAGTTGCGGATGATACGTACTGTCTCTTCGGGCTGCTCAATAGGCAGCAAATGTGACGCACCTGGGACGATCGCGAGCTGCGCGCCAGGAATCGACTCGTACAGCAAGCAGGTATGGGACAGCGCGATCGCGTCGTCGTCAGCTACTACGACCAAAACCGGTACTCGGACCTTGGCAAGGTCCGCCGGAGTCAGCGAGGGCTCCGAAGCCCACATGGCGTAGGTCTTGGCGAGAAACTCATCGAAGTGCTCCCGTCCATCAGGTGAATACTCGCCGTACATTGTCGCGAACATCTCATAAACATCCGGGGTCATTAGCTCGCCGATCGACAGCAAGCCTGCGTGGTGGAAGTTTGAACCAATCATGACGAGCCGCAGGACCAGATCAGGTCGCCGCATCGCCACCAAGAGCCCCACGTCGCCTCCATCGCTATGGCCAACCAGGTGTGCGGGACGATCGAGATGCTCAAGGACACCGATGGTCTCATTAGCCATCGCGTCGTAGTGAAGCGCCTCTGCAGTATCGGCAGTGCGCCCGTGGCCACGACGATCGAATGCCGCAACGCAGTAGCGATCACTCAGCGCCGGACCAATCGAATCTAGAAGAGAACGGCTGTCCACAATGCCGCCGTGCAGCAGCAACACCGTCTCATCGTTCTCGATCCCGACAGATATCCATGTAGGGTGCCCGTGAATATCGACGTATGTCATTTCTGAACCGTATTCCACCTATCGTGGGACCGGCTCGCTCAGGACCGGGACAGGTATCCCTGTTCGCCGGTAGATGTCACCCTCGCACATCCATTCCGGCCGCTCCACAGACCCTCAGCACATCTCGCACGACCTCTTCCACCGGCGACGATGAGTTGATCAAGTCCGCCCCCAGAGCGGTGTATTTGGCGACGAGGGGACCGTTGATGCGTAGGACGGCCTCCAGTTCGGCTGGTGCCCTTCCAAATGGGTTGTCGCTTCGCTGCCCGAGTCGCCCTCGGATCGTTGTTTCATCGAGAATCAAGCAGATCTTCGCATCGAAGAGATCCCAGAACTCTTCGTCGTTTTGGACCAACCCACAGAGAAAGACGGTCTGCGTTCCTGCGTCCTCGGCGAGTTCTTCGACACGCGACCGCCTGAGAAGCCATCTGTGATCGCGGAACCACTCCCGTGATAGCGGACCAGCATCGACACCTTCGATGACCTCATCGGTAATCGTGTTCACCCAGGCGGCCATCCCCATATCCGAGTCAATGGACCGATAGCCCTTCTCCGCAAGGGCAGCACAGACGGCTGACTTCCCGGTTCCAGAGTTGCCGGTAATCCAGACGAGTCCCACGACCGGGAGTCTTGCTCAAAGCAGGCGCCTCGTCCGCCGGGCCGGTGGCGCTGTTCCACTTACGTGAGGAAGGTACCTAATTTCCTAGCCGCCGAGTCGGTACGGGCGGCACCCTGTGACCGGGCACAATGTTCGCCGGCGAGGGGCTCGGGCCGGTGATGTGGATGACCGTCGCCCGTACGCTGCGTCGTCGCCGAGAACCGAGACAACGGCGGTTCGGAAACAAAACGGGATCAACGATGTCGGCAACGCTGACGTTGACGCATAAGGCAATCGGAGCAGAGGTGCGTCGTGGTCCGTACGATGTTGTGGTCGACGGTGAGCGGATCGGGTTGGTCGAAATGAACGACACGATCGAGATACCAGTCGAGCCTGGACGTCATACCCGCAGGTCCGAAATGGCCGAAAGGCGAGCAGTACTGAACCCTCGACGCCGCCCAGGGCGTGATCGTCGCCTTCCGATGCACCGGAAAGAGGTTCTTGCCGATCTTTGTGGCGTCCTTCATCGTTCCCAGCCTGGCACTGAAACTTGTTCGCGATTCAGTCGGCGTCGCCGTCGTGGCGCTCACCGAGCGCGTCGTCATCGTCGCCCGGCTCGCCTGGAGTGGGCGTGCCGCCTAATGCCGTGCATGAAGGGCTGGGGTGCGAGCCTGAGGTCGAGTCGGACAGCCTCCTGATCGGAAGATGATCGCGTCGATAGGTGATCTCCTCCTAGGAATACGCTTCGACATGTTGATTGACGAGGGAGTCGATCACATGCTGAAGCCGCGGAACTATTGGGTCTACGGCATCGGCTGTTTCCTGGTGTGGGGCATCCTCCTCGCACTCGCGGCTGCGGAAGCGAAGAACGGAACGTTCCACAACGTTCTCCTGGTTTTCGCTGGCTGCACCCTCTGTTGGATATCGCGACGATCGCTAGGTTCGTGTATCCGCCACCCAAGCGATGGCAACAACGGATCCAATCGCCGGTGCAGTAAATCTGCTTCGGATGCCGGTCGTCGCTGGGGGGATGGGCTGCCCCAGTTCCGCCGCCGGGCTCCGGGCCACAGACTTTGAAAGACTGACGCCGTGCGAACGGAAAACCTGAGTGGGCGAGTCGCTCGGTTGCCCGAAGCGCTCCTTCCGACACCATCGAGATCAATCCACTGCGGCGTGGATGGCGGCCAAATCGAAGGTCTCAACGCACTTCTGATCTCGGACCAGGACAAGGACAAGGACAAGGACAAGGACAAGGACAAGGACAAGGAACAACACAAGGAGATCGACCCATGACGAGCAGCCTCCTCGCCGGCCGCACCGCCCTGGTCACTGGCGCCAGCCGTGGGATAGGAATGGCGATCGCGGAGCGCTTCGCCGCCGAAGGTGCCACGGTGGCGGTGACCGCCAGGACGGCCGCGCCGGGAACCAGCCAATTCGAGGGGAGCCTTGAAGAGACCGTCCTGGCGATCACCAAGGACGGTGGGCACGGGGTCGCCATCGCGGCGGACCTGTCTAGGCCGGAGGAGCGGGAGCGGTTGATCCAAGAGACCGAAGCCGTCATCGGACCGATCGACATTCTGGTCAACAACGCGGCCGTCACCTTCTTCACCCCTATCGCGGATTTCGCACCGAAACGCCTGAAGCTGATGTTCGAGGTCCAGGTCTACGCCACCGATTGACCTCGCGCAGAGGGTCCTTCCCGGCATGGCCGCGGCCGGCCAGGGGTGGATACTCAACATCTCTTCGGGCGCGTCGCGCCACCCTTCGCTCCCGCCGGGTCCGATGGGGCGTGGAGGCGGCACGGTGTATGGGATGGTCAAGGCCGCCCTGGAGCGGTTTACGACGGGATTGGCCGCGGAGGTGTGGGAAGCGAATGTCGCGGTCAACTCGCTGTCTCCGAGCAGGGTGGTGCCCACCCCGGGCACGGTTTTTCACCATCTGGTCCGCCCCGATGACCCGAACCAGGTAGTCGAGCAACCCGAGGTGATGGCGGATGCGGCGCTTGCGCTTTGCAGTCGCCCGCCTCGAACCCTTACGGGCCGGGTTGCCTACAGCCAGGATCTGCTGGCGGAGCTGGCGGCTGTGGCCCCGTGAATGAGCGCCCAAACTGCTCCCTAAGTGTATAACGACGGGACTGTGGCTACTCAATCGGCAATGATCCGCTCCAACGACTTGTCCTCGAAATCGGCCACCCAAGCGTCGGGCATTCTTAGATGGGACCAAAACGACAACGGATCGTTGAGTCCTATCTCGTGGTCGAGCCAAGTGGTGAGTAACAGGCCGTGGCTCACGAGGACAAGGCTCTCCGAGGATCCAACGTCAGACTTCAGTTGCGCAATCCGGCTGAACAGGTCTTCATGATGTTCCCATCCCTCGACTACCTCGCCCTTCAGGTATTTTCCTACGGCGTTCGTGTGCTCGTCGGCTGAGGCATACCACGGCTTCTTCACTTCGCTGAGTTCATAGCGGACGCCGGAGACAACCAATGGAAAGGCCAGAGCAGCGGTTTCGCGGGCTCTGCGCTCCGGACTCGTCCACACGACTGTGCTCGCAGATCGGCCAGCGAGGCTTGTTCCCAGAAGGCTTGCGTCGTTCCTGCCCATTTCGGTCAGAGGCCACTCGGCTCCCGGCGTCTCCCCGGAGACGAGCGGCTCGGCGTGCCGAATGAGAACTACCCGGGTCACGCTGCCATCGTCGCGCGGGTCGGAACAGGTCGACCTTGCTACCCGGTCCCGAACATCAGCGATAGCCCAGTTCGCCGGGTTGGGGTGCCACCCTGCGGCACGACGGGGATAACCCTTTCACCGGATAGTGGATCGATCTTGCCCGCATTGTGACAGACTTCCCCAAAGTTGGAGGTCCAAATGCTGGCAACGGCGGGAACGGTGAGTGCCACCGTGGTGATCGTCTTGGTCATGATGGCCTTTGTTGTCTCCGGGTGGGGGTTCCTCGACTTGTTCAGCGCGCCCGTCACTCACTTGTCGAGTCGCTCACGTCTCCAAGAGTCGATGGCTCCTTGCGCTTGGACTTTCAGCAGCCTCAATCCTCATAGCGACGCTCTGGATGCTCATTGTCCACCCCGTGGCTTTGTTCATCGGCCTCGGCGCGGTGGCGAGTTTGATCGGACTAATCAGCGGGACTTGGTACCTCACAATGGTTCGTCCGTGGATAGCGGCACAAGTCAGCCTCGCTCGGCGTGGACATGAGACGGGTTAGTCGAAAGACTGCCCCACTTGGCCGGAACGGTGGGACAGTCCGCTCAACGGGATACCGTGAAACTGTGGATCTTCCAGAGCTTTTGGCCGCTGATACTGCCGAATGGCGGACCTGGTTGAGGGGCCACCATTCCAAGTCACCAGGCGTGTGGCTCGTCCTAGCCAAGAAGGGCACGACGCATCCGACAACGCTCTCCTACGACGAGGCACTCGACGAGGCGATCTGCTTTGGTTGGATCGATGGGCAGCTCGGAGGTCGTGACAACGCAACGTTCCGGCGACGATTCACACCCCGAAACGCTCGGAGCCCTTGGTCTCAACGGAACGTCGCCATCGCCGAGAGGTTGAGCGCCTCCGGCCGAATGCATCGGTCAGGGGAAGACGAGGTTCGACAGGCCAAAGCGGATGGTCGGTGGAACACTGCCTACGCCGGACAAGCGAGCGCGGAGGTGCCAGAGGATTTGGCGGACGCCCTGATTGCCAATCCTCGTGCTCAGGCAAGGTTTCAGACGCTCACAAATGCGAATCGGTACTCCATCCTCTATCGGATCGGAAGCGCAAAGAAGGTGGAGACCCGAGCCAGACGCATCGAGCAGTTTGTGGAGATGCTGGCCCGAGGCGAGACCATCCACCCGCAAGGTCCACGATCATCTCGTTAGTTGGTCGGCGTCAGCGAATAGCTGCCCCAGTTCACCGGCCTGGGGGACCACCCTGCGGCACCATGGCGATAGGGCCTTTGGTCTCCCGGACCGCCGGAAGTGTGGCGCTTGTTCATGTTCGGTCACGAACTAGGGGGTCCAACTCGCGGCACTCCCGCTGTTGCATCTGATGGTGTCGTCTACGTGGCCACCGACCGAGGGAGGTGTCTCTGGGCCACTGTCCTCAGTGCGGCTCCGGGAAGTTCACCGTGTACTGAAGGGACCAGCCAACCGCAACCTGACCCCGCGTCCCAGATCGCCGAAACGGTGGGGCAGTTCGGCACTTCGGTGCCAGGAGTTCATGGCGGCGGGGCCCCCGGTATCCGGCAGTCTCCGCGTAGGGGCTCCGTTGTCGTCGCGCGGGCGAGTTCGGGCGTTAGCGACCGGGTACCAGGCCGGTGGGAGCAGCCCAGCGGGGGCATCCGGATCCCGACAGAGTCGGGCGGTTTGACTAGCCCGTTGGCCTGTCGAGTGCCTGACAGTACCGAGCGGTCCGGTCAACGCCCCACGTCCTGGCTTAAGTGACCAGCTTAGGCCTGTGACCCCTCCGCCCTATCGCGGTCTGGTGTCCAGGCGAGCACGTGTTCGAGGTTCTCCATCGCGGATCCGATGTTGGCAGCGAGCGAGGTGAACGCCTCTTGCATCTTGGGATCGTCAAGGTGCTCAGCAGCTTCGCGTGCCGGGTTGAGCCGACAGTGTTCGGTCCATGCCGAAAGCTCGGGTTCAGCAGAGCGCTCGACAAGACCTGCGATGCCGGCGCGCGAAATAGGTAGGAGAGAAGATGTTTCGCCTGTGAAGGCGACTGGTGGGCACAGCTCGTTCTTGCGAGTTTCGTCTTGGCCCAATGCCTCAACGGCCGCGATGGTGGCCGCACTCCAGGGGGCAACTCCGATCGTGACGTACTGAGGGGTGATTCGATCGGTCTCAAAGACGGGACGCGGGGACACTGGTGGCAGACCCTCAGCGGTGCAATCGACATAGACCTGCTGTGCATCCGTGGAGAGAGAAGTTTCGTCGAACACCATGTGCTTCGTTCCAATGCGTTGGACACGGCCGAGCCGAACGACGTTCTCGATGCTGCGAAGAGCATCCAGCTCCAGCAGGCTAAGCGTGGCGCCACGGAACACGCCCGGCTCCACGTTCGGGTCGATCCTGATCATTACGCCGTCAGCCTCAAGCCGGTGGACAAACTCGGTCGCGTCACCGCAAGTCGCGGCACTTTCCACCCAGCGCGCTTGAAGCTGCATGTACGACGCGACTAGTTCGAGTGGCTGGGTGTAGGCGCGGTTTAAGAACCACCCATCGCGCGGCCGGATCCAACGGATGTGGTCTGGGTCGACGCCTGCATCAAGGAGCCAGTTGCACGTATCCATAGCGGTCTTGCCCGCGCCGATGACAGTGAACCCCGTTGCCTGCTCGTCGAGGTCGACAAGCGCGTTCGGCGGGATCACATGCACGCCCGGGTCGATCTCGTACATCGGGGTATGCCGCGAGGGTATCGATGACTCAACATACGTGGCATCGACGAACTTGCGGCGCACCATCACGGTCGTCTCGGCACCAGTCAGCCGGGATACGAAGCGATGGCCGGCCGCATCGCTGCCGCGATAATCAGACATCGGGAAGAAACGCACGCGTCCCGTAGCAAGGAGGTGTTCATGGAGCACACGGTTGTAGTAGTCACAGATCTCTGCGGCCGTGGCCCGCTCGTAGAAGCCGGCGTTTGGACCGGAGTCGTCGACGCGATCGTTGCCAAGCACACGCGAGTTGACTCCGTAGTACGCCGAGGGTTGGTGGAGACGTACGAACGGATAGGCATCGAGCCAGTGACCACCAGGACGATGCCGCCGGTCAACCATGACCACGTCGACGTCCGACTCGGTGACCAACGTGTCGACGAACGCCATCCCAGTGGCACCGGCGCCCACAACGAGGTAGTCGGTCTCGACTTGCCGCACGCGTTTCCCTTCGTCAGGCGAAAGCGTACTTAAGCTTGTCCGGTTGCTGCGTGACGTGCCATAGGCTGACGAGCTACCAATCCGGGTGCGGCCGTCTCAGCCGATGACGAATGGCTCGCGAGAATCCTGACCCTTGCCGCTCTGACTTCATCTTCGTGAATCCCGGATTCACGACCGAGGGTCCCGAGGCCCTAAGCGCTGCCTTTGGTCGCTTCATGGCCTCTCTGGATAATGCCGTCACGGTGGTGAGGACCTGCGAAGTGGAGTTCCACCTGGATCATTCCGATATACGTGGGCGCACTACCAGGGAGATCAGATCGCTATGGAGGGTTACGACTTCGGGTGGGCCGACGGCACCGGCCGGTTGAAGCGTATCGTGGTCTTCGACCACTGCCACGCCGGCCAGCTCGATGTCGTGAGAGAGCTCTTGGACGGCAAACAGTGGCTCGTATTGACCTAGCTAGTGCGGTGACATTTAAATAGCGCGGAATTGGTGGACGGTCTCGAGGGCTACCCGCCCACGTCGAACCTTCGTGATGATCTGCTTGGCCGTCTTGGTCCAGATGAACGGGATCGGCTCCTCATTGTGGTGGGCGATGTAGGCCTCGATGGCTTCGATGAGCTCGGGCACGCTGCCGAAACTGCTCCGCCTGATCCGTTTGGTCGTAATCGCACCGAACCACCGCTCCACCATGTTCAACCACGAAGAGCTCGTCGGCGTGAAGTGGAAGTGGAAGCGCTTGTGCTTCTCCAGCCACGCCACGACGTCAGGGTGCTTGTGGGTGCCGTAGTTGTCCAAGACGACGTGGATCTCCTTGCCCCGAGGGACCTCCCGGTTGATCAGCCGCAAGAAGGCCAAGAACTCCTCGTGGCGATGTCGCGAGAAGCACTGACCGATAAGTTCGCCGGTCAGGACATTGAGCGCAGCGAACAGGGTGGTGGTGCCATGACGCCTGTCGTCGTGGGTGATCGTCCCTGGACGCCCTTGTTTCATCGGCAGGCTCTGCTGGGTGCGGTCGAGGGCCTGGATCTGGGACTTTTCATCGAATGAGAGAACGATGGCCCCGTCGGGCGGGTTCATGTAGAGGCCAAGGACATCGATCAGCTTGTCCTCGAAGTTCGGATCGTTCGAGACCTTGAACGTCTTGACCAGGTGCGGTTTGATCCCGCGGGCTTGCCACTGGCGCTGGACCGTCGTGCGCGACAGCCCGCAGTGTTGCGCCATGGTGCGATTGGACCAGTGCGTGGCATCGGGCGGCGTGGTGTGCAACGTGTCGCTGATCATCTGATCGATCTGTTCTTGGGTGATGACCGGTTTGCGCCCTCGACCTTGGTGCACTTCGCCCACCCAGCCCACCCCGTCTGTCTCGAAGTGGCTCCGCCAGAGGAGAACCGTCGAACGGGAGACCCCGAGCGTCCGGGCGATGCTCGAGTTGGCGACACCGTCGCCGGCCATCAACAGGCCTTTGGCCTCGCGCACGGCACGGTGGGGCAGCGAGACACTCGACCGATCTCCTCGAGTTGTACTCGTTCCTTCTTGGTCAGGTGCAGCGGTGGAGCGGGTGGACGGGCCATAGCACCATCCTACCCCTATCGCGTGACTATTTACGTGTCACCACACTAGCTGATTGGGTGAGCGACACCTACCCCATATAACGCCGCTGCTGAGTCATGCCCGTCGGGCTGACCAGGCACCTACCCAAAAGCTTGGCTCGCTACTCCCGTTAGCGGGAGCTCTAGGGCCGGCTGAAGAAGGACCGCAGCATCGGCTCATAGTGCTCGAGCGGGGGCGTGGCGTATGCGGGATCAAAGGAGGGCATGTCGTAACAGCGCACGAACTCTTCCGTGAGGTCGTAGTGCTCGTGCCCCCTGAAATTCATCGCGGGCATCTCGGTCCCCGCCGACGTAGTGCCAGAAGTAGTAGCCCTGAAAGATGCCGTGCTTAAGGACCATGAAGTGGTAGGCCTCGCTCACCCATGGCTTGAGGATGGCGGCGGCGATGTCGGCGTGATTGAGCGGTCCGAGCACGTCACCTACATCGTGCAGAAGGGCGCATACGAGATATGGCTCGTCGCGGCCGTCAGCCTCGGCCCGGTGGGCTGTCTGCAAGCTGTGGGTCAGGCGGTCGACGGCGAAGCCACCGTGCTCGTTGTCGAGCAGACGCAGTTGCGCCAGCAGCCGATCAGGCAAGGCGCTCAGGTCCTCGTCCTCCATGGCCAGCATGGCCGCCCACTCCTCGGAGGTGGACTCGTCCATTCGGGTGAAGCGCGCTCGGTACGGGGTGGTCGTGGGCGTCACACGCTCATTGTACTGCCGTCGTCACTCGGAGTCCGCGGCGCCAGCTCGACACTCGCCGTGATGAGCTGCTAGGGGCAAAGTCCACGTTTTGCCACTGACGACGAAGACGGACCACTGACACAATCTCAGGGCGTATTGCCATGAGTGCTCTGCCGAGCAAACGACATGCGCGACCTGCGGCCGGGTGGTCTCGTTCGCCGGGGTAGCTGCTCACAAATTTTGTAGCCGGACCGAGTGGCCGACTTCCAACCCTGCCGATTCTTGCAGGTAGCCTTCCATCCGTGGGCGATAAAGGAGCGGGCGATCATTCCCGGTGGAAGGACCGCCACGTTCGCTTGGATCGCCATGTGGGGCGCGGTGGCCTTTCTTGTTGTACTTCCCGCTAAACATCGCTGTGTTCGGAGTAAGCGCAGCTCGCGCTGCCATCGGCACTGTTGGACTCGGAATTCTGACCAGTCTCCTCTACTACATCGTTTTCCGCTGCCGTCGTACTGCACAACCCGGGAGCATTCTCAGTCGCTGGGGTAATCAAGAAGGCATCCCGACCGCCGGGACTGGGTCGCGTTGTTTGACGGCTGGCTCGCAGACTTCGCGAACCGAGGTGCTACGACGAATCAGGTGTGCGCGTCGAGAAAGCTGACAGCATCTGCCCACGCGACCTTGTAGGCCGCTTCGTTTCGGAGCGGGCCGCTGGGCACGGAAAAAGCGTGCCCGGCTCCGGGGTAGAGACGTACCTCCGCATCGACCTTCCACGTCTCGATGCGCTCCCCTATCTCGTCGAGGAGCTCGGGCGGCATTACGGGGTCGGCGTCCCCATAGAGGAAGAGCACCGGGCATGAGAGCTGCCACAACAGGTCGATCGGCGACACGGGTGTCTTCGGGGTCAGCTCCGTAAACACCGGCTGGCTGGGAAAGAACAGTACGGCGGCGGCCAGGTCGCCACGAAGACTGGCAGCGAGCCAGGCGAGCGTGGCTCCGGTACAGAATCCCAAAAGACAAACCCGTCGAGGGTCCACTCCGGGCGTTGCCTGGAGCACGTCGATGGAGTCGGACAAGTCTCGCGCTCCGCGGGTGAAGTCGAGTGCGGCCATGTACTCGAAGACTTCGGTGAAGTCCTCGTAGGCCTCAACATTCTTTGGCCCTGCCCCGTGGTAGTAGTCCGGCAGAGCCGTTGCATAACCAAGCTGGCCGAGTTGTTGTTGGACTCCGCGGACGAAGGGATTGATCCCGTAGGCTTCAGCGCCAAGCACGACTGCCGGGTGGGGTCCGTCTCCTGGGGGCAGCTCGATGATTGGCGGTGGCCCGGGCTGGTCTCGCTGCGCCATAGGCAATATCTAGTCCACATTCCAGGGGCCAGCACCACGTACACCACGCCTGGATGGTGCTCGGATCCACGACGTGCCCCGGCACATCCGTATAGCGCCGGGAAGGGGGCGGGCTCGTCAGCCGTGAAGGGCTCTAAGCCAACGGTCTGGAAACCCAAGGCTCGGGCGACAACTAAGGCGTCCTTGTACACCTAGCGACGGAGCATTTCCGACAAGAGCGAGCTGATCAGCCCATCGGGGCGCCGGCAAGTCAGGCAGCCACGTTCGTCACCGATCGGTCATACAGAGTGGGTCACCCGCAGGTCGTATTGGAGCCCTTAAGCACGCAGCGTTGCGTCGTCGTGACCGATTGCGGCGGTGGTACCAGGATGCTCACCGCAACTCCGTAGTCCGCCACTCGCAACTGAACCGACATGGAGAGGGGCGCCTCCGCAAAACTGCCCACCTTCCCGCGAACGGTCGGGCTCTTCGACGCTGGGACATGGGACACGGAGATCGCAACCTGGAGTTGGCGGAGCCGACCGTGCGAATCGACCCAGTAGTCGACATTGAGGTTCCGACCACCGAGCGCATGCTCTACTGCCTGCGTCGAGGCCGTCTGGGGACCGAGATCCGAATAGGGAATCGCTGCGACGTAGCGAACGGCGTCGACCCCTCCAACCTGGCCCTTGCCCATCTCGTGCACCTTGGCGGGCGAGGATCGCAGAACGGCCAGGATGGATGCCCGGTCGTACTCAGGGGGCGCGGATGCCAGAAGCCCGTCAAACGAGAGGCTATTCATAAAGTTCACGAGCCGGTCCGGACGATTTCCACCCTCGATGCGCCAAACCGCTTTGCTCCATCCACCTGGCACGACCTCGGTCGAGAACATCGAGCCGGGCGTGACGTAGGTAAACCGCGTGTAGACATTGTCTCCGTCGATCACCTCCTCGGAGTCCATCGTGCTGCCGTCCGACGTCGTCGTGTCAAAGAATTGGCCCTTGTGTAACGACCATGAATAGCTGCCTGTCTGTGTCGACGTAATGCTGATCGACGGTTCCCGGAGTCTGTAGACGAAGATGGTCGTCATGACCGCAGAATCAGGTGTGGTCGGGATGTGGACGCCCGGTGGCTGCCTCGAGACAGCCCTGGCGCCAGTAGGAAATGTCTGAAACAACAAGGTGGCGGCACCGGTGGCGAGCACTATGGCCACAACCCAGCGCAGCTGGACCACCCGCTTTCCGGTCCGCACCGCCATGGGGCTCACAGTAGAGCCACTCGGATCGAGCTGCGTCCCGGATCGGCTCGACTCCTTCTCGGATCAGTCGGTTCAAGATGGTGCGGGGTCCCGACTCGGATGGAGCCGACTCAGTTCGAGGGCGCGGGCTTCGACCGGTGCCTTCTGAGACCCCCAGCTGCTCGGAGAGCGAGCGCACCTTCTCGCCGGCGACCAGTCGTGCAGAAACGGCGCGGCGGAACTCCCTCGCGTAGCGCTTGGGCATGGACTACCTCCTGGTACTCACGGCCAAACTCTCATAACGCTGGTCCCCAAAACGGGGTTCAGGACTTCCTCAGCGCCCCCGGCAGGATTCGAACCTGCGACGCACGGTTTAGGAAACCGACGCTCTATCCCCTGAGCTACGGGGGCGGTGGAGGGTTGCAGGACCGACGCCGGTTTGCGGCGGATGCAACTCCCAGACCGTAGCGTCGGCGCGGGGTTGCCCTTCCGCCACCGTCTTGCGGTCGAGCCGACGACGTCCTGGCTCGGATCCGGCACGTGAGCGGAGGGTCGCTGAGAGGCTCCGCCGTCCGCAGCCACCGCCGAAGCCGTCCGAGCCGATTCCGAGGCCGGCCGGAACGGTTCTCCACTCCCCTCGCCGCAGGGTCTATCCTTTCAAGTGGGTAGCGGCCTCCGACAGAGGTCGGAGCACGTGCGTTGCGCCTTCGCCGTATGGCCCGAAGCAGGTCCGCGCGCCAGCGCGGGCCCGAGTCAGACCATCACGACAAAGAGAAGGAGCCTCGACATGAGCACCCCCTTGCCCTACAAGGTCGCTGACCTCTCCCTGGCCGACTTCGGCCGCAAGGAGATCGAGCTGGCCGAGCACGAGATGCCCGGACTCATGGCCATGCGAGCCGAGTTCGGAACCAGCCAGCCTCTTGCGGGCGCCCGGGTCACCGGGTCGCTGCACATGACGGTGCAGACGGCCGTCCTCATCGAGACCCTGGTCGCCCTCGGCGCCCAGGTGCGCTGGGCCAGCTGCAACATCTTCTCCACCCAGGACCACGCCGCGGCCGCAGTCGCGGTGGGACCTGAGGGCACGGTCGACGATCCGAAGGGCGTGCCGGTGTTCGCCTGGAAGGGCGAGACGCTGGAGGAGTACTGGTGGTGCACCGAGCATGCCTTGACCTGGCCCGGCGACGGCGGACCGAACATGATCCTCGACGACGGTGGCGACGCCACCTTGCTCGTGCACAAGGGCGTCGAGTTCGAGAAGGCGGGTGCGGTGCCCGATCCTTCGACGGCAGACTCGGAAGAGTTCGCCGTGGTGCTCGCGCTGCTCGGCCGCACTCTGGCCGAGGATGCCGGTCACTGGACGTCGATCGCCAATGGGATCAAGGGCGTCACGGAGGAAACCACGACCGGTGTGCACCGTCTGGCCGACATGGCCAAGAAGGGTGAACTCCTGTTCCCTGCCATCAACGTGAACGACTCGGTGACCAAGTCGAAGTTCGACAACAAGTACGGCTGCCGTCACTCCCTCGTCGACGGCATCAACCGCGCCACCGACGTGCTGATCGGCGGCAAGGTCGCCGTCGTGTGCGGCTTCGGTGACGTCGGCAAGGGCTGCGCGCAGTCGCTGGCCGGTCAAGGAGCCCGAGTCGTGGTCACCGAGGTCGACCCGATCTGCGCCCTGCAGGCCGCCATGGAGGGATTCCAGGTCACGACCCTCGAGGACGTCCTGCCCGTCGCCGACATCGTGATCACGGCGACCGGGAACAAGGACATCGTCACGGCGGCGCACATGACGGCCATGAAGCACCAGGCCATCGTGGGCAATATCGGCCACTTCGACAACGAGATCGACATGGCCGGACTGGCGCGGATCCCCGGCATCGAGCGGGTCAACATCAAGCCGCAGGTGGACAAGTGGGTCTTCCCCGATGGCCACGCCGTCATCGTCCTCTCTGAGGGACGGCTGCTGAACCTGGGCAACGCCACGGGCCACCCCAGCTTCGTCATGTCCAACTCATTCACCAACCAGGTCATGGCACAACTGGAGCTGTTCAACCAGACCGGCCAGTACCTCAACGACGTGTACGTGCTGCCGAAGCACCTCGACGAGAAGGTGGCGCGCCTGCACCTCGACGCGTTGGGCGTGAAGCTGACGACCCTCTCGAAAGACCAGGCCGACTACATCGGCGTGACGGTCGACGGTCCCTTCAAGCCGGATACATACCGGTACTGAGCAACTGCACGCGGAGCAAACTGCACGCGGGGCAACTGCACGCGGAGAAACTGCACGCGGACGCGCTTCGAGTGCGTCACTGCGGAGCCGGCCGACGCCGCCAAAAGGGCGCCGGTCGGCTCCGCACGTGCACTTCAGTGCTTGATCAACTCAACACCGCGGAGGCGATGACCGCACCGTCGGAACCGAGGACCTCGGCGGCGCGCAGCCGGGAGGGATCGACGTGAAGCGGGGAGCCCCATGTCCCGTAGCCCGCCTTGGCATCGAAGGTGCCCACGGTGTCACGCTTCCCGGTGTCGGTGACCAGGACACAGGTCACCCAACCCCGGGCTGCCGAGTCGGACAGCACCATCTGCATCCACGGTCTCGCCCCGCCGAAAGCGACGACGTGTCCCACCGTGCGGTTACCATCGCCGACCAACGCGGCGGAGACGACCATGGGGGCATGGCCGCCCTGCGCGCTGGCCGTCGGGGACTTTGACGGGGCCGACGAGAGTCCGAGCCCGAGTCCGAGTCCGAGCGCGATCACGGCGGCCGCCGCAGCGACGGGCATCCAGCACGGCACGCGCCGGATGAAGCGCCTGCGCCGCGGATGGGCCACTCCCATCTGCTCGAAGAGGCGGACCTCGAACCCGAGCGGCGGGTCGACCTCGGGCGCGGCCTGCACCACCGTATCGGCCGTGCGCGCCAGGCGTTCGAGCTCGTCCGCACAGTTCGCGCAGGTGTCGACGTGGGCGAGCACACGGGCGCGGTCACGACCGGTCAGGACGCTGAGCGCGAGCTCCGGCAGCTGGTCGGCGGCAGAGCGGCACGTGCTCGTGTCATCGCTGGAAGTGCTCATGTCGGCTCCGTCACCCCCTCGCTCAATCCTTCGGCGTGATCGACCACGCTGCGCAGCCGGATCAGCGCCGTCCTGATCCGCGTCTTGGCTGTTCCGAGCGGAATGCCCTCCGACTCGCTGATCTCGAGTGCGGTGCGCCCGTAGACCGCGGCGAGCACGACCGCGCGGCGCTGCGTCTCGGGTAGCCCGGCGAGCGCGTGCCGCACGGTATCGCGCACGTCCCCCCGGCGGAGGGCATCCTCTGGCAGGTACTCGTCGCTCATCTGGGCCGAGGCCGCGAAGTCGTCGGGATCCGTTGGGACCGCGCGGCGCATCCGCAGGGCGTCGATGGCGAGATTCCGCGTGATGGTCAGCACCCACGACGCCACGGAACCGCGGCGCGGGTCGAAGACCGGGGCGTGGCGCCATGCCCGCAACAGGGCCTCCTGCGCCACGTCCTCCGATATACCCGAGTCGCCTGTCATGGAGAACGCCAGCCCGTACACCCTGCGCTGGTAGCGGCGCACGAAGGTGACGGCGGCGCTCTGGTCCCCGACGGCCATTCCGGCCAGGACCGCCTCGTCGGACGGCTCACCCCCGGTCATAAGCGATTCTCTCACCGAACAGGTGTACGGCTCCGGCTCCCGCCGGGATTTCACCTGGCGGGCGACATCCGGGACCGGCCGTCGTCCGTACCCCGGTCATGGCCACACAAGGGACCGTCGAGCTGCTGACGAGGGGGCCCGGTCGTTCCCGCAGGCTCCGCGACCTGGTGGCCGACCTGGTCTTCGCCGTGGGCGGCCTTCTTCTCGTGTGGTCCGCGGCCATTCACTACCACCTCTGGGACGACGGGTACCGCTCCATCGCCACCATCGGCCCGTTGTTCCTCCTCCAGTCCATTGCCGGCTTGGTGATCGGGCTCGTCGTCGTCGTCGTGCGCCGCCTCTGGGCGGCACTCGCCGGGATCGGCTTCGCGCTGGCCACGCTGGCCGGCTTCCTGATCTCGGTCGTGCACGGGCTCTTCGGGTTCGAGGAGACCTGGCTCGCCCCCTTCGCCCAGCAGGCCTTCGCCCTGGAGGTGGCGGCGGCGGTCGTGCTGGTGCTCGCCGCCGTCCTGTGTCTGGGTGCGGACCAACGGCACGCCGACGGCCACGACGCCTGAAGCGAACCGCTCAGCGCAGCCCGGCGAAGAGGTCGTCCTCGGGTACCGGTGCACCCGTCGGGTCGACCACACGCACGAAGCTCTCGGAGCCCATGACCGCCGAGAAGAGCTCCTCGCCCATCTGCAGGAAGAAGATGTTGTCGCTCTGGCTGGCGTGGGCGCCGAGGGAGGCGTACTTGCGACCCGCGACCGCGCTGACGTCGATCACCGTCGTGATGAGTTCGTCGGGTGTGCCGAAGTCGGGGTTCTCCACCACCTCCTCGGGCGGCTGCGTCCCGGCTTCGGCCATCAGGTCGCGGAACTGCTTGATCCGTTCTCGACCCACCGCGGTGTAGTACAGCTTCGCCGCGATGCCCGATCGCTCCAGGGCGGCGAGCGTCACCCGGTTGGCCTGAATGTGGTCGGGATGCCCGTAGAAGCCGTTCTCGTCATAGGTCACGACGACCTGTGGCTCGTAGGTCCGCATCAGCTTGGCCAGGCGCGCCGCCGGCTCCTCAATCGGCGTGCGCCAGAAGGAGCCAGGCGCGTCGTTCTGCGGCCAGCCCTCCATGCCGGAGTCGTGGTAGCCCAGCAACTCGAGCTGCGATACCCCGAGGACGTCGCAGCTCGCCTCGAGCTCACGCCGACGAAGGGGGACGACGACGTCCGAGTCGTGCCCGGGATCTCCTGGCTTCAGGCCGCCGGGCGCATCGCCGAGCTCGCCGTTCGTGCACGTGACCAGGACGGTGCGGACGCCCTCGTCGGAGTACCTGGCCAGGATCCCACCGGTCCCGATCGCCTCGTCGTCCGGATGCGCGTGCACGGCCATCAACGTCAGGAGTCGCTCGGGCATGGTGAGAGCGTAAAGGCCGCGCCGCGCCGCTCGAATCAGGTCTGCAGGTCGCCCACGCCCACGGCGAGCCTGTCCAATTCCCCGTCCCACGACGAGGGCGGCGCCATTGGGCGCACGACGAACTTGGAGAACCCGACCTCCACGAAGCGGCCGATCATGTCGCGCAGGCCGCCGAGCCCGACCGGCACGATCTGCTCCAGCGGGGTGCCTCGGGCCCGACGCGCCAGTGGCGACGTCGCCAGCGCGGCAAGGTCAGTGCCCTCCGGGGCATAGGCCAGGCTGACCCCGAAGTGCTCGGGGTCGATGCTGCGCTCGTGCTTCGCCGCCACCTCGTCGATCACCCGCTTGCCCGCCGCGGCGTCCTCGGGCGTGCAGAACGCGGGGATCCAGCCGTCGGCGAGGCGCCCGCAACGCTCCAGCGCTGCGGGGAGGTTGCCACCGAGCCACACGTCGAAGGGCTCCTGGAGGGGCCGCGGAGACACCGACACCTCGCTGAAGGTGCCGGCCGGTCCGTCGTGGCTCACGACTTCGCCGGCCCACAGCCGCCGCAGGACGGGGAGGGCGTCGTCCATCAAAGAGCCCCGCTCGGCCGTGGGGATCCCGATGGCGGAGCGTTCCGCACCGATGCCCAGACCCGGCACGAACGTGAGGAGGAAGCGACCGCCCGAGAGCTGGTCGAGCGTGCCGACCGCCTTCGCCAGCCGGACGAGGTTTCGTCCCGGCAACAGCATGGTCGTCCCGATCTTGAGCCGGGGGCAGGCGCCCGACGCCCAGGCCAGGCCGACCAGCGGATCCGGCCCCGGCCTCGTGAGCACCTCGGACAACCACAGCGAGTCGAAACCGGCATCCCGGATGACGCGGGCCAACGCGACCATCGCGTCGGGTCCGACGTCCGCTCCACCGGCACCGATGCCGATGCGGACCTTCACGGCGCACGGCCGATCGCGCTGACGGCTCGATCCACGCCGTCGTCGTCGACGTCGTGGTGGGTGACGAATCGGACCGTCCTTGGGGCGATGGCATGCGCGAGAACGCCGTGCTCCTCCAGGTGCGCCAGCAGCTTCTCGGGGTCGGAATGGTCGAAAGTGACGATGTTCGTGCGTACCGACGCAGGATCCAAGCCACACGACGGCCAGCGAGTGGCGACGGCCTCGGCCAGCCGGGCGGCACGTACATGGTCCTCGGGCAGGCGGCCGACCATCTCCCGCAGCGCCACCAGGCCCGGCGCAGCGAGGACGCCCGCCTGGCGCATGCCCCCACCCAGGCGCTTGCGCTCCAGACGCGCCGCCGCCATCACATCGTCGTCGCCCGCCAGCAGCGAGCCCACCGGCGCGCACAGTCCCTTGGACAGGCAGCACATCACGGTCGTGGCGCTTCGGGCCCAGTCGGCCGCAGCCACGCCGGTGGTGGCCTCGGCGTTGAAGAGTCGTGCTCCGTCGAGGTGGATCGGCACCGGTCCGGCGGCGTCGGCCAGCGCTCGGAGCCTGGCTTCGGACCAGACCGCGCCCGACGCCGCCATGTGCGTGTTCTCGATGCTGATCAGCGACACGCTCGGATGGTGATTCTCCGACGATCGACGCGCCTCGGTCACGTCGTCGGCGTGCACCATGCCGTCGGCGTCGTCGACGGTGTGAAATTGGACCCCGGCGTTTTTCGCCGCTGCGCCGTACTCGTAGGCGACCAGGTGCTGTCGACGTCCGGCGACGACGACAGTGCCCGGCGCGCACAGGACGCGCAGGGCCACTTGGTTCCCCATCACGCCGGATGCGACGAAGAGCGCGGCCGGCTTGCCGACCCGGGCCGCGAAGGTCTCCTCCAACGCACGCACCGTCGGGTCCTCCCCGTAGTCGTCGTCACCGACCTCCGCCTCGGCCATGGCGCGGCGCATGGCGGGCGTGGGTCGCGTGACGGTATCGCTGCGCAGGTCGACCGGGCCAGGCACGCGGTCAGACTAAACCGCGCGCCGCTAGCATCCCCCGGTGGCCACTCCTCCCGCTCACCCGACCCCCGCCCCCCCGGCCTCACCCGCGGACGTCGCGCTTCCCCCGAGCTTCGGCAACGTGCCCAACGTCCACGACCTGCTCGGGGTCGAGATCCTCGAAGCGCTGCCCGAGCGGGTGGTCATGCGCCTGCCGGTGGACTGGAAGGTGCAACAGCCCTACGGCATCCTCCACGGTGGCGTCTCGGCCTTGCTGGCCGAGTCGGCGGCGAGCTTCGGTGCCGCCCTCAACACTCCTGCCGGCCGCGGCGTGGTCGGGATCGAGCTCAACGCCAGTCACGTCCGACCCCTCTCCGAGGGGCACCTGACCGCCACGGCGACGCCGGTCCGGGTGGGCCGGACCGTGCAGGTGTGGTCGATCGACCTGACCGACGACGACGGCAGGGCCATCTGTGCCGCCCGCTGCACGCTGTCGGTGATCGACCTGCCCGAAAGCGCGTTCGCCCCTGGTGCGACGAAGTAGCCTCCGGGTCCTCTCGGCGGTACGCTGTCGGTGTGACCCCGGTAGGAAGAGGTGCACAGGGTCTATCGCTAGGCCTGCTCCTTCCCCCCACCACGCTGGGAGAACTGTGCGAGAACGGCAGTAGTACCTCCGGTACGACCGGATCCGCCGCGGAGGTGGCCGAACTCTGCCGGCGGGCCGAGGCCGCAGGGGCGGATTCCCTGTGGGCCGTGGACCACCTGTTCTGGCCTCACCCGATGGGGGAAGCCTTCACGACGCTGGCGGTGGCGGCCGCCACCACTGCCCGGCCTACCCTCGGCACCTGCGTCCTTCAGCTCCCCTTGCGGCGCTCCGCCGCGGTGGCCAAGCAGGCCACGGCACTCCAGCTGCTTTCGGGGGGACGCTTCGTACTCGGCCTCGGGATTGGCATCCACCCGGGCGAGTACGAGAGGGCGGGCGTCGATTTCGCGCTGGCGCGGCCGGTTCATGGACGAGGGAATCGCCGAGCTCCATCGGGCCTGGGACGTGCACCCTTCGCCACCGTCCGACTACGTCCAGGAGCCGGCCTCGGCCGGTGTCCCCGTCTGGATCGGCGGCTCGAGCGCCACGGCCAGGCGGAGGGCCGCGGCGGTCGGCGACGGCTGGATCCCCCTGTTTCTCACACCAGGGGAGTACGGGACCGCAGTGTCCGAGCTCCGGCGGGAGACGGTCGAGGCCGGTCGAGACCCCGACACCGTCGAGCCGGCTGTCGTCGTCTTCGCCTGCGTGGGAGAGGACGAGGGCGCGGGCGAGCGGGGTGCGCGCTGGCTCTCGAACCTGTACCGGTTGCCGCCCAAGGCGTTCCGGCGGCACCTGGTGTCTGGTCCGGCGGAGAGGTGCGCGTCTGCGCTGACCCGATACGCCGACGCGGGGGCGCGCCATCTCGTCGTCATGGTGGCCGGTTCACCTGCTCTCGAGCACTTCGTACCGTTGCGTCGGGCCTTCGCCGCGTTGCACGCTCCCGCTCTGGCCGGAGCCGTCGCATGAGCCCTCCGAGCGTCGCCATCCTCGGCACGGGCATGTCCGACATGAGCCGGCGCGACCTGTCGCCCGAGACGATGGCGTATCAGGTCACCTACGAAGCACTGGACGACGCGGGCGTGTCCCCACACGAGCTCGGTCTGGTCCTCGTGGGCAACGCGCTGGCCGGCCGCCTGTGCGACCAGGGCAACGTGCGAGGCCAGACCTGGCTGCGCAAGGCCGGTCTGAACGACGTCGCCATCATCAACGTCGACAACTCCTGTGCCGGCGGCAGTTCCGCGCTCCATCTGGCCACGATGGTGGCCGAAACCCAGGACCGACCGATACTCGCCCTCGGCGTCGAGAAGATGTGGACGGGCAGTCGTGAGGGGACGATGGCCGGGATCGAGGACGGGCTGCCCGCGGAGTACCGCGCCGACCTCCACGAACGCAGGCACGCCGACGACAACCCGGCGGGCAGCATCCTCATGGGCCTCAACAACATGTGGGCGGAGCGGCTGATGTCGTGCGTCGGCACGACGCCGCGCCAGATCGCGTCCGCCGCGGTGAAGGCTTTCGATCATGCATCCCGCAACCCGCTGGCCCAATTTCAGCGCACGGTGACCGTCGACGAGGTCCTCGACGCGCCACAGGTCGCAGGCGTCTTGACGCGCCTCATGTGCAGCTCGTTCACCGACGGCGCCGCGGCAATCGTCCTCGGCGGCCCGGCTGTTCCGGCCCCTGCGTCCGCCCCCCGTATCATCGGGTCCGTGGCCCGGTCCGGAAACGGCTTGCTCGACTACCACGACCGGCTCACGCAGGCCGCCGAAGCGGCCTGGGAGGCCTGTGACGCCGGGCCGGACGAGTTCGACCTGGTGGAACTGCACGACGCGACGGCAGCCGAGGAGCTCTACGCGTTGGAGTCACTCGGCTTCTTCGGACCGGGCGAGGCCGGGCCTGCCACCGAAGCCGGCCGCACCGGTGTCGACAGCCCGGGTCTGGCCGTCAACCCGAGCGGGGGCCTGGTCGGGCGCGGCCACCCGCTGGGCGCGACCGGGCTGGCCCAGGTGGTCGAGCTTGCGACGCAGCTCCGCGGGCGGGCTGGTGCCCGCCAGGTTGCGCGCGCACGGACTGGTGTCGCCATCAACACGGGCGGTGTCGTCTACGGAGACGCCGGGTTCGTCGGCATCCACGCCCTCTGCGCCGGTTCGGGTCACTCGGCGTGAAAGGCATCCGGATCACCGGCTGTGGCATCGCCCTGCCGGACAAGGTGGTGACCAACGACGACATGGCCGCCAGTCTCGACACGAGCGACGAGTGGATCGTCGAGCGAACCGGTATCCGGGAGCGGCGCATCGGCGGCACGACGTCGGGGCTCGCCGTCGAGGCCGGGTTGGCTGCGCTGGCCGATGCCGGCCGCACCCCCGACGACATCGATCACGTGGTCCTCGCCACGACCACCCCTGACGGGATCGTGCCCGGGACCGCGCCCAGCGTCCAGCACGGGATCGGCATCAAGGGCGGCGCCATGGACCTCAATGCGGCCTGCTCGGGCTTCGTCTACGGGCTCGTCGCCACGGCCGGGCTCATCGCGGTGGGTTCGGGTCCGGTGCTGCTGATCGGCTCCGAGACCCTGAGCCGGATCACGGACATGGACGACCGCAAGATCGCCATCATCGTCGGAGACGGCGCCGGCGCCGTGGTGGTCGAGCCGGTCGAGGGTCCGGGCAGCCTGCTCAGTTGGAACATGAACTCGGACGGCTCGCTGCGCCATCTCCTCAAGTGCGAGCACGGCGGGACGCTCTTCATGGACGGCAAGGAGGTCTTCCGCCGCGCCGTGCGCGTGGTCGTCGAATCGGCCGAGCGGGCCATGGCCGACGCGGGCATCGGCCCGGACGACGTCTCGATGATGGTGCCCCACCAGGCCAACTTGCGCATCATCGTGGCCGCCTGCCAGCGCCTGGGCATCCCGGAAGAGCGCACGGCCGTGGTCATCGACCGCTACGGCAACACCTCGTCCGCCTCCATCCCGCTCGCGCTCCACGACGCCCTCACGGCCGGACGGATCCACGACGGGGACACCTTGCTGATGACGGGGTTCGGTGGCGGCATGACGTGGGCCAGCGCCGTCTACCGCTGGGACACGTGACCGCAGCCGCTTCAGGCGGGTCCGATCCGCCGCTTGTCATCCTCGCCGCGGGTCGTGCCAAGCGGTACGGCGGCTGCAAACCCTTGGCTCCCATCGGCCTGCACGGTGAGGCTGTGATCGACCTCGTGGCCAGTGACGCGCTGGCTGCGGGGTTCGGCACCGTCGTCCTGGTGCTCGGTCCGAGCACGGGACCCGCCATCCGCTACCACGTGGAGCACACGTGGCCGGCTGCGGTCGACGTGCACTTCGCGCTCCAACCCGCGCCACTGGGCACGGTCAATGCGGTGTTGTCTGCGTCGGAGTTCGTCGGTGCGGCGCCGTACGGCGTGTGCAACGCCGACGACGTCTACGGCCCCTCGGGCTGCTCCATGCTGGCCGCGCACCTCGCCGGCGGCGACGAGACCAACGCCTTGGTCGGGTACCGGCTGGCCGACGCCATCGTCGGTTTCTCCCCCGTCACCAGGGGAATCTGTCGCGTCGACGACGACGGCCGGCTGCTCGGCGTCGACGAGCGCCGCCAGGTGAGGGCGACGAACGACGGCGGGTTCGTGTCCGAGGACGGGCGCGAGCCGGCGATCCTGTCGCCCGACGCGCGGGTCTCCATGAACCTCTGGGGGTTCACTCCCGCGTTCCACCGGACCTTGCAGTCGGCGATGGACGCCGCCACGGACGCGTCGGAGGAGGCCGAGGTCCTGCTGCCCGAGGTCGTGGCGTCGTCGCTCGACGAGAGCTCGTTCACGGTGCTCCCGGCGAGCGGGCGCTGCGTCGGCGTGACCCACCCGGACGATCTCGCCCTCGTCCAGGCCGAGATCAACCGCCAGGTGGGCCGGGGTGAGCGACCTGCGACCTTGTGGACGGGACTCGATTGAGCACAGGCGCCATCACGGTCCCGGGTGCCACAGGTCCCCGGACGCGACGCAACCCCGAGTAACCGTTCAGCCGAAGCTTCCCGTGCTCCTCGGGGCTACGTCTGCGACTGCCCGCTGGGCTCGTGCGGCGGCCGTGTCGGACAACCCCCGCCCGAGCCGATCACGGAGGCTCCAGGGAAGCCGCCGTGAGCTGCCACGGACACTCTCAGTGCGGAACTTCCAACACACGCCGGCGAAAACCCCTTTCGGGCTCCCCACCGGCCCTCGATCCCGCCTTTCAGCGTTCTCTCGGCCTCCCTCCGTTCTTCCTTTCGGCTTTCCCTTCGGGCTTCCCTCGCTCCCACCTTGCGGTGTTCGCTTGAGGTTCGGTGTGCTCTTGATTCCGAACTGGGAAACAGGTTGCGCCTCCAATCACACCAGGTCAATGGACATTCGCGAAATCCACTCGTTCTCCCCACTTTTCTCGTCGTCGTCCCCAACCTGGGCGTCGCCGTCCCCAGATCATCCCCAGTACGAGAATTCGTCCCCCTGTGAGCGCTCGTCCGGGCACGGGAGAGGCTGGTCGCGCCCGCGGAACGGCACGCCCCAGTGTCAGAGCGGAGTCACGTATGCGCCCGAGATCCCGCCGTCGACGAGAAAGGTTGTCGCAGTGATAAATGAAGAGTCGTCACTTGCTAAGAACGCCGCGGCGGCCGCGATCTCGCTGGCTTCGCCGAAGCGTCCCATGGGGATGTGCACCAAGCGGCGCGCCGCGCGCTCGGGGTCCTTGGCGAAGAGCTCCTGCAACAGCGGAGTGTTGACCGGGCCCGGGCAGAGCGCGTTCACGCGAACGCCCTGCCGGGCAAACTGGACGCCGAGCTCGCGGGAGAGCGCGAGGACGCCGCCCTTCGACGCCGTGTAGCTGATCTGGCTCGTCGCCGCCCCCATCACAGCGACGAACGAGGCCGTGTTGACGATCGAACCGCGTCGACGCGCCAGCAGGTGAGGCAGCGCGTGCTTGCAGCACAGGTAGACGGAAGTGAGGTTCACCCGCTGCACCCGGTCCCAGGCCTCGATGCCGGTCTCGAGGATGGAGTCGTCATCGGGCGGGCTGATGCCGGCGTTGTTGCAACAGACGTCGATGTGGCCGAATTCAGCCGCGACCGCCCCGTACAACTCCTCGACGTCGGAGGCGGACGTCACGTCGGCTTTGACGAACCTGCCCCCGACCGACGCCGCGACCGCACCGCCCGCGTTCTCGTCCACGTCCACGACGGCAACGATGGCGCCCTCACTGGCGAAGCGCTCGCACATGGCGCGCCCGATACCGCTGGCGCCACCCGTGACGACGGCAACACGGCCGGCCAAACGGTGTGCGTACGGGATGCCGTCGGTGCCAGCGCTCACGTCGCTCACGTCATGTTCTCCTCGTGTCGGTTCGCAGTCCGCACCGCTGCCCGCGTGTCACTCCGAGCTGATGAAGACGTTCTTCACGTCGGTGAACCCGTCGAGCGCGTCGGGGCCGAGCTCGCGGCCGATGCCGGACTGCTTCACGCCGCCGAAGGGGGTCCAGTAGCGCACCGACGAGTGGGAGTTGACCGACAACGTGCCCGTCTCGACGCCGCGGGCCACGCGCAGGGCGCGGCCCACGTCACGCGTCCACAGCGAGCCCGAAAGGCCGTACGGCGTGTCGTTGGCCAGTCGGACGGCGTCGGCCTCGTCCTCGAAGGGGATGATGGCGACCACCGGTCCGAAGATCTCCTCGGTGGCCGCCCGGTCGGCGGGGTCGACCGGGGCGAGCACGGTCGGCGCGAACCAGTTGCCCGGACCATCCGGGCAGCTGCCGCGTACCGCGACTGGCGCGCCCTCGGGCACGAACGACGCAACCGAGGCGAGATGGGACTGGGAGATGAGCGGGCCCATCTCGGTCGCCTCAAGAGTCGGATCGCCCACGACGACGCCGGTCACCGCCGGCTCGAGCAGCTCGACGAAGCGGTCGTACACCGTGCGCTCGACCAGGATGCGCGAACGCGCACAGCAATCTTGCCCGGCGTTGTCGAAGACACCGGAGGGAGCACGGGCAGCCGCCAGCTCGAGATCGGCGTCGGCGAAGACGATGTTGGCGCTCTTCCCGCCCAACTCGAGCGTCACGCGCTTGATCTGGCGCGCGCACCCCGCCATGATCTCCCGTCCCACCTCCGTCGAGCCGGTGAAGCACACCTTGCGGACCGCGGGGTGGGAGACGAAGCGCTCACCGACCACGCTCCCCTTGCCCGGGAGGATCTGGAGAACGCCCTCGGGCAACCCCGCCTCGAGCGCGAGCTCGCCGATACGCAGCGCGCTGAGCGGCGTGAGCTCGGCCGGTTTGAGGACGACGGTATTGCCTGCCGCCAGGGCCGGGGCGAAGCCCCAGCCGGCGATGGCCATGGGGAAGTTCCAGGGCACGATGACGCCCACCACGCCGAGCGGCTCGTGGAACGTCACGTCGATGCCGCCGGGCACGGGGATCTGCCGGCCGGTGAGCCGCTCGGGCGCCGCGGCGTAGTACTCGATCACGTCGCGCACGTTGCCCGCCTCCCACCGTGCGTTCCCGATCACGTGGCCGGCGTTGGCGACCTCGAGGCCGGCCAACTCTTCACCGGCGGCGTCCACGGCGTCCGCGAAGCGCCGGAGCAGCCGCGCCCGGTCACCGGGTGCCACGGCACGCCACAGGTCGAACACGGCGGCAGCCCGAACGATCGCGGCGTCTGCTTCCTCGGCGCTCAGGCCGTCGACGGTCCGGATGACCTCCCCGTTCGCGGGGTTCTTGACGTCCACGCCGCGATCATTGCCCATCGCCGGCATCGCGAGCACGGTGGCGATCCTGCCCGCGCCGGGACGGAGGTCTCCCGGAGCCGGCGGTTCCCCGATCGATCAGCGAGAGGGCGGCGCGGCAGCGTTGGGTGAAACCCTTTCGGCTTACGTGATACGTGCAGTCCGGCGTCATGGCGACTTGCTCGACATGGAACGAGGAGAGACCCGGTTCGTCGCGTCAGCGTCGAGCTCACTCGTGAAGACGTCGAACAACGTCGATCCGTCCAACACCTCCAGACCAGCCGTCATGCCCGGACAGGGGCCTGACGGCGTGCTGCAGTCGACCACCTCCCGGATGGCCGGCATGCCGTCGATCAAAGAGCATGCGACCTTCGTCGCAATCGGGAAATACGAGCGCAACACGTTCTCGATCCCGTGCGGTGGGATCGCGCTGTGTTCTGTGCTCACGGCGACGTTCACGTCGCCCCCGAACCAGTTCTTCGTGGAGGCCAGAGGCGGTGGTAGTCCTGGAACCGACGTTGTCGTCGTGGTCGTCGCAGTGGTCGGGGCGTCGCCGCCGTCGGACCGTACCGTCCACCCAGATGCCGGATGGACGTTGAGAAGCCTGTCCCCTGGCTGTGGCTCATGAACTCCATGGAGTCCGCCAGTGGTCGCCCACGCTGATGCGCTGCTCCGACGTTGCGCGGCGAACGCCGGAACTGGGTGAGTGCGTGTGCGGCTGATGACCAGAATCTGGGCCACCGGGCAGGATGTCGACGTATCCGATGAAAGTAACCAGCCTTCGAAGCGATACTAAAAGTTACCGGAACTTATTTCGTTGCTTATGTTCGTGAGTTCGGTGTTACCGGTTTCGAGCGCTGGCACTGATTGAGAAAGCTGTAATCTGTTTTTGCTATTCGCTCCGGCGATGCAGTTGTTCGCGGCGCTTGTGTAATCCGCCAATGCCTTCGACCATTGCTGCTGCAGCGTCGTATTGGGTATTGGCCCATCCTGGTTCAGCGAAGACAAGTCGGGCTGCAGTGGATTGCAAAACGTCGAGAAGTTCACAAATGCGTCTGCCCATTCGCCGGAGTTGCCGGAGTTGCCAGAGTTTCCCGAGTTTCCCGAGTTTCCCGAGTTGCCGGAGTTGCCGGAGTTGGGGAGAGTCGGCAAACCCGCGAAGTGTTTCAACAACGAGCTGATATGGCTTTCGGCCGATTGGAACCAAGCCGTTACTGCGCCTTTCCCATTGTTCCCACTCGTGCTCGTCGTGCTGCTGGACTCGTTGTGACTTTTAGGGTGATTCGTGGTCGTCGTCGTCGTCGGAGACGAATTCGGGTGGTTCTGCCCACTCGTACAGGCAGCAAATATCAGTCCGAAGCTCGCACACGTGAGAGCACACGTTTTCAGACGCGAAGGGCGCACGTTCCATCCTCCAGATCTCGCGTGAGCGAGACCCGGACGGTAGATATACATCCAAACCATGGTCGCCGCAAGCACCGATGCAATCACGATCCGGGCCGCTTTGGGCTGGTTCGGTGCTTCTACGGCTGCGCTCTTGTGAGTCGTGCTTCAGACCACGCCTTGGGGAAATGCGTTCGTCATACCCTTCCGCGTGGAGAGCCCACGTGAGTGCCGAGCTCGAACCTGGAGCCACCATCCATTGCAGGCCGACCCCGCGACGACGGCCCGATGGCGGCGGTCCAGGCTGTCGCACATGGAGTCCGTAGAGTTCCGCCACTAGTCTGCGGCCGTGCCCGAGACCGCTCCAACGACCCCGACGCAACCGCAGCCGTCCGTGCAGTTCAACCTGGCCAAGGCCTTCGACACTCTGGTCGACTCCCTGGCCGAGCGGGAGTGCGTCGTGTGGCGCGACCGCCGCCTGACGTACGCCGACCTGGCCGAGCGCTCCCGGCGCCTGGCGTCCTACCTGTACGGCCGTGGTCTGAGCGTGCGCCGCGAGCGAGACGAGCTCGAGGGTTGGGAGTCGGGCCAGGACCACGTCGCCCTCGCCCTCTACAACGGCAACGAATACCTCGAGGGCATGCTCGGGTCGTACCGGGCCCGCGTGGCCCCGTTCAACGTGAACTACCGCTACGTCGGCGAGGAGCTGCGCTACCTCCTCGAGGACGCCAAGCCGCGTGCCCTGATCCTCCATGCCTCCCTTGCTCCCACCTTCGCCGAAGTGCTGCCCGAACTGAGCGCTCCGCCAGAGGTGCTGCTGCAGGTCTCGGACGAATCGGGGAACCCCCTCCTGGACGGGGCGGTGGAGTACGAGGAGGCCCTCATCGAAGGCGATCCTTCGGGGGCGCCGGTCGACCCCTCTCCCGACGACCTGTACATCCTCTACACAGGCGGCACGACCGGCATGCCCAAGGGCGTCCTGTGGCGTCAGCACGACATCTTCATGGCCGCCATGGGCGGCCGGAAGGTGGGCACCTGGGAGATCGTCGAAAGCTACGAGGCCATCACGACGCGTTTGGCGGAGAGCATGCCGATCCGGTTGTTGCTGTTGCCGCCGCTCATGCACGGCGTGGCCCAGTGGGCGGCGTTCATGCTCATGGCCCAGGGTGCCACGATCGTCTTCCCGAACGACACGCGACGGGTCGACCCCGACGACGTGTGGTCCACCGTCGAGCGCGAACGGGCCAACACCATGACCATCGTGGGCGACGCGGTCCTGCGGCCCCTGCTGCTCCAGCTCGACCGCAAGCACTACGACCTGTCGACTTTCTTTGCCGTGGGAAACGGCGGCGCGCCGCTGACCCCAGCCGTGCGCGCCATGGCGATGGAGCGAATGCCCAACCTCGTGATCTCGGACTCGGCCGGATCCTCGGAAACCGGGGCGCAGATGCACGCCACCTCGGTCGACCCCGTCGACGTGGGCTCGTTCCTGCCCGGGCCCGGGACCGTCGTGGTGGACGAGTCGTTCCGCTGCGTGCTCCCGCCGGGCCACGAGGGCAACGGCTGGCTGGCGCAGACCGGGAGCGTGCCACTCGGGTATCTCGGCGACCCCGAGAAGACGGCGCGCACCTTCCCGGTGATCGACGGGGTTCGCTACTCCATTCCGGGCGACCGGGCGAGGCACCGGTCGGACGGGCAGATCGAGCTGCTCGGTCGCGACTCGGTGACGGTGAACTCCGGCGGCGAGAAGATCTTCGTCGAAGAAGTCGAGCGCGCCATCGCCGGCCACCCGGCGGTGGCCGACGTCGTGGTCACTGGACGGCCGTCGGAGCGCTGGGGATCGGAAGTCGTGGCGGTCGTCCAGTTGTCTCCTGGGACCGAGACGGATGCCGCCTCCATCTCCGAGCACGCCTCGGCCCACATCGCTCGCTACAAGCTGCCGAAGGACGTCGTGTTCGTCGAGCGCATCCAGCGGTCGCCCTCGGGGAAGGCGGACTACCGCTGGGCGGCCGAGACCGCGGTCAAAGAGACGTAGCCCTGGACCCGGGCGTGAGGTGGACGTGACGGCGCGGGTACGCCGAACGGCGGCGAGTTGACGGTTCTCACGACGGCGCGGCTCGTCCTGAGACCGTTCGAGGACGCCGACCGGCAGCCGTTCTTCGAGTTGAACACGCATCCGCTCGTGGTCGAGTCGTTGGGCGTCGCGGCGACCAGGGTGGAGAGCGACGCCATGATCGACCGGTACACCGCCGAGTTGGCGCGCGAGGGATGGAGCTTCTGGGCGGTCTCGGAGGCCGGTTCCCAGGCGCTCATCGGCATGGTCGGCTTGCACCTCGTACCGCCTTGGCTCCCCTGCGCGCCTGCGATCGAGGTTGGTTGGCGACTTCATCCCGACTGGTGGGGGCACGGGTACGCCACCGAAGCGGCGCGAGCGGCGCTCGACGCCGGCTTCGCGGCGGGGATCGAGGAGATCGTCGCCTACACCACGACGCACAACGCGCGCTCGCAGGCAGTCATGCGACGCATCGGCATGGTGCGGGATCCGGCGGGTGACTTCGATCATCCCTCACTCCCCGAGGGCAGCCCGTTGCGACGCCACGTGCTCTACCGCATCCGTGCCCCACGACCTCGTCCTCCTGTGGAATGAGCCAGCCGGCGCGACTTACGGCACATGGGTCCATGACGTCGTGGGGCAGCCCGAGACGCTCATCTGGTGTTAGATAGATGGCACATGGATGTGCTCGTCGTCGCAGGTGACCAGCATCCGCCACCTCGTCTCGCGGTCCGCGCCCGGCTGGTGCATCGACTCCGATCCGATGAGTCACTCTCCGAGCTGATCGGCGCGTTGCGAGCACGCGTCCCGCGCCGCATCGGCGTCTGGGGCCCGGTGGAGGAAGCCGCCATTCTCGCCGCCGGGCTGAGAGAAGCAGGTCTGCCCACGGAGCTCTTCACCGACGAACGGGTGCCTTCCTCCATGCTCGAACGCCTGCAGGGGGTCGATCTCCGCTCCGCGTCCGAGCCCGGGCCGGCGATGGACGTCGCCGACTCGATGGTGGACCTCATCGGCCGCACCCCGATGGTCCGACTTGATCGGACCGCCCGTGACCTCGAGTGCACCCTTGTCGGAAAGCTCGAGATGTTCAATCCGGGCGGATCATCGAAGGATCGCATCGCGTTGGCGATGGTGGAAGCGGCCGAGCGAGACGGTCGGCTGGTCGAAGGTGGCACCATCGTGGAGCCGACGAGCGGCAACACGGGGGTCGGTCTCGCCATCGTTGCCGCGAGGCGCGGCTACCGCTGCATCTTCGTGTGCCCGGACAAGGTCGCGAGCGACAAGCTGGCGCTCCTCCGTGCCTATGGCGCCGAGGTCATCGTGTGTCCGACGACGGTCGCTCCCGAACACCCTGACTCCTACTATTCGGTCTCTGACCGCCTGGCTCACACAACGCCACTGGCGTGGAAGCCCGACCAGTATCACAACGACGCCAATCCCGGTGCCCAGTACGCCACCGCAGGCCCCGAAATCTGGGAGCAAACGCGCGGACGGGTCACCCACTTCGTGGCCGGTATCGGTACCGGTGGGACGATCACCGGTATCGGCCGCTACCTCAAGGAGAAGAATCCGGCCATCGAGATCATCGGCGCGGATCCCGAGGGATCGGTGTACTCGGGTGGCAGCGGGCGTCCCTATCTCGTCGAAGGCATCGGTGAGGACTTCTGGCCCACGACCTACGACCCCACCGTTGTCGACCGGGTCATCGCCGTATCGGACGCGACGAGCTTCGCCACCGCACGTCGGGTCACACGCGAAGAAGGGTTGCTGCTGGGCGGCTCCGGCGGTACGGCCATTGCGGCAGCGGTGCAGATCGGACAGGACCTGCCCGCCGACGCGGTCATCGTCGTCCACCTCCCCGACTCTGGGCGCGGGTACCTGTCCAAGCTCTATAACGATGCCTGGATGGCTGACTATGGCTTCCTCCAAGGCGCAGGGCCCACCGTGCGAGATCTCATGGACGCGCGCGACTCGACGATCCCGCCGCTCGTCCACGTCCATCCGGATGAGACCGTCCGCGAGGCGGTCGCAATTCTGCGTGAGTTCGGCGTGAGCCAGGTACCCGTCGTCAAGCACGAGCCGCCCATACGTGATCGCCGAGGTGACCGGCAGCCTGACCGAGCGCGGCCTCATGGACAGGGTCCTGTCCGATGCCGCCACGTTGACCCAGAAGGTCGCTGATATCACCGAGCCACCGCTCCCCACGATTGGCCTGGGCGAGCAGGTACAGGTCGCCATCGATCGCTTGGAATCGGCTCCCGCCCTGCTCGTCCTCGATCGAGGGCACCCGATCGGCGTCGTCACACGCTCCGACATCCTGTCGTCCCTCTCGAGCTGAAGACGCTGACGCTGAACCATGTCGGATTGGCTCCACACGGCCGGATTCGAAACCCGGGCCGTCCACGGAGGCGGTGAGGCAGACCTCGGTACCGGCGCGGTCAATACCCCCGTCTACCTGTCCTCCACCTTCAAACAGGATGCCGTTGGCAGGGACCGTGGGTTTGAATACGCGAGGTCCGGCAACCCGAGCCGAGCGAGCCTGGAAGCTCACCTTGCCGTCCTGGAAGGCGCTCGATTTGGATTCGCCTTCTCCAGTGGGCTGGCGGCTGAGGACGCCATCATGCGCCTTCTCAGCACCGGTGACCGACTGCTGATGCAGACCGACAGTTACGGTGGCACGTACCGCCTCGCCACCAGGATCCACGGCGAAGCGGGGCTCCGCGTGGACGTCTCCGACTTCACCCGCCTCGAGACCGAGCTGGCTCCACGCACGCAGATGCTGTGGATCGAATCGCCGACCAACCCCTTGCTCCATGTGGTCGACATCGAGGCCGCCTCGGCCCTCGCCCACCGCAACGGTGCCGTCGTCGTCGTCGACAACACGTTCGCCACACCGTGGCTTCAGCAACCGCTCGAACTCGGCGCGGACATCGTCGTCCATTCGACGACGAAGTACCTCGGCGGCCACTCGGACGTCGTCGGCGGTTTCGCGGCCACGAACGATCCGGCGATCGCCGAGCGACTGAGTTTCCTGCAGAACGCGGCGGGCGCCGTGCCCGGACCCTTCGATTGCTTCCTGGTGCAACGCGGCGTCAAGACGCTCCCCGTCCGAATGGAGCGGCACTGCACGAGCGCTCTTGCGATTGTGGACCTTCTGTCAGGTCATCCTGCGGTCGGGCGGGTCTTCCACCCGTCGCTACCGAGCCATCCCGGCCATGAGATCGCACGGCGTCAAATGCGCGCGTTCGGAGGCATCGTCAGTTTCACCGTTCTCGGAGGTGAACGGGTGGCAACCGAACTGTGCTCACGGACCCGGGTCTTCACACTGGCCGAGAGCCTGGGAGCGGTCGAAAGTCTCATCGAACACCCCGCCAGGATGACGCACGCGAGCACCGCCGGCAGTCCGAACGAGGTGCCCGACGACCTCATACGATTGAGCGTCGGGCTGGAGAGCGTCGCAGACCTAGTGGCGGATCTCAGAGGTGCCCTGGACACTGCCACGTAATGGATCACACACTCTGGACAGAGGTGGTACCGAGGTTTGAACAATGCCTGAGGTGACACAGCAGCGCTGTGAGTGGGCCGGCACCGACCCGGCCATGATCGAGTATCACGACACGGAATGGGGCGTCCCGGCGCACGACGACCTGACCCACTTCGAGTTCCTCGTACTCGAGGGAGCCCAGGCCGGGTTGAGCTGGTCCACCATTCTCCGACGGCGTGCCGGCTACCGGAAGGCGTTCGCCGGATTCGACCCGTCCAAGGTTGCTCGCTTCACGCCGGCTCGGGTAGAGAAACTGCTGGCCGACCCGGGCATAATCCGCAACCGGGCCAAGGTCGAGGCCACGATCCGCAACGCACGCGCCTTCCTGGCCACGCAGAAGGAGTTCGGCTCCTTCGACGCCTACGTCTGGGACTTCGTCGGTGGTGCGCCGAAGGTGAACCGCTGGCGGCGGATGGGCCAGATTCCCGCCACCTCGGCCGAGTCCGAGGCGCTCAGCAAAGACCTGCGCCGGCGCGGCTTCGGCTTCGTCGGACCGACCATCGTGTACGCGCACATGCAGGCGACCGGTCTGGTCAACGACCATCAGGTGGGCTGTTTCCGCTTCACCGAGCTGACGACGGTCGTGCCATGAGCACTCGGGCGCCGAAGCGGCCCATGACCGGCTCCTCGGGCGGAAGTCCCCGGGCCGCGTACCATTCATCGACCGGGCCGACCTCGACGAACCCCTCCGACGCGTAGAACGGTCCGTTCCAGGGCACGTCGCGGTAGGTGGCGAGCGTGAGCTCGAGGTAGGCGTTGCCCGCCGTCCAGGCGCAGGCGGCTCGCAACAAAGCGCGGCCGGTGCCGCGGCGTCCGAGATCGGGGTGGACCGAGAGCTGCTCCAGGTGGGCGCCTCCCGCCAGCTCGTCGATGCGGGCGAACCCGGTCGGCCCCTCCTCGTCAACCAGCACGACGAGGGCGGCAGTCAGGTCCTCGACGCCGCCCGGCGCCGGCAGCGGGCCGATCCCGAGCTCGAGGAACAAGGTGTCCGCCGCCGCCTCGATCGGCGGCAGCAGCGCGAGCTCGTCCGGGCGGGCGGGGCGGATGCGGCTGAGGCCGGGCACTCAGGCGGACGACCGCGACCGAGCCGTGACCCTGCGTGACCCAGTCACCCCGTGGTCGACGTCGCTCCTCATGGAGAAAGTGTGGCAGCGCAGGCAGGAGACGTCCGCCCCTCTCCACCGTGTGCCGGGGCTGATTAGCGTTCGTCCGATGCGCGCCGTCGTCTGCCATGAGCTCGGTCCCCCGTCGCTGCTGCGCGTCGAGGAGCGTCCCGACCCTGACCCGGGCGCAGCGGGGGTGGTGGTCGAGGTGGAGGCGGCCGGCGTGAACTACGTCGACGCGCTGTTCGTCGCTGGCAAGTACCAGATCAAGCCGCAGGTGCCCTTCGTGCCCGGGACAGAGTCGGCGGGGCACGTCATAGAGGCGGGACCCGAGGTGTCCGGGCTCACGGTGGGACAGCGGGTGCTCGTGTCGGCCGGGCTCGGGGGCTACGCCAGCCGTGTCGTGGCGAAGCCAGCCTCGGTGACGCGCATCCCCGACGTCCTCGACGCGCCCCGGGCGGCGACGTTCACGCAGAGCTACAGCACGAGCCTGTTCGCCTTGCGCGAGCGTGCGGAAGCTCGTCCGGGCGAGCGGGTGCTCGTGCTCGGGGCCGGGGGTGGGGTCGGGCTGGCCGCCATCGGGGTAGCGAAGGCGCTCGGCTGCCGCGTGCTCGGTGTGGCCTCCAGCCCGGCCAAGCGCGAGGCCGCGCGGCGCGCCGGGGCGGAAGCGGTGCTCGACCCCGCGTCGGAGTCCGTGAAGGACGCGGCCCGGGCGTGGGCGGGTGGCACCGGGGCCGACGTGGTGCTCGACCCGATCGGTGGCGAACTGGCCCAACCGTCGCTGCGCGCCCTCGGGGACGGGGGCCGCTATCTGGTCATCGGGTTCGCTGTCCGGCGAGATCCCGACGCTCCCCCTCAACCAAGTGCTGTTGCGGAACCGCTCGGTGATCGGCATCGACTGGGGGATCTGGGCCATGACGCACGCCGATGCACAGCGCACGCTGCTGGCCGACCTGCTCGCCATGGTGGCCGAAGGCCGCCTCGACCCGGTGCGTCCCGCCGAGTACCGGCTCGAGGACGTGGCTCGCGCGCTCGAGGACCTACTCGGGCGGCGCACTGTGGGGAAGATCGCGCTGATCCCTTGACTTTCGCCGCTGAGTCAGTGGTGAATCATTGGCGGGGTGATTCGCATCCCCACCCTCGACCACGGATGTGGAGCTCTGAGGGGACGTCCGGCGTGCGGCGACTCCGTCATCGTCGGCCCCCTGAGCGAAGACGTGGCCGAACCGTGGAGGACGTGCCGGACGCGGCCGTTCGTTGGCCGACCTGCCCGCCCTCTCCGGCCGTGACCCCAGGAATCATTCCTTGGCGGTCGGCGACGTACGGCAGGCCGGTTGGCGTGAAGGCGATCCGCGCCGCGACGAGCGTCGGGAAGGCGAAGGGGTAGTAGACCGCGTTCGGGGTGTAGAGCATCCACGTGATGCCGTTCTGCGTATAGGCGGTCTCTTCCCCGGGCCCAGCACCTTGCGTATTGGATCCGAGCCACGGACCGGGGTAGGGCGAAGTGCACGGTCCACTCGGTCCTTCGCACAACGCGAGACCGATGCCGGAATCTTCAACCCCTGAGGAGTTCCCCGAGAAGAACAGCAGGTACCGGTGGCCGACTTGGATCATGTCGGGAGCCTCTATCAAGTGCCCCTCCCAGGGAAGGTCGTTGGTGAGGAGCGAATAGGTCGGCCCGATCAGGGTTTGGCCGTCGGGTGCCAGTCGGCGGGCGTAAATGTGAGTTGTGAGCCCGCCGGCGTTGCCGTCGTTCTTCCAGTACAGCCACTCCTGGCCGTCAGAGGCAAGAAAGCTACGAGGATCGATATCGCCGTACTCCGACGTTTGGCAGATCGCGGGAGCGTTGGAGCTCGAGACGAATGGACCGGTCGGCGACGTCGATGTCACAACTCCGATGCATCGCAACAGCGAGCCGTTGGGCAGCGCATCGCTCTGATCCACGCCGGAGTACCACATGACGTAGGTCGTTCCGATCTTGCGCACGTCGGGACCCCAGAGCCCAGAGTTGGGCTTCACCCACGACGGAAGATCCGGCACGGCGTCCGTCGGGGAGCCAAAGTCGCCCATGACGGAAAACGTGCGCTCCGGAAGATGCGGGTACCCGATGCCGTTGCGGCCGCTCGAGTACATGTAGTCCAGCTTCGAGCTCGGCAGAACGAAGGGATCCGAGAGAAGGCCCTTCGAGGACGCGAACACTTGAGCCGTGGACATGGTGTTGGCCGGAGGCGGATCCATCGTCACCGGCGTCGTCACGGGCGTCACTGGCGTCGTCACTGGCGTCGTGTCCTGGAGAGCAAGAATTGGCACGACTACTGAAATTACGCACGCCACCATCAGCGCGACCACGCCGAACCACGCCCAGCGGCGGCTGCGGCGTGCGACCTCCTCGGAGGTTCGGACGAGTTCAAGGGTGTCAGAGATTGCGAGAAGATAGCGCGAGAGTCATCTCGCTCTCATTGCAGGATTGGCTGGTTCGACATGCCTGGCGGAGCCCTGATCCGGGACCGGCGAGTCGCGGTGTTCCGATCCTGCTCGAGGCGGGCGAGAACCTCGCCGCGAGTCTTCGAAAACCAAGCAACGTGGCCCTCCGCCCGACGGAGGTGGTCGACGAAGTGAGGCGGCTCAGCCTGAATACGCAGGAATCACTCCCTCACCCGTGAGCTCGCTGGTCTGCATGACCGACTCGTGGGATGCCCGGGCGTAGAGCCAATGCGCAACGCACGCTGCTGGCCGACTTGCTCGCCATGTCGGCCGACGGCCGCCTCGACCCGCTCCGTCCCGCCGAGTACCCGCTCGAGACGTGGCTTGCGCGCTCGAGGACCTGGTCGAGTGGAGCACCGTGGGGAGGATCGCGTTGATTCCTTGAACCCGGGCTCTACGCCGCCAACCACGCCCGTCAGCGAAAGGCGGGAATGACCTCGGTGCCGAAGAGCTCGATGGTCTGCATGACCGACTCGTGGGAGATCTTGTAGGGATTGACCAGGCACAGCAATAGGTCCACGCCGGCTTGTTCGTAGAGGTGGCATGCCTCGATGCACTCATCTGGCGTACCGAGCACGCACGCGCCCGAGTCGATCAGGTACTCGAGGCTCAAGAGATCGAGCATGCCCTGGTCGTCGTGGCTCTTCATCTCGGCCGCGTAGGAGTAGGTACCCAGTTCCTGTTGGCGCTCTGCCATCCAGTCGGTCAGGGTGGCGATTTGGCGCGCCCCAGTTTTCGGGTACCACTCGAAGGACTCGCGTGCCTCGGTGATGGCCTTGTCCCGGTCGGGCGCGCAGATTGCCATGGTGAAGGTTGCCGCCTGCTTGTTCACGAAAGCGCCGATGGGCTCGCGGCAACGCCCGACGGCCTCGCGGTAGATGTCGATCTTGCGCTTGACCTCCGACGGTGGCAACCCCACGGCGAAGGAGCAGAGACCCAGCCCGAGTTCACCCACCTGCGCGTGGCCCTCGTCGCTGGTCGTCGCACCCCACAAGGGCGGGTGCGGCTTCTGCCATGGCTTGGGCTGCACCCGGCGCCGCGGCATGTCCCAGTAGCGGCCCGAGAACTCGTACTCGTCGTTGGTCCAGCAGCCAACGACGTGACCGATGGCCTCTTGCCACATGCCGCGGCTCTCGGACGGGTCGATGCCGAACCCCTCGAGCTCCGCCCGCGTGGCCGAGCGTCCCGTCCCGAGGTCGACCCGCCCGTTCGAGAGGAGATCGAGCACCGCGACGGACTCGGCCGTCCGCACCGGGTGGTTGTAGGGCTTGGGCATCAGGCGCACGCCGTAGCCGAGGCGGATGCGCTCGGTGCGGGAAGCGATCGCGCCGTAGAGCACCTCGGGGTTCGAGCAGTGCGAGTACTCCTGCAGGAAGTGGTGCTCGACCGTCCAGAAGGCATCCCAGCCGAAGCGGTCGCCGGCGATAGCTTGCTCGAGCGTGTTCTGGTACGCCCTCAGCTCGCTGTCCGGCTCCCACGGACGAGGGACCGGGATCTCGTAGAACAGCGCGAACTTCATGACAGGTGCTCCCCCTGGCCGTTGGACGGGTCCCGGGCCTCGCCCCGGGGCTAGACATGTGCACTGCTCCTATCAGCCGGGATCACCCGGGCGCAAAAGAGTCGGAGGTGCCACGTGCGTGGATTGGCGGGCCGGACCTACATCGTGACCGGGGCCGCCTCGGGGATCGGCCGGGCCACGGCATCCCGGTTGCTCGAGGAGGGGGCGGCGGTGATGGGGGCGGACATCGCAGCCGCCGACCCGCCGGGCGAGGGGAAGTGGGAGTTCCGGACAACCGACGTCACCGACGAAGGATCGGTGTCCGCGCTGGTGGAGAAGGCCGTCGCCTTCGGCGGGTCGATCGACGGAGTGGTCCACGCGGCGGGGGTGGCCGGCGGCGGGCCGGTGCACCTGCTCCCGGCCGAGGAGTGGGAACGGGTCCTCGCCGTGAACCTGTCCGGCACGTACCTGATGGCGAAGCACGCCATTTCGCAGATGCTGACGCAGCCGGCGCGGCGACGGTCGCCGGGGGTCGGTGGTGACCGTGGCGAGCATCGAGGGGTTGGAAGGGACGGCGGGAGGGAGCGCGTACAGCGCGTCGAAAGGAGGAGTGGTCCTGCTGACGAAGAACATGGCCATCGACTACGCCGGGCGCGGCATCAGGGTCAACGCCATCTGCCCCGGCTTCATCGCCACGCCCATGACCGACGCCATCTTCGGTGGTCCCGGCATGGAGGAAGCGCTCGCCGACATCGTCCGCGAGCACAAGCTGGGCCGCCGCATGGGTAAGCCGGAGGAGATCGCGTCGGTGGCAGCGTTCTTGCTCTCCGACGACTCCTCGTTCGTGACGGGCCACGCCTTGCCCGTCGACGGGGGTTACACGGCAGGACGCGACCACGGTGTCACCGACATGCTGGGGCTGTCGGGGCCCGAGGACTGACGACGGACCCATCCTGTCCGCCCGTACATACTGTCCGGAGTGCAGCCGTCGATCACCATCGTCGCCAACCAGAGTGGACGGCTTTGGAGCGACGATCCCGATGCGTGGCGACACCTGTCGTCTGAAGACGGCTGTCCGATCTGCGTTCGTCTCGCTTCCGGCGATGCGAAGAACGTCATCGCCTCCACCACCGCGGTGCTCGTCACCGCCGAACGTGACGCGACGTTGCCGGGCTACGTGTGCGTGACGAGCCGGCGGCACGTCGTCGAGCCGTTCGAGCTGCACGAGAGTGATCAGTCGGCGTTCTTCCTCGACGCCATGTCGGTCGCACGGGCATTGGCGCTGGTCGTTCAGCCCGCGAAGATGAACTACGAGATCCATGGCAACACCATCCCGCATCTGCACATGCATCTCTATCCCCGCCAGGCCGATGATCCCTACGTGGGATACCCCATCACCAACCGGGTGTGGATTCGTCGCGACGCGAACGACGTGGAGACCCTCGCCGGCGCCATCCGAGCCGAACTCGAAGCTCGACGTCGTCTGCGTCCCTGGCCGTAGGTATCAGGACGGCCCGAGCACGAGGCGTGCCCCGCGGTAATCGAAGACGACCCAGCCGAAGTGCTTCAACTGGTCCGAGCCCACGAGACCGTCGATGCCGAAGCCGATGGGTCCGAAATGGGTGGCGTCGAGCAGCTGGGGCCGTAGGGAACGCCCGGGGACCGACCAGCGGCCACTCCGCACGAGCGGCACCGTGATGGTCGAGCACACCGTCGCCTGGCGCTGGGCCAGATTCGTGGACCCGAGCCTCTCGGCCGTGGCGACGGATGAGGCCACGACGGACTGGGACGATCCCGTGTCGACGATGAAGCTCCGCCGCGCTCCGGGGACGAACCGCACCACGACGGCGAGGGACACGTCGCCCGGCTCCGTGTCGACCGTCACGGGCACCGTCGTGCCGGCACCGCCGTCGGTGAGGACGTCGGGTGGTGGCGAGCCAACAGGACCGACGACGGGGGCCCCGGGGGTCGGCGGCGGTCCTTCCGGACCGCCGAGCACGAGCGCGCCGCGGCGGAAGTCGAGCCGGACGGCGCCGAAGCGTGAGAGGACGTCGGAGCCGAGCAGTCCCACGGGTTCGCCCCGGCCACCCATTTGGGGGAGGGTGGCCGCGCTCAGCTCCTGGGGAACGAGGCCGACACCGGCGATCGACCAGCTCGCGACGCCCACTGTTCGTGCCTTGCCGGTGCAGCCGACACCCTGGAACTCGGTGACCGGTCCCGTCGCCCTCAGGTGCAGTCGACCGGCGAGGCGGGCGTCGACCGTCGACTGTCCCGCGCCGGAATCCAGCACGAACGGGAACGGACCCTGGCCGTCGATGCAGACGTTCATCGTCTCGGCCACCTGGCCAGCCACCGTGCTCACGGTCACCGGCACCCGCGCCCCGGCGAACGCCGGCGTGGAGGCTGTTGCGCAGTCGGTGGTCGCAGGTGGGAGCGCGAAGTTGACCTCGGGCTCGACCCGGACCCGAGCGCGGCCAGACGCGGGCGACGCCGTGAGCACGACGAAGGCCACTCCGCCGACTGCAAGCGCCATGACCGCGGCAAGCGCCAGCCGGCGTCGACCGGCCGCCACCACTACGACGTGAGCGCCTGGCGCGCCACGGCGACGGCCAGGCGGGCCGCGAGGACGACCACTGCGAGAGGCAACGCGATGCGACGCCAGCCGCCGGTCGTGCGCACGCTGAAGCGAAGGGCAGAACGATGATGGGCCAGCAGCATGCGGTAGGGATGGCGCGCCGTGCTGGCCCCGCCGACGTGGGTCACGACGGCGGACCCGGCGAACCCGACCCCCCATCCGTCGTGACGGGCGCGCCAGCACAGGTCCGTGTCCTCCAAATACATGAAGTACGCCTCATCGAAGCCGCCGAGCTCCTCGAGCGCCTGGCGACGGGCCATGAAGCACGATCCCGACACCCAGCCAGCCTCGGCCACGACGTCGCCCGCGGGGCTTCCGGGGTTGTACCGGCGGGTGAAACGGTTGTCCGGCTTGAACAGGGCGAGCAGGGCGTGCCCGGCGGCGTCGAGCAAGGAGGGGAACCGGCGCACCGACGGGTAGACGTCCCCCGCCTCGGTGAGGATCCTGGGACCGACCAACGCCCACGCCGGATGCGACTCGAGGACGCCACGGAGCGTGGCGAGCGCGCCCGGATGCACGACGAGGTCGGGATTCGACACCAGCACCGATTCAGGCGGTCGCTCGTCGCCCGCCAGAACGGCAAGGCCGCGGTTGACCCCCGAGCCGTATCCGAGGTTTCGACCAGGTCGCACGATGCGCACGGGCGGGTCTGGTCTGGCGTCGAGCACGTGGCGAAGCGTCGACTCGACGCTGCCCGGCGCGCCGTTCTCGACGACGACGATCGGATCCGCGCCGTCGTCGAGGAGCGAGCGGACGCAGCGGTCGAGGAGGGACCCGGCGTCGTGGTCGACCACCACCGCGCCGATTGCGCCGGGCACCGGTGCCTCAGAACTCCTTGGTGAAGCGGAACTTGATCAACGCCCGCAGCGCGCTCACTCCGTCGCGCCAGGTGATCTTCTTCCCCTCGTCGAACTCGCGACCGGCATACGAGATCGGCACCTCGTAGATGCGATAGCCGCGTCGGAGCACCTTGGCCGTGATCTCGGGCTCGAAGTCGAACCGGTTGGAGACGACGGTCAGCCCGTCGAGCACCTGGGAGTCGAAGAGCTTGTAGCAGGTCTCCATGTCCGAGAGCGTCGAGCGATAGAGCGCGTTCGTGACCAGCGAGAGCAGCCGGTTGCCGAACCAGTGCAAGGGAAGCATGTTCTTGCGCTCACCGGTGAACCTGCTGCCGTAGACGACCCTGGCCTTTCCCTTGAGGATGGGATCGAGCAGGCGAGGCCAGTCGGACGGGTCGTACTCGAGGTCGGCGTCCTGAATCAGCACCAGATCCCCGCGAGCCTCCGCCAGCCCTGTTCGGATAGCCGCCCCCTTGCCCTGGTTGACCGGGTGGCGGATGAGGTGGACCGTCGAGTCCTCAAGCGCTCCCAGCACCTTGTCCGATCCGTCGCTCGAACCGTCGTCGACGACGATGATCTGGAGTACGAGCCCTTGCGGGAGCTCGACTGCCCGCATGCGGCGGATGACCTCGGCCACCGTCACGCGTTCGTTGTACACCGGCGTGATGACGGTCAAGCTCTCGTACGTCCTCACCGCGGGCAGCTCGCTGTCCAGTGCGTCGCTCACGCTCCCACTCTTTCAGAGAAGTACTCGATCGTCCGCTCTATTCCTTCTCGCAGGTCGATGGTGGGCTCCCACCCGAGCGCGCCGCGGGCGAGCGTGATGTCCGGACACCGGCGGGTGGGGTCGTCCTGGGGCAACGGGCGATGGACGATGCCGGAGCGAGAACCCGTGAGCTCCAGCACGAAGTGAGCCAGGTCGAGCATCGATCGCTCGTCGGGGTTCCCGAGGTTCACGGGCCCGGTGAGCTCCGAGTCGAGCAGCGCGATCAGGCCTCTGACCTCATCCTCGACGTAGCAAAGGCTGCGGGTCTGCGATCCGTCGCCATAGACGGTCAGCGGCTCCCCGCGCAGTGCCTGCACGACGAAGTTGGACACGACCCTTCCGTCACCCGGAGAGAGCCTCGGCCCGTAGGTGTTGAAGATGCGAACGATGCCTACGTCGACACCATGGGCACGGTGCATGGCCATCGTGAGGCTCTCGGCGAAGCGCTTCGCCTCGTCGTACACACTCCGCGGTCCCGTCGGATCCACGTTGCCGCGGTACGACTCGACCTGCGGGTGCACTTCCGGGTCCCCGTAGACCTCGCTGGTCGAGGCCATGAGGAACCGCGCTGAGTGGGCGCGGGCCAACTCGAGAAGACGCCTCGTGCCCTCGCTGCCGGTGGCCAGGGTGGCAAGGGGCCGGGCCAGATACGCCGGCGGCGATGCGGGCGAAGCAAGGTTGCACACCGCGTCGACCGGGCCCTCGACGTCGACGTTCACACTGACGTCCGTCACCACCAGGCTGAAGCGCTCGTGCCCCATGAGGTGGACGACGTTGTCCTTCGACCCGGTCGAGAGATCGTCGAGGCAGACGACACTGTCGCCGCGGGCGAGCAGATGGTCGCACAGGTGCGACCCGAGGAACCCGGCACCCCCGGCGACGACGACTCGGCTCACCGCCGCCCGATCCCCGTGTAGGTGAACCCCATGCGGCGGACCGCGGCGGGGTCGAGCAGGTTGCGCGCGTCCACGATGGACGGCTGGCGCATCGCGCTCATGACGCGTGCGAAGTCGAGCCAGCGGAACTCGTCCCATTCGGTGAGCACGACGAGGACCTCCGCCCCCGTGACGGCCTCGTACGGATCGGCGCAGAGCCGCAATCCGGCCAGATCCGCCGGCTCGCCATCGGAGTCGACGGTTGGGTCGAAGGCCTGAACGGTGGCACCGAGCGCGGCCAGGCGGTGGCAGACCTCGAGGCTCGGCGAGTCCCGCCGGTCGTCCGTGTTGGCCTTGAAGGTGAGCCCCCACACGGCGAGCGTCGCCCCCTGGACCGGCCCGCCGTACGCTTGCGCCACTTTCGACACCACCCGCTCGAGCTGTTGCTCGTTCGATTCGATGGCGCCGGCGAGGAGCGAGAAGTCGTACCCGGCCTCGCCGGCGATGTGGAGGAGGGCGCGGGTGTCCTTCGGCAGGCAGGACCCGCCCCAGCCGGGTCCGGGGCGCAGGAACTCGAACCCGATTCGCTTGTCGTATCCGAGGCCCAGCAGTACGTCGCGCGCGTCCGCGCCCACCTCCTCGCACAGTCCGGCCAACGCGTTGACGAAGCTCAACTTGGTCGCCAAGAACGCGTTGGAGGCGTATTTGATCGTCTCCGACGTCGTGGCGTCGGTGACGATCAGCGGCGCCGAGGTAGGAGAGAACAAGTCGCCAACCAGCGCGGCCGCATGCGGGTCGTCTGCGCCCACGACGATCCGGTCGGGGTGGAGGCTGTCGAGCACGGCCGTGCCCTCGCGCAGGAATTCGGGGTTGGAGACGACGCTGACATCCGACCGACCGATGACCTGCTCGACCATGGTGGTCGAGCCCACCGGGACCGTCGACTTGTTGACCACGATGGCACGGGGCGCCAGCTGCGGGCCGATCTCCTTTGCCGCTGACTCGATGTAGGACAGGTCCGCCGATCCGTCTGGGCTCTGCGGCGTAGGCACGCAGAGGAACACGAACTGGGCGCCGCGGACCGCCTCCGTGGCCGAGTCGATGAAGCGGAGCTTCCTGGCCGCGACGCACCCGGCGACCAGTTCGTCGAGGCCCGCCTCGACGATGGGCATGCGGCCTCCCCGCAGCGCGTCAAGCCGCGCCGGATCGCGCTCGGCCAGGACCACCGTGTGGCCAAAGTGCGCCAGCGTGGCCGCCGTGGGCAGCCCGACGTAACCCGCGCCGATCACGGCCACGGCCCGCGTCACGCGCCCGTTTCCGCGGCCGCTCACGATCCGACCTCCGCCGACTCCAACGATGACGCCGTCCCGAGGAGCGCCGGAACCAGACGGGTGAGGCCGTCCTGCCAGTCGGGCAGGGTGGGCAGCCCGCTGAGACGCAGCGCCAGATTGTCCAAGACCGAGTACGCGGGACGGGGTGCCGGACGAGGCGGGTCGAGCTCCGCCGTCGTGATGGCACGGACCCGTGCCGGGTCTGCGCCCGCCGCGGCCAGGACGGCCCGGACGAGACCGAACCAGGTGGTGGCGCCGGAGTTGGTGACGTGGAAGATCCCCGGCCGGCGGTCGAGTCCGAGGGTGAGAAGAGCCGGCGCCAAGTCGGCGGTGAACGTGGGCGAGCCGCGCTGATCGTCGACGAAGCGGAGCTCAGTGTCGCCGCGGGCCAAGCGCAGCGCAGTGGCCACGATGTTCGACCCGTGCGCCCCGCAGACCCAGCTGGTGCGCACGATGGTCGACCCGGGACGGCACTCGAGCTCGCCGGCCAGCTTGGACCGCCCGTAGGCCGAGACGGGGCAGGGCGCGTCCCACTCCCGGTAGGGGTGGCCGGACGTGCCGTCGAACACGTAGTCCGTCGAGACGTAGACCACGTGGGCGCCGACGAGCGCTGAGGCCTCGACGACGTGGCGCGTCCCCATGGCGTTGACGGCGAAGGCCAGCTCGGGCTCGGTCTCGCACCGGTCGACCGCGGTCAGCGCACCCCCGTGCAGGACGAGATCGGGTCGGAACGATGTGATGGTCTGCAGGACGGCGTCCCGGTCGTCGACCGGCATGTCACCGATGTCGGTACCCAGGACCTCGTGGTCGAGCCACGGCCGCGGACCTTCCGGACCGAGCAGCGCGCAGCGACGCCCGCCTGCCGGCACGCGCCCGGCCAATGCGTCGAGCAGATCGCGCCCGAGCTGACCCTCTGCCCCCGTGACGAGGATCCGCACGTCAGCCGGTGGCGGCGGCCGTCCCGCCCCATGCAGCCTCGGCCACCGGAGCGCGGGCCCGGAGCGGCTCCCACCACTCGCGGTGCTCGGCGTACCAGGTCACGGTGTCGGCGAGTCCTTGCTCCCAGTCCACCGACGGTGACCAGCCCAATTCGCGCCGCAGCTTGGTCGAGTCGAGTACGTAGCGCCGGTCGTGACCGGGCCGGTCGGGCACAATCTGCTTCAGCGAAGCCGGCTTGCCGAGCACGTCGAGGATGCGATCGGCTACGTCCATGATCGACGCCTCGATACCGCTCCCGACGTGATAGGTCTCGCCGACGCGCCCGGAGGCGAGGACCGCATCGATGGCCGTGCAGTGGTCCACCACGTGGAGCCACTCGCGGCGGTTGTCGGTGCTGGCGTACAGCGTGAGGGGTTGGTCGTCGAGTGCCAACGCGCAGAAGTGCGGGATCAGCTTCTCGGGGAACTGGTAGGGGCCGTAGTTGTTGGCGCAGTTGGTGATGGTGACGGGGAGAGCGTAGGTCTCGGCGTAGGCCCGTACGGCGTGATCCGCGCCGGCCTTGCTCGCGTTGTAGGGCGTCCGGGGTCGGTACGGCGAGTCCTCGGTGAAGACGTCGTCGGTGTCGAGGGGCAGGTCTCCGTACACCTCGCAGGTCGACACGTGGTGGAAGCGCGAGACGCCGGCCTGGCGGGCGGCCTCGAGCATGGTCTGCGTCCCGAGCACGTTGGTGCGGAAGAAAAGGCCCGGGTCGAGCACGGCCAACGAGTTGTGCGACTCGGCCGCGAAGTGGACGATCGTGTCGACCGCCTCGGACCGCAGCGTCTTCTCGGCCGCTTCCGGATCACAGATGTCGGCTTGGACGAAGGCGATGCGGTCGTCGATGTCCGAGAGGTTCGGTCGGTTGCCGGCATAGGTGAGGACGTCGTAGACGACGACGTGGTCCTCGGGGTGCCGTTCAACCCAGTAACGGGCGAAGTTCGACCCGATGAAACCGGCACCTCCCGTGATGAGAAGGCGCATAAGGCGGTCATGCTACTGCCCGCCGGCAGGCGCCCCCGATTCGGGGCGGAGGTGCACGACGTCGCCCGAGGCGACGCTTCGGGTCTCCTCCAGCGGTGTCGACGACGAGCTGTCCCGCGTCGTCGATCGCCCGGGCGGTCCCGGTGACCTCCCCCGCCGCCAATGTCACCCGGACCCGTGTGCCCAATGTGGCGCACCGCCGGCGCTGCTCCTCGGCCAGGCCCGCCCGCCCGCCGGCCTCGTCGAGAAGTTCCACCCTGGGTGCCAACGCTGCGAGCACCCCCTCCAGCATCGCCTCGATGTCGAACGTCGACCCGCGGACCTCGTCGAGGCTGGTGCCACCGGCCCCGGGTGGCCCCGGCCAGCCCACGTTGAGGCCGAGACCCACCACCACGGCGGCGGGGGGCCCGCGGCCGAAGTCGGCCTCCGCCAGGACCCCCGCCACCTTGGACTCGCCGACCATCAGGTCGTTCGGCCACTTGAGGCGGGCGTCGACACCCGCGACGTCCCGGCAGGCGTCGGCGGCGGCCAGCGCCACGGCCGCCGTGGCCAGGTGGAGCTCGGTCGGCGCGCACCGCGGACGCAGCAAGAAGGAGGCCAGCAGGTTCGTGCCCGGGGGGGATTCCCAGCGACGGTCGAGCCGGCCCCGGCCTGCCGTCTGGTGGCCGGCGACGGCGACGACGCCGGCGGGAGCACCGTCCCGGGCCTGCTCCAGCAGGTAGCGGTTGGTCGAGTCGATCTCGCCGAAGCGACGGACGTCCCAATCCCACGACATGGCACGCACTGTACGGCGCGTGCAATTGTGATGGGTCGCCCGACGAGGAAAGGCCCAGCGTGCTCCAGAAGATCCTGATCGCCAACCGCGGCGAGATCGCCGTCCGGGTGATCCGGACCTGTCGCGAGATGGGGATCGGGACTGTCGCCGTCTACTCCACCCTCGACCGCGAGGCCATGCACGTCCGCATGGCGGACGAGGCCTACGCGCTCGGCGGCGAGACCGCGGCGGAGAGCTACCTCAACACCGAGGCCATCCTCTCCGCCATCGAGCAGAGCGGCGCCGACGGCGTCCACCCGGGATACGGATTCTTCTCGGAGAACACCGATTTCGCCCGGGCCATCACCGACCGCGGCGTGACGTTCATCGGCCCGCCGCCCGAGGCCATTGAGGTCATGGGCGACAAGATCAGCTCGCGCCTGGCCGCGGAGAAGGCGGGCGTCGCCGGTGTCCCGGGTCAATCCGAACCGCTCACCAGTCCCGAGGAGGTCGTGGCGTTCGGGGAGGAATACGGCTGGCCCGTCGCCATCAAGGCCGCCTACGGCGGCGGCGGCCGGGGCATGAAGGTCGTTGCGTCGGCGGGCGAGGCGGCAGAGGCCATGGAGTCGGCGGCCCGGGAGGCGCAGGCCTACTTCGGACGGCCCGAGATCTACCTCGAGCGGTACCTGACATGGCCGCGTCACGTCGAAATGCAGGTGCTCGGCGACATGCACGGGACGACGCTGTGGCTGGGCGAGCGTGACTGTTCGGCGCAGCGACGCCACCAGAAGCTGATCGAGGAGAGCCCCGCGCCGGCCTTCCCGGACGACATCCGCCGGGCCATGGGCGAGGCCGCCGTCAAGGTCTCCAAGGCCTGTGGCTACTACAACGCGGGTACGGTCGAATTCCTCTTCCAAGAAGGCGAGTTCTATTTCCTCGAGATGAACACCCGCCTCCAGGTCGAGCACCCGGTCACCGAGCTGGTCACCGGACTCGACTTGGTGGCGTGGCAGATCCGTGTGGCATCGGGCGAGAAGCTCGACTTCGGCCAGGAGGACATCCGCCGGGACGGGCATGCCATCGAGGTCCGGATCAACGCGGAGGACCCGAGCGGCGGACGCTTCACGCCTTCCCCCGGGACCCTGACCGCCTTTCACACGCCGGATGGCCCAGGCGTCCGGCTCGACGCGGGCTACGAGGCCGGTGACACCGTGTCGCAGTACTACGACAACCTGGTCGCCAAGCTCGTCGTGTGGGCACCCGACCGGGAGGCGGCTCGGCGGCGGATGCTCCGGGCGATCGGCGAGACCCGCATCAGTGGGGTGGCGACGACACTGCCGGCCGACGTGGCGATCCTCGAGCACCCGGACTTCGCGTCGGTCACTCACTCGACCAAGTGGGTCGAGGAGACGCTCGATTTGAGCGGCCTCGACGCCGCGGCGGCCGGGAAGACCATGGCAGCGGCGGACGACGACGACGTTCCCCTCGTCCAACGCGACGTGACCGCCGAGGTCGACGGGCGGCGGTATTCGGTGCGCCTCTGGGTGCCGGACCTCGGGACAACGGCCGCAGCGGCCCCGCGTGCCGGGCGGCCGAGACGGTCCTCCGCCGCCGCCGTGGCCGGAACGGGGTCGGGACAAGTGACCGTGCCGATGCAGGGCACCATCGTCAAGGTGCTCGTCGCGGTGGGCGACGCGGTCGAGGTCGGCCAGACCATCTGCCTCCTCGAGGCGATGAAGATGGAGAACGCAGTCGGGGCCGAAAAGGAAGGGATCGTCAAGGAGGTCCGGGTGAGCGCAGGTGACTCGGTAGGTGCCGGTGACGTCGTCGCCGTCATTGAGTAGGTCGTCGTGACCGCGGCGTCGGCCAAGACGGCCTCGGCCAAGACGGTGTCGGCCGAGGTGGTCGAACGCCTCCTGCCGGAGCTGGTCGAGCTGAGCCATCACGTCCACGCCACGCCAGAGCTGTGCTTCGAGGAGAACGCCTCAGCGCGCGCCGTGGCCGAGGCGTTGCGATCCGGAGGTCTCGCCGTCAGCGAAGGCGTCTACGACCTCCCGACGGCACTGGAGTCACGCGCCGGCGACGGCGACCTGGTCGTCGCCCTTTGCGCCGAGTACGACGCTCTCCCCCAGGTGGGCCATGCCTGCGGCCACAACATCATCGCCGCCATCGCCGTCGGTGCCGGCCTCGCGCTGGCCTCCGTGGCCGGCGAGCTCGACCTCTCAGTGCGCGTCCTCGGCACTCCGGCCGAAGAGGGTGGTGGTGGGAAGGTGCTGATGCTCGAACGGGGCGCCTTCCACGGGGTCCACGCCGCGATGATGGCCCATCCCTGGCCGACGGAGCGCCTGACGGGGACGTGCCTCGCCGTCGCGCATTTCGACGTCCACTACCGCGGCCGGGAGGCGCACGCGTCGGCTGCACCCTGGGAGGGTGTCAACGCGCAGGACGCGCTCACGGTGGCCCAGGTGGCGCTCGGACTGATCCGCCAGCAACTGCCGCCGGGGGACCAGGTGCACGGGGTGGTGACGGAATCTCCGGGCGCAGCGAACGTCATCCCGGGCTTCATGACCGCCCGCTACATGATCCGGTCTCGCACCCTGGAGGGGCTCGCCGCACTGCGCCCGCGGGTCGAAGCGTGCTTCGAGGCGGGCGCGCTGGCCACGGGGTGCACGGTGTCCTACGAGGAGCTCTGCCCCGTCTACTCGCACATGGAGCCCGATCCGGAGCTGCTCTCGGCCTACCGGACCAATGCCGAGACGCTCGGGCGACGCTTCGAGGCCGACGACGCCGACGCGCCACTGCCCACCTTTTCGACCGACATGGCCAACGTCTCGCTGGCCGTGCCGACCATCCACCCGCTCATCGGGATCGAGACGGGCGGTGCCGTCAACCACCAACGGGAGTTCGCTGCGGCCTGCGTGACCGAATCCGCCGACGCGGCCGTGCGCGACGGTGCCATCGCGCTGGCATGGACGGCGATCGACGCCGCGACCGACCCCGGCCTGCGCGAACGCCTCTTGGCCGGGTGATCACCGAGCACGCCCTCCTCCCGGTGGTGCCCGGAAAGGAGGAGCAGTTCCTGGCGGCGATGGAAGGCGCGAAGTCCATCATCGCGTCGAGCCCAGGCTTCGTGTCGCTCCGGGTGGAACGCTGCGTCGAGCAGCCGAGCACGTTTCTGCTGCTCGTGGAGTGGGAGCGCCTCGAGGACCACACCGAAGGCTTCCGCGGCTCGCCCGCCTACGCGAAGTGGCGCGCCGCGTTGCATCACTTCTACGACCCGTTCCCCGTGGTGGAGCATTTCGAGACGCTCGTGCGGGCCTGAGCGCGGCGAGCTACGTGCCGAGAATGCCCACGCCGTCCGCGATCAGGTAGACCCCGAAGACGAGCAGCAGCGTGGTCATCATCGCGGCGTGGTGCTCGATCAGCCACGACTTCACGGACTCGAGCACGTCGTTGGCGCTTCGACCGCCAGCGAGATAGGCGATGACAGGGAGCGCGACGCTCAGGCTCGCGAGGACGAGGAACGCCGCGAGCGCGACGACCGCCTCGGACGCGCTCAGGTCGAGCCGCGCCAGGCCCCCGGCCGCGCCCACCGTCAGGATGAGGTTCTTCGGCTTCACTCCCGCGAACAGAACGGCGAGGCCGAACGCCCTCGTCGTCTTCAGCTCGTCGATGCTCGCCAACCACTTCGGCAGTTCCGGCACGGTCCCCGGGGTCGGACGCCGGAGCCAGCTCCTCAGCGCCATGACGAGAAGGAGTGTGCCGAGAAGAACCAGACCCCACGCGATGCCATCGGAGACCGTGGCCGCATTCGCCTCGTACGCTTCGTGGGAGAGGGCGTAGACCACGCTGCCGACCACGCCGAGCGTGAGCATCCACCCGAATAGGAACACGGCGCCGTTCGTGCGCGCACGTTGCGACACCAGCATGAGGATCACGGCGATCACGGCCAGCGGGCTCACGGCGATGCCGACGGCGAACGTCAACACCTCGGCAATCCCTTCAGCCATCGCGTCTTCCCCTTCGAGCCTCGTCTGGCGATCGCCGCGCGCCCGGCAGCTGCGGCGTGAGAACCGACTCGCTGCGCCGCCCCGAACCCGGGCCTCAACCCGTAGGGCCTTCCCCCACGAACATGTCGAGGCACCGATCGAGCCCCTCGATCCGAATGTCGTCGCGTCGGCGCTGCTCCCATGCCTCCCGGCTCATCCGGAAGCGGATCGTCCGGCCTGAGCCGTCCCGCCGGTGACCCCTGGCCTCACCGTTCTCCTCGTAGCCGACCGAGCGTGAAGTGGCGATGGACGCGGCGTTGTCCTCGAAGGCGTCGCTCAGGGCCTCCTTTGCGCCCAACCCGGCGAAGGCGAGGTGGAGCACCGCCTGACGCATCTCCTTGCCCAGGCCTTGGCCTTGGTGAGCGCGGCCGAGCCACGAGCCAGTCTCGACCGACCGCACGGCACCGAAGTGCTCCGCGAGGATGTCCTGCACGCCGACCGGTCGCCCGTCGACGAACGCCACCCCGGTGAACGTCCACTTCTCGGGCCCCCAAATTGGCGCGGTGGCTCCAAAGCCACTGGGCGGACTCCCGCGCTCGACGAGACGGCTCGACGTCGGTCCATGGAACGAAGAACGGCATCGTCTCTGGATCGTGGATGCCCGCGTCGACGAGTTCGACGAGCGCCGCGAACTCGTCCTCCCGCGGCAAGCGCCATTCGAGGCGTGGAGTGCGCACGACCAGTTCGAACAACGGCCAGAACGAACCCTGACCGGTCACCTGGTCAGCCTCCTGGCTGGTACACGCCGAACTCGCCCCGCAGGACATCGGACACCTCGCCAAGGGTGGCCATCTCCTTGAGCGCCGCTCTCATCGGGACGAGCAGGTTGCCTTCACCACGTGCCGTCTCGGCGACGTCGGCCAACGCCCTGTCCACCGCCGACTGGTCACGCTCGGCGCGCACCCTGCGGGTCCGGTCGATCTGGAGCTGCTGGAGTTTCACGTCGATCGGAAAGACCTCGGTTCGCTCCTCGTCGGTGTCGGTGAACCGGTTGACGCCGACGACCACCTTCTCGCCGTCGTCCACCGCCTTGGCGAAACTGTAGGCGGCCGCCTCGATCTCCTCTTGCATGAACCGGGCCTCGATGGCCGCGACAGCGCCGCCGAGCTGTTCGATGCGTTCGAGGTAGTCGAGCGCGGCGGCCTCGACCTCGTCGGTCAGGGACTCGACGAAGTACGACCCGGCCAGCGGATCGACCGTGTCGGCGATGCCGGACTCGAATCCGACGATCTGCTGCGTGCGCAGCGCGATCTTCGCCGCACGCGTCGTCGGGAGGCCGAGCGCCTCGTCGAAGCCGTTGGTGTGCAGGCTCTGGGTGCCGCCGAGGGCGGCAGCGAGCGACTGCACGGTGACCCGGACGATGTTGTTCTCGGGTTGCTGGGCCGTGAGCGTCGACCCGCCGGTCTGGGTGTGGAACCGCAGCATCTTGGAGCGGGCATCCTTGGCTCCGAAGCGATCGGTCATGATGCGGGCCCACATGCGCCGAGCGGCGCGGTATTTGGCCACCTCCTCAAAGAGATTGTTGTGCGCGTTCCAGAAGAACGAGAGCCGTGGTGCGAACGCGTCGACGTCCATGCCCGCCGCGATCGCCGCCTCCACGTAGGCGATGCCGTTGGCGAGCGTGAAGGCGATCTCCTGGACCGCGGTCGACCCGGCCTCACGGATGTGGTAGCCGGAGATGGAAATGGTGTTCCAATTGGGCAGGTTGTCGGCGCAATAGGCGAACGTGTCGACGATGAGGCGCATGGACGGCCGCGGTGGGTAGATGTAGGTGCCGCGGGCGATGTATTCCTTCAAGATGTCGTTCTGGATGGTGCCGCGGACCTTTTCTCCCGCGACGCCCTGCTCCTCGGCCACCAGCTCGTAGAGCAGCAGCAGGATGGCGCCCGTGGCGTTGATCGTCATGGACGTGGTGACCCGGTCCATCGGGAGATCAGCCATGAGCAGGCGCATGTCCGCCAGAGAGTCGATGGCGACGCCGACCTTGCCGACCTCGCCCTCGGCCCGCGGATGGTCTGAGTCATATCCCATCTGCGTAGGGAGGTCGAAGGCGCACGACAGCCCGGTCTGGCCCGCCTCCAACAAGAACTTGAAGCGGTGATTGGTCGACTCGGCCGAGCCGAAGCCGGCGTACTGTCGCATCGTCCACAGCTTCGAGCGATACATCTGAGGGTGAACGCCCCGCGTGAAGGGGTAGGCGCCCGGCTCCCCGAGCTGGGTCGACGAGTCCCATCCGTCCAGGTCTCCCGGACGGTAGACGGGATGGACGACGATGCCCGAGTCGGTGGTCCGCTCGGGGTCGCCGTTGGTGCTCTTCTCCGGTGTCACGACCAAAGAATACGGAGAATTGGGGCGGACGGGCCATACGCCCCGCGGGAGGGCAGACTACGACCGTGCCCGGAGAACCCGAACCCGCCTTCTCCCACCTGGGTGTCTGCGTCAGCGACCTTGACCGGTCGGTGCGCTTCTACTGCGAGGCCCTCGGCTTCGAGAAGGCAGAGTCACATCCGATCGGGTCGGAATTCGCCGCGCTGATGGATTTTGCCGACGTGGAGCTCACGTCGCAGTTCGTGCGGCGCGGCAGCACCGCCATTGAGCTTCTCAGCTTCACGGAGCCGGTTGCGTTCGGCGATCGTGAACGCCGCGCTGTCAACCAACTAGGCCTCACCCACCTGTCGTTCCGAGTGCACGATGTGGCCGCCACCGTGCGGCGAATCGTCGACCTGGGCGGCGCGGTCGTCGAGTCGAGCCGGACCGTGCTCAACCTCGGCGGGACCGAGCTCCAGTTCGTCTATTGCACCGACCCCGACGGCGTGCGCATCGAGCTCATGGACCTCGGGGCCTGATCCCCTCGCCGCTCTCCTCGGACTGCGCCAGCGCCGCCTGCGCGTCGAGCTCGCGGTCGATGCGCTCGGCCTTGCGCTCCTCCATGTGCATCCAGCGAATCGCAATCGGGATCATGGGCCAGAGCATCAACGTGTCGCCGACGACCCACATGATGTCGCCCCCGACGTGAAGGTCAACGACGTAGGACGGGCCCCAGGACCGGTGGGTGGCGAGGTAGGCGGGGAAGAGCTCGTGGCGTCGCCCCGGAGAGGGAGAGCCCGGTGAAGGTGTCGATGGGTACGGCAAGGAAGAGATAGAAGAACTGCAGCGCCGGATGGAGCCGGTAACAGTTGGGATCCGTGCCGAACACTTGGCGCCAGAACAGGTACCCCACCACGAGGAAAGCCAAATGTTCCGCGTTGTGAAGGGGCTCGTGCTCGAGGATGAGGTTGTACCAGCTCGTCAGGTGGCTGAGCGGGATCAACACGGCGTAGAGCACGAAAGCCACGATGGGATGGCCGAGGAACTTCGCCGGCGCGGAGCGCAACAACTCGGTGACGACGACGTGGGACTGCCCCGTCGTGGCGCACCAGGCCAGCTGGAGCGGCGAGGCGATGGCGAACAACGGCGCCGCCACCATGATTAACAGCAGGTGCTGGACCATATGGTCCCAGAACAGCTCTCCGTCGTAGACGCCAACGAAGCTGAAGACGCAGATGCCCGTCGTCACGAGCCCGCCGATCCACGCCACGGTCTTCCCGGCCGACCAGGGATGACGAGGGTGCAGCGCGTTGTTGCGCCGCACCGCCCACACGTAGAGCGCCAGGGCGGCGAGGATCAGGACCACAGGGACGAAGCTGAACTGCGTGGTGAGGAGCTGGCGGCCGGACAACGGCGGGAGCGGCGCGTCGGAGAGCGCGGCGATCACTCCCCTGACGGTACCGCCGGGTTCAGCCGTGCTGCCAGACGCGCTGGGAGATTCCCCGTTTCCCGTAGAGCGCCACGGCGTCGAGCGCCGCCATCTCCTCGTCGCTCAGGCGCCACCCCAGCGCGCCGGCGTTGTCCTGCGCCTGGGCCCGGTTCTTCGCCCCCGGGATGGGCACCGTCCCCTTGGCGATCAGCCAGGCCAGCGCCACCTGGCTCGGGGTCCGGCCGTCGTGCCCCTCCCCGACCCGGCGCAGCACCGAGACGACGGCGTCCACGTCGGCCATCGGATGGGCTGAGAAGGTGCGCCGCCCCGGGGGAGGGTTGGCGGCGGAGTACTTGCCGGTCAGGCGTCCTTGTCCGATCGGCGAGTAGTCCAGAACGACCACCTCGAGATCGGCACAGGCGGAGAGGAGGCCAACACGTTCGGGCATGGCGCGTAGGAGTGAGTACTCGACCTGGTTGGTCGCCAAGCGCAGCCCGTGGCGGCGCAGCGCAGCGTCCATGGACCTCGTCTCCTTGGCCGAGTAGTTGGACACTCCCACCGCCTTGACCAGACCCTCCCCTTTCGCTGCCGCGAGTGCCTCGGCGATGGCCTCGTGGGACCTCAGTGAGATCGGACCGTGGATCTGGTAAAGGTCGATGCAGTCGATCCCGAGACGTTCGACCGAACGCCGCGCCGCCGAGGTCAGCGCAGACTTCACGTTGACCTTCCACGGGCTGGGCATGAATTTGGTGGCGATGACCACTTGGCCGCGCACCGAGCGGTCCCGCGCCATCATGCGGCCGATGATGCGCTCGCTCTCTCCGCCGCCGTAGACCTCCGCCGTGTCGAAGAGCACGACACCAGCCTCGATGCAAGCGTCCCAGGCCTCGGCCACGCTCTCCTCGGTGAGGGACGTGTCGTAGCCCCCCATGCCCCAGGTCCCTTTGTCGCCCCAGGCCCACGTACCCACTCCGAGCGGCGGGATACTGACGTCGCTTCCCGCCAGCGCGATGCGATCGCTTGCCTGCGGAGGCGCGGCGTCGCTCACGCGACCCACTCGAGGTGGGCTTCGAGCGTGGCACGCCACTCGTCCGGATGGGTGAGCTGCGGCGAGTGGTAGGCACCGGGTATCACCGTCGTTCGACCCTTGGCCACCTCGGCGGCCAGCTCCGTTGCCTGGTCGACCATGGGATGGTCGTGCTCGCCGGCGATGACGGTCGTGGGACAGACGATGGAACCCAGCCGGGGCCGAAGCGACCCGGGGCCTTCGTCATGGGCCAGGATCTCTGCGCCGAGTCCTTTCACGGCGTACGGATCCGTCCCGGCCTGGATCTCGTCCTTCTCCTCCAGCCACGACGCGGGCACGACGCTCGCGATCAGATCGTCCTCGGGACCGCCCAAGCGCCACTGCTCCGGTAGGCCGACCACCGGATCGAAGCCGTCGAAGAAGGCGCGCACCATCTCTCTGACCCCCTCGTCGTCGGGCACGAAGGACCAGGCGCTCGTGTCCATCAGAAGCAGTGAGCGGACCAGTTCCGGCCGCTCGAGCATCAAGGTCACCGCGACGCGGCCTCCCATGGAGTGACCAAGGAGGTCGACCGGACCTTCGCCCACCGCTTCGAGGAAACCGGCCAAGTCCGATGCCAATTGCTCGATCGTGTAGCCCTGGAGCGTGCCGGTCTTGGTCGAGTGCCCGTGTCCTCTCTGGTCGAGCGTCACGACCCGGCGCTTCGTCGCCAGCGCGGCCACCTCGAGCGCGAAGTCGTGCGACGAGCCCGTGAAGCCGTGGCAGAGGACGAGGGTGGTCCCGCCGCTCCCCTGCTCGGACCAGGCCAGCTCGACGCCGTTGACCGGGATCGTTCGCGATGCGTCGGTGAGTGTCATGCCGCCCTGTCTAGCCCCTCTCGCGTCACCACGCCTCGAGGAGAGCACGCCCATCAACCCGAGTCGACGGAGAGCGCCGCCTCGGCTGAGGGAGGTGCGGGAGCTGTCTCGGACTGAGCCGAGGCGAGTGGTTTGCCCCGCGTCGCGGTGACGTCGGTGCACACCCGTGCCTGGACCCAGGCCGCTTGCGCCGCCGAGGAGTTGCGGCCTCAGTACGAAATTGCGACTTGTATCGCGAGCATGCTGAGCCCGGTCCCGACGGCAAGGCTGCCCAACGGTCCACCAGTACCGCCTATGGCGGCCCCGGCCATGTCCACCCACGCCGTCGCAAACCCGGTCACTGGTGTCAGGTCGTCCTTGCTGAGCGCTCGGGTCACGCTGTCGAGCGCCACAGACGAACATCCCAACACGAACGGGGACACGGTTGGGTCGGAGACAAGTTCCTCGTGCGTGGCTTGGAGCTGTAACAAGGCACTCTGTTGGTCGGCGACGCTACTCGTCTGGTTGGCGCGAAGCAGTTCCATCAACGCCTCGAGGCGAGTCCGGTCACTTGCGCTGATGGTTCCGAGACTCTCCAAGCGTTCGAACACCCCGATCACAATCCCTCGAAGTCCGCCACCGTTCTGAGCTCCGAGCTCAAGAAGGGATTCCACGACCTGTCCGTGAAGAGCGCCGAGCGCAAGCGCCCGCTCTCGACCATCGTCAGACGCGGACAGGTCTGCCCATGTCTCATGTAAGCCGGCCCAAGGAGCTGGTGATGCGAAGGGGTCGTCCGATGAATCAGGGTCGGACTGTGGCCCGACAGGACCGGTCGTCGACGTCACAGTTGCTCTCCCTTCCAGGGCCTGCGAAACAGTAACGCGGAGCTTGCGCGGCTTCCTTCCTCCCGCGGACGACCAGGCGTCCCAAGGTCTGCAACTCTGGCCCAGGGTCATTGCTCCACGCGTCGATGGCGTTGTCGAGAAGAGCCGCCGCTCGTCAACGTCGTCGATGACACAGGTCGAACCCACACTCCTCGACCAGCGCCGAGCCGCCCGTCGTGGGGATCGCCTATCCGTAGCCGGCAAGCAGCTTGGCCCGTTCGACATCATCGAGGCGCCTGGCGACCCGGGTCACACGAGACGGGTCCGATGCAGTCGTCCATTGCCAGGAGACTCTTCGTACATGCCGTCGACAGCAGTCACGATGTCAGAGTCGCTCGTCCCTGTGGTGATGCCCGGTCAGTTCGGCATTCCGGCGATCTCCTCATCCCGGAAAGCCAGTCTTTGCCGTGCCTTCCACGCGTCTCGACCACCGCCCAGAAGCCGTTCCTGGACGGTGACCGTCGACAACCGGGCAACAGCCCAAAATGCGGCAGCCGAGAGGCGGTCCCCGGGGCTCTCGTCCGAGCTCATCGCCTCACCCAGACCCCCAACCTGAGCCTTTCATCAACTAATCTGCGGCCATGGAAAGCGAGGCCCTTGACCGGGAACGCGTGTCTCCCGTGGAGGTCCTGGACTCCGAAGACGCCGAACTCATTGGCGTAAGCGACCGGGACACTGCGTCGACTTCGGACGCGTATCAGGACTCACGGATAGTCTTTTACATCGCGATTGCGCTCTTCGGCGCGCAGTTCATCGGGCTCCTCGTCTATTCGTGGGTGCAGTACCACCGGTTCGACTTGGGAATTGACTTCGCGTCTGTGAACCAGGCTTCGACTGAGATCAGCCGCGGTAACCTCAACCCATATTCGACGATTCTGGGATCTTCTTTCCTGGACAATCACTTTGCGTTGTTCCTGTGGCCCATCGGAGCGCTGCTCTTCGTCTTCCGCTCATCATTCATTCTCTTGGTCATTCAGGATCTTTTTCTCGCGGGAACCGGGCTGCTCACCTTCAAGTGGGTGTCACACCTTATGGAGTCTCGGAAGACCCGGAGGGAAGCTGGTTATGCAATCCTCGGGGTCACCGCCGTTCTTCTCTTGCTTGATCCGCTCGTCTACTATTCGGCGGCGCTCGACTTCCATTTCGAAGCGACGGCTACCTTCTTCGCCGTCTTTGCGGCGTATGACGTGTGGGCAGGCAGACATCGTCGCGCTTGGATCTGGGTCGCCTTGTGCTTGACGTGCGGTGATCTCGGCGGTCTCTGCGTCGCTGGAGTCGGAATTTCCGCAGTCCTTGCCGGCAAGGCCACACGACGTCAGGGTGCCTTTTATGTTCTCGCCGGAGTGCTCTGGGTCGGGTTGATCACCGCACTGAACGCCAACCAGGGTTCCCTTCTCGACAACTATGCATATTTGGCTGGACGGACGACCCTTCCCAAGGGATTCCGCGGCCCACTGACGATTCTCGGCGGAACGGTGTCGCATCCTGGCCGGCTTATCGACATGTTCAGAGAAAAGGCCCGCATGATGTGGCGATATCTTCCTCCGGGTGGCGTCATCGGCATCATCACTCCGTGGGGTTTCGGCGTACCAGCGATCATCCTCCTGAGTTCAGCGTTGCAATCGAACACCCTCTTCATCGGGGAACCGTTCCAGCAGTTCGCGGTGGTGCCATTCCTGATGATTGGGACTGTCACGTTTCTCACGGCACTGATGTCCAGCGACGTGCATCTGTTCCACCGGTCCGCCATGTGGTCAGACCTGTGGGCACGCTATCGAAGCGGGCGATGGATCGCGGTTGGTATCCTTCTCTTCGGGATCCTGCTCGGTGGCATCCGCTACGCGCACGAATATCTTCCCGATTCGTTTACAGACAATGCAACCGCGAACATCATCACTTCCTCCCAGGCCGCTGCTCTTGGCACTGCTCTGGGACGAACGCCATCGGGAGCGGAAGTGATCTCCTCGAATGACATCTCAGGGCGATTCAGCGGCCGAAAGTACGCCTACATCTACTTCACCAACACGACCTCCATCCCTCTCTACGCCGGTTACGTGGAGTTGGTGATGGATACTGAAAATGATCCCTATGTGACTCCCGCGCAAAAGGCTGCTGCCGCCCAGTACCTCGAATCGAAGTTTCACGCCCGCACCCTCATGCATCGCGATGGCGTGTGGATGCTGGGGTGGACGCAATCGGCGAATAAGCCAGCGATCACTCTCCCATAGGATGCGGGCTCAGGCCCCGTTCACACTCATTTCGAGATGGGTGCATACTCCGTGAGCTCCATAGGCTCGTAATAACGGTCACCATTGGAAGTCACCCACTGGTGCCCGTGATACTGCGGGTTCTCGAGCAAGGTGTTCACCACAGTTTCGCAGCGCGTGCCGAACGTTGCATATCCAGGCTCCCACACCAGCCATATGTGGCGTGGTGGATTCTTCTCGGCGTCTCCGATCAACTTGGTCGCAAAGGTTGTTGCTTTGGCTCGCTGAACCGTCTGCTTGTAGTCCACCCAAATTGACGAACTCTGGGCTGGTGCCACGTGGGAACGTGACCATTTCATAGCGTCCCCGGTCCGTCGTCAGACGGTAGACCGCGGGTCCCAGCTGGTCGGGGCAGAAGGCGATGACATCGCCGGCTCGGGCATGGTGATTGAGCACCGCTGCGACCTGCGTCGCCTGAGTCCGCTGCGTATAGACGTTCTGCACGGAGACGACCATCCCGGCTAGCACCGCGACACCGATGACCGCCAGGCGAAGCGGGGTGCTGAGCAATATGGTGGTTCCGAGCGCCACCACGAGAATGAAAGGAAGAAAGATCACCCCGGCATACCGCGGAGTGAAAGCACTCGCAGTGATGAGACCACCCAGAAAAGCAGCGACCAGCGTGCCGACGACGACGATCGAAAGACTCCTGGCTTTTGGGCGGGTACGAAGATCGATCTCGATGAATCGCTTGCTCTTTGCGACGCCGAACAGCGCAAGCAGGAAAAGCGCTATGTACGTCAGGGCCAGCAGTCGGCCTTGAATGGTTCCCCCCATATCGAGAGATCCCTGGTTCAAGGCGAAGCTCGTCGGCGTGTTCAGCAGCGCCACGAAGGTTGGCGGCGCCGCCCACGGCGTACCGGTGTGCTTTGACTGGTACAGGAACGTCGGAACCCAGGGAATGAACAGAAGGCATCCAACCGTCACGGCCCAGAACGGAGGAAGGAAGCGCCGCCACTCTCCCGATCGCACTCCGGACTGCTGCTCCCTGTGCCAGCGCCACCAGGCCCCACCGACCAGCCAGACCACGACGACCGCCACCAGATACAGAGACCAATACTGCGAGTAGAGCAACGCCGCCGTCACGACTCCTGTGGCGATGAGATTGCCGGGCCTGGGATTGACCAATGCACGAGAAAGGCTCAAGAAACCGCAGGCGGTCAGGAAGATCGTGAGGCCATACATTCGAGCCTCGGTGGCGTAGAACACCGCGTAAGGGGCAGTGGCCACCAAGACGAGGGTCGCCCAGGCCACCGGTCGTCCGCCCAATCGTTTTCCGGCCAGCCAAGCCACCGGCAGCGTGGCAACCCCAATCAGTCCCGAAAGCGACCGGGTGGCAAAATCCGACCGGCCGAACAGCTCCATCCAGAAGTGGAGGAGGTAGTAGTAGAGAGGGGGCGCACCATCTTGCTTGAGCGAGCTGGCGATCGAGCCGATGGGCAGCGAAGCTCGGTTGACCGTCAGCGCCTCATCGAGCCAGAGCGCCGAGTTCGTGTAGAGGCGAAGAAACACTCCGAGCGTGACGAGAAGCACCGTCGCGACGATGCACAGTGTGCGCACACGCCCCCGCAACAGCTGCTGAGTTTCCTCCGCCGCAGGCGGAGACAGAGTTTGCACGCGCCCTTCTAACACCTGGGTCTCCTCCGCCACGGGCCGAGATCATAGGACAAGGCATTTTGGGCCTGACATCGCCGTGTCTCGCATGCACTGCGCTCGGCATCATCCTGCCGTCACTGTGAAAAGAACCGCCCCCCCGGCCGGCCACGAGCGCTCCCTGTTCGACCACGAAGACGGCGGAGCGTGACGGTCGTCGAGGTCCTGATGGACGCAGCGACGGATGTCCGTCAACGGCCGAGGTTCAGAACAGTGCCGTTGGGGACCTCTCGTGTGATGCTCGCCTGGGGAAACGTACGTTTCGACGCCCTCCCGCCCGGCCGGGCGGCCAAGCGCCACCCACGACGGGCGGCTCTCGGCTCAGTGCCCGTGGGGCATGCAGAGCTCGTCGTACTCCGCGATGACGATCTCACCTGCATCCGGGCCACACGCCGGGCACTGCGGGTCTCGGCGGACCTTGAAGGTGCGGAACGACTGCTCCAGCGCGTCGTACGACAGAAGGCGCCCGATCAGCGGATCGCCGAGGCCGAGCAGCACCTTGATCGCCTCAATGGCCTGGATGGAACCCACGATGCCGGGCAGTACGCCGAGCACGCCGGCCTCGGCGCAGGAGGGAGCCAGCTCCGCCGGCGGCGGTTCGGGGATGAGGCACCGGTAGCACGGACCGTTGTACGGGTCGAACACGGTGACCTGTCCCTCGAAGCGGAAGATCGACCCGTGGATGACGGGAATCCGCTTCAGCAGCGTGGCGTCGTTGACGAGATAGCGGGTCGGGAAGTTGTCGGTGCCGTCGACGATGGCGTCGTAGCCATCGATGATCTCGAGGATGTTGTCGGCACCAAGCCTCACGTCGTAGGTCACGACGTTCACATCTGGGTTCAGAGCGGTGAGCGTCTTCTTGGCAGAGTCGACCTTGCGCTCGCCGATCCGATCCACGTTGTGGAGGATCTGGCGCTGGAGGTTGGACTCGTCGACCACGTCCATGTCGATCACGCCGAGCGTGCCTACGCCGGCTGCCGCCAGGTACAAGGCGGCTGGGGACCCAAGACCGCCCGCGCCGAGCAGGAGCACCTTGGAGTCGAGGAGCTTCAGCTGGCCCTTCTCCCCCACCTCGGGCAGCAGAAGGTGACGCTGGTAGCGGTTGCGCTGGGCGGGAGTCAGGGTCCGCGGTGCCGCCCAGGACCGCCCGGCGTCCTTCCAACGGTTGAAGCCACCGACAAGGGAGCGGACGTCCTCGTAACCGAGGTCCTGCATCGTCTTGGCGGCAAAGGCGGAGCGTACGCCGGCTGCGCAGTACACGACCACGGGGCCGGACTTGTCGGGCAGCTTTCCCTCGACCTGGAACTCGAGGTGGCCTCGCGGCAAGTGGACGGCGTTGGGGATGGCGCCCTGCTCGTACTCGTCAGGCTCGCGTACGTCCAGGAAGGTCACACCGCCTTCCGCCAGCAGCGCTTCTGCCTCGGGCGCTTCGACCTCCCGGATGGCCGCCTTGGCCTCGTTCAAAAGGTCTCGGGGTGTGGACACGATCAACCTCCGGTCGTGGACCTGCTGGTCGGCAGGCTCCGAACTCTTAAACGTTACCAGTGAGGTCGACATTCCCATCCTCCGGCAGGGCCCGCGATCCCACCCTCAACGGATGCGAGACTGCCGCCGTGGAGGTCCACGACGCGATTCGTCGGCGATCGATGGTGCGCAGCTTCTCCACCGAACCCGTCGATCCTTCAACCGTCGATCGGCTGGTCGCGAGCGCCCTGCGCTCGCCTACTGCTGGCAACACCAGGGGCACGGCCTGGGTCGTGCTGGAGGGGCCGAACGAGACCGCGATCTACTTCGACGCCACCACCGACGCCGACTGGCGGGCGAGTTACCGCGACTGGGTGGACGGACTCCAGCGGGCGCCGGTCGTGCTGCTCGCCTATACCTCTCCGGAGCTCTACGTATCGAGGTACGCCGAGCCGGACAAGGTGGGAGCGGGTCTCGGCGAGGGACGGGACCGCTGGCCCATTCCCTACTGGTACGGCGACGCGGCATTCGGGGTCATGGCGGTTTTGCTCGGCGCCGTCGATGCCGAGTTGGGTGCGTGCATCCTCGGCACGTTCCGGGGCGAGGAGGAGCTCGGCCGCCAGCTCGGCGTCCCGTCCGGATGGCGTCTGTTCTGCGCGGTCGTCGTTGGCCATCCCGACGGCCGCGACCACCGGTCGGCGTCGCTCGACCGCCCTCGTCCGGGCGACGAGAATCGGGTCCACTTCGGGAACTGGAAAGGGCAGAGAACAGATCGGATATGACACTCCGTCTTGCCCAGCGGCCCGTTGCGGCAGCCTCTGAGCACCTGTTTCGTCGTGAGCCGTGTCGCCCGACGGTCAGCGACGCACCTTGGACAGCGGATGCTCGGGTCCCTCCTGCCAGCGAGCCATGGCCCAGAGGAGGTCCGACAACCGGTTGAGGTAGGTCAGCACGAAGGAACCCTCCTGCGGCTCGGCCACGGCAATCCGCTCGGCCCGCCGCACGACGGTGCGCGCGAAGTCGAGCGCGGCCGCCGCCCGGTTCTCGCCCGGCACGGTGAAGTCGCTCGGCATGTCGAAGCGCTCGAGCAGGTCGTCGATCCCCGTCTCGAGGGCGGTGATCATCTCCGGCGTCACCCGGGTCGACCCGGCCGTGAGCTTCATCCGGTTCTCGGCAGCCGTGGCCACCTCGGCCATCAGCACGTAGAGGTCGCGTGCGAGCGCGGTCAGGCGCTCGTCGAGTTCGGATCCCGGCTCCGCCTCGGCCCGGGCCAACCCGATTGCCGCCTGAGCCTCGTCGACCGCGCCGTTGAGCTCGATGCGCCATGAGTCCTTGCTCACACGCCCGCCATACAGCAACCCGGTCGTGCCCTCGTCACCCGTTTTCGTGTAGATCCTCGGGGCCACGTGGGGATGCTAACGGCCGGAGATCGTCGCACCGGGCCCTGGAGGACGGGGTCGTGACGCCGACGACCTCAGGTGGCGAACGCCCTGTGGTCAGACAGTTCTTCACACGTCGGGTGAAGCAAACGGGTCGAAGATTCCGCACCCATCCGAGGTGGCGTTCTGGAGCGCCTGACCGCTTCGCCAACCCGTGGCGTCTCGTCGGGAATTGGACTGTTTCAACGGCGACACCTGCGTCGGTCGTCGCCTCGCTGGCCTGGATCCCTGCAGTCGGGTGGATATCGGCGCGGGAGTGGGGGCTTCCGCGACGCCGGTATCCTTGGGTGGCCATGGCCCCCCCAGACCTGCACAGCCCTGAACTGCTGGGTCGCCTCGACCCGTCCGCCAGCGACTACCTGCGGGCATTGCACGAGCGCGTCGTCGTCTTCGACGGCGCCACGGGCACCAACCTTCAGCTCCTCGGCCTGGGTCCGGACGACTTCGGAGGACCCGACCTCGAGGGGTGCAACGAGATCCTCGTCGAGACCCGGCCTGACGCGATCACCCAGCTGCACCGCTCGTTCTACGAGGTGGGCTCCGACGTGGTCGAAACCGATACGTTCGGCTCGACGTCGGTCGTGCTGGTTGAGTACGGACTGGCCGACCGGGCCTACGAGCTGAACCGGAAGGCAGCCGAGCTCGCGTGCGCGGTGCGGGACGAGTTCGCCACGACGGAGCGACCGCGCTGGGTGGCCGGCTCCATGGGGCCTGGGACGAAGTTCCCGACGCTCGGGCAAATCTCCTACGCCGACTTCCGGGGCGCCTACGAGGAGCAGGCGCTCGGTCTGCTCGAGGGAGGAGTGGACTTCCTCCTCGTCGAAACCCAGTTCGACATGCTCTCGGTCAAGGCGGCGGTCAACGGCGCCCGGCGGGCCATGGCGGCACTCGGCCGCCAGGTGCCGATCCAAGCGCAGGTGACGATCGAGCTGACCGGGCGCATGCTGCCCGGCACCGAGATCGGCGCGGCCCTCACCGTCCTCGACGCCATGCAGGTCGACGTGGTCGGGCTCAACTGCGCCACTGGACCGGTCGAGATGGGGGAGGCCCTGCGGCACCTGTCGTCGGCCAGCCGTGTCCCCATCTCGTGCATCCCCAACGCGGGGTTGCCCTCGGTGGTCGACGGGAAGATGCACTACGACCTGACGCCCGAGGGCCTGGCCGAGCATCTTCACCGGTTCGTGACCGAGTTCGGAGTCACCGCCGTGGGCGGTTGCTGCGGGACCACTCCCGCGCATCTGGCCGCCGTCGTCGAGCGTTGCCGCGACGCCGTCCCGGCCGTGCGGACGCTGGTGTACGAACCCGCAGCCGCCTCCATCTACACCTCGGTGCCTTTCAAGCAGGACACCTCGTTCCTCGTGGTCGGCGAGCGGACCAACGCCAACGGGTCCAAGGCCTTCCGTGAGGCCATGCTGGAAGGCGATTGGGACACGTGCGTCGCAATGGCGCGCGATCAGGTGAAGGAGGGCTCCCACCTGATCGACGTCTGCGTCGACTACACGGGCGCCGACGGTGTGGCCGACATGAACGAGGTGGCCAGCCGTCTCTGCACGCAGTCGAGCGTGCCGCTCATGGTGGACTCGACCGAGGGGCCTGTCGTACGCACCGCGCTGGAGTGGCTGGGCGGACGTCCGATTCTCAATTCCGTGAACCTCGAGGAGGGCGACGGTTCGGGCACCAGGCTCGACACGTTCCTTCGGCTTGCCCGCGAGTTCGGGGCCGCGGTGGTGTGCACCTGCATCGACGAGGAGGGCCAGGCGCGCACGCGGGAGTGGAAGCTGCGCGCGGCACGGGCAATCCGCGACATCGCCGTCGAGCGCTACGGGCTGGAGCCCGAGGACCTCCTCTTCGACCCGCTGGCCCTGCCTCTGTCGACCGGCATGGAGGAGAGCCGCGGCGACGGTATCGAGACGATCGAGGGGATCAGGGCGATCAAGACGGAGCTGCCCGGGGTCTCGACCATCCTCGGTCTGTCCAACGTCTCCTTCGGGTTGAACCCGGCGGCGCGCCAGGTGCTCAATTCGGTCTTCTTGCACGAATGCGTCGAAGCCGGGCTCGACTCGGCCATCGTCCACGCCTCCAAGATCTTGCCCCTGTCGCGTATCGACGAACGGGTCAAGGAGGTGTGCCTCGACCTGGTCTACGACCGGCGCCACGAGGGTTACGACCCGCTGCAGGAGCTGCTCGCCCTCTTCGAAGGGGTCAAGGTCAGCGCAGCGGAGGCTGACGAGCACCTCGACTGGCCGGTGGACCGGCGGTTGAGCCAGCGCATCATCGACGGCAATCGCAACGGGCTGGAGGGCGACCTCACCGAGGCGCTCGAGTCGGGCCTTGCGGCGCTTGACGTCGTCAACGACGTGCTGCTCGCCGGCATGAAGGTGGTGGGCGACCGGTTCGCCTCCGGTGAGATGCAGCTGCCCTTCGTGCTGCAGTCGGCCGAGACGATGAAGACTGCCGTCGCATTCCTGGAGCCGCACATGGAGAAGACCGACCAGGGCGGCAAGGCGACGGTCGTCCTGGCCACCGTAAAGGGCGACGTGCACGACATCGGTAAGAACCTGGTCGACATCATCCTGACCAACAACGGATACGAAGTCGTGAACCTCGGCATCAAGGTTGGCATCAACGAGATGATTTCCGCCGCCGAGGAGAACGGCGCCGACGCCATCGGTATGAGCGGTCTTCTCGTGAAGTCGACGCTGATCATGCGCGAGAACCTCGTCGAGCTCAACGAGCGGTCGCTCTCGTCCATCCCGATCCTGCTCGGCGGGGCCGCGCTGACTCGCACCTACGTCGAGCGGGACCTGCGCGAGATCTACGACGGACGCCTCTTCTACGGCCGTGATGCCTTCGAGGGCCTACGCACGATGGAGCGTCTCGTCGAGCTCAAGCGCACCGGCGAAGACGATCCCGACTTTGGACGGGAGATCTCCGAACGCCGAGTCCCCAAGCGGAGCCGGCTCGACCCGGACACCTCGCCGGTCGAGGGACAGCCGGCGCGCTCGACGGTCGCCCCGGACAACGAGCTGTTCGTCCCCCCCTTCGTCGGCACAAGGGTGGCCAAGGGGATCCCGCTCGACGACATCGCCGAATTCCTCAACCTGACGGCGCTCTTTCGCAACCAGTGGGGATTCCGTCCCGATGGAGGCGAGAACGACACCGAGTTCAAAGACCGGGTCAAGGCGACCCTGCGCGAGCAGTTGGCCATCGCCAAGGAGCGTGATCTCCTCGTGCCCCAGGTGGCCTACGGTCACTTCGCCGCGAACGCTGAGGGCAACGACCTCGTGGTCTGGAAGGACGAGTCACGTTCGTCGGAGTGGATGCGATTCGCCTTCCCCCGCCAGCGCAAGGAGCCCTGGCTCTGCATCAGCGACTTCTACCGCCCGACCGGAGCGGCCGAGGGCGACGAGGACTACGCATCCTTCATGCTGTGCACCATCGGACCGCGGGCTTCGGAGGAGGCGGCGCGACTGTTCGCCGAGAACCGCTACACCGACTATCTGTTCCTGCACGGGCTGAGCGTCGAGATGGCCGAGGCCCTGGCCGAGTACTGGCACCTGCGCATCCGCCAGGAGCTCGGCTTCGCCGGCGAGGACGGCCCGACGTTGACCGGCCTGTTCCGCCAGCAATACCGAGGTGGCCGCTACTCGTGGGGTTACCCCGCGTGCCCTGATCTGACCGACAACGCGAAGGTGGTGGAGCTGCTCGGCGGAGAGCGCATAGGGGTGACGGTGAGCGAGGGTTTCCAGCTGAATCCCGAGCAGACGACCGACGCCATCGTCTGTCACCACCCCGAAGCGAAGTACTTCGTGGCCTAGCGGAGCTTGGCCGTCAGAGCACGGACACGACCTCGTCCGCGCAGCGGTAGCCACTGCGCAGGGCACCCTCGATGTATCCCTGAAAGTTGACGGAGGTGTGCTCTCCGGCGAAGTGCAGGTTCCGCTCGCGGGCACCCTGGATCCCGTTGAAGCCGGTGTACTGGCCGACCTTGAGATACGAGTACGCTCCGAGAATGTGGGGGTCTCCGGGCGACCACACGTAATAGGACCGCCCGTTGTAGTGGCGGGAGACTCCCGGAAAGAGTGACTCGAAATTGCCGAGGAAGGCGTCGACCATCGACGCGGGAGGGGTCCCCTCGTAGCCCGTCAAACCGAAGCGGCTTCCCCACTCCAGCGCAGCCTCACCGCCGGGAAGGGCGGCCAGGATCCCAGCCTGCCCTGGTTGATGGAGTGAGGCCTCCCAGCCGCCTTGGACGACGCCGTCGTCATAGCAGTTTCCCGTCTCATGATCGACGTTCCACATACGGGAGTCGAACTGGAGGAACAGCTTCGAATTCGACCCAAGCGGTTCCTGGTCGATGGCCACACGGTGCAGCGGCGAGATCTCCACTCCCGACAGATCGACGCTGCGCAGGGTCGTGAACGGAAGGGCCAACACCACATGATCGGCACTGACGTCTGCCGTCGTCGAGCCCGTATCGAAGGTGCAGATATAGCCCTGGGAACCCGAGGCCCGCACCGCCACCAATTTCTGGCCGAGGTTGAGCGTGGCGCCGCCGAGGCGCTCGAGGATGCCGCTGATCAACTGGTCGTTCCCGCCGCGGACATGCCACTTCTCGTCCGCACCGCCGAGTTGCGGAGACTTGTGGGGTTGGAAGCCGTTTTTGGTGCTTGCGTCCTGACCGAGGAGGTACACGAGATTCAGCGCAGACTGGTCCCCGGTCGGGCCGCCGTACTCGTCCAGCACCGCAGCGGTGCACAGCGCGCCGAAGTCGGAGGAGGTACCGCCGGGTATGTACGCCTCGATCCACTCCGCGACGGACATGTGATCGAACATGCGCCCACCAGGGTTGTTCCGGTTGTAGAGCTGCGGCCACGGTGCGGTGACGAACGCCGCATGATGAAACAGCTGCCACGCCCAGTCGTGCCAGTCCCTGTTCACCGACGACTGTGTCCAGGGGCGACCGAAGAAGCGCAACGCCTCGACGTTCGGGTGGGTCCCGGTTGGGTAGTTGTCGCGGTTGTCGAGGCTCAGGCCGAATTCTTTCGCCAGCGCGAGCGTTGCAGTGTGCTCGGGATTGATGAACTCTGCGTGCTCTTCGACCGTCTGCTGGTCGGCGAACACACCTCGCAACGTCCGGATCCGTCCGCCGGGTCGACTGTCGTACTCGTAGATGTCGGCGGCGATCCCGTAGCGCGTCCTGAGCCGGTAGGCGCAGCCCAACCCGGCGATCCCGGCTCCCACGATGACGACTCGTGGCGTCGCCTTGGCGCCGGCCCCGATCCTCGGTTGCACCCTGGGAGCGACCAAGGAGATCCCGGCTAAGCCGGCAGCACCCAAGAAGCCGCGTCGCGACATCGGCTGACCCACGATCTCGTCGGCCTCGTCGATCCCGCACCCCAGTCGGTTGGCAGTCGACGAAACGGCGCGCGCTCGCCGGAGCGCCGCGGCCGCCCCGCTCGGTCCCCATGTCCTCACGACCTCTCCCCACCTCGGCTCGGGTACGACCACGGACCGAATTGCAGCGAGGGGCTGCTACCCGAGCTCGAGAGATCTCCGACGGTCACGCTGAGGTTCAGTTCGGCTGGCACGTCGTCCTTCCCGCTTGCCCGGTGCGCCGTCCCGAGAGAGTGCCACAGATCGAGAGCATCGAACTCGATGTCGAGGTGGATCTGAGCCCGGCCGACCGCCTCGCCATCGACTTCGATGGTCATGTCCCATTCGAGGGGGTACACGATTGTCGCGCCGGGCTCCAACGACTGCTGCTTGATCCGCTCCTCGCACCGCGCCCGGGCCTGTTCCACTGCTGCGGCCAATTCGGACAGGGGCGGGCTCTCGCAGAGCTGATGCACGAATCGTGCCCGAACGGCTGATCGCACGAAGCGCGGTATGAGCCTGAGCTCCTTCATCGACTGCGCCAGCCCTTCGTCCTCTTCGAGGCTGTCCGCGATTCGTACGACGAGCTCAGTGTCGGAAGCGCCCATCACGTCCTTCTGTCCGCTCAAGTTCCATCGGCGTCAGCAGGAACCGGTCTCGCTTGCTCACCATCTCGCGATACCGAGACTCGCCGACCAGGAGGACTCGACGCGTGTTTCAGGTGCGGATCGCCGACGGTGACGTCTCCAGAGGTGATCCTCAAGGAGGCATGGCGTTCGAACCAGCGTCGGCGTCGGCGAATACGGACGCGCCTGAGCAACGGAGGACTCAGCAACGCACCGAGGAGTCCGACCAGGACGACCAGAACGACGACGAGGTAAGGAGGCACCCCGTTCGTGGACGACGACGTCACCGCAATGGTCACCGACGTGGTCGAGGTGCTCGAGGTGGGGGGTGGAACTGTCGTTGTCGTGCTGGTCACGGTTGCGACGACCGATATCGATCCGGTCGCCACAGGCACGCATCGGCTGCTCGCGCTGGCCAGATCGGAGCCCGCGCACGCCGTGACCGGGAGCACGGATCCGCCGGGGGGATCCGTGCTCGGGACGGTGAACCAACCGACGAGGTGACCGCGCTGATCGCACAGTCGTCGAAGGTTTCCGCTCCCACCCGGAGCTCACATGCGAAAGCGAGCTTCGGATTCGCGAATTGCGGGTTCGAGAGCTGCACCGTCACTCCGACGGTCGATCCGGGTGACGCCTGCGTGGGTTCGAACGTCAGCGTGGTGGAAGTTGTGACGCTTGTCGTCGTGGTAGTCGAGCTGCTCGTCGTCGTTGTCGAGGTGCTGGACGAAGTCGACGAGATCGTGTTGGGCACGCTGCTGGTCGTGGGCTGCGCGCCACCGGGTTGGCTGCCCGCCGCCAACGATGAGATGACCATTGAGCCTACGACGAGTGCTGAAGACGACATGCGGAGCAACGTGCTCTGGCCGGAGACTCTTGCCGAAAGTGGACGCCGACGGGAACACACCGTCCCGACCACCTTTCACCTTCTCCGCTGACGACGACTGGACCGCAGCCAGGTGACGATCACACAGTAGACATCGCGCTTGGGTTTTTCCTGGGACGACAGCATGCTCGGGCCGCCGAACGTCATGTGCGGTCGGACAACCGACGTCGAGATCGAACCGATCTGGTCGAAACGGTGCAGACCGGTGATCAGGCCGAGGCCGGCCGAGCTATGCCGCTCGTCGCTGCGGCGACCGCTTCCCTGGCGTGATAGCTCGAGCGGGTGAGCGGCGAGGCCTCGACGTGAGAGATGCCCATGGCCGCTCCCTCGGCGCGGATCGTATCGAACTCCTCGGGTGTCCAATAGCGGGCAACCGGGAGGTGGTCACGACTCGGGCGCAGGTACTGTCCGACTGTCACGATGGAGACGCCGACCGCGCGCAAGTCGGCCATGGTGGCGACGACCTCGTCCATGCGTTCACCCAGTCCCACCATGAGGCCCGACTTGGTGACGAGGCCCGCGGCGCCGCCCCGAGCCAACACGGCGAGGCTCCGGGCGTACCCGGCCGAGGGGCGCACAGCCCGCTGGAGCCGGGCCACCGTCTCGACGTTGTGGTTCAACACGTCCGGGTGTGCCGCGAAGATGGTGTCGAGCGATTCGCGATCGCCTTTGCAGTCCGAGATCAACACCTCGACGGTGGTACGTGGTACGCGCTCTCGGATGGCGTGGATGGTGGCGGCCATGGCGCCCGCGCCCCCGTCCGCCAGGTCGTCGCGGGCGACGCAGGTCACGACGGCATGCCCGAGGCGCATGCGCTGCACTGCGTGCGCCACCCGATCGGGCTCGCCGGGCGCGAGGGGAAGCGGATGGCGCGTGTCCACTTGGCAGAAGCCACAGGCGCGGGTGCAGCGCTCACCGTTGATCATGAAGGTCGCCGTCCCGTCGGCCCAACACTCGTAGATGTTCGGGCATCCGGCCTCTTCGCACACGGTGACCAGACCGAGATCGTGGATGGTCGCGGCCAGCGTCCGGTAGCCCTTTCCGATCCGCACCGGGACGCGCACCCACGGCGGTTTGCGCTCAGCGATATCGAGCCCGGCTTCGGGAGCCACGCCGGCCTGGCGCAGCCGACGCAGCAACGGACGCTCGCTCGAAACGGTTGAGACCGTGGAGCCGGTCACGACGTCCTGGCGGTCATGACCGGACGAACCGAACGCCTCGAGCGCCCGGGCCACGAAAGCCTCGACGACCTGGCCCATGGAGACGGCCACGCCCTCGGCGTGCAGCGAGGTGACGCCGCGGTCGGCGATGCCGCACGGGACGATGTGGCCGAACATGCCCAGGTCGCAGTCCACGTTGAGCGCGATCCCGTGCAACGTGCGGCGGCGACCGGGGCCGACCCGGAGCGTGCGCACCCCGATCGCGGCGATCTTGCGCGGCTCCGAGCTGCCGGCACCGACCCACACCCCGGGGTACTCGGGGTCGTTCGAGCAGCCGGTCAGCCCGAGGTCGGCCAACGTGTCGACCAGAAGGCCTTCGAGCCGGTGCACATGGTCGGGTCCGGCCGACGGCTCATCGGCGACGGTCAGAATCGGGTAGCACACCAGCTGTCCCGGCCCGTGGTACGTCACGTCACCACCCCGGTCGGCGCGTTCGAGACGGGCACCGACGATGGCCGGGTCGACCAGCACGTGTGAAGCGTCGGCATGCGCACCGAGCGTGTAGACGTGCGGGTGCTGGAGGACGAGGAGATAGTCCTCGTCCGCGTGGACCAAGGCGTGCTGGAGCACGTCGGCCTCGTGGTAGGGAACCGTGCCCAGGCCTCGTACGCGGAGCATGTCCCGAACCCTCAGAGCTCTGCGGCCCAGTCGCGGCTCCCGAGCAGCTCGGCCACCCGGGCCAGGAACAAGGACACGTAGGCGCCGTCGACGGCGCGGTGGTCCCAGCTGAGCCCGACGACACCCGTCGAGTGGATGGCGATGGACTCCGACCCGTCGGAGTGGGTGACGACGACGGGGCGCCGGGCGATGCCGTCGGTGGCGAGGATTGCCACCTGGGGCTGGTTGATGATCGGCACCGTGAAGTAGGTGCCGAAGGGCCCGTCGTTGGTGATGGAGAACGTGCCCCCAGAGATGTCGTCTGCGTTGAGCTTGCGGCTGCGAGCCCGATCGGCCAGGTCGCGGATGCGGCGAGCGAGCCCGCGCAGGCTGAGCTCCTCGGCTCGGTGCACGACCGGAACGATCAAGCCTTCGTGGGACAGATCCACCGCAATGCCGAGGTTGACGTCGGCGTGCACGAGCAGCGCATCATCGACCACCGACGCGTTGAGCAGCGGGAAGTCACGCAACGCCTCGACCGAAGCACGCGCCACGAAGGGCAGGTAGGTCAGCGAGAATCCTTCTTCGGAACGGAAGCGCTCCCCCCATACCGAGCGCACGCGTTCGACGACCTCGAAGTCGACCTCCTTGGCGATGAACGCGTGTGGCGACGTCGCCTTCGATCGCACCATGTGTTCCGCGGTACGCCGGCGGACGTTGGAGAACGGGATGAGCTGGTCGCCGGCGGCACTCGAAACGGATGGCGTCACCGGAGCGCGCACCGGCGCGGTCGGTGCCGGGGCCGACGTCGAGGGCGCAGCAGGCTGGGCCGGCGCGGGCGGCACGGGCGCCGGGGCTGGTGCGGCCGCGGCGCCCGAGCGCCGTGCATCGACTTCCTTCAAGACGTCGTCCCGGGTGATGCGACCGCCCGGTCCGGTGCCGGTCACTTCGGAGCTGTCGATCCCGCTCTCCGAGAGAAGCCGGCGCACCATGGGCGAAATGACCACGCGATCGGGCCCGTTCGTCTGAACCTCGCCGATCGGAGCGGGAGCCGATTGCGGCGCCGTGATCGGTTCCGGGCTCGGAAGCGGCCCGGGCGACGCTTGAACCGGCGGCGATGGCGCGGGCGCGGGCGGAGCCGACGGCTCGGGAGCCGCCTGGGTGGCGGGCGCAGGTGCAGCGGCGGCCTCCGCTTCGGCCACCGGGGCGGCCGCGGGCGCTTCCCCCCCGGCACCGTCGCCGATCACGGCCAGCTTCACGCCGACCTCGACGGTCTCCCCTTCGGGTACGAGGATTTCGGTCAGCACGCCCGACGCGGGCGCCGGCACCTCGGAGTCGACCTTGTCCGTCGAGACTTCGAAGAGCGGCTCGTCGCGCTCGACCGCGTCGCCGACCCCTTTCATCCAGCGTGTCACCGTGCCCTCGGTGACCGTCTCGCCCAGCTGCGGCATCATCACGTCAGCCAACGTGCAGTCCCCTTCCCGTCAGCGCCAGCATCGTCTCGCCGAAGGTCTCCGACAGGGACGGGTGGGGCTGGATGAATTGCGCCACCTCGTCCGGATAGGCCTCCCAGTTGACGGCGAGGTAGCCACCGCTCAGCTGCTCGGTCACCCACGGCCCGACCATGTGCACACCGAGCACCCGTCCGGCCGAGCCGTCCGTCCGGCGCTCGGCAACGATCTTCACCAACCCTTCGGTGTCGCCGATGATCTGGGCCCGGCTGTTGCCCCCGAACGGGTCCTTCTTGGTCACGACGTCCAGTCCCGCTGCCTTCGCCTGCGCTTCGGTCAGACCGCAGAACGCTACTTCGGGATGGCAGTAGATGGCCCACGGCACCTTGGCGTAGTCGACCGGGACGACCGGTTCACCGAGGATGCCCTTCACCACGACGATGCCCTCGGCGAAGCCGACGTGCGCCAGCTGCGGGGCGCCGGCCACCAGATCGCCGACCGCGAACACGCCGGGCTCACCGGTGCGCATGAGCTCGTCGGCCTCGACAAAGCCGCGCTCGTCGATGCGGACACCAAGCCCTTCGGCGACGAGGTGCTCCGTGCGGGGCCGCCGGCCCACGGAGACGACGACGGCCTCCACGTCCCACGTCCGGTCGCCGGCCCGTATCGTCGTCAGCGACCCGTCGGGTGACGGCGTGTGACCCTCGACCATGACGCCGGTCACGACGTCGATTCCCCGCCTCTTGAACGAGCGCGCCACGAGGCGGGTGACGTCGTCGTCGCAACCCGTGAGCAACGAGTCGAGCGCCTCGAGGACGGTGACCTCAGAACCGAGGTCGGACAGAAGCGAAGCGAACTCACATCCGATCACACCGCCGCCCACCACAGCGACCGAGGCTGGGACCTCCTTGAGGTCGAGGAACTCGTCGGAGGTCATGACCCAGCGACCGTCGACCTCGAAACCCCGAAGCGTGCGCGGCACCGAGCCGGCGGCGAGCACCACGTTGCGCCCGGTCACGACTCGGCCGGCGTCTTCGCCGTCGGTCACGGTGACCCGATGATCCGGGCCGAGAGCGCCCGTGCCGAGCAGCGTCGTCACCTTGCGCCCCTTCAACAGCCCGGCCAGCCCCTTCCAGAGCTTGTCGACCACCGCGTTCTTGCGGTCCTGGCTCACGGCGAAGTCGACCGTCACCCCCTCGACCTCGATACCGAACTCGGCCGAGCCGCGCACGGTGCGGCGCACGGCGGCCGTCTCGAGGAACTCCTTGGCCGGGATGCAGCCGCGGTGCAGGCACGTCCCACCGACCTTGTCGCGCTCGACGATCGCAATCGAGAGACCCGCAGCTGCGCCGTAGAGCGCGGTGGCGTAGCCCCCCGGCCCGCCACCGATGACGACGATGTCGAACTCGTCCTCTGCGCCCATCGACCGACCTCTTCCTTCGCATCTCGCAGCGGAACCGGCGCGCACGGCCGTTTCGAACGGTCCCGATCGCGCCGGGCGGGAGCTCGTCCCGCAACCGGCGCGTGCTTCCGGTGCAGCCTACCGTTCGACCCGCGTGTCTCCGGCTTGACGCCTCGCAGAACGCCTAACCGCTCGTCCCGCGGCCCATGTCCGCGGCGAGTGTGGCGAGCTCGTCGACACGGTCGTTCCAGCGGTCACCCGAGTGGCCTTTTACCCAGCGAAACGTCACGGCGACGTCGGGCGAAAGAGCGAGCTCGAGGAGAGGCTCCCACAGGTCACGATTGGCCACTGGCTTGTTCTGCGAGTTCTTCCAGTTACGACGCCGCCACCCCTCCCACCACCGGTCGGTGAAGCACCTGACGACGTAGGTCGAGTCACTGACCACTTCGATGGCGCCTGCCGTCTCGTCGGCCTGTGTCCCCGAGGCGGCCAGTGTCCCCGAGGCGGCCTGTCTCCCCGAGGCGGTCAGCGTGCGCAGCGCCTCGAGGACGGCGGTGATCTCCATGCGCTGGTTGGTGGTGTGCCGGTCGGCGCCGCTGGCAAAACGTCCTCCGGGAACGGCCCAGGCCCACCCACCGGGGCCCGGATTGCCGCGACAGGCGCCGTCGGTGTACACGACCGTGAACGGAATTTCGTTCGCGGACCCCGCGGCGGAGCCGATCCCTGGTCGGTCTGGGCGCATGACGAATGTGTAACACCTGGCAACGCTGTCGATGGGGAGGCCGAACCGGCCGGTACCGTGGGGTCATGCTGTTCGACGGCATCAGCCACCAAGTTCCCGACACCGACCCGGGCGAGACCACGGAGTGGCTCGACTCCTTCGATGCCGTCGTCGACGCGAGGGGTCGGGCCCGCGCCCGGTACCTGCTCATGAAGCTTCTCGAACGAGCGCGGACCAAGCAGGTCGACTTCCCGGCCACCATATCGACCCCGTACGTCAACACCATCCCGGCCGATGCCGAACCGTGGTTTCCCGGCGACGAGTACCAGGAGCGCCGGATCCGCGCCTACATCCGTTGGAACGCGGCCGCCATGGTGGTCCGGGCCAACACACGCTCGGAGGGTATCGGCGGCCACCTCTCGACCTACGCCAGCTCAGCCGCGCTCTACGAGGTCGGGTTCAACCACTTCTTCCGCGGCAAGTCGGACGGCGGCTTCGGCGACCAGGTCTTCTTCCAGGGGCATGCGTCGCCGGGTATCTATGCGCGGGCGTTCGTCGAAGGGCGCCTGACCGAAGAGCAGCTCGACCACTTCCGTCAAGATGCGTCCGGAGCGGGGTTGCCGAGCTATCCGCATCCGCGCACCCTGCCTGACTTCTGGGAGTTCCCGACGGTCTCCATGGGCCTCGGCCCCATCGCCGCCATCTACCAGGCACACGTGAACCGCTATCTCAACCTGCGTCGCCTGGTCGACACGAGCGGAAGCCGAGTCTGGTGCTTCGTCGGTGACGGCGAGATGGACGAACCGGAGTCCATCGGCGCGCTCGGAGTTGCCGGCAGGGAGCACCTCGACAACCTGATCTTCGTGGTCAATTGCAACTTGCAGCGCCTCGACGGCCCCGTTCGCGGGAACGGGAAGATCATCCAGGAGCTCGAGGCGCTGTTCCGCGGCGCGGGATGGAACGTGATCAAGGTCATCTGGGGCTCGCGCTGGGACGCGCTGTTGGCCAAGGACGTCGACGGCGTGCTACTCGACCGCATGAACACCACGGTGGACGGCGAGTACCAGAAGCTGGCGACCGAGTCCGGGGCTTACATCCGGGAGCACTTCTTCGGCCCCGACCCGCGGTTGCGCAAGATGGTGGAGGACCTCAGCGATGACGACCTGGTGTCGCTGCCCCGCGGCGGGCACGACTACCGCAAGCTCTACGCGGCCTACAAGCTGGCCACCGAACAACGGGGGGCGCCGACGGTCATCCTGGCCAAGACCATCAAGGGATGGACTCTGGGGCCCGAGATCGAGGCGCGCAACGCGACGCATCAGATCAAGAAGATGACCAAGGCACAGTTGCGTGCCCTACGCGACCGCCTCTACCTGACCGACGACATCCCCGACGCCGCTCTCGAAGGTGACCCGCCCTACGTCCGCCCGGCCGAGGGGTCGGACGCCATGGAGTACCTGCGGGCCCGAGGCAGGGTCCTCGACGGCCCCCTGCCGGTGCGCGTGGTTCGTCCTGCACCTCCGAAGCGCCCGGACCCCAAGGTCTTCGCAGAGTTCGCCGCCGGGTCGGGCAAGCAGGCGGTTTCCACCACCATGGCGTTCGCGCGCATGCTGCGCAATCTCGTGCGCGACCCGACGGTCGGATCGCTCGTGGCGCCCATCGTCTCGGACGAAGCGCGCACCTTCGGGCTCGAGGCGATCATCGCCGAGGCGAAGATCTACGCGCCCGAGGGCCAGAACTACGTGCCGGTCGACGCCGACCTGCCCTTGCACTACGCCGAGAGCTCGTCGGGCCAGGTACTCGAGGAGGGAATCACCGAAGCAGGCGCGACGTCGGCCTTCATGGCGCTCGCCACGGCGTATGCCACCTGGGGCCAGCCCATGGTGCCCGTTTACCTCTTCTACTCCATGTTCGGGTTCCAGCGGGTGGGCGACCTGTTGTGGATGCTCGGTGACATGCGCGGCCGAGGCATCCTGGCCGGCTGCACGGCCGGGCGGACCACGCTCATGGGGGAAGGGCTCCAGCACGACGACGGTCAGTCGCCCCTGCTCGCTTCCGCCAACCCAGCCGCATTGGTCTACGACGCGTCCTTCGCCTACGAGGTAGCCGTGATCATGGAGGCGGCCATCGCCGAGATGCTCGGTCCGGAGCCACGGGACCGCTTCTGGTACCTCACCCTCTACAACGAGACCTACCCGATGCCGGCGCTGCCCGTGGCAGACGCCGACCGGGTGCGGCGAGGCATCGTCGACGGCCTCTACCGCTTCGCGGCCGCCCCGAAGGTGCGAGGGAACGGCGAGCTCAAGGCGTCGCTGTGCTTCTCGGGCCCGATGTGGAGCGTGGCCGCCGAGGCCCAGCACGAGCTGGCCGAGCGCTACGGCGTGGCCGCGGACATGTGGGCCGTCACGTCGTGGACGCGGCTGCGAACCGATGCCCTGGAGGTGGAGCGCTGGAACCGGCTGCACCCCGACGCCCCACCGCGGGTACCTCTCGTGACGTCGGCCCTCGGGAACGGGCTGGACCCGGTCGTGGCCATCACCGACTACATGCGTGCCGTGCCGGACCAGGTGTCGCGATTCGTCGAGCGGCCGTACGCGTCGCTCGGCACGGACGGTTTCGGGCGCTCGGACGCGCGTGAGGCCTTGCGGACGCACTTCGAGGTCGACGCCGCCCACCTGGTCGTCGCCGTACTCCAACAACTGGCGCTGGGTGGTCGGGTCGAGCCCGCCCTGGTGGCGAAAGCAATCGACGATCTGGGCGTCGAACCGGCCGAGGTACCCCCCTTCAGGGTGTGATCGCCGCCACGAAGGCGGCCAGCGCATCCTGCGCGCCTCCGGGCACAGTCAGGCGCAGGGCGCAGCGTTGCCCGTCGAGCTCGAGAGCCACGTCGAAGAAGGTGCAGCATTGCTTCTCGCGTTGGCCGAGGGAGGTGGCCGCTCCCATCGATGCCTCGGTCCCGTCCAGAATCAGACGGACTTCGGTTGGCCGCGACTCCACGGCGATCACCGCGGGTGACGCGACGAACGCGCGCCACTCGGCCTGCCGTTCGGCCAAACCCTCGACGTCGAGCGTGCAGGCGATCGCGTCGGAGCCCGCCCTTTCGTCCGCCACCAGGACGTCGCGGGTCAGCTCCATCTGGCCGAAGTGCTGGAACAGCTCCTCCAGGATGTGCAGCAGCACCGCGCCTTTCGTGTCGGTGTAGGGCACGGGTTCGTCGGCGGTACGCCGAATGTGCGATGGCTCCTCTGCCGAGTCGAGCGCGACCAAGTCCTGGCGCAGCCGGCCGCGCGCCTCGGCGGCGCGCCGGATGAGCGGCCCAACCGGGCCCGCCGCGGTGAACTCGGCGGCCCGGTCCCGCTGAATGGTGCGCCCGGCAACCGTGGCCCCGCCCCAGTACTCCATGACGCCGAGGCAGTGGGTCAAGATGGCATACGGCGTGTTGGCACCCGGAAGATCAGGACGGCGGTTGGCCAACTCATCGCCCAGCTCCGCCACGATGGACGACATCGTGTCGAGGGCGAGGTCGGCGAACCACAGATAGTCGGTCGCGGAGACCGCGACCGTGCCGTCAGTGGGCGACCCAGGCATCTGGGTCTGTCACCAGCCGCTGGACGTGGGCGGGGAACCGGCCGTTGATCACGTCGGTCAACGACACCTTCTCGAGCACCGAGCGCAAGCTCGCCCGGACGGCGACCCAGATCTGCTGGAGGTGCTCGGCCGCGCCGTCGTACGTCGTGGCCTCGGGCCGGTAGCCGCGCACCTCGGCCAGCGGGCCGTCGAGGGCCCGGATGACCTCGGCCAGGGTGATGTCACCCGGGTCGCGGGCCAGCCGATACCCACCTTCGGCGCCGCGCTGGCTCGCGACCACGCCGGCCCGACGCAGATCGGCCAGGATGGCGCCGAGGAACCGAGGCGGGAGCCCCTGCTCTTCTGCCAGCGACTCGGCGGTCTGCGGCGTGCCTGCAGCGGTCAGGGCGAGGAGGGCGCGGATGCCGTAGTCCACCTTGGCGGGGATGTGCATGGCGCGAGTCTGCCCCGCCCGCAACCTCGGCGGCACGTTTTCTCCTCGCCCGGGTGCATGAGAAGATTTCGCCATGGCACCTGTCGATCTGCACCTGAGCGGAGACCCCGAGTCGGACGCCATGCTGAGCCGGGACCCGTTGGCCCTCCTGGTCGGTATGGTTCTCGATCAGCAGGTCACGCTGGAGAAGGCATTCTCGTCTCCGGCCGAGCTGGCCCGGCGCCTCGGCGGCCGCCTCGACCCGGCGGCCATCGCGGCGATGGAGCCGGAGGAGCTGGCCGAGGTCTTCCGCGCCCGACCGGCGCTGCACCGCTATCCGGGCTCGATGGCGGCACGCGTCCAAGAGGTGTGCCGGGTGGTGGCCGAGGACTACCGGGGCGAAGCCGAGGGCGTCTGGAAGGGCGCCGCGAGTGGAAAAGAGTTGCTGGCCCGGATCCGGGCCCTCCCTGGGTTCGGCGAACAGAAAGCACGGATCTTTGTCGCCCTCCTCGGCAAGCAGCTGGGGGTCCGTCCCGAAGGGTGGGAGGAAGTCAGCATGCCCTTCAGCCAAGCCGGCAGCTACCTCTCCGTCGCCGACATCCGCGACGGAGAGAGCCTGGCCAGGGTCCGGGCAGGCAAGAAGGCGGCGAAGGCCGAAGCCAAGAGCAGGGCGTCGGCCCCCACCGAGGACGGGCCTGCCGCTGCGTCCGGGCGGACGACTTCAACGAAGGCGAGGACCCGAGCAAGGACCAAGGCCGGCACCAAGGCGTGAGCCGCGGCGCGGCGGACATCGCCGGGCGATGCCTGTACCTCTGCACCCCTGACCGCGGCGACCTCGAGCAGTTCGCCGCCGCCTGCATCGAAGGCGGAGTGGACGTGGTCCAACTGCGCGACAAGCACCTCGACGCGCGCCAACTCCTGGACCGGGCGCGGGTGCTCGCCCGGGTGTGCCGCGCCCACGGCGTCCCGTTCATCCTCAACGACCGGCCGGACCTCGCGCTCGAGTCGGGGGCGGACGGAGTGCACGTCGGTCAGGACGATGCACCGGTCTCGCTGGCGCGTCGGATCCTCGGGCCAGACGCCATCGTGGGCCTGTCCACCCATGCACCCGAGGATCTTGCCGCCGCGGCGGAGCAGGAGGTGACCTACATCTCGGCCGGACCGGTCGAGGCGACCCCGACCAAACCCGGTCGACCCGGGGTCGGTCTCGGCTACGTCAGCGAGGCCAGCGCACGCTCACGCGTTCCCGTCTTCGTGACGGGCGGCGTGACCCCTGAACGGGTGCCGGCGTTGTGGTCCGCCGGCGTGAGGCATTTCGTGGTCGTGCGCCACCTGACACAGGCCGTCGACGCGCGTGCCGCCGCCCGGGCGCTCCGCCACGCAATCGATCGCTGCCAGCCGTCGACGTGACGAGTATGGCACGGGTGTTGTCGATCGTCGCTAGGGGGTGAGAACCGTGCGCTCTCCTGCGTTCTCCGGAGTTCGCCAGGTTCTTTCGATGTCGGCCAGCGGCACGACGCGGGTGCGAACCTGGATGGTGCCGGAGTGGATCTCCTCGACGAGGGACGGTAACTCCGCCACGTAGCCCTCGCTCGACACCGCGCCCTGCCCGCTTCCTTGTATGCGGAGATTGGCCGAGCGGAGGAACTCTGACGGCAGGGTGATCTCAGCTCCGGCCGTGGCGCCAATTTGGATCCAGTCCAACGCCCTGCTGCGATCAGCCCGGGCGGTGAGGAGGGCCATCATGACCGTCGACGCGGGTTCCCCCCAGACGTAGTCCAGAACGACGTCCACGTCGGCGGCTGTGTTCGCCACGAGGCTGGCCGACACCGATGCGTCGTCGGTGATCGCGACGATTTCGTCCGCACCCAAGGCGGAAAGGGCCGCGAGTCGCTCCTGATTGCGGCCCGCGCCTACGATCCGCGCCGCACCGAGACGCCGTGCAACCTGGACCGCCATGCTCCCGGCATTGCCGGTCGCGCCGAGGATCAGCACTGATTGACCGGGTTCGAGGTGAACCCGGCGGCGCAGGGCAACCCACGACGACATGGCTGGGTTCATGGCGGCTGCGACCTTGGCCACGTCGACATGATCGGGCAGGAGTACCGTCCGTCCACTCTCCACGACGGCCCGTTCGGCCATTGAGCCCCACGATTCGTCGTCGATGGCGAAATAGACCAACCGGCCGTCCTGGAGTCGACCGACTCCGTCGATGCCCGGGATCATGGGCAACGTGCCGGGACTCGTGTAGTGACGGCCTGAAGCACCCGTGCGAACACGGGGGTGCAATCCGGCGGCGAGCACGTCCACGACCGCTTGGTGCGGACCATTCGGCTGCGGCTCGTCAAACGTCTCGTACCGAGGAGCATGGTCGAAGGATCGAACGACCGCAGCTCGCATGGTCATTTTTTTTTGCTCCTCTCCGCTTCCGATCGAACGACAGCCCAGAATCAGTAGTTGGTCTCACCAACCACTATAGTTGGTGAGACCAACTAAGTTCGTGGAGGCGTGCAACGTGCCTATGGATGATCACCGCCCCGTCCTTACCCCGTTGCCTGGGGAGAACGACTTGGGTCTCGTCGACGCACTCGCCCAGCTGAGCTTCGCCGTTCAGGGGGCGCTTGGACGGATCGCCGCCGGGTACGACCTCTCGATCGTCCAAGCGCGGCTGCTCGGCGTCCTCCGCGACCGGCGTCCCACGATCACGGATCTCGCCGCGTGGTTGGGCCTGGACAAATCGAGCGTGACCGGCCTTGTCGACAGGGCTGAAGCGCGTGGCCTCGTGACCCGGACGGCATCGCCTCTGGACGGTCGCAGCGTCCTCGTGGCCATAACCGCTGCCGGTCGGAAGCTCATCACCCAGGCCACGAAGGCCTTCGAGGCCGAGATCACGGGCCTGGTCGTCGACTTGACTCCAACGCAACGAGGCCAGCTCTCCTCGCTCGCGAGCAGCGTCGTCGCAGTCGACGCCGGGAAGCGACGGGTCGACGTTCTCGGCGGGGAGCGGAGTCGTTCGCCGCGGGGTCTCGTGCGCGCGAACGGTCAGTGACGCCGTTCCAGCCAGCCCACCAGCACGGCGATCACCCTCGGGTCGGCGCGCAGCCAGTGACCGGCGCCGTGCGCGACGTGAAGCTCGGATGGCCCGGTTGCCGAGGCTGCCAGTGTCCGGGCGTCGGACAGCGGCACGTCGGGATCGTCGGTGCCGTGCACGATGAGGAGGGACCGGCCCTTGAGGAGGGCGGCATCACCCGCGGGGTCGAAGAGCGAGAGCTCCTTGGCCCACGCCTCGACCGAGGCCGGGAAGCCAGGCGTCGAGACGACGCCGCTCAGGACGCACCGTTCGAGCAGCGCGTCGGGATCGGGCGTCAGCGGCGCCAGCTCGGCCGGAGTGCCCAGGCAGCCGACCCCGGCGACCCGCTCGTCGCGTGCGGCCAGGTGAAGCGCGAGCACCCCGCCGAAGCCGAAGCCGACGACGAGGCGGGGTGAGGACTCCGGAACCTCGGCGTCAGCGACGAAGGCCAGATCGTCGAGCCAGCCGAGAGGTGAGAAGTCCCCGGCCGAGCCACCCGCGCCGCGCAGGGATGCCGTGACCACCCGCCAGCCCGACTCGCGGTGCAGGCGGTCGGCCAGCGTGGGATAGGTGGCGGCAACGTCGGCGCCGGCGCCGATGGCCCGGGGCAGGTCGTGACACAGGATGAGGTGGCCTCGCACGGACGAGCCAGGTCCCGACGCGCTGGCGTAGACGGCCAGATCGCCCGCCGGACCCGGCTGGAGCCGGAATGGCCCCGACATCTCAGATCCCGATGCGTTGAGCCAGCAGCTCCCGGTGATACGAGGGGTCGCCGAGGAGGAGCTCGGAGGACTTCGCCCGCTTGAAGTAGAGGTGTGCCGGGTGCTCCCAGGTGAAGCCGATGCCGCCGTGGATCTGGATGTTCTCGGCGGCGGCGTGGAAGTACGCCTCGGAGCAGTAGGACTTGGCCAGGCTGGCGACGACGGGCAGCTCGTCCGAGTCCTCCGCCGCGGCCCACGCCGCGTAGTAGGCGGCCGACTTGGCCGACTCCACCTCGAGCAGCATGTCGGCGCACTTGTGCTTGATGGCTTGGAAGCTGCCGATCGGGCGGCCGAATTGGATCCTTGTCTTCGCGTACTCCACCGACGCGTCGAGCACGCGCTGGGCTCCGCCCACCTGCTCGGCCGCCAGCGCCACCGCCGCCAGATCGAGGGTCTTGGTGAGCCCAGGCTCGGCGGCCCCGTCGCCGCCGATGAGCGACGCTGGCGTGGTTGCGAACTCGAGCCTCGCCTGCTTGCGTGTCTGGTCCATCGTCGGCAGGGGCGTGCGTGTCAGGCCGTCGGCGTCACCGGGAACCGCGAAGAGCGACACACCGTTCGCGGTGCGCGCCGCCACCACGATCAAGTTGGCGACGTGCCCGTCGATCACGAACATCTTGTGGCCGTCGAGCACCCAACCGTTGCCCTTCTGCGTCGCCGCGGACTCGATGCCGCTGAAGTCCCACTTGCCGTTGTCCTCGGTGATGGCCAGGGTGGCGATCGTCTCGCCCGAGGCCAGACCGGGCAACATGGACTTCTTGGCGTCGTCGTCGCCGGAGGTGAGCAGCGCGTTGGCGGCGAGGGCGACGGTGGAGAAGAACGGCGCGGACAGGAGAGCGGCCCCCATCTCCTCGAGCACGACGGTCAACTCGACGTAGGTGAACCCGGACCCTCCGAACTCCTCGGGGATGGTCAGCGACTGCAGGCCGAGTTGATCGGCCATCTGGTTCCAGACCGCTGGGTCGTAGCCCTCGGTCGTGTCCATCAGCCGCCGGACCTCGGTCTCGGGCGACTTCTCGGCCAGGAACCGCCGGACCGCGGCGCGAAGCTCCTCTTGCTCCTCACTGAACGCGAAATTCATCTGCCCGGACTCCTCTGCCTGCGTCCCCCGGCAGCCGGCCGGCGGTTCCGTTGCTTTCTCGGCTGTGTCTACCAGACCCGGGGCCACCGTCACCAACGGGTTCGGTGCTGTGCCACGCTGGAGTGACGCGGGTTCATGGTTCGGGACGCACCGCGACGGCGGCGACTCACGGACCAGGGAAGGGAGATGGATGGGACAGCTCGAGGAGATCTGGAGCGACGCCAAGGCCGAGGTCCACCAGATCGTGGTCGGCCCGATGGACAACAACGTCTACATCCTGCGTTGCAAGAGGTCCGGTGATGCGATGCTGATCGACGCGGCCAACGAGCACGAGGCGCTGCTGCCCATCTGCCGCGACCTCGGCGTGAACCAGGTCGTCGAGACCCACGGTCACTGGGACCACATCCAGGCCGTCCCGGCCGTCCGCGACGCCGGCATCTCGGTAGCCGTCACCAGCGCCGACGCAGGCATGTTGCCCAGCTACGACCTGATCCTGGAGGACGACGAATTGCTCGAGGTCGGCGACCTCCGTATCCGCACCCTGGCGACGCCGGGCCATACCCCGGGCTCCATCTGCTTCGCCGTGGAAGGCACCAACCTGCTCTTCAGCGGTGACACGCTGTTCCCGGGAGGCCCTGGCAATACGTCGTTCGAGGGTGGGGACTTCGACACCATCATCACGTCGATCGACCGCCGGATCTTCGCCACGTTCCCGACGAACACGCTCGTCCTTCCCGGCCACGGCAACTCCACCACCGTGGGCGAGGAGTCGCCCCACCTGCAGGAATGGGCGGACAGGGGCTGGTGACGCGAGAGGGAGTGCTGCGATGACCGAGAAACCTGACTAAAACGGTAAGCTTTTGGTCGTGACCGATCCACCGCCCCTGCTCGAGGTCCGTGATCTCCAGGTTTCGGCCGACGAAGGATCGATTCTGCGTGGAGTCGATCTCGTCGTGGGACGGGGCGAGGTCCATGCGCTCATGGGCCCGAACGGAGCCGGCAAGTCAACGCTGGCCGGCGCCCTCATGGGTCACCCGTCTTACCGGGTCACGGGAGGGGCCATCCTGCTCAACGGGGAGAACGTGACCGGCTGGCCTACAGACGTGCGGGCCAAGGCCGGGCTGTTCCTCGCCTTCCAGTACCCCGAGTCGATCGAGGGGGTGTCGGTCACGCAATTCCTGCGCCAGGCCATGGCGGCGCGGCGCGACACGGAGGTCTCGGTACTCGAGGTCCGTGTCCTCATGACCGAATGGATGGAGCGGCTCGGCATGGACGCGTCCTTTGCCAGCAGGCACCTGAACCAGGGCTTCAGCGGCGGCGAGAAGAAGCGCAACGAGATCCTTCAGATGGCGCTGCTCGAGCCGCTCGTTGCGGTGCTCGACGAGACCGACTCGGGTCTGGACATCGACGCTCTGCGAGTCGTGGCGCGGGTGTTCGCGCCGTGCGTGAGGACCGGCCCGAGGTCGGCGTCCTCGCCATCACCCACTACGAACGGCTGCTCGAGGAGCTCGTGCCCGACGTGGTCCACGTGCTGGTCGACGGCAGGGTCGTGGCGAGCGGGGGGCCCGAGCTGGCGAGCCGCGTCTCGGCCGAGGGCTACGAGGCGTGGCGATGACGAACACGGGGACGCCCGTCCCGGCGCCACTCAACACCGAGGCGCTGCGCAAGGATTTCCCGCTCCTGACGCGCACGGTGAACGGCCGGCCGATCGTGTACCTCGACTCGGCGTCGTCCGCGCTCCAACCCCAGACGGTCATCGGCGCCATGACCCGCTACTACGAGTCGACGCACGCCAACGTGCACCGCGGGGTCTACGCGACAGCCGAAGAGGCGACCGCGCTCTACGAACGGTCGCGGATCGTGGCAGGTCGATTCGTCGGTGCGCCGGACCCGGCCCATGAGATCGTCTTCACCAAGAACACGACCGAGGCGCTCAACCTGGTAGCGCACTCGTGGGGTCGCGCCAATCTGCGTCCGGGCGACGCCGTGCTGCTCACCGAGATGGAGCATCACGCCAACATCGTGCCGTGGCAGATCATCTCGGAAGAGCTGGGCGGTCTCGACCTCCGCTACATACCGATCGACGGCGACGGGCGACTCGTCCTCGACGACCTCGACCGACTGGTCGAAGGGGTCAAGCTCGTCGGGGTGTCCACCATGTCCAACGTGCTCGGGACCATCAACCCGGTGCGCGTCATCGCAGACGTCGCGCACCGCGCCGGTGCCGTCGTGGTGGCCGACGGTGCGCAGCTCGTCCCGCACTCGCCGGTCGACATCACGGCGCTCGGGGTGGACTTCATCGCCTTCTCGGCCCACAAGATGATGGGCCCGACCGGCATCGGCGTGCTGTGGGGAAAGGGCGAGCTGCTCGACGCCATGGCGCCCTTCCTGGGTGGCGGAGGCATGATCCTCGACGTCAAGCAGGAATCGTTCCGCCCCGCGCCGCCTCCGGCGCGCTTCGAGGCCGGCACTCCGCCGATCGCCGAGGCGGTGGGGTTGTCGGCCGCCATCAAGTACCTGAGCGACATCGGGATGGACCGGATACGAGCCCACGAGCTGGCGCTCACCAACCACGCGCTGGCCCGGCTCGACGAGAAGCTCGGGCCGGACTGTCGCATCTTCGGGCCGCCCGCGGGCGAGGACAGGGGCGGCGTACTGTCCATCGCCTACCGCGACGTGCACCCGCACGACCTCGCCCAGGTGCTCGACCAGTTCGGCGTGTGCGTGCGGCCGGGACACCACTGCGCCAAGCCTTTGATGCGCCGGCTCGGCGTGCCGGCGACGGCACGAGCCTCGTTGTCCCTCTTCAGCGACGAGCACGACATCGAGGTGCTGATTGAGGGATTGGTCGAGGCCGGTAGATTGTTCGGCTGATGGCCGACCTCGAAGAGCTCTATCGCGAGATCATCCTCGACCACTACCGCTCGCCTCGCAATCGCGGCGAGCTCGAGTCGCCGCCCGCCCACCGCGTCGAGGGCTTCAACCCGTTGTGCGGGGACGAGGTCGTGGTCAGCCTGCTGGTCGAGGACGGCACGCTCGCCGACCTCAAGATCGGGGGTTCGGGCTGCTCCATCAGCCAGTCCTCGGCGTCGCTCATGTCCGCCGCGGTGAAGGGTAGGGCTCTCGACGAAGTTCGCAAGCTCATCAGCACCTTCAAGGGGATGATGTCCATCCACGAGGCCTCGCTCGGTGATCACATCGACGGCGACGGCGACGCCGACGACGTCGAGCCCGAAGAGATCGACCTGGACAAACTCGGCGAGCTGGCCGCCCTCCAGGGCGTGGTGAAGTTCCCGGTGCGTATCAAGTGCGCCACCCTGAGCTGGAACGCGCTGGCACAGGGACTCGACGAGGTCGCCGCAGCCGTCTCCTGAGGCCGTTCGGTCAGGCGGGAGTGCAGACGGTCGGGTTGTAGGGCGGCGTCGTCGTCGTGGTCGTTGCCGGCGTGACCGACGCGCTGCCCGAACCGGAAACCGGCTCGGCCGTGCTCGCGGCTGCGGTGGTCGGTGTCACCGTCGGCGGGGACTCCGCCACACCATCCACGTTCGGGGGCGGGTTGGTGGGAGCGACCAGGCTCGAGCCGAAGACGTTGACCAGGAGCTGCTGCGCGGCCGGCTGGTCGACGGTGAGGACGTCGCCCAACCCGCCGAAGGCGGTCGACGGCAGGGTCGGGAGGGTCTGAGCCTGCAAACCCGCAGGGTTGAACGAGTGATACGTCAGCGCGAGCCCGATCAGCTCGTTGAAGCTGAAGCCGTCGTCGATGGAGACGCCTTCGTGGAGGGAGCCGATGAACGCGTTCACGGTCAGGGGGTTCACCTTGGACTTTGCCGCGTCCATGAGAGCGCGGATGAAGGTGTCCTGCCGCTGGATGCGGCCGAAGTCGCTGCTGGGGTCGTACTGCCAGTACCCGTTGGCGTAGTACTCGTAGTGCCGAGCTCGTGCCACCGCCAGCGCCTGGAAGCCGCTGAGGAGCTGGCACCCGGGCGCGGTGATGTCGAGACCCGAATACGCGTCCTTGGCCGGGTAGTTGAAGTTCAGGTAGATCCCCCCCAAGGCGTTCACGGCGTTCTCGAACCCGGAGAAGTCGACAACCACCACGTGATTGATGGGGATGCCGAAATTGGCCGTGATCGTCTTGACGAGCTGGTTGGGTCCAGAGTTGTACGAGGAGTTGATGCGGTTGTAGGTCCCGAACTGCTCCGAGTCAGGCGGGAGCATGGAGACGACGGTGTCACGCGGGATGGAGACGATCTGGATCTGCTTGGTCGACGGCGTCACCCGCCACAGCTGCACGACGTCGCTGCGCTGGCCGGTGACGACCGACGAGGAACCGAACTGCTGGGCCTGACTACCCGTCTCCCCGGCCCGGGTGTCCGAGCCGATGACGAGAATGGTGAACGGCTGCCCGCTCTGCACCGCGACCTCGTCGGCCACAGGGATCTTGGGGATCTGGTCGTAGCGGTATCGGCCGTACGCGTAGAGGCCACCGGCGACCGCGACCGCGAGCACGAGCACCGCGGCGAGCGCCACACCCACCTTCTTGCCCAGGCTCCAGCGGGGTCGGCCGCCGCGACGCCGGCGCGATTTGCTGTCGTCGATGCGCGTTCCGAGCGCGCGCAAGCCCGATTCGTTCGCGACACGGCCCGTATCGGCGCCGCTACCCATCTCGCGACCAAGTGCCGCGAGCCCTTCCTGGTTGGCGACCTTGTCACCTCGCCGGCGAGGGGAGTGGCCCGGACCGTCGCCCGTGGGACGACCGTTCGCCATGCCTGTACGGTACCAAGGGGCACAGGCAATTCCGTGGCACTGGGCGCGTGCTCAGGGGGTGTTCTGGTAACCGGCGTAGCCCGTCTTCTCGAGTTCGAGCGCGAGCGCGGCATCACCGATGGCGACGATGCGTCCACCGACCATGACGTGCACCAGGTCCGCTTCGAGCTGGACCAGGAAGCGGTTGAAGTGCGTGATGGCCAGGATGCCGACCCCCCACTCCGTGGTGTCTCGCTGCAACTGGCGCGCCACCTCTCCCAGCGCGTCGACGTCGAGGCCGGAGTCGATCTCGTCGAGGATGCAGATGGACGGCCGCAGGATGCCGAGCTGCACCATCTCGGTCCTCTTCTTCTCGCCACCGGAAAGGTCGACGTTGACCGGGCGATGCAGGAGCCGCTCGTCCAGCCCGACCGCCTTCGCCTCCTCGGCCAGACGGGAATCGAGCCCGGCACCGACGTCCGTTCCCATCGCGGCGGCGAGGAGCGAGTCGAGGCCGACGCCGGGCACTTCGAGCGGATGCTGCAGGGCGAGGAACAACCCGGCGCGTGCGCGCTCCCACGCGGGTCGTCCCGTGAGCTCGGCGCCGTCGAGCGTAATGCTGCCTGCGGTCACCTCGGTCCCGGGTCGACCCATGAGCGTGTGGGCCAGGGTGCTCTTCCCAGAACCGTTGGGGCCCATGATGACGTGGACCTCACCGCTGCGCACCTTCAGATCGATGCCGTGGAGCACTTCGCGACCGCCGGCCGAGGCGTGGAGACCCTTCACCTCGAAGACGTGCTCTGCTCGTGTCTCCCCGGCGTCAACTGCTCCGCTCACGGCAGCACCACCGAAACCTTCCCGCCCTCGACTTCCAGTTCGTAGACGGGCACGGGCCTCGTCGCAGGCAACGAACACGCCTCGCCGGTCACCAGGTCGAACGTGCTGCCGTGGCGCGGGCACTCGATCTCGCACTCCTCAGCCCAGACCTCACCCTCCGAGAGTGAGTAGTCCTCATGGCTGCACTCGTCGCCGACGGCGTGGAATACGTCCCCGATGCGCACGAGGGCGATCCGAACACCGGCGACGTCGAAACGCCGTGCCTCTCCAGGAGCGAGCTCGTCGGTCCGACACAGCACCACGGTTTCAGTCATCGGCTGACGTGACCCCAGCCGGCACGGCGTGGCGCAGCCGGTCGCGGACCTCGCGACGCAGTAACGGCGTGGCCGCCGGCACCGGGCCGCGATCAATGATGTCGTCGAAGAAGCCGCGGACGATCAGGCCCTCGGCTACCTCGGGCGGCACACCACGCGACTCGATGTAATAGCGCTGGTCCTCGTCGACCGGTCCGACGGTCGACGCATGCGAGCACTTGACGTCGTTCTCGAGGATGTCGAGGTTGGGCACGGAGTCGGCGTGCGCGCCCTCGCCGAGGACCAGGTTGTGGTTGGTCTGGCGGGCGTCGCTGCGGACGGCGCCGCGGTGGACGCGGATCAGTCCGCTGTAGACCGAGCGCGAGCGGTCGGCGACCGCACCCTGGCACAGCAGTTCGCTGTTGGTCCGCTCCGCGAGATGATCCTGCAGGGTGCGCACGTCGTGGACCTGGTCGCCGCGCCCGAGGTAGGCCGAGAGGATCTCGCTGCGCGCACCGCGGCCGTCGACCGCGACGTCGGCCCGGACGCGGTCGTACGCCGCCCCGAGGCCGATGGTGAACGTCCGCACCGTCGCTCCCTCGCCGCCTCGGGCGGCGAGGCGGGCGATCGACCACGCGTCCTCTTCCAGCACCTGGAGCGCGACGTAGGACAGCGAGGCGTGGTTCGCGGCCGACAGTTCCGTCACCGGGACCACGAGCGAGGAGGCAGCCGGACCGGCGAACACCTCGACTACCGCCACCGAAGACTCCTCTTGAGCGCGCACGCAGGTGCGGGGGAGCACGGCCGCCGACTCGCCGTCGCACCAGTGCACGACGAGCACCGGGTCCTCGACGATGGCTTGCGGGAGGACGTCGATGACGACGGCGTCGGGCGTGAAGGCATCGTTGAGCCGAACCAGCGCGTCGCCGTCGCGCTGGACGGATCCCACGACGTCGCGGGCGGCCGCGACGTCTGCCGTGCCGCCGACAGCGAGCCCGGCTGTCGCAGTGAGCGTCGTCGACACCGGCCAACCGTTGTGCACGAGCACGACCGCGGCGGTCGGTCCAAGGGTGCGCGCCAGGCTCGCCGTCAGGTCGCTGCCGTCGGTCGTCGCGCCGTTGGCGCCGACCGGTTCATAGCGCTCCAACGACAGCTGTCCGATGGGCGTGTACCGCCAGACCTCCTCGTCATCCGAGGGAAGCGGGGTGGACACAAAGGCCTCGTAGCCTGCGGCCCGCCGGTCACGGAGCCACCGCGGGCCAGCCAGGGCGGCCGAGCCCTCGGCGCTGAACGTGTGCAGGACGGGTCCCTTTCGGAAGCGAATACGGCCCATTCACTCTACTTGCCCACGTCCCAGCCCTGGTCCCTGGTCCCTTGTCCCTAGCCCCGCGCCTCGCCTCGACCTCGCCTCTCGCCTCTCGCCTGCCCGGTTAGCCTCGCGACGCATGGGAGACGTCACCACGTTCGACTCGCCGGTCCTCACCATCGAACAGGACGAGACCGTCGCTACCGTCTGGCTCGACCGGCCCGAGGCGCGCAATGCCATGGGCACGGACCTCTGGCGCGACCTGCCGAGGGCCATGGCCGTCGTGGGCGCGGAGCCCGAGGTGCGCGCCGTGGTGATCGCGGCGAAAGGACCGCACTTCTCGGTCGGGCTCGACCTTAAGGAGATGGGAGGCACGCTCTCGGGCGGGATGAGCGGGGACTCCGGAGGCCGCGCTCCGTCCATGGCGGCGCGGGCCCGGGCCGGACGGAGCGGAGTGCTCCAACTCCAGGACTCCATCACCTCGGTGGCGAGTTGTCACAAGCCCACGGTGGCGGCCGTGCACGGCTACTGCATCGGAGGAGGCGTGGACCTGATTGCGGCGTGCGACATCCGCCTGGCGTCGGCCGACGCCGTGTTCTCGGTGCGCGAGGCGAAGATGGCCATCGTCGCCGACCTGGGCTCGTTGCAGCGCCTTCCCGCCATCCTCAGCGCGGGGCACCTCAACGAGCTGGCCCTCACCGGCAAGGACATCAGCGCCGAGCGGGCCCGCGACATCGGTCTCGTCAACGACGTCGCCGCCGATGCCGAGGGGGTGCTCAAGGCGGCCCGGGATCTCGCGGCAGAGATCGCCGCCAATTCCCCGATCGCCGTTCAGGGCACCAAGGCTGTCCTGGGTGCCAACGAGGGCCGAACGGTGGCGCAAGGCCTGGAGTACGTGGCCACGTGGAACGCCGGCATGCTCGCCTCGGACGATCTCGTCGAGGCCGTGACCGCGTTCATGGAGAAGCGGTCGCCGAAGTTCACCGGCCGCTAGAGCTTCGAGCGGCGGCCGGCCGCCGGCTTCCCCTGCGGCGTGGCGCCCATGGTGTCCCCACTACCGTCGCCCATTCCCGACCGCCGAACCGGACTCCTTCTGGCGGAGTCAGTGTGACCGTGGAGCGAGAGCCGCGACGCTCGCGCCTTCGGACTCCTCGCTTTGGCTGCAGTAACCATGGCCTCGCGCCCGTGGGACGGCCGGCATCCCGACGACATCGGCGGAGGCTTGGGCGCGATCACCGGCACGCTCCGCCTGGACGTGGGCATCGCAGCACTTCCGAGTTGCGGCGCGGTTCCAGGTTGGGTGACCGCTCCGGAAGCCCAGGGGCTCCGATACTCGGCGGTGGTGCCGCGCCGTGGCCGGTTCACCCTGCGGCTTCCGCCCGGTCGGTACAGCTGACCGGCCGTTCGCCTCGATTCAACGGGGAAAGCTCAGCCTGCGATGCCGGTCGGATCGCGGTTCGAGACGGGCGAACGGCGCACCGGGACGTGAGCTGCGCAGGCCCGTGACGGCGCCCACGGGGTGTAGCTTCCCCACAGATCGACAACTGAAAGGGCGGGATGTGCGAACCACCCCCCGCATGACGCGTGGGATCCGGACCCCCATTCGCCAAGACCCCCACACTCGACCCATACGGTCGGTGCTCCTCGGCTTGTCGACCGTTGCGATGGTCTTCGTCGGCGTCATACTCCAAACGGGAACAGCCGAGGCGACCCCCACGGTGTGGTCGGTGACGCCGGGCCCCACCCACGGTCGCATCAATGGCAATCTCCTCGCGGACGTGTCCTGCGCGAGCCGGAGCTTCTGTATGGCCGTTGGCGGTCACGATCATGAATCGGTGACGAAGACTCTTGCCGAGTCATGGAACGGCACAGCCTGGTCCATTCTGAAGAGTCCGAATCCGACGGGTGCCTCGAGCAGCTCTCTGAGTGGCGTGTCCTGTCTCAGCTCTATCAGCTGCACCGCTGTGGGCGGCTTTGCCAATGCTTCGACGGATGAGCCCTTGATCGAATCTTGGAATGGGACGAGTTGGTCGATCGTTCCCAGCCCATCACCCGGTACGGGTCCGAACAATGCTCTCGACAGTGTGTCCTGTACGAGTCCGACCTTTTGCGTGGCGGTTGGCGTGTACAATGCCCCTGATCTTGGCACTGGCACGCTCGTCGAGTCCTGGGACGGGACGGCGTGGTCGGTGATACCGAGTCCCAACCGTGATGGGGGCGACAACTTCCTCAACGGCGTGTCCTGCCTCAGTCCGACGAGTTGTACGGCCGTCGGCACCGGTGGTGGCGACTATCCTTCGCAGCTGGTCTTCACTCTCGTCGAGTCCTGGGACGGGTCGGTGTGGTCAATCGTTCCCAGCCCTAACCCCTACGGCGGTAATTACGCCGAGGACTTCCTTCGAGGCGTGTCTTGCGTCAGCTCGACGTTCTGCGTAGCGGTAGGTCTCGAAAACCCGGGCGTGGGCCCAGGGGCAACAGTCACCGTGGTCGAGGCCTGGAACGGAACAGCCTGGTCAACCGTTCCGAGCCCCGACCCCAGCATCGACAGCGATCCGTCCCCGGTGAACCAACTCAGCGGCGTCTCGTGTACGAGTTCGACCGATTGCGTGGCCGTGGGGTATTACCTGAACGGGCCAGGCGTTGACGAACTGACCCTCGTCGAGTCCTGGAACGGGTCGGCTTGGGCCGTGACGCCGAGCCCCAACCATGAGGCAAGTGACTCCCTGAGCAAGGCGTCGTGCGTCAATTCCCGTCGCTGCACGGCCGTGGGCACCTTGATTGAGACCGGCCGTTCACCTCGATGATCACCGGCTTCGGCCCGTCATCGACCTCAGTGGGCGTTTTGATCCGTTTCTGTCCCGCAGCCTTCCGGCGACAGTGAACCCCCCGAGGGTCGCCGTCGCGCCGCGGGCGTCAGCGCCGTCGGCGCCACCAGCGGTTGCCGGACCGCTCCTTGCGGGCGTCCTCGGCGCGGACCTCCTCGAGTATGTCGGGTGCGACGTCGTTCACGATGTCCTCCGCCGAATTCAGCAACTCGGCCACGCCCTCTCCGGCTCCCGTCGGTTCCTCCTCGAGGGCGGGCTCGACGAGGCTGCCGTGGACCCAGCCGACGTCGGCCAGCCGGCGGTGGTACTGGGGGCAGTTGTCCGGGCACCGCCACGGCGCCTCGGGGGCGAGGTCGAGCAGGCAGAACCGGGCGGCCTCGCCGGACGCGTAGGTCCGGCTCTGGAAGTGGACGCACTCCTCGCGCATGGGCATCGCCCTATGGTGCCACGAGCCGGCGGTTCAGCCGACCGCGCCCTCCATCTGCAACTCAATCAGCCGGCTCCACTCGACCGCGTACTCCATCGGAAGCGTCCGTGTCACCGGCTCGATGAATCCGTTCACGATCATGCCCATCGCCTCGGACTCGGACAGGCCCCGGCTCATCAGGTAGAAGAGCTGGTCCTCCCCGACCTTGGAGACGGTGGCCTCGTGGCCGATGCGGGCGTCGCGCGCTCCGACCTCCATGTAGGGCTTCGTCTCCGACGTCGACTCGTCGTCCAGGAGGAGCGCGTCGCAGCGGACGAATGACTTGGCCCCCCGGGCCTCGGGGTCGACGTGGACCTTGCCCCGGTAGGTCGTGATGCCGCCGTCCTTGGAGATGGACTTCGACACGATGGTCGACGTGGTCTCCGGTGCGACGTGGTACATCTTGGCGCCAGCGTCCTGGTGCTGGCCTGCGCCGGCGTAGGCGACGGAGAGGACCTCGCCGCTCGCCTTGGGGCCCATGAGGTAGACGGAGGGGTACTTCATGGTGAGGCGTGAGCCGATGTTCCCGTCGATCCACTCCACGTGGGCTTCGGCCTCCGCCCGGGCTCGCTTCGTCACGAGGTTGTACACGTTCGTCGACCAGTTCTGGATGGTCGTGTACGTGATCCGCGACCCTGGAAGGGCGACGAGCTCGACCACGGCAGAGTGCAGCGAGTCGGTCGTGTACACCGGGGCGGAGCATCCCTCGATGTAGTGCACCTGGGACCCTTCGTCGGCGATGATCAGCGTCCGCTCGAACTGGCCCATGTTCTCGGCGTTGATGCGGAAGTAGGCCTGGAGCGGCATCTCCACCTTGACTCCCGGCGGCACGTAGATGAAGGACCCGCCCGACCACACGGCCGAGTTGAGGGCGGCGAACTTGTTGTCGTTGGGCGGGATGATCTTGCCGAACCACTTGCGAACGATGTCGGGGTACTCGCGCACCGCGGTGTCCATGTCGCTGAAGAGGACGCCCTGCGCCTCAAGATCCTCGCGGTTGCGGTGGAACACGACCTCGCTCTCGTACTGCGCCGTCACGCCGGCGAGGTACTTGCGCTCGGCCTCGGGGATCCCGAGCTTCTCGTAGGTGTTCTTGATGGCGTCCGGGAGGTCCTCCCAGTCGTCCACCTGACCGCCCGTCGGCTTGATGTAGTAGTAGATGTTGTCGAAGTCGAGGTCCGGCATCTGGGTGGCGAACCACGGCGCCATCGGCTTGCGCTCGAAGTGCTTGAGGGCGCGGAGGCGGAAGGTGCGCATCCAGTCCGGCTCGTCCTTCATGTCGGACATCTCGCGGACGATCGCCTCGTTCAACCCCTTCTTGGGCTTGAAGACGTAGTCCTCGGCGTCGCTCCATCCGAGCTGATAGCGACCGAGGTCGAGATCCGTGACTGCCATGCGGCTCCTGGTCTTAGCGTTGGTCGAAAGGGGTGTCCCCGGGTCCGGATCCGGTTGGAGCCAGGTCCGGGGAGACAATTTCTCCTACCTAGATAGTAACAACCGTCCGGGCCTGCCGAAACGCCGGCAACGGGCGACCCCGGTGTCCCCAGGCGTGGAAGGCTCGCACCATGTCCACCCCGTCGTCCACGCCGCCGTCCGCGTCGCGGCCCCGCCGCCGCCGCCGTCCAGTCCGCCCCGCGCCCCCCGCCGCCCGCACCCCGTCACGGCCCACGGCGACACCCGCGTGGACCCCTGGTACTGGATGCGCGACCGGGAGGACCCCGAGGTCCTCTCCTACCTGACGGCGGAGAACGACCACACGGAGCGGGACCTGGCGCCGCAGGCGGGCCTCCGAGAAGAGCTCTTCGAGGAGATGAAGGCCCGGATCAAGGAGACCGACATGTCCGTCCCGTCCCGCCGCGGTCCGTGGTGGTACTACAGCCGGACCGAGGAGGGGCGTAACTACGCCATCCACTGCCGCCGACCCGCCCGAGAACCGGACGAGCTGCCGCCCGCGGGCGAGCCCGGCGAGGAGGAGCAGATCCTCTTGGACGAGAACGCCCTCGCCGCCGGGTCGGACTACTTCGCCGTCGGCAGCGCGGCGGTCAGCCACGACCATCGGTGGCTGGCCTACTCCACCGACCGTGCCGGGGACGAGAAGTACGAGCTGCGGTTCTCGCCGCTCGATGCCCGGCTCTCGCCCTCCGCTGCGGCCGAGGCCGTCCTCGACACCTCGTACGGGTTGGCCTGGTCGGCCGACGGCAGCGTCGTCTTCTACGTCCGCATGGACGAGGCCCACCGACCGTTCCGTCTCTGGCGGCACCGGCTCGGTTCCGACCCGTCGGACGACGTCCTGGTCTACGAAGAGGCCGACCGGCGCTTCTCGCTCGGTACCGGCACCACCCGCGACGAGGCGTGGGTGCTCGTGACCCTGCACAGCACGACCACGACGGAGTACCTGGCCATTCCCTCGGACGACCCGCTCGCCGACCCGGTGCCGGTCATGGCGAGGCGCGAAGGAGTGGAGTACGCGCTGGACCACGTGCGCTCGCAGGGCTCGGGGTGGTTCGTCGCGCTCACCAACGACGAGGCGAAGGACTTCCGGGTCCTGGCCGCCCCGGATTCCGCCCTGGGCGCGTCCGGCGGCTGGCGCGAAGTGGTGCCCCACCGCCCCGGGGTGCGGGTCGAGGACGTCGACGCGTTCTCCGGCGCGCTGGTGTTGAGCGAGCGCGCCGAGGCGGAGACGCGTGTGCGCGTGCTGCCGTTGCGCCGGGACGGTGAGCCCTTCGGCGATGCCGGGCATGACGCGCTCTCATCGGGCTGGATCGTCCGCTCCACCGACACCCCGGCCACGACCTGGGTCGGCGCCAACCCCGAACCTGACGGTCGGGTGTTGCGCATCGGCCGCACCTCCCTCGTCACCCCGTCGAGCGTCCTCCAGGTCGACCTCGAGAACCGGGAGGAGACGTTGCTCAAGCAGGAGCCCGTGCTCGGTGGCTTCGATCCGGCTCGCTATGTCAGCTCGCGGCAGTGGGCGAACGCTCCCGACGGCACCCGCGTGCCCATCTCACTGGTGCACCACCGGGATGTGACGCTCCCGGCCCCGTGCGTGCTCTACGGCTACGGCGCCTACGAGGTCTCCATCGATCCGGCCTTCTCGCACCACCGTCTGTCGCTGCTCGACCGCGGCGTTGTCTACGCCATCGCCCACGTACGCGGCGGTGGCGAAATGGGGAGGACCTGGTACGAGGACGGGAAGATGGAGCACAAGGCGAACACCTTTTCCGATTTCCTCGCCTGCGCACGCCACCTCGTCGCCTCCGGGATCGCCCAAGGGGACGCGCTGGCCGGACGCGGCGCGTCCGCCGGCGGTCTGCTGATCGGGGCTGTGGCCAATCAAGGGCCGGAGCTCTTCAGAGCGCTCGTGGCGCAGGTCCCCTTCGTCGACGTCGTCACGACCATGCTCGACGACACCATCCCGCTGACCGTCGGTGAGTGGGAGGAGTGGGGCAATCCGCTGGCCGACGAGTCGGCCTATCGCCGCATGCTCGGCTACTCCCCCTATGACAACGTGACCGACCGGGCCTACCCCGACCTGCTGGTCACTGCCGGCCTGAACGACCCCAGGGTGGCCTACTGGGAGCCGGCCAAGTGGGTGGCCAAGCTGCCGCGCCACGTCGCCGTCGACGCGGGTGCTGCTCCGCACCGAGCTCGGCGCGGGCCACGGCGGGCCGTCCGGCCGCTACGACGCCTGGAAGGAGGAGGCGCTCGTGCTCGCCTTCTTGCTCGACGCGCTCGGGGTCACGCCGGCACGAAGCTCAGCGTGAACGGCGCCTGGGCGCCTGGGGGGAGCGACACCGCGGCGCCGTTGACGGTCGCGGCGAACGACCCGGGCGCACCGGCCACCACCGTCAGGGGCCCCGTCGCCGCGATGGCGTGCGACTGTCCGGCCGCAAGGACGTTCGAGAACAGCACGCTGCCGCCCGGCGTCGTCGCCTGGACCCAGCACTCTCCGCCCGTGGCCGCGAGGTTGAGCGAATAGCTGGCGGCGGCCACCTTGTAGGTCGCCGCCTGCGCCGACGTCGACTGGGGGGCCGAGACGGCCGGTGGCGCGGTGGTGGTCGTGGTCGCCGCAGTCGTGCTGGTCGTCTGGTGCCCGGTGGAGCCGGAGTGACCCGGTGCCGTGGTGGTCGTCACGGCAGTGCCGTGGTGTGGGGTTTTCGAGTGCGTGCCCGCGACGATCAGGACGGCGATCAAGACCGCCACGACGGCCACGGCGGCCAACGGCGCGGCCAGGCGCCGGGGTCGATGGTTGATCGCTTCCATGTCGCGCTCCTGCCGGCGCACCGCGCTGGCCGAGGGCAGCGGCTCGACCGCGGAGTCCTCGAAGCGGGAGGGCTCTTCTCCGAGAGGCACGGGCGCCGGCACGGGCGGGGGTGCGACCGGCCGCCCGGGCTCGGTCAGCCTCACGTTGGAGGACACCTTGAACGTGGAGGCGGGGTAGGCCGCCTCGCTGCTTCCGTTCGAGTCCTCCCGCGGGTGAGTGCGAATCTCCTCCAGGGTGTGGAGCTGACGGTGGTAATGCTCGACGGAATGGGCGTCGTCGTGCGAGCGCCACCGCGCGAGCGCGTAGAGGAGCGCTCCGGCGAGCACGATCACTGCCACGATCACGCCGATCAGCACCACCCCTATTCAACAGGATCGTGGGGGCGTTTCGGTGCGCGACCTTCGCGTGCGGGCCGCCGGATGCGGCCGGATCAGGACAGGCGCGGCCGCAATTCGTCGGGGATGTCGGCGCGTCGGGGGTTGCCCTTGTCGCGGGCCGAGAGGACAGGATCGGTCAGGCCCCACGTCGCGTCCACGTCCGGGTCGTCCCACGCCAGGCCGAGCTCGTCGGTGTTGTCGTAGTAATTGTCGACCAGATAGCAGAGGAGGAGGTCGGTGAGGGCCGCGAAGCCGTGCGCCACCCCGGGCGGGATGTAGACCCCCTGGTCCCGATCGCCGTCGAGGTCGATGTGCTCGGTCACCCCTTCGGTGGCGGAGCCGACGCGCAAGTCGTGGAGCACGACCCGGGCCTGACCGCGCAATGCGTACCAGTAGTCCGCCTGGTGCAGGTGGTAGTGCAGGCCGACCAGCGCACCGGCCTCTTTCTCCGAGCGGTTGCCCTGGACCATCTCGCGGCCGTTCGGGAACCAGCTGCGGCGGTAGGTTTCGACGAATCGACCACGCTCGTCGCCGTGCACGTCGGGGCGGACGACGACGACGTCGTCGATGGCGGCGGAGGGGATCAGCTCGGGCATCGGCGGAACGGTATCAGGGCGCGAAGCGGCCGAATCCGGAGCGGTAGAAGAGCAGCGGACTGCCCTCGCCGATCTCCATGGCCACCACGTGCCCGGTGACGAGCTCGTGGTCGCCACCGTCGAAGATGTCGCCCAGTCGGCACTCGACGACGGCCAGGGAACCTTCGAGGACCGGCGCGCCGGTCACACCCTGCGTCCAACCGACCCCGTCGAATTTGTCTCCCCCGGACACGGCGAAGGCGCGGCAAAGCGCTTCTTGGCGCTCTTCGAGGACGTTCACGCAGAAGGATCCGGCTTGGGCGATGCGCGGCCAGCTGGTGGAGCTCCGGGCGGGCGCCAGGATGACCATGGGCGGGTCGAGCGACAACGCGGCGAACGACTGGCACGAGAAACCCACCGGCACGCCCTCCTCGAGCGCAGTCACGATGGTGATGCCGGTCGCGAAGTGACCGAGCACCTCGCGGAACCGGGCCTGGTCGAGGCCCGTCACGTCCGAATCCTTCCGGCTACGCCTGTCCGAGATCGATGGTTTGCGACTCGCTGGCCGAGGAGACGTCCTCGATCTTCTTGGCCTCGGGCAGCCGGCGGGCGTTGTGAAGGATGCGGTCGATCTCGCGATCGGTGTGCGAGGGATCGTGGTGGGTGAGCCAGAGCCGCTTGACCCCGGCCTCGGCCGCCACGTGGACGGCGAAGGCCGCGGTGGAGTGCCCCCAGTCCGGCTTGTCGAAGAACTCGTCGTCGGTGTACTGCCCGTCATGGACGAGCAGATCGACGCCCTGGCAGAGCTCGAGCACCGCGTCGGGAATGGTGCGGCGGTCCAACGGGGCCTGGTGGTCGGGCAGGTACGCCATCGAGCGACCGTCGGCCTCAATCCGGTAGCCGAGCGTCGTGCCGCTGTGGGGGACGGCGCGGGCCATCACCTTGGCCGCTCCGACGGAGAGGTCCTCGTCGCGCGTGTCGACGGTCACGATTTCGCCGCGGAACTGCTCCATGCGGATCGGGAAGACCGGCGGCTGCACCGCGGCGTGGAGCGCTTCTTTCAGGCTGCCGTTGGGCTGGGCCGGACCGTGCACCGTGAGCCGAGCCCCCGGGTCGTGGAGGGGGGCGAAGAACGGGATGCCGAGGATGTGGTCGAAGTGCAGGTGGGTGAGCAGCGCGGTGGCGTGCAACGGCCGCCCCTGCGCCCGGACCTCCTTGAGCAGCGAGTCGCCCAGCGCGCGCAGCCCGGTGCCGAGGTCGACGATCAGCGGTTCCTCGCCGTCGATGGTGACGACGAGGCACGAGGTGTTGCCGCCGTAGCGGCGGTAGCGGTCCCCCGAGCACGGGCAGGAGCCTCGTACTCCGTAGAACTTCACGTTCACCGGCTCGACGATAGCGCCGGGCTCGGAGATACGTTTGGTCGCCGTGGAACCCAAGCGCACGAAGGCCAACGGATTGGAGTTCGCCTATCTCGAGGACGGGCCTCCCGACGGCCCGCTGGCCCTGTGCCTGCACGGGTTCCCAGACTCCGCGCACACGTGGCGCCACCTGTTGCCCGAGCTCGGTGCCGCGGGCTACCACGCCGTCGCGCCCTTCCTCCGCGGCTATGCGCCGACGGAGCTGCCCGCCGACGGCCTCTACCAGCTGGGCGCCGTGGTGCGCGACACCAATGCCCTGCACGAGGCGTTGGGCGGTGGAGCCGACGCGGTCATCGTGGGGCACGACTGGGGGGCCATGACCACGTACGGTGCGGTGGCGCACCAGCCCGAGCGGTGGCGCCGGGCCGTCACGCTGGCCGTACCGCCGACAGGGGCGATCGGGCCGTCGCTGCTGACCTTCGCCCAGCTGCGGTGCAGCTGGTACATGTTCGTCTTCCTGCACCCGGTGGCGGAGCTGGCGTTGCCGAACAACAACTACGAGTTCATCGACGGGCTGTGGTCCCTGTGGTCGCCGGGCTACGACGCGTCGTGGGACCTGCCGAAGGTCAAGGAGTCGATCGGAGACCCCGAGCACATGCTCGCTGCCATCTCCTACTACCGGGCGGTGTGGGACCCCTCGCTCCACGTGCCCGAGCTGGCGGAGGAGCAGGCCGCCACCGTCGCCGCCACGCCGAAGCCGACGCTGTACCTGCACGGAGCCGACGATCACGCCATGTTGTTGACGTCGGTGGGCCAACCGCTCGACTTCCTGGCCGAGGGGTCCGAGTACGACGTCGTGGAGGGCACCGGGCACTTCTTGCACCTGGAGAAGCCCGAGGAGATCGACCGGCGCATCGTCGAGTTCCTTTCACGCTGACGGCAACCTGGGAGTTCCCCCAGGGTTCCGCTCTGTGCGCCCAACGACGCCGCCCGAACTGTTGAGAGCACCGCCCTGAGCCGGGCCTGTGCATGGCCGGCCGCCCGGATCCGGGCTACGGCCAAGCACGGAAAAAATTGAGTTGGAAGAATTTGTGCCTGTATTAGTTTCACTAACTTTGCAAATAAAGGTTGCCCTCTCCTGCCGTTGCACGCAGGGGTTTTGCCGAGAGGCCGAGTTCCGTTTGGCGGGCGAGGAGGCGACATGGTCCGTCATCGAGAGGCTTCTTCCCGGGCACGCGGCGTGCTGAGGCGCCGCTCTCTGTGTGGTCTCCCTCTCATCGTCGCTCTCCTGTTCTCTGCGCCGGCTAGCGGCGCTGCTCAGGAAAGACTGCTGCCGGGCGAGGCCATGTGGCAGGGCACGACGCCGTCGTTCATCTTCGGCACCAACGACGGCATCGAGTACGGCAGCCCGAACGTGGACACCCTGCCGAAGGTGCAGGCGGACACCCAGCTGCCAACCTGACACTCATGCGCACGTGGATCTATTCGTCGGACACGGACGCCCAGATCGAGACCCGTCTCGACGCCGTCGCCGCCGAGGGTGCGACCTGCATGATCATGCTGGGCGACCCGGGATCCGGCCTGGCGTGGATGAAGCACGTCGTCGAGGTCGCTGGCTCGCGCTGCGACATCTACGAGTTCGGCAACGAGCCGGACAACCGTCCGAACAATACGAGCATCGCCCAGACGACGGCCGAGTGGATCGCCGACGTCCCCCAGCTCCGCGCACTCAACCCGGCCGCCGTGTTTGGCGGTTCCGCCGTCACGTGGTCCGGCGGGTACGACTTGAGCGGTGGGTCCTACCCGAGCGACGTCGCCTACGCCCTGGCCAAGACCAAGGCGGCCGGGGTGCGCGCCGACTTCATCAGCTACCACGACTACCCCTGCATGAAGGCCACCACCGAGGCGCAGTGCGTGTCAATGACACCGCACGGCTTCCGGTGGAACTACGACCAAGTCACCGGCTGGGAGCAGGCCTATTACGGGGGGACGATCCCAACCGGAGTCTCTGAGTACAACTTCGACCCCGGCTCCAACAACCTCTACGCCTGGGGCAACGACTGGCGCTTCATGAGTGCGTGGGAGACGGCGGCCATCAAGGGGATCCGCTCGACCGGCATGGCGTTCGCCAACGAGTTCACGACGCTGAATTGGTCCGGTTACGACTACCTCGACATGTTCCACGACTCGAAGCCGTACAAACCCAAGGCCCAGGAGAAGTCCCTCGCCGCGGCCGTGACGCTCTACGGGGGGCCATAAACCGACCCCGAGACGCGCACGGGCGACAACAGGCCGAGGCCCGCGTCGTCGTATTGACCGGCGTCAAGGCCGCCAGGAGCCGAGGAGTCTCCGGCCGCGCGGCGCGTGGGCCAGCTCCTCGGATCGAAGGGCTGCTCGGATCTCTCGACCCCGTGCGCCCCGGTTCGATGACGCCGACGCGAATGAGCGCCTCGCCGTTCCCCGACCCGACCGATCCTCTCCGGGACGATGGAGGCCTCCACTGCGCCGTGCACGCGCGAAGAAAATCCGCTGCTCGGAAGCGACGGCCCGACCGTCCTCCGAGTGACGTCCGTGCCAGGAGACGTGGGTAGCATCAATCAACGCATGGGCGAACCCGACGCACCCGAGCCGGGGACGGGCAACCTCAACCGGCGGCGGCGCCGCCTCGAAAAAGCGCACGCGCGGCGGCGCCGTACTCTTCGCCGGCTCGCCACAGTGCTCTCGCTCGCCGCCATCGCAGCCGGGTTGGCGATCGGCGCCCATGTGGCCTGGTTCTATCTCCGTCTCGACCACCAAGGCGGTGCGTTGGTGGCGCAAGAGAAGAAACTCATCCGGCAGGCAGCGCAACATCCAACTCGAAGCTGCCCCGGCCCCTCGAACGAGGCCTCGAGCCCGCAGGGCCTCCTCCAAGCACCGAGCATCGGGATGGAGGCTCCCGTCTTGAGTGGCACCGGGGACGCGCAGCTGAATGTCGCCGTCGGGCACCTGTCGAGCTCGGTATGGCCCGGCCAGCCCGGGACATCGCTCATGGCTGCGCACGACGTCAGCTACTTCAGCCGGATCAACGACTTGGCGCATGGTTCCACCATCGTTTTCTCCACTCCCTGCCGCACCTACGTGTACAAGGTTTTCGGTTCCCAGGTGATACGCACGGGGACGCCGGTGTACTCAGATCCGTCGAAGGCGCAAATCGTGCTGGAGACGTGCTATCCGCTCAACGCTCTCTTCATTGCGCCGCAGCGCTACCTGGTATGGGCGAATCTGAGCGCTGTCGTCTCCTCCGGCAGGGCCCTCGCGCCCCCGACACCGACGCCTCCGGCCCCGCAGGTGCCCGCTCCGCCCGAGCTCGCCCGACAGGGACTCGGGTTGGCGAACAACAACGTGCAACTCGGTGCTCTCGAGCTCCAGGGTGAACCCGATCCTCTCTGGCAGCAAAGCCCCGCGCCCATGGCAGACGAGGCCGCTCTGATCGGGAGCTACGACGCTGCTGTAAGGAGCGCCGAACAGCAGCAGCCGGATTGGTGGCAATCGCTCACCGCCGGAGTCACGTTCTCGTCGAGCGACCCTCTGCACGGTGGCACGATCACCGAGTACACCGAAGCGTTGACCCCCACGCTCCAGGTTCAGGGCGATCATTTCCTCGGCGCCTTCGTCCACGCAGGCGTGAAGATCGAAGGAGGCCCTTCGCCGGGGCCCTACACCATCGACGTGAATTGGAGGGTGAGCAACGACCTGCTGGTTATCACGAACTGGCGTTTCGTCCTCGGGTACTAGTTCGCGAAGCGCGAAGATGGATCGCGAGAAGGGTTTGTACCGTCCCACCTGGATCATCGTCACACGGCGCCAGGGTTTGGCGTTAGGTCAGCCTTCTGCGAGACGAGGGAGAGTTGTGAAGGCTCTCGTTTCGCGCTGGCCATCGGGGGGTGGCCGGGAGGGGGCCTGCCCCCCTCCCGCTAACTACTTCGACCTGAAAAAGTCGGTGTAGGCACGGCTCGTGCTTTCCATGAGCGGTTGTGACATGCCTCCACGTCCCTACGTCCCACCCTCTCTTGGCCACTTTTGCCCCGTTTCTGCCCTCTCTGGCAGATCGAGGCGCGACCGAAGAGAGCGGGACGGGATCAGGCGGTGGTGGTCGTGGTCTTCGGTAGCTAGCTCTCTCTTGTTCCTGGCCGCTGCGTCTGACGTTCGACGGACCCGTATCCGATACCGCCTATTCACCCGTAAGCATTTCCGCTATTGCGCCCATACGCATTCCCGCTATGCACCTATACTCATTCCGGCTATTGCAATGGGGATTGCGACTCAGCATTCCACTGTTCGACTTCGCCGCGGGGTCCAGGGAAATTCCGGATGCTCGGCTTTCGCCCGGCAGCGATCGACCGGCGTCGCCCAGCGAGACGCCAGGCACGAACGCACTTGACCTCAGGTTTCAGCCGCATGAATCGAGATAGATCCTTGCGGTCTTAGCATCTGCAGTGTCATAATTTGAATAACGCAGTTACGGCACGGGGCGCAGTCACGGCGGGCGTCTGTGAGTTCGATGCCGGTTGGGGCCCTCGGGTCACCGATGGCTTTCAAAACGGAGGTGCCGTGATGCTCGGAAAATCGAAGCCCATTCGATTGTCTCCGAGTGGCCGTGGGTGCCAGCTTGGCGGTCGTGTGCGTTCTGCCTCCGTAGGGAAGACCGCTCTGTTTCTCGGCGTGTTCGTGATCGGAGTGGTTTCAACCCCGTCAATTGCGTTTGCGCAACCCTCGGGATACACACCAACGCCTCCTGCACCCACCACCCCAACCGGAGTCAGCGGAGTTGTGGTGAGTACCTGCACCGTTCAACCGTCGGGTGGAGGATGCACCGCAACGGTCGACGGCCTCGCAATCGACGTCACCTTTCCTCCTGGGGACTTCACGATCCCGACTCAGCTCCTCTTCAGCACCGGTGTCACCCCGACCGGAGTTGCCGGCAGGGTGGTGTCCGTGTTCGGCCTCTCGGTCGTCCAGAACGGGTCAAAGGTCACGGGAACCTTCTCACCGCCGGCGACGGTCCATGTCACAAGCGCGGCAATCGCTGTCGGCGACACGGTCAACCTGGTTGGCGCTGGGGGAGCGACCACAGTCGTCGGAACAGCAACAACCGCCGGTTCGATCAGCTTCACCTTTGACAGCGACCCCAACTTCGCGGTGATTGCGCCGGTTGCCGCTGTGCCGAGCGCGACGACGCCAGTCACCGGCAAGCCATTCGCGTTGGAGGAGCTCGTGGCTGCGGTGTTGGTGAGCGTCGGGATGTTCGGACTCGTCCTTCTCAGAATGAAGCGCCGGGTTCGTCCGAGCTGACGAGCGGCTGGAGGTCGTGAGCATCTGGCGGCGGGGCCTCCTCGTCGCAGGCATTTTCATCCTGGTCGTGGTGAGCAGCGCCTGCACTGACTCGCCGGCACGTAGTTCGTCACATCCGCCGGCGGAGAAGCCGAACATGATCGTCCCCGCTCCAGCGGGAGCGATTGCCGAGACCCCACCGCAGGCCAACGGGACAGTGTGGGTGCTTGCTTCGGGTGGAGCGGGCCGCAACATCCAAGAGATCGACGTGACCAACTCGAAAGTCCTCGGGATCGTTCCGGTTAGCTCGAGCGCCACGGCGCTGACTCAGTTCTCCACAGGTGTTCTGGCACTCGGGCTGGCAACTTCCGGCACCGGAGCTGCTGAGCTGCGCGACGGGTCGAGCGGAGCGCTGCTCGGCACGGTTGCAATCGGTGCACCGGTCAAGGCGCTGGCTGCCGGTGCAGACGGCGCAACGCTGTACGTCCTCGACGGTACACCGAACTCCGCGAGCGTGAGCATCGTTGACACAAAAACCGACACGATCACCACGACCGTGCCAGCCCCGCTGGACTCGATCGGCGTGGCGGTGAGCCCCGATCAGACCAACCTCTTCCTTCTTCGTTCGGCCGGTCAGGTCGCTGAAGTCCAGACCGCCGGAGGGAAGCAGGCGTCTGCGAGCTTCAGTGTTGGCCCCGGTCCAATCGCTGAGTCCGTCAGCCCGGACGGCAAAACACTCTATGTTCTGAAGCGAGCCGGCGGGGGCACGAACGTCGCCGTCGTCGAGATCTCGACAGAACGAGTCCTGAGGGTGCTTCCCGCACCGGCGAATGGTGTCGACGTGGAAGTGGCGCCAAACGGACCGAGCCTCTACCTGCTCGACGCCACGGCTGGCCACGGGAACATCCAAGTCTTCTCGACAAGCACGTAGCCGCATGACGGCTCGGCGCTACGAGGAGTCCGTCGACACAGCGACCACCGAGGTTGAGAGCATGCGCGGCGTCGAAGGGTCCTCGCCGCGTGCCGACGACGATGTCGGGCGCGTAGAACGGGCTCAACCGACGACAGGGGCCGGATCGCAGTCCGCACCACCGTCGGAGCGAGGCTCCTCGGCCGAGCCGGACAGCCGTTCGTGGGAACAGAAGTGCTGGTGGAGCGTTGCAGGCATCACCTTGCTTCTCTGGGGCTTCTCCCTCTTCGGCTGGGTGGACCTCTATCCCTGGTTGAGCGCACTCATCGCTGTGCTGGTGATCTGGGGCCTCGGTACCGTCATCGCCCCCTGGGCACCAGAGGTACCTCGCCGCTGGGCTGCGGCGGCAGCCTGGGTCACTGTGGCCCTGGCTGTCACCGGGCTGCTCGTCTGGAGCTACCTCCAGGTCGTGACCTCCCCAGGGTACGGGACCGACGAGATCGCCTTCGACCAGTACGCCGCGGAACTGCTCACCCATGGACTCAACCCGTACACCCATTCGATGGCGCCCGCTTTTGCGCTCTTCCACGTGTCTCCGAACGGGTACACCTTCCACCTCGACGGTTCCCCGGTCACCTCTCTTTCCTATCCCGCTTTGTCGTTTCTCATCTACGCGCCTTTCATCGCGGCCGGGTGGTCCTCGCAAGTCGCGGTGGCGATCAACGTCGTGGCGTGGGCACTCGGTGTCGTGCTCGCCTTCGCGCTCCTTCCTCGTGGGGTGAGACCACTCGCCATCGTGGTTGGGAGCCTGAGTGTCTACATCGGTTACGCGGTCGGCGGCGTCACCGATGCGCTCTTCGTGCCTTTGCTCATCGGTGCTGTCTTCCGATGGGACAGCTTCGCCTGGACCCGAGGACCCGTGGCGTGGCGTGGGCCGGTGTTGCTCGGGCTCGCCATGGCCGTCAAGCAGACGCCTTGGGCACTCCTTCCGTTCCTCGCGGCGGGTATCGCGTTGGAGGCACGCGGCCGCGGCTCCAGCCGGAGCGAAACCGCCCGCACGGTGTGTCGCTACTGTGGCATCGCCCTCCTGGCGTTTCTGGTGCCGAACCTCGCGTTCTTCGTGGCCCGCCCGTCCGCCTGGCTCACGGGCGTGCTCACCCCTTTGTCCAGCCATACGGTGCCGGCGGGACAGGGACTGATCGGACTTAGCCTCTTCCTCGGTCTCGGAGGCGGATCGCTGGCGGCGTACACCGCTGCCCTGGTCATCGTGCTCGTGGCGATATGGCTGATCTTCGTCTTCACCTATCCCGCCCTCAAAGCGTGGGCGGTGGCGACGCCGGCGATCGTCCTCTTCTTCTCCGCCCGGTCATTCGGCAGCTACCTCGTGACCCTGCTCCCCGCGGCCATCGTCGCTGCCTCGACCATACGCCGAGATCAGGTCGAACACTTGCAGACGTCGGAATCCGGACCGAGCAAAACCGTGCGGGTGGGCAGCCACGGGCCCGCCAAGCGGCGACGCCCGTGGCGCCTGCGGACGGCCCTCGCCGTCAGCGTGTGCGCGTGCGTCTTCGCTGTGGTCTTGATTTTCTCGTACCAGCCGCCGCTCAGTATCGCCATCACATCGGTCCGCACGACCGGGCAGCTTGCAACAGTCGTCCAGCTGGGAGTCGATGTGACCAATCACTCGGATCATGCCCTCCGCCCGGCCTTCTCGGTGGAAAGCGGAGGGACGCTCACAGCCTTCTGGCTGGCGAATGGGCCCCCTGGACCAATCCCACCGGGACACCGGGAGCACTACGCGCTCTTCGCGGCCCAACTTCTTCGCGCAGCCACCGATAACCGGTGGATTTCAGGTCGTGGCCTTCACCGACAATCCCGGAACAGTCAGCCGCAGCTCGCCTTACGTTCCTACAACATGGCACGTGGGTCTCGCGCCGAACGCCGTGAACCGGGTTGTTCCGGTCGGAGAGACGATGGTGATCCACGCCCAGATCCTGGACCGGATCGACCGGCCGGTGGCGGTCGGTGGCGTCCCGATCTACATGGGCCAGATCACATACGCCCAGCGAGGGCTGATCTACAGTGAGGCGATCATCAACCAGGGCCAGGTAGGCCAGTCTCCCGTGAGCGCCTTGACCGACAACAGTGGGGAGGCGACGTTCGTGATCCGCGGGACACAGGTGTCGAACGACCCCGTCTACTTCGAGGCGAATCTCGTCAACGCCACTCAGTTCTACCCCTACGGGTACTCCGAAATCGTCCCGATCCGCTTCGGACGCTGACTATGACGCAGGGGACCGAAACCTTGCATCTACAGATGACCGCCGGAGGCGAGGCCGGAATGGACCCGGAGTTGGACGATGACGGCTCCCTCGCACATGGGGGAACGGCTCCAGTCCTCACTGACAATTCGGTTCCGAGGTGGCTTGTTCGCCTCGGCTGGACTCTGTTCGTTCTGCAGCTCGCCTACCTCATGGGCTTCAGCCTTCTCCAGTACCACCGCTTTGCTCTGACCATTGACTATGTCAGCTACCAGCAAGCCTTCTACTCGATCGCCCACGGTCACCTGAACCCCGTCGACACGGCGCACCACCGAGCTTCTATCTGGCTCAACGACGGTGACAGTTTCGTTTGGCCCCTCGCCATCCTCGGAATCCCGTTCGGCGGCAATGGTCTCGTGTTGCTCTGGCTTCAAGACCTCGCGATCGTGGGTACAGGAGCGGTTGCGTTCTCTTGGGTGCTCGACCTCACCCGGCGACCGAGCTGGCCCAGCCGACTCTCGCCCATCTGGGTCGTCGGCACATGTCTCGTTCTGTTGATCGCCAACCCATGGTCCTACTGGACGGCGGCGTTCGACTTCCATTCGGAGCCCTTGGGCGCCTTCTTCTTGATCCTGGCCGCGCGTTCCCTCGAGCGGGGCCGTTTCCGCAGCTGCGCGGTCTGGGCAGTTTGCACGATGCTCTGTGGCGCTCTCATGGCCGCGATGGTCGCAGGACTGGGGATCTCCGCCCTCTTGGCCGGACGCAAGTGGCGTAGGGCGGGACTCGCCCTCGTCGCATCCGGGGTCGGAGGGATCGTCATACTCGCCTCGGTTGGGCTCAAGGGAGGTGGGACTCCCGCCCTTGAATACGGGTACCTCGCGACGGGGTCATCTTCTGTGCCCTCGGCGTTGGGAACTGGTTCCCTGGCGCTCGGAATCCTGAGACACCCGGGGCAAGTGCTCGAGACAATTTGGAATCACCGCCTCAACATTTTCGCCAACCTTGCCCCGGCTGGCCTGGTCGGCGTCCTCACCCCATGGGGCTTCGGCGTGCCGTTCGTCGTGCTCTTGGCCAACACCCTGGCGTCCTACATCCTCTTCGGTAGCCCGGGATTTCAGAACTTTCCGCTCTATGGTTTTGTCGTTTTCGGGACGGCCTTCTTTCTCGCACGCCTGGGAAGAGGACACTCGTGGGGACCACCAGCGGCCAAATGGCTCTGCGGAGCGCTGTTGATCAGTTCACTTTTTTGGAGCATCGTCTGGGTTCCGCAAACCTATCGCCAATGGATACACGTCTCATCCGCTGCGGCTCGTGTTCTGGCGCGAGTTGAGGCGGATGTTCCACCCAATGCCGAGGTCATTGTCTCCCAGGGTGTCTCAGGCCGGTTCAGCAACCGGAAGGACATCTACATGCTCGGACCCGGCACCATTCCGGTCCACGCAAATCCGGTCTACTTCGTTGTGGCCCCCTACCAAGGCATCGAGGGCCCGGTCGACCAGACACTCGGGCTCCTCTGGTCCATTGCCGGTACTCTCCACACGAGACTGGTCACGGCCGGTGCAGGTGTTTGGGCGTTTCGTTGGGATCCCCCGCCGAATGTTCGCGCTGTCACTCTGCCGCAGTCACCGACCGTTCCAGGGTGGGCGTTGCCGACAGCGGAGGGCTCGGCCGTGCTCGTCGGTCCGGTCGCAGACTGGCACATGGCCTCGGGCTCCGAGGCAGGAGACGTCGTAGACGAAGCCTACTGGCGGGAGGCACCCGGTCGGTACGTGGCTACCGTCGCTCTGGCCAGCACCGGCCCAGCCACAATCGAGGTGAGGAACGCGGACACCGGTGACCTCTTGGCCAGTCGCCATTTGTTGAGCACCAACGGTCTGACCGACGTCTTCGTCGACGCAGACAACTCGCGCAATATTCGTCCACCCGTCTTCGCGGGGATCGGGCCAGCTCGGATACAGCCTGTTCCTCCACCGCGGGACGATCAGCTCGAAGTCCGCGTGATCGCCCCGGCTCGCTCCGACGTGAGTGTGTACTCCGTAGAGTTACGACCAAAGAGCGCCGCACACGCGGCGTCCCACCTAGGGGAGTGACCAATGCAGGCGCAGACCCGTGAGTGAGACCATCGATTACGCGAACGCAGAACACCCTCTGCGACGAATTGTGACCAAATTTTCGCTCATGGTCCGCCGGGAATTCTTTGAGACGTTTATGACGTGCATGCGGCCGACTCCAGAGACGACAATTCTCGACGTTGGTGTGACGCCTGCTCAATCCATCGAAGACTCGAATTATTTTGAGAAGTGGTACCCGCATTCGAACCGCGTGACGGCGACCAGTATCGAAGATGCGTCGTACCTCGAAGCCGCATATCCCGGTCTGACTTTCATTCAAGCAAGCGGCCATGATTTGCCGTTCGGGGATCGCCAATTCGACATCGCCTTCTCTTCAGCGGTGATCGAACACACCGGCAACCGAGACCAACAAAGAAAGTTTCTGTTGGAACTTCTGCGGGTCTCCAATCGTTTCTTTGTCACTACACCAAATCGCTGGTTTCCCATCGAACTTCACACATTTCTTCCGTTTCTCCACTGGCTTCCTCAACGTCACTATCAGATGACACTCAAGCGGCTCGGCCAGTCGTCATGGGCAAGCACGGAAAACCTCAATCTGCTGGATGAAACCTCGTTAAGAGCGCTCTTCCCCGCGGCCACGACCGTGATGATCACTGGAACTCGCGTCGTTGGACTTCGATCAAACCTCGTCGCATTCGGTTCGTCGATTCCACAGAGTGAGTTTGATCATGGCATCTGACGACCCCGACGTGGCCGTCCTCGTTCCCTGTTACAACGAGGCGGCAACAGTGACCGACGTCGTGACGGATCTACGGCGATGGCTGCCCGATGCCAGCGTCTACGTCTATAACAACGCCTCCACGGACGATACCGCACGGCTCGCCGATGCGGCTGGCGCAATCGTTCGACACGTGCCCATCAAGGGTAAAGGAAACGTCGTGCGGAGGATGTTCGCCGACATTGAAGCCGATGTGTATGTCTTGATCGACGGCGATGGGACGTACGATGCCAGCGGTGCTCGGCAGCTCGTCACTCTCGTCGATCAAGAAGGATTCGACTTGGTCAACGCCAGGCGCCTCGGAGACGCCGACCAGTATTCGCACCCGGTACACCAATTCGGCAATCGCGCGCTGAGTTGGTTGGTCCGTCGGCTTTTTGGACGCTCCGACCTCGACATGCTTTCTGGCTACAAGGCTCTTTCGCGACGATTTGTGAAGTCACTACCGATGTTTGCCTCTGGATTTGAGCTGGAGACAGAATTGACGGTTCATGCCCTGGACCTCTCCGTGCCAATAGAAAGCATCCCACTGCCCTATCGGACACGCCCCGTCGGTTCCGAAAGCAAGCTCAGTACCTACAGGGACGGGACACGCATCATGCGAACCATCGCTGCGCTCCTCCGCCGCGAGCGGCCTTTGGCTTTCTTCGGCCTCATCGCCTTCGCACTCACGGTCATCGCCGTCATCCTTGGCGCCCCTTTGGTGAGCACGTATTTCCACACTCATAGAGTTCCGCGTTTTCCAACGGCGTTCGTGGTAGTCGGGCTACTCGTCGTTGCCGTCCTCGTCGCCATCTCGGGACTGATACTGGACACAGTGACACGGGGTCGAAAAGAGACCAAGATGCTGAGCTACCTCGCGCTGGAGGGTCCCCTCGAGCGCCGGACCAAGCGAGCCGCATCCTCTGGATCGGGGAAACAGCCGTACGATGCGGATCGTGGTACACCCGGTAAACGGGAAGAGCATCAGCGAATACGTGATGCGTAGCAGTCGCTTACGAAACTCAGACCCGAAATGATCAGCGCGTAGCTCACGCCGGAGCGAGCAACCACTGCCGCTGTTCGCCCCCGGTGGCACGGTTCCCGCGTGATTTGCGCGAACGGTTGCAGGGGCGGCAACTCATCCAGTGGGAAGAGGACGAGCGGTAAAGAGCATGCCCATTGCGCCGAAACTCACCCGGGACAGCGATTTCGACTCTGCCCAGACCACGGCATTTGCGCCTTCAAGCACACCTTGGAGGCATCGACCAACGAAGGACTGCGGGCGATCGCCGCCCGTGCGAAACGAGGTTTGGTTCAAGAACAACCGATTGAGTTTGGAGATCCTCAACAATGCAAAGAACAGGGCGTCCATCAGCTGTCCGAGGAAGTGATAGGCGTACTGGCGTTTTTCGATGTGGAAGTGAAGCCCGATCATCTCCTCGACCTCGGCGCGCCGGAACGCTTGAATGTGATCCTTCGTTACGGCGTACAGATCCCGTCCGAGAACAGCGCGAAAAAGAGCGTACCAACTGATCTTCTCACCCTCGGCGGGTACGAACGCAATCAGCAACCCACGGGGCCGCAGGACTCGAGCGATCTCAACAACCAGCTTCTGGGGATCCCGAACGTGCTCGAGAACGTCAAACAGCAATGCAATATCCACGGCTTTGTCTTCATATGGAAGCTCCATGCGATCGGGATCAACCTGCTTGAATTCGAAGCCCAAGTTCTCCCTTCCAGGTGCGTGCACGTCGCACCCGAAAAGAACGAGGTTGGGCCGATGCTCCGCTACGGTGCGCAGCATCTTGCCTCCGCCGCACCCCACATCGAGTACCAGCCCGTCGTCGGGCAGTTGGTCGAGAAGAAACTTCGCCTTCAGACCTGGTAGGTCGCGGCTTTCGGGATCGACGTCTTCGGTTTCGTAGTGAAAAAAAAGATCGCTGTCCGATTGAGCCTGCGATGCCGATTCCGTCACACACTCATCTCCTAGCGGGTCAACGCGCGGCGACCGTAAGTTCATCACATCAACAGGTAGACCGGACGGATCAGTCCCGCGGGTCCTTCTTGTCCGGCCGGTTGTCGCTGTGAAGGGTCCAGCGCCAGGAGCGACGCATGCCCTGGCAAGTCGCTCAACCGAGGCACAGCGAACCGCGGGACCAGCGCGCGAATCCGTCGGCGACCAGCGCCGCCGCAGTGCGCTCGGCCCGCGCCACGTCGTCGGGCCAGCCGCAGGCGTCGGTGAGCGCTCCTCGCGCCACCGCCCCCTGGCGCAGCGCCTCCAGCAAGCGCCCGCGGCCCTGCCGGTCCGACCCCGAGAACGTGCTTTGACTCCTCACGCCCGGCCGGGCACGCCACGGGTCGGGCTCGGTCCGTCCGGCCCGGCGCCAGCGGCACTGACGCCGCAGGGGGCAGGCGTCACAGCGCGGCCGCGCCCCGGTGCAGACCGTCGCGCCGAGGTCGAACATGGCCTGGTTGAACTCCCAGGCTGCGCCCGACGGGACGAGCCGGTCCCCAAGGCGCGCCGCCGTGGCCGGGCCGAGCGGCGCACCGGCGACGCAGCGCGAGCAGCACGCGCAGCGCATTGGTGTCGACCGCCGCCACTTCCTCGCCGAAGGCAAAGGACCGGACGGCCCGCGCCGTGTATGCACCGACACCGGGGAGACCCCGCAACGCGCCTTCCTCGCGGGGGACGTGACCGCCGTGCTCCTCTACGACCGCCACGGCGGCACGGTGGAGCGACAGGGCGCGGCGGTTGTACCCGAGCCCGGACCATTGCCGCACCACTGCCGCCGCCCCGGCCCGCGCGCATGCCGCCGGCGTGGGGAAGGCGGCGAGGAACCGCTCGTGGTGCGGCACGACTCGGGTGACCTGGGTCTGCTGCAGCATCACCTCCTAGACCAGTACCGCCCAAGGATCACGGGTTCGCCGCCACGGCAGGTCTCGGCGGTGCGCCGCGCCCCACTCCAGGACGCAGCGGCGGAACCGACGAACCCGGTCCGCCGCCCGGCTCAGTCCCAGACGTCGTCGCCGTAGGGACGCTGGCGCGCCGGTGCGCGCGCGCGCCTTCCAGACCATGAGCTTGCGCCGGAAGTAGCAGACCTCCTCACCGCGCTGGTTGAAGGCCTTCGTCTCGACCGTCACGATGCCTCGGTCGTCCTTCGATTTGGAGGGCGTGGCGTCGAGCACCCTGGTCTCGGCGTAGATGGTGTCTCCGTGGAACGTGGGTGAGCGATGGAGTAAGGATTCCACCTCGAGATTGGCGATGCACGAACCGCTCACGTCCGGGACGCTCATCCCCAGCACGAGCGAGTAGACGAGATTCCCGACGACGACGTTCTTCCCCTGCACGGTCTCGTGCTCGGCGAACCACGCGTTGGTGTGCAGCGGGTGGTGGTTCATGGTGATCATGCAGAACAGATGGTCGTCGTACTCGGTGATCGTCTTGCCGGGCCAGTGCCTGTAGACGTCGCCGGGGGCGAAGTCCTCGAGATAGCGACCGAACGGACGGTCGTAGATCACTCACGCTGTCTTCCGTCCGGGCGCGGGGCCGGGTGGTGAAGCCGAGCGACGCGCCGGGCAGCGACTCGCCGTCGATCATCAACCGCCAGGCGAACCGGTCCCCGGCTCCAGCGGGATAGGGCCGAGGTTGACGGCCAGTGCGACGTCGATGGGCGAGCCTTCGGGGATGCCGGCGGCTGGGTCACCGCGAACTCGCCACGGACCTCGACGGGCTGGGAGCCCTCCGTCGTCTCCATCATCACCGGCCGCCCGTCGGCGTCCTCGAGGAACAGCTCCCAGTGGTGCGACGCCCCGCCTCGTGCCAGTCCACGTCGATCTTCAGCGCGACCGCAGAAGGCACCGGGTCGGGGCCGGTCATGCTCCACCCCCCGCCGAGGATGTACAGCTTGCCGTCGGACACCTGGGCGGCGTCGCACAGCAGCATGGTCACTTTCACGAACTGGAGGATATCGGCCTCGGCCCACCGTCGAGTGCAGGTCATGCCTGAGTCGCTCCGGCCGTCGGATGTCGACCGTGAGTGAGCTCAACGGGCCTCCGCGACGACGTCTACCGGCGGCCGCTGGCCACCGCGCTGGAGCGACTCGGCCTCGGCCCGGGCTGGCGCTGTGTCGACGTCGGCGCAGGCGGCGGCGACGTGTCGGTCGCCCTGGCCGAGATGGTGGGCCGCGACGGCCGGGTCTACGCCGTGGACAGCGACCCGCTGGCGCGCGACGAAGTGGCCCGCGCCGCCGCGGCCCACAGCCCAGGTGATCGCACTCACCCAGGCCGGCGAAGACCTCGCCCTGCCCGAGCAGGTCGACCTCGCGTTCTGCCGCTTCCTCCTGATGCACGTGCTCGACCCGCCGTGGTCGTGACGAAGATGGCGGCCGCGGTGCGACCCGGTGGCTGGGTGGTCGCTCAGGAGCCGATCACGACCGCCGGACGCATCGGCGGGGTGGCCCCTGTCCATGCCCGACGCCCGCCATCCCGACGTCGGCGCCCTGCTTCCCGCCCTGGTGCAGCAGGCCGGACTCGAGGTGGTCGACGCCTGGGCCGAGGCACCCGCGGGTGTGGGCCGCGGTCCTGTGGCGCGCTACCTCGAGTCGCTCACCGGTGTCGACCCCGGCGAGGACCCGGTCGTCCTGCCACCCCTGGTCACGGTCGTCGGACGGCGCGCCGAGCGGGCCTGCTCCCGGAGCACGCCGGACCAGCCGGTAGGGTCGCACCCCGTGACTTCGACACCCGACTGCTCGAGGCGGCGGCCGGCGCGCTCGAGGCGGCCGACGAGCTCGTCGCGCGGGCCGTGCCGCCGTCCGCGACGCGCGGTGGAGTCGACGCCAACCAGGTCGTGGCCTACGACCTGGCCCACGCCGCCGCGGCCGTCGCGACGGCCCGCGCCGCCTCGACTACGGCACCCACGGCGACGTCGAAGCCCGACTCGCCTGCCGCGTTCGTGGCCGACGTCCTGGCCGACCTGGCCGGCAGGGTGGCCGGCCGCGAGGCGCTCTGGGGCGTCGACGCCGGGCTGGGTCGCCCCGGCGGCCACGTTCGTCGCCGCGCAGCGCGACCCCTCGGTCCTCGCCGCCCTCGCCACCGTGGACGGGCCCCGCCATCTGGGCGACGACTTCGAGCTCGTCCGCGAGACGTTCCACCGGTTCGCCGAGGACAAGGTGCGGCCCCATGCCGAGCACGTGCACCGGGCCAACGGCGACATCCCCGAGGAGATCATCGAGGGCCTGGCCGAGCTCGGCGGGTTCGGCCTGTCGGTGCCCGAGGAGTACGGCGGCTTCGCCATCGGGCGGCGAGAGCGACTACATGGGCATGGTCGTCGCGACCGAGGAGCTGAGCTGGGGCTCGCTCGGCATCGGCGGCTCGCTGATCACCCGGCCCGAGATCCTGACCCGCGCCCTCGTGTACGGCGGCACCGAAGAGCAGAAGAAGCAGTGGCTGCCCCGAGCTGGCCACGGCCGAGATCCTGGCCGCGGTCGCGGTGACCGAGCCCGACTTCGGCTCCGACGTGGCCGGCATCGTGACCGTCGGCCACGCGCGGTCGAGGGCGGCTGGCTTGTCAACGGCGTCAAGACGTGGTGCACCTTCGCCGCCCGGGCCGACGTGCTGATGCTGCTGGCCCGGACCGATCCCGACCGCTCCCTGGCCCACCGCGGCACTCTCCATGTTCGTCGTCGAGAAGCCGCGCGGCGACGGGCACGGGTTCGTCTTCACCCAGGAGGACGGTCCCGCGGCCGACGGGACTCGATCCGGGACGTCTCGAGGGCCGCCCCATCGACACCCTGGGCTATCGGGGCATGCACTCCTACGAGCTCGCCTTCGAGAACTGGTTCGTGCCCGCCGCCAACCTGGTCGGCGGGGCGGACGGCCTCGGGAAGGGCTTCTACCTGCAGATGCAGGGCTTCGAGAACGGTCGGCTCCAGACCGCGGCCCGCGCCCTCGGCGTCATGCAGGCCGCCTACGAGGCGGCCGCGGCCTACGCCGCCGAACGCAAGGTCTTCGGCGCGCCCATCGGCGAGTACCAGCTGACCCAGGCCAAGCTCGGCCGGATGGCCGTGCTCATCGCAGGCCACCCGGCAGTGCTCCTACCACGTGGCGCCGCCTCATGGCCCAGGGCGAGGGCGCGCTCGAGGCCTCCATGGTCAAGGCCTACGTCTGCCGGGCCGCCGAGTGGGTGACCCGGGAGGCCATGCAGATCCACGGCGGCATGGGCTACGCCGAGGAGTTCCCCGTGAGCCGCTACTTCGTCGACGCCCGGGTGCTCTCGATCTTCGAGGGCGCCGACGAGACGCTCGCGCTCAAGGTCATCGCCCGCCGTCTGGTGGGCTGAGGCTCCGGCGCTGCGCGGCTCGGACCTCGGATCTGCGCGGCGCAGCCCGGCCCGCTCGCCGCGGCTGACGAACTTGATCGCCATCTTGCGACTGGCCTCGTCGATCATCTCGTCGCCGAACATGACCGCTCCCTTGCGGTCCTCCTCGGTGGCCTTGCGGTAGGCGTCGAGGATGTCGAAGGCCCGGTCGAACTGCTCCTGGGTCGGCGAGTAGACCTCGTTGAGCACGGCGCCTGGTCGGGCGTGAGCGCCCACTTGCCGTCGTAGCCGAGCATGCGCGTCCGCATGGAGTACTCGCGGAGCGCGTCGAGCTCGCGCACGTTCAGGAACGGGCCGTCGATCACCTGCAGGCCGTTGGCCCGGCCGGCCATCAGGATCCGGCTGAAGACGTAGTGGAAGTGGTCGCCGGGGTACTCGGGGATCTCGACGCCGCCGGTGAGCACGGGCATCTCCATCGATCGCGGCGAAGTCGGCCGGGCCGAAGATGATCGTCTCGAGCCGGGGCGACGCGGCGCAGATCTCGTCGACGTTGATGAGCCCGCGCGCCGTCTCGATCTGCGCCTCGATCCCGATGTGGCCCGACGGGCAGCCCGACTTCTTCTCGACCTGGGTGAACAGCAGGTCGAGCGCCACCACCTCGGCCGCCGACTGCACCTTGGGCAGCATGACCTCGTCGAGGCGCTCACCGGCGTTGCCCACCACCTCGATCACGTCGCCGTAGGTCCACTCGGTGTCCCAGGCGTTGACCCGCACGCACAGCACCCGGTCGTCCCAGGGCAGGTTCTTGATGGCGTCGACGACCTTGGCCCGGGCGCCCTCCTTCTCGAGCGGGGCCACGGCGTCCTCGAGGTCGAGGAAGGTCATGTCGGCCGCCACCGTCGGCGCCTTGGCCAGGAATTTCTCGTTCGAGCCCGGGGTGGAGAGGCAGGAGCGGCGGGGCAGATCGCGGGAGCGTGCGGACATGGCCAAGGGTAACAAACGCCTCGCTGAACCCCTCGGTCGACGCGCCCGAGGTGCGCCGCGACCAGCTCGGCGAGGGGATCCCGGGCACCCCCGAGCGCGAGGCCGATTGCCGGTTCGGGCAGCACGACCATGTCATACGACGGAACCGCCGGAACCCCCAGTTCAGCTGGTGCTGAACGCGATCGGTTCACGCGCATGCACAAGAGGCACCGATCCGTCCCTCGAACGAGACTCGTATACCGCCCAGTACGACCAGGGGCGCCCGTTTTCCCAACGGGAGGTGTTTGAACGGCGTGATGGGGTCGGTAAGATGTCGCCCATCGTGACTGACGTCGAGCGGCGGGAATAGCGACTCCACGCCTCGGTCGCCAGGAGCACTCGGCTGCTCCGGCGGGTCCGGGATACCTGCGGTGGCCGCTGCCACGGTGTTGTCGGGCACTGCTTGCCTTTCCTGCCGCGTCCCGCCGGCGCCGACGCCATCTCCGACGCTGCAGGCCAAGGCGGCGGCGATCGAGGCGCAGATCGACCCAGGACCAGTACGAGATGTCGGCGCTCGGCCAGCAGTACGACCAGGCTCAGAATCCAGAGCTGCTCTCAGATCGATTCCAGACATCGCCACCACCAAGGCCTCCATCGCCGTCGACCGCACGCAGGTCGGCCACGACAAGCGGACCTTGGCCAGGCGGCGGTGAACAACCTACATCACCGACGGCACCGCCGCCGCCGCCAACCCGATCTTCAGCAGCAACGACAAAGACGCTCGCCGCCCAGACCGAGTACAACCAGATCGCCGAGGGCAACATCGACCTGGCCGTCGACAACCTTCACACCGCCGAGAACGCACTGAACGCGACGTCAACCAGCTCCAGGCCCAGCAGTCCCAGGCGCAGGGACGGTGAACCAGGAGCAGCAGGCCATACCCAGAACCAGCAGGCCATGCAACAGCAGCAGGCCGCGCTGAACCAGGAGCAGGGCCAGATCGCGGTCTGGTGAAGCAGCAGCCAGAGGCCGAGGCGCAGCCGCGGCCCGGGCCGCCGAGGCGAAGATCGCCGTGGCACGAGCCGCGGCTGCGCAACAGGCTGCCGCCGCACAGGCCGCCGCAGCAGCGCAGAGCGCTTCCACCTCCGCGTCCTCGACGTCCACGACGACAGGCAACTCTGGTGGAGGCAGCTCCAACACCGCGCCCCAGCCCCCTCCGTGGCGCCCCCGTCGGCCTCAGGCGGAGAGGGCGCGGTGCAAGCGGCCGAGAGCCAGATCGGCGTCCCCTACGTCTGGGGCGGCGAGTCGCCGGGCGTCGGCTTCGACTGCTCGGGCCTCACGCCTGGTCCTGGGGCCAGGTCGGCGTCTCGCCTGCCCCATTACTCGGGCGCCCAGATGGCCGACTCGCACCCCCGGTCCGCTCAGCGACCTCCAGCCGGGCGACCTGCTCTTCTACGGCCCCGGCGGCACCGACCACGTCGCCATGTACGTCGGTCCGGGCACGATGATCGAGGCTCCCGTACACCGGCGCAGTCGGTCTGGCTCACCGGGCTGCGGCTCGGCGACGGCTTCGTCGGCGCCGGCCGGCCGTAGTCCGTCGCGGCGGCAGCGTCCTCCCGCCGCAGCAACCGCGCCTCCCCGTTTGAGTCCGAGTCCCTCGGTGCCCGTCGCAGCGGGCCTCGAACCGTCGGTGCGCCCAGCCGACCTAACCTGGCGCGGGACCGCCATGAAACCCATCCCCGTCGCCTTCCACATCGGGCCGCTCCAGGTCCACACCTACGGCATCGGGCTGGCCCTCACCTTCTGGTTCGCCTTCACCTACTTCGAGCGGCGGCTGCGCAAGCACGGCTACCGGACCGACTGGTTCGTCGGCGTGTTCCTCTGGATCATCCTCGCCGCCGTCGTCGGCGCCCGCGCGCTCCACGTCCTGTCCAACCTCACGCTACTACACGCGCCAACCCGGCCGACGTGCTTCGCCATCTGGCACGGCGGGCTCTCCTCGTTCGGCGGCCTCCTCTTCGCCGTGCCGACCGGCATCATCCTGACGCGCCGTCGCTGTCCCGAGCTCCCGATCGGCCGCGCCCTCGACCTCGTCGCCCCGGTGCTCATGGCCTGCCTGGGCCATGGGCCGGCTGCTCGGACCCCAGCTCATGGTGGCCGGCGGCGGCCATCCCGACCCACCAGTGGTTCGGCATGTACTACGCCGGACAGGCCGGCCGGCGGCTCCCGGTCCCGATCTTCCAGGCGCTGGAGGACTTCGCCGTCTACCTGGTCCTGATCGCTCATCGAGCGGCGGCTCGACCGCTGGCCCGACGGTTCGCCCCGCACGGGATACCCACCGGGCACGGTGATCGGCACGGGCATGGTGCTCTGGGGCATCGAACGGCCCTCGACGAGCATCTCTGGCTCGGCGAGGACGGCCACCTCGGCTCCCTCCTCGTCCAGACTCGCGGGCATTGCCGCTTGTGGTCGGCGGTGTGGTCATCCTCGTGCGCACGGAGCGCGCGCTGGCAGGAGTGGCTGCACGTGCACCCTCCCCCAGGCGAGACGTCGAGGCCCGAGGATGAACGGTCCGACGAACGGTCCGACGACGAACGGTCCGACGACGAGCGAGCGTCGTCGTCAGCGTCCTACCCTCCGCCTACGTCCGAGCGACTCGACCGGCGTCGGATGAACCATCAAGCGTTCGGCTTCTGCCCCGACGGCGACTCGTGGGCGCACAACCCCTGGCGGCGCTGGACTCGGCTCGACGGGCTGTGTGCTTTGCCGTAATTTGGAACACGTTCTACTCTGCGTCATCGGGACGCCGCTCGTCCGACCTCGTCCCGCCCGCACCGTTCGACAAGGAGACGACCACAGTGGGTGATCTCGGCTTTTGGGCCCTGGCCCAGGAAGATCCCGACTACCTCGCCCTCGTCACACCCGAGGGTGATGACGTCACGGCCGGCGAGCTTCTCGGACGTGCCAATCAGCTGGTGCACGCGCTCGACGGCTCGGATTCGAAACAGGGGACGTGGTGGCCACGCTCCTACCGAACTGCGCCGAGATGATCGAGCTCTATCTGGCCGCTTTACAGGCCGGCTGGTACCTCGTGCCTATCAACCACCACCTGGTCCCGCCCGAGGTGGCGTACATCCTGAAGGACTCGGGGGCGAAAGCCTTCGTCTCGCACGGGCGCTTCGCTGACGTCGCGGTGGCAGCGGCAGACGAGGCGGGAATCGAGCCTTCCGGACGGCTCGCGGTCGGACCGGTCCCGGGGTTCGCCTCCTACTCGGCGCTCCGCGACGCGCGCCCGACGACGTTGCCCGACGACCGAACAATCGGCGACGTCATGAACTACACGTCGGGAACGACGGGCAACCCCAAAGGGATCTACCGCAAGCTGATCGGGATCACGCCCGAGGAAGCAGCGCTGGGACTGTCCGGCCTCCTGTTTCTCTTCGGGTCCAGCCCCACGACGACAATGTGCACATCATCGGTTCGCCGCTCTATCACACAGCCGTGCTGCGGTTCGGGAGCGCGTCCATGCATATGGGCCACACCTTGGTCCTCATGGACAAGTGGTTGCCCGAGGACATGCTCAGGCTCATCGAGGAGCGCCGCGTCACCACATCGCACATGGTGCCTACGCAGTTCCACCGCCTCCTCGCGCTACCAGAAGACGTCCGGGCTCGCTACGACGTGTCCTCGCTGCGTCACATGATCCATGCCGCGGCGCCGTGTCCAGTCGATGTCAAGCACAAGATGATCGCGTGGTGGGGCAACGCGGTCGACGAGTACTACGCCGCGAGCGAGGGTGGCGGAACGCTGGTGACGGCAGAGCAGTGGCTCAAGAAGCCGGGCACGGTGGGTACGGCGTGGCCCATCAGCGAGATCGCCGTCTTCGACGACGAGGGCCAACGGATCATGGAACCCAACGTGATCGGCACCGTCTACATGAAGATGGGATCGGCGGACTTCGAGTACCACGGCGACAAGGAGAAGACCCGGAAGAATCGCATCGACGGCTTCTTCACCGTCGGAGACGTCGGATTGATCGACGAGGACGGGTACCTGTTCCTTCGTGACCGCAAGATCGACATGATCATCTCCGGCGGCGCCAACATCTACCCCGCCGAGATCGAGAGCGTCCTGCTCTCATGCCCCAAGGTCGGCGACGCCGCGGTTTTCGGTATTCCCCACGAGGACTGGGGCGAAGAAGTGAAGGCCGTGATCGAGCCGGCCGAGGGGATCGAGCCGAGCGACGAACTGGCCGAGGAGATCTTGGCCTTCTGCGCCGGTCGGCTGGCCCGGTTCAAGACACCAAAGTCGATCGACTTCACCGACGAGATGCCACGCGACCCGAACGGCAAGCTCTACAAGCGCAAGTTGCGCGACCCGTACTGGGAAGGCGTGCAGCGCCAGCTCTGACGACGGATGCCCCAGTTCTTGCTCCGCCTGCACTGGGGCTGAACGCCAGCGCGGGCCTGGTCTCGGACGGGGTCCGCCCCCGGCCCACCCTGCCGCGCCAATGATGGTCCGGTGGGAGCACTAGACGCCGAGACGAAAACCGGTCGAACGTCGCGGCGAGGGGCTCTCCGCCTCATCGCCCGGGCTCCCGATTCGTACGGGCTGCTCCTCTTCCTCCTGATCGTCGATTACACCGCGGTGACCGTCACCTGGACCGGATCGGTGGCGCTCGTGGTGCGCTCCGTCCTCTTGGCCCTGACCGCGCTCTTGGCGTTTCACACCTCGCGGGCGCCACGGCGAGTCCAGCTGGTGGCCCAACTGGGCGCTGCCTTGGCCGTGCTGGCTGCCGTCGTTGCGGCGGTGAATGGCAATACGACCGTGACCGGCAGCGTCGTCCTCTATATCTCGATCCTGGTGCTGGCCAGTCCCATCGTGGTCGGCTGGCGGATCCTGCACCACCCGCGGGTCACCCTGGAGACGATCCTCGGCGGCATCTGCATCTACGTCCTCATCGGCATGGTGTTCACCAACGCCGACTACGGGCTGCAGCTGGTGTCAGGGAAGTCCTTCTTTGCGCAAACCGGCCACCACGGCTTGCCCGACTTCGCGTACTTCAGCTACATCACCATGGCCACCGTCGGGTATGGGGATCTCACACCTGCACCCGGCCTGCCCAGAACGAGCTCGGTCCTCGAGGCTCTTACGGGCCAGGTCTTCTTGGTCGTGCTCCTCGCCCGCCTCGTGTCCCTCTATCGGGGGCCGAGCGGGTGGCGGCGTGAGTTCGAGGATCGGGTCCACGACGACACCGGCACCGGCGCGGCCCACGGCTCGGGTGCCTGAGATCCGTCACGGGACCGCAGCCGCCTCACCCGGCCTCTCCCTGTGCACCATCGGCCCCTGACGCGCCGCTGGACGCCTCCCGTTTCTGCTTGCGTCGGCGATGAAGTCTGGCCAAGACGAACAGAAGGACGGCCCCGGTCGCGAGTCCGATCACCAGCTCGGCGACGTCGAGCGCCGACGTGTGTCCGGTCGCAACCCGCCCGACTCCGTAAGCGCTCAAGGCGACGGAAATGGCGAAGCACAACGAGTCGATGAAATTCCAAAGGGCAAACTGACCGAAGCGCATCTTGGCCGTGCCCGAGACGATGGAAGGTGTGACGAACACGGCCAAGCGACCCCATCGCCGCGTAGGCGGCCTCTCCCTTCTCGACGAGCTTGACCCGACCCTCCTGATGCTTCCCCGGCCGCTGCAACAACTGGCGCCCCCACCGATCCCCGATGCCGTATCCGACGACGCCGCCGACCTCGCCGGCGACAATCGTGACCACGATGACCCAGGCGAGAACGAGATTGCCCTGGCTCGCCGCAACACCCGCCGCTCCGGTCGCCGCGGCGCCGATGAAGGGCACACCGGCCCACGACGCCGTCACCGCGAGGAACAGAGCGACGTATTGCCACCAGGTGTCGGGCGCGGTCGTCGCCATCAAGCTCGACATCAACGCGATCCTAAGTTCGAGAGTTGAAGACGGCGTGGAACGGGCCTTCAATTTCCGCTGCCTCAAACCGTGACGTGAGAACGGTGCCACGGTTGCCCGAGGGCCTCGCTGGGTGAAAGGCGCGCATGGGCGCTACGTCGAACTCAGTGCACGACAACATCCACCGCGGCTGAGAGGGTTCTCGTCCCCGGTGTCGAAGCGGTCTGAGAGCGGTTCGGGAATTCGCCTCGGTTATCGGCTAAAGCTCAGCCGATGGTTCGGAGTCATACGTGTGATCGGGCTCGAAGAACTGATGCACAAGTGCCTCAAGTCCGAGGGCAAACAGCGTCCAGTCCTCGTTCTCCCCGTTCGGCCCGGTCGGCCGGGTGACGTACTCGATCCTTCCGTTGATGCGGTGGCGTAGGGAGAATCCCTGGTCCAAGGCCGCGAGGACCACCACGAACTGCGAAATGTCCGATTCAGGTCGGACTCGCAATCCGAGGAGGGCTGCCAATGCGGCGAAACTCTCCTCCCACAATTTGGTGAACGACGTGTATCCCTCGCGGAGTACCAGCAAGATACGTTCCCGCTGTTGTGCGTGTGAGGTCGTAATGGCCGTGGCGACCACATGCATCCAGAGCGGATAGTTGGGCGACTCGGCCGTGGTGACGGCATTGGCCTCACCACCGACTCGGCACACCTGTTGCACGAGCCGGGCTCGTGATTCGGGATTTGAAGGGCCGGCCTCGTTCAGAAGCGGTCCCAGGGCATTGAAGATAAGACCGAGCTCCGGGCGGGACAGGTCGTTCGCCACTGCCAGAAGGACGTCGGCTTGGAACTCGGCCTGGTTCTCCCAGATTCGCTTGATCACCGAGCCGTTGGTTACTTGGATGCCGGTGCGCGCCCGGACCTGGTCGCAGACGCGCTTGAAGGTGATGTTTACGGATGCGGTCTTCAGACCTTCCTCACGTAAGATCTCGAGTGCCGCCTCAAGGAGCATCGAGCGCAGTTCCGCTCGCGCCAGGCGTGGCTTGCGTCCCCGGCCCGCCGTGTCACCTTGTCCCATTCGTCCTCCACGGTGGGGCGACCGGATTCTGCCTGCTACCGCAGCAACCCTGGGCGACCGGCCTGGTCACAGTAATCCGAGAGCGGCCGTTGCAACTGAGGACTGCAAACCTGACGAAGGCGGGAACGCTGGAGCGACGAGGCGGGAGGGCGAACTCATGTCGCTGGACCAGCCCTGGGCGCCAAGGATCTCAGACCAAGCAACTGATACCAAGACCTGAATCTTCATCAAACGCTGGGGTGCCCGATCGGCAACATGCAACTGCGAGTTGCAACTGCGAGTTGCAACTGCGAACGAGGCGTCGCTTTGGAAGTCAGTTCGAAGCGTCCGACGGGAGGCGGGTTCTGATGCTTTCATCGCACCTGCATCTGGTCCACGGAATGCAACTCTAAGTCGCAAACGAGGTAGAGTGCGGCCGGCACCCGGCAAGGGAGGTAGCGACCATGCCTGTGACCCAGGGGTTTTTCGAGCAAGTGGCGTCCTCGATCCGCGAGATGCGGGGCACGGTTCAGAATGACCAGCGCTACTCGGTCACCAGTTCGATCGTTCTCGATCAGCTCACCCAGCGCTTGGCCGACACCTTCGCTGTCCACTACCCACGCTTCAAGCGGGACACGTTCCTCAACGCGACTCGCATCCCTCAAGGCTCACATCATCTCGCGGACAGGGCGTGTGATGACCCCGACAGCAGTTCCCGCTTGGTGTACACGATAGAGACCAACATCCGCGGCGACCCGCCCAAGGCTGATGCCCGTTCTTTCTTCACCTTCGCGGAGGCCAAGTTCACGATGACGAGTGAGCTCGACGACCGCGCCAGACGTCACGTTCAGCTCGGCAACGAGACGGGCGTCAGGATTATCAGGGCCATTCAGTCGCACCTAAACAACGCGCTGGGTCCCGAGTGGCAGCATTTCGACGGCTGCTGCGAGTTTCGGATCAGACGGCGGCGCGGGGTGACCGACCCGAGTCCTCATCTCTACTCATCAGTCTGCCCAAGACCGGCGCAGACGCCACCTGACGATGGCTTGGATCGACAGTCAGCCATTTTGCTCACCAACCCGCGCTTGCCGTGCCACGGGTAAACCAAAGCCGACGAACGAGTCAATCCGCCTCGCCCACCATGCGCTGCCAGTTCTGATCGAGCAGCGGCCCTTCCGCCGACATCGCGTTGTTGGAAGCGATATCGAGCAGGCGCCCAGCCGGAACCTCGACGAAGATGCCCTCGGCCTCCGCCGTCGTCTCGCCATCGTGCATGATCGCTCCCCACGTGAAGACCTTGCGACGCTCCTTGCCGGTGAAGCGCGAGACGAGGTCGAGCGGAGCGAGCAGAGGAGTCGGGCGGTGGTACCGGACTTTTAACGTGCCCGTCATTGCCGCCTGGCCCACGACGAGATTGGCCAGGCCGAGCAGCTCGTCGAACAGCTCGGCGATGACGCCGCCGTGCACGCACGTGGGTGGCCCCTCATAGGGGTAACCGAACGACGCCCGACCCCTGATCTCATGCTGACCCTCCTCTCCGACGACGGACCAGACCTCGACGGGCGGCGAAATGGGGCTGGCGAGGCCGATCACCGGGCTGGTGGGAAAGAAGCCTTGCGGGTCGCCGTCGGGATCGGGTACCTGTTCGAGGGTTCGGCGTGCGGCTGGGGCGACGGACTCGAGACGGGTCGCCAGCGCCGACAGCTGGTCGGCTGCAGCCGCAGCCTCGTCGTCGCTCAGAGACTTCCCCACGACGACGGCGCTCACGCGGCGCATTGCGGCCGCCAATCGAATCAGGGATGAGTCGGATGATGCGGCGTCAGAGCCCGAGACTCCGAATCCGGTCGTGTCACTGGCACCCGGTGATTTCGTCGTCATTCGCGGATGTACGTGGGTGGCCGCTTCTCTGCGAAGGCCTTCTGACCCTCGGCGGCGTCCTTGGACGCGAACACCGGCCAGCCGATCTCGAGCTCCCGGGCCAGTCCGTCCACCTCGGACATGCCTTCGGTCTCGCGCACGCTCTGCTTGATCGCCTCCACCGCGAGCGGTCCGTTGGCGGCAATTACGGCGGCGATCTCACCCGCCTTGTCGAGCGCAGAGCCGTCGGGCACGACGTGGCCGATGAGCCCGATGCGCAACGCCTCGTCCGCCGGCACCTCGCGGGCCGTCAACAGAAGCTCCATGGCGACGGTGTACGGGATCTGCCGCCGCAGCCGAACGGTCGAGCCCCCCAAAGGGAAGAGGCCCCGTTTGGCCTCGAAAATGCCGAAGACCGCGCTCCGCCCCGCGACCCTTATGTCGGTGGCTTGAAGGATCTCCGTGCCTCCCGCGACGGCCCAGCCTTCGACGGCCGCGATCAGCGGCTTGCGCAGGTCGTAGTGGCGCAACAGCGCCTTCCAATGCAGGTCAGGGTCCTCGTCCATCCGCGGCCGGTACTTCTCGGCCTCGCTGCCACCCATGGCCTTGAGGTCCATTCCGGAGCAGAACGTGCCGCCCGCTCCCGTCAGGATGGCGCAGCGGATGCTGTCGTCGCGGTCGATCTCCTCCCACGCGTCCTTCATGCCCACCAGCATGGGGAGACTCAAGGCGTTCTTCGCCTCTGGACGGTTCATGGTGACGATGGCGGTCGCGCCGTCGCGCTCGAACGTCAGGTGCTCGGTCGAAATCAGGGTCCCTCCAGAGGTAGGCGCCGTGGGTGATGTCAGGCAGTCGCGAAGGCGTGGGCCTCAGAGGCGCTCGATGATGGTGCCCGTCGCGAGGGCGCCGCCACAGCACATCGACACCAGACCGTAGGTCAGCGTCGCGACGCTCGAGCTCGTGCAGGATCGTCGTGATCAGCCGGCTGCCGGTCGCACCGACGGGATGTCCCAACGCGATGGCTCCCCCGTTGACGTTGACCTTGTCCATGTCGGCGTCGTGCACCTTGGCCCAACTCATGACCACGGACGCGAACGCTTCGTTGACCTCGAAGAGGTCGATGTCCTTCATTGTCATGCCCGCCATCGCCAACACCTTGGAAGTCGCCGCGATCGGCCCGTCGAGGTGGTAGTAGGGGTCGGAACCGACGAGGACCTGAGCGACCACTCGTGCGCGGGGGCGGAATCCTTCTGACTTGGCCCGCTCGTCGGTCATCCAGAGGACGGCCGCCGCGCCGTCAGAGATCTGCGAGGACGTGCCCGCGGTGTGCATGCCATCGGGCAGCACCGGCTTGAGCTTGGCCAGTCCCTCCGCCGTCGTGTCACGTGGCCCCTGGTCCTTGGCGACCACCCTCTTCTCGCCGGCGTGCTCTCCCCACGGACCCTCCTCGCCGACGATGGGGGCCTCGACGGGGACGATCTCTCGAGCGAAGCGGTCCTCGGCGACGGCGGTCGCCGCCTTGGACTGTGACTCCAAGCCGAGCCAGTCGACGTCGGCACGCGTGATGCCGTACTTCTTGGCAATCCGCTCGGCCGCCGTGAACTGGTCGGGCATGTCGTACGGAAGGTCTTCGGGAAGGGCCCGCCCGACCCCGGCCCTGGTGTTCGCGCCCAGCGGCACCCGGCTCATCGCCTCGACACCGCAGCCGATCGAGGCGTCGACCGCGCCAGCGGCGATCAGGTTGGCGGCGAAGTGGTTCGCCTGCTGGCCCGAGCCGCACTGGCAGTCCACCGTGGTGGCGGCGACGTCGTACGGCAGGCCGTTCAGCAACCAGGCCGTACGGGTCACGTTGAAGCCCTGCTCCCCGGCCTGGGTCACACACCCGCCGATCACCTGCCCCACGGACGCCGCGTCGATGCCTGCCCGCTTCACGACCTCGACCTGGACCGTTCCGAGCAGATCGGGGGCTCGGAGTCCCGAGAGCCAACCGTTGCGCTTCCCGATCGGCGTTCGGACGGCTTCGATGATGACGGGCTCAGACATGACGACGTCCCTTCTCCTGGGTCCTCGATGAGGCCCGCCAGCGGGTAGCGGGCTCAGAAATTGGAACCTGTTCTAAGTTTAACACTCGCCCTTCCGGCGCTCTTCCGCAGTCTGACCGTCGACAGCCTCACGGCGCTAGACCAGTCAGAGCCGCCTGAATTCGACGGATGGCCGACCTCAGATGCGCTTGAGGATCTCCCGGGAGATCACGACGCGCTGCACCTGGTTGGTGCCCTCGTAAATCTGGGTCACCTTGGCGTCACGCAGAAAGCGCTCGACCGGGAAGTCCTTGGTATAGCCGTAGCCGCCCAAGATCTGGATTGCGTCGACGGTCACGGACATCGCGGTGTCGGAGGCGAACGCTTTCGCCATGGCGCCGAACCGCGTCAACTCGCCGTCGGGATCGTGGTCCACCATGGCGCAAGCGCGGTACACGAGCGCACGGGCCGCCTCGGTCCGCATGGCCATGTCGGCGAGCATGAAGCGCAGCCCTTGCAAATCGGCGATCGGCGCGCCGAAGGCGTGGCGCTGCTTCATGTAGGCCGCGGCGTAGTCGGTCGCACCCTGGGCGATACCGACGGCCTGCGCGCCAATGGTTGGCCTGCTTCGGTCCAAGGTGTGCATGGCGATGGTGAATCCCTGTCCCTCTTCGCCGATCCGGTGCGATGCCGGCACGCGCACCTCTTCGAGCCTGACCTCGCCCGTCGGGCTCCCCCTCATGCCGAGTTTGTCCTCGTGCTTGGCGACGGTGACGCCCCACTCCTTCTCAATCAGGAAGCAGGTGATGCCACGGCTCCCGGCGTCGGGATCGGTCTTGGCGAAGACGAGGTAGACGTCGGAGATGCCGGCGTTGGTGATCCAGTACTTGGAACCGTCGAGCACGTAGCTCTCACCGTCGCGCACCGCGCGACAGCGCATGGACGCGACGTCGCTCCCGGCGTCGGCCTCCGAAAGGCAGTAGCTGGTCTGGATCTCGCCCCACGGCCAACCGGGGCAGATAGGCGCGCTTGAGTTCCTCGGTACCCCAGTTCATAACCGGAGTCAGCCCGAGCTTGGAGATGATGAACGTGAGCGATGTCGAGGCGCACACCCGAGCCAGCTCCTCGACCGCGATGGCCTGCGTGACGGTGTCGGCGCCTGCACCCCCGTAGGCTTCGGGAAGGCCGAGGGCAGGCAGCTCAATCTCCTTGATCGCCTCGTAGGACTTCCAGGGAAACTCCGCCATCCGATCGACCTCGGCGGCATGGGGCGCCACCCGCTCCTCACAGAAGGCGCGCAGGGTCCGGCGGAATTCCCGCTGGACGTCGGTGAGGTCGAAGGTCGCCATGTCCACGCCGCACATTGTCGCAGAGCCGGGGGCGCCTCCCGCCGCCGCCGGGGCACCAGCCCGTGACCGTGGCCTGACCCGCAATTTCGGGCCGCCGAAGTGCACGGAGTTCGTTCGGTGGTGAAGAATGAAGGTTCGCGCCGGCGCCTCGGCGTACTGGCGGCCGACGAACACCGGTTGGGCACCGAACCCAGATAGTGAGTGTATCTCCGATGCAAGCGAGTCTCCGATGCAAGTGAAGGCAGGCACGCGGTTGCGCAGACGCGGTCGACGCGTGCGAGGTCGTCGTGGTGCGCGCGCCGAGCCAACCGGTGGATCTCCGCTGCGGCGGGCAGCCCTTCCATGGAATCGACGATGAAGCGGCACCGGTCGCCCTCGTCGCCGGTTTCGACGGCGGCACGCAGCTCGGCAAGCGCTATGCCGACGAGGACCTCGGGCTCGAAGTGCTCTGCACGAAGGCGGGTGATGGATCCATCTCCGTCGGCGACACCGTTCTCGAGGTCAAGGGCGCCAAACCACTCCCCGCGTCGGACTGACCGGGGACCCGGCCGTGAACATCGCCATGCTGGCCGAGATGGTCGCCGAGGGTGACCCGGAGCGCGCCGTGGTCGGCAGCGGCGAGAGCGCCACGAGCGCGGCCGCCCTGTTGGAGCGAGCGCGCCGTGCCGCCACGTTCTACGAGAAGTGCGGCGCCGAGGTCGTCGGCTGGTTCGGATTGAACTCGGACCTCCTTCCCGTCTCGCTGTTCGGAGCGGCGCTGGCCGGGATCCCGTTCAGCCCCCTCAACTACCGGGCCCCCGACGAGCAGCTGCGGGGCATCGTCGAGCGGATCGCCGGCGGCATGATGATCGCCGACGACGACGAGGTCGATCGCCTCGGTGCGTGCGGGGCCAAGCACGTCGTGACCAAGGACGAGCTCATGGCAGCCATCTCGGAGCCGACGTCGGGCGACCATCCATTCGTCGACCCGGACGAGGTCGCGGTCCTGCTCTTCACGAGCGGCACGACCTCCGAGCCCAAGGCGGCTGTTTTGCGCCACCGCCACCTCGTCTCCTACATCATCGGCAGTGTCGAGTTCTTGGGTTCGGCGCCCGACGAGGCTCAGTTGATCTGTGTGCCGCCCTATCACATCGCCGGCGTCTCCGCCGTCCTGAGCTCGCTCTACGCCGGACGGCGCATCGTCTATCTGCCCGCGTTCGACGCGGCGGACTGGGTGCGCGTTGCGTGTGAGGAGCGCATCAGCCACGCCATGGTGGTCCCGACCATGTTGGGACGCATCCTCGATGCTGTCGAGGAGTCGGGGACAGAACCTCCTGCGCTTCGGCACCTCTCCTATGGCGGAGGCCGGATGCCGTTGGAGCTGGTCGAGCGCACCATGCGCGACCTGCCGCACGTGGACCTGGTCGAACGCGTACGGCTTGACCGAAACGAGCTCCACCATCGCCATGCTCACGCCGGAGGATCATCGGGAGGCCTTCGCGAGCACTGACCTTGCGGTGCGGGCCCGCCTGGGGTCCGTCGGCCGTCCACTTCCCTCGCTCGAGGTCGAGGTGCGGAGCGAGGACGAGACCGTCCTCCCAACCGGTCAGAAGGGGGAGATCTGGGTCCGGGGAGAGCAAGTTGCGGGCGAGTACGTCGGGCGCTCGGCGCTGCGCGACGACGGCTGGTTCCCGACCCGCGATGCCGGCTGGTTCGACGACGCCGGCTTCCTCTATGTCGACGGTCGGCTCGACGACGTCATCGTGCGGGGCGCCGAGAACATCTCGCCGGGCGAAGTCGAGCTGGTGCTCTCCGAGCACGGCTCTGTGGCCGAGGTGGCCGTCGTCGGGATCCCCGACTCCGAGTGGGGAGAGGCCGTGGCGGCAGTCGTCGTGTTGAGGCCCGGCACCTCGGCCGGCGAGGACGAACTCCAGAACTGGGTGCGCGATCGCTTGCGCTCGACGAAGACCCCCGTCGTCGTCGACTTCCGCGCGGAGCTGCCCTACTCCGCGACGGGCAAGCTGCTTCGCCGGGTGCTGCGCGACGAATTGACCGAGAAGGGGGACGCGGCTGACGTCAGGCCGCAGTCGGAGGCGTGGCCGGGGCGAACGCGGCAAGCCGAGCCTGATCGGGGGCCCGGCGCAGCGTCTCTTCTGGAAACCGGTCGACGAGAGCCCGCTGGGCGACGTAGTCGTGCGACACTGAGGAGAACACACCCCGACGAATCGCCTGCTGCTCCGGCGTGATGACGTCGAGGAATCCCCATAGGCCCAGGGCGAATTCGACGTCGTACACGCACGGCGCACGTCCGAAGAGCGCTGACCGCTTGGAAGCGATCAGCGCCACGCCCAGCACGGCATCGTCCGCGGACTCGCCGTCGCCGAGCCTCAGGTCGTGTTCGTGCCGATGGGCCAGGCGCAAAGCGAAGCCCGAGTCCGGTCCCGGCGTGCCGACGGCGCGACCCCGAGGTGCCGAGGGGACGGACAGCTCGGCCGGTCGAGTGGCGGTCCACGAACCCGGTACGTGGAGGTGCCGCGCCGGACGGACCTGGTCGGCCTCGGCGATAGGGACGAACGTGGGCTGTGTCACGGCGCGAAGAGTAGCCCGACGCCGATCAGGCGGCGTGGAGCAGGCCGAACACGACGGAGTCGTAGAGCGCCTGCCAGCTGGCCTCGATGATGTTCTCGGACACCCCGATCGTCGTCCACGTGCGCTCGCCGTCGGTCGAGTCGACCAGGACGCGGGTGACCGCACCCGTTCCACGTCGGGTGTCGAGCACCCGCACCCGGTAGTCCGTCAGGTGGATGGTCGAAGCGCGGGGTATTTGGACCCGATGGCCCCGCGCAACGCCCCGTCGAGCGCGTTGACCGGCCCGTTGCCCTCGGCCACGGCGACGATGCGCTCGCTTCCGACGTGGACCTTCACCGTGGCCTCCGTCATGACGCCGAAGAGCACGCCGTCGTCACGTCCTCCAGCGCCCCGGTCGCCGTGGTCGGTGATGACCCGGAAGGACTCGACGGTGAAGTAGTCCGAGGTCCAGCCGCCGGCGCGGCGGAGCAGCAGCTCGAGCGAACCGTCGGCCACCTCGAAGTGGTACCCCTCGTGCTCCAGGCGCTTGAGCTCGTCGAGCACCCGACCGAGCACCTCGCCGTCGAGCTCCAGGCCGAGCTCGGCGGCCTTCATGGCCAGGGTCGACCTTCCGGCCATCTCTGAAACGACGACGCGTGTGCCGTTGCCCACTGCGTTCGGCTCGACGTGCTCGTATAGGTCGGCGCTGCGCGCCACCGCACTGGCGTGCAACCCGCCCTTGTGCGCGAAGACGGAGTTGCCCACGTACGGCTGTTGCGGGTCAGGGGCGATGTTCACGAGCTCCGCGATGTGGTGAGCCACCGGCGTCAAGCGCTCCAGCCGATCGTCCGGAATGGTGCGGATCCTCAGCTTGAGTGAGAGGTTGGGGATTGCGGCCGAGAGATCGGTGTTGCCGGCGCGCTCGCCGTAGCCGTTGACGCACCCCTGCACCTGGGTGGCGCCCGCTTGCACCGCGACCAGTGAGTTGGCAACGGCGCATCCAGCGTCGTTGTGGCAGTGGATACCCAATTGCGCGCTCGTGCGAGCGCGGACGTCGGCGACGGCACGGCCCACGTCGTCGGGCAACGAGCCGCCGTTGGTGTCGCACAGCACAAGGGCCTCGGCGCCGGCCTCTTCGGCTGCGGCGAGCACCGAGAGGGCGAACTCGGAGTTGTGGCCATACCCGTCGAAGAAGTGCTCGGCATCGAGGAAGACCCGCAGATCGTGTCGCCGCAGGAACCGCACCGAGTCCGTCACCATGGCCACGGCCTCGTCGAGGGACGTGCGCAGCGCCTCGGCCACGTGGCGATCCCACGCCTTGGCCACGATGCAGGCCACGGGTGCTCCCGCGTCGACGAGGTTCGCCAGGACGGCGTCGTCCTCCGCCTTCACCCCGGCCCGCCGGGTAGAGCCGAACGCGACCAGAGTGGCCGTGCCGAGCTGCAGCTCGGTCTTGGCTCGTTCGAAGAATTCGATGTCCTTGGGGTTCGCTCCGGGCCAACCTCCCTCAATGAACGCAACACCGAGATGGTCGAGCTGCTCGGCCACCCGGAGCTTGTCGTCGACGGTCAACGACAGGCCTTCCTGCTGGCTCCCGTCACGCAGGATGGTGTCGAAGATGTCGACCGACTCGGGAAGTTCGGGTACGGAGAAGTCGTGCGAGTGCGCCCGGTGGCCGTGCGCGTGGGCGTGGCGGACCCCGCCGTGCGTGTGCAATGGTGCCCCGTTGTCCGGCGGCCTCTCTTTGGGCCGCTCGTCAGTCGACATGATCGAGCCAGTCCTTGTACCGATCGACCTGGCCACGCACGGTGGCGAAGTACATTTCCTGGATCTCCTGGGTGATCGGTCCGGGTCGGCCGCTGCCGACCGGTCGATCGTCGACGGCGCGAATCGGGACCACCTCGGCCGCGGTGCCGGTCAGGAATGCCTCGTCGGCCAGGTAGAGGTCAGTCCGGATCACCGGTTCGTGGCGAACCTCGTAACCCAGGTCAGCGCGCGATGGTCTCGATGGAGCTCTGCGTGATGCCGGCCAGGGCGCCGACGTCGGAGGTCTGCGGTGTGACGAGGGCGCCGTCGCGCACGACGAAGACGTTCTCCCCCGTGCACTCGCTCACCGCACCGTTGGGTGCGAGCAAGATGGCCTCGTCGTAGCCGGCGTTGAGCGCCTCGACCTTGGCCAGGGACGAGTTGGCGTACATGCCGGTCCCCTTGGCCGCCGTCGGCACCGCGTTCGGGTCGTGTCGCCGCCACGAACTGACCTTGACCGACACGCCGTTGGCGATGCCCTCGTCGCCCAGGTAGGTCCCCCAGGGCCACGCGGCGATGGCGACGTTGACCGAGCACGGCAGCGGGTTGAGTCCCATCTCGCCGTAGCCGAGGTAGATGAGCGGTCGCAGGTAGCAGCCCTCGGTCATGCCGTTGACCCGCACCACTTGGCGCGAGGCCTCGATGATCTGATCGACGGTGAAGGGCACATCGATCAAGAAGATCTTGGCTGACGCGAAGAGGCGGCGGATGTGGTCGCCCAGCCGGAACACCGCGACACCGCGGTCTGTCTTGTAGGCGCGGATGCCCTCGAACACACCTGAGCCGTAGTGCATGGTGTGCGTCAGGACGTGCACGGTGGCGTCCGCCCAGTCGACGAGCTCGCCGTCCATCCAGATCTTCTCGGTGGGGGTGATGGGCATTTGGATTACAGCCTTTCTGCGATGGCGTCGCCGACGGCGGAAGTGGACATCCTCCGGTCGGATGAACGTGACATGGAATCGGACTGAGCGGACAGTGCCTTGAGGACGCGGGAGGCGGCATCGCCCTCACCCAGGTGCTCGAGCATGAGGGCGGCCGAATGGATGGCAGCCAGCGGGTTGGCGACACCCTGGCCGGCGATATCGTGCGCCGCACCGTGGACGGGCTCGAAGAGCGACGGACCGGTTCGGGCGGGGTTGAGATTGGCCGAGGCCGCGAAGCCGATGCCGCCGGCGACCGCACCCGCCAGGTCGGTGAGGATGTCCCCGAACAGGTTGTCCGTGACGATGACGTCGTAGCGCGCCGGCTGCTCGACCAGATAGATGCAGGCCGCATCGACGTGGTTGTAGTCGACCGTGATATCGGTGTGCTCGCGGGACACCTCAGTGACGGTGCGTTGCCACAGATCGCCGGCGAAGGTGAGGACGTTGGTCTTGTGCACCAGAGTGAGGCGATGCGCCGGGCGCCGGGTGGCGAGCTCGAAGGCAAAGCGCACACAGCGCTCCACGCCATGACGCGTGTTGACCGAACCCTGCGTCGCCACCTCGTGGGGTGTCCCCTTTCGCAGGAAGCCTCCCTCACCCGCATACGTGCCCTCGGTGTTCTCGCGAACGACGACGAAGTCGGCACCCTCGGCGATCGAACCGGGCACGCCGGTGAAAGGACGGAGGTTGACGTAGAGATCGAGCTCGAAGCGGAGCCGCAGCAGCATGCCGCGCTCGAGAGTTCCCGGGGCAACGGCGGTGTCTCCCACCGGAGGCCCGACGGCGCCGAGCAGGATGGCGTCGAAGCCCCGGAGCTGGTCCAAGGTCTCGTCGGGCAGGACCGTGCCGTCGCGCAGGTACCGGGCGGCGCCCAGGTCGAACTTCGTGGTGTCGAGTTCCACCCCTGCGGCGGCGACGACCTTGAGGGCCTCGGCACAGACCTCCGGTCCGATCCCGTCCCCGCCGATGACGGCGACCCGATGCCTTCCGGTGGCTCCCACTCCGTGTCCTCTCGCTGTCCTGTCTCTGTGTACCGGTCTCTGTGTACCTGTCTCTGTGTACCTGTCGAAGCCCCCACCCGGATTTACCCGTCAGGGACCCCACCTGGGCCTTGTCCTCGTGGTCCTCACGCCCTCGGCTTGCGGTCCGCCCTCCGGTTGCTCCATCGGTCGCCGGCGGGACGTGGCCAGAATTGAAAAACCGCCCACGCTGTGGACGGTTTGGACGGCGCGCGGGTGTCGTGCGCGCCTAGTCGATAATGCCTACGGAGATCGCGAAGGGACACATGCCACCTCCAGTCTCTCGCGGCCGGCGGTTGGCGTCAACATCAGTGTCCGCTGCGACAGGAGGGGCGCGGCGGGCGGGTTAGCCTTGAGCTTGCCCGTGGCGCTCCCCGCCCGGCAAACCCATACCTCCGAAGGGCACGCTGTGACCAATTCACCGACGAACGACACCGGGACGACCAAGCTCACTCAGGCCACCTATGACCGGCTGGTCGCCGAGCTCGAGGACCTGACCACCAGGGGCAGGGTCGAGATCGCACAGCAGATCGAGGCGGCCCGCGCACTGGGCGACCTCTCCGAGAACGGCGACTACCACGCGGCCAAAGACGCCCAGGGGAAGATGGAATCGCGCGTCCGGCAGCTGCAGGCGATGCTCAAGCGCGTCGAACTGGTCGACGGGTCCGGCCCCGGTGACGGCACCGTTGCGCTCGGGAGCACCGTCACGCTGCGCTACGAGGGGGACGACGAGGACGACACCCAGCGTTTCTTCGTCGGCTCCATAGAAGAGCGCGCCGACCTGCCAGTGATCTCCCCCACCTCACCGCTCGGACAGGTTCTGGTCGGGCACGGTGCCGGAGAGGCCGTCGACTACCGAGCCCCCGGGGGCATGCTCACCGTCCACATCGTCGGGGTGGACGACTGATGGCACGGCGCACGCTGAGCGAGAAGATCTGGGACGCGCACGTCGTCTACTCGGCGGAAGGAGAGCCTGACCTCCTCTTCATCGACCTCCACTTGGTGCACGAGGTGACGTCCCCTCAGGCCTTCGACGGACTGCGGCTGGCGGGCCGGACGGTGCGGCGACCCGAGCTGACGGTGGCCACCGCCGACCACAACGTGCCCACCACCGACATCGACAAGCCGGTCGCAGACCCTGTCTCGGCCCAGCAGCTCAAGGTGCTCGATGCCAACACCGCCGAGTTCGGCATCACGTGCTACCCGATGGGCGATGCCAACCAGGGCATCGTGCACATCATCGGACCAGAGCAGGGCTGGACGCAGCCCGGCATGACCATCGTCTGCGGCGACAGCCACACTTCCACCCATGGAGCGTTCGGCGCGCTGGCCTTCGGCATCGGGACGAGCGAGGTCGAGCACGTGCTCGCGACCCAAACGCTGCCCCAGGTTCGTCCCAAGACGATGGCCGTCACCGTCGAGGGTGACCTCCGTCCGGGAGTCACCGCCAAGGACGTCGCGCTGACGATCATCGGGACGATCGGCACCGGCGGCGGTATCGGCCATGTGATCGAGTACCGAGGCTCGGCCATTCGCGGTCTCTCCATGGAGGGTCGGATGACCCTGTGCAACATGTCGATCGAAGGCGGGGCCCGCGCCGGCCTCGTCGCACCCGACGAGACCACCGTCGAGTACGTGCGCGGCCGGGACCGCGCTCCCACCGGCCAGGCATGGGAGGACGCAGTGGCCCTCTGGCGCACCCTGACGACGGACGAGGGCGCGACGTTCGACAAGGAGGTGGTGATCGACGCCGCCGGCATCACGCCGCATGTGACTTGGGGCACCAACCCGGCCCAGGTCGCTCCCATCAGCGGGAGCGTCCCCGACCCGGACCTGATGGAAGACGCGGGGGACCGGGAGGCGGCCGAACGCGCCCTGGCCTACATGGGCCTGACAGCCGGGACGCCACTGCGCCAGATCGCCGTGGACACTGTCTTCCTCGGCAGCTGCACGAACTCGCGCATCGAGGACTTCCGGGCTGCCGCGGCCGTGCTCAAAGGACGGAGCGTGCGACCGGGCCTCCGTGCGCTCGCCGTCCCCGGCTCGCACCGGGTCAAGGCCCAGGCAGAGGCGGAGGGCTTGGACGCCGTCTTCACGGCAGCCGGATTCGAATGGCGTGAGCCCGGCTGCTCCATGTGCCTGGCCATGAACCCCGACAAGTTGGCCGTCGGAGAGCGGTGCGCCTCGACGTCCAACCGCAACTTCGAAGGCCGACAAGGACGGGGAGGTCGCACGCACCTGGTCTCTCCGACCGTGGCGGCGGCGACGGCAGTCGCCGGTACGTTCGCGACGCCCGAGGACCTCGACTGATGGAACCCGTCACCGTTGTCACAGGTCGCGCCGTGCCCTTGGACCGCACGGACGTCGACACCGACCAGATCATCCCCTCGGACTGGCTCAAGAGAGTCGAGCGCACCGGCTTCGGTGCCGGCTTGTTCTCCGAATGGCGCGACGACCGCAGCTTCGTGCTCAACCATCCGGATTTCGTCGGGGCGACCATCCTCGTGGCAGGGCACAACTTCGGCACTGGTTCGTCACGCGAACACGCGGTGTGGGCGCTGATGGACTACGGATTCCAGGCGGTGGTGTCCTCGCGCTTCGCCGACATCTTCCGCAACAACTGCACCAAGCAGGGGTTGCTGCCGGTGCAAGTCTCCGAGGAGCTCGACCGTGCCCTGCTCGAGGCCGTGGCGGCCGATCCGTCACTCGAGATCACGATCGACGTCGCCCGTAGCACCATCGAAGCACCAGCGGCCGGGCTGGCCGGCACCTTTCCGCTCGACGAGTTCACGCGTGAACGACTGCTCAACGGATGGGACGACATCGGGCTGACGCTGCGTCACGTCGATGCCATCTCGGCCTACGAACAGCGCCGGCCGGCTTTCCTGCCGTCAGCCTGACCATCGGCGTCGTCGGTGGTCGCCATCCGGCCCATGACCGTCGCCGACGTGCCCGGAGCCGTGCGTGTCTTCGGCGCGGGATTCGGGCCGTCCAGGCGCGCGCCGGAGTGCCCGTGAGCTCCGGTTCTGCGGCTGACCAACGGTGGCGACAATCCCGGGCCCACCACTTCCTCAACTCCGACGGCGGCGGCTGCTGGGTGGCGGTGGACGAGGCGAAGGACACGGGTACGGACCCGCACGGCGATGCGGTCATCGGGATGGCTCAGGCCATCGTCCGAGAGGGCTACTGGGTGCTGGCCCAACTCGCGACCGTGCCGGCCTGTCAGGGTCGCGGCATCGGCGGCGAGCTCCTCCGTCACGCTCTGTCCTACGGTGATCCGGACGGCCCAGGCACGATCCAGTGCTCTCGTGATCCAAGAGCCATGGCGCTCTACGCGGCGCACGGCTTCGCCCTGCACCCCGCAACGGCGTGCGCCGGGCTTGTACGACGCCCGGTGGCGCGGTCCGCCCAGGTGACACCGCTCGAGCCCGACCAGGTGGGCCGACGCGAGCTCGATGTCGTCGCATCCGTCGATCGTGTCGTGCGAGGCTCCGCCCGAACGGTGGACATCGTCGCCATGTTGGAGCAGCCGGGCTGCCGGCTCTTTCTCCACGCTGAGCGCGGGTACGCCGTGGCGCTCGACGATCGCGTCGTCACGCTCGGAGCACGAGACGACGAGTCGGCCGCTCTCCTGTTGCGCACCGTGCTGGCCGAGTCGCCGCCTGGTCACTTCGTCGAGATGAACTACCTGACCTCGGCGCAGCAATGGGCGATCGCGGAGCTGGTCGGTGCCGGGGTGGAGCTCCGACCCGGCGGGCCGATCATGGTGCGTGGGATGGACGGGCCACCCGCCCCCTACGTCCCGAGCGGAGCATTCGGCTGACGGCGGTTGCTGGGGTTGTCCCCACCCCTGGCCGGGGTGGAGGCACCATTGCAAAAATAGTTATTGACCTGCTAGTTTACTCGGTATGTATTGCACCGTAGGCTACAGACCCACGTGAGCTCGGCGACGGCGATTGCCCAGAACTCCGACGTCGAGACCGAGTGGGCGGTCGAGACCCACGGCCTGACCAAGCGGTTCGGCGAGAACATCGCCGTCAACGACGTCGAGCTGCTCGTTCCACGTGGCTGCGCGTTCGGCTACCTCGGACCGAACGGTGCGGGCAAGACCACGCTGATCCGAGTGCTGCTCGGTCTGACCCACGCCGATGCGGGGACGATGTCTCTGCTCGGCTACGTCGTCCCGCGTCACCGCGACCGAGCGCTGGCCCGGGTCGGGGCCATCGTGGACGAGCCCCGCTTTCACGGTCACCTGACCGGTCGGCAGAACCTGCAGATCCTGGCCGCGGCGCGTGAGCCGGCGGCGAAAGGTCGCATCGAGCCGGCCCTCGAACGCGTCGGCATCCTCCACCGGGCGAATGACAAGGTCTCGAAGTACTCCATGGGCATGCGCCAACGTTTGGGCGTCGCCGCGTGTCTCCTCGGAGATCCGCAAATGTTGATCCTCGACGAGCCGATGAACGGGCTCGACCCCGGGGGAATGCTCGATATGCGCGACATGATCAACGCGCTCGTGGCCGAGGGCCGCACGGTGGTGCTCTCGTCGCATCTCCTCGACGAGGTGGAGCGCACCTGCGACGCGGTCGCCATCGTCGATCACGGCACAGTGATCCGCCAGGGGCCGATCGCCCAGCTGCTCGCAGGTTCCTCCTTCGAGGTCCAGGTCGAGTGCGCCGAACCCGATCGCGCCGACCGCTTGCTCCAGGGGACGTCCTTCGGCGCGGCGGTGCAGGCCGGACCGGACGGCCTGACGATCTCACTGCCGGAGGGCACCGAGCGCGACGCCATCGCGGAGATCAACCGCCTCCTGGTCGTGGGTGGGATCTCGGTGTATCGGCTCCAGCACATCCAGGCATCGCTCGAACAGTGGTTCCTCTCCGTCACGAGCCGACTGGGGGACTCGGAATGACAACGATCTCCGACATCGGCACGCCGGCGCCGAGGCCGGCCCCCGAGACGATTCTGGTAACGCCACGGGGTGATCACCGCGGCTCGTGGATCCCGACCTGGGGCATGGTCACGACGCGCTTCATGGAGCTGCGCCGGCGGCGGGGATTGATGATCGCGCTCATCGCCGTCAACATCGGCATCCCGATCGTCTTCCTCACCGTTCGTCTGATCTCTCACGCCGTGGATCCCAAGACCTACGGTCCGGCCGGGGGCTACGACGTCTTCACCACGCTCGTGGTCGGATTCATGTACATCTTCGGGTTCATCGTGGCGGCCGTCGTCGGCTGCACCGCAGGATCCGTCGACCTCACCGAGGGGATGTTCCGCCACTTGGTGATCACCGGCCGCTCCCGCGTGGCCCTCTACTTCGCCCGCATCCCCGCCGGGTTGGCCATCGTCATCGCCATGGTGGCGGTCGGCTACACGATCGTCTGCGCCGTGTGCGTGTTCGCCGCGCCGACACAGCTCAACTACGACGGGGTCAACGTGCCCCAAGCGCTCTCGCGCCCGGCCCTGGACAGTTGGGCAGCCGCGCACGCCGACCAGGTCATCTGCAACTTCGACTACAACGGGCCGAATGCGCCACCGAGCATCCAGTGCGGCGGTCAGTCCATCGGTCCCCCGCCCGGTGCCATCATCAAGACGCCGAAGGGCACCGTCACCGTTCCTGTTCACACCACACAGACCCAGGTTCGGGCCTTCGCCGTCGCCGTGGCGAACCAGGACTACGCCGACTACAGGACTCACTTCCTGGTTCCGCCGATCTCGTTGATGGTCGACATCGGCCTGTGGATCGCCCTCGAGGCGACAATCGGGTTCATCGTCGGGCTCGGCCTGGCCTCACTAATCGGGCAACGAACGGTCCCGATCATCCTCCTCGTCGTGCTGGAACTGATCCTCACACCCATCTTCAGCCGCCACGTCATCGCGCACGTGCTCAACCTTCAGCGAGGGATCGTGGGCGTCGCCATGCTCCACGTCGAGCCGGGCAACCTGCCCACGCCGTTCGGCGGCGGCGGTCCGGGCGGCGGCGGCGGCGGACTGGCCCGAATGCTGATACCGGAGTCGACCTTGGCGGCGTCACTGGTGATCATGGGATGGATCGTGTTCTGGACCGCCATCGGTGCATGGCGAATGGCCACGCGTGACGCCTGAGCGGCCCCGATGTGCAGAGCAAGACCAGGAGCCGGGCGAAGGCAGGAGCCGGCGTGATGCCAACGACGCGCCCCGAGGTCCCGCCCGTCGGGCGAGCGGAACGGGGCGTCTCCGCGACTGACCCGAGCATCACGGTGGGCATCTGGAAGACCTTGGTAATGACGGAAGCGGGCTCCAATCAGAAGGCCGGGCCCAAGAAGAAGGCGGCGTGGAACGCGTGGAATCCCGACGATCCCCGGCTGACGACCGAGAAGGACACCGAGAGGCCCGGCTTCACCATCAACTGGTTCTGGACGTTCGACCCGCGCCGGTGGTGGCGGCTCTGGCGCGACTCCCGCCGGTCCTGATACCCCGCCAGGCTTCTGAACGCGATGGAGTCCTCGCCGGGTTCAGGTACTGAGTCGTAGCGTCGCCTCGTCGAACAATCGGTGGCGCGTCCAGCCGGTAAAGGTCGATGGCGGGCGAGTTCGAGTACCTCTCTTCCGTCCAGGGCTCGTCCTCACGGTGTCGACGCATGCGCAAGCCGCTCGGCGAGACGGCCCAGCCCGAGGCCCCATCCACCAGACGAGCTGACGGCGTCGCGGACGCCCTCCCAGCCCTCGCCGTGCCGGTCGAGGTGGCGGTGCTCGAGCTCGACTCGCGTGCGGTGCTCTCCTTCGGGCACGAAGCGGACCTCGACCTCGCTCGTTCGGGCCGGGTCCGTCTCGATCTGCCACTGGGGGTTGATGTCCCAGCTGAAGACGACCCGTCTCGGCGGCTCGTAGGCCAGCACGCGCGCCCAGCGACAACGTGATCCGTCCTCGCCGACGTCGTAGACGTCACCGCCGGCACGAGGTTCGAAGACCATGCGCTCCAGCGGCGTCTGCAAGAGGTGGTGCTCCGGCGGCCACCAGCTCGCCATGTCGTCGGTGAAGACGGTGAAGGCCCGTTCCGCCGGCGCGTCCACCACGATCGACGTGCTCACCATGGTCGGGCTGTCGGTCATTGCTGTGCTCCTTCCTGTTCGACCCGCCTCTTGAACGAGGTGAGTGCGGTGCTCCAGAACCGGTCGAGGTACTCGCGCAAGCCACGGAGCCCTTCGGGATCGATGCGGTAGATGTGCCGCGTCCCTTCGGCGGACGCCCGGACCAATCCTGCATCCTTCAAGACCTTGAGGTGCTGGGACACAGCCGGCCGGCTGACCGGCACCACGGTGGCGAGCTCCACCACCGCGGCGGGTCGTACAGCGAGGTGCTCGAAGATGGCGCGGCGTGTCGGGTCACCCAGGGCGTCGAGGACAGATCCGTAAGAATTCACTTACGGTAAGTTTGTACTTACTGGAGGTCTCCCGTCAAGACCCGTCGAACCAGCGGTAGCGCGTCCAACCCGCCATGGGCCGGGCCCCGAGACGCTGGTAGAAGTCGATGGCCGCGTAGTTCCACTCGAGCACCTCCCACTCGAGCCGTCCGTCGGTCAACGATCGCAAGTGCGTCAACAGGGCTGCCGGCGTGCCCGCGTCGGCGGTGCTCGGGCCGCACGTAGAGGTCCTCGAGCCAGATTCCCGTCCTGCCCAAGAAGGTCGAGAAGGTCCGGAACCACAGCGCGTGCGCGGCGAGGGCACCCGTCCCGTCGTCGACGACGGTGTCGTGGACGACGGCGCCAGGACCGAACAGCGCGCGGCGCAGGTCGTCCTCGGTGCAGACGACCTGGTCCGCGAGGTGCTCGAACTCGGCCAGCTCCCGGATCATGGCCAGCAGCTCGGGCATGTCCGCCTCCGTCGGCCGGTCGGATCACCCGCGGTCACGCGGGCGGGCCCGGTTCGCCGCGGAGACCACGGCAGCGCAGCGAGGCGTCGAGGATGGACGAGTCGCGGCCCACGCCCCACCACGTCGATCCGTCGGGAGCGGCGCACTCGACGTAGGCCACGGCCGAGGCGCCCGAGCCCTCGGTCAGCGCGTGCTCCGAGTAGTCCTTCACTTCCAAGACGATACCGAGCTCGGCCTTCAGGGCGGCGACCAGCGCGTCGATCGGGCCGTTGCCCTCGCCCATGATGGTGCGGTGCTGCGCCGTCGACGAGCAGCTGGGCCGTGACCGTGGTGTGACCCGCCGCCGGTCGACACCTCGCTCGCGACCAGCCGCAGGCCGGCGTCCTCGGGCAGGTAGATCTCCTCGAAGACATCGCCACATCTCGCCCGAGCCGATGACGGTCCCGCTGGCCTCGGTGATCGCCTGCACCCGCTTGGAGAACTCGACCTGCAGCCGCCGCGGCAGGTCGAGCCCGTGGTCGGTGTCCATCAGGTAGGCCACGCCGCCCTTGCCGGACTGGCTGTTGACCTGGATGATCGCCTCGTAGGTACGGCCGGTGTGCTTGGGGTCGATGGGAAGGTAGGGCACCTCCCACTCGTCGTAGTCGTCGCCGATGGCGGCCATGCCCTTCTTGATGGCGTCCTGGTGCGAGCCGGAGAACGCCGTGTAGACGAGGTCGCCGGCGTAGGGGTGACGCGGGTGCACCGGCAGGCGGGTGGCGTACTCGGCCACCCGGCGCACCTTCTCGATGTCGCTGAAGTCGAGCGTCGGGATCGATCCCCTGGGAGAACAGGTTCATGGCCAGCGTCACGATGTCGACGTTGCCGGTCCGCTCCCCGTTGCCGAACAAGCGTGCCCTCGACCCGGTCGGCTCCGGCGAGCACGGCCAGCTCGGCCGCAGCCACCGCAGTGCCCCGGTCGTTGTGGGGGTGCAGGCTCAGCACGACGGCGTCGCGGTTCTTGATGGTGCGGCCGAACCACTCGATCACGTCGGCGTACACGTTGGGGCTGTACATCTCGACGGTGGCCGGCAGGTTGAGGATCATCGGCCGCTCGGGCGTCGGCTCGCATCACGTCCATCACCGCCTCGCAGATCTCGACGGCGAATTCCGGCTCGGTCCCGGTGAAGCTCTCCGGTGAGTACTCGTAGCGGATCTCGGTCCCGGAAGCGACGGCTCGAACTTCTTGCAGAGCTCGGCGGCCTTGACCGCGATGTCGACGATGCCGGCCTTGTCGAGACCGAACACGACCCGCCGCTGCAACTCCGACACCGAGTTGTAGAAGTGCACGACGGCCCGTCGGGCACCGACCAGCGACTCGAACGTGCGCTCGATCAGCTCCTCGCGGCACTGCACCAGCACCTGGATCTCGACGTCGTCGGGGATCGATGTCCTCGTCGATGATCAGGCGCTGGAAGTCGTAGTCGGTCTGCGAGGCCGAGGGGAACCCGACCTCGATCTCCTTGAAGCCCACGTCGACCAGCGTCTGGAACAGCGCCAGCTTGCGCTCCGAGTCCATGGGGTCGATCAGGGCCTGGTTGCCGTCGCGCAGGTCGACGCTGGCCCAACGCGGGGCGCGGGTGAACTGGCGGTCGGCCCAGGTGCGGTCGCGTCAGGACGAGCGGCACGTGCGAGCGGTACTTGTCGAACGGCATGGGCGACGGGTCACAGGGCAGGGCCAGGCGACCCCGCTCCACGTCGTCACCGCTCCCTCTTCGTGTCCTTGCATCACCATGTCTCTCTCGTTTCCTCTCTCAGCCTCCGCTGCTGCCGGCCCAACAAAAAACCCCCTGGCCATTCGGCGCAGGAGGTTGCGAGCGAACGCGATGTGGCGTTCGCCGTCAGGTAAGCAGCAGGTCGGAGTCGTGGTGGTCACTTCATGACGTCGCAATTGTCCCATCGAGACGGCCCAGCGTCAAGGGCGGCCGTCACGCCGGGACCGAACCGATCATGTTGCCGTCGGGATCGGTGTGGGCCGCCTCCCACACGCCGAAGCCGGGATCGCACAGATCGTCGAGTGCCCGACGCCCGGCCGCCATTCGGCATGCAGCGCGTCGCGTCGTCGACCGCGATGTACACCGCGCCCCGTCGTCGCGGGATCGTGGTCCCGGAGATGGAAGTGCAGTGACTCCGTCATGGCCGTGGCATAGCCGCTCGTGGAGTGCACCGCGAAGCCGAGCCTCGTAGTGCGCCTGCAGCCGTGCACGTCGGCGGTCGGCAGGATGGGGGCGATGCGCGGAAGGTGGCCATGACGTCGACGCTACCGCTGCGGATGTCGCCTCCTCTCGCTCGCTCCGGCCGCCTGGTGATCGCCGTGCGGCGTGGTGCGTGCCGTACTGCTGACCGCTCGCCGCAGCGCCGCTCACGGCACGCGACCGGTTGGCAGCCTCGACACGTGGCCCGAGGTGCCGCGACGCCCTACAGACTGACGCGGTGGATGTCGAGGATCCCCTCGTCGCCCCGGAGCTGATCCACCACGGCGTCGGGTGCCGACGTGGTCGTCGAGATGACCATCATCGCCGTCGCGGCACTCGGGGCTCGGTCCGACCGCCATGGACGAGATGGAGACGCCGGCCGCGCCCAGCGCGGTCCCGACGATGCCGATCATGCCCGGACGGTCGTCGTTGCGCACCACGAGCATGTGCGGGCGACGGCGCCACCTCGACCACGTGGTCGTCGACCATGACGATGCGGGGCTCGGTGCGGAGCCCGGCCGAGCTCAGCGTGCCCGCCACGGAGTGCGAGCCCGAACGCAGCGTGATGAGCGACTTGTAGTCGAGCGAGGTGGCGGTCGAGGATCTCGCGCACCTCGAGCCCGCGGCTGCTCGGCCAGCTGCGGCGCGTTCACGTAGGAGACCGGCTCCTCGGTCGAGCCGCCGAAGATGCCCTTCAGCACCGACAGCGTGAGGATGCCGGTGCTCTCCCCGGCCAGCTCGCCCTGGTACTCGATCTCGAGGCGCGTCGGGCAGGCCGTCGTGCAGGCCGACGAAGAAGCGGCCCAGCTGCTCGGCCAGGGCCATGAACGGTCGCACGACGTCGGAGACGTCGCGTGGCGGCGACGTTGACGGCGTAGGGGACGAAGTCGCCGGCCAGCGCGAGCAGCACCTGCTCGGCGATCGTCACGCCGGCCTTGTCCTGGGCCTCCTCGGTCGACGCGCCGAGGTGCGGGGAGACGACGACCTCGGGGCAGCTCGAACAGCGGCGACTCGGTGCACGGCTCCTTGGCGAAGACGTCGAGCCCGGCCCCCGCCACGATGCCGTCGCGGATGGCCTCGGCCAGCGCCTCCTCGTCGACGATGCCGCCCCGGGCGGTGTTGACGATGCGGATGCCGGGCTTGGCCTTGGCCAGCAGGTCGCGCCCGAACAGGCCGATGGTCTCGGGCGTCTTGGGCGTGTGGATGGAGACGAAGTCCGCCTCGCGCCACCAGCTCCTCGATGCCGACCAGCCGCACGCCCATGGCCCTGGCCCGCTCCGCGGACACGAACGGGTCGTAGCCGATCAGCTCCATGCCGAAGGCGTGGGCGCGCTGGGCCACCAGCGAGCCGGCCCGGCCCAGCCCGACGACGCCGAGGACCTTGCCGTGGAGCTCGACGCCCTCCCACTTGGAGCGCTCCCAGCGGCCCGCCACCAGCGCGGCGTGGGCCTGGGGGATGTTGCGGGCCTGGGCCAGCAGCAGCGCCATGGCCTGCTCGGCCACCGAGAGGATGTTCGACGTCGGGGCATTGACCACCATGACGCCGCGCTCGGTCGCCGCGTTGACGTCGACGTTGTCGAGCCCGACGCCGGCGCGCCCGACCACCTGGAGCGAGGTGCCCGGCCGCGAGCACCTCGGCCGTCACCTGGGTGGCCGAGCGGATGATCAGCGCCTGCGCGCCCGACGACCGCGCTCGAGCAGCTCCTCGGGGCTCAAGCCCTCTCGGACGTCGACCTCGTGACCGGCCTCGGCCAGCAGGTCGAGCCCGCTCTGCGCGATCTTCTCGGTTACGAGTACCCGTGCCACCGCGGTGGTCTCCTCACTCCCCCCGGCCGAACTGCTGCGGTCAGTCTTGCGCCTCGGCGAAGAAAGTCGGCCAACCGGGTCACGCCTTCCACCAGGTCGTCGTCGCCCAAGCGCGTAGGACATCCGGAAGTAGCCCGGTGCGCCGAACGCCTCCCCGGGCACCACCGCCACCTTGGCCTCGGTGATGCAGAGCTCGGCCAGCTCCGCGCTGCGTCGCCGGACGTTGTCCCCGGAGGGACTCGCCCGAGCAGCCCCTTGACCGACGGAAAGGCGTAGAACGCGCCTTCGGGCTCGACGCAGACGACCCCGTCGATCTCGTTGAGCATCGCGACGATCGTCTGGCGGCGGCGGTCGAAGGCGGCCCGCATCATGGCCACGTCCTCCAGCCCGCCCGAGACGGCGGCCAGCGCGGCCCGCTGGGCCACGTTGGAGACGTTGGACGTCTCGTGGCTCTGGATGTTGGTGGCGGCCGTGATGGCGTCGACGGGCCCGATCAGCCACCCGACCCGCCAGCCGGTCATGGCGTAGGTCTTGGCCACCCCGTTGGCGACCAGGCAGCGGTCGGCCAGCTCGGGCACGAGCACGGGCATGGAATGGTGCTCGGCGCCGCCGTAGACGAGGTGCTCGTAGATCTCGTCGGTCAGCACCCAGATGCCCTTGCTCGAGCGCCCAGCGCCCGATGGCCTCGATCTCGTCGCGCGGGTACACCGCCCCGGTCGGGTTGCGACGGCGACACGAAGAGCAGCGCCTTGGTGTTGGGCGTCCAGCGCCGCCTCGAGGTCCTCGACCGACGAGCGGAACCCCGTCGTCTCGTCGGACGACACCACCACGGGCGTCCCGCCGCGCCAGGCGCGATCGACTCGGGGTAGGTCGTCCAGTACGGGGCGAGGACGATGACCTCGTCGCCCGGGGTCGCACAGCACGGCGAAGGCGTTGGCGACGGCCTGCTTGCCGCCGTTGGTGACCAGCACCTGCGGCGGCCGTCACCGCGAAGCCCGAATCGCGCTCGGTCTTGGCGGCGATCGCCTCGCGCAGGGCCGGGATGCCCGCCCGTCGGGGTGTAGTGGTGGTTGGCCGGGTCGCGGCAGGCCGCCACGGCGGCCTCGACGATGTGTGCCGGCGTCGGGAAGTCCGGCTCGCCGGCCCCGAAGCCGATCGACGTGCTCCCCCGCCGCCTGGAGCGCCTTCGCCTTGGCGTCGACGGCCAGGGTGGCGGAGGGTGCGACTGCGGCGGCCCGGCGCGAGATCCGGCGGAGCTCGGTCGGTGCGAGGAGTGCGTCGTCACGGGTGCCATGATCTCATACGTGCCAGACACCCCCGACATCACGATTCCCGCCGAGCTGCCTCCCATCCGACGGCCGTTTCGGGTCCGGGCCCTCCAAGGTGCGCCCGGCGCAGGTCGACGCGCTGGCTGCCGTGGCCCGACGACGTATCTCGGCACCAGCCACCGCCAGAAGACCGTCAAGTCACAGGTCGGCCGGGTGCGTGCCGGCATGCGCGAGCTCTTCTCCCTCCCCGACGGCTACGAGGTCGTGCTCGGCAACGGGGGCACGACCTGCTTCTGGGACGCCGCCACGTTCGGCCTGATCGAGGAGCAGAGCCAGCACCTGAGCTTCGGCGAGTTCTCCTCGAAGTTCGCCGCCTGTGCGAAGCCGGCGCCGCACCTCAAGGACCCCCAGATCATCGAGTCCGAGGTCGGCACCCACCCGCTGCCGCGTGGCCGACGCCGCGGTCGACCTCTACGCGCCTGACCCACAACGAGACCTCCACCGGGGTGGCCATGCCGATCGCGCCGGCCCGGCGGCGCGGTCGCTCCCGCCGGCGGGTGGCGGGCTCGTCGCGGTGGACGGGACCTCGGCCGCAGGTGGGCTGCGGGTCGACCCGTCGCAGTTCGACGTCTACTACCTGGCCCCGCAGAAGTGCTTCGCCAGCGACGGCGGCCTCTGGATCGCCCTCGATGTCGCCGGCCGCGCTCGAACGCGTCGAGCGGATCGCCGCGTCGGGGCGTTGGATCCCGACGTTCCTCGACCTCAAGACCGCGGTGGACAACTCGGTGCTGGACCAGACCTACAACACGCCGGCGCTGGCCACCATCTTCCTCCTGGCCGAGCAGCTCGACTGGATGAACGGCAACGGCGGCCTCGAGTGGACCGCGTCGCGCTGCGACCGCTCGGCCGAGATCCTCTACACCTGGGCCGAGCAGTCCGGCTTCGCGCGGCCGTTCGTCGAGAACCCGGCGGACCGCAGCCACGTCGTCGGCACCATCGACTTCGTCGACGCCGTCGACGCTTCGGCCGTGGCGGCGGTTCTGCGGGCCAACGGCATCGTCGACACCGAGCCCTACCGCAAGCTCGGCCGCAACCAGCTCCGCATCGCCATGTTCCCCGCCATCGAGCCCGACGACGTGGCCTCGCTGTGCGGGTGCATCAACCACGTGGTGGGCGCGCTGGCCGACTGACGCCAGTGGTCGTTCAGGCCAGCGGCGAACCCGGCCGAGGCGCAAAGCTTCTCGCTCTCCTCCCACAGCCTCGCCGCTGCCGCGTCGTCGTGCGCCTGCCGGCTCATGTGACCTGGCTTGGAGCGCACCCAGTACATGCCCGTCTTGTTCGCCACCTCGGGTGACGTCGCCAGGAAGATCGAGGTCCTGGCCCCCCGCCGCGGACTGATCTCGAATGGTCGCACCACGCGGAGGCCCCACCCACTGAAGCCGGTCAGGTCGCCGTCCATGCCGAAACCGCTGCGCACCGGGCCGGGATGGGCGGCGTTGGCCGTGACCCCGCTGCCCTGGAGCCTGCGGGCGACTTCGCGGGTGAACAGCAGGTTGGCCAGTTTGGAGCGGCAATAGGCCTCGAACCCCTCGTAGCCGTTCTCGCTCTGGAGATCGTCGAAGCCGCATGCCCTTCCACGCGGCGTGATGGCCGACCGACGTGAGGCTGACGATCCGTGACGGAGCCGTGGCGCGGCAGCCGCTCGAGCAGAAGATTGGTCAGGTAGAAGTGCCCCAGGTGGTTGACGCCGAACGTCTGCTCAAAACCTTGAGCGGTGAGCTGGCGCTGCGTCCACGTGCCCCCGGCGTTGTTCACCAGCACGTCGAGGCGCTCCCAGCGCCTCAGGATCTCTTCGGCCGCGGCACGGACGGAATCCAGGTCGCCCAAGTCCAGCCGCACGACATGGACGTCGTCGTTCCACGTCCTCTGGGTCACTTCTGCGGCGGCCGCCGTCGCCTTGGCCTCGTTGCGGCAGGCCAGCACGGTCGTAGCCTCGAGACCGGCCACTCCGACCGCTGTCTCGAGCCCGATGCCCACGTTGGACCCGGTCATGACGACGACCTTTCCCTTCATGCTCACACCTTCGTTCACACCTTCACTTGAGCACAGCGGACCGGCCGATGTCTCGTGCATCGCCTCCTGTCGCGGGGCATCGCAGTCCGCTCCGCCACCCACCCCTCGCGCCGTCCGCTCTCGGCTGACGACGTCGGCGGCTTGGTAAAGTCCTCCGACATGGGCGGGAGTCCTCGCGACGCCGTGATCACTGGTTAGGGATCAGCACTGTGGCCATCGCATCGAGTCCCCGCTCGACGCCCTGCTCCTCGAGGTCATCGCCACCCCGCAGGGTCAGGCAAACCCTTACCCGCTGTACCAGCAGATGCGCGGCGAGGCACGGGTGAGCCGGACGTCGTTCGGCCCCTACGTCGTGACCGGCTACGACGAGTGCCAGGCCGTGCTGCGCGACCCGAGGCTCGGGCGCGGGGTGGGAGTCGAGGATGCGTCGGCGAACCTCTTCGGTGACGGCGGAACCCGGCGCGGCGAGTTCCTCGAGATGTCGCAACACAACATGCTGATGTCGGACCCGCCTGACCACACCCGGCTGCGCCGCCTCGTCTCGCGCTCGTTCACTCCGCGCCAGGTCGAGCGTCTCCGCCCCGCGGTGCACGCGCTCGTGACCGAGCTTCTCGACACCATGTCCGACCTGGGTGACGTGGACTTCATGTCCCAATTCGCGCTCCCGCTGCCGATGGCCGTCATCGGCGAACTCGTCGGGGTGCCCCCCGCCGATCGGGCGTCCCTGCAGCCAGACGTGAGAGCGGCAGCCAAAGGCATCGAGCCGATGCTCAGCAGCGAGGAGACCGATGCGGCGATCGCGGCTCTCACGACTCTCGGGGAGTACTTCGCGTCCCTGCTGGAGGAGCGGCGGCACCGACCGCAAGACGACCTTTTGAGCTCGCTCGTCGAGAGCGGAGAAAGCGACGACAGACTCACGGACGACGAAATCGCGTCGACGGCCATCTTGCTCTTCGCCGCCGGTTTCGAGACGACCACGAACCTCCTCGGCAACGGGCTCTTGGCCCTTCTGGAACATCCCGAGCAACTGCAGGACTGGCGATCGGACCCTCAGATCGCCTCGTCGGCCGTCGAGGAGCTGTTGCGGTTCGACAGCCCGGTGCAGTTCAACTTGCGTACTGCGCTCGAGCCGGCGGACCTGCAGGGCGAACCCCTCGTCCGAGGCGATCGCGTCGTCGTACTCCAAGGAGCTGCCAACCGCGATCCGGCTCACTTCGAGGATCCCGAGAGACTGGATCTGCGACGCCTCGACAACGTTCCCTTGAGCTTCGGCTGGGGCGCCCACCATTGCATCGGTGCACCGCTCGCCCGCATGGAGGGGGAGATCGCGTTCAACGCGCTGTTAGCACGGTTTCCCTCGCTCGAGCTCCTCGACACCGAGCCGCACTGGCGCCAGAGCTTCACCTTGCGCGGCTTGACGGAGCTACGGCTGCGGGTCTCGGGTCACTGATTGACGATCGCCGTCGGTTGCATCATCGGCGTGCGCCCGCTCCCATTCCTCCGGGGGTCCGATCGCCGACGCCTCGGGCCCCAGCCGCTCGACATAGCGGGGGTGCACGACTCGCCAGCGTTCGGCCGGATCCCACGGCGGCGTGCTCCCGTCGCACACGGAGGCCAATTGCTCCAAGCACACGTGCCACCCTGCTGCGTCGCCGCGCCGCCTTGCCGTTCTCGGGGAAGGTGACCGTCAAGGTGAGGACACATCCCTCCTGTCCGAGCTCGGATTGCGGACTCAGCTCGAAACGGAGAATGTCGTCCCCCCACCGCAGCTCCAAGACCTTCGGCGGGTCGTAACTGGTCATCTCTCCGTCGAAGGGTGCTCCCTCGGACTCGCGGAAGGAGAAGCGGAGCGGCGCGCCAGCCACGCGCTCGCCCTCGATCGTCGTCGGGAACCACGCGGCGAGGTGGTCGTCCTCGGTCAGCGCGGCCCACACCGTGGACGGAGGATGGGCCAGGTGGCGTCGGAAGCGGAGCACGGAGAGGGCACCGTTGCGCTCCAAGGTTCCCTCGTCGTTCATCGCGGCGTCTCTGCTTCAGGGGGCCTCACGGTGTCGAGGTGGTGTTCGAGGGAATCGAGGTGCCGGTTCCAGGCCCGCCGGTAGGGCTCCAGCCACTCGTCCACGTCGCGAAGCGGCTCGGGCCGGACTCGGTAGATGCGGCGCTGGGCGTCGGGGCGCGAATCCACGAGGCCGGCGTGGCGCAACACCTTCAGGTGCTTGGAGACCGCAGGCTGGCTCAGTGACAGCAACTCGACCAGATCCCCCACGGACTTCTCGTCCTCGACGAGAAGGTCGAGGATCCGACGACGGCTCTCCTCGGCGAGGACCTCGAACGTGCTTGTCACTCGGGCTAGTATGCCTCGAGAGACATATAGCCGTCAAGGCATATTCGTTCAGTTCGAACCGCCGACCTGGACGGCTGCTGCCTGTGCGGCACGCCGGCGGAGTGGAGGCAGGGTCGGAGGAGGTTGTTTGCGAGGCGGCAGGGCGTCGAGCAGCACCGCCGTTGCCCTGGCGATGACGTCGACCGCCTTTTCGAATGCCTCCTCGGTCTGGGCCGACGTTGACTGAACGCCGCTGACCTTCCGCACGTATTGGCGTGCCGCAGCCTCGATCTCCTCCGATGTCGCGGACGGGGTCAGGCCGCGGAGCGTGGTGATGTTCCTGCACATGCGGCCACCCTACGGGAGCCGGCTCGTGTCGGGAACGGCTCGTCCCTGCCGCTGCTGAGCGGAGCGTGCGGGAGTCTGACGCCGAGTGCCGTCCTCGGGTCAGTACTCGAGGTTGGCGTACCAGTCGCCCCGTCCCCTCGGAGTCAGATCCAACACGTTCCATACGGGCGACATGAGGTCGATGCCCCGTTCCTGCACGTCGTCCGCCATCTGGGGATGGCTCGAGTAGAAGTGGCGAGGGCGACCGTCGGCATCGAGCGTGAACACCGAGAACGTTGAATTCTGGTTGCCCTCCTCGTCCTCGGCGCAGAAGTCGTATTGGAAGCTCGACGCACCGCAGCTGAGTAGACGGACGTTCTGCCAGCCACGGCCGCGTGCATGCGCCCGCAGCGATGCCGGGTCGGCCGCCGATGCGACGACGAAGTCCGCCTGTTGCTCGATGTGCGGCACCACCGCGTCCAACCCGTCGACCCACATGGTGCACATGGGGCACGGCGACGTTTGACGCTTCCCGAACATGACGTGTTGGATCACCAACGCCCGATCTGGCGTGCTGAACAGTTCACTGAGGCGTACCGTCTTCACCGGTTCGTCGCCGTCACGGAGGTTCCTCGGCCCCTCGAGGAACTCGTAATCCTCCACATGCGCACCGGAGGGCAACTGGCGACGGAGCGACGCCACGTGCTCTCGCTGACGCATGAGATCGACTTCGGCTCGGCGGAGCTCCTCTCGTCGTTCCACGTAGTCGGGCGGATCCTTCAGCCTCGTCTGCCTCATGTCGCACCTCCTACAAGGATCGTTGTAGCGGCAGGGTATTTCCGACCGGATCTCTTTTCAGGCGACCGGAACCACTGCCCGTTCCATCTCGATGTCTCCGGAGACGGTGCGCACGCTCAGCTCCGCACGCCGTCCTGTATGTCCTGGAACGGGCGCGTCGTCGAGCTGAATGTCCGAGTGGACCCGCCCCGACATGGTTTGCACGTCGACGTGCAGCTCCACTCCTTCCGCCACGCCGACGGAGACCCCACCGGAGACGGATCGCACGCGCACGGTCCCGGCCGAGAGGGAGAGCACGCGCACGTCCCCGGACATGTTGACGATTTCGGCGCCGCCGTCGAGCTCGCCGAGGCGTGCGGTGCCCGAGGTCGTCTTCACGTCCACCCGGTCCCGCGCCAAACCGATCTCGACGTCACCGGATGCCGACGAGAAGCTGGCGCGGTTACTCACGGCGGAGCAACGCAGGTCTCCCGATGCGGTGGCTATGCGGAGCTCGCCGCCGACGTTACCCACGGTGACGTTTCCACTGGCCGTCTGGGCACGGACCTCTCCGGAGACGTCGTCCGTCGTGACGTCACCGCTGGCGGTCGTGATGTCCGCCGTCCCGATCAGGCCAGTCACGTCGATGTCGGCCGAGGCGGTGGCAACGGTCACGTCGCTGCGCTCCGGCAGGCAGACCCGGACTGTGACTCCGGATTGCCGGAAGAAACCCTTGCCCTGGCGCGGGACCTTCACGACGACCTGATTGCCACGGCATTCCACAATGGTCCGCTCGACGAGGTCCTCAGCGGCGGGCGAGTCGGCGCTCACCATCACGTCGGTCGTGTCTCTGGCGTCGGCCACGACCGTGACGAGCCCGGATTCGTTCTGGACGGAGAGATGCACCGGCTTCGGTGTCTCGTACGTGCGTTCTATGGTCATTTCTCTTCTCCTTTCAGGTGACGGCGAACCCGCGGAGTCGAGTGCCGACTCGGCTGGTGCGCGTGCTCTGGGTGGTACTGCGATCGAGCGTCCGGATGATGAAGCTGTTGACTGAGAGGCTGTCGGACGTGGCCGCCTGTTCGACCCGGAGCTTCAGCCCCTCGCTGAGACGCAAGGAGATCCGGGCCGTGAGCTCCCCCTCGGGTTCGCCGGCGGCCCCAGCCCCGACGGGATCCTCGGCCACGTAGGCGAGGTTGACGTCGTCGCCCGAGACACGCACCTCTACCCGGCCGCCGGGAAGCTCGGACGACAGCTCCGCCGCCGCCTGGGAAAGGAGGTCGAGGAGGACCGCCGCGACGGACCGTGACAGCAGGGTTGCGATCCTGTCGGCCACCTCGGCCACGGTCTCGTCGCCGAGCTCTCCGATGGCTCGTACGTCGCCGCGCAGGCTTTCTACCGCGAGTGACATCTTCACAATGTCATTGTGACATCACTTTGATGTCAGGTCAAGACCGTTCTCACTCCTCGCCGTAAAAACGCAGCTCAAGTGGCCTTCGTCAGCCTCCGGAGGCGTCCTGCACCCGAGTCTTCCCGGCGGAGATGAAGGGCATCATCGCCCGGAGCTCTTGTCCGACGGTCTCGATCTGGTGAGCCTGGCCGGCGGCGCGCAACGCCTTGAAACGAGGCCGTCCCGCCTTGTTCTCGGCGATCCACTCTTCGGCGAATGCTCCGCTGCGGATGTCGTCGAGGATGGTCTGCATCTGGGCCCGCACCGCGTCGTCGATGACGCGTGGCCCACGGGTCAGGTCCCCGTACTCGGCGGTGTCCGAGATGGAGTAGCGCATGCCCGCGATCCCCTGCTCGTACATCAGGTCCACGATGAGCTTCAGCTCGTGCAGGCACTCGAAGTACGCCGACTCGGGCTGATAGCCCGCGTTGACCAAGGTCTCGAATCCGGCGGTCACCAGCGCGGTGAGGCCGCCGCAGAGCACCACCTGCTCGCCGAAGAGATCGGTCTCGGTCTCCTCGTCGAAGGTGGTGTCGAGCACGCCCGCCCGAGTCGCGCCGATGGCGTAGGCGTAGGACAGCGCGAGGTCGCGAGCCTTTCCCGTCGCGTCCTGGTGCACGGCCACGAGGGACGGGACACCGCCGCCCTCGGTGTACGTCCGGCGGACGAGGTGTCCCGGTCCCTTCGGCGCCACCATGGTCACGTCGACGCCGGGAGGAGGCACGATTTGCTTGAAGCGGATGTTGAACCCGTGGGCGAACATGAGCATGTCACCATCGTTCAGGTTCGGCGCGACGAACTCGTCGTACGCGGCCTTCTGCTCGGTGTCGGGCAACAGGATCATGATCGACATCCGCTTCGGCGGCCGCGTCGGCCAACGACGTGACGCGCAGCCCGGCGTCTTCCGCCTTGCGCCGGCTCGAGCTGCCCTCGCGCAGCGCCACCCGGACGTCAACTCCTGATTCCAGCAGGTTGAGCGAGTGCGCGTGACCCTGCGAGCCGTAGCCGAGGATGGCGACCTTGCGCCCGGCGATCAGCGTGGGATCGGCGTCGGATTCGTAATACAGCGTGGCCATGGTGTCAGTTCTTCCCTCTTTGTCGTGCCCGATCGTGCTCTGTCGTCCACGATCGCGATCGGTCGGTCATGCTCGTCCTCATTCAGCAGGAATCAATCGAAATCAGTGGCGTCCCAGCTTAGGCAGAGCGACGCGACCCGTCCGCTGGAGCTCCACAACGGTGTACTGCTCGAGGAGTCCCTCGAAGTCGTCGATCTTCTCCGGTGGACCCGCCACCATCACGGTCAGTCTGTCGGCGCCCACGCTCACGACTTCACCGCCGAACACGCCGACCAGCTCAATCACCTGTGAGCGCTCGGCCGACGCCGCTGCCACCGTCACCAGCAGCAGTTCCCGCTCAACTGCCTCGGCTGGGGAAAGCTCACCGATGGAAACGACGTTGACCAGCTTGTCGAGCTGCATGATCACCTGTTCGAGGGGAGCTGATTCCACGTCCACCACGATGGTGATCCGGCTGAAGTGCTCGTCCTCGTCCGTCGGCGCGACCGCCAGGGAGTAGATGTTGAAGCCCCGACGGCTGAACAGACCCGCCACGCGGGCGAGGACTCCCGCCTTGTTCTCGACCAGCACCGAAAGGATGTGGTGGCGCGGCGCGGGCGCCTTGCCGCCCGGAATGGACGTCAGCTGCGTCGTCATGACGCCGCCGGAATCTGGTCCGGATGCACCACGATGTCGTCGTTCGAGGCGCCTGCCGCCACCATCGGGAACACCTTCTCGAAGGCGTCGATGCGGAAGTCGACGACCACCGGCCGGTCGTCGATCGCATTGGCCTTCTCAATGGCCGGACCCACGTCCTCGGGCGATTCCGCCCGGATGCCGACGCACCCCATCGCCTCGGCCCATTTCACGTAGTCAGGGAGGTCGGGTGAGAGGTAGACCTCGGAGTACCGCTCCTCGTAGAACATCTCCTGCCACTGGCGCACCATGCCGAGGTAGGCGTTGTTGAGGATGGCGATCTTGACCGGGATCTGCTCCGCGCTGGCCGTGACGAGCTCCTGAGCGGTCATCTGGAAGCACCCGTCGCCGTCGATGGCCCAGACGGTCCGGTCCGGACGTCCCACCTTGGCGCCGATGGACGCCGGTACGGCGAAGCCCATGGTGCCGGCCCCGCCGGAGTTGACCCACGTGTAGGGATACTCGAACTTCCAGTACTGCGAGGCCCACATCTGGTGCTGCCCGACACCCGCCACGACGATGGTGTCGACCGGCGCCGACTCCCAGAGCTGCTCGACCACATTCTGCGGCTTGATGACCCTGCCGTCCTCGTCCGAGTAATGCAGCGGGAAGGTCTCCTGCCATTCGCGGATCTGGCCCCACCAGGGCTCGAGGTCCGGGACCACAGGGCGATCGCCCCGGGCGTCCATGGCGAGGAGCAGCTCCTCGACCACCAGACGGCAGTCGCCGGCGATCCCGACATCGGGCACGCGAACCTTGCCCAGCTCGGCCGGGTCGATGTCCACGTGGATGACCTTGGCCTCGGGAGCGAAGGAGCTGATCTTGCCCGTGACCCGGTCGTCGAAACGTGCTCCGAGGTTGATCAACAGGTCGCTGCGCTGCATCGCCGTCACCGCGGTGTAGTGGCCGTGCATGCCGGGCATACCGAGTGCAAGGGGGTGGGCGTCCGGAAAGGCACCACGGGCCATCAGCGTCGTGACGACCGGGATCCCGGTTCGCTCGGCGAGGACACGGAGTGCTTCGGATGCCCTCGCCTTGAGCACACCCCCTCCGACGTACAGGACGGGGCGGCGCGCCTCGGCGATGAGCTCGGCCGCGTGTCCCACCAGAACCGGGTCGCCAAAGGTCACGGGGTGGTATCCCGGCAGATCCAGCTCGTCGACCGACGTGGGCCAGTACCAATCCATGGGCGCGTTGGAGATGTCCTTCGGCAGGTCGATCAGCACCGGTCCGGGGCGGCCCGTCGTCGCGACGTGGAACGCGGCCGCCACCACCCGGGGAATGTCCTGCACGTCCTTGATCAGCCAGTTGTGTTTGGTGATGCCCATGGTGACGCCGGTGATGTCGCACTCCTGGAAGGCGTCCGTGCCGATGGCGGGCGTCGCCACCTGCCCCGAGATCACGATGAGTGGCGTCGAGTCCATGTAGGCGTTGGCCAGCGGCGTGACGATGTTGGTCGCCCCGGGTCCGCTGGTCACCATGGCGACACCGGGCCGACCGGTCACCATGGCGTAACCCTCCGCCATGTGACCGGCACCCTGCTCGTGACGCACCAGGACGTGGCGGATGGAGGAGTCGATGATCGGGTCGTAGACCGGGAGGATGGCACCACCGGGCAGGCCGAACATGACGTCGACCCCTTGCATCTCGAGGCTCTTGATCAGGGCCTGTGCCCCTGTCAGCTTCATCTGGTGCTCCCCTGCTGTGCTCTCGTGTCGGTCGAACGGGTCGTGAGATCGAATCGGTCCTGGAATTGAAAAGACCTCCCAGGTGCGGGAGGTCGGTAGGCGCGCGGTGCGGTGTCGGCGCGCGCCTACGTTACGATTACCAGGATCTCGAGCCGGGTGGAACGTGCCTGCATGAGGTCGTCATTGTGTCACGGCGGTGGGCCGCGGACAACCCCGGTCCCCGGACACGCTTGCGTACAGCCCACGACGCCCCTGGGCGGCTGGATGCGCCGACATAGGGACGAGCACCCTTCAGCCCCGGACGGCGAACAGTCCCCACATGCCCTCGATGCCCTTGAGCTCGTGCCCGCCGCGGTCGTCGAACTCGAGGCCTGACCCGACCACGAGATCCACCACCGTGCGCGAGACGAGCACCTCGCTGGGTCCGGCGCGGGAGGAGACGCGTTGTGCGAGGTGCACGGCGATTCCCCCGACGTCGTCACCCCGCACCTCCACCTCGCCCGTGTGGAGGCCTGCCCGAACCTCTATCCCCAGGCCCCGGGCGGCGGCACAGATCGACTGGGCACACCGTATGGCGCGGGCCGGCCCGTCGAAGGTCGCCAGGATCCCGTCGCCCGTCGTCTTCACGGCGCGTCCTCCGAAGCGCCTCAGCTCCGCCCGCACCATCGCGTCGTGCGAATCGAGAAGCTGGTGCCATGGACGATCCCCCGAACGAGAGGCGAGCTCGGTCGAGCTCACGATGTCCGTGAAGAGCACCGTCATCAGCACCCGGTCGGTCGCGGCGCCGCCGCGGACACCAGTCAGGAACTCTTCGATTTCGTCGACGACCATGTCGACGTCCACGCCGTAGGGCAGGTGGTCGCCGCCAGGGAGGACGACCAATCGTGCTCCTGCGATCATCTCGGCCAGGTAGTGGGCGTGCCCAACCGAGAACAGGCTCGGGTCGCGGTGGAGCACCAGGGTCGGGGCCTCGATCAACGGCAGCGAAGAGCGGACGTCTCCGGAGAAGGACGCCTGCAGCGAGGCGCGGGCCGTCGCCGGACTCGCGCTCCGCCTGCCCGCCTGCGCCCACCACTCGCGGAACGCGGGATCTCCGGCCAGGCTCGCGGCGAGGAGTTGGACATCGTCGATCGAGGTTTCGGCCGCGTCATCGAGTTCGAGCACGGATTCCAGGAACTGGTCCAGAATTTCCGGCCGCAGCCCCTGGGGGTAATCGTCTTCGCGAAGCAGACGCGCGTAGCAATTGAACAACACCAAGGACGAGATGCGGCCCGGGTGCATGGCGGCGGCGAGCATCGCGGCCAGCCCGGAGCTGCCCACGGCGAAGAGCGACGCCCGCGGGGAGCCGGCGGCATCGAGCACGGCGACGATGTCGTCCGCCAGAAGCTCGGGATCGGGCGAGACGCCGGGCGGAGGCGCATCGGAGAGGCCGATCCCCCTCGGGTCGAAGCGGATGAACCGGCTGAAAGAGGCCAGCCGGCCCTCGAACCGACGGACGTGAGGCTCCTCGTCCCGCAGATCGATGGAGATGAGGTTGCCGTAGCCGACACAGACGAGGTCAGTCGGGCCCTGGCCGACGATCTGGAACGCTACGTGACCGCCGTCCGCCGTCCTGGCGTATCGGGTTCCGGTCACAGTGGACAGTCTGCCCACCTCGAGCCGGTGTCGCCTCCGGCGACTGCGTGACCGGTCCACGGTCGGCGCCCGACATGAGGCGGGGCGAACTTGACCATGACACCCGATGTATCGCGGGGTTCGAACCACTTGAGCTCCCCCCCGCTGGGCGAGCTCGTCGACGTCGAGGTCGAGGTCGAGGTCGATGCGGTGGGCCGTCACATCGATCACGATGCGGACCCCGTCGCGCACCAGGGCAATCGGCCCGCCGTGGACCGCCTCCGGCGCGACATGACCGACACAGAACCCATGGGTGCCTCCTCTGAAGCGGCCGTCGGTCACCGGGTAGCGGATGACCACCACCGTCCCGACGCGGAAATTCCGGCCAAGATGACCTCCCGAGGCTCTCGCTGCACTGAGCTCTGGATGGCCGCGGCCGCCCAACCGTCAGGTCGGCGATGGTGTCGCCATGCCGGCACCGAGGAGAGCGGGCAGAGCGGTCGCCCGCATCCGCGCCAGAACCCGGTCCGTCACCGTTGCGGCGTCCGGGTGGATGCCGCCGTTTCCCTCGCACTGGGCCCGCCATTCGGCCGTCCGTCGTTCGGACACACCGGGCTCGTCGAGTTCCGTACAGTCGATCCGGTCATTGTTCAGGTCGACCACGATGGAATCACCATCCTCGACCAGCGCGATCGGTCCTCCGAGGATCGCTTCGGGCCCGACGTGGCCGATGACCAGACCGACCGATCCACCTGAGAACCGCGCGTCCGTCATCAACGCGATGGTGATGTGGCGCTCCCGGCAAAGCGCCGTGATGCGCGAGGTCGGATCGAGCAGCTCTGGCATGCCCGGCGCGCCCCGAGGGCCTTCGTAGCGGATGACCACCATGTCGTGGTCGCTGAAGCTGTCCGGGTGCCGGTCGAGGGCCTCAATGAGAGAGCGTTCGCCGCTGAACACCCTGGCGCGGCCGGTGAAGACGCCGTCACGTACCCCGCCCTCGAGGCCAGCAACCTTGAGGATCGCACCACCGTCGGGAGCGAGGTTCCCTCGCAGCAGACGAAGTCCGCCAGTGTCCTTGAAGGGCTTGTCGAACGCGAAGATCACGTCCTGGTCTGGTTGCGGTGGGTCCAGGCGTGCCAGCTGCTCGGCCAAAGTCTCGCCCGTGCAGGTGATGGCGTCGCCGTCGAGGAAGTCGGCCTCCAAGAGCTCCTTCACGATGACCTGAAGACCGCCCTTGGCGTCGACGTCCACCATGGAGTAGTCGCCGAAGGGACGCATGTTGACCAGCACCGGCAAGCGGCGCGCCAGCCGGTTGAAGTCGTCCTGGCTGAGCACGTCGGCCCACAGGTCGATGCCGGCGGCGCGCGCGATCTCGACGCTGTGGAGCACGACGTTGGTGGATCCACCCATGGCGACGGCGACCGTCAAGGCGTTCTTGAGTGACGAGGGCGTCACGATGTCGCGCGGCCTGATACCCCGGCTCGTCATGGCGAGCAGGCAGTCGACCAGCTCGTCGGGGAACTGGGCCAACCGGCGCGGGTCGTCTGACGGCGGGGACACCATGTGCAGGGGCTCGAGCCCGAGTACGGCGATGAACGTCTGCATGGTGTTGTACGTGAACATGCCGCCGCAGCTGCCCTGGCCCGGGCAGGCGCTGAGTGCCAGCCGGGCGCGCACCACGGCGTCCTGGTCGACCGCCTGAAAGGCCGTCACCAGGTCGATCCGCTCACCCGTCTCGGGATCGATCCCCGGCTTGATCGGGCCGTCGGAGAGGATCACTGCCGGTGTGTCGTTCTCGAGCACTGCGGCGAGTGTCCCCACCGGAGGCTTGTCGCAGGCCACCACGGCGATAAGGCCGGCAACGCTGTTCGCCGCGAGGTGCATGTCGGCCACGTCGTGGACGAGCTCTCGGCCCACCAACGAGAAGCGCATCTGTGGGGTGCCGTTCAGCTGGCCGTCCGACACCCCGAGGGTGAAGGCGGGCGGAATCAACCGGACCGGTAGGTCGTCAGCGGCCACGCGGCGGGACAGGGCGGCGTGAACAACCTGCACCTTTTCCGGAACGCCCAAGTAGCACTGGCTGTCTCCGAGATTTCCGATCACCGCCCACACCGGGTCGTGGACCTTTCCGATGTCCTCGCCGAGGAATGCGGCCGTGCCCACCCTCTGCACGTCACGCCCGGGGTTGAGGGACACGAACGTTGACACAGGCGACGCGTCGTTCGGTGCGGCCACGCGCTCGTCGTGCTCCTTGCTCATGGCGGCCAGCATACGGGCCGTCCCACGACGGCCCCGGCCGAAACGTCAGGCCGGAGCAGGGAGCACCCGTCTGGGCGGCTCCGGCGTCACCTCCACGCCGATCTTCGGCACGGTCCGATCCAAGAAGCGCGGCATCCACCAGTTGACGGGACCGAGCAATTCCATGATCGAAGGCACGAGGACCATGCGCACCAAGGTTGCGTCAAGCAGGACGGCCACGGCGAGGCCGAGCCCGAACACTCTGAGGATGTGCAAGGGGTCGTTGATCACGAACGACCCGAAGACACAGAACATGATCGCCGCGGCGGCGGTGATGATGCGGCCCGTCACGGCCAGACCATCGGCGACCGCCGTCGCGTTCTCCCGCGTGCGCAGCCACTCCTCCCGGATGCGCGACAGAAGGAAGACCTCGTAGTCCATCGACAGCCCGAAGAGGATGGTGAACATCGTCACGGGGATCCACGGATCGATCGGACCGGTCTCGCCGATGCCGATCAACCGACCGGCCCACCCCCACTGGAACACGGCGACCATGACGCCGTAGGCGGCCCCGACGCTCAGCAGGTTCATGATCACCGCCTTGAGTGGCAGCACCACGCTGCGGAAGAGAGTCATGAGCAACAGGAACGACAGGATGAGCACGGCGCCGATGACGAGGAAAAGGCGGCTGCCCAAGAAGTTGGCGGCGTCGATGCCGCCGGCCGTCTGGCCGCCGACCAGGGCACGCACGTCCGTCCCGCGCACCACCGGGGGGATCACCTCGGAACGGAGGGTCTGGACCAGCGTTGTGGTCTGGGCCGACTGCGGTGACGTCTTCGGGACGACCGTGATGACCGCTCCCGTCTTGGCCGCGTTGAACTGAGGCGGTGCCACGAACGCCACGTCGGGAATGCCCGAGCGCAGAGCCGCGTCGAGCCGGGCCACGGTCGGCTCGTCGGCGGGACCTTGCATGTCGACGGCGATGATGAGGGGGCCATTGAAGCCAACGCCGAAACCCTTGGCCAGCAGGTCGTAGGCCTGCTTCGTCGTCGCGCTCGCCGGATCGTTGCTGGCGTCGGTGAAGGCCAAGCGCATACTGAAGACCGGGATGGCGAGCACCAGCAGGATCACCAAGGCCAGGGTCCCGGTGATCCAGGCTCGCCGTTGGACCAGCCGGCTCCATCGGTACCAGAAGCTGTGCTTGGGAGGTGGTCCGCCGCTCTGGAGCAGCCCGGGGATGTGGAGCTTGTCGATGGCCCCGCCGGCGAAGCCCAACATGGCGGGCAGCAGTGTCAGGGCGGCGATGAGGACCATGAACACGGCGGCGATGCACGCCGACGCCAGTCCGATCATGTACGGCTGCCCGATGAGGAAGAGGCCAAACAGCGAGATCACGACGGTGCCACCGGCGAACATGACTGACCGGCCTGCAGTCATGAGTGAGGTGACGACCGCATCGCGTGGATCACGTCCCTCGAAGATTCCCTGCCGGTAGCGGGTCACTATGAACAGGGCGTAGTCGATGCCGACTCCGATCCCGATCATCGCCGCCATCTCGGGGGAGAAGTTCGGTACGACGAGGAGGTGAGTGATCAGTTCGAGTAGTGCGACGCCGATGCCCAGACCGAAGAGCGCCGTGATGATCGGGAGGCCCATGGCGACGACGGAGCCGAACGCCAGCAGCATGATGATCATGGCGGCAGTGATGCCGATCCCCTCGCTCGCCCCCGGAGAGATCTTCTGGACCGACGAGATCGGCTGGCCACCGAGCGCGACCTGGAAACCGGGACGTGCCGCTCCACTCGCCGTGTTGATGACGGCGTTGATGGCGCCCGGTTGCAGGTCGGACGTCTGCTGGTCGAACTGGACGACGGCGTAGGCGATGTTCGCGTGCGGTGAGATCTGATGGGCTCCCAGGGCCGAGAACGGGCTGGTGACGGAGGAGACGTGGGCCAAGGGACGGAGCGAGTCGACCACCCCGGTGATCGCAGCGCGATTGTCGGCAATCGGCGTCGACGTGTGGAAGACCACGTCGGCGATGTCGCCTGCCTGCGACGGGAACCTGCTGCTCAACAGGTTCGCTGCCTGCTGAGACTCCGTGTTGCCCGAAGTGAACTTGTTCTCGAAATGGGTGCCGACGAGCTGAGCGACGACGGTGAATCCGACGATGGCCAGGAGCCACAGCGTGAGCACCCGGCGGCGTCGGTCGTAGCAGAACCCGGCCAGACGGCCCAACGCCGTCTCCTCCCGGGCCGCAGGAGAAGGGCTCACGGCGTGCACCAGCCCACCCCAAGAGAGTGGGATGCCGTAAGATTCATCACTGATGAGTTGTACCACAGAATTCCTCGTTGGTGAATACCTCTTTGGTGAATACGTCGTTTGCGAATACCTTTCTGGAGAAGACCTATTTGGCAGGCACCTATCTGGTGAGGACCCATTGAGTGAAGACCTATTTGGTGGGCACGTATTCGGTGAGGACCTCTGTGGACCTCAACTCGGGGCGGCACGGACATGAGTGCAGTCGGCCGGCGTCCCGGTAACGTCGACACCCGGGGCGACATCATCGAGGCGGCGCGGCGCGTCTTCGCGGCCCAGGGCTACGACCGCGCCAGCCTCCGGGGCATCGCACGCGAGGCGAGTGTCGACCCGGCCCTCGTTCACCACTACTTCGACGGCAAGGCCAGCCTCTTCGTCGCCGCCATGGCGCTGCCTTTCGACCCCAGGGTCGTCAAGGAGGGCGCCGGGACGGGCTCGGGAGCCGGCGCAGCGGACGTCGAGGGCTTCCTCACCATGTGGGACCGGGCCGAGGGCACGGGGTCTGATTTCGCGTCGTGCGCAGCTGCCATGGCCGCGTCGCCCGCTGTGGCGGACGCCTTCCGCGAGTTCGTGGCCGAGCGCGTCTGGAGCATCCTCACTTCCAAACCCGGCGAGAGTCGGGCCATGATGGCGCGGCGCCGTGCGCTGGTCTCGTCTCAGCTGATGGGCGTTGCCTTCAGCCGATACGTCCTGCGCGTTCCGCCCATCTCGACCGCATCCCCGCGTCAGATCGCGCGCTGGGTCGGACCCACACTGAGGCGTTACACCGAAGAACCGCTCGGCTCCTGACCGACGTCGCGGCGACGGGACAGCTCCGCCGCGACCTCTTTGCCGTTCGCCTTGCCCTTGGTCGCCTTCATGACCTCCCCGGTGAAGAAGCCCTGCAATTTCTGGCCTCGCCCGGATCTCCGCCGACGAACCGGGACCACTCGTCAGGATTGGCCGCGACGATCTCGTCGAGCGCGGCCACGAGGGACTCGGAGCCCAGAGCCTCGAAACCCATGTCTGCCGCCAGTGCGGCCGGATCACCGCCCCTCTCGAGGAGGACACCGAGGACGGCCTTGGACTGGGTCGCAGAGAGCTTGCCGGTCGACTCCATGAGCAGCAGTGACGCGAATGCGGGCGGGTCGAGCCGTCCGGCCGCCTCGGTCTGGGCCGCCACCTCGTTGGCCGCCCGGGCCAGCGCCAGCGCGGCCGGCGCTCCGGCTCCGGTTGCTTCCGTCACCAGACCGTCCAACCCGAGGTCGACCACGGCGTGAATCTGATCGGTTTCCGCCGGGCTCGGATCCCCGCCGAGCGCGGCGGCAAGACCGGCGCGGCGGTCGGCTGGCATCGGCCCGAGAGAGGCCCGCACCTGCGCCCGCCACTCCTGGTCGGGCGCAAGCGGCACCAGGTCGGGCTCGGGGAAGTAGCGGTAGTCGTTGGCCTCTTCCTTCGAGCGCAGGGGCTCGGTGCGCCCGGCTGACTCGTCCCAGTGGCGGGTCTCCTGGTCCACGCGGCCGCCCGACTCGAGCACCGCGATCTGCCTCGCCATCTCGTAGTCGATCGCTCGTCCCAGCGAGCGCAGCGAGTTGAGATTCTTCACTTCGCACCGGGTGCCGAAAGAAGCAGAACCCGCCGGCCGGACCGACACATTGGCGTCGACGCGCATGGAGCCCTCCTCCATCCGGCCGTCGGACGCGCCCGTGGCGACGAGGATGCTGCGCAGCTCCGCGGCGTACGCGCGCGCCTGTGCGGCGGAGCGGATATCCGGCTCGCTCACGATCTCGACGAGCGGGACGCCGGATCGGTTGTAATCGACCAGCGCGTGCTCGGCGGCGTGGATCCGGCCGCTCGCGCCGACGTGCGTCAACTTGCCGGTGTCCTCCTCCATGTGGGCGCGCGTCACCCCGACCCTGGAGCCGTCGGGCAGCTCGAGCCACCCCCCCGAGTTGAGAGGCTGGTCGTACTGGCTGATCTGATAGTCCTTGGCCTGGTCGGGATAGAAGTAGTTCTTCCGGGCGAACACCGAAGGCCGGACTTCGGAGTGCAGGGCGGCCCCGATTCGCATGGCAAGCTCCACCGCCTGCTCGTTGAGCACCGGCAACGAGCCGGGCAGCCCAAGGCAGACCGGGCACACGTTCGTGTTCGGCTCGTCGCCGAACGCGTTCAAGCACCCGCAAAAGAGCTTCGTCGTCGTTGCGAGCTCACAGTGGACCTCGAGGCCGACGACCATCTCCCAGCTGGTGTCCACGCCTCCGCTCCCGCTCCGATTCCCGTTCCCCCCGCTCACGATGCGCCCGCCTCGATCACCCGGGCCACGCGGAACAGCAGCGCTTCGCCCAGGGCCGGCGCCAGAACCTGCACGCCGACGGGCAAGCCGTCGTCTCCCCGGCCGAAGGGCACCGAGAGTGCCGGATGACCCGAGAGGTTCGAGGGGATGGTGCAGACGTCGTTCATGTACATCGCCATCGGGTCGTCGACCTTCTCACCGAGAGCGAAAGCGGTGGTCGGGGCGGTCGCACCCAGCAGCACGTCCACCGATTCGTAGGCCCGGTCGAAGGCCCGCATCACGAGCGTGCGCACGCGCTGCGCCTGGACGTAGTAGGCGTCGTAGTAACCCGCCGACAGCGCGTAGGTGCCGAGCATGATGCGGCGCTTCACCTCGGGACCGAAGCCGGCCGTGCGCGTTGCGGTGTTCATCGCGGCGACGTCCTCGGCGTCGACGCGCAGTCCGTAGCGCACACCGTCGTAGCGCGCCAAGTTCGACGACGCCTCCGCCGGGGCGATGAGGTAGTAGGCCGACAAGCCGTAGGTGAATTCGGGCACCGAGACGTCCTCCACCTTGGCGCCGGCTGCGGCGAGAACCTCCGCCGCCTCCTGAACCCGGGACACCACGTCGGGCGCACAACCCTCGATGAGGTCGCGGCACACGCCGACCCGGATCCCCTCCGCGCCCTCGTCCAGCTCCACCAGCGCCGGTTCGACCGCGTCGGAAGCGACGTGCTGTCGAGCGGGTCGTGCCCCGCGATCACGTCGTAGAGGAGTGCGGCGTCCTCCACCGACATGGCGAATGGACCGATCTGGTCCAGGGAGCTGGCGAAGGCGACGAGCCCGTACCGCGAGACGCGCCCGTAGGTCGGCTTCATCCCGACGACGCCGCACAATGCCGCGGGTTGACGGATTGAGCCGCCCGTGTCCGAGCCCAGGCCCAACGGGACGAAGCCGGCGGCGACGGCCGCGGCCGAGCCGCCACTGCTCCCGCCGGGCACCTTGTCGGGATCGTGCGGGTTGCGCGTCGGGCCGAAGGCGGAGTTCTCGGTCGAACTGCCCATGGCGAACTCGTCGAGGTTCGTCTTGCCCAGCACGATCGCCCCCGCACCGGCGAGCGCCGTCACGACGGTGGCGTCATACGGTGGGCGCCAGTGTTCGAGGATGCGCGACCCGCAGGTCGTCGTCGCCCCCCTGGTGCACAGGTTGTCCTTGAGTGCCACCGGCACACCAGCCAGCGGCCCGGGGTCGCGACCTTCGGCCACCATGGCATCGACCACGTCGGCGCGGGTCAAGGCGGCGTCTTCGAACACCGACAAGAAGCAGTGCAGTGCACCGTCGCCCGCCGCCACCGCGCTCAGCGCCTCCTCCGTGATCTCCCGCGCCGTCCGCTCCCCTGACCGAACCGCCGCCGCCAGAGGCCGGGCGTTCATCACGACGGACCTCCGCCGATGTGGGGGACGCGGAATTGGTGGTTCTCGACCGCGGGTGCCCCTGCCAATGCCTCGTCGCGGTCGAGCCCGGGTCGCGGCTCGTCGGGCCGGAGCACGTTCTCGAGCACGATCGGGTGCGACGACGGGGGCAGGTGCGACAGGTCGAGCGCGGCCACGTCGGCCGCATGCTCGAGCACGGTGCGCAACTGCGCGGTGAAGCGATCGACCTCTTCGTCGCTCAGGTCCAGCCGTGCCAGGCGCGCGACGTGGACGACGTCGTCACGGGTGAGTTCGCCGGCGCTCACGGACGGGACGACGACGGAGCCAGGACGGACGTGACGAATTCCACCGTGCGCGCCTCGATCTCGTCCTTGTCGTAGTCCAAGGTCGCGACGTGATAGCTCCGCTCCAACATGACCTGTTCGACCGGTCCCTTGGCCCGCGCCACGAGGAGGTCGCTCGACTTCGGGTCGACGACGTGGTCCTGCCGGCTGGTGAAGAGGAGAACCGGGCAGGTGACCGACTCGAGAGCCCGCTCGACTTCACCCGCCGCGGCGAAGAGGGACAACGCAGCGCGCAGCGGCAGCCCCTCGTAGGCGGACTCGACGACGCCTTCCATGGCGATGTCCGAACCGATTCCGGGTGCCACCTCCTCCCCCCCGTCGACCATCGACTGCACGAAGGACACGGTCGCTTCGTCGGGCGACATCAGGAGCGGGTTGACCAGGACGAGGCCCGCGATGTCGGCATGGCGCTGGGCCAGCCAGGCGCTCAGTGTGCCACCCATCGAGAGCCCCACGACGGCCACGGCATCGCAGTGAGCCGCCAGGTCGCTATAGGCCGCCTCGGCCGCATTCGACCAGTCCTCCCAGCGGGTCGGGAGCATGTCGGCCATCTCGGTTCCGTGTCCGGGGAGGAGCGGCATCTCGACGGTGAGTCCCGCGTTGGCGAGCGCCAGGGCGATCTCGCGCATCGACTGGGGATTGCCGGTGAACCCGTGCAGCACCAGCGCGCCCCGACCGTCGCCGGTAGCGGAGTAGGGCTCGGCGCCGGGAATCATGAAAGGGCAGCCTACCGGCGCGCCGGGTAGGGTTCCGGCGGCCGATGCCGATACCAACGCTGTTTTCCCACACGGATCAGAGGAGCACGCCATGCCCTACCCGTTCCTGAGCGACGAATGGTTCGTCGAGGCGCACAAGATACGGGCCGAGTACGACGGCAAGGTCCCCCCGATCGAGCACCCCGTCCGCATGAACCTGGTCGTCACAGGAGCGCCCTTCAAGGACACCGACGTCGACGCCCACGTGGACACCTCCACCGGTGACCTGGTGATGGACACCGGCCACATCGAGAATCAAGACCTCAAGGTGACCGTCGACTACGACACGGCGAAGGCCATCCTGATTGAGGGCAATCCCCAGGCCGGCATGCAGGCCTTCATGCAGGGAAAGGTCCGTGTCGAGGGAGACATGGCCAAGCTGATGGCGCTCCAGGCGCAGCCCGCGGCGAGTGACCCGAACGCGGCCGAGATGGCCGCACGACTGCGCGACATCACCGAATAGCCGGGATGGGCGCGGCGTCCTCGAGTCGCCGACAAACCCTGAATCCGAGAATCCGAGTCGGCGTGTCGCGTCGCGTCGTCAGGCCGGATCGGCCACCATCGCCCGTGAGGGCGCACCCCGGGCCAGCGGTCGCATGAAGAAGGCGCACACCACTGACACCGCTGCCGCCCCCGCGCCCATCCAGAACGGGACACTGAAGCTGTGCAGGACCCCGGACGGGTGGTGTGCCTGCCTTCCGATGCTCTCCTGAATCGTCAGCACCGCTTGGATCCCTGCCACCTCGCCGACCTGCGCCGCTAACAGCGCAGCGGCGCTCATGACCCCGTACTCGGATTCGTCCAGCTCGTTCGACAGGGTCGACGATGTCGCCGGCATCGACACGCCCATCCCGAGTCCCGAGAGGGCCAACGCGATCAGCACCACGACGATCCCGGAATTCAGGGTGAGCGTGGCGAACAGCACCATGGAGACGAAGAGGACGCCCGTCCCGAACAGCGTGGTGGCGCGCTCGCCCGTGCGCACCGTCATGTACCCGGCGATGGGGGCGCTCACCGCGAACACCAACGGGCGTGCCACCGACAAGAAGCCGACCTGGGAGATGCTGTAGCCGTACACCTGCTCCATCAGCAGGGGGAACAAGAAGAAGCCACCGAAGTAGGCGAAGCTCGAAAATGCCTTGGTGGCGAGGGGGAACACGACGTTTCGCCGACGGAAGTACGCGGTCGGGACGAGCGGCGTCGCGAACGTCAGCTCACGCCACACGAAAGTGGCGCCGAGTCCGACTGCGAGCACACCGGCGATCACTACTCCAGTCGAGCGCCATCCCACGATGGGCCCGATGCTGAGCACCAGCATCCCCGAGGTGACGCCGCCCGCCAGCGTCCAGCTCCCGATCCAGTCCATTCCTTCCCACGATGACCGCCGGTTCCCGTCCCGGTCCCGGTTCCCGTCCCGGTCCCGGTTCCGGGCCTGGTTCCGGTTCCGGTGCCGGTTCCTCGTCGGCAACAGCACGGCGACGACGGCGGAGGCGAGAACGAGAAGCACCAACTGTCCCCAGAACAGCGTCCGCCAGCCGAAGTACTGGATCACGGGGGAACCCAGCGTCACGCCCAGAACGGGACCGCCGGCACCCACCAGGGACCACCAGCCGAGCGCCTTGACGCGGTCCTCGGGTGCGAACAGCTCGAGGATGATGGCCATGGACGCCGTCCCGGTCGCGGCACCTTGGACGCCGTCGAGGCACCGTGCGAAGAGCAGCATCCCGACGTCCGGAGCGGTCGCGGTGAGGACGGCGCTGACCATCGCGCCCACAAGACCGAATTGGTAGAGCCGCCGGTGTCCGAAGAGGTCGCCGACCTTGCCGAAGAAGGGTGCCGCGATGCCGAACGCGAGCAGCGGTCCGGTCGAGGCCCACGCCAAGACCGACAAGTTGGTGTGGAAGTCCGCCTTGACCGTCGGCAAGGCGACCACGAACACGGTGAAGGTGATGTTGAGTGCCAACAACCCGGCCAGCAACGCCACGAGGGCCCACCACTGATAGCGCGGACTCCGTTCCGCTCTCGCCGAAACCCGCCGGTGCAGCAGTGTGAACCAGTTGAGCTCGACGGACCCGTCCGCCCCCATGGTCCCCATGGCGCCGCCGCCCGGGTCATAGCGCGGGTCGAGGAGCGCATCCGTGCGCTCGGTGGTCGGGCTCTCCACCCGGGACACCCTACTGGTGCCTAATTCGGGGAGATCAGGTGGCGAACGGTCTCGCGACGGGCCTCGAGACCGTTCATACGCCGGCACCCGTGGAGAGCGTTTCTTCTTCGCCGACCGATCGCGCCGCGACGGTCCGTCGGCGGTGTCAGCTCATCGGAAGCGTCGGAACCACCAGTTCGGGTCGCGTCCGTGCGCGTGGAAATGGTCGGGGATCTGGCGCATCACCCGGTCGACCGACCACTCGCCCGAACCGAAACGGGCGTCGGACACGCGGGTCAGTTGCGCCAGCATGTGCTCGACCTCGTCGTCGGGCGGGGCTGCTCCGTGCTGCTTCCACACCACCATGGGCACACCGCACACCTCGCAGTCGGCGACCCAGCACACGTCGTCCTCGTGGTGCCACTCCGAGAGACGCGCCGCCTCGCAGAGGTCGCAGTCGGGACGGGTCATCAATGGGTGAACAGCTGGACGGCCGACCCGATCTTCACGGTCGATCCGATCGGGGGGTTCGTGCCCACGACTTTGTTGCCCGGGTTGCCCGATACGCCCGACACGGTCAGGCCGGCCTGTTCGATCGCGGTGGTCGCCTGCGCCACCGTGTCCTGCAGCACGTTGGGCACCTGGGTGGTGGGCAGGCCGGTGGACACGTTGACCGTCACCGTCGAGCCGTAGGGCGCCGGGGTCCCGCTGGGTGGAGACGTGTCGATGACGGTGCCGGCGGGCACGGTGTTGCTGGACTCTGGGTTCTGAGCTGCGGTCAGGCCGACGGCCTGGAGAGCAGCCTGCGCCTGGGCGAAGGTGTAGCCGGACGGGATGGAGGGAACGGGCACCGGAGGGTGGCCCTCCGACGGCACCAGGGTGATGGGGGAGCCGTACGGAGCCTTCGTCGGGTTGGCCGTGGAGCCGATCGACCACAGCACGAGCTGTCCTGCGGGTGTGGAGTTGTCGTAACGAGGCGGCGCGCAGACGGCCTTGAAATGCGCAGCCTCCAACGTCGTCGTGGCCTCTGCGCACGTCATGCCGGTGAGCGATGGCACGGTGACGTTGGGCGGGCCGTTGGAGAGCACGACGGTCACGGTCGTCCCCTCCTTTTGCGAGGTACCCGCCGCGGGGTTCTGCGCCACGATGTCTCCGGACACGACCGTGATGGACTTCACCCTTGTCGCCGACGGGTGCACGTTCATGTGAACCTTGGACGCCGCCGACTGGGCTGCCTCGAGGCTGAGTCCCGTCAGCGTGGGCACCGGGTGCGACGGCGTGAACGCCTTGGCGTGGAAGGCGGCCGCCAGCCCGCCGGCGACGAGCAGGGCGACGACGACCACGGCGCCCACAATCCAGGCCCGCCGGTGCGACCGCTTTGCCTCCTTCCGCGGCGGCGGAGGGGTCTTGGCGGCGCCCGGGTGGGGTTCGGCGTCGAAGATCTCACCAGGACCCGCCCGGGTCCCGACCGGCGCAGCGGCTGCCACGGTCGCCGTCGCTGACGCGCCTGCGTCCACTGTGCCGTCGTCCGCCGCAGCCATGCTTGCGGTCGTCGCCGAACCCGCCGCAGCCGCCGTCCCGGCCGCCGCCGTGACCGCCGCCACCTCGGTCAGCTCGGCCACGCCCGGAGCCCGGAAACCGTTGATCGGCGCTGTCGCACTGCCGTGGTTCACGACGAGCGGCAGCGGGGCAGGCGTGGGGAGCGCACTGGACAACGCGCCCAGCCGGGCTGCCAGGCCGGCCGCGTCGAGCCGCGTCGTCACGTCCGGCGCGGCAGCCCGGCCGAGCACTTCGTCGAGGGGTCCGAGGTCGCGATGGTGTGGCAGCGGCTGCCCGATGCGAGCGGCGAGCGTGCCCATCGTCGTGTCGGTGACGAAGGGGACCGTGCCCGTCACCGCCTCGTAGAGGACGATCGCCAGCGAGTACACATCGGCCCGTCCGTCCACGTGACGGCCTTCGGCCGCCTCGGGTGACATGTAGCGCGCCGTCCCCACCATGGCGCCCGCAGGTTCCGTCCACGCCGCCTCGGCCAGCGCTCGGGCGACGCCGAAGTCCGCGACGCGGACCCGTCCCTCCTCGTCGAAGAGCAGGTTCGCCGGCTTGATGTCGCGGTGCACCAACCCGCGGGCGTGGGCGTAGGCCAGTCCTTGAGCCACCTCCGTCCCGATGGAGGCCGCCTGCGAGTGCGAGAGCCGTACCCCTCGGTCGAGCAGGTCGCGGAACGAGCCCCCGCCGAGATACTCGAGCACCAGATACGGCCCGTCCGTGTCCTCTCCCCAGTCGAACACGCGCAGGACGTGCGGGTGATTGAGCGAGGCCACCGAGCGCGCCTCGGCCCGGAAGCGCTTGAGGAAGGAGTCGTCGGTGGCCAATCCGGGCTGGAGGACCTTGACGGCGACGTGACGCTGCAGTGACACGTCCTCCGCCAGGAAGACGTGGGCGGAAGCGCCGGTGCCCAGTGCGGAGACCAGCCGGTACCGCTTCCCAAGGACCCGGCCGATGGAATCTGTGATCAGGGGCATCGGGGCGACCCCTACGCTACCGATCCCGCCACCCGCACCGGTGGACGCCCTGCGACCAGCAATCCCTGCTCCCGAACGACCGGCTCATGGCGTCGGAGCGGTACCCGGGCCGGCACACCCCTTCTCGTTCCGCCGTCTCGGCCGCCCCGCAGGCCCGCCGTCCGGACCCACCGGTGCCTCACCCAACCGCCTCCGCCGCGGGTCCCGGGTCACGGAGGCAGTTCTCCGGTCTGCAGCAACGACTCGAACGACTCCGCACTGATCGTCGCGATCCCGACCTCCTCCGCCTTCTTCAACTTGCTCGCGCCCGGCGCGTCCCCGACGACGAGCACGAACGTCTTCTTCGACACGCTGCTCGGGGACTTCCCACCCCGCGCCACGATCGCCTCTTCCGCCCCCTCCCGTGTGTACCCGGGTACTGCCCCTGTGACGACCACGGTCTTGCCGGCCAAGGTCTGAGACAGACCCCTCGCTGTGCCGCCGACCGCCCCCCCGGTGACGGCCGCCCCGGCTCCTGCGCCGGCCGGCGCGGCGGCCCCCGGCTCTTCCGTGTTGACTCCGGCCGCCTTGAGGCGGCCCAGGACCGCGACGTTCGTCTCTGCGGCGAGGAACTCGGCCAGGCTGGCCGCGATCACGGGGCCGACCCCATCGACCGCGGCCAACTCTTCGCCGCTGCACCCCTCAATCGCCTCGAGGCGGCCGAAGGCGCGGGCGACGGCTCGGGCACCCGTCGGCCCGACGTGGCGAATCCCCAACGCCACGAGCAGCCGGCTCAGCGGCCGTGACTTGGACGCGTCGATCGCACCGACCAGGTTCGCGGCCGACAACGCACCGAAGCGTTCGAGTGCGACGAGCTGTTCCGCCGTCACCTGGTAGAGGTCGGCGGGATCGGCGATCAGACCGGCGCTTACGAGCTGGACCACGCGCTCCTCACCGAGTCCCTCAATGTCCATGGCCGAACGGGACGCGTAGTGCGCGATCCGTTGCACCCGTTGCGCCGGGCAGTCGATGTTCGTGCAGTAGGTGTCGCTCTCGCCGGGTAGCCGAACGAGCGGCTCCCCGCATGACGGGCACGTGGTGGGGAATTTCCATTTGGGTTTTCTTCTCGCCGGGACCCCAGGACCGTCACGCACTGGACCGACCACTTCGGGGATCACGTCCCCCGCCTTCCGCACAATGACGAGATCCCCCGGCCGCACGTCCTTGGCGGCCACTTGGTCCTCGTTGTGCAGCGTGGCCACGCCAACGGTCGAGCCACCGACGAAGACCGGCTCGAGCTGGGCGAACGGCGTCGCCCGGCCGGTGCGGCCGATCGACACCATGATGTTGAGAAGCTTCGTCGTGCGTTCTTCGGGCGGGAACTTGAAGGCGATCGCCCACCTCGGGGCCCGAGAGGTGGCACCGAGCACCGCGTGGAGTGCAAGGTCGTCCACCTTGGCGACCACGCCGTCTATCTCGTAGGCCATTGAGTGCCGAGCCTGCTCCAACGCGCGACAGCGCTCGACGACCGCCGAGACGCCCTCGACCAGCCCTGCGTCGGGGCTGACCGGGAATCCCGCCGATCTCAATTGCGCCAGGGTCGCCGCCTGCGTCGCCGCCGGCCACGAGCTCTTGGCTCTCGCACCTTCGACGATGCCGACTTGGTACGCCCAAAAGTGCAGGGGCCGCTTTGCCGTGATGCCCGGATCCTTCTGGCGCAGGGCGCCGGCCGCCGAGTTCCGAGGGTTGACGAAGAGGCGTTCGCCTGCGTCCGCCTGCCGCTGGTTCATCGCGTCGAACTCGGCGACGGGCATGTAGATCTCCCCGCGCACTTCCAGCACGTCGGGATAGGGCCCTCCGGCGCTCGCCAGCTGCTGCGGCACGTCCTTCACGGTGGCGACGTTCGCGGTGACGTCCTCGCCGACGACACCGTCGCCGCGCGTGGCGGCCTGGACGAAGCGGCCGTTCTCGTAGGTGAGGGACATCGCCACGCCGTCGACCTTGGGCTCACAGGTGAACGCCAGTGACTCGAGGTCGAGCGAGGGGTCCTGCCGACGGAGGCGATCGCCCCAGGCGCGCAGCTCGTCATCGCTGAAGGCGTTGTCGAGGCTCATCATCGGCACGCGGTGGCGTACTTCTTGGAAGAGACCAGACGGTGAGGCGCCGACGGTGTTGGTCGGAGAGTCGGGTGTCACCAACGACGGGTATGTCGATTCCAGCCGGCGCAACTCGAGTACGAGGAGGTCGTACTCGGCGTCTGGGATCTCGGGTGCGTCGAGGGTGTGGTACAGCGTGTTGTGGTGCCGGATCAGGGCGCGAAGTTCCTCGGCGCGATCCGCCACGCCGGGCGGAGGGCTGGCGTCGTCGGCGGCAGCCACGCTCAGGCGGCGATGCCGGCGCCGGCCACGGCGTCCGGGTCGAGCGCGTCGTAGAGCGCCACCGTCTGACCCGGCGCCACTGGCCGCTGCGGCACGTCGAACTGCACAGAAACTCCGGCTTCGTGGTGAGCGAGCGTGCAGGGAACGGGCCGCCCGTGGGCGCTGACCTGCGCCACGGCTCGGTCGCCCGCGCCGAGCGGACGGTCGACCCAGGTGACCGTCGGCCCGGCCAACAGCACGGCGCGGCACAACGCTTCCTCAGCGGTTCCCACGGTCACGCGGGCGCGCCGCCACGTCCACCGCCGTCACGTAACGCCGACGGCCGTCGATGCCGTGACCCATACCCCTGCGCTGACCGACCGTGACCAACTCGACGGCTTCCACCATGCCCGCGGGCGCACCGTCCCCGTCGACGACCTGACCAGGGTGGAGGTGCATCTTCCCGGCCAGGAAACTCTGCCGGCCCTCGGTGCGTCCGATGAAGCAGACATCCTGGCTGTCGGGCTTGGCCGCCGTGCGAAGTCCGAGCCGTCGGGCGTGTGCTCGCACCTCGTCCTTCGTCATCTCGCCGACCGGGAGCACGATGCGGGCCAAGGACTGCTGGTCCAGCATGGACAACACGTAGGACTGGTCCTTGGCCGGGTCGGCTCCCCGGCGCAGCCGCATCACCGGTCGAGTCGTTCGTCCCGACGATGCGCTCTCTGACGCCCTCCGCGCCGCGCCGTTTCGACGGTCCACGGCCTCGACGGTGTCGGGCTCGACTTGCGTTCGCTCGCGCCGCTCCGTCGTCACGCGGGCATGATGCCCGGTCGCCAGCCGTTCGAAGCCGAGGCGATCCGCCCGCCGCAGCAGCCGATCGAACTTCATCGCACGGTTGCACTCGATACACGGGTTGGGCGTCCGTCCCCGAGCGTGCTCCTCGACATAGGGATTCACAACATGACGCTCGAAGTCCTCGGTGAGGTTGAAGACGTGATGCTCGATCCCGATCTGCTGGGCGACGCGGCGCGCGTCCTCCACGTCGGCGACCGAGCAACAACCTGAATCCGAGATCCCGCCCCACAGCTTGAGCGTGGCGCCGACGACATCGTGGCCCTGCTCGACCAGGAGCGCCGCCGCGACCGAAGAGTCGACCCCGCCGGACATCGCCACGAGCACTCGCATGGGCACCAGTGTGCCACCGGTCCTCAGGAGCAGACGCGCAACGACGCGACGACGTCCGGCACGACGGCGAGGGCGCGGTCGATCTCGGCTTCGGTCGTGGTGGAGCCGATCGTGAACCGGACTGCGCCCTCGGCGACCAGCCGGGGAATCCCCATGGCCGCCAGCACGTGGCTCGGCTCGAGCGCACCACTGGCGCAGGACGACCCACCCGACGCGCACACACCCGCCGCGCCCAGGGCGACGAGCAACTCCTCGCGCTCGATTCCGGGCAGGCACAGATGGAGATGGCCGGGCAGCACCGGTACGCCCGGCGGGACGGTGCGAAGAGCACCCGGCACGGACGCGAGCAGGCCCGAGGCGAGTCGGTCTCGTAGTGCCGTCACCCACGCCAAGGCCTCGGCGCGCTCCGTCGCGACGGCACGCAGTGCCGCGGCCATGCCCACCGCTCCGACCACGTCCTGCGTGCCACTCCGCCGATCACGTTCCTGTCCGCCGCCGTGCTGGCGGGGCAGCAACGGAACCGTCGGGCTGACGACGAGCGCCCCCACGCCCACCGGTCCGCCGACCTTGTGTGCGCTCAGCGAGACGAGATCGACGCCGGCGCACATCGTTGCGACGTCCAGATGTGGCGCGGCCTGGACGGCGTCGCTGAAGACGGCAGCGCCGGGTGCGCGCCGCCGGACGGCGTCGATGACCTCGTCAACGGGTTGCACGACCCCCGTCTCGTTGTTCGCCGCCATGACCGCCACCAGCACGACGCGGGGCGAGAGCGAGCGAGCCAGTGCATCGAGGTCCACGACTCCGACAGCATCGACCGGGAGCTCTCGTGCGTCGGCTCCGATCCGACTGGCCGCATGACAAGACTCCCGCACGGCAGGATGCTCCACCGCCGAGGCAAGGAGCACCGCATCGTGTCGCTCCGCCAAGGCGGCTTCCACCGTCCCGAACACGGCCAGGTTGGCGGACTCGGTACCACCGGAAGTGAAAACGACCTCACCGGGGTCGCGACGCAGAAAGGACGCCACCTCGTCCCGTGCCTCCTCGAGCAGGCGCTTGGCCCGCTGCGCCGGCGGGTGGCTCCCGGTTGGGTTCCCGAGCGGACCGTCAAGGACCTCCGCCATCGCTGCGGCGACTCCTGTTCTCAGCGGTGCCGTCGCCGCGTGGTCGAGATAGGCGACCGTCACCCGGGACCAGGGATCATGCGACGTAGACGGTCTTGGCGTTCGCAAACTCCTTGAGGCCGAGCTCGGCCAACTCGCGCCCGAAGCCGGAGCGCTTGATGCCGCCGAAGGGCATCTCGGGCATCGACGCCACCATGGCGTTGACGAAGACCGCGCCGGCCTCGATGCCGGCGATGCACCGCCGCACCTCGTCGTCGTCGGAGGTCCACACGCTCGACCCGAGACCGAAAGAGGTGGCGTTGGCGGCGACGAGCGCGGCGTCCAGGTCCGGAACCCGTATCACCATGGCGACCGGGCCGAAGATCTCGTCTCGAGCGAACGGCATGTCCATCGTCACGCCCGAGAGCACCGTCGGGGGGAAGTACCACCCGCCGCCATCCGGTACGCGTGCCCCGGCGTGCACGGTCGCCCCCTGGGCCCGGGCGGTCTCCACCTGCCCGATCAGCTCCTCTCGCTGGGCTTCAGTGACGATCGGTCCGACGTCGGAGGCAGGGTCGAACGGATCGCCAACCTGAAGGGAGTCCATGGCCGTGGTGAAGCGCGCCAGGAACTCGTCGGCGACCGCCTCGGCCACGATGAACCGCTTGGCCGCGATGCACGACTGTCCATTGTTCTGAACCCGGGCGGCGACCGCGGTGCGCACACATGCATCGAGGTCGGCGGAGGGCAAGACGATGAAGGGGTCGGACCCGCCCAGTTCGAGCACGCTCTTCTTGAGGGCGTGCCCGGCGGCCGCGGCCACGGACATCCCGGCCTGCTCGGACCCCGTGAGCGTGACAGCCGCGATGCGCGGATCTTCGATGAGCGCCGCGACGTTCTTCGACTCGATGTAGAGATTGGTGAACACACCGTCGGGGAGACCGGCACGGCGGAAAAGGTCCTCGATCGCGGCTGCAGTCTGCGGCACGTTGGACGCGTGCTTCAGAAGGCCGCAGTTCCCGACCATCAGCGTGGGAGCAGCGAAGCGAATGACCTGCCAAAGCGGAAAGTTCCACGGCATGACGGCCAGCACCACGCCCAGTGGCTCGTAGTGCACATAGGACCTTGACGCCGCCGTGGTCACGGGCTCGTCCGCCAGAAGCTCCTCGCCATGGTCGGCGAACCAGCGCAGCCCGACTGCGCACTTGGAGACCTCGGCCTTGGCTGAGGCAAAGGTCTTGCCCATCTCGGTCGTCAGGATCCGGGCCACGTCCGGCACCTCGCCCTCGAGCAACTCGGCCGCCGTGATCAGGTATCGCGCCCGTTCGGCGTACGTGGTTGCCCGGTATGCCGGAAAGGCATCGGCGGCGCGTTGGACCAGCGTGTCGATCTCCTCGGGCGTGTGAGGAGGAAACTCCTTCTCGGTCTGGCCGGTGGCAGGGTTCACAGTGGCGAAAGGCATGGGTCGATTCTTACCCGCCGGGGATCCGGTTCGTGCCGGCGTGCCAGCCGTGCGGGCCGTGGCTACCTCTGAGCCTCTCGTGGTCTCGGATCCGGCACGGCTCCTCTCCGGCCTCTGCACGGTCCCGTCCCCGGTGCCAGCATGGCCCGTGATGCCTGACGTCGCGCCGGACTCCACCCAGAGGGCCGCCACGCTCTTACGTCAAGCTCGGCGCATCGTGGTGCTGACGGGGGCCGGCATCTCGACGGACTCGGGCATCCAGGACTTTCGTGGGCCCGAGGGGCTCTGGACCAAGAACCCCGCGGCGGAGAGAGCCGCCACGATCGAGGCGTATCTGAGCGATCCCGAGGTGCGTCGCCGCTCCTGGCGCAACCGGCTGACGTCACCCATGTGGGACTCCGAACCCAACGCCGGTCACCGGGCCCTGGTCGCCCTCGAGCTGAGCGGCCGACTCGACACACTGGTCACCCAAAACGTCGACCGTCTCCATCAGAAGGCCGGAACCGACCCGTCGCTGGTGATCGAAATCCACGGGAACTCCCTCGAGGTCGTGTGCCTGCGGTGCGGCGATCGTCAGCCCTGCGAGCCTGTGCACGCACGCGTGCGCGCCGGCGAAGACGACCCGACGTGCCTGCGTCCCGCGCCCGTCGGCGCTGCCACCGACGACGCCCCGAAGTCGGTGTGCGGCGGGATACTCAAGTCGGCCACGATCAGCTTCGGACAGTCCCTCGTGCCCGATGACCTCATGCGCGCGGAGGACGCCGCAGCTCGGTGCGACCTGCTGCTCGCCGTGGGCTCGACGCTCGGCGTGTTTCCGGCCGCTGGTCTCGTCCCAGTGGCCGTCCGACACGGGGCGGTCGTTGTGATCGTGAACGGCGGTCCGACCGAGATGGACGACCTCGCTGACGTCGTCCTACGCGGATCGATCAGCGAGCTGCTGCCGGCACTGATACGCGAGCTTGGCGCAGGTTGAGCGGTCCCAACGCCACCGGGGAGCGATTCCGGCTCGCCGTTCGCCACCGGCTGCCGCGATTTCGAGGGACGGGTGAGGGACTACCCCTCGCTGCGATCGCCCTCACCGCGGCCATCGACACCAGGCTCGGCGCTCACGCTCGTCGATACATCCTTCGACTTTCGACGGGGCTTGAGTGCGAACCACCAGATGCTCGCGATGGTCCCCAGAGTGACCGCCGCCGCGGCAACGGGCTTTATCACCTTGCGTGCGCCACCGTTGGCCATGCCGGGAGACTATCGGGCGGCGGTTTGATCCGGCACACGTACGACCACGTCTTGCCGCTCCCGCTCCTGGTCCCGTCCCGGCGCGAAGGCGAGCGCGAGGAGATGCTCCGCAATCCACGCCGGTGAATTGAACTGATTCTCCTCCGCCGCCCGGCGAAATCGCGGGCCTTCGGGAAAATCGGACACTCTCGTCGCCCTGATGGCCGCTTGCATGTCGGTGTCGACCAGGCCGGGGTACAGGGAGAACGCCAGGAGCCCGTTGCCTTCCTCTTCGAGCGCGACCACTCGGGTGAGGTGGTCGACGGCCGCCTTGGAGGCACAGTAGGCCGTCCACCCCCAGTACGGCTTTGAGGCCGCGCCCGAGGAGAGGTTGACGAGCACGCCGGTACCGGTCCTGCGTCGGACGTGGTCGGCGAAGACGGCCGAGCCGTTGAGAACGCCGACGACGTTGACCTCGATCACCGATGCGAGCTCGATGGGATCCGCCTCGGCCAGCGCCGCGACGGGGCCGAGCAGCCCCGCGTTGTTCACCCATAGATCGATATGGCCGAATTGAGCGATCACCACGTCGGCGAACCTGGCCACGGCGTCGTAGTCGGCGACGTCGACCGCGGCGCAGACTGGAGCTTCGGCAGACTCGACGCGGCCGTCGTGAGCGGTGGGCCGTGTCCGCGCCACCAGCGTTGGGCGGTGGCGTGCGCACAAGCCCAGATGCATGCCCGACGCGGCGAAGTGCGTCGCCAGCCCCGCACCGAGTCCTCGGCTGGCGCCGGTCACCACGGCGACCTTGCCGGCCACGGGCACCCCGTGCGACTGAGATGCATTTGACTGCGCCTCTTCCGACTGAGCCATATGCGACTGAGCCATATGCGACTGAGCCATGTCCGTTACTTCAAGCGCCACACGTCATGCGCTACGGGTCACGCGCTCCGGCGGGCGAATTCGGTCGTCGGCGTACGTCCTCGCCGCTTCGACCAGCGCGTCGAATGGTCGTCGATCCCAGCTCTGTTCGGGATGCCATTGCACGGCGAGGACGAACCTCGACGCGGGGAGCTCCACTGCCTCGATCACCCCATCCGACGTCGTGGCGGTGACCTCGAGGCCGCGCCCGAGCCTGTCGATCGCTTGGTGGTGTGAGCAACGGACGGTCGCCACGTCGCCGAAGATGTCGGCGGTGCGAGTTCCGGCGGCCGTCTCGACCTCGATGTCACCGAACACGTAGGGCGCGGCGCGGTGGGCGGAGTGCCCCACCTCGTCGGGCAGATGTTGGTGGAGGGTCCCGCCCAGGTGGACGTTGAGAACCTGGCACCCGCGGCAGATGGCGAGGACGGGCAGGTCAATGCGAAGTGCGGCGTCGAGGAGGGCGCGCTCGCTCTCGTCCCGCACCCGGTCGACGCCGGCGACCTCGGGGACCGCCTCTTCGCCGTACGCGTCCGGCGCCACGTCGCCTCCGCCGGTCAAGACGAGGCCGTCGAGGGTGGCGACGACCTCCTCTGCGCCCATACCGGGTCCTCCGGAGGCATCCTTCGGCGGCGGCAACAACAAAGGGCGCCCGCCCGCAGCAGCGACGAGCTCGAAGTAGTTGTCGGGCAGCACGGCCGCCCTGCGCTCCCACCCACCCCATCGAGCATCGGCCACGTAGGTGGTGACGCCGACGAGCGGGATCACCGCGGGATCGCCTTCTGGGCCGGTGGAGTGCCGTCAGCGCTGGGGTCGCTCTCGCTCCAGGGACGCATCGGAGTCACCAGTCAAGCGTAGCCAGGCCGCCCGCGCCGGGACGCTGGACGGTCGCCGGCGCCGGGGGCAACATTGCGCATGCCAGGTCGCGAGCTGATCGACCAAGGAATCGCCGATGGCACCGTCGATACGGTGGTCGTCGCCTTCCCCGATGTGTACGGGCGTCCGGTTGGCAAGCGCGTCACCGCCGACTTCTGGTCGGCTCACGTCGCGGAGCACGGGATTGAGGCGTGCGAATACCTCTTGGCGGTTGACATCGACATGAACCCGCTCCCGGGGTACCGGTTCGCCAATTGGGACACAGGCTACGGCGACGTCGTCTGCCGGCCGGACTTCGACACGGCGCGGCGAATCCCATGGCTGCCCGGCACGGCGCTCGTGCTGGCTGACCTCACCGACGAGGATGGTTCGCCGATCGAGGTCTCGCCGCGACAGATCCTGCGCGACCAGCTGGCCCGGGCGGCCGAGAGGGGCATTCGAATTTGTAGCGCGACGGAACTCGAGTTCTTCCTGTTTCGGGACTCCTACGAGGACGCCGCGGTCAGAGGCTGGCGTGGGTTGACGCCCCACACCTCGACCATCGAGGACTACCAGCTCCTGCAGACGGCGCGTGAGGAATACATCTTGCGCCGCGTTCGCAACGAGATGGTCGGCGCTGATATCCCGGTCGAGTTCTCGAAGGGCGAGGCCGGACGGGGTCAACACGAAGTCAACGTCACGTACGCCGGCTCCCTCGAGACTGCGGATCGACACCTGGTCTTCAAGAACGGGATCAAGGAGATAGCCGCGCAGGAGGGTCGCGCCGCGACGTTCATGGCCAAGTGGACGATGGATGACGTCGGTTCTTCGTGTCACGTGCACACGAGCCTGTGGGACCTCTCGACCGGCGAGTCCGTCATGGCCGACGGGTCGCATCCGACCGGTTTGTCGAGCGTGGGACGGCGGTTTCTGGCCGGCCAGCTCCACGCCGCCCGGGAGCTGGCGTGGTTGTTCGCCCCGACGGTGAACTCATACCGGCGTTACGTGCCCGGGAGCTGGGCCCCCACGGCCGTGGTGTGGGGCGAGGACAACCGTACGTGCGGCTTCCGAGTCGTAGGACAGGGATCCGGCCGCCGGGTCGAGTCACGCGTGCCCGGCGCCGACGTCAATCCGTATCTTGCCCTGGCTGGAGCCATCGCCTCCGGGCTCTACGGCATCGATCACGAACTGGAACTTGACGACCCGTATCCGCGTAATGCGTACGAGGCCACGGACGTGCCCCGCATCCCTTCGACGCTCGTTGACGCGATCTCGGAGCTGCGCACCTCGTCCGTCGCCGTCGAGGCCTTCGGCTCAGAGGTCCACCACCATTTGCTCAACACGGCCGAACAGGAGTGGAACGCTTGTAACCGGCACGTGTCCGACTGGGAACTGGCACGGAACTTCGAGCGCATCTGAGCCGGCGCTCCAGGTCAGCGGCGGTTTTGTCTGCGGCGACCGCTATGCGCCGTGCAGTCGCCGGCCATTCAGACGCTTGTGAATCCCTTTGGTCTTCTCATAGAGATTCACGAATTCCTTGAGCAGCTCGTCGTAGACCTCGGCCGCGGCCGCGTCCGGTCTGTAGGTCGCCTTGATCTCGACCGTGGCCGGGATGGCGGACATGTCGAGGTACCCGAGGGAGAGAAGTGTGAGCAGGCCGGCGCCGCGAACATTGGCCAAGACCGGGTCCGCCACCTGTCGAATGGTGCGGCCCATGGCGTCGGCGTGCATCTGCGACCACAGATCCGAGTTCGCGCCCCCGCCGACGAAGGCCAGCGAGTCGAACCGCCGCTTGCAGAACTTCTCGACTGCGTTGTTGAGCCACGCCGAATTGAGCGCCACTCCTTCCAGGACGGCACGTACCATGTCCGCCCTCGTTGATGACAAGGAGAGGTTGTGAAAACCGCCGCGGATGGTGTGATCGTCCACCGGAGAACGTTCGCCGTTCAACCACGGGGTGAACAGGACGCCGCGGCGAACCGACAGGGACCGATGCCGCCACCGCGTTGAGTACGCCGAAGAAGTTCTCGGGGAGCGAGGAATGTCGGACGTCCTCCGGCTCGCCCCCTGGACCGCCGCCGGGGCCGCCATCCGAAGACCCGCTGAATAGGTCGTCCGGAAACAGGAGGTTGTCCCGAAGCCAGGTGAGGCACGCCCCACCGGTCTCGTGCTCGTCGGCGACGAGGTAGCGGCCGGGTATCCCCGACGGGATGGAAGCGATGTTGGTGAGGGCGTCGGTCTTCTTGAACGGCACATGGCAGCTGACCCAGCTCGATGTCCCGATGTACAGATGGCCGGCGAAATCCCCCACGGCGCCCGATCCGACCGCAGCCGAGTGCAGGTCGCCCGTGCCGGCGACCACCGGCGTCCCCTCGACAAGGCCGAGCTCACTCGCGGCCGCCTGCGTCAGCCCGCCGAGCACGCTCCCCGTCGGCACGAGGTCGGGCAACTTGGCCCGGTCGAGGCCGGCCGATTCGATGAGTCCGTCGTCATATGAGACCGCACGGATATCACGGTTGTCCGTGACCCAGTGCACGGTGATGGAGTCGTGGGAGGCGCGGGCCAAACCGGTCAACCGGAGGTCGAGATAGTCAACCGGCTCCAGGAATACCGCCGCCGCCCGGTACACGTCGGGCCGTTCTTCACGCAAGAAGTGGATGTGTCCCACCGGATCCTTGCCCGAGAGGCTGGGGATCCCGCCGGTACGACGCACCCAGCGCGCCAGCTTGGGCGCCGAGTAGCCCTGGACGTTGAGCGCACCCCGGACCGTGTCGCGGACCGCGCGGGCGCCCCGCGAGTCCATCCAGATGATGGCGTTACCGATCGGTTCTCCGTCGGCGCCGACGGCCACCGTTCCCGACCACTGCGAGGTGCATCCGACTCCGACGACCGCCTCGGGACTTGCGGCGCCGTCCGCCAGCACCCGCCGCGAGGCGGTGACGATCGCCTCCCACCACTCCTCCGGTGACTGTTCGGCACCGCCATCGTCTGTGAGTCGAATCGACACCGGCTCGAACGCATGGGAGACCACGCGGCCGCGCAGGGAGACCAGCGCGGCCTTGGGGCCGCCGGTTCCGAGGTCGACCGCGAGCACGTAGGAGCGATCGAGATCGTCGTCGGCCGGAGCGGCGACGGATCGGAGCGGAACGGCCGCTGCAGCGCGCAGACCCCCGACCGGCATGGCGGGAAAGCGTACGCGCACTCGGCCCGGCCGTTCTCCGGGCCGGGCCGAGTGCAGGGGTGGTCAGTCCTACGGGGAGGCGGACGGGTCAATCGGCCAGGCTGGCCTCGACCTCCAGCTCGATCACGACCTTGTTGCCTACCACGACGCTTCCGTCGAGGAGTGAGTGATTGAAACTGACTCCGAAGTCCCTCCGGTCGATCTGACCCGTGGCCGAGAATGCCACGACGGTCTTGCCTTCCTGCATGGAGGCGCCCTCGCCGAGGAACTCGAGCTCAAGGTCCACGTTCTTGGTCACGCCACGGATGGTCAGGTCACCACTCAGCGTCCACTCGGATCCCTCGACGTGCTTGAGACCGGTGCTGCGAAAGGTCAGGGTCGGGTAGTTGGGAACATCGAGGAAGTCGTTCGTCCGCAGGTGATCGTCCCGCTGCGACTGGTTGGTGTGGATGCTGGCGGCCTGTACCACCGCATCGACCGCCGAATCCTCCACGTTCTCGGCCACCGTAAAAGTGCCCGAGACCTCGGTGAAGCGGCCTCGGACCTTGGTGCCGATCAGGTGGCGGGCAATGAACCCCACTTCGCTGTGTGCCGGGTCGATCACGTAGTTGCCCGGCCGGGGCACCGTCGTGGGAACGGCTGTGCTGGCTCTGGTGGTTGTGCTGGTCATTTCAGGTCCTCCTGGTGTGCTCCGGAAACTGTCTGATGTGATAGTATCTGATTATACAGATTCTTGTCAATCAGAAATACAGCGCCCGCTCAGACAACGGGGGAGACTTTGAGCTTCGATAGAGGGACGAGATATGGGTACTGCGACGCTTCCGAGACATGACGGGGACGAAGAACGGTCGGTGAAGCCGGCCGATTCCATCGCGGGCCCTGAGGACGGCACTGGCAGTTGCGGGGTGCTCGGCCAGATGGACGACGACCGGATCCGGCTCATGGGACTGATCGTCCGCTCCCACCGCAGGCTGACGGACTGCCTCGGACGGGAGCTGGAACAGTCGGTCGGAATCCCCCTCGTCTTCTTCGACGTCTTGATCCATGTCGGCGCGGCGCCCGAGGGCTGGCTCACCATGAGCAGGCTCAGTAGCGACGTCGCGTTGACCACTGGCGGTGTGACCCGTCTCGTCGACCGGATGGTGGAAGCCGGACTCGTAGAGCGACAGCATTGCCCGAACGACCGCCGCAGCGTCCGTGTCGTGCTCACGGCCGTGGGTCGCACCACGCTCGAACGTGCCGTCACGGCGCATGTCGAGGGGATCGATCGCCATCTGATGGCGCCGCTCGATGCGACGGACCGGACGGCACTGGCCATTGCGCTCGGCAAGATCCTCGACGCCAGCTGCTGACGGCCCGGCCCCGAGCAACCGGGCAATTATTCCCATCGCTCGCGTATTCCCATCGCTCGCGGTAGAACTGACCGTCAACATGCTTGACCCAAACCTGTGGGTACCCGATGTCTAGGAGCACAAGCATGACGAAGGAGCTGGTGCTCGGAGGGGAAAAACTCTCTTTCTCAGCTCCTGTTGACGACCGTTACCTGCAAGACATGCCGATCGGTGGACCAATCGACATTGAAGCAATCTGTCGGACATTCTGCCGGCCCGGGGACGATGTGATCGATGTCGGCGCGAACATCGGTATCACCTCTGTCCTCGAGGCTCGGATCGTGAACCCGGGTCGGGTGATCGCCGTCGAACCACTCCCCCCGACCTTTGAGCACCTCGCAAAGAACGTGAGGACCTCGGGTTTGCCGAACATCACGTGTGTGAGGCGCGCTGCATCGCGGGCCGCTGGTGAAGTGAAGCTGATTTCCCGACCCAGGTTCGGTTTTGCGGCGTACGTCGGCGATGACAGCGCTGTACCGGGATGCGACGAATTCCAGGTCCCCTCGGCGACGCTTGATGAGATCGTGAGAGAAACCGGCGTGGGCAACGTCCGCTTCGTGAAGATCGACGTCGAGGGGTACGAGCTCGAAGTTCTGGCTGGTGCCGATGAACTGTTGAGTTCGTTCGAGCCGGTCGTGCTTCTTGAAGCCAATCACTTTTGCCTGAACATCTTTCGAAAGCTTTCTATGGTCGATTTCGTCTCCGCGGTGCTCTCGATCTTTCCCTTCGCTTTCGCGATCGACTTCGTACCGCACCTGGAGTTCATCGACCTGAGGACACATGAGCTCTTGCCGGACTTTTATCACGCGAACGTCGTCGGGCATCGGTTTGCGAACTTCGTGTGCGGTTTCGACCGCAGCGTCCAAGAGCAACTGGCTCGCGTGCGCACGCAGTCACTGTCCGTGGTCTCCGTCGAGAGCTCCCAGCGCCGAGGAGAGGGCGAAGGGGGTCATGACGAAAGCGATCACATCGCTGACCTTCCCCCACCGTTTCGTGTCAGCGATCGCGAGAGAGCTGTCATCATGTTGAAACGGCGCCTCATGAACATGGTGTATTCGAAGCTGCGGCGGTGAACGGAGTGCACCCCGCCGTCATCCGGTAAACGCTCTCTGAGCAACGCAGAACTCGTTGCCCTCGGGGTCTCGCATGACCGTCCAGCCGTGCCTGCCTCCTCCAATCTGATGTCGAGCGACGACTGTCCCCCCCAATGACACCAATCGCTCTACTGCGCCATGGTCGGGGTCCACCATGTCAACGTGCATGCGATTCTTGGCCACCTTGCGCTCTGGGACCTTCTCGAAGTACCACGCGGGCTCGGCGCGGGCAGCGTCGTCACCTCCAATGGACGCGAAGTCCGGACCGCTCACCGAGTCCAGTGGTCGACCGAGAGCGGCCGACCAGAATCGAGCAACCTCGAGCACGTCCTCGCAGTCAAGGGTGATGTTCCCGACGCGCAGTGGCATCAGACACACCCTGCCTCATCGGCTCGGTGCTCAGGTCTGATGACCTTGGTCCTTTTCCAGCCATACTCGGGGCTGCGGCCCATCACCGAACTCCTCGAGCTCAATCACTGTTCCTTCACCCTGTCCAGTCTCGATCCGAACATCGGTCGCCAGAACCTCTCCGGCGATCCACCCGAATTGGTCGGCAAGAGAATCGAGGCCGACGACGCGGAGGATGATGCGATCGGAGACGTCCAGACCGCTCGTCTTGCGCAGGTCTTGAACCTGACGCACAACGTCGCGCGCCCAGCCCGCGCTTGCGCAGATCGTCGTCGATGGAGAGGTCGAGCGCGACCACCTCTCCCCTCTCGCGTGAAACGGCGAAACCCTGTTGCGGTCGCACTCGAAGGGAGACGTCCTCGGGGCCCAACTCGACCGCCTCTCCGTCGAGCATGACCGAGATCGATCGCCCAGATTCGAGGGCTTCGGCAGCCTCCGTTCCGTCCAACTCCGCCAATGCCGACTTCAGACCCTTCCCTCGTTCTCCCAGCCGCGGCCCCAGCGTCCGAAAATTGGCCGCCAGCTCGAACTGGATCACATCGCCCAGTTCGTCTGCCGTGTCCACCTCGTCGACATTGAGCTCGTCGGCGACGACGTCGCGGAGGATCTCTGGAGACCCGGAGGGCAGGAATACGAGCGCTCGGCGAAGAGGCTGACGCACCTTCATGCCCGCCTCGCTGCGAGCAGCTCGGCCGAGCGACGTGAGACGGCGAGCCAGCGCCATCTCCGCCTCGAGTGTGCGGTCGACGAGGTGCGTTTCGGCGGTTGGCCAATCCGCGAGATGGACCGACTGGTCCTCGTCGGCAACGGTGAGGTGGCGCCACATGGTGTCCGAGACGAACGGACAGAAAGGCGCCAGCAGCGCCGAGAGCACCGTCAGGACGGTGTGCAGCGTGGCCTGCGCGGCCAAGGTGTCACCCGGGGGAGCGTCGGGATCGGTCCGCCAAAAGCGTCGACGACTCCGCCGCACGTACCAATTCGAGACGTCGTCGACGAGGTTCGAAAGAGACGTCGCCGCGTTCAACGGCTCGTAGTCGGTCAGGGCGGACGTCACTTCGGCCACCGTGCTGGCCAGTCGAGACAGGATCCAGCGGTCGAGCGGGCTGCGGTCAGCTGGCGGCGCGATGGAGTCGTTCGACGGGTCGAAGTCGTTCAGCGACGCGTACGTCGTGAAGAAGCTGAACGTGTTCCAGAGCGTCAACAACGTGTCGCGCATGGCCGTGTCGATAGCGGCAAGTGTCGCCCGCGTCGGCGTCCATGGCGATCCCTGGCTGAACATCCACCACCGCATGGCATCTGCGCCGCGCGTGTCGAGGATGCTCCAGGGGTCGATGATGTTCCCGAGCGATTTGGACATCTTGCGGCCGTCGGCATCGACGATGTGCCCGAGGCACACGACGTGCCGGTACGGGCTCTCCCCGAACACGAGCACGTTGACGGCCAGCAGCGAGTAGAACCAACCACGCGTCTGGTCGATGGCCTCGGAGATGAAGTCCGCCGGGAAGGTGAAGGCCTCGGCCGAGGCGGCCGCATGTGGATACCCGACTTGAGCCGCCGGCATCGATCCCGAATCGAACCAGGCGTCGATCACGGGTTCGACACGTCGAGAAATCGAAAGCTCGTCGTCCCCGAGGCCTTCGGCGCCGCAGCTCGAGCAGGGAAACGTCACCTCGTCGATCGTCGGGCGGTGGGGGTCGATGTTTGACACGTCTCGGCCGCAGAGGTCGGAGAGCTCCGCGAGGGACCCGACGCAGCGGAGATGACCGCGCCCGCAACGCCACACAGGCAAGGGGGTGCCCCAGAAGCGGTCCTCGAGAGCGCCCAATCGACGTTGTTGGCCAGCCATTCGCCGAACCGGCCGTCCCTGATATGAGCGGGGTGCCAGTCGACGACGGCATTCGCCGCCAGGAGGTCGTTCTTGCGCGTCGAGGTCGCGATGTACCAGCTCGGCTTGCCCCAGTAGATGAGCGGGGTGCGGCAACGCCAGCAGTGCGGGTAGGAGTGGACGTACGGTTGCGCGCCGGATCAGCCGGCCCTCACTCTCGAGGCGGTCGTTGATGTCGTGGTTCGCCTCCCGCACGTCACGACCGGACAGCCAGGCGATGGCTTCGGTGAACCTGCCGTCTGCTCCGACAGGGTTGAAGGACGGGAGGCCGTTCTCCCGGCCGATCTGGCGGTCCACCTCTCCAAAGGCCGGGGCGAGGTGGACCAAACCCGTGCCCTCGTCGGTCGTCACATACGAAGCCGGGACGACTCGCCAACCGTCGGCGCCCGCCGGCGCACTCAGGTCATCGAAGGGCCGGACGATAGTGCAGCCCGACGAGCGCCGACCCGGGCAGACGCTGCGAGACGCGGGCGGAGGCACCCTCCCCCAGGACCGTGTCGACCAGCTCGTCCGCGACGACCAGCCCGTCGACGACCGCGTACGTGAGATCGGGGTTGACCGCCACGCCGGTGTTCGACAGCAAGGTCCACGGTGTCGTCGTCCAGACGGCGATCGCCGTCGGCGCCGCCGACGACGGCCGGGTCGGGATCGACGAGAGGCAGCCGTACGTAGGCCGACTCGTCTTCCTCGTCCCGGTAGACGTCGGGCTGGCCCAGCTCGTGGCTCGACAGACGCGGTCCCGCAGCGAGGGCAGTACGGGACGACCTTCAGATCCTCGTACAGCAGCCCTTGGTCGAACAGCTGCTGCAGATGCCACCACACCGACTCGATGTAGTCGGGGCTTAGCGTCCAATAGGCGCTGTCCATGTCGACCCAGTAGCCGATCCGGGTCGTGAGCCGGGCGAAATCGTCGACGTACGAGTAGACCGATTCGCGGCAGAGGCGGATGAACTCGGCGATCCCGACCTCGTCCTCGATCTGCTGCTTCCCCGTGATGCCGAGCTTCTTCTCCACTTCGACCTCGACCGGGAGGCCATGCGTGTCCCATCCGGCTCGGCGGGCAACCGAACGACCCGCTCATGGTCCGGAACCGGCAGAACAGGTCCTTGTAGACCCGGGCCCAGACATGGTGCAGCCCAGGCTTGCCGTTTGCCGTGGGCGGTCCCTCGTAGAAGACCCAGGGCGGCGCATCCCGGCGTTGCTCCACCGAGCGCTCGAAGATCTGGTGCTGCGACCATCGATCGAGCTCTGACAGCTCGAGGGCGACGAAGTCGATGTCGGGAGGGATGGGCGAGAACACGGGCGGCAGAGGTGAGTCGTGGTCGAGTCGGGACCGGGACGGTATCTCGGAGAGGATAGAGCCTGTGCATCGGCCCACTGCCCGGCGGACCGCCGACATCTCCGTGAGCCGGGAACCCGCGGCCGGTGACGGGCCGGACCTGATCATCGCCCGTGCCGTGGCGGAGCTCATCGCCCGATACGCGACCTTGAGCTCGTACGAACTGGAGCTCGACAGCTCCACGTTCGATCCCCCTCGTGGCGCGTTCCTCGTTGCCCGTGCCGCTGGGCTCGACGACCCGATCGGGGGCGTCGGCGTCCGCGGGATCTGCTCGACAGATGACGTCGGCGGCGGGGTCGGCGGGGCCGGCACGAGCGCATCGACGGCGGAGGTCAGGCGACTCTGGGTCGATCCGGCGTGGCGAGGCCGGGATGTCGCCCGTGCCCTGATGAGGGTGCTCGAATGTGAGGCGGTCGCGCTCGGATACCCCTCGCTCGAGCTCGGGACCGGACACCGCCAGCCAGAAGCGGTAGCCCTGTACGAAGCCACTGGCTGGCAGCGTCATCAAGATGACCGTGACGGTCGTCCGCTCCCCCCGGGCGTCATTCGCTTCACCAAACTTCTAGCCTGAGAGGGTGACGCGGTCGGACGCCTTCGAGCTCATCTGCGAGATCGAGCCTGCGACGACGCCTGATCTCAAGCGTGTCCGTCATCAGATCGGGGTGCTCAGCTCCGTCGCCTCCAGCTTTCTGATCCCCGACAACCACATCGGCCGTGCCACCGTGTCCAGTGTGGCCGTCGCTCGGGAAGTCGAAGCGATGGGCGGACGATCGATCGCCTGCGTCAATGCCCGCGACCGCAACCTCCTGGGGTTCCGACGCGATCTCCTCACGGCGGCGGCCTACGGAGTGGACCAGTTCCTTTGCATCTATGGCGACGAGCCCGTCGTGGGCCAACGAACCAGCGAACTCACAGTGCGGACCATGCTCACGGAGGGCCGCCAGTACGCCGCCGCTCTTGGAGGGACCGCGCCCATGCGCTTTGGTGCGGCAACGCGTCTCGGTCGCCTTCCGGAGTGGAAGCGAAACGCCGACTTTCTCTTCGTACAAGTCGGCTTCGACCTCGACGCGCTCCTCGAATGGCGTTCCACCGTCGAGACGACCTGCCCGGTCTATGCAGGCGTCATGGTCATCGCCAGTCCGGCGATGGCACGAAAAATGACGATCCCGGGCTTGACAGTGCCCGAGGAGCTCGTCGAGCGGCTCGAGCACGACCGCAATGCTGGGGTCGATGTGGCGTGCGACCTCGTCGCCGCGTTACGTGACTCTGGCGCGTTCGACGGGGTCCACCTGGTCCCCGTCGCCCGCTACCGCGATGTGGCGGCGCGGCTCGAGCGGGTGCTCTGACCCCGACGTCGACCGGCCCTCACGACCCGCTCGGCTCGGGTCCCGTGCAGGGCTTCGTACCACACGGGTCCACGACGTGGCCGGTCGCGAAGAAGGTGTTCATCTGGGCCCAGAACCTGGGGAAGGTCCGGGGTGTGGTGTCGTGTGGATCGGGTCCGGCGACGGGTGGCGTGTCGGTCGATGGTTCCGGTGGCACGCCGGTGTCCCACACGAACAGCGCGGCCGTCGGGAACGCGTTGTGCAGGGGCACCAGTCCCCAGAACGGTTGCGACCTCGCGACTGCGGCCGGTGGCGAGCGCCGGCACTCGCAGAGCGGCCCCGACAGTCCGGGCTTCGGTCTCGGTGGAGATGTTGGTCACCTGGTGATCCCCGAAGGCTTCCTCCAGCAGAATCTGGTGGTGCGGCGTGCCCGGGAGGCCCGACACCATCTGCTCCGCGTACCCGTCGGCCTCGGCACGGTCCCAGAGCATCTGGAGGAGATCGAAGCCCAGGAGCTGCTCGGCCTTGTCGGGGTACGCGTCGTCGACGAGGCCTTGGAAGGGCGCGAAGTCGCCACTGCGAGGAAGCAACACCGCATAGTCCATCCCGGGCACCCCTAGCACCGCGCGCCGGCTCTCGGTCGAGAGCGCCGCGAAGGCGCCGCCCATGATGCCGCCCTCCGAGTTGCCGTAGTAGACGAGGTGCCCACCTCTCCGCAGCAGCGTCCGGTGATCGGAGCCCTCGAACGCTGCATCCGAGGCGAACCCTCGCGGGTTCACCATGAGGTTGCCCAACACCTGCGCATTGAGCAGGGACTGCAGCAGGTTGTCGGCCAGTGCGGGAAAACCGTTGAAGTTCCCGGTCACCGACACCGCTAACGCCAGAGTGCTCGAAGAGAGGCCGACCCAGTCCGTCCCGCAGAAGACATAGTCGTACGCATCGGAGAACTGGGGAACCGATGACTCGGTCACTTCGGCCGCCGAACCGAAGAGCCCGTGCCCGTAGATGCCGGGCGTGGCTGGGTGCGCCGCCGTGGCCGACCTCGGGATCTCGCACTCGAAGTTGGCCTGGTCTACGGCGCCAGGCTCGTGGGTCGGGAGCCCGTCGGGTCCCTCGGTCAACACCGACTGGGCGCTGCCGGGTGGTCCGCTGAGGTAACTCGGCACGTCGAACGTGCCGAGCACCTCCCGGGCCAGTTCTGGCCGTCCGGGAGGATCCTTGACGACACTGGTCACGCTGAACGAGCCGAGCCGGCGGTGCAACGCTGCGAACGTCTGATCGCGCATCGTGACCGCCGGCCCGGTGATGTTCGCCGCCGAGGCCACGGTGAAGTCCCACGCGAGGTAGAGCCCCTGGTCGTTCAGCCCAACGTGGCGCAGCTGCCGCAGGACTTCTTGGAGATCCGCGACGTAGGCCGTGTCCGGTACCGCACCGTTCCGGGGTGCCTCGAGCCCGAGCACGGCCGAGAAGGCCGGTCCTGGAAGAATCGCCGTCCCGTCGGAAGTCCTCAAATTCCGCAAGGCGACGATGTAGCGGTCGCCTTCAGTCAGGTTCCGTGCCGGGTGAATGACCAGCAGTTGCGTTGCCGGGTTCTGGTCGCGCACGTCCAATTCGGCCCACGTCGGCCACCGTGCTCCGGTCCGCGCATCGACGAGCACGATCGGGCTGCGTCCGGCCAACGAGGCACCCATGTCGCCGATGGTGGCGACATGGGTCTCGGCAAGGCTGAGACCCGGGACATGGACGAGGATCGTCGAGCCAGGGCTGAAGCCGTCGTTCTGCTCCCACGGTGACGGGTCGGACGTTCGACCCCCGGTCGATGCGGGGAAGGCGCCGGCCGGGATCGACACCCGACGCCCGGTGGGGGTGCCGGGATCGGCGACCGTGTAAAAGTCGTTCGGGAAGGGCAGCATGCACAGGCTCGTGTCGAGGCCGTCACACGGCATCGACACGGTCGCTCCCCAACTTCCATCAGCTCTGGGGACGGCGCCCCCAGCTCCCGTCGCCGTCGTTCCGCCCACGGCCACGAGCGCCGGCACCATGGCGAGAAGCACGCACGTCACCGTCACCGACGCCCGCTTCATCCCCCACCAGCGCACGTCCGCGGACTCTACCGAAGGCTCGCTCCTCAGTCGGGGCTCGGAAGGCCGGATCGGCGGCGAGCTCAGCCCCCGCGCCGTGGTCGAACTGCCTTTACCGGTTGCGGTGAGACGTCATTGGCAGCTGTCCCCAAGCCGTTCGATCGCCTTGACGATCTGATCGGATTTACCCAAGCGACACTGGCCGGTGCCCCGCCCTCAGGGTTGGTCAGACGCAGCCGTCACCGTCGCCACTGGGCCTAGGACCGAGCCCACGCGACGCCACCTCGTCGAGCGCCTCATCGTCCACCTCGAGCAGGGATGCGACGACCAGATCGGCGAGGCCAAAGGCGGGATGATTCTCCTCCCCCTTCTCGGGAACGGCGATGCAGGCCATGGACGCCGCCTTGGCGGCCAGCACCCCGGCGGGTGCGTCCTCCCACACCAGGCATCGTCGGGGTGCCACCGAGAGCTTGGACGCAGCAGTCAGAAAGACGGCTGGATGCGGCTTCCCAAACTCCTCGTCCTCCGCCGAGTGGACGAGGTCGAACCGGTCCCGCAACCCGAAATGCTCGAGAGCCGCGTCGATCAACCGGTACTGGGACGACGAGGCCACCGCCAATGGGAGACCCCGTCGGGCGCAGAGGTCGATGGCGGAGAGAGCGCCCGGCTTGAGGCGCCCCTTCGAAAACACCAGGGCGATCACGCGGTCCACGATGTTCACGGCGACTTCGTCGGGGGCCGGCCCGTCCCGCCAGGGGTGGAGTCCGTACCAGTGTCGAGTGACCTCCTCGACGAACATGCCTTTGGTCGTCCGGCAGCTGTCGGCGGAGATGGGCACGCCCAGGCTCCCCAGGATGTCGACCTCGGCTTCGTGCCAGAGCACCTCGGAGTCGATGAGCAGCCCGTCCATGTCGAAGATGGACGCGCCGAACCCTGCCGGCGTCGGAGGTTCGGGGTTCAAGCGGCGAGCTGCGCCTCGATGCCGCCGACGATCGCGGGGTCCTCGGGCTCCACCTGCGGTCGGTAGCGGGCGACGATCTGGCCGTTCGGCGACACGAGGAACTTCTCGAAGTTCCACGTGATGTCCCCGGCATTGCCCTCGGCGTCGCTCTTCTCCGTCAGCTCCGCGTAGATCGGGTGCCGATCCTCACCGTTGACCTCGATCTTCTCCATCAGCGGGAAGGTGACCCCGTAGGTGGCCGAACAGAACTGCGCGATCTCGTCCGACGTACCGGGCTCCTGGCCGAGGAATTGGTTGCAGGGGAATCCGATCACCGAGAAGCCCCGATCGGCGTACGTCTTCTGCAGGCGCTCGAGCCCCTCGTACTGCGGGGTCAGGCCGCACTTGGAGGCGACGTTCACGAGGAGCAGTGTCTTGCCGGCGTACTCGCCGAGCGAGGTGTCGCCCCCCTGAAGGGTGTGGATGGGGATGTCGTACAGAGCCATGACACCGACCCTACCGGGCGGCGGCGGGTGGCATAGCCTGACCGCTCGTGCACGCGGTCGTCATACGCGACAACGGTCTCCGCTGGGAGGAGCGCGAGGACCCTGTTCCGGGCGACACCGAGTTGCTCGTGGCGGTGCGCGCAGCCGGGCTCAACAGCGCCGACCTCATGCAGCGAGCGGGCTTCTATCCGGCGCCTCCCGGCTGGCCTCAGGACATACCCGGCATGGAGGTGGCCGGCGAGGTCGTCGGCGTCGGAGGGCAGGTGACCCTGTTCTCTCCCGGTGACCGCGTCATGGCTGTGGTGGGGGGCGGCGCTCAGGCCACGCTCGCACGCGTCGACGAGCAACACGCGCTGGCCGTCCCCGGCTCTCTGCCGTGGTCGGAGGCGGGTGGGTTCCCCGAAGTGTTCTCCACCGCGTTCGACGCGCTCTTCACGCAGGCCGATCTCCGCATGGGCGAGCGGGTGCTCGTCACAGGGGCGGCGGGCGGTGTCGGCACGGCGGGCGTCCAGCTGGCCGCCGAGGCCGGGGCGATCGTCGTGGCCACCGTGCGCGACCCGGCCCGCAGTGAAGACGTCACCGCGCTCGGCGCTCAGGTGGTCCTCACGCCGGGTGAGGAGGGAACGGCCGGCCCGTACGACGTGGTGCTGGAGCTCGTCGGGCAAGCCAGCCTGACCAGTGTCCTGCCGCACCTCGCCACTTGGTCCCGAGTCGTGGTCATCGGCGTCGGGTCGGGGGGCAGGATGGAGATCGACCTCATGCAGCTCATGACCAAACGGGCCCGCATTGGCGGTTCGACGCTTCGCTCCCGCAGCGACCAGGAGAAAGCGGACGTCACGGCGAAGGTTTCGCGCCATGTGCTGCCGGCGCTCGCGGCGGGACGGTTGCGCGTCCCGGTCTGCGCCACCTACCCCATGGCCGAGGCGGAAGTGGCGTACGAGCGGTTCGCCGCCGGAGCCAAGTTCGGCAAGGTGGTGCTGCTCGCCGAGTGACGGCAACATCTCGCCCAGCGAGGCAACAGACCGCGGGTTCGTTGCTGTCGTCTACCTCCCCGAACGGCGATGCGACGAGCGCGTCACGCCGTCAGGATCACCACGCTCGCGTTGGCGCCCCGGCCGACGGTGTGCGCAAGCGCGGTCCGAGCCCCATCGACTTGGCGGGGACCGCAGGCTGACCTCAACTGGCCTACCAGTTCGACGACCTGTCCGAGCGCCGAAGCACCCAAGGGCTCTCCCTTTGAGAGCAGTCCCCCGCTTGCATTCACAGGGAGACGTCCGCCGAGCTCCGTCGCGCCCGAGTCGAGAAGATCGGCCGATCCTCCTGGTTCGCACAGTCCGAGCTCCTCGTACGACAGCAGCTCTCGGGCGGCGTCCGTGTCCTGACATTCCACGACGTCAAGGTCTCCGGGCCCCAGTCCGGCCTCCTCGAAGGCGTCCCGCGCCGCGAGTGTTGTCGGTGGAGGAATGTCGTCGCGCGACAGCCCCGACAGTGGCGTGGACTCGCTCAACACTGCGCCCGGGAGATGCGAGCGCAGGACCGCCGCCGCAAGTGTCACCGGTACCGCACCGGACGGTGACGGCAGATCGCTCCGCCTCAGCACCACCGCGGCGGCGCCCTCGTTCGGCGAGCAGAGCATGTGCAGGTGGAGGGGTTCGCACACCACCCGTGACGCGAGCACCTCGTCGACCGTGGTCTCCCGCCTGAACATTGCACTGGGATTGGCCACTCCGTGCCGGCGGTTCTTCACGACAACGCCGGCGAGATGTTCCTTGGTCACGCCGGAGCTGGTACAGAGGCGCTGCGCCCGTAGTCCGAAGAACGCCGGTGTCGCAGCCAGTCCCGCTTCTTCCTGCCACGGCTCGAAGAACGACGAGCGGATGATGCCCTTCGGCATCTTCTCGGTGCCGAAGACCAAGACGGTGTCGTACTGGCCGGCGCGAATCGCGGCTGCAGCCATCATCAGGGCCGCGCCGCCACTGGCACAACCGGCTTCGACATCGACGATCGGCATTCCGGTCATGCCCAGCCGACTGAGGACCTTGTGGCCTGTGGCCACCCCTCCGTAGGCGGTGCCGCAGAACGCAGCTTCGAACCCGCCTTTCCCGACACCGGCTTCCTTCAGCGCGGCTCGGACGGCCGCGACACCCAAATCGGTCGTCGAGACCCCGTCGAAACGACCGAACGGATGCATCCCCACGCCGACGACGGAGACCCGGCTCATGCGGCGTCCACCGGTGCGAAGGCGTACGTCAGGACCTCCTCGTCGTCGGGATTGCGACCGAGCACCACAGTCCGGAGCTCCATCTGCTGTCCGGCCGCAAGCGCCGACGGATCGGACTCCGTGAGGCGCCCGATGACACGGACGCCTTCGGGCAGCACCACCACGCCGATCCCGTACGGCACCTCGCCGAGGTACCCGGGGGGTGGAGCCGTGACGGCAGTCCAGGCCCAGAGGGTTCCAAGGCCGGAGAGCTCTATCGGTTCGGGGTCCTCACTCGCGCAGTACGTGCAGGTGTCAGCGCGCGGAAACAGCACCCGCCCGCACACCGTGCACCGGCCTCCGAGCAGCACAGGAGGGTCGGAGTCGGTGAAGAGCCCTTCCCGAACAAGCACGGTCAGGATCCGAGCTCGATCATCTCGAGGGCGTCGAACTCCCAGAAAGCCCGGAGTGCCGCCAGCTTGCCTTCACCGTTCGTCCGGTACGTGTACACGCCCTTGACCACCGCCTGGTGGGTCCCACCAGCGAGGGTGGTCCGGATCACGCCCACATCAGCGACTTCGTCCCCGCACAGGTAGGACGCGGTGATCTCGAACGTGATCTTCTCGCTCGGAGCGATCACCGTGTCGTAGAACGCGGCGATGGCCTCGCGCCCTCGGTGGCCCGTTCCTTCGGGATCGAACGGCGACGGCCCGATGGGATCCTGCACCACCGCGTCTGCGGCGAACAGGTCGAGCCAGGCTTCCCGATCGCCGGCGGTCACCGCGGCTCGGGAGCGGACGCCGAGCTCGCGTGCGTTCAGGGGCTCTCCACTCATCGTCTTCTCCTCGGGGACATTCCCGTCCTGTACGTCCTCGCCACTTCGAACCTCACGACGTATATGGCCTTTTTCGGCTCCGGCCTCGGCAGGGTCTCATCACGATTTCGCAATCACGTCGTCGGCGAACCGCCGCAAATTGTCCACTTTGGCCTGCAGAGGCTCAGCGTCGTGCTCGGTCGTGTAGGGCCACCGAAAACCGACGATGACGTCGGTGACGCCGAGGTCCTCCAGGCGGCGCACTCCGTCGGGTGTGTACGCCTCGGCGGAGATCACATGCACCTCGAACGGATTCTTGTCCGTACCGTGTTCTCGGCGAAGCTCCGCCAGGCGATCGAGCAGCGCCGGAAGCTGTTCAGCGTCGCCGCCCCCGTGCAACCATCCGTCCCCGACGACCGCGGCACGTCGGAGTGCGGCCTCGTGATGCCCACCGATGAGTACCGGAACCGGTGTCTCGGGGGTGGGACAAATCTTGATCGACGGGATATCGAAGACCTTTCCGTGAAATTCGAAGAATCCGCCCGCCATCAGGCCGCGCATGATGGCGATTTCCTCGTCCATGCGGGTGCCGCGGCGCTCCCAGGGCACGCCGCAGATTTCGTAGTCCTCCGGCCAGGGGCTCGTTCCGACGCCGAGCACGAGGCGATTCCGCGTGAGCACGGCGGTAGAACTGACCTGCTTCGCGACAAGGACCGGGTGGCGAATCGGAAGCTTGATCACGAACGTGACGAACCGCAAGCGCTCCGTCACTGCACCCATGGCAGGGATGAGGGAAAACGGCTCCAGGAAGGGCTTGTCCTCGAGGAACTCCCGAGAGCCGTCGGGATTGAACGGGTAGGTGGTGTCGGAGACCTCCGGGTAGCAGATGCTGTCCGGCACCACCATGGAGTCGTAACCCGCCTCCTCCGCGGCTCGGGCCAGAGGGAGGTAGAAGGTCGGGTCGGTCATCGACTCGGCATACGAGAATCGCACTTCACCTCCAGCATGTTCGAGCGCCTACCATGCGCCACGTGCCCGCTCATCCTGCCAGCCCTCACGCCGCGGGGCACAACGGTGAGGCGTCGCTGGTCACCAACTTGTCCCTCGACGAGCCCGATGTCGTCAAGGCGTTGGCCCTCGGAGGCCACGCCGTTCTCGTCGGCCGGACCACCCTGTGGACGCTCGCCACCGGTCTCCTGGCCATCGACGACACCCCTCGCCGTCGGGCTCGGGGGTGGGCGCTCGAACCCGATCGACGATGACCACTGTTGCCGCCATGTTGGCCGCGAGGGCCAACGACGACCACGTCGGCGTCATGGACGCCAATGGCAGATGGACATGGCGACAGTGCGTCGCGGAGGGTGCGGCACGAGGCGCGCTCGCCCGTTCCATGATCGGCCACGACCTTCCCCATATCGGCGTATTACTGCCGAACGGACCCGAATACCTCTTCTGGCTCAACGCCGGAGCGTTCGCCGGAGCTGCCATCGTCGGGATCAATCCGACCCGCCGGGGCGAGGCGCTGGCGGCAGACATCCGAGCCACCGATTGCGCGCTGATCGTGACGGACGCGGGTGGTCGTGAGCTCCTCGAGGGCCTCTCTCTCGACCTCGATGAGGACCGCATCCTTGTCTGCGGCGACCAGCGCTACGACTCCCTGCTTTCCCGTTTCGCTGCAAGCGCCGAGGCACGGGCGCTGACAGAGCACACCGAGGACGTCGATGAGCAAAGCCTCTTCCTGTTGATCTTCACGTCGGGCACGACCGGCACACCCAAGGCCGTCCGCTGCACGCAGGGACGGCTCGCCGGGATCGCGGAAGTTGCAGCACCTGGGTACGGGTACGGTCGGGATGACGTCTGCTACTGCCCGATGCCGCTGTTCCACGGGAACGCGCTCATGGCGTTGTGGGGACCGGCGGTCATGGTCGGGGCGGCGATCGCCGTCCGTCCACATTTCAGCGCATCAGAGTTCCTCGAGGACGTCCGCCGGTTCAAGGCCACCAAATTCAGCTACGTGGGCAAGGCGATCGCCTACATCCTGGCCACGCCCGAGAAACCCGACGACGCCGACAACACCCTGAAGAGCGCGTTCGGCACCGAAGCCTCCGTGCGTGATCGCGGCCGCTTCCGTTCCCGGTTCGACTGTTTTCTCATCGAGGGCTACGGCCAGAGCGAGGGTGGCGCGGCCGTGAACCCGGTGCCCGGAATGCCCAAAGGAGCGCTCGGTAAACCGGTCGGTGGCATCGACCTGGCGGTCGTCGACCCCGTGACGGGCCAGGAATGCGCGCGCGCCGCGTTCGACCAAGCCGGACGATTGCTCAACGCCGGGGCCGCCATCGGCGAGATCGTCAACCGCAGCGGGCGCGGCAGCTTCGAGGGCTACTACCGCCGCGAGGATGCAGAGCAAGACCGGCTGCGCGACGGGTGGTACTGGACCGGTGACCTGGGGTACGTCGATTCCGAGGGCTACTTCTATTTCGCCGGGCGCAGCGGGGACTGGCTCCGGGTCGACTCTGAGAACTTCGCCGCGGGACCCGTCGAGAGCGTGCTGTCGCGACATCCCGACCTCGCCGTGGTGGCGGTCTACCCGGTACCCGACACCGCATCAGGCGCAGGGGACCAGGTCATGGTCGCGGTCGAGATGGCGCCCGGTCGGGACTTCGATCCCGTCGCGTTCGCCGCGTGGCTTTCGGAACAGCCCGACCTCGGGCCGAAGTGGATCCCCCGGTACGTCCGAGTCACGGAGTTGCTTCCGCAGACCGCCACGGGCAAGGTCACGAAGGTCGGCTTGCGAGCGCAAGCCTGGGCGACCGACGAGCCGGTGTGGTGGCGTCCGCTCAGCAGCGAGGACCTTCGATTCGAGCCACTCCGCGACGAAGACCGCGCCCGACTGGACGCCGGCTTGGTAGCCAACGGCCGGGCCGCTGTCGGTCGTTGACCGTCAATTCCCGTCGAGTCCGACCAGCTCGAGGACACCGGACAGCTCCGTCACACGCCGATCGCCAGGCTGGAGGGGCGGAGCGGACAGGCCGTTTCGTTCCTCGTCACGCCACACGTGGACGGCGGCCATCCCCGCCCTCTGCGGGCCACGGACGTCGGGCTCCCATGAGTCCCCCACGAACAGGGCCTCGCTGGGATGGACCCCGAGTGAGGCCGCCGCGACGGCGTAGATGGAGGGGTGCGGCTTGCGTGCACCCGCTCGTGCCGACGTCACCGCTGCATCGACAAGCCCGAGCAGCCCGACTTGTTCCAGATATCCATCGAGCTCCCAGCCCCAATTCGAGCAGACCCCGACCGACATTCCGCCCTGTCGCAGTGATCTCAATGTCGCTGCGGCCTCCGGGTAGGCGACCATTCGCCCACCGTCAGATGCCCGCAGGGCTTCGATGATCCGATCCTCGCAATCCTCGTCCACCCCACAGGACCGGGTCAGCTCCTTGAGCCGGTTTCGCGCCCAGGACTCATAGGCCTTTTCACTGGCCGAGTGCTCCTGATGTTCGATCCCGTCATAGCGGACGAAGTAAGCGTTCAGGTCCGCCGGGTCCAGTCGGTAACCGTGCGCAGAGAACACGGCGGAATAGCCCGCCTGGTCGCGTTCGGCCCATTGAGCGAGCGTTCCGTAGAAGTCGAAGATCACGGCGTTCACCATGCGGCCATTCTCCTTCACGGTCGCGACGAGCCGGCCGGTCGGCAATACTGCACGGCGCCATGGCCGCCGAGGAGCAGGGGAAATCTGTCAGCGAGGGTGCCGCCAACGAGGGGGCGACGGATGATGGCTCCGTCGAGGCTGGGGCTCGCAGTGATGGTTCCGTCAAGGATCGGGGCCTCGAGGACGGTGACCTGGGCGAGCTGACCTCCGGTGACGGAGATCCGGGCGATGATACCGTCGGTGAGAGGACCACGCGGGACCCGTACGCCACCGGAAGCGACGTCTCCAACACCCCGGCAAGGAAACAAACCCGTTGGTGGGTAGAGCTCCTCGCCGTCGCAGTGGTCGCCGTCGTGATTGCGATCGTCTTGCGGACCTTCGTTGTCGCCACCTACTCCATACCGTCCGCATCGATGGAGCCAACGCTCATGATCGGCGACCGGATCGTCGTCGACAAACTCAGCTATCACCTGCACGGAATCGGTACCGGCGACATCGTTGTGTTCTCGACGCCAGCCAACGAAGACTGCGCCGGACCGCCTGTCACGGATCTCGTCAAGAGAGTCATCGCGTTGTCCGGGCAGACGATCTCCCTCTCCGAAGGAAAGGTCTATATCAACGGATCGTTGTTACCCGAACCGTGGCTCCCCCCGGCGATCCGCAGCGAAACCTACCCAGGCCCTTCAGCAGCCTCTTACTCGCTGCATCATCCGTACCGCGTTCCGGGCGGCGATGTCTACGTCATGGGTGACAATCGCCCGGAATCCTGCGACAGCCGCTATTGGGGTCCAATCCGAGAATCGACCATCGTGGGTAAGGTCGACCTGCGGGTCTGGCCACCTTCGCGGTTGGGATTCCTCTGAGGTCTTCAGCGACGACGTTCCCGGCGCCAGACAACCCGAAGCCCGCTCCATGTGTCGTCGATCGCACAGACCTTGTTGTCCACGAGACCCATGGGCAGGGCGATCTCCCTCACGACGTTCTCGTTCACCGTCGTCTCCAGACCGGACGACCGCTTCGGCCACGCGATCCACAGCCCTCCGTCCGGGTAGATCATCTGCGTCAGCGCATCGATGCGTCGCTCCAATTTGTGCCGATCCGTGAAGAACCCCACGACCACGTCGGCCTTTCCTCGAACTTGGCGCTTGACCTTCACGCTCGGTGGCACATCGTCGATGAGTCCTGGCGGCGCGTCGAACAGGGCGACGATCGATCGCTCGGCGATTCCAAGCTTCTTGGGGAGTGGAGTACCGCTGTAACCAGCCACTTCGTCACTCAGCCCGTTCGTACTGTCGTGGTTCTGCCAGGATCCCGGCCCACGAGTCGATGCCCGCCTCCACCTCCGGGGCGACCACTCACGCGAGAACGCTGATATCAGCTGTTGAGGGCATCGAAGATGCGAAAGGTGATGGGGTACTCGTATTCGTCCTGGCCGACTTCGAACTGTTCCAGATGTCTCTCGACCAGCCGCGCGGCATCGTCTTCATATTCGGGCGGCACTCCCATGAACGAGAAGAGCGACCTGTCCACGACGGCGCTCGCAGGACCGCGGGCCACGATCTCGTGCGAGACGCAGTCAACCTCAGCGAACCCCGCGCCCGCAAGCAGATCTCGCACGTACTCCGCGTCTCCGAACGAGAAAGGACCGACAGGGCTTTTCCCAGGAGCGGGGAGCTTGGCTCGAGGCGTCAACGTTCTCAGCGCGGTCGCGACGTGCCAGGGGTTGCGCTCGATGTCGGCCCAGCAGGCGAAGACGAGTCGACCTGCGGGCCTCAGGCGCCGCCGGACTGCGGCAAAGGCGGCCAGGGGCTCGTCGAAGAACATCACCCCAAACTGGCTGACGGCAAGGTCGAACGGACCTGGTTCGCCGAGGCCGGTTTGCATGTCCATCTCGATGAACCGCACGTTTCGACACTTCGACTCAGCGGCGCGTTGGCGTGCAAGCTCAAGCAGTGGCGCCGAGATGTCGATGCCAACCACCCATCCTCCGGGCGCCACCGCAGCCGCGAGGGACAAGCTGAGTGAGCCGCCACCGCAGCCGATATCGCACACCGTATGGCCTGCTCGCGCGTCGACAACCTCGAGCAGGAGGGGCGAGACGGAGTTCGTCAGCCTTTCCCGCTTGGGCCAGGCCGTGACCCAGTCGGGATGGTTCCAACGCCTCACCTCCCCCTCGTTGGCCATCCCGGTCACGGTATACGGTCGGCATCATGCACGTCGGACTCGTGATTCTTCCCAGCGATCGATGGAACGTGGCCAGGCGCCAATGGGAGTGGGCCGACGATGTCGGATTCGCAACCGGCTGGACGTACGATCACATCCGTTGGGGTGGCATGCCCGACGGGCCGTGGCACACGGCGATCCCCGTTCTCTCCGCCGCGGCCATCGTCACGCACCGGTTGCGCCTCGGGACGCTCGTGGCCACGCCGAACTTCCGCCATCCCGTGACGCTGGCGCGCGAGGCCATCACGCTCGACGACCTGAGTGAAGGGCGGCTCGATCTCGGACTGGGACCGGGGAGTGAGGGGCACGACGCTTCGATATTGGGTCAAACTCCCTGGTCACCCGTCGAGCGTTTGGCTCACTTCGGAGAATTCGTCGACGTGCTGAGCACCGTTCTCAATGGTCAGGCCAACGCGCTCACCTCGATCCACACGGAGCACTACGCCGCGGTGGACGCCCCGAGTACCCCGGGAACGCTGCAACATCCACTTCCCCTGACGATCGCCGCGGGAGGTCGGACAGGCCTTGCCGTCGCGGCGAAGCACGGACAGCGGTGGGTGACAATCGGGCCGACCGGCAACACTTCTCGCACGCCCGCCAGCATCCTCGAAGCCGTACGTCGGCAGGTCGGACTCCTCGAGGAGGAGTGCAGGAAGATCGGGCGCGAGATGCCCTCAAAGGTGCTGCTGTGGACCCCGACCGAACCTGTCATTGAGTCAGCCGATCAATTCGATGAGCTTGCCGCACCCTATGCGGAACTCGGGTTCGACGAGGTCGTGCTCCACCACCCTGACCAGACGGGACCTTACCGAGGCGACATCAGAGCATTTGAGCGCATCGCTGCGCGCGGTTGAGGGTCTCACGCCAGCGCTTGAGGTCTCATCCGCGCGCTTGAGGTCTCACGTTTGCGACAGGGCGCTTGCGAGCCCCGCCCGTTCGGAGTCGGGAACAACTCGTTCGACCGTGACATCGGTTGCTCCGACCCAGGTTGCCGCTTCCCGAAGGGCGGCTGCGATGTGCTCGATGCCGTCGCGTGCAAGGACGGTCACTTGCTTGGCCACCAGGGAACCGTCTCGGCGGGCCGGGTCGACGAGACCGACGATCCGGGTCCCGCCGAGCACCGGCATGGCGAAGTAGCCGAACTGGCGCTTCGCAGACGGGGTGTACGCCTCCAGTCGATGGCGTACTCCGAACAGCCTTTCGAGGCGATCCCGGAACCAGATCAGCGAATCGAACGGCGAGAGGAGGATGCTCCGGCCTCGAGATCTCCTTCCAACCGAGTCGACGGCATTCGGAGCAAGGTACGCAACTGATCGCCAACCGTCGATTCTTACGGCATGCAATCCCGCATCGGTCAAAGCAGCGCGGCACGATGCGTTGAGGGAGACCGTGATAGGCAGCCAAGTCGGCGACTGTCGCGACGCCAAGTGCAGCCGCGGCGGAGGCCACCAAGCGCGCGGCGCATTCCTCGTCGGACCAATTCTGTACGAGTAGTTCCTCGGGGATGGCGCGCTCGGCCAAGTCGTAGACACGCTGGAAACCGCGGCGGTGGCGGCACACCAAGGTACCGACGTCGAGAAGCCACTCGGCGGCGATCTTGGTCTCGGACCAGTCCCACCACGTGCCGCCCTTCTTGGCCCCACCAAGCTCGTTGGCGGTGAGCGGACCTTCGACTCGCAGCCGAGCGAACACCTCCGCGCAGGTCTTGTCCTGCTCCTGGAGAACGTGCCAACGCTTTCCTTTGGCCAGTCGGATCCGCCGCTTGATGGCAAATGCCGGCCATTCCTCCAGCGGGAGCACGCATGCGGCGTGCGACCAGTACTCGAAGGTCGAGCTGCCGCTCCCCCAATACGCTCGTTCCACCCGCTCCCGACCCACCGGACCGAGGCGCGCGTACGCCACGAGCTCGTGTGACCGCGCCAAGACCGAGATCGTGTCGAGCTGCACCGCGGCGAGCTGGCGCAGCATGCCTCCAACACCTCCTTTGATGCGCGCGCCGCGCAGCCCCTGGGCATTCAGCGCGATTCGCCGAGTCTCGTCGATACTCAGTTGGTCCACGCCCTTACCTCTGTCCAGAGCTATCTCGCGACGCGCACCTGGCGTCGCGCGGGACACGGTGGATTCTGCGTCACATCGACTAGCTGAAGACGACGCTCAGTCCAACAACGCTGCAGCGACGGCGTCCTCCAGGACCCGATCGTTCGCCCACATCAGCTGCTGCACCTTGGCCCGCCGGAAGTAAAGCTGGATGTCGAAGTCGAGAGTGAAGCCGATCCCCCCAAAGATCTGCTGGGCCATCGCCGTGATGTCGCGGAATGTCGAGCAGGCGAAGAGCTTGGCCATCGGCGCCAGCGAGGTGAGCGTGCGCCCGCTGGCACCCGCCCATGCCGCTTCGTGTACCAGCTGTTCCGCTCCGTCGAGACTGGTGACCGCGTCGGCCAGGTAGTGAGCAAGCGCTTGGAATGCGCCGAGCGGCTTGTCGAACTGGCGACGGTCCAGGGCGTATTGGGTTGTGATCTCGAGCGCATATCGAGCACCGCCAACCGCCTGTGCTCCGAGCAGGACCAATCCGCCCTGGAGCACGTCTTGCCAGGTGGTCCACCCGCTTCCCGGCTCGCCGATTCGGTCTTCAGGCGTCACGACTGCACCCTCGAACGTCACCTCGTATTGGGTGTCCGACCCCAACGAGAACTGTTGGCGCAAGGTGACGCCCGCAGCGTGGGGGTCAACCAGGAACAGGTCGATCCCATCCGTCGTGCGGGCGAGGACGACAAGGCGCTCGGCTGCGGCGGCGAACGCCACGTGCCGCTTCACGCCGCTCAGCCGGAAGTCGCCGCCGTCGGCGGCTGCTTGCAGTTCCACACCGCGCGGACTGAAGCCGTTTTCCGGCTCGAGCCATGCCGGCGTGAACACAGCCTTTCCCGAGGCAATGCGCCGAAGCCATCTCTCCTTCTGCGCGTCGTCACCCGCGGAGACGAGCGCGCCACCACTCATGACCGCGCTGACGAAATGAGGAACCGGCGCCAACGCCCGCCCGAGCTCCTCGTAGAGAGCAACACCCTCGACGAGCGACATGCCCGAACCGCCGTACTGCTCCGGGATCAGGAGGCCGACCAGATCGAGCTCGGCCAGCTGCGCCCAGAGAGACTCCGGGTATCCAACGGGGTCGTCCTCCATCTCGCGGACGACGTCGAGGTCGCAATACCGTTCCAACACGTCGCGCACGGTCTGGCGCAGCAGCTCTTGTTCGGTGTCGAATTCGAGATCCAGCACTCAGGACCACCTCCATGGATGACGACGACTGGGACGACTTGGACGACTGGGACGAACGTTCCGACCGCGAGTACCGGGACGGCTGGGAGAATCGGGATACGGATGGAGCCGAACGCCGACCGGTCGTGAAGCGTACGCACGGGCGGCGAACGAACCCGCATTCGCGCAGCTCTGGCCGGCTGGGGCCGGCGAGCAAGGAGCGATTCTCATGATCCTGTCGGCGACGGCCGCCATTGATCGCCCCGTCGAAGCCACGGGTTGTCGTCGGCCGACCTCGGAAGCGCGATCCGGGCGGTGCACGTTGTCTTCACGTCGCCGTCGACCGAAAGCGTGACCGCGACGGTCACGAAGCCACAGCCGGTCTCGTCGACCTCGGTGGATTCGACCACTCCGCGCAGCGCCATGGTGTCGCCGGGGAACACCGACCCTCGCATGCGGAAGGTGACCCGGGCCAACCTCCCATGAGGCCCCGTCCAATCGGTGAGGTAGCGCTCGAACCACGTCGCCTGATTGGGCGTGTTCAAGAAGATGTCCTGCGTCCCGTTCCGGTTCACCGCGAAGTCCTTGTCGTGGTGCATCGGCCGCCAGTCGCGGGTGGCAAGCGCGCCCAAGACCACCGTGGTCGCGCTGACGTCGTAGTCGAGCGGAGGGAGTTCGGCTCCTACCAGAACGTCGCCGAACTGAAGGCGCGGCACGATAGGCGTCGTCGTCATGACGCAGCCCTCACATACCCGAATCCGGTGTAGGACTCGACGGCCACCAGCTCTCCGCCCTGGTTCGAGTAGACGACGTCGATCACCCAGAACCTGCCCGTGCCCAGCTTGGTGGTCTTCTCCTCGCTGACCGAGCGCAGCACCTGGTGGGTGCGCAGCACGTCCCCCATACGCACGGGGGAATGGAACTCGATCGTGTTGTCGGTCATGACCGCCTCGGGGAGCCCGAGCAGCTCCTTGAGGTCGAAGTGCACCTGGAGCGGGAGTGCCTGCTCAACTCGACCGGGTGCCCAGTAGTGAGGCCTGAACCACACCGAGACCATGGTGGGCGGGGCGATCGGCCCGCCGGTGACGTCCTCGGCGACCTCGGCATCCCAGAAAAGCGGATTGCCGTTCTCGACCGACGCGCACGACGTCCACACGTAGCCCTGTTCGACCGGGAACTCGCCGACCTCGTGGTATTGCTCCTTGCCGACGAGATCGAGCGCCACCGTCATCGGATCAACCGTCACGCCACGACCCCCGTATCGAGCCAGCGCGTCACGGTCTCGGAGTCGACCCCGGCCTCCTTGAGCAGGTGTTCGGTGTCTGTGTCGGACATGTCGGGAACGGTCGATGGGACATGCCGGTCCATGCCGGCCAGCAACGGTCCCAGCTGAGCGAACGTGCCCTGGGTGGGATGGGTGACCGTCACGACGGCACCGGTTGCGGCGAAATCGGCATGGGAGACCACCTCGGCGATCTCCAGCACTGGAGCCACACACGTGTCGACCCCGGCCAAGACCTTGCCCCATTCGTCGCGGGTTCGGGACGCGAAGGCTGTGACGAAGGCGTCACGGATCTCGGGTTGCGCCTCGTCGTCGTACTGCGAGGTCGCGAGCTCGGGGCATCCGAGGGCGCGCGACAGAGATTGGCGAAGAACTTGGCTTCGATCGCTCCCACGGCGAGCCACCGGCCGTCCCCTGTTTCGTAGATGCCGTAGCACGCGTAGCGGCCCGAGAGGACGTCGTGGCCCGGTCCGACAGCACCGCCGAGGGCGAGCTGCTCGTCGATGGCCAGGGACATCAACCACAGCACGCCATCCGCGACGGAGACGTCGAGGTAGGCACCCTGGCCTGTCCGAGCGCGACTGGCCAGCGCCGCCGCGACGGCGAGTGCGGCCTGCATGCCGCCGGCAGCGGCGTCGGCAATCGTGGCTCCCGGCAGCGGGGGGGCTCCTCTGTCTCCCGGTGTGCTCATTGCCAGGTACCCGCCGATCGCGAGGTAGTCGACGTCGTGTCCGGCCCACTCGGCGCGCGGTCCTTGCTGGCCGTACCCGCTCGTGGAGCAGTACACGACGCCAGGGTTACGCGCTGAGACGGCGGTGTACCCGATACCGAGCCGATCCACCACACCGGGACGGAAGCTCTCGACCACGACGTCCGAAGCTCCTGCCAGAGCGAGAAACGCCTCTCGGCCGCGCTCTTCCTTGAGATCGAACAGGGCGCGACGCATGCCACGATGCCCGCTGTAGGCGAAGTAGGGCGGCTCGATGGGCGTCGCGTCGGCCGAGGGCACCGGGCCGACCTTCACCACCTGGGCGCCGTAGTCCGCCAGCAGCCGGGTGCACCGGGCAGCGGGACCGACGGTCGAGAGGTCGAGGACGGTCACCCCGTCGAGAAGCCCGCTCACGACGGAGACATGGCGGCCGCCGGGTGGGCGACGGTAGGCGGTGGGGCAAGCGGATGGCGAGACAGGTGGGGATCGTTGGGATCCGTTGCGACGGGAGCAGGCACGGCGTTCAGAAGTTCTTGGGCAGGCCGAGCTTGCGCCGGGCGATGATGTTCTTCTGTATCTCGGAGGCGCCGCCGCCGATGGTGTCGATCACGGTGTACCGGTAGGTCGACTCGGCCCGGCCTGCCATCGGCGCCTCGGGCGTCTTCACACGGAGCTGGCTGCCAGGGCCGGCGATGTCCATGGAGGCGTCGGCCAGCCGCCTGGAGAGCTCGGTGGCGAAGAGCTTGTACTCGGAAGCCCATGCGGTCGGTGCGGCGCCGCCCTTCGAGGACTCGAAGACGAACTTGAGCCCCATGACTCGTGCGACCTCGAGCTGGGTGGCGAGGCGGGCGAGGCGCTGGCGTACCACGGGGTCGTCCTTGAGCAGGACGCCGTCACGCACCGTCGTCTTGACGTACTCGACGAGGAGGTCGAAGCGCTGAGCGATCGGGGCGAAGGTGAACATGGTGAAGCGCTCGAGGTCGAGCGCCTCGGAGATGTACTGGAAGCCCCGGTTGACCTGCCCGACGACGTAGTCGTCGGGCACGAAGACCTCGTTGAGGAAGACCTCGTTCGTGCGCTCGTCACCCATGGTCCAGATCGCGTTGATGTTGATGCTTGGCTGGTCGAGGGGCACGAGGAACAGCGTGATGCCGGCATGCTTCGCTTCGGGATCCGTGCGCGCGCCGACCCAGTACCACTCGGCGAAGTGGGCCGAGGTGGTCCACGTCTTTTGGCCGTCGAGTATCCAGCCGCCCTCGACCTTGGTCGCCTTGAGTTGCATGGACGCGGCGTCGGAGCCTGCGTTCGGTTCCGAGTAGCCCACGGCGAACTCGACCTCGTTGCGGAGGATCTTGGGCAGGAACTCTGCTTTCAGCCGCTCGTTGCCGTGCCGGATCAGCGTCTTGCCGATGATGCCGACGCCCTTGCCGATCTGCGGTCCGCCCCGTCCCGCGAGCTGCTCGTTGAGCAGGTATTCGTAAACCCCCTCGCCCTCCTTGCCGCCGTACTGCTTCGGCCAGGTGATGCCAAGCCACCCCTTGTCCCCGAGCGACGCCATGAAGGCGCGGCGCTTGGGCGTATCGACGATCTGGGCCATGTTCTCCCGGGTCGGGTCGAAGATCTCGGGATCGTCATTGGCGTCGAGGAAGGTCTCGACCTCCTTGACGAACGCGAGCTGCTCGTCGGAGAACTCGAAGTCCATGGTGACGTGACCTCCGGGATGGCGGGATGGCGGAACTGCGTGACTGTGGGTGATCGGAACGGCGTGAATCTGACGGGGCGGAAAATACTAGCGCCCGAAATACACGACGTTTTCCCTGGTCAAGGTGCGTGACCGTGAATCTCGGGCACGATTTGGGCACGGTTGGTTCGCAGTTGGCGCGTATCAATGGCCGCGAACGGCGTTCCACGTATACAGCGGTGCCGGGCGTGCTCTCCGGAAAGGGGGGTGCGGAGCCGGACTCGTTTGGGGTTCCGCGTCACCGGCGGCACTCCGGCACCGCTTCGGCGGATGGCACACGGCGTCACCGGCCTGCCGTCGCGGAGACGACCACCCTCGGAGCGCAATCGAACGTTCCCGCCTGTTCTCGGATGGATCGCTCGCGCGGCGGCCTCCAACTGGCCGACTCTTTCCTCCGGAGATCGCGAGGGAGCGGCAAGGGGGCTCTCTTCACACTGGACCGCGGCCGTCGTTATCCTGGTGCGATTCCACTCGACGAGCCGCATTCCAAGAACAGCGGCGCTCGTGGGACGGCTTTGCCCGGCGACGAATCAAAGTGAGATGGACGCCGAGGGCGTCCTCCTTGTCGTGCGTACGTTCGAGGCTGCCCATCTCCGCGTATGGATCGACGGAGGATGGGGGGTCGACGCCCTCTTGGGGGAGCAAACTCGAGAGCATGCCGACCTTGACCTCGTGGTCGAGCTTCTCGCTCTCGACCGCGTCCTCGCGGCAGCCGAAGGTATCGGATTTCCTCTGACCGAGGACCACCTTCCGACTCGGGCTGTTTTGGGGTCGATGAACGGTCGCCAGATCGATCTACACCCCGTGACCTTTGACGACAGTGGGACGGGCTGGCAGTTCCGGGCTGCCCCAGACGGGAGCGATTGCCCGTATCCGGCGACAGGCTTCCGCTTTGGAAGCATCGCCAACGAGGTCATCCCCTGTCTGACACCCGAACTCCAGATTGCCCATCACCTCGGCTACGAACCATCCGACACGGATCGATGCGACATGGCAGCGCTCGGAGCGGCCTTTGGGATTCAGCTTCCGGAGCCCTACGGACTACTGACGACGGAATCGTGAAGTGAGAAGAGTGGCGTCACTCATTGTGGGCGTTCTGGGATGCGGGTGAGGCCGAACCAGGTCCCAGCGTCCCTGTGGTTTGGGGGACGACGCAAAATGCCTCGACCGGTCCCTCCACGCCGCGCAGCTCTGCGGGTTCGAGGGCTGCGAGCGACCACGCGCCCTCAGGGAGCTCGGCCTTCGCAGCGGCGGTGACCACGAGATCGCCCGGCCGGCCCACCTTGACCAGGCGAGACAGGAGGTTGACCAGCGGTCCGTAGTAGTCGCCCTCCCGTGGGGTGACCGGACCCAGCCCAACGGCGCCGCGAGCCTGCGGGAGCACCGAGTCCTCGTGGGCCGCGCTTATGACGTCCGTCCCGATGTGGCAGGCCGCGTCGACGGTCGGCGCGACGAAGAACACCTCGTCGCCGATCGTCTTTATGACGCGACCTCCCGTCTGCACGGCGGACGACCAGGCCGCCGATTCGAACCTCGTAAGGGCCAGGCTCTGCTCCCGCAGACCGATCGTGTGCGACCACTGCGTGGAGCCGACCAGGTCGACGAATCCGAGGGCGGCGACCTCGACCGGACCGTCGCCGCCCGCTGCGTCGTCGGCGCGCACCGAGGCCCAGCCACGGGCCGCCTCGATTCTCCGCTGGGCCCGCTCGAACTGGTCCATCACCATCTGACCCAGGACCGCGGGCACCTCGGTAAACGCAGTCGTGGCGGCTTCGGACACCCGCGCCCGGGCCAGCTCGTCGGGCCCCTCGCGGGCCATCCCGGGGCCGAACTCGGCGAAGAACAGCGCGACCGCCGCCTCGGCGATGTTCATGGCCGAGGCACCGAGTACGCGGGTGAAGGCCAGGATCGCGTCCTCACCCATGACGGCAGCACCCTGTTCGAAGGCCGACATCAGGCCCGCCAGGTCGGCGGACACTTCGTCGTCCTCGGTTGCTGGGATGCCCGCGGCCTGCAGCACCCGAAGCACCCGAGCCGCGGGGATACCACGCCGTTCCGCGATCACCCTCACCGGCACCGCGACCGCGCTGGGGCTTGTGACGAGGTTCCCGGCCAGACCGGGGAGCGCTCCCATGGCGTGTGCCTCGACCATCTGCTCGACCGTGGCCCCCCGGCGAGTGAGGAACTCGAGGAGAGCTCTCCGTTCTTCCGCTTGATGGTCGGCGGGATCGTAGAGCCCGGCCCGCTCCCAGTCCGCGGCGTCGCTGGTCACGATGTCGGGGTCACCGTCGGCACTGTCGGTACTGTCGGCACTGTCGGGACGGTCGGCAGGGTCGGCGGTATCGCCGCCGCCCGTCAGGGAGCCCACTCCAGCGTTGCGCCGGGCTGCGGGCGGGCCATGCCCTTGAGCGGGATCTCCCGATGGGCCGTGAATTCGAACTCGCCCGAGCCGGCGACGAGTTGCTCCGAGAGGGACGAGACGAGTATCTCGCCGGGGGCGGCCACGTCGGCCAGCCGGCTGGCGACGATGACCGTATGCCCGAGCACATCGTCACCCTCCGTCACGGCGTCGCCGGTGTGGATGCCGATGTGCACGGCGATGCGTTCGGGACCTTCCGCGGGGGAGAAGGACTCGAATGCATTCTGGATCTCCATGGCGCACCGGAGGGCCCGCGCCGCCCCTCCGAACGCGACCATGAACCCGTCCCCCTGGACACTGATTTCGCGCCCCCCGTACTGGGCGACGGCTTCACGGACAATGTGATGGTGCTCGTGGAGCAGCTCTCGCGAGGCCCGGTCCCCCAGGCGCTCGGTGAGACCGGCGTAGTCGACCATGTCGCAGAAGAGGATCGTGACGGTCCCGTCACTCGCGCCGGTTCCTGCGCCGGGCAGGACGGCAACGTCGTCCCTGTGGCGCGGCCTTCGGCCCCCGAGCACGGCTTCGGAGACGGCGCGGGCCGCCAGGGCGCGGCTGGAGCGGCTGGAGCGGCTGCGCACGTCGATGCCGCCCATGATCGAGTAGCCCTTCACGATGATGACGGGTGATCCGGGGATGCGGGGCACGTCCTTGAGCCGGAGCCTGCGACCGCCCATGAACGAGAAGCCGCGGAGCTCGACATCGAAGCCTTCGGGGACCGTGATCCTCACCCCGCCCCAGAAACACACGGCCGAAATGGTGACCTCGGGACCTTCGATCTCGGCTCGTCGCAGGTCGAGATCGCAGCCTCCCATGACCGCGACCGCCGTGGTCTTTCCGCTGATGCGCCAGCGACCCTTCGTGTCGTGACCGCTCATGACGGCGATGTGCCAGCGCTGGCCGCGCCGCGTGCTCTCCGGCGTCGCGAGTTCCAGATCCGCCGGCGCCTCCGACGTGGCGAGGGCGGGAAGGTCGGCCGTCACGGCCACGAGCTCGCCTCTGGTCGTCGCTCGGAGGGCCGCGCCCACCCGCTCGGAGAATTCGTCGAGCGTCAGGCGCCCGTCCACGACGTGCTCGCGCAAGACCGTGACGGTGCGATCGCGATCGGCGTCGGCCACCCGCTCGGCAAGCGGGCCCGAGGGAAGATGGTCAGGACCGTGCTCGCCAAAGCCGTCAGGACCGCGCTCGGGAAGGGGTGCATGGCCGTCTGCCACAACGGGAAGTCTGCTCCGAATCGCGACGCCGGCGCGGATCTTCGCTTCAGCGACCTGCGGACCCCTCAGTCCACGAACTTGGCCAAGGGCGTGTACTCGAGGCCGTGGGCATCGGCGACCGGCTTGTAGACCACGCTGCCATCGACCACATTGACGCCTTCGGCCAGCGCCCCGCTGGCCTGCACCGCATGCTTCCAACCCTGGTTGGCGATGTTCAGAGTGTACGGAAGGGTGGCGTTGGCGAGCGCATGGGTGGAGGAGTGAGGAACGGCTCCGGGCATGTTGGCAACGCAATAGAAGATGGTGCCGTGCACCTCGAAGGTGGGATTCGAGTGGGTCGTCGGGTGAGTCGACTCGAAGCACCCTCCCTGGTCGACCGAGATGTCGACGAGTACGGAACCGGAGCGCATCTGCTCGACCAGAGCATCCGAAACGAGGTGCGGCGCCCGAGCACCCACGACGAGCACGGCCCCGATGACGATGTCGGCCTCGAGGCACACTTCCTCGATCGCATGCTGTGACGAGGCGAGCGTCTCGAGCGCACCGCGGAAATGATGGTCCACCTCGCGGAGACGATCGAGGTTTCGGTCCAGGATGAAGACCTCCGAGTGCATGCCCACGGCCATGGTGGCGGCAGCGAAACCCGCCACCCCTGCACCGAGGATCACGACGCGCGCACATCGAACGCCGGGGACTCCGCAAACGAGGACACCCCGGCCACCGCCCGGTCGCATCAGGTGGTGGGTACCCATGAGGGGTGCCATGCGACCGGCCACCTCGCTCATCGGCGCCAACAGTGGCAGCGAGTTGTCGGCGTTGCGCACAGTCTCGTAGGCGATGGCGACATTGCCAGCGGAGACGAGCGCATCGGTGCACTCTCTGGAGGCCGCCAGGTGGAGATACGTGAACAAGGTCTGGCCGTGCCGCAGGGCGAGCCGGTGATACTCCTCCGCAATCGGCTCCTTCACCTTGCACACCAGGTCGGATGCCGCCCAAAGCTCGTCCGGGTCCTCGACGACCTGGGCCCCAGTCCGGACGAAGTCGGCGTCGGGCATGGACGAGCCGTCACCGGCGCCCTTCTGGACGTAGACGGTGTGGCCCGCCGAGGTGAGCTCGCGCACGCCTGCGGGCGTGATGGCCACGCGGTACTCGTCCTCCTTCACTTCGCTCGGGATCCCGACGATCATGATCAGTCCTCGATGTTGCTCATCACGTGCTTGACTCGCGTGTAGTCCTCGAAGCCGTACATCGACAGATCCTTTCCGTACCCGGATCGTTTGAACCCGCCGTGCGGCATCTCGGCGACCAGCGGGATGTGCGTGTTGATCCAGACGCAACCGAAGTCGAGGTCCCGCGCCATGCGCATGGCGCGGCCATGGTTCGCAGTCCAGACGGATGACGCCAGCCCGTACTGCACCCCGTTGGCCCACTCGAGCGCCTCGGCCTCGTCGCTGAATTCCTGCACCGTGACCACTGGACCGAAGACCTCGCTCTGGACCATCTCGTCCTGCTGTCGGAGTCCGGAGACGACGGTCGGGGCGAAGCAAAAGCCGCGCTCTCCCACCTGGGTTCCCCCGGTCACCACCGAGGCGTGGTCAGGGGTGCGCTCGAGGAAGCCGCGCACCCGCTCGAGCTGGGTGGCGCTGTTCAGCGGGCCATAGTCCGCATCCTCGTTGTCCGTGCCTCCGACGGTGGTCCCTTCGGCCCGCTCGACCAATGCCGCGAGCAGATCCTGATGCACCCGTTGGCCGGCGAGCACCCGCGTCGCCGCCGTGCAGTCCTGTCCGGCATTGAAGTAGCCGGCACCCGCGATCGCCTCGGCCGCGGCGGCCGCGTCGGCGTCGTCGAAGACGATGACCGGAGCTTTCCCGCCCAATTCGAGATGGACGCGCTTCAGTGTCGGCGCCGCCGCCGTGGCGACCTCCATTCCGGCCCGGACCGAACCCGTGACCGAGACCATGGCCGGGATCTCGTGCTCGACGAGGGCCCGGCCGGTGTCGCGATCGCCACAGACCACGTTGAACACACCGGGCGGCAGGTGCTCGGCCATGATCTCCGCCATCATGAGCGAGGTCACGGGCGTCGTGTCCGATGGCTTGAGGACGAGCGTGTTCCCGGCGGCCAAGGCGGGGGCGAACTTCCAGACCGCCATCATCATCGGGTAGTTCCATGGCGTGACCGCGCCACACACTCCGACCGGTTCGCGACGGATGAAAGACGTGTGGCCGGCCATGTACTCCGACGCCGCGAGGCCCTGGAGGTGGCGCGCTGCCCCGGCGAAGAACCGGATCTGGTCGACCATGGGTGGTATCTCCTCGTCCATGGTGAGTTGGAAGGGCTTGCCCGTGTTCTCGGATTCGGCTCGCACGAGGTCCTCGGCCCGGGCCTCGAGCGCGTCGGCGATCCTGAACAGCGCGAGGCTCCTCTCCGACGGTGTGGTGCGCCGCCACGAGGAGAAAGCATTCGCCGCGACCTGCAGCGCCCGATCGACGTCGGCACGACCAGAAACTGGGGCCTCGGCGAAGGGTTCGCCCGTGCTCGGGTCGATGAGTGGCGCGAGCGGACCGTCCTCAGCGTCGGACGACGCCCCCCCGATGAAGTTCTGCAGTCTGCGCATGCGGCTCCCTTCGTCGGATTACACCATCACAGAAGATATGGGCTGCGGCAAGCGATATCGCAATCCTGAGCGCCTAAGACGACGGTTCTGCTTGACTAAGGTGGCGAATGTGACACAATTCTGCACATCCCGGGGCCCAGCCTGCCAGGTGCAGTCGAGAAGAGAGGTGTGAGATGGCCGACGCCGACCTTTCGGTGGAGGCGGGCGGGCAGCAGGACACGACGGCATTCCTCGACGCGGCCAACCGGGCGATCATCGAGGCCTTGCAACGAGATGGCCGTCAGCCGTACGGGGCCATCGCCGAGGAGGTCGGACTGTCGGAGGCTGCGGTCCGGCGCCGGGTCCAGCGGCTGCGCGAGTCGGGGATCATGCAGATCGTCGCGGTCACGGACCCGCTCCAACTCGGCTTCACCCGCCAGGCGATGGTCGGGCTCTCGGTCGAGGGCGACGTGCGGCGCGTGGCCGAGAAACTGATCGCCCTGCCCGAGGTCGACTACGTCGTGATGTGCGCCGGATCGTTCGACGTCCTGGCCGAGATCGTCTGCGAGGACGACGAGCGCCTGCTCCACGTTCTCAACGACTCCGTGCGTTCCATCCCGGGGGTGCGGGCGACCGAGACATTCCTGTATCTGAAGCTGGTCAAGCAGACCTATTCGTGGGGTACGCGCTGATGCGGCCCGAATGGAGGACGGCATGAGTTCCAACCCGGAGAATTCGGAGCTGAGCGACGACGCACGGCGGCATCTGTGGATGCACTTCAGTCGCATGGGCTCCTACGACCAACACGAGGTGCCGGTGATCGTCCGAGGCGAGGGCGCGTACGTGTGGGACCAGCACGGTAAGCGCTATCTCGACGGTCTGGCCGGACTGTTCACGTCTCAGATCGGCCACGGTCGCACGGAGCTGGCGGAGGCAGGAGCCAAGCAGGCGGAGACGCTCGCCTACTTCCCTCTTTGGACCTACGCCCACCCGAGGGCGATCGAGCTGGCCGAACGGGTGGCGAGCTTGGCGCCCGGTGATCTCAACCGCGTTTTCTTCACCACTGGCGGCTCCGAGGCGGTGGAGTCCGCCTGGAAGCTGGCGCGCCAGTACTTCCGACTGATCGGGCAGCCGCAGCGCACCAAGGTCATCAGCCGCTACATCGCCTACCACGGGACGTCGCTCGGCGCCCTCTCCATCACTGGCATCCCGGAGCTCCGCATCCCGTTCGAGCCGCTCGTGCCCGGGGCGATAAAGGTGCCGAATACCAACTTCTATCGGGCGGACATTTTCCCGGACGACGAGGTGGCCTTCGGCCGGTGGGCAGCCGACGAGATCGAGCGTGCCATCATCCAGGAGGGTCCGGACTCGGTGGCGGCCGTCTTCCTCGAGCCCGTCCAGAACGCGGGCGGATGCTTCCCGCCTCCGCCCGGCTACTTCGAACGTGTGCGCGAGATCTGCGACCGCTACGGCGTCCTGTTCGTCTCCGACGAAGTCATCTGTGCCTTCGGGCGTCTCGGGCACTGGTTCGGCTCGCTGCGCTACGGGTACCAACCCGACATCATCACGGTGGCGAAGGGCCTCACGTCCGGCTATGCGCCGCTGGGGGCGATGATCGCCTCCGATCGCCTCATGGAGCCGTTCCTCGGCCCGGGCGCCTCCTTCCTCCACGGCTTCACTTTCGCCGGACACCCCGTGAGCTGCGCCGTCGCCCTGGCCAACCTCGACGTCTTCGAGGGAGAGCAGATCCTCAACCACGTGCAGACGACCGAGCCTGCGTTCCGCACCGCCCTCGAGAGCCTCTACGACCTTCCGATCGTGGGGAACGTGCGAGGTGCCGGATTCTTCTGGGGGATAGAGCTGGTGAAGGACAAGGAGACCCGCCTCTCCTTCGACGACGAGGAGTCGGAGCGCCTGCTGCGTGGCTTCCTCTCCGGTGCGCTGTTCGACGCCGGTCTGATCTGCCGGGCCGACGACCGCGGCGACCCGGTGGTGCAACTCTCGCCGCCGCTCATCTGCGGGCAGGAGGAGATCGACTTGATCGCGTCGACGCTGCGCGAAGTGCTCAGCGAGGCGTGGCGGAGGATGTAAACCCGGCCCCGACCCCGGAGGCAGGGTCGGGGTCCGGCTATCGGCGGCTGTCCCTCTGGTGGGAGGACGTCCCGGCACCGCTCTCGCCTCGTCCGGCGCTCACGGAGGACATCGACGTCGACGTCTGCATCGTCGGAGGCGGCTTCACCGGCTTGTGGACGGCGCGCGCGCTGGCGCTGGCCGATCCGACCCTCCGCGTGGCGGTGCTCGAACGCGAGGTCGCCGGATACGGCGCATCGGGGCGAAACGGCGGCTGGTGCTCCGCACTGTTCGCGACCTCCGATGCGGCGCTGGCCCGCCGCCACGGGATGGACGCCATGCGCGCCATGCGGCGGGCCATGCAACACACCGTCGACGAGGTCGGCGGCGCCGCGGCCGCCGAAGGCATCGACTGCCACTTCGCGAAGGGTGGGACCCTCAACCTGGCGCGTAGCGAGGCCCAGGCGGCGCGGGCCAGAGCCGAGATCGCAGAAGCCCGATCGCTCGGATTCGGCGAGGACGACCTGCGCTGGCTCGACGCCGCCGAGACGACCGCGCTGGTCGCTGCCGACAGCGTGCTCGGTTCGACCTACACGCCGCACTGCGCCGCGCTTCAACCCGCGCTCCTGGCGCGGGGGCTGGCCGACGCGATCGAGCGGCGGGGCGTCCGCATTTACGAACACACTGCGGTCTCAGAGATGGGGCCCGGAAGGGTCGTCGCACCGGGCGGCACTGTGCGCGCCAACGTCGTGGTGCGCGCCGTCGAAGCGTGGACGGCCACGCTGCCCGGTAGCCGGCGTGACCTGGTTCCGGTGTACTCGTTGATGGTGGCTACGGAGCCGCTCGGCGACGGGTTCTGGGACTCGGTCGGCTTGCGGAATCGGCCCACCTTCGCCGACCACCGACACATGATCATCTACGGCCAGCGGACGGCAGACGGCCGCATCGCCTTCGGCGGGCGGGGAGCGCCCTACCACTACGGCTCGGCCGTCCGTCCGACCTTCGACGTCGATCCTGGCGTGCACGCGCTCCTGCGCCACACGGTCACCGAGCTCTTCCCCGCGCTGTCCGGGGCCCGCTTCACCAACGCGTGGGGTGGACCACTTGGCATCCCGCGGGACTGGCACTCCTCGGTCGGCTTCGACCGCGCCACCGGGCTGGCGTGGGCGGGTGGCTACGTTGGCGACGGCGTTGCCACGACCAACCTCGCCGGGCGCACGCTGGCCGACCTCATCACGGGAGCGGACTCCGACCTGACCCGGTTACCGTGGGTCGGGCACCGTTCCCGGCGCTGGGAACCCGAACCGCTGCGCTGGCTCGGAGTTAACGCCGGGCTGTGGACCATGAAATGGGCCGACCGGACCGAGGAGCGGCGGGGGCGACCGAGCAGGATCGCCGGGGTCGTGGGCCGGCTCCTGGGGCAGTGAGGTCTGCCACAATCGGACCTATGGACGAGCTCTCCATCGCCAACCTCATCTACTCCTACGCGGAGCGGATCGACGCCGGCGATTTCACCGGCGTTGGCGAACTGCTCGAACATGCGACCCTGACCTTCGAGGGCTTCGATGAGGCGGTGCGCGGCAAGGAGGCGATCGCCGCGCTCTACACGAGGACGACACGCCGATACGAGGACGGGACCCCCCGCAGCAAGCACGTCATCACCAACGTGATGGTCGAACTCGTCGGCGATAGGACGCGAGCCGAGAGCCGCTCCTACTTCACCGTCCTCCAAGCGGTGCCCGGACAGCTCGCCCTTCAGCCCGTCATCGCCGGTCGGTACCGGCATGGCTTCGAGAAAACCGGCGAACGTTGGGCCTTCTCGTCCATGCACATCATCATCGACCTCGTTGGCGAACTCGGGCACCACATGCTCTTCGACCTGGAGCGCTCGCCATGAAGCTCTCGCTCTCGTATGACTGGTCATGCGATCCCGAGCGTTTCTGGGCGCTGTACTTCGACCTCGCGTTCATCCTGCGGCTCCACCTCGAGGGTCTCGGCTCGACCTCGGCCGAGGTGGTGAGCCAAGAGGGCGACCTCGACTCGGGCATCGTGAGGACGCTGCGCTACAGCCAACGGCCCAACGCTCCAGGGCCGGTGCGCAAGATGTTCGGGGAGGAGATTACGACGACCGAAGTGACGCGCTTCGACCCGAGGGCGTCAACCGCAACGTTCACCGTCACGCCGGGAACCATGGCGGACAAGACACATATCGAGGGATCGATTCACCTCGGGGTCGAGGACGGTCGCACGGTCGAGAAGTTCGACCTCGACGCCAGGGTCAAGATCTTCGGCGCCGGGCCTGTCGTGGAGCGTTTCATCGAGCGCCAGGCCCGGGAGACTCAGGAGAAGTCGGTCGCCTTCATGCGAGCCGCGCTCGAAGGCTGAGCCGGCCCCACCCGCCGACCACGTCGCGACGTGCCCGGCCGCCGCCTTCACGGGCATCGAGCCGAATTACTTGACCTAGGACCCAGCGGGACACCAGTGTGTGGCCGCAGACCTTCGGTCGCTCGCCAGGGAGGCGCACCGGACGACAGAGTGGTGAGCGCGGACGAGCAGGCGCGGGCGACTGTCGGGGGGCAGTCTCGTCGCCGGTCGGCTCTGTCCTCGGTACGCACCAAGGCGCCCTCGCCCACCGTGGAGGCGACGACAAGGAGGTAGCCCGTTGGCGGTCAGAGAGGACTTCGCCGAGGACCTGGCGGTCATCCACGATCCGGAGACTCGGCAGCCGTTCCACGTCGAGCAACACGGCATCGACTTCATCCCCGAGAGCGAACGCTGGGCAACTCCGAGAGACGTCTTCGGCATGTGGGCAGGAGCGAGCGTCCAGATCGAGTACCTCATTTACGGGGCCATCCTCATGACGTTCGGGCTCACCTTCGCCCAGGTCGTGATCGTCATTGTGCTGGGCAACTTGTCCTACTTCGTGCTTGGGCTGTGCTCTCTCCAAGGGCCCAACACGGGGACCACGGTGTTCGCGATCAACCGGGCGCCCTTCGGCCCAAACGGTTCGCGGCCGATCTCGTTCTTCAACTGGATCACGCAGATCGGCTTCGAGGTGGAGGGGCTGATCCTGATCGTCGGTTCCGGACTCGTGCTCATGATCAAGGCCGGCTACCTCCCTGGTGACCCGGCGAAGGTCGTGCTGGTCATCGTCGCCGTCCTCATACAGAGCATCCTGCCGGTATTCGGACACGCGGCGATCCTGAAGACGCTGCGGCTCCTCGTCGTACCCTTCATCGTCCTCTTCGCCATCCTCCTCGGCTTTTCCATCGGGCATGTCAACGTGAACGTGGTCAGGACGAGCGGCGACTGGCAGAGCTTCACCGAGGCATTGGCGTTCACGATCGCGCTGAGCGGGCTCGGGTGGACAGAGAATGGGAACGACTACTCGCGGTACTGCTCCACGGGCACGTCGAAGAAGGCGCTCGTCGGCTGGGTCTTCCTTGGCACCGCGGTGCCCGAGATCCTGATCATGACGCTCGGCGCCGTCGTGGGCACGTTCGTCCTCAAGATCGGTACGGGTGCAGGTGGCTTCCTCCCCTTCGCGCACACCGAGCGCGATCCCTTCGTGGTTCGTCGTCGTCCTTCTTCTCTTCGCCGTCGTACAACTCTTCGGCATCAACAGTTTGGACATGTACTCGTCCGGTGTGACCCTGTTGGCGATCGGCCTGCCGGTGAAGCGCTACCAGGCCGTGCTCATCGACTGCGCCATCGCGTTCGCCATCACCATGTGGGCCATCTTCAACGCGTCGTTCACCGAGTACCTCTCGGACTTCGTGGACATCGTCATCATCTGGATCGCCCCCTGGTGCGCCATCTTCCTGGTCGACTGGGCTCTTCGCCGGTATCGGTACGTGCCCAGCGAGTTGCAGAAGACGGGCCGCGACTCCCTCTACTACAGGAACGGCGGATTCTTCTGGCCCACGTTGATCGCTCAACTCGTGGGGATGTTCGCGGCGATCTCGGGGCTGGCCGCGACCTTCCACCTTCCGACCTTCTTGAACCTGGTGACGTACCACACCAGGGATGCCTTCGGTTTCGGTGGCGACTTCAGCATCTTCCTCGGCATGGGCGTCGGAGCCGCCGTGTACCTGCTGCTCGCCACCCGCTCGGTGCGGAGGCAGGCGGCGGCGCAAGACTCGTGCTGCGCGAGGAAGGCCTCCTGCCGGCCTGAGCCCGGTGGGCCGGCCCGGCCCGTAGAGAAGGACGCCGGAGAAGCGATCAGCCCCAGTCTTCGACTAGGCGCCCGGACCCGTCGGGATGGAACAGGGGCATGGCACCCAACGTGCGCACGAGGGCCGTGTCCTCACCGAGCGCTTCCTTCCACCCTCCGCCTTCGGTCATGAGCGTCCCGATGACGACTGGCTCCGCGTCCATCCGGCGCACGAGCCGGAGCGCGGAGGAGAGCGACGCGCCGGTCGAGATCACGTCGTCGACCACTGCGACCCGGCGGCCGCGGACCGCGTCGACCCGAGCCGGGTCCATGCGGAGGCGTTGGGGCTTGTCCGTGGTGATGGAGTACACCGCTTCCGACCACAACTCACCGAGATGGATCTTCGGCGTCTTGTGCAGGATCACGTAGTCGTCGAGCCCGAGCGCGCGGCTGGCCTCGATCGCCAGCGGGATTCCCATCGTTGCCACCGACACGACGATCTCGGGCCCGGCCGGCGCCATGAGCTCGGCCAGCTCCCGGCCCGCGGTCTCCGCGAAGGTGACGCCCATGTCGACGCAGATGAGGAGCGCGATGGTCAGGTCGTCGTTGAGGGGGACGAGCGGGAGCTCCAGGGTCTGGCTTCCCACCGTGGTCGTGTAGGTACGATCGGCGGTCGTGGACATGAGACTCCCCGGAGCTTAGGGTCCCGTCCCGACAAGGCTCACGGCCAAGATCCTGGAGTAGTCGATGGGTCCTTTGAGGTCCCCTGGGATGAAGCATCCAGGTGTCCGCTGTAATTTTTCGGAATCAGACCGTCGGGCCACACCTCACCCTCCCATTCCTTGCCACGGTCCCCGAAGTGCCCGAAGAGTGGCTCTTGACTCACAGAAAACTCTTCCGGTTGTTTCAGTTTTCGCGAGCAGGTCGCATCCAGGTCGAATTCGAAACATCAATGCATCCACCCGCCGAAGTGGTGGCCGATTTAGCGTTGTGTGCCTAGGACCGACGTCGCACGTGGGACGCGATCGAATGCCCGAGCGATCGGGGGGAGAGGTGAAATCATGGAAGAAAAGGGTGAAGGCTGGCTCATCTTCGCAGCCATCGTGCTTGGAGTTGCGGGCATTATGCGGATCTTCGACGCTATCTGGGCGTTCCGCTATCACGGCGTGCTCCCTCAGAACTTCGAAGATGCAATCTTCGGCCACAGCCTGAAGACCTATGGCTGGGTGTACCTCATCGTGGCCATCATCCTCATCCTCTGCGCAGTCGGGATCGTGGCACGATCACAGATCAGTCGATGGATCGGGATCTTCGCTGGAGCGCTCCTCGCCATCAGCGCGATCTGGTGGATGCCCTTCTACCCCGTTTGGTCGCTCACCTACATTTTCGTCGGCATCCTCGTCATCTACGGACTCGCCGCCCATGGCGCGCGCGAAGTGACGACGTAGCCCCCAAAGCTCGGTACCCGCCGCCGGATCCCGGCGAAATAACCGGCGTCTAGGTGCAGCCCCGGCAGGCGCGGACGCGGCGCCCGGCCCGCGACGGACGCAGAAGGAGAGCGGTGGCCCGAGCACGACGGGAGGCGACAGCGCCAGCGGAGTCGGCACCGGCCTCCGGACGGCGGGGCGGGCCGTTGGACCCCCGGCTGCTGCGCTACGCGCGCACCACGAGAGGCTTCGTCGTCCTTGCCATCGCCGTCGGCGGCATCACGGCGCTCCTGGTCGTCGCGCAGGCATGGCTCATCGCCACGGTGGTCAACGAGGCTTTCTTCCACCACGGGTCGATCTCCTCCCTCCGCGATCCGTTCGGCCTCCTCCTGGCGGTCATCATCGGGCGCGCCCTGCTGGCCTGGGCCACCGAACGGGCCGCCCACCGGGCCTCCGCCTCGGCCAAGTCGGAGCTGCGCCACACTGCCGCCGAGCACATCGCCGCCCTCGGCACGGCGGGGTTGGACCGCCACGACCGCGGGCGCCTCAGCGTGCTCGTCACGACCGGCATCGATGCCCTCGACGGCTACTTCTCCCGCTACCTGCCCCAGCTCTTCCTGGCCGTTATCGTCCCGGTGACCATCATCGCCGTGGTGGCGGGAGCCGACTGGATCTCGGCCGCCCTCATCGCGGTGACCGTGCCCCTGATCCCCGTGTTCATGGCGCTGGTGGGCCTGACAACCAAGGACCGCACCGCCGCGCGCATGCGCTCCCTCCAGCGCCTGGCCGGGCAGTTCCTCGACGTGGTGGAGGGCCTGCCCACCCTGAAGGTCTTTGGCCGCGCCAAGGCCCAGAGCCGGGCCATCGCAGCGGTCACCGACCGCTACCGGACCACGACGCTCGCCACCCTCAAGCTGACCTTCCTCTCCTCGCTGATCCTCGAGCTGCTGGCGACCATCTCGGTGGCCCTCGTCGCGGTTGCTGTCGGCCTGCGTCTGCTCGATTCGGACATGAACTTCCACTCCGCCCTCTTCGTGCTCGTACTGGCGCCGGAGGCCTACCTGCCCTTGCGCGCTCTCGGCGCGAACTTCCACGCCAGCGCTGACGGGATGAAGGCGGCCGAACAGGTCTTCGAGCTGCTCGAGACACCGATCACCGAGAGCGTGGGCGGTTCGGTCCGACCGCGGGACACGAGCATCAGGATCACCGAGCTCGAGGTCAACTACCCGGGCCGGCGTATACCCGCACTGCACGGCGCCGACCTCGTTGTAGAGCCGGGCGAGATGGTGGCGCTCGTCGGTTCGAGCGGCTGCGGCAAGTCCACCCTCCTCGACGTCGTCCTCGGACTGCGACGCCCCGGTTCGGGCCAAGTCCTGCTCGGCGGGGTGGACCTGCGCGAACTCGACCTGAAGACCTGGCGAGCCGGCATCGGCTGGGTGCCCCAGCGGCCACACCTCTTCGCCCGGTCCGTGGCCGAGAACGTCCGCGTCGGACGGCGTGGCGCCAGCGACGCGCAGGTGGCGGCCGCGCTGGAGGCGGCCGGGCTGGCATCGCGTCGTCCGGCGCCTGCCCCATGGCGTCGACACCCGGCTCGGTGAGGGCGGCGCCGGCCTGTCGCTGGGCGAGCGCCAGCGTCTCGCCCTGGCCCGCGCCTTCGTGCGCGACGCTCCGCTCCTCGTCCTCGACGAGCCGACGGCCAGCCTGGACGCCGAGACCGAGGCCGACGTGCTCGACGCTGTGCGCCGGCTGACCGAGGGCCGCACGGCGTTGGTCGTGGCGCACCGCCCTGCGCTCGCCGCGCTGGCTGACCGAGTCGTTCACTTGCCGCTCCCGGTGGCGGCGACATGAGCGCAACCGTCTACGAACCGGGGCCCGACCGCCCGGCCACGGTCGGTCGCACGCTCGGCGTCGCCCGCGTCGCCCGTGGGCGACTGGCACACGCCTCCCTGCTCGGGGCCGGCGCCATCGGGGCGTCCATCGCGTTGATGGGCACCTCGGCCTGGCTCATCTCGCGGGCCGCCCTACACCCCTCCGAGGCCTCGCTGACTCTGGCCATCGTGGGCGTGCAGGTCTTCGGCCTGTCGCGCGGCTTCCTCCGATACGGCGAGCGGCTCGTCGGCCACGACGCCGCCCTCCGGGTCCTGGCCGACCTGCGCGTCCGTGTCTACGGTCGGCTCGAGGCGATCGCCCCGGCCGGACTTCCTCTCTTCCGCCGGGGCGACCTCGTGTCCCGAGTGGTCGACGACGTCGACTCCCTCCAGGACGTCGTGTTACGCGTCATCCAGCCCTTCGCCGTGGCTTGTCTGGTCGGGGCGGGCACCGTCGCCGTCATGTGGATGCTGCTCCCCGGCGCCGGCGCGGTGCTGCTCGTTGCCCTCGTGGTCGCGGCCACGGTGGTGCCATGGCTCACGAGTCGCCTGGCCAGTCGGGAGGAGTCCAAACAAGCATCGGCCCGTGGCGAGTTGGGCGCGGCTGTGGCCGACCTCATCGAGGGTGCGCCCGAGCTAACGGTGATGGGAGGCGCCGGCGAGCAGGTGAAGCGGATCATCGCAGCCGATCACGACCTACGTGCGACCGCCCGCCAGGGCGCCAACACAACCGGCATCGGGCTCGGCCTGACCACCGCAGCAGCCGGGCTGGCAAGTTGGTGCGCTCTGGCCCTCGGGGTGCACGCCACCCACGCCGGCCATCTCGACGGAGCACTGCTGGCCGTTCTGGCGCTCGTCCCGCTCGCCGCCTTCGAGCTGGTTGCTCCGCTGCCGGCCGCGACCCAGGCGCTGCAGCGCTCCCGTCTGGCGGCCGGCCGCGTGTTCGCCGCCGCGGACGCCCGGACACCTGTTGAAGAGCCGGAGACCCCGCGACCGCTTCCCGGTGCAATGAGCGGACCGCACACGCTCCGCCTGCGGTCGGCGTGGGCGGGCTACCCCGGCACCGACCGATCGGTACTCCGCGGCGTTGATCTCGACCTCGCCCCGGGACGTCGGGTGGCGCTGGTCGGGCCGAGCGGGGCCGGCAAGTCGACGTTGGCCGATGTCCTGGTGCGCTTCCTGCCCGTCGACAGTGGCGAGGCCACGCTCAGCGGCGTCCCGCTTTACCGTCTGTCCTCTGACGACGTGCGCCGGGTGGTCGGGCTGGTCGAACAGACTCCACATCTCTTCGCCACGTCCCTGGCCGAGAACCTACGCGTGGGCCGGCGCTCGGCAGGTGACGACGAACTGCTCGACGTACTGGTACGGGTCGGTCTCGGCGACTGGCTCGCCGGGCTGCCCTCCGGCCTAGCCACCCGGGTCGGGCCGGCCGGCCGCCAGCTCTCCGGCGGGCAGCGCCAACGCGTGGCGGTGGCGCGGGCACTCCTCGCCGACTTCTCCATCCTCATCCTCGACGAGCCGGTCGAGCACCTCGACCCTGCCGCCGCCGACGCCCTCACCGCTGACCTGCTCGCCCTCACCGAGGGCCGCTCGACCCTCTTGATCACGCACCGCCTGGCCGGCCTGGACCAGGTGGACGAGATCCTCGTCCTCCACGAGGGGCACGTCGTCGAACGCGGCACCCATCGCGATCTCGTGAGCGCCGGTGGAAGTTACGCCGGCCTCTGGTGGGACGAGTTGATGAACGACCGGTCCGTCCCGGAACGTCGGCCCGCGGCGCCCGCCCTGCCGCATGGGCTCACGGCCGCGCTCGACGCCTCAGTCCTCAACGAAGGGAGCGACACCCCGTGAGCCTGGACCTCGCACGCTGGCAGTTCGCCAGCACCAGCATCTACCACTTCCTCTTCGTCCCGGTCACAATCGGACTGGCCTTCCTTGTCGCCTTGCTGCAGACCGCCTGGTACCGCAACGGCGACGACACCTATCGCCGCCTGGCCCGGTTCTTCGGGTCGCTGCTGTTGATCAACGTCGCCGTGGGCGTGGTGACGGGGCTGATCCAGGAGTTCGAGTTCGGTATGAACTGGTCCGCCTACTCGCGCCTGGTGGGCAACGTCTTCGGCGGGCCACTGGCCATGGAGGGGCTCGCCGCCTTCTTCCTAGAATCGACGTTCCTGGGCCTCTGGGTCTTCGGGTGGAACCGCCTCTCGAAGAAAGTCCACCTCGCCTGCATCTGGTTGGTCGCCGCGGGAGCCATGCTCTCGGCCGCCTTCATCATGGCGGCCAACTCCTGGATGCAGCACCCGGTCGGCTACACGACGAACAACAGCACGCACCAGCCCGAGCTCAACAACATCTGGGCGCTTTTCACGAACCCCGTCTTCGTGTGGGGCTACACCCACGTCGTCCTGGCCTCGCTGGTCACCGGCGCCGCGGTGATGCTCGCAGTGTCCGCGTGGCACCTACGCCGGAAGAACCAGGTCGACTCGTTCCGCCGCGCCGGCGTGATCTCGCTAGCGGTCCTGTTGCCGGCGATTGCCGTCAACATGTTCATCGGCAGCGAGCTGGGCGTGGTCGAGGGGACCTACCAGCCGATGAAGATCGCCGCCGCCGAAGCGCTCTGGACGACCTGCGACAGCCATTGCCCGTTCTCGCTCTTCCAGATCGGTGGCGGGGCCAACGACGAGACGCCCACCCAGATCCTCGAGATCCCCGACCTGCTTTCCATCCTGGCCACCAACCACGTCGACGGCACGGTGCAGGGACTCAACAACCTGAACGCGCAGTACCAGAAGGAGTACGGACCGGGCAACTACATCCCCATCGTCTTCATCCAGTACTGGTCCATGCGCGTGATGGCCTACCTGGCCACGCTCGTCTTCCTGTTCGCGCTGTGGGGAGCGTGGCTCGTCTACCGGCACAGACTCGACCGAGCCCGATGGTTCCTGCGCATCGCGCCCTGGGTGGTGATCCTGCCCTTCCTGATCAACACGGCCGGTTGGCTGCTCACCGAGAACGGCCGGCAGCCGTGGATCGTCCAGGGGCTCATGCTGACCAAGAACGGCGTGTCCTCCTCCGTCTCGGCGACGGACATCTGGATCTCGCTCATCATCTTCTACCTGATCTACGCCGTGCTCGGCGTCGCCGCCACCTGGTTGATGATCCGCTTCGCCCGCCGCTCCATCGGCGACGACCCACTGGCCAAGATCACCGACGGCACGGATGGGACCGACGAAACCGGCGGGACCCAGACCGGTTCAACCACCGACGCCGAGCTCGGCTCGTCCCACGAGGACGAGGACGACTTGGCCTTGATCTACTAGGAGGTCGACATGGGAGGCATCTCTCTCGGAGTCCTGTGGTTCGTGATCGTCGCCATCTTCTGGACCGGCTTCTTCGTGCTGGAGGGGTTCGACTTCGGGGTCGGCATGCTGCACTCGTTCATCGGGCGCAACGACCTGGAACGCCGCGTGCTCGTCAACACGATCGGGCCCGTCTGGGACGGCAACGAGGTGTGGCTGATCGTGGCCGGGGCTGCGATCTTCGCCGCGTTCCCGGGCTGGTACGCCACCTGGTTCTCGTCCCTGTACCTGGCCGTGGTGATCCTGTTGGCCGCTCTGATGGCGCGAGGGGTCTCCTTCGAGTACCAGCGCAAATTCGACGATCCCCGCTGGCGGACGGCGTGGCGCTGGGCCCTGACGTTGGGCAGTGCCTTCATCCCGTTCCTGCTCGGAGTAGCCCTCGGTGATCTGCTCCACGGCCTGCCCGTCAACAGTTCGCACAACTTCACGGGCAATTTTTTCGATCTGCTCACGCCGTTCGGCTTGTGGACGGGGCTGACCTTCCTCGTGCTCTCGCTCTTCATGGGCGCCACCTATCTGACGCTCAAGACGACCGGCGTGCTCCACGAGAGGGCACAGAAGGCGTCAGCTGCCATCGGCGCCGTTGCCATCCTGGTGACGTTCGGGTTCATGACCTGGATCCACGTCGGCCTGAGCACGGGCTTCGTCCCCAAGCCAGTCGAAGCCCTGGGCTTCATCGCCGTGATCGCCGCGGCCTGGGCCGCCCGAGAGAAGGCAGAGGGGTGGGCCTTCACGGGAGCCGCCGTCGGCATCGCCGGCGCGGTGGGAGCGCTCTTTAGCGAGCTCTATCCACGGGTCCTGATCTCGAGTACCAACACCGCGTACAACCTCACCATCGCCAACACGGCCAGTCCTCCCTACACGCTGAGGGTGATGACGGTGGTGGCGGTGGTCTTCTTCCCGATCGTGCTCGTCTACCAGGCTTGGGCGTACCACGTCTTTCGCAGGCGCCTCACGGTGCCGCGTGTGGGAGGCGAAGGAGACCCGGACGCCGGCACAACACCGGCCGCCACACCACCGCCCGAGGCGTCAACGCCTGCCGAGACCACCTAAAGGAACGCCAACGAAAAGTCGAGGTTGCTCGTCGGAGGGCGCGGTTGCTCAGAGCCCGGGACTGCTCTGCATGATGCCGCCGTCCGCGAAGATTGTCGTCGCTGCCAGGTAGCTCGCTGCGTCCGACGCCAGGAAGGCGACCACCGACGCGATCTCCTCGGGCTCGGCCATGCGGCCGATCGGAATGGCAGCGTTCAGCTTCGCGAGCGCCGCGGGGTCGTTCATCGTCTGCGCGTTGATCGGCGTGTTGACCGCACCGGGGCCGACGCCGACGACCAGCACGTTGTGTGGTGCCAGCTCGACGCCGGCTGTCCGAGTGAGCATCCGCATGCCGCCCTTCGAGAGGCAGTAGGGCGTGTTCCCCGGCATGGGCCAGTCCTCGTGGACCGACGTCATGTTGATGACGCGCCCACCTCCGCCCTGGGCGATCATCTGCTTGGCCGCGAGCTGGGTCCCGAAGAACGCGCTCTTGAGGTTGACCGCCATCACTTTCTCGTACTGCGACTCGGTGGTGTCCAGGATCGAACTCCGAGTCTCGATGCCCGCGTTGTTGACCATGACGTCGAGCCGTCCGAATTTCGAGACGGCGGTATCGATCATGCGCTGGAGGTCCTCGACTTTGGACACGTCCGCCTCGACGCTCACCGCGGTATCGCCCATCTTGGCCAGTTTGCGCTCCAGCTCCTCTGTGGCGTCGGGGTTGAACACATAGTCGATGACGACCTTGGCCCCCTTCTCGGCGAGCGCCAGTACGACCGCGGCTCCGATCCCGGTGTTGCCACCGGTCACGATGGCGACCTTGCCGCTGAGCTCATCTGCCATGATCGGACCTCCTCACGACGCCACATCCGGGCGTAGTCTGCGACGACGGGGGAAGGCTACCGGGACGCTCTCGGGGTCAGCGACCCAGAAGGGCGCGACGGTCGGTTCGACCCAACTCGAGATCCAGGTGTGACGTTTGACCCTATGCGTAACGGAAGCTGGCGCCGTAGCATTTGCACCATGACTGACGTCGTCGCGCCCTTTGACGGCTCCGAGAACTTCCCGCCGATCGCCGAGTACGGGTTCTTGTCGGACTGCGAGAACAGTTGCCTGGTGGCACCCGACGGCTCGGTCGAGTGGCTTTGCCTGCCCCGTCCCGACGGGCCCAGCGTCTTCGGTGCGCTCCTCGACCGGACGGCGGGCGGCTTCCGGTTCGGTCCGACGGCCACGCTCGTGCCTCACAATCGTCGCTACGTCCCGGGCACCATGGTGCTCGAGACGACCTGGCACACCCCGACGGGCTGGCTCGTGGTGCAGGACGTCTTGATCGTCCGGCCGACGGCCGGCGACAATCGGAGAACCGACTACCGACGAGCGCCCGGCGATTCCGCCGCCACCGACACACTGGTGCGGCATGCGACCTGCATCGAGGGTCGGGTCGAGGTGTTGGCGAACATCGTGCCCGTCTACGAGTACGGATCGGTCATCGGCGGCTGGGAGTACGACGGTGAGGGTTACGGTGCCATGATCGCAAAGCCGCCGTCGGGCGATCCGGTCCTCTCGGTGACTTCGACGCTGCGCCTGGGTACGGCCGGTGCACGCTGCTACGGCCGCACCACGCTCGCCAAGGGTGACTCCGCGTTCGTGTCGGTCTCGTGGTCGGGCAACCAGCCCTCGAACCTGGAGGAAGCCGAAGCACAGCTCGACGAGACCGTGGTCTATTGGCGCGACTGGCTGTCCAACGGCAGCTTTCCCGACCATCCCTGGCGGCAGCATATGGAGCGGAGCGCGCTCACCCTCAAGGGCTTGAGCTACGCCCCAACCGGCGCCATCATGGCCGCCGCCACGACGTCGCTCCCCGAGACTCCAGGTGGAGCCCGCAACTGGGACTACCGCTACACCTGGATCCGCGACACGTCGTTCATGTTGCGCTCGCTGTACCGGCTCGGGTTCGAGTGGGAAGCGCTGGAATATTTCGCCTTCATCATCGAGGCCGTCGCGCTGGGCTCCGGGTCCGACGTCAACCTCCAGATCATGTACGGGATCGATGGGCGCAAGGACCTGAGCGAGCAGACCCTCGACTACCTCTCGGGCTGGAGGAATTCGCGGCCGGTGCGGGTGGGCAACGGAGCATGGGATCAGCGTCAGAACGACGTGTGGGGGATGATCCTTGATGCCGTCGACATCCACCTGAAGCAGGGTGCCTCTCAGATTCTCAAGCCCATGTGGGACGGGCTCTCCAAGTTGGTCGAGGCGGCCATAACCCACTCGTCCGACCCGGACCAGGGCATCTGGGAGATCCGCGGCGATCCGCAGCACTTCACCGCCTCCAAGGTCTTGTGCTGGGTGGCCATGGACCGGGGCGCACACATGGCCCGCGCCCGCGGCGACGTGGAGCAGTGCGAACAGTGGCGAAAGGCGGCCGACGACCTGAAGTCGGAGATCCTGGAGAAGGGAGTGGACTCCCAGGGGCGGTTCCGCCAGCACTACGAGAACGACGAGCTCGATGCGTCGCTCCTCCTTATCCCGATACTCGGCTTCCTGCCGCCGGAGGACGAGCGCGTCCGCGCCACGGTCCTCGCCATCGCCGACGAGCTCACCGAGGACGGTCTCGTCCTTCGCTACAAGGTGGACACCACGGACACCGGCTTCGAGGGCAGAGAGGGCACATTTACCATCTGCTCGTTCTGGCTCGTGACCGCCTTGGCGATGATCGGCGAACGCGAACGGGCGACGAGGTTGTGCAAGAAGCTTCTCAACTTCGCCTCACCGCTCCTCCTCTACGCCGAGGAGATCGACGCCAGGACGGGCGAGCATCTCGGGAACTTTCCGCAGGCCTTCACCCACCTCGCCCTGATCGACGCGGTGGGACGACTGATCGAGGCTGAAACCAACGACAGCCTTGCGTGAGCGCTGACACGGCTGGGTGGTGGTGTGCAGACCCTCTCGACGCACGGGGGCCAGACCGAAGACACTCCATCCAGACATACTCGAGGAGGAGCTGCGATGGCCGAGCGCTACGACGTGATCATCATCGGCACCGGAGCGGGCGGCGGCACGCTCGCCCACACCCTCGCTCCGAGCGGCAAGCGCGTCCTGCTCCTAGAGCGGGGCGGCTTCCTCCCGCGGGAGAAGGAGAATTGGGAAGCTCAGTCGGTCTTCGTGGAGGGTCGCTACATCTCGCCCGATCCGTGGCTGGACGGGAGCGGAGACACCTTCCAGCCACAGGTGCACTACTTCGTTGGAGGAGCGACAAAGCTCTACGGCGCGGCGCTGTACCGGCTCCGGCCGGCTGATTTCGGGGACATTGAGCACACCGACGGTCTCTCGCCGGCGTGGCCGCTGACCTACGACGACTTCGAGCCGTGGTACACCAAGGCCGAGTGGCTCTACCACGTGCACGGGACCCACGGCGAAGATCCGACCGAGGGTTCGTGGAGCCGTCAGTACCCGTTCCCGGCCGTGAGCCACGAGCCGCGGATCGAGCAGATCTCCAACGACCTGACAAAAGCCGGCTACCACCCGTTCAGTGCCCCCTGTGGCATCATGCTCGACGAGGACGCCCCTCACGCCAGCGTGTGCATCCGGTGTCCCTGGTGCGACGGATATCCGTGCCTGGTCCGGGCGAAGGCGGACGCCGAGACGATCGCGGTCCTCCCCGCCCTCGAGCATCCCAACGTCACCCTCCTCGTCAACACCGAGGTCACGCGCCTGAACACGGACGCGTCGGGACGCGTCGTGACCGGAGTCGTGGCCAAGAGAGACGGTGCCGAAGAGGTCTTCGAGGCCGACATCGTGGTGGTGTCCGCTGGAGCGACCAACAGTGCCCGCCTCCTGCTGGCCTCGGCGAACGATACGCATCCTCAGGGCCTCGCCAACGGATCGGACCAGGTCGGCCGGAACTACATGTTCCACAACTGCAAGGCCATCGTCGCCCTCGCGGCGGAGCGCAACGACACGTCGTTCCAAAAGACCCTGGGCCTCAACGACTTCTACCTCAACGGTCCTGACTTCGCGCACCCGTTGGGCAACATCCAGATGATCGGCAAGTCCAACGCGGATGCGATGAAGGGCGAGGAACCCCATCTCACCATGCTCGCCCCCCACTTCAGCCTCGAGGAGGTGGCGGCGCACGCCGTCGACTTTTGGCTCACCACCGAGGACCTGCCACTCTCCGAGAACCGCGTGACCCTGACCGGCGACGGAGAGGTGCAGCTGGCCTATCGCGCCACCAACAACGAAGAGGCGGAACGGCTCTATGAAGAGCTGAAGAAGATCCTCAACCACTGCGGGATGGCCTCTCACCACGTGCTGCGCAAGAACTTCTACATGTCGATGGGCATTCCTGTCGCCGGTGTGGCGCACCAGGCCGGTACCTGTCGTTTCGGACAGGATCCACAGACGTCTGTCCTCGACGAAAACTGCAAGGCCCACGAATTGGACAACCTCTACGTCGTCGACACGAGCTTCTTCCCGAGCATCGGCGCGGTCAATCCGGCGCTGACCGCTATGGCGAACGCGATCCGGGTCGGCGAGCACCTGACGGAGCGGCTGGCGTGAGCCAGGACGAACCCGGCGGGTGTTCCGCGGCGGGCTCGTAAGCTGTCACGCATGGCCCGGATCGACGTGCCCGACGGTCCGGGCGGGGAGGCGGCGCGGGTGTGGCGCCTGCGTCCCGAGATGGGCGCGATGGTCGAGACAATGGTGCGCACGGTCTATGGCTCGAGCATCCTCCCGGCCGCCGAGCGTGAGGCCGCTCGTATGAAGATCGCGCAGCTGAACGCTTGCAACGCGTGCGCCACATTTCGTGCACCCTCCATGAGGGAGGCGGGCGTCGAGGATGACCTCTACTGCCACCTCGACGACTACGCGTCCTACGAGGGCTACACCGAACGTCAGCGGCTGGCCATCGAGTACGCCGCCCGCTTCGCCACCGACCATGCCTCCATCGACGACGAACTCTTCGCCCGTTTGCATGCGGCGTTCACCGACGCCGAGATCCTCGACCTCACCATGTGCGTCGCGGCGTACCTCGGGCTGGGAAGGGCCCTGGCCGTGCTCGGGATCGAGGAGCACGTCGCTCTCGACGTCTGAGGATCAGTGCCGTCTGCGGCTCGAAGACCCGGACTCGTGGACGGTGATTCGTGCTCACCTGTTACCTTCAATGACGCTGAAAGGAGGCTAGGTGAACGCAGCACCACGTCATCGCATCGTGGTCGTCGGAGGCGGCTTCGGGGGGCTGCCGGCGACTCGGCTCCTCGCCCGCACGGCCAACTTCGACATCACGCTGATCGACCGGCGCAACCACCACCTCTTCCAACCGCTCCTCTACCAGGTGGCCACGGGCATCCTCTCACCCGGCCAGATCTCCCCGGTCCTCCGCCACATGTTCCGCCGCCGCGAGAACGTCAGGGTCATTCTCTCGACCGTCACCGACTTCGATCTCGAGCGGCGTGTCGTCCACACCTCGTCGCTGCCGGGCCGCACCGACGAGTACGCCTACGACAGCCTCATCGTGGCCGCCGGCGCGGGGCAGTCGTATTTCGGGCACGACGAGTTCGCCATGATCGCTCCTGGCATGAAGACCATCGACGACGCCATGGAGCTCAGACGCCGCGTCTACGGCGCACTCGAGATTGCGGAGACCATGTCGGACCCTGCTCTCCAACGTTTCTTCACGACGTTCGTGGTCGTCGGGGCGGGGCCGACGGGGGTGGAGCTGGCCGGCCAGATCCGCGAGCTGGCAGCACGCAGCTTGACCCGCGACTTTCGCACCATCGATAGCCGAGCCGTCCGAGTCGTTCTCGTCGACGGTGGCAAGGAGCCGCTGGCGAACTTCGGCGACCATCTCTCCGCTCGTGCCCGCGCCCAACTCGAGAAGATGGGGGTCGAACTGCACATGGAGCACCAAGTGGTCGGGGTCGACGCACTCGGCGTCGACGCCAAGGCCGCGGAGGGCGAGACGGCCCGGTTCGAATGTGCCACCGTCATTTGGGCGGCCGGCGTGCAAGCCTCTCCACTCGCCGGGCTCCTGGCGAAGGCGAGCGGCGCCGAGACGGACCGAGCCGGTCGGATTGCCGTCGCGGACGATCTGACCCTGCCCGGCCATCCCGAGGTCTTCGCCGTCGGGGACATGGCGACGATCCACAACCTTCCGGGCGTCTGCGAGGTGGCGATGCAGGGCGGCCTCCACGCGGCCAACACGATCAAGCGACGCCTCGAAGGCAAGGACCCCGTTGCGTTCAAGTACCGCGATCTCGGCAGCGCGGCTGCCATCGGACGATTCAATGCGGTCGTGAGCGTCGGCAGGCTGCGGCTCAGCGGCTTCCCGGGATGGGTGGTCTGGATGTTCGTCCACCTCGCCTTTTTGAACGGCTGGGGACATCGGTCGGCGACGATGTTGCGCTGGCTGCGTTCCATGGTCGGTCGAGCCCGGCCTGAGCGCGTCTTCAGCGTCGGGCATACAGGAGGGGATCTGAGCTTGCCGGACGAGGTGAAGGCCAAGGTCATGCCCAAGGCATTTCCGGTCCTCGAGGACCAGAAGGACTGGAACGTCCTCGTGGACCGCCTCAAAGAGTCCGGGTGACGGGCTTCTGAGCCACGGGCGGGCACCGGTCCCGGACCGCTACATTCGCCCCGATGATCCTCGACAAGTTTCTCGTGACCGACCAGGTCGCCATCGTCACCGCCAGCGGACGCGGTATCGGCGCAGCTGCCGCGATCGCACTGGCCGAAGCCGGCGCCGACGTCGTGCTGGCCGCGCGACCGAAGAGCAGCTGGGCGAAGTGGCGGAGAAGGTCGAGGCGACAGGACGGCGTGCCGTCGTGGTGCCCGGTGACCTGACCGACTTCGAGCTCATGGCGTCCTTGGCCGAACGGGCTCACCGTGAGTTCGGCCGCCTCGACATCGTGGTCAACAACATGGGCGGCACCATGCCGAGACCACTGCTCGACACGTCGCCGCGATTTTTGGAGGAGGCCTTCCGCTTCAACGTCTCGGCCGGCCACGCTCTCGTCCGCGCCGCGGTCCCGCTGATGCTCGAGGGCGACCACCCGGGAGGGTCGATCGTGAGCATCTCCTCGGTCATGGGCCACGTCGGAGGCCGGGGCTACCTGGGCTACGGGACGGTCAAGGGCGCTCTCGAGCAGTACACGCGGCTGGCATCGCGCGACCTCGCCCCGCGCATTCGGGTCAACGCCATCGGGGTGGGTTCGACCGCAACCTCCGCCCTCGACATCGTCATGTCGAGTGACGAGCTGCGAGTCGCCATGGAGGAGGCGACTCCGCTGCGACGAATCGGCCACGTCGACGACATCGCGGCGGCGATCCTCTACCTGTCCTCGCCGGCCGGCTCGTACGTCACGGGCAAGGTGCTCCAGGTCGACGGCGGCCTGCAATCGCCGAACCTCGAGATGCCCATCCCGGACCTCTGACCCCCGCCGACGATCGCCGCCGTTTCCCCGCCACCCGCCGTTCCCGGCCCACGTTCGCCACCCACGACCCACGAAGATCGAGGAGCACCCGTCATGACCTACCGAGTCGTCCAATGGAGCACGGGGAACGTCGGGCGTCACTGCCTGGTCGGGATCGACGTCCACCCCGAGCTCGATCTCGTCGGGGTCTTCGTCTCCAACCCCGACAAGGTCGGGCGCGACGCAGGTGAGCTCGGCGGGCTCGGCCGCGCCCTCGGCGTGTCCGCAACCAACGACGCCGAAGCTCTCCTCGCTCTGAAGCCCGACTGCATCGTGCACACCGGTATGGCGGACGACAGGCTCTTCGAGGCCGTGTCCGACCTGGAACGGTTTCTCCGAGCCGGCTGCAACGTCGTCTCCTCGAGCCCGGTGATGTTCCAGTACCCCGAAGCGGACGACCGGATGGCCGCACCGCTCATCGACGCCGCGCGGCAGGCCGGGGTCTCGCTCTTCGTGAACGGCGTCGATCCCGGCTTCGCCAACGATGCACTCCCGCTCGTGCTCTCAGGCATCTGTGAGCGCATCGAGGAGGTCCGGTGCTCCGAGGTGCTGAACTACAACACCTACAACCAGCCCATGGTCCTCTTCGACATCATGGGATTCGGACGCCCTCTGGACGACATCCCGTTGCTGCTCTCACCGGGCGTGCTCACGTCCGCCTGGGGAGGCACGGTGCGACAGATCGCGGCCGGGCTCGGCGTGACCCTCACCGGCATCACCGAATGGTATGAGCGCGAGCCCGCGCCCGAGGACTTCGACATCCCCGCCGGGACGGTCAAGGCCGGAACCGCAGCCGCGCTGCACTTCGAGGTGCGCGGCGTGGTGGGCGACCGGGCGGTCGTCGTGCTCGAGCACGTGACCCGACTGCGCGACGACCTCGGGGCCTCCTGGCCCCAGCCGGCAGGGCATGGGTGCTATCGCGTCGAGATCAAAGGCGAACCCATCTACACCCTCGACCTTCAGCTGATGGGCACCGACGGCGATCACAACACCGCCGGTTTGAAGGCGACCGCCATGCGTCTCATCAACTCGGTCCCGGCGGTGATCGCGGCTCCGCCCGGGCTCGTCACCGCCCTCGACCTCCCGCTCGTGACCGGGAGGGGCCTGGTCGTCACCGAATAGGGCGACCCCTGCCCTTCGCGCTCGTTCGGGTAGCCGAGGCAGCAGGCGCGACGATGGGCACCATGTTCGGGTTCGACGTTGGGGGATCTTGGGGTCGGCGATTCCGGCTGTTCGGTGTCCTTGCCGCGAGCGCTCTGGTCCTGGTGTCATGCGGCTCGTCTTCCTCGTCCTCGTCGTCCTCCCGTACCACCGCGGCGAGCGAGACCGGCTCCACCTCGACCACGGCTGCTGCGCAAGTCGCACCTCCGCCATCGACCCCGCCGACGACCGCCCCCGCGTCACCCGCAACAACCACCGCACTGTCAGGGTTGGCCACTCTGCCCGTCAAGGGACGGGCGCCCCTTACCGGCTACAGCCGTACCCAGTTCGGCCCGGCTTGGACCGACGATGTCACGGTGGCCGACGGCCATAACGGCTGTGATACCCGAAACGACATCCTGCGCCGAGACCTTACCGACGTAGTAATCAAGCCCGGCACCCACGGCTGCACCGTGGTGAGCGGGGTGCTGCAAGACCCGTACACGAACACAGTTATCATCTTCACTCGGGGCGTGAACACAAGCGCAGCCGTTCAGATCGACCATGTCGTCGCCCTCGGCGACGCCTGGCAGACCGGGGCGCAGCAGTTGAGCTTGGCCGTCCGCACGAACATGGCCAACGACCCACTCGAACTGTTGGCGGTATCCGGGCCGACCAACGAGCAGAAAGGTGACGCCGACGCGGCCAGCTGGCTGCCGCCCAACAAAGCCTTCCGCTGTTCCTACGTGGCGATCCAGGTCGCCGTAAAGATGCGCTATCACCTGTGGGTAACCGAGAGCGAGCACCAAGCCGTCGCTAATGTCCTTGCCACCTGCCCAACCCAGCCGCTGCCTACAGGCGGACCCCCTGCCGGAGCCAGTCCTACGGCCGTCCTGCCGCCCGCCGGTCCCCTCCCGACTTCTGCTCCGCCTGCTGCGGCTGCACCCGTCCCCGGCACCACGGCACCGAAACTGCCCATCGTCCATCCGGGGGCCTTCTGCACGCCTCCTGGAATGGGCGTTACCTCGAAGGGCACGCCCATGACCTGCAAATCAGACAGCACCGGACAGCACTACCGATGGAGCAAGGCATGAGCCGGACGCTTCAGAGCGAAACATCCGATGGGGTGTCGAGAAACGACAGTCTGATCGGACATACGACGGAACCTGCGGCAACGGCGCTCCAGAGGGACGGCTGGTCGACGAGGACGGTTGCCCGACAAAAGAACAATGGTGGACCCCGCGATGCATGCTGACGCAGAACTACCGCGGCGTTGAGTCGAACTGCGCGCCCCAAGGACGAGTGAACGGCGCACGAAGTAAAGGCGCACATCGAGTTCCATAGGGAGCTCAACCGCGAGCTGGAGGAGCTCGCGGGTGGACCGCGTCGAGGCGTTCCCAATGGCTTGCGGACACCTTGGGGTGACACTCACATGTGTGACGTGCTGACTCCATCTCGAGTAGAACAACGACGCGGTCGGCTCCTGCGGGAGCGAGAGTCAAATCGCTGGGCCTTCACCGTCTCTCGCCTCAGACCAGCAGCGGATGGCCTGTTCGATGTGGGCGAAAGCCAGTGTGTCCACCGGGATGTTCGCCGGACTGAACCACCGGATCTCTGCCGTCTCGTCGCTGGTACGCGCCAGCTCTGGGTGGTCCGCCTGGCCCTCGAAGTAGATATTGAGAGTGACGTCGGGTAGGTCCTCGTTGCCATAGGTGTCGATCCACATTCCTAGAAACCTCATCGAGTGGAGCGTGAGCCCTGTCTCCTCGTACACCTCTCGCTTCGCCGTCGCCAACGGATGCTCCTCGGGATCGCAGAATCCTCCGGGAAGATCCCAGAGCCCGGCACCTGGGTCATTGGCCCGGAGGACCAGAAGGAGTTCTCCGTTGTTCACTACACATGCGCCTGCGCAGGGCTTGGGGTTCCTCCAATACTCGTGACCACAGTCATGACACCGGCCCGGGGCAACCAGGTCAATTTTCGTTCCGCAGGACACGCAGAACCGAATGAGCGTCACCGCACATGGTCGCTCATTCACTGGTCACGTGCGGAAAAACCAGCGGGTATCGCCGGTAACCGGACGGGTACTAGGCCCAATGAGACCAGTCCCAGCCAGTGGGTGCAGGTCGCCCACATCGTCGTCGTCAGTCACTCTCTCGCCTGACGGACTAGCTGCGATCGACATCGCCTGGTCCGTGACCCGGAAGATGGGCCGCCCTTCGGTCGTATCAGAATGTTTGACTCGACCACTCAGTGAGAGAGGTTGAACCCATACTCGTCACGTCAACGTGAATTTGGCCGTGATCCAACCCAAGCCGGGCTCCTGTGCCTCCACGTAGTGCAGTCCCTTGGCTCCGGCGGTCTTCCCTCCGGGGATCGCGGCCGTACATGTGAAGGCACCGGACGAGTCGGTGACCGGGCTACAGAGCGTGACATTGGGAGTCTTCCGCACGCCGGTCTGGTATGTCACGACGACGCTCGTGTTGCCGGTGAACCCTCCACCCGAGAGCGTGACCGACTGCTTGGGTGTGCCCGATGTCGGTTCCACCGCCAGAGAAAGGACGGCGGGCGTCAAGATGCTCCATGCGCTCCCGTTCCACGCTTCGGCCAGGGTGAGGTCGCCGCTCTTGTGTTTCGTATATGCCCCGACCGCGACACAGAAGATCGACGATGCACACCACACTCCCGAGAAGCCTCCCCTGTTGAGCGTGCTCTGGACGCTCCATGTGCTTCCGTCCCAGCCCTCGGCCAGGGCGAAGCCCTCACCAGACGAGTCGGTGTAATAGCCGGTAAGGGTGCAGGCCGCTGCGGAGAAGCAAGAAACGGCAAATGGAAGGTTGCCCGTGGCGCCAGAAGGAGAGGGCACACTCTCGATGCTCCAGGCGCTGCCGTTCCACACCTCGGCGAGGCCGACGGCGCCACTTGAAGGCGGGGAAGAGTAACCGACAGCGATGCAGTCATTCGGCGCGGGGCAAGACACGGCGCTAAGAAAACTCTCGACTCCGGCGGGACTAGGCGTATCCTGCACGCTCCAGGTGCTGCCGTTCCACACCTCGGCGAGCGTCAGTCCGTATTGCCCCGCACTGGCGTCGAGATAGAAACCGACGGCAGTGCATGCGTTCGCCGATGCACACGAAACACTGGTGACCATGGTCCCAGTGGAGTCCGAGGGAGAAGGCATGCTTTCGAGGTTCCAGGTGCTGCCGTTCCATATCTCGGAATAGCCTTGATAGCCATTGGAGTTCTCGTAGTACCCGACCGCGGTGCACGCTATTGAGGAAGCGCAAGAAACGGAGTAGAGGTTGGGTCGGCCGACCGGGTTTGGCACGTTCTGTGCACTCCAGGTATCACCGTTCCACGTCTCGACGAATGGCATCTGTGGGCCGCCCGCGATGAAGTCGGAGTAGTTTCCGACGGCCGTGCAGGCGCTGGACGAGGTGCAAGACACGCCGTGGAGGCCCCCGGTAACCCCGCCCGGAGGAAAGGTTTCCGCCGGCAGGATGCTCCAATCGGTTCCATTCCATTCTTCTGCCAATGGAATGGCGTTGACAGACCCCCCGACCGCCATACAGAAGTCGGGACTCGTGCAGGAAACAGCGTTGAAGGCCCCGCTCATCGCATTGTTGTTGGCGTTGGCGATGACGATGACAGGGTGGGAGTCAGATATGGCCGGCGCAAGGGACCCGGCATCGAACTCAGCTGGCATCTGTCGCCTCGCGCCGGCAACCAGTCCGATCCGTCCGCCTCGATGACCCGCGTTCGTAGCTGGCGAGGCGGGAACGTACCACCCAGTCGCTCCGAGACCCACTGCCACCAACACGGCGATGAGGCACGCACCCGTCACATGCCTTGATCCGAACGTCGCGGGAGTTTGGTGATTCACGCTGGTGCTGTGGCTGACTCCGGATCTTGGATGCCACACGTCGGCCAGGCTAGGTCGTTCGGACCTTCGCCACACGGGAGACCCGGTTGGGATTTCGATTCCCGCTCAGAAGGTTGACTCGTCATCAATCGGGCCTAGCCTCCGTGGTTAGCGGAAGTCCCGGCTCGCCGGCACCGCGGCACCGATGACGAGTGACTCGACCCGCTCGGCGTCGAAGCTGACCGCTCCTTGGCCCTTGCGCACGCGTCCACGGATCAACAGGACCGGGGAGTGGCGGGCCACGTGCTTCCAGCGTGCCCACGCACCCCGGGAGAAGACGACGTTGACGTGTCCCGTCTCGTCCTCGAGGTTGACGAAGACGGCGCCCCCTGCCGTCTCGGGATGCTGGCGGTGCGTCACCACTCCGGCCACCGTCACCCGGTCCCCGTCCTGACGGCGCTCCAGAGCGGACGCGGTCACCACCCCCATCGCCTCGAGCCGCTCCCGGGCGAGATGCATGGCCGTGCGCTCGGGTGCCAGCCCCAAGGCCCACAGGTCGTCGCCCACCGAATCGAGCGGACTCGGCTCGGGCAGGGGCGGGGCGTCGGACCCCATGACGACGCCGGGCAGACGGTCAGGCGTGCTCTGCGCCGCCGCCCCCGCCGCCCACAGCAGCCGGCGACGCACGGCGGTCGCCGACCGGCCCGGCGCCGCACCGAAACCGTCGGGGTCCAGCGCACCCGCCGCCGCAAGCGTCTCGAGCTGGGCCTGGGTCACCCCCGCCCGCCGCACCAGGTCCTCGCTCCCGCGCCAGGGGCGCCCGGCCACGATGCGCTCCGCCGTGGCGTCTCCCACCCCGCGCACCGACCCCAGGCCCAGCCGCAGCACCGCGTCGGTGTCGTCCGTCTCCAGTGAGGCCCCCACCTCGGAGCGGTTCACATGGGGCCGGTGCACGCCGACGCCGTGGCGCTGCGCGTCGGCCACCAAGGACTGGGGTGACCAGAACCCCATGGGCTGTGAGTTCAACAACCCGGCGGTGAACGCCGCTGGATAGTGCAGCTTCATCCACGCCGACGAGTACACCAAGTGGGCGAACGACACCGAGTGCGACTCGGGGAACCCGAAGTTGGCGAACGCCGCCAGCGCCTCGAAGACCTGGTCTGCCACCGGGCCGGTCACCCCCCGGGCGGCCATGCCTTCGTAGAGACGGACCCGCATCCGCTCCATGCGTGTGGCCGAGCGCTTGGCCGCCATGGCCTGGCGCAGCTCGTCGGCGTCGGCGGCGCTGAACCCCGCGATGGCGACCGCCATCTCCATGAGCTGCTCTTGGAACAAGGGCACTCCGAGCGTGCGCTCGAGGATGGGCTCGAGCATCGGGTGCAGGTAGGTGACCGGCTCCTCGCCCCGTCGCCGCCGGATGTAGGGGTTGACCGCGTGCCCCTGAATCGGCCCGGGTCGGATGAGCGCCACCTCGATCGCGATGTCGTAGAAGTTGCGCGGCCGCACCCGGGGCAGCGTTCCCATCTGTGCCCGGCTCTCGACCTGGAAGACCCCGACCGTGTCGGCGCGGCACAACAGGTCGTAGACCTCGCTCTCTTGCGGCAGCTGCCCGAGGTCGACCGAGACACCGTGAAAGTCGCGTACGAGGTCGACCATGCGGTGCAGCGCCTCGAGCATGCCCAGCCCGAGGAGGTCGAACTTCACCAGCCCGATGGCGGCACAGTCGTCCTTGTCCCACTGCAACACCGAGCGGCCCGGCATGCGGCCCCACTCGACCGGGCACACCTCGACCACCGGCCGGTCGCACAGCACCATGCCGGCCGAGTGGATCCCGAGGTGCCGAGGTCGATCGAGCACCTCGGTCGCCAGCTCGGCGACGAGCCCCGGCATCCCGACCGTCCCGTCACCGCCACCCGCACCCGTACCGCCACTCGCGTCGCTCGCACCCGCCGCGTCGCGCACGGCCCCAGCCGACGAGATCCCGCGCCCACGCCCGGCGTCGATCCCCGACGCCCATGCGTCCACCTGCTCGGGTGTGAAGCCGAACGCCTTGCCCACATCGCGCACCGCCGAACGGGTCGGTAGGTGATGACGTTCGCCACCTGCGCCGCGTGCCGCCGCCCGTAGCGCTCGTACACGTACTGGATCACCTCTTCGTGGCGTCCCGACTCGATATCCATGTCGATGTCCGGCGGCCCGTCACGCGCCGGGGAGAGAAAGCGTTCGAAGAGCAGTCCGAGGTCGACCGCGTCGACGTTGGTGACGCCGAGGGCGTAGCAGACGGCGGAGTTGGCGGCAGAACCACGCCCCTGGCAATAGATGTCCAGGCGTCTGCACACCTGCGCGATGTCCCACACGATGAGGAAGTAGCCGGCGAAGCCGAGCCGGCCGATCACATCGAGCTCGTGGCGGATCTGCTTCCATGCCCCGGGCACCCGCTCGGCCTCCGGTGGCCCGTAGCGTGCCGTCGCACCCTCGGCCACCAGGTGGCACAGGTAGCCCTGCTCGTCCATCCCCGCGGGGACGGGGAAATCGGGCAGCTTCGGGGCGACCAGTCGCAGGTCGAAGGCACAGGCGCGCCCGAGCTCCGCCGCGCGCTCGACCACCCCGGGCCAGCGGGCGAAGCGCCGGGCCTGCTCGGCCGCCGAGCGCAAGCAGGCCACCGGAGCCGGAGGCAGCCAGCCCTCCAACTCGGCCAGCGGACGGCGTGCCCGCACCGCGGCCAAGGTGGCGGCCAGCCGAAAGCCGGCCGGCGTGGCGTAGTGCACGTTGTTGGTCGCCACGGCGTCGATCCCCCACTCGACTGCCAGCCGCGCCAGCGCGTCGTTGCGCGGTGTCGACCGGGTCCCCGTGGTCCCACAGCTCCATCACGACGTTGTCGCGACCGAACACCTCCACCAGCCGGGCCACCTCCCGGGAGGCCGCCCGCGGCCCGGCATCCATCAGCGCGGCGGGGACCGCCCCCTTCCGGCAACCGCTCAGCACCAGCCAGCGGTCCCCGGCGGCGCGGGCCAGCGCGTCGAGGGTGAAGACGGGCTTGCCCTTCTCCCCCCCTTCGAGGTGAGCGTCGGCCAGCACGGTCGAGAGGCGTGCGTACCCGTCGGGGTCGCGCGCCAGCACGACGAGGTGCGCGCCGGTCGGGTCGGGCTCGCCCGTACGCAAGCTCGCCGGCGCGAGCGTCACCTCGGAACCGAACACCGTCGGCAGTCCGCACGCCCGCGCTGCCTCGGCGAACCGCACCACCCCGTAGAAGCCGTGGTGGTCGGTCAGCGCCAGCGCATCGAGGCCGAGCCGGTGCGCCTCGAACACCAGCTCTTCGGGGTCGCTGCTTCCATCGAGGAAGCTGAAGCCCGAGTGCGCGTGCAACTCGGCGTAGGCAAGGCGGCTCTCACCCATCCCCGGCGAGGCCGCGCCTCCGTGAGCTGCAGCCGTCAGTCCTCCGTGAGCTGCAGCCGTCAGTCATAGATCGCCTCGACCCACCAGCGCCCGCGCTCGCTGCACAGGAGGCGGGCCACTCCGTCAGCGGTGACGACCTGGAGACGAGCCCGGCGTCGGCGCACCTCCCACCAGCGCTCGGTCACCGGCCAGGGCCCGGCCCATCCCACCACCTCCTGCCAAGGTCCGCCGTCCACCGAGAGGCGCTCGATCGCCGCATTCAGCAGGCCACGACCGCTCACCACCATGGCGTTGCCCTCGGCGTCGACGAGCTCGGCCCGCGGCGGCTCCTGCAGCACGTCGCTCGGGGCTGGGGGTGGGAGCCTCCCGGGCCACGGCGCGCCTCCAGCCGATCCAACCGTTCCAACTGCTCCGCTGCCTTCACCCGCACCGCCCGAACCGGCCGTTCCGTTCGCGCGGACACTCCGCTCCACCTCGGGGCTCCCCCAGGGCAGCAGCACCGACTGGCCGGCCGGATCGCGCCCACCCTGAAGCCGCCCCACCAGCACGGCGTCGATCCCCAGGCGCTCCTGCACCCGGACGAAGGAGCGAGCGGCGCGGATGTCCGCCTCCGACGCACCACCGAAGAAGCCGGGCTGGACCGGTCCCGCGCCGACACCGGCATCCCGCTCAGGATCCTCGCCCCTGGCCACTCGTAGCCGCCGGGTGACGGCGCTGTCGCGCAGTCCGGGCAGCTCCCCGTTCTCCCCACAGGCCGCCGCATGGCAGGCAGCTGCATCCGCGCCGAAACGGTCGGAGATGCTGGCTGACGGGAGCGCGGCGAACTGACCCAAGGTTGTGACCCCAAGCCGCTGCAGCGTGACCGCGAGGTCGGGCCGGCCCAGCGTGGCCACCGAGAAGGGAGCGAGGAAGGCCGCCGCCTCTCCCTGGGGAACGATCGCTTCCGAGCGCGCCGCCAGCACGGCGGCGAAGAGCCCGTCGGCCACCCCCACGAGCACTGCCGCTTCCGCCTGTCCGGCCACCGGCAGTGGTGACGCCTGTGCCCCTACCTCCTCCACCGCCGCGACCAGGCGGGACACGACCGCCTCCTCCCCGCCGAAGAAGCGCGCCGGGCCGCGGGCCGGCAGAGCGCAGATCCCGAGACGGACGGGATAGGCCCAGGGACACAGCTCATAGGCCAGATCCATCACTTTGGCGAACCGTCGAGCCTCCTCTCCCCGCGGCCCTTCTTCGAGCAGGTCCCGACACCAGATGACGACCAGTCGTTCCAACACTTCTTTTCCACCTTCTCCACTGCGACGCGTTCATCGCTTTCTGCGCTGTGTCGCGTTCGTCGCTTCGTCGCTTCGTCGCTTCTCCTCGTCGCTTCGTCGCTTCGTCGCTTCGTCGCTTCGTCGCTTCTGCGTGCTCCACTGCGTTCCTCAAGCCGCCTCCGGACCGTCATCGTCCACGCCGGAGACCGCACCCGAGCCGGCGGGAAGCCACAACGAGCATTCGGTGGCTCGCCCGGCAGCCCGACGCCCGCTCACCCGCACCTCCGCCCGCCGCCTCTGGAGGTGTCCGTGCCCACGACCCACTCCTTGCCACTCGACCGCTCCCACCGACAGGGCCAGGTCTCCGCCCTCGGGCCAGCTCCCCGCACCCTCGAGCAGCACCACCAGCGCGGGCTTGGCGCTCGCGGGCACGGGCGCTCAGGTGGCGCGCCGCGGTGAGACGGGCCCGGCCGGGCGGACGTACCAAAACGGCGTCGACACCCGAGAGCAGATCACCAGCCGCCTCCGCCCACCCGGCACCCCGATGCGGGACGAAGACCACCCGGCGCAGGTCGACGCCGAGGCCGGCGGCCGCAACCACCCCGGGGTCGGGCAGCCCGACCGCCGCGCACCAGCTCCCGGAGGACGAAGCCGCCGCCAGCAACGCCAGCGCCAGTGTGGTCGCCCCGTGGCCGGGCGCCCCGCTCACGGTGACAGTCGTGCCCCGTCGGAGGGAGCCACCGGGAAAGAGAGGGGTCAGGGGTAGGGGCACGGGCAGGGTGCGCCCCGCCACCGGAGTCGTGGGCCGGACCCGGGCGGCCAGTCCTTCAGGGAGCTGCCGGGACGGACGTGAAGGCGCGGCGGGGATGGAGGGGGCGGCCGGGGTGCCCGTTGGGTGTGAAGCGAACATATGTTCGTACCCTAGCGAGGGCATGGAACCTCTGCTCAAGAGGATGAATTCCCAGTTCAGAGTAGGTGTAGGTCGCCGGCGGTCGGCGGGCGGCACCATGTGGCGCACCGAGACGCCACAATGCATCGCGTGTGCGGACGCTTCGCCCTCTACACCCCTCCCGCCCGGATGGCCCGTTACTTCGAGGCCGCCCTCGCCGAGGACGTGGACCCCGACTTGGCCCCGAGCTGGAACGTCGCCCCGACCGACCAGGTCCTGGGAGTGCGGGCTCGGCTACCCCAGGGCGGCGGCGAACCGGTGCGGACGCTGGCCACGTATCGCTGGGGTCTCATCCCCTGGTGGTCCAAGGACGCCAAGTCGGCCAGCCGGCTCATCAACGCTCGCAGTGAGACGGTGGCCGACCAGGGCTTCGTTCCGCGACGCCTTCCGGGAGCGGCGCATCCTCGTGCCGGCCGACGGCTTCTACGAGTGGCACAAGACGAAGACCGGACTTCGGCAGCCTCACTTCTTCACCCGGGCCGACGGTGCGCCGATGGCGTTCGCCGGGTTGGCCGAACGCTGGCGCGACAAGAACGCGCCGGCCGACGTCGCCCCCGTTCGCAGCTGCACCGTCATCACCGCGCCCGGTGGTGCGGACATGCACGGGATCCACGACCGCATGCCGGTGATCCTCGACCCGGCGACCTTCGATCTCTGGCTCGATCCGGAGAACGAGGACGTCGAAGCGCTGCGCGCGCTCCTACGGCCACCACCAGCCGGGACTGTCGTGCACCACCTCGTCGGGCCTCGGATCGGTAACGTGCGGAACAACGACCCTTCCCTTATCGAGGCGGTGGGATGAGTATGACGGCGGTGCGGGTCGGTGCGGGTCGGGTCGGTGCGGTGCGAACGAATATCCACTCGCCGCGACAGTCTTGCCCTCTACCAGCTGGGGCCACGCAGTCGATGTCCTCGAGGAGGGCGACGCGGGGCTCGACGGGGGGCGACCCGTCTCGACGTCCCGCTTCTCGACTATTCCCTGAAGCTCGTGACTACTTGAGGCTCGTGACTCCCTGAAGCTCGTGACTACTTGAGGCTCGTGACTACTTGAGGCTGATGACAGTCCCGGGTTCGACCGTAATGGCACCCGAGCTGTGGAGGCAGACAGAGGCCTTGAACTTCCCACCGACAGGAGCTGACCCGGTGGTATCAGCGGTGACCGTGCCGCTGGCGCTGAACTCAGTGGTGCCGGCAGGACAGGTTCCCTGTGGGCCGCTGGTGACCGAGGTCAGCGATATGGTGGTGGTCTTTCCGTTAACCCATGTGAAGACTCCGCCGGAAGCGTAGGACTCGGCCATGAAGGGCATGGACGCGCCGCCGGTGTTTCCGTTGCAGTGGGTCAGCTTGACGGTGGTATCGAGGTTCCCCTTCACCGCTGAGCATTTGATCTGGGGTCCTACCGCAGAGGCAGAACCCGCCATCGTCAACGTAAGTCCACCTGCAGCGGCGGCTCCGATCAATGCGGCGGTGCTGACCACCCGAACTGCGTGTGTACGAATCATGTGAAGTATTCCTCCTTGTCCTCGTCGGTCAAAGACGTTCTTGTCTTGATCGTTTCGACAGTGGTGGCGGATGGTGTCGAGCCCTGCCTTGTATCGAGAACCACACCCATACAGCGACAGAGTCGCTCAATACGGACACCAGCTGAATTCAGCTCGCCGAAGCATTTCGCCGATCGGACCTTTCCGCCTTTTCCGCCCTTTTCGAACCTCGGTGCCATCAGAAGGTTCACCAGAAGCATACTCACGGACGATGCCGGCTGCGAGCGAAAAGGGTTGCGCGTCGATTCGGAACAGGAAGCGGCGTGGCATCGGGAAGTGGCGGTGCGCTCGGGGGCGACGTCGCGCCGGCATCGTGCCGGGATTTCACGGCGCTGGCTGCCGCGTGGGCACAGGAAGGAGGGCCTGACGTCGAGGAGCGGGCCGTAGCAGAGGAGCAGTTGGCGGCGGTCCCTCGCCGTTGTAACCGGCTTCCGAGTCCAGCCAGTTTCGGACTCAGCGGTGTCCGTCGGCCCCGGAGGTTCTTCATCGATGATGTCGGGCATGGCGAGTATCGTCCCCGTCTACGGGGCTTCGACGAGCAATGTGGTACCCAACGACCTCATGGGCCGCTGGATGCTCTGCCCCTGGAGTTCAGCGGTGGTCGCAGAAGCCGCCTCGTCTGCCGCCCTCAGCGTGTGACATCATCAACTGTCCCATGAGAACTTCCGAGGGGCATTTCGTTGATTCAGGCGGACTGAGGTGAGCGGAACGCTGCAGCGCCGCTTCGACCGTCGCACCTTGCTCGCCGCGGCCATGGCCACCGGGGGCGCCGCTGTCTTGGACGCCATGAGTCGGCGCGGGCCCGCCGCCGGCGCCGCACTGGCGCAGCGGGCGGCGGCCACCGCGCCGGCGGGCTCGGACCTCGGTGCGATCGAACACGTCGTGTTCTTGATGCAGGAGAACCGGTCGTTCGACCACTATTACGGCACCTATCCGGGCGTGCGCGGCTTTGACGACCACCCGCACAAGAGCCTCGGGGCGTTCGCCCAGAAGTGGCCCGGCGGGCGCGACCACACGCTGCTGCCCTTCCACCTCGACTCCTCGACGTCACTCGGACTGTGCACGCAGGACCTCGACCACAGCTGGCACGGCGAGCACCTGAGCCGGGGCGGAGGGAACAACGACGCGTTCGTGAGCACGCACGTGCAGCCTGAGTTCGAGGGGCCCGAGCACGGCGTCCTCACGATGGGGTACTACGAACGCAAGGACCTGCCCTTCTACTACGCGCTGGCCGACGCCTTCACCATCTGCGACAACTACCACTGCTCGGTGCTCGGGCCGACGCATCCAAACCGCCTCATGTCGCTCTCGGGGACGGTCGACCCGTCGGGGCACGCCGGCGGGCCGGTGCTGGAGACCAGCTCGTCCCCCGACGTCGTCTACAGCGCGCACTGGGACACCGTTCCCGAAGTGCTGGAGGACGCCGGCGTGAGCTGGAAGGTGTACAACCCAAACGGCGTGCTCTCGGCGCCGGCGACCTTCGAAAAGTACGGGATCCTCAGCGACGCCATCCTCCCGTACTTCTCCCAGTACAAGAGCCCGAGCTCGGCGCTGTACCAGAAGGCGTTCCTTCCGGTGTACCCGGACGACTTCATGAACGATGTGGCGTCGGGCCAGCTGCCGGCGGTGAGTTGGCTCATCCCGCCTGCCGGCTACGACGAGCATCCCTCCGCACCGCCGGCGCTGGGCGAGTGGTTCACCAGCCAAGTGGTGGCGGCACTGGTGGCGCATCCCGACGTGTGGTCCAAGACGGTCCTGTTCCACATGTACGACGAGAACGACGGGTTCTTCGACCACGTCCCGCCACCGGTCCCCCCGAAGGGCACCGCGGGCGAGTACCTCACTCAGCGGACGCTGCCCTCGGACGCCAAGGGCATCCGAGGGCCGGTCGGCATGGGCTTCCGGGTACCGATGCTCGTGGTCTCACCCTTCAGCCGGGGCGGCCACGTGGCGTCCGACGTGTTCGATCACACCTCGCAGCTGCGCTTCTTGGAGGAGCGTTTCGGTGTGAAGGCACCCAACATCTCGGCCTGGCGCCGCAAGACCTCGGGCGACCTGACATCGACACTCCACATGGGCCACGCCACGACGTCGGTGCCCACGTTGCCCAGCACGGCCGACGACCAGATGGCGAACATGTTGGCCCTGGGCTGCACCCAGCTGGAGATCCTCAATCTGCAGAAGAACATGCCGATCTACCCAGTCCCCGAACACCAGTCGATGCCGACACAGGAGCGAACCTCAGTCTGAGGCTGGTGTGACACGAGGCGAATGAGCTTCCTCCTCGCCGAGCACAACCAAGCGTGTTCTCAGGTCCAGGGTGTATCACGGCAACCGAAGCAGCGCGCCGGCTTCGCGATCACGGACGGTCCGCCGCTCGGCCGCTATGGCAGGGAGGAACCATGGACGATGCGTTGCATCCGAATCTCGTTCGGACCCAAGAGACGTGGGACGCAATAGCGCGGGGGGAACTCGCCGGCCTCGACGATCAGGCCGACACCATCGTCGTCGAGAACGGCCCGGGGGCGGGCCCGTGGCGAGTGGTCGAAGGCAAGGAGGCGTTCCTGACCTTCGCCATGCAGTTCATACCCTTCTTCGGGGGAACGTGGCACCAGGACGGGCACTGCATCTACGGCGACGACCGATGCACCATCTCGCTGGTCCACGAGACCGGGACCGGGCCCGAAGGGGACACGTTCGACAACATGGCGATCTGGATCAGCCGCATCGACGCCGACGGCAAGACCGACCGGCTTTGGACCGTGGACCTCGATCAGGAACACGTCACTGCTTTTTGGGAACGAAACGAAGCCGTCCTGAGGGATTCTCTCCCCACCTGACCAGAGCGTTCGCAGACCGGCGGGCGATACGTTGTGAAACGTGGAAGCCGACGAACGGCGGGCCTGGCACCGCGAGGTCGCGGTCGGGCAGTTCAACGCGACGTGGGACCTGATCGACAAAGCCGATCGGACCGCCGACGATGACGCAACCATGCTGCTGGCCGCGACGACGTCTCGTTGGCACTGGGGTCACGTCGGCGGTCCCGAACAGGTCGCGACGGGCGATTGGCTCATCGCGCATGTGGCGTGCCTGCTCGGCCTGGGCGACCTGGGCGCACTCTTCGCCTCCCGGAACCTGTCGATCGCCGAGGCTGAGGCGTGGGATGGATGGCGACTCGCGTCCGCCCACGAGGGGATGGCCCGGGCCTGCGCCGTGCAGGGTGATGCCGAAAGTCGATCACTCCACGTCGCGGCGGCTCGTGCGGCACTGAATCGAGAGCCTGACCCGGACGAACGGGTCATGATCGAGGAGCAACTGTCGACGGTCCCGCCTGCGTGACGAAGCCCGGTGTCGGCGATCAGGCTGTCGGTGATCAGGCTGCGGGGAAGCAGACAGAGATCCGCCACGCCCCGTCCATCTCACGCCCGGCGGTGAACGTGCCGCCCATGCCGCTGACTCGGTCGCTGATACCGGGCAGACCGTGGCCACCGCCGCTCGTTTCGAGGCTCGTCGAAGGGACTTGGCTGATGCCGTTGACGACGTCGACCGTGACCTCGGCGCCACAGTCGACCACGATGGTGATGGGCGCTCCGGGAGCGTGCTTGAGCGCGTTGGTGACCCCCTCTTGGACCACGCGGTAGGCGACGGCCGACGCCGTGGCGGACACCTCTTCGGGGTGGCCGCTCAGATTCAGCCGTACGTCGAGCCCGGTGGCTTCGGCTCGGGCGGTGAGCTCCTTCAGCGCGTTGGACAGGCTCGTCGCCGCCAAAGGAGTCGGAGCGTCGACGTCGAGGAGGGTCACGAGACGGCCGATTTCATGTTGGGCTTGGTCGGCTGCCTCAGCGATGTGGTCGAAGGCCTCCGACGCCGATGCTTGGTCGGTTGCCATGAGCCTCTCCCCGGCGTATGCCTGGACGACCATGACGCTGACGCAGTGGGCGACGATGTCGTGCAGTTCCTGGGCGATGCGAGCCCGTTCCACTTTGACGGCCTCCTCGGCGAGCTTTTGTGACTCCGCTTCCAGCTCTCGGCCCACCTCCTGGAGGCGGCGTGCGACCTGCTGGCGCTCACGGAGGAGCGTCCCGGCCATCCAGGGTCCGATACTGAGCACGATGATGAACGGGTTGAAGCCGCCCGCTTCGCCGATGGCGATCAGCCACAGGCAGACGGCGAGCCCGACGATCCGAGGTGCGCCCAGGCCGCAGGCGAAAGCGATAGGCACCGGCAGCAGGGTGGTGAGCCCGTCGACCAAGCCGGTGGTCTGCCAATCACCGAGCACCTGGATCAGCCATAGGATCCCTGCTGCTCCGGCGCAGCCGACTGCGATCCAACCGGATTTACGCACCGTCGGGCAACGGAAGAGTCACCGCGCGTCTCCCACTGTTGGCCCGGGCAGCTGGTCGCGAGCGAACCGTGATGCAGATCGATCCGGGCCCGGACGGACGCGAGGGCCGCTTGACGGTCGACGTCGGGCGGTGCCGGTCCGCTGACCGTCAGGCTGAGCGCTTCAGTGGCGAAGTCCACGTCGATGTCGATGCTCTGCGCCGGTGATCTTCCATACGCGTCGAGCAGGTGCTCCAGCGTGCGGTAGGCGGACACCTCGAGTCCACTCGGAAGGGTCTTGGGGGCGCCGGTCACGTGGAGGCGTACGTCGGACGATCCAGCCCGGTCCAGCAGACCGTCGAGCTGACTGAGGCTGGGTTGAGGAGCGGTCGACGGCGCTTCGGGCTGAAGCAACGTGCCGACGACCCGGCGCATGTGGGCGAGGGTGTCTCTGCCTTGCTGCTGGATGGCGGTGAAATCGCGGGCGGCATCGGCCGAGGCATCCGACGTCCCGTCGGACCCTTGCAGGACTCGGCGTCCCCGCTCGGCGGCGGCGCTCATCTCCACTATCTGTGCGTTCAGGCTGGTGTCGAGACCTTGAGCGATGCGGGCCCGGTCGGCCTGCACCGCAAGTTCGGCTCTGCGCTCCCTCTGGAGCCGGAGGTCCTCGTTCCGTCGTTCGAGCTCGGCGGCCAGATCGGTGCGGGACCGCACCAGTCGGCCCACTCCGTACAGGCCGAGGATCAGCGGTGCCAAGGCCACCATGGTCGGCAGGTCGAGGTTGGGATCGGTGAGGCATTGGACGGTCGCGGCGAGGAGCAGCAAGACGAGCGCGAGTGCCGCGACGGGGCGGCGTTGCCGGTCGGGATACCGTCCAAGGGCGTAGGCGCACAGGAGCAAGGCGGGGAGTGCAGGTCCGCAGCGGATCATGTCGCCGATGACCAGAGGATTGAGTACGGCGCCGACGGCGAGGACGGCGGCCACGGCGACAGGAGCCCGGCGCCGCCAGGCGACAGGCAGGGTCATGAGGAGCACCAAGACGGCAGCGGCCGCGCCTGCGTGCTCGGGGGTACCGAAGCCGAGCCCGCTCACCAAGGCCACCCCGTAGGCGGCGAGCAGGAGACCGACGGCCAGGTCGACTCGCCGGAGTACGTTGGTCACAGCCCGATGCTAAGCCCAGCCTCGCTCCGTGTCGTCCTTCTTTTGGGTGACATGCGGTGGACAGCTTTTCCGAGCGAGGGGCTGCTTCTTCCGAGCGCCGGCCGGCGCGAGTCAACTACCCTCCGCCGAAGACTCCGATGATCAAGGTTCTCGTCGTCGACGACCAGAAACTCGTCCGGGCCGGCTTCCGGGTGATACTCAATGCCGAGTCGGACATCACTGTCCTCGGCGAGGCGTCCGACGGTGTGGAGGCCCTAGAGAAAACCGCGACCTACAGCCGGACGTGGTCTTGATGGACATCCGTATGCCGAACATGGACGGCCTCGAGGCTGCCCGGCGTATCATCACCGGCAGCCAGGCGCGAGTGCTGATACTGACGACCTTCGACGCCGACGAGTACGTCTACGGCGCACTACAGGCGGGGGCCAGCGGATTCCTGCTGAAGGACGCACCCCCCGAGCAGCTGGTCGCCGCGGTCCGTGCGGCCGCGGCCGGCAACGCCTTGATAGACCCGTCGGTCACCAAGCGCCTCATTGCCGGGTTCACCCGAGCGGTTCGCCCACCCTCCGCGGCCACTCCCGCCGAACTCGACTCGCTCACCGGGCGTGAGCTCGAGGTCCTGCGACTGTTGACCGAGGGCCTGTCCAACAACGAGATCGCCGAACGACTCGTGGTCGAGGAATCCACGGTCAAGACTCACGTCAGCCGCATCCTCATGAAGCTCGGCCTGCGCGACCGGGTGCAAGCAGTGATCCTGGCCTACCGGACCGGCCTCGTCCAGACGGACTGACCGGCCGCACCGCACGATCGTCGTCCGAAAGAAGTACGAGGACGGCCAAAGACCCCTCTTCCGCCTGACGCCGGAATCGCCCCGTCTCCTTACTCTCATTCGAAGCCGGAATGACCGGTTACAGACAGATCAATGTCATCAATTTCAATTCGGAGGTGAGCAATGGATACCAAGAGCCGATTCTGGTCCAGGCTCGGCGGCCTCGGCATCGTCTATGCGGTGCTGTTCGTGATCGCCCAAGCCCTGATCGGCAACGGTCCCGGGACGGGAGCGAGCGGAGCGGCCATCGTCACGTACTACCGGAGCCACAGGGCATCGGAGATCGCCGGGGTCTTCGTGGTTGCCGTCGCCGTCGTTGCTTTCAGCTTCTTCCTGGCGGCGCTACGCCGGACTCTGGGTCGCCATGAGGAGACGGGTCAATGGGGCAACGTCATCGCCACCGGTGGCGCCGTCTACATCGTTGGCCTCCTTTTGATGGCCGTTTCGTCGATCGCCTTGGTCGACGCCGCGCACCACCACCTGGGCGGCGCGGCACAGACGCTCACGGTCTTCAGCAATGACTTGTGGGTCCCGGTCGTGACCGGTCTCTCCGTGCTGGCACTGGGCACGGGCGTCTCTGTCCTACGCACCGGCGGCCTGCCCAGATGGCTCGGCTGGGCATCGGTCGTGCTCGGCGTCCTCTCTCTGAGCGGCCCGGCGGGCGCCATCGCCTTCCTCCTCGCCCCCGTCTGGGCGCTGGTGGTCGGAATCGCGATCCTGCGGGCACCGATCGGCATGGAGACTCCGGTCGAATCTGTAACCGATCGGTACACGCTCGCAAACAGCTGAGCGTGCTCTGATGGCGGAACACCGTGAGTTGACCCAGACATGGGCACCCACAGGTCGCGTCGAGAGGCCTGGCCGCACGAATCCGGTTCCCGTGACCGACACACACACTGGCCAAGCGCCGGGTGCACACCGCACCTGGCGCTTGGCCATCGGCGCGCGTACCAGCGGCTCGGCAATGATGTCGGTCATGGCACGCATCGTTCTCGTCCACGGGGCCTTCAACGAATTGTGGGGGCCCAACGAGCTGAAGGCGCGGTGGATGCCGGCCGTACGCGACGGCCTGTGGCACCACGGGGTGGAGCTCCACGAGGACGACGTGGCGGTGTGCTTCTACGGCGACCTCTTCCGGCGCCATCCCGGCACGGACCAGGACCGTCAGTTCGAGGTGTCCCGCGCCGGCATCGCCGACGCGTTGGCCGAGCTCGGGGGTGGGGACGCGATTTCCGCGCTCAACCAGGCCGCCGGGGATGCCTCGTTCGACCGCACGGTCGACATGGTCACGATCATGACGACGGAACCTGATCTCCGGGCCCGGCTCCGGGCGCGCATCGAGCCGTTGATCGGGGACGACACGAAAGTGCTCGTGGCGCACTCGCTCGGGACCGTGCTCTCCTACACCGCGCTGTCGAACCACCCACAATGGCCCGTCCATACCTTCGTGACGCTGGGATCACCGCTCGCGTCACCCATGGTGTTCGGATCGCTCGAGCCTGCTCCCGTCGACGGCCGAGGAGCCTGGCCGGGCTCCGTCCAACGTTGGGTGAACGTGCGCGCCCTCAACGACAAGGCGGCGAGTGTCTCGCTGGTGGACAAGTTCGGACCCCGTGTCGAGGAGGTCCTCGTGGACAACGGCCACAGAGCGCACGCGCCTGAGCCCTACCTCAACGCGATGGCGACCGGCGCCGCCGTCGCCGACGCACTGAAGGCTTGATCCGAGACGAGACTCCGACTCGGACCCTCGCGGCCCTCTCGTATCCTGCGACGGCGACGTCGACTCGGATGCGCTCAGGTCATTTCACGTACCAGGTTCCGCTCGACGAGAAACCGGGGCAGACCCAGGCACCCGGCGCGGTGGCGGTGCCGATCCCTGTGCCGGTGGTGTTGACCTTGCCGGCGAAGATGCAGCCGCCCGTGCGGTCGTTCCCTGCGGTCATCGCCATGGCGACCGTCTTCCGGCTCTGGACCCAGAAGCCACCGTCGCCGGTGTAGGTGCTCGACCAGGCGTTGTCGGCCGCATAGGTGATCGTCCCGGCTTTGGCACCATGGATGAACCACTTGTAGCTACCGAGGACAAGGGATGTCCGGGGAGCCACGCCGTGCGCGGCGAACACGCGACCGTGCGTCGCTGCTGGAGCGGCGCTGGGCGCGGGCGCCACCGACCAGATCCCAGTGGCGTCGTTCGTGCAGCTGAAGGTGCCCTTGACGATCGAAGTCCCGCCGGGACCGACCTTGGCGGCGAAGAGACAGCCGGCGGGCGCGTCGGTACCACTGGTCATGTCCATGGCGAAGGCCTTGCCACCCTGCACCCACTCCCCGCCGTCACCGTCGTACGAGGCCGACCACATGTTGCTCGCCGTGAACGTGATGGGGCCGTAGTTGGTGCGGTCAAGGATCCAGTCGTAGGTCCCTGGAACGACCGCCGCACCAGGCTTCACTGCGGGCGCCACGTGCCGGAAAGGATTGGTCGTTCCGGCACCGGCTACGCCGGCGCCGACGCCCGTGACGCCGACCAGGCCTACCGCCGCACCCAACGCGGCTGCGGTCGACCATTTCCTGAACTGAGCCATCTCAACCCCCAGAATGCACCGTATGAGGCGTCGAGCGGAATCACGCAGTGCCGCCCGCGCCGATCTCGCCAATGGTCGCACACTGTACCCATCGGAGCGCAATAGCGCGGCGAGACAACGTTCGACCGCACCGTCGACATGGTCACGACCATGAGGACAGATCCCGACCTCCGCGACCGGCTCTGTGGGCGCATTGAGCCACTGATCGGGGACGACCAGGATCCTGGTGGCATCCTCGCTCGGGACCGTGCTCTCGTACACCGCAATGTCGAACCACCCGCACTGGCCTGTCCATACCTTTGTGACGCTCGGATCGCCCCCGCGTACCCATGGTGTTCGGTTCGCTCGAGCTCGCTCCCGTCGATGCCAAGAGACCCTGGCCCGGGTCCGTCCAACGCTGGGTGAACGTTCGCGCCCTCAGCGACAAGGCGGTGGGCGTGTCGCTCGTCGACAAGTTCGGACCCCGTGTCGATGAGGTCCTCGTGGACAACGCCACTGCGCGCACGCGCCCGAGCGGTACCTCAACGCCCATCCGACTGAAGCGGCCATCGCCGACGCGTTGAATGAACACTCCCCAACTCGACGAGGCGTTCAGCCCGGCTAGCGCACCTCAAGGCACGGCGTCGACCCTGACCTTCACGATCACCAACACCACAGACGAGGCGGCGAAGGACGGCTGGTCCTTTACCGACAACCTGCCGTTCGGCCTCACTCTCACAGCTTCCGCGCCAACCAGACCTGCCCGAACGGGTCCGTGTCTGCGACGCCAGGCGGATCGAGGATCTCGGTGAGTGGCGACTTGGCGGCGAAAATGACCTCTTGTACCGCGACCTACACCATCGACCACACCAACGTCACCACCGTCGGCCTGGACCCGCCGAGTTCCAGCACGGTGACATTCACCCCGTGGATGTGGGTCTGAACGTGACCAAGGTTCGTCGACGGCGGTCCAGATGAGGGCGCGCCGCTTCCGGAACGATCCAGACGTCGCCGAGATCGGTAAACGGTACGGGGTTCACCTGACGATAAACCGCTGAACGCGACTCATCCGCTAGTGACGACATTGGAGGCGATTGCAGCGCCGAATGCGGACCGATACCATCTCGACGCCAGTGGTAGGAGAATCCCGGTCTTCTCTCGCAACACAATTGAGGCTCGGGATCGCATCACGGTCTAGGACAAGGAAGACAGCCGATGACGCCAATTCGGGTCTGCCGACGTTTTGCCAACACGCGGCTGCTTCACCTATCGGATGGCAACCCGAAAGTCACTCGACGACCATGGAGTTCCCGGCGAACGGTACTCGTTGCCGGATGGCTGGCGGCCTTCATGGTGGCCGGAACAGCCGGAGCCTCGACTCCGAACCTACCCGCCCACACGCCTTCCGTGGTTATCGGCTCGTCATCAATCCGCCATTCACCAACCACAAGCCCGCACCTGAACTACTACGGGGGCCCGGTCATCTCCGACGTGCAGGTCCAACAGGTCCTCTACGGCTCCGGAACGTACGAACCGGAAGTGATGACGCAGATCCCCACTTTCTTCGGGGACATCACTGACTCCGCCTACATCGATTGGCTCGGCGAGTACGACACCAACGTCGCGGGCGGCACCGACCAATTCATCGGGCGCGGGACCTTCGGGTCTCAGACCACGATCATGCCTTCGTCGGTCAACGACGGCAACCCGGTCGACGATACCAACATCCAAGCCGAGCTGGTCCTTCAGCTCGCAGCCGGTCATTTACCGCCTCCCGTGGTGGATGCCGGGGGCAACGTCAACACCGTCTACGCGGTCTACCTTCCGTCCGGGCAACGAGTCACACTCCAAGGTGAAGAGTCGGGGGTCGATTTCTGCGCCTATCACAGCACTCTGAGCTACCACGGATTGGGTGTTCCCTACTTCGTGATGCCCGATTTCGGTCCAGGAGGCGGCGACAACGTCGGCTGCGGTTCGGGAACTGAATTTCAGAATGTGACGAGCTATTCCTCAGCGCAGTTGGTCGGGTCGATCACGGACACGGAGGTGGGTCTGGCCACGACCACAGGACCACCCCTGGCCTGGTACGACCCCGTGAACGGCGATAGCAGCATCATCTGCAACCAGCAACAGGCCTCGATCACGGTGAACGGAGTCGTCTGGACTGTTCAGAAAGCGTTCAGCAACGTTCACAACGGCTGTATCACGACGGCGTCCAACCCCAACGCGAATGCCTTTTCGGTTCTTCTCAGTTCGTCCAGACTGATCATCCCGCCAGGCCGCTCCAATACGACCACCGTCTCCACCCGTGCCACGCAAGGGAACTCACAATCGATCGCACTCTCGGTAACCGGACTTCCCCCAGGGGTCACCGGGTTCTTCCAACCCAGCACCGTCACCGCTGGAAGCAGCTCCATACTCACCCTCACGGTAGCCAAGGACGCCGGCAACGGCACCGGGACCTTCACGGTCACCGGAGCAGGTGTTGCGAGTAGCGAGACCGCCACCTCGTCGGTGACCGTCGAGCCCGCTCTGGTCATCAGCCCGTCGAAGGGCCCGGCGGGAAGCTCTGTGACGATTACGGGTGCGGGCTTTCAGCCAGGCGAGGCCATCGGTGGCGTCACCTATACGGCCACATCCACCTCCAAAACAAAGATATGCGCCAACTTGACCGTCGCCAACGACGGAACGTTCTCGTGCTCGGGACAGATCCCTTCCGGGGCCCAGGCCGGAGCCTTGGGAAAGCACAAGATCAAGGCGAAGGGCGCAACTTCTCACATCAAGGCTTCGACCTTCTTCAGACTGACCTGACTCAGGGGCAATCGGAAGCCATCTAACTCGGCGACACGGAACGTTTCAGGCAATTCACTCAGCAGCCCTAGAGCTCGCGTCGAAGTAGGCCGTAGATCAAGCTGTCGTGCCATTCGCCGCCCCGAAAGACCGCTTCGCGAACCATTCCCTCTCGGACGAATCCGCATCTCTCCAGTGCCTTCTGTTCGGCCTCGTTGTCCGTGCCAGTCCAGGCCCAGATTCGGTGCGTCGCGCTCGTGGCGAAAAGGTACTCAACCAGCTTCCTTGCGCGACGGTCCCGATTCCACGCCGCTCCAAGTCAAGTTCACGAATCGGCCGTAGACGGACGTCATCGAGTTCAACCACATGAGTCATTCTCCCACCCGTCCGATCGAACCGGGACCGGAACAGGTGCCTCAGTTCGCCGAGTTCGCAGCGTCTGGAGCGACGGGGCAATCTTTTGATCGTGCCCGACGAAAATGGCTCAGTGGACGTGATCTACCACCTGGCCCTCAAGCGGAGAGTGGCCCGAGTCGGTCGATCTGGGTGAGCCCTATGTCCGATCGACCCTCGGGAGGTAACTTGCCGAGGAGGGTTCATCCAGCGTTCCTTTGCAAGTCAGGTAAGCACGATCGCTGACCTCGTGTATGAGGGTCGAGGAGATGTTGTGCTCGTGGCAATCGATCCTTCTGCCGTTCCCGGTGAAGCCGAATCGAAAACTGCGACGGTGGGGATGAACGGTTTCCCCATATCTACGGTGCACTCCCCGTTACTGCCGTGATCCGTGTGGATTCAATTCCGCTGAGAGAGGATGGCAAGCTCGACTTGACCGACATTCTGTAGTGACTCCTTCAGAATCCGGCTCGGGCGTGATTTTTTCAGTCCCCGCGGGCGGACCCTAACTTCGGTCTGAAGTGGACGAACACACCGGCGTCTGAGCCGAAGAACTCGCCGAGGGCGAGGGCGAAGTCCCCGGTCGAGAGGCCGCGCAGGCACAGGATCGGCAGCACCTCGGTCACCTTGGGCGACTTGCGCATGTAGGCGGCAAGATGGCCGAGGCGAATCGCTCGCCCTCGCGGCGGTCGTCGACCCTTGGCGCGCTGACCTCGATCATCCCCGCCCCGGTCGTCACCGCCCGGGCTCGGGCGAACGTCGCGGCGCTGCGGAGTCTCCTACCCCACACAGCCTGCAATCGTGCCGGCAGGCTCGCAGTTGTCGGGATGGTTTTCGATGACGGTGCTGGCAGATAGCGTCACCGTGGCGCCGCCGACATTGAAGATCCCTCCACCCGCCTGTGCGACATTGCCGATCACTTGACTGTGATTCAGTGTGACGGGGCCTCCGGGTAGTGACATCTTGCCCAAGGCCAAGCCATTGGCGATGCCGCCACCGTTGCCTCCGGCGGTGTTGTTGTTCACGCGGCTGTTATTGAGCGTGAGCACGCCGCTGTTCGGTACGCCTGCGTTGCCGTTGAGGATTCCTCCACCCGAGGCAAGCACGCCATGGCCCGCCGCGGTGTTGTTGTTCGCCTCGGAGCCGTTGAGAGTCATTACGCCATGGTTGACGATCCCCGCACCGCTGGTATTGGCCGCGGTGTTGCCATCGACCTGGGTACTGTTGAGCACGGCGGTGCACCCGTTGGCAATACCAGCCGCGGCGATGGGAGGACCACTCCCCGGGCCGGACGGGGCCGGCGCGGTCGCCGTGTTGCCGTTCACCTGGCTCCAGTTGGTAGTCACCGTAGCGCTGCAGGGAGTCCCGCCACCCATGCCGTTGCCGCTGGAGATACCACCGCCGTTGAGGGAACTGTTGCCGTCGACCTGGCTGAAGTTGACGGAGACCGTGCCCAAGAGGTTCTGGATTCCGCCGCCCCCCGCGTTGGGGGCGGTGTTTCCATTCACCTGACTGGCGTTGACGGTTAGGAAGCTTGTGGTACCGGAGAAGTTCATATAGTCGCCATTGGCGATCCCACCGCCGACGAAGCCCATCGCAGTGTTGCCGTCCACCTGGCTGAAGTTGGTTGTTACCCGACCCAGAACGTTCACGATGCCGCCGCCGCCCAGACCGTGTTTTTTGGGGGCCAGAGTTTGTCTGTTGTCGGTCACCCGGCTGAGGTTCAGCGTGAGGTTCGCCACGCTCGAGGGGTCAAAAGTGGCGCTCGCAATACCACCGCCGGCCTGGCTGGCGGTGTTCCGCGTCACTTGACTGAAAGTCAACGTAACCGTGCCGCCGACGTTCTCGATCCCACCGCCGATGTCGGCGGACCCACCTCTGATCGTCGCGGCCACAAGCGACAGGTTCCCGCCCGGCCCGTCGACCTCGAAGACGCGGACACGGTGGGTGCCGTTGATAGTGGCACCATTTCCGTTCACCACGATCCGCGATGTGACCACCGGCAGGCCGTTCTCGCCGTTGTCAACAGACTTGAGGGCGTAGTGGCATCCCGGGGTGAGATTGATAACGCCGCCCCCGGCTGCATTGGCTGCGTTGATAGCTGCCACCAGCGCCCCTTGGCCGGTGCAAGGCACGAGGGTCGTGGTTGGTGTGGCCGAGGCCACGACGGGTGCCGCCCCCATTACTCCGACCACCGACGCGCTCATTGCTACAGCAAGCTTCGCGAATGTTGCCATTCTCATGATTCCCCCTTCACAAGTCGCCCCTTGCGTGGCCGTCGACCCTATACCCGCTCGACGCATAATCAAAACCCTGCTGACCGTCCACGGTAGTGCGACGACGTAAGAACCCAACTGGTGGTTGCCTATGAAACTCGACCCGACACCCGGACTGAGCGGAATAGATCTGATCTATTGCATTCACGCTGAAATGGCGCGCCGCTCGGAACGTCACCCAACGGAGAGGTCATGTCGAATGTCATGGCCTCAGCGGCCCAGTGGGGGCGGCGAATCATCGGAATACGGACCCGTGACGCCCTTGCCCAGAAACGGGCGCAAGGGCTCAAGCTCGGGCCCTCCAACACCTTGCCTCAGGCGGCCGTGCTACGCATCGTGGCAGCACGAAGCGCCGGAGACGGTTGGTCTGTCCTTGCCAGAGGATGGAGAAGAACAGCTCGACCTGATTGAGCCAGGCCGCAACGTAACGGCCGTCGTGTGGCTGTTGGCGATCTGCTGGGCCGCCTCGATGATGGGCGACCATTTCCGGGACATCTCCCATTTTGGCCGACGACCAGGCCGGATCGAATCGGTCGCCCCGGGTCAGCCTCGGTCTTTTGCGCTCTTAGGGTCCACGTTCTTGGTCCTCCGCCGAACGACTCCGGCCTGATGATTGGATTCTCAGAAGACGACGCGTCCGAAATTATGAGAGTCCTTCTCGACTCAGTCGTAGAGCGCCTTGATGTCGTTCCGGTCGAGAAATCGCAGTACTCGCTTTTTGAGCTGGCCGCTTCCCTTGCCGGGGATGATCTCCACTAACCGAACCCTCTTCTCAATTGCTTCATCGATGATGCCTCGAAGAGCACGATCGATATCGTCGCCCCGGTCGTATATTTCGCGGAGGTCAAGTTTCACTTCACGACACACGGTCTACACCGGGCAGTCGATCACGATTCATCGGGACCGCCAATGCGGGTGTTCTGCCGCCGGGTGCCGGCGCCTGACCGACGCCGTACCAAGAGGGTTTCGCTCTCCTCGTTTACAGAAGGGGGATGTCATGCCCAGCCCGATTCCCATCTCTCTCGCTCTCGTCAGCGCTCGCGACGGCGATTCCTTCGATCAAGCCCTCGATGGTTGCCGAGTTATCGGGCTGGGTCAGGGCGGGCCGAAAGGTTCAGGAGGAGCACACCTGACCCGACCGTCTGAGAGTTCGTGACCTCCAGCGTCGACGCATGAGGCATGGAAGAGGGGAACATGCGCTTGCCCCCACCGAGCAGGATCGGGAAGATCATCAGGCGATACTCGTCCACCAGGTCGTGTGCCACCAGAGTCTGCACCAGTTGAGCACTGCCCTCCACGAGGAGATTCCCGCCCGGCTGATTCTTGAGCCGGGTGATCTCGGCCACCACGTCGCCTCGGAGCACCGACGTCTTACCCCACGTTGCGTCCTCGTCAACGAGCGTCGACGAAACGACATACTTCTCGATGGTGTTCATGCGCTGGCCGAAATCGTCGTGGCCCATGCTGGGCCAAGCGGCGGCGAATCCCTCATAGGTGACGCGTCCGAGAAGGAGCGCCTCCGCCTCGAAGAGTTCGTCGTACTTGAACTTGTCCCCCTCGGCCGCCCGATCGAAGTCAAATGTCCACCGCGGCTCTTCGATCACACCGTCGATCGAGACGAACTCAGTGACGACAATTTTCCGCATTTCCTTACCCTCCATGGTCGTCGGCCGGACTTCGTACCGGGCCGTCACGCTCTATACGTACAGCTCCTCCCCAAATCGACAGTCCCGAGAGAAATTTCCGCGGAGAACCAACAGCCACCCGGATACCGCCGGGCTGGGCAGAACACGTCGTCGTGCCGGTTTCGTACCGGTCGCGCGGCACTCTTCCCGTTCAGGGCGCTGGCTCTGCCTCGAAGGTGCGCGCCGTCGCCCCGGTGATCCGGCTGAGCGTCCGCTCCCCGAACACGACTTCGTGCGGGGCGGCGACATGCGCATCGAGTAGTTCTTGCGACTCCCAGCATTCGAAGAAGCGGAACGTGTTGGGCGCCTCGAGGTCCTCGGCCCACGAGTACTCCACGCACCCGGCGTCGCGCCGGCTGGCCTCGGTAACGTCGGCCAGGGCGGTGAGCACCTCGGTACGGTCGGACGGGTCGAAGGTGAGCGAGCCAACAATGATGACCATCCCGCGAACCTACCGGGACCAGGCGTGGATCGCCTCGACGTTCAACCAGCGCCCTCCAGTGCGTTCAGCTCGTCCTTGACCAGCGTTCCGCCCTTCATGATCGCGAGGAGGCGGCCCGGGTCCTGCAGCAGCGCAATGTCGCCGAGCGGATCGCCGTCGACCACCAGCAGGTCGGCGAGGTACCCTTCGCGCACGGACCCGAGCTCATGGACCCTTCCCATGAGCTCGAAGCCGTTGCGGGTGGCCCAGCGGAGGACGTCGAGCGGCTCGATACCCGCTTCCTTCACGTAGAACTCGAGCTCGTCGGCGTAGCGACCGTGCGGGAGCCCGATCGCCCCGTAGTCGTCCCCAACGAGCAGCTTGACGCCCGCCGCGTTGGCCACAGGCAGGACCTCCAGCGCCCGTTCCATGTCCGCCGTCATGGACGCGGTGAAGCCGAGTACGCCGCCGGCCCCGCCCATCATCTCGGCGAACCGCGCCGGGAAGAGCTGGCTCGGCACAAGATAGGTACCCGACTCGACCATCCTCTCGATCGCGGCGTCGTCGAGACCGTCCCCGTGGTCGACGACGTCGATCCCCGCGTCGAGCGCCATGTGGAGCGCTTCGCCGTTCGCGATGTGGCCGCGCACCAGGGCACCGCGCTCGATGCGCGGCCTCGATGCCTGCCGTGATCTCCTCTCGAGTCATTTCCGTCTGCTCGGCAGGCGCCACCGTGCCATGGCCACCGGTGACGAACATCTTGATGATCTCCGCCCCCTCCTTGACCTCCTGGCGGACCGCTCGCCGGAACTCCGCCGGACCGTCGGACCGATTGATGGCGCCGCGGGCGCCGACGTCCCAGTACCAGGCGAAGCTCTTGTCGCCTGCATGCCCCGTGGTGCTCACGTCCCGACTGCCGGCCATCAGCCGCGGCCCGGGGAACAAACCCTCGGCGATGGCCGCCTTCATGGACGCGTCGATGGCGAAGGCGTGCTCCGGCGCTCACCGCACCGGTGAACCCACAGCGCAGGAGCAACTCCAGGTGGTGGGCCGCCCGCACGGCCTGGAGTGCTGGCGGTTCCTCGAGCCCGAACGGCGCGGGCCTTGAGCCGAGCTCGTGGTAGGTGGCGTGGAAGTGACTGCTCACCATGGCGGGCATGACGGTTCGCCCTCCCAGGTCGATCACCCGGTCGCCCGCCGCGCCTTCGGCGCGTGGGTCTCTCCGTTGCGTCGCTGTGGCCACGCCGAGTCCGCCGTCGCCGGCGTCGTCGGGACGCACAGCGGTGATGCGCCGTTCCTCGACCACTACAGTCGTCCGCGGCCGCCGCGCCGTCGGCATCAAGGACGGTCGCGCCGCGCAGGATGAGCCTAGGCACCGCCGGATCCAACCTCGGCGTCGACATGAACGGACTCGATCACTGCGCCAACCATAGTGACGGCGTGTAGGGCACGTCCCAGCGACGTCACGATCCCCTCATCAGGGTCGCGGCTCCGCCGAAGAAGTTTCTGCCGAGATCGACGGAACGGGCGTCGCTGTCACGCCCTCACGCGTTTGCTGGCTTGTTCGCTATGACCATTTGTTGCGACTTTGTGTTGTAAGTGACGAGAAACACCGGTCCTAGAGCATAGGGACGGCCGCCGAATGAGACGGGAGCCCCCATTCCAGGAATGGACACGTTGTGAAGGCCGTAGCCGGCCTTCTGAAAGGTTCGGGCGGTGAGGTTCTTCCCCGCCGCTTTGGCGATGGCGGAAAATATCGCCACCTCCTGGCACGTGTTCTCGGCCGCGACCCAGGTCGTCGGTGCGTTGGCCGGTGCCCCGATCGGGTTTCCGATCACTGTCGACGGATACGCCTTCTTGATGATGCGAACGCACTTCTGGACGGCGGGGTCGTTCCAGAACACCTGCTGGGACGGAATCGGAGTCGCCGTGACCGCACCCTTGAGATAGGTGGGATTGTCGCCGCCCTTGGCGGACACAGTGCCGGCGAAGTCAGCGTAGTTCGTGCCCACCAAGCGAGGGGCATAGGTGCTTTGGATGCCGTTCAGACCAGTCAGCCAACCAGATGCACCCGTTCCGACCCCCACCACCACATTCACTCCGTCGTTCTTGAACCGCTGAGAGATGACCTGGATCTGTTGATCGGAGGCGGCCACATCATTTTGGGGTGCCGAGTCCACGGCCGTCTGAACAACGTTGACGTGCTGCTTCTTGAGCGCATCCAGCACGATCGGAACCTCGGCGTGGTCGACTGACGCGCTGATGACCCCGATCTTCTTTCCCTTGAAGATTCCCTGTTTCGTGTAGACGGCGATCTGCAAGGGATCGAAGGCCGCGGCCGGAGGTGTCACCGTGAAGTTCGGCGCGGCGCTCGGCGACAGGGTCGCACCCATATCTCCGTTGATGGTTGCGACGCCGGCCTGTTGGTAGCACAGTGGATAGAGCGGTCCAAAGGCCACAAACACCTTGTCGTCTTGAGTCAACTGAGTGCAGGCTGACGCAGAAGACGCGGTGGAGGTCGGATTGACCGACGCGAGGGAGAGAGAAACCTTGCGACCGTTGATACCACCCTGTGCGTTCAAGTTGGCGATGAGTGCGTTGAATGCGTCGGGGTAGCTCCCCTGGTTGATGCTGAGTCCAATCGCTGTGGAGCGCGGCAAGGTCCAAGTAAGGAAGGCCGACGCGGATGGAAGTTGAGCTGACTCCCGGCGCCGGTGCGGCCCAGGCGTTCGTTCCGGCCACGAGCACCGGCAGTGAAGCGAGCACGGCGGTCCCTGCAACGAGCAAGGTCCGACGGCCCCTCGACCGCGTCCCGTTTCCTGCGTTCGTCACGGCGCCTCCCCATGTCAGAGCTGTTGTGCAGTACCAGAATGTCGCGCTTTTCAACCGCTGGACTATATTCCAGCGGTATATAAATACTCAACCGCCCGCCCTCGCCTCCCCAGGAGGACCCTGATGGCCACCTCGCTCGCGTCGCCCTCCGGTGGACGGCCCTTTGTCCCACCGCCACCTCCCAAAACCCCAAAATCGGCGGGAACCCGGCGGCGTCTCTTGGATCTCGTGGCGCGGCTTTTCGTCGAGCGTGGCTACAACGCCGTGTCGATGCGCGACATCGCTTCGGCGGCAGAACTGACGAAGGGCGCCGTCTACGGCCATTTCCGCTCGAAGGGCCAGCTCCTTGTGGAGGTGATCCGCTGGAAGATCGCGGAGAGCGACCGGGCAACTGACTACGTCGAAGTCCGCGCCAGCCTCGAACTCGGGGCCGCGCTCATCCACGACGAGACCAATCGAGACACCCGTCTGCTCGAGGTCGATGCGGCCGCCGCAGCGCGTCACGACCCCGACGTCGCCTCTGGCCTCAGGACCCTCTACCTCGACCGGCACACTCGGATATGTGAGGCGATGTCCGGGGTTACAGACCCCGATACCGCAGCCTGGGTGGTCACTGCTCTGACGGCAGGAGTCGGCATGAAGGAGTCGACCGGGCTGCGGTTACCGGATGCTCGCCGGTTGACCACCACCATCGTGGCGGTGCTCAACGGGCTCATATCTCAGGGTGAACGCGACGCACCCGTTGAGTAGCAGCGGTCGATGCCCATCATGAAATGGCGACTCGCTCAACACGAACGCTGATGATTTCGGACCATGGAGCTGCACGGAACCTCTAGGAAAAGGTGACTTCGCTAAGGTGGGCCGCTCATCGCACCGTGGGGTGCGCTCATCACACCGTGGGGGTGAGCCATGGCGTACCGGGTGATTCAGTGGGCGACGGGGAACGTCGGCCGGGCGGCCATCGAGGCCGTACAGGCGCATCCGGATCTCGATCTCGTCGGGTGCTGGGTCCACTCGGAGACCAAGGACGGCCAGGACGCCGGAGTCCTCGCCGGAAGCCCTCCGATCGGCGTCACCGCGACCACCGACGTCGACGCGCTGTTGGCGCTCGATGCCGACTGTGTCGTCTACAGCCCGATCTTCGCCGACCGGGACGTGGTCGAACGGATTCTGCGGTCGGGCAAGAACGTGGTCACGCCGCTCGGTTGGTTCTACCCGCCCACGGGCGAACGGACTGAGCTCGACGCGCTCTGCCGGGACGCCGGTGTGACACTTCACGGCACCGGTATCCATCCGGGGGGAATCACGGAGCGTTTCCCGCTCATGGTCTCGGCGCTCTCCGGCTCCATCACCCGGGTGCGGGCCGAAGAGTTCTCCGACATCCGCACCTACGGCGCACCGGACGTCATCCGCGACTGGATGCTCTTCGGCAAGACCCCCGACGAGGCACGCCGCAGCGTCATGGCCGAGGCGCTCGGCGCCGGGTTCCGCCAGTCTGTCCACATGGTGGCCGATGAGCTCGGCTTCCAGCTCGATCCGACCCTGCGCACCACGCACGAGATGGCAGTCGCCACCGCACCGATCGACTCGCCCATCGGGCCGATCGCACCGGGGCTCGTCGCCGCTCAACGGTTCCGTTGGGAGGGTCTGGTCGACGGAGAGCCGGTGGTCACCGCCGCGGTCAACTGGTTGATGGGTGAGGAGCATCTCGATCCGCCGTGGAACTTCGGTGAGGGCGGAGAGCACTTCGAAGTGGAGGTCACCGGCGACCCGAGCTGCCTGGTGACGTTCCGCAAGCTCCATCCCGAGTCGATCGAGGCAGGCCTGGCGCGCAACCCCGGCGTCGTCGCGACGGCGATGCACTGCGTGAACGCCGTGCCCTATGTGTGCGACGCCGGCCCGGGCCTGCTCACCTACCTCGAGATGCCGCTCGTCGCAGGGCGGGCGTCAGGAGGGCGCGCACGCGGCCGGGCCAGCGCCAGCTCCGCCTCCGAGTCTCGCAGGTGATCCTCGACCGCTTCCGGCTCGACAACAAGGTCGCGATCGTCACCGGTGCCGGATTGGGCATCGGGCGAGGCGTCTCGGTCGGACTCGCCGAGGCGGGCGCCGACGTCGTCCTCGGCGCGCGCACCCAGAGCGATCTCGAAGAGGTCGCAGCCCTGGTGGAGGCGACCGGGCGGCGCGCGCTCGTCGTACCCACCGACGTCACCGACCTCGGCCAGCTGGAGCACCTCGTCGATGCTGCGGTCGGCGCCTTCGGGCGACTCGACGTGGCCGTCAACAATGCCGGCGGGGCCATGCCCCGCGCCGCCATGGACACAAGCGCAGGATTCCTCGAGCGCGCCTTCCACTTCAACGTGACGGCACCGTTCACGCTGACCAAGCTGGCGGCGCGCCGCATCGTCGACACCACCGGTCGGGGTGCGGTCGTCAATATCTCGTCGCGCTCCGCGTCAATGACGCAAACGAGCTTCGCCGCCTATGGAGCGGTCAAGGCGGCGCTCGACCGGCTCACCCGCAACATGGCGCCCGAGCTGGCACCACGCGTGCGCCTCAACGCGATCGACGTCGGTGGCGTTGCGACGCGGTCGCTCGACATCGTCCTCACCGACGACGGGCTGAGGCGCCAGTTCCTCGAATCCACCCCGATGGGCCGCCCGGGCGAGCCCGAGGACATCGCCTGCGCCGTCGTCTACCTGGCGTCCGACGCCAGCTCTTGGGTCACGGGCAAGGTGTTCGAGATCGACGGTGGAACCGAGTCACCGGCGATGGCCGTACCGGCGGCGCCACTCGAACCGTCTGGCTGATCCTCGTCCTGGGCGGTTCGGTGCCGCGATCGGTCGAGCGAGCCCCAGAGCGTCAGCCGGCCACCGCGACGGGTTCGTCTTGGGCGTCCCGCGGTCCGGATCCGGCCGCAACTGGGGGCACGGAGCTGGCGGGGTGCCGGCCCATCTTCCGGAGTTGGCGCTTCCGGCGTCGTGTGCTCGCCATTCGCCAGAGGACACCGAGCAGGAGCCCGATGCAGATTCCTGCCCCGAGACCCCACCCGAAGACGTACGCTCTGGCGCCGCCGAAACACGCGCCGCGGCGCGCTCTCCGCGTACGAATCGAACGCGGACACGTTGCAGGCGCCCGGTTGGTCGCCGGAGCCGGAGCCGAAGATATAGCTCATGCCCAAAACGCCCATGAGTACGGCCACGGCGGCGAGGATTCCCCAGAGCCACCACCAGCGCTTCCTGATCCCGAGCGGCGGCATCTGGCCGTCGAGTGTGCGGACCATGGCGACGGTGACGCCCAGCGCGGGTACGAGGAGGCCGAACAACATCAAGGTCGCCCGCGACAGCCCTCCGTGCTCCCAGGAGTACGCCACGACGAGTCCGCCGACGACGACCGCCACCGCGGCGACGCCCCACGAAATCGCCAGGGAACGCGACCGCGCTGCGGCGTTGGCCTTCTTGATGGCAGCGATGAAGCGGTCGTGGTTGATCTCGTACCAACGTGCGCCGGCGCGATCCTCAGCTCGCAGCATGTGCCGGTTCTCGAGCTCGGCGACCGCGGCGTTCGGCATCCCGGCCGTGTCCCGGTCCCCCTGCCAGGCCGTCGCTCGGGTCCCGGCCGGAGTGATCAGGACCCGTTCGAACCAGCGCCGAGTGAACGCGCTGCTCACCCTCACACGCCGAGATGTCTCGGCCACGCAGTCGTCGTAGAAATGCGCCAGCGCAGTCGTGGGATCGCCGATCTTCGCGACGTGGTCCCTCGTGATGACCTCGGTGCCAGCCGGCAATGACCGCCAGAGCTCCGTACAGACGACCTGAAGCTGCACCGGCTCGACATATTCACCGATTGTCTCGCCGGCCGCGCCCTCCGCCGCGCCGGACCTTGATCGTCATCAGGTCCTTGACCACATCTTCTGCGACGCCTTCGGCGAAGCGCAGGCTGGTCAGGCGGTGGACCGGCCCTTCGATCGCCTCGATCGCCTCCTCGCGCTCGAGTCGTGGCAGCCGGAGCTGCGCCTTCAGACCGTCGGGGAGCTCTGCGACTGCGTCGAGCACGTCGGCCAGGTGGTCCTCGCGGACGACGAAGACCATGCGCAGGCGGCGGTCCTGTTGCAGAGCCTTGGCCAAGTCGTCGAGGAACGGGACTCGCTCCTCCCAGTGGCCAGGGAACGCCGTGAACAGCTCTTCGAACTGGTCGAAGACGGCGAGCCGAATGCTCGTGTCGCCGTACGGATCCGTGGGACGAGGCCTCGCAGTCAATGCCGCACTCACACCGTCGGGCGCGCCCGACGGGCGGTTCCCCCAGCTACCCAGGGTGTAAAACACGAACGGATTTCCCTGGCCGGTCCAGCCTTCGACACCCGCGCTCTGGACCCGGGCCACCGGCAGTACCTGCATGCCCGCGGCGCGCGCGGCTCGGAGTAGACCGGCGTAGATCAGCGACGACTTCCCCGTGCCCGATTGTCCGTAGACGACACAGGTCTGAAAGGCGGAGACCAGTGCGAAGAGCTCGTCGTTGACCGCGTCACGGCCGAAGAAGCGGTCGGCGTCCCCCTCCCCGAACGGTCTCGGGCCGACGAACGGTTCGACGCGGCTTGGCGCGATGTCAGACAGCGACGGTGCGGTACGCATCCCAGCGGTTCCGTAGCTCGGTGAAGAACTCGTCCTTGTTTCCCCAGTAGACCTTGATTTTCATGCCGGCGAAGTACGTGTCCAAATACCTTTGCTCGTTGTCATTGCGCGGGAGCTGAAGGGCGAAATGTGCACTCTCGCCGGCCGCGGGCAACGACAGCTTGATCATCCGGAAGAGCACCCGGAAGGTCCAGTCGGCGAGGCTGTACCCACCGAAGAGACACGTGGTCGAGAGAGCCTGGTACACCGGCGGAGGCAACATCGTCGTCGTGCGGGATCTGAGGGCTGCGAGGAAGTCGAGGTAGTCGTCTTCGGTGAGGACCATGGAAACCTCGACGACGTCCGCTCCGTGGATGTGGTACACCCACGGCTCCTCCGGAGACGGGCTCGCCCACCTCTTGACGGCCTTCGTGCCCATCTGTTTGGCGTTCCAGGCATCGGCGGAGTCGTTCCAGTCGCAGATGAGCCTCTTGGGTGACCGTCCCGCCGCAGAGAGGGCGTCCGCCATGAACGAGTCGTAGTTCGTCGTGATGTAGAGCGGGAGCGGGAGATCGGCCAGCACCCGGTGGCACTCGTGCGGGTCGGAGAAGTCCGGCCGTTGGGTGCCCTGGAAGATATCGAGCAGCCTGTGGCGCGGTTCCAGCGCGTCCACCGTGAGGGCGACGTACTGGGCCACTCGGACCAGGTCGTCGCGATCGTCGAGCGGGTACTTGTACTTGTCGGCCCAGGCCCGAGCGATCTCGGCACCTTTGGGGTGCGGGCTGACCCCTGCCCCGATGAAGGGGGTGATGCGCCCGTCGGCCGTCCTTCTCAAAAAGGCGTCCCAATTGCTCTCGTCGAGGTCCTGAGGCACCCGCCCTCCCTGCTGCTCAGTCCAGGCGCGGATGTTACTGCCGACACGATCGGGATGGAGGGAGGGGAGAACGGGGAGTGGCGGCTTCAGGGGACGGGAGCGACCGTCCGGAGGCACGTGACCGTGCGGATCGTTGACAGTTGGACACGGACCGACCGATCCTGTGTCCATGAGCGGTACCGACGAGAACGAGAACGAGGGCGCGAAGCCGCCGCCTGGTCTGGACGTCTCCTGATGGCGGCGTGGGTGGCGGTGATCGCCGCAGTCGTCTCAGGCCTGTTCGCGTTGCTCACGGTGTTGCTGACCCGGCGTCAGGCGATCCAAGACCGGCTGACCGCTGCCGACGAGGTGGCGATGGACTTCCGGATGCCGCTGCTCGCGGCGGCGTCCGACCTGCAAGCCCGCCTCTTCAACATCCGGCGCCAGGGTTTCCTGCGGCGCTTCGCCGATCCCGAGGCGAGCCGGGCGCGGCCCGAGTACCCCGTCATCCACACGATGTACCTGATCGCCCAGTACTTCTGCTACGCCGAGATAATCCGCCGAGGTGCACTCTTCCTCGATCCGGTCAATCGCGAGGGTCAGCGGAAGCTCATCGAACAACTCGAGCAAACGCGCGACGCGTTCGCCCGCAGCGACATCGATCCGACATTGTGCGTGTTCCGAGGCGAGCAGCGCGCCATCGGCGAGGTCATGCTCACCGAGACGGGGGCAGCTCCTGGAAGGGCCAGGAGGTGGGACTGCATGGGGTACGCCACGTTCGTCGAGCGCATCCCCCTCACCGACATGGGTAAGTGGTTCGCACATCTCACCGAAGACATGACGAAACTCAAGGACGACCTCGAGGAACACGACGAGCGACTGGTCGCCCTGCAACACTCCCTCATCGATCTCGTGTGCATGATCGACCCCGACGGCGGGCACATCACGCTGAACCAGCGTGAGCGGCTGTAGACGTTCCTCCCTCGTCGCTCCGTTGCTTCAGGTCTTCAGGGCCGACGCCGCAGGCTCTTGTCGGCGATGGCGGCAGGGACCCACCCGACGTCCGTCTCGTTCAGGTCGGTTCCCGGCGCCACGATCTCATCAATCCGGTCGAGCACGTCCGGGCTCAGCCGGACCTCAAGCGCCGGCAGCTGTGACTCGAGGTGCTCCATGGTGCGCGGGCCGATGATCGGGCAGGTGACCCCAGGATGAGCGAGCACGAAGCCGAGAGCGAGCTGAATCAGCGGTAGCCCCGCCTCGTCGGCCAGCGCGCTCAGGTTCCCGACTGCGTCGAGCTTCGCCTTGTTACCCGGGATCGACATGTCGTAGTGGTGCGGCAGCGCGGCGGCCCGTCGCGACGTGTTCTCCTTGCCGGGGCCGAATGCCCCCGACAGCCAGCCTCCGGCCAGCGGGCTCCACGAGAGAACGCCCATGCCGTACTTCTGGCATGTCGGCAGCACGTCCTTCTCAATCCCACGCACGAGTATCGAATACGGGGGCTGTTCGGTGACGAAGCGCTCGCGAGCCCGTCGCTCGGCCACCCACTGCGCCTCCACGATCTCGTGGGCGGGGAAGGTCGAGCTCCCGAAGGAGCGGATCTTGCCCATGCGAACCAGGTCGGTGAGCGCGCCGAGCGTCTCGTCGATGTCGGTCTCGGGTGAAGGTCGGTGGATCTGGTAGAGGTCGATGTAGTCGACGCCCAGCCGGCGCAAGCTGTTGTCGCACTCGCTCATGATCCAGCGGCGTGAGTTCCCCTGCGCGTTCGGATCGCGTCCCATCTGGCCGTGCACCTTGGTGGCCAGCACCATCTTGTGCCGCTTGGTGCTCGTCAGCGCTTTCCCGACGATCTCCTCGGACTCACCGAACGAGTAGACGTCGGCGGTGTCGACGAAGTTAATGCCCGCGTCGAGCGCGGCATGGATGATGCGGATGCAGTCGTCGTGGTCGGTGTTGCCGAAGGTCCCGAACATCATGGCCCCAAGACACAGCGGGCTGACTTTGAGACCGGTCCGGCCGAGAGTGCGGTGCTCCATGGGGCCGACACTAGCCATGAGCATGGCGGCGCGCCTCGGCGAGGACTGCCGTCTCTCCTCCTCAGGGCGCGGCACGTTCTGCGTCTGGCTGGCGCCGCCCCCGTGCTCCTGACTCAGCCCCCGAGGCGGGCGCAGGCGTCGGCGGCCGCCCACAACAGCGCAGGCGCGCCACACCGCGCGAACGAGCGCAGAGCGGCTTCGGTCAGCTTGATGGCGTGCTCGTCGCCCGACGCCACCGCAAGGTCGACGAGCTCCTCGGTCGAATCCGCCTCGGACGCCGGTACAGGCGTGTGCCGGTCGACGTCGTAGCCCACGTGCAGCGCCGCGACCGCCTGCCAGACGTAGCCCAGCGCCGCTTCACGGTCCTCTTCGGGCAGCCACGGCAGCAGCAGCTCGCAGGCCAGCGGCGACGTCACCGAGTGCAGCAGGCCGATCGCCCCGCCTCCGTCCGCGTTGCGCAGGTAGGCCAGGGCGCCCCCTGATGCCAGCTGGTCGAGAAGCTCCACGGTGTCTCCGACTTCCCCGAGGGACGCCACGCCTTGCTCGAACTCGTCGGCGATGTCGGCCACATGGCGCAGCATGTCGCTGATGAGCACCTCGCTCGGTGCGTCGTCCGGGAGGTACGGCAGGTCGGCAAGCGCGTCGACCACCCCTTGGTGCCCGATGAGCAGCGGCGGGCCTGGCAGCTCCGTGTAGACAGCCGCCCAGTACGCGAGCCCCGTTGCCACCTCCAGGCGCCGTGGGGGCGTGTCGGCCGCGGCGAGCGCGCGCGCAGGGCGTGGCCGGTGCGGATCAAGCCGTGGGTGGCGGCGCCGACCGTGCCCGGCAGTAATCGCGGCACCCACTCACTCACGACCGCCGAGGGGGGGCGGTCGGCCAACTCGCGTTCGAAGAGCGCCTGCCAGTCGGGAAACCGGTCCAACTCGCCGAGCGCAGAGGGCCACTCCTGCTCCGCCAGTGGACGGCCCGGCGAGGGCGCCTCCTGGAGGCGTATGCGGTACCGTGCCACCCACCTTGGGATCTCGTCCTCCCGGCCCATGTTGGCCAGCGCCTCGGCCGCCATCGGGCCGTGGTTTGAAAGGCCGAGCGACCCGTACTCGGGTGCTGTGCCGGCAAAGACCGTGAGGGCGTCGTCGAGCGCTCCCGTGGCCGTCGCTTCGCTTCCCACGTCCCCCAGTATTGCCACCTCGTGGACCAGGTGCCGGGGTTCGGGACCGCTACGATCCGGCCTTCGACGACGGGAGGACCGATGGCGAGGACGCCGCCCCTGCACGGCATGAGGATCATCGAGTGCTCGGCACTCGGGCCAGCGCAGATCACCACACCCCTGATCGACCTCGGGGCCGAGGTCATCAAGATCGAGCCGCCCTCCGGCGACTACGTCCGGGAGATGACCTGGCCGATCGTCGAGGGTGTCTCGCTCATGCACCTCCACCTGAACAGGGGCAAGCGCTCGCTCGTGCTCGATCTGCGAAGCGACGCCGGGGTCGCCATCATGAAGGAGCTCGCCGCGACGGCCGATGCCGTCGTCGAGGCCATGCGGCCCGGTTCGCTCGCCCGCCGGGGTGTCGGGTACGACGACCTGCGGGTGATCAATCCCAAGATCGTCTTCTGCACCATCTCGGGCTACGGGATGACCGGCCCGTACCGCGACTACCCCAGCCACGGGATCGCCTACGACACATGGGCCGGCATCGTCAACGTGGCCACCGACGACGAGGGGTTCACCTACATCCCCGAGCACGCCTCCATCGGCATCCACGCCGGTCCGCTCTTCGGCGCGCTGGGCATTCTGGCCGCGGTCATCCGAGCGCGCTCGACAGGCGAGGGTGCGTACATCGACATCGCTCAGTCCGACGCGGCGGCCGCGATGGACTGGCTGCGCTCGGAGACGTGGCGTGCCTACGAGCGACCGGAATCCGAGGTGACAGGGAACAAGTCCGACAACTACGAACGTCGTGCCCCGGGTACGGCCGGGATGGTGGAGGGCGTGCGCTACCAGGTCTACGAGACGTCCGACGGGCGCCACGTGCTGTTCATGGCATCGGAGCAGGCGTTCTGGAAGAACTTCTGCGAGGGAGTGGGACGACCGGAGCTGTTCGAGCGCTGGCCCGGCTCCAAGTATGCCGACCACGCTCGGGGCAACCGTGAGCTCCAGCACGAGCTGCGCGACATCTTCCGAACGAAGACGGCCGCCGAGTGGCTGGAATTCGGCGGACGGGTGAACACTCCGATCGCGCCGGTCAACACGCCAAAGACGTTGCTCGAAGACCCGCAGTTCGAAGACCGCTTCGACTTGCTGCCGGCGGCCGAAGTTGGCAACGACCAGCTCTTCACGCCGCTGCATTTCGTGGACGAGGTTCTGCCGCATCCCACCAAGGCGCCGACCGTGGGTCAGCACACTGACGACGTGATGCGCTCTGTCCTCGGTTACGACGACGATCGGATCGCCAAGGCCCGTGCCGCCGGCGCCTTCGGTGCCGGGACATAGGACCCAGAGGCCGAGACGGAGTCATAGGAAGAGGCGGGCATGCCAAGAGGTCGCAGTGCGCCAAGGGGTACGGGTCGAGATCACCCAACGAGTGCCGCGATAGGTGTCGGCCTGGGGAGGTTCGTCGAATGGAGAGGGTGAGGCTGGGAGTTCTCGGAGCCGGGAACATCGCGGCCATGAACGTGAAGGGGTACCTCGAGGACCCACGTTGTGACTTGGTCGCAGTCTGCGACACCGACGAAGTGGTGGGACGGCGGGCGGCCGAGGAATGGGGAGCCGATACCTTCTACCGTGACCTCGACGATCTGCTCGCCGACGAGTCCGTCGACGCCGTCGAGATCCTCACCCCCACACACCTGCACCGGGAGCACGTGGTGGCCGCGCTCAAGGCCGGGAAGCACGTTTCCGTTCAGAAGCCGCTGGCCAACTCCGTCGACGACGGCCGCGCCATGGGCGAGGCGGCGGAGGCGGCGGGCCGCATGCTCCGGATCAGCGAGTGCTTCGTGCACTACCCGCCACTCGAGCTGGCCAAGAAGCTCGTGGCCGACGGCGCGATTGGCCGGCCCACTTCGCTGCGCATCCGAACCCTGGTCGGACAGACCGATTCCGCCTTCCAGGCGGCCCTTCGCCCGGAGGGTTACGGCTGGCGTCTCGACAAGCGCAGCCCCGGCGGCCACCTCTTCGACGACATGGTGCACAAGTACGCCATGGCGCTGTGGCTCCTCGATCTCGACATCGTTTCGGTACAGGCCGTGGTGCGTCGGCGCGACCTCTTCTTTGAGCCCTGCGCTGTCGTCTTCGAGTACGAGGACCCAGCTGTTCTCGGCATGATGGAGGTGCAGTACGCGCCGAACTTCTACATGCGCTCCAAGTACTACGGCGCCGATGAGTTCTTCGAGATCACCGGCGACGAAGGCCAGATCTGGGTCACCCGTGCCACGGGAGAGATGCTTGACCTGGCGCCGGTCATGCTCTTCACCGGGACCCCGGCCAAACGAACCACGACCGAGTACACGGAGATCGACGCCGACTGGGGTGCTGGGTTCGTCCGATCGTCGCAACACTTCGTGGACTCCCTGGTACACGGTGATACGGCAGCCATGAGCGCCGACGAGGCCGTGAAGGTGCTCCAGCTCTGCTTCGCCGTGTACCAGGCGGCCGAGCAACGCGCCCCGGTCGACCCCCGGACCGTGACCGGCTTCATCAGCCCGTCTGGCTGGGGTGAGTGGTAGCCATTCGGGCCAGAAAGAGCCGACGTCGCGGTCTCGAGTCACGACCCGCCCTGGAGAGCCGCGCGCGCGAAACGAGAGGAAGGGGCGCTCAAGGAGTAGCACCCAGGGTGCGACGACGGGTCAGGAGCCGCCAGCCGGAGACTCCCACGGCGGCCGATCGACGTCGATCCGCTCGAGCCGGGAGTGGACCACCCCGAATCGCTTGTCCTGCATCCACCACTGCCGTCGGGCCTCGGTGAACTCGTCGCGGCTACGGCCGACGAAGTTCCACCACATGAGGATCGGCTCGGGAAACGGAACGCCACCGAGCAGCAGGGCACGCGCCGGCGCCAGTACCTCGAGCCGGCACTCGTCACGCCCGGACCCGAGAGAGGCGAGCGTGCCAGGCTCCGCCAGCAGTTCGTCACCGAGGGATACCGCTCCTTCGAGGACGATCAGGGCATGCTCATAGTCGCGCCGGAGGGGAAGCGTCGTCCCAGGGGGCTCGATGACGAGATCCGCACCAAGGTGGTCCGTGTCCCGGCGCGCAGGAGAAACGTGACTGGAGAGTTCGCCGACCAGCACGACGGCCCGCGCCCCAACGAGCTCGAGTCGCGGAAGCTCTCCATGGTGCTCGAAGGCCGGAGGCCCATGGCGAGTCGCCTCGGGTTGCGCCACCCAGAGCTGCACTCCATGCAGCTCGTCGCCGCTGCGCTTGGTGCTCTCCTCGGCGTGGGCAACGCCGGCGCCGGCTGTCATGAGGTTGAGCTGGCCCGGACGGATCGGTTGCTCGGAACCGAGGCTGTCGAGGTGGAGCAACTCTCCGGACAGCAACCAGGTCACGGTCTGCAGTCCGATGTGCGGGTGAGGTCCGATTCCGACCTCGACTGCGTCGCTCGTTCGGACCGGTCCCAGGTGGTCGGCAAAGCACCACGCGCCGACAGTGCGGCGTGCCCGTTGCGGCAGGACCCGTCGCACCCGCATTGATCCGACCATCGCTTCACGCCCCGAAAGCAGCTCGGGTCGGTCCGGCGATGCGGGGCGATCTGCTGTCAAAGGCGCATCCTCGGCCGCGATCGGACCACTCATTCGAACCTTCCTACACCTCGCCGTCACATCGTGCTCGCGCTGGGACGCGGCTTCGAGTGCCTAGGCTGCGCGACGTCACGCTGCTCGTGGTGACCCGAAGCTGAGACTGGAGCGCCCATGGCCGACGCTGACGACGTGAAGGTCGTCGACGATCCCGTCCACAGCCGGTTTGTCGCAACCGTCGGCGCGGCCGATGAGGAGGGGGAGCTCGTGTACGCGGTCGATGGGGACCGCCTCATCCTCGTGCACACGGGCGTGCCTGACCGGTTCAGCGGACACGGGGTCGGCGGACGCCTCGTCCAGGCTGCGATCGAGCGAGCCGAGCGCGACCATCTGACCGTGGTGCCGTGGTGTCCCTATGCGCGCCATTGGCTGCGCCACCACGACGACTGGGCATCGAGGGTGAAGCTGGACTGGGCGTCTCCTCCGCCACGCTGACCGCGTCTCTGCCAGCACGAGCGGGAGTCAGCGGCCGGCGAAGAACTCAAGCAGGTGCCGGGCCACTTCGCCGGCATGGGTGATGATCCCCAAATGACCCGCACCCGCGACCTCCCGGTACACGCATCCGGGAATCACGCCCGCCGCGGCACGCGCATAGCGAGGCGGTGAGTCGACGTCGTGCTCGAACGCCAGCACGAGGCAGGGCATTCGGACCTCAGGCCAGCGAGTGGTGCGGACAGGGTCGCTCGACCAGGCGAGCGCTGCCTCGTACTGGCCGAGTCGCCCTGGGTTGGGCCAAGCCGGGAGCTCGCCGATGAGCGAGAGCCAGCTGCTCACGACGTCGGAATCCTGAAGATCCGACATCGGGAGGTAGCGCATCGTCTCGGTGGCATAGAAGAGCGGCGGCAGGTCGTAGTCGAGTCGGGCCAGATCCCGCTCCACGGTGGTGATCGCGATCTCCCAGGCGGTGGGTTCATTCGCACTTCCCATGAGCGCGGCGGCGCGAACCCTCTCGGGATGGTCCAGTACCAAGGTCTCCGCGATCCAGCCGCCCATTGAATGACCTGCCACGTGTACCGGACGATCCCAGCCGAGATGGTCCAGCAGCGCCAGAGCGTCATCGGCCATCGCGTCGACGCTGTAAGGAGCCGGTGGTGAAGAGGAGGGGGCGACGCCGCGGTTGTCGAAGGTGGCGACCTTGAAGCCCCCGCCAACCAGCGCGGGAACGAGCGCGAGGTGCCACGCCACCGCTGGTTGCCCGCAACCCGCGACGAGCAAGAGCGGTTCGCCATCTCCCGTCACGTCGTAGTTCAAAGTGGCGCCGCGCACCAGGACCTCAGGAATGGAGCACCTCCGAGAGCAGCTTCGGCGCGACGTTTCGTCCGGTCAGCAACACGACCGTCCGCTTTCCTCCGGGATCGGGCGTCACGGTCCCGGCCCGGAGTGCGGCCACTCCGACGGCGCCCGCTCCCTCGAGGACGAGACCCATCTTGTGAGCCGAGAAAGCCATGGCGGAACGAATGTCAGCCTCGCTCACCGTGAGCACCTCAACGTCGTGCGAGACCACGATGCCGACGGTCACCGCGCCCGGCTCGAGGTTGCCGGCCAGGCCATCGGCCACGGTCGGCTCGACGTGGATGGGGACGATCGCGCCAGCCGCCACGGCCGCGCTCATCGATGGCGAGGCTTCGGATTCGACCCCGACGATGCGAACGCTGGTCTCGCCGAGGGCGAGTATCACACCGGACAACAGGCCACCTCCGCCGCACGGGACGACCACGGTTCCCAGATCTGGGACCTGGTCCATCAGCTCCCGCCGCGACAGTCGCCTGACCAGCGATGACGTCAGGATCGTTGTAAGGCGACACGTAGTGCATACCTTCGCTCGCGGCGAGGTCGAGGGCGTAGGTTTCCGCCTCTCGGTAGCCCTCGCCGTGCTGAACGAGACGCACGCCGAACTGCCGCAGCGAGGACACCTTGGCCGCCGAGGCTCCCGTCGGCACAACCACCGTCACTTCCGCTCCGAGTCGGGTCGCGGCGTAGGCCAGACCGAGGCCGTGGTTGCCGGCCGACGAGGCGACCACCGCTCGTCCGGGTTCCTCCGCCAGGGTTGCTGCCACGGCCGCCAATCCGCCGCGGACCTTGAACGACCCAGTGGGTTGGAGCGTCTCGAGCTTGACCGACACCAAGGGCCCCAACTGTGGCGTTTCGACGACCGGCGTGACCGCGAGGTACCGCCGGACCTCGTTCCACCCCGCCTCCAGCTGTCGAGGACCGGGAAGAGCGACCTCGCGGCCGGGGGCACTGGGCACGCCCGACAGTTTGACCGAGGCGGGCCTGGCATGCTGGCGACATGGCGGAGCCCGGCCTGTTGAGGTTTGACGGCGCGACGGTTTATGTCCACGAAGACCTTGCCGCGTTGGCGAGGGCCGCCGCAGACGAGGCTGCCTCTGTCCTGCCGCGAGGCAGTTGCCTCGCGGGGTGTGGCCCACGCCATGTTCGCAACGGGAAACTCGCAACTCGAGTTCGTGCGGATCCTGGTCCATGAGACTCCCGACGTCCCCTGGGCCGACACCGTCGTCTTTCACATGGACGAGTACGTGGGTGTGGGTCCGGACCACCCCGCGGGCTTCCAACGGTGGATCCGCGAACGGATCGTGGAACCGGCGCGCCCGAAGGCGGCTCACTACCTCGACGGGACGACCGAGCCAGCGTCGGAGTGCAACCGGTACGCGGCGCTGCTGGTCGCACATCCGCTCGACCTGTGTTGTCTCGGCATCGGCGAGAACGGGCACCTGGCCTTCAACGACCCTCCAGTGGCCGACTTCGACGACCCGCTCGACGTGAGGGTGGTCGAGCTCGACGGTCCCTGCCGGAGCCAGCAGGTCAACGAGGGACACTTCCCGAATTTGGACGTCGTCCCGAGGCACGCCGTCACGGTGACCATCCCTGCTTTGCTTCGCGCCAACCGCGTGCTCGCCGTCGTGCCCGAATCGCGCAAGGCGACACCGGTCCGCGACGCCCTCACCGGTCCGATCGGCACTGCGTGCCCTGCATCAGCGCTGCGCACGATCGGCCATGCCAGCGTCCACCTGGACCCAGAATCCGCGCGATTGCTCTCGAGCAGCGCTGACAAGGACTGACGGGGGACTGCTCGTACCCCGTCGAGGAGGACGGTGGTGCGTACTACATACTCGCGGGCGGCTGGGGTGCAGCCCGCTCCCCCGTGACGTCGAAGAGATGGTGGACCGGGTCGTGCACCATGTACCGGCTGAAGCTGTCGACGGTGAACGACGCACCGTCACTGCGACGACCCGTGCGCTGCCACTGGCCGTCCTCGACGGACTCGAACGCCGCGGCGAGGGACGAAGCCGCCTCGACCAGCTGGGCGGCGACGATCCCGATGTCCTGATCGGCGTAGTGCTCCCGAACCGCGGTGGTGTCCTGGTCCCAGTTCGGGTAGAGCGGCTCATCCTCCTCGAGCATGAGCCGGAGTCGCTCGCCATAGAGCGCGAAGACGTCACGGACGTGGCATGCGTACTCGAGCGGAGCCCAACGATCCGGTCGTGGCCGTTGGCGCAATCGGGACGAGCCGGACGGCTGAGCAACGGAGAGTAGGCGACCCCAGGCGTGGGCGTTGGCCCGGATGAGCGGCGCCACCTCGACCGCCGGGAACGTCGATGCGTCGAATCCGCACTCAGGGCACGGACGCTCGAGCACCCAAGTCCAGTCCTTTTCGTCGGGAACTATTCCGTCGTCGGGCACGATTCCGTCGTCGAACGCGGTTGCGGCGCGCGGCGCGATCGAGTCGTCGGCCGGGATCGGCTGCCGCACGTCATCCGCCACCATCGGCTCCTGTCGTCGTTCGTTCCGCACCGTGTGTCACGTCTCGGTGCAGCCAGTCCATCAGGTCAGTTGGTGCGAGGCCCTCGACACGGGCCCGATATCGAGCGATCCCCTCTTCCCCGGCCACCGATAGGCCTTCGCCGGAGGCACCGCGGCGGAAGAACGCTGCGTTGTCGTGGAAGACACCGAAGGTATCCGGCACCGAGCGCTCCGGGCTCGCACTCATCGCGTCGAATCCGGCTGCTCGCACCAGCGTCTGAATGCGGGCTTCGTCCACCGGGATTCCGAGCCGACGAGACAGTCGGCGCATGGAACCTTCGAGGTCGGCGCACAGGTCGTCGTAGTGAACGAGGACGACGTTGCCGCGGTCACGGCGGGCCCAGGCGTCGGACAGGTGCAGCATCGTGCCCGGAAGCGAATCGAGCCACTCACGCGGATCCGGGTCCCAGTCGATGTACTCGAGCAGCCACTCCCGTAGCGGCAGGCTCGTTGCGGGAGGAGGGGTCGAAGCGGCGGGTGCGGTGGAGACGGGCCGGTTCATCAGGACGCGGAGACGCTCACGGTTGAGGTTCTTGGAGTGGTGGTACAACGAGACTGCGGCGTCGAGCGGGTGACGGGCCACGACGATGGAGGTGACTCGAGGGTCCTGGGGCACACCGTCGAGCGGGGTGTGGGTCTTGATCACCCGCCGGTGACGTTGTCCCTCGAGCAGCGCCCGCATCTCGGGCTCTGGACGAGGCAACCAGTCCAACCAGGGTGAAAGGCGGCCGAGCGTGTCGGGCAGGGCGGCGGTCTGGAACACGAGGAGCAGGCAGATCATCTGCATCCAGGTGGTGCCGCTTTTCGAGCGGGTGCTGACGATAATGTCCCCGTCGCGAAGCGGGAAGCGCCACCATCGGGCGCTGTCTTCGTCGTCCGAAGTGTAGCGGAACAAGGTTGAGGTGAAGGGGGGCGACACCCCCTGGACGGGGTCCGGCGTCCCAGCGGGGTCGGTTCCCGGCATCGTCTCCTCCATTCCCTCAGCTTGCCGGAAGGCGACGGCAACCACTGAACGACGGTAACCACATCGAAACCGAGGACAACGGCAACGCACCGACGGTGCGGACCGTTCTCCACCGGCCAGCGGGTGGCCCATACGAAGACGACCACCCACTGGAGGGGCAATGACGATCGCCGTCGCCGCGAGACGCCCGGGTTTGGAGGCTCGCGTGGCCGAGGCACGCAGTGCCGGTCGAGCATGGACGGAGACGGAAGCAGAGGAGGGTGGCGGCCGAAGGAGCCTGAAGCGCCGGGTCACGCGGTTCCTGCTCGTGGTGGGCGCCGGCCTGGTGGGCCTGATCCTGGTGGTCGGCGGCTGGGTCGGATACGAGCTCTACCGCATCGACCACGCCGTGCACCACGTCGGCGTCCCATCGAGCCTTCTCGCCCGGGGCAAGGACGACCTCCTGGCTATCGTGAAGGGCCCGCAGCACGACGAGGAGGCGTACGTCTTCCACAACGCGGGTGGGCACTCCAACGTGCTGAAAATTCCGAGCGCGTTGGGACTGCCGGTCGCCGGGGGCCGGACCGTGCCACTTTCGGGACTCGACCTGCACGCGCCGTCGGCCATCATCGCCGGCCTCGATCGGCTGGGCATCCCCGTCAGTCACTACGTCGGGGTGGACCTGCACATGGTGAGCCCCTCGTCGAACCTCGGCCGCCTGGCGACGGGACGGCTGTCGGTGACCTCGCTCATCTCCGATCCGACCGGGACGGGGTCGCTGCTCGCCGAGGTGGCGTCGCACATGTATCTCGGGCCCGGGACGCCGGTGTCGGCCGTGCTCTCGCTGATGCACGTGCCCGCGGCGGATCCAGTCTCGGTACCGACGGACCACATCGGCGGGGGCCGCGTGGTGCTGGGATCGTCCTTCGCCTCGGTGCTGCGCAGCTTCTTGTAACCGAGGTCGCCGACGACCTCCGCTCGTCGGCGCCGGCGCGGACAGATCGCGAACTTCAGGAGGGCGATTCCTCGGCGTGTTCCAGAGCCAGCCAACGGTCGAAGAAGCGCAGGGCCTCGGTCCCGTGCCACTGGTGGTCCCCCTCGAAGACGTCGTGGACCAAACGGTCCGGCTCACCCGGGGCGAGCCGGTCGTAGACCAGCCGGGTACGCCGAAGCGACTCGGTGGCTGCGGCCACAGGAAAGAGCGGATCCTCGGTTCCGCTCTCGACCAGCAGCGGACGCGGCGCGACGAGGGCCCCCAGATCCTCGTGCTCGATCTGCCCGAGCATGCCGAACATGACCTGTGAGCCGCACATGTTCCACGGCATGCGGTGGCTCGTGGCCCACGACGAGAAGTAACCGCTGACGACGGCCGCCGCGACCCTTTCGTCGACCGCGGCGGTGAACAGCGTGACCGTGCCCCCGTAGGAGACGCCGCACATGCCGATGCGGACCGGGTCGACGAGGGCGTGGCGTTCCAGCACATCGAGGCAGCGGCGGAGGTCCCACACGTTCTGGGCCAGCGGGTTCCACCCGGCCATCACGGCGTGGACCAGGTTGGTATCGCACGCATAGTGATCGTCGGGGTTCCAGTCCTGGCGCTCGCCGAAGCACCGCAGGTCCGGCGCGAGCACGACGTAGCCGCGCTGGGCCAGCTGATGCGCGTAGTCGGCGTTGGGCATGTCGGTGTGCTCGAGCCCGACCGCCTGCGACTTGCCGGGGCCGTGGCCGTGGACGGCCAGCACGGCCGGACCCTGGCGGCCCGATTCGACGCGCTCGTGGGGCACGAGGAGGTAGGCGGGCACCGACATGGTGTCCTCGGTGTCGAAGACCACCTTGTCGCGCCGGTACTCCTCGCAGTCGGTCGACTCGAGCGTCTCGAATTCCAGCGGGACGGGGTCGGGCTCCGGGCCGAGGAGCTCGTAGAGGGCCCGGTGGCGGCGATCGCGCCAGGCCGGGATGGGATCCGCGTCGTCGTTGTCCTCGTCGTGGTGGTGGTGGTCCCGCTCGGGCAGCGGGTCCGAGTGGACGGTGGCGCCGAGACGGACCATCCACTGGTACCACGGCGAGTAATTGCGGGCAGGAGGCGTGAAGAGGAGGGCGGACTCGTCGGCCATGTTGGCCACACTACGGCCGGTCCGCGTGCCGGGGGACGGGGAGTCGGGCACAATTGGGTGGTGACCGTCGCCACCGATCTCGCCGTCCACCCGCTCTCGCCGACGATCGGGGCGGAGATCTCAGGGGTGGACATCTCACACCCGCTGGCGGCCGAGGTTGCAGCGGCGATTCGCGGGGCGCTGAACACGCATCACGTCATCTTCTTCCGCGACCAGTCGCTCACGGCCGAACAGCAGGCCGATTTCGCCCGCCTGTTCGGTACGGTGACCGAGGCCCACCCGGTGCTGCCCTCCATTGAGGAGAGCCGAGAGGTGCTGGCCATCGACGGCAAGGTGGACCGGGCCAACTGGTGGCACACCGACGTCACCTTCCTGCAAACGCCGGCGATGGGGTCGATCCTCTACATGCTCGAAGCGCCCGAGGTGGGGGGCGACACCATGTGGGCCAGCCTGCAGGACGCCTACGACGGACTGGCCGACCCTGTGCGGGCCATGTGCGAGCAGCTCATCGCCATCCACCACGATCCGTGGTTCGCGGCCGACGTGGCCGAGCGCGGTGGCTACGAGTGGGACGGCGTGTGGCGCGAGAAGCTCCTCCCCGCGCTGCACCCGGTCGTGCGCACCCACCCAGAGAATGGCCGCAACGGGCTGTTCGTAAACCGTCAGTTCACGCGCAGCATCTTCGGGCTGTCGGACAACGAGAGCGATGCCATCCTCGAGATGCTCTACCACCACTGCACGAAGCCCGAGTACACCTGTCGCTTCCGTTGGCGGGCAGGCTCGGTCGCTTTCTGGGACAACCGGGCGACGTTGCACTACGCACTCGACGATTACGGCGATGCCGCCCGCTTCGCGGACCGGGTGACGCTGCGGGGCGACAAGCCCTACGGTCCGGCGATGCCACCGCCGGCCGAGGCGGCGCAACAGGCACCGCCCGCGAGCTGAGCACCGGCTTGATCGCCGCGGTCGGGCTGGCAGGCGAGGTCGGCGTCGCAGCCGTCGCCTTCGTCGCCACCAACGTCGACAACACGCTGGTGACCATGGCGATGGTCGCAGGCGCACCGCTCAAGCGCGCACACCGTATCGCCGCCGGGCAGGTGGTCGGGTTCTGGACCATGGTGGCCGTCGCGGGTGCAGCGGCTGCCGTGCTGTTCGAGTTCTCGCCCGCGGTGGTGGGTCTGCTCGGGCTCGTGCCGCTCGCCATCGGGCTCAAGGGCCTGGCCGTGTGGGCATCAAGACGGTCTACCAACGGGGACGGAGCCGAGGTGGTCGAGCGCCGTGCGGTGGGACGATCGCTCACCGCGGCGGCGTTGGTGACCATCGGTGCAAGCGGCGACAACCTGGCGGCCTACATCCCGCTGTTCCGGTCGGCGAGTGCAGCGGGCGTCGCCGCCATCGTGGTCGTGTTCACGCTCGGTGAGGTGTTGGTCACCTGGTTGATCCTGACCGGTGGCCGCCACCCACGTGCCCGGACTGTCATGACCCGGCTCGGCACGGTCGCAGTGCCGGCCCTGCTCTGCTGCATCGGCGTGCTGGTCATGGTGCAAGCGGGAACCTTCTCGGCGCTGTGATCCACGCCGGGGCACAATGACCTGTTGATGGACTCGGTCGAGATTCAGGTCGACACGTCCCGGCAACAGGTCGTCGACCTGACGGCGGCTGTCGAGCGGTTCTGCGCCGGACGGGGTGACGGCCTCGTCAACGTGCTGGCGCCGCACGCGACGGCGGGTCTGGCGCTGATGGAGACGCGCTCGGGGTCGGAGGACGATCTCGTCGACGCTCTGGAACGGCTCCTCCCCCGGGACGACCGCTACCGTCACGCCCACGGCTCAGCCGGTCACGGGGCCGATCATCTGCTTCCCGCACTCGTCAGCCCGTCGATGACGCTGCCGGTGCTCGCAGGGAGGGTGGTGCTCGGCACGTGGCAATCGCTCGTCCTCGTCGACCTCAACACCGACAACCCACGGCGCCGGATTCGTCTCAGCTTCCTGGGGGAGGCGGGCGGGTGAGCGCGACACGAGTCGGCTTCATCGGGCTCGGGAGCCAGGGAGCGCCCATGGCGCGACGCATCGTCGACCGCGGCTTCCCCTTGACGCTGTGGGCGCGACGTCCAGAGTCCCTGCAACCCTTCGACGACACTCCCGCCGAGTACGCGACCAGCCCTGCTGCGCTCGGCCGTGAGTGCTCCTTGGTGTGCGTCTGCGTGAGGGGCGACGACGACGTCAACGACGTGGTGCTCAGATCTGACGGCGTGCTGGAGGGGCTGGCACCCGGAAGCACGATGGTCATCCATTCCACGGTGCACCCGGACACCTGCATCCGTCTGGACGAGCGGTCCTCGGAGAAAGGCGTCGCCATCCTGGACGCGCCGGTGAGTGGCGGTGGTCAGGCGGCGGCAGCTGGCAACCTGCTCGTCATGGTCGGCGGCGACATCGCCGTACTCGACGCCGTGCGGCCGGTCTTGGAGTCCTTCGGCGATCCCATCCTGCACGTGGGCCCATTGGGCGCAGGGCTCACCGCCAAGCTTGTGAACAATTTCGTCTTCATGGCCCAGGTCGCGCTGGCCCTCGACACCTTCTCGTTCGTCGACGACCTCGGGCTCAGTCGCTCGGCCATGGCGCAAGTCCTCGAGCGAGGCAGTGGCGCAAGCCGCGCAGCCGCGATTCTTGCCGGCTCGAACTTCGACCTGTCCGGTCTGCGTCACGTGGGCGAGCCGTTGCTCCGAAAGGACATCGATTTGGTCATGGACGTCGCCCGAGCGCGCGACGCCGAGCCACCGGACTCGGTGACGCGCTTGGTCGGGAGCACGTTCGCGTATTTGAGCGCACCGGATGACAGCGCACCGGATGACAGCGCACCGGATGACATGGCAACCTGACTGACGGGGCCGGACGGCGGTGGGACCTGAACTGGCCAGGATGCCGTCGAGGGAAGCGGCAGAGCCGCCCGCGACCAGCAGGTTTCTCCAACTCTGCGACGCGCCCGCGGCGAGTACTGTCGGGGAGACGGCTCGAAATCGTTCCTCTGGAGGTCCCGTGCCCGACACCCTCGAGTCCCTCGTACTCGATCTCCTCGAATGGATCGACCGGACGCCGCGCCCTTACGCCGAAGTGCTCGATGCGTGGCGCACGTCCTGTCCGCGCCTTCCGGTCTGGGAGGACGCCAACCGACGAGGTTTTGTCCGACGGCGACGCGATCGGGGGGACGACGAGGTGCTCATCCTGCTGTCGCCTGCCGGTGAAGCGCACCTGCGCCGGCACCGGCCGACCTTGACCACGGCCGCGAGGGTCGCGACCTGAGAAGCCGGGACGCTCCCCGGCGAAGTTGCGTCGTCAGCTCGTCGGCAGTGGTTGGAACTTCTGCACCGTCACCCAGCACGTGCCCTGCGGCTTGTGATTGGTCTTGAGCTTGCACTGGGAGGAGGGCGGCACGTTGTTGTGGACCTTGACGACCTGGTACTGCGTCGGGCCGTAGAACTTGTTCGGACCGAAACTCCACACTGGCGAAAGCGTTCCGGGGAAGTTCGTGATCTTCGACATCGCCTCGACGAAGGTCCGCCGGTTGAGGTTCGGACCGGCAGCCTTGGCTGCCGTCGCGAAGAGGCGGATGACGCCGCACCACGCCTGAACCGGACCTTGCTCCTCAATGAAATGGCTCGTTGCACCGGGGATCTTCTTCGGGTACTTCGTGTGCCAGGTGTTGTAGCACGAGCGCACACCCGGGTCGTATCCCCCTTGTGACTCGGGCCGGTTGTCGTCGAAACCGCCGAGCGTCTCGGTAGTCACGCCCTCCTGGCCGTTGAGCGCCTGCTCGTATGGAACGGGAATGAGACCGAGCGCCACTTCGACGGTTGACTGGTAGTCGCTCAGGAGGAGTTGAGGAAAGTACTTCTGCGAGTTCTCGGCGCCGATGTAGGGGAAGAACGCGTTCTCAGGAAGCAGCGGGAAGACAGACTTGACCCCGGCCGCTTCGAGCTTCTCTACCGCGAGCTGCGCGTCGGAGTTCGTCGTCGCCGTCTCGTCGGGGTTGCCTGCGACCGTCTCGACGAGCGACGGCACGCCCACCTTCTTCAGCTCCGGCAACAACGCGGTCTTGAGGGCCTCCTGATCCGCAGCTTGATCCGAGACCACGACGCCGACTGTCCTCCCCTTCTGCAATCGTCCGGAGCTGAGACCCCACTTGACCGTCGCATCGAGCACCGGTGTCATGTCAGCGCCCGTCCACCACAAGTAGGGCGAGCCGAGGTTCGACCAGTCGGTCACGGTCGACCACGCGCTGATGAGCGGGGTGTGGCCCTGCTGCGTCACGCAGAGTTGATTGTCCTGCTCCCACGTCCCGATCCCGTCGAGCACCGCGAACACGGGCGGGTTGCCCTGCGTCCACTGCGAGCACAACGACTGCATGTTGGCGTCGTTCGTCGGGTCGAACTGCTCGATCATCGCGTTGATCTTGCGCCCGTTGATGCCGCCGCTGTCGTTGACCTGGTTGACATAGAGCTTGATGGCGTTGATTTGCTGGTTGTACTCCTTGTCGGCGGAGAAGCCTTCCTTGCCGGCCAAGCTGTTGATTGCGACCACCGGGAACACGACGTTGATGGACGTGGACGACACGCCGCGCGAGCTCGTGCTCGCCTGGGTGACGGGCGTCGCGGCGGGCGTCGCGGCGGACGTAGACGGCTCCGCCGCGCCGGCCACGCCTCCACCCCCGCCCGAGGGCGCGAGCATGATCCACGCCACGAGAAAAACGACGATGGCGACGACCACGAGGATCGTGCGTATCTTCATGGCCCGGGGACGGCGGCGCAACCGGCGCCAGGACCGCCCCAGCCCCGCCAACGGGTTGGGCACCGCCACCGCGTGCACTCCGGTCGCGGACCCCGTGGCCTGCGTCTTCGCCTCCATCAACCTGCTCCTTCGCTGCCGTACCCGGCGTCCCCCCGACCCCCGGCGACCGGGCCCGACGCCATGAGGGCCTCGTCGCTCGCACCAAGGTACGCGGCGAGGGCCTTCGGGTCAGCGCGGACCTGCTCGGGCGTTCCCGACGCCACCACATGGCCCAGCTCCATCACGACGACCTCAGAGCACAGCTCGAAGACCAACGGCACGTCGTGCTCGACCAGGACGATGGTCGTGTCCGAGACCTGGTGCAACCGTCGCAGGAGGGGCACGAAAGCCTCAGCCTCCCGCTGGGCGATCCCGGCCGTCGGCTCGTCGAGCAGCAGGAGCCGGGGTCGGGCCAGCACGATGGAGGCCAGGTCCACCACCCGGCGCGTGCCGGTCGAGAGCTCCGCGGTCCGATGGTCCCGGAAGCGCTCGAGTCCGAAGGCGGCGATGACCTGGTTCACGGCTTCGAGCTTCCGACGTTCGGCCCGGCCGCGCCCAGGGCAAACGCAGCGTGGTCGACAGCACCGCGACTTCGGAACGTGCGTCTTCGCAGAGCAACAGGACGTCGAGCACCGTCAGCTCCGGGTAGAGCCGGCAGTCCTGGAACGAGCGCACCACGCCGGCCGCGAGGCGCTCCTCGGGCAGGTACTCGCCGAGATCGACCTCGTCGACCCGGACGGAGCCGGCCCGGGGGTTCACGAGGCCCGAGATCACGTCGAGCGTCGTGGTCTTTCCCGAGCCGTTGGCCCCGATCAGGCCGACGATCGACCCCGGCTCGGCGCCGAAGGTCACGCCGTCGAGCGCCACGACGCCGCCGAAGTGCACGCTCACGTCCTGGACGCGCAAGCGTGCCGGTCCGGTCGCGCCGCTCGTCACTGCTCAGCCCCCTCCGACGCCATCGCCGGTGCCCGTTCGAGCTCGTGACCTTCCGGCGTCGCCGGCTGCGGGCCCGAACGCGCGGCGCGACCCGGTCGAGCGCGGCCCGCACACCGACCGTGACCAGGTCGCCGAGACGGTGCAGCACCTCGGCCAGTCCGCCGGGGAGGTAGAGGATGAAGGCCAAGAGTCCGAGGCCACTGGTGATGAACTGGATCGTCTGATTGGACCCGAACACGGCCGGGAGCCCTTCGAGGTAGAGGGCACCCAGGATGGCGCCGGAGATGGAGCCCAGCCCTCCGATCACCACCATGGAGATGATGACGAACGACGTCGTCGGGTCGAAGGTGATGTCGGTGTTGTTGAGCTGCTGGGTGGCAAATGCGAAGCAGACACCGGCGTACCCGGCGACAAAGCCCGAGAGCGCGAACGCCAGGAGCTTGGTGCGAAGGATCGGGATGCCCATGGCCGCGGCCGTGAGCTCGTTGTCGCGGACGGCGACGAGACGTCGCGCGATCCCGCGGTCGCGCCAGGTGCGTATGACGAAGATCGAGACCAATAGGACGCCGAGGGAGAACCAGGCGAACGAGCGCTGTGACGCCAGGCTGATGCCGAGGAACGAGGGGCGGGCGAGGAAGGTGTACGACGGGTTCGGCAAGCCGGTGCAGAGCGTCTTGTCGATGCCGGGCACCGTGAAGCACGGAGTGGCGAGCACCGCGTTCTGCATGAAGATGGCGAAGGCCAGCGTGGTGACGGCGAGAAAGAGCCCGGGCATGCGCAGGGCCGGCAGTCCCACGATGATCGCGACCAACGCGGTCACCGCCCCGCCGTAGAGCATCACCACCGGGAGCGGCAACGAACTGCCGAGGTGGACAGCGACCAGCGCGCCCACGGCGACGAGGCCGAACTGGCCGAGCGACACCTGGCCCGCCCACCCCGTGAGCAAGGTGAGGGACAGGGCGACGACAGCGTAGATGCAGATCTGGCTGAACAGCACATCGTTCCCCACCGACAACACCAGCGGCGCCACCACCGCCCCGATGACGCAGAGCCAGATCCCCGACGATGAGACCCGCCGTCGCAGCACGTCCGCACTCGCCCGCACCGTCGTGACCGCGCCGTGGCCCCAACTGCTGCGATCACCTCGCGCCCCCGTGCGCAGCGCGCCCACGCGGATCAACAGCACCGCCATGACCACCAGGAACAGGATGAACTGCTGCTTGGCCGGAGACGGGACGTTCCACTGGAGCAACTCGAGGAAGACTCCCATTCCCACCCCGGCCACGAAAGCCACGGTCAGGTTGATCATGGCGCCGATGAGGGCAGCAGTGAGGGCGTAGAGCAGCAGGTCCGGCGAGAGCGCCTGGGTGAGGGCGCTGGTCTGGTTGGGTGCGTTGAGGATGGCGGTGAACGCCGAGAGCGCGCCGGCCACCGTCCAGGTCAGTGTCGAGGTGCGACGGATCCACACCCCGGAAAGCCGGGCCGAGTCGGCGTTCTCCGACATGGCCCGCATGGACAGCCCCCACGAGGTGAAGCGGACGGCGAGGATGAGCGCCAGAGTCACGAGCGGGGCCACGATCAGGGTCAGCACCTCGGTGGGCGTGATGATGAAGGGGCCGAGCGAGAACGACAGGTCGAAGGGGACCGGCACGGGCTTGTAGAGGTTGGAGGGCCGGATGAACGGCAGGGCGGTCAAGGCGAGCAAGACGTAGCTCAAGCCGATGGTCGCCACCATGACCAGCACGCGCGGGCGATTGAACAGCCTCCGCAGCACGAGCTCCGAGAGGGCGCCGGTGAACGCGGCGAGCCCGATGGAGAGCGCCAATGCGAACCAGTAGTTGAACTTGAAGTCCCCCGTCAGCTTGACCAGGAACACCGCGGCGATCACCCCGATCTGGCCCTGCGCGAAGTTCAGTACTCGATTGGTGCGGTAGACGAGCACGAGGCCGACGGCCAGCAACCCGTAGCCGAGCCCGTAGAAGACTCCCTGGACCAGGACGAAGTCCGGGGCCGAGAGCGCGAGCATCAGGTGCCCAACCCGGTCGCCGCCGGGCCCAAGAACACTGGTCGCAGCAGGTCGTCGCGACCCATGAGCTCCGTGGTGGGACCGTCGAATCGGATGGCGCCGCGCTCCATGAAGAAGCAGCGGTCGGCCAGGCTGAGGGCGCGGTTGAGGCTCTGCTCCACGAGGATCACCGTCGTCCCACCCTCGTTGATGCGCCGCACCGTGGCCATCAGGCGCTCGACGGCCATGGGGGCGAGACCGAGCGAGAGCTCGTCGATCATGAGCAGCCGGGGCTCGGTCATCATCACCCTCGACAGCGCCAGCATCTGCTGCATTCCGCCCGAAAGCGTCCCTGCCGGCTGGTCGAGACGATCGCGCAGCTCAGGAAAGAGCTCCAGGGCCTCTTCGAGCGCACGCGCGGACCGCGTCCGGTCGCGCCGCAGGGTGTGGCTGCCGATGCGCAGGTTGTCACGCACGCTGAGTCCGGGGAGGGTCATCTTGCCGCCGACGAGAAGGGCCACGCCCTGATCGATGATCTGCTCGGGTTCCAGGTAAGTGCAATTCATTCCGAAGAGCCGGATCACGCCCCGGTGCGGGTGCGCCAACCCCGAGACAGCGCGCAGCAGCGTCGACTTCCCGGCTCCGTTCGTGCCGAGCAAGGCCACCATCTCGCCCTCGGCCACCTCGAGGTTCACGTCGAAGAGGACCTGGTTGGTGTCGTAGAAGAAGTCGAGGTTGTGCACCTGGAGGGCGGGTATGGCACCTCCGGACTGGCGACGCCTGCCTTCGGTGTAGCGCTCGATCACGTCCTCGATCACCAGTGTGATGTCGCGTCGGACACTCCGCGAGCCGATCACGAGCAGGATGCCGCCGATGGCGCACACCGGGGCGATCAGAGTCAGCGAGGCGACGATGCCGTGCAAGCCGCCGATGGCGTCCGAGACGGCACCGAGGACGACCGAACCGGCGAAGCCACCGAAGACGAGCGAGTACACGCCGAACATGGCGAAGCAGATCGTCCGCATCTCGGGTGGGGCGGTCGCCGCCAGGGTGAGGAAGATGCAGATGGCCAGCGGTGAGACCGACGCGCTGGCCAGGAACTGGAGCATCACGCACATCCAGAGTTGGGGCACGTAGAGCGAGAGGACGTAGAGCCCCCCGTAGAGCGTGATGCAGACGCCGGCGATCACGAGGGGGCGCTGGGGAGCGCGGCGGAAGTACCGGTCACCGAAGACGTAGGCGAGTGGCAGCCCCAGGAACGCGGCCAGCCCGATGATGGCGTACACCTCGCTCCGGCTCGCCGTATCGAGGTGGAACTTGTCGATGAAGAAGAGGTTGCCGAACAACGGCGCACCCGTGCCGGCGAAGCCGAGGATGGCGACGGCCACCAGCTCGTAGTACAGGGACCGCACGCGGAGCAGCCTCGTCACAGCAGAGCCCAGGAGGACGCGCGGCGCCCCCTCCTGCTGGGTGTGGAGGTCCATACCGGACGCCTTGAGGATGTGGCTGCTCTCGTTGGCGCCCTTCTCCGGCTCGCGCAAGGTGAAGAGCGCCAGCCCGAGCGGTATGCCCGCCAGCGCGACGAGCAGGCCATAGCGCCAGTTGTGGGCCACCGTGACCACGTAGCCGAAGATGAGGATGCCGACCGTCTGCGACAGCGGGTCCGAGAGGTTGTGCCAACTGAAGATGCGGCCGCGTCCCTCGGTCGGGTAGGCGTCGGACAGGTAGGAGTTGTGCACGGTGTTGTTCACCCCGGTGCCGACCGAGGCCGCCAGGTACAAGAACGCGAACCACCAGACGTTCGGCGAGATCGCCATGAGGCTGCCGAATCCGGCGAAGATCAAGAGGGACACGCCCGCCACGACCTTGCGGCTTCCCCGATCGGCCCACAGCGCAAGCGGCACGGCCCACAACAGCTGTGAGACCTGTGCGATGAAGGCCACCGCACCGAGCGACGCATTCGACATGTGGAACGACGTCTCGAGGTCTCGCCCGACGAGACTGATGCCGTTGCCGAATGTGCCCGGGACGAGTGCCGCGGCCGTCATGAGGACGAGTGGTGCGTACCCCGACGTGCGCAGGATGCCGACGAGAGGAGGCGGCTTTCCCTCACCCGTGCCCGGCATGACCGCGAGATCGGCAACCACCTCGGGGTCCTTCACGTTCGTGACCGCGTCGTGGAGCAAGTCGTCGGGAACGGCGAAGTCGAAGAGCGGCTCGCTGGGCACTGATGTGGGACTCTAACCTGACACCGGCGTCAGGGATCGGACGCGGTCACGGCATGAATCGGTGCTTCGGGCGGCCCATCAGGCGACCCATCAGACGGTCGAGACCGGGTCGGTCGAGGGCAGCGACTCGGTGGCGGCCAGGACCGCCTCGGCGACGTGGTCGACCATCGGACGCATGGACCGGTACACAAGGACGGCGTCGGGGTCGGGACGGATCTGGGCCGCCACTGGGTCGAGTTGCTCGAGTGTGAGCCCGAGCCCGAGGGCCCGGGCCGCCAGCAACGCGGCCCCGGCCGACGCCGCCTCGCCCGAACGACGTCGCGTGGCGGGCATCCCGAGGACGGAGGTCAGGACCTCGACCCACAGCGGCAAGCCCGTGCCGGCACCGCCCAGTGTCACCCCGGCGGCCGTGCTCCCACCTAGGCGACCCACCGTCACGACCTCCATGACACGAAGTACGTCCCAGGCCACAGCCTCGATCACGGAGCGCGACATGTCGCCCGGCCCGTGTGCGGAACCAAGGCCCATGAACCCCGCCCGGGCGTCGTCACGCCACCACGGGGCCCGCGCCCCGTCGAGCCACGACACCGCCACGACCCCGTTGGCCCCGGGTGGGCTTTCGGCGGCCAGCGCGGCGAGCTCGTCGGGGGTGCGCCCAAGAAGCCGGCCCAGCCAGGCGAGGAACGAGCCTGCCGCCGACAGCCCGCCCTCGAGCAACCATCCCCCGTCGGCTGCCCGAGTGACGACCGCACCCGCCGGTGAGGGCACCGGACGCTCCGCCACGGGGACGGACACGTTCGCCGTGGTGCCCCAGCTGACCATGGGGCACTCCTCCGACGCTCCCGAACCCAGCACCTCGCACTGACGGTCGCCCGCCCCGATCACCACGGGGATCCCGGGGCGCAGGCCGAGCTCTGCTCCCGGCACCGCCTTCAGCTGCCCCACGATGGTGTCGGAGGCCACGACACTGGGGAGCTTGCCCAGAGCGGGACCGGCCAGCTCGCGCACGGCGTTGCCGTCGAAATCGTAGAGACCGCTGCGCGAGGCGAACGTCGCGTCGGTCACGACCTGGTCGGTCATGCGGTAGACGATGAGGTCCCGCGGGGACAGGATGAGGTCCGCCGCCTCGAGCCGGCCCGGTTCGTTCTCTTCCAGCCAGGCCAACTTCGCCGCGACGGCACCGGCGTCGAGCGGGATCCCGGTGCGGGCCCGGTTGACGTCGTCTCCCCCCATACGGTCGGCCAACCGGCGCGCCATTGCCGCGCCGCGGCGGTCCGACCACAGGATCCCCTTGCCGATCGGGTCGCCTTGCCTGGTCAGCGGCACGAAGGTCTGCCGGGCACCCGAGCACGCCACGATGTCCACGGTGCCGAAGACGCCAGGCGCCTGGGCGCGGGCTTCGGCACAGGCGATCACAGTCGTGGTCCACCACCGCAGCGGGTCCTGCTCCGTCCAGCCGACCTTCGGGTGCGAGGTGGCGAGCTCGGAGCGGGCGAGCGTGATCAGACCTTCGTCGCCCCACAGCGCGACCTTGGTGACCGTCGTCCCGAAGTCGACCGTGAGGATCCTCATCCGTGCACCAGTCCGCGGACCAGTCCGGCCATGTCGGCCGGGTCGGGATCCTGGTACACCGTGCGTCCCATCGCCATACCGCTGCCGCCACCGGACATGACGTCGCGTACCTCGTCGAGGACAGGCTCGCGGCCTCGCTCGCCCACCGGTCCGCCAAGGAAGAGGACGGGCACGCTCACGCTGGCCACGATGCGCGCCACGGCACGCCGGCGCTCCCGGCCCGGGGGAACCGCGGGCACCGGCACCTTGATCACCGGTGCGCCCATGTCGTGCGCGATGACCGCCGCCAGCACGATGGAGTCGGGATCGCGGCACACTCGCCCGTCGCGCCACAGCAACGGCTCGACGAGCGCCTCGAGCCCGGCGTCGCGTGCGCCTTCCAGCACTTGGCCGAGCAGTTCGAGCGCGGCCGCGGTGAGCGGGTCGGCACGATCGATCCGCGTCATGTGCTTGACGCCCGTCCACCCGTCCGACGCCGCCCGTGGCACGCCCGCCACCAGGCGGTCGTCGAGCTCGAAGGCGGAACCCGCCAGCCCGGTGCGGTTGATGGAGAGATAGGTGCGATGCCTCGCCAGGATGTGCCCTGCCGCGGCGAGCCCCTCGAGCGGTTGGGCGGTGGCCAAGATGCCGTCGCAGGAGGGGAGCGCCTTGACCAACGCGCCGAAGTAGTCGGCCCAGGGCTCCACGGTGAGCACCGCGCGCGCCCGGTGGTCGGCGGCCAGGATCAGCGCGGGCGTGGCCAGGGGGACGGCGCGACTCATTCGACGCCGGAGAGGGCGAGGACGACCTTGGCCACGGCCGAGAAGTCCTCGCGCCCGTAGCCGGCCGAGCTCGCCGCGGTGAGCAGCTGGCGGGCCGCCGCGGTGGTGGGCACGGGCACGCCTCGCTTCGCCGCGTACGCCATGGCCAAATCGAGGTCCTTGGCCATCAAGTCGGTCATGAAGCCGGGTTGCCAGCCGTTCGACGCCGGGCTGTCCGGGACGACTCCGGGCACCGGAAGGCGCGTCCGCACCGCGACGCAATCTCCCGTGGCATGGGTGAGGACCTGGAGCAGCTTGGCCATATCGACGCCCGACGTGACGGCCATGGCGGTCGCCTCGGCGGTCGCCGTCATCTGGGCGGCATAGATGAGGTTGTTGCAGAGCTTGACCACCTGGCCCATGCCCGGTCCCCCGACGTGTACCACGAGGCCGGAGAAGGGTTCGAGCGCGGGCTGGGTCTCGGCCAAGACGGCGGCATCGCCACCGACCATCAGGGTGAGCGTGCCGTTCTTCGCGCCGGCCGTTCCGCCCGAGAGCGGAGCGTCGAGATACCGCGCCCCTGTGGTGCCGACGCGTTCGTGCTGGGCCCGCTCCACTTCGGGGTCGATGGTCGAGCAGTCGACCACCGTCGTGCCCTTCCCGAGGGCCGGGAGCATGGCGTCGACCACCTCGACCACCTCGGGCGAGTTGGGCACACACAGGATGACGACGTCGGAGGCCTCAGCCACGCCGCGCGGCGACCGCCCGTCGGTCGCGCCGAACGCGACCGCGGCGTCGATCGGCCCACGGCGACGCGACGCGACGGTGACCTCGTGGCCGGCCGCAACGAGATGGCCGGCCATGGGCAGGCCCATGGCCCCGAGCCCGACGAATCCGATGCGCATGCGACTTCCTCCCGACCCGACGCCGTTACGCGAAAAGCGGCAGCCACTCCGCTGTGCCGGCGAGGAGCCCGTCGACCATGGCGTCCATGTCACGCAGATCGCCGCGTCCGGCCAGCGCGTCGAGCGCGAAGGCTTCGGCGGCGAGACGGCGGTCGCCCGTGAGCGCCGCCTCGACGGTGAGCTCCTGGGTGGCCACGTGACGGCGCACGATCTCGTCGTAGGGAGGCGGCAATACCGAGACGTCACGGCCGCGGATCCCGTCGGCGTCGATTATGCAGATCGACTCGAGGACCGCGTCGCGCGGCAGTCCGGGAGCCTGCCCCGCGTTCGGAATGTTCACCGGGGCCTCGAACGGGTCGCCAGTCAGCATGGCCTCGATCATGGGCGAGGGCAGCTCCCCCGACTGCCACGTCTGGAGGTCCTTGGTGCCGGCGAGCCATGCGTCGACGTCCGCCACGTACTCGGCCTGATGCTGCTCACGCTTGGAGATCGGGCTGAGCGCGATGTTGTACTGCGCACCCCACCCGGACTCGGGCGTGAGCGCGAAGGAGACGAACTCCGCGATATGCCGGTCCCCGGCGGCCGGGAACGTGCCCCAGCGGTCGAGCAAGGTCAGCTTGAAGAGGTGGCGCTCGGCGAAGTCACGCCTGGAGAACTTCTCGGCCTCGGGACGTCCGGGTACAGGCCGCAGGGACTCGAGCCCTCCGACCTCCTCGACGAGGTCGCGCAGGACGTCGAACCCGTCCCGCCCGTCAACCTGAAGCGACGTCAGCACGGGGAAGTGGTTGACGCCGGTCACCGACGCGGACACCGCTTCGAAGGGCCGCCCGCAGGCGATGGCCAGGTCCATGCAAAAGTTCCCCACCTCGTGGCACAGGCCGACCGTATTGATCCTGGTCTCCCGGCACACGGCCCGGGTCAGGCAGCTCATGGGGTTCGTGATGTTCAGGAGCCAGGCGTCCGGACAGTGCTCCTCCATGGCCTTGCCGATCCCGACCAGGACGGGCACGTTGCGCAGGGCGCGGTTGATCCCACCCGGACCCACGGTGTCGCCGACGGTCTGGGTGACGCCATGAGCGGCCGGCACGTCGAGATCGACCGCCATGGAGCGAAAGCCCCCGGTCGAGATGCACACGATCACGAAGTCCGCACCGTCGAGCGCGGCATTGAGATCGGTGGTCGTGGACACGGTCGCCTTCGCCTCGAGAGCGTCGTCGAGCTTGCGCGCCAGCGCCTGCATCTTGGGCAGCGGTTCGGGGTCGATGTCCTCGAGCACGAGGTGCATGCCCGCGAGCGAGGGCGTCCCGAAGAGGTCGGCCATGAGCTCGGGGGCCCACTGGTAGCTGCCACCGCCGACGATCGTCACCTGGGTACCCACGGCCGCCACAGTACAGTCCCATCCGCGAAACGCTCCGGGTTGGCGACATTCGCCGATTCAGGACGACCGGAAGGCCCCGTCGACCCCGAGGATCGGCACGCACACGCTCACATCGGTGGCCGCAGCCCATTCGACGTCCTCGGCCAGCCCGCGCTCGTGCAGCTCGCGGCCCGACGGCGACTCGGCGAGGACCGCCTCGACGGCGCACGAGGCGTAGTGGTACACCGTCACAGCGGCGCGTGCCTCCGGAGAAAGCACGCCGGGCAGCCTCGAGAGGACGGCGCCGGCACCGATCCGGTCCTCGACGGCTGGGCGGAGACTGCCGTCGGACCGAAGCTCGCCGCAGGCGATCACGCCGACTGGTCCTTCTCCGCACGATTCGCGCACCCACTCGGCCACCGCGGCGGCGTTGCGCAGGCAAGAGGCGACGACCGGGACCCCGTACGTGGCAGCCGCCACGGCGCACTGAGAGCCGTTGGCCGAGGGCAAGACGATGCGGTCGCCGGCGGCGAGGCCTCGTAGCGAGCGCGGGGAGAGCGACAGGTGTCGCGGGCCCGTCCCGTCGGCCACTTCGACCCGCTCGCCCTCGACGAGGATCGGGCGCGCCGTCCGGGCTTGGAACGGCCACGGTGCCGGATGCACGGCCGCACCCGCCGCGGCGGCCGCCTCTACGGCGGTGGTGAAGCGTAGGACGTCGACCAGCACCAGCGCGACGACGTCGCCGCCCAAGGACGCGATTCCGGCGACGCCCCAGCCGTGACGAATGTCGAAGCCGCCCCGCTCGTGCGTCGGCGGGGGATCCGCGCTCACCCGAGGGTCTTCTCTCCCCAGAAGCACGCGAACGGGTTGTCGTTGTACGGCTCGACGTCGACGTACCCGGCGTGACGGTACAGGCGGAGCGCATGACTCTGCTTCGGCCCGGTGTCGAGCCGCACCGTGGAGTACCCCAAGGACAGCGCCGCGGCCTCGAGTGCGGAGAGGAGCGCTGTGGCCACGCCGCGCGACCGGGCGGGCGGGCGGACGTACATCCGCTTGATCTCCCCCACGCCTTCCGCCAACCGTCGGACGCCCCCACCCGCCACCGCTTCGGCCCCGGCGAAGCCGACGAGGTAGGCCCCTCGGGGCGGCTGCAGCTCCGACGGGACGAGCGTGGGGCTGTCGAGGCGGCTGAACGTCTCGTAGAGGCCGTTGAGCTCGTCACGCATCTCGGCCAGCAGCTCCGCGGCCGGCGGCTCCTCGGGGTCCGACATTTCGAAGCGGAGCGAGCCCGACGCCGCGTCGAAGCTCACCCGACGCGATCGGGGTGCAGTGCGCGCGCCATGCGCGCCATGCCGTCGCGCCAGGAGACAGTCGTCCGTCCGGCCAGTTCGTGCATGCGCGTGAGGTCCATCTCGCCACTGTCGATCGTGTGGTCGGTTGGCTCGAACCGCGCCTCGACGCCCGCCAGGCCAGCCAGGTAGGTACACCACTCCTGGATGCTCACCTGTTCGCTACCGCCCCAATTCACCGTGGTGGCGGGAACCGAGGCCGCAGCGAGGAGGCGCGGAATCATCGCAGCGATGTCGTCGGCGTGGAGCGGGTGGTAGACGCTCGGCTCGTCGCGGTGAACCGGGATCGCGCTTCCGGCCAGCAGCATGTGCAGGTGGATGGCGGGCCACCCGCCGCTGTCGCCGTACGGGACGGACAGGCGAGCGATCGTCGTGGGCAGCCCGTAGCGCGCTGCGGCCCAGCGCGCCGTACCCTCCGCTCCGATCTTGCAGATGCTGTAGGTGCGCAGGAAGGGCCACACGCCGTGGTTGTCTCCGAGCGGACTGCCCTCGTCGAGCAGCTGATGGCCGGACGGACGGTACACGGCGGCAGAGGAACAGTGGAGGAAGGCGCGCGCCTCGCGGTGATGCTCCATGAGTGAGGCGACGCCGCCGAGGTTGGCGGCCAGGTCGGACTCCCAATCGTTGGTCTTCGCGACCCGCGAAGTTGAGGACGTAGTCGGCATCGGCCGGCAACGCGCCGACGTCGCCCGAGACGAAATCGACCGGGACGCACTCGACCCCCGACGCCTCGAGGTCGGCCCGCACTGCGTCGTCTTTGAAGCGCGCCGCGCCGATGACTCGGTTTTCGTGGGCCAGGGCGACGGCCAGAGGACGGGCCACTTGTCCGGTGACGCCCGTGACGACGATGGTACGACTGGACAGGGTGTCGGAGCTCATGGTTCCCTTGCTAGTCGCTACGCTGCCCGCGTGCATCTCTACGCCGCGTACTTGGGCGGCGACCTGGGAACCGGTCGCATGGGCGAGGACCATGAGGTCGTCTTCGTGGTGGCCGAGGACGCCGCGTCCGCCCGAGGGGCTGCCAAGGCCAAATGGGGCGGCAGCGGCCGCCCCCACGTCGACGCACTGACACGGCTCGTGATGATCGACGGTTACGCCATCGACCTCGACCGCCAGGGCGAAGGCGATGCGCTCGAGACCGATGGCTACAACGAGTAACGCCGCGCCCGATCAGACGGCGGGCGACAGGCCGCCGTCGAGGTTGACCGCACAGCCAGTCACGTAGGACGAGCGCTCCGAGAGGAGGAAGCACCCCGCGTCGGCGAACTCCCGGCTCCGACCGAAGCGCCCGAGCGGAATGCCGGCGTTCTCGGCGGAGCGACGGTAGAACTCTCCCAGGTCCTGTCCGGACGCGCCAGCGGCGCGCACCCATTGGCCGCTCTCGACGAGGCCGACGAGGATGGCGTTCACCCGGACGCCGTCGGGCCCCAGCTCTTTGGAGAGCGCCTTCATCAAAGCCATGCCCGCCGCCCGGGAGACTGAGCTCGGCGCGCTCCCACCTCCTGGGGCCTTGGCCGCCATGGCCAGTGTGAAGAGCACCGCGCCCCGGCTCGCCCGCAGCTGCGGCAGGGCCATGCGGGTCAGGCGCACGGCTCCCATGAGCTTGAGTCGCAGGTCCGCGTCCCACTCCTCGTCGCCGACCGACTCCAGCCGCCCGGCCGCGGCGCGGCCGGCATTGTGGACGACACCGTCGATGCGACCCCAGCGTGCCACCGCGGCGTCGACGAACGCCTCGACGTCCTCCGCTCGGGTCACGTCGGCCTGCTGTGCCAACACGTCGCCCCCGCCGTCTTCGAGCTTCGCCAGCGCAGAGCGGAGGCGCTCCTCGTCACGACCGCAGACGGCCACCGCGGCGCCCTCGTCCACGAGGCCCTCCGCCAGCGCCAGGCCGAGCCCGTCGGTGCCTCCCGTGATCAGAAAGACCTTTTCGGCCAGATTCAGGTCCACCTCATGCCTCCTTGTCGGACACCCGCGTGTGGGTGAGGACCGCGGCCAAGAACGCGTCCGTCTCCCGTTGTGATCGCAGTCGCACGAATCGGAGCCGGGACCAGCGTGGGTCATTCGCAGCCTCGAGGTAGCGCCTCCGGCTCTTCCCGTGCTGCGTCGCCGTCCAGGCGATGATGGATTTGTGCGGGTTCCACGACCACAGGTTGGAGTACGGCTCCTTGTTGCCGTTCCACAGCTCTTCCCTCGTGATCACCCGCCGCACGGTGCGGCGCACCGTGCGGGCGAGGACGGTGACGTAGGACAGGTCGAACCAGACGACGGTGTCCGCTTTGTCCCACACGATGTCGCGCACCGACGAGTAGTTGCCGTCGACGACCCAGGTCTCGGGCGCCGTCACTTCGTCCACACGTACCTGGAACTCACCGCGAGGCAGCTCGGTCCATCCGGGCTGGTGGAAGATCGCATCGAGCTCCACACACGAAGAGTCCAGCATCCGCGCCAACGCGCGGGCGAGCGTGGTCTTGCCCGACCCCGAGCATCCGACGACCACCACCCGCCGGATGATCAGCGCTCCTGTTCGGTGGGCCGGACGAGGACTTCGTTGACGGCGACGCGACGCGGCTGGGTAACGGCATAGCGGATCGCCTCGGCAATGTCCTCGGCCTGCATGATCTCGATGCCGCCGAAGGTCTGGGCCATTCCTTCCAGGATCTCGGCCCGGTTGTGAAAAGCCAGCTCCGTGGCCGTAGCCCCCGGCTCAATGAGGGTGACGCGCACGTGGCGGGCCGTCACCTCCTGGCGCAGTGACTCGCTGAACGCGCCCACGCCGTGCTTGGTCGCGTTGTAGACGCCGCTGTTGAGGCGGGCGACGCGACCCGCCACGGAGCTCACGTTGACGATGTCGGCTACGGATCTCGGCTCGGCCTCGGCCGATGCGAGGAGGTGCGGGAGCGCGGCATGAGTGCAGTAGAGGAGGCCGAGCAGATTGAGATTCACCATGCGCTGCCATTCCTCGACCGGGGCATCCACGATCGGGCCCAGCAACATGACGCCGGCGTTGTTGAGGAGGATGTCCAGCCGGCCGAGCTGCTGCACCGCCGCCGCGACGGCACCTTGGGCCTGGGTCAGGTCGGTGACGTCGGCCTCGATCACCAGGGCGCGGTCGGTGCCGATCCGCTCGGCCAGAGCATCGAGGCGGTCCTTGCGCCTCGCCACGAGCGCGACGCGTGCCCCCTCTTGCGCCAGGACTGAGGCGGTCGCCTCGCCGATGCCGCTGCTCGCGCCGGTCACGAGGGCGACCGTTCCTTCCAGTCTCTGCGTCATTGCGCCTCCCGGCTGTCCCGAGCCGCGGTGACCCGCAGCCACCACGGTTTAGCGGAACCCCGCCGCCGGGGCGCGCTGACGACGCCCTGCAACCGCCGCTACGACGACGTCGTCTCGGGCTCGCCCGCGCCTTCCGTCCCGGCCCCGGCACGGTCGCCCGGCCCCTCGGATTCGTCGATCCCGAAGAGCCCGACCGGCGTGCCGAGGTCCTCGGGCACCATCGTGGGCGTGTCGCGATTGAGCACCTGGCCCCGGAAGAAGTCGGGTTTCACGGCCCAGTAGATGAAGAACAGGACGATGCCGAGGACGATGGCCGCGACGTCGAGGATGATCACGCCCCCCACGACCCGATGCGTGCCCGGGATGGTCCACGTCGTGTAGCTATTGTCCGGGGTGACCCAGTTGTACCAGAGGAACCAGAACATGGCGAACCACAGGATCACGCCGCCCGCCAGCGGGAGGATGCCGCGCAGCCAGAGGTTGCGGCTGCTCTCGGTCAAGGATTTGCGCCAGTACCAGACACAGGCGAACCCGGTGAGGCCGTAGTAGAAGGCGATCATCGCCCCGAGGGCAGTGACCGAGTCCCCGATCACGCTGCTCCCGTTCGACAAGTAATTCATCGCGACGTAGAGCGCGATGGAGACGACGCCCATCACGACCGTGGACACCGTCGGCGTCAGGAAGCGCTTGTGCACGCGCCCGAACGCGTCGGGGATCGCCTTGTAGGTGGCCATGGACAAGGTCGTCCGCGCCGTCGGCAGGATCGTGGTCTGTGTCGAAGCCGCCGCGGAGGAAAGGACCATGAGGAGCAGCAACTTCGTCATGAACCACCCGATGCCGGACGTGCCGAAGACTGATGTTCCCAGAACATTGATCACATCGCCCGAGTTGTTGGGGTTGGCGAGGCCGATGCCGTGAGTGCCGATGCCGGCGTAGGACTGCGACGCCATGACCACCAGCGTGTAGGTCACCAACAGGATCAGCGTCGAGAGCACGGCCGCTCGGCCGGGCGTCCGGCGCGAATCCTTGGTCTCCTCGTTGACGGAGACCGATGTGTCCCAGCCCCAATAGATGAACAGCATCAGCGTGAACCCGACCATGAAGCTGGTGAACGAGAGGTTGTGGAAGGGGTTGAACCACTCGGCGCTCGGCGTGAGGTGGCCGGGGGGCGCGTGGCCATCGCCGACCTTGATGAGGGCGACGATCGAGAACAGGATGAGGATCGTCAGCTCGATGCCGAGCAGGACCTTCTGCATGTTGGCCGAGATCTCGATCCCGATGTAGCAGATGGCCGTCATGACGACGATCCAGACGATCCCGACGAGCAGCACCCAGCCGCTGGACGCATTGTGCCCGATGCCGCCGGCGCCGAAGAGCAAGAAGACGTACTGCCCGGCGATCTGGGCCAGGCTCGCCATGACGAGGATGTCCGCCGCCACGATGCCCCACCCGCCGAACCAGCCCGTCTTGGGCCCGAACGCGCGCGTCCCCCAGGTGAAGGTGGTGCCGCAGTCGGGGTCGGCGTAGTTCAGCTCCTTGTAGGCGTAGGAGATGAACAGCATCGGGATGAAGGCAAGGATCGTGATGATCGGCGCCCCCAGGCCCTTGATGGCGATGACGACGAAGCCGAGCGTCGCCGCCAGGCTGTAGGCCGGGGCCGTCGAGGCCACGCCCACCACGACCGAGGAGATCAGCCCGAGCGCTCCCCCCTTCAGCCCCTTGCTGCCAACTTGCTTGTGAGCGACGGTCGCATCGAGATGTACCACGTGCCCCCCCCTTTGCAAGGATGTGCCCGCACCCTAGCGAACGGGCGGCAGAAATGCCCTGTTATTCCTGCCTCCCTCAACGGATTGCGGCGAGGATCCGCGCCGGAAGCCCTTTTTCCTGGAGGTACGAATCCCGGTCTGACCGAAAGCGTCGCGGGCTACCGGGGCTGCCGGCGATGCCGGCCCTCCGACGCGAAGCGCCCTCAGCGAGCGGCGGCGGTCGCCTTCTTGAGGACCTTCGTGTAGTGCTCCATCCCCTCGGTCGACAGCGCGGCCGCCGGCCCGCTGGCGATGGATACGCGCTCGGGCACGATGCCCCAGACCGGGATCTGGAGTTCGCGCCACCAGGCAATGGTGGCGTCGAGGTCGTTCGTGCCGAGACGGGCCGAGCAGATGACGACGCCCGCCGGGATGTTGCGGGGCGTCATCTCCAGAGTGGCGACGACGCGGTTCGGCTCCACGCCACCCGCTCTGGTCGGGATGACGACGGCATCCGCCCGGGCCAGCGCGGCCTGAACGACCGTCCCTTCTCCTGGCGGCGTGTCGACGACCACGATGCCGACCTCCTGGTTCATCGCCTTGGAAACGGTGCGGACCGATGGGCCTTCGATCAGCTCGACGCCCTCGAACGGCTCGGCGTCGTACCACTCGGCGGTCGACCCTTGTGGGTCCGCGTCGACCAGGACGATCGGGTGGCGTCCGCGCTGGGCCGCCACCGCGGCCAGGTACACCGCGGTGGTGGTCTTGCCCACCCCGCCCTTGACGTTGCTCACCACGATGTTCATCGCCGGCTCTTCTACCCTTCTTCGTTGGCGCTCTCGGTTGGATTCGGCCCTACGGTATCCACTGCGACCGCAGGCGACTACGGCAGGAGAAGCCGGCCCAACCGCCGGCGCGTCACCGCCATGCCCCCGATCGCCATCGCCACGAGGTAGATCACGTGGAGGACGAGAAACCACCCGAAGATGCCCAGGTCCGCGGCTCGGACGAGGACCACGCCCTGATAGAGCGGCGTGCACCGCACCACGGCCTGGAGCCAACCGGGATACACGGTGAGCGGGTAGAAGGTGGCCGAGAACAAGAAGAGCGGGATGAACGCCAGCGACACCATGTCGAAGTCCTGCCACGTCCGCATGTAGGTGGTCCCGGCCATGCCGGCCGAGGCGAACGCGAGTGAGATGAGGATGGCGGCGGGCCAGCAGAGCACGGCCCACGGGGAGACCACGTAGCCGAGTATCGCCATGATGGTCAGGAAGGCCGCGGAGTAGAGCGCTCCCCTGAGCACGCACCATCCCAGTTCGCCGAGGGCCACGTCCCCGACACCGAGCGGGGTGGCGAGCATGGCGTCGTACGTCTTGGCGATCTTCAACTTGAAGAAGACGAGGAAGGTCGAATCGATCATGGCGCCATTCATCGCCGACGAGGCCAGCAGACCGGGAGCGACGAACGCCGTGTAGGGCACGAGCTGGCCGTCGACCGAAATAGGCCCGACCAGATGCGACAGGCCGACACCGATGGAGAGCAGGTAGAAGAGCGGCTCGAAGAACCCCGAGACGAGAAAGATCCAGGACCGGCGGTAGACCAGGACGTTGCGCTCGAGCACCCGGCCGGCGTGGCGTCCCCCGAGGAACGCCAACGGGGTGATCCGCGCCGCGATCCCGGGGGGTCGCCGGTCGGGGAGGGTTCGTGTCGCCGCCATCACACCACCAGCCGAGCGGCGAAGGTGCGGCGTCCGAGGGCATAGCCGCCGCCTGCCCACAGCGCCAGGTAGGCCACGTGCCCGAGGTCGGGCCACGAGACCAGACCCAACGTGAGGTCGCGGCACAGGGCGACTCCGTGGTACAGGGGCGTCAGGTAGGCCACCGCCTGGAGCCAGGTCGGGAGCTGGGATATGGGGAAGAAGGTTCCCGAGAACAAGAACATCGGGATGATGGCGAAGCGGTACAGCGTCGTGAAGGGGGCGTCGGTCTCCAATGTCGCGGCATAGGCGCTGATCGGGCCGGCGAACGCCATCCCGGTCAGGACGCCGGCGGGCAGTGCCAATACGGCCCAGGGGGAGTAGACGACGCCGAAGGCCGCCATCACCCCGAGGTAGATGGTGACCACGATGCCGAGGCGCGCCGCGATCCAGGCCAAATGGCCCAACAGGACGTCGTACACGGAGAGGGGTGAGGCCAGCTGCGCAAAGTACGTGCGCATCCACTTGATGCCGCCCATGACCGGGTACGTGGCATCGTTCGTGCCGATCTGCATCGCGGTGCCGGCCAGCAATCCGGGCGCGAGGAACGCGACGTAGCTGACACCGTCGACGCCGTGGGAGTGCTGGTCGATGAGAGTGCCGAGGGCGACGCCCATGGCGGCGAGGTACAGGACCGGGATGAGGAAGCTGGTGACGATGGAGCTACGCCAGGTCCGCTTGTACTGGTAGCCCCAGTATCCGGCGGCGCGAAGCCACATCGGGGTGCGGAATCGCCGCGCTCCCGCGACCCCGTCGAGTGATGAACGTGCTCCGGCCGCCTCTGGAACGCGGCTCGCGGTGCTCGTCACTGTCAGTCGACCAGGGTGCGCCCGGTCAGCCGGAGGAAGACGTCTTCGAGTGTCGAACGCCGCACCAACGTGCTCTGGGCCACGTGGCCCATGCGGATCACGTCGGCCAGCGCCGCGTCGCCGTCGTCGGTGTAGAGCAGGATGCGGTCCGGCAGCACCTCCCACCGCTCGGCCAGGGCGGCCAACGAGGGTGCGACCGCCTCGTGTTGGCCGGGCGCGAACCGCAGCTCCACGACTTCCTTCGTCGAATAGCGCTCGATGAGCTCGCGGGGGGTGCCTTCTGCCGCGAAGCGACCCTTGTCCATCACAACCAGGCGGTCGCAGAGCTGTTCCGCTTCGTCCATGTAGTGGGTGGTGATGATCAGCGTGACGCCCTCCTGCTTCAACCGGTACAGCCGGTCCCAGAGGAGGTGGCGAGCCTGGGGGTCGAGTCCCGTGGTCGGCTCGTCGAGGATCAACAGGTCGGGATCCGAGATGAGTGCCCGCGCGATGGTGAGACGGCGCTTCATGCCGCCCGAGAGCGGGTCGACGCGATCGTTCGCACGCTCCGTGAGCTGAGCGAAGGCGAGCAACTGCTCGGCTCGGGCTCGGATGAGCTTGCGCGGCATGTCGAAGTAGCGCCCGTAGATCATGAGGTTGTCGAGCACGGTGAGCTCCAGGTCGAGCGAGTCCTCTTGGGGAACCACACCCATGCGGGCCCGGATACGGGAGCCATGTCGGGCGGGATCGAGCCCCAGCACGCGTAGGAAGCCGCCGCTCAGCGGGCTGATGCACGCGATCATGCGCATGGTCGAGGTCTTCCCGGCGCCGTTTGGGCCGAGGAAGCCGAAGGACTCGCCTCGGGCGATGGAGAAGTCGACCCCGTCGACCGCCACGAAGTCGTCAAAGCGCTTGACCAGGCCACGGGCCTCGACCATGGGCTCGCTCTGTTCGTCGCCGGAGGGGCTGGCCTCACCGGGGTCGTCGGGCTGCGCACCGGGGACGCGTGTCACCGGCGAGGAATGTGACGCCATCGTCGGCCAACGATACCGTGCTGCCCGCGAGCGACGGACGAGCGGGAGGCGCACCATGACGACGACGGGAAGGGTGCGAGCCTTCCCCGATGGGTTCCGGTGGGGCACGGCGACGGCGGCGCACCAAATTGAGGGCGGCAACGTGAATAACGACTGGTGGGACTTCGAGCACAGGCCGGGGTCAGTCTGCGCCGAGCCGTCAGGCGATGCGTGCGACTCGTGGAACCGCTGGCAGGAGGACGCCGACCTGGTGGGAGCCCTCGGGCTGGACGACTACCGGTTCTCGGTCGAGTGGAGTCGGGTGGAACCGGCGGAGGGCGAGATCTCGCGTGCCGCACTCGACCATTACCGGCGCCAGTGTGCCGGCCTCCGTGAACGGGGCGTGGACCCGGTGGTCACCTTCCACCACTTCACGACGCCGACCTGGTTAACGTCCCAGGGCGGGTGGGAGTCCGGCGTGGCGGTCGAGCGCTTCGGCCGGTTCTGCACGGCCGTCGCCGAGGCGCTACGGGATGTCATGTCCGGTGCCTGCACGGTCAACGAGCCCAACATCGTCGCCACCATGGGCTGGCACGCGGGGATGTTCCCCCCGGGAAAGCGCGATGTCGGGCTCTCACGTCGCGTCGGCGCGCACTTCGTGGACGCCCATCGGCTCGCGGTCGAGGCGATCCACTCGGCCGCGCCGGGTGTGCCCGTCGGCCTGACTCTCTCGATGACCGACTATCAGGCCACCCCAGGGGGTGAGCGCCAACTGGAACAGACCCGTCATCACGCCGAGGACGTCTTCCTCGATGCCACCGAGGGGGATGATTTCCTGGGCGTGCAGGTGTACACGCGGATGCTGATCGGGCCGGACGGGTGGGCCGGCTACGAGGAAGGGGTGCCCGTGCTCGACATGGGCTACGAGTTCTACCCCGCTTCCCTCGGCAACTGTCTTCGCCGGGCGTGGCACTACACTGGCGGGACGGTGCCCCTGCTCGTGACCGAGAACGGCATCGGAACCACCGACGACGACCAGCGCGTCGACTACGTGCGCCAGGCGCTCTCCGGTCTGCTGGACGCGGTCGACGACGGCGTGGACGTGCGCGGGTACACCTATTGGTCTCTGCTCGACAACTTCGAGTGGGCGTTCGGCTACCGACCTCGATTCGGCCTCGTCAGCGTCGACCGCACGACGTTCGCCCGGACCCCCAAGCCGAGCGCGACGTGGTTCGCGTCTGTCGCGGCGGCCAACGCGCTCGAGGTGTGACTCGAGGAATGTGGGGTCAGACGGAAGCGAGCTCCGTGTTCGCCACGATGGCGTCGCCGACCGGGCCCCACAGCGACTCAGGAAGGTCGTGGCCCATTCCCGGGATGGTCATGAGACGCGAACCGACCACCGCCGCGGCCGTCGCCCGCCCGCCGCTCGGAGTGACGAGCGGGTCGTCCTCGCCGTGGACGACCAGGAACGGCATCCGCACGCCGCGCAAGCCGTCCGTGCGGTCGGGCGAGGCGAGGATCGCCGCCAGCTGCCGCCCCGTGCCCTCAGGGCAGTAGGACCTGTCGTACGCGATGCCGGCGCGCTCGCGCAGCTCTGCTTCGTCGGTCGGGTAGCCGGGCGACCCGATGACGATGCTTCCCTCGACGCTGGAGTCGATGAACTCCTCGCGGCTCGTCGCCGGCGGGCGCATCAGCGCCTCCATGGCCTGAGTCGTCGGGGCGCCCACCGAGCGGTCGCCCGTGGTCGACATGATGGAACAGGCCGAAGAGAACAGCTCCGGGTGGTTGATCACGAGCGCCTGCGTGATCATGCCGCCCATGGACGCGCCGACCACGTGCGTCCGGGTCACGCCCAGGTCACGGAGCAGTGCCGCGGCGTCGTCAGCCATGTCCTCCACGTGGTACGAAGCCGACGACCCGTCCCCACCGAAGAGGGCGAGGAAGTCAGGGGTGCCTTCGAACTTGGTGGACAGACCGCAGTCGCGGTTGTCGAAGCGGATGACGAAGAACCCTCGTTCGCACAGCAGGTCGACGAACCCCTGAGGCCACGCCGTGAGCTGCGCGCCGAGTCCCATGACGAGGAGCAGAGCGGGATCGTCCGGCTCACCCTCCGTCAGGTACTCGACGTCGATCCCGTTGACGTGGGCGGTAGGCATGCGAATCTCCCTTCAGGCTGTGGAGCACCTTCCTAGCAAACGGCTACACGTGCTTCACGCGCCCGATCACGAGGGCTCGGCGGCCGTGGCGGGCTCGTGAGGCGTCCGGCGCAGCCGCGGACCGGGCTCCAGGCCGACCAGGACGCACTCGATCGAGGCCATACAGATGATGAAGACAGGGAACGCTGCGACCTGGAAGGTCCAGTGCTGAATGGTCAACAGCAAGATCCCCATGCTCACCACCGCCCCGATGTAGGTGTGCACCGTCTCGGTCTCCGGATAGGACCAGCTCTTCATGAGCGTCGGCACTCCGGCCAGGAAGTCGGCGGCCATGGCGGCGCAAATGGCAAGAACGCCGTTCCGAGTCGCCAGCCAGACCGCGGTGCCCACGACCGACATCAAGCCGCAGGCGTAGTCGAGGCGACGCACACGCCAGACCGCGCCCGGATCGTGGAACGACGCTCCGAAGACCAGCAGGGGCATGAATCCCACCATGAAGGTCGGGAGGGTCCGCAGCCCCACGCCCTCGTTGAACTCGACTGCCGCAGCCAGCAGCGGCGCGACGGCCCAGAGAAGCCACGTCACCCGATTGGGCTTGGTGGTCCCGCGCAGCGTGTCCCGCAGGTAGACGGCGGTTCCCAGTGCTCCGAGGGCCGCTCCCAGGAAGATCCAATCGACGTTGATCACCGTACGACAGTCTGCTTCGGGTGCCGGGTCGACGACGATCGTCCGGCGGCAGCCGCTAGCTTCGGCGTCGGAAGGCCAAAGCGAGGAGCCCCGGTGAACGGTTGCGTGCAGACGAGCGACGCCCGTGGGTGAGCTGCTCGTCGTTGCCTTCCTGGGAGGCCTCATCACCGGGCTCTCTCCTTGCATCGTCCCCGTCGTACCGGTGGTCATGGCCGGGGGGTCCTCCTCCACCAGCCGCGCCCGCCCGTACCTGATCATCGCCGGACTCGTCACCAGCTTCAGTCTCTCGGTCCTCTTCGCCAGCTCCGTACTGAGCTTCCTGCACCTCCCACAGGATCTCCTCTTCTGGCTCGGGGTCGTCATGCTCGGAATCCTCGCGGTCAGCCTCTTGGTGCCTGCCGTAGGAGATTTGGTCGAGCGGCCGTTCGCGCGGCTGGGCAGCTCGCGCTACGCCAACGAAGGCGGAGGCTTCGTGCTCGGTCTCAGCTTGGGTCTCGTCTTCGTGCCCTGCGCCGGGCCGGTGTTGACTGCGATCTCGGTCGCGGCGGCCCATCATCGTGTCGGGTTCACCTCCATTTTCGTGACACTCGTCTATGCCGCCGGTGTCACGGTGCCGTTGCTCGTCCTCGCCGTGGTCTCCGAACGGGCCACCGAGCATTGGAGGTCGCTACGGTCGCACTTGCCGACCGTCCGCAAAGTGGCCGGTGCCGTGCTCGCCGTCGCCACGCTCGCCATCGCCTTCAACTGGCTCGGTGCCCTCCAGCGCGACGTGCCCGGCTACACGACGGCGCTCGAGGACCACGTCGAGTCACTCGGCTCGGCCTGTTCCCAGCTGCGCCAGCTGAGCGGCGAGCATCAGAACCAATTCGCCGCGGCGAACGCCAGGCTCGAAGGGAAGAAGGCAACGTGCGCCTCGACCGACAACGGCGAGTCGCAGAGTGGTCAGCTCGCCGCCGGGGCGACGACCACGACCACCACGACGACCAACGCCGTTGCGGGCGCAGGGACGGACCGGAAGCAGCCCGTGTTCATGGCCAACAAGACGAACCTCCCCAACCTCGGGCGAGCGCCCAACTTCACGGGCATCGCGGCGTGGTTCAACACCCCGGGGAATCAGCCGCTCAGTTTGAGCCAGCTGCGGGGGAAAGTGGTCCTCGTCGACTTCTGGACATACTCGTGCATCAACTGTCAGCGTGCGCTCCCTCACGTCGAGAGCTGGTACAACGACTACCGCAAGGACGGATTGGTCGTGGTCGGCGTCTCTTCTCCTGAGTTCGCGTTCGAGCATGTGGTGTCCAACGTGGAAAGCGCGGCAGGACACTTGGGCATCGCCTACCCGGTCGCCGTCGACGACGATCTCGCCACCTGGAACGCGTACAACAACGAGTACTGGCCGGCCGAGTACCTCATCGACCCGACCGGGATCGTCCGGGCGTACGACTTCGGTGAAGGCGGGTACGGCAACATGGAGAGCAACATCCGTATGCTTCTCTCCGCCAACGGGGTCATGGACCTGCCCACTCGCACCGACGTCCCCGATCGCACGCCCACCAGCGAGGCGATCACGCCGGAGAGTTACGTCGGGTACGAACGCTTGAACAACGCCGTCGGGACTCCTGCCGCGTACGACCGGACCATCAACTATCACCCCCCGTCGAGCATCGCCTCGAACAGTTTCGCCTTTGGCGGCAGGTGGACCGTCCACAGCGAGGAGGCGACAGCAGGCCGCAATGCCACGATCGGCTTGCAGTTCACGGCGGACGACGTGTATCTCGTCATGAGCGGGCGGGGCAGCGTTGACGTCTCCTACAACGGCCACCCCCTCAAGGCGGTCACCGTCACCGGCATCCCGACGCTGTACACACTGTTCTCGAGCAAGGCGCTCCAGACAGGCGAGCTCACGTTGAGCTTCTCGCCCGGTCTCCAGGCCTACGACTTCACCTTCGGCTAGCCCGCAGAGGGCTCGGCGAGCCAAGCGCTACTCAGTTGATGCTCCTGTCCCGGCCCTCCCAGTACGGGGCGCGCAGCTCGCGCTTGAGCAGCTTGCCCGAAGGGTTGCGGGGAAGGAGGCCGGCGACGTCGATCGACGTCGGACACTTGTAGTGAGCGAGGTGCTCTCGGCAATACGCAATCACAGCACGCTCGTCGAGCTCAGTCCCCGGCGCCACGACGACGACCGCTTTGACCGTCTCGCCCCACCGCTCATCGGGCACGCCGATCACCGCAGCATCGACGACGTCGGGGTGCGAGAGGATCACGTTCTCGACTTCGGCCGGGTAGACGTTCTCGCCGCCGGTCACGATCATGTCCTTGATCCGGTCGTGCAGGTACAGGTAGCCGTCGTCGTCGAAGTACCCGGCGTCACCGGTCCGCAGCCAACCGTCCTCGTCCACCGTCGCCGCGGTCTCCTGCGGCTTCGCCCAGTAGCCCGCCATGTTGTATGCCGATCGCGTCCACACCTCACCGACGTGGCCCGCTTCGACGTCCCGTCCTGAGTCTGGGTCGACGATGCGGATCTGCACGGACCCGTGTGGTTTTCCGGCCGATCGCAGCAGACCGCGACGGGGCCCGTCGGGGTCGTGATCCTCGAAGCGCAGCGAGGTGATGGCCCCCGTCGTCTCCGTCATGCCGTAGACCTGGCAGAACGCGCAGCCGAACTCGGCCATGCATTTGACGAGCACGTCTTCAGAAACGGGTGATGCGCCGTAGAAGACCATGCGCAGGCTGGACAGGTCGGTGCTCGACAGGGTCGGAGTGGCCAGCAGGAACATCAGAACGGCCGGCACCAGGAACATCTCGGTGATCCCCTCTCGGGCCACGAGTTCGAGCAGGAGCGCCGGGTCCACGTCGCGCAGGATCACCGAACGCCCGCCCCGAGACATGGCGCACAGCGCCCACCCCGACCCGCCGATGTGGAACAGCGGCATCGCCACCAGGCTCACAGTGTCGTCCCCGATGGTGAACGTCTCCCCCGCCTCGCCGATGGCCGTGGCGAGGTTCGCGTTCGTCAGCATGACCCCCTTGGGCAGACCGGTCGTGCCCGAGGTGTACAGCTGCATGCTGACCTCAGTTGGTGCGCCGACATGGCCGGGATCTTGCGTGTCGCAACCAGAGAGCCATTCTTCGAAGGACACCGCGCGCCCGTCGGACAACGACTCGCCACCCAGGACGACGATGCGGCGAACATCCGGAAGCCGACTCTCCATCTCACGCAAGGCGGGGAGGTAGTCCGCGTGCACGACGAGCAGCGGCGCGCTCGAATCATGGATGATTGCGGCCATCTCCTCGGCCGATAATCGCCAATTGACTGCAACATTCACCGCGCCGACGAGTGAGCCGCCGAAGAGCAGGTCGAAGTACGCCATACCGTTGCGGTCCAAGAAGGCGATTCGGTCCCCCGCGACGACACCTTCTCGAACACAGGCGTTGGCGACACGACAGGCCTGCAGGTACTCGTCGCGCCACGTACGCCGCTCGTCTCCGCACACAAGCATCTCTTGGTCGGACACGGTGCGGGCGAGGTGCCTGATCAAACCCGCCACGGTGTAGCGATCTTCCGCCGTCACGACCGGCGCGCTCGTCGTCACGGAGGCCTCCTCGCCTTCTCGATCCTCGTCTGCCGGGCTTGGACCTTATGCACCGTCGCGCCTTCAGCGCGGCCGGGTCACAGGCGTTGACAGTCACTTGGAACCCAGACGGAAGTACTGGTCAGAGGCTTTTTTCAAAAATTGCGGGGTTTCTTAGCGTTTTCATTGACCGGAAATCAGTTCCTCTACCAGGACCTTTACAACGGCGTTTCCAAGTGAAGACGATCACATGCCTGCTCAAAGGGGGTTTTTGAACGTGACCGTAACATCGTCTTATCACGCTGCTACATTGTCGCCCGCCAAAACGCACCGGCAATTTCGGAGCATGCCAAGAGGCGGATCTCCGCATCATCCGGAAGCAGTGAACCTGCCGTGCGTCCCCACATCGACCAATACGCATCGGCGCGCCTGCGCCGAGTGCAACTGACAATCGAGGAGCAGGAGCAAGGACAACCGAAGGGGCTGTACACAACCGGCCGCACACCCTGCGGCGCTGAGCCAGATCGGACGATGCCTTCCCGCTCTCCGGTCGGGGCGTGAATGCAAAGGCCGGAGCCCGCCTACACCGAGCAGAGCCTGGCGCCTACGGGCGCCCGACGAAGGGAGGTGCCGTGCGGATCCGCATTGCACTCACGACGGCGGTGGCCGTCATTGCTATACCCATACTTCTAATCACGTTGTTCAGCAGTAGCCCGGCCGCCTCGGCCCGAAACGATCGGCACGTTGCCGGCGTCCGACGCGAGGTGACACGTCAGGTCACCAAGGTATCCCCGGTGGCCCCGGCCGCCCCGGTATCCCCGGTGGGACCGACGATCAACACCTCCATGGAACCGACCGCGCTCCGACAGGCGGTCAACCAAGCGAAGCTCTTGACCTTCTACCAGGCGGTCGAGAAGCAAGCCGTGGAGAACTACCTCAAGGAGGTTGCGGCCGAGCACGCATACCTCGCTGCAGTCGCCGCGCAGCGCTCGCAAGCCGCGGCACAAGCGGCCGCGGCACAAGCCCAGGCGCATGCGGCTGCTGCATCTGCCGCGGCAACGCCCGCCGCCGCCCCTGCTCCTGCTCCTGCTCCTGCTCCGGCGGCGGGCGGGTCCGACGGCTCGAGCACGAACACTGCCGACTGGGCGTGCATCCGCGAACACGAGTCCGGTGACAACTACAGCGAGCATGGTGGCGGCGCGTACCAGTTCGAGCTCGGGACGTGGGAGAGCCTCACCGGTCTGTCGTCACCGGCTGAGGACTCCTCCCCGGCCGTTCAGGACTCGGCTGCGCTCCGGCTCTACGCCGAGCGAGGCTGGGAGCCCTGGACGACCCGGTACGTCTGCGGCCTGTAACGGACTCCGGCTACCCCGCTTCGAACATGGCGGTCACCTGCGCCATGTCGAAGTAGTCCCGCCATGCGGTGATCTTCCCGTCCAAAACCTGGAAGGCACCCATGACGGGCAGGGGGGCCGACTTTCCGTTGATGGTGAATCGGTCGGTGCGCTCGGTCAGCACCGTCGAGCCGTCACTGGCGAGGTGGTGCACCTCGAACTCGAGCGATTCGCACATGTTCACGAACATGTCGATCACGGCCATGGCCGCGTCGATCCCCTCGGCTGGGTCCATCGGGATGTTGTGGTACACGACGTCCTCCGAAAGGAAGGACCTGAGCACGGCCGGGTCTCTCGTGCTGGCGGCGGCACAGAAGTCCCGGACGACCTGCTCGGCGCTCGGCATGGCACTCCTTTTCGTCGACGGGTCGCCAAACGCTACCCGTCGTCAGGGCATGATGATGGGGTGAAACAGCGGGTCGTGATCCTCGCGCCGATGCGCCCGGAGCTCAAAGCCGTGGTGAAGGCGGGGGGGTTGGAGGAGACGCCTCATGACGCGGTCTTCTCCCATGCCGGCACGGCCGGCGAGTGGTCGGTGCACGCCGTCGTCACCGGAATGGGGCCGGAACTCGCTCGGGAGGTCACTCGCCGTGCGCTCGCCGCGGCACCAACGGATCACGTGATGGTCGTCGGGATCGCCGGTGGCCTCGACCCGGCGCTGCCGGTCGGCTCGCTCTTCGTCCCGGCTCGGGTGCAGCTGTACCCCGATGGACCCGAGTACGTGACCCGTCCGATCCCGCCTCGGACAGCCGCCGGGGGTTTGATGACCACCGAAGGGCTGTTCGACGACGAGGACGTCTGGCGGCCGATCCTCGAGCGCGGTTTCGGTGCGGTCGACATGGAGGCGGCCGGCGTCGCCGAGGTCTGCCAGGAAGCCGGCGTCGACTGGTCGGTCTACCGCGGCATCAGCGACCGACCTGATGAGGGCATCGTCGATCAGGCCGTGTTCGGGCTGAGCAAGCCCGACGGCAGCGCCGATCCGGTCGCGGTCGCCAAGTACCTGGCCCGGGACCCCCGGCGGGCCAAGGCTCTCGCGTACCTCAACCGTTGCATGCAGGCATCGGCCCGCGACGCGGCCGAGGCCGCCTTCTCCGATCTCAGGGGGTAGACGGCCGTCCGAGTGGGCGACGACGGATCCCTATCGCCGGCGCCTCAGCCATCGTCCTGTGCGGCGGGCCGCTCGGCTTGGTCGCGCCGGGCGATGACGTGGACGTCAATGTCGTTCTCCGAAGCCATGCGCAGGAGGGTCTGGATCACCGAGCCTCTCGTCATGGACTGCCAACGGGTGAGTCGGGACGTGCCGAGCACGATCTGGGTGATCTGCTGGTCCACGGCCGCGGCGAAGATCGTCTTGGCTACGTCGTCTCCGTTGAGTGTCTGCCATCGCCCACCGACTGCCCGGACCAACTCCTCGAGCTCGTCGGTGCCCGACTCCCGCGTGTCGGCGTCGCCCGAGACGACATGGACCGCGACGAGCGGCGCCTTGATCCTCGACGCCATCCTCGCCGCCCGCCGGATTACCGACGCGTTCCCCGGAGCCCCCGTCACCGCCACCATGATCCTCTCGGTCGTCTCCCACAGCTCGCCTCCGGTGCCTTTCGTGCGCAGATACTCGAGCAGCTCCTCCTCGGTCTCGTCCGCCACGAAGCGCAGCGACAACTCGCGCAACGCCACGAGGTTCTCGGCGCCGGAAGAATCCATTGAGCGCGGCCGGCACTTTCTGCTCGGGGTAGATGTTGCCGTGGAGCATGCGCCGGCGGAGCTGGTCGGCAGAGGAATCGATGAGCTCGATCTGGTCGGCCCGGCGCACCACCCAGTCCGGGACCCGCTCGCGCACGGCGACCCCGGTGATCCGCTCGACGGCGTCGGCGAGCGACTCCACGTGTTGGACGTTGACCGTCGTGATCACCGCGATGCCAGTGTCGAGGATCTCGAGCACGTCTTCCCACCGCTTGGCGTGCCGCCCTGAGCCGGGGACGTTGGTGTGCGCCAGCTCGTCAATGAGCGCCACCTCGGGACGTCGTTCCAGGACGGCGTCGAGGTCCATCTCCTCCCAGGTCGACCCGCGGTACTCCACCTGCTGGCGGGGCACGGACGGGAGGTCGCGGATCTGCTCAATGGTGAAGGGCCGCTTGTGCGTCTCGACGAAACCGACCGCGACGTCCGCGCCGCGCTGGAAGCGGCGCCACCCCTCGTCGAGCATGGCGCACGTCTTCCCCACTCCAGCTGCGGCTCCGAGGTAGACGCGAAAGCGCCCGGTCGGCCGAACCCCTTCGTCTTCGCCCATCGTGCGACTCATCTCCACCTCGTCCGGCTCAACCCGCCAAGGACCCTCGGTACACTCGAGGGTCGGCCCTGCGCCGGCCGACGGAAGGCCGTGACACACGTGATGCGAGGCAGCCTGGCTCCAAGGGCAACGTACCAGCGTACGGTTCTGGGGATCGGCGCCATGCTGGCCACCCTGGGCGCGCTGTTGGCGGTGATGCTGCCGTTCCGGGCCCACGTGAGCCTCACCATCCCGGCGCTCGTGTTCGTGCTGCCCACGCTGGTCGGGCGTCGCCGTCGGCGGCTTCCTTCCCGGCGCCGTTGGAGCCTTCGCCGGGTTCGTCGCCTACGACTACTTCTTCCTGCCGCCCTATGGCACGCTCACCGTGCGGTCTCCCCAGAACTGGGTCGCCCTCGTCGTCTACGTCGTCGTCGTGCTCGTCGTGGCCCAGGTGGTCGCGCGGCTCCGCGACGCCCGCGAGGAAGCGCTCCGGCGGACGGAAGAGGCCCGGCGTCTCTTCGAGCTCTCCCGGGCTCTCATCGGCGACCTCACCCAGCCCGAGATGCTCGCGCACATCGTCGCGACCGTGCAGGAGGCATTCTCCCCGCGGTGGACGGCGCTCGTCTTGCCCGATGGCGACGGCGGCCCCGGGGGCGGACCGCTGCGAGTAGCCGCAGCGGCGGGCCACCCCCTTGGCGCGGACGACGTGTCGTCATTGACCTCGGGCGGCGGCCAGACCCGCTCGCTCGGGCTGTCCGGTGGCGAGGCGCCCCGCCGCATTTCGGTGGCGCTCGTGGTCGGAGAGCGACCGGTCGGGATGATGGTGCTCCAGGACGCGCGGCTGGCCGGGACGGAGCGCGACCTCCTCGGCACGTTCGCCAACCAAGCCGCGCTCGCCGTGGACCGGGCGCGGCTCCGCGACCAGGCCATGCGGGCCCGGGTGCTCGAGGAGATCGACGTCTGGCATCGCGCGCTGATGGGCGCGGTGTCCCACGACCTGCGGACACCGCTGGCCTCGGTCAAGACGGCCGTGTCCAGCCTCCGCCAGCCGGAGGCCCGGCTCGCACCGGAGGACCGGGCCGAGCTCCTGGAGCTCATAGAGCACCAGACCGACCGGCTGTCGCGGCTCGTGACCAACCTGCTGGACATGACCAGGATCGACTCGGGGTCGCTCGAACTTCGCCCGACCTGCCATCGCCGTTCGACGAGCTGGTCGACGAGGCGCTCGACGCGCTCGGCGACATGGTGCCGCGAGCTCGGGTCGCAACCGACGCCGCGCCGGATCTGCCGTTGCTCCGCATCGACCACGTGCTGATGAGCCAAGTCCTGGCCAACGTCGTCGAGAACGCGGCGAGGCACTCGCCGCCCGACGGCGTCGTTCGCATCGAGGCGCGGGTGATCCCGGGCCAGGGCACGGTGGAGGTCGCCGTGGCGCGACGACGGTCCCGGCATTTCGCCGGCCGAGCGCGAGCGCGTCTTCGAGATGTTCAGCCAGAACGGCGGTGGGGGCCGGGCCGGGCTCGGGCTCGCCATCGCCAAGGCCTTCGTCGAGGCGCACGGCGGGCGCATCTGGGTCGACCCCGACCGCGAATCTGGGCGCGCGCGTGGCGTTCACCGTGCCCGCCGAGCGCCGTGGTGCCCGCCCCCGCCTGAGGCCGAGTCATGACGAAGATCCTGGTGGTCGACGACGATCCCTCGCTGCTCAAGGCCCTTCGCATCGGGCTCACCGCGCGCGGCGACGAGGTCCTCGTCGCTCGCTCCGGGACCGAGGCCATGACCCAGGTCGCTCTCGCCACGCCCGATCTGGTGATCCTGGACTTGGGCCTGCCCGATCTGGACGGGCTCGACGTCTGCCGGCGCATCCGGGAGTTCTCCGAGGTCCCGATCGTGGTGCTCTCCGCCTATGGCGACGAGCGGCGCAAGGTGGAGGCGCTCGACGGAGGGGCGGACGATTTCGTCACCAAACCTTTCGGGATGGCCGAGCTCGAGGCGCGCCTGCGGGTGGCTCTGCGCCACGGCGTCGCGGCCAAGGGCGACGGTGCGGGGACGGTCACCGAGCTGCAGGTGGGCGACCTCGGCAGTCGACCTGGTGCATCACATGGCGACGCTCGCCGGGCAGCCGATGCCGCTGACCGCACGCGAGTTCGAGCTGCTGGCGTACCTGGCCCGCCACGCCGGGAAGGTCTGCACGCACCACATGATCCTCAAGGACGTCTGGGGCCCCGGCTACGGGGAGGAGTCGAATTACGTCCGCGTCTACGCGCACCGCCTGCGCAAGAAGCTCGGGGACGAGGAGGGGCAGATGTTGCGCACCGTCCCCGGCATCGGGTACCAACTGGCCGCCGATGTTCACCCGGCACCGGCGAAGGAGTAGAGCGGGTTCAACATCACCGGCAGCTCGCCGTCGCGGCGCGGCGTGCCGTCGGCGACGACCAACCGGCTCCCGACGATCCCCCGACCGAGGAACGGCCGACGAACCACGAGGTCTCAGCGGTCGTTGACAACCTATTGATACGGAATTGCATCTGTTTCACGTCCTGTTGATGGGGCGTCCAGTTGAGTTACAGCCCATGGCTGACTTTCTCGTAGTACTTGGAATCGTGGGCTTTACCGCGGCGTTCCTTGGCCTGATCTGGTGCCTGGAGCGGGTATGACCTGGGTCCAGGGCGTCCTGCTCGGTATCTCCGTCGTGATGTTCATCTACCTGGGCATCGCCATGTTCAAGCCCGAGTGGTTCTGAGCTGACATGGGCTTCTTCTGGACCATCGTCGTCCTGATCGTCACCCTGGGTCTCGCCTGGCGGTATCTGGGTTCGTACATGGCCGCCGTCTTCGACGGCCGTGTCCACTTCCTCGCCTGGGCGGAGCGACCCTTCTACCGCATGCTCGGAACCAGCCCCGACAATGAGCAGTCCTGGAAGCGCTACGCCGGCTCCACCGTCATCTTCTCCGGGGTGTTCCTCGCCGTCGGCTACCTGCTGCTGCGGATCCAGGGGTCATTGCCGCTCAACCCGCAGCACTTCGGGGCCGTGCCGCAAGCGCTCAGCTTCAACACGATCACCTCGTTCATGACCAACACCAACTGGCAGAACTACGGCGGCGAGACGACTATGTCGTACTTCTCTCAGATCGGCGTGCTCACGGTGCAGCAGTTCGTGAGCGCCGCCGTCGGGATCGCCGTGGCCATCGCCGTGACCCGGGGCTTCTCGCGCCGAAACTCGCCCACTATCGGCAACTTCTGGGTCGACATCACCCGCTGCATGCTCTACATCCTGCTCCCGATCGCCTTCCTGGCGGGGATCGTGATGGTCGCCTTGGGCGCGGTGCAGACCCTCGCTGGGCCGGTGTCGATCCACAACGCGATGAACGGCGTCTCGCAGACCATCCCGCGGGGACCGGCAGGCTTCATGGGGCCGATCATGCAGCTGGGCACCAACGGCGGCGGGTTCTTCAACGTCGACCTGGGCCACCCCTTCGAGAACCCGACGGCGATCACGAACTTCATCTACATCTGGCTCACGCTGTCCATCCCGTTCGCGCTGACGTACACCTTCGGCAAGATGGTCGGGAGCATCCGCCACGGCGCTGCCCTGTTGATCGCCATGGTCCTGATCTTCGGCACCTGGGTCGGCTTCACGGCCTATGCCGAGCACCAGAACAACCCGGCCATCGCGACGGCCGGTGTGCACTCAACAGTGGGCAACACCGAAGGGAAGAATGCCGAATTCGGCGACACCACCAGCGCGCTGTTCAACGTGTCGATGACGCAGACCTCCGACGGCGCCGTGGACAGCTCCACCGACTCGTACAACCCCATGGGTGGCTTCGGCCCGATGACCGGCATGATGCTCGGTGAGGTGACCCCTGGTGGGACCGGGAGCGGCTTGTACACCATCCTTATCTACGCCGTCATCGCGGTCTTCATCGGTGGCCTCATGATCGGGCGAACACCCGAGTATCTGGGGAAGAAGATCCAGGCCCGAGAGGTGAAGCTGGCCGGCCTGGCCGCGGTGGTGATGCCGGTCACCGTGCTGGTGTTCACGGCCATCGCGGTGTCGCTCCATGCCGGGCGGGCCGGCCCGCTGAACGCGGGTCCCCACGGATTCTCCGAGATCCTCTATGGCCTCACATCGCAGGGCAACAACAACGGGTCGGCCATGGCTGGATTGACCGGCAACACCGCCTTCTACAACATCGTCGGCGCCATCGACATGATGATCGGCCGCTTCGGGATCATGATCCCGGCCCTCGCGCTGGGAGGCGTCCTGGCCGCCAAGAACACCGTACCCGCCTCGCTCGGGACCTTCCGCACCGACAATGGCATGTTCGTCGGGCTGACCATCGGCGTCATCATCATCATCGGTGGCCTCACCTTCTTCCCTGCCGTCTCGCTCGGCCCGATCGTCGAGCAGCTCAGTCACGGAAAGTTCTTCTAATGACCACAGTGATGACACAACCGCAATCCCAGCCAAGCGACCTGCCACACGGCGTCGCGGGGTCTCGGAGTCTCTTCGACCGCCAGATCATGGGCCGAGCCCTGGTCGATGCCTTCAAGAAGCTGGACCCTCGGGTGCAGATCAAGAACCCGGTCATGTTCGTCGTGCTCGTCGGTACGGTCATCACTCTGCTCGAGTCGATCGCGCATCCTGGCAAGTTCGATTGGTCGATCACGATCTGGCTCTTCTTAACCGTGATGTTCGCCAACTTCGCTGAAGCGATGGCGGAAGGGCGGGGGAAGGCCCAGGCCGACACCCTGCGCCGGATGCGCGCCGAAACCGAGGCGCGCCGTCTCACGCCGGACGGCTCTGAGCACCGGGTCCATGCCGCGGAACTGGCCAAGGGGGACCTCGTGGTGTGCGAGGCGGGCGACCTCATCCCTTCCGACGGCGAGATTGTCGAAGGCATCGCCTCGGTGGACGAGTCGGCCATCACCGGAGAGTCGGCACCGGTCATCCGCGAGTCCGGAGGTGATCGCTCTGCCGTCACGGGGGGCACACGCGTGCTCTCCGACCGCATCGTGGTGCGTATCACCGCCGAGCGCGGTCAGACCTTCCTCGACCGCATGATCACCCTTGTCGAGGGGGCCAATCGGCAGAGGACCCCGAACGAGATCGCCCTCACCATCCTCCTGGCCGTGCTGACCATCGTCTTCATCCCCGTCGTAGTGACCCTGCAGGCTTTCGGCCACTACTCGGGGGCGTCGGTGTCGGTCGTCATCCTGGTATCCCTACTCGTGTGCCTCATCCCGACCACCATCGGCGCTCTCCTTTCGGCCATCGGCATCGCCGGGATGGACCGGCTCGTACAGCGGAACGTCCTTGCCATGAGCGGACGCGCCGTCGAGGCCGCCGGCGACGTGCAGACGCTGCTGCTCGACAAGACCGGGACGATCACGCTGGGCAACCGCATGGCGTCGGCCTTCTTCCCGGCCCACGGGCACACGGAAGAGGAGGTGGCCGACGCCGCCCAACTGGCCTCGCTGGCCGACGAGACACCCGAGGGTAGGTCTATCGTCGTCCTGGCCAAGGAGCGCTTCAACATTCGCGAGCGGGAGCTGCCCGTCGGTTCGCACGAGTTCGTCCCATTCTCGGCGACGACCCGGATGTCGGGACTCGACGTCGATGGCCGGCAGATCCGGAAGGGTGCGGCCGATTCGGTACGAACCTGGGCGGTCGAGCAGGGCGGCACGCCGCCCGACGGGCTCCAAGAGATCGTCGATCGCATCGCCCGGGGCGGGTCCACCCCACTTGTCGTCGCCGACGGCCCCACGGTTCTGGGTGTGATCGAGCTCAAGGACGTCGTGAAGCTCGGCATCCGCGAAAAGTTCGACGAAATGCGCCAGATGGGGATTCGGACGGTCATGATCACCGGCGACAACCCGCTGACGGCTGCCGCCATTGCCCAAGAGGCAGGCGTCGACGACTTCTTGGCCGAGGCGACCCCCGAGGCCAAGTTGGAGCTGATCCGGCACGAGCAGGAGGGCGGGAAGCTCGTGGCCATGACCGGCGACGGCACCAACGATGCGCCGGCTCTCGCCCAGGCCGACGTGGGTGTGGCAATGAACACGGGGACGACCGCAGCCAAGGAGGCCGGCAACATGGTCGACCTCGATTCCAACCCGACCAAGCTGATCGACGTCGTCGAAATCGGCAAGCAGCTGCTGATCACCCGGGGATCGCTGACCACTTTCTCCATCGCCAACGACATCGCCAAGTACTTCGCCATCATCCCGGCGCTGTTCGTGGCCACGTACCCGCAGCTCAACGCGCTCAACATCATGAAACTGCACAGCCCGGAGAGTGCTGTGCTCTCGGCTGTGATCTTCAACGCCCTCGTCATCGTGGCGCTCATTCCGCTCGCGCTGCGAGGAGTGAGATTCAGGCCGGCGTCCGCAGAGGCAATCCTTCGCCGAAACGTCTTTATCTACGGTGTGGGCGGGATCATCGTGCCGTTCTTCTTCATCAAGCTCATCGACATCATCCTTGTCGCCCTTCACGCCTACTGATAGCGAGCCTCACATGACCACCCATCTTCGTCGCTCCATCATCTCCGTCGTCGTCTTCACTGTCTTCTTCGGCTTCCTCTACGCCTTCGCCGGCACCGGGGTCGCCCAGGCCTTTTTCCGGGGCCAGGCCGACGGCTCCCTCACGGCGAACGGTTCGAGGCTCATCGGCCAGGACTGGTCGCAGACGCGTTGCCCCGGTCATCGGTTGGGCAGCTGCGTGTTCCAGGGACGTCCCGACAACCTGGGGCCTTATGCCGGGTCGTCCAGCCCTGCCGCCGCTGGAGGGGACAACCCGCTGGAGGCCAACAACATCCCCGGCAAGCCAGGGGTCTTGAACGCCGGCGAGTCCGGGACGACCAACCTCGGGCCCCGTTCCGAGACCCTGCTGCAGAACACCCAAAAGCTGATCGCCTACTGGAGGGCGCGCGGCGTCAACCCCACGCCCGACCTGGTGACCACCTCGGGGAGCGGTCTAGACCCCGACATCACGCCGCAGGACGCGTTCGCCGAGATCCCCATGGTCTCCCGGGCGACGGGAATCACAACCTCCCGCCTGCGGACCTTGATCAACCAGCAGACGCAGGGCAAGCCACTCGGCTTCCTGGGATCGTCGTTCGTGAACGTGCTTCAGCTCAACGAGGCCCTCGCCAAGCTGAAGTGATTCTCACCGCCATCTCGGCGGCCGGGCGCCGAAGGCGCACCACCATGGCCGGGAGGGTCGTTCGCGTGACCGCGTTCAACCGACCCTGGGTCAGACTCGACGTCGAGTTCAGGGACGGGACAGGGACCGCCGTGCTCCGCTTCGTGGGTCGTCTCGAGATCCGAGGGATGGTGCCGGGTCGTTGCATCGAAGTCGAAGGCACGCCCGCGATGGAGCACGGCACGCTGATCATTCTCAACCCGCTCTACGAGTTCGTGGCATGAGAAAGACCATTAGGCCTGCCGGCGATGACCGTCGTGCTCGTCGACCCTGACGAGGGCTCGCGACGAATGGAGATCGCCGCGCTCCGATACGGCGGCTACGACGTGCACACCGTCAAGACTGTGACGCAAGCGATCACGTATCTGCGTAATCAACGTGGCGATGCCGTCCTCATTGACCCTGCTCCATTCGACGCTGTGCAGCTGATAAGAGAGCTGAGAGCTGAGAGCTCAAACCGACGTACCGGTCCTTGTGGTACCGAGGTTGCCGAAGAGCAGCATGTTGTGGTTGTGCTTGACGCAGGGGCGGATGACTACATGGCCAAGCCAGTTGGAGTTGAGGAGCTCCTGGCTCGGTTGCGAGCCGCTCTTCGTCGAGTTCAGCGCCACGGAGAACCTGCTCCGATCGTGACCGACGACTTCACCATTGACGTCGCGGCTCGGAGAGCCTTTCATCCCGCTGGTTCCGAGATTCCCCTCGCCGGAGTTGAGTTTCGAGTGATCGAGCTGTTCCTCCGCCAGCCAGGGCACCTTGTCTCCCGGGAGCAGCTTCTCAAGGAGGTCTGAGGCCCTCGGGCGGCCATCCCAACTACGTACGCGTCTTCACGAATCGGATTCGACAGAAGCTGGAACCCGATCCGGCCCATCCGAGGTATCTACGCACGGCAAGCGGTCTCGGTCTCGTCTTCGACGTGAACGGATGTTCAAGTCCGGCACACTGATGCCGCTTCTTCCGGCGCCTCGTGCTGTCCGATCTGAACACCATGGGGTTCTACAGATCCCACCCAAGGTATTGAGAACGGAAAAAATGCCGGGGCGGATGTCGGAGCGAGCCAATCGAGTGCCACCTCGTCAGCATCGGTGCCTTCCGGGTGAGCCCACTGGCTTCTCACCCTCCGACCTCGGAAATGATCCATAGAGAGCGCTCTGTGAACGATACCTCGACTCATTGAGATCACTCTCTTGAGCGTCCCGAAACATGGCACAGACGGGGGCAGCCAGACATGCTTGCGGAGTTGTTCCGCTCGATTGGCGGACCGTCCGAGGACGTGAACTCGTAGGCCCCAGCGCTCTTGTCCACGAATCTGGCCAGGTGCGTCCGGAGCTCGTGGACGAGCAGTTCGGGGAGCGCACCGTCCGCTTGCCGGCCTCCGACTCGGGCTCGCTCTCCATGATCTCGCCCGAGTCGAGCTGCTGGCGCTTCTGGCGCACGTGGACCACCCTGGCTCGCCGGTCGACGTCGGAGCGGCGCAGAGTCAGCAGTTCGCCCTGGCGCAGCCCGCATCCATAGGCGACCTTCGTCCCTGGTGACGCCGTGCAGTGCAGAGCGCTTCAAGATTGTTCCATGGCAATCGGACTCATCATCGGGGGCGCTCGAGTGAACGCCGATGGCACCCCGGGCCCGCCGTGCCTAAGGTGGCTTGCAGGGCACGCGCGAGAGTGAGGTGGACGATGGCCTTGGACTTACAGGGATGCCGCACGTTGGTCACGGGTGCCTCGTCGGGCATCGGGGCGGGACTGGCGGTCGCACTGGCCGAGCGGGGCGCGGTCGTGGGCATCTGCGCCCGGCGGGCAGAGCTCCTGGACGAGGTCGTGGGCCGCTGCATGGAGCACTCGCCGGACAGCAGGATGTGGGTGGTCAACCTGGCCGACCCCGACGCCGTGGACAGGCTGGCGGTCGACGTGATGGACGCCTTCGGCGGGGTGGACCTCCTGGTCAACAACGCCGGGATCCCCAAGCGCCGGCACACCACGGCGCTCGACATCGACACGGTCACCGCCGTCATGCACGTCAATTACCTCTCGCCCATGCGGCTGACCCTCGACCTGCTGCCACAGATGCTGGCCCGGGGCTCTGGGACCATCGTCAACGTCTCCTCCATCGCGGCCACGCTGAGCGCCCCCGGCGAGGCCGCCTACGACGCGTCGAAGGCGGCGCTGACCGCGTTCTCGGAAGCCATGGCGGTGGACCTTTGGGATACGGGCGTCAAGGTGATGGTCGTCTACCCCGCCGTGATCGACACGGAGCTCTTCACCCTGCCCGACAACGACGTACCCGACCTGCCGGTCGCCGCAGAACCGGTGTCGGTATGCGTCGACGCCATCCTGGGTGGCCTCGAGTCCGGGGCGGCGCAGGTGTACGTCCCCGAGTACTTCGCCGGTATCGCAGCCTCCAAGGCGAAGGACGTCGGCAAGTTCCTGGAGGGGACGGCGGCGTATATGCGGGAGCAGAAGCAGAAGCAGCAGGCATGAAGGCACGAGTGCCCGGAGAGAAGAGCACCGGAGTCTGCCTGGTGTCGGCCATCCGGAGGAGCATGGAGAGGCAGGAGCGGTGATGAAGGTCGAACCCGAGGCAGCCGGCATGGACGAAGCGCGGCTCGAGCGCATCACCGAGCACTTCGCTTCGAACTACGTGGACACCGGCAAGATCGCCGGTTGCCAGATCACGGTCGTGCGCGGCGAACACGTTGCGTACCACCGGTCGCTCGGGCTCATGGACCGCGAGCGGGGGACCCCGATGGCGGACGACGCCATCTTCCGCATCTACTCCATGACCAAGCCGATCGCCTCCGTCGCGCTCATGCAGCTCTACGAGCGAGGCCAGTTCCAATTGCTCGATCCGGTGCACCGCTACATCCCGGAATGGCGAACGCTCAAAGTCGGGGTGGTCGGCGACGACGACCGCGTCACCCTCGTCAAGCCGGAGCGTCCCATGAACATGCGCGACGTGTTGATGCACACGACAGGGTTGCCGGGCGGATTGTTCCCGGACAACCCGATCGACGCCGCGTTCGCCGAGGCGCGCGCCGGACTCGGGTCCGGCCAGACGCTCGAGAGCGTGACCGCCTTGCTGGCCGAGCACCCGCTCAAGTTCCACCCCGGCACGCACTGGAACTACGGAATCTCGACCGACATCGTCGGGCGCCTGGTCGAGATCCTGTCGGGCCTGCGTCTCGACGAGTACCTGGACCGCGAGGTCTTCGGGCCCCTCGGTATGGTCGACACTGGCTTCTACGTACCCGAGGAGTCCCTCCCCCGTCTCGCCGCTTGCTACGAGTACCGTCCCGCCAACACGCCGCGCCTGATGGAAGGACCGTTCGCCAACGGGATCATGCGGCCACGCTCGTACCTCTCGGGGGCCGGCGGGCTCGTGTCGACGACCCACGACTACGTGGCCTTCTGCCAGATGCTCGCCGACGGCGGCCAACTCGGCGGCCGGCGCGTGATGGGTCGCAAGACGCTCGAGCTCATGACGGCCAACCACCTGCCGGGAGGAGGCGACCTCCAGGACGTGGCCGTCGGCGGCTTCGGCGAGGCCAACTTCGACGGCGTGGGCTTCGGCCTCGGCTTCGCCGTCGGGCTCGGTCCGGCGGCGACCGCGATGGCCGGATCGGCTGGAGAGTTCTACTGGGGCGGCGCCGCCAGCACCGCATTCTGGGTCGACCCGGCCGAGGACCTCTTCGTCGTCTTCATGACCCAGCTGTTCCCCTCCGTCGCCTACCCCTTCCGGGCCCAGCTGCGAGCGCTGGTCTATCAGGCCATCGACGACTGATGGACCCGGCGCAGCCTCGGGTCGGCCCGGCTGACGCCACCGTCACACCCCGATTCGCCGGGATCGCGACGTTCGCCCGCCTGCCGACGGCCGAATCGGTTCCCCGTTGGGATATCGCGGTCGCCGGCGTGCCCTTCGACGGCGGCACCAGCTACCGACCGGGCGCGCGCTTCGGCCCGGCCGCCGTACGCCAGGGCTCTCGACTGCTCCGGCCGTACCACCCGGCCCTCGACGCCGTCCCCTTCGAGTCGGCCCAGGTCGTGGACGCGGGTGACGTGGCCTGCTCGCCGTTCGACAACGAGGCGGCGGTGGAGCAGATTCAGGCGGGCGCCGACGCGTTGCTCTCCACTGGTGGCCGCTTGGTCGCGATGGGAGGCGATCACACCATCGCGCTCCCACTGCTCCGGGCGACGGCGCACCGTCACGGGCCGTTGGCGTTGATCCACTTCGATGCCCACCTCGACACCTGGGACACCTATTTCGGAGAGCGCTACACACACGGCACGCCCTTCCGCCGCGCCTGGGAGGAGGGTCTGCTCCGTCCTGACCGGAGCATCCACGTCGGACTGCGCGGGCCGCTCTACTCGCCTGACGATCTGAGCGAGGACGTGGGGATGGGGTATGCCCAGGTGACGACGGACGACGTCGCCGCGTTGGGGCCGGCTGCGGTGGTGGAGCGGGTGCTTGACCGTGTGGCGGACGCGCCCGTCTACGTCTCGGTCGACATCGACGTCCTCGATCCTGCGCACGCACCGGGCACGGGGACCCCCGAGGCGGGAGGGCTGACCAGCCGGGAGCTGCTCGCGCTGATTCGCGGTCTCCTGGCCGCCACCGTCGTCGGGGGCGACGTGGTCGAGGTCTCACCCGCGTACGACCATGCGGAGATCACGGCCATCGCCGCGTCGCACGTCATTTACGAGCTGATCACGATCATGGCGCTGCGACCGCTCTGAGCGTCCGATTCCCGGTACTCGCCCGCCTCCGCGCTCGCCGCCATCCTCGTATCTCCCTTCTCTCGCATCCAGCTTCGTCGGATGTCTGTTTCCTCGTGACACCGCGTTTGTAACAGTCCGTTCACAAGGGAGAAACCGTCCCCGAACGTTGCCGCCCTACCTTTCGGACTGTCCCATCGAACGGCCACGACCGTGGCGCGAGGAGCACGAACCAGGTGGCGACGTGAAGCGAGATCTGTTCGTCGGGGTGGCACAGTGGCTGGCCACACCGGGCGAGCCGGAACAGAACCTCTCCGTGGCACTCGGAATGATCGACTCCGCCGCCTCACGCGGTGTGGAGCTCCTCGTGCTGCCCGAGCTGTGGTCGTGCGGTTATGACCCCGAGAGCCTCGCCGCCGACGCGCGACGCGACGCCGAACCACTCCGCGGGCCGCGAACCAAGAAGCTGTCCGACGCCGCTCGCGCCCACGCCATGTACGTGGCGGCCGGCGGCGTTCCCGAGCTAAGTGACGACGGCCGGCTGCATGACACGGCACTGGTGTTCGACCCCAGCGGCGAATTGGTGGCCTGGCACCGAAAGGCTCATCTCTACCCGCCGACACGGGAACCGTCGGTCTTCGCTCGGGGGGCACGTCCTCACCACGTTCGACGACCCCGGTCTGGGCCGGGTCGGTCTCGTCGTCGGTTTCGACGGCGACTTTCCCGAGGTGGCCCGAACCCTCGCGCTGCGTGGCGCCCGCCTGGTGGTGGCTCCGACCGCGGTGGCGGTCGAGGCCGCGACCGCCTGGGACCTGTTGCAGCCGGCGCTGGCACTGACCAACAGCCAGTGGTGGATCCAGGCCAATCAGGCCGGCTCGCACTCCACCTCCACATTGCTCGGAGCGAGCCGCATCATCGCGCCCACCGGCACCGTGGTCGCCCAAGCCAGCACCGCCGTGCCGGGATGCGCCAGCCCGGCCGAGTTGTTGGTGCACCGGATCGACCTCCACCTGGCGCAAGCGCGCGAGGGTCTGGCGACGTTGCTCGAGGACGAGCGTCGGCCCGACCTCTACACCGACCTCTACACCGGCCTCGTCGAGCGGGCGTCGGCGGCCGGCTGAGCGCCGTCAGACGTTGGGGTCGGTCGATCCCAGCACGATGCCGGCCAGGCCCTGCACGAGCTGCGCGTTCGCCGCCAATGACTTGTCCGACGAATGCTCGGCTGCCGTGAGCGCGCCGAGGGCCATGGCGCGCGCCGCGGGTTCACTGATCGGCGGGAGTGGTGTGACCGCCTCGGCGGCCACCCGGCTCGTCAAGGCGGCCGACGGGGTGCCGACAGTGACCCGGTAGACCTGCGTGGCGTTGCTGGGGACCGGCAGGAGAGTCGTGGTGATGTACGCCCGGCGACTCCCGTCCGGAGCGCCGACGACGCGGTCGAGGCTCGCGCTCCCGCTGGCACGGACAGGGCCGCGCACATCCGAAGGGATGTACACGACGGTGTCGGTCTGGCGGTCACCACGCCGGCCCTGAGCCGTCGAGGTGGCCACCATCACGAACGCGCGCGTCGTCGGGTCGTACGCGTAGGCACCCAGTCGCCCGGCGGTCGCGGTCGGCCAGACGCGCATCAGCTGTCGTTGCCGGCTCCCGATGAGAAGGTCGTTCGGAGATGGTTGCGCGTGCGGGCTGCCCTTGCCCGGTGTGCCGTTCGAGGTCGTCTGGTACGTCGAGAGCTGCCAGCGCGTGCACCAGCACGAGCCGGGCTTCCTCGAAAGTCCCTTCCACGCCCACACTGTGGCGCCCGTCTGGGTTGATTCCTGTGCCGACAGCTCGCCCGCCAAGATGGTGGCGTCCGTGCTCGACGAGTCGCCGAACTCGGTCACGAACACGGCTGAGTGCATCGCCTGCGCTTCTGCCTCCGCCGTCTGGTAGCCGAAGCTGAAGTCGGGCGGGTAGCCGCCCGGTTTGGCCGGGAGCCCGAGCAGGTCCTGCTCGAACGTGAAGGCGTAGGTGTAGACGTGCGGTGCGAAGACGATGTTCGCATAGGCGGTGAAGGGCTTGCTGACCTGCAGTGAGAAGTCCAACAGGTTTCGGTAGGCGAGCGGCTCGAAGAAGATCTGCTGGCGGCTTACCGACGCCAACCTGGGGTAGGCACACGCGTTCGACAGCGAGGTGGGTGTCGTCGCGGGGCACGTGGGAAGGCCGTCGCGCACTCCGGTGAGCGCCTCAATGGCCCGGGTGTAAAAGGGATAGAGCTCCGTGCTACTCGCCTGGAAGCCGTTGGCCGCCGGCAGTGACCCGGTCGACCCCGGCTGGGGCTCGTTCATCAGCTCGTAGCCGAGCACGGTGGGGTCGTTCTCGAAGCGGCTTGCCAAGGCGGCCATCGCACCGATGTAGTGATCCTGGAGACCGGTGCCCGGCGCCTGCCCCCTCGGTCCCTCGACCGGGCTGTTCTGCCAAAAGTTGGCGAAGGCTGCCGACTCGGCCGGATTGAGCTCGTCGATGCCATAAAGCGCGCAGCCCGGTTTGCCCCCGGCCAGGACCGCCCACCCGGGCGCACCGTCGCTGCCACCAGAGGGCGAGCACCCCGAGGGCGCCGATGCCTTGTGGGCCGGAAGGATATAACGCGAGTACTGGTCCTGGTGCATGTCGAGGATGAGGTAGATGCCCTGCTGGTGCGCCCAACCGACCACCTGGGCCACACGATCGAGATAGGTGGCGGAGTAAGCGCCCGGCCGAGGCTCCAGTTGGCTCCAGTTGAGGACCAGCCGGACGACGTTGAATCCAAGTGTCCGCATCTGGGCGAAGTCGTCGCCACTGGCCGGTGTGGTCGACTGCTGGTAGGCGGGCTTCGCCGCCTCGGTCTCGCAGAGCGGAGGCTGGGGAACGAGCGGCGAGGCCTTGGGACACCGGCCGGCGTAGGCGGAGGGCGAGATCGGGAACAGCGCCGGCCGTCCGTCGGCGTTCGGGTAGGCGACGTCCTCCATGCCGACGGCTGCCGCCCCGTGCAGGAGCACCTCGCGGCCCGCCGCGTCGGCCAGGTACGGCGTGCGGTCGGGGCCAGCGGCCGGGGTGACGACGTGGAGGAAGGTCAGTTGAGGGATGGTCGATACCGCAGCGCTGCCGGCCGCGGTCTGGGTCATCGGGACCAGCAGTGCGGCCGCCCCCGTCGCCACGAGCACGAGCGCGGACCAGACGGGAGGCTGAAGGCACGGCGAGCCAGGCTACTTGAGGCCTGAGCCGGAAGAGCCGCGGCATCGGCGTTGGAAATCGGCATTGGGCATCGGCATTGGTAGGGTCGCGCGGCGTGACTGAAATGGACCGAGACGACGTCACGCTCTACGAGGGCATCGTCACAACCCGCGCCATTCGCCGCTACCGCGACGAGCCCGTGCCCGAGAGTGCGCTGCGCGACATCCTGTTCGCGGCGACCCGGGCGCCCAGTGGCTCGAACCGCCAACCCTTCCGGTTCGTCGTGCTGACCGACGGACCCAGGGCACAAGAGGCCAAGCGTCTCATCGGCGAGGGCGCACGACGATTCTGGGCGGCGAAGCGCGAGGCAGACGGCTACGACGCGGGTTCGGGAGCGGATCGGGACTCCCCCAAGGCGCGCATGGCGCGGACCATGCAGCACTACGTCGACACCTACGAATCCGTGCCCGTCCTCATCCTGCCGTGCTACGTGCCCTATCGCGAAGTCATGCATCCAAGCGACGGCGCCTCCGTCTACCCGGCGTGCCAGAACCTGTTGCTCGCGGCGCGGGCGCTCGGGTACGGCGGCGTGCTGACCGGGTGGCACTTCGCCGTGGCCAACGAACTGCGCGCTCTGCTGGGAATCCCAGACCGGGTGGAGATCATGGCGACGATCACCCTCGGGAGGCCCCAGGGCCGTCACGGTCCGGTGCGACGACGTCCGCTCCCGGAATTGGTGTACGGGGAACAGTGGGAGTCGGCTCCCTCCTGGGCGGTCGACCCCGAGGATGCTCTGCACACCGCAGCCGGGCCACCGCAGCGCGCATAGGGTTGAGAGCGGTCCTGACGAGCGACGAGACGACGGCACCACCACACGACGGCACCACGACACGACACGACACGACACGTCGACACACGACACGACGACACGAGAGACGACATCAGCAATGACATCGAGGAAAATCCGCTCATGAACATGCCCAGCGTCGGCTCGCCCGTCTTCGACGCCGACAACCACTACTACGAGGCCCTCGACGCGTTCACGCGCCATCTCGATCCTGCGTTGGGCCCGAGGGTCATCCAGTGGGTCGAGATCGACGGGCGCCGCTACCCCGCGCTCGGAGGGCGTGTGAGTCGTGCGGTCTCCAACCCCACATTCGATCCGGTGTCCCCCGCCGGTGCCTTGTCCGATTACTTCCGGGGCAATCCCGACGGCGTACCGATGCATCAGTTGATGGGCCGGCCCGCGCCCATTCGGCCGGAGTACCGCGACCGCGAGGCGCGACTGTCCACCATGGACGCGCAAGGGCTGGCGAAGGTCTGGCTCTTCCCCACGCTCGGGATGCTCTACGAGGAGGCTCTCCGGGACGACCCGGAGGCGGTCGTGCTCCTGTTCCGATCCTTCAACCGGTGGCTGGCCGAGGACTGGGGCATGGCCTACCGCGACCGCATCTTCGCCGCGCCCTACATCACCCTGGCCGACGTCGACGCTGCGGTGGCCGAGCTCGAATGGGCGCTCGACCAGGATGCGCGGTCCGTCGTGGTGCGGGCGGCGGCGCCGGTGACGTCGGGAGGCCCGCGCTCGCCGGCCGCCGACGAGTTCGACCCGTTCTGGGCCCGAGTCAACGAGGCGGGCATCACCGTCGTGGTGCACGCGGGTGATGCCGGGCTGTCGTCGAACGGCTACGCCACAGACGGCTTCTCCGCGGCCTTCCGCAGCGGACCGGCCCGTCCCAGCATCAAGATGTGGTCCATCGAGCGCGCGGCGCACGATTGGTTGGCGACACTGATCCTCGAGAAGCTCTTCGTACGCTTCCCCAACGTCCGCGTGGCCTCTGTTGAGAACGGATCGGAGTTCCTCGCCCCCCTCTTCCGCAAGCTGCGCACCGCGGCACGCCGCATGCCGGGATACTTCCCCGAGGACCCGGTCGACACCTTCCGACGCCACATCTGGATCAACCCCTTCTGGGAGGACGACGTGGACGAGGTCGTCGACCTGATGGGGGACGACCGGGTCATCTTCGGGTCCGACTGGCCGCACGTCGAAGGACTCCCCGAGCCGACCGACTGGGTACGCGAACTGCAGAAGCTTCCCCCCGAGACCGTCCCGAAGATCATGGGCGCGAACGTGGCCGAGTTGAACGAGCGCCGACCGGCGCCATGAGCCAGGTCGCGCTCAGCGGCGGGGGCGTAGGCGACATGCCCGCGGAGGGTGCGGACGCTGGACGGCTGCCCGAACCGCACGTGATCGTGCTGTTCGGCGCGACCGGAGACTTGGCGGCGCGCAAGCTGTTGCCGGGTCTCCTTCACCTGTCGAAGGTGGGGATGATGCCCGAGTACCGGATCATCGGGAGCGCAACCAGGGACCTCAGCGACGAGGACTTCCGTCAGCTGGCGCGCCACGCCTGTGACGAGTTCACGACGGGCAGGATCTCGCTGCTCCAATGGGCGGATTTCGAGAAGCGTCTGAGCTTCTGCTCGACGAGCAGCGGTCCGGAGGCGATGGCCGAGGCGGTGGCCCGCGCCGAACAGGAGATGGACGTCGGTGAACCGCGCCGGCTCCACTACCTGAGCGTCCCCCCGTCGGCGGCGCGCTCGGTGATCGAGCTGCTGTCCGACGCGAAATTGGTCGAGCGGTCCCGGGTGATCATGGAGAAGCCGTTCGGCACCGACCTGGCCAGCGCTGTCGCGCTGAACGACGCCGTGCACCAGATCTTCGACGAGGACCAAATTTTCCGCATCGACCATTTCCTGGGCAAGGAAGCGGCGCAGAACATCTTGGCCTTCCGCTTCGCCAACGGACTCTTCGAGCCGATCTGGAATCGCGATCACATCGACCACGTGCAGATCGACGTCCCCGAGACGCTCTCGGTCGACGACCGCGTGGCCTTCTACGAGTCGACGGGCGCGTTCAAGGACATGGTGGTGACCCACCTCTTCCAGATCCTGGCCTTCATGGCCATGGAACCGCCCACGGCGCTGGCTCCCCAACCGATCAGCGAGGAGAAGAACAAGGTCTTCCGCTCCCTACGGCCGCTCGACGTGAGCCAGGTCGTCCGTGGCCAGTACGACGGCTACCGCGACATCCCCGGTGTTGCGCCCGACTCGAACACGGAGACGTTCGTCGCCCTTCGATGCGAAATCGACAACTGGCGCTGGGCCGGAGTGCCGTTCTTCTTGCGCACCGGCAAGCAGCTGGGAGGAGGCGAGCGCATCATCTCCATCGCCTTCCGAGAGCCCCCGAAGTCGATGTTCCCGGAAGACTCGGGCGTGGGCAGCCAGGGTCCGGACCACCTCACCTTCGATCTCGCCGACTCGTCGAAGCTGTCGCTCTCCTTCTACGGCAAGAAGCCCGGGCCTGGCATGCGGCTCGAAAAGCTCAGCCTGCAGTTCGCCCTCCACGAGACGGGCGAGGACGCCGAGGTGCTCGAGGCCTACGAGCGCCTGATCCACGACGCCATGCTGGGCGACCACACGTTGTTCAACACGGCCGAAGGGATTGAGCGGTTGTGGGAGCTCTCGACGCCCCTGCTCGAGAACCCTCCCCCGGTGCAGCCCTACGCCAAGGGCAGCTGGGGCCCCGACTCCATCAACGAACTGATCGCGCCTCGCCGGTGGCGGCTGCCCTTCGAGCGGCGCTGGCGCGGTGCGTCGTCGGTCTGAACGTCGTTCAGTACGGCTGGTACGGCCCGCTGACCCCGGCGGTCGCAGCCTCAGAGATCGAGAGCAAGGTGGTCCACATTGACGACACCTTCGTCGCCCTGTCCAGACATGCGCCCGGACCGCACCCTGCGCTCCTGAACGGGAGATGACTGGACATCTTCTCTCTTTCCACCTTTCGAGTCCCGCCCGGGGTTGAGCGCTCAGCTCTCCTCGCTCCGGTGCTCCGCGCTCCTCGCTCCGCGCTCCCCAGCGACAACGTCTGCCGGCTCTGTCGCCGCTCTCGAATCACGCCCTGCCCGGCACGCTCAAGACGGCATGCCGCCGTACCGCGTCGGAACCCGACGAAAATGGTAGGCGCGTCCAATCTATAGTTCGGCCGCTCAATTCATGGGTTGCCGAGCAGTCGGTTGCCGCGAAATCTGAGGAAACGGGATGCGCATGTCAAGGCCGAGCCGTCGATGCCGAATCACTACGGCTGCCCATCGGAGGATCGGGCTCGCCATCGTGTCGGCACTCACGTTGTCGACGGGAATCGCTGTCGGTGGCGTCGCCGTGAGCGCTCCGGCCGCGTCAGCCGCCCCGGCCGAGACGCTCACGGTACTGGTCACCAACGACGACGGCGTGAGCGCACCGGGCATCAACGCCGTGGTGCAGGGGTTACGTTCGATGCCCAAGACGCGCGTCATCGTCGTGGCACCCCTCACAAACCAAAGTGGTACCGGCGGCAAGACCACTGCTGGTGCCCTCAAGGTGACCAAGGCGAAGACGGCGTCCGGCTACCCGAGCGCGAGCCGTGGCGGGCTATCCCGCCGACACGGTCATCTGGGCCATCAAAGATCACGGCATCTCGGTTCGACCCAATCTCGTCGTCTCCGGCATCAACTTCGGCCAGAACATCGGTCCCCTCGCCGACCTCTCCGGGACCGTCGGCGCAGCCCGGATGGCCGTCAAGCTCGGGATCCCCGCACTCGCAGCAAGCCAGGGTGTCGACAACGGTCTCGCGCCGGATTTCACGGAGGGAGTGAGCCAAGTCCGGACCTGGGTGCGCTCGCACCGGAGCGCACTGGTGAACCGAACGTACCCGAAGAAGCAGCTGCCGCAGGGAAACCTCAATGTCCCGACGTGCCCCGTTGATTCGGTACGGGGGCCGGTGCGCGCACCGGCAGCAACGTCTCTGAACGGCATCACGATCACCACCGTCGACTGCTCATCGACGTCGACGTCGTACCAAAATGATGCGGAGGCGTTCGTTCTCGGGTACGCGGTGATCGCCCCCCTCGGCACGGCTTCCTGACCGGCGCGGCTCGCTGCCGCCTCCCCGCACCGAGAATTCCATAGCGTCACGTTGATTCCGAAGGCAACTCGACGGAGATAGCTCCGCCGAGGCGTGAGCGACACGTCACCAGGGCCCTGGGATCGTCAGCTGGTCATTTCAGCGAGCCCCTACACCCCCGTGGGAACTCCACCGGTAGGTTTCGACGTCGCGCCGGCGTTGTCACGGGTTGTCGGACGCAGACCCGGAGAGAGTAGCGGTCTCCGTTCGGACTTCGAGCGGCGAGCTGACCTCCAGGCGATCGTTGGTCAACGTGTTGGTCGTTGCACGGACGAAGAGCGGTGAGATCGCCGCGACGTGGACTTCGCCCGTTTTCGCCGACGAAATGTGTCACAACTCTCACATACCGTCATTAGGTTGGCTGCGAGACAGCCCTGGACCACGGGAGATGCTGTGAGCGACACCAAACCGCACGACGTCGTTGGCGCGACGGTTTCCGAGCCCGACCCGAAGCGGTGGGGAATCCTCGCCGTCGTGGTCGTGGCGCAGTTGATGGTCGTGCTGGACGCGTCCATCGTGACCATTGCCCTGCCTTCGGCTCAACGGGATCTCGGGATCTCGGTGGCGAACCGCCAGTGGGTGATCACGGCGTACACCATCGCCTTCGGTGGCCTCCTGCTGTTGGGTGGGCGCATCGCGGACTTCGGTGGTCGCAAGCGTATGTTCGTGGTCGGCCTGATCGGATTCGCTTCGGCATCTGCATTGGGCGGCTTGGCTGCGGACCAGGTCATGCTGTTCGGCGCGAGAGCGCTCCAGGGCGCCTTCGCCGCCCTGATGGCACCAGCTGCTCTCTCTATCCTGACGATCACATTCCAGGACAATCCCGCTGAACGGGCGAAGGCCTTCGGTGCCTACGGCGCGGTGTCGGGGGCAGGGGGAGCCATTGGCGTCCTCGCCGGCGGGCTCCTGACCCAGTACGCATCGTGGCGCTGGTGCCTGCTGGTCAACGTTCCCGTGGCCATCGCCGCCGCGTGGGCCGCGACTCGTGTGGTCCACGAGAGCCGTTCGGAAGGGAACACCCGGTACGACGTCCCAGGAGCGCTGCTGTCGACCCTCGGTTTGGTGAGCCTGGTCTACGGCTTCACCAAAGCGAGCTCGGACGGCTGGGCTTCAGCTCCGACCTTGACCCTCCTGTGTGCCGCCGTCGTGCTCCTGGCTGCATTCATCCTGGTCGAGACCCGCACGAGCCATCCGCTCCTCCCGCTGCGGGTGGTCGCCGAGCGAAACCGTGGAGGGTCGTTCCTGGCCTCGTTCCTGCTCGGCGCCGGCCTCTTCGCGATGTTCGTGTTCCTCAGCTACTACATGCAGACAGTTCTGCACTACTCGGCACTCAAGGCCGGACTTGCCTTTCTCCCGTTCGCCGCCGGCATCGTCGTCGCCGCCGGTGCGTCCTCGGCGATCGTCCCGCGGGTGGGTCCCCGCATACCCATGACCTCCGGGCTGATCGTGGGCGCCGGTGGCCTCTGGTGGCTGACGCAGATCGGTGTCGACTCGTCCTTCTGGGCCGCGGTCCTCGGACCGGAACTTCTCATGAGCTTGGGCCTCGGGTTTGCCTTCCCGGCGCTGAGCAACACGGCGCTGACCAACGTCCAACCGCGCGACGCCGGAGTGGCGAGCGCGATGGTGAACACGACCCAGCAGGTCGGCGGATCTCTGGGCACGGCGCTGCTCAACACCGTGGCCGCCACGGCGACTGCGAACTTCCTCGTCGTGCACGGCCGCCAGGCGCTTTCTGCCGGCCTCGTGCACGGCTATACGGTGGCGTTTGCCGTGGGTGCGGTGTTCCTCGTGATTGCAGCCGCCGTGAGCGCGATCTTCGTCAACGGCAAGCCTGCTCCGGAGGCGAGCGCGCAGACAGAGCCGCAGACCGAGCCGCAGACCGAACTGGCACCGATCTGACCACGAGTGAGCGCTCGCAACGACTCGTGCACTCTTCGCCCGAGAGACCGGCTGGCGATTGGTACTCTTTGGCCATGCCGATGCCGAAGAGAACGAGCGTCGATGACTACTTCGCGAAACTGAACGATGCGCAGCGGCCGCACCTCGAGACACTGAGGGAGCTGAGTCACAAGGCCGACCCCAAGGCGCGGGAAGAACTCAAATGGAACCTTCCCGTGTACGTCCGCGGTGACAAGACGAACCTCTGGATGCTCCAGGGCTTCAAGAACCACTGCTCGCTTCGGTTCTCCCCGCCGTTCTTCGCGACCCAGAAGGCCGCAGTCGAGGAAGCCGGCTACGAGGCGGGTGAGGGCTTCATCAAGCTCCCCTATGACCGGCCGCTCCCGACGAAGCTCCTCAAAGCGCTGATGCGGGCACGGGTCAAGGACTTCGAGACCACCGGCGCCGACTAGCGGTCTCGGGCTCTGTGACTCTCGGGTCAGGGGTGAAGGATCACACGGCCGAAGGCCTGGCGGCTCTCGATGTACGCGTGCGCACCCGCAGCGTCTGACAGCGGGAAGGCGCGGTCGATGACGACACGGAGGTCGCCACGCGCCACCGCCTCGAGATGGCCTGCGATCATGGCGTGCGCCCGCGGTGCCAAGAGCAATTCGGCTCCGAGGAAATAACCCGACAGCGTCTGATTGTTCGGACGCATACCGGAGATCTCGAGATGCTCGGCCGGTGCGCGGCCCGCATCACCGACGGTGACGCAACGGCCGCGGTAGGCCAGCGCGGCGATGCTTCCCTGCAACGTTGTGCCGCCAACCGAGTCCACGACGACGTCGACCCCACGACCATCGGTCAGCCGACGGGCTTCGGAAACGAAGTCGGAGGTGGCGTAGTTGATTCCCTCGTCGAGGCCGAGCTCCTTCAATCGCTCCAGCCGGTCGTCGCTCGAGGCCGTCGCAAGGACGCGCGCGCCGGCTCGCTTGGCCATCTGGATCGCCGCGATCCCCACACCACCCGCGCCGGCGTGAATGAGCGCGGTCTCTCCCTGTTGCAGATGGCCGAACTCGAAGAGGCAGTCGTCGGCGGTGCCGAAAGGGACAGGGACACAGGCCGCCTCGTCGGTGGCGAGCCCGTCGGGGATCGGCCAGGCGAAGGCCTCGGGCACGGCTCGCAGCTCGGCGTGCGACCCGTCGAGGCCGACAGTGACGATGCGGTCTCCCTCCGCGAAATTGCGCACCTGGTCGCCCACCGCGACGACTGTGCCCGCGCACTGGTAGCCGACGACATGAGGGACCCGGGTCAACTCCCCACCGAGACGGTTCAATGTGTCCCCGCCCTCGATGCTGACCGCCTCCACCTTGATCATGACATCGCCAGGACCAGGCGTCGGATCGGGCACATCCTCGTAGCGGAACACGTCGGGCGATCCGGTCTCGTAGTACACCGCTGCTTTCATGAACACACATACTCCCCCATACGGCAGCGGCGCGTACGTTCGGCGTACGAGAGCGTCGTCTGATCCAAGACTGCGTTCACCCGGCCGGGTACCGTCTGGCCGTCGGCGAACGGTCTGGAGCTCGTTCTGGAGGGAGCCGGTTTCGAACCGGCCGGATGGAAGGGCCTACTCTGAACGGACTCGAAGGGAGCACAATGACCCAGGACAGCGAGCCGTTCGCGCTGGTGATCGGCGGCGGTTCGGGCATCGGAGCAGCGGTGGCGTCCAGCTACCGGTCGGAGGGCACCACAGCCGTCGTCTGGGACATCGAAGGAGATCGCGACGTCACCTGCGATGTCGCCGAACCGGACGAAGTCGATGAGGCCGTCGGAGTCACCAGCCTCCGCTGGGGCGTGCCGCGGTGGGTCACGGTGACGGCCGGAATCGGCCACTTCGGCACCCTCGTGGACGGCACACCCGACGACTTCGACCGGGTGATGCGCGTGAACGCGCGAGGTCCTTGGCTGTGCATGCGGGCTTGGGTCGGGGCGATGGTCGAGCAGGACGTGACCGGCTCCTTCGTTGCGGTATCGAGCGTGAGCGCCAGACTGGTCGACCCCGGTATGGGCTTCTACTGCGCGTCGAAGGCGGCACTCTCCATGCTCGTCAAGGTGGCGGCGGCCGAGTGGGGCCCGCTCGGGTTGCGGGTGAATGGCGTGGGACCGGGGGTCACCCGCACGCCCATGCTCGGACACGGGGCGGCCTCGACGGTGGAAGGCTCACCCTGGCTCGCCGGTGTTGCAGACCGGACTGCCCTCGGCCGACTCGGCGAGGCCGACGACATCGCCACCACAGTCGTGGCCCTCCACGGCATGGACTGGGTCACGGGACAGGTGCTGGAGTGCGATGGCGGGCTCGCCCTACGCAGCCCGATCGACTCCCTCGCCGCGTTGGGCCCGGAGCGTGAAAACCGGCTGCGAGGGTAACTCGCGGGAGCGCTGGGTCTACCCGACTCAGCGTCCCCCGGGGGGTCGGAGCCCGTCGCAGACGATGGACAGAAGGGCTCCGGGCGAGGTGCTCCCTGCGTGGCCGGACGCCTGGCATGTGGCGCCCACGAGCATCACTACCGTGTCGGCAGTTACGTCGGTACGCACCGCGCCGGCTTCCTGAGCGCGCCGCAACAGCACGTCGACCGCGTGTCGAAGCTCGTCCTTGACCCCGGCTGCCGCTTGCTCGAATTCGACACCGGTCCCGGTGACCGCCACCAGGAGGTCGCGCTTGGCCGCCCCCTCCTCGACGACGTGCTCGAGGAACCCGAAGAACGCACCGGGCGCGTCCGCCGCGTCGGCGAGAGCGCACGCATCAGCGGTCAATGAGGCAAGACGGTCGAGGAGGATCGCCTCGCACAGCTTCTCCTTGGTCGGGAAGTGGCGGTACAGCGTTCCCACACCGACGCCCGCCTTCTCGGCGATCAGGTCGACCGGCGCCTCGATCCCCTCCGAGGCGAAGACGGTTTCTGCCGCGTCGAGGATACGAGTCCGGTTGCGTCGTGCATCGGCGCGCAAGGGTCGACAGGCAACCCCGGTCGTGGCGGTGTCGAGGGCGGTGTCGAGGGCGGTGTCACAGCCCCCCGGTACGGTCGACTTCCGGCCCACGAACCACCTCCATCCTGTTGACAAGCGGAACTTGAGTTCCGTATAGTGTAAGCGGAACCGAAACTCCGATTCCGATTCTAGACCGAATCGGATCCCGCTGAACAGGGGTCAACCGGACGAAACGGCCCGGGACCCAAGGCGTCGGAGCCGATCCATGCGTACCTCGAAGGTCCGGTCAGGCCGCGAGGAACAACTGGGAGAGGACCACGAGGAGAGGAAATCGCCATGACCACCGACCATCGACCGCACGCCGGCGGAGAGCTCCGCCGTCCCCGCCCCAGACCCGCGCCGCTTCAGGGCCCTCGCGGTCATTGCCGTGGCCCAGCTCATGGTGGTGCTCGACGCCTCCGTCGTCATCATCGCCCTGCCCTCGGCCCAGCGGGCCCTCCACATCTCGACCGCCAATCGCCAGTGGATGCTGACCGCGTACACCCTCTCCTTCGCGGGTCTGCTCCTGCTCGGCGGCCGGATCGCCGACTACTTCGGACGCAAGAAGATGTTCGTGATCAGCCTCCTCGGCTTCGCCGCGGCCTCGGCCCTCGGCGGCCTGGCCCAGAACTCGGCCATGCTCTTCAGCGCCCGCGCGCTGCAGGGCGCGTTCGCCGCCGTCATGGCACCTGCCGCGCTCTCGTTGCTCACCGTGACCTTCACCGAGCCGCGGGAGCGGGCCCGGGCTTTCGGCGTCTACGGCGCCATCGCCGGGGGTGGTGCTGCCATCGGCCTCATCCTCGGAGGGGCGCTGACCGAGTTCGCGTCCTGGCGCTGGACCCTCCTCATCAACGTGCCCATCGCCGTCCTGGCCGCCGTCGGAGCGCTCCGCGTCGTTTCGGAGAGCCGCGGCTCGGCCAATCACGGCTACGACCTTCCGGGAGCGGCCACCGTGACCGGCGGTCTCCTCGCACTCGTCTATGGCTTCACCAAGGCCGGCACAGACGGCTGGGGCGTCGACGATCACGCTCGCGCTGTTCGCCGCTGCCGCGGTGCTCCTCCTCGCCTTCGTGACCATCGAGCTCCGGGCGAAGCACCCGCTGCTCCCGCTACGCGTCGTGCTCGACCGCAATCGGGGCGGCTCGTTCCTGTCCTCGCTGCTCGTCGGTACAGCCATGCTCGGCACGTTCCTCTCGTTGACGTACTACTTCCAGGGCACCCTGCACTACTCGGCCCTCAAGAGCGGGTTCGCCTTCGTGCCCTTCTCGCTTGGCATCATCACGGGCGCCACCGTCGCCAGCCGGCTCCTACCCCGCTTCGGCCCACGCGCCGTCATGGGAGGCGGACTCACCCTGGCCGCCATCGGGCTGGCGTTCTTCACCACCCTCAATGTGCACTCCGCCTATGTCTCGGTCGTCCTCCCGGCCGAGGTCATCGTCAGCTTCGGCATGGGCCTGGCGTTCGTGGCCATGTCGAGCACGGCGCTGATCGGGGTCAGTCCCGAGGACGCCGGCGTGGCCAGCGCACTCGTCAACGCGACCCAGCAGACGGGTGGGACCATGGGGGCCGCCCTGATCAACACGATCGCGACGACGGCGACCGCGTCGTACCTGGTGGCACACGGCACCTCGCCGGCCGCCCGGGAAGCCGGGGCCCTCCACGGCTACACGGCCGCCTTCACCTTCAGTGCCATTGTGCTCGCGGCCGCCGCGGTGGCGTCGTTCGCCCTTATCCGGCGGGTGCGCTCGGCTTCCGCCGGGGCCGAGGCCGAGGCCGTCGCGCTGGCCACCGCGGCCTGACAGGGATCGCCCCGGGGCGAGGTCAGCGCCGAAACGGCTCGGAGTGGTCCCAGTCGGCCAGCAGGGTGCGCAAGGCAGTCAGAAGCAGCAGCGGCTGGTCGAGCATGGCGTGGTGGCCGGCCTCGGGGATCTCGATCACCGGGGTCACCCGTCCGAGCTTCTCGTACATGGACGCACCGATGTCGGGCGTGACCAGCCCGCGCTCGGAGCGCAGCAGCGCGAGTCGGCAGTGCACCTCGCTCAGATAGGGCGCGGCGATGGAGCGCACGCCGGGCCCGAACTGCTCGAAGATGCGCCGGTCGAACTTCCACTGCCAGCCGCCGTCGACGGCCTTGAGCGAGTGGCGGGCCACGAAGTCGACCACGTAGTCGAGGTAGTGCTCCTGGATCGGGACGGTGCGGAAGCGCGCGATGGCGTCGTCGACGGACGGGTACGTGCGTGGCCGGCCGAACGCCTCGCGCAGATGGTAGGCGCTGATCTCCGGGTCGGCCTCGACAACCGGTGAATCGCAGACGATGACGCCTGCAAGGCGGTCCCCGTGGCGAGCGGCGGTGGTGATCGTGACAAAACCACCCATGCTGTGACCGACTAGGACGGGCGTGCCATCGATCCCGGCGTGCGCCGCGACCTCGGCGACCTCATCGGCCCACTGCTCGACGTCGTAGAGATCGCGGTGTCCGCTGTCGCCGTGACCTGAGAGGTCGATGGCGGCGACACGGTAGGCCGACGCAAAGGTGGCGGCGAGCGGTGTCCACCAGTGTGCGTGTGCACCGCCGCCGTGGACGAACACCAGGCCGCGCCGGCCCTGCTCACCCCAGACCAGGTAATGAACGCGGCAGCCTCCGACCTCGACCTCATCGTCGGCCGACGGCACGGCGACGGCGCGCCGGAACCAGTTAGGGGCATTCGGAAGGACGGTTGGGCCCGCCACGATGCCCGGTCGCCGGCTCCTCGATCCTCGTTGGTCGCTACTCGCTGACGATCTCGATGGCGAACTCGGGACAGTTCGCCACGGCCAGCCGGGTCTTCTCCTCGAGCTCCGGCGGCACCTCGTCGACGATGACCGATGCCTGCCCGTAGTCGTCGACGTCGAAGACCTCGGGTGCGAGCCCGTAACACCGTGCGTGTCCCTGGCACTTGTCGGGATTCGACGCGAACCTTCATCAGAACACGACCGGGAGGATCCGCGGGCCCCGGACCTGGCCCCCGGCCCACGTGATGGTCTCGCCCGGTGCGAGCGAGAATTCCGGGATGCGAGCCAGCCACTCTTCGAGCGCCACGCGCAGCTCCATGCGGGCCAGGTTGGACCCGGCGCAGCGATGGATCCCCGAACCGAACGCCACGTGGCGGTTGTGCGCCCGGTCCAGCTGCACGACGTCGGGATCCTCGAACGCCTCGGGGTCGCGGTTCGCGGCCGGGAAGTTCATGAGCACCTTGTCCCCTGCCTTCATCGGACAGCCCGCGTACTCGTAGTCCTGGGTCACCTCTCTGGCCATGGTGACGGGTGAGTAGGCCCGAAGCAGCTCCTCGAGAGCGGTCGGCATGAGCTCGGGCTCGGCCACCAGGCGTTTGCAGTCCTCAGGGTGCGTGGCCAGGTGCCAGAGCGAGGAGCCGATGCCGCTCCACGTCGTGTCGACGCCCGCGATCAGCACGAGCGCGGCCATGCCGAGCACGATGCCGTCGTCGACCGCCTGACCGTCGACCTCCGTCTGCAGAAGCTCGCTCAACAGATCGTCGCCCGGGTTGTTCTTTCGCTGCTCCAGCTGATTCACGAAGAAGTAGAGGAGCCCTTCCGCACCACGCTGACGGCGCTCCGCATCGTCGGCGAACTCGAGTACGTCACGTACCCAGCCGGTGAAAGTGTCGGCCATGTCCGAAGGGACACCGAGGATGCGGGCGATGACCCGCACCGGGATCTGCTGCGCGTAGTCGGCCGCGGCGTCGGCGTGCCCGGCGTCGGCGAAGCGGTCCAGAAGACTGCGGCAAAGGTCACGCGTCATGTCCTCGTAGGTGTCGACGCGCTTGTGGGAGAACCACGGCAACAGCAGTCGGCGCGTCCAGGTGTGCAGAGGTGGGTCCGCCGAGATGGGCGGCAGGCCGTACTCCAGGTTGGGACCCTCGAAGTCGGCGTTGGGATCTTCATCCTCGTCCCCGGGGATCACCGCAACCTTGAGCGAGCTGAAATGCTCGATGTCGTGTGCGATGGCGGTCACGTCCTCGTAGCGAAGGGGCATCCAGCTGCTCTTGCGCCGATTGGTGTGCGGGATGGGGCACGTCGAACGCAGCTCGTCCCAGATGCTGAACGGATCGGCCAGGTACTGCGGATCCATTACGTCGAAGTCGACGGCCCAGTTCTGCACCGGTGCGGTCTGTGTCATGGAAGCCCCCTGCTGTCCGTGGTTGCTCGTCGGGTCGCGGCGCCCTGCTCTGCCCGCCACCCTACTGCGAGTCCGAACGCCCAGGTCAGCGAGCCAGCCCGACGGCCGGCCTCAGGCCGGACAGGCCGAAGTGGAGTCACACGTCATCACCGGGTCGGTTCCCGATTCGCAGGCGCTCCACAGCGCTCATGCAGCGCGGGCTGACGACGCGGGCGCACGCTGCAACCGTCAACCCTGACGAGCCGAATCGGATGAGCAGATCAGCGTGCAAGCCACACGACCAGAGGAGCAGACATCATGATCCCAAACCCAGCCGATCACACCCCTGACCAATCCCCCGCTGGAATGCCGACGCCCAGCCCTGGCGCTCGCTGGCGCTGGGCCACCCCGCGAGGCGCCGTCGCCGGCGGCGGCCTCCTGGCGACCGTGGTGGGGCTCCGCAGCAGCACTGCGAGCGCGGTCGCCAGATCTCGAACCACCGCGCCTTCTGGTGGAGCACCCGCCACCCTGCGACCTGGTGGCACGACACAACCGGGCGCAGCCACCCCTGGGGCGGGCGGGCGACGGTCGCGGGCCGGCGCACCGCGCGCCGCGGCAAGCACATCACGCTGGCAGAGTTGCACGAACCGGGCCGACCCAACACGTCCACAACGACTGCGACCACCGTCTACTCGGCCATCACAACGTTCAAGGCCGTCTCGGCGAACTCTGGCGGTACGACAGCGTCGAGCCCCTCCGCCCTGAAGGTGCGTCAGTTCGCCGCGTCCAAGCGACACGACACGACACGACTACACGGTCAACGATGTGGGCCCTCGTCGTCCGTAGCGGCGGCCAGACTCTCGGCCATTCCGCGGCGCGAGCGCCCGCCGCCGCGCTCAGGTCGATTACTCACTCCCCGAGTTGTCGACGGGCATTACGGGCAGGCCGCGGCGGAGCACCTCGTACTGGCGCTCCGGGTCGTCGGCAGCGATTCGCGCCACCGTCCCGTCCACACCGGGACGGAGAACGTCGGCGCCGGTCGGCGCGTACTGGACGATGTAGGCCTTGCGCACCTCACCGGTGAGGTTGGGCCCGGTCGCGTGCGGTGTAAGCGACGAAAAGACGACGATGTCGCCGCGGTTCGCAGGGACCGGCACCGCACTCTCTGGGTCGGTCAGACAGACGAAGCCCGTGTCCGACGGGCGGTGTGGCGAGCGTGCCGCGCCGGTGCAGGCCGGGAACCACCCATGGGCAACCGTTCTCGACCGTCGCATCGGTGAGGGCGATCCAGCAGGTCAGGTACTGCTGTGGCTCGACGAACGCATAGCCGTTGTCCTGGTGCCAAGGAAATGGCGCTTCCGTCCCAGGCTTCTTGTACACCGCCTGATCCCAGTAGAGACGGACGTCGGGACCAAGGAGGTCGGCACAGACGTCGACGAGAGGAGGGCGACAGGTGAATTCGCGCAACGCGGCTGAGCGGGTCACCAAATGGACGGTGAACGTGATCTCCCCGGCCCGAGCGATGAAGAGGCGCCCGCCCTCGAGCGTCCGCAGCGCCGCCTCTTGCACCTCTTCGAACGGGTCGATCGTCTCGACCAGGGCGTCGACCTCTCCAGGCGTCAGGGCTCCCCGCAGGAGAAAGAAACCCTCCGAGTCGTAGTGCCGGGCCTGCGATTCAGTGATGCTGCGGAACGGCCCGAGGTGGTCAACCCACTCGAAGCCGCGGTTCATCGCGTGCAGGTCCGGCGTCGCCATGTCGGTCACCCGTTGCGCCACGGTTCGGGGTCCCGCCCGATCACGTTCGTTCCCTACTTCCCGGTGAAGCGCGGCTCGCGGCGTTCTGCGCTGGCGCGCACGCCCTCGGCAAAGTCGTCGCTGTGTCTGAGGCGGAGCTGCTCCGTGCGCTCGTGGTCCATGGCTTCCGACACACGCTCGAGCAAGCCTTGGCGCAACGTGGCACGGATGGCACGCACGGCCAACGGTCCGGCGGAGGCCAACTCCCCGGCGTAGGCCACGGCGTGGTCGAGCACCTCGCCATCAGGTGCCAGCCGGTCGCAGAGACCGAGCGCGAACGCCTCGTCTCCACCGATGCGTCGCCCGGTATAGAGCAAGTCAGCAGAGGCCTGCCGCCCGATCGCCGCAGGCAGTGTCACCGAAAGCCCGAACCCGTGATGGAAACCGAGGCGCGGCAAAATTCACGCTGAAGCGACTACCGGCCGATGCCACCCGGAAGTCAGCCGACAGCGCAAGCCCGCAGCCACCCCCGACGGCGGCACCTTGGACGGCGGCGACGACCGGGAGCGGTGCCGCGAACAGCCGCCTGGCTTCACCATAGAGGGCGCCGATGTCCTGGCCGGCGTTGGCTCCGAAGTCGAGTCCGGCGCAGAAGTGCCGGCCTACCGATGCCAGCACGATGCAACGGCACCACCCGGCGGCCGCGAGCTCCTCGTAACCATCGGCCAGTGCAGCCACCACCGACGTGTCGAAGAAATTGTTCGGCGGACGCCGCATGCTCACGACGCCGACGTGATCGCCGCGGCGCTCAACCGTGACGTCGGCGTCAGCCATGGCGCTGGTCACGCGTCGGTCGGCGCAGTCGGGGTCGACGTCTTCGAGGCTCCGCCAGTAGATGAGCGTGTCCTCCTCGCCGTCGATGGCGTGCGGGATCCGCCCGATCTCCGTGAACCCGAGCCGGGTGTACATCGAACGGGCCGGATTGGACTCGAACACCAAGTTGTACTGCATGGCGTCGAAGCCGAGCCGACGGGCCTCTCCAAGCGAATGCACGACCAGTGAGCGCCCGACGCCCGTCCCGCGGTACGCGGAGAGGACGAAGTACCCCGTGTTGGCGATGTGCGCCGCCCGACCGGCGTAGTTCGGTCTGATGTAGTAGCCGCCGATGAGGTAGCCCCCGAAACGCGCCACGCGAACCGTGGAGGACCCGAGCACCCACATGCCGTCGAAGTCCTCTCTGGTGAGTGGTGGCACCTGCGGAAATCCCTCTCCCGTGGCGACGATCCGCGTGAACCCCCCAAAGAGCTCGTCAAGGTCCTCGTCGGTCGCTTCGCGTATTTCCACCGGCACGGTTCACACGGTAGCGGTGCGCTCGCGACTGGTTGCGCCATCGGGTCGACCTCATCCCTCCTGGCGGGAGGCGAACCCGATTGATCCGATGCCGGGACGTACTGCCTCGATGGGATCGCGGAGGTCGTCGATGTAACCCAAGGCGTACGCCCCCCGGTCGTACCCCATGAGGCGCAGCAGGTCGGTCGGCAACGTCGCCGCCACCTCGCGGGCACCGAGAGGTACTGGTTCTCCTCTTGGCGTAGCCAGGCCATGTTGTACGTGATGTTGAGCCCGATTCTGGTCGACGATGAGCGGTTCGCTCCTCCTCCGTGATACACGCTGCCGGAGTAGAAGAGCACCGACCCGCGGTCCATCTCGGCCGGCTCCGTGTCCTCGGGGTCGAACGAGATCCCGTCCTCGGCCATGTTGGAGCCCGGGACCACTCGTGTGGCGCCGTTCTCTTCGGTGAACTCGGTCAGTGCCCAGATGGTGTTGCACTGCACGTCGTAGCCGCGGGGAAAGGGAAAGAAGTCGAACGCCCACTGGTCGCGGTGGAGCGGCTGGGCCGACTCGCCGGCGCCAATGGCGATGGCTTGGGTCAGATGCAGCTGGATTTTCGTCGCCTCGGACAGCAGCGCACGCGTCGTCTCCACCGCAAGCGGATGGGTGACCAGTTCCCGGCACGACGGGGACCGTGCGATGAGGGCTCCGGTGCGCCTCGTCTGGTGCCCGCTGAATATGTCTGGACCTTCCGGAGTCGCCTCGAAATAGGGCTGGAGCTCCTGGTGAATCCGGTCGAGGAGCGCGGTCGGCGCCAGGCCATCGACGATGCACGCGCCGTCACGCCGCACGATCGCCGCCACGTCCTCGGGGGATCTGTCACTCTGCACGTGCGTGATGGCCATGGGCCATCCTCGCCAAGGTCGCCGGTGCCGGCAAACCCTGGTCTGCAGGCGTGCAACGACGCAACCTTCGGTGATCCCGACGCTGCGGCCAGAGCCTGGTGCGGCGGCGGAGTATTTAACTTGACAGTTAACTAACCTCGAGGTTAAATACTCCTATGCGGTTGACCGAAGAGCGACTCGATGCGGCCTTCACGGCTCTCTCAGATCCGACGCGCCGAGCCATCGTGAGCCGGCTCGCCCGTGGTGACGCCACGGTGGGCGAGCTCGCCGCACCGTTCGACATGTCGCTCCCCGCTGTCTCGAAGCACCTCAAGGTGCTCGAACGTGGCGGGCTGATCTCACGAGGACGTGACGCGCAGTTCCGGCCGTGCCATTTGGAGGCGCGCACCCTCGAGGGCGCCCTCGACTGGATCGAGAGCAACCGGAAGATATGGGAGGACCGCTTCGACAAGCTCGATGCGCACCTCCGAGACGTGATCGATGGCGTCGTACCGTCGCCGAGCGACGGAACGACGTCGACCCTCCGACGACGACCACGCGGCACACCCGCGAACTTCGCTGCAAAGAAAGCAGCCAGACAGGAAGGTGGTGCACAACCATGAGCAACGCGACGAACCACACATCCGCTCAGGAGACCGAAGGGCCCCGTGGCGAGCTGTGGTTCACCCGGGTCTTCGAGGCGCCGCGAGAGCTCGTCTTCAGATGCCTGACCGAGCCGGAGCACCTGACCCACTTCTGGGGACCGACCGGCGTGCACACGCCACTCGAACGTACGCGGGTCGACGCACGGCCCGGTGGAGTGTTCGAGACGGTCATGGTGAACGACACTGACGGCAGCGAGTACGTGATGCGGGCGGTGTACGACGAAGTAAGACCGCCCGAGCTGCTGTCGTGGACCGATGTCCATTCTGGTGTCCGAGTCTCCTCACAGCTGATCGAGCTCGGCCCGGACCGCACGGAGTTGCGTATCCACCAGATGGACGTGCCAGAGGCTTTCATGGCCGGAGAGTCACAGAAGGGCTTCTTGACCTCGCTCGAGCGCTTTGCCGTCCATCTCGAGCGCCTTACGGGTGCAGCCGCCTGAGTCCGCGTTCGGACGGAACGACAGGACAACACGATGACACTGGACTCACGTACCGACCGATCGAGCGCCACCGATATTGGTCCCGACCCCGACCCCGAGGTGAAATTCGAACTCCTGGACCTTGCCGATCTGCTGGAGGCGGCACCGAGCGCGGTCTGGGACGCGCCTTCGCTCTGCGAGGGATGGCGTACTCGTGAGGTCGTCGCGCACATGACCATGCCGGCGCGGTACTCCGTCGACCAATTCATGGACCAACTCAAGGCCGCCGGAGGCGATTTCACGAAGCTCTCCGACACCGTCGCCGCCAGAGACGGTGCGCTGCCGGTCGCTGCGTTGGTGGCCGGGTTGCGCTCCGATGCCCTCCACTCTTGGGAGCCCCCGGGTGGAGGGGTCGACGGTGCCCTCACCCACTGCGTCATACACGGGCTCGACATCACCGAAGCGATCGGGTCCGACCGCACTGTGCCTGCCGAGAGGATCCGGCGAGTGCTCGCGATCGTGGCCGCGCCGGACAATGCGAACCTCTTCGGCGTCGACCTCACGGGCATTGAGCTCCGAGCGGACGACCTCGAATGGTCGGCCGGCTCGGGAGAGATCCTGACCGGGCCGGCGCAGGTTCTCACGCTCGTCGTGAGTGGCCGACGCGTGCCGCCCGGTCGTCTGCGCGGCAGCCCCGCCGCTCGATTCACACGGTGAGCGGGGAGCGGAAGCGGTCTGCCGCGGCGGAGTCGGCGATGAGTGCCCTACACCCCGGCTTGGGCCAAGGCCCTCACGGGGCGTCCGACGCGACGGAGGTAGCTACCGTACCGAGCGCGCCCCAACGAAAGGGGCGGGCAGGAACGAACGGACTCGCCACGCCACTCCCGCCAGGCGCGGTATCCACCGGCGAGGTCGGACACCCTGCCGTATCCAAGGGTGCGAAGAGAAGCCGCGGCCAAGCTCGAGGCATAGCCCTCGGAGCACACGACGACGATCTGCTGGTCGTAGCCCAGGATCTCGGGCAGGGCGTGGCCCCCGAGTAGGTCGAATCGCCACTCGAGCACGTTGCGCTCGACGACCACCGCGAACCGGAGGTCGCCCTCGATCTTCCGCTGCCGCTCGGGCCTGATGTCGACGACCAGTGCTCCGGATGCCACGCAGGACTCGAGCTCGTATGGTTCGACCCGACCGATATGGTCCCGGGCCCCAGCGAGCACCTCTTCGCACGAATGCACGGCCTGAGTTGTTGCAGTGGACATACCATCAGAATAAAGTCGAAATCCTACTAAGTCAATCGATTTTATGATTTTCTTACGTACGGCCACGGAACTCGACCCCTTGGCCTCGTCGGTCGGATTCGCCTTTTCGTTCCGTCCTTTCCCGTAACGAAGCTGTAACGTCCCTGGCAATGCCAGGGGAGCTGGTGAGCACGACGCTCGGGGCAGCGACGCCCGCGGCGGACCGCGGCGACCTTCATCCCGAAGGCACCCTCCTCCAGGTCGATCAGGTCAGTGTCGGATTCGGTGGACTGCTCGCGCTCGACGACGTCTCCATGTCCGTGCAGCCGGGCGAGATCGTTGGCGTCATCGGCCCGAATGGTGCCGGCAAGACGACGCTCTTCAATATCATCAGCGGCTTCGTCCATCCCGATCACGGCTCAATCCGCTACCGAGGCAGGACGCTGCGCCACCACCACCCCCATGATCTGGCCCGCCTCGGCATCGCCCGGACCCTGCAGAGCGTCGGGCTTTGTGCCGGCTTGACCGCGCTGGAGAACGTGGTCCTGGGCGCCGAACCGGTGCTTCACAGCGACATCGCGTCCTCCTTCTTCGGTCTGTGGCGTTCGAGCCGGGAGGAACGCCGTGTGGCCGGCCGGGCGCGTGAGATCCTGACCGAGTTCGGTGCCGGGGCCTACGCCGACCAGTACCCGAGGTCTCTGCCGTACGGCATGCAGAAAAGGACCGCGCTCGCTCGCGCCCTGATGGCAGAACCAAGCCTGCTCATGCTCGACGAGCCGGCCAGCGGGCTGTCCGAAACGGACATGGACGCACTGGGTTCGTCGTTGCGCGGCCTCACGTCGCGGATGTCCGTCCTTCTGGTCGAGCACCACATGGACCTCGTGATGTCCGTCTGCGACCGGATCGTGGTCCTCAACTTCGGACAGGTGATCGCCGAGGGACCACCCGCTGAGATCCGCTCCAACGCCGACGTCGCCACCGCATACCTAGGAGACGAAGTTCCTCACGAAGGCGTCGAGCTTCCACCCGACCCGGATGCTTGAAGTCGAGAATCTCAGCGTCTCCTACGGCGCGGTGGACGCACTCCGGTCCGTCTCCTTCGAGGCTCCCCCGGGCGAGATCACAGCCGTGCTCGGGGCGAACGGCGCCGGCAAGACGACGCTGCTGCGAACGATCTCGGGGCTCGTCAAGCCACGAGGAGGAACGGTGTTCTTCGAAGGGGACCGCCTCCTCGGCCGCAGCGTCGAGGCGATCGCCGCGCCTGGGGGTCTCCCATGTGCCCGAGGGACGTGGGGTCATCGAGGAGTTGAGCGTCGAGGAAAACCTCCGCCTGGCGACCCTGTGGTGCCTGCACGGGCGCGAGCGCCAGCGCGCTATCGACGGTACCTTCGAACTCTTCCCCCGGCTCGAGGGATTTCGCCGTTCGAACGCCTCAGCCTTGAGTGGTGGGGAACGCCAGATGCTCGTCCTCGGGCGGGCGCTCATCTCCCGTCCCCGCCTGCTCCTCCTCGACGAGCCGAGCCTCGGACTCGCCCCGATCGTGACGGCGCAGCTGATGAGCATCCTCCTGGAACAGACAGCACACAAGGACCTCACCGTCGTGTTGGTCGAGCAGAACGCTCGGAGCGCATTGTCGGTGTCCCACCGCGCCGTGATCTTGAACTTGGGACAGGTCGTCGTGTCCGACTCGTCCGACGCGATCGCCGGCGATGACAACCTGCGTCACCATTATCTGGGGTTCTGAAGGTGTCCCTGTTCCTCGACTACACGCTCAATGGCGTCGCCAACGGGATGGTGTACGCGCTCGCTTGCGCTCGCGCTCGTCTTGATCTATCGAGCGACCCGGATCATCAATTTCGCCGAAGGCGCGGCGGGCATGTTGACGACGTTCATCGCGTTCAGTCTTCTCGGACGGGGCCTCGGCTATTGGTGGGCCTTCCTGTTGGTGCTCGTCATCGGGTTCGCCATCGGAGCGGTCACCGAGCGGATCCTCATCCGACCGCTTCACGGCAAATCCGAGTTGAACCCGGTGATCGTGACGATCGGGCTCCTGGTCGTGTTCGAAGGGTTGGCCGGTGCGATCTACGGCAACGCCGGTCGAGGTTTTCCAGCCGCCTTCTCGCAGCGTGGCCTCCGCGTCGGATCCACCGCGATCTCCTTCTCACATTTCGACCTGTTCATCCTCTTCACCGTTCTCGCGGTGATGGTCGGCACGCTCGTCCTCTTCCGTTTCACCGCGCTCGGGCTCCGGATGCGAGCCTCGGCTTTTGCCGCGGGAAACCGCCCGTCTGCTCGGAGTCCGCGTCGGTCTGCTGCTCACGCTCGGATGGGGGCTGGCCGGGATCGCCGGCTCCCTGGCCGGACTGCTCGTCGCCCCGACGAGCTCGTTCGGGCCCTATTACATGGACCTCATCTTGGTGTACGGGTTCACGGCGGCGGTGATCGGCGGCCTCGAGAGTCCGGTGGGTGCCCTGGTGGGTGGCCTTATCTCGGGGCTGTGCATCTCCTACGTCGGCGGGTATCTCGGATCGGGGCTCGAGCCGCTCGGCGCGCTCGTCTTGTTGATGGTCGCCCTGATGGCCCGGCCCGAAGGCATCTTCTCCCGCCCGCCGGCGCGGAGGGTCTGAGCGGTGGCGAGCCGGGACGTCGTCCGGACCGTGCATGTGCCCCGCCAGCCCGTGGTGCGGCACCTCCTCGTCGCGCTGGTCGCCGCGGCTGTGCTCTACGTCGCTGACCGCACGGCTTAGCTCCTACAACGACTACGAGGTGGGCGAGATCGCCTCGTATGTGGTGGCGTTGGTCGGCCTCAGTCTCTTGACCGGGGTGAATGGGCAGATCTCTCTGGGCAACGGCGCCTTCATGGCCGTCGGCGCCTACACCATGGCCTTGTTCATGAACCACACCGCCACCAACTTCGTTCTCGAGTTACTGGCGGCTGGCGCAATAGCCGCAGTGGCCGGTGTCCTCATCGGGCTTCCGGCGACGCGGTTGAAGGGACCCTATCTGGCGGGAATGACGCTGCTCTTTGCGCTCGCGGTCCCGTCGATCGCCGACAAGTGGGCCGGAACCTTCGGCGGGGACCAGGGCCTGACCACGACCGTGCCCACGGCGCCGGGATCGTTGGGGGCGGAGGAATGGCTGGCTTGGATCCAGGCCGGAACGGCGCTGATCGTGATGGTGCTGCTGGCAAACTTCTTGTCCAGCCGCTACGGCCGTAGCCTCCGGGCGGTCCGTGACGACGAGATCGCGGCGTCACTGGCCGGGATCCACGTGGCGCGCACCAAGGTGATGGCGTTTGCGATCAGCGCAGCGTGTGCCGGGTTGGGCGGCGCACTGCTCTCGCTTTCCACCGGCGTGGTCAACACCGGAGAGTTCCCCCTCACCTTGTCCATTCAGCTCTTGGCCGCCATGGTCATCGGGGGGACAGGGACGCTCATCGGGATGGTATGGGGAGGGATCCTCCTGGTGTACCTGCCTCAGTGGTCGACCTCGTTGTCGTCGGACTTCAGCCTCGGCAACGGCGTCAGTGCGTACTTGGCCACGATCATCTTCGGGGCGGTGCTGATCGTGGCCATGATGGCCGCGCCGAACGGCATCCAGGGGGGCCTTCGCTGGATATGGGGCCAGATGCGCCATCGCCTCGGGCAGCGCGTTGGGACAAAGCGACCGCTCCCGGCCTCAGCGGGTGACTAGAAAATAGGGCGGAAGAGGAGAAGGAGAAGCAATGCCACATGGACAGAGGAAAATGGCTGGACCGGTGCGGTGGGGGCGAGCATTCGCCGCCAGTGTGGTGGGCCTTGCCTTGGGAGTGACTGTTCTCTCCGGCCCCGCCGGGGCTGAGAGCACGCCAGGGGTGACATCGTCATCGATCACGATCGGCGCCACGGTGCCCCTGACGGGACCGGCCGCCCCGGGCTACGACGAGATTGCGCCGGCCATGAACGCGGTCTTCCAGTACGTCAACGCGCACGGTGGCGTCCACGGCCGCAAGATTCACTACACCTATCTCGACGACGGCTACAACCCGGCCAACACGGCGCAACTCACGCGCAAGCTGGTCCTCCAGGACAACGTCTTCGCCGACGTCGGGTCATTGGGAACACCCACCCAGTCGGCCGTGCAAGCCTTCCTCAATCAACAGAAGGTTCCTCAGCTGTTCATCGAATCGGGTTGCAACTGCTGGAACAACCCGAAGTACCCCTACAGCCTCGGCTGGCAGCCGCCGTACACGATCGACGGCAAGGTTCTGGGCTCGTACATCAAGGCGAACTTCGCGGGGAAGAAGATCGGCTACCTGTACCAGGACGACGAGTTCGGACAGGACGTGGTCAAGGGTCTGAACATGGAGATCCCGTCGTCGTCGGTGGTGTCCAAGCAGACGTATGACGCGGCGACGCTTTCCGGTCCCCTGTCGAACCAGATGGCGGCGCTCAAGGCTGCGGGAGCGCAGGTCGTCGTGTTGGCCACCATTCCCGCTGCCACCGCTCTGGCCATGTTGCCGGCGGCAGTGGTCAACTACTTCCCCCAATACGTCGTTGACAGCGTGGGCGCGGATTCGCCGACCGTCGGCCCGCTGCTCTCCTCGTACGCTCAAAAGGGCGGAGCGTCCGCGTCTCAGGTCTCGGCGGCCAAGGGACTGCTGAACGGGGTCATCACAGACGCCTACTTCGCGCCTGAGTCGGATACCTCGAACCCGTGGGTCCAAGAAGAGAAGAAGATCCTCGAGAAGTACGCGCCCTCGCTATGGGCAAAGTCAGGCCTGGACGGCAACACCCAGTACGGCGTAGCCCTGGCTTACACCTTCGTGCAGGCGCTGGAGAAGGCGGGCTCGAACCTCACGCGGCAATCGCTGATGGATGCCATCAACCAGCACGGCAAGAGCTTCGTGACCCCGGGCTACGTGCCGCTCAACTATTCGAGCTCGGTCCACTACGGCTTCGAGGGTGAGCAAGTCGTGAAGCTCGAGAGCTCGGCGCCGCCCGCCGTCACGCCGACGGGGAACTGGATCGGATCCGTGCCGGTCAGCCCGGTGTACACCACGAGCCCGGGATCGGGGCCGGTCACCAAGTACACGGGGCCGACCTCGAAGCCGCCCAAGAGCCTGACCTCGCCGTCGTAGGCACAGATTGGACCGCGAAGGCCTCCGGTGGCGGGCGGATGGGACGATTGTCCCTGGGCCGCCACCGGAGCGCCGGACCGTCCTCGCCGCGATCTGCCTCCAGGAAGGATCCGCCGCACCAGGTTTCACGACCTTTGAGCTCGCAGGCTTCGGGAGCAGTCAGCGCGAGGGGCCGCTGCCTCAGCCAGATCACAGAACTGATCACAAGCGAGCAAGAAGGTCCCAGACGCTGCGCAACGCAGTGGTGACTGGGATGAGCGTCCAGCCGTCCTCTCTTGAACCACGTGTCGTCTTGAACCACGTGTCGCACGAGGCTCACCGCGCTTCGCGACTGGACACCTGTCACCCTTGACAACAGGCACTTATAAGAGTCAGAGTTCTCAAGCAGTAGGAGTATGGGGGTTGCGCACACGGGACGGGACCCATACCTTCCCAGTTCAACCCCAGGTTCCTAGGTAGGGAGTCGAAAAGAGAGACTCATTGTCGCAACTCGGTATGTCCCTGTATCGAGTTGACTGATTATTCTGCGAGGAGTTTTCCATGGCTTATATGTATGGGCGACGTCCGCCGAAAAATGCTCCGGCGTTGCGCTTAAGCGCTTTCCTTTCCGGAACTGTCCCAACGCACCCAGCCAGCGAAGATTACGTGAACATCGGCGGCTGGCAAATGCTTGGGAACGATCGGGTAGGAGACTGCAATGCCGTAACGTGGGCCAATACACGAAGATTGGTCACACATTATTTGTCGAAGGAGAACTACCCCAACCAGGACCAAGTGTGGCAGTTCTATAAGACTCAGAACCCGAACTTCGATCCAAACGGAACCGCACAGACCAACGGTCCGGGAAGTTCCTCGGACCAGGGTATGGATATCCAGACGGGCCTCGAATACTTGCACGGCAGTGGTGGTCCCGATGGAGTCAAAGTCGTGGCCTTCGCAAAAGTCGATCCTACGAATGCGTCAGAGGTCGAAGCGGCTCTCGCCATCTTTGGAAGCCTGTGGTTGGGGATCATGGTTCTGGACGCCAATCAGCAGCAATTCGCGGATGGAAAAGCTTGGACCGACGTGAGTGGTTCCCCCATAGACGGGGGACATGCCATCATCGGTGGGGGATACAAATCCGGCCGATCATTCGAGGTCAAGTTCATAACGTGGGGACAAGAGACCGAATTTTCTGGTTCCTTCTGGAACGGATCGTCAGGCGGACAAAAGCTCGTCGAGGAAGCGTGGGTCGTCATTTGGCCCGAGCATCTGGGAACGAAACAGTTTGAGGAGGGCATCAACCTGACCCAGCTTCAAGCCGATTACCAGGCGCTGGTTGGACAACCGCTCCCCCTTCCATCGCAGTCGTAGATCGCCGGGCCGCCGGCCCGAAGCGAAATCGAACTCCGGACGGACGATGAGCTCGCGGCCCGACTCGCATTCGACAGATGATCGGGTGTTGACGTCGCTTACTGCGACGTCGATGTCATGCCCCGCACGTCCTCGCGGTCGAGGATCCTGACGTCCCGACTGACGATCCTCCAGTCCGCACGGGCCTCCCTGCGATATCGGTCCTCGTAAAGGACGTGCATCGTTCGATCAATATCGTCCTGTGGGCTGGGCAGGAAGTGATGAGCGACGCATTCGACGAGACCAGAGGCGCAATCGCGCTCGAGATCGACGTCGAACGAGCACGATCCGATCACATGGATCGTCCTGCTGTAGTAGCCGATGCGTTCGACGATGAGGCCGATCTCGGAATGTTCCCGCATCGTGCGGTTAGGGCGATCCCCCGTTCCTGGAGGCTCGTAGACTCGAACCTCGGCGTCCGGCGCGAACGCGTCCAGGAAATAGGCAACATCACGTCCGTCGACACCCGCTGCGTAGCGCAGGCACAGCCGACGCAGCACGTCCGCGGTCGCCCTCGCAGGGTGCTCGTCGGGGCCGGCGGCCGGTCCCCCCGCCGGAGAGCTCACGAGCTCGCCCGCCGGAAGTCGTCGGCGATCGATTCGAGGAGCGCCCCCGTCTCCGTCGGCTGAGGCGCACTGAACACTGGCACGCGGAAGTCGGTGACGCCCGCGTCACACAGACGCGGCACGTCGGCGAACGCTTTGCGATAGTCGAGGCGGCCGTCATTGGTCCTCGGGGGGCGCAGCGTTCCGACTACCTGGAGGGTCTGCGGGTCCCGGTCGTGTGCGCGCATCGCCGTCCGCATCCGTGCGATCCCGTGCACCACGTCGGCGGCATCGTCGCCCCACGGGATCCAACCTTGACCGAACCGGGCGAGCCGGTCCATGGAGCGGCGGTTGACCGTGCCGCTGACCCAGATCGGCACGCCACCGGGCTGGCGCGGCTTCGGCATCTGGTGGATGCGGTCGAAGGCGAGCTCGTCCGAGTGGTACTCCGCGACTTGGGATCCCCAGAGCGCCTGGCATACTTCGAGGGAGTGGTCGAGCAGCCGACCGCGGGTCTCGAAGGGCAACCCGGCCGAATCGTATTCCTCGCGCTGCCAACCCACTCCGACGCCAAGGTCCAGGCGACCTCCGGAGAGGGCGTCGATAGTCGACGCCATCTTGGCCAGAACCACCGGCCTCCTGAGTGCGGCGATCAGGATGTTGGTGCCGAATCGGACCCTCGTCGTGACAGCTGTCAGGTGCGCAATGGTCACGAGTGGCTCCAGCCAGGCGCCGTCGGGACCGGTCGGTTGGCGGCCTCCCTTGGAACCTCCGATCGAAGGGTCGGCGTAGGCCTCGAGGTTCTCCCCGAACACAACGTGATCGGACGCCACCAGACGGTCGAACCCGGCTGCGTCGGCTGCACGCGCGAACTCGACGATATGCGACCAATCCTCCGGATCGTCGGCCGAGAACGTTGGCACGGTGGTGGACAGCTGAGGCCTCAAGGGAATCTTCTCACCCTTCCGCCGCCTGCTCGATGTACGGGGCAAGCACATCGGCCAGCAGCTGGCGGTGCCGTGCACCCCGGTCTCGTTTCGGGGCAACGCTGTCGTAGGTCATGGAGTCGAGCAACTGTTGGCTCAGTCCGAAACCGCGAATGATCAGAAAGATCGTGGTCGTGAGATCGGGGTGGTGCGCCGCTTCTCCGAGCGCCTCCCTCAGGAGTCGCCGGACATGGACGTTGGAGCGCTCGGCCACTTCGTTCATGGTCTTGCGGACATCCGCGCTGGTCCGAGGGTCGTGGTCCATGTTCAGCATCACCTGGAGGCTGGCGAGATATTCCCGCCGCCCGTAGTGAGCCGAGAACACGTCGATGAGCTGAGACATCCGTTCGGCTGCGGTGGAACCATCGATCCGAGCAGCTTCGACGGTGGAGATCATGTGGGCGGCGCCGTCCTCGAGAACTGCCAGCATGAGACCCTCACGAGTGCCGAAATAGTGCTGGATGACACCCCACGTGACTCCGGCATGGCGCGCGATCTCGTTGGTGCTCGAACCGCGGTAGAAGCCCAGATCGATGATGCAGTCGACGGCCGCCTTGATGACGCGGCTCCGCGTGTCGGCTTCTGCCGTCCGGCCTTCGGCGCCTCGCCGCGCTGCCGGGCTCATCTTCGGCGTGGCGCACACGACCGCACTCTAGAACGCCTTGTCCCGGCCAAACGCCTGTGATACGTTCTACATTGTAGCTACTATGTCAGTGGAGGTGGATCCCGGCGACTTCCGGTACCCGCTCCCACGTTCACGAGGGAGGGCGCATGGCCACCCGGTTGATCTCAGTCGACTCGCACGTCAAGGTTGCGCCCGAGGAGATCAAGGCGCGAATGCCGACGAAGTTCCACGAGGCGTGGGACGACGCGATGGCAGCCGATCGTGCACAACACCTCGAGGAGATGGGCGGTGCCGATCCATCGGTCATGGCGACCGGATTCAGTCATGAGGCGTTCGCGAGTGCCGGCTATTTCGACCCCGTAGAGCGACTCAAGGCCATGGACCGCGATGAGGTCGAGGTCGAGGTCCTCTACAGCGAGGTCAGCGCGTTCCGCCACTACCCGCACATGAAAGAGGGATGGCGGGAGGCATCGGAAGCGTTCAACCGCTTCATGCTCGACTTCTCATCGGCGGACCAGTCACGGCTCATTCCTGCGTACCAGGTGCCGCTCATCGACATCGACTTCGCGGTCAAGCAGGTGAAGGGGCTCGCAGCCGAGGGAGCGAAGGCCGTGCACATCCCGACCTTTCCAGCCGAGGTCGGCCTGCCCGAATACCACGACGAGCGGTACGACCCGGTCTGGGCGACGATCTCGGAGTGTGGCATGTCGATCAGCCAACACCTCGGATTGGTGCAGTCGCTCTGGGACGTGTTCCGGCGGGACCCGACCCCGCAGAAGGGCATCTTCACGTCACAAACACCGATGCGGCTGGCCGAGACGATCGCGTTCTGGATCCTGCCTGGAGTCCTGGCGCGGTTCCCCGATCTCAAAATCGTCCTGGTCGAGCCCTCCTTGGGCTGGGTGCCCTTCTACCTCGACCTCATCGACGGTTTCGCTGCCGGGCCGTACGACTTCCCTGGGATCGACGACAAGCCGAGCAGCTACTTCCACCGGCAGATGTACCTGACCTTCGTCGACGACCCACGGGGACTCGAGCAGCGCCATGCTCTCGGCGTCGAGCGCATCATGTGGTCGACCGACTTCCCGCATCCAGCCACGACTTGGCCGAACTCGCAGACGGTGGTGCAACGGAACTTCGACGGCATTCCCGACTCGGAGCGAGACCTCATGGTGGCCGGGAACGCGGCTCGGCTCTACGGAGTCGGATAGCCGGTCCAAGAGATCAGGGGCGTCGAAGCAACACGCCGGTCCGGCTGGCGCACACAAGCGCAGTCGTCGCGTCGGGCACCTGATTGCACGAGCCTCCGCGGAGCTGACGGACGGCCTCGGTCGTCAGATTGAGCCCATGGATGTAGCCCTCGCCGATGAGACCCCCATTGGTGTTGCACGGGAGTGTGCCGTCAAGGCCTAAATGGCCGTCGGCGACGAAGTCCTTGGCCTCACCGAAGCCGCAGAACCCAAGAGCCTCGAGCTGCATGAAGAGGATCGGCGTGAACGCGTCGTAGATCATCGCGACGTCGACGTTCTTCCGATCCAGTTCCGAGTCACCGAACAGTCTCGCGCCGAGTGCGACGCAACCGTCCATGACCGAGAGGTCGTCGCGGTAGTGGTTGCTGGCAATCTCCTCTTCGAACATCCCCGCACCCGCGGCGGTGGCGATCAGAACGGGATCGGCCGTGTCCACCGAACGTTCGGCCGAGGACACGACGAGCGCCACGGCGCCATCGGTCTCCTGGCAGCAGTCGAAGAGGCGAAGGGCCGGCTCGGCGATCCAGCGCGACGCCTGGTGGTCCTCGAGCGAGATAGGCCGCTCGAAGAAATGGGCATTCGGATTCCTCGCGGCGTAGGCGCGGAGCTGTACAACGGCCCGTCCGAAGTCTTCGTTCGACACGCCGAACGTATGCATGTATCGCACGGCGTTCAGGGACATCCAGGAGCCTGGAGTGAGCACACCGTAGGGCGCGCACCACTGCATGGCGGTCGAACCCGAGTGTGACGAGGTGGGTCGGCCGCCCACCTCCGCCCGGCCGAATCTAGGACCAGAACGGGCCTTGACGGCCCGGTAGGCGACGACCACGTCGGCCGCTCCCGACACGACGGCCGAGGCCGCATGGAGGAGCACGCCTTGCGATCCGCCTCCCCCGTAGGGCACGCGGCTCGACCAGTGGACCTCGGGCACACCGAGGGTGCGGACCAGTTCGGTCTCTTCGACGGGATCGATGGTGTAGCTGACAAGGCCGTCGACGTCATCGGGGCCGAGCCCCGCATCGCGCAGCGCGGCCACGATGGCCTCCGCCGCAAGCTGCGTCTCGCTCCTCCCGGCCGCCTTCGAGAACTCCGTCTGCCCGATCCCGACGATTGCGGCGCCGTCCCTCAGACCCGCGCTCACGGCGTCGTCTCCACGATCGGACTCACCGCGATGCCGGCGCGGGTCTGAACACCGGCACCGCCGCGCCGTCGACGGTGGGTGCGAAGGTGACCGACACGGGCATGCCGATTCGGACATCCTCGGGAAGGACGTCCACCAGATTGGTCACCACGCGCACACCCTCGCTCAACTCGACCAGGGCGGCGATGACTGGATACTCGAACGCCGGGTTCCGCGGATGGTGGAGGATCGAAAAGCTGTACACCTCGCCGTTTCCCGATAGCTCGACGAGGTCGAAGGCAAGCGAATGGCAGTTCGGGCACATCGGACGTGGCGGGTGTCGGTACCGGCCGCAACTGCGACACCGCTGGGCGACGAGCCGGTGCTCCTTCGCTGCATCCCAGAACCAATGGTTGTCTTCGGTGAGGACCGGTGCCGGACGCCGCGGTGCGTCCTCCGTGCTCACGCCGAAACCGGTGCCGCTTCGAGCACCGTACCGCTCTCGAGCAAGTCCGCGATCTCGGAGTGTTCGTAGCCCAGTTCCTCGAGGATCTCCCTCGTGTGCTCCCCACAGGCGCACGGTCCGCGCTGCACCACACCGCCGCCGGGTGTGACATCCACCAGGAGACCGGGATCCTCGAACCGGCCGACACTCCTCGAATGCGTCTCTGAGACGAGGCGCAACCGTCGCGCCTCGGGATCGTCGAACAGGTTTCGACAGAAGTACTCGTCGACGACCTCGATGGGCACGCCGCGTCCGTCGAGGGCTTCGAAGGCTTCGCGCGACGAGACGGACGAGAAGTACGCCTCGAGCCATGCCACCTGAGAGTCGTTGTCGCGTTGCTCGTATTGTTGATCGTCTTGCTGCTCGCCTTGTCGCTTGTCCGCCTGCGCCGGCGAGCCGGGAATCGTCGACCGCAGCTCCGCCCGTTGCGCTTCGGTCACCGCGGCAAGGAACACCCACCCCCCATCCGCACACCGGTAGAGGCGGTAGTGCGGTGAGAGGCCGAACTGGTCAGCGTCGACGTGACCCCACTCGGGTTCCGATCCGTCCGTGCGTATCCACGCGTACGACGTGTGGAGCAATCCGGCGTTGACGATCGAGGTGCTCACGGCTTGACCGATTCCCGTTCGCTCCCGGTGGAGGAGCGCCATCGTGATGGCGATCGCAGCGAGGAAGGCGTTGCCGGTGTCGCCCATGTTCGACCGGCTCCACAGAGGTGGGTTTCCGGCAGAGCAGGCGCCGTCCTCCCACTCGGTCCCCGTGAGTGCTGCGGCCGTCTGGTCCGTGCCGGGCAGGTCCGAGCGCGGTCCCGCCTCGTACCCTCTCGTGTTGCAGTGGATCAGCCGCGGGTAACGGTCCCGAAGGGTCTCGAAGTCGATGCCGAGGCGGCCGGCGGCGCCGGGTCTCCAATTGAGCGTGAGGACGTCGGCGGCCGCGAGGAGCCGATCAAGCACCGCCCTCCCCGCCGGCTCCTTGAGGTTCACCGCGATGCTCCGCTTCCCGCGGTTCGTGCCCAGGCCCATGTGCGTCCCGCTCCAGTACCCGTCGTGGAGCGTGTGGACCTTGATCACGTCTGCTCCCAGATCGGCGAGGACCCTTCCGGTGAACGGCCCGGCCACACCCAACCCGAGATCGATGACCCGCACACCCGAGAGCGGATGGGGCAGGGAACGATTCTCGACGCTCTCGGGCGGAGACGGTGCCGGTCGGGCGTCGTGGTCCACCGCAAGGGCGTCCGCAGTGTGCTGGCCGGGACGAGGGGCCGGGCCGCGCACCGATCCGGGCGTCTCCGAGAACTCCAGCAGCAAACCGGCGTGACGGATGAGTCCCTCGTCAGGATCCTCCACTTCGACGACACACCCATCGGAGAGGAAGGACTTGTCCGCGAGGGCTTCACCGGGTGACCGGACCATCGCCACGCCGACGCCCGAGTCCTCCGCCACTCGGACCCAGTCGGCTGCCGGGAACTTCTTGAAGGCTTCGGCCAGCTGCGGGTGGAGGAAGATGCCGGTGAGAAGGCCATCAGGCTCCATGGAGACCCGATCGGGATCGTCGCGGTAGAAGGTGTCCTGCGCGCCAACGCAGAGTGTGTCGCCTTCGGCCGCCGTGAGCGCCCAGCGTGGACGCAACGTCCAGTGATGCACCCACGTCCCGTCGGCGCACTCGTAGAGACCCTCGATGGAACGGGCGTCGACCGGCCACATCCAGTACAGCGGAGCGTCGGGACGCTCGACCCGCTGCCAGTTGAGGCACGCGGCCGCCAGCGCCCCCTGAAGGAGTGAGGTGGTCACGCGCTGAGATTCCCCGGTCACCTCACGGGCTCGCAGGGCGCTGGCCAGTCCGAGCGTGGCCAGGTAGGCGGCGCCGATGCTCGGCCACGGGGTGCGGGGGAACACGGGCCCCTCCCGATCCGCACCGCGGACCAACCCATCGGGAGCTCCGAACTCAGGGTGAGGGCCTGGCCGCCCGCAGATGAACTCCATCGCCGTCCCGCGCCGGCCTTTCTGGTCGTAGAGCAGCCCGGTGCGGGCTGCCACGAGGGCGTCGTATCCCGGTCGCCCCCGATGTCCACGATGGTCGCCATACGCCGTGATGGAGCAGGTCACCAGGCCCGGACGGAGAGCCACCAGGTCCTCATGCCCCAGGCCGAGTCTCTCCATCGTCCCGGGAGCGAAGCTTTCGACGACGACGTCGGAGGTCGAGACGAGCTCCTTGAACTTGGAGGTCCCCTCCGGGCACTGCAAGTCGAGGCGCGCGCTCCGTTTGCCCCGGTTCCACACCCGGTAGCCGGTCTGGTCCACGAAGGGATCGCCGGAGGGACGCTCGATACGGATCACCTCGGCACCGTTGTCGGCCAGGAGCATGGTGGTCATCGGACCCGCGATGCCCCAGGAGAGATCGAGGACACGCACGTCTGCCATGGCTCCTGCCACGCCGCTCACCTTCACCCACACGTCGAGAGGACTTACCATAGCACGTACTATGTCGCTTGGCGAGTCGTCAGCTCGCGAGTCGTCAGCTGGCGGGCCGTCACGTAGCCGGCCGTCACGTGATCGATCCCGTCGTTGGCGCACGAACGAAGAGAAGCCGGCCGCATTGACGGCGTGCCCAACCGGGGAACGCGGAGAAGTCATACCGGATGTTCGACCGCATTCGGTTGCGGTCTATTCGGTTCCTATGAGTGCTTCCCGAAGGCGCATCTTGTCGATCTTCCCGGCGACCGTCCGGGGCAGCGCGTCACTGATCTCGACCTGTTCCGGCCAGGCCTGTCTGCGCAGGCCGCGGCTCCCGAGATACCCACCGACACTCTCGACGTCGAGCGGCGCCTCTCCGGGGATGAGCTCGAGCACCGCACACACCCGCTCCCCAGTGCGCTCGTCGGGCAGGCCGATGACCGCCGCGTCCGCGATTGCATGATTGGCGCGAAGCAGCTCCTCGACCTCGGCTGTACCGATGTTCTCGCCGCTCCGGATCACGACGTCTTTGGACCGCCCGGTGATACGGACATAACCGTCGTCGTCGACCGTCCCGAGGTCACCCGTCCGGAGGTACCCACCGACGTCGAACGCGTCCGAATCGAGGTCTGCATCGATGTAGCCGAGCATCACCTGCGGACCGCGGACGCGGAGCTCGCCCGACTCCCCGGGTCCGACCGTGCTCTCGTCGGCGCTCACCACGTGGAGCTCGACCCCGGGTAGAGGGGTGCCCTCGGTCGCTGAGAGCTTTTCGTCAGCGTCGGAAGGGCGGCCCATCGTCAACACTGGAGCTTCGGTCAAGCCCCAGCTGGAGATGATGCCCACCCCGCCAAGCTCGTGCTTGACCCGCTCGTGGAGCCCCGGCGGTTTGGGCGCGCCACCGCCCGGGCAGCACCGGAGGGCGGGAAAGAGTGGCTCATCGGGCCGGGCGCGCTGCGCCTGCAGATACGCGAGGTGGAACGCCGTGCCCGAGCCGGCCATCGTGACGCCTTCACGTGCCAGGAAGGCAGACGTCGGTCCCGGTTCGAAAATTTCGACGAGCAGAAGCGTTGCCCCGCTGAAGAGCCCTGCCATCAAGTTGATGGGGCCGCCGATGTGGGCGATCGGAAATGCGATCCCGCTCAGGTCGCGGTCGGTGATTGCGAGGTGGTCCACCATTCCTCGTGCCGCGGCGAGTAGGGACGCGTCGGTGTGGCGGACGCCCTTTGGATGCCCGGTCGATCCAGAGGTGTAGAAGATCCATTTTGTAGGTCCGAGCACGTCGTGGGACCGCCGATGAAATCCCGTCCAGAGCTCTAACCCCCCGAGGGCGTCCTCGACTCTGAGGACACCAAGTCCCGGACGGGTGCCCGCGAGGTCCTCGGCGAGTCCGAGGTAATCGAAGTCACGCCACTCGGGAATTACGACCAGGACGTCGACCGACGCTTCGTCGACGATGTGCCCGACCTCTCGCTCCCGGTAGATCGGGATGATCGGGTTCTGGACCGCCCCCAGCCTCGAGAGGGCCGCTGTGAGCACGAGGGCGTCGATGCCGGTGGGCAGGATCCAGGAAACCAGAGTCCCTCGACCGATCCCGAGCTCGGCGAGGATCGCGGCGACTCGGAGCGACTCGTCGCGGTAGGCAACGCACGTGACGCGGCGGTCGTTGTGGTCGATGAACAGGACGCTGTCCGGGGTTGCCTCGGCCCGAGCGTCCACCAATGCGCTGAGAGTCGTGATCTCGTTCATGGCGGCCGACCGCACGGTACGGCAGTGACCAGCTGTGTGCCACCTCTCGCTACTTTTAGAACAGTGAGGGTGTTGAAAGCGGGTTTCCGAGAAGGTCTTCTCACCCTCGGGGCCCGCCTCCAGTCGTGACTTCGAACCTCTGGACCAGGCGATCAGCGAGGGCGACAACGGCGCCGCCGGCCCGGCACTTGACCCAGGCGTTTGCTCAGCTCGAGGGGCGCCACGCGTCGATGACCGGCCAAGACGGCAATTCGGCAGTGATGGCACCGGCGACGGCCGCCGTCGCCCACTGACCGGGTCATGCCGCTCTCCTTCGGCTTCGTCGCCCCCGCTGACCCCGTGGGCGTGCGGGAGCTGGAGCGGGCCGGGGCCTCGTCGCTCTGGGTGGGCGGCCATGTTGCCTCGGTCAATCCAACCCCGGAGCCGATGGTCTGGTTGGCGCGTTTGATCGAGCAGACAGAGTCAGCCACCGTCGGTACCGCCACCTTGTGCCTCCCGCTGTACCCGCCCGCGCTTGTCGCCAAGCAAGTGGCCGACCTCGACCGCGCCTCGGGCGGCCGCGTCGCGCTCGGAATCGGAATCGGCGGTGAGTACCCGTCGGACTTCTTCGCCATGGGCGTCCCTAGGGAAGAGCGCGGATCGCGAGCGGACGAGGCGATCGGGCTCCTCCGCCGTTTCTGGACGGCCGAGCCGGTCGACCACCTTGGTCGGCACTACCGCTTCGACGGGGTCAGAATCCATCCCGCTCCAGACCGAGACGGCGGCCCTCCGATCCTTGTGTGCGGCCGGCGCGAGGGGGCGATGCGCCGAGCGGCTCGCCTCGGCGACGGCTGGATGCCCTACCTCTATTCGCCCCAACGGTACGCCGAATCCGTCGAGAAGATCGGGATCTTCGCATCGGAATGGGACCGAAGTCTCGACGACTTCGCCTGGCTCGCGTATGTGATGGTTGCGGTCGACGACGACGCCGACTCGGCGCGCCGGGGCGCCGCCTCCTTCCTGCGTCAGACCTACCGGCAAGATGTCGAACCCATGATCGATCGGATCACGGTCGCGGGATCGCTCGAGGACGTGGGAGAACGGATTGCCGCGTTCGTCGCCGCTGGTGCCCGCCATCTCATCTTCTGCCCGATCCACGGTGACGTGGTGGACGTAGCAGGGCGACTGCTCGAAGAAGTGCTACCGGGGCTCTAGACCGACCGATCAGCCAAGTGTTGGCCAGTGGTGCCGGGCTGGGCGGCAGACGGTACTTCAACTCCCTCGGCGCTCGGTCGAGCGTTGCGCCTCCTTCGCCATGGCCAGCGCGTCGGCGGCAAAGCGCTGAGCCGTCTCCGTGTGCCGGGCCAGTGCCTGGAGCTCTGTCCCCGCCCTGATGGCGGCGCGCGCGCCCCACACATCGAAGGCGCGATGGACCGACCTTTTGTTGATCTGTTGCAGGTCCGACGGGACGCCGGCGACACGCGAAGCGACCGCCACGACCTCCTCGTCGAGGTGACTCGCCGGGAAGGACCGGTTGGCGAACCCGATCTGCACCGCTTCCTCCCCAGTGATCGCGTCCCCGGTGAGCATCAGCTCCATGGCCCGCCGCAGCCCCAGCAGCACAGTGTGGTACTGCCAGTCGGGCGGGCTGGCCACACGAACCACTGGGTAGCTGATGAGCGCGTCATCGGCGACGTAGACGAGGTCGCATGCCGACGCCAGCTCGGTGGCACCCGCGATTGCGTACCCGTGGATCTGTGCGATCACCGGTTTGGCCAGGTCCCACACGCTGAACCACGTGTCGTTCGCCTGGCGCGCCCATTGCCCATCGCCCGGCGCCGAGTAAAAGGGTGACCCCTCCATCAGGCTCGACGAGAGGTCGTAGCCGGCGGAGAAGCAGGGGCCCGCACCGCGGACGATCGTGACACGAACGTCTGCGTCCCGGTCGTGATCTCGTAGTTGTTCGAGCAACGCAACCCGGAGCGGGGTGGAGATGGCGTTGCGCTTCTCCGGACGGTTCAGTGTGATCCGTCGCACATACTCAGCCGGGCTGTCGACGAGGATCTCGCTCACATCAGGTCCCTGGTCCCGGCCAGATCGGCCATCAGCTCGAGCGCCTCGACCTGGTCGGTGTTGAGGATCAACCCGGTCACTCCGGGCGGCGCGGCACCAGCGGCCCAGTGGTCGCGGATCCTGGGCGACGATCCCACGAGGGCACTCTGCTCCAAGTACTCGAGCGGAACAGCTTTGATCGCCTCGTCCCTCTGCCCGGCCCGCCACAACTCTCCGATGCGACCTGCAGCCTCGGGAAATCCGCGCCGCGCCATGGCGTCACGATGGAAGTTGTGAGTCACGCTTCCCATGCCACCCACGTACATGGCCGTCAACGGACGCATGGCCTCAAGTGTGCCCCGGACGTCGTCGGTGATGCGGACGCTCATCGACCCGAAGATCTCGAAGTCTTCCAATCCTCTGGCATCGGTTCTCTTGGCGAAGCCACCGGCCAACGATTGTTCGTACGGTGCGACACCGTCGGGACCGAGCCCCATTGGCAGCCAGCCGTCGCACAGCTCGGCGCACAGTTCGGTGTTTCGCGGACCCCCGGACGCCAGCCAGACAGGAATGCGTGACGACGGGTGCAAGATCGACTTGAGCGCCTTGCCTTGGCCGAGCGCGCCTGGTCCCGTGTAGGGCAATGAGATCTCCTGGCCTTCGTGGACCACGGGGGCTTCCCGATTGAGGACCTTGCGAAGAATCTCGACGTAGTCGCGCAGACGCGCGTTCGGACTGCCCCAGGGCTGCCCGTACCAACCCTCGACGATCTGCGGCCCGGACACCCCGAGGCCGAGGATCACGCGATCCCCGCCACCGAGTGCGTCAATGGTCATGGCGTGCATCGCAAGCGTCACTGGTGGCCGCGCCGCAACCTGTGCGATGGCCGTGCCGAGTCGGATGTGCTGCGTGTAGGCAGCCAGGAACGCCAGCGGCGACAGAGCGTCCGTGCCGTACGCCTCCGCGCTCCATACCGAGTGGTATCCGAGCTCCTCGGCCCGGCGGACCAACTCGACCGGCACGGCCAGCCGAGCCGATCGGTAGAGCTCCAGACGGTACGCCAGCTTCATCATGGCCGACTATAAGGAGCTTGCCCTCGAGGATCCCAACCGATGGTGGAATTTTGGCGTGCCTCGGCCGACTGGAGGCTGGGATCACCGGTCTTCGGGCCCTGTCCTCTTTGTCCCCCCTGTTCGACCTGTCGACACTCGATTCTGCCTCCCGTGCGGTTGCTGCCCGGCGAGTTGTTGGATCTGCAGGACGACGAACTCCGCCGGCTCCAGCGGTGCGAAACCCACCAGGATGTTCACCACTCCTCGGTCGATGTCGGCCTGGGTGGTCGTGTTCGAGTCGCACTTCACGAAGTAGGCCGTAGTCGGAGTCGAACCCTGGAATGCCCCCTGTCGGAACAGATCTTGCATGAACGAGCCGACATCGAGGCGGATCTGCGCCCATAGCGGTTCCCCGTTGGGCTCGAAGACTGCCCACTGCGTCCCCTGGTAGAGACTCGCTTCGAGGTAGAGGGCGAGCCGCCGGACCGGGATGTACTTCCACTCCGATTCGATCTGGTCAGCCCCGTCGAGGGTGCGGGCGCCCCAGCAGACGATCCCGTAAACCGGGAGGCGGCGCAGGCAGTTGATGCCAAGCGCATTCAGGACCTCGCTCTCGGCGTCGGTCACGTCGCAGGCCAGGGTGGAGACCCCGGAGAGGATCGCAGTTGTGCCGGCTGCCACCTTCCAGACGCCTCGGGTGCTATCGGTCTTGGCGTAGAGACCTGCGATCGTGCCGCTGACGGCGACGGAGCGCGGCCGGTTCCCGTTCAGAGGGTCCGGGATTTGCGGGCGGGGGAAGTAGAGCGCGGTGTCGCAACTCCGCAGTGTCGAGTTGTTGGCCAACCAGCCCAGTACACCAGCCACGCTGTCGCGCTGGGCCGGCATCCCTACTCCGCCGGACGAGTTCTGCGGCACGTCGACGACCAGGAAGGCTCGTCTTGACGCGCAGTACGACTCTGCAGCGGAGATCACGGTGAACGCGTCCTCGTCGGCGAGGCTCATGACGTCGGGAAGACAGAGGATGTCGAACTGGTCGACGTTGTCGAGCGAGTAGATACCCGTCTTGGTCTGGCGGTCGCCCTGGAGCGCCTTCGCGTCGGGCGGTTCGCCATCCCCACCCGCCACGGGGTCGACGGCAGCCAGCGGTGTCGCGGGCAGTGGCAACCCAAGGGCGTACCGCTGGACGTTCTCGATGGCGGCTGAGTCGAGACCGAGGGCGTCCGCGAGACTTCCCGAGAAGGTCAGCGCCTGGTTCGGTTGGGTGATGGCGGCGGAAATCTGCAGGACGACCTCTGGGCCGGGACCCACGTACTCGGACGTCCCAGAGCCCGGGACCAGGGCGACCGTCACGTCTGGCATGACCGCGGGCGATCCGAGCGCCCGCAGCCGTGACTCGAGCGCGACGGCCAGGTCCATGAGACTGGTGAGTGAACCTGGCAGGGTCAGATCGGCACAGAGTTCGGTGGCGCCCAGGGTCACCGTCATGGAACCGCTCAGCGTCGACGGGTTGACCGAGCTGACATCGGTGCTGATGGTCCCGGTCGGTGCGGGCAGCGCGGTCGCCGACACGTTGCCGACCAGTTGGAGCTGGACGAGATCGGAGGCCTTGTTCACGACCTCGAGCGCGAAGTTCGAGTCGCTCGGATCGAGTGTCAGATTGGGATACATCTCGGTGAGCAGAGCCACCGGTGGGATGCTCGTGTCCACCAGGGTGACGGTGAGATTGAAGCTCTTTCCGAGGTTCGCCGTGCCGTAGTCGACGGCCAGTCGGATGCTGTTGCCCCACGTACCGGGGCTCTTGGCAGCGGCCTCGAGGATCGTGTCGCCTCCCGGCGCGTCCCGGATCTGAATGCTGGCGGACTGCAACGGTGACGTCGTTGGCGAGGACGCCACCCTGACGACCCACGCCACATCTCCGCCATTGGCATAAAACTGACGTATGCCGTAGCCAGCCTCGCTGGTGGCGATGAGCGGGCCGAAATTGCGGTCGAGGTCGGCGCCACTGAGGATCCGCATGGGGGTGTTCATCGGGCCATGCGAGAAGTACCCGAGGAACGCAGTGACGGCCGTGGGAACGCCAGTGATCGTGGGGACGCCGCTCGGCTGCGCCTCGACGCTGTCCCCTGGGTCGGCGGGATCGACGGGCATAGGGCCTCCTCGCTTGCAGCTGGTGACTCGCGGCTCGTCTCGGGCCACCGGGCGATCTCATCCTCCTCGTCACTAAGTTTGGATCGTTCGAGAGGAGGTTGGCACGTGGCAGAGGAGGGTAGCGACTGGGAGGCGACCCTCGACGACCTGGCCGAACGTCGCCAGCAGGCCCGCGCCATGGGTGGTCAGGACCGCCTCGACAAACACCACGGGGCCGGCAAGCTCGATGCCCGGGAACGGGTTTTTCGCCTGCTGGACCCCGGTTCCTTCCATGAGCTCGGGACACTCGTCGGCGGCGAGGTCGCTGCCGACGGGATCGTCGCCGGCTCGGGTCTCGTCGACGGCCGGACGGTCATGGTCGGGGCCGAGGATTTCACGACCATGGCCGGAACGATCGGACCTGGCAGCAACGCCAAGCGGTATCGGCTGGCCGAACTCGCACTCCGGACGAAGGTGCCGCTGGTCATGCTGCTCGAGGGCGCCGGGTTCCGCCCAACGGGGAAGGTTCACGCACGCTCGCCCACGGACCTGCTCATGCAGGCGCGGTGCTCAGGCCGCGTCCCGGTCGTCACCGCGGTCATGGGGCCCTCGGCCGGACACGGCGCACTGATCGCGCCGATGTCTGACTTCTGCGTGATGACCGAGCTGGGTGCGATCTTCACCGCGGGGCCGCCGGTGGTGCGCGAATCGACCGGCGAGGAGATCTCCAAGGAGGACTTGGGCGGACCGGCGGTCGCGCTCGGAAGCGGGTTGGTCCACAACGTCGCGCACGACGACGACGGGGCGCTGGCGCTCGTCCGACGCTATCTCGGGTACTTCCCGTCGAGTGCATGGTCCTACCCACCGCCCAGCAGCGCGGGCGAGGACGCGATTGCCCCCCGGGCCACACCGGAGCTGACCCAGCTCGTCCCACGGGACAATCGCAAGGCCTACGACATGCAAAGTGTGATCGACGCTGTCGTGGACGACGACGACTGGCTGGAGGTTCAGCCCGGATTCGGTCCCGCCATGATCTGCGCATTGGCGCACCTCGGGGGTGAGCCCGTCGCGATCGTGGCCAACCAGCCGCAGGTACTCGCGGGGTCGATCGACGCCGACGCCGCGGACAAGGCCTCACACTTCATCGCTGTGGCCGACGCTTTCCATCTTCCTCTCGTGTTCCTCTCGGACAATCCCGGCATGCTGCCGGGAAGCCGTTCGGAGCGCAACGGCGTCCTTCGTAGCGGGGCCCGCATGTTCGCCGCACAGACGCTCGCCACGACGCCCAAGATCCATCTGACGCTTCGCAAGGCCTATGGCTTCGGGTCGATGGTGATGTCGCTCATCGGGTTCGACAACCAGCTGGCCACGTTCGCCTACCCCGGCGCAACCCTCGGCGCCATGAGCTCCGGGGCATCCTCGAGCGCCATGGGAGCGAGTGCCGAGGTGGCGGAGCAGCTCCGTCATGCCGAGCTGCAGGCGTCGTACCGGTCCGCCGAGACGCTCGGGTTCGACGAGCTGCTCGACCCCAGCGAGACGCGCAATGCACTGCTGGCTGCCATCGGCCGAGCGGGCTCAATCCGTCAACAGGCGGCAGAGCCGGTGAACCACACCGCTGTGCTCCCGTGATCAGTTCATCGCGGTCATGCCGCCGTCAACGGTGATCACAGCACCGTTGACGTAGGACGCGGCGAGGTCGGCGAGACACACGATCAAGTACGCGACCTCGTCGGGGGAACCGTACCGGCCGACGGGCACGTGGCGTCGGGCGAACGTTGCCTTGTCGTCGGGAGGGATGGCCGAAACCAGGGGCGTGTCGATCGGACCGGGGCAGATGCAATTGGCCGTCATCCCGGTTCGCCCATACTCGACGGCCAGCGAACGGGTGAAGCCGAGGAGTCCATGTTTGGCCACGGTGTAGGGACCCGTCCCCCGTTGGGCGCCCAACGCCTCGGTCGAGGCCACGTTGACCACACGACCCGACCCGGTCGCGGTCAGGTCGCGAATGCAGTTGTGCACCACCAGCATGGCGCCGGTGAGGTTCACGGCGAGCGAACGTTTCCACTCTTCGAGATAGTGCTCCGAACCGAGCGCACCGCCTGCACCGACGCCCGCACAGTTGACGACGACGTCCACCGGTCCATGAGTCTCTCTGACCTTGTCAACGGCTGCACTCACGACGCGAGCGTCGGAGACGTCGACCGGGGCATCTTGATGGACGTCGAACGACACAGTGCGCACGCCCGCTGCTCGCAACCGCTCGACCGTGGAGCGGCCCATGCCGCTGGCTCCCCCGGTGACGATGGCGACTCTGCTCCCGTCGTTTGTCGGCATCTTCGAAGACATACTGTATATGAAATACTGGCATCGTGGCTTTGAGCGGCAGTGCCCGGACGGTTCCCGAGGTGCTCGAGCGACGCGCCAGAGCCACACCGAACAACACGGCCGTCGTCGACGACACGTCGTCGTTCACGTACGCCGAGCTCCGCGAAGAATCGGCGCGGGTGGCGCGCAGCCTGATCGCGGCAGGCGTCGCGGCAGGCGACCGCGTCGCGCTCTGGGCTCCGAACAGCGTGCGGTGGGTCGCGGCGAGCTTCGGCGTCTCCATGAGCGGTGCCGCGCTGGTACCGCTCAACACCCGATTCAAGTCGGCAGAGGCCGCGTACGTCGTGCGTTCGGCTGGGGCCCGAGTGCTCCTCACGGTGCACGACTTCCTCGGCCAGGACTTCGCGGCGATCGCAGGGTCGTGGGACGACGTGCCGTCACTCGAGCGCGTCGTCGACATCGGAGGCGACGAGTCGTGGACGACATGGCTCTCGGAGGGCGAAGTCGTGCCATCTGGGGAGGTCGAGCAACGCGAGCTCGGGCTCGACGAAGGCTCGGTCTCCGACATCATCTTCACCTCGGGCACCACGGGCGCGCCCAAGGGAGCGGTGCTCACCCACGGAGCGAGCGTGCGGACCTATGAGGCGTGGTCGGACGCCGTCGGCCTGCGCGAAGGCGACCGTTATCTGGTTGTCTACCCTTTCTTTCACACTGCCGGACTCAAGTCCGGGATCCTGGCCTGCGTGTTGATGGGGGCCGAGATCCACCCCTTCCCCGTCTTCGACGTCGACGCAGTCATGGACTACGTGGCCCGTCACCGCATCACGATGCTGCCCGGGCCGCCCACGGTGTTCCAGTCGATCCTCGGCCACCCGCGCTTCGAAGAGTTCGACCTCTCCTCACTGCGCCTCTCGGTGACCGGAGCCTCCGTCGTTCCGGTCGAAGTCGTTCGCCGGATGAGGGAGGATCTGCGCTTCGAGACGGTCGTGACGGGCTACGGGCTCACCGAGACAACCGGGACGGTCAGCATGTGTCGACACGACGACCCAGCTGAGACGGTGGCGACCACGGTCGGCCGACCGCTCACTGGCGTCGAGGTAAAGGTCGTGGACGACGAGGGACAGACTGTGCATCCTGGAGCGCCCGGCGAGATCCTCGTACGCGGTTTCAACGTGATGAAGGAGTACTTCGCCGATCCCGTGGCGACCGCGCAGGCGATCGACGAGGAAGGTTGGCTGCGCACCGGAGACATCGGGTACGTCGGCGAGGACGGCAACATCCGGATCACCGACCGCAAGAAGGACATGTTCATCTGCGGCGGGTTCAACGTCTATCCGGCGGAGGTGGAGGGCATCATGCTGCACCATCCCTCCGTGGCGCAGGTGGCGGTCGTCGGGATCCCGGACCAGAGACTGGGGGAGGTGGGCCACGCGGTCGTCGTGCCTCGGACCGGAGCCGAGTGGGACTCCGAAGCGTTCCTGGGCTGGTGCCGAGAGGCGATGGCCAACTACAAAGTTCCGCGCAGCGTCCGCACCGTCGATGCCTTGCCCCTCAACCCGAGCGGCAAGGTCATGAAGTTCCGGCTGCGCGGCGAGGCGGCCGCCACGGCCTGAGCGGTCCCGCGGCCTCGACGAAGGCGTCGACTTGGTCGGTGTCGGTGGCGATCGTGGCCACGCCGCCCGCACTCGGATCGGTCAGCACGCCGAGCCGGCTGCGATGCCGCTCGGCGTCCAATGCCTCTCCTCCCTCGCTCCACACCTCCAGACCCACGGCGAGACCGTGCGACGCGGCGAGCTCCAAAACCAATGACGTCGCGTCATCGACCTTCTCGCTGAGTACCGCCAGCGCCGGACGCAACGGCGCCGCCATCCGCGCCACGGTCACGCACGCCGCGGCCCACCCAGGAGTCTCTTCGGCCGGGACGGCGACGCCGCCAAGCTCGGTCGTGGCGAAGGTCCGTGCCACCCAGAAACCGGCCATGCCCGCGTCTGCTGCTACCAGACCGCCTCCGGCCAAGCGCCGGCCGTAGGCCAGGGTGGCCTGGCTCGGTGCGAGCGGCGCAGCTGTCGATACCCACCCGGCCTGTGTCGCCGCCGCCAACCGGGTCCGCAACGGCGGCATCTCCGTCCGATCGTGGCGCCGCGGCGTGATGACCTCGGCCAAGACATCGAGGTCTTCGGGTTCCACCACGACGTGCGGCCGGCCGCGCCAGTACTCCCCGGGTGCCTCGCGATCGTCGACACCTGTCGCGACGATCAGGCCGGTGTCGCCAAGTCCGCCCAGCGCGAAGTCGTGCTCCTGTAGTCCGATGGTGGCCCAGTGATGTCTGCTCTGCCAGTGGAACACGCCCTTGGCGCCCCATGTGTTGAGGACACCGGCGCCGAGCGCGCCGGCGAGGGCGTGAAGTCCGGCGACACAGTGCGCACGGACCACTCCGGGACCGGCCAGTACGACGACAGACGCTGCACTGTCGACACGCGCCGCCACAGCCTTGATGCGTGCCGCAGCATCACTCTCGAGCAATGCGGTCGAGCTCGCCAATGAGTCTGCGACCTCGTCTGCCGTCGGCCAGTGGCGGTGACCAGCGTGCGTGTGCGCGTCAACGTCCAGTTGCATCAGGAGGCCACCCCGTCCGAGCGCCGAGCGAATCCTGCCGACCAACTCGAGGGGGTTGTCCGCCGCCGTGACGACGAGCTCGTCCGGCGCCTCCCCGTTCACACCGGGCACTTCGAGAAGGGAGCCCGAGGCGGTCACCGCCGCGGCGGGTCGGTTGAGAACGGCGCGGTGGGCCTCCGCCAAGACGCGAGCGATGCGCTCGTCGGCCCGCACCACCGGAAGGTCCGAGGACGGCGAGCCGTAGAGGGTGTGGACTCCTGCCGGTGCCAGGACGGCCGAGGCAAAGCCGGGCATTATCGAGCCGCGGCCTCGTCCCCGGCTCCCAAGGGCAGCCATACCGGGTCGCGTCTTCTCAGCGAAGGCGCGTGGCCCTTCCTCTTGGTCGGGGTGGCCCCACATGGAGACGAGCTCGACGGCGCCGGCTTTGCAGGCGTCGGTCAGACCCATCTCGAGCGCCGCCCACAGCGCGCGCTTCGTGGCGCGCATGGCGGCGGGCGAGTTGCGCGCGATGGTCTCGGCCAACGCCTGCGCCTCATCGCGCAGACGCTCGGGTGGGTCGACGATCTGGCTGATCATGCCGAGCTGATAGACCCGCTCGGCCGACAGGCGTTCGTAGCGACCGAGGAAGGCCATGCGCATGACGGCTTCGAACGGGATGCGCCGCGCCAGGCCGATTGCCTCCATGGCGACCACCTGGCCGACCGAGACGTGCGGATCGAAGAACTCCGCATCCGACGCCGCGATGACGATGTCCGCCTCCGCAACCCAATGGAACCCGCCTCCGGCGCAGATGCCGTTGACCGCCGTGATGACCGGCTTCCAGACCTGCTGCTGCCAGGCTGTGAAGTGCTGGTCGTTGTCGAGCACGGCCTGGCGGTACCGCTCCATGCCCACGCCGTCCGAGGCGATCTCTGCGACGTCGACTCCGGTCTGGAAGGCCCGGCCCTCGCCGGTGTGGACGATGACGCGGACGTCGGGATCCGCATCGAGCTCCCGCCACGCCACCGCGAACTCGTCGCGCATGTGGGCGCTCATGGCGTTCAGCCGATCGGGTCGGTTGTTGATCAGCCAGCCGACCGGGCCGCGGCGCTCCACGATCAGCGTGTCGTAGTGGGAGTAATTCATGGACGTGCGTGCTCCTGGGTGTCGGTCTGCGTCGGCGTCGGCGTCGGCGTCTGCGTCTGCGGTTCGTCGTTCCCGATCTCCATCCACACGGGCTCGCGCTTCTCGGCGAAGGCGCGGGGGCCCTCCTCCTGGTCGGGATGGCCGAACATGGCGACCAACTCCCGGCCGCCGGCCTTGGAGGCGTCGCTGAAGCCGGCTTCGAGTGCGCCCCACATGGCGCGCTTGGTGGCGCGCATGGCGGCCGGCGAGTTGCGTGCGATCGTTTCGGCCATGGCCTGCGCAGCACCTTCGAGCGCTTCGGGTGGATCGACGACCTGGCTCACCATTCCGAGCTCGAAGGCACGGGTGGCAGAGATCCGCTCGTGCCGGCCCATCAGCGCCATGCGCATCACGGCTTCGAACGGCATACGGCGGGCCAGGCCGATCATCTCGTAGGCGGAAACCTGTCCGATGGAGACGTGCGGGTCGAGAAAAGTGGCATCGGACGAGGCCAAGACGATGTCGGCGTCGGCGATGAAGTGGAGGCCCCCGCCGGCGCAGACCCCGTTCACTGCGGCGATCACCGGCTTGGAGATGCCGTTGTGCCAGCCAGTGATGCGCAGTTCGGCGCGTTGGTCCGGCGCGACTGCTCGCGCAACGCGTCGGGGTTGCGGGCCAGCTCCACGACATCGAGTCCAGATTGGAAGCTCTTGCCCCGCCCCGTGTTCACGATGACGCGGACAGCGGGATCCCGGTCGAGCTCCTGCCACGCCCGCTCCAGTTCGGACAGCATGACTGCGTCCATGGCGTTGGCCGCTTCGGGACGGTCGAAGACGAGCCAGCCGACGCGGCCACGGCGCTCCACAATGAGGGACGTATAGCTTCCGGCCATCGTCAACGACCCGAGAAGCGCGGGGAGCGTCTCTCCTTGAAGGCGGCGAGGCCCTCGCGGAAGTCCTCGCTGCGTGAGGAGAGCTCGAGGGCGAGCGCTTCGTGCTCCAGCTGGCGGTCAAAGGGGGAGGCCGCGGAGACGTGGAGCAGCCACTTGGTGAAACCGAGCGTCACCGTGGGGCCGGCGGCCAGCGTGCTCAAGAGCTCCTCGCCCGCCCGGTCCAGGTTGTCGCCGGGCACGGCAGCGTGGACCATCCCCCACTCCGCCGCCTCCGAACCGCTGAGGACCCGGCCAAGGAGAAGGACCTCCCGTGCGCGGTACCTCCCCGATGCGTCGCGGCAGGAGCCAGGTCGCGCCGCTGTCGGGGGTGAAACCGCGCTCAGCGAAGGGCTCCCAGAGCCGGGCGTCCTCGGCCACCAGTGCGAAGTCCGCCGCGAGCAGCACGTGGAGGCCGATCCCGGCCGCCCAGCCGCGGGCCACCGCGACCACCGGTACCTGGACCGAGGCGAGCAACGGGATGAGGCGATGGGCCAGCGCAGGCACCCGGCGCTGGATGCTGCCGACCCGGGGACGGCGATCCTGCTTTCCGTCGCCGCCTCGTCCCTCGTTGCGGGACACGATGTCGAAGCCGGAGCAGAAGTGATCCCCGGCTCCGGTCAGGAGGATGGCGCGCACCGATTCGTCGCGACCCGCCGTCGAGACACACTCCGTCATGGCCGCCACGATCTCGTCGGTGAGCGAGTTGCGCTTTTCCGGTCGGTCGATGACCAGACGGAGGACTCCGTCGGACACCGTTGCCAGCAGGCCCTCGCTGGAGGGATAGCCGTTGTCGTCCACGGACGGCTCAGGCCTCGCCGAACCGGGCGCTGATGGCTTCCAGCGCGCCTTGTAGGTCGTCGGCCGCCCCGGGCGGTTCGGGCAATCGGACCGGCCCTCGCTCGCGGCTCGGCAAGAGGATAGTGGCGTGGCCCGGGGTGGTCTGCTCGTCGCGCTGGTTGGTCATGTTCAGCTCGATGTCGACAGCCGGACGATCCCCTTCGGCCAGGTAGCGCCGAAGCACCGTGCCTCGGAGCCACTGCGCGTCCCCGACGTAGTTGAAACGGCGGAACTCGCAGTCGAGCTTCCAGAGCCAGGCGTCGTCGCCCATCCAGTCGGTGCAGAGGTGAATCAGCCACGTCTCGCGCATGCGCCCATAGTCGAACGTCGTCGGGTTACCGCTGCGGCGGGCGAACTCGGGGTCCCAGTGCACGCGCTGCATCACGTCGGGCACGTTGAGGTCGTCGCGGTGGAAGAAGCGCGGGATCCGGATGCGATTCTGGTAGCCGAGACGCAGAGGCTTCACCCCGTAAAGGCCCATGCCCATGCCGACGTGCCAGCACACCATGTCGGTGACGGTGAGCGGGCCCTTCACCATGGGTCCGACCGTGTCTCCTTCGGCAACGTCCTCCCACCACCGCGGCTCGGCCCCTCGCCGGACTTCAGCGGCGTACTGCGCCTCAATGGCGTCGATCTCCTCGTCCCGGTAGGGCCGGATGACCGTATCGTCGTACTTCTTCTTCTCCCGCGCCTTGGTACGCTCAGTACGGATCATCAGGCGGTACTGGCCCGACAGGATGGGTCCGTCGACCTCTCGGAAGACTTGCGCCGTCCACTCGTGCACGGCGCGGCCAGCGAACTCGCTCGGCTTGTCGAGCACGCCGACGAGCGCGTTGCGCCGACTCACAGAGCGACCGGGACGGAGCGGAGCCCACCATTCCCTGGCGCTGGCCGAGTAGAAGGCGTGGACGCCGCGTAGAGGGTCACCGCGCATCAGCTCGGCGTGCTCCGGTGCGACCCGGGGCACCTCGTCGACCCCGATCAGGCTGTCCCCGCCAACGAGCACGGGTGACGCAATGGGACCTCCCCAGACGGTTCCCTTGCCGTACTCGGGGTCGGACCACAGCGGGTTGTCATCCCCGAAAGCGACGGCGACGTGACGGAACGCATCGAGGTCGGGGGCGGTGTAGTGAGGGGGGACCGGGTGCGGCTCGGGCACGCCGATCCGCAGTCGCAACCGGGCGATGCCCTCGTCGGTGATGGTGCCCTCGGCCATGGAAACTGTGTCCAACTCCCTCGTCGACGGTGCCGTGCGACTCGCACTCCGGCGCCTGTCCTGCACCGGTCTGGTCGGTCCGGCAGGTGCTCCGCCGTGTACCAGGTCCGGCTGGGCCTAGGTCCGGCTGAGCCCAGGCCCGATCGGACCCCTAACTGTATACTTGATTCATCCGACTCTGAGGAGCGACGTTGACCGAGCACCAGTCCGGACCGGACCTGCCCATTCAGCCCGACCAAGACCAGCAGCGCTTCGCCGACCGGCTCTTCCCCGAGCCGGTGGATCTCGGCATCGCCGAGCCCGACCGGGCCGTGAGCTCGGTCCCCTTCGGGACCGAGTCCGAGCTCCGGGGCGAGGCTGGCCAAGGGGAGCACTGGTACGAGGGCGGCGGGACCATGCGCGACCGCCCCGTCCAGGGCATCACGATCTACCCGCCGACCCAGGGCGTGCAGACCCAGGGCGACCCGTTCGAGCCGGTGAAGATCGGGATCCTCATCGACATGGACCTCAACCAGCTCCTCCCGGACTGGATCGACCCCACCATCCTCGCCATCGAGGACGCCCTCAACGAGGGGGTCTGGTCGCGTAGCCCCGTGCAGCTGGTCGTCGCCGATGCCCGCGCCCTCCCGCGCGAGAACTACAAGAAGGTCCTCGACGGCTACCGCTGGTTGGTGGAGCAGGGATGTGTCGTGATCCTGGGGCCGATGATCTCGGACAACTCGCTCGCGGTCCAGGACACGGCGAACGAGCTGGGCGTCGCGTGCCTCGGCTGGACGGGCGCGCACAAGTTCGCCTCCGAGTACTGCTTCACCGTGGCCAACGGCGACATCCCCACCGAAGGCTCGATGTGCGCGCACTGGCTTCATCGGCAGGGCCTGAAACGGGTAGGCCTGTTCTGGGAGGCGGGCTCGTCTGGCCGGGACTACGCCGACTTCTTCCGGGACACGGCGCTCAGCCTCGGATTGACCATCACGAGGGAAGTACGACTCGAGCCGAACCCCAAGAACTTGCAACAGCACCTTGGTGAGATGCGCGACGCCGGAACGGAGGGCCTCTACTACGGGGGGTACGGCTACGCCAGCTTCCACTTCGGCCCCGCGCTGAAGGCGCTCGGCTGGGACCCGCCGCGCATCATGGGGACGGCGTTCATGTTCTACTCGAACACGAACCGATGGGGTGCAGGGCTGGAGGGGTGGCACGGCATCGACCAGCTGGGCGAAGACGGGGCCAACCCGAACTACGACGCCATGATCCGCCGGTTCGAGAAGCGCTTCGGCCGCAGCACGCGCAACGTCGTCGTCGCGCTTGCCTACGACACTGCCCGTGCCGCCATCCACGGCATCGCCAACGTGTCCATGCCGACGCCCAAGATGGTCAAGGAAGGCCTCGAGCGCATCCGCTGGATGCCATGCACCAACGGCGGACCCGCCACCTACCTGCAGTTCGGGCCGAGCGACCGTAAGGGCTACAAGGGGGACTTCCTCGTCATCAGGGAGCTGCGTGACGGCGAGCTGCGCTTCGACTCGTACCACCGCCCGGAGTGGCCTTCGAACGCGACGGACTGATCCGTCCGCCCGCCTCAAGGACCCCTTACCGCCCCTTCCATCGGGGCGGTCGCTTCTCGATAAACGCCTCGAGCCCCTCCTTGAGGTCCTCGCTCGCCATCACCTCGGAGAACCCTCCGCCCGAGAGCTTCCACTGCGTCGCCTCGTCCGGCGCCACCGCCGACTCCAGCATGATCCGCCGCGTCGCCCGCACGGCCAAGGGCGCGTTGGCCTCGATCTGACGGGCCAGCTCTGTCGCCCGGTCCAGTGCGTCGCCCGGTTCGACAAGATGGTTGACCAGCCCAAGCGAGTGCGCCCGCTCGGCGTCGATCGGCTCACCGGTCAGCGCCAGCTCCATGGCGACGTTCATCGGGATCTTCTGCGGTAGTCGGAAGAGTCCACCTGCCGCCGCGACCAGCGAACGCTTGACCTCGGGAATGCCGAAACGGGCGTCACGTGACGCGACGACGAGGTCGCAGGCCAGGCATATTTCGGTGCCGCCCGCAAGCGCAGGGCCCTCGACGGCAGCGATGACGGGCTTGGTGCGCTCACGGCGCACGAAACCGGCGAACCCGCCTCGCTTCGTATTGAGGCCGGCCGCTCGTCCGGCGTTCACCTCTTTGAGGTCTGCCCCGGCACTGAACACGGGCGGCGCCCCGGTCAGGATGGCCAGCCACACCGAATCGTCGGCCTCGACCCGGTCGACAGCCGCCTCGATCCCCTGCGCCACGGCCGCGTTGACTGCATTGCGCGCCTCGGGGCGGTTGATGGTGATGACGGCGACGTGGCCATCGACCGCGTACTCGACCTCGCTCATTCGCCCGCCGCCTACTCTTCCCGCCGCCGCTCGTCGCTCGTCGTCCGCCGTCCGCCGTCCACCTGAACCGTCAGGCGACCAGCTTGCCCGTCCCGGCGATGAGCGCCCGGTTCGGGTTCTCGGGCAGCTCCTCGAGCGGCTGGCGGAGCTCCTCCAACCTCGGCCCGTAGCGTTCGGCCAGTGGCGCCAGCGCATCGAGGTCGAAGTCGTAGAGCTTCGCCGCGTTCTCACCCAGCATCATGCGCAGCTCGTCTTCCGGTACTTCCTGGGTGACCTGACGCAGGTGTTCGCGGGTGTACGGCAACGTCCCCTCGTCGTGCGGGTAGTCGCTGCCCCACATGAAACGGTCGGCCCCGACGACGTCGCGGGCCGCCATGTCGGTCGGCTTGGGGAAGCTCGCCCCGATCCAGACGTTCTGGTGGAAGTACTCGGTGGCGGTGCGGGCGAGGGCGTTCTCCGGCCGGTAGCGCAGCTCGCCGATGTTGCCCCGCTGCACGCCGGCGATGACGCGGTCGAGCTCCCGGAGCAGCGGAGGGAAGGGCGCGGCCCCGCCCTCGGTGAAGACGAACTTGAGCCGAGGGAACCGCTCGAACACGCCCGAGAGCATCATGTGGACGAAGGGCCGCATGCCGTACCAGCCCACCTCGGCGATCATGATGAGCGGGGTGGCGTCGAATCGACCGTAGTCGGGCGAGCCAGTCCCCCCGTGGAGGTTGACCGGCATGTCGAGATCCTGCAGCGCCGCCCACAGTCGGTCGTACTCGGGGTCGTAGAGCGGCTTCACCCACTTCACGTCGGGCGGGATCGTCGGCAGCAAGATACCGCCACGGAGCCCGTGCTCGCGAATCCAGGTCGCGTCGGTGATCGCGTCACCGATGTCGTTCAAGAAGATCTGCCCGATCCCCGCCCGCCGCTCCGGCTTGCGCGCACAGAAGTCGGCAAGCCAACGGTTGTGCGCTTGCAGGCCCGCCCGGCGGTGACGGTAATCCTCGGGCTTTGGCGGGCCCGCGAAGAGCACGAACCCCGGATAGAAGGGCGGCACGGTGTTGGGGAAGAGCACCTCGCCGACGACCCCGTCGGCCAGCTCGTCGGCGTCACGCCGGTCGTCGTCCCAGTTGCGCACCCGCAGGTCGGTGTCCCGCAGGTCCTTCCACGGGTTCTTGTACTTCCCTCGCCAGGCGTCGAAGTCCTCGAGGAACTCGGGATCGAGAAACTCGCGGTACTGCTCGTGGCTCCCCCCGGCATGGGTGTCGGCCGAGATGATGGTGAGCGGTCGCGATGGCATCCCCCCCATCCTACCTCATTCAGGCCCCCATTCCTAGAACGAGACTTCAGTTCCTCCCACCTCGCACCTCCGTATGCTGCCCCTATCCTGCGTCCATGACCTTGACCTGGGGAGCCGCCGCCCCGGCTCCCATGACCGCCGGGTGCGGCGGGCTGCCCTCGTTCCCTATTCACCAGGATCCCATCCCTCGTGACCCCTTCCTTCGTGCCCCGACTCCGTGACCCCCTCCCTCGTGACCAGTTCTCCATGACCAGTGGTCCGGCGGTTGCATCGACTTCCGCGATGAGTTCGCCGACCGCTCCCAGTTCGGCGATGTCCATCGTGCTGATCCACGGCGGGAGTACGACGGGCAGATACTGGGACCTGGTGACCTCGGAGCTGGCGCACCCGTCGCTCGCGGTGGACTTGCCGGGACGCGGCAGCAGGCCCGCGGACCTCCTGACCGTCATTCTCGAGGATGCCGTTGCGTCCGTGACCCGGGACGCCCGAGTCGCTCGGCATCGACGTCGTGCTCGTTGCCCACTCGTCCGGCGGCCTGGTGGTGCCTGGTGTCGTAAACAACCTCGGGCGCCGGATACGCCACATCGTGCTCAACGCAGCCTCGGTCCCGCACGAGGCTGGCAGCGGCATCGATTGCATGCGACCTCGCCACCGGGAACGGACCGAGGAGGCGCTCGCACTTCGTGATTCGGGACGCGCCATCACGACACCGACTGATCCACCGGACCGCGATCAGCTGCGGCACGGTTACGGCACCGAGCTCGATGCGACGCAGATCGACTGCGCCCGGGATCGGGTTCGCTTCGTCCGGGACAGCTTCAATTTCTTCGACGCACCCGTCTCCTGGAGCCGGGCTTCGACGGTGCCCGTCACCTACGTCGAAAACCTTCGGGACCGCTCCGTGCCGCTTGCGCTCCAGCGCGAGATGATCGCTCGCCTCCCAGTGCCGCCCGTCGTGGTGCCGCTCGACACCAGCCACGTGCCGGCCGTCACGATGCCGGCAGTACTCCAGAGTTCCCGATGCGAACTACCACAGTCTGAGCGATGCCATCTCCACGGCGTCCCGAACCGGCGGTCACGAGCGGTTTATGGGACACCGAGAGCAGGGCCCGGCGGTGCGGAACTACGGCCGATTCAGGGTCTGTCCACTCGGCTCGGAAGAGCAATTTGGAGTTCTCCAAGCCTTTCGGTTGACATCTCGGTATATTCAGCCAAGTGCGAGCGCTACCGGTTTTCGACTGCGGTGCACTATTCGGCGAGCTCGATGCCGAACGTCGCGACCGAGGGCTGGACTGGAACACTCTTTCCGACGCACTGTGGCAGCAGTCTTCACAACTCAACGCACAGCGAAATGATCATCCGCTATGCCCAGGAGCCATTGTGAGGCTACCAAAGCGAGGCGCAATCTCTTGTCAGCATGCGCTGTTCATGCTGCGATGGCTCCGCCACGCGCCAGAGGACTTCTTGACGGGTCATGTTGCCGATGTAGGCGACACGAGATTGCCGAAAGCAGGAGCGAACCGTCGACTTCGCTGGAACCTGCACGAGACCCATGCAACTCTGAACGATGAACGTCGAACAAGCAACCTCACGTGGGTGGAGCTGGCACGCGAACTCAACTGCACGCCAAGCCGTTTGACGAATCTTCGAACAGCTTGCTATGCGGATATGGATCTCTCGATGCGCATCACCCAATGGCTCGGTCAGCCGGCAGCTGCATTTATCCATCCGGCTCAGTGGTGAATGCCGCGACCAACCTGAAGGATCTCACCGACAGAGTGATCGGGATCTGCATGCCTCAGTCCCAGAGATCTTTGTCGCCTCGCGATGACGTTCGAGGGCTCGGCCACCGCGAACTCCATCCGTCGCGTTCAGCTAGCCCACTGGCCACGTAGGGTGCCTTCATGAACTCCTCCTACTGGCGTGGCGCCGCTGAGGACGAGGCCATGCAAGACGAGCACGGCTTCATCTGGAGGGCGATGCTCGACACGATCGACACCAACCTGGCGGGGAGGCGCGTGCTCGACGCCGGCTGCAACCGAGGGGGCTTCCTGCGATTACTCGTCGACGCCGCGGGCATCGCCGAGGGCCGTGGATACGACCCAGCCTCGGGTGCCATACGAGATGCCCGTCGTCTCGCCGGAGACAGGCCGCTTACCTTCGAAGTCGCCGACACGGTGCCAGAAGGGTGGGGCGAATTCGATGTGGCTTTCAGCCACGAGGTCCTCTACCTGTTGGAGAACCTGCCCGCGCACGCGGCCCGTCTCTTGGGCGCCTTGAAGCCACGCGGCTCGTACTTCGCGGTCATGGGCGTTCACGCAGGGAGTCCCTTGATGTCGGCGTGGCACGCGGACGACGCGGTCGAGCTTGGCCTTCCGCGGCTCTACGACCTCGACGAAGTCACGGGCGTCTTCGAGGACGCAGGCTTCGCCGTGTCGGTGGCCAACTTGAGACTGGGTTTCGTCCCGGTATCGGCCCATCGCCACGGGCACGACCATCGGAGGGATCTCCTCGCGTGGTTGGACTACTACACCCGCGAGAAGGTCTTGCTCCGGTTCACTCGGCCGTCATCTTGACCATGAGGTCGAGTGGACGGCCTCTTCCCGACAAGGAGTTCTGGGGGCTTCCGTCAAGCACCGAGCGCCGTTAACCAGCGATCACGATCCGATGTCCAAGGTCCGCCGCGTCTAAGGCCAACAGGTCCGCGTAGGTCGCGTACCAAACGCCGGTCTCAAGGTCTCGTCGCAGCTGTTCTATTCCAGGCTCAACGAGTTCGGGAGGCAGCGTAGCGAAGGTCGAGCTGCCAGCTCTTACGTCTGGATCGAGGTACATCTCGGGACGACGCCAGAACGCTGCCTGGAAGCCGTCCGTGAAGTTGTGAGGTATCTCGAATCGCTCCACTGTGTGCGCATCGAGCGCCTCGACTAGCCACATCAGGGAAGTGAAACGACTGGTTTCCATTTCATCGATCGCCGGAACGTAGTCCGTGGTGATCCACAACTTCCGCTCGTGATCGGGGTCCCAAGTGAAGACCACCTGCCGCCTCGCGACACGTCGCAACTCCGAGAGTCCAGCGTTGAGATCATCCCAGTGGTGCACGGTCAGGATGGCCACGGCCACATCGAAGGCTCGGTCATCAAAGGGGAGACGCTCAGCGACCGCCTGGACACGACACCGACCGGGGTGCTGGGAGAGCATGATGGCGGAGGGCTCGAGAGCCACGACCTTGCGATCTGACGGCTCATACGATCCAGTTCCAGCGCCAACATTGAGAACCGTCGAGGCCGACCCAATGGCCCGTTCGATCACCGCCCTGAGTCGCGGATCTGGTCGTCGCATCGAACCGTAACCGACTCCGATGACGTCGTACTCTGCCGGGGCTCTTGCACTGGCTCTTTCACTGGCCATCACCGCTTACCAGTCTTTCGCATCCCGTTGCGGTGATCCCGGGCCCAAAGAGTGGACGTAAGGACGTGTCGAAGACTCAGGGTGCATCGTGTTTCCGAGATTGGTGGGAACTCCCATCGCCAGCCGATCCATTCTCTGAGGTGCGGTTTGATGTCACCCGGTCCCGGCAATTTTGGGATAGAGGATCAAGTTGTGAATCGGTGATGAATCCCGTTCATCGCCCGAGAGAGTTCCCGGACATCCGATGCTTCGAGCAGCATCGCAGCCTCCGGGCCGAGCCCTGCTCGTTCCACGATTCCCTTCTCGTTGAGCACCCAGTGCCGGGCCTCGGCCAGGAGTCCGTGTGAGGCTTCAATCAGGGATCGAGAAGCATTGGCTAAGGCGACGACGACGTCGTTCTTGGATCGAAGCGCCGTCTCCCCGTAGGACAAGCTGGCGGCAGCGTCTGCTCTCCAGCGACGCGATGCTTCGTCGGCGAGTGCAGTCGGATACGCGGGTCGAGTCAGAGTTCCGGCGAGGACCTCGTTGAGGGCCAGTTCCGCCATCACCACGTACGTGGGTATCCCGGCCACGTAGAAGAGCAGCAGTTCCTTTGTGAAGCGGCCTCGCTCGGCTTCGGCGCACCAGTGCTCCACCTCGCTGAGGTCCCGATAATGGACGTCTACCCGCCGGCCTTCGATCTGGAGCCAGGCGCCGCCGTTCATGACTCCGCCGCCCCAGCCGCCGATCTCGCTGACCATGCCCTCCCAACCCTTCGCTCGGAGAGCAGCCGGGTCGAAGCGCTTTCGGTAGTAAATGGCGAAGTCCCAGTCGCTGTCAGGACGATGCTCGCCCTGTGCCCTCGATCCGCCGAGGGTTACCGCCTCCACCGCTGGCATGCCTGCGAGTTCTTCCGTCATCCAGGTCAGGAACTCATCGTCGTTCTTCATGGCGTCGCCGATCCTTGCAGCTCCCCCAACCCTGGCTATTGGGGGTGTCCTACCGATCCGACGTGTTTGGCAGCAGCTGCGTACACATTCGGCCCATGCCCCGCCCCGCACCCGTCGCGACGCCGACGGTTCCTTTGCTGCTCTGACCGCGTCTCTGCTCCTGCCGCGCATCTCGCTCCTTTCGCTTGCCTCGCCTGGTCCGCCCAAACGAGGTTTTCGAATCATCACTTAAATTCATCGCTCAAATTCATATTGTATTAAAATCTTGGGATGGGCCACACTGGCGAAAAGTGCGTTGTGTCCTCGAACGAGGCGATAACTCGATGAGCGCCCTCGATGGTGCTCGGATCGTGCTCCTCGGTGCGTCTTCTGGGATCGGACGATCGTTCGGAGTCCACGCCATCCGAGCCGGCGCGGATGTCCTCCTCTGCGGTCGCCGCCTGAAGAGGTTGGAAGAAGTCGCGACGGAAGCCGGCGGTGGGATCCCTTTGGCGGTCGACGTCGCCCACAACTCGTCCATTGAGCAGCTCGCCGAGGCCATGACTGAATTCGGCCCAGCCGACGGTGTTCTTTCGACCATCGGAACCGCTCACCTGAAGCGGGTCGAGGACACCACTCAATCGGACTGGGCCTCGACGATGCAGACAAATGTCATCGGAATCAATTGCGCCATCTCGGCCATGCTGCCTTCACTTCGTGACGGCGCGCTGGTCGTGGCCATGTCGTCTGAGACGACCGGAGCGCCACGGTGGGCGATGACCGCCTACGGCGCCAGCAAAGCGGCGCTTGAGGCCTCCGTTGCCGGTTGGCGGATCGAGCACCCACGGCTTCGATTTGGCACGGTTGTGGTGGGCGCGACCATCCCGACGGACTTCGCCCGCGCGTTCGACGGCGACGTGCTCGGAACTGCGATGGATGTCTGGGCCGCGCACGGCCAAGCCCAAGAGGAGTTCATGGACACCGACGACGTCGGCCGAGTTCTCGCCGGGCTCTTCACCGCGCTGCTTCCGTTCCCCGGCGTCAACATGGAACGCATCGTGTTACGAACTCCCTCGCCGGTCTTGGGCCACAAAGGCGTCGAATCGCGCCGCTAAGCCCACCCGGAACGCTGGCGCCAGGACACAAAACGAGCCGCTATGCCTCCATATGCGATCCGGCGTCTCGTCCGTTGAACTCGAATCTCAGCAGGTCTGCCCGTGGAATGTATGAACGATTCCCTTGACGAGCACGCCGAGGTCTCCCGTGCTGAGCCCGCCTTTGTACTCCTTGACCGTCGCGGTCTTCGTGAATGTGCCGTTGAAGACCACACCCGAGTCTCCGCCGGTAGTCCAGGTCATGGTGAACGTTGCCCCGCCATCCGACCAGGTACCGGAGTCACCGAACAGATCGGAGGTGAACGTGCCGTTTGACGCAAAGGTCTCGATCTCGCAGCCGCCTGTGTGCTCGATGCCATGGTCCTCGAACGTCCATTTCGAGCCAGGCTGCACTTTCAGGGCCGGCACCGCGGCTGAGGCGACTCCGGCACCTGCAAGTCCGAGGCTCGTTGCCAAGGCGAGGCCACCTACGATCGCTGCTGGTCGCCGCATCATGAATCCTTACCTCCTGAAACGTGGCGCGTTCCTCCGGTACCTCGTTCTGCCCGGCCGTTCACCCCGTTCGTAAGGCGTGGCACTCATAATCGAACCAAGTTCGGACCCGCTCGACAACAGGGACTACGGACTCCCGACTCAATCCGATACGAGATCTGATCTCTCGGCCCCGAGCGCATACGAGTGTGTTCTACGGTTTGTCATCGAGGGTCGATCAGCGATGCGCCACGAAGACGTGGGCGACCGCTCCGCCGCTGAAGGCCGTGGTGCTGATCGGCTCGATGGTGAGCGGTGCGGTGAAGAGCGGCTCGCCCGAACCCAGGATGGCGGGGTGGATGACGAGACGGTACTCATCGATCAAGCCGGTCTTGACGAGCGACCGCGCGAACCGTGCACCGCCCTGAGCGAGCAGGTATCCGCCGGAGTGCTCCTGCTTGAGGCGCGTGACCGCTTCGGTCAGGTCGCCGGAGACGATCGTCGTCTCGGCCCAATCGGCTGACTTTAGGGAGTTTGAGAACACAACCTTGGGGATGTCGTTCATTGGCTTGGCGAACGGCCCGGGGGCGCTGGGCCAGAAGCCGGCCCAGCTGGCGTAGGTGGCGGCACCCATCAGATGCACACTCGCATTGCTCACGGTCTCGAGGACCCAGCCCGCACCGTCGGGAGAGCGGCCCGCGGCTTCCCAGTCGACGCTCCCGTCCCGTGCTGCGACGTAGCCGTCGAGCGAGACCGACATCTTGAGGACGAGCGAGGCCATGCGCAGCTTTCTTCCGAGGGCAGAGGCGGCGGTGGAGGAGCCAAGGCTACCGCCCCGACCCAAACCAGCGTCGTGACACTGACTGGAAGGAGGACTGCAACCACCGCCGACGACGCAGCTCCACGCGCGTACCGAGGCAAGGTACCGATCGACTCTCCGGATGCTGATCTCGGGACGCATCGTGGAAGGCCGCCGCGACGGGTCGACGCGGCATCGGGCGGCCGATCCCGGAAGCCGGCCTTCCGGAGCGATCCTTCAGGACGTCGCCGGACCGTTCCAGCTCTCAGCGAGTTTCCGGCGCTGCACCTTGCCGACTTCGCTGCGGGGGATCACGTCGACCCGCTCGAAGGCGACGGGGATCTTGTACGGGACGAGATTCTCGCGGCACACGGATTCCAGCTCCTCGTCGGTCGCTTCGCCGACGACGAATGCGACGGGGACCTCGCCCAAACGGTCGTCGGGGACGCCGGCCACTGCGGCTTCACGGATGCCGGGCAACAGCAACAACACCTCTTCGACCTGGTCGGGGAACACCTTGTTGCCTCCCCGGATAATGAGGTCGCTCGTCCTCCCCTCGATCCACACGAAGCCGTCGTCGTCGACCGTGGCGAAGTCGCCCGTGCTGAGGTAGCCGTCGTCGTCGATCCGATCATCGAGCGAGTCGCCGCCGGCGTAACCCGCCGCCATACGAGGCGGCCGCACCAGCAACTGGCCCGTCTCCCCGGACGCGAGCGGCCGGCTCTCTTCGTCGACCACCTTGACGTCGACCCCGGCGTGCGGCCGTCCGGCTGCGCCCAGCTTCTCGGGATGGGTCCGCGCGTCCTCGGCCGTCCATCCGATGACCTCGCCGATCTCGGCCTGTCCGTACCCGTTGAGCACGATCACGCCGAACCGGTCGATGAAGCGCCTTGCCGCCAGAGGTGACAGCGGCGCGGTGATGGAGCGGACATAGCGCAACGGACCGAGGTCGCTTACGTCTTCGGGCGCGGCGTCGGTCAACATCGTCATGGCGGCGGGTGGGAGGACGGTGGAGCGTATGCCGTATCGAGCGACCAACGTGGCGAAGTCACGGGGTACGAACCGCTCCATGAGCACGACCGGCGCGCCGGCCATGAAGCCGAAGAGAAGGTTGTATATGCCGGCGTTGAGCGCGAGCGAGACCGGGACGAGGTTGGGTGACGGCGGTCGGGGCGGCGATATGGTCGAGCCGGCGGACGGTCGTGGCGGCGATGTGGTCGAACCGGCGGACGTTGGGCTCTTGCGGATGGACGAGAGGACCCGGCCGAGGATCTCGCGGTAGCCCGAATGCGTCTGCAGGATCGGTTTCGGCGGACCGGTCGTTCCGGAGGTCCAGGTCACGAACGCAGTGTCCGGTTCGTAACGGGCGCCCGGGGCGTCCGGCATCTCGTCGGTGCCCGGACTCTGGGGGTGGGCGTCGAGTCGTCGCACGCCACTGTCATCGAGGAAGGCGGCGGGTCGGATCGCCTCGATGATGTGATCGACCTCTCTCTTCGGCTGCCGGGCGTTCACCGGGACGAACACCGCACCGGCGAGCCATGCGCCGAACATGCCGGCAGCCATCGCCGGTCCACTGGACCGCTGGACGGCGACGGCATCCACACCGGCGCCGAGGCCGACGCCGAGGCCGACGCCGACGCCAGCGAACTCGTCGGCCACCTCCATCGCCATGGCGATGAAGTCAGCCTTCGACAGCTCGGAATCGACCGTGCAGACGAGGGGGTCGGTGTCGGCTGCGGGGTGCTCGAGAAGGAGACGTACCAGGCTCTCCGGCGGCGGGACATACCGGACGGCCCGGTCCGTCGCGCCGCCTGTCACCGCAACTCCTCGGAGGACGGGCATCCCATTTGCATATGATATTCGCATGAGCGACCCGACCTGGTCGAACGCGACGCAGACGACCATCCCCGCGCTCTTCGAGCGCCGCCTCGGCAGCGACCCCGACGGCGAGTACTTGGACGTGGTCGGCACGAAGCTCTCGGCGCGGCAGGTGATGACTGCAGCGACCCGAATCGGAGGCGCCCTCCATGAGCTGGGGACGCAGCAGGGTGACCGGGTGGCGACACTTATCGAGAACTCGTCGCCGGCGTTGCTGTCCTGGGTCGGCACGGTGTGCGCAGGCCGCGTGGCCGTGCCCGTCAACACCGCCTACAAGGGCGAGTATCTGCGCCATCAGTTGGCCGACTCGGGTTCCCGCCTCGCGGTGGTGGCGCGTTCGTTGTGGCCACGACTTGCCGAGGTAGCGGACAGCGTGCCCGAACTGGCACACGTCGTGGTGGTGGACGACGCCGAGGACGAGGCCCAGAGCGGCGGCGGGGGCAGGGGCGACGTCAGCGACGTCGCAGGCGGCGTCCGCGGCGAGGTAGCGGGCGAGCCGGCAGACGAAGGGTTGCCGCTCCGCCTTCAGCGGGTTGCGGTCCACACCTGGGACGAGCTGCTGGCAGCGGGCCTGGAGTCGCCGCCAGTCACGATCAAGCCGTCCGACCTTGGCACGTTCATCTACACAGGCGGTACGACCGGTATGTCGAAGGGCTGCATGCTCAGCCACGGCTACCACGAGGCGTTGGCCCAACAGATCGCACTCTGCTGGCGCCGTTCCGCCGAAGACGTGGTATGGACCCCTCTGCCGCTCTATCACTTCAACGCCCTCGCGACCGCCGTCGTGGGCACGCTCGTGGCCGGTGGCCGAGGCGCGATCTACAAGCGCTTCTCGGTCTCCCAGTTCTGGCCGGAGATGAACCGGGTCGGTGCGACCATCACCTCGACCCTTGGGACTATGGCCTATTTGCTCGCCCACGACGTCGACCGTCTCGAGATGCCGCTCTCGGGCCATCCGTCGGCCAACACGTCGTTGCGGCTGATCGGGGCGGCGCCGCTCCCGCCCGAGGTCGACTCGGTGCTGAAGGAGCGTTTCGGCGTCGCCACCTTCTCCGGCGCCTACGGAGTGACCGAGGCCAGCCTCGTCTCGTGGCAGCCCGCCGGTGTGGAGAACCGACCCAATGCGGCAGGCGTGGTGAACGACGAGTACTTCGACGTTCGGATCTTCGACGACGACGATCACGAGCGACCGCCCGGGACCGACGGCGAGATCGTCCTGCGCCCCAAGCGGCCCCACGTGATGTTCGAGGGCTATTGGGGACGGCCGGAGGTGACCGTCGAGACGAGCCGGAACTGGTGGTACCACACCGGCGATATCGGCCGGATCGACGAGGACGGCTACCTCTACTTCGTCGACCGCAAGGCTGACTACCTGAGACGACGCGGAGAGAACATCGCAAGTTTCGAGGTCGAGAGGATCTTGATGGGCCACGGCGCGCTGGCCGACGTCGCCGTCCACGCCGTCCCGAGCGAACTCACCGAGGACGACCTCAAGATCACGGCGACGGTCAAGGAGGGCGCGGAGCTGGACGAGGAGAGCCTGTTTCGGTGGTGCATCGAGCAGCTCCCCTACTTCGCCCTGCCCCGGTACATCGAATTCCGCGCCGCCCTGCCGCGGAGCCCGGTGGGGCGCGTCCTCAAGCGCGACCTGCGGGACGAGGGGGTCACCCCGTCGACGTGGGACGCCGAGAAGGCGGGCATCGAGTACGAGCGGCGCTGATCGGCCGGGGTCGGCGGCGGGGACGAGGGCGGCGCGGCGGCCCGGCGCCTCAGAGCCCATGTCCCCGCGGGTTCCGTCAACGGAAAATCGGGACGGGCCAATTCCGATACGCCGCTTCCGATACGCCGCCGAGATTCCGATATCCCTGCGAATTGTATTCTGTATGCGGTCTACGGAAGGCCCACACGGAAAATGCGGAAAGGTGCAGCCATGCACGCAGAGGACCTGATCCTGGTGAGCGTCGACGATCATCTCGTCGAGCCGCCTGACATGTTCGAGGGCCGGGTCCCCGACCGCTATCGCGATGTCGCACCACGCGTCGAGCGCCGGGAGGACGGCTCCGACGTGTGGGTCTTCAACGGCTCCGTGATCCCCAACATCGGCCTCAATGCCGTGGCGGGGCGCCCCAAGGAGGAGTACGGCGTCGAGCCGACCGCCTTCGACGAGATGCGGCCCGGCTGTTTCGACGTACACGAGCGCATCAAGGACATGAACGCCGGCGGGGTGTTGGCCTCCATGTGCTTCCCGTCGTTCCCTGGTTTCAGCGGGCGGCTCTTCGCCGCGTGCGAGGACAAGAGCCTCGCACTGGCCATGGTCCAGGCGTACAACGATTGGCACATCGAGGACTGGTGTGGCGCCTACCCGGGCCGATTCATCCCGATGGCACTTCCGGTGCTCTGGGATGCCGACCTTGCGGCGGCCGAAGTGCGAAGGTTGGCGGACAAGGGGTGCCACTCCGTGACGTTCACCGAGAACCCCGCCACGCTCGGGTACCCGAGCTTCCACGACCCCTACTGGGATCCGTTCTGGAAGGCTGTGTGCGACGAGGACGTGGTCCTCTCGGTCCATTTGGGCTCGTCGGGCAAGCTCGCCGTGACGGCGCCGGACGCGCCCGTCGATGTGATGATCACCCTGCAGCCCATGAACATCTGCAGCGCGGCTGCAGACCTGCTGTGGTCGAGGGTCATCAAGGAGTTCCCGGCGATCAAGATCGCCCTCTCCGAAGGCGGCACCGGGTGGATTCCCTACTTCCTCGATCGGCTCGATCGCACCTACGACATGCACCGCGCCTGGACCGGGCAAGACTTCGGGGACAAGGTGCCGAGCGACGTCTTCCGGGAGCACTTCCTCACGTGCTTCATCGCCGACCCGGTCGGGATCGAGTTGCGCACCATGATCGGCGTCGACAACATCGCCTGGGAATGTGACTACCCCCACTCCGACTCGTCATGGCCGGAGGCACCGGAGGAACTGGCGAGCGTCGCGTCAGCCGTGCCCGACGACGAGCTGTCCAAGATCGCGTGGGAGAACGCGTGCCGGTGGTACCACTTCGACCCGTTCGCTCATCGCAGCCGCGAGACGTCCACCGTCGGGGCACTGCGCAAGGAGGCGGCGGGTCACGACGTCTCCATCCGATCCTTCGACAAAGGACGGTTCGAGCACGCGCATTCGGGCATCGACATCGGTCGACTGGCCAGTCGGGCGACGGCGTGAGCGACTCGTCTACCCCTCCGCCTCCGCCTCTCCGCCTCCGCCCTCGCCTTCGTCCTCGACCTCGGCTGCGGCTCCGTCCTCGGCTCCGGCTTCGTCCTCACCTGATGACGCCATCCTCTTGGAACGTAAGGGCGGTCAGCTCTGGATCACGCTGAACCGGCCCGACGCCGCGAACGCACTCACACCCGGCCAGCGTGACCGTCTCATCGACTTGTTCGAAGGGGCATCTGCCGACCCCGCAACCCGTGTCGTCGTACTGGCGGCAAACGGTCGCCACTTCTGCTCGGGTGCCGATCTCTCGGGAGGAACACGTGAGTCGCCGGCCGTGGGTGACGTCGCGTGGATGCTGCGTACGGGTTCACAGCGGCTCATCGCTTCGGTGCTCGACTGCGAGAAACCGGTCGTGGCCGAGCTTCACGGTGCCGCCGCGGGGATCGGCTCCCACCTCGTCCTGTCCTGTGACTTCGTCGTCGCGTCAGACGACGCCCGACTGATTGAGGTGTTCGCCCGCCGCGGGCTCGTGCCGGACGGCGGCGGTGCCTATCTCCTGCCTCGCCTGCTCGGGCCTATGCGGGCGAAGGAACTGATGATGCTCGCGGACGATCTCCCCGCCGAGCGGGCGCGTGAGCTCGGCCTCGTGAGCTCCGTCGTCAAAAGCGATGAATTGCGGGGCGCGGTCGAGGAGCTCGCCACGCGCCTGGCGTCGGCGCCGACCCGCTCACTGTCTCTGTGCAAGTGGCTCGTGAATCGGTCGCTCGAGTCCAGTCGGGACCAGTGCTTTGCCGACGAGGCCATGGCGCAAGAGCAGAACATGGGCACTCGAGATGCACAAGAGGGTGTCGCCGCCTTCGTGGAGCGGCGCACCCCAGATTTTCAGGGTCGCTGAACGTATTCGAATTCGTAGGGCGTCGAGCTCAGAAGTCGCGGGGCTCGAGGGTCGTCGGGCTTGATAGTCGCAGGGTTCGAGGGTCGCAGGTTCGAGGGTCGCAGGTTCGAGGGTCGAGGGCTTGAGGGTCGCAGGTTCAGAGTCGCGGGTTCGGCGCGCGCTTTCAATTCCGCGCGCCGACCGTTCACTCGGCGATGGCCAACGAGACTGGGGTCCCACTTTGTGCCGCTGATCGGCCCTGCGTCACCGTCTGCCTCGGGCCGTTGACGAGTTCCGAGTTGGCCACCATGAGCGATTCTGACTTGTGCGCCGACATCGTCGAAACTGCTCGGGCACGCGCCGCCCTCATGGGACGTGAGGCCCAAATCTGCGCTGAGATCGAACAGCGTGCGGCGTTCCGTGCTGATGGGGCGACCTCGCTCGAAAGCTGGCTGTCCGCGAACTGCGGACACTCCCGTGCAAACGCCCGCGCTCTTACCCATGTAGGCAAGCGACTCCTCCACCTGCCCCATCTCCAAGAACTCCTGTCCACGGGTCGGGCCGGCTTCGACCAGATCCGGGCGCTCGTCGACGCGGCCGACCCGAAGAGCGACAAGCGATGGGCGGCCGAGGCGACGAAAGGGCTGAGCGTCCGTGAACTGAGAGAGCTGGCTCGTCGCCATCGGCCCAAGCCGGTACCCCCTAATCCGGAGCGGGAGCGGCCCTCGGTTCGCCTGAACGACGGGAGTCGCACCATGACTGCGCTGCTGCCGAGCGAAACCTATGCGGAAGTGCGTAACCACCTCGAGCGCATGGCCCACGATCTGGGCGCGGATGGGATCACCCCGTACGACGAGCGCCTCGGGGATGCGCTTGTTGCGCTGCTGCGCGGCGGGCATCCGAAATCGTCGCGCTTCGCACCGCCGCCGGTCATGGTTGTCGCCCACGTCGGCCTCGACGCGTTGCTCGATGAATCGAGCTCACTCGGCGCCGAGCTCGAGCGCCTGGGTCTGGTCTCCATGGAAGTGGCTCGCCGCCTGGCCTGTGATGCGATGCACGTCGTCGCCCTCGACGACGAGGCCGGCCACACCATGTACGAAGGTCGCGCCCGTCGCTTCCCGACCGAGACTCAGCGTCGGGAACTTTGGCGTCGAGACCAGCATTGCCGCTTTCCCGGATGTCCACACCAGAGGTTCGTACAGGCTCACCACGTCAGACCCTGGAAGCCTGGGGGGCGCACCGATCTCGACAATTTGGCGCTTTTGTGTCGGGCTCATCACAGCTTGGTGCACTCGACCGGTTGGTCGGTGTCTGGCGACGCCAACGCCGAACTCACCTTCGTCTCCCCAGAGGGCCGGGTCACCACATCGCGCCCGTCGCCGCTGTGGGGGACCATCGGCACAATGAGCGGGTTTGGAGAGGATTCGGGGTCGGCGTCGTTCGCCGACAAGGAGTCAAGAGCGAGGGTGCTCGCCAGAGAGGCCGATACGACCAGGGCGGAATCGACGACGACCGCCAGGGCGGGATCGACTGCCAGGGCGGGACCCGAACCCTCACAGTGAATACGACATCTGCGAATCGCGGGCCAAGCCGAGTGATCGTGAGCTCTCTTCGAATTGGTTCGTACTAAGAGGACGAAATCCCGTCGCCTTTGTTCAGTGCGGCGAGGAGCGCCTTCTTGTCGACCTTTCCCATCGAATTCCGCGGGCAGGGTGTCGGCCAAGACGACGAGGTCGGGCGCCTTGTAGTCAGCCAACTGTTCACGGCACCAACGTCGGAGCTCATCCGTGTCGGGAGGTCGCGCGCGTTCCGCGGGGACGACCCAAGCCACACCACGGGCACCAAGAACCTCGTCCGGCATTCCAGAAACCGCCGCCTCAGCAACAGCAGGGTTCTCGGAGAGCACCCGCTCGACCTCGAGCGGGTAGACGTTGTATCCACCACGGACGTACATCTCCGAACGCCGCCCGACCAAACGGATCCGACCCTCGTCGTCCTGAGAACCGGCGTCACCTGTCACCAACCATCCCTCCGGACGGATGGGCGACGCGACGTCGGTGCCCATATAGCCCCTCATAACAGATCCTGAGCGGACCTCGATCATGCCGACCTTCCTCCTAGGAAGCGGTCGACCGTCATCGTCGGCGATGCGCACTTCGACGGTCGGGCATGGCGCGCCGACCGTATGTTCGATGACATCCGGCGGATCGCCGCAGAGCGTGCCGGAGATTACGGAGGCTTCCGTGGTCGCATACCGGACGACCACCGGACAACCGAAGGTGCGCTGGAGTTCGAAGACGAGCGACGCCGGGACCCGCGCCGCTCCGGAAGCGATCAAGCGCAGCGACGAGAGATCCCGCTCGTCCAAGTGCGGCTCGCGGAGAATCAATTCCCACTGCGTGGGAACGCCCTGACCGACGGTGACGCGTTCGCTCTCCATCAGGTCGAGGCTGACCCGGGCGGTCCATGGAGTGGGCACGATGACGCTCGTCATCGCGTTCCCGAGCTCGTCCCACAGCCGGGTCATGTATCCCACGTGGGCAAACGGGACAGGCGAGAGCCTCCTGTCGAAGGGAGCCGAAATTTCGCCGGTGGCACGGCTGAGCGCTTCGAGATTGGCGTGATCGAAGACGGCTCCTTTGGGCGCGCCCGTGGTGCCGCTCGTCCACACGATCGCCACGGGGTCGTCGTGGGATAGGTCGGCGGGTCGCCAGCCCGGGTCGCCAGCCGGGACTCCAGTCACTTCATCGCGGTGTACCACGCTAGGCACGCTGTTTTTCGCCGCATCCGAGTCGTCGTCGTCGAGCACCATTACCTTCGGCCTGGCCTGCGCCACGATTCCCTCGACCTCCCGCCTGCCCAGGCGGGGATTCAGTCCTGTCGCAACTGCGCCAAGGCGAAGTGCTCCCAGATACACCAAGGCGTACTCAATGCAACTGGGCAGTCGCATGGCCACGACGTCGCCGCGCATGACCCCGCTCTCGCGCAACAAGGCGGCGACTCCCGAGCTCCGCGCCGCGAGCTCGAGGTAGGTGAGTCGGCGCGGACCCTCGACGTAGGCCTCGACGTCGGGGAAATCAGCCGCGACCCGTTCCAGGACGTCAATCACCGTACGCTCACCTCCGGGGCGAGCAACGGGTGGCTCGTTCACCGTGGTCCCGGACTTCAGCTCGGTTCGGTGCCCAGGATGGAGACGAAGGAAACCATCTCTCCCGGGTAGCCACCCAGGTTCTGCGTCAGAGCAAGCTTGCGACCAGACGCAGGGATGCGGCGCTCCTCTGGAGCCTCACCGCGGAGTTGGAGCCACGCTTCGAACATCATTCGGAGACCGGACGCGCCAACCGGGTGTCCAAAGCTCTTCAGGCCGCCGTCCGGATTGACTGGCAGCTCGCCATCCAGGTCGAAGACGCCATCGAGAATCTCCTTCCAGGCCGCGCCTCGCTCGCTGAAGCCGAGATCCTCCATGAGCACCATCTCGGTCGGGGTGAAGCAGTCATGCACTTCAGCCATGGCGAATGCGTGCCTGGGATCGCTGATACCCGCCTGGCGATACGCCTCTTCGGCCGAGGCAACGACCTCAGGGAAGGTTGTGAAGTCATATCCGGCGTCCGTCACGCCACTCCCGTCGCCCACGACGAAGGACAATGCCTTCACGTAGAGCGGCCGGTCGGTGTACCGGCTCGCGTCCTCGGCCCGAACGACGACGGCAGCGGCCGCTCCGTCAGCCACTCCGGCACAGTCGAAGACACTGAGCTCACCTGCGACACGCGGCTGGGACAGCAGCTGTTCGACGCTCATCTCCCTGCGGAACTGCGCACGGGGATTACGCGCGCCATTGTGATGGTTCTTCGACGCAACCCGAGCCAGCGCGCGTTTTACCTCGTCGACCTCCACGCCGTAACGCTTCGCGTAGGCAGGCACGATCATGGAGTACATGGCGGCCGCGGTCACCGTGCGGTTGGTTCCGTCGGTGGGAATGGGAAAGGCGTTTGCTCCCTGGTAGCCCGAATCCTTCAGCTTTTCTGCTCCGAGGGCGACCGCGACGTCGTAGGCCCCGCTCGCCACGGCGTAGGCCGCCTGCCGGAGCGCCTCAGAGCCGGAAGCGCAGTAGTTCTCGACGCGGGTGACCGGCTTGTCGTGGATACGCAACGGACGCGCCAACATGATCCCGCTCATACCGGACTGTGCCGTTCCCAGCCAGTACGCGTCCACGTCGTCGCGGCTGATCCCCGCCGAGTCGAACGCTCCTTCTGCCGCTTCCACGATGAGGTCGTCCACACCCTTGCCCCAATGCTCGGCGAAGCGGGTGCAGGACATGCCGACGATTGCGACCCGGTCCTTGATCCCGTGCGATCCCATCTCAGGTACTCCTTCCTCGCAGTGGGCGGGCCTTCCAAAAGTAGTTGGAGATGCCGTCCGCGCTCGAGAGTCGACGGAACACCATCTCCACCCGGTCTCCGACCTGTACCTCTGACGCGTCGACGTCCGTGAGCTCCACCGGCAACCGGCCACCACCGTCGAAATCGACGACGGCGAAAACGAGTGGCGGGCTCGGCGTGTACGACAATCGGTCCACCGTGAATGTCTTCACTGTCCCGACTGCGTCGGCCATCGGCAGGCGTTCGGCGTCCCCGATCGCTGGCGGCATGCTCACCTCGCCCTCCCCCGAGCGTGATCCGACCAGACCGAACTTCCAGTCGACTGAGCGACCAGCCGCAGTCGCCGACACCCGTGCTGGCTCGGGACGGCGCGGGGGTTCCACCGGTAAGAGGTTCCGCCACGAGAGGTAGCGCCCATACGAGACGGGTGCTCCCGCCTCGAGCTGCGCAGCGACGGTCCGTGTCTGACGGTGCTCAGCGACCGCGTCGGTCGCCCTGAGCAGCACGACCTCTGCGCCGTCAGCAAGTCCGACGAGTGCGAGCAGCTCCCCTGGCGCGGCCTGTTCCAGAGCCGCTCCCAGCACGACGAAGGGGTGCGCCGCTCCAAGGACCCCGGCTCGCGAGGCCAGCTCGTCGACGAAAGGGTCCACCTTGGCGCCCGACCGTCCAGCCACCGCCTTGACGGCGCGTGCATGAGTCCCGGCCACGAGGAGACGGTCGATGTCGGACACTTCCACACCGGCGACCGTGAGCGCATCGTCGAGCGCCTGCTGACCGGCGGCGGTGTAACGCTCCTCCCCGAATCGCTCCTCCCAAACCTTGGACCTCACGTCACCAGGAGTACGCCAGCGGTCGAGGAACTCTTCTGACACTGACGCCCACGCGAGGACCTCTGCGACCACTCTTCCATCGGAGATCGCCCCGTTGTGATCGTCCCCGACCAGGATCGCTCCTGCTCCATCGCCGAAGAAAGCTTCGTCCGGCCCACCAGGCAATCCGCTTCGAAGATCGGAGGCGACTGCCAGTGCAGCGCCATCGGACGACAAAGCCGCTCGCAGTGCTCCGAAGGCGCTCCGCACAGATCCCAACACGTCGTACGCGGGAACGGTCCGGCCAAGGCGCAAGGCGGCGTGCACTGTGTTGGCGTTTGTGCGGTCGAGGTACGGCGGGGCCACCGTGCTGTACCACAGCGATCGCACGTCAACCGTCCCTGCCGAATGGAGAGCATTCCGCGCCGCCTCGACCGCCATGGTGGTGGCGTCCTCGTCGAACGACGCGACCGTCCGTTGTCCCTTTCGGCCGCCGCCTCCGGCTACGCCTGCGACCTCTTGCAAGTCCAATCGGCGATATGGGAGGTAGGCGCCGTACCCGGTGATTCCACGCACGGGCGACATCTTAGGGGACGGGCAAGGTGTATCTTTTATGCACTTCTGGACGTCGGCCGAGCAACGAGCACCTGGCGAGGCGCCTTGAAGGAGACGTGAAGAGCGAGAGGGAGGAAGGCAGAAGAGTGGGATTGCTCCAGGACAAGATCGCCGTGGTGACCGGGGCCGGCCACGGCATCGGTCGGGCACACGCACTCGAACTGGCAGCGCAGGGGGCGAAGGTGGTCGTCAACGACCTCGGATCCAGCGTCACCGGCTCCGGGTCCGGCCGTGACGCCGACGAGACGGTTGCGTTGGTCGAAAAACGTGGCGGTACCGCCGTCGCCAACTACGGAGACGTCAGCGACCACGAACAATGTGGCACGCTAATTCAACAGGCGATCGAGAATTGGGGTCGGCTCGACATTCTGGTGAACAACGCGGGCATCGTCCGCGATGCTGCGGTCTGGAACATGCCGGTGGAGGACTTCGACGCGGTCATCGCCGTTCATGTTCGTGGTACGTGGTCGTGCTCGCACCACGCCGCCGTGCACTGGCGTAGCCGGAGCAAAGCAGGCGAACAGGTCATCGGTCGCATCATCAACACGACGTCTGGCGCGGGTCTCACCGGCAACTTCGGCCAGAGCAGCTACGCCACGGCCAAGGCGGCCATCGTCGGCCTGACGCTGACCCTGGCACAGGAATTGCGCTCGTGCGGTGTGACGGTCAACGCCGTCGGGCCTGCGGGTGCGACCCGCCTCACGGGTACGATGCCCGGGGCACCGCCTGTCGTCGAGCCCGACCAGATACCGCTCGACGAGTGGCAACCAATGGACCCGGCAAACAGCTCGCCGCTCGTCGCTTGGCTCGCCTCTGACGAGTCACAGCTGGTCACGGGCCAGGTGATCCGTTCTATCCACGACCGAGTCATTTGGATGCACGGCTGGCGTGAAGCGGCTGAGGTCGCGTCGGGACAACGCCGTTGGGACGCTGAAGAGCTTGGCCGGGCGTTGGCCACCGATGTGTTCCGGGTCGCAACGCCGGGCTTGCGCTTCCTCTGACGACGTCAGTGGTCCGCTGTCCGCGTTTCCAATGAGTCCTCAGCCGAGTCTCTCCGAGCTGGTCGAACCCGGCAGGTGCGCCCTGCTCCTCCAAGAAGTCCAAGAGGGTGTCGTGGGTCCGACCTCGGGACTTCCCGAGCTCGCCGCGGCGGCCGTAGCGGTCGATATGGTCTCGACGCTGAAGACCCTCGCCTCCGCAGCACGGGGGGCGGGCGTCCCGATCGTCCACTGCACCGCGGCCGACATGCCGCGTGGCTTCGGAGCAAATCACAACGCCCGCCTGTTCGCCGCGGCCCGGCGGGGCAGCACGCTCGGTGAGCCAGATGGGAGCCAAGTTCAGCCGGTCAGTGGTCTGCTCGGAGAGGGCGATCTGGTGGTCCCCCGCTTTCACGGACTCAGTCCCCTCACCGGTGCCCAGCTCGACACCCTATTGCGCCACGAGGGCATCACCACGCTGGTGATCACCGGGGTGTCCCTCAACGTGGCTATTCAGAACCTCGTCTTCGATGCGATTAACCGCTCGTACCAAGCTGTGGTGGTGACCGACGCCGTGGTCGGAGTGCCGATCGAGTATGGACATGACGTCCTGCGCTACAGCCTGCGGCCCCTCGCGACGTTGGTTACCGCGGCGGACCTCACAGAGGTTTGGAGCAGCTGAGCCTCAAGGTCTGCTATGCCCGTCCGATCGTGCTTCGGGGTCGCGGCGTCTATTCCGACAAGTCGAGCCCGAGCAAGCGGATCGCATTTCCGCGGGCGATCTTTCGCACTGAAACCTCGTCGAGATGGCCGAATTGCTCGGCCGCGGCGCGTCGCGATTCTGGCCAGGTGCTGTCCGAATGCGGATAGTCGGTCTCGAACACGACCGAGTCGACGCCGACACGGTCGATGATCGCAACGCCGACCGCATCCTTGAAGAAGCAGCTGTACACCTGACCGCGCTCGTAATACGTCGAAGGTGGCTCCGGACAGTACCGCTGTGAATCACTCCAACCCATGTGCGTGCTCCAGACGTCGTCGGCCCGCTCGAGGACGTAGGGGATCCAGCCGATTTGAGCCTCGGCGTACATGAGGTGAAGTCCCGGATACCTGTGGAGGATGCCGGAAAACAGGATGTCGGTCAGACTGGCTGCGCTGTTCCCGAAGAGGATGGTTGCGGCCACAGCATCGGGTCCGTCGGGCGCCGCCTTCGGCGTCCGAGTGCCGGAGCCGATGTGCATGCACACGACGGTCGACGTCTGCTCGCAGGCGGCAAGGAACGGGTCCCAGTAACCGGTATAGATGCTCGGTAAGTCGAGGTAGGTCGGAAGCTCGGAAAAAGCCACGGCGCGCACTCCACGTGCCGCGTTCCGACGCACCTCGGCGGCTGCAAGCTCCGCGTCCCACAGCGGCACCAGGCAGAGGGGGATCTGACGACCGGCACTCTCCCCGCACCACTCCTCCACCATCCAGTCGTTGTAGGCCCGGACGCACAAGAGAGCGAGCTCCCGATCCTTACCCCAGAGGAATTGCTGTCCGCAGAATCGCGGGTAGTTCGGGAAGCACAGCTGCGCCTCGACACCATTGATGTCCATGTCGCTCAGGCGGGCAGGCAATTGCCAGCAGCCAGGGCGCATCTCGTCATAGGTCACACCACGGAGCTGGATCTGGTCGCGGGGGAACCCGGCGGCTGCGATGGTGCGTTTCACCGAGGCCTTGTGGTCCTCATAGCACCACCAAGCGACAACGGGCCCGTCAGTCCCAGGCTCCTCGACGTAGCCAGAACCGACCAGCTTCGGAACTCCGCCCGGAAGTAGCTCGACATGAGGCCCCACTTCGCGGAAGCGGGAAGGTAGCCGGCTCGTCCAGACGTCGGGCGGCTCGACCACGTGAGCGTCGAGGTCGACGATAGGCGGGATCCGGGCTATGACCTCTTCGTCGATGTCCTCACCGAGGGCTACCCCTCCGCTCATGATGCTACCTCCACGTCGTCCGGTGGCAACGAATATTATATACGACTCACGGATTGGCGTCCGGCAGCTGATAGCTGTCGCGGTCGGACACTTGAGGTTGGCGGCCCGTACGGAAGGGGCAGAGAGGAGCGTCCACGAGCAAGATTCGGCTCCACTCCTCCGAGCGCTCGTGCACTTGTTTCGTCCAGCCGCGAACGACGGGGTCGCTGCGCTGAGAAGCCTCGAACTCTGCCCAAGCCTCCCACGTCTCGATCGCCCAGAGCAGGATCACCTCGCGCTCGCCGGTCATCGCCGACGACCAGGCACCCGCGAGCTCCCAAGCGAACTTGCCCATGACCTCCCTGCCGTCCTGGGCAACACGATCGAGGAACTCCCACGACGTACCCGGAGGGACGCGCACGAGCTCGTGGGCGTAGACGTCGCCTCGAACGCCATCGCTGCAGAGCTCGTCGATGGTTCTCGTCCATGGAGCCGGCTCGAGGATGCGATCGACACCGCCTCGACGAAACCCGGCCGCTCGGGCCCACCACTCGGCCAGCTCAGGATCCTGAAGCGTGGGGTGCCCAAACTCGTGCCTGAAGGATGCAGCCAATCCGGCGAACCCGTCCTCCTCCCACACGTTGACAACCTCGGGCCACGTCCCGGTGGAGCCGACGGTTCCCCACACGCCATAACACAGCTGATGCCGCTGCTCCTGACCGATCGGTGACCAGTTGGCGGTCATGTGGTGCATGTAGTTCGCCCGGTTGTGGCCGATGATATCGATGAACTCGTGGATGTAGACCTTGTCGTTCAGCAAAGAACCCCCTCGGAGGTCACGCCCCGCCGTGGCAGCCGGGACGCGAGATAGCATATTGTATGCACCTGTGAATTATGGAGCCCATCCCGACGCGCCTCGCCCGCTGGACGGCGTGAGGATTCTGGCGTTGGAGCAGATGCAGGCGCTCCCTTTCGCCACTCAGCTCTTGGCCCGGCTCGGTGCAGACGTCGTCAAGGTAGAACCTCTCTCGGGCGAGCTGGGGCGTGGCGCATTGCCTGCGATTGAGGATCCTGATGGACGTCGCGTGGGCTGCACTTTCCTTCGGAACAACTTCGGGAAGCGGAGTGTCGCAATCGACCTGAAGAACCCGGCGGGACGTGACCTGGTGCTGAAACTGGCGCCCCAGTTCGACATCGTGGCCGAGAACTCGAAACCAGGGGCGATGCAAAGGCTCGGGCTCGATTACAAGGCCGTGAAGGCAGTGCACCCTTCAGTGATCTACGCATCGGTGTCCGGATTCGGAAACATGGGTGACTCCCCTTACCGTTCGTGGCCCTGTTCGCCCCCATCGTTGAGGGGATGTCGGGCATCTACGAGATGAAGCGCGAGAACGACGACCCGCCACTGGCCTCGCCCGTCGGTGCCCTCGGTGATATCTCTGCCGCGGTGTTCTGCGTCATCGGAATGCTCGCCGCCATTCGCCACCGGGACCTGACCGGCGAGGGCCAATATGTCGACATCGCCATGTTCGACTCCGTCATCGCATTCACTGACATCGTGATGAACTTCTGGTCCATGGGCCTCACGGGCGGCAACAGCGGCCCTGTCATCAACCACGGATTCCGAGCCGCGGACGGCTGGTTCATCATGCAGGTCGCACGAGAAGAGCACTTCGGCCGGCTGATGCGAGTCGTCGGTCATCCTGAATGGGCAACCGACCCGCGGCTCGCCGAGAGAAGTGGCTGGGTCGAGCATCTTGATGATGTCATCCGCCCGGGGATCGAGGGGTGGGCGGCCGACAAATCGCGGGCCGAGGTCTGCCAGATTCTCAGTGCAGAGGGCGTGGCTGCGGGACCATGCCTACGTGAGGAAGAACTGGTGACGGACCCGCATGTCAGGTCACGGAACATGGTGAGCGAAATCGAACGCCCCGACGGCTCCGGCCCGCCGGTTCTCGCACCTGGGAACCCGGTGAAGATGTCCGCGCTGCCCGACGACGGTGATCGCCCGATCCCTTGGCTCGGCCAACACACCGACGGGGTTCTCGAAGCTGAACTTGGACTCTCACCGGTGGATCTGGGCCGCCTCCGCGCCGACGGTGTCATCGGCTGACCCAGTGGCCCGCAGAAGTAGACGGGCCGAGTGACTCATCAGCTGTCCAAGGCGGGGCGTGACCGTGGAAAGCAAGACGTGACGTTGGATGGCGAGATGTGACAGTGGGGAACTGTGACGCCGCAGTTGAGGACTTGGCCGAACGAACCCGACCGTCTTAGCTTAGAGGGCGACCGTCAGCGTCACGATGGATCTTGGCTTCCCAATCGTGGATCGACCCATGACGGATCGCGGCCTTCTTTGAACGCCTTGAAGCCCTCGATGGCCTCGTCACCGAACAGGCTCGCTTTCATCCCGATTCGGTCATAGAGGCCGTAGTACTGATCGAAGCTCCGCTTGAGCTGTGACCGCGCCTGAGGCGCCGTGCGGCAGCACTGCGTGAGTATCGCTTCAGCCTCCTGGAGCAGTCGGTCGTGGGGCACCACGCGACTGACGAGGCCCCATTCCACGGCTTCCGTAGCCGAAAGACGGCGACCGGTGAAGAGAAGGTCGCGGGCGCGGGCTGGACCAATCTGGCGTGCCAGGATCTGGGCATAGTGAGTGTCAGCTATGCCCCGGTACAACTCGGCGCGTGGAACACTGCCCGATCACTGACGACCGCCATGTCCGAGAGCAAGGCGATGATGAGCCCACCCCCTTGGCAGATACCGTTGACGGCGCTGACCACAGGCTTCACGGACTGCCGCAACGCATCGAAGGGGGTGTTGTCCATCCCGAGGAGATTTGGTAAGTCCGCCCATCCGTCCTCGTTGTCACCGCTCAGGTCGCCGCCGGGGGCGAACACGTCACCCGTCCCTGTCAGCAGCAGGCCAGCCAGTTCCGGGTCACGGTCGACGTGGTCGACGGCGTAGCGGATGCCGAAGTACATGGCACCGGTCATCGCATTTCGCTTGGCCGGGCGGTCGATGATGCAGTAGCCAAACGGACCGCGACGTTCGAAACGCAGGAACCGTGTACCGAGCCAGTCGCCACTCGGTGGTCGTATCGCCTCGGCCATCTGGCTCTACGCCGATTCTGATCGAGTCACCAAATTCCGCTGTTTAAAGACCTCGACCACCGCATCGGCCTGGACTCTGAACATCTTCGTGTACTCCTCGACAGCTCGATCAGCGTCGCCCTTCTTGGCCAGCCTGGCGATCGCGGTGAGGCCCTTCTGCTCAGGCGGAATCGCCGCCGGCACGACCTCGAAGAACGATCCCGGCACCAACGCCGACATTGCGCGCAACACGACGGGAATGCGAGGAGATTGGGCTGCCTCTACGACCAGGCTGTGGAAGGCAAGCGCGCCCCTCCCGACTGCGGCGGGATCGTCGGTCGACGCGACCCTCGCGTGCGAGCTCCCCCAGTCGTGCGATCACCTCGGGGTCGTTGCGCGCGATGGTTCGCCGCACCGCCAAGCCATAGATAAGAGCGAAGAGTCCATAGTGGTCGCGAATCGTGTCCTCGTCGAAGGAGTTGATAAACGCCCCTTTGTGGAGGCGCGCCGTCACCCAACCCTCGCGCTCGAGTGCCACCACGGCCTCGCGCACCGGGATTCGGCTGACGCCGAGCGCTCTGGCTATCTGATCCTGTGGCAACCGCGTACCCTGCCGGAGCTCACCGTCGAAGATCAAGCGTCGGATGTAGGTCGCCGCCTGTTCGCCACTGGCCTGCCGCACCGCGGAGCCGTCGGGTGCGGAGAACGTGCCGGCACGACCAGTCGCTTCGCCTGCGTCCACCCTCTCCATGCTCCTGAGCCTACTTGCCATCTGAATACTTTCTGATAGATACAGACAACTATTGCATATGATTTGCAAAAGTTGAGGTCCCATCGCCTACCCGCAGACAGCGTGGGTGCGGCGAGGCCCGGCACCAACTTTGCCGTCGGCCCCGGGAGTTGCGAGGGCACAGCACCTGACCAGCATGAGCGCCCGGACTGAGATAGGAGTCCCAGGGTTCGGAGATGACACGAGGTTTCAGAGATGAGCCTCGCAGCTCGGACCTCAGCCTGAGTTCGTACCGGTCGAACTTCGATGAGTTGGCCGGGATTGCTTCCCGCCGTCGCTGCGTCCCGACTTGGCCCATCACTCGGGGCGTTTCCGCACAGCGTCCCGCAGCGCCTTGACGGCTTGAAGATGCGCTGCCTGGGCAACGGACCACTCCTGAGCTTCGAGCTCAATGCGTTCCGCTTCCTCTCGGTCCACCAACGAGGCCGTCCGGCGGAGCGTTTCCTTCGTACGCGCGACCAGGTCGGGAGAACGAGATGCCGCGCGGCGAGCGAGGGTTTCGGCGGTCATGAGCAGGTCACCGCGAGGCACGGATCTCCAGGCCATTCCGGCGCGTACCGCGTCCTCTCCGCTGAGCACGTCTCCGCACAAGACCATCGCTGCAGCACCTTGCACGCCGACGCGACGGCTCAGGTGCCACAGGTGGGCGCCGCCGGGGTGGATGGCCACGTCCAGGAACCGAGGATCGAAACTCGTCTCGGCCGACACCACGATGATGTCGCACGCCAGCGCGAGCGACACGCCCGCGCCGATGGCCGCGCCTCCAACAGCGGCGATCGTCGGAACCGGACAGTTTGCGAGGGCACGCATGCCTGCGTAGGCGTCGGACAATGGCCCCGGAGGGTCGAGCAAGTCGTCCACGGACCCACCGGCGCAAAACACAGGAGGAGACGCCGCCAAGACGATCGCCCGGGCACCAACCTCGAGCGTCGATGCCACAGCTGCGGCCAACGCGTCGCTCATGGCCCGCGACAGGACGTTCCGATGAGCAGGATCGTCGAGCAGAATGACGCCCACTCCCTTCCGCTGGTCGAAGTCGACCCCTACCAGCTCACGGAACCTTAGGCCTTCCATTTCGTATACTTTATGCTATGGATCTCGGCTTGGACGGAGCGTCCGTCCTCGTCAACGGTGGATCCGCGGGCATGGGCCGCGCCGCTGCTTTGAGCTTCGCCGCTGAGGGGGCCAACGTTGCTGTCCTTGCCCGCGACGAGAGCCGGTTAGCCGAGACGATCGAGCGCCTGCGCGTCGCTGGCAGCCCGGATCCGATTGCGCTCCAAGCGGATCTCACGGACGAGGAGCAGGTTCGAGTGGCCTTCGAGGAGCTCAGTCGACGTTGGGCGCGGTTGAACGTCTTGGTCAACGCCGCCGGACCCGTCGACGTCGGCATCGGGAAATTCGAAGCGCTCTCCGACGCCGAATGGTTGGCCACGATGGAAATCGGGCTTCTGTCGGCGGCGCGATGCGTCCGAGGCGCGCTGCCCATGCTGCGCGCTTCGACGTGGGCCCGGATCGTCAATGTCTCGGCGCACTCCACCCGGCGGCAATCACCAGAGCTGATCGCCTACACCGCGTCCAAGGCAGCACTGACGAGCTTCTCGAAAAATCTGAGTCAGACGCTGGCTTCCGAAGGGATATTGGTCAACACCATCTCGCCGGGATCCTTCCTGTCACAGGGCATGCAGGACTATCTCCGACGGCTCGACCCAGAGCGAGGGATCGACCCCGAGAACTTGCACGACGCGATGAAGGTGATCTCCGAAGATTTCGGCCACCCCGCATACATCGGTCGCGCCGGCCACCCCTCTGAAATCGGTCCCGTCATTGCCTTCGTTGGCTCCCGCCTGAACAGCTACATGACGGGCGCCGACGTCAACGTCGACGGCGGATCCGACTTCTGAGATCACGGAAACGACGATCGAAGTTCAGACCGTTCTCGGAGGAGAATGGCAAACCGCTCTCGCCCTGAGACATCGGAGCCGAGCGGCAGGAGCGTGGTTGGGACGATTGGAGGTTTACACGGCTACGAGGTGAGCGGCACGCACGAACGGCAACTCCCCGTGGTTCACGATGCCCGGCGGGGCGGCACAAGCCGCCGGTATGGCGTTGACGACGGGCAGGGCGGTCGTCAACGCCCCGTCGAAGTGATCATGGAGGGGCTCGAGTCTGCAGCGCACGCCCGGCGCACCCTCGATTTCAATCACATAGCCCCTCTCCACCGGCCACTCGGGCGTCATGCCGCTGCCGAGCTTCCAGACGAACTGGCATTCGATGACCGGGTGGCCGCCGGCGCGGCCCGAGATGACTCCTTTGAAGCCGGCGATCCGTCCCTTCTCCACGACCATGTAGCCGAGATCCATGCGGTCGTCGGCGGTGGCGAACTGCACTTCGAGGTCAACGGCGTCCAGGTCGACGGCGAGGGCGTGGCCCATCACGGCGATCTGGTCACGGAAGGAGCCACAGGCCGCCTCCACCGCTTTGGGCGCCTGCGGATCGTCCACCTCGAGGTCGATGCCCATGGAGCGGAACATCTTCTCGTTGGCGTACCCGCTCATATCGAGCGACTCAAGCACCGAGATGCGGTCGATGCGTGCGCACATCGCTGACGCGGCGAGGGCGATCATCGGCGCGTGCCCGGGGTAGACGCCACTCGCATAAAGCGACGAGCCGCCGCGGCGGGCGGCCTCGGCAATGCGCTCGGTCGCCTCGGGACCGTAGCCCGTGCCGGCGAGCATGTACATGGTGGTGACGACGTTCGTGCCTGATCCGAGGATCGCCGCGAGGTGGTCGAAGTCGGGTCGATAGGGCATGTACGACACGCAATCGGCCTGCAAGGCGAGCAGCGCGTCGACATCGTCGGTGGCCGTGACGCCGAGGGGCTCGATACCGCACAGCTCGCCCGCATCTCGCCCGACCTTCTCGGCCGACCAGGCATAGCAGCCGACAAGACGCATGGCCGGGTGACGCGCCAGGGCCTGCACCGCTGCCGCGCCCGTCTTGCCGGTGGTCCACTGGATGACGCGGAGCGGGGTGGTGCGGTCGGACGGCGACGACTGGTCAGGTGGGGATGTCGGCGGCGGCGTTGTCATCTGGCTTGCTTCTCCGGGATCCGCTGCGACGTCTCCTGTAAGGCGCGCCAGACCCGGACCGCTTCGGCACGGGGCAAGGCGAGCGACGCCTGCGACACCCACGCGTCCGCCGGGTGGGCGTAGCAGACGGGACCGTCGGCCATCTGGGCGTAGAGCGCCTCGGCCACCTCCTGTGGGGTGCTCGGATTCATCAGGCGCCACCGGGCGCGGTCGAGCGGATCGTCGGTGTCGCCCTTTCCGCATAGTTCGGGATCGAGCGTCTGCTGGAAGGCGTTGAAATTCGGCGACGACGTGGCGCCCGCGAAGATGTTGGTCACATCGACGCCGTCGTCGGCCATCTCGGTCCAGAGGGTCTCGGCCAGGATCCACTCGTAGGCCTTGCCCGCCCCGTACGTGCCGAAGTTGATTGCGCCCTGCGTGCCCCCCATGGAGCTGACCAACCCGATGCCGCCGCGACCGCGCTCCACCATCTTGCGGCCGAAGAGATGGCACATGATGGTCGGCGCGGCGCAGTTGACCGCGACGCTGTCCAGGTGGACCTCGAGCGGTACATCGACGAAGCGGCCGGCCGGAGCGATGGTCGCGTTGTAGACAAGCAGTCCGATCTGGAGGTCGTCGGTCGCTTCCGCGACGGTGGTGCCGATGCCCGGGTCGACCAGGTCGGCGCGCAACGTGCGGACCTCGACGCCGTGGTGCTCGCGGACGTCGATCGCGGTCCGCTCGAGCTGCTCCTCGCCACGGGCCAAGATCACCACGTTCAGGCCCCGAGCTGCGGCCCCGTGCGAGAGCGCGGCGCCGATGCCCATCGAACCGCCGGCGATCAGGGCCCAGGGCCCGTACCGCTCGACGAAGGTCGTGTCGGTCACGACTGGTCTGCGGACCGGGCCGCGGCTTGGACGGCGGGGGCGGCGTCTTGGGCGGGGGCCGAAGCGGCGGCGTCGGGAGACTCCGGGCGGGTCGAGCGGCTGGTCAGCTCGCTCCAGGAGCGCAGATCACGCTCGTCAGCCTCACGTCCTACCCGAGTGACGACGTCGACATCGGGTGACTCGGCTCTGAGCGCCCGGGCGGAGCAGCGCTCACGCGGCCGATGGACGAACGGATCGAAGGAGAAGTGCCGCATGGCGTTGGCGTGGGTGATCCGTTCGATCACGTCGTCGGGTTGGCCGGTGAGCACGGCGGCGACCTCCTCCGGTGCCCGGGGCCAGGTGCCGTCAGAGTGGGGGAAGTCGGACTCCCAGCAGACGTTGTCCACGTTCAGCTGATCGAGCAGCTTCACGCCGATAGGGTCGTTGATGAAGCAGCACAGGATGTGCCGTTTGAACACTTCGGCCGGACCCGTGTGAGAGCCGAAATCGTGCTTGGTCCAACCGTGATGGCGGTCATGGACGTGCTCGGCACGCCACACGAAGTACGGGATCCAGCCGACGTCGCCCTCCGTGAGGCTGAACCGCAGGTCGGGGAAGCGATCCCAGAAGGGCGCCCACATCAAATCGACCAGGGTGAAGATCGACATGGTCGACGAGAGCGTCATGCGCACGCCGGCCGGTGCGTCCGCCGGCGAGGGCACCTGGCGGGACGAGGAGCCGACGTGACAGCAGAGCACCGTCCCCACCTCGCACGCTGCCGCGAACACGGGGTCCCAATGGTCCGAGAAGATCGATGGCATCTTCAGTGCCTCGGGGTTCTCGCTGAACGTCACCGCATGGCATCCCTTGGCGGCGAGGCGTTCGATCTCAGAGACCGTCTCGTCGACGTCGAACAGCGGCAAGATGCCGCACGGTATGAAGCGGTCGGGGTAGGCGCCGCACCACTCGTCGACGTGCCAATCGTTGTAGGCCTTGATCATGACCAGATTGACGGAGCGGTCGGGGCCCTGGTTGAGGACCTGACCCGAGAACCCGGTGAAGTTCGGAAAGTTGAGCCCGGCCAGCTGCCCTCCGGCATTCATGTCGGCGACTCGCTCGTGCACGTCGTAACAGCCGGGCCGCATCTCGTCGTATCGGGCCGCGTCGATGTTGTAGTGCTCCTTGGGCTTGCCGGCCACCGCGTTGAGCCCCAGATTGCGGCCCTTGACATCGCCGTACCACCACTGTTGGCCACCCTCGGCATCCTCGACAACCCGCGGCGTCTGCGAACGGTAGCGCTCGGGGACGTGTCCATCGAACATGTCCGCCGGCTCGCAGATGTGATCATCGACACTGACCAGGATCAGATCGCCTGGGTCCAAGCCGACGTCTCCGTCGGTGTCGGCGCTCGTGTCCGTGCCAGTGCCAGTGCTCGCGTCCCTGGCCGCACTGTCGTCCTTGCCCGTGCTCGTGTCCTTGCCCGCGCTCGATTCACTTCTGGCCGCCGCGCTGCCGACCCGGGCCATCAGGCGACCCGCTCGTCGAGCAATGTCGGATCCGCCCGCAATTCCTTTCGTACCATCGCCTCCCAGAAGCCGATGAAACCATTGCCGTCGCTCTTGTTCATCAGATTCATCCACCAGTCGGCCACCGGCGAGTCGAGCGCCCGCCCGGCCGCCATGACGTGCCACGCACGCTGGCAACGCTGCTCGAGTGCAACCGCTCGCTGGTGCACGGCTCGGGCGGTCGAACCGACCACAAAGACGCCGTGGCCGGCAAGGAGAGCGAGATCCGCCGTGCCCAGCCGGGCCACGGCCTCCTGCGCGGCCACCATGTTGTTCACGCCGCCGTCGTACTCGTCGACGAGCACCAACTCGCCGCCGCCGAGGCTCGAGCTCTGGTCCATGGCGGGAGGGACCATCTTCATGTCAGCCATCACGGTCCCGTAGAGCGGATGGTTGTGCACGGCCCAGCCGACGCCAGGCCGGGCTGCATGCAGCGCCAAATGGAGGGGGATGCCGAGCGGCACAGGCCAGTCGCCCTCGACGAGGTTCCCCTCCAGGTCGATTCGGATCACCTGGTGCGGACGCAGTTCGTCCCAGGTGATCAGCCACGGATTGCACCAGAGCGTCCCGTCGCCGACGTTGCAGGTGATGTGGCCGGCGAGGTGGTCGTTGTAGCCCTCGCGCCACAGGCAGCGGGCGAGGAGCACCAACTCCTCTCGTGGCGACATGTCGGGGATCAGCTTCGCCGGAGTCGGTTCAAATTCCATGGCTCTCCTCCGAATTCCTTGAGATCGCGACCGTTCCAATTGTGCGTGATGCGCCGCCTTGGGACAAGGAGGAGAGGGAGGACGAGGAGAAGGAGCGACGAGAGGACCGCTCCAGAGGTCCTCACGAAGAAGAGGCCAGAGCCTCCCCGATGACCCCGGCTCGTCGGAGGTCGGCCAGCTCGTCGGCCGACGCAACCTCCGAGAGGACCTCGTCGTTGTGCTGGCCGAGAGTCGGCGACGGACGGGTCATCCACCCATCGACATCGCTGTAGCGGAAGGGCATGCCTGGCAGCTCGTGCCGGCCAGTGACGGGATGGTCTTCCATCTCGAACAGTCCGCGGTGACGAAGCTGCGGGTTGTGGACCACGTCGCGGCCCGACACCACTGCAGCGGCCGGTACCCCCGCCCGGGTAAGCACCGTCGCCACCTCTTCTTTGGAACGCCCGGCGCACCAAGCCGAGAGCAACGAGTCGATCGAGTCGGCGACACCGACCCGGCCGTCCACGGTCGACCAGCCCGGCTCGCTCGGGAGTCCAGTTTCCGAGCACAGACGCTCCCACTGGTCGTCGGTATCGATCGCGATTGCCACCCACTCGTCCTCGCCCGCACACGCGTACACGCCCTGCGGACACCCCGGGCCGCCGGTGCCGCGCGTTCCGAGGCGACCCACCAGCCGTCCGGACGTATCCCACTCAATCAGCTGCTCCGCCGTGACGTTGAGCGCGGCATCCACCATGGTCACCTCGACGAGGCGACCTCGACCGTCACGTTCCCGCGCCGCCAGCGCCACGAAGAGGGCCACGACCGCGTGCAGGCCGGCGAGCGGGTCACACGGACCTCTCGGCAGGACTGGCGGTCCGTCGGGAAACCCCGTCACCCAGGCCATCCCCGACATGCACTCCATCGTCTGCGCGAAACCGGTCCTGTCGCGCCACGGTCCGTCCAAGCCGAAGGCGGGCATCCGGACCATCAGGAGCCGGGGATTCACCTCTTTCAGACGGTCCCAGCCCAGTCCGAATTGCTCCATGACTCGGGGCGTGTAGTTCTCGACGACGACATCGGCGTCGCGAACGAGCCGTTCGAAGACCTCCACTCCCGCAGGTCGCGTGAGATCGAGCGTGACTCCGCGCTTTGACGCGTTGACGGGGTGGAACAGCCCACCCCACTCCCACCATCGGGGTTCGCTCGGAGCTTTGACTCCCGCCAGTCGCATGAGGTCGGGCCGCGTCACCGACTCGACCTTCACCACGTCCGCCCCGAGCGACGCCAAGACGTGCGTGGCCGCCGGGCCCGCCCACCATGCCGTGCAGTCGAGCACTCGATACCCAGACAACGGTCGTCCGACTTGCTCCCCCGCCGTGCCGGCACCGCGCACCGTCTCCGCGCCGGCGTCTCGCGTGCGAGGCGGCCACTTCACCGAACCATCGTCGGCACCCGGCTCGGGCGCAGTCCCGACGCCCGGCTGCCCCATCCCCTCGATCCGATATGGCACTCGCGGCCGCCGAAACCGCCCACTCGCGGACCTCTCGTAGACCTCCCGGGCCGCGAACAGCTCGAAGTCTGCGACCGTCGAGCCATTGAGGACTGGTCCCGCAGGAATTCGGAAGGCAGCCGCCTCCTCCAATGCAGACTCGGAGCTGCGGGCCTGGGTCCACTCGTGAACGGCTTCGAGGAACTCGCCCCGACGAGCCCAACGCCCCTGGGCTCGGGCCAGGCCGGCGTCGTCGAGCCAGTCTGGTCGGCCGATGAGGACGACGAAGTCCTGGAATTGTTGGGCGCTGTTCGTCGTGAAGACCACGTACCCGTCGCTCGTCGGGGAGACCGATGGCACCTCGATCGTGCGGCCGGTGCCCTTCTGCTCCGGCCAACCGGCGAAACTGGCGAACACCGACGGATAGGTGCTGAGGGTGACCGTCATGCAGTCGAGCATGGCCACATCGACGTGGCGGCCCCGACGGTCGTGGGTCGCAGCGAGCGCGGCCACGGCGGCATAACTACCGGTCAGCCACTCACCGATGCGGCCACCCGCCGGGATCGGCGGACGTTCCGGCGTGCCTCGGCTGCCCATCGATCCGCAGGCGGCCTGGAGTGTGAATTCGGTGGCGGGACGGCCCGACCACGGGCCGTGCGCACCGAATGGCGAGATCGACACCGCAACGAGGCCGGCGTGTTCCCGATGGTGGCGGACGGCTTCGGCCGGATCGTTGGTCAGGACGACGTCTGCGCCGACGACCAGGTCCGCACCGGTGATGAAGTCGGTGTCGCTTGCGGTGACCGAACGCTTCGATGCATGCAGGTACTCGAAAAGATCGGGGCTCAATCGCCGCATCGGGTCTCCCCCGGCCCTTTCGACCTTCACCACCTCGGCGCCGGCGTCCGCCAGCAGCTTCGAGCAGTAGGCGCCCGCGATGCCGGTGGTCCGGTCGAGGACGCGTAGCTCGATCACGTCGCCGGCTCAGCGTACGGCAGGCGAATGTCACCGCCCGCGTCGTGGAAGACGACCAGGAGTTCCATGTCGACGCGGAGATCGTCGGGCCGGCAGCCGACGACGGCCGTCATCAGCCACCAATCCTCCTCCATGCCCACGACCGCGGGCACGTAGGGGACACGGAACGACGGGTGCTGGGGCCTCCAGACGACGGTCCAGCTGTAGAGACGACCTCGACCGGTCGACGCCTTCCATTCCAATTCGTCGGACCTGCATTGGGCGCACAGTCCGGCGGGAAGGCGGGGAACAGTCCCGCACTGGGTGCAGCGCTGGTACACCAGGCGGCCCTGACGAGCCGCATCCCAATACGGCGCGGACAGCCTCGTCGGCTGCGGGAGCGGGATGCCCGGAGGTTGCGGCGCGAGCTCGTCGGTCACGGGCGCGTCGAACCAAGCAACATGACGTCGGTGAACAAGGCTCCGGAGCCTCCGTTGGTGCAGATCGCCACCTCGGCGCCAGGAATCTGGACAGTCTGACACTCGCCACGGAGCTGTTGCACAGCGCGAATAGCCCGTTGTAATTGCTGAGCGTTGATGCCGGCGTGGCTGTACGACATGGTGCCGCCGTCCGTCGTGATCGGAATGGCACCGTTCGGGGCAATGTTGCCGGCCGCCACGAACGGTCCCCCCTCGCCGAGCGGGCAGAAGCCCAACGCCTCCATTTGCCTGATGATCTCGAAGGAGAACGGATCGTAGAGTTCAGCGACGTCCACGTCGGACGGTCCGAGTCCCGCGGTCCGGAAGGCCGCTGCGGCGGCGCGCGCCCCGACCATGCCGGCGGTAAAGCCGTCGTGTCCCTGCATATCCCACACTGGCGCCATCCGGTACGCAGGCCCGAAGCAGTCGCTGTCACTTCCAAGGACGAAGACGGGTGGCCGACGGAGGTCGTCTCTCATGTCGGCGCGGGCCAGGACGAGCCCGCAACCACCCTCCGACGTCATGGCGCACTCGAGGAGATGGAAGGGGTCTGCGACCATCCGCGATGCCAGAATGTCGTCGGCGGTGAACGGGCCGCGCCCGGCGTAGACAGCGTCGGGGTTGACGTGTCCGTTGTTGCGGACCGTTGCGGCGGCAAGGGCCATCTGCTCCGGCGTGGTGCCGTACATGATCATGTGCCGACGTGCCATGAGAGCGAACTCGGCTGCCGTGAAGAGTCCGTACCCGACGACGAATTCGTTGGCCGGCCTCGTCCAGGGTGCCGTAGCACTCCGGTCGGTATAGACACTCGCTCCACCGGCCGCGATCAGGACGACGCGTGACTGGCCGGCGGCGATCATCTGGGCCGCCTGGAGCACCGCGGGGATGCCGAAGGCGTTGGCGATGCGGGTGCACGGGCCGAGACCGAGGGTCAACGCCAGCTCCTGGCTGTGGATGCCGACGACCGCGTCAACGTCGCCCGGCGCCAGCCCGGCGTCGGCCAATGCACCCAGAGCTCCCGCCGTTGCGATCGACTCTGAGTCGTGCTCGGGGAGTGCTCGCGCCTGGACGGTGTTGTGCACGCCCACGATGGCGACGTCACGGTAGGGATGGGCGGGCATATCGAGTGACTGTCTAGCTCATGCCGGCCTCAAACGAGGCTGGAACGCCAAACCGCGTGGTCGCTGCCCGCTCGGGCGGGTCGGTCAGGAGCTCGGAGGCGGTGAGAAGATCAGGTCGATGCTCCGCTGGACGGAGCGCTCGACGTCGCGGATGCTGCGGGCTCCACGAGCCCAGGCATGGAGGCCGATCGTCATCACGCTCAAGGCGGTGTCGACGACGGCGACTGCGTCGTCGGGCGACATGTCATTGAGCGCGGCTCGCAACGTGGCCACATGCTCGACCCCGAATTGACGATAGAGCGCTTTCGCATTTGGGTCGTTGGAGTTCTCCAGGATCATCTGCGCTCGCATCATCTGCGGCTGCCGTTCCAGAGCACGAATCGTGCGCGCCATGAGGCGGCGCAGACGTTCCTCGTCGGTTTGCATCCGCCGCTGGGATCGCTGTTGTCCGGGCAAGGCGAAGTTCGACGCCCACTCCAACATGGCAGCGGCGTAGAGGTGTTCCTTGGAGGAGAAGTATCGGTACAGCGTGCCGAGGGACGTACCGGCGCGCTCCGCCACGTCTCGAACCTGGATGGTCTCATATTCTCCATCGGCCAGGAGCTCGACTGCCGCCTCGATGATCCGCTGTCGGCGCTTTCGCTGGTACTCGGGCAAGCTCTCGACAGCAGGTGGCGACTCTGTCTGCTCCACGTCTGCCTTCGTCGTCATCCGCTCCCTCGGCCCGAACCGGGGGCCCTGCCAGCAGGACCGTTCTCGGTGTGAGAACTAGCTTCTAGTTCTAACAGATGGCGAGGCGCTGCACTGGTCGAAGCGCGCTCCACGGCGTTGTGCGAACGCTTGAAAGTTCCCGGAACCTCCGACGCCCACACACGGAACCTCCGACGCGCCCCATTCCGAGACGAGTGGTCGACGACGCCGCTCGGTCACAGCCTCGGTGCCACAGCCTCGGTCACAGCCCTTGGCTGGCCGCAGCGAATGTCTCGAGCTCGCGGTCGATGTCCGGTCCGGTGGGGTTGTAAGCGACCTCGGTCACCCCTGCTCCAGCCATATCCCGGAGCCGGGCGGCAACCTCAATTGGTGTGCCGGTCAGAGGGCCGCCGAGGATGCGCTCGCCTGCAGCGAGGACGAGAGCGCGATCGCGAGGGGTCACCTCGACCAGGTGGCCCTCGTGTACCGCAAGATGGCGCTCTTCAGGTGACCGTTCTGTCTCGATGCGCGCGACCCAGTCCGGGCCTCCGGGGACATTCCCGAGCGTGTCGCGACCCCATTCGTAGAGTCCATGTGCACCGGTCGTGTACCACGGTCCCGTCGCTTCGACGACCCGCGGCGTCACATGGTCCTCTCCAGGTTCGAGCACGGTGCCGTGCGCGAGTAGGGCGATATCGTCCCAGCACCGCTGATCCGGTCCGGGCGGCATGGTGAGGATGACCGCCTCGGCGAGGTCACACGCCACCGCGAAGCCCTTTGGTCCAACGGGAGCAAGGCCGAGTTGGACGTTCATCGGACGACGCGGTGCGAAGCTCGGTGAATGGATCATCTGGCAACGAGCTCCGTCGACTTCGGCGACCTCGCCGCGGCAGCAGCGTGCGGACCTGGGTGACATACGTGGCGAGTTCGCTCCAACGAAGACCGCGCTTTCCCATCGCGAGTCGCGCGGTGAAGCCTGTTCCGAAGTAGGCCGACACCCGACCAGGTGCAAGTTCCTCGACCGTAGCGATGGCTGAGGCGGTGACCATTGGATGGCGGAGGCTTGGAACGGTCACACCGGTAGCAAGTCCGATATCGGGCACCGATTCTGCGATGCGGGCCATCGCGATCCAGACGTCGCCGTAGAGCGCGGGCGAGTCGAAGACGAACACCCGGTGGTAACCGAGACCAGCGGCCAACCGGGCCTGCTCGACGATCGCCTTGCTCGGCGGCAGCGCCACCGAGATCGATACGCCAAGTCCGCTCATCATCCGCCCGCTGATGTTGAAACGAAAACCGTCACGATTCGCCGCCGCTCTGGCATGGATCCCTCCCCGTCCCGTCTGCCGAACCCGGCAATATTGAAACTGTACTCTCGTTCCTGAAGAAGGGTCCAGCGGTCGGGATGATCGGGTGTCTCCGTGTCGAGAGGTCGGCCGGGCGATGCGGCGGAACGCCGTGCACTTCCGTCCAGTCGACATCTATGGTGACGCCGTGACGCTCCAGGACCTCGACCCAGAGATCGCCGCTGCGGTTAGTGCAATTCCGCTGATCGACCTGAACCATGACGTCCTTCCCATGTATCGACAGGAGCTGCCTCCCCCGCCTCTCTCCGATGCGGTGACGCGCACCGACCGCACCGTGCCCGGCGATCCCGATGTGCCAGTCCGCGTGCACCGAGTCCTCGGGATCGACGGCACGCTTCCCTGCGTCTACAGCATCCACGGCGGTGGATATGTGATCGGCAGTTACTCCATGGACGACACACGATTCGACCAGTGGTGCCCTGCGTTGGGGATTGTCGGCGTGTCGGTCGAGTACCGGCTGGCGCCGGAGACCACGTATCCGGGCCCGCTCGAGGACTGTTACCGCGGCCTCAAATGGGTCTACGACAACGCCGAAGAACTAGGCGTAGACCGCACGCGGATCGGTGTCGCGGGCATCAGCGCCGGAGGCGGACTGGCGGCGTCGTTGGCGTTGTTGGCGCGGGACCGCGGAGAAGTGCCGTTGGCCTTCGAGCTCTTGGACTGCCCCATGCTCGATGATCGCCAGCAGACCCCGTCCAGCAGACTCGATGGTCTCGCGGTGTGGTCACGTGAGTCGAACACCTTCGGCTGGCGCTGCTATCTGGGCGATCGCTATGGCGCCGACGATGTGCCGTACACGGCCGCGCCGGCCCGCTGCGAGGACTTGTCCGGCCTGCCACCTTCGTTCGTCTCGGTCGGCACGGTCGACGGCTTCCGGGACGAGGACATCGACTACGCCGTGCGCCTGAACCAGGCCGGCGTCCCGTGCGAGCTCCACGTCTATCCCGGTGCACCACACGGCTACCACCTCGCCGTTGACTCAGCCGTCGCGCGCCAGTCGGAGCGCGATGCGATGGAGTGGCTGGCACGGATGGTGGGTCGGGCGACGTAGAGACAATTGCCGTCCGAGAGCGGCAGCTCGGCTAGTCCGGGGCGTGCTTGGCCAACGTGCTTGGCCAACGTGCTTGGCCAACGTGCTTGGCCAACGTGCTTGGCCAACATCGCGACCTCTCGGTGCTGGCGAGCTGCGATCGGGACATGGCCTTCTCCCCGGTCAGGAGACACTTTCCGCCGATGCGCGGCCGTCACGTCATGGGGCCAAGTCATCGGGCCAGGTCATGTGGCCAGGGGATGGATCGTCGCTGAATGTTCTGTCCGCGGTCGGAACGCTGAGAACGACGCAGGCAAGCGATGTGAGGGACCGAGAGCGGGTTGGAGTATCGCCAAGGCAAAACGCAGTGCACCCGAGGAGTAGACGTCGCATACGGCGAAGTAACCCTTGAGTGTGTCGTTCCCGTCGGGACAGAAATGGACGCCATCTGGAGATCGCACGACGTTTGTGCCCGAGGGTCCAGTACAGGGTTCGAAGGAGAGGCACGGGAGGGTCCACGTGAATGCCCCGTCCGAGAGGACTGCTTGCCCGGCGTCAACGTAGCTGACACCAGGGTTCGTCGAGGCCAGCGTCGAGTAGATGTTGTTCAATGCCAGAACGTTCGCATTCTCTGCCGACGCGGCATCGAGAGGAAGACCCGTCAAGACAACCCTGATCCCATGGCTTCGAAGCTCGTCGATTGCAGTCTGAGTGTCCTGTCGGTACTTCGTGTAGTAGGAGGCAGTGCCGATCGCGTAGCCTGCCATGCAGGGTGTGAAGTTGTCGCCCGAGAATTCCATGACTGCCACCGATGGATGCCAGACAGCTGCATCGTTGGCTATCTCCTGAAGCCAATCACAGACTGCCGTCCCTGCGAAGGTTCGCACGAGGACAGGGGCATCTGACTGAGCAGCCATGAAGGAGAAGTCCGGCGCCGCCTCCATGCCGAGAGAGTCTCCGTAGAAGGCGATCCGGGACGAAATCGACCCGTAGAACTCGGCGCCTCCGAAAGGGAAGATGCCGCCGTCCGCTGCGACCAGCCAGTAGCCACCGCCGTTCGGCGCCGCGGCCATGCCCACGACCGGAGGTTCGAGCGGGTTCCCCCCTTCGATCCGTAGAACTTGGCGCCGCTCCGAAAGAGAAGATGCCGCCGTCGGCGGCGACCAGCCAGTAGCCGCCGCCGTTCGGCGCCGCGGCCATCCCCACGATCGGGGGGTTGAGGGCTTTCCCGCCGATCGATCCGTAGAACCCGGCGCCGCCGAAAGAGAAGATGCCGCCGTCCGCTGCCACCAGCCAGTAGCCGCCGCCGTCGGGCGTCGCGGCCATGCCCACGATCGGGGCGTTGAGGGGCTCCCGCCCATCGATCCGTAGAACGCGGCGCCGCCGAAGGAGAAGATGCCGCCGTCCGATGCCACCAGCCAGTAGCCGCCGCCGTTCGGCGCGGCGGCCATGCCCACGATCGGGGGTTGAGGGGTTGCCGCCCATCGATCCGTAGAACTCGGCGCCGCCGAAAGAGAAGATGCCGCCGTCCGCGGCCACCAGCCAGTAGCCGCCGCCTCGGGCGTCGCGGCCATGCCCACGATCGGGGCGTTGAGGGGCTGGCCGCCCATCGATCCGTAGAACCGCGGCGCCGCCGAAGGAGAAGATGCCGCCGTCCGCGGCGACCAGCCAGTAGCCGCCGCCGTTCGGCGCCGCGGCCATCCCCACGATGGGGGCGTTGAGCGAGGAGCTCGCACCAGCCGGACCGGTGAGCCCGAATCCGATGGAGAGGGCTGGCACGACAACACACACGAGGAGACGCAGGAGCGCGGGTATCCGGAGTGGCTTCAAGAGACGTCCTCTGAACGGCGACCTGACAGGCCCAGTAACTGCACCAGCTCGCGATCGAGAGACCGAGCGGGGGTGCGCCGGGAATTGCCGGAAGACCCATCCGGGACATTGGAGGAGGCTTGCGACCTGGATAGGAGTGAAATCGGCGCGAGCGCGCCAAAGGCATCCAGACCGCCTGCAGAGGTGTGGCGCCCCCTTTTCAATACGTCGAATCCTACGAAGGGGCTCACCTTTTGGCCAGCCAAAGAGCCGCGGATCTGACGCACCTTGGTCAACGGCGGCGGAGGGCCGAGGAAGACGGCGGTTGTACTCGCGACCGGGAGCGGAAGGAGCACCGGGGCCTCAGCGGCGCGAAGTGATCCGCCAGACGGAACGGGCGTCGTCCCATGGACGCGAGACGCTGCGATCGACCCTGCTATCGGTCTGCACCACGTTGCGGCCCAGCTCAGGAAACAGCGCGTCGCTCCGGCCGAACAGCCCCGAGCGCGCCGAGCTCAGGGCGAATGGCTGGCTCCGAGGTACAGCTCGTGCAGCGAGGCGGCCACCTCCTCTGAGGGTCCCGAGTGCACGACACGACCGCCGGCCATGACCGCAGCCCACCTGGCCACGCTCAGTGCAAACTCCGCGAATTGCTCGACGACGACGACGGTGATGCCCTCCGACGCGAGCCCTCCGACGACTTTGTAGAGCTCCTCGACCACGATGGGCGCCAGCCCCATCGACAGCTCGTCGAGCAAGAGCACTCGTGGTTCGGTCGCCACCGCTCGCGCCATGGCGAGCATCTGCTGCTCGCCTCCGGAGAGGGTCCCCGCGTGCTGGTTCTTGCGGCTCGATAGCTGCGGGAACCGTTCGAAGGCCCGCGCTTCCACTTCGCGGCGGCTCACCCCCTGGTGCGTCATCATCCAGAGGTTCTCCTGCACTGTCAGATTCGGGAAAACACCCCTTCCCTCAGGAATCAGGCAGAGCCCCGCCCGGACGAGCTTGTCTGCACGGTTGGTCCGGACGACCTCATCTTGGAACCGCACCTCGCCGTGGGTCGGCCCGTGCAGTCCCGCCAGTACGGCGAGAAGGGTGGACTTGCCGGCGCCGTTCGGCCCGAGCACGGCGGTGACGCTGCCTCGCTCCACGACCAGGTCGATGCCGTGGAGTACTTCGACCCCTTCGTACCCGGCACGTACGCCCCGTGCCTCGAGGATGGCAACGGTGCGGTCAGCCACCATCCGCCCCTGCGAGCGAGCCCAGATAGGCCTCAGCGACCGCCCGATCCTTCTGAATGTCCGCGGGCGTGCCCGACCGCAGGATCTCGCCCTGGACCAGGACGTAGACGTTGTCGCACACGCCCATGACCAGCTCCATGTCGTGCTCGACGAGAAGCACGGCGAGGCCATCGGCCGCCAGCGAGCGCAGAACCTCTGCGAACCCGGCCGTTTCGTCCACGTTCTGTCCCGAAGCCGGCTCGTCGAGGAGCAGCACGGTGGGATTCACTGCGAGCGCACGGGCCAGCTCGACGAGCCGCCCCGTACCGGTCGGGACCGTGTCAGCCCGAACGTCGGCAACGTCGCCGAGGTTGACCCGGTCGATGAGCCGTTCTGTCACCTGAGCGATGGGTTCTGCCGACCCGGCTTCGTCCGCTTCGTTCCTGCTCCCGTCCCCGCGACCAACGAACCTACGAAACCCGGGCCTTCCCATGGACGCGGCAGCACTGATGTTCTCGCGCACCGTCAACGTGCCGAAGAGCTCAAGCTTTTGGAAGGTCCGACCGAGACCAAGCCGGGCGCGCCGATAGGGGGACATGCTGCCAACGTCGCGGTCGTCAAGCAGGACCCGCCCGCGCTGAGGCTTGCGCATCCCGGTGCAGACATCGAACAGCGTCGTCTTGCCCGCGCCGTTCGGTCCGATCAATCCGGTGATTCGTCCTGCCGGCGCGGAGAGCGATACACCCGCCAACGCCGCCACCCCGCCGAAGCGGACGCTCACCTCGCGGACTTCAAGCGCCATGGGAACCCGCACCGGCGGGAGACGACATGGGCTCGGCCATCGCAGTGGACTCTTCGTGCGATTCGAGCTCCTCTTTGGGTGCGTCGGACGGTCGCGGCCTCCTGGCCGGGAGCCCGAACGCGGCGGGAGCGTCACCGCGCCGGTAGTCGATGGCGTACGCGATGGCGGGAACCAAGATGAGGATGCCCGCGATGATCCCGGTCAGGGTCCAGTTGTCAAGCACCCCGGCCACCCGCAGCACCCAGGCTCCGGCGATCGCAACCAGGACACCGACGAGCACCACAGGCCGGCGGACAACCGAGCTCCAAACGGGACGAAGCCCGGAGGGGATCGTACCGTTGGGACTGGTACCGACTCCTATACCCGCGCCACCGACTAGCACAGCCTGGAGCTGCGTCAGCCCGGGAAAAATGTTCGCCAGGGTAGGGCCACCCAGAAACATCCCCGCGCCGACACCTGATCCGACCGCGCTGATGCCAAACACGACCATCGCGAGGAGGACGGTCAACCCGGTGAAGAACTGGTAGACGTCGGGCGCCGCGCTTCCCAGGGCTTGCCCGTAGACACCGCCACCTATCCCGGCGATGGCGGCGGAGAGGGCGAACACCGCGAGCGTGGAGACGCGCGAGTTCATCCCGAGGGTTGCGCAGGCGGCCGGGCTGTCCTTGTGTGCCAATAGGCGATGACCGAACTGGGACCGGCGGACCCAGACGATGACGCCGGCCAGGACGACGAAGATCACCGACCCCACCACGAACTGGCCGATCTTGCTGGACAGGGTGTGGCCGCCAACGCTGAAGGGGGCGAATGTCAGGGAACCCTGCCCGAACGGCGCAAATTGGTCGCCGAACAGATTGAAGGCGGGGAGCGGAAACACCCACACGTCCATCGCGGTGGCGAAAGCGGCAGTGGACAGGGCGAAGTAGATACCCGACAACCTGAAGGCGGGAAGCGCAACCAGGATCCCGACCACCGCGCAGAGACCGGCGGCGGCGAGGAGTGCAAGGGGATTGCCGTTCGCTCCAAGGTGACCGACGACAACGGCTCCGATCCCCGCGAAGGTCATCTGGCACAGGGACAGCCGACCGGCGAATCCGACGAGCGGCACGAGCGACAACCCGATGATCGCCAGTCCCCACACTCGGTTCAGGCTGTAGAGGTCGGATTGCGAGACCACCGTGGCCAGCATGATGGCGCTCGCGATCACACCCACGGCGAAGAGTCCGGTGCCGCGCCAGGTCGGCATCAGGGCGAGCTCGCGGCTGCGCAGGATGCGGTGGCCGCGCAGTCGGGACTGGGGAAGCACGAGCAACGCGACGAAGAGCACGACCGCAGGAACTGCGCCCTCGAAACCCTGGATGTACTGATTTTGGGGCAGGTAGGCAACGGTGTAGCTCACGGCGAGCCCGAGGATGAGTGCCCCGACGAAGGTCATCGGGATGCTGCGGAGGCGACCGATCACGGAGGCCGCGTAGGCGTCGACGATGAGCAGTGTGAGCGCCGTAGCCGAGAGGGTGAGCGTCGGGGCGACCAATATCCCCGCGAGGGCCGCCAGCACACAGCCGACGATCCAGGCGGAGCGGGCGCTCCTGACGTTGTTCGCTCCGTTGAGCGTGGTGAGGGTGCGGTCGTCCACCACGGCACGCATGGTGACGCCCAGCCGCGTGCGGTAGAGGAGCAGTCGCAGTCCCAAGGCGACGACGAGTGCCGTGATGAGGATCGTCAGGTCGTTGTAGGAAATCCGGACTGTTCCGAGCACCAACGTGTCGTTGGAGAACAGCGGCGGCAGGGCGCGGTAGGTGAGGGGACTCCACACCCATTGCGCGATCGCGACCATCGAGAGCGCGAGCGCGAGCGTCACGACCAGCTTCGCCGCATCCGAAGTCCCGTCCAGCCGCCGCATGACACCCGCTTCGAGGACGATGCCGAGGAGCGGAGCCAGTACAAACAGACAGATGAACCACGAGAGCAAAGCGTTCCAGCCCCACCCAATGTGCATCTGCCAGTAGGCGTAGGCAGCCAGCATCCCGATCGCACCGTGGGACCAGTTGAAGATCCCGGTCGTCGTGTACGTGAGGGTCAGACCACTCGCAGTAATGGCATAGATGCCGGCAGTGGCCAGACCGGCGATGGTGAACGCGATGAATTCATGCACGATGCCGACACCCTCGAAGAGATCCGCAGATCGAATGCGATGGTGGGGTCGATTGCGTTCGACTGGTCGGGTGCGATCGCCTGGTCGATTGCGCTCGTCTGGCCGGGTGTTGGCGACCAGCAATGGGACGTCGGCAGAGGCCCCTCTGGCGCATGAGTCTAAAATATATTGTAGTCATTCGCGGTGTGCACGTTGCCGAGACCCCCCGAGGTCCACTGGCTCTCAGGCTGAGGTGCGGTCTATCACGGCGGCGAGTTCGACGGGGTGCGTGGCAAAGGACCGATGACCGGCATCGAGGTCGATGACAGTTGCACCGCCCATGTTCTGGACCATGACGTCGGCCAGATCCATAGGGATGACGGAGTCCCGCAGGCAACGGACGAACGTTCGGGGAAGTCGGGTGGGAAAGCCGGACCAGCTGAAGGTTTCGAACAAGGGCGATGGTGCCTCGAGCCCCATCCGGGGTCCATTCTCGACGATCTCGAGCGACGTCGAAATGGCTGCCTCTCCAGGCCTGAGGCCGCCGAGTGTCCGCCCTCGGGCGTTGTTCACCACCACCTCTCTCGTGCTCAGGGCCAACTCCCGTAGGTCCTCGCGGAGGTAGTCGACCGGTCGCTTGCCCTCAGCCGGGACCGTGGCGGCGACGAAGAGCAAAGTCCGAACGGTGACACCGGAGCCGGCGGACAAGCGGGTGGCCACTCCGGGGATGACGTACCCGCCGGACGAGTGAGCGACCAGCACGATGTCACTCAGCCCCGCGTCGTCCACGTCGTCGCATACCGAACGCACCCAGTCCTCACGGGTCACCAGCGACAGATCGGCGGGCTTGTACCTGCGGCCAGGCAAGTCGACGGCGAGCGAGGGCACCGTCAAGGACTCACGAACCTCGTCCCACATCGTGGACGTGAATGTGCCACCGTGCACCAACACGGCGGTCGGGCCGGAGCTGCTCACCCTTCCGCCGAAGGAGACAGGTCGCGCGTCTCCGGCGAGAACTCCACGTAGGCGGACCCAGCTCCACTGAACCGCTCCCAGACTTCGTCCGTGCACGAGATGCCCTCCAGACGGAGCTGGCGCACGAGGATCTTGGCGGTCGCGGTGGTCGGCAACTCGTCCGAGACCCGGACGTAGCGGGGCCACCACTTCGCACCGATGTCTGGTTGGTCGCCCAGGAAGCGGGCGAACTCCTCACCATTGAAGGCCGCGCCCGGTCGCAGCTGCACCGCGACCATGACCTGGTCGCCTACGGTCTCGTCGGGGACGGCGTAGACGGCCGCCATCACCACGTCGGGGTGTCGCTCGACCACTCGTGCCACGGGCGCGGCGGCGAAGTTCTCACCGTCGACACGTAGCCAGTCGTCGGCCCGCCCCCCGAACCAGAGGAACCCGTCGCGGTCGCGGTAGACCAGGTCCCCCGTCCAGTATCTTCCCTGGCGCGTCCGCTTCTCGTTCGCTTCGTCGTTGTGCCAGTAACCCTCGAAGACGGCAGATGCCGTGGTCGAGACCAGCTCTCCGACGGCGTCCGTGGCGTTGGACAGTCGCCCGTCCTCGTCGAACTCGGCAATCGCGCACTCGGTCCCGTCCTCGTGCAGAACGAGGGTGCCCTCGGGTATTCGGCCCATTGCTCCCAATGGGGTGTCCGACGTGCGGCTGACGGAGACGCCGCCTTCAGTGGAGCCGTAGTTCTCCGAGACATCGCATCCGAACCGCGTCGCGAATCGGTCGACGTCGCCCGGGGCCGCCTCATTGCCGAACACGTGCGTGAGCGGGTTTTCGGCGTCGTCGGGCCGTTCCGGAGTGGCCAGGATGTACGACAGCGGACGGCCGACGTAGTTGAAGTACGTCGCGCCGTGCTGTCGGACGTCTGGGAGGAAGCCGGACGCAGAGAACCGGCCGCCGCTCGGCAACGCGATCTCGGCTCCACCCACCACGGCAGGTGACCATCCCGCCATGAGAGCGTTCGAGTGAAAGATGGGCATGGCCAGGTAGCAGGTCGAACCGGGGCCCAGCTGGTAACGCTGTGCGAGCGACGTGCCATAAAGCGCCATGCGGCCCTGGGTGCATCGACACGCTTTGGGAGCACCCGAGGTGCCCGACGTGAAGATCAGGTAGCCGAGCAACGTCGGGTCGACCTCGCCGCCACCAAGCTGACTGACGTCTACCGCGGCGTCTACGTCGGCGTCTCGGTTTTCGTCCAGGTCTTCGTCTTCGTCTACCACGATCACCCGTGGGTTGTTCTGTTCAACCACACCGATACCGGTGCCGAGGTCGAGCCCCTCTACGAGGCCGAGGTGGGCCCGGTCGGTCACGAGAAGCTGGCACGCCGTATGGGCAAGCTCATCCGCCAGGGCCGGACCAGGGTGTGTGGGATTTGCCCCCACCGCAACCGAGCCGGACAGGGCACACGCACCGAGCCACCAGACATGCTCGGGCACGTTGTCGAGGAGAAGCGCGATGTGCGGAGGACCTGGACGCCGAAGCTCAGACCACCGAGCCGCCCGGTGGACCGCGCGGTCCACAACTTCCGACCAGGTCCAGGCCGAGTCCTCGAACCGCAGTCCCGGATTGGGATCCTTGCGCCGAGCCAGCCAAGCCTCGGCCATGGTCGCTGCGCTGGTCATCCGAAATGGGCCGCGGAGGGCAATCGGCAGGAGCCGAACGCCTCCGCGCGGCATGCAACGTTGCCGCGGACGAGGAAACGTCGGCATCCCGCATGATCACGAAGCGACCATCCCGGATCCCGTCGACCACAACGACCGCGAGCTCGTCGAGGGGCTGCCAGTGCAACTCCCGTCCCGCCTTGCTCGCCATCTCCTCGAGCCGTTCGGGCGTCATTGCTTCGGTCTCTCGGGGACGCTCCCGGGCCAGATCAGCCGGCCTCGTTCGCTCCGAAGTCCACAGCCCCGTCCGCAAGAGCCCGCCAGACGGGTAGAAGACCGACGCCTTGAGCGCTGAGCCCTCTTCGGCGAGCTGCGAGGCCAGGCATTCTGTGAGCACCGACACCGCGGCCTTGCTCGCTGCGTACACCGACGCCATAGGGAGTGGAGCAATGGGGCCGTCCGACGACGACGTGTTGATGATGTGGCCCTCCTCCCCTGACTCAAGCATGCGCGGCACGAAAGCCAGGATCCCGTTGACAACGCCTGTGACGTTCACCCCGTGCACCCAACTCCAGTCGTTCGGGGTCGTCTGCCACACTTTCGCGCTCGGTGCCCCCACTCCGGCGTTGTTGCACAGCACGTGGCATGCACCAAAGCGCTGAAAAACTGCGTCGGCCAACGCAGTGACCGACTCCAGGTTCGTGACGTCCGTCCGGACGACCATGGTCCGGTTCCCGTCCTGGCCTTCGGGAAGTTCGGCCGCAACCGAGGCGAGCGCGGCATCGTCGACATCGGCGACGACGACGCGCATCCCCTCAGCGGCGAGCTGCTTGACGAGTGCACGACCGATACCGCTCGCGCCACCCGTCACCACCGCAACCTTGTCTTTCAGATTGTCCATCGTCCCTTCCGTTTGATTTGGCCACCGCTCCGTGGCTAATTGTTCTGGCCACCGCTCCGTGGCTCATTGTTTTGGGCCACCGCTCCGTGGCTCATTGTTGTGGCGACCCATCAACGGCCCATCGCCATCCGCTCACATGTGATGTAGCCCACCGACCTCTGCTTCGCTCGTTCTGGTCCGACAACTTCAGCGCGAGTTCCACCTTGGGCCATCATTGTCCCCTGTCCGGCGCGCCTCGCCGGAGCCACGCCGCGCGGTGGTCGACGAAGATCAGGCGCGGCTCCCCGTCCCGACCGAAATCGGCAGATTGCTGTACCCGCGGACCGTGCTCGTGAAGAGGAAGACGGCCCGGTCGTAGTCGACCTCCCACTCGGGAAATCGGGCCAGCGTCTCCTCGACGGCCACCCTGCCCTCGAGGCGGGCGAGTGCGGCACCGAGGCAGAAGTGGATCCCGTAGCCGAATGTGAGGTGCTGGTCGAAGCGGCGGCGGACGTCGAAGCGATCGGCGTCGGGGAAGGCCCGCTCGTCGCGGCCCGCGGAGCCGGTCAGCAACAGCACCTTGGAATCCGCGGGCACGGTGACACCGTGCAGCTCGAGGCTCGCCGTGGTCCAGCGACCTTGCACTGGTGACGGCGCTTCGAAGCGCAGCAGCTCCTCGATGGCGTTGGGGATGAGCAACGGATCGGACACGAGCTCGGCTCTCTGGTCCGGGAAGTCGGCCAGCACGGCGCCGGCCCAACCGAGCAGCCTCGCGACCGTCTCGGTTCCGGCGGCCACCAACAAGATCCCGAAGTCGGTCGCTTCCTGCGGTGTCAGCTGCCGGTGCGTGCCGTCGGGCTCGGTCACCTCCGCCGCGACGAGGTCGGAGAGCATGTCGTCGCGTGGATGCGCACGACGCTCGGCGATCTGACCGGACAAGTACGTGTACAACGTCCCCATGGCTTGCACGGAGATGTCGTTGACCATTCCCATGCCCGGCTCGAGATGGAAGATGGCGTCGATCGTCTCGCGCACATGGGGCCGGTCGCTCTCGGGCACGCCGAGCAGCATGGCGATCACGTTGGCCGGCACCAGCGCGCCGAAATCGGCGACGTAGTCGAACTCCTGGCCGTCCTTGTGTTCGTCGAGCAGTTTCGCGGACAGCTCGCGCGACTTGGTTCTCCAGACCGGCAACCCGTCGTGGTGTGAAGGCCCTCGAGACGAGGCGACGGAGCATCGTGTGCTCCGGCTGGTCCAAGAAGATCATCTGGCCACCGCCGACGGAGCGTTCGCTCATCATCTCGAGGACTGTGCCGTGGGCGGAGCTGAAGGTGCGCGGGTCCATGCTTGCCGCCATCACATCATCGAAGCGACTCAGCGCCCAGAAGTCGTACTGCTCGTCCCGGTACAGCGGCGCCTCGTCACGCAGCCGGCGCCAGATCGGGTGCGGATCCGTCTTGTAGGACGGATCGAGCGGGTTCCAGACCACCCCCGGGGCCGTGGACGTCACGATGGATATTGTATTCGATCAGGCTGGGTCACGCGGGAGGCCGAGCACGCGCTCGGCGATCTGGTTGCGCTGGATCTCGTCCGTACCTCCGCCGATGCGGGTCGACCACTGACCCAGGAAGCGGTCCTGCCAGAATCCCGTGAGCGCGGCCTGGTCGGATCCCGACATCGCCGTCCCCGTTCCCGTCCCCGTCCCCGTCGCTGTCCCTGTCGCTGTCCCTGTCTCCGTCCCTGTCGCCGTCCCCGTCGGCATGGCCAGACCGGCCGGTCCGAGGAGCGCGAGCCCGAGATCGCCCAGCCGTGCCGTCTGGCGCGACATCGCCAGCTTCAACAACGACGCCTCGGCGCCCGGCGCACGGCCCTGGCTGATCGCGGTCTGGACGCGGAGCCCGAGGAAGCGCAGGAGCTCGTAGCCGACGTACACCTCGGCCACCTGTTGGCGCAGGACGGCATCGCCCACCCCGCCCGTCGCTCTCGCCAACGCGGCCACGTCGTCGAACGATGTGCCGGTGCCCCCGCCGATGAGCATGCGCTCGCTGGCCAAGGTCGTGCGGGCGACCTGCCATCCTTCGCCCTCGGCGCCGACCAGGTTCTCGAACGGCACCCGGACTTCACTCAAGAAGACCTCGTTGAAGTGCGCCACGCCGGTCGCCTGCCGCAGCGGCCGCACCTCGATCCCAGGGCTCCGCATGTCAACGAGCAGATAGGAGATACCCCGGCGTCCGGGCGTCTGGCGATCCGTCCGAACGAGCAGGATGGCCCAGTCGCTGTATTGGGCCATCGTGGTCCACACCTTCTGCCCGTTGACGACGTAGACGTCACCGTCGCGCTCCGCACGGGTGATGAGTGACGGCAAGTCGGAACCGGCTCCGGGTTCGCTGAAGAGCTGACACCACATCTCGTCGCCCCGCAGCATCGGGTCGATGAAGCGGTCCTGCTGGTCGGGCCTCCCCCACGTCATCAGGGTCGGTCCGACCATCCCAAGACCGATGGAGAGCGGGCCGGTCGAGACCTCGAAGCGAGCCTGCTCCTGGCCGAAGATCATCTGCTCCATAGCGGTGCCGCCTCGCCCGCCGAACTCTTTCGGCCAGGTGATCCCCGCCCACCCGTTGTCGTAGAGGGTCCGCTGCCAGCGTCGGCAGGTCTCCACGTGCGCGGCCTGGGCCTCGTCGTCGGTGACATGGCCGCGTGCGGCACGAGCGCCACCGCCGGCGCCAGCACGCGGACCAGCGCTCGGACCGTTCTGCTGTCCGGCCCTGGCTGCCTGCGTCGTGGCCCGCAACGGCGCGTGCGCTTGGAGCCACGCCCGGGCCTCGGCGCGCGGAATGCAGCCTCCTCAGGGGTGTCGTCGAAATCCATTGTGGGTGTCCTGGTCCTGGTCCTGATCCTTGCGCTTGCCCTGGCCGGGTCCTTGGTCGCTCTGGCCCGGTCCCGGTCGCTCTCGGTCTCGGCGTTCCCCGTCGACGAACGGCCGGACCGTCAGATGCGGCGGGTGAGGACCCAGCCGTTCTCCGCCATGACGGTGTGAATCTCGTCCTCGGTGTAGCCGAAGCGCCGCAGGTCCGCCGGCGAAGGTCCGCGGTTCGGCCAGTCCCTCGGCGTGCGGCCAGTCCGATCCGAAGAGCAGGTGGTCGAGACCGAGACGTCCTTCAGCCCACCCAGGTCGTCCTCGTAGAAGGGCGCCACCCAGATGTGGGCACGGAACGTCTCGACCGGGTCGGACGCGAGAACGCACCGGGCATCTGGCCGTACGCCTTGCGCAGCTTCTTCAACAAGATGGGCACCCACGACGCCCCCGCCTCGATGCTGGCCACCCGGATCCGAGGGAAGCGGTCGAAGAGACCCTGGCAGACCAGCGCCGCCATCGTCTCGTAGGGCGGTCGGTCGGCCTGGAGCACCATGCGCAGCGGGGAGTGCCGGAACGATTCGGAAATCGGCGGCGGGCTCCCAGTCGGCGGCGTAGCGGCCGTACCCGGCGTCACCCGAGTGGATGCCCGACCGTGACGCCGGCCTCGTTGACCAGTCCCCAGAACCGGTCGAAGCGGGTGTCCGCCGGCGAGGTGAACCCGCTCGGGGTGTGCACCGGACCTCCCTTGACACAGACGACGCGGGCGTCGGCATCGAGCACTCGCTGCAGCTCGGCGACGGCCGCGTCCAGGTCGACCAGAGTCAGCATGGGCGCGGCGAAAATGCGCTCCTTGTAGGCGTAGCCCCAGTCGTCCTCGAGCCACCGGTTGAAGGCGCCGAAGGCGGCGACGCGCGCAGGCGGATCCCCGGCCAGCGACTCCTCCATGCCCACCCCGAGTGTGGGGAACAGGAGGCAACCGTCGAGTCCTTGTCGGTCCATGACCTCGATGCGCGCATCCCGGTCGCGGTACTCGGGATGGATGGGCTCGAGCTCTCCGAACAGCGCCCGCATGTCCTTTGAGCCGGGATTCCGCCCTCTGAAGTACTCGTCCAGGCTGCCGGGCTTCGCCACGGGATCGAAGCGTAGGGTTGGGGATGAAGCGGTTCACCCGTCCACCCACGAGCAAACGCCGGCGGCCGCCGACGTCCGCCCATTGCATGGCGCGAGCGGCCATGGAGGGATCGATGTGGCGGGTGTACGCGTCTTCGGCCTCGTAGTAGTGGTTGTCGGCGTCGAACACGCCGTAATCAACGGTGCTCCGTGCGCCCGAGTCAGTCGCTTCCGTCGTCGCCGTCACGACAACCCCAGCACGCGCAGCGCGTTGGTCCGCAGGAACTTCGGCCACACCTCGTCCTTGAACCCGACGCCCGGAAGTTCCTTGGCGATCCGCTCCAGAGACAGGCCCATCGGGAAATAGCCGGCATAGATCACTCTTGTCCGCTCCCCGCGTGTTGGCGTAATCGATGATCGCCTTCGGGTAGTACTTCGGCGGCGAACGCGCTCGTCGAGTAGTGGAGTCCCGGCCACTTGAGCATGAGCTTGACGGCGAGGTCCGTCCAGGGTTCGCACCCGTGCCGGGTGACGAACACGAGCTCGGGGAAGTCGTACATCACCTCGTCGATGAGCTCGACATGCTGGCAGGCGGCCTTCAGACGCGGGCCCGGGATCCCGGCGCAGCAGAAGATCGGAATGCCGAGTTCGACGCACTTGGCGTAGATCGGGTACATCTTCTTGTCGTTGATCGGCACCTGAGGGAAGGTCCCGGCCGGGAACATGCCGACTGCCGCGCACGCCCCAGGTCTCGTACTCCTTCACCAGGCGGGCGATGCCCTTCATGCCGTCGTTGGGGTCAGCAGAGGTGGAGGGGATGAAGCGGTCCGGATGCTCGCGCAGCGCCTTGGCACCCATCCCGGCCGGATCCCCGACACCGATGAGTCCGCGCTCGATTCCCCAGAGGTCCATCTCGCGCGAACGTCACGCTGATCGGATCGTCCGCATCCCGGTACGACTTCTCCGGGACGTCCTTGAACATGTACTCGACCGGGAACTTCGAAGTCTTCCTTCGACTCGCGTGTCCTTCGTCTGCCGGGTGATGAAGTCGGTAGACCTCTTTCATGTCGGGGTGCGGGAACCCGATCATGGTGTCCACGATCCCGACGTCCTGCGGCATACCCATGCGCGTACCTTAAAATCAGAATCCGGTTTCGGCAATTCGCCCGACCCCGTTGGGCGGCTGCCTCCTGACTGCTCTGTTCGGCGCCGCCGTCAGTTCCGTGGCACCTCGCGCCAGGGGGCTCCCTGCCAAGGGTCGGGCTCACGGGGGAGGCCGAGCACGCGTTCCCCGAGGATGTTCTTGTTCACCTCGGTCGTGCCCCCTTCGATCGTGTTGGCCCGGCTGCGCAGCATCCCCCGCACTTCGTAAGGCAGGCGACGCCGCCCAACGTTCCGGGCCTCCGAGGCCCCCGAGGCCCCCGAGGACCCCCGGGCCCCCGGGGTCACCCTCGCCGCCGCCAACGCGACCCTGGCCGGGGCCGAGGCCGGCCCCGCCGACGTCCCGCCACGCCATCGCGCCCGCGCCCAGCAGATCAACCGCAAGCTCCTGGATACGTTGATTCAGCCCACCCTGGTGCACCTTGCCGATGGAGCTTTCGGGCCCTGGTGACCGGCCGGCGCGCATCTGCGCCCGAACCCGCTGGTTCGTCCACTCGCGCACCCGTTCCTCGGCCCAGAGCTGCACGACTGCATCGCGCCGCACCGGGTCGTCCCATCCCCCGGGCCGGCCCTCGGCGCTCACTCTGCGGGCCAGGCGGACGAGGGCGTCGGCTCCCGACCCGCCGATGCGGTCCACGCCGCCCGATCCCGAGCCCGACACCATCTGACGCTCACCCGACAACGTCGCATTCGCGACCTTCCACCCTTCGCCGACTTGGCCGACTCGATACGAGCCAGGCACCCGTGCGCCATCGAGGAACACCTCGTTGAAATCGACTTCGCCACCGATGTGCCGCAGCGGCCGGACTTCCACTCCCGGCTGGTCCAGCTCGATCAGGAAATACGTGATGCCGGCGCGCTTGGGCACGTCGGGATCCGTCCGGGCCAAGAGCACGGCGTGGCTCGACAGGTGGGCCCAGGTCGTCCAGACCTTCTGTCCCGTGATCAGCCACTCGTCCCCGTCGCGCTCGGCCCGAGTGGACAACGACGCCAGGTCTGAACCCGAAGCCCGGCTCGCTGAAGAGCTGGCACCACACTTCCTCATTGCGGACGATCGGCGGCAGGAAACGCAGCCGCTGCTCCTCGGTCCCGTGAGCGAAGAGCGCCGGCGAGGCCAGGTTGAGCCCGAGCGGGTTGAGCCGTCCCAGGTTGTAGGGCCGCAGGACCTCGTCCACTCGGCGCGCCACGTCGCGCGGCAGGTCCAGCCCGCCGTACTCGACCGGCCAGGTTGGGACCACGAGCCCAGACGCCCCGAAGACCGGATACCACGCCTCGTAGTCCGCGCGCGCCTGCGCACCGTTCGCACTTGAGCCGCCCCGCCCTTCCGCCCCGCCTCCACCCAGGGTGCCGGGACGTGTTCCTCCACCCAGGCCCGCACCGCTGCGACGACCTCTTCGGTACTCGACGCCGGGCCGACGTCGAGCCGCGACGCAGCCGATGGGGTGGCGCCTTGTGTCATCGTCATGGTGTCCCTCTGCGACGGTCGGACAGGATCGCGCTCAACAGAATACGAATCGAACGGGACTCGGTCAGACAGGGACTCGGTCAGACAGGGACTCGGTCAGACAGGGACTCGGTCAGACAGGATCGACGGGATCGCTGTAGAACTGCTTCGACCAGTTGCGGTGGGTCACGATCCCCGCTTCGCCCTTCGTGAGCACGGGCTGGGGCCGGTAGACCTTGTTCTCCCAAATCGGGATGTCCTGTGAGACGCCGGAGGTGAAGCCATCGGCGAATGTGGTCGCGCTGTCGGAGCCGGATTCGGCGGGAACCATGAACATCCAGCGCACGTGCACGTTCTCTGTGTCGACGGGCGTGACCGAGGACACGAACGTCAGAACACCGGGAATTCTGACGACACCCAGCCCGAGACCGAATGTCTCGCGCTCGAGTCCGGGCTGCTTGACGGACTTGTAGGTGCCGTCGATGATCTCCTCACCTTCAGGAATGGTGTCCGTGCCATGGACGTACATGAAGTGGGCGAAGTCGTGATTGTTCTCCGCCATCTCCTGGCACGACGTGGCGATCCAGAACTCGCGTAGGAGCGGGGTCGACCACTGGTCGTCGTCGATCTCGGGCACGATCGGCAGCTCGTAGAACGGGTCGTCTCCTCGGAGGTGGTGCCACGCCCAGATGGCGCCTCCGCGCTCGAGCGTCGGAAAGCTCCTGACTCGCGCCTTCGGAGGGATCCGCTCGCTCTTGCTGTACGGGATGTCGGTGCAACGCCCGGTCGTACCCTCGTACGACCATCCGTGGAACGGGCAGCGAATGCACTTGCCCTCCACCTTTCCGCCCACGCCGAGGTGGGCGCCAAGGTGCGCGCAGTATGCATCGAGGACGTGGGGCACGCCGTCAGCGTCGCGGAACACCACCAGATCGCGCCCGAAATAGTGAAGGGATCGAACCTCGCCGGCCGCCAGTTCTCCGGACATGGCCACCACGAACCAACCGTTCGGGACGGGAAAGGGAAAACGGTCCGTGACCGTGCGTACACGCAGCCGGGGCGTCCTCGGGTCGAGCAGCGATGGATTGCGGGGCATCGGGAACCCGATACGGTCCCACGGTTGCTCATACACCGGCGCTCCGGCGTCGATGGGCGCCGTCAGTTGGTCGGTCATCCGTGCACCTCCTCGTACGTAGGCCCGATTCGCTCGACGATGCCGGCAAGCTTGTCGGAGTCGAAGCGATACACCGACGCGGCACTGAGACCGAGGATCTGCGCGGTGTCGCTACTGGGCACGTCGTGGAACACCTCATGGATTGAGCGCCGGGTGTGCGGCCACGTCCCCTCCGGATGCGGAAAGTCGTTCCCCCACAGCAGCGCGCCGGTCCCGACCCGCTGACGTGTCTCGATCTCGTACTTGCTCGGCGTGGACGCTCCGAGGAACACGTTGGTCCCCAGGTACTCGCTCGGCTTCTTCTTCGTCGCTTCCTTGAACAGGTTGCCGAACTTGCGGACCGTGTGCCCGCCCATCCACTTCTCGTCCATTCGTTCGAGGATGTCGGGCAACCACCACGCCCCGTCCTCTGTGATGGCGAGTCGCAGGTCGGGATGGCGGTCGAACACGCCGCTCCAGATCATCACCCACAGGGGGCGGGCGGCCCACCACCAGGCTTCGGTCGCATAGATGGGGACGATCCCGGGTCCCGGCATGATGTCCTTGGACGCGCCGCCGGAGTGGATGTTGACCACCAGGCCGAGCTCCGCTGCGGCGGACCACACCGGCTCGTAGACCGGGTCGTGGTACGCGGGACGGTTGCCCCACAGCGTCGGGATCATCACGGACCGCAAGCCGTCCTTGTCGACCCGGCGCATCTCGTCGACCGCGGCGTCTTGGTCATGAAGGATGGGCACGGTCGCGACGCCGCAGCGGCGCTCGGGACTATGGGAGCACAGCTCCGAGAGCCACCGGTTGTGGGCGCGGGCTCCGGCCATGACGAGTTCGCCGTCGAGCTCGCCCGAGCTCTGGAGCCCCGCGCTGAAGGGAGCCGACGCACCGCCCCCCAAGACGTCGGCGTCGGGGAAGATCACCTCTCCTGCGATGCCCTCCTTGTCGAGCTCGGCATCGCGGGTCTCGGCGTCATAGGCGGCTCGCATCCCGCCGTCACCCGTCTCGGCCTCCCAGTCCTCGCGAAACTTCTCCTGCTCCTCGGACGCCTGTTCGAGGATGACCGAACGCATGGCCTCCTTGGCCTTCAGGTCCTCGTCGAAGGCGTCCCGGTATTGCGGGTCGACGTACTTGCGGTACATCTCGCTCGGGGGGCCGGCGTGGGTGTCGGAGGAAATGACGAGATAGCGGTCCATCGCTCTCCTATCGGCGGTGCCCGTACGTGCGTCGAGGTTCGGATCGTGTCGGGCTCTCGCACTGTTGACTTCTCATGCTACTGTATGAAAAGTATGGGATCAAGGGCGGAGGGAGGCACTGCGGCACGCCTGGGGCGTCCACCGAGAGTCACCGCGGCCGAGATCGCAGACGCCGCTCTGGCCATCGGTCTGGAGCGTGCCACCGTCCGCAACGTCGCGGAACGGCTCGGCATGAGCGTTCCTGGGCTGTACCACCACGTGCGCACCCGGGAGGAATTGCTGGCCATGGCCGCCGCCCACTCCATGGGTCGCCTGCCGCTGCCTCCAGACGTCGGCCAGCCGTGGGACCGGTGGCTCCTCGAGTACGGGCGGTTCGTCTACGACGCCCTCGTGGCCCAACCTCAGATCATCGGGCAAATGCTGTCCGGCTCGTACAACAACGTCCGCATGGTCCAGCACCTCGAGGGCGTGTTCTCGGTGCTCACCCGGCGCGGCTTCACGGTGGCTGAAGCCGAGGCGGCCCGCCGGCGACTGTTCCACGCCGTGACCGGCGCTGCCGTGGCCGAGGTCAGCCGTCGAGCGAGTGAGTCGGCGGGGCACGTGCCACTGGACGACCTGAGAAGGGCCGCGGCTGCGCTGGGTCCCGATTCGGTTCCGCTGGTGCACGAGTTCTTGCAATCGAAGGCGTTGCCGGAGCGAGGAGAGTCCTTCGACGTCGTCCGCCGTGCCGTCGAAGAGATGAGCGCCGAGCGATCCGATGGGCTAAGCACCGGGAACAACAGTGCTGCTGCACACACTCGGAAAGTACACACAGAGAAAGGAGTCCGGACGTGATCCGATTCAGTGTCTTGTACCCCTCGGGAGAGGGATCTCACTTCGACCATGACTACTACCGGGACAGCCACGTCCCGCTCGCCAAGAAGACGTGGGGCGTCGACGTGGCTGAGATCGACCGGGGCATCAACGGTCCGTACGTCGCGGCCGTGCACTTCCAGTTCGCCTCACAGGACGCTCTTGGGCAAGCGCTCGGCTCGGAGGGCACGGCGACGGTGCAGGGAGACGTGGCGAACTACACGAACATCGAACCGGTGATCCAAATCAGCGAAATCGTCTGAGGCCGGAAAGGAGCGCCCCCATGGCCAACTGGTTGGGGCAGTACTGCATCAATGTGACCGATATCGAGCGGACCGTCGCCTTCTACGAGGCGCTGGGCCTCGAGTGCACGAGCCGAACAGAGATCCCCAACGCCTGGGAGGCGATACTCGAAAACACCTCCAAGGGCGGAAAGCTCCAGCTGGCCCAGCAGAAGGACCAAGCCGGACCGATCGACATGGGCAACGCTTTTTGGAAGCTCTACGTCAACACTGACGACGTCGAATCCACCTACCGGGCCGCGCTCGATGCGGGCGCAACCACCGTCATGGAGCCCCAGCGCCTCGACCGCTGGCCCGTCACCATCGCCTTCGTCGCCGATCCCGACGGCTACCAGGTCGAGTTGGTTCAGCGCGACCCGGATTGACGCCGGAGATCCATCCCCGGCTGCCGTCGTGACCGACGTGGTCGACCTCGTGCTGGTGCACGGTGCCTTTCACGGGGCGTGGTGCTTCGAACCCGTGGAGCACCTGCTTCAAGAGCGGGACCTGCGGACGACGTCAGTCGAGCTTCCGCTCGAGACCCTCGGTGGTGACGCGGCCACGTTGCACAGGGTGCTCGACAGTCTCGACGAACCCGTGGTCGTCCTCGGCCACTCGTACGGCGGCGCCGTCGTCACCTGGGGTGCGGAGCACCCGTCGGTCACTTCGCTCATCTATGTCGCGGCGGTGATGCCCGATGCCGGTGAAGCGATGGGCGGCGCGCTGACCAACGAGCGGACGACCCCGGATCCCGATTTGTTCCAGGCGATCGAGGCGGCGGGAACTGGCCCGGTGACCATCGATCCGTTGGTGGCGGAAGAAGCGTTCTACGGCGATGCCGAACCGGCGCAGCGATCGGCGTGGGCATCTCGACTCCGGCCCAGCACTGTCGGACTCGGAGAGGTCGTACCGCACGCCGCCTGGCGCACCAGGCCATCCGACTACATCGTGTGCCTGGACGACGCCGGTCTACCGGCGGAGATGCAGCGGGCGATCGCGACACACGCCGGTGCGGCGGTGCACGAGCTACCGGGCGGCCACAGCCCCTTCCTGGTGCGGCCCGAGGCTTTCGCAGAGCTCGTGACGTCCATGATCCGGAGCCGCGTCGCCGTGTGATTCGCTCCTCCGGCGGCCGACCAAAGCCGACCCAAACTCCGCCCGACCTGACCCGTTCACACGAAGCATCCTCGACAATCTTGCCGGTGCCCCGTACCAGCGTGACACCCGTATGAGGTGTTATGGAATGATCAGAATCCGTTCGGAAGGGCTCATTGCGATCGGCAGGGGTAGGTTCCCGTCTTCGGAACCAGGGGCGACCTGAGCGATCGAATCAGCCAACTTCGCGGGTCCCTACGTCTCGGGTCCTTCTAGGCTGTACGCATGCGGAGAGGGTTGGCCCTCTGGGCGCTGGTTTTTGTGCTCTTCGCTGTGACCGCACCGAAGGCAGCGGCGACGGGCTTGGCATGGCAGTCACGCGCACATCTCCCGGGGGTCTTCGATGTGGTCGGCCCGCGCAGCGATGGTCGACTGGTTGTGGCGGCCACTGGTGGGCTCTACCTCTTGGACGGAGCCGGGACGACGACCCGCTTCGCCCCCTCGTACTCGCCGCCGCCGGGCCCGGAGTCGTACATCGCCATCTCGCCCGGGCTGAGCGACGACAACGGCTCCTGCGTTTTCGCCCGGGACACGGTCGCGGCCTTAGACTTGACTTCCAGTCCCCCGGGCATCACCCTCATCAGCCCAACTGGTGGAGTGTCCCACCTGGCCACCATCACGGGGGTGACGGGTCTTTTCGGCATCACCTTCGATGCCACCGGTCAGTTCGGGTTTCGCATCCTGGTGGTTGGATCGGTCCCTGGCGGGGGATCACAGATCTCGGCCATCGATTGTCTCGGTCATGTCAGCACCATCGGTATAGTCAACGTCCCGCTGGAGGGCGGCATCGCCGTCGCCCCGTCGACGTTCGGCACGTTCGCCGGCCAACTGATTGCGCCGAACGAACTTGACGGTTCGATCTACGCCGTGTCTCCTGCCGGTCGCCTCAGCACGGTTGCCGAGTCCGGCCTTCCGTTTGGACAGGACATCGGCGTCGAAAGCCTGGGCTTCGTGCCGGCGACCGGTCCTGGCGTCGCATACATGTCCGATCGAGCTACCCCAGGAAGCCTGCATCCGGGCAATGACGAGGTCTTGACGCTGAGCGGGTCCGCATTGGTGTCGGCGGGGGTTCAACCGGGTGAACTTCTTGCCGGAACAGAAGGCGGTGCGACCGTCGTCGGAGTTCGCTGCAGTGCGGTGTGTTCGGTCGCAACGATCGTTGCCGTTCCGACGACCGCCCACGGCGAGGGGTCGCTGACCGTGTTGCCCAAGTCGGCGCTGGGCTACCCGTTGGCCGGATCCGACGGCGGGGTCTTTACCTTCGGCCACGCCGGGTTCTTCGGATCGATGGGTGGAACTCGTTTGAACGCCCCGATCGCCGGAATCGCAAGCACTCCGGCCGGGGGCTACCGGTTGGCCGGATCCGACGGCGGGGTCTTTACCTTCGGCCATGCCGGGTTCTTCGGATCGATGGCTGGAACTCGTTTGAACGCCCCGATCGTCGGAATCGCCTCGACGCGCGATGGCGCGGGGTACTACCTCGTCGCGTCCGACGGCGGTGTGTTCACGTTCGGTGACGCAACGTTCCTGGGATCCATGGGAGGAACTCCCCTGAACAAGCCGATCGTCGGCATGGACGTCACTCCTGACAATCGGGGCTACTACCTAGTCGCGTCCGACGGTGGTGTGTTCACGTTCGGTGACGCAACGTTCCAGGGATCTATGGGAGGAACTCCCCTGAACAAACCGATTGTCGGCATGGCGGTGGATGTCGACACGTCCGGCTACTGGTTGGTCGCGAGCGACGGCGGCGTGTTCTCGTTTGACGCACCGTTCCTCGGCTCCATGGGCTCCTTCCACCTCGTCGCACCGGTCGTCGGCATGGCGGCCACCGGCGATGGCCTCGGGTATTACCTCGTCACCTCCGATGGAAACGTGTTCGCCTTTGGTGATGCCGAGTTCCTCGGCTCAATGGACGGAGCGCACCTCAATGCACCCGTCATCGGCATAGCTTCCACTGGTTCGCTGGGCGAGTAGCCCGTCGGGCGAGTAGCCCGTCGGGCGACGTCCAACCGGTCGGGATTAGGTGTTCGCACGGATCGCGACCCGAGCTCGGTTGGGTAACTGGTCGACACGCCTTTCACTCATAGCCGTCTCAGAGCGCCGACCTCAGATTAGGAAACGGAGTTTCACATCAGTCGAGTCTTACTCCGCCTGATCGCCTGCAGGCCATTGTTGTAACGCCCACTCGTTTCCATCGGGATCGCTGAAAAATGAGTAAAGAACGCCACCCATATCCTGGACGTCGCCGAGTTCGACGCCGCGCTCGCTCAACGCGCTGCGGACCGCAACCATGTCATCCACCACAAGATGGAGACCTTTGATTGAGCCAGGTGTCATGTCGCTGATGGGTCCCATCCCTGTCCCGAAGACAATGGCGCAGCTCGAGCCTGGTGGGGTCAGCTGTACGACCCGCATCGTGTCGGTGACTGGCGTGTCGTGAACGTTTCCAAAGCCGAGCTGTTCGTAGAAGGCCTTCGCACGGTCAACGTCGGCGACCGGGATGGGAATGAGCTCGAGGCGCATTTCGGGCACTGGCGGTGGGCTTGCCATGGTCTCATCTCCTCTGGATCCAGTGCCCCAGGTTCGATTTCAACGTAACAGCTCGTGAGCACGTCCTGGACCCGAGTGAGCGCTCAGCCCGGATCGAACGGCGGACGACCCATCTGGTCGCGCACCGTCACCACAGGCGGGTTCGTCAGGGTCCGGCGCTGCCAGTTGGCGCCGTCCACGACCAAGACATGTGACCCGAAATGAACCGGGCGTACGGCGAGGCGAGGAACGTGGCGGCCCAACCCAGCTCGCGCAGGCGGCCGACGCGTAGCGCCGGCTGGCAGGCGTCCTTGTCGGACGTACGGTCGAGGTTCCCCCTGATGTCGGCCGTCATGTCTTCGTGGGGGAACAGGCCTGGCACGAGCCCGTTGACCTGAATCCCGTAAGGCCCCCACTCGACGGCGAGCGTCTCGACCATCGATTCTTCACTCCGGCCTTGGCCGCCGCCGAGTGGGCGAATCCCGGTCCGCCGGTCCAGGCGTAGGACGCGCCGATGTCGACGATCGAGCCGGGTGTCCCCGCCGCGATGAGGCGTCGTGCGAACTCGCGGGAGCAGAAGAAGGTCCCGTTGAGCGTGATGTCGACGACTGTGCGCCATGCGTTCGGCGACATGTCCTCGGCGGGCACCGGGAAATTCGCCGCTGCGTTGTTGATCAGCACGGTCGGAATGCCGAAGGCGTCCGCAGCCGCGTCGAATGCGGTCGCCACCTGCTCGGGCTGGCGGATGTCGCACCGACCACGGTCAGGACGGTCCCACCGACCTCCTGCACCGCGGCCGCGCCCGCGTCGAGGTGCTCCTGCTTGCGACTGGCGATGACGACCGAGGCACCGAGGCGTGCGAACTCAACGGCGATCGCCTTGCCGAGCCCCGTTCCCGCGCCCGTGATCAGCACCGGCACTGACTCGAAGGTGCCCTCCGGGAGCACGGTGGCGCCTAAGGGCGGTGGTTCGGGCAATCCCGGCATGGTCAGCTCCCTCGGTAGGCCGGTGGCCGGCCCTCGGCTCGTGCGGCCCGCATCTCGGCCATGTCGTCGGATCGGGCGATGAAGGTCTGGGCGATCATCTCCTCGTCCATCGATTCGAGCAGTTCCGGCAGAGCGAGGTGCGCAAGCACTCTGCGGGCCGCTCTGACCGTCACCGCCGGTGCCTCTGCGATCTTCTCGGCGATGGCGCGGACCTCAGCGTCCAACTGGTCGGCCGGGACGACCCGGGACACGATGCCGTGCCCGAGCGCCTCTTCGGCCGACATCACGCGGCCGGTGAGGACCATGTCGGCTGTGACGCCGTGTCCGCAGATCTGGAAGAGGCGGCCTACGCCACCGGTGTCGGGGATCACACCGTGCCCGACCTCGGGCAGCATGAAGCGCGCGCCCTCGGCTGCGACCCTGATGTCGCAGAGCAGCGCCCGCTGGAACGATCCGCCGATGGCCCAGCCGTGCAACGCGACAATGATCGGCGCATCGAGTTCGAAGATGGCGCGGATCCCCCGGTGTCCACGCCGCATGAGCTCATGGTGGGTCAGTCCGCTGTCCGCCCCACCGAATGCGCCAACGTCACGGCCCGACGAGAACGACTTCCCCTCTCCGCGCCAGATGACGGCACGGACGTCGGGCTGCTCCCTGAGCTGGGCGAGCACTGCGAAGAGCTGAGCGTCCATGTCGTCGTCGAACGCGTTGTGCTTCTCAGGGTTGTCATTCGTGATGGTGGCGATCGCCCCGTCCACTTCGAGATGTACTGCTCCAGCCACCAATGCTCCCGACTCTTCGCTGTCCTGGACCGCCGCGGTATCCCACGGCAAGACGGCTCGTCTTGAGTTTCGCGGCGAACCCGTCGAGATGCTGCGAGTGGCCACGGCACGACCACCGGGCAGCGCCCTGCCGAGAAGCTATCGAATCGAGAGGAGGCACGCCCGGGGCGACCTCACTTCCAGCCGCTCAGCTCACGTAGTCCGCCACCGCGCGGGCGACCTCGGCCTCACTCGAACGGAGCGAATGGTCGCCCTGCACGAAGACCAGCGTGACCTCGCCGGGGATCGGCGCTGTCTCGCGCTCGAGCTCTTCCGGCTTGGCGAAGGCGTCACGGCGGCCCGAGACGAAGAGGCAGGGCACGTGCAGGTCCCCGAAATGTTCGGTCCGGAGGCGATCAGGCCGCCCGGGCGGGTGGAGCGGATAGCTGACGAGGACGAGAGCTGCCACCTCGAGGCCTTCCGCCACGGCCAGGGAGCACATGCGGCCGCCGAAGGAACGTCCGCCCACTGCGATCCGGCCGGTCGGGACCGAGAGCCGCGCCGCCAACGCCGAAGTGGCGTCACGGACGATCTCGATGCAGACGGCGGGGGGGTCGGTGCGACGACGTCCCGCGGCTTGACCCGGAAACTCGACCCGCTCGACCGTCACCCCAGAATCGGTCACTGCGTCGTCGATCGACACGAGACCGGAGTGATCCCTGCCGGCACTCGCTCCAGGTGTGATCACCAGTCCGGCTGCCTTCGGCGGCTTCATCGTTGGCAATCATGCTCGACGGCGGTACGACGAGCTGCAATTGGCACGAGCAGCCATTCGCACGAGCAATGGGCGCGAGCAGCTATTGGACGGCCTCGCAGCCGCGAGCCGGGATCCAACCCTTCCCTCTCGCTGTACGAGCGCTTCTTCGGGACAATTGGTGGTCAATTGGAGGCCGTTTCCAACGGAAAATTCGCCGGAATTGGACGGTGGACGCTCGCCATCCGCCGGTCGTCATCACCGGCACCTTTATCGATCGGACCGGGACCGGGCATCTGATGCCACTGCAGGCCGATGATGAGTGAAGCCGGCGCGTGGAGGACGAGGGTCGAGCACGCCGTGGGACCCGTCGGCGCCGTTCGGCCCCTCGGGACCAGCACATGGATGGTGCAGACCCCAGGAGTCCGGTTCGTCGTCAAGGTCGGCGACGGCTGCCTCGACGAAGCCGACGGCCTGAAGCAGCTCGGACGCGTAACCGGCGGTCTACCCGTGCCGGAGGTGGTGCTGGCAGACGACGACCTCTTGGTGACGACAGCTGTGGAGGAGGCACCCCGGAGTGCAAGCCACGAGGAGGCTCTCGGCCACGCCCTGGCGGCACTCCACACGGCGCCGCGTCCGCACTGGGGCGGAGGGTCAAAATGGATCGGCCGCTGCCGCGTCGACGCCTCGATGTTTCCCGACTCGGCCGCCTTCTACGGCGCCCGGTTCACCGACCTCGCTGCCCGCTGCGGGCTCGAGCGCCCTGTCGGCGAGGTCGTCGAGCGCCTACCAGATCTTCTTCCCGAGGAACCGCCGGCATTGCTGCACGGAGACTTGTGGTGGGGCAACGTGCTTTTCGGCTCCGACGGACGGTCGTGGCTGATCGACCCGTCCGTCCATGGCGGCCATGCCGAGGAGGATCTCGCCATGCTGTCGCTCTTCGGGCCGGTGCCGGAACGTGTGTTCGACGCCTATCTCGAGTCCCGGCCCCTCCCCGAAGGATGGAAGCAACGCGTGCCGCTGTTCCAGCTCTATCCGCTCTTGGTGCACACGGTGCTGTTCGACGGGCCCTACCGCGGCCAGGCCGAGGCGGCCTGCCGGCGCGTCACGTAGCAGCGGCCCGCCGCCGCGCCGGGCACACGTGATCGTGAGCAACTGATGGTGAGCGACCGATCGTGAGCGCAAGCAATCACGACCGAATCTGACCGTGTCGACGCCGGCAAGACCGGACGCGGGAAGGCTCAGGCCGCGACTGGCACTTTCATCGCCTCGGCCAGGTTGCCGCCCATGACCTTGGCGATGTCGTCGTGCGTTAGTCCCTCGAGCTCTTCGACGTACGAGAGCGGTTGGGACATCCCCTCGATGTGGGGGTAGTCCGACCCGAAGACGACGCGGTCCACACCCACCATCTCAATGAGGCCACGCGGGTCCTCTTCGTGGAACGGGTGGACCCAGATGTTGCGCTTGAGCACCATGATGGGGTCCTCTTCGTACAAATGCGGGTTGTCCGCGTACGACTGGCCGAGAGCTTCAATGATGGGCCGGACCCAGGCCGATCCGTTCTCGACCGGAAGGATCCGGAGCGTCGGGAACCGGGAGAGAAGCCCGTGTCCGATCAACGATGCCACCGTGTCGAAGATGCCTCTGCTCTGGGTGTCCGCGATGTCTCCGAAGGCGGTCGGGCCGGCGAAGGGGAGGTGTTCCCCGTCGGGCCTTCCCTCCCACTGGTTGTAGTAGCGGGTCAGGCCATCGTCTGACGCGTGCATGCCGACGGTGATGTCGATTTCGGTCACACGCTTCCAGAAGGGGTCGAACTCGGGGAGAGCGAAGGAGCGGTAACCCTCGAAGCCGGGAACCGGAGCGGGACGGATGAGGATGATCTTCGCGCCGCGCTCGACGACCCACTCGAGCTCCTCGATCGCCTTCTCCACGATCGGGAGCGTGATCACGGGCGTCGGAAAAATCCGGTTCTCGTAGTTGAACGTCCAGTGCTCGTGCATCCACTGGTTCAGCGCGTGGATGACGGCGTGCGTGCCGCGCGGATCCATCGGCATGCGCTCCTCGAGCACGCTGGCCAGAGTCGGCCACATGAGGGCCCGGTCGAGCCCGAGCTCGTCCATGAGCGCGAGACGCGGCTCGGGATCGAAGAACGCGTCCGGTGAGCGGATCGGATCGCCCATCAGCTCCCGGCGGGACTTCCCGTCCGGATTGCCATTCTTGAAGTACTCCTCGGACGCCCCGGGACGGCCGACGACAGAGAAGGTCGGGTTCGGGATGTACTCAGAGATGACATTGCGGATGGCGATCTTGTCTCGGCCGTTCACCTGGACGAACTTGACGATGCCTTCGAACTCCTTCGGGAGGAATTTCGTGAAGGCGTCCGTGCGCTCGTACATGTGATTGTCGGCGTCGAACACCGGGAAGTCGACGATCGTCTTGGGCATCAGGGCCTCCTGGACAGGTCAGCCGCGCCAAGATCGACGGTGTCAGCGGGCCGAGGCGCGGGCTCAAGCTTTGACATTGACATCGACGTCAATAGTAGCACCGGGGCGGGCGGGTTGCACGTGCCAGTCCGCAGACCAGATGGACGGCACCGGCCGCCGACATCGGGGACCGACCGCCCCGGTGGACGCCGGCTTCTTCGCCGATCTCACTCGGCGCAGGATCTCACGGGGCGCAGAGTCTCACCAGGGGACAAGGGAAGACGCGAAATGGCCCCACCCGCGGGCTCGCCAGACCGACGCTTGTCCGGCCAGCCTCCCTCGATACTCCGCCCATGGGGCTGGTGCCCCATACGACCAAGCCCGCTCGGCGACTCCGGGCAGCCTGGGAAGCAGCATGAAGTCCAGTTCCGCCTCATCGGCGACCGTCTCGGCCCACATCGCCGCTTCGACGCCGACGACCTGTGGCAACCCCGACCCCCCACTCGTATCCGATCCCGACGTCGCCCTTCGAAGCGCTCCCGCGGGGTCCCACTCCAAGGACTGCGCCACCGTCGCCCGTGGATACGCGGACAATCCGAGCCGCTTTCGCCACTCGTCCTGGGACGACTCCATCGATGTCTCCCGGTACGGACGGTCCAAATACACGTGGGACACGGGCGAGAGGATCACCGAAACGCCGCGTTCGACCGCGCGCCGGAGCTCACCCTTGGCTTTAGCGAAGTGCTCGGCAATCGCCGGGATGAGCTCGGGCGGTATGGAGATCTCCGGAGGGAGGCTCGATGCGTCGAACTCCCCGCTCGAGAGCATCGACTCGATGTCGCCGCTCGACAGGATCGACTCGAGCTCGGGGTCGAACGCGATCCAATGCTGGAGCACGTCACCGCGTTCGCTCGACCGTGCGGCGTCCTCCCACGTGACGGGGAACTTGCCGAGCGACCGGGTCGTGGCTCGCGCCATTTTGAGGAAGCGGTCGTACGCGCCAGGTTGCATGCCGAACACCTCGTCACCGCCGATATGGAGGTACGGACCCGGGGTCATCGCCGCGACGGACTCGAGCACAGTACGCACGAAGGTTGCCACCTCGGGGTCATCGGGGTCGAGGAGGTTGTTTCCCTCACCCCGGTCTCCGGGTGCGGCAGCCAACGCGGGGTAGGCCGAAAGCGCGGCCGCACAGTGACCAGGCATGTCGATCTCGGGCACCACGGTCACGCAACGATCGGCCGCGTACGACACGATGTCCTCGAACTGCGAGACGGTGTAGAAGCCGCCCGGGCGGTCGCCGAGCGCTCCACTACCTCCGACTTCGGTGAGGCGCGGCAGCTCGGGGATCTCGATCCGCCAACCCTGGTCGTCGGTCAGGTGCATGTGCAGCACGTTGACCTTGTACAGGCTCAACTTGTCGATGACACGCTTGACGACGTCGACGTCGAAGAAGGTTCGGGCCACATCGAGCGAGAGACCGCGCCACGCGTACCCGGGGGCCGTCATTGATCTCGAGGCCGCTGCCGGGCGGGTCGCCGATTACCTGACGCAACGTCGTGAGGCCGCGGTGGATCCCCGCTCGTCCTGATGCTGCGATGAGGACTCCGTCGCGCTCGACGCGAAGCTCGTAGCGCTCGGCCCCTCGGTCGGCCCCTCGGTCGGCGCTGTCCGGCGTCAGTCCCGTTGCCGGACGGATGTTCGCTGCCGCATCGTTGCGCAGGACGAGCGTCAGCGGTATCTCGCTGTCGTTCGGTTCCCCCCTCTCTATGCCATCCGCGCGGATATCGAGCTCGAACTGCTCGAACAAGCCGACGAGCTCCGCGTCGGCGGTGCGCACCCGAAACGACGGGAGGACAATCGGCCGGCTGTCAGCACGGTGACCGCCTGCAGTGAGACCAGCTGGGCGGCCGCCTGCGGTCAGCCCGGCTCCGCCCGATCTCGAGACCGTTGCCGGCCGCGGTATCAGATCCACCGCGGACCCCTTCGTACGGAAGCACGCCGCGGCCCACGTACAGCGGGTGTGCTCAGCCGAAGGACTCGGCCTCGACTCCGTTCGTGGTCGTCCAGTTGCAGCATCGCCGCCTGCCTTGGATGGAGTCCGACGTCCAGTCGGCGCCGGTCGTCGTGGCCAGATCAATGTCGCACACTCGATGGCGCGGGACAACAAGTCCGGCAACGTTGGGACGTCCGGCAGCGTTGGGACGTCCGGCAACGTTGGGACGTCCGGCAGCGAGAAGACTTCCGGCAGTGTCGGGCCCAGGGTTGGGCGCAGCGTTCGGAGCTTTGGCCGAGACCGCTCTGCGTGCGGCCGATACACGAGCCGGATGGGCGAGGCGGATCGCATCGGAGCCGGCTGCTACCTTCGGCGGGATCACCACGCTCATGCCATGGCGTCAAGGGCCGCGGATGCTCGGCCACCCCGCCCCGCACACCCGCACCACGTCGAGTCGGCACCGAGGACGCACTCTGCTCCTCGGTGGCGCGGCCGTCGTCGGCGTGCTGGTGGCAGGTTGTTCGAGCGGACCGGCCCAGTCGAACGGATCCACCCGTTCGACCGACGCGCTGGCGAGCCGCCAGCGTCCGCTCCCCGCGGGGGCCATGCCCTCGAAGATCGCGAAGATGGTCTGCGCGCGGGAGGCGCAGTCGGACATCGCACAGACCCTCGGCGTCCGAGCGTCGGTCTCCACGCCCACGTGGATCGACCACGCCTATTCCTGCCAATACCGCTATCCCGACGGAAACTTCGCGCTGACGGTCAAGGAGCTTTCGAGTTGGCCTCAGACCTTGGCCTACTTCGCTTCGGTCGGGAAGGCGCAGGGCCGTGCGAACTCCATCCCGAACATCGGCCAGGGGGCCTACCAGACAGAGAGCGGCTGGGCCGTCGTGCGCAAGGACTGGAAGGTCCTGACGGTCGACATCACGGGGTTGCCGGCGCAGTTCGGCCGACCGCCGACGAGTCGGGCTGACGTCGCGGTCACGGTCGCCGACCTCATCCTGGCCTGTTGGGCCGGGGACTGAACACCGACGAGGCCAGTTCGAACGACCCAGGAGGCCGGTCGGGCCTCATCGGTAGTCGTCATCGGTCAGAAGCTGACGTCGCCGGAATCGGGGCGCGCCGGCCAGCCGACCGCTCCAGGCGATCCGGCGGGCGGCACCGACTCGACCAATCCGAGGCACATTTCGTCCGACGACCCGTCTCCCCACGTGACGAAGCGTGGGGGCAGGTTGCGCAGCGTCGGCAGCTCCTGGCGCAACGTCGGGTCGTAGGTGCACGTCACCTGGATCTTGTCTCCGGGCACCACGGCGATGGGCTTCGACAGGTCGTAGGCGCGTTGGTAGTGGAAGTTGTAGTTGGGAACGTTGAGGATCGTCTTCTGACCGGGTGTTCCCGGGTTCAGCACCATCTGCAGTGCCCGACCCAGCAAGTGCATGTGCGCCCCGACCCGCACGATCGTTCCGGCCTGCGTCACCGGCCACGTGCACGAGGTGCTGTCGCCAGCCGGAGGGTTGGCGGGGTTCCGGCCGCAGACCGACTCGATGCCGTTCGACGAAGGCGACGGCGCCCTGCCCGAAACGCTGTCCGAGGTCGGCGAGCGAGGCGTTGCGGTTGCACAGCGGACCCGTCACGCCGGCGGGGCAGGGGATGTCGGGCGGAGCCGGCAGCAGGGCCAGGCTGATGGGGCGCAGCGGCGTCGAGCCCGGGACGGTGTTGAGAACGAGCTTGGCGCGCACCGGCTTGTCGCCGAGCAACAGGTTGTAGTGGATCTGCATGACGACGAGGCTGCCGGCGGGAAGGGGCTGACCGGTGCCGGCCGGCAGCACGTCCTTGCCGTGACCGGGTGCCCAGGCCGACAGCCAGGGCGTCTCGTTGAGGTGGCTCAGGTCCGCTCCGGGAAGCGCCGTCTCGCCGAAGCACGACCAACCTTGCCCGTTGCCATCGGCGGCTTCGGCTTGCGCGGCCAACGCCGGAGGCACCAGGAACAGGATGGCGTGGTGCACCTCGACGCTGTTCGGATAGAAGTGGCTCGAGACGATGAAGGAGTTCTGCTTGACGTGGGGGTTGAGCAGAGTGCAGTGGTAGTCGTCGGTGCCGCCGTTGGGAGGATGCGGCGTGTAGGCCGTCGGCGCCTGCAGGCTGATGGTGGTCACTGCAGGTGACGACTGCGCACCTGCCGGTGCGGCGCCCGTCACGAGCGCTCCGGCCAAGAGGACGAGCGCGGCAACCCGAAGCAGAACCCCACCCCTCATGGAAGAGCACACTAGCGGGTCGGCCAGCCGCGATGCGTGTGCCCTGTCGCCGCCGAGCTACCGGGAGACGTCCCTGGTCACCCCGAAGGTGACCGGACGGTGGTCGAGGCGCACTGCGAACGAGAAATGCCACGTCCCGGGCGTCAGGGTCACGAAATCGACGTAGTGGGCCGGGCTCAAGGCGAATTGGCGCAGACGCCGGGACGCACCGCCGTCATGGGACGCCGTCACGACCGGTGTCGACGCGGGCACCGAAGGCAGGATCAGGTGGAGCTCGTTGGGACCGGGGGAACCCGGGGACAGGTACACCTCGGCCTGCCCGCCGGTCACGAGCGGTACCTCGACGATGTCGGGCAGCGTCGGCAAGAGGCTCTGGCCCTTGGCGGGGGACACGAGCTGGGCGCCGACCGTGGCGCCGGCGAACAAGAGGACGGGCAGCGCCACGGCGGCGACCATGGCGACCCGGCCGCGCGCGACGCGAGGCGGGTGCACCGACGCCGGTCCATTGCGGCCCACGCGGGTCAGACGCAGGCTGTTGCCGACGACCAGCAGGCTGGACAAGCCCATGGCCACCGCGGCGACGAGCGGGTCCAACAGGCCGGCGGCGGCCAAGGGCAGCGCCGAGACGTTGTACCCCATCGCCCAGCCGAAGTTCTCCAGGATGACGGCATAGGTGGCGGCCGCCACGCCGATGGCAGCGGGGACGCCTTGGAGGTCGTTGCCGACCAGCGTCACGTCGCTCGTCGAGACGGCTGCAGCCGAGCCACCGCCGATGGCGCACCCCACGTCCGCCGCGGCCAGGGCCGGCGCGTCGTTGTGGCCGTCGCCGACCATGACCACTCCGGCCGACCCCCGCTGCAGGTCCCGGAGCGCGGCGAGCTTCTCCTCCGGGCTCAGCCCGCCTCGTGCGATTTCGATATCGAGGTCCCGTGCCACCGTGCCGACCGCTTCCGCGCCGTCCCCGCTCAAGATGGCCGTGCGCAACCCGAAGTCGTGCAGCCGTCCGATGACGCTCGACGCCTCCTGACGAAGGGGTGTCGACACGGCCAGCACCCCGATGACGCAGCCGTCGGCTTCGACCACCACGACGGCGTCGCCACGCCCCCGGTATCCCTCTGCGGCCGCGGCCAGATCGACGGGGAGTCGGTCACCCACCTCGCGACGGACCACGACCGTGCGGTCGCCGACGCGTCCGGTCACCCCGGCTCCGGGCATGACGGCCACGTCCGACGCGCGTTGCGTCGGCGGATGTGCGGCGCAGATGGCCTTGGCGATCGGATGCTCGATGTCGGATTCCACCGCGGCCGCCAGATCGAGCACCTCATCGCTGGTGAGGCCGCGTCCCGCCGTCACCGCGACGACCGTTGCCGCCCCCATGGTGAGGGTGCCCGTCTTGTCGAAGGCGACGGTGTCCACCCCGGCCAGCCGCTCGAGTGCGTCGGCGTTGCGGATGAGGATGCCGAGCGCCGAGGCGCGGCCGCAGCCCACCATCATCGCCACCGGGGTGGCGAGGCCCATGGCGCACGGGCACGCCACCAACAGGACGGCGATTGAGCTCAGGACGGCTGCGCCGAAGTTCGAGCCGATCAGCCACCAGCCGAGGAAGGTGGCTGCGGCCACCAGCAGCACGACAGGCACGAACACCCCGCTGATGCGGTCGGCGAGCCGCTCGAGCGGGGCCTTGGTGCTCAGCGCCTCGTCCACGACGTGCTGGAGTCGGGAGAGGACCGACTCGGCCGCGACGGCGCGAACCTCGACGAGGAGCACGCCGTCCCCGTTGCGCGTGCCCGCCGTCACCTGGCTCCCGGGTCCGTGCTCGACCGGCAAGGGCTCTCCGGTGAGCATCGACTCGTCGACCGCAGACCAGCCCCCGACGACCTCGCCGTCAAGCGGGATCGTCTCGCCCGGCATGACCCGAACCTGCGCCCCCAACGGCACCGACTCGGGAGGGACGATCCGGTCCTCCTCTTCGCCTGCTTCGCCGGCCGTACCGGTCAGCCGTGCCGTGGGCGGGCTGAGGGCGACCAGGGAGTGCAGGGCGCGCGCGGCGCGGGCGCGGGCCCGGGTCTCGACGGCCCGCCCGGTGACGAGGACGGCGATGATCAGGGGCGCCATGGCGCCGTGCAGCCGTGCCGCGAACGCGCCGTTCCCGCCGAGGTGGACGTGGCGGCCACCGAGCGCGATCGCCTCGACCGCGCTGACCGCGAGCGTGGCCAGGGTCCCGAGGGTGATCAGCGTGTCCATGCTCGTCGCTCCATGACGGAGCAAACGGGCGCTCGTACGCATGAAGGGCCAGCCGCCGACGATCTGCACGACGATCCCGAGCACGAGGACGATCCATCCGCTCGTCGCGTTCTCCGGCGCGAGCAGTGCGACGAAGAGCGCCGCGAGAGCCAACGGCCAGGAGACGACGGCCCGCCACTTCCAGCCGTCGCGGTCGACCGGCTCGTCGACAGCGACCGTTCTTTCGGGTGCCGGTTCGGCCGAGTAGCCGCCGGCGACCACGGCGTGGCAGAGATCGTCGGTCGACGTGCCCGCCGGATCGAAGGTGACGTAGGCGCGCGCGGTCGCGAGGTTCACGGCGGCGCTGGCCACCGCAGGGACGTCGCGCAGCGACTTTTGGACGCGTTGGGCGCACGAGGCGCAGTGCATGCCGCCGATGGCCAACTCCGACGTCACGAGCTCGTCCGTCTCCTCCGGACCGAAGTCGGTGACAGCGGTGGAGATGGCTGTGCTCACGGCTCCACGTGTCCTGCGCTCGTCGCGGTCGTCGCGACCGTCGCGACCGCTGATCGGAGTCATCAGGGATGCTTCGTGATGAGCTGACCCTCCGGCGTGATCACGTACCACTTGCCTCCGAGATTGTTGATGTCCTGACCCGTGGCCTGTCCGGGCGCCGAGTCGATCACCCAGCCATAGAGCGGCCACTTGTTGTAGGTGACCTGGACGATCCCGTCCGTCCGTGCTGTCGTGCCGAGCAGTGCCTGCTTCACGCCCGAGCCGGCCGGCGCCTGCGTCACACCGGATGGCAATGCGAGGGGAGGCCACGCCTTGGCGCATTCCCCGTAGCAGGTGGACTTGCCCGACTGCTTGTCGGGTGCGAACACGTAGAGGGTGAAACCCAGGCCGTTGACCAGCACCGTCCCCAATCCCGGCACGACCCCAGTCCGGACCTCGTAGGCCGGCGCCGGTCCCGATGCGGTCGTCGCGGTGGAGGCAGCCGTTGTCGTGGTGGTCGAGATCGCTGTGGTCGTCGTTGTCGACGACGACGCGGTGGCCGAGTTGTTGCCGCCAGACGAGCAACCGGCGAGAAGCGGGACCGCGACCACGGCCGCCACGATTGACAACCGGCTTCGGCGAGTCATGACTTCCGCGTGCCGTCGCACCTGCCTCCGTTTCGTTCCCGAGCACCGCGCTTTCCCTGCACACAGCCCACGCCAAGGTACCAGGCGACCTGTCGCCGGGACGGCGCGAGCGGTACTTCGGACCGGACCTCACGGGTGGTGTCGAGCACGGTCGCACGTGAGTTCCTCAAATCATGAGGATCAACATGAGGCCCATGCCGGCGCACATGACGACGTGGGACGCATCGAGCAGGCTCGGGGTGGCGATGATGCCGGTGAGCCTCGTCGTGGCGGCCGGCGCAACCACGACTCCGCCCCGGCCGTCCGATGCGGCCACCGTCGCCCTCGGGCCGCAGTGGGTGCCGAAGTGCGTGGCTCCCTTGTTTGGCGAGGCGATGGTGAAGATCGCCGAGCCGAAGAGCACCAACGCGATCAGAAAGGCCAGTCCGGGGTCCATCCGGCCTGAGGCGGCAGACGTCGACATGGCCATCGCCCCCGACGTCGATCCCAGGGGGAACCAGTACATGAGGAGCATCCCGAAGCTCATCAGGGCGTGGATGGCCGTGTGCGGAACGTGCAAACCCCAGGCTTGGACGGACTGGACCGTGCGGACCACGAACCACACGAGGAGGGCGGCGAAAACCAACTCCCACAGCACGTTGGGACCGAAGGACCAACCGGGTATGAACATCCCGCTCATGGCGACGCCCATGGCGACATGGGAGAGCTCGACGTCACGACCGCCGGCGTGGCGCTCGACGGCCGAGACGACCAACAGCGCGAGGCCGTAGAGCGCGACCGCGAGCATCAGGGCCGCAAAGAGGTAGTACAGCCCGGACGGTGTTCCGACCATGGACGCTCTATCCCGCCCCGGTCGCGGGCGCACCGACGACCCCCTCGTCGAGGGCGATCTGGTCTCGATGTGCCGGAGGGAGGGGCCAATAGACCAGGACGAAAAGCAGCACCAGCAGCCCCGAGCCCAGATCGGTCGCACCGCCGGCGAGGTCGCCTCCGAAGTCTTGGACGGCGACCCAGACGACAGCGACGGCGACCATCGCCACCACCAGCACGATTTGGGTGAACGTCGGATGGAAGTAGACGCTGACCGCGACCAGGATGCAGAACAGCGCGAACAACACAGCGACCGTGGTGCCGTCGTGCAGCAAGACCCCTTCGGACCACCGGTCGATGCGCAAGAGCCACCCGGGTTGTCCCGACGCGACGTTCGACACAAGGTCGTGCAGGGCTTGGGGGGATCGGCCTGCGCCGACGACCGTCAAAAGAGCCAGAACGAGCCACACCACCGTCCAGAGTGCCCGGGCTGCGCTCGTGCCCACGGCCCGGGCGGCGACGAATGGTGCATTGCTGCCGGGCGCCGGCCAGAGGAGCACGGCGAGCAAGGCGTAGAACAAGACTGCACCGGGGCCACCCCCAAGGGGCGTGGCCGCGCCCGAGAACACGCCGCCGAGACCCTCCCCGAACCACCACACGGCGATCGCCCACACCATGGACAGCGCCAGCGCGGCGCGGCACGTCCTCGGCCAGGCGATCCCGAACGCAATGAGGAATTGCGTGCCGGCGAAGAGCGCGTTCGTGAGCACCGGCTGGTGGTCGACGATCGATGCGTTCCAGGTGATGGTGTGCGCGATCCAGGTGGGATTGCCGCGAGCCATCCCGTGCAACATTCCGCTGAACCCGTTCCCGCCCTTGCTGAACATGAAGGGCTGAAGCTGCAGCGTGGCGTCCGCCAGCCACACCGTGGCGAGCAACAACCGAAAGGTCTGCTGCAGATCACGGCGGACCGGAGACGGTTCCGTCCGGGCGCTGCCGGCGGCGAGCTCGACGACGGGTTCCTTGGTGACCGTCACGGATCGCACCCCTCGGCCAGACGACCAGATGCGCCGACTGGCCGCGTGCGAACGCCGGCCGGCGAACGGCGACACCCCCTGGCGGACATCGTCAGCAATGTACCGAAGCGGCGCCGGTGCCGGTGCCCGACGTCGGGATCGGTACGGACACCCTCAGAGGCGGACCGGGGTGCCGCCACGCTCCTATGGCGGCCTTATGGTCGAAGGCAGAGGAAGGAGCGCCCTCAGCTGGAGCATTGCCCCAGCACGAACCCAAGACGAGTGCGAGGTGCGGGTCCCCCGGTCACCGTGTGCCGTGGGCGCGGCTCGCCCGGGGCGGAATCGATTCCCGGCCGCCGTCGTCCCTGCGACGGTGGCCACCCGGCCGCTTCGATTCAGGTCGAGTCGATTCAGGTCGAGACGATTCAGTCGGTTCAGGTCGAGACGAGTCAGGTCGGGTGCATCATGCGGCAACCGTCAAGCTGGGTTCAGCGTCACGCGCCTTCACGTGTTCCGGACGTGCAGCGTCGGATGCACGCGCCGCTGCGGCGATCGTGCGGTGCTCGGCTCTCGACATCACGACGAGGGGGATGACCGCCAGGGCGACCATGAGGACCATGAATGGAATGCTGAGGATGAAAAGTGTCATGTCGTTTCGTGTCGTGCCGGGCGGCACTGCACGCTCCTTTCGATTTCTTATGATCGGCGACCGACGTCAAGACCGACGCAGGCCTCCCTGTGCGGTCTCTGTGGAGTCGTCGAGCGAACACATCGCCGACGTAACGCAGGGCGAACGTGCCGACCGTGCACGCGAACGGCCGAATCGGGCGCTGACGCCGGCAGATCCCTACGATGCATCGTGTGCGCAAGCGCTGGTTCGGCCCGCGGGCGATGCTCCTGCACCTGGAGTTCGTCGTACTCGTCGCCGGCTTCGCCGCCGCGACGTGGTGGCAGGCACGGCGGGCGCTCGGCGGCAACGGACTCAGCTGGTTCTACACCTTCGAATGGCCGATCTTCGCCGGGATCGCCGTGGCGGCATGGTGGCACCTGATCCACGAGAACCCAGAAGCCCGAGCGGAGCGCAAACGGGAGCGCTCCGAAGTGAGCCCTGCGGACCGGAGGGCCGAATGGTGAGAACCGAGGAACTGAGGACCGAGGAACACAAGTACGTCATGGAAATACGTCGGGGAGGTCAAGTACGTCGAGAAGGTCCGGCCGCCCCGCGACACGTACCCCACGGCACGACCTCGGTAGCCTGAAAAAGTGGAGCAAGGGGGGTCGGTGCGGATCGAGGGCGGCGCCTCGAACGCTCCGGCGACCGGCGTCGCGCGCCGGGGCCGACCGAAGGCGGATCGTCCGTTCATCTGGATCACCCTGGTCGCCGGCGCCTGCCTGGCCGGCTTCGTGACCTTTGTGATCCTCCGTGGACCGTCACACCACGCCGACCCCGGAACATCTGCGTTGGTCGCGCCGCCGCCACCCGTTCTCTCGAAAGGAACGTCCGCTCCCGACTTCACCCTGCCACCACTCGAGGGTGGCGGCCCGGTCTCGCTCGCGGCATTCCGAGGGCAGCCCGTGCTCATCAGCTTTTTCGCCTCGTGGTGTCCAGACTGTCGGAAAGAGCTGGCCTCCGTTGCCGCCGTGGCGAAGGCGGACACAGGAAAGATCGCAGTCGTGGGGGTCGATTCCAACGAGAGCTCTGACACGACCGCTCAGCGATTGCTGGCGGCGGCGCACGCCTCGTTTCCCGTTGGCCTCGATCCGGATGCCAAAGTGGCCACCCGCTACAAGATCGTCGCCCTGCCGGTCAGCTACTTCCTGAACACGAAGGGGAAGGTGGTGGGGTCGACCCTGGGTGCGCAGACGGTGTCCTCCCTGACGCGCTGGGTGGAGCGGGCCGAGGCAAGCCGGTGACGAAGGCCGCCGACCAAAAGGCCAAGGCGGCGACCGCACCCGACACCGCGTCCGAACCGATCGACCGGGCGGCAGCGCTTGAGGAAGGTCCGCCTGGCATCCCTCCGAACTTCATCTTCTGGGTTCTCGGAGCCATCCTGGTCCTGAGCGTCGGCGGGCTGCTGGCCGAGCGCCTTTTCTCCTCCGTCGGGCTGAACCCGTCGCCCACCACCGTGCCCACGACGAGGACTCCGGCGCCCGAGCGGCCCGCGACAGCCCTGCCCCGAAGCGGACGCTCGATCACGGCCCCCGACCGATCGCTCGGAGCGCCGCTGGCTGCATTCATGGGCCTGTCCACGCTCCGCAGCGCCCCCGCGCCCGACTTCAACCTGACCGCTGCGAACGGCGACGCGGTCCCAGTGTCGATGCCGGCTCGGCCTCCGAGCGTCGTGGTGCTCACGTTCTTCGACGCGCCCTGCAACGACATCTGCCCCGTACTGGCGTCCGAACTCCGGGAGGCGGACGCCGACCTCGGCGCTCGAGCCTCCGAAGTCGAGTTCATCACGGTCAACACCGACCCGGACGCTCTCGCTGCTGCCGACGCCGGCCCGGCCATGAACAGCACCGGACTTGGCTCGCTCGCCAACTGGCGAATGGCCACGGGCCCGCTGACGACACTCAACGCCGTGTGGAAGGCCTACGGCGTATCCATCTCACTCGACTCCCGCACCGGGCTCGAGGGACACAACGATGTAATGGATTTCGTGGACGCACGAGGTGACCTTCGCTACCGCGTGACCCCGTTCGCCGACGAAAGCTCGAAGGGCGCGTTCAGCCTGCCCGCGGCGAGCGAGTCGCGCTGGGCCGAGGGGATCGCGTCGTACGCCGGAAGGTTGGTCGGGCAATGAGCAGCGAGGGTCCCTCCCCGAGCGCGCCGTCCTCAGCCTCCTCCGTTGGCGCCGATTCGACCGCTCTCCCCGCGAGCACCGCCTCGCCCCTTCCCCTCGGCGGGTCCCCTCCGACCACCGGCCCCTACTGGAAGCGCCGGCGGGGCCTCATCATCGCGCTGGCTGTCCTCGTCATCGCGGTCGTCACGGTCCTGACCGACCTCCCCGTGCCGACCTCGAGAGCAAGCGACATCAGCGCCGAGCGGGCCGTGATGACCGAAGTGAACACCGACCTCGGGGCCTGCGCACTCGCTCTTCACCAGGCCGTCGGGATCTGGAACCTCGAGGCGGCGCATCGCCTCCCGACCTCGGCCCGCGGCTCGACTCCAGGTCTCCTGAGCGACGACGTGAACGCCTGCTCGTTCACCAACGAGGGGATCAACGACCTGACCACGAACCTCCAGGTTCCTGGGACGGCCGCGGGGAAGGATCTCGGAGAGCTGGTCGCCACGGTGACGTTGTGGACCACGTCGGACGCCCTCAGCACGATCGAAGACGTCCAGACTCTGATGGATCACCCCCGCGACCGGGCAGTGCTGCGGAACTTGGCGAGGGAGCAGTCGCAACTCGCTGCAGACCGGCGGACCGCACTGGCCCAAGAGCACGCCGCCGACACCGCTCTCGATACGGAGCTGCAACCGGTCCGCCTACCCGCCGTCACGTTGGTGTCGATCGGCTGAGCAGTTGGGACGCCGCAAACCGGCTGAGCCGACCAGAACGGAAGGATCAGAAGGGCGAGGCTCAGCCGCGGGGCTCCCCGACGGGCGGGATGCCGCGACGTCGCTCTTGGCGTGCCAGGGCGAGCAGCTCCAGGTCCGGATCCTCCGTCTGGAGCCAATGCAAAGCGTTCCAGAAGACCACGGGGATCAAAGCCACGGCGGCAGCGAACCAGAGCACGACGGAAGCGATCTGCTGGTCTGCGGCGGCACTCAGGCCCCCCGCCGTGTGAGTGAAGGTGCGGTAGACGTCGTGGGTGGAGAGCCCGCTCCAGTAAGCGAGGATCCAGAACGCCCACATGACCAGCCCTGCCAGCACCGCCCGACGCAGATAGCCGGAACGCGGGAGGAGTGGTGGCGAGACGACGAGTTCGAGCCAGAGGCTCAGCCCGAACACGACGAGGCTCACCGCCTCGAGCGGGGCCACCCACCCGTGACGGACCGAGGCTGCGACGACCGTGGGAATGCGCCACGCCACCACGATCGCCACGTCGCACGCGATCGGTATGAGCGACCATACGAGCTCCCGATGGCGCAGGCGACGAGCCGCAACCCGGTCGACGGCCCGCAGGTCGTCGTCGGGTGCGTGCCGCGCCAGATGTAGGGCGCCCCACGGGGCGCCCAGAGCCACCAGAGCGGGGAGCGCGAACGCGAGGAGCGAGAACTGGATGGCCGAGACGAACACGAGTCGACGGGCCTCGGTCGCCACGGGCGGGAGCAGCGCGCACACGGCGACGAGCGCGGCCAGCCCGAGACAGCCCTGGCGCCAGCGTGGGGCTCGCTGAGGGGGCCGCCCGGTGGCAGCCCCACTCGTCATCGCGTCGGCCGGCGCTGGAAGAAGCCCCAGAGCAGCACGACGAAGAGTGTTCCCAGGGGGATGGCGAAGGTCAGCGCCTGGGTGGCGGCCACATCGGATGCGGTGATCACGTGTTCACCCCCGCTCACACCACGTAGAAGAGAATCCAGAAGAACGTGGCCACGGCCGCGGTGAAGCCCCAGAAGTAGTTGCAGCCGTTCAAATTAGCCCGGAGGAGGCGCGCCACGGGGAGGGTGGAGTTCGGAGCCCCGCCGTCTTGCGCCATGGCCCGGCGGAGCCGCAGCTCCCGAGCGAGGATCGTCTCGATCCAATAGACCGCGGAGAGGACCACCGCGATGTTCAACGCCGCCCAGGCGATAAAGCAGGAGGCGTAACCGCTCGACCCGGGAAAGAAGGGGAGGTCGGTGAGCTGCCAGATCTGGAGCCCGATCACCAGCAGCCCTCCGAGGACAGCCGTCCAGCCGGCCACCTGCCAATCCAGCGTCTCCTCTCGGCGGAACTGCCGCTCCCCGTACTGGACCAGGAGCGCGCACGCCACAGTGACGGCGAAGATGGCAGCCCCGGCGCCGGTGGGAGCGGTGATGCCGCGCGGGCGCCAGAGCTCCTCATTGTTGGCGGAGCGGAGATAGAAGTACGCGAAGGCCAGCGCGGCGAAACCGAAGGCCCAGATGCCGATGAGGAGCCGGCCGCCCGTCCAGAGCGCCCCCTCCTGGGACCGCAGTTCGTACGCGATCTCCTCGGGCGTCTCGTGGAGCTCGGGGAAGGATTCGAATTGTTCGTTCTCGACCGCGCCTTGTGATGTATCCATCTTCTACCGTTCCGCTAGATCGGGGGCCGAGGGTCGCCTTCGCCCTCGACGCCGGTGTGGAGCTCCTCGTGGGTGACCAACCCCGCGGGCGCGCCAACGGCCGACATCGGTCTCCCGAGATCGGCCACGGGAAGCGCCCCGGGCTCGCCGTAGTGGTACGGATCGTTCGTCACGACCGGGATGTGCTCGAAGTTGAACCATGGCACCGGAGTCGGAGTCTGCCACTCCAGGCCCAGCGAGTTCCACGGATTGGACGGCGCCGGGTGGGGGTTCAGGTAGATCGACCAGATGAAATTGATGATGAAAAGGAAGAAGGACGCACCGAGGAAGTAGGCGCTCACGCTCGAAATGTCGTTCAGCGTCTGCAGGTTGGTGGCGTACTCGAAGACACGTCGTGGCTGGCCCAGGGCGCCAACGAGGAACAGCGGGAAAAACGTGCAGTTGAAGAAGATGAAGAACGTCCAGAAGTGCCACTTGCTCAGCTTGCGGTTCAACGTCTTCCCCGTGATCTTCGGGAACCAGTAGTAGAAGCCGCCGAACAGGGCGAAGATGAGACCCCCCATGATCGTGTAGTGGAAGTGCGCCATGACGAAGAAGCTGCCGTGCAGGGTCACGTTGACCGGCACGTCCGAGAGGAAGACACCGGTCACGCCGCCGATCAGGAAGTTGAACAGCATGCCGAGGCAGAACAGCATGGGGGTGTCGAACCTGATTTTTGCTTTCCATAGCGTGCCCAGTGTCACCAGGAACAAGAATCCGGTCGGAATGGAGATGAGCTCCGTCGTCAACATGAACAGCGGCCGCATGTCCGGGTTGATCCCGCTCTGGAAGAGGTGATGCTGCCACACGAAAAATGAGAGGAGGGCGACGCCCAACATGCCTGCGGCCGCCACCCTGAAGGCGAAGAGTGGTTTGCGCGTGAAGACCGGGATGATCTCCATCACGATCCCGAAACCGGGCAAGGCCATGATGTAGACCTCCGGGTGCCCGAAGAACCAGAAGAGGTTCTGCCAGAGGAAGTTGCTGCCGCCGTGCTCGGTGACGTAGAAGGCGGTCTCGGCTGTACGGTCGAGGATGCCGAAGAGGCCGGCGACGACCAGCGTCGGAGTCGCCAGCGTGAGCAGAGACGTCGTGGCCAGGATGCCCCAGACGAAGACGGGAACCCTGCCCCAGGTCATACCAGGTGCCCGGTAGTTGACGATGGTGGCGGCGAGGTTGAAGCCGGCCATGATCATGCCGATCCCGATCACCGCGAAGCCGACCAGGTACGAGTCCATGCCGAGGGGGGCTTGCGTCTGCAGCGGGGCGTAGCCCGTCCACCCGGTGGGGAAGCCGCCGAAGAACAGAGCACTCAGGATGACGAGGTATCCCGCCATGAAGATCCAGAACGAGAAGGCCTCGACGCGAGGGTAGGCCACACGCCGTGCGCCGATCATCAACGGGACGAGCCAGTTCCCGAGCGGCCCGACGACGGCGGACGACGCCATCATCATCATGATCGTGCCGTGCTCGCTCACGATGGCGATGTAGGTGCCAGGGCCGAAGACGTGGTTGGTCGGGCTCAGGAGCTCGGTGCGGATGAGCATGGCCAGCAGGCCGCCGGTGAAGAGGAATGTGAGGACCCCGACCGCGTATTGCCAACCGACCACCTTGTGGTCCTCGGTCATGCGGAAGTAGCGCACCCAGCTCGTCCTCGGTGGTTGCGGGGAGAGCTCGTAGCCGAGGACCTTGGCCAGCGGGTAGGTGAGCCCCCCGATTCCGGCTATCCATCCCGTGACCCCGAATGTGAGACCCAGGACGGCTGCGACGTCGTTCTCGTCGGAGGCGCCCACGGTCTGTAGGTAGCCGCTGGCGATGACGTTGCCGAGCCAGTGGCCGATGAGATAGCCGACGACGCCGCCGACGATGGCCCAGATGAGGTTGGGCCGCAGCCACTCCGATCGGCGCCAAACGGGAGGGCGGGTGGGTGGGGTGCCCACGCCCTCCTCGCCGGGATACTCGAACTCTTCAAGCTGCGTGGTGTCAACGGCCACGGCTGCTCTCCCCTGTCTCACGACGGCGTTGCGTACGGGAACCGTTCATCTCACCCGCTGCCCCCTGCTTGCGGCGCACCGTACGTCTCCACCTTGGAGTACGGGTCGACGTTGTCGGGGTAGTACCCGCCGTCGGCGCCGTTGGCGTCGGGCGTGTAGGTCAGCCGATACGGAGGCAGCAACGCGGTGTTGTGCCGCAGGCGGAAGGCCGTCAGCCTCGCCCAGGACTCGAACTGCTGCTTCGTCACCACGGCGCCGGAGTTGAACATGGCACCGTGCCAGATCCCGCAGAGCTCGTTGCAGCGCACGATGAAGGTGCCGAGCTGCTGGGTTGTGGCGTAGGCCACGTTGTTGTAGTCGGGGTTGGCGTCGGCCTTGACGCCCAACTGGTACGCCCAGAAGCTGTGGATCACGTCGAGCGACGTGACGTTGAACTTGATCGTCGTGTCGTCGGGTATGACGAGTTCGTTCGTCTCGAACCCTCCGAAGGTCGGGTAGCGGTAGGTGAACTTCCATTGCTGGCCGATCACCTGGATGGGGAGGATCGTCTTCGAGGTGGGCGTCCAGATCGGGCTCGATCCCTGCCCGCCACCGGCGCCTCCGGGCTGGACGAGCTCGTAGGTACCGAAGCCGAACAAACCCAGGACGATGGCGGACGAGGTGAGGATCCACCCGATCTGGAGCCCGAGATGACCCCTGGCGGCCGGGCCGCCGACAGGCTCGGGGCCACCCCGACTCGCACGCCAGGTGAAGATGGCGTAGGCGAGATAGATCCAGACGGCCAGGATCACCGGGAGCGCCATGATCAAGAGAACGTTGAAGTCGAATTGTGCCCCTTCGGCGACGTCGGTCATCGTCCCCGGCGGAATGTGCGGTCCGGCCAGGTACCAATAGAGCGGGTCAAGGATGGCGGAGAGCACGACCCAGATGGCGATCAAGCGCCACCAGTGGTGCGTCGTCCGGTGGGCTCCAGCGCTTCCTGACCGCTGATCGGTGGTGGCGGCCGGAGCCTCGGGCCCCGGGGCGTCGGTTGCGCTCACGCAACCACCTTCATGAAGCCGCCCATATAGCCGAGCGTCGACATCGGTCCCCCGTTGCCGTAGAGCCATCCAGCAGCGCAGGGGACGAAGCACTGCCACCGGTAGCTGCCCGCTCCTGGGCTGGTGAACGCGAACCGGACGATGTTGTGTGGGGATTTGAGGGTGCAGGGCGCCGCACCGCACAGGTTTGCGTTCCCGTTGTTGCCGTAGAGCGGCACGCTGACGCCGATGGAGGGGATGGAGAACGTGTGAGCCACGCCATTCCCCTTGTTCGAGTTGATCACCCGGAACGGTCTGCCGTTGAGCGTTGCGATGTCACGGTACGTGCCCGTGACCTGGCCCAGCTGCTGGTTGCGCAGCGGGCTCCCTGAGTCGTACTGGTAGATGGTCACGATGATCCGTTTGTGCTGGGGCACCTGGAAGATGGTGGTGTGCTCCCACTGTCCCTGGGGGGACCGGACCATGTAGGACACCCAGTCAGGGTGGTTCCCGGACCCGAAGGCCCCCACCGTCTGAAGCGTCACGTTGACGGCCTGTCCGGACCCGGACGAGCTGTAATCGACCGTCGGTGGCGTCCCGAGCAGCGCGACGACGAGGATCACGGCCGCGGCGGCCGCGACGAGGAAGAGGACGACCGTGACGGTCATCTTCCACACGAAGCTCATGGATCCCTCCGTAGCCCAAGAACCCTCAGCTGCGGTTCAACTTACGGTCGCGGTGCAGCTTCGTCAACTACCCCTTCACGAGTACCCCCGGCTCCGTGGGTGAAAAACCAGTGGAGCCCGGTCTCGGGATGGGCGGGATGGGCTCGAGTCAGCGCTGGCGAGAGCGGTCGAAGGTGGTCGGTTGAGCCACCGACGATGCAGCATCCGGGAGCCGCGACGAGGGAACCGCGGAACCACGGAACGCTTCGAGCGTCGGGCTGGGGTCGTGGTGGAAGAACCGGTCGACGCCCAACGAGAAGCCGCCGGGGCTGTCCATGCCCCGCCGGATGGCCACGGCGAGCGCGGGGATGGCCCAGAAGTCGCCGCACACCCACAGGACGGCCGCCCCGATCTGCTGGTCCGCGTAGGGCGACAGCGTGACGCCCGGCACGTGCGCATAGACCGTGTACCAGCTTGTGTCCGTGAACAACGACATCGACATGGCCAGCACGAACATGACGACGTTGGTCGAGAGGATCGCTCCGATCTGCCAGAACGGCTCCGCCTTCATCCGGAACGGGTAGGAGGGGACCAGCTGGAGCCAGAAGAGCATCCCGGTGGCGAAGAGGCTGGCGTGCATGAGCCAGATGTGCGCCAGCTGGTTCTGCTCCGCGAAGTCGAAGGCGGCGGGGAGGTGCCACAGCACCATCACCGCGTTGAAGGAGACGAGCGCCGTCCACGGGTTGGTGACGAACCGGCCGAGCGCACGCCAGGGCCGCGAGCCCCGGCCGAGCAGGAACGCCCGCAGGATCGCACGCCGGGGCCCGACCGGCAGACCGTGCAACAGGGGCAGCCAGGGCGCGCCGGCCACGATCAGCAGCGGCGCGTAGAAGGCGATGAAAATGTGCTCGATCATGTGCACGAAGAGGTAGTCGCTCGACCAGTAGTCGATGGGCGACGTCACCGTGATCAGGAGGAGAGCCAGTCCGCCGTAGAAGAAGAGGGACCGGAGGCGCCGGCTCCGGGTCCGCGCCGCGGTGGAGCGCCGACGCAGGCTGGCCAGACCGAGTTCGTGGAGGAGCACGACGAACGCGACGACCACCACGAAGGGGTCGAAGCTCCAGTTCTGCAGCAGGTAGTTCACGGCGACACCCATCGGCTCGGGCGGTCTCGCCAACGTACCTCGCCGCGCTTCGCCCTGGTCACGACGACGAGCCGTAGGCCAGAGGTATCCGTGTCGACTGGACCTCGACCCAGGGCGACCCCGCCTCCGAGGTCGTGTACACGCCGAACCGGGTGCCCGACACGGTGAACGCCTCGAAGCCGACGTCGCCCCCGGCGCTCGCCGGAGAGCTCACGGCCAACGCGGCGCTGGAAGGCGGCAACGCCGGCAGGCGCGACCAGCCCTCCCCCGGCGTCAGCGCGTAGGCGTTCAGGCCGCCGCCCGGTCCCCGTTCGAGCACGGCCACGGTGCCGGAGAGGCCGACCGCGGTCGAGATCACGGTCGCACCCTCGGGCATGCCCAACCGGACCGACTCGGTCCAGCGACCTCGCGAAGCGGACCAGAGTGCAACCAGCGAGCGACGGCCGGCGACCGTTGCCTGAACGAGCACCGTCATCTCGGCACCGCTCGGCTCCAGGCGCAGGACCTGGGTCGAAGCCTGCCGCAGCCGGCCGCCCAACGTCGAGCCAGCCGCGGCCCACCCTCCCCCCGCGTCGGCGAAGATCCCGACCCGGCCGTCACCTCGCCGACAATCGGTGGCGGCGAGCGGAGTGCCGGAAGGCGCCACCGCGACCGCATCGATCGCGCTGGCACCGCAACCCCTCCACGCCGCCGCCAAGGCGGAGACCGAGGTCGTGCGCGCCCACGACGAAAGGTCTGCCGGCGCGCGGAGCACCGATCGACCGACGACGGCGAGTGCCTGCCCACCAGCGGCGGGCGGTCCCGCCAACGCGTCGGGTCGCGGCGCGAGCGCCCCGGGGAGGAGCGCCGGGCTCCAGGTTCTCCCGCGGTCGCTGCTCCGGGCCAGCGGAGAGAAGTGGAGCCGGCCGCTGGGCAGCACGCCGGCGTCGACCGAAAGGGCCGACACGGCGGCCACGATGCCCCCGTTGTCTGCGACACCCTCGGGTGTGACCACGGACCAGTGCGTCGATCCGGGCGCTGCGTACAACAGTTGCCAGAAGGTGTTCGACGGGTCGCCCAGCTCACCAAGGGGCAACACGGCCCAGGTTCCGTCCGCCGTGCTCACTCCACCACGAAGAGACACCGACGCTTCGGGCGCAGCCGCGGGCGCTGCCTCGGCCGCTGCCGGAGCGGCGGAACCGGTCGAGAGCAAGAACCCGCCGAGGAGGACGCACAGACAGAGCACCGCCACGAGCGCCCCTGCCCGCGAGCATCTCCACCTCATCGGCGGCTCCGACCGCCCGCACGAAGCCACCGGCCTCACGAGCCGAGGACGAGCTGTATCCGGTCATAGAGGAGCGACGAGAACGACGAGGCGAAGGTCTGCGTCGGACCGGGGTCGTCGACGAGCACGTCGCGTTCGTGGCCCGCTCGATCGATGACGAAAGCCAGGTCGTCGTGCGCGACCATGGCTCCGTCCGGGACGGTCTCGACCTGCACGCCGTACGAGTTCCAAGCGGCTGTCAGCCGCGGTACGGACCCGGTCAGGAAGTACCAGTTGGACAAGCCGGTCAATCCCTCCTGGCGGTCGAACTCGTTGGTGTACGCGAGCGAGCGGTAAATCGGGTTGGCCACGACCGCGACGAAATCGACGTTGCTGCGCTGCGCCTGGAGGTTCTCGTCGGTCTGTCGGAATTCCTGCGCAATCAACGGGCAGTCGGAGGTGCACACCGGGTCGAGGAACGTGAGCGCAACGACGTGGCCGCGCAGGCTGGCCAAGCTCACGGGCCGTCCGTTCTGATCGGTCAACGTGAAGGGCGGCGCCGGGTTGTCGATCGTGTTGGGCGTCCCGTCGAGGGCCTCGGTCAGTATCGGGTCGACATTCGGATTCGCCGCCGCGAGGGCCATTGGACCTGTTCCCACCAGAACAACGCCCAGCGCGGCGAGCGCGGCCAGCGGGCGGGCGAGCGAAGGGATCGTGGCCCGCTCCCACCAGGCCGGCTGCGTACCGGCCGCGGCATCGGCACCGGTCGGCGCCGGCGCCATGTCCTTCGCCGCCTCCGGCAGCCGCGTCGATCGCGACGTAGCTGGTGACGAACAACAGGAGCATCGGCACCATCGAATTCGGATCCGTGCCGACGCCACCGAACACGCCGAGGTCCTCGACCAAGACCCAGTCAGCCAGACCCAGGATGCCGAGCGCGACCAGGGCGCCGAGAATCAGTTGGCGCCGCCCGCTCAAGAGCAACGCCCCGATGGCGGCCAACGAGACGACCACGACCAGGTTGACAGCCCAACCGTGGGCCGCGTCGAAGGCGGCGAACGAGGACACCCACGAGGACAGGAAGCCGGGCTGTGACGTCTGGGCCATTTGCACCACCATGGCGTGGAGGGTGCCGCCCCGGCCCTGCCAATAGCCACGACCCGGCCAGGCCTGCAACACCGCCATCCCGATCAGGAACACACCACCGGCGGCGAGGACGGCGCGTCCGAGCTTCGGTGTCGTGTAGACGCGTTCCGGTAGCGCCACCAGCAGGCCCGCCGCGCAGTAGATGAGCACGGCACCGGGAGCTCCGAAGAGCCAGGTGAGCCCCGGGGCGAAGATGCCACCGAAGGCTTCCCCGAAGACCCAGACGAGCAGGCCCCAAGCGGCGCTCGCAGCCCCCGCCAGGCGCGACCAACGCCCCCGCGACGCCGCCAGCAACCAGATCCCGATCCCGAGCTGGATCCAGACCACGGCCGACGCGGCCTGAACCGGGTGGTTGGACCAGATGGTGGTGCCGCTGTTGACGACGTGGCGCACCCAGGCCGGAGACGAGGCCGCGCTCGGCTGAATGACCGAGGTCGGCAACCCGAGCGGCATCGACGACTGGAGCTGGAGCAGACCGTCGAGGATCCAGAGCAACCCGAACCCGATGCGGGCGACGCGGCGGGCCATTGGCTCGGGCCCGATCCCGCGCCCACCGGAGGGGAACGTCTGCTGTCCGTGCGCACTGAGCCTGCGGTACTGCACGGTCCGGACGACGTTGAACGCCACCAGGCATGCCAGGACGATCCCGACCACGACGAGGAACTGGTGCAGGAGCGTCGTGTGGAAGTTCGAGACGATCAACGAGCTCCCGGTCGGCAACGACCGGCCCATTCCGGGCACGGGTCAGCAGCCCCCTGGGTACGATCTCGAACCGTCCACCGCGGGCGACACTATCGCCGGCCTTGCCGAGCGGTGCTTCGGGCCGGTGGGCCTGAGCAGTTCGCCCTCCGGCGCCGCCGCGCCCGTGCTCGAGTCAGCCGGAACCGGTCAGCAACACCCGCAACCGCACGAAAGGTCGAACGTGTCGCAATCGCGCGGGAGCAGCACGACTCCGATGCCGATCGGACACCGGATGTCACAGCCCGACACACGAAGGTCGGCGACGGCGACGAGGCAGTCGTCGACGTCGGTCGGTTGCTCACGCTCGCCCTGGGCCGCCTCCGAGGCGACCTCGATGATGACGGCACGCTCCTCGCACGGCGCCAGCGTGAATGTGCTGGCACCGAGGATGGCGCCGGCCACGGTGACCGGCAGCGGCCGTCCTCCTTTGGTCGTGAAGTCGCTTAACTCCAGCGACACCTCTCGTTCTCGTCGCCGCTCGTTGGTGAGGGTGACCGGCACCACCCGCCGTTCGCCGAGGCGGGAGTAGACGACCAGATCGAGGTCGTCGCCGATGCAGCACTGGCAGTGGCAGTCGTCCGCCCGACAGCCGGCGTGGCCACCGCAACAACCGCATCCGCACTCGCGGCCGTGATCGTGGCCGTGAGCGTGACCGTGCCCGTGGCACTCACAGCCGCACCCGCCCTTGTGCCCGTAGCCGAAGCCGGAACCATGCGTGTGCTCGTGCCCCTGCCCGTGAGCGTGCCCGTGCTTGTGGCCGTGCACATGGGCCCCACCCGCTGGCTGCTGTCGACCCCAGCCGGACCAGGGCATCCCGGGACGCGCCGTCCCGGGGGGCCCTGCCATCGGCGCCGTTCCTCCCGCGGAGCCCATCCACTGCGACATGGACGATGTGAACGCATCCATCGACGACGAGAACGCGTCCAAGTAGTCCTGCGGTGTCGGCAAGACGGCCTGACCGCAGCACGGGCACTGCGTCGGGGTGAGGAGCTGGACCCAGGACGTCGCCGACGGCGCGGATGACGTGAACGGAGCGTACGGCGCAGAAGGCATTGTCATGGGTGGCTCCTTTTCTGGGTTCTGGACTTCTGGGTTCTCGATGCCGGGCTGCGGGCCGGGGTCGATTTCTCTGCCCCGGCGCGTGAACGGGCTCGGGCCGGGCCCCCCTCGGGCGCCGGATCGTCCGCGGCGTCCGGCCGGCCCCGGACGGGCACGACGCAGAACGTGACGTCGGTCGTATACAGCGGTGCGAAGGCCGTGTAGCGCGTCCGCGGCTCGAGCCGGTCAGGCAGTGTGATCTCGAGATCGACCACCTCCGTGTCACCTGGCGCGATCTCCCGCGGGCCGCCCACCGTGTGCACCCGCAGCACGCCGGAATGCTCCACCACCTTCTTCCACCCCTCCTTGACGTAGAGGTCGACGAAACGGTCCACCGCGTCGCGCTCGCCCCCTTCGTCGGGCCAGGCCGCGGTGACGGCGCGGAGGCTCCGACAGGTCGTCAGTTCGTCGTCGAGCACGACGGCGCCGATCTCGCCGATCACGAGCGGCACGTTGCCGCGATTGGAGCACACGATCTGGCGCACCGTGCGGTCTCCCGCTCGGTTCTCCAGCACGACCTCGGCCGGAGCCACCTCCAGGTCGTAGTCCTCGACCACGTGCACCACCACCGCGACCGTCCGGCCGGCGACGATCAGCTCACCGTCGTAGCGCCCAGGCGGTGTGTGGCTCGGGATCATGATGCTCACCGGCACCCGTCGCGCGTGGCCGGGATGCAGAACCACCGTCGGCAGCAGGACACCGGGACGGCGACCCGCCGCCTCCTCGAGCTGCGGACTCACGAAGGTCGCCCGCCGCACGATCGCTCGCTCGTCCCCCCCGTTGTGGAATTCGAGCTCGAGCGCGATCCGACCGGGCGCGCCCGCGATGGTCATGGTCCGACCGCTCGCGACGAGCACGTCGTAATCGGGGAGGCGTTCGCGCACGGCGCTTGCCCTTACGGGCCGACCCGGATGTGGAGCCCGTCCCCGTCGTCGCGGCGCCGGCCGCCTCGATGTTCGCCCTCGAAATGCTCGCGTCCCTCGACGATCATGGGCTGGCGGTGCAGATCCTCGATCACCGTGTCCTGCTCGCCCTCGAACGTCATGCCCAGCACCTCGGTGCCGAAGAGGGTGAGGCCGATGTGATGCCGGTACGGGTTGCGAATCCGGGTCTCCGGGAGCTTGCCGACGTTCACCGTGTAGCACAGGTCGACGACGACCGGCTTGAGATCGATCGTCGTGTCCAGCGGCTTCACGTCGATCGTCGTCTCGAGCGGCTTCACGTCCAAGGTGAGGTCGGACTTCAGCCCGATGTCGCTCTTGGTGGTGACGTCGTTCTTGATCGGATCCGGGACCAACAGGGTCGACGTGGTGGTGTACGTGGAGTTGGTCGTGATCGGGTCGGGGACGTTCAGCGTGACGCTGATGTCGTCCAACCCGAGAATGTCGACGGTCCCCGTGTCCGTCGATGTGACGGTGACCGTTTCGGAGCTGCTGCTTCCGCCCTTGGGCACGACGACCTCCTCCGAGAGCGGATTTCATCCTCGCCGTCAGCGGCATCACTGTCAACAGTTTCCAGTCCCAGTGCCCTGCCGTGACGGTCCTGTGGCGGGGCGGGAAACCGAGTGCCGGCACCGAGGCCGCCCACTAGGCTCGTCGGGACATCGACCGGATGGAGGGGCGTGAGGACGTATCCGTATCGCTTCTACGTCGCCCTCGACGGCAACGGCATCAACGGGTTCGAGGGCATGGCGGGTGTGTGCCTCTTTCTCTTCGACCCCTCCGACAACTCGTACGCCTACAAGGTGCAGTACTTCGACGGCGCGGCGGCGGGACATGCGACCACCGTCAACCCTGGGCGGACCGTCGGTTTCCTCGGCAACGCCGGCCAGCACCTGCTCTTCTACGACGCGACCCCCGCTCGACGAGGTGGATCGCGTCTCCACGCTCCAGTTCGAGGTGAACGACACGACGCTGCGCGGCAGCACGCACCTGGTCTGGCTGGACGACACAGAGTTCATCACGCCGGTCGGCGACTACATGTACCGCTTCGACCTCAACCGCTTGACCAAGGGAGAGCGCCTCGGTCCGCATCTCTTGAAGCTCCCGCACGCGATGAAGCGCACCGCGTCGGGGCGCTATCTCGTCTACGGCGGCATGGACAGCCCCGTGAGGGGCGAGGCCAAGGAGATCGGGATCTACGACCTCCGCACTGGCGAGGCGAGGCGGGTCGAGCTTCCCGCCACCTGCTGGCACCTGGCCGTCCATCCCACCGAGGACCTCTTCTATCCCGTCTCGTTCCGGGTCGCGCCACAGGAGGGACGCGACTGGAAGGACTGGGCGATCGGGTTCGCCAAGGAGTACGCGTTCGAAATCGACGCCGAATCGGGCCAGGTGCTCCGGCACTGGGCGGTGGGGCGGGAGAGCCCGGCCCACCTGAACTCGGACGTCACCATCTCCGACCACGAGCTCATCTTCTGCAACGGGGCGAGCCAGAGCATCGTCTTCATCGACCTGACCACGTTCGCCGACTGGCGCCTCATCGACGAGCGGCCGGGGCTGCGCGGGCAGGCCAGGGTGGCCCGCCAGGTCGGCAACCAGGCCTACGACGCGCTGGCCAGAGGATCCATGTTCACCAGCAGTCAGCACTTCCTGAGCGCGCTACGCGCCAGCCGGTTCACGGTGCTCGATTCCATTTACGCCACCATGCTGAGCCGTGACCAGAGGCTCCTGTTCACGGCCAACCGTGGCATGAACCACATCACGATCTACGACTATCCGGCGAACACGATGCGCCTCCGGGTCAAGATGCCCGACCTGCACGAGTACGTTCCCACCCTGTCGCGCCTGGCCGACCCCCGGCTCGGCTTCCACCACAGCTACTTGGTGAGTCCCTGATCGCTCCTTGAGAGGATCCGCCTGCTACGAGGTGGCGTGGGCGGCGATCGCCTTGGCCAGCTTCTGGAAGTTCCGCGGCACCAGCCCGGTGACGAACGACTCGATTCCCCGCGCCGTCGGGCCGCCGATCAACGACGTCACGCCCGGGAGCTTGCCTGACGCGACGTCGAGCTGACCCTCCAGGACGATGCGCGTGCCCCGCCCACCCATTGCCTCCTCGTAACGGGTCTCCCCGATGCAGTCCACCCGGTCGGAGAAGACTTGGGGCTCGATCCTCCAGCGGCACACCCAATCGTCGGGCATCCACTCCGCCCGGTCGGTCCACGCCAACATCTCCGGCTTGACCACCGAGCGCAGGAGCGCAGGCACGTCGGCCTTGGCCCGCCAGAGGTTGACCAGGTGCACCGTTCCGTCGGGATCTTCTCGGCGTGAGTTGACCGTCACACTGTCGACGTCGCCGATGAGCGGCACGAGCTCGTCGAGCCGGTCACGCACGAGTGTCCACACCGTTTCGCGGTTCTGTCGCACCACCGCCAGCGTGCGGAACGGCTTCACGCCCGGCCGCCTGCGATCACCCGCCATTCTCTCCCGGCGCCGGTGACCTCGGAGCTCGGATGCACGCGCTCCCGCATGGCCCGCGAGACGTGCTGGCTCCCCAGGAGCCAGGCGATGGCCTCGGCCAGGGCCTGTCGGCTCGAGCGCGGCCGATAGCCCAGCGCCGAGGCCCTCTCGCTCGTGTACCAGTAGTAACGACCGAGCGCCTTGGCCTCGGCGCGGGTCGACGCCGGCGGCTTCTTCGTCCATCGGGCGGCGAGCTCCATGGCCGAGGCGGCGAGGTACGCCGCGGTGAGCGTGGTCGTCCATGTCGGTCCGCGCACGCCGCAGAGCTCGGCGACGGTCCGGTGGATCTCGGCCCACGTCAGGTTCTCCGACCCGAGGAGGTACCGCTCCCCCGGCTCCCCCTTCTCGGCCACGAGCACATGCCCCCGGGCGACGTCCTCGACGTGGACCACGTTGCACCCGCCCGGGAAGGTGAACGCGAAGGGATCGTTCAGGAAGTTGACGATGATGGCGTTGCTCGGAAGGAGGCGGTAGTCGGGGCCGCCGACCGTGATGGCGGGGCACGCCGTCACCAGGTCGAGCCCGAGCCGGTCGGAGAGCTCCAGGGCCTCGTTCTCCTGTCGTGCCTTCATCTCGTAGTACGCCGGCGCGTCCGGATCGCGGAAGTGGTCGCGCTCGTCACGGGGTTCTGGCCGGGGTGACGAACCGCAGGTGACCGAGGACGACGTCAGGACGAACCGGCCCACGCCCTGGCTGTCTGCCGCTTCGAGGGAGTTGCGGGTCCCGTCGAGCACGACGCTCTCGAGCCGGCGCGGGTCCCGGTCCCAGTAGGTGAACACCCCGGCGGTGTGGAAGACGACATCGCAGCCCTCCATGGCCGACTCGAGCGAGGCGCGATCGAGCACGTCCCCAACCACGTGCTCCACGTCCAAGCCCTCGAGAGCGCGGACGTCGCTCGTCGCTCGCACCAGACCACGCACCTCGTGGCTCAGCTCCAGAAGGACGCGGACGATGTTGGAGCCGATGAGCCCGTTCGACCCGGTGACGAGCGCTCTCACTCCTCGAGGACCACCACGCCGAGGTCCTTCCCGACCTGGCGCGCCAGGTCCGACCACCAGGTGGAGACGTCGGCGGGCGCCCTCCGGCGGAGCCATCCGGCGTCCGCGTCCGCGGCTTCGGTGTCCTGAGGTCCTTCGAAGTGCCGGAAACCGTTCTCGTCCAGCGTGCCGCCCTGGCGCTGGGCGCCACCGAAGCGACCCACGAACTCCCGTGCGCGCGTCACGAGGTCCACCTCGTTCCGTTCTTCCGCCGCCTCGCCGTGGAGAGGATCCCAGGCGCGGCCGATCTTTATGTCCTCGCCCGCGGAGGCGCGCGCGAAGTTGTCGATTGTCTCATCGAAGAACTTGAAGTACTCGGCACCGACGAAGCGGTTCTTGATCTCGGGAAACCGGTCGAGGTCAACCATCTGCCAGAAGGGCGGAAGCTTGAACTGTTGGCGGGCGACCACCGTGACCTCGGTCCCGGAGCCGCTGCGTGCGAACCGGACGCTGCCATCGTCATGGGTGGCCGAGTCGTTGCTGCTGTGCACGGTTCTCCACACGATCTTGTGCTCATCCTCGTCGTAGTGGATTGCCTCGAGCTTGGCGACATCGATCACCGATCCGCCGTAGAGGACCATCCAGTTCGGCTGCGGCAGGTATACGTTGCGCTCGGCTTGGTGGGTCACTCGTCCCTGGGCGTCACGGTGGATCGCAACTGTCTGGCCACCGATGTAGTCCTTCATGAAGGTGATGGCGTGGCGCACCGGCACGGCGTCGACGAAGCGGTCGAAGTCAATCGGCAACACCCTGTTGTAGTGGAAGAGCACCGATTTGTCGACGTAGCGCCAACGGAGCCCGTTCTCGTCCGGCGGTACGGCCCGGACCAGTTGCTCGAGTGGTGCGAGGTAGTCGACGACACCCTCGTAGTCGGCGCGGCTGAACGTGCTGAGGTCCAGATCAAGTGGCACCTCGAGCCGGGCCAGCGCGTCCTTGGCGAACATCGTGCGCCAAGCCTCGATCCCGTCGAGCACGGCGGCGAGCCAGGCATAACCCCACGCGGCCCACGGCCCGGCGAGCGCTGGCGCCGAAACCTGGTTGAGCTTCGAAGTCAGGTCACGCTTGAACGGGAACAGTTCGGGATCGGTCCGAACGGTGGCGGACAACAGGTGCGTCGCCAAACGGGGCGACTCGTCGATCTTCTGAAAGGCGGACGCTTGCAGGGGATGGACGTTCTCCCATCCTCGGTACGGCGTGAGATCGCCACGCATCTCGTACCGCGGCGGGAGGCCGATGTCGTGCAACGCCTTGGCGTTCACCGGCGACCCGTACGGATCGGTGTTCATCTTCGCCGCAGCAACGAAGTCGACCAGGATCGGGTCGGTGCCGGCGATGACCGTGTCCGTCCGGAGCGGCTGCGGCGCCCGGTCGCCCATGCTGCCGTGGTTGCTGACGATGGCATCCACGATGGCCACGTGCACCGGAGTCGCACGCAGCAGGTCGACGCAGGTGTCCCAGGGCTTGAGCCGGGAACGGTAGTGATAGGCCCGGTCGCGGATGGGCAACGCGCCCAGGAGGTTGTGCACGCTCAGAGCGAAGCCGTGCTCGGCGTGTGTCTTGTTCTTGGCGAAGCTGATGCGGATGTCGGCTTCGACCCAGGACTCAGCGAGCGCCGACCCGTGCAGAGCGCTCGATGGGGGGAAAGGCGCTTCGACGAGGTCCTCGCTCAGATCAACGACGTCGTAGGGGTTGTCGCGCTCGGTCACGTAGCGATAGCCGGACAGATCGGCGACAACCAGGACGTCGCGATTGTCCAAGATGCGCTCGAAGGCGTCCGGTCCCGCGCCGACGGCCACCATCGTGTAGCCGCGCTCAGCCAGCAGGTCGACGAGGTGCTCCACCAGCGCGGGCTGCGTCCCGGTAGAGCCACCCGGCGCGAGGAGGCTCAGGTCCGGGAGGACGAAGACTCGCATCCGCTCGGGATCCCGATCGCCGGTGAGCGCGGCCAGGTTCGGCCATACCTCGCTCTGTCGTAGCGCCTCGGCGAGCGCAGCCTTTGGATCGAGGTCGGAGACGACGGCGCAGAGCGACTCGTTCACCGCCATCTACCCGTCGGGCTCATCCGACCAGACGGTGACGGCGAGCTCGAGGTTGTCGTAGCCCCGTACGGCCACCGCCCCTCGGAACAGCGTGCCAGGCGGGAAGAGGTCGGGCTCGAGCTTCACTTCGAGAACCACGATCCGCTCTTCGTACGGCCCGAGGACGAAGCGCTCGGGAAACACCGTCACGAGCGGACGGATCGATCGGCCGTCGCTCGCGGTGAAGTCGGAGACGAGGAACGAGATCTCGGTCTCCATCCGCTCGTTGTTGCGCAGGCTGATGGAGCCTCTCGCGGTCTCGCCCACCGTGGCGTGGAGAGACATCGGAATCATCCGGGGACCCTGAACATGGTCGGAGGGCTCGCGGTGATCGCCGGGACGTGTCGGCACGGCTCTCTCCACTGCGTCGAGCCACTGGTCGGTCAACGCCTGGGTTCCCTTCAGGACCTCCTCGAAGTAGCGCACGTTGAGGTCGGCCATTCGCCGCGGCCACCCGTCGGGAACGACCCTCGTGAGCAGGTCGCCATAGGCGTGCAGCGAATCCCACTGCGCCTTCTTGGTGCGTTCACGCCACTCCGCCAGGTCGTAGGGGCTGTCGTAGGTCTCAGACGTGGCCACGGCGCAACCACCTTCCGTGCTCGGGGACCACAGAGCCCGCGCCGCGGTCCGTCGAGAGGACAGACTCCCTGCTCAGGTGCCTCGTGACCCGAAGCTGCATCTCATGGATGCTAACCCGGGTCCCCAGGAGGCGGCACCCCGAACTGCCCGACGCGACCCGGGACTCCCCGACGGCGGCTCCGGCGGCGGGACGGCATGGCGCGTCATCCCCCGATGGTGGACGCCGCGGCAACTCGTTTCAGTACCCGTGCGTCGGAGGGCAACAGGTATCCGGAGGCGACGTCGACGTTGACCGCACGGTCCCACTTGTGCACGAACGCAGCGTGGGTCGGGTACAGCGCGGCGATCTTCGACTGGCTGAAGGGAACCGTTCTTCCGAACAGGATGCAGAAGCCGCTCCCCGCTCCCAACGTCTCACCGACGCCCGAGACGACGGCGATCGGCGCCTGCACCTGGGGAGTCCTGACGCCGCCAATCGCCTCGCCGTTGTGATCCGTGACCAACGTGGAGCCGTCGACGTCGAGGCGCGGTGACTGACGCGGCGGCCGGCCGGACATCACCCAATTGTTCAGTGCGACGACCGCGGCGCGGAGCTCGTAGGTGTGGGCTCCGGCGTTGAACGGGGTGCTGCAACTGATCGCTGCTGCATTCGAGGACACCGGATGGATCATGGTGTCGAAGGTCTTCACGTCGGCCTCGCCGTTCCCGGTGTCGGCCATCGATTCGACCAACCCGTACGAGTCGTAGTGGGCCGTACCAGCGACCTCCCACTCGCGGATGTGCCTCGTCGGGGGCTGGCGAGCGTGTCGGTATCCGCCGAAGATCAGGTCCGTCTCGGTCTCGAACAACATCACGGGCACGTTGAGGTCCGTCCGGATGAACGTCGGGGACGGGGTGGCCACCGATGGTTGCGGAGCCTGTAAGAGGGGGGTACTGAACGCCGCGCTGCTGTACACGAAGTAGCCGTCGAAGACGTCGTGTGATCCCGGCCCGAGCGCGTCGATGTACGTCACTAGCCGGATGGCAGACTGGGACTCACCCAACGCGAGCAGGCGCTTTGGGTGAAGGCCATTGAGAACCGTGGCCGCGTCGCGTCGGATGGCAGCACCGGCTTGCTGGTAGATGCTGTACGAGAAGCTGTCCCCCGGGTGGTTCAATGAGCCATAGCGCGCTGGATCCGCGCTCTTCAGCGCGTCGACACCGGTCACCTGGGCGCTGACTCCGACGTAGGCCATTCCGGAGCGGATCATCTGTACGTGGTCCGTCAGCCATGCCGCCGCTGCGTCGACCCCGCCGCTCACGTTGAGCCACTCCACGACCACCGTGCCGTCGAATCGCCGGGGGTCGATCGGTCGATAGACGACGACGCGGGTCTTGTACGGAGCCGTACTCGTCGTCGCCACCGTCCATCTGCCGTTCCTCGTCAGGGCTTTCGCGCTGCGGTACGCATCGGCGGTACCGGACAGGAAGTACTCGTTCTGCTCGTAGCCGACCCGGCGGAGGTCGAAGCTTGTGGTACCCGGAAGGTCGATGCCCTTCCCGCCGGTGACCGGGCCGCTCACCACGGCCCGCGGGACATCAGAAGGGACGGACGAGTGCGATCCGCTTGCGGCGGCCGGAACGGCGCCGGTGAAATCAAAGGGACTCAGCGTGAAGAGGGACAGCGAAGTCGTCGACACGAGCAACACAGCGACCGCCAGGACCAGTCGCATCGTTCCGCGACGGCTCCGCAACGACCTACCGCGGCTTTGCATGTTCGCTCACCCCCCCTCCGTACGTGCCGGTACTGGCTCGCACCCTTCGGCGGATGGCGACGATAGTGGTGCCTTTTGAAGCGCCACCGACATGATCGCGTGGAGCACGTCGGAACGGCATCGCTCGAGCCATCGGTCTACGGATGAGCCGGTCGGAAGCGATCATGTGACGAGCAGTGCAATCTGTCAAGGCCGCGAAATGCGTCCGCGGTCCTCGCGGTGCGGGAACTAGCGTGGCCACGAGGCGGAAGGAGCAAGAACATGGGACTTGGCGGGCGTCGCATGACTTGGACGGTTGCGGTTGCCGCGGCATGGGCATTGGCCATTCCGGCCGGCGCGTCAGCGGCTGGTAGTGCGGCGGCTCCGGGCGCTCGGTCGAGCGCCGCGGAGACAGGAGTGGGCGCGACGCCTGCAGGATGCAGCAGGGCCACCGGTCCACATTCGGCGCGCTGCTACCTCAGCGTCGAGCACGTGTCACAGGCGAACCAGGTTCCTGCGACCAACAACGCCGGGCGCTGCCTTGTCAGCACGCCTGCGGGCTGGTCCGCCTGCAACATCGAGAACGCCTACGCGGTCACGAGCGCCTCCAAAGTTGACGGGAGTGGCAACCTCGTTGCCGTCGTCGACGCATACGACGACCCGAATGCAGAGTCGGACCTCTCTGTGTACCGCTCGACGAACCACCTGCCCGCCTGCACCACCTCCAATGGTTGCTTCCAGAAGGTGAACCAACTCGGGCAGGCCGGCAACTACCCGAGTCCGGACGCAGGTTGGGCGAGCGAGATCTCGATCGACCTACAGATGGTCTCGGCGATCTGCCCTCTCTGCCACATTCTGCTCGTCGAGGCGAATTCGAGTGGATTCGGGGACCTCGACACCGCTGAGAACGAAGCAGTTACTCTCGGCGCCGACGTGATCTCGAACAGTTGGGGTACCGGGGAGTTCAACGGTGAGACCTCGTACGACACCAACTGGGATCACCCAGGCGTGGACATCACCTTCTCCTCGGGCGACGGCGCCTACCAAGGGGGGGTGCAATACCCCTCCGCGTCACCGTTCGTGACGTCGGTGGGCGGCACACAATTGAAGCCGAAGTCGAACACTCGAGGTTGGAAAGAGACGGCGTGGGTGTCCAAGAGCACCACTCCGCCCACGCAGGGATCCGGCAGCGGATGCTCCAGTTACGAGCCGAAGCCTGCCTGGCAGACAGATCCGGGTTGCTCCAACCGCACGACGGCAGACGTCAGCGCCGTCGCCGCGAACGTCAAATTCTACGACTCCCAGGACGGCGGGTGGCTGTACGGCTTCGGCACCAGCGTGTCGTCGCCCATCATCGCCGGCATGTACGGGCTGGCGGACAATCAACCGACCTACACCATCGCGTCGTCCGCTGCGTACAGCGCGCCCTCGGCCCATCTCTACGACATTACGAAGGGCTCGGAGGGCACGTGTTCGCCGACGTACTTCTGCCAGGCCGGCCCAGGCTACGACGGTCCAACCGGCCTAGGGACCCCGCACGGCTTCGGTGCGTTCCAGGTCCCCGTGACCGCACCGCCCACCATCAACTCGGTGAGTTTCACGGGGACGGCGTCCGCGCCGACAGTGACGATTTCGGGAAGCAATCTCGGCGCCGAACCGGTTGGGAGTCCGGCCGGGTGCAGCACCACCGGTGACAACTTTCCCGGCGCCAGCCTCACGTTCAACGACACGACAGGAAGCTGGGGTGCAGGGACCGGAGGAGATTGCATCGGCCTCGTGGTCAGCAGCTATTCGAGCTCCCAGGTCGTGTATCAGTTCGGGTCGGGTTACAACGTCTACGGAACCGCGAACAGCGGCGACGCCTTCAACGTGACGGTTCAGGGGGCGACCTACACCGGGACGGTCGTGTACACGTAGGAGGCGAGCACGCGACACTCCCAGGAGCTCGGGGGCTCACGCGACTTGACGGGCTGGCGTGCCACGAGCCTGAACGATGAGCGCCTGCGAGGTGCGAAGGACAATCAGCTCGTGGTTGCGGCGCCGCAGCACATCAGGCCGGTCCGCCGCCGCGACGCGACCGTCACCTGGTCTCGTTGGAGCTTCTAATTGAGAAGTTCGCGCAGGTCCTGTCCAGCAGTAGGGTGCTGCAGTTTCGCCATGGCTCGGGCTTCGATTTGGCGGATTCGCTCACGGGTGAGACCAAAGCGGTCGCCCACCTCCTTGAGAGTGCGTGGCTCGCCTCGGTCGAGGCCGAACCTGAGGCGGATGATCTCGCGTTCGCGGTCGTCGAGACCGACCATCATCTTGGCTACTTGGCCGGGGAGCAACGCGGCGGCGGCTGATTCGTATGGCGACACCGCTCCAAGATCTTCCACGAGGTCGCCGAGTTCGCCGTCGGAGTCGTGGCGCAACGGCTCGGAAAGGGAGGCCGGCGGGGCCGCGTGACGCAAGATCTCAGTGACCCTCTCGGCGCTGACGTGAAGGTCGTTGGCCAGCTCGGATACGCTCGGCCGCCGGCCGAAGCGGGCTTCTAAGCGGACGCGAGCCTTGGTCACCTGGTTGAGGAGGTCGCCGGCATGCACGGGCAGGCGGATCGTGCGACCGCCGTTGGCAATACCTCGGGTGATCGACTGGCGGATCCACCACGTGGCATAGGTTGAGAACTTGAAACCCTTGCGCCAGTCGAATTTCTCGACTGCGTGGATGAGCCCGAGATTGCCCTCCTGGATGAGATCGAGCAGTGGCAGATCGGAGCCTTGATACCGCTTGGCGATCGACACCACCAAGCGGAGGTTGCCATTGACAAAGGTCTCCACCGCGGCGTCCCCGGCTTGTACCACCCGTCGAAGCTCACGAACGCGAGCCCGGTTGCAGGTCGTATCTGCTGTCAGCTCGGCGCGAGCCTCCCGACCAACCTCGGCAGCCTGGGCCAGCCGAGTCTCGTCGTCCTTGGTCAGCAGCTTGTAGCGCCCGATATCAGTCAGGTACACGCGAACCAGGTCCTGTTCGGGCATCTGCGCACTCTTGTTGGGCACTTGCCCTCGTTTCCGGCTGGAGGCCCCCGCGGATCGGGGCGGCAGGCACTCTCGCCGTTCAGCGATGCTCCCCACCTTCACCGACGGATCCGGAACATCGCCGACGATTGCGCGTCTGCGCCCCATACTACTCGGATTGGTTCGGCGCCATTCCGTACGGTTATTCCGCCCAGGATGGGTTAGGGTATAAGGAGTTCGACTGGATCACACGGGGTCGAAGTCATTGCCGGTTGCCTCCAAAACGGTCCTCCCGCAATCATGAGCGTGGAGAAGTGAGGCAAATCAAATGGCTGAGGGTACCGTCAAGTGGTTCGACGCGTCGAAGGGGTACGGGTTCATCACCCCCAACGATGGCTCTCCTGATGTCTTCGCCCACTTTTCGTCGATCGAGGGTTCGGGGTACCGGGAACTGATCGAGGGGCACAAGGTGTCCTACGAGGCGGAACAGGGTCAGAAAGGCCAGCAGGCCAAGAGCGTCCGCACGCTCTGAGCCCCAGCGATCTTTTTTCCGAGCCTGGTCAACTTGACGTGCATCCCACAGTGCGGCAGCGCCTGACCCTTCCCTCGTCTCTCACCGGCCCAGGACGTCGGACCTCGCCGCTCAAGCTCTCGCCTCGGCGGGAAGGGAGCCAAGGGGACCATCTCGGTCTGCCGTCGCCTCGATCGACGCTGCAACACGCCTGTCCGGTGGTGATCGAGGCGGTGGTCGGACCGCTTGCCCTCTTCTACGGGGTCCTTGTGCTGACGAGTTTCCGAGGCGCCCTCGTAGCGGCGCTGGCGTGGTCATACCTAGCTCTCGTCCGTCGGATCCGGCGAGGCGAGCGGATCTCCACCTTGCTCCTGCTCGGATCGGCGCTCCTGACGGGACGCACCGCGATCTCCTTCATCACAGGCAGCGCCGTCGTGTACTTCGCTCAACCCATGCTGACGGCCGTCGCGGCAGCTTTCGTGCTCATCGGGTCAGCGGTTCTCGGCCGGCCACTCACCCAGCGATTCGTCCATGACTTCTGCCCTCTCCATCCCGAGCTTCTGGCCCGACCACGGGTCCGTCAGTTCTTTGTCAAAATCTCGCTGCTCTGGGCGACCGTGCTCATCGTCAATGCCGGCCTCACGCTCTGGCTCTTGCTCTCCTCGTCATTGCGCACCTTCGTGCTCGAACGGACGGCGGCCACTTGGGGACTGACAGCTTTGGCCATCTTTCTGTCGATCGCGTGGTTCGTGGCTTCGATGCGCAAGGACGGCATTACGGTCGAATGGGGTCGATACGGCCAGCCGATGCCCGTCCCCGTAGACGTCGACTGATCCCAGGCGACTGCACGACCCGTGCTTCCCATTCTTGGAGCCGTTCTGCTCGGCCTACTCCTCGCACAGCTAGCCTTGCTGTTGACCACGGTGTACCTGCATCGCAGCCTCGCCCACCGCTCCATCCGACTCGCCCCGTGCGTGCAGGGTGCGTGCCGGGTGCTGACATGGTTGCTCGTAGGCATCCGACCGCAGCAGTGGGTAGCCGTCCACCGCAAGCACCATGCTTTTACCGACACCCCACGCGACCCGCACTCGCCCCTCGTCCTGGGCTTCGCTCGGGTGCTGTTCGCCAACGCCGTCCTCTACCGGAGATCAGCCCGCGACCCCTCCACCACCGCCAGATACGCCAGGGATCTACCGGGGGACCGATGGGACCGAGTGCTCTTCAACCACGCCGCCATCGGCCTCAGTGTGGGGTTCGGTCTGCTGGTCCTGCTCATCGGGTGGCAACTGGCCCTCGTCGCCGCTGGTGTCCATGCCATCTACTACCTGCTCGGAGGCGGCGCCATCAACGCAGTAGGACACCGATGGGGTCGTCGGCCGTTCGACAATAAGGCAACCAACAATCAGTGGCTCGCCTGGCTGGTCGTCGGCGAGGGACTCCACAACAATCACCATGCCGCGGCCACCTCGAGCCGGCTGAGCCTCGCTCCCGGCGACGTGGATCCGGCATGGTGGTGCATCCAGCTTCTGGTGTGGCTGCGCTGGGCGACGTTGCGCACAACCAGCCGCGATCCAAGGATTGAAAGGTGGTCATCGGAGCACGAAGACTCTTCTCGGCACACCGGAGGAGTTGAAGACCGTGACGAGATCGCTCCACCGATTCCCCGTCGCGAGCCGTACATGAACGTGGACCGAGATCAGTCAGGCGAGGGCCTGGACTCCTATGCCGACAGCAGCGTCTCACCCAGCCAGACGCCGATGTGAATGTGCCGGCCGGACGTGCAGTCCGCCGGGCGGCCAACGAGGGGTTCTAGGCGGGAGGACGCTCGACTTTGAGGCTCCCGAGCAGCAGATCGACCGTACGCCCGGCCTCGGTGCGCGCGGCTCTTGGGTCTGCTGCCGTCGCCACGAATTGCGCAGCAGCAACGACTGCGGCCAGGAGCATCCGCGTGAGCGGCTCAATCGGGGTAACGGCGATCTCGCCCTGGTCGATGGCCTGCTGCACCGTCTCACGCACGAGGCCGAGCGCGTACCGATCGGTGATGGCGGTGCGAACGTCCGGAGAGAGGACAGCGGGGCCGTCGATCGCGCAGATGCGCTGTACAGCCGGATCGAGCACGGCGTCGAGATACGCGTGACAACCGGCACGCAGAACCTCGAGCGGATCGCCGTGGCCCACGGCCATGCCGGCTTCGGCCGTTGCAGTGACGACCTCGCTCTCGACCTGCTCGTAGACGGCCGTGAAGAGCGAGCGCTTGTCGACGAAATGGTGTTGCAACGCACCTCGGCTCACCCCGGCCGTGGCGACGATCGCCTCGCTCGATGCGCCCGCATACCCGTATTCGGCGAAGAGGTCACGGGCCGCGGCAAGCAACGCCGCGCGTGTCGCCTCTGAGCGCTCCGCCTGCGTCTTGCGATGTTTGCTTTGCCTATTGACCATACATGCGGTGTGCATGTAAGTTACATGCACACCGCATGCTAATCGATCGCATGGCGGAGGGAGGGAACATCATGACGCTCGCACGGTCCGTCGTCGTACCCGGCATGACGAACGAGTACAACGCATTCGCCGACCTGCTCAACACGCTTTCGGCCGAACAATGGGAGACACCGAGCCGTTGTTCCGGCTGGCGCGTCGCCGACGTGGCCGCCCACGTCGTTGGCCAGCTCAGCGACGTCACGGCTTTCCGCCTCGAGGGCTTAGGCACGCCTGAAGTGACCGCGCGCCAGGTGGACGAGCGCAGGGGGTCGACGGCGGACGAGTTGGCCGAAGAACTGCGGACCACGACGAAGGCGGCAACCGACATCGTCCAGAGCTTCGACGATGCCGCGTTCGAATCTGAAGGGCCTCAGGGCAACGGTCAGACGCTCGGATTCGGGCTGGAGTCGTTGTGGTTCGACACCTACCTGCATGCCGACGACATTCGTGCCGCCTTGGGACAGGCGACCACAGAACTGGTTGGACTGGCACCCTCCATATCGCACATCTCGCAAGTGCTGTCGCAGCAGGAATGGACTCCGGCAACCATCCGGCTCGCGGGCCTGGACGAGTTCCTCGTTCGCGGCGGCGACAGCACGAAGCTCATCACCGGCGATCCGATGCAGTTCATCCTGGTATCGACCGGTCGAGTCGATCCCTCCACCATGGGTCTTGACGCGGCGGTCAACATCTACCGCTGAGCCACATCTCCGGCCGAGCAGGCGGCGAGAGGTGTGTCGGCGGACGCCGCCGTGCACCGCCGAATCGGTTCCCGGCGCACGGCGATGAGAATTGGCTCGCCAGGCGCGGTCGGCGACGATGGCGCGACAATCGTCGTTCGACCACGAATACGGGAGGCTCTCATGTCGACGCTCGAAGGGCAAAGCGGTAGTCCCGATGGCTCAGGGGGCGCCGGCCGCGTTGACCTGAAGCTCGAGGCCGTCGTCATACCCGTCTCGGATGTCGACCGCTCGAAAGAGTTCTACGCGAGCCTCGGATGGAGACTCGACGCCGACATCTCGGCCGACAACGGGTTCCGGATCGTCCAGTTCACTCCACCCGGGTCGCCTTGCTCGATCCAATTCGGTACGAAGATCACGGCCGCTGCACCGGGTTCGGCTCACGGTCTCTACTTGATCGTTCCCGACATCGAAGCCGGGCGGGAGGAGCTCCTCGCTCGAGGTGCCGAGGTCAGCGAAGCGTTCCACGCCGGAGCGCCGGGTGCCCAGTTGGACCCAGACGGGACACGCGGGAGGGTGAACGGTTCAGATCCGGAGCATGGCAGTTACTCCACCTTCGCCACATTCGAAGATCCCGATGGCAACGGCTGGCTGCTCCAGGAGGTCACCCAGCGGCTGCCGGGTCGAGTCGACTCGTCCGTCGCGACGTTCACATCCGTCAGTGATCTGGCGAGCGCGTTGCGACGTGCCGAATCAGCCCACGGAGAGCACGAGAAGCGCACCGGCCAGGCCGACCCGGATTGGCCAGACTGGTATGCCGAGTTCATGCTCGCCGAACAGAGCGGCGCAGAGCCGCCGTCCTGAGCCCGGATGGCGGCTCGCTCTTCCTGCACCTACTGGGACTGTAATGACCGCGACAGCAGACCGCGAGCCCTCTCCGCCAGCTCGACGAGCGCCGCAATCACCTCGGTGACCACCCCATTCTGACTCGGAACCAGCTGCTCTCCGAAATCTCCGATCCCCCGCAGGCCCGGCGGCAACTCGATCTGCACACCCTGCGCCGAAGGGAGATTGACCGGGTTGTCCGGATGGAAGCCGAGCCGAACCCGTTCGTCGGCGACGCGGTAGCCCGCAAAACGGTCGTGCAGGAGTCGGCGGGCGAGATCCAAGAGGTCGGCGTTGCGGCCCCCCACGATGATCCCCCGTAGGGGGCCGGTCTGAGCCCCTCGAAGGGCGGGCCCGTACGGCTCGATCACGAGACCTCGCGCCGGATCGACCCACAGGCGAAAGCCGTCACGGCCGAAGCCGTGCACAGAAATGGCGATCTCGACGTGGTCCAGGAACCTTCGCAAGCGTTCTGAGTGCGCGGGGTCGTGGTACCGCGAGGTGAGATGGACCCGCAGCCCGCGTGGTTGGACGATGGCGTAGGAGGACGCGCCGGCGCGCTCGGCCGCGCGACGTGCGATCTCGTGGGTGCCACGGTCCTGAGATCCGCCGTGGAGCGCCATGAACCCAACGGGCGAGCGCAGGACGCACTCCTCCTCGACTCCAGGTAGGGACAGGAGCTCAGCCAGGTCCATCACCTCAGGTTGGCACCAACCAGCATGCTGGTGCTCGAGATCGCTGTGATCGCGAGGATCGACTCAGGCGTTGCGCTCCACATGCTCGGCACCAGCTCGACCGACGTGACGTGGCATGGCCCCACTCCTCCCCCCGGCTACGCAGCACGCTGGAAGGTCCAGCACACTTGGAAGGTAGGGTGACGTCGTGCGGGTCCGGTTCGGCTGACGCCGCTCCAGAACAATGGTGGACAACGAATCCGACTCACCCAATTCGGACCCGGTCGACAGTTACGTATCCCGGTTGACGCAGCTCGCCCGAGATCGACCTGACGAGTGCCCCTACCATCACCTCGGCGCGGATGGGCGCGAGTTCGGCTTCACCTGGTCGTGGCTCGACACGAGGTCCGGCCAACTTGCGGGGGCCCTGGCGGACCGAGGCCTCTCGTTTGGCGACCGCCTCGAGATCGCGTTCCACAACTCGCCCGAGCTCATGCTGAGCGTCTTCGCTGCTTGGAAGCTCGGTTCCGTACCCGTTCCCGTCCGATGGGACCTGCCGGACTGGGAACGGCACAGGCTTCGGCAGGTCATCGATGCCCGCGTCTCACTGACCTCTGAGGACCTCGCCTGGATCGAAGGGACACGTTCACGGGCCGTACCTACACTTCCGGATGTCGTGTCGCCGCAGATGCAGGGAATCTGCAGTAGCGGCTCCACGGGCACGCCCAAGATCATCTTGAGCAACCATCCCGCGTGCTTCAACCCGGCCTTCAGCACACCGCTCGCGGACGCATGGGCACCGGTGGCGCGTCCTCAGCGCATCCTCGTGCTTGCACCCATGTACCACGTGAACGCCTTCTCGACACTCAACAATCTCCTTGCCGGCGACCTGATCTTCGTCATGGAGAAGTTCGATGCCGCGCAGGCACTCGATGCGATCGAGCGGCACGGGATCACGACGTTCACCGCGACGCCGACGATGTTGCAGCGAATGGCCGACGTGCCTGACATCGACCGCCGGGACCTGTCGAGCCTGGTGTGGATCACGCAGGGGGCCGCTCCCATGCCACCCTCGCTAGTCCATCGGTGGGCGGGATTGATCCGTCCCGAACGCATCGTCATGGCGTACGGGATGACCGAGGGCATCGGTGTGACGGCCGTCCGTGGAGACGAATGGATGGGCCGCGAGGGCACGGTGGGCAAGGGCATGAGGGACACCGAGATCCGCATCCTCGACGGCGATCTCCAAGTCCTTCCGCCTGGTGAGATCGGCGACGTCTACCTGCGGTCGCCGTCGTACGGCGGCTCGATGTATCTCGGCGACGCACCGCAGATGACCTCCACGGCCGACGGGTTCCGTACCGGCGGTGACATCGGCTACCTGGACGACGATGGATTCTTGTACCTGGTGGATCGCCGGGTCGACCTGATCGTCACCGGCGGTGCCAACGTCTTCCCCGCCGAAGTCGAGGCGGCGCTGATCGACCACCCCGACGTTGCGGACGTCGTCGTGGTCGGATTGAAGGACCCGGAATGGGGGCGCCGGGTTCACGCCATCGTCGAACCACGGGACCCGAGCTCACCGCCGGAGCGGGGCGAGATCATTTCGTATGCGAAACGCCGCGTCGCCCCTTACAAGGTGCCGAAGTCCGTCGAATTCGTCGATGCGATGCCCCGAAGTGCGGCGACCAAGGTGAACCGGGGGCGACTCGTCGAAGAACGGGGAGGATGAGCGGGTCTACGGGCAGCCTCGTCGGGCGTCACGTGTCACTGGTTCGTCAGCGGGGCACCCACGATGTGGTGCCCCGCCTCGAACCGTTCAAAGGGCGAGCAATTCGCCCTAACCCGACCGTTAGTCGGACGCCGTGAGAGTCAGCGTTGCCTTATACGTCACGGTGCCCTTCTTGTTGGACAAACCAACGGTCGCTTGGTCGCCCGCTGCACCGCCATAGAGGCAGACGGTCCCGGTTTGACCCGCGGGAAGCTTGCCGAGCGGACCTCCGTTAAAGGTCACGTAGGCCGCTGCAGTTCCAGTGTTCTTGAGCGCAAAGGAGACCGGTGCGCCGGTCTCCGCGCACATTCCGCCGCTCGTGTCCTCGGCGACGGTCAGCGCGTTTGGCTTGAACTTCGCAGTGCTCCCTTGACCCTTGATCTTCGACGTCGGGTACGACGGCGGGAAGCCGTGCGATGCGTGCACGACCCTGGCGTGCACACCGCCGCCGGTCGCAGCACCTGCGGGAACTGCGGCCACTGCGCCGCCCGCCAAGGCAATACTTCCCGCCGCGACCAGCGCGACACGGTTGATCAGTCTGCCCATTTGTAACCTCCTTGTGGTCACATACCGTCCAAACCCAGTGGCGTGTTCGTCGCTGGGCGCCGGTGAAACTACCTCTGAGTCGCCACAAATGCCATCGGTCGTTCAATGCAGCCTTGCAGACAGCGGGTTGAGACCAGAAGGTGGACCATCGAACGCCGCCTCATGCATCGTCGTCGACAATTCACGGAACGGTGTGGCGGGGCACCCCATGAGGAGGTGCGACACCGAAGCACCCGAACCAACGTTGAGATGGGTGGGAAGGCTGGCCGCGCTCTTCACGTGTGCGCAGGGTTCGGATCCGGCGCCTCAACTGCGGCGGTCGGACGCCGCCTCAGGCGTCGTCGTCGACGACCCAGGTCACGAGCCGGTGCAGCGGGAACATGCCGTCATGAGGATTGCCCGCGCTGCCGGTCAGCGCACTGCCCAATCGGATGACCCGCTGGACGCCGGCGCTGGCCAGGAGGTCCCGCAGCTCGTGCTTGCGTTCGCTGGGGTAGACCCCGACCGTCTGCGTGGCCACGGTGGCGAACTTGGCCGCGTCGAGGACCGATGACACCGGGAACACGTTCACCGTCTTGTGCGTCGGGTCGAAGTCGACCGGTTCGGGCGAGCGGACCACGATCCCCGAGCCATCGAAGGAGCCCCAGACCCGGAAGTCCGGCTCGAGCCAGCGCATGCCCTCGACCGCCTCTCGAACGTCCAGCGGGGGCTTGGGGCCTCGTGCCGACGCGAACTCGCGCTCCACGGCCATGCGCTGACAGAGAAGCTCGCAGAAGCGGTCAACCTGCTCGATGCTTCCCTCGACGCACATGTGACGTGAGGCCACACAGGCGTCTTGACCCGGAGACACAAGAGCATCACCTCGACCTGGCCGTCGACCTCTTTCTCCACGGGGTGATGCGGGGTGGGATGGAGCAGTCCGTGACCGGGAGCCCTCGCCGGCGGTAGCGGCCCGCGACCAGCCGTCAGCCGGGAGGCGCGGGGTGCATCCAACGGTTGTCCTCGCGGAGCCGGCGGAGTTTCCACTGGCCATCCTCGCGGACGAATTCGAGGTCGTAATAGCCCCCCGTCGTGAGCGGCTGACTGAGACCGACCAGGTGCACGGTCGTGAAAAACATCGCTTTCCCGGCCGCGACGTCGCCCGTCACGTCGATCCGGAAATTAGAGACCACGTGCTGGATCCGGATTCCGGTGAGCGATGACTCGAGCCACGCCACCACCTCGTCCCGTCCACCAGCGGGGCCGCCGGTGGACGAATAGTCGAGCTCGGCGTCGTCGGTGAACACGGAGCGCAACAGCACCCAATCACCCTCGTCGCATCCCCAGGCGTAGTCGTAAAGAAGGCGCTCGATCTCGAGCAGATCGTTGGACATCCTGCGATTGTCGCACCGTGCCGGCACGGTGGCATCCGGCGCCTGGGGCGATCTCTGATCGGATCGACTGACCGTCGGTATCTGACACGTGGTCCTCAGTCTGCGTAACGTGCCGGGCGATGACCGGGCCGACTGAGAACGGGCGATCTTCCGCGCCATCGGCTGTCCAGGCGTTCCGCGCCGAGCTCCGGACGTGGCTCGAAACCCACCTCACCCCCGAGGTCGTCGAGGCGGGTCAAAAGCCGATCGAGACCAACCTCGAGCTGCTGCGGGCGTGGAACCGCACATTGGCTGACGGCGGGTGGGCCGCACCGTCGTGGCCGGTTGAGTTCGGCGGTCGCGATGCCGGCGTCGTGGAGCAGCTCGCCTATCTGGAAGAGATGAATCGCGTCCGGGCTCCAGGCCCGGTGAACGTGATCGGTGTCTCCAACATCGCGCCGGCCATCATGCAGTTCGGCACCCCGGAACAGCAGGAACGCTTCCTCCAGTCCATGCTGCGCGGCGACGAGATCTGGTCGCAGGGCATGTCCGAGCCCGACGCCGGTTCGGACCTCGCCTCGCTGCGCACCACCGCGGTCGAAGACGGCGACCACTTCGTCGTCAACGGGCAGAAGACATGGAACTCGCTGGGTCACCTCGCAGATTGGTGCCAGCTGTACGTGCGAACGGATCCGACCGCGAAGAAGCACGCCGGGATCACTTGTCTCCTGGTCGATCTACGGACGCCCGGCATCGAGGCCCGGCCACTGACAACGATCACCGGTGGGCAGACCTTCGCCGAGCTGTTCTTCACCGACGCCCGCATCCCGCGTTCGGCGATGCTCGGCGACCTGCACCAGGGGTGGTCGGTGGCCATGACGACGCTCAGCTTCGAACGGGCCGGCGTAGCCCGGTTGCACTTGTCGCTCTCCAACCGGCTCGACGATCTCTTGGCCGACCCGCGCATTCGTGGTGCGCTGCGCGACCCGCTCTTGCGACAGCGTCTTTCCCGTACTTTCGCCGCCATCCGGTGCATGCGGTACCTGACGGAACGCTCTCTCGCCGACCCATCGGCTGCCGGATCGGGTGGAAGCCTGGCCAAGCTCTCCTGGGCTCGCTGCGACCAGGAGTTGGCGGCCCTCGCCGTCGATCTCATCGGACTCGATGCCCTCGGCGCGGACGACCGCTGGGCCCAAAATTTCCTCGGTGTACGTCAGGCCTCGATCGCCGGCGGCACCACCGAGATCAACAAGAACATCGTCGGCGAGCACCTGCTCGGCTTGCCCGCGTTAGGGCGAGGTCCCCCCGATCGGCACGGGAGCCCGATGTGCCAGACTCCCCGGACACCCGAGCGCGGCGAACCGGCGTGAAGGAAGCGTGAATCGAGGAGTACATGGCCCGCGTCCCCATCGAAGAAGGGTTCTTTCGGATACCGGAGGACCCGGCTGAGCAGCCGCGACTGCTGGGCAGTCGCTGCCCGGCATGCGGGGAGGTGTTCTTCCCCCGGCGCCTGGTCTGCGCCAAGTGCCTGCACGAGGGCACTGAGGACACCGAGCTCTCGACCAAGGGAACGATCTACACCTGGACCTATTGCCACGTGCCGTTGTTCGGCAAGAAGAACGCCGACGTCGTCGGATACGGCGTCGCCCAAGTGGACCTTCCGGAGGGACCCCGCGTGCAGTCCATCCTTTCCGGTGCTCCGGAAGACTTCGCCATCGGCAGGGAGGTCGAGATCGACCTCGAGACGCTGCGCCAGGACAGGAACGGCGACGACGTGGTGATCTACCGCTTCAGGCCGAGCGAGATGCCGAACCAGACTGCCGGAGCTGGGTCGTGAAGAAAGGATTGCGCTTCGAGGGCGTGGCCGTGGCGGGGATCGGCATGGTTCGCTTCGGCATGCTCCACGACGTCCCGGGTGCCCATCTGGCCCGCGATGCCGGATTGCTGGCGCTGCACGATGCCGGCATGACCTTGGCTGACGTCGACGAGGCCTTCGTCGGCTACATCCAGCCGGCGTCCATGTTGGGCATCAAGGCCATGAAGGAGTTCGGGCTCACGGGACTCCCGGTCACCCATATCGAGAACGCGTCCGCCACTGGCCTCGTCGCCTTTCGCGAGGCGGCGTGGGCCGTGTCATCCGGGCGAGCCGACGTCGCCATGGCTCTGTGTTTCGACAAATTCACCGACATGACCGGCACCGGCGGCCGCGGCGCCGGTCGGGACCAGATCGATGCGCCCATCCTGCCCGCCGCTTATTTCGCGTTGTGGGCCCAGCGGCGCATGCACGAGCGGGGTACCACGCGTGAGACCTTCGCTACCATCGCCGCCAAGAACTGGAACTACGGGGCTGCGTGCCCCTTCGCCCACCGCCGATCCGACCACGTGGTCACGACGGAGGAGGTCCTCGGCGCCAGAGTGGTGGCCGAGCCGCTGACCACCATGATGTGCTGTCCGCCCGACGACGGTGCCGCCTGCATCATCGTTGCTCGCGAGGACCTCGTCCGGGCCAGTAGCCCGGACCGTCCCCTTGTTCGTGCCCTGGCTTCGGCGCTGACTTCCGAGACCTATACGCCAGGGCACACGTTTGTCGGCCCCGTCGTCGGCCCGTCTGCCATGACCCGAGCGACCGCGAACGAATGCTATGAAGCAGCCGGCCTCGGACCACAGGACGTGAGCGTCGCCTACTGCCACGATGCGTTCATCAACGAAGAGCTCGAGTACTACGAGCTTCTGGGCTTCTGCGGCGAGGGTGAGGGCGAGAAGATGGTCGCCGGCGGTGAAACGGGCCCGGGCGGCCGCATTCCGTTCAACACCGACGGCGGACTCGTGGCCCGCGGCCACCCAGGTGGTCCGACCGGCGTGGCCCAGCTTCACGAAGCGGTACTCCAACTACGCGGCGAAGCAGCGGGCCGTCAGGTCGAGGGGGCGCGGGTGGCGCTCGCACACCTCGTGGGTGGCGGCAGCATCGCCACGGTCAACCTATTGGGCGTCGACAGGAGGGCGACATGACGACGAGTGACGAACGCCGCGAGGCCGGCCGGGAGATCCAAGGGCAGCTGTGGCCCGCGACCCGGCACGGGGGCTACCGGTCAGTTCCCCGCAGCAAAGTTGGCCCCGGACTACTTCGACCACGTGCTGCAAAGCGCCTTCGGCGACATCTGGACCCGCCAGGCCTTGTCGGTTCGTGATCGATCGATGATCACCGTCGCCGTGCTCGCCGCTCTGGGTCAGCCCGAGGAGCTCAAGGCTCATCTCGCGGGAGCACGCAATGTCGGCATCAGTCGCGACGAGATCGTCGAGATCCTGATGCACATCTCCATCTACGCGGGGGTCCCGGCAGCAGGCTCAGCCTTACGGGTGGCCGCCGACGTCCTCGTCACGGACTAACCCGCCTCGCTGTTCCACTGAAGGGCCACGTCTGCTTGCCCCTCCGCGAAGGTCACGAGCTCGCTCCAGTCCGCGCCGCCCAGCCCCTGAGCCACCACCTCGTCGAGCACACCCCGCACGGCCGCTCCAATCGGGGTGGGCGCCCCGAGGGACTCTCCGGACTCCACGATGAGCCGGGCGTCTTTCGCCGCGAGGGCGAGCGCGAACTGCGTCGGACGGCCACGGCCGTCGATCGTCTCGACTTGACGGTCGATGTAGAAGTTCGAGGCACCTGCGGTGCGCAGAATTTCGACCGCAAGACGAACGTCGATCCCCGCCTTGGCCGCAAAGGCCAGGCCTTCGAGGCTCACCAGCGTCGTCGTGAAGGCGACGAGACTGTTGAGCAGCTTCATGGTGTTGCCGAGGCCGAGCTCGCCCACGTGAAACGTGGCACGGCCCAGGGGCTCGAGGATGGGTCGGACCCTCGACACGGGTTCGTCCTCACCGCCCATCATGAACACGAGCATCCGGCGCTCCGCTCCGATGGCTCCGCCCGTCAGCGGCGCCTCGACCAGGTGATGGCCTGATCCGGCGAGGCGGCTTCCCAGCTCGCGCACGACCGCTGGGCTGTTGGTGGAGAGGTCGACGAGGACCGACCCGCGTGCAGAGCCTCCGGCCCACGACGCGGCCACGTCGGCGACGACGTCCGGAGTGGGCAGCGACAGCAACGTAATTTCTGATCGAGTCGCTAATGTCTCCACGTCATCTGCTGGCACGGCACCGGAAATTGCCTTCATGGCCGCAGCGTCCACGTCGTGGACGACCACCTCGTGGCCATCGGCGACGAGGTTCGCTGCGATGTTCCCGCCGATGTTGCCCAACCCGATCACCCCGACGGCCATCTGTCCTCCAAAGCTTGTATCGGCGCTGAAGAGCCCTTCGGCGCTCACCTGCCGTGAGCGTATAGTGAAACCTGACTCGAGTGTCAGGGACCAAAGGGGTGGCGATGACATTGCGGGACCACGTCATTTGTGACAGCGATCTCCATGTCATGGAGCCGCCTGATCTGTGGGAGCGGTACATCGACCCGTCCTATGCACACGCCGCACCACGGGGACTCGCTGAAATTCCGCCGCGACATGCGGGTTCGGGTCAAGAACCACGTGATGCTCCGGCTTGGAGCGACACGGCCTTCACGTGTCGACGGACGCAAGACGGGATGGCAGCAGCACCACGACAACGTCTATGCCGCGTCCGAGATTCGGGGTTGGGACGCACAGTCACAGGTCGACGCGATGGACGCCGAAGGCCTCGACCTCGCAGTGCTCTTCCCTTCTCGAGGCCTGTTCGTTCTCGGCCTCGATTCGTCGGAACAGATCGGGAGCGACGGCCTCGAACCAGAGTTCGCAACAGCCATCGCTCGCGCCTATAACGATTGGCTGAAGGACTTCTGTGATCACGCACCAGACCGGATGTTCGGCGCCGGGATGGTCGCCGCCCACGACGTCGTGGGCGCCGTGGGCGAGGTCAGGCGCTGCGTCGAGGAGCTTGGTTTCAAAGCGATCTTCCTGCCCCCGGGCGCAGTGAACAGACGGCCGTGGCATCACCCCGCCTACGACCCTCTGTGGGCCGAGATCCAACGGCTCGGCATTCCCCTCGCCTTCCACGGCGGAGGCCAGACGTACCTAAAGCCGGATTTCAGCCTCGAGGTTCTCGACCAGCTCATGTTGTGGCACACCTTCAGCCAACCACTGGGAATCCAGTTCGTGACGGCATGCCTGTGCGGTGGCGGCGTGCTCGAACGTTTTCCTGATCTCAAGGTGGCGTTGCTCGAAGGCAACTGCTCATGGGCGCCGTGGTTCCTCTACCGGCTCGACGAGCACTGGGAATGGACAGGCTGGTACGAGGCGCCTGAGCTCACCATGCCACCGTCCGAGTACTTCAAGCGAAATTGCTGGATCTCGGTCGAAGCCGACGAAGTCACAGTGCCGCATTTCGTCGAGTCGTTCGGCGACGAACGGTTGATCTTCTCGACGGACTACCCCCACGGCGACTCGAAGTTTCCCAATGCTGTCAGCGCGTTCGACAAGCTGCCCCTCAACGAGGAGAGCAAAACGCGGATCGCCGGAAGCAATTGGTCCGACCTCTACGACATTCCACTCGTGAAGAAGACGTGAGCTGCTCTTTGTAGTTCATCGTGCTCCAGAACGAGAAGATCCTGATCACCGGGGTGACCGGGCGTATCGCCTTTCCCATCGCCCGGAGCCTGGCCCCGCTCAACGAGGTGTGGGGAATGGCCAGGTTCAGCGATCCATCCGAATGGGACCGTGTGCAGTCTGTTGGCGTGAGTCCAATTCGGCTCGACGTGTCGATTGACGACCTCACTTCGGTGCCCGATGATTTCCGCTACGTGTTTCACGCTGCCGTTTCCACCGGAGTCGACGGATGGGAGTCAGCGCTGGAGACGAACGCACTGGCGTCCGGGCGACTGCTCGAACACTGCCGGGGATGCCGGGGGTTCGTGTTCTGTTCCACTGGGTCCATCTACCAGTACCAGGGTCGTCGTCCGTTGAAAGAGTCGGACCCGCCGGGTGTGCCACTTCGAGCCAACTACAGCTTTTCCAAGGTGGCAGGTGAAGCTGTCTGTACCTGGGTCGCCGCGCACTTCGATATTCCGCTGACCATCATCAGGATCTGTTCGACCTACGGGCCAGAAGGAGGCACACCGGCAGACCGTTTGGAATCGATTCTGCAGGGCAAACCAGTGCGGCTCCATCCGGATGCGCCAAACAACTTCAACCCGATCTACGAGGACGATTACGTCGAGCTCGGCATCCGAGCGATGGAGAAGGCGTCCGTGCCACCGGTCGTCGTGAACTGGGCGGGCAGCGAGACGGTCAGCGCCGAGGACTACTGCGCCTTCATGGGTGAGCTGATCGGGGTCGATCCGATCTTCGAGTACGACCCTGCCGCTCATACGCCCCTCTGGCCCGATGTCACGCTGATGCACGAGGTCCTCGGGCGGACCAAGGTCCACTGGCGTGACGGGTTCCGTCGCATGGTCGAGGCACGACATCCCGAGATCCCCCTTCAAGATGGTGGCTGAATCCGTGATCGCGCTTCGGTGGATGTGGGGTAGGAACTGCTCAGGGCAAGTAGCGGCCCCACTCGAAGGGGACAACGACGTGAAGGGGTGCGGCCAGCTTGGGGATCGGTCCTTCGCGATTCCACCTGCGCTCTAGCGGGACACGGAGCCGCTCGGCCACCCGTTCGGGCTCGTCGTCGAGGAAGAGGTAGCTGATCTGCAAGCCGCTGCGGTCGATGTTGAGGGGCGCGTCGATGGCAACACCGTCACCCCACCAGATACCGGCCACACCCTCGACAGTGGCCAGGTCCACCGGCGGGATTCCTCGCTCCTCGACAAGGAGGTAGACCCCACTCGCCGGACGCCACGGGATGACGTCGGCGCCGGTGACGGCCCTGGCTGCCGCGGTCTTGCCCGAGAGGCCGTAGACGCCGAACTCGATGCTGGGCAATGTCAGCGGACGACGATCCGCCGGAAGGGCATCGCTCAGGGTGTTGAACTGCCGCAAGGCATTGACGTCCGCAAAGAAGTACGTCATGACGTGGTCCACCGGGTCGTAGCGACTCGCAGCCGCGGCGCGCAGAGAGCGGCATGCCGGAGTGGAGACCAGTCGAAGTGAATGTCGCAATCCCTTGATCCGGTACTGCTCTGGTCGATGGTCCAAGGAGTGCCATTCGAGATACTCCTCGTCGCGGCCTTCTGGCTGGCGTGCCGACAGAGAGACGAAGAGCGTCGTGACATCGGTCGTGCCGGCCGCCAACACGGCTGGCAGCTGATCGGACGGAGTCCCTGCGAGCGGTCGGGTGGGCACGACTAGTTCAACGCTGGGGAAAGGAATCCCTCCGGCGTCCGGCCCCATTATCACGGCGCGAGTGTATCGGTGCCGAAGCGTTTCTCCACGTGTCGCCCAACGAGATCCATTCAGAGCATCTCCAAACCCGTGTCGTACCGACACCACGACAGAAAGAGCACTGCGCTCAGGATCCTCCAGCGACAACGGCGTCGGGGTATCAAGTTGTCGGACAGAGATCCTGACGCTTATCGGACCGAGATCCTGACGCGAATACCCTTGTGAAGCCTCAAGGAGCTGGTTCATCGGCGTCGCGCGCCGGATGTTCGACGACTGCGACCACCTTCGCGGCCATGAAGCGAGCGGTTCGCACCGGCACGCCCGTCCGTGTGACCTCCGTCACCTCGATCGTCCCGCGGACGTTCGCCACTTCCACCCGCCGGCCCGCTCGGCTGGCGTCGATCTCGAACCTCTGCACGCCGGTGCCGACGTCGACGAGCACCTCGACGCGGTCGCCCTTCACCTTTCCAAGGCTACTCACACGATGCAATATCGGATCGGTGCGCTCCGATGTCTCCTTCCCGGCATCGCCGGAGCGCGGTCAGTGGTGGCCCGAGCGGACCGACGAACCGATTGAGCTCCAGCAGCGCCTCGCCGTTGTCGCCGAAGGCGTCCTCGTGACCGATCCCTGGTTGAAGTCCAGTCGGCCCACTCTGTTCGGCGGGTGCTTCGTCGCTCCCGGCCGAGGCGTGGCTGGGCCCGGCCGGACGGGCGACCGTGTGTGGGCCGGCGCCATCACGTGGGAGCGCACGGTCGGGTCGCCCGTCCGTGCCCGCCAGGTCAACCATCATTTGCGCGGTACCCGACTGGCCCAGGGCCGCCCGCGGCAGGCGGACGATGTGATCGCCCAGGCCGCCGTGACCGGCGAAGTCCGCGCCCCCTGCCGCCCAGGCCTGCTCGCGGGGCGAGACGGCGCCATACTCGCCGAGGCCCTGGCAGCACTCGAGACGGTTCCGGAGCTCGTGGTCGTGGACGCTAGTGGCCTCGACCACCCCCGCCGTGCCGGTCTCGCCGTGCACCTCGGCGCGGCGATCGGCCTGCCGACCGTTGGCGTGACGCGACGGCCGCTCGTCGCCTCCGGCCGATTGCCCGAGATGCGTCGGGGCGCCCGTAGCCCACTCATGGTCCGCGGTCGTTGCGTGGCGTACTGGGTGTCCACCCGGAATGGCGCTCGACCGCTCGTCGCTCACGCCGGATGGCGGACCAGCCCTGAGACGGCAGTCGACGTGGTGCACGAGACCTCGACACCGCTGGCCCGCACACCGGTTCCGCTGCAGGAAGCGCGCCGAGTGGCCCGTGAGGCGCGGAGTCACGCCGGCAGCGGTTGATGGGTCAGGGAAGCACCTCACACCGCGACGAGGGTGTGCTCGCGTGCGCTCGGGTTGCACGACGAGGGAACTCTCGGGGCGCCCGGTAGCCTGGACGTTGAACGGGAAGCATGGAAAGCGACGTCGATCACCTCTACCGCCAGCACCTGACCTCCACCGACCTTCGCCTGATCGCTGAGACGATCGGCGGTGTCGGATCGGGTGCGCTCGGTTCCGTCCTGGGCCGTCCGGACCTGGAAGAGGCGGTGTTCTCCACCCACGAGGACCCTGCGTCAAGGATTGATCGGCGCTTCGCCCTTTCTCGTCTTCGCCATTGCCGTTCACCGAACGGCGGATCGTCTGCGAACAACCACCTTCGTGGAGGAGCGTTGGACATCCCGGCAAAGGTTGCCGATGTTCGATGTGGAGTCGTTGCGCCAGGTTCTTGTCGAGCCCAACCGATACTTCCTGGTCGAGCTGCTCGCTTCCTACACGCACGTCGTCAGTGGGGCCACATGGCAGAGGACCCGCCGCGGCTGGCGGCGACGCCGTTTCAGCGAGCTGGACCTGAACAGGTTGGCCGAGCTCCTCGACGCAGTCGATCCAGCCGAGCGCACCGGCGTGTACCGCCGGCTGGGGGACCTGGTGCTGTTTCTCACCGGTGTCTTTCCCGATCACTCCTCGCTCCTGGACGTTGGCCCCGTGGCGCTATCCCGCCTGGCCCGTCTTTCGCAACTGCAGGGCTCACCCGCTGAGGGCCTCGACGGACTCGAGCTCTTGGAGGAGCTAGGCCGAAGGTTCTACGCGCTGGCCGTGGCCTCCGCCCGGTTCCACGGTGCTCCGTCCACACCCGGACTGACGATCGTTGCGCAGATCGCCGAGCGCTTCCGCGATACCCGACGTGCACTCAATCTGGTTACGGACTGGTACGTCTTCCCGCTCCGGGAGGGCTGGTTCGGCGCCCGGGCTTAACGCTCCAGGAGAGTTCGCGTTTCGCCGCCGTCGCTTGGACGATGTCCCGAACAGCATCTCGTCGCTCGGCACCACCCTCGTCGACCGGATCAGCCGCTTGGATGCGTCGCTCGACGGATGACACCGGACGTCCCGTCAGGCACTATGGACCCCATCACTCCGCGTGTGAGGAGGCGACGATGCCCGCAGTAAACGTTCCCGACTGGTCCAAGCTGACCAGGCTCTCCGTACCCGTGCCGGCGGGTGGCAGAGCACGATCCGTGCTCTCGGTGACGACCGCACCCAAGGGCCTCGAAGGCGAGGGCTTTCCGGTTCGCAGGGCCTTTGCCGGGATCAGCCTCTCCGCACTCGATCCGTTTGTCCACATGGACCAGATGGGCGAGGTCGAGTACGCACCCGGCGAGCCGAAGGGCACGCCGTGGCATCCCCATCGCGGGTTCGAGACCGTCACCTACATGATGGACGGTACCTTTGCCCACCAGGACTCGAATGGCGGCGGCGGCCTGATCACGGATGGGGCTACCCAGTGGATGACCGCTGGGAGGGGGATTTTGCATATCGAAACGCCACCGGAACAGCTCGTCGTCTCCGGCGGGTTGTTCCACGGCATCCAGCTCTGGGTCAATCTCCCGTCCAAGGAGAAGTGGATTCCGCCCGGCTATCAGCCACTGGAAGCCGGCGATGTGGCGCTCGCCACGTCTCCGGACGCCGGTGCCTTGATACGAGTCATCGCCGGCGACCTCGGGGGGATCGTCGGCCCAGGCTCCACCCACACCCCGATCACCATCGCCCACGCCTCCATCTCTCCTGGGGCGCTCCTCGAATTGCCCTGGGATCCCAGGTTCAACGCGCTGGCCTACGTACTCGCCGGCACGGGGACGGTCGGACCAGATAGTCGACCCGTCGAGACGGGCCAGCTCTCAGTCTTCGGTCCGGGCGACTCGCTCTCCCTGCGGGGCGCCGACCGGCTGGACTCGCGCCAGAAGAACCTTGAAGTGCTGCTCCTTGGGGGTGAGCCCATCGGAGAGCATGTCGAGCACTACGGGCCCTTCGTCATGAACACACGCGCCGAGATCGGTCAGGCCGTCGAAGACTTCGAAGCGGGCCGGCTCGGCCGCATCCCTCCCAACGCTTTGATGCCACATGTACCCGACCCTGCTCCCGCTCGAACCGAACAAACGGGTATCTGACCGCTTGGCCAGCCCGCCCTCCACCTCTGTCCTAACCCAGTTGCGTGCGACCCTTTCACTGGGCCTGGGATTCGCGCCCCGTCCAGCCATAAACGGCGCGCGCAAGCCCGGAAGGATTGATCTCCATTCGACTTGGCTCCGCTGCGTCACTCGCTTGGATCGCTCCTGGCGCAACAGAGACTGACCACCATCCGCCTTCATGAAGCGGCCAAGAACTGCCGCCAGCCTCCCGGCAGCGTGGTCTGGCCCACCTCAATCAGATGGCCGTCGGGATCGCGGATGTAGCAACGGAGTTCCGTTTGATGCTGCTTCGGTGGTGTGAGAAAGGCGGCACCGCGTGCACTCCACTCGTCGTAGACAGCCTCGATATCCGAGACCCGGATGTTCAGGAAACTGCTGGCGTGGCCCGGATCTGGTGGCGTCTCGAGAGTCACTGTTGGCTTGTCGTCGGTCGGTCCACCCCCGACATTGATGATGATCCAGCTGTTCGCCAGCGCCACATACGAAGGTTCCCCGGACCGGATGAGCGTGCCGCCAAGCACCTCGGTGTAAAACCGGCACGAACGTTCCACGTCGTCGGAGACAATGAAATGGGTCAGAGCTATGTCGTATTTCGTGGTGCTGGTCTCTGGCATCGGTCGCCTCCCATATTCAATGATCTCGGTCGGTCATGTTCGCAGAGTCTGGATCGCTCTCGGACATACCCGGCGCACCGGTATGACACCCTGGTTGGCCGAACCTTCACTCAGCGGTCCAGTACGGCTCACCGGCGCCGGCCTACGATTCCTCGATGACCGATATCCAAGACAGGTACAGACAGGTGTCGAACGGCTTCGACGCCGCGGTCAAGGCGGCCACACCCGACAAGTGGGGCGTCCAGTCCCCCTGCGACCAATGGAACGCCCGCGATGTAGTGGACCACGTCGTTTCAGGCCACCGGTACGTGATCGCCCGAGTCAGGGGGCATGAGGCAGAAGAACAGCAGAGCGCCGACGACGACCCGACGAAAGCCTGGAACGAAGTCACTCTGGCCATGGACGAAATCACGGGCGATCAGGACGCGCTCGCCAAAGAGGTCGACGGGCCGTTTGGCAAAATGCCTTCGGGTGAGATCATTGACCGGTTCGTGACCATGGATCTACTCGTGCACACTTGGGACTTGGCGCGCGCCGTGGGCGTGGACGAGCGCCTCGACGAGGTCGCCGTTCGGCGCGCCTACGACGTCCTCAAGCCAATGGATGCGTTGATCCGCCAACCCGGTGTCTTCGGACCCAAGCTGGAACCACCCCCGGGAGCAGATCTGCAGGCAAACTTCCTCTATTTCCTCGGGCGTCGGGCGTAGCCCCTTCCCACTAGTGCCCCGCGGCCTTCCCGCCGTCGATGGGCAGGACCACTCCGGTGACGAATGAGGCCCGTTCGAGATACAGAATCCCGTCGACCACATCACTGATCTGGCCAAGCCGACCGAGCGGATGAAGCTCGCCCATGCCCTCATACGACGCAGGATCGTAGGCAGGGTTCTGTATGACTCCGAGGGCGACCGCGTTGACCCGCACGCCACGCGACGCGTACTCGATAGCCAGTGAGCGTGACACCGCCGCCAGCCCACCCTTTGTGAGCGAGACGAGCGCAGAGGGATTCGTGCTCTCGGCCTGGTCGACGAGGCTCGTCGTCATGTTGACGATGTGACCTCCAGCGTCCTGGGTCAGCATCTGCCCGATGACGCATTGAGTGATATGGAAGAACCCGGTGAGGTTTAGGGCGGTGATCGCCTGGTAATCGTCACTCGTGTAATCGGTGAAGGGCTTGCTGATGAAGATGCCCGCGTTGTTGATCAGGCTGTCGATCCGCCCAAAGCGATCGACAGCCTGGTGCACGACCCTCTGGGCGGTCTCGACGTCTGTGATGTCACCCCTCACGGTCAGGACGTCAGACGCGTCGGACGAAACGATCGAGCGAGATGTGGCCACGACCGCATACCCAGCACGACGGAAGCCGTCTACAAGTCCCGCGCCGATGCCTTGAGAGGCGCCGGTGACGATGACGACTTTGGGCGATGCACCCGATTCGCCGGCACGAGATGGCGCCGGTCGATCAGTGGAGTCGGAGGGCACGCTCATCCCAGGAGATAGACCTCGTAAATCACGCCGCCGGGCTGACGGCCTGCGACACTGACAAATATGCCTTTATTCAGCCAGTCGAGGCCGACGGCTGCTGTTTCGATCTTGGTCGAAGTTCGGAAGGTGTATTCACTGGCATCGACGTCCTCCCCGCGACCGAGACGCGCCAGGACTTCGGGGCTTCCGTGGCGCACGCCCCGTGACTGCACATAGAGCACGTCACCGCTTTCGGTCTTCAGCGTGTAGCGGACGTCGCCAAGCGCGGTGCCGTCCGAGAGGATGATCTGCCAATCGCCGCTGGCTCCCGGAAGCAACGTCCCGCGGAGTTCAGGTCCATAGAACGACCCTCCGGTCAGTGGAACAATACGTCTGCGACCAGCAGAGATCTCGCCGACCTCTTGCGGATCACCAACGATGGCTTCCAAGCGGTAGATCTTGGTCAGGCGCGGGTCGGGAAGAATATCGTTCACGGCATCACTCCTCGTCGGTCACGATGGCGTCGAACATTTCGCGGCCGCTCCGACAGGTGAGAGCTCGGTGCACCAACCGTCGAGCCGACCCGGGTGCCAACGGCACCGATCGGTCCCCTCCTCCCCGTCACACGAACCACCGCTCGCGGCCGTCACGAAATGGGGCAGGCCGCCTCACCCAGGGCGATGATCTCATCGCGGTCGTCGGCCAAAATGAACCCCGCCCCTATGCAGTTATTCGTGCTCTTCTCGAACATCGCCATGTAGTCGTCTCGACCACCTGGATACATTCGGGTTAACTGCTCCTTGTCGAACGCACGTGTGCTGCCGAAGATGGCCGTGAAGACGTCCCCCTCATGGCCCTCTCCAGAAAGCACCGCGACGGGCGCGTCCACCCACGGCGTCCGGATCCCGCCTGTGGAAATTCCGAGCCCGTCCCTCACCAGCACTGGTTCGTCGACCTCGTCGCTCGCGATCCGGTTCGCTTCGGGAGGTGGCGTTCCGCGGCGAACCCAGCCGTCGAGATGCGAGATCGCGGCGTTCAAGACGTAGTGCTGCTGGGGACCGGAATTGACCGGCCCGGGCAGCTTCATACCGAGGAACTCGTCGGGAGGAGCAAGCAGGGCCGCCAGCTGCGCTGGTTCGAGGCCGCCGTCGTCCGTCTGCGAGGCGATCAAGCCGTAGGAGTCGAAATGGGCCGAACCTGCTACCTCCCACCAGCGGAACTTGTCACTGTCGCGTTGACGTCCTCTGATTCCATTCATCATGATCAGATCGGTCTCGCTCTGGACGGTGATCACTGGGACCCGAGCGTCTTCTCGAACCTTCTGGCTACCCGCGAAGTTGATTTCCCCAGCGGCGGTGAGCATGTTGCCGTCGAGGGAAGCACCGGACGAGCCCCGACCATGAATCAAGAACCCGTCGTACATGGCGGCGTCGTGGTCGAACGCATTCAGATAGGTGACGAGAAACACCGCCGACTGCGACTCACCGACCGCGAGGAGGGTTTCGACCGGGAAGCCGGCGAGGACACCGTTGGGTCGCCGCAACACCGTCCCGGCCTGGGTATAGATGTCGTAAGCGAAGGCATCTCCGGGATGGGACAAAAGGTCGTAACGGTCCGGTGCCACCGCCTTCAGATTGCTGCCTGTCCCGAGCAGTCCCCCACCGTCGATCCCGGCCTTCTGGGCCGACACTCCTACCCAGGTGGCGCCCGTCCGCATCAGTTGACGGTGCATGAAAAACCAGTCTGGGGAGCCGTCGCCACCGCCGCTCACGTTCAGCCACTCGACCACGACGGTGCCGCTGCTCCGCGTCGGATCGGACGGCCTACACACGATCAGCCGCGTCTTGTAGGGCGCTTCTTCGTCTTTCTCGGTCTCCCAGAGACCGTCGTCTCGTGTCTCGCTGGTGGCTCGCCGAGATGTGGCGACACCCTCCAGCCACCATTCCTCGCTCATATAGCCAAGAGGGGCAAGGTCAAAGGCTCCAAGTGTGGTCACCGCGTCGCCCGGCACCGGACCCGCACAAATCGGTTCGCTCATGTGAACTCCTGTCTGGCTTGCTGCGACGATCTCCAGGAACGAGGCCATCGGTACGTCTGTGGCCGGTAGCCGCACGGCATCGATCACGCCGGTCCGGTGCGTCCCATCGGGACTCCTCTCCTCAGACTAAGTGAAGACCGTTACGATGTGCTCTGGGTGGCAGAAGGTCGCTACGGGAATCAGGGGGTGCATCATGGCCAAGACGGCAATCATCTCGGTCGACGGTCACGTCAAGGCCTCCCGGGCCGGCTACCGCGACTACATCGAAAAGAAGCACCTCGGCGCCTACGACGAGACGGTGAAGGCGGCCGAGGAGGCCGCCATCCCCGACGCGGGGAACTTGAACCCCGCCTACGGCTTCGAGGCCCAGTGGGACTCAAAGGCGCGCCTCGAGACGCTCGAGGGCCAAGGGGTGGTGGCCGAGGTGCTCTTCCCCAACGGCCAGCCCTTCCAGGTCAACCGCTTCGAAGACGTCGGGCGCGCCGCGGACCCCGAGCTCGAAGCCGCCGGCCGGGCCGCCTATAACCGCTGGCTGGTCGACTTTTGCTCCGAAGCCCCCGGCCGGCGCGCCGGCCAGGCGGTGGTCTCCTTCGCCGACGTGGAGGCGGCCTGTGCCGACGTCGTCTGGGCCAAAGAGCACGGGCTGGGCGGGATCATGATGCCGGCCCTCGGGCCGGGGGGCACCAACTTCTTTGACCCGGTCCTCGACCCGATCTGGCGCGTCATCGAAGAGGTGGGCCTGCCCATCAGCCAGCACGGCGGGGCCGGCCTGCCCGGCTACAGCGCGCCGGGCTTCGCCATGATCTTGACCGTCTCGATCGAGAACGGCTTTTACTCGGCCCGCTCCCTCTGGCAGATGATCGCCGGCGGGGTCTTCGACCGCTTCCCCGCCCTCAGGGTCGCCTTCGTCGAGACCCAGCTCATGTTCTTGGTCCCGGCCATCGCCCACCTCGACATGACGCTCGGCATGGGCGACGACTGGACGGCCTTCGCCCGCTTCATGGAGCGAGAGCGCAGCGTGGCCAAGCAGGCGAGCGACTACGTCGGGCTCAACTGCTTCGTCGGCGTCTCGCCCTTTGACGCCCGCCAGCTCCCGATCGACCAGCTGGTGGGCAAAGACGAGCTGGGCCAGCCCTTGGCCGGCTTTCACCTCGGGGCCGACGCCGCCATGTTCGGGGTGGACTACCCCCACTTCGAGTCCTTCGTGCCGCACACGGCGGACAAAGTCGCCTCCCTCGTCACCCACCCGAGCGTGAGCGAGGCCGACGCCCACAAGGTGCTCTTTTTGAACGCGGCCGAGCTCTACGGCTTCGACCTCGACGTGCTCGGGCCCCACATCGAGCGGGTCGGCTTCGAGCTCGCCGACGTGCTCGCCTCGAGCCCAGCCTGACGACGAGGTGATGGGCCGGGAGCGGCCACTCCCGGAAGGTAACAGTCATGACGAAGCGCAACCAGCTCGTCGCCGCTGCAGGGACAGCCGTTCTCCTCTGCGGAATTACGTGGATCAGCCCTGCGTCTGCATCGTCGAACACGACCCAGGGAGTCACAGCAACGACGATCCGCGTCGGCATCCCGTACGTTGACGTCGGCGCGGCGCCACTCCGGGCCCTCGGCGTCAGCATGAACTGGGGCAGTGTCCCGGACGCCTTCGACGCCCTCATCCACGACATCAACACGCACGGGGGTATCAACGGTCGAAGGATCGTCCCCTACATCGTCGCCGTGAACCCGGTGGGTACGGCGCCAGCGGCCACGGCCTGCACACAGTTGACAGAGGACGACAGCGTCTTCGCGGTCATCGCTCCGCTTGATGCCACCTGCTACTTGCAGCACAACGTGCCAGTGGTCGGATCGATCTACCCCGCTGGTCATTCCTCGACCCAGGCGCAGGACTTCACGAGCACCCCCCCGGCTTCCGCCTACGACCCCTTGGAGCTGAGCGTCTTCGCCAAGCAGGGCGTCTTCAAGCACAAGAAGGTTGCGCTCTTCGGCGGTGGCCTGGGCGATGAGTCGGAGCTCGCTTCGGTGAAGTCAGATCTCGCCAAGCTCCGCGTCCCAGTCGTGACGACGGCGGTCGATACCGCGCCCCAGGGCGACGCGGCTGCCGGCAACGCACAAATGGGGCCGACCGCACAACGGTTCCAGTCCGAAGGGATAAACGAAGTGGTGGCAGTCGGCACGGGTGCGGCGGTGTGGCCCGAGGGACTTTCGGCCATTCAGAGCACCTACAACCCGTCGTGGGTGGCGACCAACGAGGACGACTTCAACGGCGCGGTGGGATCGGAGGACAACCCGGCCTACCTCTCGAACGTGGTGACCTCGAACTCGCTCACCCCTCCCAAGGCAACGTGGGACAACGCCGGGACCCAGAAGTGCGCCCACGTCATCAAGAAGGCCTATCCCTCGGACGCAATCCGGGCTTACAAAGCCACGCTGCCCGCCTCTGAAGCCACCTGGACGAGCGTTGAGATCGCGTGTCCCGCCGTGGCTCTGTTCGACGACATCGCCAAGGCGGCGGGCAGAAGCCTCACCGTTTCGGCCTTCGTCCACGCCGGCTACGGTCTTCGAAACCAGGTGCTCCCTGGAGCCAACACTCCCGTCTCCTTCGGACCGGATCGACCCTACGAGCTCGAACCGGTCTACATGGTGCACTACGACGCTGCCTCCAAGGCCGTCGTGTACGACGACACGTCGGCCACTGGGTAACGAAAGTCTCGACGCCACCGGGTCCTGGTGTCGTCGCTGTGGCTGGGCGAAGAGGGCCCAGGTGATGGAGACCGAACCGGGGGATCGTGATGGTCAACTCTGGCCCACGACGCGCTGACTCGTGCGATGACAGACGACCACGTCGCCCAGATGGCATCACGAAACCATCCCCGTGTGCTTCGACCGGAATGGGAGCTGTCAGACCGAGCCGGCTGTGCGTGCCGGGGCATTCGGGCGCGGGACGGGTCGGGATGTCGCACGTAGTGCCCGGATTCTCATTCGGTGCATGACTGCTGCAGCTTTTTACGCACATTGCGATGCAGAAAAAGGACTCCGTGGTCTCTGACTTTTGCTTTTCCGAGTTGCTTTCTTCGCTCGCGGGTTAAGAGAAAGGAGGATCCTTCAACCGATACAGCACACCGCGCCGTCCAAATAGCCATATCGATGCAACAAAACCCATGAGCTGGAGAGAGCGACGTCGTTAATGACTGGCGAGTGCCCAAAGTGCACCCTACGATGCGGGCCCTCGCGATGGGATCTCACACCTGGAGGTGTCGACCAACAATGGCGTCGAAGAAGCGGTTCTCCGCACTGCGGTACGCCGCGGGACCTGTTCTTGTCACAGCCGTCCTTGCGGCGTTGAGTCCTGCGGGAACGACGAGCGCGGCCGCTGCGAATGGATCCTCTCCCGACTTGGTCACGCTTCGTGGGCATCAGGCGGCAGCGTCGCCCCTTACGGGATCGTTCCTACACCCGCCCAAGAGCCTCACTGTTCGCACGCGCTCCTCGAAGACGGCCGCGGGACCAGATCCCGCCCGTTGGGTCCACGGTTTCACTCCTCAGGGCGCCGGTACCATGGACAACGAAGAAAGTCTTAACTGGGCAGGCCAGGTCGTTACCGGGACCACGTTTACGGGGGTGGCCGATACCTGGGTGGTTCCCGCCGTCGTTCCGTCCGAGTCGAGCGAATATTCCAGCAGTTGGATCGGCGTCGATGGCGCGACCAATTCGTCTCTGATTCAGACTGGCACCTCTCAAGACACGACCGGGGACTCGAACAATTACTTCGCTTGGTTCGAGATCCTGCCGGCCGCGTCGGTTCCGATCGAAGCACCTGTGGAACCCGGTGATCAGATGGCGGCAGAAGTGGCGGAGGCCTCCCCAGGGCTTTGGGGCATTGAGATCGAGGACCTTACGCAGAACTGGGTGTATGACAACACGTTTGCCTACTCCGGTCCTGGAGCGTCGGTCGAGTACATAGAAGAAGCACCGACGGTCGACGGGGCTCAGTCGACCCTGGCCGATTTCGGCTCGGTCACGGACGCGAATCTTCAGCTTGGCGGTGCGGATTTGAGCAATCTTTCCCTCTCGTCCACCTATATGGCGGACTCCTCCGGACACGTCCTCGCCTATCCCGACAACATTCAGTCGAATGGCTCGTTCACGATCCACTACGGGACACCTCCGCAACCCGTCGTCACCTCTGTCAGCCCCAGTGAAGGGTCGGACGCGGGCGGTGCCATCGTCACGATCTCGGGTGACAATCTGGGCTATTGGCCGATGGCGGTCGACTTTGGCGGCACCCCTGCGGCGTCGGCCTCGATCAACAGTGAGACCAACGTCATCACCGCCACATCGCCCCCTGGCTCAGTCGGAACAGTGGACGTCATCGTCACGACGATTGGTGGAACAAGTTCACCTTCCCAAAGCGACCAGTTCACATACGTCGTTCCACCCCCGCACGGCTATTGGTTGGTCGGTTCAGATGGTGGGATCTTCACCTTCGGAAACGCTTTGTTCCACGGGTCGACGGGAAGTCTTCGTTTGCAGCGTCCCGTCGTGGGCATCGTGCCGACGTCAGATCATGGAGGCTACTGGCTCGATGCGTCGGACGGCGGCGTCTTCTCCTTCGGAAACGCTTTGTTCCACGGCTCCATTCCCGGACTAGGCCTTAACCCTGCCGGTTCGGGCTTACCACATTCCTTGAATGCGCCAATCGTCGGCATGGTGCCGACCGCTGACGGCGGTGGGTATTTCATGGTGGCATCGGACGGAGGGGTTTTCGCCTTCGGCGACGCGAAATTCGAAGGATCGTGTTACAGCATCGGTGGGTGTGCGGGCGCGGCGGTCGCGGTCATGCCCGATGCCACTGGAGGCGGGTACTGGCTTGTCACCCAGTCTGGAGACGTGTACACCTTTGGCGACGCGCCCTATCGCGGCGGTCCGGGCAATGTGGGCTCTCCGGTGACCTCGGCCGTGCGGACACCCGACGGCCAGGGCTATTGGATCCTCGTCGCCAATGGCACGGTGTACCCCTATGGCGACGCCCAGAACTACGGGAGCCCTCAAGGCCAGTTTGGAGGATTCGATCCTGCAACCGCCGTCTTCTCAACTGCGGATGGTGAGGGCTATTGGGTGGCGGCTGCCGATGGATCGGTGCACAACTACGGCGAAGCACCGAACGATGGGTCGATGGCGGGCATGAGGTTGAACGGTCCGATCATCGCCGCCACCGGTTGGTAGACCCGACCGAAATGGGAATGGGACCGCCGCCGACATGTCGTTCTACGCAGCCTCACTCGCCACGGAGAGGGCGCGACGTGATCGTCAAGATGCGGCGGTTCCCCGATCGTCCCGATACTCGGTGAAGCGACCGCAACCGCACTGAGGGCAATGGCTGAGGGCCTCCTTCACCTCGACGTCTTCCTCCACACCGCTCGTGACCTGATCTCCGATCAAGTCAGCGGCTGACTGAAGATGTGGAGTGAGTTCTATGCCCCCGGTGAGACGAGCGATACGTGGCCTCTTTTGCGGCATGGCCCATGCGTATCCGCACTCCGAGCAGCGTCGCATTCGGGGTCCACGATCACGATGCCACCAGCCGGCTTTCACCACGATGAGAGCGTATCCATGCTGTCACATCGGTGCGGATCTCAAGCGGGTCCGTTCGAAGACCGTTCGTCGCAGGATCAACGACACGACCGCTTCCGGGATGCGCCCCGTGTCGTGTCGATCGACCCAGACAGCATCCTCACAGGCCGCTCCGCGCGCTCTCGGCCGCCAGCTGCGCCCGGCTCGTCACCCCGAGTTTGACGAAGACGTGGGCGAGATGGGTCTTGACGGTGCCTCGCCCGATGAACAGGCGCTCGGCGATCTGAGGGTTTGTCAGCCCCTGCGTCGCGAGCTTGACCACCTCGACCTCTGTCGGCGTCAGGCTCCCCCAACCGGCCGACGGACGCTTTCGCTCGCCGCGCGCCCGCGAGGCGTACGCCACGGCGGAGTCAAGGTCGAGCGCCTCTCCTTCGGCCCACGCGGTGACAAAGGCCTCTTCGCCCAACTGGCGGCGGGCCGTGGCCACGTCACCCTCGAAGACTGGACCGAGAGCCGGAAAGCGTTCAAGGCCAAGATCCCGACGCACCGCTCCGGCCGCGGCCAGGAGCCGAGCTGCCTCGGCCCCGCTCTCCCGGCAGGCCGCGAGACCGGCCAGCAGCTCCAGTGACTCGACGACGCCGGGAACCAACCGATTCCGATGTCGGAGGACGAGGGCTTGGTGACCGCGGTCCTCTGCCCCGTCGAGGTCCCCTTCCCGCCGCGCCAGGCATGCCAAGCGGTGGTGCGCCTGCGCCGCGAGGTATGGGTTCCCAATGCTCTCGGCCTGCAGCCACGCCCGCTCCAGAGCGGCCCGGACCTGGTCGGGGTCACCACGCTCGAGGAGATAGGCCCCCAGGATGCAGAAGAACGGGGCACTGAAGTAGGGCAGCTCTTCAGCGAAGTGGTCCTTCTCGTGCTCGAGGAGCTCGCCCAGTTCGTCGAGCTCGCCCAAGCCCCAGAGGAGCTCCCCGAGAGAGGAAACGACGAAGTGCCGGGCAAGGTCCCCTCCCGACGCTGAACCTCGTCGCAGCACGGCCTCGTACCGCTCGCGGGCCGAGACATAGTTCCCCGCGGCCACATCGACGTCGCCGAGCCATGCGGTTGCCAGCCAGCCGGTGATCGGGTCGCCGACCTCGGCACACTCGTTGACGGACGACTGGAACTCGTCTCTGGCGGCGTGAAGCTCGCCGTGGTGGAGGGCGCAGAAACCGAAGACCGCGTGGCTCCATGCGAGGAAGAACTTGTTCCCCAGCCGCCGGGCCAGGGCCTGGAGACTCCTCCCCGCCGATTCGGCACCGTCGAGGTCGCCGCACACGCCGTAGCCGATGCACAGGAACTTCGTCCCGTCGGCCGCACCCCAGTCGTCGCCCGACGACTGCGCTTGTTCGATGTGCTCGGTCAGCCCGGGCAGCGTCGCTTTCGGATCGAAGTTGACGGCCAGGTAATCGAGGGTCATCGCGGCTCGGAGAACCGTCTGGTTGTCCTCGACCGCCTCAGCCGCGGCGAGCGCCCGCGGGGCCAACTGCACCGTCGTTTGGATGTCGCCGCCATAGATGCCGGTGTGCGCGGCCGCCCACAGCGCCCGGGCCCGGGCCACCGAGGGCGCGGACTCGGCCGAGAGGGTCCGCTCGTACCAGCTGCTCGCCACCCCGAGATGGCCGCGCAGTTCCCAGAACCCGCCGAGCGCCGACTCCATCCGGAGAACGGCGTCCTCATCCCCTTTGGCGTCCGCGTAGAGAAGCGCGTGCTGCAGGTTGTCGTGGTCGAGCTCGAGCTCGCGAAGCCAGACCGGTCCGTCGGGCCCGCCGACCTCTGGCGCGGCTCGCTCGGCCAACCCGAGAAACCAGTCCAGGTGCCGATCCCGTACCGAATCGCTCTCGCCCGCGTCGACCAGCCGCTGGCTTGCGTACTGCCGGAGCGTCTCGAGCATCCGGAAGCGCGACGCCTCGGTCGGCTCCGCCTGCACCAGCGATTTGTCGACGAGCTGACCAAGCAGGCCGAGCACGGCGTAGGCGTCGACATCGCCTCCCGTGCAGACGTCCTCGGCCGCCTCGAGGGTGAACCACCCGGCGAAGGCCGAGACGCGGCGGAAGAGCGCGCGCTCGGCCTCGTCGAGGAGATCGTGGCTCCACGACACCGAAGCCTCGAGTGTCTGTTGTCGGGCGACCGCGTTACGGCTCCCCCCGGTGAGAAGCCGGAACCGGTCATCGATCCCGGCCACGATGCGCGATGGAGCCAGGAGGCGAGTCCGGGCCGCGGCCAGCTCGATGGCGAGTGGCAATCCGTCAAGCCGCTCACAGATGGTCGCGATGGCTTCCCTCTCTGCCTCATGGGGCGAGTAGCCCGAGCGGACGAGCGCGGCGCGCTCGCAGAACAGCCGGACACCCTCACTCCGGCCGAGCGAAGGGACTCGCCACGTCACCTCGCCGGCGATCCCAAGTGGTTCGCGGCTTGTGGCCAACACCCTCAGCGCGGGCGCCGAACGGAGCAACTGCTCGGCGAACGCGGCCGCAGACTCCAGCACCTGCTCGCAGTTATCGAGTACGACAAGCATCTGATGGTCACGAACGTGGTCGAGGAGCGTTTCCGTTAAGGGCCGGTCGAGTTCACGGCGGAGGCCGAGCGCGCCCGCCAGAACCTGAGGAACCAGATCCGGATCCGTCACCGTGCTGAGGTCGACCCACCAAGCGCCGTCCTCGAATCTGTCGACGAGATCAGCGGCCAGCTGCGCGGCCAGGCGCGTCTTACCGCAACCGCCGACGCCGGCGAGGGTGACCAGACGCCCCGAGCTGAGCGCCAGCTCGAGCTCGCCGAGCTCGGTTTCGCGACCGACGAACGCGGTCAACTGCACCGGCAAATTGTTGGGGAAGCGGTCTAACGAGAGAAGGGGTGGGAAATCCGTCACGAGATCTGCGTGGCACAGCTGCCAGACGCTCTCGGCCCGATTGAGGTCCTTCAGTCGGTGGGTTCCGAGACTGCGGAGCGAGACACCCTCGCTCAACCGATCGGCGACGAGGTGGGCGGCGACGTCCGAAACAAGCGTCTGGCCTCCATGCGCGATCGTCCGCAACCGGGCACACCGGATGATGGCCGGCCCGAAGTAATTGCCCTCGTCCCGCACTCGAATCTCCCCGGTGTGCAGCGCCATGCGCACCTGCAGCGCATGACCCGACGGCCACGGTTCAGCGGCGAAGCTCCGCTGGGCGTCGAGGGCGGCCGCGACGGCGTCGGTAGCGCGAGCGAAGGCGCCCACCACGCTGTCGCCTTCACCCTGCTCGACCGGCCGGCTCCCATGGTGGTCGACGATCGCGGCGTTCAGGAGTTCGTAGTGTCGGGCGATGGCCGAGGCCGCGGCCTCGGGATCGGACTCCCACAACCGGGTCGATTGAGCGACATCGGTGAGCATGAACGTCACGGTCCCGGTCGGGAGCGGCGGCCGTGCGCCGTCGTCGAGACTGCGATGGGATACGCCCCGGCCGGAGAAGGTGTTCAGGTCCATTGCTCGATGGTCCCAGACCGGGTTCGCACGAACATCTGCCATCTGGCAGAGAAGACGCAACCGCCCGATGTCGCTGCTCGGGGTCTGCCTCGCTCGCCCTCGAACCGGGACCGCAATTGGGATCGACCGTTGGGTAAAGGATTCGATGGAGACTCGCTGATCCGTTGGGTCGCTTCGGAATGCGGTCAGCCGCCGGAGATGGTCTCGTGGTGAGAGGCGACATGTCCTATGAGTGCTCCGGCTGCCCCCATGCGATCGGTCCGTTCCTGGGGCCATCGGGTCTGAAGATCGAAGAGACGCTGCCATTCGTCGCCGCCGTCGAGCCTGTGGATGTGGTCGACATAGAACTGGCCTGACTCGCGCCGGTCGCGGACGATGGACAAGCGCCCGAGTTCCGCATCGGCGCACCAACGCCACCTCGACCGACGGAGCGCGACGACCGAGCAGACCTCGCTCCTCGTAGCGACGAACGGTCGGAGCCTTGACTCCGAGTCGTCCTGCGTCCCGGTTGCTCAGCACCGGCGCCTCTTCCTGCCTCTCCACGCCGACCATTTGCTCCACGTCGACCATTTGCCGTCATCCACTCACTCAGTTGACCGCGTTCGGTTTGCATTCACGTCGGCTTGAAACCTCACGATAGCGGACAGCCCAGGGCGTCTCTTGATCCACGACAGCCCCCTGCAGGCCGGCTGCGAGCTCGCCGCTGAACGACTTGGAACAAAGCGAGAACCAGGGAAAAGCGGCAAATCCAGCAGAGACTTCGAGGGACGAAATCATCATCGCCCACCTTGCAGAAGAAATGCTCCACCCTCTATTCAAGGGCGATGCCCGGCGTGAATGGCATTCGACGCTTCGGAAACGACAAACGGACGAGGGTAAACTCTGGGCGGGACCCGACACGGGAGGGAGCAGTCATGCGCCTACACCAATGGAGACGAATTCGTCGATCCATCGTCGCAATCACGCCTCTCGTAATCGGCCTGCTGGTCGCCGTGCCGCGCGCCCCCGAGGCCGTGGCGGTGACCGTCCCTGAGTTCGATGCGCCCTCTGGACTGGCCTACGGCGGCGGCCACCTTTGGGTAGCCAACGAGTCGAACAACTCGGTCACCGAGGTCAACCCTTCCACCGGCGCATGGATCAAGACGATCACGAAGTCTGCCGACGGCCTCGACCAGCCAGCAGCGATCATCGACCTCGGCGCAGACCTGTTCGTGGTCAACGGAGGCGGCAGCGTCACCGAGCTCCTGGCCCAAAACGGGTCGCTCGTCGGGCAAGCATCTGGTCCCACCTTCGGATTCGACAATCCCGTGGCGGTCGCTGCCGTCGGCACCCGGCTCTATGTGCTCAACGCAGGCCAGCCGACGGCCTCGCCGGCCGTGCCGGGTTCGATCACCATCATCAACGCCGCCTCCCGGAGCCTTCTGGGCACCATTTCGGGGCCGGCGTTCTCTTTCGATGACCCGACCGCGCTGACCACGTGGAACCACGACCTCTTGGTTACCGACGAGGCTGCCAACGCAGTCACCGCGATCGACACGACGACGAACTCGCTGATCAAGGTCATCACCGATCCCGGCCTGAGCGCGCCCGACGGCATAGCCGCTGCTCAAGGCCACGCTTGGGTTGCCGACAGCGCGAGCAGCGCCACAACGGAAATCGACGTGGCGACTGCAACGGTCCTCGGCACCTTCGATAACTCCGACGGAGACTACGGATTCAGCGCCCCCTCGGTCACGATCGCCAACAAGTCGAACGTCTTCATGGCCAGTCCCTTCGGCACAAGCCCAATGGTGACGAGGCTTTCGGCGACGACCGGCGCGCCGAAATGGTACATGTGCAACACCAACGGCCCCTATTACTTCAGCGATCTATCGGCCTTCGCCTTCGTAGGGGATCGTCTCTGGGTGGCCAGCCGCAGCGGTGCCAACAACCCCCTCCCGGACGCGGCCACCGGCTCGCTGACCGAGCTGTACACGACGTCCGGCGCGCTCATCACAACCCTCCCGACTACTTGATGGCCATGCGCGTGGCGTGCTGATTCTGTTTGTCCCCGTCGTCACCAATGGCCTGGTCCAGAACTGCGCCTCGGTCGTCAAGGGGCGACGGCCGAAGGCCGATCCGGGTCGGCCCGATTGACCCCTTCGGGCGACTCAAGTGGAATTCAAAGCGTCTGGAACAACATGGTGAGATCTAGCCGAGGCGGCAAAAATCGATCCACCATCCGAAGGTCGATGAGATAGACAGTCACCAGCGGTTGCCCGTAGGGTCCTTGAGCTGCTGGGGGAGTTTCATCTGAGGTCGATAAGGGTTCGGCACAACGCCGCATCCGCCACATGATCGGAAGGTTGTCATGCGTGTGTTGCTGGTGGGAGCGGGTGGAGTGGGAACGGCATTTGCTCGGACCGCTGCTCGACGTGACTCTTTTGAACACCTGGTCGTCGCCGACCATGTGGTGGGCCGCGCCCAGCGAGCAGTGCAGTCCGCGAGTGATTCGTTCACCGCAGTTGCCCTCGACGCCCACGATGAAAAGGCGGTGGGCGATCTGCTTCGAGCTCAGCGTTGCGATGTGCTCGTGAACGTGGTCGACCCGAGGTTCGTAATGCCGCTGTTTCGTAGTGCTCTGGCTGCGGATGTGAACTATCTCGACATGGCGATGTCGCTCTCTCACCCTCACCCTCGAGATCCATACGCACAGACGGGCGTAAAACTCGGCGATGAACAGTTCGCCTTGGCCGACCAATGGGAGAAGAAGGGTCTATTGGCGCTTGTCGGCATGGGAGTTGAACCCGGTTTGTCGGACGTCTTCGCGCGGTACGCATCCGACTACCTGTTCTCGTCAATCGGCGAGATCGGAATACGTGACGGCGCCAACTTGGTGGTCGAGGGCTATGACTTCGCGCCGACATTCTCAATTTGGACCACGATCGAAGAATGCTTGAATCCCCCGATCATCTGGGAGAAGGACAAGGGCTGGTATACGACTGAGCCGTTTAGCGAGCTTGAGGTATTCGACTTCCCCGCCGGGATTGGCCCCGTCGAGTGCGTCAACGTCGAGCACGAGGAAGTCCTTCTCGTGCCCCGATGGATCGACGCCGAACGGGTGACGTTCAAATACGGCCTGGGCGAAGAATTCATCAGAATCCTCGAGACCCTCCATAAGCTCGGCCTCGACTCCACCCTCCCGGTCGATGTAGCGGGAGCGAAAGTCTCTCCCCGTGACGTTGTCGCCGCCTGCCTTCCTGATCCAGCCGAGCTCGGCGACAATATGCATGGGGTCACGTGCGCGGGGACCTGGGTGTCTGGAACCGGCAAAGACGGGGCTCGCCGCGAGGTCTATCTGTATCAGGTTGTGGACAACGGTTGGTCCATGAGCGAATACGGATCGCAGGCCGTCGTCTGGCAAACGGCAATCAACCCCCTCGTGGCGCTTGAGCTTGTCGACTCCGGGGTTTGGTCAGGTGTGGGAATCCTCGGTCCCGAGGCTTTTCCGGCCGATCCCTTCTTGGACCTGCTGAACCAGAGCGGGGCTCCGTGGGCGTTGGATGAGCGAACTCCACGCTAACTGTGGCGGCATTCGATCTGCGGAGTCGTCACCAGTCTGCAAATGTTCCTGGCAGATCCCGTCTGCTCAGCAAGGCCAAACATGACTCGGTAGTTGGTCCATTGCATAGGGAAACCGACTCCCGCTTGTCGGACTGCTTGCACTGCTGAACGGCGCAGGCTCTGTCCGACTAAAAGTTGCCGCATGATCCGTTGGGTTTAAGACAGCCGCTCCCAGTCTCAGTCGTTCCGGTTCACGACGCGAAGAACACGCCTCAGTTGTCTCCAGAGGTTCGCGCCAACCCACGCAGCGGCTCGTTCCGTATGGTGGCTAGTCCGGCCTCATCGTGGGTAACCATTGTCATATGCGGGCTGAGCCGGCTGATCCATTGTCATTAGGGAGCGGGAGGCGGCGGCGGCAGCCGGGCCGGACCCATGAAGGCGTAGACCTGGTCCGTTCCGGGAAGCAGTAGTAGGCGGACCAGCCGACCGCGCCCGGGGCCGCGTAGCGGGCATGCTGTAGCCGTCTTTCGGGCCGGCGATGGAGGAGGTGCCTGTGCGAAGCGTCACCCGGTTGCTCGTGGTGGGCATGATCATGGTGAGCAGCACCGTCATCGGCGCCGGGGCTGGTTCGCCCGGAGCAGCCGGGCCAACGGGTCAGGGCGTCACGGCCACGACGATCCGGGTCGGCATCCCCTACATCGATTTCTCGGCCATCAGGAAGTTCGGTATCACCCTCGACCAGGGCAACTACCCCGACGCCTACAAGGCCATCATCGCCGACCTGAACGCCCACGGCGGCGTGAACGGCCGCAAGCTGGTGCCTTACCTCCTGGCGGTCAGCCCGGTAGGCACGGCACCGGCGGCGACGGCGTGCACCCAGCTGGATGGGGACGACAAGGTCTTCGCCGCGATCGCGCCCTTTGAGCCCGCCTGCTTCCTCCAGCAAGGCGTACCGACCATCGCGGGGTCGTACCAGGGCGGCCCGGCCTCCGGCATCGCGCCGAACTTCACGTTGACGCCGCCGCAAGCGGCCTACGACCCCGTCCAGCTCAAGGTGTTCGCGGACGAGGGCGTGTTCAAGGGAAAGAAGGTCGGGATCTTCGCCGGGCAGACCACGGACCAAGACGAGCTCCACGTCGTCGAATCGGCCTTGCGCTCCCTTCACGTCCCAGTCGTCGCCACCGCGGTGGACGCCGGCGCATCGGGTGACACGACCGCCATCAACCAGCAGGCGAACATCATTGCGCAGCGCTTCCAGTCGTCCGGAGTGAACGAGGTAGTGGCCGTCGGCGAGGGCTCCCTCGTCTGGCCCGACGCGCTCCAGGCCAACCAGAGCACCTACCACCCGCCCTTCGTCGCCACGAACGAGGGCACGATTGAGACGGCGGTGCTCGCCGCATCTATCAAGCCCACCTACCTGCGCGGCGTGCTGACCTCGAGCCCGGTTCCCTCGAACTACCAGATCTGGCACACACCCTTCGTCCAGCACTGCGACAAAGTCGTCCACAAGGCGTACCCGTCCGACAAGATCACGCCACCTACCAACCCGATCAAGGGTTCGGACCAGACCTTCTTCTCGGTCGAGTCGGCGTGCGTCAACATGGCGCTCTTCACCACCATCGCCAAGGCCGCCGGCAAAGACCTCACCGCGGCCAGCTTCGAGAAGGCCGGCTACGGGCTGCGCAACGCGACCATCCCCGGAGCGGCGTCATCGGTGTCGTTCGGGCCCGGCCGGTCCTACCCGCTCGGCCCCGTCATCGTGGTCACGTACGACCCGGCCAAGAATGTGTTGGACTTCGCCAACTCGGCAGCCAAGACGTAGTCCGCGGAAAGCGGGTCAGACGACAGCGACGTCGCCAGGGACAGTACCGGCCGGTGGTGCACGCGCACGTCGTGCTCGGCCTCGGTGAGGCACGACACGGATAGGTCACCCTCTCCAGGCTCATGTGTTCCCACGCTCGGAGCGGTCGTGACTGTAATCCTTGCTGGGCCGCTCACGGTGATGCACCCGACGTGGTGTTCGCTGTCATCCGCGGTACATGAACGGCGGGACCGTTCGGTTAAGTCCCAACGAGTGGTGTACGAGTTGATCGGGGGATCGGTCGGAAAACCGGCCCCCTGATTGCCCCGAGAGGCGATATCTCAAGCTGCTCCGGCACTTCGGTGCCCGAGGATCCCCCAGACGCGACGATCACCGCGTCAACCTCAAGCAGCAGTTTCCACACAACAACTTGAGGAGGATCACGGTGAACGTCGGAACCACTATCGACGCGGCAGCCTGGCTTGGCAGGTACCTCGAAGGGGCGGGCTGCGACACGGACTTGGCCGAGGCCATGTTGGCCGCCTCGCCGAGGCGCTCATGAGTTCCGAGGCGTCCATGCAGTGCGGTGCCGCCTATGGCGAACGAACCCCCGAGCGCGTAGAACTCGCGCAATGGCTATCGCCTGCGTCCCTGGGACACCAGAGTCGGTTCGATCGAACTCGCCGTGCCGAAGCTCCGCCGCGGCGTCTACAGCCCCGAGTTCTTGCTCCAGCCCCGTCGCCGCGCCAACAGGCCCTGGTCGCGGTCATCTGTGCGGCCTATGTGGAGGGGGTCTCGACGAGGAGGGTCGACGACCTGGTCAAGGCCATGGGGATCGACGGGATCTCCAAGTCCGAGGTCTCGCGCATGGCGGCCGCCCTCGACCAGGTGGTGAACGAGTTCAAGGAGCGCCCCTTGGACCAAGGGCCCTATCGCTACGTGTGATCGATGCGTTGACCCACGGGTGCGCGAGGGGGGCCGGGTCGTCAACATCTCGGCCGTCATCGCCACGGCAGTCAACGCCGAGGGCCGGCGCGAGATCATCGGCTTCGAGATCGCCACGACCGAGGACACCGCGGCGTGGACCGCTTCTTGCGGGCCTTGGTGGCCCGGGGCCTCTCTGGCGTCAAGCTCGTCATCTCCGACGCTCACGGGGGCATCAAGGCGGCCATCGCCCTGGTCTTCTCGGACGCCTCGTGGCAACGGTGCCGCACCCACTTCATGGCCAACCTGGCCTCTCGGTGTGCCAAAGCCAACTGGCCCATGATCGCCACCTTGGTGCGCTCGATCTTCGAGCAGCCCGACCGCGACACCACCTGGAGCCAACTGGCCGACGTCACCGACAAGTTGACCCAGGCCGGTTTTGTCGACGTCGTGACCTACCTCCTCGACGCCGCCGACGACATCTTGGCCTTCAGCGCCTTTCCGAGCGAGCACTGGCCCAAGATCAGGAGCAACAATCCCCAAGAGCGCATCAACAAAGAGATCCGACGACGCACCGACGTAGTCGGGATCTTCCCCAACCGAGCCTCCGTCACCCGCCTCGTCGGGGCGCTCTTGGCCGAGCAGACCGACGAGTGGGCCATCACCAAGCGCTACATGAGCGCCGAGTCTCTCAAGACGAACAAGGTGCTCGACCCCTCACCCGAGGACCCGCGGCCGGCCATCGACGCCGCCGGGAAGGAGGCCGCCACTGACAGCGCAACGTAGGATCACCAATCAGAGAACAGGTTGATGCGAGGGACGTCGCACCTCAGCACCTCGTACACCACCCGTTGGGACTCAACTGACCGTTCTCTTTGCTTTCAGAAGCTTTGTGGAAAAGGCTGCGACGGCAGAGGGTCCAGCACTGAACATCGCAAGCCGATTTGGAGATCTACGGGCCCGGAGGGCTCCCGCGGGAAAGCGCTGAGTTCGACTGACCCCCATCTCCTAGGGAAGTGCCCAAATCGCCGCCGGAGAACGAGACAGCACTCCGTTAGGTTGGACAGATGGCCACCCAGGACCTCGCGAACTCGGCCGAAGCGTGGTCGTGTCGCCCGGAATCGCTCCTGCCCCGCCGTGGCGGGATTGTCCGAAGGTCGTCATCGACGCTGGAGCCATCGCCGACCCGAGCGCCGCTCTGGACGCGCTTCAAGAGGCGTGGCCGGGGCGCCCAACCCGTAGTGATCGAGCTGGCGGTGGACTCCCGGGTGCTGCAAGAACGGGAGCGCTGCGACCGAGCGGTCCACGAACTTGCAGCCCCAAGTTCGAGTTCGGCCGCGAACGCCTCCACTTCTTGGTCTGGGCCAACACCTACGACGCCCGCGGTGTCGAGACGATAATATTGCATGTCAGCCGCCGCACGGTTCCCACCTCCGTCAAAAAATGACCTAGTGGATGGGTTGTTTGCTAAAATCGTTCCCCTTATGAACACAAAAACCTTCACTCTTTGGGTGCAGGCGATAGTTTTCCGCGGGCCAGGATGCAGCAAAAAGTCTCTCTGTCTTATCTTCGTACTTTTCTCTGCTGCTCAGGCATTTGCCTGGACCGATGGGGAACTCCTAATCTGGATAACTAGTAATCGACCTTTTCATGCCTGAGCGACCTCGGCAAAGCCTTCGAAAAAGAGGTCGGAGCTCCGGTAAAAGTAGAGACGCATGATCAAATCATCGACCGTTTTCAATCTGCGGCTCAGAGCGGCAAAGGTCCGGATATATTCTTCTGGGCGAACGATCGGATCGGAGAATGGGCCGATTCAGGTCTGCTAAAACCCCTAAATATCAAAAAAGAATTCAAGGCGAAGTACCTGCCGATGTCTTGGGATGCCGTGACCCACAAACAGCAGGTTTGGGGATATCCGGTTGCCCTTGAGGCGGCTTCGCTCATCTACAATAAGAAGCTCGTCACGGGAAAAGTGCCTACTCAGCTTTCGGAACTGCCTGCATTTGGCGAGGAACTTAAGGCCCAACATCCTCACGCAATCGTCATCATGTGGGACTACAAGACGCCCTACTTCAGCTGGCCGTTTCTCGCCAGCGCCGGAGGATACCCGTTCAAGAAGACGGCCGAGGGCTATGACGTCAACGACATCGGAGTGGCCAACGCAGGGGTCCTCGAGGGTCTGAAGGCAATCGTGGAACTCATCAATACGGGCATCTTGCCGAAAGGATCAACCCAGAACTTAATGGGTGAAAAAATGGCCTCCGGTCAATTGGCGCTGATGGTGAGCGGACCGTGGGATTGGGCTAATCTTCGCAAAGCCGACGTCGATTTCGATCTTGCACCGATCCCGGGCGTCGGTGGTAATCCGGGGCGCCCGTTCGTCGGCGTATTTACCGCACTGATCAATCGTTCAAGCCCGAACATCGATCTTGCGCAGCACTTCCTGGAAGAACATGCCCTCACTTCGGACGGTCTGAAAGCGCTGGACGCGGAGGCACCCCTTGGCGTTCCGGCACTTAAAACCCTCTGTGACGAGATGGCCGCCAAGAATCATCTAATCAAAGTAACTTACGAGAACTCAGAAAATGGGGTTGTGATGCCGAACATTCCGCAAATGGGTAGATTCTGGACTTCGATGGGGGCTGCTTTCGAGATCGCCACAAACGGAGGAGCTACGCCAGAAGTTGCCCTAAAGGATGCCCTGAAGAACATGGAAAAGTAACCGTGAATCGATTCAACGGTTTCAACGTTCTGCCCAGCTTTATTCTGTCGACATCTGATGGCACGTGGCGGCTCTTTAGAAGAGCGTCATGGACGAACTTGCATCCTTGCAGAAATCGACGCCGCAGTTGTTTTCAAGATCTAACATTCGGCGCCGATCGCAGATTCGATGTTATCGTCCGCCTTATAGACAGAACACGTGTCGGGGCCGCACTTTGGCGCATCCATGTCGAGAGCCTGACGAAACGCCGCGACAAACGTTTCGCGGTGGGCGTTCGCTTGGTCGCCCGGACAACCAAGCATTGTGATGCACTTGCTGAAGGATGACGGGCATCCGGGTATGGGCCCCTGCACGAACTCATTCGGTTAGTCCGCGATGATCCTCCTACGCTTCGCGCTCGAAGTTAGAATCTGTCCCATAATCCTCGGGCTTTTCGATGCGTTGCCAAAAAACTGGGCTTTCTCCGCAATTGCACGTCTGCCGATCGACTAGTCAACCCGCGGACGTTGAGTTTCGTCAATTTGGCTGAAAATGGGTCTTAAAACGGATTGTAGTTTTTTCCTACCGTAGAAAAGCCGGGACATGACCGTACCGACTGAGATATTTAAAACTTCGGCAATCTCCTGATACTGTAAATCTTCTATTTCCCTCAGAACAATGACAGCGCGATGTTCTGGAGAAAGCTGTGCAAGCGCCGCGTTGATGTGCTGACGGATCTCAGTGAGTCGATAATTGGCGCGGGGACTAGGAAGAGAAGCGGGAATAGCATCGTCAAGTTCTACCTCCGCACGACGCCCCTTCCGGCGAAGTGAGTCAATCGCCAAATTCACCGTGAGACTGTATAACCACGTATAAAACGAAGATCGCCCCTGAAACTGGTGGATTGACCGCCAAGTTTTCAAAAACCCTTCTTGGGCCAGATCCAAAGCATCATTTTCATTGCAAACCATACCGTAAAGCATAGTGAAAATCTTGGCGCGATACTTGGTTACCAGTACATCGAAGGCTTCAGTATCTCCTGCTTGAGATCGATGGACCAGCTCTTCGTCTTCGGATTGTTGCGACACTTTAACGTAGCCTTGGGGCCGCATCTCTAACGAACAGCCACAACGAAAAAAGCGAAACAGCCCCGAGGAGAGTAAGTAGGGTCCATGCCGCGCTTGCCACGGGAATGGCCCGGTTGTGCTTTTCATCCTTAACGGAAAGAATCAAAGTGGCTGTCACGAGATCAGAGATCTTACGGAAGTGGGATTTAAGGGGGCGGCACTCATTGAAATGTCCGTATACGGTTGAACGCAAAGGGATCTTAATCGCCAGTGTGGATAAATTTATCCAGTACTCAAAAAAACATGGAAACGATAGAAAACATAAAAGGAGAATGGCTTCGGAACTCCGGAACAGCGCAACACAGCCGGGCTCATTCCTCGCGTCTCAACTGTGGCCGTTTACCCGACTTGGAGGAAGCGGTGAGGAATCGCGGATGACAAAAGCCACGCCGTCGCGACGCCATTTATTAGTGGAATTTGCACAGCGACCGTGAAAATTGATCTTAATGCGTGGAATTCAACATTTTGCCGCCCTTAATTAATAAAATTTGGTGCTGTTTAGCTGTGGGCTCTGCGCCCACAGAAATCGCCACTTGAGACGGGTAAAGCAGCTTGAAAATCGGGCTTCGCCGCCACAGAGCGTCAAAAAACGGCGTGGCAGTTCGTCCACCGATTAAGGGCCGCATTCCACCGATAAACGCCCGCGAGACAGAAGCATAGCATTAATAAGGTCATCGCGACACTCAGCTTCTCTCGCGGATAATATCATCCTACGGGTTCTAATCTAAAATAGCTGCGGACCCCGTAATTCAGGTTGCCAATCCCCCTTGTTCCCTCCCCCTAACCACCTAAAACACCAAGGCCTTCTTCACTTCCCGAAGAACCGGGCCAATTCAGGAATTCGGTATTCCGCGCCGGCGGCCAATTTCTTTAACGGCCTGACGCCGCGGTTCACGGTTGAGCGAATCGAATATCAGCTTCGTAGGCCGAGATCGGCCTGTTTCTGCAAAACACACTCAGGGAGAGACGCTTCTTCGCTTCTAGCCAAATGCTCTCGAAGATCGGACTGAACGTTAAATAAACCTCGGATTTTCCGCTCCCTTCGCTTGGACCATTCGAGCCGCCGGTATAGCTCGTAACCACCTCGGAACCCCAAAGCTGAGTTTCAAGAGTTGCGTCAAAGTGTACTCCTGTGGGATGCCTGTAATTCCTTCTTGTAGCCTCAGCCTCTATTAGGGCAGATGTCTTTTTACCATGCCAACCAAACCGGTCGCCAAAAGGCCAATGCCCGGCAAATCCCAAGCCGTCAAACCGTCCAGAAGAATGTTGTCCAGAAAAAGCCTGTCCCCGACAAAACCAAGGGCCTTCCGCTTTTGAAGGAAATGCCGCGAGCCTCCCTTATCCAGAAGAAACCTGCACCGAAGGCTACCCCCGACAAAGTCGAGAACCTCGCAAACGAGTATCTTCCCGAGCTCAAAGAGGTTGATGTGACATTTGGAAGGGATCAGCCGTCCTCGAGAAATATCGCGCCAAATATCCGGAACTCGCCAGCTACATCCGAGAGATCGTTCCTGGAGAGCGCCGCATAGAGATAAGGCAACGCCTAGAAGGTGAGGATGTCGGCCTGCATCTCTTCGCTATTCGTGTTCTGGAGGATGAGGCGAGGTATGAAGTAAAGTTGTCTGGGGACGCAGAGCATAAAACTGTGAAGCCACCCGAGTGGCTCTCTCTGTTGCACCGGCCGAGCGGCCCGAGTGGGACGGAGTTGGCCGCCTACGACGCGCTGGCTAAGGCGCTGGATTATTCTGTCGCTCGCGCTGGACCAGGCTGCCGTCTATATAGCCGCCCTGGGCGCCGGCGTCGGTTTCGCCGGTTATCTGCGCCTATTGGGCTGACCCGATCCTTTTGGATCAGATCTCTCCCTCTGCCTGTACGATTGCCTCGCGCGGACGGCGTTCTCACCAGGCAGCGCATTTTTGTAGATTTTGCCATTCCTCACGATAATGCCAAAATTTCTGTCGGTTTCTTCGAGTGGCCTGATGTTTTCCAAGGCATCTTCATCGGCGGGAGCGTCAAGCAGAGCGATCAAGGCCCATTTACTAAACACAAAGCGCCCCACCCCTGTGGTAGCGAAATTGGACGGCCGTTCCCGGTTCTTAACAAACCGATTGTGAGTAGCGGAAGAACAATCGTATTTTGCCTCCAATGCACGGAGAGATCCTTTCGTTGTGCCTCCTCCAAACGGTTCTTCTGGCCGTCGCTAATTCCCAACCGGCGGTGCTTTCGGATTTTACCGCAGCCCGCCAACGAATGGTCGAAGAGCAACTCTCTGCTCCGGGTCGGGATATCAAGAACCGCCTCGTTCTGGAGGCCATGGCCACGGTGCCGCGTCACGAGTTCGTGCCTGAATCTCTGCGCAAGTTTGCGTATTGGGATGAGCCGCTGCCGATAGGCTACGGTCAGACCATTTCCCAGCCATTCATTGTGGCATTTATGACCGAGCAACTTAACCCCAAACCGACTGATCGAGTCCTCGAGATCGGCACTGGATCCGGATACCAAGCCGCTATTCTTTCGCGGCTTGTAGCTGAAGTCTATACGATCGAGATCATCGAACCTCTCGCAAAACGAGCCGAGGCAGATCTCAGACGACTCGGATTTCTGAACGTGAAAGTGCTTGCCGGCGATGGTTACAAGGGCTGGCCGGAGTATGCGCCGTTCGACTCCGTCATTGTGACCTGTGCTCCGGACCATATTCCCCAGGCTCTCATCGATCAGTTGCAAGACGACGGCCGGATGATCATCCCGGTCGGCGCTCTAGGCGATCAGAAACTTTACCTGTTGCGAAAGGATGGGGCGAAGATCGAGCAACAAGCCGTGTTGCCGGTCTTTTTCGTACCGATGACCAGGAAGCCAGGAGCCGAAGACAGACCTTGATAGCTGGTCGAGAAGGCCTTCTCGTCTGAAAACGAGGTCTATCCAGCCCGTGCACACTCGCGTTTTGGCAAAGGCCCAAGGAAGCTATCGATAAGTGGCTTTTGGCCTGCGTTTTCGCCATTTCAGGAGACTCTCGTCGACATCCGTGCTGAGCGTTGCTGGTGAGCTATTGGACCGATCACTGAACGCCATCTCCTGCTCTATCCTACCCTCTCAAATTGTAGAACATCCGACACATAAGCGCTACGTTATGTTTTGCATCACCGAGCGGAAAAGAACCTAAATTTAGTGTGATTTGGGAAATTATTTTGCGTGATTTTTGGGGCGCTGTTTTGCGCGATTGCACCAACGTGCTCATTTCAGCGGTTTCTGCTTTTGCGCAGATTCCCGTACCCGAAGCTCTTGCGATAGCGGGTAGCTCAGACGAACACCAACGCCTGCACCTGGACCAATCGGGCCGCTTCTGGATCGAAGCTTGGACCGACTATGTCGGAGATCAACCGAGAGCGGAATGGCTATCACATGAAAAAGCAGCACGGTGGTACGCAACAGCCCGCTGGGATGATTGGCGTTGCGGCCTGAGCCACGCTCCGCAAGAACTCAGTGGTCTCCTGCGCGAAATCGGTAACCACAGGGTCTTGTCAGCATACCCGCTCATGGCGCGGTAAGTTGCACCGCGAGTTCTTAGCCAAGGTGAAGCCAGCCCCCGACGAAGTATACACCGAACTTAGGTGCGAGACGGTGCAACAGGAAATTCAGCAGCTGCAGCAACAAAGATGTATTCGGAGTTGCTAACCATAGGAGACAATAGATCACGACTACGTTGAAAGAACGCCTCGTTGCTAGACACCGGTAATCAATTCTAATACTCTTGGAATTGTGGCTACTCCTCCCATGGTCGTCGGCCTCGATGTTGGGGGCACCAAGACGAACGCGACTCTCCTCGATTCCAAAGGAGTTTTTCTCAATAACCGGATGGTGGAAACACCGAGCCGAGTATTGGAGGGCCCTGAAGCGGCGATTGAAGCAATGGCGAAGGCGATTGAACTCGCCGTCGGCGGTGCAGGAGTGCATTGGGAGTCGGTGCGGGTGATTGGCCTCGACACACCTGGGCCGGCCAGCGCGAATGGGGTCATTTCTTCCAAAGGAGGCACGAACTTTTCCGGCAAAGAATGGTGGGGGTTTGATATCCGGACCGCGGTCGAAGATTTTTTCAAACTACCGGTGGTCTACAACAACGACGCCAATGCCGCCGCTCTCTACGCCCATCAGTGCTTCTTCGGCGAAGATTCGATGCGACACTCGTCGGTGTCGGCAATCGTCGGTACCGGCCTCGGCGGCGGCGTTGTCGACAACGGTCGCGTCATTCGCGGCTCTTGCGGCATGGCAGGTGAGTTGGGTCATATTCGAATTTCTCTGGAAGATTTGTTGCAGGACGATCAACCGATCCCGAAATGCAACTGTGGTCTTTTCGGCGATCTGGAAAGCATTGCGGCGTTGACGGGCATTAGGAAAAATCTGCTCCCATATTGGTTGTCCAAATACCCGAACCATCCGTTGGCGAACTCCGAGTCGATGATCGCCGCAGCCAGAGCCTTACGAGGCTACGCTGGGAAAGGTGACGAGACGGCGCTCCGTATTTTCGAGCAACAAGCCAAGGCGATCGGGCGTATGTTCAGCATTGCCGCCAATTTTACCGACCCTGACGCCTATTTCGTCGGAGGCGGTATCGTCGAGGCTGAACCCCATTTTCGCGATTGGTGCATGGACATAGTTCGCGCATCCACCGAGCTGCGCAACGAACAGCGTCAGATCGTCCAGTTCGCGGTAGTCCCTGACCTCGATATGGCAGGCGCACGCGGCTCAGCGCTGGCAGCTTTGCAAATGTTGCGAATCGCTGCAGCATAACGGCATTATCTTAGCCATTTCGTCGTTGGTGAGGCCGGTGAACAGCGTCCTGCCGTCTTTCTGGCAAATCCATACCTTTCGCGGGCCAGCAAGGAGAACAACACACCGCTGACCAAAATAACCGGAACCTGGACCCGAGATTGAGTATTTAAGCGGGTCGGCGAGCCATGAAATGAATATCGGAAAATGAGGCTGGTCTCTGCTATGATTTCGCGGCGCCGCGCTTGTCCAAGACGAAAGTCGCGGCCTAGATAGTCGCCCAGGCGTCGGATGACCTTAATCCGCGACTAGAAAACCTCTGTCGCGATGCTCTTATTAGTGGAATTTGCGTTGGCGACCCCGAAAATTGCTCTTTATGGGTGGAATCCAACATTTTTGCTACCCTTTTAGTAGAATTTGGTGCTGCCAATCCGTGACCGAATGCGGCCGGCCTTTGACCACCTTAATCTGGCGGATTCGTGCTCAAAAATGGCCACTCGAGACGGTAAAGCGGCGTGAAAATGAGCTTCATTGGCCACAGAGGCGTCAACAAAACGCCGTGACACTCCGTCCACCGATTAAGGGTCGCATTCCACCGATAAACGGCAACACCCCTGTTGCCCTTTATCAGTGGAATCTCATCGAGAAGACAGAAGCCTAGCATTCCACTGACAAAGGGCATCGCGACACCCAGAAAGGATCGTTTTTCCCCAAACCGCCAAATGTGGGAGGTTGATATTTGCGGAAAAAAACTCCTGAAATTTGAGCCGAAAAGGAGTCCTCGACGTCGCGGTACGAAGGGGAAAAGCGCAAGTACCACCCCACTGCCAGCAGGATGATCTCCGGCTCAAATTGCCGCCACTTGAATAAACCGCAGACCGAAGAGGCCAGGAGGAGCATCCGGCCAGCCTATCACGGGCT
>CAWGPG010000007.1:0-742931 GCA_963824445.1 uncultured Acidimicrobiaceae bacterium | reverse complement strand
CCGGGAGATGCGACACTCACGAATGTGCTGCGCGATCGGCTGCCTTTCGCGCTGACGCGGGCGCAACAGCAAGTGATCGCCGAGATCCGCCGCGACCTTGCGCGTGGCGAGCCGATGCAGCGTCTGCTGCAAGGCGATGTCGGCAGCGGCAAGACCATCGTCGCGGCGCTGGCCGCGCTGCAGGCGATCGAATCGGGCTATCCAGGTGGCGTTCATGGCGCCCACCGAAATCCTCGCCGAGCAGCACTACCGCAAGCTCGCGGCGTGGCTCGACGGGCTGCCGGTGCAAATCGCTTGGCTGTCCGGCGGCTTGCCGGCGAAGGAGCGCAAGAAAGCGCTCGCGGCGATCGCCAGCGGCGAGGCGCACCTCGCGATGGGCACGCACGCGTTGTTTCAGGACGTCGTGACACTGCCGCGCCTGGGGCTGGCGATCGTCGACGAGCAGCACCGCTTCGGCGTCGCGCAGCGCCTGGCGCTGCGGCAGAAAGGCATCGGCGACGCGCATCAGCTGATGATGAGCGCGACCCCGATCCCGCGCACCCTGGCGATGAGCTTCTACGCCGACCTCGATGTCTCGGTGATCGACCAGATGCCGCCCGGCCGCACGCCGGTGGTCACCAAGCTGGTGAGCCAGAAGCGCCGCGCCGAGATCGTCGAGCGGGTTCGCAAAGCTGTGCGCCGGCGGCGCGCAGGTGTACTGGGTGTGCCCGCTTATCGAGGAATCGGAAAAGCTGGAGCTGCAGACGGCCGTTGCCTTGCATGCGGAGCTCACCACGAAACTCCCCGAGCTTGGCGTCGGACTTCTGCACGGCCGCATGAAGCCCGGCGAAAAGGCGGCGACGATGGCCGCGTTCGTGCGCGGAGACGTGGACGTGCTGGTCGCCACGACGGTGATCGAAGTCGGTGTCGATGTTCCCAACGCCTCGATGATGGTTATCGAGCATGCGGAGCGCTTCGGGCTCGCGCAATTGCATCAGCTGCGTGGCCGGGTGGGACGCGGCGCCGCGGAAAGCGTATGCATTCTGCTTTTCGAGGAGCCGATGTCGGCAATGGCCAAGGCGCGTCTGAAGGTTATCTACGAAAACAGCGACGGCTTCGAGATCGCGAGACAGGACCTGCTGATCCGCGGTCCGGGCGAATTTCTCGGCGCGCGTCAGTCCGGCGTGCCGTTGCTTCGCTTTGCCGACCTCGAGCGCGACGTCAAGCTGATCGAAGAGGCGCGCAGCGCTGCCGACGAGCTCTTGCGCCGCGAGCCGGGCGCCGCGCGCGCGCATCTCGAGCGCTGGCTCGGGGGCAAGCAGGATTTCATCAAGGCATGAGCGAGGACGCCGGAACCTCGAACGCGCTGTCGCGCGCGCGCGAATCGATGCGGCAGGGTTCGCTCGAAACCGCAGACGCCATGGTCAACGATGTGCTCGCGCGCGCGCCACGCGATGCGGACGCGCTGTGTCTTCGCGCGGCCATCGCGAATCGTCGTCGCGACCACGCCGCGGCGATCGTCGCTTCGCGCGAGGCAGTCACGGTTCGTCCGGAGCTGTCCGCCGCATGGCTGGAGCTCGCCAACGCTTATGCGCGGCTGGATCAATGCGATCCCGCGGTCGTCGCGTATCGCGAGGTTCTCGCGCGCGAGCCGGCATGGCCCAACGCGCACTTCAACCTGGGCTTGATGCAAAGGCGCCTGGGCGAACGGATGGGTGCAGCCCGCTCCTTCTATGAGGCATGGTCGCGCGACCCAGAGCTGCTTCAGGCTGCGGGCTACTGCGTTGCGACCCTCGGCGAATGTGTCCGCGAAGGCGACCGCGTCGCTGCCGAGGCGCCGATGATGCCGGCCGGCGCGACGGCCGTCAGCGTCGTCATTTGTTCGATAGACGAGCGTGAAGCACGACCGCGCAGTGGCACTCTACCGCCGCCTGTTCGAGGGCGTCCGCCACGAGATTATCTCGATCCAGAACGCACATTCACTCGCCGAGGCATACAACTGGGCGGTGCGCAACAGCGTCGCTGATGTCATCGTGCTGTCGCACGACGATGTCGACATACTGGCCGACGACTTCGCCGCCCGCCTGTTCTACCGTTTGCGGTCGTTCGACGTACTGGGTGTCATCGGCAGCACGCGTTGCGACGGGCCCACGGTGGGCTGGAGCGGACATCCGAATCTGCGGGGCTGGATCACGCACCACTCTCCCAACGAGTCGCAATGGCAGGTTGACCTTCTGGATCACCGACCCGTTGCCGGCGAAATCGCCGTTCTGGACGGCGTATTGCTGGCTGCGCCGCGAGGTGTATTGGAGGCAGTACCCTTCGACGCGAACACATTCGACGGGTTTCACCTGGGAGATATCGATTGGAGCCTGAGGGCGTCCCGGGCCGGGTTCCGGCTGGGGGTTGCCGCTGATCTGGGCGTCGTTCACGCCTCGCGAGGTAACTACGACTCGGTGTGGCAGCGCTACGCCGACCGCTTCCGTTCCAAGCATTCGCTTGGCCAAGCAAATCCCGCTCCGTCGTTTTTCTTCGGCGCGAAGCTCGATAGCCGCGACCAGGTGCTCGCCTTTTTCGACATGCTGCGTGGAATCAGCGTGGGGCACCGACGCACCTGATCCGTCGTTCGTGCGCGGCGGTTATGTCGTCTTTACAGTAGTGGGCAGGATCGCGAATACCGGACCCCGCGGGTACCCGTCCGGCATGACCATCCGTATTGCGGCTAAAATATCAGTGACTTGTAGCACCAGAACACCATGCCCCTCTACGCCCTAGGCCTCAATCATGTGACCGCGCCGGTCAAGGTGCGCGAGCGCGTCGCCTTCCAGATGGAATCGCTGGGGCCGGCTCTGCGCGACCTGATCGGCTGTCCGACGGTCAAGGAAGCGGCCATTCTTTCCACCTGCAATCGCACCGAGGTGTATTTTCACGGCGCCGATGCCGAGCCCGTCATGCGCTGGCTCGAGGGTTTTCACGGCGTGAGCTCCGCGACGCCTGTCGCCGCACCTCTACACGCTGGCGCAGGACAAGGCGGTGCCGCATGCGTTTCGCGTCGCCAGCGGGCTCGACTCGATGGTGCTCGGCGAGCCGCAGATCCTCGGCCAGATGAAGCAGGCGGTGAAGAGCGCCGAGGCGGCGGGCTCGCTCGGCCTGGTGCTGAACCGCCTCTTCCAGCGCACCTTCGCGGTCGCCAAGGACGTGCGCACGCAACACCGACATCGGCAGCGCGTCGATTTCCATGGCCGCGGCTGCGGTGCGAGCTCGCGGAGCGCATCTTCCCGTCGATCGCCGAGCAGCGCGTGCTGCTGATCGGCGCCGGCGACATGATCGACCTCGCCGCGACGCATTTCGCCGCGAGAATCGCCGAAGTCGATCACCGTCGCCAACCGCACGCTGGAGCGCGGCGCGCAGCTTGCGGCGCGCTTCTCGGCCGACGCGATCACGCTTAACGAGTTGCCGGAGCGCCTGCGCGCAGTTCGACATCATCGTCACCTCGACCGCGAGCTCGCTGCCGATCCTCGGCAAGGGCATGCTCGAGCGCGCGATCAAGGCGCGCCGGCACGCGCCGATGTTCATCGTCGATCTGGCCGTGCCGCGCGACGTCGAGCCCGAAGCCGCGGAGCTCGACGACGTGTTTCTGTACAGCGTCGACGACCTGTCCAACATCATCAAGGACAACCTGCAGATCCGCGTCGAAGCGGTGCGCGAGGCCGAGGCGATGATCGCCGAGCAGGCCGCGAGCTTTCTGCGCTGGCTCGAGGGCCGCACGGTGGTGCCGACCATCGCCGCGCTGCAGGGACATCACGATCAGCTTCGCGTCGCCGAGCTGGAGCGCGCGCGCCGCCTGCTGGCCGGAGGCACGGCGCCGGAGCAGGTGCTCGAGCAGCTCGCGCGCGGGCTCACCAACAAGTTCCTGCACGCCCCGACGCAGGCGCTCAACCGCGCCGGCGAAGCCGAGCGCGCCGAGCTGCTCGCGCTCTTGCATCACATCTACCAGCTTCCCGACGAGCCTTAGCGTCGACCGTCGCGCGCCGGTTGCATCCAGTGTCTTGAAGCGCGCCGCGAGTGCGACAGGCGCCACGGACTCGCGAACGCGACATACGGCGTCATCCCCGCGGAAGCGGGGATCCAGTGTCGTTGGACTCTGCGAAACTGACGAACGCCACCGGGTTCCCGCTCTCGATTCAGCATAATCGGCTCGCGGGAACGACGAACATGAAACCTTCACTCTCCATCAAACTCTCGCATCTCGCGACCCGCCTCGAGGAGCTCAACGGGCTGCTCGGCGCGCAGGACGCGACGCGCGATCTCGACCGCTTTCGCGCGCTGTCCCGCGAGCATGCCGAAATCACGCCGGTCGTCGCGCTCTACCGCGAGTGGGAGCAGAGCGGCGCGCGACCTTGCCGCCGCGCAGGAGATGCTGTGCCGATCCGGAGATGAAGTCGTTCGCCGACGACGAGATCCAAGGCGGCGAGAGCGCGCATGGAAGCGCTGGAGGAGCGAGCTGCAGCGCGCGCTGCTGCCGAGCGATCCCAACGACGAGCGCAACGTTTTCCTCGAAATACGCGCCGGCACCGGCGGCGACGAGTCGGCGCTGTTCGCGGGCGACCTGTTTCGCATGTATGCGCGCTTTGCCGAGCGCAACAAATGGCAGATCGAATTGATCTCCGAAAGCCCGGGCGACATGGGCGGATACAAGGAAGTCATCGCGCGCATCATCGGCCAGGGCACGTATTCCAAGCTCAAGTTCGAGTCGGGCGGACATCGCGTGCAGCGCGTGCCGGAGACCGAGGCGCAGGGACGCATTCACACTTCGGCGTGCACGGTGGCCATCCTCGCCGAAGCCGACCCGATCGCCGACATCACGATCAATCCGTGCCGAGCTCCGCATCGACACGTTCCGCGCGTCCGGCGCCGGCGGCCAGCACGTCAACAAGACCGACTCCGCGGTGCGCATCACGCACCTGCCGACCGGCCTCGTGGTCGAATGCCAGGACGATCGCTCGCAGCACCGCAACCGCGCGCAGGCGATGGCGGTGCTGGCGTCGCGCCTGCTCGACCGCGAGCGCCAGGAGCGCCAGCAGAAGGAAGCCGCGACGCGCAAGAGCCTGATCGGCAGCGGCGATCGCAGCGAGCGCATCCGCACCTATAACTTCCCGCAGGGTCGCGTCACCGACCACCGCATCAACCTGACCCTGTACAAGATCGACGCGATCATGGATGGCGACCTGTTCGAGCTGACGCAGGCGCTGGCGCAGGAATTCCAGGCCGAGCAGCTGGCCGAGCTGGGCGAAAGCGCGTAGAAGCGATGGCGCCATGGCTCGACGCCGCCCGCATTCTGTTGCGCACACCGCGACTGACGATGCGCGAGTTCACCGCCTGCGGATTTCGACGACCTGCTGCGCCTTGACAGCGATCCTCGCGTGCTCAAGTACATCAATGGCGGCAAGCCGATGGGCGCGCGACGAGGTCGAGGCCGCCGTGCAGCGCGTGACCGGTTATTACGCGCTTTATCCCGGGCTCGGCGTGTGGCGCGCGGCGAGGCGCGACAACGGAGCGTTCGTCGGCTGGTATTGCCTCAAATATTGTCCGCCGACGACCGACGTCGAGGTCGGCTATCGGCTGTTGTTCGACGCCTGGGGCAAGGGCTTCGCGACCGAGGGCGCGCGGGCGCTGGTCGACTACGGATTCGCGCAGCTCGGACTGACGCGGATCATCGGGGTCACCCATCCCGGCAACAACGCCTCGCAGCACGTGCTGCAGAAGTCGGGTCTGCGCGACGCGGGCTGGGGCCGCTACTACAACCGGCGCCTGCGGCTCTTTGCCGCCGAGGCGCCGGAGGTCCTGCCGCGCTAGCGAGCCACCGTCCTCACCGCTACATCGACCGCTTCGATCAGCGTATCCGGTCGTCGGCGCGTACTGAGCCGACCTGGTCCACGGCGCGAGCTGTTCTGCCGCCGTTGCGTACACTTGGCGGCAGCGATCAGGGGTGGCACAACTGCTTTGCACGCAAATCTTGATGACCCCACCTTCGAAGACCTCGACGACCAGCGTTTCGCGCGCGCTCGCGTCCAGCGGCCTCATTCCATTCGAGGCGAAGATCCTGCTGGGTCACGTGCTGCAACGCGATCGCGCCTGGCTCGCCGCGCACGCGCGACGAGATCATCGAGGCACAGGATGCGAAGGCATTCGACGCGCTGGCGAGACGCAGGCGCGACGGCGAGCCGGTCGCATACCTCACGGGCAAGCGCGAGTTCTACGGCCTCGACCTCGCCATCACGCCGGACGTTCTGATCCCGCGGCCGGAGACAGAGCTTCTGGTCGAGCTCGCGCTGGTCCGCATCGGCCAGCGATCCGCGTGCCCAAGTTCTCGATCTCGGCAGCGGCTCCGGCGCGATCGCGCTCGCCATCGCAAGCGAGCGGCCGAACGCCGAGGTCCTCGGTGTCGACGCTTCGACCGCGGCGGTTGCGCTCGCGCGCAGCAACGCAACGCGCCTGCAACTCGGCAATGTCGCGTTCGTCGAATCCGACTGGTTCAGCGCGGTGCCGGAAAGCCGCTACGATGCCATCGTCGCCAATCCGCCTTACGTGCGAGCCGGCGACGCGCACTTGAGCGAAGGCGACCTGCGGTTCGAGCCGAAGGAAGCGCTCGTCGCGGGCGTCGACGGGCTGAGCGCGATTCGCGCCATCGTCGAGGAGCGCTCGCCGCGTATCTCGCGCCGGGCGGGTGGCTGATGATCGAGCACGGCTATGATCAGGCGGACTCGGTGCTGGCGATGCTGCGCGACGCGCAATTCAGGGACGTGGCAATCGCGAAGGGACCTGGCAGGCATTCCGCGCGTCGCGCTCGGACAGAGCGACGTTCGCTACCGCTTCGCGATCGACTGGCGTCGCTCGACGCGGGCTGAGCGCGCATCTGCCCTCGCTTAACGTTCCGGCTCGCCGGGCTTCGAACAAGTTACGCGTCGAGGATCGCAGGTACGGCGACACCCAATTTCGCGGCCCACAGCGCGAGCGCGGGCATGATCGTCGGATACAGCGCCACGCCCTTCGCGGTCTGCTCGCGAAACAGCTGCAGTCCGCGCTCGCCGGGCAGGCGCACGCGATCGACGCCGGGCCGGGGCTTGCTCTTGCGCGCCGCGTCGGCCAGGTTGTCCATCTGCCGCTTGAACGCGGCAAGGCCGCCGAATGCTTCCGGGTCGATCACCTGCACGAAAACCGTCGCGCCCCATCCTGCGGGCGGATCGGCGCGGCCGTAGCCCGCGAGGCCCGCCGGACAGCGCGTCGATCAGGATGCGCGAGCGCGATAACCCTTGTGTCCCGCGTCGAGTCCGCCGAGCGGCAACAGCGCGCCCTTGGCCTCGCCGATGAGCACGCGCGGATCGGCGGTCGCGTTGCCCTCGGCGTCGATCAGCCACGGCCCCGGCAACGATCTTGCCGGCGATCCTCTCCTGATGCGCATAGCCCATGCTGGTGATCGAGGTCGAGACGTCGATCATGATCGGATCGCCGGAAGTCGGCAGACCCGCCGCGATCGGGTTGGGCGTGATGAACGGCGTCGTCCCGCCGTGCGGCACGACGGCGAACACGGTCGGATCCGAGCATTCGATGATCGCGACCAGTCCCTGCGCGGTCATGCGCGGCAGATACGCGGCGAGGCAGGCGATATGGTGCGAGCGGCGAATCGACGACGGTCCCGGTGCCGCACGCGCGCGCCATCGCGGCCGCGCGATCGAGCGCGCGCAAGGTGAGCCAGGGTCCGGGAAGGCGCCCGCCGTCCCACGTTTCCGCGGCGGCGCGCCGGTTCTCGACCTGTCGGCTCGCCGTCCTCGGCCATCCGGCCTTCGGCGACCTCGTCCAGATACGGCGGAGAGCAGCGCCGAGACCGTGCGTGGTGTGCCCGAGCAGGTCGGCATCCAGCAGCACGTCGGCGACGTCGCGGGCGATGTCGGTGCGCATTCCGGCGCGCGCGAGCAGTTCGCGAGCGAAGTCGCGCAGCGCATCGACGCCGTAGCGGACCGGCTTGTCGGAAGTGCGTGCTGTTTGCATGCGGCGGGCGGAAAGGTTGACGCCCGGGGGGCAATCGACGAGCATTCTAACCCACCCCCGGCATCCCAATCCCGCTTGTAACCGCCCGCTCGTGACTGCCCGCTCGTGACTCCCGCAACGTTGACGGTCAGCATCGTCACGTACCGCCCGGACCTGGCGCTTCTCGAGCGCACGCTGCGCACGCTCGCGGCGTCGCTCGTCGCCGCGCGGAAGCAGGAGCTCATGCGCGCCGCGAACGTCGTGCTGATCGACAACACCGGGACGCGCGCCGAGCGCCGCGGCGGTCGTCCGCCTCGCGCGGAGACATCTTCCGCGACACCGACGTGACCATGAACTATCTCCATGGTCACGCCAACATCGGCTACGGCGCCGCGCACAATCTGGTGATGCACGGCGGCAACACGCACTATCACCTGGTCCTCAACCCGGACGTCGAGCTCGCCGCCGATGCGCTGCCGCGCGCGTTCCAGCTACCTGAGCGACGCATCGCGGAGATCGGCGCCCTCGCGCCGTCGTCTCGCCGCGCAGACGGCGAGCGCGAATATCGTCTGCAAGCGCTATCCCACGGTCCTCGATCTCGCGCTGCGCGGCTTCGCGCCGGCGCCCGTTGAGGCGCCTGTTTCGCAAGCGCCTGGACCACTACGAGATGCGCGACCTGGTCGATCGCGTCGCTGCCGGGACGAGACCATCGTGCCGATTCCGGTCATGAGCGGCTCGTTCATGTTCGTGCGCCGCAAGGCGATCGATGCCACCGGAGGCTTCGATCCGCGCTTCTTCCTCTACTTCGAGGATTTCGACTGGAGCGTGCGCCTCAACCGCGTCATCCGGACCGCGTATGTGCCCGTCCGTGCAAGTCGTTCACCACGGCGGCGGCGCGGCGCGAAAGGGCCGCGGCACATCGGATACTTCGCTGCGCAGCGCGGTGCGCTTCTTCGGCAAGCACGGCTGGAAGTGGGCTTGAAGTGACGGTGACATGGCAATGACGCAGGCGATCGCGGCAAGGTGCTGGTCACCGGCGCGCACGGATTCATCGGCCACGCCCTGTGCAGGCATCTGTCGCGCGATCGGCGTCCCGTGCGTCGCGGCGGTTCGCGCGCCGCGAGCCCGACGACGCCAAGGCCGGCACGCTCGCGCTCGGCGACTTCGCCGCGGCCGATTGGGACGAAGCGCTTGGCGGCGTCGATGCGATCGTCCATCTTGCCGGACGCGCCCATGTGCTGGTCGGACGCGCGGCGTCGACGCGTCCGATCCCACGCCTTACGTGGTCGCCAACGTGCACGTCACGCGCAGGCTGTGCGATGCGGCAGCGCGCGCGAATGTGCGGCGCATCGTGCTGGCCAGCAGCGTCAAGGTCTACGGCGAGTCGACGACGCCGGGCAAGCCGTTTCGCGCCGGCGACCCCGACTGCGCCGCGCGACGCCTACGCGCACAGCAAGGCCGAAGCCGAGCGCGTGCTGTGGCGCGCATGCGCCGGAAAGCGCGCTCGAAGGCGTCGTGCTGCGCCTGCCGCTGACCTATGGCGCCGGCGTCAAGGGCAATTTCCTGACGCTGACTGGAGGCGATTGCCGCGGGGCGGACGCTGCCGCTGGCGGGCATCGCCAATCGCCGCAGCCTGCTCAACGTCGACAACGCGGTGAGCGCGATCGACGCCGCGCTGAGCGCGCCCGCGCTCGGCGGGTCAGACGCTGCCGATCGCCGACGGTGAAAGCGTCTCGACCTCGGCATTGGCGGAGCGGCTCGGCAAAGCGCTCGGCGTCCCCGCGCGCCTGTATCGCCTGCCTCCGCTGTTGCTGCGCTCCGGCGCCGCGCTCGCGGGCAGGCGGGCCGTCGCGGCGCGTCTGCTCGATTCGCTGGAAGTCGACTCGCAGCGGTTCTGCGATCTCGCTCGATGGTCGCAGCCGTTCACGATGGACGAGGGCCTCGCCGCGACCGCGGCGTGGTGGAAGCTTCGCCACGCTGCTCGTAGGCGGAAGGCGAATCCGCAGGCGGAAGGCAAATCCGACGCTGCCGCTATAATCGCGCTTTCTTTGTCGACCGGGATCGCAATGACCAACCGCCTCGGCGGCCGCCGCGCCGACCAACTGCGCGAGATTTCGATCACGCGTCATTACGCGCGGCACGCGGAAGGCTCGGCGCTGATCGAATGCGGCGAGACGCGGGTCCTGTGCACCGCCTCGGTCGAGGAGGGCGTGCCGCGCATTTCTCAAGGGCAAGGGCCGCGGCTGGCTCACGGCCGAGTACGGCATGCTGCCGCGCGCGACCAACACGCGCATGCGGCGCGAAGCCGCCGAAGGCAAGCAAAGCGGACGGACGCAGGAAATTCAGCGCCTCATCGGCCGCAGCCTGCGCGCGATCGCGGATCTCTCGCAATGGGGCGAGCGCACCATCCGCATCGATTGCGACGTGCTGCAGGCCGACGGCGGGACGCGCTGCGCATCGATCACCGGCGCCTGCGTGGCGCTTCACGACGCGGTTACCTGGTGCAAGGCGCAGGGCTTGCTGACCTCGGACGCGCCTGCCGCTGCGGATCTTCGTCGCCGCGGTGTCGGTCGGGATCGTCGAGGGCATTCCGATGCTCGATCTCGACTACGGCGAGGATTCGGGTTGCGATACCGACATGAACGTGGTCATGACCGGCGCCGGCGGCTTCGTCGAGATTCAGGGCACCGCCGAAGGCGCGACGTTCTCGCGATCGGAAATGGACACGCTGGTCGCCATGGCCGAGCGCGGCATCGGCGAGCTGATCGGCGCGCAGAAAAAGGCGCTCGGCGTTGCGTGATCATGGCGCGCATGAGATGACCGCGGCGTCGCTGACGCCCGGACCGTGATCCCGCGCCTCGTGCTCGCGTCCGGCAACGCGGGCAAGCTGCGGGAATTCCGGCGTCTGTTGACGCCGCTGGGAATCGAAGTGATCGCTCAGGCCGAGCTCGGCATCGCGGAAGCCGCCGAGCCGCACCATACGTTTGTCGAAAACGCGCTTGCCAAGGCGCGGCACGCGAGCCGCCTGGCCGGTCTGCCCGCGCTCGCCGACGATTCGGGCATCTGCGTCGACGCGCTGAACGGCGCGCCCGGCGTGCAGTCGGCGCGCTTCGCGGGCGAGCCCGGCGTCCGACGCGCGCAACAACGCGAAGCTGATCGACGATGCTCGCGGGCGTCGCCGATCGGCGCGCGCATTATTACTGCATGCTCGCGCTCATGCGCCACGGCGACGATCCCGAGCCGCTGCTCGCCGAGGGCAGGTGGGACGGCACGATCATCGATCAGCCGCGCGGATCGGGCGGCTTCGGCTACGACCCGCATTTTCTCGATGCCGAGACCGGGCTTACCGGCGCCGAGCTGCCGCTGGAGCGGAAGAACGAGCTTTCGCATCGCGGCAAGGCGATCCGCCTGCTGGTGTCGCGTCTCGAGGCGATGCGATGAGCGCGCATCATTCAATCCGGCCCTCGGCAAGCCGCGATTCGAGGCGCTGCCGCCGCTCGCGCTGTACATCCACATTCCGTGGTGCCTCAAGAAATGCCCCTACTGCGATTTCAATTCGCACGAGCGCCGCGGCGACGTTCCCGAGGCGCGCTATGTCGCGGCGCTGATGCGCGACCTCGAATTCGCGCTGCCGTCGATCTGGGGCCGGCGCGTCGTCAGCGTGTTCATCGGCGGCGGCACGCCGAGCCTTTTTTCGCCCGAAGCGATCGACGCCATCCTCGCCGGCGTGCGCGCGCGCGTTGCCGCTGCTGCCGGACGCCGAAGTGACGCTGGAAGCCAACCCCGGCACGTTCGAGCGCGCGAAGTTCGCCGCGTTCAAGGCCGCGGGCGTCAATCGGCTTGTCGCTGGGCGTGCAGAGCTTCGACCCGCGCTTTCTCGAGGCGCTCGGACGCGTGCACGACGCCGATGAGGCGCGCGCCGCGGCAGCGCGCCGCGATCGAGATCTTCGGCAACGTGAACCTGGATCTCATGTACGCGCTGCCGGGGCAGACGCTCGCCGACGCGCGCGCCGACGTCGCCGCGGCGCTCGGGTTCGCGCCGCCGCATCTGTCCTTCTATCATCTGACGATCGAGCCGAACACGCTTTTCCATCGCCATCCGCCGAAGCTGCCCGACGACGAGCTGTCCGCGGACATCGAGGACGCGGTCGACGCGCGCGCTGTCCGCCGCGGGCTACGTGCACTACGAGACCTCGGCGCACGCGCGGCCCGGCTACGAGTGCCGGCACAACGTGAATTACTGGCGCTTCGGCGACTATCTGGGCATCGGCGCCGGCGCGCATTCGAAGATCTCGTTTCCCGATCGCGTCGTGCGCCAGGTCCGCTTCAAGAAGCCGCAGCAATATCTCGAGCAGGCGGAGCAGGGCGCGCCGCTGATCGAGGAGCACGAAGTCACGCGCGCGGAGATCGGCTTCGAGTTCATGCTCAACGCGCTGCGTCTGGCCGACGGCGTGCCGGTGGACCTGTTCCGCGAGCGCACCGGATTTCCCGCTGACGCTGGTCGCCAGGGCAGCTCGCCGAAGCCGAGAAGCGCGGATTGCTCGAGCGCGACCATGTGCATCTGCGCGCATCGGCGCTCGGGCGCCGTTTCCTCAACGATCTTCAGGCGCTGTTCCTGCCGCCGCCATCGAGCACGCGGCCCGAAACGGCCGGCTGCGATCGTCGCCTTCGACCGCGCGATGCCGTGAGACGGTCGTCGCGCCATGAAGCGCGTCCAAAAAAGCCGCACGCTCAAACCGCGCAACCCGGTCGCGCGCTCGCCGTTGCTCGCCAAGGGCGGCCCGCACGGCAAAACGACCGCAGCGAAGCGGCGACAGGCGCAAGTCGAGCTTCTCAAGCAGGCGCGCGATCCGGACTCCGAAACGTGACGCATGACGCCATGACACTGTCGCGCCGCGATCTCGAAGAAGGCCGCATGCGAGCGATCTACGCGAGCACGGTCGATCCGCATCGAGCGCTCTCGGACGAGGCTCTCGATGCGTCGCTCGAGGCCACGCTCAAGAAAAAGCCTCCGGGCGCCGGCTGGTGGGTGTTCGCCTACGGATCGCTGCTCTGGAACCCGCTGTTTCCGTTTGCCGATGCGAGACCGGCCATGGTGTGCGGGCTGCATCGGCGATTCTGCCTCTGGTCCATGGGCTCGCGCGGCACGGTGGCGGCACCTGGACTGGTGCTCGGCCTGGATCGCGGAGGATCGTGCCGCGGCGTAGCGTATCGGCTGCCCGCAAACTGCGCGCGCGCCGAGCTTGCGCTCCTCTGGCGGCGCGAGATGGTCGTCGGCTCGTACAAGCCGCGCTGGTTGCAGGTGCAGCCGCTGCATCCCGCAGGCCATCCGCTGATCGCGCTTGCCTTCGTCGTCGACCGCACGCATCCGCAATACGCGGGACACTTGCCGGCCGCGCGGCAGGCGAAGGTCCTCGCGACGGCGGAAGGCGTGTTCGGATCGTCTGCGGATTATCTCGAGCGCGCGCGGGTCGCGCTGGTCACGCACGGCGTCGTCGATCCCTACCTCGAGCGGCTTGCCGCGGCGGTCGCGCGGCTGCGTGGCACGCGGCCGTCGAAGGAGTCCTGTCGAGTCGGGTGAGGCGGAAGCGGGCGGCTGAATCCGCGCGCGCGGTCGACGATTGCCGGAGTCTGCGAGCTACAGCGCGACGTGGCGCCCGCCATCGACGTTGATCGTCTCGCCGGTGACATAGGTCGCCTCGGCGAGCAGGAAATGCACCGCCTTCGCGATGTCCTCGGGCGTGCCCTCGCGCTTGAGCGGCGTGTGCGAGATGATGCGCTGGCGCGAAAGCTCGTCGAAGGATTCGTCGTCGGGCCACAGGATCGGGCCCGGCGCGACCGCGTTGACGCGAACCTCGGGCGCGAGCTCGCGCGCGAGCGAGCGCGTCAATCCGACCAGGCCGGCCTTGGCGACGCTGTACACGACGTAGTTCTTGAGCGGGCGCTCGGCGTGGATATCGGTGATGTTGACGATCGCGCCCAGGGATTTTTTCAGCGCCGGCGCCGCGGCCTGCGCGAGAAACAGCGGAGCGCGAAGATTGGTGCCGATCAGGTCTTCCCACGCGGCGGCGGTGATCTCGCCCACGGGCGTCTGGAAAAACGACGAGGCGTTGTTGACCAGCGCGTCGAGGCGCCCGAAGCTCTGCACGGTCTGCTCGACCATCGCCGGCAGCTTGGCGGTATCGAGCAGGTCGGCCTGGATCAGCGCCACCGAATCCTTGCGCTGATGATTGAGCTCGGCCTGCAGCAGGCGCGCTTCGCCGGCGGAGACGCGATAGTGCAGCATCAGATTGGCGCCGGCGGAATGCAAGCGCCGGCAGGTCGCTGCGCCGACGCGCTTGGCTCCTCCGGTGATCAGCACGACTTTGCCCTGCACGCGGCGCTCCGGCTACACTCGGACAACGACGAGCCTAACACATCGATGGCGCACACTCCATCCAACGGCAGGCAGCGCGGGCATGCCCGCGCCGACGCCCGACGCGCTTGCGCACAGCGCTCGCGTCGTCGCGCACATCGAGAAACTGATCGCGGACTCCGGCGGATGGATTTCGTTCGCCGACTACATGGGCGCCGCGCTGTACGCGCCGGGCCTTGGCTACTACGTCCGCGGGCGCGCGCAAGTTCGGCGCGGACGGCGACTTCGTGACCGCGCCCGAGTTGACGCCGCTCTGTTCGGGAAGCGCTCGCGGCGCAGGTCGAAGCGGTGCTCGCGCAACTCCCCGGGCAGCTCGTGATCGAGCTCGGCCCCGGAACAGGCCGTCTTGCCGCCGATCTTCTTGTCGCGCTTGCGGCGCGCGACGCATTGCCCGATCGCTACTGTCTGCTGGAAGTGAGCCCGGATTTGCGCGAGCGCCAACGCGAGCATTTGCGCCAACGCGCGCCGGACGCCTCGCGGCGCGTCGAATGGATCGACGTTCTTCCGGATCGGTGGCGCGGCGTTCTGCTGGCCAACGAAGTGCTCGACGCGGTTCCGCCACACCTGATCGCGCGGCGTGGCGGCGCGTGGCTCGAGCGCGGCGTGGAGCGCGATGTCGCGGGCAACGTTGCGCTTCGCCGATCGGCCGTTGGCGAAGGGCGTCCTTCGCGACGGCGCGCGCGCATGCTATCCGGCGGAGGGCGACTACGCTGAGCGAGATCAATCCGGCCGCGCAAGCATTGGTGAGGAGCCTTGGCTACGCGTTGCGCCGCCGGCTTGCTCCTGATTCTCGATTACGGATTTCCGGCCGGCGAGTACTACCATCCGCAGCGCGACGGACGGCACGCTGATGGCGCACTATCGTCATCGCGCGATGCGACGATCCTTTTTTGCTGCCGGGCCTCGCTGACCTGACCGCGCACGTCGATTTCAGTGCCATCGCGCACGCGGGTGTCGCCGGAGGGATGTCGGTCGCGGGTTATGCGACGCAAGCGCGCTTTCTGATCAACTGCGGCATCCTCGATGCGCTCGCGCGGCGCGGCGACCCGCAATCCGCGGCCTACCTGCGCGAGGCGGCCGCGGTGCAGAAGCTGCTCTCGCCGGCGGAGATGGGCGAGCTGTTCAAGGTGCTGGCGCTTACAAAGGATATCGACGATGAACTGTTCGGATTCCGCGACGGCGATCAGAGCCACCGTCTCTAGACGATGCGACGCTACGGCCATGGCCCCGATCGAGGCTTTGGCGGGACGTTTAGCCACGCGGGCGCAACCGCGCAACTAATTTCGATGAGGTGACGGTGGGACCGCTGGCAGGATTCAGGATCGTCGAGATGGCAGGCATCGGCCCGGCGCCGTTCTGCGCCATGATGCTCGCCGACATGGGCGCCGAGGTGATACGCGTCGACCGCACGCATCGACGCGAACGACGTCGAGTTCCTGAGCAAGGGACGCCAGGGCGCGACGCTGCGCGGGCGGCAGCACACTGGCCGTCGATCTGAAGCAAGCCGGCGCCGCCGACGCGATGCTCAGCGTCATCGATCACGCCGACGCGCTGATCGAAGGCTTCCGCCCGGGCGTCATGGAGCGTCTCGGGCTCGGTCCGGAGATTTGCCTGAAGCGCAACCGCGAGGCTTGTCTACGGACGCGTCACCGGCTGGGGACAGGAAGGGCCGCTCGCCCAGGCGCCCGGGCACGACATCAACTACATCGCGATCACCGGCGCGCTGTCGTGCATCGGCCGCGCCGGCGAACCGCCGGTGCCTCCGCTCAACCTGGTCGGCGATTTCGGCGGCGGCGGCATGCTGCTCGCGTTCGGCATCGTTTGCGCGCTGCTGGAGGCGCGCTCGTCCGGACGCGGCCAGGTCATCGATGCGGCGATGGTCGACGGCGCGGCGCATTGCTCATGGCCAATATCTTCAGCCGCAGGGAGGCCGGCGTGTGGACCGACGAGCGCGGCAGAGAACGCGCTCGACGGCGGTGCACATTGGTACGGCGTCTATGAATGCGCGGACGGCAAGTACGTCAGCATCGGCGCCATCGAACCGCAGTTCTATGCTGCGCTGCTCGAAAAGTGCGGCATCGACGATCCCGCGTTGCGCTCGCAGTGGCAACGCGAGCGAGTGGCCGGCGCTGCGCGAAAAGCTGGCGCGCATTTTTCTCGACCAAGACCCGTGCCGAGTGGTGCGCGCTGCTCGAGGGAAGCGACGCCTGCTTCGCGCCGGTGCTGGACTTGGACGAAGCGCCGGGACACGCGCAAAACCGGGCGCGGTCGACCTTCGTCGAGGTCGACGGCGCCGCACGAGCCGGCGCCGGCACCGCGGTTCAGCCGCACCGTGCCGGAGATTCGCGAGTCGCATCCGTTGTTCGATGCCGAGCGGTGAGGCGATGCTCGAGCGTTGGGGGGTCGACCGCGGCGGGATTCAGGCGCTGCGAGGCGCCGAAGACAGCAGCAACAGGAACGACCCGCGCTAATCGTTGCGTCGACTCATCGCGCGAGCCGAAGACCGCGCGGCAGATGCTAGCAGTGCTCTCCGTGGAGTTGCTTGAGCGCCGCGATGTCGAGCAATTTGATGGAACGTCCCTGGACCTGGACCAGGCCCTCCTGTTGAAAGCGGGAAAAGAGCCGGCTTACTGTCTCGAGCTTCAGCCCGAGATAACTGCCGATTTCCTCGCGCGTCATTCGCAGCACGAATTCAGCCGACGAGTACCCGCGAGCACGATATCGCTGCGACAGATTGAGAAGGAACGCGGCAAGCTTTTCCTCGGCACGCATGCTGCCGAGCAGCAGCATGGCGTTTTGCGAGCGGCCGATCTCCCGCGACAGAGCCTGGTAGAGATTGTGCTGCAGCGGCGCGATGCTGCGCGTTAGCTGTCCGAGCTCGTCAAACGGCAGCTCGCAACATTCGGTGTCTTCCAGCGCAACGGCCTGGCAGCCATGGCGCTCGGTGCCTATCCCATCCATGCCAATCACATCGCCGAGCATGTGATAGCCGGCGACCTGTTCGCGACCATCCTCCGCCAGCACGGTTGTCTTGCACGAACCGGTCCTGATTGCGTAGAGCGCAGTGAACGCGTCGCCGGCACGGAAGAGATATTCGCCTTTCTTCAGCCTCACGCGCCTGGTAACCAGATTGTCGAGTTGCTGCAAGGCCGACTGCTCCAACCCGATCGGGAGGCAGAGCTCGCGCATGCTGCAGGTGCTGCATCGCGTCTTGAGCGCGTGAAGCGAAATCACGTTCGAGGCTGCGGGTGCGGCCGGCAGCGGACGTTCGGCGGGGACAGCCATCAGAACGGGGGGCAGCGAAGGCTCGCGGAGTCCAAAGGAAGCCGAGTATCGAGTGTACTTGCAAACCGCCGTATTGAACAGGAAGCATCTTAGCGCTCAACGTCAAATCGGGCGCCTGGCGCCTCGCCAGATTCCTGCCCGTTACGTCAACGCAGGTTGATCTGGCTCAAGGCGAGCGATGCCGGTCGCCGACACAATGGCGGCATGGCAAATCCGCATAGCGTGTCTGTCGGCTCGGTGGCGCCGGTGTCATTCGACCCTGCTCTGATTCGAAAGTACGACGGCTTTGGACCGCGGTATACGTCGTATCCCACCGCCGATCGTTTCACCGAGAAGTTTGCTTGCGAGCAATTCGTCAACTCGCTGGCCGCGCGAGCATCGAACGCGACAACTCAGCCCTTGTCGCTGTATCTGCACCTGCCGTTTTGCGACACCATTTGCTACTACTGCGCATGCAACAAGGTCGTTACCAGGGACCACGGGCGCTCGGGAAAATACATCCGCTATCTCGCCAAGGAGATCGAGATGGTGTGCGGCCTGGTCGATTCGGCGTCGCCGGTGACGCAGTTGCATTGGGGAGGCGGCACACCCACGTTCCTGGCCGCGCACGAAATGACGATGCTGTGGCGTGTATTGCGAGACAACTTCGCCTTCGCGCCGGACGCCGAGTGCTCGATCGAAATCGATCCGCGCAACGTGGATGCAGCGACCGTTGCGCTGCTGGCCGAGCTCGGATTCAACCGGATGAGTCTCGGGGTGCAGGATTTCGATCCCGAGGTGCAGAAGGCGGTGAATCGCATCCAGAGCGAAGCGCAAACCCGCGCGGTGCTTGACGCTGCTCGCGCGAACGGTTTCCGGTCGCTTAACGTCGACCTGATCTATGGCCTGCCGCGGCAAACGGTCGCCAGCTTCGACGCGACGCTGGACAAGACGATCGATGCCTCGCCGGACAGGATCGCGCTCTACAGTTATGCGCACGTTCCGCACCTGTTCAAGCCGCAGCGCAGGATCAGCGAGGCGGAGTTGCCACCGCCCGATGCGAAGCTGGCGATCCTCGAGCTCGCAATCGAAAAATTGACCGGTGCCGGTTATGTCTATATCGGGATGGATCATTTCGCGCGGCCGGACGACGAGCTCGCGGTGGCGCAGCGTAACGGCAAGCTGCAGCGCAATTTCCAGGGCTACTCGACACACGCCGACTGCGATCTGCTCGCATTCGGCATCTCGGCGATCGGCAAGGTCGGCGCGACTTACAGCCAGAATCTGCGCACTCTGGATAGCTATTACGAGCGCCTTGACGCGGAAGCCCTGCCGTGTTTTCGCGGCTGGCGGCTCTCTTCCGACGACTTGGTGCGGCGCGACGTTATCCAGGCGCTCATGTGCCGGTTCGGCGTCTCATTCAAGCATGTCGAAGACGCCAACTCGATCGCGTTTCACGAGTATTTTGCAACCGAGCTCGAGGCGCTCAAGCCGCTGGCCGAGGACGGCTTGATTCAAATCACGCCGGACGCGATCACCGTGACGCCGCGCGGGCGGCTCCTGGTTCGCAGCGTGGCGATGGTATTCGATCGTTATTTGCGCGAGCAACGTCGAGCACGCTCAATACTCGCGCGTCATCTGAGTAGGCTGGCTCCCGGCGGCCCGGGCGGGCTTCGCTGCCACGGTCTGATGCCGCTCGGTTGCGTCTCTGCGGCAAACACCTGGCGGGCACCTTCTGCGGGCGACATTGATGCACGTCAATGTCTCTGACGCGCGATGCGTCTACATTCAACAAGGGCGATCTGTCGGCGCAGCGCCGGCAGAGAGATCGGAAAAGGACCGTACGTGGAAGCAATCCGCATCATTGTCGATGAGCACCGCGGGCTAGCAGCGGTCCTGCACGGGATGTTGTATCTGGTGCACGGGATTCGCGACCGCGGCGATAAGCCGGATTTCAATCTGTTCGGAGCGATGATCTACTACATCGATTCGTTTCCCGAGCGCTTTCACCACCCCAAGGAAGACAAGTACGTTTACCGGATCCTTCGCATGCGCCATGCGGAGGCGGCTCCTCTGCTCGATCGCCTCGAAGCGGAGCATCGCGTGGGCGCCGAGAAGATCCGGACGCTCGAGCAGGCGCTGGCGCGCTATCAACACGGTGGCAAGGCGGAATTCGCCAACTTCCTGGCCGCAGTGGAATCCTATGCGGAATTCCACTGGATACACATGAAGGCAGAGGAACAAGAGGCCTTGCCCATGGCCAAAAAGTATCTTTCTGCCGCCGATTGGGAGGAGATCGACGCCGCGTTTCTCGGGCATAGCGATCCGATGCTCGGTGCTCCGGTTCGCACCGAATTCGATCACCTGTTTACCCGAATCGTCAACCTTGCGCCGCCGCCGATCGGCCTCGGGCCCGAGACGCAGGCGGGCATGACGCGGCGCGTGGCACTGAACTTACGAATCAGATGATGGAGATAACGTCCGTGCAAGCGAAGCGCGTCATCGAGGAGGAGCACCGCTCTCTGGCGGCGGTGCTGTACGGCATGCTCTACGTAGTACGCGAGATTCGCTACGTCGGAATCAAGCCGGATTTCGTCTTGCTGGGCGCAATGGTCGATTACATCGATTCGTTCCTGGGGAAGTTCCACCATCCCAAGGAAGATGCGTATTTGTTCAAGCTGCTCGGGACGCGCTATCCAGGCGCAGCACCGTTGCTTGATCGCCTGAAACAAGAGCATGAACGCGGCGAGGTCAAGCTGAGCACGTTGCGACAGGCCCTGACCCGGTACGAGCAGGGCGGCGCCGGCCGGTTTGCGGAGTTTGCGGCGCTGGTCGCCGATTTTGCGGCGTTTCACTGGGAGCACATGCGGCTCGAGGAAAATGAGCTGTTGCCGATGGCGACGCGCCACCTGACCGAAGCCGATTGGGACGCAGTCGACGCGGCGTTCCTCGGCCACGCCGACCCGCTGCTTGGGCGTGCAACAAGGCGATGCTATACCGGGATCTTTTCGCGCGCATCGTCGATCTTGCGCCGCGGCCTATCGGCGTTGCCGGCTCGCGCCAGCGCACCTGAGCGTATGAGCCACGCTATATCGCTTACGTGGGGCGCTAAAACCGACTCCATCCATGGCGAGGGCACAAGCATCCGCGGCGGTGTGGCGGATTTGCAACAGATCCGGCCACCTTTGTGACGGGCTGCGAGGGTAACGATTGGACAAGCTAACCAACCCGAAACTGAGGCGCTGCCTCCGTGTCACGCGGCGGGTGTACGAGTGACGCCCGGGAAAGCGACGACGAAAGCGCCGCGCGTGTAGGGGCACGCCCGCGTCCCGGAGCGAGCGACTGGAGCTGTGTGGCGGCGACAACGGCCGGGTGAGGCAATTTGCCGCAGGTGAGGGGTGATTGCGTGCGCTAACGTACATACGGCGCAGATAGCGTAGAGCAGACTCGGCGTCGAGGACCACATTTTTCGGGGAGTGAAAAATGTGCATGTGCCTGTCGCCCGTGCAGAAAGATTGGTGGCGCCTTGAGTAATTAGTAGTAGCTCGGCCAGGGGAGAGACAAACGATGAACGCGAAAAAGATCATCGCTTGTGTTGTTGCTTGCGTTGCGTGTCTTGTGTCGATTTCGGCCACGGCGGCGCGACGATCCGGCGCCTGAAGAAACGGCTGGCGCAGAAGGCATTGGCGCGAGACAAGGTTTGCACCGTCTGTCACAACGAAAGCTGGCGCGTACCCGTCCTTTCGCTCTACCAGACGCGCCATGGCAACAGAGCCGATCCACGCGCGCCAAATTGCCAGTCCTGCCACGGCCCAAGTGACGGCCACCAGAAAGATCCGGGTGGCGTGCATCCGGATGTCGTCTTCGCAACCAATTCGAAGAACGTGTCGTCCGCGGATGATCGGAGCGCCGCCTGCCTGACGTGTCACGATTCGAAGGTCCTGCCACGCGCCCACTGGGCGGGCAGTGAGCATCAAAGCCACGACGTGACCTGCAGCAACTGCCACACGGTCCATGCACCTCGCGATCCCGTGCTGGCAAAAGTCACCCAGCCCGATGTGTGCTTCACTTGCCACCAGACACAGCGCGCGCAGATTCACCGCATTTCGACGCATCCGATCCTCGCCGGAAAGGTCGCGTGCTCGGATTGCCATAACCCGCATGGCTCGACCGGGCCGAAGCTTCTCATCAAGAACTCGGTCAACGAGACCTGCTACACCTGCCACGCCGAGAAACGCGGACCGTTCCTCTGGGAACACAGCCCTGTCGTCGATGAATGCACCAACTGCCACACGCCGCACGGATCGACCAACACGCCCCTGCTGAAAGCGCGTGTGCCGTGGCTTTGTCAGGAATGCCACAGCGGTGACCACGGAGCGGCGATCAACAGCGGCGCGAACCTGCCGAACGGAAACGCGACGACGATCAACGGCTTGCAGCCGCTGGCGAACCAGAGTCCGCGAGCTCAAACGAACGCGCGGGCCTGCCTGAACTGCCACGTGCTGATCCATGGCTCGAACCATCCGGCAGGGGCCAAGTTTCAGCGGTGATTGACGTCGACTCGGGGAGCACGTCATGAAGACTAATAAACGTTGTTTCGCCATCCGCGCATCGTTCGTTGCGGTGCAGAGCACGCTCGCGGCCTGGGCCTTGGCTCGTTTGTCTCGTCTGCGCAGGCGAGCGGAGGCCGACGATGCCGCCCGTGCGCTGACCCAGCCCACGAACAGAATCGAGCTCGGCGCCGGTTATGTCACCGACGACTCATTCAAGTTCGGCCAGTACAACGGACTGTTCAACAAAGGCCTCTACGGCATCTTCAACCTCGATCTGCGCAGCGCCGACGCCCTCGACAGCGACAGCGCCATTCGCTGGCGAGTCAATGGCACCGATCTCGGCCTCGATACGCGCACGCTAACGGCCGAGATTGGGCAGCAGGGAAAATTTCGCATCAACGTCGGCTTCGATGAATTGCGAAGCAACCGCTCCGACACCTACCAGACTCCCTACCTCGGTGCGGGAACCAACAACCTGGTGTTGCCGGCCAGCTGGCTGGTACCGGTGGTCCCGCAAGTGAACCCAACCAGCGGCAATTTCCGCGGCCTCGATCCGATCGCCGGACTGGCGGCTTCGCTGGTGAACGGTGTCGCGACGCCGCCGACGGCAGCGCAACAAGCCACGGTAAACAAAATCATCGCCGCCGACGTGCCCGCTTTCAAGAACGTCGATATCGGAACGACCCGCAAAACGTATGACGGTGGATTCAGCTATCAGATCGACCCGCAGTGGGAGTTTAAGGCCAGCGCCTCACATATGGACAGGGACGGCACCAAGCTCATGAACATGCTGAGCACGGCCAGCGGCACCGCCACGGTCACTCTCCCCGATCTGATCGACCAGAGCACCGACCAATACAACGTCAGCTTGAACTACACCGGGGATAAGGCATTCCTGCAGGCGGCGTACTACGGTTCGATCTTCAAGAATCACGTCGATTCGATGAACTGGCAGAACCCGTTCCTGCCGACGCTCACGGCACAGATGAGCAGCGCTCCGAGCAACGAGTTTAACCAGTTTACCCTGACCGGCGGATACCACTTTTCGCCCACGACCAAGCTGGTCCTCTTCGGCTCCTACGCGCGCAACACGCAAAACGATCAGTTCCTGGCCGATCCCGGCAATTCACCGCTGGGCTTGCCGGCGCAGTCACTCAACGGGCTGGTCGTGACGACGGCGTTCAACGCGAAGCTTACGTCCAGGCCGATGACCGGGCTGAACCTCACCGCGGCCTACAAGTACGATGACCGCGACAATCGCACTCCGGTCAATACGTACGAGTTCTATGACGCGGGGGAACCCAAGAGCGGTGTCGTCGCCGTTCAATGCAGCGCTCGGCCTGCCCGCGGGTACCCTCGGCAGCAACATCAACATCTACGCCAACCGGCCGTATAGCAAAAAGCTCAACCAGTTCGATCTGGATCGCCGACTATGCCGTAGCGAAAGGCCAGGCGCTGAAGTTTGGCTATCAGTATCAGAAGATCGACCGCTCCTGCCCGGGCTCGTGGATTAATTGCGCCGATGCCCCTGAGACACGGGAGAACACGGGTCTTGTCGAATGGCGCGTGAACGTCGTCCAGGACCTCAGCGGCAGGCTCAGCTATGCCTACTCACAGCGCAAAGTCGACTACGACGAGAACGCGTGGCTGGCATTGGTGCCGATGGCGAACGTCGTTCCCACGGGCGCGACGCAGAGCGTCCTCGATTTCCTGAATCAGACTGGCCTCGGCGGGTTCGGCGCCGTTGCCCCGTGGGTTCCGCTGCAGCCAGGCAATCTCGGCGTCTTCTTCCCCAACAACAGCTCGCTGGTGCAGCCGTTTTACGGCAGCCGCAACGACATCCACGAGCTCATCGGCATGAGGCGGTTCAACATGGCCGACCGCGATCGCAACAAGGTGCGCGGGGCGCTCAACTGGCAGGCGACCGACAAGCTTTCGCTGCAGGGCGGCGTCGACTACAACAAGGACGACTACTCGAACTCGGTGTTCGGCTTGAAGAACGCCGAAAGCTTGGCCCTGAATCTCGACGGAACGTACGCGGTAAGCGATGCCTTCACCGCCAATGCCTTCTATACGTACGAGGACATGCGCAACAGGACGGCGGGTGCGTCATATAGCTCCGGCGCCATCACCAATACCGCAACGGTCGGTGGCGTGGCGGGAAACACGGTCGTTTCCGGCGGCTGCTTCAGCACGGTGCTGGACAAGAATGAAAACGCCAAAATCGACCCGTGCCTCAACTGGACCACCGACATGCGCGACAAGGTCAATACCGCGGGCATGGGCGTCCGGTACAAGGGGGCAATGGCCGGCCGGCTCGATCTGGGAGGCGATCTCGTCTACACCACGGCGCGCACCGATAACGCGATGACCGGCGGGACGTATGCGAACAATCCAGCCGCCGTCGCCGGCCAGCCGGCCGTTTCCCCTGCGGCCATTTTCATTCCCGCTGCCAACCTGCCGACGGTCAAGACCAATACGATCGAGTTGAAGCTCACGGGGCAGTATGCTATCGACCACGTGTCGGCGGTGCGGCTGCTCTACTGGTTCCAGCGCCTGCAATCGAACGACTATGCCTACGCCGGCATGCAGTACGGCACCATCACCAGCGTCATGCCGACGAACGAGCAGGCGCCAAATTACAAGGTGCATGTGGTCGGTATTTCCTACATCTACCGATGGCAGTGAGACGGTGACGACATCGCGAATCGCGCAGAGACCGCGGGAAGACGATCTGAAGTCTTCGCGTGCGAACAAAGGCGGCACGGGATCGCGAGGTCTCTAGCTCCGTGCCGGAGGAAGTCGGCGCGAGGATTGACGCGTGGCTGGGCACTCGCTCCCGTCCTTGTGGCGCTTGCACTGGCGGCAGCTTTAGCGACGCTCGGCTATATCCCGAGCGCCGCAGCTCAGCTCGCCGCGGTCAAGGCTGCGCCAGGCGACGATCTCCGCGCCGCGTACGCGAACGCCGCAGACGTCGCGGAAGGCAAGCGCGTCGCCGAGGCCTCGTGCGCCGGCTTGCCACGGCGTGGCCGGCATCAGCAACATCAAGGACGTGCCCCACCTCGCCGGACAGCGGCCGGGATATCTTTATCTTGAATTGCGCGCATACCAATCCGGCGCGCGCGGCGACAGCACGATGGGCGCGGTCGTCAAGAATCTCAACGATAACGCGCTGGTCAAAGCGGCGGCCTACTACGCCAGCCTCGATCCCGCACAACCGGTTTCATCAGTGGGCGCGAAGGCGGCGCCTTCCCAGGTCGATCCCGCTCAAGCGGGCAAGGCTCGCCACGGCCGCGTGTGCCGGCTGTCACGGCGATGCCGGCATCAGCAAGATGCCCGGCACGCCAAGTCTCGTCGGCCTGGATCCGAAATATCTTGTCGCGGCCATGAAGGCCTACAAGAGCGGGCAACGCAAGAACGATGTGATGAAATCCATGATCGCCGCAGTCTCCGATGTCGGATATGGGCAACATTGCGCTTTACTACGCGCTGCAAAAGCCGGCGCGCGCGCAACGCCGGCAGCTGGCGACCAAGCCGCGGGCAAGGCCGCGGCGGCTGCGTGCGCGGGATGTCATGGCGACAAAGGCGTCAGCGCGAATCCCGCGACATTCCGAGTCTCGCCGGTCAGGACGCGCAATACGTCGCGAGCTGCGCTTAAGTCGTACAAGGACGGAGCCCGCAGCGATGAAACGATGAAGGGCATGGCGGCGAGCCTTGACGAGCCTACCGTCAAGAACTTGGCGGCCTTTTACCTCAGTCAGCAACCGCAGCCGACCAACGTCCGCAAACCGCTTTCGACAGCAGAATGGGCGCAGCGATGCGATCGCTGCCACGGCGTCAATGGCAACAGCGCGGACCCGCGTCTCCCGGCTCTGGCTGCGCAGCGCGAGGAGTATCTGGAAAAAGTGTTGCATGCGTATCGGACCGGCGATCGCAAGAGCCCGCAGATGGCGGCGATGTCGGATGGGCTTACTGAGACGGACATCGATAATCTGGCGGCCTACTACGCGCGTCAAAAAGCGCGCGCCGTCGTCTACATCGCGTTGCCGGCGAAGTGACCGGTGCGGGATGCACTTCAGGGATATGCACTTCAATCAAGGAGCAGTGAAAAATGAAGCGAATACTGATGACCGCAGCGGCTTAGCGCATTGTTCGGTTTTGTCATGACCGCCCAGGCGGCCGGGGACGCGGCTGCGGGCAAAGCCAAGGCCGGCGCTTGTGCCGGTTGCCACGGAGCAAATGGCCAAGGGATTCCGCCAAATCCGGCGTTGGCGGGCAAGCCTGAGGCCGACATCGTGCAAGCGCTGAACGAGTACAAGTCGGGCAAGCGCCCCAATCCAATCATGAAGACATTCGCAAGCCAGCTCAGCGATCAGGACATGGCCAACGTGGCGGCGTACTTCTCATCGCTCAAGGCAAAGTAAACCCGAATCGACACTTGGCGAGGCAAGCGGAAATGTGAGTCGCGTTCGCCCCGTGAAGCGAGGAACCCATGATGAGTGATGTCCCGCTGCACCGCCTTTATCATCATTATTCGGAGCTGCCTTACAGCCAGCGTGTCCTGTATACGGCTACGCTACTCGTGCTCGGAATGGGTTACCTGTTCGCCTTGATCTACCTGTTCCACACCTATGCCGGGCGCGCGGGCGGCAACCCGATGATGTTGTCGTACAACGACATCCTCACCGCCTACACTGGGAGCGGCAAGGGATCGCGTCTCGAATCGGCGCTGCGCGGGCCGATGTCGACCATGCTGCCCCGCGACCAGGCGAACGCGCTCATAACATGGGTGCATGACGGGGCCGATCGCGCGAAATATGAAACGGACATCAAGCCGCTGCTCGACCAGCGCTGCATGAGTTGTCACGACGGCAGCAACCCGCACATCCCGAACCTGAATGGTTACGACAACCTGAAGAAAGTGACGGAGCAGGACACCGGCGCCGATGTCTTTACGCTGGTGCGCGTCTCCCACATTCACCTCTTCGGGCTTACGTTCATCTTTTTCATCATGGGGTACATGTACAGCCACGCGTACGTGAGGCCGGTCTGGTTCAAATGCACCATCGTCGCGCTGCCGTTCGTCGCCGTGATCCTGGATATCAGCTCGTGGTATCTTACGAAGCTCTACCATCCGTTTGCCTGGGTAGTGATGCTGGCGGGTGGGCTGATGGGCGTGTGCTTCGCGTTCATGTGGGTGGTAACGATGTATCAGCTGTGGTTTTCGTCGGCGCCTCCGCAGGTCGCGACGGAGAGACGGCGGCAACATCCCCAATGTCGGCTAAAACCGATCGAGCGGGTAGGAGCATGGAACGAAGCTCTATTTGACTGGAAACCGAAGCGCCTGCTGGCACTGGCTGTATCGGTTCTGGCGATCTCCGGCGTCGCAGAAGACGCTGTCGCTCAGAGCGCGGAGCGCAACGGCAAGCAAGTCGTCGAATCGCTGTGCATTTCATGCCACGGGTCCGGCGCGGGCGGCGCACCGAAGATCGGTGACAAGAGCGCGTGGTCGAAGCTTGCGTCGCGCGGGCTTGCTGGCCTCAGCAAGAGTGCTCTGACCGGCGTTCGGAACATGCCGCCGCATGGCGGCAATCCCAATCTGACCGATACCGAAATCGAGCGCGCCATCACCTACATGGTCAACCAGTCGGGCGGCCACTGGGTTGAGCCCGTCAGCCGAACGACCAGGACGACGGAGCGAACGGGCGAGCAGATCGTCAGTGTGCGGTGTTCGCATTGCCACCTGAAGGGCGTGAATGGCGCGCCGAAGATTGGTGACAAAGATGACTGGATACCGCGGCTGAAGCCAGGACTGGATGTGGTCGTCCGCTCGGCGATCAACGGCCATGGCGGAATGCCGCCGCGCGGCGGTATGGCCGATCTGACCGATGCCGAAATACGAAGCGCGATAATCTATATGTTCAACGGCGGCACGCCCACGAGCAAGGTGCCCTAGTCGCCACCCGATACTAAAGTTCCTGCCCTGGCGTCGAGCCTGCCCGACGACCCCGCGCGCATCGCCGCCATAGCCACGAGATCTCCCGGAAAGACAAAACGCTCCGCACCGCGCTCGCGAGCGTCGCCGAGGCACGCGCTCGATGCCTCCAGGTTGGCGTGAATGTCGGACAACAGCGCAGTCAGCAATGGATATACTCCATGATTCTTGACGGACTGAACACACGAAAAATCGCTCGGGCGCCATCATTATGGGCGATTGCCACGTGCCGGGCGAGCGAATGACGGGACATTGACCTGCGTCAATTCCAGGTTTGGCCAGGCAAGCTAGATTTCCCTCATGAACTCCCAGGATTCGATCCGTGAGGAGCCCGACATGTACGCCTTGTCGGCCGCGCCTCGTCGGATCGTCGAGCCAGCTCCAAAGGCGAGTGCCGATAACCGACCACGACGACTGCTGCTCGTCGACGGCGATGCCGCGTTGTGCGAAACCCTCGCGAAGGCGTTAGGTGCTCGCGGGTTCGAGGTCCGGGTCGCGCATACTGCCAAGCAAGCGTCGCGACTCGTCGATGACGATCCGCCGCAATACGCGGTGATTGCGCTCAAGTTGCCCGATGCTTCGGGGCTGAAGCTGATCTCGGCGCTGCGCGCGCTCGGTCCGCACATGCGCATCGTCGTCTTGACGGCTTACCCCAGCATACGGACGGCGATCGAGGCAATCAAGCTCGGTGCCGCCGATTATCTGACCAAACCCGCAAGCGTCGATGAGGTGATCTTGGCGCTTCAGCGCGATAGCGGCAACGACAACCTCGTCGTCAGCAAGAAGACGATGTCGGTACACCAGGCAGAATGGGAATACATCAGCAAGATACTGCACGCGAACAACGGCAATATCTCGGCGAGCGCGCGGGCGCTTTCGATGGACCGGCGCACATTGCAGCGTAAGCTGCGCAAGCGTCCTCCTGGCGACTAAACCTGGGCTGCCGGTCCGACGCGGTAGCTAGCAATGACCAATCTCGTGAAGGCCTGGCAATGCATCGGATGCGGAAAAGTCGACGCCCCTCAAACGTGCGTTGGAGTCTGCCAGGACCGCAGGGTCGAATTCGTCTACGCCTTCGACCACGAGGAAACTCTGGCGGCGCTAACGAGCGCCTTCAGCAGGATTGAGGAGCTCGAAGCGCTCGCAGCCCAACTCGCATGGACCAAACCGCGAACCGGTGAATGGGAGCATTCCTATCGCGCGCTTCAGCAGCGCGCCCGTACCATATTGGCGCGGCCGACAGACGCTGTCACGACGCCCGTTGGCAAAGAGAAACCGCAGGCTTTCACGCGGAAGCGCAAGCCACCAAGGCGCTAACCGATAGTCATCAGGCTCGCGTTGCCGCCAGCGGCCGCGGTATTGATGCTGATCGACCGTTCGGTTACCAGCCACTCGAGTGAGTAGGATCGCTTCTCACCCGAAATATCATCGGGAGTGAGCCATTGCGGCATCACGATCGGCCCGTCGCGCGTAATGAGTCTTGCTGCCCATGCCGAGGCCATGTTGGCTTCACCTTCAAACAGCGCGGCAGTGACATCGTCCTTAGGCTTTTGTCAGTGAATGCCCAGACCGGTTTTCGACCAGACAGACTCCGCTTCTGATCTGCGAAGGGAGCTGGGCAAGCAGCGTCGAGGTCACTGCATTGTTCTCGAAACAGGCAACGTTTCCCGTCGCGAGAGTGGCACCCAGCTGCGCCAGTGCGCCAAGCCGTGTTTGCGCGTGACAAAGCACGCGCCCGCGAGGGCGCAACTCGTAGGTGTCCCGCTCTCCGGTCGGTCCCGGCGAGCACCTCGACTCCGCGCAGGGGCGAGGTGTCGAGATAAAGCGTGCACAGGCGCGCCGCGGACGATGTCGCCCGCGCCGTCAGCCAATCGCGCAGTGCGATCAGCGCCGCCATGTTTCCTGGGGCGTGCTTCGGTCGGCTTCTGCGGCGCGGCGGGCAGCCCGCCAGCAAGCGGCGCACGTAGAGCGGCCCGCCGGCCTTGGGCCCTGTTCCCGACAGGCCTTCGCCGCCGAAGGGCTGCACGCCCGACCACCGCGCCGATGATGTTGCGATTGACGTAGATGTTGCCCGCGCGCACGCCGTCGATCACGCGCTCGATGGTCTCGTCGATGCGGCTGTGCACGCCGAAGGTCAGCCCGTAACCGGTCGCTCGAATGTCGGCGAGCAATGCGTCGAGACGCTCGCGCTCGAAAGCGGACGACGTGCAACACCGGCCCGAAGACCTCGCGCTCCAACGCGTTGATGCTGTCGAGCTCGATCAAGGTCGGCGCCACGAAGGTTTCGGCCGCGAGGTGTTGCGGCAGGGGCAGTCTGTACACGGCGTGGCCCGCGCTCCGCATTGCCGCGACGTGACGCTCGATCGCCTCACGCGCATCGCGATCGATCACAGGCCCGACGTCGGTCGCGAGGCGGTCGGGATTGCCGGTCACGAGCTCACGCATCGCGCCTTTCAGCATGTGCAGCATGCCTGTCGGCGATATCGTCCTGCAGGCAAAGCACGCGCAGCGCCGAGCAGCGCTGTCCGGCGGAATCGAACGCCGAATGCAGCGCGTCCTGCACGACCTGCTCCGGCAACGCCGACGAGTCGACGATCATTGCGTTCTGGCCGCCGGTCTCGGCGATGAGCGGGATGGGGCGGTCGCAATCGCCGGGGTTGCCGACGCGCTGCGCAAGCGCGCGCGCGATCGCCCGCGCGACGTCGGTGGATCCGGTGAACAGCACCCCTCGCGTGCGCGGATCGGCGACGAGCGCGGCGCCGACCGTCTCGCCGCGTCCCGGCAGAAGTTGCACGACGTCCTCCGGCACGCCGGCCTGATGGAGAAGCCGCACCGCCTCGGCCGCGATCAGAGGCGTTTGCTCGGCCGGCTTGGCCAGCACCGGATTTCCGGCGGCCAGCGCGGCGCTGACCTGGCCGAAAATATCGCCAGCGGAAAATTCCAGGGACTGATGCAGACGACGGGCCCGAGCGGCAGTGCGTGGCATTGTCGAATTCGCGACGCACTTCCGCGCTGTAGTAGCGCAGGAAGTCGACCGCCTCGCGCACTTCGCCGACGGCGTTGGGAATGGACTTGCCGGACTCGCGCACGACGAGCCCGAGCAGGAGCGGCATCCGCTCCTCGAGCAATGACGCGGCGCGATCGAGGCACGCGGCGCGTTCCGCGACCGGGGTCGATGCCAGCGCGGCGCGCGAGCGAGCCGCTCGCTCCAGCGCTGCGGCGACGTCCGGCGCGTCCGCTTCGACCAGCGATCCGACACGGTCGCGTCTGTCCGCGGGATTGAGCACATCCTGCGCCGGGCGATCGTGCCCGCTGGTGCCGTCGCCGGGCCGCGCTGTCCAAGCGAGCGCCGTGCTCTCGGCGAAGTCCCGCGCGAGACCGGCGAGCGTCGCCTCGCTCGACAGATCCAAGCCCGACGAATTGACCCGCTCGCCTGGGATACGAGCGATTGCGGCAGGACGATGGCCGGATGAGGCGCGCCGATCGGCGCAATGCGCTCGGCTTCCGCCACAGGATCGGCGATGAGCGCGTCGATGCTCACCGCGGCATCGCCAATGCGATTGACGAACGACGTATTGGCGCCGTTCTCGAGAAGGCGGCGCACGAGATATGCGAGCAGGGTCTCGTGCGTGCCGACCGGCGCGTAAATGCGGCACGGCCGATCGAGCTTGCCTTGCGCGACCGGCCCGACGACCTGATCGTAGAGCGGCTCTCCCATGCCGTGCAGGCACTGGAATTCGTACTGGGTGCTGCGGTAGGCCGGGCCCGCGAGATGGTAGATCGACGCCAGCGTCAGCGCGTTGTGGGTCGCGAACTGAGGATAGATCGCGTCCGGCGCGGCGAGAAGCTTCTTCGCGCACGCGAGGTAGGAGACGTCGGTGTAGATCTTGCGCGTGTACACCGGATAGCCGGCGAGTCCGTCGACTTGCGCGCGCTTGATCTCGGTGTCCCAGTACGCGCCCTTGACCAGGCGCACCATCAGCCGGTGCCGGCTGCGCGCGGCGAGGTCGATCAGGTAATCGAGCACGAAGGGAGCGCGCTTCTGATACGCCTGGACGACGAAGCCGATGCCGTTCCATCCGTCGAGCCCGGCGTCGAAGCACAGGGATTCGAGCAGGTCGAGCGAAAGATCCAGCCGGTCCGCTTCCTCGGCGTCGATGTTGAGACCGATGTCGTACTCGCGTGCGAGCAGAGTCAGCGCGCGCAGCCGCGGTCCCAGCTCGGCGAGCACGCGCGTCCTTTGCGCGCGCGAATAGCGTGGATGCAGCGCCGAGAGCTTGATGGAGATGCCGGGGCCCTCGTAGATGCCGCGCCGGGCCGACGCCTTGCCGATGGCGTGGATCGCGTGCTCGTAGGCGACGTAGTATCGCTGCGCGTCCTCGGCGGTCGCCGCGGCTTCGCCGAGCATGTCGTAGGAATGGCGGAACCCTCTCGCTTCGCGCTTGCGTCCGTTGGCCAGCGCCTCCTCGATCGTCTCACCCGACACGAACTGCTCGCCCATGAGGCGCATGCCGAGGTCGACGCCCCTTCGAATCAGCGGCTCGCCGCCCTTGGCGATCAGTCGCGTCAGCGCGCTCGCCAGGCTCGCCTCGCTCGACGTCCCGACCAGCTTGCCGGTGATGATCAATCCCCAGGTCGCGGCGTTGACGAACAGCGATGGAGCGTTGCTGGCGTGCGATGCCCAGTCGCCGCCGCCGATCTTGTCGCGGATGAGCGCGTCGCGCGTGGCGGTGTCGGGGATGCGCAGGAGCGCTTCCGCGAGGCACATCAGCGCCACGCCTTCCTGGCTCGAAAGCGAGAATTCCTGAATCAGCGCTTCGACGCCGCTTCGCGTGCCCGCCGCCCGCAATGCGGTCACCAGCTTGCGCGCGAGCGACTGCGCGGCGGCGGACAAGGAAGGCGAGAGCCGCGCCTGCTCGATCAGGTGGGCACGCACTCCGGCTCCGGCGTGCGGTAGGCGGCGGTGATTGCCGAGCGCAACGCCGATTGGCGAGCGAGCTCCTGCTCGAACGCGGCGAACGGATGAGGAGCCGCGATGCTCTTGTCGTCGATGTTCAAGTGCGAATTCCGCTCGTCGTCGTCATTTGCGCCCCATTATTATGTCCTACAATCACAAGGCATCCGACCCGCACGAGCGTTCATCTTCGCGAGGCGAAAGCATCGCTGTCCCAGTGTCGAAGCGTGCCTCTCCGGACTTCCATTGGCCCGATGCCGCGCTCGCCGGCATCGTGGCCGGTGTCGTCGCAACCGTCTTTCAAGTCGGATGCTGGTGGCTCGCCGGGGAACCCGCGGTCGCGCTTCTGTTCCGTGACGCGCGGCTCACCGCGGCCATCGTCATGGGTCCGCGCGTCCTGCCGCCGCCTTCGACCTTCGACGCGTCGATTTTCGTGGTCGCGACGCTCGTCCACTTTGCGTTGTCGATTGCCTATGGCCTGGTGCTGTGTGCCGCTGCTGTCGCTGGCCGGCGAGCGTCTCGGTCGATTGGGGCGCGTGGTCGCGGGCGCGGCTTTCGGCGCTGGTCCTGTACGCGGTCAACATGCATGGCTTTACGGTCGCGTTCCCCTGGTTCGCGGTCGCGCGCGGCGGGATCGCCCTTGCGACCCACGCGGTGTTCGGCGCGGCCGTCGTGTCGCCTACGGGCGATGCGGCCACGCCGGCGGCCGGCCAGTCGATCGCGCATCGCACTGAGGCCTTTCGGGCCGACCGGCGCTGCAGGTCGGCAAAGCTCGGCCACTGCGATCGCGCGGGCGAGTCGTCCTTGCCACGGCTCGAGGATCGCTCGTGAGTTCCGGTCGGCTCGAGGTTCCGCGGACCATGCCCCTTGGCCTGCTGCGTTTCACGCGCCGATACCCGTCGTCCGCACCGCATTTCCTGCATTTCGTCGCCGCTGGCGCGCTTCTACTCCCTGAAGTCCGGGATTCGTCGCCTGGCCGTTGAACGCTTAAGGGTCGCAACCTAGGATTCGTTCCAACAGCGGCCGAAAACGAATCGAAGGTTGCTGCAATGGAATGCGAAGCAGACTGCGGCCGCCGCATCCAGCCCGGATCAACGCAAGTATCGAATCAGGAGACAGTCATGAACGCATACAAGTCCGCCACCCCCCGCGCCGCGTTCGCCTTCGCGGCGTTCGCGATGACCGCGCTCACCGTCGTCATTTCGGTCCTGGTTCCGGCGAGCATCGATTCCAGGGCATCGCGATCGAGTGTCTTGGCGCAGTCGAGCGTTCCCGCTGCTGTGGCAGCCGCAGCCGCGAGCGAGTTCGCGCGCCAGGGACGTGCTGGTCGTCAACGCCAGGTCGTCGAACGCGAAGCCGGGCATGTCCCTTCCCGCTCCGCCCGCTAGCGCGCTGCCCGAACAGCGCCTGAAGCCGGCTGAGCGCATCGAGCGCGTCAACGCGTTCGCCTCCCCCCGGGCGGGCGGCTTTCGGAAGGGCCGGGCAGTCGATGCCCGGCCCTTCGTCTTTGTGTTCTGTCAGCGATCGGGTCACTGCGATTCGTCGCATGTCGCAGTTCGATCTCCGGCGATCGTAGTACTCTTTGCCTCAGCTACGCGGCGCGCATCGCCGGCGCGGAACGCAAAACATCGGAGCATGCGATGCAGCCCTTGCTTGTGGCACTGTCGATTGCCGTGCTGTTTTTCGGCGTCGTCGTGCTCTATGTGACCATCACGCGCATTGTCCGCCTGTTGCGCGACTCCGAGGTCGCGCGCGTTTCCGCGGCTGCCGAAGCCACGGTTGCTTTCGGCGCGCCGGGCACCTACATCCTGCATGTCGATCAGCCGCGACTCGGCATGGCGATGCTCGGGGCGAAATTTGCGTTGCGCGAACGACGCGTCGGGAACGGACGTGCGCTCGTCGCCGGTGATCCTGCGCACGACCAACGCCGGATTCTCGACCGCGAGCGTCTCGGTTCGCTCTTTCGATGTCGAACGCGCCGGCACGTACCGCCTCGTTGTCACCAACGTGGATCCCGGCAGCGACCTGTCTCGCGTTCAGCTGATCTTCACGCGTCCCTACGCGCCGGCGCTGGTGCTGCTGATCTTCGCGACGATTTTCGGCGGCGCGTGCCTGGTCGGCGGGCTGGTGTTCACCGCGCTGCAGATCTCCGGAAAGCTGTAGCCGCCTCGCATCGTCGACCCGAAGCGCCGCATCGGCGCCGGTCTGTCGGCCGCGGCGGGCAGTCGCGATCGCGTGATGGTCGCAGCGGATCTCGCCGGCTAGATCATGTGCATCAGCCGAGGCGCGATCAGCGTGAACCAGGGAACGAACGCCACCAGCGCGAGACCGACCGCCAGCACGAGCAGGTAGGGCAGCATGTGTCGCGTCGCCGACTCCATGGTCGTCTCGCAAATGGAGCAGGTGACGTACATGCCGACGCCGATGGGCGGGGAAAACGCCCCCACGCCCATCGCGATGATCATCACGATGCCGTATTGCAAAGGATCGATCCCGAACGAGGGCGCCACGGGCAGGAGCAGCGGCCCGAATATCAGTAGCGCGGGCAGCCCTTCCAGCAGCGCGCCCATGAGTACCAGCGTCACGATGGTGCCGAGCATGAAGAGCCACGCGGAGCCGTGCAGGACGCCGAGCATCGACGCGATCTGCTGCGGGATCTTGGCGAGCGTCAGCGACCATGAGAACGTGCTCGCCGTGCTGGTGATGAACAGCACCATGCCCGCCTTTGCCGACGTGTCGACCATCACGCGCCAGATGCCGTCCCAGCTCAGCGCCCGATACAGGAACACCGAGACCAGGATCGCGTAGATCACCGCGGTCGAGGACACCTCGGTCGGCGTCGCCAGCGCCGCTGACGATGCCGCCGATGAGGATCACCGGCGCGATCAGCGCCGGCACCGCCTCGAGAGCGGCGCGACGGATCTCGGCGGGCGAATAGCGCTTGGGGCTGTCGGCGCCGGTTGCCCGCGCGAGCGTAGATCAGCACCATGAGGCAGACCGCCATCACGGCCGCAGGCAGCAGGCCGGCGACGAACAGGGTTCCGATCGACAGCGATGTCACCGAAGCGAGCACCAGCATGGCAATGCTCGGCGGCACCGTCTCGCCCATGATGGCTGAAGAAGCGAGCACCGCGGCGGTTTCGCCGGAATCGTAGCGATGCTTCTTCATCACGTCCTTCATCGTCGTTCCGACTGCGGCGACGTCGGCGACCTTCGAGCCGGAGATGCCGGACATGATGTACATGCACACCACGATCACCTGCAGCAGGCCGCCGCGCATGCGGCCGACGAGCGCGATGATGAACGAGGTGAGGCGCTTGCTCAGGCCGCCTTCCGTCATCACATAGCCGGCAAGGATGAAAAACGGAATCGACAGCATCACGAAGCTGCTGATGTCCGGCCTGCAGGTTGATCGGTATCACCGACAGCGGCACCATTTTCGAGACGTACAGGTAGACGAGCGAAATCATCAGCAGCGCGAAGCCGATGGGCACGCCCAGGATCAGCTGCAGCGCGAACACGGTGAATGCGACGGGCAGCGCGTAGGCCCGTGCCTCCGGGCCCAGCAGCGTCGTCGCCGACGCCAGCGCCGCGAGCAGAAGACCCAGGACTGCGCCGGTCAGCACGGCAATCGGACGGGGAAGGGGCCGCAGCTTGAGTAGCGCGAACCATGAGAGCAACGCCATGCCGACGATCATCGGAAGCGCGAACCAGGCGACGCTGACGCCGAGATAGAGCGTTCGCTCGCCCCATCGCGAGACCACCATTTCATAGGAGAGCCACGCGCCGGCGAGTCCCATCGCGAACACCTGCCAATGGCCGAACGCGGCCACGGAGTCGTGCCACTTTTCAGGCAGGCGCGAAGTGACGGCGTGCAGCGCCATATGCTCGTTGCGCGGATAGGCGACGGCGCCGCCGATGAAGGTCATGACGACGAGCGCCAGCTCGCCGACCTCGAGGCTCCAAAGCAGCGACGAGTGGAAAAATGCGCGGCAAATCACGTTGCCGAACATGGCTGCGAGCTCGCTCATGAGCGCCACCACGACGATGATCTCGGCGATCCGCTCGATACGGCCCGGGACGTGACGATGCGAGGTTTCCACGCCGGCTTCGACAGCCTGTGACGGCGCCGGCAATGCGTCACCGGATCGCGATGAATTGGATCGGTCCATGGCCTCCTCCGCCATCACTTCATGATCGTATGACATTTCGCCGTCGGAGAACGTCGGTATCAGGACTAGCGCCACCGGGGCGCTGCCTTGACAATGCCGCCGCCCGAGGTGTAACGTTTTAGTGTAACGTTTTATCAGACCTCGGCGGAAGAGGCAACGGCCGCGGCAAACGGGGGAGGTTACCCGCACCCTCGCCGTGGCTTCCGCAACACTTCGGGCTAGGCTGACATGGCCGAGCGCGATTCGACCAAGATCCAGGACGTCGCGCGCCGCGCGGGCGTATCCATCAGCACCGTCAGCAATGCGCTCAACGGGCGCCCCGAGCGCATGCGCAGCGACACGCTTGCGCGCATCGAGACGGCGATCGCGGATCTGCGCTACCGGCCCAACCACGCCGCGCGCCAGCTCAAGACCGGACACACGCCGATCATCGGATTGCTGGTCCCCTCGATCGCCAATCCCGCGTTCGGGCGGCTTGCGCGCGAAGTGGAGATCGTCGCCCAGGAGCGTCACGGCTATCGCCTGCTTCTCGGCAACACCTATCGCAGCCTGGACAAGGAGGCGAGCTTCGTCGACGACCTGCAGTCGCACGGCGTGCGCGGCGTCATCATTGTTTCGTCGCTCGCGCATCGCGACCATTTCGAGTCCGCGACCGCGCGCGGACTGGTGGTGGTGAGCCACGACGGGCGCTCGCCCGCGGGACAAGCGCCGCAGGTCGACTATGTCTCGATGGACAATGTGGCCGCCGCGTCGCTTGCGACAAAGCATCTCATCGACCGTGGCCACAGCGCGCTCCTGTTCGCGTCCGCCTCCGGGACGCACGGTGAGCCGGGCCGAGAAAATCGACGGATTCCTGGCGACCGCGCACGCGGCCGGTCTCGCGCGCAGCGCCGAAGTCCTCGAGCGCAAGGCGCAATCCGCGTTCGGCGATTCGGAATTGGCCGAGCTCGGACGCGCCATCGCCGAGGAGATCGCCGGCCGCAAGATGCGTCCGACCGGCATCGTCGCGCTCAACGATATGCTCGCCATCGGCATCGTCGCGGGCCTGCGCGATGCTGGCGTCCGCGTTCCCGAGGACGTGTCGGTCGTTGGCATCGACGACCTGTTCCTGTCTTCGCTGGTGAGCCCCGCGATCACGTCCGTCCGGCCGCCGGTGCCCGAGATGGCGGCGTTGATGGTCGATCGGATCATGACTCGGCTTGCCGATCCGTCGACGCCCGCGGCCGAATTCCTGTTTCGAGCCGACGCTTGTGGCGCGGCAAACCGTCACATCGCGAGGCGCGCCTCGGCGCACTTCGCGTCGTGCCAAATGACAACGAGCTAGGGAGCGGACGAGAATGGACATGAAAGGAAAATCGGTGCTGGTCACCGGCGGCGCGTCGGGGATCGGCCAGGCGATCGTGCTGGGCTTCGCCGCGCGAGGCGCCAACGTCGCGTTGACGCACATCACCAGCGATCCGGCGGAGACCCTCGCCAAGGCAAGGACGTTCGGCGGCAAGTGCATCGCGCTTCACGCCGACCTGCGCAAGGAAGCCGAAGTCGACAGCGCATTCGCCAAGGTGATTTCCGCGCAGGGCGGACTCGACGTGCTGGTCGCCAACACCGGCGGCCTGATCCAGCGCTCGCGCGCCGTCGGAGATGTCGCTGGCGTTGTGGGAAGAGGTCATGGCGGTCAACCTGACATCGACCTTCCTCTGCTGCCGCGCCGCATTGAGACACATGGAGCCGCGCAAGAGCGGCAACATCATCCTGATCAGCTCGCTCGCAGGACACAACGGCGGCGGTCCCGGCGCCACGCACTACGGCGCGTCCAAGGGCGCCATGATCACCTATACGCGAGGATTGGCGAAGGAGGTCGGCCCACTCGGCATCCGCGTGAACGGCATCGCGCCGGGCCTCATCGCGACCCGCTTTCACGACAAGTTCAACACGCCCGAGGGCAGGGCCGGTGTCGTGGCGATGACGCCGCTGCGGCGCGAAGGAACGTCCGAGGACGTTGCCGGCGCGGCGATGTTCCTCGCCTCCGATCAGGCCGCGTTCCTTGCGGGCGAGACGATCGAAGTCAATGGCGGCGCGGGTTTGTATTGATGGCGGCTGCACAGCGCGCACTTACCCTAGCCACGGAGCGATGAATGAGCCAGAACAACTGCGTCTACTGCGACAGGACGGCGGAATCGGTCATATGGTCCGACGCGCGTTGCCGCGTGCTCCACGTCTCCGATTCGGCGTTCACGGGGTTCTGCCGCGTCGTCTGGAACGCCCACGTCGCCGAATTCACCGATCTCGACGATTCGGACCGGACTCACGTGATGACAGTCGTGGCGGCTGTCGAGAACGGGCTCCGCGCGCTTCTCGCGCCCGACAAGGTCAACCTCGCGAGCCTCGGAAACGCCGTGCCCCATCTGCACTGGCACGTCATTCCCCGCTATCGCGACGACTCCCATTTTCCGGAGGCGATCTGGGGCGCGGCGCAGCGCGCGGGCGTCGCGAGAGAGCTCCCGCCGGATTTCGCGTCGACCATGAAGGAGGAGCTCGACAACGCGCTGGCTTTGGCGAAATGAAACCGCGTCCAAGGCAGTGGGTAGCGTCCAAGCGGCGAACACAACCTGGAGCACGCTTTTTTGAAGCCCGTTTCGTGGCGGTCAGCTAAGACGATCATCAAGGAGGAGACACCAAATGCACTATCGCAAAATAGGCTTGTTGATCATCGCGGTCATCTCGACCGTTCTCGCTTGTGCCGTGGCCATGGCACAGGCGCCCAAATCCACCGAGAAATTCACCTTCAGGGCGGCGCATTACTTCAAGGAAGACCATCCCTGGAACAAGGCGCTCGTGTTCTTCGCCAAGAAGGTGAACGATGACAGCGGTGGCCGCATCACCATCGACATCTTCAACGGCGGCATCCTCGGCAGCGAAGCGCAGACGATGCAGTTCGTCAAGGACGGCTCGCTCGACTTCGTCATCTCGGATCCTTCCGCGGGGTCGCCTTTCGCCAAGGAGCTTGATTTCTTCGCGCTGCCTTTCATGTTCCGCGACTACGCGCACTGGCAGAAGTCGATGGACGGCGAGCCGGGCAGGAAATACGCCAAGCTGATCGAGGAAAAGACGGGCCTCAAGATCATCGGCTACTGGGGCGGGTCGACGAGAAACGTTCTGTCAACGAAGAAGCCGGTTATGAGCATCGCCGACCTCCAGGGATTTCGCATGCGCCTGATCTCGAGTCCGCTGAAGGTGAATGCGTGGAAGGCCGTGGGGACAGTTCCCACGCCCATCGCCTTCATGGAAACCTACCTCGCGATGAAATCCGGCGTCGTCGACGGCATGGAAAACGAGTCCGTCGCGGTCAAGGAGATGAAATTCTACGAGCCCGCGCCTTACATCGCCCGCACCGAGCACGAGTTCACCGTCCGGCCGCTGTTCATGTCGAAGAAGAGCTTCGACAAGCTGCCGCCTGACTTGCAGCTGATCGTCCTCAGGGATGCGCAAGAGGCGACGGTTCTGGAGCGCAAGCTCGAGGTCGAAGCCAACATCAGCGCGGAAAAGGACATGCAGGAAAAGCTGAACGTGAAGTTCAACACCATCGACAAGGAGCCTTTCAAGACGGCGACCAAGCCTGTCATTGCCGAGTTTGCGACCAGCATGGGACTGACCGATCTCTTGAGCGACATCAACAACGTGCGCTGATCCCGGAGTTGCCGGACGCATTCGGCAGTGAGAGCAGGCACGCTTCCGGACGTGCCGACCGACCGGGCAATCCGTTGTCCCGCGAACGCAGGGACCCAGTGGCGTTCGTCGCATAACGCAGCGGCCAGCGACACTGGATTCCCGCTTGCACGGGAGTGACAGACGTGATGCACTCTTCGCGATCGATGGTTGCGTGGAACCCGGTCGCAGCCAAAGGGTCGAATTCTCGTTCGAGGGACAAGTGAGGAGTTTTTATGGCTCAAATCGACAGCTATCTGGTCTTCGACGGCAACTGCGCCGATGCCATGCGCTTCTACGAGCGCACGCTCGGCGGCAAGCTCATGTTGATGACCCACGCGGAATCGCCCATGGCGGCGCAGACTCCACCGGGGAGCGAGAACCGGATCATGCACGCCCGCCTCGAATTGGAAGGCGGAGGCCTGCTGATGGGCTCGGATGCTCAGGCGGGTCAGCCCTATGAGGGGATGAAGGGATTCTCGCTGTCGCTCATCTATTCGGATCTTGGCGAGGCCCGTCGCGTCTTCGATGCACTGGCCGCAGGCGGCCAGACAAGGATGGCATTCCAGAAAACGTTTTGGGCCGGGGGCTTCGGCATGCTCGCCGACCGTTTCGGCACGCCGTGGATGGTCAACGGCGCCATGGCCAAAATGTGAAGCCGGCGATTTCGTCCACGGTGGCATTGCGATAGCGGCCACCTCAACGATGGAGGTCTTATGAGTTACGTCGATGGCTTTGTTGTACCGGTGCCGACCAAAAACCTGGCGGCATACCGAAGCATGGCGCGGCGGGCGGGCAAGGTTTGGAAAGAATACGGCGCCCTCGATTACAAGGAATGGATCGCCGACGACGTGAAGGTCGGCAAGCTGACGTCGTTTCCGCGGAGCGTCAAGCTGAAGGCGGGCGAGACGGTGGTGTTCTCGTGGATCGTCTACAAGTCGCGCGCCGATCGCGATCGGATCAACGGCAAGGTCATGAAGGACCCGCGGTTGGCCGACATGATGGATCCGAAGTCGACGCCGTTCGACGGCAAGCGCCTCATCTACGGTGGGTTCAAGAAGCTCGTCTTCGTCTGAGCCTTCCGTCTTGCGATCGACCGTGGACAGTCCGCTGCCTCTGACGATCACGGTCGACGACGCGCATCGCGTCTCCGGACTGCTGCAACAACCGCGCGATGCGCGTGCCTGCTATGTCATGGCGCACGGCGCGGGCGCCGGCATGACGCACCGGTTCATGCAGTCCATGGCCGATGCGCTGGCCGCGCGCCGCATTGCGACGCTGCGCTATCAGTTTCCGTACATGGAGCAGGGCTCGAAGCGGCCGGACGCGCCCAAGCTCGCACACGCGACGGTCCGCGCGGCCGTGGCCGAAGCAATGCGCAGGATGCCCGAGCGTGGGTTGTTCGCGGGCGGCAAGTCGTTCGGTGGTCGCATGACTTCGCAGGCGCAAGCCGCGTCGCCGCTGCCCGGCGTGCGCAGTCTGATCTTCCTCGGATTTCCCCTTCATCCCGCCGGCAAGCCGTCGGACGAGCGCGCTGCGCATCTTCTCGACGTTCACATCCCGATGCTGTTTCTGCAAGGCACGCGCGACGAGCTTGCGGATTTATCGCTGCTGCAACCCATGATCGAGCGGCTCGGATCGCGCGCCACGCTCAAGCTTTTCGAGGATGCCGACCATTCGTTTCATGTTCCCGCGCGCACCGGGCGGAAGGACGCCGACGTTATGGCGGAGATGGCCGACGACGTGCAAGTATGGATCGAGGCGGCGCTGCGATAAGGGCAAGCGCTGGCGCCGGTCCGCCTCCAATTGCGCGGTCCGCCGACCCTTCAGGCGACAGGTATCACCGCGTGAGTCCGCTGTTTTTCGGAAGTCCCACCTTGCGCAAGCCATCGCAGAGACATTTTTGCGGCCCTGGCGTACTCCGGATGCAAAGCGTCATCGCTGCCGCGCCGTCGCGGCATAATGGCGCATGATCGTTCACGCAGTCGACGGCACCTACGAGCTGTTCCGCCACTTCTACGGCCTGCGCCGCTTCAACAAGGGGAAGGACAAGCCTTTCGGCGCGGTGATCGGCGTGCTGCAGACCCTGCTCGAGATGATCGAGAAGGGCGCGACTCACGTTGGCGTCGCGACCGACCATGTCATCGAGTCGTTTCGCAACGGTCTCTGGGACGGCTACAAGACCGGGGAGGGCATCGAGCGCGCGCTCTTCGCTCAGTTCCATCCGCTCGAGGAAGCGCTCGCGGCGATGGGCGTCGCCGTGTGGCCCATGGTCGAGCTCGAAGCCGACGATGCGCTCGCCTCGGCCGCGCGCATCGCATCCGAGGACCCGCGCGTCGACAAAGTCTGCATCTGGACGCCGGACAAGGACCTGGCGCAGTGCGTGCGCGGCGACCGCGTCGTGCAGATCGACCGCAAGAGCAACAAGATCCGCGATGCGGAAGGCGTGCGCGCCAAGTTCGGCGTCGAGCCCGCGCTGATCCCGGACTTCCTCGCGCTCGTCGGCGATGCAGCCGACGGCTATCCGGGTATTCCGGGCATCGGCGCGGTGACCGCCGCGCAGCTCTTGAACCGGCACGGCAGGATCGAGGACTTTCCGCCGCCGGTGCTCGGCGAGCGCATGAAGCTCGCGCTCCTGTTCAAGGATCTTGCGACACTCCGGACCGACGCGCCGCTCTTCGACGACGTCGACAGCCTGCGCTGGCCGGGCCCGACGAGCGCGTTTGCATCATGGACCAAGCGCATGGACGCGTCCAAGCTGCTCGAGCGCTGCCTCAAGGCGCAAAGCGCGCTGCAATAGCAACCTGCAAAGCGAGCGGCTGCGCCCGTGCGACTTCCCGCGGGAAGTTCGGCGCAAGTGTTTCCCGTGCGTGAGGTCCGCGCGCCTTATTTCGACTTCGAGGCGAGGAGCGTGCGGTAGCGCGACATGTGCCGGATCGCTTCCTTCGGCTTCTCGAGCTTCTCGTACAGCAGCGCGAGGTTGTAGTGGCAATCCGCGAGCGTCGGGATCGCCGCGCAGCGCCGCCTCGTACGCCTGCATCGCCGGCATCGTGCGACCCATGTCCTCGAGCAGCACGCCGAGGTTGTAGAGCAGCAGCGGATCGTCGCCGCAGGTCTTCATCGCGTCGCGATAGACGCGCTCCGCCTTGGCGAAGTGGCCGGCTTCGTGCAGGAGCCGGCCCAGGTTGATGTACGCGTCGACGAACGCCGGATCGATGGCGACGGCCTGGCCGTACGCCTGCAGCGCGGCGTCGGCGTTGACGCGCTCCGCCGCGGCTCCGCGGTCGAACCACTCCTGCGCGCTGGGCGCCTCGTCGCGCTTTGCCGGGCTCGATCACGCTCAGCGAACCGTCGGCCGGATCGCCCTCGAACTCGAGCAGATACTGGCCGGATTCCGCCTGCCAGCTGGCTGCCGCCTTCGCGGACGACGACGCGATCGGCGACGGCGCCGATGCACAGCCCGGACAGCGGCATCGTGTCGGGAAGATGGCGGCGAAGCTCGCTGCAGCGACTTGGTGATGCGTCGCGGCGGGACCTTCGCGTCGGCGAGCGCCTGCGCGGTGCGCAGGACGATCAGGTCCTGGAACGAAAAGCGCAGCGCATTGCGCGCGCCGCGCGCCGGCGTGACGAATCCTGCCGCGACCAGCGCGCGAACGGTGCTGCGCGGAAGGCGAAGCAGCTTCTCGACGTCGCCGACGCCGTACGGGTGCATCGAGGCGCTGCCGCGGCCGCTAGCCCTTACTCTTGGCACGTCTTGCGCGGAGCCGCGGCTGCCGGCTCGGCTTCGGCCGGCTGCGCGCGCTTGGCGGGCTTGCGCGCCTCGGCCAGCGGCTGGCTCGCCTTGGCGGCGGCCGCGCGGGCGCTTTCTTCTCGAGGCTCGCGCGCAGCGCTTCCATGAGATCGATGACCTGCGCTCCGCCTTCGGGCGCGTCGGTCAGCGTGATCTCCTGGCCCTCGACCTTCTTCTGCACCGCCGCCTCGATGCGCGCGGCGACCTCGTCGGTGTACGCGCTGGGATCGAACGTGTCGGACGCCTGCTGCTCGATCAGCTGCTTGGCGAGCTTGAGCTCGGCGTCCTTGACCTCGGTCTTCGGGATCTCGAGGTCCTTGATCGACCGCACCTCGCCGGCGTAGAGGAGCTGCTGCATGACGAGGCCATCCTCGACCGGGCGGATCATCACGATGTACTGCTTGCCGCGCGCGGCCCAGCGGCCGAGCGCGCAGCGCTTCGATTCGCGCAGCGCGCTCGCGAGCAGCGCGATAGGGCTTGGCGCCGCCCTTGTCGGGTGCGAGGTAGTACGCCTTGTCGAAGTACACCGGGTCGACCGCCTCGATGCGGCACGAACTCGGTGATCTCGGCCATGTGCGTGCCGACCTCCTCCATCGCCTTCAGCTCCTCGGGCGTGAAGATCACGTACTGGTCCTTGGCGAATTCGTAGCCCTTGACCATGTCCTCGCGCGCCGACCGGCACCTCTTCCTTGATGCAGAGGTACTGCTGCTTCAGGCGCGAGCCGCAGTCCTTGTGCAGCAGGTTGAACGAGATCGCGCGGCTCGCCTCGGTGGCCGAATAGAGCTTCACCGGGATCGAGACCAGCCCGAACGAGACCGTCAACGACGCTATCGATCGTGCAGCCATGTCTGCCTCCTGCTTATAGGTCACGGCTTGCGAGCGGTTCTGCAGGCTCGACTAGCGATTCAAGCCGACTCAGCTTCGCGCAAGCGCCTTCTCGAGGCTCTGCTTGCGCTCCAGGGCGTCGCGCCAGCGATCGCCCGTCTGCGCCAGCCGCTCCGGCGCGTTCGTGATCCTGAAATCGAGCGGGTGCGCGCTGCGCGAGCTCTTCCCACGTCAGCGGCATCGACACCGGCGCCCCGGGCTCGCCCCGCGGCGAATAGGCGACGTTCAGCGTCTTGCCGCGGACGTTCATATTGTAATCCATGAAGATCTTGCCTGTCCGCTTGGGGACGCTCCACTCCAGGGTGATGTCCTTCGGGTGCAGGCGCATCAGATGCCGGCCGACCAGCTCCGAGACGTGGCGGGCGGCGTCGAAATCGAGCGTGCGCCTGATGGGCACGAAGACGTGGAGCCCGGTCTTGCCCGAGGTTTTGACGATGGGCTCGAGCGACATGCTCTGCAGCAGCTCGCGCAGCCAGAACGCCACTTCCTTGCCCTTCTCGAAGGCGACCGTGTTGAGCTCGGGCTCGCGCGCCCGGCGCCTCCTTGCCCGAATAGATGTAGGGATCGAGGTCGAACAGCACGTAGTCGGGGTAGTTGAGCACCGACGCCTCGAGCGACTCGAGCGAGCTCGCGTAGTCGGTGCTCTTCGAGACGGCATCGGGCCCGAGCTTGGCGCGCGAATGCCAGACGTGGAACTCGAGCGTTCCCGACTGCGCAAGCCATAGCAGTGTCGGCAGGTTGTTGCACAGCAGGTACTCGTGCTTCTCGTCCTTGTGCCCGAGAACACCGTGATGGTCTCGACGAACGCGGGCCGCTCCTGCTCCCAGTGCTTCTGGAAGAAGCGCTGCGCCGCGGATGCCGTCGGGCATGCGGATCATGGTGAGCGGGCGGTCGGCCAGATGCGGCAGGATGTACGGCGACACCTGCGCGAAGTAGCGCAGCAGGTCGCGCTTGGTGAGCGCGGCTTGCTTGCAGCGCCGGATCCGCGGGCCAGTAGACGCGATCGAGGTGCGTCGAGCTTGATGCGGTGCGCGCCCACGGCGAGCGTGAACGCGGTCTTGGCGTTCTCGAGCTGCGCGACGACGTCGTCGACGGGCTGTCGCGCTGATTCCGGTGTCCGCCGATGCGGCGGCGCCGCGGCGCGAGCTGCGCGCTTCGGCGCGGCGCACCGTCTTCGGATCGATGTCGTCGCGCAGCCGCAGGAACACCGGCGCGCGCAGATCGCCGTCGTCGGTCCAGCTCTGGAAGCTCACCTCGGCGACGAGCTTCGGGCTCGACCCAGGTCGTCGGCGCCGTTCAGCTCCGGCTCTCGGCGAACGGGCAGGTGCTCGCGCTGCAGCGGCTCGAGGCGCGTCTTCACCTGCGCCAGCGAGCGGTCGTCGAAGCCCGAGCCGACGTGCGAGGCGTAGACGAAGCTTGTCCCTCTGTCCCAGTAGCCGACGAGGATCGCGCCCAGCGCCGCGCGCGATCCCTTGCCCCGCGTGTAGCCGCCGATGACGAAGTCCGCGCTCTGCGTCGGCTTCACCTTGATCCACGACGCCGAGCGCCCGCCGGCCTCGTAGCGGCTTTCCTTGCGCTTGCCGATCACGCCCTCGAAGCCGCTCGCGAGCGCGGCGGCGTGCAGCGCGACGCCGTCCTCCGCGGCGTGCACGAGCTGCACGAGCGGCGAGGGCAGCAGGCATTGCGCGAGATAGCGGCGCCGGTCGCGGTAGGGCGCTGCGCGCAGGTCGATGCCGGCGAAGTACAGCAGGTCGAAGCAGAAGAAGACGACCGGCGTCGCTCTGGTCTGCGGCGGCGATCTCGCGCTCCGTCTTCAGCTGGGCGCGATCCTGCAGCGCGCCGAACGACGGCCTGCCGCTCGCGTCGAACGCCACGATCTCGCCGTCGAGGATCATGCCCTGCACGGCCTGCGTTGCGAGCTCGGCGGCGAGGCGCGGAAACGTGCGCCGCCAGCTCGAGCCCGCGGCGCGAGCGCAGCTTGACGCCTTGCTCGTCGATGAACGCGAGCACGCGATAGCCGTCGAGCTTGGGCTCCCACATCCAGTCCGGCGCGATTGAACGGCGCGTCGCCCGATTCGGCCAGCATCGGCGCAAGCTTTGCCGGCATCGGCAGCGGTCTTGCCCGAGGGCACGAGCTGCGACGCGGGAATGCGGTGCGCGGGAACGACCTTGATGTCGTCGACCGTCACGCCCGAGATGACCGAGCGGTTCTGCACGGTGACGTCCGTCGGAACCGCGAATCGGTCCTTGTGCTTGATCAGGAGCCATTGCTTGGCTTCCTTGGTGCGCACCAGCGCGAACGAGCCTTTGAGCTTCTCGCCGCGCAAGCAGGACGCTGAGCTTGCCTTTCGCGATGCCTTCGCGCACCTCGCGCTCGGCGCGTGCGCGATCGTGGAACCAGGTCGCGCCGCCCTCGTCGGGCGAATAGACGCCGCAATCCCAGACGATCACCTCGCCCGCGCCGTATTGCTTCGGCGGAATCACGCCTTCGAACGAGGCATAGTCGTAGGGATGATCCTCGACGTGCACGGCGAGGCGCTTTTCGGCGCGATCGAGCGAAGGCCCTTTGGGAACCGCCCATGACTTGAGCACGCCGTCGCATTCGAGGCGGAAGTCGTAGTGCAATCGGCTCGCGGCGTGCTGCTGGACGACGAACAGCAGGGGCCCGCCTGCCGCCGCGTGAACCGCAGGGCCCGGCTCGGGCGTGGCGGTGAAGGTTCGCTTGGCGGAGTATTCCTTGAGGCTGTCTTTCGGCATGCCGGAATTCTACGGGTACGGCGGCTACGGCCGAAGTGAATGCGATTCAGCGCATGCCGTGGCCGATGCCCGCGTCAGGGAGCACGAACACCCGTCGTGCGACGTCGGACTTCAGGGTTTCGGGCAGGTAGTAGCGCTCCAGGATCGAGGGCTTGCGATCGAAGAGATCGGGATTCGCAGCGCGGAACATGAGCCAATCCCGCGGCGCGTTATCGCGCTGCATGCGTTCGTGGATTAGCAGCAGGTACGCCCAGGTGATCGTCTGGTGGTACAGCGTCGGAGCGCCGTTATGCGCCGCGAAGCGCTGGAGCGAGGCCGTGAAGCGATCGATGGCCTCGAGCAACGGTCGCTCGCGCAGGTAGATCCAGGCGAGGCGAACGTGGTCTTCGTGGCGGAAGTTCTCGCTCGCGACCGCGCATGCCTCGAACGCATCCACGAAGTCGCGGTTGCTCGCGGGGGAGGTCCCGCTCGCGGGGGCGCTCATTTGCCTCGCCTCTGTGCGCGTTTCGTCGCGCTTGCTTCGACGAGCGTGTGCGCGTGCGACGCGTTCAGATCGAGCCCGTAGATCTTCTTGAACTCGGCGATGCGGCGCATCGATTCCAGACCGAAGGGTGCCTTGCCCTCGAAGGCGTGCAGCACGATCCCCTCGATCAGGTCGCCCAGCGACACGTCGTGGAATTCGGCGACGGCCTTGAGGACCTTTACCAGGCGTTTCTCCATCCGCACGCCCGTCTGGACACGCTCGATACTCGTTACCATGGTACAAAGGTAACAAACGATCGATGCCGCGTCAAGCGTTTACTGAGCGGATGGAATCGAGTAACTTGGAAACACGGCGTTGCGCACTCGCTTCGCGTGCGACCAAGTCGCAACAGAAGGTGACCGGTGGCAAATTCAAGAGTCCGGGCAGGCGCGAGTGGCTATTCCTTCAAGGAGTGGAAGGGCACGTTTTATCCGGAGAAGATCAAGCCCGAGGAGATGCTTCCCTTCTACTCCGAGCGGTTGCCGACCGTCGAGATCAACAACACGTTTTATCGCATGCCCAAGACATCGGTGCTCGAGAATTGGGCAGCGACGACGCCTGAGAATTTCCGCTTCGCGATCAAGGCGACGCGCCGGATCACCCACATATCTCGCATCAAGGTCGAGTCCTGTGCCGATTCGGTGGAATTTCTTTATCGGACCCTCGCCTCGCTCGGCGCGAAGCGGGGGCCCGTCCTGTTCCAGTTGCCACCCAACCTGAAGAAGGATCTGCCGCGCCTGACCGCGTTCCTGACACTCCTTCCGGAGGGCCATCGCGCCGCTTTCGAGTTTCGTAACGACACCTGGTTTGCGGACGACGTCTACGCGGAACTCAAAGGCGCCGGCGCTGCGTTGTGTCTGTCGGAGCGCGAAGACAACGCACCGCCTCCGCTGGTGGAGACCGCGCCGTGGGGCTACGTCCGCCTGCGGCTCGAAACGTACTCGGACGACGATCTACGGCTGTGGGCGCGGCGACTGGAAGCCACGTCGTGGAGCGATGTCCACGTCTACTTCATGCACGAGCCGACCGCGCCGGCATACGCGAAGACGCTGATGCAATTCGCGCCGTCCTGATCCGCCATCGGCGGGGCAACCGCCGTAGGTGCCTGGCAGCCCCGACAATTCCAGCGTGCATCGCCGTCAATGCCCGATGCGCATCGCCTCGAGGAAACGCGACACCATGTTGTAGGCGGCGATCGTCGCGACCAGCTCCGTCATCGCCCGCGACATCGAAATGCCGGGCAGCGGCTCGAACACCGCGTCCGGGACCTGCACGTCGCGCGTCATGACGTCGGTCAACGCTAGCGCCGCCTGCTCGAGAGGACTGAACGGCGCGCCGATGTGCGGCGAGTCGAAGCGCGGCGAGCTTCTCCTCCGTCGACGCCTGCTTTCCTGGCGACAGGAAGGTGCGCTTCGAATTCGAAGGGCGCGCGATTCAACACCGCAACGCGCAGGATCACGAGCTCGCGCAGATCCGGCGGCAGCGAGCTGCGATTGCGGACCGCCGTGAGGAGCTTTTCCCAGCCTTCGGCGAGCGGCGCGCTGTTGAGCAGCGCCTGATACAGCAGCCGAGATGCGACCGCGCTCGGCGACGATCGCCTCCTCGATCGACGCGAGCTCGGAGCGGCGTTCCCGGCTCGACCAGCGGAATGCGTGGATCCCGGTGCTCATTCGCCCTTGATCTTCTTGTCGCGGATGATCCGGCCCCACTTGGCGGTGTCGGCCTTGACCAGCGCTGCGAGCTGCTCGGGGACTCGACGGCGTCGGCTCGGCGCCGGAGTCGAGCAAGCGCTTTCGGTATGGCTCGGTCGTCAGCACGCGGCGCACGGCTGCGTTGAGCTGCTCGATGCGCGCGGGCGGCGTCTTCGCGGGCGCGAACAGCGCGTACCAGTTGTTCGATTCGACGCCGTGGATGCCCTGCTCGTCCAGTGTGCGCACGTCGGGCAGCAGCGGATGCCGCGAAGGCGCGGCGATCCCCAGCGCCTTGAGCTTGCCGCCCTTGATGAATCCGATCACGCCCCGGGACATCGCCGAAGAATCCGCTCACCTGTCCTCCCATGACGTCCGCGATCGCTGGCGCCGCGCCCTTGTACGGGACGTGCAGCAGCTTCGCTCCGCTCGAATCGGCGAGCAATTCCATCGCCAGATGCGGCATGCTGCCGATCCCCGAGGACGCGATCGGAATCGGATTCTGTCCCTGCCTGGACTGCGCGACGAGGTCGGCAACGCTCTTCGCCGGATTGGCGGGATTGACCACGAGCACCTCGACGTTGTTCACGACCTAGCGATACCGGCGCGAAGTCACGCTGCATGTCATAGGCGAGGCCCTCGTAGAGCGCGGGATTCATCACCGCCGCGCCGGCGCTGGTGAACCACAGCGTCATCCCGTCCGGCGCGGCCTTGGCGACCATCTGAGCGCTGATCGCGCCGTTTGCGCCCGGACGGTTTTCCACGATCACGGATTGCTCGAGATCTTCCGCGAGACCCTGCGCCAGGACGCGTGCGACCAGGTCCACCGGACCGCCGGGTGGAAACGCGATCACGATCCTGATGGGAGCGCTGTCTTGGGCGCCGGCGAGACCGACGAACCCGGCAAGCGCGACGATGACAAGGAGCGTTGAGTTTCTCAATCGTTACGGCGGACAGATGTATCCGGGCCCGCTCGGATTCTTGAAGCATCCCACCGATTCGGGAATGACCTGCTTGGGCAGCCAGAGAACAAGCTTCGCAAGATAGATCGCGGAAGCGATTGTGGCAAGGAAAACGACATAGACGGGCAACGCCACGCGCAGTGCCTGCGAGAATCGAACGCCGATGCACTGGCTGAAGACCCACAACCATCGCGGGCACTACGACGTTCGAATTGGTTTCCGACGATGCTGGTGATCCGTCCCCCGAGGACGGGCGCCGCTCCGACGCACATGGCGCAGATCCAGCGCGGCGTAAAATGACGCCCCATGGCGGTCGTGACGCGAGACGAAGTGCGACGCCGCCGATACGGAGAGAAACATGATCGACGACGCTCTGGGTCTTACGCCGGCGACGACGGACGATTCATCCTTTTCGCTACCGCTCGAGCGTGCACTGGGACATGCGCTCGCTTATCTGAGCGATCTTGACCGCAGCCCGGTGGCGGCGACCGCTTCGCTCGAAACCTTGCGGAAGCGACTGGACAAGCCGCTCGAGATTGCGGGCGTCTCAGCCGAGCGAGTCGTCGACGATCTCGTGACCGACGTTGCCGGGGGCCTGATGGGCAGCGCCGGCGGAAGATTTTTCGGATGGGTCATCGGTGGCTCGCTGCCCGCCGCGCTCGCCGCCGACTGGCTCTGCAGCGCATGGGATCAAAACGCCGCGTCCTACGCCTGCAGCCCCGCCATCGCGGTGATCGAGGAGGTTTGCGGCGGCTGGCTCAAGACACTGCTCGGACTGCCGGAGGATGCAAGCTTCGCACTCACCAGCGGCTGCCAGATGGCGCATGTGACGGCGCTCGCGGCCGCGAGAAACGAGCTTCTCGCGCGCCGCGGATGGGATGTCGAGCGCGATGGTCTTTGCGGCGCGCCGCGCATTCGCATCGTCAGTGGCGACCAATACCACGGGACCATTCCGCGCGCGGCGCGACTCCTCGGCCTGGGAACGGCCTCGATCGAGGCGCTTCCCGTCGATGAAGCGGGCAGGCTCGAGGCACCGCGGCTCGATGAGGCACTGCGGAAAGAGCCCGGCGCGCCGACCATCGTCCTGTTGCAGGCCGGTGACCTCAACATCGGTGCATTCGACCCTTTCAGCGACCTGATTCCGATTGGGCATCGCCACGGCGCGTGGGTGCACGTGGACGGCGCGTTCGGCTTGTGGGTCAACACCAGCGAGCGGCATCGAGCGAGCCTTCGGGGCGTCGACACCGCGGACTCCTGGGCGACCGACGGACACAAGTGGCTGAACGTTCCGTACGACTGCGGCTACACGTTCGTCGCGCATCCGCGACCTCATCGCGGCGCGATGTCCTACCAGGCGAGCTACGTTTCCCATCATGACGATGTGCGCGAGCCTAAGGATTGGAACCCGGAATGGTCGAGGCGCGCACGGGGCGTCGCGACGTACGCCGCGATACGCCAGCTAGGGAAGCGCGGCATCGGCGAGTTGATCGATCGCAATTGCGAGGCCGCGCACGCGATTGTGACGCGCATCGGTTCCCTCCCCGGCGCGCAGATGATTTGGGAGCCGCAGATCAACCAAGGACTGGTGCGTTTTCTCGACCCTCGTCCCGGTGCGGACGAGGCCGACCATGACGCCCGAACCGACGAGATCGCGCGCAGAGTGGCCGCGGCGGGCGAGGCGTTCTTCAGCAACACGTCGTGGCGCGGAAAGCGATGCATGCGCGTGTCGGTTTGCAACTGGCAAACCGATGCCCGCGACGTCGATCGATCGGTCGCATCGGTCCGGCAAGCTCTGCTGCAGCAATTATGACGGCCTAGCGCAGCAGACCCTAACTGCGTGCCGGTTCGATTGTGCAGCGACATCGGCTCGGGAGCGTTGCCGCTTCATGCCTATCCGTGCATGATTGCGAGCCATCGTCCGGATCGTACGGTCGAAAACCCCGGAGGAATCGTGGACCCGCTTAGCGTCAAGCGTCGCCTGACCTGCATCCTGGCCGCGGATGCCGTCGGCTACAGCCAGCAGATGGGCAGGGACGAGGAGGGCACCATACGCGTGCTGGCGGCGCACCGCGCCGTCATCGACGGAATCATCACCTTTCACGGCGGCCGCATCATCAGCACCGCCGGCGATTCCGTGCTCGCCGAATTTGCGAGCGTCGTCGAAGCGGTGCGCTGCGCGGTCGAAATCCAGGAAGCGCTCAAGACGCGAAACGACACGCTGCCCAACGAGAGCCAGATGTATTTTCGCGTGGCGTGAATCTCGGCGATGTCGTCGTCAAGGACAACGATCTGCTCGGCGACGGCGTCAACGTCGCCGCGCGCCTCGAGACCCTCGCCGAACCCGGCGGCATCTGCATTTCATCGAGCGTCTACGACCAGATCACGGGCAAGCTCGACCTTGGCTTCAAGGACATCGGCGAGCAGGCGCTGAAGAACATCTCGCGTCCCATCCGCGTCTATCGGGTGTCGGGCACCGGCATTCCGCAGAGATCGGTTCAGCAGCAGCCCGCGCAGCCGCAAGGGATTCCCGTGGGCCCTCGCGGGCGCCGCGGTGGTGGCGATCGCCGCGGTTGCCGCCTGGCAGACGGGATTTCTGCGTTTCGGCGCGGCCGACAACGCAACGCGACCACCGCCGCCGCGCCTGCCGCGACGCCGGCGCCCATGCCCGCGACGAATGCACCGGCCGTGGCAACCGCCGCCATCGTCGACGGACTCCGATGCGCAGGCGCGAGCCGACGCCGAGGCTCTCAGGAAGCAGGCCCAGGAGGATCTTTCGCGCGCGAAGGCCGATGCCGAGGCCGCTCGAGCGGCGCGAAGCAAATCCGAGTCGGAGGCGATGGCCAAGCGCCTGCGCGCCGAGGGCGAGGCGAGCGCCGCGCGCATCCGCCGCAGGTGGAGGAATCCGTGACGCGCAGCCTGGCCGACGCCGGCGTCGCGACCGCAGGGCGAGAGCGCTCGCCAAACTTGCCAACGCCGCACCGGCGTCGCCGGCGCCCGGCGCGGCCGCCGGCGATGGCCGCTTCGACGGCACGTGGAACGTTACGGTGGCCTGCGCTCCGTCCGGCGAAGGCGCATTGGGCTACACGTATACCTTCGACGCCTTAGTGAAGAACAATTTTCTTCGTGGCGAGCGCAATGCCGAAGGCACGCCCGGATGGCTGAGGCTCCAGGGCGCGATTGCGCCGGATGGCAACGCCACGCTCGATGCGCACGGCCTGACTGACAATCCCAAGTACTCCAACAAGAGCGCCGCCCAAGGCACTCCCTTCGCCTATCACGTCGCTGCCCACTTCGACTCCAATCGCGGGAGCGGACGCCGGCTCGAGTTGCGCGCCTGCGATCTTCATTTCGCGAAACAGTGATTCGATACGATGCCAAAGGCGCACCGCGCAAAGACCTCTGCTGGATCCGCGCCGGATCACGAAAGCGGGTACGCGCTCAGCCTCGCGGCATCGCATCGAGGCGAGCACGCGGCATCCCAGATACTCAATACCGCACTCGATGCCTCGCTCGCTCAAGGCGACACCAAAAGCGCATCGCTCGCGTCTGCGGCGCTACTGATCACCGGACAGATACGAGCGAACTATCGCCGATTTCCTGAGCACATCGAACGCCTGGCGATCGCGCGTGACCGGAATTTTCCATCGAGCTCGACCACGCCGAGGAGCTCCTGGCTCTTTCCGGTTTGCTCGCCGGCCTGCTTTTCTTCGCGCCGACCGACTCGTTTCTGGAATCCTGCGTCGAGCGCATCGTCGAGCGCTGCTCGAGCTCGATCTCGACGTCAATACGAGATTTGCCGCCGGCCGGCTCGTGGTCTACTACAGCGAGCCTCGCGAACTGCGCGCGCTGGGACAGCGCGTCCTACGTCTTTTGCGACCCAGCATGGAGCGCGAGGATCTGTCGCCCCACCGCCTGGGCCATTGGCTCATCTACTGGGCACGCATTGCACGCTATGCCAAGGAGCCGCAGCAGGCGCAGGAGGCCGAAGACCGCGTGCGGAAGCTCGCCGACGAGCACGGACTCCGGGACATCCTATTCTGGCTGGCCGTGATCGACGTGGACCGCAGTATGCCCGCGCGCAACGTTGCCTACGGCGAGCGCGCGCTCGCGGTGGCCGAGGTGGTGGCCGATCCCGCATACCTAGGCGATATGCTGCGCCTCGAGTTTCTGAGGACGAAGATCGCGCGCATGAAGGGTCAGGGAGACCGCGCGGTGTTCCACTCGTCGCGCGCCCTGAAATACGCCATCGAGCTCGAGTTTCCGCCCTTGGCCTATGCGCCATACGTGGTGAATGCGGCGCAGGCGCGTCTGCTCATCGACAGATTTTGCGACAGCCCGTGATCTGCTGCGCCAGGCCGCCGATTTGGTGCCGGGCCACTACGTGGACGAAGTCCGCGACATGATCGCGCTCACCGAGGCTTATGAAGCGATGAGCGCGGGGAAGGCCAACGGCCACGCACTACTCTCGCGGGCATGGGGGTCGATCCGTGAACGCCAGTTCTACGACACCTTCGACGGCTTCCCGGAATTCGGCGCCAAGCTGTGCGTGCTCGCGCTCGAGCATGATATCGAGAGCGAATTCATCTGCAGGCTGATCGAATCGCGTAATATCGCCCCGCCGGACAATGCGCCCGAATCGTGGCCGTGGGCGATCCGCATTCATGCGCTCGGCGGATTCAAGGTGCAACGCCATGGCGAGCCGTTGATCTTTGAGGGTAAGACCCAAAAGAAGCCGATGGAGCTGCTCAAGGTTTTGACCGCACTCGGAGGTCGCGGCATCGCCAAGCAGAAGCTCTGCGATGTGTTGTGGCCCGACGGCGAGCCGGCGGCCGCGGCGTCAGCGCTCTACGTCGTCATTTCGCGCCTGCGGAAGCTACTGAACGAGCCGGATGCGATTCGCATCGAGGAAGGAAAGGTCGGGCTCGATTCGGAGCGGGTATGGCTCGACGTCTGGGCCTTCGACCGCGACGTCGAGGCGTTGCAAACCACGTTGCAGACTCAGGCCGATGCGGCGCAAGTCGACCGTCTCGGCCAGCGCCTTTTGTCACGTTATGTGGGCCCCTTTCTCGGCAGCGAGATCCGCAGCGATGGTCGCTCGCTGCGCGCGGTCGTTGGCAGAACCGTTTCCGCCGCTCGCTCGCGGACGCCGGTCGCTATTGGGAGCAGGCAGGCGACTGGCCGCGGGCCATCGCCTTGTACGAGCGCGCTCTCGAGGAAGACAGCCTCGCCGAGGAGCTCTATCGGCGCCTGATACGAGGTCACCTCGCGCGCGGCGAGCCGGCGGAGGCCGCGCGCGTCTATCGCCGCTGCCGCGAAATGCTGTCGGTGCAACTCGGGATACCCCCGTCGCCGGACACCGAAGCCCTGTTCAAGTCGATCTACCAGAAGTGATCCGGCCCGCACGGGCCCCTTAAGTCGCGATCCGTTAGGCATCGGTAAGGTACCGTACCTTACGCTGCAGGACTCGCGGCGGACTTCCGCGACCCTCTACAACGGATCCAATCCATGCGCGTACTTCTGGCCGAGGCCCACGCACTCGTCCGCGAGGGCCTGAAGCAGGTAACGCTGCAAATCGATGCACCGTGCGAATTCATTGAAGTGGCCGACGCGGAAACCGCGCGCGCACTCTTGCGCAGAACGGAGCGGATCGACGCCGCGTGGTTCGACGCAGCCCTCTTCGGCGCTGACGAGATCGCGGGCTTGCGACGCCACTGGCCGAGCGCATTGCTCCTCGCGCTTGCGTCGTGCTCCGATGCCGCGACATCGGGCTCCATGCTTCTTGCCGGCGTCAACGTCGTGGTGCCAAAGTCGGCGTCCGCCGACGTTCTCGCGGCCGCGCTGCGCCTGGCGATCGCCGGCAACGTATGCGTTCGTGCAAACCACCTCGCGCACGCGCACGCGAGCTTCGCGTACCGGGCAGCGCCCGGCTCACGGCGCGGGACAGGCCCGCTCAATCTCACGTCGCGCCAGTACGATGTGCTCAATCTGATCGCACAGGGCTGCTCGAACAAGGCTATCGCCGGCGAGCTCGGCATCGGCCTGCGCACGGTCAAGGGCCATATGTCGGTGATCCTGCGCGCGCTGCGCGCCGATAATCGCGCCGATGCGGGCCGTGCCGCACGGCGTTGGATTGCGCGCGCACCCTCCGCAAAGGCGACGCCCGTGCCGACGGCATGACCATCCAAACGTCGCGCGGCGACTTTGGAATCTGTTAGGTATCGGACAGGTACCGGCCTCCATACTGGCCTCAACGCGTTCGCAAGACGCCGGCCAATGGGGAGCTTCGCGCAATGAGACACTTCGAATCGACGTTCTCGCAGATCCCGCGGCCGAGACGCAACCTCCCCGCCGCGCGAGCGGTGATTGCGGGTTGCATCGCGTTCGCCGTTATCACCTTGTGCGCCGGAGTGGCGCGCGCGCAGGTCGTGACCGAGTTCAAAACCGGAATTACCCCACTGACGAAGCCTCAGCACATCACGAGCGGAGCCGATGGCAACCTTTGGTTCACGGAGGGCAGCATCCTTGCGCGCGGCGCGGTCGCGCGCATCACACCGCTCGGCGTCGTGACCGAATTCACGACGGGGATTACGGCTCCCGGCGAGCCCTTGGGCATCGCCGCCGGTCCCGACGGAAACCTGTGGTTCGGGGAATTCGGCGCGACTCGCGTCGGGAGGATCACCCCGGTCGGCGTTGTCACCGAGTTCAGCCACGGCATAAGCTCACCTCCGCTCTTTATGGCGCCTGGACCGGACGGCAACATGTGGTTCACGGAATTCGAGCCGATCATTGGCCGGATCACACCAGCCGGAGTCGTCACGGAGTTCAGTACCGGCATCACGTCCAGCCCGGCTCTCGACGGCATCACCGCCGGCCCGGATGGCAACCTGTGGTTCACCGAAGGCTTCCAGTCGCGCGATCGGACGCATCACGCCCGGGGGAGTCGTCACGGAATTCAGCACTGGGATCACGGCGGGCGCGAATCCTGCAGGCATCACGGCCGGCCTGGACGGCAACTTGTGGTTTGTCGAACACGGCATCGATCGGATCGGGCGCATTACCACGGCAGGCGTTTCACTGGTTCAGCGAGGGCATTACGCCCGGAACGGGGCTGATCGATATCGCGGCAGGTCCGGACGGCAACCTGTGGTTCACCGAAATCGACGGCGCGATCGGGAGGATCACTCCACAGGGAGTTGTCACGGAATTCAGCGCGGGTATTCCCGCCGACACGGAGCCTTATGGCATTACGTCCGGCCCGGACGGGAATGTCTGGTTCACGCAGACGTCTGCCGCCTGGATCGGTCGCATCACGACCGCGAGCGCTCCGGCCGGCGCCGGTATTTCAGCACGCCGTGTCGCGAAAGACGCATGGCGCAGCCGGCACCTTCGACCTTCCGCTGTCCGCCGTTGCCACCAATCCGACAACCGAGCCGCGGACCGGCTCGACGCCGACGATCGTATTGACCTTCGACAAACCGATCAACGGCGCTGCGGCGATGGTCACGGAAGGAACCGGGACCGCGGCTACGACGACTTTCAGCGGTAACGACATCATCGTCGGCCTGTCGGCTGTTGCCGACCGGCAGTACGTCACCGTCTCGCTGACGGGTGTGTCGTCGTCCGATGGCGGCGCTGGCGGCACGGCGTCCGTGCGTGTCGGGTTTCTTGCCGGTGACGTGAATCAGAACCGCGTGGTGAGCGTGGCCGACGTCGCCTTGGTGAACGCGCAACTGGCGCAAGCCGTGACCGCCGCGAATTATCTCAAGGATGTGAACGCCAGCGGAACGTTGTCCGTGGCGGACAAAGCCATCACCAATGGCGCGTTGACGAAGGCTTTGCCCGCGCCGTGATCGTAGTCGGCGACCGGCGTTTCGCGGAGCGTATAGCAAATAGAACACTACAAGTCTTCGCGTGTGTAGGAGTCGCCCGCCGGCATGATGTGACACTCGGCATTTCATATGGTCGCCCAGGGCCAATTCGGTCACAATGGATGCCGTTCGCGCGGCCGCAACGGCTCGCGCCGAACGAGAACAAACACAAAGAGGACGAGGGACAGACCCTCAATCAGCGAGCATGCGAGGTCGGAGTCTGTCGCCGACTTCGCCAGGGAAGGAAAAATCAATGAAGCATCGTCATTTATCAGCATTTGTCATCAGCGCAGCTCTGCCCGTCATGTTGTTGGCCGCGACCGGGGCTGCAGCGGCGAAATCCGAGATCAAGGGTGCGGCGATTCTCGATCATCCGTGCGGCAAGGTCTCCGTCAAGCAAATGGGCCTCGTTCATGCCGGCAAGATGGACGACGCGAACAAGCTGACGACCAAGGAAATGCAGGACCAGTGGTCGAAGATGCCTGAGAAGGATCGCACCATGATGAGCGGCATGATGAAGGACATGTCGCAGACCGAGGCGCAGTATTCGGCCGACATCAAGGCCAACGGTCTTCTCGTGGTGGATGGGCCCTCCGCGGTGCTGACGGTCAAGAAGACCACCAAGGACAAGAACGGAAGCAGCAGCGAGACCACGACGCAGAACTTCAAGATCGACGGCGCTCAGTGCCTGGTCAGCAGGTAGATGCGGAAGCGGACCACGGCGCCTCGTCCGCAATCGGGTCATCCGTGGTCCCTTCCTGAAATGCCATCACTGGCAACCCGGCATGCCGGTCCGCCTCACCAGGACGATTCCGATACCAAGGAGGCCTCCGATGAGACCTGCTCGGACCGGCGCCATCGCCGTCCTCATTGCCGCGCTTGCGATGATCGGCTGCGGAAAGGAAGAGCCTGCTTCTGCCGCCTCGGAAAAGCAGGCCGCGAGCGGCGCGCGCAAAGTCGTGGAGGAGAAGATCGCGCCCTACAGCTATCCCGCGCCGGTGAAGGGACATTACAGGGAGGTCAACATCGGCGAATTCGACGTGGTCGACGGCATTGCCTATCCCGCGACGTCCGGCGCCGGTACGGTGGTCTATGTCACCAACAAGCCCATCGCCTCGCCCATGATTGCCGACTCGGCCTGTCCGATGACGCAGGCGCGCTTCCTCACGGAGCTGCGCGACGCCAAGTATCTCGAGGTGACGCTCCTTCACGGCACGTCGAAGTACTTCGCCGCCGGAAGCGCATTCGGCGGCAGCAGCCGCGAGCAGGACGTCGGCGGTCGCTACTGGTCGAGCCGGATGAAGGACGATTCCGACCGTGCGGTCGGCAGCGTTCTGCACAGGCGGGAGGGCAACTTCGACTTCGACCTGCCGATCTCGAAGCCCAGGGTCAACGAGGTGAGCGAAAGCGATCGGTCGCAGGGCAATCGCGCCGACAAGACCGCGCCGCGGCCCACCGAGCAGGCGGTCACCGCGGCGTATCAAGCGCTGCATGAGGCGGCGGTGAAGCGAAACCTCAAGGCTCTTCTGGCCGCGCAGGGCTTCGACGCGAAGCAGAGCGCGGCGATACGGGGATTGGAGGGCATCGATGCCGACTTCGCCGTGTACGCCGATCGTTTCCTCAAGCCCGGCGCTCCCGACGAGTTCACGGCGCGGCCCGGCACCGCCTACGTCAAGGCGGAGGGAGTGAACTCGAAAGGCAAGAAGTTCGCGAATTTCTATCATTTCGCCCCCTGCGGCGATCGTCAGGTGCTCGTCAGCATCGCTGAGAATCCGCAATAGCTTCGTACGTAAACGTACAAATAAGGGAAGATTGCACGGCGGCAACGTAGTAGAATCACGCGCCTCCGCAACTCCCGCGCGACCGACAGATTGAGATCTCCCGGCTCGGCCATCCGCATCGGCCCCCGCTATCCGCGCTTCGCGGCGGCGGTGTCGCGGGTCACGCGGACGCTGTTCGAGCGCTTCTACGCGCGCAAAAAGATTTTCCGCCCGGCGAGCCGCTTCGCCCGCGCCCGGCTCGATTCCGTCCGCGCGAGCATCGAGCGCGGAGAGACGGTCTACCTCGCAGGCATCGGCGCCACCGGCATGCACAACTCGGGGGTCGCCCTGATCGAGGTTTCGCGCGATCGCGGGCCGCGCCTCATCTGCAACAACGAAGAAGAGCGCTTTTCGGGCAAGAAGCACAGCACCGATTTCCCGCGTCACTCGCTGCGTGAGCTGCGGAGCACGATGCGAAGGATGGGGATCGGTCCCGAGCGCATCGCGGCGTGGCTTGGCACCTGGGACTACGCGGCCCTGGCCGCCACGGTCGTGCGCACGGCTCTCGAGGAGTTTCCGGCGAGCCTGAGCCTTTTCAGAGCGCACGAGAGTCCGGTGTTGAGCGTTCGCAACATCGATCCCGCCACGCGCGCGCCTCGTCATCTCGGCCGGATCCTGGAGCTTCCGGCTCCGGTCCCCATCATCGGCATGCCGCACCACGAGAATCACGCTTGGTTCTCGTTTTCGGTGTCGCCGTTCGGCCGCAGCAAGACGCCGGTCATGATCTCGGTGCTCGACGGCACCGGCGATCTGGGCGCGATATCGCTCTACGTCGTCGAAGACGGGGCGATGCGCCTCCTCCGCTGCAACAACAGCGTGTTCGATTCCCTGGGGACGTATTACGGCGTGATCAGCTCGACCCAGGGCGGCTGGACCTGGCTCAGCAGCGAGGGCCGGTACATGGGCGCGGCGGCCTACGGCAACGCCGACCGGCAAACGAATCCCTATTACGCGGAGCTGCGCGCCATATTGAGCCTGCAGCCGGACGGGCAGGTCTACCTCAATCGCGCGCTCGCCAACTGGCACCGCGATGTCTTCGACGATCCGTACACGCCCGAGCTCAAGCGCATTCTCGGCGCGCCGGTCGCGCCGAAGGACATGTGGAACCCGGACGCAGTGCTTCGCGTGGAGGATATCCGGCACAAGGCGGACACGCAGGAGCGTCTCGACAAGGCCGCCGCGACCCAGATGGTCTTCGAGGACGCACTCATCCACATCATCGAATTCATGATTGCGCAAACCGGCAGCGACCGGCTGGTGCTGACCGGTGGCACCGCGTTGAACGCGATCGCGAACATGCGCCTCCTCGATCATTTCGACGAGGCGTACTACGAGCGCGTGCTGGGCAAGCGCACGCGCTTGCATCTCTGGGTGCCGCCGGTGCCCAACGACGCCGGCGTTCCGATCGGCGCCGCCTACTGCTTCGCGCAACTTGCGGGCGCGCGCATCGGGCCACCGATGGAGCACGCGTTCTATTGTGGACTCGCGCCGACGGAAGTCGAGATTCGGGCGGCGCTCGACGCTGCGCCCGACATCGCATGGACGAGTCTCGGCGACGTCTCTTCGCCCGAGCGCCGCGACGCCGTTGCAGACCTGATGGCATTCATCACCGCGCAGGACGGCGTGATCGCCATTTTCCAGGGAGCGGCCGAGACCGGACCGCGTTCGCTCGGACACCGGTCCATCGTTGCCAATCCGTGCAATCCGCGCACGCGCGAAGTGCTCAACGAGCGTGTGAAGTACCGCGAGGCGATCCGGCCGCTCGCGCCAATGATGACGCTCGACGCGGCTAAGCGCTGGTTCGATCTCTCGGACGGCGCCTCCGACGACAACTACAACGCCTACAACTACATGGTGCTGACGGCGCGCGCGAGACCCGATGCGCTCCAGCGCATTCCCGCCGTGATCCACGCCGACGGAACGGGGCGGTTGCAAATCGTGCGCGAGCACACCGATCCGCTCAGCTATGCGTACCTCAAGGCGCTCGGCCGCAGGATCGGCGTGGAAGTCGCGGTCAACACTTCCTTCAACGTCGCCGGGCCGATCGCGCAGACGCCGGCGCAGGCCGTCGAGACCTTGCGCCGCTCGAAGGGCATCGACGCCGTCATGATGTTCGCCGAGGAGGGCGCGGTGTTCGCGGCGTGGCACGGCCAAACCGCCGATGCTCGCAAGTCCGGACGCTTCCGCCAGTGGCTCGGCGAGTGGCGGGTCGGCAGCGGCGTCGCCACCGTCGGGCTCTGATCACCCGGCTCGCCGCTCCGTCCGGTGGCACTCCGCACCTGGCCGCGGCCTTGGCTGGCAGAAGTCCACGGGCGCACTATCGCCCGGACCATTTCTCGCTTTCGATCATTGGCGCCGCGCCGCTTGACGGATCGCCTTGGCGGCTGATACCGTCACTTTTGTTATTATATAGTTAGTTATTAATCCGTCCGGCGGCGGACCGGCGAAGCCGCGCGATCAGGAGATCCTGCCGGTCGAGCCGAGAGCGACGGGCACGGGCGGGCGATCTCGCGGCCATTCGCCTCTCGCGACATCGAAACCATCGAATATCCCATGGATCGCCTGCGAAACTTCGGGTTTCTGCTCAAGGACGTCAGCCGCAGGTATGTCCTGCGCTTCGAGCAGAGGGCGCGCGCGATCTCGCTCACGCTACCGCAGTGCAAGGTCCTGGTGCGCCTCGAAAAGAACGAGGGCGTGAGCCAGGCCAGGCTCGCCGAGCTTGCCGAGCTCGAGCCGATGACGATGGTGCGCATCCTCGATCGCATGGAAGCCGACGGCCTGCTCGAACGCCGTCCCGACCCCGCGGATCGCCGCGCGCGACGCCTCTATCTGACGCGCAAGGCCAAGCCGCTGCTCGACCAGATCTGGCGCGTGTCGGAGCTCACCCGCGCCGAGACGCTCGCAGGCATCAGCCGGCAGGATCGCGAGGTCTTCATGACGCCTGCTGGAGCGCATGCACGCCAATGTCTGCGCGCTCGAAGATCAACCCGTCGAGGCCGCGTCTCGCCGGTCCCGCAACGGCGGTGCGATCGAAGCCCGCCGGCGCGCGCACCCGAGCCGGACGACCCGGCGCGCCCTGACGATCATGGAAGCACCGAGTCCAACTGAGCCAACCGAGGCAACTAGGCAACTAAGCCAACTGAGGCAACCAGCGGCAGCCTATCGACGTTCCGCAGCCTTCGCCCGTGCGGCACTGGCGGCGACGCCTTCGCCTTCCGCTGATGCTGCTCGGGCCGGTGATCGTCGTCGCCGCCGCCGCGTACTTCTATCTCACCGGCGGACGCTTCGAATCGACCGACGATGCCAACGTGCAGTCCGCGCGCGTCGCCATCAGCGCCAACGTCGCCGGTCGCGTCGACGCCATCGCGGTGCGCGACAACCAGGCGGTTCACAAAGGCGACGTGCTGTTCCGCCTCGACGACGCGCCGTTTCGCATTGCCGTCGAAGAGGCGAGCGCGCAACTCGCCGCCGCGCGACTGCAGATCGACTCGCTGAAGGCGAACTACCGGCAGCGCCAGTCGGAGCTCGCGTCGGCCAAGGACACGCTCGCCTTTCAGCAAACCGAGTACGACCGCCAGAAGCGCCTGCTCGGCTCGGGCATCGCCTCGCAGGCACAGGTCGATCGCGCCGCGAACGCGCTCGACGAAGCGCGCGCCCGCGTTGCCGGCGCGCAGCAGCAGATCAGCGCGGTCGTCGCCAACCTCGGCGGCAATCCCGAACATCGCGCCGGACCAGCATCCGATGGTGCAGCAGGCGCAGGCGCTGCTCGATCGCGCCAAGCTCAATCTGTCGTACACGGTGATCAAGGCGCCGAGCGACGGCATTGTGACGCGCGTCGAGCAGCTTCAGGTCGGGAGCTACATCAGCGCGTCGGCGCCCGTGTTCGCGCTGGTGTCGACCGGAAACATCTGGATCGAGGCGAATTTCAAGGAAGACCAGCTCACGCACATGCGCGTCGGCCAGACGGCGAGCGTCGAGGTCGACAGCTATCCCGGAAAGACATTCGAGGGCAGGGTCGCGAGCGTCAGCCCGGGTACCGGATCGCAGTTCTCGGTGCTGCCTCCCGAAAACGCGACCGGCAACTGGGTCAAGGTGGTGCAGAGGCTTCCGGTGCGCATCGAGCTCGAGCATCCCGATGCCGGCGTATCCGCTGCATGCCGGCCTGAGCGCCAACGTCAGCGTCGATACCGCAATATCGGCGCCACCTGTTCGGGTCCGCGGAAGCGAGTCCCGCCGGCCGCTTCCGCGGCGATCAAGTGAGCACGGCCGCAGCCGCGCGGCAAGGCTTCCGGCTCGAGCGTCGCATCGAGGCCTGATCACGCTGTCGGTGATGCTGGCGTCGATCATGCAGGCGCTCGACAACACCATCGCCAACGTGGCGCTGCCGCGCATCCAGGGCTCGCTGTCGGCGACGCAGGACCAGATGGCGTGGGTCCTGACTTCGTACATCATCGCCGCCGCGATCATGACGCCGTTGAGCGGCTGGCTCGCCGGGCAGATCGGCCGCAAGCGCGTGTTCCTGTTTTCGGTGGTCGGGCTTCACCGTCGCGTCCGCGTTGTGCGGGCTCGCGCAATCGCTGCCGGAGATCGTCGCTCGCCCGCCTGTTCCAGGGGCTGTGCGGCGCGGCGCTGATTCCGATGTCGCAGGCGGTGCTGCTCGACATCAATCCGCCCGAGCGGCACGCAAAGGCGATGGCGATCTGGGTGATGGGCGTCACCATCGGCCCCATCCTCGGTCCCGCGCTCGGCGGCTGGCTGACCGAGAACTACAACTGGCGCTGGGTGTTCTACATCAACGTGCCGTTCGGCATCCTGTCCTTCCTCGGCATCCTGTCCTTCATGCCCGAAACGCAGATTCGCCGCTCGCGCTTCGACTTCTTCGGCTTCACCATGCTGAGCCTCGCCATCGGCGCGTTGCAGCTGATGCTCGATCGCGGACAGCTCAAGGACTGGTTCAACTCCACCGAGATCTGGATCGAGGCCACCGTCTCGGGCCTCGCTTTCTACCTGTTCGTCGTGCACATGCTGACGACCTCCAAGCCGGCGTTCGTCAGTCCGGCGTTGTTCAAGGACCGCAACTTCGTGACCGGCAACATATTCATTTTCGTCGTCGGCGTCGTGCTGTTCGCGACGCTGGCGCTGCTGCCGCCGATGCTGCAGGACCTGCTGAACTATCCGGTCGTGCTCACCGGCCTGGTCACCGCGCCGCGCGGCATCGGCACGCTGGCGGCGATGTTCATCGTCGGCCGGCATGATGGGCAAGATCGATACCCGGCTCATCATCGCCACGGGCTTCGCGCCTGACCGCGCTGTCGCTGTGGCAGATGACGGGCTTCTACCTGCAGATGGACAGCTCGTCGGTCGTCTGGTCGGGACTGGCGCAGGGTCTGGGCACCGGCTTCGTCTACGTGCCGCTGGCGGCGATCACCTTTGCCACGCTGTCGCCGCAATTCCGCAACGAGGGCACGGCGCTGTTCAGCCTGGTTCGCAACGTCGGCAGCAGCATCGGCATCTCCGTGGTCGAAACGATGCTGACGCGCAACACGCAGATCATGCACTCGCGGCTCGCCGAGCAGGTCACGCCGTACAGCGACGTGCTGCACCTGCAGCCGCCGGCGGAGACGTCGACCACGCAGGGGCTGGCCATGCTCAACCACGGCGTCAGCGATCAGGCGGCGATGATCGCCTACAACAACGATTTCAAGCTGATGATGGTGCTCACGCTGTGCGCCATTCCGCTGGTGCTGCTGCTGCGAAGCGGAAGCCGCAAAAAGAGCGGACGAGCCGGTGGTGATCGAATGAAGACGCGGATCGATCGACGCGCTTCGCATCGGCGATGGCCGTGGCATCTGCGCGGCGATCCTCGGCGGGTGCGCGCTGGGCCCCGACTTCAAGCGTCCCGATGCCGCCGCACGCCGATCGCTACACCGCGCAGCCGCTGCAGCTCGAATCGATGACGCGGCGGGCGGATCCGCGCAGCGCGTGATTCCCGGCGAGGAGCTCAGACGCGACTGGTGGCACCTGTTCCAATCGGCCGCGCTCGACGACGTCGTCGAGCGTGCGTTGGCCCGCAACCGCACGCTCGTCGCCGCGGCGGCGACGCTCGCGCAGTCGCAGGAGCTCGCGGCCGCGCAAGCGGGAACGCTGTATCCCCAGGTCGGCATCACCGCCGGCATCGGCAGGCAGAAGTACGGCGCGCGAATTCCTCGGCGACGCGGCGAAGCCGCCGCGCGTTCACGTATTTCGCCGTCGGACCCACCGTCAGCTACGCGCTCGACTACACGGGCGGCGTCGCGCGGTCGGTCGAGCAGCAATACGCGCTCGCCGACTATCAGCGCCAGCAGCTCGACGCCGCCTATCTCGCCGTCACCGGCAACGCAGTCATGCAGGCGCTGAAGATCGCCTCGCTCCGCGCCCAGATCGCGACCGTCGAGGCCATCCTCGAGCAGGACCGCGAGAATCTCAAGCTCGTGCAGGAGGCGTTCGATGCCGGCTCGGTGTCGCGCGTCGACATCGTGAGCGCGCAACAGCCAGCTCGCGAGCGATGCGACGCTGCTGCCGCCGCTGCGCCAGGAGCTGAGCGTCGCGCGGCACGCGCTGGCGATCGTGCTCGGGCAGCCGCCCGCGAGCGCCGAGCTGCCGGACTTCGATCTGGCGAAGTGCAGTTGCCGCGGCGACCTTCCGCTGAGCCTGCCGTCCGAGCTCGCGCATCGGCGTCCCGACATCCTCGCGGCGGAGGCGCAGCTGCATGCGGCGACGGCGGCGGTCGGCGTCGCCAACGCCAATCTGTATCCGCACATCAATCTCACCGCGGCGGCCGGGCAGCAGGCGACCGATGTCGCGCGCCTGTTCGATCGCGCGAGCAACGCGTGGAGTCTTATCGGGGCGCTGGTCGCGCCGCATCCTCGACGGCGGCACGCTGCGTGCGGAACAGCGCGCCGCGGTCGACGCGATGCGTGCGAGCGCCGCGAACTACGAGCAGACGGTGCTGATCGCATTCGGCCAGGTCGCCGATTCGCTGCAAGCCCTCGATCACGGCGCCGAGCAGCTCGATGCGCAGCTGCACGCCCAGGATGCCGCGCGCGACAACCTGGACCTCACGCGCAAGAGCTACAACGAAGGCAACGTCGGCATCCTGCAGGTGCTCGATGCCGAGCGCGTCTATCAGCAGGCGCGCCTCGGCTTCGAGCGAGCGCGGGCGCAGCGCTACCTCGATACGGCGCAACTGTTCCTGGCGCTGGGCGGCTCCGGGCCGGACGCCGCCGCGCCGGAACGCGACGAGGCAGAGAAGGCCGCGGGGCGGTAGGTCGCCGCTACTCGCGGTCGAGCGGATCTTCGGTCGCCGCGTCGCCGGCGTGCACCTCGTACCACATGGCGTTGAGGATGGCGAAGCTGCACGCGAGGCCGAGGCCGAGAATCCACGAGAAGTACCACATCGCTCTTACTCTCCGGCGTCCACGTGATCAATACATGCCGTGGGACTTGCGGACGTGCTCGAGCGACACGCGTCCGCGCATGACGCGGAACACCCATCCCGTGTAGGCGAGCACGACCGGCAGCAGCACGACGGTGGCAACGAGCATCAACGACAGCGTCCTGTGGCTGGACGACGCGTCCCAGACGGTCAGGCTGCTGCGCGGGTCGAGGCTCGACGGCATCAGGAACGGAAACAGCGCGAATCCGGCCGATAGGATCGTTCCCGCGATCGCCATCGAGCTTGTGACAAAGGCCGATAAGTGCGCGCGCGCGGCGGACCAGCAACGGCGTGAGCAGCGCGGCGACGATCGCAATCGCGGCAGCGACATACGCCCAGCGCGCCGAGCGGCCCGTTGGCGAGCCAGCTTCCGCCGATCGATGCCTGCTTCAGCAGCGGATTGGACGGTCCGCCGGTGACGGCCTGGCCGTCGATGCGAAAGCCTGTCACGCCCAGCGCGAGCCAGGCGCCCGCGCCGATGTAGAGCAGAGCGTAGAGCGGCGCGATCACGCTCAGCGCGCGCTGCGCGCGCTGCGCGATGATCGCGTCGGCCTTCAGCGCCAGGTAGGTCGCGCCGTGCATCAGGATCATCGCAAGCGACACGAGCCCTGCCAGAAGCGCGAACGGCCGCAGCAGGCCGATCAATCCGCCGTCGTAGGTGATGCGCATGGTGTCGTCGTAGCGCAGCGGCACGCCGAGGAAGAGATTGCCGATGGCCACGCCGAAGAGAAGCGCGGGCACGACGCCGGTGAAGGTGATGCAGCCGTCCCAGACGTTGCGCCAGCGCGCATCGTCCATCTTGTTCCTGAAATTGAGCGAGACCGGCCGCACGATCAAGGCGACGAGCACCAGCAGGATGGCGAAATAGAAGCCCGAGAACGACGCCGCGTAAAGATAGGGCCACGCGGCGAACACCGCGCCGCCGCCGAGGATGAACCACACCTGGTTGCCTTCCCAGAACGGCTCGAAGGTCTCGATCAGCGCGCGCCGCTCGTCGTCGTCGTGCGCCAGCACGCGCACGAACGCCGCGGCGCCCAGGTCGAAGCCGTCCATGATCGCGAAGCCGATGAGCACGATGCCCATCAGCAGCCACCAGATCACGCGCATCGTTTCGTAGTCGAAGAACATGGTCGCTTAGTGCGTCGTCAGCGCTCGCCTCGTCTTCGCAGTCCACGGAAGCGGTCCGGGCGCCTGCCGCCACATGCCCAGGCCTTCGGGGCCCTTGCGAATGTACTTGCGCATCAGCATCACGTCGACGACCGCGAGCGCGGTATAGAACAGCACGAAGCCCACGAGGCTGGTGGCCACCTGCGCGGTCGACACCGAGGACACGCCGAGCGCGGTCGGCAGCACGCCTTCGATGGCCCATGGCTGCCGCCCGTACTCGGCGACGACCCAGCCGAGCTCCGCCGCGAGCCACGGCAGCGGCAGGCTGTAGAAGGCGGCGCGCAGGTACCAGCGATGCTGCGTGAGCCCGCGCGTCGACGCCAGCCAGAACGAATAGGCGAAGAGGACGATGAACCAGAGTCCGCAGCCGACCATGATGCGGAACGACCAGAACAATACCGGCACGTTGGGAATGGTGCTCGCGGCCGCGAGCGCGATGTCCTGCTGCGTGGCGCGCGTGGGATCGTCCATGGTGCGCTTGAGCAGCAGCGCGTAGCCCAGGTCGGCGACATTCGCGTCGAATGCTTCCTTCGCGGCTTTGTCGTTGCGATCCGCGCGCAGCTTCTGCAGCGCGCCATAGGCGATGACGCCCGCGACGTATGCGCTCCTCGGCCTCGGCCACGAGCTCGTTGATGCCGGGCAGCGTGCGGTCGAGCGAGCGCGTGCCGATGATGCCCATGACCCAGGGAATTTTCACGGCGAAGTGCGTCTTGCGCTCGGCCACGTCGGGCAAGCCGAACGCGGTGAACGAGGCCGGCGGCGGCTCGGTGTCCCACATCGCCTCGATCGCCGGCCAGCTTCATCTTCTGGTTTTCCGAGACGCGTGTAGCCGGATTCGTCGCCCAGCACCACGACGCTCAGCGCGGACGCGAGGCCGAAGCTCGCGGCCACCGTCATCGAGCGCTTGGCGATCTCGACGTTGCGCCCGCGCAGCAGGTACCAGGCGCTGATCGAGAGCACGAACATCGCGCCGACCACGTAGCCGGCGCTGACGGTGTGCACGAACTTGGCCTGCGCGACGGGATTGAACAGCACCTCGCTGAACGAGGTGACTTCCATGCGCATGGTCTCGAAGTTGAACCGCGATCCGACCGGGTACTGCATCCAGCCGTTGGCGATCAGGATCCACAGCGCGGAGAGATTCGAGCCGATCGCCACCAGCCAGGTGACGATCAGGTGCTTGACCGGCGTCAGCCGGTCCCAGCCGAAGAAGAACAGGCCGACGAACGTCGATTCGAGGAAGAACGCCATCAGGCCTTCGATGGCGAGCGGCGTGCCGAAGATGTCGCCGACGTAGTGCGCGTAGTAGGCCCAGTTGGTGCCGAACTGGAACTCCATCGTCACGCCGGTCGCGACGCCCATCGCGAAGTTGATGCCGAACAGCACGCCCCAGAACTGCGTCATGCGCTTCCAGATCTCGCGGCGCGTCATGACGTACACCGTTTCCATGATCGCGAGCATCCACACCAGCCCGAGCGTGAGCGGGACGAACAGGAAGTGGTAGAGCGCCGTCACCGCGAACTGCAGGCGCGACAGGTCGACGGTGGCGGGATCAATCATGGCGGGCGGGCGGATTCGGCGGCCGCGTAGTACCGCTGGACTACGCTTGCCGGCGGAGTCTTCGGGACGCGGCCAGACGTGGACGAGCAATGCGCACAGCAAGCGCGAGCAGCGCCAGCTTGATGACGATGACGAGACCGATCTCGAGGGCTAGCGATGTCCGTCGCGCGAGCGGAACCACGCTGGATGCCGATGAATGCGGTGCACCCCCGGCGCGTACCGGGGAAATGGGCTGACGGAGGTCGGGTCGTTCACGGCATGCGTCCCCTGCCGCGCCGGTGATTTTCTTGTATGCGCGAGCACTGCTACGATACTCTGATTCGATTGCATTGCAATCGCCTACGGCGCAATCGCGGCCGAGGCGGGGAGCCGCCTCGGCCATTGCGCGTGAGGCCTAGCCGAGCGTCAGCCGATACAGAAAATCCGCGAGGCCGAGCCCGATGAGCAGCGCGAGCCACACCAGCCCTGTGAGCGCCGCGACCCGCACGCTCAGGGTGGACCTCGCGATCTCCATGAAAACGACAACGATCAACGCCGCCTTGATCGCGGCAATCGCGAGGTTGATCACGAGGTTCCATATTCCCCACGAACCGATCAGCGAACTGCCGACGGTAAGGAACAGCAGCACCATGAGAGCCAGCCAGGTGCGTACCAGGGGATGGGCGAGGACTCTCATCCGCGCGCAACGAGATACAACAAGGGAAACAGGAAGACCCAGATGACGTCGACGAAATGCCAGTACAAGCCGACGCAGCGTGCGCGATCGCCTTGCGGCGCGCTGCCGGCGCGTCGCACGTGGCGCGCTGTGAACAGCGTGAGGCACGATCCCGATTGCCAGATGGAGCGCATGGACCCCGGTCATGACGAAGTACAGCGTGAAAAAGACTTTCGCACCAGGCAAGTCGCTCGCGTCGAAGGTAAAATCGGCACCCGGGATGAGATGATTGCGGAAGTCGATCCAGTATTCGGTTGCCTTGATCACGAGAAAGACGATCCCGAATGCCGCCGTCACCTCCAGTAGGACCGCGCCAGCGCGGCGCATGCCGCGATTTGTCTGCTCGAGCGCGAGCGCCATGAACAAGCTGCTCGTAAGCAGGATGGCCGTGTTGAGCGTGCCGAGGATGAGATCGGTGTGCCTTCCCGCCGCGGCGAATGCTTCGGGGTACTTGAGGCGCCCCACTGTATAGGCGAAGAAGAGCGCGCCGAAAAAGAGCGTTTCGGTCGTGAGGAACACCCACATCCCGAGATCCGACGCCTCGACGCGCGACGCTGCGGCAGCGGGTGCTGTCACCGGGATGCTCCCTCGGGTGCGCCACGAGCCCGCGCCGATGCGCGATACCGGTATGGAGGCGTTCGCACGGTCGGCAGCGCGGCGAAGTTATCGGTCGGCGGCGGAGACGGTGTGCGCCATTCGAGGCCGGTCGCATGCCACGGGTTGGCCGACGCGTTGCGCCCGCGCAGCAGCGATGCCGTGAGGTAAATCAGCGGCAGCACGTATCCGAAAGCGAGGACCAGGGCACCGCACGACGACACGATGTTGAGCCACTCGAACTCGGGCGAGTAGGAATGGTATCGGCGCGGCATGCCCGCGACGCCGAGCAGGTATTGCGGAAAGAACGTCACGTTGAAGCCGATGAAAAGCAGCACAGCGGCGATCCGAGCCCATCGCTCGCTATAGAGCTTTCCCGTGATCTTGGGCCACCAGAAGTGCAGGCCGCCGAGGTAGGCCGACACCGCGCCGCCGACCATGATGTAGTGAAAATGAGCGACGACGAAATAGGTGTCGGTGAGATGCACGTCGAGCGCGAGGGCGGCGAGAAAGAGCCCGCTCATTCCACCGAGCGTGAAAAGGCCGATGAACCCGAGGGCGTAGAGCATCGGCGCGGACAGCGTGATGCGGCCCTTGTAGAGCGTCGCCGTCCAGTTGAAGACCTTGATCGCCGACGGCACCGCGACGACGAAGCTCAGCAGGGAAAACACCATCCCCGCGTACATCGACTGTCCCGACACGAACATGTGATGGCCCCATACCAGGAATCCGATGACGGCGATGGCCAGAATCGCATACGCCATCGTGCGGTAGCCGAAAACCTCGTTGCGCGAGAAGCACGCGATGATCTCGCTGACGACGCCCATCGCCGGCAGGATCATGATGTACACCGCCGGGTGCGAATAGAACCAGAAGAGGTGCTGGAAAAGCAGCGGGTCGCCGCCGAGCGCAGGGTCGAAGACGCCCACACCGAAGAGCCGCTCGACGGCGAGAAGCACCAGCGTCATCGCGAGCACGGGCGTGGCCAGCACGAGGATGATGCTGGTGGCGTACTGCGCCCAGACGAAAAGCGGCAGGCGGAACCACGTCATCCCCGGCGCGCGCAGCTTGTGGATCGTGACGATGAAATTGAGGCCGGTGAGGATCGACGAGAATCCGACGATGAACACGCCGGCGATGACGGCGACGACATGCGTGTTCGAAAACATCGTCGAGAAGGGCGTGTAGAAAGTCCACCCGGTGTCGACACCGCCGAGCACCAGCGACGCGAGGGTGAATAGCGCGCCGCCCACGTAGAGATACCAGCTCGTGAGATTCAGGCGCGGGAACGCGAGGTCCTTCGCGCCGATCATCAGCGGAACGAGGAAGTTGCCGAGCGTCGCGGGAATCGACGGGATGAGAAAGAACCAGACCATGATGACGCCGTGCATCGTGAAGAGCTTGTTGTACGTTTCGGCGGTAACCAGAGTTCCGGCGGACGAGAGGAGGTTGATGCGCATCAGCGCTGCGGCGGTGCCGCCGATGGCGAAGAACACCGTGATCGACAGCGCGTACAGGATGGCGATGCGCTTGTGGTCGCGGGTCCACAGCCACGAGGAAAGCGTGTGTCCGTCGGCGAGGTAGCTCGGTGCGGCGGCGGGCGATGCCATGATCACTGGCCCGCGTCCCGGTCGGCGAGGCTTTCGAGATACACGATGACGTCCGCGAGGTCGGTCTCCGGCATCCGTCCCGCATAGCTCGGCATGATCGGCGCATATCCGGCGACGGCACTCGCCCGCGGAGACATGAGCGATTGCCGCAGAAAGTCCTCGTCGGCGATGATAGTGCTGCCGTCCGCGAGGCTCACCCGGTGGCCGTACAGGCCTGCGAGTGGCGGCGCGCGGGCGACGGTGCCGGAACCGTGGCAGCCGTCGCAGCCGTAGCGCGCAAGAAGCGCCGGGCCGCGCACGGCGAGCGCGCCGGTATCGACTTGCAGCTCGAGCCAGCGCTGATAGTCCGCCGGGCTCATCACGACGATGTCGCCTCCCATCTGCGCGTGATCGGTTCCGCAATATTCGGAGCAGAAGAGGTGAAAGCGCCCCTCCCGCGTCGCCGTGAACCAGAGCGACGTGTAGCGGCCCGGAAGCACGTCCTGCTTGATGCGAAATGCCGGCACGTAGAAGCTGTGGATCACATCCTCCGAGGTCATGACGAGACGCACGGCTTGCCCCACTGGAACGTGGAGCGTGTCGATTTCCCGTACGCCGTCCTGGTGCTCGAGCTTCCACATCCATTGCTTGGCGACGACGAAGACCGGTGCTGCGCCGGCCGGCGCGGTCTCGTGCTCGAAGTACAGGTCGGCGGCCCAGGCGAACGCGACCAGGAACAGCATGAGCGGGATCGACGACCATGCGATCTCGAATCGTCGCTGGAGCTTTTGCCGTTTGGCCGTCGGGACGCGAGAACGGTCCTGCTTCGCGCCCTTGCGATAGCGAACGACGAACCAGACGATCACCGCGAAGATTCCGGCAGCAACGCTCAGGGTGAGCACGCACACCCACACGAACAGCGAATCGACGCGCGCCGCCAGCGCGGTCGCGGCATCGGTGAACAGCGGATAGGCCGCGGTGGCCATGTCAGTCCGGCGCTCGCTGCTTGCCGCGCCCGTTGCGCCAGAGGACGACGAGCAGCAACGCGATACCGAGCATCGACGCGGCGCCGAGCGCGCGCGTCGCGTTGAAGATCAGCGGGCCGTAGCGGCCGGTGCTCGGATCGTAGTGATGGCACAGGAGCCAGACGCGATCGGAGAACGTCCCGGTGCGCCCAGCAGAGGCGTCGACCACGGCGCGACGCAGATCGCCTGCATGGAATTCCACGCCGGGGAAATACTGCGCGATGCGTCCCGGCGGAGCGAGCAGGAGGACTCCGGCCGGGTGCGCAATACGATCGCCGGACGCACCCGAGGCGTAGTGGAGTCCCGCCGCCCGCGCAAGCTCGGTGACCGACGCCGCATTGCCGGTGAGAAAGTGCCAGGCCGCCGCCTGCTGGGGGACATCGTGGGCGAGCAGCGCTTGCTTTCGCTCGCGCGCGACCGACGGCGTCTCCTCCGCGGCGAGACTCACGAGCACGACGTCGTAGTCGATCCCCGGTTGGAGCGACGTGGCGCGCAGCGCCGCCAGCAGGTTTTCCTCGACCACGTCACAAAGGTCCTCGCAGTCGTAATAGACCAGCGCCAGAAAAGTGGGCCTCGCCGAAATCCAGTATTGCAGCGCCATCGGCTGCCCGTTCTCGTCCGCGAAGCCCGCCGTCGCAGGCATGCTCGTGCCGGCGACCGGCGCGAAGGCGACCTGATTTCTCAACTGCTCCACGGACAGCCCCGCGTGATCGTGAGCGGAGGCGACAATGGCCAGCATCAGGAGAACCATCGCAGCGAGCATCGGTTTCACGGCGATGCCCGTTCGACGGGACGAGCCGAGAGCCGCTGCGCCGACAGCTCCATCGCGCGCTCGATGGGAATTGCGACGGTTCCCGTCTTTCTGTCGATCCAGCGGTAGCTCTCGAGCTCGGCGCGCTTTTCTCGCCGATAGGCCGCGATTTCTCCTGCAGGGTCGACTTGCAGCGCGGGCGCGGGAAACGTCGCGATCGCCTCGGCCCGCACCGCCGGCCCGTGCTCGCGCACGTCGCCGCGCTCGACCGAACCCAGCACCCAGCGCAGCAGTACGACACTCCCGACCACGAGGAGGCCGAGCGCCAGTGCTGCGATCAGCAGCGGCCGCGCATCGACGGTGTCGGGCGCGCGAGGGTGGGCGTGCTCGGTCGCCGCCTCAGTTGCCACTTCGGTTGTCACCTCAGTCGCCACCCCAGTTGCCAACTCAGTTGCCACCTCAGGCTCCTTCACGCGCTGGATTCGGGCGCTGCGAAGGAAGCCTCATCGAACGTATCGCTCCGGCGCAACCGCCGCCGATGGCGCAGGCCACGGCGAGATCGATCACGCCGGGGGCGAATCCATCGGGTTCGAACGTGGGCCGGACGAGCCACGCGGTGTAGAGCCACTGCGCCGCGAGGCTCAGGATGCCGAGCCCCGCCAGCGCCGCCGGCGAGCGCTTCACCCCGGGCGCCGAAGCCCCCGCGGTCCTGCCAGGTGAGACCACTCCTCGATGCCCGCGCTAGTCGATCGGCTAGAATCACATACCGTGCGGGTGGAACGGGAGCAGCCGGCAACGGAGCGCGTGCGATGACGACGACCACGGGCATCTCGTACGACCCGTACGACCGGGAGATCGACGCCGACCCCTATCCGACCTACCGCAGGCTCAGAGACGAGGCGCCGCTCTATTACAACGAGGAGTACGACTTCCACGCCTTGAGCCGGTTCCTCGATGTGCAGCAGGCGTTCCTCGACCGCGAGACCTACAGCTCGGCGCGGGGTTCGGTGCTCGAGTTCATCAAGGCCGACATCGACATCCCCTCTGGAGTGGTGATCTTCGAGGACCCTCCCCTCCACGACGTCCACCGCGGCCTGCTTTCTCGGGTCTTCACCCCCAAGAAGATGGAAGACCTCGAACCGAAGGTGCGCGCCTTCTGCCAGGCGGCCCTCGACCCCCACGTCGGCGCAGGCCGGTTCGACTTCGTGGCGGACCTCGGGGAGCAGCTTCCGATGCGGACCATCGGCATGCTGCTCGGAGTCCCCGAATCCGCTCAGGAAGCGGCACGGGACAGGGCGATCGCGAACTTGAGGACCGAGCCCGGAAAGCCCATGGAGATCTCGGCGGACAACATCGGGCAGGCTGACTTCTTCGGCGACTACGTCGACTGGCGGACGGAACATCCGGCGGACGACCTCATGACGGAGCTCATCTTCGCCGAGTTCGAGGACGAGACAGGCGTCGTCCGGCGTCTCACCCGCGACGAGGTGCTGATCTACGTGAGCGTGCTCTCCAGCGCAGGGAACGAGACCACGAACCGGCTCATCGGCTGGATGGGCAAGGTGCTCGCGGAGGAGCCGGAGCAGCGACGTCAGCTCGGCGCGGACCGCTCTCTCGTCCGCAACGCGATCGAGGAGCTCCTGCGGTTCGAATCCGTGACGCCGCACGTCGCTCGATTCGTGACCCGGCCGGTCGAGCTGCACGGCGAAACCGTGCCCGCGGGCAGCGCCATGCTCTGCCTGGGCGGGTCGGCCAACCGCGACGAACGGCGCTTCGCCGATCCGGACCGTTTCGACGTCCGTCGTCAGGTCGGCCAGCAGCACTTCACCTTCGGTCGCGGCATCCACTACTGCCTGGGGGCCGCGCTCGCCCGGCTCGAGGGCCGCATCGCACTGGACGAGGTGCTGAACCGCTTTCCGGATTGGGAGGTCGACTGGGAGCACGCGCGACGTGCCCCGACGTCGACCGTCCGCGGCTGGGAATCCCTGCCTGTCGTCGTCGTGTGAGCGGATCTTTCTCGTCCCCCCTAGAGTTCTATCTGTTGAGGCCCTTTCTTTCCCATGAGTTCAGTTCCTTCCGTTGAGTTCCTCGAGTGACTCCTCCCCTCGACGCCTGATGCCATCCGCCTGGCCCTCCTTGCCGCCCTACGACGAGTGGAGCGCCACGTGCGACACGCTCCACGCGCACACCCAGCTGCTGGGGAAGCTGGCGGTCGCCCTCGCGCCACCTGAGCCTCAACTGCAGCACGCTGCGCTGCGATTGACCGCCCGCGGCTGGGAAACGGCACCGTTGCCCGCGCCGGATCATTCTGGTGCCTTCGTCGCGGTGCTCGACCTCCACACCCACGAGGCGGTCGTCGAGCACAGCGACGGGCGGAGCCGCCGGATGCCGCTGACTCCGAACCGCTCGGTCGGCGCGGTCACCCGGGAGGTGCTCGGAACCGCCGAGGACTACGTCGGGCCGTTCCCGATCCACCTCCAGCCCCAAGAGGTCGCCTGGGACGTCCACCTGGACAAGGACGACATGCATCACACCTACGACCCGGTCCAAGTGGGGCGATACCTCGATGCCGCCAGCCGGGCCGCCCTCGTGCTGGCCGCGGTCCGGGCGCCTTACCGAGGCCGCTCGAGTCCGGTGAACGCGTGGTGGGGCACGTTCGACCTCGCGGTGAGCCTGTTCTCGGGCCGCCCCGCTGAGCCTCCCTCGGACGACTTCATCATGCGCAACGCAGGCGATGCGCAGCAGATCGAGGTGGGCTGGTGGCCGGGCGACGCACGTCACCAGCGTGCTGCGTTCTTCGGCTTTGCCGCCCCGGCTCCCGGGAGCTTCTCGGAGGCGGCACTCTCCCCATCCTCCGCCCGCTGGGACGATCAGCTCGGCGAGTTCATCCTGGAGTGGGACGACGTCGTCGGTGCCGCCGACCCCTTCGGCGACGCGCTCGCATTCGGCCGATCCGTCGTCGCTCACGCCTGCACCGTCTGCGACTGGGACCCCGGGCTCGCGTCCAGCGCGCTCGGCGATCCCCCACCCGTCCACTGACGAGCATGGCGGCGAACGCACGTACCTGCGGCCACCTCGACACCGTGGCCGATGTGCGCCCGTCGAGCACGGGCTGTGAGGACTGTTTGAGAATCGGCGGTCACTGGGTCCACCTTCGACTCTGCATGCGATGCGGACACGTCGGCTGCTGCGACAACTCACCTGGCCGGCACGCCACCGGCCATTGGAAGGAGCATCCCGACCATCCCCTGATCCGATCGTACGAACCGGGCGAGGACTGGTGGTGGTGTTATCCGGACGAGCTCATCTTCGAAGTCGAGGGTGCTCCGTCCGCACCGTCACATCCGTGAGGGATCGGCCGGTTCCAATCCTCGGGTTCCAATCTCAGCGAACCGACTCCGCAGATCCCCTCACTCGCACGAGGTCGAGCATCACGGTCGCTCAGGCGCCGTCTTCCTGGTCCGGATCCTCCTGCAAGTCCTGGAGTGCCGTCTCGAGCGTCGGGTAGAAGCGGTCCCTGTCCACGGTCTCCAACAGCCCATAGCTGCGAACGAGCTCCTGGAGTCTCATCCGCATCTCGACGAACGCCATGTGTACGCCCATGCCGTTGAGCTCCAGATCGAGCTGTTCGAGCATCTTGGCCGCGGACACGTCGACGTCGGTGATCGCCTCGCTCTGGACGACGATCCACGAGGGCTGTCTCGACCGAACGAGCTTCCGCACCTGCGTGCGGAACGCGTCTGCAATTGGCGAAGAACAGGGGTGCCTCCCACCGGTAGACCACGATCCGGGGTACCTCGTGCGCGTCGGGATACCGCCTGACGTCGTGCCATCCGCCGATGGAATCCACGTAGCCCAGAACGGCGCCGTGTGGTTGCCAGCCCCGGCGAAAGTACAGCAGCACCGCCAAGACGACGGCGATCACGATTCCCTGCAGGACCCCCAACACGATCACGCCCAGGCTGGCGATGAGCGACAGGACGAGCGCGCTCTTGCGTACCCGTGCGTATCGGACCAGCGCGTCGAGATCCAGCAAGAGAAGGGCCGCGCTGATGAGTACCGCCGCGAGCGCCGACTGGGGCAGGTCGCTCAGCAGGGAGTTGAAGAACAAGAGGAGGATCGCCACCACGCCGGCGCCTGCCACAGAGGCCAACTGGGTCCTGGCGCCCGCCTGCTCGACGACGGCGGTCCGCGAGCCGCTCGTCGAGACGGCGAACCCCTGGAGCACGCTCGAGGCCAGGTTGGCCGCGCCGATGCCGATCATCTCCTGGTTCGGTCTGACTTCCTCGCCTCGCCTGGCACCGAAGCTCGAAGACGTGGCGATGGTGTCGGCCAGGGAGACCAGCGTGATGCCCATGGCCGCGACCAGGAGCGGACCGACGTCCGCCACCTTGGTCCACGGAAGCGAGGGCTTCGGCAGGCCTCGTGGGAGCGTGCCGACGGTCGGGACGCCGTGGGCGTGGAGATCGAGGACGGCCGAGACGATCGTGGCAGCCACGATCGCCACCAGCACGGCCGGGAGGGTGCGAGTGAACCGCGGCAACAGCAACAGGATGGCGAGCGCGCCCAGACCGACGAGCAGCGCCGCCACGACGGTCCCGTCGAGTCCCAGGACGAAGGCCTTCACTTCGGGACCGAAGCCGTTGGCGTCGGTCGAGAAGCCGAAGAGCTTCGGCAGCTGCCCGACGATGATCACCAGAGCAAGCCCGTTCATGTACCCGACCTGGACCTCGTTGGAGAGTAGGTCGGCGACGAATCCCAACCTTGCCAATCCGAGGCCGATCTCAATGAGCGCGACGATGAGGGCCAACATCCCGGCAAGGGCGATCTCCCTGTGCAGATCGCCGGGAACGAGGAGCGGCATCAGAGCGGCGAAGATCATCGGTGAGACGGACGAGTCGGGACCCAGCACGAGGATGCGCGAGGGGCCGAAGACCGCGTAGCCGATCAGGCAGCCGATCGTCGTATAGAGGCCGGTGACGGGGGGAAGCCCGGCCAACTCCGCATAGGCCATACCCTGAGGCACCAGGATGGCAGCGAGGACCAAGCCCGCGACAAGGTCTGGGCGAAGGTTGCGGCGTTCGTACGTGCGTGCGACGGTGAGTCCCGGGGCCAGGGACTGGACCCCGACGCTGACCTCGTTGCCATTCTTGCCTGCGCTCACGTGTGCCTGGACCCCTCCTTGGCTCCAGGTTGAACTTACAATGCGCAACGAATTGCGACGAGCTCCCAGGATGTTCCGATGACACACGCTGACGCGGCAGGCACCTCGACGAGACGCTCCATCTCGACTGCGCCACGCCGCGCCCATCGAGGCCGGTGAGCGCCCTGTCCGCTACGGCGCGCGCTTCTGCACGGCTCTTGGCGTGCGTCTCGCTTGCGGCCGGAGCGGTCCTTGCCGTTGGCGTCGTCGTCGCCTTGCTTCGCAACGGTGTCTACCTCGTCGTCGGTCTCGCCGGCCTGTGCGTCGCCGTGGCGGGTGGTTGGTGGTTCGTCACCACGCTTCGGCCCTACCGCCGCGTTGTCGGGACGCTTGTCGCTGCCGCGGGCGTCGCCCTCTTGGCCTTTGCGATCATCGCGGCAGGGAACGAGGACTGGGCGTCGTTGGTCCGGCTGGCTCTTGCCCTCGTCCTGCTGATCGCCACGCTCGGGTTCGCGCGTCTCGCGCACCGCCGTCTTCTCGAGCCAGCCACGTCGGTCACCTTCCACCGGACTCACGCACCGTCGCATCCGGTTCTGCTCTGCAACCCTTGGTCTGGCGGAGGCAAAGTCGAGCGATTCGGTCTCCTCGGTCTCGCGTCGTCCTTGGGAGTCGAGACGGTGGTGCTTCAACGGGGCCTCGACCTCGAGGAGCTCGCCCGCGATGCGATCCATCGTGGCGCGGACTGCCTGGGCATGGCGGGGGGAGACGGATCCCAGGCACTCGTGGCATCGCTCGCCGTCCAGCACGACCTTCCCTTCGTCTGCGTCTCAGCCGGGACGCGGAACCACTTCGCCCTCGATCTCGGGCTCCCACACGATGACCCCAGGGAGTGCATGCCGGCCTTCCGGGACGGAGTGGAGCGTCGGGTCGACTACGCGACGGTCAACGATCGCTTCTTCGTCAACAACGTCTCTCTCGGCGTCTATGCCACGATCGTTCAGCAGCCCGGGTACAGGGAGGCCAAGGCGGACACGACCAAGAGGCTCCTCCCCGAGCTCCTCGGGAACCAGGACGAACCGTTCGACCTCCAATTCACCACGCCTGACGGACGAGAGGTCGACGGAGCCTTCGTCGTGATGGTGTCCAACAATCCGTACGTCCTCGGCGCCTCGCTCGACCTGTCACAGCGCAGAAGGCTCGACACGGGCCGCCTGGGTGTCTTCGCGGTCACCGCGACCACTGGGGCTCAGGCGGCCGCTGTTGTCACCCTGGCTCTCGCGGGCAAGGGAGGAGCCAGCGGACAGGCCCACCAATTCGATTGCGAAACGTTCGAGGTGCGTTCGCGATCGGGCAAGGTCTTCGCCGGTGTCGACGGAGAGGCGCTGGAGCTCCCGACGCCTCTGAGGTTCAGGATCCACCGAGCAGGTCTTCGGATGCTCGTCCCTGAGGAGAACGAGGCGGCTGCGCTACGCCGCGCCGCCCGAGACGTTCACCTGCGCGACATGGTCGATCTGCTCGCGGGCCGAGAGGCAACCTCGCGGTGAAGATCGCCGGTGCGGCACTATTCCCCCCGGCTCGCCCTCCTCATCTTGGACACGCCAACCCAGACGACGAACACCGCCAGCGCGGCAAACACCCCGACTCCGACGACCCACACAGATGTCCTTTCATCGATCTGGGCGAGAAGCTTACCGCTTGTGGCTGATCGGGACGGGAGAGCAGAGGCCGCGACAGGGCCTGCGATGGACGTGATGGCGCACACTGGAACACGCTGCGACACGCGCACACCTGCTGGTGTTGACCGATGGCACGAGAAAAGCTGAGAGGATTCTGGCGGCGGTACGGGGTTCGTGTCGTGTGGAGCCTGGCCGGCTGGGCCGCACTGACGGCCATCCTCATCGTGGCCGGAATTTCCGTCGTCCATTCAGCTGCCGTCAACCATTTCGACCATCGCGTCACCACAACCGTCGTCGCCCACCGGAGCACAGCGCTCGACGCGCTCATGAAGGTGATGACGTGGCTCGGTTCCTGGGTCGCCCTGCTCGTCACCGGATTCCTTCTGCTCGTTCTCGCCGCCCGCCGGCGTCTCCCGTGGCCGGCCGTACTGATCGCGGTTGCAGCCTGGGCCGGCGAAGTGAGCGGCGTGACGCTGGCCAAGCACGTCGTGCGCCGCCAAAGACCGCCCGAGTCGCTCCGGCTGGTCTCCGCCCACGGATGGTCCTGGCCCTCCGGCCACACTGCCACCGCGGTCTTGCTCTTCACGGTTCTGGCCGCGGTCGTCACCTACCTCGGCCGACCCAGAACCATGTTGGTGGTCACATGGTCGGCCGCGATCCTCGCCATGGTCCTCGTTGCCTTCTCCCGGGTCGAGCTCGGAGTTCACTGGTCGAGTGATGTCATCGCCGCGGCGCTGTTCGTGACTGGCTGGTTGGCCGTGCTCGGCTTCGCGTTCGGTCGTCCACGGCCCCCGTGTGCTCTCGGGGTCGATCCCGAGAGCCGACCACTCGATCCGCAACCGCCTTCTTCGGGCGGGCCGGTCGCGACGTCGCGTCTATGGCAAAGCGCGACGTCGGACTTGGAGTGAGCCCACCACCTGCCCGATTCCTGACCCCACGAGTGCACCGGCGATCACGTCGCCGGGGTAGTGAACGCCGGTATGGACACGCGAATACGCCACGGATGCCGCGAGGAGTCGCAGCGGAGCGGCGAGAACCGGCATGGCGGAGCTCGACGCGACCGCGAACGCAAACGCTGACGCGGAGTGGCCAGATGGAAATGACGGTGATTCGGGCATCCGCACAAAGCGATCGTCCGCGAGCAACCCGTCGTCCCTCACGGGTCGTCGCCGGCGATAGAGGGACTTCGCAAGGACGTTGACGGTCAGAGACGTGAGTGCCACCGCGGTCAACCCGCGCCTGGCGGCCCGGCGACCGGGGCGCCCAGCGAAGAGGTAGAGGACGGTACTCGTTCCGATCCAAAGACTGGAATAGTTCGCCGATTGCGACAATCGGCTGATCGGACGGTCCAGGTGAGGCGTCGGTTGTCGGGCGATCGCGTCATAGACGGCCCGGTCGACCTGTGCCAGCTCCCTGAGCATGGAGCTCAGGACGGAGCTCTCGGCGATCTCTGATCCCGCGGCGATCGTCATGACGACGGAATCCGACGGAGGGCGCTGGCCTCTTCGGCGTTCATCGGCAACCGATCATGCCACCGATCGCTCCAGGAGGCCGAGGCGAAGAGGACCGGCGAAGAGGACCGGCGAAGTGGCCCTCACCCACGCGGAGCCTCCACCGCGGGTCTACGACTTCTCGGCTTCGGCCGCTTCCTTCTCGAGTGCCGCCTGGTCCGCCTTGAGCTCCTTCTCCTCGACCTTTTGGGCGTGCGCCATGGCGGCGCGAACCTTGGCCTCCATGTCGGACACGCCGACGACGACGAGCCCGGCTTGGCCGTTGTCGAGCGCCTCGCCCAGGTCCTTCAAGTCGCTGCGGCTCATCCCCGCCGCAGCATGACCGGCGACCGAGCCCAGCAGGGCGCCGCCCGCCGTCGTGCCAAGAAGTAGCCCACCGCCGATCGCAGCAGCCGGGAAGAGAGCGATGACGAGTCCGGTCGCCAGACCCACGCCACCACCGAGGACGCCTCCGACCCTCGTCGGCGTCTCGTGCTTCTTGACGATCTTTACCTTGCCCTTCTCGTTGCGCTCTATCACGGCCGCGTCATAGGCGTCGATCAGGTTCTCCTGTGTGTGAAGTTGTTTGACAACCTCGTAGTCGACGAGCGCGTCGTCGACCTCGCCGTAGATCCCGCAGTAGACGAACAGGGTGTCGACGGCCATCTGAGGTCTCCTTGGTTCTTCTGGTTCGGTGCCGGCAAGAGCTTCGACGGAGGAAGCATTGCCGCGCCGGCCTCACCCCCGCCGGTTGCGGTGACTATGCGGCGGCCGCCGGCCGACGGCCGCCCTAGGCCACGAGCGCGTAGATCACGGCGATACCGATGGCGATGTACATGAGCGACCAGACCGGGTAGTACGGCATCCACCAGATCGCGCTGATCGCGACGATCGCCCCGGCAACGACTCCGACCCAACGGGCGATTTGTGAGCGCTGCAGGACGGCAAGGGCACTGAGGATCAGAATCGCAGCCACGATCAAGTAGATCCAGGCGTAGGTCTTCAAACTGTGCCCGAAAATGGCATTCTCCAGGTCCTGGGGAATCTTGCCGAGGTACCGGAAGGCCCAGATGGCATCGAAGATCCTCATGATGCCGGCCACTCCAAGCACCATGGCTGCGAATACGATCCAACCGTCGCCACGTTCGTCCCTGGGCATCTCCCTTGCATGATTCCCGCGCGAGCGTGGTACCCGCGGAAGAACGCCAGGGTACGAGTCTGCGGTCTCCCGCTTCGTTTCCCGCAATTTAGCGAACGAGGACGCACAGCAGGGTGATGGTGCGCTCGCGAATTCCCTGGAGTAACACAGGTATATGGACTAGAAAGACACCGAGAAAGTTCAACACCTCACGAACTCGAGGAGCGACAAATGTTTGCGTACAACTATCCCCTTGGCGGCGTCTTCTTGACGATGCTCTACTTCTTCTTGTTCTTCATCTGGATCTGGATCCTCATCACGGTCTTCATCGACATCTTCCGGAGCCACGATCTGAACGGTTGGATCAAGGCGCTGTGGTGCATCTTCGTGATCATCCTTCCGTTCCTCGGCGTGTTCGTGTACCTCATTGCCCGCGGCGGGAAGATGCAGGAGCGCAGAATGCAGGACGTCGCCCAGCAGAAGAACGCCTTCGACCAGTACGTCCGCGAGACCGCCGGCGAAGCCGGTGGTGGTGGCGACACCACTTCACAGCTGAGCCAGCTGGCCGACCTGAAGTCGAAGGGCGTCATCACCGACGCCGAGTTCGAAGCGCAAAAGGCGAAGATCCTGGCGAGCTGACAGGAAGGTGCCCAGTAGAGGCAACCGGCCATCGCGGTCGGGCGACCAATCCATGAGTGATCCCGCTCGTCTCTCCGACCTCGCTCCCGGCGCGAAAGAGAAGTTGGGTCGAAAGGAGTACGAGGCCAAGCTGGCCGACCTCCAGACGGAGCTGGTCCAGCTGCAACAGTGGGTCGTACGCGAAGGGGCCAAAATCTGCATCGTCTTCGAGGGACGTGACACGGCCGGCAAGGGAGGCGCCATCAAGCGACTCACCGAGAGAGTGAGTCCCAGGGTCTTCCGGGTGGTGGCGCTCCCGGCCCCGACCGAGCGTGAGCAGTCTCAGATGTACTTCCAGCGGTACATCCCTCACCTTCCGGCGGGAGGCGAGGTCGTCATCTTCGACCGAAGCTGGTACAACCGCGCCGGCGTCGAGCGAGTGCTCGGCTTCTGCTCGCTCGAAGAGTCGGAGCGCTTCGCCTCCCTCGTTCCTTTCGTCGAGAAGGCCATCGTGGATTCCGGCGTGATCCTGCTCAAGTACTGGCTCGAGGTCAGCGGGGATGAGCAGGAGCGCCGCCTCCGAGCCCGCGTCGACGACGGACGAAAGACGTGGAAGCTCTCCGCCTTGGACGTCGAGTCCTACGGCCGCTGGTTCGACTACTCCCGAGCGCGCGATGACATGTTCGCTGCTACCGACACTGAGTTCGCCCCGTGGAACGTCGTCTACTCCGACGATAAGAAGCGGGCGCGACTCAACATCATCCGGCACGTCCTCGATCACATCCCCTACGCGAAATCAGAATCGCCAGACGTGAAATTCCCGCGCCGGCAAAAGGCAGGAGACTATCGCGAACCCACCCGTCGCTATCACGTCGTCCCCGATTACTACTGAGTTCCCCATGAGATACAACTGAGGGCAGGGGCGTCTGAGAACAGGGACGTCCGCCAGTCGGAGCGCTCCTCCGTCCCGGCACCCGCACGACTAGGGTTCGAGCGATGGCGTCTCCTCCATCGTGGCACGCGCTGGCGGCCGAGCAGGTGGTCGCGGCCATGGGAAGCGATGCCACTCGCGGTCTGAGTGTCGACGAAGCGTCGAGGAGGCTGGCTCAGTACGGCCCCAACGAGATCGCCCGAGAGCAGCCACCGTCCGTGTGGTCCATCGCCCTCGGCCAGCTGCGGGATCCGATGAACATCATGCTGGTCGCGGTCGCGGTCGTGAGTCTGCTGATCAGCCAGTTCTCGACCGCAGTCATCGTCGCTTTCCTGATCCTGCTCAATCTGAGTCTCGGTACGCGTCAGGAGCTCAAGGCACGCGAAAGCGTGGATGCGTTGGCGAAAATGCAAGTCCCGGAGTCCCGGGTGTGGCGGGACGGCGCCGTGAGATCGGTGCCGGCTGTGGAGCTGGTCCCCGGTGACATCGTCCAACTCGAGGCGGGCGACATCGTGCCGGCGGACGGGCGCCTCGTGCGCGCCGCAACCCTCGAGACCCAGGAGTCCGCCCTCACGGGCGAGAGCGCTCCGGTGTCCAAGGACGCCCGGACGCTGCTCCCGGACGACGTCGGGCTCGCCGACCGGTCCAACATGGTGTACCAGAACACCTCGGTGACCCGGGGCACCGCCACGGTCGCGATCACGGCCACCGGCATGCAGACCCAGATGGGTCAGATCGCGGCAATGCTGACGTCGGTCACTCGCACACGCTCACCCCTCCAGAAGGAGCTCGGTGCGCTCACGGCCGTCCTGGCTGTCATCGCCTGGTCGGCGGTCGCGTTCATCTTCGTCGTCGGACTCATCCGTGGCATCCCGGGCAAAGAGCTCCTCCTTCTCGGGACGGCCATGGCCATCTCCGCCATCCCGACCGGGCTTCCGGCCTTCGTGTCCGGGCTTCTTTCAATGGGCGCCAAGGAGCTGGCCGAGGCCAAGGCGGTGGTCAAGAACTTGACCGACGTCGAGACTCTCGGTGCGACCAGTGCCATCAACACCGACAAGACGGGGACCCTGACCCTGAACCAGATGATGGTGTCGGTGCTCTTCGTCGGCGGTTCCTGGTTCCACGTCGAGGGCGAGGGCTACCGCAAGACGGGGCAGATCCGCGGTGTCGCCGGCGTGCCGGTACCGGATCTGACCCGGCTGGCCCTGGGGCTGTCCCTCGACAGCGATGCCACGGTCGACGACGTCGGCAACGTTGTCGGCGATCCCACGGAAGCTGCGCTCGTCGTCCTGGCGGCCAAACTCGGCGTCGAGGCCGAGGAGACCCGTCGGGCCTACCCTCGGCTGGCCGAGGTGCCGTTCGATTCGGAGTACAAGTTCATGGCGACGTTCCACCGGGCCACGGTGGACGGCAGCGAGCGTACGATCGAGCTCGTCAAGGGTGCGCCGGACGTCGTGCTCGGCCGGTGCAGCCGCTCGGGTGGCCCACTGAGCGGAGAAGACGTGCCCATCGAGGCGATGCGCGAGCAGATCGAGGCCGCCAACACCAAGATGGGCAAGGAAGGGCTTCGCGTGCTCGCCTTCGCCGTCCGCATCATCAACGACGACGAACAGGCTGTCATGGCTCGAGACCCCATGGCCTTGACGACGGGGCTCGGCTTCGTGGGCATGGTCGGGATCATCGATCCGCTCCGTGCCGAGGCCAAGGATGCGGTCCACACCGCGCTCGGAGCCGGCATCGACGTCCGCATGATCACCGGCGACCACGCGGTGACGGCGGCGGCGATTGGCCGCTCGCTCGAGCTCGGGCCGGGCGCCATCAGCGGCAACGACCTGGCCGCGATGTCGGAGGACGAACTCTTGAGCCGGCTTCCTGACCTCCACGTCTTCGGAAGAGTGACGCCAGAGGACAAGCTCCGGTTGGCGCGGACGATGCAGAGTGCAGGCCTCATCGTCGCCATGACCGGCGACGCCGTCAACGACGCCGCTGCGCTCAAGCAGGCGGATATCGGCGTGGCCATGGGCACGGGAAGTGAGGTGACGAAGCAGGCAGCACGGATGATCCTCACGGACGACAACTTCGGGACGCTGGTTCACGCGGTCGAGATCGGTCGACGCGTCTACGAGAAAGTCGTCTCCTACGTGCGATATCAGATGACCCAACTCCTCGCGCTGGTGCTCCTGTTCGTGACGGCTACCGCCTTCAACATCAACAGCGGCGTCGCCTTGACACCCTCCATGGTGCTGTACTTGCTCTTTTTCGCCACCGCAGCCGGCGTCGTCGTGATCGCGGTGGACCCGGGCGATCCCGATGTCATGCAGCGCTCGCCCCGGGACCCGAAGGTTCCCATCACCAACCGTCAGGCCATCATGACCTGGATCCTCTATGCCGCCGTTCTCTTCGGGGCGGCACTCATACCGCTGGTCGCGGGACCGGACACGCCGCATCCGAACCGGCCGAGCGCGTCAATGACGATGACCTTCGTCGTGATGGGTCTCGGCACGGTCTTCAACGCGCTGACCAACCGGCGCGACCCGGCAAGTGGCCTGAACGCACCCATCCTCAAAGCGGCGGCGATCTCCGTCTTCCCCGTTGTCATGATCGTCCTGGCCACCCAGCTCCCGACCTTGGCCAGCGGTTTGACCGCCCAAGCCCTCACCGGCAGACAGTGGCTGGCCTGCATCGGCCTGGCCTTGTTGCTGCCGATCGTGATCGAAGGCAACAAGTGGATCAAGCGCCGTCGGCTTGCGAAGCCGGCAGCCCTGCCACACGCCGAAGACCGCCGAGTGACGCCTCAAACGAGCTCCCCCGTCAGGGTCCCCGCTCCGAACTAAGTCCACGCTCCCAACGAAAGGGCACCGCCGGCCTGTTCGGACGGTCTTCGGTCGACTGGTGCGTTTACGCCTGCGCCTGCGTCGCGGAGGTCGGGCCGTCCGGTCGGTCCCCACGCAAGGTGACGCGGTGCATCACCCGGCGTTCTCCCGCATAGTCGAAGATCCCATAGTGCATGGTGGCGCGATTGTCCCAGAAGGCCAAGGTGCCCGGGCTCCAGTGGTAGCGCACCACGTAGGAGGGGTCGGTCATGTGCTCGTAGAGGAGACGCAGGAACGCTGTGCTCTGGCGTTCGGGCATCTCCGTCACTCGTGTCGTGAACTTCGGATTGACGAAGAGGTTCTTCCGGCCCGTCTCCGGGTGCACGCGCACGACCGGGTGCACCGCGGGGACCAACCGCGTCAGCTTCTTTCCCTCCCAGACGTTGCCGTGACCCTCGGCGACCATCTGGGCGTAGAACGGCTCGAAGTGGTAGGCGGAGAGCTCGTCACACAACCGGCGCAGCGGCTCGGCCAACGCCTCGTACGCCGCCCTGGTATCCGACCACATCGTGTCCCCACCACTGGAGGGAACGACGATGGAACGCAACATCGACGCCATGGCAGGGCGGCTCATGAACGTGATGTCCGTGTGCCAGAAGTCCGTGCGGTCCTTCGTGGCGTCGATGGTGTGGATCTCGGTCCTCTCCACCACCCTCTCCTCGACCGGGTGGCTCTCGGTCAGATCGCCGAAGCGACGGGCGAATGCGATCTGGGTGTCGTCGTCGAGCGTCTGGTCGGGGAAGAACACGACGAGGCGCTCCAACCAGACCCTTCGGATGGCGGCGATGACGTCGTCACCCAGGTCGGCCGAGCAGTCGATGCCGCGGATCTCCGCGCCGATGGTGGGACTCAGCGGACGAACGTCGAGCTCGATCGCGGTGCTGGTCATGTGCCCATCCTGCCAGAGCCCCCATCGAGGTCGCTGGTGTCGCTCGTCTCGAGATCGTCGGCGTAAGGGCTCGAGGCGAAGAGGTTCAACCCGAGCCGTTCGGAGAGGTACCTGGTGACGCGCTGCCCTCGGATGCTGTTGCCCGCCTCATCGAGCGGAGGCGAGAAGGTAGCGAGACCACCCTTGCCCGGAGAGATCGTCACCAGCCCACCGCTGACCCCGCTCTTGCCCGGCAGTCCGACCTCGAACAACCAGTCGCCTGAGCGCTCGTAGAGGCCGGCGGTGGCCAGGACAGCCAGCACCCGCTTGCAGTTGTCGGCGCTGATGACCCTCTCTCCGGTGACCGGGTTGACACCTCCGTCACTGAGCGTCGCCCCCATGACGGCGAGATCCCTCGCGCTCACCGCGACGGAGCACTGGCGGGTGTAGATGTCGGTGGCAACGTCGGGATCGCAATACATCCGCCCGTAGCTGTCGATGAGATGTGCGATGCCGCGGTTGCGGAAATTCGTCGCAGCCTCCGACTCGTAGACCTCTTCGTCGACCGCGAGCGTGCGGCCGGCGAACCGGCTCAGTCCGTCGACGATGAAGGCGAACTTCTCCTCTTCCGACGCGCCGGGCACCAGGCTGGTCGTGGCGATGGCGCCGGCGTTCACCATCGGGTTGATGGTGCGATCCGCATTGAGCTCTATCGCCATCACCGAGTTGAACGGAAGGCCCGTGCTGTTGACGCCGAGCAGGTCCCGCGCTCGTCGGTAGCCGATGCACTCGCAGACCAGCGCAAACGTGAACAGCTTGGAGATGCTCTGGATGGAGAAGAGGTGGTCCGCGTCCCCGACCGCCACCGAACCTCCCCGGACGCCGACGAGGCAGACGCCGAACTGCATGACCGAGGCCTTGGCCAGCGCGGGGATGTAGTCGGCGATCACGCCGTCGGTCAACCCCCGATACCGCTGGTACGCCTCGACGACGACAGCGCTGACTTCGTCTTGCGAAGGCAGTTGGCCGGTCGAGACCTGCAGCTCCCCCTGGTCTACGTCCAGCGGTTCTTCGTAGAACATCTTCCCGTTAGGTGTAGCAGACGGCCCCGGCACTCCGACGGGGCGAACACTTGCGCCCGGAGGGTCGAGCGCGGCTCAGACGACGGCGCCGGAGATCTTCGCCTGGAGGATCTCCTCGCCGTCCATCCCGAGCTCGGCCAGGAACTCGTCGGTGTCGGCTCCGAACTCGGGCGCATGGCCGAGCTCCGGTGGCGTGCGGTCGAATTGGGCCGGGGCCGCGACGAGAGGAAGAACGACGTCGCCGTCGTATTCGACCCGCTGCACGTAGCCGTTGGCGACCGCCTGCGGATCGGCGGGGAGCTCGAGGACGTTCTTCATCAGGTCGAACTGCCCGTGCTGGGTCGCCAGCGCGGCGCGCGCCTCGTCGAGCGTGAGTGACGCGAACGTCCGCTCCAGCTCCTCGACCGCCTCGCGGATGTGCGAGCCCAGCGCGTCGGGGCTGTTGAATCGCTCGTCTCTACTGAGGTCCTCTCGGCCCAAGGCGACGAGGACGCCGTCCCAGTACAGGTCGCGCTGGAGCATGCACAGGGAGAGCCAGCGGCCGTCGGACGTCCGGTAGTTGTTAACGAGAGGGTTGAACATGTTCGGCGTCGCGCGCTCGTCCCGAGAGACGCTCTCGCCGGCGGCTGCCGCCGAAGCGACCATCACGGCTGCGCCGACGATCGGCATCTGGAGGGCCCACATCGCCGTGCCGAGCAGGCCCACGTCGACCACCGACCCCTCCCCCGTCCGGGACCGGCGGAACAGCGCAGCAGCCACTCCACCGGCGAGCGCCATCCCGCTGAGCGAGTCGCCGAACGCGCCCCCAGGCTGGCCGATCGGCCGCTCCGCCCCGGGCGGTGTCACCAGCATCCCGACGCCGCCTCGAGCCCAGAAGCTGATGGAGTCGTACCCTCCCTGCTCCGCTTCGTCGCCGAGCGCCCCCTGTCCGGTCCCACAGGCATAGACGATGGAGGGATTCACGGCCCGGATGTCGTCGATGTCGATGCCGAACTTACGCCGCGTGGGCGGGAGATAGCTGGTGAGGAACACGTCCGCCTCGGCGGCGGCCCTGTGGACGATCTCCTTGGAGGCGGGGTGCTTGAGATCGAGCCCGACGCTGCGCTTGCCCCGATTCCAGGCCTCCCAGGGGAACGAAGGCCCGGCGTCGCCGCCGATGCCGCCAAAGACCAGCCCACGCAGCGGGTCACCGGTCGGAGGCTCGATCTTGACGACGTCCGCTCCCCAGTCGGCCAGCACCGCACCCGCGGAGGGTACGAAAGCCCAGGCCGAGACCTCGAGCACCTTGACTCCTTCGAGCACGCGTTCCACCGGGCTCATCCTTTCGTCGCTTCGTCGTCGCCACCACGAGGCCCGGGCGGCGAGGCGCCACATTCTCGCAGTCGGGTCAGTGTCGTACCTCATCCGACCGCCGTTGCCCCTTCTCGGCCGAGGGCCCGGTCACAGGTGGAGTGGGAGAGATCGAACGGTGCAGATGGAACGGTGCAGATGGAATGGTGCGGGTGGAATGGTGGCGCCGCGCTGACGCCATGATGGAAGCGGTGAACCCGCAGATGCGCCACCTCGGGGCAGGGAGGGCGCCGGCAGCCCAGGACGCGTTGGGCACGGCGGTCACCATCGCGCGGTGTGCCGGAGCCGGGTGACGGCCGAGCGCGAGCAGCCCGCGGAGCCGGTGGCCGCGGGATCCCTGCGCCTGCGGAGCGCCCGGGGTCGCTGGGTCATCGCGGCGACAGTGCTCGGCTCGGGTATGTCTCTGCTCGATTCGACCGTCGTCGGCATCGCCCTCCCGTCGATCAACCGCAACTTCCACGGTGGAGTGGGGTCGCTGCAGTGGGTGGTGACGGGCTACCTGCTCACGCTCGCGGCCTTCATCCTCCTCGGCGGCTCACTCGGAGACCAGTTCGGGCGACAGCGGATCTTCGTGATTGGAACCATCTGGTTCGCGCTGGCCTCCGCCGCCTGCGGTCTGGCGCCGAGCGCCGGCCTGCTGGTCGCCGCCCGGATCGTTCAGGGCATCGGCGGCGCGCTGGTCACACCGGCGAGTCTGGCCATCATCCAGGCCTCCTTCTGCGCCGACGACCGAGCGCGGGCCATCGGAGCCTGGTCGGGACTGGGCGGAGTCGCCGCGGCGGCTGGTCCGCTCGTCGGCGGCTATCTCCTCGCCGTGGCCTCGTGGCGCTGGGTCTTCTTCATCAACCTGCCGGTGGCGGCGGTCGTGGTGGCCGTCGCCATACGCCACGTCCCCGAGTCCCGCGATCCGCAGAGCGTCCGGCATATCGACGTGTGGGGAGCGTCACTCGCCGTCTCGTTCCTGGCCGGGCTGACCTACGCCCTGATCGAGGGGCCGACGCGGGGATGGTCCGACCCTGTCGTTGTCGGCGGGCTCCTCGTGGCGGCGTTGGCAGGTCCGGCCTTCGTGCTCTTCGAGCGCCGCGCGTCGCAGCCGATGCTTCCCCTCGACCTGTTCCGCTCGCGCCAGTTCAGCGGCGCCAACGGCGTGACGTTCGTCGTCTACGGCGGGCTCGGCGGCGCGCTGTTCCTCCTCCCGATCGAGCTCCAATTGGTCGCCCACTACACCCCGCTCCAGTCCGGATTGGCCCTGTTCCCGCTGACCGTGGTCATGCTGGCGTTCTCGGCGCGCTCGGGCGAGCTCTCGGCGCGCATCGGCCCACGACTGCAGATGACCGTCGGACCGCTGATCGTCGCCGCCGGGCTGCTCCTTCTGGTCCGGGCAACCAATCCCGGGAGCTACCTGACCCAGGTGTTCCCCGCCGTGTTCGTCTTCGCCTGCGGCCTGGCCGTCACCGTCGCCCCGCTCACGGCGACCGCCATGGGTGCGGCGCCGACCGAGCACTCCGGCATCGCGTCCGCGGTCAACAACGTGGTGGCGCGGGCGGCCGGCCTCTTTGCCGTCGCGGTGCTCCCCCTCGTCGCGGGCCTGACCGGGGCGGCCGCGCTCGCTCCCGCACAGCTGTCCTCGGGATTCCGTACCGCCATGCTGATCTCCGGTGCCACCTGCGCTCTCGGCGCGGTGGTCTCCGCGCTCACCATCCGCAACCCGGTCCGGGCTGCGGCGCCGGCCCCCGGGCCGGCTCCCGAGCCGGTCCGCACCTGGTCGTGCGGTGTGAACGGGCCCCCATTGGACGTCGCCGCGTCTGTCGCTGGGACCGGAAGGTCGCCCGCCGCGCTCGAGGCCGCGTGCGCATCGGGCGGCGGTCGGCCAAGGTACGTGTATGGCACAAGCGTCATCGAGCAGCTCCGTCACGGCGCCGGGCGCGCCCGACGTCTTCGCTCCCGCCGCCCTGGGGCCGGTCACGTTGCGCAACCGCATCATCAAGGCGGCGACTTTCGAGGGCAGGACGCCGCGTGGCGAGGTGGGCGACGAGCTGGTCGGGTTCCACCGGCGGGTGGCAGCGGGTGGCGTCGGCATGTCCACGGTTGCCTACTTGGCGGTCTCACCCGAGGGCCGCACGGACCGGCATTGCGCCATGCTCACCGAGGACACCGTCCCGGGGCTCAGGCGGCTGACCGACGCCGTCCACGGCGAGGGGGCGGCCGTCGCGGCACAGATCGGCCACGCCGGTCCGGTGGCGAACGCCCGCTCCAACGGCGCGCCCGCGCTCTCGCCATCGGGCGGCGTCACGCCGATGGGTTCGCGGTTGCGCGCCATTGACGCCGCGGGGATCGAACGGGTGATTGAGGACTACCGTCGCGCCGCGAGACTCGCCGTCCAGGCGGGCTTCGACAGCATCGAAGTACACGTCGGGCACAACTACCTCCTGAGCGTGTTCCTCAGCCCCAAGCTCAACAAGCGGGACGACCAGTTCGGAGGCTCGATCGAGAACCGTGCCCGTTTCGCCCGCACCGTGCTGAGGACGGTGCGCGACGCAGCCGGGACCGGGGTGGCGGTGACGGCCAAGCTGAACATGGCCGACGGCGTGCCCGGCGGTTTGTGGCTCGACGAGAGCGTCGAGGTGGCGCGCATGTTCGAGGAAGACGGTGCGCTGGACGCGCTCGAGCTCACCGGGGGCAGCTCACTGGCGAACCCGATGTACTTGTTCCGCGGCGACGCGCCGCTCGAGGAGTTCGCGGCCACCCTGCCCCAGCCGGTTCGATTCGGGTTCCGGTTCCTCGGTGGGCGCTTTCTGCGGTCCTATCCGTACGAGGAGGCCTTCTTCCTGCCGTACGCGCGCCAGTTCCTCGACGCGCTCGCCTCGCTGCCGGTGATCCTGCTGGGCGGTATCACAGAGCTCCAGACCATCGAGTCGGCCCTGGCCGAAGGGTTCGCGTTCGTCGCGATGGCCCGGGCGCTCCTGCGCGAGCCCGACCTCCCGAAGCGCATGCAGGCGGGGCAGGCGTCGACGTCACTGTGCATTCACTGCAACAAATGCATGTTGACCATAAGTTCTCAGATGGCCAAGGGGCTGCGGTCACTCGATGACTACCACGGCACGCACTGCGTGTTGGTGAAGGAACCGCCGAGGACGGAGTAGTTCCTGGGGTCCCACCTTGGTCATGCCATCCGACGGACTCCGCAGCAGGTTGGAGGACGCAATAAGGTGGCGGCGACAACCAGGGGGGGATAATGCATCGACCACTCACATTCGCGGCGTGCGGCGCGCTGCTCGGCGCATCAGCGATGCTCGTCGTCGGAACGGGCGGCGACGCCGGTGCGAGCGAGCCCAGTCCGGTTCTCGTGGCATGCACGAGCCAGAGTGGAGGCCAGGACAGCCAGACCCTCTCGGGCTGCAACCATCACAAGATCACCGGCGGCGGGGGCGTGATACAAACCGCAGAGGGAATCAACGGCTCCGTAACCATCAGTGTGACCTGGAACTCCGGCTTGACCACAGTCGAACCGGTCACCGAGGGTCATGTGCTCACTGGCGCTGGGGATCGCTGCCAGCCGCCGCGGGGGTACACCAACGACAGCGAGACCAAGTTCAAGGGCATCGTCACGGGGGGAACGGCGTCGGACCTCGTCGGTGGCGCGGCCAAGAGCACGATCTGCGTCTTCAGCAAGAGCAACACACTGCTGGTCGAGAACAAGCCCCATACCTACGTGACCTTCTGAGATAGTCCTCCTCGACTCCAAGTCCGTCGGCCTATATCAAGGCAGGGTGAAGTTGGCCGTGTCCGAGGCAGGGCCGGGGCACTGCTCTCATCGACCCACCGTCTCGTGAGCGATTCGTCAGGCGGATCCATCGGGCAAGTGCAACCCGTCCGTTCAATGGTGGTCAATCCGGCTTTGATCGTCGGCGGGTGGCAGGAGGAACAAGTGCATGCCGACCATCTACTCGGGGACGCATTGCGTGCTGTTGAAGGAACCGCCGAGGCCGGAGTAATTCACCCTCTGCCAGACACCTCAGGGTGAATAGATGACTCCCCGCCCTCTACTGGGCCTCCCGTGGCGCCGGATATGCGGCTTTAGACGGGCTATAGGAACGTCGCCTGCGAACCCGAGGACGGCCCCGGTGGGCGAGGTTCACGCACACTCGCTTCACCATGACCACCGCCGAGGCCTTTTGTAATGGATTGTCGGACCCACCAGGTCGCGTAGATGGAGAAGGAAAATCCCTTCGTGCGATTGAATCGCTGAACCGCGATCTCTAAACCCTGTTCACCAAGTTGGAGACGTTCGCTGAACGACAGATCAGTACGTGGATATTGCTTCGCAACTCTGACCACGATCCGTCGATGTGAGTCGAGCAGCTCGGCACGAGCTTGAAGCTGACCTTGCTGAGCCAGGGCCACTCGAACCGCCGCCTCACCATCGCTCAACTTTGGTGCTGCTTTCGCACGCCGTTCGTAGTCAGCTGGGTCCGACGGCACTTGGTCAGGATATGGCCGATTTCGAGGAGGCCGACCCCTACCACCGGAGCTGGGGACGGCCGCCGGCACAGAGGTCTAAGTGCAGGATCGGGAACAAGTGTATGCCCACGATTTACTCGGGGACGCACTGCGTGCTGGAGAAGGAGTTCGACACCGGGCCGACGGTCAGCCAAGCGGAGGAGAGCGGCCTCACGTCCAGAACGGATGGACGAGTTCGATCCGCATCGTCGACTTTCATGGCATAGATCTTGCCGCGCGCATCAATTCCTGTTACACCTAGGAGAGCAAAGGGCGGCCTTGACTCGACATTGAGAGAAAGGAAACCCGTCATGTTCGTACGGGTGTTCGCGGCATTTCGTGTGAGCGTGACCAACGTCTGCCTCGCCATCTTGGCCATGGCGGTCGCTCTGATCACGCCAGTCGGCGCAGGGGTGAGCGAAGCCGCGGACGGGGGTCAGTTGGTTTTGTGTAGCACCTTCTCTCTCGGAAACAACGACGCACACTTTGGGAATTGCACGAACAAGGTCGCCACCGGTGGTTCTGTCAAGGTCAACTTCAACGAGCTGCTCATGGGTGGACACGTCACGTTCAAGTGGGCAAGTGGAAAGATCACGGTGGCCAATCTGACGGTGAGCGAAGGTATCGCCGCGTGCGGTGGCATGGGTGACGACAGCTGGGTGATCACCGGTCCGATCGTGAAAGACACCACAGGCCGGGTCAGGCAACCCGTGTACATCAGCCTTTGCAACATGACCGCGAGTTCGAGTTGGACCATTTTCGGGGGGAACCCAGAGTTCTGATCGGCGGGAATCTGAATTCTGAATGGTGTAGCACTCTGATCTGGTTTCCTGGAACATGCATGGAATGGGTACACGAACCGACTGACGACAAACCCGGCATCGACGTTCATTTAGAAATCCATAGGAACAAATGTATGCCGACCATCTACTCGGGCACACGTTGTGTGCTGGCCTCTCCGAAAAAGAACGCGACTGACGGTTGAGGGTTCGCAGTCCGTCGTGCCTGTAGGGACGTGACCGAGCGCGTTCGAGGAACGCCGGGCGACTCCGAAATCCACGTTGCTGCGAATCCGATCAGGCGGGTGACGACTCCTCGACGGCGAGCCGCACCGATTCCTTTCCCTCTGTGCTGTGCGGTCTCGTCACATAGAAGCGGTTCCCGTCGAGGTCGCGGATCAAGAACGACGAGAAACCCGGCGAATCCACCAATGGTCCGCACTCGACTCCGCGAGCCAAGAGCGTGTCGCGGACAACCGCCGGCTCCCTCCCGACGACGAGGTTGATCGTCGTGCTCTCCGCGCCGGGTCCAGACGACTCCAAGGCGGCTTCGATGGGTTCCAACACGACGAAGACCCCACCGAGGAGATAGCCGGCGTAGCGGTGTCCGTCGGTGCCGGGCATGGTCGGCTCAAGGCCCAGCTTGTCGCGGTACCACTGAATGGCGTTGTCGAAGTCCGATACGTATAACGTTGTCGCCGCCACCCCGACCGCACCGAGCGGGCTCTCTGCACTACTCATGGTCCGCCTCATCCCTATTTCTCATCGTCCGCCTCATCCCTCGAGGCTTTGCCGTGCCTCGCCGCGCATAGCGTAGGCGCTACTCAGAGCGAGCTCCCACCGCTTATCGCTCGTACTCGACGACCTCTACCGCTGCACGAAACGCGTCCGACTCGACATGCCCGGCACCACCTTGTAGACCCTTCAGCACCGCGATCTCCGCGCCGTGCTGCAGCGGATGGTCGATGCCGTGCAGCTCGAGGAGGTCGCGGCCCCGCCATATTCCCAGGCCGGCGCGGCTCATATCCACACGCATGTCAAGCTGCGCTTCGGTCAACCGATCCATCGTTCCCAGGGTCATCGTCTGCACCGCTCGCCCGTAGCGACGAAGGACCTCCCAGTCGACCGGGCCGTGTCGTACCCATCGATCGAAACGTTCGGGGTCGTAGGGATGCGGCTGACCGACCGCGCCGTCCCACTGCTCGACCAGCGGGGCACGGCGATGGATGAGGCGGTTGATCTCAACGTCCGCGTTGATCACGACATGCAGGTATGTCGCCCCAATCGAATTGGCGGTTCCGGGAGGCCACCAGTTTGCCTGTTCAGCAGTGACGTCACCGACAGTGTCCTCGAACCAAATCCACGACTTCACCGAGTGTCGCCTTAGGACACCAACCTCAGTCAGCGGTTCGGTCATGATGCGGTGCAATCTCGGGCTGGTGCGACGACGAGGTAGCGGGTCGGCACGTGCCGGGATCAGGCCGAGACCGGTGGCCGGCGATCGGCCCAAGGCGTGGCCTGTTCCAGCTGACCGGCGAGGGACAGCAGGGTCTCTTCGTCACCGAAACGACCGACGAAGTGGACCCCGATAGGCAGTCCCTCTCCGTTCCAGTGCAGCGGCAGCGAGATCGCCGGCTGGCCCGTCACGTTGAACAGCGGCGTGAACGGCACGTAAGCGGCAGAGCGGAAGAGTCCGGTGAGCGGCTCCCCGGGGGGAGAGTCGAACGTGCCGAGCGGGGCGGGAGGCTCACCGATGGTCGGGGTGAGTACGACGTCGACCGTCTCGAACGTCGCGGCGATCCGGCGGGTGGCGCGCTGGAGGCCCCCCACCGCAGCGAGATACCGAGCGGCGTCGAGCGACCGGCCAAGCAGCACGAGGGCCCAGCTCAACGGTTCCAGGTCGGCCTCGGTGGCAGCGCGTCCCAGCCGTTCCTCCCAGATCCCGACGGACCACGCGTTGCCGGCGGCCCAGGCGTTGATGAAGTCGCCCATGAGGGAGTCGCCGCCAACGTCGAGCGTCACCTCCTCGACACGATGACCGAGAGACTCACAGGTGGCTGCGGCGGCGCGCACCGCCTCGACACAGTCTGGGTGCACGTCGGTCCCGGTCGGCGAGGTCGACACGATGCCGAGGCGAAGCACTGGAGGCGCCGACGCTGCGGCCACTGCAAAGGACGGACCGCGTGGCGGGGGAGCCCAGTAGGGGTCGCCGGGCACGGGTCCGGCCGTGACGTCGAGGATGGCCGCCGTGTCGCGCACCGAGCGCGTCACGACGTGTTCGCACACGAGACCGCCCATCATGTCGCCCAGCTGGGGGGCCAGCGAGTTGCGCGCCCGCGTCGGCTTGAGTCCGACCAAGCCGCAGCACGACGCGGGGATGCGGATGGAGCCGCCGCCGTCGTTGGCATGCGCCGCCGGCACCATGCCCGCGGCGACCGCGGCCGCGGAACCTCCCGAGGAACCGCCGGTCGAGCGCCCCGTATCCCAGGGATTGCGCGTCGCGCCGAAGCGGCGCGGCTCGGCGGTCGGCAAGATCCCGAACTCGGGCGTGTTCGTCTTGCCGCATACGACGAAGCCCGCTCCGACGTAGCGCGCCACGAGCTCCTGGGTCACGGTGGAGGTGTAGTCACCCGAGAGGTCCGTGCCCTCGGAGTACGGCGTGCCCGCCAGCTCGGCGCACAGGTCCTTCAACAGGAAAGGCACGCCGCGGAAGGGACCATCGGGCAAATCGCCGGCGGCCTCGGTCCGGGCCCGGTCGAAGAGCTCGTGGATCACCGCGTTCAGCTGCGGGTTGAGCTTCTCGATACGTGCGATCGCCCCCTCCACCAGCTCGGTGGGGGATACCTGCTTCGTGCGCACCAGTTCCGCCTGCCCGGTCGCGTCGAGCCATGCGATGTCGTCGACCATGGGAAGCAACCGTAGCGAGGGCCACTTCGGGACGCCGAGGGAACCCGGCGGAGGTCAGTTGACTCGGTCAGGCCGAGACCGGTGCCGCATCCTCTTCCTCGGCTTCCTCGGCTGGCCGGGTCGCCCCGGTGCGGACAGCGATAGCTTCGGTCACCGAAACGTCGGCGCCGCAGGCCGTGCAGCGGCGGCGATCGTCGAGCTCGCCCGCCGCATTCGCGGTGCTGGATGATGACCGGCCGCTCGCCCTGATGGCGTAGCGATCGCCCCAGTGAAGCAGCGCGACCAGGACCGGCCACAGATCGGCCCCCTTGGTGGTGAGCCGGTACTCGTAGCGGACCGGCCGTTCCTGGTAGGGCCGCTTCACCACGATGCCGTGCTCGACCAACCGCTCCAACGGGCTCTGGAGGATGTTGCGCGCCACCCCCAGATCCCGTTGCAGATCGTCGAAGCGACGGATGCCCAGAAAAATGTCGCGGACGATCAGAATCGTCCACCGCTCGCCGATGATCTCGAGGGTGGAGGCCATCGAGCAGTACTGGGTTGGGTAGTCCCGGTTCAGCATGGTTTCAGGATAGCGCTTTTTTCCCTTCAATGCATTGCGTTATGCAACTTACTTCGGTAGTCTTCGTTTTATGACACAACTCATATTGCGTGGCGATACCCAGATGCGACTCATGGTCGCTCGAAGCCGACCGACCTGACCGCCCTGGTCGTCCTCACCGGCGTGTTCTTGTCGTCGCTCGACCTCTTCATCGTGAACATCGCCTTCCCGAGCATCTCGCAGAGCTTCCACGGCGAGTCGCTGCAGTCGATGTCGTGGGTCCTGAGCGCCTACACCATCGTGTTCGCCGCGGTGCTGGTGCCCGCCGGGAGGTGGGCCGACCGGACCGGCCGGAAGAGGGCGTTCCTGCTGGGACTGGGCATCTTCACCGTGTCCTCGGCGCTGTGTGCCCTGGCGCCCGTCACTCGATCTCCTGGTGGCCGCCCGCATCCTCCAGGCCAGCGGGGGCGCGCTCATGCTGCCCACCTCGCTCGGTCTTCTGCTCCCTGCATTCGGGCCGGCACGCAAGGGCGCGGCGATCGGCCTGTGGTCTGCCGTCGGCGGAGCGGCAGCCGCCTTCGGGCCGCCCATCGGCGGGCTCCTGGTCGAGGCCAGTTGGCGCTGGGTCTTCCTGGTGAATCTGCCGATCAGCCTGGTCGCGCTGTTCTTCGGCGTTCGGCTCCTGCGCGAGATCAAGGACCCGGTCGCGCACAAAGTCGGACCTCCTGGGTGCCGTGTTCCTCTCCGTCGCGGTGGCCAGCCTGGCCGCCGCCATCGTCGAGGGATCGAATTGGGGCTGGACGAGCGTTTCGATCCTTGGGGCCTTCGCCCTCTCGGTGCTCTCGGCGCCTGGCGCTCGTCGTGCGCTCGCGGGCGTCACCCCAACCCGATCATTGAGCCGGCGGTGATCCGCCATCGTGCCGTGGCTCTGGCCGACGCCAGTTCGCTCGTCTTCTTCGCCGGCTTCGGCGCCATGGTGCTCGGCGGTGTCCTCTTCCTCACCGGCGTCTGGCACGAGCCTGTGCTGCGGGCCGGCTTCATGATCGCTCCGGGCCCGCTGGTGGCGTCTCTCGCCGCCTTCCCGGGAGGACTGCTGGGCTCGCGGTTCAGCCACCGGGCCGTCGGAACTGTCGGCAGTCTGCTCTTCGCCGCTTCAGCCATCTGGTGGATCACCCGGATCGGGGTGACGCCCGATTATGCCGGCGGCTACCTCCCGGGCAGCATCATCGGCGGCATCGGCGTCGGGCTCATGCTGCCCGCACTCGGCGGCGCAGCGACCGCCCCGCTCCCCCCGAACGCTCGGCAACGGGAACGGCGCTCTATGCCATGTGCCGGCAGATCGGCTTGGCCCTCGGGGTCTCGTGCCTCGTGGCGATCCTCGGGTCACGACAACCGGGCTCGGCGCGGTGCACGCCTTTCACCACGCCTGGATCTTCATGGCGGCATGCAGCCTGACCGCCGGAGCGATCCTGCAGGGAATCGGAGGTCCCGCACGAGAGCGACGATCCGTCGCCGCGGCACCGGTCGCCCCGTCAGCGCTCGACCCGTCACCGCTCGCCCCGTCACCGCTCGCCCCAACCAGCACGGCACCGGCCGACCTGGGCCCGGTGACGTCACTCCCAGTCGTGGCAGGTCCGGCGATCGCACCCTCGGCAGTGTGCGCCGCCTACGTGGTCGTCGCCGAACCGCGCCCTCAGGTCGGCAAATAGGAAGGGTTCGCCACCAACAACTGGTCGCGGGCCGAGGCGGCGAGACGGGAGCCGACGCTTGACCATTCGGCGTCGAGTGCACCCGAACGGATGGCCGCGGCCAGTGCCGGCGTCGTCGAAGAATCCGAGCGCGGCGAGGCGCCGGCGTGCGCCTCGGTGAAGATCAGCGCCGAGTCGCAACTCGCGCTCGACCATCAGGAGCGCGTTGCGTAGCCACCCGGGCCTCGAAACGCGCCGGTCGGACCGGTCGGCCTTCCAGACTCCGCGCAGTTCGTCATCGACGGCGCCGGTCGGTCGAGGTAGCTCGCGCACGGCCTCGGCCAGCTCCGCCGCCGTTGGCCGACCGAACGGCGGTGCACGGCGCCGGCCGCCCGCGACGGAGCCGCGGCGCCGGTGGATCCGGCGCCAGCCCGAAGAGGACGAACAGGTCCCACTCGCTCTCGCAGACCCGGCGACCGATCGCTGCCAGTTCGACGGACCGCGTCGCCCGCGCAGATGCGCCGACCCCTGCATGGCGCAGATGGTGGCCCACTTCACCGTGGCGTAGACCGACCACCAGCGGAAGCGTCGGGGTCGATCGCTTCACCTCCCGCCGCGACATAGGCGTCCAGCAACTCGTCCACATCGCCGAACCCGCCGACCTGGCCCGGTCCACCGAATCGCCATGCCGGGGCGCTGAGCCACGCCAGGTCCTCGGCCGCGTCGCCGATGTGCGCCAGCTCCCAGTCGAGGACGCCCCGCAGGCCGTCGGGTCCGATCATCAGATTGCCGAGGCGAAAGTCCCCGTGCACCGGTCCGCGTCCCCGTGGCGGGCGGTCGTGCGTGAGCCATCGCGCCCCGAATTCGATGGCGGGTCGGGTGTCGCCGAACGAGTCGAGCAGGGGAGCGGGTCGGAGAGGGGATCGTGGTCCGGCGCGAGGCCCTCGGTGTGCTCGAGGTCGAGCGCGTGGATCGCGGCCAGCGCACGGGCGCACTGGGTGGTGAGGACAGCCCGTCGCGCGCGCCCACTCCGGATCACGCAGGATCTTGCGGGGGATCGTCTCACCCTCCATGCGCTCGACCACCAGCCAGCCGTGGCCCAGCCCGTCCGCCTCGTCGTCGCCGGAGGTCACGCACGACCCGGGGCCGGGGACGCCGGCAGCGCCGGCCGCCCGCAGAGCAGGCGCACTTCGCCGCGCACCGCGGCCCGGGCCGGCGAGCCCCTTCCCGCGGTCCTGCTGGATGACGAGCGGCGCGGGTCGTGCCGTCGGCGGCGACGAGGTCGAACGCGACTTGTCACCCGGGAGGCGCCACCCGAGATCTGGCGCACATGACGGACCTCGCCGCCGAGGCGACGGCCGAGCGCACGCCGCGATCCGTCGGCTCGGCGGGCGGGGGCGACGCGGGGCTGGCGCAGCGGCCCTACTCGACGGGGACGACAGGCCTCCCGCTGCCGTCGGGCTGGTGCAGGTACTCGCTGATGCCGTACCCGGTGCGCTCCGTGCCGTCGGGGTCGACATAGATCCACCGGGCCAACCCCTCGTTGACCATGGTCCCGCCCACCTGGCGGGTGCCGGCGACACGCAGCACGTCGCCCCGCAGCACGAACGTGCGGCCCGACTTGTCGTGCACCTCGAGATGCACCACCTTGTGGGTCACCCCGTCGTCCTCCAATTCCGTGCGCACGCGCCACTCGGCCACGCTGGTCGCCGTCCCCTGTCCCACACCCACCCGCGGTGGAGATCTCCGGCGTCGGTGCCGAGGCGGATGCCGCCGAAATGCGTGTCGTCACCGATGTTGATGCTGAACCATCGCCACATCTTCGGCCCGCCCCACCGGCGCGGGCCCCACGAACTGTCGCGGTGGCCGTGGGCGCCGCTCCACGCGAAGCGTCGCCATCGACGCTAAGCCTTCCGGTCCATCGGCCGGCCTGCTCGAAATGCCCCTTTCCGACCGTGCCCGCCGCGGCGGCCGCCTGCGCCGACTTCGGCCCGCCGTCCGCCCTGGCCGTCGGTGCCGATGGCGGGGGTCACGGCATCGAAGCGCACGTCGAGTGCGACCCGCACGGCGCGCTCGGTGCGCTCGGCGTCATGCCCGACCCGGTGCGCTCGCACCGTTCGTGGCACCGGTCGGCCGGCATGGTCGAGCTCGCACCTCGCCTCCATGGTCAGCCGCCAGGCTGCAGTGCCTCGAGCATCTCGTAGCGCACCGCTCCGACGTCGAGCACGGTGTCGACCATCTCGCGCTGCTCCTTGACCGAGCGGTACTCGGCCAGGCTCCCGTCGGGCAGCCACGCCGGACAGCCGACGTCCATCGTTCCTTCATTGGGACGGATCCCGATGCGGCAGAAGAACCGGAGTCCGTTCCCGAGTCGTAGGCGTTGAAGTAGTACGACTCGCTCCACGCCGAGTCCCCTTCGACGGGATGGGCGTATTCGTGACGGGCTTCGAGGATCGGCATGCCTACACCATTGCCTGTCCGGCGCTGACGTTCAACGCCTCGCCCGTGACACCCCGGGCTTCGTCGGAGAGGAGCCAGCACACGGCGGCGGCGATCTCGTCTGCGTCCTGGAGACGGCCGAGCGGGATTTCGCGGGCGATCCATTCGGCCAATCGCTCGGGGCCGCCCTGGAGCGTCTCGAACATGCCGTCGCGGTTGAGCAGGTCGGTGTCGACTGTGCCCGGGCAGACGGCGTTGACCACGATGCCCGAGGGGCCGAGCTCGGTCGCCATGGTCTGGGTCAGGAGGATCACACCTGCCTTGGCGGCGCAGTAGGCGCCCAAGAACGGGAAGGCGCGCTTTCCGGCCTGGCTCGACACGTTGCAGATCCGTCCGCCCGAACCCGCCTCGACCATCCGGGCGGCGCAGGCTTTCGAAACCAGCCAGGTGCCGACGACATTCACGTCGAGCACGCGGCGGAACTCGGCCGCCGTGACACCAAGGAGCGGGCCGAGCCCGAACCCCGGTCCGCTGCCGCCAGCGACGTTGGCCACCAGGGTGATCGTGCCGAGCTGGTCGGTGGCTTGGGCGACGGCGCGCTCGACCGCGGCCTCGTCGGAGATGTCGGCTTCCAGCGTGACCACGCTCGCCCCGAGCGCCACGATCTCGCTCTGGAGCGACTTCAGGTCGTCCGGTGTGGCCGTGCCGTGGTCCGGCACGTCGGGGTAGGCACGCGCGATATCGAGGCAGGCGACGTTCGCACCACCCGCGGCCAGCGCCAACGCGGTGGCACGTCCGATCCCCCGGGGCCTCGCGGCACCGGTGACCAGGGCTGCCTTGCCTTCGAACAGACGGCGTGCGGGCGGGTGTGTGAGACTCACGTCGCAAACGTAACGGGGAGGGTGTGATGCGGGCATGAGAGCCGCGGTCACGAGGGATCGGCGCGCTGGTCGTCGACGACATTGCCGATCCGCTGCCGTCCTCCGGTCATGTCGTGGTCCGCTCGTTGGCCGCGGGAATCTGCGGTTCGGACCTCCACGCGTTGGGCGACTTCACACACTTCACCTCCCTCATGGGTTCGGTCGGCGTTCCGGCGCTGGATCCCGCGGCCGACTGCGTGTTCGGCCACGAGTTCTGCGCTGAGGTCGTCGAGCACGGCCCAGACACGGGGCGCACGCTCCCCATCGGGACCCGCGTGCTGCTCGGTCCCGATCGTCGTCGGGCCGTCGGGACTGGAGCAGATCGGCTACTCCAACGCCTACCCGGGCGCGCTGGCCGAGCACATGGCGCTGCAAGAGCTTCTCCTCGCTGCCGGTACCCGACTCGGTCGCCGACCGGGACCGCGGCGCTCACCGAGCCGCTCGCGGTGGGCGAGCACGCGGTCGGGCTTGGCCGGGCTGACGGCGCGGCAGCCTTGCATGGTCGATCGGCTGCGGCCCGGTGGGGCTGGCCGTGATCGCCGCATTGAAGGGCCGGGGCCACGGTCCCGTGCTGGCGGCCGACTTCTCGCCCGACGCGACGCCGACTGGCCGAGGCATTCGGTGCGGACGAGGTGATCGACCCCGCTGCGGGCTCGCCGCACGAGCGCTGGGCCGATTTCGGAGTCGCCCGCACCGTGATGGAGCGCATCGGCGCCGCCATGTCCGGCACGACAGGCCACGACCCGGTCGTCTTCGAGGCGGTGGGTGTGCCCGGAATGCTGCAGTCGCTCATCGCCGATGCCCCGCCGCGCAGCCGCATCGTGGTGGTCGGGTGTCTGCATGCACACCGATACCATCGAGCCGTTCATGGCGGTGACGAAGGAGATGGAGCTCCGCTTCTCCTTCGGATACACCCCGGCCGAGTTCGCCGCCACCCTCGAACGCCTGGCGGCAGGCGTTCCCGGTGCCGACCTGCTTGGTCACCTCCACCGTCGATCTCGCCGGCGCTCCGGGCGCCTTCGAGACGCTGCGCACTCCGGGCGAGCACGGCAAGATCCTCGTGAGCCCCTGACGGAACCATTGAGAGCCCGGATCTGAGACCGAGTCCCGAGACACCGACACCCGAGATACCCACACCCGAGACGGAGAACCATGACGACCATTGAGGCCGACGGCCGATCTGAATTTCGGGATCTTCCTGGCCCCGTTCCATCCCGTCGGCCAGAACCCGACGCTGGCGCTGGAGCGCGACCTGCAGCTGATCGAGCATCTCGACCAGTTGGGCTTCGACGAGGCCTGGTTCGGCGAGCACCATTCGGCCGGCTACGAGATCATCGCCTCCCCCGAAGTCTTCATCGCCGCCGCGGCCCAGCGCACCCGGCACATCCGGCTGGGCACCGGCGTGTCCTCGCTGCCCGTACCACCATCCGTTCATGCTGGCCGACCGCATGGTGCTTCTCGACCACCTCACACGTGGCCGCGTCATGATCGGCGCCGGCCCGGCGCACTGCCTTCGGACGCGTTCATGATGGGCATCGACCCGGCCAAGCAGCGCGACATGATGGAGGAGGGTCTCGAGGCGATGCTCTGCCTGCTGGCGGGCGAAATCGGTCACGATGGAGACGGACTGGTTCACGGCTGGTCGACGCACGGCTGCAAATACGTCCCTACCAACGCCCCTTCCCCGAAGTGGCGTGGCCGCCCAGGTCTCTCCCGGCCGGACCGCGAACTGCGGGGCGCTTCGGCTGCAGCCTGCTCTCGATCGGCGCCACGACGGCCGGCGGCTTCGACGTGCTCGGCCCCACTGGGAGGTCATGGAGGAGCGGGCCGCCGAATTCTCGACCACCGTCGACCGTAACCGATGGCGCCTGGTCGGCCCCATGCACCTCGCCGACACCAAGGAGCAAGCCGTGGACGACGTCGCCTTCGGCCTCGAGGAGTGGGTCGACTACTTCCAGCGGGTGGCTGCGTTGCCATTGGCCCCGAACACCGAGAACTTCGAGTCGCTCGTCGACGCGCTCAACGCCTCTGGCTTCGCCGTCATCGGGACGGTCGACGACGCCATCGCCCAGATCGCCCGGCTCCAAGAGCAGTCGGGGGGTTTCGGCGCCTTCCTGCTCATGGGCCACGACTGGGCCGACACCCAGGCCACCTGGCACTCCTACGAGCTCATCGCCCGCTATGTGGCGCCACAGTTCCAGGACTCGGCGGCATCGCTCACGGCGAGCCGGGACTGGGCGGCCGAGAACCGCCCGGAGTTCATCGGCGCGGCGGGAAACGCGGTGATGTCTGCGATCCAGCGGCATCACCGGAACGGGCCGAGAAGGCCGAGCGGGCAGCGGCGGCGGGGGGCGGCGGTGATGCCGATGCCGCGGGCGATGACGATGCCGGCGACAGTGCCAGTGCCAGTGCCAACGTGGAAGTGCCCGCGCCCGGTGCCTGACACCGAGTTCGTCCACGAGCAGGTCCCGACCAACGGGATCGAGCTGCACGTCGCCTCGGCCGGACCGGCCGACGGCTCGCCGGTCGTGCTCTGCCACGGGTTCCCGGAGCTCTGGTACTCGTGGCGTCACCAGCTCGGGGCATTGGCCGCGGCGGGGTACCGGGCACTCGCACCCGACCTGCGCGGGTACGGAGGCAGCTCGCATCCCGACGACGTGTCCGCGTACGGCTCCGACCAGCTGACGGGCGATCTGTGCGGCCTGCTCGACCACTACGGCTATGACAAGGCCGCGTTCTGCGGCCACGACTGGGGTGCGATGGTGGTCTGGGAGATGGGACGCCTGCACCCCGAGCGCGTCGCGTCCATCTGCAACATGAGCGTGCCCTACACGAGTTCGTTGGGCAAACCGACTGAGATCTTCGAGGCGATCTTCGCCGACAAATTCTTCTACATGCTCTACTTCCAAGAGGTCGGACCGGCCGAATCCGAGTTCGATTCCGACCCGCGCCGCTTCGTGCGGTCTCTCCTCTACTCGGCCAGCGCTGAGGGCATGTCCGAGGGACGCCCGACCATGCCGGACGCACCCCGGGAGGGGACGCGCTTCTTGGACGTCCTCCCCCCGGCACCCGAGGTCCTGCCCCCGTGGCTCGACGAGCACGACGTGGACACGTACGTCGAGGGGCTCACTCGGGGCGGGCTGTTCGGTCCGGTCAGCTTCTACCGGAACATGGACGCCAACTGGGAGCGCTCAAAGGATCTGCCCGCGACGCTCTACGCCATGCCGACCGCTTTCGTCACCGGCTCGTTGGACCCCGTCCTGCAGATGATGCCCGGAGCCACCGAGGTGATGGCGGAGGAGCTGCCGGACTTCCGCGGCACGACGATGGTGGATGGTGCGGGGCACTGGGTGCAACAGGAGCGCCCGAAGGAGACGAACGAAGCCTTGCTGGCGTTCCTCGCCGACGCGGGGTGACTCCCCCGATGGAATCTCGCCCGATGGGATGAGGTGATGTGAGGTGAGCGGATCGGGCTCGACGCTCGTGCCACTCCCGGGTCAGCCCGACGGGGTGCCCTGGCCGACGGAGCGGTGGCCGACCGGTCACCTGCCCGCCGGCGTCGACCTCGACGGACCACTGGCGGAAGCCTTCGACGCCGAGGGACCGCTGGCCGTTACGTTCGCCGTCGTCGTCGTGCACAAGGGCCGGCTGGTCTACGAGCGCTACGCCGGTGCGCTCGAGCATCTCGACGCGCCCTCCACCGCGGTCACGGCCGACACGCCCTTGCTCAGCTGGTCGATGGCGAAGTCGGTGCTGCATGCGGCCGTGGGGATCCTCGTCGGTGACGGCCGGCTCGAACTCGACACGCCCGCTCCCGTGCCGGAGTGGTCGGATCCTGTCGACCCGCGTCACGCCATCACCTTGCGCCACCTGCTGGCCATGCGCGACGGACTCGACTTCGTCGAGGACTACGTCGACGACCGGGTGTCCGACGTGATCACCATGCTCTTCGGCGAGGGCCACGACGACGTGGCGCACTTCGCAGCAGACCGTCCGCTCGCCGCCTCGCCCGGGGCGTGCTTCAACTACTCGTCGGGAACGTCGAACGTCGTGTCGGGGGTGGTGGCCCGGACGGTCGGGCCCGACGAGCCGAATGTTCGGTTCCTCCGCACGCGACTCTTCGGTCCGCTCGGCATGACGAGCGCGGAGCCCGAGCTCGATTCCGTTGGCACCTGGATCGGCTCATCGTTCCTGCGCGCCACGGCTCGCGACTTCGCCCGCTTCGGCTTGCTCTATCTCCGCGACGGGATCTGGGGCGCTTCCCGGCTGCTTCCAGCCGGCTGGGTCGACTCGGCGCGGACGATGGTCTCGGACGACCCCGAGGACGGCCCCTACGGCGCGCACTGGTGGGGCGTGGCGGGTGACTCCCTGGGTACGTTCCGCGCCTCAGGCTACGAGGGTCAGTCGATCACCGTGTGCCCGTCGCTCGACTTGGTCGTGGTCCGGCTCGGCAAGACACCCCTCGAGCGCTCTCCGCTTCTGGCGCCGTGGCGCGCCTCGATGGTCGCGGCGTTCGAACGGGCACGCTGACGCGTCGGGTCAGTGCGTCGTCGTTGTCGAGGTGGTTGTCGTCGAATGAACGAGACCGAGATGCTCACACGTGATGGCGAGTCTGTTGATCACCGCGGTGATGGTGGACGAATCGTTCGCGGTGACTGCGGCGCCCAATTGTCGTCCCGCAGACCGGAGGTCGGCGTTTGCGGCGGCGCGGGCGAAGCGGGCGAGCGTCGCGAACTCCCTGAAGTGCGACGGGTCGTTCAGCCAGACCTGGGCGTAGTTGCAAGGCGTCACATTGAGAGCGCGACTGGGTGGTGCGCCTTGCGTTCCGTGGGTCGTTACCGTCGAGTCGGCCTGGCCACTGCTCGAACACGCACTGAGCGACGCAGCCAGGACGAGGACGCTCAGTCCGATGAGTCGCGGCATGGTCCGTCCGCGCACGATCATGTTCCGACCTCGGAGAGTGGTCACCGAGTCGCGAGAACTCGGGCGGACTGTTCGCGATCGCGCGAAACGGCCTGCGGGCGTTCGTCCGATGGCGGGCGAGATCGTCCGGGAAACGCGAGCCAGCCAAGCAGGCAGAACTGTGCGATCAGAATCAGCCAGAGTCCCCACTCGGCCTTGACGGCGACGTGGAGCCAGTAGGTGAGCCAGACCACGAGTGACGACGCCGCGGCCAGCCGCCACCACGGGAGGCGAGCTGCTCCGATCGGGAACAGAGCCAGCGCGGGGGCCAGGAAATAGGGAAACAGTTCGGGCTCGAAGATCCGGAAGGTGAACAGCACGGCGAGCGTCCACAGGACGAGAGCCGCCCCCGTACGGCGGCTTCGGGGGAGCACTCGCGCCAGCACGATCGCGGCCGGGATGGCGAGAAGAGCCACGGCGCTGCGGATGTAGGCGGCCACGCCAGGGTCAAGGTTCCACGTCGGGCTGATGTAGCCGAAGACATCGAAGACCCGCTGGTGAAGCAGCTGCCGCGCCGTCACTGCAGGCTCGGTGACCAAGGGAACGATGAGGAAGGCCAGGGGCACGAGGATCATGGGCGCGAGGACCTTCAGGATTTCCCGACGGCCGAGGAACACGAAGGCGATGGGCACCGCGAGGAAGGCAAAGGGCTGAAACGCAAGCGCCACGCCGAGCCACCACCCGGTGGCGCTGTGGCGACCGTCGACGGCGGCAGCCAGTCCGTAGAGCATGGCTCCCAGAGCGATCAGACCCTCCGGGTGGCCGCTCGTCGCGATGGGAGGCAGCGTGATCCCCATCGCGACGAGTACCACGAGGCGGCGACGGATGTCGGTGACGCCCATGCCGTTGAGCCAGCGGTCGGCGGCGCAAATGGGAAGAGCCATGCACCCGAGGAACAACGGCCCGGCCACCCAGAAGGCCGTGGGGTACAGCACCGCGCTCGGGTACGGAAACGAGAGTCCGAACGCGAGTCGGGCGATCGGAGCCGTGACCACCTGGAAAGCGGGTGCCGTCTCGAGGGTGTGGTCGAGGGTGTAGAGGTGCCCGTATCCGCCCGCGAAGGTCGTATAGGCCGAGTCGGCCCAGTTCTGCCAAAAGTCACCGAAGCTGGCGACGCCCCACCACTCCCCGAAGCCGCGCATCACCGTTGAATCGAGCATGGTGAACACCATCGCGCCGACCACGGCGACGAGGGAGACGCCGAGCGCGACCCTTCGGCGTCGGACTGCTTCGACGATGGCATCGACTGGTCCTCTCCAGGTTCCCCTCCGGCGAACACACGCCACCACTGCTGCCCCAACAACGAGCAGCATTGCCACCCAGAAGAGAACCCACCCGATGTCGATGCCACCGTTCGAAAGCGGCACTCCCTCGGAGGGGAGCGCCGCGTCCTGTCGGTACGCAGCCTGTGCGGTGGTGCGCTCGCTCACCGGAGTGTCCGTCTGCGAGTTGATCTCGATGAGGGCGGCGACGTTTCCTCGGATGAAGGCCGCCACCGTCGCGACCTTGGCGGGGGAACCCGCAGAGGAAGAGTGCAGGGCGCAGGTACCCGAGGCCGAATCTCGGATTCCAGGGATGGGCCTCGGCGACCCGGTCGGGGTGCCGTGATCCGAGACGCAAAGATCGGCGGCGTCGCCCACAGGACTCTGCAGACGGACTTGGCCGAGGGAATCCGACGAGACCAGCGTGATCAGGAGTCCGTATTGGCCGGTGACCCAGTTCCAGCGTGCCGCCGCCACGTTCACGTCGGTCGCGGTCGATGCCAGGTGCTCGACGTTCCGACGGAGCGAATCGACATAGGACTGGCTTTCAGCCGCGGGAAACGCTTGCCAATCTGGACCGGGGTTGGCCGCCACGAACGGCACCAGCAGCGGGTCCCCGGCGGCGACTGCTCCGCAGTCGGGAGGGCAGTGCGGCACCCGCGATGCGGCCGCCGGCGTGGACAGCAGGGCGACGGGCAGCACTGCACCTGCAGCTACGCAGACGAAGAGCATCGCGGCGAAGCGCTGCATGCAGAACGGTGCCCGGACTCTCGACGCAAAGGAATCCGCCCTCAGCACGGATCAAAAGCTATCGCCTGCGATGTGGACTTCCCGAGCGGCTTCTTGCGACCGAATGGGCAGCTCGAGAAGCTGACCGCCGCCACCGCGGTCGGACAGGAGGCATCGCGCTTCGTCTACTGCCGGAAGCGTTCCCTCATGTTCGTGGGCCACAACAATCGTCATCGACGGTCACAACAACCGTCATCGAGCTGTCATATTTCACGCCGCCTAGACCTGACACTCATTTGAGGAGACGTTTTGCTTCTTCCTCTACGAAGCCGTCGATTCGCCCACGGAGACGTCGATTTCCGTATCGGAGAATCCATATCCGAAGCTCGAACTCGAGCGGCTTCCGGAATCGATGCGGTCGATCAGATTCACCAAACTGACGTTTGACAGGTAGTTAGGTCGCTGTTATGAATGCACCGGGCGGAGGCGACAGCGAGCAACAGGCGCATCCGTGAGACTGCGGGGCGGATTCCCGTCAGTGCATTGGCTCTATAGGCGCGAGCTTCATGAGCTTGAAGGGGTGCCCGCTCGGCGCCAGATACGGGGGCTTGGGATGAATTTCTGACGAGACCTTCTCGGACCTGTCGGACGCGCCTGCAGATCCGCAGCGCTCAACTCGATCGTCCGACCGGCCAGATCGGAGACACGGGTTCCGTCTCTTGGAGTTGGGTCGGCTCGGCTTCGGGTTCGTCCTCGTGCTCGGCATGCTGAGCGGGCTCACGGCCGCGCTCGACGGCTACCCCCGCCTACGCTGCCGCCACCTACACGTGCACGACACCGGCGTCCGGTGGTACGGCAGTCACCTTCTACACCGGAGTCGCCAACTCGCAGAGCATCGTCTGCTACGGCGTCAGCGGTGTGAGCGGGACGACCGCCTACCCCGGCTCCATCACCCTCAACAGCGGCACACTGCCTACGAGCGCGGTCCTCTCCACGACCACCACCAGCACCCCACCGTGCACCCAGAGCACGTCAGGCTCGGGCACGACCGAGCACTACATCCTCACCTGTCCGCTCACCGACAACCCCTCGACGTCCGAGACGGGTACGTATCCAGTGACGTTCAGTGCGAACCCGGGGACAAACGGCGGCGCCGCCACCGTTTCGGGCACCGACACGATCACCGTCTCCAATACGACACAAACCTGCATCGCCCCCGCGTCGGGCGGAACCGCCACGCAAATGGCTCCCGGGTCCACGAACACCTACACGGTGCAGTGCGAGAACCAGACGCACGTCTCGGGCCAGGCGCAGTACCCGAGCTCGATCACCATCGCATCGGGAGGACTGCCGGCTGACGCCAACCAGACCTTCGCGACGTCGACCTCGAGCAGCCCGGCCTGCACCCAGAGCACGTCGGGATCAGGCACGACCGAGCAGTACATCCTCAACTGCGCGTTCACGGCCACACCAACGGCCGCCGACGCCGGCAGTTACCCGTTGACCTTCACCTCGACGGTGAACGGTGTCACCCTCACCTCTGGCACCCTGACCATCACCGTGGCGCCCGAGACCGAGGCCTGCACCGCACCCGCCCCGACCGGCACGTCCACGACCTTCAACTCGTCGGACGCCGGTACCAACAACTCGTTCTCGGTCGCCTGCTACGGCACGGGGACGCTGGCCGCCACCTACCCGACATCCATAACCTCGACCGGAACGCTGCCCGCCGACATCGTGGAGGCGACGTCGACCTCGAGCTCGCCCGCCTGCACCCGGAGCACGTCCGGGTCGGGCCTCACCGAGCACTACATCCTCACCTGTCCCGTCACCGAGGACGCGGTGACGGCCGACAACGGCACCTACACAGCGAACTTCGTAGCCAGTGACTCCAACGACGGTGCCACCGTGACCTCGGGTACCTGGACACTGACCGTCACCGGACCGTCCGACGTCTGTACCTCGCCCGCCAGTGGCGGGACGGCCACCACTTTCAAGGCCGGCATCGCCAACACCTTCTCGGTCACCTGCTACGGCACCGGGTTCCCCTCGGCCAGTCCGGGCAACTACCCGGCATCGATCGCCCTCAACACCGGAACCCTGCCCGCCGACGTGTCGGAGGCCACCTCGACCTCGAGCAGCCCGGCCTGCACCCAGAGCACGTCCGGGTCGGGGCTCACCGAGCAGTACATCCTCACCTGCGCCATCAGCGAGACGCCCACGGCCTCCGACATCGGCACCTATCCGGTGACCTTCACAGCCACCCCGGGCGCCAACGGCGGCACCACCGTGAACACCGGCACCTGGACCCTCACCGTGGCCGCCATCAATCCGACCTGCATCGCCCCTGCGTCGGGTGGTTCCGCAACCACCTTCTACGAGGGCGCCGCCAACAGCTACACAGTGCAGTGCGAGGCCCAGAGCGGCGTCTCCGGCGTGGCGGCATACCCCACCTCCATCAACTTCGCCACCGGCTCGCTGCCCGCCGACGGCAACCCGACCCTGGCCACCAGCACGTCGTCCAGCCCAGCGTGCACCCACACGACGTCGGGTTCGGGCGCCACCGAGCAGTACATCCTCGACTGCGCCCTTTCCGACACGCCGACGAACGCGGACACCGGCTCCTACCCGCTCACCTTCACGGCGGTCGGACCCGGCGGCGCCGGGACAGTCACCTCGGGGACGCTGACCATCACCATCACCCCGCCGACCACCACGTGCTCGGCGCCGGCGGCCGGCGGCACGTCGACGACGTGGACGGAAGGCACGGCCTCGAGCTTCTCGGTCGTCTGCTACAGCCAGGGCTTCGCCAGCGCCAGCCCGGGCAACTACCCCTCGTCCATCACTCTCAACACCGGGACCCTGCCGTCGCACGCCACCGAAGCCACGTCGACGTCGAGCTCACCGGCCTGCACGCAGAGCACCTCGGGGTCGGGAGCGAGCGAGGAGTACATCCTGACTTGTCCCGTTGCCGACACACCGAACAGCAGCGAGCAGGGCACCTACCACGTCACCTTCCTCGCCACCGCCGGGGCCAACGGGGCGCCCAACACCACATCGGGAACGTGGACGCTGAACGTGGTCCAGCCCGCTCCTTCATGGCAGACCAGTGGCACGACCGATGGCAACTACTTCTCGGCCATCAAGGGCGTCCCGTTCTGCTTCGACCTCGGGGTCACCACCAGCACCTCGGGCGGTGCGACGAACGGCAGCCCCGCCTCCCTGCCACTCACCAGCCTGACCGCGGGAACCACGCCGTCGGGTGTGTCGAATTACGCGATCAGGAACGTGAACCTGGCCGCGGGAACCGCTCAGCTCTGCGGGACCAACAACAACAACGCGGCCAGCGCGCCGGTGACCATGGCCCCCGTCGCCACGAACTCGGGCGGTAGCGCGACGGACAGTGTCCCGCTCTGGTCGCAGAACGAATGCAGCTGGACCGCGGCCGGCACGGGCGAGCACACGTCGGTGTCGATGTTCGACCCGAACCAGGACCTCGAGCAGGCCGGTTCCCAGTCCGCGTTCGGACAGCCCATCACCAACGGTGAGGACATGAACGCCAGCCTCAACACCCCGACCTGCCCCGGCGGCGTGGGTGTTTCCGCCTCCGGTGGTCTGGGTGACGCCTGGACCGCCAACACCGCCAACCCGCTGCCCACCCCGACCGACACCAACCCGTCGGCGGCCCAGGGCGACCTGCCGTCGTCCAACTTGGACCTCACCAGCGCCAACACCGGCTCCAAGGGCGGCTGCTGGGGCGCGACCAACATCCTCGCTTCCACCAGCACCACCAGCTTCGGCTCGGGTTCCACGGCGGACATGACCCTTCCGAGCTCCTGGGTGAACGGCGGCAACTGCGCATACGGGACCCTCGGGTCCAACTCGGCCGGTGGCAACACGGACACACCCGCCCTGAGCGGACCGACCGGGGATGCCGCCTGTCCCCCCACCCAGGAAGATGTCAACGCCGGCTTCGTGAGTTGCGGGATCATCGTCTCGTCCGGGAACGACGAGAACGGCTCGACCAACTACTCGAGCATGGACCTCTTCTTCAACGGCCAGCCGGTGCCCCAGACCCCCACGGCCACCCTGTCGAGCAGCAGCCCTGGCGCCGGCTACACCGTGAGCGTCACGGGCGGCACCAATTGGTGGGGAGCTCGAGACGGAGCACCCAACTCCGGCCCCTACGGTGACTTCCAGAACGACGCCGCCAACTTCTATCCCGTCAGCGCACCGCAGGTCCTGATCGGCACGTCGCGGGCGAGTGCCGTGCCCGTGCTCAACTCGACCGTGACCATCCCGGCCAGCACCTACGCCTGCACCGGAGCCGAATCCAACACGGTCGGGCCGAACCCGTGCACCCTGACCGTGGCCCAACCGACCGGGACCTTCGAGATACCGCCGAACCTCGTCCCCGGCGCCTACAACCTCTACATCGACGAGTCGAACACGACCCCGCTGCCCGGCAACGGTCCCAACGACAGCTATCAGACCGCCGTTGGGACCAACCTGGGTACGGTCGAATCGACCACTCCCGTCAACGTTACGGGCGTGATGGTGGTCAAGACCTCGACCACGGCCTACACGGACGGCGGGTACTCGCAACCTGGCGACCAGATCACCTACTCCTACGCGGTGACAAACAACGATCCGGACCCGGTGACCGGCATCACCGTGAACGACAACAAGATCCCGAGCGCCGACATCACCTGTCCGAACTCGTCCCTGGCGAGTGGCGACAGTGAGACCTGCACCGGTGTCTACACCGTGACGCAGGCCGACGTAGACGCTGGGTTCGTGACCAACACGGCAACCGTCAGCGCCACCACCGTCACCAACGAGGTGGTGACCTCAGCGCCGTCGTCTGTCACCGTGGATGCGTCGGACTCCGTCTCGAGCCTCAGCCTGTCCAAGTCGACGACCTCGACCGGATACGGCGCGGCGGGTGACACCATCCCCTACAGCTACCTCGTCACCAACACCGGGACGACAACGCTGAACGGGATCGGTGTCAGTGACGACCACGTGGCCTCGGTGAGCTGCCCGAACTCGAGCCTGGCGCCCGGAGCCTCGGAGACCTGCACGGGGACCTACAGCGTCACCCAGGCCGACGTCGATGCGGGATCTGTGACCAACACGGCCACCGCCAGCGGCACGAACGGCACTGGGCACACCGCCACCTCGAACAGCTCGTCGGTAACGGTGAACGTGTCCAACGCGACGTCCAGCATCGGTCTGGTCAAATCGACGACTTCGACTGGCTACGGAGCCGCGGGCAACGTGATCCCCTACAGCTACGCCGTCACCGACACCGGAACGACGACGCTGAACGACATCGCGGTCAACGACGACCACGTGGCCTCGGTGAGCTGCCCGAACCCGAGCCTGGCGCCCGGAGCATCGGAGACCTGCACGGGGAGCTACACCGTGACCCAGGCCGACGTCGACGCCGGGTCGGTGACCAATACGGCTACCGCCAGTGGTACCGATCCGATGGGGAGCACAGTCACCTCGGCCCCGTCATCGGTGACGGTGAACGCCACGTCTGCGTTCTCGAGCATCAGCTTGAACAAGTCGACGACCTCGACCGGCTACGGGGCGGCAGGCGACACCATCCCCTACAGCTACGCCGTCACCAACACCGGGACGACCACGCTGAATGGGATCGCGGTCAACGACGACCACGTCGCCTCGGTGAATTGCCCGCAGTCGAGTCTGGGCGGCGGGGCTAGCGAGACCTGCACCGGGAGCTACACCGTCACCCAGGCCGACGTGGACGCCGGATCGGTGACCAATAGGGCTACTGCCAGTGGCACCGACCCGGACGAGAACATCGTCCAGTCGAGCAGCTCCTCGGTCACGGTCGACGCGTCCAACGCCACCTCGAGCCTCCACCTGGCGAAGTCGACGACCTCGACCGGCTACGGGGCGGCAGGCGACACCATCCCCTACAGCTACGCCGTCACGAACACCGGGACGACCACGCTGAATGGGATCGCGGTCAACGACAACCACGTCGCCTCGGTGAATTGCCCGCAGTCGAGCCTGGCGCCCGCAGCGTCGGAGACATGCGCGGGGAGCTACACCGTCACGCAGGCCGACGTCGACGCCGGGTCGGTGACCAACACCGCCACGGCCAGCGGCACCAACGGTGTCGGGCACACCGCCACGTCGAACAGCTCGTCGGTGACGGTCCATGCGTCCAACGCCACCTCGAGCCTGAGCCTCACCGACACGCCGTCGCCGCCGACGTACAACGCGGCCGGTGACGTGATCCACTACGGCTTCGGCGTCACCAACACAGGGACGACGACGCTGCACGCGATCGCGGTCAGCGACAACAAGGTGGCGTCGGTGAGCTGCCCGAACTCGAGTCTGGCGCCCGCCACATCGGAGAACTGCACCGGGTCGTATACCACGACCACGGCCGATGTGAACGCCGGATCGGTGACCGACTCGGCCACGGCCGGCGCCAAGAACCCGTCCGGGTCCTCGGTCAACTCGGCACCGGTCAGCGCGACCATCAACGATGTCACGTTGCGCATCACGACGGCGTCGCTGCCAACCGGTGTCAAGGGCCAGACCTACTCGGCCACGCTGAGCGCCGCCGGGGGCACTCCGCCGTACAAGTGGAGCGTCAAGGCGACGACACCGCTGCCGAGTGGGTTGAACCTTTCCACCGCAGGCGTGCTCAGCGGGAAGCCGACGGTGAAGGGGACGTTCACCGTCACGTTCAAGGTGAAGGACTCGGCGACGCCGACGAAGGACAAGGCGAACCGATCCCTCACGATCACCATCTCGTAGCCGACCAGCTGTCCGCCCCGTGCCCCGTGAAGGAGGCGCGGGGCGGACAGGGTCGGCTCGTCAGTCGGCGAACGGGGCAGCGACGAAGACGGGGATCTGACGATCCGTCTTCTCTTGGTACTCGGAGTACGGCGGGTAGGCCGCGACCGCCCGATCCCACCAGCGAGCCTTCTCCTCCCCTTTGACCTCGCGGACGGTGACCCGGAAGGGTGCGGGGCCGTCTTGGATCGTCACCTCGTCGGGATGCGCCACCAGGTTGTAGAACCACCCGGGGTTCTCCGGCGCGCCGCCCTTCGAGGCGACGAGGGCGTACTCTCCCCCGTGCTCGACTCGCATGACGGGGCTCTTGCGCACGCTGCCGCTGCGGTGCCCTCGAGTCGTCACGACGATGATCGGCATCCCGGTGTCGAGCAGCGTGTTGGCGCGCTGCCCGCCCGAAGCCTCGTATTCGCTCACCTGATCGCGTACCCACGGCCACTGGCTGGGTTCGTAGTCACCTTGGAGTGTCGTCATCCGGCCAGCGTACGCGTGGAGGTGCCCGGTATGGTCCCCTTGTGGCTGCGCCGAGGGAACCCATGACGGCGGCAGAGGTCCTCGATTTTCACCGCACGCTCTCGAACTGGGGACGTTGGGGCCCCGAGGACGAGCTGGGGAGCCTGAACCTCGTCACGCCCGAGGTGACGGCCGCCGCGGCAGCCACCGTCCGCGCCGGCCGCGCGGTCTCGTGCGCTCGCTCGCTCGACACCCGGGCAGCGCCCGACAACCCCAGGCCTGCGAGTCACGTCATGCTTGGCACGCACGCGGAAGGAATGGGGTCCGACTCAGTGGCCGTCGCACCGCACGGCTTTGCCACCACTCACATCGACGCCCTGTGCCACGTCTTCTACGAAAGCCGGCTCTACAACGGCTTCGAGTCGGCGACGGTCACGTCAGACGGAGCGGCGCGACTCGGCATCCACCACCTACGCTCGGGGATCGTCACCCGCGGCGTGCTGCTCGACGTCGCGGCGAAACGGGGTCTCGATGCGCTCGAGCCCGGTGAACCCGTCTACCCCGAGGACCTCGATGCGGCCGAGTCCTCCGCGGACCTGCAAGTGCGCGCCGGCGACGCGCTCCTGGTGCGCACTGGACGCTGGCGGTGGCGGGACGACCACGGGCCGTGGGACGCGGCGCGCCTCCTGGCCGGGCTGCATGCCTCGTGCCTGCCGTGGCTGCGCGAGCGGGACGTGGCCGTGCTGGGCGGAGACGGCGTGTCCGACGTGCTCCCCTCCCTTGTCGAAGGCGTGCCGTTGCCAGTCCACTCCGTCGGCATCGTCGCCATGGGCCTCCCTCTCATCGACAACCTCGACCTCGAGCCCTTGGCACTGGCCTGTGCACGTGAAGGCCGTTTCGAATTTTTCTTTGTCGTGGCGCCGCTCGTAATCGAGCGCGGCACCGCCTCCCCGGTGAACCCGCTCGCCGTGTTCTGAGCGACGCCCGGTCGACGACGGAGGGTCCCTCTACTCAGACTCCCGGGGCTTCACGGTCGTCTTCGACACGGATCTTCAGCGCTGCGAAGATCTGAATGGCCAGCGGGAGGACCTGCGAACTATCGATCACAATATCTCTGAGGTACTGCGCACCCTTGATCTCAGACAGGTCTGACCCGTGAAACCGGGCTCCTCGCAGCTTCGCTTCGGAGACGTCAACTCCTCTCAGGTCACAGTCGAGGAAGCGAATGGAGATTAACTGCGCTGCGTACAGGTCACCACGCTGGAGATTCACGTGGTCAAAGAGGACGCTATGTCCGGTGCTTCTTCGTAGGTTGACATCATCGAGTCTGACCTCATCGAAGGAAACGTCGCGGATCTGACTTCGTGGGATCGACGCTCCCGACATTCGGCAATTCTTGAAGGCCACCCGCGAAAAATCTGCCTCCTCCAGATCTGCACCGGAAAAGTCGCTTCCCTCCACGAGGACATCGACCATTCGAATGCCATTGAGATCAGCTGCGATGAAAGACGAATTGATGATGTGCACCTCCTCAACCAGGAGGCCCTCGAGCTTGCTCTCGAAGAATTGCCCTTCGATGGTGATGCCATTCACGTCGCTACCCGCTGTGAGACGAAGGGCCGGATCAGTAGGCAGATCACGCGGAAGCCGAGGCGGAACCAGCCGTTCGTCTTTGGGACTAGGCATTCGGTCAGCCTAAGTGGACGGGGCCGCGTGCTCCCGGGTCTTTGGGAAGGCTGAGTCGCTCGGAAGGCTCTTGGGTCAGTGTGAACGACTGAAAGCGACAACGTGGTCGAGCATGGGCTCATAGCCGTTGGTGGTGTCGACCCGTAGCACAGCGATTCCGAGTTCCATCGGCTCGTACCTCTCCCACTCGAAGTCGCTGCGCTCCATTGCCGCAATGATCTCGGCGTCGGGATGCGACTCTCGACGGATCGGATCCGATGCCGCCCGGTCCATGAACCTCCGCATGCCCACAACGATCAAGCTGGCAGTGAACGATGCACGCATCAGCCTGCGGTGGTGGCTCCATGATCTCTTGGGACAGGTCCTTGAGATAGGCGGCCTCGGCCACAACTGAACAGCCGGAACGGATCAGCTCACCGACAATTTCGGTAGAAGAGGGCGAACGTCTCAGAGGCGACAGGTGCACCCCAGTCGGGTGTCCCACCTCCTCTGGCATGGACGAGGCCTGCCTTGATCTCGTCCCGTGAGACGACCGGGCAGGGCAAGCGAGTTCCTACGGCATGTGCAAGCGTCGTCTTTCCGCTCGCCGGTGAACCGCTTACCAAGACCGGGCAAGGACGACCCACGGTGACCAGACTGCCAGCCGCGAGTGCCCCAGACCGCCGACCACCTGGAGAAGATGGAGCTCTACAGCGGTGGCTCGTCAACTCCCTTTGCAGGGAGGCTCGTCAACCCCCCTCGTAGGGGAAACCGAGGTCAGGGGCGGTCAGGACGGCTCGGAACTCGAGCCCCTCGGCGGCCGCCATGGCCTCGACCGTGCCGCCCCGGTCGACCACTGCGACGAGGGCGACCACCTCGGCCCCCGCCTCCGAGACGGCGTGCGCGGCGTCGAGCAGCGACGTCCCGCGGGTGACCGTGTCCTCGGTGACGACCACCCGGTCCCCCGGGTCGAGGGCGCCGGCGATGCGCCCGCCGGCACCGTGGTCCTTCGCCTCCTTGCGCACGCTGAAGGCCTTGAGCAGCCTGCCCCGGGTGGCGGCCACACCCGCGGTGACGAAGGCCACCGGGTCCGCCCCCATGGTGAGCCCGCCGATGGCCGTCGCCTCCGGGGGTGTCAGGTCGAGCACTGCGTCAGCGACGAGCAGCATGGCCTCGGGCCGGCACACCGTCTGCTTGGAGTCGATGAACCAGGTACTCGTGCGGCCGGACTTGAGCGTGAAGCTCCCCCGCTTGACCGTGTGGGCGAGCAGGTGGTCGCGCAACGCGTCCCGGGAGTCGTTCACGCGAAGCGCACGCCCGGCTCGCCGGCCACGACCGAGCCGATGACGCTCGACGATCGCCCCGCAGAGGCCAAGACGTCGAGCGCTTCGCCTGCGGCGGCCGGGTCGACGACGAGGGCCATGCCGACGCCCCGGTTGAACACCCGGTCCATCTCCGCCTCCTCGACCCCACCGAGGCGTTGGATCTCGGCGAACACTCGCGGTTCGTGCCAGCTCGACCGGTCGAGCACCGCCCCGAACCCGGGTGGGAGCGCCCTGGGCACATTCCCGACGATGCCCCCGCCCGTGACGTGCGCGCACGCCCGCAGGGCCGGACCCAGCCGCCGTCGCACCTCGAGTACCGCCGGGGCGTAGAGGACCGAGGGACGCAGGAGCTCGTCCGCCAGGGTGTGATCCGCCCCCTCCCACGCCGACCCGTCGAGCGAGCGTCCGGTCCGCTCGAGCAACACGTGCCGGGCGAGCGTGTAGCCGTTGGAGCGCAGTCCGGGCGACGCGATGCCCACGAGCGCGTCGCCGGCGTGCACGCGCTCGTGGCCAAGCTGAGTCCCGTCCTCGACGACCCCGACGGCGAAGCCGGCCAGGTCGAGGTCGTCGGCCTGCATCACCCCTGGGTGCTCGGCCGTCTCACCGCCGATCAGGGTGCACCCGGCGAGCCGGCAGCCTTCGTGGATGCCCGACACCACGGTCGCGACACGGTCCGGGTCGACGTGACCGGTGACGACGTAGTCGAGGAGGAACAGCGGCTCGGCGCCGACGCAGACGAGGTCGTCCACGCACATGGCCACCAGGTCGATGCCGACGGTCTCGTAGCGCCCGGTGGCGCGCGCCACTTCGAGCTTGGTGCCGACGCCGTCGGTCGAGGCCACCAGCACCGGGTGGTCGTAGCGCGACGTGTCGAACGGGAACTGAGCGCCGAAGCCGCCGATGCCCGCCACCATGCTCCGCAACCGCTCGACCGCGGCCTCGCCCGCCGCGATGTCGACGCCGGCGGCGGCGTAGCTCGCGCCGCCGCCTTGGTGGCCCACGTGCCTCAGACCCCGGGGAGCGCGGCCTGGTACGACCGGTCGGCGGGGCGCTCGGGCGGCTCCAGGCTGACGGGAGTCGCCGTAGCGGGCACCGACGTGGGGTAGTCGCCGGTGAAGCAGGCGTCACAGAACCCGGTGTCGACACCGATGGCCGCCTTCAGGTTGTCGATGCTGATGAAGGCCAGCGAGTCGGCGCCGAGGATGTCCGCCATCTCGTCGACGCTGTTGCCCGTCGCCAACAGCTCCTCGTGCGAGGGCGTGTCGATCCCGTAGAAGCAGGGCCAGCGCCACGGAGGCGACGAGATCCGAAGGTGCACCTCATCAGCACCGGCTTCGCGCAGCATGCGGATGACCGAACGCTGCGTCGTCCCGCGCACGATGGAGTCGTCGACCACCACGAGACGCTTCCCGGCGACGGTGTCGGGGAGCGGGTTCAGCTTGCGTCGCACCGCGTCCGCGCGCTCCTGCTGATCGGGTGCGATGAACGAGCGGCCGATGTAGCGGTTCTTCACCAATCCTTGCCCGTACGGGATGCCACTCGCCCGGGCGAAGCCCTCAGCGGCCGGGACGCCCGACTCGGGCACGCCCATCACCATGTCTGCGTCGGCCGGCGCCTGGAGCGCGAGCAGCTCACCCATCCGGCACCGGGTCTCGTGGACTTCCCGGCCCGAGAGCCTCGTGTCGGGACGGGCGATGTAGGCGAACTCGAAGATGCACAACCGCGGCTCGATGTCGCGCAGCCAGGCGACCGAGAGGCTCCGGGGCCCGTCCTCGTCGATCACGACCAGCTCGCCCGGCTGGAGCTCGCGTACGAAGGTGGCGCCGATGACGCTGAGCGCCGGGGACTCGGACGCCAGCACCCAGCCCGCCGGCGCGTCCGCCGCGCCGAGTCGTCCGAGACAGAGCGGGCGGAAGCCGTGCGGGTCACGCACACCGAAGAGGCGTCGCTCGTCCATGACGACGAAGGAGAACGCGCCCTCGACGATGGGCAGCACGACCTCGAGCGCGCGCGCCAGATCTTCGGTTTCGGGGAACGCGTGCGCCAACAGCTCGGCCACCACGTCGCTGTCGGTTGCCATCGAGCCGGGCAGCATGCCGACCTTCTCGCTCAGCTGTGCCGTGTTGGTCAGGTTCCCGTTGTGACCGAGCGCGAAACCGGCGCGCCCTACGGGCCGGTAGACGGGCTGTGCGTTGGCCCAATCCGACGCGCCGTGGGTCGAGTAGCGGGTGTGGCCGATGGCGAGGTGGCCCTCCAGGCCCGACAGCGTCCGCTCGTCGAACACCGTTGCCACCAGGCCCATGTCCTTGACGACGGTGATCGTGTCACCGTCGCTGACCGCCATGCCGGCGGACTCCTGCCCGCGGTGTTGCAGCGCGAACAGCCCGTCGAAGGTGAGGTTGGCCACGCTGGAACCGGGCGCGTACACCCCGAAGACACCGCACGCTTCCTTCACCTCGGGCCTATTGTCGCACAGCCGGTGCGCATCAGGTATCGCACAGCGCGGCCGGGAGCGCGCCGTCGTAGGTCTTGACCAGGGACTCCATCCCGATGTCGACCAACGTTCCGAGGCGGAGGCGCTGTGCGCCGGCCCGACCGATGACGTCGCAGGGGATTCCCTGGACCGCCGCGGCCGCCGCCAGACGGTCGGGGTGCGGCGTGGCCAGCACGAACCGCGACGGCATCTCGGTGAAGAGCTCGGCCGGGTCTCCGAGGTCCACCCGGCATCCGATCCCGGCGGTGGCGGCCATCTCGGCCAGGGCCAGGGCCAGACCGCCCGAGGAGACGTCGTGGACCGCGTGGAGGGCCGGTTCGGAGGACTCGCCTCCCACCTGCCGTGCCACCAGGGCGGCCACGAAGGCGCACACCCGCTGATGGACGTCGAGATCCGGTACGGGGAGGATGCCGCTGCGGTGGCCCCGGCTCTCGGCCGCCCAGCGTGTGCCCTCCAGCGGGAACGAACCGTCGACTGCGGATCGCGCGCCCACGAGGACCACTGCGTCCCCCTTCTCCCAGGCGAGCCCGGGGGGCGTCGACCGCACGACGTCGACGAGGCCGAGCAGGCCGAGGACAGGCGTCGGGTCGATGTCTGCTCCGCCGCTCTCGTTGTAGAGGCTCACGTTGCCGCCGACCACGGGGAGGGAAAGGGCCCGGCAGGCCTCGGCCATCCCGTCGATGCACTCGGAGAGCTGCCACATGACCTCGGGATGCTCCGGGTTGCCGAAATTGAGGCAGTTGACCACCGCCACCGGGGTGGCGCCGACGCAGGCCAGGTTGGCCACTCCTTCGGCCACCACCAGTGCCGTGCCCACCCTCGGGTCGAGGGCGCAAGCGCGCGGGTTGGAGTCCGTCGTCAACGCGACGCCGCGCGCCGAGGGGGGAAGTCCGGGTCCGGCCAGCCGGAGCAGCGCCGCGTCGCCGCCCGGGCCGGCGACGGTGTTGAGGAACAGCTGGTGGTCGTACTGGCGGTAGACCCAGCGCGGCGAGCTCAGCATGGCGAGCAGGTCCCCCGCGCACTCGAGCGGCGCCGGTGGTGTCGGTGGTGTTGCAGCCGCATCGTTGCGACGGGGCGCGGCGCGGGGCCGGTCGTAGAGGGGCGCATCGTCGGAGAGTGACGCAGCAGGCACGTCGGCCAGCACCGGGCCGTCCACACCGTTTCGGATGCGCAACCGGCCGCCGCCGTCGGGGTCCGGCTCCGTCACGGTGCCGATCACGGTGGCACGGACCTGCCACCGGTCGCAGATGGCCGCGACCGCCGGCCAGGATTCGGGCGTGACGATGGCGAGCATGCGCTCCTGGCTCTCGCTCGTCATCACCTCCCAGGGCTCCATGCCCTCCTCGCGGCGGGGCACGGCCGAGACGTCGACGTCCATGCCCACGCCGCCCCGGCCGGCCGTCTCGCTGGTGGCGCAGGCGAGTCCGGCGCCACCCAGATCCTGGATGCCGACCACCAGACCGGTGTCGAGCAGCTCCAGGCAGGCTTCGATCAGCCGCTTCTCTTCGAAAGGATCGCCCACTTGGACGCTGGGCCGCTTGGCGTCGTCCGGCGCGCCGTCGTCCTCGCCGGCGAAGCCCGAGGACGCCAGCACGCTCACGCCGCCGATACCGTCACGCCCGGTGGTCGACCCGAGCAGCACCACCAGGTTGCCCGGCCCGGAGGCGATGCCGAGCACGAGGCGGTCGACCGGAAGCGCGCCCATGCACAGCACGTTCACGAGCGGGTTCTGCGCGTAGCACGGGTCGAAGGTGAGCTCTCCGCCCACGGTCGGCACGCCGACGGAATTCCCGTAGCTCGAGATCCCACTGACCACCCCTTCGACCAACCAGCGCTGACGGGCGTCGTCAGGGGGGCCGAAGAAGAGCGGGTCCATGACGGCGAGGGGCCGCGCGCCGATGGTGAAGATGTCGCGCAGGATGCCACCGACGCCGGTGGCCGCTCCCTGCGTGGGTTCGATGGCGGAGGGATGGTTGTGGCTCTCGATACGGATCGCTACCGCGATGCCGTCACCGGCGTCGATCACCCCCGCGTTCTCGCCCGGACCGACCAGGACGCGCCGTCCCTCGGTGGGGAGGCGGCGCAGATGCAGGCGGGACGACTTGTACGAGCAGTGCTCGCTCCACATCACGGCGTAGAGCGCGAGCTCCAGGTGGTTGGGGGAGCGCCCCAGGATCTTGCCGACGGCGTCGAATTCGTCGTCGGTGAGCCCGAGCGCGCGGTGCAGGCCTTGCTCGGGCGGAGACTCCATGATGCGATCAACGATAGAGGGCGCAGCGCCTATTCAAGGCGGTCGGCGGCCATGACCACGAGGTCGCGCTCGGTCCAGACGACGGTGGCGGTGAGTCCCGCCGCACGCAGCCAGTCCAGCTGCTCGTCCACTCGCGACGGCCGGTCGTGATCCGCGGTGAGAGGCGTCACGGCGTCGGCCGGGTCGGACGGCACGACGACATCTCCGAGGACGAAGCGGCCCCCGGGCCGCAAGGCCGCCGCGATCCGCGTGAAGAGCGCCGCCTTCGCCGGGCCGTCGAGGTGGTGGATCGCCAGCGCCGAGACGACGAGGTCGAACGGTCCCTCGGGCAGGGCGTCGGCCAAGTCGGCCACGACGAGCTGAATCGGGTAGGCGACGAGGCGCCGCCGCGCCTCGTCGAGCATGCCTGCGTTCTCGTCCACGCCGATCGCCCGTGCCCCGCGGTGTCGCCCCAGCACCGCGGCCAATGTCTCGCCCGTCCCGGTGCCGAGATCGAGCACGCTCGACACCTCGACGGCTCCGTCGGATGCCGACGCGACCGCGTCCTGGAGCCGCTCGTAGGCGGGGACCTCGTCGCGCATCATGTCGAGATACGTCGCCGGATCGAAGTGGAACTGGCTCATAGTGCGTCCCGTCGCACCCAGGCCCAGCGCAACACGAAGAGCGACAGTCCGAGCGTCAAGAGGTTGATCGACAGTTCGACGACCCCGTTGGTCCCTGTGCCCCAAATGCCGTGCTGCAGGTCGTAGAGGACGTCCATGGCGAAGAGGTAGAGCCCCGCGCCGCCGCCGGCGAGCAGCCAGAACAAGGCGCGACGACGGCACGTCAGCAGCGAGCGCGCGCCCGCCACGAGGCAGACCACGAGCCAGGCGTCGGCCAGCGGGAAGGCGTCCTCGAATTCCACGTAGGCGCGACCGGACTCGGACGCCACCAATGACCGGTGCACCGTCCACGCGACCCAATAGGCGACGACGAGTACGGCCGCACCGACGAGGACTCCGGCCATGGCCCGGCGCTCCCGCACGCCGACCGTCGTCGTCACCTGGGCCATCACGGAGCAGGGTACCCCGCCCAATGGAAAGGAACGATGGGCCGAAATAGGGGTGAAAGATTTCGGCCCGGAAATGGCTGGGGTTGGCCTGAGCGAAAGGCAAAGGACAGGCCGAGCGTTTACCGCAAAATGGTCGACGCAAGAAAAACGTCTAATGAGCACGACAGGGTCGCGGGCTGAGGCACAATGGGCGCATGGCAACAAAGGCAAAGACTCCGGCTCCTCGCAAGCCCATGAGCAGTGGCCACAAGGCCGCATTGGCCCGTGGGCGCGCCGAGAGTGCATCCGTCCGTCACTATCTGGAGGCGCTCGAGACGTCCAAGCCCAAGCGGGGCCGCAAACGCACGCCCGCGTCGATCGACCGCCGACTCGCAGCCATCGACGGCCAGCTGGCCAATGCCGATGCCCTCACGAGGCTCCATCTGCTTCAGGAGCAGAAGGACCTCATGGACGAGCGCTCACGAGTGGACCAAGTCAAAGACCTGACCGCACTGGAGAAGCAATTCATCAAGGTGGCCAAGGCCTACGGTGAGCGAAAAGGCATCACGTACGCGACGTGGCGGGCAGCCGGAGTGAGCGCAGCTGTCCTGCAGAAGGCCGAGATCCCACGCTCGCGGAGCTGACGGCGAAGTACTCCTCCACGGCTGCGGCCAGGGCAGCCGCGATCACCGTCTGTCCAGCTGGACGCGAGGCGAGCGAGGCCTCGAACGGGTCGGTCACGAAGAGCGGTTCGGTGAGCGCGCCGGGCATGGTGCTCGGCGTTGTGAAGTAGCCGGGTTCCGCCGGGCCGAGCAACATCAAATGACCGTAATCGGCGGCCCGCTCCGTCAGCGCCGGTCCGCCGAGCTCGCTGTCGTCCACGACGCCGAGGTCGGGTATGCCCCAGCCGCGGGCGTTCATGGCCTCCATGAGGTGGTCCTGGACGAAGGTGGCGAAGCGGAGGTTGTTCCGCGTGAACGGGCGGTCCGTGTCGTACCCGGTGACGCCGCCGGCGTCATAGGACGAGGCACCGGCATCGAAGTAGATGCCGAGCAGCAGATCGGCATGGGCCATGTCGGCGCAGACATCGCGCGCTGCGACGTCGTCGTGCACACCCTGGGCGGTGAACACCCCGTCAGAGAGGTCAGCCGGTCGCGGGCGGGTCACCGTGGCCGCCTTCGTACGCGACACCACGACAGAGAAGCCCTTGCTCCGGAGCAGCGCCATGGTGTCGAGCTCGACCGGCAATGTGAGGTCCGCCTCCTCGACCGTCCGCCCGTCCTCGGTCTCCCCGACCGCTCCCGGGTCGAGTCCGCCGTGCCCCGCGTCGAGGAAGACGGTGAGGTGCCGGTCTCCGGACGTCGGGCCGAATCTCTCGCATTGGCCCGGTTCGAAGCGTGCCGCGTCGACGGGCCGGCCCACGTCCGCTCGTGACGCCGCGCCAGCGGGTGAGCAGAAGGCGGCGAGCGCGACGGCCAGCGCGGCGGCGGCGACCGCACCGGCACTCGTGCGTCCACCCCGCCGTCCACGGCCCGGCAGCCGAGTCACGCGAGTCGCTCGCCGCGTCAGGCCGCGACGGCCGAAGAGGCCGCGGCAACGAGCGCCCGGAGGAGCACGAGCCCGTCCTCAGACCCGAGCAGCACCGAACTGGCGCGCTCAGGGTGGGGCATGAGCCCGACGACGTTGCCCCGTTCGCCGGCGATGCCGGCGATGTCGTCCACCGATCCGTTGGGATTCTCCTCGTAGCGCAGCACGATGCGGTCTTCGGCGCGTAACCGTTGGAGCGTTGCGTCATCGCAGGTGTAGCTGCCCGAGAAGTGGTTGATGGGTACGACGAGCTCGTCCCCCACCGACGATCCGGCCGTGAGTACCGAGGCGGTCGACGTGACCCGGAGCCGCGCCGGCTCGCAGAGGAAGCGCAAGCGCGCGTTCTTCTGCAGCGCGCCGGGCAGAAGACCCGCCTCCGTGAGGATCTGGAAGCCGTTGCAGATGCCGACCACGGGTCCTCCCGCCTGGGCCAGCTCGCGCACTCCCTCCATCACGGGGGAGAAGCGTGCGAGCGCGCCCGGGCGCAGGTAATCGCCGTGTGCGAACCCTCCGGGCAGGACGACCCCGTCGACCCCGCCGAGGGACGCGTCACCGTGCCACAGCAGCACCGCGGTGGCGCCGGCCGCCTCGAGAGCCCGGACGACGTCGTGCTCGCAGTTGCTCCCTGGAAAGACGACCACGCCGATCTGCGGCGCCATTCAGATCTCCTCGAGCTCCACGCGGCTCTGCTCCATGACCGGGTTGGCCAGCAATCGGTCGGCCAGTTCACCGGCCGTGCTGCGCGCCGAGAGCTCGTCGGGCGCATCGAGTTCGAAGCGGAACGACCGTCCGGCCCGGACGTGGGCCACGCCGTCGAATCCCAGCGCGGGCAGCGCGCGCTCGATCGTCGCGCCCTCCGGGTCGGCGATACCGGGCCGCAACTGCACCTCGACCTGGGCCCGGAATCTCATCTCGCCGCACCGTACCAGTCGTGGAGGGAACGACCGGTGACACGCTCGTACGCGGCGACGTACCGAGCCGACATGGCAGAGGTCACCTCGGCGGGGAGAGAGGGAGGTGGCGGCCGGCGGTCCCACGGCTGCGCCGCCAGCCAGTCGCGCAGCGGCTGTTTGTCGAAGGCCGGAGGCGTGGTCCCCGCGACGACCTGGTCGGCGGGCCAGAGCCTCGACGAGTCCGGCGTGCAGACCTCGTCGCACAGGCAGAGCACCCCGTCGACCCAACCCAGTTCGAACTTCGTGTCGGCCAGGACGAACCCGGCCGCCGCGGCGCGGGCAGCCGCCCGCGTGTAGAGCTCCAGGCAGATGTCCCGGGCCCTCGACGCGGCGCCGTCTCCGACCAGGTCGACCGCGGCCGCGAAGTCGATGTTCACGTCGTGGCCCTGCTCGGCCTTGGTCGAGGGCGTGAACATCGGTTCGTCCAGCCGGCTGGCCATGCGGAGCCCGGGCGGCAGATGGGTGCCGTGCACCGTGCCCGAGCGCTCGTACTCCTCGTAGGCCTGACCGGCCAGGTAGCCGCGGACGATGCACTCGAGCGGGAGCATGTCCGCACGCCGCACCAGCGCGGCGCGTCCCTCCCATTCGGCCGGCACCGACACGCCGCCGAGCGCCGCCCGGATCTCCTCTGGTTCGACCGAGAGCTGCGTGCCGGGCACGACGTCGGACATCTCCTCGCACCAGAAACTCGTCATCGCGGTCAGCACCCGGCCCTTCTCCGCGATCGGCTCCGCCATGATCACGTCGAAGGCGCTGACTCGGTCGGACGCCACCATGAGGAGCCGACCCTCACCGGCGTCGTAGAGCTCGCGCACCTTTCCCGAGTGCAGGCGTGGCAATTCGAATGCGGCCGCGCTCATCGGTCAGCGCTCACAGGTCGGTCAGCGCGTCGGCAAAGCGATCGACATGGCGCAGCGTGCGGCCGAGGTCGAAGGCGTCGTCCAGCTGATCCCCGCTCAGCGCGACCTCGGCGTCCTCCTCCAGCACGGCGCGGAAGTGGCGCTGCTCGTTCCAGGCTTGACGAGCGTCGCGCTGGACGACTCGGTAGGCCTCGTCGCGCGTCAGACCGCTCGAGACGAGCGCCAGGAGAACGGGCTGGGAGAAGACGAGACCGAGCGAGCCCTCGGTCAGGTTGCGAAGCGCCCGATCGGAGTGAACGACGAGGCCCGAGGCCAGCCCGGTCGCCTTCCGCAACATGTAACACGTCAGCAGTGATGCGTCCGGGAGCGCGACCCGCTCCACCGAGCTGTGAGATATGTCCCGCTCGTGCCACAGCGCGACGTCTTCGAGCCCCGCACCGAGATACCCGCGGAGTAGCCGCGCCAGCCCGCACAGACGTTCCGAGAGAATCGGGTTGCGCTTGTGCGGCATCGACGAGCTCCCCTTTTGGCCGGAGCCGAAGGGCTCCTCCGCCTCCCCGAGCTCGCTGCGCGCCAGATGCCGGATCTCGGTCGCCATCAGTTCGACCGTCGAGCCGATGGCGGCGCAGGCGTAGAGGAACTCGGCGTGGCGGTCACGGGCGATGACTTGCGTCGCCGGCACCGGGGTCAGGCCCAGGGCGGCACAGACCCGGGCCTCGACCTCCGGATCGACGTTGGAGTACGTGCCGACCGCGCCCGAAAGCTTCCCGACCGCCACGGCTGCCCGCGCCGCGCGCATGCGCCCGCGGTCACGGTCGGCCTGGAGCGCCCACAGCGCGAACTTGGCGCCGAAGGTGGTGGGCTCGGCGTGCATGCCGTGGGTGCGCCCGGCGACCGGTACGCGCAGCAGCTCGAGCGCCCGCACCTTGAGGGCCGCGACGAACGCGTCGAGGTCGGAGAGGATCAGGTCTGCCGCCGCCGTCAGCGTGACGGACAGCGCCATGTCGACGACGTCCGACGAGGTGAGCCCGTAGTGGATCCAAGACCCGGCCGGCGCGCCGATGCGCTCCTGCACCACGTCGACGAACGCCGCAACGTCGTGGTCCGTCACCTTCTCGCGTTCGGCCACCTCGGCCACGAACACGTCGTCGACGGCAGGAGCCTTGGCCCGGCAGGTCGCCGCGTCTTCGGCCGGCACGGTGCCCAGCGCCGCCTGGGCCTCGGTGGCGAGCAGCTCCACCTCGAGCCAACCGGCGAGGCGGGCTGCGTCGCTGAACAGCGCCGCCATGTCCGAAGGCGCGTACCGCGGGATCACGACGCCGACACCGCGATGTCGTGGCGCATCTGCCGCCCGTCCCACTCGATGCGTTCCGCGGCCCCGTACGCCGCCACCCGGGCGTCCACCAGCGTGGGAGCCACCGCGGTGACCCCCAGCACGCGGCCGCCCGCAGTGTGGAACGGTCCCTCGCCTCTCCTGCTCGTGCCGGCGTGGAAGACGGTCACGCCGTCGGCGGGCTCGGCGAGCTGCCCCGACGGCGAGAGCCCGGCGATGGTGTCCCCGGTGCGGGGACGCTCGGGGTAGCCGGCCGCGGCCAACACCACGCACACCGCGGCTGCGTCCTCGAACGCCGGATCAGCCACCTCGTCGAGCGTGCCCCGGGCGGCGGCCAAGAGGAGCTCGGCCGCGTCCGAGGCGAGCAGTGGGAGCACGACTTGGGCCTCGGGGTCGCCGAAGCGCACGTTGTACTCAATGACCTTCGGACCTTCGGCCGTGAGCATCAGTCCGGCGTAGAGCACACCCCGGTACTCGATGCCGCGCCGGCGCAGCTCGGCCACGAGCGGTCGCACGGCGGCGTCCATGATCGCCTCGACCCCGTCGGTGTCCAGCTGCGGCATCGGCGCATACGCACCCATGCCGCCGGTGTTCGGCCCGGTGTCGTTGTCGCCGATCCGCTTGAAGTCCTGCGCCGGGACCAGCGGCACGGCCCGCGTACCGTCACAGAGCACGAGGAGCGAGCACTCCTCGCCGTCCAGTCCCTCTTCGATCACGACGGTGCGCCCGGCGTCCCCGAAGGACGCGCCGGCGAGCTTGGTCGTGACGTCGGTGTCGGCCTCGTCGAGCGTGCGCGCCACCAGCACCCCCTTGCCCGCGGCGAGCCCGTCGGTCTTGACCACCCAGGGACCCGGCAGGGTCCGCAGGTAGGCCAGCGCCTCGTCCACCTGCATGGCGTCGAAGGTCCGGAACCTCGCCGTCGGGACGCCGGCCGCGTCGAGGACCTCTTTCATGAAACCCTTGGACCCCTCGAGCAGTGCGCCGTCCGCGCCCGGACCCAGCACGGTCCGGCCGCTGGAGCGGAGGCGGTCCGCCAAGCCGTCCACCAGCGGGGCCTCCGGGCCGACCACGTAGAGGTCCGCCTCCACCTCCTCGACCGGATCGTCGGTCACCTCAATCGGTGCAGCCATGCCGGGATTGCCCGGGGTCACGACGACGTCGGCCGTCCGCGTCAGGACGTGTGCCAGCGCGTGCTCGCGCCCTCCGCTGCCGATGACGCAGACCCTCACGCGGAGGCGAAGGACACGGTCTGCTCTCGTCCCGGCCCGACGCCGACGAGGCGCACCGGGACGCCGATCTGATCGGAGAGGAACGACACGTAGTCGCGGGCGGCGGACGGCATGTCGCCGGGCGCGGTCGCGGTCGAGAGATCGGTGCACCAGCCCGGCAGCTCCTCGTACACCGGGACCGCCTTGTGCAGCGTGGACTGGTGGTAGGGCAGATGGGTGAAGCGGATGCCGTCCGCCTCGTAGGCGACGCAGACCTTGACCGACTCGAAGGTGTCGAGGACGTCCAGCTTGGTCAACGCCACTTCGGTCAGGGAGTTGAGGCGGACGGCCTGGCGCAACATCACGGCGTCGAACCATCCGCAGCGGCGCTTTCGGCCTGTGTTCGTCCCGTACTCGTGGCCGCGTTCGACCAGCATCTCGCCCACGTCGTCGAACTGTTCGGTTGGGAACGGCCCGGCGCCGACCCGGGTGACGTACGCCTTCGCGATGCCGATCACCCGCTGAATGTCCCGCGGTCCGAGGCCCGACCCGGTGCACGCCCCGCCCGCCACCGGGTTGGACGAGGTCACGAACGGATACGTGCCGTGGTCGAGGTCGAGGAAGGTGGCCTGCGCGCCCTCGAGAAGCAGGTGGCGGCCGGTGTCCAAGGCGTCGTGTGCCATGGAGACCGTGTCGCCCACCATGGGCTCGATCCGCGGGCGCGTACGCACTCAGGTACCGGTCCGCGATCTCGCCCGCGGCGAGCGGGAGGCGGTTGTACACCTTGGCCAGGACGGCGTTCTTCTCCTTCAGGGCCACGTCGAGCTTCTGGCGGAAGATCTTCGGGTCGAAGAGGTCCTGGACGCGGATCCCGACCCGGGTCGCCTTGTCGGCGTAGGCGGGACCGATGCCACGTTTGGTCGTACCCAACGCGTTCTTCCCCAGGAAACGCTCGGTCACCCGGTCGAGCTCCTGGTGGTACGGCATGATCAGGTGGGCGTTGCCGCTCACGACGAGGCGCGAGGTGTCGACGCCCCGTGCCGCCAGCGCGTCGAGCTCGTCGATGAGGACGGCCGGGTCGACCACGACACCGTTGCCGATCATCGGCGTGATGTGCTCGTAGAGGACACCGCTCGGCACCAGCTGGAGCGCGAAGGCCTCGCCGTTGACGACGATGCGGTGTCCGGCGTTGTGCCCGCCCTGGTAGCGGATCACCATGTCCATCTCGCCGGCGAGATGGTCCGTCAGCTTGCCCTTCCCCTCGTCGCCCCACTGGGTCCCGACCACCACTGTTGCGGGCACGCGCCTCTCCGTTCGCTCAGTCGCTTCGGATTACGCCCCACTGTACAGCCCGGCCAAAACCCGGGCTGCCCAGTGGCGGCGGTCAGTGCAGGACGATCTCGTCCGCATCCACGTCCACGGTGACGACGGACCCGTCGGGGAACCTGCCTTCAAGGAGGGCCAGCGCCAGCGGGTCCTCGACGTTGCGCTGGAGCACCCGGCGCAGGGGGCGCGCCCCGTAGTCGGGGTCGAAGCCCGCCCGGGCCAGCCAGTGCTCGGCGTCCGGGGAGACCACGAGGGAGAGCCGGCGCTCGGCCAGCCGCGCCCGCAGGCGGCCCAGCGCGATCTCCACGATCACCGCCAGGTCCTCCTCGCTCAGCGGCCGGAAGCGCACGATCTCGTCGATGCGGTTGATGAACTCGGGCTTGAAGTAGTCGGACGGCTCACCCCTGAGGTTCGACGTCATGATCAGCACGGTGTTGGTGAAGTCGACCGTCCGCCCCTGACCGTCGGTCAGGCGCCCGTCCTCGAGCACCTGCAGCAGGATGTTGAAGACGTCCGGGTGCGCCTTCTCCAGCTCGTCGAGGAGCACGACCGCGTAGGGCCGGCGGCGGATCGCCTCGGTCAGCTGGCCGCCCTCGTCGTAGCCGACGTAGCCAGGCGGAGCGCCGACGAGCCGCGACACCGCGTGCTTCTCCATGTACTCGCTCATGTCGATGCGGACCATGGCCCGCTCGTCGTCGAAGAGGAAGTCGGCGAGCGCCCGGGCCAGTTCGGTCTTGCCCACCCCGGTCGGTCCGAGGAAGAGGAAGGAGCCGATGGGACGGTTGGGATCACTCAGTCCGGCCCGGCTCCTCCGGATGGCGTTCGAGACGGCGGAGACGGCCTCGTCCTGCCCCACCACGCGCTCATGGAGGGTGGCCTCCATCCGGATCAGCTTCTGGACCTCGCCTTCCATGAGGCGCGACACCGGGACGCCCGTCCAGCGGCTCACGACCTCGGCCACGTCCTCGGGGTCGACCTCCTCCTTCAAGAACCGGGTCCCGGCCTGGAGCTTGGACAGCTCATCGGCGGCCTGCTGAATGCGGTGCTCGAGGTCCGGCAGCTCGCCGTAGCGGATGGCCGCGGCGCCGGCGAGGTCGCCGTCGCGGTCGAGGCGCGCCGCCTCGTCGCTACGGGCGGTCTTCTCCTCCTGCAGCTGGCGGAGCGTGTCGATGCTCGCCTTCTCCTGCTGCCAGTGCGCCGTCATGCCGTCGCGCTCTTCGGCCAACTCGGCCAGTTCGCGCTCGAGGCGCTCGAGGCGCTCTCGCGACGCGTCGTCCGTCTCCTTGTCGAGCGCGACTCGCTCGATCTCGAGCTGGCGGATGCGCCGGATGATCTGGTCGAGCTCGGTCGGCAGGGAGTCGATCTCGATGCGCAACTTCGATGCCGCTTCGTCAATGAGGTCGATCGCCTTGTCGGGCAGGAAGCGGCCGGTCACGTAGCGGTCCGACAGCACCGCCGCGGCCACCAGCGCCGAGTCCTGGATCCGCACGCCGTGGTGCACCTCGTAGCGCTCCTTCAGCCCGCGGAGGATCGCAACCGAGTCCTCGACGGATGGTTCGCCCACGAACACGGGCTGGAACCGGCGCTCCAGCGCAGCGTCCTTCTCGATGGAGGTGCGGTACTCGTCGAGCGTGGTGGCACCGATCATGCGCAGCTCGCCCCGGGCCAGCATCGGCTTGATCATCTGCCCGGCGTCCATCGCCCCTTCGGCTGCGCCGGCCCCGACGAGGGTGTGCAGCTCGTCGATGAAGGTGACGATTTCCCCTTGGGCGTCGGTGATCTCCTTGAGGACGGCCTTGAGCCTCTCCTCGAACTCGCCCCGGTACTTGGCGCCGGCCACCATGGAACCGAGGTCCAGCCCGACGACGCGCTTCCCCTTGAGGCCCTCGGGCACGTCGCCTTCCACGATCCGGTTGGCGAGGCCCTCGACGATGGCGGTCTTGCCGACGCCCGGCTCGCCGATCAGGACCGGGTTGTTCTTGGTCCGTCGCGACAGCACCTGGATCACGCGCCGGATCTCCTCGTCCCGGCCGATGACCGGGTCGAGCTTCCCCTCGCGGGCGGCTTCGGTGAGATCGCGCCCGTATTTGGCGAGCGCCTGGTACGTCTGCTCGGGGTCCGGCGTCGAGACCCGGTGGTTGCCGCGCACCGTGCGCAAGGCCGTCAGGAGCACCTCTTTGGTGACACCGATCACGTCGGCCAGCGCCAGGATCAGATGCTCGACCGAGACGTAGTCGTCCCCCAGCTCGCGCCGGATCTCGTCGGCCGACTCGAGCACCAGCCGGGCGTCCCGGGAAAGGCCGGGCTCGGAGCCGCCTGCGGCACGCGGGAGGCGCGAGAGCTGTTCGTGCACGCGTCCTGCCAGCTCGTCCGGGTCGACCCCGACCTGGCTCAACAGCGGGCGGGTCATCGTCTCCTGCTGTTGGAGGAGGGCGTCGAGCAGGTGGGCCGGAGTCAGCTCCGGATTGTTCGACGACGCGGCATGGCCCGTCGCCGCGCTGAAAGCAGCCTTGGTGTTGTTCGTCCAGCGTTCGGGGTCTATGGGCACGTGCTCACTCCGTCCTCTTCGTCGTCTCCGTCATCTGCGTCCTCTCCGGCCGAGTCCTCCCGGTGCTCTCCGGGCTGCGTCCTCTCCACTTAGGTCGCCGCCCGGCGCGGCGGCACTGCCTGACGCAGCGGCACCAGGTCTCGGCGGTACTGGCGGTGGGTCGCGGCGATGGAGTCGAGCGCCTGGGCCTGCACCTCGACCAGCTCCGCCTGGAGCTGCGCCACTTCCGCCTCGAGCTGCAGCACGCGTCGCACGCCCTCGAGATTGAGGCCCATCGACGTCAGCTCCTGGATGTGGCGGAGACGCTCGAGGTCGCGTTCTGAGAACCGACGGCTCCCGCCGCTGGTGCGCGACGGGTCGAGCAGGCCTTTGCGCTCGTAGATGCGCAGGGTCTGGGGGTGCATGCCAGCGAGCTCGGCCGCCACGGAGATCACGTAGACGGCCTGGTCCGTGTCCCGCTGGTTCGGCCGGCGCATCACGAGTCCACCTTCGTCCTCGGTGCGGCCTCGGTCACCTCCGCGAGTGATTCGACCGCCGCACGCTGTTCGTCGCTGAGCTTGGTCGGCACCAGCACCTCGACCCGGACCATCAGGTCCCCGGGCTTACCGCCGTTGCGACCGCTGGTACCCGGCACGCCGCGGCCGCGCACGCGCAGCACGCGGCCCGACTGCGTTCCTGGCGGCACCTTGAGGGTGACCTTGCCGTCGAGTGTCGGCACGGTGATGGTCGTGCCCAGCGCGGCCTCGGGGAAGGTCACGGGCACCGTGATCGTCAAGTTACGTCCGGTGCGGCCGAAGACGGGGTGTTCGCCCACCTGGACGACCACGTAGAGGTCACCCGGTGGGGCCATGCCTTGGCCGGGCGCGCCGCGTCCCTTGACCCGTATGCGCTGGCCGTTCTCGACCCCTGCCGGGATGCGCACCTTGACCGAGCGCACCTTCCTCTCCGTCCCCGTACCGTGGCAGACCGGGCAGGGCGTATCGAAGAGGGTGCCGCGGCCGACGCAGTCGGGGCACACCGTGCTGAGGGAGAACAGTCCCTGGTTGTCGTTCAAGCTGCCGGTGCCACCACAGCGCGGGCAGGTGTGGGTCGAGGTCCCGGGTGCGGCGCCGCTGCCCCGGCAGTTCGAGCAGCGGACCTCCTGTGGGACGTTGACCGACGTGGTCACGCCGTGCACGGCGTCCTCGAAGGAGAGGTTGAGCTGCGCCTCCATGTCCGCGCCACGCTGGGGACCGCGTTGTTGCGGCCGCCGCCCACCCCCGAACAGGTTGCCGAACAGGTCGCCCAGGTCGCCCATGTCCTCCATGCGGAACGTCGTGCCGCCGGGTCCGCCGAAACCGCCCGGAACCGGTCCGTGCACGCGTACCTCGTCGTACTCCTTGCGCTTCTCGGGGTCTCCGAGCACGTCGTAGGCCGCGCTGATCTCCTTGAACCGCTCCTCCGAGCCGGGGTTCGCGTCGGGATGGTGCTGCTTGGCCAGCTTGCGGTAGGCGCGCGTGATCTCTTTGTCGGACGCCGTCGAGACGACGCCGAGCACCTTGTAGTAGTCCTTCTCGAACCACTCTCGTTGAGCCGCCACGTCAGCTCACCCGCGGACGCGGACCATCGCGGGCCGGAGCGGCTGCCCCTTCCAGCGATACCCCGAGCGCAGCACTTCCTCGACGACGGTCCCGCCGTCGCTCCCGTCGTCCGCCTCGGAGTGCGCCACCGCGTCATGACACGTCGGATCGAAGGGGACACCGTCCTGGTCGACCCGCTCGAGGCCCTCCTTGGCCAGGATGTCGTTGAGCATGGACCGCGACGCGCGCAGCGCCTTGCCGTCCTCGCTGACGTCGAGCGACTCGTTCAGGTGCGCTTCGGCGAGGTCGAGCGTGTCGAGCACCGGCAACAGCTTGGTGACCAGATCTGCCGCGGCTCGAGCGGACTGCTCCTGCTGCTGGCGCGCGATCCGCTTGCGGTAGTTCTCGAAGTCAGCTTGCGTGCGCTGGAGCGCGGCGAGGTACTCGTCGCGCTCCCGCGTCAGCGCCGCACCGGCGTCGACAGCCGACTCGGGCTGCGGCTCCTGCCCGGCTCCGGGCTCGGACTGCACCGGCCCCGACCCGGACTGCACCGGCCCAGACTCGGGCTCGCGCCCGAACCGGTCTCCCGGCTCAGGCTGCGGGCCTGTGTGTGTCGATGTCCCCGGCTCCGGCTTCGTGGCCGCGTCGACGGCTCCGGCCTTCTCGAACCAGTCGGGAAAGGTCATTGCTCATCGACGATCTCGGCGTCGACGACGTCGTCATCGGCGCCGTCGCCGGGAGCATCGGCCTGGCCGTCCGTGCCTCCCGCCTCGCCGGCGGACGAGGCCGCGGTAGCCGATGCCTGCTCGTAGAGGCGCTGACTGAAGCTCTGCGACACCCCGACCAGCTTCTCGGTCGCATCCTTGATCGCCTCGACCGAGGTCCCGGCGAGAGCGTCCTTCACGTTCTTCAGTGCCGCCTCGACGTCGTCCTTCTCCGTGCCCTCGAACTTCTCACCTTGCTCCTTGAGCAGCTTCTCGGTCTGGTAGACGAGCGTGTCGGCGGAGTTTCGAACCTCCGCCTCCTCACGACGCTCCTTGTCGTCCTCGGCGTGCTGCTCGGCGTCGCGCACCATGCGATCGATGTCGTCCTTGGCCAGCGACGACTGGCCCGTGATCGTCATCGACTGCTCCTTGCCCGTCGCCTTGTCCTGGGCCGAGACATGGACGATCCCGTTCGCGTCGATGTCGAAGGTGACCTCGATCTGCGGGATGCCCCGCGGCGCCGGCGGGAGGTCGACGAGCTGGAACTTGCCGAGCGTCTTGTTGTACATGGCCATCTCGCGCTCACCCTGGAGCACGTGGATCTCGACCGACGGCTGGTTGTCCTCCGCCGTGGTGAACACCTCCGACCGCTTGGTCGGGATGGTCGTGTTGCGCTCGATGAGGCGGTGCATGACCTGGCCCTTGGTCTCGATGCCGAGAGAGAGCGGCGTGACGTCCAGCAGGAGAACGTCCTTGACCTCGCCCTTGAGGACGCCGGCCTGCACGGCCGCACCCACGGCCACGACCTCATCGGGGTTGACGCCCTTGTGGGGCTCCTTACCGGTGAGGCTCTGAACCAGGTCCTGGATCGTCGGGCATGCGGGTCGACCCGCCCACCAGCACCACGTGGTTGATGTCGGAAGTCTTGAGTCCCGCGTCCTTGATAGCCGAGTCGAACGGGCCGCGGCACGACTCCACCAGGTCGGCGGTGAGTTCGTTGAACTTGGCCCGCGTCAGCTTCAGGTCGAGGTGCTTGGGACCCTCGCTGGTGGCAGTGATGAAAGGCAGGTTGATCTGCGTGTCCTGAACCGAGGACAGTTCGATCTTGGCCTTCTCCGCCGCCTCCTTCAGCCGCTGCAGGGCCATCTTGTCGGTCGAAAGGTCCACGCCTTCGGTGTCCTTGAACGACTTGACCAGCCACTCGATGACCTTGTCGTCCCAGTCGTCCCCACCGAGCTTGGTGTTGCCCGAGGTCGACTTGACCTCGAAGACGCCATCGCCGATGTCGAGCACCGAGACGTCGAAGGTCCCACCGCCCAGGTCGAACACCAGCACCGTCTGGTCGGTCGCCTCCTTGTCGAGGCCGTAGGCCAGGGCGGCGGCCGTCGGCTCGTTGATGATGCGCAGCACCTCGAGCCCGGCGATCGTCCCGGCCTCCTTGGTCGCGGTGCGCTGGGCGTCGTCGAAGTACGCCGGCACCGTGATGACGGCCTGGGTGACCGTGTCACCGAGGTACGACTCGGCGTCGCGCTTGAGCTTGCCGAGGATCCGAGCCGAGATCTCCTGCGCGGTGTAGGCCTTCCCGTCGATGTCGACGGTCCACTTCGTGCCCATATGGCGCTTCACCGAGCGGATGGTCCGGTCGGGGTTCGTGATGGCCTGGCGCTTGGCTACCTCTCCCACCAGCACCTCTCCCGTCTTGGAGAAGCCCACCACTGACGGGGTGGTCCGGCCGCCCTCGGCGTTGGGTATGACGGTGGGTTCGCCCGCCTCCAGCACGCTGACCACCGAGTTGGTGGTCCCCAGGTCGATTCCTACAGCCTTCGCCATGTCGTCAGGTTCCTTCCGGTCGTCAATCTGATAGGTAAGAGTATAGCAAAGTTGAGTGCCTAGTTATCAAGATTCTTTACATGGTCTAACATAGCCATTGCGCAGGGCTTTCTCCAGCTCGACCACCCAAGTGACGCCAATTGGCACACCAAATTGACGCCAAACTGACGCAATTGCCGTCACGTCCGCAGCCCCGAATGTCCCGCCGGGTGGCACCCCGGCGCGGCCCGGGTGCCCGTGACTGCCACGGTTACGATCTTGGCGTGCTCGATCTCGTTCTCCTCCGCCATGGCGAGTCCGAGTGGAACGCGAAGAACCTGTTCACCGGGTGGGTGGACGTCGACCTCACTCCCGCCGGCGAAGCCGAGGCGCAAGCCGGGGGCCGGCTCCTGGCGGCCGAAGAGGACCTGGACCTCCGCATCCTTCACACCTCGGTCCTCACGCGGGCCATCCGCACCGCAGAGATCGCTCTCGCGGCGGCAGGCCGCAGCTGGCTCCCGGTGCGCCGCGACTGGCGCCTCAACGAGCGCCATTACGGAGACCTGCAGGGGAAGAACAAGGCTCAGATCAAGCAGGAATTCGGCGCGGCCCGGCTCATGGCCTGGCGCCGCAGCTACGACACGCCTCCGCCTCCCCTGGCTCCGGGCAACCCCTACGACGTGTCCGGGGACGCCCGCTACCGCGACCTGAGCCCGGGCGACCTGCCACGCACCGAGTGCTTGGCCGACGTGGTGCGGCGGTCGGTTCCCTATCTCGATTCCGCCATCGTCCCTGACCTCCGGCACGCCGCCGAGCGCGGCGGTGCCGTTCTGGTGGCGGCGCACGGCAACAGCATCCGGGCGCTCCGCAAACACCTCGAGGGCATTGCAGACGACGAGATCACGGGGCTCGAGGTCCCGACAGGCATTCCCTACCGCATGCGCCTCGACGACGACCTCGTCGTGTCGTCGGCTGGATACCTCGGAGACCCCGAGGCGGCCGCCGCCGCGGCCGCGGCTGTGGCCGCCCAGGCCGACCGGCCCACCGGCTGAGCCAGAACAGCGGAGGGCCGGGGCGCCTCGCCGCACCCCGGCCCAACCGACCGCTCGCGGCGGTCCGTTCGCGCTGTCTCGCGTGAGCGTTACAACGCGTCAGCCCCGCGTTCACCGGTGCGCACCCGCACCACGGTGTCGACCGGGATGACCCACACCTTGCCGTCTCCGATCTTCCCCGTAGAGGCGGAACCGACGATCGCGTCGACCACGTCGTCCGCCTGGCTGTCGTCGACGAGCACCTCGACCCGGATTTTGGGGACGAAGTCCACCTCGTATTCCGCACCGCGGTACACCTCGGTGTGCCCCCGCTGGCGCCCGAAGCCCTGGGCTTCGGTCAGGGTCATCCCCTGCACGCCTTGGGTCTTCAGCACTTCCTTGACGTCGTCGAGCTTGAACGGCTTGAGGACTGCCACGATCAGCTTCATTGTTGAGCTCCTTTCGTCGTGTCCGTTCCGGGCAATCCGGGCCTACGATCCGCCACCGCCACCGCCACCGCCACCACTGCCAGTCGGTTCCGGTTCAGGTTCGGGCGATGTCGACCGATCAGCCGAACCCCGGTCGACACCGGCCAAGGCGAACGCACCGTCGGACCGCGTCGCGAACCCCTCCTCCGGGAAGGCCTCCTCGCCGTGAATGGCAAGGTCACCGACCTCGAGGACGTCGTCCTTGTAGCGAGCGCCGCGGAGCACCAACCCGATCAGCTTCATCAGGATGAACGTCACGAGCGCCGACCAGAAGATGACCCAGATGGCTGCCCGGAACTGCTCCCAGAGCTGGTGGGCCGAACCGGTGTACAGCAAGCCGTTCACTCCGAAAGGCGTACAGGTCTTGCTCGCCGTGGCGTACGTGGCCGCGCTGGTCGCGATCACCTGGCCACTCGCATTCACGTGGCCGCACCCGTACTCAATCATGTTCGGATCACCGAAGATGCCGAGCAGCATGCCACCCATGAACCCTGCGATGCCGTGGGTGTAGACGACGCCGAGCGCATCGTCCACCTTGGAGAAGGGCGGCACCTTCGAGAGGTAGTTCCACGCCACCCAGACCACGGCCGAGCAGATGGCTCCGACGAAGATGGCTCCCCACCCATTCACCCATCCGGCACAAGGGGTGATTCCGACGAGGCCGCAGATCATCCCGTTGACGCCGCCGAGGAACGTGGGCTTCCGCTCCCGGGTCAGCCACGCATCGAGAAGCATCCAGACCAAGACGCCGGTCGCGGTGGCGATATTGGTGTTGATGACGGCTGATGCCGCGCTGGTTCCGGCGTAATACGGGTCTCCACCGTTGAACCCGTTCCAGCCCAGCCAAAGGATTCCGGCGCCGACCGCCGCCATCACAAGGTTGTTGGGCAAGGCGTGCTGTCTATCTCGCAACAGCCTCGGCCCGAGCACCCACGCTGCGACGAAACCCGAGACTCCTGCCGACATGTGGATGACGTAGCCACCGGAGAAGTCGAGGGCGCCCTCCTGGGCGAAGTAGCCGCCACCCCACAGCATGAACGCGTCGACGCAGTAGACGAACGTCGACCACAGTGGGACGAGGAGGCACCAGGCGCTGAACTTGATCCGGCCGAGGACGCTCCCGAGGAACAAGAGCGGCGTGATGGCTGCGAACACGAACTGGAAGTACGCCAAACTGGCCGTCGAGAAGTGGAACGGAATGATGGTGTTGGCCCCCGACATGGCCTGTGACATTTCCTGGCTGCTGTTCGTCGTGGTCCCCGGTTTCCCGATGAAGTTGTCGAAGAAGTGTTGCCACGTTCCGGTCGTCCCGCCGATCTGTGTCTGCGTCACGACGCCATGGACAACCTTGACTCCTCCACCGAGAGAGGTCGAGCCGAACGCCAGCTGGTACTCCCAGACGAACCATCCGACGAGTACGAGCGAGAACCCGACGAACATCATCGCCAGCACGTTCACGGCCCACTTCTTCGGGACGATGGATGCATAGAGCACCGCCAGAGCGGGCAGGCTCATCAAGCCGACGAACGTGGCCGCGGTGAGCTGCCATGTGTTGTCGCCCGGATTGAGCCAACTGGGATACGGCACATAAGCCGTAGCAAGCAGGTGGATCACTCACTCTCTCCTAACTGTCAGCGGCACCAGGTTCACCGCCCTGCTCGGCAGGGACGCCTCGGTGCACCTGGTACGGCAAGGCCACTTCCGACGGGTTCCCTCCGCCGCTGAAAGGATGCTGTTCGGGAGTTTCCGCACGGTCACGCCCGTGTTTCAGGCGCGTTAATCCACGTCGGCCTGTGCCGCCGACAGCGAGCGGGACGGTGAACCGCGGGAGGGGACGCCCGTCCACCGCTTACTATCTGCAGCCGCGATGACAGACACCCATTGCTCAGCGTCAACGGGCGCCAGCTCCGATCACCTGCGCGCCGGACGGGCTTCGCCAAATGACGACATCGGTGGTCGCGTCGGCACTCTGCGCGGTGCCACCGTGCGGTTCGACGCCAGACGCCTCCTCCAGGTTTTCCTCGGCGTCGCTCTCGGCACGCTTGCCGTGCTCGTGGTGGTCTTCACCATCGCCGGGCTTCACTCCAACGACCAGATCGATCGCCTGCACTCCCAGGGGCAAAGGGTGACCGTCACCGTGACGGGCTGTCTCGGACTCCTTGGCGGGAGCGGGAGCAATGCCGCCGGCTACTCGTGCCGCGGCGCCTACACGCTCGGTGGCCACTCGCATGTCGAGGCTCTTCCGGGCTCGACGTTCTACCGGCCAGGCACCAGGATTCCAGCCCTGGCCGTCCCGGACGACCCCGCGCTCGTCTCACCGCTCGCCGTGGTCAATGCGCAGCAGTCCTCTGCGAGCGTGTTCATCCTTCCCGCCGTCCTGGCGGCCGTCCTCGTCGCGATGGTCGCTCTGATCGTGTGGAGGCTCCGGCTCGCACGGGGAGTCGATGACACTCGGGGCCAGGCCCAACGCTGAGCGGCACCGCTGAGTTCAGCTGAGCCTCGTCGAATCGGTGCTGGACCCCACTGCGGGCGATGTGCTGTCACAAAGGCCGAATGTGCGACCTCGGGATGTACTACCTCGGTGGCGTGTAGCGCTTGCTCGGCCGGGGACGCGATCCTCTGGCGGACGAGACGCTGGTGCGGCGGGGACCGTCGGCATCCGCTTCGCTTCGCCTCAGCTCCTGTTGTAGCCGGTACACCCGAACCATGTACCAGGCGCCGACCAGGATGAAGGGGGCCGCGAATCCCACATACGTGTAGTGCAACTGGAAAACGGCCAAGCCGAAGAGCGCGACGGTGATCCCTTGGAAGAGACGCTTGCGCAGCAGCGATGCAACGAGGATGAGCACGGCGAGTCCGAGAAGGACGTAGGTCAGCTCCTCGTAGACGTGCACGCTCTGGTTATGCGTGCGGGCGTAATTGATCGACGCCGTGCTTATGGCGATGGCGACGATCGCGGCGACCGGTGCGACCACGAGCCCGATGGTCCGCTCCTTGTCGTTCGACCTCCGCAGGTCCTCTTGAACCTCCTCGACAGGGCGAACGGGTGGGGCCTCTTTCACGGTGCCGCGGTCGTCGTCCGGCTCGACCATGGAGTACTTGACCCGCTCCCAGAGAGACATTCGGGGTGAATCCTGATCTCTGGAACCGGCAGCTTCGCTACCCGTTTGCACTACAGAAGGGTATCGCCCGCTCGATTGCCCCAGATTTCGGGCATATTACGGCGGTGTGAACAAACGCGGACGGCATCGGAAACCGGTTACTAGGGTGCTCCCCGGGGGCAACGGGGCCTCGCTCGACCGTAGAGGGACGCAAAGATGAAGCTCGTCGTGGCCGTCGTCAAGCCCTTCAAGCTCGAGGACGTTCAGAACGTCCTGAAGAACATGGGTGTCCAGGGCATGACGATCACCGAGGCCCAGGGGTTCGGGCGCCAGCGCGGCCACACCGAGAACTACCGAGGGGCCGAGTACCGGGTCGACTTCGTACCGAAGATCCGGATTGAAGTGCTCGTCGACGACGACCAGGCCGAGGCCGTCGTGGACGCCATCGTCTCCTCGGCCACGACCGGGAAAATTGGCGATGGCAAGGTCTGGGTGGTGCCGGCCGAAACCGTCGTCCGCGTGCGCACAGGCGAGCGTGGCGCCGACGCCGTGTGAGCGGCGTACCGGTGACGGCAACGACGACGCAGGTCAGGGCCCGGAAGCCGCCTGAGGGCTACTCTGTCCCGCCATGGCCCATGGCGAACTCGACTTGTCCAAGATCTGGCTCTTCTCGACGTCTTCGAACAGGGACCTGCGCACCATCCGCCGTGCCCTCGAAGAGGTCACGGTGCCGCCGGAACGGGTCCTGTGCGAACAGGGCACGATCGGCCGTGAATTCTTCTTCATCGTGACCGGGGAGGCGTCCGTGCGGCGCAACAACCGCAAGGTGGCGACGCTCGGTCCGGGCCAGTACTTCGGCGAACTGGCACTTCTCGACCGCAGGCCCCGCTCGGCCACCGTCGTCTCCGACACGGAGATGAACCTTCTCGTGCTCGGCCAGCGCCAATTCAACGGCGTGCTCGATGCGGTGCCCGCGCTGTCGCGCAAGATGCTCGCCGCCATGGCAACCCGCCTCCGCGACGCGGACGAGAGGGCGAACGCCAACATTTGATTCGCTCCCGCCGTCCGGACCGCCTGCCACCATCGAGTCGGTGTGGTGCATCCGCGTCCCGACCGGGGCCCAGCTGACAGACTTCGAATGTCCTCTCCTCGCCCGGACACGGAGGTTCGAAGATGTTCGATGTCAGAAAGCTCCTGGCGGAGTTCGTCGGTACGCTCATCCTGGTCGTCGTCGCCGTCGGCGTTGCCACCGAGTCCTTCGGGTTCAGGCTCCACGGGCTGAGCTACTCGGCCGGGGTCGTGGCGACCGCCCTTGCGTTCGGTCTGGTGCTCGTGGCGCTCGTCTACGCCATCGGGCCCGTTTCGGGTTGCCACGTCAACCCGGCAGTGACCTTGGGGTTCATCTCGACCGGCCGCATGAAGTTGCAGGAGGGCGTGGGCTACCTCATCGCACAGTTCGCCGGTGGCATCGTCGGCGCGTATCTCCTCTACTGGATATTCACCACGTCGCCGCTCTACCACAAGAAAATTCAGGGCCTCGGAACGGACGGATACGGGGAGCAGTCACACCTCTTCATCAGCCAGGGGGGCGCGTTCCTCGTCGAGGTCGTGCTGACCACCATATTCGTGCTCGTCGTCCTCTTCGCCACCCACAAAGCGGCCATCCAGGGTGCCGCCGGGGTCGCCATCGGCTTCGCGCTGGTGATGGTCCACCTCATCGGCATTCCGCTCACGGGGACGTCGGTCAACCCGGCCCGGAGCCTCGGTCCCGCCCTCGTCGTGGGCGGGACCACGTTGAGCCAGGTGTGGTTGTTCATCGTGGCCCCGCTGGTGGGAGGCATCGTCGCGGCGGTGATCCACTGGCTCATCGCCGCTCCCGCCGAGGACAAGGTCATCGCCAACACATAGGCCTCGCCGTCGGGACGAAGGCCTCGCCGTCGGGACGAAGGCCTCGCCGTCGGGACGAAGGCCTCGCCGTCGGGACGAAGGCCTCGCCGTCGGGACGAAGGCCTCGCCGTCGGGACGAAGGCCTCGCCGTCGGGACGAAGGCCTCGCCGTCGGGACGAAGGCCTCGCCGTCGGGAATCGGGCACAGAAGTCGGGGCTACCGCTACGGTCACCTCATGGATTTGACCGAAGCCCTCGAGTTCGTGCGGGCGCACAGGCAGGGGGTGCTGGCCACGATTCGTTCCAACGGCCGGCCCCAGCTCTCCAACATCTTGTACGTGCCCGGCGACGGAGACACGTTCCGGATCTCCATCACGGCCGACCGCGCCAAGACGGCGAACCTGCGCCGCGACCCGCGGGCGTCGCTCTACGTGCTCGGCGAGACCTTCTGGCAATACGTTGTCCTGGAAGCGGCGGCCGAGCTGTCCCCGGTGGCCTCCGACCCGCACGATGCCACCGTCGACCTCTTGGTCGACTACTACCGGGCTGGCTCGGGCGAGCACCCCGATTGGGAAGAGTTCCGCGCCGCCATGGTGTCGGACCGACGTCTCGTTCTGACGTTGCGGCCCGAGCGCGCCTACGGCATCGTCGTCCCGGCGACGTGACCGTTCCGGCCGAACGGCGTTTCGCCTAGCTCAGAGATTCCTCTACGAGCTGAGAGAGGTCGAGCACTCGTACCTCGTCCTCCTTGGCATGGGCGCGCACGGCGTCGTCCAGCATGATCATGCAGTAGGGACAGGCCGTGGAGACGACGTCGGCTCCGGTACCCAGTGCCTCCTCGGTACGCTCCATGTTGACCCGCTTGCCGATGTTCTCCTCGAGCCACATCCGAGCGCCCCCCGCCCCGCAACAGAAGCCGCGCTCCTTGCAACGCCGCATCTCGACCTGGTTGACGCCCGGGATCGCGCTGAGCACCGTTCGGGGCTCGTTGATGATCCGGTTGTGGCGACCGAGGTAGCAGGGATCGTGATACGTGACCGTTCCGGAGTAACCCGAGCCGGGGACGAGTTTGCCCTCCTTGACGAGGTGCTCCAGGAGTTGGGCGTGATGGATGACCTCGTAGTTCCCGCCGAGGGCGGGGTACTCGTTCTTGATGGTGTTGAAGCAGTGCGGGCAGCTCGCGATGATCTTCTTGGCCCCGGCCTCGTCGAGCGTGGAGATGTTGAGCTTGCCCTGCTCCTGGTAGAGGTACTCGTTGCCGAGGCGGCGGGCGGGATCTCCGGTGCACGACTCCTTTGGACCGAGGATGCCGAACGTGACACCGGCCCGGTGCAGCATGCGTGCGGTGGCCTGCACGCCCTTGCGGGCTCGCTCGTCCAGCGCGCCGGCACATCCGACCCAGTACAGGTACTCGATGTCGTCGGGAATGGTCCCGGTGATTATGGGTACCTCGAAGTCCAGGCTCTGCGTCCAATCCGTTCGCTTGTTCTGGCCTAGCCCCCAGGGGTCGCCTTGGTTCTCCACGTTGCGGAGCATGAGCCCCGCCTCGGAGGGGAATTCCGACTCCATCAGCACCTGGTAGCGGCGCATGTCGATAATGGCGTCGATGTGTTCGATGTCGACCGGGCACTCGTTCACGCACGCGCCACAGGTCGTGCACGACCACAGCACGTCGGGGTCGATGACGTTGGGGACGAGCGCCTCCTGCTCGCCTTCACCCGAAAGGAGCGGGCCGGCGGTCGCAAACATGTTGTCCCGCAAGTTCATCACGAGGAGCTTGGGCGACAAGGGCTTGTCAGTGATCCAGGCCGGGCAAACCGACTGACAGCGTCCACACTCGGTGCAGGTCGCAAAGTCCAGCATCTGCTTCCAGGTGAAATGCCCGATCTGGCCGACGCCGAACACCGTGTCCTCGTCGACATTCTCCATGTCCATGTCCGGCGTACTTCCGAGCGCGCCGAGCGCGCGAGGGCGGCGGGAGAAGGCCACGTTGATCGGGGCTATGAAGATGTGAAGGTGCTTCGAGTACACGATGAAGACGATGAAGCCCGAGATGACGGCAATGTTGAGGATGAGGAACACCGTTACCAGGACGGAGTTCGTGCCCGCGCCGAGCGGGGCGAGGACTTTGGCCACGGTGTGCGAGGCGAAGGTCCACCAGCCCGAATACGGGAACTGGGAGGGTTGGGTGTTGATCTGGGCGCCTCGGTAGAGCAGCAGGGTGATCATGACGCCGGCAATCATCAAGAGGACGAGCCAGGCGGCTCCCGTGTGCGAGCCGTAGAAGCGCGACTTGCGCTCCAGACGCTCGGGGGCATTCATCAGGCGGATGATCGAGAAGACGACGAGCGCCACCAGCACCGCAACGGTGAAGAAGTCCTCGATGAACCCGACCCAGTTCCACGTACCGATGATCGGAATGTGGAAGTACTTGTTGAAGAGGTCGCCGTAGGCCTCGATGATGGTCAACAACAGAATGGTGAAGCCCCACATGGTGAAGAAGTGGGCCAGGCCGGGCACGGTCCATTGCAGAAGCTTGCGCTGACCAGCTACCTCGGTGACCTCGGCCTCCGCCCGGGGTGCGATGCTGCCCCGGGTACGAGAAGGATCGGGCTTCCCCGAGCGGATGAGCCGGGACAGCCAGTGGAAACGGACCGCGGCGATGCTGAAGCCGACCACGGTGACACCAATGCCCAGAATGATCCTGACCGGCACGAACGCTCCTCGCCTCGGGTGTGTCGGGTGGCATTGGCTACGGGCGCCACACCCGACCTACTGAATTACAGGCGTGTCAGAGGATAGTGTGGCGGACGCTCGCGGGCGTAGTTCAGAGGCAGAACATCAGCTTCCCAAGCTGAGAACGCGGGTTCGATTCCCGTCGCCCGCTCTCTCCCGTCACCGCAGGTCAGGCGCTACGCCACTGCCCCCTCCCACCTTCAGTCGGTTGGCCAAAACTGGCGGCGTGCAACAAACGTGCAACAGCGTGCAACACGGAAGGCAGCGTTCTCAGCTATAGAAACTGAGAACGCTTGGCGATCGCCCGATCGTGATCGGAACTTCGCAGAAGCGATCCCCAGTCCGCGGGTAACCCTTAACTCCGATGCAGCCCGGCTGTACGCCTCCCGCCTCGAATCCGAGCGCCCGAAACGAGGGGAGCGCCTCGCGTGGGTGACCTGTGGCACCGGAAGCCCGACCGAGCACGGCCCGACTGGCCAGCGATCCTTTTGCAGTTCGTCTGGCTGCGGCCAAAGACGAATCCCCGGCGGTCAGCGGCACGCATCGTCTGACAGGCTTTCATGGTGGACCGAAGACCTGATCCAGAGAAGGTCGTGCCGCGAGTCGACCATGTTCGCTACATGAGTGGAGCACCCGAAGAGTGGGCGACCTGGCTCCACGCCGGGGACATAATCTCGCTGGTCACGCTTGGCGGCGGAATTGCGGTCGAAAGGCCCTCAGGTCGCGGGTTCTTGCCTCTGATGTCCATACAAAGAATCGATCTGGACGATCCGGCGCAGTCCTGGCGACATGGAAACAACGCCGATTGGGGGAAGATGACGATATGCCTCATGAACATGGGCGCCCTCCAAGCGTTGCCACGCAGACCACTCGGGTCCTTGACGATCACCGTCGCGGACCGAGTCCTCGAGTTCGACGTATCTCAGCGGACCTGGCCGGACGAGGCTCTGATCACACCCGAAGTCGAGGCGACGCTCCTCGGAGGTGAGGAGTCGGTGGTTCAGATACGAGACGGCTCCTATCGCTGGATATCGGTCAAGAGATTCACCCTGCCCACTGAGCCTCCGCAACGGCCCAGCGACGCCATCAGGACCTTGTTGGGCCATCCCTCCTACTGGGATGCCTACATTGGCGACGAGGGCCCAAGCCCGCACATCCACGGGCCCTATCGCCTCGAAGCCATCTCTCCTGAGAATTTCCGCACCTGCGACGCACTGACCGCCATGAGAACCATCGAGGAGTGGCTCCATCGGGACGGCCCCGTGTCTCCGGAGCAGATCGACGGGAGCCTTCCAGATACATATCGGATGATTGGAGAGGCTGACACCTGCCTTCGACTGCCCGACCTCGGAGAAGAGGCACGCAACGACTTTTGGTTCATCCTCGACAAACCCTTTATCGAGTTCGTCCTAGTCGGTCCCCAGAATCGTCTGACGCTGATTGTGGCAAGCGGCGACTGAGGAGAACCAGAGCACCGTGATTGCAAAGGTGGTCGCACACAGCCGGGGTACTGGAGTACGTGGCCTTGCCTGAAATAGAGAATCCATTGGATGCTGTCGGCGTATCGGCACTCGATGCTGGATTGGCGGTGCTGCCCCGGGGCTGGTGTCTGGTGAGTCCGACGGCTCTGACGTATTGGACATCTGGAAACACGGGCCTGGTGGTAATTGCCGATCCTCGCAACCCATCTCCAGAACAGGGTGATCAGCCCATCTTCTGGGTCGGGCGTTACGAGCGAGGTGAGGATGGCGTGTGGACTCCGAAACGACCTTGGTGGGGAGCACCGGGCTGGAATGGGCCTTATGGTCCATATGAAGGTCAACCAGAGGTCGCCACTCTGGACTGCGGTGGCAGCGTTTTGGACGAAGAGCGGTCAGAGGTCTCTGCGTGGGGCTGGCGATCGACTGAGATCACCGAGATCCGACTCGTCCAACAAGAAGTGACAGTGTCTCGCACCCCCGCCGAGGGACGTCTTGGGACGTGGATTATTGGAGGCCGAGTCGCCGCTGGCCGCTGGCGTGTTGAGGGGTCAGTATCTCGGGGGAGATAGTGAGACCTCGTTGGGATCCCTGCCGTCGCGTATATGAGTGACACTCGACGATCAGGACGCGACCGCCTGCCGGCTTGCGGTGCATGAGCCGATTGGTCGAGTCGCTCGCGTCCTGTCTCAATCCCAACCGACAAGGGTTTGAGATCACCACCGAAGTGAACCTCGGGCCAAGCGACAATACCCACAACCGGGCGTTGTGACTCCTACTGGGCACGGGGCCCTTCGCGGCGATAGCTGCGAGAGCGGATTCGATTGTGCCATCGTGGATATGAAGGATTTCTCAACAGATGGGCCGTAACAATCAACGGCGCATTTGGCTACTTCATCGTTGAACATGCCGACGAGTGTCACAACCGACAGAGTCCCGGAGTCATCGATCTGCTTCGACGACGGTGGCCACATCTGGTCCCGAAGGAATGGGGAGGACACCGTTGATCAGAGTCCGAAATAGCCCCAACGGTCGGCGGCGATAGGAAGGCTCAGATGAAATGAACCGCCGGGTGCCAGTCGGCTCTGTACCACTACCGACGGAGAGGCGAAGCAGCTCTAATGTAGTCGGTAGGTCATACAGCTTGACCAGGTCCAGATCTCCAGCGCGGCCCCAGCCAACACGCGAGAGTGGCACGAGCTCAGGGCGGCGGAGAGACTCGGGCGGTCGCAAGAGCTACTCGCAAGCTCGTGACCCCGACACTGGCCCGCCGAGTGCGAAACGCCGACGGACCCGCCTTCGACGAGTACATCAGGCCTGCGATCTCAGCTGGCACAGCTGAGGACGGCCGCGTCGGTCGTGCAACAGCGTGCAACACCCCGATCCGGACCCATTTCGTGCAACAAGCAACGAGCAATAGCGCACACCAGGCAACAACAGCGGTCAACTGATTACGGTTCTAACCAGCCATTTTGTACATTTTGGCAGTTCAGAGAATCACCCTCGAAGGGCTTCCCAAGCTACGAACGCGGGCTCGATTCCCGTCGCCCGCTCTCTTCCATCGCCGCGGTCTGGGGCTTCAACCACTCCACTGATGCTGGTTGACTGACCCCAAGCGGTTACCCGCCCCATCGCGAGCTTCGATCGTCCACGGATCTTTACTCTGACTCCCGATCACCCATGATCCGAGGTGACCGATCGGAATGATCACGTTGTCGTGGTTTTGCCGGAGCACGAGCTGAACAACCTTTGTGGAGCACGAACCCCAAACGATGAGAGCGGGTCCTCCTTCATCTGGCGTCATATCAGATCGCCCGTGCAAACTGACCGCGTCTCCTTCCGTGTCATCGGGTAGTCCCGGTTTGCCCTTGGATTCCTTGCCAAGGACCTCCGTACCAGGACAAGTTCGGAGACCACTCGTCGTTCTTCCAGTCGTACTGTCCGGTCCAAATGGTCGGCTCGAGTTGACTCTGCACACTTGGGGGAGCCGCCACGAAAGGTCACGAATCCGAAGGTCTCGTTCTTCCAGTACGCCAGCGGGGTCGTCGTCGAGGCTGTGAACTCTGCTGGAAACGATGAGAGTCCCTCCGTCAGTACTCTGGCGCCACCCTCTTCCATCGCATGAAAGTCAAAGGGCTCTCGATCACTTGATTCCACGCCATCATCCTGACCGAAGATTCGTTCACCATCCAAGGTGGGCACCGACTTGCAAAGCCAACCGCCATCGGTCGGAGACGGGGCACCCAACCGTGTCGCAGAATGGCACCCAAGCCGGCGACCAGCGGAAGACGCACTGCACGTCGGGAGATGGCTCGTTATGCTCGCAGCTCGGACTCGAGGTCAGAGCCCGAGCGGTACAGCGCGACAACATCGGCGGCGTCGCCGGAACACGTGTGGCCCATTTCTGCCGACGCACTGAGTCCGGCCACTCGGTCGACCCCGGTCGTCGACCACTGGGCCACGCCCCCCGCTGGGTCAGAAGACGTGAAAATGGAACCGGCAAAGGCGGATCTGCTGTGCGAGGTTCGCAACAGACCAACTCGTGGCCCCGCCCGACGGGTTCATAGACGTGAGCAACCCTCCGGCCGTGACGGTCGCGACGCAGAGCGAGGTCTCAGGGCAAGACACGGCGTCGATATTTTCGCCTGAGTCGACGGCAATCTTGATCCAATGTCTCACCCCTCCTGCTGGGCGTGTCGATGTCGCAATGGAGCCAAAGCCAGTCATCACGCAGAAAGACGCGGAAGCGCAGCTGACCGCGTATGCGGCGGTCATGATGCTCGACGTTGCGCTCCACGCTGTGGCATCGCCGGTCGGATCCGACGAGGTGAATACCCGGCCGGCGTTGTCGACGGCGACGCAGAGTGTCGTGGAGGGACAGCTGATACCTCTCAAGGAGGTACCGCTGTCGATGCTTACGAGAGTCCACATCGGCGAAGGAGCCAGCGGGTTGATCGAGCTGTCGACACGTCCGGTTGAATCGACCGCGACGCAGAGTCTTCGAGACGGGCATGAAATACCGTTGAGTTCTGCGCCAGGATCGATGGTGAGTCCTCGCCATGCATTGTCTCCGGCGCTCGGATTCTTGTTAGTGACGGCATGACCAAGCTCATCGACCGCGAGACAGAATGTGCGCTGGCACAAGATGGCACCGAGCGCGTCGCCTTAGGACGCCTCTGTGACTTTCCACGCACTGGTCGTCGAGGTCGGAGTGCTCGTCGTTTCGGCGCTACCTTGAGAGTCGACCGCGGCGCAGAAGTTGGCCGACGAGCAGTCGATCGCGATAGGTGTGCCTGGCGGCGACGCAGCGGCCGCGCTCCACGAGGACAACCTCCTGTGGGTTTTGTCGAGATCACAAGACCGACGTTGGAGATGCCGGCACATTGCGAGTCGGATCCACACGAGAGTGCGGTGATTCCGACTCTGGACGTCCGGCACGCTTGCCATGAGAGGATCCGACCACTGTCGGTGGTGGATGTGGCGGCTCCTAGAACTTCAAGTTTTTTCCGCAGGCCCGAATGTGCCGGAGTGTGACACTCTCTCGGAGTTGTGGGACACCTAGCTAGGTCCATCGATTGGCGAGTGGACTGAGCGAAGGTGTCCGGTCACCTCCTGTGATACTGCTTGCCTCCGCCGATGTTCCATGCTATGCCAGCCATTCAGGCGGGCGCGAACCGCGCCTTTGAGCGGAGGCGGTCGACCAATGGGAAGTGCATTCCGGATCATATGGCGGACTGCAGCAATGACAGCGGCAGTGGTCACCACCAGCATTGTCGGCACGCTGGGTTTGTCAGTCGCCACCAGTGAAATCGCTAGTGCCAGCGTCGTCTGGGGGACGCCCACCGGGGTGCCCGGCTCCCTCGGTGGTTATGGCATCTTCCGTGGCGTGAGTTGCGTCGGTACTGGGACGTGCACTGCCGTCGGCAACGACGCCAACTTCCTGCCGATCGCCGCAACTGAGACAGGGGGTGTTTGGGGGACGGTGAGCGAAATCCCTGGCTCCCCAGGGGCCTCTGGCACGTTCTACGGCGTGAGCTGCACTGGAGCCGGGAACTGCATGGCCGTCGGATCCGACGGCCATGCCCAGCCGATGTATGCCAGCGAGACCGGGGGTGTTTGGGGAGCGATCACCGAGGTGCCCAGCTCAGCAGGCAGCGCAACCTTCTATGCCGTCACGTGCACGGGGACCGGGGAATGCATTGCCGTCGGCTACGACCAGCCTTTCTCTGGCAATGCCCAGCCGATTTATGCCAGCGAGACCGAGGGAGCCTGGGGGGCGGTGACCGAGGTGCCCAGCTCGCTCGCCGGCGGAGCCGCCTTCTATGGTCTGAGCTGCACGGGGGTCGGGAACTGCACCGCCGTCGGCGCCGACGGCGGCTACCAGCCGATCACCGCAACTGAGACCGGAGGAGCCTGGGGGACACCAGTAGAAGTACCCGGCTCCGGCGGTGGCACCGGTTACTTCAAAGGCGTGAGCTGCACCGGAACCGGGGAATGCGTCGCAGTGGGCAGGGACAAGACTCAGTCGATCATCGCCACCGAGTCCGGGGGTGTTTGGGGGACGGTGAATGAGGTGCCAGGCGCCGGCGGCGCTGGCTACTTCTACGCCGTGAGCTGTACGGGACTCGGGTTTTGCACCGCGGTGGGTCTCGATGGCAACAACTTGCCGACTTACGCCACCGAGTCCGGCGGCACGTGGGGATCGCCCACCGAAGTCACCGGCGATGGCGGAGCCGCGTTTTATGGGGTGAGCTGCACCGCGGCCGTTAGCTGCACTGCCGTCGGCCAGGACAACACTCAGCCGATCTATTCGTCATCCATGCTCGGTTCCCCTACCATCACCAGCTTCAGTCCGCACTCGGGACCCGTTGGGACCGTGGTGACGATCCACGGAGCCAATCTAGATGGTGCCACCAAGGTCACCTTCAATGGGGTAAAGGGGACCATCACCAGTGACTCCGCAACGAAGATCAAGGTGAAGGTTCCAGCGGGGGCAACCACCGGTAAGATCAAAGTGGTCGCTTCCGGCGGGACGGTCAAGACCGCCACCGCATTTGCCGTGAGCTGAGGCGGGTCAGAGTGGGTTCGAGTTCCGTAAATGGATCTTGAGCATCCCCCGCTCTGGCGGACACCGAACGTGAGGCGGCGAGAGCCGTCTCTTGGAAGGATGTCCCGATGCCCGTGCGCTATCCAGACGAGTTCCGCTAGCGGGCGATCGCGCTAGCCCGAGCCGGTGACAAGCCGGTCGCTCAAATCGCGGCCGATCTCGGCACTGCCCCCTCCTGTTTGCGCCGGTGGATGAAGCAGGACAACATCGACGTCGGCCGGAGGGAGGGCCTGAGCACCAACGAGCGGGGCCGAACTGGTGGCCTGCGCCGAGGGACGGGACCGCCCGGGACGCAGCGGGACTCCGTCGACCCGCCTCGTAATCCGCGGCTTCACCGTCCTCAGCTGTCCAGGCTGGCGACATCACCCTCTCTCGTGCAACAGCGTGCAACAGTCCGATCCGAACCAATTTCGTGCAACAAGCAACGAGCAAAAGGGTGTACTAGGGAGCAACAGCGCTCAACTGATCTCCGGCTTGACCAGCCAGTTTCCAGAATTCGCCAGTTCAGAGATTTGCCCTCAAAGGGCTTCCCAAGCTGAGAACGCGGGTTCGATTCCCGTCGCCCGCTCTCTCCCATCGCCGCAGGTCACTGACTGGTTTCTCGTTTCTACTTCAAGACCCGTGAAGGCCCGTGATCGTGTTCGTGCCCCAAACGTGCCCCAGCGTGCCCCCAGAGGGTGCGCGTTCTCAGCTACCGAATCTGAGAACGGGATCGGCGGATGCGTTCACACCATCAACGCCTACTCCGGACACTCGTCGACGCGAAGGAGGCCGTACATGACGCTGTCTCTCCACGATCCGTCACGAAAATAGAGGCTTCGCTGGACGCCCTCCCGACGGAACCCGACCTTCTCCAACGACCGCTGCTCGGCGAGGTTCTCGATCTCGGTTCCAGCCTCGAGCCGGAAGACACTGGTAGTCCTGAACAAGTAGTCGACGAGTTGTCGCTGAGCCTCGGTGCCGATACCGCGGCCTCGATACTCGGGAAAGAGGGCGATTCCGACCTCGTAGACACCCAATCTCCCTCTTGTGCGCCAGGTCACCCAACCGGCACACGTTCCGTCATCGAGCTCAACGGCCAGAAAGGACCGGTCCTCACCAATGAGTCCGTCCTCGCGCCAGCGACGCTCCAACGCATGTGCATCGGCCATGCGAAACCCGAACCACTCGAACTCACCACAAGCGGTCGGGTCCCAGAAGAATCGGACCAGAACCGTCACATCCGCTTCCTGGACCGGTCTCAGCCTCACCGAATGGCCCATGGTCAGAGTCTTGTCGATCGAACGCTTCGTCTCTCCGCCGGACCCGGCTACCGAAGCCTTGCAGCGAACGGACGCATCGGAGGAGGCGGCCAAGCCGGCCCGCGTGGCCGGCCTACTGCATTGTGATCCCGTCGTACCGTCCGGCTGGTCAAGGGCCGGTCGGGCCTCCGCTTCGCTCCGTGTCCTCCCTAAGCCTCCGGCTTACCCTTGACCAACCATCCTGGCTCGTCGGTGGTTCTGACTCCTCGCCGACAGAATCTCGACCGTCTACGAACATTGTCGTCGTTCCACCCGGCGGGTGGACCGTCAGCCGGCGCGATCGGGCAGCCGACCCCAGTGTCTGCGCTCGGCGGCCCGGAGTCCGGCCACGATGCCGAAGTGAAACTCGATCCCCTCGTGCGCCTCCGCGTCAGCCAGACATTCGGGGCGCACCGGACAGGACCGACAGACCACGATGGCGTGACGTTGGGCGAAGCGGCTCTGCGAGTAGAACAGCTCGGTTCTTCCCCTGCAGTCGCCGTCGTTTCACTGTTGGTTGATTTCGCTCTGAAGTAGGTGGGTCGTCGCTCAAGGAAGCGGATATCCCGCTTTGTTGAGCCAAGTGACACAGATCGGGCACTAGGAAACAGAAATCTCTATTTCCTGCGACGTAAGCATGCGGTGGAGAGCCGGGCGCCAGATCGCACTGAGACATACGAAACCTGCTGCGAGGGCCAGTATCGTTTTGCCATGGCGCACGAGACCAGTACAGGTTCATCTCCCATCGTGAAGGGTCTGATGAACAATCACCGAGAAATCCTTCCTGCTGACCATCTGGAGAAGCTCGACGAATACGGAGCGCAGGCGGACGCTGCTTTGTCCAAGGGTGACTATCACCGGGCCAGGTACTGCCTGCATTGGGCGGTGCGGCTAGCCGAGAGCCCACAGCATTCACACCTTTCAGGTCTGGCGATTCGACTCAAAGAAACACACAAGGCATGGCAAGACATTTGGTTGGGAGCAGAGTTCGGAACCGAAGAGAAGACCGGCCTGGGCCAAATCACGCACGACGTTGATGAGGATCAGCGCATTGGCCCAGGTGAAGAAATCGAGCTCCTCTGGGTAGAAGAAGCGACCGATCTCGCAAAAGCGGCTGCACAGAAGAGTGGGTGGGACTCTGTTCCTTGGGAGGAACTTCTCTCAGAGGTCCTTCGGATCGACTAAATCTTCCAGGGTGACTGACTGACCCCGTTCGCCGGTTGGGGTGCCACCGTGCAGGCACTGATGGGCTACCCCGGCCGGTTGGGGCCTTGGCTCTTACTGTGCGGTACTGCATGGATTTCGACTCGGCCTCTATCCGGTGTGTTCCACGCGGGTCTTCCCGGGAGCAAGACTGGACGCGTGACGCAGGGATGGCGCGTACAGCGAGTGGACCACCGGGACCCCTTGGCTCCCGTGGAGGACATCGTGCGCCTCATCGACGTGGCCGGCACGGCTACGGCCGCCGCCTACAGCCGCAGCGACGTAGTCCAGGCGCTCAACGAACAGCAGCCGGCCGCCGTGGCATTCGCGTCCGGGCAGCTTGTTGGCGTTGCAATCGCGCGTATGGCAGGTCGCGATGCCCATCTGCTCGCCCTGGCACTGCACCCGAGTTGGCGGAACCGCGGCATCGGCTCTGCGCTGCTACGCGAACTTGACCAGGAGGCCGTCCATCACGGCGCCCTGCGCATGCTAGCTCTCGTCGAGCCAGGTCAAGTCGGGGAGGTCGCGTTTGCACACCAGGGGTTCGACCGAATAGACGGGCTCCACTTGTACGTCAGGTCGGCCTCCATGGTGCCCGAGGAGCTCGAAATCGTCGAGCGTTACGCCGGCCACTTCCCGCCGGCGGGGTTGTGGGAAGAGATGAAAGGTTTCACGACGACCAAGGAACTCTTGGAGCGCCGGATTGTCGCTCCGCTCTCACATGTCGACCTGGCGGACAGCGTCGGGCTACGAGCGCCCGCCGCGGTGATGCTCTTCGGGCCACCTGGGACGGGCAAGACCTCGTTTGCCCGTGCCATGGCGTCCCGGCTTTCCTGGGCATTCGTCGAGCTGCACCCCTCACTCCTGGGCCATGGCACCGCGGGCGCGGCGGCTCTGCGTGCCGCGCTAGAAGATCTGGCGCACGTGGACAGTTTGGTGTGCTTCATTGACGAGGCGGACGAAATCGCCTCGGCACGCGCCAGCCGACCTGAGAGCCAGCAGGCGGTCGTCAACGAGCTCCTCAAGGCGATTCCAGTCTTCAAATCCCGCCCGGGTCGACTCATGGTGATGGCAACAAACTCCATCGCCTCCATCGATCCAGCCATGCTCCGACCAGGACGCTTCGATCTCATCATCCCGATTGGCGCGCCCGACGGTGCCGGCCGTGCCGAACTGGTGGCAGAGTTCCTGGAGCAGTGTGATCCCGAGGCCATCGCCGAGCGCACAGAGGGCTTCACTCCTGCCGACTTCGCGCTGGCCGCCCAGCGAGCTGCCCAACTCGCCTTCGAGCGGGCGCTCGCCGGGGGTGCGCCAGCGGTGACATCCGACGACTGTGCTGACGCCGTGTCGCGGACGCGTCCCAGCGTCCACAAGGAAGCGGCCGCCGCCTTCGACGAGGAAGCCGCCGCGTTCTCCAGGCTCTGATGCGATCTTCGGCAACAAAGCTTCGGTCGAGATGTGAACTGGTGTCCCCGAACGTCGGTCTGTGACCTACGTCAGTTGAGAATCCGAGACCACCAGTTCGTCCGCCCCGAGTCCTCAGTCGCCACTTGCGACAAATGACGGCGAGTCGATCCTTCGGACCAATGAGCACGAACTCGATAAAGGGTTTGTCTAGTATGAATCCGAAATCGTGATATGCCGTCTCGCCAAGGTCGGCGAGATGAGGCCACGTGTCCGCTTCTTCAATGAGTCGATAAACATCCGCCAGGCTTCCTTCGATGTGCTCTTCTGACACGTGTCCGTCCTCATGGAGCCAATCCTCAATGGTCGTCGTGGCAGTAGTCCCATCACAGGTGCGGAACGACTCGATCGAAATGGCCTCGAGCCGATAGGGCCCATGCATATGCGGATGGATGCCACCACCGCCGAGGTAGTTGTCCCGGTAGGAGGGATTGCTCAATAAGGTGTTCAAAGCGTCGGTGGCTGACTGCGGGGACCCCGTGGGAAGCCTGAACTGTTTGACGGCCACCCAACGCCAGGAACCGTCTCGGATGAGAACCATCGATTCGTCTCCTCCGAGGAGGGTCGCTTGAGCCTCGTCGGTGACCAGAGCCTCGTCCGGCCACGAGCGTTGCGACACATCGAATTGGATGATTCGGTCGTCCGCCGTGAACGTCAAGGTGCCGAGAGGTCGCCGAGGTAGGGCTTGCAGAGCGCCCATCCCAGACAGCCGCCCAATGAAACACTGATCGGAACCCGCTATTTCAGCAAAGTCAGCGTAGGCCCCAAGAGCCCCGTGCGCATCGAACCACTTGGTACCCTCGACCCAGATCTCGACAGGTCCGTGGTAACTCTGCCTCTTCTCCCGAGCCATCCTGTTCGGCTGAGCATCTCCGCAAAAACGTCCGCTACCCGCTCGGACATTGCCGAATAGGGAGGCACCAAGTCGTCAGCCGAAATCAGAGTCCAAGTGCCGTACGATCCAGACACGGGGCCATACCAGGAACCATGAGCCTTTCGGCCGGCGTAGTACTCGAGGCGGCTATTGAGCTGCACCTGCGCTCCCCGAAAGAGCTGAAATCGAACGCTTCCATCTCTCCCGTTGTCGTACTCGTACTGGCCGGTCGTGAGGAGCTGATTTACGACGTCAGCGACAAAGACTGGGTTCCTCTGAGCAAACTCTTCAGCGTCCGCCTCGCCTGTCCGCCACTTCCGTGCCACGGCATCATCTTGACCGAAATAGCCGAGTCGAAACCTGCCCAGAGCTGGCGGTCTGGGACGGCTACGACCACTCAGAAGATCACCTCGTAGAACGTCTGTACGACATCCTCGTCGAGAGCTGCAAGTACCTTCTCCAGATGACCGCTCGCCATGATTAACTCGCCGAATGCCGCATCGTGTGCTTCGCGTGATGACCAAGTCTGGATGAAGGCAGAAGATCGTGGATCGGCCTGATCGCGGAGGATATCGAATGACTCGCATCCTTCGGCAGCCAGCATGCGCCGCCGCCCCTCGGACTGGAGTTCGAGAAGTGTCGCCTCTTGGCCCTCAGCAGCATGAAATCGGGTGACGGTCGTAACGCTCATGGAAGTGCCTCGATTTCTCAGGGGAGGTTGGCGCGAACGGTACAGCATCGCCGAGATCTCAAGGCCCGGGTCGACCATCAGGTCGTATCGCGTGGCGTGGTGGTGGCGACGGGGGTCTCGATTGACGGGAACCGCTGGGTCCTCGGCTGTGCGGTTGGACACTCCGAAGACGGAGCCTTTGGACCGAGTTCTTGCGCTCGCTGCGGGCCCGAGGGCTCAGAGGAGTCCGCCTCGTCGTCTCTAACCAGCCGATGCCCAGGGTGGACTGGAGGCGAATCTCTGCCGTCATCTCCCGAACACGTTCAAGGGACCGACTGCGTCACCCGAGTACTGGTTCCGAGAATCAGACGTTGCCGTCGCCATCGCTCGGACCGCCATTGTTGTCGCCATCTTGGTCCCCGCCATTGCCTTGGGGAATGCCGTTGCCGGACGACGCGGAGGGCGGCGGAAGCATTGTCGTCGGAGTCGGCGTGACTGGGGGAGGCAGCGGGGGAACCGTCGTCGGAGGCGGTGCCGCTATGGGCGGGCTGGGGGGCGGGGAGATCATCGGAGACGGCGTGACACGGAGAGGTAGCGGCGGGGTACTCGTCGGAATGGGAGTACTCGGCAGGGTGGGGGGCGTGCGCGTATGAGTGGTGGCCGGCGAGGCGGCCTTCTTCAAATGGCCGGTGGGTACGCGGGTGACCGTAACGGCGCGCGAGCCGGAGGACTGTGCCAGTGCCAGGCCGATTCCTGCAGCCGCCACCAGGGCGATTACGACCAGAACGATTCCGACGCGTTTGCTCATGGAAGGATCCTTCGATTTCGGTGGTTGGGGCCGAGAACCCACATCGGCTGGATGCCGTTGGGTCTCCGAATTGTTCATACGCTTCCGACCACCGAAGGGATCGAGAAAATTTGTCGATTCCGTTCGGACAAAGTCGCGACCAAACCAACGGGCGGGTTCGACCGTAAATAGTGATGATGGCTCGTCGATCGCACTTAGCAACCGTTGCTGCTTGCACGGTCGTGGCAGTCCTAGTTTTCGGGTTCGCCATTCGCGGCGCCGGAGCTTCGTCGCCCCATGGGTCTGCCCCACGGGGCGCGTTCGCGTGGCTGGCGCAGACCTCGCTGCCGCGGCACTGGACGCGGCTTGTTGGTGCCTCTCCATTGGGGCAGTTGTCCGTGCCTCCAGGATTCCGAGTGGTGGCAGGCGACCGTGGAACGCTGACTGCTGTTCTATCCGGACCAGGTGGCACGTACCTTGGGTACCTCAACGCCACGCCGCAGCAAGGAAATGAGCGGCTGCAAGGCTGGCCGGCGTTTCGCATCGAGCATCTGCGCGATGACGATGCCCGTAAGGCACGCGTCGATGCGGACGCGCAGCTCGTTCGTACCCACGCCGGCCTACGGTCGTGCGTCGACGACGACTACGTGACGAAGGTCGGCGGTCATCATTTCCACGAAGTGGCATGCTTGGTCACATATCACTCTTCCAGCAGTGTCATCGTTGCCGCCACGCCTTCAGGTGATCCGGCGCACGTGTTTTCAATGCTGAAGCGGGCGGTCGCCGCCTACCCTGTCGTGTAATGGCGATGCCGAAGCCGATCCGCCGGGTCCCCGTCGACACCAGCTTCTCTGGCGATCCGATCTGGCGCTGGGTTCGAGCCAGGCCTATGGGCTTTCCCGGAGCTCCGCCGGTTTCGTTCGGACCCAAGCGGCCATATGCCCTCGGCAAGGCGAACATTCTGGTCTACGACTCCAGGAAGGGAATTCTGGTACCCGCGCCCCCAGTCAAGGGGCTGACGCTGGTGCATCCGCGAGCGTTCTCCGAGACAGCAGAGCTCACGCTGCAGTCCGCATGATCTGTGTCAGTGGTCCGACGGAGTAAGAGACGCGAGGAACCCACGGCTGTTGGCGAATTCCCGAACAGGCGTTAATGAACGGGTGTACTAACAAGCAACTAACCCGCTCCGACTGTTCTGACCCCCCTCGAATGCGAACCGACCTGGTTGACTGAAGACTTCAGACCCTCCCGTAAGGGGGCCCCAACGAGTGGAGGTGCCAGTGGCCGAACCTACGCAGCCCGCACAGCAAATGGTGGTGTGCTACTTCATCGTCTCTGATGACGTCGAGCGCTCCAGACGCTTCTATACCGAGGTGCTCGGGGGCGCAGTCGTCTTCGGCCCAGAGCCGACCAATATCGCACTCGCCAACAGCTTCATCGTCATCAATGGCGGCGGAGGCCCCACCGACGACAAGCCCGCGGTCACCCTTGAGACGCCAAGCGATCCCGACCGGGTCAGCAGCTTCCTCAATATCCGGGTCCCAGACATCCACGCCGTATACGGCGAATGGAGCGCCAGGGGCGCGCAGTTCCTGACGCCTCCCAAGCAGCACGCATACGAGATTCGTTGCTACATCCGAGATCCGGACGGTTACATCATCGAGGTCGGGCAAACCACCGACTCACAGGGAGACTGGTTACCCGCCGGCTGGCCATCGATCACCCACGGTGGACAGTCCGACTGAACCGAAGGCGCACCCCCACCGCGGTCAACCTGGGGACGGAAGGGTCTTCACGGTTCATCAAATCCGGTGTCGCGCCTTCCCAGCGGTCTGGGCGGTCACTCGGTTGCTGTCAGCCATCGTCTGCTGGGGTGCGCCTGACGTCGAGCCGGCTGAGGAAGTCGCGCGCCGCCCCCTTGGACCGGAGCACGAAAAGGGCAGCGTGTTGCCCGTGCTGCGAGATGACTTCGCGTTCGCGCTCAGGCTCTGAGTTGCGCTTGCGCCAGATACGCACGGCCAGTGGCCACTCATCGCGCAACCGTCGCCAGGCCGAATCGTCACATCCGGGGGGCATCTCGCCAGCCGACTTCCCCACGCCGCGCAGGAGCGCGCGTCCCGCGCACAGTGGCCAGGGCGTGTTGAGAACGACGATGGTATCTGCCCGTTCGAGGCGAAGATCGAGCGTCTCGTGGTAGTTGCCATCGGCGATCCACGCGTCGCCGGCGAGCACGAGACGTTGATTCTCGCGCCACTCGTCCTCCGACGGTGCAACCCAGCCGGGCTTCCAGAAGTGAAGGTCGAGGTGGATGACGGGCAAGCCGGTCCTCTCAGCGAGGGAGCGCGAGAACGTGCTCTTCCCGGACCCCGCCAGCCCAGTTACGAGGACGCGCCGGCCAATCGCGAAGTCGGTATCACTCATCGGCGTCAGTCTCCCTCAGGTGCTGATGGTCGGCACCCCGACCCGGTGGCAGGAGGCTGGGAACCCCGGCGAGCGTGAGGGCAAAATTCGACGTGCTTTCTCGGCGCAGACCCTTCTTCGTAGTCTTTGGACGAATGTGAAACCACTCCACCCTGGAGGGACAGTCATTGTTTACGATCTTGGCCGCGAATCGGTCGCAAAAATGGTCCATGTGAACCTCGCAGGTCTCGAGGCCGAACCAGACAGCACAATCGGCAACTTCTCCTTTCACGCCTGTACCGGAGGAGTTTCTGCTATTCGAGGCCGACCCCTGTTCCACTTCTGTTCGCTGGGCTGGCTCCGGATCCGTTGCCCGAAGTGTCGGCAACGAATGCGATCGAAATTCGATTTGATCAAGACCTTGGATCTCGCTACCCAGAGCTGGGGTCCAACTCTAACCGTGCTCTTCTGCACCCGGCAGGTTGACCTGCAATCGCCTATGGCGACTACGCGGATGGACTCTTCGAGACGGGACAGCATGCCCCGGAATCGGAGGTCGTGGACCGTCACCGATTCGGATCTCAGGGATTTACTCAGACTGTGGCTGCCGGAGGGGCGACACACTCCTTTACTGCACGCAACTGCGGTAGCCCGAGCACCTTGACCGCGCCGACCTGGGATGAATCCACCGGCGCTGGTATTGCCGGTGAGCGTCTCGGGAGCCAGCGAGGTCCATTTACCACTGCTGCTCGGCAGCACCCGGCGACTACGAACGTCGCTCGAACACCCGGACGTAGTCCACCCGAGTGGTTTGCGGCAGAGTGCTGTTTACGATTTGCCCTCCACCAACGCCGCCAACCGCCGTATTGATAATCATAAACATGGGAGTCGACGGTATCGTCGAAGTAAATTTACATGTAGTAATGCCATCGATTCGAAACAGTAGCTGTTGAGCCGACCACACGAGAGTATAAACATGCCAGTTGTGGTTAACAGCGGTGGTCGACGCACGACAATCTGGGCTGGACCCATTGAAAAACATCTCTTCGTTAACGGTCGTGAGGTTACCGGACAAAATTTCAGCGAGGTCGATTTCCTGGCTTCCGGTATCGGGCCAATTGCACGTCGACGTCGTGAGATAATTGGGATGTTGACAGTCGGCACCCAGAAGCCAGACAGCCGGCCACGGACCGGTCCCTCCAGTAAATTTTGCTCGCACCTTAATGGTGCCATACGTGAAAGTGAATGTTCTCATCTGGATAGCACCGGATGCGTAGTCGGACGATAACGTGCCGGTACCTCCATTGGTGCTGTCAATGGGACAGGTGACACTTTTTACTTTGAGCAACTCATGGAGTGACCCAGCTGACTCCGACACATTAGTAGGCAAATAGCATTCGGGTTCGTTGTTGCTGCGGTCACCGTGTGCATAGAGCACGTCCCAGAGAGAACTATTGACGGAATTGCTGTTGAACTCGTCGTCAAAAGCTAGCGTCGAAGTGCCGGGCGCCAGGCGGACGCAGATACCGTCGTTGGCCTTCGCCTCGCCAGAAGGGCAGGGGCCAGTGATCGGCGGTGCAGTCGATGTCGTCGAAGGGCTCATTGGATCCAGAGCCGCTGCACCACCCGTAGCGCTAGTGGCGGCGAGCGCGGCGTCAGCAGTCACGGTGCATCCGGCGGTCGTCACCGCGAGAGCAGCCACCCAAGTCAAAGGCATCCGCACTCTCGAATTTCCAACGATCCTTCTAGGCCCACTCACTCGTCCCCCTTGTCGGTGGCGATAGTCGTCTACTGGAACCGGTTCTTATCACGTCGTATTTGGACTCCGGAATTTGGAGGCACCGGGTTCCGAGGTGTTGGTTCGGTTACTGGCGACGACCGACCCAAAGAACAAGTCCGAGGTGTATGCGGAGCTGGGAGTCCACGTCACCTACGACCCAGACCGGCGCGTCACCGGGCGCTCCCCGGGTCCGTGTCGTACACCGGGTTTCCGAGAGGCGCATGTAGCCCTGAGCACGTCAGCCTGGGAGCCGCCTCACGCTACGTGATCCGGGGTACGCGACGACACCCATCGCCGTGTCGCTATCCCATCTCATGACCGTTGTGTGGTCCTCAGCTGGCACGGCTACGAAGCTCGTCCTGAACCGGTCTGCCTTCGAGCCCACTGGGGGATCCGGAACGCCGACGTGATGCGTGGTCGTCCATCGGGTGGAGGTACTCCGAATCGAGTGGCCTGACACAGCGCTAATTGACTGAATCGCAGTTTCAACGAGAAGGTTCTCGATCGCGGTTCCGCCTCAGCCATGCCGGGCGTGTCGGCCCGCGGCGCCCGAACCGAGCTGTGAGAGGGTGTCGTCGCGCCTCATTTTGATGATCGGCCCCAACCGACGCCATCTGTAACTCTCTGCTCGGTCCCGTTGTTCGCACAGTCGAAACAGATCCGCCCGGCAGGCAGTGCGGCGAGACGATCGGCCGAGATCTGGGAATGACATCGTTCGCAAACCGAATAATGCCCCGCCGAGAGCCGGGCCAGGGCGCAATCAAGGTCCACCAAGTTCGATTGGGCTCGAGCGAGGAGAGCGGCCACTTGCGCTCTCTCGTAGGCGATCGTTGAACCTTCGGGATCGTGCTCGTCATCGGTATTGGCGTTCGTCGAGTCGGCAACTATCGCGTCGAGATCCTCTTGCATCGCGCGGATTCGAGCCAGGATTTCCTCTCGCTCAACGTTGAGCACGTCACGAATGGCCGATTCGTTCTCATTGAAAATCTCGCTCATTCCTCGACTCGACTCCGGCACTCTCGGCAGTGTCGCCATCACTCTATGACCCTGGATCGGCCCGGAGCCGTGGCGCGACAACGGTTACGACAGACCCGACCCGGATCTCCATGGTCGGCCGCACGCATCATTGGCAATCGGTGGAGGTGAATGCTCGCGGTCTATCTCCGTGCCAGAGCGGACTGCTTTGCTCGATCCACGGCATCAGCCTTATTTCGCCTCTTGACAATTCCGGCTCTACGAGGCTCAGCGCGTTCCGCAGGGAGTCGACCGATCGGCCGGGGAGCCAGGACAGCGGGATGCTTCATAGTGTCACTTGGGGTCGGTCATCGAAGGGAATCGTTGACTTCCCATCTGCTCCTTTTGGGACGAGTCAGCGTCCGGTTTGGCTATCCCCGTTGTACCTTCTCGGAGCAGCGTTGAATACGGCGAATACCAGGGAACGAGGAGGTAGCTGTAAGCCCACACAGGGTGACTCGACGACTTCCATTGACGACTTATACGCCGGGGAGCGACGCACCTCACTCTTGCCTGTCTGACTGAGCCCTATTTCGAACACGCCCGACACCAGTTGGGGGTCGTCGGGTGCCGGCCGACTCGAAGATGGCGGCGCCTGCCGTCACGATGCCGACGGACAGCAAGATCGACCCAACGACGTCTAGAGGCGTGTGCCAGTGTGCGCCGATCACAGCCAGCGATATCAGCACAATCCAGGCAACACCAATCGCCAGAACGACGTTGCGCGCTCGCACCCCGAGCCGTGGGCCGAGCGCGAAGCAGATTGCCAGGACCGTCGCGCTGACTGCGGTGACACTACCGGAAGGAAAAGTCAGTTCGCCATAATAGGTCCGTTGGACCAGCGGCTTGGCGACGTGCTCGCTAATGAGCAGTGCCGTAACTGCGAGTACGGCGTAGAGCACGACACGCCACGTGGCTTGCTTGAGGCGACCGACGACAAGTGCAGCGATCATGGCGGCGAAAACCGCCGGGGCGGTAAGCAGCTCGGCGAGATCGGCCCAGGCATGGATGGCAGAGCGCTGGCCCAGCCAGTCGAGCGCGGGGTCTTCGAATCCGTAGGGGCCGCTGCCGTGCGCGACCACCAAGGCCAAAGCGGCAGTTGCAACCAGGCACATCAATGCCGTGATGGTGAGCCTGGCACTTGGCACGGAGAGAAGCTACGTCCGTGGTCGACGAGAAGGGGACCACCTAACTCGAGGCTCGACTTGCCGTCGGCTCGAGGCTCTTGCTTGAGCAGTCCTTCGGGCCTGGCGAGCAACCGCGACAGACTGAAGCGGTGCATGGAAACCCCTTTCCGCTCGGATTCTTTGACCGGGCCGACCCGTCCCGCGATTCGGCCTTCTACTCATGGCCTCGCCTGGTCACCCATATCGACGACCATGCCATCGCAGCGGTGGGTGCCTTATATGACGAACTCGGGATCTCCGGCGACGTGCTCGATCTGATGAGTTCGTGGGTCTCGCACATCCGTACCCCGCCAGCGCGTCTGACCGTGCTCGGGATGAACTCTGATGAGCTCGACTCGAACCCCTCGGCAGGGGTCCGCGTCGTCCACGACCTCAACACCGAGCCTCGGCTACCGTTCCCCGACCAGTCCTTCGACGCCGTGGTGTGCTGCGTTTCTGTCGACTACCTGACCAGACCCATAGAGGTGTTTGCTGACGTGGCCCGCGTGTTGCGCCCAGGAGGGCCGTTCGTCTGTGTGTTCTCTAATCGCTGCTTTCCGACCAAGGCCATTCGCGGCTGGCTGTACGCCGACGACGAACAGCGCTGCGAGATCGTCGAACAGTACTTCCGTCTCGCTGGACGGTGGGATGAGCCCCGCAGCCAACGACGTACCCCTGCCTCTCATCCAGGCGACCCATTGCTAGCTGTGTGGGCTCACCGAGCGAGGCGTGCCGCAACAGACGAACCGGGGCCATCCGCCGAAATCGATGACGATCGGTAAAGCGGCGCAGTGTCAGTGTACTGGGACAGTCGCGCCTGCGGCTTGAGTTCCTTTCGTCAGATCCCCGGCCTACACGACACATTCCGGACGAGCCTCGGCAACTTCGGCGGCACTCCCACGTCGCGCCCAGGCCCAAAAATCGCTCCTTCACTGCGGCAATCGGGGCCGCCGACGAAGGAAGGCGCAGACGGTGACGGAACCAGGCCGCGGCGACAGGGCGCGGCCCCTTCGGACCGAACACCTCGACCGTGGCCCTGAGCATCACACGGGCCTAGCGTCCGGGCGGACCCGTTCAACGGCAGGGGCTGCGGCCACCGTCGAGGTTCTCGATTGAACAAGATGCCGTTCATGTCGGCGGCGTTGTCGGACGGGCAGAACTGCGACAGCGCCTTGGAGTACTCCGCGTTGCCGACCCATTTGCCCGCGGCAAGGAAGGGTTGCAGGTAGGAGCAGGTATGGTATTGATTGCACTGCTCGCTGATGATCCCCTGGGCCAGCGGCTCCATGGCGTCGACGAACGATGTGCGGTCGGTGTCGTCCAGGTTCTTGGCGATCCATGCCAGGCCGAGGCCGTGCATATAGTCCGCCAGCGTGGTCAGATAGTTCTCCTCGCTCAGCCTGGGTGATCGTGAAGCCGGTCTTGCCCTCGTTGCCATGGAACGTCTCGTCCAGGTCGGTTTCGACGCCATCGAAGCCTTTGGCCGAGCACTGCTGGTCGATCATGGCCTCGATGATCGACACCGCAGAGGGAGCGTTGATGTTGATGAAGTGCTCCGGATAGCCCTTGAGCTTGTCGCCGAGGTCACCAGCCTGCTTGAGCTGGTCGTAGTAGGTAACGGGGATGCCCTCTTGCTTAGTGGTGTAGTAGTTGCCCGCGGTGCCGACCTCGATGTAACAGACGACGTGGTCGCCCGCCGAGTGCAGTGCTGCGACGGTGGATGCTGGGTTCTCGATGCCGTCGATGTCGTACAGGACCGGATTGTCCCCCGGTGGCGTGTCGCCGTTCCATGCGGTCACGCCCGTACCCATCAGACTGGGGTTCGAGGTGTTCAGCGGCTTGTCGAGCTCCCACATCCAGTCCGTGTCCTCGGCGGGCTGCCACACCGCCGCCGCCGCGCCCGCCCGCGGTCGTAGCCGCGGCCGCGGCCTGAGCGGGAGGGCCGGCCGGCGCGGGAAAGAACACCATCACCGCCACCGCCGCCATCGCCGCGGTCCCCCAGCGACCTGCTCTGGTGGCCCAGGCTCCCCCGACGATCAGCAGCACATCGAAGCGCCAATAGCGTGTCTTGCGTTCAGTCATGTCGGCCTTTCGGCGGTTGGCGAGCTCGGAAATCGCTTCGATCCGGGCGACCTGAGCAGCCATCCGAACCGGGTTTCGTTCCGTGTCATGCAGAACCTGAGCTGCTCACTTCGACCAGGGCCGAGGGTTGCGTCGTGTCCTTCGCTACTCGCTCGGCGCTTGTTCTGGTGGTCGATTGGGTCATCGAGATGCATGCACCGCATTTTCCCATCCGCCGGTGACGGCGGCCAGCACCTGGCGGGTTCGCCGAGGGCGCACGAACGGGCGACGGAGCAGGTAGTTCGTTTCGGATCGGCCACTCGCCGTGCCGGGCCCTAAGGTCTGTCACCATGCGCGCTGAAGTCACACTCCACATCGATGCACCGCCAGTGACGGTTTGGGAGCTCATCAGCGACATTACGAAGATGGGCGAGTACAGTCCCGAGGTGATTGAGGCCGAGTGGATTGACGGCGCTACCGGGCCGGCTGTCGGTGCACGATACAGGGGTCACGTAAAGCGCAACGAGAACTGGCCGGTTCTCTACTGGACTACGTGCAAAGTGACCGAGTGCGAGCCCGGACAGGTGTTCGAGTTCGCTGTCATCATGCGGGAGCGCCCGGTCAACACCTGGCGCTACGACTTTCGCGCCACCGGCGACGGCGGAACCGACGTCACCGAGTCCTTCGACCTGGGCGACAACCTCTTCACAAAGGTTTGGCACCCACTCGGGGGGTTCTTGCGAGAACGCCGCAATCAACGGGACATGCTCCGCACCCTCGAACGGGTCAAGGCAGTCGCGGAGCGTTCGTAAGTTTGCTCCGACCCGCCCGACTGGCGATTGATGCGAACAGGCAGCGCCGGCGCCCGAGTGACGACAAGCGCTGGGAGGACATGTGTCCGATGGAGCCGTGGCAGATGGCCACCACCGCCGACGTGTATCTCGTCGATGACTCGTGGCTCATAATCGAAACGGGCATCGACGACCACTCGTGTCAACGAGCTCCTGGACGCGACCCGACACATACGATCGTCGTCCGGCTACAGTCTCAACCCGCTGGCTGACTTGCGGGTATAGGGGACGCGGACGACTCTCTCACGTGAGCCGGCCCAGAGCACAAGAGATCAGGCGAAAATCAGGAGATGAATATGCGGTTCGGGGCGGGATCCATTGCGGCTTGCTTGGTGGGTTCGCTGTTGCTGGTGACCGGAGGGATCACGGAGGTCGGTCCAGCAGTACCGGCCGGCGCCTTGCCGTCGACGCTCTATGTCAGCACGACCGGCACCAACACCAGCAACAATTGCCTGAGCGCTTCCAAACCCTGTGCCTCCGTCTCCTACGCGGTATCGCAGGCTGCCTCGGGCGACACGATCCAGGTGGCTGCGGGGACGTACCACGACATTGTGGCCATAGCTTCTCCCCTGACGAAACTAACTATCGAAGGGGCCGGCGACGCCAGCACGACGATCGACGGACTTTCGACGACCGCTCAGATTGGGAGCGTCTTCGCGATCGAGGACAATGCAAGTGCGAGCATCGAGGACCTCACGATCGCGAATGGCGAGGGTGTGCTGTTCACGAATGGAAGCGTCAGCACGACGGACGGCAACGGTGTGTTCGTCTCGGTCGGTGGCTCGGCGACCCTGAGCAATGACACCATCACCGGCAGCACCGACACCAGGGGCGGTCAGGACGTCGACTATGGAGGGGCCGTCTACAACGGTGGCACTGTCACCATGACCGACGACACCGTGTCGAACAACGGCGGAACGAACGGAATGTACGACGGTGGCGGTATCTTCACCGCCAATGGCACCTCGACGACGCTGACGGGCGTTACCTTTTTGGGCAATGTCGCGGCGGATGCTGGTGGTGCTATATACAACAACGGCTTGACCACCTTGAACGACAGCACCCTCTCGGCGAACTTGGTCGAGTTCACGGAGCTTGGCAAAAATGCTGGCGGCGGTGTGTACAACGGTAACGGCACGGTGAACTTGAACGCCGACACTCTCGTCAAGAACGAATCCGGCAGCGGGGATGCCGTGTTCTCCAACAGCGGCACGACCACGAATCTGGCGGGAACAATCCTGAATGGCGAAGCCGGTTTCGAGTGTTCAATCACGAGTGGATCGACCTGGAACGACGACGGGTACAACTTGAGTGACGACAGCACGTGTGGCTTCACAAAAGCTTCGAGCATCACCAACACGAATGCGAATCTGGGAGCGCTGAGCTCGAACGGCGGCGCAACGCAGACATTTCTGCCCAATGCGGGAAGTCCCGCAGTCGACGCAATTCCAAATCCCACCACGGCCGCCGATGGGTTTTCGCTGTGTCCGGGTACCGACCAGCGCGGAGTGATTCGCCCGCAGGGACCTTCGTGCGACATCGGTTCGGTGGAGACGCAGCAAGGCGGCGCTGCTGCCTACAAAGCGGCCGTGAAGGCATCGGATCCGCTGGCGTACTGGCAGCTCAGCGAGAAGACCGGGTCGAGCAGTGCGGCCGACTCGAGCGGGAACGGCAACACCGGGGCATATCTCAACGGCCCGAAACTGGGCCTGAGCGGACCCTTCAGCGGGGTGACGGCGGTCAAATTCAGCGGCAAGGACCACGCTGAGATGGCCTTCAAACCAGCAAAGGGATCGAACCCCGTGACCGGTAGCTTCAGCGTCGAGGCCTGGGTGCAGGCGAGTGGCAATGCTCTCGACGCGGCGCGGACCATCGTCTCGTCTCGGACCCCCAACGCCGAGTACAGTTTTGACTTCAGTTTGGCCCCGGGCGAGCTCCATACGGATGTAGGGAACGGAAATGTCTGGCTCACCAACAACTACGTCAAGTACGGCTGGTCGACCGGGACCTGGTACGACATGGTCATCACTGTCACCGGAAGCACGGTCACGTACTACGTCGACGGAAATCAAGTCGGCACGGCTAGTTTTACCGGCAGCCCGCTGTTCATGGATCACAAGCACGTCTTCCAAGTAGGTGACTCCACCCGCTATTCAACCGGGGAGTTCGACGGAACGATCGCCCAGGTGTCCATCTACAACCAGGCACTGACCTCGTCCCAGGTGGCTGCCCACTGGGCGGCCTCAGGGCAATAGATCCAGACCGATTGGACCGCCTCACCTCGCCAGCCCAATGGCGGCCCGACGGCTCGCGGCTGGGCATCGGCTCGGGCCGCGACCTAGTCGGCAGTGTCGACGGACCAGCGCAGACCACGTCGCCAATGTGCATCGAAAGGTGCAGCGGAGCCACCATCAGTCCTGACCGAGGCCGATCGCGGTCAGAGCACCGGGCATCTCCCCGCCCCAAACGTGTCCCAGCGTGCCCCTGGAAGATGTGCGCTCTCAGCTACCGAACTCTTGTCAACAAGCTATATGGGGTGACGATGTACCACATCAGCGTCATGGCGGCCGCGAGTGGCAGCGCCAACAGTCCGAGGCCCACCAGGTGGATGGCTGCTGGAGCTCGGTATCGGCGAGGCGGCTTCGCTGCATCTCGGTATGTTCGTGCTCCCGATCTACGATCACGAACGTGGACGACAAGGATTCCGGTTCACCCGAACCACCAATTCCGGTCATGGAGCTGCGCCAGCTAGCCCGGTCGATGTTCAGCGTCTTCTCCGTCATGCGGGAGCTCATCGCAGACGAGGGAGAGCAGCCGTTCCTTCACACCCTCCAAGACCACCTGCGTACGGATCCTCGGGTGCTCTCGGTGGTGACCCACCAGTTTCCTCCCTATCAGCTTGTTGACGTGCAGATCTCGATCGAGTCATGGCAGCAGAGCCGTAAGGACCGGGCGCTTCAATTGGTGGGGATCTCTGGGGACCAGCGGCGATTTCATCCCCTGAGCGAGATCATGGCTGGTGCAGGCGCCTACGGCGTTGGTATCGGACCAGTTGAATACGTCGACGTCGCTGACTCTCCGGATTCGACCCGCAGATGTGTTCGCTTCGGGCTCTTTCTGCTAAGCGAGGGAGACCGACGGGCGGCGGTGCTTCTCCGCGGCGCAGATCCTCATGGGCCAATGCAGTCAGCAATGCTCGAGCTGGTCGGAGCTGACGCGGAGTTCATCGCAGAGCTCCTTTCAGAACTGAAGCAATTGGCCATCCAGAAAAGCGTGCTTCGTGGCAACGTCCTTGCATTGGGTCACGGTGAGGGAAACCAGTACGGTGCGCTGCGTTTCCTGCATCGGCCGAATCTCGACCGTTCGGAACTGGTACTGCTTAGCGAGACCCTGGAACAGATCGAACGTCACGTAGTCGGCATCCGTACCTACGGAGACCGACTGCGGGCCGCAGGCCAGCATCTGAAGCGAGGCATTCTGCTCTACGGCCCTCCGGGAACAGGCAAGACACACACAGTTCGCTATCTCCTCTCCCAGCTCCGCGAGGTGACAGCGTTCGTACTCTCTGGACAGTCTCTGGGTCTGATCGGCATGGCGTGCAGCCTGGCCCGCCTGCTGCAGCCGTCACTCGTGATTCTCGAAGACGTCGACCTCATTGCTGCGGACCGATCGTTTGCAACACTCGGCAGTAACCCGCTGCTCTTCGAGGTGCTGAACCAGATCGACGGCCTCGGCGACGATGTCGACGTTGCCTTCCTCCTTACGACGAACCGAGTCGACATCCTCGAGCGGGCCCTCGCGGAGCGGCCGGGACGCGTCGATGCAGCCGTCGAGATCGGCCTCCCGAATGACGAGGGTCGCGTCGCGCTCTTCCACCTCTATGGTCGGACGTTGGGCGTCCCCGCTCTGACTGCGGAGGACTTGGCAGAGGCGATCGAACTGACTGACGGCCGTACGGCCACGTACATCCGGGAAGTTGTTCGCCGCGCAGCTTTGGACTCGGCCGAGCGCCAGGGCGGGGCGTTGCGAGTGGACGGACAGCTCCTTGCAGAAGCAGCTCGCCAGCTTCTCGACGATCGGGCCGCGTTGACCAGATCATTGCTGGGCACACCCCTCGATCCCGAGGCAGAACCTTCTTTGGGCCCTGTGCCTCGACCCGCGTTCGGCGTCAGCTTGGCGCAGGGTATGCGGACTCACCCGATGATGCGTGGCCAGGGACCGACACAGCCATTTGGGCCGAAGTGACCCGTTGTCGTGGCGGTGGTTTCGTAGAAGCTCGCCGACTCTACGGTTGATGGAATGGGTTCATGGGTCAGACGTTGCCGAAGATCGGTCCAACCGATCGGCACGAGGGTACGAAATTTCGCGTTGTCGGACCCTAGGGCGTTGATGACATCGGCGAGGGCGTTCGAGTCGTAGGCGATGGACACATGATCGCTGGCGTCCTGCGGGCACTGATTCTGCAGCAGGATGTTCTGAACGTTTGGTCCCGCAGGAAGCAGCGCGTTGGTATACGGGGTCACGACGTCGTCGTCTTTCGTCTCGACCACCACGTACTTCACGCTGGACACGGTCGGCGCAGTGTTGAGGTTCGCCAGGAACGACGATCCCTGCAGCTGTTGGACGCAGGCCTCGCAGCCGACCGACAGCACGGCAGTGGCCAAGCCGAGCAGTCCGAAATCGGATATCAGGCTCGTGAGCCCGTCGACTGTGGTGCCATAATTCGATGGTGCCAAGCCCACGAGCATGTTGACTCTTGAGGCACCGCCGAGATCGTTGATGTAGTACCTCGGCATCATGCCTCCCTGCGACCAGCCGACCAAGTCCACCTTGCTCGCTCCGGTCTCGGCCAGTACATGGTCGACGAAACCTGCCAGCTGTCCGGCCGAGGTAGGGATATCACCAGTTGCTTCTATGCTCGACGGCCCAATGGTCTGGCCATAGTTGAGGGCGTAAACGCAATAGCCGTTATTCGCGAGGTCGGGTGCGAGGGCGCCCCAGCTGTCGTACATGTTGGCGAAGGTGCCATGCACCAGCACCACCGGGTACGGATGCGCGGCGCTCGGGGTGCACCGAGTGTTGGCTCCGGCGGGCGACGCATACCAATTCCACACCAGGACCGAGCTCACGAACTGGGATGCCTCGCCCGCCTCTGGAATCTGCGCCCACGCGGGAGCCGTCGCAACAGTGAGACAGGCAGCCAAGCCGAGCGTCCCGGCCGACACAAGGGTGCGATACAGCCTGCGCGCGAAAGTAGATTTCACAGTTTCCCCCACGTGGTCGTGATTTTCCTGGCGAACAGAACACGTTGCGCACTCCATTTTCGACCGGTGCCCGATTCGTGTCAATGATCGCGTCCGACTTTCGGCTCGGCTGAAGGTATTGAGTACACCAGCTCCGCCGACGAAGACCGCCGTCGTCACTGTCGCCACCGCCATACTCGACGCCCTTCCCGTGCCGGCGCTTGTCGCAGCGGGACGCGGCGTCGACGTGCGATGCTGGTGGGACCGAACCCGGGAGTGGCAGACGAGTCCACTCACGTCCATGAGGAGCCCGATATGCCCGATACCGTCCTCCTGCCCGACAGGATCGAGGTGACCCGGCCCATCCCAGCGTCGCCCACCGCGATCTTCGACGTATTGCGTAGTCCGGCGGGACATGTCGCCATCGATGCCTCTGGGATGCTGCAGGACTTTACCGGCGAGCCCGCGGAGAAGGTGGGCGATACTTTCGTCATCCACATGGATCGCGAATCGCTCAATGACATCCCGATGGGCAAATACGACGTGACCGTACACATCATCGTCTTCGAACGCGACAAGGAGATCGCGTGGGATCTCGGACCCGATGTTCCGGTTGCGCACTTCTATGGTTACCGTCTGGATTCTGGTGAAGATGGGGTCACCAATGTGACGTGTTACTACGACTGGTCGAAGGTAGGCAGCGACTTCAAGGAGCACTTCCCGATCGTGCCCGAGTCGGCTCTGCGCGCCACGCTGGGAATCCTGGAGCGAACTGTCAGAAAAGGCCTTTGATCCTGTCATCGGTGAGGCGTGGCACGGGTGTCGGAGAGACGAGTTTGACCGGAAGGCGGCCGTTGGCTACTTAGCGTTCCGGCGCCCCCGACCCGGGGGATTCGAGGACTTCGCCGGAACCACTATCCGGAGCTGTCCGCGACCGACCACTGAGAAGGACCGCGAGAGATGCCACGAGGCCAGTGTCGCGACCACCCACGAGCTCCCAAGCGCGAGCGATGCCGATGAACAACGATGCGATCAAGATGTATCCCAGTGACTCGAGTGGCCCGGTATCACGTGGCGTGTTCAGCAGCTCAATCCCGACGATCAGCTCAGAGACGAAGACCGCCAACAGGAACACGGTGAGGACGAGGTGCCGGCCCTGCTGACTGCGGCCCTGAACTCCAGCCAGAAGCGACCGTACCGCGGCAGCGCTGAACAGGATCCCTATGGCACTAACGACGACAGCCGGATAGCCGATGTGGGTCCCCGGGACTATCCCGAACAACGAGACGGCCAAGGCATTGGTGAAGCCGAGCAGGGCCTCGGACGCACGGACCTCTTGCACCACAGGTGGACGGACCCTTGCCCTCGGCCGCTCGGTCATCGTGACGACTACGAAGAGCAATCCTGTGAGTGAAGCTGCCGAGGTGGCGATGGCGACGAACAAATCGCGAAACGTGCTTGTCACCATGGCGAAGTCAAGCGTAGGTGCCGGGCTGAGTGTTTGGAGAGTGAGAGCATTCGGCGCTGGAGCTGAGGCTGCCGATGAATGTGGATCGGGCGGCCCCGCCTGGAACGCTCCGCTTCCCGAGAGCACGGCGATGCGGCGATTTTGGGCAGAAAGCGGACGAGAGAAGCGTCATTCCGCGGGAAGGAAGCGGTCGAGACTGGCGACCACTTCATAGAAGTCTCGCACCGTCTCGTGGACAATCTCGCGGACAGTGAGCACATCGGCGATCCGCCCTGCGCCTTGGCCCCCGAAGGCGAAACCTGCGTCGAGATCACCCTCGAAATAGAGCTTCAGAACTCCGTCCATGCCGACCGTTCGCCCCATGACGACCGTCGGCTCCTGCTCGAGGCTCTCACTGAACTTGGTCCGCATGACTCGATAGGCAGGACTCGAGTGGGCGCTGAGTACGACGGTGTCAGTTGCGTCGGCCCCAGTCACCAGGGATTTGTACCGAGGATGTACCGGTGACTCTGCTGCACTGACCATCCGCGTCCCCATCTGGACTCCTTCAGCCCCGAGAGCAAACGCGGCTGCCATCGAAACACCATCGACGATCCCCCCGGCGGCAATGACCGGGACGTCGAAGCTGCTACAGACCTGAGGCAGCAAGACCATGGTCGAAACCGGTCTGGTGCTCTTGAACCCACCCCCCTCGCCTCCCTCGACCACCAAACCGTCCACTCCGGCAGCAACGGCTTTTTGAGCAGCCCGGAGGGATGGGACCACGTGGAACACCGTGATGCCGGCGTCATGTAACTGCTGCGTGTACCGTGCCGGGTCCCCAGCCGAGGTCGTCACAAATCGGACACCTTGGTCGGCAACGAAGTCGACGATGTGAGGGTCTGTGACGAGCATCTGCGCGATGTTGACGCCCCAAGGCTTGTCGGTCATGTCACGCATCGCCATCATCTCGTCCCGAACCTCATCGAGTCTCCCCGAGGATGTCTCAACGATCCCAAAGCCGCCAGCATTCGAGACGGCCGAGGCCAGTTGTGCTCGAGCGATGAACCCCATCGGGGCCTGAATCACTGGGTACTCGACATCGAGAATCTCGGTGACTCGGGTGCGAAGCGGTGGCGGTGCCTGCACCGACTCGTCGCCCCTCGTCACGCCGCCGCACCATCTGAATTCAGCACGTCGGAGGCATTGGCGACGAATGCGAGTTCGCAAGCGGACGGCAGCCAAAGTCGGAGCATTTTCTCGACCTCCGTGGCAGAGTCTGCCGCTGCCAAGTCCCCTCCCTCAGATTGATGTCGAGACCATATCCGGGCCAGTCGTTGTCGTCTTTCTTCTCTCCCTCGACGACCTCAGTCCGTGTGAGGGTCAACTCCATCGCGAACTCGTCATTTCCCAGCGTGGAGGCCCTTCGGCATGCTCTTCGCTCTCACGTCGAAAGGTCTGCCCTCAAATGGCTGGACAGGAGGCTCGCCGACTCGACATCGATCTGTGCCTCTGTCGTCCACGTCTGCGAGGGAGTTGGAGCTCCGAATGACCAGGACCTCCGTCCGTTCCGGACCGAACGCCGGACTCCGACTCACCCGCGGATCCGGTATGGGTGAACGCGGGCGTTACCCTCGGTCCGTGGTGGAGGAGTTCGTCGTATTCGCCGGCTCGGCGTCCCAGCGACTCGGAGCAGCGGTGACGGCATATCTGGACATACCCCTGGGAAGCTCCGAAACTCTCCGGTTCTCTGAGGGAAACCTCTTCGTTCGAGTCCCTGAGAATGTCCGCGGCCGAGATAAGTACATAATCCAGAGCACCGCCTTTCCCGAGAACGACAAGTTTATGGAGCTGCTCTTCTGGATCGACGTGCTTAAGCGGGCCGGCGCCGGCTCGGTTACTGCGGTGATCCCGTATTTCACCTACGCCAAGGGTGACCAAAGGACGAATTACGCGTTGCCATCCGCGTCGGGTCTGCGCAGATGCCATCGTCCCGTTGTCGGTGAAGCTGACCCCGCCCGGGAGCGCTCCGCTCTGGTGAGCGTGGTCGTCGGGCTGCCGGTGGTGGTCTCGGTGAAGCTGCCGGCGCTGCCAACCGTGAAGGTCGTGCTCGCGGCAGAGGTGATGCTCGGTGCGGTGCCGAGCGAGATCGGGTTGCTCGACGCGTTGGCGAAGGGCCCGGTGGCCACGGTCGAGACCGTGGTGCCACCGCCGCTGTTTGGCAGCCCCGCCTCTTACTGCATCGAGTCGATCGTTCCGGCCCGAATGGACAGCCCAAAATCCAATCCCAACGGGATGCGTCGACGCTCGCATCGTGGAACGACGCTGCCTTGCCGGATCGCAACGCTGAGAGCGCGTCCGTGAACTCCGGCCGAACAGTACGGTTGGAAGGGCGGATGTGACAGTCTTCAGAGAGGGATCATGATCACTCTGGTTGTGGGTACTGACGGGTCGGATCTTGCGATCCAGGCCGCCTCGGCGGGGCTCTCTCTCATGCGGGACGCCGATCGCATCATGATTGTTGCGGTCGCCGATACCGTCGACCCCTCCCTCGCTGAGGATGCCACGGGCCATGCCAGCTCGACCATGACGCCCGATGAAGTCGAGGAGCAACATCGAGAGGCGCGAAGCCACGGTCAGGCGGCGGTGGAGGCTACGAAGAAGGCCCTGGAAACCCTCGTGGCTCCCACCAAGGGCCGGGTCGAGAACGCGCGTCGTCGAAGGTGAGCCCGGTGCGGCGCTCTGCAGATTCGCTGCCGACGTCGGTGCGACCGCTGTGATCGTCGGCTCCCGAGGACGAGGATGGATTCGAAGGGCACTGCTGGGCTCCGTCTCCGATTACGTGGTTCGCAACGCGCCGTGCTCCGTCGTCGTGACACGCTCATCGGATTGACGGACAGACCTCGCTTTGACGTTCAGCGTTGTCGGGTTGACGAAACCAAACCTCGCGCCCGCAGTCGTATACGTGGAGGTACTCGCACATGGGGTGCGGTCATCGAGCTTGGGTAGACCAGCACGGGGCTCTGGGCGTGCATCGCCAGAACTCGCTTACAGATCGTCGTTCAGTCGTTCCGCTCATTCGTCCGGGTCGACCCGGTGGACGATGACGCGACCGGTGATCTCCTTCGGGCTGATGACCACGAGCGTGTGGCGGTCGCCTCCGGCCCAGCTCTCCAGGTCGAGCGACGACAGCATCACGATTTCATCCGGGTCGTCGACCCGCCGTGCCGTTCCGGTGACGAGCACGCTCCAGCCTTCGCTGAGGAAGTCGTCGACGCGGTCGATCTCGAAGCCGACAATCTCCAGTTCCTCGAGCACGTTCGCTTTGACGAGGTCGGTACTGATGACGACACGCCCCTCGGCGTACTCGAAGTTGACGGGCACCGCGACCGGACCGCGATCCAACGAGTAGACAACTCGGCCGATGCCACCCGCCTCGAGGTGACGTTCGCACTGCTCCGGGGTGAGGGGCTCGAGCTCCGGATGCACCCCGGCACGACCGCTCCCCAGACGCACGTCCATCTGCTGGCCGCGCAGCATCGCCGGCGTGGTGTCGAGCGCAAGCGCGAGCAACAACGTGGACCCTGTGCTCAGACGAGCGTCGGCGTTCTCCTCGAAGTACCGAAGGTACCCAGGGTCGATCCCGGCCTTCGACGCGACTTCCTCGATGCTGAGGCCGAGCTCCGTCCTCCGTCGGGCCACGCGCCGAGACATGTCCCCACCGTGATCGATCGTTCGAGGGTTGCCGGTCATTGTCCGAGTGTGCGACGGGGCCGCGATGGCTGCCTAGGGACCAAAGTACTGTTCGGGATGACAATCGTCGAACGTGCCTCCCGACGCCCGTCGGAGTCAGGGCTGCAGCCCGAGCCGTCCGTGATCAGGGGACTCATCGGCCGCTCGAGGCGTGACACGTCCGGCACTACATCCGTCTGGTCGTTCTCATCCAGTTCAACGTGAGGGCCGACGTGATGATGCCGATGACCATACCGGCAGCGGCAACAACCACGCTCTTGGCAGGCTCGCCAGACTCGTCGCCGTGTGACCTTCGGATGGCCTCGATGCCCAGCCCGGTTCCCGCCGTCGACTCGACCGTCGTCGCGAGAAACAGGCCCAGCGCCTTGGCCGGGGTGCGGTCCCGGCGATCAGCGAGCCGGAGCAGCGTCAGGAAGCCCATCGCCGACAGCGCCACCGATGCCAGGGCGAGCGGATCCGGCACGGCGTTGATCGGTGTCCGAGACCGGTGCCGGTTCTGGTGCTCCTTCTTCCGGTAGTGCCGAGCTCATCCCTCACCCTTCTCCTGAGAACGGACGGACGCACGCACGCCGAACAGCCACAGGGCCCGGCGCGGTGCGATCGAATGTCGTCTTTCCGATCGGACGCATTCTGCCAGGCGGCCTGCCGGATCCGCCAAAACCGGACATGCAAAAGGTATCGAGCAGATGACCGTTGCCTACGAGCCCCGTTGCCTACGAGCCCCGTTGCCTACGAGCCCTGTTGATTGCTCTCGGGGACGTAGGCCCGGCACGGCTCGCCGCGCAGCGAACCGCACGCCGGCAGCGTCGGTCGTCGCGTGCGACACCCTGAACGACGTTGACCACGAAGGCGACGCGGCCAGGCCACCGAAACCGACCGTGGCCTGCTGGCCCGTGTCGAGCGTGTCGAACGCCCACTCCGGACGGTCGCCTCCGGGTGCGGACACGACCACCCGCAAGTTCGTCCCGGCCGGAACGTGTGGACGATCGGGTCGATCGGGATCTTCACCAGGGAGTACCGATCGGCCGACAGGTCCCGGGCGTCGCCCTGGCAGGTAGGTGGGATCGGTGAAGAGCGGCGTCGAGTCCGGGGCGTCGACCTGGTTCGAGCTGCGCAGGAAGCCCGAGGTGACGTACTCCTCCTGCGCCGGCTGCCGGCCGTACCTCGGTGATGGTGGCCTGGAAGTCCTCGACCGGTGCGGCCGACTTCACCCACAGGTCCAGGGTGGCCGGCCCGACGATCGTGGTCGGCGTCGTGAAGGGTGCCGTCTGGAAGGCGATCCCGTCGGCGGCGGGACCGGCGTCCAGTCCCAGGGGGGTCGGCCGCCCAGGGGTTGCCGCCGGGCGGCAGGCTGGTGGCAGGCCGCACGCTCGGGTCGAGCTGAAGCGGCGCGGTGGCCTCTCGCCGAGGGCTTGGCGGTCGCCAGCGCTCCGCCCGGCCCGAGGTAGCAGCTTCGTGACCGCGCCCGCCGGCGGCCAGCTGGGGAAGTCGGCCGAGTAGGTCGACTCGATGTCGCCCGGACCCGACCGCCCCGGCGCCGCTGTCGAAGAGCACCCGCACCCGAGGCGTCTGCGTGGCGAAGTCGGCGCGGGCGACGGTCGACGTTCGGGCGCGTCCGTGAAGCGGATGGCGGGCAGCGGCGCCTGCGCCGAGCGTCGCCGAGGCGTAGGCTGCGAATCGGTCGAGGACGAGGGCTCGAGTGAGTCCCGGCTGCGGTCGGCACCTTGTCGGCCACGTAGACGTCGAGGAACTCGAGCCAGCGGCTGATCGTCTGGGGATCGGTCGAGTCGATGTGGCCGCCGTTGACCATGTTGGCGAAGACCGGCGTCGTCTTGGGGATCGCTCGATGAGCGCGGGCCACTGCGGCCCGGTCTGCTCGTCCTGCAGCGCGCCGGAGAGGAAGACCGGGACGGTGACGTGCGCGGCCCAGTCGACCATCGAGCGGCGGTCGAACAGCGACGGGTCACGGCCCGGGCCGGTGCCGGGCGCGACCAGCTGCGGCCCGACCAGGCGGCCGAGGTCCTCGGACTGGCCGTGCAGCGCCTGGTTGGCAGACACGTCGACGAGGCCCCGTTCGTGGCGGCCAGCTCGGCGTCGATCTCGTAGTACGTCCAGGGCTGGCCCACGCCGGAGACGGGGGTCGCCGAGGCTGGACCAACGTGCCGTCGCGCATAGGTGGCGGCCGGCTTGGCGTCGTCGATGCGGTCGCTGATCCAGCTCGGCAGCGAACCCGTTGTTGTAGATGCCTCCGGGGTAGCCGGTCGAGAAGAGGTCGTCGGTCGGGCTCATCGGGGCGATGGCGGCCAGGTCCGGCGGGTCGGTGCCGGCCGACGGGAACTGCGAGAGACCCGAGTAGCTGATGCCGACCATGCCGACCGCGTGGTTGGCCACCCAGTCCTGGTGGGCCACGATCTCGACGCGTCGTAGGCGTCGTAGTCCGACGGGTAGCCGAACAGGTCGTAGGCGCCGCCCGAGCAGCCGGTCCCACGCATCTGGAGGCTGACGGTGGCGAAGCCGGAGACCCGGGCGACGACGGCGCCGACGTCGGTGGCGCTGTCCGGCAGCAGGTTCGGGTCGCCGCAGTCGTGCAGGGCACGCCGAGGGCGCTGGCGAGCAGGTACGGGATCGGGTCGGTCGGGCCGGCGACGTTGTAGCCCGAGTACTCGATGACCGTCGGGCACGGGGCGGCGGCGTGCAGGTCTCCCCGTAGGGGTAGCGGACGGTGGCGGCCAGCTGGATGCCGTCGCGCATGGTGATGTAGTTGAGCCCGTCGTGCATGGGCTGGCCGGTGTACAGCGCCGACGTTGGTCGGCGGGTCGGCGCCGGGGGCCAGGACGGAGAAGGTGCCGGTCTGCTGGCCGGTGCGTGTCGTCGTGCCAGGCGTAGCCCTGCCCGGGAGCAGGTTGCGGATGATCAGCGACCCGAGCGCGTCCGCGGTGCCCGGGTTGGCCGGCACTGGAACGGCCGTGCCGTAACTGCAGGAGGGTGATCCGGTCGCCCGGGTGGGCACCGGTCAGCCAGGCCTCGTCGACCGACCCACCCGAGTGGAGCGAGCCCGCACCCGCTTGGCCGACCGCCGTGTCCGCCCGCACCGCGCTCGCCACGCTGCCCGGTACCAACACCGTCAACCCGATGCACGTCGCCGCAGCTGCGACGAGCATCGATCCAGCTCTCGACCTGCGCATGGACCCTCCCCTGATCGGTGCGTTTCTACCAGAGAGTTCCCGGTGGCCGGGCCGCTTCACCGGTGTTCGGCGGCTGTGCTCCCCCAACACCCCTTCGACCGCTGCTTCAGCCGGGGAGTCTCCGCCACAGCGCACTCGGGAGCAGGCCGAGCAGGCCGAACACGCCACGCAGCACACCGGGTGACCAGATCACAAGCTGGCCGCGCTCGAAGCCACGGATCGCGTCGATCGGCCACCCGTTCCGGCCCCACGGCGAACGGCGCCGCCGGTCGGCCCTCGGTCATCTTCGTGCGCACGAAGCCGGGCCGCACGACGTGGACCGAGACGCCGGTCCCGCGCACGCGCCTCGCCCAGGCCCTAGGCGAACCCGTCGAGGCCCGCTTTGGCCGAGCCGTAGACGAAGTTGGCGCGCCTGACCCGGTAGCCGGCCACCGAGGACAGCACGACGATGCGGCCGTGTCCCTGGTGCTCGCAGCAGCCGCGCCGCCGCGGTCAGGGCGGCGGCGGGCCAGGTGATGTTGACCGTGAACATCCGGGCGACGCCGGCCGGGATCCGCTTCGTCCTCGTCCTGATGACCGAGCTCTCCGACCGCGACGACCACCAGGTCGACCGGTCCTCCCCGCCGCCTCGAAGCACCGCGCCACGGTCGTCGCCGGCGGCTCCCGGGTGCACGGCGTCGAAAGTCATCGTCGCGGTGTGCTCAACCGACGGAGCCAGCTCCGCTGCGGCCTGCTCCGAGCGCGCCGCGTCGCGCCCAGCCAGGACGACCGACCGGCATCGCGCCGCGGCGAGACGTCGCGACCAGCGACAGCGCGATGTCCGACGTGCCGCCGAGGACGACGACCGACTGGGGATGTCCGAAGGCGTCGTTCACCGCGGGATCCCGAGGCGCCGCGACAGGTCGGACGACAGGACGCCGTCGGGGTCGACGCGACGGCAGACCGCCGCGAACTCGTCCGAGCCGCGGGTACATCGCCGGGACCAACTCGGGGCGCAGGCGGGCGTCTTTGGCCAGGTAGACGCGGCCGCCCGCGTCCGCCACCAGCTCGTCGAGGCCGTCGAGCAGCGCCGGGCAACCGCGGCGGACCGAGCGGGAAGTCCAGGGCGAGCGTCCAACCTTCGCTGGGCGAAGGAGAGCGGCCCGGGCGTGCCCGGACCGAATCGCTTGAGCACGGCGAGGAACGACGGCACGCCCGACGCCGACGATCGCAGCGACCGCCTCCTCGACGACGTCGCCCCGGTCCGGGCGGGACGACGAACTGGTATTGCACGAAGCCCGCCGGGCCGTACAGCAGGTTCCAGCCGCCGACCGCGTCGAGTGGGTGGAAGAAGCTGGTCAGGGTGCAGAGCGCCCGACCGAGGTCGGCGACGCTCGGAACCACGCTTCGTTGAGGGCGCGCACCGACGCCCGGTTGGCCAGCCGGACCGGGGCGGCGGGGCACCGGAACCTGCAGCGCCGCGTCCCGGGCCGCGAGCCGGCTGCCCGCACGACGGTCGGGCAGGGAACGCGGCGAGCGGAGCGTGGTCGCCCCGGGTCAGAACCGCCCGACGCGCTGCGCCGTCCGAGGCAGTCGAGCCACGCCACGCTGTAGCGATAGCTGCGGTCGGTGCCCTCCATCGCGGCCATCAGCGTCGTCGAGCTCGGGTGAACGCGCTGGTGTCGACGCTGCATCCACGACGTCTCCATCGGGATCAGGCGCAGCGTGGCCGCAGCCACGACGCCCGTCAAGCCCATGCCGCCGCCGTGGCCCAGAAGAGATCGGGGTCCGACCCGGGCGACACGCGTCACCGTTCCCGTCGGCGTGACCAGGGTCATTCGACCACGTGCCGGGCGAAGCTCCCGTCGACGGTGGTGGTTCTTCCCGTGGACGTCTGCGGCGATGGCGCCGCCGACGGTGACGTAGCGCGTCCCGGGGGTCACGGCGACGAACCACCCGCCGGGATATGCGCCTCATCGACTCGTGCAGGCTGACGCCCGCCCCCACCTCGATCGGTCCCCGTCTCCTCGTCGAGCTCGCCCGATGTGATCGAGGCCGGTGACGTCGATCGTCAGGCCGCCGCTGCACTGCGCCGCGTCCCCGTAGCTCCGGCCCATGCCCGCGGGCGATCGGCGTTCCCGGGCCGGGCGAGGGCGTGAGCCACGTCCTGCGATGCTCGCCGGCTGCATCGACCGTCGCCGACGGTGCGCGCGGTGCGGCCCCACCCGGCCAGCGGTACGCCGAGGTCCGCGTGCGGCGCGAGCGACGGCCTCGGCGGCCGCGTCACGCGTAGAGCCCGATGGCCATGAGGGCGAGCCACAGCAGACCGCGTAGCCCTGAAGCACGTGGTCGCGCAGGGCCAGCTGCTCCGGCTCGCCGCCCTTGCCCGGCATCGAGCAGCCGCAGGATGTGCAGGACGGCGAGCACGAGCGGGATCACCGTCAGCTCGATCCAGACCGTCTTGTGGCCGGCATGCGCCAACAGGCCGGTCCGGTCGAAGGCCCAGAGGCAGTACGAGGCGACGGACACGGTGGCCGAGATGGTCAGCGTCGACTTGCAGGAAGGACTCCGAGTACTCGTCGAGGACGGCCCGGTGCGCACCCCGGTCTGGGCCGAGGCGCGAGTGCTCCGCGCTCCGTTTCCCGGTGACGACGAAGAGGGCGGCGAACGACGTGAAGACGAGGAACCAATTGGAGAGCCGTACGTCCGCGACGACGCCGCCGGCGACAGCGCGCAGCACGAAGGCGGACGCGACGACGGCGAGCTCGACCACGGGCTCCTGTTTCAGCCGGAGGCTGTAGGCCACGTTCAACGCGGCGTAGGCCCCGACCACGACCGCCAGGCCCCATGGGCCGAGCACGATGGCGCCGGCGAGCCCGAGCGCGATGAGGCTCACCCCGGCGCCGAGCGCGGTCGAGGGCCGGAGCTGGCCGCTGGCCACAGGACGTTGCCGCTTCATCGGGTGGTAACGGTCCGATGTCGGCGTCGATGACGTCGTTCACGAGGTACGTCCCCGATGCCACCAGGCAGAACACGATGAACGCCCCGATGACTCGCGCCGTGGTCCGCCAGTCTCCCAGGACACCCGCCGCCGCCGGCGCCATGAACACGAGGACGTTCTTGATCCACTGCGGGGGCCGCATGCCGCGGACCAGGGCGAGCCGTGGCCCCGAGGCCTGTTCCGGGGTCCGCCGCGCCGGTGGGTCCGGGCCCGACGGGACGGCGGAAGGGACCGGCACCGGCTGCTGCGCCGGCGTGGCCGGCCCGGACGGGATCTCGCCGGAGGTCACTTGGCCGATCCGTTCGTCGCAACGGGGCGTGCAGACATGGTGATGAAGTCTCGCGCCCACCAAGGCTCGAAGTAGCGACCGGGCGTCCCGGTCATGCCCGACAGGAGCTCCGTCCCGTTCGCCGCCGACGCCGCGCCGGTCGGGGTCGAGGGCTTGTAGCTGCTGAAGTTGACCCAGTCGGTGTTGATGTCGAGCTCCATGGCGCGGACGGCACCTGCCCTGACCAGGATGTTCGCCAGGTCGGCAATGTCGAGGCCCGGGCCGCCCACGTAGACGAGCGCACCGTCGGCGGTGACTCCCAGGCCGGAGCGCCACACGAAATCACCCCCGCCGAGCGTGCGGCCCCACTGGGTGGGATCCGCGTGTAGGCCGCCGGGCACGACATGGCCGCCGTCAACCAGGAGGTCGAGATTCTGGCGGACGGAGACGACGTCGGGGGTCATCGTCACGTCGCGGCCCCACTGCCCCACCGTGGAGGTCCCGTTCTTGTAGACGACGAACGACGCCGCTCCCGATCGCATGGGCACGATCGTCTTGCCGTCGGTGTAGTAGCCACCCTCGGCGTCTCCCATCAGGAAGCCCGCGTTGAATGCGGCCACGAGGGAGGTGGCGTCGGACGGCGAGACCGGTGCGGTATGGCTGTACGGCCCGCCGCCGGGGATCTGACTGCCTGAGTACAGGGTCGCCTTGAGCATGGTCGTGTCCATCCAGGCGACGCCGACGACGTAGCTGGTGTGGACGGTGCTCGGACGGATCATCGTCTCGTAGACAGCAGGCACGCCGTCGACGGTGCGCCCCACTGGCGACCACTGGCCCTCACCCGCCACGGGAGGGCTGGCGATCGGCACCATCGGGGCCGGCGCTGGAAGGTGCTGCACGGTGGTGGCGGCCGGCGGTGGCGGGACGGTCGTCTTCGGGGAGCGGATGGCGCCCTTGGGCAGCGATCCGCCCACCTTGGGCGGGTGGTGCGAGTACCACTCGTTCTCGGCCCAGACGACGACCGTCGAGCCGCCGGGTTGCTCGCGCAGCCACTCGGCCGCGCGGGCGCCGAGCGAGCTCCCGAGCGCGGGATTGGACAGCGCGCTGCCCAGCGAGATTGCGAGCCACACGAAGAAGACGAGAAACGCCAGCAGCACGACGGCCACGATCCGGCGCCGCCGATGCACGCGCGACTTCGACCAGCGGGGCCTCCGGTACACCGGCGTCCCCTGCGGCGGGGTGAGGTGCTCGCGCTCGCGCTCGTCGACAGATTGGGGGCTCAGCATCTCCGCTCAACCAGGTGCAGGGCCTGCCGGGGACAGGACCGCACGGCTCGCACGGCGAGATCTGTCAGCGCCGGCGGGATGTCGCTGTCGATGACCGGATACCCCCAGCGGTCCAGCTCGATGCGCTCGGGCAGTATTTCGGCACAGACGCCACGCCCCTCGCACGCGATCGGATCCACGACTAGGTCCAGGCTCCAGTTTTTCATGCCCTGCTCACCCGCCGAATTCCGGGCGCCGTCGGCAACACCCGTGGCGATTCGACCCGGGAGCAGGGCGCTCCTCGTCCGTGCAACGCTAGCTCGTCGCCGAACACCGCCAGGGTCGTCCGCACGAACCGGGCCACGCCGTCGGGGTGACGGCAGGCGCCGCGGCCCTCGACGAGAGTGCAGAGCTCGAGGAGGTGGTCTGCTCGCGGACCGCGCACGGGCCGGTAGGCCATGCGCTCGAGGCCGCGGGCGAGCTCGGACAGGCCGTGCACGCACGGGCCGCACTGACCCGCCCCCTGGGCCTGCATGTAGCGGACGACGTCGGCCGCCTCGGCCAAGGGGCACGCGTCGGCGGGCAGGACGGCCACGATGCCGGCGCCGAGCGTCGTACCGGCGCTGTCGGGCGGACTTCTCCGACAACGCAAGTCCGGCGAAGACGCTCGGTGCGACCCAGCCGCCGCCGTAGCCGCCGAGCAGGACGCCCCGCGCCGCCCGCACCTCGTCTGGCCCGACGCCGGCGGCGTGCCGGAACGGCGAGCCGAGCGCCGCCTCGACGACGGTCTGGCCGCCCGGGCGGTTGACCGTCAACAACATGGTGCCCGGCGCGTCGGGAGTCCCCTCTTGCCTGAACCAGGCCGCGCCGAAGCGGGCGATCAGCGCGACGTGCGCCAGCGTTTCGACGTTGTGCACCAGCGTCGGCCTGCCGCGCACGCCGCGCTCGCGCACCGACTCGATGCCGACGAACGACGGCAGCGCCGCTCGGCGCCCACCGAGCGCGTTGACGACGGCCGACTCCTGACCGGCGATGAAGGTGTCGGGTGCGCGCACGACCTGAATCGCGGATCGGGTCGCGGCGTCGTTCGGCCACCGCCTGGTCGACCGCGCCGATGCTCGATGCGGTGACGTAGGCGATCGCCTCCTTCGCCCTCAGCGCGCGTGCCACCAGCACGAGACCATCGAGCACGAGGTGCGGCGCTTGCAGGAGCAGCGTCGCGTCCTTGCCGCTGGCCGGCTCGCCCTCGGCGCCGTTGGCGACCACGACGGGACGTCCGCGGTTGCCCGCGACCGCCCTCCATTTCGCTGCGACGGGGAACCATGCACCCCCGCGCCCGGCCAGGCCGCTCGCCTCGAGCTCTTGAATGAGCCGGTGCGCATCGTGCGTCGGGACGGGACCCCACCGATCGAGGTGCGCCGTCAGCCCAGGGTCCCCAGAGATTCCGTGCAGCAGGCGGCGCACCGACACGGGACCGCCGACGTTGCGGCCGATCGCGGTCCGGCCCTCGGGCCGGCGGGTCGCGGCCGAGCCCGTGCTCACGACCCCGGACTCCCCGACACCTGACCGGTCAGCGTGCCGCCCCGCGGGTCGAGCGCGAGGTCCATCGTGAGGTTCAACGAGCCGGAGGGTCCACGCACGGCGGCCACGATGGTCGCGCCTTCGAGCGCGGTGACCTGTCCCTGCAGCGGTCCGAACGTCACCTGACTGCTGCGCATGGCCACCCCGCCGTCTTCGGCCGGACCGTCGATCCGCACATGCAGGAGGGTCGGGCTGTCGGCGAGCTTCATGTCCAACGTGACCTGCGATTGCCCAGAGGCGTCCGGTGTGGAGACCGAGACCGTGCCGGTGACCGACGTCTGGAACGGGCTGGTGGGGATGCTCTTGGGCGCGGCCGGTGCCGCGGCCGGGAGCGTCGCGGCTTGCGACGCGTACGAGGTCGCCTGCGAGTGGGCGATCTGAGCCAGGAGCGACGACGAGGTCCCCGCCCGGTGTGACCAGCCTGGGCGGAGGGGGCCGACCGCGGCGAAGACGACGATGGCCAAGAGGACGACCGCCCCCGCGACCGCGCCACCGACGCGGCGGACCGGCGCGCGCGCCCGACCGGACACCAACCGCCACGCCAGCGCCGCGACAACCGATCCCGTGCAGGCGACGAACACGAGCATGGCGCCGGGCAGGCGCGGGTCGGAGCCCGACCCGAGACCGTGCAGGACCGCGACGGGCCAGCAGGCGTAGGCCAGCCAGTGCACGCCGCGCCACGCTGCGACGCCGATCCGCCGGCGCAGCGCACTCGTGACGGCGACCGCGAGGAGCATGTCGAAGGCCAGGGCGCCGAAACCGACCCAGATCGGACGGTACGGCGAACGGAACGGGATGAACGCGTCCATCAGCCCGATCGGGACATATCCGTCGCCGACGGTCGATGCGATGTGGACGCCGATCAGCGCGAGGCAAAAGAGCGAGAGGTTCCGGTGCACCGCCTGGGACAGGAAACGTGGCCAGCGCCCGCCCGTCCACCCCACCGACGCGACGATCCCGAGCACGAGCGTGGACGTGAGGAGTATCAAGGACACGAGACCGCTGGCGCGGGTGAGATACCACAGTGCGCTCACCCCGTGGCCCACGGTGGCGGGAACCCCCGCCATGGCTACGCTCATCCGTCGCGGTGCTCCGGTGGTGCGTCGCTGCGCCTTGGCGCCTCGGGTGGGACCGGTGTGTCGGGCCAGCCCGGCGTGCGCACGACCCGTCCGTCCATGGCGACCAGACGGGCCGGAATGCCCGCGCTCGCCAGCCAGTCAGTCGCGGGTGCTCCCATGACCACCGCGGCCGTCGTCGCCGCGTTGGCCTCGACGCACGTGGCCGCAGTGGCCGAGACCGTCCGCCAGCAGGTCGCGGCCGGGAGCCCGGTCGCCGGGTCGACGATGTGATGTACCAGCCGCGAGCCCAGACGCCACTGGCGTACGACGATGCCAGACGACGCGAGCCCGCCCGACCTGACGGCGACGGCCTCGTCGGGCGTCGTCGAGCTGCACGTGTCGGCGATGGCGATGGCGAATCCGTCGCCAGGCGCAGGGCCTGCGACGGCTGCGTCGCCACCGAGGGAGACGATCACCCCACACCCCAGCTGCCGCGCCACCGCGGCCGCCGCCCGGTCTGCAGCGAGAGCCTTCGCCGTGGCGCCGAGATCCAGCGCGGTACGCGGCGGAAGGCCCACCCGAAGGTTCGACGGATCGAGCATGACCGAGCGCCATCCGGGGATAGGCCGCGGCTTCGGCAGAACGCCGTCCCGTCCGGCGCGGACCTCGTCAAAGTCGCGGTCGTACCCCAAGTCGTTCATGGCGACGCCGACGGTCGGGTCGACGAGCCCGTCGGTGGCCTGAGCCATGGCGATCGCGACGTCGATCGCCTCGAACAGGTCGGCGCTCACCGTGGCGCCATGACCCGCCTGCTCGTTCAGCCGGGTGAGCTCGGAGTCGCGACGGAACCGGCTGGCCACCCGGTCGATCCGCTCGAGCTCGCGGCAAAGGATGTCGGCCGCGGCCACGAGCACCGTGCCGTCGGTCACGACCATCTCGGCCCTGGTACCGAGCGCCCTGGTGCGAAAGGCGCGCGGCACCACATCTGGCGCTTCCCACGGCTTGCTCAAGTCGATCCGCTGGTGACGGGTGCGGGGAGAGAGGCACTCTGTGGCGCCGACGCCGGCGGGTTGAGGGCGCCGGATCCGCCGGCGGACACACCCTGGCCGGTGCCGCCGGCAAGACCACCGCCTGGCCCGACGGTGCTGTTCGAGGCGGGCGTCGCATGGTGACCCGGAAGCGCCTTGCCCACGTACACCCCGATGGCACCGACGGCGAGGACGACCGCGACGCCGATGCCCCCGGTGATCGTCGAGAGCCGCGCCAGTGCGTCGTCGCGCCGCGCCGCCGCGATGTGCCGCCGTCGGGCCGGGCTGAGAGTCCGTGCACGTGCCACGGTCTCAGAGTACGGACGCTCCCTGACGCCCACGTGAAGAAACGGCAGCTCAGGATAAGGACTTTGTGACTTTTCCTCGTGTGGTCGTCACCGGCGCGGGCGGGACGGCGCGCCCACGGCCGGCCGGAGCGGCGCGCCACGAGACCTCCATCCTGGCCCCGCCGAGCGCCGCAACCCCGATGCACCACTCGCCCTGGGTGGACCGTACGACGGTGTCGGCGATAGCGAGACCGAGCCCTGTGCCCGCTACCGAGTCCGTCGCCCGGTGGAACCGGTCGAAGACCGCGTCCCGCTGCTCGGGTGGGATCCCGGGGCCGGAGTCGTCGACGCGGAGCTCGACTCGGTGTCCGGAACCGCGGACGCTCACGGAGACCGATCCGTCCTCGCCCGCGAATTTCGCACGCGTTGTCGATCAGGACACCGGCCAGGCGGTCGACGAGCTCGGGTGTCGCGCGCACCGTGAACGGACCTGGGCCGTCGTGCTCCATGTCGACGGACACGTGGTGCGTCGTCGCCAGCGCGGCAAAGCGCTGCGTACATGCCGCAACGACCTCGGCGACGTCGCAGACGACCTCGGACTCGTGCCGGTCGGGCTCGTCCTCTGCCCGCGCCAGCCACAGGAGGTCCTCGACGATCCGGTGCAGCCGCGCGCTCTCGCGGCCGACGCGCGACAGGACGTCGCGGTACGCAGCAGCGTCGCGCGGCCGATCGAGCGCGAGCCCGACCTCTGCCTCAATCACGGAGATCGGTGTGCGCAACTCGTGGGAGGCGTCCGCGGTGAACTCCGCCTGCCGCCGTCGTACCTGCTCCGAAGGAGCCGAGGCGCGCAGTCCGACGACGGTCGCCCCGACGAAGACCGCCACGACCAGGATCGCTCCGAACACCAGCTCGGCGACGAAAAGAGCCCCCTGCACGCTGGCAATGCCGGCCACGCTTTGACCCGCCACGAGGTTCGTCCCGTGGAGCTGGCGCGAGTCGAGACGGAAGGTGGATCCGCCCACCGGCAGCGTCACGGGCCCTGGTTCCCAGCGTGTCGCGGGCAGCGAGGGTGCCCCCTGCGTCAAGGGCGTCACCTCGCCCGTCTTTGTGACGGACCACAGGAAGAGCGGCGCATCGTCCACGTCGGTGCCCCCCTCGGCTGGTTCTGGGTTGGGTGTGGGTGCAGTGTCCGGCAGGCTCAGCGAGAGCCGGCTGGCGTCGTTGAGACGGTTGCTCAGGCGCGCGTCGACGGCACCCACGAGGTGGTTCGTCACCAGGAGGTTGAGGAGGACGGCGGCGGCGACGTAGCACGCCATCACGACGAGGGTGGCCACTGCGGCGACCCGCAGCGCGTGGCGACGGCGGTCGCGAGCCTGCCTCATCTCACGGTCCGACCAGGCGATACCCCGTGCCGCGCACCGTCTCGATACGGGCCTTGCTGCCTGCAAGCTTGGCCCGCACCCGGCCCACGTGGACTTCGATCGTGTTCGAGCCGACGGCATCGGCCTCTTCGTCCCAGACCTGAGTGCCGATCGTCCTCCGGGTCACCACCGTGGGCGACCGCCGCAGCAGGAGCTCCACGAGCGACGTCTCAATGGCGGTGAGCGCGACCGGCTCGTCTCCCACGGTGACTTGGCGCGTCGAGGGATCGAAGCGAAGGTCGGCGCACTCGAGCACCGGATCATGCGCGAGCGGGGGCCGGCGCTGCAGGGCGTGGAGTCGAGCCAGCAGCTCCGAGAAGTCGAATGGCTTCACCAGATAGTCGTCGGCCCCGCCGTTGAGACCGGCGACACGGTCTGACGTGGTGTCCCGGGCGGTCAGCATCAGCATCGGCGTGCGATCACCGACCCTTCTTGCCTCGGTCACAACCTCCATGCCGGTCCGACCCGGCATGCGCCAGTCCAAGACGGCGACGTCATAGTCGTACGAACGCAGGTGCCGAAGCGCGTCTGCGCCGTCAGCGACTGCGTCGACGACGTAGCCGTTCTCCTTGAGTCCGCGCGACAGGACCGAGCGCAGCGCAGAGTCGTCCTCGGCGATCAAGACCCTCACCGGGTCCACCGACCTCCATGCGCCACGAGTCGTAGGCTACGGCTCCCGCCGCGGCACCCGGGGGCGGCTTCATCGTTCCTTCAGGTTCAGTCGGCCGGGTTCAGTCGGCCCGGGATGGTGACGAGCCGTCTGGTCGGGTCATCCCCCGGCGGCCACGTCCACGGCGCCAACCCGGGTGGGCCTGATGGTGACGACCACCCGGTGAGGGTTGTCGCCGTCGGAGCCCATTTGCTCGCGCTGTTACCATCACCGACCCTGTTCGGGGAGGCGTCATGCGGTCGATCGAATTGCGCGAGCTCATGGCCATCGCGGTGGACGTGCGGCCGGTCGTCGACCTCGGCGGCGGCCGGAGGTTCGTCGCCTTCGACGGGGGGTCCTTCACCGGGCGCGACGGCCTCGCCGGCACCCTCCTCGAAGGCGGGGTCGACTGGCAACAGGTCCGACCCGATGGGGTGTTGGAGATCGACGCCCATTACACGCTCTTGACCGAGGCGAGCCAGGCGATCGAGATTCGGTCCCAAGGCATCCGGAAGGCCGAGCCGGCGGTCGCCGATCGCCTGGCTCGTGGAGAACCGGTGGACCCGGGGGAGTACTACTTCAGGACGCACGTCCGCCTGTCGACGTCGGCTCCCGGTCTGTTGTGGCTCAACGATCTGCTGGCCGTCTCGACCGGCGAGCGACGGCGCTCGGTGGTCCACATCCACGTGCACGAGGTGCTCTGAACGTGGGCCGACCCGATGTTCACTGCACCGTGGTCGGTGCGGGCATCGGTGGCCTGGCGACCGCACTGAGCCTCGAGCAGATCGGCGTCCGGGCCACGGTCTTCGACGCCGTGGACGAGCTGCGCCCCCTCGGAGTGGGGATCAACTTGCTGCCGCACGCGGTACGCGAGCTCGACGAGCTCGGCCTGCTGCGCGAGCTCCAGGCACGCTCGGTCGCGCCATCGCTCCTCCTCTACGCGACGCGACGCGGCCAGGAGATCTGGAGCGAGCCACGGGGCCTGGCGGCGGGGTATCCCTGGCCGCAGCTCTCCATTCATCGCGGTGCCCTCCAGGACGTCCTTCTCGGCGCGGTCGTCGACCGCCTCGGGCGCGACGCGATTCAGGTCGGGAGACGGCTTGTGCGCATCGATGAGCAGCCGGACGGCCGCCCAGTGGCCGTCTTCGAGGAGGAGCGGGTCGTCTCCGACCTCGTCGTCGCGGCAGACGGCATCCACAGTGCTGCGCGTCGGCAGCGCCATCCCGACGAGGGCCCATTGCGCTGGAACGGGTCACTGCTGTGGCGCGGAGTGGCGAGGGTCGAGCCTGTGCTCGGCGGTCGCACGATGATCTGGGCCGGGCACCCGGACCAGAAGTTCGTCGGGTACCCGATCGCGGACCTGCCAGAGGGCCGCCAAGTCTTCAACTTCGTCGCCGAGCTTCGTCGTCCCGAATCTGATCTCGCTGCCGCCGAGGATTGGAACCGCACCGGGTCGTTGCACGACTTCCTGCCCGAATTCGCCAACTGGAATTTCGGCTGGCTCGACGTCCCGTCCCTCATCCGAGCCGCACCAGAGACCTACCTGTTCCCGATGGTCGACCGCGACCCAGTCGGCCGATGGACGTTCGGGCGCTCGACGCTGCTCGGGGACGCGGCACATCCGATGTACCCGATCGGGTCGAACGGGGCGTCCCAGGCCATCCTCGACGCCCGCGTCCTGGCCGGGTGCCTCAGGCGCCATCCCGACGACCTCGACGAGGCCCTGCTCCGTTATGAAGAGGCGCGCCGACCTGCCACTGCGGCGATCGTGAAGGCGAACCGCGGGCTCGGGCCCGAAGTCCCGATGCTGCTCGTCGAGCAACGTGCGCCCGAGGGCTTCTCCGACATCGCGAGTGTGATCACCCCCGACGAGATCAGCCCACGTCACCGAGGACTACCGGACGACCGCCGGCTTCTCGCTCGCCCGTCTCCGTGAGTCCTCGTCGCTTCTGGAAGAGCCGTATCCCGCCTGAGTCGCCGTCTGCCGTGCCGTGGCTGGCGGCGGAGGCGGATGCGGTGGCGGTGGCGGTGGCGGTGGCGGAGGACCTTCTCCGGCTATCGCGGGTTCAAGACGCGGAACTCGTTGCCGTCGGGATCCGCCATCACCACCCAGCTGACGTCACCCTGGCCGATGTCGACGCGCCGTGCCCCGATGGAGACGAGACGGTCGACCTCTGTCTGCTGATCACCGTCGGCAGATGGAGCCAGATCGAAGTGCAGCCGGTTCTTGCCCGTCTTCGGTCTCAGGGGCGGACCGCCCCAGGTGATCTTGGGGCCGCCGTGGGGGGAGCGGATCGCCGTCTCTTCGTCTTGATCCCAGACCAACGGCCAGCGCAGCGCTTCGCTCCAGAAGTATCCGACTTCTTGTGAACCGTCGCACGAAAGCGCTCCGACGAATCCGCAGTCGGCGAGAAATCTGTTGTCGGGCTCAATGACGCAGAACTCGTTGCCCTCGGGGTCGGCCAACACGACGTGGCCCTCCTCAGGACGTTGGCCGACGTCGACATGCCGGGCGCCGAGGTCGAGGGACTTCGCCACCGTGCTCTCCTGGTCCTCGAGGGAGGTGCTCGTCAGATCGAAGTGCATCTGGTTCTGAGCGACCTTCGCCTCCTGACACAGATCGAATTCGATCCGGAAGCCGGTGTCATCGCGGGGCACGAGCGCGATCCTGTCGTCGGGTTCTCTCACCATGTCCCAACCCAGCACGCTGGCCCAGAATTGCGCCAGACGACCGGGGTCGCGTGCATCGATGCAGAGCGCGACGAGTCGAACAGTCGTTTCGTTCCCATCGACTTTCGGGAATGCACCGTCAACGTCGGTCACGTGACGGGCATCACCAACGTCGACCGACCGCCTTCACCGTGTCGGACCGTATGGCGCGCCGGCCGCATGGCAGCGGTGGTCGACTGATGCTCGTCCGTCCCGAGGTTGCGGGCGAACTGTGGATGCGAGCCGCCCGCGATCACCAGACGGATGCGATGGCCGGAGCGGAACCGGTGCGCCGTCGCCCGGAGACGAACTGAAACCGGACCGGCCGTCCGGTGCGGATCCAAGCGTACGAAGCCCTCGGTGATGTTGCGGGAGCGACCGTCGGGTCGGACGTCGGACAGCCGCACGAAGAGGTCCGCGTGCGGGTTGTCACTCGAATGGGAAAGCGCGACCACCGGCTCTCCCACGACCTCCACGGCACTCGTCAGGCGCTCGCTCGACATGGTCAGGCAATCAGGCCGCGCCGCCAGGCTCGAGTCGTTGACCTGGGTCCTCGGGCTCAGGAGAGGACCGCCAACGGTCGGCGTCGGATCAGACGGGTCGTAGAGAAACGACGAAGCAGGTGCCCCCTCGGGTGGCGGATCGTCGAGGAGGTCCGCGTGCGGTCCGAGATACCACGTCCGGAGGCTCGCGGGCGGCGGCCACGCGGGCAAGGTCGCGCCACTCGCCCGCGCCGGTCACGAATACCTTCACCGGCTCGGGGCGACGCCGGGAGCTCCGAGCCGTGACGTGCTCCTCGAACCACTCGAACGTGTCGTTCGTCGCGACGGTCGCTCCTCCGGCACCGACCGCGATGTGTCCCCAGGGGCCGACGGTCATGGCCACGTGGACGCCGCGCGCACGCAGGTGCGCATATTGCTCCAGCGTCTGCTCCAGGAACAGGTCGTGCCAGCCGCTGATCAGCAAGACCGGAATGTCCACCCGGTCGAGGGCGCGCGTGAGGTTCATCGACTTCCAGAACGGATCGTCGAGGTCCGAACGAGTCACCCAGTCCGTGTACCACGGGCCGCGGCCGTCGAGATACGTGTTGGCCGCCGCGGTGAGCGGCAGCTCGTTCATGGCGACGGCGTTCCGACGCTCGGCGGTCGCCATGCGGAGGAGTCCCCGGAGCGTGCCACCGTCCTCTTGGTGCACGACCATGTGGCTCCACCCCAGGAAGTCGAGACGGAAGGCGCCGGTGCCCCAGACGTAGCGGCTGAAGTCGTGCGGGGCGACGGAGATCACGGCGGCGGCCATCTCGGGTGGCGGGTCCGCCAGCAGAGCCCACTGCGTGAAGCCGAGATAGGAGCCGCCCAGAGTGCCGAAGCGGCCGGTGAACCACGGCTGGTCGCGCATCCACGCGACCACGTCGTGGCCGTCGTCGACCTCGGACACCATGGGTTCGAACGTGCCCCCCGAACCGAAGGTGCCGCGGCACGAGACGTAGAGCACGTGGTACCCGCGCTCGGCGAAGACCCGGCTGAACGGGATCGACATGGGCAGCGAGCGGCCATAGGGACCGCGGATGAGCAGGGTCCCAACAGCCTCCGTCTCGGCTCGATACAGATCCGCGGCCAGCTCAACGCCGTCACGCATGGGGATGCGTACTCCTCGCGCCACGTGGTAGGTGGTCGTGGCCGCGGGCAGCCGCAGGATCCTGGTGACGGTGCGGTCGAGGGCGCGACCGGCGGCGCTGGGTCGGCGCGGCGTGACCGATTCGACCTGGACCTGGGATGAGGTGGCGACCAGAGAACGGCATCGTCGCGCCGTGAACGGGGCCGGGCAACCGTGACGCGCACCCGGTGGCGGAGGCAGCCGAAACTCCCGTTCCGGACCTTTCTGACGATGTGTTGACTTCTAGTTACAGCTCTATAGTCTTAGTAAACAACCCCAGGGGTGGGCGAGCCATGCTGCCGGCCCCACCGGGAGGACCGTGGCCCACCGAGGCACGGACCGGGGAGAGGAGATCCAATGTCGACCGTTCCAGATCCGCTTGGCACGCTGCGTCCCCTCCGTGAGGAGGACGTCCACGAGCTCACCCGTGAGCACGACAGTCACGGAACCATGCCGCTGGCCTACGACGTCTACCGCGACGGCCAGGAACTGGTCATCGAATTCGACGCGCCCGGGGTCGCGCCCGGCGACATCGGTCTGGTCGTCGAGGGCCGCACGGTCGACGTCAGCCTCGGGCGCACCCTGGCCCGCGGACGGGGGATCGACGTGATCGAGGCCGGCCGCCAGCACGGCACCTTCCGCCAGCGCCTATGGCTCGGAGACCGGTGGGACACCGACGGGCTCACGGCGCGAGCGGAGAACGGCGTCCTCACCGTGCGCGCGCCTCTCGCCGCACGGGCGCCTCGGCGCGCCGTGTCCGTGGCGTCGCGTCCCGCGCTCGAGCACGCGACGTCGCCGAGCAACGGGCCGGCTGCTGCGCCCTCCTCCGACCGGGACGAGGTCCACTCCGCGGCGTGACGCCGTCCGACGCTGAGACCAGGCGCGCCAAGCCCACGGCGACGAGGCGCGCCGACCCGCCGGCGAACGAGGTACCCGGCGCGGAGCCGACGCAGATCGAGGCGATCATCGGCTGGCGCGTGCGCAGTCGGGCCAAGGAGATCGGGCTGTCCTCGGCCGAGCTCGCCAAACGGGTCGGCCTCAGCCGGGCGATGATCTCCCGCATTGAGAACGCGCAGGTGTCGCCGAGCCTTGCCACCATGTCCCGTTTGGCCGAGGCACTCGAGGTGCCCATCACCTCGCTCTTCCAGGGCCTCGACGAGGAACGAGACGCGCTCTTCACGCGAGCCGGTGCCGGTCCCGAGCTGGGACGTCCCGGCACGAGGAGCGGCCACCGCTACCAGCTGCTCGGGTCAATGCGCGGCCCGGCCAAACGGATGGAGCCGATGCTGGTGACGCTCACGAGCGAGAGCGAGGTCTTCCCGCTCTACCAGCACCCCGGGACGGAGTTCATCTACATGCTCGAGGGTGAGATGGATTACGGCTACGCCGGCGCTTCGTACCAGCTCACCCCGGGCGACTCGCTGCAATTCGACGGGGAGGTGGCGCACGGGCCGCTGCGCCTCGGACGACTGCCTGTCGTGTTCCTCTCCGTCACGTCCTACGGTCAGCCCCCGAGCTGACCCTCAAGTCACCGCGCTGGCCCCACCGTCCACTGTCCCGACCGTCCCGTCACTGTCCCGCTCGGGTTGGTCACGCGGCCGCCCGGATTGGTCACGCGACCGCTCGGGCTTGGACCCGATGATGGAGGCCCGTTCCATCGTCCGCCGGTGCGGCCAGTAGTCACTCGATGCGTAGTGCTGCACGGCGCGGTTGTCCCAGAAGGCGACCGCGTCCGTCGTCCAGGTGAACCGGCACTGGTGCTCGGGTGCGTCGGCTTGGCGGCAGAGACGATCCAGGAGAGCCCGGCTCTCGTCAGGGTCGAGCCCCTCGATGTGGCTCACGAACGGTCGGTTGACATAGAGGTGCGGCTTCCCGGTCGCAGGATGCGTGCACACCACCGGATGACGCACCGGCGGGTACTTCTCCTGGGCGGCGCGTCGCTCGTCGCGCGTCATGCTGTGGCCGAACGTCTGGGTGAAGTCGTGCACAGCCGTCAGTCCATCGATCTGGGCCTTGGTCGCGTCGTCCAGCGCGTCGTAGGCGGCGTACATGTCGGCGAACAGGGTGTCGCCGCCCCGGTCCGGGACGCGGATCGCGTGCAGGATCGCGCCCATGGACGGGCACTCCCGCCAGGTGACGTCGTGGTGCCAGGAGTTCTCGTAGCCGGTGACCTCGGCCGTCTTCTCGAAGCGGACCAACTCGGGCTCTCCCGTGTTGGAGGGGAGGAACGGATGGACCTCGAGGTCTCCGAAGCGCCGGGCGAAAGCGACGTGGCGCTCGGGCGTCAGCGCCTGGTCGCGGAAGAAGAGGACCTTGTAGTCCGCGAGCGCCTGGCGGATTTCGGCCACGACGTCCTCCGGCAGCTCGGCCCTGAGGTCGACACCCGAGATCTCTGCGCCGACGGTCGCGCCCAACGCCTTGGCGTCGAAGTGACGCCAATGCAGCGCGGCCAGCCGGTCTCGCTCGGCGGCCACGTGCGAGTAGGGCCCGACGGCGATCTCGTACCCAGGGAGGCGGAACAGGCCCGGGCGGGCTGGAGTGTCGGTCGCGGTCATGCTCCAACCGTACCGACCCCGCTCCGGCGCCGTCATCCGGGCCGGGGGCGGGGCCGGTTCGAACGTCCGGGCCGCCGTCTGGTCTCGTTGCGAACCGCTGTGGTACGCGATGGCCATGTTCATGTTGCGCTTCGGCATGCGCCAAAGCTCGCCCGACCCCGCGGCCCGGGCTGACCTCTACCAGGCCGCCGTCGAGATGTGTGCCTGGGCCGAAACTCGCGGCTGCCTCGGGGCAGTGTTCAGTCAGCACCACGCTTCCGAGGACGGCTACCTGCCCTCGCCCGTCCCGGTCGCCGCCGCCGTGGCGGCGCGCACGCAGAGTCTGGCCATCACCGTCGGGGCGCTCCTGCTCGCGTTCTACGAGCCCGTGAAGTTGGCTGAGGACATGGCGGTCGTCGATCTGCTCAGCCGCGGCCGCGTCGTCTACGTCGTCGGCATCGGGTACCGGGACGAGGAGTTCGAGATGTTCGGCATCGACCGCCGACACCGCGCCTCGTTGGTCGAAGAGCGCATCCGACTGTTGCAGCAGCTGTGGTCGGGCGAGCCGGTCGACGTCGACGGCCGCACGGTCCGCGTCACGCCGCTCCCGTTCACACCCGGCGGGCCCATGCTCGCCTACGGGGGCGGCACCGTCGCTGCGGCTCGACGCGCCGGCCGGCTCGGACTGCTCTTCCTCTCCGAGAGCCACGACTCGACCTTGGAGGAGGCCTACCGCGCCGAGGGAGGACCGTCAGCCCCCGGGTGCTATTTCCCGCCGGCCGGTGTCCCCCTCACCGTCTTCGTGGCCGACGACCCCGAACGGGCCTGGGCCGAGATCGGCGAGTACCTCCTGGCCGACGCCCGGGGCTACGGCGCGTGGAACCGGGGCCGCACCGGCACCGCGTCGGTGTCCTTCGCCACCACCGTCGAGGAACTGGCCGGTGAGAACGGGCCGTACCAGATCCTCACGCCCGACGAAGCCCGGGCCCACGTGGCGGCCGGCCGCCCGCTCGGGCTCCAACCGCTCGTCGGCGGGCTCCCGCCCGACGTCGCCTGGCCCTACCTCGAGGCGGCGTCGTCCATCTGAACCGTCCTGCAGCGTGCGCGGTCGGTCTCGGTCCCGAGACGAGTCACCTCGAAGCCGTCATTCGGCGGCGATCGCCGCCAGCACGTCCAGTTTGGCGGCACGGCGGGCGGGCCAGCTCGCCGCCAGCAGCCCGAGCAGCGCGGCGAGGACGAGAAAGATCACAAGGCTCTTGATCGGCACCACGAGGTTGGTCAAACCCTGCGAGCGCAGCGACGACACGAGCGCGATGCCCAGCAAGGTGCCGACGACGATGCCGATGATCGCACCGAAGACGGCGAGGATGACCGACTCGGAGCGGATCATGGCCCGGATCTGGCGCCGCCTCATGCCGACGGCGCGCAGCAAGCCGATCTCGTGCGTCCGCTCGAACACCGAGAGCATGAGGGTGTTCACAATGCCGATGAGGGCGATGATGACCGCCAAGCCGAGCAGGGCGTAGACGAGGCCGAGCAGCTGGTTCACCTGCTGCTCCTGTGACTTCTCGAACTCCGCCTTGCTCTGGATCTTGATGTTCGGATACCCCGACAGGGCGTGCTTGACCTGTTGTTCGGCCGCTGCGCTCCCGTCTGTCTTCAGGAGCACGGCGATCGGCAGCTCGTTGTCGAAGTGCGCCAGGAAGAACCGGCTACCGACGAGGTAGCTGCCGATGAGCTGGTTCGTCTTGTACACGCCACCGATCCTCATCGTGGTGTGGCCGGTCTTGGCGAACTTCACGGGGACGACCTCACCGGCTGCCAGGTTCTTCGCGTTGGCGGTGCTCGTGTCGATGAGGAGCTGTCCCTGAGCCAGCGCGGCCGAGCTTCCCTCCGTCATCTGGAGGTTGACCGTCTGGGCCAACTGGTAGGTCGAGATCGCAGTGAGACCCTGGACCTTCCCCTGGAGCTCGAACTGGTCCTGGTAGACCGTGGACGTTGCCGTGACTCCCGGGACGGCCGCCGCGCGCGGAGCGACCGTCGTGCTGAAACCGCCCTGGGCGGTGTTGTTCGGCGTGCTCACGATGATGTCCGCCCGAATGGCCTGTTGGACGCTGGCCGTGGCCGAACTCGAGAGCGACGCACCGAAGACGGCGATGGCTGAGACGAGGGCCAGTCCGACCATGAGGGCGGACGCCGTCTGTGCGGTCCGGCGGGGGCTTCGCATCGAGTTCTCTCGCCCCAGTCGGCCCGACATGCCGAGTAGCCGCGCCAGCGGGCGCCCGATCGCGCTCGCCATCGGGCGGGCCACCACCGGCGCGAGGAGCGTCACGCCGACAAAACCGAGCAGGGCGCCCAGCCCCACGAATTGGATCGCGGGTTTGGTCAAGCCGTAGGCGAGGCCGATCACGCCGAGCCCCGTGATCACGACGCCGCGCCTGATGCGGCGGCGCATCGGGATCTCTGCCTCGGTCTGCTGGTCGGAGACGGCCGCGACCGGGGCGATTCGTACGGCGCGGCGGGCCGGGCTGATGGCAGAGACGAGCGTCACGCCGACCCCGACGATCAGGCAGACGATGACCGTGCGAGCCTCGAATACAAGTGATCCCGACGGCAGGGTGACTCCGAATCCCTTCAGCAATGCCTCGAGGCCGAGCGCAGCGAGGACACCGAGGCCGAGGCCGATGAGCGACGCCACCAGCCCGACGATTGCTGCCTCACCCAGCACCGAGCGGAACACCTGGCGGCGGCTCGCGCCGACGATGCGCAGCAGGGCCAGCTCCCGCGTGCGCTGGCCGACGGTGATCGAGAATGTGTTCAAGATGGTGAAGCCGCCGACGAACAGCGCGATGAAGCCGAACACGAGCAACGCCGTGTTGAAGAAGCCAAGGGCCTGACTTATCTGGCTCGTCTGTTCGTTGACGACCGTCTGACCGGTGACGACCTCGACGCCGCGTGGGAGCACGTGGGCGATGGCTCGTTGGAGCTGAGCCTTGTCGGTCCCGGGCTGGGCGACGACGTTGATGGCGTCGAACTTGCCGACCTGGCCCAGAATCCTCTGCGCCGTGGGAAGCTCGAACGCGGCGAGCGTCGCGCCGGCGAGGTTGTTGGCCGTGCCGAAACGCGACAGGCCCGAGATGGTGAAGGTCCGTGTCGGCCCGAGCAGCAGGATCCGCACGTGCTGGCCCACCTTGAAGTCGTACTTCTGGGCGGTGCCCAGGTCCATCACCACCTCGTGCGGCGTCGTCGGGGGACGACCGGCGGCGAGCCGCAGCGGCGAGAGCTGCGGAGAGGGGTCCCATGAGACGCCGAGGGCGGGAGCGCCGCCGTTGGAGATCGCGCTCCCGCTGTGGCTGACGAACTGCGCAGGGCCGCCGACCGTGCCCTCGGCCACGTCAACCCCCGGAACGGCGCGCACGGGGGCGAGCAGGGACTCGGAGATCGGGTTACGCGTGGCACCGCCCGCCGCTTCCGAGCTGGGCCACACCCCGCACTTGGAAGTCGACGTGCTGGTAGATGTTGCTGAACAAGGTGTCGAACGTGCTGTGCAGCGTGTCGGTGAGCACGAACGTCCCCGCGATGAACGTCACGCCGAGGACGATGGCCAGGGCGGTCAGGGCGAGGCGGAGCTTGTGGGCCAAGAGGCCTTTGATGGTGACGCGGAACACGTCAGCCTCCGGCGCCCGTGCCGCCACCGGTGCCCATGACGCCACCGGTGCCGCTGGCCGCGGCGAGGGCACGCATGTGCTCGAGGACCGTATCGGCCGTGGGTGAGGTGAACTCGTCGACGACGTTGCCATCGGCGAGGAAGACCACTCGGTCGGCGAACGCCGCTCCTTGCGGGTCGTGGGTGACCATCGCGATCGACTGCCCGAACTCGGTGACCGACCGCCGGAGGAACCCGAGCAAGTCGTTCGTCGAATTGGAGTCCAAGTTGCCCGTCGGTTCGTCGGCGAAGATCAGGTCCGGCCGGTTGATCAAGGCGCGGGCGCAGGCAACGCGCTGCTGCTGGCCACCCGACATCTCGCTGGGCCGGTGTGACAACCGGTCACCGATGCCGAGTTGTGCCACGAGGTAGTCGAACCACTCCTGGTCAACCTTTCGGCCGGCCAGGTCGGCGGGAAGCGTGATGTTCTCGCCGGCCGTCAGGGTGGGCACGAGGTTGAAGGACTGGAACACGAAGCCGACGCGGTCACGTCGCATCTCGGTGAGATCGGTGTCGTCCATGGCGCCGATGTCGTGGCCGCCGACGAAGACCTGCCCGGCCGTTGGGCGGTCGAGCCCGGCCATGCAGTGCATCAGGGTGGACTTGCCCGAGCCCGACGGACCCATGACGGCGGTGAAGCGGCCGTGCGCGAAGAGGAGATCCACGCCGGCCAGCGCGCGCACTGCCGCCTGACCCGATCCATAGGTCTTCTCGAGCGCGATCGCCTGCGCTGCCGGCGCTGGCGGGGGCGGTGGTGGCGTCGGCGATGTCGCTCCGCTTCGGGGTCGTTCTTCGTCCTCTTCGATGCGCGACACGAAAACCTCGATTCGATTGTGCCGGAACGCGCCGCCCCGTCGGGCTCCGGATCCACGGACCTCACCACTTTGTCATCCTGGCAACGTCAGTCAACCCGGCTAACCCCGGGGTCGCCCTCCGGGTGCCTACGGATTGCTCTCCGGGTACCTACCGTCTTGCTCCCCGGCTACACGGCTCACCGGCACGTTCCACCTGGGCACGTCCGACGCGCTGCCCTGTTGGCGGGCAGCGCACCAACTACCCTGACGCCCGTTGTCCGTCCGGGAGGGGAAAGGCCAGGCAGCACGGTGCAACGGGGGAGGCGCGTGGAGATGACGTCGCGGCCGGCACGGCGGGGTGAAAACGGGGGTCCGGGGCGCTGAGGGACGACATCCGGTCCAGCGTGGTGGGAGGGGCGGCCGCGGTGGTCGCGGTTCTCGGACTCCAGCTCCTCTTGTTCCCTGTCCCCCTCGGCGTGTGGATGCAGGGCGTGGTGCTGGGTCTGCTGGGGTCGCTCATGGCCGTGGGACTCGGCCTCACGTATCGGATGAACGGCGTGATCAATTTCGCGCAAGGCGACCTCGGCACCGCGCCGGCGGTCCTCGCCGTGGGGCTGGTCGGACTCTCCGGGGTCGACTACTTCCTGGGCCTGGCCACCGGGCTCGTCGCGGCCGTGCTCCTGACCGCTGCGGTCGAGATCGTGGTCGTGCGGCGCTTCCGGCGCTCGCCGCGCCTCATCCTCACCGTCGCCACCATCGGATTGTCGCAGTTCCTGGTCGTCGTCAGCCTGCTGATTCCCCGCATCTGGGGGCAGACCCCCATCTCCACCGCGGTGGTGAACTTTCCGTGGCACGCGACCTGGCATGTGGAGCCCGTCGTCTTCACCGCGGACGATTTGATCGCCGTCCTCGTTTCCGTCGGATGCCTGGCCGCGGTGTCCATCTGGTTCACGCGCAGCGACGTGGGCATCGCCGTGCGCGCCACCGGAGACCGGCGCGACCGCGCGTCCATGCTCGGTATCCCGGTCGGCCGGCTGCAATCCATCACCTGGGTGGCGGCGGGTGTCCTCTCGTTCGTCAGCATCTTCTTCCAAGCCGCCATCGTCGGGATGCCCCTCGATCCGACGTACGGCCTCACCGCGCTCGTCACGGCGCTCGCCGCGCTGGCGCTCGGCAACTTCTCCGACTTGCGCGCCATCGCGGCGGCGGCGGTGGCCCTGGGCGTGCTGGAGCAGGGCGTGGCATGGGACGACCCGACGAATCCCACGCTCGGGCTGGCCGTGCTCGCTGGTGTGGTGTTCGCAGCCATCCTCGTCCGCCAAGTCGTCGAACGCCGCACCGACCGCGAAGCGGAGGCGTCGCTCACCCTGGCGGGAAGCGTCCGTGACCTCTCGCCCGAGTCTCGCCGGCTGCCCGAGGTCCGTGCCGGCATCCCGCTCGGGACGGCCGCGGCCTTCGCTGCGGCCTGCACGCTGCCGCTCTGGCTCGGACCGGGCGCGCTCGTGGACGCATCCACGCTCGTGACGCTGGCCATCGTCGGGTGCTCGGTCGTCGTGCTGACCGGCTGGTCGGGCCAGGTCAGCTTGGGCCAGATGTCCTTTGCCGCCGTCGGCGCGGTCATCGGTGCCGTGGCGCTCCTCGACTGGCACTGGGACCTGAGCCTGGCGCTGTTGCTCGCCGGCGCCGCGACCGCCGCGGTCGCGGTCGTCGTCGGTATCCCGACGCTGCGGCTCGACGGGATGTTCGCCGCCGTGACGACACTGGCCTTCGCGCCTGGCCGCCTCCGGCTACCTGCTCGTCCGGGCCGAGTTCTCGTGGATCCCGCAGGGCACACTCGGCGTGCCCTACCTCTTCGGGATCTCCATCACGTCGCAAAGCTCCGTGTTCGAGCTCTGCCTCGGTGTCCTCGTCCTTGTGCTCGTCGGAATGCAAGGCCTACGGCACAGCCGCACAGGACGGGTGCTGCGCGCCCTGCCCGCCAACCAGCGTGCCGCCTCGGGCTATGGGGTGAGCGTGATCAGGGCGAAGCTCGTCGCGTTCGCCGTGTCCGGTTTCGTCGCCGGGCTCGCCGGCTGCCTCTTCCTCGTCGTCAACCAGCAGTACGAGGAGGCACCGTTCCTCGTGCCGGTGAGCCTGGCGGTGTTCACGTCGACCGCGGTGGGCGGCCTGAGCTCGGCCTTGGGCGCAGTGCTCGGCGCGGTGCTCGTCGAGGGCAGCACCATCTTCCTGCCACCGAGCTGGCAGCTCTTCCCCTCTGCCATCGGCGTGATCATCGTGCTCATCGCGTTCCCCGAGGTCTCGCAGGCCTGTGCTACGACCTGCGCGACCAGGCCGTGGCCGCATTGGCTCGCCGGCACGCCGCCGGAACGAGCACCCCGGCCGCGGGGCCGGCGGCCGCAACATGACGCCGGCGCGGGATCGACTGGGCGGCGGCGTGTCCCTGTTCCCGCTCGCCGTCCTCTTCGGCATCGAGCTGCTCGACCAGGCCACGCAGAGCGCGTTCAACGTGCTGACGCCCAACATCCGCGATGCCTTCCACCTCACCAACGCCGGCATCCTGTTCATCGTGGCCATCGCGGGCGCGGCCGCGCTGGCCTTCACTCTCCCGGTGGCCGTTCTGGCCGACCGGACCCGGCGCATCCCGATCGCACTGATCGGAGCGTTGGTCGGTGCCGCCTTCTCCATCGCGCTCGGCGCGGCACAAACCGCCGTGGTGGCCGGCGTGATGCTGGCCGGGGTCTCCATGGGCCAGGCGGTGATCTTCCCCACGCACAACTCGTTGCTGGCGGACTACTACCCGGTCAAGGCGAGGCCGAGGATCTACTCGGCCCATCGATCCGGCATCAGCCTCGGTGCCATCGCCGGCGTGCTCATCGGGGCGGGACTGGCTGCCATCTGGTCGTGGCGTGCGCCCTTCTTCGTCTTCGCCCTGCCGATCGTCGTGGTCGTGCTGATCGGCCTTCGGTTGCGAGAGCCGCCGAGAGGCCATCACGAACAGGTCGAGCTGTCCGAGCAGATCCTGGCATCGGAGCGGGGAGAACCGGTCTCCGTGGGCGACGACGTCGACGTGCCCGTGGAACCGCCGCCGTCGCTCACCGAGGCCTGGCGCACGGTGTGGAAGATCGGGGTGCTGCGCCGCATCTTCTTCGCCCTCCCGTTTCTCGCCGCCTCCATCGCAGGCTTCACCTCACTGGCCTCGCTCCAGTACCAGGAGACGTTCCACCTCGACGCGGTCCACCGCGCCTTCCTCATCGCTCCCATTCAGGTGTTCGACCTTCTCGGTCTCGCCGTCGGCGCAGTGATCGCCACACGGCTCGCCAACCGCGACGTGAGCCTCGTCTTCCGCATGCTGGCCGTGGCCTCGCTCATCGCCGCGGGCTTCGCCGTGCTTTTCGCACTGGCCCCCACCGTGCCGATCGCGTTCATCGGCAACGCCGGCATCGACGCCTCTCTTGCCGTCGTCGGCCCCGGTGTGCTGGCGTCGCTCTCCCTGGCGATTCCGGCACGCGTACGCGCCGTCGGGTTCTCCATCGGCGCGCTCTTCGTCCTCCCCGGCTTGCTCGTGCTCCCCGTGGTCGGGGCGATCGGCGACGCCGTGGGGTTCCACTACGGCCTGCTCATGCTCGTCCCCGTGTTCGTCGTCGGCGGCTTGATCGTGGCGAGCGCCGGGAGCCTGATCGGCCGGGACGTCCGCAATGTGTGGACCTCCATGCGCACCCGCGCCGAGATGCTGGCGGACCGTCGCGCCGGCAAGCTTCCCCTCCTCGCCGTGCGGGATCTCACGGCCGGCTACGACGGCGTCGTCGTGCTGGACGGCGTCGAGGTCGAGATCGGCGAGGGCGAGATCGTCGCGCTCCTCGGCACGAACGGCGCCGGCAAATCCACCCTGCTGCGCGCCATCGGCGGTGTGGTCGAGGCGGACCACGGAGCCATCGTCTTCGACGGCCGCGACATCACCCATCTGCCGCCCGACGAGATCGCCCGGCTCGGCGTCGCCCAGGTGCCCGGCGGCGAGGGCATCTTCCCGACCCTCACCGTGGAGGAGAACCTGCGTGCCGCCGCCTGGCAAGGCCGGCGCCAGGGCCGGCGTGATGCCGAATTGATCGAGGAGGCGCTGACGCGGTTCCCCGTTCTCGCCCCCCGACGCGCCGAGCGCGCCGGCAACCTCTCCGGCGGCCAGCAGCAGATGCTCGGCCTGGCCATGGCGCTGCTCACCCGGCCCAAGCTCTTCCTGATCGACGAGCTGTCACTCGGGCTCTCGCCCCTGGTCGTCGAGGAGCTGCTCGGCGCGATCGAGTCGATGCGGTCGTCGGGGACGGCCATCCTGCTCGTGGAGCAGTCCATGAACGTGGCCGTCTCGGTGGCCGACCGCGTCTACGTCATGGACTCCGGGAAGGTCCGTTTCGCCGGCCCGGCCAGCGAGCTCACGGCGCACCCCGAGCTCCTGTGGTCCGTGTACATCAAGAAGGCCGCCGACTCGGTGCCGGCAGAGGCGGTCGACACCGTCGGCGCCACTGGCGCGCCCTCCCATTCCGCGCTCGAGGTCCGCGGGGTGTCGCTGCGGTTCGGCGGGAACGCCGCCCTCGACGACGTGCACCTGAGCGCCGGCGCCGGCGAGATCGTGGGCATCATCGGCCCCAACGGAGCCGGCAAGACCACGCTCTTCGACGTGATCTCGGGCTTCCTGCGGCCCGACGGCGGGCATGTCGAGCTGGACGGCATCGACGTGACCGATCGTTCGGCCGCGGCTCGGGCCAGGCTCGGGCTCGGCCGCTCGTTCCAGGACTCACGTCTGTTCTCCGCGTTGACGGTGCGCGAGGCGCTCTCGGTCTCGCTCGAACGCTTCATACAGGTCGGAGACCCGTTCAACGCCGTGCTGCGCCTCCCCGTGCAGGTGCGGACCGAAGCGGCGGTGTCGCGTCGCGTCGACGACCTCATCGACCTCCTGGGGCTCGGCCGCTTCGCCGACAGCCTGGTGAGCGAGCTCTCCACCGGGTCGCGTCGTCTGGTCGATCTCGCCGCTGTCCTGGCCCATCAGCCGTCGGTCGTCCTCCTCGACGAGCCCTCCAGCGGCGTGGCCCAACGTGAGGTCGAGGCCATGGTCGGGCTCCTTCGCAACGTGCGCGGCGCAGCTCGGGGCGACCATGCTCGTCGTCGAGCACGACATCGCCTTCATTGCCGAGCTGGCGGACCGGCTCGTGGCGATGGACCGCGGCATGGTGCTGGTCACCGGTGACCCCGACACCGTGCTGGCCGCGCCCGAAGTCGGCGAGTCGTTCCTTGGCCTCGACCCGCTCGCCACCTCTCGTTCGGGGCCGGTGGAGGTCGAAACCCGATGACCCTGGACGAGCGCGATCGGCGCGCGGACGCCGACGTGGAGCCGGCCGCGACGACAGCTCCGCCGCCGGACTCGACGGCCGGCCGCCCGTGGCCCCGGGTCAGCCGCTGGCGCATCGCCCTCCCGGTCGTCCTCATCGTGGCCGCGCTCGTGGCCGCCGGAGTCTCGGCCACCGTCCACGAGCACAACGGCAACGGCACCACCTCCGCGTCCCAGCCGAGCGCCGGTGCCCCGACGTCGCGGACCAGCGTGCCCGTCACCTACGCCCAAGCGGCGCGCGCCGGGCACACCCGCAACTACGACTGGGGTCCCCACTGCGACCAGCACACCGGGCGCTACAAGATGCCGACCGACTACGCCGTCCCCTGCGTCCCCGTGTTCCACGGCAACAACGGCGGGAGCACCGCAGCCGGCGTGACCGGCAGCACCGTCAACCTCGTGCTCTACCAGGCCCAACCGGGCGGGCTGACGTCCGCCATTCAAGGGGCGGCAGGAACACCGGCGAACAACTTGAAGACGGCGCAGCAGTATGTCGCCATGTTCAACAAGGTCTTCGAGCTCTACGGGCGCCACGTGAACGCCATCACCTTCAACGCCACCGGAGCCGACAGCAACCCCGTCGCCGCCCATGCCGACGCCGTGACCGTGGGGCAGCAGCTCCACGCCTTCGCCTCCATCGGCGGTCCTGCCACGACCCCCGCCTACGAGGACGAGCTGGCCCGGCTCCATGTGTTCTGCATTGCGTGCGGCGACTCCGCCACCTACGGCCAGATCCAGCAGAACGCACCGTTCCAGTGGGCCAACCTCCCGACGGCCGACACGTCGGTGTTGACCACGGTCGACTACCTCGTGTCCAAGCTCAACGGCAAGCCGGCCATCTGGGCGGGAGATCCCGCCATGCACCACAAGAAGCGCTCGTTCATCGTGGTGAACGAGACGTCGGAGCCGCCGGCTCCGGGATCGGCGAAGCTGGCCACAGAGGTGACCGACAAGCTGGAGGCCGGTCACGTCAACATGGCGTCGCGGACCACGACGTCGTTGCAATACACGCTCGATCTGGCCACGCTCCCGACCCAGGCCGCGACCATCGCCGAGAAGCTCAAGTCGGTCGGCGCCACCAGCGTCGTCTTCGCCGGCGATCCGATCATGCCGATCTACCTGACAAAAGCCTGCGCCACGGTCGGCTACTTCCCCGAGTGGATCATCACAGGGATCGTCCTGACGGATACGTCGACCCTCGGGCGCTACTACGACCAGCGAGAGTGGTCCCACGCGTTCGGCGTCACCAGCCTGGCCGTGCCGGCCCCGATCGCCGACGGCGACGCCTACCGGCTGTACCGCTGGTGGTACGGCCAGTCCACGACGCCCCCGGCCAGCACCACCGCCGGGGTCATCATCCCGCCCATCATGCAGTTCTTCGACGGCGTGCAGCTGGCCGGTGCCGACCTGAACCCGAACACCTTCACCGAAGGCCTCTTCCGGGCCCCGGCCGCCGGCGGGGGACCCACCACACCGCTGACCGTGTACGGCTACCAGGGTGCGGCGCCGCGGCCGAGCTACTCCTCGCCCGCCGACTACACCTTTCTCTGGTACGACGCCACGGCGAAGGGGCCCGACGAGGAAGGCACCGAAGGCAGTGGTCTGATGCAGTACGTGGCGGGCGGTCACCGCTACCGGGCGGGAGTCGTCCCGTCCGGCCCGGTGCCCATGTTCTCGCACGCCGGCGCGGTCACCAGCTACTCCTCTCCACCCGACAAGGCTCCTTCCTATCCGCCCTGGCCGGGCTCGCCCGCGTCCAGGTTCTGACCGCGGGTGGGGTGGTGCCAGCACCAGCCCCGAGATGCCCGATAGCGCCATTCCGGCTCAGCCCTTTGTCCGTCATGCTGACGAGGGCTGACAAGCTGAGGGTCGTACGGGAGGTCTCATCGTGCAGGGAATCGCAGTGGTCAGGGCCGCTCCGGCCTGGACGCCCGAACCTGCCGCGTGCACGGTCCGGACGTCCCCATGACGCCTGATCCGGACGTCCACGTGACGCCGGAGGAGCCACCCGCGCGCCAGCGAGAACCCATGTTCACCATCACCGACCAACAGGTCGCGCAGGCGCGGGTCCTCGTCCGTCGCGTGGTGCGCGAGCCGTTCACCAAGCGGGCCTGGGTCGAACTGGGCTACTTCCTCATCAGCGGCGGACTGGCTGCTGCGGGTCTGGTCTTCGTCGGGTGGACTTTGCTCATCGGGGTCGTCCTCGCCATCACGATCATCGGACTCGGCGTGCTCGCGCTGTCGGTCCGGAGCGCCCGCGGGATCGGGACATGGCACCGGCGCCTCGCCCGGTCGATGCTGGGTGAGCCCGTCCTCGATCCGGAGCCCTTCGAGCACCGACGCGGGTTCTTCGGCTGGCTGGGCGCTGCACTACGCGACCGGGCCGGCTGGCGCAGCGTCGGGTACCTCCTCGTCAAGGTGCCATGGACCGTGTTGGGCTTCTACGTCGCGTTCAGCCTCTGGTGGGACGCCGCGGTCTGCCTCCTCCACCCCTTCCTCTCCCGGGGAGACAACAATCCCGGAAGCCCGGGGACCTTCGGCCTGGTACACGACCTCTTCCGGCCCGGTGGCTTCGACGTCCAGAACAACAACTTCGGGCACGACCTCGGGCTGTTCCTCGCGGGCATCGTGTTCCTCCTGGCCGCACCGTGGGTGATGCGCGGCTTCATCAACGTCGACCGCATCTTCGTGCGGACACTGCTCGGACCGGACCCGGTCACCGCCCGCGTGCGGTCGTTGGAGCAGGCGCGGACCCATACGGTGGACGCGTCGGCGGCGACCTTGCGGCGGATCGAGCGCGACCTGCACGACGGGACCCAGGCGCAGCTCGTCGCGCTTGCGATGCGCCTGGGGATGGCCAAGGAGAAGCTCGAGGCGCCCGGCGAGGTCGACGTCGACCGGGTGCGCCAACTGGTCGACGAGGCACACCGGGGGGCCAAGGAGGCCATCACCGAACTGCGCGACATCGCGCGGGGCATCCATCCCCCTGCCCTCGACATCGGACTGGAGGGGGCTCTGGCGACGCTGGCAGCCCGCAGTGCCGTGCCGACGGAGCTGACCGTGGATCTCCGCTCGCGCCCGACGCCGGCCATCGAGGCCATCGCCTACTTCTGCGTGGCGGAGTTGCTGGCGAACGTGGCCCAGCACGCACTGGCGTCACGGGCATCGGTGTCCTGCACCCAACAGGGGTCGTGGTTGCGCCTCGTCGTCCGAGACGACGGGCAGGGTGGCGCGTACGCCACCTCCGTCGGGTCGTCCTCGAGCGGGCTGGCCGGCTTGGCCGACCGCGTCCGGACCGTCGACGGGCGCCTGACCCTGGTGAGCCCGACGGGCGGACCCACCGTGGTGACCGTCGACCTCCCGCTCGCCGCCTGATGTCGGGTGCCCTTCGAGTCGCCATCGCCGAGGACTCGGCCATCTTGCGCGACGGCCTGGTCCAGCTCCTCGTCGACCGCGGGTTCGCCATCACCGGCGCGGTGGGCGATCCCGACGCGTTGCGGAGCTCGGTCGTGAACCACCCGCCCGACGTCGCCGTCATCGACATCCGTATGCCGCCCACCTTCACGGACGAGGGCCTGCGGCTGGCCCTCGAGCTGCGCGAGCAGTACGAGGGCCTCGGCATCCTGCTCTTCTCCCAGTACGTCGAGACGCGCTATGCCGCCGACCTCCTGGCGAACGACGCCGCCGGGATCGGCTACCTGCTCAAGGACCGTGTCGCGGACGTCAAGGACTTCGTCGAGGCACTCGAGCGCGTGGCGGTGGGTGGCACCGCGCTCGATCCGGAGGTCGTCACCCAGCTCTTCGGCGTGACCCGCCGTTCCGACTCCCTCTCTGCGCTGACGGCACGGGAGCGCGAAGTGCTCGGGCTGATGGCCGAAGGCAGGTCCAACGGCGCCATCGCCTCGGCCCTCGTCGTCTCCGAAGGAGCGGTGGAGAAGCACGTGGCCAACATCTTCACCAAGCTCGATCTCCCGGTCTCGCCCAACGACCACCGCCGGGTCCTCGCCGTGCTGCGGTTCCTCGAGTCGTAGGACTCAGAGGGACGCGCCGTAGGCGTCGTATCGAGAGCCGATCGCGTCCGCCAGCTCGCGTCCCGCATTCAGCTGAAAGGGGCTGATGCCTCCGGGCTCCCACGGGCCGACAGAGCCGGCCTCCACCGCCGCCGCGGCTTTGGGGACGAGGTGGAAGCGCGCCCGCAGCTCGTCGCACGACACGCCGGCGACCGAGAACCAGTCGAGGGCCAGGAAGTCCACGCTGTCCGAACCCGCGACCTCGTCGTGGCACAGCGCGCCGCGGCGCATGGCGTCGGACAGCCGCACCGCCATGCCCGGGTTCCCCGAGAAGTGCCCGGGCGAGGCGTCGAAAAGACCGACACCGTGTTGTAACAGGCCGGTCTCGAAGAGGGAGATCACCATGGCCAGGAGGGAGAAGGCGTGCATGTCGTCGTTGGCCCGCGCAATCAGCCCGAAGACCTCGACCTCGGCCTCGACGGTCGTGCCGTAGTCGGCCAGGACGTGCACCCAGTCGTGTTGCGCCAGCAACGGCGGGGCTGAGCCGGGGTTCCCGGGGAAGTGGAAGCCGCGGGCCCGGTACATCTCCCAGACCTTGCGGCCGATGGTGTCCGCCGGCAGCTCCTCCAGCGCGGCCCAGCGCAGGGCCAGCTCCGCGTCGTCGAGGGCGAATTCCCACGCTCCGAGATCCCGCGAGGCGTGCACCGCCGCCGCCGCCTGGTGCTCGTCCCACGCCCCCGTGTACCCGTTCCGTTGGAAGTCGACGACGGCGAGGCCCAGCGTCCCCGTGGCGAAGTCCCGGGCCACGTCGAGCATGCCCTCCTCGACCCCGAGGGCACGAGCGAACTCGCACACGTTCTCGGCTACGTCCGGCGGCATCGGGTTCCGCACCAGCGCGCACAGCAGCATCACCTGGACGGCGCGTGAGCGGAATGCCGCGTCGCGACGCGAGCAGCGCGGCGGCGAGCTCGTCCGGGTCGACGGCAGGGCGTCCTCCGACTTCGACGTGGTGCCCGGTCATGGCCGGGAAGAACGCCTCGATGAGCCGCTCCTGCACCGGAAGCAGGCCCTCGGCACCGGCGACGGCCGTCGCAACGCCGTCCGCCAGGAGCTGGGCCTCGGCCGCGTCGGGCGGCGTCAAGTTCACGGTGTCGGGTGTCGGCAACGGCACGGGCACGATATGAACGGGTCTACCCGCCGCCGCGTGCCGCGCGTCGCGCCGCCGCCGCGGCCTGGGCCACCTCCTCGGCCACCGTGGCTTCTGCCGAGTGGCCCCAGAAGCCGCGGGGCGACCAGGAACACGATCAGGTTCTCCAGCGCGGCGCCGTACGTCGAGCGGAGCTCCTGAAGGTCGGCCCACGCCGACGCCTTGTCCCGGAGCGGGACGCCGAGCTCGCACAACTGCCCCCAGGCCACCTCGAAGTTCTCTTCGACGAGCCACGTCGGCTCCACCTTCGAGGGGGCGTGGAGACGGCTCGATATCTCCAGCACCGCCCGGCGCCCACGCCGGTAGACGAAGTAGGGCTCCCGGTTCCGAGCCCCCTCGATGCACGCCGAAGCGAGCGTGGCCGCGTCCGTCACCACGCCGAGCGCGGTGACCCACGACTGACCCTGGTGCTGGGAACGAAAGAGGGCGAGCATCGGGTACGAGACGTGGCTCTCGAGGACGTCGGCGATCCATTGTTCCCACTCTCCGAAGGAGCGGTAGAGCAGTTCGAGGTCGGCGCCCGGTGCGTTCACCGCGATCACGCGGACGGGTGTGATGCGGCCCCCCCGGGGGTCGTCGAGCGTGAGCAGCCGCGACTCGCGGCGGCTGTAGGCGCCGTAGAGCGCGGGGAGGTACGAGATCACCAACGCGATCGTCGCCACTCCCGTGAGCGTCTCGACGAGTGTGAGCATGCGCACCACCGCACCGTGCGCCGAGCCGAAGAGCGGGGTCACCAACGACGCACCCGCGTAGTAGACGAGACCACCCCAGTCCGGCGCGCCCGACACGTGCGCGTCTGCCCCCCAGTAGACCAGCGACCAGCCGACCATGAGCCCGGCCAGCCACAGGACGAGGAGCGCCAGCAACGAGAGCGCGGGTAGACGTTGAGCACGAACTCGCCCAGCCGATCGGGCGCTCGTGCGACGAACGCCCGCGTCGCCCGCCACGTCCCGGCGTAGAAGATTCGCGTTGGCCGCCAGATGCCCGCGTCGCCCTGCGTCACTACGAGCGTGGCCACCGCGTCGCCAGAATTGCAACGATGAGGACGACGCCTCCGAGAACGGCGAGGACCCTCGTTGCTTCCGTCATGGTCGGGGTCACCTTAGGGAGCCGCCCTGGTCAACCGGCACGATGAACCGGCGGGGTCGCCCCGACATCCGGCTCCACCAGCAGTGCAACAACCCCTCGACGACGTCTGGCCTTCGGAAGATGCGGGTAGAAAGGGGGGATGCGGTCCCACGAGGGTCCCGCCATCGGCCTCGTGCTCGGGGCCGGCGGCGTCGTCGGTCAGGCCTACCAGGCCGGGGTGCTGGCCGCGCTCGAACGCGAGATCGGTTGGGACGCGCGGCGGGCCAGTGTCATCGTCGGCACGTCGGCCGGCTCGGTCACGGGCGCCGCACTGCGGGTGGGCGTGCCGGCGACGGACCTGGCGGCATCGCTGTACGGGGTGCCGACGTCCCGGCGCGGTGGCGACATCCTTCGGCGGATCCTGCCCGACGACGCCGGACCGCTCCCGGCCCCCACCGTCATGGACGTGCTCCGACCGTGGAACCTGCCCACGCCGGCACTGATCGCACGCGCGGCGGACGTCCCTTGGCCTTCCGTCCCGAGGTGGCTGCGGCGACGCTCGCACCCCGCGGCCAGATCGACATTTCCGCCCGGGCCAAGGGGCTCGACGAGCTCATCGGAAGCCGTTGGCCCGACGGTCTGCGCATCTGCGCCGTCCGTCGCAGCGACGGCGCACGGGTCGTCTTCGGCCGACCAGGGTCACCGGATTCGAGGCTCGCCGACGCCGTCCTGGCGTCGTGCGCCATCCCCGTCTACTTCCGACCGGTGTCGATCGGCGGCACGGAGTATCTCGACGGAGGCGTGCACTCGGTGACGAACGCAGACGTCCTGCGGTCCGAGTCGCTGGACCTCGTCGTGATCGTGTCGTCCATGTCGGCCGCGCACGGGCGGGCGCACGGCGCCGACGGCCTGCTCCGGCGGAGCGTCCATCGCCGCATCGAGCGCGAGGCGGTGAAGCTCCAGCAAGCCGGCACCGCGGTGATCCGCCTGGAGCCCGGCGCCGAGTCCCGCCGGGTCATGGGGCTCCTCACCATGGCGGAGGACCGGGGGCCGCAGGTGGTCGAAGCGGCCTACGAAGAGACACGCCGGCGGATCCACTCGACGCCCTTTCTGGCTTCGCTCGGCGGCGTGACCGGCGCCACAGCTGCGAGCACGAGCGCCGCCGGCTGAGCTCGGCGGCTCCCTGCGAACCCTTCAAGCCGGGAGACGTCGCGCCTTCGTCTCGATAGCCTCGGGTAGAGGCGAAGGGAGGCTCTGATGAGCCCTGACCGGTTGAGCCCGATGGACGCCTCGTTCCTCCACATCGAGGACGACGTCGTCGCACATGCATATCGCCTCGGTGGCGGTCTTCGAGGGACCCGAACCTCCGTTCGACGAGGTCATGGCCATGATCGAGGCCAAGCTCGAGCTCGTCCCGCGCTACCGGCAGGTGGTGCAGTTCGTGCCCTTCGACCTGGGACGACCGGTCTGGGTGGACGACCCCCACTTCAACCTCGACTACCACGTCCGCCACACCGCGCTGCCGTCCCCGGGCGGCGAAGCCGAGTTGCGGCAGCCTGGTCGGCCGGGTCATGGAGCAGCCGCTCGATCGCACCAAGCCGCTGTGGGAGATCTGGGTGGTCCAGGGGCTCGAGGGCGGCCGCTGGGCCATGCTGTCCAAGGCCCACCATGCGCATGGTCGACGGCGTGTCGGGTACCGACATGCTCTCGGTGCTCATGGACCAGAGCGCCGAGGCCGAGCGGCCGACCGCTCCCGCCGCTGGTCCCCGCCCCGACGCCTTCCGGACTCGCACTCGCCGCCGAAGCGCTCGTCGACCTCCTCCTCTCGCCCTACGAGCTCGCACGCGCGGCGAGAGCCGCAACCGCGTGCCCCGCGACGCATGGCACGCTACGCGGCGGAGGTGACGAGCGGTCTGGTGGCCATGGGCGGGCTCGTGCGCCCGACCCCGCTCTCGTCCCTCAACGGTCCGCTCGGACCACATCGCCGCTACGCCTGGGCGTCCACCTCCGTCGAAGACATCAAGACGGTGCGCCGAGAGCTCGGTGGCACCTTCAACGACGTCGTGCTCGCCGCGCATCACCAACGGGTTCCGCGAGCTTTTGCTGTCACGAGGCGAGAGCGTCGACCGCGTCGTGCGCACGCTCGTCCCCGTGTCGGTCCGACCACGCGACGAATCGGGACGAGCGATCGGTGACGGCAGCTTCGACAACAAGGTCTCGGCCATGTTCGCCGAGTTGCCGGTCGACATCGAGGACGTCACGCTGCGGCTCCAAGCGGTGTCCGAGCAGATGAAGGATCTCAAGGACTCCAAGGAGGCGCTGGCGGGCGAAGCGTTGACGTCGATGTCGGGCTTCGCACCACCGATGCTGCTCGCCATGGGCATGCGGCTGGCCACCAGGGCGGCGCAGCGCAACGTGAACACGGTCACGACGAACGTTCCCGGCCCGCAGGTCCCCCTCTATGCCGCCGGTCGCCGCATGGCGCGTGCCTTTCCCTACGTCCCCCTGGCCGCCCAGGTACGGATCGGGGTCGCCATCTTCTCGTACGACGGAGAGGTCAACTTCGGCATCACGGGGGACTACGACTCGGCACCCGACCTCGACGTGCTGACGGCGGGGATCGAAGAGGGCATGATGCAGCTGCTCAAGGCGGCTGCCACCTGAACGGACGGGCTCGGAAGGAGGCGGCCACCTTGTACTGGGGCTGACGTACCGGGCCGACGCGCCGACGCCGACCGGAATGTGGCCGTTTCAGGAGACGAAGGCCGGGATGCTCGCCACCTCCGCCTCGATATAGGAGCGCAAACCCGAAACGATCACGCGCTCCACCGAACGCCCGACCAACGGCACACGGACGTTGAGCTCGCCATCGACGCTGACGAGCGTGCCACCCTCCTGTGTGTCGAAGGTATAGCGGCCATTCGACGACAGTCGATCGGGATAGTGGTCCGGGACGATGTCCCACATGCAGCGGAGCTCGTCCTTCATCACGGACATCCGCGTGAGCCACGAGAGCTTGTCCGGGTCGACGACCCTCCGGACGGCGCCCGACACGTGCCCCTTGAACCGGTAGTGGACCTCGAGCGCACCTCCGTGCTCGGCCGCGCCGAGTACGGCGATGTCTTCACGGCTCTCGTAAAACGACGGGGACGAATAGGCGGCGATGGCGCGTGCCGGGGGCACCGCCACCGGCACGGCGAAGCCGAATTTCACGCCGGGCGCGTCGGAGGGAGCCCGAGCTTTCGATGGTCCCAGCTGACCGTGCGCTCGACGTGCATCTTCACGAGGACCCGTTTGTTCAACATCACGTCGACGAAGGGCTTCACCTCCTCGGTATAGGGACCCGTGTATCGCTCGTAGACGCTGACGCCGAGGGTGAAGAGCTGGTCGGGATCCTCGATGATCTCGGCTTTGCCCACGAGCTCCACACCCCGGAGCTCGTCGTAGTAGTCGCCGTCCTCGAACAACAGCGTGAGCCTCGGGTCACGGCGGAGGTTCTGCACCTTCTGGGACTTGGTCTTCGTCTCCACTCCGATGCACCCGTCGACGAAGCCGTACCACATGGCGACTGCATGGATGGAGCCGTCGGGTGAGATGGAGCACATGGTCATGGCCCGTCGCTCGGCCAGGAACGAATCCACCTCTTCAGGCGTCATCTGGATCGCCTTGCGCTGGTTCACGCCGTGACCCATTGCCTCCGTCATTTCTTCCTCCCACTTCGTCGTCAGCCGTCAGCCGTCAGCCGTCAGCCGGTCGTCTGATCGCAGCGTAACGAACAGCGTCGAAAGAGTTCATCTTCAGTACACTTGTTGGTCGCTACCGATTCACAGCGCGTTTACTTCTGCTCCGTAGCGTGACGAGCGATGGCCAGCATGAACGTCACGTTCAGCACCCGTCTGGACCCCCGTCCCGGTCCGGCGGGTGACGGCCATCACGGCCAGGGCGACCTGGCCGAGGTCATCGTGTTCCCGCCGCAGCGCTCACACCGCTTCGGGTTCATCGGGTCGTTGGTGATCAAAGCGTGGGTTTTCGCCTCCCCACGCACAAGCCAGGCGGCGCCGGTGCGACCCCCCCGGCCATCGTCGTCGCCTGCCCTTCGCCACCGCTCCACCACCGACGACGCCGCCTGAGGTCGATCCCCAATGGCCATCGCGAACGCACCGGCTGCATCGGGGCGGACCACGCTCGGCGGGGCGCAACGTGACAGCCGGCCGCTCGTGCTCGTCGTCGACGACGAGGAGTCGTACCGCCAGGCGCTCGCGTCGGGACTGACCAGGGAGGGTTTCACCGTCGAGAGTGCGGGCGACGGTCATGAGGCGCTTCGGCTCTTCCATCGGGTTCATCCCGATCTCGTCCTGCTCGACGTGATGCTCCCGGACCAGTCGGGCATCGAGATCTGCCAGCAGATGCGCGCCCTCAAGCCGGTGCCGATCATCATGGTGACGGCGCGTGACTCGGAAGTCGACATTGTGCTCGGGCTCGAGCTGGGCGCGAGCGACTACGTGGCGAAGCCGTTCCGGCTGCGCGAGCTCGTTGCCCGGATGCGCGCCGTCCTCCGCCGGGGTGTGGCGGTGGCCGAGCACCATGAAGAGGTCCTGGCCGCCGGACCGGTGCGACTCGATGCCGGCCGACGTGAGGTCACGGTCGGCGACGTCGCGGTCGACCTGTCGCGCAAGGAATTCGACCTGCTGGCCCTGCTGATGTCACACAGCGGGCAAGTCGTCACGCGGGACTGGTGCATCGACCGACTCTGGTGGGACCAGGAGCTGACTGACACCCGCACCCTCGATACCCACATCAAGCGGCTGCGCCGGAAGATCGAGCCCGACCCGGCCAACCCGCGGCACCTGGTGACGGTGCGAGGGGTCGGATTCCGCTTCGAGGGGTAGTCCGAATCCCCCGGGCAGACCACGTCGCATCCGCCCTACATTGAGTGGATGCGTAAAGGAGACGTGGTCCCTGACTTCGAACTGCCCGACCAGAGCGGCACCGCCCGATCGCTGAGTCAACTGCTGGAGGGCGGTCCGGTGGTGCTCTTCTTCTACCCCGCCGCCATGACGTACGGCTGCACCAAGGAAAGCTGCCACTTCCGGGATCTCAAGGCCGAGTTCGCCGCCGTGGGGGCGCAGCCGGTGGGCATCAGTGCCGACCCGGTCGACAAGCAGCGACAGTTCGACGAGAAGGAGTCCCTCGGCCTCACGCTTCTCTCCGATCCCGACCGGGCGGTGGCGTCGCAGCTCGGTGCCAAGCGGGGACCGAGCTTCCTGCCCAACAAGAGGATCACCTTTGTGATCGACACCGACCGAACGGTGCTCGAAGTGATCCACTCCGAAGTCTCCATGGGAAGCCACGCGGACAAGGCGCTGGCGTTGCTCAAGGGACGCCGCGCTGCCTGAGCGCAGTGCCGTCGTCACCGGCGCCGCGTCCGGGATCGGAGCCGCCTGCGCAGCGCGGCTCGGGGCAGCGGGCTGGCACGTCGTCGGCGTCGACGTACAGCAACGCGAGGGGGTCGACGTGGTGGCGGACCTCGGGACGCCGGATGGGCGAGCGCACGCCGTCACGGAAGCAGCCGGACACTCGGGCGGATCGCTGGCCGCCGTCGTGACGTGCGCCGGACTCGGGGGCTCCCCGGACCGGGCGGGCTCCCTCCTGACGTCGGTGAACTACTTCGGGACCGTCGACGTCTTGAACGGCCTGCGACCGCTCATGGAGCCAGGGGCGGCAGCCGTCGCCATCAGCTCCAACTCGACGACGGTGCAGCCGGGCATCCCTTCGGAGATCGTCGCGGCCTGCCTGGACCACGACGAGGCCGCTGCCGCAGGTCTCGCCGACACCCATGGCTCTTTGGTCGCCTACCCGGCAGCGAAGCTGGCGGTCGCCCACTGGGTCCGCGGCGCGGCATGCGGTCCCGAGTGGGCCGGGAGCGGACTCCGACTGAACGCGATCGCACCCGGCATGATCGACACGCCGATGGTGGCCGCCATGAGAGCCGACGCGGAGACGGCGCCCCTCCTCGACATGCTCCCAATTCCGGTGGGTCGACCCGGCCGACCGGAGGAGATCGCCGCACTGGTCGAGTTCCTCGTCGGCCCCGACGCCGCCTTTTTCTGCGGCTCCGTCGTCTTCTGCGACGGCGGCAGCGACGCGTTGTTGCGGACCCGGGACTGGCCGGCCGCGTGGGCCATCCCGGTGCGCGAGCTCGGGCGGCGGCTGGCCTGAACACACCGCATGGCGGGCCGCATCCTCGTCGACACCACTCCGCTGAGGGAGGGCCGCGACTTCCGCCTCGTATTCACCGGCCAGCTGGTCTCCATGCTGGGCAATCAGCTCACCGTGGTGGCGATTCCGTACCAGGTCTACAGCACGACCCATTCGTCGTTCCAAGTGGGCGCCATCAGCCTGGTCCAGCTCGTCCCGTTCCTCGTCGGAGCCTTGAGTGCCGGACCGGTCGGAGACAAGGTGGACAAGCGCGCCATCATGGTGTGGACCTCGGTCGTGCTGGCGCTCACCAGCGGCGCGATGGCGGTCAACGCGGCGCTCCCCCACCCCTCGCTGGCCGCGCTGTACGTGGTGAGCGCCCTCGCCGCGGGCTTCATGGGTTTCTCCAGCACGGCCCGCATGGCGGCGGTCCCCGGCCTCGTCCAACGGCAGCACCTCCCGGCGGCCTTCGCCATGATGCAGATCATCATTCAGGTCGGGACGGTGGTGGGTCCCGCCTTGTCGGGCATCCTGTTGACCATCGGGCTGCCGCTCGTCTACGGGCTCGATGCGGTCTCCTTCCTGGTGGCGCTGGTCACGTCGGCCCTCCTGGCGCCGATTCCGCCGGCACACGACGCCGGCACTCTCCCGCCGTGGCAGTCCATCCGAGAGGGCATCCGCTTCCTGCGGACGCGCCAGGCGCTCCAGGGCGTCTACGTCATCGACGTCAACGCCATGGTGTTCGGGATGCCTCGGGCGCTCTTCCCCGCCATGGCGACGAATGTCTTCGGCGGAGGGACGGTGGTGCTCGGCTTCCTGTATGCCGCGCCCGGTGTGGGAGCACTCGTCGGAGCCCTCACCACCGGGTGGGTGCCCACGCTTCGACGGCAGGGATGGGCCGTGATCGTGGCCGTCTCGGTGTGGGGGGTGGCCATCGCCGTCTTCGGTCTGATCGACACGCTCTGGATCGCGCTGGTGCTGCTCGCGGTCGCCGGGTGGGCCGATGTGATCTCGGCCGTCCTGCGCAACACCATGCTCCAGAGCACTGTTCCCGAACGCTTCCGCAGCCGTATGTCCTCCATCCAGATGGCGGTGGTCCAAGGCGGCCCGCGACTCGGCGACATGGAGTCGGGTGCCGTAGCCGCGCTGACGACGGTCGAGTTCGCGGTCGTCTCCGGAGGGCTGGCATGCATCGTCGGCGCGGCGGTGATCGGCACGCTGCTCCCCGCGTTCCGGCGTCACCTGGCCGTATGATCCGGCCGTGACGTTCGCCGAACCGACCTGGGGCGAGGTCGACCCCGGCGCGTTCACCCGCATCGTCGCCGTGTCCCCGCACTTCGACGACGCCGCGATGGGGGCCGGCCACCTCTTGGCCAGCTACGAAGCCACCACCGTCGTCACGGTGCTCGGCGGCCGCCCGCCGGCGTACCCGAAGGAGCCGACCGAGTGGGACGCACTGGGGGGGTTCGTGGGGGGCGACGACGTCGTGGCCGTGCGGCGGGAGGAGGACGCGGCGGCGATGGCCGTGCTCGAGTCGGACTACCGCTGGCTCGAGTTCTCGGACCACCAGTACCTGGCGCCCGCCGACCGTCCCACGCCGGACGAGGTCGCCCCGGTCCTCTCCTCAACCATCGCCGAGCTCGATCCGACCGCGGTGTTCTTCCCCATGGGTCTCGCCAACCCCGACCACGTCATGGTGCACGACGCCTGCTTGAAGGTGCGGGAAGACCAACCCAACCGGGAATGGTTCTGTTACGAAGACCACGGGTACAAGCATCTGCCGGGCCTGCTGGCCTGGCGCGTGGCCAAGCTGTTGCGAAGCCGGCCGTGGCCGACGCCCGCCATCGTCCCCCACGTGCCCGACGAGGATCGCAAGCGTCGCGCCATCTGGTGCTACCGGTCACAGATTGCCCCGCTGGAGCGCGACCACGCGCTGTCGGCGCGCCTCGAGGGCCGGGTTCCCGAGCAGTTCTGGCGCCTCGGGCCACCACCGGACGGTTGGGAGGCACTGGCCGACTTGATCTGATCGATCCGGTCGACGCGGTCGGTCGAGGGCGTCAGGTTCCGGTTCCGGAGGCGTCGGCGGGACGGCCGCCGCCGAAGGCGTGCTGCGAGACCAGGGCGGCGAATCGGCCGAACAGCAGGTCACACGACGGGTCGAGCGCGCGGAGGGCGTCGGGCGTTGCGGCTCGGATTGACTCGGCCTGGCCCGGGTCGAGGTCGGACGAGAAGGCGGAGAGGAAGCCCTCCACGGCACGGTTCGTGAGCTCGATATGGAATTGCATCCCCCACGCCGCCCTCCCGACGCGGAACGCCTGGTTGGCATAGCGATGGTTGGTGGCGAGCCGGGTGGCGCCGGACGGCAGGGAGAACGTGTCGCCGTGCCAATGCAGGACGGCGAGGCGGTCGGGCCAGCCGGAGAACAGAGGGTCGGAGCTGCTGTCGGGCGTCAGCTCGACGGGATCCCAACCGATCTCGGGTCCGGATTCGCCCGGGTGGACGCGGCCACCCGCGGCCAGGGCCAGGAGCTGCGCACCGAGGCAGATGGCCAGCGTCGGCACACCGAGCGCCAACGCGTCGGCGACGAGCGCCACCTCGGCGCCCCGAGTTGCGAACTCCTCGTCCGACGCAGCCGACATCGGACCGCCCATCACGACGAGGCCGTCGGTATCAGAGGTGTCAGCCGGTATCTCGTCCCCGGCGAAGGTCCGGCGCACATCGAGCGTGACCCCCGCCCGACACAGGGCGTCGCCCGCCATCCACGCCGACTCCGCGGGCGCATGTTGGACCACGAGGCATGTCGCCATGGTGGGCCCTCACCCTAGGTCCCGGTCCGGCGGCCACGATCCCGGGCGGGGCGCGATGATCCCGGGCGGGCGGGACGATCCCGGGCCCGCGGCACTGAGCTGCGTTAACATCACCGCCTCGGAAGGACACGATGTTCGATCGAATCCTCCTCGCACTCGACGATTCCCCTGCGGGCGAGATGGCCGCACTCTTCGCTGGGGCCCTGGCGCGGCGCACGGGCGCTTCGGTGCACGTGCTCCACGTCAATCAGCGCGTCGTCGGTGCGAACGGTCTCACGCTCCGGACCAGGAGCGAGGCGACCGAGCTGGTGACGCTGGCGGTGCAGGACCTGGCCGACACCGGGGTGCGGGCCAACGGGTCGGTGCGCGTTTCTTCGTACCGGGGTGTGCCGCGCCAAATCGTGGCCGTCGCCGCGAGCGCTCGGCCGACGCCATCGTGCTCGGCTCCAACCGCAACCGCAGGTTGGGTCGCCTGTACTCGTCGCGGGTGCGGGATCGCACCACGCGTCTGACGTCGCTGCCTCTGCTCACCGCGCCCGCGCCCCTCAAAATGAGGTCGGCGGCGGGGCCGGCCGGCGCGGGCGAGCGGCGCCTCGAACGGGTCCTCGACGCACTCTTTCGCTAGCGGTCCGCCGCAGCGACCCGCCTAGGCTCTCCGGTCGTGGCAGGTGAAGCCAAGGCGAAGGCCAAGGACAAGGACAAAACGACAAGGACAAGGCCAAGGAGGACGGACGACCCGTCGAGGTCGCCGGCCGCGAGATCCTGGTCTCGAGACCCGACAAGGTCTACTTCCCGGCGCTCGATGCGACGAAGTTCGACCTGGTCTCGTACTACCTCGACATCGGTGAGCACCTGTTGAACACGGCCGGCGGACGGCCGGCGATGCTCCAACGCTTTCCCGAAGGCGCGTCTGGGAAGTCCTTCTACCAGAAGCGAATCCCGAACGGGGCCCCCGCCTGGTTGCAGTCGACCACGGTGTCGACACCCAACGGGACGACCTCGAACGCGCTCGTGGTCGCCGACCTCGCGCACGTGGTCTGGGCCGTGAACATCGGGTGCCTGGGGCTGCACCTGTGGCCGTATCGAGCAGCCGACCCCGAGCATGCCGACGAACTGCGCATCGACCTCGATCCGACGACGGGAATCGGCTTCGAAGAGGTGCGTGCCGCCGCGTTGCTCTGCCGGGACCTGTTGGCAGAGCTCGGACTGCGCGGGTACCCGAAGACGACGGGGAGCCACGGGCTGCACGTGTACCTCCGGCTGGAACCTCGTTGGGATTCGATCGAGGTCCGCGCCGCCGCGCTGGCCCTGGCCCGGGAGCTCGAACGCCGGCACCCCGAGCAGATCACGGCCAGCTGGTGGAAGGAGGAGCGCGGTCGCCGCGTCTTCGTCGACTTCAACCAGAACGCGCCGCACAAGACGGTCTTCGGAGCCTGGTTCGCCCGGCCCCGGGTCGGCGGAGAGGTCTCGACGCCGCTCTCGTGGGACGAGGTCGAGACCGTCCTCCCCGACGAGCTCACGATCCGTTCGGTCCCTGACCTCGTCCGGCGCCGGGGCGACCCCTGGGCAGAGATCGCGCTGGCGCCCCAGTCGATTCAGCCGCTGCTGGACATGGCGGCGGCGGACCGGGATGCCGGCCTGCTCGATGCGCCGTGGCCACCGCAGTACCCCAAGATGCCCGACGAGCCCACCCGGGTGGCGCCGAGCCGGGCCCGGAAGGTCGACGGCGACGGTGGTGAGGGATGAGCGGTGTGCGACGGCGATGGCGGTGTGCGATGTGCGATGGCGATGTGCGATGTGCGGAGACCGGGATCGGTGAAACGGTGATCGTCGAAGGGACGACTCGTTAGTCGTGGACCCGCTCGATGCTCTCAACCAGATCGCGTTCCGACTCGAGCGCAGCGGGGCGGAGACCTACAAAGTCCGCGCCTTCCGCAACGCCGCCCGGGCGATCGCCGGCGTCCCCCACGAGGACCTCGAGGCCATGGCCCAGGCGGGGCGGCTGCAGCGCATCGAGGGTGTGGGCAAGTCGACGGCACAGGTCATCACCGAGGCGCTCCGGGGCGAGGTACCTGCCTACCTCTCGAAACTGCAGGCCGAGGCGCCGAGTGCGGACCTCGAGCTCGACGGCGACGGCCCCGGAGCGGCGATCCTCCAGACGTTGCGCGGCGACTGCCATTCGCACTCGGACTGGTCCGACGGTGGCAGCCCCATCCGCGAGATGGCCGAGGCGGCCCGAGCGCTCGGCCGCGAGTACCTCGTGCTCACCGACCACAGCGCCCGCTTGACGGTGGCCCACGGCCTCAACGAGGAGCGCCTCCGCCGTCAGCTCGCCGACGTCGCCGAGCTGAACGAGGAGCTGGCGCCGTTCCGCATCCTGACCGGCATGGAAGTCGACATCCTCGAGGACGGCACCCTGGACCTGGACCTGGACCTGCTGGGCGAGCTCGACGTCGTCGTCGCCAGCGTCCACTCCAAGCTGCGCATGGAGGCACCACAGATGACGGCCCGAATGATCGCGGCGGTCGAGAGTCCGCACACCGACATCCTCGGCCACTGCACCGGGCGCCTCATCGTCGGCCGCGGCCGCCCTCAGTCGACCTTCGACGCCGAGGCTGTCTTCACCGCCTGCACCCGCACCGGCACGGCCGTCGAGATCAACTCCCGTCCTGAGCGCCAGGACCCGCCCGAGGACCTGTTGCGCCTGGCCATCGAGCTCGGGTGCACCTTCGCCATCGACACCGACGCCCACGCTCCCGGGCAACTCGAGTGGCTCGGCCGAGGCTGCCGCAATGCAGCCGCCGCCGGCGTGCCCGCCGACCGTGTCGTCAACCGTTTGCCGGCCGACGATCTCGTGGCGTGGGCGGCCGCCCCTTCCCACGGCCAGGGTGAGGCGGCGTGACTCCCGACTCCTCGCCCAGACGAAAGCGCAGCACGTCCACCCCCTCCGGACCAAAGCGCACCACGTCCACCTCCTCCACCTCCTCCACCTCAGCCGGAAGCACTCATTTCTCCCTTCCTGTCCGGCCTCCAGTCGCGCCCATGCTGGCCAAGCTCAGCCGTGATCTTCCTCGAGATCCAGGTTTGTTCTACGAGCCGAAGTGGGACGGCTTTCGCTGCATCGTGTTCCGGGACGGAGACGCGGTCGAGTTGGGGAGCCGCAACGAGAAGCCCCTCACTCGATACTTTCCCGAGCTGGTCGAGGCCCTCTTGCGCGAACTCCCGCAGCGGTGTGTCGTCGACGGGGAGGTGGTCGTCGCCGGGGCCGGTGGCCTTGACTTCGATGCGCTCTCGCAGCGGATCCACCCGGCGGACAGCCGGGTTCGCCTGCTCGCCGAGGCGACGCCTGCGTCCTTCGTGGCCTTCGACCTGCTGGCGCACGACGACACGTCATACATGGAGGCGCCCTACTCGCAACGTCGCAAGTCCCTCGAGAAGCTGCTTCGCAGGTCGCGCCCGCCGGTGCACCTGACCCCGGCGACGCAGGACCCCGACGAGGCGACCGACTGGTTCTCGCGCTTCGAGGGCGCCGGCCTCGACGGTGTGGTGGTCAAGGCATCGGACCTTCACTATCTGCCCGACAAGCGGGTCATGCTCAAGGTCAAGCACCAACGGACGGCGGACTGCGTGGTCGCGGGATTCCGTACGCACAAGGACGGCGCTGGCGTGGGCTCGATGTTGCTCGGGCTTTACGACTCAGAAAGCACGCTTCACCACGTCGGCGTCGCGTCGGGATTCAGCGTGGCCCGGCGTCGCGAACTCGTGGGCGAGCTCTCGCCCTACCGCGACGGCGCCCTCGATGGCCACCCATGGGCCGGGTGGGCCGAGGCTCAGACGTCCGGCCGCGCGCCCGGAGCGATGAACCGGTGGAACGCGGGCAAGGACATGACATGGGAACCGCTCCGGCCTGAAGCGGTGTGCGAAGTGTCCTACGACCACCTCCAGTCGAACCGCTTCCGCCACGCCACCTCTTTCGTGCGGTGGCGTCCGGACCGAGATCCTGCGTCCTGCACCTACGACCAGCTCGACGTGCCCGTTCCGTTCGAGCTCTCCGAGGTGTTCGGAACACCCTCTCACTGAACTCACAGCTCTCACCAACCCCGACAGCTCTCACCAACCCCGACAGCTCTCACCGATCGCCACATCGCACGCGCCAGGCCTCCCGCCCTGGACCTCCGCGCACGTACGCCTTCCCCGACACGTCCCAGGTACGCACCGCCCGCCGCCCGACCGTTCATTGGGGCGATGATGACCGACACCGCTACCGTCCGCCTCAGTCCTCTCACCAACGCCGAATTGGCGCACATGAGCGACGCGGATCTGCGTCAGGACATGGTGACCACAGCAAAGATCCGGGATGCGCTGAGCGGCCGGGAGGCCCAGCTGAGCGGCGAGATGGCACGGCGTCAGGCCTTTCGCGCGGAGGGAGCGACCAGCATCGAGGCCTGGATATCGGCGCGGTGCCGGCGCTCCGCCGCCAGCGCACGGGTCATGGCGCACGTCGGTGAGCGTCTCTTCGACTTGCCCCACCTCCAGACTGCGCTCTCATCGGGCCGGGTGAGCTTCGACCAGCTCCGCGCCGTTGTCGATATCGCCGATCCCGAGACGGACGCACACTGGGCGTCAGAAGCGTCGGAAGGCCGGAGTGTTCGTGAGCTGAACGAGCTCGCTCGCCGTGAAGCAGTCGAGTCCACGGGCGCGCCGCCACCCGACGGCCCCGAGCGCGCCAGCCTGCGCCTCAACGACTCCCGCTGCGCCATGACAGCTCGTTTGCCTAAAGAGGCCTATGCGGAGGTGCGCGGGCACCTCGAGAACGTCGCGAGAGGACTGGGGAATGACGGGATCACCCCCTACGACGAGCGTCTGGGCGAAGCGCTCCTGCTCCTTATCCGCGCCGCCACCGGCGCGAGGAGCACAGCGATGGCGGATCCGCCGCCCCACCTCGTCGTCGCCCACGTGGCTCTTGCGACTCTCCTTGACGAGTCGAACACGCTCTGGGCGGAGCTCGACCGGGACGGCCTGATCTCCAGCGAGGTCGTACGGCGGATGGCCTGTGACGCGGAGCTTGTCGTCGCCCTCGACGACGAAGAGGGTCACACGATGTACGAAGGCCGAGCCAGGCGTTTTCCCACCGGGTCTCAGCGTCGCGAGTTGATGCGACGAGACCGGCACTGCCGCTTTCCGGGTTGTGGCCACGTCCGCTTCTTGAACGCCCATCACGTGAAGCCGTGGAAACCCGGCGGACGCACCGACCTCGACAATCTGGTCATCCTGTGCACGCACCACCATCACCTGGTGCACACCAAGGGCTGGTCCATGTCGGGCAACGCCAACGAGGAATTGCGGTTCGTGTCTCCGGAAGGCGAAGTCACGACCTCGCGCCCGTCACCACTGTGGGGAAGAGTCGACACGGCCCGAGCTCCCAGACGACAGCCGACCCGAGCTCCCTGACAACCGGCCTAATCCCCTGATGCGGCCGGCTATCGAGGTACGACGGTCTCCGGAAGTGGATGACGGTAGAGCGCAGACGCGTTCTCGCAGCACATGGCGCGGAGTTCGTGCGCTGGTATGTCACCCCAGTAGCGCTCGATAACCTTCTGAGTGTCCGGCCAGGTCCCGTCGCCATGGGGATAGTCGACCTCGACCATGATGTTCTCCACCCCGATGGCGTGGCGGGTGTCGATGGTCGAAGGATCGTCGATCGTGCAGAACCAGAAGTTCCTCCGGAGCACCTCCGACGGCCGGATCTGCCAGCCCTTGCCGTAGCCGGAGCGGTCCACCATATTGTCCAAGCGGTCGATCAGCATCGCGACCCATCCGATTCCACCCTCGCTCATAGCGATGTGCAGTTCCGGGTTGTACAACGGGTACTTGGACCACAGCCACTCGGCGCACGCGGCCAGTGACAGCTGTCCGAACAACGTTGCCCCGAGTTGTAATCCCGGTCCCCCAGGCGGGAACGGCATGAGCCCGGAGCTGCCGACGTGAAGTGAGACCACAGAACCTGTCTCGACGCAGGCCTGCATGATCGGGTCCCAGTGCGTCCGGTCCCACAAGGAGGGAAGGCCCACCGCGTGCGGGCGCTCGGGCAACGTGACAGAAGTGAATCCCCGCGCCGCGTTCCGGCGGATCTCCTCGGCGGCCAACGCCGGGTCGCTGAGGTACGTGATGCCGAGTGGCACGATGCGATCGGGATGCGCGGAGTACCACTCCTCGAAGAGCCAGTCGTTCCACGCACGCACGCAGGCCAACCCGAGGTCGCGATCGGCGCAGGAGAAGAAGACCCGTCCGCAGAAACCGGTGATCTGGGAGGGAAAGTTGACGGATGCCCACACGCCGTTGAGGTCCATATCGGCGACGCGCGCTTCCACGTCGTAGCAGCCGGGACGCATCTGGTCGAACCTGAACGGCTCCAAGCCGTAGGTCTCGGGACGACGGCCGGCCACAGCATTCATCCCCACCTGGGTGAAGTGCTCCCCTTCGAACTCCCAGACCTGATGTCCCTCCGGCGTCTCGACAATGCGCGGTGCACGGTCGGCCAACGCTGCGGGCATCCTTCCCTCAAAGGTGTGCGCCGGCTCCACGACGTGGTCGTCCACCGAGATCACCGTGTATCGGATCTCGCGAGGCTCGGGATCGGGCAGGAAGAGTTCCGTCACGGTCATGACCGCGGAACAGGATAGGCCGGTCGCTTCCCACGTCGTCCGATCGTGCCGCCTGATCCGTCCGTCCGACCGATCGAATCTGGCTGATCAGCCCGGGCCGAGCCGTGCCCTGGAGTTGCCGGACCGAGCCGTGCCCTGGAATTGCTGGACGAAGCCGTGCCCAGGAGTTGCCGGACCGAGCCATGTCCTGGGAGTTGTCAGCCATGTCCTGGGAGTTGTCAGCCATGTCCTGGGAGTTGAAGGTCCAGGTGTCGGCCACTGGCTCCTCGTCGCCGACGGCTCCGGTAGATACTGGGGGCCGAGAAGGGAGTCGGCATGGTCGCGCTGGTCGTAGTGGTGACGTTCGTGGTCTTGGTCTTGGGCGTGCTGGTCGCCGGCCTCCTCCGCAGCCATGCCGACATCTTGCGGTCCTTGCACGAGCTCGGCGTCGGGGTCGGCGACCCCGCTCTGCCGGAAAACAACGACTACGGCGCCTCTCTGGCGGATGACGGTGCGTCCACGCCTCCCGTCCTCAGCGGACAGTCCTTGGTCGGCGCCGCGGTGCCGGATGTCGCCGGCGTGACTCCGGCGGGAGACGCTCGAGCCCTCTCGGTGTCCAACAGCGACCAGCTCACGCTCCTCGCCTTCCTGTCGTCGGGCTGCACGACCTGCTCCGGGTTCTGGCGCGAGCTCCAGACGCCCGAGCACCTCGACTTTCCGGATCGGGTCCGGTCGGTCATCGTGACGAAAGGTCCCGAGTTCGAGATCCCTTCGGAAGTGGCGTCGATGGCGACGGGACGCATTCCCGTCGTCATGTCGACCGAAGCGTGGCTGGACTATCAGGTACCGGGCTCGCCGTTCTTCGTGCTCGTGGACGGATCGACCGGGCGTCGGGTCGGTCACGGTGTCGCCAATCAAGTCGGGCAGCTGGTCGATCTGGTCCGCCGCGCCGACCACGATGCGAACGGGGCGGCGGCGCCGCAGGCGAGGAGGCGCGTCGGCGCGCGACTGGACGGACCGGAGCGCGAGGCGTCGGCAGACGAAGTGCTGTTGGCGGCCGGGATCCGGCCGGGTGATCCGAGCCTGTATCCAGAGACCCTCAGCGACGTGTTCCCCAACGACGAGTCATGACCACCATCGGTGCTCACGGCATCGTGGCCTCCCTGCCGGAGGGGTTCGAGGGTCGGATCTTCGTGCGGCCCGCGCCGCCAGGTGCCACGACGTACCCGGTGGCCCAGTTCGCGACGTTTCCGATCCCGAACGACGTCGGGGACTTCGGGAGCGGCGCCGTCAACCTCATGCGGCCCGACGACGTGTACGCCACGCTCTTCGAGTACGGACCGGAGAGCGTCGGGACGGCGTTGTTCGCGCAGCAGGGCAGACCCCAAGACCTCAGGCCCCGTGACTTCTCGACCATCACGCTCCGCCGGGGCATCGCTGGTCAGTCCGGCACCCAGTGGTTCTTCACCGAGGCCGGAAGGCCCTTCTCGTTCTATGCCGTCCTCGGGAACCACGCACTCCGTCGGGTGCTCGTCCCCCGAGTGAACGACCTGCTGCGCGAACTCACCATCAGTCCCACGTCGGCACTCCGAGGTGCGTCGTGGAACTGATCGGACTGTATTTCGTTGCTGCGGGGCTGCTCGTCGGGGCCGGAGTGGCGAAGGCCGTCCGACCCGGTGACACGGCTCGAGCCCTCGGGTCGCTCCCCGGGCTTCGCCGACTGCCCCTCGGGTCCCTGCGCGTGGCGACTCGCGTGGGTGCAGCCGCAGAGGCCACTCTGGGTCTCGTGGCGTTGGCGGCTCCCGGACCAGTGACGGGAGGCCTCGTCGCCGCCTCGTACATCGTGTTCGCCGTCGTGACGGCGATCGTCCGAGTGAGGGGCGGGGCGCTCTCGAGCTGCGGGTGCTTCGGACGCGCCGACACACCCGCCTCCTGGCTCCACGTCGTGCTCGATCTTTTGTTCGGGATCGCGGCGGTGGCCGTGGCGACGGCGACGCCGGCGACGGCCACGAGCAGCGTCCTTGCGCACCAGCCCTGGGCGGGCGTTCCTCTGGTGTTCGCCAGCGCGGTCGGTGCGTGGCTCACGTATCTCGCAATGGCGCCGTTGGCGGCGCTCGAGAGCCAGGTACGTCGCCTCAGCCGGGCGGGGGCGTCGTCGTCGTGAAACTGACCGACGCCGCGGTTGCTCGCGCCTCTCGCCTCCTCGGCGCCCGCCTCTCCCGCCGCAGCCTGATCAACCGTGCTGCGTTCGTGGGCAGTGCCGTCGCGACCGGCGGCGGTCTGGATCTTGCCTTGCGGCCCGGCACGGCCTACGGGCAGATCTGCTCGTGCGCCAATACAGCGTGCGATTGCAGCTCGACGTGCTGCGCCGGGTACTCAGAATTCTGCTGCGAGATCTCCGGGTACAACTGGTGCCCCGCCAACACCGTCATGGGCGGTTGGTGGATGGCGGACAATTCGTCCTTCTGCAACGGCCCGCGTTACTACATGGACTGCAACGCCACCTGCAAGTGCACCAATGGATGCGGTGGTGGCTTCTCGTTTTGTGAGACAGGGTGCGACGGGACGAACTGCCAATGCGGGCCGAATGGCTGCAACTCGTATGTCACCGGGTGCTTTCAGTTCCGCTACGGCCAGTGCAACCAAAATGTCGCCTGCCTGGGCCGCATTCTCTGCCGCGTCGTCGCCTGCGTGCCGCCGTGGACGGTGGACCCCTCGTGCACCACGGCCCTCGCCGTCGACAACTCGACGGCGGAGCAGAACGAGCCCTGTTGGACCCCCGCGCCGCCGGCCCCACCGGCGCCGCCCCCGCCACCGAAGCCCAGGGTGATCCGTGGATCGTCAGGAGAGAACACGACCAGCCTTGAGGATGGGACCTTCAGCCACGTGTGGGGAACGGTGAACAACGTCGCCTACCACTGGTGGCAGTTCCAGCCCGGGAAAGGGACCAACCCCGCAAACAACTGGTTCGTCGAGATTCTCCCGAAGTCGTAGTTCTCACGTTGATACCCGCAACCGAAGCCCGAAGTGATCCCGTGGATCGGAAGGAGAGACCATGACCAGCCTCGAGGATGAGACCTTCATCCACGTGTGGGGAACAGTGAACAACGTCGTCTACCACTGGTGGCAGTTCCTGCCCGGGAAAGGGACCAACCCGGCAATCAACTGGTTCGTCGAGACCCTCCCAACGCCTGGCTAACGTCGACACGTTCGCCGTCATGACAAAGACAGATGAAGAGGACGGAAGTCGACACAGAGGACGGCGGGCACACGCCGAAATCGGAGAGCACGAGGAGAGGATGACCAAGGGCTTGAAGATGCTGAAGATGCGGTGGCACCGGTGACGGCGGTCGTCCTCGTCATCGGCGCCATAGCGGTCGCGGTCGCCGCCGCGGCGCGCTCGACCTGGTCGCCATGCGGACTGTCGATGCTTGCGTCGATCACACCGCTCGCCGAAACGGGCCGGGGACATCGGTACCGCACGACGGCGGCGTGGTTCGTCGTCGGAGCCACCTTGGGTGGCGCGACCTTGGGTGCAGTCATGGGGGCGTTGGCAATTGTCGGGTCGGCGTTGCCGACCGCGTGGCTCCTACCCCTCGGCTTCTGCGCCGCCCTGGTCACCCTGGCCGGAGAGCTGGGTGTCCTCGGGTTCAAGCTGCCGGTCCATCGTCGTCAGGTCAACGAGCGCTGGCTCGACCAGTTCCGTCCATGGGCGTACGGAGCCGGTTTCGGCTGGCAAATCGGTTCCGGGCTGGCGACGTACATCATGACTCCAGCGGTGTATCTGATGATCGTTCTCGCTGCGCTGTCGGGCGCGCCCTGGGCGGCGCTCGCCGTCGGGACCGGGTTCGGGCTGGTGCGAGGCCTGTCGGTGCTGCTGGGCCGTCGTATCACGGACCCGGTGTCGCTCGCCGCCTTCCATCGTGCGTTCCATCGCGCCGAACCGATTGTTGTGCGCGTCGTCGTCGCAGCCGAAGCGCTCGTTGCCGTGCTCCTGGCCGGAGCCGCATCGATCCACGCCGCCGTGGCGGTGGCGGCGGGCGTCGTCATCGTCCTGGCGGCGGGTGCGTTGGCGTCCCCTCGCCTCAAGCGTTCTCGGAACTACGGAAGAACGGTGATCGAGGATGGCTGAGGCGGAGCCGGACCACGAGGAGACCGGCAAAGACACGGATGACGTCGAGTCGGCACCGGATCGGGTGGACGAGCAGGAAATCGACTCGTTCCCGGCTTCGGACCCCCATTCGGATTGGTCCGGGCCCGCCGACTGATTGCACATCCAAACGAAACGGGCCGGACGTCGTCCCGGTTTCTACATGGCTCGATGGTTCTCGAATCGGGCGTACTGCTTCAAGAACAGGAGATTGGCCTTGCCGGTCGGGCCGTTGCGGTGCTTGGCAACTTCGATCAAGGCGTCATCGGCCCGGTCGATCGGCACTTCATCGTTGTACTCGGACTCGCGGTAGATGAAGAGCACGACATCGGCGTCCTGCTCGAGCGACCCGGACTCCCGCAAGTCCGACAGTTGCGGTGTCTTGTCCTGCCGTGACTCGAGGTTGCGTGAGAGCTGCGACAGGGCGAGCACCGGCACCTCCAGCTCGCGAGCGAGGATCTTCAGACCCCGACTGATCTCGGCCACTTCGTTCTGGCGGTTTTCCGCCCTGCCCCGTCCCGTCATCAGCTGCAGGTAGTCGACGACTACGAGCCCGAGGTCTCCTTCGGACTTCTTCAGCCGGCGCGCCCGCGCCCGGATGTCCATGACCGTGACATTCGGATTGTCGTCAATGAAGATCGGGGCGCTGGACAGGCGGGTGACCGCCATGCCGATCTTCGACCAGTCCTGCGTCCGGATCCGCCCGGTCTGCAGACTCTGCCCGTTGACCTCGGCTTCTGAGGCCAGGATGCGCTGAGTCAGCTCCAGGTGGCCCATCTCCAAGGAGAACAGGAGAGCCGGCCGTTGCACCTCGAGGCCGACGTGAGCCAGGACCCCGAGGGCGAAGCTGGTCTTGCCCATGCCGGGACGGGCTCCGACGATGTTGAGCGAGGACGGCTGGAACCCGAGAAGGATCTTGTCCAGCTCGTGGTAACCGGACGCCACGCCCGTGATGGCCGAACCTCGTTGCCCCAACTCCTCGATACGATCCAGACCCTTCCCCAGCAGCTCACGCAAGGGATACATGGACTCTGTCGTCCGCCGTTCGGCGACGTCGAACACCAGCTGCTCGGCCTCGTCCACGGCAGCCTTCACGTCCTCGGGAACCGAGTAGCCGATGTCGGAGATCTCTCCCGCCACCCCGATGAGCTTCCGCAACAGCGCGTGCTCCTCGACGATCACCGCGTAATGCCTCGCGTTGGCGATCGACGGAGTGTTGGCCTGAAGGGAGATGAACACCGACGGGTCTCCCACTGCCTCGAGCAGACCGGAACGCTTGAGCTCGTCGGTGACCGTCACTGCGTCGATCGGTTCGCCCCGTTCCAGCAGCGCTTGTATGGCGGAGAAGATGTGCCCGTGCGTCGGCTTGTAGAAGTCGCCGGATGAGCACACCTCGATACCAACCGACGCCGCGTCGAAGGACAACAGCATCGCCCCAAGCAACGACTGCTCCGCGTCGAGGTCATGCGGCGGCACCCGCGTCCCGGCCACGGCGGACACGCGCAACGGCGTGTGACGGGGATCGTCGACGGCGTAGACCACGGTCCCCTACTCTGACCGGCTTCGGCTGGGGACGGTAAGGGCGAACTTGTTGTGGGAAAGCTCGCACCACGTGTGGAAAAGCCGTGTACGACGGATGGGCACGCGAGCTAGCCCACCACAGCGCTGTCACAGAACCAGCCTCCGTCGCTGACCACGGGGTCGACGATGACGGGCGGTTTTCTCAGCCCCCGACGGTTTTCTCAGCCCTGACGAGCGGCCTTCTCAGCCCGTGACGGGTCGGCTTTCTCAGCCCGTGACGGGCGGCTTTCTCAGCCCGTGGGTGTCACCTCGACCGTGACGACGGTCGCGACGTCCCGGAAGAGCTCGACGGTCACCTCGTAGCTCCCGGTCTCCTTGATGTGGTCGGGAAGGAGCACGTGCCTGCGGTCGACCTCGACCCCCTTCGCCGCCCTGATGGCGTCGGACACGTCGGCGGGCCCGATCGAGCCGAAGAGCCGGCCCCCGCCGGCAGCCCGGGCCGAAATCGGGATGACCGCCCCGGCCAGGATCGTGGCCTGAGCTTCGGCGGCGCTCCGGTCCTTGGCTTCCCGCAGGTCGCGGCCCCGACGCATCTGCTGCGCCTGCCCCTCGATCCCCTCGGAGGCCACGATGGCCCGACCCTCGGGAAGGAGGAAATTCCGCGCGAAGCCGCCTGCGACCTTCACGATGTCTCCACGCCGGCCCACACCGGCGACGTCGTCACGGAGCAGAACCTTCATCAGTCCTCGCTCTCCGAGATGGCCGCCTCGTCGGCTTCCTCCACGTCTTCTGCGGAGGCCACCTCGTCGATCGGCGCCTCTGTCTTCACGTCTACCGGATCCCTCATCGGGCGGTCGCCGCGGTCGCCACGGTCGCCACGGTCGCCGCGGTCGCCGCGGTCGCCGCGGTCGCCGCGGTCGCGACCCCACGACCGCCGGGGCGTTCCGTCACGGTTCGTTGCGTGTACGGCAGAAGGACGAGCTCTCGGGCCGTCTTGATGGCCTGCGCCAGTGCTCGCTGATGCTGGGCGCAGTTCCCGGTGACCCGACGGGATCGGATCTTGCCGCGGTCGCTCATGTACTTGCGCAACATCGGGACGTCCTTGTAGTCAACCCACTCGACCTTGTCGCGGCACAGGGCACACGGCTTCTTCTTGACGCGTCGGCCGAGATCCTTCGGCGCGCGCCTCGGCGCCGTTCCTCCGCGTTGGTTGTTGCGTGCCATATCAGAAGGGCTCCTCGTCGTATCCGTAGCCACTTGGGGGGTCTGCCGGTGGAGGGGGGGCCGGCCGGGTCCGCTCGCCCGGGCTCCGACGCTCGTTCTTGGTGATCTGGGCAGTGGCCCAGCGGAGTGACGGACCGATCTCGTCCGCGACCACTTCGACCTTGGACCGCTTGTCGCCCTCCTGGGTCTCCCAGCTGCGTTGCTCGAGTCGGCCGGCCACCACCACCCGCGACCCCCGGGTAAGGGATTCGCTGACGTTCTCGGCCATCTCGCGCCAACACACGACGTCGAAGAACGAGGTGGCCTCCTCCCACTCCTGGGTCTGGCGGTTCTGCCAGCGTCGGTTCACCGCCAGCCCGAACGACGCCGTGGGCTGGCCCGTGGTCGTGAACCGCAGCTCGGGATCGCGGGTGATGTTGCCGACCAGGACGATGCTGTTGTCGGTTGCCACGGCTTTCCTCCTCAGCTCGTTGCGGCGGGCTCGGTCGACGCCGTGGGAGCGGTCGTCGCTTCGGGCACAGCCGCTGCCACGGGACCGCTCGTCGCCGTCGAAAGCCGGGACTCAGGCAGGCGGACGACCTTGTGGCGGACCACTTCGTCGGCCAGTCCGAGCATTCGGTCGAGTGCCGAAACCGTCTCGGGTTCGGAGACAAACTCGATCACCAGGTAGTAGCCCTCACGCTTGTGGTTTACCTCGTAGGCGAAGCTGCGCTTGCCCCAACGGTCGATTGCCCCGGGCGTCCCTCCGGTGCTCCGGATCACTTCGAGCCGCGCGATCGACCACACCCTGGAGCAAACCTGGTTCCGTGGTGGCCTCGAAGATGGCCATGACTTCATAAGGCCGCATAAGCGGCATACCTCCCTCTGGACCGAGCGCACTGCTCGGGCTCCTGGCGGTCAGGAGCAGGGTCTGTTGCGGGCAGACATGCTAGCTCAGGACAGGGCGTCACCGAGCCCGGCCGGACCGTGGTACGTCTCGGCGTCGCTCGGGAACCTCCCCTGGCGGACATCGTCCGCGAAGGCTGCGACCGCCTCGGTCGCGATCTGGCCTAGGTCGGCATAGCGGCGGACGAATTTGGGCGGCGTGCCTCGGCCCAGGCCCAGCAGATCGTGGAAGACGAGGACCTGCCCGTCGCACCCGGGCCCCGCCCCGATGCCGATCGTGGGCACGTCGATCGACTCGGTGACGGCGGTGCCGACGACGTCAGGCACGCCCTCAATCACGAATGCGAAGCATCCCGCCGCGCTGAGCGACTTGGCGGCATCGAGAAGCGCGGTGGCGGCGTCTGCGCTCTTCCCCTGCACGCGAAACCCGCCCATGGCCAGGACGGACTGGGGGGTGAGACCCAGGTGGCCCATGACGGGAATCTCGGCCCGGATGATGGCCTCGACGACGGGGAGTCGTCCGCGGCCTCCTTCCAACTTGACGGCGTGGGCGCCGGCCCGAACGAGGGTGGCCGCGTTGCGCACCGCTTCATCGGTGTTCACGTGATAGCTCATCCACGGCATGTCGCCGAGGATCAGGCACCGGGGTCGGGCACGGGCGACCGCCGCCGTGTGGTGCGCCATGACCTCGATGTCGACGTGCAGGGTGTCCTCGTAGCCGAGGACGGTGTTGGCCACCGAGTCGCCCACGAGGATGATGTCGGCTCCGGCGTCCGACACGATGCGCGCCCCCGGCTCGTCGTAGGCCGTCACCATCACGATCGGCTCGTCGCCGTTGCGCCGCTTACGCGACCGTAGAGTGGGCACGGTCACCGGAGCCCTGTTCACGGACCCACCGTCTGCCGGTCCGCTGCTCACCGGTTCACCCTCAGCTGGTTCCCTTCTTCTGCGTCGATCCGTTGGACTTCGACGTCATCCGGTCTTCCTTCTTTCGCACGCCACCCGCCGGGTACTTCTTCATGAGGTGATGCCATGCGCACGAAGGGCACACCTCGACTTCGAAACAAAGGACGGGCTCGGACCGTCGGCAGAGGGCCTTGAGCTCGGCCGGGGTCCCCGGACAACGTCCCCCGGGTGGCAACTTGGCACCGAACACGAAGGTCACCGTGACCAGTCGCCCCTCGTCGCAGAGGGGGCAGACTTCCTTGGTCGGCCGGCCGACGTTGCGGGCAGCGCGCAGCAGCTCTGGATGAGCGTCGCACACGTCTACTCGCTGAACGCGGCCCTCTTCGACAGCCCGTACGAGACCGTTTCGGACGATCCGGTACTCGACCTGGGCCGTGAAGTCCCGGCTCACCGACCGAGAGGGCGACCTCGGATCCGAGGTGACAGGCACGGCGGCAAGGCTACCGCTCGAATGCATCACTCCGACCTTCAGAACGCATGCTCATCCGCCCGGGACGAGCCGGATCAAGTCATGCACCGCAAGAGCCCAGCCTGACCGGCTCCTCTGCGCGTTCCCGCACCCAAATCCTCGCTCGTGTTCGCCCGGATCAGACGGCTCGTCGCCAGACACCACCGGGGCGGGACTGGATTTCATGTCACCTCGGTCTCGATTCGCCTCCTATCAGCCTGGGTTCCATTCAGAGCGACGCGAGTCGATCGACTCCCGCTGGCCCGCTCCACCGCTGGGAACCCGATTCACAGCACCTGCTCCATTTCATTCCCGAGGCTTCATTCCCGAGGGCTTCATTCCCGAGGCCTACTCACGTCACGCCGGATTCCAGATTCCGAACCTCGCCCCTGACCTCGAGTCCCTGACCAAGCGAATCCCTGCCCGGGATCGAGACTGGATCAATTCGCGTCACCGCTATATCGAATCGATATACTTCACCGTAATGTTGGATCTGGCCATACTGGGCCTGCTCGAAGAGCGTGACCTCCACGGTTACGAGATCCGCAGGCGACTGCGTGAGCATCTCGGCCTGCTGGCGAACGTCTCCTTCGGGTCGATCTATCCGGCTCTGACCCGTTTGGAGCGGGCGGGGGCAGTCGTGGCGGCCGAAGACGCCGTCGCCGTTCCAACCGGGCCGCTGACCGGCTCGCTGAGCGGGGAACGCGCTGCGTTCCGCAATCGTCGGCATACCCAGAGCCGCTCTCGCCGGGGCCGGAAGGTCTACCGCATCACCGATGCCGGACGTCAGCTCTTCGCCGAGCTCCTGGCCGAGAGCGGTGGCTCCGACGACGCCCGCAGCTTCGGTCTCCGACTCGCCTTCGCCAGACACCTGGCCCCGCAGGCCCGCCTCGCCCTCCTCGAGCGACGAAGAGCCCTGTTGGTCCAGCGGCTCGGCGACGCCGAACCCGCACGACCCGATCTCGACGTCTACGCCCGCTCCGTCGTCCAACACACGGCGGACGGCCTCGCCCGCGACATCACCTGGCTCGACCACCTGATCGAGTCGGAACGAGCCGCCCTCGCCGGCGCCTCTGAGCCTGTGCCCTGACCACTTCTGAACCTGTGCCCTGAGAAGGACGACACAAACTCGAAGGAGATACCTCCATGTCCAGCCCTATCCGACTCGCCATCGCCGGCGTCGGCAACTGCGCCAGCTCCCTCGTCCAGGGCATCACGTACTACCGCGACGCCGATCCCGACGAAATCATCCCCGGCCTCATGCACGTAGAGCTCGGGGGGTACCACGTTCGCGATCTGACACCAGTCGTGGCTTTCGACGTGGACCAGGCCAAGGTTGGAACCGATCTCGGGAAGGCCATCCACGCCGGGCTCAACAACACGGTGCGCTTCGCGGAGGTCGGAGAGATCGGCGTGACCGTCCTGCGGGCACCGACGCTCGACGGACTGGGTCGGTACTACCGAGAGGTGGTCGAGGAGTCTCCGGAGGAACCTGTCGACGTCGCCCAGGCGTTGCGCGACGCCGAGGCCGACGTCCTTGTCTCCTATCTGCCCGTCGGCTCCGAGCAGGCGCAGCGTCACTACGCGCAGGCCTGCCTCGACGCCGGCGTTGCCTTCGTCAACGCCATCCCCGTCTTCATCGCGTCGGATCCCGAATGGGCCCGCCGCTTCCGTGACGCAGGCCTCCCGATCGTCGGCGACGACATCAAGAGCCAAGTGGGGTCGACCATCGTCCACCGGATCCTCACTCGGCTCTTCGAAGACCGAGGACTGGCTCTCGACCACACGTACCAGCTGAACTTCGGCGGGAACATGGACTTCAAGAACATGCTCGAGCGCGAGCGCCTCGAGTCGAAGAAGATCTCGAAGACCCAGGCGGTCACGAGCCAGCTCGAGGACAATCTCCTCGACGTGGACGACGTGCACGTCGGTCCCTCCGACCATGTCCCATGGCTGAAGGATCGGAAGTGGGCGTACATCCGAATGGAAGGCCGAAACTTCGGCGACGTGCCGCTGAACCTGGAGCTGAAGCTCGAGGTCTGGGACTCACCGAACTCCGCCGGCGTCATCATCGACGCCGTCCGTTGCGCCAAGCTCGCTCTCGACCGCGGCTTCGGCGGACCGCTGCTCGGCCCGTCGGCTTATTTCATGAAGTCCCCGCCGGTGCAGTATCACGACGACGTGGCACACGCCCTCGTCGAGTCCTTCGCCGCGGGCGAGCACCAGGACTCCTGGCCTCCCACCGACTGACGGGCAGCACCTGGCGGCAGACTCACGCCGCCGAGACAAACGAACCCGCGGCCGTCGAAGGGTGCGGGCCGGAACATGCCTGGCGCCGGCCCGGCCCGGGTGGGGCACGGCACGGTTCGGACCGTCCCAGGAGCCTCAGACCAGGATTCGCTCCTCAGGGGCGCGCACCCCGACCACTGCGAGCGTGCGCCCCATCCCGAGGAAGCAGCCGCAACAGATGGTCAGGTCGGCGAGCTCAGCGTCCGAGAAAGCGATGTGGAGACGGTCCCACAACGTGTCGTCCATGGCGAGATGGTCGAGGGCGAAACGCTCGGCGAACTCCGCGGCCAGGCGTTCGCGCTCGCTCAGACTTTGGGCCGAACGCCAATCGGTGACCTCGGCGTAGAAGGACTCACCTGCGCCTACCGTCTCACCGTCGCGCGCCCGGGTGTCGCGGCAGACGGCACAGTCGTTGATCAGCGCGATGGTCCAGCGAGCGGCCTCGCGCTCGCGCACCGAAAGCTGGGAGTTGCCGTACACGGCCTCCGACAGCTTCCCCATTCCGGCCGCCATCTTTGGGCGGAGCAGCGCCCAGTCGATGTGCTCGCCCATGCCACTCTGTGGTGCCGCGATCCTCGTCATGGTGCGATCCTCCTCATAAGGCGAGACCCTAGCCCTGGGGCGCCGACGACTCCCCAGGAGGTCGCGAGGAGACAAACGTCTCGTGGGCCTTCCACCAGGCGAGAAGCCGCGTTTGTGCCTCTTCCTTCCCAAGCGGACCCTCGTCGAGGCGCAACTCCATGAGGAAGGCCAGCGCCCGGCCGACTTCGGGTCCAGGCCCGATCCCGAGTAGATCCATCACCTCGTTGCCCGAGAGGTCCGGCCGCAGGGAATCGAGCTCCTCCTGGGCACGCAGCTCCTCGATGCGCCGTTCGAGCTCTTCCATGCGCCGAGCCAACGCTCGAGCCTTGGAGGCGTTGCGGGTCGTGCAGTCGCACCTGGTCAACTCGTTCAGTAGTTCCAGGTGAGGCCCGGCATCACGCACGTAGCGACGCACCGCCTTGTCCGTCCAGCCGAGGGCATACGTGTGGAACCTCAGGTGAAGCTCCACCAGACGCACGACGGTGTCGACCTCGGCTGCGGGATAGCGGAGCGCTTCCATCCGAGCCCGGGTCATCCGTGCTCCCACGACTTCGTGGTGATGAAAGGTCACTCCCCCGTCCGTGATCGCTCTCGTCCGGGGCTTGCCGACGTCGTGGAACAGGGCAGCCAGGCGCAGCATTCGGTTCTTCGACGTCTTGTCGACGACGGCGAGCGTGTGGGCCAGCACGTCCTTGTGCCGGTGGATCGGGTCCTGCTCGAGGGAGAGCGCTGGAAGCTCGGGAAGGAACTCATCGGCCAAGCCGGTGCGTACCACGAACCACAGCGCTTCTGAGGGGACGTCGAGCATCATCATCTTGTCGAGCTCGTCCCTGATCCGCTCGGCGGAGATCACAGCGAGCCGCCCGTGCATCCGGCCGATGGCAGCGACCAGGTCTGGATCGGGCGTCAACGAGAAGCGCGCCGCGAAACGTGCCGCCCGCAACATTCGCAGAGGGTCGTCTCCGAACGACACCTCTGGATCGAGGGGTGTCCGCAAGCGCCCAGCGGCCAGATCCCCGAGGCCGTCGAACGGATCGACCAGCTCCATGTCGGGTAGCCGCAGGGCGAGCGCGTTCACGGTGAAATCGCGACGAGCCAGGTCCTCGGCGAGGTCGATCCCAAAGGACACCTCCGGTTTGCGCGACTCGGGCGCGTAGACCTCGGCCCGATGGGTCGTGATCTCGAAGACGTCAGATCCCTTGCGGCACCCGACCGTTCCAAAGCGTGCCCCCAGTGTCCAGACATCGTCTGCCCAGCCTCGGACGAGCTCCTCCGTCTCATCGGGGCGTGCGTCGGTGGTGAGGTCGTAATCTCCCGAGCCCGATGCTGCGCCGGGGAACAGGGCGTCGCGCACGGAACCCCCCACGAGATAGAGCGACTTCCCAGCGTGCTCGAAGCGGCGCGCCAGGTCCTCGGTCGCTCCCCACAGGGGGCGGAAGCGCTCCGGAACCGACGTGGACTGCACCCGCCCACGGTAGTGCGCCCTCTAGCCTCTCCTCGTGTCGCAACGCTGGGCTCGCCTCGGCTTCTGCGCGGTGGTCGCAGCCTTGCCGCTCCTTTTCGGAGGGCTGGCTTCCGCCGCGCCCAGGCACGAAGTCACGGCGGGACATGGGCAGACGCGTGAAGCGCAACGGCGGGGTCGGCTCGACGCCGGCGGGGCACGACAACAGGCCGCGACGACGACCGCCGCCACAACGCCGCTCACGCTCACGTCGCAGACGCCCTCGGTGACCAGTGCCCAACCATGGTTCAACCTCGGCCTCGGCGTGGACGAACCAGTGCCGGAAGCCTCGTCGCTTCACGTCAGCCTCACCTTCTACAGCAGGGTCGGTGACGGGTCGCAGTTCCAACAATCTCTGGGTTCGACCCCGCAGAAAGATGTGCTGCTCCGAATGCCCGACGTCCCTGTCGAGAACGTGGACGGCCATCTGGTCGCGTCCGCCTGCGTCACCGTCCTGCCCGACACCGACGTCACCCCGCCGGCATCAGGTCCTGGGGCCTGCGCGGGCGGCGGCACCCCCCTCTTCCTCGGCTGCACGCCGCTGACCGGGACGTGCGGCGATGTGTATCCAGTTTCGGTGGCGCTCGTCCGCCAGGGCTCGACCGTGGCGCGGTTCACGACGTTCCTCACTTATGAGGAGCCCTCGGAGGTCGGCGGCGACGGGCCCTTGCGCGTGGCATTGATGCTGCCAGTCGGCTCGGGCAGCGTCGCGACCATGGCCTCCGCGCTGGCCACCCACCGGGGCGTCGCGACCACCCTCGCCGTGAGCCCCCGAGCGGTCGAGCAGGTTCTACGTAGCCGGAACCGAGCGGGCCTCCTCGCGCTGGGACAGCTGGCGACGCTGGACGGCGCAGAGGTGCTCGACCAGCCCTACGTCCCCGTCAACGTGGCGGCGCTCACCGAAGCCGGTGTCGCGGGCGAGATCCAGGCCCAGCTCACACGGGGAGACACCATCCTGCGCCTGGCGGGTTTGCACCCGACGGGCGGCGGCCCGTGGGTCGACGCGGTCTCGAGCTTCTCGCAAGGCGACGCGGCGGATCTCGCCAGCGGAGTGCAGGTTGCCGGAGCGTCGCAGCTGGTGCTCGACGACGCCGACCTGGCGCAGGGCGGTCGTTCGAATTACGCCACCTCCGCCCAGCCGTTCGACCTCGACCTCGGCCACGGCCCGGACATTCCTGCCGTGGCCACCGACTCCTCTCTCGGGAGCCGGTTCACCGCGGCCCGCAGTGACCCCGTCCTGGAGGCTGAGCAAGTGCTGGCCGGGCTCTCTTGGGTCCACTACGAAAACCCATACTTCGCGGATCGTCGGGGCGTCGTGGTCACCCCCCCACAGGGATGGCAGGCGTCCACGTCCTTCGTCGAGACCCTCCTGGCCGGGTTGACCGGCAACTCAGCGCTCCAACCGGTCACGGTGCAGCAGCTGTTCGCGCAGGTCCCCGTCGGCGGCAACAGCGAACCCTCGACCCGGCGGCTGCAGGCCGGACCGGCCGGACATGGGATCTCGCACACGATCGCGGCGCGGATCGCCGCGGCCCGGGTGCAGCTCTCCTCCTACAGTGCCGCCGTCGCAGGCCGCCCGACGAGCTTGACGACGTTGTCCGACGCCTTGCTGGCGTCCGAGGCGCGGTCACTCAGCCCATCCCGGCGTGACGCGGCGCTCGATGCGTTCGGGCGTGAATTCGCCGTGCAGCTCGACCAGATCACGCTGGCGACGGAGCGCACTGTGACCTTCACGTCGAAGACGGCGCCTATCCCCATCACGGTGCGGTCGGACGCGCCATATCCGGTGCACGTGGTCATCTCGCTGGCGAGCGACAAGTTCCTCTTCCCCGACGGCAGCTCACAGTCTCTGACGCTGGACCGGGCGACCACTTCGGTGCGAATGGTCGCCGAGGCACGGACGTCGGGCGACCGCCTGCCCATCGACGTCACCTTGCGCACGCCCGACGGCCAACTGATCCTCGCCCGCACCGTGCTCACGGTGCATTCCACCGCCATCTCCTTCGTCGGGGTGGCCCTGACCGTTCTGGCCGGTGCCGTACTGCTGGCCTGGTGGGTGCGGACCTGGTACAAGTCCAGGCGGCGACGCCCGAGGGCGACCTGACCGTGGCCACCGCCGCAGACGGCCCGGTCCGCACCATGCCCCTGCGGACGGCGGCCGCCTACGTGGCGCTGGGTACCGGCGTCTCGCGCGTCACCGGCCTGCTTCGGTTCGTCGCGCTCGCCTGGGCCCTGGGCCAGACACCGCTCGCGGACTCGTACAACCTGGCGAACACGACGCCCAACATGCTCTACGACGTCGTGCTGGGCGGCGTGCTGTCCGCAACGTTCATCCCCGTCTTCGTCGACCGCCTGGCGAACCGGAGCGAAGACGAGGCGTTCGATTCGATTTCCGCTGTGTGCACGGTGTCCGTCGTGGTCTTGCTCTTGACGACGTTGGCGGCCCTGTTCCTCGCGCCTGAGATCGTCAGGGCGTTCACGGCCTTCGACGCGCACGGTCGTCCAGCCCAGCTGGAGGTGGTCGCACAAGAACGAGCAGTCGCCACGACCTTCCTGCGCTGGTTCGTGATCCAGATCGCGGCCTACGGGTTGTTCGCTCTCGGTGCCGCGTTGCTCAACACCCGACGGCGGTTCGTCGCAGTGGCGTGGGCGCCGATCGTGAACAACTTCGTCTGCATCGGCATCCTGGTGTGGTTCGGACTCTGGGCCGGCCACGCGGCCGACCTGTCCAGTGTCGAAGCACACCATGCCCAGCTCGTCCTCCTCGGCCTCGGTACCTCTCTCGGCGTCGTGCTCCAGGGTGTGGTCCTCCTGCCCAGCTTGTTCGGCGCAGACCTCGGCCGAGTGCGCTGGCGCTGGAACCTCCGTGACGAAGCGCTCCGCACGGTGGCCCGGCTGGGCGGGTGGACGTTCGGCTTCGTGGTGGCCAACCAGATTGCGCTCTTCGTCGTGATCCTGTTGGCGGGCAGCGTGCAGGGGCCCGACCCCGTCTCGTCCTACACGTACGCCTACGCCTTCTTCCAGCTGCCCTACGGAATCATCACGGTGACCGTCATGTCGGTCGTGACGCCGGATCTGGCGGAACGGTGGTCGACCGGCCAGACAACGGCATTCCTGCGTCGGATGTCCGGCGGTTTGCGGGCGGTGCTCGCCCTCATCGTTCCGTCCGCGGTCGGCATGCTTCTGCTCGCCAAGCCGACCGTCGCCCTCCTTCTCGGCAACGGGCACAGCACCCCGGCGGAAACTGCCAGCACGGGGGCCGCGCTCGCCATGTTCGCGCTCGGGCTCCCTGGTTTCTGCTGTTACCTGTATCTCGTTCGTGTCTTGCAATCGATGCAGCGCACGAGGGTCGCCTTCTACCTCTACCTGGTGGAGAACGGGCTCAACGTCGTGCTCGCCGTCGCCCTCGTCCACCCGCTCGGCGTGCGGGGACTCGCGCTCTCGCTCTCGATCTCATACACCGTGGCCGCGCTCCTGGCGCTCGCCGTGTTCCGCCAATGGTTCGGCCGTCTCGGCACCCCGGGAACGTGGGACCCCCTGTGGCGAGTGGTCGTGGCATCGGTACCCATGGCCGTGGTCGTCCTCGTCGTCTCCAATCTCTCCGGGTCGACGAGCTTCGCCGGACTGGTGTTCCGGCTGGGTGCGGCCGTGGTCGCCGGCGCCGCCACCTTCGGTGCCGTGGTCGTCTGGCTGGGCCGGCGCCACGACGCGCGCCGACGCCCCATGTCGCCGCCCGCAGTGCGCGGGCTCGCCCGCCAGGGTCGGCTGGGTCGCTGACTTCGGGGGCCGGCTGGGTCGCTGACTTCGGGGCCGCTGGCCGGTTCGGCCGCTGATTTCGGTCCTAAGCGGGGCACAGAGCCCTCCCGTGGCAGACTCCGTGCATGCCCGGGGTCCACATCGTCACCGACAGCGCCTGCGACCTCACGGATTCGCTCGTGAAGGAGCACCACATCACGGTGGTCCCTCTCACGATCCGCTTCGGCTCGGAGGAGCTCGAGGACCGTCGCCAGTTGAGCCCGGCCGAATTCTGGGAGCGATGCCGCGGACGGGCTGACCTACCGCAGACCGCCGCTCCGTCGCCCGGTGCCTTCAGCATCGCCTTTGGGGAGGCGGCCGACGAGGGTGCGGAGGCGGTGCTGTGCCTCACGATCTCCTCGAGGGTTTCGGCCACCTACGACTCCGCCCGTGCCGCAGCCGAGACGTTCGACCGGGTGCCGGTCCGGGTCGTCGACACGTATTCGCTGAGCATGGGTCAAGGCCTCATGGCGATCGCCGCCGCCGAGGACGCCGCCGGCGGTGCGAACCTGGACGAGCTGGAGGCGGCGACGCGCGATCGGATCGGCCGGACACACATCTACGGCGTGGTCGGTGGATTGGAGCACCTGCAAAAGGGTGGCCGGATCGGGGGGGCCCGGGCCATGCTCGGCTCGCTACTGGACATCAAGCCGGTGATCCAGGTGAAGGACGGCGAAGTGGCCGAGGAATCGAAGCAGCGGACTCGTGCCCGAGCGTTGGCGTACCTGAGCAACAAGGTCGCCGCGGACTCACCGGTCGAGCGCATCGCCGTGGCTGACGGAGCGTGCAGCGATTTTGCTGACGTGCTCGCCCGACTTCGGGGCGTCGTGACCCAACACCCGCTCCTCGCCGTCGATCTGGGTCCGGTGGTCGGGACCCATGCCGGACCGAACACCGTCGGGGTCTGCTACATCGTTCCCGCTGGCGAGCGCGCTGCCGGCGGGTAATCTCACGGCCGTGCCCGAGGCCGACTTCGCCGACACGCTTTCGGAGCGTGCGCTCGACACCATCGACACCGTCGTCGCCACCGTCAACGACAAGGCCATCCGCCCGGCCGTCGTCGCCGCCCGCGGTGTGGTCTTCGGCGTCATCATCGGCGTCATCGGCCTTGCCGTCCTGGTGCTCTTCTGCGTGCTCTTCATCCGCCTGACGACCATCGCCGGGCACCGGGTGTGGGCGTCCTACATCGTGCTCGGCCTCATCTTCTCGGCCGTCGGTGCCGTCCTCTACGCGAGGCGCGGCCTGCCGCCTGATGCCTGAGCAGCGCAAGGTCGTCATCGTCGGGAGCGGTCCGGCCGGCCTGACCGCCGCCCTCTACGCGGCACGAGCGCAGTTGGCGCCTCTGGTGCTCGAAGGGGAACCATCGTCCACCAGCGACCAACCCGGCGGGCAGCTGATGCTGACGACCGACGTCGAGAACTACCCGGGCTTCGTCGACGGGATCATGGGTCCAGAGCTCATGGGCATCATGCGCGCGCAGGCGGAACGCTTCGACGCGGAGTTGCGGACCGTCAAGGCGAGCCGACTGGAACTGTCCTCGTCGCCGTTCGAGATCTGGGTCGGCGACCCCGACGCCGACGAGCCCACCGTGCTCGCAGACGCACTGATCATTGCGACAGGAGCACGCTCGTTGATGCTCGGCTGCCCGAATGAAGACCGACTGCTCGGCTACGGCGTGTCGACGTGCGCCACGTGTGACGGCTTCTTTTTCCGCGCGCAGAACATCGCCGTCGCCGGTGGTGGCGACTCGGCCTTGGAAGAGGCCATCTTCCTCACCCGCTTCGCGACCAAGGTCACCGTCATCCACCGCAGGGACGAGTTGCGGGCGTCGAAGATCATGCAGGAGCGCGCTTTCGCAAACCCGAAGATCGAATTCAAGTGGAATTCCGTCGTGGCCGACATCGTCGGCGACACCAAGGTCAGCGCTCTTCGTTTGCGCGACACGGTGACCGGCGAGGCCTCAGATCTCGACGTGACGGGGCTCTTCGTCGCCATCGGGCACGAACCGAACAGCGCGCTGCTCAAGGGACAAGTCGAGCTCGAGGACAACGGTTATGTCCGCACCTTCGAGGGCACCACACGCACCAGCGTTGATGGTGTGTTCGCGTGTGGCGATGTGCAAGACCACTACTACCGCCAGGCGATCACGTCGGCCGGGTCGGGATGCATGGCGGCGATCGACGCCGAGCGCTGGCTCGAGGCGCGCGGCGAGTAGCTCGGGAACAGATTCGGGGGTGGCGCTGTTGACCACTACACCGAGGAGGAGATGCTATGAGCGACAACATCGTGACCCTGACCGACGCCACATTCGATGAGGAAGTAAAAGCTTCTGACGTGCCGGTGTTGGTAGACTTCTGGGCCGAGTGGTGTGGCCCCTGCAAGATGATCTCCCCGGTTCTGGAGGAGATCGCGATGGAGCAGGCGGGCAAGCTGCGAGTGGGCAAGGTGAACGTCGACGACAACCTCGGCGTGGCCAGTCGCTTCGAGGTTCAGAGCATCCCGACACTGATCCTGTTCAAGGACGGCGAACCTCAGGTTCGCGTGATCGGGGCGAAGCCGAAGGGTCGGCTGGTCGAGGAGATATCGGCGTACCTGTAGCCCTCCCACTGGCCATCGGCGATCGCGGCCACGCGGTTTCCGACGTCCAACATCGCCTGACGGCGGTTCTGCCCGGCGTACCCGTCGACCCTGACGGCATCTTCGGCCCGGCAACTCGCGCCGCGGTCGAGGCGTTCCAGCGTCTCCGCGGCCTTCGAGTTGACGGCATCTGCGGACAGCAGACCTGGAACACCCTGGTGGAGGCGGGGTTCCGCCTTGGCGATCGCTTCATCTACCGGCGAACCCCGATGCTCCGGGGGGATGACGTCGCCGAGCTGCAGCAACGCCTGTGCACGCTCGGTTTCGACACCGGACGGGTCGACGGCATCTTCGGGGACGCCACCAGCGAAGGCTTGTGTGAGTTCCAACGGAATGTGGGGCTTCCGGTCGACGGTATCGTCGGCGGCGCAACGCTCCGCGAGCTGCTACGCCTCGAGACCCGCTCCCTCGACCCGAAATTGGTGTCAGCGGTACACGCCCGGGCTGCGCTTCGCGAGGCGCCACCCACGTTGAGCGGGCGCCGGGTGGCCGTCGGGGAGAGCGGCGGCCTCGGCAGCGTGGCCGGCGCGCTCCGGCGGCGTCTCCAGATCGGTGGCACGGTGGTCGCCGAACTGCATCATCCCGACGACTCCGCCCAGGCCCGCGAAGCGAACGACCTGGCCGTCGACGTTTTCGTCGGGCTCAGGCTCAACCCCGCCTCTGTCTCCTGCCAGACCGCATTCTGGGCGGGCACCCACGACGAGTCGCCCGGTGGCCGTCGGCTGGCGGAGCTGATCCAGCAGAGCGTTCCTAGCGCACTCGGTGTCGACGATGCCGGCGTCCGTGGGATGTCGGTGCCAATCCTGCGCGAGACGAGGATGCCCGCCGTGTTGATGGAGATGGGACCAGCCAGCACCGTGGTCGAGCGTGCATCGTCATTGGCCTCAGCCATCTCGACGGCCCTCGATCGCTGGGCCGACGGCTCCTGGGACTGATCCCGAAACCTTCAGTGGCAGCTACGCGACCAATCTCTCCAAACCGTGAACAGCGTGACAATCCACAACATCATGCACAGGTTGTGGATGAAGCTGAACCGCCTGTTGACACTTCGGTGAACTACGCGACGCCTCCGTCACCGACCATCACTCGATAGATCCTTTCGAGATCCTCGAGGGTGGCGAATTCGACGACGAGCCGGCCCCGGCGGTTCTGGATGTCGACCTTGACACGGGTGTTGAGATAGCTCGAGAGCAAATCCTCGAGCTCGAGAACACCCGGCTCCGGCAGCATTCGGGGTTGAGAGGTACGGCTCAATCCGGAGGTAGTACTAGAGGTCGTACCAACGGGTTGAGATTCGGACGGAGCTTCGGACTGTGGTTGTGGCTGCGGAACGACGCGGAGCTCGGAGCTCGCGGAACGGACCACGTCCTCGACCGTCCTCACCGTGAGTCCTTCTTCGACGATGCGTTCGACGAGTTGTTCCTGAAGGGCGCGGTCGGGCGTGCCCAGCAGTGCTCTGGCGTGACCGGCGGAGATCCTCCTCTCGGCCAGCGCGCGTTGCGCACCGGCCGGCAGCTGCAAAAGGCGGAGGGTGTTGGTGACGGTGGCCCTGCCCTTCCCCATGCGGGCAGCAACCTGTTCATGTGTGAGCCCGAACTCGTCGATCAGCTGCTGGTAGGCCGCTGCTTCCTCCAGGGCGTTCAGATCGTCGCGATGCAAGTTCTCGACGAGGGCTTGCTCGAGGCTGGAACGGTCATCGGCTGTCTGCACCAAGACAGGAATGGTCTGCAAACCTGCCCGGCGTGCGGCACGCCAACGCCGCTCGCCGGCGATCAGCTCGTACGACCCGGGCTCGTCCGAGAGGTCGCGCACGAGGACAGGTTGGAGCAGCCCGACCTCGCGGATGGACGCGGCCAGAGACGCCATCGACTCCTCGTTGAAGTGTGTGCGGGGCTGGAACGCGCTCGGTCGGATGTGAGAGATCGGCACAACCCGGAGGACGGAGTCCTCCTCCCCGACAGCGTCGCTGGGAATGAGGGCGCTGAGGCCTTTACCGAGTCCGCTGCGGCGCGCCATTACTTACCTCCTTCGCCAGCTCGCGGTAGGCCACGGCGCCGCGCGAGGTTGGATCGAACACAGTGATGGGTTGCCCGAACGAGGGCGCCTCGGAGAGCCGGACCGTCCGCGGGATCACGACCTTGCAGACTCGCTCGGAGAAGTGCTCGCGCACTTCGTTGGCCACGTCGACCGACAGCCGGGTTCGAGCGTCGAACATGGTCAAAACGATCGTCGTCACTTCAAGGGTCTCGTTCAGGTTGGTCGAGACCAGATTGACGTTCCGGAGCAGCTGGCTCAGCCCCTCGAGCGCGTAGTACTCACACTGGATCGGCACAAGGACTTCGTCGGCTGCCGCCAGACCGTTGACCGTGATGAGTCCCAACGAGGGCGGGCAATCGATGAGCACGAAGTCGAAGTCCTCGACCACCGAGTCCACAGCCCTCTTCAGCTTCAGCTCACGGCTGAAGGCCGGGACCAATTCGATCTCGATGCCGGCAAGGTCGATGGTGGCGGGCGCGACAAAGAGGTTCTTGACGCTCGTCGGTTCGATGGTGTCTTCCAGCGGGTGGTCCCGCATGATGACGTCGTACATCGAGAACTCGAAATTACGCGACTCCAACCCGAGCCCTGTCGTCGCGTTCGCCTGCGGGTCGAGGTCGACCACGAGCACTCGGTAGTCCTGCTCGGCCAATGCGGCACCGAGGTTCACCGTCGTCGTGGTCTTTCCGACACCGCCTTTCTGATTCGCAATGGCAATCACCCGCGGGAGCGCCCTCGGGGACGGCTTTCCGTTGAGCAACTCGTCAGCCTCTTGAGGGATGGAGGGTGCCCTCGTGGAGCGGTCTCGAGACCGGCCAGACGTGTCACGAACCGCTGGAGATGGTTGTGGTGCCGCTGCATTTGAGTCAGGGCCGCTTGCAGCGTCGGATTCGGTTCGGCGATCCTCCGGACTCGGGTCCGACTCAGACACAGGGGCGTTCGAAGCAGAGTTCTCCGGCGTAGCCGGTCCTTCAGAAAGTGGCGCACTGGTCACTGGCTCTTCCTCGGCCAACCCGGAGCTCTGGCCTGAAGTGGTCGGCGCCGCGCCAGGCGAATCAGAGGGACCAGCTGCATCTGGAGACTTCGAAGATCCTTCAGAAGTGCCCGGAGAGTTCGAAACGCCAGAGGAACTGGCTGGTTCGGACTCGAGCCTCGTGCCCGGCTCTATCGACGTCGGCCCGCCACTCTCTTCGACGCCCAGCGCGCCGGAAGGATCGTCTGTTTCGGGAGGCTCCGACGGCTTTGGCGACGATGGACTTGGCGACGGGACGATCGTGGGTTCTCTGTCCTTACGCCGGAGCCGCATCAGGCCGCTCCTCGGGGTCCGGACGGCACGACGCTAATCCTGGCGTGCCCGCTCGATGAGGTCAAGAGTTCAGAGCTGTTTCACGTGGAACACCCCGGATGCAGCCACCCGAAATTGCGTCGCATTGGAGATAGAAGAGAAACCAGCCTCGGTCCCCTCCTCGATGGCGGACCGATGACCGCGAGGTCATTCCTGGGGCTCTCCGCGAGCGAATGACATCGCCTCGAGGCGACGGGCCGACTGCTGGCAGGAGCCTCGTGGCAATAGGCCCGACGAGGCCACCAACGGACCGGGTGGATCCAGCGGGTCTTGAACGCGCTGTAGCCGTGCAGTCAGGCGGGCACTCCTTACCGGCAAACGACCGATCGTCTCGCCTTGGTCTGCTGACCGTGTTGGCGGTCGTCACGCCTCTCATTCAAGTTCTCCAATAGTCGCCTCCACGCGGAGATCTCCGCCGACGAGGTCCCCCGGTGGAGGCTGGCAACCCCAGTTCTGGGAGGTGGTTGGAGGTCCTCCATTTTCCTCCGTCCGACCCCGGGGCTCCGCCTCTCCCCACACCGCCTCCGTTTGCACTGGTGGCCGTCCCAGACTGAGCGCCGTCGCCTCCCTCTGAGTGCACACGTCGATCTCGTCTGGGCGAGCGACGGAGGCGAACCACCGTCGTGCCGGACCCACGGCCAGGCTCGACCTCCCTCCTTCCTCCCGAGTCCCCTGGGGCCCCGGGGAGGATTCCGGATACAAGGGGGGGTCCCGATACGAGTTACGAAAGGATCTACCACCAAGCCAGACGGCAAGTCCCAGGAACCGCCCGATCGACTCGGGCATCACACGCGGGGGCTCACTCTCGCCGCACAGCCCGACTTCACAGCAGGCCATCGCACGCAGGTCCCCCGCTCTCAGCCCTCAGGAGGCCAAAATCTCGACTTCCGAGCCAATCCCGTCCGGCGGTTTCACGTGGAACACCCTCGGAGCGACGGAAAACAGACCAGAAAATTGGGACCTCCCGTCGTCCGTTTGCCGCTCTTCGCTTCTTACTCAGGACGGCTGTCACGTCGAGGAGTGGAGCCGCGCTCAGGGGGGTGCCTCGCTCAGAAGAGGGGCTTTCGGGCCGGAACTCCGTCGCGCCTCGGGTACCGATCCGGGCAGGGATCTCGCTGCTGCAGCGTTTGGTACTCGAAATCCCCATGAACGGATTCGACGGGATCCAGACCCAGTCGCCGCAGTGGCTCGACAGGCCACCGTGCTGTCGAGGCTCTCGTGGAAGCCTCCGCGGCGGCAGTGTGGACTGCCAGAGAACCGGCCGTCGCAGGGGGCTCGGAGACCACGAGCCATCCGGCGGGCTTCAAGAAGGGAGCCGCGGACTCCGCGACGACAGCGGGCCGGCCGAAAGAACGGGCCATCACGACCTCGAACTGGGTCCGGAGATCAGGCGACCTGCCGGCGTTCTCGGCCCGCTCCTGCACCACCGAGACCCGATCAGAGAACCCAAGCCGTTCCAACGCCCGACGAAGAAAGGCTGTACGCCGGCCGTTGGAATCGAGCAGCGTCAGCCCCGCCTCCGGCCATTCGCAGGCGACCACGAGACCGGGCAATCCCCCGCCCGAGCCAAGGTCGAGTACCGGAGAGTCTCGGGCCACTTTCGCCCGGGCGACACGGACGAAACCCTCCGCATGCCGCAATTGGACGTCGATCGGGCCAGGGCCTAGGAAACCGAGCGTCCGCGCCTCGTCGAGGATCTCGAACAGCTCACGCTCTGACGCAAGGGAAAAGGACGACGTCATCCCGCAAACCGAGGGGGTGTCAAGCAGCGATAACCCGATGACCCGAGCGACCCCGGAGGCCGCCTGAAGCCGCCGGATGCCACCCAAGCCGCCGTCAGGGACGGGCGGTTCAGCCTACGGGCGAAATGACGATGTGACGGTGAGGATCCTCGCCCTCGGACCGGGTCGCGACGCCTTCGATCTCGTTGATCGCATCGTGGACCGCCTTACGGTCCGCCGGGCTCATCGGCTCGAGTGCCCGTTCCTGGCCCGACTCCAGCACCTCTTCGGCGATCTGCGCGCTAAAGCGCTTCAGGGCCGCCGAGCGCTTCTCTCGATACCCGGCGACGTCCACCAGGATCCGATCAGTCCTCGATGGGCACTGCCGCTGGACGACGGCACGGGTCAAATCCTGCAGGGCCGCCAACGTCGAACCCCGCGGACCGACCAGGACACCGAGGTCGTCTCCGCTGGCGGCGATCTCGATGGTGTCCTCGTCGATCACCCTTGTCTCCACCGAAGCCTCGATCCCATACTCGCTCAACAAACCGGACAGGAACTCGCGCCCTACCTCGCCCTGCTCCTCGAGCGTCATTCCTTCTGCCATTTCGGTCGTCTCCTTCGGTCCGGTCGGTCCGGACGGTCCCGTGCTCCGCTTCCCGCTCTCATCTCTGCCTTCGCCGCCTGTCCCCGCAGAGGACCTAGCGGCTGCGCTCATCGAATCCGCCTGCTCTTCCTCTTGAGCGCTCGATCCATTCTGGGCCGCCACCGAAGAGGCACGGCTCCGGCTTCGCCTCCGACGGGCGGACCGACTTCTCCCGGCTCCCGGAGCGGCCGACGAATTCGTTCGACCGGTCGTACCCTGACCCGATGTGGGGGCGACGGACGCTCTGCCAGACTCGGCTGCTGCGGCCGCAGCCGCTGTCGCCGCTGCTCCAGTCGCGGCCGTAGTCGCTGGCCCATTCGAGGACTCTGCACCGGCGTCGCTCGACGGCGTCCGGGCCTGCGACTCACGTCGACCCGACGATCCGCGAGGGGAACCATCGCCGGCTTGGCCCGAGCGACGCCCCCGATCCCTGGAGCGCTCCCTCTTCGGGCGAGCGCCCACGGGCCGCACGCGGGCCTGAACCCGTGCCTCCTCTTTGAGTCGTCCGAAGAGTCCGACTTTGGGCTCGTTGAGCACGACCACTTCGGCGTCCACCGCAGACACGCCGAGCTTGTCCAGCGTGTGCTCCGTCGCCTCGCTGACGGTCTTGCCCGCCACCTCAACCCATTCCACTACTGCCTACCGGGCCTTTCTCGTCCTCTTCGAGCGCGAGCGGGAATGCGGCTTCGCCCCCGGTGCCTCGTCGTCCGACGACGAACCACTACCATTGGCGGAAGCCCCACCAGGCGTGCGACCCCCGGTCCGGCCGTTGCTAGAGGAGCCCTTGGCTTGAGGCGACGCTGGTTTCGGCGGCGGCACGGTCGGCTTGGCAGCCGACGTACCGTCCGTCGCCGTCGACGCCTTCTTGACCTGCTTCGGCGGTTGTTTTGCCGGTTGCTTCGGCGGTTGTTTCGGCTTCGGCTCCTCGGCTTTGGGGGCGGCCTCCACCGCCTTGTTGTTCTTGTTGTCCTTCGATCCGGTGTCCTTCGATCCGCCCGAAGCGCCGATCTCACGTTCGGCAGCGACCGGCGTCACCATTCCGGTCCGGAACATCACCTCTTGTGTGGCGATTCTCATCGCCGAGGACACGACCATGTAGATCGTGGCGCCGGCTGGAACCCTCAGATAAATGACGCCAAAGATAATAGGAAAGAACTTCTGCATCGTTTGCATCTGTGGATTCGCTGCAGCGGCCTGTGGATTCCTGCTATTCATCTGCTTCATTTGGTAGTACTGCAGGAACATCGCAGCACCAATGAGAGCAAGATAGGGGAGGACCAAAACGGCCTGGCTAGCGCTTCCGGGGAACGTGTGCGTCGAGAATGGGTAGGAGGACAAATCCATCCCGAACCACCAGTGCATTTGGCCGTTACTGTTGACCAAAGACGAGTGCATTTGGGACGATGTTGGAATGTACTTAGGCGCGCCACAGGTCTGCGCTTTGCAGACCGCAGTCTGTCCTGCCGCGTTCACATATGTGGCGCCTCTCGCCACCGTGCTCGACAGCCCGCGGATGAGCGAGTACAAGACGATGAGGAACGGCATTTGCAGGAGGCTCGGAAGGCAGGCGCCGAACGGGCTCGTCCCGTTCTCCTTGTAGAGACGCATCATCTCCTGGTTGAGGAGTTCCCGGTTCTCAGCGCCCTTGTACTTCGCCTGCAGCTTCTTCATCTCCGGTTGGAGCCGCTGCATGGCGATCATCGACTTCGTGCTCTTCACCGTGATGGGCGTGAGCGCCAGCATGATGAGGATCGTCAGGCCTGTGATGGCGAAGCCGTAATTCGGCCAGATGGCGTAGAGGCCGGCCAGGATCCACCCGAAGAACTCGAACACGGGGTGGAAGATCTTCCCGATGAACTGGAACAGCGAGTTCTCGGTCAGCATCAGGTGCATGCTCATGGGTTCCTCTCTCGTCGGCGGCCGTCACCCGGGAGCGGCACTAGGTCCACCCCGTGCGGCCCGAACGGGCGGCAGCGAAGGAGTCGGCGAGCCGTCAATGCGGTCGCACGCCAGAATCCATGCACCTCGTATGCCTCGGCGGCGTAACTCGAGCAACTCGGGTAGAAGCGGCAGGGTGAAACCCGCCCCGACGCCGCGCCTTGGTAGGCCTTGACCAGGGAGATTGCCGCCCGGCGCGGACCTCGGGCCGACCGTGCCTCAGTGGTTGCTTCGGCGACGCTCATCGTGGCCGATGGGGTCGTCCGGACCGAGCTTGCGGTCATGTCGACGCCTCATGTCCGGCCGCGGTTCCTTCTGGTGGGGCAAGTGGCACACCGCCTGCACGGCATAGTGCCGTCGCGACGTCTGCCCGAAAACGGGCACGCTCCAGGGACCCGGCCTCGGGAGACAAGCGGAGCAGATAACTGCCTCGGGGCAGCGATGGAGCCGTGTCTCGTGCAACCGCGCGCATCCGGCGCCGCAGGGTGTTGCGCTCGACGGCCGAACCACAGCGCTTGCTCACGGCGTACCCGACCCGGACCTGGGACAACGCCACCGCGGATCCCTCTGGTCCAGCAAGACCGTGCGCGGCGGCCGTGTGTGGGACGGAGCCGTGCGGGGCGGGGCTCGGTGGGACGGAGCCGTGCGGGGCGGGGCTCGGTGGGACGGAGCCGTGCGGGGCGGAGCCGGTCGGGTCGGGCACGAAGACGGCGCGAACGGGACCGCTCGCGCCTCGGCGGCGGGACCGCTGGAGCGCCGCGAATGTTGCCTTGCTGGTCAGACGTCCGACCCTACTTGGGGGCACGACGACCTCAGACCGTGAGCTTGTGGCGCCCTTTGAGCCGCCGTGACTTCAGGATCGCCCGACCCCCGCGAGTCGACATGCGCTTGCGGAACCCGTGGGTTCTCGCCCGCTTCCGGGTGTTTGGTTGGTAGGTGCGCTTCACGTAGATCCAGCCTTTCCGATGCCCTTCCGGTGCCCAAACGACCAGGGGAGCCGTCGGTCACAGGGTCATGCCGCAGTCCTCCGGCCAGGAACCTGGCCGGCATCAGGGATCGATCCCGCCCGGCGGCACCGAGTCGTCCAATGTTAGCGACGATTCGGAGATGGCCTCTAGTCGGGCATCGGCCCCGCGGTGTACGTTCGACGAATTACCCACACCGAGGATCGTCCCGAGTCACGTTGCTCGATGCCGGGGGAGGGAACCGGAGGAAAGTGGCCGAGGGGGAGAAGGGACGAGCGGTAGGGCGGTGACCGAGGCTGAACATCTTTGGACGAAATGCTCGGATTCTCTGCGGGACCAGGTCTCGGAGAGCACCTGGCAGCTCTGGCTGTCGGGGATCGAGCCGGTCTCCTTCGACGACGGCGTCCTGATCCTCTCCGTCCCCAACGGGTTGATCCGCGAGCGGGTCGAATCTCGATATCTGCCCATGATCGAGGACACCCTGGCCAATGAGGTGGGAGGCCCCGTCCGCGGCCGACTCGAGGTGCTCGACCGTGGTCCGGCCCCCCAGTCCGACGTGCCCTTCGACGAAGTCCTCGGTCGACCGACCGACGGACACGTCGGGACCAGCGTCGGATCGCTGTCGGGCGGGCATCCCGCCATCGCCGACGGCGACGGCAACCGCGAGAGCGACGCCCTTCTCGGTGGCACCGGCCTCAGAGGCGACGTCGACCGGTACGGATACGGGTCCGGGGACGCTGCGGCCGGGATCGGGGTCGGATCCAGAGCGGGGGGATCAGACAGCCGTCCTGGCTCGGCCACCATTCGTGACCTGCCCGGTGCCCAGTCACACCGTGAGCGTGAGGTCCCAGGGCGGAGTCGGCACCCAGCGGAGGCACGCGGGTCCCGCGAGTCCAGGGAGGGCCGCGAGGGTCCCGCCGTCCAGCTCGATGCGAAGTTCACCTTCGAATCCTTCGTGACCGCGTCGTCGAACCGTCTGGCCCACGCCGCCGCCCAGGCGGTGGCCGAGACACCCGGACGCTCGTACAACCCACTGTTCATCTACGGCGACAGCGGCCTCGGCAAGACGCACCTGCTGCACGCCATCGGCAATTACGTGAGCGAGAACTACGCCCGCCGCAAGGTCCTCTACGTCACGACCGAGACGTTCATGAACGACTTCGTCGACTCACTGCGCACCTCGACCACTCTCGCTTTCAAGCGCCGGTACCGCGACTGCGACGTCCTGCTCATCGACGACGTGCAGTTCATGGAGCGCAAAGAAGGCCTCCAAGAAGAGTTCTTCCACACCTACAACGACCTCAAGGGGGCGTCCAAGCAGATCGTCTTGACCTCCGACCGCCCGCCGAAGTCGATCGAGACGCTCGAAGACCGCTTGCGCAGCCGCTTCCTCTCCGGCCTCATCACCGAGATCGACCCCCCCGACCTCGAGACGCGTCTCGCCATTCTGCGCTCCAAGTGCATGAGCGAGCAGCAGGACGTCCCCGACGACGTGCTCGAGTTCATCGCCTCGCACGTCAAGGACAACATCCGCGAGCTCGAGGGGGCGCTCATCCGCATCTGCGCCTTCGCCAAGCTCAACCACGAACCCATCTCGCTCAGCCAGGCCGAGGACATCCTCTCCGACCTGGTACTTGCCGGTGAGCCGCGGCGCATCTCGCCCCAGTTCATCCTCGAAACGACCGCCGCCAGCTACGGCTTCTCCGTCGAGGCCATCTGCGGGCCCAGCCGCACCCGGCCCTTGGTCACGGCACGCCAAGTCGCCATGTACCTCACCCGTGAGCTCACGGATTACAGCTATCCGGCCATCGGCCGCGTCTTCGGCAAACGGGACCACACCACGGTGATCCACGCCGTCGACAAGATCACCGGCCAGATGCAGGAACGGCGCCAGATCTACGAGCAGGTGACCGAGTTGATCCAGAAGATCCGTGCCGGCGCCACGTGAGCCGGCCGGCGCACCAACGCCCAGACGCCGCGGTCCGGGCACGACCTGTGGACGCAGTGGGGCAAGTCTGGGGACGACCGCCCGTCGCGTCCCCAGCCCGGCGCGGCGGCGTCACGCCTCCTCCCCATCCGCCCGGATCCGTCACATGGCTCTGGGGAGAGCGGCGTACGGATCCACCAGGGACGCCTGCTCTGCGTCCACAATCCACAGGGCTTACTACCTTTACCGAGAATGAACATGTCTTCCCTATCTGTGAATGCCAGCAGACGAAAGGACGTCGACCGTTGAAGTTCCGATCCGAGCGAGACGCCTTGGTCGACATGCTGGCGACTGCCGGGCGGGCGGTGGGTGGACGAGCCAGCTCGTCTCCCGTGCTCCTCGGTCTGCTGGTGACTTGTAGCGGCAATGAGCTGAGCGTCACCGGGACCGACCTCGATCTCACGATCGTCGTCACCGGGGAGGTCATCGGCATCGAGGACGGCAGCTGTGTCGTACCGGCACGCCTGTCGACGGACATCGTGCGCCGCTTGGAACCCGGTGCGGTGACCTTGGCCGACGGCGGAGAGCAGATCACCATCTCGGCCGCTCGGTCGACCTTCAAGTTGCACACGTACCCGGTCGTCGAGTTCCCACCGGTCGGCCGGACGAAAGAGCCGGTGACGTATCTGCCGGAAGCTGCGCTGGGTGAGGCGGTCCGCCAGGTGGTCCGAGCGGCGTCCCACGACGACGGGCGGCCGCTCTTGACCGGCGTCCTCGTCTCTCATGTCGAGGACTCGCTGCGGCTCGTGGCGACCGACTCGTACCGCATGGCCATGCGGGACCTGCCGGAATCCCATGTCATTCCGGGCGAGGAGGACCTTCTCGTCCCCGCACGAGCTCTGTCGGAACTGCAACGGCTGCCGGCCGGAACCATCACTGCGGGGTCGGAGACGAGTCGCGTCGGGGTCGCTGCGAGCGCCAACGAGATCACCTTCTGGCAAGGCAACGTCCAGATCAGCACACGCCTCTTGGAAGGGCGCTACCCGGATTACAAGCAATTGATGCCGGACCACTACCCCAACCGCCTGCATCTGGGGAAGGAGAGCTTCGTTGCGGCCTTGCGCCGGGTGCAACTGTTGGTCCGGGACAACACGACGCCGGTGCGGCTCTCCATGCGATCAGGCGGGGTGGATCTGAGCGTGCAGAGCAACGACGTCGGCGATGCCGCGGAGACGGTCGACGGCGACTACTCCGGTGAGGATCTGGTGATCGCGTTCAACCCCTCGTACCTCATTGACGGCGTGGAAGCGGTCACCGGTGACGAGGTGATCGTCGAGACCGCGGACGCGTCGCGTGCGGCGACTGTGCACGGAGCCCTGGACGATCCCTTCCGGTACCTCTTGATGCCCGTTCGGGTGTCGTAGGGCCCGGCGGTCGGGCCGCGGTGACGCTGGGACGACTCGAACTGGTTGACTTCCGCCTCTTCCGTGGTGCTGTGTTGTCGCCCGCACCTGAGGGGACCACGGTCATCACCGGGGCGAACGGGACCGGGAAGACCAGCGTGCTCGAGGCGTATGCCTATCTCGGAACTCACCGCTCGTTCCGCGGGCGCGCCCGTTGAGGCACTTGTGCGTCACGGCACGGCGAGAGCCGTCGTGAGAGCCGAGCTCGGACACGAAGGGGTCCCGACGGTCGTGGAAGCCGAACTCGTCACCGGCGGGCGCAGCCGCGCCTTTTTGAACCGCAAACCGTCGCGGACGCGCCGCGGACGCGGCTGCGGCCGCGCCGTGCACCGTGTTCTCTCCCGAGGACCTCAGCTTGGTCGCGGGAGGGCCGAAGGGCCGCCGGGATCTTCTCGACGACGCGCTGGCGTTGCTCGACGGCGAGGGAGCGCGAGCGGCCGACGACGTCGAGCGAGTGCTGCGCCAGCGCGGAGCGCTGTTGCGCCAGGTGGGCGGGCGCCAGAATCCCGGTCCCGAGGTCCTCACCACCCTCGACGTCTGGGACCAGCGGCTGTCCGATGCAGCGAAGATCCTCGTCGCGGCGCGGGAGCGCCTCGTCTCTGCGCTCGCTCCAGGCGTCGACGCAATCTACGGACGCTTGGCGGGGAGCCAGGCCAGCAGCCAGGCCGACAGGGGGGTTCTGTCTGTTGTGGTGGAGTATCAGCGCAGCTGGGAGGGGGACCTGCAGACGGCGCTGACTGCCACCCGGGCCGACGACCTGCGCCGCGGTGTCAACACCGTGGGACCCCACCGCGACGACCTCGTCCTCCGTCTCGACGGCCTGCCGGCGCGCACCCACGCGTCACAGGGAGAGCAACGCTGCCTGGCGTTGGCCTTGCGCCTGAACCTGCACGCCATCGTCCGCAAGCGCACGACCCTGCGTCCGACCCTGCTCCTCGACGACGTCTTCTCCGAGCTCGACCCGGCCCGCAGCCGGGCCCTCGTGGCCGAGCTCCCCACCGGCCAGGCCATCTTGACGACGGCCGCTCCGGTGCCGTCCGGAGTGACGGTGGCCTCGCTCGTCGAGGTGGGCCAACTGGTGCCGCGATGAGTACCCATCTGCCACGAGTACCGGGCCGTCATGAGCAACGGGAATAGGGGCGCGGCCCCGAACCAGGGTCGCAAAGCCGGGACGGGCAATCAGAGAACAGGGGCGGCCAAGAGTGGCGGCAAGGGTGGGAGCACGGGACAACCTCGGGGACCACGCCCGCTGGCCGAGTCCATGCCGGCGCTCTTGGGGCGTCTGGGGGCGCCGCCTTCCGTCGAGACCATGGAGGCGCTGTTCGCCCGCTGGGAGGAGCTTGCCGGTCCGCAACTGGCGGCGCACGTACGGCCACGGCGGGTTGACGGGGCAGTCCTCGTGCTCGCCGCGGACCATCCGGCCTGGGCCACCCGGGCCCGGCTCGGATCAAGCCGGATCCTGGAGCAGGTGAGGTCCTCCGGAGCGTCGGGGATCACGCGGATCGAGGTCGTCATCGAGCGCGTCTGAGCTGGTCTCGGCGACCGTTCTGAGAGGTGGAAGCGACCGTCGAGAGATGCCGAATTGGCACGTCTTTCGGGTAGAATGGTTCGTCCGCATCGAAAGGCCAGGGTGACAGATTCAGGGCTTCGATACGCACCACGAATTCCGAGTTTCTGAAAGGGCGCGCCTGTGGCAGTGAAGGTCGACGAGACACCGGGGGGCACGTACGGCGAAGCCGACATCACCATCCTCGAGGGGCTCGAAGCGGTGCGCAAGCGTCCCGGGATGTACATCGGCTCCACCGGCCCGACCGGACTGCACCACCTCGTGTGGGAGGTCGTCGACAACTCCGTGGACGAGGCCATGGCGGGTCGGGCCACCCGCATCGACGTCACCATCCTGGCCGACGGGGGCTGCCGGGTGGCCGACGACGGTGCCGGCATCCCGGTGGGGCCCCACCCCAAGCACCCCAAGGTCTCGACGGCCGAGATCGTCCTGACCACGCTGCACGCCGGCGGCAAGTTCGGCGGCCGGGGCTACCAGGTCTCGGGCGGGCTCCACGGCGTGGGGGTCTCGGTGGTCAACGCCCTCTCGAGCCGGCTGCTCCTCGAGGTCGACCGCGAGGGCCGGCACTGGGAGGCCGAGTTCGAAAGGGGCGGCAAGGTCAAGCGGAAGGTGACCGACACCGGCCCGGCGCCGAAGGACAGAAGCACCGGCGAGCCGCGGACGGGGACGACCGTGACCTTCTGGCCCGACGCCACCGTCTTCGACGAGACCGACTTCCGGGCCCAGACCATCATCGAGCGGATGCAGATCATGGCCTTCTTGAACAAAGGCCTCGAGATCCGCTTCGTCGACGAGCGGACCGACCCCGTCACCAAGACGACGTTCCGCTACAACGGCGGCATCGTCGACTTCGTCAAGCACCTGAACGCGTCGAAGGAGTCACTGTTCCGCAAGGTGGCATCGTTCGAGCAGGCCGAGGACGCGCAGGAGGTCGAGATCGCGCTGCAGTGGAACACCGGCTACCACGAGTCGATCCATTCGTTCGCCAACGGGATCTCGACCATCGAGGGCGGCATGCACGTCGAGGGCTTCTCCAAGTCGCTCACCAACGTGGTCAACCGCTACGCCCGTGCGCGCAACCTCTTGAAGGAGAAGGAGGAGAACCTCAAAGGCGAGGACATCCGCGAGGGGCTCACCGCCATCATCTCGGTGCGTTTGCGCGACCCGCAGTTCGAAGGGCAGACCAAGGCGAAGCTGGGCAACCAAAGCATCCGTTCGCTCACCGAGCGCACGACCAACCAGAAGCTCACCGAGTGGCTCGAAGAGAACCCGCGCGAAGCAAGCCAGATCGTGCAGAAGTCGACGCAGGCGGCGCGGGCGCGCCTCGCGGCGCAGGGCGCGCGCGACCTCACGCGGCGCAAGTCGGCGCTCGACGGGGCGGGGCTGCCGGGCAAGCTGGCCGACTGCTCCTCGCGTGACCGCGGGAATCCGAGCTCTTCATCGTCGAGGGCAACTCCGCCGGCGGTTCGGCCAAGGACGCCCGCAACCCGGTGACCCAGGCCATCCTCCCCATCCGGGGGAAGATCCTCAACGTCGAGCGGGCTCGCATCGACAAGATGCTCAAGAACGTGGAGATCCAGGCCCTCATCTCGGCCATCGGCGCCGGCCTGGCCGAGGAGTTCGACGTCGAGAAGATCCGGTACCACAAGGTGATCGTGCTGGCCGACGCCGACGTCGACGGCAGTCACATTCGAACCCTCCTGCTCACGTTCTTCTACCGCCAGATGAAGCCGCTCGTCGAGGGTGGCTACGTGTACGTGGCGCAGCCGCCGCTCTACTCGACGCTGGTGGGCAAGGAGAAGATCTACCTGCGCGACGACGCAGCCAAGGCGGCGTTCCTGGCGGAGCACCCGGAGCACAAGAACGAGTTCAACCGGTTGAAGGGGCTCGGTGAGATGAACTTCGACGAGCTGCGCGACACCACGATGGACCCGGCGCACCGCTCGCTGCTCAAGGTCAACGTGGAGCAGGCGGCGCTGGCCGACGAGGTCTGCTCCATCCTCATGGGCGACGACGTCGAGCTGCGCCGCCATTTCATTCAGACGAACGCCAAAGACGTCCGGTTCCTCGACATCTGAGCCGGTGAGGAAGTAGGAAAGCAATGCCACGACGTCAGACGACACGCGGAGCCGGCCGCGGCGGGGCCGGTTCGGGAAACGGGAGCGGAGCGCCACCGGCTGCCGAGCCGCCCACGGGCGGTTCCATCGAGCCGATCGAGATCCAGGAGGAGATGGAGCGCTCGTTCCTCGAGTACTCCATGTCGGTCATCGTTTCGCGCGCCCTGCCCGACGTGCGCGACGGACTCAAGCCGGTGCACCGCCGGATCCTCTACTCCATGTTCGACAATGGGCTGCGGCCGGACCGTCCGAACCACAAGTGCGCCAAGGTGGTCGGAGACGTCATGGGGACCTACCACCCCCACGGTGACTCGGCCATCTACGACGCGTTGGCCCGGATGGTCCAGGAATTCTCGCTGCGCCACCCGCTCATCGACGGCCACGGCAGCTTCGGTGGGCGCGGTCCCGACGACGGTGCCGCCGCCATGCGTTACACCGAGTGCCGTCTGGCGCCGCTGGCGCTCGAGCTCATGGCCGACATCGACGAGGAGACCGTCGACATGGCGGCCAACTACGACGGGACCGCCGTCGAGCCCGTGGTCCTGCCGGCGCGCTTCCCCAACCTGCTCGTCAACGGGTCGCAGGGCATCGCAGTGGGCATGGCGACCAACGTGCCGCCGCACAACATGGGCGAGGTGATCGACGCCGCCGTCCACGTGCTCCACCACCCGGACGCCACTCCCGACGACCTGATGCAGTTCGTGAAGGGGCCGGACTTTCCCACGGGCGCACAGATTCTCGGCCGCCAGGGCATCCTCGACGCCTACCGGACGGGGCGTGGTTCGATCAAGATGCGGGCGGTGGCGGAGATCGAAGAAGGTCGGGTCGGCGAGCGCATCGTCGTGACCGAGCTCCCGTACCAGACTTCGGTCGAGGTCATTGAGCAGAAGATCAGTGATCTGGTCAAGGCGGGCGAGCTCGACGGCATCAGCGGCGTGCTGAACGCGTCGGCCAGCCAGCAGGTCCGCCTCGTGATCGAGCTCAAGCGCGACGCCAACGCCAACGTCGTGCTGAACAACCTCTACAAGCAGACCCCGCTCCAAACGAGCTTCGGGGTGAACATGCTGGCCCTGGTCGACGGTGTGCCCCGCACGCTGAACCTGGCCCAAGCGCTCTCGCACTACGTCGACCACCAGATCGAGGTCATCCGGCGCCGTTCGCAGTTCCGGCTCGACAAGGCCCGCAACCGCGCCCACATCGTCGAGGGACTCCTGCGCGCCATCGACATGCTCGACGCCGTCATCGCGACCATCCGGGGCTCGGACGACCGCCCGTCGGCACGGGCGGCGCTGATGGCGGACCCCTTCTCCTTCACCGAAGTGCAGGCCACTCACATCCTCGACATGACCCTCGGTCGTCTCACCCGGCTCGGCCGCACCGAGCTGGAGCAGGAGATGGAGCAGCTCCTCGCCACCATCGCCGAGCTCGAGGCCATCCTGGCCGACGACGGCAAGCTGCGCGGCGTCATCGAGACGGAGATGACGACGATCAGGGACAAGTATGCCAACGAGCGACGCAGCGTCATCACCCACGACCCGGGCGAGCTCGGGGTGGAGGACCTGATCCACGACGAGGAGATCGTCGTCACCATGACCCGCGCCAGCTACATCAAGTCGGTGGCGGCGGCCGCGTTCCGCACCCAGGGCCGCGGTGGCCGCGGCGTCCAAGGGGCAAGGCTCAAGGAAGAGGATCTCGTCAGCCAGGTGGTGCACACGACGGCGCACGCCTTCTTGCTGCTTTTTTCCAACCGGGGCAAGGTCTATCGCCTCCGCGGGCACGAGATACCGATGAAGGACCGCACCGCGCGCGGCACGGCCGCGGTCAATCTGGTGCCGCTCGCCCCCAACGAGTCGATCACCGCGATCATCGCGACGCGGGAGTTCTCGCCCGATCAGTTCCTCGTGTTCGCCACCGCGCAAGGACAAGTCAAGAAGACGGCTCTGAGCGAGTACGACAAGTCGCGTCGCGAGGGATTCATCGCCATCAACCTGCGCGACGGCGACGAGCTCGTTCGTGTCGTGGCCACCTCGGGAGACGACGACATCTTCGAAGTGACGCGCAGCGGCATGACCATCCGCTTCCACGAGTCGGACGTGCGCCCGATGGGTCGCGACGCTGCGGGTGTGCGAGGCATCCGCCTGCGCCCGGGCGATGCGGTGGTCTCGTGCGACGTGGCGGCCGACGATACCGACATCCTGATCGTGACGGACGCCGGCTACGGGAAGCGGACGAAGCTCGAGCGCTTCAACCGCCAGACGCGCGGAGGTCAGGGCGTGCGAGGCATCCGCCTGACCGGAGCGCGGGGCTCGGTGGTCGCCGCCTTCATGATCGCCCTGGACGAGGAGATCCTCCTCGTCTCATCGGGCGGTGTGGTGATCCGTACCCAGGCTCGGGAGATCGCATCCCAGGGTCGCGACGCGACCGGGGTGCGGGTCATGAATCTCGACCCGGGTCAGTCCGTCGCCGCCGTGGCCCGGGTATCGGCCGAGGTCGAGGCCGAGGTCGGGGTCGGCTGAATCAGCGCGCGGCGCTGACGGAGCCGGTGCCGATCAGACCGTTCGCCAGCGCCACGTGGGCGGCGAGGGCGTGATCAGAAGAACTTGATGGATCCGAGCGGCCAGATGCGCAACTCGACCTTGCCGACGATGAGCGACTTGGGAATCGTTCCCCACCAGCGGCTGTCGCACGAGTCTGTGCGGTTGTCGCCCATGACGAAGTAGTTGTTGGTCGGAACGAGGTACGGGTGCGCGAGGTTGGCGGCGTTCCCGGGTGGACCGGGTTGGGTCACGCCCTGGTCAACGGTGGGCAGCCACGACTCGTTGAGACGCTTGCCGTCGACGTACACGTACCCGTGTGACAACGAGATCAAGTCGCCGGGCAACCCGATCACCCGCTTGACGAGGTCGTTGACCTCGGGCCCTCCGCAGTTCTCGCTCGCGGGCCGGGAGAAGACGACGATGTCGCCCCGCTGCACCGAGTGCAGGTGGTAGCTGAGCTTGTTGACGAGGATGCGATCCCCGATCTGCAGCGTCGGCTCCATGGACCCTGACGGGATGTAGAAGGTCTGCACCACGAAGGTGCGAAGCAGGATGGCCACGAGGACGGCGACCACCACCACCGCGAGGCCCTCGCCGAGCCAGTGCGAGCGCCGCGTCCGACCCTCACCGCCGGTGCTGTCCGGGGCGTCCCCAGTCGGACCGCGGCCAGCCGGGTCGTCAACGGCGAGGCCCGGCTTGCTGGGTTCCGAATTCACCGCACGGAGGCTAGACGGCGCAAGGGGTCCGGTTGGATCGGGTCACGCCGCGCCCGTGGGCACGACAGAAGCGGTGTCTTTTCCGGAGCGGAGGATGGCGCCCGGAAGCGCCCCGGTCGGCGCACTGTCACGGACGGTCTCCACGCCGTTCACCAGGACGCGTGCGACGCCGTAGGAACCGGCGAAGAGACGGGGCGTGCCACCGGGCAGGTCGTGGACGAGCCGGGCCGGTTCGGAGTCAACGGACGCAGGGTCGAAGACAACGAGGTCGGCGGCGTACCCCGGCCGTACGAGCCCGCGGTCGCGCAGACCGAAGAGGGCCGCGGGCTGGCCCGTCATCATGTGCACCGCCTTCTCCACCGGTACGAGCTTGCGACCTCGTAGGCAGTCGCCGAGGAACGCGGTCGGGTAGCTGGATCCGCACATCCGATCGAGGTGCGCGCCCGCGTCGGAACCGCCGACCATGGCGCGAGGGTCGTTCCACAGCGCGGCGCGCATCGCCCACGTGGCCTCTGTTCCGTCGTCGGTGTTCGGCCACAGCACAGTCCGGAGGTCGTCGGCCACGACGATGTCGAGCAGCGTGTCGAACGGAGCGGTGCCACGTTCCGCCGAGATCTCGCCCACGGTGCGAAACGCGCACCCCTCGTTGGCGGGGGCATACGTGTCGCCGATCACGTAGGTGCCCCAATGGGACAGGCCGCGAAAGACGCCCGCCTCCTTGCTCCGGGCACGCTCGTCCAGCATGGAGCGAACAGCCGGATCGGACAGCCGGGCCAGACGTTCGCCCTCGGGCAGACCCATGACCTCGCCCCAGCCGGGGATCAGAAAGAGGGCGCAATGGGTCCGGAAGCTCATGTTCATCGGCACGAGCGTGGGCATGGTGAGCGCGACGATCTTTCCACCGGCGGCGGCAGCGGCCGACGAAGCCGACAGCTGGTGCTCGATGCGATCGGCCGCCCGAGCGTCGACCGTGAGGACGTTCCAGTTGAGCGGGCGACGGGCGGTGACGCTCATGGCAGTCATGAGGTCGATCTCGTCCTCGCTGAACGAGTCGAGGCACCCGTTGGTGATGTACTCGAGGGTGGTCCCCTCGTGGGCGGCCACCTCTTCGCAGAAGGCGAGCATCTCGCGACGGTCGGCGTGGTACGAGCTCACCAGCCGGCCATCGCCGTCGCTGTGCGTGCGTGACTGCGACGACGAGAATCCGAGGCCGCCGGCAGCAAGGGACTGGTCCAGGAGAGCGCGCATGGCCGCGATCTCCTGGTCTGTCGCCACCTGTTCGCCGCGGGGCGCCCCCATCACCTTTCGCCTCAGTGCGCAGTGGCCGACCAGGAAGCCCGCATTGACGCCGAGCCGACCTTCGAGCGCGTCGAGGTACTCGCCGAACGTCGACCACGTCCACGGCACGCCCTGCTCGAGCGCGGCGAGTGGCATCCCCTCGACCTTGGCCATCATGCGACGGATGTAATCCGCGTCCTCGGCGTTGATGGGAGCAAGGGTGAACCCGCAGTTGCCGCCGATCACCGTCGTGACGCCGTGGACGTTCGACGGCGACGCGGAGGGGTCCCAGAACAGCTGGGCGTCGTAGTGCGTGTGGGGATCCACGATGCCCGGCGCCACCATGAGGCCGGTCGCGTCGAGCTCGTTCTCTGCGGCCTCGTCGACCACGCCCACCGAGGCGATGCGGCCGTCGCGGATCCCCACGTCGGCTCGGACCGCGTCGGCCCCCGTCCCGTCGATGAGCGTGCCGGCGCGGATGGCGTAGTCGAGCATGGAACCTCCGGGGACGGTCGGCGCCGGCCTCGTCGGAGGGGGAGCCGGGGAGATCTGAGGACCCGTCAGCCTATCGCCGGGCCATATAGGGCCATATCGTGCATAGGGCCATATCGTGCCAACGGCGGGGCTTTACAGGGCTGGGCCGTGCATCCATCGTTCAGGCGAGGCAGAATCGGACGCTGGCCTGTCGGGAGGCCCGCCCTGCTCGTTCGCGTGTCCACTGCCCAGGCATCCGGTCGGGCCTGTGGACGAGCACCTCTACCAGCACAATCCCCACGCGCCTCGAGTCTCGTCCCCAAGTCGTCCACAGCCTGTGCCCGAGCAAATCCGCAGCCTCGCCGACGAGACCTTCCCCATGACCTCCGCCGCGTGCTTTGCTCTGGGCGTGCCTGCGCAACACGATCGAGCGTCCCTTCTCGCGTCTCCTGTGCCGTGCTGAGCCTCCCGGCCACCGAGGGTGTGCTCCCCGGCCAGTTCCTCGAACAAGCCATCCGAGCCGGTTACGTCGACGCCGGACGCTTCAAGATCCCGAACGGCAACGTCCAGCCGGCGAGCCTCGACCTGAGGCTCGGAGAGCGGGCTCTGCGCATCCGCTGCAGCTTCCTCCCCGGAGCCGATTCTGTGGAGCGCAAACTCAAGGACTACGTCCTCGACGAGATCGACCTGCGCGGCGACGGGGCAATGCTGGAGGCTCGCTGTCCATACCTGGTGGAACTGAAGGAGCGCCTGGACCTCCCGGGCGGACTGCGCGGGAAAGCGAATCCCAAGAGCTCGACGGGCCGCATCGACGTGTTCACGCGGGTCATCACCGACTACAGCGACCGCTTCGACGAGGTGGCGGCCGGATACTCGGGCCCTCTCTACCTCGAGGTCGTTCCACTCTCTTTCGCGGTGCGGGTGAAGGAGGACCTGACGCTGAACCAACTGCGGCTCTCGCTCGGTCGGCCCTGGCTCAGCGACGACGAGGTGCGGGCGACGCACGCCGAGCTGCCCATCCTCTTCCGGCAGGGAGAGCCCGTGCCCCAGGAGAAGCTGGTGCTCTCGGACGGCCTCTTCCTGGGCCTCGACCTGCACGGGGACGACCACGGACAGGTGGGCTACAGCACGCGTGACAGTGCACCGCTCCTCGATCTGACCACCTCGGACCCCGCCGACCCGAGGCCGTTCTGGGACCCGGTCGTTCGCGAGGAAGGGGACCGACTCGTGCTCTCTCCCCGGCGCTTCTACCTGTTGATGTCCGCGGAGTCCGTCTGCATCCCGCCGACCTTGGCTGCGGAGATGACGGCATACGACCCGACGAGTGGCGAGCTGCGGACTCACTACGCCGGATTCTTCGATCCTGGGTTCGGATACGACCCGACCGGGGGCTTCCTGGGCTCGCGGGCCGCGCTCGAGGTGAGAGCCCACGACGTGCCCTTCATGGTCGAAAACGGCCAAGCCGTGTGCAAGCTCACCTTCGAGCGCATGCTCGAGGAACCGACCGCCCTCTACGGCTCTGGCATCGGGTCCTCGTACCAGCAGCAGGAGGAGACCCTGAGCCGGTACTTCAAGCGGAGCTAGAGCCGACGCGGCAAGACCGGGATGGGAGCGCAGGTGCGCCGCGGCTGGTAAGCCTGCGCCGGGCTTCCGGGAGGCGGAAGCGTGAGGAGGTCAGCCATGAACTACACGAATCTGGGTTCGTCCGGCCTGAGGGTCTCGCGGGTCTGCCTCGGGATGATGGGCTTTGGGAACGACAGCGACCGGGCCTGGGTCATCGACGAGGACGCGGCCGAACCCATCGTCGCGTGCCGCGGTCGAGGGTGGCGTCACCTTCTTCGACACCGCCGACGCGTATTCGGGCGGGGCCAGCGAGGTGGCGACCGGGCGGCTGGTGCCGCAAGTTCCTTTGCCGCGACGAGGCCGTCATCGCGACCAAGGTGTTCATGCCCGTCACCCCGGGGGAGAACGGCGGCGGGCTCAACCGCAAGCACGTGCTCTCGGGCATCGATGCGTCGCTCCGGCGCCTCGGCATGGACTACGTCGACCTCTATCAGATCCACCGGTGGGACCCGCGGACTCCGATCGAGGAGACGATGGAGGCGCTCCACGACGTCGTGCGGGCCGGTAAGGCGCGTTACATCGGAGCGAGCTCCATGTTCTCGTGGCAGCTCTCCAAGGCCCAGCACGCCGCCGAGCGGCACGGGTGGACGACGTTCGTGTCCATGCAGAACCACTACAACTTGATCTACCGGGAGGAGGAGCGGGAGATGATCCCGCTCTGCCTGGACCAAGGAGTCGGCGTGCATCCCCTGGAGCCCGCTGGCCCGGGGCGTCCTCGCCGGGCACCCGGACGCGTGACGGGCGCGGCACACCACGCGTTCGAACACGGACCCGTTCATCGACTACCTCTACGACCAACCAACCGACTTCGACGTCGTCGAGGCCGCGGCCGCGGTGGCGGCGGCGCGGGGCGTCCCGACCGCGCAGGTGGCCCTGGCCTGGCTGCTGGCCAAGCCCGGCGTCACAGCGCCCATCGTGGGTTCCACCAAGAAGGTGCACCTCGACGACGCCCTCGCGGCCGAACAGCTCGACGCTCACGCGGAAGAGGTGGAGCACTCGAGAAGCCCTACGTGCCGCACCCGGTGCTCGGCCACTTCTGACGACAGCCCGTCGCAGCGCGGCGCGGTAGGGTCGGCATCGGCATCGCCGACGAGGGGAGCGGGGGTGGCATGCGGGTCGCGTCTGACCGTGGCGGATTTCCTGGACCGGGCGGCGCTCGTCTACGGCCACCGCGACGGCGGTGGTCGACGAGCCGACGGCGCCGGGTTCGTTCGGGACGTCCGACCTACGCGGAGCTCGAGGCGCGAGCGCGAGGCATGGCGCTCGCGCCTCGATGCAGCTCGGGGTCGACGCAAGGCGAGCGAGTCGCCATCGTCAGCCCCAACTCGGCCCGCTTCCTGACGTCGTACTTCGGGGTCAGCGGCTACGGCCGCATCCTCGTGCCCATCAACTTCCGCCTCACCGCCGAGGAGATCGCGTACATCGTCGAGCACTCCGGGGCGTCCGTCCTCCTGTACGACCCCGACCTCGCCGGCGAGGTGGCCGCCATCAAGGTGGCACACCGGTTCGCGCTCGACGGAGACGATGACGCCGCGCTCTTCGCACCGGCCGGAGCAGGGCGCGGAGCCGCGGGCGTGGGAGGCCGACGAGGACGCCACCTGCTCGGTCAACTACACCTCAGGCACGACCGCCCGGCCCAAGGGCGTGCAGCTCACGCACCGCAACTGCTGGCTCAACGCGCGTGACCTTCGGCTGGCACACCGGCGTGAGCGACCGCGACGTGCTCTTGCACACGCTGCCGATGTTCCACTGCAACGGCTGGGGCATGCCCTACGCCGTGACGGGCATGGGCGGGCTGCACGTGGTCCTGCGCAAGATCGACGGCGAGGAGATCCTGTCGCGGGTCGAGCGCCACGGGGTCACGCTGCTCTGCGGGGCGCCCGCCGTGGTGGCGGCCATCCTGGATGCGGCCGAGGCACGGGCCGCCGAGGGCCGGGCCGTGCCCGGGCGCGGGCACGGTGCGCATCGTCGTGGCGGGCGCACCGCCGCCGTCGAAGACGATTGAGCGGGTCGAGACGCGAGCTCGGGTGGGAGTTCATCCAGATCTACGGGCTCACCGAGACGTCGCCGCTGCTCACCGTCAACCGCGCGCCGGCCGAGTGGGACGCACTCGGCGCCGATGAGCGATCCGCCTGCTGAGCCGGGCCGGCGTGCCGGCCGTCGGGGTGCGGATCGCGGTCGACGACCGACGGCGAGGTGCTGGCCCGCTCGAACCATGTGTTCGCCGGCTACTGGGAGCAGCCGCGACGCCACCGCCGACGGCGCTCGAGGGCGGCTGGTTCCACACCGGCGACGGCGGCTACCTCGACGACGCGTACCTGGTGATCTCCGACCGCAAGAAGGACGTCATCATCACCGGCGGCGAGAACGTCTCCTCCATCGAGGTCGAGGACTGCATCTACCAGCACCCGGCTGTCGCCGAGGTCGCGGTCATCGGCGTGCCCGACGAGAAATGGGGCGAGACGATCCTGGCCCTCGTCGTGCTGCGCGAGGGCTCGACGGTGACCGAGCAGGAGATCATCGCAGCACTGCCGGGAGCGACTGGCCCACTTCAAGGCGCCGACGCGCGTCGAGTTGCGCACCGCGCTGGACCGGACCGCGACCGGCAAGTTGCAGAAGTACAAGCTGCGCCAGCCGTACTGGGCGGGGCGCGAGCGAGCCGTCAATTGAGACGGTGGCGACGCCCGTGACCGAGACCAACGAGCGTTCCGAGCAACGCTCGGCGTGAGCGCTTAGCCTCTCGGCCGTGGCCTTTCGGCGTAGCTCGTGGATACTCCTGGTGGCGCTCATCGTGGCCGGTCCCACAATGGCGTGCCTCACACCCGCCGGTGCCGCCTCGGGACAATCGAAGGAGTTCGTGTTCCACGTCGACAGTACGACCGACGCCCACGACGCCAACCCGGGCGACGGCGTTTGCCGCACGTCGTTCGACACCTGCACCCTCCGCGCTGCGTTCGAGGAGGCGGACGCGCTTCCGGCGGGCAGCAGGGTCAAGGTGGACCTGCCGGCCGGAGCGTACGACCTGAGCCTGGGGAGCCTTGAGGCGACGGCCAACACGGTGACCGTGTCGGGGGCGGGTCGGGCAATCACCGTCGTGACCGCGGGCGGCGCTAGCCGAGTGCTATTTGTGGGGGCGGGGACCACGGTGACGGTCGAAGGCGTGACGGTCTCGGACGGGAATGCCGGCAATTCCGGCTACGGCGGGGGGATCGAGAGCGTCGGCACCCTGACGGTCGACCATGTGGAAATCAGCGGCAACAGGGCGGCTGCGGGCGGAGGCCTGGCCAACGCCGGCGGCATCCTGACGGTCGAGCACAGCGAGATCTCCGACAACACCGATTCGGGCTATGGCGGAGCCGGGATCAACAACGGCGGCGTCAGGAACGTGCCCGGCACGGTGACGATCGAGCACAGCAGCCTTGTCGACAACTTCGGGGGCGGTGACGGGGGGGCGATCCTCAACGGCCAGAACGGTCACCCCGCGACAGCCGAGGCGGCCGCTCTGGCACCCGTGCGCGGCCGGAGCGTTCCGCCGCAGTCGGCGATCAAACTCGTGTTGACCGTGACGGACAGCACGTTCACCGACAACCGGGGCGGGAACGGCGGGGGCGCGGTGGCGAACGACGGCGGCACGTTCTCGGTCTCCGGGAGCACCTTCGATTCCAACCGCGCCGATGGCGCGGTCGGCGGCGCGATCTCGAGCGGCTCTGGGTCGTTGATCGTCTCGTCGAGCATCCTGGACGGCAACTACGCCTGTTACGGCGGGGGGATCGAGCTGTTCACGAACGGCACGTCGGGCACGCACCTGATCACCCAGACCACGCTTTCGGACAACCGCGCCTGCGTCGGCGGCGGCCTGGACGTGTCGGGCTCGGCGACGGTGACTCAGAGCACGTTGACAGGCAACAGCGCGCCGATCGCGGCGGCGATGGAGGTCGAGGGCTCGACCACCTTCTCCCTGTCGAACAGTACGGTCAGCGGCAACACGTCCGATCAGGGCCAGGCCGTGGTGGAGACCTACGCCTGCAGCGACGGCACCGTATCGTTCGTGACGTTCTCGGGGAACTCCAGCGCACTGGGCATCTCGTGCCACGACGTACGCGTCACCGGGACGATCCTCTCGGGCTCGACCGATGGTCCCAACTGTGTGGGTGCGGCGCCCGTCGAGACAACCGGGTACAACCTCGACAGCGGCACCTCGTGCGCACTCGGTCTCCCGACCGACCTGACGTCCACGCATCCCCGGCTCCACCCGCTCGCGGACAACGGCGGGCCGACCATGACCATGGCTCTCGGGGCAGGCAGCCCAGCGCTCGACCACGGCGGCACCGCGGCGTCGGGGTGCCCGGCCACCGACCAACGTGGGGTGCCCCGCCCGCAGGGTCCGGCGTGTGACATCGGCGCGTTCGAGAAGCGCGTTCCGTCGGCGTCAGACGGGGCGCCCTGAGCGTTCCTCGAGCACGAGTGTGCCCCGTGGGGTCAGGGCGACCGCCACCTGGCCCGCCACGAGGCGGCGCAACGGATCCCCCACGATGCGACGCCGCCATCCCGAGTCGAGCCGCCCGGGCTCGCCGCAGAGAAGCCGGGCCACATCGGCGCGGGTGGCCAGGAGCGACTGATCGAAATCGAGATCGTCGGCGATTTGGCGCACGAGCCCGGAGCAGACGGCGAGCGCGGCGGGCCGCGCCGGTGCCTCACGGCCCTCGCTCGGCAGGCGGATGCGCTCGGCGGGAAGCTCGAGCCCGCGGCGAACGGCGTCGAGGATCTCGGTCGCCCGCCCCTGGGCCAGATGCCTCCCGTCAACGCCGCGCGTGCGCCGTAGCTCCTGGGCATTGTGCGGTGGGCGCTGTGAGATGGCCAGGAGGCCGAGGTCGGACAAGACGGTGCGCCGCGGGCGGTTGGAGTCGGCCGCCGTGCGCTCACGCCAGGCAGCCACCTCCTGCGCCACCCCGCGTGAGCGCTTCGACATGCTGCGGATGTCCCCGAGCCGCCACCATGCCTCGTCGGGGTCGCGGGTCGTGGCGCGGTCGGCCAGGATCTCGTCGCACTCGTCGAGGGCCCACTCGAGCCGGCCCATTTCTTGGAGCCGTTTCGTGAGCACGGAATGCAAGTCCAGGAGGTGGGCCACGTCGCTCACGGCGTACTCGAGCTGCCGGTCTGGGATCGGGCGCTGGATCCAGTCCGACAGGCGGTCGGCCTTGGGCAGCGACACGTCGAGCACCGATTCGACGAGGCGCGAAAGAGATGGTGTCGACATGCCGATGAAGCCGGCCGCAATCTGGGTGTCGAAGACCCTCGACGGCGCGACACCGCAGGCGGCCGCAAGGACGTCGAGATCCTGTCCGGCCGCGTGCGCCACGGCGACACCCGGACCAGCGAAGACGCGGCCCAGCGGGGCCGGATCGAGGGCAAGCGGGTCGACGATGGCCACGCCGCCGTCCCAGGCGAGCTGGATGAGCGCCAGATGCGGCACATACGTTCGCTCCGTGTGGAACTCGGTGTCGAGGGCGTAGCTGGGCACCTCCGCCATCGCGTCGCACAGTTCGTCGAGCGCGGCGGGATCGGCCACCACGCTGAAGGGTGGAACTGGCGCTCGCCGCGGCGCCGGCCGGCGGCCGCGGTCGATTGCGCTGGTCATCGCCTGGTCGGGGTGTCAACGTCCGACACCCCCGCTTGCTCGTCGCGCACGGTTCGCGGCGATGGTAGCGCGGCTCCTCGTCGACCGGACACGACGAATTCGCTCCAAGTCAGGAGAATCGGCCCTAGTGGTCGGGGGGTTGATCTGACCACGCTGGGGAGGCGTGTCGATGTACAGCGAGCTTCTCGGCCGTCTGTGCGCGGGTCTGGACCCGGTCCGACTGCCTCCGTGGCGAGACGAACTCGTCGTGATCCTGCTCCAGCGCCGCGACGACGGCCGACGGCCGATTTCGGGCAGTCGGCGGGACCTGACCGAAGACCTGGCGTTCGAGCTCGATCGGGACCGGATGCTGGTTCGGCTCTGCACCGCCTGCGGGATCGAGACCGACACGGCCCTCTTCGCCTGCCCGCGGCCCGAGCGGGAGCGCCTGGAGCGTCTGCTCTGCGAGGCGGGCACCGTCTTTCGGGTGCTCGCCGACAACCGCCGGGTCCCGCCGTCCTGATCCTCAGGGCTCGCGCGGCTTCGCCTTGCGCTCGGCCAGAACGGCGGCGAAGACGGCGGCTTCCGTGCGCCGCCGCATGCCGAGCTTGGAGAGAAGGCTCGATACGTAGTTTTTCACCGTCGCCTCGGCGAGGAACAGCTCCTGTGCGATCTGCCGGTTCGACTTTCCCTGAGCGATCAGCTCCAAGACCCGTCGCTCCTGTGGTGTCAGCACGTTGAGGCGAGAGTCCGCCTCCTCCTCTTTCTGCAGGCGGTCGAACAGCTGCCGGGTGAGCGCGGGGTCGAGCAGCGATACGCCCTCGCTCACGAGGCGGATGTCACCGAGCAGGTCCCCGCTTCCCACCTCCTTGAGGACGTAGCCGGAAGCCCCGGCCATGATGGAGGAGAACAGTGCGTCGTCGTCGGAGTGCGAAGTCAACATCAGGCAGCGGACGAAGGGCGCCCTCGACTGGATCTCGCGGCACACCTCGATCCCGCTGCCGTCGGGCAGGCGCACGTCGAGGATGGCGACGTCGGGCTTCAATCCCTCGATCAACGGCAGACCTTCTGCCACCGTGCCCGCCTCTCCGACCACTTCCATGTCGTCCTCGCTCTCGAGCAGCGTGCGCAGGCCGGTACGCACGAGCTCGTGGTCGTCGAGCACGAACACCCGGATTCCCACGCCGCCATACTGCCACCGGGGCCTGCGGTTTCCGTTCCTCGCGTCAGTCAGGCGTCAGCCGGATGAGTGCGCGCGCTCATTGCCGTTTTGGTTCTGTGTCACCCGGAACCCAGCGGGAGCGGTCGTCCGCCGCGACGAGGCCACATGGTCCCCAACGTCCGTTGACTTCGGGCGCGAGAACGGTGGGTAGCCTTCGGGGCGTGCAGCCGTTCGACCGGATTGCCGATCCCGCGAAGCTGCGGCGTCTGGTCGAAGCGATCGTCATCCTCGATGCGGAGCTCAACTTGCCGGTGGTGCTGCGTCGCATCGTCGAGGTGGCGTGCGACCTGGTGGACGCGCAATACGGTGCGCTCGGGGTCCTGACGCAGGACGGGCGCGCCCTGGACGAATTCCGGACGGTCGGGCTCAGCGAGAAGAAGGAGCTGACAATCGGGCCTCGGCCGACGGGTCGCGGCGTCCTCGGCACGCTCATCGCCGACGAGAAGCCCCTCCGGCTGACGAACATCGCCGACCACGCGGACAGCCTCGGAGTCCCGGACCACCATCCGGCGATGTCCTCATTCCTCGGCGTCCCCGTACGGGTTCACGGCGACGTCTACGGGAACCTCTACCTGACCAACAAGACGACGGCGGCCGCGTTCTCCGAAGCCGACGAGGAGCTCGCCGTCGCTCTGGCCGTCGCCGCCGGCATCGCCATAGAGAACGCTCGACTTCATTCGTTCGTTCGGGAGCACGCTCTGATGGAGGACCGCGATCGCATCGCCCGCGATCTCCACGATTCCGTGATCCAGCGGCTCTTTGCCATCGGGCTGTCGCTTCAGGGGACCTCGCGCCTGGTCGAACGGCCCGAAGCAGCGGCGAGGATCGGTGAGGCCATCGACAGCATCGACGAGACCATTCGCGAGCTCCGCAAGGCGATCTTCGACATCGAGCTCACCATCGACAGCGAAGGCCTGTACGCGAAGGTGCTCGACCTCGTCCGCGAGCTCAGCCCGGTTCTCGGCTTCGAGCCACAGGTCTCCGTCGCCGGCCCGGTCGATCGCGCCGTGACCGGACCGATGACCGAGGCGGTGCTCGCCGTCCTGCGTGAGGCCCTGACCAATGTGGCCAAGCACGCGGACGCGACGGGCGTTGCCGTCGTGCTCTCGGCGGGCGACGAGTTGCGTGTGGTCGTGGCCGACGACGGCGAAGGGATGGGCCGGGAGCCTGGGGAGGGGCACGGCCTCAACAACATGCAGCAGCGGGCCGAGCGATTCGGGGGCGGTATGGAGATCGGGAGGTCACGGGAGGAAGGAACCCGCGTGGCCTGGCACGTGCCGTTCGATCCTGCGCTGGAGGCACCGAGCGGATCGTCCTCGCTGTAACCGAGCCCCGCCGCCCCACCGGACGTAGCATGAGCCGAGGGCGACCGTCGAAAGGGGAGGGTATGACGACGACTGCGGAAACGGCACCGGCACCCGCACCGTCGTCGCACGGCCGCCTCTGGTCCGCGTTCGTCACCCGGCAGCTCTCGCGCTATCCCGACACCTGGCCTCGGATCGGCTACCTGGGGATCGTCGTCCTCACGACGATCATGCTCTATTACCTCTACTACGTGGAGGGGGCGGTCACGCCGCTCTTGCTGCCCTACTACCACATGTCGTTCCAGTTCTTCCTGTACCTCCTCGTCGTGTCCAACGCCATCGGTGCGTTCAGCGCATTCGTCGGCGGCCTCTCGGACAAGATCGGCCGGGCCAACCTCACGATCTACGGCACGTTCGTGGTGGCCGTCATCCAGCTCTTCGCCATCCCCCACATCCACGACAAGTGGGGGTTCGCCGCGTCCTACTGCGTGATCGGCTTCGTGGAGGGCGTGATCCTCGTCTCGACGCCGGCCCTCATGCGCGACTTCTCGCCGCAGATGGGCCGCGGCGTCGCCATGGGGTTCTGGGCGCTCGGGCCGACGATGGGCGCGCTCTGTGCCAGCCTGGTGGCGACCCACACGCTCGACCATCTCAAGGCGTGGCAGGACCAGTTCATCATCTCCGGCCTCGTGTGCATGGGGGTGGTGGTGATCTCGTTCCTCTTCCTGCGCGAGCTCTCGCCGCAGCTGCGCGACCAGCTCATGGTGTCCGAGCGCGAACGTGCGCTCATCGAGGCGCGGGCGATGGGTGTGGACGTCAACACGGTGACGAGGCACCCGATCCGCTCCATGATGAAGATCGACCTGGTCTCGTCGTCGATCGCCATCTCGGTGTTCCTGCTGTTCTATTACGCGTCGGTGAGCGTCCTCACCATCTTTTGGGTGGTGACGTTCAACCGGACCACAGCCCAGGCCAATGGCATCAACGTCTGGCTGGCCGCCTCGCTCTCCATCGGGCTCGTCGTGGCCGGCGTCCTCTCGGACTGGGCCCGGGTGCGCAAACCGTTCATGTTGGCCGGCGCGGTCTGCGCCATCGTGATGATGGTCTTCCTGATCCATCAGACGGGTCAGCCGCACGCCGGCTACTACTCCAACGTCCTGGTGATCGTGCTGCTGGCTCTCTCGATCGCGTTGGCGTACGCCCCCTGGATGGCCAACTACACCGAGCAGGTCGAGTCGCACAACCCGGCCCTCACCGCGTCGGGCCTCGCCATCTGGGGCTGGATCCTGCGTATCACCGTGGCGCTGTCCTTCCTCGTACTGCCCCACGTGATCACTACGTCGACCGTGCTGGTGGACAACCAGAACGCCGGCGCCACGCTGCAGGCGATCCAAGCCGCGCAGCCCTACGCACCGAACACGGCTGCGCTGAAGTGCAGCGAGACACCCGCGCCGGCGAACGTCATCGCCAACTTGCAGACGACACCCGAGGCACAGCCCGAGCTGCACACCCTCGCCACCATCCTGCAGACCTGCAACTCCACCCACAACCTGCTCAAGGCGGTCACGGCCGCCGGCGGCGTCACCAATCCCCACGTGTCGGGTCTGAACGCGTTCAACCCGCTCGCCCTGGACATTCAAAAGGGCAAGCCGGTGACCCAGACTCAGATCGCCGGGGTGGCCAAGTACTCTCCGAACCTCGCCGCCTTGTTGGTGGCCGAACAGAAGCTCATCCCGGCCCAGAAGACGTCGCCTGGCGAGTGGAAGCGCTGGTGGACGGTGTGCCTCGTCGGCATGGCGGTCTTCGCCGTGCTCATCTTCGCCATGCGAGGGCGCTGGAGCCCGCGCGCCGCCCGGCGAGACCTCGAGGAGCGCGAGCGGATGGTCAACGAGGAGCTGGCCAAGATCGTCAACGAACCCGCGGCTGCGCCGGTGGCCTGAACGCGGCCGCCGCACGCCCGGTGCGCACCGTCCTCGCCACCTCGCTGGTGGAGGTGGTGGTCGAAACGGATCCCTGGAGGCTCGGCTTCCTCGGACCGGACCTGCATCAGGCCGAACCGCTCGCGATGACGACGAGCGGGCGCTGGCCGCCGGGGCCGCTGCCCCCGGCCGACGACGACCCAGACCCGGGAAGCGACTGGCGCCTGATCCGGCGCGTCGTGGACGAGGTCGTGGACGACGGGATCTACCGAGCCTCGGTGGCCACGGACGAGGGGTGGCGGGGGGCACCTGCGAGCCAGGGGCGGGTGACCGTCGAGCTCGTCGACGACGGCACGGTATCGGTCTCAGCCGAGGTCGAGGGCGCCGCCGCGTGCCGGCAGACGTTCGTCGCCGAGGCCGGCGAGCGGTTCCTCGGCTTCGGTGAGCGCTCGCATGCCGTCAGCCTCGAGCGGGGCGTCGTCGAGCACTACGTGGGAGAGGGCCCGTACCAACCCGACGAGTACCAGTTCCTGTCGGGCACGGTCCCTCCTTGGGGAATGCGGCAGCGCCCCGACGCGACCTACTACCCGGTCCCGTGGGTGCTCTCGACCAGGGGCCACGGAGTGCTGATCGCACGCAACGAGGTGAGCTACGCGCGGTTTCGCACCGAGGCGGACGACCGTTGGAGCATCGACGTCGAAGCGGGCGGGCTCGACTACGTCGTCTTCGCCGGCCCCTCACCGCTCGACGCCCTGGCCCGGTTCACCGCCCACACCGGTCGCCAACCCGAACCGGAGCGCTGGTGGTTCGGGCCGTGGTACCAGACCGGCCACGCCAACCACGTGCCGCTGGAGGAGGAGATCCGCCAGGCCGACGTCCTGCTGGGCGCGGGCGCCGCCGTCGTCGGCTGCGGAGACGCACTGCCGCTACCTCCCGCTCGGTGAGGACCGGGGCTTCGAGGACAGCGAACGGGCGCGAACCCAGATGTTCCACGACGTCGGGCTCGCCGTCCTGACCTATCTCAACCCGCTCATCGGCAACGAGTACGCCGAAGCTTTCCTGCCGGCAGAGAGAGACGGCGCACTCCTCCGCCGTGCCGACGGAGAGACCCACTTGTTCCAGGCCTACGCCGGAGGCCGCACCCCACCCCACACGGACGAGACGCACTACGACTTCACGCACCCGGCCGCGCTCAGAGCCTGGGCGCACGTAGCCGAGCGAGCGCTCGCCGCCGGCTACGACGGATGGATGGAGGACTTCGGCGAGTACACACCGCTCGACGCGGTGGCGTCCGACGGCTCCACCGGAACTGCACTCCACAACCGCTACCCGATGCTGTTCCACGCCGCGGCGGACGAGGCGGCACAGGAGCTGGGGGAGAGGTGGGGCCGGCGGTTGGCCCGCTTCGCGTGGTCCGGCTGGACGGGCTCGGCGGCCTCCACCCCGATCGTCTGGGGCGGAGATCCGACGACCTCGTGGGGTTTCGACGGCCTGGCGAGCGCAGTGATCGAAGGGCTCACGATGGGGGCGAGCGGCGTCGCGATGTGGGGCAGCGACATCGGCGGGTTCTTCTCTTTGGGGCAGGAGCTCACCCCCGAGCTGCTGATCCGCTGGATCCAGTTCGGGGCCTTTTGCCCCGTCATGCGCACCAAGGCCGGCGGCATCGAGGTCCCGGCATACAAGAGGCCGCAGATCTGGGACGCGGACATCCTGCCGCACTGGGTGCGGTGGACCCGCTGGCACACACGTCTGAACGACTACCTGGTCGCGGCCCACGAGACGTATCGCCGCACGGGCCGCCCGATCATGTGCGCGCTCGAGCTCGAACATCCCGACACCGGTCCCGTGCAGGACCAGTACCTGCTCGGACCCGATCTCCTCGTCGCCCCCGTCCTGGAGCCCGGTGCCGTCACGCGCCGGGTGGTCGTGCCGCCGGGTCGTTGGACCCCGCTGTTCGTGGACGGCCCCGGCCTCCAGGGTCCCGGCGAGGTCGAGGTACTCGTCACGCTCGAGGAGATTCCGGTCTTCGTCCGAGCCGACGCCGTGCTCCCCCTCTTGCCCGACGACGGGCGCTCGCTCAGTCCCTACGCCCGCCAACCGCCCGGTTGAGGCCGGACGGTGCGGGCTCAGACGTCACCGGATGCGTGACGGTCTAGATACGCGGCGACCTCGACCGCGAGGTCCTCGGCGTCAGCCCTCGACCCGTCGATGAAGCTCGACTTGCGGCGTCGCAGGAACGGCAGGCCGATCAGGAACATGCCCGGGGACTCGACGACGACGCCGCCGTCGTGACGGACCATGCCCTTGTAGTCGAGCACGTCGACGTCGAGCCAGGAGTAGTCAGGACGGAAGCCAGTGGCCCAGATGATGGTCTGAATCTCCCCGCGCCTGAGGTCGAGGCCGAGCGGCGGCGTGGCATCCACCACCGTGGGCTCGAACCGGTGCGGCGCTGGCACCGAGTCGTCGAGGCCGTTGTCCGTCGCCCATTCGTCGATGGTGTCGAGGAGCCGGCCCAGCTTGAGATCCGCGAGCTCGCACTTGTTGCGGAGCGAGCCGGAGAACTGCGCCCGACCGTCGTTGATACCGGCGAGCCGGCCGACCAACCTGACGCCGCCGTCGGTGAGCGCGTTGAGGTCGAACGTCGCCCGGTCGTCGGAGCCGGCGAGCTGCATGGAGGGGACTCGACGCGCCCGGACGATGTCGTCTACTTCGTCGTAGCGCTCGTCGAGCACCCCGGCCACCTCCATCCACCAATGGATGTCCCGGTCGCGGTACAGGCGAGGGCCGCGCACGTGCTCCCCGACGGCGAGGACGACGTCGCGGCCGGAGCGCCGGATTTCGTGCGCCAGCTGCACACCGGTGGCCGAGGCGCCGACCACCATCACGCCACCCTCGGCGAGCTGCTCCGGATTGCGGTACTGCATCGGCGTCAGCGTCGTCACCTGCGGCGGTACGGCCGTCGCATAGTCGGGCACGTGCGGACGGTTGAACGCGCCGCTCGCCACGACGACGGCCGTACAGGACCATTCCCCTTCGTCGGTGGTGACCCGGTACTCGCCGCGGGCGCGGCGTAACGAGGTCACCGTCGCCCCGCACACCACGGGCGCGGCGATCGCCTTGGCGTAGTCGGAGATGAAGTCAGCCACCTCCGACATCGTCATGAAGCCGTCGGGGTCGCTCCCTTCATAGGCGTGACCGGGGAGCCGGCTCTGCCAGTTGGGTGTGAGCAGCCGCAGCGAGTCCCACCGGTCTCGCCGCCACGAGCTGGCGACCTCGTTCCGCTCCAGGACGACGTGGTCGATGGAACGGTCCGCCAGGCATCGGCTCACGGCGAGCCCACTCTGACCCGCGCCGATCACAACCGCCGTGGTGCGCACAGAACCTCCGACGATCCGGAACCTCCGAGTGACTCAGGCGACCTCGACGCTCACGTTGGTGGGATTGGTGATGATGTCGTAGACGGCCGAGCGCTTCTGCGACTGCGCCACCAGGGCCTTGATGTCATCGGGCGATGCGTCGGCCTCGATGTTGTAGGTGACCTTGATGTCGCTGAAGCCGTTGCGGATGTCGCTGTCCATCCCGAGGATGCCGCGGACGTCCATGCCGCCTTCGATGGTGGCCGAGACCTTGCGCAGCTGGATCTCCCGGTTCTGGGCCACGGCGGCGACGCCGGCGGTCAGGCAGCTCGCCAGGGCGACGAGCACGTACTCGACCGGCGTGGCGCCGTTGTCCTCCGACGCGAAGATTTCGGGGTGGTCGGCATCGAACTCGTAGCGCGAACGGTGCTTCTGTTCTTCGCCCAAGCCGAAGAAGCCCTCCACCGTGGAGCGACTGTGCGTGCCGTTCTCCCACTCACAAGTTGCACGCCACGTGAAGTCCGCGGCTTGTGGTGCCTCGGTCAGAGCCGTCCGGGCTCCGAGCAGCGCCTCGACGTTGACACCGTTGTTGACGGGGGTTGACGTAGCGGTCATTGATTCTCTCCTTCGGATTTCGCCCCTCAGGCTCTTCTCAGCCCCGGTCCCGCATGCCCCTCAGTCGTCATTCGGTTCCGTTGCCAGTGGGCCGTGTGATGACCGTCCCGCGATCGGTGCGGCCGGCGCCGCGCCAGGCTACTTGCACAAGTGCGGGAGGAAAAGTGCTTTTTGCGTCGGTGAGGTGACAGTCCTACGCCGCGGGCTACGGCGGGGATTGCCCGGCCTCCACCGGACGGCCGAAATCGACGGCGGCACGGACCTCGTCCGGCACCGACGCCCCCAGCCCTTCGTCGGGCTGTGCTCCGAGCGTGTCGTTGACGGTGGAGAACGCCAAGCGCAATGCGACGTACGACGTGATGGCGAAGATCTGCTGGTCGTCGAAGCCCGCGTCACGCAGTGCCTGCACGTCGCCTGCATCGACCCCGTTCGGATCCGTGGCCACCAGCCGGGCCCAGCGGGCGAGCGCCTGATCGGCATCGTCCAGTCCGTCGGTCGCCCCCCGGATCACGGCCGCGGCAACGTCGGGTCCGGCGCCGTCGGCGAGCCGCTTGCCCCACGCCAACGAACAGTACGAGTCGCCCAGCGCGGAGGCTGCCGCCGAAACCAGCACGCTTCGCTGCGCCAGGGTGAGCGAACCCGCCCGGGTCACCTCGTCCATGAGACCGGACAGCCCGGCCAACGCGGAAGGGAGATAGGCCCACAGACGTGTGGTGTTCATGACGTAGCCGGAGCCTTGTACGTCACCGTCGAAAAGCTCTTGCGCCTCGGGAGTGTCGGGCGCAGCCGCGAGGAATCCGGCGGCGCGCGTCGACCCTGCGGCCGCATCGTCGTCGCCGACCGCCGAGGACCTTGCCGCCGCGCTCGGTCTGACGGCCTTTGAGGCGAGGTAGCCGACCAGCAGAACGGGCGTGCGGAGGGGAAGTCCCTCCCTCACGCGCTCTCGGCCAAGGTCCCTCGCCATCTCCAAGAACGCCTCCTCCCCGGCGGCCTGGATCGCTTCGTAGGCCGGGCCGGTTGAGGCCAGGGCGCGGGCGTAGGCCTCCGGGTCGGCGAACTCGAAGACGAAGAGAGGTCGACGCGCTCGACGTCGGTGAAGCCGGTCTGCTCCAGGAGCCCCTCGCCGGCCCCGGGACGGCCGAGAGCGACCATGTTCGCCTGGTTCTCGACCTTCGCCTCTGCAGCCAGAAGGAACGGCGCGAAAACCCACGTGCCCGGTGACGCCTTGATGTGTCCCCAGACGGTGAACGCCACCCTTCCTCCTGGGGCCAGGACCCGGTGGACCTCGGCCAGTGCGCCGGGTGTCGTGCCCCAGATGCCGCGGAAGCTGGTGACGACGTCGAAGGACCCGTCGTCCCACGGCAACGCGTTCATGTCCCCGACCCGCAGGTCGGCCTCAGGATTGCGGTCCCGGGCCACGGCGATGAGGCGCGGCGACGCGTCGATTCCGGCGCAGCTCGCCCCTCGCAATGTCGCCAGCTCCACGGCCAGTCCCGAGCCGCACGCGACATCGAGCAGGCGGTCGCCCTCGCCGACGCCGAGGCGGTGGTGCACGGCCACGTATTCGCGGACGTTCGTCGGCTCGGCCAGGGTGGCAAAATCCACCGCACGGCGGCCCCAGCCCTCGTCGACCACGCGCCACTGCTCTTCCACCGGTTCCTCAACCGGCTCTTCCGCTGCCGCCGCGCCGGTCGGCGCCGGGTCCGGGGTCACGGTCACGACGGCCGGACGGCGTCCGTCCGGGGTAGCGCCGGACCGGGGATGACGGGGAGCTCGGACAAGCCGCGGAGCACCAGGCCGTCGCCGTGTTCCCAGTGCAGGTCCGACGAAGGGGCGGCCAGAGCGAGTTCGGGGAACCGCCGCAGCAGCGAGCCCAGTGCAAGGTGTCCCTCCATGCGTGCCAACGGAGCGCCGAGGCAGTGGTGCACACCGTGCCCGAAGGCGAGGTGGCGGGACACGGCGCGGTCGACCTCGAGCGACTCGGGATCCGTGTACCTCCCTGCATCGCGGTTGGCGGCGGCGAGGCAGATGATCACCTGCGCACCAGCGGGAATGGTGACGCCTCCGAGCATCACGGGCTCGACCGTGTACCGAAACGTCGTGTGGGGAACGGGCGCGTCGTAGCGCAGCAGCTCCTCGATGGCCGCCGGGATCTTGTCCGGGTCCCGCCGGAGCTCGGAGAGCTGGGCCGGGTTGCGGAAGAGGGCGACGACGCTGTTGCCGATGAGGCTGGCGGTGGTGTCGTGGCCGGCGACCATCAACTGGAAGATCGTCGAGAGCAGCTCCTGGTTGTCCAGTCGCTCGTCGCCGTCGCGTGCACTGATCAACGCGCTGACGAGGTCGTCGCCGGGATTCGCCTGCTTCGCCGCGACCAGCTCCTTGAGCATGCCGACCACGGCGTCCGAGGCCTGCTTGGCGGCGGCGTACTCGGCTTCGGTCGACGTCGGCACGAGCAGCCGGGTGAATTCGCGCCCGAGTGGCGCCCGGTCGAGGTGCGGGACGCCGAGGAGCTCGCAGATGACCGTGAAGGGCAGGGGAAATGCGAATCCGGCGACGAGATCGACCCGGGTCTGGGGCCCCTGAGCGGCGATGTCGTCGAGGAGGTCGTCGGTGATGGTCTGGACGTGCGGGCGCAGGGCCTCCATCCGCCTGGGGGAGAAGGCAGCCGACACGAGCCGGCGCAGCCGGGTGTGGTCGGGCGGGTCCACGGTGAGCATGTGCCGGGCGAACTCGGGCCCGGGAAGCCCCTCGGCGACGACGTCGGACCCGCTGGACAGGGCCGCATGCATGTTCTTGGAGAGCCGCGGGTCGTTCAGCGCCGCCATGGCCTCCTCGTAGCGGACGACGAGCCACGCGTCGTGCCCGTCGGCCAGGGTCGCAGGATGCACGGCGCCCAGCTCCCGGACCTGCGCGAAGAGCGGGAACGGGTTGTCGAGGTCGAAAGACCCCCACGTGCCAAGCGCCTCGAGCGTCGTCACCTGGTCACCCGCTCACCTCGTCACCTCGTCGGCCAGCCTAGTGACGATGCGGTGGTGCGCCTGGTGGCGGTGTCGGGGACGCCGACGGTGGGCGAGGCGGGACTTGAACCCGCACATCCTTTCGGACACAGGAACCTGAATCCTGCGCGTCTGCCAATTCCGCCACTCGCCCGAGTGACCGAGCAAGAGTAGTCCCTGGCCCGGGTCAGCCGGGACTCGCCGGACTTGCTCCGGATGCCGTCCCCGCGGTAGTTGACCAGGTCAGACGCATGCTGGATCCCAGGTCGGGGCAGGGGGCCAGTAATCTTGGAGGACCGTGGGACTCCAGCAGTTTGAGGAGCGCATCGAGCGTCTCGTGGAGGGTACGTTGGCTAAGCCGTTTCGGAGCAACCTCCAGCCGGTCGAGATTGGTCGGCGCCTGACTCGAGAGATGGACCTGCACCGGCGGGTGGGCGTTCGCGGCCTCATCGCTCCCAACGCCTTCGCCGTGACCCTCTCACCCGCCGACGTCGAACGATTCGCCAATTTCGTCGACGCCCTGTCGCGAGAGCTGGCCGACGCCGCCCGGGAGCACGCCCGGATCGAGTCGTACTCCTTCGTCGGCCCGGTCGAGGTCGAGATCTTCGAGGGGTCGAACCTCAAGGCCGGCCGGTTCACGGTGACCGCCGAGGTGCACGAGAGCGAGGACGGGGGTTTCCTGGCCGAGCTGGTGCTGCCCGACGGGCGCCGGGTGTCGGTCGGTTCTGAGCCTGTGGTCATCGGGCGTCTGCCCGAGTGCAACGTCGTCATGTCCGACTCCAACGTCAGCCGGCGCCACGCGGAGCTTCGGCGCAAGGAGGACGGTGTCTTCGTCACCGACCTCGGCTCGACCAATGGAACCCGGGTGAACGGGATACCGGTACGCGAGCAGCTCCTTGTCAGTGGAGACGAGATCAGCGTGGGGACGACGAGACTCATCTTTGAGATGACGTGACGAACTCGGGTGCGGTGGCGATCGTCGTCGCCACCCAGAATCTGAACGCCGTGCTGCGCGTGATGCAGTGGGGCGTCGTGGCGCTGATCTTCTTGTTCTTCCTCCGCGTCATCCGGGCTGTCTGGGTCGAGATGAGTCCGGCCGTGGTACGCAAGTCCCGGGCCGAACGCCGGCAAGAACGACGCGAGTCCGCGGGCACGGCCCGTCCGGCGAAGCGCAGGAAGGAGAAGCGGCGTCATCTCTTCCTTGCCGTCGTCGAACCAACCGATCACAAGGGCCAGACCTTCGACCTCGACGACGAGCTCACCGTCGGACGCTCTCCCGGCTGCGGCGTGTCCATGTCCGACGACGTGTACACCTCCACCCTCCACGCGCGGCTTTTCCGCCACAACGATCAGCTCTGGGTCGAGGACCTGGGCTCGACCAACGGGACCTTCGTCAACTCGGAGCGCATCACGCAGGCGGTCCGATTGAGCAAGGGCGATCTGTTGCAGGTCGGTTCCACCGTCTTCGAGGTCACGCGTTGACCGTCCTCAGATCCGGCTCCGCCACCGACGTCGGGCGCGTGCGACAGATCAACCAGGATCTGCCGCTGGAGCGGACCAACCTCTACGCCGTGGCCGACGGGATGGGCGGCCACGTCGGCGGCGAGGTGGCGGCGCGGGTCGCAGTCGAAACACTGGAGCTCTCGTTCGAGCGCGAACCGACGGCGGACGGCCTCGGCCGTGCTTTCGACGAGGCCAACTTCGCCGTCTGGCAGGAGAGCCAGGTCAACACGGACCTGCGCGGGATGGGCACCACGTTGACGGCCGCCGCACTGGTGGCCGGTTCGGACAAGCACGACGTTCTGGTGCTGGCCAACGTGGGCGATTCCCGGGCGTACGTGTACTCAGAAGGCGAGATGTCGCAGGTCACTGCCGATCACAGTCTCGCCGAGGAGCGGATGCGCCATGGCGAGATCACGGTGCAGGAGGCGGCGGTCCACCCGCAACGGCACATCCTGACCCGGGCCCTCGGGGTGGGGCCAGACGTACAGACAGACATGTGGGAGCTCCAGCTGCGGACCGGGGACCGACTGCTCCTCTGCAGCGACGGCCTCTCGAACGAGGTCGACATGGAGGAGATGGCCACCGTGCTCGCCGGAGAGCCCGATCCGGGCGAGGCGGCGCGGCAGTTGGTCGACGCAGCCAACAGCCACGGGGGCTCGGACAACATCACGGTGGTCGTCGTCGATGTGCTCGTCGGTGAGGACACGACGGGTGCGACCACCGTCGTCACGCCGCTGAACCTGCCGGCCGCCGTGCTCCCGCTCGTGGACGCCGACGACGCGAGTCCGACAACCACGGTGACCGTGCACGGCACCGAATCGAACACCGGCCAGGAAGGCGAGGCCGTCGGCACACCGCCCGGCGCCGCGCCTCCGCCCTCCGCGGGGCAGGCGAACACGCCGCTTCCCTGGGCGCGATCACTGCGGTCATCCCCGCGATCGACGACACGCTCGCGCCCGGCTCACGGCTCGGATTCCAGGCCGACACCTCGTTGGCCGAGTCGGGACCGCGCAGCGACGAGTTCTTCCTCGGCGCTCTCGGCACCACTCCGGTGGCGAGGGCCTCGGCCCGCGTGCCGATCGCCCCGAGCGAGCCGGTGGAGCAGCCCAAGGTGAAGGAGACCCGGCGCGCCCGCCGTCGGCGGCTCGGGATCCCGCGTCGTGTCACTCTCCGGGTCCTGCTGTTCGTCCTTCTCGTTGCCGCGGTCCCCATTGCGGCCTACTACGTGCTCCGTTGGTACGCCTACGACAACTGGAGGGTGACGTTTCAAGGCAACCAGGTCGTCGTCGTCCAGGGTCAGACCGGCGGAGTGCTCTGGTTCAAGCCGAGGGTGGTGGACCGCACCGGCGTCACCGCCGCCCAGATCCTCCCGCCGGCGGTTGCGGCCATCGGCGCCGGGGTGCAGGAATCGTCCCTCGCCGATGCGAAGGGCTACGTACAGAACTTGGTGCGCCAGTTCAACGAGCAGCACACCCCGCCCAGCACCACCACGACGACCACGACCACGTCGACGACCGCGCCCTCGGGCGGCTCGACCACGACGACCGGGCTCGCGCCCGCGACTCCAGCGCCGTGACGCACCGCCGTTCCCCGTCCGACCGAGCCGTCGCGCGACCTCGTGGCCGACGAGTCCACGCCTAGGCTCTGGGCGCCATGCAGCCGGTCGAAACCCCTCGTATCTATTCGGGACGATACGAGCTGACCCATCTCGTCGCACGCGGCGGCATGGCCCTCGTGTACCGCGCCGTCGACCGCGAGCTCGACCGCGCCGTCGCGCTCAAGGTGTTGTTTCCCGAGCTGTCCGTCGATCGCGCCTTCGTCGAGCGATTCCGCCGCGAGGCCCAGGCGGCCGCCAACCTGTCCCACCCCAACATCGTGCCGGTCTACGACTGGGGAGAGGACGACGGCGCCTATTTCATCGTGATGGAGTACGTCGAGGGGAAGCCGCTCTCCGCCGTCTTGCGCGAGGGTCCCCCGATGGAGCCGGAACAGATCGCGCGCATCGGCGCTGGTGTCGCCGCCGCGCTGGCTTTCGCCCACCGGCACGGAGTGGTCCACCGGGACGTGAAGCCGGGCAACATCCTCATGACACCCGAGGGCGACGTGAAGGTCACCGACTTCGGCATCGCCCGAGCCATCAACACGGAGGAGAGCCTCACTCAGACGGGCGCCGTCATGGGAACAGCCGCCTACTTCTCGCCCGAGCAGGCGGAGGGAAAGGGCGTCGACGCGCGCAGCGACATCTACAGCCTCGGCGTCGTCCTCTACGAGATGGCGGTGGGTCGTCCTCCGTTCACCGGGGACTCCCCGGTCGCCGTCGCTTCCAAGCACGTGCGTGACCACCCGGTGATGCCGCGGGTGGCCAACCCGGCGATACCAGCGGCGTTCGAGGCCGTGGTGATGAAGGCGCTGTCGAAGAATCCAGCCGATCGCTACGCCTCGGCCGAGGAGCTGCGAGCCGACCTGCTTCGCTTCGCCGAAGGGCGGCCGGTCGAGGCCGGTGACCCGGCCGCCACCTCCGTCATGGGCGCAGTCGGCGCCTTCGACGCGACCGAGGCCGTGATGGCCACGGGCCAGACCCAGATCGTGCCGCTCGACGGCCGCTATCCCGGCACCGAGGACGAGGAGAAGGAGCGGCGTCGGCGGATCCGCCGTCTCGTGGCGCTCCTCGTCGTGGTCCTCGTGGCGCTCGCCGTCGTCGCGTTCTTCCTCGTTCGTTCGCTGGAGGGTCGAACGTCCACGTGCCGAACGTGGTTGGCCTGCCCCAGGCGGTGGCGATCCAGACCCTGCAGAGCGACGGGCTCCACGCGGGCCAGATCTCATCCCAGGAGAGCCAGAAGAGCAAAGGCACGGTCCTGTCGACGGACCCGAGTGCGGGGACGTCGGTGGCGAAGAGCTCGACGGTCGATCTCGTGGTCAGTGCCGGACCGAACGTCCCCATCGTCACGGTTCCGCCGGTCAAAGGCGAGCCGCTGGCCCAAGCCATTCAGGCGCTGAACGCGGCCGGGCTGAGCTACACGGTGCGCAACGTGTCGAGCGACCAGCCGGTGGGCACGGTGCTCGACCAGTCCCCGGCCGGCGGGAGCAAGGTCAAGCAGACGACGAAGGTGGTCCTCACCGTGTCGGGCAACCAGACCTCGGTGTCGGTGCCCAGCGTCGTCGGGCAGACGCCGACGGCGGCAGGGGCCATCTTGAACCAGGCGCACCTCAACGTCGGGGGGCAGAACGGGGCCTGTTCCAACCAGTACCCCGCCGGTCTCGTCTCGGCTCAGAACCCACAGGCCGGACAACCCGTCCCTCCGAACACCGCCGTCTCGGTCGTGATCTCCACCGGGCGCTGCGCCACGGTGCCCGGCGTCGTGGGACAAGACGCCGGCTCGGCGCAGCAGGCCATCGCCGCCGCGGGGCTCGTCGCCAACACCACCTTCGACACCTCCTGCCCGGGAGGCGCGACCACGAACACCGTCGACGCGCAGAACCCTGCGGCCGGCGCCCAGGTGCCGACGGGGAGCACCGTCACGATCTCGGTCTGCCAGGCCACCCCGCCCGCCTCGTCGACCACGACGACATCGTCGACCACGACCACCTCGACGACGGCCCTGCCGACGACGACGACGTCGACGTAGTCGGGCGATCGCCGCCCTTCGAGCTCAGTCCGCCGCCGTGGCGGTGAGGCCCAGCTGGGCCAGGAAGTTGGCCAGCAGCGCCGGGCCGGAGACGGTCAGTACGGACTCGGGATGGAACTGCACGCCTTCGACGGCGAGCGAGCGGTGGCGCAGGCCCATGACCACGCCGTCGGTTGACGTGGCCGTGACCACGAATTGGTCCGGCACGGACTCGGGACGAACCACGAGCGAGTGGTAGCGCGTGGCCACGAACGGATTGGGCAGACCGGTGAAGAGGCCGGACCCGTCGTGGTGGATCTCAGAGGTCTTGCCGTGCATGAGGTGCGGGGCCGGGACGATCTCGGCGCCGAAAGCCTGGCCGATGCACTGATGACCCAGGCAGACGCCGAGCATCGGCACCTCACCGGCCAGTGCCCGGATGGCGTCCAGGCTGATGCCGCCGTCCTCGGGACGACCCGGACCAGGCGAGATGAGGACGGCGTCCGGTTGCTGTGCGCGGATGCCGGGCACGTCGACGGCGTCGTTGCGGAAGACCACCGGCTCCGCCCCCAGCTCGCCGAGCTCCTGGACGAGGTTGTAGACGAAGGAGTCGTAGTTGTCGATCACGAGGACGCGGGCGCCCATGGGTGGCCGATGGTACCGGAGCTCGGCCGGCTGGCTAACCTCTGCCCCCGTGGCAACGAGCACCAAGGGACCAGGTGGCGCTTCGCGCAAGGGCAAGTCTGCGGCTGGTCGCACCTCGACGTCGAAGGTGGGCCGATACAAGACGGCCGAGGAGAGCGGGCGCTACACGGCGCCCATCCCGAAGAACGTGCGTCACAGCCCTCCGTGGTTCGGAGCACTCATCCTGGTGCTGCTCATCGGCGGAGTGGCCGTCATCACCGTCAATTACCTGGGCCGCCTGCCGTTCATGGCCCACGGCTCGCCGTGGGGTCTGGTCATCGGCCTGGTGATGATCTTCGTCGGCTTCCTTCTCGCCACCCGCTACCGCTGACGCGGGCCTCGGGAGCCGGGCGCGCCGGCGTGCCGTCAGCCCAGCCGCTCGATGACCGTGGCGTTGGCCAATCCGCCGCCCTCGCACATGGTCAGCAGCCCGTAGCGTCCGTCGGTGCGCTCGAGCTCGTTCACCAGCGTGGCCATGAGCTTCCCGCCCGACGTGCCCAGCGGGTGGCCCAGCGCGATGGCACCGCCGTTGGGGTTGACGACGTCCATGTTCGGGTGATGCTCCTTCTCCCACGCCAGCACCACTGACGCAAACGCCTCGTTGATCTCCACGGCGTCAATGTCGTCGAGCGTGAGCTTGGCCCGCTCGAGCACTGTGGTGGTGGCCGGGATCGGACCCGTCAGCATCGTCACCGGGTCCACGCCGGCCAGGGCGAAGGCGCAGAACCGCGCCCGCGGCGTCAGGCCCAACGAGCTCGCCTTCTCCTCGCTCATGATCAGGACCGCCGACGAGCCGTCGGTGATCTGCGACGAGTTTCCCGCGGTCACCTTGCCGTCCTCTTTGAACGCCGGCTTCAGGTTGGCCAGCGCCTCGACGGTCGAGTTGGGCCGGATGCCCTCGTCGGCCCCGAAGACCTCGTCGGTGTCGTGGCCCTCGTCGTCACGGACCGGGACGGGCACGATCTCGCGCTCGAACCGGCCTTCCGCCGTGGCCTGCGCCGCCCGCTGGTGGCTGCGGACGGAGAAAGCGTCCAGGTCTTCGCGGGAGATGCCCCACTGGTCGGCGATCATCTCGGCCCCGATGCCCTGGCCCTTGAGACGGCTGTGCCCTTCGTCGTCGCTATAGCGGGCCATCATGCGCGGGCCGAAGGGGAAGCCGAAGTCGCGCACGACGGAGGAGCCCATCGGGGTGTGCGTCATCGACTCGACCCCGCCCGCGATCACCACGTCGTAGGCGCCGGCGATCACGCCCTGCGCCGCGAAGTGAATCGCTTGCTGGGATGACCCGCACTGGCGATCGATGGTGGTCCCCGGGACCGACTCCGGCCAGCCCGCCGCCAGCACCGCGTTGCGCCCGACGTTGAGGGACTGCTCGGAGACCTGCATGACGCAGCCCATGATCACGTCGTCCACCAGGGCCGGATCGAGACCGGTGCGCTCGGCGATGGCCTTGAGCGATTCCGAGGCCAGGTCGACGGCATGCCAGTTGCGGAGCTTCCCGTTGCGCTTGCCGCCCGGGGTCCGGACGGCGTCGACGATGACTGCGGTGGTCATGGTGGTCTCCTCCCAGCACCGGCGGGCACCTCCAGCCGGGTCAAGATCGGCGCAGTTTACCGGCGGGGTCGCCGGATCCCCACCTGAGGGTCGCGATCGTGACGATTAGGGTCTGCGACCGATGACGGCCAGCCGGCGCAAGGACATGGACCGCTGGCTCGGCGACGGAGGCATGCCCATCATCGGTGTCGTCGGCGGCGCCTTCACCGCCTATGGCGTCGACGGGGAGGACCTCGGCTGGGTGGAGGGCACCTTCACGCCGACCGACATGGCGTGCAACCCGCACGGGATCACCCAGGCCGGGGTGCACGCGCTGCTCCTCGATGCGTGCATGAACTTCGCCATCAACGCCGCCCTGCCGGGCAAGGCGCGCACCCGCGGCACGCTCGAGATGAAGACGGAGACGATCCGGCCGGCCATGAAGGGCGAGCCCTACGTGCTCCGGGGGGAGGTGGTGCGCCTCGCTCGCCAGGTCGCCTACGCCGAGGCCACCGTGCGCGACGCCGAGGGCACGCTCCTCAGCCGGACGACCGGGACCTTTCTCCTGCATCGGCCCGACCCCGCCCCCGCCCCCGCCAGCTGATCCCTACCGGGTTCCGCCGCCCGGACCTGGGGTCTGCCTGGTCTGTTGCGGCCCGGCGGCGAGTCACGCCTTGTGCTTCGCCTGCCGCACCGTGGGTCGGCGCCTCGGCGTCCCGCTCTCTTTTGTCGTGCCGCTGCGACTGTGCCCGATTCCCGGTCCGCTCTACACCGTGCTCATGGGGTACAAGGAGTCGCCGGTCGCCGAGGCACGGGCGCGCTTCGCCTCCATGCCGGTGCGCATGCTCGGCGACTTCCTCGCGGCGCACGCCGGCTGCGTCGCGGCGACGGCCGGCGGCACGATCAGGGTCGCTCTCGCCGTCCCGTCGACCGCCCGTCCTCACGGTGCCCCACTCGCGATGCTCGACGGCATGGGCGCAGCGGTCGAGCCGAGCGGGGCCCGTTGGTCTTCCCACGTGCTCCGGCGCACCGGCGCCCGTGTCGGGCACATGCGGCCCGACGCCGCGGCGTTCGCCGTCGATTCAACGGCACGACCGCTCATCGAGGGAGGCCGTGTGATGCTGATCGACGACACCTATGTCAGCGGGGCGCGGGCCCAGAGCGCGGCCGCGGCACTGCGCCTGGCGGGCGCGGTTTCGGTGGTCGTCGTCGTGCTCGGCCGCGTCCTGCGACCCGACCGCTCCAGCGGTCACGGCGACTTCCTCCAGGCCCACCGGCAGGACGGCTGCGGTGGGTGTTGCCGGTGCGCTCAGGCCGGGACCCCCAACGAGTAGCGCACGCCGGTCAGCTGCTCCGACGCCGTCCAGAGGGCAGAGGCCGCCACCGGGTCCCGGGCGCGACGCGAGGGCGTCACCACGCGGGGAGGGCCGGAGAGCTCGAGCGGTCCGCCGGGCCCGACGTACTGCCCGCCGTGCACCGACGAGGAGGTGGCGGCGCAGAGGACCGGGAGGGCACCGGCCGCCGTCCATTGTCCGATCGTCCTCCCGGCGGCCCGCGCCAGCCGTACACGGACCCGGCCGCCCTTGAGCTCGGCGCCGTTTCCGGCCAGGTTGCTCCGCGTCCAGCCGGGATGCGCCGCCACGGCCATGGTCCGCAGATCTGCGCCGGTGAGCCGGCGCTGGAGCTCGGCGATGAAGAGCAGGTTGGCCAGCTTCGACGTGCCGTAGGCGATCCACGGGTTGGTCAGACGGGTGCCGGCGACGTCGTCGGTCCGCAGGCGTCCGACGCGATGCACATGAGAGCTCACGCTGACGATTCGTGAGCGCTCCGTGGTCACGATGCGATCGAGCAGCAGCCCGGTGAGCGCGAAGTGGCCCAGGTGGTTGGTCGCCATGTGCAGCTCGAAACCGTCAGTGGTCAGCCGGTGTGGTGCGCCCATCACCCCGGCGTTGTTCACGAGCAGGTCGAGTCGGGCGTGACGGGCCAGGAACGAGTTCGCCGCCTCGCGGACGGAACCCAGGTCGGTCAGGTCGAGAGGGAGCACCTCGATTGAGCTGCGGCCGTAGTGGTAACTGAGGTGGTAGTCGAGTGCGTCGTACGCCTGCCGCGCTGCGGCCTCGTCGCGACAGGCCATGACCACGTGCGCGCCGCGTTCGGCCAAAGCGCGGGTGGTCTCGAACCCGATGCCGCTGTTGGCCCCGGTGACCAGGACGACCCGACCCGTCTGATCGCCGATGTCTCCCGCGCTCCAGGCCTCGTCCACTGACACGACGCGCTACGCGTTGCCGATGTGGTCCGCGGGCACGGTACCGAGCCGGCCGGCCTCGAAGTCCTCGAACGCCTTCATGATCTCCGCCCGCGTGTTCATCACGAACGGACCGTACGCGTACACCGGCTCACCGATGGGTAGGCCGCCGAGGATCAGGACGTCGAGTCCCGGATGGCGAGAATCCTGGGTGACGTCGGCGCGGAGAGCGAGCGAATCTCCGGGGCCGTGGACGGCCAGTTGCCCGGACCGGACCGGGCGGGCCTCCCGACCGAGGCTGCCGGCCCCTGAGAGGACGTATACCAACGCGTTGAACTCGCGGGGCCAGGGCAGTACCAGCTCGGCTCCCGGCTCGACGGTTGCGTGCACCATGGAGATCGGCGTACGCGTGACCCCAGGCCCTCGGTGCTCGGCGACGTCGCCCGCGATCACGTGGGCGAGCGCACCGCCGTCGGGCGAGGTGAGCAGGACGACGTCGCCCGCATCGAGGTCCTGGTAACGCGGGCCGATCATCTTGTCCGCCGAAGGCAGGTTCACCCAGAGCTGCGTCCCATGAAAGAGACCACCGGTGGCAATCAGCTGGTCGGGCGGCCGCTCGATGTGCAAGATGCCCGACCCGGCCGTCATCCATTGGGTCGACCCGTTCGTGATGAGACCGCCTCCACCGATGGAGTCCTGGTGCTGGAACGTGCCGTCGATCATGTAGGTCACCGTCTCGAAGCCGCGGTGAGGATGCCAAGCCGTGCCCTTGGGCTCACCGGGCGTGTACTCCACCTCGCCCATCTGGTCCATATGGACGAAGGGGTCGAGATCGGCGAGGGACACGCCGGCAAAGGCGCGGCGAACCGGGAAACCCTCGCCCTCCACCCCCGAAGGGGCATCGGTCACGGAGGTGACGGGGCGGACAGCCGCAGCGTGCTCCGTCGTCACCTCGATCCTGGGCAGGACCAGGTTGTCGGGAACGGTCACTGCGGGCATGGTGTCCTCTCCTCCTGTCGCGGCACCGTTCGCCGCGGCAAGAGAGCTACAACGCTCCGCACTGTGGTTCTGTTCCGCTCAGGAGGCGTCGAGGCGCGCCATCTGCTCGGCACTCAGTTCGAGGTCGGCCGCGGCAGCAGACGCGCGTGGGCCGTCTCGGGTCGGCTGCTCCCGGGAATCGGGATGACGCGCGATCCCTTGGCCAGCATCCAGGCGAGGGTGACCTGCTGTGCTGTGGTGCCGACCTCGGCCGCCACCTCGGCGAAGGCCGGGTGATCCACTTCGATGCGGTCAGACCGGCCGATCCCTCCCAGCGGGCTCCAGGGGAGGAACGCGATGCCGAGCGTCTCGCAGTGCTCCAGCTCACCCTCCGAAGAGCGGAAGCGCGGTGAGAATTCGTTCTGAACGCTCACCAGACGGCCGCCGAGCACCTGCTGTGCCTCGTCGATCCGCGCCACGGTCGCGTTCGACACACCCGCCATGAGGATCTTCCCCTCGTCGAGCAGCTCGGCCAGCGCGCCGACCGAGTCGGCCCACGGCACCTGGGGATCGGGGCGGTGGTACTGGTAGAGGCCGATCGCCTCCACGCCCAGCGCCTTGAGCGACTCCTCACAGGCTTGCTTCACATAGGCGGGGTCGCCATGCACGGTCCAGGTGCCGTCGCCGGGTCGCCGGTGCCCGCCCTTGGTGGCGACGAGCACCTCGCCGGTCGGCCCTCCGTAGGTCGCGAGGGCCTCCGCCACCAGCTGCTCACCGTGGCCGTGCTCGTGGACACCGAGCGCATACGCGTCCGCGGTGTCGATCAGTGTCACGCCCGAGTCGAGCGAGGCGTGGATGGTGGCCAGGGCTTGCGCGCGATCGGGCCGCCCTTCGATGGAGAGCGGCATCTCACCCAGGCCGACGGCACTCACCGTCCGCCCGCCGATCTGTCGGTGCTGCATGGACTCCTCCTCGTGCGGGCGGAGTGGGACCTCCGTCGTCGACGCCCAGACGATACCGCTGGGTTCGACGGGGTGAGGCATGGGCCTGCACCGGTGCGCACGAGCTTCGGGCTGGATGGTGTGTCGCGACATCGACGATCCCGACCTTCGCCGGTCCGATCGTCACGCGACGACGTGGAAGCGAACCCGGTACACGAACGTGTCGTCGTCGATGGGTCCGGCGTGGGCCGCACGCCGACGCAGCGCGTCACGGCCGCCCTCGCCTGAGCGCCGTACGTCGATGTCCGAGATCGCGGCGAACGGGAGCAGCTCGATGCTGTCGACTTCGATCGTCGCCGCGCCGACCACATAGCGCCCGCCAACCTTGACGCGCGGTCGCTTCCACAGCCGGAACGAGACGGTGATGCGACCGGAAGCGACGTCGTTGCGCAGCTCTTCCGAGAACTCCACCGATGCGAGCCTATGTAACGCCGGCGAACGACAACGCCGCCAACGACAACGCTGCGAACGGCAACACGAAGACCGGTACAGGCCACGAACGAAAAACACGACACGAAGGCGCAACGCCCGGGACGTGCAACGCCACGAGCGTGGAGGCCATCGCTAGTCTGTTGCGGCGGCTGATACAAGACCGTAGTGTCGCCTCACCTGCTCACAGGACATGCTCCGGAGCCGCAAGGCTGCGGGCTCGAGGAAAGGGAGTCGCCAACGTGAGAATGCGCCTGGTCCGAACTCGACTGTTCACCGCGGCGGTGATGGGATTGCTCGGAGCGGGCTTCACGGGGGTGACCGTGCTCGGGCAGCAGGCAGCGCCGACGGCGGCCGCTCGCCCGGCATCAGCCGTGCCAGTCCAGACCTTCGTGGCGCCGCTCACTGAAGTAGGGCAGGTGAATCTCACCTCGCTGGCCCAAAGTCAGGCATCCTCGAACGTGGCGGCCACACCGCAGGGCGCCCCGGTCGCTTCGGGCAACGGGGCCTACCGCTCGGTCGACAACAGCATCCTGGCCCACGCACCGAAGGGATCGGCTACGACGATTCCAAATCCGCCCACCACGCCGCTCGTCGACACGAACGTTCCGGGCAAGTTGGGTTTCAGCGCCATCGGCGGCGTCCAGCAGGCGGACACGAAGGGCGGATTCGACTTGGAGCCGCCGGACCAGGGGCTGTGCGCAGGCAACGGGTACGTCATGGAGTTCGTCAACAACGCCATGGCCGTCTACGACAAGAGCGGAGCTCAGCTCGTGGCCCCGGTGAGCTCGACCAGTGCCCTGCTCCAGCCCTCCACCGCGTTCATGTCGGACCCGCGTTGCTATTACGACACGTCGACCAGGCATTGGTTCTACCAGGAGTTCGTGGTGGGAACGGTGAACGCCTCCGGCCACGAGGTGACGCCGAGCATCCAGTTCCTCGCCGTCAGCCTCACGTCCGACCCGACCGGAACGTACGAAGTCTGGTCCTTCGACACGACGGACTCGTCGACTGCGGGCTGCCCGTGCTTCGGGGACTACGACGAGTTGGGTGCTGACAACAACGGCATCTACATCACGACGGACGAGTTCGGGATCGTGACGCCGGCCTACAACGGCGCCATCGTGTATGCCCTCTCGAAGGAGACCCTGGAGCTGGTGACGGTCGAGGGTCTCGGCGGCACGGTGCCCGTCTTCGGTTACCGCCTCACCAAGGATCCCTTCGGCCAGCCCTACATCGTTGCTCCCGCCAGCACTCCGCCCGGCGCAAAGTTCGCGAAGAACACCGAGTACTTCGTGGAGTCCAACGGCAACGCGCTGAGCGACGACCGACTGGCCGTCTATGCGCTGAACGACACCTCGACGATGGCGTCGCCCGCGCCGTCCCCTCCGAACCTGTATCGCACGATGGTGGATACGCAGGGCTATACCTTCCCCAACGACGCCTCGCAGCAGCCGGGGGCGCGGCCACTGGGCCACGCCGTGCAAAACCCGGCCGGCGGCATCCAGGCCGACTTCGACGCCGAGATGGAGCCGACCTATGTCGGCGGCCGGCTCTATGCCCAGTTGGACACGGGCACGAAGAGCGGGAGCGATGCGGTCGCCTGGTTCCAGATCGATCCGACGCTTTCGGGCTCGACGCTCACGGCGAACGTAGCGAACCAGGGCATGGTGGCGGTCAAGAACGCGTCGCTGCTCTACCCGTACACCGCAGTGGACTCCGCGGGGAACGGCTACCTGCTCTTCTCGCTGAGCGGGCCGGACAATTACCCGAGCCCGGCCTACATCTCCTATGGCAGCTCCGGGCCGACTGGGTCGGTCATGATCGCCACGCCGGGCGCGCTGCCCGAGGACGGGTTCACGTGCTACACGGCCTTCGTCGGCCCCGGTTACGGTGGCTGCCGCTGGGGTGACTACTCCATGGGCGTGGTTATGGGAGGGCGCGTGTTCATGGGGGCGGAAATGGTGCCGACCGGATTCCGCGACACGTACACGAACTGGGGCACATACATCTGGAGCGCTCCGCCTCCAGCCGGCTGACTGAGAGCTCGTCCCCGCCGGCGCGTTGCCGTCGGGGACGGGTGCGCCCGAACGACCCAATTTCAGGTTTGCCGCCTGTCTGGATCACCCTGGAGGGCGACGACCTGAGCGCACGGCTTCTTCGACGAGGCCGATGAGCCAGGTAAGCGCGTCCGTGGGCCTGGACCGCCGGCAACGCCCAGTCGACGGTCAGTCGCTCGAACGAGCCGACGCTCCAGAGGACGTCGAACAACCCGGCCACGGCCGCTGCCGTCGGGGCCGGCCAGTCGGTCGTCCATGGTTCGAGCGCGTCGTGCAGCGCCTCGCGCTCGGCGCAGGAGGGCCTCGGTCATGGTGGGATCCAGCGGGCGCTTCTCGAACGTGTACGAGGCGATGTGGTCGAAGATCCGAGCGGCGACGCCGGCGACGTCCGCCAGTCCCAAGTCGGCGAGGTCGATTCCCGCGTTGCGGTCGAGGTCGCGGATGACCGCATCACGGAGTCCCCGTTCGTCGGTGAAGTGGCGGTACACCGTACGCTCGTTGACGCCGGCCTCCTGGGCCACGGCACGGATTGTCAGAGAGTGCCAATCTCGGACCGACGACTTGCGCAGGAGCTTCTTGGCGGCACCGACGATCCGCTCACGTGTCTCTGCGGACGAGCGCGTCGGCTCGGGCTGTTGTACGCCCGTGTGCTCCCTGCCCTGTCACCGATTGTTGGACCGGAAGCACCGGAGAGGGAGCTCACGTCCGCCGGGCCAAACCTTCGCTGCCGACCGGGATCGTGGCGTACACGCGTGTACGCATGAAGCCGTTCGCTCCGTCCAGCTCACCCATCGCTTCCGCCCAGTGGATTCCGGCTATCCGATGCGGGCCGGCAGCGTCTCGAACCCCCGCACGGTCGACGTCGGCGACAGGCGAGCGTGCTCGAGGTCGACCTCCCACTCGGGGAAGCGGTTGAGGATCTCCTCCAAGGCGATGCGCCCTTCCATGCGTGCCAGCGCCGCACCGAGGCAGAGGTGGATGCCGTTGCCGAAGGTGAGGTGGCGGCCGTCGTCGCGCCTGATGTCGAAGCTGTCGCCGGCCGGGAACCGGCGATCGTCTCGGTTCGCCGAGCCCACAAGGAAGAGGATCGCCTTCCCGGCGGGGACCTCCTGGCCGTAGAACTCCACGTCCTCCCCGGTGACACACCGTCCGACGTGTGGACCGGGAGGTTCGTAGCGGAGGATCTCCTCGATCGTGTTCGGGATAAGCGAAGGGTCCGCAGCCAGCTGGGCTCGTTGATCGGGGTGCTCGGACAACAGCTTGCCCGCCCAACCGATCAGGCGCGTCGTCGTCTCGTTGCCCGCTCCAGCGACCACCTCGATGTAGGTCAGGAGTTCGGCGCGGGTCAGCTTGCGCACGGTGCCGGTCTCGTCGGTGAACTCAACGCTGAGCAGCTCGGTCATGATGTCGTCGGAGGGGTGTTCGGCGCGCCACTCGACGTAGTCGGCGAACATGGCACCGGTGACGAAGTTCTCCCGGACCGTCATCGGCTCACCCTCCTTCGTCCGGAGAGTCGCGTCCACGTGGTCCCTTTACCGCCTTCTGGTCTGCTTCGGGGATGCCGAGCAGCATGCCGATGACGCGGTGGGCATCTCCGCACCTATGTCAGCGATGAAATCGAGTCGGTCCGCCCCGACAAGGGGATCGAGGCACCGGACGCAGAACTCCCGGATCTGAGGCTCGAGCTCGGCTACCCGTCGTGGCGAGAACGCCCGCGAGAGGAGGCGGCGGTGAATGGTGTGTGTCGGAGGGTCTTCGAAGATCAGGATGCCCTTGGGCATCTCGACGTTCGCTTTGATCAACTCGAGGATGGCGCCACGGCCCGAGATGAATGTTTGCGCATCGAGGAGACCCTTTTCCACGTCGTCGAAGCGGCTGACGGCGTAGAAGTCGTGCACGTCGTTGTAGTAGAGCGGCGCTTCTTCGCGCAGCCTCCGGTACACCGGGTAGGGGTCGGCGTTGATCGCGACGTCGTACGGGTCGTAGTAGATGTCCGTCGCAATGGTCATGGGAGACTCCCCCTCGAGAATTGGTGTCAGAGCATGACGCGATGGCAGTGGCGTCGTCAAACCCGACCGGTCGTCACACGCCCAGACGGTCAAGGGCGCCAAGCGAACCGTGGTCCACGAAGGCGGCGGCGAACCGCTCGATGAGTGCCCGGCAGACGTCGGGTCGCTGGGCACGGTCGGAGCGGTGGGTGGCCAACCAGACGGCCAAGCCGTACGGGTGCGACGCGGCGAATCGATCCCACGTCTCCGTCTCCGACGGCCGGGCATCGGTGGGCACGGTCAGTGCTGCTCGGTACGAAGCCAACAGCCGGCGTTCGAAGGACCGGCGATCCTCGACGTTCAGAGCAGAGACAAGGAAGTACGCGAGATCCTGTGCCCAACTCCCGCGTCGACAGACCTGCCAATCCAAGAATCCGACGCCGTTGTCGGGCAGCAGATAGGTGTTTCCAACATGCGGATCTGCGTGCAGCAGCGTGAGGTGTCCTGTCCCGAACGCTTCCATGGAGCGTAGAGCCGAGTCGACAACGATGTCCGTCGTGAGCCCGTGCACTTTGTCGGGGAGCAGATCAGCCGCTCGCGCTGCTCCCACGGGCACGCTGGAACGAAACGACTCGCGCCATCCGGGTGTGACCCTCCAGGTCTGCAGCCAGGGCTGGTCGGCGAGGTTCGCTCCGTCCCAGTAACGACTGTGCAGTGCTGCCAACGACCTCACACCGTGTTCGACTCGATCGACGGTCATTGGGCTTCTGGCGTCGGTCGGTACACCACCTCGGAGTGTGACGTCCTCCATGACGATGGCGTAGTCGAGCCGAGAGCGATCGATGAGCGTGTGGTACGGGTGCGGGTGGTCGATCGGAACCAGGAGAGAGGACGCATAGAGCTCCGGTTCGTTGAAGAGGTTGCCGTTCCTCGCGTGGGACTCACGAAAGGAGCCCTCTCCCTTGACGAAGAAGACGGGTGGGCCGGTTCCACGGGCGTAGGTGACACCGAGCCGGGCTCGCCTGTTCGTGCCGTCATCCCGTTCGAGCACCTCCACCGTGGCGACCTCGACATCGGCCAGGTCGCGTTGGAGGGCAGTGGTCATCCAGCGAGGGGAGACCTCCGACCAGTCAGCGGGCACGACATGCTTCGACTCACCCTGGACATGGGACCGGGATGTATCGCTGCGCCCGGGGTCCACGAGTCGACGCTACAAGCAGCCGTCAACGGCCGGTGGCGACCTGTCTTTGATCGCCGGGCCCGAGCAGTCGCGCATACTCGGTGGCCGGATACTCCAGACCGTCCCACGTCGAGACACGCTGCTCGTGTCCCGTTCTCGTCCAGCCCGACTTCGCGTAGAAGCGCGGTGCTCGTCCGGCGCCACTATGAGTCCAGAGGACGGTTCGGTCGAACGAATCGGCCATTGAGGTGACAGCCGGAGCCATGAGATCTCGTCCAGTTCCGCTGCCCCAAGAAGAGGGGTGAACGTAGAAGCCGTAGACCTCTCCGAGCTCGGGGTTCTCCGCCGAAACGCCAAAATGGATGAACCCGAGGACGTCTCCGTACTCTTCGGCGACCAGGAGCGTTCCCGCGAGCCCTGAGTCGCCGACAAGCCCGGACCACATGCGACGGCGATGGTCCACAGCAGCCTCCAGCTGGTCGGCGGGAAACAGGTCCGCATAACCGAGTCGCCACGCTTCGGCATGAGCCTCCCCGATACCGTCGGCGTCGGACCGGACGGCAGCGCGGATGATCGGCACTCTGTAACTCTGCCCCTTCCTCGGTTGCGTCACCGCGCACCTGTCGTCGAATCGAGCGGAAGATCGCCGTCGCCCCAGTGGTATAGACACGGGGTGTTGCGAGACTCTCATTGAGGCATCTCGAAGATGTCTGTATGCACGCTCGAGGCCAGTGCGGGTATGGCAAGCTGTCACGCTTTCGAAGACGTCTGGGGGACAGGGTGTGGCAACACGTCAAGAGGCGGCTGGGGAACGTGGTCGTGGGCTCCTGCAGCAGGTTGCTTCTCGTCACTGCCGTCTCGGCGACGCTCGCCGGCGCCCTCGTCATCAACGCGGCGGAGGGGGCGGCCGCCCGCCACTCGCGGATCACACCGGTCTCCCAGGCCAGCACGAGTACGCGCGGGGTGACCTCACGAGCGATCAACGTCGAATTCCCGGTGGCGAACCTGACCGGCTTGGCGAGCGAACTCGGTTTCGCCGGCGACGTCGAGTACAGCGAGCAGGTGAAGGCCATCGAGCTCTTCGTCCGCCACGTCAATTCTACGGGTGGTATCAACGGGCGGATGATCAACCCGATGATCACGACCTATGACCCGACGAACGAAGCCTCCATGCAGGCCTTGTGCACGGATTGGACGCAAGGGAGCCCGCCCGTCTTCGCCGTGCTCGACGGCGTCGGCACCTGGTCCGGGACGAGCCAGCTCTGTGTCACCCGCCAGGGCCACACTCCGCTCCTCGGCCAGTGGACGACGGTGACGGGCTGGACGACGGAAGGCTCGCCCTACCTGTGGTGGACGGGACCCGACGACGCCGCCATCTTGGAGGCGGTGGTGACGTGGGGACACGGCGCCGGCCTTCTCGGAGGTTCTCGCAAGGTCGGCGTTCTCGCGGGGGACCGTGCCAGCGACCAGCTGGCGTTGAACGAGTACTTGCTGCCCGACCTCGACAAGATCCACGTCACGCCACTCGTAGTGACGATCCCGTCTCAGCCCAGTGAGACGGCGGCAACAAATAGCGCGGCTCAGTTGGCCGTGGAGCGGTTCAAGGCAGCCGGGGTCAACTCGGTCATCCCCCTCATCCCGTTCAACGCCTTCTTCCCGGTCTTGTCCAGCCTGACCAGCCAGCACTACTTCCCCCGGCTGCTGCTCTCGGACTACGAGGAGTCCATCGAGTCGTCGCTCGGCCTGATCCCGATCCCCTTCGAGAAGGCACTCGATGGCCAGGACGGCATCACGACCGAGACGCTGGGCGGCATCGACGACTCCCGACCGGAGTCACAAGGCGGCTATGACCCGGGTGACCGGCAGTGTTGGGACATCTGGCACCAGGCCTATCCACAGATCCCCAAAGGCAACATGAACGATTTCATCGAGGAGCAGGGACCGATCCAGGGCTGGTGCCAGGACATCCGGCTCTTCACGCAGGCTGCCACCATGGCCGGGAAGAACTTGAACGTCCGCACGTTCGTAGAGGCCATGTCGCGAATCAGCGATTTCCCCGGAGGCTACTCGCCGGTGTTCAGCTACGGCCCGGACAAATTCTACGGTCCCACCGAGTACCAAGTCGTGAGACTGCACACCAACGAGCCGCCCAGCAGCCAGTGTCATCTGCCAATGGGAAAGCTCCCTCCCCAGAAAGTCTGCTGGCACGTCGTCCAGACATGGAAGCCCCTTCCCGCGGTTCACTGATGGAGGTCGTCAGCGTCAGCGATCGGACTCACTGGGAGGACCACGGCTGGTGCCTTCTGCGGGCATTCCTTCCCCGCGAAGCGGTGACGGCCGCGCAGAGGGCGTTGCCGGCACTGTTCCCCACTGCTCAGGAGTTCGCCATCGACGCCGACCCGGGACGCAACGATCCTTTTCGCGTCGACTCGCACCGTGTGATGCCGAGATTTCCCTTCAATGACGACGCCCTGGACGATTTGGTGGTGCACGACCGCATGATCGACTTGGCGGAGCAGCTGCTCGGAATCACCGACCCGCGGCTCTACCAAGCTATGGTCAGCGCCAAGTATTCCGGGGGAGCACTAAGCGACGAGCAGCTCCTCCATGCCGATTACGCCAACCACACCTTGGTGGTGCCTCGCCACGAACCTGGGTACCAGCAGCTCGAGACCTTTGTGTACCTGAGTGACATCAGTGCGGAGACGGCGGCGACCCGAATGGTCTCACGGAGTCTGACGATGGACATCCCGGTGGAACGTACCTACCTGAGCCTCGACGAGTACGCCGGCCTGTACGCGGCGGAGGTTCCGGCGTCGGGGCCCGCTGGTTCGGTCCTGGCGTATCGCCCCGACACGTACCACCGCGGCGTGCGCCTGAGCGCACCAGAGGCGGCGCGCTTCATGCTGCATGTCTCGTACAAACCGTCTTCCACGGACTGGCTCGGCTCCTTCGGGCTGCCCAACGCCGGCGAGGACATGTCGTGGCACCGTTTCGTGAATCGAGCAACTGTGCGACAGCTGACCGTCCTGGGCTTCCCACCTCCAGGCCATCCGTATTGGACGCCGCAGACTCTGGCCGGAGTGAGCGCCCGTTACCCGCACCTCGACCTGTCTTCCTGGCGAGACACCATGGCCACCGGGAAGACCTCGCCGGCATGAACTTCGCATGACCCCTTCCTCGGAGCCTTGGTGGAAGGGGGGAGTCATCTATCAGATCTACCCGAGATCCTTCGCCGACAGCAATGCCGACGGTGTGGGAGACATTCCTGGCATCATCGAGCGCCTGGACCACTTGTCCTGGTTGGGTATCGACGGAATCTGGCTCTCGCCCGTGACCGTCTCGCCCAACGCCGACTGGGGTTACGACGTCTCGGACTTCTGCTCTATCGATCCCGACTTCGGCACGTTGGACGATTTCGACCGGCTTGTCGCAGAGTCTGCGCAGCGGGGCATCCGTGTCCTCATGGACATCGTGCCCAATCACACCAGCGATCAGCATCCATGGTTCGTGGACTCCCGCTCGGATCGTTCGTCTGATCGTCGCGATTGGTATGTCTGGGCTGACGGCTCTTCGGCGGGTGATCCACCCAACAACTGGGTCAGCAGCTTTGGCGGTCCAGGGTGGACGTTCGACGACAGGACCGGTCAATTCTATTTCCACAATCACCTGGCGGAGCAGCCTGATCTCAATTGGTGGAACGAGGATGTGCGCGCCACATTCGATGACATCTTTCGATTCTGGTTCAATCGGGGCGTCGCGGGCTTCCGAATCGACGTCTGCAACATCATGATCAAAGATGCAGAGTTGCGGGACAACCCGCCTGCGACCGAGGACGACGACTTCGAGACGCAGATGTTCGGGCAACGCAGTGTGTACAACGCCAACCGGCCCGAGGTGCACGACGTCATCCGACGTTGGCGGCGCGTGGCCGAGAGTTACGCCGAACCGCGACTCCTGATCGGGGAGACTCCGGTCCCGCTCAACCGGTTGGCCGAGTTCTATGGAGACGGCGGGGACGAGCTCGGGTTGGCCTTCAACTTCGACTTCATCGGTGCGCCTCTCGAGGCCGACGCCATGCGGGACATCGTGGAGCACACCGAGGCGGCGCTTCCCCCGGCTGCCTGGCCGGCATGGACCGGGTCCAACCACGACATGTTCCGTTTCCCGACCCGCTGGGCCGGGAACGACCCCCGCAGGGTCCGCCTGGCGCTCCTCATGCTTCTCAGCCTGCGCGGCACTCCGGTGCTCTATCAGGGCGATGAGATTGGCATGGGCAACGTCACCGTGGCCCAGGCCGATCTGCAGGATCCACTCGGTGTGCGTTTCTTTCCTTACTACGAGGGACGTGACGCGGCGCGTACGCCGATGCCGTGGAGCGACGAAATCGGCGGTGGGTTTACACGGTCCGACCGGCCGTGGCTGCCCCTCGGCGAAGTGGCGATGGTCAACGTAGCAGCACAGCGCGACGATCCAGACTCGGTCCTGGCGCTGTGCCGACGCGTCATCTCGTACCGTCGGCGGCGGCCAGAGTTCACCGTGGCGGACTACGCCTCCATGCCGGCCCCCGAGGGACTGTGGGCCTTCCAGCGCGGCGAGCACCATGTGGTCGCTCTGAACATGTTCGCTGAAGCGCGGGAGCTGCAGGGGATGTCAGGCACCATTCGGTTGTGCACCAACCGCGCCCGTGAACGAGAGGCAGTCGAATCCAGCCTTCGGGTGGACGCGTATGAAGGAGTGGTCCTCGAGCACGCGTAGAGGTCGAGGCCCGCACCCGCGAGCGTCTGGTTCGCCGCCACATTGCCTCTCGCCTGCCACCGCCTCGCTCCGGCCCCGGGTGACTGCGGGGCGCCCCGCAACCGCCGTGATAATTTGCCGTCGATGTCGTCCTGGCCGTCGCACATCGAGCGCAAAGTGCAGGCCGACTCGGCCACTGCAAATCGATTCGCGGGGCGTCACGCCTCCAAATGTGCGTCGTACGTGAGACGACTCGGTCCCAACCGCTTGTTCGCTCGCGCCGTCACCGACCGCGTCGGGGAGCTTCGAGTCCTCGGTGCGGGGGCAAAGCGCTTCGAACAAGTCCTCGGCCTTCGACATCGTCGTCGGAATGCACACCTCTCGATTATCGCGATGACGATCTCGGTCATGCTGCTCGGCTCCGTCGGGGTGTCCGGCGCCACGACGACCACGTCGTCAAGCGAGGCATCCACGACCACCACCGTGCCGCTTCCTCCGACGAGCACGACGACGACACTCCCAACGACCCCGACCACGGAGCCGGCGACGACCACGACACAAACCCAGGCGACGAAGAAGCCGGCGACGACGACGACGCACGGGTCCGGCACAACGAGCAGTGTTCCGCCGGTCGCGTCAAATGGCACGTCCAAAGGGGGAATCGGTAACCCTCACGTCGCACACGAGCCGGACCTCGCCGCGCTGACCCCGCATATCGTCGCGCTCTCCGGTCCCGGCACGAGGTACCAGTTCAGTAAGTCAGCGACGTCCATTGGTTCGACGCCCGGCGTTCCCAGCTTTCTCAGCTCGCCTGGCGGGCCGTACATGTATGACTCCACCGGGCGCATGGTGATCCTCCACGGGGTCAACGTGGTCTACAAACGCGCGCCGTACATCGCGTATCCGGACCCCGGAACGCCGTGGAATTTCGATGCCAATGACGCGAGGCAAATGCGCCAGCTCGGGTTCAATGCGGTTCGGCTCGGCATCGAATGGCAAGCCCTGGAACCGGGATCGGGAGGTCCAAATCAGGCCAAGATCTGTACGCCCGGGGCCGCCAGTGACCCCCACGAGTTCAACGCGGCGATCGCGGATGCATATCTCGAGCATGTGAAAGCGACGGTCAATCTCCTGGCTCGCTACGGCATCTACACGCTGCTCGACATGCACCAGGACGTGTTCGACAAGCTCTTCCGCGGTGAAGGCGCTCCGGAGTGGGCCGTATGCACCAACAACGTGCCGATCGTGCCCAAGGGCGGTCGCTGGTCGAACAATTACTCCAACGCACAACTCGACACCGCGGTCGGGCACTTCTGGACCAACGACGTGGTCGGCGATCTCCAAGGGCAGTTCGACATGGTCTGGGCGACCGTCGCCCGGTACTTCAAACACGACCCTTGGGTCGTCGGGTACGACCCTTACAACGAGCCTTTCTCGACGGAGACCACGACGGCCGCGAAGTCGACGTTCACGCAAGACCTCGAATGCTTCTATACGGGGAAGGACCACACCGGACTCCTTGCAGATGGCCAGACCGCGCTCGTGTGCCCGCCGAACGACCCCAAGAACGGGGTGGTCGCCACGATCGAGTCGATCGACCACAAACACCTGATATTCGTCGAGCCCGACATCTATTGGGTGCCCGGCGGAACCGTTCCTTCCCAACTCGGTCCCATGCCCCTCCCGCGCATCGTGTTCAACTTCCACGATTACTGCGGAGACCGCAGTCCGGTGACCGGCGACCCGACCAATTTGCTCAAATGCCTCGAATCGGAGGAGACGTCGGCCGCGGAACAGGATGTGACGAGACTCTCAATGGCCTCACGTGATCAGCCGACCGGGCCGGCCATTTACATGAGTGAGTTCGGTGCCACCAACAGCGTCGCGTTGGCCGGGTTCGACACCGAGTGGGCCGGACTGAACACGGTGGGATGGATGTACTGGGCCTGGAAGTACTACGACGACCCGACCGGGTCGTCAGCCGAAGGACTCGTGCTACCGAACGGCACCTATTCACCGATCGTGACGGTGCTGTCGCGAACGTATCCCCAAGAAGTCGCCGGGGTCGCCAACGCGGTGCTGTTCAACCCGTTCACGGGCGGCTTCTCCATGGCCTACACGCCGAGCAGTGCCGCACGGGGGCAGACCATCATCAACCTGGCCGCCTCTCAGCACTACCCGCAAGGCTGGTGTGCTGCCGTGAAAGGCGGAAGGATCGTGTCACCCGCGGGCGATACACATCTCCGAATCCGGACGGACGGTGTGGTGCCCGAAGTGTACGTGTCGGTCACCGCGGGCGCCTGTCCCTCCTCCTGACGTCAACAGGCGTGGGGTGAAACGAACAACCCGCGGTACGTTCACCGAGCCGAAGCGGTCTGGCAGTGGACCGGCGCCAGCAGGACGCGTCCGTCTTCCGCTTGCCCATCCAAATCACGAGCGCCTCCACGGCGCTTCGCATTGCGGTGCGGTATAGGCTCCCGCATCGAGGCAGACCAGGAGGAACGTAAATGCAAGCGGCGTCCGTGTTGAGGAGGGAAGGAGGAGAACACACCGAAAGGACTACGCCGCAATGCATTTCTCCGAGAGACGCCTAAGGCCGGTCAGCCGCCGCGACCGGGGTCCGAAAGGCATCGCCACGAGAGGCGATCGTCTGCCACGCACTCGATATCGACCGCATGGCTCCATCGATGCTGCCCGTCCGTTCTGGGCCGACTCATGAAGGACCGATCCTTTCCGAGGCTCCATTCCCATGAAGCTGCCATCGATGAGGTGTTGGTCCGTGCCTTGGTCAGGGCTCAGTTTCCCCAGTGGAGCGACCTCCCTCTACGGAGGATCGCTACGACCGGGACCGACAACGCCATCTTCAGGCTTGGAGATGAGCTCGGCCTTCGTCTGCCGCGAACGAAGTCGGCAGCACCTCAAGTCGACAAAGAAGCCGACTGGTTGGAACAACTCGCTCCACACTTGCCCGTGCGAGTACCCACGCCGGTCGCGAGAGGCGAACCCGCATTCGGCTATCCGTACCGATGGCTCGTGTATACCTGGCTCCGCGGTACGGACCTTCAAAGGGCGCCCGTACCAGACCTGACGCAGGTGGTTCGAGAGACGGCGGCGTTCGTGCGACGGTTGCACGAGATGGATGTGCCTGCGGACGCTCCCGACGCCGGACGACGAGGTGGTGCGCTTGCTGACTGCGATGTCGAGACACGATGGGCCCTTGGGCAGCTCGCCGGCGAGATCGATGTCGCCCGTGCGACAGAGGTTTGGGAGGACGCATTGGCTGCGCCCGCATGGAGCAAGCAACCGGTGTGGGTTCACGGCGATCTCCTGCCGGGAAACCTCCTGATCGATCGCAGACATCTGGCGGGGGTCATCGACTGGAGCGCCGCTGGTCGCGGTGATCCCGCCTGTGACGCCATGGTGGCCTGGTCGTTACCCGTTGGAGAGCGACACTTCTACAGGGAACTCTTGGAAATCGATGACGACACATGGACCCGAGCGCGGGGATGGGTCGTCGAACAAGCCAGCCTGTTCATTCCGTACTACACCTCAACGATCCCCGACGCCGTCGCCGCAGCCCGGACAAGACTCCATGCGGCCTTGGACTAGGTGACCTCACCAGCGGCCGGGGGCGGCGACGATCGGTAAAGAGAAGTCCAAGCCGCATTCGAATCAGAGTGCAGCATCACTCGACACGAGAGGGTCCACCATCGCGTGGAGCCGGACCCGCATCTGGTTGGGTTAACTGGAAGCAAATCCGCGACTTCAGTTGTACGGGACGGGAGCCTTTCGCTTGATCCGAAGCGGAGAGGCATATCGGCCTGGATACACGTGATGGATTAAGCGCTTTGAGTTTTTCTCGGCTCGACAATCTTTTTTGCCCGCCAGATCGTATGGACATTTGATCGGCGTCGAGCGGAGGTGGCGACGTGGGCATAGGGATTACCGCGCTTGTCCGATCCGATCCCGCGCCAGAACACGGCCAGCGTGATGGTCATTCCGGTCGCGGATCGTTCCTCGGCTGGAGAGCCGTGCGGTGGCTCGGGCCGTTGGGTGCTTTCTGCCTGGTGCTGCTGGGCGTCAACCTGGTTGCCGTCCCCCCGGCAAGTGCGGCGATTGTCACAACGCAGGCGAGCCTCGTGGACGGCCTGTTGACCATTGTCGGTTCCGGCGCGTTGCCCCACTCGACGGTGACGGTGGATGACGGCCTACCAACTGGGAAAGCGGACGGCAGAGGAGACTTTTCGATCTCAGCGAGCGATTTCAGTGAGCCGAGTTGTGTGGCGACTCTCTTCGATGGCTCGGTGTCCGTTGAGATGTCCTTGTCGGGTTGCACGCCGACAATCTCGCCACCGTTGAGCGTGCCGCCCCCGCCGGCGCCAGTGGGGCCTCTTTCTGGTGCCCAGGTGATGGAACCGGTGATCCTCTCGTGGCAGCCACCGGCCGCGCCGCAAGGAGTCGACTTCCGCTGGCAGCTGAGCACTCGTCGCAGTTTTGCGTCCGTGGTGTTGACCGCGACCGTCGGGCCAAAGCAGACGAGCACGACACTGAGCGGCCTGTCCCCCGGCACCTACTACTGGAGGGTCCAGTCGGTGAGGTTCCCCCCGGATCCATACTTTCCGCTCTTCGGGCAGTGGACGCAGTGGCAATCGCTGACGATCACCGGGGAAGCGGCCGGAACTCCCGGAACACCGACGGTGGAGACGCCTGTGGGGGGCAGCGAGTACCACCCAGAAGAGAGCTATCCGATTCGCTGGACGACTGCGACTGGGGCGGCGAGGTATCAGCTACAGCTGGCCACCAAGGCGACATTCGATCCAGGGACGCTGCTGGTCGACGTGCCTGAATCGGGTACCGAGGCGCAGGCCCCGCTGATGAGGTTCCAAACACCGCTGTACATCCGGGTGTTCGGCGTCACCGCCGGAGGCGTTCGCGGCCTGCCATCGCCGGCGGTCGCCATACACCTCACGTACCATGCTCCGGTACCGGCGCCCCCTCGTCTGCGTGGACCGCGGAGCGGAGCCAGGGTGCTGCTGCCGGTCACCCTCAAGTGGACTGCGGATCCCAACCCGCAGATAGAGGGTTACCAAATCGAGATAAACACCACCCCGAACTTCTCCGGTGGATGCGGAGGCATCGAAGAGTGCATCACCGGGCTGACCCAACCGCGCGACACTCTGTCCTCGCTGCCGGCGGGCCCGCAGTACTGGCGGGTACGGAGCTTCCACGGGCTTGCTGGACCGAACACCGGCGCTGTGACGGGGTGGTCGCCGGCGCGGAGCTTCACTGTCTCGAGCGCCTCGCCACAGGTGGAGAGCCTGACCATCGACGTGTACTCCGAGGGCGGAGTGGTGTTGCGCAGCCATACCCGTGTCTTCAGCGGCACCAATGAAGACAACGAGGCATTCGGGATCGTGCAGCTCACCACCCCCGCCCCGGCGGGAGGCGAAACGATCGCCCTGGGCAGCACCGACCCGAAGGCGGCGGGGGTACCGACGTCCGTCTCGATCCCCCCCGGGCAGACGCAAGGGACCTTCACGATCGAGCCGCGGCAAGTCAGCAGCCCTGCCGCGCTCACCCTGAGCGCCACGCTCGGCCGGTCACGCTGCCACCGCCCCGCTGACGGTGGACCCCGCTCGCCTCAATCAGGTGTTCATCGAATCCAACCAGCAACTGCACCATACGTACGTGCCCAACTTCTTCTCGGGTGGCACCGAGGTGGTGGGCACGCTGCTCTTCAACGGGAACGCGCCCAACGGCAGCATCGTCAACCTGGCCAGCAGTTCGCCAGCGGCATCGGTACCCGCCCGCGTGATCGCCGCGGGCCAGCTCGCCAGCTTTTCGATCACGACCCAACCGGTGACCACGAGCACGCCGGTGGTCCTCACCGCCACCTGGCGGGCCAGGACCGTCTCGGTGAAGATGACCCTGCAGCCACCGCCGACGCTGGTGAGCCCGCAGGCGGGGAAGAGCTTCGCGACCGGCCATGTGGTGATCGTCCGGTGGCATACTCCGGCGGGTCTTTCCTCGCAGCTCCAGGTCGCCGACAACACCGCCTTCACCAACCCGATCGTCGACTTCGACACCAACACCTCGCAGGCGTGGGCGCTCACCTCGCTGCCGAGCGGGACGCTGTACTGGAGGGTGCTCGGCGTCGACGTCTACGGCAACGAAGGGCCTCCGGCAGCCGCGCGCACCTTCACCGTCCAGCCTCCCACGGGCCACTGCCCGCTCCCGTTCTCGGAGTTCCCTGCCAACGGGGCCACGGTGACCACCGGCCAGGAGGTGTCTTTCTTCTGGCAGCCCGTCAACGGTGCCGCCTCGTACAAACTCCAGGTGAGTGCGTCGGCCACATTTCACAAGCCGTTTGTCATCCACAAGACCACGAGCGGCAACCAGGTCAACACCAAGAAGCTCCCAATCGGAACGCTGTACTGGCGAGTACGGGCTCTCGACGCCAACGGTCCGGGCATGTGGTCGACCCCGTTCCTACTGACGGTCACATCGAACTGAGGCAAGGACGCCGGCCACTCGTCGGTGACGCAGAGACCCGCACGAGGCCCTGGTTTGTCCTGCTCAGGTGTATTGGGTAGCGCGGATCCCGTAGGGCGTCAGGCGATACGCGGCACCACCGATCTCAGCATCAGTGCGGAGTTCTGTAGTTTGCCGGTGTGTTGCAGAGGATCTCGTTGGGTCGCGGCCTCTTCAGGTTGGGGAGCGACCGAACTGCGGACTTGATATTGGCCCGCGTTGCCCGACGTCCGAAAGACCCCATTGTTGGAGAGTTGGGACGGTTGTGAACCGTCGAGAGGAGGCGAGGTCGTGAACGAAGGGATCAGGGCAAGGGCGCCGCACTATCGCGCCGCTCGCGGGTCACGTAGGTGGTCGGCCGCGGGCATCGCAGTTGCTCTCACGATGGCTCTGTTCGTCGGAAGCGGAGTAGAGCGTCCTTTGCTGAGAGCTCCGATTCAATGGTCGCTGGGATCGCCGGCGGCAGCATCAGCGCCCTGCCAACCTCCGAGCGGCTGGAAGTCCACCGCGGCAGTGGCGGTGCCCGGCGTCCCGTCCGACTTCGACCTCACTTCGTTCGACGGCACGGTCATCCGCATCCACTGGTTTCCCGACCCGTCGGCTGACGGCAGGCTCCGCCCCACCGTGCTTATGGGCCCTGGCTGGGGTTCGTCCGGAGACACCGACACGTCGCAGGCCGGAATCCAAGGGGCACTGAGCATCTCCCAACTCTGGCAGGGCGGATTCAACGTGCTGACGTGGGACCCCCGAGGCTTCGGTCACTCCACCGGGGCGGCCGAGGTCGACAGCCCGAACGACGAGGGTCGCGACGTGTCCGCCATGATCAACTGGGTGGCGCAACAGCCGGGCGTCGAGCTGGATCGACCGGGCGTGCCTCGGGTGGGCATGGTTGGCGAGTCTTACGGTGGCGGCATCCAGTTCGCGGCAGCCGAACGAGACTGCCGGATCGATGCCATCGCTCCCACCATTGCCTGGCATTCGCTCGGGACCAGTCTGGACAAGAACCAGACTCCGAAGGCGGGGTGGGGGAACATCCTCGATGCCGTGTCGCTTCGACAGCCAAGCTCGATCCCGAGATCACCGCAGCCGACCACGAGATGGACACGACCGGTGTGATCGATGCCCGAGCTGTCTCCTTCTTTGAGAGCCGAGGACCGGCCCAGTTCCTTTCTGGAGTCAGGGTGCCCACCTTGATCCTCCAGGGCACGGTCGACGACCTGTTCACGCTCGACGAGGGAATCGCAAACTACGAGAGCGCTTCGCCGCCAGGGAACCACGGTCTCCATGGCGTGGTTCTGCGGAGGGCACGGGGTCTGTCTGACCGACCCGGGCTCAGCCATCGAGGTGGGCCCTCTCTCGCTCGCCTGGATGCAGCGGTACGTGGCCCGGGACACCTCGGCGCCGCGTGCTCAAGGGATTCGCCTTCGTCGATCAGAAGGGTACGTCGTACGCTGCCCCCAGCTATCCGCTGCCCCCGGGAGCTCCGATCGTGGCTACCGGTTCGGGCAAGTCTGGCACTGAAGGCGGGCGGCGGGTCGGGGCCACCCACGGTCGCGCCCAATCCCCAGGCAGCCAACGTCGTCGATGTCGTGGCCTACTGCCGTCACTCCGGGCCCCGCGGCCAACGCGGCTGAACGTCACCGTGCCCATCGCCCGCGCGGCAGTCGTTCGTCGGCGCACCGAAGCTGTCGATGACCTATTCGGGTACCGCGGCGCCGGGCACGCGACCCACCCGGGTGTTCGCCCAGCTCGTCGACCCGGCCACCGGGATCGTCCTCAACAACCAGATCACCCCGATTCCCGTCACGCTCGACGGCAGATCCCATACGGTCACGGTCCCACTCGAGACCGTCGGCTACACCGCGAATGCGGGCACCTCGCTCGAGCTCCAGTTAGTGGCCACGACCGTGGCCTACATCACCCCGCGGCTTGGTGGGACGATCCATTTCGCGCGGGTCACAGTGGTCCTGCCGACGGTCAAGGGCCTCAGCGTTCTCCAGCGAAGCTGATGGTCGTCGACTGCGACACGATTCATTGATCGACGAGTGGGGCCGGCGGTCGACTGCATTTTCGACGATCTGCCAGAGGGTACGTCCCCTGGGTCAGTTCTCGCGGCTCCAAAAGACCGAGAAGGCGGAGGAGGCTCCCAGACCGTGGGCACTGGCGATCGGCCCAGGCGTGGTGTCGACGTCCCCGTACTCGCCTAGTGCGATCCCCTCACCCGTCTTCCAGACGTTGTTGTAATAGATACCGCCAGTATTGCCAGCGTTGTCAGTGACGATCGCTCCCTCGTAGTGCTCGTCCCCGAAGTCGCTCGTGCCGGCAAAGTGTCGGTTGTAGTAGTAAGCCTCAGTGATGGCCTCCGCCGACGAGTTTTCACAGGTCGAGATGGGGCAGGTCTGGATGACGTCGAACCCTTGCCCGCCAGTGACGTCCTTCATGGAGAGTTCGTACCTCGCGTGACCGAGATAGCGAATGGAGGATTCGATGGCATCGCCCGGGTTGACCTTGAATTCCCAATGGGAATTCGCCGGGTACATCTCGTACCACGCGTTGTACCGCGGCGACGAGCCCTTGCAGTTGGCGGAGATCCCGTCTTGCTCGACCGTCTGGTCGGACCACCCGTCGAGGCCTATCCAATGGAAGGAAAAGGTGTCGGGAGTGGCGGAGCATGTCACCGAGGGCACGTTGTAGTTGGCGACGATCGAGGTGAACGTCTGGCCGGTTGTCTTGGGCAGCGCTGCGTAGCCAGACCAGTTGCTGCTGTAGAGGACGTTGATGCCGTTGGCCCCCTCCACCGGTCCAGCACCCTGCACCCGGATCAGCGGCCGCGACAGGCTCGACGCCGCACCGGTGGCGCCCGCCGTCGATACGGTCATTCCCATGCTCGCCACCGCGATCAGCGAGGCGATGATCGCGAGTTTCCGGCAAAGCTGCATTTGTCCACGCCCTTCAGTGACCGGTTCACCCCAGATCGACTGGATTTGCGGCACGTTAGCATCGGCATCTCGCTACCGTCCGACCTTCTCTTGGCGAAGGGTGCTCGCCGTGGCCTCTGCGAGAGTGCGATCGCCTGACCCCTAAACGAACGGTTCAGACGCGCCCGTCGAGGTCGTTGGCGTCTCGACGTCGATGGAGACGATCGACCAACGTCGTTCCGAATTCTTCGTCCTGAGGCCCCCCCCGGGCGGCTCGCTCAGCCCTTACGGTCTGACAGACCGTGATCGACACACATGACACGCCGTGAGCGGGTCCTTGCACGACCCGGCGTCCACGCTGACGCGTTTGCCTGGTCGTCCCGTTCCACGACTCCGCACAGGTCATCGCTACGGAATGTCCGATCGCTTCCCACTGTGTTACAGAACGACGCAGCGTAGGCTCTGAATTTCTAACCAGCCCCGAGGAGGCCAGGTGGTTTTCATCCCAGCCCGAGAGATACCAGTGCCCAATTCGGTCAGTCAAGAGGCTCAGGCCACCCTCGCCATGGGCCGGCTCGGACCACCCCCGAGGGAACTTCCGGCTCTGGACGACACCGAAGGCTGGAGGACGTACGTCGCCGAGATGGACGGCTTCATGCGTTCGATGATCGGAAATCCCGCAGACCAATTCAAGGGCTCCATTGAGGAGCGCGATGTCGGGTCCTGTCCCCTCTACATCGTGACCGGGGACGGAGTGGCAGACGACGATCGCAGGGTGTTCTTTGACATCCACGGCGGCGCGTGGGTCCTCGGAGGCGGCGAACTGTGCAAGAGCACGGCGATCGCCTCGGCCACCGCTGTCGGCATACGCGTATGGTCCGTGGATTATCGAATGCCACCCGACCGCCCGTTCCCAACGCCTCTCGACGACTGCGTCGCCGCATACCGCATCCTGCTCGAGGAGCGTCGTCCACAGGAGATCGTCGTCGGTGGGACGTCCGCCGGAGGCAACCTTGCGGCGGCGCTCATCCTCAGAGCGCGCGACGAGGGGCTCCCTCTTCCCGCGGCAGTGGTCTTCAACACCGGTGCGTTCGACCTGACCGGCGCGGGCGACTCGTGGCACACCAACGACGGCCTCGACAACGTCCTGTCAGGCCCGGTCGAGCCGTGCACAGAGCTGTACGCGGGAGGCCATGACCGCACCGAGCCCTACATCTCACCATTGTTCGGTGATCTGACCGGGTTCCCGCCGGCCATATTGTTGACGGGTACGCGCGATCGGCTCCTCTCGGACAACGTTCGTATGCATCGGGCCCTACGGGCGGCCGGAACGGACGCGGTACTCCACGTGTGGGAGGCAGCCGGTCACGGGGGCTTCCTCGGTATGGCACCGGAGGACGCCGAACGGTATGGCGAGCTCCGGCGCTTCGTCGAGGAGCATCTTTCGCAGGGCAGACCCTGATCCGTCAACCGCGTCTTGCCGAGCGGCGAACGTCACGAGCGTTGTTTGTACTCGTAGATCGTCGTTCTCAGGATGCAACTACCTGGCTGGATGATCTCCACCCGCAGGATTCCGGTGGCTGGGTCGTAGTCGACTCCCTCCGCCTCGAAGGTACCGGAGCAGCTGCTCTTTTGCGGGATCGATCCCAAGTCGGCCACGTACCCCTTCTCGCTCACGCCGTGAAGCGCCTTTGAGAGGTCGATCTCCACGAGCGGCTTCTCGTTCGGGAAGAGGGTTCTCGAGTCGTCATCGGAAGCGCAGATCAGTCGGACCGGAGTCACGAAGTCACAACCCTGGATGTCGTTCACCTTGTGACTCAGCCTGATGTACCCGGCCAGACGTAGAGACCCGCCGTGGGAAGGGGACTCGTGGTTGAGAAGGGGTGTCGGGTAAATCTGCAGATGACCCATCGTTCCCCATTCGCCGGCGACCATCCATTGGGTGTCAGGAGACACGGCGATGAAGGAGTTGTTGTACAGCTCACCCGGTAGGAGTGGGTGGACGTACTCGAGGCTCTTGCCGGACTGAGTCGTGACGAGGAACATCTTGGACCGTCTTGAGCTAGGACCTTGGTACGCGTCGAAGACGTACCCGCGCAACGAATCGGGGTCCCCGATGTGGTCCCAATCCTGAGCTTTGAGCTTGTTCGGTATTGACTCGATGCCCCGGTAGAGCTCGTACGGTCTATGACGAGGGCCAATCACCGTCGCCACACCTTCGCCGGCGAAGAGTGTGTTCTCGTCGTAGCTGCCTACGGCAGACCAACCGCTGATGTCGCTCTGGGAACTTGCCCCGGGAAGACCGTTGGTGCCTGCGTCGGCCGGCGTCTGAGCCCCCAGGACGACAGTACAAGCGAGCGAGAGGGCCAGACAGGCCAACCTTTGGGTCGCGGATGTGTGACGCATTCGGGTTTCTGCCCATTGCAGAACCTGTGCCGAGTGGTGTCATCGAGGTTCGGTCACGTGACTGATTGAGGTGTTCGTCCAGTGACGATCCTAGTTCCCAGCGATCCCGTCGACGCCCAGCTCGGGTCACCCTGTCGGGCTCGGCTATGGAGCATGGTGTGGAGCTATGCTTCCAAGTATTGGCGGATGGTCTCGGTATCCGAGAACGGTTTGATTAAAATATGGCGCACCATAGCAGAATCTAGCGACCCCTTAATGTAGGATGAAAAAGAATTGGCCTGCTGATTTGTCAGATCTCTAGTATCGCGGCTTGTCGTCGCGGACCTGCCGTCTAAGTATCTAGTGATTACTGTTTCGGCAGTGATAAGGGTCGTTGGAATGTCGTAATAGACTGACGGAAATACAGATTGTTTCAAGTCACTTGGCAAGGCCTTATTCTTGCTCCAGAGCACTGGGCGTCTAATGAACTCACGTCTCCGCTCGCCCGTCGCACTCATCTCTCGGCACGCCGCCCCTTCGAAGATGAGCCTGACTGCATCCACGTCCATTCCACGGAAGTCGTTCGTGGGGAGCAAAACCTCTATGGTGAATTCTCGATTCAGCCCCTTCTTTGTTCTGGATTCCTCGCAGCTGCGTACGAACGGAGCGATAACGTTCGTGACGTACCCGATTGCGAGTGAGGAAGCCGGGGCCCAACGAGGGGTAGGGCTTCTCCGATCGCTCCTTCATAGCCTGTACAACGTCCCGAAGAGCCTCAGCAGGATTCAGAGTCGTCTGTAAGCCGAAGTCTCTGAATCCCGTAGACGTCGCCGGGAACTCGTATGCGCGGACCGGATGCAGCGACCTCTTCAAGAATGAAAACCCGCTCCGCTCCGACATGACCATAGAATAGTCCGAGTTCGAAGAGGACATTCTCGTTGATCGGAGTAGTCTCCTTGAGCATTTCATTCGTTGTTCGTCGCAGATCGTCAAGCGCGAATATCACGACCGCCCATTCGTGCGTCTTTGCAGCTAGGTCAAGAATTCGCAAATGTTTCAGAACCCGACCTTTTTTTGAACCATGAATCCCACACGTTGAAGCGCACGTTGCTCCCATCGCTGAGAGTTTTACGCCTGAACGCCTTCTCGATCTGACTTGATGGCCGCCAGTCACGTTCGAGAAACCTTTTGGAAGACACGATGAACACATCACTGTTCGGCTTTGAGCTGACCATTTACTCTCCAAATGCACTTTAACGATGCGACCTGTATTTGAAACCGTTGCCGGCGTTGAGCACGACCAGAATCATGAGGTATTCGACCGGCTCGTCGTGGCGAATGACGAGCTCGAAACGTCGTCGACTGTCAGCGGTGGCTGAACGTTGTCGTGAAGCCGGTCCCTGCGTTGTTCAGCGGACCGACCTTTACCTGCGTCTTGCCCGACCCGTTCGTCATGGGTCCGCTGACGGGATTGTTGGCACTGATAGGCATTCCGTTGACAGTGCAATGCTTGAAGATCGCCTGACCGAAAGTCGGGATTGTCGATGACTCGCGCTGGTCGATGAAGTTCGAGTTGGTGGTCGTCGTGGCTCCGGCTCCGGTCATCGAAGTGTTCATGTTGGTGGTCTGGTCGTGGACCACTGCGCTGGCTAGCGATTCCGTCAGGGAATCCGTGATCGTGATCGTGTCTCCGGGGACCGGCGCGATCTCCGTGCTGCAAGTCCCGGATGTCCCGGCGCAAGCGAATCCTTGGAAGGTTGGCAACTCACCGGTCCCGCTGCAGGTCACGGTGATGAATCCGACTGCAGAAGAGGGTGGGCCTTCGAGCTGTATGGAGAGGTCGAAAGCTTGCGTCCCGGTACAGGTGAAGTTCGGGAGGACGAACCTCCCCTTCACTTCCGTTTGGTTGGCTGCCAAGGTGACGTAGCCCGCTTGCATCGAGTTCGCGGTGGACTGCACCGCTCTGCCGTTCCGAAGAACGGACACGTGTGGCGCGAGCGAGCCGGCCGCACCGGCTGTAGCGAACCCACCTTCCGCCACTGGCAGCGCCACCGCTGCCATCGAAACCAGGACCAATACAACCCGCCACATCCGCCTCATGGTTCTTCCTTTCCGCCATGGATAGAAGTTCAATTGGATCACCGTTCGATGCCCGAGTCAACGGGATCTCGTGCCGAGACCGGCACGAGCCAAAGGGACCAGGCCGGCGCCGAAGGAGTGGCATGCGGATCCATCACCCTTCAGTCAATCTTCGTGCCGGGGCTCTCAGTCAGAAATTTCACCTTTCCACCATCTCCAGGCGGGTGTCTTGCGTAGTACCTCGCACTGAGGATCTACGACGTCGCCGCGCACGACGGCGTCGGCATAGCCGCGGGCAGGCGATGTAACGGGAGGACGGCGCTCAAGATGCGTGAGCCTGGGCATATCAGGCGTCTTGGAAGCGAAGAGATCCAATGCATGATGAACGATTGCAAACAGATCTGGACCGCTGTTGCCAGGACGGAATCTGTTCCCGCTGAACACGACAACGTCCGCTTCGTACGGCAATGCCAGCCGTTACGACAGGCGTCGCAACGAACACCGATGACTTCGCGAACGGTGACTTCGCTGTGTTCGAGATGAGTGACCAGGCAGCGCCAAGCGGAGTTGCGGCGAGCGTCATCACCGAGGCCGTCCCGACATCTCGACGACTGAGCCGTCGCCATTTCGAGATGGCCCTGGGAGCTCTCTGGCTCGTCGACGGACTGCTCCAGCTCCAGCCGTTCATGTTCTCTCGGGAGTTCTACACCGGGGTCCTCGGGATGGCGAACATGGGTCTTCCGGGGCCGGTCGCTGATGGCGACTATCACGTTGCCACCCTCCTGACTGCACACCCGGCCCTTTGGAATACCGGATTTGCCTTCCTCCAGCTGCTACTCGGCCTGGGAATCCTCTGGCGACGGACGAGCCGCGTCGCGTCGATCTGCTCGGTCCCATGGGCCGTGGGCGTCTGGGTCATTGGCGAAGGGTTCGGAGCGATGTTCATGCCCGGCACAAGCTTGCTGACCGGCGCGCCAGGAGCGGCGTTCCTCTATGCGCTGGTCGCGCTCATGCTGCTACCCACTGCAGACGACACCGGGCTGCCGGGAGAACGGATTACGCGGCTGCTGGACTCTCGGATCGGCGCTGCTGGCTGGGCGTTGATCTGGACAGGCGGCGCACTGTTGGAGCTCGAGGGGATCAATCACGCGACGGGTGTTCCAAGCGCCCAGATCGCCAACGGCAGCTATGGAGAGCCCGCGGTGTTCCGGTTGATGGACGCAGAGGGTGGCCGTCTGATTGGGCAGCACGGGTACCCGTTCGCACTGGTCCTGGGACTGCTTGCAGTCCTCGCCGGCTGGGGGATCTTCGTCCCACGTTGGCGACGCGTCAGCCTGGTCATCGGGATCGTCATGGCGGTCTTCGTCGGCGTTGTGGGCCAGGACCTCGGTGCGATTTTCACAGGCCGCGGGACCGACCCCGGCTCGGGTCCTTTGCTGATCCTCTTGGCGCTGGTGCTCTGGCGACCTCGCCTCAGCAGCTCGGAATCGAGACCGGGAGTAGCCGTAGGTATCCCGACTAGAGAGACGGAGGTCTCGCAATGTCACGTTGGAAGCTCGTCGTCGCCGCAGCAGCCGTCGCCAGTTCCGGTCTAGCTCTGGCCGTCGCTTCCGGCACCGGTGGTGCCACGGGTTCGGCTCCTGCCCGCATTGCCGCGGTCGCTATTCAGAACGGCGGTGCCTGCGGGCAGGCCTTCTGCTTCTCCCCTCAGACGTTCACGGTTACGTCTGGCACGAAGGTGACATGGAGCAACATGACTTCGGTCACTCATACGGTGACCCGCTGCACCACAGCCGCGTGCCCCGTCGGCCCGGGTAACGGGACCGATGCCGCGTTCGGCAGTGGAGATATCGGCGCCGGTCAGACGTTCTCTGTCACGTTCCAGAACCTTGGGACGTACAATTACTATTGCCAGATCCACGGATACTCCGTCATGCACGGTACCGTCACCGTGGTCGCGAAACTGAAGATCACCACGACACAACTGCCGGCAGCCAAAGTCGGCGTGGCCTATTCGGCAAGCCTGGCGGCGAGCGGGGGAGTCCCGCCGTATAGATGGAAAGTTACCCAGGGTTCGTTGCCGGCTGGCCTTACCATCTCCTCCTCAGGCTCTATCTCAGGCACGCCCACCGCAAAAGAGACATCGTCGTTCGACGTCCGGGTGAGCGACGCAGTAACGCCCGCAGACACCAAGAGCAAAGCCCTCAGCATCGCCGTAAGCAAGGCCTGAGATCGAAATGAGCAGAGAGGATGACGCGTTGGCCGTAGTCTCTACGCAACTCGCTTCATTGACCGCGAGAGGGGTTGTTCTGCGGTGGTTTCTGCGCGCCCTTTCGTGTGCATTGCTCGCACTGTCCGCAACGGCGACAATCGTGCTGGCTCATCCGCATTCGGCGAGCGCGACTACGCACAACGTGGCCATCGACGGCGCGCCCAACTGTGGGCCCGCCATGTTCTGTTACAACCCGTCATCGTTCACCGTGACCGTGGGTGATTCCGTGACCTGGGTGAACAACTCGGCGGCTCCGCACACCGTCACCGGATGCCACCGATCCTCGTGCCTCGGGAACGGACTTCACGGGGCCAGCAGAAGAGGACCGTCGTCGCCGAAAATCAATGCGAGCGGAGGAACGTTCAGCTTCACCTTCGCCCGACCCGGCACCTACAACTACTACTCGGCCATGGATGGCTACGCGATGATGCACGGGACAATCACGGTCGTACCAGTTGCAACCACAACCACAACCACGACCCCCGCCAGCACGACATCGACAACCGCCACCTCCCCACGCGCGCCCATCACGAGAGCCCGCGCAACAACGACTCCTCAGTCAGCAGAGGCGGCCACGCACACAGTCGGGATCGACGGCACACCCAACTGTGGAAGCTCGATGTTCTGCTACAACCCGTCATCGCTCACCGTGACTGTGGGTGACTCCGTGACCTGGGTGAACAACTCCACGGCTCCGCACACCGTCACCAGATGCAATCCATCCGCATGCTCTGGGAACGGTCCCGGCAGCGGCGGTCAGAGCGGACCGTCATCACCCATAATCAATGCGAGCGGAGGCATGTTCACTTTCACGTTCACCAGCCTTGGCACGTACACCTACTACTGCGCCATCCACGGATACGCGATGATGCACGGGACGGTCACCGTGGTCGCGGCTACGACGCCGACCACTGTCGGCACGACCCCGACCACCGTCGGCTCCGGCTCTACGACCGTGACGACGTTCAGCATGACGACATCGAGCCAATCGGGGAGCTCGTCTGGGACTACGTCCTTCGGCGCGTCGACAAACCAGCTGGCTGGCACGGGTGCTCCGACGAGCCAATGGGTGGCAGTCAGTCTGGTTCTCCTACTGCTCGGCCTCGGTCTGATGGCTGCCTCCACCACACGTCGTCGACCTCACCCTGAGCGGACCGGCGTAACCGGTCCCGAACAGTCATTGATCGTCAGGTCATCCGAGGACTTCGAGGCTGAATGAGCGAAGGCAGCCCGAAGACCAAGAGGGCACACCGATAGTTCTCGCACTGGGATTTCTGCGCTCAAAATGTAGTGATCGCTCCAGGTGAAGTGATCCGCCAACCTGGACCAGTCGCAGTCGAGGGCGCCCGCCCGCAGGATTCAGACTTGGTGGCGAGCCGTTCGGGCCACGATGGTCGGGGAGCACCGTGAACTCCTGAGTGCAACATCCTCTTCCTATGGTGCGGGACGTTTGCTGCCGGGTCGAAGAGCCGGGCAAGGATCGCAGCCCCACTTCCTATAGGAGCGAGAAAGGGCGACACTGCAGTCGCGAAGTCAAAGGAGGCTCGTCGGCCAAGACGATCGGAAATGGAGCCCAGAACAACGGGACGAGTAGGTTCAAGCGGAGGGAGTACGCCCACGGAGTCTGAGTGGGCTGAAATGCCGTGGCGGGAGACAGAGGTGAACGGGCTCCGAGGGAAGAGGTGGCGAGTGCGTCGGAGCGGGCGGGCGACGGTTGCCTGGCGGATCTGCGTGGTCCTGGCCGTGGGCGGAACGGTGCTGTCGGCCTGCGGTACCGCCTCGCCCGGACCCACCGCAATGGTGCAGAAGTATCTCGCCGCATGGTCAAAGGGCGACTATGGCGCGATGGCGGCTCTGGTCTCGGATCCTCCAGCGGACTTCGTGACCTTCAACCGGCAGGTGGCCTCGGAGCTCGGTCTCATGAAAGCAACTCATGACCTCGGTACAGTCTCCACAGCCGGGTCGACTGGCACGGCCGATGTCACCAGCCACATGACTCTCGGGAGACTCGGGACCCTGCGAGTGCGAAGCCAGCTCTTGCTGACTGACGCGTCGGGGTCGTGGAAGGTGAAGTGGTCGCCTCGTTCGATAATTCCTTCGCTCGGAACCGGCGACTCGGTCTCGACGAACCTGTCGTGGCCGGCCCGTGCGCCCATCTTGGGCATGGGCGGCGTGTCCTTGACGACCTCGGTTCCGATGGTCTCGGTCGGCATCGAGGGCTCCCGAGTGACCGACGAGGCCGCCCTGACGGCTGCTCTGACCCAGGTCGGGATCCCCGCCGGCCAAGTCAAAGCGGCCGAGCTCACTGCATCGGCTCACCCGACCTGGTTCGTGCCGGTAACCCAGCTCAGCCAAGCCGAGTACGACCAGGACAAACCCGTCATCTACCCGGTACCGGGCACCGTGTTCAACGCGTATGACGCGCGTGGCGCGCTCACACCCGAACTGACCGCACACGTCGTCGGAACGATCGGGCCGATCACGGCCCAGGAACTTCAGACGCTCGGCGTGCCCTACGCCGTGGGGGACATGGTGGGCCAGAGTGGCATCGAGCAGGCCTACGAGCGCCAACTGGCGGGCACACCCGGAGCCGTGGTTCGCGTCACCGATCGCTCGGGGAAGAGCGTCGCCATCGTCGGACGCTTCCCCGAGCACGCCGGTACCGCAGTCGAGACGACCATTGACCCGACCGTTCAGACGGCGGCCGAGTCCGCGCTGAGCGGCCAAACGCTCCCGGCGGCCATCGTGGCGATACAGGCATCCACGGGAGACGTGCTGGCGTCGGTCAGCACGCCGGACTCACAGGCGGTCAACGAGGCCTTCGACGGAGCGTACCCTCCGGGCTCGACCTTCAAGATCGTGACGGCGAGCGACCTCATTGAGCACGGCCTGACGCCCGCGAGCCCGGCCACATGCCCTTCGACCATCACCGTCAACGGGGAGGTCTTCCATAACTTCGAGGGCGAGACGACGCCGTCGCTGTCCATGGAGCAGGCCTTCGCCATGTCGTGCAACACCGCATTCATAGGGATGTCGAGTTCGCTTCCCGACGCGAGCTTTCCCTCGACGGCGGCCCAGTTCGGAATCGGATCCACCGTCAACATGGGCCTGACCGCCTTCGGAGGTCGGGTCCCCGTGCCTACCTCGACCTCTGACGCTGCCGCCACCGCCATCGGCCAGGCGCAGGTCGTCGTCTCTCCCCTCGCCATGGCCAACGCGGCGGCCACCGTCGATTCGGGCAGCCTGCGCCTCCCGCGGCTGGTCTCGGGCACCCGGGACGACACGACAGCCCCCGAAGCTGTCGAACCCACGGTCATCTCGGACCTGCGGACCATGATGAACGCCGTGGTGACGAGTTCCATCGGCACCGCCGCTTCGGCCGGGTTGCCGGCGGGCACCTTCGGCAAGACGGGCACGGCCGAGTTCGGCACAGCCAACCCGCCGCAGACCGACGCCTGGTTCGTCGGTTACAACGGAGACCTCGCCTTCGCCGTCCTCGTCGTTGGTGGCGGAGCCGGCGGCGCGGTGGCCGCGCCGATCGCCGCCAAGTTCCTCGCCACGGCCGGGAGTGTGCCCTAGCGTCCCCGTCGTTGTCGTCGTAGATTCCGAGCCGTTGAGTATCTCGGTCCAGGGCGCCTTCCGGCTGAGGCCGCTCGGCCGGGGAGTGGCGGATCCTGAGCACGCTCGCCGTGCATGTGCGGAGACCGTCCCATGGCGACAGAGGGACCACGCTGAACAGTGACAGAGGACCGAGGAGCTCTCCACCATCCCGACACGCTGGGTATGTCTGCCACCGAGATGCGGCGGCTTGCCCACTGGGTCGTCGACCGAGTGGTCGATCATTTCGAGCACGGGGATGAGGGTCCGGCCATTTGTGTCAGTTCCCCTTCGGAGCTCCGCTCTTGGCTCGGGGGAAAGCCCCCGGATGTACCCGGTGACCCCGACGAGGCCCTCAGGGTCCTGGTCGACGTGGCACTGGCCAACATGCAGCACGGCGACCACCCCCGCTACTTCGCCCGCGTACCGGGACCATCGTCGTTCGCGGCCGTATTGGGGGATTGGCTGGGGACCGGCTTCAACGCCATCGCAGCGTCGTGGGCGGGCGGTTCGGGCCCGGCGACTGTGGAGCTCGTCGTCCTCGAGTGGCTTCGGCAGCTTGTCGGCCTTCCCGAGGGTACTGAAGGTGTCCTCACAAGCGGGGGGTCGCTCGCGAATGCGACGGCGCTGATCGTTGCTCGCAACATCACAGGACCCGGCGTCGCGTACTTGTCTGATCAGACTCACGCATCGATCGAGCGCGGTCTGACCGCGGTCGGGTTTCCGCCGGAGCACATCCGCATACTCCCGACCGACACCGACTACCGCATGGATCTGGTCGCGCTCCAAGAGGCGGTACGACAGGATCGGGCTGCAGGTCTGCGGCCGGGATTCGTCGTGGCCACAGCGGGGACAACCAATTCTGGCGCCGTCGACCCCCTCGACGACGTTGCTGACCTCTGCTCCGCTGAGGGCATCTGGTTCCATGTCGACGGCGCGTACGGGGCCCCGGCGGCTCTCTGCGAACGGGGCCGGTCTGTTCTCGGGGGACTGAACCGCGCGGAAACCCTCACGCTGGACCCGCACAAGTGGCTCTTCCAGCCTTACGACATCGGGTGCCTCTTCGTACGGAGACCGAATGCTCTTGGCGGGACGTTCTCGATGACGCCCGAGTACCTCGTCGACGTCACGGCGGGTACGGGAGAGGTGGACCTGCGAGACCGGAGCCTCGAGCTCAGCCGCCGAGCCCGTGCCCTCAAGCTGTGGCTGACCATCAAGATCTACGGACTCGACCAGATACGTTCGTCCATCGCCCGAGGGATCGAGCTGGCCGAATACGCCGAGAGTGTCCTCCGAACGGATGATCGATGGGAAGTGGCTACCTCAGCACAGCTCGGAATCGTGACGTTCACCCGACGCGACGCCGACGACGGAGCGCACGCGGCGGCAGTGGCGGCATTAGCCCGGGATGGTTACGCCGTGATCACCAGCACCACGCTGCACACGAAGCCGGTATTGCGGCTCTGCACCATCAATCCTCGTACCACCGAGGAAGACATCAGTTCGACGATCGATCGGCTTGCCGCAATCTTCTCCTGAGTTCCTACCTTCCTTCGTCACGTTTGGGATGCTTCCACCAGGAAGGGCGTCGCATCCAGGAATTGGAACCGCCTCGCTGAGACACATCCCCGCCGCCGAGGCACACCCCGCAGGGCCTGAAGCGACTCATACTCGTACGCCCGATGACAGCGGAGAAGAGTGAGGGCATACTTGGGTCATGACTGCATCGTCAGATGATGTTGCGAAGGAGCAGATGCAGCGCAAGACGCTCGATGACTATCGCCGCGAGCGTGGAGAAGGCTGGCAGTGGGCTCGAGCTCAATCTGAGAGATGTCCCCAGTGCGGTGAGAATCCTGCGTCCATGGATCGTCCACTGCTCGGGCCGGCGCTGCTGCAAAGTGCTTCAAACTGGCGTAGTTTCCTGATTGATGCGGATGAAGCCCAGTTGAGGACGATCCCGGCGCCGGGCGTGTTCTCTCCGATCCAATACGGCGCGCACGTACGCGACATCGAGCGTGTCTACGGCGATCGCATCCTGCTGATGATTCACGAAGACAACCCAGTCTTCCCACAATTCAACCCCGCCGAAGCAGCCTGGAGCGTTTACAACGAGATCGAAGTCGAGGTACTCGCCCGTGAGATCGAGGAGCAGGCCCAGCGCCTGGCCGACATCTTGCGTGGCCTGAAGAGCGAGGACTGGTCGCGAACGATGGTCAGAGATGGTGGGGCGGATGGTGTCTATACATTCTCGGTGGTCGGTCTGGCTCGTTACGCTGTGCATGAATCACGGCACCATCTCCTCGATGCCAACGGCACGCTCGTTCCACAAAAATAGGACTATTGCGGGGGCTCGGCGATGAGTTCGACGAAGGACGACGGGCTGGTCGAGCGTCTGAACGAGCTGGAGGGGAGGGTTCGACTACTTGAGGATGAGTCCGCCGTGTTACGGCTCGTGTGCAGCTGGGGTCCCGCCGTCGACACCGGGAGCAGTTCGGAAGCCGGTGCCTTGTGGGCCGCAGATGGAGTGCTCGAATCCGATATGTCCCGGCTGGAAGGACCCTCAGAGGTCATCGCCATGGTGCAAAGCGATGGCCAGCAGTCCTTGATCCGCCAAGGCTGTGCGCACGTGCAGAGCGCACCGATCGTCACGATCGATGGTGACGAAGGAGTGGCCACGACCTATTCCCAGGTGTTCCTTCACGCTGAGGGCGGACATCGGGTCTGGCGTGTCTCGGCCAACCGCTGGGTGTGCCGGAGAACGGAGGAAGGTTGGAAGCTCATCCGAAGGGTGAACCGTGTGATTGACGGCTCTTCTGGTCCGCGGGAGATCCTGGCACATGCCCTCGAGGGCGGCCGATGAGTTCGTGTAGCTCGGCACGAATCGTCAACGATCTTCTTCCGCAATCGGTCGTGCTGCGCCGCGACGACGTGTTCGACGAATGTCACGACGACAACGTTCGCTGAGCTCGTGATGGAACGCATTCAGTTCTCCTTCGACCCACGATGTCCATGGTGCTACCAGACGTCACGTTGGGCTCTGCGCCTCGAATCGTTGGGTGAAATAGAGCTCACCTGGTCAGTGTTCTCTCTGAGTTGAACCGCTTCAAAGGTGAGAACCGCGATTTCGACCCAGGGAGATCGATGTCGGCGCCGGCGCTTCGAACGAGTGTGATGGTTCGCGATAGCGAGGGCGAAGCGGCGTGCGGCCGGTTTTACGCAGCGATCGGACATAGGTACTTCTATCTGCTCGAGGATCTGGCCCAAGAGGACACCATTCAGAATGCTCTCGGAGATTGCCGTCTGAGCCGAGATCTCTATGTCGCCGCGATGGGTGATTCCACGACATGGGACCTCGTCGTAACCGAGCATGGACGCGTGGTCGAAGAGGTCGGAGCATTCGGCGTGCCCACGCTCCGATTGGACGGTGGTCGCGGTCCGGGCATGTTTGGCCCAGTCATCCAAGAGGTTCCGTCGGACGAGGACGCCAGTGATCTTCTTCGGCATGTGGTGTGGCTGATGAGGAACCCGAACTTCTACGAACTCAAGAGGGGCCGTACCGACTATCCGGATCTCCCGTACATCAAGAAGGCCCTCGAACAACGGAACGCCGGAACGCGCGACTAGGCCGCGAATCGGTGATGCCCGGCCATCATCGAGTCTGACGAGCGCTCAACGAAGCACCGTCGCGTCGAAGGAGAATGGTCGGAAGGAAGCGCCGAGCTGTCGTTCCGATCGGCGCTGCGGGCGTGGCTTGATTGAGTTTGTCTTCGGGCAGAATCGTCCGTGCTTGACCAAGGGACCGCGTGGGTGACTGCGCTGCCCGGTTCGAACGATGACTCGCCCCGCAAATGGGTGGTCCGAGGAAGCGCTGCCGTCAGGGTGCGGCTGGGCGGTCTCATGCAACCTCACGCGGCATCCCGCTAATGTCACTCGCCGTGCTACCGTCTCGACGAGGGGGGCGCCAGCAAGGGGGTAACCCGTGAGATTTGGCTATCTGCTTCGTGGATTGATCGCAGTCGGCTTAGCCGGTGGCTTGTCGCTCGTGGGAGGTTCGGTCACGGGCGCTGCTGTTCCGGGAGGGACGCTGGACCAGCAGGTCCCTGGCCCCGGCGACCTGGGAGCAGCAGTGTGGGGACCTCAGTCATTGGCGCAGGTCTTCACCGCTGGGATCACCGGGTCGCTCACGAGGGTCGTCGTCAACGTCGATGAGACGAGCCCTACCCCTACAGGAAACCTCGTGGTTTCCATCGAATCGGTGACCGGTTCTGGGCTGTCGGCTGTTCCGAGCGACGCTGTCTTGGGTCAAGTCACGCTGAGCCCGAGCCAGGTAACCAACGGGTTGAACTCCGTGACCTTCAGCCCTGGTATCTCGAGCATCAGCGGTACCCAGTACGCCATCGTGCTGTCGGATACGACCGACCAGAATGGTCAGTACCTGTTGCTCGGTACCGACAAGGCGAACTACCAGGGAGGCTCTGGGGCGTACAACCGCGGATCCGGCTGGTTAGTGGAGCCACCGACGGGCAATGGCCCGGTGGATTTCGTTTTCCAGACGTACGTGCAGACCAATTTTGCCGGCTACGTCGACACCCCCTCAGGAGGACTGGCAAGTGCCAGCGTCACCTTCAAGGTCCCGGTCGTCAACTGCACCGTCACCCCGAATGCCACGGCGTCTGAAGGAGTCATTACGAGCACTCTCGGCACCCTGGCCCTGGCCCAGGAGTCATGTTCGTCGGGTATCCCGGATTACTCATTTACTGTCGCCACCCCGGCCGGGAGCGCTTCAAACCTGACAGGCGCGTCGCCGGGCGACACCGTCGTCGCCTCGATGTTCCAGTCCGGCACCTCGACCGACGCTGACATCCGCGACCTGACCAGCAATACGCACTGGTTCGAAACTGACCCGACCAACGTGGGCGATACCGGCATCGGCATCGGCGCATACCTCACTGGACCGGTCGCCTCTTTTGCGACGACCACAATGAAGAATTCCCAGGTCAACGGTCAGTATCTCGGTTTCCAGAGCCCGTCGCAGTTCAAGGACGTCTCGACCCACACGCTCGTCTCTAGCGGCGCCTTGACGACCACCGCTCGCGGGACGAGCTTCGCCTTGACCTTCAAGCACAGCACCTGACGAATACCCGCTGTCGTCAGTCCCAAGTTCCCGGCCCGTAGTTGGCCGGGCACATGGAGTATTGCCGACAGCATGAGGATATGAGGGGTGAGCAAGCCGGTTGTCCCGAACTCGATTGGGCGCCGGAAAGGAAGAGCCAAGATCGCCTTGGTGACGGGTGGGAGCCGAAGGTCCGTACATCACGCTCGGGGAAGCGGAATCCGATGCCCTTAGAGAAAAGGGCGCGCCTCTGAACCACTGGGGCAACCGTGTCGACGGGAACACACGTTGTGTGTCCTTCGACACAGACGCCGTCACCATTGGCCTTCAGACTGCTCTCTGGTATCAGGCGGTGCTCAACGCGAGCGCTCAGTGAACGAGAGGAAGATCGATGCGTACAACCATGAAACGACGGATTGCGGCGGGGATGTCGGCGGCCGCGATCTCGGCGGTGGGATTCGGCTTGGCCGGAGCGACCACAGCCGGAGCCGTGTCCGCAGACGCCACCGGGGCTGCAAGCGGTAGCCATGCCTTGCCTGCCGCGGCAACGACCGGTACCTATGAGATCTTCTTCAACACCGGATCCGGATTCTTCGATGCCGGCCAGCTCTATCTCAACTCCGACAGCTCATGGTCCTTGTCGAGTTACACGGACGGCGGCACATGGGAGACGGTTGGCCCGACGCTTGGAATGAGTGATTACAACGCGGGATATGCGAATGACGGTGCGTGGGGCGCGAAGGTCTCGGGCACGAACCTCGGCTCAGCCTCGAAGCCGGGCGAATTGCTTGCCGCCGATGTCGGATCTCTTACCTGGTACGCACGGTTCCTTTCGGCCGATGTCCCAGCGCACGCCCAGTCTCGTGGGCCCGCGCTGACCGCTGCCGTTCGACCAGCTGCTGGCCATGCAACGTTCCCCGGGACGTACAACACCTTCATCTCGGGAAACGAGTATCAGACGGTGTACAACTCGGACAACACGTGGTCCATGCCCGGCGGATTCTGCAACGCGGGCACGTATCTGAGCTTCAAAGTGAAGGTCGGGACGACGGTGACGTACACCGACATCCAAGCTGACCAGGGTTGTGGCGCTGATCACCTGTGGATGGCGAAAGAGCAGGGCGCGACGAAGATCGGCACCGCAACGAAGCAAGGCATCATCGCGGAGTCGGCGCTCGGCGGCGTCTACAACCACTTCTACTCAGTCCTGGCTGGCTGACAGTAAAAGCCTTCCTGGATGATTCACGTGCCTTGACGCAACCCGAGGCTGAATCGTCACCTGAGTAGGACCAGCAGTGTGGGACCGACCCCGGGCTACGGCCCGGGGTCGGTTCGCGGTACGACAGGCAATTTCGCTAGCAAGGAGGTGAAAGTCCTTCCTGAGCTTTGGTCGTTGAAGTTCAGTAGCTGATGCTCAGGGCGTCTCGGTGACGAGGGGTCTGAAGGGAGCGGAGGCGAAGCCACAGGCTCGAACGTGCAGTGAACCGATGCAAGGCTGGCTGGGCGTGGCGACTTGCCCGCGAACAAGGAAGCCGAAGACCTCTCTCCGTGCAACGAACGACTTGGAGGGGAGGGGGCCCCAGACGGTGGTTTCGGCGGGCCGTGGCGACTTTGTTGACGAAATGATCCTGTGAGACCTCGTAGGGTCCCGTGCAGCTCCCACTTCCGACGCCATGCCTGTCCAGCAGGTGGCCGGTGGTCCATGTGTGGCCCGGTCGACGGATCGAATGGGAACGGGTAGGCGACGCTATAACCGTTCGGGAAAGGCAGACCGACGCCCTCCGAGGAGTCAGACGGCTCGTAGTAGTGCAAGGCGGGGTAATGCCCGCTGATCCGCTGCCTGTAGGTGAGCGGGCCGCCTGGTTCTCTGAGAGGAGGGTCAGGATGGGCGAAGGGGCCGACCGAGACCAAGCCTCGAAGCGAGTGCCATGTCGTCGGAGCACAGAACCAGTCCTCGACCGCCGAGCGGGATGACGGGACTGGCGGTCTGCCCGACGTCACGACGCAAGGAGAGAGGCTGAGAGAGGAGCTGGTCCGTGGGCCAGTTGCTGGAAGCCATCGCCGATCCAGCCAACCTGGCGAGGGCCTGGGCGCGTGTCCGGGCCAATGCCGGAGCCGCCGGGATCGACGGCCAGACGATCAGTGCCTTCGACGCCGATGCCGAGCACCAACTCGGCGCACTTCGACGTCGACTGCTTTCAGCGGAGCGCTACGTTCCCCCGCCGGTGCGGCGGGTGGACATTCCCAAGCCCGACGGGCGCACACGTCCGCTCGGGATCCCCACCGTCGCCGATCGGGTGGTCCAACAGGCCACCCGCCAGGTGCTCGAACCGCTGTTCGAGCCGCACTTCTTGCCTTGCAGCTTCGGCTATCGCCCGGGGCGCAGCGCCAGCGATGCGGTGCGTTGGGTGCGAGAGGCGATCCGCCGAGGAGATCGCTGGGTGGCCGAGTTCGACATCGTCGGGTTCTTCGACCACCTGCACCATCCTCGCTTGTTGCGCGAGGTGGCCAAGCAGGTGGACGACCCCGAAGTCATCGGGCTCATCCGTCGCTGGCTACGAGCCGGAGTGCTGACTGACGTGGGCCTTGTCCGCTCCGGGTCTGGGACTCCACAAGGCGGTGTCATCTCGCCGCTGCTCGCCAACATCTACCTGCACCGGCTCGACGTCGAAGTCCGATCGGCCGGTTTCCGGCTGATTCGCTATGCCGATGATTTCGTGATCCTGGCTGATCGACGCTGGAAGGTCGAGGCCGCTGACCGCTTGGTGCGTGCCGTGCTGGCCGACATCGGGCTGGAGGTGGCCGAGGCCAAGTCCCGCATCGTCAAGGTTCGCGATGGGTTTGAGTTCTTGGGCTTCACCATTCACGGGAGGTTCCTTCGACCCCGACCCCTCGCTCTAGCGAGGTTCAAGGACCAGGTGCGTGCACGCACCCGGCGCAAAGCACCGGTCTCACTCCAGGTGATGATCGATGGGCTCAACCCCCTCCTTCGTGGATGGGGGAACTACTACGCCATGGGCAACGTGGTGAGCCTTTACGAAGATCTCGACAAGTGGATCCGGATGCGTCTGCGGTCAAAGGGTCGCAAGCGATTCAAGTCCAGAGGTGGCGTGGACCACCAACAGTGGCCGAACGTGTTCTTCGATGAGCGAGGTCTGGTCCGCCTGACACGGATCGCTCGGACTCGGCATCTCTCGCCCGTCTGAGGGCGCAGCCTTGGGTGAGCCGGATGCGGTCCCGCACGTCCGGTTCTAACGGGGGGCGCCTGGGGGGACCCCAGGCGCCTACCCACTCCATACGAACCTCTCTCTTCGCGTGTGCTTAGAGACACGGAACAGGAAGAAGTTCAACACGGACAAGACGGTAGATTCCCTGAGTTAGTCCGCGAAACCTAGAGCTGCATATTTGGGTCGCACCCTCGGGCTCCACGAGGATCGATCGGTATGCTCTCGGTAGCCTGAAGAAGCGATACAGAAGGGTTGGACTATGCCTGGACCCAACTGGGCCGAGCAGGTCACGGCGATCTCCACCGCCATCGGCGCCCTTGGTTTGCTGGGCGCCCTGGGCGCAGCTGGTTTCGCCGGCCAACAGGTCAGAGAAGCGAGGAAAGCTCGGGAATCGCAGATTGCCGCGGACTTCTTCCGCCGATGGAACGAAGACGCGCTCTTGGAGACGAGACGGCTCGTCGCCACCTTCGAAACAAGAGAGGCGCTGAGCGAGGCGTTCCAGACCTTCATCGCATCGAATGCGGATGAGGCCTATATCCTGTACCGCGAACTGGATTACTTCGAGCAGCTGGCGGCGCTCGAACACGTCGGCGCTTTCGACTTCGAACTGATCAGGTTGCTGCTCGGACGAACACTGATCGCCCGATGGGAAATGTGGAAGCCGTCCATAGACGCCATGCAAGAAGCGGGTGGTGGTTACCCCATGTTCGGGGAGCTCGTCGCAAAGATGAGGATCGCCCTTCTCGCCGAGAGCGGCAATTCACGAGAGCACAATTGAGCTCGACACGTCTTCAGAGCCGACCTGGTGGACCACCGGTGTTGCGGAGCGTCGCCCGGGAATCAGCCGTCGGACCAGCTGTGCGGGCCCGACGTTCCGGTCACCGTGACCGATTGAGTTCCCGTGTTCATCACGGCATACCACGTGCCGGTCACTCCAGTCGGGCAGTGAATGGAACCTGGGCTCGAAGCCGACGCGATGCCCGCCGTGGTCATCGTTCCCTTCAGGATGCAGCCGACGTCGAGCGGTTGGTTACTGCTCGTGATCTTGATCTTGACGGCCCCTTCCTTGACGTGCCACAAACCGCTGTCCGTCGTTCCTCCTGAGGTGAAGGAATCAGAGAACAGGTTTGGCTGAGCCAACGTCATCGTGCCCGCTGGAAACTGTCCGTCTTGGGCGAACTGGTACGTACCAACGACTCCAGCTGAGGCCGGCATGGCAAGGGACGTCGTCCCCACTAGTGCGATCAGGCCGGAACCACCGGCGAGCAGTGAGGCCCGCAACGTTCCCATGTGCTGTCTCTCTTCCCCTTCGAGTGAACCCCACCCAAGGGGCCAACAGTGTAAGAGGCCAGACTATCTGTCAACAGACTCGCGGCGATCGCGGAGATGCAACATTGCTTAAGAATGTCAACGGTTTCGTTGTCCAACGGCATCGAGTATCCGGCCGCGACAAATGTTGGACCCCTCCTCGTGCATTTTCATCGTTGTCCCGATCACTTACCTGATCTGACGACCAAGGAGATCTTCCCCGAGTGGCCCGAGCTACTCCCGTGCATCGAGATGATGTGGGGTCCTCGTCCCCCCGCGTGCGCCTTCGAGGGGAGGGCCGAATCGCAGTGAGCTGAACCCCAGTAGCCGGCGGCCCTCACTCTGCAGAGCACGATCTGTGCCGGATCAGCGAGTCCGGTGGCATACCTTGCCGTCACCGTCTCGCCTCTTGTGAATCCATCACCGAGGATCTGAATCGTCGCACCGGGTTTTGCCACCAACACTCCAACTCCGCCATGCCCCAGACCGAGATCGCCCACGGTCGCCTTCACGGGACCGGTCGCCGATGACCCGTATAGGGGGAAGACGAAGAAGGTGTAGATACCCGTACCCGACTCGGCGATCGCTCCGATTCCCGACCCCGAAGAGATGGCGGATCCGCCGACTCCTCCGGGGCCGTAGGACTCTTCTTGCGACAACGCGGGGACTTTCGCGAATCTCGTCTCGACCCATTCCACGCCAGACAACGTGTACGACATGCACACGAAGGACCCGGGCTCAGCGATGTCGAGGGTCACGGCGGGAGATCCAAACGTGATCGTGGTGCAACCGACGAGGTCGTTCAGCTGATCCATCGTGATGTTGAAAGGCCCGCTCGATGTATCCGAGACCTCGATCGTGTAGGTGCCGTCGACATCGGTGGGACCATCCTGGGGAATGGGGTCACCGTTGGGATCGATGATCGTGTAGGTGGGCGTCGGATTCGTCGACGTGGCAACCGTGTGCACGAAGAGCATGTCGCCGGTGGTGTCGCTGAAGGTAAAGCACTGGGGAGGCGCTGATGGATCCGAGATGGAGCTCGACAGCGGCGTCGGGCCGGCGCTGATCGCGGTGGACGACGAGCAGTCGGGCGCGCTGAGCGTTCGGGCATGATGTCGCGGCGTCATCCCGGCCCAAGCGTTCGCAGAGGCGGCGTTCGTCCAGACGCCTGATCCCAAGACGGTGCTGCCGACCAGGACGAGCACCGAGGCAAGCAGCAGGACCGCGCTTCGATCAGAAGGGACTTCGCGTCGAGTCTTCATGGGCCACCCCTCGCGTCGCCTTCAGTATGTCACCCGGTTGTCCGGCGCGCCGAGGCCTCCACGGAGCCGTCGTCTCGGACTTCACCCGGCACCGAATTTCTCACGAACGGATCCGGCTCGGCGATGCGAGGCTCAGGGAAGGATCAATCACTACATCTTGGAGCATGGTCCCTGCTTTATGTCCGCCACTGTCTCATGTGCCGCGAGCGAATGCGATCATCCAGGACTCTCAAGCGAGTCCGCCGAGTGAGTGGTGCGTCCCACTCGGTCCCGTTTTCGATGAGTGTGGGAGCCGTGCGATATGAGCGTTGTCAACTCCGGCAGATCGCATGGACAGATCGGTCCGCAGCCCATCGAAAGGCATGACGACGCGGACTGTGGCAGCTTGACGCACAACCTTGCTTGCGTGCCTGAGCAGCCCAAGACCAGATCTCGAAGCCAGGGCAGCCGAGTGGCTTGCCGACTCCGAGCCGAACGAAGTGTCTCTGCTACCCAGCCGAGACTGTCAGCGTGAGGACCTGAAGCACGACGTACTTAGTCGAGCCTGACCCGAATGTGGCCTTGATGAGCAGTTTGTACGAGCCGACCTTCTTGGTCTTACCTGAGATGGTGCCGGTGCCGTCGCCGTTGTCGGTGAAGGCGAAGTTCTGAAATGGAGTCCCAGCTTCGTGGATCCGCGGTGTCGGGCTGCCGGTGGTGGTTATGGTGAACGAGAACGGCTGGCCAGCCGTGGCGGTGACACCGTCAGCACTGGTGATGTCTTGAGGTGTGGGTGACAACTCGACGGCGCCGATATCGCATTCGCTTCCCTGGGGACGTGCCACTCCCCGCTGATCGGTGCTCGGACACAACTTCATGTTGTTGCCTGTGGCTCCCTGCGGGATGACATCGAGCAGTGGGCTGCCGTGCGCGGGCTCGTCTGTCTCAGTAGGGCCGCCGTTGTCTTGAAGTGGTCCGAGACGTGGATTCACGTCCGAAATACTGTGATTGGTGACCGCGAAGCCGCACGACGCGCCACCATCGAGGTTGTAGCCGGCGTCGATGATCGCCCCGGAGCAGGCCGGAGAGCCTTCAAGCACGGATGCGGCGACAGTGGCTGAGCCGCCGTGGTTCTCGATGGCGCCGTCGACGTTGCCGTTCTGGGCAAGCGTGCTTGCCGTGACCTCGAGGCTTCCCGCGTTATAAATTCCGTCGCCAGTTCCACCGCCGCCGTTGTGCGAGAGTGTGCTGTCGGTGACGCTTAGCGTGCCACCGTTGGAGATTCCCCCTTTGGCGTTGGAGGAGACGGTGCTGTCCGTGACCGACATTGTGCCGTTGTTGTCGACTCCTCCCCCGGCGCTACCCCCCTCATTGTTATTGCCCGACACGGTGGTATCGACAATGTTCATGGTCCCAGCGTCGTTCTCGATGCCTGCGCCGCCCCCGACGTCGTCGTCGTTGTCCGAGATGGCGGAGCCGGTGATCGTGACCGACCCTCCGTCGCTCTCGATCGCTCCGCCTGAAGATCCCCCGCCGACGACGTTCCCCGTGAGCGTTGTCGAGGTGATGGTGAGCTCTCCGTCGTTGTAGATAGCACCGCCGTTTTGCCCGAAGGTCTGGTTTCCCGTCATGGTGCTGTCGCTGATCGTCGTGGTGCCGTAGTTGTCGATTCCCGGGTCCGAGTTGTCGATGGCGCAGTTGGTGACCGTGACTGTGCCCTCGTTGTAAATGCCCGCGGAGCCCCCGATACTGCAGTCGCTGACCGTCAGCGTGCTCCCCCCTTGGTTCCAAATGGCGCCTGGCGAGTCGCCACCCATGATGGCGAGACCCGACAGGCCCACTCCCGTGACGTTCGGGGAGTCATAAAATGACGGGCCGCCCCCCGTGGGCCCGTCCACCACCATCGAGTCCACTCCCGGACCGTTAATGGCAATCGATACCTTCAGGTTGATCGGTGAGCTCAGGGAAATCGGCGAAGCTGGCGGGCACGTCACCGAGAACGTGACGGTGGAGCCCGACGACGCACCGGCCACGACCTTGGCCAGAGAGCCCGGGCCGCTGCTGTTACAGTTCGTGACCGTCAGCGTGGCCGCGCCGGCCCTCGGGACCGAAACCACCATCGCCGAGACGAGGGCCGAGCTGAGAATCAACATGGAAAGTCCGGCTCGGAGCCGAGCCCCAGTGCGGAAACCAAGGCACTGGGTCGACCTGGTGGCACACATGAAATCCCCCTTCTCCCGCACGGGGTCCAATCACACGGCCGCCGAGTTCAATCCCGCGGTTGCTCGGCAAGGAACTCCGCTATGCAACTGACCGCCGCCGCACAAATTACCACCGAGTAGGGCCGCCGGCTAGGCCTTACATCGACGCATCGGAGCGCCCTCCCCGGGCCAGCATCATCGTCTCAGAGGGCGATCAAGATCACCAGGTTACGTTCAGGGCCAATGAAAATGTGCACGGGCATCTCGATCAACGGCTCTTCGTACGGAACGGTGCCGGCGGTGGATTTGCTACGTCCGTCATGCTTCCTCTTTCGCCGTATCGACGTTTCCCGATTAGTAAGCACACAAAAAGAGATGGGTGCTGGATCCTCCAAAACTGGAGCTGCAAGGTCATCCGTGCAACAGTTGATTTTGACGAGTCGAGGAGCTGAAGCGTGGCAGTGGGATTGCTACAGCCGAACGTCGCGAGGTTCCAATTCGCGGCAGATCAGGCGATGTTGGGACAGGAGTTGGGACACGTCGCCAAGCGATCACACCGGTTCAGTGCCGCGCGCTCCGACCAGGGACTTCCGTGGGGCTAGCTGGAATCGAACCAGCGACCTCAGCATTATCAGGGAGGTCAGCAGAATCCCGCTGGTTCCCGGCGTGTCCCATCCCGTCCCATTTTCGCTGCTTCCGGAAGCTGTCGAAATGTGAGGGCGAGACGCAGCGGGACCCCACGGGACGGTCCGGGACACAATTGTTGGGACAAAGTTGGGACGGATTTGATTGTGTCGGTATCGAATTCTGCTGCCGACACCGACAAGTTCTGTCCCGTCCCAGCCTGTCCCACCCGGAAATCTGTCTCAAGAGTCTGCCACGCGCCGGATCCTTCGTTCTGCGCTGGCGCCACATAATCCCGCGCTCCACATAATGGGGGGTTAGGAAGAGTTCTTCATAATTTGCACAAACGGAGGAACCTCGATGGTCACCTGCCCAAGGAGCTCGCCGGCGTCGTCGACAAGCGACAGGCCCTCATCTTCGCTCAACCCGACACCGCCAAAGGATTGTCTGGCGCCAAGAGTCTCGCCCAAGAGCTCGAGGCCGATCATCCCGACGCCGCCGCGTCACTACGCGAGGGACTCGAGGACATGTTCACCGTCCGACGTCTCGGCGTCGGCGGCACATTGGCCGCCACGTTGACCACAACGAACTGCATCGAGTCGATGATCTCGATCGCAAAGCGGACAACGCGCCGGGTCACCAAATGGAAGGACGGCTCCATGAAGAAGCGCTGGATCGCCGCCGGCATGCTCGAGGCCGAGCGATCCTTCCGGCGAGTCCGGGGACACAAGGACGTGACCAAGCTGGTCGACGCCCTTCGCCGCGAGGTCACACCGACCGTTGCTACACCCGAGGAGTACGTTCAGGCGGCAGCCTGAACACGCTGTGGCACCGCTGAACTTCAACAAGAAGCGGGACACCCTCTAGCTATTCGCGCTCTCAGCTTGGCAAGCCCACCGGGGAAGGGTTCGCCTCCTGGCACCATGGTGGTACCCTCGGCGTGTCGGACGGGCCAGGTGGCAACTGCTATCTCGCCGTGGTAGTCCGCCAATGAGTGCGGCGACGTTGGAGATCCGGCCAGAAAAGTTTGTCGACGTCGAGAAGCAGCTGACCATCGGAGGGAGCAACATGCCACCACCTACCATTTCAGAGGGTTCGAGCGGTGCCACCGTCTCTTGGGCGCAGTATCTCCTCACGAGGCGCACCCTGAAATTGGGGCCAGATCGACGGCATCTTCGGTCCGGTCACGAAAAATGCGGTCGAGGAGTTTCAAGGCTATAGCGGCCTCAGCGTCGACGGTGTCGTGGGGCCAATCACGTGGGGAGCATTGGGAGGCGATAAACCCGAGCCTCCCACTCTCGCCCAAGGCTCGGCTGGCTCAGTGGTTAAGAGTCTTCAAACCGCTCTCAACCTGCTTGGCTCCAACCCTGTTCTGGTCGTCGACGGTGAATTCGGACCAGTCACCGCGACCGCCGTCAAGGGTTTCCAGCAGGAGGGTGGAGTCTCGGTCGATGGCGTCGTGGGCCTCCAGACGTGGGCTCTGCCGATCCACGCCGCTGGGATGACTCTTGCGACCATGTGTGGAGTCACGCAACCGGGCACATAGGGACCGGGCTGAGTCACGAGCGGGCAACCGCTTCGAGGGTCTCGTAGTTGCCACATAGGCAGTTCAAAAGCAATGTTGCTTGGGCGGCTGATGTCACGCCACATATTGATCTCTTCGGGTTGATGGATCGAGCTGACAGGGGTCGGGACTTCGCTCTCTCCGCGCCACTCGATACGGAATGAACTATTTTCCGCCTGACGGGACGGTCGGACCTGCTTGGGTGATCCCCCGGTACGTAGACGGATCGCCCGGAGAAGTCTGGTTTCCGATGCGCGGTGTAGGCCGGCAACACATGGCGCAATGGGGTTGCTGCTCTGGCGCATGGGGTTGCTCAGCTGAATGTCGCGGGGTCGTTCCAGCTCGCGGCAGATCAGGCGAGGTTGGGACAGAAGTTGGGACACGCCACCCCAGCGATTACACGGGTCCAGTACGCGCGCTCCGACCAGGGATTTCCGGTGGGGCTAGCTGGAATCGAACCAGCGACCTCAGCATTATCAGTGCTGCGCTCTAACCGACTGAGCTATAGCCCCGGGGGGAAGTCGAGGCTACACCAGGCTCACCGTTTCCGGCTCACGGGTTGACGAACTTTCAGCCGTTCGCGAGGGTCGAGGTGACCAACGAAGCCAGGGCGTCTGCCCCGACACCGTCAATGGCCAGGTGAGTACCGTCAGCACCGAACCACGCGGGATTTTGCGCGGCCAGGCTGGCCCAGTCTGCGACGAACACGCGGGGATACCGAGCCGCTCCAGCCGCCAGGACGGCGTTGTTCGGGTCCTGCCACGGTTGGTCGACGTGGACGTTGACGAAGATCACACGCGACGCGCCGCTGAGGATGGACATCATGGCGTCAAAGTCTGCAGAGGTGATCGGTCCGTTCGTGCCGAGACCGACGATGACCTCGGCTCCGAGCTGGCCCGTGGCCTTCAACTGCTGGAAAATGGCTTCGCCGTCGGCCCATTGGCGGCTGACGGCGGCGTCGACCGAAACTCCCGGTATGTCGGTCTCGAGGGGGTCCTGGTAGTCGAGCATCACTGAGTCGCCGACTGCGGTGACTCGGCCCGCGACGAATCCCGGCGCGGCCGGCGGAGGAGGCGTCGTCGTTGTAGGCGGCGCAGATGTCGTCGTCGACGTAGGCGGCAACGTCGACGGTGACTCTGTTGATGGCGGCGTCGTGGTCGTCGTTCCTCCGCCTCCGCTGGCCGTTGTCGTGGTCGATCGTCGGGTCGAGGCGGCAAGGCGGTGAGGACCCGAACCGGATGTCGACGAGTCCCCGAGGGCGAACACTGCAAAGATGCCAGCTGCGACCGCCATCACGGCAACTGCTGCGATGAGGAGGGTACGCGGCGAGGGGCGTCGACTGGACGCCTCGCTGGCTGCCGGATCTTCGACCACCAGACCAGTCTCGCGGGGCCTGGCGCCCTTGTGATCGCGGCAACCGGACTATTGGGGCAGGACGGCGTCCTCCGGCCATAGGCGAACGGCGATTGACTGGCTCGCTGTGGCGAGAAGGAGTCCATCCTGCGACCAGAGGAACGCTGTGCCCTGGGCGTAGCCGCCGACGAGTGCATGGATGCGGATGTCGCAGAGAACCCATTCCGTCGGTCGGATTTGGACCATACGGAGCGTGTTGTCCAGGCTGCGGCCCATGGCCCGTCGCCCGATTGGTTGTGATACCTGTCCTGACACGTAATCGCCGACGATGGCGAGTGTTGCTGCGGAGAGCGAGAGGTGCCCAGGTATTCGCGCCCACATGGCTGGGTCGGGATCCCCGGGCCTACCGTCGAGCTCCTCGAAGCTGCGCCCGCGTGCCATCCGCACCTCGATGCTGTCCATGATGGTGTTCTGGAAGAGTGACGGGAGGAACCGGGGTGGGCAGTCCTCGGGGCCAGGCACCACCGGGGGCTCGACCCACACTCCTTCCACCTCGAGGTCGTCGCTCCCCAAAGCTGAGTTGACGGTCAGGATCTCGCGTCCGTCCACCCTTCCGACCGCTCGCCCTTGCGTCACGTGTCCCCCGACCGCCGCCAGCGTCACTTCCCATTCCACCCATGAATCGGTGCGGGCGTACGAGAGGTATTGACCGGTCGCCCAGATGGTCGGACGTTCGCTCGCTGCCTCCAGCGCGACCAGCGCGGCTCCGAGGCCGCAGCCGCCGAACAAGAAGTTTCCCGGGGTGGTCAAGCGCGGCGAGACCTCCATGCGCCAGTGAAGTTCGTCTTGCATCGGTTCCATGCCGAGAAATGTCCGGGCGTCCATGTGGGCGCACCCTAGCGGCGCACTTAGAACGGTCGTGTGGCAACTCGGTTGAGCTGGCTGATTCTCGAGTCGCGCCACGGTCTCGGCCGGCCAGGGCCTACAATTGGACTCCAGACACATCGTGTCGCTCGGGCGTCTGCAGTTCCGCGGCAAATTCCCGGGGGTGTAGCTCAGTTGGCAGAGCGGCGGCTTTGCAAGCCGTAGGCCGAGGGTTCGAGTCCCTTCACCTCCACGCTTGTCACCTCCACGCTGACCTTCACCTCCACGCGCTACGACCGAGGGCGCATCCTGGTGCGCTCAGGGCACCGCCCAATTCATCTCTTTATCGCATGCAGGTCATCTCTTATCGCATGCAGACTGCTGAATGCGGTGCGCGGACGTACGTCGGGACGACGGCGGGACGATGCCTGGCGATCGTGTCACCGCGCTCTGCCGGCGCGGCCCGGCCGGTTGATGCGGAAAGAGGCGAGCTTGGAACCGATCACAGGTGCGCGCCGTCCTCGTGGAGTCGTGATCAGCCGGCTCCGTCCCGACGTGATGAGGGGACCGGTGGCGAACTGGCGCACGGGCGTAGACAGACCTGAGCCGGATCACGCTTGCGACGACACCAGAGAGATCCCGGTGCCGCCGGACTACTGTTCCAGCTGCGACGAACCATATGGGAGACGACAGCGAGGACGCCGCCACGCCGCACGATGGGCCCGGACGTGTGCGCACTCACCGGCTCGAGGGTCTGAGTGACGGCGTCTTCGCCATTGCCATCACGCTGCTCGTTCTGGACTTGGCCGCCCCGGGAACGCGGGAAGAACTATTTCACGCGTTCTTTCGGGAGTGGCCCGCGTACCTCGCCTACGTCGTGAGCTTCTCTTCCATCGGTGCCATCTGGCTCGGCCACGGCGTCATCACCGAGTACCTCGAACGGGCGGATTCGACGCTATTGCGGCTCAATCTGCTCCTCCTGTTGTTCGTATCGTTTCTCCCCTTCCCCACGAAGCTGGTTGCCGAGTACCTGGGAGCCAGGCACAACGAACGAGTAGCCACCACGATCTACGGGATCACCCTTCTCGTCGCGGCCCTCCTGCTGTGGGTGATGTGGCGGTATGCCGTCCACGCGGGACTCGTACGCCCCGATGTTGACGACGTCGAGACGTCGGAGTTGACCGTTCGTCTCACTCCGGGTCTAGCCTTCTACGTGGCTCTCATCGTGCTCGGTCTCTTCGTCCCTGAAGTGGCCGTCGCGGGCTACCTGGCGGTGGCCTTGTACTTCATCATCCCGGTCCACCGTCGCGCCTATGGGGTTGGGCGTCGTCTCGGACACGATTGATCCACCGCGAGATCGGTCCCAAGGGGTTTCCTTCGCCGAGGTTGGACGCGACTCACCCCGGGGCGAGAATCCCGGGGTGAGTCGAGCGGAACAGCGAAGGATCAGAAGGTGCGGTTGACGATCGTGGTCACGCGGGCAGGAAGTTTGGCCTCCACCCGGTGGGCGACCGTGGCGTTCAGCTTCCCGTCGGTGACGGCCTGGTTGATCTTGCCGTCGGCCGCGGTCACAAGTGCGTTGACGACCGTCTGAGCGGTCACGTTGTGCTGGGATGCGACCCCTGCGATGGAGTTTCCGGCCTTGAGGCCGCTGGCCAGCTCCTGCGGGGTGATCCCGATGGTCTTGGCGCTGATCGCCAGGCCTTCCTTGCGAATCTCGGCTCTGTGCGCGCGGACCCAGGCCGCGACGTGGCCCTTGGGGTGGCTCGTCGATGCGTTCGACGCCGGCGTGGCAGCTGAAGCCACGGTCGTAGCCCCAAGTCCGGCGAGGATCGTCCCGCCGATGACGAGCGGGGCGATGATCTTCTTGTTCATGTCTCTCCTCTGAGGTGGCGATGATCTAACAGGGGACATGATCTCGTCGGCGAATCATGGAACTGTTATTTCACCATGAGAAATCCTTAACGCGCATAAGAAGAGCTTGAGAATCGGTCTCCGGGCCAGTCTGCAGCCCAGGTCGTTGTCGCCGGAGGGTTCCTCACGATGCATCTAAAGACGCCATCGGGGTGTCGCCTTCGCTCGGCATGTCATACGCTCGGGCCCGCGCCATGGTCAACGGGACGCGCGACGTCAAGGAGGGTGATCGGGTGAAGCCGAAACGGGTCGTCGTGTGGGGGACCGGATTCGTCGGGAGGATGGTCATCCCCGAGATCGTCCGCCATCCCGCCTTCGAGCTCGTCGGGGTGGGCGTCCACTCCCCGGAGAAGTCAGGCCGTGACGTCGGCGAGATCTGCGGGGTCGGAGCCGTCGGGCTGGCGGCGACCGACGACGTCGAGCAACTGATCGCCCTCGCACCGGACGCGTTGGTGCACTACGGGCCTACGGCGGCCCAGGCGGACGAGAACATCCGGCTCATCACGCGGTTCCTCCGGGCAGGGATCGACGTCTGCTCGACCGCGATGACGCCGTGGGTCTGGCCGGCGATGGCCCAGAACCCGCCGTCATGGATCGATCCGATCACGCAGGCATGCGCTGAAGGCGGCGCGTCCTGCTTCACCACCGGCATCGATCCCGGTTTCGCCAACGATCTCTTCCCGATGACCCTGATGGGCCTGTGCAGCGAGGTGCGCTCGGTGCGCGCGCTCGAGCTGCTCGACTACACCAACTACGAGGGGGACTACGAACAGGAGATGGGCATCGGACGTCCGCCGGAGTACGTGCCGCTCTTGGAGCACACGGACATCCTGGTCATGTCGTGGGGCGGCACCGTACCGATGATCGCCCACGCCGCCGGCATCGAGTTGAGCGGCATCACGACGACCTGGAAGAAGTGGGTGACAGAGAATCCCGTTCAGACGGCCAAGGGAGTGGTCGAGCCGGGATGTGTGGCCGCCATCCACTTCACTATCAACGGCATGGTGGGCGACGACGTGCGGATCGCGCTCGAGCATGTCAACCGGGTAGGGGCGGGCTCCGCTCCCCATTGGCCGCGTGGCACCCAGGACGACGTCTACCGCGTCGAGATCGAAGGAACGCCTTCGATCCGCCAGGAGACCGCCTTCCGGTTCACCGACGGCTCCGGTCGCGATGCTGCAGCGGCCGGCTGCCTCGCGACCGGACTGCGGGCGTTGAACGCCGTCCCAGCCGTGAACGACCTCCCGCCGGGCTGGGTCACGGCACTCGATCTTCCGCTCATTCCCGGATTCGGCACCATCCGATAGCCACCCTTCGCGAACCTGGAGAGGGAAGCCCCTTACCCGCCTGCGCACTCTCGGCCGCTACCGTGGCTCCGCTTCTCTCTCATGAGTTCCCCAGGCTTCGTCGACGACCCGACGCACGCTTGGGGAGATGAGCGCGTTGCTCAGCGTCACGCTTCCGCAGATCGGGAACGTGAGTGAGGGTCTGAAACGCTCGTCGTCGGAAGAGGGGCGCGAGGCATCTAACGTCCCGGCGTGGTCGCGCTTCTTTTTGTCGCCGTCTCGGTCGGGCTCGGCAACTTCGGCGCGTCCGCTGCACTGGGCGTGTCCGGAGTCGAGCGCGGGATGCGCCTGCGGATCGCCGCAGTCTTCGGGCTCTTCGAGGCGGCGATGCCCCTGGCCGGCCTGGCCATCGGGCGGACGGCCGCGGGGGACCTCGGCGGCCATGCCGGGCTCGTGGCCGGTGTCGTCCTCTGCCTCGCCGGTGGCTACACCCTGATCGAGAGCGTTCGGAGCACGGGCCACGAAGGCGACAGTGACGGCGACTCCCGGGCCCCTGGCTCCGGACCGAGCCTCGGACATCTCATCGTCCTCGGTGCGGCGCTCAGCCTCGACAATCTCGCCGTCGGTTTCGCTCTCGGTGCGTACCACGTCCAGGCCATCGTCGCTGCCTTGGTCATCGGCGTGGTGAGTGTGGTACTGACGCTGCTCGGCCTCGAGCTGGGGAGCCGGCTCGGCGCGCGCCTGGGTGCGTGGGCCGAACGGATGGGCGGCGTGCTCCTCGTCGTCGTCGGAGTGGTCGTGGCGAGCGGGGTCTGAGTGGAGCGCGCCGGTGAATCAGCGCCAGCCGGCCCGACGGAGCTCGTGAGAGCGACACCGCGACGTCCTGGTGGGCTCGAACTCGCACTCCGGCTCGACGAAGCAGCCACACGTCAGCGCTTGGCCGTGGCACGCCGGACACCGCTCGACGCAGCAGCCGGGGTGATGCACCCCGCCGAGGGGAGTCCCGCAGTCACTGCACTCGTCCGGCTCGTAGCGGTGACGCGGCCGTCGTTCCTGTCCCCAACGGATGGGGGCGTACGCCTTCCCAGCGATGACGATTGGATCGGTCAGGCAACTGATGCCCTCGGTCATCTCACCGCCACAGTGAGTGCAGATCGCCATGCCGCTCCCTTCTTCCGACGGTCGGCCGATCTTCCCAGTCCGATGCGACAGCGCCGCGGATGGCGGCTGCCGTGGTGCCCTACGCTGCGCCAATGGCGACTGTCGAGAGCGTGAACGAAGAGGGGAGCCCGCCCGGCGCCGGGCTCCTGAGCGGCAAGGTGTGCATCGTCTCAGGCGTAGGGCCTGGTCTGGGGCGCCAGGCGGCCCGGGCGCTGGCCGCACAAGGGGCCGATCTGGTGCTCGCCGCCCGCCGGCAGTCCTCTCTCGAGGACGTTCAGACCGAGGTCCAGGACATGGGAGTTCGCGCCATGGTCGTGCCGACCAACATCACGGATCCCGAAGCCTGCGCCAGGCTGGCGGCAGCGGCCGTCGACGGTTTCGGTGGAGTCGACGTGCTCGTGAACAACGCCTTCCGCTTCGATGCGTTCAAGAGCTTCGAAGAGGTCGATCTCGCCATCTGGCGCAAGATCATGGACACCAACCTCTTCGGTTCTCTTCAGATGACCCGGGCCGTGCTCCCGGCCATGCGCGCACGCGGCGGCGGTTCGGTGGTGATGGTCGCGTCCATGGTCGCCCGCCAACCTCAACCGTTGCAGGGCGGGTACGCCATATCGAAGGGCGCGTTGCTCACCGCGACGCGGGTGCTCGCGTACGAGCTCGGGCCCTCCAACGTGCGCGTCAACGCCGTCGTACCGGGGTGGATGGCCGGACCGTCGGTGGACATCTACGTCGAGATGACGTCCACCGGACGCGGCGTCTCCCCTGAGGTCGTGGAAGAGGAGCTGAACGCCCGGGTGCCGCTCGGGCGCATTCCGAGCGACTCCGACGTCGCCGGAGCGATCGTCTATCTGGCCTCGGACCTCTCCTCGGCGATGACCGGGCAGGCGCTCGACACAAACGGCGGCGAGATCTTTGCCTGACTCGCACTGCGTGAGGGGCTGAACCCGAAGGCACTCAGGGAGAGACGAGTAAACGCGAAACGACGAAGCGAGGGGACGAGAGGAGACGACTGAGTGCCGGTACGGAGCGCCGGACTGCTGGTGTACCGCATGGCCGGCGGACGTGACCTCGAGGTCCTTCTCGTGCATCCGGGCGGCCCGTTCTGGGCCAAGAAGGACGAAGGGGCGTGGTCGATTCCCAAGGGCGAGCACGATGCGGAGGACGAGCCGCTCGATGCGGCCGAGCGCGAGTTTCGCGAGGAGATCGGACAGGCCCCTCCCGAAGGGCCGAGGATGTTCCTGGGTGAGGTCGTCCAGTCCGGAGGGAAGCGGGTCTCGGCTTGGGGGATCGAGGGTGACGTCGACGTCTCCGGCGCCACGAGCAACACCTTCGAGATGGAGTGGCCCCGTGGTTCGGGTGTGGTCCGTACCTACCCCGAGGTCGACCGGGTCGAGTGGGCATCGTTGGATACAGCCCGGGTCCGTCTGCTCAAGGGCCAGCGTCCGCTTCTCGATCGTCTGCTCGACGCGCTTGGCCCATCGGACGATCCGTCGGGTCGGCCCGGTGACGACCGCCCGCCACCGAACTGACCCGGTGCGGCGGCTGACCCAGGCCGCGGCGGACCCGCGCCGTGGTGGCCTATGAAGCCTTGCGCAACAGAGCCAGCGTGTCGCGGCAGCCTTCGCAAAACGCGTCCACGTCGGAGACGTGCTCTGGGTCGGAGAGCACACCGAGGTTGAAGTTACCCCGGTAGGACAACGCCGCCACACCCAGCCCCTGGTTCCCGATCAGTGGGACGATCGGGAAGGCGTCGACCATCTCGGCACCGAGTAGGTACAGCGGGGACGACGGCCCTGGCACATTGGTGACGATGAGGTTGAAGAACGGCTGATGGCGGACCAGCTGGACCACCCAAGCCAGCACGCTTTGCGGCAGCGGGTCGAGCAGTCGCAGGCCGGCGTCCCCAGCAAGCTCCTGATGGGACTGCTTGAGCGCGGCGGTGTCCGCGGCGATGGACACAAGTGCCTCACAAGGATCGTCGATCCGCAGCGGGAGCGTGACGAACACGGCCGAGACCCGATTCGTCATCGGCCGACCGTCGCCCGTGTCGAGCCCGACGGGGCACAGTGCCCGCTGCTCGGCGATGCCGAGAGCCCCGTTCTCCGCGGTGGTGAGCAGAGACCGCAGACCGCCGGTGACGACCGTCAGGAGGACGTCGTTCACGGTGGCCGAGTTCTCGTGCGCGATCCTCTTCACGTCGTCGATGTCCATCCGAACGAACCGCACCTGCCGCGTCTCGCCGATGGTCGTGACCAGTGGCGACTTCGGAGCGACGAGCCCGGTGTGGAGCAGGGAGCCGACTGCGTCTCCGAAGGACACGAGGGACCGGGCGCGGCGCACCGGGTGGAGAATGCCCGAGACGACCCACGTCGGAACTCTCCACGTGATCTGCGCGAGCTCCGTCACATCGGCCAAGGCACCTTCGAGGCGATTCGCGCGCGGCTCCGGTCGCCACTGAGCACTGCCGTCGGGCTCGGCCGATCCGGGCGAAGGATCGAGAAGCACGAGGGCGAGCTCCGCTGCCGCGATGCCGTCTGCCATCGAATGGTGGAGGCGCTGGACGACCGCCACCATGTCGTCCTCGAGGCCCGTCACGAACGTCATGTCCCACATCGGGCGTGAACGGTCGATCGGAGCCGCCAGGATCTCGCCGCAGACGGAGAGCAGCTCCTGCTCGGAACCCGGGGGCGGGAGACGCCGGAGCAGGATGTGATTGACGATGTCGAAATCGGGATCGTCGCCCCATCGCGGTGGGGCCTGTCCGAGGAAGCCCGGTTGGGGACGCTGGCGCAACTTGGGAACAAGCGAGAGTCGGCTCGAGACAAGGCGGCGGATGTCGTCGATACGGATGTCGCCCTGCTCGTCCTCGAGCGGTCCCTTTTCGAAGAGGCCGATGGACGCCATGTGCATGGGTGAACGGCTTGATTCGATATGGAGGAACGCGGCGTCGAGGGGAGACAGGACCTTTGCCTCGGTCATCATCGTTGCTCCTCGCCTCTCACGGCTCTTCTCCGCGTCGTCCTCTTGTTCGCGAGCTCGTTCTTCTCGGTCTTGGCACCGAGCGCTCCTCCTGCATCCCATGCTGGTCGTCCTCGACCGCATGCGCTAGGGGACCAACGTCCTTGGTCACCGGGGAGATCACTCCCGGTCTCCGGCGATGAGCCCTCGCCCGTTCGGGGGGCTTGAAATCGCTCGCCGTCGCCGTGTCGACCGGGCGTTCTGAGGCGTGCGGACGATCGGGTGTTCGGGCGATCCCTGGTGAGCCCGTACGCCGTTGCCCACGCGTCACCTACCGTTAGATGATTGTTAACCTTCGAGTGCAACGATGCGGGAGGGGAAACCGAGCCAGGTGGCCCCTGCCAGAGGAATCAGACCGGATGACCGCCGGGAGGGGCCCGGTGGCGGCGGTCGTGGGCGGCGGCGCAGCCGAGCCGTTCGTGTGCAGAGATGGGAGGACTGCCATGACCTCGTTCCCGAAGTGGAGAACCGCACTGGTCGTCGTCGCCGTGGCGGCGTTCATGCCGGCCGGGCTTGCGGCGGCGAGCGGAAATCGGATCAAGCCGAATCAGCACTACATCGGCTTCGTCAACGGCAAGTCGAGCAACGCGGTGGTCTACACCGTCTGCCCCGGCCCGGTCGGCCCGAACGAGCTTGGTCCGCCTGCAGGCGGCCAACCCGTCGAGGTCCAGCAGGTCCACCGCGGAGGTGGTGACACCGGCAGCACCGGCAACGTCGTCTACAGCTACATCCCCGGCGGGCCCCCCGCCATCACCACCCTCCACAAGTACGACACGCCTGGTGATATCCCCATGTCGGGCCGCGTGCCCTGCGATGGCACGGGCGTCGACTACTTCAGCTCGTGCCCGCTGCCGCAGCCGTGCGGCGCAGGATCGAAGATCTATCAAGTCGACGTGACCTTCGAGGACATCGCCACCAACTGACGACGGTGCCAGCTCTGCTGCACGGCGTCAGCAGGGTGGAAGTGAGAGACCAGCGCTGGACGCCATCGAGTCGCTGAGCTGCCACCAGCGCGAGGCGGCGTCGGAGTCCCTCGCTGCCCGCAAGGGGTCCAGTGCTGTTGGGCGGTTCGCCTGGGTACCGGTCTTCGGACAGAGTTGGGTACATGGATGCGCCATCGGATGGGACTGCGCGGCCGTCCTCAGGAGCTGATGGCGATCGTGTCCGCCTGAGCATGACCTTCGACCGGGCCGCCGAGCTGTACGACCGCGCACGACCCGAGTATCCAGACGGGCTGTTCGAGGCGCTCGTCGCGGCCGCCGGGCTCCGCCCCGGGGACAGGCTGCTCGAGGTGGGGAGCGGCACCGGTCGGGCCACCCTCCCTTTGGCGCGCCGAGGGTTTTCGATCACCGCCCTCGAACCCGGCCACAACCTCGCCGTGCTGGTTCGGCAGAACCTGGAGGAGTTCGACGTGAACGTCGTCGAGGCCTCCTTCGAGAGCTGGGAAGCCGACGGGGACTTCGCTCTCGTCCTTGCCGCGACCTCCTGGCACTGGATCGATCCCGCGGTCAGGTACGCCAAAGCATGGCGGGTCCTGCGTCCTGGAGGACACTTGGCCCTCTGGTCCGCGTCGCATGTGTTTCCGGACGGTGGTGATCAGTTGTTCCGCCAGCTCCAGTCCGTCTACGACGAGATTGGGGAAGGCATTCCGCAGAACGCTCCATGGCCGCGCCCGGGTGAGCTCGCTGACGACCGTGCCGACATCGAAGCAACGGGTCTCTTCGAGGTCGTCGACATCCGACCGTTCGACTGGGAGAGCATCTACGACGCGGATGGTTACATCGAGCTCCTCGACACGTTCTCGGGACACATCTCCATGCAGGACTGGCAGCGCGAGCGGCTCTACGGCGAGATCCGCGACCAGCTGGCGCAGCGTCCAGACGGGTTACTCCGGCGACACTGGGGAGCTGTGCTCCATGTCGCCCGCAAGCGTGAGGTTCCTATCCGAACCGTCGATCGAAGCGCGGCGTCACCTCACGTCTGACCGAGAGACGACAGGAACTTGCGCATGACGACGACTTCTCTTCCCTCGTAGAAGGGCGAGAGGATCGCCTCCCATCCCATCGGTGCGTAGAACTTCACCGCCGTGACCGGTGCGGTGTAGAGAAAGAGGCGGGAGTGTCCGAGGACGACCGCCGCCTCCTCGACCGCGTTGACCAGAGCGGGGCCCAGGCCCGTCTTTCGCCGCTCGGGCTTGACGTAGACCCCCGACAACCAAGGTCGGAGCTCCGCAGTCCCTGCGGGCGGATCAGACATGTCGTGATCGACCAACGATGCCGAGCCGCACACCTCGCCGTCGACGACGGCGACATAGCCGCATGGGATGCCTCCGCCGGTGGCCCAGTCGGTGACGCGGCGACGGATTGCTTCGAGGCCTACCTCTTCCGGCCCGGTGCCCCACTCGTCATAGTGCCACCGGGCCACAACCTCCACGGCATCCGGGCGCTCGGCGAGTCGAAGGATCTCCTGGGGCATGGTGAAGTCTCTCATTCCGGTGAAAGCAGGCGGGACGCACACGGCACGCTCGGAGCGATCGACCGAGGTTGGCCGGTGGAAGACTCCTCGACATGGCCTTTGACCCATACGCTCCATACGGCACCCTCGCGGACTCGACCGTTCGCGTGGTCAGCTGGAATGTCTGGGGTCGCTACGGCAAGGAATGGGGAGCACGCCTCTCCGGCATAGAAGAGGAACTGGCTGCGGCCAATCCGGACATCGTGTGCCTCGTCGAGGCCTGGCGGAACGGCCCCACCTCCATGCCCGGTCTCATTGCGGACCATCTCGGACTGGGTCACCACCTGTTCGTGGGCGACTGGCAACAAGAGGACTGGGTTTCTGGACTCGGGGTCGTCTCACGATGGCCGATGAGCGACCCGATTCGGCGGCCACTGCACGGTCCGGAGGGCTCAGGCTTCGGAGATGCGATCCATGTCGTCGTCGACGGCGATCGGGGTCCGATCCAACTCTTCGTGGCCGCTCTCGACTATCCCCTGGACGGGAGCGCAATCCGCCAGGCCCAGATCAGTCAGCTCACGGCGTTCATCGCCGACGTGACGAGCCCGCGACATCCAACCGTCCTCTGTGGTGACTTCAACGCCGGGCCTGAGTCGGACGAGATCAGAATGCTGACCGGTCGTTCCGCCGTACCCGTTCCGGGCCTGGTGTTCTACGACGCCTGGGAGGTCGCAGGTGACGGGACGCCGGGGTACACCTGGTCCAATCGCAACCCGATCGCGGCGGGCGGCCTCTATCCCGATCGCCGTTTCGATTACATCCTTTCCGCGTGGCCGCGCCGCCACGGCATCGGCCATCCGACTGGGTGCTCGCTCCTCGGCGTCAGGCCTCCCGACGAGCAGCAGCTGTCCGACCACTATGGGCTGCTCGCCTCGCTGCGTTACTGAACTCGAAAGGCCTCCAGCGTCATCTCATGGCGGGTGGGATCAGGACGTCACGGGCTGAGCGCTGGCGATGACCTGTTCGAGGGCTGCGACGTGTCCGTCGAAGGCCTCACGCCCGGCATCGGTGAGCGCGACTCGAACTCGCCGCCGGTGATCGGACAGCGGGCGATCGATGGTGACGTACCCGGCCTCTTCCAGCGTGGCGAACTGCTTCGAGAGCGCCGAGTCGGACAGGGCGAGTCGGTCGCGCACGAAAGAGAAGTCAGCCCAGTCGGTCGACGCCAAGATGGCGACGATGGACAACCGAGTGCTCGGATGTATGAGCTCGTCGAACCGTGGAGCGGTCATCGATCAGCCGAGCCGCCGTTCGGCACGCCGGCGAACCACGCCCATGAGGGTGGGGCCACCGCAGAGTACGAGCGCCGCGACGACAACACCGGCCAGCGTGGCGGGATGCCGTGCGCCGTCGGCGTGGAGGAGAAGCGCGAAGCCGACCGTGACTGCAGTCATGACGATCAGCAACCCGATGACGTGTATCGGTATCCAGCGGCTTACAAGGTCGCTGTGGACGCTCAGCTGCGAAGATGCCCGACGGCCGGAGAGCACCCGCGGGGCGATGGCTGCGTGCGCGGCCCCGAACATCACGGTTCCGGCGATCGTGGCCCAGGCAGGCCCGAAGTCGGCCAGGACGCCGAGAGCCACCCAACCGCCCGCCAGGAAGAACCAGTACCACAGTGGGACATCGATCTCCGCGGCGACTTGCTGTCGGCGCCACTCGATCGCGTTGAGGGCAAGACGAGCCTCCGTCTCGCTAATGGGCGTGCTCGGCGTGCTCATTACTCTGATCCTTCACTTTCCTATCAGGAAAGACTAATAGTTTCCAGGTAGGAAAGTCAAGGTCGAGGTGGGCGGCGGCCGCGTTCGGTTCCCGTTCGAAGGTCGATGGCCGAGGAGCTGCATGCGGACGGTGTCCCCTGATTGGCATCCCGGCTCGTCGGACGCAGCGCGGAGAGGGATTCTCGTGCCCGATCAGATCTTCGGACGGATGCGGCGTCAGTACTCGTTCTTGATGACGAAGTAGGAACCGCGAATGGTCCCGGCCAGCCGCGACTTCTGTCTTGCGAACTTGAACCGATCGGCGAGCTCCGCTGGGACGTCCATCCCCTCGGAGAGCTTGAACCCAACGGCTCGCTTCTCGGAGCCGTCGACGGAGTACATCACGTTGATCGACAATCCGCTCTGATAAAAGACGTACGCCATTCGGATGTTGTCGACCTCAAAGGCGGTCGCTTCGAGAGGGGGCGAGGCGATGACGAGGTCGCGTTCTTCACTGAGAATCCGGTGCACCCAGTCGATGGCCTCTTTGGCTTTGCTCGCAGGTTCCACCGTGAAGACGTGACCCCACTTGTTCGAGACGAAGCGGGCCTCGTTCGCCCGCAGGCCAGCAAGTGCGGCTGCGACCGGCGACGATTCGAGACCCACGGTCGAGACAGCGTTGAAATCCACGGTGTAAGTCATATCCGGGAGTATGCCGCTCCGATCCACCGCGCTCCAGCCGGAGTTGGCGCCTCAGAAGTACTGGCAGTGGGTCAGCGCCCGGGACAGTTCGGGACCGATGACCGGCACGACGCCATCTGGCGACAGGTGGCACGCCCACTCCAGGTGGCCGGCGACGATGACGACGTCTGGGAGCCCCACGAAGGCGACGCCGCCTCAATCGCGAACGAGTTTCAGTGCCAGCCTGGGAACGATGAAGGAGGCCAGAAAGATCGGCAAGAACCTCTTTCCGGTGCATCGGAAGGAGACGATCTCGCCCTCAACGGCTTCGAAGCTGTCGGTGCTGCTCGACTTTCGGCCATTGCGGACCTGCAGGCTGTGACGTCCAGGCTCGAGTGGGATCTCGACCGTGTCGTTCATGTCGACCGACCCGACCTGCTCACCGTCGACCACGACATCGTAGGTACCACGACGGACCTCCGCTCCGATTGACGCATGCGTCAACTTCAGTGTTGCGGACATCTGTTGATCTCCTCTTGTGTCCGAACGGCCGCTGTCCGGGTGGTCGACAACGAAGACAACGTACCGGCGATCGTGGTCTGCGGCGAGGGAGATAGTTCGGCGGGTGCAAGGGCTTGCTGCATCGATGTGAGTTGAGAGCACGCCGAGAGGCGGTAGCGTCCGGGCTCAACGGAAGGACACACGTGATGAATCGTCGTGACATCGAGGCCGAACTGTCGACGACCGGAGCGCAAGAGCGGCTCGCGTCGACCTCGGCCGCACACCTCGCGTACATCGGGAAGGATGGGACGCCGCGGGTGATTCCAGTCGGGTTCTTTTGGACCGGCGATCAGGCCGTGGTCGCCACGGCAACGACCGCACCAAAGGTCGACGCATTGTCGGCTCGCCCCGACGTTGCCCTCGCCATCGACGCTGGCGACACGCCCGACGGGGCGCGAGGGCTCTCCATACGCGGACGGGCCAGCGTCGAGATCGTTGACGGCGTCGTGCCTGAGTACCTCGCTGCCGCCAGAAAGACCATGGACGCCCATGGCGCGGCTGAGTTCGAGCGAAACGTCCGGGCGATGTACGACCAGATGGCGCGAATCGCGATCACGCCGCGCTGGGTGCGCTACTACGACTTCGGTGCTGGCCCCATGCCGAGATTCCTGCTGGAACTCGCCGATCAGAATCAGTCCTGACCTCGGGCGCACCATCCGCTGGCGGGTTCGTCCCGTACTCGCTTCGGTCGAATAGCGCCACCGACCCAGTGCTGGACGGCGTTCGGTTATTGCGCAGAGAGCGAGGAGACGAACGCAGCTTGCTCGGGAGTCTCGACGGCCTCTGAGCAGTAGCTGGCCTTGACCCAGGCCACCGCGTCTTGTGGCGGCGTTCCTCCGAGCACTGCCAGACAGGCCAAGGCAGTCCCGGTACGCCCATGACCACCGAGACACCCGATCTCGACGCGCTGACCTGAATGAGCACGACCGTGTAAGAACCTGAGTGCCTTCACTACGGGACGAGCATCGTCAGGGACTCCGAAGTCCGGCCAGATGAGGTGGTCGTGGACCCAGGGTGGCTGCCACCGCGGGTCGAGATACAGGCCATAGTCAGGCCGCCGTTCCCGCAGATATGGAGTTGCGGGGTCGAATGAGGCAGCCGTTACCGTGATGCCGTCTGGAAGGAGAACAGGGTCAAGGTGGCGATGAACCGCGACTCGTTGATGGTCATGGCCGTCCTTGTCGCATTTCGGCAATTCCGTTTCGAAGTCCCAGTGCACCTCACACTGAGGACAGAACACAATCAGCCTGCTTTTGACCACAGCCCAGACCTTAGAATCTCGCCGCCGAACCCGCTATCTCGGATGCTGTCGCCTACGTCGGGTGGGCCGTACCGAAAACGAACCATCGGGTCGCCTTCATCTCAGCTGCCCAACCGAGGTCAGTCAGTTGTACCGCCAGTTCGTCCGGCTCGTACATCACCTTCACCACGTTGTACTCACGACCATCGTCGAGTCGTCGTACGTGTCTGTCGGGCTGGTACTGGAGGACATAGGGATCCTTGAATTCAGTCTCCGGGATGTGCGGATCACTGTGGTTGTCGAGAAGAAACACGCGGCCACCCGGTGAGAGGCACGACCGCACCATCGACCAGAAGGCCGCACACCGTTCACGCGGAACGTGGGACAGCCAAAACGAGAAGAAGACCACGTCGTAGCTGCTCTTTGGGACCCAGGTGAAAAGGTCGGCCACTACGTATTCGACATCAGGTCTGGCCGTTCGTCTCCGGTTGATTTCGAGAACCTCAGGCGAAGAATCGACGACGGTCAGATGATCGGCGGATTGGGCGAGTCGCTCAGTCCACCACCCCGTACCACCCGCGAGCTCCAAGACGTTGCCGTGTACCGAAAAAGAGCGAAGAGCTTCCTCGACCTCATCGAGCTGGCGATCCCATTCCGCTGCCATCGCGGGACCCTTGTCATAGGCACCGGAGCGCTGCCACCACTCGTCATAGATGGGTGCTCGTGCCCGGTAGTACGCCACCTGATCAGCGACGAGCTCTTCGTCCTCCACGAGGCCAGTTTCGCAGCTTCTCCCAGCGACCACGACCAGGCGATCTGGGCTCGTAGACCTGTCGCGCGCTGAGGTCACCAGTTTCCGATACGTCGGCGACAGACACCGGTGGTATCAGCCGCCAAGCACGGGGAGTCGGGCTTCCAGGTCATCCGGATTCGTGTAGATCGCCATGGCGCCCACGACTTCGCCGGATGGGTCGCGGCAGAAGGCTTAGCCGTCCGGCCAGGCGACGGACCTGACTATCGCCACAGAGAACCGGAAGGATCGCCGCCTGCCCGTCGATGAACGAACTCCCGCTCGCCATTGCTCGGTGAAACCCAGCCCAATGGCGTTGTCGGAATTCCTCTGGAACGATCACGTCCAAGGTCCTTCCCAGGACCATGGATCGACCGTGACCGAGTAGTTCCTCAGCACCCTGGCTCCACGACTGAATAACCCCCGAAGTATTCACAACGAGCACCGCGGGCCGATCATCCACGGACGAATTTTGGCGTCTCGCCGAGTGATCTGCACGCCGCGGCGGGCGTGATGGCAGGGGTCGTACAGTGCGCCCCATTGCGGTGTTCGGGTCTCCGGTCCGCTCGCTCGAGCTGCTGACTCGCTCCACCCGGGCCCTCTGGGACAATGCTTTGATGGGCGACGGCACAGAGGCGATCAGGTCGGCATTCAGCGATGTCGACGCCTCACGATCTGGGGCTCATCTCATCAGCTATCTCGATGCCGCCAGACGAGCCCCGACGGTTGTGGCCGCCAAGGCTTGGAGCGTTGAGGAGCTCTCGCTCCGACCGGGGATGTCGGTTCTCGATGTCGGCTGCGGTACTGGCGAGGACGTCGCGGCGATGGCTGACCTGATCTCACCGGGCGGCTGGGCCGTTGGCGTCGACAAGGCGGTGACCATGGTGGACGAAGCGAGGAAACGCCATGGTCACCGACCAGACGTCGATTTCGTACACGCTGATGCCTGTAACCTCCCATTCGACTCGGCGCACTTCGACGCCTGCCGATGCGAGCGAACGCTCCAGCACCTCGACGATCCTTCTCAGGCTGTTTCCGAGATGTCACGCGTACTTCGGGCGGGAGCTCGCATCGCGCTGCTCGAGCCTGACTGGGGGACCTTGATCGTGGCAGGAGCGGAGCCCGAGACGACGAGTCGCATCCTGGCCGTCCATGTGCGACGTCATCGGCGACCATCCATAGGGAGGCAACTTCGCGGGTTGTTGAGCACGCATGGCTTCACCGACATCGAACTTGGCGGCAATCCCGTGATCTACACCGATCTGGCCAGCGCCAATCGCGCCTTTGGAATGGGGCGGGTGGCACAGTTCGCTGTCTTGGCGGGGGCGGTGTCGGAGGTCGAAGCCATCCGATGGTCCCGTGAGATTCAAGACGCCGATGCGAACCAGACCTTCATTGCCTCGGTCACGGGCTTTCGAGCCTGCGCCAAGTTGGGCTCAGCTTCTTTCTCAGAGTGACTCCGACTCGTCATTGGTCATGGGTCGGTGATGTAGCGAAGGCGGGGATACCACCGGCTAACCGTTCGACTCGTAGCCGATCAGCGATTCGTCGCTACTGACGACGTAGAGAGTCCCAGAGTCGTCAAGTGCAGGCGAGGTGCTGTGTCCGCTCTCGTTCGCGGTCCACAGCAAGGAACCTTGTGGACTGAAGGCAAAGACGCTGAACTGATTCTGGATATAGACGTTGCCGTTGGTGTCCGACGCCGCCGACGAATCGAAGAAGTTGGTTGCAGGGTTCCCAGGGGCGGCGTAGGACCAGGCCAACGTCCCGTCGGACTGATCGAGTGCGACGACGGTGCCAGCAACGTTGCCCGCGACCACTTGTCCGGCTGCCGTGATAGTGGGGGTGGTTTCGAAACCACCATTGGAGACGTAGGCCCACTTGAGCGTGCCGTTGGGGTTGACGGCTTCGATATCTCCCGGCGTAGTCCCGTAGTTCCCTCCCGTCGTCACATAGATCGTGTTGTCGGGGCCGACGGACGGCCCGCTGGCGATATAGCCACCCTGGGGTCCTTGTATGTGACGAGCCCATTCGAGTTGTCCGCCCGCTGGACCGGCCGACAGCGCGTACACGTCCCCGCCCGCGGACGCGAGGTAGAGCGTCGTGCCGTCAGGGGAGATTGCCGGCGTATCTTCTGTCGCCACCGTGCTGCTGGTGGAGCCAGTGAACGTCCAGTCGGTCTGTCCGTTCTTCGGATTCAGCGCGAACAGTTTGGATGCGCTGTCCTCGACATAGACCGTCCCATCCGGACCGATCGTCGGTGACCCGTCGTACGCCCCGCCGGGTTCAGCTCGCTGCCACAACGTTCTACCTCCGCTCTTAATGGCGTAGAACGCCTCTTTACCGATGCCGAGATCGTTCGCCACGTAGACCGTTCCGTCACGTGCAACGGCGGGCGCGCTCGTGAGTGCATTCCCCGTTCCGGTCCACGACCACAAGACCTTGTGCGTGGTCGGAGATATCGCCTGCAACCGCATCTTGTGAGTGTGAGGCATCAGATCCTGCAACAGGTAGATGGTTCCATCGCTCCCGACAACAGGAGGTATTCCGAAATCGGAGATGTACGCGCTCCCGCGTGTGCGACTCCAAGTGTTAGCTGGCGACGACGGTCCGACTGCTCGGCTTGTGCCCGCATGAGTGAAGCCGCCCATGAACATGGGCCACTCGTCTCCCCCAGCCAAGCTGGCGTTCGACGTGGCACTCACCGCAGGTGACGAGACGCCCACAGCAAGAGCGGCCACCGCCACAGGCACTGCGCGCATGCGTCCCATGGGCCTCCTAGAGCCAGCCGAGCACTCGGCCACCGCACTCGGAAGTTAGCGCGACGGCAAACCGAGCGCGCTCCAAATCGAAAGTGAAAAGTGTGATCGGATGTGACCGAACCCGAGACATCACCACAATTCCGGCACCATCGGGACGCAGGTCGTCTCAGATGCGGGCCTTTTGGGAAAGAAGGTAAGCCTGTGGGATCTTCTCGGAGTTGTCCGGCTGTCGGACGAGGCGAGCCTGCACAAGAAGGCCTGCCGACTCGAGATGGTCCGTCACTGTGTTCGGGTCTAGGCGGTAGGCATCGAGAGAGATCGAGTGTCCGTACCCCTTTTCGATGCGCCGGCGTTCGTTGCCGACTTGAAAGGCCATCATTGCGTAGCCGCCGTCTTCGAGCACCCGCGAGAACTCAGATAAGGGTGCTGGCAGTTCTTCGGGCGGAGTGTGAATGATCGAGTACCACGCCGTGATCCCTCGAAGAGACCCATCTTCAAGGTCGAGTGCGTGGATTGAGCCCTCGAGGAACTGCAGCTCCGGATACTCGCTCTGAGCTGTGACCACCATCTGTGGAGAAAGGTCCACGCCAAACACGTCAAGACCTTGATCGTGAAGAAAGGCCGTGACGTGACCGGGTCCGCAGCCAAGGTCGGCTACCCGCCCGACCGGCGCCTCCTTCACGAGGTCGGCAAATGCAGACAGCATTGCTCTATCGAAAGGCTTGGAGGCAAGCGCCGTTCGGTGAAGCTCGGAGTAGTCGGCGGCTACCGAGTCATAGGCGGTTCGGATGGAGTCGAGATTGGATTGGGTAGACATTCGGGCGACCGTAGCGGTCGGGTGTAACCCTGCCTCCAAAGTGGCGGTCGATGGTGTCCTCGAGCGAGCCCGGTTGAGTGACACGGATGGCGAGGCGCTCGTATGCACCCGAGGACGAAGGCGGCGCACGACCGGGGGCTACCTAAACCTCCAGCGCGTTTGGCTGAACCGTCCTCCCTTGCCGAATCCAAACCCGGTCTCGGGTGCCACGCGATAGACGAGAACCTCTGCTCGCCGAATGGCGTCACCCAGACCGGACCAGGTTCCATCGGGTGCGACGAAATGCTCTCCGTACTTCGACTCATAGGTGTTGGCGACTCGTCCGAGCTCCGTATGGTCGCTTACACCTTCGGCCGTTCCTTCCATCACGAGATCGAGTCCGTCGAGGGTGCTCTGTCCCGTCGTAAGGACGCAATGAGAGTTTGCCGAGAGGTTCTTTGCTTTTCGTTCGTTTGGTCCAGTACAGAAGTACAGAGCCCCTTCGAGCCAGATTCCCAACAGGGGCGTGACGTGCGGACGGCCGTCAGGCCGAACAGTCGAAAGCCAATACACTTCAGCGCCGGCCAGCTCATCCCGAGCTTGCGACCACTCCGTTGGTGTCGCATTCGGGCTGCTGAAGGCGCTCAGCTCGGTTACCGGAACCGGTTCAGCCATGCCGCTCTCCGATCGTTTGTGTTTGTGCGAGCACATACCGATGCTGGATTGGTCGCTGAGCTCATCGTGACACATACCCTGAAGTGCCGTTCATGGGAGGGTCCGCAACGGAAGACGGATCATAGGATCCTTCGCCAATCCAGGCTGGCGGACGCTCCCTATCGACTCCGAACGCCGGCGCTGCAGCCGATCACGGAGAAGTCGTGGAAAGGATCACAAGGTCCGTCACGGACTCGTTTAAGCGCAGAGCTGGAAACTCAAACCAGTCGACGCCCTCTCGATTTACCCCGGCCGAGCAACGTCAGATTCTGAGACGCCTTGTGGAGGGTTTGCGTGGTCAGGCCGCCCACCAACTCGGCGATTGCGTCGAGTCAGTCACCCAACGCCGGGAAGGTGAGCATCGTGAAGAGCTGATGCGATGATTGGGGGATGGCGGACATCAAGCACGTTCACTCTGTCGAAAGTGGGGGCGATCCAAGTAATCGGTCCCGGAATCTCCAGGGCCTGGTGTCGCTATGGTTCGCAGTTGTCGCCCTGGTACTAGTAATGATGTTTCTACAGTTCCGCGGATCCACGTTTCTTTTTGCCATCCCGACGGCGGGTCTCATAGCCGTCGTCTATGGCATGGTCGGACTGCTGAGAGCCCATCGGAACGGAAGCAGGCGTATCGAGGCCTGGATCGGACTCACGGTCGGAATGTGCATCTTGGTTGCGACAGGCATTGTGAGCCTGTTTGTCTGGGCGATCAGTCGTTCTAACTGGCAGTTCTAAGCTCAGTGTCGTGGCGATACGTCCCCGATCACCGATTCGTGCGCACACTGAGAATGTGGATCCGAGTCCGACGAACGGGCACCGGGTGGCCCGGTGGTCTGTAGCCAGTAGTGTGTTCCTTAGACGAACTGCTTCGTGAGTTCCGCGACCTCGTCGAAGTTCTGCTTGATGTCGGGCAAGGACTGGCTACCGTCGCGGTAGGCCTGTTTTGACATGTCCTTCTCTCCGAAGCGAAGTCGCCCGGAGTCGCTATCTATGACGTCGGCAACCAACAGAGCGCCGGTCTCGTGGTCGAAGCCGCACTCGATCTTGAAGTCGAAGTACGTGCCGCCAAGTCTCTCCCACGCGTGCTCGACGATCTCGAATGTCCGGACGGTGAGGTCGCGAAGTTGTTCAAGAAGCTCAGAGGTGAGCGTTGCATAACGACTCTGCGACAGCATCTCCTCGCTCATGAGGTCGCCGGCGTGGACGTCGCCGAGCTGAAGAGCCGCCTTGGTGTTGGGCACGAAACGCCGCAACACGTCGCGCGCGAAGTCGAATTCAAGGAGCGGATCGTGATTCGCGTCGTCCTTCTCGAAGACCTCGAAGACGGGTTCGGCAAAGACGGTCCCACCGGCGATGTCGGCATTCCGGTCCAGAAAGCTGCCAGTCGCGATCCGTCGAGCGACGAGTTCGAGAGGGATCATCTCGACCTTGCGAGCCCGAAAGGTGACTGCGTCGAGCCGCTCGACAAAATGAGTCGGCACGCGATTGTTGTCGAGTAGTCGGAAGATGTTGCAGGTCGTCGTTGTAGACGATGCCGCCTTCCCGTCGATGACATCGTGCTTCGCTCCGTCGCCGGCCGTGATGTCGTCTTTGCTCCGGATCAACACGGTGCCGTCGCCGGCGTCGATGATGATCTTCGTCTTGCCTTCGATGGCCTGCATGAGCTTCTCCTTCTCTCGGGTCAGAACGGTCGACCTGACGTCGGGGATCGTCGACAGCCGGTCGGGGCGCACCGAACGGATCCGGTCGATCTCATCCACGCCGGCGCGAAGCCTTCGTCGGGTGCGGTTCAGCCGTGACCGCACCGTCCCGATCGGGATGTTGAGCGCATTGGCAATCTCCTCGTAGGTGAGCGCCTCCCACGCGTGGAGCAGCAACACGTCGCGTTCGCCGGGCGGGAGCTCGTCGAGCAGTTTCGCCATCGCTCGCACCTGAAGTTGAGCGTCGATGACGTCCGCCACGGCGTCGACGTGATCGTTCGGCTCGCTCTGCGCGACGAGGCGGGCCAACATCCTGAGTTCGCCACCCCGCCGCCGAAAGTGCTTCCGCAACAGATTGGACGTGATTCCGTACAGCCAGGGCAGCGCCGTCGAGAAGTCCGAGGCGTAGCGGAAACGGGACTCGAACGCAGCGAGAAAAACGTCAGCCAGCAGGTCGCTCGCAACGTCCGGACCGATCCGCCGCGCGAGATACCGGAAGACCGCCTCGGCGTGCCGATCGAAGATCTCGCCGAACTGAGCGGGTTCGTCCAAGGATTCGGTTATGAGTTCAGCATCCGACCGACCGATCACACCTCATCCTTACCGTAAAGCCCGACTTCGGTTCGCGGGATCGTGCCAGGCCTCCCCACGTGACCGCACGCGTGGCGAGCCTGCAACCGGAGAATGGCGGACGACCCGAACGACGGCTCGGCGCTCGCCCTGGACCGCACCGATCCGCGGCGTGGGTGTCCCGTGGGCTGCTGTTGAAGACTCAGGCCTCGTAGCGGTACCGGCCCTGCAGGACGACGATGTCGTCGCCTTCCACCAGGTACACCAGACGATGCTCGCCGTCGATCCGCCTGGACCAGCTGCCCTGCAGCACGTGTGTAACGGCTCGGGCTTGCCGATCCCGGAGAAGGGATCTCGAACTGTGTCCTCGAGCAGCCGGTTGATCCGTTTCACCATCTCCTTGTCGACCGACTGCCCGTGGAGATAGTCAGACCAACCGTGCGGCGTGAAGACCAGTCGCACTACAGCAGGTCTTGCACCTGGCGCTCGCCGGCGCGTACCCGAGGAACCGCCAACGTCGCTAAAGGGCAAGAGGGGTTTGCTCCACCGAGGGTCGATTCGAGTAGCTCGTGCTGTCTTGGATCTCGCAAGCCCAGGTAGACACGGCCGGCCCAGACGGCTTCGGTAATGATCGATTTTGCGTAGTGGGCGGGAGACGAACACCCCTCTGCCCGCCGAGGCGGCGGCGGAGCCGCCGGCCGAGGGCGGGGCGGTTTGGATCTGTGGAGATTTGTACAGAATTGCAGCTGGAAGGCGATTAGCGAGTTCCCGTTCAGTGAGTCCTGGGCATCGATCTCGGTCCCACATGCGGGTGCGTGCCCTGTAACACAGCACCCGCAAAATACATACCCAACGTTTGACTCATTCGAGCCAATGCACCCAGTCGTGCTCGGGTTCTGGTGATTCCTCGAGGAACCGATTCAGCGATGCGACCAGATCCTCAGGGTACGAGGTGCTGCCCCGATGGAATCGACGAGGGGACGTGAAGACGATGCCTCGGTGGTGCTCTCCGGTGCTCGCCCAGAGCTGAATGATGCGACCGAGGTCCGCGACGTCCTCGGTGACGAGGGCTCGGCGTTCGACTGTTGCGTGTCGAAGGAGGTGCTCGTCCGCCATCGTCGCAAGGACTGGGTTCTTGGCTGTCGACACGACATCGTGGCCACGCTCCATGAGCCGATCAGCTGCACGAGGGGAGTGATGTACGTCGAGCAGCAGTCTCACCGAGCCAGGAGGTCCCGACGCCGTCGCCACGCGGCCTCGGCTTCGACTGCGGCCGCCAGGTTGGTAGCGATCCTCTCGTCGATCTCGGCCTGGTAGTCCGCGTAGTAGTCGAGTGCAGCACCGACTTCACGAGGACTCAGCCCGAAGAGCTCGACCACGCGCTCGATGCGCATCTCAGCCGGGACGTCACCACCCACGAGTCCGCCGATGACCTCCCAGACATCGGGCCCGCCGACCAGGCCCGCCCGTCGTCCTGCCGTCCGTCGCGAAAGACGATGAGGGGATGGCGTCGCGTGCGGAGACCTTCCTCGATCAGCTCCTCAGCTAGAGCGGATGCTGACACGTGCCGGGCCTTGGCTTCGGCTTTGAGCTCCTCGACGACCTCGGCGTTCCCAAACCGGACCGACACTGGATGATGTGGCATGACTACATTGTAGTCAAGTAATGAGCCGATAGCACCACCAGGAATCCCGGCTGAGTTTCGGCGAGCGCTTCTTTGGTACCGACGGAGACGGCTCGTAGTCCTGGTTCGAGTCGCTCGAGCGAACTTGAGAGCGCGCTCTGGAACGACCGCGCAGGAAATTGTTCAGCGCCAGTTCCCGCGCCATTGATTTGAGGCTCTCACAGTTAGGGCCCGCCGCGGGATAGGTCGCGCGGTTCATGGCGCGATGCTGTAGTTCCACTCGCCGTGCCAGTCGTGGGGGCGTAGCGGGATGGCGGCGTAGTCACCGTCGCTGATCTTGACGCCGGTGGGATACCAGTTGGGGTCGTAGTCGCACTGGACGGTGAGACCGGTCTTGGTCTTGGTGGCGGCGATGAGCTCGACGATGGTGCGAATGTCGGTCAGCGACCGGCCCCTCCAGTTGATGGAGATGAAGCTGAAGAGACGGTGCTCGATCTTGTTCCACTTCGACGTGCCCGGCGGATAGTGACACACCGTGATGGAAAGGCCCGTCTCGGCGGCGAGCTTGGCCAGGTGGTATTTGAAGGCCCGCACCCTCGGGCCGTTGGACCCGCCGGCGTCGGCGGTGACGAGCAACGTGGAGGCCTCGGGGAAACGGGCTCGCCCCATCTGGTTCCACCAACGCCGGATCGACTCGACCGCGAACTCGGCGGTGTCCGCGGTGTCACCGACCGAGACCCAGCCCTCGTCGTTGCCGACGTCGTAGACCCCATAGGGGATGGCCTTGGCGAACTCGCCGAGCGCCGGATCGGCGAAGTCGTGCACGTTGATCCGGGTGGGCTCACCGGCGGGTTGCCATTCGCGCCCGCCGTTGGCGTAGTTGCCGATGAGCTCCTTCTTCTTCGTGTCCACGCTGATGACCGGCTCGACCAGCTTGAGGCGGCGCGCCACCAGTTCGTTGATGTAGGCGAACTGGGCGTCGCGGTCGGGGTGTGACGTCCCCTCGTTCGCCTTGGCCGGCGCCTGGAGGCTGTAGCCCATCTGGTGCAGCAACCTGCGCACCAGCTCCGCCGAGGCCCGGAACCCCTGGCTCTGGAGGTCTTGGGCCAGCTCGTAGGTCGACTTGAGGTCCAGCGCAACGCCGACATCGGCGTGCCACGCGTGGAGGGATGGACCAACTCGTCGAGTGCTTCGAGCAGGCCGGGCTGCTTGTCGATCGCCGGCTTGTCCCCGCCGCCCACGGCGCGTTGACGATCAGTTGGCTCGACGCCCGCGCGCACCTCTGCGACCGACTTGTAGACCGTCGAAGAGCTCATCCCCGACGCCTCGACCACGCGGGCCTGGCCCCCATGCCCCAAGGCCACGGCCATGGCACCCGCCACGACGCGGGTCTGGCGCTCGTTCAGGTGCGGCAGCACCGTGTCGAAGAACCCGGCCAGTTCCTCAGGCGACAGCTCCACACAGCAACTCTACGCTCTCGCGAGTTAACCTATGGTGGACCCTTACGGCCGGCCGCCACCGCTCTGAACAGGCACCTCAGAGTCGGGCTGCCCGGATTTGAACCGGGGACCTCTGCGTCCCGAACAGAGCCCGGCCCAATTTGGCCGGCCTTCGTCGGTCCTGCCGTTTCAGAGAACATCCAGCTAGATGCCGACATGCGGGGATTTTCCGCTGACCGTTGCGGACCAACAAATACCGCACTTCTCCGGCGTTCCGCGCCATTTCCGCGCCAAAGTGCACAGAGGGCAGAAATTCTATTTACTCAAATCCGACCCTGCCATTTGCGGATCTGATCCAGGGGCGACCGGTTGAAGATCCGGCGGACTTCATAGTCGGAGGCGTTTCGACGACTTCAGAAGCCTGCCATCGGGTACCTACGCTCGCGAAGGTTGCATGCGCACGGTTCGGCACTTCGGGGGCACCCCTTGGGCACCATGGCGACTCTTCCTGAGACATCATCCGAGCGCCCAGGTCGCTATGTCGCGAGTGAAATCGGTGATCCTGGGACACGCTGTTCGTGCCATTCGCAAATGGCGAACGGTTGCGTAGAAGCCCTAGAGGAGGGCGGCCGAAGGGCAGCGTCCGAGCTTCGGCGGGAAATCCTCCGCATGTTCGCCGGGCGATCGCTACGCTCGGTCAACGTGGATTTGCCCTACGACGCCGTCGAGCGCCAGCAGCTCTGCGATCTATTGGACGAACTCGGCCCCCGAGCTCCGACGCTCCTCGATCCTTGGACAACGCACGACCTCGCGGCCCACCTGGTCCTGCGTGAACACGACCTTCTCGCCGCCCCAGGACTCGTAGTTCCCGGCGCTTGGGGTCGGTTCGCCGAACGGCGACGAGTCGGGCTCACGGAAACGAGGTTCACGGATCTCGTCGCCACCATTCGATCGGGGCCACCGCACGGTTTCTTCCGAATCGAATGGGTACGTCGGGTCGCGAAACCTCAACGAGTTCTTCGTCCACCACGAGGACGTGCGCCGCGCAAACGGCTTAGGACCCCGCACCAACCCTCCCGCAGAAGACGCCGCGCTCTTCCGCAATGTCGGCCGTATGCCCTGGTTCCTATCGCGCCGGCTACGCGGCGCCGGGCTCGACCTCGTGTGGGCCGGAACGGACAAGGTCATCAGAGCACGGAGGGGGCAACCAACCGCTCGCCTGAGCGGGCTTCCCGGCGAGTTGCTCCTGTTTCTTTTCGGGCGACGGACGCGGCTGACGTGGAGATCTGTGGCTCGTCCGAGGCCATCGAGGCCCTACAGCGGACATCGTTCGGGATGTGAGTGGCAGGCAGATGCACGTCATAACCCCGGCCGATCTTGGAGCGGTATGTGTCGACCAACATTCGCGCTGAAACGCCCCCTACGGCCGGGTAGGAGGGACACTCCTAGTCATTCAATGCGTTGTAGTTCCGCAGAGAGATGGTGGGAAAGTGGAAGTCCGACGGCTGTCATCCGCAGCGAGTAACGGAGAATCTCACCCTCAATAGTGAAGTCACGTTCGATCGCCGTGACCTCCTTGGCAGATCTGGTGCGGGCAACGTAGGTCGATCGCAGCAAAATGGTGGAGTCCCGGATAGTGCCTTCAGCGACTTCCACGATTCCATTTGGGTGCGACACGACGAGTTCGACCCAGCCTGGATTCGCCATGCGCCAGAAGCCAGTCTCCCCGTGAAGGAGGCGACCGTCGGCAGTGTGCTTACTGACTTGACCATTAGAGAGGAACGGCTTACCGACGTGAGAAAATTGATGGTTTCCTCGTAGTCAAAAGCATCGATTGTTGGGTATTCGCCGTGACCGGACCCTGACCAGGTTCCCAGAAGAACAGCCAAAGGTTCCATCTCGGGATTCAAGGGCGTCCTCACAACGCGAGCATGGCACTCCAATGGGGCATGTGCCGAGTATCCCCAATCGCCGGGAGGGTGACTCTCGGTAGACAACGCATTTTCACATCGTCACACTTACGTCATGGATGACGCCGTCTTCAACCTTCAAACGAATCCAGTCCACTTGGGTCTCGGAGCGAGGGTGGTTCCCCAGGAGCCGTTCACCGGCAACCTTGAATGGTACGAGCGCTATGAAGCACGCACAGATTCCGATGGGGTCGAGGGGCGACTCGTCTCGATGCACCGATACAGAGCGTCGTGGGAGTCGTGGGAGATGCACCCGTTAGGGGAAGAGTTGGTTGTGTGCACGGCGGGAACCATCACACTCCTCCAAGAAATTAATGGACAAGTTCGGTCGGCTGTGCTCAATCAGGGCGAGGCTGTGATCAATCGTCCGGGGGTTTGGCACACGGCAGACGTCGATGACGAGGCGGCTGTTCTCATCATCACGGCAGGTATCGGGACCAAGAATCGCCCTCGTTGAAGGCCAGGCTAAATATCCCCATACGCCGGTCTCGAGCGACCCAGTCGGCTCTTCCCAACCTTTCGTCGCTGCCTTCAGCAAGCGATTGTCAGTTATCTGAAGGACTACGGATTTCGAAAGATCTTGTGATCGCCCAGTCTTCGCCAACGCACCGCTGGATGTTGGGATCCACTGGAACCGCCCACGGTGGTCCATTCCCACGTCGCTCGGCCGTCGGGACCACTGAAGTTCCATGTCATTTCGAAGACGCCCGGAGCATTGACAACAGGTTTCACTCGGAGGCGGGCCGGCCATGACGATGGATCGTTGCTGTCGATGAAAACGTCGCATGCATCGTTGAACTCCCGAGCCGCCCGTCGAAAGAGCTCCTGATTCGCCTTCGACAGTCGTCGGTAGTCGGCGTTGAAGTGTTCGGTGCGCTCGAATCTCACGAATCGAGGTCGTCGAGGAAGTCATCCACGTTTTCGAATGTCGCCACCCGTCCGGCGGCGATGTCCTCGTCGGCTTCACGCTCCATCTTCTGCCACCGCTTCTCCCAGAACCATGCCTGATCGGATGGGACGGGAACGTGGGGGCGCAGGATGATCTCTCCGTCACGCTCGATCACCTCGACTTGGGCACCTGGTCGGTCCAATCCGAATTGGCGCCGGATGGCCGTGGGGATCGCGATGACTCCACGGGACTGGACGGTGACGAAGCTCGTTCCCCGGTTCATGCAGACAGTATAGCTGTATTACAGCGATCCCGTTTTACGGCAGCTCGGCTCCGCAAGGAGCGGCGGTCAAGGACGGCCGGAGGCCGGCGAAGCGGATCCTTGAGGGCCGCGTTGTGAGCCTTCCGACAGTCCCACAATGGAGTTGGCCGGGCACTCGGTCGGCACTCGGTCGGCACTCGGTCGGCACTCGGTCGGCACTCGGTCGGCACTCGGTCGGCACTCGGTCGGCACTCGGTCGGCACTCGGTCGGCACTCGGTCGGCACTCGGTCGGCACTCGGTCGGCACTCGGTCGGCACTCGGTCGGCACTCGGTCGGCACTCGGTCGGCACTCGGTCGGCACTCGGTCGGCACTCGGTCGGCACTCGGACTGCGCTGGTCCGAGGTGGCCGCCCTGCGGGTCGGCCGGCTCGATCTCGACGCCGGGCGGCTTGCGGTGGCCGAGCCGCTCGTCCGGGGGACCCGTGGCCGCAATGTCTTCGGCCCGCCCAAGTCGAAGGCAGGCAAACGGACCATGTTCATGCCCAAGGTCATCGTGGCCATGCTGTCGGCCCACCTCGATCACGCCGGGTTCACCGACGACGACACCGACGCACTCGTCTTCACCGACGAGGCGGGTGGGCCGTTGCGCTACTCGAACTGGCGCCGCCGGGTGTGGCTCCCGGCCGCAGCGGCCGCAGGCTGTGCCGGCGCCGGCTTCCACGACCTGCGGCGGCTGAACGCCACCACGCTCGTCGTGGAAGGGATCGACGTGAAGACGGCGCAGACCCGGCTCGGCCATGCCGACCCGAGGACGACACTGGCCGTTTACGCCTCGGCCCCGGCGACAATCGACCGGGCCGCAGCGGACGTCATTGGCGAGCGCTTCTTCGGCGCAAAAGCCAAAAAGGCCTCAAGCACAAAATCTCCGCGCCACTTGCGCGCCAATCCTTCCGAAGGGTCGGGCACCTCCGAATCCTGAGGCCCTGACAGGGGTTTTGAGTCGGGCTGCCCGGATTTGAACCGGGGACCTCTGCGTCCCGAACGCAGCGCGCTAACCAAGCTGCGCCACAGCCCGTCCGTCCCTTCAGAAGGGGCAGATCCCGAACTCTACTCCGCCCTTAGGGCGGTGGATCCGGCTCGGCGCCGGCCCAGGGCTGCCGGCCGTTGGCATCGGCGCGTGGGTTCCGGCCCTCGTCCCCCCTGGTGTCGAGCGGTCCCTCCCCGGTGCCGGCGAAGGTCGCGACCACCTGGGCCACCCGGCGCTTGTCCATCTCGACCACCTTGAGGTCCCATTCGCCCACCCGGACCTCCTCGCCCTCGTCGGGGATGTGGCCGAAGCGGGAGAAGAGCAACCCGCCCAGCGTCACGTACTCCCCTTCGGGGATGTCGACGCCGAGCCGCTCACGTACGTCGTCGACGTTCGTCTGTCCGTCCATGAGCCATCGCTGCCCGTCGACACGCACGATGCGCGCCTCCTCAGCCTGGTCGAACTCGTCCCGCAGGTCACCGACGAGCGGCTCGAGGAGGTCCTTGACGGTCAGGAGTCCGGCCACCCCGCCGTACTCGTCGACCACCACGGCGACGGCGCGGCGGCGCTTGCGCATGTCGGCCAGCGCCTCGAGCACGCCCAGCGACTCGGGAAGCAGGTAGGGCTGGCGCACCTTGCGTGAGATCTCGAGCGGACTCGGGTCGGTGGCGTCTCGGACCGCCGACCCGTTCGCCTGCCGATGTCGACCGTCACCCGTGCGGAAGATGTCGTTGACGAAGAGGATCCCCACGAGATCGTCGAGGTCGTCGTACACGACCGGGAAGCAGCTGTGCCCAGAGGTCCGCACCGCTCGCGCGATGTCCTCGGCGTGGACGGGGATGGTCAGGTAGGTGACGTCGACCCGTGGTGTCATCACCTCGCGCACGTCCATGTCACGCAGGTCGGCCAGGGCCTCGGTGATGATTCGCTCCTGCTCGGATGCCTCCGCCTGCAGCGACTGTCCGGAGCGATGGGTCCTGCCCTCGGCCCGCTCGTCGGGGTCGCGGCGCCAGAACCTGAGGGAGCGTCGGGCCGGCGGAGTGTCGGGGTTGTGCCGGCCTGGAGGCACCATGTCGCGCCGCGTCAGGCGACCGGTTGCGATCCGGGTTGGAGCTGGGGACCGGCGTCCACCAGCACCGGCATCGGGGTGAACGAGTCGTCGGCGTAGGTGCCGTCGTCGAGCAGAGTGGCCACCGCCCGCCGGAGCCGAAGCGGATCCAACGGCTTGACCAGCCAGCCCTCGGCTCCCGAACGCCGGGCCAGGAACACGTCGGGGCGGCGGTCGAGCAGCATCAGCACGGGGATGTGGTCGACCGCGTCGTAGGACTCCTGGAGGCGGAGCTCCAGGCAGACTGCCATCCCCCCCATGTTGCCCATCTGCATGTCGACGATCACGAGGTCGGGCGACTCCTCGGCGACGAAGCTCACGACCTCAGGACCCGAGGTGACCGTGCGCACCTCGGTGTCGGGCCCGCTGATGACCGCCTCGACCTCCTTGCGCAGCGTGGGCGCATCGCTCGCGACCAGGATCGTCTGCACGGAGCGGACACTACCGGACTGCCGCGGTTCGTCCGAAAACAAGCCTGGGCCGGCATCTGCGGTCTGGGAGCTGGACATCGGCGCGCCCAGAGAGGTGCAGAGCAGCTCAGTTGAACAAGCAGTCGGCGGCCCGCTCCAGCGCGGCCACCTCGTGCACGTCGTGGCCGAACAACGGGATGCGACCGACCGGTGCGGGTGCCAACTGGGCCGCCAAATCCCCGTAGGCGTCCTCCTCCCGCGCCGCTACGCCGTCGAGGACCGCAAGGTTCTCTTCGAGTGCCGCCAGTTCGCCGTGTGTCTCGAACACCGCATCGACTCCGCCGTCGCGCGCCACCCCGCCGACGCTCTCGCCGCTCTCGCCACCGTTGGTCCCGCCGCCACCGCCGAACCACGGCGCGATCCGGTTCACAACGAGCGCGGACACCGCGACGTCGCGCTCGAGCAATTTCTCTGCGAAGAAGCTGGCCTCCTCGACCGCGTCGGGGCGCGCCGAGGTCACGAGCACGTAGGCGGTGCCCGGGTCGGCCAGCAGCTCGCGCACGGCCGCCGCCCGGCTGCGGAAGCCGTCCTCCATGCCGTCGAAGGCCTGAAAGAACGCCACCGCGTCCTGGACGATCTCGGCGCCCGCCACCCGTGCGATCGTGCGAAGGAGCGCTTGCGTCGCCATCCCCACCGCCCTCATCGACATCCGCGTCGGGACGAGAATGGCCCGGAAGAGCCGGTTCTCGAGGAACCGCGTCAGGCGTCGCGGCGCGTCGAGCAGGTCGAGGGCATTGCGCGTTGGGGGCGTGTCGACCACGACGACGTCGAACTCGCCCGAGTTGACGAGTTCGTAGAGCTTCTCCATGGCCATGTACTCCTGGGTGCCGCTGAGAGCACCCGAGAGGTTCTGATAGAGGCGGTTGCCCATGATCGTCTCGGCCTGCTCGGGGCTGCGCGGATAGCGATGGACGAGGTCGTCGAACGTCCCCTTGGCGTCGAGCATCAGGGCGTGCAGGCGACCGGGCCACTCACCGGCCACCTCGGTCGGCGTGTTGGGCAGGCTCTCCACGCCGAGCGCGTCGGCCAGGCGTCGTGCGGGGTCGACCGTCACCACACATGACCGCCGACCGGCACGCGCTGCGGCGAGGGCGAAGGTCGCCGAGACGGTCGTTTTGCCGACGCCACCGGATCCGCAGCACACCACCACCGTCCGTTCGGACACGAGCGTTCGGAGCGAGGCCGCGTCCGAGGCAAACGACGAGTCCCCGTCGGTCGGAGTGCCGTCCGACGTGCCGCCGGGCACGGCCGTCGATCCTCCGTCGCGGGAGATCACGGCGCCGCCCTCCTCGCTCACGGTCGGGCGCTCTCGGTCACGAGTCCCTCCACCGCCGCACCGAGCGCCTCGGCGAGGGTCGCGGACTCGGCCGGACCGATCGTCTCCTGGGGGAGGGCCGGGACGATCAGGTGGGGCAGGGGCAGTTCGCGTGCCAGGCGGTCGACCTGCTCGGCGGAGACCGCATGGCGTTCGAGACGGAAACGCCGTGCCGCCTCGAGGGCCTCGATGTGTGAGGCCGGCACCGTCAGTCCCGCCGCCGCCACCACCTCGGCGGCCGGTCGGTCCAGTCCGACTGGCTCGGGATCGGCGGCGTTCACGACGACGGGACCGAGTTGCACCCCCGCCTGGTCCTCGAGCGTGTAGGCCGATTCGATGGCCTCGCTCACCGGCAGCTCTTCAGGCAGCGTGACGAGGATCACGCGGCAGCGGACCGGGTCCGAGAGCAGATCCACGACGTCTTGGGCCTGCGACCGCAACGGGCCGCCCCGGGCCGCGCCGAGCAGCCCGCTGGCGGAGGTCAGGAAGGTGATGGCATGACCGGTCGCTGGGGCGTCCACCACGATCAAGTCCGCGCCGCCGCCGCGCTCGAGTTGCTTGACCTTTCCGAGCACGAGGACGTCCCGGATACCCGGGATGGCGGTCGCAACGACGTCGAGCACGCCCGAGCGCGCCAGCCGTTTGGACACGCGCCGCAGTCCATGGTCTTCGAGATACTCGACGAGCGTGTCGTCCGGCGTCAGGCGACGTGCCCGAACCGCCCCACGACCGGTCGTTCCCGGCGAACCGGATGGCAGGAGCTCGACCTCTTCGTAGTCGAGATCCTCGCCGTGCCCGAAGGAGTCCGTGATGCCCGATTTTCCTTCGAGCTCGACGACGAGGACGGACATCCCCGCTCCGGCGGCCAGCCGAGCCAGTGCAGCCGAGATCGTCGTCTTGCCCACCCCACCCTTCCCGGCGACGACGACGACGTGGCTCTGTGCGCAGAAGGTCGCCACGTCCATGCCTGGCCGAGCGTAGTGGTCCCTGCTCGCGGCATCCCTCCGAGGGGTGCGCTAAATCGCGGGAAATTCCTGGTCAAGGCCCTTGATAGCGCGGAGAGGCCAGCGATAGGTTGACCGCGGTAGGGGTGCCGAGGTGGGAACCGGGGGGTTTCATGCGCCAGGGATCTGAAATGTGGCAGTTGAAGGCAGCGTGCCGGGGCCCGCAATCTGCGGTGTTCTTCCCGCCTTCGCATCCGGAGCGGAAAGAGGAGAAAGCCGGGCGTGAACTCCGCGCCAAGGCGATCTGCGAGCAGTGCCGGGTCCGGGGCGAGTGTCTCGACTACGCCATCCGAATACGTGAGCCCCACGGTATCTGGGGTGGCATGAACGAGGTCGAGCGAAAGGTGATGCTGGACCGCCGGGCCAGCTGACTGCGCCGCCCTCTCGGGCGCGCCGCGCCGACGCCCCGACCGGAGGTCCTCAGCCGGAAGCCTTCCGCTTGGTCGGAGTTGGTCGGAAGTCTGCTCCTTGAGCAGACGGTCAGCTCGAGGTCTGCTCGTTGAGCAGACGCTCCGCGTCCGCCACCCCGCGGCTCTGACACACCGAACCGGGGCGTTCCCCGTCTGCCGAACAGATGCCCGCCGAGATCTCGTTGGCCGACGCCACCACGGCCTGTGCCAGCGGACTGGCCGGCGAGGTCAGTGCGCCCGCGATCTGGTTCTGCGTCAGCCCGTCGAGGGCACCGGGAGTGAAGCTGGCGCCGTCGATCACCCAGCGGCTCGCCACGTCGACCAGCGCGAAGGTTCGGGACCCGTGCGAGAAGGTCGCGACCGCCGCGGCCTGCCGGGTGTCGGGAGCTTCGAGACCGGTGTACCGCGCGCCGGTCGGGTTCAGAGTGCTGTAGCGCTCGACGGTCTGGAGGGCGAGATACGGGCTCGAGTACTTCGACTGCCAGAAAGTGAACGTGGCCAGGTCGGAGAAGGCCGTGGTCGCGCTTGATTGGACCTCGCCGAGTTGCGTGAAGGTGCCGAAGCGCGACAGCGCCACGACGAGCGGCCAACGCTCGGCTGCCGCATAGGGCGCGAATTCGGCGCCGTAGAAGAAGACCACCGGCTTGGACGATCCCGAGGCGTCGGTGGCCGTCCACACGGTGCGGCGGCCGGTCGGTTGCAAGGGCGTGACGGGGACGGCCGGCGAGTCCGTCCCGATGGTGTCGAACACGTGTGCCGGCACCGTCTTCAGTGAGGTGAGAAGCGACGCTGGTGCCGCGTTGAACGTCTCGACCGTGGACGAGTTGCCCGGCCCCGCCGCGTCGCGCTGGATGACGAGCGCCCCGAGGAGGACGATGGCGAGGCCGATCAGCCCGAGAGCCACCAAGCGGCGCGGGAAGCGGCGCCCGACGGGCGCGGACGTCAGTTCGCGGGCGGGCACGCTCATGGGTTGGGTCAGGTTACCCAAGGGCTGCGGCGTCTCAGGGGGCGCCGCCCCATGCCACCACTAGCCTCACCGGCGTGCCCCCGAACTCGACCCCGCCGGTTTCGGGTGCCCGCGCCGATGTCCCGATCCGCCCTGCCGCCACCGTCATGCTCGTGCGCGACGCGGCCGGGACAGGACGCGTGCCATCGCTCGAGGTGCTGATGGTGCGCCGCAACCTGCGCTCGGACTTCGTCGGCGGCGCCTACGTCTTCCCCGGCGGGGCGGTGGACCCTCACGACGGGGGAGCAGAAGCGGAAGCCGCGTGCGCCGGCCGAACCGACTCGCAGGCCAGCGCCGTGCTCGGGGTGGGGTCGGGCGGCCTGGCCTACTGGGTCGCCGTGGTGCGGGAGACGTTCGAGGAGGCGGGGCTGCTTCTCGCCGAGCGCCCCGGCGGTCCTCCTCTGCTGACCGGTGATCCCGACGAGGAGGCGCGTTTTGCCGCCGCCCGGATCGAGGTCAACGCCGGGTCCCGGCGCTTCCTCGACCTCTGTGGTGACGAGGGCCTGGCCATGCAGGTGGGTGACATCCACTACTTCGCCCACTGGATCACGCCTCGGGGGGCGCCGCGTCGCTACGACACCCGCTTCTTCGTTGCAGCAGCTCCGCCCGCCCAGAAGGCGGCGCACTCGGCGGGCGAGACGATCGCCGAGGTGTGGATCACGCCGGAGAAGGCGTTGGCCCGCCACCGGTCGGGGGAGATCGAGATCATCTTTCCGACCATCCGCAACCTCCAGGTGATCAGCCGCTTCTCCACCAGCGCCGAGCTGCTCGCGGCGGCAGCCCGCGCCTCGAGCTCGGTTCCCATCATCGAGCCGCGCGTCGTGGCCGACGGCAACGGCATGCGCATCGTGCTGCCGGGCGACCCCTCCTACGAGGAGGCCCCCGTGCCGGATCCAACGGGCGACGTGGCCCGGGTCGATTTCAACGAGGCCGTCCGCGCCGTCTCCATGGAGGCCAATCTCGAGGGTCCCGACACCGCACCGGGGCCCAGGCCCGGCGACTGAGCGTGGCACCAGCTGCGGCACCGTCTGGCGCACCGTGAATCGCGCCGTCGCAGCGTGACCGCCCGGGTCGTCTCGTGATCAGGGCGATTCCCGACTTCGGCCTCGGCCCGGTCCCGGAGCCCGGCCGGGTGGACGAGGTCGCACCGGGTGTCCAGCGTCTCACCGCACCGAATCCGGGCCTCATGACCGGTCCGGGCACCAACACGTACCTCGTCGGACACAACGATCCGGTCGTGGTCGACCCCGGCCCTTCCGGACTGTCCGCGCACACCGACGCCATCGTTGCGGCGGCTTCTGCGCTCGGATCGGTGCGGGCCATCGTGGTGACCCACACACACGTGGATCACGCTCCTGGAGCCGCGGCGCTCGCCGCGGTCACCGGTGCGCCGGTGATCGGCTTCGGACCCGGAGAGGGGTTCGAGCCGGACCGTCGTGCCGGCGAAGGATTCCAACTCGACGTTGGTGGCCTGACGCTCCGCGCCGTGCACACGCCAGGCCACGCATCTGACCACCTCTGCTGGTCGGTCGAGGAGCACGCCATGTTGCTCACGGGGGATCACGTGATGCACGGCTCGACGGTCGTCATCCGGCCCCCCGATGGTGACCTGCACCAGTACCTGTCGAGTCTCCTACGAGTACGCGACGGCGAACCGCCGTGGCGCACGCTCGGGCCCGGACACGGACGCGTGATGGACCATGTGAACGACGTGGTGGACGCCTTGGTGGCCCATCGCAAGGATCGCCACGAGAAGGTGGCGGCTGCCCTCGTCGCCCGGCGCGATGTCACGGTCGACGACCTGTTGGCAGCCGCCTACGGCGACGTCACCGATCGTCAGCTCCCTGTGGCGCGCTTCTCGCTGTGGGCTCATCTGCGCGCGCTGGTGCACGAAGGCCGGGCGCTCGTCGACGCTCCCGCGGGAGCCGACACCGTCGAGAGCCACTGGTCCTCCACCTGAAGACCTGGCCGGCGAACCTGCACGCCAAGACCCACCCCTGAGACAAGCAGGTCGGCACGACGTCGCAGCGTCCCTGGATGTGCGCTCTCAGGTGGTCCGGACGGGTGGTGGGCGCTCAGGCCGTTGGGGCGTCGCTCAGCGACCCTGCTCCGGCCTCACCCGCGGCCACCGCGGCCACCACCCGCTCGAGCATCCGCGCCGTGCACCCGTCGGTCTCGACGATCGGCGCGACGTCCTCGGCGATCGTGCGGGCCAGCGCGGAGAACGCGTCGGACAGCTCGCTCTGGTTGCCGGGCATCGCCACGGGCTCGCCCGCGTCGCCTGCGGCGGCGAGGTCGGGGTGCAACGGAATGGACCCCACGAGCGGGACCCCGAGGCTGCGCGCCAGGCGTTCGCCGCCGCCCGAGCCGAACAGCTCGTACGTCGTGCCATGCTCGCAGGTGAAGTCGCTCATGTTCTCGATCACCCCGGCCACACGCAGGTAGCCGCGCCGGGCCATGTCGGCGGCCCTGGCCGCGACCTTCTGGGCGGCGAGCGGTGGTGTCGTCACGACCAGCAGCTCCGTGCGCGGCAGCAACCGGGCGAGGCCCATCTGGATGTCACCCGTGCCGGGTGGCAGGTCGATCAGGAGGTAGTCGATGTCGCCCCAGTGGGCATCCTGGAGGAATTGCTGCACGGCCCGGCTGAGGACGAGGCCCCGCCACATGATGGCGGTCTCCTCGTCGGCGAGGAAACCCATCGACAGTACGCGGACGAGACCACGGCCCACTGTCCGTTCGAGTGGGACCATCTTCCCCTGTCGGGCTTCGACGTCGCCCTCCATCCCGAGCAGCCGCGGCACCGAGAACCCCCAGATGTCGGCGTCGAGGATCCCCACCCTCAGGCCACGCGATGCCAAGGCGACGGCCAGATTGACCGTCACGGACGACTTGCCCACGCCACCCTTGCCCGACGCCACGGCGAGCACCCGCGCCGTTCCTCGGCACCGCCGTCTCCGGCGCGTCCTCTCGGGCCTTCCACCGGGCACGGGCCATGACCGCAGCTCGTTCCTCCGCGTCCATGGCGGCGATGTGCACTTCCGCCGAATCGACCCAGTCGAGTGTCTCCACGTGGCCGACGACGTCGCGCTCGATCTGGGTGCGCAGCGGGCAGGCAGCCACCGTGAGGGCCACGTCCACCACGACGTCTGCGCCCGTGACGGACACGTCTCGGACCATGCCGAGGTCGACGATGCTGTCGCCCAGCTCGGGGTCGATCACGGCCCGCAGGCGTTCGAGCACCTCTGATTCACGGGCGCCGCGCTCCCCGGGCAGCGTCGGCGTGCGGATCGGGAGGTGGGGAGGACCCGGGGGTCATGTGGCCATTCTACCTGCGTGGGCCTGCTTTCCAGCCTGGAGCCTCTCTGGCGGCGTGCCCTCTTCGATGGGCCGCCGGTAACATGTCCCCACGAGGCACCGTATGCCGAGCAACCGCTCGCACAGGCCACGCATCGCACAGGAGGAGCAGTGACGACCATCTCGACGTCCGTCAACATCGGGAAGAAGCCGGCGCCGGTCACTCTCAGCGACGCGGCAATGGCCAAGGTCGCCGAGCTGCTGGCCGAGGAAGAGGGCGAAGCGCTTGCGCTGCGCGTCGCGGTCAAGCCCGGCGGGTGCTCGGGCTACAGCTACGACATGTTCTTCGACTCCGAGGTGATGACCGACGACGTGGTCCGCGAGTTCGGAACGGTCAAGGTCGTCGTCGACGCGGCGAGCGCCGAGCTGCTCACCGGCTCGATGCTCGACTTCAGTGACGGGCTTCAGGGCGCGGGCTTCCACATCACCAATCCCAATGCCACCCGGACGTGTGGCTGCGGGTCATCCTTCAGCTGAGCTACCGGCACAGGTCCCCCTGAGCGGCACAGGCGACGGACGAATTTCACCCACGGGCGCGGAAGATCCGGGCCCGTCGTCCGAACTCGATTCCGCCCCTCAGTCATCCGAGGCATCCCGACGCGACGTCTCGTTCGTCCTGAACGGACACCCCGTCCGCGTCGCTGACGGAGTCACACTTCTCGACGCGTTGCGAGACGAGCTCGGCTGCCGTTCGGTCAAGGACGGATGCAGTCCGCAAGGCCAGTGCGGCTGTTGCACCGTCTGGGTGGACGACGCTCCCCGCGTCTCGTGTGTCACCCCGGTGCGGCGCGTGGCCGGGCGCCGGGTCACCACCTTGGAGGGAGTGCCCACGGAGCAGCGCGACCGCTGGGCCGGTGCCTTCGTGCGCGCCGGGGCCAGCCAATGTGGCTTCTGTACGCCCGGGATCCTGATGCGTCTCGCGGCGCTCGAGCTCGGCCCGAGCATCGGGGGTCGCGCCACCGCCGGTCGAGACGACGTCGAGGCCGCGCTCCGAGCTCACCTGTGCCGCTGCACCGGCTGGCAATCGATCGTCGAGGCGGCATTGTCCGCACTCGGCGCTGAGGGTGGGACGGCGGGGACTTCCCCGCAGGAACCCACGGATGGGGACCGCTCGCGACGCGACCCGTGCTCGCGTCATGGCGCGCCCAGCTGGAGGGGACGTCACTGCAGGTCTCGGGCACCGAGGCGGTGCTCGGCCACGCCGGGTTCGCCGACGACACGTCGCCTCCCGACGCGCTGGTGCAGCTCGGCGCGGACGCCGTCACCGCGCCGAACGTTCGGGCGGCCCGTGCCGGCCGCGGACGAATCCAGGGACGGAACAGCACGGTTCCGCTCACCCATCCGGTGGAGGTCCCGTCTGGTTCGTGGGCGCTCACCCTGCAGACGACGTGGTCGGAGCCGGCCTACGTCGAGCCCGACGCCAGCTGGTGCGTCCCCGGGGGGGCGCCCGCCACCCCCCTGGCCAACGGCGGCGCCTTCGGGGGCAAGCGCGCCAGCCCCGTACCCGACGTGGCACGGCGCCTGGCCGAGCAGACGGGACGGCCCGCGCGGGTCCTCTGGCGGCGCGAGGACGTCGTCCGACGCGGCCCGAAACGGCCACCGCTCGCCATCGCACTGCGCCACGACGGATCGGGCGTGGTGCGGCTCGGGCGGAGCGCCGGGTCATCGGATCTGTCCGGTCTGGTGTCGCGGATACTCGCCCTCGCGCCGGACGTCGAGATCGAACAGGTCCCCGTCATCGGTCCGCCGGTCTCGCCCGAACTGCGCGGTGCCGGGTGGGCCGAGGTACTCGCCGTCCTCGCCGCGCTGCGCGCGCCGGCGGCGCCGGCGGGCAACGGGCGCGCCACTGTCACGGTGCCGGGTGCCGGTCGCGCCACGGTCGAGGTCGAACTCGAGGCGGACGGACGCGGGCGGATCGGCGTGGACGTGTGGGCCGGGACGGTGCTGTGCCCGGTGACCCTTCGCTCTTATGTCCTGGGAGCTGTCCACCAGGCACTCGGGTTGGTCTGGAGCGAGGGCATCGCGGTGGACGACGCCGGCGAGCCGGTGGATCTCACCATCCGCTCCTTCGGCATCCTCGCCGCCCGCGACGTGCCCGAGGTGAGCGTGCGCGTGCACGAGGAGGGGTGTTGGCCGGTCAACGGCTCCGATGCGGTGTTCGCCGCCACGCTCGCCGCGGCCTGGGTGGCGGAAGGAGCTCCGGCACGATGGCCGACCCGGCGCGAGGTCGTGCGTTCACCGCGCCGGGACGTGACACCATTGCGCCTTCGAGAGGAGGCGACACGATGAGCCCACCAGTCGGTCCCTATTCCCCGGTGCGCCGGGTCGGCGACTGGGTCATCGCGTCCGGTCAGGTGGGCCTGGTCACGGACGACTCGGGACGGGCCGCCCTGGCGGAAGGCGGAACCGCCGCCCAATTGCGCCAGGCGCTGCAGAACCTGGCGGAGGTGCTCGCCGTCGAAGGGGCCACGCTCCCCGACGTGGTCAAGACCACCCTCTTCCTGGTCGACATGAAGGACTACGCCGACGCCAACGCGGTGTGGGTCGAGTACTTCACGGACCAGCCACCGACCCGCTCCGCCGTCGCCGTCGCCGCGTTGCCCATCGGGGCCAGCGTCGAGGTCGAGGCCTGGGCCTACGCCCCTGTGGTCTGAGGAGAAGACGTGGCGGGGGCGTTCGCCCTGCTCGCTCCCGACGTTCCCGTGCCCCCGCCGTCCCCGGTCGTGGGAGGCGCCCCGTTGCGGGGTGAGGGGCCAGGGTGCCACGCCACCTGCCCGAAGCGGTAGCCGACGGAGCGGACGGTCTGGATCAGGTGGGCGTGCTCCTCGCCGAGCTTCGCCCGTAGGCGCCGGATGTGGACGTCGACGGTGCGGGCACCGCCGTAGTACTCGTAGCCCCAGACCCGGCTGAGCAATGTCTCGCGCGTGAACACCTTCGCCGGGTGCCCGGCGAGGAACCGCAGGAGCTCGTACTCCATGTAGGTCAGGTCCAAGACCCGTCCCGCGACCGCGGCCTGGTAGGTCTCGAGGTTCAACATGAGCGGTCCGTACTCGATGATGTCGGGCCGCATGCTCTGGCCGCTGCGCCAGAACAGGTGCTGCAGGCGGGCCACCAGTTCTTCGGGCCGGGCCGGCAGGACGCAGAAGTCGTCGAAGAGGTCGTCTCGTAACAGGAGCTCGCCGACCTGCTCGGCGCGGATGGCGAGGAGCAGCGGGGTGAGCGGCACCTCGCGCAGTCGCACGTGACGGCAAAAGGCGACGGCCGGTGTCATGTCGTCTCCCGCCACGACGAGGGCGCCCGAGTACCCGGGCGTCCGACCGTCGGGACCGGGCGGCGCGACCTCGTCCGGTCCTCTGACGCGTTGGTGTCCGAGACCCGCGCTCTGGAGCGCCAAGGTCACCTCGGCTGGGAGATCGTTGGGGAAGCAGAGCAATGGGTCCATGCGGATGGCGCCCTCAGAGCAGCGGCAGGTAGCGGTCGAGCTCGAACTGGGTGACCTCGGCCTGGTAGGCGTCCCACTCTGCTCGCTTGTTGCGGATGAACCATTCGAAGACGTGGTCCCCGAGCGTGTCGGCGAGCAACTCGGAGCCCTCCATCTCGTTGACGGCGTCGTGCAGGCTGGAGGGCAGCGGCTCGATCCCCTTGCGGGCCAGCTCCTTGGTGGAGAGGGTGAAGAGGTTGTCGTCGGCCTCGGGAGGCAGCTGGTAGTCCTCCTCCAGGCCGCGCAGTCCCGCGGCCAGGATCACGGCGAACGCGAGGTATGGATTGCAGGCGCTGTCGGGCGCGCGGTACTCGAGCCGGGTGGACTCGGTCTTGCCCAACTTCACGACGGGTACCCGCACCAGCGCCGATCGGTTGTTGCGGGCCCAGCTGACGGTGACCGGCGCCTCGGAACCGCTGACGAGACGCTTGTAGGAGTTGACCCACTGGTTGGTGACCGCGGTGATCTCGCGCGCGTGCGTGAGGAGTCCGGCGATGAAGCGCCGGGCGATGTCGGAGAGGCCGTAGCGGTCCGAATCGTCGACGAAGGCATTGCGCTCGCCTTCCCAGAGCGAGATGTGGGTGTGCATGCCCGACCCAGGCTCGGCCGCGATCGGCTTGGGCATGAAGCTCGCGAACACGCCTTCCTGGCGCGCCATCTCGCGGATCACCATGCGCGTGGTCATCACCGTGTCGGCCATGGTCAGGGCGTCCGTGTAGCGCAGGTCGATCTCGTGTTGGCTGTGGGCATCCTCGTGCTGGGTGTGCTCGACGGGGATTCCCATCTCTTCGAGCATGAGCACCGAGCGCCGGCGCAAGTCGCTCGTGAGGTCGGCCACAGTCAGGTCGAAGTACGAGCCCGAGTCGAGCGTGACCGGTCCCGGCGCCGGATCGGAGCTGGCGAAGTAGAAGTACTCGACCTCGGGCGAAGCGAAGAACGTGTAGCCGGCGGCGTGGGCGCGCTCGAGCGTCCGGCGCAAGGCGTGGCGCGGGTCACCCTCGAACGGGGACCCGTCGAGATTGGCGATGTCGCAGAAGACCCGGGCCACCTGCGCGTCGTCGTGGTGCCAAGGAAGGAGCTGGAACGTGGTCGGATCCGGACGAGCGAGGACGTCGGCCTCCTGCACCCGGCTGAAGCCGTCGATGGCGGATCCGTCGAAGGTCATCCCCTCGTCGAGCGCATTCTCGAGCTCGGCCGACGTGATGTTGAAGCCTTTCGGTGTCCCGAGCACGTCCGTGAACCACAGCTGGACGAAGCGGATGCCCCGCTCCTCGACGGTCCGGAGCACGTACTCGCGCTGGCTCTGCACCGCCCAAGTGTCGCGCGCCGGTCGGACCACTCCGGTGCGGCCGTCACCACCGCCGCTGGACGAGGCGGGTCCGATCCACCTGATCGACCTGACCGAGCTGACGGGTCGACCCGACCGAACGACCCAACGGTCCTGACCGGACTGGCCGGACCGACCCTCCAGACCGGACGCGGCGCCACGGCGGAGACGAAGGCCGCCCACGTGTCCCCCGGTAGATTTGATGCGTGTCGACCCTGCGCATTGCCGCCGCGCAGTTGAACACGGTTGTCGGCGATCTGCCCGGGAACGTGGACCGCGTGCTCCGCGCCCTTGCTGCAGCCGAGTCGGCCGGAGCCGACCTCTGCGTCACGCCCGAGCTCGCCATCACGGGGTATCCGCCCGAGGATCTTCTCCTGAAGCCCGGCTTCGTGGCCGACAACGTCGCCGCGTTGGAGAAAGTGGCCGCGGCCACCGGGGACTGCGCCGTCGTCGTCGGTTTCGTCGGCGCCGCGCCCGGGGGCGACGGACTCGCCAACGCGGCCGCCGTGTGCGCCAAAGGGCGCGTGGCCGGCGTGTACCGGAAGCACTTCCTGCCCAACTACGGCGTCTTCGACGAGAGGCGCTGGTTCATCGCGAGCGACGAACCGCCGACCCTGTACTCCATCGCGGGCGCTCGGGTCGGCGTCTCCGTCTGCGAGGACATCTGGATCGACGACGGACCGGTGGCGCAGGCGGGACGCGCCGGCGCGGACGTCGTCGTCAACATCAACGCGTCCCCCTACAACCGTGGCCGACGCGCCGAACGCGCGGCCCTGCTCCGCCAGCGGGTGGCCGAGGCCGGGTGTGCGGTCGTCTACGTCAACCAGGTCGGAGGACAGGACGAGCTCGTCTTCGACGGCGACTCGCTCGTGGTGGGGGCAGACGGCGCCCTCGTCGCCACCGGGGCCCAGTTCGACACCGATCTCGTCCTGGTCGACCTCCCGGTGGGAGCTGACCACCGGCGCCGCGCCGACGTGACCGAGTTCAGGCCGAGGATCGTCGTCACGCCGCCCAGGTCGGGTGAGCGACCGCCCCTGCACCCGGCACCCTCGCGCGCCCCCAAGGACGACCTGGCGGAGGTCTACGCCGCGCTCGTGCTCGGGACGCACGACTACCTCTCGAAGAACGGGTTCAGCGATGCGGTGATCGGCCTCTCGGGTGGGATCGACTCCTCGCTCGTCGCCACGGTCGCCGTCGACGCCATCGGTCCGGCGAGGGTGCACGGCATCTCCATGCCTTCGCGCTACTCGAGCGAGGGCTCACGGGACGACGCCGTCTCGCTGGCAGAGCGGCTCGGGATCGACGTGCGCGTCGTGCCCATCGAGGCAGCGCACGTCGCCTTTGCCTCCATGCTCGCCGGGGTTCTCGGGCGCGAGCCGTTCGGCCTGACCGACGAGAACCTCCAATCGCGCCTACGCGGCGTCCTGCTGATGGCCGTCTCCAACGCGAAGGGATGGATCGTCCTCACGACGGGGAACAAGAGCGAGCTGGCCACCGGCTACTCCACCCTCTACGGGGACTCGGCCGGCGGCTTCGCCGTGATCAAAGACGTGCCGAAAACACTCGTCTACGAGCTGTGCCGGTGGCGCAACACCCAGGCGGTGCTCGACGGGCTGGTCGCGCCCATCCCCGACGCGGTGCTCGACAAGCCCCCTTCGGCGGAGCTGCGGCCGGACCAGCGCGACGACCAGTCCCTGCCGTCCTACGAGGAGCTCGACCCGGTGCTCCAGGGCTATGTCGAGCGAGATCGCACGGCGGCCGACCTGGTCGGGGAGGGGTTCGATCCGGCGATCGTCGACCAGGTCGTACGCCTCGTCGACGGCGCCGAGTACAAGCGCCGGCAGAATCCGCCCGGGGTGCGCATCACGACGAAGGCGTTCGGAAAGGACCGCCGCATGCCGATCACCAACCGCTACCGCTCCTCCGCCCTGGAGGAGTCCGGCGGTGGCTGACGGCGCGACCGCGGACGTCGGTCCGGCCGAAAGGCACCACGACGAGGGCGAAACGCGGAGCAGAACGTCTTGGCGCGGGATCGAGGCCCTGGGCGAGTCAGTGGGGGGATATTGCTGGCTGGAGGGCCGCATCTTCGAGCTGACGGGCGGTTGGGCGACGGCAACCGGGGATGACGCGTTCTCCCCGGAGACGCGGGTCTTCTTTGCCGCGGTGTCGCGGCGCCACGGCGTGCTCGCCGAGCGATGGGCGGCTCGTCTTCCCGTGCGCGCCGGCGTCGATCCTGCCGTGTTGGTCGTGTCTCCGCCGGGCCTGCCCCCGGGAGTGGCGGCACCTCTCTCGGAGACGACGCCCGGCGAGGTGGCAGGCGCCGGTCGTCGCCTCGGTGCCCTCGTGGACGTTGTGCTGCCTTGGCTCGCCGGGGAATACGGGGCTCACCTCGAGGTGGCGTCTCCCGTCAGCGAGGCCCCGGTCATGGAGGTACTGGTGGAGGCACGCCGGGCGGCCCTGGCGGAGGTCCGGGGCGGCCGTCGGCTCCAGGAGCGCCTCGGCGCGGCCGGGTCGAAGGGATCCGCCATTGCCCCTCACTGAGTACCCCACTGAGAGGACCGAGGCGAGGGCGTGGCGCGGCGGGGCGGGACGGGTCGACTGGAGGCGGCCTAATTTCACCGTAAAATCGCATCCTCCCTGCTGTCTGGCGTCTTGACACGACCACTACACTGTCTCTGCAGCCCGTGCACGCCAGAAAGCGGCGTTCTGCTGCGTTCATCGAGGCGAGCTGGCCCGGCGAGTGATCGTCCGTGGCCGTAGGGACGGAAGGTTTGGCGACCTTGGCCAAAGAACGAATCGAGCGCGACGACGAAGACCTCGTACGGCTCTACCTGACAGACATCGGTCAGTACCCATTGCTGACCAAGGACGACGAGGTCCGCCTGGCTCAGGCCATCGAGGCCGGCCGGGAGGCCGAGTCCGATGTGGCCAAGGCTCCCAAGGGACTCACGACGGCGCGCAAGCGTGAGCTGCGCCGCTGCGTCATGGAGGGCGAACAGGCCCAGCAGACCTTCGTTCAGTCGAACCTGCGGTTGGTCGTGTCGATCGCCAAGAAGTATCAAGCTTCGGGCTTGCCGCTCCTCGACCTCATCCAGGAGGGGAACCTCGGCCTCATGCACGCCGTCGAGAAGTTCGACTGGCGCAAGGGCTTCAAGTTCTCGACCTATGCCACGTGGTGGATCCGCCAGGCCATCACCCGCGGCATCGCCAACACCGGACGGACCATCCGGCTGCCCGTCCACGCCGGAGACACCCTGGCACGGGTGCAAAAGGCGCAGGCTCGCCTCGAGCTCAAGTTGGGCCGTCCCGCCACATTGGCCGAGCTCGGCATCGAGGTCGAGATGCCGGAGGACAAGCTGGTCGAGGCGCTCCGCTTCCGGGCCGAGCCGCTCTCCCTGTCCGAGCCGCTGCCGCGAGGACGGCGACGCGGAGCTCGGCGACGTGGTCGAGGACCGCTCGGCCGAGTCGCCCTTCGAAGTGGCGGCGGTGTCACTGCTGCCCGACGAGATCGGCCGTCTGCTCTCCCCACTCGACGAGCGTGAGCGCGAGATCCTGCGCCTGCGCTTCGGCCTCGACCGCGGCGAGCCGCGCACCCTCGAGGAGGTCGGGGAGCACTTCAACCTGACCCGTGAGCGCATCCGCCAGATTGAGGCGCGGGCGATGTCCAAGCTGCGTCACCCCTCCTCCGATACCGGGGCACGCGACCTGCTCACGGTCTGACGACCGGCTGAGGGACGGCGTCCGCTGTTCCGAGCGGCTCCGCACACGGCATAGGATCGCCGGGATGAAGAAGCTGCTGATCATTGCCGTCCTGGTCGCTCTCGGCGTCCTCGCCGCCCGCCGCCTGCGAGAGGCGTAGACGGGAGCGCAGCAGCAGGGCCGGCACTCACGAGCTCGGCTGGCAGCTGGACGGCTGGCTTCAGGCGGGGCTACCGGTGGCGGCCACGGTCGCCGCGGCGTGACGGCTGCGTAGGCCACGCCGCCAGAGCAGGAGCGCGGCGCCCGCGACGGCAAGGCTCGTCGTCACCACCGGAGTCGAGCGTCCCACGCGGTCACGGAGGCGGATGGGCTTGGTGAAGTGCCGCATCTCCCAGGCCGCGTTCGCGGGCGGTTCGGGTCAGCGCCCGGTCGGCGTTGACCGCGACGGGCCGGCCCACGGCCTCGAGCATGGGCACGTCGGTGGCCGAGTCGGAGTACACGCTGCTCGCTGCGAGGTCGATGCCGGTGCGCTCTGCCAGCTCGCGGATGGCGGTCGCCTTGGACTCGCCTTCGGCGTAGAAGGCCATGTGGCCCGTGTAACGACCGTGCTCGTCGACCTCCCCGCGCGAGCAGATGGCGCCGTCGGCACCGAGCAGATCGGCCAGCGGGAGGACGATCTCCTCGGGAGAGGCCGAGACCAGGTAGACACGGTGCCCGGCGGCCCGGTGCAGCTCCATGAGCTCGAGCGCCTCGGCGTACATGATCGGCTCGATCGTCTTGAGCATCGTCTCGCGCACGATCTGGCGGACCTGGGCTCGGTCCCAGCCCTTGGTCACGGCCAGCATCGACTCACGGACCCGGGCGAGGCGCTCCTCGTCGGCACCGAAGTAGAGGTAGATCAGCTGCGAGATGGCGGCCCGCGCCACCAGGCGGCGAGTGATGAGCCCGCCTTTGAGGAACGGGCGGCCGAAGGCTGCGATGGAGGCCCGGGCGATGACCGTCTTGTCCAGGTCGAAGAACGCTGCCTCCATGGGTGCAATTGTACGGCCGGCGCCGCCACCAGCCCCTTCGCCCGTGACGGTTGGCCGACGCGACCGTGAACGATCGGTCCAGAGGAGCTGGGGCCGAGGGCGAATCCGTGCCTGCTGAGGCGCCGAGCGCTCTGCTTCGAGCCGCCGTCAGGCCGGCTGGGCGTGCTCTTCGCCGGCGCTGATGAGCAACGCGTGGACGGCGTCTTCCGCCTCGGCCGCGACGAGCACGAGCACCTCGTCCCCCGACTGAAGCGTCGTGTCGCCGCGCGGGACCACGAGGCGGTCGGCGCGCACCACCGCCACCACGACGGCGTCGCGGGGGAAGTCGAGGTCGGCGATGGCGGTGTCCTTGGCGGGCGAGTCGTCGGCCAGCGTGATCTCGACCAGATGGGCCGCGCCACCTTGGAACTGGAGAAGGCGGACGAGCGCGCCGACCGAGACCGCCTCCTCGACCAGCGCCGTGAGCAGCTGAGGAGTGGACACGGACACGTCGACGCCCCAGCTTTCGTTGAAGAGCCACTGGTTCTTGGGGTGGTTGACGCGGGCGACCACGCGCGGGACGGCGAACTCCTGCTTGGCCAGCAGCGAGATCACGAGGTTGTCCTCGTCGTCCCCGGTAGCGGCCACGACCACGTCGACGCTGGCCAGGCCGGCGGCGTCGAGCGAGGAGACCTCGCACGCGTCGGCCGCCACCCAGGTCACGTCCAGGGTGGGCCGCAGCCGCTCCACCAGGTCGGGATCCTGCTCCAGCACCAGCACGTCGTGGCCGTTGGCGTGGAGGTCCGACGCGATGGAGGTGCCCACGCTGCCGGCACCGGCGATCGCCACCCTCATGCGGTCGCCGCGCCCGGCCGTCACCGGCCGGCCGCCTCGGCCCCGGACAGGGCCTGGTCGAGGTCGCGCCCGCGCCTCGTCGAGCACGGCGAGATGCAACACGTCACCTTCCTGACCGACGAGGTCGCGCGCGTCGAGCCGCGGGACCCCGCCTCGGGTGACCGCCACGATGGTGAGACGTCCGGGCTGCTCGAGCTCGCACAAGGCGCGCCCGGCCCACTCGTCCGGCAGAGAGCGGTCGAGGAGGGTCAAGCGGCCGGAGGGGTCCGACCAGTCCGTCACGTCGGCGTCGGAGAGCAGGCGGCGTCGGACCTGGTCGATGGTCCATGTGACCGTGGCCACCGTGGGGATGCCGAGCCGTTGATAGATCTCGGCGCGCCGCGGGTCGTAGATGCGGGCCACGACGTTGGGGATCTTGTAGGTCTCGCGGGCGATGCGCACCGTGAGGATGTTCGTGTTGTCGCCGCTCGTCACCGCGGCCAGCGCGTCCGCCTCGAGCGCGCCCGCCTTCTCGAGGTCGTCGCGGTCGAAGCCCGAGCCCACGATGCAGGGCCCGTCCCAGCCTTTGAGACGGCGGAAGGCGCGGGGCGCCTTGTCCATGATCGCCACGGAATGGCCCTCCGCGCTGAGGGAGAGAGCGAGACCAGAGCCCACCCGGCCGCAACCCACCACGATCACGTGCACGACACAGTGCAACACGCCCGGTGGGAGCATGCAAAGCCGGCCTGGGCCGGCGAGGCGGGACCTCCTACTGTGGGGCCGTGGCCCAGACCACGACCAGCGGCTCTCAGGGCCGGTCCACCGACGGCTCTCCCGGGGTCGCTGAACGCTCGGGGCAGCCCGGCGAACCCGGCGCGCCCGGCGAACCCGGCACGCCCGGCGAACGTGACACCGCCTTGCGGACGGCGCCGGAGAGCATTCCCGAGCGCCGCCGCTACCGGCTGAAGAACAAGCTGCTCGGACCACCACTGGTCACCGAGCAGCTGGCCACCGAACGGCTGAGCCGGCCGGTCGCGCTCGGGGTGCTGGCACCGGACTGCATCTCGTCCTCGGCCTACGGCACCGAGCAGATGCTGACCCAGATGGTGCCCTACATCGGGCTGGCCGCCTTCACCCTGGTGGTGCCCATCACGCTGGCCATCCTCGGCGTCCTCTTCTTCGTGACCCTGTCGTACCTCGAGGTGATCCAGCTGTACACGAAGGCCGGTGGGTCCTACGTGGTGGCGCGCGACAACTTCGGCCCCAAGGTGGCGCAGATCGCCGCCGTCGCGCTGCTCATCGACTACACGGTGACGGTCGCCGTGCAGACCTCGGCCGGCACCGCCGCGCTGACCAGCGCCATCCCCTCGCTGGCGAACACGACCGACACCGTGGCCATCACGGTCGGAGTGGTGTTGCTCCTCCTCTTCGGGAACTTGCGCGGCATCCGGGAGGCCGGCCGCTACTTCGCCGTCCCGACCTATTTCTTCGTCTTCTCCCTCGCCTCGGTGATCATCTTTGGGTACGTCAAGGCCGCCCTCGGCCTCCTCCATCCGATCCCCCTCCCTCCGCCCGACCAGGTCTACGGCGGGACCATCGGTACCCCGGGCGGCGGCTGGCTGATGGGGCTCGCCTTCATTTCGCTGCTGCGTTCGTTCGCCAACGGCGGCTCTTCCCTCACCGGGCTCGAGGCCATCTCCAATGGGGTGAGCAGCTTCCGCAAGCCCGAGGCGAGGCACGCCGCGCCAGACGCTCGTCGTCATGAGCTCGACGCTGGCCTTCCTCGTGCTCGGGGTCACCATGCTGGCGCGTTGGACCCACGCCGTGCCGTACGCCATCGGGTCGCCCACCGTGGTGGCGCAGGAGACCAAGGCCGTCCTCGGCGCGAGCCCCCTCGGGCACCTCGGCTTCTACATCGTGCAGCTGGCCACCATGCTCATCCTCTACACCGGCGGCAACACGAGCTTCAACGGCTTCCCCTACCTGGCCAGCTTCGTGGCGGGCGACCGCTTCCTGCCGCGCCAACTGACGCGGCGCGGCCACCGGCTGGCCTTCTCGAACGGGATCCTGGTGCTCGCCGCCGTCGCCCTCGCCCTCGTCCTCGTCTACCGGGCCCAGCTGAACGGACTGGTCGCGCTCTACGCCATCGGGGTCTTCACCGGCTTCACCATGGCCGGGTCGGGGATGGTGAAGCACCACCTCACGGAAAAGGGACAGCACTGGCGGCGCAGCGTGGCGGTCAACGGCTTCTCTGCGTTCTTGTCCTTCAGCGTCGTGCTGATCTTCGCCTTCGCCAAGTTCCGCGAGGGAGCGTGGCTGATCGTGGTCGTCGCGCCACTGATGTACCTGGGGCTGATCCGCACACACGCGCAGTACAAGGAGGAGGACGACGCGCTCGAGTCCGGTGTGGCCGAGGCGTCCGAGGAGCCGCTCCTTCGCCGCCACGTCGTCGTCGTCCTCGTCGACCGCCTCGACATGGCGGCGGTCCGCGCCCTCCAGTACGCGCGGACCCTCACACCCGACGACCTGCGCGCCGTCCACTTCGACATCGATTCGAAGGAGGCGCGGCAGCTCGAGGACGACTGGACCCACTTCGGTCTGGCCCGGGTGCCGCTCGACATCATCGACTGTCCCGACCGTCGTCTGCTGAGGGCCGCGGTCGAGCTCGTCGCGGACGCCACGATCGACGGTGACACCGAGTGCACGGTGCTGCTGCCGCGTCGCGGCTACGGCGGCGGTTGGGAGCGGTTCCTCCACGACCGCACGGCGGACAAGCTCGCCGCCACCCTGAGCCAGGTGCCGCACGTCAGCGCCACCATCATCCCGTTCAACCTGCCGGGACGGCTCAGCGATCGGGTCCGCTCCTACGGCCGGTCGGTCCAGGAGGCCCGCCTCACCAGCGCGCCGCCGGGCCAGGGAGGCGAGGGGGAGGGCGTGCGGACCGACCCGTCGAGCCGGACCGGCCACGATCGACCGGGGCGGCGCGACGGGAGCCGGAAAGCCAAGACCGTCCTGGCCGCCGACCAGACCCTGGCGCAGCGCGCCGGGGCGACCACGCCGATCGCCGCCGTCATGCCGCGCCAGCGGGTGCGGGTGGCGGGCCGGGTGAAGTCGGTGCGCGTCCAGCCCCGCGCCGGTACGCAGAACCTCGAATGTGTGGTGAGCGACGGCTCCGGCGGGTTGCTGCTCGTGTTCCAGGGTCGACCGAAGATTGCCGGCATCGAGCCGGGGGCACGGCTCGTGGCGGAGGGGATGGTGGGGACCTGGGGCCGTCGGCCCGCCATGCTCAACCCCTCGTTCGAACTGGTCCAGGGCGCTCCGGCCGACCCGACCGAGACCTGAGCCCGTCCCCCGCCGTCCGGGGGGCGATCCGGGGGGCGATTTGGAACGGCCCGGTCGGAGTCGCTATCGTCCCCTCCGGCCCGGTACCGGGTGCGCCGTCTCGGCGCGCCGCCTTCCGGGAGAACGACATCCGACCGCGGTGGGGTCCGAGCGCTGCACGCACCGGAGCGAGGCACCACTCGGCGCCACCCGACGGACCTGGCGCCGGCGGGCTCGGCCAGACGAAGCGGAACAGAAAGGGCACACCGGGCATGATCAGACTCCTCGCAGCCGAGGGCGGCTACCAGGCCTTCCACCTGGGCGGGGCAGACAAGACGTGGCTCTATATCTGTCTCGTGGCCGGCATCATCGGCATCGGAGCCGGACTGCTGCTCGCTCGTAGCGTGCTGGGGGCGGACCAAGGGACGGTCAAGATGCGGGAGATCGCCCAGGCCGTGCAGGAGGGAGCCCAGGCGTTCCTGGCCCGGCAGTTCCGGGCCATCGCCATGATCATCATCCCGCTGGCCATCCTGATCTTCTTCACCGCCACCAAGGTGGTGAGGCCCGACGGCGGGGTCGCCCTGACCTTCCAACAGGACGGGCTCTACCGGGTCATCTGCTTCCTCTTCGGCGCCGCCTTCTCGGGACTGACCGGGTTCATCGGGATGTCGATCGCCGTGCGTGGCAACGTGCGCACCGCCGCGGCGGCGGCCAAGGGCGGTGGCATGGCCGGCGCGCTCCGCGTGGCGTTCCGGACCGGCGCCGTCACCGGCATGCTCTGCGTCGGCCTCGGCCTGGCCGGGGCGACGGCCATCGTCCTCATCTTCCAGAATTCGGCCACCGCCGTCCTCATCGGCTTCGCCTTCGGCGCGTCGCTGCTCGCACTGTTCATGCGAGTGGGCGGCGGCATCTTCACCAAGGCGGCCGACGTCGGCGCCGACCTGGTCGGCAAGGTGGAAGCCGGGATCCCCGAGGACGATCCCCGCAACGCCGCCACCATCGCCGACAACGTGGGCGACAACGTCGGGGACTGCGCCGGCATGGCCGCCGACCTCTTCGAGTCCTACGAGATCACCATCATCTCCTCGCTCATCCTCGGGTACTCGGCCTTCCTCTCCATCCACAAGAACCCGACGCCGGCGGTGCTCTATCCGTTGATCGTGCCCGCCATCGGCATCTTCGCCTCCATCGTCGGCGTCCTCGTGGTTCGGGCACGGAAGAGTGACCGCAACGCCCTCTCGCCCATCAACCGCGGCTTCTGGCTCGCCGCGTTCCTGACCGTCATAGGCGCGCTGTTGGTGGCGCAGTACTACGTGCACGACCTGAAGGTCTTCTGGGCGGTGCTGACCGGCGTCGGCCTGTCGTTGGTGGCCAGTCAGATCACGGAGCAGTTCACGTCGACCGAGCGGTCACCAGTCAAGGAGATCGCCGCATCGGCCCGCACCGGGCCGGCGACGACGGTGCTCTCGGGCTTCTCCATCGGGCTCGAGTCCTCGGTGTGGGCGATCATCGCCATCGCCATCGCCATCGGCGTGGCCATCGGGCTCGGCGACGGCAACATCGAGCTGACCTTCTACCTCATCGCCCTCATCGGCATCGGTCTGCTGGCCACGGCGGGCATGGTCGTTTCCGAGGACAGCTTCGGACCGGTGTCGGACAACGCGGCCGGCATCGCCGAGATGTCGGGGGAGTTCACCGGCGAGGCGGAGCGCATCATGGTGAGCCTCGACGCGGTGGGCAACACGACCAAGGCCATCACCAAGGGCGTGGCCATCGGCTCGGCCGTCATCGCCGCCGTGGCGCTGTTCTCGGCGTTCATCGAGACGATCAATACGCAGCTCAACCTTCACCTGCGGGCTAACGAGCTGCTGGTCTCCCCCTTCACGCAGATCAACGTGTCGAACCCGAAGACGTTCATCGGCCTGCTCGTCGGCGGATCGATCGGGTTCCTCTTCTCGTCGCTGGCCATCCGCGCCGTGGGCCGCTCGGCCGGCACCGTCGTGCTCGAGGTGCGCCGCCAGTTCCGAGAACACCCCGGCATCATGAACTACACGGAGAAACCCGAGTACGGGCGGGTCATCGGCATCTGCACCACCGCGGCCCAGCGCGAGCTGGCGACGCCGGCGCTGCTCGCCATCCTGTCGCCGGTCATCATCGGCTTCGGCATCAACTACTTCGCCCTCGGCGCGTTCCTGGCGGGCACAATCCTGACCGGGCAGCTGCTGGCCAACACCTTGTCGAACTCCGGCGGGGCATGGGACAACGCGAAGAAGTACATCGAGGACGGCAACGAGGGCGGCAAGGGCTCCGAGGCCCACAAGGCGGCGGTCATCGGCGACACGGTCGGTGACCCCTTCAAGGACACGGCGGGCCCAGCGCTCAACCCGATGATCAAAGTGATGAACCTGGTGTCGCTGCTGATCCTCCCCGCCGTGATCTCCCTGCGGAACCACACCGGCGCACGGCTCGCCATCGCCGGCGTGTCCCTGGTGATTCTGCTGGGCGCTCTGGCCTTCTCCAAGCGGGGGACCGAGGCGATGGACGCCGATGCCGCCGACTCGGCCCCGGTCGAAAAAGCGGCGGTCGCCACCGCCGATTGACCTGGTCAGCGGCCCGTGCGCTCTGGCGACCCGGCATCACCCGCCAGGACGGACCCTTGACACGGGACCGGCCCGACCCCCAACCTTGCCCACGATGACCCCATCTCAAGGAGCACGTCCGACGACGTCACGGCCTCGCCGAGCCGAGGAGGTCTGCCATGGGTAAGGCCCTCGTCATCGTGGAGTCCCCCGCCAAGGCGAAGCGGATCAGCGGGATCCTGGGCTCGGACTACATCGTGGACTCCTCGGTCGGGCACATCCGCGGGCTGCCCGACGGGGCGGACCAGGTGCCGGCCGAATTCAAGGGCGAGAGCTGGGCCCGACTCGGCGTCGACGTCGACAACGGTTTCAAGCCGCTGTGGATCGTCCCACCCGACAAGAAGTCGGTCATCTCCAACTTGCGCAAGAAGCTCAAGGGTGCAGACGAGCTCTACCTCGCCACCGACGAGGACCGCGAGGGAGAGTCCATCGCCTGGCACCTGATCGAGGTTCTGTCGCCGCGGGTGCCGGTGAAGCGGATGGTCTTCCACGAGATCACGCCCGAGGCCATCGCCCGCGCCGTCGACGAGTGGCGGGATCTCGACCGCCGGCTCGTCGACGCCCAGGAGGCGCGTCGCATCCTGGACCGCCTCTACGGGTACGAGGTGTCCCCGGTGCTCTGGCGCAAGGTCATGCCGCGGCTCTCGGCCGGCCGCGTACAGAGCGTGGCCACCCGCATGGTGGTCGAGCGCGAGCGGGCCCGCATGCGCTTCCGCTCCGCCACCTGGTGGGGGGTGGAGGGGACCTTCTCCCACGACGCCGCGCCGGCGGGCTTCGGCGCCACCCTCGTCTCGCTCGGTGGCACGGCGATCGCGACGGGCAAGGACTTCGACGACGAGGGGGAGCAGACGGGCAAGGGCGGCGCGCGGGTGCTCGGCGAGGAGGAGGCCAGGTCCGTCGCCGGCGCGCTGGCGGGGCGCCCATTCTCCGTTCGCTCGCTCACCGAGCGGCCGTTCCGCCGCTCCCCCGCCGCCCCGTTCATGACCTCGACGTTGCAGCAGGAGGCCGGGCGCAAGCTTCGCTTCAGTGCCCAGCGCGCCATGCAAGTGGCGCAGCGCCTCTACGAGCAGGGTTACATCACCTACATGCGCACCGACTCGACGACGCTCTCGGACGAGGCGCTCGCCGCCGCCCGGGCGCAAGCGCGACAGATGTACGGCGACGCCTACGTCCCGGACGCGCCGCGCCGTTACGAGCGCAAGGTGAAGAACGCGCAGGAGGCTCACGAGGCCATCCGCCCAGCCGGGGAGACATTCCGCACGCCCGAACGGGTGGGCGCGGAGCTGTCGGGTGACGAGCTGGCGCTGTACCGGCTGGTGTGGGAGCGGACCGTGGCGTCCCAGATGAACGACGCGACCGGGACGAGCGCGCAACTCCGTCTGGTGAGCGAGGTCGCCGACGGCGTCGCGGCAGGCCAGGAGGCGGAGTTCTCGGCCAGCGGGCGTGTGATCGCGTTCCCGGGCTTCCTGCGCGCCTACGTCGAGAGCGAAGACGACCCGGACGCAGAGCTGGCGGACCGCCAGGTGGTCCTCCCGCCGCTGTCCGAAGGCGACGTGGTCGAGGGCGCCGCGTTCGAGCCGGGTTCGCACTCGACCCAGCCGCCCGCCCGTTTCACCGAGGCGTCGCTCGTCAAGGCGATGGAGGAGCTCGGGGTCGGCCGTCCCTCCACCTATGCCAGCGTGATCGCCACCATCCTCGATCGCGGCTACGTGTGGAAGAAGGGTTCGGCCCTCGTGCCCAGCTTCACCGCGTTCGCGGTGGTCGGCCTGCTCGAGCGTTACTTCGCCAACCTGGTCGACTATGGGTTCACCGCCACGATGGAGGACGACCTCGACGAGATCGCGGCCGGCACCGAGGAGGTGCTGCCGTGGCTGACCCGCTTCTACTTCGGCAGTGGGGCATTGGGCGCCTCCGCCGCGGGACGCGACGTCGACGAGACGGGGGCGCTGGGCCTGAAGGCGACGGTGGCGTCGCACCTGGCCGAGATCGACGCCCGGGAGATCAACTCCATCCCCCTCGGCCTGGGGACGGATGGAGAGCCGATCGTGGCGCGCGTCGGGCGCTATGGGCCCTACCTCCAGCAGGGGGAACGACGGGCATCGATCCCCGACGATGTGGCCCCCGACGAGCTGACGGTGGAGCGGGCGGAGGAGATCCTCGCCGCGCCGTCGAACGACCGCGTGCTCGGCGTCGACCCCGAGAGCGGCCTCGACGTGCAGGTCAAAGCTGGCCGCTTCGGCCCTTACGTCCAAGTGGGGGAGGCGACCAACGGCGAGAAGCCGCGTACGGCGTCCCTCTTCTCGACCATGGACCCGGCCACGCTCACGTTGGAGGAGGCGCTCGAGCTGCTGCGCATCCCTCGCTCCGTGGGCGTGGACCCGAGCACCGGCGAAGAGGTCGTGGCCCACAACGGCCGGTTCGGGCCGTACCTCAAGCGCGGGTCCGACACGCGCAGCTTGGCCGGCGAGGGGCAGTTGCTCACCGTGACCCTCGACGAGGCGCTGGCGCTCTTCGCTCAACCCAAGCAACGGCGCGGCCGCGTGGCCGCGCCGCCGCTGCGCGAGCTCGGCTCTGACCCGGTCACGGCGCTCCCCGTGGTGTTGAAGGAGGGGCGCTTCGGCCCCTACGTCACCGACGGGACGACCAACGCCAGCCTTCGCCGGGGCGACACGGTCGAGTCCATCGACATCGGACGGGCGTCCGAGCTGCTGGCCGAGCGCCGCGCCGCCGGGCCGTCGACGCGCAAGAAGAAGGCGTCCGGGTCGAAGAAAGCGGTGACGAAGAAGGCGGCCAAGAAGGCAACCGGGTCGAAGAAGGCGGCCGCGGCCAAGAAGGTGTCCGGCGCCAAGAAGGTGACGGCGAAGAAGACCGCCGCCGCGACCAAGTCGCACCCCTCCGACGACTTCTGACGTGGCCGCTCGAGGCCGACTGATCGCGCTCGAGGGCATCGACGGCTGCGGCAAGTCGACCCAGGCGATCGCTCTGGCGGATGCACTCGGGGCGCAGCTGACCCGCGAGCCGGGAGGCACGCCGACGGGAGCGAGGCTCCGCGAGCTGCTGCTGTCTCCGGACATGCCGACCGTCTCGGCGCGCACCGAGGCGCTGTTGATGGCGGCCGACCGGGCCGAACACGTCGCCCGTGTGGTCGCGCCGGCCCTGGCGTCGGGCGAGTGGGTCGTGACGGATCGCTTCAGCGGTTCGACGCTGGCCTATCAGGGCTGGGGCCGCGGCCTCGACGTCGCGGAACTGACCACGCTGGTCGAGTGGGCGTGCGACGGCGTGCGCGCCGATCTCTCCGTGCTCGTCGACCTGCCGGTCGAGATGGCGTCGCGCCGTCTCGGCGGTGGGCGCACCGATCGGCTCGAACGCCTCGGGCACGACTTCGCCTCCCGGGTGCGCGAGGGCTTCCTGGCCCAGGCGGCCGCGGATCCCCAACGTTGGGTGGTCGTGGACGGATCCGCGTCCGTCGCTGCGGTGGCCGCGCAGATACTGGAGACCGTGAACCAACGGCTGGGCACGAAGGCACGAGAGCGGTGAGCGCAGCCACACCGGTACCGGAGCTCTTCGAAGAGGTGGTCGGCCAGCACGAGGCGGTGGCCGCATTGACGGCCGCCGCCGTCCGCCCGGTGCACGCCTACCTGTTCCGGGGAGAAGCCGGCAACGGGGGCCTCGCGGCGGCGCACGGCTTCGCCGCCGCGCTGCTCTGCCCCCTCGGCGGTTGCGGTCGCTGCCCGACCTGCGTCGCCGCGCTCGCCGGCACGGACCCGGACCTCCACGTCGTGCGCCGTAGCGGCGCCTCCGTCTCGAAGGAGGCGATCCGCCAGATCGTGACGCTGGCTCACCGAAGGCCACTCGCGGCCGCACGCCAGGTGATCGTGGTCCTCGACATGCACCTCGTCCTCGACCGCGCCCCGGTGCTGCTCAAAACGCTCGAGGAGCCGCCCGGCGACACGGTCTTCGTGTTGCTGGCGGACGAGGTCACACCCGAGCTCGTCACGATCGCGAGCCGTTGCGTCGAAGTGGCGTTCCCCCCGTGCCCCGCCAGGACCTGGTGACGTGGCTGATCAATTCCGGTGTGCCGCCAGACCTCGCCGCGGTCGTCGCGGACTGCAGCGGGGGCAATCCCGAGCGCGCCCGCGTCATGGTGGACGACACCGATGTCGCCGCGCGCGCCGCGCTATGGGCGTCCGTGCCCGACCGGCTCGACGGAACCGGATCGGCGGTGGCCGCCCTCACCCGGCAGGTGATGGAGTCCTCAGACCGCGCCGTCGCCCCGCTCCACGTGGCGCACGCACGCGAGATCGAGACGTTGACCGAAACGGCCAAGCAGCTCGGCGAGCGCGGACTGCCCGGACGCCGGGAGATCGTCGAGCAGCATCAGCGGGAGGAACGCCGGTTCCGGACGGACGCGCTCCGGGCGGGTCTCGGTGTGCTGGCCCGCACCTACGGCGGGCGGGTGACGACGGCCGCCCTCGACGGCGCGGTGGAGAGGGGCGATCCCGACATCCGGGCGGCGGCGGCGGCGATCGGACTGATCACCGAGACGGTCCAAGCCCTGCCCCGGAACCCGAACGAGGCTCTGCTCTTGGAATCGCTCTTCAGTCGGCTCGCCGCGCTGGCCGCCTGAGGAACAGAAGAGGTGCCCGTCGCGCCTCGGCTCCACGGCCCCTGGGCCCCGCAGTCGACCAGGCAACGGTTTCAGCGTGGCGCTCGGCGTAGCATCTGGCCCTCGGGGGGCGGGCTGGCCAGACGGGGGTAGGAGACAGAGTGACGGCGAGGAGCAGGTGAGCACCCGCGTCGAGCCGAGCGCCGGCTTCGAGGTCCGCGTTCTCGGGCCTGTCGAGGTGAGCTGGAATGGGAAGGTGGTGGACATCGGCGGCCCCATGGCGCGCTCCCTCGTCGCCCGCCTGCTCGTCGACCGTGGGCTCGTGGTGTCGGTCGACCGCCTGGTCGACTCACTGTGGGCCAACGACGACGGGGACAGCGTGGACAACAACCTGCGCTCCACCATCTCGCGGCTGCGGAAACGACTGCGCGAGGCCGACGTGAGCGAAGAGCTCATCGTGACGCGCCCGCCCGGCTACGTGCTCGACCTGCCGGCATCGGCGACGGACGTCCACCGCTTCGAGTATCTCGTGAGCGAAGGCCGGCGCCAGCTCGGCCGCCGCCGTCCGACCGAAGCGACGAAATTGCTCACCGAGGCGCACGGCCTCTGGCGCGGTGCCGCCTACAGCGACGTTCGGGACGAGCCGTTCGCCCGGGCTGAGGCGCGACGCCTCGAGGAGCTCCTCCTCACCGCGATCGAAGCCCGAATGGACGCTGGGCTGACGGCGGGCCGACACGATGACCTGGTGGGCGAGCTCGAAAGCCTGACCAGCACGCACACGATGCGCGAGCGCTTCTGGTCCCAAAGGATGCTCGCCCTGTACCGGTCGGGCCGGCAGGCTGAGGCGCTGCGCGTCTGTGGCGAGCTGCGGGCGATCTTGCTCGACGAGCTCGGCCTCGACCCCAGTCACGACGTGACCTGGCTGGAGCACGCCATCCTCGATCAGGACCCGGTCCTCGACTTCCCGGTGCCGCCCGAAAGAGCAGAGTCCGACGAGCCGGTTCAAGTGACCGTGCCCGCCTACCAAGCCCGGGTGCCAGCCGGTCTCAACGAAGGACCGCTGGTCGGGCGCGAGCGGGAAGGTGTGCAGCTCCGTGACTGGTGGCGCGCCGCGTGCCGCGGTGAAGCTCAACTGCTGCTGGTCGACGGCGAACCGGGCATCGGCAAGACCCGGCTGGTGGCCGAGCTGGCCCGGTCGCTCGAGAGCGAGGGTGTGCTCGTCCTGTGGGGTCGATGCGACGAAGACCCGATCGCACAGTTCCAGCCTTTCGCCGAGGCCCTGGGGCGTTACTTCCAATCCGTGTCCGTCGACGCGATCACGCGCCTGCCCGAGTGGCAGACGACGGAACTGGCGCGGCTCGTGCTGCCATTGCGCGAGCACGTGCCGATGCTCGAGGATGAGCCGGGCGACCCCGAGACCGAGCGGTACCGGTTCTTCGGTGCCATCACCCAGACCCTGAACGGCCTGTCGGCTCGCGGCCCTGTTCTCCTGGTCGTGGACGACCTGCACTGGGCGGACCAGCCCACCCTGCTGTTGTTGCGCCACATCCTTCGCAACGCCGACGCGCTCAATCTCGGGATCATCGCGATGTACATCGACTCCGAGGTGCCGTCGAGGCACCGTCTGCGGCCGGTGTTGACCGACTTGCGTTCCGACCGCAGCGCGGCGATCGTGCACCTGGAGGGCTTGAACGAGGCCGCGGTGAAGGAGCTGGCCGAATCGGCCGCGGCGCCGGAGTTGGCACCCCAGCTGGTGCCCCAGCTCTTCAAGCTCACCGACGGCAACCCGATGTTCTTAGAAGAGATGCTGCGCCAGCTGGCCGAAGGGGACGACGGCGGCGCGACCATGCCGCCCAACCTCAACCCGCCCGAAGCGATCCGCGAGCTCGTGGCTCGACGGGTGTCCCGATTGCCCGAGGACGTGATCTACTTGCTTCAGGCCGCCTCGGTCGCGGGTACCGAATGCGAGGCGGCCATCGTGGCCGAAGCGGCGGAGCTCACCGCCGAGCAGCGCCTGGATGCACTCGACCGGGCTGAGGAGTCGAAGCTGCTCCGGCACCTGGGGGGCCGGCGCGATCTGTACGCGTTCAGCCATTCCCTGGTGCGCGACGCGATCTACAACGAGCTGCTGCGCGGGAGGCGGGTGCGCTACCACCACAAGATCGCGGTGGCGACGGAGCGGGCACATAGTGACGAGGTCGAGAACTACGTCAACGAGTTGGCCCACCACTTCTACATGGGTGCCGCGCTGGACGACGCGGACAAGGCCATCCGGTACGGCATGGACGCGGGCGAACGCGCCCTGCGTCTGCTCGCGTTCGAGGAAGCGGTGGGACATTTCACCCGTAGTCTCGAGGTGGCAGAGAAATTCGGTGACCACGACCAGTCGTTGCGCTGCGACGCGTTGATCGCGTTGGCACAGGCACAGACCCGCGCCGGCGACAGCGACACCGCCGACGCGAACTTCGAGCGAGCGGCAGTCCTGGCCCGTGCCATCGGCGACCCCGAACGACTGGCCTCCGCCGCGTTGCAGCCCGGGCCGCTGAGCGGAATCGGTAACGTGATCACGAACGTCGACCAGATGCGCCTGCTCGAGGAGGCGCTGGAGCTATTGCCCGAGGAGGACTCGCATCTTCGCGCCATGGTGTTGGCGCGTCTGGGACTCGTGCTGGTGTACTCGACCTCGCTTCCCCGCCAGGACGTCACGAAGCAAGCGCTTCAGCTCGCCACCGAATCAGTCCAGATGGCGCGTCGTCTGAACGATCGCACCACGCTCGCCTACGCATTGAACGCACGCATTCACGCGCTCTCGGGCATTGCGGCGGCGCCCGAGCGGCTTGCCGCGGGACGCGAGCTCGGTGAGATCGCAGAGGATGCCGGAGATGAGCTCTTGGCCGTGCACGGCCATTTGTGGAGAGTTCGTGAGCTGCTGGCCCGGGGGGACGTCGATGCAGTGAATCACGAACTGTTCCAATTCGCGAGCAGGGACACGGGTCCACCCCATCCGCTCGTGATGTCGCTCTCATCGAACCTGGCGGCGATGATGGCACTCGTCTCCGGGGAGTTGGACGAGGCCGAGTGGTGGGCTCGTACGGCGCTGGAGACGGGCCAGGGCTACAACGACATGGCGTTCAGCTTCTATGGCGCGATGATGGCGTGGACGTGGTGGCAACGAGACGAGCTGGCAACCCTGGCCGAGACCGTCAAGTTCGTGATGACCGAATCGAGCGAGGAATTCCCGATCCTGCCTGCCGTTCTGGCCTTGGTCGACGCCGAGACCGGTGACACCGACGCAGCCCTGGCGCAGCTCGACTTCCTGGCCGATCTGGGTTGGGACCATGTCGGTGACGACCTCACCGAAGGAGCGTCTCTGGCTTTCGTTGCGGCGACGTGCGGCACGTTGGGGAACGCGGCAAATGAGCACGCGCTCAATGTGTACGAGGTCTTGCGACCGTACGCCGGAACGGCACTCGTCCTGCGTGCGCCCGGCACGGCGTGCATCGGTCCGGCGGACCAGTACCTCGGGCTGCTCGCCGGCGCCATAGGGGACCTCGCTTTGGCGGAGGTTCACTTCGAAGCTGCGCTGCGGCTCGCCCGGCGGATGCGCGCCGAGCCCTTCGTCGTCGCGGCAGAGGTGGAGTTGGCCCGCACGCTTCGCCAGCGAGGCCGGGATGGAGACGAGGAGCGTGTTGTCGTGCTCCTGCGCCATGCCGAGGAGTCGGCGGTTGACATGGGACTGCACCGGCTCGTACGCCGGGCGGCGGCGCCGGGCTGACGCGGCCACCTCGTTCAGCGAGGGGCTGCGTCTCTCTGGGAGTCCGGCTGCTCCTCCTGTTCGATATAGGCGGCCAGCCTGTCGTCGGCCTCGCGAAGCCGCCGGACCAGCCCGGCCAGCAGCGCATTGCGGAACCCGGGGATCTCGGTCATGGCCTCGAACTCGCGTGGGCCGATGATCAGTACCTGGAGATCCGTCGCCGCGGTGACGGTCGCGCTGCGAGGTGCGGCCTCGATCGCTGCCAGCTCACCAAAGTGGTCCCCGGCGCCGAGGACGTTCACAACCCGGCCGTCGCGGCTGACGGTCGCAGTTCCCTCCAGGATGACGAAAAGCTCCCGCCCGAGCCGGCCCTCCCGCAGGATGACCTCGCCGGCGCCGATAGCCAGGCGCTCCGCGAGCCCAGCCACTTCGGCCAGCTGCTCCTCAGTGCACGCGTTGAACCACGGGACCCCTCTGAGGGCGGTCGGATCACTCACCTCGACGCGCCCGGACACGTCGGCCGGCTGGAGCATCGACCGCAGGCTATGCGAAGTCCGCGTCAGCGCGCTGTGGCGCCGCGTTCACGAAGGGTCGTCGAGCGGTGTCCGACGAGTTCTCTCTCGTCGAGGGCAGCGGCGAGCCGGGCGTCGGATGTGCGGAGCTTTTGCGCCATGTTCCTGAACAGCGCGTCGCGGAAACCCGGGATCTCGGCCATGGCATTGAACTCTCGCGGTCCGATGATCAGGACGTCGAGGTCGCAGAGTGCGGTCACGGTGGCGTTCCGAGGCCCGGGGTTGAGGGCGGCTAACTCACCGAAGAAGTCGCCGGGCCCGAGCGTGTTGACCCGCCGCCCGTTCTGCGTCACGGCCACCGAGCCCGACAGGATGAGGAAGAACTCGCGCTCGAGACGGCCTTCACGTGCCAAGACTTCGCCGCCGCCGACCTGCACGCGCTCGGAGAGCCGTGCGACCTCCTCCAGCTGACCCTGAGTACAGTCCCGAAAGTGATCGACCAGCCTCAGACAGTCAACGGTTGCCTCTCTGCCAAGAGTCGATACCAATTCGCCACTTCCTTTGCTTCCCAGCTCCGCCTGTACCCGCCCGCCCGTAAATTCGGCGACCGCAACCCACAGTATGGGCGCTTCGGCTTGCATCCACCTTACAACGGCATTACATGCCCTGCGAATTCAGTCGAGGAGACTGGATGGACCGTGCAATGTGTCTGAACTGGAAAAACAACCTTAAACAGAGCCGAAGTTTCGCACCTTCAATGGGGGTTCAGCTCGAATGGCGAGCCTATTCTCTGCATTTCAGCTTGTTCTCAGGATGCTTTTGCCTTCGAACGAGCGCTTGATGACGGATATCTACCCCCGCGCGCGCACAACCGCCGTGCGGTGAGCGCGCGAGTGGTCATACCCACGGCTCGTCGTCGCGAAACGCACCGGCGCGACAAATCTCGAGACGCCGGGGACGGCGCCGTGCCGGAAGGGCCTACGATGTCCCGGTCCGCCACCGTGATCGGGATCCTTCCCGACGTGGCCCGCGTGGCGGCGGCCCCGATTCGCCTGGGTAGCTCAGTCGGTAGAGCAGCGCACTCGTAATGCGCAGGTCGTCGGTTCGAGTCCGACCTCAGGCTCCAGAACGTGCAGGTCAGATACGCATTTTCGCCGGTCTGCCCGCATCGACCTCGAACCATCCCAGCCCCTGTCCCAACAATCTGAAGCGCTTGCATGAAGCGCTGGCCATGAGTGGTGCTACTGGGCCGGATCTACGAAGGCAGACGGGACTCTTCCTGGTTACCGTCACTCCCATGCTCGTCGCGGACCTCGGACACTTCTTAGACATTCCGTACGACGCTCCTGGGCCGGCCCTGAGGTTGGGCGAACAGCTCTGCCGCATCGTCCAGGCTGCCTCCGCGCGGGAATCTGGACATGCATGGGTGAGCGCGCTCCCGTGTCCGCGACGTCCAGGGCGTCGACCTTGTCCCGGAACGATCGCCGTTGACCGGAGGGACGTCCCTTCCACGGTCGAGTGGAGGTGCACCGTATGCGGAGATGAAGGGCAGATCCATGGCTGGGAGGGATCGCCCTTCGACCTGAGACGGAGCCACTCGCACGACGTCACCACCCGCCAAGACATATCGATCACACTCGAGGACGCTTCCGTGCTGCGAGAGATTGAGTTCATTGGCAACGAAAGTGAACGCATCGTCCTCGGCGGGAAGGTCGAGTACGGCGTCGTTATCCTGACGGGCACGCACGAAGGGTTCGAGCAGTTGGCCGAGTGGGTTGCCGCCGAGGCCAACCACGAACCGAATCGCCAGCGTGAGAAACGTTTGGACAACGCCTACCTACACCTGAGTGAAATGCTCGACCATGTCGCGGTATCGAAGGAAGCGTTTCGCGCAAGGGCTGAATCGCCCGCTCGCGGAGCTCGGTCAGATTCGAATCGTCATATCCGGGGAACGTGGCGAATCGAGGACTCCGATCTGTGGGATCGTGACGCCCTCGACCTCGTGGGACCGGCGTACGTCGAGTTTCTGCCGGACGGCACGGGCTCATTTCGATTCATCGCCGTCGAGGGATGGATGGACTGCCGGCCGGCCTTCATCGACGGCCAGCCCGGAGTCGAGTTCAGTTGGGAAGGCGCTGACGAAGGCGATCCCGTGAGCGGACGTGGGCGCGCCGCCGAGCTCGATGACGATGGGCTCCAGCTTCATATCTATTTCCACATGGGTGACGAGTCGGGTTTCCAGGCTCGCCGGGTTGAGTCAACCTCCCATTTGCCGCGATCGGAGCGGCGCATCTGAGCGTCGACATGCCTGCCCCGGGTCGCGCCGGGCCCCCAATTCATTTTCGTTTAGGACCGGTAGAGCACGTCAGGCCGTGGGGCACCTGCTGAGTGGTACTCATCGGTGCTGCGGCCCTCGGTGCAAGTGGTCTTCCGCGCCGGACCGTCTCCTCGTCGCCACGGTGACCGGTCACTTCACCATCTTTCCGTTACCGGCCGGGTGGCGGACATCACGCGTGAGCCTACGTGTCACGCCTATTCACCGCACCGGGAGGCGGGCAGTGGCGGAGGCTTCCCGCGCCGACGCCACGAGAGGGGCAGTCGCCCGAGGACCCCTCCCTCCTCGACGAAAGGCGCTGAGCGCGGCGGGTCTCGGTCTTCATGCAAGACGAGGGCAACCGAAAGCCTGAAGCGCGCTGACTATTTCGACGAAGCTCCTTTTCGGCTGAGCGGAGGCGGGGTCAGCGCGGGATGACGCCGGCCAGCAAGAGTCCGGATTCGCAGGGCCGCAGGGAGCGACTCGAATCTGAGCGGTGGCTCGAGTCTCATTGCCTCGCCATCCAATCCGACGTCGATCGTGGTTCCGGAGTCGATCTCGAAGCGAGCGGTGGTCCATTCTCGCAACGGGCGCAGGGGCGGTCCGTCGGGCACCACGGCCACGCCGAGCATCCCTTTATCCATCGTCCCCCGCGTGCCTTGTGGCCAAGGTGGATCGAGCTGGTAGCGGTTGTTGGACACCAAGACGAGCTGAGCGCTCTCGTATTGCGTTCCATTCGGGTCGCTGAAGCGCAGATCAAAAGGCGCCGCACCCGGGCCGAGCAGCTCGGGCAGCATTTCGATGACCGTCTGCAGCTTGGCGTCGCGGTACTCGGGCGATTGGACCACCTTGCCGTAAAAGCCGATCGACGCATTGTTCACGAAGACCCGGCCGTTGACTTGGGCCAAATCGATACGACGTTCGGAACCTCGCTGGAAGGCATCGAGGGCACCGATCACATCGTCTCGGTCCACGCCGATGTCCAACGCGAAGTGGTTACGGGTGCCGGCCGGTATGCACACATACGGGATGTCCTGCCTGGAGGCGACGGCGGCCACGATCGCTTGGGACCCGTCGCCGCCGGCCATGCCGATGACGTCGGCTCCCGACGACACGGCTGCGGCGGACAGTGACGCCAGGTCGTCGCCCTGCTTCATCACGACCGGCTCGATCCCGCGGGCGCGGCATTGAGCGACCAGGTCGTAGCGCTGCGCTTTACCACCGCCGGACCGCGGGTTGATGAAGAGAACCGGGTGCACCGTCCCGGTGTCTATTGGATCCGTCATCTCACCCTCCACTTCTGGCGTCGTAGATCTCTTGACAATCGCTCATCGGTTTTGTAATCTATCATCAGTTCTGTGGTGAGAGTTCCAAACCTGGTCGCCACAGCCACCACAAGCACTAAAGGAGCTGTCATGGTCAAGTCATTGAGCACATCCCTCATCGTGCGGGGCCTTCTGGCTGTCGGCGTCGGCGTCGTTGCGCTGGCGTGGCCCGGGGCCACCGTATTGACGCTGGTTATCTTGTTTGCCATCTACGCCTTCATTGCAGCCGGCATGGAGGCCGTCAAAGCCTTCAGCAGTCAACGAGCCGGTCCTGTAGTGGGTCATCTGCTGCTCGGTCTGGTCGACGTCGGCGCCGGGGCGATCGCCCTCGCGTGGCCCGGGCCAACCGCGCTGGTGCTGGTATTGCTGGTCGGCGCGTGGGCGACGGTCGGCGGCCTGGTCGAGCTCTACATGGGCTTCCAGGCGGGCGAACCAGGTTGGGTCCGGGCCCTCTTCTTCGTGAGCGGGCTGATTTCGATCGCCTTCGGGATCGTCCTCTTCGCCCGTCCCGTCATGGGTGCAGTGGCCCTTGCCTTGCTGTTCGGCTTGTTCAACCTGGTCTATGGGGTCTGGGCCTTGACGCAGGGTATCGACCTGCGCCGAGCCGTCCGCAAAGGCTCGCAGGTCGCAGAGCAGCCGCGGAAGGGCAACTCGCTAGCGTCAGTGATGTAGTTGTCCATCAGTACTGATTACGGTTCCCCACCCTGGCGGTATCTGCTCGAGCTTCGGCCGGACGGAACCGCCGGGGTGAACCGCGTTGACGACGTCGAGAGAAGGAGACTGATGTGAGCTCGATATCAGCGAGCACCATGGGGGGACCGACCCGGCTGGACCGGCGCAAGGCCCGGACCCGGCAGGCACTGATCGACGCGGCGATCCGGTTGATCGCAGAAGGGCGCGGTGAACGGGTCAGCATCCAAGAGATCACCGATGCCGCCGACATCGGCTTCGGGTCGTTCTATAACCACTTCGAGAGCAAGGACCAGCTGTTCGAGACCGCGTCGAGCGAGGTCCTCGAACGCTGGGGCCGCATGATCGACCGGGCATCCGCCGGTATCACCGACCCCGCCGAGGTGTTCTCCACGTCGCTGCGGTTGTCCGCCTGCCTCAGCTGGACGCATCCCGAAGTGGCCCGATTCATCACCGGCGCCGGCTTCGATCTCCTCGACGTACCGGACGGCCTGGCGCCGCGCGCCCTGCGGGACATCCAGGCTGGGCAAGCCGCGGGTCAGTTCAACGTGTCTGACGCCGAAGTCGCTCTGAGCGCCGTGGCGGGCGGTCTCATCGGGTTGCTGCGCCTGCACCAGCGGCATCCCGAACGAGTCGAGGAGGCCTCGGTCGACGGACTCGCCGAGGCCTGCCTCCGCCTGCTCGGCCTCCCAGCGGCCAAGGCCAGACGCCTGGCCCGGCTACCGCTGCCAGCTACCGAGCCTTGGTGATGCGCGCCTCATGAGTTCGCCGCGGACTCGAACAGACATGCTCGAAGCCGGGCGGGCGTTGCGCGCTCGAGTTCCCCGCCGCGCTCACGGCCAATGGACGGCACTTCCCGGCCGTCTTGATCCGCTCGAAATACTGGGCCGGTCCAATGCGAACCGCCTGCCCGAGCTGGTTCCCGTCCGAAACGGCCGGATGATGGCCTCGCCGTTCGCCTACTACCGGGGCTCCCCGGCCGTCATGGCAGGCGATCTGAGCGGGACACCGTCCACGGGCATCGAGTTGCAGATCTGCGGCGACGCGCATCTTTCCAACTTCGGCACCTTCGCCACGCCCGAACGCAACCTGGTCTTCGATCTGAACGACTTCGACGAGACCCAGCCCGGGCCGTGGGAATGGGATGTCAAGCGGCTGGCGGCCAGCTTGGTTGTGGCAGCCAGGACAGCCGCGCTCTCCGATGACGACGGCAGAGCGGCGGTACGGGGCTGCGTCGCGGAGTATCGGGCCGAAATGGCCAAGATGGCACAGCTGTCGGCCTTCGAGGTGTGGCACTCCCGTCTGGACGTCGAGTCGATCATCGCCGCCGCTCCCAACAAGCGGGCCCGTTCCCGTGTCGAAGAGACCGCGGCGAAGGCCCGCCAGCGCACCAGCTTGAATGCGCTGTCCAAACTCACGACGGTGCGCGCCGGCCGCCGGGTGCTCCTGGAGGAGCCGCCGGTGGTGGTTCGCCTCACCGACGCCCAACTCGAACAGGCGCGAGGCTTCGTCAAGGCCTACCTGGCCACCCTTGATCCCGACCGCGACCTCTTGCTTGATCGCTACGAGTTCGTAGACGCCGCACTGAAGGTGGTCGGAGTCGGAAGTGTCGGCACCCGCTGCTTCGTCGTGTTGCTGGCTGGCAAGGCGGACCTCGATCCCCTTTTCCTTCAGGTCAAGGAAGCCCGAACCTCAGTTCTCGCTCCCTATGTCGGCCACTCCCGATACGCCAACCAGGGCATGCGGGTCGCGGTCGGCCAGCGCATCATGCAGGCGGCCAGCGACGTCTTCTTGGGCTGGGCCCGCGCCGGCGAATTCGACACCTACGTCCGACAACTGCGCGATATGAAGGGGTCGGTTGCGCTCGACGACGCTACCCCTGACGGCCTGGCGCTGTATGGGCGGCTTTGCGGCGCCGCGTTGGCGCGCGCACATGCTCGAGCCGGCCAGCCCGCTCTCCTCGCCGGTTACATGGGAAAGAGCGTGGCATTCGACGACAGCCTGGCCGCGTTCGCTCTGTCATACGCCGACCAGAACGACCGGGACTTCGAGGCGTTCCTCGGCGCCATCCAATCCGGCCAGGTCCGAGCTGAGCCTGGACGGTGACTGCGCGCACGCATTCGCCGGGCGCGAGGTCCCATCTCGAGACGCCAGTAGTGAGGTCGGCACAGAGGGCTCGATGTAGACCGCCGCATCCGGAGTGGCGGTGCCGAGAAATCGAGCGTTCTCAGCGGCACCATGAGCGCTGTCAGCGGGTCCTCACTTCGAGCGGCCAGTTTAGGTTCGTGAGCAGGTCGCACCACTCGGCTACAGCGTCACGCTCCGCGTCGTCGGAACCTTGAGCTGGTTGCGCAGCCCGGTGACCAGCTCGCCCATCTCATAATGCCTGGCGGCCATCCCGTGATGGCGAAGTCCGGCCGCACCGGGACACCAGCGACGCCGTGTTCGGCGAACCACTGGCCGTAGCGTCCAGCGACGTCCTCGACGGTTGCGCCGATCGCTACGGCGCGGCCACCGATCGACCCAAACCAGGCATTGAGCTCGCTGTCCAGCTCGGGCGGTTGGCCGTTGAACACGAGATGCCATCCGGGACCGATGACGTCATCGAGTCGTCCCGTTGCGCCCTCGGCACGGACGATTGCCTGAACAAAGAGCTCGCCCGCGATCGCGCTTGCCTCACTCGAGCGTTATATCCGGATGTCGGTGGGTGCCTTTGGTCCCTTAACCACCTCCTCCGAGGTCATTCCGTCCCAACTTTGTCCCAACAATGGGGTCCCAGCTGGTCCCACTCCGTCCCGCTGAGTACCAGGAAGCCTCCTTGGCGAGTCGTTGACCAGGACGGACCGGGACCTCACGGGACTGACTGGGACGCAGCGGGATCCCTTCGAGCTGCCTCGTAATGCGCAGGTCGTCGGTTCGAGTCCGACCTCAGGCTCTAAACGTGCTGGTCAGATGGCCATTTTCGTGGTGCTCAATTTTTGAGCAGCGCATTTTGTCCCAACAATTCGCTTGTTTTCGACACTTCGAACGAAAGGCCGCCCGGCCGGTGGTGCCACTCACCGCGGCTCCATCTTTTCGGCTCCATGTCGGAGCTGCCCTCCTCGAAAGCCATGGCGGAAAACAACCACGTCGCTCAGACTTGCCGGCTGCCAGACGCCCAGCTGATCATTTCGCCCTGGGGCGGACGAGGACGTAGGTGCTTCTTACTCTCTTGGATCACACCCCAAACTGCTTGAAGCGCCCTCGCCTAACTCTGAGCGACCTCGGGCGGGGCGACTCCTTGCCAGAGCCGAGGAGTCCTTCTTGCCTGGGTACTCGAATGACGGGGTTCTCGCCCAACACTCAACAGTGAATTACGTAGGCCAAGGTGCACGAAAAGCGAAGATGGTTCGATCAAATCGGATCAGCTCGCGTTTGATGACGGTCCGCTCGGTCGGCTCAATGCGGAGAGGTGCTTGTCGTTGGGACGCGACACCCAAAAGCTCGCAGTCCGCCGTGGAAGGTTTGTTAGTGAAGGTGTCACGGTGGCTATAGCGCCGGATTTGGAACGGAGGTAAGAAGAACAGCTCTACCGCACCGCCAGTCGGCGACCGCGCGGTCAGGGGACTTTGAAGCCGGTGGAGCTCGTGGCCGTCCCGCTCTGCGTGGTCACCTTGATCTTTCCGGTCCTGGCGCCTGTGGGTACGTAGGTCACGAGTTTGGTGTCGGTGTCCTTGTTGATGGCGGCGTTGACCAGACCGAATACGACTTTGGTTGTCCCGAGAAGGTTCGTACCGGTTATCACCACACGGGCGCCGACCCTTCCAGACGTGGGCTTGAACGTCGTGATGGTTGGAGGAGGCGCCAACCCTGTCAACACGAGCGTTCCGAGTGTGGAACCCACTGTGTCGGTACCGACCGCGACGCAAGTACCACCAGAACACGAGACACCGGTAAGGGCGTTGTTTCCCTGCCCCTGGTCGGGGCTCGCCACGACGGACCAGCCTGTTCCGTCCCAGTCCTCCACAAGTGTCTGTCGGAGCGTACCGTTCTCGAAGGAGCCGACGGCGACGCATTCGGTCGACGAGACGCAGCTGACCCCGTTGAGCACGTTGTCTCCACTGCCGGGGTCGGGGCTCGCTACGACGGACCAGCTTGTTCCGTCCCAGTTCTCCACGAGTGTCTGTCGGACCGTGCCGTTGTCGTAGGAGCCGACGGCGACGCAATCGGTGGGTGAGACGCAGCTAATCCCGTTGAGCACGTTGTCTACACTGCCGGGGTCGGGGCTCGCTACGACGGACCAGCTTGTTCCGTCCCAGTTCTCCACAAGTGTCTGTCGGACCGTGCCGTTGTCGTAGGAGCCGACGGCGACGCAATCGGTCGCTGAGACGCAGCTGACCCCGTTGAGCACGTTGTCTCCACTGCCGGGGTCGGGGCTCGACGTGATCGACCAGGAGGCGTTCCAGTACTCAGCCAGGGTGTAGTCCGTTGAACCGCTAGCGAAGCTGCCAACGGCCATGCACTTCAAGCCGGAGCGTTTCTCGATGCACGAGACGGCATTGAGGTCGTTGTTTCCGCTTCCATTGTTGGGCGTCGACATGAGGGCCGGCGACGACGAGCTCCAACCCCATGCGTTGGCGACGGTGAACGAGGTCGTTCCGCTGGTGGCGTCCCCGACGGACACGCAGCTAGCGGCGACGCACGACACGCCGTGGAGCTCGTTTCTCACGGTGCCCGGATCGGAGGCGGTGAGGGCTGTCCACGACGGGCCCCTCGACGGCTGCCACTCTTCGGTGATGGACGGCGTGATTCCGATCGAAGCGTAGTTTCCCACTGCCGCGCAGCGAGGAACATTCTGATCGTCTTGGTTGCAGGACACGGCCGCGAGGATTTCGTCACCATTGGTCAAGTTCGCGCCGGGAGTCAGCGACCACTGAGTGCCGTCCCAGGCTTCGGAAAGCGTCTGGGCCGGACCGTTTGAAGACGTGAAATATCCCACTGTTTCGCAGCTCGCGTCACTGACACAAGCCACGCCGTTCGGTTGATTGACGTAGGACGATCCGTTTTGGCTGGGCTCGACCGTCCACTGCGTGCCGTCCCAGGCTTCGGCCAACGTGAGCTGGGGGCCTCCGCTGACCGCCGACAGACCCACTGCCTGACAATCGGTCGAGCTGAGACAGGAGATACCGGTGAGCGCGTTGGTGCCGGGCCCCACATTGGCGCTTCCGACGACCGACCACGCCGACCCGTCAAAAGCTTCGACCAGGGTCTGGGTCGTATAGGCCGAGGTTCCCTCCGAGCCGACGGCGAAGCAGCTCGTCGCGCTGGTACACGAAACGGATCCGAACGCGTTCCAATCTGGGCTCGGATTGGGATTCGGAAAGAGATTCCAGACACTGCCGTCCCAATGCTCCAAGAGGGACTCACCCGTCGATCCGTTACCCGTGAATGAGTTGCCGGCAGCCCAGCAGTCTGTTGCGCTGTCGCACGCCACTCCAACGAGTTGGTCGTTGAAGCCAGCGCCACGACTCGGGCTCGGAACGATCGACCACGATGTACCGTTCCAGGACTCGGCCAAAGTTCGGTATTGAGTGCCCAAAGAAGAACCGACCGCCACGCAGAACGTCGGACCGGCACATGATACGCCGTCAAGGTAGTTGAACGAGTCGCGGACGCTCGGACTGGGCACGATCGACCAACTGCTGCCATCCCACATTTCGATCAATGTGTCCACTGACGATGTCGTACCTGCCTCTCCAACGGCCACACAGGCCGTCGAACTTGTGCACGCGACAGCACTGAGCCCGTTGGAGTAGTTGGTGGCGTTTGGACTGGGCACGATCGACCAACTGCTGCCATCCCAGTGCTCGATCAGCGTTCCGTGCATCTTCGGAGCCGCGTAGCCGCCCACGGCTGTGCAGTCGGTTGGGCTGACGCACGAAACGCCAGACAGGGTAGTCGTGGGATTGGCAGGCGTGGGTGTCGAGGTCACCGACCATGTCTGAGGGGCGGAAGCAGAAGCAGAGCCCGATATAGCCAGCACGCCCATCATCAGTGCCCCCGCTCCCAGACAAGTCGAAAGGATGGGCAGCCTCTTCCTCGACGCGAGACCCGGTGAATCGTGCTTGACACCTCGCATCTCCCACCTCCGCTCAGACGTCTCCGTTGCCCAGAATGGCGGAACATGGCCTCGCCAAATAGACCCAAACGTCACCCGAATCCGTAGTCCAACCCGGCCACCCATCCAAAAAATCCCAAGAGCCTGACCATTCCGACTCGCCTCGTACGATCTGTCGATGAGGCCGGCCGGCATCCGGCCGCCCTCATCCATTGTGATCGCCGTGCGCGCCCGGATTTGTCAAGGGTCCGCTCCCGAGACTCCACTCCGTTCGTTTCTCGCTCGGCCTTCGGCCGCCCCTTGACCATCCTGGCGCAGTTCCAGATCGGGTGACGCTGGGCGAAAACTGAAGCGGCACAACACACCGTCGTACAGCCGGGCACTGTTGGGACAGCAGGCGCAAAAGAATTTCCGGGGGCGAGGCGCAGCATTCGAGACTGACGGCAGGCCAATCTGTCCCAACTTTGTCCCAACATTGCGCCCCGGTCCGTCCCAACGGGTCCCGCGGCGTCCCGTGCTCACAGTTCAGCGGAGCCGGTGAGCAGCAAAAATGTGACCGCACGGGACGCACTGGGAAACGGAGGGATTCTGCCGATCTCCCTCGTAATGCGCAGGTCGTCGGTTCGAGTCCGACCTCAGGCTCCAGCTCAGCTCGTGCTGGTCAAAGGGCATGTCCTTGCCACTCTCGGCGTGAAGCAGCGCACTTCGTCCTGCTTGCGGCCATGTTGGGGGCAAGGGATAAGAGAGGCAGCGCGAGGCCCACGGACTGGTGGCCGCAGCCTCATTCCTTCGGATGAGGCGCAGCGCGAACCAGTGGTTTCTTCACCTATGTACTTGGAGTTCTACGACTATGTACCTATTAAAACGGCTGGGTGGGCGTTCAAATTTGATGGACCTCGGCACCGAACGGCTTGAGGTCCAACGGTGGACCCGGGGCGGAGATGGAGATCCAGGGGCGGTCGGGCAAGGAGGCTTGGATATGAGTGCTCGCTCAGCACCATTCCCGCAGCGGCGAGGGTGGTTGATCACGATCGTAATCGTGGCAAGTGTCGTCGGCACACTGGTCGTCACTACGGGGACCGCCGACGCCGCGGCTTCGGGGCTCGAAGCTCCTTTGCCAGCGAACGCGAACGCGTCACCGGGGGTAGAGCTTTCGGACGTCACATGTCCGAATGCGGGCCACTGCGTCGCCGTGGGCGAGTATGGGGCCGGCAAGAAGGGGCAAGCACTCATCGAGACTTTGTCGAACGGCACTTGGCAGCCCATCACCGCGCCGGTGCCTAGCGATGCGCACCCGCGCCTGGGGGAACCGTTTTCCGCAGTGAGCTGCTCTTCGGCCAGAAGCTGTGTCGCGGTGGGGACGTACCATCCGACTGTTTCTACCCAGTACGGTTACATCGATACGCTGGCCAACGGCAGATGGCATGCGGCACGGCCCCCGCTTCCGGCGAACGCCACCACATACCAAGGAAGTGCGCTCGTCGACGTCTCTTGTGCCTCCGCCGGTACGTGTGCGGCGATCGGCGTCTACGATACCCGCCACGGCTATCAGGGGGTCCTCGACACGTTCGTAGCCGGAAAGTGGTCGGCGGTCGAAGCCCCTCTGCCCGCTGGGGCCCTCCCAAGCCAAGACATCGACGTGACAAACGTCACGTGCCCATCATCTGGTTTCTGCGCGGCAGGCGGCTTGTACGGCGCTCAGCCCGGTCAGTCCGGAGTTGTGCTCTGGGTATGGGCGAAGGGGTCCTGGTCGGCTGTCGAAGCCCCATTGCCCTCCGATGCCAGCACCACCGCTCCAGACGACGGGATCGTCGCCCTGACATGCGGAGCCGCCGGATCATGTGTCGCCCTGTGTGTCTACAACACTTCGGACGGTGTCCACCGTGGGTTGGTCGAGACGCTGTCGCAGGGGACATGGACGCCCACCGAGCTCGCCGACTACGGCTGGTACCAGGTCTCATGTATCAACGCCTCCTCGTGCGTCGCCTCGGGAGGCGAGGGGAGCACGGGCCATCTCCTCTATGTCCTCTCAGGAGGTACCTGGACCGCGATATCGGTGCCGCTACCCCCGACTCCGCCGATCCACCGGACGCCGAGGCGTACGCGGTCTCGTGTCAGGCCGACGGGTCCTGTGTGGCAAGTGGCACCTACCTCGACACCAGCGGTACGCAAGAACCGCTGGTTGTGACCGGAAATGACGCCACCTGGAACTCGGCTGCGGCCGAGCTACCCGCGAACGCCGGTGGGGAAACGACGCAGCCGCAGCAGAACGTTCTCGATGCCGTGTCCTGCGCTTCGAGCGGTCCCTGCGTCGCCGTCGGCAACTACATCGACTCGAGCAGCGCTCAACAAGGCCTCATAGAGACCGTGACGTCCAGCGGGTAGCAGGTGAGTTGGCGCGCTGCTGCTCCGTTAGTCGCAAGAATGACCGATCAGCAACACGAGTTCGCATCGACGCTTCGAGCTCGTTCCGTAACCGTTCGTGGGGTTCATGCTGGAGTGTGGCGATTCGGGATCTCTCGACCGCTGTCCCAACTCCGTCCCAACAATTGGGTCCTCAGACGGTCCCGCGCAGTCCCGCTGAGTACCGCGGAGCCGCCTCGACCACTCGCTGACCAGGACGGACTGGGACGGAGCGGGACCTCAAGGGACCCAGCGGGATTCCTGTGATCCGCCTCGTAATGCGCAGGTCGTCGGTTCGAGTCCGACCTCAGGCTCCAGCTCGGACGGCATATTTTGACCCCTCGGTGCAGATCGGGGCGGTTCTGGCTCCCGGGCACCTGATCGCTGACGGGTACGTCGACCACTGCTACAACTACAGGGAGCCGCCGGTCGGGAAATGGCTATATTCCGGCTGCAGGAGACTCCACTGCGGTGAGCTTCGGACCGAGGCGAAGGGACGCACATGGGGAACGATCGGTACGAGCCGGGCTGCAAAATGGAGCGGCGCCCACGTGGAGACGCAGGTCGCGAATGATGCGCCGGAACGTCATAGGTGCTGGGGTCGCCGGTCTCCTGGTGGCTCTGCTCGGCCCAGTGCTGTCATCGGGCGGCCCTGCTGGAGCTTCGCCCTCCAATGTCGACCCCAACGGGGTGTTGAAGTACGGGTTTGACCTCAACAACGAGTTCAGCAACGATTTCGCGCCGGCGACCGAACAGAACGACTGCTCCTACACAGTCACGGCGAACATCTACCAGTCGATGACGACGCCCGGGAACAGCGCCGTCGGAGGGGGAGTGGCGCAGAGCTGGACCATCTCGAACAAGGGGTCCACCGTCACGTTTCACATCCGGCCGGGCATCCAATTCTCCAACGGCCAGCCGGTGACGTCGTCCGACGTAGCGGCCAGCCTCACCAAGACAAAGACGAGCCCGCTGCGGTCGTCGTTGTTCGACATTTCGAACATACAGACGCCGGATCCGTCCACGGTGGTCGTCAACCTCAGCAAGCCGACCGCTGGCGACTTCCTGTGGGCCATGACCTATGTCGACGGCCAGATCTACCCGGCGAACGCCATATCGAGCCAATCGACCCAGCCGGTGGGGGCCGGACCCTACCTCTTGAAGAGCTACCGGCAGGGCTCGTCGATCGTGCTCGCCAAAAACCGCAGGTACTGGAACTCAAAGGCGTATCCGCTCGGTGGTATTGACTTTACGCAGGTGACCCAGGGACCCGAAGCGGCGACGGCGCTCACCTCGGGCGCGGTCGACATGATTCAGGTCGAGCCGGAGAACTACCCGCAGCTGAAAGGCGACTCGAACATCGGGATCTCCGTGGCGAAGTCTTACGACTACATGGCCATGGAGCTGCGCCAGAACACGGGTCCGTTCGCCAACGAGAAGGTGAGAGCCGCGCTCGAGTACGCCGTGGACCGTGCCGCCGTGAACCGAGTCGTCTTCGACGGACTTGGTGCGCCCGCGTACCAGGCCGTTCCCTCGTGGTCACCGGGCTACTCGAAGTCGCTCGGTACCTTTGATGCCTACAGCCCCTCGAAGGCGAAGAGCATGCTCAAGGCCGCCGGTTACCCGAAGGGCGTGAAGTTCACCTTGATCATCCCCTCTGGTGACGCGACGTTCGCCCGGGCGGGCGCTCTTATTCAACAGGAGCTGGCTACGTCCGGGTTCAACGCGAACTTGCAGCAGATCCCTGGCGCGGACATCCTCACTGACGTCTACATCAAGAAGCAAGGCGACGCGTTGCTGAGCGAAGAACTCTCCAACGGCGCCGACATCACCAACAGCTTCGAGGCTCTCTACGAGCCCTCAGGCTTTCCCGCCAACGCGCTCGGCTCGGTGAACCAGCAGCTGACCCCGCTGATCGAGCAAGCCAACGCGTCGTTGAGCGCGGGCCTGCAAGGCTCGCTGATGCAACGAATCGACAAGACGGTGCTCCAGCAGGGACTGCTCGTCCCAGTGGCGTTCATGCCGTCCATCGTGGCCTACAACAAGAACAGGGTCGGAGGGAACGTGGTCGCACCGATCGGGATGTGTCGTTCGAACCTCGCCGGCATCTACATCAAGAAGTAGCCCGGGCGTGGGCTACGCGACATAATCGTCAACGATCGTGTCCGGTGGAGGGTCCCTTCTGACCTTCGTAGCCCGTCGGTTGCTCATCACCGTCCTGCTGCTGTTCCTCATCTCCTTGGGCGTGTACTCGCTCATCCTCATCATCCCCGGCAACCCGGCCATCGCACTCGCCGGAGGGACCAAGGCGACCCCCGCTGAAATTGCCAAAATCACCGCCCAGCTCCACTTGAACGAAGGCTTCTTCGCCCAATATTGGAACTGGTTGAAGGCGGCACTGAGCGGAAACCTCGGCAACTCCCTCTTCAACAACGAGACGGTGGCGTCGGGCATCGCGGCCCGATTCCCCGTCACTGTGAGCGTGGCGGTCGGCGGCATGATCGTCGCCATCCTGATTGGAGTTCCTTCAGGAATCGTGTCCGGGCTTCACCAGGGCACCGCTCGGGACCGTCTGGTCACCGTGGGCTCGAGCATCGCCGTGGCGATCCCCGATTTCTGGCTAGCCATGCTGCTGGTGATCGTCTTCGCGGTAAAGCTGGGCTGGCTTCCCGCGCTCGGCTATACGCCGTTCACCCAGTCACCGGTCGAATGGTTCCAGGATTTGCTCTTGCCGTGGCTGGCACTAGGCATCGGCGGGTCCGCAGTGATCGCACGCCAAGTGCGTGGTGCGCTCATCGACACCCTTGACCAGGACTACATGCGCACCGCGGTGGCCAAAGGCCTCCATCCTCGCGTGGTCGTCGGGAAACACGCGCTGAAGAATGCCCTAAGTCCGGCCGTCACCGTTATCGGAATCCAATTCGGCTATCTGCTGGGTGGCACTTTGATCATCGAGCAGATCTTTTCCTTGCCGGGGCTTGGCACCTACATCATTCAGGCCATCAACGACAAGGACATCCCGGAAATCCAGGGCGTGGTCCTGGTGGTGGCGACCGCGTTCGTCCTGATCAACGTCGCCGTCGACATCGTCTATGCCTACCTGAACCCCAAGGTTCGCTTGTCGTGAGAGCGCGTCCATGAGTACGTGGAGTCCTCCCGACCCCGGCGATCCGTTCGTCGGTCTCACCACCATTCCCGAGACAGGGGACAGGCCCGACGAGCTACCGGAACGGCGCCCCGGGTTCTGGCTCCGGTTCCTCCATCAGCGTTGGGCCATTGCCGGCCTGATTTTTCTCCTCGTCGTGATCGCCGCTGCGATTTTCGCCCCGTTGATCGCGCCCCACCCACCGGACGCCCAGGACATCAGCGCCGTCAACGCGGCGCCGTCGGCCTCGCACTGGTTCGGAACCGACGACCTCGGGCGCGACATTCTGAGCCGTCTCATTTGGGGTGCGCGCATTTCGTTGCGTGCAGCGTTTGAAATCGTCGGAATCGCGGCAGTCGTCGCCATCCCGCTCGGCTTGATCGCAGGGTTCTTCCGGGGCGCTGTCGACTCGGTGATCATGCGTGCGATGGATGCCCTCTTCTCCTTCCCACCGCTGATCTTGGCCTTAACTGTGGCCGCGTTGCTGGGCGCGGACGTCAACGATGCATCGATCGCCATCGCCATCGTGTTCGTTCCGAGTTTCGTGCGGTTGCTCCGTGGCGAGGTCATCGCGGTCCGTGAGGAGGCATACATCGAGTCGGCCAGAAGCCTCGGTGCCACGTCCAACCGGCTCTTAGCGCGCCATGTCGTACCGAACGTCGCATCGCCGATCATCATCCAGCTGGCTCTCGCCCTCGGCTTTGCTTTGCTCACCGAAGCCGGTCTGAGCTTTCTCGGAATCGGCGAACAGCCCCCCATTCCGAGCTGGGGCGGCATGCTTCAAGAAGGGTTTCAGTTCATCAACTCCGCGCCCTGGGCGGTCATCTTCCCCGGGATCGCCATCATGCTGACGGTCCTGGCCTTCAACCTGGTCGCGGACGGCCTGCGCGACTCGCTGGGTCGGGAGCGGCCGCCGGGGAGCGGCCTCGTGGGGAGCGAGCGGGGCCACAGGGGCAGATGGCTGCCGCGCCTCGGTCCCGCGGGCAAGTTCGAACCCGAGGTAGAAACCGGCGCACCGCAGGCCGAAGCGGTGCTGCTCCAGGTCGAAGACCTTCGGATCGAATTCCTCACCCGGCAGGAATGGCTTCCGGTCATGGAGGACGCAGACTTCACAGTGCACAGCGGAAGGACGCTGGGACTCGTGGGGGAAAGCGGTTCCGGCAAGACCGTCTCTGCTCTCGCGGTCATGGGATTGCTGCCGGCGAAGGTCTCCCGGGTGAGCGGTTCCATCCGCTTCGAAGGGCAAGAGCTCACCAGCCTCGACCAAGCCGGAATGCGCAAGCTGCGCGGGAACGACATCGCGATGATTTTCCAAGAGCCCATGACCAGCCTGAACCCGGCGTTCACCGTGGGTAACCAGATCGCCGAGCAGGTGCGCACGCACCTCGCGCTCAGTCGCGCCGTGGCACGGAAGGTGGCCGTCCAGATGCTCGACCGGGTCGAGATACCTCGCGCGGCCCTCAGGGCCGAGGACTATCCGCACGCGTTTTCGGGCGGCATGCGCCAGCGCGTCATGATTGCGATGGCGCTGTCGTGCTCGCCCAAACTGCTCATCGCCGACGAGCCCACCACCGCGTTGGACGTGACGACGCAGGCGCAGATCATCGACCTCTTGCACTCACTCCAACGTGAAGAGGATATGGCGATGATCTTCGTCACCCACGATCTCGGGGTGATTGCCGACGTGACAGACGACGTGGTCGTGATGTACGCGGGCCAGATGGTCGAATGCAGAGCTGCGATCGAGATCTTTGGTCGTCCCGGGCACCCGTACACCGAAGCTCTTCTTCACTCCATCCCGCAGCTCACGCCGAGGGGCGAGCCCTTGCACTCCATCCCGGGGATGGTGCCGCGTCCGGACCAGTTTCCTGCAGGCTGCCGATTCGCGCCGCGCTGTTCCTACGCCCAGTCCGCATGCACGAGCGCACCCGTGCCCATGCGGGCCATGACTGGGGCGGCGGTACACGGTGGCGTTGCGGCCTTGGCGCGCTGTGTCCGCCAGGACGAGCTTGTTCTGTCCGGACCACCAACCGAAAGTGCGAGCACGACGACAGCGGGCGCCATAGGTGGGTCAATGCCCACCATGGAAGCCGAGATACCGGTGTTAGCCGTGAGCGGACTGGTCAAGGATTTTCCGCTCCGAAGTGGGGTGCTTCGGCGGATCACCGGGACGGTTCGTGCAGTCGATGAGGTCACGCTGCGCGTCGGAGCGGGAAGAACCCTCGGCCTGGTGGGAGAGAGTGGATCGGGCAAGTCCACACTGGCCCGGTTGGTGTTGCGCCTCATCGACCCGACCAGCGGAACGGTCGTCGTGGACGGCAAGGACATCACGTCGCTCCGCGGACCTGCTCTCCGCCGGCACCGCGAGACGATGCAGTTGGTCTTCCAAGACCCCTATTCGTCACTCGACCCGCGGCAGAGCATCGCCGACATCGTCGGCGAGCCTCTTGCGATACACACCTCAATGAAGAGGGCGGAACGGGAGCGGCGGGTCGTACAGCTCCTGGCGCAGGTCGGGCTGGGGTCACACGTCCTACCGCGTCAACCTCACGAATTTTCCGGTGGGCAGCGTCAGCGCATCGCAATCGCGCGGGCACTCGCGCTCGAGCCACGCCTGCTGGTATGCGACGAGCCGGTGAGTGCGCTCGACGTGTCCACGCAATCTCAAGTGATCAACCTCCTCACGGAGCTGCAGGACGAGTTGGGCGTCGCCTACCTCTTCATCGCCCACGACCTGTCCGTCGTCCGGCATCTCAGCGACGAGATTGCGGTCATGTATCTCGGTCAAATCGTCGAAGAGGGCGACGCAGATGAGGTCTACGAGAGGCCTACGCACCCGTACACGGCAGCGCTCCTCTCCTCCATCCCGGTACCAGACCCGGGGCGGCAGCACGAGCGAAAGCGCATCCTGCTACGCGGCGAAGTCGGTGAGGCGACGGTCGATGCGCAGGGTTGCCGGTTCCGAGCTCGGTGCCCCTTCGCCATGGAGGTGTGCGAACATGTCGAGCCGGAGCCGTACATCACGTCGGCCGGTACCATGGTGCGCTGTCATCTCCACACCACCGGTCCGACGTTGGCAGGCGGCACGGTTCAGTTGCTTGGTGAGCCGACCGCGCCAACAGGGCTTGGATCTCGTGAGATTTGAACCAGGTCAGGACTCCAGTTTCTCAACTGCTTACCTCAATAGAAGGAACCGTGTAGCCAGAAGTAGACGTATCGGCGGAGACGCTTCAAGCTATCTAAGGGCAGAGCGAATCACCGGATGGAAAGCCAGACGCGCCGGCAGGCTTGGCATCATTCCGGCGGATCAGATCGCCCCTCGTCATATCGCTTGCACAGAGTTTGACCATTGCGCGCGGTCGTCCTCACGGTCTCCCTTTGCAGATGCTCCGTACGAGCAGATCGATTACGGGCCGAGGAGGCCGAAAACAAAATATGGCTTCCCAATTGCTGGCCCACACAGGGGAGGAGTGCCATAACACGAGGGCCGGAGACCGTCGTCGCTGCGAACAACGCCGTCGTGAGGGCCACGTCGTGACGCGTGACCACCGACCGCCGATCAATGTTCACGGGTTCGCCCTCGACCCCGCTTCTGCATTGAACGCTGCCGACTACCCATGGTGATTCTGTTCGCGTATCACGACCGCTGGGCGGCGTCAGAGCGCGTTACTCCGAGCAATCGCACCTAGACGAGCTGAGCTGGGTTTCGGCGTGCGTTCGTACGTAGACCGGTCGACCGAGATCAACCCCATTTTCGGGGCATAGCCCCGGGACCATTCGAAGTTGTCCATCAGGGTCCAATGGATGTATCCAAGGACCGGAACGCCTGCCTGCATGACGTCGTACAGGCCGGCCAGGACCTGGTCGATGTACCACATGCGGCGCTCATCGTTCTCGGTCTCGAGTCCGTTTTCGGTCACGAATACCGGCTTCTTGGTCTTCGCGTGGACGTACTCGACGGTGTTCCTGAGCGCTTCCGGTCGCTGGATATCCGCGAGCCTGTCGTCAGCCTCGGTGAATGGCATCAAAGGAAGCGGTGGAAAGGGTTCACCGGAACCTGGCAGGCGAATCATGCGATACGTCTGCACGCCGGTGAAGTCTCCGACACGAGCGGATGCGTCGAGCCACTCTCCGTAGGCCTTTTCGCGAACGTCCTCAAACGGACTCCCCACACCGCCAGGTTGGAAGTCGGTGACAGAGAGTGTCACGCCGACTGGGAGACTGCTACGAACAGCCTTGATGGCTGCGTAACCCTGTTCATGACCGGCCAGAAGCTGAGGAGTCATCGAGTCGAGATCTGGGTGTTCCATCGACACGAATCGTGCAACGTTCAGTGCCGTCGACGCAGCAGCATGCATGTCCAATGAGAGCGGGTCTTGGCGCCCGAAGTAGGCGTCAGCCCCCGGGATGCTGGTGAAGACCTTTCGCACTTGCGGTTCGTTAATCGTGAAGGCGTAGCCCATGTCGTCCGCCAACGCCTTCGCCGACTCGGAGCAGTACCGAGCGAACAGTGAAGGAGCGTCGGGGTTGGTCCAGCCTCCCTCCATGGCGAACCAACGAGGAGCGGCACCGTGAAGGAAGGTCACCGCAGGCGTGACGCGGTGAGCATGACAACACTCGATGACGCGCTTGTAGTAGTCCAGCTCGGCGACTGAGAAGTATCCACGATCCGGTTCGATACGGGCCCATTCGATGGAAAACCGGTAGCAGTTGAGTCCGAAGGCAGCCAAGAGTGAGACGTCCTCTTCATACCGGTGATAGCTGTCACACGCATCACCTGAGCGATCAACGAAGGTCGTCGGATCGCAGTTCTCGAGGAACCAGAAGTCAGAGTTGACGTTGTTCCCTTCGATCTGATGACCCGCAGTGGCGGCCCCCCACAGAAAGCCCAGCGGAAAGGTGCGTCCGGGTGATTCGGATTCGGTCATTTCTCTCTCAATATGGGTGGGTCAACGGTGATCGCGATAGTCCCGATGCGGTGGCATCGGCCGGTGGGGACATGACCTCGAGATTCGGCAGCTATTCGGGCGAGCTCGGCAAAGTGCAGGTCCACCAGCGAAGAGCAATGCAAGCAAGCCCTCCGACGGTGTCCAGTCGCTTCCCACGGCTCTGATGCAAACATTTGCATAAGACCATTTTTGATGCAAGCCGCTTCGAACGTCTCCGCCGCGCCGTGGTCCGACTACCAGTGCGGAAGGCTCCGGCTGCCGAGTACTGGCACGAGTTCGCAATAGCTGGGAAGGCCCTGGCTCCTCGTGAAATTGGTTGTTGTCGCACCGAAGTGGCCTCTTCGCCCTCGATGGTCGACCAAGCCTCAAAGAGTCTCTTGATGTGGGATCCGATCGTCCAAGCGCTGACGGCGCAGCGTCCATGTGATCCCGACTCCAGCCAGCTGAATTGTGTGCCACGAGAGGATTGGGACGCTACTCGCCACTCCGGTGGGCGTGATCGACGAGGGTCGTCAGCGCCTCGGCAATGCGGGCACGAGCAAGGCTTCCGGCGACGAGTCCGTCGGCGTCGATCATGTTGGCTGTGACCGGTAGGTGGATGCATGCCGCCTCGATGATCGAGGCATGGGCATAGCCGAGCACTTGGCGGAGCTGGTTGTGGCTGCTCGCTGCGCCACGAGCTGAAGCATTGATCCACCCCACCGGCTTCTCGTAGATGGAACCGGCCTGGTCGTCGCCAATACTCCAATCCAAGAGGTTTTTGAACGACCCGGGCAGCGCTCCTGCATACTCTGGAATCGAGAACATCATCGCGTCTGCGGCCCGGATTCGCTCACGTAGGTCGATCACCGCGGCCGGGCGGGGCTCGACGTCGTCGTCCGGGTTGAAATGCGGCAGCGCGACAAGCCCTTCGTAGAGCGAGGTCTCCACATACTCGGGTGCAACGACGCAAGCCGTCCGCATCACCGCGCTGTTGGTCGATTTGATTCGCAGGCTTCCCGATACCAGCAGCACTTCGGTGATCCTGATCATGATCAGTTCAATGGCCTGTGCGTGGCTGACTTCCCAACAGTGTCTGCTACGTCCGGAGGTTCGTTGGGCGACGCAATTCCGATAGATCCGGGCCGTTCAAGATGGCCCAAGCCTGGCAACAGGAGACACCCAGTGACGGCCATCATAAGAGTATCCGTCATCGTTGTGTCGGGATGCTGCTCGTGAAGTGCGTTCGAATCAGATCTGCGCTGCGCGCGATGTCGACGAGCCAAGGACCATGTGCACCTGGCACCTCGCGGAGCGTCGCTGTTGGCATTTGGTCGACCAAGGGCCGGGCACGATCGATCGAGAGGTACGGAGCGTCTGTTCCCCAGATGAACGTAGTGGGTATTGAGATAGCCGCGAGTTCCCGCGTGGTCAGGACGCATTCGGCCCGAGGACGGCGAAAGTGGTCGATCGCGTGCATCAGCGAACCCACCGTTCTCGCGTTCCCAGGTCGACGGGCGGAAAAGCGTAACGCGTCGATGAGCGAATCTGGCGCAGCGGCGACTTCGGCGGAGCCGAGGCCTTGGGCGAGAACGCGTCGATATAGAGATCGGGGGCAGGGAGAGCGCAAGACAGCCACCCCAAGGCCGCGAACAGTCAGCATCGACAACGGGAAACGAACTCGGGCGCCTAGGAGCGCGACTGCTGGCTCTCCGATCGCGACGAGGGACGAGATCCGCTCGGCGCCGGTTGCCGCGTACCAGAGTGCGAGCATCCCACCAAGCGAATGGCCAACAACAGGGGCCTCGTCGAGCTCGAGCGCGTCGAAGATGTCCTCAATGAACTGGAGCGCTTTCTGCCGAACATGACCAGGTCGATAGGAGGCGGCGTCTGAGAGCCCGTGACCGGGAAGGTCGATCGCCAGCAGCCTGTAATCCGGCAGCGTAGCGAAAAGGGGGGCCCACGCTGCTGCACTGAGAGAAACGCCGTGCAGTAGCACCAGTGTTGGCCCGCTACCCCCAGACAGTAATCGGACTCGCAAGCTGGTCTTGGCAAGGTTCAGAAAGGACTCGTCGACCGTCACTTCCAGCGTGTGAAATAGATCGGCCTCGGCCTCATGGATACGTTCCTCGAGAGTCATGACCGCTCCTTCACTTGTCACTTATCTGACGGGTACTTGTTGTCATAGCGGCTACTTTGGCAAGCCAGGTCCGGACCGCTTGTTCGTCGTCGTGGCTGAGGCCGGCGAGTGCGGCCTGCTCTACCGCGCGGACGCGCTCCGTTGCCGCCTTTAGGGTCTTGAGGCCACGCCTGGTCGGACGGACAAGGACGACCCTCTGGTTCTTGGGTCTACGCTCGAGCAGGCCGTCCGTCTCGAGCCCGGAGACGGCAGCATGCATCGTCTGCCTCGTGACCCGAGTGATGCGCGCCAGTTCAGAAGTTGAGAGCTCGGGCCGGGTCTCGAACACGCTAAGAATCACGTACTCCTGCGTGGACAGATCTGACCCTCGCAGCGCCTCCTCGAGCACGGCTCGAAAACGTTGGTGGGCGAGGCGAAACAGATAGCCCAGGTTGGCCTCGGGTCGGGGCCCTTTTGCCAAGCTGTCCGCCATGCGTTTCACTCTATCACAATGTCAGTGTACCTGACAAGTAGGAGGGGCCAAATGCGTCAGATGAAGACGATCCCGCCTCCAAGGTGCGCATGGGCACATGCGGTGCGAGACGGAACTCGCACGAACTCGGTGTCGGAGGGCCGTCTGCTTGGCTCATCCCAGCCCGGCTCTGTCTCAACACTTGCTCCCAGCCGGTCCGGGTAGCTCCGCTGCGAACCAGCACCGAGGGGACGCCTCCCGCCGTGAGAGACCGTCAACGCCGGAGGCACGCAAGACCTCGTATCGCCAGCTCCCACCATTCACCTTGGTGCAGCCCTACGGTAACGATTTGGTCTGTGGAGGACCTGGCCTCGGTGCAGGTTCCGGCCTGCACCACGCTGGATGAACAATGCCTTTCCTGATAGCGGAGTACGAGCCGCAAGCGCGTACCGGCTTGCTTGTTACCGGACGTGCTTGGCGATACCTTCTTTCAACGGAGCCCAGCGAATGCTCAGCTTCATGAGCCTCGTTCTCCTGCGTCAGCTAGGAGGATGTCGATGAGGAAGAGCCAGGGAGGCGAGCAGCCATGACGGTAGAGGCAACGATCGAGGAGCTTCGTGCGCGCCCGGGCGAGGGCGAGACCATCCCGATCATCGACCCAGTGACCGAACAGGAGATCGCCGAATTCGTGGACGGGGGCGCCGCGGCCATCGACGACGCGGTCGCTCGGGCTCGAGAGTCGTTCGATACGGGCGTGTGGCACCAGCTGCCTCACACGGAGCGCGCCCAGGTGCTGTGGCGTGTGGCGGAGTTGCTCGAGGCGTGGGCCGGCGAACTGGCCCAGATCGATTCGCTGAACACGGGTATGCCGCTGCCACAGGCCGGGCGCAACATCGCTGCGGCCGTGGAATTCTTCCGCTACTTCTCTGGTTGGTGCACGAAGATCAACGGTATCGCCCACGACGTGCGGATGTCGGGCGGACTCTCAGGAATCGAGGCGTCCGTCCACGCTTACACCATCAAAGAACCCGCCGGTGTCGTCGGACTGATCATCCCTTGGAACGGTCCAGCGTTCAACGCCGCTGCCAAGCTCGCCCCGTCACTGGCGGCCGGGTGCAGCAGCGTGCTCAAGCCGGCCGAGGAGACTCCCCTGTCGGCACTGGTATTCGAGAACGTCCTGGCCGAAGCCGGTGTGCCCGATGGCGTCGTCAACTTGGTCAATGGCTACGGACACACAGCCGGGCAAGCCCTCATCGAGCACCCCGACGTCGACAAGATCGCCTTTACGGGGTCTACTGAGGTCGGCAAGCTCATCGTTCAGGCAGCTGCGGGCAACCTGAAACGGGTCATGCTCGAACTGGGCGGCAAATCGCCCGTCCTCATTTACGACGACGCCGACCTCGACAAGGCCATCCCCGCCGCAGCGATGGGCATTTTCATCCACTCTGGACAGGCCTGCGTTGCCGGCTCCCGCGTCTTCGTGCAGAGCGGAGTGTACGAGCAGGTGGTCGAGGGCATCGCAAGGCTCGCTGGCAAGATCCGGCTGGGCGGCCCGAACGAGGAGAGAGTCCACAGCGGCCCGCTCATCAGCGAGCGCCAGCTGCATCGCGTCATGGGCTACATCGACGAGGGTAAGCGCGATGGCGCTGATGTGGTGATCGGTGGTCACCGCCTCGACCGCACCGGTTACTTCGTGCATCCGACGGTGCTGGCTGAGGTGACGTCGGAAATGCGCCTCTACCAAGAGGAGATCTTCGGGCCGGTCGTGGCCGTGACGCCGTTCGACGACGACGACGAGGTCGTTGCCATGGCGAATGACACCATCTACGGCCTCGCCGCGTCCGCCTGGACGAGGGACATCTCCCACGGGCACAGACTTGCCAAGCGGCTCGACGCGGGCACCGTCTCTCTCAACTGCCAAATGATGTGGGACCCTGCGATGCCCTTCGGTGGCTTCAAACAGTCCGGTTGGGGCTACGAAAACGGGCCGGACGGCATTGAGGGCTACCTCAAGAGCAAGACCGTTTGGGTCCAGCTCTGATCTGTTCCAGCCGGCGAGATCTGCAGGTACTGAAACCTACGGGGTTCGATTGGACAACGAAGGAGACAGGCTGACCGACGGGATCGTCCAAAGGTGAACCCCTCGTCATCAGCCGAGCGCGACGTCGATGTGCTCGTGGTCGGTGCCGGCATCACCGGCATCTATCAGCTGTACCTTGCCCTTGAGTCCGGCTTCTCGGCGCTCCTGCTCGAAACTGGAGAAGGAGTGGGAGGGACGTGGTATTGGAACCGGTACCCCGAAGCTCGGTTCGACTCAGAGAGCTACACCTACGCGTACATCTTCTCCAAGGAGCTCTTCGAGGAGTGGGACTGGAAGGAGCACTTCTCGTCTCAGCCAGAGATCGAGGAGTACCTCAACTACGTGGTCGAAAAATTCGAACTCAGTGCGCACATGCGGTTCGGGTCGAAGGTCACCTCTGCCTCCTACGACGACTATTCGGCGACATGGACTGTGCGGACCGGCGACGGCTTCGAGGCTGGTGCTCGGTTCTTGGTTGCCGCCACCGGGGTCCTGTCGATGCCCTACCTCCCACACGTGCGCAACCGGCAGGACTTCCACGGTTTGCAGGTCCACACGGGGCTGTGGCCCTCGACCCCGGTCGACCTCGTGAACAAACGGGTGGCCGTCGTCGGGACCGGGTCAAGCGGGGTCCAGCTGATACCGGCCATCGCGGACGAGGTCGCATCGCTCACCGTCTATCAGCGGTCGGCGAATTGGTGTACACCCCTCAACAACCGGCCGATCACTCCGGAAGAGCAGGATCGACTGAAAGTCGGGTTCGAAGAGCTGAGGGACACTTTGATCCGGTCGAGGAGCGGCTTCCTCCACCTTCCACACGACCGGGCCACGTTCGAGGACTCGAATGATGCACGGCGCGGCGTACTACGAGAAGCTCTGGAATAGCCCTGGTTTCGCGAAGTTCTCGAGCAACTACACGGACATGCTCACGAACGAGGCGGCGAACGCCGAGTGGTGCGCTTTCATTGCTGACAAGATCCGCAGCATCGTCAACGATCCCGTGACGGCCGAGACGCTGATACCGAGGGACCACGGCTACGGCGGGAAGCGCCCGCCCTACGTCACGGGCTACTACGAGGTGTTCAACAGGCCGAACGTGAAGCTCGTCGACCTGAAGGCTACTCCCATAGTCCGCCTGACCGAGTGTGGCATCGAGACAACCGAGGAGATGGAGGAGTTCGACGTCATCGTGTGGGCGACTGGCTTTGACTTCGGGACTGGGGCGCTGGCCCGAATGGGGATCACAGGTCGGGACGGTCTCAGTCTCGAGAAATACTGGGCCGACGGACCCCGCACCTACCTCGGCTTGATGTGTCATGGTTTTCCCAACTTCTTCTTTCCCGGAGGGCCCCATGGATCGGCGGGCAACAATCCCCGCTATTCGGGCGACCAGTCTGATTTCATCAACGACCTTCTGGAGTACCAACGAACGCACAGCTACCTGACGGTCGAAGTCCCGAAAGTGTTGGAAGAGGAGTGGACCGTTATGGTCGACACCGAAGCTGAGAAGTCTCCGGTCGGCAAGCAGAGTTATTTCTACGGGCTCAACATCCCCGGAAAACCCAGACGATTCCTTATCAATCCGGCGGGACGCCCCACTCTCCTCAGGCTCATGGCCCAGATCGTCGATCGAGATTACGAAGGCTTCTTCGCCTGAACCGTACCGAGTAGCGGGGACGGATTTGCCCCGCGACGCGCTGGCGTAGGGCCGTCTAGCCTTCGGGCCGACTGGTCCAGAGAAGGGTGCCCCTGGTTGAGCGGGCGCCGAGAGCTCCGAGTGAACGAAAGGGGGGCGAAATGAGCGAAGGGACCACGTGGCCGCATCACGAGCTCGGGAAGGAGCTGAGCAACTGGGGCCGGTGGGGGGAGGATGACGAGATTGGCACGCTGAACTTTGTGACGCCAGAGAAACGAGTTGCGGCAGCGCAACTCGTGAGAACGGGAAATACTTTCGATCTCGGTATGCCTTTCGACAAAAACGGACCGTTCCCCTCTGGTGGGTTCCGGATCAACCCCGTGCACGTAATGACGTTCATGCCCTCTGACACAGCCCATGCGCCCGACGGGATGATCACGGCGGACGACATGGTCATCATGGGCCTTCAGTCGGCCACCCAGTGGGACAGCTTGGCCCACGTCGGCTACGACGGCCTCTACTACAACAACGTTCCCGCCGGGGCCGTCAACCACATCGTCGGCGGCGACGCGGAATTCATTCGCGAAGTGCGTCGAGAACCTGATCTCTCGGGGTGTCCTTCTGGACATCGCTCGCTTGAAGGGTGTCGACCGTCTGGAGGATCGCTACGAGGTCACCGCAGCCGATCTCTCGGCGGCCGAGGAGCGCCAAGGCGTCCGGGTCGAATCGGGTGACATTCTGCTCGTTCGTACCGGCTGGTACCAGTGGTTCTTAGAGGGCAATCGGGAACGCTTCATGGGCGACGAGCCTGGTCCACTCCTCGACAGCTGCAGATGGCTCCACCAGCGGGAGGTGGCGGCCCTCGCTCTCGACAATTGGGCCTGTGAGGTTTGGCCGAGCCCGATCCCGGGCGCCAACATTCCCTTCCACCAGGTCGCGATCCGGGACATGGGGCTGACGCTCGGCGAGATGTTCAACCTCGAAGGGCTCGCGGCCAGCTGCGAAGAAGACGGAGTCTGGGAATTCCTCTTCTGTGCACCCGGGCTCAAGGTGACCGGCGGGGTGGGCTCGCCGATCACGCCGATCGCCTTGAAGTGAACGGTCGGGCCTACCCGTGACGGTGGGCCATGTAGTGCGCCGACCAGTCCCGGAGATCCGCCGGCACGTAGTAATCGGTTTCATCGTTGATGACCTCCCAGTTCGCGGCCACGTCCTCCATTGTCGGGCGCTGCCCGGTTGCGACATAACCCTCGGTCACCCCGACGAAGATTCGAGCGAACCGCCCGGCCCCGCCCAGGTAGATGTGGCCAGTCACCTCGCACGCCTCGTGGGCCAGGTACGCGGCCATCGGGGCTACCAGCTCGGGATCCATGAGCACTGGTGCCGGTCGGTTGAGGGCGTCGAGTCCGTCCGAGGGGTGCGCATCCATCCTCGTCGAGGCGTTGGGGGCGATCAGGTTCACCTTGATCCCCTGAGGAGCGCCGGCCACGGAAAGACTGTGGGCCATGCCGATGACAGCGGCCTTTGCTGTGGCGTACCCCAGGTTGTCGGCGAGTCCGAAGATCCCGGCCGAGGTGGTGAGCACGACGCGTCCGTAGCCCTGGTCGACCATCCGCGACCAGGCGGCGCGGGTCGTGTTGAACGACCCGCGGACGTGAACTGCGAGGTGGCTATCGAGGTTATCGAGATCGGCGTCGGGGAGACCTGCCCAGCGGATGTTGCCGGCGTTGTTCACGACTATGTCGATCCGCCCGAAGGTGTCAACGGCGGCGGCGATCAGCGACCGAGCACCCTCTTCGGTCACGACATCGTTCGCATCAGCCAACGCCCTTCCGCCGGCGTGCTCGATCTCGGTCGCCACGTCGCGCGCCGGCTCCGGATCTGAGCCCTCACCCTCTTTCGTTCCTCCGAGGTCATTGACAACAACGCAGGCTCCCCGCTCGGCCAGTAGCCGGGCATAGGCCCTCCCAATACCGCGTCCGGCCCCCGTGACCACCGCGACCCGGCCGTCGAAGCGGAGCTCGTTCACTGCTCAGTCATCCCTTCCCCCGCGGGTCGCCGGGCTTGAGCGTCGTCGTGAAGCCCCACGGGATCCCGAGGCTGGTGGCCGGATCCGTGACGATCGTGTCGTCAGTGCTCGTCAGGATGCGCACACCGCAGGTCTCGAGGTGGTGCTGGACTCGATCGAGATCCGCCACTTTCCATGTGATGGCGTGGTACGTGTCATTGGGTTTGTTCGTGACCCAGTCGTCGTGCGCCATCGACCCGTTCGGGGCAACGGCGTACTCGATGACGGAATCGGCCAGACTGACGTAGAGCCCGAATGTACCGCGAGCTTCGTCGCGGCCCTCGTGGACGATGGCGCCGCCAAGGACGTCGACGACGAGCCGGAGCGCCCGGTCCGGGCGCTCAGTGAGCACGGTGTGGTGTGAGCAACACTCGATTCCGAGGGGGTCGACATCCGACACGGGGGGCAACGACCAGTCCGGCGCCGTGCGCGGATCAGGCGTGAAAGGCATTGTCGGGAAGAACTCGTATCGGAGCCCGACGTCCTCGGGGAGCGAGAAGAAGAGTGGCATCGGCGATCCGGCAGCCGAGGGGGGATCATCCCCCTCGGCGAGTTCGTCGAGTTGGTTTACCACCCGGATCCCCTTCGCCCGCAAGGCTCGATACAGCTCGTCCATCCCGTCGACGTACCATCCAAACCCCTTCAAGTGCGGTTGTTCGATTGAGGGATAGCGCTGGACGTCGAGCAGCACGTAGCGCGTTGGGTCGATCGCGTCGAAGAGGACATCGGCAATCGGCGTGAAGGTCGAGTAGTCGCTCGGGTAGCCCGGACGTGAAGACGTCCCCCGACGCATGGAGGCCAGGCTCGTGCTGGGCCGACCGAACACCCGCTCGAACCAACGCTCTACCTCGTCCAGGTCGAGGACATGATGACTCGGGTGATACATCATCACGACCCGGAAGTCGTACGCCTTCTCGCTCCTCGCCACATCTGCCATCTCCGTCCCCTCGCGCATCAGCGACGTCCCCCGTCGAACACGACGACGAGGCGATTGTCTCAGACGCCAACGGGCGCCCGTTCGAATCTGACGACCTGGCTCAAGGTGTCGCCCAGAATGGCCCGCCGTTCGTCGTCGGGAATACCGGCGAACTGTTCGGCGATCAGCTGCTTGCTGTGACGGAACGTCCCCTCGGCGTGCGGATAGTCGTTTCCCCACATGATGGTCGTCAGTCCTGTGATGTGCCGGGCCGCCACCGCCACCGGGTCGTCCTGGAAAGAGACGTGGAACTGACGTTGGACGTATTCGCTTGGCTTCAGAGGGTATGGCCAGCGGTCGTTCAGCCGGAAAAGCCGGGCCATGGTCGGCTGGTCGTCGGCGGGACGGCCGTCGTCCCAATGACCGAGCCACCAGTCGGCATCCTGCCCGGTGCCCGTCACCCAGGCCTTGTCCATACCGCCCACGAGCGACACCAGCCAGTGGGCGTTGAACTCGATCAAGCCGAACTGCAGCTCCGGAAATCGCTCGGGAACACCCCCTCCGATGAGCTGGCACATCAGCTCGGTCGCCACGTAGGGATGGCCCATGAACGATTGGGTGAACATCCGCTCGGCGGCCAGCTTTCCGTCCATGGGCAGGTTCGCCCTCATGGACATCTCGGTCACCGACTTCATGGTCGACGACTCGGGATCGTCGACCTTCACGCCTCCGGTGGAGGTGTGGAAGAAGACTGGCGTTCCGTTCGCCCGTGCCGCGGCCCAGACTGGCTCGAACTCCAGCGAGTAGTACGGCTTGGGCGGAATCGCCGGTAAAAGGATCGCGCCGAGTCCCGCCCGCGCGACTCGTTCGATTTCGGCGACGGCGTCGTGCACGTCGGTGATGGGGACGGGACATGTGGGGCGAAGCCGCGCGCTGATAAGGCAGGAATCTCTCGATGAGGTAGTCGTTGTAGACCCGAGCGTGAGCCATCGAGAGCTCGTGGTCGTCGGAGTAGAGCCCGAAGAGCGAAAGGTTCGGGTGCATCAGGGACGCGTCTATCCCGTCGTAGTCCATGTCCTTCAGGATCCCGTCGGGATCCCCCTCGGGGGGCGGGCCGTCGGACTGGCGGTAGCGCGAGATCGTCCAACCCTCGAAGCCCGGGGTGTGCAGTCGGCGGAAGTAGCGCGCACCGCCTTCGACGATCGGTTCGATCTCGAAGTCCTCCTCCCATACGGCTCGATCCCTCAGGTGCTCGGGCAACCGGGTGAGGAAGAGGTCGGTGGGCTCGAGGATGTGCCCATCTGCGGATACGACGAAATCGCCGAACTCATTTGTCATGTCCCTCTCCTTCCGAGCACGCTGCGAGCCCCCTGGCCCGATCCACCTACCCACGAGTTTGGTCCGATCGGTCCAAAAATAGGCCCAACTCAGCGGGCGTTCAAGGCTGACCTCTTTTGGTCGCGAGAGGTGGGCCGCAGCTCGTTCTCGAGTCAGCGAAGATCCTTCGTGAGGACAAGAGCCGCTGCAACCATGAGATATGTTGACCGGTCGGTACAACTCACGGACCGCCGGCCCCGTGCTGGCTGCCGGATGTGTCGAGGAGGGCTGCGTCAAGATGACCGTGACCGAACCTCGCGGGACGGCCGCACCACCCGAGGTCCCCGAACGCTGGCGCCTCGGTGCGGCATTCGTGCCCAAGGGCCGCTTCACCGACCCCGACTTCGCCCAGCTGGAGCTTCAGCGGCTGTTCCCCAGGACCTGGCTCAATGCCTGCCGGTTCGACGAGGTCGAGCGCGTCGGTGATTACGTCGCCTTCGAGATCGGTGACCAGTCGATCGTCGTGGTTCGCACCGAGGAAGGGCTGCGGGGTTACTACAACTCTTGCCGACACCGCGGCACGAGGCTCGTACAGGGGCGAGGGAGGATGGGGGAGTTCCGCTGCCCCTTTCATTCCTGGCGCTGGAACCTGGACGGTTCGATCAAGTATGTCGCCGACGAGAGCAACTTCGACCCGCGCCCGGCCAATGAGCTCTGTTTGGCCGGGGTGAAGGTCGACACATGGGGCGGCTGGGTCTTCGTGAACCTCGACCCGAATGCCGAGCCTCTGCTCGACTACCTGGACCCCATACCTTCACGCCTCGAGGGCTATCGCCTCGATGAGATGCGAATCGCGTGGTACAAGTCAGTCGTCGTCCGAGCCAACTGGAAGACGGCTCTCGACGCGTTCGTCGAAAGCTGGCACGTCCCAGGCTCCCATCCCCAGCTCCTTCGGCCAGACAAGCGCAGAGGCCCGGCGACGATCGCCGAGTGTGAGAGGTACGGCAAGACCTTCAACGAGCTCTTCCGCTATCACTCCCGCCATGCCGATGTCTTCCGCTACGGCAGCGAGGGTGAAACGACCCGGCTTCGCCCGGAGTACGGGATCGACCCCAACGTCGTGTACGACAACGTCGTCTACAACCTGAGGGAGCTACGCACCCTCTATCTGCAGACCGACCTCGGAGCGGCCGCCGAGCTCCGCACCTTGCCCGAGGCGTTCGGTCCCGACGGGAACGCTCTCTACCAACAGCTGCGCGAGAAGCATGCGCGCGCAGCCGGGGTGAACTACCCCGAGCTGACCGACGAGCAGTTGAAGGGCGGGATGTACGACTGGCACGTCTTTCCCAACACCGTTCTCCTGGTCGACTTCGGCACGGCGATCGCGTACCGCACCCGCCCTTCCATCAAGGACCCGGACAGCTGCATCTTCGACATCCAGGGGCTCTGGCTGCCACCGGCCGAGGGGATCGAAACCGCCCGGCCGGAGTTCTATGAGGACTGGCGGGTGGCCGATCTCGGACAGATCCTCGAGCAGGACTTTGCCAACATGCCTGAGGTCCAGATCGGGCTCCACTCTTACGGGTTCGACGGCTACCACCTCAACCGAGCTCAGGAGATGACCATCTGGAACTACCACCGGGCTATCGATGAGTTTTTGTTCCGCTGAGGAGCGTGTCGAACAGACTCGCTCCAAAGCTGGCCGAATAGTCTGCGCGATTCGTCTGTGGCATTCGCGCTGCACTCCCGTCACCTACGCTCACTCCGGAGTTCGGCGCGCTACCAGGCGAGTTCTCCGTTGTTCTCCCAGAAAGTACCCGGGGGGCCGTCCTTACCTATGGTGGCCATCCGAACAATGACCTCAGCGCCCTTCTCGACCGGCTGCCCGGCGTCGCTGAAAGGAGTGAGGTCAGTCGCAGTGAACCCAGGCTCGACGGCATTGAATTTGATCTCTGGTTGCGCCTTGGCGTATTGAACCTGAGCATCGAGACAGCAGCCTTGCTGGCGCCGTACATGACCGATGGGAAGTGGAATTGGCGCCGCTCGGGATTGGTGACAGCCCAGAACGAACCCAGCGCACTCGAAACGTTGATAACGACGGGATTGTCGGACTTTCTCAGCAGCGGCACGGCCGCCTGTGTGACACGAATGAGGCCAATCGCGTTGGTGTCGAAGACTCTCAGAGCTTCAGGGCCTGTGACGTCCGACCAGGTGCTTATGCCCGCATTGTTGACGAGCACGTCCAAGTATCCCTCCCGTTGGCCGATTACCGCGAGAGCGCGTTCCACTGATGCGTCGTCGGTCACGTCAAGTTGCACGAACTGGTCACCGAGCTCGGACGCGGCAGCCTCCCCATGCTCGGCACTCCGCGAGCCGATGTAGACGGCATGCCCACGCTCGATCAGTTGGCGAGCAGTCTCGAAGCCGAGTCCTCTATTCGCCCCAGTGACGAGCGAGACGGTCATATCTGAGCCCCCCGTCGTTGGCCGCGTGGTTTCGGCTCGACCGTCGAGTCTCGTCAGACTTCGCAGAAGCAGAATGCACAGATTTCGTCTCGGACGTCCCAGTTATCTCCCGAAGCTGCAGGCAGCCGGCAGAAGAGGGAGTCGAACTGCGTCGTGGCAAGGCGACGATGGCATTTCACTGTACTGCCCGGATTTCTGGCGTTCGGACTGTCCCATCAAACGTGTCCCGGCTTCCCAGCCCGAACCACTGGGACTCGAGTCCCGTGGCTGACTCTCCCAAGTGACCATTTCATGAACCGAGTCACCCGAAGGGTCACGCTGGAAAGCCTCCTTTCTCGAAGGCCCCACTTTTGATCACCGTCGTGCCGGCCGGACGAAGCACGAAGGCTCGTCCAGCGTGGTCACAGTTGACGTCGGCACGAGGAACCGGCTATTCCAGAGCCCACTTCGCGCAACCTGCTGAGCATTTTCTAGAACCAAATTTCATCGAAGGGAGACGTGGAGAATATGCGTGCAACCAAAATGGAGCCAAACCTTGGAGGGAGGCGCACGAGAGTTGCGACGGGTGTGTGCTTGCTTTTTGGAATGGCCTGCGCGGGCCTGCTCACCGATCCAGTAGGAGCCGCACCGTCCGCCACGTGTGTCAATGGCGTCAAGTACCACGTTTCGGTCACGTGCTCGGTCCCACGTGGCGCGAAGCAAGTGACCATCACGGCTGCGGGAGCGAAAGGCGGTAAAGGCGGGTTCGGCGCGACGTTCTCCGGTGGCAAGGGTGGTTCGGGCTCGATAGTGAAAGGAACCTTTACCGTGACGGCCGGTCAGCTTCTCGTCGCGAGCGTGGGTTCCAAGGGAAAGAACGGATCGAGCAATCCCGGCACGGCGGGCAACGGCGGAAGCCCGGCTGGCGGTGCCGGGGGTAGCGCCCCTGGGCCCAATCCCAACCTCGGTGGTGGCGGTGGAGGCGGCGGCTACTCGAACGTCGACGACTCGACGACGGGCACCAATCTCATCACGGCCGGTGGTGGTGGTGGCGGCGGTGGTGGTGGCAACAGCCAGCAGGGCAACTCCAACGACCAGGGAGGGGCCGGCGGCTCGAACGGCGGTAACGGTGGCAACGGCGAAGGGACGGGCGGTCTGGCCGGAGCCAGCTCGACACAGGCCGGCGGCGGCGGAGGATCAAACACGAACGAGGCCGGCGGGGGAGGCGGGGGCTCTGGCTGCGCCGGTGGCGGAGGAGGAACGAGCGGCGGTGGCGGCAACAATGGCTCCGGCGCCGGCGGCGGCGGCGGGACCTCGTGCAGTGGCACCGATGTCGGGGCCAACTCGGGCAAGGGTTACGTCGAGTTCGAATTCAAGAGCTGACATCGCCGCTTCAACCACCCTCCCCCTTTCACCGAGCGGCGCGGGACGAAGGAGTCCGATTCGACGAGCCCGCTACAGCGTCCGAAAGAAGGAGGATGCGATCAGAGCGTTCGCTCGACGCGGATGAACAGGACGACGTCGAGTTCATGATTGACGTACGTGTTTGCTCAGTTCTCAGTTGCTCCGGGTGAACGTGAACGGATTGCTACTCGGATTCGTACTGGGCCTCCCGAGATTTATCATCGAAGCGGGAGCTGAAGCACCTTTGAAATTCAGGTTGAACGTAATCGTGCTGCCGCACATCGCGACGAAGCTCACCCCGTCGATGTGTCCGATGTTGTCGAAGTTGAACGTCAGCGTGTGCAGGTCCGGCGAAACAGAGTAAGTGTCGCGCGGCTCGAGCCTGATTGTGGTGACGTCTTGGAAGGAACCGTCTGTCGTGATCGTGCCTGAGAAACTGTCGTGGTTATGGGCGCTTTGGTGTTGTGTAACCTCAAACGAGAACTTTCCGGCGGCGTTTGCACCGATGTAGAAGCCCCGCGGCATATTCGGGTACACGGTCGGCACACCCGTCACTTGTGTAGGCCAAGAACCGCTGTCACAAGTCGAGCTGATCCACGTCACGGTCGCCGTTCCAACCGCACCGCTGAACGTAGCCGTGATCGTGTCCAGTCCTGGATTTGTTCCGACGTATGAGAACGTCGTCTTGCCTGACGCGTTCGTGGTTCCGGTGCCACTTGTGGTGTTCGCGCCCGACACCGAGAAGTTCACTGTTTGCCCGTCGATCGAACCATCTGGATTCGTGATCTTTGCCGTCACCGTTGCGGTCTGTCCGGTCGTGACCGTTTGACCCGATGGCGACAACGTCACTGTCGGAAAAGCAGGATTGATCGCTCCCACCAACGCAAGTCCAAAGAGGCCCACGGCGGGAGCACTGCTAAAAGCCCCCAAAACACTCCCTGATGCAATGCTTACGTGATAGACCTCGCCGGTCGTGTCGTCCCCGGTCCAGAAAGTGCCGTTGTCCGGGTCGAGGTTCATTGAGAACAGCTGACCAGCGGCCGGAATGATGTACGTCTGCTCGTGCACCCCTGCGCTGTTGAAGCGGATCACCTTGGATGCGCACGCAACCATCACATCGCCGTTCGGCCGGATCCGGAGTTGGAAGCATGGTTGAGGCAGTCCCGTTGCAAAGTCGGGGTTCTGGGTTTGGGTGCAGACGTTGTAGCTCAGAATTTCAGATCCCTGCCCGGTGTAAAGAAGCGTGCACTGATCAGCTTCGAGATTGACCCAGTCGGTCCCTCCTGTCCCGCTCCCCCCTTGTACGTTGAACGAGTTGATCAGCGATCCACTGGGGTCGAACTCGTAGATTGTTGGCGCCCCCTGGCCACCGACGAATACGTCGTTCTGGTCATTGACGGTGCAGCTCTCAGGAAGTGAAGGTTCTGTCGCCCACGTCGAGTCCAACAGGCTTCCATCCGGGCCGAACTCACTCAGCGAGTTCGAGTTGAAGTTGGTCACGAAGAAGTCACCGGGCTTATTGAAACATCCACCGGTCGTGAATGTTGCGTTCGTACCGTCGTTCAGAGTGTCGTTGAGGGCACCTGATGGGGAGTAGTTGTCGATCTCGCCATTTCCCACAGAAGCCAGGATGTCTCCCGTCTGAAAAGCAACGCCGTTGGCCGACGCGGCAGTGTCCAGCACCGGCAGGGCGATTGTTGCGACCGGCAACGCCAGCAGCCCCAGCACGAGCGTGATCGCGACTCCGAGAGCGATCGACCCGAATGCGCTCACGCGTCTCGAGCCGGACTTGGAGAGTCGTACAACCTTGGAAACGTGACGCACAACGCCCTCCCGCCTTTGGTTGCATGCACCATGCGACAACCTTGAACAACGTCCGCCTCTGGTCATACTACGGGCGTCCATCACCTGCAACCCCTCGTTCCGAGACCCAAGCGCGTTCACCTGTATGTACGTCCCCCAGGGCGCCAGACGCGCCGTCACGGTGACGAACCGTGCCCTTGAGAAGAGGTGGGGATCGAGGCGATCGCCGTGACCTCAGAGACGGCCAACGAGGCCCCGCTCGCCGGGCGCCCGAGTGACCTGCGACCCGGTGGTGGCCAACAGGGTCTGTCCCATCGACCCGGCTGATCCATCGGAAGGCCCCCGATGTGCAGGCATGGGTGGCAATGCCGCTCGGTCAACGGTCAGCTGGAGTGTGCGATCCTGACTGCGATGGCGAACACGCCGCCGCGTCCGTCGATGGGACCCTACGTACCGCGCTTGTTGGCCGAATGGGACGTCGACGCACCGGACGCCCAGTGGCGCGCACTACCCGCGACGTGCTGTTTCGTCGACATCTCGGGGTTCACGGCGCTGTCAGAGCGACTTGAAAGGCGTGGACGGATCGGCGCGGAGGAGCTGACGGTAGTCCTGAATCACGTGTTCTCGCGGATGCTCGAGATCTCCTACGGAAAGGGGGGTGCGCTGCTCAAATTCGGCGGCGACGCGCTTCTCCTCGAGTTCGCCGGCGACGACCACGTCCGGAAGGCCGCGGAGGCCGCCGTTGCGATGCGCGCGGCGCTCCGGGAGGCGAGGACGTTGCCCACGTCCGTCGGGCGGGTCAACCTCCGCATGTCCGTCGGTATCCACAGCGGGACCTTCCATCTCTTCCGCGTGGGCGATTCACACCGCGAGCTCCTGATCTCCGGACCCGCCGCAACAACCACGACCCGGATGGAGCAGACGGCCGATGCGGGCGAGATCGTGATCAGCTCCGCCACCGCCTCCCAACTGCCAGGGGACGCAGTCGGAGCGGCGAAAGGGGAAGGCCATCTGCTCCGTTGGCGAAAGGTCGTCGAGAGTGCGTCGGAGCCGACGTCCGCGCGCCGCGCCGTGCCACAGGCCTCCGTCGAGGCGTTCATCCCTCGGGCACTTCGACTCAGGCTTGCCCAGAGCAGCAGCGAGTCCGAGCATCGGTTGGCCTCCGTGGGGTTCGTGAAGTTCGAAGGGGTGGACGACCTCATTGCTGCCGAGGGGCCGGGTGCGGCCGCCGCTGCATTGGACACCGTCGTTCGATCCGTCCAACGCGCCGTGGACCTCGAGTCCGTCACCTTTTTGTCCTCCGACATCTACGCCAACGGGGGGAAGATCACTCTGACGGCGGGCGTCCCCACGGCCCAGGAAGACGACGAGGGGCGCCTGCTGCGGGCGGTACGGATGCTGATGGACGATCCGCAGCCCCTTCCCATCAGCGTGGGCGTCAACCGTGGCCACGTGTTCGCCGGAGACATCGGGACGAGGTACCGGCGCACGTTCGCCATCATGGGAGACGCAGTCAACTTCGCCGCCCGCCTCATGGCGGCTGCTCCTCCCGGTGAGATCTACGCGACTGCGACGGTGCTCGATCGGGCGCGGACGCAATTCGTCACGGACACACTGAAGCCTTTCTCGGCGAAGGGAAAGTCCGAACTGATCCAGGCCTATCGGGTGGGCGTGCAGACCGGCTCGAGGTCTTACTCCCATGGGACACTCCCGTTCCGCGGCCGGGACAGGGAACTCGCGGCACTGACGGACGCTCTGAAATCCGCTGGCTCGGGGCACGGAAGCACCGTTCTCGTCGAGGCCGAGCGTGGCTACGGCAAGACGCGCCTCGTCTCCGAATTCGCTGCCTTGGCGAAGCCCGACCATGTTCTCTGGTTGCAAGGGGAGTCACACCGTGCAGGCGTTCCCTACGAGTCGCTGCGAGACACCCTGCGATCGCTCCTCAGGGTGGACGCCCAGGACCGTGATCAGTCCGGTCGGCAACTGCTGGCGTCGATCGCACGCCTGGACGACGAGCTTCTGCCGTTCGCGCCGCTGCTCGCTCCGATCGTGGACGCCGATGTGCCCTCCACCCCGCAGACGGAGTCGATTGCCGCCGAATTCGCTCGCCAGCGGATTGCTGACGTGGTTGTCTGGGTGCTCGAAGCGGCATGCCCAGGATCGCTTCTTCTTGTCGCAGAGGACGCGCACTGGTTCGACGAGTCGACATCAGAAATCTGTTCACGCTTGGCCAGCGCGGTGACGAGTCATCGTTGGCTCCTTTGTGTCCTGCGCCGTCCCAACGCCGACGCCGGCTTCACGCCGTCCAGTCCGCAGGTCCGAGTGCCGATGGCGCCGCTATCCGACGAGGTGGCACAGGAGCTCATCGACGTCGTCACTGAGGCCGCGCCTCTGCGCCCGCACGAGTCCGATGGCATCGTCTCCCGAGCAGGAGGCAGCCCTCTCTTTCTGGAGGAGTTGCTGCGTATCGTCCGATCCACTGATATCGATACCCTTCCTGACAATCTCGACGCCGTGGCCATGCGTGAGATCGATGCTTTGCCGGCGATCCCTCGCCGGATCCTGCGCTTGGCCTCGGTACTCGGTCGATCCTTCGAGCGGTCGCTGCTCGAGCAACTGCTCGTCGCCGAGTCAGTCGATGCGGGCGCCGACGCGCTCCAAGATCTCCAGGCCCAGCTGTTGCCTGACGCTGACGGCCGGCGGATCCGCTTCCGCCACGCCTTGCTCCAGGAAGCGTGCTATCAGAGCCTGCCCTTCCGTCAGCGCTTGGCAATGCACCGAACGGTGGGCGAGATCATCGAACGCGATGGAGGCGATGAGGGTGAGACCGCTCCGATGCTGTCACTCCATTTTCTCGCCGCCCAAGATTGGAGGCGTACCTGGCGCTACGCTCGGATGGCGGCACGGGTTGCCGAGGCGGCACACGCCCCCGGCGAGGAAGCCGTACATCTCGAGCGTGCCGTCACATCGGGCCGCCGGCTGGGCGATGTCGACGCCGAGGAGCTGGCCACCGTCTTCAACGATCTCGGAAGATCTCTCGAATTGCTCGGTGAGTACGACAGGGCGGACGACGCATACCGACAGGCGATGCTGGCGTGGCGGTCCGATCCGTCGCGGCACGCAGAGATGGCCTGTCGCAGGGCGCATCTGCGCACCGAGTTCCTCGGGCGTCCCTCTTCGGCCATCAGACAACTGCGAGCCGCGGCGGCCGAGCTCGCCGTGGGTGACCCGGATGTCTTGGGTTTGCATGCTTTGCTGATGGCCGAAGAGGCCGCCGTCCGCGACCTGCAGGGACGCCTGCCCGAAGGACTCGAGTGTGCCGACCAGGCCGTGCGAGAGGCCAATCAAGCGGGTGACAAACGCGCCCTTGCCCGCGCCCTCGATCTGCAGAACACCCTCCTCGTTCGGACGGGCCGACACGCCGAGGCGATCCACATGGATCGGGCACTCGAGCTCTATGAGGAGCTCGGTGACCGCGTCCAAGTCGCAAACGCTTTGAACAACCTCGGCAACACAGCGTTCTTCGGCTTGCGATGGAACGAAGCGGCCGACTTCTGGGCTAAGTCGGCGGAGGCATCTGCGGCGGTCGGCGATCTGGCAACCACCGCGCTCGCACACGTCAACGGCGGTGACCTGAGGGTGAACCAGGGTCGCCTCGAAGAGGCGCTGGCCTTGCTCGGTCCTGCTCGTCGCACCCTGGAGTCCTACGGCTATCGCGCCGCCACTGCCTGGGCCGAGATGTGCTTGGGCCGCGCCACAGCGTTCCATGGCGACCTCGAGGGTGGTATCGCCCTGGAGCGGTCTGCGCTCGATCACTTCGATGAAATCGGGTCGCATATGGAATCGTTGGAGGCCTGCACTCGTCTGGCCGAGGTCTTGGTCTTCGGCCGTCGGTTTTCCGAGGCCGAAGACGCACTCGCTTTGGCCCATGAACTGGAGCGCCATGTTGGAGACAACCCGCTCGCACCCCTCGTCGAGCGCGTGGAGCTGACCCTCGCTGCCTCATCGGCCGCCGATTCGACGATGGTCTTGACCAATCTCGGTGGCTTCCTCGACCGCGCCGAGAGCGTCGGCGCAACCTACGAAGCGCTCGTCGTCCTGACAATCGCCGAACGCCTCGGTGACAGCGATGACACTGATCGGCACGAGGAAATTCGCCGTCTGACGAAGGAGTTGGGGATCGTCACCCTGCCGATGCTTGCAAGCGGACCGGTTGCCTAGTGTTTCCAAACGCAGCAGTCCACGTCGCCAACCCAGTGCTCGGTGATCTGCGTTTCGGTCACACCGTTTACGACAACGTAGTGATACGCCTTCCTCGTGGTGCACAGGGTGCCGGGCGAAGCCGACGCACAGAAGGTTTGATCGGTGAAGGTCACACCGTCGTAGGAAATCTGAGTCGGAGGGCACTCCGGCAACGGGTCCGCTTCCGTGGGCTCCGCCGGCTGGCACTCGGTTTCGGGCGCCCAGGGCACCGTCATTGCCAACGGAATGTCGCCCGAGGCGTAGGCGCTGATCGACAAGTTCTGGTCCTGGCCATCGGTACCCACAGTCGACGTGAATGTTGTGTAGTTCTTGCAGTCCGTGCCCGCCGGCGCGGTGTCGGTGAGCGTCGCTGTGACGGGACCCTGGGATTGGATCTGCTGATTCCCGCAGATCTGATGTGACATCGTGAAGGTCGATTTCGGCCCCACGACCGAGACCGACGAATTGACCGTCAGGTCGCGGATCTCGAGGGTGTCGAACTGAGGGCCGGCGGTGCCCGGGTTCGTGCTGCACGCCCCACCCGATGAAGCTTGGGTGTCCGCCATGATGGTCGTTTCCGAGGTCGAGATCGTGCAGGTCTGCGTCGCCACTTGCGTGCCGCCGATCGACTCGACCAGCTCGACGGTGATCGGAGCCCCACTCTCCGCCTGCAGCGCCAGCTGCGCCTGAGAGAAGTCCCGGCCGTAGACGAGTGAGTTCGCACCGACTGCGAAGTCGAGAGCCTCAGCACCCGAGGTGCCACCGTTGTTGATGGCCCAGTCAGGCGCGATTGGGCAGACTCCCGTGCGCCCGTTGTTGGTACCGACGGTCTCTGCTGTGATCGAGCCTCCCCCATAGGTGTCGCTCGAATACAACAGCCCGGTGAGGTTGAGGAGCGGCACACCGTTGATGGTGAGTTGGTCGCACGGTTGGCCCGAAGTGACGGCCTCGGTCGTCGGAGGTGAGCCGTTGCCCGGCACGTACTCGATGAAGTTGCTGCTGCTGCTCGTCCCCTGGCCGAAGATGACCTTGTCGGGGCTCGCCGGGGAGGCAGGGGACGCAGGTGTGCTGCCGACTCCTGGCAACACGACAGACAACGACACAGGAGTCGCGATGGCTGCGACCGCGACGACTCCGCCGACCAGCAGGCGCTTTGGTGTGAACAGCAGACGCTTGGGTGTGAATTTCATGGGTGTCCCCCTAGGTTCCTGCCGACCCGCCGCCTAGACGGGCGCGCACCATGCGCCTCTAAGAGACTTCGCCGTGTGCCAAGTTACCGGTGCCCTCTTGCCGCTGCAAGTGCCGTCGGAGTTCTCTACAAGTTGATTTCAAGCCTTGTGAAAGGTCGCGAAATCGAATTTCGATGAAGGTCTGCACGACGGTCGCTGGGGATGCGAGGCTCCTTTCGCCATCACGGTGTGGGCGCGCTTCGCTCCGGCTGCGGTTCCAGAAGGTATGTGTCCGGAACATCCGTAGGTGCCGTCAGCCTCGGGGGTGGCTTTGCAACTCAAGACCTTGGCCGGGTTCGGCAGCTTCAGTTCGTCGCGTAGGTGATCCTGCACCTTCCCTTGGAGGAAGCGGTTGCCGGACGCTGTGACGGCCGTACCGGACTTGCCCGAGTTGAGTGATCGTCACTATTGGGTGAGCGATTATCGCGAGGCAGTTGGTGCTGGACGCGCTTTTCCCCGACTGATTGGGCGTGATGGTGCTGCCAGTGGAGACGGTCGACGCGGCAGTCATGGTGGCGTCGATCGTCGTTGCACTGACTGCGGAGGGGTTGGGAGGGTCACGCTCGGGTTCGAGCGTGTGACGTTGGCCGTCGTGCCGTGGGACAAGCAAGTTCCGGTGATCACGGCGGGGCTCGTGCTCGCGCCGCTGGCGACCACGGCGGGATTGACCCAGGGGTCGTGCCAACGCGGTCAGGCGTCCTTGAGCTCGACGATCACCTCGAGGTAGGGCTCAGACCCCACGTTGCGAGCCCGCTCGACGCCACCGTGGGGCACGTGGACCACGGCACCGGGCACGACGTCGGCCTCCAACACCTCTTTGTACGGGCCCTGAGTGTCAGGTTCGGGAATCACCGCGATGCGGTCACCGCGCACCTGGATGAGAAGGTGGTCGAGCTCGTGACGGTGGATCGGGCTGTCCTCGCCCGGTGCGAGCTTGAGGCGCCACACCCGCAGCCGGTCGTCTTCGTAGATGATGTTCGTACCCACACCACCGAACACGCGGTCGTCGTTCATGTCGTGTCGCCCTCCCTCGTCGCGTTGGTCACCCCGCGGCCCCGAGGAGGCAGAAGGCGACAAGCGCCTCGCTCTCCTTCGCATCGGGCTTCGTCCTTGCCGCCAGGTGCGACCGGACCGTTGCGAACACCAGCCGATACACCATGGTGGCCGCGGCCGAGGCGCGGTCGGGATCCGCGCCCCTGTCCTGAAGCTGGTCGATCGGTTCGCGAAGCAGACCGACCAGTCGTTCGACCGACGCCTCCTGTTCCTGGGGGAAGAGCTCGGCCAGCCGCTGCTCGCTCAACACCCAAGGCCTGGTCCGCCCCGCTGCGTCCGCGTTCGTCGCCTGGGCCAGCACGCCCCCGATCCATGCGCGGCAGCTGCTCCTCCGGAGTCGACCCACGTGCCATGCGGCGCCGCAGCGTGTCGACCAGCCGGCGTCGACCCTCGTCGAGCAGTGCCAACATGAGCTCGTCCTTCGACGAGAAGTAGCGGTAGAACGCCTGGGTGGACAAGTCTGCTTCCCGCAGGATTTCTCGCATAGAAGGGTCGAGCGACCCGGTCCGCTCGATCAGCGCGAACGTCGTGTCGACGATGCGGCGCATCTCCGCGCCGTACTTCGCTCGGCGCCCGGCCACCGTGCGCTCCACGGCACGGTCGGCGAGGTGATCGATGGCCGAAGATTCCACGTCCGACTCCCCAGGGTGCCTCACGCCGCCCAGTCAGCACAGCGTTCTTCCAATCTAAGATCGGCGATCTGAAATGACAAGTCAATCGCGTGGGGTGGGTGGTGAGCACCGGGTGACCGAACCACTGGTGATCGGGGACATATTTCGCAACGGTGCTCGGGCCGTTCCGGCGCGGACAGCGGCCGTTCTCGGCGATCGCACGCTCACATTTGCCGAGGTCGATGAGCTCGCCAACCGCACGTCACAGGCGCTGGCGGCACGTGGTGTCGGACACGGCGACCGAGTCGCGACCTGGGCGGGGACGAGCCTCGACGTCGTCCCCGTGTTCGCCGCTCTGGCCAAGCTCGGGGCCGTATTCGCACCGTTGAACGGTCTGTGGAGTGAGGCGGAGCTCGCCGAGGTGCTGCGTCGTCTGCGTCCTGTCCTTCTGTTGGTCGACGACGATCATCCCATCCCGAGGGCTCGGCTCGTCGAGACGTCCGAGTTCGAATTCGACGCCCTTTCGTTCGCCTCGTTGTCCATCGAGGCGTCGACGTTCGAGGCCGAGGACCCCGGTGTCATCGTGAGTGAGGGCGATCCGCACGTCGTGTTCTTCACCAGCGGCTCGTCCGGCACTCCGAAAGGGGCAATTCTCTCGCACCGGGTCAACGTCCTCCGAAGCGTTCCGGCGGCCCTCCTCGAACCGCGTGGACCGATGGTCTGTCCCTACCCGCTCTTTCACATGGGGGCATGGACGATCGCGCTCCAACAGTGGCAGGCCCGCGACGCGGTCGTCTTCGTCGCCGCAGCGACGGCCGCCGAGATCGCGACCGCGGTGGAGCGCCACCGCGCCACTCGTCTGAACGCGGTCCCCGCCGTCTGGCGCCGCTTGCTCGATGCCGTTGCGGGCCCTCAACCGCCGGACCTCTCGACCATCCGCTTCGCCGATACCGGTACCTCGACCACGCCGCCGGAGCTCCTGCGGGCCATCGCCTCTGCCCTGCCGGACGCCCACGTGCGGGTCTTCTACGGGTCCACCGAGGCGGGAAGCGTCACGCATGCTGGAACACGCCGACATCGAGAGGAAGCCGGGCAGCTGCGGCGTACCCGGTCCGTTCACGGTCCTTCGCACCGACGAACAAGGTCAACTGCTCGTGAGGGGCCCGTTGCTCTTCGACGGCTACCTCGACGACGCCGACGCGACTCGAGCGGCACTCCTCGACGGCTGGTACGCCACCGGAGACCTCGGTGAGGTCGACGACGAGGGCTTCGTGACGATCGTCGGCCGCCTGGGGGAAGTGATCCGTACCGGCGGTGAAGCAGTTGCGCCCGCTGAGGTCGAGACCGTTCTTGCCGGTCACCCCCGAGTGGCCGACGTCGCCGTCGTCGGTCTTCCAGACGCCGAATGGGGTGAGCTGGTCTGCGCCGTCGTCGTGCCGGCTCCAGACGAGCCGCCGCCTGAGCTCGACGATCTCCGCGCCATGTGTGCCGGTCGGCTGGCCTCGTACAAGCACCCCCGCCGATTGCATCTGGTGGAGGAGATCCCGCGCACCGCGGCGACGCGGCAGGTCCAGCGACGGCTCCTCATCGAGCGGCTCACCTGAGGGTTGCAGAACAGCGTTCTGGCTAACTAGGATCATTGATCTGGAAGGCAAAGGCCCGGGGCCTGCCCGGGCCGTGGCGTGACAAGGACGGCATGCAACGAGAGCTCCTCCTGACCGGGATCGGAGGTCAAGGCGTCCAGCTGGCAGCCAACGTCGTCGCTCACGCGGCCTTGGCCGAGGGTCGGGACGTCCAGCTGTTCGGGTCCTACGGCGGGATGATGCGAGGTGGCAACACCGAGGCTGTGCTCGTGGTGGCGGAGGACCGCATCGAGGCACCGCCAACGATCGGGGACGCCTGGGCTGCCGTTGTGTTGCACCCGGACTACGCGGAGTCGGTCCTCACCAAAGTGCGCTGCGGGGGCCTGGTGTTGCGCAACTCCGCCGTGTTCGAGGGGCCGCTAGAGCGCTCCGACGTCAGCGTGGTGGACGTCGCGGCAACCGCGATCGCGGTCGAGGCGGGCCACGTCATGGCGGCCGCCATGGTCATGCTCGGTGCGCTGAGCACACTCACCGGCCTCGTCACGCTCGAAGCGTTGACGGCCGGGGTACCGGAGTGCGTTCCCCCGTACCGGCAGCGGCATCTCGAGGTCAACGACCGTGCGGTGAAGGCGGGTGCACGTGCGGTGTCTCCGTCCGACACGTACAAGGCGTGGCCGGGAACGTCGGCATCGGTAGTCCGCCGATGAGGGACAGGAACACGCCGATCGGCGACGAGTCCGTCGGAGTAGGCGGTGACGACCACACGACCGTGCTCACGCGAGGAACCCTCGTCATCGACGTCGAGGCGTGCAAGGGATGCGAGCTGTGCATCGACGCCTGCCCGCCCGGAGTGCTGCAGATGGGTACCGACGTCAACTCCCGCGGCTACCGCTTTCCGCTCCTGCTTCCCGGATGCACCGGATGCAAAGCGTGCTCGCAGATCTGCCCGGACTTCGTCTTCCAGGTGTACAAGTACGACACGCCGCTCGCGCTGCCGTCCGCACAGTCGACTGGACGCGGCTCACCATGATGGTCGGCGCCACTCGGACGAGGCTGCAACCGCGGCGCCGGCTGCTGCGCGGGAGCGAAGCCATCGCCGAGGCCATGGTCGTCGCCGGGTGCCGCTTCTTCTCGGGTTATCCGATGACCCCCTTCACCGAAGTCCTCGAAGAGATGGCAAAGAAGCTCCCGGCCGTGGGTGGCGTGTGCATGAACGCCGAGAGCGAGCTCGAGGCCGTCGGGATGGCCTGGGGCGCCGCCGCTACCGGTACGCCGGCGGCGACCGGATCGACCGGACAGGGACTGTCGCTCATGCAGGAGTCCCTGGCCGAGATCACGCTGGCCCGGCTGCCTCTTGTGGTCCTGAACATGGCCCGGGCGCAGGGCGACTACTGGCAGGCCACCCGAGGCGGCGGTCACGGCGACTACCGGCACCTCGTGCTGGCGCCGGTCGACGTGGCCGAGGCGGTCGAGCTGGTCCAACGGGCCTTCCATCTGGCGGCGACCTGGCGGAATCCCGTCGTGATCATGGGCGACTACTACCTGGCGCACACGGCACGAGCAGTCGAGGTCTCACCACTCGACGAGCTCGGACCGCTGCCGCCGAACGAGTGGGCGCTCGACGGGCGAGACCGGAGGTTCGGGACGGGCCAAGCTCGTCTCGTTCCTCGGATCGGTCAAGCAGCGAGACGGCGTCGGCTACGACCTTTCGGTCCACTACGCGGCGTGCGCCGAGCACACGGCCACGATGATGCGCGAGGTTCCGCCGAGGCCGAGACGGGCTGCATCGATGATGCCGACGTCGTCGTGGTCGCGTTCGGGACGCCCGGGCGCCTACGTGCGGGCCGCGGTGCGCAGCCTCCGCGACGAGGGCGTCCCGGTCGGTTGGGTCCGGCCCGTGACCCTGGTTCCCTTTCCCTCGGACACGATCGCCGTCGGTGGCGCGCCGGAGCCAAGGCGATCGCCGTCTTCGAGAACAACACCGGGCAGATGCTCGACGACGTCCGCCTGGCCGTGCTCGGTGACGCTCCGGTGGAGTTCATCGGCGGCATGAGCCTCGACCAGCCGGGTTCGGGATCGCGCCCGATCTCGACGTCGCCGTCGTGCGCCGGCGTATCCTCGACGTGGTGGAGCGATCACCGGTGAGCGAGGCCGATCCGGGCCGAGTCGTGCCTACCGACGCGCCACCGAGCGCCCCGGCACGGCTGGTGGACGACTTCACGCCCGGCGCTGGTCGATGTCGGCGCGCACCATCTGTGTCCGGGTTGCGGCGAGCCGATCGCGGTGCGGAGCCTGGTCGAGGCCATCGACGAGATGGGACTGGCGCGCGCGGACGATCGCCGTCTTCGGCATCGGGTGCTATACGGCATTCTCGAACAACCTCGACGTCGAGGTGCTCCAGGCCCTGCACGGCCGGGCACCGTCCCTGGCCACCGGGGTCAAGCGGTCACGGCCCGACACCGTCGTCGTCACGGTCCAGGGCGACGGCGACATGGTGAGCGAGGGCCTCCAGGAGGTCCTCCACGCCGCGGCGCGAGGCGAGAACATCACGTGCGTCATGCTCAACAACGGCGTCTTCGGCGAGACCGGTGGGCACATGACCGCGACGACCGTCCTCGGGCAGCGCACCAAGACCAGCCTCGAAGGCCGCGACCCGGCCGCTCACGGCCGGCCCGATCCTGCTCGCCGACCTCGTGGCGCAGTTCGACGGGGCCGCCTACGTGGCCCGCTGCGCGGTGAACTCGGCCGGCGAGCTGGCCCGGACCCATCGGGCGCTGCGCCGGGCGCTCGAGACCCAGACGGCCGGCGCGGGGTTCTCCTTCGTCGAGGTCCTCACCATGTGCCCGACGGGATGGTTCGTCGAGACGACGGAGGCCCCGACGTACCTGGCGGACAACTCGGCACGGTGCATCGGCCCGGGGTGTTGAAGGACGTGCTCGCAGAAACCGACGCCCGACGCCCGATGACCCAGCCGGACGCGGGGATCCATCGCGGTGTACGCCGGACCGTTCAGCGAAGGGCTGGCGGGCGGCCTGCAGACGTTGCTCCCGGAGGGAGAACGGGCAGTCGTGTGTGAACGCAGCGCGGCCGTCCCGGCGGATGCACAGGTGCTCGTCATGCTGCTCCACGACCCGGAGACCGTCCGGGAGTTGCTCGTCCCCTCCATCGTGTGGGCGCACGTGCTCGGTGCCGGCGTGGACGGCTTTCCTTTCGACGCCTTGGGCGGACGGCCACTCACCTGCTCGCGTGGAGCGGCTTCGGTCGCCATCGCCGAATGGGTGCTCGCCGTCATGCTGGCCTTCGAGAAGTCCCTCCCGGAATCCTGGCTCGACGCGGCGCCCGAGCACTGGAACATCGCCGCGCTCGGGGGCTTGGCCGGCAAGACGGTGGGGCTGGTGGGAATCGGCGCCATCGGCACAGAGGTGGCGCGCCGCGCCCTGGCCTTCGACGCGGACGTGGTGGCCGTTCGCAGACACCGACGCCGGACCTCCCCTCCCGGGTATCGAGGTCGTCGCCGGGCTCCCCGACCTGTTGGCGCGATCCGACCACGTGGTGGTCGCCGCGCCGGCGACCGCCCAGACGCAGCATCTGATGGACGCAACGGCCTTCGCCGCGGTGAAGCCAGGCGTCCATTTGGTGAACATCGCCCGTGGAGCTCTCGTGGATCAGGACGCGCTACGCGCCGCGCTCGACGACGGCCGTGTGGCGCGGGCCAGCCTGGACACCGTCGATCCCGAGCCCCTTCCCGAAGGCCATTGGCTCTACTCGCACCCGGGCGTGCGGCTGAGCCCGCACATCAGCTGGAGCTCGCCGAGCACCATGCCCAGGACCCTCGGACTGTTCGTCGAGAACCTGGAGCGGTTTCGAGCGGGCGAGCCCTTGGCCGGGGTGGTCGACCCGGTGGCCGGATACTGAGCGAGGTCCGGTGCTCACGGAGAGCCGAGCTTCGCAGGCGCGGTCGCGCCGAGCATGGAGACCGTGGTCATGGTGAGTCTCGGGTCTCGCGATCTTGTCCTGTGCTCGGGGACGCTCCCTCGCCACACCTCGTTCGCTGACCGGGTGGAGGCAGCGGCATCCGCCGGGTTCCGCGCTGTGTCGCTGTGGGGCCGCGATTACGCCGCGGCCCGCCAGGAGGGATACAGCGACTCGGATCTGGTTGCACTGCTCGACGACCACGGGTTGGCGGTGGCCGAGCTCGATCCGGCCTGGTGGTGGACTCCCGGAGCGCTGCGTTCTCCATCCCACCCGAGCTCGATCCCGTCGACGTGTTCCGTTTCGGAGAGGCCGACCTTTTCGGCATCGCCGAGGCTCTAGGAGCGAGATCGGTCAACGCCGCGGACGTCGTCGGCGGTGACTGGAGCGTTGACGACGCGGCTGCTTCCTTCGCCGGGCTCTGCGACCGGGCGGCTGAATTCGGCCTGCTGGTCCACCTGGAGTGGCTGGCGTGGTCGCGCATCCCCGATCTGACCACGGCGCTCGCCGTGGTCACGCTCGCCGACCGTCCCAACGGGGGACTCAACATCGACACGTGGCACTGCGCGCGCACCGGGACGAAACCGGCGGACCTCCTCGCCATCCCGGGCGAGCGCGTGCTGGCCGTTCAGATCGACGACGGTCCGGCGGAGCCGGAGCGGAACCTCGTCGAGGCGACGCTGCACCAGCGGCTGCTGCCCGGCGACGGTGCGTTCGACTTGTACGGCTATCTCAATGCGCTGCGGCAGATCGGAGCCGACGCCCCGATCGGCGTGGAGGTGTTCTCCGACGAGCTCCACGCACTCGGAGCACGAGAGGCAGCCGTGAGGGCAGCCGAGGCCACCCGGCGCCTGCTCGGCTCCGTGGAGCAACCCGACGGCGCGGAGAGCGAGCCCGGGTGACGATGACCGGGGTCGCCGTCGTCGGAACGGGGTTCGGTTGTTACACCCACGTGCGGGCCCTGCGCGCCGTCGGGCTTCGACGTGCTCGCGCTCGTCGGCCGCGACCCGGACAAGACCGCCGAACGGGCGAGGCTCTTCGACGTCCCGCGCGCCGTTGCCTTCATTCGCGCGACGCGCTGTCCGTCCCCGGTGTCGACGCCGTGACCATCGCCACACCGCCGCGGATCCATGCGGAGCTCACGCTCGAAGCGATCGCCGCCGGCCGGCACGTCGTGTGCGAAAAACCGTTCACCGCCACGTTGGACGAAGCACGCCAGGTCCTTGCCGCGGCCGAAGCGGCGGGAATCGTCCATGTCCTCGGGACCGAGTTCCGTTGGGATCCCGGGCAGGCGGGACTGGCCCAGGCCGTGCGCCAACGGCGACATCGGTCGAGCCTCGCCTCGCGACCTGGATCATGAACGTCCCGGTGCTCGCCGATCCGGACGCGGTGGTGCCGGCGTGGTGGGGCGACGCCGACTCGTGCGGGGGCTGGATGTGGGCGCACGGGTCTCAGCTCATCGACCAGATTCGCGTCACCTTGGGTGAGTTCGACGGAGTGAGCGCACACCTCCTCCGAGTCGCCGAGCGGAGTCCATGACGTCGGACGACGGCTTCGTGGTGCACTTCCGCATGCGCGACGGCACGGTCGGCGTCATGCAGTCGACCGCGGCCGACTGGGGCGTGCTGGTCGAGACGCGTCACCGGCTCGACCGGTGCCGCCTGGATCGAGGGTGTGGGCGCGAGGGTCAAGGTGGCAGGGCCGGACGGGATCGCCCTGGCACCGGTCCCCGAAGGGGCGGCCCAACTGAAAGCGCCTCCCCTTCCCGATGGTGCGGTCCGCACCACCTACGAACAGATGATCACGTTCGGGGTCGAGTACGGCCCCTACGTTCGTCTGGCCGAGGCGTTCCGCGACATGATCGCCGGCCGCCACGTGGACGGGCCCGAACCGGCGACCTTCCGGGACGGGGTCGCCCAGATGGCCGTCCTCGAGGCGATCATGGAGTCGTCCGCCCAAGACGGGCGGTGGACTCGCGTCGAGGCCACGAGCCCGACGGAGGTGGGTTGATCGTGGAGGACCGCTGCACCCCCCTGTTGTACCTCGAGCTTGGCAACGCCACGCCCGGCGAGTGCGAGGCCAGGGCCGGCGAGCTCACACTCGGGAGGTCGGTGGAGCGTGTGACCTGGTGGGAGAACTGTCTTCCCGGCCGCACCGACCTCCCCATGCGCGTGCGCGACGGGAGAACTCTCATGGTCGTCGAGGCCGCGGAGACCTTCGAGCCCCCGCCGCCGCCTCCATCGACATCGGAGGCTCACTGCTTCCGCCGCGGCCCCCGTCCGAGTCAGGGCAGCCTCACGGGCCGGCCGACGCTTGGCCTGCTCGTGGTGTGGATCGGTCCGAGAACACCCGAAGCGAGCGGCACCCTCCGCGACTGGGGTGATTTCGTCCACATCCGCCACATCGCGGAGGCCGGCATCCCGGGGTTCACGCAGATCTCGGTCTACGAGCACGTGCTGGAAGCGGAGCCTCGCTACATGCACTTCTACGAGTTCGATCGGGCCGACGCCGAGGCGACGTTCTCGACCATGATCGATTTCGTCGCCCCTCGGTTGGGAGGCGGCGAGTCGTCGGCGTTTGGGGACTGGGCGGACTGGCGGGCTCCCGGTGGCCGCCTGTATTACTGCAACACGTTTCGTCGTCTGGGCGAGGCAAGCGTCGTCCGGCCCTGACGCCCAGAACGGGCTGCCACGTCCTCAGGGCCAGTCGGCGAACGCCACGGATCCGTCGCAGATGGTCACGACCGCACTCGGCAAGGAACAACGGCTGCCGCGGACGCGGAACTCGTACGATCCATCTTCGAGCGAACCGAAGATGGCGGCGAATTGCGAATGACCATCGCCGTCGCGACGGCGGACGTACACGTGCTGCCCGGTCCAGTCGTCTCCCTGCCGCCGTATCTCCATCTCCATCCCGCACATGGCCGAGCCGGTGCGCACGATGGCCACGCCGGCACCGGGTCCGATGTCCAGCACGACCGTTCCCGCCTCGCTCGGCCGGGGTGGGGCATCGCCGTGGGCGAGAGGGTCGGGGTCGTGGTGGTGGACGCTCACGACGCGGAATGGCCCGGGTGGGCGAAGTACCCCGAGTGGGGCAGGCCCAGGTAGGGGAAAGTATTCAAGTAGTTCTCCGTCCCCATGGCGCTCAGGTCGGTCGGTCCCGAGGTCAGGCCCATGCTGATCGCTCCCGCGGCGGAGTCAGGCGTGTACGACGACTCGACGAGAGGGATGGTCAGTCCCGCCAGTGCTCGCAATTCGACCGTGACGACGTCGTCGAAGACGCGGCGGCCGTTCGGGAAGCCGGCGTTGTCGCCGCCGACAACTCCGAGGTTGCTGATGTTCGCAGGTTGTGACGGGGGGATCGTCATGTTCAGCCGGAGCAGGTCCGCCTGGGTGCTCCCGGTGTAGTTGCCGGGGAACCCGGGCACGACCCCGCTTGGGATCCCCGTCAACAGAATGGCCAAGAGGTCGGCGCGTGGCGTGTTGGTCTGGTTGAACGCCGCCAGGTTGGGGAACACCCCGGGGAACAGCGAGGGCAGGAGACTGGACAGCTGCGGGGTCGAGACGTATTGGGCGAATTGGGAATCGCTCGCAGGGAATTGCGAGTTCCAGTAGTCCTTGGTCGCCATCGGAATGAGCACTTCGTTGAACAACGGGTTCCCCAGGCGTGACACCTGCACGAAGGGTCCCGAGTTCTCGGTCGTCCCCGCTTTTGGTCCCGAGCCACCTTCGTAGATGCGCACTTGCTGACGACTTGCTGTGGTCCACACTCCGATCGTCCCGGTCGCCGCCGTTGGGGCATTTCGGTCCTTTGTCAGTTGGTTCATCGGCACTTGCAACGCGAGCGTGTGGACGTTGACCCCCCTGGTCGCGTTCACCCCCGCGGCCATGTTCGGCAGACCGGTGCCCGACCACCCGGCGTGGTCGCCTTGGAACGGTCGCAGATTGCCGAGGTCGAACACCGCGCCCAGGTCGACGTAGAAGCCCTCGGCGCGCTGGCCCGCGAACACCTTGATGCCGTTTCCGACCGAGTTGACGGCGGCCGACGCAAGGGCGGCGTAGTCGGGAGTCGACAGCGGGCCGATGTTGCACGGCGGGCTGATCAGATGGGTGCCGAGCTCGGTCACCTTGCCGCGGTCGACGTCGACCATCTGGAGGTTGTAGCGCTGGACGCGGTTCCAGTTCGGGCTGTTCAGCGAGGTGATCGGCCCGATGTTGTAGAGGAAGTAGGCCGGATCACGCAGATTGGTGATGAAGGTGAACTGATACACGACGTTCGCCACGCCGTCGCCGTCGTTGTCGATGTTGATCGTGTAGAGCACGTCGTCGTCGAACTCGTAGAAGTTCGGACCCGCATCCGCCGGTTCCAACGGGATGTAGTTCGCGATCAGGGTCACGGTGCCCGGGTTGTCAGGGCTGACGAAGGCGTAGACATCGGTACTGTCGGCAACCGGATCCTTCGAGATCTCGGGTGCTTCACGATGGGACGACATGGCTCACCTCACTAATCGGTGTGGACGGGATGTTGGTGTCAAACGGACGGAACGGTGTGGTCGTGGCTAACGGGCGGCGCGAACCGGACGCGCCGCGAGCTGGGGGTCCTGCACGGTCACGGAGCTCTTGCCGAAGAAGAGCTGGACCTCGCCCGAGCTTGCGTCGGTGACCCGGGCCACGACGGGGTCGCTCATGGACGGGACGGCGTCCTCGGCGCCCGTCTCCCCCGCCGGCACGAGGTCGGGCGCGTCCTCCTCGAACAGGCCGGACAGGCCCGGGACCGTCGCCGCCACTCCGGCCGCGGCGACCGCAAGCGTGCCCCGGTTCAGAAACTGCCGGCGGTTCAGCACTCCCATGACGTCAACCCCCTGATGCTGGATGCTCCGATTGGCCCGACGCCGCCTGTGGTTGCGGGTCGTCCGGTGTTCGGCGCCGGCACGACCGTTGGATGTCGATGGAATCCGGGTCTTCGGCTCCCGCAGATTTAGGATGCGAGACTCCGACCATGAAGCAGCTCGAGGGTCGGGTCGCGGTGATCACCGGGGCCGGCAGCGGTATCGGACTCGCCATCGCCGAAGCGTTCGCATCAGAAGGCATGAAGGTGGTCATGGCCGACATCGACGAGAACGCTGTCGCATGGCATGCGGAACGGATCGGCGGTGATGTCTCGGCCGTGCGGTGCGACGTGCGCGACCCGGTAGGCGTCGACGCGGTCGCTCGAGAAGCAATGGAGCGGTACGGCGGGCTGCACGTCGCGGTCAACAACGCCGGCGTCGTGAACGGCGGCACCTCGTGGGAGCTCTCTCTCGACGAGTGGCATCGCGTCCTCGACACCAACCTGTGGGGCGTGATCCACGGGGTGCGGTCGTTCGTGCCGCTGATCCTCGCCACCGGAGAGGAAGGCCATGTCGTGAACACGGCGTCCATGGCTGCGGTGATGCCACGTGCCGCGCTCGGCCCGTACACCGTCGCCAAGCACGGCGTGCTCGGGTTGAGCGACGTCCTCCGGGCCGAGCTCGAAGCACTGGAGTCGTCGGTCGGCGTCAGTGTGGTGATGCCGGGGATGATCCGGACCGGTATGAACCCCATCGGAACGGTGGAGTCGTCGGTCGTCGCGGCCAACGTCGTCGACGCCATGCGGCGTGGACGTCCTTACGTCTTCACCGACGACCACCATGCCGCCGAGGTCGAGACCCGCCTCCACGCCATCCTCGACGCGCGGGGCGACGTGGTCGACGGGCGCAGCGGCTCAGTTCGGGGGGTCGAAGGACCTCAGGACTGAGCGGAGCTCGTCTCGTAGGGCAGGCGATCCGGATGGGCGGTAGAGCGGTCCGGTGCCGTCGGAGAGCAGGCTCCTTATCTTCGCCACCCCCCGCACGTCGACGGGGCCCGGTGCTGCCAGGCGTGACGCGACGGCTTCGAGCTCTTCTGCCACCTCACGGACCACTCGGCTGGACACGGGAACCTTGAGGTGCGTGGATCCCGCGGGGATCGCGGCCAGCCGGCGTACCGCGTGAGCCAGTCGGGCGCGGTGCCCGGGCCGGTACAGCCTTGTGGCGTGCAGAGCGAGGCTCACGCTCGTTTCAGGAGATGCGCCCGTGGCAAGAGCCCGGTCCAGGTCCCGTGCGCGGAGTCGAGCCGCCACCCGGTGCCGAAGGTGCACGGGCCAGAGCTCCAGGTCGTCGTTGCGCTCGACCAGCACCATCATCTCCGCCCGGCCCCTCTGTGGTCTGCTGGCGTGGTGCGTGACCATTAAGTGCATTGTAACGGTCAGTTACATGACCGGTCAAGTCCTTTCTCAGGTCACTTCCGATTACAATCCCCTGCATGTCCTCGCCGATCTCCTTGTCGCCCCCAGATGGTGTCTCCGTACCCGCCTGGGTTCCCGACATCGAGACGAAGCCGGCGCCGATGCCGCTTCTGCTCGTGCAGTCCTTCGTGAACACCCGCGAGGAGGACGCCCACATGGACCTGCTGGCAGGCGCCTCGACGGCGCGCGAGCTGGTTGAGCGAGGCGGGGATCGTTCCCGACCTGCCGCTCGATGAGCCCGGGCTGGCGCTCGTCCGCGACATCAGGGAGAGCATCCGTTCGCTGCTCGTCCACAACGCGGGCGGCGCGGCGCCCACAGAGGCGGACCTGCGCCCGCTCGCAACCCTCGCCCACGCGTCGAGGTTCCGTCCACACGTGGGAGAGGGGGGTCTGGTGAACCTCGAGCCGGAGGACGGAGCCGGCCTGCGTCCAATGGCGCCGTTGGTCCTCGTCATTCGCGATGCGCAGCGCGATGGAAGCTGGTCCCGGCTCAAGGCCTGCCGCAACAGCGAGTGCCTGTGGGCCTTCTTCGACCGATCGCACGCTCGACGCGGGGCCTGGTGCGACATGGCCGTGTGCGGGAACCGGATCAAGAACCGGAACCTGCGATCGCGCCGGTCGACCACCGGCCGCTGAGGGCACCAGAGTCGCATCGGGACATCCACCTCCCGGCTCGCCCGCTGGTCACGTCACCCACTTCGCCTGCTCCGGGGTCACCGGATACAGTGCGCGCCATGCCCACTGACCGGATCCACGAGGTTCTGGCAGAGGCGATTGTCGGGCGTCATCTGCTGACCCATCCCTTTTACCGCCGCTGGGAGGCCGGGGAGCTGGCACCCCGAGAGCTGGCGGCGTACGCCGAGCAGTACCGCCACATCGAGCGTGAGCTGCCGGTGACGCTCGAAGCGATCGCCCTCCAGCTGCCCGAAGGAGAAGCGCGGCGGCTCGTCGAGCAAAACCTGGCGGACGAACGGGGCAACCCGACTGCGCACACCGAGCTCTTCGAGGCGTTCGCCCAGGCGGTCGGCGCCGAGCCCGATGTCCAGCCGGAGCCGTCGACGGCGGCGCTGCTGGCCCTCGTGCGCACCGCGGTCGAGATGGATCCGGTGGCCGCGCTGGCCATGGTGGCCGCCTACGAGGTGCAGGCAGCCGACATCGCGGCGACGAAGGCGGATGGACTCCGCCGCCACTACGGCGTGGACGCGCAAGGGACGCGGTTCTGGGATGTTCATGTCAGCCAGGAGGTCGACCATGCGGGATGGTCGATGGAGGCGCTGAGCGAGCTGGTCGCCGACCCGGTCTCGTTCCAGGCCGCCGCCACGGTGTCGGCCGACTCGTGGTGGCTCTTCCTCAGCGAGCGCGAGGAGATGGCGCCGGCTTACGCCTGAGGGCCGCCGGCCAGGACGCCACAGTTGGCGGCCGCCGCGGCGAACGCGGCGGCTCGATCCCGGTAGTCGGCGAAACGGCCGAAACTCGGCGCAGCCGGCGACAGCAGCACGACGGCGCCCGCCGGGGCCCACGCGAACGCGGTGCTGACGGCGTGCGCCAGGTCCTCCGCGTCGAGCACCTGCAGCGCGGTGTGCGTACGGCCCGACGCGGCGCGGACCGCGGCGCCGATGCGGGGGCCGTTGTCGGGCATCGTCACGACCAGCGTCGGTTCCCCACGCTCGGCGAGTGCCCGGCCGAGCGGTGCGTAGTCGATGCCACGGTCGTGCCCGCCGACGAGGAGAGCGACCGGACGCCCGGCGAAGGCCTCGAGGGCGGCGCGCGTCGGGAGCACATTCGTCGAGAGGCTGTCGTCGACGAACTCGACACCGTCGACGAGGCCGATCGAGTGGCAGCGGCTCGGCAGCCCGGGAAATCCCGCCGCCGCCGCCGTCAGGCGCGCGTCGTCGGATGCGCCCTCGGCGCCGAGCCCCTCCAGCACCGCCCTCGTCATGGCGGCGTTGCCGTCGTTGTGCCGACCTCGCAGCCCTGCGGCACGCGCCAACGACGCGGCGCGCGCGACGTCGGACTCAGCGACCCAGCGCACCCCGGGCCCGAGCGCGGGCGCACTGCGGCGCAACTCGGCATCGGCGCCATTCGCCAGTGCGATCTCGACGCCCGGTTTCGTGCACAGTGAGAGCTTGTCGGCGTAATAGCGCTCGACCGAACCGTGCCAGTCGAGGTGGTCTGGGAACAAGGAGGTGACGGCCACGAGGCGAGGAGCGACCTCCAGGTCGGGGACCTGGAAGCTCGAGGTCTCGACCACCCAGTAGTCGGGGGCTCGCTCGCCGGAGGGGTCCCAGGGCGGGTGGCCGATGTTCCCTCCCGCCCGGGCGCGGTACCCGAGGGAGCTCAGCAGATGCACGGCCAGTGCCGTCGTCGTGCTCTTCCCCTTGGTCCCGGTGACGCAGGCCACCCGCGTGAGGTCGGCCTCGCTCATCCAGAGCCCCAGACCGCCGCATACCGCGACGCCGGCCTCCTCGAGCTGCGCCACTTCGGGCCGGTAGCGGCTGATCCCCGGGCTCTTGACCACGACATCGCAGTCGAGCAGGCGCTCCAGTCCGCGTTGGCCCGTCGCGAGCACCTCGAGGCCTTCGAGCTCGCCCGCGCCCGGCGCATCGTCGACGAGCAACGGTTCGCCGCCCATGGCGCGGACGCGCCGGAGACTGGCGCGTCCTTCCACGCCCAGGCCCCAGATGCCGACTGACGCGTCAGCGAGCGCGGACCAGGAGATCGGAGGGCGCATAGCGCTCCGGGATGTGATGGCTTCCGCGTGGGGCGAGCAGCGGGTCGCTGGCGGTGCCGGTGCCGGTGACGCCGCCGCGGTCGACCTGGGCTCGGAGCGTCCGCAGCAGGGTCGACGACCTCCGGTCCGGACGCTCCGATGCGAGCAGCAGCGCGGCGCGGCATTCGTCGATGTCACCGACGCACTCGAAGGGCCGCCCACCCGGCGCGAGGTCGAGGAGGGTGGCGAACCGCTTCGAGTTCTCCCGGTTCTCCAGCGGCTCTCGCCCGGCGAAGATGGCGTCGAGCGAGGCCGCGGACATGAACGGGGACAAGACGAGGTCGATGAAGCAGCACTTGTCGCACGTTCCGCACCAGTGGTCGAGGCGGCGGGCCGGATCCTGGTGGAAGGCACGATTGCAGCTGCGGAACGTCGAGTGGAAACGGGTCAGCGTGGCGAAGCGCTCGGCCACCCACAGCTCGGTGCGAGGTCTCAGATAGGAGAACACTGCTGGGACCGGCCCGAGCGCGTCGCGCACCACGGCAGCGAATGCCACCTCGAATGCCTCGGACTTGGACCACTGGTGGTTCACGGCGCGTCCGTTCGAGACCATCGTCGGCACCGAGGCAGACCATTCGTTGGACAGGATGACGGCGTCGCGCCCGTCGAGCACCGCTTCGAGCAGCGCGGCGGCCGTGACGATGGCGGTCACCGGCACGTGCCCGTTGAGGAAGCCCAGTTCGGCCGACCGACGCACCTGGGGATCGATCTCACGACCGACGCGGATGACGGGCAATCCGGTGACGGCGGCTGGGTCCTCGATGGCGGCGAAGCAGTCGTGCATCGGGTGGAGCACGAACAGCGCCGTGTCGGGGTGGTCGCGCGCGACGGCGTCGACCGTCACGATGGAGTCGATGCCGCCACCGAAGGGCACGAGCGGCCTCGGCGGATCGGGGTCGCGTGCGGACGTGCCCGCGGACGTCTCCGCTGACGGTCGCCGGTCGGGGCCGTCCACGCGCAAGCCCGAGAGGTCGAGGTGGTTGCGGTGTGCGAACTCTCCCAGCCCGTCGACGTAGTAGCCGGTCAGGAACTCACGCTCGGCCGGCGTCGTCGCGGTGTCTCCCAGATCGATCGCCGGTGCGGCCGTGGTCTTGTAGTACGAGACGCCGGCGAGGAGGAACAGGATGCGCAGTGCCTCCGAGACACCCGGGCGGTCCCAGTCGCGATCGCTTCCGAACGAGTAGCGCTCGGTGAAGGAGTGGGACGGTGTCGAGTACGTGCACGCGACCGCGCCCGAATCGGTATCCACGGTGAAGCCGTCGTAGTGGAAGCGGTCGGCTCCGTGGTCGGGGACTGGCATCGGCGAGTGGGCGCGCCGACGGCGCGGCACCTCACATGCTACGACGGTCAGGGCTGGAGTCGGGCCAGCAGGGCGAACCGTCCACAGGGCCGAGCGGCGCGGTCGCTGAAATAGTCGAGGTCAGCCGTGGACGTGTCCGCCCGCGCCATCCGTCCCCGTTTCACCCCTGCGGCGAGGAGCCGGCACGTGTTGGCTTCGACGAGGTCGACCAGCCAGAGACCCGACCCGTCGGTTCGGGCGACGGCCGGGTCGGGTCCGCCGGGGCACAGCGCCTGCACGACCTCGTCGCCCACTTGGTACAGGTCGGGGTGCACGGCCGGTCCGAGGAACGCCACCGCACGCTCGGGGCATGCCCCCAGTCGGCCCATGGCCTCGAGCGCGGCATCGACTGCGCCCGCGGCCGTTCCGCGCCAGCCGGCGTGGACCGCGGCCAGGACGCGCGCCTCGGCGTCGACCAGTGCGATGGGGACGCAGTCGGCCACCAGGATGGCGAGGGTCACCCCTGGCGTCGCCGTCACGAGGATGTCGGTGGCGGCGACGGCCCCCTCCAAGGCGGTCGCGCCCCGCCCGCCGTCGTCGGGCCCGACCACCGTGACCGCGGCACCGTGGACCTGCTCGGCGAAGACCACCGTGCCCAGGTGAACACCGAAGCTGCCGGCCGCCCGCCGGCGGTTCTCGACGACCGATGCGGCGTCGTCGCCGACGTGCAGTCCCAGGTTCAGCGAGTGGTATGGCCCGGTCGAGACCCCGCCGTGGCGCGTGGTGACCGCGACGGAGGCCCCAACCTCTTCGGCTCCGGGCCACGGCACCACCGGCTCCGAGCACACGTCGCGATCGGCCGCGGGCACGAAGCTGGACCTTACGCCACCCCCGACGTGGGGCTCTCGTCCCACATGGTGGTCGGGACCACCCACAGCAACGCCTTCTGGCCGCGGCCGTGGCGCGGTTCGAGTGCGGCGAAACCGTAGAGCTCGGCCGAATCGCTCGTCGCCTCGAAAGCATCGTCCGTGCACGCGCCGGCGGGCGCCGGCGGCTCGAGTCCGAGGACGGAAGCGAGTGATGAGCCCCGGTCGTGCGCGGCGAAGAGGACCGACAACGAACGGAGCGAGAAGCCTTGGTCCTGGAGCTGCAGGACGGCGGCGAGCCGGGCCAGGTGGCTCGTGTCGTACAGCCCGGTTCGCGCTCGCAACGCCGGCCGGGGTAGGAGGCCCATCGTCTGCAACGTGCGCACATGTCTGGTGGTGGTGCCGGCCTCGACCGCCAACTCGTCGATCGTCATGGCCTCACTCACTGATGAACTCACGTGACCACCCCTCTCGCCCTTGACAATTCTGACATTAATAGATGTAACATTCAACACTGTCGTATCGAGCGGCACCGCGAAGGAGGCAGTGGGCATGGGACTGAACGTCGGCGCAGTGGGTTCAACCGCGCAACCCGTGGAGCGTTCGTGGGGCAGCAAGGACGCCCTTCTCTACGCCCTCGGCGTCGGGGCAGGCTCGCTGGACCCGGTCGGCTTCGAGCTCGACCTCACCACGGAGAACTCCGACGGCATCACCCAGCGCGTGCTCCCGACGTTCGCCACCGTCGTCGGGCAGGGAGGGCGCGCCGGGCTTTCGCTCGGTGACTACGACCCGGCCATGCTCGTCCACGCCGAGCAGTCGATCCGCCTGCATGGCCCGATCCCCGTCGATGGCACCGTCTCGGCCACCACGACGGTCGCCGGCATGTACGACAAAGGATCGGCCGGGCTCGTCGTGCTCGAGAGCGAGGCGCGCCACGCTGCGACCGGAGAACCCGCCTTCACCTTGCGCACCGCGCTGTTCATCCGCGGTGAAGGTGGGTTCGGAGGACCCCGCAGCCCCGAGGGTGACGAAGCGACCGAGCTGGCGTCGGAGCCGCTGCCGACCCGTGAGCCTGACGAGACCGTGACCTACGCCACGCGCCCCGACCAGGCGCTCCTCTATCGTCTCAACGGCGATCGCAACCCGTTGCACTCGGACCCGACGTTCGCCAAGCGCGCCGGGTTCGACCGTCCGATCCTCCACGGGCTCTGCACCTACGGCTTCACCGGCCGCGCCCTGTTGCATTCGGTCTGCGCCTCCGACCCGGCCCGCTTCGGGATGATGCGATCCCGGTTCTCCAAGCCGACCATGCCCGGCGACACCCTCACGATCTCAGTGTGGGACATCGGCGACCGGTCGGCCGGGGCGTATCGATTCCGTACGGCGACCCAGCGGGGGGAGACGGTCATCGACGCCGGGCTGTTCACTCTGGCGGACTGACGGGCCGGCCGCGGCGGACGGAGCGACCGTCAGCTGCGACCGTCAGCGTCAGCGTCAGCGTCAGCTGCGGCAGTCGGCGCAGACACCGAAGATCTCCACCGTGTGCGTGACGTCGCTGTAGCCAAGATCGGCGGCGGTGGACTCGGCCCAGCGCTCGAGGTCGGGCAGCTCCACCTCGGAGCCGCGCCCGCAGACACGGCAGACGACGTGGTGGTGGTGCTCCTCGCTGTGGCAGCGGCGGTAGACAAGCTCGCCGTCGGCGGTTTGGAGTGCGTCGAGCCGGCCCTCGTCCGTCAAGAGGGCGAGATGCCGGTACACCGTCGTGAGTCCGACCGCCTGACCGGCGGCCCGCAGCTCGGCGTGGATGTCCTGCGCGCTGCGGAAGTTGTCGGAGCTCACGACCACGTCGAGCACCGCGTCGCCCTGGCGGGTGCGGCGGCTGGGGCGGGCCGGTCGGTCCGGTGGCTCAGCCATGGGGCAACTCTGCCAGGTCCGGTGGCGCGGACCGGTTGCTCCGCGCCGAGGTGATGGCGGGACCGGCGAGGCGGGCCGCCACATAGAAGGAGAAGCTCAAGGCGACGATCGGCACGCTCGGCGCGACGCTCGGGAACTCGAAGCTGAGCAGGAGCCCGCCGTCCGCGGCGGCGACCGCGAGGGCGACGGAGAGAAGCGTGACGGGCACCGGGCTCGTGCTGAGGCGCTGCGCCGCGGCCGCGGGGGTGATGACCAGGCTGAGGACGAGAAGGGTCCCGACGATCTGGGCCGCTTCGGTGACGGTGACGGCCAGCACGTAGAGGAACGCGATGCCGAGCAGTCCCGTGGGCACGCCGCGCGCCCGGGCCACGTCGGGATCGACGGAGGCGAAGAGGAGCGGTCGCCAGACGACGACGAGCACGGCGGTCACGGCGACCGCGATGACGCCGAGCAGGAGGATCTGACCGGAGCTGATGCCAAAGATGTTCCCGAAGAGGATGTTGAGGGCTTCGCTGGCGTAGCCGTGGTAGTCGCTGAGCAGGAACACCCCGAGGCCGAGCCCGGCGGCGAGGATCACGCCGATGGTCGAGTCGCGCTCGGAGACCTCCTGGCCGAACACCCCGATCAGCGTCGCGACGACGACCGCGCCCACCAGCGCTCCGGCGACCGGGTTGTCCGCCACGAGCAGGCCGGCCACCGCCCCGGTGAACGCGAGCTCGCTCGTGCCGTGCACGGCGAAGGCCATGGATCGAGCCAGGACGAACGGACCGATGAGCCCGCAGCTGACGGCGACGAGGAACGCCGCCTCGAGCGCGTGTTGCGCGAAACCGAACTGGAGGAAGTAGCCGATGCCCATGGGTGCGCGCCGGCTGCCTCAGTGCGCGTTCTCGTGGTGGTGGTGGGCGTGCGCTCCTGGCTCGGTGGGCAGCGTGTCCTCGGCGCTGACGACGAGATAGCGGTCCCGCACCCGGACCACGTCGACCTCCGTTCCGTAGAGGTCGCTGAGGCGGGCGCTGGTCAGGATGTCGTCGGGCGTGCCCACCGCCCAGCGTCCCCCGACGAGATAGAGGATGCGGTCCACGTAGGGCAGCACCGGGTTGATGTCGTGCGTGACGAAGATCACGGGCGTCTTGGCACTCCGGCGGCGCTCGTCGATGAGGCGGGTCACGGCGCGCTGGCTGGCCAGGTCGAGGGCGAGGAGGGGCTCGTCGCAGAGGAGGACTCGGGGGTCGCCGACGAGTGCCTGTGCAATGCGCAGCCGCTGCTGCTCGCCGCCCGAGGTCGCGCCCACCGCAGAGCCGGCGTAGGGCGCGGCGGAGACGGCACGCAGCATCTCGTCGACCCGTTGGCTCGTGGCCCGTGAGTGGCGACGACCGGGAATGCCCCAGGCGTGCCCGTCCGCCCCGAAGCGCACCAGGTCGCGGCCACGGACCGGCAGGTTCCGGTCGAAGGCCCGCTGCTGGGGCACGTACCCGAGGCGGTGGTTGCCGCGCCGGGGAGGTTCGCCTTCCACGAGCACGGTGCCCTCGGACACTCGCGTCAAGCCGAGCAGGACCTTGAGCAGCGTCGTCTTCCCGGCGCCGTTCGGACCGAGCACGGCCACGAACTCGCCGGGCGCGACCGTGAGGTCGAGCCCGGACCACAGGGTGCGCGCGCCGAGCCGCACCGTGGCGCCGTGGACCTCGACGACGGGTGCGGTCGCTGGCGTCTGGTCGGCCGGGGAGTTCACGGGCTCCTGCCCTGGCGTAGCGCGTGGAGGAGTTGGCTCAGCTGAGATCCCTGCCACTGCTGGAAGGTGCCATCTGCGGGCATGGTCTCGGAGACGCCGACGACCGGGATGCCGTCCCGGCGCGCCAGCGCCCGCACCTGTGTCGTGACCGGTGTGACCGTCTGCACGTTGTAGAGGAGCACGGCGATGTCGTGGTGGGTGATCAGGCTGCGCATGGCGAGCGTGTCGGCGGCGCTCGGGTCGAACCCGTCCTCGACCGCCCGGGCGAAGCCCGATGGGGTCTTCACGTCGAGCTGGGCGGCGGCGAGCAGGTATCCCGGGACCCTCTCCGTGTAGGCGACGGGCACGTGGTGGAAGCCGCGCCGGATGGCGGAGAGGGTGGAGTCGAGCGGGGCGAGGGAGGCGTCGAAGGCGGCCAGGTTCCGGGCGAACGTCGGCGCGTCGTGTGGCGCGGCCTTGGCCAGCGCGCGCTCGATGGCGGCGGCGACCGTGGGTATCCGCGGCAGGTCGTACCAGAGATGGGGGTTGGGATCGGAACCGGTGACGTGGAGCACGGTCGCGGCGTCCACCAGACGCGGGTTCCCGCCGTCGGCGCCGAGGAGCGAACGCATCCAGGGGTCGTAGCCCGCGCCGTTCTCTATGACGACCTGGGCACGGGCCAGTCGGGCCGCATCGAGCGCGTTGGTCTGGAACAGGTGCGGATCAGCCGTGGGGCTTGCGATCAGCGAGGTCACCGTCGCGTCGTGCCCGCCGATCTGTTCCGCGATGTTCCCCCAGAAGTTCTCTGCCGCCACCACCGCCACCGCACCGGATGAGGCGGCTGCCGCCGGCGCCGCTGCCGGCTGGAGCAGGCTCGGCAGGAGGACGCACAGCAGGAGGAGTCCCGGTAGGAGGAGGCACAGTGTGGCGAGCGCCGTGACGGCGGGCACCGGTCGCAACGCGCCGAGCGGGTTCGGGCGCGGTCTCATAATCATAACCGTAATCATTTCGGATTATGGATTCAAGGCCGGGCCCTTCGGAGGCGGCGCTCCGGCGCAGCCGCAGGATGACCCGGGCCCGCTTCAGGAACCGAACGAGAGCCGGTTCAGGAACTGGACCAGCGCCGGATTCAAGAACCGGACAAGAGTGAGTTCAAGAACCGGACAAGAGTGAGTAGTCGGCGCCGCGGCGCAGGTGGTGGCCCCCGTCGATGCCGAGCGTCTCCCCGGTGACGAACGAGGACTCGGGTCCGAGGAGGTAGCGCACGGCCGCCGCCACGTCCTCGACCGTTCCGACTCGGCCCAGTGGCATCTCGGCGAGGTAGTTGTCGAGCAGGGGTCCCCCGGCCGTGATGAAGGACATGAGCTCGTCGTCGATGATCCCCGGTGCCACGGCGTTGACCCGGATGCCGAGCCCGCCGAGCTCCTCGGCCGCCGTCTTGGCCAGGAAGCAGATGGCCGCCTTCGCGACCCCGTAGGCCCACAGGTGCGGGTGCGGGAAGCGTCCGGCACCCGACGACATGAGGACGATGGAGCCGCCTCCACCTTGCGCCTGCATGGCGAGCGCACCCTGCTTCACGCAGATGACGGAGCCCATCAGGTTGAGATCGACCGTGGCCCGTACCGAGGCGATGTCCGCGGTCAGGACCGAGCCGATGTGAGTCGATCCGCCGGCGCAGGCGAACAGCCCATCGATGCGTCCGGTCGCCGTCGCCGTCCGCTCGACCGCTTCCGCCACCTGCTCCTCGACGGTGACGTCGGCCACGATGTAGCGAGCCGTGGCGTCCTGGCGGGCCGTGGCACTGATGGAGGCCACGGCGTCGGCCAGTTTCTGCTCGGTGCGCCCGCAGATGGTGACGTGGGCGCCGTCGGATGCGAGGTGAACGGCCGTCGCCAGACCGATGCCGCTCCCGCCTCCGGTGACCAGGATGGATCGCCCGGCGACACCGGACGTGTTCCCGTCGGCCGTCATGCAGGTCCGACCCCGAGCGGCGAGCTCGGGGTGAACTCGACCGGCATCCGCTCGATCCCCGAGATGAAGTTGGCCGGCCGCCGCGGCAACTCCGAACCGTCGACGGCGAGGTGGAGGTCGGGCAGGCGGGCGAGCAGCTGCTCGAACATGACCTTGAGCTCCAGACGGGCCAGTTGGTTGCCCAGGCAGAAGTCCGCGCCGAACCCGAACGCGATGTGCGGGTTCGGCGTTCGGGCGATGTCGAACGCTTCAGGGTGGTCGAACACCTCTTCGTCGCGGTTGGCCGACGGGTACAGCAAGAGGATCTGCTGTCCGGCGCGGATGGTCTCGCCTCCGAGCTCGACGTCGTGCGTCGCGGTGCGGTTCATGTTCTTGATCGGAGACACCCAGCGGAGCATCTCCTCGACCGCACCTTGCATGCGCCCGGCCGGGTCCGCCGCCAGGTTCGCCAGCTGGTCGGGATGGGCCAAGAGTGCCTCCATCCCTCCGCTGATGACGTGTCGGGTCGTCTCGTCGCCGCCGATGAGGATGAGCAGGGTCTCGTGGACCAGCGAGTCGTCGTCGAGGGAGTGGCCGTCGATCACGGCGTGGCACAGCACGCCGACCAGGTCGTCACTGCCGGCGTCGGCCCGCCGCTGGGCCAGAACGGGGTTGATGTACCCCGAGTAGCCGACGAAGGCCTCCATGGCCCGCTCCATGGCGTCCGGGTCCGGTGAACCCTGGGACTTGAGCATGTCGTCGGACCAGCGCAAGAGCTCGGCGCGGTCCTCGGGAGCGAAGCCGAGCATGTCGCCGATGACGGCGATGGGCAACGGTGCAGCGATGTCGGCCACGAAGTCGCACTGGCCCTGTGCGCAGACCGTGTCGATGATGGCGTCACAGGCGAGGCGGAGCCTGTCCTCCATGGCGCGGACCCGTTTCGGCGTGAAGCCCTCCGAGACGAGGCGCCGCCGCAACACGTGCTCGGGCGCGTCGAACTCGATCATCATCGGCAGCGGGGCGGACTTGGGTCTGATGCCCTGCCCGTTGGAGAAGGACTCCGTGTCGACCGAGGCCTGCTTGACCGTGGCGTAGCTCGCGGCGGCCCAGAGGTCGTTGCGCTCGTCGTAGTAGACGGGGGCGTGGGCTCGCATCCAGGCGTATGCCTCGTACGGATCCCGCCCGTAGAACGTGCCGTCCATCAGGTCGATGCCCAATTCTTCGGGGGCGATGGCCACGGCGGAGACCATATCCCGGGGTGGGTAGGGTGGGACCAATGGCCGACCGTTCCACCTTCATCGATCAAGCCATGGAATTCATGCCCGGGCTGTATACAGCCGCGCTCCGCATGACTCGCAACCGCGCCGATGCAGAGGACCTGGTGCAGGAGACCTACCTCAAGGCCTACCGGGCCTTCGACACGTTCGCCGAGGGCACCAACCTGCGAGCGTGGCTCTACCGCATCCTGACGAACACGTACATCAACTCCTACCGTGCTGCGCAGCGTCGTCCCGAGACCACCGACGTCGAGGACGTGGAGGACCTGTACCTCTACAAGCGCCTGGCCGGCTCGGGCGGGAGCGACCCCGGACGGTCGGCCGAGGACGAGGCGCTCGACCGCTTCACCGACGACGACGTGAAGGCGGCGCTCGAGGCACTGCCCGAGAACTTCCGGATGGCCGTCCTGCTCGCCGACGTCGAGGGTTTCAGCTACAAGGAGATCGGCGACATCACGGGCGTGCCGATCGGTACCGTGATGAGCCGGATCCATCGGGGAAGAAGGGCGCTCCAAAAGGCGTTGCACGACGTGGCAGAAGCGCGTGGACTGGTCGGCAGTGTGCCCGGAGGGTCGTAGGAATGAGCGATGACGTGACAGACGGAAAGGACGTCGGGCTCGGGCTGTTCGGACCCTCGATCGACTGCGAGGAGGCGGTGCACCAGCTGTACCAATATCTCGACGGCGATCTCACGGATGAGCGCCGCGAGGAGATCCGGATCCATCTCGACTTCTGCGGACCGTGCGGCGGCGCCGCTCATTTCGAGGCCGAGCTGCGCCGTGTCATCGCCAGCCGGTGCCGCGACCGGGTTCCCGATGGCCTGATCCGCAAGGTGGCCGAGGCCATCGACGAGGAAGGCCGGCAGCACGGCACCCGGAACTGAACTTTCCCCTGTCTCCGCGTCCGAGCCGTCAGAGCCGCCTGAGCAGGACGCCGGCGCCTTCCCGAGTCTGGTCGACTGGGGTTTGGCGCAACGGGTGGCCGCCGGAGCGCTGATCCTCAAGCCTGCGCCCTCGTCGTATCGCTCGGCGAACCTCCAAGGCCAGTTCGACGATCTCACGGCCCGAGCGGAGACGCTCGTCGGCGAGGTCACCGGCTGGCACTCGGCCCGCGGCGCGGCCCGGGCCAAGGTCACCGACCGCGCCGCCTGGGCGGCGGCGAACGTGCGCTCCATGGAGCGGCTCGTGGGGCCTGCTCTGCGCGAACTGCAACGGGCGCGGGGATCGAAGCTCACAGGACCATCCTTGGTGGTGGGCCGGGTGGTGGCCGGCACGCAGTTGGGCCTGGTACTGGCGTACATGGCGACCCGAGTCCTTGGCCAGTACGACCTCCTCATCGACGACGAGTCACCCGAGGACCAGGACCTGGTTTCCTACGTCGGCCCGAACATCGTCGCCGTCGAGGCACAGTACGACTTCGCGCCGAGCCAATTCCGTCTGTGGCTCGCGCTGCACGAGGTGACTCATCGGCTCCAATTCACCGCGGTGCCATGGCTGCGAGACCACTTCGTCGGTCTGGTCTCCGAGCTGCTCGGACCGCTGGCGGCCGACCCCGCCGGCATCGCCGACACGCTGCGGCGGGTGGCTTCCGAGGTACGGTCCGGTCACGGGCTCGGAGGGGACGCCGGCGTGGTGAGCCTCCTGGCCACGCCGGAACAGCGCCTGGCCATCTCGCAGATCTCGGGCATGATGAGCCTGCTCGAGGGGCACGGTGACGTCGTGATGAACCGGGCCGGCGCCGGGGAGGTCCCGGGTGCGGAGCACTTCGCCCGCATCTTGCACGAGCGCCGCACCAATGCCCGCGGGCTGACGCGGTTCATGTCGCGACTCCTCGGGCTCGAGGCCAAGATGCGCCAGTACGCCGAAGGCGAGCAATTCGTGGAATCGGTGGAGGAGGCCGGTGGTCCGGCCCTGCTGGCCCGCGTGTGGGAAGGGCCCACGTGGCTGCCCACCCTCGAAGAGATCCGCGAACCGGGCCGCTGGGTGGCCCGGGCCGGTGCCGGTGGGTGAGGGCGAAGGCGCCGCCGCTGTCGCCGACCTGCTCCGCCGCTGCACCTTTCCACCGCGCGGCACCCGACTGACCTGCGCCGTCTCGGGCGGTGCCGATTCGCTTGCGCTCCTGGCGCTCGCCGTCGCGGCGGGGTGCGAGATCACCGCGGTCCACGTCGACCATGCACTGCGACCAGGGTCGGCGCAGGAGGCCGAGGTCGTCGCCGCGGCGGCGGAGCGATTCGGTGCACGCTTCGAGGCCCGGCGCGCTCCGGTCGCACCGGGTCCCAACCTCGAGGCCCGGGCCAGGGCAGCACGCGTCGCCGCGCTCCCGCCGGGTTTCGCGACGGGCCACACCATGGACGACCAGGCCGAGACCGTGTTGCTGAACTTGCTGCGAGGAGCCGGGACCGACGGGACGGCCGGCATGGCCCCCGGCGTTCGGCACCCGATGCTGGCGGTTCGACGCCACGAGACGCATGCCCTCTGCGCGGGATTGGGGCTCGTGCCAGTGTGCGACTCGTCGAACGCCGACCCCGCCTTCACCCGCAACCGCGTCCGCCACGAGCTGCTGCCGCTGTGGGCGGCGGTGGCCGGCCGCGACCCCGTCCCCCTGTTGGCGCGGCACGCCGAGGTCGTGCGCGACGAAGTGGCGTTGGTCGAGGCTCTCTCATGGGAGGCGCTGCCGGATCCGGCGGACGCGCGGGCGGTGGCTGCGGCGAGCCGCCCGCTGGCGCGGCGTGCCGTCCGTCGCTTCGTGCGCGAGGCCGGGACCAGGACGTCCGCCGCGCACGGGGCCGGACCGGACGGCTATCCGCCCTCGCTGGCGGAGGTGGAGCGCGTGCTCGCGGTGGCTCGGGGTGACGCCATCGCTACGGAGCTGTCCGGTGGCCGTCGGGTGCTCCGAACCGGCGGCCGGCTCCGGGTCGAGACGGACGGCTCCGGTAGTGTCCCGCCCGTGACCAGGGAGGAGCACGGGGTGCCGCCCTGGGCGGAGCCGGACGTGGGTCCGGTGCTGGTCGACGCCGAGCGCCTGGCGGTGCGGGTGGCCGAGCTCGGTGCTCAGATCACGGCCGACTACGCCGAGGAACCGCCACTCCTCGTGGCCGTGCTGAAGGGGGCGATGCTCTTCATGAGCGACCTGTGCCGGGCGATCGCACTGCCGGTGGACGTCGACTTCATGGCCGTGTCCTCCTACGGCAGCGCAACGAAGACCTCGGGTGTCGTCCGCATCGTCAAGGACCTCGACGCAGAGCTCGCCGAGCGACACGTCCTGGTGGTCGAGGACATCATCGACAGCGGCCTCACGCTCAACTACCTGCGCCGCTACCTGCAGGCGCGCCAGCCCAAGAGCCTCGAGATCTGCGCGCTGCTCGTCAAGGAAGGCGAGCAGCGCGTCGACCTCGACCTGCGGTATGTGGGCTTCACCATCCCGCCAGAGTTCGTCGTCGGGTACGGCCTCGACGTCGACGAGCGCTACCGCAACCTGGCGGGTGTCCACCGCTACACCCCGGTGTTGGGAGCGCAGGCGGCGGCGTCGGTCGTCACCAGTCCGAGGACCGGGTCGTGAGCGTCGACGTCAAGCGTGTGCACGCCGCCGTGGCCGAGCTGCTCTCGGCCATCGGTGAGGATCCCGAGCGCGACGGCCTGGTGGCGACTCCGGCGAGGGTCGCCGCCATGTACGAGGAGCTGTTCTCCGGGCTGCACGACGACCCGGCCCGCCATCTGGAAGTCACCTTCGCCGAGGAGCACGACGAGATGGTCATGGTGCGCGACATCCCGTTCGCCTCGCTGTGTGAGCACCATCTGGTGCCCTTCCTGGGTCGGGCCCACGTGGCGTACATCCCGGCGGAGGACGGTCGCATCACCGGCCTGTCCAAATTGGCCCGCCTCGTCGACGGATACGCCCGCCGGCTCCAGGTGCAAGAGCGGATGACGACGCAGATCGCGGACGCGCTCGACGAGGTGCTCTCGCCGCGCGGCGTCCTCGTCGTGATCGAAGCCGAGCACCTGTGCATGTCCATGCGCGGCGTGAAGAAGCCGGGCACGGTGACGGTCACGTCGTCGGTGCGGGGGCTGTTCCGTTCCGACGTGGCCACTCGGGCCGAAGCCATGCAATTCGTCCGCGGTCGTTGACCGCGGATCCCCCCGTGCCCCCGTCTGGTCCGCGTTCCTCGTCGCGTCGACCGCTCGTCATGGGCGTCCTGAACGTCACGTCCGACTCGTTCTCCGACGGCGGGTGTTACGACACCTTCGATGGCGCCGTCGGCCGCGGTCTCGAGATGATGGACGAAGGCGCCGATGTCGTCGACGTGGGCGGCGAGTCGTCTCGGCCCGGGGCGGAGCCCGTCCCGGCGGACGTCGAGTTGGCGCGCGTGGTGCCCGTGGTCGAGGCGCTGGCACCCGCGGCGCAGGCGCGAGGTGTTCGGATCTCGGTCGACACCGTCAAGCCCGAGGTGGCGGAGGCCGCAGTCGCCGCCGGGGCGACTTTGGTCAACGACGTCTCGGCCTCCCTCTGGGAGGTCGCGCGCGCCGGCAGGGCGGGCTGGATCGCGATGCACATGCAGGGTGAGCCGCGCACCATGCAGGACGACCCGCGCTACACCGACGTCGTGACCGAGGTGCGTGACTTCCTGCTGGAACGAGCGGCACAGGCCTTGCGTTCGGGGCTGCGCGAGGTGTGGGTCGATCCCGGGATCGGATTCGGCAAGACGGTCTCGCACAATCTGACGCTTCTCGCCCACCTGCCCGAGTTGGTCGGCGCGGCCGCGGCCGCCGGCTGCACCGGGGTGGTGGTCGGCACCAGCCGCAAGCGGTTTCTCGGGGTGCTGGCCGCACACGGTGCGTCGACGCCGACCCCGGTCGGGGACCGGATGGAGGGATCGCTGGCCACGGCCGCCGCCGCCATGGTCTCCGGTGTCGCGATGGTGCGGGTGCACGACGTGGCGGCCACGGCGCAGGTGGCTCGGCTGTATGGTCCAGCCGCATGAAGGGAAAGTGGGCCGCCGGGATCCCGCCCCGAAACTTCACCTGGGTCATCCGGGACCATTTGGCCGTCAGCGAGCGGCCGGGCGGCTTCGCGCCCAACCATCGAAGGGTCCGCCGACAGGAAGAGATCATCTGGCTCCGGGTCCAGGGTTTCGGTCGGGTCATCTCACTGTTGCCGTCGCCGCACAACCTGGCTGCCTACGAAGACGAGGGCCTGGCTTGGGCGCACTACCCCCTCGAGCGCTCGGGGGACCCCCGCCCCGTCTTGGCCGCGTGCTACCAGGATCTCGATGACGCCCTCGCCACGGGACAGCGCATCCTCGTGCACCAGGACGAGCTCGGTGACCGCGTCATGGGGGTCGTGGCCGGATACCTGGTGTGGTCGGGACGGATCGCCAGCCCGCCCCAAGCCGTGGCGTTGGTCGAGCACGTGGTCGGACACGCCATGGGCGAGCCGGGCCGCGAGCTGTTGGCCGACCTTGGAGGTATGCCCGCCCGGGGCCAGGCCGGGTGAGCGACCGCATCGAGATCCTCGACCTGCGGGTCGCCGGCATCCACGGAGTCCTGCCCGAAGAGCGTGAGCGGGCGCAGACCTTCTCTCTCGACATCGTTGCCTGGGTCGACACCGGCGCCGCCCAGCGCAGCGACGATCTGGCCGACACGATCGACTACGGCGCGCTGGCGCAGGCGGCCGCCGATATCGTCTCCGGCCGCTCCTACCGGTTGCTCGAGGCGCTGGCCGGGCGCCTCGCCGATGCGCTGCTGGTGCTGGACCCCCGGCTGGACGCGGTCGAGGTCACCGTGCGCAAGGTTCGGCCTCCGCTGGCGCTCGACGTGGGATCGACCGGGGTGCGCGTGCGTCGCGCCCGCTGAGGACCACGGCAGTGGCGAACCGCCGCCGCGCCTTCGTGGGCCTGGGCTCGAACCTCGGGGACCGCCGCGCCTTCCTGCAGGCCGCGGTCGAGGGGCTGTCGCAGGGCGGGGACCTGGTCGCCGTGTCCCCGCTCTACGAGACCGAGCCGGTCGGCGGCCCGGTCGGTCAAGGCCCCTACCTCAACGCCGTGGTGGAGCTCTCGACCGAGGATTCGCCGCGCGCGCTCCTCAATCGCTGCCGGGCGATCGAAGAGGCTGCCGGCCGGGTGCGCGCCGAGCGTTGGGGGCCACGGACCCTCGACGCCGACGTCCTCTATGTCGAGGGATGTGAGGTCCACGAGTCCGACCTGACCGTGCCCCACCCGCGCCTCTGGGAGCGGCGCTTCGTCCTGGCGCCGCTGGCCGACCTGGCGCCCGACCTGGTCCCGCCGTCACGGCTCGAGGCCGCTGGTGGTGGGGTCACCCGCGCTGGTAGCCTGGACACCTCGTTCTCGGATCGTCTGTAGGCGAACGGCACCCGCGAGGGGCTGGAACGCCGAAGGAGGTCAGATGCACACCATCCGCATCGTCGGACCCGGTCGGGCCGGCACGTCTCTCGGCACCGCCCTCTCGGCACGGGGTTGGTCACTCATCGGCTATCTCGGCCGTGGCGACGACCTGACGTGCGCCGCGCTCGGCGTCGACGTACTGGTCGTGGCGACCCCCGACGACACGATTGCCGAGGTGGCCGCCCTGGTTGAACCGGTGCCCACCACGACGGTCGTTCATCTCTCGGGCTCGCTCGGGCTCGATGCCCTGGCGCCCCACCCGCGCCGCGGCGCCCTGCATCCCCTCGTCCCGCTGCCCAACGCCGAGGTCGGCGCCGCCCGGTTGGCCTCTGGGGTCACCTTCGCCGTGGCGGGCGCACCTGAAGCGCGAGTCATGGCCCGCACTCTCGGCGGCCGGGTGGTCGAGGTGGCCGACGACGACCGCGCCGCGTACCACGCGGCCGCCTGCATCGCCGCCAACCACGTGGTCGCCCTGCTGGGCCAGGTCGAGCGGGTCGCCGCCTCCGTGGGCCTGAGCCTCGAGTCCTTCCTGCCGCTCACGAGAGCTGCGCTCGACGACGTCGACCGGCTCGGGCCGAGCGACGCCCTGACCGGACCCGCACGCCGGGGTGACTGGGCGACGCTGAGCCGGCACCTCGACGCCCTGGCAGCCGACGAGCGGCCGGGATACCAGGCGGGGGCCGCGCTGGCCACCAAGCTGGCGCCCGCGGTCGTCCCGGTGGGGGCGTAGGCGTGGACGTGGTCGAGATCGCCGCCGCGTGCCGTGAACTGCTCGAGCGGGCCCGTGCCGCCGGCCGGCGGGTCGGACTGGTCCCCACGATGGGCGCGCTGCACGACGGGCACGTCTCGCTCATGACACGAGCACGCGCCGAGTGTGACACCGTCGTCGTGAGCATCTTCGTGAACCCGCTTCAGTTCGGCGACGCCGCTGACCTCGAGGCCTATCCGCGAACCCTCGAACGGGACGTGCTGGTGTGCGCCGAGGCCGGAGCCGACGTCGTCTTCGTCCCGGGCGTCGGCGAGATGTACCCGTCATGGCCGGCGCCTCCCGCCACCACGGTGTCGGTGCGGGGCGTGAGCGAGCAGTGGGAGGGCGCGTCGCGGCCGGGTCACTTCGACGGGGTCGCCACTGTCGTCGCCAAGCTGTTCGCCGTCGCCGGGCCGTGCCGTTCGTACTTCGGGGAGAAGGACTACCAGCAGCTCGCGGTCGTGCGGCGCCTGGCCGCCGACCTGTGCCTGCCCGTCGAGGTGGTGGGGTGCGCCATCGTGCGTGAGCCCGACGGGCTCGCTCTGTCGAGTCGGAACGTCCGCCTCTCGGCCGCGGAGCGGGCCGCGGCGCCTGCGCTCCGCCGTGCCCTCGCCGCGGGGCAGGCGGCGGTGGTGGCGGGATCGCGCTCGGGGCACGACGTCGCGACCGCCATGTCCGCCGCCGTCGCCCTCGAGCCTCTCGTCGAGCTCGACTACGCGGTGGCGGTGGACGCCGACGGGCTCGACGAGGTGGGCACCATCTCGGACCCGGCGGACGTCCGCCTCTTGGTGGCGGCCCAGGTCGGACCCGTCCGCCTGATCGACAACTGCCCCGCGGTCGACCGCGACCACGTCGTCGACCGCGCCCCTGTCGTCCGCGCCCCTGCCGTCCACGACCGCGCCGCCATCACCCACGGTGCACCGCCACGAGCCCGCGAACTCGAAAGGACCGCCTGAGCCGATGCGCCGCCGCATGATGAAGTCCAAGATCCATCGGGCCACCGTGACCGGCGCCGACCTGAACTACGTCGGTTCGATCAGCCTCGACACCGAGCTGATGGCGCTGGCCGACATCCTCCCCTACGAGCAGGTCGCCGTCCTCGACATCGAGAACGGCGCCCGTTTCGAGACCTACGCCATCGAGGGCGAGCGCGGCCAGGTCTGCCTGAACGGTGCCGCGGCGCGGCTGGTCGCGCCCGGGGACAAGGTCATCGTGATCAGCTACGCCGACTACGAGCAGGCCGAGCTCTCGACGTACGTGCCCCGTGTGGTGCACGTGGACCGGGCCAACCGCGTGATCGACGAGGAGTCGGCGCGCCTCGATGCCGAGCTCGCGCTGACCGAACCGGCGTGACCGGCAGGGCCCAAGGGCCCGGGCCCTTCGACGTCCTGGTCCTCGGCAGCGGGGTGGCGGGTCTCACGGCGGCCGTCCGGCTGGCCGACCCCGGAGCGCCGCCTGCCTTGTCACTTGGCGTGCTCACCAAGGGCGCGCTGTCGCAGTCGGCGACGCGCTGGGCCCAGGGGGAGTCGCCGCCGTGCTCGGTGGCGACGAAGATTCGACCGACCTGCACCTGGCCGACACCCTCGCGGCGGGCGCCGGGATCTGCGACGAAGAGGCGGTGCGCATTCTCGTCGACGAGGGCCCAGGGAGGGTCCACGAACTGATCGCGCTCGGTGTCGAGTTCGACCGCGAGTCGTCCGGGCTGCTCGCCCTGGCGCGCGAAGGAGGCCACTCGCGCGCTCGCGTGGTCCACGCCGGAGGGGCGGCGACCGGGGCCGAGGTCGAACGCGCTCTCGTCGCGGCCACCTGGCGCTCGGCCAGCGCCGTGCTCGAGGCGTGGTTCGCACTCGACCTCGTCGTCGAAGGAGGCCGTTGCGTCGGGGTGACCGCGCTCCCACCGGGCGCGGACGAGCCAGTCGAAGTACGGGCCGACCACGTCGTCCTGGCCACCGGTGGCGCGGGCCAGCTCTTCAGCGTCACCACCAATCCGTCCGAATCGACCGGAGACGGCGTGGCCATGGCGCTGCGCGCCGGCGTGCCGGTCGGCGACATGGAGTTCGTGCAGTTCCACCCGACCGCGTTGCACCATCCCGCGATGCCGCGCCCGCTGCTCTCCGAGGCGCTGCGAGGCCACGGCGCGCTGTTGCGCGATGCCGAGGGCGAGCGCTTCGTCGACGAGCTCGCCCCGCGACGTGGTGAGCCGGGCCATGGCGGCGCGCATGGCCGAGCAGGGTGTCGATCACCTCTGGCTCGATGCGACCGGCCTCGAGCGTTTCGGGGCACGCTTTCCGACCATCGCGGCCTCCCTCGCCTCCATCGGCCTCGACCCCGAGCGCGACTGGCTGCCGATTGCGCCCGCGGCCCACCATCTCTCGGGCGGCGTCGTCACCGATCTCTGGGGCGCCACCGCGTTGCCCGGGCTCTCCGCCGTCGGCGAGGTCGCGTGCACCGGCGTGCACGGTGCCAACCGGCTGGCGTCCAACTCGCTCCTCGAAGGCATGGTCTTCGGAGCCCGGCTGGCCGAGCGCATAGAGGCAGACGCGTCCGGGCCGGAACCGAGCGGCGTGTTGCGTGCCGTGCTCGGCCTCCCGCCGGTCGACGGAATCGGCTGCACGCCGTTGCCTTCGCGGACGCCGGTGGTCGCCGGATACGAGGATCGCCTCGATATGCCCGATGTGACCAAGCTGCGCGACGCCTTCCAGCGCGCCATGACCCGCGGCGCGGGCGTCGTGCGGACCGCAGCGTCCCTTGCCGACGCCCGGGTCGTCGTCGACGAGGTCGCGACCGTGTTGGCCGGGCCCGTCCGTTCGTCAGCCGCGGGAGCCGAGCTGGCCAACCTGCTCCAGGTCGGCGACGCCCTGTTGGTCTCGGCCGAACGGCGCACCGAGAGTCGAGGCGCTCACGCGCGGCGGGAGTACCCGGACACGGACCCGACCTGGCGCCGGCGACTCGTGCACGGCGCACCCGACGCGCCGACCGGAGCGGCGCCGTGAGCGTGGAACGTGACATCACGCCCGGCGGAGACGGCGAGCCGGGGTCATACGAACGGGCGGTGGCGGAGGCGGTCGAGCGCGCGCTCGTCGAAGACCTCGGAGACACGGGGGACATCACGGCCGCGCTCGTGCCCGAGGAGGCGACGGCGCGCTTCGTCCTGCGCGCCCGCCACGCCGGGGTGCTGGCCGGTCGCGACTGTGCCGCCGAGGTCTTCCGCCGCGTCGGACCGGACCTCCGGTTGGTCTGGCATGCCGCAGACGGCGCCGAGCTGAAGCCGGGCGACACCGTGATGGAGGTGTCGGGTGCGCTCCGTCCCATCCTGACGGCGGAGCGAACCGCCCTCAACTTCCTCGGCCGCCTCTCGGGCATCGCCACGCTCACCGCGCAGTTCGTGGCCGCGGCCCGAGAGGGCAATCCGTCGGTGCAGGTGCTCGATACGCGGAAGACCACTCCCGGGCTGCGGACGCTCGAGAAGGCAGCGGTACGCGCCGGAGGGGGACGAACCACCGCGCCGGCCTCTACGACGCCGTCCTGGTCAAGGACAACCACCTGGCCGGGATCGGGATCACCGAAGCGGTCCAGCGGGCGCGCCAGCTCTGGCCCGGCCGGATGATCGAGATCGAGTGCGACGCCCTGGACCAGGTGGCCGAGGCGGCCCGGGCCGGTGCCGACGCGGTGCTGCTCGACAACATGGAACCGGGTCAGGTGGTCGAGGCCATCGGTGTGGCCCGCCTCGACGCTTCGGGCCCCATCCTCACGGAGGTCTCCGGCGAGGTGACCCTGGCCAGCATCGGCGCCTATGCGGCGGCCGGGCCCGATCGCATCTCCGTCGGCGCGCTCACCCATTCGGCGGTGGTGCTGAACCTCGGGCTCGATCTCGTCGGCCACGACGTCGAAGGCGACTGAACGTGCTCCTCGCCATCGACGTCGGGAACACCGAGACGGTCATCGGTCTCTACACGCTCGATGGCTCGGAAGCCGTACCCGATGAAGGCGTCGGTGTCGGTATTGCGACGGAGCACGATCCGACGGCGCCTCGCGGGCTGACGCACCACTGGCGGCTCTCGACCGTGCCGGATCGCACCCCCGACGAGCACGCCGTGCTGCTCACGCAGCTGCTCGACCTCGAAGGTCTGGACATCGCGGCCAGCGTCACGGGCATCGCGGTCAGCTCTTCGGTTCCCCATGTCACGGCGGAGCTGCGCCAGATGGCCACGCGCTGGTTCTCCGACACTCCCTGCGTCGTGCTCGGCCCCGGAACCAAGAGCGGCATGCCGATCCTCTACGACAATCCGAAGGAGGTCGGGGCCGACCGGATTGCGGACGCGGTGGGGGCCTACGACCTCTACGGCGGCCCGTGCGTCGTGGTCGACATGGGGACGGCGACGACGGTCGAGGCGATCAGCGCGAAGGGTGAGTACCTCGGGGGTGCCATCACACCGGGAGTGGCTATCAGCCTGGAGGCGCTCTACCAGCAGGCGGCGGCGTTGCGCCGGGTCGAGCTGGTCGAGCCGCGGAGCGTCATCGGTCGCTCCACCGTCGAGTCGATCGAATCGGGGACCCTCTACGGATTCGCGGGGCTCGTCGACGCACTGGCCCGTCGTTTCATGGAGGAGCTCGGTCCGGCGACCGTCGTGGCGACGGGCGGGTTCAGCTCATTGATCGCGCCGTACTCCGACACGATCGAACACGTCGAACCCTGGTTGACGTTGCACGGTCTACGCATCGTCTACGAGCGAAACGTCGGCTGAAAGGTCGGCGTTCACGACGCCCGGTCTGCCCGCGACCGACAATTTCCTCTCTTTTTTCCTCTCTTTTTCGGGTTCTCCCCCTTTTTCTTCTCTGGTTCTTATGTTTGTTGGGCAGTCTTGATACGGCCCTCACAGGTCCATCACACCTCGGTTCCACAGTGGGCAGGTCGCCGTCGGGCGGCGGTACGAGGAGCACGGACGAACCCCAAGGAGATTCGCATGTTTGGCAAGATCATCGCCGGGACGACCCTCGCCGGCGTGCTGGCATTGGGCACGGCCGGGATCGCCGGCGCCACCACGACGTCGACGCCGTCAACGTCCTCATCCAAGTCAACATCGTCGACCCCGAAGAACCCGCTCACCTGCAGTTTCCTCCAGCAGATTCAGCCCCAACTGCAGGCGTTCGCCCACGACCTCAGCGACGCCGCGACTCAGACCCAGAACGTCGAGGCAGCGGCCAAGGCGGCTGGGTTCACCAAGGTGGCGAATGGGATCGCAAAGCGCGCCAAGGCGGTTGAATCGCGGGCGAAGCAGATCAGCAAGCGGTTCAAGAAGGCTGAGGCGCGCTGCGGCTCGACCAGTGGCGCCACATCGAGCGGCAGCTCGGGCAACACCGGCTCGGGCAACACCGGCTCGACGAGCACCACGACCAACACCGGCTCCACCGGTAACGGCTCGACCAGCACCTCGACGACCAACACCGGGTCCACCGGTAACGGCTCGACCAGCACCTCGACGACCAGCTGAGCGCTTGGGGCCGGACCGGCCCACCACAAGGTTTTCCCAGTTTTCACACACATCTTGGAGTCGATCGTGAGCAGTTCCGGCGTCGCACAGGCATGCGGTCACGAGGCCCTGTCTCGCCGCGGTGGCACCGCGTGGGCCAAGATGGTGGAAAGGGCACCCATACATTCCCGTGCCGCCGCAGCCTCGCTTGCAGCGGACGTGCCAGGGCACCAACACACATGAACGACGCACGACAAAGAAGTCCGAGGAGGACGCTCATGGTTCGCAGGACCATCGCCGGCGCTGCAGTCGTCGGTGCGCTGGCGCTCGGCATCGCGGGCGGGGCGGGCGCAGCGACGACGACGATTCCGAGCACTGTGCCGAGTGGCGGGAGCACGACGACCACGACGCCGGTGACGCCGTCGTGCGCGGCTCTGGCCAAGCTTCTGCAGCGGCACAACGCGAGCGAGTTGAAGGCGGGCGCACGACTCCACAAGGCGGAGGCCATGGAAGGCCGGTTGAGAAAACTCGGTCACGCCAAGCTCGCCGGCAAGCTCGCGCAGCGGGCCCGCTCATCGCAGTCGCGGCAGAAGCGGATCATTGCCCGCCTCCACAAGGACGTGCGCGCATGTGCCGGGGTAAGTCGTTCCGGTTCGAGCAAGAGCTCCGGTTCGACGAAGAGTTCGACGTCGAGCACCGCTTCGACATCGAGCACCAGTCCGACGTCGAGCACCAGTCCGACGTCGAGCACCGTCGGCTGACGACGCCGACAGACGACGCGGAACGGGCGCCGTCAGCGACCAGCGATCAACGTCAGTTCGCCGGCAGGTCGCTCAGGAGCTCGGCCGCCAGCCGGGAGAGACCCGCACGCAAGTTCGGCTGGTTGATGCCGGCCGTTGCCTCCGCCGCGAGCTCGACGTACGTCCGTGCCACGGCCACCGAATCGGCGATGGCGTCGGACGCCATCACGATGGAACGGGCCTTGTCGCGTTCGGGTTGGGCCAACGGGACGCCGAGGAGCGTGCGCAGGTCCGGCCCCGCATCGGGATCTGCCAGCGCGAGCAGTGCCGGAAGCGTATAGACGCCCTCCGCCAAGTCCTGTCCCGCCGGTTTCTGCAACTGGCCGTCCGTGGCAGTGATGTCGAGGATGTCGTCGCGTATCTGGAACACCATCCCGAAGTTGCGCCCGAACTCGGTGCAGGCCTCGACTTCAGGACCGGGCATTCCCCCGGTCAGCGCCCCGATGCGGCACGAGGTCGCGGTCAAGGCGGCGGTCTTGCCGCTGATGGTCGCGACATAGTCGTCGTGGCTGCGGTCGACCTGGTACGACGATCGGACTTCGGTCACTTGCCCCTGGCACAGGAGGCCGAGCGTGTCCGCCAAGAGTGCCGCGACCGTCGTTCCGAGACCCGCTGCGATCGCCGCCGAACGGGCGAGCAGGAAGTCGCCGGCGACGATGGCCACCAGATTGCCGAACCGGCTGTTCACGCTCTCGACGTTTCGCCTGATCGTGGCCTCGTCGATGACGTCGTCGTGGTAGAGCGACGCCAGATGCACCAGCTCCACCGCCACTGCCCCCATCAGGTCGTCCTCGGTGGGGTCATGCTGGCCACCGGTGGCCGTAGCCAGGGCCAACAGCGGCCTGAGCCGCTTGCCACCCGCGGCGATCAGGTGTGTGGTGACCTCGTCCAGGAAGGCGTCGCCCGTGACCACAGAGGCCGTGAGCAGGGGCTCCATACGCTGCAGTCCCTCTTGCAGCCGGGGAAGGCCGAGGGCCTCCGACGGGTTCACGGGGCAAAACGTTAGGTCAACGCCGCCGAAAGGGGACAAACGAACCTGGTCGTCAGGGGCGGCGCGGCGTAATTCCGACGAGGTCGCCCGGTTTGCCTGCCGCCTGTCGGAACAGAGGCCACGGGTACACTGGCACACAGGCAACGGGAGCAAAAGGAGAGGCGGTCAGGGTGTTCGAACGTTTCACCGACCGGGCACGGAGGGTATTGGTGCTGGCGCAGGAAGAGGCGCGCCTGCTGAACCACTCCTTCATCGGGACCGAGCACATCCTCCTGGGTCTCATCCACGAGGGTGAGGGCGTCGCGGCGAAGGCGCTGGAATCCCTCGGCATCTCCCTCGAGGCGGTGCGCGAGAAGGTCGAGGAGACGATCGGCATGGCGGGCACCGCCCCGAGTGGCTCGCCTCCGTTCACGCCGCGGGCCAAGAAGGTTCTCGAGCTCTCCTTGCGTGAAGCGCTCCAGCTCGGTCACAGCTACATCGGCACCGAGCACATGCTCCTCGGCCTCGTGCGTGAAGGTGAGGGTGTCGCCGCGACGGTTCTCGTGAGCCTCGGCGCGGACCTTGGCCGGGTGCGTCAGCAGGTGATCCAGCTCATGTCGGGGAACCAGGGCAAGGAGTCGGTCGGGGCCAGCCAGGGCGCGAGCTCCGGCGACAGCCCGTCGGGTTCGCCCGTCTTGGACCAGTTCGGGCGCAACCTGACGCAGCTGGCCCGCGACGGCAAGCTCGACCCGGTGATCGGTCGGGCCAAGGAGATCGAACGCGTCATGCAGGTGCTGTCGCGTCGGACCAAGAACAACCCCGTGCTCATCGGCGAGCCCGGGGTCGGCAAGACCGCGATCGTCGAGGGTCTGGCGCAGCGCATCGTGGCCAACGAGGTGCCCGAGACCCTGACCGGCAAGCAGCTCTACACGTTGGATTTGGGCGCGCTGGTCGCGGGCAGCCGCTACCGGGGCGACTTCGAAGAGCGTCTGAAGAAGGTTCTCAAAGAGATCCGCACCCGCGGCGACATCGTCCTTTTCATCGACGAGATCCACACCCTTGTGGGTGCGGGCGCCGCTGAGGGCGCCATCGACGCCGCGTCGATCCTCAAGCCGATGTTGGCGCGCGGCGAGCTGCAGACGGTGGGCGCCACGACGATCGACGAGTACCGCAAGCACCTCGAGAAGGACGCCGCGCTCGAACGGCGCTTCCAGCCGGTGAAGGTGGAGCAGCCGACCGTCGCGCTCACCATCGACATCCTCAAGGGCCTGCGCGACCGCTACGAGTCGCACCACGCCGTGAGCATCACCGACCAGGCGCTCGTCGCGGCCGCCAACCTGGCCGACCGCTACCTGGCCGACCGCTACCTACCGGACAAGGCGATCGACCTCATCGATGAGGCGGGGAGCAGGCTGCGCATTCGGCGCATGAGCACGCCACCCGGAGCCAAGAAGCTGGACGACGAGATCGCCCGGTTGCGCGCCGACAAGGAAGCCGCCATCGAGAAGGGCGCGTTCGAGCAAGCCAAGAAGCTGGCCGAGCAGGAGAAGGAACGCCTCGATCTCAAGGAGAACCAGGACGCGGAGCGGCGGGCCGAAGGCGTCGATCTGTTCGACGTCGTCGACGAGGAGGTCATCGCCGAGGTTCTGGCCGCGTGGACGGGCATCCCCGTCTACCGCCTCACCGAGGAGGAGACGGCCAAGCTCCTGCGAATGGAAGAGGAGCTGCACAAGCGGGTCATCGGCCAGGAGGAAGCGCTCAAGGCGCTGTCCCGGGCCATCCGGCGCACGCGTGCCGGCCTCAAGGACCCCAAGCGTCCCAGCGGCTCGTTCATCTTCTTGGGCCCGACCGGGGTCGGGAAGACCGAGCTGGCCAAGACGCTGGCCGAGTTCCTCTTCGACGACGAGGACGCGCTCATCCAGCTCGACATGTCCGAGTACATGGAGAAGCACACCGTGAGCCGTCTCGTGGGCTCGCCGCCCGGATACGTCGGCTACGAGGAGGGCGGCCAGCTCACCGAAGCCGTGCGGCGCAAGCCGTTCTCCGTCGTGCTCTTCGACGAGGTGGAGAAGGCACACCCCGACGTCTTCAACACGTTGCTGCAGATCCTCGAGGACGGCCGGTTGACCGACGCGCAAGGTCGTTCGGTGGACTTCAAGAACACGGTGTTGATCATGACGTCGAACCTCGGCACGGCCGATCTCCGCAAGTCGTCCATGGGCTTCGCCAAGACGTCGGAAGCCGTGACGTACGAGCGCATGAAGGCCAAGGTGGACGAGGCGCTGAAGCAGCACTTCCGTCCTGAGTTCCTCAACCGGATCGACGAGGTGATCGTCTTCCACGAGCTGTCGCGGGCCGAGGTCACGGAGATCGTGGACCTGCTCATGTCGCGCACGGTCAAGCAGCTCGGGGACCAGGGCATCGGGCTGGAGCTGACCCCCGCGGCCCGCACTTTCTTGGCCGAGAGGGGCTACGACCCCCAGCTCGGGGCGCGGCCTCTGCGCCGGGCCATCCAGCAGCTGGTCGAAGATCCGCTCTCCGAGCGCATCCTGTGGAAGGAATTCCGGGTGGGCGAGACGGTCGTCATCGACCTCGAGCAGGCGCCCATCGACGGCGAAGAGCCGCAGCTCAGTTTCACCGCCATCGAGGGGCTCCAGCCCCCGCCGCTCGAGCTCGCCGGCGCCGGGGCTGACGCGGAGTAGTCCGAGCCGCTCACAGCTCCCAGCAATACCGGTATTCGCCGCGCGGCACCTCGGCGGTCGTCGCGCGGCTGTTGTGGGCCAGGAAGTGGGGGCTGTCCACGCCTGCGGGCGCATAGTGGATGCCGAAGTTGGCGGCGGGGACGAAGCCGAAGCGGCCGTAGTACCCCGGGTCACCCAGCAGCAGGAGCAGCGACCAACCGCGGGCCGAGGCCTCGTCGAGCAGATGTGCCATGAGCGCGGTGCCGATGCCGTCACGCTGGCGGTGGGTGGCCACGCCGAGTGGGGCCACTGCGGGCACCTCGTGGCCGGCCAGGTCCCCCGTCGCCGCCAGGACGTGCCCCACTACGACACCATCGTCGTCGGCAACGAGCTCCAGCCGCCGGGGTCCGGACCGGTGCAACCATGTCTCGCGGACGATGCCGACCTCTTCGGCGGGGTCCCGGCCCCCGGCGCCGAACGCGTCGCGCACCACGTCGAGGATCGCCTCCTCGTCGTGCTTCCCCGACGGCCGGACGTGCAGGATGGGTGGGCTCATGTCGGTGGGAAACGCACGCTGACGGTGACGGCGAGGTGGTCGGACAGCGCCGACGACGGGACGACCGCAGGGCGACGGGCCTCGAGGCCACGCACCAGGACCCAGTCGAGACGCAGCGGAACATGCCCCGGTCTTCCCGTCTCGTCATGGGTGGTGGTCGGCGCGGCCACGTTGGCATCGGTCCAGCTGTATCCATAGTCGGCGGCGACCTCGAAGAGCGGTTCGTGCGCGACCGGCCACGTGAAGCGTGCCGGCTCGGTCGCTCGCGAGCGCGTGCACCCGGTCGCGGTCGGTCAACTCGGTCACCGGGACGCTCAGTGTGTTGAGGTCGCCGCCGATCACGACCGGCCCTGCACCGCTCCGTGCGTCGAGCGCCCGCAGCAGCACCTCCATCTCCTCGGCCCGGCCGGCAGGGTCCACGCGATTCTCCAGGTGTACCGACGCCACGTCGACGGGCTTCCCCTCGATTCCGACCGTGGCCACGACCGCCAGACGACCGCCGACGCGCGCGGCTGTGCCGAGCTTTCGTCGAACCACAGCGCCCTGCCGTCCGACAACCGAACCACCTCTGGGTCGCGGAGTCGCGTCGCGAGCCAGCACGGCGTTGCCGTGAAGACCGCGGTTGTTCGGTGAGCCTGCGGCCTCGACACGTTCGATCTCGTCCCCTGGGCCGAGTTCGACGAACTCGACCCCGTAGGCGTACGCACAGCCCAACGTGTGCGCCAGCACCGCCGGGACGTCCGCGTTGCCGGTCCTGCGCCATGCCCGAGTCGACCTCGGAGACCAGGGCGATATCGACGGCGCAGGAGCGCAGCAGCGCAGCCAGGGCCGCGGGCCGGCGTCCTCGCTGGACGTTCCATGCCGCGACCGCGCACCCAGCCGTCGAGCGCGACGTCGTCACCACCCTCGGGGTCACCCTCGGTGCCGAGCAGGCACTCCAGTTCGCCCAGCAGGCGCGGGTGGAGCTCCGCGTCGCCGAGCGCGCCGGCCCACTCGGCGCGCTCTTCGGCGGTCGGGGTTCGCACTCCGCGATCATGCTCGCGGAGCGACACCGCACGCTCGGGACACGAGGTTCCCGCCCGAGCACGACGAATCCGCCGGGTACGATGCCCCTCGTGGTCGACCGCGGCAGTGGCAGCCAGCCGCTGAACGACGCACTCGCCCTTGTTGCTCCCGGCACCGCACTACGCGAGGGCCTCGACCGGATCCTCCAGGCCAAGCACGGCGCGCTCATCATCGTCGGCGACGACCCGGCGGTCCTCTCGGTGTGTACCGGCGGATTCCTTCTTGACGCAGAATTCACACCGCAACGCCTGTCCGAGCTGGCCAAGATGGACGGCGCCATCATCCTTGCGGGCGACGCTTCGCGCATCGCCCGGGCCAACGTCCACCTCGTGCCCAAGTCGACCATCCCCACGTCGGAGACCGGGACGTGTCACCGGACCGCAGAGCGAGTGGCACGCTCCATCGACGTGCCGGTGATCGCGGTGTCCGAGGCCATGGCGACCATCGCCGTGTACCGCCACGACATGAAGCACACCACACAGTCGGCGGGCTGGCTCATCGACCGCTCGAGCCAGGCGCTGGCGACGTTGCAACGCTTCCGCATCCGCTTCGACGATGCGCTCTCCGCGCTCAGCCGTCTCGAGATGGAGAACGCCGTCTCCGTGCGCGATGTCGTCTCGGTGCTCCAGCCCGGCGAGATGGTGCGTCGCATCGCCGACGAGATCGAGGGGCATCTGGTCGAGCTGGGTTCGGACGGGCGGCTCATCCACCTCCAGACCGAGGAGCTGCGCGCCGGTGTGGACGAAGCGGTGAGCCTGGTCCTCGCCGACTACAGCGACGACAAGGGGACGCGGGCACCTGCGCTCGCTGTCGCCCGACGCACTCATGGACCTGCCCAAGGTGGTGGCCACCCTCAACATGCCGGGCTCACACGACCAATTGCTGTCCGAGTTGGCGCCGCGGGGCTACCGCCAACTGCACCGCCTGCCTCACCTTTCCGATGTGCTCATCGAACGGCTGGTGATGCGCTTCGGCACGCTGCCCGAGGTGCTCACGGCCAGCGCGGCGGAGCTTGAGTCCGTCGACGGCATCGGCGCCGCGACCGCTCGTCACGTGCGCGACGGTCTGGCCCGGCTCGTCGAGGCCAGCATCTTCGAGCGTTACGAATGACGCCGCCGGTCGGTGCAGGGGAGTCTCTGGTAAAATAAACGGCCACCGCCGGGCGGATCGAGGCCGCGCCGGAACCCTCTCGTCCCCCCTCACCAGCATCGTTGGCCCGGGTCGCGCCCGTGCCCATCCGCAGTCAAGGAGTCCTGAATCCGTGTCTTTCAAGGTCGGAGACAAGGTCGTCTACCCCCATCACGGGGCCGCCGTCATCGAGAAACGGGAGACCAAGGTCGCCTTCGGGGAGAAACGGGAGTATCTCGTGCTCCGTTTGGCCTACGGCGACCTCATCCTCAACGTCCCTGCCGACAACACCGACGGCGTAGGGCTGCGTGAGGTGATCAACGACGAGGAGGTCGAGGAGGTCTTCGCCGTGCTGCGCAAGAAGGAAGCGCGCATGCCGACGAACTGGTCCCGCCGTTACAAGAACCACTCCGAGAAGCTGCGCTCGGGCGACATCTACCAGGTGGCCGAGGTGGTGCGAAACCTCTCCATCCGCGACAAGGACAAAGGTCTGTCGGCCGGCGAGAAGCGGATGCTCCAGCGGGCCCGCCAGATCTTGGTATCGGAACTGACCTTTGCCCTCAACGTCGACGAGGAGACGGCCGAAGAGCGTCTGAACGACGCCCTGACCTGATCCGTCCGGACGGCGCGCCATGACCGGGGTGTGGTCCATCGTCGTGGCGGGCGGCTCGGGCCAACGGTTCGGTCGTCCCAAGCAGTTCTCGCTCCTCGGCGGCCGCCCGGTCCTGGAGTGGGCCGTCGACGCCTGCCGGCCTGTCTCGTCGGGGGTGGTCCTGGTGGTCCCGGCCGACGGACCTTCGACGCCTCCGGAGGCGCACGGAGCGGACGTGGTGGTGACCGGCGGCCCCTCCCGAGCCGAATCCGTGCGTCGAGGCCTGGATGCGGTACCCGAGGACGCAACGGTCGTCCTCGTGCACGACGCGGCGCGTCCGCTCACCTCCCCGGCCGTCTTCGAAGCCGTCGTCGACGCGGTGGCCCGGGGCGGCGTCGACGGGGCCGTGCCGGGCCTCGCGGTGGCGGACACCGTGAAGACGGTCACCGAGGTCGACGGGGTGTGTCACGTCGAAGCGACCCTCGACCGGCGCACGCTCGTCGTCGTGCAGACGCCGCAAGCTTTCCGAGCCGACGCCCTTCGTCGCGCCCATGGCGAGGGAGCGGCGAGCGGAATCGAGGTGACCGACGACTCGATGCTGGTCGAGGCGATCGGCGGTCGGGTCCGGGTGGTCCCGGGCGACCCCGGCAATTTCAAGATCACGACCCCCGAGGATCTTCGGGCGGCCGAGCAGCGCCTGACGGAGGCGGAGGACGCGTGAGCATGCGAATCGGTCAGGGGATCGACGTCCACCCCTTCTCCGAGGATCCCCATCGTCTCCTGGTGCTCGGGGGCGTCCCGATCCCGGGCGGGCGCGGACTGGGGGGCCACAGCGACGCTGACGCCGTCTGCCACGCTTTGGCCGACGCGGTGCTCGGTGCCATCGGCCTGGGCGACCTCGGCCGTCACTTCCCCGACAGCGACCCGGCCTGGGAGGGCGCCGACAGCGTCGGCCTGCTCTCCCAGGTGATGCACCTGGCCGCCGAGCAGGGCTACGTCTGCACCAACGCCGACTGCACCGTTGTCGCCGACACGCCCCGCCTGGCGCCGCACACAGCCGCCATGGCCACACGGTTGAGCGAGGTGATGGACGCGCCGGTGTCGGTGAAGGCAACGCGGGCCGAAGGGCTTGGCTCGCTCGGCCGGGCCGAGGGGATCGCCTGCCTGGCCGTGGTACTGCTGGAGGAGCGGTGAGCGCCGCCAAGCCTCCGCGACGCCGCACAGGCTCCACCCGCGGCGCCGCATCCCGCGGCAGCGGCTCCGCCCGTGGCGGCGCCTCCCCCGGCGGCGACTCCCGCGGCGGCGATCGTGCGACGGGCTCGCGGCGAGGATCACCTTCCCGGGCCCGCGAACCGGGCACCCCCGGTCGGCGGCCGCCCCCCGCCGCGCTCAGCGTCCTCGGCGGCGACCAGGTGGAAGGCCGGCGTGCCGTGCTCGAGCTGCTCTCCGCCGGCCGGCGGACCGTACGCCGGGTGCTCGTGGCCGAGGACCAGGACCCCTCGACACAGCTCGACCGGATCGAGGAGCTCGCCGCCCGCCTCCGCGTGCCGGTCGAGACCGTCCCGCGCTCCCGCCTCGACTCTCAGGCCCGGACCGAGTCGCCCCAGGGCGTGCTGGCCCTGGCCCGGCCGGTCGAGCCCGTACCCCTGGAGGACCTGGCTCGGCGCGACCGACACGGGAACCATCCGTTCCTGCTGGTGGCCGCCTCCATCACCGACCCGCGCAACCTCGGCGCGCTCCTTCGCAGCGCCGAGTGCGCCGGGGTCACCGGCGTGGTGCTCCCCCGGCACCGCTCGGCCCGGTTGTCGCCGACCGTGGCCAAGACCGCCGCCGGCGCCATCGAGCATCTCCCGTTCGCGGCCGTGGGAGGCGTCCCGGCCGCCCTCAGCGCCCTGCGAGACCTCGGCGTCTGGTCCATCGGTCTCGCCGGAGAAGCCGACGAGTCCCTCTACGACCTGCCCCTCGCCGACGGTCCGGTGGCCCTCGTGGTCGGGAGCGAGGAGAAAGGCCTTGCGCCGCTCGTCCGCCGCCGTTGCGACGTGTTGGTCCGCATCCCTCAACACGGCACCCTTCCGTCGCTCAACGTCGGAGTGGCCGGCGCGGTGGCGTGTTTCGAGGTGGCGCGCCAACGCTCAACCGGCTCGCGTCAGGCCTGACGCCCGCGACGGACGCCGTCTGGTCGCGGCTAGGCGGCAGGCACCTCCGAGGTGCAGAACGCGCAGCGTCGCGCCGCGGACCGGGATGTCGCTCAGGCACTCCGGGCAGGGGCGTGTCTCCGGCTCGGGCTCCTCCTTGGGCAGCGCGTTCAGGCGTCGCAGCAAGGCAGTGAGCGGCACCACGACGGCGAAGAAGACGACGGTGGCGATGATCAGGAACGAGATGAGCGCGTTGAGGAAGGAGCCGTACCGGAACACCGAGTGGTTGATGGTGAAGGTGAGACCGGAGAACGAAGGCTTGCCGAAGATGGCGGCGATGAGCGGCGTGATCAGGTCGTTCACCAAGGCGGTGACCACGGCGGCGAACGCGAGACCGACGATGACAGCCACCGCCAGGTCGACCACGTTGCCCCGCAGCACGAACTTCTTGAAGTCGTTCAGCATCGCGTCCCGTCGCCTTTCTGCTCGAGCGTGAGGCACACGGAGCCCGAGGCACGGAGCCCGAGGCAGGAATCGAACCCGCGACATCTTCATTACAAGTGAAGTGCTCTACCAACTGAGCTACTCGGGCGTCAGACCCATTCTAGGCCGCCCGGCGTTGCCACATGAGCGATGGGTATTTCTGTCAAAATCCCTGGTAAGCGACGTAGGTCGGCATCAGGTCATTGGCAATGGGGCGTCCCGTGAGAGACGCCGACTGATCGTGAATAGAGGGCGATATAGGGGCTTTTGGCCTCCAGATTGGTCTTAATTCAACCCAGATTCAACCTGACGGCGGTACGCTGGTGGTCCGAACCCGGACGGTCAGGCACGGCCCACCTCCACGGTGAGCCAGTTGGAGGTGATCGCAATGGCCCGCAGTTACCCGGATCCGTGGGTCCCCAGGACGTTCCAGGCATGGGTCGTCAAGCAGACGAGGGTCCAGCGGGTGACCGACCGGGCCGGCGGTGATGTCCGGCGGCGAAACGTCGATTGCTGGGACGTCAAGGGCAAGTCCGACGGCGTCCAGTGGTTCAAGCGCTTTCACAAGGCCGGATTGGCCGAGACCTGGCGGGAGCGGGCCGAACGGGATTTCGCCCGGGGGCTCCCCTTTGATCTCAAGACGAAGCAATTCGTCGAACCACAGGCACCAGCCGGGCCGGTGGCCCCCTCGGTGTATGCCCTCACCGAGCTCTATTTCAACCAACATCCCCAATGGGAGCCGGCGACCAAGGAGGCCGCCGCACGGTCCTTCAACCGGGCTCGTCGCTGGCTCCTGGTGCCTGGTGCCGAGCTGGCCGGCGACGGGCTCGTCGCCGTCGAGGACTACCTGAGCCACGCCAGCTTCCTGCCGGCTCGCCTGGCGGGGCGGATCACCGATCGGCAGCGGGCCGGGCAGCGGTGGCTGGAAGCCCATTCGGCTCCCGCCGACTCGCTCAACTCGAAGCAGATCGAGGCATTCGTCTCCGTGATCGAGGTCAGCGAACGCAAACCCGGCACGCGGCTGTCGGCAGCGACCCTGACCCGGTACCTGCAGCCGCTCAGGGCGGCCTGGAACTGGGCGATCGCCCGGGATGACCTCCCGATCGACCGGAGCCCGTGGGTGGTGGTCCGTGCCCGGCGAAAGGTGAAGGGCAAGCCCACGCTGGCTGCCGGGCGGGCTGGTCTGGCGGTGGACGCCGACATGGTGCTCAGCGTGCCCCAGGTACTGGCGCTGGCCGAAGCGTGCGTCACCGAGGGGGCGTGGGGCGGGGTCGTCGAATGCTTCGTGCTGGTCATGGCTCTGTGCGGGCTCCGGCCGGGAGAGGCGGCCGGCCTCGTGAGCGAGGACCTGGAACTGCCTCCGGCCGATGAGCCCGGATGGCTTGTCGTCCGGCGCACCCATCGTCCGACCCGGGATCGGTGGCTCGACCCCGACGAGGACCCCGAATGGGGACCGCTCAAGGACCGGGATCTCACCGAGAGCCGCCGGGTTCCGGTGCCGTCGCTCTTGGTGGCCAAGCTCCGTCAACACCTGGAGCTCTACGGCGAAGGACCCGGCGGGCTTGTGTTCCACCGCAACGGCAGAGCCTTCGCTGGCAACTGGTTCGCCGCCAGCGTGTGGGAGCCGGCGTGCGCCAAGTTGTTCCCCCGCCGGACCGACCTCGCACCCGACGACCCCCGCCAATCCAAACTCTCGCGCCTCCGGCGCCACGACCTGCGCCATGCCGCCTGCTCTTGGTGGCTACGGGAGGGCGTCGATGCGGTCGTCTGCCAGCGTTGGTCAGGTCACCGGACGCTGTCGGTGTTTCTCGACATCTACCAGGGAGTGGCTCCCGGGCGAGAAGACCGGGGTGTCCGACGGCTCGAGCAGAGCCTCCGTGGTGCGGCATAGGGACGCCCACTCACAGTTCGACTCCCCTCCCCACCTCCATCTGCGGCTCCCAAGCGGGGCTTGCTTGTTTGCCGTGGACGTCGTGGCTGATGGCCACGGCGCGCTCTGCTGCGGCCAGTGCCCTCTGGCGCTGGCTCATCTGCTCGGTGCTCCCGACGTCGCTCTTGGCCCCGAGGCTGCGCTGCTCGGTGATGTGCCAGCGGTCCCGGTAGGCCGCCACCGTCGAGACTTCACCCACCCAGCGGGTCCGTCGGGAAGGATCGGACGGCAGGCTCCCGAGTCGTTGCACCCAGCCGGCTCCGGCCTCGATCGCTTGGGCGGCCACGGTGAGGGCACGCACTTGCATGGCCGCATCCCGCTCCGCCAACGCCTGCGCCATCTCGGGATCGGTGACATTTTTTGCCCTGGGAATCAGCCCGACGATGAGATTGCCCGCCATCCGACGCCGGCCACCGGGCGCCTGGGTCCAACGGTCCACCCGGCCGTGGAGCACCGCCGCCACGTCGGAGGCGTCGGCCAGGGAGCGTCGGGCGACCAGTTGGGGGACGGCCGCCTCGACGTCGAGGCCACGGGCTTCGGCCTCCCGGAACGAGGTCAGTAGGGGTGCGTGCGCCTCGCTGGCCCGAACAGATTCCAGCTCAGCCTCGGTCAACCCGGAGCGGACGAGCAAGGCGTCCCATCGCTCTGCTTGGGCCAGTGTGGCCAGCGTCAGGTACTCGGCCGAGAGCCGCTCCATGCCGTCTGCCTCGTGCTGTGCGCGGCGGATCATCTCGTGGGCCGCCACGTAGGTCCCCTCGTTGTGCAGGACTCCGGCCAGCACCTGGCGAGCCGTCATCGGCTCGGTCGTGCCCTCGTGCGAGGTCTGCGGGTCGGGGTCGTAGTGGGTGTCCACGTAGAGCCGGTTGTACTCCCTTCCTCTGGTGGCCGAGACGTAGAGGACCTCGCGGGTGGTGATCGGAGAGACCATGGCGTGCGCCGTGTCGACGCTGCGGCCCTGGGCCCGGTGCGCCGTCGAGGCGTAGGCCAGCTCGACGTGCTCGGCCACGTAGCCGGCGGGGAGCACCACTCTTCCGGTGCCCTTGACCCGCTGGACCGACATGGAACCGTCGGGGTGAGTGTCCGTCACGGTCCACTGGTCGCCGTTGCGGATCCAGCCTCGGCCGGTGGAAAGACGTCGGTCGTTCTGACGGGTGATCACCCGGTCACCCACCCCGGCCGTTCCTCCACCGGCCACGTCCAAGCCGCGTTCTGCCACCTCTCCGGTCGCGATCCGATCGGCCCGGGCCCGGCTGTTGAGCTCGCTCACGCTGCCCAGGTCTCCGGCGATCATCAGGCTCGTCCGCCCGGCCGCGGTGTCGTCTTTCCAGCTCAGATAGAGGGCGTCGAGCATCTCCTCATGGCTCCCCTCGCTGATCCGTCCGTGTGCTGTGTAGGCGTCGATGGCGTCGGGAGATGCCTGCCGCAGCTCGACACTGGCCGCCTTCTCCCAGTCGTGGGCGAACCGGCGCACGTCGCTCAATGCGGGGGCCAGGCCGTCGCGGTCACGCACCAGGGCGGCGAACATCCCGGCGGACTCCACCGCGCTGATCTGACGGTCATCACCGACCAGGACCACCTTGGCGCCAACAGTTCCAGCCGCCGTGACGAGCTCGTCAAGGGCGAAGGTGCCAGCCAGGCTGGCCTCGTCGACAATCACCAACTGGCCGGCGCGGAGCCGCCAGCGGGCCAGTTCGGCTTCGGCCCGGGCCACCTTGGCCCGGGTGGCCGAGGGTTGCCGGGACGAGGGGTGAGGGGACGCCAGTTCGCCTCGCAGCTCCGCCAGCGCATGCAGCCGTTCGGCTTCTCGGCGGTGCTCGTAGAGCCACTTGGCCGTGTTCTCCGTGTCGATACCGAGCTCCTCTGCCAGCACCTCGGCCGCGGCGGCCGAGGGGGCCAGGCCCAGCACCGATTCCGCTCCGTACTCGGCTTCCCACACCGCCCGGAGCCCGGCCATCGTGGTGGACTTGCCCGTCCCGGCTGGGCCGACCAGCACGTCGAGGGAGCGCCCCGAGGTGGCGATTCGCTCCACGACCAGCGCTTGATCGATGCTGAGTAGCAAGTCCCGACCGGGCAGGTTGGCCCCGGTCACCGACGCCACAATGCCCATGGAGGCGGCGGGCCCGCCCACCTGGCGCCCCGCCTCGAGCAGGCGGGCCTCGGCCGCCAACAATGTGGCGGTGGTGTAGACCTCGTGGCCCTTGGCCCGGAATCGGCTGGTGCCATCGGCCCGGCGCAGGCGCTCCGGCGTGTGGTGCAGCTCGGGTGCTGAGACGAGCAATGACTGGTCCATGGCCAAATCAGCGGTGCGCTCGATCACGGCGATCCTGGCGTCGGGTGAGGCGAAGCGAACCCCATGGAACTGGCGGTGCGCCTCGGCCAGGATGTTGGCCCGGCTGAACGTGGCCCGGCGCTCGGCCACGCTCTGGACCGCCACGGAGGCGGCGTCGGCCAGGATCTCGTCGGTCAGGTCCGTGGCTTGAAGCAGCGGCAGGTCGTTGCGGTCGGCCAATGCGGCCACCCAGGAGCATTGGTCGTCTCCGACGTACCTCTCGGCTCGCCCTCGCCACCCTCTGGTCAACTCCGCGAGGCTGTGGTGCTCCTTGGCCACCCGGGTCTCCAAGGTCGCACGTTGGCGCAGCCTGAGCACCTCCACGCTGGTCGGCTGGCGCCCGTGGGCGGCGGCGAAGTCGTCCACCAGCGCGGTCTTGCGGTCCTCGATGACGGCGGCTCGCTGCGAGAACTCGGTCATCAACGCTTCAGAAACCCCGGTGACCTCGAAGCGGAGTCTGTCGGAGTGGCGGCGCGCCCGGCCGTCCCAGCCCCACCCGAGCGCCTCGGTCAACAGGTCGGCGAGCACGCCCTGGTGCAGCTCGGAGAGCATCACCACACACTTGAACAGGCCCCGGGAATCGAGGGTCCGCCAGACGCCGTCAGAGGCGGAGCGGGCCCGGTTGGCCACCACGACATGGTCGTGGAGCTGGGGGTCGCCGGCCCTCGAGTCCCAGTGGGTGAACGCGGTCGCCACCACACCCTCGACGTCCTCTTGGACCACGCCACCCTTGCCCGAGCGCGAGCGGAACACCTCGCGTTCTGCGTAGGTCAGCACGACGTCGATGGCCCGGCAGTGGCAGTCGTAGATCAGCTCCTTGGTCTCCCTTTCGGCCAGGGCCCAGGCTGTGGACACCGACTTGGATGGCGAGAAGGTGAGGTCGAACCCCGCCACCGGGGTACGGAACGTGCTCCCCTTGGCCTGTTCCTCGGCCTCGAGCCGGGCCATCTGCTCGACCCGTTCGGAGGGGGTGGCCGCCGCCGGTATGGCGTCGACGCATGCCGACATCCGCCTGGCCAACGAGCGGTGCGGGCTGTTCGGCTGGCGCCCAAGCGCCTTGCCGGTGACCGGGTCGGCGCACATCCCGAGCAGATTGAAGAGGTGCTCTTCGCTGACCGGCGAACCCTTTTCCACCCCTCGGCCGTCGTCGAGGGCACCCAGGCCGGCGCCGAGGAACACACCCGGCGGGGTACCCGACTCCGCGTAGTAGTCGCTCAGACTCATGGACTGGCGACGGACTCCATCGCCCGCCGCCACGGACTCCATCAGGTACCGATACCCAGCGCCCAAGCTCATCCGGCGCAGCGAAATCACGTGGCACTCCCCTCGCCGGGACGGCCCTCGTCCCGCAGCTACGGCGGGACTGGCGACCACAATCGGCCCCTTGGGCTGCCTCGAGTGCCAGACGTGTGGAGCAATGGGGATGGTGGTGGAAGTGCTGGAATTGTTGGAGGTGCTGGAAGTGGCGCAGGTGTTCGTGGTTCGGGGGATGTGGCAAGGGAGGTGAGTGGGTGGGGTCAGGAGGAGGGGCAGCGCGGTCGGCGTCAAGTCACTCCGCGTGCTCGGGTGTGATCCCACCGTCCGCGCTCGTACGTGAGGACTTGCAAGATGCCGATCCGGGCCGGGGCTCCACCCTCTTGGTTTCGTTCGTGGCGAACGACGCCGCTGCGTCGTTCGCCTGACCGCCGAATCCCACCGGCAGCGAGCGGAGTCCAGTCCCGGCGAGGGAAGCCCCCCGGGCCGAGCGAGAAGTTCTGGCGGGTTCGCCCGCAGGGCGAACGTGGACGATCACGAAACCGCCAGAACTTGTTGCGAGCCGAGCTGGCGACTTGACGCCGTGGAGCGCCGGTGGTTCTGGTGAGACTTTGCCTGCCAGTTCCCGTAGCGATTCAAGTTGCACAGGCGCCCCGTCGGGGCTCATGGCAATTGGTTGCGCCTACGCCCCGTACGAATCCTCTTTGTGTCAAGACCCCAATTTCAGGAGGTTCTGGGCGCGACGAATCGGCCCGTCATGAGACGGCACAAGTGCATAGGCTTGTGAGTGGTCCGGGAGTGACTTCGCCGAAGAGCCGGCCTTCAGGATGCAGAGCCGACCACGCAGGCTACGAGTCGTTTCCTAGTGTCCTCCCGGACCCCTTTCGAGATCGAGCAGGAGCTGGCGGTAGACAGCGTTGGAGATCTGGCGCTTGAGAGAGCGGAGCGCTTCCTTCTTGGTCTTTCCCTCGGCAACCTTGCGCTCGAAGTAGATGCGTCCATCAGTCCCGGGATTACGGATCTGGGTGACGGCGGCCATGTGGAGCGCATGGTTGAGCTTTCGGTTCCCGCGCCGCGACAGCCGGTGCGCGATGCGGCCGCCCGAGGACCATTCGACCGGGGCCGTGCCGTTGTAAGAGGCAAAGGCATCGCGGTTGGCGAAGCGTCCGACGTCGCCGGCGTAGCCGATGAGCTGTGCGGCGATGATCGGGCCCACCCCATAGACGTGGGTCAGCGACGTGCCCGATGCCTTGAGCGCCACACGGATTCGGCGGTGCGACTCCTTGATCTGGGCGTCGAGTCGGCGCACGTCGTCGAGCAACTCGAGGGCGAGGTCGTAGCGGACCTGCTCGGCCGGGGTTTGCGGTGCGACCTTGGCCAGCAGCCGCTCGGCGTCTGAAACGTAGAGTTCCTTGGCAATTCCCCCCGGTGCGAGCTCGGCGAGGAGCGCGTGGAGTCGACAGATCACCCGGGTCCGATGACTGCCGAGGTCCCTGTTGCGCTTGGCGAGGAGCCGCAGGACCTCACAATGATTGGCCGCTTCGACGCTGCGCAGGTTCGGAGCCCGAAAGGCCGCGATGGCCACCGAGCGGGCGTCGTTGGGGTCGTTCTTGTTGGAATGGCCGGTGGCGAGCACCCGGACGCGAGAGGCCAAGGTGGCGGGTACGTCGAGGACGTCCTCGCCCCGGGCGACCAGCTGCTGGGCCAACAAGTAGCCCAACCCTGCGGCCGACTCGATGGCCCAGGTGCGCTTCTCGAACGGTTCGGCCCAAGCGACCAGCTGGTCCACCTGGCGGCGGGTGGCCCGGACCCTGACGCTCGAAAGCTCGTCTTCTGACTCGTCGATGGCCACCGCGGTGTGCGATGCCTTGTGCGGATCGACGCCGATCACCACATGCATGACTACCTCCTTGGTCGTGATGGAACCACAGAGGGCACTCCTGCTTGCAGACTGTTCGTGCTCGATCCTCTTTTGAGCCACTCCATGGCGAAGCCCTGGCGGGAGGCTCTTCGTACGAAAGCCAGCCAGCAATGCCGGCGGCAGGCACTATGCGAGCGAACCCACCAGGACCTCTCAACGCTACGGATCAACCGCAACGTCTGCCTACATTCTCAAGCAGGCACTTCTGGGCTACCCCAGCGAGTCCGATCTCGCGGTCTTACGAGTCACGCGGCGCCGTAGCGAGTGCCGTCTGACCCACCTGCTCAAGGTCGCCGCGCCCGACGGAGGACCTGCGGCTCATGTCAGCGCGGGTTCGAGGTAGCCGCCGTCGGTCTCGAGCAAGCCGGTGAGCAGCCGGTCCGGGCGCCAATCTTCGAACCGGTCCTCGGTCCGGTCGCGGCCGAGCCAGATCTCGAGATCGCGGAGCTGGTCGAGCACCGCGGCGCCCAGGAGCAGCGCGCGACCGTGGACTGGATCCCGTTCACGAGCTGCGATGGCGAACGCGTCGGCGCCGGCGTCGTTGTCGGACCGCTGCCCATCCTCGGACACGAGGGCCTCGCACACCAACCGGCACAGGTCGATCTCCACCGGGCCCAGCACGGCGAACTCGAAGTCGAGGAGGGCGACCACCTCGCCGTCCCACAGCGCGTTCATCAGCGCGAGGTCGCCGTGGTTGACGACCTGCTCGACGACGGGCGCGGCTCGGTAGTAGTCGCCGATGATCTCGTGGAACCGCGACCGCTGCACATCCGGCAGACCCAACGCAGCACTGACGCGATCGGCTGCGGCCGTGGCGTCGTTAGCTGTTGCCGGTATGAAGCCCGCGTGCGATCCGACGAGCAGACGGAGCGAGGGCGTGGCGTCGTGCACGACCCGCACGCGCGCCCACAGCTGGCGGATCGCTCGACGCCGCTCCTCGGGTGTCAGCGTGGGCCACGCCTCGTGCAGGTTCTGGCCTCGAACCTCCTCGGTCACGATCCAGTCATGACCCTCGATCGTGCCCGCCCCGAGGATCTTCGGGTGTCCGACCTCGGGCGGCAGCGCGCGCACGAGCGCGACCTCGGCGGCCATGCCGTCGACGACTGACGTGTTCGCGATCCGCACGGCGAGGCCACCACCGACCCAGGTCGCGTTCGAGATCCCGAGAGCCCGCCGCATCCCGCGGAGATCACCGCCGTGCTGGGCGACGACTTGGGCAGCCAGAGACCAGACGACGGCAGCCTCCGTCGGGTCGCGGTGCTGGTCGAGCCAGTGCGTCTCCGCCTCGGGCTCCTTCATCGCTGGGGCGACCAGTTGTGAATACCCCAAGCCTCAGCTGCTGCTGCGCCCATGTCCGGTAGCGGAGTGTCTAAGAACGCCACGGTCTCCGACGTTACGGCGCCATGCCGGCGGTCCTCTGATGACGGGTGCAGTTCCCGGCGCCACTCCCGTGGTTGGGTGACCCTGATCGCCGGGACCGTGGCCGAGCTCGACGCGCTGCGCGACAGTGGCATCCGATCAGCACCGAGATCCCCCTCTACGTGAGCGCCCGAACCGAGGGCAAGAGAGGGGGCGAGAGAATCCTGCACCGCGAGGCTGGCTGCCCCTATCTGGTCCGCTTTGACGAGCCAACGGTGGCCACGACCGCCCAGCGCCAAGACGGTCGCCTCTGCCTGCTGTGCGGGGACGACGCCAGGGCCAAGGGCCGCCGCTCTGCTTGCCGGGCCATTCGGACCCGGCGCCTGGGCACTCCGCCGGTCTCCTCCTTTGAGGAATGGCGCGCCCGCCAGAACGACCAAACGCTGGGCAAGGAGGTCCCCGAGTAGCCGTCGGGTATCTGCGAAATATCCCAGCACGCCAATGACTGGGACACGCGACCCCGGTGAGACCAGGCGATGACGGGGTAACGACCCGGGCAGCACGGTACGGGGGACGGGGGCGCGTTTTTTGGCGGCGACCACCCGTCCATCCCGTACGCCGTGTTCATTTTCTTCCGATTCACTCGGGGCCAAGCCGGTTCACCGGGAAACGCCTGGAAGGCAGAGTTGGGCCAATGCCCGCCGCTACAAACCTTTCCAGTACTCGGCGCACGATCAAGGCCTTGTGGCAGTCCGAGTGGATCACGAAGCGAACATCGCCCTGGCCCAGTTGCCGCTCACGACGGCCCGGAGCCTCGATGAGGTCGTGGCAAGCGGTGAGCGGCACTACATCGTCGACCGGCTGGCGCGGGCGCATCTGTCCGTGGTGAAGGCCCTAGAGCAGACACCCGAGCCGGACGGGCCGGACCGCTTCAGCGAGTTCCTGGCCCAGATCACGACGCCGACCCCGGGGACGGCTGGCCCCGACGACAGACCGTCTCTAGCCGAAGGGTCGAAGGCGCATCGCGCTCGGCCTAGAGCCAACTTGGTGGACCACCTCCCTAGTCGCACCAAATACGGCGCACCACCTGGAAATGTCCCCGCGGGGCCTCGGACCTGCACCGGACACCGCGAGACCCGGGGAATCCGGCTGCTCGTTGCGCCGACGTGGCGACTCTGTTTGACTTCTGTCGTCCGGATCTATCAGGTCCGGCTTGGAAATGGGGCGACCATGAGAATCGCTGGTCGGCACGCATGGCTCGCCCATCCGTCTCCGCTGATGCAACGAAGGGTCCGAACAGGTGCCGCGACCCTGGCTCTCCTCGTCGGAGGGATCGGGGCTCTGTTTCTCGGCACCGGGATGGCGGGGGCGTACGTGCCGACCAGTATCGACCAGCTCTACGGCGTGGCGTGCACCAGCGCGTCGTGGTGTGTCGCGGTTGGGACGACGCTCTACCAGAAGTCAGGCAACGACCCCCTGGTCGAAATGTTCGATGGATCCGCGTGGTCGATCGTCCCGAGCCCCGACGTGCCGGGCGACGACTACCTCACGGGCGTCTCGTGCGTGAACTCGGACTACTGCATGGCCGTCGGATACAGCGCAGGAAATGTCTATTCGACGATTGCGGAGATGTGGAACGGTTCCGCGTGGTCGATCGTGCCGAGCCCGAACGCAGGCACCTATCAAAACTTCTTGGAGGGGGTCGACTGCACGAGCATGACGAACTGCGTAGCAGTCGGGTCCTACGCCTCAACAGCGAGCACATATCCCCTGATCGAGGCCTGGAACGGCTCGGCCTGGTCAATTGCCGACGACGGCACGGGTCTGGCCAATGACAAGTTGCGCTCGGTTTCCTGCGTCGGCACCGACTTCTGCATGGCAGTCGGGAACGGTGTTGGCGTGACGTGGAACGGAACGGATTGGAATGTGATCGGTACAGCGTGGGGGTCGGAAAACGCTTCGGTGTCCTGCACGAGCTCAAGCAGCTGCGAGGCCGTCTTCGGCCCCGCAGCTGCATCCTTCGACGGGACCAGCTGGTCGAGCCAATCGACCCCTGAGGTGGGTGACCTCAATGGAGTCACCTGTTTCGACTCGTCTGACTGCCTTGGGGTGGGTTGGGTGGGGTCCCAGAGCCTGGTCGAATCGCTCACGGGAACGACGTGGTCCGTCGTAGCCAGCCCCGACCCGGGCGGGCTCGACAACATTCTCGCGGGAGTGTCCTGCGTGAGCTTGAGCGCATGCGCGGCCGTAGGCAACCAATCGACGACCGACGCGGCGAACGCTTACACACTCGCCATGGAATGGGACGGAACTCAGTGGTCGACGTCTCCGACACAAAACGACGGCGTACTCGCCTCCCCCAACTTAGGACCTCCAGGCACCGCGATCCACGTGAGCGGGGGAGGCTTCCAGCCCGACGAGCAGGTCACCGTCACCTACAAGGGGGACAAGCGCAGCCATCTGATGTGCAATGCCCTCGCCTCGTCGAACGGAGTGTTCAGCTGCACCGGCATAGTCCCCAAGAACCCGGGCGCCCCGAACTTGGACTTGATCATCGCCCGCGGAGAGACGTCGGGCATCAAGGCGGAGACGAACTTCTATCCCACGTGAGCGCCTGCACCGATGCCAGGCGCCTCACCGAATCGTACATCGCTACCGGCACGCTGGCGCTGTCCACGGCCCGAGCTCTCGACGAGGCCCTGGCGTCCAGTGACAAGCGTTACGTCGTTCGAGCGCCTCTCCCAGGCGCGCCTGGCCGCCCTCCAGGCCCTCGAGCAGACGCAGGCACCCGACGGCCCGGACCCGTTCAGCGAGCTGATGCGTCAAGCCATGATCCCGACTTGAGGGACGGCCAACGCGTCGACTGATCGTCTGTAATGCGGCGTTACGCCACAGGTTCGGCAAAAGTACTCGTACTCGACAACGTGTCGTCGCAGGCCAGAGCGATGAGTGACGGTGAGTCGGCCTATAGGCGGGATACAGACATTGGCCATTTCGTGACCCGCGGAAACGACCAAAAAGGCCACCTGAGCTGGCCTGCTGTCCTAACAAGACCTTTCGACAGTGACCAGGGGTTTTCTAAATCCTGTCGCGCTGTCCGTTGTGCCGCTCAGAGCCGTTCGCTCACGTCGTCTGTCGCCCCCGGAGTCGGCGTCGAGATCTCTCTCAGCAGCTCGGCGAAGGCGTCGGGACCGTCCGGAACAGGACACTCCTCGAGTGCCTTAATCACGCTGAGATGCGCTCTGGCGAGCCGGTCGACAATGTACGCACGCTGACCGCTACCAGCGACCTCGTCGAGGCTCTGCGCCGTCGTGAGCGCCAGCTGAGCCAATGCAATGTTCGAGTCGGTGATGCGCTCTTGTCGCTTGAGCGCCTTGGATCATGCGACGGGTGCTGCTCAGGTTCGAAGCTGTCGACATCGCTTCTATCTTGGCGCAATCCAGGCGTTTCGGGTGAATCTGTTTAGCCCCGGCCGCTCAGAAAGGAAAAGAACACAGCGGTACGGGATGGACGGGGTGGTCGCCGCCAAAAACGCGCCCCCGGTCCCTGGGAGGAACAAATGCGCCCCGCCTCCATCTCCCCCACAGTGCCACCGCCGCCCCCGCCCCCCGTACCGTGTCCCCGTGGTCGTTCCCCCGTCATCGCCTCGTCTCACCGAGGTCACGTGTCTCAGTCCCCGGCGGTCAGGGGCGCCATTCAACGCCGCCCGAATACGGCAGCTATCGGTCTGTCGCCGTGTCGCCTGCGTCGTTGGTACGACCAGGCTCCGTAGCTCTGTCAGCTTCATCTTCGACGTTGCCGCTGCCTCTCGCTCGCTTCGGGCGAGGGCGAGTCTTGGCCCGCGCTCGATTAGACGTGCTTGAAGATGGTCGTGAAGGATCCCTTGGCTCCGATAGCCGAGGTGGCGACTTGCAGCGTCGAACCGTCGTACATCTCGGACTCTGTGGGACTCAGCGTCGCCAGCGTCGCACCGTTGAACTTCAGCGAGGTGAACTTGAACGAGGTGAAGCTCGGAATCGGCGTGAAGCTGCCGCCTCCCGAAAACGAGGTCTGCTGAAGCCCAGCTTGGACATCCGTGAAGGAGGGGACCAGCGGGGTCGATGCGGATCCACTGGTCTTCGTCGTGGGGTTGGTGATGGTGACTGAAGTGAACCCCGTGGCGGTGTGCTCGGTGATCGTCGCATTGACCCTCTGTCCCGCAGCCACGCCGATGCCCGTCTGGGCGTTGAGCGAGGGAGAGAAGTTGCTGAACAACGCGACTGAAGCGGAGAGGGCCGAAGGTGCGCCGCCGTTGACGGGCAGGCACTGACCACCCACCGTGAAGGTGGCGACATTGCCCGATGTGTCCTGGATCTCGGCGGCGGCGAAGAAGTCGCTCCCCCCTCCTGTCGAGGGACAGGTCACGGTCGGGATTGTGATCGCACCGCTGAAGGTCGTGATGGCCGAGGGGGCCGTGGCGTTGTAGCCGGCGAAGTTGGTGCTCTTGACGACGGGCGGCTTGGAGGCCGAAGCCGCCGGAGCAGCGGCGGCTCCGAGCAAGCAGGACAGTGCTCCCGCAACGACAATCCGTGCGCCGGTAGTCATGGTGCCGCCCTTCGATACGCCCGGATCGGACCCGAATCACCGATCCTCGACAACAGACGCAAGCACGCCGTCGTCCGGATGTCAACCTCCTTCCCGGCAGCGAGGATCGAACGGGGACACCCCGTTTGAGGAAGAATCCCATCGGTTGGGACTCGCCTGGATAACCGGCAACTCTGGAACCGGAAAGTCGGAGGTCTGTGCCGCCCTTGCAGGCAAGGGCTACCGAAGCATCGACTCAGACCTAGGGATGGCCGTCTGGGTCAATAGGAATACGGACCAGGTCATCCATGCCCTTGATACTGGTCGGCTGTCACCGGACTGGTTCAGGGACCACAGATGGATTCTCATGCGCTCACGCGTCGAAGAACTTGCAGGCGCCCCAAGAACACAGACCGCCTTTCTCTGCGGGTTGGTTCAAAACGACGAAGAACTGTGGGACCTCTTTGACGTGAAGATCTGCCTGATCCTTGATGACACGACGATCCGGGAGCGTCTCGCGCAAAGAAGTGAAAATCCGTTCGGAAAGGCACCGGCCGAGCTCGAGACCGTCCTCCGATTCAACGGTCCTTTGGTCGCCAAGTACACCGCTCTAGGGGCAACCTTGATCGACTCGTCTCGCCCATTGGAAGAGGTCGTACAAGACGTTCTGGGCGCCTGTGAAGCGGCCGGGTTGGACGTACAAGAGTGACCCCAGCCCGGCGGTAGGGGGCGCGCTCACCGCTCGACAGGACGAACATTCGGGGACGGTCTGTGGACGATCGATACCGAGCGGATACCGACGTAGCGAGCGCCGTCGAGATGCGAGATGTATCGGCACGTATGCGCTCTCATCGGACGTCGCCCGTTTCTCCTCGCCGCGCTCGTGCGACCTGCGCTTGCCTGCGCCGGCGCGCCCTCCAAAGCAGAGAGGCAACCCAACCACGAGGGCAACGATCTGCAGTATGAACCGGCCTCGGTTTGATGGAGGCTCGTTGGGTTGGCTTTCTCATGCCGCGTCGGGCTGAGACTGGTGACGGTAGTGGGCCTGTTCGACACCATCGTCGCTAACCCAAATGACCGCTTGACTCACGCGCCAAGGGTCGCAGCGTCTGAGGTTGAGCACAATTGGTCTTGACCCTGTACCTGCCTGCGGACGGGGATCGCCGTGAGCACTAGCGCGAGACGGCAACCGGCGAGCCGTCAATGACCTGCGGCAGCGCGTGACGGCGGTGCGCTCACGGACGTCAGGTCCGGACGTCGAGCGGTGTCTCGTCGGGATTCAGCTCGACGAGCTCCGCACTCGCATCCCACAGTTCGGATGCCTTCGCAAGGTCGTATGACTCCTTGGAGGACGCGATGTCCTCGAACCGATCGAAGTATCGGCCAGTGACGCGTTCGAGGCTTGGGTCAGTCACGAGGCGAGCGAGAGCCGAGCTCGATGCGTGCATGTTTCCGAGATTGCCTTGGATCTTCGCTGCCAATGGCAGCACCGTCCGCGACAGACCGCGGACGAATCCCGAGTAGTCGCGCGACAACTGGGTCTCTGGCAGAAAGCCCGGGTTGTACGCGTTCACGGTGATCGGCGCGCGTGCGCCAAGCTCGGCCGCCTCGATGCGGCGCGCCAGTTCGTAGACGAACAGGACGTTGCAGAGCTTGGACGTGGTGTAGCGGCGGCGACCGGCGGTGCCCTTGCGTTCCTTCCTGACCTCGGAATGCCTGTCAGGCCACGCGTAGAGGTGGGGATCCTCCCACCGCGGAACCGGCATGCCTGTCGTTCGTGCTGGATCGTGGGTGTCACTCGACACGACGACTATCCGCGCCGGTGGGGACAACCTGCTCAGAAGGAGGTTGACGAGCAAGAAGTGGCCGAGGTGGTTCACCGCGAACGTTGTCTCGAACCCGTCGCTGGTCTTGCTGAGCCCGTGGACGACTTGGAGCCCCGCGTTACACACGATGGCATGGAGCGGCGACTGCTGATGCTCGACGAAGGCGGCTGCGAACTCACGCACCCCTGCGAGGGAACCGAGATCGAGGGGCATCGCTGTGATGACGGCGTCGCCGGACGCTTTGCGGAGTTCGTCGACGGCGGCCCTCGAGCGCTCCAGGTCCCGGCTCGCGATGACGACATCCCAATCGCTCGATGACGCGGCGATCCGCTTGGCCGTTTCGTACCCGAGGCCGCTGTTGCCGCCCGTGATCAGCACAGTTCGGCGTGTCATTCGCTTCGGGTTTGGTCGCTGGGGAAGAAGACCTTCTCGACCTGGTCGTGTTGGGTGTGCAGCTCCCAGTACAGCGGCGCGATCTCTTCCGGTGCGGTGGCGCCCGGCTGGCGGCCGAGCCACGCGCCGATCGCTATGTGGCCGACCTGTACTCCTCGGGGAGCGGCGGCGGCGTGCAGACCGTGGGCCCAGTTGCGCAGCCACGCCGCGGCCGGGGCGACGTTGCCGAACATGTCGTGACCGAGCTCCGGGCGCACGGACGTGGCGCCGGTGGTGAACAGGATCGTGCCCGAGCCTCGGGCGAGCATCTCCGGAAGTACCTGGTCAACCGCCGCCACGGCGCCGTGCGCGTGGAAGTCGAGCTGGATCTGCACGTTGTCGTGGGTCAGCTCGGTGGAGGAAACCCTCGGCAGCGCCGGGTCGGACGGCGAGTACTCAAGGACGTCGATCTGCCCGAATCGCTGCTTGACCGCCGCGAGGCCGGAGACGATCGTTGGCCGGTCGAGTACGTCGGCGGCGAAGGCCGCCGCTTCGATGCCCTGGTCGGTCAGTTCGGCCACGACCGGATCCAGCTTGGCCCGGGTACGCGACAGCAGCGCGACCTGGTGGCCTTCCTTGCCGAAGGTCTGGGCGATGGCGAGCCCCATTCCGGGACCGGCACCGATGATGGCGATGGTAGGCATGACTTCTCCTTCGATGAGAACAGCGTTATGAACAGCGGGATTCGGTCGGGACCGAGTCCCGCTCGAGTTGGTGGGCGGAAGAGGTGAAGGCGGGGCGCCGCGGTCCGAGCCGCATCGCCTCACAACATGAGGGTGTCCTCATCTTGCGAGGCGAGTGTACACAGAAGTCGAGGTATTCCTCAAGTTAGTAGCCTGTGGGGTATGCCCCCTGAACTCGCACCAGCCGCGACTTCGGCCTCCGCTCCCGCCCGGCCGCTGCGCCGAGACGCTCAGCGCAATCGCGACTCGCTGCTGGCTGCCGCCCGGGCCGAGTTCGCCGAGCACGGGATGCAGGCGTCACTGGAGCAGGTCGCCAAGCGTGCCGGGGTGGCCATTGGCACGCTCTACAACCACTTCCCCGCCCGGCTGGCCCTGCTGCAGGAGGTCTTCGCCGGCAAGCTCGCAATCTGGGTCGCCGCCGCCGAGCAGGCCCTGAGCATGGACGACGCGTGGGAAGGGCTGTGTCTGTTCCTGGAAACCATGTGCGAACTCCAGGCCCGCGACCGGGGCTTCAACGACTTCGCCTCGATCCGACTGCCTGAGAACGCCTGCCTGGCCGGCCAGCAGACCCGGATCCATGAGCTCGGCGTGCGCATCGTCGAACGGGCGCGAGAGCAGGGCCGCCTACGACCCGACCTGGTACCCGAGGACCTCGCCTTCGTCATCTGGTCCCACAGCCGGATCATCGAGGCGACCGACGAGATCGCCCCGCACGCATGGCGCCGCCACCTGTACCTGATGCTCGACGGCTTCCGCGCCGAGCGCGCCCACCCACTCCCCGAACCGCCCCTGACCCCCGAACAGCTCTACCGCGCGATGCTCCGCCTCGGCGGCGCCGACAACGGCATCGACTGACTACCCGGACCGCCGAGCCGGTCACCGTCATGCCGGACGCCGCCACCGCCGCCCAGCCTTTGCCTGATCCGCCTCCCCGTTACCCGGCGCATTTATCAGGCCATGCTGCAATCCACCGCGCCATCGGCAGGGCTCCCGGTCTCACAACGGTCCCTTGCGCGATCAAGATCAATCACGGGCCGCCAGACCAGCGTCCCAGAACACTCGTAACCGGGCGCCAGGCCGATGTCCTCAAAGTGCCGTTACACGGCACCCCAGGCCGGCGTTCGGGGGCACCTCACTCGCAGGCCGGGCCTGTGTAATGGATCGGCGCCAGCAGAGTACGGTCGCAGCAGGGAAGGGGGGTTGACATGTCCGACAAGTCTCCCCGAAAGACCGCCACCAAGAAGTCCGGCAAGTCGCTCAAAGAGAAGCGTCAGGCCAAGAAGGACAAGGAGCAGACTCGTAAGGAGTTCGGTCGCTAATCTCGGACGCCGGATATAGCGCAGTTGCGATCAGGGAGTTCCGAGCGATACCGCGGGGTGCCTCACCTGTCCGGCGTTATACGGGTGATCCATTCGTCCTGGGCTTTCCACTATGAGAGCACACTCGCTGTGCGTCGGCGACTCCTTCGATGAGGTCGTCGAACAGCTGGCTCCGGTCGCTCTGACCGCGCTGGTCGGCGTGCTTGCGCTGGCGCTTCAAGATGGTGACGAACTGCGGACCGGTCTCGAAGAACCCGCACCGTTCGCAGACGCTCTCGAAGACGCAGTCCAGTAAGGCGGGCCTCGTGCAGTGACCGTTGGCGAGCAGTCGACGATGGTCAGGACGCGGCATTTGAGGGCCAGAGACCGCGGTTGGTCCAAGTGCCGCGCTGGAGCGTCCGTAGTACTCGGCTTCGACCGCCTCGGTGACCTTGAAGTACTGCTCGGCGACGGTGTGATCCGAGATGCGGGCATAGGTGAGCGTCATGTCCATCGAGCGGTGCCCGAGCAAGGCGGCGATCGCCTCGAGGCTCATGCCCCGGTTGATGGACTGGGTGGCGAGCGTGTGGCGCAGCTGGTGAGGATGGACGGGACCGACCCCGGCTCGCCTGGCCACCGCCGCCACGTAGCGATGCACGGTGCGCCGGTCGAACGGCCCGCCGTCGTCGCGCTCGAGAAGGTGTCCTGAGCGTGACGGCCCGCGTAGGGCCTTGTAGTCGACGATGAGGTCGACGAGCATGGGGAGCAGTGGCACGTAGCGGTCGTTGTGGAGCTTGCCGACGGGGATCCGGAGTCGATCGACCCCGTCGAGGCGCACCATGGCGTCGTCTTCGAGACCGCCGAGCTCACCGACACGCATGCCGGTGCGGGCCAGCAGTTCGACCATGAGGCGACGGCGCAGGTTCGGATCGAGCGCCAGAGCGGCCATGAACTTCGCCGCGGTTGGGTCGTCCAAGAACTTGGGCAAGGGCTCGTCGAGCGCAGGGAAATCGCTCGTGTAGACGAGCAAGCGGGCCGGAGCGTCGTCGTACTCCCACTCCGTGATGCGCTCGAAGAAGGTCCGCATGGTGGAGAGCCGGTGCCGGATGGTCAGGCTGGCCATCCCTTTGCCGCTCTTGCCCGGACGCGCTGCCAGCCAACGCTTGAAGTCCTCGATGTGGACCCGTCCGATGACGGCAACGCTGACGCAGTCCGGATCGGCGGCGCTCACCCGATGGGCGAAGAGCCGTAACGTCAGCTCGGTGTCGGCCAGCGTGCTCGGACGGGCCGAAACCTCGAGTTGGTCCAGGTAGGAGGCCATGGTGGCGACCATGACCGGTGCCCTGCGGGCGATCTGGGTCCAGGTCACCTCGGGTGTCCCGCCGCCCCGGCGTCGTTGAGCGAGAGGCTGGGATCGTGCCAGTGCGTTCATGGGGCCACCCCGGCCATGGCCTGCGCCTCGATGGCTTCGCTGGCACGGCGGTACTCGTCGGCCAGCCAGTGCATGTCGAGGTGCAGATAGACCCGCGTCGAGGTGATCGAGCGGTGGCCGGCCTGGGCCTGGATGGCTTCGATGGCCATCCCCGCCTCGCGCAAGCGGGTGAAGCAAGTGTGGCGCAGCTCGTGGCAGGTGCCATGGCTCAGCCCCGCTCGTTTGCGTGCCGCTCGCACGATCTCGTCGAGACCCGGGGTCGAGAGCGGCTGAGCGCGACGCGCTCCTTTGAGCGAGACGAAGAGCGAGTCGCACGTCGTCTCAACTGGTCGCTCGTGGTCCATGTAGCGCGCCACCGCGGCGAAGAAGGTCGGTGAGAGCGGCACCACACGCTCGTGCCCGCCCTTGCCTTCGCTGATCAGGACCCGCCACTCGCCGAGGCGAAGGTCGCCTAGGCGCAGTCCGAGCACCTCACAGCGCCGCAGACCGCCGAGCACCATGGCCTGGACCATGGCCAGGTCCCGATCGGTGCGCAGTGCATCCATCAAGACCTCGACCTCGTCGGCGTCGAGGATTCTCGGCAGACGGCGCACCCCGCGCACGAGCGGCAGGCCCCGCCCGCCCCGAGAGCGGCTCTGACGCGTCGCGATGCCCCGAGGGACCGGGTTGGCGCTCACGTCGACGTCCTCGCGGGTCATCAGGTAGCCATAGAGGCTCGAGACGGATGCCAACCGGCGCTTGATCGTCGCCGCCGAGAGTCCCGCGGAGCCATCCGCGATGCGCACCACGTTCTCGGCACCGGGCTTCGGACGACGCTGCGCGGTGACAAAGGACATAACGTCTTTGGGTCGCACCTCGGTGGGCTCCTTCCTCACCACCGAGAAGAAGACGCTCAGGTCGTGCGCATAGGCCCGCACGGTGTTGGGACGGGCCCGACCGACGACGAACTCCAAGAACTCGTCGACCAGGCGATGGCCAATTCGGTAGACGTGTTCACCGTCGGGTCGGACGCAACACTCGAATGACGGACTCCACACCGCACACCTCCTTGTTGGGCTTGCACCCGAGGAGGATCCCTCGGACGCCTATCCCAGGAGGTGGATCACCTGTATAACCGGCGAACGGGGACAGTGCAGATCGTAGGCTCGACTTATGAGTGCAATCGAGGTCTACGCAGATGTTTGGTGCCCGTTCGCACATGTGGGCCTCCACTACGTTGCTGAGCGCCGGTCTGCGCTGGGACGTGGAGACGTTCTATTGGACATCAGGGCCTGGCCCCTCGAGTTGGTCAACGGAGCACCGCTTGATCCGGATATCACTGCATCACATGTGCGAGAACTGCGGTCCCAAGTAGCTCCGCACCTTTTCGCCCGTTTTGAGCCGAACCACTTTCCCAGGACTTCGTTGCCGGCCCTCGCATACGTACACGCCGCCTACCGCCAAGATCCGAAAAGAGGAGAGGTAATGAGCTTTGCTCTTCGTGATGCCCTCTTTGAGGAGGGCTTGGACATCTCTCGACCGGAAGTGCTTTCTGACCTTGCCGAATCACTCAATATTGGGCCGCATGGTGCTGCCGACGACGAGGCCGTTCGCCAGGATTGGGAGGATGGGGTTCGACGGGGCGTCAAGGGGTCTCCGCACTTCTACTGCGGAGACTTTGACGCCTTCTGTCCGTCGCTCGACATCTCAAGAAGTACGGATGGCGAATTGATGGTCAGAAACGATACGGCGGTGCTCAACAACTTTTTGGCCAACTGCTTTGCAGGCTAGTCACGTCATCCGAAACCGGCTAGCTGTGTCTCTGGGCCGGCGTATGGGGACAGCCTCAGGATGGGTCGCACGCGTTACGGGACAGCAGTCCGCGGACTTGCCCAGTCCCCCTGGTGTCCCTCCGATGGCCGTCCAATGAGCCAATGATGACCCCATGGGTCAGCGAGGCGACCCTGCCTCAACCCGTAGGACTGGTCGACAACCGGGGCCACGAGGACAGCACCCTGCTGGACGGCTCGTTCGACGACCGAGTCTGGGTCCTCGACGAACAGGTTGAGCCTCACCGATGTCCCGCCGAGGGCCTCAGGACTCAAGTTGGACGCCTCAGGCGCCTCTTCCGCGACCCGGAACCGAGCCTCGCCGACCGCCAGTTCGGCAACGATCCGCCCATCCGGGTAGGTGTTCCGGTAGACCTCCTCGGCGCCGAATGCCTGAGAGTAGAACGCGATGGCCTCGTCAGCTCCTCGCACGGTGAGAACAGCAGTGATCAAGTTTTTGAACATGAGTCGACCGACAGTTTTGCCGAGTTTCTCCCGCAGCGCGGCACTTTCCAAAAAGGCGTACAGCCGCGCCCCAGACCGGCGTACGGAGGCAGTGTGAGAGCATCCAGTCTCTCTGCAGTGTGCGGCACGACTCGTTAGGTTCGGCGAGGAGCGGCTCTCACCACTGAGCGTCGGTCGGAGCCTTGTGGCTCACCGTAACGAGTCGTCCCTTTTCTACCTGGGCATCCACGGCACCTGCGGGGGACCTGTTGACGATGCCGAGTAACACGTGTTGGCCAGTCGAGTCGATAGACAGGCCCTGAAAGAGCGATCCGGACGGTGCAGTCGCTATCAGTGCCACGGGTCTTCCGGTATTGATGTTGAACACAAGAGCCGTGCTTGTACGAAGGTTTCCGGTTGAGCTGTAGCAAGTGCGAATCGCTGCAAGCTGGTGCGTGTGCGGGAAGAAGGCGGGACTAGTCAATCTGCAATCTGCGGATTGCTCCAATGACAACTCGGTCCGGTAGGGGGGCCTAGTTGCGTCGACTACCTGAACCGTCAGGCCGCTCTGCACGGCCAGTAGTGCTCCATCGGGACTCCACGTGATTTCGTTGTCACTCCCTTGTCCCGAGTACCCACCGAGATCGACCGTAGTGTGAGTAACGAGGTTCGATACGTACAGCGTTGAGCTTTCGGAGCCGCTCGGACTGCAGGTCACTCCGACCCAGGCCAACTCACTTGATGCTGGATTCGGCGACGGTGCGAGGGCAAGCATTCCGGGATGCGAGACGACGACGACCGGAGCACGTGTTCCAGAAACCGGAGCACTGAGAATGGACCCGCTGCACGGTCCTGCCGGTTGGGCGAAGTACGCGGAGTGACGATCAGCCGAGAGGACAATCTGCTGGTCGGCGCCCCCCGGACCTGGCGGGCTAAGCGTGCGGATGAGTTCACCTGTGGCGGTGGAGTACACACCGATGCCCCCGCTTCCATCACCTGCCGCAAAGACGGTTGGAACATTCTTGGTTGATCCCGAAACCGGTACCCATCTCGCCAGGCCGACATGTCGAACACTCCGGTGCGAAGGTGTCGAACTAGCGGAACCGAATAGGACGAGCACCGTGACTGCAACCGCAAGCAGCCCGATCCCGATCCCCCATCGTCTCCGGCGCCGCCGACGAGCCTCCGGAAAGAGATCCTGCGGGGCATCATGCGCTGGTTGGCTCGGAGCCTTGTGTATGACGGTCACGGCAGCTCCTGAATCAACTCAAGTACGTCGTTTCGCCGATACCCGTGGTGGCGAGCAAAGGCCAAGAACTCCCGTGCTCGGCTGACGACAAGACCACGCTCTGGCGCTCCCACCACGGTCACACCACGGCCCCGACGGAACTCAAGGAGCCCCTCGTCACGCAGGATGTGCATGGCCCGAAGGACCGTATTCTTGTTGACCCCGAGCACGGCAGCGATGTCCTTGGCCAACGGCAGGCGCTCTCCCGGAGCAGCCTCACCTTCAGCGATGGCCTTTCGTATCTCCGCTGCAACCTGGTCGTGCAAGGCGACCTGTTCATCCCGGTCAATCGTCAACCTCAGCATGGTCCTACTTATAGTAGGTCTATACCAAGGGCGGGTGCCTGCCCCAGTCGTGCGGACGGTGGCACCCCGTCCCGGCGCATGAGGGCACCGTTGGAGACTTCGTGGCTTGGCTGCGCATTTTGCGGCGAGGCACTGGCTTCCCGGAGTTCACTGAACTGCGCCCGGCTTCCACGACCTCTTCCGACTCGTCACCAGCCCGGCGGTCTCGATCATCGCCAGATCGTCGGCGAGGTCAGGCATCGTAATGGGCCTTCGCCGCCCGATGAGCGGCCACGCGGCACCGGACCGAGCAGAAGCGGGCGTCGGAGCGCGACGGCGTAAAGCCCGCACCACAGTGGACGCAGGACGCCACCAGCGACGTGCGTGCGGCGGCTCGTCGCTCTCGGGCTCGGGCGGCGAGAGTGACTCGGCGACACTCCTCGGAGCAGAAGCTCTGAGTCTCCCAGTGGCCGTCGACCTACACCCATCGACCCTGGCGGTGGTACCGGGCGCCGCAGGTAATGCAGGTGGTGGTTCGTGGGCCCATGTAACGGATGAGCGTACTGCACCAATTAGCGCCGAACGCAGAGCCGTTACAGCCTCAGCGACTGCCGTCTATTCGGCCCGACCGATCGTCTTGGGGTGCCTCTTTCGCCGCCAGGTTGGCTGCGTTGGCATACCCCTCGACAACCTTGCGCAAGACGGCATCTTCGCGATCGTCAAGCTCCGGCGGGATCGCTTCCAGAACCTGGCGCAGCAGCCGGGCACCGTCCTTCAGTTCGGAACGCGCTCGTCGGCCCTGTCATACGGACCAGGCCTACCCGACGCCCAACTCGGAGGCGGGGAGCACAGAGACACGCGGGACTTCGCAGGCGATGATCGCCTTGGCGGTCTGAACCTGTTCCTTAGTGAGCCCCATATCCTTGGAAAGGATCACGGCCTCTATGACGGGAACCGTGGCGGTCGGGCTGCCCATTGGCTGGAGCGTAACGAGCCACGGGATGGCGACCTGATCCGCGACGAGGCGCCCACTTCCGGCGTACGGGGTCACTCACCCGCAAGGCGCGGGGGCAATACGTGGTCGAAGACAACGAGACGCTTCAACAGGCCAGTGTCGTCGGCCCACCCGAAGTCGCAACCGTCCATAGCGATCTGATCTCCCTGGTAGCGCGCCCATGTGTAACGGAAATGATCATGGTGGAAGTCCACCTCGCAAGTCCTCACCACCGTGACGCCACCATCCAGAGGAGCCATGAAGCGACCAAAGGCCTCGCTTAGGGCCTCGGGACCCTCGGTCGTGAATCCGGGATTCACGAAGATGAAATCGGGGGCGACCAGGGCCTGGATTTGCGCGAGCCGTTCGTCATCGCCTGCGATGGTCGCGGCGACCATGAGTGCGTCGATCGTTTCCGAGACTGACACCGCTCCATGTTGCCACTCATGAACGCAGCCAATACCGCTGAGGCTTGAAGCCAGTTCATCCGTCGAGACCACACGACCGCTCAGGCGAAGAACGACTTCGTCAGCGGAGAGATCCTCGGTAGCAAAGAGACCCCTCCCCTCGATGGCGGAATCCTTGACCACGACGTGTGGATGGACCCAGAGAGTCTCAGGTGGAGCCTCAGGCACATGAACAGTGTGCCATCAGCCCTGGGAAGTGGGGCAGCCGAGCGCCGATACGCTAAGTGCGTGGCAGACAAGGAAGGGACCTTTCCACGAGCGTCGGTCACGCTCGCACTGTCGACCACTCTTAGCCTCCTCCTCGTAGCGACCGTGGGCTGGCGCACAAACGCAGCCGCCGCTCAAAAGATCTCGACTCCACCTCTAGAAAGGTCACGAGCGATCCCCCGGCTCGTTCCGGCCCCGAAGAAGTTGCGAGACGAATGTGTCATGGCAGCTACTCGCTTGGGGTTTCCCGTACCGTGTCCACAACTCGTGCCCTCGCTCTCGGGCCGTGCGATGTCGTGCCCCCAACCCACGGGCGCAGCTTCCGGGCTCCCCCCGTGTGTCGGGTTGGAGGGAGCGATTCCGTATTCCATCTTCTTCCTCCAGTTCTACGGCTTCGATGTGCCCAAGGGCTACTCAGGAATCAATGGCAAACCAGTTGGTCATGTGACTGTTGAGGCTCACCGGTTCGCAGATGATCCGTTGAAGAAGCCATGCATTGGCGGGAGAACCATAGGAACGGCACGCATCGGGATGTGGGCCACTCGCGAGTTCAACTGCCCGAAGGACAGCCCGTCCATCGAGCGCGTTGCTAGGCATGGAGAGGGCGACTACGTCGGTCACCTCGTCCTCGCTTGGAAGGTAGACGGGATCAGCTACATCGCCAGCGCCCACGGTCACACGACGGCGAATCTCACCCTCTTGAAGAGGTTTGTTCACTCAATCATTCTCGTATTGCCGGGCGATTCGTCAGGCTGACGGGTAACCCCGAAATGCCAGACTGGGCGGCACCTGTATAACCGGCGAAGTGGGATACCCACGCGCCTGGCCCTATCCCGTGGCGCTGGCGTACCAGTCCCGGATCCGCAGCGGTCCAAGTGGATCAGGATCAGTGTGATACCTGGTGCCAGCGAGGACACCGGCTGCATACTCGCTCAGTTCAGCGGCATCGGCTGCCTTCCAGCGGTGAGCCAATGCCCATGACTGAATGTCGTCCGGCTCAAAGTGGTGTCCACCATGCTTCAGATGCTTGAACGTATGAATCGCCGCTGCCCTTGACCCTGAATCCTTGAGGCGCTTCTCCCGCTTTTCAATGCGGAGGTTGTAGATGCGACGCCTTCGGTAGATGAAGGACGTGAGGTCTCTCATCGCAAGCTCAACCACCGGATCGAGCGTCTTGCCTTGTTCCTCCACGTTCCGATTATCCCTGATTCGGGCGATCCCAGGGCGCTGGCGGGATATCACCGTGGTGCCGCATGAGGCACCCCAACCTGGCGCTCGGGGGCAGTCTGAAGCCGTCCAGACCTAGCCGACCTAGCAGCAAGGTACCGGAAGTGAACTCCCAATCGTCTTGCCCTGTTCGTCAAGAGCCTGGGGGCGATCCACCGAGTTGAAGTTGTGATACGGGAAGACGACCCAGCCGTCTACCGGCTTCATCCGGTCGCCTCTCGGAGCGAGTCCATGGGGTCCAGTGGCGGGAAGGTTGACTCTCGCCACGGGTGGATGAACACATAGGGCAAACAGTCCATCTTCATGCCGACCCCGCACGCCGCCTACCGGCGACGTAAACATGGGGTTCATGACTCCCGTTTCACGACAAATATCGTTGCGATAGCTATCGAGGACCGCGACGCTGAAATGGTGGCCGTCCACGGATACGGCGAACTCGGTTGCGGAGCGGCCACTCTTCGATGATCCACAATCCAGGGGACGCGTATTGGATTGGGTGCACGTCGCCGTCCTTGCAACCACCCGGCTTCCATCAGGAGCGACGTGAATGAACAAGATCCTTCCGACGGATTCGTGGCTGTGGGAAGGGCGAGTAGCAGAGGCAGCACTGCCCACAAACAGGAAAAGCAGACCCACGACGGACGACACCAGCAGCAGACGGGTTCCCGAACCGTTCGGTACTCCAAGTCCGCGTCGGACGGATTGCACGAAGGCACAGCCTACCCAACAAGCGGTATCCCCATCGAGGTCCTGAGCTAGAGGCTTCGATGAGGCAGTGGTGGGTTAGACCGCACCCCGCCCCAGCTCGTCCCGTGCCTCGACCGCGGAATCGTTGGTCAACGGGCCAGATTCGCCAAGAAGGTTTGGGCAGCCACACCGAGCCTTCAGAGCCACTGAACGCGCACTACTTTTCCTTATGTGCTCGTCGAAGAGCGAATCGAGATCAGCGGCATTCCCGCCAAGCTGTACCATCTCACTGGGGCACGAGGGCTGCTGTTACTCGGCCATGGCGGTGGCGAGAGCAAGGACAGTGACCGATTTGTGAACCTCTCACGCCTCTGCGCCGACAGCACCGACCTTGCGGTTGTCTGCATTGACGCTGTGGACCATGGTGAACGGAAGCCCCTTGTTGTAGCTGACGCTGGCCTTCCGGCTGAGTGGCATTCCAAGGCGGTCGGCCAGATGGTCAGTGACTGGGCCACAACTGCGAGCGCGCTTTCGTGGATTGGGCCTGCAGTTGCCTACGTGGGTTTCTCCATGGGAACCATCTTTGGAGTGCCGACAGTCGCAGCCCAAACCTCCATCAAGGCAGCCGTCTTCGTCGTCGGTGGTGTCCCGGCCGGAGGGGAAATACAAGACCCTCCACTTCGCCCCGTTCTCTTGAAAGCTGCGTCCAAGCTCGGCCGACCTCAAATCCTCATCTGGGCGTAGCATTCATCACCAAGGGCCTGGGCACCGCTGAGCGAGCTACTCACCCTCCGCTTATCCACACGCCCGAATGTTCCGCACCGAGGCGCCACGTCCCGGCGTACGGGGGCAGGGGTCATCGGTATCCTGCGGCATTCTCATTCGCTCAAGTCCCGGGGAATCACCCAATGACAGACTGTCCCTGTGGGATCGGTAAGGCAGCCTGAGGGTCTTGTGCAGCGACGTGTCATCGCCGGAGGGCCTGATGACTTCATGACCGTTTGCCACCTGCAAGTCTGGGGCTCCCAGTTTGAGATCGGCAAGGCACTTGCGGCCGAGGCTCGGGACCATTTCGGCTGGATTCCACCTCGAGCCGCTGATCCGGTCCGCAACCGTGCCCGCCGTACATGGTTCGAGCGGAGCTGGCCGGATCAACATTCACGCATGGTCGGGGTAGCTACCGCATTCGGTCTCGACATTGACGATGACACCATTGACTTCGCCAACGTTATGGCGGAGCCCTTCGCTGCTGGTTGCTCGGCCGTGTGGTGCTCATCGCAGGTCAACGCCGACGGGCACGCTCGGGTCGGTCGCAACCTTGACTTCACCACTCGAACACTCAGTGAGATGCTTGGTGCCCCGCCCCAGCCTGACGAACCACCAGTGCTCTCGCGTCCCTTCGTTATTGAAACGTACCCAGATAAGGGGTACGCCGCAATCGTCTGCACCGTTGGCGATCTGACGGGCTGTCTCGATGGGATCAATGCACAAGGGCTCACGGTTGCGGTCTTAGCCGACGACGAGAGCACGTCTCTGCGGCCGACCATGGCTCCGCAGGCGGGCCTCAACGAGATGCACATAATGCGCTACATCCTCGATACCTGTGCCACCGCCGACGAAGCCAAAGAGGCGCTCTATGGAACCAAGCAGTACGACGAGTACGCCGTGGCTCACTACCTCATAGCCGACAAGAAGCAGGCATTCGTCTGGGAACGGGACATGCATAATGCCGAACACGCCGTGCCTACAGATACTGGAACCCTCTGCGTAACGAACCATCTGCTATTCAGGGACGGGGCCGGAAGCGTGCCCGACGACACCGACAATGAGGGAGCTAATGATGCGTATCGACGGGCTCGTATCCTCAACGATGGGGTGGGCGGCACTCCGGCTACCGCTGATGGGCTTTGGGACCTTCTCGAATCGGCCCGAGCGGACCGGTGTCGAGACGAAGCAAATCCGGACGGCCGCGTGAGAACCCTTTGGCACGCACAGTACGACCTGACGGGCGGCGCGGTCGAGTACGAGTTCTACCTTGGGGACGATGTGGATGGCTCGCCGTGTCGGAGTCCTTTGGTTGGTATGACGCTTTCGGTCTGAGCCTCTCCGCAATGTGAACATCTCGCCTGGGTGACTCCCCGTCCCGGCGTTATACAGGTGATCCATTCGTCCTGGGCTTTCCACTATGAGAGCACACTCGCTGTGCGTCGGCGACTCCTTCGATGAGGTCGTCGAACAGCTGGCTCCGGTCGCTCTGACCGCGCTGGTCGGCGTGCTTGCGCTGGCGCTTCAAGATGGTGACGAACTGCGGACCGGTCTCGAAGAACCCGCACCGTTCGCAGACGCTCTCGAAGACGCAGTCCAGTAAGGCGGGCCTCGTGCAGTGACCGTTGGCGAGCAGTCGACGATGGTCAGGACGCGGCATTTGAGGGCCAGAGACCGCGGTTGGTCCAAGTGCCGCGCTGGAGCGTCCGTAGTACTCGGCTTCGACCGCCTCGGTGACCTTGAAGTACTGCTCGGCGACGGTGTGATCCGAGATGCGGGCATAGGTGAGCGTCATGTCCATCGAGCGGTGCCCGAGCAAGGCGGCGATCGCCTCGAGGCTCATGCCCCGGTTGATGGACTGGGTGGCGAGCGTGTGGCGCAGCTGGTGAGGATGGACGGGACCGACCCCGGCTCGCCTGGCCACCGCCGCCACGTAGCGATGCACGGTGCGCCGGTCGAACGGCCCGCCGTCGTCGCGCTCGAGAAGGTGTCCTGAGCGTGACGGCCCGCGTAGGGCCTTGTAGTCGACGATGAGGTCGACGAGCATGGGGAGCAGTGGCACGTAGCGGTCGTTGTGGAGCTTGCCGACGGGGATCCGGAGTCGATCGACCCCGTCGAGGCGCACCATGGCGTCGTCTTCGAGACCGCCGAGCTCACCGACACGCATGCCGGTGCGGGCCAGCAGTTCGACCATGAGGCGACGGCGCAGGTTCGGATCGAGCGCCAGAGCGGCCATGAACTTCGCCGCGGTTGGGTCGTCCAAGAACTTGGGCAAGGGCTCGTCGAGCGCAGGGAAATCGCTCGTGTAGACGAGCAAGCGGGCCGGAGCGTCGTCGTACTCCCACTCCGTGATGCGCTCGAAGAAGGTCCGCATGGTGGAGAGCCGGTGCCGGATGGTCAGGCTGGCCATCCCTTTGCCGCTCTTGCCCGGACGCGCTGCCAGCCAACGCTTGAAGTCCTCGATGTGGACCCGTCCGATGACGGCAACGCTGACGCAGTCCGGATCGGCGGCGCTCACCCGATGGGCGAAGAGCCGTAACGTCAGCTCGGTGTCGGCCAGCGTGCTCGGACGGGCCGAAACCTCGAGTTGGTCCAGGTAGGAGGCCATGGTGGCGACCATGACCGGTGCCCTGCGGGCGATCTGGGTCCAGGTCACCTCGGGTGTCCCGCCGCCCCGGCGTCGTTGAGCGAGAGGCTGGGATCGTGCCAGTGCGTTCATGGGGCCACCCCGGCCATGGCCTGCGCCTCGATGGCTTCGCTGGCACGGCGGTACTCGTCGGCCAGCCAGTGCATGTCGAGGTGCAGATAGACCCGCGTCGAGGTGATCGAGCGGTGGCCGGCCTGGGCCTGGATGGCTTCGATGGCCATCCCCGCCTCGCGCAAGCGGGTGAAGCAAGTGTGGCGCAGCTCGTGGCAGGTGCCATGGCTCAGCCCCGCTCGTTTGCGTGCCGCTCGCACGATCTCGTCGAGACCCGGGGTCGAGAGCGGCTGAGCGCGACGCGCTCCTTTGAGCGAGACGAAGAGCGAGTCGCACGTCGTCTCAACTGGTCGCTCGTGGTCCATGTAGCGCGCCACCGCGGCGAAGAAGGTCGGTGAGAGCGGCACCACACGCTCGTGCCCGCCGTTGCCTTCGCTGATCAGGACCCGCCACTCGCCGAGGCGAAGGTCGCCTAGGCGCAGTCCGAGCACCTCACAGCGCCGCAGACCGCCGAGCACCATGGCCTGGACCATGGCCAGGTCCCGATCGGTGCGCAGTGCATCCATCAAGACCTCGACCTCGTCGGCGTCGAGGATTCTCGGCAGACGGCGCACCCCGCGGACGAGCGGCAGGCCCCGCCCGCCCCGAGAGCGGCTCTGACGCGTCGCGATGCCCCGAGGGACCGGGTTGGCGCTCACGTCGACGTCCTCGCGGGTCATCAGGTAGCCATAGAGGCTCGAGACGGATGCCAACCGGCGCTTGATCGTCGCCGCCGAGAGTCCCGCGGAGCCATCCGCGATGCGCACCACGTTCTCGGCACCGGGCTTCGGACGACGCTGCGCGGTGACAAAGGACATAACGTCTTTGGGTCGCACCTCGGTGGGCTCCTTCCTCACCACCGAGAAGAAGACGCTCAGGTCGTGCGCATAGGCCCGCACGGTGTTGGGACGGGCCCGACCGACGACGAACTCCAAGAACTCGTCGACCAGGCGATGGCCAATTCGGTAGACGTGTTCACCGTCGGGTCGGACGCAACACTCGAATGACGGACTCCACACCGCACACCTCCTTGTTGGGCTTGCACCCGAGGAGGATCCCTCGGACGCCTATCCCAGGAGGTGGATCACCTGTATAACCGGCGAAGTGGGGCATTTAGCGTTGGTTCCGGGCATCCACCGATTTGGCAGAAGCCCTTCGTAGGGTGCGTCGGGTCGGTTCTTCTGGCTTGACTGAACTGGGGTCGGAGCGAGCGACAGCTCGACTCCTCAACGGTGATCGTCGATCAGACGAGCCTCCCGACGCACGTGCATCCCTTTTCTGGAACTCGGCGGCCGATCATGGAGTCGGACCCCTGCTTCTCGAATGTCTGGATGGTCACACCCCTGCGGAACGTGCAGCGGTCGACGACGGAGAGCCGACCGATCAGTGACCACCAGCGAAAGGACCACGTGATGAGTGAAGTGAGGTTGGGCATCGACGTCGCCTGTCGAGCCGACCATCGGGGCAGCCTGGCCGACGAGCGAGGTGAGTTCATCTGGTCGTCGTGGAAGTTCCGCACGACGACCACTGATCTCGAGCGCCTGTGGGCGAAGATTCCCGACGGTGCCTCGGTGACCGTGATCCTCGAGCCCACCCGCAACGCCTGCGTGCCATTGTCGGCCTGGCTCCAAGCTCGTGGCGCCACGGTCATCTTGGTGCCACCCGAACAGTCGGCCGACCTGCGGGACTACTACAACAAGCACACCAAGACCGACCGGTTGGATTCGAGGGTGCTGGCTCGTTTGCCGTTGCTCCACCCTGAGGGCCTGCGCGGCATCGACAACCTTGGTCCGGCCCAGTCACTGCGCCGTGCCGTGCGTCACCGCTTCAGCCTGGTCAAGCGCCGCAGCGCCGCCAGTCTCCGTCTCGACGCATTGGTCGAGTTGCTGGGTCCGGGGTGGGCCGATTCCCTCGGATCGGCCACTGCTTCGAAGACCGCCTTGGTCATCTTGGAGAAATACGCCGATCCACGGGCGCTCAAGCGTCTCGGGCGCGCCCGGCTCGCCGCCTTGTTGATCCGTTCCAGCGCGGGACTGTGGCGTGAGGACAAGGCCGACGAGCTCTTGGCCATGGCCAACGAGACCCTCGAGCTGTGGTCAGGCGGGGGCATCGACTTCACCGAGTTGGCCCACGACATCGCCTCAGAAGTCCGAGTGCTCCGCCAGCTCGACGACGAGATCGCGGCGGCCGACAAGCGAATCGCCGTTCTTTATGACGAGGCCGACCCAAAGGGCATCGTCCGTTCGGCGCCCGGACTCGGGCCCCTCCTCTCGGCGGCCATCTTGGGCAACGCGGGCGACTTCAACCGCTTCGCCAACCTCGCCGGCGTGCGCTCCTTCACTGGCTTCGTGCCCAAGATCGACCAGTCCGGACTGGTGGCGGGACACAAGGGCATCACCAAGGCTGGTGATGCCGGCCTGCGCCAGGCCCTCTACATGGCAGCCGATCACGCTCGCCACATCGATCCGACTCTCGCCCAGCGCTACTACCGACTCGTCATGGTCGAGGGCAAACACCACAACTCAGCGCTGTGCTCCGTCTCGGCAGTTCTCATCACTCGGATCGCCGCCTGTTGGCGAAAGGGGGAGCTCTACGAACTGCGAGACGAAGACGGCGAAGCGATCACCGAGGCCGAAGGCAAGGTTGCCTGCGCCGACCGCTTCAAGATTGATCCCAAAGTCCGGGCGGCCCGTCGCCGCAACACGCCAGCCAAAGTCCTCAAGAACAGGGCGGGACGTTGTCCCGTTCGCTGTTGAAGTTCAGCGGTGGTCACAGCTAATTCAGGCTGCTGCCTGATCGTAGTCTTCGGGTGTAACGACGGCGGGTGGGGTCTCGCGGCCAAGGGCGGCCACCAACTTGGCCATGTCCTTGTGACCTCGTACGCGTCGGAACGAGCGCTCTGCTTCGAGCATGCCGGCGGCGACCCAGCGCTTCTTCATCGAGCCGTCCTTCCACTTCGTGATTCTGCGCGTCGTCCGCTTGGCGATCGAGATCATCGACTCGATGCAATTGGTGGTGGTCAAGGTGGCGGCCAATGTGCCGCCGATGCCCAGACGCCTCACGGTGAACATGTCGTCGAGCCCTTCGCGCAGTGACGCGGCGGCGTCGGGATGGTCGGCCTCGAGCTCTTTGGCCAGTCCCTTGGCGGCCGCCAGTCCCTTGCGCGCGTCGGGCTGAGCAAAGATGAGGGCGAGTCGCTTGTCGACGACCCCGGCCAGCTCTTTGGGCAGGTGGCCTTCTAGGTTCCTCCGCTTGTGCAGAACGCATCTCTGCACCACGGCGCGATCACCGAACACCTTCTTGATCCCCGCGGCCAGCGCCTTGGCGCCGTCAATGACGCACAGCACGCCGGACTCGACATCGAGGCCCCGGGCGACGAGGTCGGCCAAGAGGGCGGTCACGACCGTCTTGTTCTCGGTGTCGCCCAGCCAGAGTCCGACCGGGACCTTGGTGCCGTCGGCCGTGATGACCAGGGCGACCACGGCGCACGAACCAGCCACGTCGAGTCCGTCGATCATGAGCACGGCCACGTCGAGGTCCGAGAGGTTCCGAGCCATCAGCTCGCCCATGGCCTTGGTCGTCGCCGCCACGAAGCGCCGGGACACAGCCGACTTGGACATCGATTTGGAGCACCCTTCGAGGTCTTCTCCGATGGGTTCGGCCACGTCTGCGTGGCGTCGGGTGGCCACCCCGGCCAGCATGCGCTCGACGACGAGGGAGTTGAGCAGGTCGGCCGAACTGAACGCCTTCCAGGTGTCGAGCCCGATCTCGTCTCCGGCGCGGCTGCGTCCGCGGGCGCTCGGTCCTCACCTGGCGCCCGCCGAGGACGACCGAACCCTTCGCGGTGCCGTGCCAGTTCCCGACGCGCTCTGGGGCCGAGATCTTGGCGTGCTTGGCGCCGATCGCCTCGGTCAGTTCGGCTTCCATCATCTGTCGCATCACCACGAGCCCGGTGGCCGACGCGAACGCCAGCAGACCGTCCTTGAGCGCCCCGGCCACTTCTGACAAGGCGACGGTCGCCTCGAGCGGCAGGCCGGCGAGGCGATCTGCCTCCTCCACCGGCGCGACGGTAACAACGGGTAGCTTCTTCTTCATTGGTGGTCCCCTTTCCTGGGTGGTTCTTTGGATTGGTCTCCTGAACACCTACCTCACGGCAGGACCCAGGAGGGGGACCACCACCTCACTTCAACAAACTTGGGGACACCGTCCAGGGCGGCGGGTCGAGGCAGAAAGGAGTCGGCCCAGAAGGTCGCTCCGGCCACCGACCCGCCTGGAGAAGAAGCTAGCGAAAACGTGGCTTGAGGGGGCTTGACTGCCGTTAGGAACTCACCCCACGAAGCGATAGTGCGACCATGTTGTGTGGATGTGATTACCCCCGTCGCTGATCTGGTCCGGTCCTGCGGCTTCGACGTACATCAGCCAGTCAGCCTGAGGTCGACCAATAACGTGGTCGTATGGCTTTCACCAAGCCCTGTCGTCGCCAAAATCTCGAAGGAGCACGACAGAGCGGGCAGAGAGCTTGCAGTTGTCAGAGAACTGGTTGAGCTAGGCGCTCCGGTGCTACCTCCCGTCGACCTCGGTATTGAGCAACCCGTAAACGTTGGCGAGAGGACCGTCACATTCTGGCGATACGAGCCCCAAGACAATGCCGTTGAATCAAATGCACGTGAGACCGCTGAGTACCTGTTCCGCCTGCACGACAAGCTCGCTTTGATGCGGGATCGAGCATTTCCCTCATTTAGGGAGCCCCTGATGTCTGCCGTCGGTGCTCTAGAGCGTCCAGATTTTGCGCCCGAGCTTGTGAAGGTTGATCGTGCCCTGTTGCGCGAGACGTTAGTCGATGGAATTGCTCGGCTGGCGAAAATGTCAGGCGACGAACGGGTGATCCACGGCTCGCCGCACAGATTCAATATCCTCGTCGTTGGCGCAGCTCCAATGTTCATCGATTTTGAGACCGTCGAGCTTGGACCGATTGAATGGGACTTGGCTCATTTGGAGCCAGAGATCGCTGACTTCTATCCGGGCGAGTTCGACTATCAGGCCTTGGCTCTGTGTCGAGTGATGGTTAGTGCGGCGACCTCGACGTGGTGCTGGGAAGGAATTGAACGCGGTTCCGACATGCAGAGCCATGCTCAACATCACCTAGAGGTAGTTCGTTCGTCCCGGACCTAGCTAGGACCGCCCCATATGTGCCTGCTTGAGAATGTAGGCAGACGTTGCGGTTGATCCGTAGCGTTGAGAGGTCCTGGTGGGTTCGCTCGCATAGTGCCTGCCGCCGGCATTGCTGGCTGGCTTTCGTACGAAGAGCCTCCCGCCAGGGCTTCGCCATGGAGTGGCTCAAAAGAGGATCGAGCACGAACAGTCTGCAAGCAGGAGTGCCCTCTGTGGTTCCATCACGACCAAGGAGGTAGTCATGCATGTGGTGATCGGCGTCGATCCGCACAAGGCATCGCACACCGCGGTGGCCATCGACGAGTCAGAAGACGAGCTTTCGAGCGTCAGGGTCCGGGCCACCCGCCGCCAGGTGGACCAGCTGGTCGCTTGGGCCGAACCGTTCGAGAAGCGCACCTGGGCCATCGAGTCGGCCGCAGGGTTGGGCTACTTGTTGGCCCAGCAGCTGGTCGCCCGGGGCGAGGACGTCCTCGACGTACCCGCCACCTTGGCCTCTCGCGTCCGGGTGCTCGCCACCGGCCATTCCAACAAGAACGACCCCAACGACGCCCGCTCGGTGGCCATCGCGGCCTTTCGGGCTCCGAACCTGCGCAGCGTCGAAGCGGCCAATCATTGTGAGGTCCTGCGGCTCCTCGCCAAGCGCAACAGGGACCTCGGCAGTCATCGGACCCGGGTGATCTGTCGACTCCACGCGCTCCTCGCCGAGCTCGCACCGGGGGGAATTGCCAAGGAACTCTACGTTTCAGACGCCGAGCGGCTGCTGGCCAAGGTCGCACCGCAAACCCCGGCCGAGCAGGTCCGCTACGACCTCGCCCTCGAGTTGCTCGACGACGTGCGCCGACTCGACGCCCAGATCAAGGAGTCGCACCGCCGAATCCGTGTGGCGCTCAAGGCATCGGGCACGTCGCTGACCCACGTCTATGGGGTGGGCCCGATCATCGCCGCACAGCTCATCGGCTACGCCGGCGACGTCGGACGCTTCGCCAACCGCGATGCCTTTGCCTCTTACAACGGCACGGCCCCGGTCGAATGGTCCTCGGGCGGCCGCATCGCGCACCGGCTGTCGCGGCGCGGGAACCGAAAGCTCAACCATGCGCTCCACATGGCCGCCGTCACCCAGATCCGTAATCCCGGGACTGATGGACGCATCTACTTCGAGCGCAAGGTTGCCGAGGGAAAGACCAAGAAGGAAGCGCTCCGCTCTCTCAAGCGCCAGATCTCCAACGCTGTCTACCGCCAGCTCCTGCTCGATCTCGAAAGGGGTCCGGGAGGACACTAGGAAACGACTCGTAGCCTGCGTGGTCGGCTCTGCATCCTGAAGGCCGGCTCTTCGGCGAAGTCACTCCCGGACCACTCACAAGCCTATGCACTTGTGCCGTCTCATGACGGGCCGATTCGTCGCGCCCAGAACCTCCTGAAATTGGGGTCTTGACACAAAGAGGATTCGTACGGGGCGTATTCCGACTGAGCATGGTGAAGGGCGTTTTCGCAATGAGCGGCTGCGGTTCAGCGGCCCGTGAACCCTCAGGAAGACCCAGGCGCGGAACCGATACGGGTGCGGACCCGGGGGCGGGTAGTGGCCGCTTGTCGGCCAAGGAGGAGAAGCCAGACAACGAGCCTGGGGAGGTCACATGATGGTGACCAAATCGCATTTGCCGGTCGCACCTGCCATGAGAGAGGCGTCCCATCTGCACGACCGCACGAACATCGGTGGTCCTGGCGTGTTCCTACGCCGTGTCGCTCGCGGAAAGCGATGACCCTGGCGCGCGAGATCGTGCCGACTGCGATCAACAGACGCGGGATCGCCACGGAGGCCCGCTGGCTCAGTATCCGTGAGATCGCCGCCGACCTCGGCGTGTCCAGCTCGACGGCCTACAAGTGGTCGGCCCGTGTAGCACCGTGGTTCCCACGGTCCATCCGGCTACGCAACGGCGACATCCGCGTCCGGCGGGACTGGTACGAGACGTGGTTGGGCGAGCTGGAGCAATGACGGCCAGCGCGGCGTTGCTCTACAAGCCGAGGTCCACAACATCGACCCTCACACCCACCGAGTCAGCTGCGGTGGTCAGGAGGGGTGATGCGGTGGAAACGGCGATCCTCGCACCCAGGACCACGGCGGCAGCAACTGCCTCGGCGGTCAGAAGGTTGAGCTTCCCCGGCAACGCCGCCATGACCGGGACCAGTCGTCGCATGCTCAAGAGGCCGATTTCGGCGGGCAGCTGGTCCAGGGCGTCATGCACCCGACGCTGCTCGTCCTCGGAACTTGCCGCTAGAGCACGGGACAGCGCGCCCTGACCTGGTCGAGCCACGACCCGGGCCAGCCGCCAGAACCACGAACCGGTGGTGAATACCTCGCCGGCCTCAGCCGCTGTGATCAGGAGAGCTTCTGCCGCACCTTGCTGCTCGGCCAATATGGCTAGCAAAAGGGCGTCATCGACAACGATCACCCCAGAGAATCCGGGCGCTCAGCCCTGAGCCAGGTCGGGGTCTCCTGCGACGGCATCCTGTGCGGCTTTCTGGTAGGCGCCGGAGGCCAGGTCTTCACGGATGGCGGCTCGGATGGCCTCGGGGATGTCGGTGGTCACTTTGCCGATGCGGGCCGGCCGAAGTTCGCCCGCCTCCGACGCTGCAGCTCGGGCTCGCTCTGCTGCTGCCCGCAGATCCCCGGTGGATATCGCCATCACTGAAGATTACAGCTTCCCCCCTGAGAACGAGAGCACAGAACGAGCAGTGACAAGATGGACGAAGGAAAGTCCGTCGACCCTCATCTGCGGGCGTCTTCAATCGGCGACGCGGTGCGGGGAACGGGGCGCCATGACGAGCGGTGTCGAAAGCCCATATCAATTCAACCCAGATTCAACCTCGCAACGCTACGGGTGGCCTTTAGCGGCAACCAACCGCCACCGGCCTCAATGTGCAACATCGCATCTGAGCAGCGCCTATCCAAAAAGTGCTGAACACACCGTTCTGCGCGACAAGCCTCCGAGGGCGTTACAAGTGAAGTGCTCTAACCGACTGAGCTACTCGGGCGAGGGCGTTCAGACTAGTGCGGCCGGTGCGGCGGCTGCGGTTGGGAACTCCGCATCCGCGGCTGCACCACCAGCGCAAACGCGTTCGTCGGCGCTTCAACGGAGCGGGCTGCAGGGCAGGCTGGCTCCCATGGATGCCGAGCCGCCCCCGAGCGGATCGTCGCTCTCGCCGCTCAAGGCCGCTGCGATCCTGGTCGTCGTTCGTGGTGGCAACCATCGTGCTCGTGGCCTACGGGACCCGTGCCGTGACGGCGCCGGCCGGGACGCCCAGCAGCGCGGCCACCACCACGACGACGACGGTGCCGGGCAGCACCACGACGACGGCGCCGGGGCAGACGACCACGTCGACCACCGCGCACAACGCGGCACGCACGCCGCCACCACGACGACCACGGTGGCCCACTCCACGGTCAGCGTGGTGGTAGCCAACGCCACCACCACGAACGGGTTGGCCGCCCATTACTCGACCGTGATCGGCGCGGGAGGGTGGAACATGCAGGCGCCCGCCGACGCCAGCACCAGCGAGACGACCTCCGCGGTCTACTACGCGGCCGGGCAGCAACAGGCGGCCGCGTCCATCGCCACCACCATCGGCGTGAAGCCGTCCCAGGTGCTGCCGATCAGCTCCTCCACGCCAGTCAGCGCGACGTCGCGGCGTCGACGTGATCGTGGTCATCGGCCAGGACCTGGCCGCGAGCCAGCCGACGCCCGGCCGCTGACGCCTGACGTTGACCCGCCGTCCGCGCCGTCACCGCCGTCCCCGGCGCTGCCGGCCGCGCTCGACCCACTGGCCGCCGATCCCGCGATCGAGCGCGCTGTTCCTCGACTTCGACGGCACGCTCTCGGCCATCGTGCCGGACCCGGTGGGGGCCCGCCCGCTCCCCGGCGTGCCGGCGCTGCTCGCCGACCTGGCGCTCGCCGCTTCGCCCTGGTCGCCGTCATCTCGGGCCGCCCCACCGGGTTCCTCCGCGACGTGCTCGGCTCGCCCGCCGGGGTCGAGCTCGCCGGCCTCTACGGCCTCGAGCGCGCGCTGACGGGCTCCGAGGACGCGACCCGCTGGGCGGCCGGTCGATCGACGACGTCGTGGCCGAGGCCACGGCCGAAGCGCCCGCCGGTGTCTACGTCGAGCCCAAGGGCCTGACCGTCACGCTGCACTGGCGCCATGCCCCCGACGCAGCGGCATGGGTGACCGCCTTCGCCGAGCGCCAGCACGCACAGGCCGCGGCTTCGCCGTCCATCCCGGCCGCATGGAGCTGGAACTGCGCCCGCCGCTGCACGTGGACAAGGGGACGGTCGTGCGCGCGCTCGCGGCCGAGCACGCCGGCCGCTGCGCCAGGCGGCGCGTCTTCGGCGACGACATCGGGGACCTGCCGGCCTTCGCCGCCGTCGGGAACTTGGGCGCCGAAGGCGAGGCCGTCGGCGCGGTGCGGGTCGCCGCCGTCGACGACGAGAGCCCGGCCGAGGTGGCCGCGCCGGCCGACGTCACGGTGCCCGGCGCCTCCGGTGCGGTCGGCTGCTGCTGCGCGGCTGCTGGCCGAGGCCGCCGCCGCGGCGGCGACGGCCGAGCGCCGACGCAGTCGGGCCGTGGACGTCAGCCGCGTGCCGCCGCGAGCTGGTCGGCCCACCAGTCGGCCGAGGTGCGGCCCGCGACGCGTGGCCCGCAGCGCGGCGGCGCGCTGCGGCGCGCTCGGCGGCGTCCATCGACAAGGCGCGGCGTGCAGCGCGTCGGCCGTGCCGTCACGTCGAAGGGGTTGACGCCGAGCGCGCCGCCGCCGCCGAGCGGAGCTCCTCCCACGCCCCGGCCTCGTGGGAGAGCACCAGCACGCCGTCGTCCGTGTTGAGCAGCGGGCCCTCCTTGGCCACGAGGTTGAGCCCGTCGCGCACCGGGTTGACCAGCAGCACGTCGGACAGCGTGAGCGCGGCCAGCGAGCGGGCGCGGTCGTCCTCGACGAGCAGCACGATCGGCGTCCACCCGTCGTCGCGGCGACCCCGACCGGCGCCGAAGGCGTGGTTGATCCGCTCGGCCGTGTGCTCGACTTCGGCGCCGTAGGCGAGATACTCGGCCAGCCCCTGCCGGCAGGGATACGCCAGCGCCACGTGCACCACCTCGCCGCGCCACTCGGGGTAGGCGTCCAGCAGCTCCTCGAAGGCCAGCATCCCCCGCACGATGTTCTTCGACGGCTCCATGCGGTCGACCCGCACCATGATGCGGCGCCCGCCCGACCTCGGCCCGCAGCGCCTCGGCCGCCGCCGCGCACTCGGGCGACGCCGCCTCGGACTCGAGCACGTCGGCGTCGGGCCCGAGCGGGGCGACGAACGTGCGGCGGCGCGGCGCAGGCCCGGCCGTCGGCGTAGCAGGCGCGGAACCCCGCCTCCCACCGGTGGCAGTGGAAGCCGCAGGCGCCGTAGCCGGCCATGCCGTCGAGGAGCTCGCCGTCGGCGTCGTCGGGCAGCACGCGCAGCATGTTCGGATCGGCGAAGGGCGTGTGGAAGAAGTGCACGGTGCGCAGGTCGGGCCGGCGCTCGGCCAGCATCCGGCCGAGCAGCGAGAAGTGGTAGTCCTGCACCAGCACCGTGGCGCCCTCGTCCGCCCGGTCCGCCACCGCGTCGGCCACGGCCTGGTTGTAGGTCCGGTAGCCCTCCCACGCCGTCCGCCAGTAGCGGTCGAACCGGGGCCGGCGCGGCAGGTCGAAGAGATGGTGGTGGCAGTACCACAGCGTCGTGTTGGCGACGACGTCGTAGGCCTGACGGTAGGTGTCGTCGTCGACCACGACGGGGACCAGGTCGAGTCCGTCGCTCATCCATGAGCCCCTGGGCGACGGCCTCGCGGTCGGCCGCCCCCATCGTCACGGAGGCCCACGTCGTGCCGCTGCCGGCGAGCAGCCGGTGCAGCGACGAGGCGAGCCCGCCGCCTGCCGGCACGGGCACGAGCTCGCCGTCGCCGGTCCCGGCGGAAGGAGAGCGGGCCCCGGTTGGAGACGACGACGGTGCGGCTCACGTGGCGGCACGGCCAGCGCGGCACGGGCGCGGCAGCGCTCGAGCGCGGCGCGCAGCACGTCGACGGCCTGAGGGCGCAGCTCGTGCAGCGGCCGGTTGCGGTGGATGCGCTCACCCAGGTCGACCTGGGCCAGCACGGTCCGCGCCCGAGGGTCTGCGCCACGTCGATGAGCAGCCCGAGCTCGACGCCGTAGCCGTCGGCGAAGCCCACCTTCTCGAAGACCCAGCGGTGGCCGCCGTCTCGCCGGCCAGCGGCTGGCGCACGTCGGAGAGCTCGGGGAAGAGCAGCTCGAGCACGGGACGGGCCACCAGCTCGGTCACCCGGCCGCCCCCGGTCGGCTCGCCGTGGAGCGGACGGGTGTAGAAGCCCTTGACCAGCGTCGACGTCGTCGACGGTGAGCAGCGGCCCGAGCAGCCCGGTGACGAAGGCCGGCGTGGTGTTGGCCACGTCGGCGTCGAGGAACGCGACGACGTCGCCGGCCGCCGCATCGAGCGCGGCCGCCATGGCCTGGCCCTTGCCCCCGCGGCCACCCGGGCCCGCCACGACCCGTGGCCCCGGCACCTCGGGCCTGCGCGGCCGTGTCGTCGATCGACCCGTCGTCGATCACGATGACCTCGTCGACCAGGCCGTTGCCGCCGTGGCGCGGCCAGGAAGGGCTGGACCACGGCCCGCACGACCGAGCCCACGGTCGAGCCTTCGTCTCGGGCGGGAATGCAGACCGAGACCGTGCGCCCGGTGCGTCCTTGGCCTCGAGCACCATGGCGACGGGGAAGTCCCCGTGGTGAGAAGGTGTCGGGCACGCCCCGATTCAACCAGGCATGCCGCGTCGACGGCGCTGAAGTGGCTGGCCGACGGCGCAGCTCTGGGGAGCTACCATGGTGCGCATCATCCAGAGCGACTGAGGGACGGGCCCGTTGACGTCGCGGCAACCAGTGCTCCGCCTCCTCAGGGGCCCGCACCTGGTGCCAATGCCCGATCGATGAGGAGGACCGATGGTCGATTTCGTGACTGGGCTGCGCTGTCGGGAATGCCGAGCGCGCCTTCCCCGCCGAGGCGCTGCACGTCTGCGACTACTGCTTCGGCCCGCTCGAGGTGGCCTACGACTACGAGCGGATCGCGGCGAGCGTCAGCCGGGACCGGATCGAGGCCGGGCCCCGCTCCATCTGGCGCTACCGCGACCTGCTCCCCGTCGACGACGACGCGCCCGGTCGACCTCGGCGCCGGCTTCACCCCGCTCGTGCGGGCCGACCGGCTGGCGGCCGAGCTGGGCTTGGGCGAGCTGTGGATCAAGGACGACACGGCCAACCCGACCGGCTCGTTCAAGGACCGGGTCGTCTCGGTCGCCCTGACCAAGGCCCGCCAGCTCGGCTTCAAGGTGGCCGCCTGCGCCTCGACCGGCAACCTGGCCAACTCGGTGGCCGCCCACGCGGCCCGGGCCGGTATGGACTCGGTCGTCCTCATCCCCCACGACCTCGAGGCGGCCAAGGTGACGATGACCACGGTCTACGGCGGAACGGTGATCGCGGTCGAGGGAACCTACGACGACGTCAACCGACTCTGCGCCGAGCTGACGAGCGAGCGGCCGAGCTGGGCCTTCGTCAACGTCAACGTGCGCACCTACTACGCCGAGGGCTCCAAGACCCTCGCCTTCGAGATCGCCGAGCAGCTGGGCTGGCAGGCGCCCGACCACGTCGTGGTGCCCATCGGCTCGGGCAGCCAGCTGACCAAGGTGGCCAAGGGCTTCGCCGAGCTCGGGCAAGGTGGGCCTGCTGCCCGAGGAGCCCGCATGTGCGGATCTCGGGGGCCCAGGCCGAGGGATGCTCGCCCGTCGCCACCGCCTTCCTCCAGGGCACCGACGCCATCCGGCCGGTCAAGCCCAAGACGATCGCCAAGTCGCTGGCCATCGGGAATCCGGCCGACGGCTGGTACGCCCTCGAGACGATGCGCCGCACCGGCGGCTCGTGCGCCGCCGTGACCGACGACGAGGTGCTCGAGGCCATCGGCCTCCTGGCCCGCACCGAGGGCATCTTCGCCGAGACGGCCGGAGGTGTGACCATCGCCACGCTGTGCAAGCTTGCCGCTTCCGGCGCGGTCCGGCCCGACGAGCGGGTCGTGGCCCTGGTGACCGGGCACGGGCTCAAGACCGTCGAGGCGCTCAGTGACAAGGGTGCCGGGACGAGCGGTCCGACCGCCACCATCGCCCCGACGCTCGCTGCGTTCGACGCCGCCGTCGGGATCGAGGAGTTGACAACGTGGAAGAGGGCAACCCGATGAGCCTGACCGTCCGCATCCCGACCCAGCTGCGCACCCTGACGGGGGGCGCCGGAGAGGTCGAGGTGGAAGGGGCCACGGTGGGTGAGGCACTCAAGGCCCTCGACGTCGCCCATCCGGGCATGGCGGACCGACTGTTCGACGACGTCAGGCGACGCTGCGGCGCTTCGTCAACGTGTTCCTGGCCGATGAAGACGTCCGCTTCCTCGACGGTCTTGACACGCCCATTGCAGACGGGCAGACCCTCTCCGTCGTGCCGGCGGTCGCCGGGGGGTGAGCCGTCCGCGGCCCGGTCGATGTCGGCCGCTAGCTCTAGGCGGCGAGCCAGGGTCCCGCACGTCGCTCTCGCGCGCGGGCCTGAGCGTGGGTTCGCGATGAGCACTCGACAGACTGAGAGTGCTAATCGGCCTTGCGCTCGAGCCCGTAAGGTGGTGGACTAGCACTCACAGGACGAGAGTGCTAACGGAGGAAAACACCAGATGGCCAAGATCATCGCCTTTGATTCGGAAGCCCGGCGGGGCCTGGAGGCCGGGATGAACAAGTTGGCGGACGCGGTCCGGGTCACCCTTGGCCCGAAGGGCCGCAACGTGGTGCTCGACAAGAAGTGGGGTGCCCCGACCATCACCAACGACGGGGTCTCCATCGCCAAGGAGATCGAGCTCGAGGACCCCTTCGAGAAGATCGGCGCCGAGCTGGTCAAGGAGGTCGCGAAGAAGACCGACGACGTGGCCGGTGACGGCACGACGACGGCCACCGTGCTGGCGTGGGCCATGGTCAGGGAAGGCCTGCGCAATGTGGCCGCCGGGGCGAACCCGATGGGGCTCAAGCGGGGTATCGAGGCGGCTGTCGAGACCGCGGTGGGTTCCATCCGCGGCATCGCCAAGGAGACCGAGGCCAAGGCTCAGATCGCGCAGGTCGCGTCCATCTCTGCCGCCGACGACGAAATCGGCGAGATGATCTCCGAGGCCATCGACAAGGTCGGCCGCGACGGTGTGATCACCGTCGAGGAGTCGCAGACCTTCGGCATGGACATGGACCTCGTCGAAGGCATGCGCTTCGACAAGGGGTACATCGCCCCCTATTTCGTGACCGACCCCGAGCGCATGGAGGCCGTGCTCGAGGACGCCTACGTCCTGCTCGTCGGTTCGAAGATCTCAGCCGTACGCGACCTGCTCCCCGTGCTGGAGAAGGTCATGCAGAGCGGCAAGCCGCTGCTGGTCGTGGCCGAGGACGTCGAGGGCGAGGCCCTGGCCACCCTGGTCGTCAACAAGATCCGCGGCACCTTCCGCTCGGTCGCGGTCAAGGCCCCGGGGTTCGGCGAGCGCCGCAAGGCCATGCTCCAGGACATCGCCATCCTCACCGGCGGCCAGGTCGTCACCGAGGAGGTCGGGCTGAAGCTCGAGAACGTGACGCTCGACCTGCTCGGAACTGCCCGCAAGGTCGTCATCACCAAGGACGAGACGACCCTCGTCGAGGGCGCAGGTTCCGAGAGCGACATCAAGGGCCGGATCAACCAGATCAAGACCGAGATCGAGAACACCGACTCCGACTACGACCGGGAGAAGCTCCAGGAGCGTCTGGCCAAGCTGTCGGGCGGCGTCGCGGTCATCAAGGTCGGCGCGGCCACCGAGGTCGAGCTCAAGGAGAAGAAGCACCGGATCGAGGACGCGGTGTCCACCACGAAGGCCGCCATCGAGGAAGGGGTCGTCCCCGGTGGCGGGGTGGCGCTGCTCCGTGCCCAGTCCGCCATCCTTGAGGCCGCCGAGAAGCTCGAGGGCGACGAGGCCACCGGAGCTCGTATCGTCGCCCGCTCGGTCGAGGAGCCGTTGAAGCAGATTGCCGTGAACGCCGGCCTCGAGGGCGGCGTCATCGTCGACAAGGTGCGCCACCTCAAGGGTGCCCACGGGCTGAACGCAGCCACCGGCGAGTACGAGGATCTGTTCAAGGCTGGTGTCATCGACGCCGCCAAGGTGACCCGATCGGCCCTCCAGAACGCCGCCTCCATCGCCGCCCTGTTCCTGACCACCGAGGCCGTGATCGTGGACAAGCCCGAGGATGACGCCCCAGCCATGCCCGGGGGCGGGATGGACGACTTCTAGTCGGCCGACCGTCTTCTAGTCGGCCGACCGTTTTCGTTTTCGACACGGTTGAGAGACCCCCGGGGTTGTGGCCCCGGGGGTCATCCGCGCCCGGGGGCTCTTTCGGGTGGAAACTCCGCCTCTGGCCTGCGCAATCACGACCCCATCGCACGTGTTTCAGGCAAGACGGTGCGGGTATCACAGGATGAAATCCCGGTGTCATCCGCTTGCCATCCCGCTGCAACAAGCGTATGTGACAGTGGAATCTGCCTCACCCCCAACCCGAGGCTGAACGGTGCGCCCGGCTCCCCCCCGCCGGGCGCACCGGCTTTTCTGGACCGTGTGCCCGAGGTTCGTCTGCGGACCGCTTTCGCCTGCGGGCCCTTTCCGGGACGCTGTGGCCAGCCGCCGCCTCTCTAGGATGACGGGCGTGTCCCTGACACCGACGACCGGCTGGGGCGTGCTCCACCTCTTCTGCCGCCTGGAACCTGGTTTCGAGCCCGGCTCGCTGCGCAAGGCGGTCGCGGCTGCCGAGGACGACGGGTATCAGGTCGTCCCCGTGGCGCTCCTCGGGCACAAGGCGGATCTCGGCCTCATGGCGCTCGGCCCGGACGTGTGGAGATTGCGCCGATTTCAGACCGAAGTCGTCCGCGCCGGGGCGGCCCCAGCTCAGTCCTATGTGTCGCTCACCGAGGTGTCCGAGTACGCCGCGGGCATCCCCGACGCCATGCGCGAGGCCCGCCTTTTCCCGAACCTTCCGCCTGAGGGCAAGCCCGCCTTCTGCTTCTATCCCATGTCCAAGCGCCGGGCTGCGACCAACAACTGGTACGCCCTCGATTTCGACGCGCGCAAGGAGCTGATGCTCGGGCACGGCAAGGTGGGGCGCACCTTCGCCGGGCGCATCCTGCAGGTCATCACCGGTTCCGTCGGTCTCGATGATTGGGAGTGGGGCGTCACGCTCTTCGGCGTCCACCCCGACGACCTCAAGGACTGCGTCTACGAGATGCGCTTCGACGAAGCCTCGGCCCTCTACGCCGAATTCGGTCCCTTCTACGCTGGGATGGTGGGAACGCTCGACGAGGTGCTGGACGTCCTCGGGACATGACGATTACCTCGGCCGCAGGCGCTGCTCCGCCGGCACAGGCTTCTCTCGCTGCCCTCCGGCGCTCGTTGCGCCGGCTCGAGCGCGTTGTGGTCGCGTTCAGCGGTGGTGCCGACTCGGCACTGGTCGCACGGGTAGCTCACGACAGTCTTGGTCGCACGTCCGTGCTGTGCGCCACGGCCTTGTCGCCCTCGCTGGCCGCCGGCGAGGAGGAGTACTGCCGCTCGCTGGCGGCGGAATGGGGTCTGCGTTGGACGGGAGTCCCGACTCGCGAGATGGAGGATCCGGCCTACGTGGCCAACGGCGCCGACCGCTGCGCCCGCTGCAAGACGGCGCTCATGGATGCGCTCGCTCCGCTGGCCGCCGCCGAGGGAGCGACGATCGTGCTGGGCGTGAACGTGAGCGACCTCGGCGACCATCGTCCGGGGCAGGCCGCCGCCGCGGCCGGAGGCGCGGTGTTCCCGCTGGTTGAGGCGGGCTTCACCAAGGCCGACGTCCGCAACTGGTCGCGGCGCATTGGCCTCCGCACCTGGGACAAGCCCGCTGCGGCCTGCCTGGCCTCTCGCCTGCCCTATGGCACCCCCGTGACGCTCGGCCGGCTCTCCGCGGTCGACGGCGCAGAGTCAGCCCTACGCTCCCTCGGGTTCTCGCAGCTCCGGGTGCGTCACCACGGTGACGCGGCGCGCCTCGAGGTCGAGCAGACAGTATTGGCCGAGGTTCTCGACCGCCGAGTCGAAGTGGTGGCCGCGGTGCGCTCGGCCGGCTTCACGTTCGTGGCGCTCGATCTTGAGGGATTCCGTTCGGGCAGCCTCAACCGGGCTCTCGGTCAGGACGTGCTCGTCGGCGCCGACGCGGAGCACCTGGTGCATGTCGATAAAGAAAATGAGGAAATGGACGCAGTGAGCGACGACCCGGCCGTGGGGGGCGGAGAGCCGTGAGCGTTGTGTCCGTCAGGGTCAAGCTGACATTTCCCGAGTCCGAGGTGCGGAAGGCTGTCTTGGCCACATTGGTGCGCCGGTTCGACGTCGAGCCCAATATCCGCCGGGCAGACGTCGAGGAGCACCGTGGCTGGATCGTCTGTGAGATCGACGGCGAGGCTGCACACGTCGAGGCCGCCCTCGACTGGCTGCGCGATGAGAGCATCACCGTGGACCTGTTGGGAGACGTCCTGGAGGGCTAGCTGTAATACCTAGCCCTCCTGGTCCTCCTTCGCCACGTGCCATCCGGCCGATGAGACCTTGCGGGGCTCGTAGAAGAGGCAGCCCTTCGGGCACCCGAAGGGCAGCGGTTCGTTGGCGTCGACCTTGCACCGCTCGAGCCTTTCGCCACGCGGCGTCGTCCGCATCACGTAGTGACGGCAATCCTCGTTGACGGGCACACCCCATTCTGGCGCAGCGGGCAGGGCGCGGTAGCGTCACCGGCCGTGGACCCGTCCGACGACCGCGACGTCCCGCTCAAGACGCTCTTGCGTTGGAGCGAGGCGCTCGCTGGCATCGCTCGCACCGGCCTCGGCTTCACCGAGAGCCTCTACGAGCGGGAGCGCTTCGAGGAGATCCTCAAGGTGGCGGCGGACATCCGGGCCGAGGCCGACGGCGACGAAGACGACGACCACGCCGGCGGGCTGGTCCAGGAGTGGATGGACTCGGTCGGCAAAGGGGTGCCGGGCTACGTCACGCCCAAGGTGGCCGTGGGCGCCGCGGTCGGCAACGACAAGGGCGAGCTGCTCTTGATTCAGCGGGCCGACTCGGGCATCTGGCTCTATCCCACCGGTTGGTGCGACGTCGGTTATTCGGCCGCCGAAGTGGTGGTCAAAGAGGTCGAGGAGGAGACGGGGATCATCGTCGAGCCGGTGCGCCTCATCGCGGTGCTCGACGGCCTCCGTCTCGGATTTACCCGGGTGCCGCTGTACTCGCTCCTGTTCTACTGCCGGGCTCTCGGAGGGGAGATCGCCCCGCACCCGCTCGAGACCCGCGCCGTCGGTTGGTTCACCGCGGACACCCTGCCGCACCCGCTCGTGGGCTCGGAGCGCTGGGGCGAGCACGTCTTCGCCGCCATCAATGGCGACCACCGCGACGTCCTCTACGACAGCGTGCGCCAGCCGATGTGGCGGGGCGGTTCGGGCCACACCTCGCAGTCCACCGGCTCGACCGATTCGGCCGGCTCGTCCGGCTCGTGACCACCGTCGACGACGTCACGAGCGTCGACGACGACCTCGTCGGGGCGGTTGCCGCCCTCGTCGCGCAGCTCTCACGCCGCTCGCCGCCGCCCTCGCGGTCGGCACTCGAGCACATCGTCGACGACCCGCAGACCTACCTCTTCGTGGCGCGGGACGCTGGCCGCGTGGTCGGCATGCTGACCCTCGCCACGTTCTTGATCCCGACGGCGTGGCGAGCCTGGATTGAGGACGTGGTGGTCGACGATGCATCGCGGGGGAAGGGTGTCGCCGCCGCGCTGGTCCAGGCCGCGCTCGACCGAGCCACCGAGATCGGCTGCCGCACGGTCGACCTCACGTCGCGACCCGACCGCGACGCTGCGAACCGGCTCTACGCACGCATGGGATTCGAGGTCCGCAACACGAACGTCTTCCGCTATGACCTGGAGCGCGCATAGCGGCGCGTGCGGAGGCAGCGACGCCGGACGGCGTCGCCATCCGAGATCAATCAGCGTGCCGTCCGATGCCACGTCGTGCTATTCGTCAGGTGGGAAGGCGGCGGGCAAAAGGCGCATCAGGGTGGCGAACGTCGGGGTGAAACGGCCCTCGCCCCACGGAAGATCGGGTTCGTTGGCGAAGGCCTGGCTGAGCACGCCGACGATGATCGTCGAGACGAGGTAGATCGCTCTTTCGTCGTTGGCCGTCGCGCCGAGCTCGCCCTTCGCCACCGCCTCGCCAAGCGCGCCACGCTGGAGCTCCACCATCTCCACGCTGACGGCGAACGCCTCCGCTGAGGGGTGGAAACTCGGCACCGGGCGCCAGAAGAGCAGCTCAGCGACAGCGCGGTTGGCCAACGCCCACCGCCCGCTGGCCTCGAGGCCCGCGGTAAGCGCGTCAAGGCCGGACCTGCCGCTTTGCATCGCACGGCGCATCGCTTCGAGGTTCTCGCGCTGACCGGCGAGGAACAACGCGTCATAGATCGCCATCAGCGAGGGGAAGTACTTGTAGAGCGACGGTGGCTGGACACCGAGGCGCCGCGCCACTTCCGCCAGGCTGAGTCCGTTGACTCCTTCCTCGGTCATGACGTCGCGAGCGATATCGAGGATCTCCTGAATTGTCTCCTGCCGGCGACGGGCCCGCCGGTCGGGATGAGCTTCGACCCGTTCTCGCGGTGCTTTGGACTCGGTTCTCGTCACCGAAATCATTATAGCCAATTCTCATCTTGACAGCTATAGCTAATGGCATTAGCTTTACGTCGCACCGATCCAGGAGGTACGAGAGATGAGCGGAGCGCTGACCAAACCGGACATGACTAAGAACTCGGATTCGATTCGGAGCAGCCGATGGTGGTTGCGGCAGGACTCTCAGTCCGTGGTGATCGACGCGCCCGCAGAGCGCATCTACGCACTGGTGGCGGATCTGCCCCGCATGGGGGATTGGAGCCCCGAGTGCCGGAGTGTCGAGTGGCTCGAGGGGTCGGTCGGACCCGCAGAAGGCGCCACCTTCATCGGCCACAACCGAGGGGGTCCTCGCGGCTTGATGAAGTGGTCGCGCCGGGGCCGCGTGCTCAGCGCCGACCCGGGTTGTGAGTTCGCCTTCGTCACCGAAGAGGGCGGCCGGGAGTCGACCGAGTGGCGCTACCGCCTCGAGCCCGTGGAGGGGGGACACGGGTCACCGAGTCCTACGTCGTCCGATGGATACCGACCTGGGCGCGCATCGTCGACGTCCCGACCAACCGCGCCCGTGAGTTGCGCGATGCCATGCAGCACACACTGCAGCAGTTGAAGGGTGCCGCCGAGGCGACGCCCTGAGACGACCCGAACTCAAGCCTTCCCTTCGAGATCTGAGGAGATCCCACCATGAACACCTACGCGGCCGCGCCCGATGTCGACGTCGTGACGTCCACCGCCACCGTCGCCGGCTTCGGCCAACTCGCCATCAATGCCTTCGTCATTCACGCGGAGGAGCCGGTGCTCGTCGACACGGGCGCCGTGGTCGAGAGCGACGAATTCTTGAGCGCACTGCGGACGGTGATCGATCCCGCGGACCTTCGCTGGATCTGGTTGACGCATACCGACTTCGATCACATCGGCTCGCTCCACCGCCTGCTCGAGGAGAACGAACGGTTGAGGGTGATCACCAGCTTTCTCGGGGTCGGAATCATGGGGCTGGCCGCACCCCTCCCGATGGACCGGGTGTACTTGGTGAACCCGGGTCAGAGGGTCAACGTCGGTGACCGGACGCTCACCGCGGTTCGGCCTCCGGCGTTCGACAACCCGATCACGACGGGCCTGCGAGACGACCGTTCGGGGATCTTCTTCAGCTCGGACTGCTTCGGAGCGATGTTGGACGAGGTACCCGAATCCGCCGAGGACATCTCCGAGGATGCGCTTCGCCAGGGTCAGGTCTTCTGGGCCACGGTGGACTCGTCGTGGCTGCACACGGTGGACCGGGCAGTCTTCGCCTCCGAGTTGGACCGGATCCGCGCCCTTGAACCGACCATGGTCCTGAGCAGCCATCTGCCCGCAGCCAGCGGCTCGTCCATCGAACGGTTGTTGGGCGCTCTCGCTGCGGTCCCCGACGCTCCCCCGTTCGTCGGGCCCGACCAGGCTGCCCTCGAGCAGATGCTCGAGAAGGCGGGGGTGGGCGTGTAGCCCCCGGCGACATCGCCGGGCCATTGGCGCTTCGCGCCGGGCCGTTGGGGCTCGGCGCGACGGAACGTCGGCGTTATGGTGGCCGCGGTCGGCGAACAGGTGGTGAACATGTCTGGGAACGGCATGCAGGGCAGGAACTGGGTGCTCGCAGCCATGATCTTCGCGGTCTCCATGACGTTCATCGACCAGACGATCGTCTCCATCGCGATCCCGAACATCCAGCGTGAGCTCGGCCTCAGCTCGACGGGCGTCCAATGGGTCGTGAACGGCTACCTGATCGCCCTCGCCGCGCTCTTCGCGCTCGGCGGTCGGCTCTCCGACGTCTTCGGCCACACCAGGATGTGTGTGATCGGCGTGATCATTTTCGTCGTGGCGTCTGCCATGTGCGGCCTGACCCCTACGGGATCGGCGGCGGAGGGCTGGATCGTCGGCTTCCGCGTCCTCCAGGGTGCGGGCGGTGCGCTGATGTTCCCTGCTGCCCTCGCCATCGTGGTCAACACGTTTCCGCTGCGCGAGCGGGGCCGGGCACTCGCCTTGTTCTTCGGCATCGCCGGCGGCCTGACCGCGGTCGGACCGATCCTGGGTGGGTACCTGACCCAGTGGACCTGGCGCGCCATCTTCTGGGTGAACATTCCGGTGGCACTGATCGCGCTGGCGCTCATCGCCGTGTCCAAGCCCAAGACGGCGTACCAGCGTGGCCCGATTGACTATCGCGGCGCCGTCCTCATCGCCGCCGGCATCGCGCTGAGCATCTTCGGCCTGCAGCAGTCAGCTTTGTGGAGCTGGAGCAACCCCTGGACGTGGATCTGCATCGTCGTGGGCCTGGCGATCATCGGCGTGTTCGTCTTGGTCGAGCTCCGGACGCCGATCCCCCTTATCCAGGTGTCGATCTTTCGCATTCGCGCCTTCTCCGTCGAGAACCTCGTGCTGTTGATCGCCATGATGGCCTTCATCCCGATCTTCTTCTTCGCCAGCGAGTACGCGCAGATCTCCCTGCACAAGAAGGCGTCGCAGGCCGGGGTCTTCCTGCTCTTCTTCTTCCTCGGCTTCGTGGTCATGGCCCAGATCGGCGGTCGCATGCTCGACAAGCAAGGAGCCAAGCGCGCCGTGGTGCTGGGGTGCGCACTGGCCGCCGTCGGCTTCGGCATGTGGGCATCGAAGGTCACCACTCTTTCCTTCGGCAAGCAACAGATCTGGGTGATCGTCGCCGGTGCGGGGATGGGATGGATGCTCGGACCCGCCAATACCGACGCGGTGAACCGCGCTGGAAACCTCTCCTACGGCGAGGCGACCGGGATCACACAGACCATTCGGAACTTCGGCGCCAGCCTCGGCCTGGCCGCTCTCGGCACGGTGCTGCTGTTCAACTTCCGTTCGCGCCTCACCACGTCGCTCCAGGCCGCGGGCGACCCGCACGCCGCGAGCACCGCTGCCACCATGACCCAGACCGAGCAAGGGCATGGATCGGTGGCGTCCATCCCGCACTACGTCTCACTCGACTTCGCGCACGCGACCGAGACCGTGCTGTTCGTCATGTGCGGGATCATGGCCTTCGCCGGTCTGGTCGCGCTGCTCGGACTCGAGCGCGGCCGCCAGGAGATCGTGCCTGGGGACACACGGAGCGAGGAGACGACCGTGGCCCAACGCGACTGGACGTCGCCATCTACCGGCCAGCGCCCTTGACGGCGTTTCGGCTGGGCTGTCCGGGGTGGACCCACGACGAGGTCCCACGTTCAGCCCTGAGGCGTTGTCCCGTAGTCTCAGGTCGGGTGTCGGGTGTCGGGGGCCGTCCGGTCGTCTTCTTCGGGTGCCTGACGCCGGAGGCTCGGCATGTGGCAGGGCAGAGGTCGGATCGCGGGTTCCGTGCTCGCCGTCGGCGCGGCGGTGTTGCTCTCGGCGGGTTGTGGCGTTGCTTCCAGGATGAGTACATCGGTGCGCAACGCCAGGGCGAACACGGCCACGATCGACGAGTTCGCTCGAGATCTCGATCGCGACCAGACGGTTCCGTTCGAGGCGACATACACCGCGACCGGGAGTTCACCCGCCACGATCGTCTATGCGGTGGACCCGTCGACCAACAACGTGGCGTTCCGCACGACGACGTCGGGATCGAACGGGACGACGGTCTGGGCGTTCGTGAGCACGACCGGGACATACCTTTGCAATCAGAGCAGCGCGGGAGCAGTCTGGAGCTGCTCGAAGCGTGTCTCCGGGGCGGCGGACGTCCGCAAACTGGCCGACATCTACACCCCGTCGCACTGGATCGACTTCCTTCAGCGCTTCACCGCCGTGGCAGGTCTCACCGGGGACACCGTCACCTCTTCGACCATGTCATTGAACGGCTTCGACATGAACTGCGTGGACATCGTGGCCAAAGATCTGCCCGGGACGAGCACGATCTGCTCGACCTCACAGGGCATCCTGGGCTACGTCATGGTGGCGCAACTGCCCACGAGGTTCGCGATCACCGACTACTCGTCGCCGGACCCCGCGCTCTTCCGGCTCCCACCCGGCGCAACCGTCACCCCCGCGACACCATGACTCGACGAGCGATCCGAGTCGGGCTCGAAGTGGGGAAGGCGTGGGTCTTCGCTTCGGCGTTGGACTGGCCCGGTTGGTGTCGTCGCGGCAAGGGGGAAGACGCGGCGCTGTCCACTCTGATGGAGTACACCGACCGCTACGCCACAATCGCCGGTACTGCGTTCAGGGGTGGAAGCCCACAGGTGATCGGTCGCGTCCCTGGTGACGCCAGCACGGACTTCGGCGCCCCCAGCGCGGTGGGCCCGTGGGACGACGAGGACTGGTCTGGAACGGAGGCAGCCCGCCAGCTCGGCCTGCTCCAAGGCTGCTGGAACGCCTTCGACGCAGCCGCTGCCGCCGCCCCTACGGTGCTCCCGAAGGGCCCGCGTGGCGGGGACGCGACCGTGACGGCATCATCGAGCACCTGCGTGAAGCGGAGCGGAGCTACGCCCGGAAGATCGGGACACGGGTGTCTCCTCGCACGCCGTGGCCGGTCCAGCGCGCGGCGATCGGCAGGGCCCTGGTCGACGAGCAGGAATCGGCGAGCCTGACGCGATGGCCGCGGCGCTATCTCGTGCGCCGTGTCGCGTGGCATGTGCTCGACCATGCCTGGGAGCTCGAGGACAAGAGCGTCCGATGACCACGTTCATCACTCGGTACGAGACCACAGGGACCGGGGTACGGCTCGCGGTCAAGGATCTGATCGACATGGAGGGCGAGCTCACGACAGCCGGTTGTCGAGCGGTGGCGAAGCGTGCCAGACCGGCCGCGCGCGACGCGGCCTGCCTGGCCGGGGCGCGGGCGGCCGGCGCGCGAATCGTTGGCCGCACCAACTTGCACGAGCTCGCGCTCGGGGTCACCGGCATCAATCAGTGGTACGGCACGCCGGTGAACCCGCTCGATCCGACCCGGGTGCCGGGCGGCTCGTCGAGCGGTTCGGCCGTTGCCGTCGCCACCCACGAAGCGGACGTCGCCTACGGCAGCGACACAGGTGGCTCGGTGCGGATCCCGTCGGCATGCTGCGGCACGGCCGGGTTGAAGACGACGTGGGGACGTATCCCGCTGGAGGGGGTGTGGCCGTTGTCGCCCAGCTTCGACACTGTCGGGCCGATGGCGCGCGACGTCGTGGGACTGATCACGGGAATGGAGCTGCTCGAGCCGGGCTTCGCCGTGGCCGAGCTCGGCGATGTCCGGGTCGGTCGGCTACCCGTCGAGGCGGACCCGGCGATCACGTCGGGCATCGAGCGCGCGCTGATGCTCACCGACTGGGACTGCGCCGAGCTGCCGCTGCCAGGGTGGGACGAGTCGGGACCGCAGGCCGGCTTGCTGCTCGTGGTCGAGGCCTGGCATACGGACGGGGCTCTCGTGGCCGAGGACCCCGAGAGCATCGGCGAGGGGGTGCGTACGCGGCTCGAGCTCGGAGCCTCCTTCGACGACTCCACGGTTCGCCACGCCTGGGCCACCCAGCGCGAACTGACGGCTGCGCTCGAGCGCGCCTTCACCGACGTGGACTTCCTGGTGACGCCGACCCTGACCATCTTCCCGCCACCTCTCGAGGATGGGGACGATCTGCTCGTCGCCCGCTGCACGTTTCCGGTGAACCTCGCGGGTGTCCCGGCGCTCTCGCTCCCCGTGCCGAGCGGCGAACGCTTCCCTGCCAGCCTGCAGCTGATCGGCCCGGCGGGGAGCGAAGAGCGGCTGCTCGCCGCCGGCGCCGTGCTCGAGTCTGCGGTGGTCGGGGGCTGAGGCGCGTGGAGATCGAGGTCTGGTCCGACTTTGCCTGTCCATGGTGCGCGCTCGGCCAGGCGAGGCTCCGCGCCGCTCGGTCGCGTTTCGAGCACGGCGACGCGCTCCAGGTCGTCCACCGCTCCTACGAGCTCGATCCCCGCGCCCCCGCCCGCCGCGAGCTCACCATGGAAGAGGCGGTGGCGCGCAAGTACGGGATGGCTCCCGACCAGGCCCGGGCCGGTCACGCCCGCATGGCCGAGCTCGCACGCGAGGACGGCGTCGTCTTCCACTTCGACCGTGTCCAGCTCGGCAGCACATTCGACGCCCATCGTCTGGTGCAGGCGGCTCGCGGCCAGTCGTGCGAAGAGGTGCTGATTCAGGCGCTCTTCGAGGCGTACTTCGCTCAAGGGCGCCTTCTCTCCGACCACACGGTCCTGCGAGAGGTCGCCGACGCGGCTGGTCTTGAGTCCGCTCTGATCGACCGGGTGCTCGGAGGTTCCCTCTATGCCAAGGAGGTGCGCGACGACGAGGCGGCGGCCTTCGAGCTCGGCGTCACCGGCGTGCCCTTCTTCCTCATCGACGGGAGCTGGTCCATCCCTGGCGCGCAAGACGTCGACACGATGGTGACGATCCTGACGAGGGCGTGGGCCCGCTCCCAGCGCTGAGGCGCCCGCTGACTGGTGGCGCTGGGTCAGCGCATTGTCTCGAGCATCTCATCGACCATCTCGATCGTCGTCTCGGGGTGCAAGAAGGCGAACCGGGCCACCGTCTCGCCTTCCCAGCTGGTCGGTGTGACGAAGCCGATCTGTGACGAGAGGAGGCGCGCCGACCAGGCGTCGTAATCAGCCTTCGTCCAACCGAGGCGACGGAACAGAACGATTGAGAGCCCGCGCTCACGTACCAATTCAACGTAAGGCGCATTGCGGATTCGGTCCGTCACCCGCTCGGCGATGGCGAGACCCGCCTCGACCGCGTCGCGATAGGCGTCGAGGCCGTTGACGGCCATGGAGAACCACAGCGGGAGGCCGCGGGCGCGACGGGTGAGGTGGAAGGCGTAGTCGCTCGGATTCCATTCCTCGGGATTCTCGGTGTGCAGCACCTCGAGATACTGGGCGTCCTGCGTGTGGACCGCCTTGGCCAGATTGGGACGTCGGTAGACGAGCGCGGCGCAGTCGAAGGGAGCGAACAGCCACTTGTGGGGATCGACGATGAAAGAGTCGGCCCTCTCGAACCCGACGAACTGGGATCGTGTCGACGGAGCGAACAGCGCGGCGGCACCGCCGTAGGCACCATCGATGTGGTACCACAGCGATCGCTCGGCGGCGACGTCGGCGATGCCGGCGAGGTCGTCGACGATGCCGGCGTTGGTGGTGCCGGCCGTCGCCACGACACCGACCACGTCGTCCGAGTGTTCGTCCGCGTCGAGGGCGGCACGGAGCGACCCGCCGGTAAGGCGATGATCGGTGACCGGCACCGTCAACGCGCCCACACCGAGTACGTGGAGCGCCTTGCCCACGGAGGAATGTGCGTCCTCGCTGATTGCTACGAGCGGCCGGAGCGGGGCGTCGCCGTCGCGCCGGTGGCCGGCCGTGTCGCGGGCGACCATCAGCGCCGAGAGGTTCCCCGCCGAGCCCCCGGCCACGAAGCAGCCTCCGGCACCCGGGGGAAGTCCAGCCTGGGAAGAGAGAACGGCCAGCGCCTGGTTCTCGGCCACGACCGCGCCGGCAGCCTCCAACCACGAGGTGCCATGCAGGGAAGAGCACGACACGAACATGTCGAAGAGGAGGGAGGCCTTCGTGGGTGCGGCGGGGATGAACGAGAGGAACCTCGGGCTGTCACAGGACACGACCGCCGTGGCCAGCTTGTCCACGAAAAGCTTCAACACGTCGGCGGCGTCGTTGCCCTCGGGCCGCATGAGGCCGGCCAGCTCGGCATCGAGCGACTCGACCAGGCCGCCGAAGTCGAGCGACACCGGGTCCATCGACAGGCGGTCGCGACAGGCTTCGACGATGAGGTCCGTCATGTCCTCGTCGTAGCGGAACATCTTGCTCCCCATCAGGTCGCGTCAGGCGCGTCGCGCGCCGACTCTCTCGCCAAGCCTCGTCGGCCTGTCTCACCACGTCGTGCAGCGGCGCGCCCGTTTGTGCGGCCACGCGTGCAACGTCGTCGAACTCTGGTTTCGCACTGTCGCCGGCGACCTTCATGCGCACCGTGACGCCCTCCACGATCACCTCCTCGAACGCGCGCGGCTCGCGGCCACCGCTCCACCCTGGTCGCGCGCACGCCCAAGGTCCCAGTGGCACGGTGGATCTCACGCCGGAGCAGGTCGCCGTGCACCGGGTCGGCCAGCACATGGAGCACGTTCCCGGGGCGTCCCTTCTTCATCGTGACGGGGCTCACCCAGGCGTCGAAGGCACCGGCACTGAGCGACGCCGTGATGGCGTAGCCCAGTTGCTCACCGGTGACGTCGTCGAGATTTGTCTCCAACAGGAGCGCAGGTTGTCCCGCTCCGATCTCCGCCGGGGCGCGTCCGTGACCGATCACGACCTGGGTGCAGTTCGGGAGGCCGTCGATCTCCGCTGTGCCGCCGCCGAAGCCCGACGAGAGCACGGTCATGGGCGGCAGCGGTCCGAAGGACGTGCACAGTGCGGCGAGCAGCGCGGCACCGGTGGGCGTGGTCAGTTCTACGGGCACGTCGCGCCCGTAGGTGGGCACCCCTTGGAGCAGTCGCACGGTGGCGGGAGCGGGATTCGGCAGCCAACCGTGCGAGGTGTGCACCGTCCCGGTGCCCGTTGCCACCGCGGAGGCGCTCACGCTCTCCACCCCGAGAACCTCGAGCGCAGCGGACGTGCCGACGACGTCGACGACGGCATCGTGCCCACCGACCTCGTGCAGGTGGACCTGGTCGAGGGGACGCTGGTGCAGCGCAGACTCGGTGCGCGCCAACGCGGCGAACACGGCCAGAGACCGGTCGGTGATTCGCTGGGGCAGAGCGGCTTCGGTGACGAGCGACACCGAGCGCGTCGTAGGTGCGGACACCACCCTCCCCGCGCACGAGCGCTCTGGTGCACGAGACGCCGCCGCGCAGGCCTGATTCGAACCGGAGCTCCCAGCCGGGCAGGTTCAATCGACCGAGCAGGCGCCCCACCTCATCCGCGTCCGCCCCGGCGTCAATCAGCGCGCCGAGGGCCATGTCACCGGCGATACCGGCGAAGCAGTGGAACCACGCGACCGTGGCCTCGCCCGTTCCGTCTGGGGCTTCGCCGGACCAGGCGGGGGCCACGAAATCATCCGGGGTCGAGCCGTGATCCGGTGTCACGGGAGAAGGCGGGCCACGGCACAGGCCGCCCCGAAGCCATTGTCGATCCCGACCACGGTCACGCCCGACGAGCACGACGACAGCATGGTGAGCAACGCGGTCACGCCTTCGAGGGCGGCACCGTAGCCGGTGCTGGTCGGCACGGCCACCACCGGGGCCGGTGTGAGCCCCCCGACCACGCTGGCCAGTGCGCCCTCCATCCCCGCGACGACGACGACGGCCGCTGCGCCGGCGATGGTGTCGACCTCGGCCAGGAGCCGGTGCAGCCCGGCGACGCCGCAGTCGGTCAGCAGAGTCGCGCCGAGTCCGAGGCCGGCGAGCACGGCGACGCACTCGGTGGCGACGGGTAGGTCCGCCGTCCCTGCGGTGACGACGACGACGTCGTCGCGCCGTTGGGGCGCGGACCGGAACACGACTGTCGAGAGCGCTCCCGTCCCCGAAACGACGCACGGCGCGGCACCGATCGCGGCACCGATCGCCTCTGCCATGGCCGAGACTGCCTTGACCTGGTCGTCGTCGGCCCGGGTGAGGAGCACCGGACCATCGGTTCCCTTGAGCAGCTCCTCGACCACGGCGGCGCAATGCTCGGGCGTCTTACCGGGGCCATAGACGGCCTCGGGCATGCCCAGGCGCAGATCGCGGTGGTGATCGACCCGGGCGAACCCGAGGTCCACATAGGGCACCCGACGGAGGAGGCGCACGGCTTCATCGGGCTCGCATTCGCCGGCGGCGACCCGAGCAATCAGCGAGCGGAGGGAGGAAACGTCCATGACCTGCCCTATCCTGCCCAACCGTGACCCCCTCTGCGACCACCGTGGCCTATCTCGGGCCTGCCGCCACCTTCACCGAGGAGGCCCTCCTCAGTCAGGACGACCTCGCCCGCATCAGCGTGGTCCCGCTCGTCACGATCACCGCGGTGCTCGACGCGGTGGCGTCGGGTGAGGTGGACCTCGGCTTCGTACCCATCGAGAACGGCATCGAGGGAACGGTCAGCGCCACGGTCGACGGCCTGATCCACGACGTCGACCTGCGGGTCCAGCGCGAAGTCGTGATGGACATCCACCTCCACCTCATGGCGCGGCCCGGCACGACCCTGGAGGAGGTCCGCCACGTGTCGTCGTACCCCCACGCCTTGGGCCAGTGCCAACGGTTCCTGTCCCGTGCCCTCGCGGGCGCGGAGCAACGGGCCTCGAATTCGACCGCCGACGCGGCCCGGCTCCTGGGCGAGTCGGAGGACCGACAGGGCGCCGCGATCGCGCCTCGCCTGGCGGCCGAGCGCTATGGGCTCGAGATCCTGGCTGAGGACGTGGAGGACCACCCGGAGAACCAGACACGGTTCGTCCTGCTGGCGCGCCACCGGGTCCCGCGGCCGAGCGGTCACGACAAGACCAGCATCGTGTGCTTCCAGCGAGCCGACCACCCAGGAAGCCTGCACGGCATTCTGGGCCAGTTCGCGGCGCGCAACATCAACCTCACCAAGCTCGAATCGCGCCCGACCAAGCAGGGGCTCGGCGACTACTGCTTCGTCATCGATCTCAACGGCCACGTCGGTGAAGAGGTCGTCGCCGACTGCCTACGCGATCTGCATGCTTCCCTGGCCGGCTTGAAGTTCCTGGGCTCGTACCCGGCTGGCGGCGAGCACGGCCCGGAGCAGCGACGCCAAGCCGACGCCGCATGGCAAGCCGCCGACGACTGGCTCCGGGAGCTGCGCGAGGCCATGGAGTGAAGACCGGTCAAGGCCGAAGATCCGGTGGCGCAGCCGCTGGTACTGTGCGAGCGGGGAGGGTGACGTGGCGCTGCAGACCATTGACGTAGACCAGCATCTCTTCGAGTCCAGGACGACCTGGTCCGACTACATCGACCCCTCCCAGCGCGAGGACGCGCTGTCGATCACCGACGACGACGCGGGCTGGCCGTGGCTCACCTGGCGCGGCAACCGGCTCACCTGTCTGGAGATCCCGGTGCCCGAGCGCTCCACGCTCATCGGCGACGACCGTCAGCGGCGCCTCAGGGGTGAGAGGGCGCAGGCGTCTTTCGACGAGCTGGTGCCCGATTCGTACCGGCTGGCGTCCTCCCGCTTGGCAACCCTCGACGAGTTCGGCATCGAGGCCGCCGCGCTCTTCCCGAATTACGGGCTGCTCTGGGAGCAACGGCTGGCATCGGACCGGGTCGCGCAACGGGCCAATGCCCGTGCCTACAACCGTTTCGTGGCCGAGCGCTGTTCCGAAGGCAGAAACCGGCTGTTCGGCGTCGCCCACGTGATGTTGCACGACCCGGCGTGGGCGGTCGAGGAGATCCGTCGCGTCCGCGCCGACGGGGTTCGCCTGGCCATGATCGCCCCTGCTCCCGTGGACGGAAAGCCGCTCTCACACACCGACTTCGATCCGGTCTGGGCGGCGTTCAGCGACGAGGGCGTGGCGCCGGTCTTTCACGTTTCGGAATTCGAGAGCCCGCTCGACCCGGCATGGCGCGAAGGAGAGCGAGAGGACGGCGAGCAGCTCTTCGAGTCGATCTTCTTGTACCTGGCACCGGCCGTGGCCCTGGCCAACCTGATCCTGCATGGCGTGCTGGAGCGCTTTCCCTCGCTGCGCATCGGGGTGGTGGAGCTGACGGCGAGCTGGGTCCCGAGCTTCCTGCTGCACATCGACGGGGCGTCGGATTTCTACACGCAGCGGCACGGTGAACCCTACCGGCGGCTCGGGTCTCGGCCGTCGGAGTACTTCCTGCGGCAGGTTCGGGTGGCCGCGCTGCCGTATGAGATGCCGAACCGCCTCGTGCCCAAGGTCGGCGAGGACACGTTCATGATCGGGAGCGACTGGCCGCACGCGGAGGGCGTGGCGAATCCGAAGCGTGCGGCGGAGCATGCGGCGTCGGGACTGTCTGAGCGGGGCCGGGCGGGCTTACTCGGCGCCAACGCCAAGTGGCTGCTCGGTCTGTGACCATCGACCTCGAAGCCGCGGCGGCGGAGCGCGACCGTCTGCGCGGAGCGTACCTGCGTCAGCCGGCGGACCGGCCCGCCTCGACGGCGCGCGGCGTCCACCATCTCGCGCTCTTGTGCTCCGACGTGGAGCGGACCATCCGCTTCTACCAGGACCTGCTGGGCTTCCCGCTGGTCGAGTTGTTCGAGAACCGCGACTACAAGGGATCGACGCACCTGTTCTTCGACCTCGGCCACGACAACACGCTCGCCTTCTTCGACTTCCCGGGACTCGGGCTTGGTCCCTACGCCGAGGTGCTGGGTGGATTCCATCACCTGGCCATTTCGGTCGACCGGTCCCAATGGGACGCGGCCCGGTCGCGACTGGAAGAGCAGGGGATTGCGACGCATATCGAGAGCGGGGTCTCGCTGTACTTCTCGGATCCCGACGGAGTGAGGCTCGAGCTGATCGCCGAGGACCTGGGCTCACTGTACGGAACGCCACTGCACTGATGGCGGTGACCGGTCTGGCCAACCTGGCCGTCAAGGTGGCCGACCGCGACCTCGCGTCCGCCTGCGCCTGGTACGAGGCGGCCGGGGCACAGGTGACCGAGCCGGTCGAATGGGAGAACGGCCGGAGAGCCGACGTCGAACTGGGGGCGCTGTCGCTCACGCTCTTCACCCGGGCCATCTACGAAGACGCGTGCGCGCTGCCTGACGAAGGGTTCCTGCACCCTGCACTCTTCGTGGACGATCTCGATGCGGAGCTGGCGCGTCACAACGTCTTGTGGGGACCCCGGGTGGTGAGCGGCAGCTTCGGAACGCGCCGCATAGCATTCGTGGAAGCACCAGGCGGCATTCGCCTCGAATTCATGGAGCAGATCGCCGACCCGGAGCGCTGAAGCACGTAGGCCGTCCTGCGGCGCGGCGCGGGGCCGTGTGAGAATCCGGCGAACGGATCCACACCCTCGGGAGGGCGCCATGACGACGACCGACGCGACCGCGCCGACGAATCAGGGGCCGCCGCGACCCCGGCTCGGGTACACCAAAGACGGCACTCCGGTGTACGCCACCACACACCACTTCGCCAAGATGGACACGGCGGCGCAGCGGATCAACGCCGCAGTCGGACTGAGGATCACGGTGCTCGTCGGCACTATGTGGGCCGCTACGTGTTCGCCTGCATCGCGTTGATCAGCCTGCCCGACAACATCCACAGCACGCAGCTGCTCATCTTGTGGATCAGCTCGAGCTTCCTTCAGCTCGTGCTGTTGCCGATCATCATCGTGGGCCAGAACATCCAGGCGAGGGCGGCAGACGCCCGCACCGCCAAGACATTCGAGGACGTCGAGGACGCGCGCAACAAGGTCGCGCAGGCCATCGATCTCCTCGACGTCCACACCGCGGGAGGCCTGCACGATGCGGTGCAGATGATCATCGAGGCGATGGACGCCAGGGGCAGTTCAGGAGCAGGAGCTCCGGTGCCGGCGCGCTGACTGCCGCCGGCACCCCCGGATCAGCCGATCAGCCCACCTCCAAGACTTCGTCGAGCTCCACCGGCACGTGGAGCTCCGTCGTGGAGCGGGTTCTGCGCAGAGAGGGCAGCACAGCCATGGCGACCGCCGCGGTGGCGAGCAGGACAACCGCGGCCACGGCAAAAGCGAGTGCGTAGCCGTCGGTCAGTGCGGCTGGCGCGTGGCCCGGCCCCGGTGCAGAGGACAAGGCCCTCGACGTCCGGTTGGCCGCCAACGTCGCCAGTGCGGCGAGGCCGATGGAGGCACCGACGGTCCGCGACGTGTTCAACAGACCGGACGCCAGACCGGCTTCGGCGGGGGCCACGCCGGCCGTCCCGGCAACGGCGACGGGCGTCACGGTCAGGCCCATGCCCAACCCGATCAGGATGAACGGGCCAAGAAGATTGGCCACGTACGAGCTCGAAGGCGTGATGCCTGCCATCCACGCCAGGCCCGCGGCCGCGACCAGGGTGCCCGCAAGGATCAGTGGCCGGGGGCCCACCCGGGACACGAGCCGCGACACGACCTGTGCGCCGGCTGCAATGAGCAGTGTCTGCGGCAGGAACGCCACGCCGGCCTCGAGGGGGCTGAACCCCAGCACGTGCTGCATGTAGAGCGTTTCGAAATACCAGGAGCCGAAGAGGGCACCGAACATCAGGAACATGACGGCGTTGCCTCCGGCGACCGCGCGGGAGCGGAAGATGCGCAACGGTACGAGAGGCGCCTTCGAGACCCGGGCCTGGAGGACCAGGAAAAGGCCGATGAGCGCCAGTCCGACGATCAGCGGCACGAGCACCTGCGCCGAGCCCCACGAGTAGGTCTCGGTGCGCACAATGGCGTAGACGAGAGCGACCAGACCGGCGGTGACGGTGGCCGCGCCGGCGAGGTCGAGGTGGCGGTGGCCCAGCGCGGCCCTCGACTCAGGCAGGTAGCGGCGACCGGCGATCAACGCGACGGCACCGATCGGCACGTTGACGAACAGGATCCACCGCCAGTTGAGAAATTCGGTGAGCACACCCCCGAAGAGCGCTCCCGCAGAGGCGCCGGCAGCCGACACTGCGCTCCAGGCACCGAGGGCCCTCGCACGCGCCGGACCCTCGGCGAAGGAGGTGGTGAGGATGGTCAACGTCGCCGGGGCCAGAATCGCCGCGCCGAGTCCCTGGACGGCGCGTGCGACAACGAGCCAGGCTTGGTCCTGTGCCAAGCCGCCGAACAAGCTCGACAGGGTGAACACGGCGAGACCGACGAGGAAGACACGGCGGCGTCCGAAGAGGTCTGCCGCGTGTCCCCCGAGCAGGAGGAAGCCGGCGAAGGTGAGGGTGTACGCGTTGACGATCCACTGCAGCCCAGAAGGACTGAAGTGCAGGTCACGCTGGATCGACGGCAACGCGACATTGACGATGGACGCGTCGAGGACGACCATGAACTGCCCGACCAGCACGACACCCAGCACGAGCCATGGCGGGACGGTCCGGCCAGGCGAAACCTCTATTCCGCTGGTCTGATCGGTTTGGCCGCGCACGTGTCTCCTCCCGGATGTTCAGATGGTGAGTGACCCTCGAAAGCTTCAACGCAAGTTCGGGGACGACTATTTCCTGTACGCCTCTTGTCTCGGGGTGGGGGCGCCGTCAGTCGCTGAGATCGCAGTCGGCCCAGTGAAAGGGAAATGGCAGGCCAGCAGCGAGATATGGCGAGGGTTCGGCGTCCCAGGCCCATGAGCGCACCTGTTCTTGTGTCCGGCGTCCGGCCAAGGCTCGGAACAATTCGTAGGCCGGAACCTCCACCGTCACCGTCGCCGGGTCGTCCGGGACCCCGATCCACCACTCGCGGCAGATCGGTGGCGCGCACCAGGAGCGTCGGCGTTTTCGCATTGTTCAGCTGGTGCCGCCAGCGGCTGATCGCACCTTGCAGCGCCACACTCATTGCTTCGTCGGGAACCCGGCCAACACCCAAGGCCCCCCTCAGATCGGCCTCGTGGATCACCGCGTCTCCGAAGGCCCAGCGGGCAGGCGCTCCCATGGTCGGGTCGTCACGAAGTGACGCGAAGGCGCGGACAGAAACATTCCAGCGTCCGAGGATCTCGTCCAACGGATACGCTGCGAAACGGATCACCTGGGCGTTGGTCCACGATTCCGAGGCGTAACCGTCCAAGCGATGACCGACCCAGTCGTCGCAGAGCCCGGCGAGATGCGCCACGACGTCCCGGACCCTCCAGGCAGGAGATCCCGGTACTCGGCGTTCAGGATCGGAGTCGAGCACGAGGCTCGCCACGCGGTCCTTGACGGCCAGGTAGTGACCCACGTCCATTCCGGTCAAGTGTGACATGGCCGTCGGAAAGCACCGTCGCGCCAGGCCGTCTCGACGGTGCAAGGATCGCCGGCATGACGGGACCTTCGCGGCGACCGCCGAGGCCTTCAGGGCTGACACCCGATGTTCCGTATGCCTATACGTCGGTCGTGCCGGCGGGCTGGCTCCTCGTCTTCACGGCAGGCTCGTGCCCGCTCGATCCCTCTGGTGTCACGGTGAGACCCGGCGACGTGGTGGGCCAAGCCGAGCAGGTCATGGACAACCTGGAGGCGGCACTGCGCCACGCGGGCGCCCGTCTGTCGGACGTGGTCAAGACGACCGTCTACGTCGCGTCCGCCGCACACGAGGATTTGTTGTCGGCTTGGAACGTCGTTCACGACCGCCTCGGTGGCCTCGAACCGCCGAGTACCCTCCTCGGGGTAAGCGCTCTCGGGTGGCCCGGACAGCTCGTCGAAGTGGAGGCGGTTGCCGCCATCGCACGCGTGGACGAGAAATTCTCGTAGCCACGTCGAATCAGGCCGTTCTTATTCGTGTAACCGGTGGCGACCGGCGACTGGTCGGTCCGACACAACGACGAAAGAGGTGTAACCGATGACGCAGTACCTGCTCAGCGTCCCCATGGCCGAGGGCGCGCTTCCTCCTGACCCCGCCCAGATGCAGCGCGCCTACGACCAGGTCGACCGGCTGAACGCCGAGTTGCAGTCTGCAGGTGCCTGGGTGTTCGCCGGCGGCCTGCTCCCAATCTCCTCGGCCACGGTGGTTCGGGCCGAGGGTGACGACGTGCTCGTCACCGATGGCCCCTTTACCGAGTCGAAGGAGCACATCGGCGGTATCTGGGTGATTGAGACGCCCGACCTCGACGCAGCGCTCGCCTGGGCGAGGAAGGCGACCTGCGCCTGCGGCCAGCCCGTGGAGGTCCGCCCCTTTCAGGAGATCCCCGCAGGCTGACGGAGCCCGACGATCGCGATGGAGACGAACGCGCCTGCGATCGAAAGGGTGTTCCGCGCCGAGTACGGGCGCGCCGTCTCCGTCCTCGTGCGGAGCTTTGGCGACATCGATCTGGCCGAGGATGGCGTCCAGGAAGCGTTCGCGGTCGCGTCACAGCGCTGGGCGACCGACGGGCTGCCGCCGAGCCCAGCCGGTTGGATCATCACGACGGCACGCCGTCGCATCCTCGACCGCCTGCGACGCGAGGCATCACGTGACGACCGTCAGGCGCAAGCGATTCTCCTTCACCACCACGACGAAACAGAGGAGATGACCGCAGTGCGCGACGACCGGCTGCGCCTGATGTTCACCTGTTGCCATCCGGCCCTTGCCCGTACGGCTCAGGTCGCGTTGACCCTCAGGTTGCTGGGGGGTCTTACGACCGCCGAGATCGCCCGCGCCTTCGTGGTCCCGGAGCCAACGATGGCACATCGGATCGTGCGGGCCAAGGCGAAGATCCGAGACGCCCGCATCCCCTATCGGGTTCCCAGCAGCGCAGAGCTGCCCGATCGCCTGACATCGGTGCTCGCCGTCATCTACCTCGTGTTCAACGAGGGCTACACAGCTACGTCAGGCGCCGGTCTGGTTCGCGAGGACCTTTGCGACGAGGCGATCCGGCTCGGTCGCACCTTGACGGAACTGATGCCCGACGAACCGGAGGTCACGGGATTGCTCGCGCTCATGCTGTTGGTGGCGTCACGGCGCCCGGCGCGCACTGGCGCGGACGGTTCTCTCGTCCCGCTCGGCGAGCAGGACCGCGCCCGGTGGGACCCGGCCCTGATGGCCGAAAGATCGTCCGCGCCGGCGACGTGGGTCGCCGGGGCCGTACCAGATACAGGCGGCGATCAACGCCGTCCACAGCGATACGAAGTGTTCGGAGGACACGAACTGGCCCCAGATCCTCACCCTCTACGACCAGCTGCTCGTGCTTGAGCCCAGCGCGGTCGTTGCACTCAACCGTGCGATCGCGCTGGCGGAGGTCGAAGGCCCCGGGGCCGGCCTCAAGGCGATCGACGACCTCCCGCTGGAGCGTTACTACCTCCTGCACGCGGTCCGGGCCGACTGCTCCGGCGATGTGGCCGCACGTCCGAAGCGGCGGCCGAATACGAGATGGCGTGGTCGCTCACGGTGAACCAACAGGAGCGCTTGTTTCTCGAGTCGACGCGTGCGTCCATGGAGCACACGGAGAAGGCGCGAGATGTGAGTCCTTACTCGGCCCGAGCCACGTTGATTCGGACGACGTAGGTCATCGCCGAGCAGACCGTGATCTGCAATGCCCGCGGACGTCGTGCCGGCTTCCTCGCGGGCGGCCCACCCGACTTCGAGCGGGTGGACGGCGGTGTACCCGGGGTCACACCGGTGGTCCTGTGGTTGTATCGGGACGCAGCACGCGTTTGCCGATGCACCCGAGCCCCGACGTACCGAATTTCTGCGTCCGTGGCAACGACCCGTCCCAGCACGGATTCAGTGACGGGCACGGCGTTCGACGGGGCATCGGGACGCCCTTGTGTGGCATGGTTTTTCCGTGAAGGTTCACCTCGTCGACGGCACCTACGAGCTCTTCCGCCACTTCTTTGGCGCCCCGCCCCATCGCAACGCGGCGGGCGAGGAGGTTGCGGCGGTGAGGGGTGTGCTCGGCTCCGTACTCCAGCTGCTCGCCGAGGGTGCGACGCATGTCGGCGTGGCAACCGACCATGTGATCGAGTCTTTTCGGAACGACCTCTGGCCCGGTTACAAGACTGGTGATGGCGTGGACCCCGACCTGAAATCGCAGTTCTGGCCTTTGGAGGAGGCTCTGGCTGCGATGGGTGTTGTCGTCTGGGCCATGGTCGACGACGAAGCAGACGATGCCATGGCCAGTGCAGCGGCGGTCGCCGAGGACGACGTGCGGGTGGAACAGGTCGTGATCTGCACACCCGACAAGGACCTCGGGCAATGTGTCCGCGGCACCAGGGTGGTCCAGATGGACCGGCGCAAGCAGGTTGTCATCGACCAGGCAGGAGTGATCGCCAAGTTCGGAGTACCGCCCGCATCCATCCCCGACTATCTCGCGCTGGTCGGCGACAGTGCTGACGGCTTTCCGGGCGTGCCAGGGTGGGGAGCAAAATCAGCCGCAACAGTGTTGGCCCGCTGGGGACGCGTCGAGGACATCCCCCTGAGTCCAGCCGACTGGGAGGTTGCGGTGCGAGGCGCCCCGAAGCTCTCGACTGCCCTCCGTGAAGCGTACGACCATGCGCTCTTGTTCAAGCGGCTGGCGACGCTGCGAGTGGACCGTTCACTCCTCGGCTCGGTCGACGAGCTCACGTGGCGCGGACCGACGGCAGATTTCGTCCAGGTGTGTTCCGAATTGGACGCCGAATCCGTTGCCCGTCGAGCGGAGGCACTCATCGCCGCTCGGCGGTAACGCTTCTTCACTGCGAGTGTAGGCAGTGGTTCTGACTTGCACGTGCGGTTGTCGAACGGGGATTGCGCGCAACGTCTTTGCGCGTCAGCTGACGCATCGTCCGTGCAAGACGGTTTGCACGGTGATGTCGCGGGTATCCGATATCTCGACATCAAGTGAGGTGAGTCTCGGTGAACGTAGTGAGTGGAGTAGTCATCGGCATCGTGATCGCTGCAGTTGGCGCGATCCTCGAATTCGCCGTGACGGTAAGCCCGTATCAGCACGGGTTCGACATCAACACCGTCGGATTGATCCTGATGGTGGTTGGCATCGTCGGAATCGTGCTGTCGCTGTTGTTCGGGCTGGGCAGTGAGGTCGGGTATCGCGGATGGGCCGGCTACCGCCGTCATCGCACCATCGTCGACGACGGGCAGGGCCACGTCTCCCGTCGAGAGGACAGTTACCTCTAATACCTCTGAGCAGGTTGCAGGTGTAATACCTCTGAGCAGGCTGCCAGGGGAACGAACGAAACGAGGAGAACCAAATGGCTGTCATTCTGCTGGTATTGCTCATCGCGCTGATCCTGGGTGGGCTCGGCTTCGCCGCACATGTCCTATGGATTATCGCCGCCATCGTCTTCGTCGCCTGGTTGATCGGCTTCGCGCTGGCTCGGGGCGAGACGAGCGGAGGGACCAGCGCTCGCTGGTACCGCTGGTGAACGTGGGTCTCCGGCAGTAGCGCGGACGTCTGACTGAGTCAGTTCCTCAATGACCACTCACGAAGTCAGGTTGAGTTGTTCGAGGAGTTTCAGACTGGCCCGCCGACGGAAGGGAGCGGACCCGAGAGATCCAGGTGTCTGAGGTAGAGGCACCGGCTGTTCGGGAAGCCGACTGACCCGGGCACCCACGCGTGGAAGGCGATCCAGTACGAGCCGCCGCCGTCTGCGAAGACGGACTCGCCACCCGGACCCGCAACGCCGTCGCCGCTGGCGAGGATGGGCTTTGGGGAGGCGTCCACGCAAGGGCCCACCGGCCCGGTGCAGGTCGCCACGCCGACGGCGTACGAGGCGCTGTTCCAATTGTTGCCCGAGTAGAAGAGGAAGTAGCGGCCGCCGGCCGTCACCATGTCGGGAGCCTCGACGGTGCCACCCTGCCAGACGTGGTCGGGGACCATCGTCTCGGAGGGCCGCGAAGCGAAGGCGAACCCAGTGCCCGCCGCGTCGAGTTGTTGGGACCAGAGCCGGGAATCGCCGGGCCCTCCTGACTTCCACTCGAGGTACGGCGTCCCATCGGTGTCGACGAACGGGGACGGGTCGATGGAGCCGCCGAGCGCCGCCTGGCATTCCATCGGTGCGCTGGAGTTGTCGACGAAGGGTCCTTCGGGTTGGTGAGCGGTCGCCACCGAGATGCATTCCTGCCCGGTTCCGGCGACGTTCGCGGTGTAGTAGAGGAGGAATTTCCTCCCGAACTGAGCGACCGCGGGAGCCCATGTGGCGTTTGGTGCTGCCCATCCGGGGAGACTCGACAGCGCGTCGCCGACGAGGGCCCAGTGAGTCAGATCGTTCGACTCGATGATCTGGATACTGCCACCCACAGAGTTCGTGGCGTAGCCGAAGAAGGTTTGGCCGACCGCGATCACGTCGGGATCGGGGAAATCGAACGGGTACACGAGGCCGCTGCCCGTCCCGCCCTCCAACGCGGTGCAAGGGCCGGAGACGGCCGAGATGTCCTCGGCCGCCTGCGTGTTGTTGTCGCGAGCGATCTGGTCGTACGCGCTCGAGATGCCGGCGAGGCATTGCTGCAACGTCGCGATACCCGCGCCTTGAGCCAGAGCGTGGGCGTTCGTGCTCGCCAAAGCAGAATTGGCTGCGGCCAATTGGCTCAGCGACGTGGCGATCGTGCTCTCCAGCTGATGCTGCCGGCCGGTGGTGAACGCGCTGGCGAATCTGGTCACGGCGACGTCGTGGCGCAACCCCGCGAGCTCGTGACGCGCATCAGCGAGCGACGCCTGCTCATGGGCGCTCCTCAGATTTGCCCGTACGTCGACCCACGTGGCCGCAACGAGGCCCGCTACGACGGCGACCACGCCCGCAGTGGCGAGCCACCGGGGGCTACCCATCGGCACCCGCCGCGCTGCAGCTGGACTTCACGGCCTGGAGCGCCGCGATCACTTGATCGGGCCGGCCGACCGACAGGGCGTTGAGCGCCCGCTCGACCCCCCCCAAACAGGTCTGAAGCGAATCCATCAAGGCTGTCTGCTGCGTCACGTGCTCCTGAAGAGCCGTCAGCTCGGCCTGGGCCGCCTTCAGCTGGTTCGCGTCCTGCGTGGCGGCCGCACTGTCGTTGGCCACGCGCGCCGAGAGCAGTGCCAGGGTGGCGCGCAATTGAGCGAGCTCGCCGGAGACGGATTTCGTCTGGCGGTCGGTCGCAGCGAGCGCAGAGTGAGCGCGGTCGTAGGTGTCGTTGGCCTCGACCGCGTCGGACACCGCATAGCCCAGGGCGGCAATGCAGACGACGACGGCGGTGACACCGATGATCCGGCGCGCGCGGCGCGCGGGGCGCCGAGGCGCCCGACCAGGAAGTGGGGGACCGGGCACGATGTCCGTGACGAGCACCGTGTCTCCGGCGGTTCCGCCGGGACCGAGTGCGTCAGCCTCATTGTCGAGAGTCTGGGCCGTTTGGAACCTTCCTGTGTCCTGCAGTACCCCTTCGGGCACGACTGGCACTCCCGCCGGTCGGCGCGACAACTATCCCAGCTCCCCCCTGGGGCCACAAGGTCATGAGGGTGGATCGGGACACCGGTCCCGGTTGACGTCAGGCCACGTGCCCACTCCCGACTGAGCTGGGAGCGGGCACCGTCGCGGCCGCTTGACTGGGTAGGCCGCCAGCCGCATGCTCTGCGGCCGGTCCGATGGGTATCGGTAGTGTGCGTCCGACGAGAGCCAGGGCTGGAACCCTCGTCGTTGGACGAAGAGAGAGGACGAATGCAGATGCGCACCGTTGGCGAGAGGGTGGCGTGATGGTGCATCGAGTAGTTCAGTGGACGACCGGGAACGTCGGCAAGCGGTCGGTCCGGGCGATCGTGGAGCGACCCGACCTCGATCTCGTCGGCTGCTACGCATGGTCCGAGGACAAGGTCGGTCGGGATGTCGGCGAGCTGTGCGGAATGGAGTCGATCGGCGTCACGGCAACGGACGACATCGACGCGCTTCTGGCGCTGCAGCCCGATTGCATCGTCTACAACCCCATGTGGCACGACACGGCTCAGGTGGCGCGGATCTTGGAAGCAGGGATCAACGTCGTCACCACGGCCGGGTTCATCAACGGGCTGCGCCTCGGGGCGGATCGAGACCGCATCGTGGAGGCGTGCGCGCGGGGTAGCTCCTCCATCCTGGGCACGGGGATCAGCCCTGGGCTGGTCGAACTGATCGGAATTACGGTCGCCGGTCTGTGCGATCGGATCGACAAGTTCAGGATCGACGAGGCATCCGACACGACGCTCTACGACTCTCCCGACACCGAGCGTCCCGCCGGCTTCGGCCGCCCAATCAACGACCCGGATCTCACGAAGATGGCTGAACAGGGCACAGCGGTGTTCGGTGAGGCCGTCGCTCTCGTCGCCGACGCCCTCGGGGTGGAGCTGGACGAGATCGTCTGCGAACCCGAATACGCGGAGACGACCGAAGATCTCGTCATGGATTCATGGACGATTCCGGCCGGCTGCGTCGCCGGAGTCGCGGCCAGCTGGCAGGGGCGGCGTGGCGGCCGAACCGTGGTCGAATTCAACGTGCGTTGGAAGAAGGGCCAGACCCTTCGTCCTGACTGGCCCATTGAAGAAGGCCACGTCATTCAGATCGAGGGCCGCCCAACCGTTCGCGCCAAACTCGACTACCTGCCGCCACCCGACTTCGAGGCCACGACGTTCGCCGACTTCATGGTCCTCGGCATGATCATGACGGCCATGCCCGCCGTCAACGCGATCCCCGTCGTCGTGGCCGCCCAGCCGGGCATCGTCACGTATGCCGACGTCCCGGTGCCTTTGCCTCGGGGGCTGGTTCCCGGATGAGGCGAGCAGCGGGCGGGAAACCTTGATCAATCGGTGAACTCAGCGACCCGCCTCGGATCGATCCGCCCACTCCCGGTTGGCCTGGTCGAAGAGCTGGCGCACGCTGTTTCCGTCCGCCGGGCCCTCCAGGAGCGTCTCGGGATCCCACATGCTCCGAGGCCGCGTCATGAAGTCGCCACCGTAAATGTGGATCGCGCTGGTATAGGCCCGGGTCAGCGGATTGGTCACCGAGTGCACCACATCGGAGCCGAGCAGGAGGACGTCACTCTGCGCCAGGGACCGTCCGCCGGATTCGACGATCGTCTCCTCCTGCCGACGCCAGAACATGTTGTCCTCGACCCCCCCGTAGATACCGATGGCGGCCCACATCCGGTGGTCGTGCGGCGGGAGTGCCATCCCTGGTGCCCAGGTGACCTTCACGATCGTCACAGTCTCTGAGGCATAGAGCGGCTCGAGGTCGGCCTTCGTCGGAGGGAGTGCAGTCCGCACTCCCGAGTCGGTCGAGACCGCTCGACCGAGGACCTCCCGGATGGCGCTCAGTGCGTCAGAGCCACTGGCAGCGGCGACACACTCGCTGAGAAAGGAATCGACGTCGAACATTCCAGCCTCCTCGCTCTTGTCGATTCTCGCGCCGAAGCGGCCGCCGGCGTGTTCGCTAGCTGTGGAGCCAGGTGACGGTGAATTTCTTGTTGTTCGTCAACGCCGAGACGGAGTCCTTCTGGGTTGAGCCGGATGCCATGATGATCTTGGTCGGGCTGAGCGTCCCGATGGGCGCGCCGTTGGCCTTCGCCTGGCTGAAGTTCACGGTGTGAAAGTTTGCCAACGGCAGGGCACCGCCCGAGCCGTTGCAGCACGGCGCTTCGACGATGACCTCCGCCGACGATCGCTGCGCGCCGCTGACGGATTTGGTGACCGAGTGGCTCCACCCCGCCGTCGTGTCGGAAATGGTCATGGTGAACGAGGTCGCGCTGCTGGCGGTCACCGAAGCCTCCATAAGGTGTCCGGGCGTGACCTTGCTGGAGAAGTAGACCGGCGGATTCGGATACGTCTCATACCAGGCTGTGTACTGAGCCTTGCCGCCGAGGCACTCAGCCAAGGAGCCTGTCTGTTCCACCGTCAGGTCGTTGTAACCGTCGAGGCCGACCCAATCGGCGGAGTACGCGCCCTTCGAGTTGCAGCTCACCGACGGCTGGACCCAGCTGGACGAGATCCCGGTGAACTTGGCGCCGGTCGCGGCGTAGCCGGACCAGTTGCCCGACGACACGGTGTTCGCGGGCAATGCGGCCGCGCCGGCAGGATGAGGATTCAGCTGCATCGGCGCGCCGTGGAACGCGCTCGTGGCCTCCGCGCCCGGCGTGGAGAGCACAACCGTTGCCGCGAACGGAACGAGCGCGACGAACAACACCTTGGCGCATTTGACGAGAGACATCGTGACCTTCGGCTCCTCCCTTGTCCTAGGTACTGGGCGGGGGAGCGTAACACCCCACCGGTTTCGGGCCTCGTCCCCACCGCACTCTTTCGGGACTCACGGGGGTTGTCCCCACGGTGGCGGTGTCCGTTCCGGCGGTGTCGATTGGGTGCTTGCAATTTACCCCTGGGGGGTATAATAGCCGGATGGCGTCCACTGATCGATCCCAGCCCGGCTACTCATCGGAGAAGGAGGCCATCCAGAAGCGACTCCGGCGCATCGAAGGGCAGATCCGGGGCCTCCAGCGCATGGTGGAAGAGGATCGCTATTGCATCAATGTCCTGGAGCAGGTGGCAGCGGTGACTCGAGCCTTGCAGTCGGTCTCGCTCGAGCTCCTCGACGACCACTTGGCCCACTGCGTCCTGGACGCGGCCAAGGTCGGCGGTGACGATGCCTCGCGCAAGATCGAGGAGGCGTCGGCTGCCATTGCGAGGTTGGTCAGGTCATGACGGAGCTGGCCACCGCGATGTGGCTGGTGGACATCGGCCGAAGCCTTCGAGAGGCCTTCTTCATGTTCTGGGAGACGCTGTGGCCCCTTGTCCTCGGCTTCGGCCTTTCCGGTGCGGTCCAGGCCTTTGTCAGCCACGACTCGATGCAGCGCTCCATGGGCAACCATCGGCCTGCGGCAGTGACGCGGGCCTCCCTCTTCGGCATGGTCTCGTCCTCGTGTTCTTACGCCGCCTCCGCCATGTCGAAGTCGCTTTTTGTGAAGGGCGCCGACTTCGTCGCGGCCAACGTCTTCATGTTCGCCTCCACCAACTTGGTGCTGGAACTCGGCGTCATCCTGGTCGTCCTGATCGGCTGGCAGTTCGCCGTCGCCGAATTCATCGGCGGTATCGTCATGATCACGCTCTTCACCGTGCTCGGGAGCCTGTGGCTGAGGGGCAGGCAGATCGTGAAGGCCCGAGAGCACCTCCAGGCGGCTCAAGGATCTCACGACCATGTCCACGGCCCTCCGGAGAACACTGTCCTGCAGCACCGGCCCTGGCCAGAGCGGCTGCAGTCGAAGGCCGGATGGGCGGACTCGGCCACCTACACCATGGCCGACCTCACCATGGTCCGAAAGGAACTGGTCATCGGTTACGTCGTGGCGGGGTTCCTGACGGTTCTTGTGCCGGTGCATGTGTGGAACGCCCTGTTCCTCCAGGGCCACGGTTTCTGGACCACGCTCGAGAACGTCGTCGTCGGTCCCTTCATCGCCATGATCAGCTTTGTCTGCTCGGTCGGGAACGTGCCACTGGCGGCGGCCCTCTGGAGGGGCGGTATCTCCTTTGGCGGGGTGATCGCCTTCATCTTCGCCGACCTGATCGCCATCCCACTCTTGCTCATCTATCGCCGCTACTACGGATACAGATTGATGCTCAAGATGCTGGCGCTGTTCTGGTTCGTGATGTCGCTGGCGGGGCTGATCACCGAGGGACTGTTCAGAGCGGCCGGTCTGGTGCCGACGACTCGGCCCAGCCAGATCGTGACCACGGCCTTTCAGTGGAACTACACCACGGTGCTCAACATCGTCTTTCTCGTCGTGTTCGGCGCCCTCTACTGGACCTATCGAAACCGGGAGCGCCTGGGCGGCGGCCGTGGCTACGCCCTCGATCCGGTCTGCGGGATGCAAGTGGAAGCGGCGCGGGCACCCGCATCATGCGAGCGCGACGGGCGGCAGTTCTACTTCTGCTCGGACCGCTGTCGGGAGAAGTTCGTGGGGAACGCCGAATCGCTCTCCCGTGCCGCCCAGAGCTCGGCTGGCACCGTTGCCGGACGGGCGCACGAGGCCGGAGCATCGTGACGACCCAGCTCCCCGTGATCGTGGGCGCTTGACCGCACCAGCGACCTCGGCGACGCTTTGCCGATGCCGCCGGCGACTCGGTACGCCAAGAGCGGGGACGTCCACGTCGCCTTCCAGGTCTTCGGTCGCGGACCGCCCGACGTGGTGATGGTGCCCGGATTCGTCTCAAACGTCGAGATGATGTGGGACCTGCCGTTCATGGGTCCTGCGTTGCGGCGCGCCGAAAAGTTCGCCCGAGTCATATCGTTCGACAAGCGAGGGACGGGATTGTCCGATCGAAGCGTCGGTGTTCCAACTCTCGAAGAGCGCATGGACGACGTCCGGGCCGTGATGGATGAGGCGCAGGTTGAAAGAGCGTCGCTCTGGGGGATCTCTGAAGGGGGCCCGATGTGTCTCCTCTTCGCCGCCACGTATCCGGAGCGGACATCGTCCCTCGTGCTCCAGGGCTCCTTTGCGCGGCTGAGTCAGACCTCGGATCAACCTTTCGGGTATCCGCCCGAAGCAGTCGAGCCGATCGTTGCGAACTTCGAGCGAGAGTGGGGCACCGGGACGGTGCTCCGAAGCTTCTTTCCTACTTCCGCACAGGACCCGGCGTTGCAGGAGCTCTACGCTCGATACGAGCGCAATTCAGCCAGTCCAGGCGACATGGTGGACATCGTGTCCATGCTCGCCAAGATCGACGTGCGAGCGGTCCTGCCGACCATCGCCGTGCCGGTCCTCATTCTGCACAGTGCGGGTGACTCCGTGGTGACCGTCGAGCACGGCCGCTATCTCGCCGAGCAGATTTCGGGAGCTCGCTTCATCGAGCTGACCGGCGACGACCACTTGCCGATAGGCGAAGATGCACCGCGCTACTTCGACGACATCGAAGAGTTCCTTACGGGGCATCGACCAGACCCGTTACCGGAGCGTGTCCTGAAGACCGTGCTGTTCACCGACATCGTCGACTCGACCAAGACCGCTGAACGTGTTGGTGACAAAGATTGGCGGGCGATTCTCGATCGCCACGACACCATCGTCCGATCCGAGATCAACCGGTTCCGTGGTGTCGAGGTGAACACCACGGGCGATGGTTTTCTTGCGGCGTTCGACGGTCCGGCACGGGCGGTGCACTGCGCGGTGGCAGTGAGGGATCGCGTCGGGGCGGAAGGCCTCCGCGTCCGAAGCGGAGTCCACACCGGGGAGTGCGTCGAACGTGGTGACGACCTGGCTGGAATCGCAGTCCACATCGCGGCGCGGGTGATGGCGGCCGCGCAGCCGGACGAGGTGCTCGTGTCACGGACCGTGACGGACCTCGTTGCCGGTTCGGGTCTCTCCTTCGTGGATCGTGGAGAGCACCAGCTGAAGGGGGTGCCTGGAAGCTGGGCTTTGTTTGCCGTCCAGGAATGAGGCCCGGCGCCGGCCGCGTCGACGTTGAACCCTGCCGATGGCCGACGTCCCCCTGAAGGTGATTGCAGCCCAGGGGTACCATTGGCATTGCACTCGGGCACGAGTGCCGGGAGGGGCCGGGAGGCCGCTCCCTCTGGGACCGAAGGGAGTCGGTATGAACCGAGGACCCAGAATCTGGTCGTTGGCGGGCGCGGTGGCCCTTTCCGTCGGGAGCATGGTCGCGGTGACCTCTGTGCCTGCGAGTGCCGTCGTTCCCGCCCACAGCACCGTCGGCAACTACACGTTGAAGGTCCACTGGACGAACCCAGTGATCAAGGACTCGCTCGCCATGACGCTGAATGCGGACCATTCAGTGGACTTCAGCAACAGCGACGTCGGCAACTGGTCGATCGCACACAAGAAGATCACGATCTTCGTCTCGTCTGCCACCTACGTAGGAAGCAAGACGACAACGGGGTTCAACGGGACGATGAGCAATACGGACGGCAACAGCGGCACCTGGAAAGCCATCTTTCTCACGCCGGTCTAGACGACCACGGGCGGCGGCGCCGGAGGTGCACTCATCATGCGGCGAAATGCAACTGTGTTGCTGGTCCGCATGTCGCGACAGCGGCGGCTCAAAGCACCGGCGTTCTCCTGGGAGGCCACGACGAGTGCTGCCTTGTTCCCGAGAAGATTCACAGGTCGGACGCGACACCAACGAACTAAGGGGTGGGACAGTGGCGAGGTTGAGAGCGGAGCGTCGTCGTCTGGCCGATGCCACCGCCGTGGCGATCGCGTTGCCTCGCCGGAGTGCGATGGTCAAGGAAGTCTGAGGCGGTTGCGGCGTCGGCTGCACTGAGCGGGCAGCTATCGCGACGCTGAAAGATGCTTCGCGGAGGTCAGAGCGGGCCGCGGCAGTTCAGCGATACCGAAGGGCCGTATTCTCAGAAAACGCCCAGGTTCAGTGAGCTTGTGCCAGGCCCCCGGACCATCGTGTGCGCCGAAGCCTTGTGGAACTCTTAGCATTGCGATGATACACTCTTAGTGTTACGTTTTCCTCGCCGGAGGGGCGTTTGGCGAGTCCGTTGTGCTTGGTGTCGAACGGGGCTGCCGAGAAGGGCGTAGCAATCGAAATGAGGCGTAGCAATCGAGACACGACGTCAAGGAGGCGGCGAATGCATGGACGAAAGCTTTTGATGGGAACGGCTTCACTCCTGATCGGCGGTATCACCTTGGTTGGCATGTCCTCAGCCGCGTTTGCGGTTGTGGATCCGATGATCACGGTGAGCGACCCAGGCACCGCCGGTCCCTTCATCCAGGGATCGGGTTTCACCCACGGCGGTTTGGTCAAGGTCCAGGAATACGAAGCGGGCAGTTCCACCCCGTTGCACACCTTCAAATGGAACGCAACGTCCAAGGGCAAGATTGCCCATTTCGCCTTTTGCGAGGGAACCGATCAGCTCCAATTCAAAGCCACGGACTTCGTCACCGGGAAGTCGACCGCGAAGACGGCACCGGCCTCGTACACCTGCTCGCCCTAACTCGACTCTCCTGATCTGATCCTTCAGAAGCGCCGTGATCCACCCAACTCGGGCGGATCACGGAGATTCGGGTTTGCGCGCCCTAGGGTCGAACCACTCCATCCGCGCGACGTGTTTGGTGTGAAAGGGCGCTGAGTGATCGGGGTACGTCTACCGCTTGTTCGCGCCCAATTCGTGTCGACCCGTCTGCGATTCCGGTCATGTCGCCGAAAGCCGGCGCGCGCGATCGTTCGGGTCGCGAGATCGCGCCATCACGCGACCACACCAGTCCGGCGCGGACGCGAACGGCTATCGGCGCGCCAAGCGACAGGTCAGAGAGCGGGTGGTGGCCCGCGATGATCGCGTTTAGAAAGGGCGCCCCCGCCGAGTGTCCCGAGTGAAGTCGGCAACCTCTCCTCTGCCGGTCACGAACGTGGCGCAGAGAGCCGTTCGGCGAGATACGCGAGAGCCATGGGATAGCGATATTCGATGCGACCGTGTGCCCCTTCGAACAACTCGAAGTACACATCAGTGACGCCGATGGCCCCCAAGGCGTCGCGGAACGCCTGGCCCCCGACCTCGAGAAACCACTCGTCACTGGTGCCGCCGTCGACCCAAATTGCCCGCAAACCCCGGAGGGCGTGCGCATGGCGGGGCACCATGCGCACGGGGTCCCAGTCGAGCCATCGCCACCAGACATCCTGGTCGAGTACCCCGTTACGAGGGTCGAACGGTAAGCGAGGGGTGCCATCAGGGTCGGCGGAGAAGCAAGCGGAGACACCCAACATCATCAGAAGGGTCTCGTCGGCAGGTTTGGTGAAGGCGACCCGGCTGCGGAAATCGGACCACCACTGGTCGATCGATCCGTCGTACTCGCGCAGGTAGCGGACCGCCTTGCCGAATTCGGGGATGTAGCAGTACTCATACAACGAGTCGCCGGCGTGGGAGGCGAGACCGCCGAACAGGTCTGGGCGCAGCATGGGCGTGATCATGGCGCCGAAGCCACCGCTGGACTTCCCTTGGATGCCTCGGTGTTCGGGAGCGGCCAAGGTCCGGTAGTTCCTGTCCACCCAACCCACGACGTCCTCGCACAGGTAGGTGTGGTACTTCCCGGTCCCAGGAGAGTCCACGAACTGCGACCCACCGTAGAGCGTCCAGGCGTCCACGTACACAACGATGCAGGGTGGGGCTTGCCCACGGGCGAAGAGCTCGTCGGCCATCTCTGGGAACGTCCGACGATATGCGGTGCGGTTGGCCCACATCGTGAGCGAGCCCGTGTAACCCTGAATGACATAGACCGCCGGGTACCGCGCCCCGGGTTCGTCGTCGTAACCCGGCGGGACGTACACCCACAACGGACGGTCGGCCGGATCGCCGAGATGGTTGCCCTCGAGTGCCGCGGAATGAATCATGTGGCGGTCGAGCCGGCCTGCCAGCTCCGCTTCCCAGGGCGATGTCACGCACACGCACCTTAGGAGACACGGGCAGTCTGTCGCGTAGGGGGGCAGAGCGTGAGGGCCCAGGTGAACTGCCCTACACCCCGGTCCGCAACCTCTCTAACCTGCGCACACCGATCTCTGTCCGAGGAGACCGGTTTGAAAATGAGCAATTCGATCTGGTTGCCTAAGCCTCATCTACCAGGTCAACGAGGGTGCAGTCTGGTCCAGGTGGGTGGGACATACAGCCCTGCTGCCGATGGGGTCGTCAGTCGGAGACGGATGCCTCTGCTGCTTCGTGGTGGATCATCTTCGCGTCCCACTTCTCCTCGACATTTCCCAGGCGCCACCAAAGGGACAGCCACCGCACACGTCGCGGCGAAGGCACCCACGATGATGAAACCGGCTGTGTTGATGTTGAAGTTGGCGAAAGAAGTTGAAGAAGGAGCGTTGAAGTTGAGTTCGTGGCCGATCAAGCCCCCCAGCTCCATGGTCCCGATGAATAGCGCCACGAAGACCGATATGCACGAAGGTTCGCAGAATCCGGCTCGACTCATAGGCCGCGACATCGAATGTCCTTGGTCGACGGTTTAGAGCACCGCCGGATCCATCGGCGGAACAAACTCCGACCAACTGTCCGAGTTTGTCCGACAACGCCCCGCGAACTCGACCCAGTGTCGCTGGATATGGGAACTGGTCCTCGAGTACCAGAACGAGTTGTCGGGCAGTCGCGGAGACGCAGACCGATGCCGCTAACGGCTACCCGAGTTCCTCAGGCCGGCGTGACTGATCACCCGGCCGTTACACTGATTCGCGGAATAGAATTGTTGTCGAAGTTCGCGAACCACAACGCATCGTCGGGTCCCGTGACGATCGGGTAGGGACTGTAGATGTCCGGGTCCGTGTAGGTGGTGAACACCCCCGCTGTCGTGAGCCGTTCGATGACTGCGTTTGTAATGGCCTTGGACCCCGCCTCGTATCCAGTCAGCCAGAGATTGCCGTCAGGACCTTCTGTGATCCAGCGGGGAGCGGTCGTCGTGGGGTTGGCGAAGTTCGTCACAACTCCTGAAGTGGTAATCCTGCCGATGGAGTTGCCCCCGTTGACGAACCACAGAGCGCCATCCGGACCTGCAGCGATGGACGTTGGATAATTTATGGTCGAGCTGGTGAACGTCGAGACGACTCCCGAAGTGGTGATCCTGCCGATGGAGTTGCCTCCGTTGGTGAACCAGAGTGCGCCGTCCGGACCTGCTGTGATTCCTATCGGTCCCTCGATGCCAGAGCCGGTGAAAATAGTCACCACGCCACTCGTCGTGATGCGACCAATAGTGTTGTTGTCCTGGTCGGTGAACCAGAGGGCGCCGTCTGGACCAGCGGTGATTCCTATCGGTCCCTCGATTCCAGCATTGGTGTAAGTCGAGACCTGTCCCGTCACAGTGATTCGCCCAATGGAGTCGCCGCCATTGGTGAACCAAAGTGCGCCATCCGGCCCCGGCGTGATCGACCTCGCATAGAGGATGCCGTTCCCCGTGTAAATGGTCGTTGTGCCGGTCGTCGTAATGCGGCCGATCGAGGTGTCCTGCGTGAACCACAGCGCTCCGTCCGGTCCCGAAGTGATGTCGTACGCTCCTTCGATGCCGCTGCCAGGAAAATTGCCCACTGCCCCGTCTGTAGTGATGCGGCCGATCGAGTTGTTGTCCGTATTGGTGAACCACGTGGCTCCATCCGGACCTTCTGTGATGCCCGTGGGGTCGTTGATGGTCGGGTCGCCGTACGTCGTGATCGCTCCGAACGTCGTGATCCGTCCGATCGTGTTGCCGAGTTTATGCACTGGTTGGTTGGTGAACCAGAGTGCTCCGTCGGATCCGGTGGTGATGCCACTGGGATGGACGACCGCGCTGTCTGAATAGTGCGACAAGTGGCCCTTCGTCGTGATCCGGCCGATCGAGTTGTTCCCGTAGTTGGAGAACCACAACGCACCGTCGGGCCCAGCCGTGATGCCGTAGGGCTCGTCAATGTCCCCTCCCGAGTAGACACGGACGCTGCCTGAGGTCGTGATCCGGCCGATTGAGTCGTTGTCGAAGTTGGTGAACCACAGCGCGCCATCGGGACCTGCGGTGATGTTCTCCGGCCTCTTGATGTCCCCATTGCTGTAGATACGGACTTTGCCGGATGTCGTAATCCGGCCGATCGAGTCTTCCGCTTGGTTGGTGAACCACAGAGCACCGTCGGGGCCAACGGTGATGCCCACGGGCTTTTTGATGCCGGGCGCGGTGTAGTTGGATACTACCCCTGACGTCGTGATGCGGCCGATCGAGTTGTTGTTGAAGTTCGTGAACCAAAGCGCCCCATCGGGTCCGGATGTGATCGACCGTGGACTGCTGACAGTGGGGTTCGCGTAGTATGTCGTGACACCGCTCGTCGTCACCCTACCGATGACATTGCTGCCGCGATTGGTGAACCAAAGCGCGCCATCCGAGCCGGAGGCGACACCATATGGAAAATCGCTTCCGTAGTACGCGCTAAGTGTTGCCCCATCGTCCATCACGCTTCCGTGCGTTCCGGCAGGGGAGGAAGCTGCGGGGAAGACCAAGGCACCGAGCAGGACAAAAAGGCATGCGATGACCGATCCGAAAAGTCGAATGCGGAGGGTTCCAAAGGAGCGCACGTTCAGAAGGTCCTCCTTGGCTCGAGCCAGTAGTCCTTGGGACGAATCTAACGATCGTGCAGCGGCGACGCAATAGATGTGGAATCACTCACGGCGCATGTCCGCCTGCTTGACGCAAGGAGAATTCACGTTCTTAACCCCCTCGACTGGCGCAGAAGTTGCCTACAAAACCTGAAGAGACTGACGAATTACATCTGATCTCGGCCGTCATCAATCGTCGTGGGTCTGCCCACCACTTACAAGCTGTAGAGATACGCCTCTCCGAGCGAGGACGGGGCTCCGATGACACCGGTTGAGTCAGAGACGCCGACCGAGCTGCCAAACGTGGTGAACTGAGAGGGCGGCGAGATCTCGGCGGTTTCCATCCATCCAGAAGCGCCGTCCGTGAATGCGTATGCCGCTCCTTGACCTCCGGCGTGATCAGGAGCTCCAACAATCACGATCCCGTTGTCAATGGCAACAGAGCCGCCGAAATCGTCGCTCGACCCCTCGCCCAACCCGGTCAATGTCGCCTCGTCCTTCCAGATCGAGCCCGTCTGAGCAAATATCTCTGCGCTTGTGCCAGTGCCGACGACCATCGTCGACCCGGAGATCGCGGTTGGACCAGCAGCCGACAATACTTGAGTCTGGGACCATGTAGAGCCTGTCAACTCGAAGACGTCACCGTTGACCACGATGGTGTTGCCCGAGATTGCGACTCCGGTTCCCCATTCGTATGCATCATCGGAGGACCTGAGCTGAGCGCTCTCAGTCCAGGTCGAACCGTTCTGCGTGAACACATACGCGGCGCCCGTGGTGTCGTATGCAGAGGGAGCACCAACGACGATCATCGTCCCCGAGATCCCAACCGGAATACCCGACAGCTCCGGATACGGGTCGTAGAACGACAACTGGGCTGCTTGAGTCCAGCCCGAGCCGTTATTGACGAAGACGTAGGCGTCATTGTGGCCCGGGTCCGAAACGACGGCTGTGTTTCCGTCGATCGCGAGCGAGTTTCCGAATCCGTCCCCGGGAGTCTCTCCGGAGCCCATGAGCTGAGCCGACTCCGACCAAGAGGAGCCGTTGTTCGACAGGACGATCACGACATTGAGTCCGCCGTAGCTCGAAGTACTTACCAGGGCCGTGGTTCCGGAAATGGCAGATTTGAAGCCAAACTTCTGAACTGGCATGAACTCCTGCGAGCCCAAGTACGCCTCTCCACGTGAGGAGGATTGTGAGGGGGCCCCCACGAGTTCCACGCCGCCGTAGAGAGCCACAGCAGAACCGAAGAGTGCGCCAGCCGTGCCGTCTGGAGGCGTCGTCTCTGAAATCTCTTGCCCGGTCAAAGAAAAGAGGTAGATGCTTCCCGAGGAGTCATGGCCGGGAGCACCTGCCGCGATCTGGCCCCCTCCCTTCGAGCTCTCGTAGATGGCGACGGAGAAACCAAATTCGTCGTGGGCGGAACCGTCCGGTGCGGTTACCGCCGCCTTCTCCGACCATCGACCGGGGTCCTTCGAGAACAGGTAGGTCGCTCCGGCGGACGAGTCCTGCCCGGGAGCGCCCACAACAAGGGTCTTGTCGGCAACCGCGAGAGAGGAGCCAAAGAGGTCGTTGGCAACCTCACCGTCGGCATCGAGCTCTTCAGCCTGCCTCCAGCTTTCCGGTTGTCCCGAACCTTTGAAGACATAGGTACTTCCGGCCGACCCATCGTGACCCGGTGCACCTACGAATATCGTCATGGAGCCATTTGTATTTGCTTCGGCCGCGACCGATGAACCGAATCCGTCATTCGCCGTGCCGTCTGAGGCGGTAAGTTCCGCGGCCTCCGACCATTGCGACCCGGTGCCGGTGAAGACATAGACGGCTCCCTGCGAACCGTTGTGTCCTGGTGCCCCGATCACGATGGAGTTTTTTCTGAGTAGAACCGTTGCACCGAACCGATCATTCGCGGCCGTGTCTGCGCCGCTGAATTTCGCGACCTGCGACCAGACGTCACGAGACCGTGTAAAGACGTATACCGCGCCGGCTGAACCGTTCTGTCCCGGAGCACCGACGACGAGCGTGTGCACTCCCGACACCTTCCCGTAAGAGAGTGAACGGCCGAACTTGTCCCCGCCGGTGGCTTCATTTGGAGCGATCGTTGCCTTCTCGCCCCAAGACTCGCGCCTGTTTCGCCTCTCAAGGACGTAGACGCCGCCTGAGCCGGTGACGGTTCCCGTGCCGATTTCCGAATACGGGGAGCCGACGAATGCCAGCAGACTCGTGACCGCGACCGACGTCCCGAACTGTTCACCAGCTCCAGCTTGGAACGCTCCGAGTTCCACGGGATCCCCGCTGCTCAGAGGTCTCGCGACGCTGCCAGGCGATACCGCACCGGCTGATTGCCAAAAGGCCGCTGGGCAGAGCACGACCGCCGCGAGAAGCAAGAGAACGAATGCTCTCCTCAGCGCGCCTCCCGCAGCGCCCTGTCGTGGGTCGGTTCTCATAGGCCTCGAGAAAACGGACGAACGCTCGGTCATATCCCGCACCGCCTTTGCTCAAGGAGCTGTTCGGACGTTGATGCCGAGGTGACCGCAGCGAATCACGACAATCCCGGTACGCCCGTAGCAACGGTACCTTCGATCGCCATCTGCTCCAAACGCCGACCATGGAACCCGCTTTTTCGCTTCAGGCTGGCGACGGCCGAACAGTTTGGTCAAAAGCGGAGAGTCTCAGACTTCTTTCAAACCCACGGCTGCCGTCACAGTTGTTGTTAGACCAGCTTTTGTAGAGTTTGCCTTGGGATCATTGTTCCCAGGTCAGACCTCGTGGAACGGATCTTACGAATTCACGGCAGCTTGGAAGGCGAGAAGGACGAAAGTGGCAACGACGATCGAGATGCACCCCCACCGCCGTACCCCTCTCGTGTTGCCTGGAGGTCCAGATCTGTAATGATCGATCGGTTGCTTATCGCGCCGCTTCACCTACCAACAAGCGTGAATCCGGGCTGTCACGACGACGACGTTCTTATCCCGCGGTCCAGTTCGCAGCGTCCGTAGTTTGAACCTGCCGCGCTCGATCACCTCAAAGCGGAGGGAGTGGGATTCGAACCCACGGAGGCTTGCACCTCGCAGCTTTTCAAGAGCTGTGCATTCGTCCGCTCTGCCATCCCTCCAGGCAGATCATCGTAGGTGCAGCGAGGAGCGGATCTTTACCGTCGTTCCGCCGGCTCCTTCGTCTGCCGGGCATCCCGGGCGTCCCGGGCGCGGGAGCGTAAGCGGCCCCGCGTGGCCTGGTCCAGGATGACCTTGCGCAACCGGACGGCCTTTGGCGTCACCTCGACGCATTCGTCCTCGGAAATGAACTCCAGCGCGTGCTCGAGGGAGAAGGACAGAGCGGGCGTCAGCCGCTCGAACTCCTCGGCCGTCGATGAGCGCATGTTGGTCAGCTTCTTCTCCTTGGTCGGGTTGACGTCCATCTCCTCTGCCCGGGCGTTCTCCCCGACGATCATGCCCTCGTAGACCTCTTCGGTCGGCCCGACGATCAGCGTGCCTCGCTCCTGAAGGTTCATCAGTGCGAACGTGGTCGTCACGCCGCGCCGGTCCGCCACCATGGAGCCGTTTCGGCGCGTCCGCAGCTCGCCATGCCACGGCTGCCATCCGTCGAAGACGTGGTGGAGGATGCCGGTCCCGCGCGTTTCCGTCAGGAACTCGGTGCGGAAGCCGATCAGGCCTCGCGCCGGTACCCGGTAGTCGAGCCGAACCCACCCCGTCCCGTGGTTGACCATCTCGAGCATCGTCCCTTTGCGCAGTGCCAAGAGCTGCGTCACGACGCCGAGATACTCGTCGGGCACGTCGACCGACACCCGCTCCACCGGCTCGTGCACGCGCCCGTCGACCTCGCGGGTCACGACCTGGGGCTTGCCCACCGTGAGCTCGAAGCCCTCCCGCCGCATCGTCTCGACCAACACCGCGAGCTGCAGCTCGCCGCGCCCCAGCACCTCCCACAAGTCCGGGCGGTCGGTCGGGCCGACCCGGATGGCGACGTTGCCCACCAGCTCGGCGTCCAAGCGCGCCTTCAGCAGCCGGGCCGTCAACTTTGACCCGTGTGCCCCGGCGAGCGGTGACGTGTTGATGCCGATGGTCATGGCCAGATTGGGCTCGTCGACGGTGATCGCGGGCAGGGCCTTGGGCGTGTCCGGATCCGCCAGCGTCTCGCCGATTGTCACCTCGTCCAGACCGGCGACCGAGGCGATCTCGCCCGGCCCGGCCGAGTCGGCGGGTACCTGGTCGAGCGCCTCGGTGACGTAGAGCTCGGTGATCTTCGCCTTCTCAACCGTGCCGTCGAGACGGCACCAGCCGATCATCTCTCCTTTGGCCAGGGTTCCGTTGTGGACCCGGCACACGGCCAACCGGCCGAGATACGGCGACGCCGACAGGTTGCACACCAGCGCCTGCGTCGGCGCGCCCTCGTCGAAGGCCGGCGCCGGCACGTGCGAGACGATGGCCTCGAAGAGCGGTTCCACGTTCCGTCCTTCGACGCCGGCCTGCGTGCTCACCCAGCCTGCCCTGGCGTTGGCGTAGAGGATCGGGAAGTCGATCTGGTGCTCGTCGGCGTCCAGGTCGAGGAAGAGCTCCTCTACTTGGTGCACCACCTCGGCGATACGTGCATCCGCCCGGTCGACCTTGTTCACGACGAGCACCACAGGCAGCCGGGCCTCGAGCGCCTTGCGCAGCACGAAACGTGTCTGGGGCAACGGCCCCTCCGAGGCGTCTACCAGGAGCAGGACACCGTCGACCATCGTCAGGCCCCTCTCGACCTCGCCACCGAAGTCCGCGTGGCCAGGGGTGTCGACGATGTTGATCTTCACCCCGTTCCAGCGCACCGCCGTGTTCTTGGCCAGGATGGTGATGCCCTTCTCCCGCTCCAGGTCGCCCGAGTCCATGACACGGTCCGTGAGCTCCTCGTGGGCACCGAACGCGCCGGTCTGCCGCAGCAGCGCGTCGACGAGCGTCGTCTTGCCGTGGTCGACGTGGGCGACGATGGCCACGTTGCGGATGTCGTTGCGGCGTCCCATGGGGCAGTCAACGATATTCGGTGCTGGGCCTCGTCAGGCCGCGAGACGGAGCGCCTCCCGCCCGAGAGCCCGTGACACGGCGTCGACGCCGAGGGCGAGCACACGGGGCTCCGGCTCCAGCCGGACGGTGTGCCCCGAGTCGGGCCACCAGCCGACGACGCGCCCGGGAGGACCGGCTGCCGGTGCCCGAAGCGACTCCACCAGCGTGACCAGCGCGAGTTCGGCGTGCACCGAGTCGCGCCGCGGGCCCGAAAGAAGAACGAGGTGGGAGTGACCGGCCCGCACCTCGGCGCGGCTTCGTAGTGCGAACAAGGCCGAATGCGGGCTGTCCCACCACCGGTCGCGCCCGACGATGGGTCGCGTGCCCAGGGAGCTCCAGTCCAACGCACACCACAGCCGGGTGGCCCAGGTCACCGCTTCTGCCGCGGCCGCCGCCCGGCCGGCTGGGGTCAACCCGGCCAACCAGCGGTCCATGCTCGAGATCGGCTCCACCCCGTCGCGGACCAGTCGAGCGGATTGCGCTACCCGTTCGCGCACGGCATCCGGAGGAGTGCACGAGCGCCCGGCGACGAGCGACCGGACGGCGGCGAGACCCAGCACGCGGCGGGCTGTGCGAGCGCTCCAGGCGAACGCCGTGCCTTTGGCTGCACCCGGCTCCTTGGCGCGCCAAGCGACGCGCACCTCGTGGTCCGTGACACGGAGGCGGTCGGCGCCGCACTGTGCGGCCGCCAGTGCGGCGAGGACCCCGGTCGCCTCGTCGAGCGCCGCGCGCCACGCCACCGGGTCGACCGGGGACAGCGGAGCTACAAGGAGGCCCGTCAGCGACTCAGCCATCGCCCTCCTGACTGCCGACCAGCCAGGCCACGACGTGGGAGGCCATGGCCGCGAGGTGTTCCTCGCTCACGTCCTCGACGACAAATCGACCGCTGGCGGACTGCAACAGTGCCAGGCGGAAAGGCGGGGCGCCGCTGCGCATCGTCTCGAGCATCGCCAGATAGTGCAGCGTGCGCCGTCCGTGTACCCATGGCCCACCGGTGGATATCCCGAGCGCGCAGAGCGAGGCGCTGTCATGGCGCGGCGTCCCGACGAGAAGGTCGAACACACCACGGAGGACGACCCGTCCGCCAGCCAAAGGGATGGCGACTCGGTCGTCTGTCCGCGGCAACCACGACGGTGCGAACCGCGGGACGAGCGCGCGGAGATGGCGGGCGTGGAGCGCCAGCGAATTTCCCAGGGCCGCGCGCGCCGCCGGCGATAACGCACGAACCCTTTGGACGATGTCCTCCGCTCCCGACGCCGAGAGCGCGTCGACGGCTTCGGCCAGCGGATCGCCGATCGAACCGGTCGTGACGAGATGCCTGAAGAGCGCGTGCACAAGGTCGCTCGTCAGGCGGTTCGCCTCCCGGCCTTCTCGGTCGGGAGGTATCGAGCCGTCCAGTCGCCAGGAGCCCTGTGGTGTTCCGAGGAGGCGGCGCGGGCCGAGTACCAGCGGCGGCTCCCGGTCCTCACGACTCGACGCGACGCTCCAGGCGGCGTCCTCGAGCCACGCCCGCAATCCTCCGGCCAGGCCCGGGTCGTAGCGTGGTCTCGGTGCACCGACGGCGCGCAGCAGCGCCAAGACGTCCGCCGCACCGCCTGGTGTACCCGCGTCCGTGACGCCTCTCGTTGCCGGTCTCGCGGTCGCGGTCCATGTCGTCGCGGCCGGGGCTCCGGAGGAATGAGTCGCTGCGCCGTCCGCAACCGGTTCGGGCGCCGTCAGGACCATCCGGGCAGTGTCGCGGCATGGTGTGACAGGTCGGCGGCCGTTTGCCTTACCCTTGTCCTTAGATGATGGTTGTCGCTCTGGCGCCGACGCTCGCTACGAACATTGCGTTCGCGGTTGTCTTCGCGGTCTTCGTCGTCGCGTTGCTCGTCCTCGCCGTCGTCGCGACGACGTGGGCCATTCGCCACGACCGGGCTGGCCGCCAGGCCTGGCTTCAGCGCCGCCGCCAGGCGGCCGAGGGCGGCCCGCCCCCGCCCCAGTCCCCGTCGTGACCCGGCCGTTGGTGATGCACGCCCCGTCGTGGTGCACTCCCCGTCGTGACCCGGTCCCTCTCGTGATGGCGCCGCCGTCGTGATGCCGCCGACCGCACCGCAGGACGGAGCGCCGACCGAGCCCGAGTCCACCGTCGGCGGCTCCACGTTCGGACAGCGCTTCCGAATGCGCTGGGCTCGCTGGCGCCGCGACGGCGACCGTGCCCAACACGTTGCGCCGCTTGCTCCGGAGCTCGATGTCGCGGTACCGGTGCGGACCGCTTTCGTCCTCGCCGGCGGCGGGAGCCGCGGCGCGGTGCAGATCGGCATGCTCTCCGAATTGGTGCGCCGCGGCATCAGGGCCGACCGGGTCTTCGGCGCGTCGGTCGGCGCCATCAACGGCGCCGCCTACGCAGGTCGGCCGACCGCGGAGGGAACGCAGCGCTTGGCCGAGGTGTGGCTCGGCCTCCGGGGTCCCGAGATCTTCCCCCGCGGCACCTTCGACGGACCATGGGCCTTCTTCCAGAAGCGCGCCGCCGTGCACGCCAACTCCGGGCTCCGCGCCCTCATCGAGGCGGGTATCGACTTCACCAACCTCGAGGACGCGGAGATCCCGCTCGAGGTGGTGGCCACCTCGCTCACCGACGGTCGGGAACGTTGGATCTCGAGCGGTCCCGCCGTCGACGCCATCCTGGCCTCGTCCGCGATCCCGTCCATCTTCCCCGCGGTCACCATCGACGGCGACGTCCTCGTCGACGGCGGAGTGGTGAACAACGTGCCGATCAGTCGGGCCATCGAGGTCGGGTGCAACCGGATCTACGTCCTTCTCTGCGGCCCGCTGCACTACCGCCCGCCGGCGTCCCGAAGGCCCGCCGAGGCGGCGCTCACTGCGTTCTTCGTGGCCGTCCATGCCCGCTTCGTCCGCGAGCTCGCCACCCTGCCTCCCGGCGTCGAGGTGGTGGTGTTCAGCGGAGGCGGCGAACCGGCCGGCCAGTACCACGACTTCTCCGGCACGGCGACGTTGATCGAGGAGGGGCGGGCCGAAGTGGCGAGTGTGCTCGACCGTGTGGCCGAGGAACCCGCCCCGGAGGTGGCCGGGGACGGCAGCGCGAGCGGGGACGGCAGCGCGAGCGGGGAAGGCAGCGCGAGCGGGGACGGCAGCGCGAGCGGGGACCGGGGCGAGAGCGGGGATCGCGCCTTCACCGGCGCCACGGGGACGACGTCTCCTCCGGTGGACGGGACGTCGAAATCATCCCGACCCGATGGCGCGGCAGAGCCTCAAGCTGCAGAGCCCCAGGCTGAGGAGTCCGCACGCCAGACGGCCACGCCCTCCTCGTGACGACCGCCGGCCAGATCCCGGGCGGGGACGAGGCCGGTACCTACCTGCTGCGCAATGACCTGCCGGCGGCGATGGACCGCTTCGAGGCCTTCGCCGCCCTTTTCGACCCTTCCACCTTCCGACACCTCGACGGCCTCGGCCTCTCCCGAGGCGGGCGTTGCTGGGAGGTGGGTGCCGGCGGCACGTCCGTCGTTCGGCACCTCGCGGATCGGGTCGGTCCCGACGGCTACGTGCTCGCCACGGACATCGACGTGTCGTGGGCGGTCGAGGCGGAGGGACCCGCCGTGGAGGTGCGACTGCACGATGTGGCGCTCGACCCTCCCCCCGAGCCTCCGTTCGACCTGGTGCACGCCCGCCTCGTCCTCGTGCACGTGCCTGAGCGGGCCGCCGCCCTGGCCAATATGGTGGCCGTCCTGCGTCCGGGCGGCGTGCTGCTGATCGAGGACGCGGACCCAGCGCTCCAGCCGCTGAGCTGTCTTGAGGAGACCGGTCCCGAGCAGGTTCTCGCCAACACCTTGCGCAGCGGTTTTCGCACCCTGCTGGCGGAGCGGGGGGTCGACCTGGCGTTCGGCCGGAGCTTGCCTCGCCGCCTGCGCGCCGCAGGCCTGGTCGATGTGGGCGCCGATGCTGCCTTCCCCCTGGCCCACCCGGCGTGCAGCTATCTGGAGGTGGCCACGCTCGCCATCGTGCGGGACCAGCTCGTCGAACACGGCATCGCAACCGACGACGAGATCGAACGCCACCTGGCCAGCGTCCGGGCCGGGCGCCTCGACCTGGCCCAGCCGCCGATGATCTCCTGTTGGGGGCGGCGGCCCCTCTCCTGAGCACGGGTTCGGTGGCCGCGCCCACCGGCTCCCGCCCGGCTCGGACGTCTGCGGGTCGGGCCGTGACGACTCCAGGGGGACGCAGTGATGAGGCGCCGACTGAGGCTCACGGGGGGTGCCGTCACGCGCCGGGTGAGGCGCCGAGTGAGGGCAGAGTGAGGCGCATATTGAGGCACATATGAGGCGCATATTGGGGCGCAGTGTGATGCGCATGGTGTAAACGTCGCAGCCGGCTGGTCAAATGGAGTGGTGAGCGAATCGTCAACGGCCCGCGCCCCGAGGGCGAGCGCCCGGGTCCAGCAGACCGGTCCCGAACAGCCGGCATTGGAGACCCTGTTCCACCCGGCAGTCGCCGCCTGGTTCTCCCGCCGATTTCCGGCCGGGCCCACGCCGCCGCAGGTCGCGGCCTGGCCGCACATCGCGGCCGGGAGCGACGTCCTCGTGGCGTCGCCGACGGGCTCGGGCAAGACACTGACCGGGTTCCTCGTCGCCATCGACGCCGCCTACCGTGCCGCGGAGGCGGGGACCCGCACCGGGTCGACACCTGAGGTGCTCTACATCTCTCCTCTGCGCGCGCTGGCCGTCGACGTGCACGAGAACCTGCACGTCCCGCTGTCCGAAATCCGCACCGAGGCGGCCCGGCTCGGATGCCCGGATCCCGGGCTGCGCGTCGCGGTGCGCACGGGCGACACGCCGCCGGCCGAGCGCGCCGCGATGAGGCGCCAATCGCCCGATCTTCTCGTGACGACGCCCGAGTCCCTCTACCTCCTCCTCACTGCGCCGTCCTCGCGGGCCCTCCTGCGCGGCGTGCGCACGGTGATCGTCGACGAGGTCCACACGTTGGCCCGCGACAAGCGCGGCAGCCACCTCTCCCTCTCCCTTGAACGTCTCGACGCGCTCGTCACTGAGAGCGGGGGTCGGCTCCAGCGGATCGGCCTCTCGGCCACACAGCGCCCCCTCGATCTCGTGGCGCGCCTCCTCACCGGCGTCCATCCCGAGCGTCCGCCGGCGGTCGTCGTCGATTGCGGGCACGCCCGTGATCTCGAAGTGTCCATCGAGCTGCCGTCCTCCGAGCTCGAGGCCGTCATGAGCGGCGACCAGATGTCCGACATCCTGGACCGCATCGCCGAGCACACGCGGGACCACCGCACCACCCTCGTCTTCGTCAACACACGCAAGATGGCCGAGCGCGTGGCCCATCAACTGGCCGAGCGCCTCGCCGCCGATGGCGAGCGTCGAGGGGAGGACGTCGACGCGTCGTTGCTCGTGGCCGCGCACCACGGCAGCCTGTCCGCGGCCCGCCGGCGCATCGTCGAGACGCGGCTGCGCGCCGGGGACCTGCGGGCGCTCGTCGCCACCGCCTCGCTCGAGCTGGGCATCGACGTCGGACCGGTCGAGCTGGTGTGCCAGATCGGGTCGCCCCGAGCCATCGGGACATTCCTCCAGCGCGTCGGCCGCGCCAACCATCACCGGGACGGGACACCGGCCGGCCGGCTCTATCCGACGACGCGCGACGAGCTCGTCGAGTGCACCGCACTGTTGGCCGCCGTGCGCGAAGGCCGGCTCGATCTGCTCCAACCGCCGGTGGCCCCTCTCGACGTCCTCGTCCAGCAACTGGTGGCCGAGGTCGCCGCCACGGGCGAGCGCGAGGTCGAGGCTCTGTGGCGCATGGTCCGGTGCGCCGCACCGTACGCCGAGCTGGCGCGGAAGGACTTCGACGACGTGGTCGCCCTGGCCACGTGGGGCATCGAGACCGGTCGTGGCCGGCGTGGCGCCCACCTGCACCACGACGCCGTGAACGGACGTCTGCGTGCCCGCCGAGGCGCGCGTCTGTCCGCGTTGACCGGCGGCGGCGCCATCCCCGAGACCGGCGACTATCGAGTCGTGCTCGATCCCGACGGTGTCACGGTGGGATCGGTGCACGAGGACTTCGCGGTCGAGGCCACCGCGGGAGACATCTTCCTGCTCGGCACCCACTCGTGGCGCGTGGCCAAGGTCGAGGTGGGTACGGTGCGCGTCCACGACGCGGGCGACCTGCCGCCGACGATCCCTTTCTGGCTCGGAGAGGCTCCCGCACGGACGGCCGAGCTCTCCGAGGCGGTGAGCGACCTGCGCGCTGCGCTCGAACCGGTGTTGCGCGACGGCGACGGCGACGGCGACGGTGCCCGACGACTGGTGCGGGAGCGGGCCGGCGTCTCGGAGGAGGTGGCCCAGCAGGTGGTTGCCTACTGCGCGGCCGGGCTCGCCGCGCTCGGACACCTGCCGACGCGCGAGCGAATCGTCGTCGAGCGGTGCTTCGACGACAGCGAGGGATCCCAACTGATCCTGCACGCACCCTTCGGGGGCAGGATCAACCGCGCGCTCGGGTTGGCGCTGCGGAAGCGCTTCTGCGTCTCGTTCGACTTCGAGCTGCAGGCGGCGGCTGACGACGACACTGTGGTGCTCTCGCTGGGGCCACAGCACAGCTTCCCGCTCGCACGCGTCCAGTCGCTGCTCTCGAGCGCGGCCGTGCCCTCCGTGCTCACTCAGGCTGTCCTCCCCCATCCCATGCTCGGGGCTCGCTGGCGTTGGAACCTCACCCGCGCCCTCGTGCTGCCCCGCATGAACGGCGGCCGGCGCCGCCCGATCCACCTCCAGCGCATGGAGGCCGACGACCTCCTGGCCGCGGTGTGGCCTGGCCTCGCCGCGTGTCAGGAGAACGCGCCTGCCGGGCCGGTGGGGGTGCCCGACCACGTGCTGGCGCGCCAGACGGTCGACGACTGCCTCCACGAGGGCCTCTGGGTCGAGGGGCTCGTCGACGTGTGGTCGAGGATCGAGTCCGGCGCGATCGAGGTCCACTCCGTCGAGTCCTCTGAGCCGTCGGTCTTTTCCCACGCCATCCTGAGCGGCCGCCCCTACACGTATCTCGACGACGCACCCCTCGAGGAGCGGCGCACCCGAGCGCTGTCACTCCGGCGCGGTTTGGGTGAGCTCGGGTCCGACGGTCTTCCCGTTCCGGTCGACGAGCTGGCTGCGCTCGACCCCGACGCGGTGTCGGCCGTGCTCGACCAGGTGTGCCCGCAGCCCCGCGACCGCGACGAGCTTCACGACCTGCTCCTCTCCCTGGTCGCAGCCCGGCCGGTCGTCGAATGGCGCGCCTGGTTCGACGCCTTGGTGGCGGAGGGACGGGCCGGAGTTCTCGACGGTCTCTGGGTGGCCACTGAGCGCAACCCGACGGCAGTGGCACTGGCCGACGACGACGAGGCCGCGGCCGCCTGTGTCGGTGGCCACCTCCAGCTGGCCGGCCCGGTGACCGTCGAGCAGCTGGTCTCCGACCGTCCGCTTCCGTCCGGCTCTCCCCGCGGCGCACCGCTCTCAGTCGCACGGGCCCGCACCGGACTGGCTCGCCTCGAGCAGCAGGGCTCGGCCATCGAGCTGCCCGATGGTCGCTGGTGCGCGCGTAACCTGCTGGTCCGATTGCACCGAGCAAGCCGCGCTCGCCGACGCGGCCTGGTCGAGGCCGTTCCCATTGCGGACTTCGTGCGGTTCCTCGTGCGCTGGCAGCACGTGACGCCCGACAGCAGGCTCCAGGGTCGGACCGGTCTCCTGCAGGTGCTCGAGCAACTGCAGGGCATCGAGGCGCCGGCGGCCGAGTGGGAGGCGCAGATCCTCCCCTCGCGCGTGGAGAGCTACGACGGGCGGTGGCTGGACGAGCTGTGCCTGTCGGGTGAAGTGGTGTGGGCGCGGCTCACGCCGCGGCCCGACCGCCCCGGCCGCAGCGGTGCGCCATCGCCGGCCACGCCGCTGGCGTTCGTCGTGCGTGAGGACCTCGAGACCATGCTTCGTGCTGTCCGCGCCGGGGCGGCGGCGCCGGAGCCTGAAGTCGGCGCGTCGGCCGATGTGCTGGCTGCCCTCCGCACGCGCGGTGCGTGCTTCCGACCCGAGCTGGCCCCGGTCACGGGACGGCTTCCCGCCGAGGTGGACGAGGGTCTGTGGGACCTGGTTGCTCGTGGGTTGGTGACGGCCGACGCGTTCTCCGCCGTCCGTTCCCTCCTCTCGGCTCGTGACCGTTGGCGCACACGGACACTGCGCCGCCCGTCCAACCGGCTGGCCCGGCGGCGCGCGCCAGTCGGGACGGGCATCGGGGAAGGCAGGTGGTCGCTCCTGCCGGGGCCCGAGGTCCTCGGCCCGCGTGCGTCCGACGGCGCCGCTGTCGGCTCTCTCTCGCTCGTTCCCGGCAACGAGGAACTGGCCGAGGCAGTGGCTCACCAGCTTTTGACCCGTTGGGGTGTGGTGGCGTGGGAGCTGTGGGGTCGCGAGTCCTTCAAGGTGCCCTGGCGCGAGGTCGTGTGGGCGCTCCGACGAATGGAAGCCCGAGGACTCGCCCTCGGTGGGCGCTTCGTCGCCGGTCTGGCGGGTGAGCAGTACGCATTGCCCGAGGCGGTCGACGAGCTCCGTAAGGTGCACCGCCAGGCGCACGACGGGCAAGACGTCGTCGTGGCTGGCGCCGATCCGTTGAACATGACAGGGCCCATCGTCGGTGGATCGCGCATCCCGACGAGGCGGCACCAGCGCGTGGTGTACCGCGACGGGGTGGTGGTCGACCGCCTCGAGGCCGGGTGACCGAAGGGTGGCGAAGAAGCCGGCACGGGCGATCGACCTGAACGCCGACGTCGGCGAAGCCACCGACGACGCCGGCATCGCCCGCGAGCGCGCCCTTCTCGCCGTCGTCACCTCGGCCAACGTCGCGTGCGGCGGCCACGCTGGTGACGAGGCCACCATGACAGCTACGGTCGCTGCCGCGCTCGAGGCAGGAGTGCGAGTCGGCGCGCACCCGTCCTATCCCGACCGCGAGGGATTCGGACGCGTCCCCATGACCATGGAACGGGCCGAGCTCGGTTCCTCGCTCGCCGACCAGCTGCGCTCGCTCGGCCGGGTCTGCCGCGCCGCTGGAACGACGCTGGAGTCGGTGAAGCCCCATGGCGCCCTCTACGAGGAAGTCGCGAAAGGCGGGGCCGTCTACGAGATCCTGCGCGACGCCGTGCGCGACACCTGCCCGGCTGCGACCGTGCTCGTCTTGCCATCGGGCTGTCGCGCCATGGCGATGGCGCTGCGCGACGACATGAAGGCGAGGGAAGAGGGGTTCTGCGACCGCGCCTATCGGCCCGATGGCGGCCTGGTCGACCGCGGCGAAGACGGTGCCGTCCTGACCGGGCTTCGCGACGCGGCGAGCCAAGCCCTCAGCCTGGCCCGTGGCGCGGTCGTGGCATCCGACGGTTCGATCCTCACACTCTGGGTCGACACACTGTGCATCCACGGGGACTCCCCCGGTGCGGTCGAGATAGCCCAGGCCGTGCGCTCTGCACTCGAGGACGCCCACATCGAGATCGCCGCGCCGTTGCCAACAGCGTGAGGCCCCCAGCCTCCGCCACGATTTTCAGCGCATGAACCGGTCCGTGCCAGTCGGCGAGGTGCGGAACCTCGGCGACCGAGCCTTGTTGGTCGGTGTGTCCGATCCGCCGGCCGGCCGCCACCTGGCGGCTCATCTCGACGGCGCCTGGCCCGCAGGTGCGGTCGAGATGGTGGTCGGGTTCGGCACGGTCATGCTGTCGCTGGTTGATCCCCAGCTCGATCTCGACCTGGTGCGCAACGTCGTCGACGACACAGTGCGGTCCAGCGCGCTGACACAGGAAATCGCCCGGACGAAGGACGACACTGATCGCATCGACCGCGCCGGCATGTCGTCTCCCGGCCGAGAATTCACTGTCCCGTGCGCCTTCGACGGACCCGACCTCGACCACGTCGCGGCGCGCGTCGGGTGTCCCGCGGACGACGTCGTTGGCCTCCTGACGCGGCAGCCGCTGAGGGTGGCGGTCATGGGCTTCTCGCCGGGCTTCGCCTATCTCGACGGCCTGCCCGGGGCGCTGCGCGATGTCCCGCGGCGCGAGAGCCCGCGCCCTGCGGTGGCGGCCGGCTCCGTCGCGCTGGCCAACGGACATGCCGCGATCTATCCGTTGCCTTCACCCGGAGGCTGGCAACTGGTCGGCCGCACGGGGTTCCCCTTGTTCTCTCTTCTCGACCCGCCCTACGCCACCCTTGCGCCCGGGGACATCGTGCAGCTCACCGCCGCCGGTGCCGGCGACGCGCTGGAACCCGAGCCTCTGTCCCTCGGACCATGGTCGCCACCTCGGGCATCGCGTCGTGTCCTGCTGGTCGAAGCGCCGGGGTGGCGCGCCGCGCTCCAAGATGGTGGGCGGAGAGGGGTCGCAGCGATAGGCGTGCCGGCCGCAGGTCCGGCCGATCCGGTGTCGCACGCGTTGGCGAACCGGCTCGTCGGCAACGTCGACGCTGCCGGGGCGCTGGAGGTCACCGCCGGCGGCACGCGGTTGCGGGCGATCGGAGAGTGCCACGTCGCGGTTGTGGGGGACCGGATAGACGTCCGCGTGGACGCCAACGCAGTGCAGTCCGGCCAGGTGGTGCCGATCGCGGGAAGACAAGTAATCCAAATCGGCGTCTTCTCCCATTGCATGCGCTGCTACCTCGCCGTGGCCGGCGGGTTGCTCGGTCCGGGCCCCTTCGCCAGCTGCGCCACCGACGAGTTGTCGGGGATCGGACCCGGTCCGCTCGAACGGGGGCAGGAGCTCCATGCGGGTCCGTGGTCGCCTCCGCTCGGTGACCACCTGGCCCCCGGATCGTGGCCGCGTGACACCGAGGACACCTCCGTGACCGTGCGCGTCGTCCCTGGTCCGCACCCCGAGTGTTTCCGCCCCGACGCGCTGGAACGGCTGGCCCGGTCGCGCTTCGTCGTCGGAGACGATTCGAACCGGGTCGGGCTCCGGCTCCGGGTCGAGGACGGCAGATCGACATCCATGCGCGTGGATCGCGCCGAGCTCGACTCCCAGGGTGTGGTCACGGGCGCGGTTCAGATGCCTCCGGGCGGTGACCCGGTCGTCCTTCTGCCGGACCATGCGACGCTCGGGGGCTATCCCGTGGTGGCAGTTGTCGTGACGGCCGACCTCGGGCTGCTCGGGCAGTGTCGTCCGGGCTCGATGGTGCGCTTCGTCCCGGTGTCGAACGAAGACGCCGTTGCCGCGCGCTCGGCCGCGCGCCGACGTCTCGATCGCGCCGTCGTGGGGCACTACCCCCTGTCGACGGGATGACCAGGACGACTCGAGGCGGCTCGAGACCTGACGGCTCTTCGACGAGGCGATCGTTCACGCGGAGGTGGACGATCGTTCACGCCGAGGTCGGTGTGTCGACACGATGGCACGTGTCGTAGTAACGCTGAGTTCCGGTCAGACCAGCAACTTGACGGCTGTGCCCACGCCGACGACGACCACGACGACGCGCAGCGCTGGTGCGGGCAGCGCCGAGCGCGAGGCGAGCTCCGGCGAAACCGCCGACGAAGCTGCCCAAGGCGAGCCAGCCCGCGGCCTCCCAAGCCAGGCCCCCGTGGATCAGGAACACCACCGCGGCGATGCCGTTCACGATCATGGAGAGGACGGCGCGCAACCCGCTGGTGTGGGCGAGGGACAACGGCAGCGCGAGGCCGAGGACGGCAAGGAACATCACGCCCATCGCCGCGCCGAAATAGCCGCCGTAGACAGACGCGGCGAAGACCCCTACCACCAGCAGCACCGGTCGGGTGCGGGGATGCGCCGAGCCGCGGTCGAGGACACGCCGCAGCGCGGGCTGCACGGCGAACAAGGCGGCGGCCCCAAGAACCAGCCAGGGCACCACACTGGCGAACGTCGCCTCGGATGTCGTGAGCAGAAGGGCGGCGCCGGCGATGCCGCCGGCCAGGCAGACCGGAGTGAGGCGCAGGAGCCGGGAGCGCTGGTCACCGATCTCTCGGCGGAAGCCCGCAGCGGACGCCAGGTAGCCGGGCCAGATGCCAACGGTGTTCGTGATGTTGGCGGTCAAGGCGGGGTAGCCGAGCGCCAGGAGGAGCGGGAAGGAGATGAGACTGCCACCCCCTGCCACGCCGTTGAAGATGCCGGCGCCGACGCCTCCCAGCACGAGCAGGATCGCGTGCGATGTGCTCAAGGGCCCTGGTGCGGGACGAGAAGCATGGGCCGCCAGCGTACGAGACAGCCCTGTCATGGCCGAAGCGATCACCAATTCGCCGTCCGCCTCCCGTGCCGGACACACTGACGGGTGACGACGGATGGCACAGTCGAACGGCGACGGATGGCACAGTCGAACGGCGACGTGATGGCACAGTCGCACGGCACGAGAGAAGAGAGCAAGAGGAGGTCCCATGGTCAGGCTCACCTGCCTGCTCCGCCGCAAGGACGGTCTCACCCCGGCCGAGTTCCACGAACATTGGCGCGAGGTGCACGGGCCGCTCATCGTCAACAGCAAGAGTGGCAGCCATGTCCTGCGCTACGAGCAGCACCCGCGCCCGCTCGACGATTACTCCGGCGACGACGATCCCGGGTTCGACGGCGTGACCGTGCAGTGGTTCGAGAGCATGGACGACTACCGGGCCCACATGGGCGAGCCCGACTTCGGTGACATCTGGCGCGACATCGAGCAGTTCCTCGACACCGACCGTCTGCACTTCGTCCTCACCGAGCACCCGCGTCTCGTCATGGGCTCGAAGGAGGCGTTCCCGCTCGCGTGACGACCGGGCCGGCGCGGTGAGGGCGCGACAGGCGGTCCTATCCGCCGGGCGGGCGACGGCCCGGCGAAGACGGATGATTGAGCGCAGCGAGGTTGATCGGACGCTCGACGGGACGCGGTGCATCCGGGACCGATTCGGTCTCGACCGCCGGTGGACCGGGGACGGCGTGCAACGTCCGCCGAACCCGCGGCAGGGCCGCTTCGGCCTCTGCCTGCTGCCGCTCCATGACGCCAAGCAGGTCCTGCCATTCCCGACCGCCCACCTTGGCCACCTCTTTGGGCAGCCGGCGCAGCTGGCGCTCCACGTTTCGGTGGTGCCTCGCGGCCAGCGCACCCATCACGAAGACGGTCGGGGCCGGCAGGGGTGCGTCACCGATGGCCAGCTCCGCGAGCCGGGTGGCGGCCACCTCATGGTCCTGCATCCGCCCCAGCTCGTCCTGGAGCCCGGCCAGCTGCCGCACGTATCGGGTGGTGGCACCCTCGTAGAGCTCGGAACCGAACTCCAGTGAGTAGCGCAGACGTTTGCAGCGAATCCGGAGCCGGTGAAAGTCCGCCACCCGGCCTGACCGGTGGGCGCGCTTCGCTGCCTTCTTGACCGCGTCATGACGCTGGACCACGAGCTCGGGCACACCGATCACAGCGGCCGAGTTGCCGGCCACCGACCTCCGCAGCGGGCCCTGCCGGACCATGGTCGCGAGGCCCTTGGCCAAGCGCTCCCAGCGCATCGAATCGAGTGCTCGCAACAGGTCGGCGCGCGCCGCCTCACGGTCGCGCTCGAGCAGCGCAACCAGATCCTCGAGCGGTGCATGGCCGGCACGGCCGAGGACCTCGTCCCACGTCGCGCTCGACCCGGCATCGGCCCGCAGCCCCTCGAGCTGCACGTCGAGGTCGCGAACCTCCCCCAACACTGCGCCCAACCAGCCCAGCTCGGCGCGATAGGAGCCCGCCCGGGCCGGAAGGACGTGGGCGAACGCATCGAGCGCCGCACGCAGCCTCCTGGTGGCTACACGCATGTCGTGCAACTCCTCGGGGTCCTCCCCGAGTCGCGTTCCAGGTTCCTTGTCGCGGAGAACCCGGAGCTGCCTGCGGATGACTGCGAACGCGAGCTCCCCCATGGTCGACGACGGGCTCACCTCGGTCGGCCCGAGGTCGGGCGGTGCGGGGACGGTGCGGCCGACGGCGAGCAGCCCGGCCTCGAACTTCGAGAGGCTGGCCGGCCGCAAGCCGCACGACGCCCGCAACTCGGACACCAGAGGCTCGAGCGGATCCTGCCACTCGGGGCGGACCTCGACCTCCACGCGGCGCAGCGTCATGGGCCTCTGGCCGCTGCCCACCACGATGCTTGTGTCATCGAGCGCGACCTCCGCTGCGTCGACGCCTCCCACGCGCAACACGAACGGGCGACGTCGGGTGCGCACCTGGAGCACCTCGACCAACCGGTGCGCGCCGGCGACGGCACGAAGTCGACGTCCGACCGGTCCTCCCGGCCCGAGTGCGTCGACGCCACCGGGAGGAAGGAGCTCTGTCACCTCGAGCCGTTGGCGCAGGCCACTGTCCTCCGCCGGCCGCGTGTCCTTCAGCGTCGCCTCCTCGTGACGTCCGCGTTTGCGGGTCCGGAGCACGAACCCCGCACGTGCCAGGCGCCAGTCGTCCGTATCGAGATACGTGTCGACCAGCCTGCGGGTGGGCATGGCCAGTGCGGTGACCGTTTCGCTCTCCAGGGCCTCGAGCGTGTGAGCGGGCAGTGCAGCCAGCCAGCGCTCGACCGGCCTGAGGTCGAGGGCATCGAATTGCCACTCGATCTCGACGGGCCCGCCTCCCGCTCCGACGTCCGCCCGATCGGCCATCAGGTCAGGGTACTGCGGGACGAGTGCGACGTGGCCTCCAGTCGATTGCCGCGGTGCGACGGAGCGCCGGCAGTAGTCTCGCTGCGGTGGCGCGACGAGCCATGACCGCAGAGCCCCCTCCACCAACCCAGGTCGTGCAGGCGGCAGGCGGATTGATCGTCCGGCGTCACGATTCCCGCTTGGAGATCGCCCTGGTGCACCGGCCCGTGCACCAGGACTGGTCGTTCCCCAAGGGCAAGCTCGAAGAAGGGGAGACCTTCGAGGGGGCGGCTCTCCGCGAGGTGCGTGAGGAGACGGGCATGGAGTGCCGGCTCGTTCGTTTCGTCGGCCACACCGAGTACGTGGACAGGAAGGGCCGGCCCAAGGCGGTGGCGTATTGGGTCATGGAGGCGCTGAGTGGCTCATTCCATCCCAATCATGAGGTCGACGAGCTGCGCTGGCTTAACCTCGACGAAGCCTCCACCTTGCTCAGCTACCCCCGTGATCGGGAGCTGGCGGCGATCGTTTCAGCCGCTGACCAGGTAGAACCCCTGGTGTGAGGCTCGGCCAAATTTTGCCTTCTTTTCATGTTTGTTGACATGGATCTGGGAGATAATGACCAGAGCGATCTACCGCCTGATCGCGCAGTCGGCGTGCGTGCCCCAGCCGAGAGCTCCAGGATCCCATCGCCAAGGGCCCTGAGACAGCGCATTTGACGTCAATCGGCTGGGGCACCGCCGGCAAACCCGACGCGGCGCCCGGTGGAGAGTGCCGCGCCATGGCCTCTGGTTCGGCTTCACTCAGGGGACCAGCACCGCCGCACCGTTCACCCGGCCGTGGGCCAGATCCGCCAGCGCGGCGTCCGCGTGCGCCATGGGGTAGGGCGTCGCCGCAACACGGATGCCGATACGGGCGGCCTCGGCGAGGAACTCCTCACCGTCATTGCGGGTGTTCGCGGTGACGCTGCGCAGGGTGCGCTCCTCGAAGAGGTGGTCTGCATAGCGCAGCGGCGGGACGTCGCTGAGGTAGATCCCGGCCACGGCCAGTGTGCCGCCGCGATCGAGCGCCGCCAGCGCGACCGGCACGAGCGAGCCGACGGGGGCGAACAGGATGGCCGAGTCGAGAGGCTCGGGTGGCGGGTCGTCAGCCGCCCCGGCGCTGGCAGCGCCGAGCTCGAGGGCGAGGCGGCGGGCGGCCGGCGATCGGGTCATGACGTGCACTCGGCGCGCCCTGCGCCATCGCCACCTGTGCCGTCAGGTGGGCGGAACCGCCGAAGCCGTAGATGCCCAGTCGGCCGCCCTCGGGCAGGTCGGCGAGGCGCAGGGCGCGGTACCCGATGATCCCGGCGCAGAGGAGCGGCGCGGCGGTGACGTCGTCGAATCGCTCGGGGACGAGGTAGGCGTAGGCCTCGTCGACGAGAACGAATTCGGCGTAGCCGCCGTCGAGGTCCCAACCGGTGAAGCGCGGAGCGAGGCAGAGGTTCTCCCGCCCCGAGATGCAGAAGCGGCACCGCCCGCACGTGGAGGCGAGCCACGGCACGCCGATGCGCTGTCCTTCCCGCCAGCGTGTGCTGCGCGGCCCGATGGCGTCGACGATGCCCACGACCTCGTGGCCCGGCGTGACCAGGTGGCGACGCGGCGCGAGATCGCCCTCGGCCAGATGCAGGTCGGTTCGGCACACCCCGCAGGCGAGGACCCGGATGCGGACCTGGCCGGGTCCGGGTTGGGGCACCGGCCGCCGGAGCCGGAGAAGCGGCGCTCCATCCACCGGTCCGGGGCGGTCGACGGCCCACGCCGTCATGGTCGAGGTCGTCACACTCACGCGTGAGCGTAGGTCGGCTCGGACCGGGCGACGAGCCGAGCCGGCAGCCCGTAGCGTGGGGGAGACAGACGACCGGGAGTCGCATCCATGGCAGCAACCGCATCCACGGCAGCCTGGTCTGGGCGGCCGGGCATCCTTCCGACCGCGGCTCTCGAGCGCGATGTCGCGTCCGCCGACGGGCTGCGTTACCGCGTCCGCGCCATCCGGCCCGACGACGCGCAGCGCCTGCTCGAATTCCACGGAGCGCTTTCGCCCCACTCTGTATACCTGCGCTTCTTCTCGGTGCACCCCAGGCTCTCCGACGCCGAGGTGGCGCGCTTCACCACCGTCGACGGCGTCAACCGGCTCGCACTGGTGGCGACCGTCGGCGACCGGCTGATCGGCGTGGGACGCTTCGACCGGGAAGTGGGGAACCCCGAGGCCGAAGTCGCCTTCGTGGTGGCGGACGAGTATCAGCATCACGGGATCGGGTCGTTGTTGCTCGACGAGCTGGTTCGCGCCGCCCGGGCCCGGGGGGTGCGAGTCTTCCGGGCCGAGACGTTGTCAGAGAACCGGCCCATGCTCGACGTCTTCCACCACTCCGGCTACCCGGTCAGCCGCGAGCATCGAGGGTGGCGTGGTCTCGCTGCGCTTCTCGATCACCGAGACCGAGGACTCCCGCGCCGCGTTGGCGGCGCGAGAGGCAACTCGATCGCCGGCGCGTCCCCCGGAGAGGGACGAGGTTCCCGAGGGCGGCGCATGACGACGCTCGTGCTCGCCGGCCCGAGCGGCGACACCGCCCACGACGCCGGCCCACACCACCCCGACCGCGGGTCTCGGTTGGCCGCCGTGATGGAGGGCGTCCGGAGCGTGACCGCCGACGGGGACACCGACCTGGAGGTCGTGCGGCCGGCATTCGGCCCTGCCCCGCTCGAGGACCTCGAACGGGTGCACGAACAGGCGTACCTGGCCGCGCTCGAAGAGTTCTGCCGGCGGGGCGGAGGGGACATCGATGCCGACACCTACGCCAGGGCCGACTCCTGGGACGCCGCCCGCCTGGCCGCAGGGGCAGGTTTGGCCGCGCTCGACGAGCTGGAACGGTGTGCCGACGGAGTGGCCTTCGTGGCCGTGCGTCCGCCGGGACATCACGCGACGGCGGGTCACGCCATGGGCTTCTGCCTGTTGAACAACATCGCGATCGCTGCCGCGGCGCGCGCCGCGGTCGGCGAACGAGTGGTGATCATCGACTGGGACGTTCACCACGGCAACGGCACCCAGGACATCTTCTGGGACGAGCCGGACGTGCTCTACATCTCGACCCACCAGCACCCGCTCTACCCCGGCACGGGACGGGCGGGTGAGATCGGGGGGGCTCGAGCACCCGGCCTGACGCTCAATGTCCCGCTTCCGCCAGGTGCCACCGGAGACGTCGTCCGCGCCGCGCTGGACGAGTTGGCGCGCCCGGCCGTGGAGGCCTTCGCACCGGACTGGGTGCTGGTTTCCTGTGGCTTCGATGCCCACGAGGCGGACCCGCTCGGGCAGCTCGAGCTCTCAGCCAGCGACTTCGCCGAGCTGGCGCGGGTGGCGGCCGGATTCGCACCCCGAGCGGGGCGGCTGGCGCTCTTCCTCGAGGGCGGGTACAACCCGGCCTCCCTGCAGGCGTCGACCGGAGCGACCCTGGGCGCACTGGTGGGGCACCGACCCCCTGATCACGCCGCCGGTCCGACGGCCGGCGGTCCGGGTATGGCCCAGGTGCGCGGCGCACGATCAGAACGCGAGCGCGCCCTCAATCGGATCTGAAGCGTCGGGGGATCCCTCTCAGGTGCTGTGGTGGACCAGCACGGGGCAGTGCGCCTTGGTGGCGCAGTACTCCGAGACGGATCCGAGCAACATGCCGGCGAACTCGCCGTGCCCGCGGCTGCCCACCACCAGCAGTGCGGCCCCCTTCGACGCGTCCACGAGCACCGGTGCGGGGTGTCCGTTGGCCACCCTCGCGTCGAGCGGAACCGCGGGATACCGATCACGCACCGTATCGAGCGCCTGGTCGACGCTCCGTTGCACGTCTCCCTCGGGGTCGAAGTCGTCGGGGATGGGGACGGACCAGCCGAGACTCGGTGGCCACTCCCACGTCATGATCACCTCGAGCCTGCTGCCCGTGAGCTGCGCCTGGTGCGCCGCCCAGTCGAGCGCGTCGGCCGAGGACGGTGAGCCGTCGTAGCCCACCACGATCCGACCTGCGTCCGCCTGCTCGGGTGTCATCGACCGCCTCCTTCAAGAGGATCGGAGGTTCACATGGACCGGGAAGCGGGAGCTTAGCCAGGGGCGTCGATCAGGCCCGAGCCGCGCGCCCGGCGGCGATCCGCTCGTCCAATGGCGCGAATTGGAAATGGCGACCGAGTGGCGCGAATTGGAAATGGCGACCGAGGGAGTCGGCCGCCAGTCTCCAAGCACCTTGTCTGGGAAGAGGAGGGTGTCGGGCGCCATTGTGGCGGCGCCATCCGACCGGTCGCTAGGGCCGAAAGTCATCGATTCACCTGGGGTGTCACGGCGGGTGGGAGAGTTGGGCCGTGCCCGACGTCCTCACCCTCGAGCAAGCGGTCGACTGCATCCGGGCGACCGACAGCATCGGGTTCGGTCTCGGGCCCGCGAACCCGGACGCGTTCCTCGGTGCGCTCGGACGGCGCGACGACTGGGACGACCTGGTCCTGGGTGGGGCCCTCTGCCTCAACGTCTACGACGTCTTCACCAAGCCGGGCGTGCGCTATCGCTGCGGCTTCTTCGGCCCGGCCGAGCGCCTGCTGCTCTCCCAGGGACACCAGGTGGAGCTCGTGCCCGGAGGCTTCCGTCAGATGGCGCCCATCCTCGCCCGGTTCTCCCCGCGAGTCATGGTGGCTCAGGGGGCGCCCCCCGCCGGCGGGTTCGTCAACCTGTCGCTGCACGTCGGCGCCACCCGGCCCGAGTTGCTCCGCGCCGGTGAGGATCCCGACCGCCTGCTCATCATGGAGGTGAACCCGAATTTGCCCCGCACGGCGAGCCTGGCGCCCGCCTACGACAACACCATTCCGGTGGACCTGGTCGACGTGCTGGTCGAGTCGGACGCCCCTCCGTTCGCGCTCACCGAGTCTCCCGCCGACGAGCTGGACGCCGCCATCGCCTCCCACGCCTTGGCCTACGTGCACGACGGCACCACCCTTCAGACAGGGATCGGAGCTGTCCCCAACATGGTCGCGACGGAGCTCGCCAGAGGTTCGCTCGGTGGTTTCGGTGTCCACTCCGAGATGTTCACCACCGGCCTCATGCGTCTCCATCAGGCGGGGAAGGTGACCAACGACGCCAAGGGCGTGTTCGACGGCGTCTCCGTCACCACGTTCGCCCTGGGGACGGCTGAGCTCTATGAGTGGCTCGACGGCAATGCCGATGTCGCCTTCCTTCCGGTCGAGACGGTCAACGACCCATCGGTGATCGCGGGCAACGCCAACCTCGTCTCCATCAACGGCGCCCTCTCGGTCGACCTCTACGGCCAGGTCGTGGCCGACAGCATCGATGGCCGGCAGATCTCAGGTGTGGGCGGGCACGAGGACTTCGTGGCCGGTGCAGAGCTCCACCTGGACGCGCACTCGCTCATCTGCCTGCGCTCGACCGCCGTCCACCGGGGGGAGACCATGTCCCGCATCGTTGGGTTGCTTCCCGAAGGCTCCGTGGTCTCCACCCCACGGCACCACACCGGGGTCGTGGTCACCGAGTACGGCGCCGCCGAGCTCACCGGGCTGACCGTCCGCGAACGGGCGCACAGATTGGCCGACGTGGCCCACCCCGAATTTCGGGCGACGCTCCATGATCGCGCCGAGGAGCTCGGTCGGCGCTGAGCGTCACCGGCGGGCGGGTCTGGCGGTCAGACGCAGGTCCGGCGTCGGTTTCGGCCTCCCGGCATCGGCGCGCGGCACACCATCGCGGGAAGTGGGAAGATCTCGCGACGAGGCGGCACTCGGGGGCCATCGACACACGGAGGCGATGTGGCGAGACGGAGGAGTGGCACAAGGACGATCCTGACCAGGCGCGGCGTGGCCGTGGTCAGCCTGCTGGCCGCGGCCGGAGCGGCACTGCCCGTGCTCGGTGCGGCACCGGCTCTGGCGCAGGGCGGCACGCCGATGGTGACCGGCGTCGCCCCGAGCGCGGGGCCGGTCGACGGAGGGCAGGCCATCGACATCCTGGGATCGGGCTTCACCGGCGCGACCCAGGTCGACTTCCATCTCGGATCCGCCGACGTGAGCATCCCGGTCTCGGCGGGTCAGGTGCCGGACGACTCCAACATCGACATCACGACCCCGGACGTGTCCGCGGACCTTCCGCCGGACGCGCAGAACGTGACCGCCGATGTGACCGTGACCACACCCGGGGGTACGTCGCAGATCTCGGCGGCCGACGTGTACGTCTTCGGTCCGCCGACTGTGGCGAGCGTCGCCGCGGACGCCGGCCCAGTCGGCGGGGGTACCCCGGTGACGGTCGACGGCTCCGGCTTCACGCAGAACATGGTCGCCGCGTTCGAGGGTCCCGGAGGGGCGAACCTGCTCGGCATCGTGGAGTCGGTCAGCGCCGAAGGCACCAGTGCCCAGGTCGAGACACCGGACTACAGCCAGAACATGGGTGACGCGTCAAGCGTCACCGCCGACGTCGTCGCGCAGACCGGCGCCGGCGAGAACTCCACGAGTCCGGCAGACCAATTCACGTACGTGTCGGCGGCCGTCACCGGTGTCACGCCGTCGGCCGGCTTCATCGACGGCGGCGAGCAGGTCACCGTGAGCGGCTTCGGCTTCACCGGGGCCACCGCCCTCGAGTTCGTCGACGGAGCATGTGCCGGCGACGGGCATTTCGTCATGGTCCCTTCCTCACAGTTCCTCTCCTCGTCGGACAGCCAGATCGTCGTCGCGGCACCGGACGACTCGGCCAACGCGGCGTCGTCGTGCAGCTGGGCGGGGCTTCCCACCGATGTCGAGGTCGTGCTTCCGACCGGCACGACGCCCGTCGTGGCCTCGGACTCGTTCCTCGAGCAGATCCCAGAGGTCACGAGCGTCTCGCCCACCAGCGGATCGGGCGTCGGGGGGACTCCGGTCACCATCGAGGGCAGCGGCTTCGAGGGTGGTGGGACGTCGTCGGCCAACGTCGTGACCTTCACCGACGCATGCAATGACATCGCGACGGCGACGAACGTCCACGTCGTGAGCGACTCGGTCCTCACGGCCACCACGCCGGGCGCGGTGTCGGACTTCCAGGATTGCGGAGGCGCCGACTCGGTGACCGTCGACGTCACGGTGGGAGTGCCGAACCCGGGTAACTCGGGACAGGAGATCTCGAGCGAGGACCAATCCTCCGACCAGTTCTCGTACACGGTCGCACCCCCGACGATCACATCGGCCGCTTCCACCGACTTCACCGTCGGCCACGCGGGAACGACCTTCACCGTGACCACGAATCCGGGCGTCGATCCCGCAGGCGACAACAAAGTCACGCTCAAGGCCCCGGCGAACGAACTGCCCGGCGGAGTGAGCTTCACCGACCACGGGAACGGCACCGCCACGATTGCGGGCACGCCGTCGTCCGGCACATCGGGCGTCTACGACGTGACGATCACGGCGTCCAACGGGGTGTCTCCCGACGCGACGCAGAGTTTCGTCCTCACGGTTCTGGACGTGCCCACCGCTCCCCTGGACGTCTCGGCGGTCCCGGGTCTGGGCTCGGCCAGCGTGAGCTGGTCACCACCCGCATCAGACGGGCAGTCGACCATCACCTCGTACACCGTGACGGCGTCGCCCGGTGGCGCCAACACCAGCACCGACGGCTCCGCCGACGAGGCGACCGTCGGCGGACTGACCCCGGACGGCCAATACAGCTTCACCGTGACCGCCACCAACGCCACCGGGACCAGTCCAAACTCGGCACACTCGAACACCGTGACCGTCGACTCGGTTTCGGTGAGCAGCCCGGACTCGGTGACCGTCGGGACCGCCTACTCCGCCACCTCGTCGGTCAGCGGGAACCCCAGTCCGAGTCCCACCTACTCGCTCGCGCCGGGTGCGCCGAGCTGGCTCTCCATTGACGCCAACACCGGCACCGTCAGTGCGACCTCGGTACCCGAGGTGCCGTACTTCATCTTCCAAGTCGTGGCGACGAATGCGGCCGGATCGGCGAGCAGCCCCCAGGTGGCCGTGACGATCTCGAAGGGGAACACGGTGCTCGGCATCACGCCGAGCCAGCCGCCGGATGTTCCGGTGGGGAGCCATGTTCAGTTCACCGCGACGGTGACCAGGACGTCCGGCTCAGGCGCGCTCACGGGCGTGATCACCTTCAAGGTGGGCAACACGACTCCGCCGGGGTGCTCAAACCTGCAGGTCTCGGGCGGGAAGGCACAGTGCACCATCACGTTCTCGTCGGCGGGGAATTTCACCGTCAAGGCGAGCTACAGCGGCGACCCGTACTTCACGACCTCGTCGGACTTCGTGCTGCAGACCGTCGGGTCGAACTCCGCGCCTACCTTCACCTCACCCGGAACGGGGACGGCGACGGCGGGAACGGCGTTCGTCTTCCACGTCACGACCTCCGGCCCTGAGAACCCGACGCTGACCGAGAACGGGACGTTGCCCAGCGGATTGACCTTCGTCGACAACGGCAACGGCACCGCCACCATCTCGGGAACTCCGGGACCCCAGACGGGCGGCGTCTACACCGTGACGTTCATGGCGACGAGCTCGGATGGAACCACGAAGCAGACCTTCCAGTTGACGGTCGACCAGGCGCCGGCCTTCACCTCGGCGTCGGCGGTGACGGCCACGACCGGCACGAGTTTCAAATTCAAGGTCAAGACGTCGGGCTATCCGGCCGCAACGTTGAGCGAGAGCGGACCGCTTCCGAGCGGTGTGACCTTCAAGCCGAAGAAGGGCGGCAAGGCTGTCATCACGGGCACCCCCGCGTCTGGAAGCCAAGGGACCTACGAGATCACTCTGAACGCGTCCAACGGGGTCGCCTCCGGCGCCTCCCAGACCTTCACGCTGACGGTCGACCCGTAGCACACGAGCGTTTGAAGGACCGAGTGCATGGGTGACGTGACGGTCGAGCTCCGCGACCACGTCGCGACCGTCACCTTGGACCGGCCGCCCGTCAACGCGGTCACCACCGCCACGTTGGCCGAGCTGCGCGACGTGTTCAGCGTGCTCGGCGACGACCGCGACGTCCGCGTGGCCATCCTCACCGCGACGGGCACCAAGGCCTTCATGGCCGGGGTCGATCTCAAGACGGTCGCTGACCGGGGACCGGTCGACGAGTTGCCGCCGGCACTGGTGCTCGACCGAGGGCGTGTCGCCCGTGACGCCATGTGGGCGATCGTCGACTGCCCGGTCCCGGTGATCGGGGCCATCAACGGACCTGCGCTCGGCGCCGGGCTCGCCTTCGCCGCCTGCTGCGACATCCTCATCGCGGCGGAGGGGGCGCGGTTCGGCACCACCGAGATCAACGTGGGCCTCCTCGGGGCGAGCGCCCACCTCTCACTCCTCGTCGGCCGGCACAAGGCCCGCGAGATGTTCTTCACGGGCGAGCAGGTCGACGCCGAGGAGCTCCACCGGCTGGGTGCCGTCCGCGCCGTGGTCGCGCCAGGCGACCTCGCCGGGACCGCTCGGGCCCTCGCCTCCGAGCTCGCCGCCAAGAGTCCGATCGCGCTCCGTCTGGCCAAAGAGTCGATGAACCGAGTGGAGAACCTGCCATTCCGCGACGCCTACCGCACCGAACAGGACTACACCGCCCGACTGCTCGCCTTCGATGACGCGGCGGAGGCACGCCGGGCCTACATGGAGCGCCGGGAACCCGATTTCCGCTGGCGCTAGAGAGAGGCCTGCCTCTCACACGAAGAGCTCGGCGAGTCCGAGAGAGTCGTGGCCGAAGAGCCCGGGCAGGCCACCGGTGTGGACGAAGACCACCGGATCGCCGGCGGCCACGTCGCCGTCCGCGACGGAGGCGGCGAGGCCGCTGAGCGCCTTGGCCGTGTAGACGGGGTCCAGCACGAGGCCCTCGCTGCGGGCGGCGGCGCGCAGCGCGTCACCCGCCCCCGGCGTGAGGACTCCGTAGCCCGGACCGATCTGGTCCCGGCGGAGCCGTAGCGGACCACGCCCTGGTGATTCGACCCCGGCGTCGGCCAGGCCCACGACGAGCTCGACCACGCGTTCGTCGGGATCGGGCAGGGCGCCCGCGTCGACGCCGAGGACCCGCTCCGGGCCGAGCGTCGCGACCAGGCCCGCCATCGTCCCGCCGGAACCCACAGCGACGACGACGTGGCGGAGATCCGGCTTCTGGTCAAGCAGCTCCCGCCCGCAATCGACGTAACCGAGGGCGCCCGTCACGCTGGAGCCCCCGTACGGGATCAACGAGACCCGATGCCCCTCGTCGCTCAGCCGACGTGCTTCCGCCTCGGACCGCTCGACCAGCTCGAGGTCGTCCGCGTCGGGCACCCACACGATGTCCGCACCCAGGAGACCGTCCAACGCCACGTTGCCGGTCGCCCGAGCGGGCGGGGAGCCCGCGAGCACGAGCACGCAGCCGAGACCGAGGCGCGCCGCTGCGGCGGCAGTGGTGCGGGCATGGTTGCTCTGGGCGGCACCGCTGGTGATGAGCATCGTCGAGCCGTGGCGGAGCGCCTCGGCACAGAGGTGCTCGAGTTTGCGCACCTTGTTCCCGCCTCCGCCGAGCCCGGTGAGATCGTCCCGCTTGACCCACAGGTCTCCTGGTCGCAGGCCCAGGTGAGATGACAGTCGGGGCGCCGGCTCGAGCGGCGTCGGCCAGGTGCCCAGCGGCGTCCTACCGGCTCGCTCGAGCACTGGTCAGTGCGTCCCGTGCCGGTGGAGCTCAGAGCGTGCCCGCCGCCGCATACGGATCGAAGGCGTTCTCGGCCAGCGTCAGCTGAGCGAGACCGTCGGGCACCACGAACTCCAGGACAGGTTCGCCTCCCCCGTCGTCGGGGAGCTCGAGCGCCAGGATGCCGCATCGCTTGGCGCCGATGCTGACCTGCATCGCCTCGGGCAGCACCGCCCAACAGGTCGGTGCCCACACGTGCTTTTGCGATCCGTGGCGGAGGGATCGGTACTGGTGTACGTGCCCGCTCAGAACGACCTCGACCCCGGCGTCGTCGAGACGTTCGGAGAGGCTGGTCGCGGCCGGGAGCAGGAACGAAGCGGTAGCGCGGCGCGGTCGCGAGCTCGGTGTCCGCTGCGGTCACGGGCTTGTGGGAGATCATGATCGAACGCGTCGAACGGGTGAGCTCGGCCGAGAGGAAGTCCCACTGCTCGGCTTCGGCGTCGAGGCCGCTCCCGAAGAGCTGCGCGTCCAGACCGAGCAGTCGCCATGCCCCGACTTCGACGGCCCAGTAGTCGTGGCCCACGTGCTCGAGCCAGCGCGAGCGCCGGTCGGCCGTGACAGCCTCGTCGGGATCGTCGCCGAGGCCCGGGTTGTCCCCGATGTCGTGGTTCCCTGGGACTGCTATCCAGGGTGCCCCGAGCCGGTCCAGTTCACTGCGAGCGTGCTGGAGCTCGTGGGGATGGTGCTGGCCGTCGAGCGTGAGGTCGCCGACATGGACCACGAGGTCGGGTCGGACGGCGTCCACGTGCCTGACGACAGCCGACCAGTTGCGTTCCGCCTCGACGGCCCACGGCGAGAGGTGGCTGTCCGAGACGACGACCACGCGCGGCGCGCTCACCGCCTCAGGTTATGCACGGTGCGGAGGGTCGGCACGTCGTTGTTTCACTCGTGCCGGTTCGCTCAGCCTGCTCTCAGGAACAGGCGGGAAGACGCCGGTGTCAACTCTCCGCGCCACTCTGCCACCGGGGTGATCGCTTCTCGAGGAAGGCACGGACGCCTTCGGCCGCGTCCGGATGGGCCATCAGCCGATGGTGGTAGTCCGTCTCGAGGGCCTCGACCTGGTCGGCGTCGCACTCCCAGGTGCGCCACAACAGCTGCTTGCTGAGGGCAACCGCTAACGGCGCGGTGTTGGCGGCGATGTCCCGGGCCAACTCGGTGGCCGCCGGCAGCACCTCGTGGTTCGGCAGCACCAGCCGGCACAGACCCATGTCCTTCATCTCGGCCCCGTCGAAGGTCCGACCGGTGAGGAGCATCTCAGCGGCGGTGGATAGGCCAACGAGACGGGGAAGGGTCCAGTGCGAGTACGCGTCACCCATCACGCCTCGTCTGACCTGGACGACGCCGTACTTCGCCGCGGCGGCGAAGATCCGGATGTCGCACTGAAGCGTCAGCGTGAACCCGATCCCGATGGCGTGCCCGTTCACCGCCGCGATGACGGGCTTGCGCACCCGCCACGCCGGGGTGGCGACGCCCGCCGCGCTGAAGGTCGCCTCGTCCCGGGATCGGAACGTCGCGGCACCCTCGGACATGTTGGCCCCCGAGCAGAACGCGGGCGGAGTCCCGGTGAGGATGACGGCGCGGACCGCGTCGTCTCCATCACACCGCCGGTAGGCCTCGGCCAGTTCCCGCCCCATCCGCGCGCCGAAGGCGTTCCGCGTGGCCGGGTCGTTCAGGGTGATGGTGGCCACGCCGCCGGTGACGTCGAGGAGAACCGGATCGTTCGGGCTCACGAGTGAGCCTTCACCGCATGGACGAACTCGGCCACCAGCTCGTCGGACGCGTCGTATCCGGGAAAGTAGGCGCAGATGCGATCGCAGTGCCCGAACCGGGACGAGATCTGCTCGGCGCACTCCGACGGGGTGCCCCGCACGGCGAGAGTCCTCACCATTTCGTCGTCGATCAGGCCGGCCATCTCGATCCATTCCCCGCGCTTCGACATCGTGTTGAGCACGGGCTGGAGATCGCCCCAGCCCTCGACGTCGAGGACGGGCCGGTAGGCGGGGGTCGAGCCGTAGAAGGCGAGGAGGAAGCGCACGCCGTTGGCCGCCGCCAGCTCCTCCTCGTTGCGGCCGACGGAGACGATGACCTCGGCCGTGAGCTCGATGTCGGAACGGTCTCGTCGGGCGTTCGCCAGCCCCGCTTCGATCGCCGGCATCGTCCGAGACCTCATGTGCCGCTCCGAGTTGAACGGCATCACGAGCACGCCGTCCGCGATCTCGGCTGCCATCTGCAGCATCTTCGGCCCGAGGGCGCCGACGAGCACCTTGGGCACACCGTGTGGGCTGGGTCCGGGATCGAAGATGGGGGGCATCAGTGTGTGCCTCGTATACGTCCCCTCAAAACGCAGCGGTTGCCCCTCTTGCCAGGAACGCAGAATGGCTTGCGTCGCCAAGACCGACTCGCGCATGTGCTGAACCGGCTTTCCCCACACCGATCCGTACCGGTTCTCGACGTGGGCCCGCACTTGCGATCCCAAACCGAGTCGGAACCGGCCGCCAGAGAGCACATGGAGGTCGTAGGCCGCATGAGCGAGATGAACCGGGCTCCGCGGAAAGGCCATGGCGACGTTGGTCAAGAGGTCGAGCGAGCAGACGGGCGCCGCCGCGACGAGCGGGAAGAACACGTCGTGGGCGTTCTCGAAGCTGAAGACGCCGTCGACACCGATCTGCTCGAGTTCTTGGGCTCTTCGTGCCGCGTCGAACACGGAGCCCGAGAGCATCACGTCGATCTTCATGCGTTCGCATCCCTCCGGCGCGCTCATTCTCGGTACGGCGGCTCCAGCTCGGTCCGTCCCCGTTCTACGCGGCCCCGCTCAATCCACGCAGAACTCGTTCCCTTCGACGTCAGCCATCGTCCAGCACTCGGCCCCTCGGTCGTCGCTGTACCAGAGTCGGCGAGCCCCCAGCGCCTCGAGGCGGTCGGCTTCGCCCTGATAGCGCTCTTGTCCGACGTGAAGGTCGAGGTGGACGCGGTTCTTCGAGGACTTCGGTTCCGGGACCCGCTGGAAGAAGATCCGCGGTCCCGATCCCGCTGGGTCACGGCAGGCCGACACGTCCGCGAACTGCCGCCCCCCGTCCACGACGACCGTGTCGTCGGGCTGGAGTGCCGCCGCCTGCAACAGGCTCTCCACCAGCTCGGAGTGGTCCTCCTTCTCGTAGGAGAGGGCGGCAGCCCAGAACCGGGCCATGGCATGGGGGTCAGCGCAGTCGAAGGTCACCTGGACGGGGATCGTCACCGCCGTGGACTCTACGTTCCGCGACGTGGTCACACGAGCGGTGCTCAGTCCGAGCGTGGGACGTTGATCGAGAGGAGAGATGGACCTACATTCCAGTTCCAATGGAGCGTTACACCGTGATCTCCTCGGACTGCCACGCCGGTGCCGATCTGGCCGACTACCGGCCGTACCTCGAGGCACGATTCCACGAAGAGTTCGACCGCTGGCTGGCGGGGTACTCCAATCCGTTCAGAGATCTGACGGCACCTGATGCCAACCGCAACTGGGACACCGACGTTCGCCAGGCGGCCCTCGAAGCCGACGGCATCGTGGGCGAGGTCGTCTACCCCAACACCGTTCCACCCTTCTTCCCCACGAGCGGCCTGGTGACGCCCACGCCTCCGGCCCAGGATTACCGGCTGCGCCTGGCTGGTCTCCGCGCCCACAACCGCTGGCTGGCCGAATTCTGCGCCGCGCTCCCAGGCCGACGAGCGGGAGTCGGCCAGATTCTCTTGAACGACGTCGACGAGGCGGTTCGGGACGTGAATTGGATCGCCGACCACGGGCTCAGTGGCGGCGCTCTGCTTCCCGGCGTGCCGCCCGGCAGTGGTATCGATCCGTTGCATTCACCGGTGTACGACCCGGTCTGGCGAACCTGCGCGGAGCGTGGTGTCGTGGTGAGTGTCCACGGCGGCGGTGGTTCACCCAGCGAGGGCTTCTTTCCCGCCACCCTGGCTCTGTTCGTGCTCGAAGCGAGCTTCTACTCGCATCGACCGGTGTGGTCGCTCATCATGTCGGGCGTTTTCGACCGGTTCCCGGGTCTGAAGTTCGTCGTGGCCGAAGCCGGCTCCAAGTGGATCCCGACCACGCTTCAGGCGATGGACCACATACAAGCCAAGCAGGATGCAGGCCGGATCGGGGCACTGACGTTCCTCGAACCGTTCCGGCTCGGCCGGAATCCGAGCGAGTACTGGGCGACGAACTGCTGGGTCGGGACCAGCTTCATGACACGAGAAGACGCCTTGGACCGCGCCCTCGTCGGCGTCGACCGCATCATGTGGGGAAGCGACTTCCCACACGAGGAGGGCACGTTCCCCCACACGCGCGAAGCACTGAGCCACACATATTCAGGCCTGGACGCCGGAGAGGTGGCGCAGATGGTCGGTGTCAACGCGGCAGGTGTGTACGGCTTCGATCTCGATCGACTGCGACCTCTGGCGGCTGAGATAGGGCCTGAGATGGATCAGGTTGCGACGAGCATCGACGAGCTGCCCGAGTCGACGAGCCTCGCCTTCGAGCCGCGCCCGGCTGGTGTGTCGTGACGCTCACCGCCACGCGCGCCGCTGCGACCCCTGCGATCAACTCGGCGACGGCGTCCCCGTGGTCGTGGGGGCGAGGCCCTTCTCCTGCGCCATGATCGCCGCCTCCACGACTTGGAGGTCGGAGGGGTCGATGGCCAACGGTCCGCCGGCGACGGGTACCTGCCAGACGTGGGTCATGAACGGCGTGGTTGGATCGGCGTGCGATCCGGCGTCGCACGGCTGGAGGCCGTCGATCTGACCCGTGGTGTCGCTGGTGCACAAATTCGTGTGTGCGTGCCATTGCACCAGACAGCCGTACGGCATCGGCCCGTCACCTCCGCCCGGCATCAGGAACATCGCGGCAACCAACACAGGTCCGTATGGCGTCGTCGCATAGACGAGTGAATCCACGGCGTCGGGGTTCATGATGTCCTGCCGGTTCATGTACCTGAAATTCAGGTAGTGCACGACCGGGTAGCGGGTGCTCGTGATCGGTACATAACCAGCGGCGACGGCCGAGCTGAGGCGCGCGTACTTGGCCACCGCGGCCGACGTTGCCTGCACGTACTGGGAGGCACCCAGAACCTGCGTCGCGCTCGGCTTGGCCGTGCAGTCGGGCGTCTGCATCTCGTGGCCCTTGTCCTGCTCCTCGCTCGACACGGTGAGCTCGTTGACCTCGACCGCCGGGAGGGCCGGCCCCGTGTACTTCCAGTTGGGATCCGTCACGTTCAGGCCGGCCATGGCCGACATGTTCATGGAGTGTCCGGTGTCGGCCCTCCCCCGGTGACCGGTCTTGAACGCCGACGAGGCGCGGTTGGAGGACCCGGACATCGACATGCCCTTCATGAATGAACCACCCGATGATGCAGTGGTCGTCGCCGACGTCGCCACGGCATCGCTCGAGGTCGGAACGACCGCGGCGGCCAACGGGACGACGGCGAGCGTGAGGACGGTGAGGACGCCCGCCAGTGGACGGGCGGCCACGAGTCGGGCGGCGGGCGCAGGCTCGTCGTTCCGGGCGGCAACGAGTGGCAGGACGGCGAGCCCGATCAGGGCGACGATGAGACCGTTGTTGGGGTCCGTCCCCGAGCCGGTCAGGATCTCTCCCAGTCCCTCACCCGTGACCCAGTAGAGGAGGGCGAGGCCGATGCCGAGACCGATGAACACCTGCGGGCGGTTCGACACGAGTGGGCCGAGGGCGATGACGAGGGACAGCGCGGCGAGGATGACCGCCACCTCGATGCCGGCACCGACGAAAGCATGACCCAGCGAGTTCAGCGCGTCGCGCGTACCAGCCGGGCTCGCCCGCCGACGCGCCGAGCATCTGGTTCGAGATGGCGTTCCCGGTCCGGTTGAACGGGAACAGCCAGACGACGGCCTCGAATACCCAGATGGCCGCCCAGACGAGGAGCGACCCGGTCCCGCCGAACAGGCCTCGGGCTGCGGCCGAAGACTCGGTTCCGACCGCACCTTCCTCGTTTCCTTCGGAGCGCGGCCACAGCATCAGTCCCAGGAGCAGGTAGAAACACACAGCTCCGGGCGCACCCACGAGAGGAGAAGTGTGGCCCGTGAACACCATGCCGAGACCCTCACCGAAGATGTAGACCCCGATGCCCCACACGAAGGAGGCCGCCAGGGCCGGCTTCAACGAACGGCGGAACAAGATGCCGACCCCGATGCCCACCTCGATCAGCCCGAACAGGACGTCCCACATCGCAACTTCATGCGAGAGGAAGTTGGCCATATGGCCGATGGTGGAACCGAGGACCGCAGGCTGACCAGCCGCCATCGGCCTGATGACCGTCGAGACCAGGCCGGGGTTGAACAGCTTCGGCTGGAACTTGAGGAGCCCGTCGATGATCCAGAGGGCCCCCAGGGCCAGCTGCAGGGTGCGTTGATTGACGTGGAGGCGAGCGGCCACCGACCGCCCGGGAACCGCTGAGTCGGTTCGAGGTTCCATCGGATATCCCCTCTGGTCAGAGCATCGACGATGACGCCGGTCGAGAGTCGACCGCGGCGGCACACGGTACCAAATCGCGTGCTCAAATCCTGGTCGGAGGGCGATTTCTCGACGTCTTTCGCGCCCAGAGGCGGCGACCGCCTGGAGGCATGGCCGGTCGTGAGGAGCTAGAACAGGCGGCATGTCGGGAATCGACACCACGAGCGAAAGAGAGGTCAGTTATCCCGTCCACGAACTGACTCGCTCGCCGGCGCGCACCGACACCACGCTGGCCGCGAGCCTCCCGGAGAGCCTCCGCTATCGCGTGAAGCGAGTCCTCCTCGGGCCGCCCCTGGTCAGCGACGAACTCCACGGTCAGCGACTGGGGAAGCCCACGGCGCTGGCCGTTCTGTCTTCGGACGTCATGTCGTCGTCGGCCTATGCCAGCGAGGAGATGCTGCGGATCCTGGTCCCCATCGCCGGGCTGGCGGCATTTTCGATCGTCACGCCGATGACCGCCGCGATCCTCGCCGTTCTCGCCGTGGTGACGATTTGCTATCGAGATGTCGTCCGGTCTTATCCCAAGGCGGGTGGCTCCTATGTCGTGAGCCGGGACAACTTCGGTCCGAACATCGCGCAGATCGCCGGAGCCGCTCTTCTGATCAGTTACACGATCACCGTCGCGGTGTCGGTGGCAGCCGGTGCCGATGCGATCATCTCGGCTGCACCTGCTCTGGACGGTTACGCCATTCCCCTGTCGATCACGTTCGTCGTGATCCTGGCCTTCGGTAATCTGCGGGGGATCCGAGAGGCCGGTCGGTTCTTCGCGGTGCCGACCTACTTCTTCATCGCCAACATGGCCTTGCTCATCAGCGTCGGATTGGGGCGTGAAGCAGCCGGGGACCTGGCAAAAGCACCACAGAGCCACGGGATGGTCCCACTAGGCCATGCGAGTGGCGGCCTCATCCTCGGGGTGTCAGCGTTCTTCCTTCTCCGCGCCTTCGCCAACGGGAGCTCGGCGATGACCGGAACCGAGGCCATATCCAACGGCGTGAGTGTGTTCCGGGAACCCCAGGCCAACAACGCGCGGACCACCCTGGTCCTCATGAGCTCCATTCTCGGGGCGATGTTCCTCGGGGTGTCGGTCCTGGCGGCGCTGACCCACTCCGTGCCATTCGTCTCGGGCACTCCGACGGTCGTCTCCGAAATCGGCAAGCTCGTCTACGGCTCGAGCCCCGCCGGTCACGCCCTCTTCTACGCCTTGCAGATCGCGACTGCGCTCATCCTCATTCTGGCGGCCAACACCAGTTTCACGGGTTTCCCGTTCCTCGTCAGCTTCGTCGCCGAGGACTCCTTCCTGCCCCGCAAACTCACCGTCCGGGGTCACCGGCTGGTGTTCTCCAACGGGATACTGCTTCTCGCCGGCGCCTCCATCGTGCTCCTGCTCGCCACGGACGCGAAGGTGGCCGCCCTCATCCCGATGTACGCCATCGGGGTGTTCACCGGGTTCACCATGGCAGGAGCCGGCATGGTGACCCACCATTGGCGGCACCGAGACCAGCATTGGCGCAAGGGCGTCGCGGTCAACGCCGTGGCCGCAACCGTGTGCGCGGTGGTGGTGGTCGTCTTCGCTGTCGCCGAATTCGCACAGGGTGCCTGGGTCGTCGTCATCGTGATGCCGCTGATCGTGTTCGCATTGGTTCGGACGAACCGGGAGTACCGGGAGGAAGACGCCGTTCTCGAAGAAGGCGCAGCGGTTGCGGCGTGCGAAGCCAAGGTGCTCCGCCGGCACGTCGTCGTGATCCTGGTCGACAAGATCGATCTGGCCACGGCGAGGGCCATTCAATACGCACGCACCCTCACTCCCGACGACGTACACGCGGTGCACTTCAACATCGACTACAAACGCGCCGAGCTCTTGATCTCCCGGTGGCAACAATTGGGTCTCGCACGCCTCCCGTTGGACGTCATCGACTGTCCCGACCGCCGTCTCGGACGAGCGGCGTTGGAGCTGGCGGCCGAGCTGACCGACGGAGAGACCGAGGTCAGCATCCTCCTGCCTCGGCGTTCGTACGGCAAGACATGGCGCCGCGTGCTCCACGATCAGACGGCGGACCGGATCGTTGACATCGTCAGCCAGCTTCCGCACGTCAACGCCACGGTCATTCCATTTCACGTCGTCCCTGGTCTCATGGAGACCCCACTCGTTGTCGAGACGGTGCTCAAGGCGCACTCGTCCAAGACCGAGTCCGTCGTTCGCGCTCCTGCGGGATCTACTCCGGACTGGCCGACGTCACCCGAAGCTCAGCCGATTTCGGCGTTGCGGTGGCGCTCGAGAGCCAAGGTTGCCGGTCGGGTCAAGACCGTGCGCGTTCAGCCACTCTCCGGAGCCTCCGCACTCGAGTGTGTGCTCGTGGACCGTAGTGGCGAGGCGATCACGCTGGTCTTCCTCGGTCGGCGCTCCATCAGCGGTCTCCGCAGCGGATCGACAGTCGTGGCCGAGGGCATGGTGGGAAAGCACCGTGGCAAACTCGCGATGATCAACCCCGCCTTCGAACTCCGGTCCGCCAGCGGGGTGCAGAGCGGAGTCCCGACATGACGAAGTCGCCCGACCACAGGATCAACCTGGTCGTGGAGCGGTGCCGGCCGGCCGGGATTTGGCTCGGCGCCGTGGTCGTACCGATCGCCGTCGCGTTGGTCCTGGTTCCCAGCCGTGGGCATCTCGGTCCAGCCGACGACGCGCTCGTCTTGGTCGTGGTCACCGTCGCCATCGCCTCCTGGGGGAACCGAGGTGCGGCAGCCCTTGCCGCCTTGGTCGCGGCCGCGTCCTTCGACTTTCTCTTGACCCGTCCCTACGGATCGTTCCGCATCAGCCGGCAGGAGGACATCACGACCGAGCTGCTCTTCGTCGTGGTGGGACTCCTAGTCGGAGAGCTCGCCGCACGCGGTCGACGACACCGGCAGGCGGCGGTTCAGGGCCATCTAGAGATTTCCCGCCTCCACGACCTGGCGCAGCGCATCGCCGACGGGGAAGAACCGGAGTTCGTCCTCATGGCGGTCGCGAGCGAGCTTCGCGAGCTCCTTCACCTGCAGGACTGTCGGTTCGTGCGAGAGCAACCCTCGGGCAAGGGCGCATGGATCGCCAATGACGGCACAGTGCGGCTCAACCCGCTCCGTTGGCCCACGGCCACCGCTGGGCTGCCAACCAGGCAGGTAGAGCTCCCGGTTCGTGGCGGTGGAAGGGTTCTGGGGACCTTTCTCTTGACACCCACGCCGGTCGCACCGATCAGCCAGGAGCAATGCCTCGTTGCGGTCGCCCTCGTCGATCAGCTCGGTGCCGCCCTGGCCCACGAGGCAAGTTGAGATCGGTTCGCCCGGCGATCAGACCTTGCCGGACACGGACACTGGCACCCCTCAGCTCTCGACGACGAGCTCGCCGTTGGCGTCGACGGCAACCTGGATCGGCGTGAGCCCATGGGGAGCAGGCGGGCTAATGACCGCGCCGGTGTTCGGGTCGAATTCGGAGCCGTGACACGGGCACACGATGAGGTGCGCGGCTGGCGAATACCCCACGGTGCACCCGGCGTGAGGGCACACCGCGTCGTAGGCGACGAACCGGCCTCGGGTGAGCTGGAGGACGAGGCCAGGGTCACCCGTCTGGGGATCCGTGAAACTGGCCGACCCACCCACCGGCACCTGACTGGCGCGCCCGATCTGCGTCCCGGCCGGCGCCGTCGTGCTGGGCGCCGTCGTGCTGGGCGCCGCCGAGCCCGGAGTAGTGGTCGTCGAGGTCGAGGCCGTCGGAGGGGTCGAGCCCTCACCGTGCGGGCTGAGGGCGACGGTCTGGTCCCCGGGGCTCTTGGCCCCACCGGCAGCTCGTCCGAGTCCCGCGGCCGCGCCAGCGACCACACCCCCGGCAACCGCGGCCGCGGCGACGGCAGCACCCCCGAGAACGACCGTCCGTCGATCGACCTCGTCGGGGCCTCGCTGAAGGAGTGTGCCGCCCCGCTCGTCAGAATCTGATGCCAACAGGAACGGACACCCACGGACGTCGCAAGGACGTCCGTGCTGCACTGTGCAGGTGTCGTTCTCGTAGTGACCGCAGAGCTGCTGGACGAGGGCGAAGCGCACCGGTACGACTGTCGGGGGCCCGAGGTCGTACTCGCCTGCCACCCGTGCGCTGATGACCGCGTCGAGCGAGAGCACGCCTCCAGACCCGGCGAGGACGAGCGGAATCCACGCGAAGACGAACACGATGTCGGCTCCGGTGTAGTACGGCGACGAATGGAAGCTCACGGTGAGGAAGAGCGTGAAGGCGAGCAGCATGCCACCGGCCGCGGCAACTCGGGTCCACAACCCGAGAAGTGCTCCCAGACCAACGGCCAATTCCGCCAGGGCGATCACGATGCCGATGGGCACGGCGAATCGGAGGAGGTGTCCCAAGAGGTCATGCAGGGGGCTGATCCGAATGGATGCGATCATCTGGGCCTGAATGCTCGAGGGGCTGTTCGCGTTGAAGAAGTTGGGATTGGCCAGCTTCTGCAATCCGGCAAAGCAGAAGGTGACGCCCAAGAAGGCACGCAGGGGTAGCAGCGCCCAACCCGAGAGAGCGACCGCCCGAGGTGGCGGAGCGTCGAAGCGGAGTCGGCGACGGCGACGGCGAGTGCCCGATGCCTGGGTGCCAGCGGGCCTATGTCGGGGCTCTACCGGCCTCGTTCGATGTGACACGACACTCCTCGTTGTCGAACGCCGCCCAAGATGATGACTGGATCACACGGTGACCGCACACCCGAGTACAGGATGGCGACCGACCGTGCGAGACACCACGGTACCGCGGTTTCGAAGTCCGTCGAATGCGCCGCTCGATGGACTTCGGGCCGCCAACCCCGTGTCCGTCACTGGTGTTCCGATCCTCTGGAGAGAGATCGCAGACCACTCTCGTCACCTCGGTGTATGACGCAGATCACGCTTGGTCGCTCCACCGGGCCTCGCCGACCACGATCCGAACTCAGCCCCGTGACTCGATTCCCCGCCGATCGAATCCTCGCCGCGGGCGAAAGGACGGGTCAGGAGAGCTCACGGCTCACGCGCCTCCCGATACACCTCCGTGGAGAGGTCACCCTGCGCCGCGGACGACCCGGAATGTCCCCCGCCTCGACCACGCAGAACGAACGCAAGGAAGACGGCAAGAGCCGCCCCTGCGATCGGCCCTGCGACGTAGACCCAGTAGTCGGTGAACGTCAGGCTGACCAGATCCGGGCCGAACGTGCGTGCAGGGTTCATGGAGGCGCCCGAGATCGGACTCGCCCACAGACCAGCCAGCGCGATGTAGCCACCGACCCCGAATGCGCCGATCACGCCGACGTTCTGCGCCCCCGACGCCGTGCCCAAAATCACACTCACCAGTCCCATTGTCAGCAGGAATTCCATCCAGAATGCTGCGCCGGCCGAGTAGTTGTGCGCCGGGTAGTTCGATCCGTACATCGATGACACGTTGATCACGGCCCGGAGGACGAGCGCGGCAAGGGTGGCACCGATCAACTGCACCACGATGTAGCCGGGCACGCGTAGCCAAGGAAAGTCGCGCCGCAGAGCGAAGGCGATGCTGACCGCCGGGTTGAGGTGGGCACCCGAGATCCTGCCCATGAAGAGGATGATGGCCATGACCATCAGTGCGGGAGCGACCACCGCGGACGACCGTCCGATCACACCGGGAAAGGCGTGACTCATCATTCCGCCACCGGCGGCCACCAAGACGAGCAGGAACGTTCCGAACAGTTCTGAGCAGAGGCGCCGCCACTCCTGGCGAGGATCGTTGAAGTCGTTGATACGGTCGATAAAGTCCTTCTCGTAGCGAGCGAGCGGACCCATCGGCACCGCTTGGATCCGTGTGTCCATCGTCGGCCTCCCGTGCCGTCGAGCGTGACCGCCGTGCCTCGTCTCCAGGCCTGATGATCACTGGTGGACGCTACTCACCTGATCACATCGATTGGGTGATGGCGGAAGCCGCATCGTCGACGGCATGTCGCTCGCCATGCCCGTTCGCCACGTGCGGTTGGGTCGGCGGTGTCGTGGCGAGGTCTCCGCCTCGATGAACCTGGTGACCTCCCTCGACCGTCAGGATGATGACTCCAGGCGGCACCGTGAGGTAAGACAGCGGACATGACGAGCACGAGCACGCCACAGCCGCCAACCCCTGCAGCCAATCCCGTCGAGCTTCTCAAGTCGCGCAACTACATCGGTTTGCTCGTGCTGGGTGCGGTGATCGGCGTTCCCGTCGCAGCAGCGTCGTACTACTTCTTGAAGGTGATCAACGTCGCCCAGCACTGGGTGTTCACCAGCCTGCCCGACGACTTGGGATTCAAGGGCGAACCGATTTGGTGGCCAGTGATTCCGCTCTTTGTCAGCGGCGTGGTCGTCTCCATGAGCATTCGTTTTCTCCCCGGCACTTCTGGGCACAAACCGGCAGAGGGTTTCAAGCCAGCCGGGGTCGTACAGCCGATGGAGCTGCCGGGCATAGTTCTTGCTTCGTTCGCCTCTCTTGCCCTTGGGGTTGTCCTCGGCCCAGAAGCGCCGTTGATCGCAATCGGAAGCGGTATGGGAATCCTCGCGGTGCGACTGATCAAGAGGGATGCACCCGCAATGGCCAGTGTGGTCATTGGCGCGGCCGGGAGCTTCGCTGCGATTGCGGTCGTTCTCGGCTCGCCCATCACCGGAGCATTCCTTCTCATGGAGGCGGCGGGTCTGGGTGGTCCGACTTTGGGGGTGATCCTGGTCCCCGGTCTCCTCGCGGCCGGCATCGGATCTCTGATCTTCATCGGGCTCTACCGATGGACGGGGTATGGGACGTTCACCTTGGCCATCCCCCACATCCCTCCTTTCAAGACGCCCGATGGCGCAGAGTTCCTGTGGGCTGTCGGCATCGGACTGGCGGCTGCGGTCGTCGGCATGCTCATCCGTCGTGGCGCTCTCATGCTCCAGCCCATCGTCGAGCGCCGCATATTGCTCCTCACTCCTGTCGCGGGTCTGGCCGTCGCGGGGTGTGCGATCGCGTTTGCCGAGGCCACCGGGAGGGGTTCGTCAAATGTCCTGTTCTCAGGTGAGACCGCGATCGCACCCCTCGTGGAACATGCATCTGCTTGGACGGCTGGAGCTCTTGTGTGGCTCGTGCTCTTCAAGGGGCTTGGCTACCTCATCTCTCTCGGCGCCTTCCGTGGTGGCCCCACCTTTCCCGGCATGCTGATCGGCGCTGCCGGTGGCCTGGCCCTGTCGCATCTCTGGGGTCTTCCGACGATTGCAGGCGCGGCGATGGGAATCGGCGCGATGACCGTCTCGATGCTGGGACTGCCGCTGACGTCGGTCCTGTTGGCCAGCCTTCTCCTCGAATCGGATGCCGTCTCACTGATGCCGCTCACCATCGTGGCGGTGGTCGTCTCCTACGTCGCCTCGGCGAGGCTCGGACCCGATCGCTGAACAGCCCTCCCGGGAACCGTGCTGCACGAGTGACGAACGATCACGACCGAGGAGTGCCCGCCCACACCCGGAGTGTTTCGTCGCGGATGACGCGGGCTTTGGTCGAACGCCGGGTCTCGACCTCGTTCGGTTCTGGAAACGCCATCGAAATCACGTGACTGGAAGCGGCGGGAACCGAGTGGTGCCAGCCGGGCAACGCCACGGCGGCTCTTTACTCGTTGACCGACTTCGGCGTCGAGCCGAGCTTTGGGATCCCACCTGCGGAAGTCGTTCACGGCGACGGAAGTACCGTGGCGTCAGTGTCGAACCTGCGGCGATTCGTGGTTCTCGTGGGATGCATCGCTTCCTGCGTGCTGGTTGTGCCGTCCCGCGTGTCGGCCGCCAACGTTGCCCTGGGACACGACCACGACTGCATCGTAGGGACACCCCCGCCCCGCATCGATTGGGTTGGTCTCCGCAATCCGATGCTGTCCTTTCGCTCGGTGGGCGTCAAGGACCAGGCTTTGCAGTGGTCAGGTGGGTCCTGGCACATGCTGTTCAGCGACATGACGGAGACGTCCGCGCCCCCGCACGTCCGCTTCGACGTCGCGGTGGCACGAAGCTCGGATCTCCGTCACTGGTCGGCGCCAAGGGTCATTGCATCGGACGCGGCGTCGCCCGACATCGTGCGCGACTCAGGGGGAAATTCATCGTCAGCTACCAGACACCTGATGGCCTGGAGTACCGGGAGAGCGACTCCGCGTCGCTGATGACGTGGTCGCGCCCATTTGCCCTCGCACACGGGCTTGCCGGGCGCATGATCGATGCGGCTCTTGCCTTCACCGGTCACGGCGTGATCCTGGGATTCAAGGCGGGAACCACTTCGCAGCACTTCGAGATCGCCTGGGCTCCGTCCCTCTCGAAGCCATTTCGCCTCGTGGGCCGGCCCGATATCGTCGTCTACGGGGACACCGTCGAGAACTACGAATTCCTGACGGTCGCCGGAGCCTGGCATTTGGTGGCCACTTCGAACACTCTCGACCAACCTTTCATCTTCACTCTCGGTCCAGGCGATCCGGCGAGTCCGACGACGTGGCTCCACTGGTCGGCCGGGCGCGAGTTGGTCATACCGAGCCAGGCCTTCAATACGGGCCCGGGGATCTCGAGCGTGGGGTACGAGCACGCCAATTCGGCGTTTCTCTGCGTCGGACCAGGAGGTGAGGACTACCTGACCTACGCCGGCAGCACCGAGCTGTCCGCCTTCGGAGGCTGGGGTCACGTGCGGATCGGTATGGCGCGAAGCAGCAATCTGGTCGACTGGCAGACGCCGTCAGGCTGACGCGGATGCCCGCCGGTCGTGTCGGCCCGACACGGCTAGGGGGGCACCACTCGCTGGTCAGCCCCGGCGGAGAGAACGGCGGTCAACGGTCGCGGAATCCATGCCAAAAATCCGATTCCGCCGCGGCGCGGGCGACACGTCTCGGTCTCCGCCTGAGGCCATGCTTTGAAGTATCTAGGAACCGCCAAGAAGGCGACGCATCTCGGCGAGGCGTTCAGGTACGACACGCCACCACGTCCACTTGCCCCTCTTCTCGCCTTCGATAAGACCGGCCTCGGCCAAGATGCGCGTGTGATGCGAGATCGTGGGTTGACTCTTGCCAAGGGGACTTTCCAGGTGGCAGCTGCAGACCTCGCCCTGCGAGGCGACGATCGAGAGCAAACGCAGCCGGATCGGGTCCGCCAACGCACCCATCAGTGGGGCCGCAGTCTCTGCGTCTCGTTGCGAGAGCGACGACTCCGTCAGGGGAGCGCAGCACAGGTCTTCATTGCTGCGACTCGTCGTGATCCCCGCTCTGATCGGCACCAATCCTCCCATTGACAGGCCTCGATGTAACCATCATACTGACGAATCGACATCTGTCAATGCATTGGGAGCCGCCATGTCTCGAGTCCAGCTCGCCCTCAACGTCTCTGACCTCGAAGCCGCGGTGACGTTCTATTCCAAGCTCTTCTCCACCGTTCCCGCAAAGCGTGAACCGGGCTACGCCAATTTCTCCATCATCGATCCGCCGCTGAAGCTCGTCCTCATCGAGGAGCGGAATCGCTGCGCCAGCGGCGTCGACGGGTCGCTCAACCACCTCGGGATCGAGGTCGAGACGACGGACGAGGTCACTCGTGCATCCGCCCGGCTCTCCGGCGAAGGACTGGACGCCACGGAGCAGATTGGGACCATCTGTTGTTTTGCCGTCCAGGACAAGGTCTGGGTCGAAGACCCTGACGCCACCCCTTGGGAGGTGTACACCGTGCTCGCCGACGCTCCGACCGAGACCGGGATCAGCGGCGACGGGACTTGCTGTGCCGCCGATGAAGTCGCGCCGTGCTGCTGACGCATCACTGATGCCTTCCGCACTGTGGCGGCGGCTGCTGGCCGAGTTCGTTGGCAGCGCCTTCCTGGCCGCCTTGGTGATCGGTTCGGGCATCGCGGCGCAACAGCTCTCGCCGGGCACCATCGGTCTGGAGCTCTTCGAGAACGCCGCGGCGACAGGCGCTGGCCTGGCCGCCATCATCTTGATGTTCGGGGCGGTCTCGGGCGGACACTTCAACCCGGTCGTTTCCTTCGTCGATGCAGCCTTCGGCGGCGTTTCGTGGCGCGATGCGGCGGCATATCTGCCCGCACAGGTGACCGGTTGCGTCTTCGGTGCCGTGCTCGCCAATGTGATGTTCTCGCGTGCCGCGTTCGAGCTCTCGACCAAGCACCGGGGCTCGCCTGCGCACTTCCTCTCCGAGGTCGTCGCCACCCTCGGTCTCGTCCTTCTCATCTTCGCCCTGGCCCGCTCGGGGCGCTCGTCTGCTGCGCCGGCTGCCGTCGGCGCCTACATCGGTGCTGCGTACTTCTTCACCAGCTCGACCAGCTTCGCCAACCCCGCCATCACCGTCGGGCGGATGTTCTCCAACACCTTTGCGGGCATTGCGCCGTCCTCAGCACCGAGCTTCATCGGCGCGCAGATCGTCGGCGGCCTTCTCGCGGTCGGTCTGATCCTGGTCCTCTACCCCAAGCTGACGCCAGAGCAGGCGGGGGAGATACTCGTTCCTGAGCGTCTCGGGGCCGACAGGTGAGCAGTGAGCGGCCCCAGGTGCTCTTCTTGTGCGTGCACAACGCTGGACGCTCCCAGATGGCCGCCGCCTTGCTCTCGAAGCAAGTGGGGGAGAAGATCGGCGTTCACTCAGCCGGCTCGGCACCCGGTGAGACCTTGAACCCGGCGGTCATCTCCGCCCTGGCCGAAGTGGGCATCGACATCTCCGACGAGAAACCGAAGAGGCTCACTGACGAGATGGCACGAGGCGCAGATGTCATCGTGACCATGGGCTGTGGCGACGCCTGCCCGGTCTATCCGGGCAAGCGTTACATCGACTGGGAGATCCCAGATCCGGCCGGCAGGCCGATCGAGGATGTGCGTCCGATCCGGGACGAGATCGACACCCGAGTCAATGCGCTGGCAGCAGAGCTGCTCGGTCCGTTGTGATCCACGGGCTGTTGGTCTTCAGGGGAGGGCCGAGCAGCATGGCGGAGAAACCGAGCAGCAGAGGGCAGAGGACCGACCACGCGCGAGCGCAACGGGCAGGCGTCGCTCCGAACCAGATGTGCTCGTCGCGGGACGGTTCAGACGCTTCCCTCGTCCGAGGACTTCGATCCCGCACCGAGTAGCTCACACTTCATGGCCCGATCGATGCAGTGGTGCATGCACCCGCGCCTCGGGAAAACTCCCGGTTGATCACGACGGTCCCCAAGTCCGGACAAGGTCCGCCAACTTGCAAGTACCGCGTCCGTTCGAGCGTTCATTGCGCGCGGTCTCTAGGGTAATTCACAGATCGGACGTTCTGAGTAACAGCTCCAAGATCACTCGATCGATCGATGAGAACGCGGAGCGAGTCGAAACTGGCGCAGCAAGAATTTAGCGAACAATGTCGTTTGATGTAACCTCGGTTTAACGTCTCCGGCGGACGGCAGTTCCTCAGCATCGGCGGCGGCGGTGGCGTGCTCAGCGGGAGCATGCTCAGTGAAAGGGAGGACATCCATGCGTACAACCATGAACCGCCGGATCGCGGCCGGGGTCTCGGCAGTCGCGATCTCGGCGGTTGGGTTCGGCCTGGCGGGAGCGACCACAGCCGGCGCCGCCGCCGCTGACGCAGCTGGCGCTGCACACGGAGCCCATGCCATACCTGCGGCCGCAACGCCCGGCACCTATGAGATCTTCTTGAATGTCGGAGCGGGATTCTTCGACGCCGGCCAGCTCTATCTCAACTCCGACAGCTCGTGGTCCTTGCAGGATTACACGGACAGCGGTACGTGGGACACGGTGGGCGCGACGCTCGGTATGAGTGATTTCAACGCCGGATACGTGGACGACGCTGCCTGGGGTGCGAAGGTCTCCGGCACGAACCTCGGTTCGGCCGCGAGCCGGGAGAGGAGCTCGCGGCCAACGTCGGATCGCTCACCTTCTACGCAAAGTTCCTCTCTGCGGGTGTTCGGGCGCATACCCGCGCCGGTGGGCCGACGCTCACCGCAGCCCTTCGATCTGAGGGTGGCCATGCGACGTTCCCCGGGACGTACAACACCTTCATCAGTGGATCCGAGGATCAGACGGTGTACAGCTCGGACAACTCGTGGTCCATGCCCGGGTTCTGCAACGCCGGAACGTACCTGAGCTTCAAAGTGAAGAATGGGACGAAGACGACCTTCACCGACATCCAGGCCGACCAGGGTTGCAGCGTGGATCACCTGTGGATGGCGAAGGAGCATGGCGCGACGAAGATCGGCACCGCCTCGAAGCAAGGCATCATCGTGGAGTCGGCGCTCGGCGGCGTCTACAACCACTTCTACTCAGTCCTGGCGAGCTGACCGCGGCAATCCCGCCCGGGGCGGTCCATCCGGCCCTTGCGTAACTGAGGCCTTGTGGCTCGCTGAGAGGGAACAGCACTGTGGACCGACCCCGGGTTGTGCCCCGGGGTCGGTCCGCGCTGGGTTGTCAACGAGCGCTTGGGTTCTTCGCATCGAGCATCAGAGCGTTCGGTGTGCTGGGGGCTGACCTGCTGGAAAGGGACCGAAGATATACCGCAAGGTAGGAGCGCGTATCGAGCAGGCTCCACGGTGGGCGCACGCCAGAGGTACAGCACCCCGAGGTGAAGGGGAGATGGAGCGACCACGGGTGCGATCTCTGGAGCTTTCTAGTGACACGCAACCTCGCTCACGACGAGCGCTTCGGAATATGCCGACGCACCCGAACTACATCCGCACTAGCTCCTCCGCGATATCGGCCGGATCGGCTCGCGGATTGTTGTAGACCACGTACTCCTTCGCCACGAGAGTCGCCAGGTAGTCGAGCAGCGAGGGCTCCGAGTCCTTGACCATCAAGTAGTCAGCGTGGGCGTCGTTGAAGTAGACGACCCCTTCGTCAGGGTCGAACCTGCTCCGAGCCTCACTTGGCTCGGGGTCCGGGAGAATGGTTGGCAAGCGACTGCTCCCTGAACGGCCGAGTCGCTCCGCCTCAGGGTCACGCTCCGGAGAGACCGGATCATTTGGCGGCGGGAGGAGCTGGCCGAGGCCGGGCTGGGCGGCCTCACCGCGCTCGATCGGTCCGTCGGTTGCCGAAGGCTGTTCTTGGTGACCAGCGCCGGGCCCGGGCATGGGACCGCCGGCCGATCTCATGGGGTTGTCGAGATCCTCGAGCTCCTTGAGAACTCGTCCGAAGATCCGGCGGATCACGTCGGATAGGCGGTCTGCTGTCTGCGCGTCCACCTCTCGAGCAACCCGTTCGATTGTTTGGGCGACCGCCGGTTCGATCGCTTTGATCGCGTCGACGAAGAGTGGGAAGGCCGCCCGGTCTCGAAGTATTGCCCGGCGTCCTGCCGTCTGCTGCAAGGAGGCGAACACGATTCGACCCGAGACCTGATCACTGTCCCAGGGCGAACCCGCGAACTCCTCGAGCTCAGCCAGGTCGTCGAGGATGCTGGTCCCGGCTCGGCCAACGACGGACACCCGTCGGCGACGACCATCCGCCGGGGCCACGTAAAGCGCGAACTCGATACGACCCCACAGGGTTTGGCGAGGTGGGACAGCCAGCCGAACGCCGTCTGGTTTCTGGGGCAGCACCATTTCGGAGGACCGGCCTTCAACGACCTCGATCTCGTAGTCGCCGTTCGCAAGCGCCGCTCCGCGCCGAGCTCGGAGATACTCCACGACCCGGCGCTGCGTAAGCACCCGCAGCACCTCTGGGTCGAGGTCGCTCAGGTACACGGTGGTGCCGGGCTCTTGGCGGGCTCGTCGTCTCTCTCGCTCCAGCGTGGCGGTGGCCTTACCGTGGTGGAGATGGAGCACCCAAGTTTCTGGACTTTCAACCGTCCGGGACACGACATCGCAACGTCCACCGAGTTGCTGGAAGGCGAGGATGCCGATGGCTTTCTCTCCCAGCGTGCGGTCGTCCCCCACCTTGGAGGATTCAAAGAGGCTCCGGGCGACTTCGCGGAGCCGTTCGGGACTCATGCCTCGCCCGCAGTCGTCCACTGCCACCACTGGGTATCGGCCCTTCCGGCGCAGGACGACCCGGATCCGCTCACCCCGGTGGGCAGCTTCGACGTACTCGTCCGCGGCGTTTGAAACGAACTCGTTGAGCGCGTCCTTAGGATCCTGGTATGCCTGCCCGCTGACCAGCACGGCCTTCGCCAGGTTCCCTATGCGAAGGCGCACCCGCTCGGCCGGCACACTCGGGATGTTAGAGGCCACAGGCTCACCACGGCGTGTGAGTTGCGATCCGTCCGGAGGATCGGCCGTTTCCACGCTTAGGGGTCGACACCGATGACCAGGTTCCTTACACCGCTCTCGGCCCCACCCAAAATCTGTCCGAGGTTCACGCAGGCTGTTTCAGCACAGGCTTCGGCGTGCAAATCATGGAACCGTTCCGGTCGTCGCACGCGATGCCCTGGGAGAGGCACGAGCGGCCGAATCGGACCACCAACCCGAGCGAGCACGTCCGGCGAGAGGTCCTCGGTCCATGGCAGCCGTTCCTGACTGGCTCTGTGTCCATCGCATTCGATGCCGTTCGCCGTTCGTCGTGCATCGAGTGCAACGCCCGGCCTCCGCCATCGACTGATTCGCGAGTCGTCAACTCACGCGAAACTCAGATGCATCGAAGCCAGACGCTCCGTTGCGGCGAACCTTCCGAGCGAACACTTCCGCTGACGGGTTGATTGGCCGGTCGCCAGTCCGTCCCTTGTCGAGCCGCACGGCCGCCGATATCCGTTGGGTGACCCATCACCTGGGGACAGGAGTCAGGTATCCGACAAGCGTGGCGATAAAGCCGGTGCCGCCCGCGGGACATGTGATGCTCCCGGAATCGGCGTAGATGGGCTGGATCGGAAAATTGTCACCATCGACATGGAAGTCGATCGCATAGGAGACGCTTGCTCCGTTGACGCTGGCCATGATCGTGCATGGCTCAAAACCGGTGCCTCCTCCATTGTTCTCCGGAACTACCGCAGACGTGATCTCGACCCGGTCACCGGAGGGAATCGTCAACATGGCCGTCGCCGGTCCGCTCGCGTTCGCAGGAATGGACTGCGCCCACGCGTTCGAGGCCGTGTAGCGCGAGTTCAACAGTCCCTTTTCTGATGTGCTCGTCCCTGCGCCGTGAGCGACGCCCGTCGCCACGGTCATCCCGCCGACGAGCACACCGCCTGCGAGGAACGCACCGATGACCACACTCTTCGGAGTATTGGTGAACATGGCTCCTCCCCTTCTCCCGCGAGGAAGAGCCGAGCGCAGCTCCGTCCAGCGGATCGTTCGTGAGGCGACATCATGTACCTTCGCCGCCCACGCTGGTCGACCGGAACCGTTCTTGGCCGGGCTCGAGACGCGTCGAACGCGGTCGACTTCGATTTCGAGTCGACGTATGCCCCGGCGTGCCCGGCTGACTCGCCCGGCGCGCGTGCATACACGTCAGGGAAGTTGCGTGCTGTCCTGGGCGAGTGCGGCTAGTGCCTCTGGGACCCAGCCGCTGTCCCACCGGTGCTCTATCGGCACGGAGGGTCCCGTGGTGTGGGGGATGCCCTCGGCGCTCAGTAGGGCGTCGTAGTCGGCGATGTCGGTCTGGAAGGCGTTGTACCCCCCGATCCAGATCCGGTTGCTGGTCAAGAAGGGTGCCTTGTGCGAGTCAACGAACGCCTGGGTCAGGCGGTAGTTCGCCTGGAAGTTCGCGTCGGTCCCGTAGGCGCTTGCTGAGCCGTACTCGTCGTACGACGACATGTCCGCAGGGAAGTCCCACGAGGCGGCCAGCTGGAAGGTGGAGGGATGCTTGAGGAGGAGATCCTGTGCCCCGATCCCCGACTTGGAAAACCCGATCAACCAGTTCTGCTCCTGGCCGGTGGTGGCGAGGTTGGCGGCTACCCAGGGCTCGAGGTCGTTGGTCATGAAGGTCTCGTACTGGAGGTTCGCATCGTTGGGGTTGTCGGCGTACCAGGGGGCGGTCGAAAAGGTGGGCTCGATGATGGTCAGGTCGTATTGATCCTGTGCGTCGAGCGCCTGCATTGTTGCCAGGCCGTCGCCGAAGGTGGTGCCCAGGCCGGCCTCGACTGGCAAGACGTAGAGGAAGTTGTGTGCCACGCCGACCGCGGGGTGGCTCGGGGAAGCACTCGCAGCGTCTGGTTGCCGTAGCCGTCGTCCGCTGAGGAGAACGAGTAGTACTCGATGCCGCTGGCGTCAGTGCTTTCGTACTGGATGGTGAAGCCGTTCTGACCCGTGGTCGTGCACGTCACCGTCACGTTGGTGACGTCGGCCGAGCCGATCGTGTCCGACCCGTTGGCGACCGCGCAGGTCTGGCCGGTCGGGTTGGTCTTGACGCTCACCGTGTAAGGAGACCCGGTGGTGAGCGCGGTGTCGAAAGTGAACGGGCCGTTGGCGCTGAGGCTCAGGTCGTCGGTTCCGTTGTCCTCTAGGACCACGGTTCCCGACAGACCTGATACCGAGCCCCCGACGGTGTACGACCCAGAGGTGCCGCCGCCGCTCACTCCTACCCAGTTGTCACCTTGGGGCGAGCCGTAGGCCATGATCGCTGGTGAGCCGGAGGTCAGGCTGGTGTCGGTGGCGGTGATGCGCACGACACCGTTTTGGGAGAACGTGAGCGTCGAGCCCGACACAGCCAGCGTGAGCTGGGTACCGGCAACCAGGGCCCCCGATTGGTACGCCGCCCCCAGCTGGGTCCAGTTGCCAGCGATCCGCTTGAACAGCATCAACTCCGGATCGCCGTTGTTCCAGAAGTAGAGACCGAGGTAGAGGCTCTGGCCACCGTTCTTGGCCCGCACCGCCGGTCCGATCCACTCACCCCCGCTCAGCTGGGTCGAGGTCACCTCGATCTGGGACGACTGATCGCTGGCGAAGGACTCTCCGGTGCGGATTTCCCCGGAGAATGTCCCGTTGGTGCCCACCACCTCTTGGGACGAGATGGCCAGCCCCCCGTCGGTCATGTCGGTCCATCCGGCGCCGAGGGCACCGTCGGACCGGTTGAAGTTGTCAGTGACCGAGCCGGCGCTCGTCTGGGTCACGCAGGTGACCGAGACGTTGGTCACGTCGGCCCCGGCCATGGTGCCCGAGGGGTTCGTGACGGTGCACGTCTGGCCGGTCGGGTTGGTCTCGACGGTGACGTTGTAGGGGGCGCCGTCGGCCAACGGGGTGCTGAAGGCGAACGTGCCGTTGGCGCTCGTGCTCAGATCATTGCCGCCGTTGTTCTCGAGGACCACGGTGCCCGAGAGCCCCGAGATGGTGCCCCCGACCGATCCGGCGCTCGTCTGGGTCACGCAGGTGACCGAGACGTTGGTGACGTCGGCCCCGGCCATGGTGCCCGAGGGGTTCGTGACGGTGCACGTCTGGCCGGTCGGGTTGGTCTCGACGGTGACGTTGTAGGGGGCGCCGTCGGCCAACGGGGTGCTGAAGGCGAACGTGCCGTTGGCGCTCGTGCTCAGATCCTTGCCGCCGTTGTTCTCGAGGACCACGGTGCCCGAGAGCCCCGAGATGGTGCCCCCGACCGACTGGGTGGGGGCACCGGTGTTCGTCCCCACTCCTATCCAGTTGTCTCCTTGTGGAGTGCCGAAGGCCATCACGCCCGGCGCACCCCCGATCAAGCTGGTGTCGCTGGCCGTGATGCGCACGACACCGTTTTGGGAGAACGTGAGCGTCGAGCCCGACACGGCCAGCGTCAGCTGGGTACCGGCGGCCAGGGCCCCCGATTGGTACGCCGCCCCCAACTGGGTCCAGTTGCCAGCGATCCGCTTGAACAGCATCAACTCTGGATCGCCGTTGTTCCAGAAGTAGAGACCGAGGTAGAGGCTCTGGCCGCCATTCTGGGCTCGCACCGCCGCACCGATCCACTGACCACCGCTGAGCTGGGTGGAGGTGACCTCGATCTGGGAAGACTGATCGCTGGCGAAGGTCTCTCCGGTGCGGATGTCCCCAGAGAATGTGCCGTTGGTGCCCACCACCTCTTGGGACGAGATGGCCAGCCCCCCGTCGGTCATGTCGGTCCAGCTGGCGCCGAGGGCACCGTCGGACCGGTTGAAGTTGTCAGTGACCGAGCCGGCGCTCGTCTGGGTCGTGCACGTCACCGTCACGTTGGTGACGTCGGCCGAGCCGATCGTGTTCGACCCGTTGGCGACCGCGGAGGTCTGGCCGGTCGGGTTGGTCTTGACGGTCACCGTGTAAGGAGACCCGGTGGTGAGCGCGGTGTTGAAAGTGAACGGGCCGTTGGCGCTGAGGCTCAGGTCGTCGGTTCCGTTGTCCTCTAGGACCACGGTTCCCGACAGGCCTGATGCCGTGCCCCCGACGGTGTACGACCCCGAGGTGCCGCCGCCGCTCACTCCTATCCAGTTGTCTCCTTGTGGAGTGCCGAAGGCCATCACGCCCGGCGCACCCCCGATCAAGCTGGTGTCGCTGGCCGTGATGCGCACGACACCGTTTTGGGAGAACGTGAGCGTCGAGCCCGACACGGCCAGCGTCAGCTGGGTACCGGCGGCCAGGGCCCCCGATTGGTACGCCGCCCCCAACTGGGTCCAGTTGCCAGCGATCCGCTTGAACAGCATCAACTCTGGATCGCCGTTGTTCCAGAAGTAGAGACCGAGGTAGAGGCTCTGGCCGCCATTCTGGGCTCGCACCGCCGCACCGATCCACTGACCACCGCTGAGCTGGGTGGAGGTGACCTCGATCTGGGAGGACTGATCGCTGGCGAAGGTCTCTCCGGTGCGGATGTCCCCAGAGAATGTGCCGTTGGTGCCCACCACCTCTTGGGACGAGATGGCCAGCCCCCCGTCGGTCATGTCGGTCCAGCTGGCGCCGAGGCTTCCGTCGGACCGGTTGAAGTTGTCAGTGACCGAGAGTCCGGCGGCAAAGGCTCGCTGCGGCACTGAGAGCACGGGGGCCATCAATGCTCCGAGCACCAGCGCTACAGGGACAAGGACTCCAAAGACCAGGGTTCTCGGGAATAGCTCACGGATCGAGCGTGATCTGGTGGTAGGCATCGTCAACGGGTCGCCTCTTACCCTCGGTTCGAGTCACCGTGCGGCCCGCGGGCAGGAGCGACATGAGCGATCGACGGGTACTTATTCAAACGTGCCCCACGGCTCGCGGTGGAGCCACGTTCATAAGAAGGCCCACCGTCCAACGCGACGACCTCACGGCCAACCGCTGGACGTGGCCTCCGTTTCATTTCAGCTTCCTGTCCCTATCGACCTTGTCTGCCTTTGTCTAGAGCATCCTCCACCGACCGCTGATACGGCTCTTGGGGAGTTGTGCCCTGCGGACACCTTGGTGCGCCGTGCGAGGACGATGGCCACGCTCTGGGCTCTGACCGACTACCACACTCTCAATCTGCTGTATCCGCTTGTAACAGCGGGAATCCGACCCTCTGGGATCCGCTCTCCACCTGCACTTCCTTAGACTTAGCTAAGAGCGACGAGCCATTGGGCGGCGAATCAGGTCGCCGAAGTCATCGACCACGTGACATGGGTTGGTGAATGATTTCCTTGCTCGGCATCACCCAATCCTGCCGCTGAGTTTCTTCTGAGGCGGGCCCAACTGGAAGCGTTTTGAGCTGGTCCATGACTCGGGACGGCTCCCGACCTCTGCCCAGTGGAGCCGGTTCCGCTCAACGTGGGCGGTAGATGTCAGCCCGATGATCGATTCGCAACACGGTGACTTCACGCTGCTCGTCGTCTATCCCGTAGACGATGCGATACGAACCGCGCCGCGCCGACCACAGACCGGCGAGCTCGCGCAATAACGGGTGGCCAACCCGACGCGGCGACTCAACCAGGGGTCCGACCATGAACTCGACCACGGCCGCGGCGACAGCTTCCGGGAGGCGGGAAAGTGAGCGTTCGGCCGTCGCTGCGACCGCCAAACGGTAGGGCGTTGCGCCGCTCACCTACTCAGATATTTGGCGCGTAACTCGTCGACCCCGATTGTCTTACCTTGGGCCACCTCGTCGCGTGCGGCCTCGATCTCGGCCATGGCCGATGGATCCGAGAGCAGCTCTAGCGTGTCCTCGAGGGCGGCGAGGTCCTCCGGGCTCATGATCACTGCGGCCGGGCGGCCGTGGCGGGTCAAGATGATGCGCTCGTGTTCATGCTCGATCTGATCGACGATCTCCGACAGCCGAGCCTTGATCTCGGCCAACGGCAACGTGTTGCTCATGACCATTATTCTAGTCATATTTGGCTGGAATGCACCGTCAGATCTCAGTGTCCCGCTGGCCGTAGAAGGGCTGAGAACGCCGCTGGCGTGCGGGCGGCAGCGCTTCTGGCCACCGAGTGGCTTGGCCTATATGTGGGCCTATTTTTCGAGCCCGTCCCCGTCCGACGACCACAAATCGTGCCTGGTAAGCGACTCCGGTGTCGGGGATTTCGTGCCTGAGTCCCTAGAACCTCGGATTAGCAGTGAGTCCGATTCGGCCGCTCTCGCACCTCTCCTTGCCCCTCTGACCCAGATTTAGTCCATATCCCGCATGTGAGCGGCGGACCACCGACCAGGCCTTCGAGACGACCCAAGGGTACAGGGTCGGTTCAGCAGCGAGGCCCGCGGACGTGGCGCCTCCGCGTGTTTGTCGGAACCGACCCGGTCACCGGGAACCCCAGGCAGCGCACCAAGACCGTCGAGGCCAAGAACCAGACCGAAGCCCGGGCGGCGCTCCGGGCGTGGCAGAAGGAATTGGACGACAACCGGGTCGCCACGGACTCGTCGGCGACCGTCCGCTCCCTGGTCGAGGAGTGGCTCCGCCACAGCGAGGCACGGGGCCGTGCTCCTCGGACCCTCCATGACGCCCGACGGTCGGCCGAGACGACCATCTTCCCCGAGTTCGGTGACGTCCCGATCAGCGAGCTGACGCCCCGGCACCTCGACGAGTGGTACCGGAAGCTGGCGACGGGCGAGGGGCGGGACCGGCCGCTGAAGCCGACCAGCATCCGTCGACACCATGCCGTGCTCTCCGCTGCCCTCAGCCAAGCCGTCCGGTGGGGGTGGCTCGATCGCAACCCGGCTGAACGGGCCCAGCCGCCCCATCATTCCCTCGTCACCGCCTCCGAGAGATCCCGACCGGTTCCGTCATCTCCGTGTCCATCGCCTCGCGATCGAGTTGCGCCGCCAGCTTTGCCACGTGGATGTACCAGCGGCTGCCGACTTTGAGACCCGGGAGCCTGCCCTTGCGACACTGACGGACGACGCCGAGTGGGCTCAGGCCGAGCAACGGTGCGATCTCGTCGGGCGTGGCGAGCTGCGGTACCACTTCGGAAAGGTAGGGGTAGCCGGCCATCACGACTGTCCTTGTCGTTCGCCGGCCGAGTTGATGCCGACGACGCCGACGACGCCGACGAAGATGTCAACAGGAAGCTTTGCCGACGAAGACGAAAAGGCCTGGCGCACCGCCTTCGGCGGCTTGCCCTCTGAAGAAATGCCTACTCGCATCGGGTGTACCACGCGAAGTCAGCCTCCTTCTTCTCCTCTGCCCGCTGCCGGGCCTGGGCGGCGGCAAAGAGCTCCTCTCCTTCGTTGGCCCACCCACGTCCGACGGCGCGGAGCCATCGGGTCGTGGTGCTGATCACTTCGGAGTCGGCGTCACTCCGTTGGCACCAGGCGGCCCTTGCCTCACGGAGGGCACCGAACGTCGTCGAGTAACCACGGGACTTGGTCAGGAAGTGGCCCGAGTACCCGAAGTGGTGGGCGTGTCGGCGCAGACCGAGCGAACTGAGCCGGGGATCGGAACCGAGCCTCCACGCTGTCGCCACCATGTTGAACATGTGCGGCGGAAGGCCACGGCCCTTCATGTCCGAGTCGGAAAGGATGCGCCCGACGAGCCCGGGATGCATGGCCGGCTCTTTGACGGCGTACTTCGAAACATAAGAAGCCACGGGAGTCGAGGGGCCCTCACGGGAGAGGATCTGGACGTCGAGCTCGCTCCCCCACCGAGTGCTCATTCCGGCGTGGGTGACCTCGACGCTGCGTGCGGCAACAAGGCCCGGGCCAGGGAAGTCGCGTCGACCGGTGGTGGACGGCCGTCAGTGCCGTCGGCCCGGATGACGGCGTGGAAGTGCACGAGGCCCCGGCGCTGGAACTCGGCCACCTTGCAGTGCTCGAGACGGAGCACCTTCGCACCGGCCGAACGGGACAGCCCGAGCTCGCTCGCCAGTCGGCGTGCGACGTAGATCGTCGTGCGCCGCCACAGCTCGGCACTCAGCGAATTGTGGAGTACGGCGCCGGCGTAGTCGTAGCACTTGGTGCAGAGCGGCGTCCCGACGGCCTCGTCGTCACGAGCGTGCCGGTCCTCACAGCCGAGCCGACGACCGTGGGCGCATTGTCGGCCACGATCCCCCGAGTGACAGGGAGCGGTCGAAGTCTCCCGGTGCACCAAACCGAAGCCAGGAGCGGTCAGGGTCAAGAAGACGGCCGGATGCGTGGCGATCGTCACGTCGATGCCCTTCCCGCCCTCGAGACCAGCCCGCACCAGATGCCGGGCGTCGCCTCGATAGAGCGTGGCGCACGACGCGCAGCGCAGCTCGCTGCGTGATCCGCAGGCTTTGAGCACCACGTTGTCGGGGAAGTCGTGGCTCGAGAAGACGACCTTGCCTTCGTCACCGAGTACGTAGCCACGCAACCGGATGGGATGCGCACACCACCTACAGCGCGCACCTTGCGCCAAGAAGTCGTCGAGGCGGTGCGCGTTCGCGTGCCGGCCGAGCGCATGGAGCATGGCGACGTCGTCCTCGTTCAACACGGCGGTCACCATGACGAACGGTCGCGACACCTGTCAAGCGTCGACCCAGCTCAGAGTACGTAAACAGGGCGCACCAGCGGGACACAGCGGGACACAGTGAGACAGAGTGAGACGCAGTGGGACAGAAATGCATCCCGAAAAAAGTTCTCACCAAGCGGTCTGTCGGCGCCTCCGGCCCTCGGAGGCCGTCGGCGCCACGCCCACGGTCAGAGATCCTTCGGTCCAATCAGTACGAGCTGACGATCCTTGTTCGACGAGTCGGCCGATGGTCGGGTGGTGAGGAGTTCCCTTACCCAATCGAGGCCCACAGGTCGTCAAACCCGTGCAGGGTCAATGCTGCTGGATGCTGTCCTGGGCGAGTGCGGCTAGTGCCTCTGGGACCCAGCCGCTGTCCCACCGGTGCTCTATCGGCACGGAGGGTCCCGTGGTGTGGGGGATGCCCTCGGCGCTGAGTAGGGCGTCGTAGTCGGCGATGTCGGTCTGGAAGGCGTTGTACCCCCCGATCCAGATCCGGTTGCTGGTCAAGAAGGGTGCCTTGTGCGAGTCAACGAACGCCTGGGTCAGGCGGTAGTTCGCCTGGAAGTTCGCGTCGGTCCCGTAGGCGCTTGCTGAGCCGTACTCGTCGTACGACGACATGTCCGCAGGGAAGTCCCACGAGGCGGCCAGCTGGAAGGTGGAGGGATGCTTGAGGAGGAGATCCTGTGCCCCGATCCCCGACTTGGAAAACCCGATCAACCAGTTCTGCTCCTGGCCGGTGGTGGCGAGGTTGGCGGCTACCCAGGGCTCGAGGTCGTTGGTCATGAAGGTCTCGTACTGGAGGTTCGCATCGTTGGGGTTGTCGGCGTACCAGGGGGCGGTCGAAAAGGTGGGCTCGATGATGGTCAGGTCGTATTGATCCTGTGCGTCGAGCGCCTGCATTGTTGCCAGGCCGTCGCCGAAGGTGGTGCCCAGGCCGGCCTCGACTGGCAAGACGTAGAGGAAGTTGTGTGCCACGCCGACCGCGGGGTGGCTCGGGGGAAGCACTCGCAGCGTCTGGTTGCCGTAGCCGTCGTCCGCTGAGGAGAACGAGTAGTACTCGATGCCGCTGGCGTCGGTGCTTTCGTACTGGATGGTGAAGCCGTTCTGACCCGTGGTCATGCACGTCACCGTCACGTTGGTGACGTCGGCCGAGCCGATCGTGTCCGACCCGTTGGCGACCGCGCAGGTCTGGCCGGTCGGGTTGGTCTTGACGCTCACCGTGTAAGGAGACCCGGTGGTGAGCGCGGTGTCGAAAGTGAACGGGCCGTTGGCGCTGAGGCTCAGGTCGTCGGTTCCGTTGTCCTCTAGGACCACGGTTCCCGACAGACCTGATACCGAGCCCCCGACGGTGTACGACCCAGAGGTGCCGCCGCCGCTCACTCCTACCCAGTTGTCACCTTGGGGCGAGCCGTAGGCCATGATCGCTGGTGAGCCGGAGGTCAGGCTGGTGTCGGTGGCGGTGATGCGCACGACACCGTTTTGGGAGAACGTGAGCGTCGAGCCCGACACAGCCAGCGTGAGCTGGGTACCGGCAACCAGGGCCCCCGATTGGTACGCCGCCCCCAGCTGGGTCCAGTTGCCAGCGATCCGCTTGAACAGCATCAACTCCGGATCGCCGTTGTTCCAGAAGTAGAGACCGAGGTAGAGGCTCTGGCCACCGTTCTTGGCCCGCACCGCCGGTCCGATCCACTCACCCCCGCTCAGCTGGGTCGAGGTCACCTCGATCTGGGACGACTGATCGCTGGCGAAGGACTCTCCGGTGCGGATTTCCCCGGAGAATGTCCCGTTGGTGCCCACCACCTCTTGGGACGAGATGGCCAGCCCCCCGTCGGTCATGTCGGTCCATCCGGCGCCGAGGCTTCCGTCGGACCGGTTGAAGTTGTCGGTGGCGGTGAAGCCGTTCAGACCCGTGCTCGTGGGTCCAGGCTCCCCTTCCCAAGGGCTCGGACCGCTGCTGCCGCCCGCATCGGATGCGATCAAGGAGCACTGGTATTCCGTCCCGTTGGTCAGACCCGCGACGGTTGCACTGAGAGTCGACGCGTCCACCGTGATCGCTTGCGAACCGCACGTCGCCGTGTAGCTGGTGGTGGGTCCGCCGCCGACGCTCGAGGGCGTGTAATTGACGGTGAGCTCGCCGTCCGCAGCGACGACCGACGTCACGGTTGGCGATCCCGGAACTTGGGGTTGGGGGATGTCCGAGACCGGCGATGAGGACGGCCCGCTCCCGAAATCATTCTCAGCATCGACGGTGCAGGCAACGGGGGTCCCAGCCGTGAGCGCGTCGACGGTCACCGGTGCGGCCGATGTCGTCGAGACACTCTGCGCTCCGCAGGTGACCATGTAGCCGGTGACTGGCGGTGACGCGGTCACCGGCGTGAAGGCGACCGTCAGCTCCTCGACGCCGGGTGTGACCGACGTGATGGTCGGGGCGGCTGGGAGTGCGCCGACGAGAACGCTCGGGGAGGAAGCGAGTCGCCTCATTTGGTCACCCGAGGCGGCCGCCCTGGCGGCGAAGGAGAACGGCCCGGTCACAGACGGCGCCGAGGCGTCGCCATAGGTGATGGTGGCCGAGCACGTGCCGCACAGCTTGACGTTCGTCACCGTGATCCGGCCCGTCGATACCGCAACCGTCCCCACGCTCGAGCTCACGTAACCTGGTTTGGTCGGCTTCTTCTTCTGGGGCGCGGTCCAGCCGCCAGGAACCTTCAGACTCAATGTGCCCTTCGAGAGGCCCGGCTTGGTGGCGAGGTACGTAAATGTAAGCGTGTCGCTCGTCGATCCCTCGAGCACCATCGTCGGGGAGGCGAACATCTGGCCAGGCCCGGTGGCAGCAGAAGCGGGAGCCCCGAGAGCGACTTGGAGTCCAACGGGAACCAACGCCATCAGGACGAGGTACCGAAGTATCGCCGAGCTCCGCCTCACTCTCTCCTCCTCGACTTCGTGCGGGAACAGTAGTCGCCGGAAAGCGCCGGGCTCACCTTCTCGCAGCACCGATGCAATCAAGGCGCGTTCAGAGATGTCCGATTTCCGTACGACCGTGTGATCACCGTCGCGGTTCCGATCGCGAGTTCAACTCCCGACGGCCTCACCTTTTGGTGAGAGCATCGGCTCGAAACCGTTGGGTCTTCGCTGTGGTGATCGACACCTGGCTTCTCAACACTTCTAAGGGTCGGACGAGGGCGGATGCGTATCCGCCACCAAATCCTGAAACGATCGCGCGATTTTCGACATGAACAAGTAGGGACTTCTGGGGAGCGTCGTGTCCGAATCGAGAAAGGGTCAGTTCAGCGCGCTCTACGACTCCACGCGGTCCCTGATATTTGCCTACGCCCTTCGGCGCTCCCCATCACCCGAAGACGCCGCCGACGTCGTCGCTGAGACCTTCGAGATTGCATGGCGGCGATTCGACGACGTCCCGAGCGACCGAGCAGCCATTCTGTGGCTCTACGTGGCGGCACGCTACGTCCTCGCAAATCAAGCTCGGCGAACACGGCGACGGGATGACACCGTTGCCGCTTTGGGTGAGGAACTCCGAGGCGCGCTGCGAGCCGAACCGCTGGACGAGGAGTCGGTAGCAATGGAGTTGTGTCTGAAGATCCTTCCCGAGAACGACCGCGAGGTCCTCATGCTCGCGGGGTGGGAGGGGCTGAATGCGTCAGAGATGGGGCGCGTTCTTGGGTGTTCACCCACCGCTGCTCGAATCCGGCTACATCGTGCGCGCTCTCGACTCAAGGAGGAAGTGGCACGGCAGTCCGATCATCCGAAACGAACCGGGTCGGCCGAACATGAACAAGATGGAACGGCGTATGACGGCAGTCAGCCGGAGGAGGTGTTCGAACAATGACGCGTGCCAGTGCATTCGCGGCGATCGATCCCGTCGATCGTTCAAAGCTCGAACGTGTGTCATCGAGCGTCGCCAGTAAAGACCTACGACGATGGATTGTGGCCTCGGATCCCCACGGCAACGAAAGGGAACCTGAACGTGCTTTGGTCGCGCTCGCACCGGTCTCTGGACGTCCAAAGCTCGCGGCGGCTCTCTCGGTGGCCGCCGTCGTGGTGATCGTCGTCGGAGTACTCGTCCTCGGCGGAGGTGGCTCCGGTCCGACGCGGTCGAGGACTGCTGCAGTCAAGACGGGTACCTGGAAACTCGCCGACGATGTCCTCAGTGGCACGTGGCAGCAGTCCACGACGGGTCCACCACCGGGAGTATTGACTTGCCCGATCGTTTCAACGTGCTACACGATGAGTGGCAAGTACGCTTCCCCGGGCGCCGGTTCGCGGCTCCTCTCCGAATCCGTCTACGTGAGCACCGATGCGGGGGCGACCTGGACCGGCTTCCTGATGCCTCAGGGCTTCGACCCGACGAGTCCGATCGCATGCGGAGGACCTACGGAGTGCGCCGCAGGGGGCACCGCTCGCGGCCAACCGGTCCTCGCCGCCACAAGCGACGGCGGGCACACGTGGCAGCTGGCTCCCCTCCCTCAGGGCGTTGGTAATCTCGAGACGCTGTCGTGCCCCTCGCCCGGTGTGTGCGCAGGCCTGGCCGCCCACAGCGATCTGCAACTGGGAGCGACCAACGCCACGTTTCTCTTCACCAGGGACCGGGGGGAAGACTTCACCGACGAACCGATCATTGCGGGGGACTCAATGCAGTCCCTCAGCTGTTCATCGAGTCTTGTCTGCACTTCCGTCGGTTGGAGCAACACACGCGGTCCTAACGACTGGACCTCAGGGGTGGCCGCGAAGACTACGGACGGTGGTCAAACCTGGACGCCCGGCGCGCTTCCAGCCGGGTTAGGCGTCAGCTACCTCTCGCAGTTGTCCTGCGGAGACGCCCTCCATTGCACGATGACAGGCACCATAGCGATCACCGTGAATAACCCGACGAAGTGCTCCACCCAGGTGGGACCTGGGCAGGGCACAACGTCACAGTCGATCCCGACGAGCGTGCAGAGTCCAGCGGTTCAGGCCATCGCTCAAGCTGCGGGCCAGGCGGCGACGGAACAAGAACAAAAGGACGCAGAATCTGGGGCCGAGATCTACTCGTGCGGCGGTCCCACAACGAAAACCGTGTTGATCGGTGCCCTCGCTTCGTCCGTGGATGGCGGCGCCTCGTGGACACCTGACCCGCTGCCGACCGGCCTGCCGAAGCCCACGTTCTTCGGCCTGTCCTGTCCGAGCGACAACGAGTGCTGGGCGACCGGGTCTGACGCCATGCCAACTCAGGTCGGCGCGGTCGCCAGCTCAAATCAGCCCCTTCTCCTGGGGACCACGAACGGTGGATCGAGCTGGTCGAACGTCACGTTCAGCGCGCCGCAAGGAGTGCCCAACGACCTCGCGCAGAGCTATTTCGCGACAGGATCGATCTCCTGCCCATCGGCCGGCAACTGTGTCGCACTCGGAATCGGTGATGCCGGCACGTCTAGCGTGCCGGCCTACAGCCTTCAGACAGCGGGTCAATCCGGATGATCCCAGCGCTCCCGTACCCGTGGCGGTCTACCTGAGTCGAATCGCCAGCACCTACGACGACGCGGAATAAGCGGTGGCTAGGCCCTAACCTCGCCCCTCGTGATCGTGGCGGTTGTCTTCTCCGGACTTCTGTCGTTCTGCGTTCCAGCTGCATGGGGCAAGCGCCATCACGCCCCAAGCATCCGCCCAGCGGCTCCGAAGGAGTCATCATCCGTGACCGATTCCGCGTGCGCCCTCGCCGTTCTCAGCAGCCGTTTACGGCTCCCCGGAACAGGATGGCGTGGAAGAACTCGTCTGTGTTGGGATTCTCCAGATCCCCTTTGAACTCCTTGTGCGCCTTGACCCAGAGGCCGCTGAACGTGAATTCTGTGTCCACACCCGCCGTCCAATCCTCGATGATGCCAGCACTGCCACCACCGGAGTAGGTGCCGGTGTCACCGGGTAAGTCGCCGCTGAAAGTCCCATCGTCTCCGAACGTCTCGACTTCGCAGCCACCCTTCTTCGCCTCGATTGTCCAGTGCGCACCTGGTTTCACCTTCAACGCCGGAGACGTCGCCGATGCCGCGCCACCTCCCGCCAGCCCGATACTTGCCATCAAGGCCAGAGCGGCTACGAACACTGCCGTTCTTCGCGACACAGCGTTGCCTCCTTCTTCATGCCGCTGAAGGACCGCTCCGCCCCTACGGCTCCTCGGGAGTCATCAGGCCCGACGGGACGCAGCCCCGGCGCGAAGACCCTCTACCCGAGTGGCACAAAGTCCCAGTCGCCCATGCCTTGCAGGTCGAGGAAGGTCGCTTGTTCCTCGCCGGCGTTCGTGACGAGGTGGGGACGCCCGGCCCGTACGGGACCCCAACTCTCTCCAGCCGCGAGATCGAGTTGTTCGTCCGGATCTCGTAGGGATATACGCACGCAACCTTCGACCACGTAGAACGTGTCTTCGATGTTTGTGTGGCAGTGCCACGGGACGCGTTGCTCCACGCCCATTCGAAGCTCCGTGATGCGAAAACCGGGGCGCTCTGCGTGCCTCGCGACTACCTCAGCCGTGAAATCCGGCGGCTGGGTCACGCGCTTATGATGCCCGATCTGGCGTCCGCCGAAAAGCCCGAACCTTGAGGGACTCTCTGCAGCCAGCCACGGCTCCTTTGATCCGCGGGCCGTTCGCGGCAAAGAGGCCGCTGAAGCTGCTGCCGTACCCCTTGGGGTTCGTGAGGAAGCCGCCGCGGAACCTCTCGCCCTTGTTGTCGTCCCGAGTCCCTTTCATTGTGATCGTCGCACCGCCGCTCCACTTTCCAGCGCCGCCGCCGAACTCGGTGGTGTCGAAAGTGCCGTTCGAATGGAAGGTGTCGATCTCGCAATTGCCGGCGGTCGCCTCCACCGTCCAGTGTGAGCCTTTATTGACCTGAGCGACGGAGAAGCGGCCGCGGCTGGGCCGATCCCACCAATCCGACAATTGCCGTTATGGCCAGACCTGCGGTCAACACTGCGAGACGTCCCAACCTGGTTGTCTTCTCTGCCACGCCCGGTCAAGGAGCGTCGCCCCGCCAATGGCGACACCTACAACCACTATCAGAGACGCGCCTCACCCAGCATCGGTACCGAACTGCGTCGTCCACTCAAGTTCACTGTCCCAGTCGAACTGAGCAGCCCACCGCCAGTCCTGATCGGCGTAGACGCTTCGTGCAAGGCTCAGTTCTACGGCCTGTTCCCGACGGCGCAGCCGCCAACGCTCGGCCGTCGCTGCGAGAGGAAATCCCGCAGTTGCTGTGACGCACACCACTGTGACGCACACCACGAACGCGTATCCACCAACCAACATGTCCAACTGATACCCATTGCCGGGAGCTCCTACACCACTGTTTGCAGCTGCGCAGGGGTGGGGCGGCTGCCGGGCACAAGTCATCGAGGTACGGGTGCGGGTTGGGCATGCCGTAGGGGTGAACCGGCCTGGCTGCGTTCTCCCAGCTCAGCTCGATGACTCCGCCCGTGGCAGGACCTTCCTGCGCTTCTCGGTAACCGTCAGAGAGTGCTCTTGACTCGACCTGCCTGATCCCAGCGGGCCGCAGATCCCGACCACTGAGGCAGCATCACCAGCCGGGAGAGCGTGGGCCTAGCGGTCGAGGGTCATGCGACTGCTTGCGTGACCGACGCGCCTGGCAACCGTCGTCACACGCGGAAACGAATGCAAGACGTGCGATTGGATGAGCCGGCGAGAGCGAGTGCAGCGACGGTGAACCGATGAGTCCGGAGGAACGACGATGAATGGCCGGGGGGACGCTGGAGTCCGGCCGAGGAGCCAGTCGAAAATTGGGCGTTCTTGCAGACTTCAAGCCGCCGTGCCTCGGCTGGCGACTCCACCGCCGCCTCGGCAGGCGGAAGCGCAAGTTTGTGCCGGGCATTGATCCTGACCAGACGTCCTAGCCCCACACCCGGTTTTACATGTAATCGGAGATCACGTTGCCCTTCGGGAACGGCGTATAACGCCTGATGATACGTGCAGGTGCATCCGGACTCTCGGCATGGAATGCGTTGGCGAATGCACGTATATCAGGTTGATCTGGGAGAGACTGGCGTCTGTGGATGCCAGCGACGAACGCGACCGTCTGGCAGCGCGCCCTCTCGCCCGGCAACGTTCGAGGCTGTTTGACCAGCAAGCCGAGGCATACGACCGGTGCCGGCCCACCTATCCCGATGCAGTGATCGACAAACTGCTCGGTCCGGTGCCTGCTGGATTGGACGTTCTCGACGTGGGTTGTGGCACCGGGATTGCTTCACGACAAATTGCCCAGCGTGGCGCCAAGGTGCTGGGCGTGGAACTCGCTCCGCGAATGGCGGAGATCGCCCGCGGTCATGGGGTCGACGTGGAGGTCGCGGCCTTCGAAGCCTGGGACGCTGCTGGTCGTACCTTCGACCGGGTGACCTCGGCGCAGGCCTGGCACTGGCTCGACCTCCCTATCGCCACCGCCAAAGCGGCCTCTGTGCTGCGGCCGGGCGGCAAGCTTTGTCTGATCTGGAACGCGGGGTCTCAGCCCGATGATCTGGCCGATGCTCTCGAGGAGGTGTACGCGAGAGTCGTGCCGCCCGGCGGCCACCGTCTGTTCCGGGGGTACGCGGCCAGCCGGTCATCTGACGTGAAGACCGGACTGGACTCGGAGATCGACGCCATCTCAGCGGTGCCCGACTTCGGTGCGCCGACGGAGAAGTGGTTCCCCTGGACGCGGTCCTATCAGCGGGATGAGTGGGTGGATCAGCTCGTGTCGAGGAGCGATCACGCCGCCCTCGAACGGGCAGTCCGAGACCGACTGTTCGAAGCCATCGGCGCGGCCATCGACGATCACGGCGGCTCGTTCGTCATGAACTTCGAGACCGTCCTGATCACCGCGACTCGGCTCGAGTAGCCCAGCGTCGGCGGTCTGGGCGGTTACTCGGTTGCCGTCAGCGGTCGTCTGCTGGGGTGCGCCTGACGTCGAGCCGGCTGGGGACGTCGCGCGCCGCCCTTGGTCCGGAGCAAGAAAAGGGCGGCGTGTTGCCCGTGCTGCGACATAACTTCGCGTTCGCGCTCAGGCTCTGAGTTGCGCTTGCGCCAGATGCGCACGGCCAGTGGCCACTCATCGCGCAGCCGTCGCCAGGCCGAATCGTCGCATCCTGGGGGCATCTCGCCAGCCGACTTCCTCACACCGCGCCGCGCGCTCCGAGAGGTAGAGCGGGTGCGCTCGATGCTCCAAGCGGCCCGGCGGAGCCGGGCTACCCCGAAGCGTGTCGAATATGCTCGCCGAGAAATTCGAGGAACAATGACCAAAAATGGTCATGGAGGGGGGCCATGATGCCTGCGCTCGAGCGAATCATCCGGCTCGGTGGTGCCGTTGTCGTGATGGTCGGCGCGCTGGCAGCCGTCATTCTCGTCTCCAGCCCCTCAGCAGGTGCCAAGGAAGCGGCGCCGGCCTGGTCCGCTTACGTCCTGCCCAACGCTCCGCCACCCGGTCTCGGCCCGCCGGGACCAGGGCCTTATGTCACCCCATTCGACTCGGCCACCGGCACCACTGAGGCCAACATCGCACTCAGCGGACCTTTCTCACCGATTGATGTTGCGATCAGCCCGAACGCCAAGTTGGCGTACGTACTCACAGCCGGTTCCAATTCCGTCACCGTGATCAGGATCGCTACCAACGCGATTACAGCAAGTGTGGCGCTGCCTGTCGGCGTCACCAATCCAGTAGGCATCGCCATTGCGCCTGACGCCAAGTTCGCCTACGTGGTCGACGAGGAGGGTAGCGTCACCCCAATTCACCTCGCCACCAATACCACTGGGGCTACCATCTCCCCACCTGGAGGATACGAGGTCGTTTCCCACAGCATTGTGATTGCCCCCGATGGGACGACGGCCTACATCGCGGGCGGCGTCCCAGGTGCTCCATCCGGCAGCATCCTTCCCATCGACCTGGCCACGAACACCGCTGGGTCGCCGATTCTCCTCCCGGCAGGAGATTTCTCCGAGGCCATCGCCATCGCCCCCGACGGCTTGACGGCGCTGGTGTGCGACACCCCCTCGAACAGCGTCACCCCCATCAACCTCGTCACCGACACCGCTGGGACCGACATCGCCCTGCCGAGCGGAGCCAGCGAACCCACCGATATCGCCATCGCCCCTGACGGCCAGACGGCCTACGCCATCAATAGCGAGTCCCACAACGTCTCCCTGATCGACATGACCACAGACAGCGCCGAGATGAACATCCCTCTTCCGAGCGGGGCATTCGATCCCGACGCCATCGCCATAACACCTAACGGAAAGACCGCTTACGTCGCGAACGTCGCAGTCACCTCAAACAACGTGACACCGGTCAACCTCATAACGAACACCGCCGAGGCCAACATTGCCCTGCCCCTGGGGACCGTCAGCCCCGTCGCCATTGCCATCACCCCCAACGGAAACACGGCGTACGTGGCCGATCAGGACTCTGACACGCTCACCCCTATTTCGACCTCGACGATGACTGCCGGGCTCAATATCGTCCTGCCGAGCGGTGCGTACAATCCCCGGAGCATCGCCATCACCCCCAATGACGTGACGGCCTATGTGGCCAACCTGAGCTCCAACAGCGTCACCCCGATCGACACCAGCACCAATCTCGCCGGTCCAAATATCGATCTACCCAACGGGGCCGTCGGTCCCGACGCCATCGCCATCACCCCGGACGGTACTAGGGCCTATGTGGCCAACCAGATCTCCGACAACGTGACTCCCATTGATCTCTCGACCAATACCGCTGAGGCCGACATCGCGCTTCCCGGTGGGGATAGTCCCGCCGCCATCGCCATCGCTCCCGACGGGAAAACGGCCTACGTGGTTGAAGGATCTGGCCGCGTGACCGTCATCGACATTCACACGGCTACGGTCCTCGCCGACATCGCCCTGCCCAGCAAGGCAACCAATCCCGCCGCCATCGCCATAACCCCCAACGGCAAGACCGCTTACGTAGCGAACCAGGCTTCCGACAACGTGACTTCCGTCAACTTGGTCACCAACACTGTTGGAACCGACATCAAACTGCCCGCCGCTGAGAGTCCCGATGGCATCGCCATCGCACCTGACGGCACTACAGCCTTCGTGACCAACCAACTCTCCGACAACATCAGTCTCGTCAACCTCGCCACCAAGACGGCTAGTTTCGTCATCACCCTGCCCGGCGGAGACAGCCCCGACGGCATCGCCATCGCACCAAACGATAAGGCGGCCTACGTGTCCGTCAGCGTGACCACCATAATCAACAACCAGCTCGTTTACTTCGCCGGGATTACGCCCATTGATGTCGTTAACAACGTCGCCGGAGCCGACGTCGCCCTGAACGATGAAGCCACCGGCGCAACTGCGATCGCTCTCTCTCCGGATCAAGCTCCGGTGGCCCACCTCTCAGCATTTCCGGCCCAAGCGCGCCAGCCCACGAGTTTCGACGCGTCGGCATCCACGGTGACCTTCGGGAAGATCGCTTCTTACCGTTGGAGCTTCGGTGATGGCACGACGACCGCCACAAAAGCCCCGACGACTACCCACAGGTACACTTCGCCAGGTACGTATTCCGCCACCGTCACCGAAACCAGCTCGGGGAGGACTTCGACCAAGCAAGTCTTCACGGGCCAAACCATGAGTCGAAACGGCGGAAGTCAGGCGGTAGCGACTGTGAACGTCGTCGTTCCATAACTCGTATCCTTCGCCTCGACTAGGTGGGGGGAACTCCTTACCACCGACCGACAGCCGACTCGTCGTGACAAGGTTCCTCAGTTCGTAACGCGGTCCCCACGAAAGCTTTCTCACTTGTGACGTCCGCCACGCCCACGACGACGAGGCTGTCGGCTCACCCCTCTGTGACCGCTGCTACGACTATGCCGGCGCCGTGCTTCACAATGCGCACGCCGCCGAGCTGTGGCGGCGGACGACGATCGACATCGCTCGTCCGCTGGCGACGTCCCTTTGTCTCTCACGCTCAGCGTGCGCGAAGGTACTTCGCCTCGAGCACTGCAAGGTGGCCGAGTTCCAACGCCGGGGACTGGTGCACATGCCTCGAGCAGTGCCCGCCGACTCGGTGCCACGACGACCCAGCGCTCACGCCTGCCTTTGGTGCTCTTCTCCCCACGGTCGGTTCCCGCCCGGTAGAGGGAGCGGCGAATCCGGATCGTTTCGCCGTCGACGTCGGTCCAGCGCATGGCGCACGGCTCGCCCCGACGGGCGCCGGTCGGGACCGCCAGAGAAAGCAGCATGCCCCCGCGCTCGTTGCGTTCTGCCCCCCGGGCCAGGAGTGCCCGTACCTCGCCGCGAGTCGGTACCCGGAGCTCGGCCCGACCCAGCGGAGGCGGCTGTGCCCATTCGGCCGGGTTCCGATCGAGCCACCCCCAGCGGACGGCCTGGCTCAGTGCGGCGGAGAGCACCGCTTGGTGACGACGGATGCTGGTTGGCTTGAGGGGACGGCCCCGGCCCTCGCTCCTCGCCAGCTTCTGGTACCACTCGTCGAGGTGCCGGGGCATCAGCTCTCCGATCGGGACGTCGCTGAACTCGGAGAAGATGGCCGTTTCGGCCGAGCGCCGGGCGTCGTGGAGGGTCCGAGGGGCACTGCCTCGTGCCTCACTGCGGCGGAGCCATTCTTCGGCCAGGGATCGGACGGACACCGTCGAGTCCGAGGCGACCCGGTTGTCGTCCAATTCCTTCTGCCAGGCTCGCAAGGCTGCCCGGGCTTCGGTCTGGTTCTTGGCCTCGACGGTCTTGGTTCGCTGCCTCGGGTGTCCGGTAACCGGATCGGTGCCGACGAAGACGCTCTGTCCGCGGGCCTCGCCGCTGAACCGACCCTGTACCCTTGGGTCGTCTCGAAGGCCTGGTCGGTGGTCCGCCGCTCACATGCGGGATATGGACTAAATCTGGGTCAGAGGGGCAAGGAGAGGTGCGAGAGCGGCCGAATCGGACTCACTGCTAATGAGTTGACCTGGGTAACCGGGTCCGAGGGTTCAAATCCCTCCCTCTCCGCTCCGGGGTCGGGCGGGCGGTGGCAGAGTGCCATCGTGCCCGGCGAACCGGTTGACACGGCCCGCGCCAGCGGGCCGACCACCCGTCACATCGGCGGTGTGGCTGGTGTGAGGAGTGTGGTGCGAAGTCGTGGGTCGGTATTTCCTCGAGACCCTGGGATGTCCGAAGAACCAGGTCGACTCCGACAAGCTCGAGGGATACCTCGCCGCGAAAGGCTTTGACCAGGCACGAGATCCGGAGCACGCCGACCTCGTCGTGGTGAACACGTCCGCGTTCATCGACGCCGCGCGCCAAGAGTCGATCGACGTCGTCCTCGGTCTGGCCGACCGCCGTCGCCCCGGGGCGCGCCTCGTTGTCACCGGTTGCATGGCCGAGCGCTACGGCGAGGAGCTCCGGGACGCGCTGCCCGAGGTCGACCTCGTCGCCGGCTTCGGTCGTGATCTCGCAGCGAGGGATGAGGCGCATCGGCCTTCGGCGGCCGGCGTACCGGTCACTCTCGCACCGACCAGACCCGCGAGCGCTGGCGCGGACATCCCCGACTTCGACCTTCTTCGCCTGCCCCGCCCCGCGGCGAGAGCTCCGTGGGCCTATGTCAAGGTCGCCGAGGGCTGTGACCGGATCTGCGGCTTCTGCGCCATCCCCTCCTTCCGGGGTCGCCAGCGCTCACGCAGTCAAGACGACGTCCTGGCCGAAGTGGACGAGCTGGCGGCAGGAGCACCCGGCGCGCCGCCCCTCCGGGAGGTCGTGCTGGTCGCCCAGGACCTCGCCTCGTACGGGCGCGACCGCTCGGTCCCGGCGCGGACGAGTTGCCGCAGGCCGCTCGCCCGTCGCCGCGCTGACGCGTGCCGTGGCCGAGCGTGTCGACCGCACACGACTGCTTTACCTCTATCCCTCGGGACTCACCGACGAGCTCATCTCCGCCGTCCTCCAGACCGGGGTGCCCTATTTCGATCTGTCCCTGCAGCACGTCTCGCGACCCTTGCTGGCCCGCATGCGGCGGTGGGGCGACGGGGAGCGCTTCCTGCGCCGCATCGCGGACATCCGCGCGGCCGATCCCTCGGCGACATTCAGGTCCTCGTTCATACTCGGTTACCCCGGCGAAACGGAGCGCGATCACGACCTGCTCCTCGAGTTCCTGACCGAAGCCCGATTGGACTGGGCCGGATTCTTCCCCTTCTCCCTCGAAGACGGGACCCACGCGGCCCACCTGCCCGATCAGGTCCCTCGCGAGCTGGCGCTCGAGCGACTACGCGAATGCGCGGAGCTCCAGGACGTGATCACCGCCGATCGAAGGGACGAGCTCGTCGGACAGGTCCGGCGCGTGCTCGTCGACGCACCAGGGCGCGGGCGGACCGTGCACGAGGCACCCGAGATCGACGGTTTGGTGCACCTGCCGGTCGGCCTCGCACCCGGCGAGCTCGTCGACGTACTCGTCACCGCAGCAGAAGGGCCCGACCTATTCGCCGAACCGGTCGAGCGCGGCGACCCGGCCCACCTCCACACCGACGCCCCGGACAGCCGGCGGGGACTCGCCGGGGCGGCGCGGTGAGCGACGCGGCCCACGGGCGCCCGCAGCAGTTCGCCTTCGGCCCCAGCGCGCTGGCGACCCCGGCGAACGCCATCACCGTCGCCCGCCTGCTGGCCGCTCCCGTCTACGTCGTGATGCTCGTGGTCTGGGGCGCTTCGTGGCTCAATGTCGTCGTCGGAATCGTGCTCGCCGGCAGCGACGGGCTCGATGGCTATCTGGCCCGCCGCATGGGCACCACGCGTTCGGGCGCCTTCCTCGACCCGCTCGCCGACAAGGCCGTCGTCCTCGGCGCTCTCATCACCCTGGCCGCCCAGGGACACCTGCCCTGGCTACCGGTGGGGCTGATCACCGTGCGCGAAGTCGGCATGCAGCTCTATCGCTCCTGGGTCGGCCGCAGTGGCGTCTCCATCCCGGCCCGTAACTCGGCCAAGCTCAAGACCCTGGTCCAGGACCTCGCGATCGGCACGTGCATCATCCCGCCGTTGGCCTCCCACCACACCCTTCAGGTCGCCGCCGTCTGGTTCGCCTGTGCGCTGACGCTGTTCACGGGTGTCGAGTACCTCCTCGACGGGCGGCGTGCCCTCCATGCCGCCGGCTGAACCTCCTCTCACGGCCTCGTAGTCTCACGGGATCATGAGGATCGAGATCGTGGCGGTGGGCACCGAGCTCCTGCTCGGCCAGATCGCCGACACCAATGCCGCCTGGCTCGGCGAACACCTGGCCGCCGCCGGGGTGACCTCCCACTTCCACCAAGCGGTCGGTGACAACCACGACCGCATCACGCTCGCGCTGCGCACGGCGCTGGCGCGCAGCGACGGTGTCATCGTCTGCGGCGGGCTCGGCCCGACGCAGGACGACATCACCCGGGATGCGATCGCCGCCGTCATGAACGTCGAACTCGAGCGCGACCCCGCCGTGGCCGACGTCATTGCGGGGTTCTTTGCCGCGCTGGCCGGCCGATGAGCGAGAACAATCTCCGCCAGGCCGACGTCCCGAAGGGTGCCGCCGTCATCCCGCAGGTGGCAGGGACCGCACCGGGTCTGATCTGCTCCCTCGGAAACAAGGTCGTCTATGCGGTCCCCGGCGTCCCCTACGAGATGGCCGAGATGTTCGAACGGGCCATCCTGCCCGACCTGCGCGCCCGCATGGCCGAGGCCGGAGAGGAGGGGGTCATCGCGTCCCGCGTCCTGCGCACTTGGGGCGCGACGGAGTCTGGTCTGGCCGAGGCTCTCCAAGATCGCATCGACGCGCTCGACGAGCAGGACGCAGACGGCGTCACCCTGGCCTTTCTCGCCTCGGGCATCGAGGGCATCAAAGTTCGCATCACCGCACGTGCCCGGACGGCGGGCGACGTCGCCGCGCTGCTCGACAAGGAGGAGGTCGAGGTGCGCCGGGCCATCGAGGCTCGCCTGGGCGACATCGTGTTCGGGACCGACGACGAGTCGATGGAGGTGGCGGTGGCGGCGCGGCTCGCCGCCCGAGGGCTGACCCTCGGAGTGGCCGAATCGTTGACCGGCGGCCTCATCGCGTCGCGCCTGGTCAACGTGGCCGGCGCGTCCGCCTGGTTCCGAGGCGGCGTGGTCGCCTACGCCTCCGAGGTCAAGTTCGACGTCCTCGGTGTGCCGCAGGGACCGGTCGTCACCGAGGCCGCGGCCGCCGCGATGGCCGAGGGGGTGCGACGGCTCACCGGCGCGGACGTCGGCCTCGGGATCACCGGGGTGGCCGGCCCGGACGACCAGGAGGGCGTCGGCCCGGGCAGCGTCTTCGTCGGTCTGGCGCTGCCCGGGGACAGCACCGGCCAACAGCCTCGGAGCCGGGAGCTCCGGGTCCCGGGCGACCGCGAGCGAGTACGGCAGTACGGGGCGATCTCCGCTCTCGATCTGCTCCGGCGCGCCCTCGACGAGCTGCCCGTTCCGGTCTGAGCCCCAGGAGGCCCGGGTTCCTCCCGATCCGGCGCCGGACCGGTTCACAGCAGCCCCACAGGCGGTTCACACTGGATGGGGAATCGCACGTGTGAATCTTTGACCTAGGGAGGTGCCAACAGTGAAGTTCGACAGCGGGCCCAGGGTCCTCGTGGTTGACGACGAACCCTCCATCGTCGACGCCGTGGCGACGTCGCTCCGGTACGAGGGATTCACCGTCGACGAGGCCATGACGGGGCGAAAGGCATTGGCGCAGGCGCAGGAGGATCCGCCCGACCTCCTCATCCTCGATGTGATGCTGCCAGACCTCGACGGCCTCGAGGTGACCCGCCGACTCCGGTCCGACGGCCTGCGAGTGCCCGTGCTCTTCCTTACCGCCCGCGACACGTTGCAGGACAAGTTGGCCGGTTTGACCGTCGGCGGGGACGACTACGTCACCAAGCCGTTCGCCCTGGCCGAAGTGATCGCGCGCGTGCACGCCATTCTCCGACGAACCGGCTACGAACCAGACGACGACGGCGTTCTGCGCTTCGCCGACGTCGAGCTCGACGAGAGCGCGCACGAGGTGCGACGCGCCGGCAACACGATCAACCTCACCGCCACCGAGTTCAACCTCCTGCGCTACTTCATGTTGAACCCGCGTCACGTGGTGTCCAAGGCACAGATCCTCGACCACGTCTGGCATTACGACTTCGGTGGGGACGGCAACGTCGTCGAGACGTACGTGAGCTACCTGCGCAAGAAGCTCGAGAAGTTCGGACCTCCGCTGATCCACACCATCCGTCTGGTCGGTTACACCCTGCGTGAGCCCGAGCCCGACGCCGTTCCGGGCGGGACCGGAAACGGGAAGAACTGAGTGTCGCTCCGGCTTCGGCTCCTCGCTGCGGTCGGATTGATCGCGGTCGTCGCGCTCGTCGTGGCCGACTTCGCCACCTACTCGGCGCTGCGGTCCTCCCTCTACAGCCAGGTCGATCAGGAGTTGGCCCAGCGCGGGGTCCCAGGCTTCATCAACCCGATCACCCAGCAGGCGAACTGCCCGTCCCCCCCGGGCGAGAACATCGAGGGCAGTGGACCGGTCGCCAACGGACGCGGCACCGGGAACAGCGGCAACAGCGGGAACAGCGGGAATGGGGACGCCGGCAACAACGGGAACGAGCACAACTTCGGCAACCTGTTCTCCATCAGCTACATCGGCGTGACGAATCTCGACGGCAGTGTGATCAACGGTTGGGACTGCCCCGCATACGTCGGTCACCAGCCGTACCGGCCCCAGCTCCCGTCACCGATCACAGGCTTCACGACCCAGCCCGACGGGACGCAGGTCGCCCAGTTCACGACTGGCTCGACGACCGAGGGAGGCCCACTCTTCCGGGTACGGGCGAGGAAGATCAGCGGTCCCGGCGGCCGCGACGATGTGCTCGTCCAGGCACAGACGATGGTCGAGCAGACCAACACATTGCACACGCTCCTTCTCATCGAGCTCGCGGTGACTGCCGGCGCGTTGGTGCTGGCGCTGCTCGGCGGGTGGTGGCTCGTGCGGCTGGGTCTGCGCCCGCTCGAGGACGTCGAGGCCACGGCAGAATCCATCGCGGCTGGCAACCTCGACCAGCGCGTGCCTGGCGCGGACCAGCCCACCGAGGTGGGCCGGCTCGCCCGCGCGCTCAACGTGATGCTCGAGCGGATCCAGGCCGCGTTCGCTGCCCGAGTGGCCTCCGAGGAACGGCTGAAGGAGTCCCAGCAGCATCTTCGCCAATTCGTCGCCGACGCCTCACACGAGCTGCGAACACCCATCGCCGCAGTCTCCGCCTACGCCGAGCTGTTCGAGCGAGGGGCGGCGGAACGCTCCGAGGACCTGCCTCGGGTGGTCACGGGCATCCGCACCGAGACGGCCCGCATGGACCGGTTGGTCAACGACCTGCTGACCCTCGCCCGTCTCGATGAAGGGCTGCCGATTGAGCACGCGCCCGTGGAGCTGGTGTCGCTCGCTTCCGAAGGCGTCCGCACCGCGGCCGCCGTCGGTCCGGAGTGGCCCGTTCGCTTCAGCGCCACCCGGCCGGTCGAGGTAAGCGGCGACCAGGACCGTCTCCGCCAAGTGATCGACAACCTGCTGGCCAACGTACGGGCCCACACGCCACCTGGAACGCGCGCCTTGGTGTCGGTCGACGAGGACGATGCCATGGCCGAGATCGTCGTCGCCGACGAGGGTCCCGGCATGCCGGCGGAGGACGCCCGGCGTGTCTTCGAGCGCTTCTACCGTTCCGACCCGGCCCGGGCTCGCACCAGCGGTGGCAGCGGTCTGGGCCTCTCCATCGTGTCCGCCATCGTCGCCGCGCACGGAGGGACCGTCTCCGCCACTTCTTCACCGAACCAGGGCATGACCGTCACGGTGCGGCTTCCGGTCGCGGGCGACCCGTTGGAAACTGCGGGACCGCCCGACGAGGCGGAGTCGGCAGACAACGGTCTCCCGGGACGGTCCGGGGCAGCCGACGGTGGCACTGATGTCACCGATGGCACCGATGCGAGCCCGTCCGAACCGGCCGCCGCACCAACCCCACCAACCGACCCGAGTCCCGAACACGAGCCCAGCCCTGCCGGTGGGCTCCGCGCGGCAGCCGGCTCGAGCTCGCCCTCACCGTCGGGCTCGGCCTGAGTGCCGTACCCCTCGGTCCGGGCTCGTCCGGGCAGCCCGGCGGTAGTTTGAGGCGCCGCCATGCGCCGCCGAAAACTCACACCTGATCCACAGCCGGACCCGAACCCGTCGCAAGACCCGCAGGCCAGCATGGCCGCCATGACCACCTTGGCTCCACTGGAGACACCGCTCGATCCGCGCCGCTCGCCGGTGGACGTCGAGATCGTCGTGCCGGTGTACAACGAGGCGTCGCAGCTCGCGGAGCGGATCCTCGCGCTGCGCACCTTTCTCGACGAATCCTTCCCGTTCCGCGCCCTCGTCACCATCGTCGACAACGCCAGCACGGACGACACCTTCGCCGTGGCCACCGCCCTCGCGGACTCCGCCCCCGGTGTGGCGGTCTTGCATCTGCCCAGGAAGGGCCGGGGCTATGCCCTCCGCGCCGCCTGGTCCACCAGCGCGGCGCCGGTCGTCGCCTACATGGATGTCGATCTCTCGACGTCGCTCCCGGCCCTGCTCCCGCTGGTGGCGCCCCTGCTCTCGGGCCATAGCGACGTCGCCATCGGCTCGCGCCTGGCCCAGGGCGCGCACGTCGTCCGTGGACCCAAGCGCGAGCTCATCTCCCGCGCCTACAACCTGCTGCTTCGGGTCACGCTGCACGGACGGTTCAGCGACGCCCAATGCGGTTTCAAGGCGCTCCGCCGTGACGCGGCCGAGAAACTGCTGCCGCTCGTCGAGGACAACGAGTGGTTCTTCGACACCGAGCTGCTCATCACCGCGCAGCGGCTGGGCCTCCGCATCGGCGAGGTTCCGGTCGACTGGGTCGACGATCCCGACTCGCGGGTGGACATCGTCTCGACCGCGACCGACGACTTGCGCGGGATATGGCGGATGGTGCGGAGACGCCCAAAGCAGCTGCGCACCGGCACGGCCCGACAGGTGGCGGCCGACCAGCTCATGCGCTTCGCCGGCGTCGGCGTGATCTCCACCGTCGGCTACCTGTTCCTCTTCCTGGCGTGGCGTCCGTTGCTCGGAGCGTTCGGTGCCAACACGCTCGCTCTCGCCATCACCACGCTGTTCAACACTGCCGTGCATCGAGAGCTGGCACGCGGCGCGAACGGGCAGCAACGGCGCGGCCGCTTTCTGGCCGTCTCCGCCGGTCTCTACCTGGTGAGCCTCGCCTTCACGACCCTCGGACTCCTCGTGGCGCAGTGGATCGCCCCCGGCGCGCTCCTGCCCGAGCTGTTGGCGCTGACGGTGGCCACTCTGATCGCTGCGGTGTTCCGATTCTCCGTCTTGCGGGCTTGGATATTCCGGCCCGCCTTCGCCTCGGCGAGCGCGCCGGAGGTTGGCCAGTGAGCGACATCACGCCTCCAGGCTCTCCCTTCGCGTCCGACATGCCGGACGGGTCCGACTCGCCGATCGCGCCGGTCGCCGTCCTCGATCCCCCCGACCTCGTCGAGACCAACGACGCGTTGCCGGCAATCGATACGTACTCCGACTTCCCCGGCTGGCCCGGTGGCGGCCGGCGCCACGGTTGGGTGTTCCGATTCTTCCGGGGCAAGGAGAGCGATGCGCCGTGGGTCCGTCCGGCCCTGCTCGTGCTCCTCGCCGCGACGGCGGTCCTCTATGTGTGGGACCTCGGCGCCAGCGGGTGGGCCAACTCGTTCTACTCCGCCGCCGTGCAGGCGGGGACGAAGAGCTGGAAAGCGTTCTTCTTCGGTTCGTCCGACTCGTCGAACTTCATCACGGTCGACAAGCCTCCTGCGTTCTTGTGGCCGATGGAGATCTCGGCCCGCATCTTCGGCTTGAACTCGTGGAGCCTGCTCGTACCGCAGGCGCTCGAGGGTGTCGCCACCGTCGGGCTGGTGTACCTGTGTGTGCGGCGCTGGTTCAGCGCGCACGCTGCGCTCCTCGGTGGCGCGGTGGTCGCCCTCACCCCGGTGGCAGCGATGATGTTCCGCTACAACAACCCGGACGCCATGCTGGCACTGCTCCTCACTGCGGCGACCTACGCGATGATCCGGAGTCTCGAGTGGGCGAAGACGTGGTGGCTCGTCCTGGCGGGCGCCCTCGTCGGCTTCGGCTTCATCACCAAGATGCTCCAGGCCTTCATCGTGATTCCGGTGTTCGCCGTGGTGTACCTCCTGGCTGCTCCGACCGGATGGTGGCGGCGCGTCTGGCAGGTGTGCCTCATGGGAGTCTCGGTGCTGGTCTCTGCAGGCTGGTGGGTGGCCGCGGTGACGCTGACACCGGCCGCGGACCGACCGTACGTGGGCGGGTCGCAGAACAACAGCATCTTGAATTTGATCTTCGGCTACAACGGGTTCGGCCGGTTGACGGGCAACGAGAGCGGGAGTGTCGGCGGCGGCGGCGCTTTCGGAGGCCGCGGCGGTGCCTCCATGTGGGGCCCGACGGGGTGGACACGTTTGTTCAATTCCAGTTTCGGCAACGTGATGTCCTGGTTGCTGCCCGGTGCACTTGTGATGGGTGCCGTCCTCCTGCTGCTGACCATCCGCAATCGCCGCACCGACCGCGAGCGCGCCGCGTTGTTGCTCTGGGGCGGATCGCTCGTCACCATCGGTCTCACCTTCAGCCTGGCCCAGGGCATCATCCACCCCTACTACTTGATCGCCTTGGCGGCACCGCTCGGCGCACTCGTGGGCATCGCGACGATGGGGCTGTGGGAGCGTCGTGACCGGTGGACCGCTCGTCTCGGCTTGGCCGGCGGCCTGGCCGCAACGGTGTGGTGGAGCTACGCCCTCCTCGGCCGCACCTCCAACTGGTTCCCCTCGCTGAGGCCTTTCGTGCTCGTGGTGGGATCCCTCGGCGTCGTGGCGATCCTCGCCCTTCCCTTGCTTCGCTCGGTACCGAAGCTCGCCGTGGCGCTCGTCTCGGTGCTCGGGCTGGGCGCGGCACTGGCCGTGCCTCTCTTCTCGACCGTGGCCACCGCAACCACTCCGCACCAGGGTGCCATTCCCTCTGTCACTCCGACGCCGGCGGGCGGCTTCGGAGGCCCCGGGGGCGGCGGTGGTGGTTTTCGCCGGGCCTTCGGCGGTGGGTTCGCCGGCCGACCGTTCGGTCAGGGCGGTGGTACTGGCACCGGCGGCTTCCCCGCCGGCGGCTTCCCCGCGGCGGCTTCCCCCGCGGCGGCTTCCCCGGGTTCGGCGGCGGGACGGGGACCAATGGCGGGACCGGGACGAATGGAGGCACCGGGACGAATGGAGGCACCGCCTCACCGTTCGGCGGCGCGTTCCGCCGCAACATCGGCGGTGCCGGCGGGTTCGGCGGCGGGTTCTTGAATTCGAGCACCTCGAGCCCCGCCCTCACGCGGCTTCTCAAGGAGAACGCCAGCCGGTATACCTGGGTCGCAGCGACGGTGAACGCGAATTCGGCCGCCGGTTACCAGCTGGCGAGCGACGAGCCCGTGATGGCGATCGGCGGCTTCAACGGGACAGACCCGGCGCCGACGCTCGCCCAGTTCGAACGCTACGTAGCCGAGGGCAAGATCCACTACTACATCGGCGGTGGCTTCGGCGGTGGCGGCGGCTTCGGAGCTGCCGGTGGAACCGGCGACGACGCCTCCCAGATCACCTCGTGGGTCGAATCCCACTTCACGGCCAAGACCGTGGGCGGGGTGACGGTCTACGACCTGACGTCGCCGCGCACCTCGGCCAACGCCGCGGGCTGACGAGGTCCCGTCAGCCGATCAGCTCGCGGTAGATGCCGAACGTGGTCGCGTCGAAAGCGACGAAGCGGACGAGGGAGACGTCGGTGTCCGCCGCGTCGACGGTTGCCACGGCGACGGCGGCCGCCAGCACCGGCGGATAGCCGTACACCCCGGTCGAGATGGCCGGGAACGCGATGGACGCCGCCCCGACCTCGTCTGCCACCGCGAGGGAGCGGCGGTAGCACGCGGCGAGCGTCTCCGGTTCGCCCGCGCCACCGCCGCGCCACACCGGTCCCACGGTGTGGATGATGTACTGCGCATGCAAGGCGAACCCCGGAGTCACGACGGCGTCGCCCTGTTGGCAGCCGCCGATGGCGCGGCACGCATCCTGGAGGCGTTCGTGGCCGGCGGCCCGGTGGATGGCGCCGTCGACACCCCCGCCGCCGCGCAGCCCGCTGTTCGCCGCGTTGACGACGGCGTCGACCCGTTCGGCGGTGATGTCGCCCTGAACGGCTTCGAGGTGGGGTCCCACGAGCTGGACGAGCTGAGCCGGGCGAGCTGAGCCAGACGAGCTCAGCCCGACGATCCCGCCGAGCTTCCCGACGCCGGCACGTTGGCGATCTTGAGCAACGAGACCGCGTGCGCCGGTCGGGTCACGCCCTTCTTTTCGCCCCAGTTCGAGAACGTCACTGTGCCGTGGATGGCCGACGAACTCTTGGGCAGTCCGGGGTTCGTCACCTCCTCCCGCGGAAGGACCGGACCGCTCGCGGGTACGTAGAGGATCTGTTGGACCTTCTGTCCACTCTCGCCGGCGACGGTGCCGCGGATCCCGATGGCCGATTGGCCGCCGACCGCCGCGTTCACCGCGTAGGTGTACGGTCCGCTCATCTGGAGCTCGCTGCTCACGTCTTTCTCGAGCAGGCCGCCGATGAGCGCGTCCAGGGCCGTGTTCGAGGCTGGGAAGTACATCCAGCGGCCGGCGTACTTGGACGACTCGGCGGACGTGAGCCCGATCACGTTGTGGAGCGCGGTTGTGTTGGCCTTTACGTATCCAGTGGGCCCGACCCTGACGACTTGGACGTGTTCGAGAGTCGATCCCTTCCTGACCGTGATCGTCTGCGCGCCCGAGGTGGCCCCCGTGTCCCCGATGACGTCGATGGTGGTGCCGTTCTCCGTCGCCGTCGAGTGGAAGTGGACGCCGTGGCCTCGAGCCGCCTTAATGGCTGCGGCGTACTCGGCACCGGGCGTGGGCTTGGCGGTCTTGGCCGTCGAGGCGCTGGTGCTGGTGCTGGTGCTGATGGTCGACGTCGGAGTGCTCGCCCCGGCCGGGTCGGCGGCGAGTGCGGGGAGCACGGCCACGGCGACGGCGGTGCCCGCCACAGCGGCGAGAGTCGCAACGCCTGCGATCGCAGTCGCGACGGCTGACGTCTCGACCTCGACGTCACCGGTCGTGTAGCGGCGTGTGGATCTGCGCGGCATGGCCTTCTTTCTCTTGGGTCAGTTCCGGGCGTTCTCTTTGGTGCCGGGCGCCCTCTCGGATCCCGACGCAGTCAGGGTGGCAGAGCGCGTGTGCTCGGGCCTGTAATTGTCTGTCCTGGGCCGTCAGCGGCCGTGCGTCCGACGTGGCCCGGCCCGGCGTTCCCGCCATCCTCGCACGGGCGGAGGTGGAAGTACCGGCGCGCCGCTCCTGGGGTGGCCCGACCGTTCTTTTCGTGTCTGTTCGGGTTGGTTGGGATCTGTTGGGTGTTCGGGTCCGACGGCCGTGGCCCGTTCGGGTCCCACGGTGTCACACGGCGGGCGAGCGTCCGCGGGGGGCGGGCGCGGGTCCGCGGGGAGCGGGCGAGGGTCCGCGGGGAGCGAACAGGTGTTCGTTATAGTCGGACCCACCACCTACGTCGAGGTCGTCACAACCTCGCCGTAGGTTCACGGGCACGCGGCGAGTGTCACGGGTACGTGGCGCGTGAGCCGCACGAGTACGTCGCAGTCGGGTCGGTCCCAGAGCAGCGGGAGACAAAGGAGAGGACAGGATGGCCGAAACGGATCGGGAGAAGGCGCTCGACGCCGCGTTGGGTCAGATCGAGAAGCAGTTCGGCAAGGGGTCCATCATGCGGATGGGCGACAACGTGAGCATGAACATCGAGTCCATCCCTACCGGTGCGCTCTCGCTGGACCTGGCACTCGGCATCGGCGGACTTCCCCGTGGCCGCATCGTAGAGGTCTACGGTCCCGAGTCATCTGGGAAGTCGACTCTCGCCATGCACGTCGTGGCCGAGGCACAGCGCAATGGGGGCATCTGCGCCTACATCGACGCCGAGCATGCAATGGACCCGGTCTACGCCCGCGCCATCGGGGTCAACGTCGACGACCTCCTGATCTCGCAGCCCGACACGGGAGAGCAGGCGCTCGAGATCGCCGACATGCTGATCCGATCGGGCGCGCTCGACGTGCTCGTGATCGACTCGGTGGCTGCGCTGACACCGCGGGCCGAGATCGAGGGGGAGATGGGCGACACGCACATGGGTCTGCAGGCTCGGCTCATGTCCCAGGCTCTGCGGAAGCTGACCGGGACGCTGTCCAAGTCGAGCACCATCGCCATCTTCATCAACCAGCTGCGGGAAAAAATCGGCGTCCTCTTCGGGTGCTTTGACTATGACTCGCGTGTGGTACTCGCTGACGGCACCACCGAGATGATCGGCAAGATCGTCAACCAACGTCTTCCCGTCGAGGTGCTCTCCTACGACCCGAAGGCTGGAGCCGTGGTCCCGAAGCGAGTCGTCGACTGGTTTGACAACGGCAAGACCGAAGAGTTTCTGAGGATAACGGTAGCGAAGCCGGGAAAGCCTGGCCGGGCCGCTCTGGGATGCACCGCGAACCATCTCGTTCGTACGCCAAGCGGATGGCGAGAGGCCGGTGAGCTGAGGATTGGTGACCGGGTGCTCGAAGCACTGCCGCACTATCTCTCGGACTTCCAGTGGGAAGCTTTGCACGGGACCCTGATGGGAGATGGCGCTCTCTCGTCTAATTGCAACGGCTACGCAGCGCGATTCCGGTATGGACACGGAAAGAAGCAGGTGAGTTATGCGGATTGGAAGGCGTCTCTCTTCGCAAACGTGAAGTGCTGTCGTCGGATCCGAGACGACGGCGCTATCTTCTTCGACTTCACACCGATACCGGAATTAGCTCCGCTTCGGCAAAAGGTGTACGTCGGCAAGAAGAAGGTTTTCGACGAGGATTATCTGAAGCGCCTCACACCCCTGTCCCTGGCCCTTTGGTACATGGACGATGGTCATTTCAGCATTCGATCGAAGGGTCTGCAGCGGCGAACGGCTGGACTCACGGGTCGAGCAACTATAGGTGTTGAGGCCATGGAGCCCGAGACCAGAGAGCGCCTCGTCGCTTACCTCGCCGACACCTGGGGTATCGGGGCCAAGCTTGTGGCTTCGGGCACCTTGAAAAAGGCGCTTCTCGTCTTCGACAACGCCGAGACAGCGAAGCTCCACGCCCTCATCGCACCCTTCGTGCATCCCAGCATGGAATACAAGCTGCTCCCGGCGTATCGGGGTCGGTTCTCGGTTGAGCCACACTTCACGCCTATGCGCTACGAGCTGGTGGCGCTCCCAGTGACCGACGTCCACCTCAAGCCTGCGACGCGGTCGATGCATCGTTTCGACATCGAAGTCGAGGACAGCCACAACTACTTCGTCGACGGGGTCATGGTACACAACTCACCTGAGACGACCCCCGGCGGACGCGCGCGCTCAAGTTCTATTCCTCGATCCGCCTCGACATCCGACGCATCGAGGCGATCAAGGACGGCGCCGACGTGATCGGGAACCGCACTCGGGTCAAGGTGGTCAAGAACAAGTGTTCGGCGCCGTTCAAGCAAGCCGAATTCGACATCATGTACGGCAAGGGGATCAGCCGCGAAGGATCACTTCTCGACGTCGCCCTGGACCTCGGCTTCGTGAAGAAGTCAGGCGCGTGGTTCACCTACGAGGGTGAGCAGCTCGGCCAGGGCCGTGAGAACGTGAAGACCTTCCTCTCCGAGAATCCGCAGCTGATGGCCGAGATCGACGACCGGGTGCGCGACCGCCTGGCCCCCAAGGAGGATCCCGACGGCCTCGATCCCGACGACCTCCCTATCACGCTCGACAGCTGAACCCCATCACGCTCGACAGCTGAACAGTTCGCCTCCCACGGCACCGAAGCCTCCGGGCCGGTCACTGCACACGTGGCCGTCCGGAGTGCTTCGCGTTTCGGTCCGGATCCACGCCTTGAGAATCCTTCGGTGAGGCGATCAGCTGTTCGGCTGGCTTGACGCCACGTCCGGGGAGTCCTGCCACCAGCAACAATGGTGCGATGCCGAGTCGGAGTTGGAAGCAGCGCGCCTTCCGCCTGCTGGACCGGCTGCCCACGGTGCCGTACCGCTACCTCCCGCCCAAGCAGTCCGTGCGTCTGGCCTACAACGTCATCCTCGATCGCGAGCCCGACGCAACCGGCGGCGATGAGTACACGGCTCGGCTCGCGGACGGCGCGCTGTCGCGCCACGGGGTGGCCGAGGCGTTGATCCATTCCGAGGAATCGCGCCGACGCCTGCCCATCCGAGACGTGCTCCTGTCCATGCACGTGAGCCGGTGTGAGTTCGTCGCCGGGCTGCCACAGGCGCCGCGCATCCTGGACCTGGGTGGCACCCACCAGGGCTATGTCGACGGCGCCCTGGTGCACCTCGGCTATCCCTACCCTTTCGAGCGCCTCGTCGTGGTCGACCTCCCCGTCGAGGAGCGCCACGAGATCTACCGCGGCGGGTCTGACGGCGAACTGGTACGCAGCGAGCTCGGCCCGGTGGAGTTCGCCTTCCACTCCATGGTGCAGCTCGGGCGATACGCGGACTGCTCGTTCGACCTCGTCTACAGCGGGCAGTCGATTGAGCACGTGAGCGAAGACGACGGCGACACGGTCGTGCGCGAGGTCTTCCGCGTGCTGGCACCCGGTGGGTGGTTCTGCCTCGACACGCCGAACGGTCCGGTCTGGCGGCTTCGATCGTCCGAACTGATGAACGATGACCACGAGGTGGAGTACGGGTCGGGTGAGCTCGTGGCCAAGCTTTCGGCCGGGGGATTCGAGGTCACCGAATGTAAAGGGCTCAACCTCATGCGCCGGGGCGTCGCGGCGGGAGTCTTCGACGAAGCCGAAGCGAGCGCGCATCCCGGCGTCTTCGCGTCGGCTGAAGACTGCCTGTTGCTGGCGGTGGTGGCCCGAAAGCCAGCCGAACGCTGAGCGCTACGGCGTCGAGGTCGCGATGATGTTGGACGGCACCAGCTCCACCCACGTCTGGCCCGGTTGGAGCGGGATGACCTGTCCGGCCGCGTTCACGAACTGCGTCGGCGAGGCGAGCGTGGAGCGGTGCCAGGTGGCGGGGAAGGCTTCGCCGTTGCGGTAGATCTCGGCCGTGCCACTGGCGTCTGGGTAAAGGTCCGCCTGCACCTCGAGGCCCCCCTCGGAATTCTCGAGCCAGGGGCCGTAGCTGATCTGTACGTACTGCACGACGACGTTCGCCGCCGCGTTCTGCGGGCCGTTCTTGAGCATGTCCGGAGTCGTGGCGTTGTAGTAGCGCAAGAAAGTCTTGTTCGCCGCGTTGTACTTCCAAGTGACGTTGGAGGTGCTGGAGAAGTCGATGTTGACCGTCGAGACGGGTGAGCCACCCGAAGGGATGGCCTGTGAGTAGAGGAACAGTGGCTGAGGCGGCGTCGTCATGGTCGGATGAGTGCCGTAGACGAGGGACGTCGAGGTGTAGGTGGAGTCCGGGGCCACGGTGCCCGGCGGGTGGATCATGAGGGCGCCGTTGTCCCCGAGGTCGACGTTGACGATGGGGGAGGCATTGATGTTGGCGATGACCGGGTTGATGCCGCCGACGTGGGCCTCGAGCGGGTTGCCGAGCTGGCCCAGGATCCCGATGTCGATGTTGCGGGCCGAACGCACCGGACCGATCAGGGCCGCGTCCTGGCACTGGAACACGGCGGCGTACCGCGTGATGCCGCCCTCGACCGGCTCCTCGAAGACGATGTCCGCCTTGTCCAGGCCGGATTGGGGACGTCCGGACGGATAATTGTCGATCTTGACGGCCATGGCCGGGCGTTGGGGGATCGATCCGCCCGGTGCAGGCACGCCGGTCAGGGGGCAGACCGGGGGCGGGGCGCTCGTCGTCGTCGTCGTCGGCTTGGGCTTGGGCTTCGGTGGTGCCGCGTCGGTGTGGGCGCCACTGGAGCAGGCCGAGAGCAGGAGCGAGCCCAGACCGGCGGCCATCGCCACCCAGGCGAGCGGTCGGCCCGCGCGGGTGCGGTGATGGTCGGGTTTCGTCATGTCTGGGGGTCGATGGTAGAGGTGCGGGAGCCGAATTTGGCGTCAAGCGACCCGGGGGCCGGCCTTCACGCAGAGGCTGTCCCCGCGGCGGAGGCGGCCGAAGCTGCAGCGCCGCTGTAGACGTCGCGCCAATTTCCACCCGAGCTTCCGTACGTCGTCGCCGGGCCGAGGCCGAAGCGGCCGTAGAGGTTCTCCATGGCCCGCCGGAACACGTCGGACACACCGGGGAACGGTCCGGGAACGACGTTGGGCGGGATGATCCCCGTCGTCGAGAGCTGCGCCACGAAGGACGCCGAGCCGCTGGCCAGGACGCCGCCCCCATTACCCGGAGCGGTGTAGTAGGTGACGTCGGACCAGTTGCCCTGGCCCGGGACCGGCGAGTGAGCCAGGACGTCGAGATTGGAGGGGCCGGGCAGCGACGGGACGTACCGGTCGTACTCGCCGAGGATGACCTTGGGGAGGGCTTGGCCCTCGCTGAGGTTGCACCCGTCGAAGAACCACGAGGATGCGTCAGTGACCACCATGTCAGCGACGGCCCCGACCGACTGGTACATCGCTCCGATCAGCTCGGACTCGGGCGCATTCAGGGGAGCCTGGTTCCAGTCGACCGTGGTCAGCGAAGGCTGCTCGACGGCGAGCGGGTCCTCGGCGGCGTCCTTGTAACAGATCTGGAGGCGATTCGGACCGACGGAGGTTTGCTCCATCCTGATCTGTCGGTAGCAGGCATTGGCCCCGAGGAACGCGAAGTTCACGCCGTTGGCCAGCGCGCTCGAGGCGCCGTCGCGCATTGAGCGGGACCAGTACTCGTCGTGTCCCAGGCTGAAGACGCAGCGGTGCTGGGCCAGACGCTCGGGGTGGGCATGGAGGTCGGCGTCGGTCCAGTAGGTGACGTCCAACCCCAGGCTCTCCAGATGGAAGAGGAGGGGCAGTTCGTTGCCCACGAAGTCCGCCGCGCCCGAGGCCCAGGTCTGTGGGTAGGGACGGTCGAACGACACCGCTCGTGCCCGCGCGGCAAAGGCCTGGCCACCGCCTGCCTTCGGCCCGTAGTAGAGGCTGTACTCGCCCCAGAGGTTGTAGGCCTGCCAGGTCGTGACGGAGTTCTGGAGCACGAACGACGCCCGGGAGGCGTCGTTGCGGATGGTCAGGGGCACGAATTGCTCCTGGCCTACGTCGTTGACCAGCTTGAGCAGGTAGCAGCCCGGCGGCCACTGATCGGTGACGCCGATGGTGAGGGTGGGCGACCACGGACAGCTGACCGTGCCGAGACTGCTCACCTCGGGAGCGGGCTGCTCGCCTGCGGCCACCATGTCGCTCTTCCAGACGAGACGGCCGCCGAGCCCCTGGTAGTACCCCATGCGGTACGCCTGCACCTGTACGGCGCGGCCCGTCGTGTTCACGAAGACGGTGACGTCGTCGCCGTGAACCGCGCTCACGTGGCTGGCGAAGCCCTCGAGGGCGTGCTCGGGCTGGTTCACGTCGCAGATCCAGTCGAGCGTCCCGCGCTTCTTGTTCTCCGCGATGAGCCAGGGCGCGGTAGGCACGATGACGCCGCTCGACAGCGCCTTGTCGACCACGAGGGGACCAGGCGGCTTGGATCGCCGCCGCGCTCGCGCCGGGACGGTGCGGGCCGAGCCGTGCGTGGTGCCGGCCACCGTGCCGACAGCACCTACCGCCGAGAGTTGAAGGAAGCGGCGGCGACTGAGACCGGGCGCTGCCGACTCGGTGGAGGCATCGGGCTCCGCCGGAGTGTGGCCCCGTAACGGCGAACCGGGATCGCCGCCGCCGCCAGCCGGCTGGTCCAACACGCGAAGAGTCTACCCACCAGGGTTTCGTTCACCCTGGCCGCCAACCCCTACGATTCCGGAGTGAGCTGGGCCCAGTCCCTCCCCGCCCCTCTACGCCACGCCGCGTCGCGCTTCGTCCACGCCGGGTGGGGCGTGGCCTGCGAACTGGGCGCGATCGGGCCGTCCGACGCTCGGGGCCGGCGCTTCGGACGTCTGGGCGAGAAGGCGTGCCTGATGTTCCCCCAGGGCTCCCTCTACAACGAGCACCTGATCCACGTGGGTGCGGGAACGATCGTCGGGCCCGGCACCAGCATCTCGGCCGGCATGGCACCCGGCCAGCAGATGCCGACGGACCCGGTGGTCTCCATCGGGAGCCGTTGCCTGATCGGGCGCGGGTCGCACATCGTCGGCCACTGGGAGATCGTCATCGGCGACGACATCCAGACCGGGCCGTACGTCTACATCACGGACCAGAACCACACCTACCTCGACCCGGTCGAACCGATCGGACGCCAGTGGCCGACCGAGTCGGCGGTCCACATCGGCTCGGGCAGTTGGCTCGGCGCCAACGCCGTCATCCTCCCCGGGGCGCACATCGGAGAGCACGTCGTGGTGGCCGCCGGGGCCGTGGTGCGCGGTGATGTTCCCGACCGCTGCGTGGTGGCCGGTGTTCCGGCGCGCATCGTGCGACGCTGGGTCGAGGGGGCGGGTTGGGTCGACGTGAAGGACCACGCGACCCGATGACGTACGACGCGGCAGCGTTGCCACACCTGGTGACGGTGAGCGGCCAGGACGGACCGGGCATCGCCGAGCGCCTGTTCGCCGCCCTCGGTGGGTGCGGCCTCGTCGTCGACGACGTGGAGCAGGTCCGAGTGCACGGCCGCCTGCTGTTGTGCGTGGAGACGGAGGTGCAGCGCGTCCGCGTGCGCACGGTCGGCCAGGCCCTGGCACAGGCTCTCGACGGCGCCGGTGTGGAAGTCGCCATCGAACCGCTCGTGGAGACGGACACGACGGGTGGAGAATCCGAACGGCACCTGGTCACCGTCTTGGCACCCGAAATCGAGGCGTTCGCCCTGGAAGGCGTTGCGGGCTGCATCGCACGCCGTGGTGGCAACATCGAGCGGATCGTCCGGCTCTCCGCCTATCCCGTGCACTCGTACGAGCTCACGGTGTCGGGCTTCTCGGGTGCTTCGGGTGCTTCGGGTACCTCGGGTACCGATCTCGAAGCACTGCGCCGCGACCTCGCTGGGGAGGCGGTGCGGCGAGAGGTGGACATCGCCGTCCAGGCCGCTGGCTTGCACCGACGGGCGAAGCACCTGATCGTGATGGATGCGGACTCCACCCTCTTGCAGGGCGAGGTTGTCGACCTCCTGGCCGAGCGCCGGGGCTGCGGCGCGGAGGTGGCGTCCGTGACCGCGGCGGCCATGGCGGGCGAGCTGGAGTTCGCCGCCGCATTGCGGGAGCGGGTGCGGCTCTTGGCCGGATTGACGCAGACCGACCTCGAGGCGGTCCGCAAGGCGGTCCCGCTCGCACCGGGGGCCCGTACGCTCGTGCGAACGCTCAAGCGACTCGGTTACGAGCTCGCGGTGGTGAGCGGTGGTTTCACCCAAGTGATGGATGCGATCGTGACCGACCTCGGCATCGACCACCTGGCGGCGAACGAGCTCGTCATGGAGGACGGGGTGGTCACCGGCGAGCTGGCGGGCGACCTGCTCGACCGGGCCGGCAAGGCGAAGGCGCTGGAACGCTTCGCCCGGGCGGCAGGGGTCCCGCTGGCGCGCACCGTGGCGGTGGGCGACGGCGCGAACGATCTCGACATGCTGGCGGCGGCCGGTCTGGGCATCGCCTTCAACGCCAAACCGCTGGTGCGCAGTGCGGCCGACACGGCCTTGAGCGTGCCCTACCTCGACGCCATCTTGTTCCTGCTCGGGATCTCCCGCCGCGAGGTGGAGGAGGCGGACCGGCTCGATGCCCCGGTGGCCCCCGAAGCCGCGCCGAGCACGGCATGACCGGTGGCCCGGTGGCCGGCGGACCGGAGACCCGTCTCCGAATGGACGGCTCCGTTCGGAGCGACGATGTCGAGCACGTGCCGCGTGCTCAAGGCGAGCAGGGCCGCGCCGCCGACAATCACGGCCAGCGACCCCTCCTGCGGGGCTGGCTCCATCTCGGCGCGTTCGTGGCTTGGCTGGTCGCCGGTCCGTTCCTCGTCGCGGCCGGGCCTGACACGGGTGCCAAGGCGGCGCTCGCGGTGTACGTCGCGGGCATGCTCGTCATGTTCGGCACCAGCGCGGCGTTCCATCGAATCCGCTGGTCCGGTCCGGCCTGGCGTCGCATGCGCCGAGCAGACCACAGCGCGATCTTCGTCGGCATCGCGGGAACGTCGACGGCGGTGGGGGTCCTCTCGTTGCACGGCTGGGCGGAAGGACTGCTGCTGGCCATGGTCTGGGTCGGAGCGGCAGCAGGCATCGCGCTGCGCCAGCTGTGGTTGGACGCGCCGCAATGGGTCGTCGCCGTTCCCTATGTGGTCGTCGGGTGGTGCCCCGTCGTGGTGGCACCCAGCTCTGGGACAGCCTGGGTGCGGTCGGGTTCACGCTCGTGGTGACGGCCGGTGCCGTCTACACGGCCGGAGCGGTGGTCTACGCGCGTAAACGGCCCGACCCGTGGCCCGCGGTCTTCGGCTTCCACGAGGTGTTCCACGCCTGCACCCTGGTGGGCGCGGCGTTGTTCGCCTACGTCGTGGCCTTCATCGCGCTCCCCCGGTACTGACGCGGAGCTCCAGATCGCTCAGCCGGGCCCCAAGGCTGCGGCCACCTCGACCAGGGGCGCGAGCGACTCGACCTCCGTCCGCACCTCGTGGACCGATCCGGCACGGACGCGGAGCACCACCTCCTCGACGCCGAGACGGGCGTAGTGCTCGAGCTTCGGCACGGTGGCGAGCGTGCCGAAGGGGACCACGTCCAGCCGGTCCGGATCGCGCCCGGACGCTTCGGCCATGCGGCGGAGCCGCGGCAGGGCATCGGTCAAACCGCGGCCGCCGATCGGGATCCATCCGTCCGCGATCTCGGCCACGGTCCCGAGGACGGAATCGCTCGCTCCGCCGCCGACCAGTGTGCGCACACGCGGCTGTTGCACCGGCTTGGGCCACGACCAGGTCGGGCCGAAGTCCACGAACTCCCCGTGGAACTCCGCCTGCTCGTACGACCAGATGGCCTCCATCGCGGCCAGGTGCTCGCGGACGACGGCGCGACGGCGGCCGAAGTCGACCCCGTGATCCTCCGCCTCGGTCCGATTCCACCCGGCGCCCACGCCGAGCGTGACGCGGCCCTTCGAGAGGTGGTCGAGCGTCGCCACCTGTTTGGCGAGCAGGATCGGGTCGTGCTGCGCCACGAGCAGGATCCCGGTGCCGAGCCCGATCCGCTCGGTGACCGCGGCCGCCATGGCCAGCGCGACCAGTGGGTCGAGGCAGCGCTTGTAGTCGTCCAGGCGCACGCCCTCGACGAGGGCGGGAGGCACGTCCTCGCGCACGGGTAGGTGGGTGTGCTCGGGCAGCCACAGAGAGTCGAATCCGAGCTCCTCGACCATGGCCGCCAGGTCGGCGGGTGCAAGGTCGAGGTCCGTGAGCGCCGCAGTGATGCCCAGCCGCACGGTCAGCTGGGCGGCGCTTTGGCGGCGAACTCGGCCAGGGTGCCGGACTGCGCCGCAGCGCCCAGGATTTCGCCGAACGCGCGCTGCTCCCGACGGTTGGCCTCCAGTACGGCATCGCGCCGGGCCGCCCGCATGAGGGACACGACCGCACGGGTGGACGGCCGCGGGTGCGAAGCGATCCGCGCCGCCAGGGTGACGGTCTCGTCGAGCACCGCTCCGGGCTCGCTCATCTTGAGCGCCAATCCGAGCTCCACCAGCTCGGCCGCTCCGACCCAGTCGGAGGTGAGCAGGACGCGTGCCGCACGCTGCCATCCCATGACGGAGGGGAAGAGGAGGCTGCTGGCGGCCTCAGGCGGTACACCCAGCTCGGTGAAGGGCACACGCAATCGCGCGCCGGGGTCGACGACGGCAAGGTCGCAATGACCGAGAATGGTGAAGCCCAGCCCGACCGCCACTCCGTTGACCGCGGCCAGGAGCGGGACCGACATTCCGGTGAGCAGGTCCAGCAAACCGGTGAACCCACTGCCCAAGTCGCTGCCCGGTCCCCCCACGCTGGTGCCGGTGGCGACGGCCGCCATCTCGGCCAGGTCGGCGCCCGACGTGAAGGCGCTGCCTCGCCCGGTGAGCACCACGGCGCGCACGCCCTCGTCGCTGTCGGCATCGCGCAAGGCGGCGTTGACCTCGCGGTACATCGCGGTATCGAACGCGTTGCGTACCTCGGGCCGGGCGAAGGCGACGACCCGCACACCGGGCGCGGCCTCCTCGACCTCCACGCGCCGTCTGTCCGGCGAGGCGGTGCCCCCGTCGCTCACGTTCGTCAAACCTCCGATGGCTTTCACACCTTCTGTCACGGTCCATGCCGCGGTCCGTTGCCGTTGGCCACGCCGGCTCGCACCACCGACCCACGCGGCCCGGTGACCGACGCCGCATCCTGGCATTTGCAACCGGGCCGCCGAAAGGACGTCCCGCGACCCTAGTGGGCGCCGGGTCCGTTCCCGGGAGGGCGACCGGGACGTCTGTAAGCTGTTCGTTTCGAGTTTGCAGGCTGGCCGCTCCACGAGTGGTCGAGGAGGTCGAGGTGGCAGAGGGTTCCGAGCGCGAGTCCGGATCCGAGCGCGAGACCACCGGTGACGCGCTCGTAGAGGAGCGGCGGGCCAAGCGCGACGGACTGCGCCACCGCGGCCTGAATCCGTACCCGTTGCGCTTCGACCGGACCGACATGGCCGCGCAGCTCCAGGAGCGCTACGCCGACCTCGGTCCTGACGCGAGGACCGGAGCCGAGGTGCGGGTGGCCGGGCGGGTGGCCAGCATCCGCGGCCACGGCAAGCTGGTCTTCGCCACGCTGCAGGACGTGAGCGGCGGCATCCAGCTCCTGATGAGCGCGGCGAATCTCGACGACGACGCCACCGCGGTCCGCGACTCGCTCGATCTGGGGGACTGGGTCGGGGCGACGGGAGAGGTCGTCACGAGCCGCCGCGGTGAGCTTTCGGTCGACGTCCACGCGTTGTCGATGTTGTCCAAGGCCATCCGGCCCCTACCCGACAAGTGGCACGGGTTGAGCGACGAGGACACTCGCTACCGCCAACGCGAGGTCGACCTCCTGGCCAACGCCGACTCTCGGCGCGTCTTCGACATCCGCTTCAAGACGCTCGCTTCCCTCCGCGCCTCGATGGTCGACGAAGGATTCGTCGAGGTGGAAACGCCCGTGCTCCAGAGCCTGGCCGGTGGCGCCATCGCCCGCCCGTTCCGGACCCACTCCAACGCGCTCGACATCGACCTCAGCCTGCGCATCGCCCCCGAGCTCTTCCTCAAGCGCTTGGTGGTGGGCGGGTACGAACGAGTCTTCGAGATTTCGCGCAACTTTCGCAACGAGGGCATCGACACCCGTCACAGCCCGGAGTTCACCACGCTCGAGGCGTACCAGGCCTTCGGCGACGTGCACGACGGCATCGACCTGACCGAGCGCGTCATGGTCGAGGCTGCCCGGGCCGCCGCGGGCAGACTGTCGTTCACCATCGGTGACCGGAAGGTCGACCTGACCCCACCGTGGCCGCGGCACGAGCTGCTCGACCTGTTGGAGGAGGCTGTCGGGCAGCGGCTCCACCCGACCGACGACGTCGAGCGACGTTCGGGCGGTCTGCGACGCCCACGGCGTCCCATACCAGCCGGGGTGGGGATCGGGAAAGCTCATCTTCGAGCTCTACGACACGGTCCTCCAGCCCCGGGTCGCCGATCCCGAGTTCATCTGCGGCTTCCCCGTCGAGGTGAGCCCGCTGGCGCGCCACCGGCCGGATGATCCCACCATGGCCGACCGGTTCCAGCTCGTCGTCGACGGCAGGGAATTGGCCAACGGCTACAGCGAGCTGAACGTGCCGGAGGAGCAGGAGGAGCGCTTCTTGGCGTCGTCGGCTGCGGCGGCATCCGGAGACCTCGAGGCGCATCCGGCTGACCGCGCCTTCGTGCGGGCCCTGGAATACGGCTTGCCTCCGACGTCGGGCATCGGCATCGGCATCGACCGTCTGGTGATGCTGGTGGCCGAGGTCACCTCCATCCGCGACGTCATCCTCTTCCCGCTGCTCCGGCCCGAAGCATCAGGCTGAGCAAGGCAGCCGTCTCCTGGTCCGGGCGGATCAACTTCGATAGGCCGGGAAGGACGCCGACAGCCGCTCCGCCAGCGCTGCTCGCTCGGCCGCTCCCAAGGGTCCCGCTGCTCGCAACCTCCGCCCCAGCGCCGCGGGCCAGGCGACGAGCACGCCGTCGAGGGAGAAGGGCCGAGCGAGGACCGCCCAGCGAGCGCCGGTGAAGCACAACGAAGCCCACACGGGCGCGCCGCTGGGGGCCAGCACCCGTTCCACCCGGGCGCGCTGTCGATTCAGCGCATCCACCAACGGTGCAACGTCACGCCCAGCCACGAAGAGACCCGACCTGATCCCGAGAAGGCCCACTCGACGCCGCTCGACGCTGCCGCGGTAGTGCTTCGTGTCGACCACCCACACGCCGGACGGGACGACCACGAGGTGGTCGAGGTTGGCGCGGGTCCCCGGCACCGAGCGGTCATGGAGGACATAGCCGGATGCGGCGACCGCCCGGTCGAGCACGTGGCCGACGCGCTCCTCGCCTGCTGCTCCTCGGGCCCAGGCTTCGGTCGACTGCCGCGGCCCTGCGAGCGCGCCGACGACGGACGCGAACGGCCCGAAGCGTACGCGCCGGCTGGCTTCGTCGGCTGCTCGGCGACGTCGGTACTCGGCCCGGGCCGATCCACCCGGTTCCCCGGATCCCTCCGCCCCGCGATCCACGACACAGAACGGTCCCCAATGGACCAGGAGTGTCGAACGGTCCAAGGTCAGGCGGTCGAGAAGCGGTACTCCCCACTCCCCACGGAAAGAACGGCCGTCCCGTCCGCGACGGAGTGCACCGAAATACCCCGAACGCGCTCAACCGGAGCTCCGCCCTCGTGCACGGTCGCGACGGACGAGGCCGGTAGGTGCACGATCGCCGCCGCGTTGGGCGGCACCGTCAAGGTCCAGGGCCATGCCCGACCTCCGAGCCCGGCGCTCCCACGACGCCGCTACCGGTCCGGCCACCGTGGGCACCGAACCGGCCGCGTGTGACAATGCGCCCTTGGGTGGTGCCACCGAGACACGCACCGTTCCGTCTGGGTTGGGCTCCATGAACGAGATGCCGAGCAGGGTCTCCTGCATGGCGACGAGCGCGGAGGATCCCCACCCGTGGGACATGGAGTCGCCGATGAGATCGCTTGGGGTCTAGGTCTCCAACGTGAGGTGGCAGAGGGTTCCGAGCGCGAGTCCGGATCCGAGCGCGAGACCACCGGTGACGCGCTCGTAGAGGAGCGGCGGGCCAAGCGCGACGGACTGCGCCACCGCGGCCTGAATCCGTACCCGTTGCGCTTCGACCGGACCGACATGGCCGCGCAGCTCCAGGAGCGCTACGCCGACCTCGGTCCTGACGCGAGGACCGGAGCCGAGGTGCGGGTGGCCGGGCGGGTGGCCAGCATCCGCGGCCACGGCAAGCTGGTCTTCGCCACGCTGCAGGACGTGAGCGGCGGCATCCAGCTCCTGATGAGCGCGGCGAATCTCGACGACGACGCCACCGCGGTCCGCGACTCGCTCGATCTGGGGGACTGGGTCGGGGCGACGGGAGAGGTCGTCACGAGCCGCCGCGGTGAGCTTTCGGTCGACGTCCGCGCGTTGTCGATGTTGTCCAAGGCCATCCGGCCCCTACCCGACAAGTGGCACGGGTTGAGCGACGAGGACACTCGCTACCGCCAACGCGAGGTCGACCTCCTGGCCAACGCCGACTCTCGGCGCGTCTTCGACATCCGCTTCAAGACGCTCGCTTCCCTCCCGCGCCTCGATGGTCGACGAAGGATTCGTCGAGGTGGAAACGCCCGTGCTCCAGAGCCTGGCCGGTGGCGCCATCGCCCGCCCGTTCCGGACCCACTCCAACGCGCTCGACATCGACCTCAGCCTGCGCATCGCCCCCGAGCTCTTCCTCAAGCGCTTGGTGGTGGGCGGGTACGAACGAGTCTTCGAGATTTCGCGCAACTTTCGCAACGAGGGCATCGACACCCGTCACAGCCCGGAGTTCACCACGCTCGAGGCGTACCAGGCCTTCGGCGACGTGCACGACGGCATTCATGGCGCTGTACTTGTTTCGCCACCGATGAGGGGTGTTTCGCATTGTCTGGAGCTGGCGCGACCGTCGCCACGTCCGACCCCTCGTGAACATTCGGTCGACGCCCGCCCCCTCCGGACGATCCGTTCGGAGATCTGCCAGGTCTCGCCCCCGTGACGATCGCCGTCGACCACAAGGACGAGACAACGGGCTCAGCTCACGATGAACGAACCAAGGGTGATGACGAGCCTCTGTATTCCCGAATGTTCGACCTGATGTTCCCGACGATGCAACGACGCGTTCCAACGCGAACCTTGCGACTTTGCTGCACCAGAAGACACCGTGCTACGAACTCCGCCACACGGCGGAGGCGGCAAGTCCAAGCTCCCCTACGAATGAGAGTTGGAGATGAGAGGGATGAGAAGGTTCTTCGTCGGTACGAGCGCGGTCGCCCTTCTGTTGTCGGCGCTTGTCGCAGTGACAACTCCGACGCCGGCGTCCGCCGGCATTGGTCCGAACCCAAAGCTCGTTGGGACATACGACGTCAAGGTGAAGGTTAATCCCGCCTTTGGTGGCACCAAGCTCAGTGGTCAGATCACTCTCACCGGTGACGGAGAGTGGACCGGGAATGTCCTGAACGGTCTTGGTTGCACAGAAAGGGGCAGCTGGCTTGCCACCGGGACGGTACTTGCCCTCTCCGACCTCGACCCCGGCAACGTTTGTGACCCCAACAAGACGGGGTTGACGTGGATGGTCACCGTGGGCACCAATCGGACTCTTGGATCGGCAGCTTCGCCGGGATACTTGAACGCTCCGTACAAGTTCAACGCAACCTGGGACGCTGTACCGGCGCCCGAGGTCGCGCCTGCGCCACACACGTCGAGTGCGATCTCTCCGAACCCGAACTTGCTCGGCACTTTCAACGCGAAGCTCACGTTTTCAGGCCTCCAGGTCTCGTCCTCGATCTCGCTGAACAGTGACGGTACCTGGACAAGCTCCTGGAATAGCTTTACCTGCGGAAGCACGGGTACCTGGCTTTCATCCGAAAAAACGATTGCACTTTCCGCCAACGCGCTGCTACGCGCCGTGTACTCCTCCAAACAAGAACGGGGGGACGTGGATGGCCTCGGTGAAGAGCGGCCCAAGTCTGGGCACGGCCGCCAAGCCTGGTTACGCCAACTACCCCTACTATGCGTCCGGATCTTGGTACGCAACGTACTCTTAGACCACCGAGCCGGCTGAGGGGCCAGTCGACGAATCTTCACAGGCCCGTTCCGATCGGCGATCGGTCATGCGGTCGAGAAACGGTACGCGCCGCTCCCCACTGAGAGCACCGTCGTCCCGTCCGCGACGGAGTGCACCGAGACACCCCGGACGCGATCGACTGGAACGCCGCCCTCGTGCACGTTCGACGCGGACGAGGTGGGCAGATGCACAAGCGCCGTCGCGTTGGCAGGCACCGTCAAATCGAGGGCGATGCCGGACTCGCGGGCTCGGCGCTCCCACCCAACGACGACCGGCCCGGCCACCGTGGGCACCGACCCGCCCGCGTGAGCCAACACGCCCTCGGGTGGAGCCACCGAAACCCGCACCGTTCCGTCCCCGTCGGGCTCCATGAACGAGATGCCGAGCAGGGTCTCCTGTATGGCGACGAGCGCGGAGGATCCCCACCCGTGGGACATGGAGTCGCCGATGAGATCGCTCGGCGTCCAGGTCTCCCACGTGAAGGTGCCGCCCGCAGCCAGAATGTGGGCCCATCCCGGGATCGTTGTGTCGGTGAGCAGACGGACCACGTCGGCCGGGCGGCCGGCGGCGGCGAGCGCGCGCAGTAGCTCGAGTCCGTGGTTGGGCCCGACGTCGATGCCGAGCGAGGCCACGTAGGCACCGACCCGCGGTACGGCGGCGGATGGGACGACCCCGTAGGCGAGGGCGAGTGCATTGGACTCCTGCGAGGAGTGGTGGCTCGGGGTCCCGTTGGCGTCGACGCCGTCGACATAGATCCCGTCGGCGCGGGTCAGGCGTCCGTTCACCGCGCTCGCAAGCTGTCCGGCCCGTGACCGCATCGTCGTCGCCCCGGACGCGTCGCCGGCGACGTCGGCCAGTTGCGCGATGCGGTTGAGCGCGTTCACCCCGAGCACGTTGCTCGCCGTGTCGGCTGCGACGCCGAGGTCGTACCCGTACGTCGGGTCTCCCTCGGGCACGTCGGCCAGCCCGTAGAGCAGGCCCGTACCGGGCTGGCGTGTCCCCCAGAGCCAGTCGCCGACGCGGGCCGCGCTCGGGTACAGGTCTACGGCGGTGTCGCGGTCGCCGGTCGCGAGGTAGTAGCGCCAGAGCCACTCGGGGTAGCGCTCGGTGAAGGTGGGAATGTCCCGGGCGCCGAAGCCGTACGGGTAGACGACGTTGACCCGGCCGTCGGGCCAGAAGCGAGCCTGCCCCCGAGCGACGTCGCGCAGTCCCTGCCACGACAGGTTCTGCTCGCCGTAGGCGTGCATGACCGCCTCGGACTCGTTGGCCGCGTCCCAGAGGAACTGCGCCTTCTCGCGGGTCGGCGTGTCGACGAACTGCTCGTGGCAGCAGTACAGGCACGACCGTGCGTTGAGCGCCCACACGGCGTCGAGCCGCCGGTCGCTGCTGGTGAACGTCGCCGGCGGGACCGCGGGCATGGCAGCGTGACGGGCCAACGCATCCACCTGCCCCAGCCCGATCGTGTCAGGCGCGGTCGTCGATCTGCAGGTAGCGGAAGCCGAGGTACGAGAAGGCCTCGAACGTCTGCCGTCCGTCGCGCATCACGTAGGAGTAGGAGAGGTTGGTCCCCTGCGTCCCGTGGGTCGTCGAGACCGCACCGTCTGGGTCCAGGAGGTACCCGACGTGCATGGCCACGGTCGCGCCCGCCTGACCCGACGTGAACTCGACGCGTGGACGGGCCGGGTACACGGCGCCGAAGTCGACGATCACCGAGCGGGGAGCCCTGCCCGAGCCGAGGGTGTGCACCGTCACCGGTGGCACGACGTGCTCGGTGATCCGGGTGCGCTGGGCGTACGTCCGGCTGAAGGGGGCCGAACCCGCCGGTCCGATCACCGTGACCGGCTCCCACGACGCGTCGTCGTATCCGGCGCGGTCCCACCCCGTGGGCTGCTCGCGGGCGTCGATCCACTCGACGAAGTCGCAGGCGTCGGAATTGCGCTGCGGCGACGGCAGCCACTCAGCGGGCTGCTCCTTCCACGTCGCGTCGGACCCGAACACGACGTGACGACCGTCGTGGTACCGGAGGGAGAGTTGGACGAGGAGCCCCGGAGCGGACGGCGCTCGGCCTTTGCCCGCCCCGTACCAGCGGTGCAGGACGCCGAGCGCGCTCGTCCTTCCCCCCGCCACCATGCCGGTGAGGTCGACGGCGCGGGCGTACTGCTCGTCGGGGTAGCAGAAGCTCGGCCACGCGTCGACGGCAACACCGTCGACGAAGAAGCGGTACGTGTGCGCCGCGGCGAGATAGGCCGTGGCCCGGGCCAAGGTGCCGGCGGGCGGTGTGACTTCGGTCCTCACGTACGTCACGCGGTCGGGCCGCATGGACGACCCGGCGGGTCGAAGCCATCGGGCCGTCCAGTCGACGTCACGAAGCGCGGTGGTGAAGCGACCGGGTTCGGACACCGGACCCCACTCCTCTGCGCGTGCGCCCGTCTGGACCGTCCACTCGTAGGAGGCGTCCGCTGCGAGTGCCGGACCCCCGTAGGCGACGAAGGCCTGACGTGCCGAGAGCACGGGGCCGCTGTCCCAGACGGTCGTCCGGTGCCCGGGATCGGTCCGCGACACCCGGATGCGATAGCCCGTCTGCCGGACCTCCCGTCCCGCGGCCCGCAGGGTCCAGGCGAACGAGCAGCCGTCGGGATCGACGCCCACGGGGTCGACTAGGCCGTTCACGGTGAGGCCGTGGGAGCTCGGCCGGCTCGGCGCCGTCTCCACTCCGCCGGCTGGGTCCATCCCGGCCGCGCCCACGACGGCCGCTGCCGCGGCCACCCCGGCGGAGGAGGCGAGGAACGTGCGGCGGCCGAACCGGTTGGCGCTCATCGGCTCACCCCCCGATCTCGCGGACCGTGTCGAGCGTGCCGTCGCTGTAGGTCACTGTTCCCGACGGCGACACCGCGATGCCGACCGGCGTCCCCATGGTGGCGAGGATCCAGCGCGTCCCGTTCCCCAGTCCCGACGCCGTCTTCACCGGGAGCGCGCCCGCCGCGGTGTAGAGATCGCCAGCCGTCATGGTGCGTCCGAGCAGCGGGCCTGTGTTCTCGGGCACGACCCGAATGGCCCGCATGAAGCCGTCGGTGACGAAGAGCGCGCCCGTCGGTGCGACCGCCACCGCGCGCGGGTCGTTCAGCTCCGCGGCGATGCCAGTGGCCGGCTGCCCGTCTTCGAGATACGGCCCGTAGGTCTGGGTCCCTCCCACCACCACGCCGATGTGGCCCGCAGCGACGGATGCGCCGTAGAAGGTTCCTCCCTGTGCCGACTCCAACAACACCGACTGGTCCCCGCTGTCAGCGACCAACAGGTTTCCGTGCGCGTCGAGGGTGACGGCGACGGGGCTCCACAGTTGGGCGCCGGTCGCAGGGCCTCCCTGTCCCGCCGTGCCGCACACCCCCGTACCCGCCACCGTCGCCACGGCGCCGGCCGTCACCGCATGCCCGAGGATGGTGCCGCTGCGCGCCGGCAGCACCCGGACCCGGCAGTTGGCGGTGTCGGCGACGAACACGTCACCGCCGGCGTCGACCGCGATCCCTGCCGGGTGGTCGAGCTCGGTCGCCGTGCCGGTCCGGCCGTCGCCGTTGAACCCGGCCTGCCCCGTCCCAAGCACCGGCACCGGCACCGGCCTGTCGTGGCCGTTCACGGCCCGCACCTCGTCGACTCGATCCGAAGTAGCCGACACGACGAAGACGTCGCCGTGCCCGTCGACCGCGACGTCGCTCGGATAGCCCATCGACCCTAGGCCCGAGCAGTGTCCGCCGGCGAGGACGGACGGCCGACCTGGCCGGAGACGCACGCCGTCGAGTGTCGAGGCCCGAGCGGCCAGCACCAGGACGCGGCAGTGGCCGGTGTCGGCCACGAACAGGTCTCCCGCCGCGTCGAGGGCGATGCCACCTGGTGAGTCCAGCGCCGTGGGACCGAGAAGGGTGCGTACGGTCGGGGTCGCGGCGGCGGCGGAGCCGCTCGCCAGACCGCGTGCGATCCCCGGTCCCAGCACGAGCCCGAGCCCCACCCCGAAGAGCACGTCGAGGAACAACCGTCGCCGTCGTTGTCCTGGTCGCCGTCGCACGGCGCACATCATGCCGGTCCGGCCGCGGCGCGCACCGGCATGGCCGCGCCATAGTGGAGTGCCCCTCGGCGCTGCGCCGGTCCGGGGCTGATCCAACGAACTCGATGTGACGAGGAGGCTGCCCGCATGCCCGCACCCGAAGAGGCCATGACGACCAGCAACGTGCTGATCACCGGCCACGCCCGCGCTGAGGTCAACGCCTATCAGGCCGTCCCAGCCGGGGACGCACCCCGGGGCGGAGTGATCGTGATCCACCACCTTCCGGGCTGGGACTCCGGCACCAAGGAGATCACGCGTCGCTTCGCCGCTCACGGCTACAACGCCCTGTGCCCCAACCTCTACGCGCGCCAGGGGCTCGATGTTGATCCCGACGACGCCGCAGCCGCGGCCCGCGAAGCGGGTGGCGTGCCCGACGAGCAATTCGTGGGCGACGCCAAGGCCGCGCTCGATGCACTGCGCGCGCTCCCGACGAGCAATGGGAAGGTCGGCGTCATCGGATACTGCTCCGGCGGACGGCACGCGTTCCTCACCGCGGTGAGCCTGCCCGTCGACGCCGCGGTGGACTGCTACGGCGCCTTCGTGGTCGGAACCCCGCCTGAGGGATTCCCGCTCAAGGTGACACCGCTCGTGGGCCGCGTCTCGGAGCTCAACTGCCCGCTGCTCGGCCTGTTCGGCAACGACGACATGTTCCCAACCCGCGACCATGTCGACGAGCTCGAAGCGGCGCTGAAGGACGCGGGCAAGGAGTACGAGTTCCACCGCTACGACGACGCGGGCCATGCGTTCTTCTCGGTCGATCGCACCGCCTACCGTCCCGAGGCGGCCGTCGACGGCTGGCAGCGGATCTTCGACTTCTTCGGCGCGCACCTGGCGGCCTGACCATGTGCTCCTACCTCACCGTCCACACCGACGTCGACGGAAGCGCCAAGGGATCGCAGGGCTGGTTCCGCCTCACCTCGGCCAACGTCTACTTCGACCATCCATTCCACGCGCCCTTCGACCACACGCTCAACATCGACTTCGCCGATCCCGCCCGCGGGCCCGGGGCCCGCGTGGCGGTGGAGCTCAGCGCCGATTCGGCCCGCCGCCTCGTGGCCAGCATCGTCGAAGCGCTCGACGCTGCGGGAGCCGCCGCCTCGTGACGGACTCCACCGGACCGGCGGCCGGCGTCCACCTTCCCTGGGCCCGGGTGCCGGTGCCGGTGAAGGCGTGGGCGGGCGCGCTCGGTGGTGGAGCGCCGCCGGACGTGGTGCGCGACCTGTCGGGCGGATTTTCCCCCGGGGCGACGTCGGTCCTGGAGTGGCCGGAGCGAGCCCTCTTCGTCAAGGCCGTCGGGGCGGAGCTGAACCCCGACTCGCCCGGCCTGCACCGGCGCGAAGCCGTGGTGTCGGCGGCGCTGCCGCGCTCGTCGCGGCTGCCTCACCTCGTCGACGTCTACGACGACGGCGACTGGGTGGCGCTGGCCTTCGACGCGGTCGACGGCCGCCCGCCGCACCATCCCTGGACGGCGGGCGAGCTCGACGCAGTCGTCGACGCACTGACCGCCATGCACGACGAACTGACCCCGAGCCCGGCGGAGTCTCTCGAGCCGCTCGCCGTGTACGAGCAGCGGAACTTCGGGTGTTGGGCGATGCTCGCCGCGATGGACGAGCCGCCCGACGGCGTCCATCCGTGGGCCCGTGCCCACCTGGCCGAGCTGGTGGACCTCGAGTCCGGCTGGCCTGCCGCGTGCGACGGACGGACGCTCGTGCACGGCGACGTGCGATCCGACAACGTGCTGCTCACCCGGGACGGCGTCGTCTTCGTGGACTGGCCTCACGCCGCAGTCGGCAACGCGGCCTTCGACGTGGTCGCCTGGGCACCCTCGGTCGTGCTCGAAGGTGGGCCGTCGCCGGAGGAATTGCTCTCTCGTCACGAGCCCTCGCAGCGCAGCGATCCGGACGCCGTCAGCGCGCTCCTCGCTGCAATCAGCGGGTTCTTCGTGTCGCATTCGCTGTGGCCTGCACCACCCGGGCTCCCCACACTCCGTCCGTTCCAGGCGGCGCAGGGAGAAGTCGCCGTGGCCTGGCTGCGCCGAAGACAGGGCTGGGCCTGAGCAGCAGGCAGTGCTGGGTCTGAGCAGCAGGCAGTGCTGGGTCTGAGCAGCAGGCAGTGCTGGAGCTGTGGGACACCCGGTAGCTTCGGGTCGATGCGATTCGGACTCCAGATCCCAAACTTCAATGCGGGCGAGTCGCCCGGCGACCTCTTCGGGGAGGTCGTGGAGAGGGCGACCGCGGCCGAGGAGACCGGCTACGAGTCCGTCTGGGTGATGGACCACTTCTACCAACTGCCCCCGATGGGCGGTCCGACTCAACCCATGCTGGACTCCTACACGCTGCTGGGCGCACTGGCGGCCCGCACCGTGCGCGTTCGCCTCGGCGCCATGGTGACCGGCGTCACCTATCGCAATCCGGCCCACCTGGCCAAGATCGTGACGACCCTCGACGTCATCAGCGGCGGTCGGGCCATCCTCGGCATCGGCGGCGCCTGGTACGACGTCGAGCACGAAGGCCTCGGCTTCGAGTTCCCGCCGGTGGGCGAGCGACTCGACCGGTTGGAGGAGGCGCTCCAGATCTGCCGGGCCATGTTCACCGAGGAGGCCCCCAGCTTCGAGGGGCGCCACTACCGCATCCGCGAGGCGCGCAACGTGCCGCGCCCGGTGCAGGCGGGTGGGCCGCCGATCCTCGTTGGCGGCAGCGGCGAGAAGCGAACGCTCAAACTGGTGGCCCAGTACGCCGACTTGTGCAACATCTTCGGCGACCCTGCGACAGTGGCGCACAAGGTGGAGATCCTGCGCCGTCACTGCGCCGATGTCGGCCGCGACCCTGCCGACGTCACGGTGAGCAGGTTGAGCACGCTCGTGCTCACGGCCAACGCCGAGGAGACCGCCGCGACGAAGGACTTCTTGCGCCAGGTGACCGGCGAGGAGCCGTCTGGCTCCGATGTCGGAACGCTCGACGAGCTGGCGTCCCGCATGGAAGAGCTCGCCGCCGCCGGCGTCGACTACTGCATCTTCAACATGCCGACCGGCACATCCGACACCGTCCGCGAGGTGGGGAAGGCCCTCATCGGCGCCTGACCCCAACCGGGCACACGGCAGCCAGGTGGGTCAGCGGTGATCCGACGCTGACTCCGGCGTGATCGCTTGTCGCAACTGTCGCAACGCGGTGTCGAGCTCGACCTGGCGACGCCGGCGCGCGTCGTCGGCCGCCGCGAGCTGCGCCCCAGTCGGGTGCTCGCCGCCGGAGCGCATGAGGTGGTCGGCTTCCACCGCGAATGCCAGGCCGCGGAGGCTCTCGGCGCTGCGGCCGCTCAGGGCTCCTTCGGATTCGTCGACGGCTGAACCGGCGAGCTGCTCGAGCGAACCGGCGGCCTCGTCTACCTGAACGGCCACGCTGGACCGGCGCTGCGGGTCGTCTGACGGGGCCTGGTTGAGCACGAGGTCTCGCGCCAGCTCGGCCGCGGCGACGGCAGTCAGTGCCGACCGCCGCCAATCTGCCTGGCGTCCTTGGCGCCGCGAGCGGGCGATCAGCAGTGCGACCAGGATGGCCAGGGCAACCAGCACGACCGCGAGCACGATCCACCCCCACGGCACCGAGCTCGACGAAGACGCAGCGTGCGCGGTCGTCGTCGTCGTGGGATGGCTCGTCGTCGTGGGGTGGCTGGTGGTGGTGGTCGTGGGGTGGGTGGTCGTGGTCACCCCGGTGGTGGTCGTGGTGGAAGGCGGGGCCGTCGTCGTTGTCGTCGTCGACGAAGTGGTCGTCGTGGTCTCGCTGGTGCTCGTCTCGGGCTGGGCGACGGCCCACGAGCTGAAGGCAGCGCTCGACGCCACCCCGACCACCGGCGCCAGCAACAAGCCGACGGTCAGGATTGCCGCTGCTCGACGGGCTGACTGGGATCGCGGGGACAGCCTCACGGGGGGCAGCCTAGAGAACGGGGGCTTTCAAAGGGGGGAAGAACGGGGGTGGCAAGGGTGACGATGGTGCCTACCGCTCCAACGGTTGTTGGACATATATTTCATTCAGTGTCAGTACCCTTATGGAGCGGGTTGGGGCGCTCGGATCCGGGGGGCGGGAAGTGACAGTGTCGTCCGACAACTCGGACTCCCCGGTCGAGGCCGGGCCGGACGAGCGGCGTCAGCTGACGGTGGCCTTCGCCGACCTGGTGGGTTCGACTGCCCTGGCGTCGGTCATGGACCCGGAGGACTGGCACGAAGTGCTCGACGCCTACCAGCACCGCGTCGCCGACGCCGTCAGGGTGCACGGCGGCATGGTGTCGCAGTTCCAGGGTGACGGGGCGGTCCTTTACTTCGGGTACCCGATCTCGGTCGAATCGGCCAGCCGCGACGCGGTGGACTTCGGGCTGGCCCTCGTCGAGGAGGTGGCCGCGCTGACCCGTGAGCTCCCGCCCGAGCTCGCCCTCAGCGATCTACAGACCCGGGTCGGCATCCATACCGGCGAGGTCGTGGTGGCCGCCGTGCGCGCCGGAGGCAACGAGCGGCCGCCTGACGTCTGGGGACAGGTACCGCACCTCGCCTCCCGTCTGCAGGGGGAGGCCACGCCGGGCCAGGTGGTGATCAGCGGTGCTACGGCGGATCTTGTCGGTGGCTACTTCGATCTGGAATCGCTCGGCGTGCGCGAGCTCAGGGGTATCCCCACGCCGACTCCGCTGTATCTCGTCCGGCGCCGCCGAGCCGCACGCCATCGTCTCGAGGCGAAGCCTCTCACCGACTTCGTGGCCCGACCCGCCGCGGCCGACTGGCTCGAGGACCAGTGGGCGAGTGTGGCCGGGCGAGGCGGGACGAGCCGGCTCGCGTTGCTCTCGGGGGAGCCGGGTATCGGCAAGTCGCGCCAGGTGCTCGAGTTCGCACGCGACCTGGAGGGGCGCGGGCATCGCGTGCGGACCATCTACTGCAGCCGGCGGGAGTCGCTCAGCCCGCTGCATCCCTTGGGCGCCGTCATGGGCGAGACCCCCGCAACGCCGATGGAAGCGGCGGGGTGGGCCCACCAGCTCGCGGCGGAGGGCCCGGCGTTGCTGGTGGTGGAGGATGGCCACTGGGCCGACCCGAGCACGGTGGAAGCGGCGCAGTTGATGGCCAGGAGCGAACATCCCATGCTCGTGCTCATGACGAGCCGGCCCGAGCTCGTCGAAGACCCGAACCTGCACCCCGATGCGCACTACGCGCTCCGCGGTCTGAACCCGGAGGCGGCGCGCGACCTCCTCGCTCGGCTTCCCGAGTCGTCCGGGCTCACGCCCGAGGTCCGGGAAGCGCTCGTGACGCGGGCCGAGGGAGTGCCGTTGTTCCTCGAGGAGCTGGTGCGGTCCGTGGCCGAGCGCGAGCCCGACTCCACGGTCCCGATGCCGAACTCCATCACCGAGGTGATCACCGCCCGGCTCGATCGCCTCAACGAGGCCAAGCAGGTGGCGCAGTCGGCGTCCGTGATCGGGCGATCGTTCGAGCGAACCGTCCTCGCCGCCGTGGCCGGTCTCGACGAGGCCTGCCTCGAAGCGAACCTGAACAGCTTGATTGAGCATGCAATCGTAGAGCCGGTCCAAGGTCAGTCCGACGCGTTTCAGTTTCGCCATGCGCTGTTCCACGAGGCGTCCTACCGCTCGGTGATGCGACCGGACCGGATTCGCATCCATGCCGCGATCGGGAGCATGTACCTGGAGAGCGGACTGGCCGAGACCCGACCCGAGATCGCCGCCTACCATCTCGGCGCAGCCGGCCGCGCCGAAGAGGCGGTGCCGCTCTGGCAGAAGGCGGGCCGCAACGCCCGCAAGAACGCGCGGTTCCGAGAGGCGGCCGGGCACGAGCGCCAAGTGCTGCGGCTCCTCCCCGTCTTCCTGAGGACCAGCGCGATCGGACCGAGCTCAAGACGCGGAGCCGACTGGTGATCTGCCTGACCGCGGTCGACCAAGGTCATCCGGAGACCCCGGCCGAGGCCGAACGGGTCGAGGAGTTGGCACGCCAGCTGGGCGATCGCGGCATCCTGCTTCGCAATTACATCGTGATGGTGCCGTGGTGGCAGGCCGGCGCCGCTTATGACCGGATCAACGAAATCCTCGTCCGGGCGCGCCAGGAAGCCGAAGCGCTCGGCGAGGTGTGGTTCCTCAACGTCATCGCGATGTTCGAGGCCACCGTTCGCATCTGGCAAGGCGACGTGGCCGCGGCCCTCGAGGACATGCGGGTCGCTTTCACCGAGTCAGGGCTACCGCTCGAGCAGAGCATGGCCACCTTACCGACGGTGCAGTCGGTGGAGCTCCTCGCTCTCGTCGCTCCGCGGGTCGCCACCGCGCTGGCGTGCTGGCTGACCGGTGAGGTAAGGCTGGCTCGGCAAGTCGCACAGGATGCGCTCGTGCTCGCCCGCGTGCGCGCCGTGCCTCAGGCCATGGCGGTGGTCGCAGTGACGTTCGCCGTGATGGCACAGCTCGACGGTGATCGCGCCACCGTCGTCCGGCTGTGCCGTGCGGCATGTGACCTCTCGGACGAGGTGAGCACACGACAGTGGCGGCAGTGGGCGCGCTCGCTCTTGTGGTGGGCGGGTGAGGGCGACGAGGAGCCCGAGGTGCCGGGACCACTGCTGCGGCCGTACTTCCTCATGGTGCTGGCCGACGACCGACGTGTCGACTTCGACCGTGCCATGGCGCTGTTGGCGGATGCGATGGCGACCATGGAGGCTTCGGGAGAGCGTTTCTGCGAGTCCGCACTCCTGCGCGTGCGGGCAGCCCTCTGGGCGCGTCGGGGTCAACATGCGGCCGCGGCCCAGGACTACGCGGCGGCGGTGGCCGTCGCCCACGCCCAGGGCGCCCGCATGCTGGAGCTCCGCGCCCTGACCGAATGGGCGGAGCTCGACGACTCCCCGCTGCACGTGCAACGCGACCTGGAGGCTCTGGTTGCCGAGCTTGCTCCTCGCGGTCAGAGCCTGAGTTTGGACGCAGCGCTCGCCGTGTCGCCTTCGTCGTGACGCCACTGGTCTTCGACGACGCCCTTCTCGACAGCCTTCGAGACGTCGGCGACCCGGAGGCAGACGACATCGTCGCCGACCTGTTCCGGGGAACCGGCGACGCCACGACCGCCTTTCGCTCCCTCGTCGTGCTCCGGAAAGAGCAGACGGACCCCAAGCTGGCGGAGTATCTCGCCGCGCCCGACGACCCGCCGAAATGGGCCACCGAAGAGGGGGAGCCGGAGCGGATCGCGGCGGGACAGGAGTGCTTCGCGGCGTGGGGTTCTCACGTGTTCACCGCTCTCTACGCCGCCGCCCTGCCGTCCGCCTACGCCTGTCGGCGTGGCGTGCAGGTGCTCGGCCTGACGGCCCGCCTGGAGACCGATGCCAAGAGGAGGCTCAACGAGACGGCTCAGTTCCACCTCGACGTGATGGAGCCCGGCGGTCTCGAGTACGGCGCCCGTGGGTTCTCCGACGTGCGCCACGTGCGGTTGATGCATGCGGCAGTGCGTTGGCTGATCGGCAACGACGAACGGGCACAGACGGAGTGGGATCCGTCGTGGGGCAGGCCCATCAATCAGGAGGACCTCCTCGAGACGCTGCTCACCTTCACCGAGGTGGTGTTCGAAGTGTTCGACCGGACGGGGGTCGTGTACACCGAGAAGCAGGCGAACAACTACCTTCGCACCTGGTCGTTGATCGGGTACCACCTCGGGGTGCGCCCCGACCTGTTGCCCCTGGAACGATCGCAGACGTCCGAGCTCATGCCCCGGGTGCGTCAGAGGCAGTTCGGCTCGAGCGAGGCCGGAAAGGCACTGACCGCGGCGCTGCTGGACCAGGGTCAGCGCCTCTGCCCGCCCGGACTCCGCGGCATGCCCGCGACGACGATGCGCTTCTACGTCGGCGATCCCACGGCCGACCTACTCGGGGTGCCGCCGTCGGACTGGACCAGAGTGCTGTTCGGCCCTCTGGCCGAGTTGACCCGGGGCACGTCGGCTGAGCGGCTGCACCACCGCTTCTTGACCGAGCTGTCCAACCGGATCGGCTTCGGCATGCTGGCGCTCGCCGTGCGCGCCGAGCGATACGGCGGTCGCCCGGCCTTCCAGGTGCCGACGTCGCTGGCGGCCAGGTGGAACTTCCAACCGCCGACCGGTCCGGGCGCCGGCTCGCAATAGCGGCAACGGGTCGCGACGGTCAGTCGGGACAGTCGGCACATCCGCCGGGGCACGGCCTGTCGGTTCGAAAAGGCCCGTCAGTAGGGACCCTTGGGCATTTCGCCACGGCGAAGGGCGGTCACCTGCTCGTCGTTGAACGGCGGCTCGAAAAGGGCGGCTTGGCGCTGGCGGGAACGGAACAGGTTGACGATGAAATTCATCCGCTCGTGAAGGTCGGCCCAATCGTTTGCGCCCGATGGTGCGCCCGTCCCTCCTGTCCTATCCCACACTGCAAACGCGAGGGCCGCGTCCGTCTCGCTCAAGTCCATGAGCTCGGCCGGGAACATTCCGGTGGGAAGCGGTGGGACGTCGGCGCGGAGATCGAAGGTCTCGCTCTTGGTCACCAGCTGCATGATGGTCTCAGTGAGGGCCGTGTCCCACGCCCTCTCCATGACCCCGCACACCTCGTTGGTCAACCCGTCGAGCACGCGGCGTGCCCTTTGCGTCGGAACGTGATGGACGACGTCGTCTTCGACCACCTTCTTGATCGTGTCGCTCACGGCCGCGCCGAGGGCATCATCGATTTTCGGCTGGAGGCGTTGCTGCTCATGCGCCACCGCCAGCACGTTGGCCCGCAGCAAGGTGCACGACCTGCCGCCAGCAGCGGACAGTGCGTCGGCGTAACCGTGAAAGGCGTCGATGATCCCGCCGTTTCCCGCCGTGTCGTTGAGAGTGGAGAGTCCAGGACTGAGTGCGGCGATCAGCGCGTCCCGGTCTGGGGTCGTGGACGCTGTGCGCGCGTCGAGCAGGGCGGTGAACAGGGGTGCCAGCTCGGCGAATACGAGCAGGTTGCCGTCCGCAATGGACTTCGAGACGTCCACGTTGACCTCTTCCACGACTTGGGCGAGATGGTCGTGCGAGAGACGTTTGCGCACGAAGTTCACCGCAGTGTGGTTGAACCGGCCCAGGAGGCCTCCGGACGATTCGTCGTACTGCTCGAAGAGCTCCCGGGCGCGCTGGGGGAGCACGTCGCCACGGATGGTCTTGCCGGCGGTCTTCGAGGCCCAGACGGCGAACGCACACCAGGTGGCGTCCGCTCCGGCGCCGCCGTCACGCAGGGCGACGGCGAACTCGTGGTAACGCTGCGTGATGAGGAGGTTTCTCAGGACCGGGTCGGTCGTCCCCGCGATCTGAGTCACCGACAACTGGTCCTCCGCCGGCGTCATGCCGTTGGACAGTAGTCAGCACCGCCGGGCCGAGGGCGGGGTCCGGGCCGGCCCCGGTGGCGGTGCGGCTACCCTCGCCCCCCGAGGAGGCCTCCCCATGAATCTCGATGTTCACGTCCCGCGCTTCACCTGGCCGGGCGCTCCGGAATCGATCGGGCCCACCTGGGCCTCGCTGGCGCAGACCGCCGAGGCGATCGGGGTGCGCACCCTGTCGGTGATGGACCACTGGTTCCAGATGGAGTTTCTCTGGCCGGCTGAGGAACCCATGCTCGAGGGGTACACCACGCTGTCGTTCGCTGCGGCCAAGACGGAACGGCTGCGCTTTCGGCTGCTCGTCGGCGGAGTGACGTACCGGCATCCGGGGCTTCTGGCCAAGACCGTCACAACCCTCGACGTACTTTCGGGTGGGAGAGCCGAGCTCGGGCTCGGGGCGGCGTGGTACGAGCGGGAGCACCTGGGCCTCGGGGTGCCGTTCCCTCCTCTTCGCGAGCGCTACGAGCGATTGGAGGAGACGCTGAAGATCTGTCTGCAGATGTGGAGCGACGACGACGGAGCCTTCGACGGAATGCACTACCGCTTGGCAGAGACCCTGTGCTCACCGAGGCCGGTCAGCCGGCCACGGCCGCGCATCCTCATCGGCGGCGGTGGGGAGCGCAAGACGCTCCGACTCGTCGCGATGTACGCCGACGCGTGCAACTTCATCGGGGACACCTCCACCGTCGCGCACAAGGTGGACGTGTTGCGAAACCACTGCGCAACGGTCGGTCGTGATCCTTCCGAGATCGAGGTGACCGCCCTGGCCAATATCGCAGACGAGGCGGGAGCGGACGCCATCGTCCGGGAGGCCGAAGCCCTGTCGGCGGCCGGCGCGGACACGGTTGTCGTGCGCTCCACGGGAGCCGATCCGTCGCGCTGGCTCGAGGAGACGTGGGGGCCGGTCGTGCCACGCCTGGCCGACATCGGCCGGGACTGACCTGCGGTAACAGGTCCGGACGTCACCTATCACGGAACGGAGGTCGTCGGTCAATCTAAAGGGCGTCCTGCACGGGATCGGTTATTGCTCCCGAGGAGCTGGGCGCGCACATCGTCTACGCCATCGACAAGCCCGCCGGCGTCGCCATCTCCGATACCCCCGTCCGGCGCCACGGACGAGAACTCCGTGTTCTGACCCGCAGTCAACCGGCCAAAGGAAAGGCCACGTCGCAGATGAGGTCGTCGAGTTCGACCTCGTCGGGCTCGGCCACGTAGACCTCGCGACAGGACAGCCGGCTCCCAGATCGAGCGCGAGACTCAGCCGAGCAAGCGACCGCGTCGTATGCGGCGAGGATGGCCGGATAGGCCCACTCCCTCTTGGTGATCGTGGTGTACGCCTCGTCGTGCGCAGGTTCGGTACGGATGCCAATGACATCAGTGGGTTGGACGTGGTGGGGACATCCCAACGCGGCTTCGAGTGGCCCGTCGTTCTCGTCGCTCACGATTCCGTGGAAGATGAGCATGAACGGACCGGTTGGCTCGATGCCGTCGAGATGTGCGGCGAAGGCGACTTTGGTCTCTCGCACGAATGCATCTGTCTCGGAAGCGTGGAGCCGCCGTTGGATCGACATCACGCGGCGGGCCGGGACGCTGCGGGTACGGATCGTGAACATCGGATCAGCTCCTTGCTCGAGGGTGGCTTGGGCGTGGCGGATCAGGAGTTTCTCGTCGGAGACACGACGGTCGAGACGGGCACACGACAATTCGAGGCGCTGGACGGCAGCGCCGATGTCGGTGTCCGCGTCCTCGAGGATCGGCCCGATCTCACCCAGGCTCAGGCCTGCCGCTCGCAGGAGTCCGATCAACTGGCCCTTTCGTACCTGGTGGGCGGTGTAATGGCGATAACCGGTCATTGGGTCCTTGGTTTGGGGCCGGAGCAACCCGATGCGGTCGTAGAGCCGGAGCGCCTTCGGTGTGAGAAGGGTCTGGCGAGCGAACTCACCGATGGACATGGGCTGCTCGGCGCCGTCGGCCACGGCTCGATCCTGATACCTGACCCAGGGTCAGAGTCAAGCAGGCGCTTTCCCAAGCCGTCCCACATGACCAACCCCGTCTCGGTGAAGGTAAGGATGTAACCCATGATCTTTGGCGCACACATGATCCTGTTCAGCAAGGATGCCGAAGCTGATCGTGCCTTCCTGGCGACGGTGCTCGGTCTCGACTCGGTGGACGCCGGGGGAGGCTGGTTGATCTTCACGCTGCCCCCGGCGGAGGTTGCGGTTCACCCGTCAGAGACGACGAGCGCAGAGCTGTACTTGATGTGTGACGATCTCACTGCCGAGATCAACACGCTCGCGGCCAAAGGAGTGACCTGCTCCGAGGTCGAAGAGGCACGATGGGGTTCGGTGACAAGATTCGCTCTTCCGGGCGGAGGTGAGGTCGGCCTCTACCAGCCGCGACATCCCCTGGCCATCGACACGGGTGGCTGAATGTTGGTTGTGCCAAGGGAGGGTGATCCTGCCGTCCGCCACTGGAAGGTGAACGCCCGTGAGACGGGAGCTCTCCCCACCTGGCCAAATTTCCCGATGCATTACTGTGCACTCTCGGGCCGCTAGCTCATCCGGAAGAGCAGGGGACTTTTAATCCCAAGGTGCCGGGATCGAGACCCGGGCGGCCCACCAACAAAAGCCAAGTTCAGAGGGCATTGCGAGTGGCCCGCCTGGGTGCCCCAAAGCGGCAGGCAACATCAGGGCAACATCAGGGCAACATCAGGGCAACACCAGGGCAACACTGACAACGGACGGACGTCTGCGCAATTAGCCGACCGTGGCCTTCGGTTCCATCTTGTTCGCCGCGGCGTTCCATTCGTAGATGAACACCGGCCCGTTGCCATCGTGGTGGCCCGGTCCGAAGTCGTAGGTCCCGCCACCACCCGGGAGCGTGATATGTGTCAGGGACTCCCCACCTCGGTTGAAGGTCGTGTTGTTGAGAGTCTTGCCGGCGGCCTTGACGATGTCCACGAAGAGCGCCAACTCCTGGCACGCGTTCTCCGGGGCACTCCACGTCACCGAAGTGGACGCCGTCGCCGTCACCGGGTTGTTGATCTTCGCGTTCGGCTCGGCAGCCTGGACGGTGGCGACGCAACGACGCATCGCCGCGTCGTTCCACTCCACCGCGGGTGGTGGTGCGCCGCCGGCGGTCAATGCACCCTTGAGCTCGGCGTTGTTGTAGTTGGCCTTGCTGGATAAGACGGTCTGGAGGTCGGGCGCATCCGGCACGATCAACCTCGGCAGGTAGGTGCTTTGGCTGGCATTGAGCGCCTTCGGCCAACTGACACCGCCATCGCCGACGGCGATGACCACGTTCGCTCCCGCAGCCCTGAACTTCTGGGCGATGACGGCGTACTCCGAATTCGTCGCTGCCTGGTCGGTATCCGGGACACCGTTGAGGGCGGTCTGGACCATCTTGACCTTCAGCTTCTTGAGCGCCGAAAGCACCAAGTCAACCTCGGCTTGGTCGGACTTGTCCCCCACGACTGCGATCCTTTTGTTGGCGAAGACACCCTCTTGCTTGAATGCCGCCATCTCCTTGGGGATGAGGTTGTTCGCGGAGAGGTTGTTGTTGAACCATGGGGCCTTGGCCTGTGACGACTGCGCAAGGCTCAGCGTTCCGCCGATCAACGGCGTGTCGTGCGTTGTGACGTAGCAGCCTGTATCGGCGGCCTGGAAGAACCCGAGGACGGCGAACACCTTTTTGTCCTCGGTGAGCGCGGTGCACGCGGTAGCGGCTGGAGCCGTCCCGATGGGATTGATCGGTTCGAACACTGGCACGATCTTGCGGCCGTTGATCCCTCCCTTGGCGTTGATCTGCTTGATCAACGCGGTGTAGGCGACCTGGTAATTGCCGGGATCAAGATTGACGATGTTGCGGATGGCCGCGGCATCGAGGTAGGTGATACCGAGCTTGATGCTCGTCGGGGTGACCCCCGGGCCAGATTGGCCGTTGGCGGCGGCGGCGTCGGCGATTCCAGGTGCCGCAAGGGCGAGGCCGGTGATCGCCATCGATGCAGCAAGGATCGCCGTGAGCGATCTGCGCATATCGTGCTTCCTTTCCGTGACGGTGAGTTCCGCCTCGATTCCGGCCAGCGACCGGGTGACGCGGTCGCCGGGGAGCGACTGGCACGGTATAGGCGGCGGCACTTACTCGTGTCAATGTTGTGCCGGTCCGACTAAGGTATACGGCCCGAGAGGAGAAGAATTTGGCACCCAACGCGTCGTCCGACCAGCCACGACGTGGCACGTGCCGCCGGAGTGTCCCGAGCAACGGTGAGTTACGTCCTCAACGACGTCACCCGGCAGCGGATCTCGCTGGAGGTACAGCAACGGGTTTGGAAGGCCGTGGAGGAACTCCACTACATGCCTGACCAGCATGCCCGGATGCTGAAGACGAAGGAGAGCGACATCGTTCTCATCGTCATGGTGGGTGCTACCCCGGGCCCGGTCCTGGCGCAGGTGATCGACACCCTGACTCTCCGTGTGGCAGCGGCGGGCTACACGCCCCTTGTCGACTTCACGGGCACGCCGTCGCTCACGGCTTTCAGCCGGGCATGCGAGCGCATCCAGCCCGTTGCCGTTGTCGCGCCGGGTGCCCTGCTCTCTCCCAGGATCGTGAAGACGCTGGAACTGAACGGGACCCGATGCGTGCTTGCCGTCGGGGAAGGTCCGGGCAAGTCGATCGCCCGCATGCGGTACTCGCAGGAGTCGGTCGGGGAGGCTGCTGCCAAGTACTTGATTCAGCAGGGACACAACCGTCTGCTGGCTGTCATGCCGGACGATCCGCGACTGGCGGACATCGCCGGCGGACGGCTCGAGGGTGTTCGTCGTGTGCTCGACCAGCGATGGCTGCGCACAATCAGCATGCCGATGGATTCCGAAGCGGCGCGAGACACGGTCATCGCCGCTGTGCGCAAGAAGCCCGCCATCGACGCTGCGTTCGTCTACAACGACGAGTATGCGTTGATCGTGCTGCAGATCCTGCGCGACGCAGGTATCTCCGTGCCAAACGACATCGCCGTGATGGGTTGCGACAACCTCAACTTCGCCGCGCTAACCCAGCCGTCTCTGACTTCGATCGACATCGGGGACCTCGGAGGCCAGATCGCCGAGGTTCTCCTCGCCATGTTGGAGGGACGGCGGCGGCCCTCCGCGGCGATGGGCATGGCGACCGTCATCCCTCGGGCGTCCGCCTAGGACCCCGCGCCGGGTACCGCACGGCGGCGGGTGTCCCGTCCTCCCCCTCGGCGCACGACATGTTGACACGTGTAAGTACCGCTCCTAACATCGCTCCGTCCCGTCGGCGATATGTCGAGAAGTCGGGGGTAGGAAAGGGGCGACCATGGCCGAAGTGAAAGGAGAAGACGGTGCCGGCCCTGGCCTCACCGGTGAAGGGGCCAAACGGTTGAGCCTCGCGGATCAAGCGGCCCTGACCGTCGGAGACGGCTGGTGGTACACCGCCGGTGTCCCCGCCTTGGGCCTGGAGGCTGTCCACGTGAGCGACGGGCCCAACGGTGCACGGGGAGCCCGCTGGGGAGAGATCTCGGCCTGCTTGCCGTCGGCTACCGCGCTCGGGGCCACCTGGGACCCCCAGTTGGTGCGCGAGATCGGCGAGGTGTTGGGCGACGAGGCGCTCGACAAGGGTGCTCGTGTCCTGCTTGCCCCCACGGTCAACATCCACCGGCACCCGGTTGGTGGGCGTAGTTTCGAGTGCTTCTCCGAGGATCCCGTGATCAGTGCCGCCATGGCGGTGGCCTACGTGCAAGGCGTGCAGAGCCGGGGGGTCGGCTGCGCCATCAAGCACTTCGTGTGCAACGACCAGGAATTGGAGCGGATGTCGATTGACGTCGAGGTCGACGAGCGCCCATTGCGCGAGATCTACCTCGTGCCCTTCGAAGCGGCAGTCCGGGAAGCCGGTGTCTGCGTGGTCATGGCGGCGTACAACAAGCTCCGCGGGGAATTTTGCAGTGAGAACCGGGACCTCCTCCTCGGTGTGCTGAAGGAGGAGTGGGGATTCGAGGGCGCCGTCGTTTCCGACTGGTTCGGCACGCGCAGCGCGGCCGCGCTGGAGGCCGGACTGGACCTCGAGATGCCGGGGCCGGCCTCGTTCTTGGGGCTACACCTGGTCGACGCGGTCGTCCGGGGGACGGCGAGCGCCGATGCCGTACGCGACGCCGCCGATCGCATGGTGCGGCTCTTGCAGCGGCTTGGCTCACACCCACCGGTCGTGCGCCGCTCCACCGAGGAACGATCGACACTGGCACGCCAAGCCGCTGCGGCAGGCATCGTCCTGCTGAAGAACGACGCCTCCCTGCTTCCCCTGGACCCAGCGACCATGACACGTCTCGCCGTGACCGGGCCCGCGGCGGCACGGCTGTGCCCTCAGGGAGGCGGCTCGGCGGAGGTCACCATCCCCTACGAGCGCTCACCGCTCCAGGCCATTACCGCGCGGGCCGGGAGCACCGACGTCAGCTACGAACCGGGCTGCATCATCCCGGGCACCGTCCCCCCTCTCGGGCCGTCCGGCTTGCACACGAAGGACGGAGGCGAAGGGATCGCTGTCGCCTACTTCGCGTCCGACGACCCGCCGGTCCATCACAACGTCTTCATCGTTTCACGCCTGGTCTGGCTCGGCGCTCCCCACCCGAGTCTCACCGAGGGGATGTTTCGGGCTCGGGCCACCACGGTGTTCACTCCGGATCGGACGGGGATCTGGGACTTCGGTCTGGGCGCCATCGGCAGAGCCCGACTCTTCGTCGACGACACGTTGCTTTCTGGACACCGTCGACGCCCCACTGGGCGAGGACTATTTCGGCTTGGCCACAGAAGAGGTCACCGTCGCGGTGGAGCTGCTGGAGGGCGTCCCCTACACGATGACCGTGGACTTTCGGGTCGAGAGCGGCGAGCTTCCCTTGGCAGCCGTCTCGTTCGGCGCGGCCTTCCGGGCGCCCGAGGGCGCGCTGGCAGCCGCGGCCGACGCAGCCCGGGATTCCGATGTGGCGCTGGTCGTCGTGGGTACGGACTTTCGATGGGAGAGCGAGGGTAAGGACAGGACCACGTTGCGGCTGCCGGGCGACCAGGACACGCTGGTCCGGGCAGTGGCCGCGGCCAACCCGCGCACCGTGGTCGTCGTCAACAGCGGCGCCCCGGTCGAGATGCCCTGGGCAGACGACGTGGCCGGGATCGTGCAGGTTTGGTACGCCGGGCAGGAGGGGGCCACCGCTCTCGCCGACGTGCTGTTCGGTGACGTGGACGCCACGGGACGGCTCCCAACCTCCTTGCCCGTGCATTTGGAGGACACGCCCACGTTTCCCTTCTATCCCGGAGACGGGCAGACCCTGCGCTACGGCGAGGGGATGTTCGTCGGCTACCGCCACTACGACACGAGGGATGTCGACCCACGGTTTTGCTTCGGCCACGGCCTCTCGTACACGACATACACCTACGGCGACCTCACCCTCGGGCGTGACGGAACGGACGTGGTCGTGGAGGTCGACATCACCAACACCGGCGATCGGCCGGGAGCCGAGGTGGTCCAGGTGTACGTGCGCCGGCCCGAGTCCCGTATTGAACGGCCCGAAAAGGAACTGAAGGCGTTCGAGAAGGTCTGGTTGGATCCGGGCGAGACGACGCGGGTGCGCCTGCCGGTCACCGAGCAGGCGCTTCGCCACTGGGACGAGCACCACAACCGCTGGCAAATCGAGCGCGGCGACGTCGAGATCCTTGTTGGCACGTCGTCACGCGACATCCGGCTCCGGAGCACGACCACGCTGTAGCGTCCGCGGACCGGCGCCGGGTGTTCACTGCGCAGGTGCGGGCACACCAGGCGGGGGGCGAGCATGCAATGGAGCAGAGTGGAGGGCCTTATGCAACTTGTTGTCAATACGGAGCAGGGGAAGGTCCAGGGCGCGGTCGAAAAGGGTGCCATCGCATTCTTCGGGATTCCCTACGCGGCGCCACCAGTCGGCGAGGGCCGGTTCGCGCCACCAAAGCCGCCGGAGACCTGGGAGGGGACCCGTGAGACCCTCGGGTATGGAGCGACGGCCCTCCAACCGCACCAGGAGTTCACCCTGATCCCCGAGCCCCTGGTCCAAGGGGACAACTGCCTCAACCTCAACGTGTTCACGCCGGACCCCGGCAATTCGGGGCTGCCCGTGCTGGTGTGGATCCACGGTGGGGGGTTCTTCGCCGGGTGCAACGCCAGCCCCTGGTACCGGGGAGAGCACTTCGCCCGTGACGGCGTCGTGCTGGTGAGCATCAACTACCGGTTGGGCATCGAGGGCTTTCTGCCCGTTGAGGACGGGGGCCGCAACCGCGGCGTCCTCGATTGGCTGGCTGCCTTGGAATGGGTGCAACGCAACATCGAGGCGTTCGGCGGCGACCCGGCAACGGTGACGGTCGCCGGACAGTCCGCCGGAGGAGTGGCGGCCGCACTCCTCCTCTCCATTCCCCGTGCAGGCGGGCTCCTGCGACGCGCTATCTGCATGAGTGGACCAGTGGAACTGGTGGGAACGGACGAACAAGCGCAGGAGGCCGCCCACGCCGTCGCCAAAATCTCGGGACGCCGCTGACCCGGCACGCCCTCAACGAGGTACCCGTCGAGAGGCTCCTGAAGCCCAAGGCGCGTCTGATGCCCGTCGGTCCCGGCGGCGCACCGGACCTCCAGGTGTTCGCGAAGGGGGACGGGGCATGCTGTCATTGGCTCCGTGCGTCGACGGGGACCTGGTGCCGTGCAATCCACTCGAGGCGGTGCGCCAAGGTGCGGGGAGCTCGTGCGATCTCATGGCCGGAACGACGACAGAGGAGTTCAACATGGTGTTCTCCTTGTTGGGCGGTGCCATCGATGACGGCGCGGCCGACCGCGCGCTGCAGGACACGGGGCTCTCTGTCGAGGACACGTTGGTGTATCGCGCTGCCTTGCCCAGCGCCACGGGCGCAGAGGTCCTCGGCCAGGCCTCAACCGACAGGATGTTCCGGGTGCCCACCGAGGGGCTATGCGACCGCCGAACGGGCGCCGACGGCCGCACCTACCTGTACCAGTCGGCCTGGCGCTCACCGGTTATGGGCGGAACTCTGGGCGCGGCCCATTGCGTGGATATCCCGTTTGCGTTCGACAACCTGGACGCAAGGGTGTGGAGGACGCCCTCGGGTCCGACCCTCCTCAGGAGTTGGCGGACCTGATGCACGGACTCGGGTCGACTTCGTGACCGACGGCGATCCGGCTGGCCCTCCTTCACGCCCGACACACGGCCCACCATGGTCTTCGACGGCGTAAGCAGGGTGATCGACGACCCACTGCGCCTCCCGCGATCCTTGCTGGGAGCCGCCTGAGTGTTGCCCACCAAGAGCCCGGACGCGGCAGCCTTGACAAGGCCATGACCTCAGAGGCGGAGGCGGCTTTCGCCTCCCTCGGTCCGTACGACCTGGAGCTCTACCTTCGTCGTCTGACGTCCGAGGAGCTCTCTGAATCGAGCGTGCGCCAAACCCGAGCAATCCTGCGCCGATCGAGCCGGTAAGCACGAAAGTGGAGCGGCAATCTCTTGCCCAAGACGGTGTCTGGAACGGAAATGTCGGACTGGATGGTCCACGAACAGCCGGAGGCGGTGAGGGTCCCGACACTCCAGGAAGTGCGTTCGCTCCTTGCCGCTTCGGAGAGGTTCGGTGCTCGCGTCCATGGGTTCGTTGTCATTGTTGCCTCCACCGGGATGCGACGCGGTGAGGCATGCGCACCGCGTCGGGAGTACATCAACTTCGTTCAAGGCACGGTCACCATCGACGAGAGCGTCGTGGCCGCCGCCGGCGGCGCACGGATTAAGACGCCAAAGTCCGTGCGAGCAGACGGACCGTTGCTGTGGACCGGCTGACGCTGTCATGCCTCTCGGCCCTTCGCCGGGAAACCGATGAGTTCGCACACCTGGGAGGCTTCGTCGTGGAGATCTCGCACTTCGTCTTTGCGACTGAGCTTTCCGGAGTCCTCCCACCTCAACCCGACGGGATGAGTCACGCCTTCAGCCAAGTCCGCACTGAGGCCGGGGTGTCAGGGGGATGTCCATCTCTATTCGCTCCGCCACTTTTAAGCCACGGTCTTAAACTCAATCATTTCAGAGGCGCAGAAACAATCACGCCTCGGCCGGTCCGCAATTCATGTCGCACGTCATTACACCGACGGAGTGGAAGAGGAAGATCGTCGAGCAGCGGGGCATCTGGGTGTCCTATTTGCGGGAGCAGGCGACGCAGCCCCACAGATGGGGCCCACGCCCAGCTCCGCGGTGAAGAGAGGATCCCCGGCGGTGGGCACAGGCTCGGGATCGAACCTTCGATCAAGCCGCCGTCGCCTCGGCCCGCGGTTCCGCCGCCGTCTCGGCGGGCGGTCGGGCTTTCGCCCCTTGCCTACATCGAGCGGATCAGCTGACTCAGTCACCACTGACCAATCCATCGACGACCCACACTTTGTCGCAACAATTGGGTCTGCAGTCCGTCCCGTTGGGTCCCACTGTTTATCGTGCGCAAAAATTCATGGCTTCTCTAAGCAGCGATAACGGGACCGCGTGCGACGCATCAGGAACCGGCGGGATTCTCCGAAATAATGCTGAGGTCGCTGGTTCGATTCCAGCTAACTCCACGAACGATCGACTGCCCTGTTCCACTCACTCGCTGCTACGGTCGGAACAACTTCCGATTTGGTCCCACGATCGAAGTGGACGTGCCCGCTTACGGATCCTCTGTTGTCCTGATAAGCACCCGGTGGACCTTCTCCGCTAGTTGCGTCGGCAAACCCCAGGAAGAGAGCCGTGGCGCCGCTTGGGACGGTGAAGTCCTGAGTTTCACCGATACCCGTGCCCGTCAGACCATCTCCAACAAAGAAGACCTGCCCAAGTTCCGGGGCGAGAGACTGAAATGAGTGGTCCTTCGTGAAGTTAAGCGTCGCCGGTGGGCTCGCGGATTGGCCACCATCGAGAAACACGCCGACAATATAGAAATATCGCTTCGTGTCCATGAGTCCAGATATTCCGCCGGTCGCCGAGATGTTCGTGTTGACCCCGGAGTAGCCGTCGGGCCCGGCCATATTCTTCCGAACCCTCTCGCTTTCAAGGCGCCGGGTGTTCTTTTTGGCAACAGCGATCACTCACTGTGGAGATGGGAGGATCTCTTAGTGGTTGCTGCGTGGGGTGCCGCAGGGTTTCTCGTAGCGGCTCGCGCGTTCAAGTTCTCACCACGGGATTTCTGAGGATAGCCGGCGCGTATCCGTACGGCCGCTGCAAACTTTACTTCTAGCTGTTTCTGACCGGAGTGGACTTACGGGCGGAGCCACTACCGCCACGACTGCAGATCGATCCGGCGGCGAACAGTCCGTGAACGGAAACTCTCTGGTAATCAGGAGCACCTGACGGAGCTCCTCAACCATTGCTATTCGGAGCGGATCGCTGTCAACACTAATCCCTGGGGGCGGACGGCGGCCGACCTTGACTGCGAGCCGCCCCAATTGCTCCCGTCCAGTCGCTCCCAAGGTATCGGTGCTGCTCGGAATTCCCAGTCTCCCCGTCCTAGAGCGTGGCGGTGACACTCGACCGGCCGATCGCGGGGATTACCGGGCTCTATCATCACCACTTTGGCGCTACATGTCGCCGCGCGGTGCGGTTGGCTGAGTTGAGCTGGCTCAGCTGGAACGGGGAGGTTGCAGCGACCCACGCCCTCGCCGTGCTCCTCGATGAGACGATTCTGCAAGTCGCCTTCTTCTTGCCTGGCTCGGAGCGCGCATACGGCGACCGACCTCACGAGCATCACCTGGTTTCAACCAGAGAGCGTCTATGTGGACGGCGCCCGCTCCGACCGCCTGGCAGTTTCCTTGGAGTCGATCACTATGCCTTGACGACCCGCAGAATCGGATGTGCCCGCGCGATCTGGTCGTAGTCGTCGTCCTGGGTCACCACCGGCAGGCCGAGGTCGATCACGGTCGCCGCGATGAGGGCGTCGGTGAGTTTGACCGTTCGCTCGATGCCGGCCGTACGGCAGTCGACCACGAGCCGAGCCCACGCGCCCATCACCGACTCGCTGATAGACACCGGGTCCGCGCTCCGGGCGAGGGCCAGGGTGTCGCCCCGCCTGGCGCGAGATGTCGCATCGTGCGCGCTGAGGACTCCCAGCTGGAGCTCGCCGAGGGTGACGACGGAGACCGCGACCCGCTCGGGTAGTTCGCCGAGCGGTCGTTCGACCTCACGGGCGATGAAGACCGAGGTGTCGAGCAGGCCAGCCGCCTCGCTGTTCACAGCTCGTGAAGGGTCTGGCCAGCGAGCATCTCGAGATCCTCACGCAGGGCGGGGTCAGCCGCCCTCTCCGCCAGCTCTCGACGAAGTCGGTCTCCGGGGAGCCACCGGGTCCGCCTCCCGTGGGGCACGATGTCGGCCACCGGCTCGCCGCGAACGGTCAGGACGACTCGCTCGCCCGCTCGGACCGCATCGATCACGTGACTCGTGTGATTGCGAAGTTCTCGCACGCCAACCTCCATGTGCGACAGTGTAGCACCCCTTCGCAATGGGGGGATGAATCACCGCTCGTGAGTACGGCGATTGAGGACTCCACGATGCGGGCGCCGATCCCAACAACGGTGTTGCACTATGTCTCACACCGTTTCACGTCGACGCCGGCACCCTCGCTCATTCTCGCTCGCACCAGCGGTTTTGAGACATATTGCAACCAAAAGACTCATGCTGCAACGTCTTGACCTGGACTTTTAATCCCAAGGTGCCGGGATCGAGACCCGGGCGGCCCACCCCGAAAAGCCCAGTTCAAAGGTCCAGAGTCCGTCTACGAGTCTTCCCGGCGCCTCCTGTCGCTACTGGTTGCTACTAGTCCTAGCGAGTTCCGAGAATGCCACCGCCGCCACTGCCAAGGCCGCCAATACCGACGTCAGACGCGGCACCTGCGGTGAATCGGACCACCCAGTTTCTCACGATGCTGAAGCAAGATTCAACAAGATTCAAACGGTAGCGTCGGGGCGTGACCATGGGGCGGGCGTAACCCGACAATGATCAGCCGTGATCGGATGTGGAAGCTGGTCTCCACCGGCGTCGGCCTGCTTGGCGGGCTGCTCGCCCGGAAGCTCATCAGAGCCACGTATCAGGCCATCCGCAAGGACACAGACCCCGTCACGCCGTTCGACCCCACCAACCCCCGGTTCTCGTGGCCAGACGCTCTGTTGTGGGCAGCCGCAGCCGGCATCAGTCTCGGCATCGCCAAGGTGGTGACTGCCTGGATCGCCGCCCGCGGCTGGGAGGCCGCCACGGGCACGCTCCCCCCGGGAGTTGTCGAGGAGCCGGCGGTCGACTGAGTTCGGCTGGTGTCCTTCACCTGAACGGATGAAGCGATCAGCATCGCCCCATCTCTCAGCGTCAGCGCGACACCGGGTGAGTTGCATTTCGCCCCTCGGTGACATCGGCGAATCGTCCTGGACCACACATCTTCTGACAGCCCTCCACGAAGCTGGGATGATCGACCCTGGTGAGCACTGACACGGTCGCCGTACTTGGCCAGGCGATGGCTGAGGGCGCGACGAGCAGCCGTCAGTTGGTTCTTTCGCATCTGTCGCGCATCGAGCGGCTCGATCCCCTATTTGGAGCGATCCGCGGTCTGGTGCCCGACGCCATCGAGCAGGCAGAGGCTAGCGACGAGTACCGCTCCCGGCATGGGCCACGCAGTCCCCTCGAAGGCATACCCGTCATCATCAAGGACAACATCGACATCGCCGGCCAACCCACGACGGCAGGCGCCGCTTGCTCTTGCGGCTTCCACGGCGACGGCTGACGCCCACTTGGTCCGGCGACTGCGGGAAGCAGGCGCCGTGATCCTCGCCAAGGCCAACCTCTCCGAATTGGCCAACTTCCTCACCGAAGGCATGCCCTCGGGCTACTCCTCATTGGGCGGTCAAGTTCTCAACCCCTACGATCTCGCGCTGACCCCGAGCGGTTCGAGCAGCGGTACCGCCGCCGCGGTGGCGCTGGACATGGCGCCGATTGGGGTCGGAACGGAGACCGATGGCTCGATCATCAGTCCGGCGGTCCACCAGAGCCTGGTTGGCATCAAGCCCACCGTCGGGCTGATCAGCCGGGACGGCATCTTGCCGATCTCTCCGAGCCAGGACACCGCCGGTCCGATGGCCCGGACTGTGGCCGACGCCGCCGCGCTCCTCGTCTCGATGGCGGGTCCCGATCCAGCCGACCAAGCGACGACCGCAGCGCCCGCGGGCTTCGATGCCCTCCGGTCGTGGGTGCCCGAACCGGACTGCTTGAGCAGGGCCCGCCTCGTCCTGATCTGTCCGGATTTCGCCGGCGGTGCGCAGAGCCGGAGGCCGATAGGGGAACCGGTCTTCGCCGCGTTCGAAGCGGCCGGAGCCGGAATCGCTGACGCCGTCATGCCTACGATCGCACGATGACGACGAGATGTTCGTGTTGCACTATGAATTCGCTCCTGCCGTCGACGCCTATCTGGGTCGGATGGGGGACGCCGCTCCGATCACATCTCTTGCCGAGTTGCAAGCGTGGAACAACATCCACGCCGAGTCCGCTCTGAAGTACGGCCAGACCCATATCGACAAGGCTCTCGCCATCGACCATGTCGCGACTCACGATGAATACACCGAGGCCCGCCGACGCGACCGGGACGGCGTGACGGCGGCCTTGGAAGCTGCGCTGGGAGACGCCGACGCTCTGATCTTCCGGGCCGAAGAAGGAGCCACTTGGGCGGCCCGATCGGGATGGCCAAGCATCAGCATCCCGATTGGCTACAGCCGGCGATCGCGACGCCCACTCGGACTGACCCTCGTGGCTCGAGCTTGGACGGAACACCGGCTGCTTTCGCTCGCCGCCGCGATCGAGGAGGTGTGCGGGTTCCGCTCACCACCTTCAGAGGTGAACCCTGCGGTGTTTGTCAGCCGAGATCTGTGAACTCGGCACAGCTCGTGACGAGGCTGTGCCGATTGAGGCGCTCCCAGGTCAGATGCCAACGTCCCAGACCGCCGGTAGCGGTCACAAATCTGGTAGCCAGACCGAGTGGCGGGACTTCCAACCCTGCCGATTCTTGCGGGTAGCCTTCCGGTCGCGAATTGTCGCCGGCGGACGGGGACACTTCTAGGATGATCCGGTGTCCCTTCTGTTGAGGCCGTTCTGCCCTGAAGACGAGGCAGTTGCGGTCGCCGCACACCGAGCACTCGCACGGGATGACTACACGTTTCTGTTGGGCTACGTCGACAACATGCCGTGGCTGGAATGGATCCAGGAGAGAGAGCGGATCCGTGCTGGTACTGACATTCCGTCAGACTGGGTGCGTGCAGCATTCCTGGCAGCCGAGGCCGATGGTTCTCTAGTTGGCCGTGCTTCCATACGCTTTGGCTTGAATGAGTGGCTCACTCGCTACGGCGGGCATATCGGTTACGTGGTCCTGCCGGAGTTTCGGCGATTGGGGTACGCGACCGAGATATTGCGCAAGGCAATCGAGGTAGCTCGTCAGGAAGGTGTTGACCGAGTACTGGTCATATGCGATCAGGACAACATTGGATCTGCGGCCATCATCGAGCGATGCGGAGGCGTCTTCGAGGGCCTGGCCACTTCGGAAGATGGCGATGTGATTCGCCGGTATTGGATCTGACGGTTCCATAGGTCGCCACAGAGGGCACCCCTTCCCGGCGTACCGGGGGCACTCCCGATGGGATACCCGGCCGTGAACCAAATCAAGCGCGGACGTCCTCCAGAATGGTTGCGCTAAGCCCGAGGAGTCATGCACCGGTGAAGCGCGGGGGCAATACATGGTCGAAAACCACGAGACGCTTCAGCCGGCCAGTGTCGTCGGCCCACGCGAAGTCGCAACCCACCGCAGGCGACAGCGACGTCGACGATCATTATCGGCCGGTCAGCCACCGCCATCCTCACCACACTTGCCACGTGTGCCTTCCTCCTGATTCTGGGTCGCTTCGCCTACTACGCGGCTTTTCAGCTCGACGGCCTGGGGGCACTTGCGGTGGCTCTCGCGATTGGATGCGTAGCCAGTTGCGCTCTTGCCTTTGCCACATCCGCGATTATCCGATCCTCCACGACGGCCCAACCAGTCACTATGGCGCTCGCCCTGCCCCTTTTCTTCATATCGGGAGTCTTTGTACCGTGGCAGTTCGTTCCAAGGTGGCTACAGGACGTGGCTCTCGTGTTTCCCCTTCGCCATCTGTCGTTGGCGCTACTTGCGCCATTCGTCAACGGTCGCGGCTCTGGACTGTGGAGATGGGAGGATCTCTCAGTGGTTGCTGCGTGGGGTGCCGCAGGGTTTCTCGTGGCGGCTCGCGCGTTCAAGTTCTCACCACGGGATTTCTGAGGATGGCCGGCGTGTATCGTACTGCCGCTGCAAACGTTTCTTCTAGCTCTTTCTGCCCGGCGTGGACTTATGGGCGGAGCCAATACCGGCACGACTGCAGATCGATCCGGCAGCGAACAGTCCGTGAACGGAAACTCTCTTCGCCCCTCCGGTCGCTCCCAAGGTATCGGAGCCAGCGCGCTGCGGTTGGCTGAGTTGAGCTGGCTCAGCTGGAACGGGGAGGTTGCAGCGACCCACGCCCTCGCCGTGCTCCTCGATGAGACGATTCTGCAAGTCGCCTTTTTCTTGCCTGGCTCGGGGCGCATACGGCGACCGACCTCACGAGCATCACCTGGTTTCAACCAGAGAGCGTCTATGTGGACGGCGCCCGACTCCGACCGCCTGGCAGTTTCCTTGGAGTCGATCACTATGCCTTGACGACCCGCAGAATCGGATGTGCCCGCGCGATCTGGTCGTAGTCGTCGTCCTGGGTCACCACCGGCAGGCCGAGGTCGATCGCGGTTGCGGCGATGAGGGCGTCGGTGAGTTTGACCGTTCGCTGGATGCCGGCCGTACGGCAGTCGACCACGAGCCGAGCCCACGCGCCCATCACCGACTCGCTGATAGGCACCGGGTCCGCGCTCCGGGCGAGGGCCAGGGTGTCGCCCCGCCTGGCGCGAGATGTCGCATCGTGCGCGCTGAGGACTCCCAGCTGGAGCTCGCCGAGGGTGACGACGGAGACCGCGACCCGCTCGGGTAGTTCGCCGAGCGGTCGTTCGACCTCACGGGCGATGAAGACCGAGGTGTCGAGCAGGCCAGCCGCCTCGCTGTTCACAGCTCGTGAAGGGTCTGCCCAGCGAGCATCTCGAGATCCTCACGCAGGGCGGGGTCAGCCGCCCTCTCCGCCAGCTCTCGACGAAGTCGGTCTCCGGGAAGCCACCGGGTCCGCCTCCCGTGGGGCACGATGTCGGCCACCGGCTCGCCGTGAACGGTCAGGACGACTCGCTCGCCCGCTCGGACCGCATCGATCACGTGACTCGTGTGATTGCGAAGTTCTCGCACGCCAACCTCCATGTGCGACAGTGTAGCACCCCTTCGCAATGGGGGGATGAATCACCGCTGTGAGTACCGCGATTGAGGAGTCCACGATGCGGGCGCCGATCCCAACAACGGTGTTGCACTGTGTCTCACGCCGTTTCACGTCGACGCCGGCACCCTCGCTCATTCTCGCTCGCACCAGCGGTTTTGAGACATATTGCAACCAGAAGACTCATGCTGCAACGTCTTGACCTGGACTTTTAATCCCAAGGTGCCGGGATCGAGACCCGGGCGGCCCACCGAATTCTGTGTTGGTCCGGGTAATCCTGGACGAAGAGCTCCGTGTGATCCTGGACGCGGTTCCGGTTGACGCTTGACACCTGCCCACCGTCTCCTGCTCGTAGGCGTCGCTTCCGTCCGGAGCGGGGCAGCCGTTCGACGATCTGCAAGCCGCGTTCTTGCCGGGTTTGACGTGCCTCAGTCGAGGTCCGACAACGCCGAGGCGGCTCGCCGGGCGACGCTGGCGTACCCGCCGCTGACGGCTGTGTTGTTGGCTTGAGTCAGGAGATCTCTGGCCCGTTCGAGATCGCCTGGGCCGCCGCGGGCCAAGAGCATGCGACCCCATCGCAGGTGGGTGACGGCGGCAGCGAACTCCATCTGACCCCTGGCGTTGAGCTCGGCTGCTTTGGCGAAGTGCGCTTCGGCGTCATCGTAGCGGCCGAGTACCGACTCCAGGCTGCCGCAGTAATACGCCACGGGGCTTCCGGCTGTCGCCCCGATGAAGAGAACCTGGTCGTCGAAGGCGCGAGCAGATCCAGGAGCAGCCGAGCCGGTGCCTCAGCGCGCAGTTCGGTGGCAACGTCGGCGTACGACGCAACCGCAAAGATCCAGACGACGTCGTAGGGCAATGAAGTGAGGTCCGCGGACGCAGCTTCGAGCATCTGGCGAGCCGTATCGACCTCGCCGGCTTCCATATGTCCTTCGGCCAGCGTGGCACGGAATACCGGGAGTGCTGGGTTCTCGGCCGCGATCTCCTCGATCAACGGGACGAGTTCGCCGTAGCGCCCCTGTTGGCGCCGGACGCCGATCATCTCTGCTCCGTAGAAGCCGAAAGCATCCGGCTGTCCGCTCTCAATGCCGATCTCCAACGCAGCCGTGGCGAGCTGTTCGGCTCGATCGGGATCCCCGGTCAAGAGCGCATCGGCGGCGTCGTTGAACAGGGTGACCCACATCATGGTCGGCTGGCGGAGTCCGCTGATCACGCTGCGCATGGTTGCAAGGCACCGACGCGCCATTTCGAAGTCACCTGCTTGCACTGCGGCTAGCCGGCTGTAGGCGCCGGTCCAGAAGAGCAGGTCGGGGTCCCCCAGGAGCTCCGACAGCTCCAGGGCTTCCTTTGCATCGACCATCCGCTCGCTGAGGGTGGACGGGACCTGGAGCGGGTCGCAGACCAAGTTCAGGGTGCGGATGACGGTGTCCGGATCCCCTAACCGCCGCGCCATCGCCCTGGCGGCGTCGGCCAATTCCTGCCGCCGGTCCAGCGTTGTGCCCAGGGCGAGCTCGCTGCACAGCGTGGCCAGGAGGAGAGCCCGCTCACGTCCGTCGTCATCTCCAAGGGCATCGAGCGCGGACTCCAGCACAGCGACTTTGTCGGCGTCGATGACCCCGATCGAACTGAAGAAGCCGCGGCTGTTTCCTAATGCGGCGGCCACCAGGCGGTCGGTTGCCTTGAGCTCTTGGGCTCGGTGTGCGGCGTCGAGGAACGTCTCCCGGAAGTCCGGCAACCCGGCCTGGCGTTGTGCTTCGCCCAAGGCCAGACGCAGGTCACAGCCGACCAGAGGGTCGTCTTCCGGCACCATCTCCGCGAGTGGAGCGCCCGGGAGAAATACCTGACTGCGTCGTCGGGGGCCAAGGCGGCCAAGGCGGCCTCGCCTGCCTGCCGGGCGTAGCCGATGGCCTTGGTCGCGTTGGCTGGTTGGCTTGCGCTGAGCCAATGGTGGGCAATTTCGCCCACCCGCGCCCCCGGCATTTGTCCGACGGTCGCCTCGATGGCCTCGGCTACTTGGCGATGGGCCCGGGTTCGCCGGACCCTCGGTAGGCCCTGGTACAAGGTCTGCTGCGTCAAAGCGTGCGAGAAGCTGTAGCGCCCCGGTACGTCACGCACCTCGCGTACGAGGGCGGCGCTGCTCGCACTGTCGAGGACGTCGAGCACTTCCTCCTGGCCGAGCTCAGTCACCGCGTCGAGCAGGTCGAAGTCGAAGTCGCGTCCGATGACCGCTGCCATGGAAAGGACTGGACCTGCTTGTGCGCCGAGCCGGCCGACGCGGGCGGAGATGACTTCTCGCACGCTGTTGGGCAGCACCATCTCGGACATTTCCCCCGTCAGCGTCCATCGGCCACGATCGTCCAGGTGGATCGCGCCGGTCTCCATGAGGCTCCGCAACACTTCTCCGACGAAGAACGGGTTGCCTTCGGTCTCGAGGCAGAGTGCATGGGCGAGATCCGTCGCGGCATCGTCGAGGCGTTGCCCGGCTGCTGCCTCCATGAATGCGAGCACACCGGTGTCATCGAAGCCCTTCAACTCGATCCGGCTGATATTTGGTTCGCGCTGCAGGGCACCGAGGAGATCGCGCAGAGGGTTGGAAGGCGAGAGCTCGGTGTCCCGAAACGTGCCGAGCACGAGCAAACGTGCCGACTCGACAGTGGTGACGACATGACGCAGGAGTCGCAGGCTTTGACTGTCCGACCATTGCATGTCGTCGAGGACGAGCACGGTTGGTTGGAGCGTGGAAGCGGCCGTCAGAAGACCCGCCACCGCTCCGTAAAGGAGGTAGCGCTCGGTGTCGGAATCCGTCCTCGTTGGTGCCGGAACTGCCCCCAGCCGTTGACGGAGCGCGGGGACCATCGATGCGATGTCGCCGCCGTGGGCCTCGACGTGAGTTCGGAGCACATATTCGGGCGCATGCGCCACGTAATGGTGCAGTGCCTCGGCGAAAGGCGAGTAGGGCGCGCTGACGTCTTCCTGGGAACGTCCAAGGAGCACGCAGGCTCCCTCCTTTGCAGCGCGCCGGGCGGCCTCGGCGACAAGTGTCGTCTTCCCGACACCGGCGTCACCCGACACGAGAACCACGGCAAGCCCTTCTCCGGCTGCCGCTCGCTTGTATGCGTCGGTCAGCAGTGCCGCCTCGGTCTCGCGGGCGACGACTCCGGTGAGCGGCACATGCGAGAAGCGAGCGGGGAGCGGCACGCCAGTCTCGCCCGCAATTTCATCGAACGGCTCCCAATGGACGTCGAGAACCTCCAGGGGCTCCGGGAGGCCCTTGAATTCGATCGCACCGAGCTGCTCGAAAATGTAGGGGCTACGCCGTCCGCCCATCACCCGGACGACGTCTGTGGCCAGGATCTGGCCGGCATCGGCGTGGGCACAGAGCCGAGCCGCTTCTATGACTGGGTCGCCGTAGTAGTCATTCGACTCCATCGTCGCCTCTCCGCCGCTGAGTCCAATGCGTAGGCCCAGCTGATGGCGGGCGCCGACGTTGTCACGGTGGACGGCTTGCTGCATCGACACTGCGCACGCTAGGGCGGCAGAGGTGCTGCGGAACACGACCATCACCCCGTCGCCGAGGCCCTTCACCTCGACCCCGCCGGAGCTGGCAATCGCTCGACGCAGCACCGAGAAGTGAGCCCGGAGCAGATCGTCCGAGTCGTCCGGACTAATCGCGTAGCTGATCTCGGTCGAGCCGACCAGGTCGGTGAATAGGACCGTGATGGTCTCGGTGACCGCCAAGGCTCCCTCCTCCGGTTCCACATCACCTTGTCAGACTTTGCGCCGGAAGAAAGCTCGCCCAGACCTTCAGTCCAGGTCAAGTCCAGGTGGTGGGATCCAGTCCTTAAGTGATGGCATGCCGCAGGTGCCACCCGTACCCGACAAGCATCCGGAATGTCTATCCCAAGAAGTTGGATCCCTTGTGTAATCGATTCACTGTTAAGGAGCGTCTGAATGACTCCGCAGCATCGGGCGCTTTGATCATTCATCCCTGCGCAGGAACTTCTGGATCATTTCGCCCTAGGTTGTCGTGAGCAGGAAGAGCGTCTTCGCCTTGGTCTTTGAGGTCTCGCCGTTGGCTTCAATGACGTGGGTGCCGGGCCCTCCAGCGGTGGCGGGGATGGCGGCGTCACAGGTGAATGTTCCATCAGAGGTGGCGGTGGCCGTGCACAGGGAGATCTTGGTTGGCGAGGACAGCCCGGTCAGGTAATTGACGGTGACCGTCTCGCCGCTTGTGAATCCAGCTCCCGTGAGAATCGTTGCGGTTCCTGGCGGCCCAAGTGTCACCGAAGTGTTCACCGAATCCGCAGTACTGATTTGCCCAAGCGTGTTGCGGGCGTCGCTGGTGAACCACAAGGCGCCGTCGGGACCCGCCGTAATCTTGGTCGCCCCTTTGACGCCCTTGTAGTCGGTGACCACCCCGGCGGTGCTGATCCGCCCCATCGAGTGGTTGACGTTGATGAACCACAAGGCGCCGTCGGGACCCGCCGTGATCCTTTCCGGCCTGTCGATGCCTGGACCGGTGTAGTGGGTGACCTTCCCGGCTGTGCTGATCCGCCCGATCGAGTTGCCGTAGAAGTTGGTGAACCACAAGGCGCCGTCGGGACCCGCCGTGATCCCCGCCAGGTCGTCTTTGCCGGTGCCGGGGTAGTTGGTGACCACCCCGGCGGTGCTGATTCGCCCGATCGAGTTGTTGTGGTAGTTGATGAACCACAAGGCGCCGTCGGAACCCGCCGTGATCCCTTCCGGCTCGTCGATGCCGGTGCCGGTGTAGTTGGTGACCACCCCGATCGTGCTGATCCTCCCGATCGAGTCGTTTGCGGAGTTGGTGAACCACAAGGCGCCGTCGGGACCCGCCGTGATCCCCTCCGGAAAGTCGATGCCAGTCCCGGTGTAGTTGGTGATCACCCCGGTCGTGCTGATCCGCCCGATCGAGTTGTTGGAGGAGTTGGTGAACCACAAGGCGCCGTCGGGACCCGCCGTGATCTCATCAGGAAAGTCGATGCCGGTGCCGGAGTAGTCGGTGACCACCCCGGTCGTGCTGATCCGCCCGATCGAGTTGTTGACGAGATTGGTGAACCACAAGGCACCGTCGGGACCCGCCGTGATCGCGTAGGGCTCGGCGATGCCGGTGTCGGTGTAGTTGGTGACAACCCCAGTCGTGCTGGTCCGGCCGATCGAGTTGTTGGCGTTGTTGGTGAACCACAACGCGCCGTCGGGACCCGCCGTGATCCCTTCCGGAAGGTCGATGCCGGTGCCGGTGTAGTTGGTGATCACCCCGGTCGTGCTGATGCGCCCGATGGATCCGCAAGGTGGACCAATGTCACACCCACTTCCGCCGAAGAGATTGGTGAACCACAAGGCGCCGTCGGAACCCGCCGTGATCCCTTCCGGATCGTCGATGCCGGGATCAATGTAGTTGGTGACCACTCCGGTCGTGCTGATCCGCCCGATCGAGTTGCCGTTGAAGTTGGTGAACCACAAGGCGCCGTCGGGACCCGCCGTGATCCCCTCCGGCCTGTCGATGCCGGTGCCGGTGTAGTCGGTGACCACCCCGGTCGTGCTGATCCGCCCGATCGAGTTGTCGAGTATTGGTGAACCACAAGGCGCCGTCGGGACCCGCCGTGATCCCGTCCGGCTCGTCGATGCCGGGACCGGTGTAGTCGGTGACCACCCCGGTCGTGCTGATCCGCCCGATCGAGTTGTTCGAGGTTGGTGAACCACAACGCGCCGTCGGGACCCGCCGTGATCATCTGCGGCCCGTCGATGCCGGTGCCGGTGTAATTGGTGACCGCCCCGGCGGTGCTGATCCGCCCGATCGAGTTGTTGTGGTAGTTGGTGAACCACAAGGCGCCGTCGGGACCCGCCGTGATCCCGTCCGGCCTGTCGATGCCGGTGCCGGTGTAATTGGTCACCGCCCCGGCGGTGCTGATCCGCCCGATCGAGTTGTTGGCGGTGTTGGTGAACCACAAGGCGCCGTCGGGACCTGCCGTGATCTCCGTCGGCTCGTCGATGCCGGGGAAATAGGTGACCTTTCCGGCGCCTGAAGCAGCCACCGAGTTGGCCAACGGCGAGACTCTCGCCTGGAGAGCAACGGGACGGGGAGTTCTCGCCAAGCCGGACCCGGCCGACCCATGAGAAGCAGGAAGAGTGTCCGTCGCAGCGACAGCCGGCACACCGCCGAACATCAAGAGCGACAGCACGGCCGTAGGGACACCCAGAATCTTGTAACGCAAAGCTTGCCCTCCCAGAATCACTGTCGGGCCACCTTGAGGATCATCCTAGTTTCTTTCCCAGCGTGAGTGTTCGGTGAGCCTCTTTCGTCGAACAAAACCGGGGCGGCGTCCAGCCACGAGGGAAACCCACGACACTGGCCGGAGCGAGAGCAACGGTCGCGAGAAGTGACGCCGTTTGGTTTTGGGCCGTTGACCGCCCAGGCGAATGAACCGGTTTCGTGGTCCGGGTTTGGCGCTGCACCATCGATTACGGGTAGTGATGGTCCCAACAACGCTGTCGCATTGCGTCTTACCTCGTTCCATCTCATCTCCGACGTTCGTGCTGTTATCGCTTGCACCAGCCAATTTTGGGAGGTGGTTCGCCAGTGCCGCCCGTCCTACCGCTGCCCCCTCCACGTCGGATCAGTTGAGGGACACAAACCACTTGGGAGTTCTTCCAGTCCGGCGCGCCTCCAGACCTTCTGCGAGAGTACGAGAGTAGAGGACCGACCTTCATAGAGAGCGGCCGCCAGACAAGTCCGCACGGAACCACGTTTGGATGCGGCGTCTCGTGCTGTTGCCAGTGGATCGGAGTCTTCGAATCAGTCCGAATCCCTCTCGGCAATCCGATCACTCCGTCGGTGCGTATATCTCTCGTGCCATCGCTCATGGTAACGGCGACCACGTCCTCACCGGCATCCTGTCGTATACCACCGATACTGCGACCGGGGGTGACTCGTGCCTGGCCGTCTGACATCCCCGCAGTGGTCGCAATGATGAGGCGTTGCTCCAGGATCAGCCTCCAGCACCGCTTTCACGGTCCGACCGATGGCATCGCCTTCACAGTTGATCAGCTCAAGCGCAACGTCGACATGTTGGCCCTCGCGTGGGAGGGACCGCGGTGCGTCGGCATGGGTGCCCTGGCGCCCGATTCGGGAGGCGCGTTCCATCTCGGTGTCCTAGTGCGAGACGACCGGCAGCGACGGGGAATCGGCACTCAGATCGTCAGATCCCTGACAGAACGGGCGCGGCACTGTGGCGTGCGATCGGTACACGCCGACGTGCTAGGCGACAACGCCCGGCTTGTCGGGGCCCTTCGACGCCTCGGGCTGACAAGTGTCGTGTTCGAGCACGGAAGCCTCTCGGTGGACATAGAACTCGTGTAGGCGGATCACTACGAGTCCATGAGTTTGACGCCTCGGTAGGAACGGATGCCGTCCCCGACGAGGTGATGCTCGTCGGCTTCCGGGACCGGGATCCGGAACGAGCCGAAGTCTTCGTCCACAGGTTCCAGGGGCGTGTCTACGGCCTCGCACTTACGATGACGCGTGACGCGGTTTGGGCCGATGACATTGCCCAAGACGCGTTCCTTCGGGCCTGGCGCAGCGCGAGCTCCTTCGACCCCGCTCGCGGCTCGGTCTCGACCTGGCTCCTCACGATCACCCGGAACGCGGCTTTGGACGCATTGCGCCAGCATCGTCCCGAGTCGCTGAGTGCAAACGCTGAAGCCTTCATCCAGATAGTCGCCGCCGATCCTCCTCCAGCCGATGCCGCCGCTCTCGAGGACGACAAAGGTGTAGTGCGGGCTGCGCTGGGTCAAATTCCGCGAGAGCAACGCAGAGCGGTCGTCCTTGCCTCTCTGTTCCGTCTCACCGCACCTGAGATCGCTGAGGCTGAGGGAGTCTCCCTGGGTACCGCACAGTCGCGCATCAGGTCCGGAATGCTGAAGTTGAGAACCCAGCAGCACGTGACCAAGCACACCTATCCCGCTGATGCACGCGACTGATCGCGGACACGCTTTCGGGGGTGTCGAGAGATCAAACTTCTGAAGAAGGGTCTCGTCACCTAGGCAAGACGCTCCCAGCGCTCGTCCCGGCCCAGTATCTCGCCGCGTGGTATCAACACCGGTCGCGTGCGGCGCACAAAGGGTGGCGGTTCGGCGACGCGGACGTTTCGCGGCCCCTTATATCCATCGTCCGCGACATGACGCTGACCTACGCCCGGATCTCCGATCGCACCGTCGCCGAGGAGTACGTCAAGGTCACCAGGGCCGTCGAAGCGGACATCCGAGGCGACGAGGCGGTCCCCGCCCATGTCGGCGGTCTCAACATGGCCAAGCTCGCCGCTGACCACCGTCGCCACCTCGGGAACGGTCCGGAAGTTGGGCAGCCAATAGACGAGGTCGGCGGGACCTGCGAGGCACGAAACGGCATCCCAGTACGCGAGCAGCCGGAAGGCTTGTCGAGCTCCCCTCCCATCCAGCGGCCACCTCGGCGGCCGCACCCGGACCGAACATCACGGCGACGTCGCAGCGGAGCGTCCCAAGGTCGATGCCGCCGGTTCCGTCCTCGCTCACAGCGATCAGAGGACCTTCGAAAGGAAGGCCCGGGTCCGCTCGTGCTCGGGGTCGCCGAGCACCTGCTCAGGAGAACCTGCCTCCACCACCACCCCGGCGTCCATGAACACCACGGCGTCACCCACTTCACGTGCGAACCTCAACTCGTGCGTCACTACCACCATCGTGCGGCCCTCCTGCGCGAGATCCTTCATGACTGCGAGCACGTCTCCCACAAGCTCGGGGTCGAGGGCCGAGGTGGGCTCGTCGAAGAGCATGAGTTTGGGCTCCATGGCCAGCGCCCTCGCAATGGCCACCCGCTGCTGCTGGCCACCCGAAAGTTCGTTCGGGTACGCGTCCAACTTGTCAGCGAGGCCCACGCGCCCGAGCAGGGCGCGGGCCTGAGTCTGCGCCTCTCCGGCGGCCATCCCCTTGACGCGGATCGGGCCGATTGTGACGTTGTTGAGCACTTTCATGTGAGGGAACAGGTTAAAGCGCTGGAACACCATGCCGATGGACGAGCGGACCTTGCAGACCTCGCGGTCACGCAACTCGTAGAGCTTGTTCCCCTGCCGGCGGTACCCGACCAGCTCGCCGTCTACGTACAGGCTGCCGGCGTCGATCTTCTCGAGGTGGTTGATGCAGCGTAGGAACGTGCTCTTGCCCGATCCGGAAGGTCCGATGAGACACAGCACCTCGCCGACGTGAACGTTTAGGTCGATGCCCTTCAGCGCCTGCACCCGACCAAATGACTTGTGCACGCCCTCGGCCCGTACCATGTCGCGTCGCACCCCTCCGAGTGCAGTCATAACCGAGCCACCGGCGAGACGGAGCCCGGTGGAGGCCGGAGGTGCCTTAGGTTCTGGCCCATCTTGCGCCAGATCCAAGGGAGTCGCGGCCGGGCAGCGCCACGTGAGTAGCGCCGCTCGATGAAGAACTGACCCACGGTCAGGACAGACGTAACCGCGAGGTACCAGATGCTGGCCACCATGAGCAACGGGATGGTCTCGTAGTTGACGGCGTAGATCTGCTGCACGGCACCCAACAGCTCGATCACGGTGATCACGGAGGCTAGCGACGACGTTTTCAGCATAGAGATGATCTCGTTGCCGGTGGGCGGGATGATGAGCCGCATCGCCTGGGGCAGCACCACAAGGCGCAGCGTCTGGACGCGGCGCATGCCCACCGATTGCGCTGCCTCTACCTGGCCCTCGTCGACCGAGATGATGCCGGCTCGCACGATCTCTGCCATGTAAGCGCCCTCGTTGAGGCCCAACCCGATCCCCGCGATCAAGAAGACGGGAATCGTGTTCAGATCGACCGTGACGAACGACGGCCCGAAGGGGACGCCCAACGCGAACTCGGGAAAGATGTACGCAATGTTGTACCAGAACAACAGCTGCACAAGCACCGGGGTGCCCCGGAAGAACCAGATGTAGAGCCAGCTCACTGTCGTCATGACGGGATTGGGCGACAGCCGCATGACCGCGAGGACGATGCCGAGAACAATGCCGATGCCCATAGCCATCACGGTCAGCTCTAAGGTCACCTCGAGCCCGCGCAGCACGCGCCCCGAGAACAGGTACTGCCCCACGATGTCCCACTGAAAGCGCTGCTGTCGCTTGCCGCTTCGCTCGACCGTCGAGAAAGCCAGGGAATGCACCAGCATGGCGGCAAACACCAGCAGCACCGCCGCGCTCACCCAACGGCCGGGGTGGCGGAGCGGCACCGCCTTCAGTGGTTCGCCGGGGTCCGACGCCGGGGGTGCGCCGCCGTCGTGGGTGGTCGTCTGGGGCGTGACCATGGCGCCCGTCGACCAGGGGGGACGACCGGCGGCTTAGCTAGTCGCCCCGTTGATCTCGGGCCGCGAGATGGCACCGGCCTGAATGCCCCACTTCTTCAGGATCTTGAGGTAGATCCCGTCCTTCATGAGCGTGCTCACGGCGCCGTCCACCGGTCGAGTGAGCCCCAGGCCTTTGGGCAGGGCCAAGCCGTAGGGCGCCACTCCGAAGACCGTGCCCGAGTTCTTGAAGCGCCCCTTGGATGTCGAGACCACGTATTCGGCGATCTGGGAGTCGAGGAAACCCACCTGAGCCCGGCCGCTCGACACCGCGAGGTTGGCGGAGTTCTGGTCGGCGAAGCTGAGCACCTTTACGCCGTGCTTGTGCGATCTGGTGCACTTCTTGTTCTGGCTCTGCGCGTCCGTCTGCTCCACAGTGCCGGTCTCCACCGCCACGGTGTGCCCACACAACGCCGCGAGCCCGCTGGGCTTGTACGAGCTGCCCGCTTTGACGTAGTAGCCCTCGCCAGCCTGGAAGTAGTCGACGAAATCGACCTGCTTCTGACGGGCCTTGGTATCCGTGAAGGACGATGCACCCAGATTGAACTTGCCGGACTGCAACGCCGGAATGATGGTGTCGAACGTTGCGTTGGTGATCGTGACCTTCACCCCGAGCACCTGGCCGATGGCTTTGGCGAGGTCGGCGTCCATCCCGATGACGGTCTTGCCGTCCGAGGCAATGAATTCGTCAGGCGCGTACGTGGCGTCGGCAGCCACCAGAAGGCCTGCCGTCTTTACGGAGGCGGGTACCGTCGCGGCCAGCGTCGAGTCCTTGGGGGCAGTCGGGACGCTACTCGACGAGCTGGCCCCGGCCGCCGTAGCGCTCAGTGCGCCGCTGAGGGTGACGCCCGCGAGACACAGTGCGGTGGCCCCAGCCCGAATCTTTTCTCTTCTCGCGTTCGAACGCACAATCGGCCTCCCTCCGCGGGTTCCGGTGGGCGAGAGTGTGCCACTTGGAGGCGACCCGGTCGAGTCACCCGACCGCTCCGGCCGGCTCACGCGGCGCGATGCCGACCGATCCAGCCCTAGGGACGACTCCGGGCGGCGCACCAGGTCGCGGTCGGGACTGTCCAGTTCGCCGACGCCGACGCGCCGAAGTTGCCGCATTTGCTACTGAGTTGCTGCAGAAAGGCATACACCGGGCATCTTCGGAAGATGCCCACTGGAATGGTCGACCTTCAACAGGACCGATGGACCCAGTTGACGACGGCGAACCATCCGCCTCCGACTTTAATCCCAAGGTGCCGGGATCGAGACCCGGGCGGCCCACCAACCTTGTCAACGGCGAGGTCCAAAGTACCGTCTCCTTCATCCTCGGCCCGATTTGCACACAGTCGCGAAGCCAATCGGTCACTATCGGAAGTGATCACAATCCGCGGCGATGAAGCAATGAGCCAATCACCTGCGTCTCGTTGCGTGGAGTCTCTCAGAGCCTGACCGGCATCGAGCGGTCGAGGTCGGTTGGCGCCGTTCGCGACAGGACTGTAACGCCAATGGCCATTACGCAGAAAGCCACTCCTGCGAGGGTCCTCTGGACCAGGCTGACCGTGAACCGTTCATCGAAGATCCAGACGCTCAGCACGATGGCAACGGCGGGGTCGACCACGACGATCAACGGTTGGGACACGCTCAATGGGCCAACTTGCAGGGCGGCCTGTTGGAGTACAGAACCGAGGACTCCTGAGGCGATCAACGCATAGATAGGCCAGTGCTCAAGCATGCCGACCCAGCCCGATGCCGCAAGCAGGTTGGTGGTCACCTTGATGAAAGCAGCCATCAGAGCCCATGTGATCGAGGCCGCTGTGGCGTAGAGTGCCGCCCGACGCAGGGGCGATCCCCGGCGCGCCATGACAGCCAACACAACAATTGCCCCCCCGAAAAAGGCCAGCGCGGAAGCCCAATTAGCGGCGTGGGGCTGGGGGTGGCCGCCGTGGGGCTCGGCCGCTGTCAGGAACACTGCCAGCGCGGCACAGGTGACCAGGGCAGCTGTCCAGGCCATCTTGGCCACGTGCTGGTGAACCCACAACCTGCGCAGGATCAGCGCGAAAACCAGCTCGGTGACGAGGAGGGGCTGGACGATCGAGAGCTGACCGCTGTGGAGAGCGACCGCCTGGAAGGCAAATCCAGCTCCCGCCGCAGCCCAACCGGCGAGCCATAGGGGATGGCGGATCAGGGAGGTGACGAGATTCCAGCCTCGGTGCGAGTTGGAGACACCCAGACTGGCTGCGTGTTGGGTCATCAGATGCACGGCGTTCGCCAGGGCGGCAGCCAGGGCGAACGTGATCGTGACAGTCACGACACGAGATCCGATCGAGCTCTACGCGCCGAACCCACTGGCGGATTCTGGACCCTGGGGCTGTGCCAATCCAGCTATCGAGGATGCGGTCGTCGCACGACGCAAGTCGGGACGGGCCATCGCGACAACGATGGCCGCTGGCGTAGACGAGCGACATCTCCGCAATGGTGTCGAACCGGAAGTTCACCAAATGTCCGCAACGGAAGGGCGGAATTCGATTTTGCTCCGCGCATAGGCTCCGGCACCCCTTGCTACGAATCTGGATATATCGTAAAGTGTAGTAAGGAACAAGATGAGGTGGGAGTCTGGTGACGACACAGGGCATCCGGGGGTCTTCTGACCGCAGCGTGCTCGTCTTGACGAGCCTGATCGACGGGCCAAAGCATGGTTATGCCCTCATCAAAGACATCGCGGATTTTGCGGGCGTCACCCTAGGCCCCGGGACGCTCTACGGATGCCTGTCAAAACTGGAGCGGGCGGGTCTGGTCGAGGCGCTTCCGTCTGAGGAGCGCCGCCATCCGTACCGCATCACCTCGGCCGGGTTGTCCGTCGTCCACGAGCGACTCTCAGAGTCAGCTCGGATCGCCCAGATCGGGCTCAAGCGAATTGCTGGTGCGATGTGAGCCGGCACAATCGAATGAACCTCGTACGTCTGTATCCGAGGTCATGGCGCGAACGATACGGCGAAGAGCTGCTTGACCTGATCGATCAACTTCGGAGCAACGGGTTACGGCCGCGACGGCGCGACTCACTGGATCTCATTGCCGGAGCGGTTCTCGAGTGGATCCGCGTTGGCGTGAAACGGGTTCGGACTCTCGCAATCGGAGCGGCTGCGGTTTCTCTCGTCGTGATCGGGATCTCGGCCTTCCTGCAGTCCGCCGATACCACTGCTGCCACTGTGGTCACGACGACAACCACGAACAACGACCACAACCCGGGCGGTGGGTCCCCTTACTGCAAGGACTCCCAGGTGTCCGTCCGCGACCTCGGTGGCCAAACCACTGCTCAGCACGTGAATCAGGTAATCCTTTTTACCAACGTCTCGCGCAGGTCCTGCACTTTGGAGGGTTACCCCGCAGTGTTCGCTCTCGATCGAGAGGGCCAAGCGAAGATCCGAGCGATGCCAAGGGCAAGCGGTGAGTTCGGGGACCCGCAAGGGCATGAATCGGCTCCCTCCGCGGTCTCTCTCGCACCGGATCAGGTGGCATCAGCCCTTGTCCGAAGCACTGGCACGTCGGGACCCTGCTCGCGTTATCCACTTCTCCTGGTGACACCTCCCGACTTGAACGAACGGGTCGTTGTCCACGTGGCGCGGACGAGAAGAAAACCGCCCGGGTTCCCGGCGTGCTCGACGATCGAAGTGCAACCGATCGTTCCTGGAACGAGCGGACGCTCATGATGGTGCTCGGCGGCAATCATTCGCTCGCGTGATGACAACAGCGATCGAGCCAGAGACACCACCGACGGATCACGCTCAGAAGTCCCGGTGGTTCCGGGAATCGATCATCGTTCTCGTGGTAGCGGTTCTGGTAGCGGTTCTCCTACGCACCTTCGTCGTCCAGACATTCTTTATACCGTCAGGCTCCATGGAGCCGACTCTTCAGGTCGGTGATCGCATCGTCGTGAGCAAGCTCAGTTACGACCTGCATGGAGTGGGTCGGGGCGACATTGTGGTTTTCAGCCGTCCACCCTCCGAAGATTGCGGTGGTCAACCGGTGAACGATCTTGTCAAGCGCGTGATCGGGCTGCCCGGTAACGTCCTCTCACTCGAGGATGGCTATGTCTATGTCGGCGGTCATCGCCTTGATGAGACGTGGCTGCCCGCTTCGGAGCAGGGCGAAACACAACCCGGGCCGGGAAGAAGGCCGTACAGCCTTCATACTCCCTATCGTGTCCCCGCCAACATGTACTTCGTCATGGGCGACAATCGATCCCCCGGCGGTTCGTGCGACAGCAGATACTGGGGACCAATCAACAGATCGTTGATCATGGGCAAGGTCGATCTTCGGGTGTGGCCCTTTTCATCGATCCGCTTGTTTTAAGCGTTTACGTTGAGCGAGCGTCCGCCGCTCATTGGCGGACAAGTGGGCCAAGGTCGATCTCAGGGCCGACACCCGGCGACACCCGGCGACTGCTGGCGTCCGGTGGGGTTGCTGATGCCTGAGACGATGAAGCACCGCCGATAACCACGACGCTCATCGACCCGGAAAGTGTCCACGCGTTTCGGTCAACGGTTAGCCCCAGCCCTCGATAGTCCCGATACCCAGTCGCTCTATGGTGTCGAGAAGGGGTGGGACGCTCGACTCAGGCACCGGCAGCTGGGGTAGCCGGGGAAAGCCGCCCGGCAATCCCAGCGCATTGAGGGCGGCCTTGGTGGCCCGTATTCCGCCGGCAGCATAGAGGGTGCCCGACAGCCGGAGCAGTTTGCCGTAGAGGTCCATCATGCGCCACGCGTCGTTTTCCCGGTAGGCGTTGATCAGTCCGACGCAGAGCGTGGGCGCCAGGTTGCCCTCGGAATTCAGGTACCCGGTGCCGCCGAGCGAGAGCGCGGTCAGCGCCAGATGGGGCCCGCCGACATGGATCTCCAGACGGTCCCCGAGCGCATCGATGACGGCGCTGAGATAGCCCAGGTCCTGGTGGCTGAGGTTGATCCCGATCAGGTGGTCGAACCGATCGGCGAACTCGATCAGCATGGATACCGGCACCTGATAACCGACCGATTGATGGGTAGAGAGCACGGCGGGGAAGTCGATCGCCCGCAGCACGTCGTCGAAGTACCGATGGATCTCGTGCCAGGTCGGCAGGTGGCCGTGGCCCTGGTCGAGAGAGTAGATCTGGGCAGCATCGACTCCGATGCCGCTGACCATCATGAGATACTCGATCATGTCCAGCGACGTGCGCGGTTCGACGCCCATGGCGCGAACCGGCACCTTTCCTTGCAGTTCCTCCACACCTATCTGTAGCAGTCGCCTCGTGTCGTCCGGCGAGAGTACGTAGCCTTCGCCGCTGCCACCTCCCCCTAGGTAGACGCCGATACCGGCTGCGGCCATGCGCTTGAGGTGCCCCCGCAGGGAGGCTTCGTCCACAGCACCGTCTTCGGCGAACGGCGTGATGCTTACGACAAAAGTGCTGGCTCGGGCCCGGTCGGCCGGATCCGTGTTGCTCGACGGCAAGGGTCAGGTGCTCCCGACCTGGTCGAATTTGAAGAGCTTGAGGGAATTGCCACAAAGGATGGCGTGCTTCTCATTTGGCGGAACATCGGCGAACGTGGCGTTGATCGTCTTCCACGACACTGGCCAGTCCGTCGTGATGTGGGGGTAGTCGCTCGACCAGAGCATCCGGTGCACGCCGATGCGGGCGCGATTGTCGACGGCGAATGGGTCGGTGATGAACGAGGCGGGAAAGAACTCCTGCATGTACTCGCTGGGTAGACGGGTCAGCTTGGAGTCACGCAGGGACGCCTTGCGGTGGCGCAGGAAATTGTCGTCGCATTGGCTCTCGAAGTACGGGATCCACCCGCAATCGACCTCAATGAACGGGATACGAAGCTTGGGAAACCGGTCGAGTACCCCGGCGAAGATGAACTGGAGCATCCGCTTCGGTGCGTCATAGAAGTGGCCGGTGCCGGGAAGGTTTGTGGCCACCGTGCGCTGGCCCATCTTTCCCTCGACCAGGCCCACATGAATGGTGAGTGGCTTGCCGCTGGCCTCGATCGCCTCCCAAACCGCGTCGTCTTCGGGCGTGATGGACGGCCCCCGCTCGGATAGCGCTGCATGAGGAAGGCCACGAACCCGGTCATGCTCGAAGCCTCTCAATCTCCTTGAGGCATCCCTCGACCCCGCGATTCGGGAGCAGTGCCGTACCACCGAGCCGATCAGGGGCGGTCGAGCAGAACTCGGACATGAAGTCGTTGTATGCCCGGATCATCTCATGGTGGAGGGCGGCGTCCTCGTGGCCGGCCACGAAGGAGCGCGGGTTGTTGGACCCGAAGATCAGCTCCGCATCGACCCCGTCCTCCTGCATCTCCTTGACCCGGGCGACAGGGTCGTAGCTGCCGGGATTGATGTCATCGTAGATACACCATTGTCCTATGTCCTCCGGGTGGCGTCCCGCAGTCGCACCCCAGCTGAAGGGGAGCGTGATGTCGTAGCCGGGGAACACCCACCCGTCTCCGTCAGGTAGCCGGTCCACACGCGGCACCCGGTCCTTGTCCTTCTTGGCGACCCGCGACGTCCATACGTCCCGAGGCTCGTTGAGGTGGCCATCGGCCGAGATGAGTGTGTACTTCGTCTGTGAGTCGGTCATGGCAGATCCCTCCCTGGGTGCTCACACGGCAGCGTCCTGATCCCACCCGTCCAACTACAAGAAAAGGTAGGGGTGCCCTCGCCTGGGGTCAGGCGACCTCATCCATACGTACTCTGTGAGCGGCCGATTCGGGAGTGCGGTGCAGGACCGGTACCTGTGAGATGACGTGAGTGGCCATTTGACGTCGGAAGAGATCGACTCGTTGTCGAGTCCCCATCCATCCAATCCTGCGACGTGGTTCGTGTCTTTGTGGTTGGGGATGCCGGCCAACCCCAATCCGGGGTTCATTCGACCTCCGCTCGGCGAAATTCCCGCAGGACTGGCGGGAAGATGAAAGCAAATTCTCCCACCCTTTGCAGGTGTCGGTACGTCAAGAGTCGGAACCGCGACGCGAAAAGTTAGGGCTACTCGCGAAGGCATGGAACTCGATTGCAGCTGCATCCTTCTTTGACGATTTACGGAGGAAGGTACGGACGGCGCACGGTCCAGTGATCTAGCGTCGCCAGGTACAGTGACCGACCATGGCATCGCTGGATGGGAGAGTGGCTCTCATCACCGGAGCAGCTCGCGGACAGGGAAGGTCGCATGCGGTCGCGTTGGCGTCAGAAGGAGCTGACATTGTGGCATGGGACGTTCCGGGTCAATGTCATCGCTTACCTATGCACTGGTACGAGGAGGATCTGACCTGACGGCCAAACTTGTGAAGGAGAAGGTCGTCGGTGTCTTTCCGAGTCGGTCGACGTGAGCGACGCGAGCCAGGTCGATGCCGGAGTCGAGCAGGCGTTGGAGGAGTTCGGCCTATCGACATTGTGTTGGCTAATGCTGCATCGTTACCGTTGGCCGGTTCGTCGACGTCACCGACGAGTCGTGGGAGGAGATGCTCGCCACCGACCTTACCGGGGTGTTCACGACGCTCCGGGCCGTGGTGCCTTCCATCTTGGAACAGCGCTGGGGCGGATCGTAGTCACTCATCGATGGGCGGCCGTATGGGGATCAGGACAATCCGCCTACAACGCACCAAATGGGGCGTGATCGGCCTGGCAAAGTCCCTGGCCCTTGAGGTAGCGAACGACGGGATCACCGTCAACATTGTGTGCCCCTGCGCAGTGTGCACTCCGATGCTTCAACCGATCCTGACAGCGAGGTACCCGAAGAACTAGTTCGGCGGTGGGCTCGGAGCAATCCGATCGCCAGGCCATGGATCGAAGCCGAGGACGTCACCCGCGCCGTGATGTACTCGTTCCAAGATCCCTGGGTACTCACCGGTACGATCATGGAAGTCAGTCTCGGTTTGAGCGCTCGAATGCCGTGACGGAGCGCGAATACATCCCCTTGTCACCTCTGGGCTCCGGCTTCAGACATGCTCCGAGTCCCATTGCAACTGCACCGGACTAGAGC
>CAWGPG010000006.1:0-898022 GCA_963824445.1 uncultured Acidimicrobiaceae bacterium | reverse complement strand
CACAGCAATACGTTCTTCTTCTTGCCTGTTGCTCGACGACTACGTATTGCTGACTTCCTTGGTGACCGCCCGCACCCGCTCGAGGCAGGTGAGCGGCTCTTTCATGTGGTAGAGCACGCCGAGGTAGAGCACGACGTCGAACTGGCCGAGCTCGTCGAGGTCGACCTTCTGGAAGTCTGCGACAAACGGCTCCACCTTGGACTCGAGGGCGGCAGCCGCGAACTCGAAGCCTCGGCGTCCCGGAAGCTCGGGCCGCCAGAAGTCGGTCTCGTCGCGGGACTGGTCGGGGAAGGTCCCGGCGTCGATGCACTCCTTCCAGTAGTCCTCGCGGGCGCCCAAGTCGACGCCCCAGGCGTAGTGGTCGAGGGCAACGACCCGGCTCGCGCCGCCCTTCTCGGCGAGGAAGGAGAACTTCCCGTCCCAGGCGCCGATGTCGAGGACGCTCTTTCCGGACACGTCCGGAAGGATCTCGGAGCCGGTCGGCTGGACCCCGATTCCCCTCGTCACGACCCCCTGTCCGAGATCGATCGTGTGATACCACAACAGCTGGTCGGCACCAGCCTGGAGCTCGTCCCGGGACTTCATCGCGTGGCGGGTGGGGTTGGTCGCATCGAGCCGAGAGCGTAGCGAGGTACCTACCGGGTCCAGTGCATCGTCCCCCGACGACGGCGGCGCTCGCAGCGCACCGGGTGGGTTCGAGGTCTGATGGCAGCCGGAGGGGGAGGGGCGATGTGTTGTACTACCCCGGTGCCGGTCGTCTCCGACAAGCTCGTCTACCTGGAGCTTCAGAAGACCGCGTCGACGCTCATCGGCTCCATCCTGGTCGAGTGCTTCGGGGCGGAGCACCGCTACCCCAAGCACGGCCGGCTGCCGGCCGACAGCCGAGACCGCCTCGTCGTCGGCTCCGTGCGCAATCCCTGGGACTATTACGTGTCCCTCTGGTCCTTCGGTGGCGGGGGCGAGGGCGGTCTGCACAAACGGCTCACGCAGCGCCAGTTCCGTCGTGCGGCGCGGGCGCTGCCTCACCTCCGTCCTCTGTTGGACGAGCTCTGGAAACCGACGGCAGACTGGAAATCGACCTACGCCGAGCCGCAGACCCCCGAGATGTTCAGGAGGTGGTTGGCGAGGGTCCACGACCCTCGCCGGGCGCGCCAGATCGACCAGCCGTACGGCGCCAGCGACCTCCGTCACGTCGCGGGCTACGCCACCTACCGCTACTGCCGCCTCTACGCCGGCGACCTCGAATCGGTCCTGCGCGTGTCCAGCTCGGCGCAGCTCCGCTCGGCCGTGGCCGCCGGCTCGTTGGCGCACACCTTCATCCGGACGGAGCGACTGGCCGACGACCTGCTCGACGCCGTACGCCGTGCCGGCTACCCGGTCGATGACGCCGTGGAGCGGGCCGTCCGCGAGCGCACCCAGGTCGTGGTGAACCGCTCCGATCACCGGCCGTACACGGACTACTACGACGACGACTCGCGAGATCTGGTAGCGGAGCGCGATGCGGTGCTCGTCGAGCGGCACGGGTACACCTTCGGCTCGTGAGGCTGCTCCAACGACTGGTCAGGCGCGTTCCGACGACTGTTGGAGTCAAGGAAAAAAGACGCGCTCCCGGTACGACCCCAAGAGACGGCCGAGGCGGACGCCAGCGGCGCGAACCCACTGCTGGCGTCTATCGATTCGACGGAGCTGGGGAAGTGACACCATGAGCCAGCCCCAAGATCTTGCTGTCCCCGCCAGGTCGCGTCTCGCCCCTTGCCTGCGGTAGCGCCTGTATAGAGATGCTCCGCTCCGACCGTACGCCAGAGCCTGCGTGAAAACCTCTCGAAGATCGGTGCGCTCGCGCCTCGCCACAACCGCTGAATCGGTGACGGCGAATCGGTACCCTGCGAGCTGCATTCGCCAACAGAGGTCGATGTCCTCGCCCACGAACAGGGACTCGGCGAAGCCGCCCACGGCTTTGAAGGCTTCCCGGCGTACAGCCAAGTTGGCGGCGAGACCAGCCGGCAGAAAACCGAGCTGGCTCGTGGCCGCCGGTCCGAGCTCACCCTCGACGGCATCGTTCAGAGAGTGAAAATCGAAGAATCCGGCAACCACGTCGGCATCTGCCAGGGCAGTGACGTACGCGTGCAACCAACCGGGCTGGACGACATCGTCAGCGTCGCAGAACGCCACGAACTGGCCACGCGCGGCGTCCACTCCGGCATTCCGCGCTGCGGCCGGTCCCGCTTTGGCCGACGCATCGATCACTCGAATTGCTGTGCACCGAATGGCCCAATCGCGCGCGCGGCCATGCTCGCGTCGCGCGAGCCGTTGTCGGCCACGATGACCTCCCACGGCTCGTCGCATTGCTGTGTCGCGAGCGCCGCCAGCTGGTCATTTAGCCATGGAAGCCCGTCGCGTACGGGCACGACGACGCTGATGATCGAGTCAGGGTACCAGTCTCGTGAGACTGAACTGGCGAGCCCATCGTTTCAGTCGCGCCAACGATGCACCACCGCGACTTGCCGTGGACGGTGAGCCTGGTACCCGATCGCCGGCTGAGCATGTTCACGATCTCGAGACCTCCTCCGTGATCGTGGAGGGACGTCGGCTCCAGACGATGCAGAAAAGACGGGATGCCGTCGAGCAGGTCGAGCAGGATTTCGTCCGCCAGAGCCGGCGGGCGCAGTTCAACCGGTGGACGACCGTGGACAGCATTCATGTAACAGTGCATTCGTAACAGTGCATTCGTAACAGTGCATTCGTGACCAGTTCGTTCGTGACCAGTTCGTTCGTGAGCTGCTCGATCCGATCGATGCATCCCCGTTCTACCCCCCACTCCTCGAGCGCTGCGATCACCGCGTGGCGGCTGCGGACACGCTTGCCTCCTCGCTCGGGAGCTGGACATGAACGCGCGATCGGCGGCATCGTGCTGCGGCACCTAGGCGACGAGGAGTCCCACGTCGTCTTCGGAACGATCGGAGACCACGTGTTTCGACGATGGCCCCCACGACACCGTTCACATCGGCCACCTCCTCGTTCAGTCGGACGGTGAGAACATCGATTAGAGGATCGATGCCTTCGTCTCGCCGCTCGACGAGGCCGCCGGTTTAGACGAGCGATGACGGAACCGGGAGGGAGGGACTGAGACTGGTTGACCGTGGTCGCCGGGCCCGAACCAAACGGCGGCCCGCCACGGCCAGTCGCTCGGCCGGCGCGCCCCGTACACTCACGATGGCAGATGACCGGCATTCGCAGAGGACCGCCGCTGCTCGAACGGGTCGTAGACGAGAAATGCGACGGTGACGAGTTGTCCCGGGTGGAGCTCGTGGACCGTGGTGTCCATTCGCTCCAGGACTTGGGCTGGAGGAAGGTCCAATGAGGACCCGATCCGCCCCAACCGAGGGTGAAGCCCGTGTATCGGCTCGCGATCTTGTGGCGGTCCGACCATCGGGTTCGCAACGGAGACCGCTTCGAGTGCGAAGGCCTGACCTACGGAGCTCACGGACAGCGATAACGCTTGCCGTCGCGAACGGGCGCCACTGTTCCGATCAATAAGAGTGTCCCGGTGACGCGCACGACGACGACACCGCCCAGAGGCCGCTGCCATGCTCGGTCAACGACTTCGCCGTCACCCAGTGTGAGCGGGAGATCTACTGAACGCGCCGTGCCCGTTTATCGCGCTGCACGCGCTAAGCGAAGGGCGTCGGCGTTATTGAGGGCAAAGGGTGGTTCGCTCATGACCCGTCCGACGATGTTTCGACTCGTGTCCGGGCTGCGGAGGTCGGGCGCACTGTTTCTCGGACGGAGCGCGTCGCAAAGTTCGAGGAACACATAGTCCTTTGCATACCATTGTCGCAGGTTCTGTCGAGCTAGGTCTGACAGTTGCGGTTTCGCGGAGGTCGTCTTGTTGGCTCGCTTCGTGTCCGTCGGCAGTACCAACCGATTCAGGCCAAGGGTGGCGGCGAGGGAGCTCACGTCCAATGATTCCTGGCGCCCGATCCACAAGAGGTGGTCCGACCTGCGCTTGAAGTAGTCAGAATCGACCGAACCAATCCCAAAACGAAGTTCGCAGATGCTGAATGGTCCCCATCGCGGCTTCGGCTTCGCGTTGCTCAGTGCCGCCTGCACTGAGCGAAACTGCGAGCGCATCGGGTGAGTCGAATCTCAAGAACGCTTTGGCTTCGTCCTTCGACCAGACATTGTGATACGTCGGTAGGCCTTCGCGCTGTCTGCTGACAAAGCCGCTGACGTACCGTTCGATCGGATCCCTCACACAAAAGAAGTAATAGTCAGCCTCTGGAATTACACTCAAGCAATCTTCGTGCCGGTGAGGCACCAGCCGGTACTGCGCGGCACCCTGGGCTTCCTTCAGCGCGACCTTCACAGCCGTACCAGCTGTCTTTCCTATATGCAGGAAATGCGCTCGAGGTCGTCGATCCAGCGAGATCCGAGCGCGGGCCACGGCCCGCTTGCGAGCGCGAGCTGCTCGACTGGGAACCCTTCCCCAATTGTGTGCCACCCCTTTGCCCCTTGCCCCTTTCACAGCACTGCAGTTCGCTGCAGTTCGCCGTAAGGTTACGTTCCGTTCAGATTGTCACACCGTGGCCCTAAAGATACCTGAGAATCCGCGATGACAGGGGCTGGCGCCCACCTAGTGCTTCCTGTCCGCGTGTTGAGGTTGCACATCCACCCCTTTGAGGGGTCAGGCGATGGACTCTGTGGTTCCCACTACAGAGCCAAGGAGCCCATCACCGTGACCCACAGCAGAGATCATCTACCAACGACGTCTCGCCGTGTTGGACATTGGCCCAGGCACCGGAAACGTGGCCGGGACTTGCCGCATCCTTCGGCATCTCTCGGACCCGCTACTACGAGTGGAAGAACCGGGCCGACCGCTATGGCCTCGAGGCCCTCATGCCCAAGGAGCGCCGCTCTCCCCAGATGCCCTCGGCCACCCCGACCCATGTGGTCGAGCGGCTGCTCACCCTGGCCGTGCTCGAGCCCACCATCGGCTGTCGCCAGTACGCCGATCGCCTCGGCGACCTGGGCTTCGCCATCGCCAAGTCCACCGTGCAAAAGCACCTGGTCGCCCATGGGCTCGGCACGAGGGCCCAGCGCCTGGCGCGCGCCGCTGCCATCACGGCGGCCACGAGCGGTCTGGTGACCGAGGCGGGAAGAGACGACGAGCCCTTCGGGTTCTGCCTCTTTGGCGCCGGGCCCGGCGAGCTCGTCTGCGTCGACAGTTTCTACATCGGCAACCTCAAGGGCGTCGGCAAGGTGCTACCAGCTCAGCGCCATCGACGTCTTCACCCGTGGGCCTTCGTCTGGCCTCGTCGTCGGCACCCCCGACGCCGCGGTCTCGATGCGCTTCGTCGAGCGCTTGGTGCGCCACTATCGCCGCCACGGGGTCCGAGTTCGTGCGGTCGTGTCTGACAACGGGCCCGAGTACAAGGCGACGGACTTCACGACCGCCCTTGTGGCCAAGGGGATCGACCACGTGCGCATCCCGCCTCGTTCTCCCAACCACAACGCCGTGGTCGAGCGCTTCCACCAGAGCATCCTCCAAGAGTGCTGGCGCCCGGCGTTCCATCGCCGGCGCTTCACCTCGCCCCGCCAGCTCCAGGCCGAAGCGGACGCCTGGCTGCTCACCTACCACCGGCGCCGACGCAATCACGGCGACTACATGCGTGGACGAACTCCTCAAGAGGTCCTCGACAGCTTCAAGTCCCGAAAGGCAGCATGAACACCATCAGGTACCGCAGCGTCCATCTGTCACCTCAACTCCCGGTCCGGAAGACCTAGTGGATAGGGAAATCTGTACGGGCGCCACGCCTTCAGACGTCGGGATCCTTGGTGCTGCGAACCCGTCCGTATAACTGTTTGACGACTGAGGTCAAGGCCGCAGGCCAGTTTTCGACTGAGGGGGTGAGGTTGGAAGGGCGCGATGACGTACGTGTTCACCGTGGCCCTGGGGGCGCTCAGCGTTACTGGGTGCTCGACGAAGCGGTCTTCGTTGGCGACAACAGCCTGGATTCGATGAGCCCCGTGTGAGAGCGATCGGCTCCGTCGTATCTCTTGAGCCAGCATCACGGCCTGGCTCCACGGCGCGGCCAGCGCCGAGCCCGCAAGGCCGTCGGTCACCCCATCTTGGCCGCCGACTGGCACATCCCAGACGTCGAAGGCATGGCCTACGCCGAGCTTGGCACAAACTGGGTCGTCCGGCGCACCGATCCTGCCCGACGCCAGCTCGCCGAGCTCCGCCACTTCGGTCGTGATCTTGGCACCTGCGCCGACGGCACCTTCACCCTTGCCATTCCGGCAGCCTGAAAGCCTTCAACCAATTGATAGTGCATAGACCACCGATTTCAACCTAGCGTGCCGGAGTTGGCACGTCCCGTCCCGCCCCAAATCATTCCCCGACCGCAGTCATGGCGGCCGGGAGCTCCGGCGCCATGGAAGGAGTTGCCTGAAGCGGGGCGCACCGACATCACGATCGAACGCGTCCTGAGGGCGCTCGAGTCAAGTGGCCAGCGCGGGCCAGTGCCCAGCGACCCAGGCACCGATCCGCTGCTTGCTCCCGTGGCGGCCCTCGACGGCGCTGCGCCGGCGAATATCCGGCTAGTGAACGCCGGAGTTCTCGTCGTGATGTTCGAGGACGACGGCGAGACCCGCCTGATTCTGACGCGGCGTTCGACCGCAATGCGGACACACCGGGGCGAAGTCAGCTTTCCCGGAGGACGCATCGACCCGGGAGAAAACGCCACGGTGGCGGCCTTGCGCGAAGCCCGCGAAGAGGTCGCGCTGGACGCCAAGCTCGTCACGGTGGTCGGCTGGATCCGCCCCGTCATGACCATGGTGTCCGAGTCGCTGATCGTGCCCGTGGTGGCGACTATCGAGCAGCGTCCGGCGTTGACGCCGAGTCCCCACGAGGTTGCGCGCGTCTTCGACGTCTCGCTGGCCGAACTGGCGGCTCCGGACGTCTTCCATGAAGAGCGCTGGAGCGTACCCGGCCGCACCGTCCGCGGCAGCGCGGACGGGTCCGTCCCCGTGTGGTTCTTCGAGGTGTCGGGCGAGATGATCTGGGGAGCGACCGCGCGCATGATCCACGAGCTGCTCAGCATCGTCCTGACCGAGCGTCGCGGAGCCGGAGCGCGACCGGAGGCGTGATCGCGTCCCAGCGGCGGGTTCAGGTGTCCGGTTCACGTGCTCTTCGGATAGACCTCCGACCACACGTGCGCGATCGCGTCGTTGGCGACGGCGATACGCCGGTCGACGACGGGGGAGCCGGAAAGCCCGAGCAGACCTTCGGCTGTGACGTTGTCCTTGTAATGGAGGGCAGCCGGTTCCGGCGGGCGCGCTGGTATCCGTCTCGGGTTGTTGGTCGGGAAGTTCCACTCGAGCCCCAGGGGGTGCGGGCGTATCTCGGCTTCCGCCAGCGTGAGCGTCATGGCCACCTGGTCGACAAAGGTGGACCAGGTCTCGAGCAGGTCGCGGTGGTCGAGAACCCAGCGTGCCCATCGCTCCCACGCAGCCGCGAGCACCGGGAGCAGCGACCCGGGCGCGGCATACAGCCCTCCGTTCCCGTGCCCTGAGAAGGTGCGCTGGCCGGGCGTGGACGCGAATTTGATCCGAACGCGTCGGGGTGTCCTGAGCCCGGCGGCTTCGAAGAGCTTCTCGAGGACATGTAGTGGCGGGTTCCCTGCGCCGACGGGGCGGAACCCGACCTCGTTCCCGCCCAACGCGATCCGCCGTGCGTCCTCGAGCACCGCGACGTCGGTGTCCGTGAGCACCGCGATCCCGTCGACGCCGCTACTGGCCAGACTGAGCGCGCCCGCGATCTTGTTGCAGTGGGGAGATCGCTCGTCGAAGCACTCCACGTCCACCACCGAGACGCCGCACCGGCGCAGGTAGTCGAGCGGCCCGGTATCGGAGCCCCCGACGGCGTGGACCACGAGATCTGCCGGCTCCACACCGACGATCCGGCGCAAGGTGGCGTACCAGCGCAGTGCCTCGAGGTGAAATCTGGGGTCGGCGTCGACGACGCACGAATACACGCCGCGTGGCGAGCCCACGTCGGGGCCGGAGCTCCGCCCGAACCGCATCACGACTGACGACCCACCAACCGACCCAGTCTCCGAAGGCGCTAGGCGAAGCGCACGCCGAGGGTCCCGAGCGGGCCGAAGTCCACCTCGAGCTCGTCTCCCGGCTCGACGGCCACCGGGGCCACCATCGACCCGGCGATAATGCGGTGGCCCGCTTCCAGCGCGGCGCCGTGGTCCGACAGGAACCGGCGGACGAAGGCGACTGTCGTGGCCGGATCCTCGACGGGCTGGCCCTCCGCGACGAGCGCCCCGCCCTTGGTCACGGCGACGGAGACGCTCCACGGGTCCACGCCTGCGACCTCCTCCCCGAAGACGACGCCGCGCTGGCACACGTTGCCTTCGAGCACCGGCTCGATATCGGCGACGGGCATATCGAGGTCCACCAGCTCGAGGGCCGGGCCGATTCCGGCAACGCCTCCGTCGTCCCCGACCCGCAACGCCATCTCCACTTCGACGGCGGGAGCCGTCCAGCCAGCCACACTGACCGTGGAACCGTCCGGGGTCACCCCGGAGTCGATCAGGTAGCCGACCACGGGGTCGTCGAGACCGAAGTGCGCCTGGATGGCAGGGGTGTTGAAGCCGATCTTCCAGCCCACGGCGGAGGCGCCGCCTTTCAGCTCGGCTTCGCGGCGCGCCAACAGGACCCGCATGCCGCGCTCAACCGCGCCGGGGTCGTCGGTGGTGTTCGAATCGAGGCCGCCTTGCCCTGCGGCCTGGTGGGGCTCGGGCACGGAGGGAGTCTCGCGCACGGGGAGGCCTAGGCCCGTCAGGCGACGGTCGAGCGGCGTTCCGACGACTGCGACGCCACGCCGCGTCTGCGCAGGATGCCTCGGCAGCCGTGCGAGCATGTCGAGCCCCGAGATGGCCTGGAACGAGAGACTCAGAGAGGCCTGAGATGGGCCTGGAACGAGAGACCCGGAGAGTAGAGTGGGGGATCGTCGGCGCGTCGGTCCGGCGTTCGAGTTCCAGTCGCACAGACGGCCGGCATGGTGGGTGGCCTGCCGGCCCACGAATGCCGGAGGGCGCAGCAAGTGGCAGACATCGAGATCGGCATCTTCAAATCGGGTCGACAGGCCTACGGGTTCGACGACATCGCCATCGTCCCGAGCAGGCGCACACGGGACCCCGAGGACGTCGACATCTCGTGGGAGATCGACGCCTACCGGTTCGACCTGCCCCTACTGGGCGCGGCGATGGACGGGGTGATGAGCCCGACCACGGCGATCGAGCTGGGGCGCCTCGGAGGTCTCGGCGTCTTGAACCTCGAGGGTCTGTGGACTCGTTACGAGGACCCCACGCCTCTCTTCGACGAGATTCGCGAGCTCGACGACGACAAGGCGACGGCCCGCATGCAGCAGATGTACCAGGAGCCGCATCGTCCCCGAGCTGGTCACGGCGCGCATCCGCCAGATGAAGGACGCCGGGATCACGACGGCCGCGTCGGTGACGCCCCAGCGCACGCAGGCGCTGGCGGCGGCCATCCTGTCCGCCGAGCTCGACCTCCTCGTGATCCAAGGGACCGTCGTCTCAGCCGAGCACGTGTCGAAGACGTCCGAACCGTTGAACCTGAAGCGCTTCATCCGCGAGTTCGACATCCCGGTCATCGTGGGCGGGTGCGCGTCCTACCAGGCGGGCCTGCACTTGATGCGCACCGGGGCGGTGGGAGTACTCGTCGGCGTCGGCCCGGGCAACGCCTGCACCACCCGAGGCGTACTCGGCCTCGGCGTGCCTCAGGCCACCGCCATCGCGGATGTGGCCGGCGCCCGGATGCGGCATCTCGACGAGACCGGGGTGTACGTCCACGTGATCGCCGACGGCGGCATGTCGAAGGGCGGAGACATCGCCAAGGCCATCACGTGCGGGGCCGATGCGGTCATGCTGGGTTCCCCGCTCTCCTCCGCCGTCGAGGCTCCGGCGCGGGGATTCCACTGGGGCATGGCCACCTTCCACCCGACGCTGCCCCGCGGCGCCAGGGTGCGCACCTCGGTGCGCGGAAGCCTGCGCGAGATCCTGCTCGGCCCGGCTCACGAGAACGACGGCCGCATGAACCTCTTCGGAGCGCTTCGCACCGCCATGGCCACGTGCGGCTACGAGTCGGTGAAGGAGTTCCAGAAGGCCGAGGTCATGGTCGCCCCGTCGTTGCAGACCGAGGGGAAGTTCTTCCAGCGGTCACAGGGCGTCGGCATGGGCCACTAAGAAGGAGTCAGTGACCGACACCGTCCTCGTCGTCGACTTCGGGGCGCAATATGCCCGCCTGATCGCCCGCCGGGTGCGCGAGGCTCACGTCTACTCCGAGATCGTCGCACCCACCATCAGCGCCGAGGAGATCCGGTCCCGTGCGCCGAAGGGGATCATCTTCAGCGGCGGTCCCAAGTCGGTCTACGAGACCCCGGCCCCGAGCATCGACCCTGCCGTCTACGACCTCGGCGTGCCGATCCTCGGCCTCTGCTACGGGGCTCAGCTCATGGCCCTCCAGCTCGGCGGCACGGTCTCGCGCACCGGACAAGGCGAGTACGGGCGCACCGAGCTGACCCTGACCGCGGCCTCACCGCTGTGCCCGGACTGGCCGTCGACGTCGGGGGTGTGGATGAGCCACGGCGACGCCATCACCGAGGTCCCGGCGGGCTTCGTCGCCACGGCCACGAGCCCCGGGGCGCCGGTCGCGGCCATGCACGACGCCGAGCGCCGGCTCTTCGGGGTGCAGTTCCACCCCGAAGTGGTGCACACCGAGCGCGGGAGCGAGCTCTTCGACCACTTCCTCATGGACGTGTGCGGGTGTGCCCCGGGCTGGACGCATGTATCCATCATCGAGCAGCAGGTGGCGGCGGTGCGCGAGCAGGTCGGGGACGACCGGGTGCTCTGCGCGCTGAGCGGAGGAGTGGACTCCGCGGTGGCGGCGGCGCTCGTGCACAAGGCGATCGGCGACCAGCTGACCTGTGTCTTCGTCGACACCGGCCTCATGCGTTCCGGCGAGGCCGACCAGGTCGAGGACACGTTCCGGCGCCAGTTCAAGATCGACCTGGTCCACGTGAAGGCGGCCGACCGTTACTTCGCCGCGCTGGCCGGGGAGACCGACCCCGAGCGCAAGCGCAAGATCATCGGCGAGCTGTTCATCCGGATCTTCGAGGAGGTGGCGCGCGACCTCGGTGCCGCTGCCGGTGCCGGTGAGGGGACGAAGGGTGCCGCGGGCGATGTGGCCGCGGGAGGGAACGGGACGGCGGGTGCGCCGCGGTTCTTGGTGCAGGGGACGCTCTACCCCGACGTGATCGAGTCCGGAAGCGACACGGCAGCCAACATCAAGTCGCACCACAACGTCGGCGGGCTGCCCGACGACCTGGCCTTCGATCTGGTCGAGCCGCTTCGGCTGCTCTTCAAGGACGAGGTTCGTGCCGTGGGTGAAGAGCTCGGGTTGCCGCACGAGATCGTCTGGCGTCAGCCGTTCCCGGGACCCGGGTTGGGCGTGCGTGTCATCGGCGAGGTCACGCCCGAACGGGTCGAGATCCTGCGACACGCCGATGCCGTCGTGGTCGAGGAGATCCGCCGAGCCGGGCTCTACCGCGAGTTGTGGCAGAGCTTCGCCGTGCTGCCTGCGGTGCGCACGGTCGGGGTGATGGGCGACGGGCGCACCTACGCCTACCCCATCGTCATCCGTGCCGTCACGAGCGATGACGCCATGACGGCCGACTGGGCCCGGCTGCCCCACGACCTGGTCGAGCGAATCGCCTCGCGCGTCATCAACGAGGTGGAGGGCGTGAATCGGGTGGCACTCGACGTGACGTCGAAGCCGCCCGGGACCATCGAGTGGGAGTGACCGTGGCGCCGGGCAGCGGCGAGCAGGCGGCAAGGGCAGGGTGGAGCGAGGCGGAGGCGCATGCGCAGGCGACGCTCTTCGACGACGGTTCCGACGAGTCGGCGGGCGCGGCCGCCGCGGCCGAGCAGCACGACCTCGAGGCGGAGTACGAGGACGAGGACGGACCGCGCCCGTCCCCGCGCGTGGGCGCGGCGCACGGCGACGGGCGCCGGGGCGTTCGCGGGCAACCCGTCGGCCCTGCTCGACGACCTCACCCTGCCCCAGCGCGCCGCGGTCGAGCACCGCGGCGGCCCGCTCCTGATCGTGGCCGGCGCGGGCTCGGGCAAGACCCGAGTGCTGACCCGGCGCATCGCACACCTGTTGGCGACGGGTGACGCGCCGCCGTGGGGCATCCTCGCCATCACCTTCACCAATAAGGCGGCCGACGAGATGCGTACCCGCGTGGCCGATCTCGTGGGCCCGGCAGCCGAGAAGATGTGGGTCTCGACCTTCCATTCCGCCTGCCTGCGCATGCTGCGCTCCAACGCCGACCGGCTCGGATTCCGCTCGGGGTTCACCGTCTACGACGACACCGACTCGCGCCGCCTGGTCGAGGTGATCACGGCCGAGCTCGGCTTCGACCAGAAGCGGTTGCCGGCGCGGGCGGTACAAGGAGTGATCAGCCAGGCCAAGTCGGAGCTGGTGGACTTCGAGACCTTCCGCGAGGAGGCGCGAGGCGGGTCGGACCCGTTCCGGAAGCGCATCGCCGACGTCTACGCGCAGTACCAGGACCGATTGCACGCGGCGAACGCGCTCGACTTCGACGACCTGCTGATGATCACCGCCAACCTGCTCCAGGGCTTCGACGACGTGCGGGCGGCGTATCAGGAGCGGTTCCAGCACATCCTGGTCGACGAGTTCCAGGACACGAACCACGCGCAGAACGAGATCGTCAAACTGTTGGGCCAGGCGCACGGGAACGTGTGCGTGGTCGGCGACTCCGACCAGTCGGTCTACCGGTGGCGCGGAGCGGACATCCGCAACATCTTGGAGTTCGAGCGCGCCTTTCCCGAGGTGACGACCATCTTGTTGGAGCAGAACTTCCGCTCCACCCAGACCATCCTGGACGCGGCCAACGCCGTGATCGCGAACAACATCGGCCGTCAGCCCAAGGAGCTCTACACCGTCGGCGACTCGGGGGGGCCGGTCAAGCGCTACCGGGCGGAGGACGAGCGGGACGAGGCCTCGTGGGTCTCGAGCGAGATCCTCCGGCTGCACGCGTCGGAAGGGCTGGCCTGGGGCGACGTCGCGGTGTTCTACCGGACCAACGCCCAGAGCCTCCCGCTCGAGACGTCAATGAAGTTCAGTGGCATCCCCTACAAGGTCGTGGGCGGTGCCGCTTCTACGACCGCCGCGAGATCAAGGACGTGCTGGCCTACATCCGGGTGCTCGCCAACCCCGACGACGAGATCTCGGCCCGGCGGATCGTCAACGTCCCCAAACGCGGCATCGGCGACGCCTCCGTGGCCCGCGGGCGGCCTGGGCACAGGTCAACGGGGTCGCCTTCACCGAGGCGATCGACCGGGCCGAGGAAGTCGGTCTCTCCGGCAAGGCGCTCAAGGGGGCGCAGCAGCTGTCGAAGTTGCTGGCCGAATTGCGACCGCTGGTCCAGACGGTCAATCCGGCCGACTTCGTGCAGCTCGTTGCCGACCGCACTGGCTACCTGGCCGAGCTAGTGGCCGAGCACACCCACGAGGCGGACGGGCGCATTGAGAACCTGGCCGAGCTCGCCGCCCAGGCGAGCGAATTCGACGACGTCAACGGTTTCCTCGAGACGGTTGCGCTCGTCGCCGACACCGACGAGCTCGAGAGCGACGGCACCCGGGTCTCCCTGATGACGTTGCACACGGCCAAGGGTCTGGAGTACCCGGCCGTGTTCGTCGTCGGGCTGGAGGAGGGGATCTTCCCGCACTTCCGCTCGTTGTCCGAGCCGAGCGAGCTCGAAGAGGAGCGCCGTTTGTTCTACGTGGGCATCACCCGGGCGCGGCGCCACCTGGCGATTTCGCATGCGTGGTCGCGCACGACGTGGGGCCGGACCCAACCGGCCATGCCGAGCCGGTTCGTGGGGGAGGTGCCCTTGCACCTGGTCGACGACGTCGGCCTGGGTTCGCCCCGGAAGGGGACGGGCTACGAGACGCTGTCAGGGGACGAGCACCTCCCTGGAGCGACGTTCGCTCCCGCGGTCCCGCTTGCCGCGGCGTCGGCCGGTCGGCGTTCGGGGTCGCGCGGCAGCACGGGGGCGGAGGACCTCGGTCTCAGCCCCGGCGACGAGGTCGTGCACGACCACTGGGGACGCGGCATCGTGGTCGCCGCCAAAGGTGAGGGTTCCCGTGCGCAGGCGACGGTCGACTTCGACTCGGTGGGGAAGAAGAACCTGCTGCTCTCGGCCACGCCGCTGCGACGAGCCTGAGCGGTCGCGGCCGTTGCGGGCGACGTCAGCTGCCGATGCGGTAGTGGAGGTGGACCACCCCGCCCGTGAGCGGTCCACACCGAGCAGCTCGAAGTCAGCACGGACTCCACGGGGAAGGGCGTGCGTCCCGCCCCGAACGTCGCGGGGGGCGACGAAGAGGTGCACCACGTCGACCGGTCCGGCCGCCAAGGCCTGTCGGCCGGCTTGTCCATGGACGACTCGAGGGTCTCCCAAGACCATTGTCTCGTACATCCGGCGTCCCTAGAGGTACGTGCCGAGAACCCGCTCGAGGTGGTTGATGAAGCCATGAACCCCGCGATCGAGGACGTACCAGTCGATGTGCCGCTCTCGTCCGCGGTGTGCGTCGCGTGTTGGCCGAGTACACCAACTTCGCCATCGTCCGGCCGCGAGCGTGCGCCTATGACGACGTCGTCACGCTCTCCCATGTGTGGTTGGCACCTCGTCGCAACCATGCTCGTCTGTCCAGCGTCAGCGGCCCGAGCAGGAAAGGGGGTGATGGTTGGGTCGCCTGGCCGCGACCCGGCGTTGGCTACCCGGCGGTCGAGGGACTCAGGGTGGGATCCACTAGATGCCGCGACGGTGCAATGACCCGCCGATCAGCGTGCGCTCGCCCGTGGCGTTGTGAGAACCTGTCCGACCATGGGACTTTTCGATCTGACTCGATTAGAGGGGCCCGAGGCCGACCAGCTGGCTCAGCGTTATCGGCTGGCTGAGCCATTCCCGCACACGGTTCTCGAGGACTTCGTCGTGGCCCCTGCTGAGGATGTGGTAAAGGAGTTCCCAGATCCGGCGTGGGAGGGGTGGATCGATCGGACGGGGACGGGTCCATATCAGCCCGGGAAGTCGAGTTGCCGCGACATCGAACTGATCCCGCCATTACTCGGCGAGATGATCAATGAGCTATCCCAACCGCGATTCCTCGGAGCCTTGTCAACGCTGACGGGAATTCCGAACCTACTTCCCGATCCGTTTCTCCATGGTGGCGGGCTTCAGTTCAGCTTGCCCGGCGGAAGGCTGTCACCGCATACAGATTTTCACATTCATCCACATCTCAAGCTTTTTCGGCGAGCGAACCTCCTCGTCTATCTGAACCCGAACTGGAAGCGGGGCGACGGTGGCGAAGTCGGCTTGTTCAACCTCGGCGCCGATCGTCCGGCCGTCTCATATAGCCCGAGTTTCGGTACCTGTGTGATTTTCTCCACTGATCATCGCTCGGTCCATGGTGTGACACCCATATCCGAGAACGCCGACGTTCGGCGATCGATAGCGCTGTATTACTACACGGTCGAAGGTGCGGAAGTCTTTAGCGGGGACCGCGAGAACTACTGGTATGAGCCCACGCAGGGGACGGGTCGGAGATTCAGCCAGAGAGCGAGGGTTGCGGCGATGAGAGGCGCGCTCGAAGCTTCGAAGACGCTTATGCGGATCTCATACCGGCTTGATCCCCAGCACCCGATTCGTCTGCGCGGGTCTCACCCGGACTGAGTCACGAAACAGGCTCAACGCCGTGAGTACGCTGACGCTTTAGTCGTGTTGCCCTCCGAATTGCAGGGGCGGCGCCACCAGGTGCACGGATCAGCGGGCGATCGAAGGGCTCGCGGTGGAGGTCAAGACCAAGGCGTTCCACGTGAAGGTCACCGTAAGCGGGCCGATCGTCACCGGCGAGGGTCTCCCCGACCAGCCGGCTGCGACGCCCTGCACCCTGGACCGTCACGATGAAGGACGCCACCGGCACCGCGCCCGCCTCCTCTGGCGGATTTTCACTCCGTCGACCATCTCGGTTCCGTGTTCGTCATGGGCCTCGCTCCGGGCGAGCACCCTCCGCCGTCCGTTCTCCATCCCGGGCAGGCAATCACCTTCCAACTGCGGTTCTCATGAACTGGTGGGCGAGGGCATGATGCAGTGGGCGCCCGATCACAAGCACGTCGTCGCCCACCGGGACTACACGGTGAAGAACGACTGACGATCGGACTGATGCGTCCTGGGCGCGGGCGCCGTCGGAGATCTCAGATGGTTCGCGTTCTCCTCGCGTCCCAGCTGAGGTGTCGCCGAGAGGAGCGTGGCGCCTCCCGCTAGTCTCTCCGACCGTGAGAGGGAGATCGGTGCTACACCGAATTGAGCGTGTGGCGAAGAAGGATTCCCAACAGGATGCCGTGAAGAGGCGTCCCGCGGAGAACGAAAAGGCGCTTGTGCTTGCCCCGTTACCGCCGCCGCCATGCCCGCCCGACTGGGAGTTGGGGCCTCCTACATTCATCGGGATAGGTACGATGAAGTCGGGTACCAGCTGGTGGTGCCATCAGCTGTTCACCCACCCCGACGCCGTTCGCGCTGTTCGCAAGGAGCTGCACTACTTTCAGCACGGGTGGAACAAGGTATTCGACGAAGACGCCATCATGCGGTATCACCAGTACTTCCCCCGACGTCCCGGCATGGTCACCGGTGAGTGGACGCCTCGCTACATGGCGGACCCCTGGACCCCAGCTCGACTCCGGAAGGCGGCTCCAGAAGCACGCCTGCTGGTCCTCCTGCGCGATCCCATGCCCCGGCTGATTTCCAACCTCCGTCACTACATCAACCGTTGGGGCCCACTGGCCCCCAGGTTCCTGATCGAGTCGATCGAGCAAGGGCGCTATGCGACGCAACTACGTCGCGTTCTGCAGCACTTCTCGCGCCAGCAGGTCCTCGTCCTCCAGCTGGAGAACTGCATCGAGGAACCGGAACGAGAGCTTCGCGCGCACGTATCGCTTCGTCGGTCTCGACCCCGACTTCGTTCCCGGCGAACTCCACCAACCCAGGAAAGTTGCGCGTGGCGAACCGCTCGACCTCGGCGGGGAGCTGTACGACGCCGCCCTCGAGATCTACGTCGAGGAGATGAAGCTGCTGGCAGAGGATTGGCCCGAACTCGACCTGTCGCGGTGGCCATCAGTCTCGGACCTCCGATAGAGCCCCGACGCCTGCTTGCTGGTCGGTTACGTAGGCCTGGGTTCGCCCCGGAAGGGGTCGGGCTACGAGACGTTGTCGGCGGACGAGCACCTGCGCGGTGCAACCTTCGCTCCGGCGGTCCCGCTGGCGGCGGCATCGGCCGGTCGGCGGTCAGGGCCTCGCGGCAGCACTGGGGCAGAGGACCTCGGTCTCATCCCCGGCGACGAGGTCGTCCACGACCATTGGGGATACGGCGTCGAGCTCGCCGCCAAGGGAGAGGTTTCCCGGGCGCAGGCGACGGTCGACTTCGACTCGGTGGGGAAGAAGAAACCTGCCGCTGTCCGCCACGCCGCTGCGGCGGCCCTGAGCGGTCAGCGGTCCGGCGGTATCGAGGGCCACCAGCGTCGCCATCGTCGCTCTTTTTCGCCGCCGTGATCTACCTATGGCGTCGTCGTCGCCGGCGCGCCGCACACGACGAAGGGCTTCATGACCATGGTGATTGCCGCCCCGGGTGGGTGAAGGACCACCGCCACTGTCTGCCACTGTGTCTTGTCGAGCGGGAACGACGATTGCAGTTCGACGTCGTTGTCCGCCCCAGCGGCCGAAGCCGAGACTTGGGCGCCCCCGCTCAGGAGGAGATGTCCGGACGCGACACGACGTCTGTGCCGACAGGGCGGTGCCGGCGGGAGGATTCGGGACCGTCGTCAGGGCCGTCCCGCTAACGATCGTCGTGCCGGCGATGGTTCCCGACGCCCCGGCCGCTCCCTGCGGTCCGGCCGGCCCGGCCGGCCCTGCTGGCCCCTGCGCTCCTTCGGGGCCGGCAGGGCCTCGGGGCCAGAGTCTTCGCCGGCATGGTGGCGAGCGCATAGGCACCGACCCCGAGCCCGGCCAGTCCGAGGACAAGGGCACCGATCGCGACCGGCGCCATCCACTTCGGCGTCCCCTCCTGTCGGTCTGAGGGCGGCTCATGCTGGGAGGGCGGCTCGGGCACCTCCTGAGACAGGATCTCCGATGAGGTCGGTTCAGTCGACATGTACCTTCCCCTCCTCGCGCCTCAGCCACCCCATTCCAGGTGGCCGTCGGCCTCCCTTCCATTGTGGCCGTCGGCCTCCCTCAACGGTGGGAGCCTTGCCGCGATCGTGTTCGTCGGTTCCCCGGCGGCCGGCCGAGCACGCACGGAGTCCCTGATCCGGTGCGGCAGTGGCTCGACGTCACCGTCGTGCACTTTCTCGACCTCATCGCACCCAGCCGAGGGTGTCGCGGTCGAGGAAGGCGTCGCAGTCGAAGGGGTGTCCTCAGCCGGCGGTCGAGGGGTCGATGACCGCGGACACCTTGGTGATGCGGTTGGCCGGGAAGCCACCGCAGCGGGCGTGCTCCTCGATGATGTCGGTGTCGGGAGCCACGTAGACGCAGTAGATCTTGTCCTCGGTCACGTAGCTGGTGAGCCAGACGATCTCGGGGCCTAACTCGCCCAGCACCTTGTTGGACTTCTGGCTGATGGCCTGAAGCTCGTCCGCCGAGAACTCGCCCGCGCCGGGCAGATCCCGCTCAATCACGTACTTCTGCATCGTGTCGCCTCTCATTTCATACTCAAAGTATCGTGGATTCAATACTCATAGTACGGTAGTATCCATACTATGAGTATGGATGTCAAGGGGTCAGCTGGCACGAATGGGAGTGTCCTTCGAGCAGCCGACCGCCGGGCGGCCCGTGGGGCGGCAACGAGGGCCGATCTGCTCGATGCAGCCCGAGGGCTGTTCGGGACACGAGGCTTCGCCGACACTTCCCTCGACGAAGTCGTCGCTCGGGCCCGGGTTACCAAAGGGGCGCTCTACCACCACTTCGGGAGCAAGGAGGGTCTGTTCGCAGCGCTCTACGAGCAGGTACAGCACGAGGTCTCTGACCTGGTAGTCGCGGAGTTCCTGCTGCCCGACCCGTGGCAGGCGCTCCTGGTCGGCTGCGAGCTCTGGATCGACGCGCACGTGGACCCCTCGGTGCAGCGCATCGTGCTGCGCGACGCTCGAGCTGTGCTCGGCTGGCAGGCCGTCCGTGACGTGGAGAACAAGTTCGGAGTCGTCCCGCTCCGCGCTGTGCTGCGGCGCGCCGGTCCGAGCCGGGCTCGTCCGCCCGTTGCCGTTGCGCCCACTCGCCCTGATGGTCATGGGCAGCTTGACCGAGGCCTGCTTCTACGTGGCGGACGCCGACGACCCCGAGGGGGCCAGGGGCGAGGCGAGGGCCCTGCTCGCGATGCTGCTCGACGGGATCGCAGTGCCTGGGGCTTCGCAGCCCTGATCTGGCGCCCGCACCCAGGGCGTCCGTATCCTTAGGCAGTCATGAAACGTCCCTACAGGGTGGTCGTGGCCAAGCCGGGTCTCGACGGTCACGACCGGGGCGCGAAGGTCATCGCCCGCGCATTGCGCGACAGCGGGTTCGAGGTCGTCTATACCGGCCTGCACCAGACCCCCGAGCAGGTGGTCCAGGCTGTGGTGCAGGAGGACGCCGACGCCGTCGGACTCTCGCTCCTGTCCGGCGCCCACCTCACCCTGGTGCCCAGGGTCGTCGCCGAGCTGGCGGAGGTCGGCCGGGGCGACGTGCTCGTCATCGTCGGGGGGATCATCCCGGAGGCCGACATCCCAGTCCTCAAGGAGCACGGCGTCGCCGCGGTATTCACGCCTGGAGCGCCGCTCGAGTCCATCGGATCGTGGTTGGCCGACGCCCTCGACGCTCGCGAGGAGGCGCTCGAGGTCTGAGGCGGGGCGAGACCCGGTGGGGGCACGTGCCGTCCTCCTCGCCACCGTCGGCCCGACCGCTGTGCGACACGACATCGACACGACGACACCGCGACACCCACACCGCGACACCGACACCACGACAATCGAAACAAGGAGACAGCACCGAAGTGGATCTGTACGAGTACCAGGGCAAGCAGTACTTCGCCCGGTTCGGCATCCCGACCTCGCCCGGCGGGGTGGCCGACACGGTGGACGAGGCCGTCGACCAGGCCGAGCATGCGGGCTATCCGGTCGTCATCAAGGCGCAGGTGAAGGTCGGTGGCCGCGGCAAGGCGGGCGGGGTCAAGCTGGCCGCCGACGCGGACGAGGTGCGCTTCCACGCCGGCAACATCCTCGGGCTCGACATCAAGGGCCACGTGGTCAAGCGGCTCTGGGTGGAGCACGCGTCCGACATCGAGAAGGAGTACTACGCCAGCTTCACGCTCGACCGGCCGGCCAAGCTCCATCTCGGGATGCTTTCCGCAGAAGGCGGGGTCGAGATCGAAGACGTGGCCGCCACGAACCCGGACGCGATCGCCCGGATCCACATCGACCCCACCGTGGGCCTCAGCGAGGAGGCGGCGCGCGAGTGGGTGGACCGGGCCGAACTCGACCCTGAGGCCCGGGAGCAAGCCGCCACCCTGCTCGTCCGCCTCTACCACTGCTACGTCGAAGGTGACTGCGACCTGGCCGAGATCAATCCGCTGATCCTCACCCCCCAGGGCAAGGTCCACGCACTCGACGCCAAGGTGACCCTGGACGAGAACGCGACCTTCCGACACCCCGAATGGGAGGAGTTCACCGACGACAGCGACATCGACCCCAGGGAGAAGATGGCCAAGGAGAAGGGCCTCAACTACATCGGTCTCTCGGGGACGGTCGGCATCATCGCCAACGGCGCCGGGTTGGCCATGTCGACGCTCGACGTGGTGACCCAGGTCGGCGGGCAGGCGGCCAACTTCCTCGACATCGGGGGTGGTGCCAACGCCGACGTGATGGCGGCCGCGCTGGAGGTGATCAACGCCGACCCGGCCGTCAAGTCCATCCTCGTCAACATCTTCGGCGGTATCACCCGGGTCGACGAGGTGGCGAAGGGGATCATCGAGGCCATGAGCCGGGTCTCGTTGGGCTCGCCCGTGGTCATGCGCCTGGACGGCACCAACGCTGATGCGGGCCGGGCCCTCCTCGCCGACCATCTGTCGGACACCCTGATCGCCGAGCCCACCATGCTCGACGCCGCCCGGCGCGCCGTTGCCCTGGCCCAGGCCTGAGCGCCCGGGCGACGAAGCAAACCCGACCGACACCAGAGAGGACAGCATGAGCATCTTCGTCGACGAGACCACCACGGTCGTGATCCAAGGCATCAGCCCCACGAGCCAGGGCCTCTTCCACGGCCTGCGCAACAAGGCCTACGGCACCAAGGTGGTGGGCGGCACGAACCCCAAGCGCGGGGGCGAGAAGATCGACGGCATCCCCGTGTACGCCTCGGTGGCCGAGGCGGTGAGGGAGACGGGGGCAACGGCGTCGTTCATCTCGGTGCCGCCCCGCGGCGCGGCCGACGCCATCGTGGAGGCGGCCGAGGCCGGCATCGCCTTCATCGTCTGCATCACCGAGGGCATCCCGGCCCAGGACGAGGCGGTGGCGTACAACCGCCTGGTCGAGGAGTTCCCGGGCACCCGGCTGCTCGGGCCCAACTGCCCGGGCATCATCAGCCCCGGCAAGTGCAACATCGGCATCACCTCTGGGGACATCGCGCTCGCCGGAGGACCGGTGGGGATTGTGTCTCGCTCGGGCACGCTCACCTACCAGGCCCTGCACGAGCTCTCTCAACAGGGCATCGGCCAGACGACCTGTGTCGGGATCGGCGGCGACCCGGTTCCGGGCACGAACTTCATCGACTGTCTGCGCGCCTTCGAAGAGGATCCCGAGACCAAGGCCGTGATGATGATCGGGGAGATCGGAGGCTCCGAGGAGGAGCGTGCGGCCGAATTCATCGCAGCCAACATGACGAAGCCCGTCGCGGCCTACGTCGCGGGGGTCACCGCGCCCCCGGGTCGCAAGATGGGGCACGCCGGTGCCATCATCTCGGGCTCCCAGGGCACGGCGCAGGCCAAGATGGATGCGCTCTCGGCGGCTGGGGTGCAGGTGGCGCAGAACCCGACCGAGTGCGGGGAGAAGATGGTCGCCATCGTGCGGGGACTCGGCTCGTAGCTCGATGGCCACCGCGTCTATGAGCTTGTACTGCCCAACCTGCGCAATGAGTTGGTGGGCCTGATGCATGAAGCGTCGTGCGACAAGATGCAGGCGACCAAGAGCAGGCACATCCCAAGCTGTGAGCATCACCTCCGGGATCGCGTTCGAATTCTTGACGTTGGCTCGGTGTGCCCCGCGGACTCCATGAGCCACCGAGCTATCTTCACGCCTCCAAGTTGGACTACGTCCGGTTGGATGTGATCGAGGGGCTCAATGTTGACGTTTGTCCGCTGGGAGTTCGCATTCACACGCACCGAGCCGTTCGCCGGAACGGTCGAGTGGCGATATCGGTTTGAACCCGAGGGTGCCGGGATGGGGCAGTCACTGCTACGTTCCTCAACGTGCTGACTGACGGTCGAAATATCGCCGCAAACGCGGTCTTTGTTGTCGATCTCTGCGTCATCGGGACTGGGCCAGCCGGTCTGACACTTACACAGGAGCTGAGTGGTTCCAGGTTGAAGATCCTCCTGATCGAGCGGGGTGATTTGACCTACCCGTCGGCCGCCGATCTGAAATCGGATCTGGAGTTCGAAAGTCCCCATTTTCGTTCGCCGCAGACCATTCTGCGTGAACAATTCGGTGGTATGGCCGCAACTTGGACACCGATTCTACTCGACGCATCTCGTGGTGCGCGCTACCTGCCGTTGGATCCCATCGACTTCGAGACCCGATACTGGGTTCCATACAGCGGATGGCCGGTCACGTTTGATCAAATGGCCCCCTACTACGACCGTGCGCGGAAGATGTGCGGGATCGAGTCCGTCGATTTCCATGGTCCGCTGCCCGAGACCGGACGAATACCGTTGTCAAGTCCTTCAGGGGAGTTGGTGACTCGGCTCGAACAGTTTGGACCGGCAACAGCGTTCACCAGTCAGCCGCTCCATGAACTAACCAGGTCCGATCTAGTCCACGTGGTGACAAACGCAGCCGCAGTCGAAGTCATTTCTGCAGACGGCACTGACGACGGTACGGCGACGACCTCGGTACGAACCGCGGGCGGTGGCTCGTTCACCATTCGTAGTCGAGTTGTGGTGCTGGCAGGGGGAGCGATCGAGAACGCTCGTCTTCTCCTCAACTCGACGACTCAGTATTCCACGGGTCTCGGGAACCAGTCCGACAACGTAGGCCGATTCTTCATGGAGCACCCTCGAGTCTTGCTCGGTCGCGGTTCCCATCTTCGACTGGGGGCCGTGGACTTGTATGAGCCGCACAATCTCCGAGGGCAACTCGTCGAAGGAAAGCTCAAGCTCTCTGAGAGAGTGCTCCGTCGAGAAGAGCTGCTCAACGGTAACGCCTATATCGTTCCGAACGGTCGCTTGACGACGCCGCAGGTGCATGCAGTGAGGTCAGCTCGGATGGCCATCAACTCGATCAAGCGCAGACGAAATTTGGATAGCGTTCGGGGGCATCTGGCCATGGCCAGCCGTCAAGCGCCCTCTCTTGCCTGGGACCGCTTGCATCGCTACCTGAACCGCGCCGAGGATCCAGTTCTGGGATCCGAAAAGCGGACAGGTATGGTTGCGAGATCGTTCGAGCTGGTCTATCAGCCGGAACAGGCTCCGAACCGTGCGAATCGAGTGACCCTTTCTCAGCGGCGGGACGCCCTTGGCTACCGGATCGCACACCTCTATTGGCGGTGGTCCGAAATCGACCTTCTCAGCATCCGGCGTGCACGGCAGATCTTGGTTTCCGAGCTTCGAGCCAGCGGCCTGGCTGATCTGGTCCAGGAAGAAGACGGCATCTTCCCTCGAGGTGAGGGGGCGCTACGTTCCCCGGGAACATCCCACCACCTTCTCGGCACCACACGAATGCATGACCTCCCCCGCCACGGTGTCGTCGATCGGGCATGTCGGGTCCATGGGTCGTCATCTGTCTACGTGGCCGGTCCATCCGTGTTTCCCACAGGGGGTTACGCGAATCCCACGCTGACCGTGGTTGCGCTCGCCATACGTCTCGCGGACGAATTGCGGCGCGTTCTATCCACCGTGTGACCGAATCTTCGCAAACACGGAACACCCAAGCAGCAACGTGGGCGCATGGAAATTGGGCTCGACATCCAAGAGCAACACGGCCTCAACTGGCAGAGGTGGCGCAAGATCCTTTCCCGGGTTTACCGCCTCGGGTTCTCGTCGCTGTTCAGATCCGATCACTACTACGTCGGACCCCAGAGCGATTCCCTGGAGTTGTTCCTCTCGATGGTCCTTGCCGCAACCGAGACATCGTCGCTGCGGTTCAGTTCACTGGTCACTCCAGTTACGTTTCGTCGCCCAGTCGACGTCGCCCGCATGGCGGTGCAAATCGACACCCTCAGTGGCGGTCGATTCGTGCTGGGTGCAGGAGGCGGTATTTCGGTGTAACAACATTGCGTCAGACGCCGAGCCGGAATACCTGGCGGCGGAAATCATTCCGTCGGCCAGGGACATCTGAGGGTTATCGGGCGCTCCATGAGACGCCCCAACTCCGTAGCCGGCCCGCAGGTTGCCCCGACCTCTCGATAGCATGTGCGACTGACTCGCCCTTGGCCTCCGGGTCGAGAGCCTGCGTCGTTTAGCGGTAAACGAGGACTGCTCCGCGGTCGAGAATCCCGATCTTCCTTTGCAGCCTGCCACCCCACCTCCTTACGCAAGTCCATGCTTGCGCCCCGGCTGAACGCCACCCCAGTTTCGACCGACTCGTCCACGGTGTCGAAGGTGATTTCATCCCCGCTGACGTAAAACACGACAGGTAATTCGAGGTCCTCAATAGCGCGCTACGACGAATACGCCCTACCATGTTGCCATGCCCATTGTCTTCTGTGCCGGCCTCATCCGGACGGGAACCACTACCCTCGGTGACGCATGCGGGCAACTTGGATTCACGCGGTTGGGCTTCCAGAAAGGCTTAGGTCAGGAGCTGATGCAGACGTGGCGCAACGGCGACATCGACGCGCTCCGTGACGAGGCAGCGAAGTGGGACGTGCTCGAGGACCTCCCCTGGTGTCTGGTCTACCGCGAGATGGCCAAGAGCTTCACTGATGCCAAGTTCGCGTTGACCCGCCGGTCATCGACGGACGTCTGGCTGCGCTCCCTCAGGAGTCACGTCGAGAGGACCGGCGCCCCCCACCGCGGCGTCTTCGGCATCAACGAGGGCGATGACGCGGCGACGAGGTACCGCGAGAAGTATGAATCGCACAACGCCGAGGTCCGGGAGTTCTTCGCCGGCTCGCACCGTTTCGCCGAGTTCTGCTGGGAGGAGGGCCACGGGTGGCCAAGGAACTCGTCGTCAAGCCCGGTCAAGCCCGGCGCTACCAGGTACCCCCCGAGGCCGCCCGGACCATCACCGCCCTCAGCGTCTTGCGTGATCAGGTGGTCAGCCCCATCCTCGCCGGGGTGCGTAGTCCACGCCAAGGCCGCAAGCCCGCCACCTGGACCCGCGTCGATCGCGACTACGAAACTCTTCGCATCGACATGCAAACCCTCTTCACCGACCTCGGCATCGCAACGGGGACTCTCCCTGTCGCGGCATAGACAACATTTTGTCGATCAGCGTTCGCAAGCCTCTAGGCTCGCACCAGACGGAGGGGACCTATGGACGATGCGGAAGACATAAGCACCCGTGGCGTCGGCGCTGCCATGGGCGACGACGACCGGTGTGTGGCCGTCGTCGGCATGCATCGAAGCGGGACATCCGCGACCGCCGGCTTGCTGATCAGCCTCGGTCTGAAGGGACCGCAGGGAGAGGACCTCATCTCCGCCAACCGCGCCAACGAGGCCGGGCACTGGGAGAGCAAGGGCATGCACGAGCTCAACGCGCGTCTCATGCGTGCGGTGGGTGCCACCGGCTTAGGACCGCCCGACGTGACGTCCCGCTGGGACGCCATTCCCCAATATGCCGAAATCCAGGACCGCGCCCGACACTGGTTCGCGTCGACCTACGCCGGGGGGCAGGTGATGGTGAAGGACCCCCGGCTCTGCTCGACGTTATCCTTCTGGCGCCAGGTGCTCCCCGCACCTATGGCGGCCGTGTTCGTGCTGCGCAACCCGCTCGAGGTGGCGCGTTCGCTCCAAGCTCGAAACAACGTCCCCATGACCTTGGCCCTCGCCAACTGGGACCGTTACAACCGGTCGGCGGCGATGTTGCTCGAAGGGCTGCCGACGCTCGTCGTCGACTACGCCACCATGATGCGCGATCCCGCACGGGCGATCGACCAGATCTCCATGTTCTTGGAACGGCTGGGAATCGACGTCACACCGGATCGGCGTGAAGCGGCTGCACCTCATCTGGACGCCACACTGCGTCACCAGAGGGCAGAGGATGACGAGTTTCAGGAGCTGGCGGAGGTCCAATTGGAGGTCTTCGGCGTGCTCAGCGCGATGCGCGGACCCCACGAATCGTGGTGTCCGCCTTCGCTCCCGCCCCCGCAGCTGTGGGTCGACGACATGCTCCAGTTGCGCCGTAACATCACGAACAAGGGTCGCGCGTTGCGCAGGTTGAAGTCTCTCCGGTCGAATCGCATCAGAGCCCAATTGGGGCGCCTGACGCCGCGTTCGTAGAATCGGCCTCAACGCGGGTAGGCGACGGGAGGAAACTCTCGAGACGCTCCGGGGGCCCGCGAGGGCCTGGTGTCGCTCCAACACAAGCACGGGGGTGTGCATCTTTCCGTCGCTGCTACCATCTGACTCCATCCAGCGTGCCGGTCTCAAGTCACGGGGCGCTTCCCGGGAAGGCCAGAGGAGATCTGGCCGCTGAGTGAGGGGCGTTTCGCATGTCAACAAGAACCCGTTATGGCGTCTAGGGGCGCTCAGGGAAATTCCCGGGTCGACAACCGGTGCGTCGTGGTCGTCGGCATGCATCGCAGCGGGACGTCGGCCACCGCGGGATTGCTCGTCCGCCTCGGACTAACCGGTCCGCGGGAAGACGACCTCATCCCGGCGACTCGCTCCAACGAATCCGGGCACTGGGAAAGCTGGGAGGTAATGCGCTGCAACGGGCGTCTGCTCAAGGCCATGGGTGGTATCGCACTCGCACCGCCCGCAGTGACGGTCTCTTGGGAGAGAGCCCCGAAATTACGCGCGCACCCGCGACGAGGCCCTCCGTTGGTTCGCGACAGCTCATACGGGCGCTCCCATGATGATGAAGGATCCGCGGTTTTGCTCGACGCTGCCATTCTGGCGCGACGTCCTGCCAGTACCCATGGCGGCGGTGTTCGTGCTGCGCAACCCCCTCAACGTGGCGCGGTCGCTCCAGGCTCGCGACGGCGTCCCGGTGACGTGCGGCCTGGCGGCCTGGGACCGCTCCATGCGCTCGGCCGTCCAGGTCCTCGAGGATCTGCCCACCCTCGTTCTCGACTACGACGACATGGTTGCCGATAGCGCGAAGACGACGAAAGAAATCGTCCGGTTTCTCGAAGAAGTGGGGGTCGACGTCGCGCCGGACGTGGCTGAAGCGTCTGGGCAACATCTCGACGCCAGTCTCAAACACCAGAAGAGCGAAGACGACGAGTTCCAAGACCTGGCGCGGGTCCAGGCACAGATTTTCGAAGCCCTCCGTGAACGGAGGGGATACCACGACGCCTGGAGGCAACCTCCCGTCTTCCCTCCTCCCCCCCTATGGGTTGAAGACGCGATAGCGCTGCGAACAGAGTGGAGGCACAGGGCCGACGAGCTGAAGCTCCTACGCCGCTCCCGGGTCAACCGGATCAGTGTGAAGTTAGCCCGGCTCACCGGTCGTCCAGCCCGCGTGCCCTGAACGCGTAGGCGGCCCGCGAAGCTAAACGCTCACCTCCCTGCCGTGTGCGTTCACCCCGTGGTGGCGAGCACGTAGGCGCTCTTCCCGATCAGGTAGAGACCCGCCACGAGTGAGACGGCGATGATCACCTGGTCGGTGTGGGTGTCGATCCAGCTGCGGACGCTCGACAGGAAGGCCTGCGTGCGCTCGGGGCGCACGGCGGCGTAGATCTCCATGGCAAGGTACGTGCCGGTGGCGATCAGGCAGAAGAAGAACAGGGCGACGTAGTCCTCCCACTTCTCGAGCTTGGCGCCCGTGATGGTTGCCACCCCGGCAGCGATCAGGCCCCAGGGCTGGACCAGCGGCGCGACGCCCATGGCGTAGAGCGGGGTCATGTTGTCGACGCCGGTCTGCCATCTGGGCGTCTTCTTCGGCTTCTTGGGCCGGCCCATCCTCCGGTACAGGCGCAGCGCCACGAGCAGCAGCACCACTCCGATGGCGATCTTGGCCGCCAGCGCGGCGATCGATGGCGCCGTGTTCGGCTTCGGGGGCGAATTCCCCGTGGCGAGGACGGTAACCACCACGACGACGGCGAGTGATGCCAGCCAGGCGAAGATGAACGCCGCCCCCTTCCGCACCCCGTTCTTGGACTGCAGGATCAGGATGAACGCAGTGAGGGGGATGGGCTCGAGGGTGACGGCCAGGCCGATCACGAGGAGGTCCAGATACACCGGCGTTGACGCTATCTGAGACTGTCTCGGAAAACTGGTGTTTCCCAGGGCCGTCGCCCGGCTGAGCTCTCACGGAGGATCACTCTCCTTCATGGGACCCTCGTTTAGCGTTCTCGCGATGGAGACAGGGGTGCCCGGCGGCGGTCCGGCCATCGGGCACGGGGGGTAGGTACATCGCCGGAGCCGCGACGGCTCGCCGAGTTGCCGACGCGACGCATCGCCACCGAGCGATGGTGCGCAGTGGACTGAGATTGCTCGTGATCTGCGTGGTCATCTTCGCGGCCTACTTCGTCAACCCGATCGGGCAGCGCTCGGGCACCTGGGCCTTCTCCCGTCTTGGGGTCGACATCGCCGTGGTCGGAGCGGTGCTGGCGTGGCAGGTGCGCCGAATCGAGGCGGCAGAGCTTCCTGAGCTCCGCGCCGTCGAAGCGCTCGGAACCGTCACCGCATTGTTCCTCTGCGTCTTCTCGGGCCTCTATCTCGGCCTGTCGCAACAGTCTGCCCAGGGACTTCTCGATGCGGCTCGATCACGTCCGCGCCTTGTACTTCACCATCAGCGTGTTCTCCACCGTGGGCTTCGGCGACATCGTGCCCAGGTCGGACACGGCGCGGGTCATCGTCTCGGCTCAGATGATTCTCGACCTGGCCCTCCTCGGTGCGGTGGTCCGGCTCATCTTCAACGCCGCCCGGTCGAGGGTCGAGGGTCGTGCGGCCGACGGGGCCCGGAGCCAGTCCGCCTAGGGCCCGCGGCCTCCCGTCGAATCGCCCCGTCCGCGAGTTGGCGGGTTCCCTAAGCCTCTGAACCTTCGAAGGAGTAACCGGCGAGCAAATCGTGGGTCTCGATCAATTTCTCCACCTCGCGTCTCAGCCTCGGGTGGCCACGAGACGCGGTCTCTGCTGCGACCACGGGACGGTTGAATGAAGCAGCGGCAGATCGCGAGGTACGCCTCAGGAGCGTCGACTCCGATGAAGCGGCAGATCTCGGACATCCGCGCGGTCGGGTCGGAGGCGATCGACTCGTAGCGAACGGCCAGGAACTCGCTCTCGTCCAGGTAGCTCCGCACGGTATCGACGGCGTCGGCGACCCATCGGTAATGGTCGATCACCTCGGACAGAGGCTCCTCCTCGGGTCGTCGGTGCATCGATGAAATGTTGTCGAAGGGGTTCCGGACGATGTGCAGGACGCGGATCGGAACACCCACGGTCCGTCGCAACCGTTGGAGCATGGCGGGATCGTCCCGAACGCGACGCGCCGATTGTTGCGCCTTCTTGTCGCCAGCCACACGAAGACGCACGAAGGTACCTTGGCTGGTTCCTGGGAATCCGTAGTCGATGTGCATCCAGCGTCGACCGATTCTGGCGAAGCGCCGATCGCCCTCGAGGACCATTTCGAGTAGCAATGGACGCGGGATCCCCGGTTTCACGTAGCGGAGCACGTCTGCCTCGTGGGAGACGACGACCTCGGGGTGGCTGTTGAGGAGGGAGCCGACGAGGCTGCTTCCACTGTGCGGATAACCGACGAAGAAGAGAAAGCGTTCCAGGTCGCGAAAGTCGCGGCGATCGCGCACGGCGCGGATCGGCGGCGCGATCCGAGGTCGCGCGCGATTCCTTGGCGAGATTTCGGGAAGTCCCACTTCTCGGTTGACGCTGGCTCTGGCGCCATGACCGGCGCTGATGCCACGACACTCCGGGTCTCCGATCCCGGTCCGGAATTGCTCATCGCCTCGTGAACTCCTCGTCGCTCACCCCAGCGCCGTCCCTTAGGGGGCGGACAATAGCGGGCGTGCCCAATCGCCGACAAAGCGGACGATTCGCCGGCATTCGGTTGGCTCAGCACATTCCCAGGCCCGCGGCGCGGTGGGGCCGATGGTGCAACGAGCCCGGCCGCCGCGGCCGAGCGGTCGCGCCTCAGTCCTCGAAGCGGTACCCCGCCAGTGCCGGGCGCGAGGCGATGATCCCTTCCACCTGACGTCGCTCTTCGGCCGACCATTCGACCCTGGAGCGGCCCTGGCGGCCGCCGCGATCCACAAGGGAGGCGCACGAGGAGAGGTACTCGTCGGAGGCCTCCACACCGATGAAACCCAGGATGGCCGAGATCTCGCGGCGCGGGTCGTGCAGGATCGACTCGTAGGCCACGTCGTCGAGCTCCTCGGGCGCCAGCCGGGCCCGCACCCCGTCGACGGCGTCCCCCAGGACGCGGTAGGTCTCGATCGCCTGTGCCAGGGGCAATTGCCGTTTCCGGGCGATGGACGCGATGTTGTCGAACGGGTTGCGGGCCATGTGGAGCACCCGGATGGGGACGCCCGCCAGGGCGCGCAGCCGGTCCAGCAACCCGGGGTCGTCACGCAGCCGCCGCGCCGCCCGGCCGGCGTTCTTATCCCCGATGACGCGCAGCCGGGTAAAGCGACCCTGGTCCAACCCGGGTAGCGAGTAGTCGAAACCGTTCCAGCGGCGGTCCCTCGAGGCGAACCACCGGTCGCGCTGGAGGAGGATAGCGAAGAGCTGGTTGCGGGTGATGCCCGGCCGAACGTAGCCCAGAGAGTCCGCCTCGTGTGCGATCACCATCTCGGGATGGGCGTTGAGGAGGGACCCGATGAGCGTGCTCCCGCTGCACGGATAGCCCACCAGGAAGAAGAAGCGCTCGACGTGACGGAAATCGCGACGATGGCGGAAGCCCTCGAAGGTGGCGTGCCCCCCGACCACTCGCTCCTTCCGCGACTTCGGCTTGTCCAGCTGGACGTTGCTCGGCGCGGCGGGTCCTCGAGGGCGAGAGATCGCTCCCGTGCCCGTTGACTGGTCCCGAATTGTTCATCGCCCCATGAACACGCCCGCCGGAGGATCCGACGTCTCTCTAAGGCCGGGACAATACGACCCTAAACTGAGACTGGCCTGGGATCGCCCCGAGTGCTGGAGTTCGTGTCCAGTCTTGGAGATGTCTCGGGCGCGAGGTGTCGGCCTGCCACCTTGACCCTCCCGCCGGCCGCCGTTAGCGTCTGAGACACCTCCGAGCGAATGGAATTCGCGAATCCGATGGCCACAAGCGAAGAAGAGGTAGGTTCCGCCTCTTCGACGGACAGCGAACGGCCGGTGGCCACGCCGAGTAACGATCAGCTGGCCAAACCGAGGTCGCGCCCGGCGTTGGCCAGGTTCGTAGGACGCGCCACCCTCGAGGGCTTCCGCCATCGTCGCGACTTCCGTGACGTCGAGCGCTTCTTTTTCCTCGTCGGGTACCCGCGGAGCGGGAGCACGCTCATCGGGTCTCTTCTCAACGCGCATCCCGAGATGGTGATCGCACACGAGGCGGACTCCCTTCGCTTCGTCCGGCCGGGCATCAGCCGCAACCAGCTCTTCGCCATGCTCCTGGAGCGCGACCGTGAGTTCGCTTCGGTCGAACGCCGCTGGAACGGCTTCGACTACTCCCTGCCCGGGCTGGACCAGGGCCGATTCACTCGGCTGCGCGTCATCGGGGACAAGCACGCCGGGCGGGCGGCGCGGCGACTGCGCGACGATCCTGGACTGCTGGACCGGCTACGCGCTCTGGCTGGTGTCCCCATCAGGGTGCTCCACATCGCCCGCAACCCCTTCGACAACATCGCCTCTATCGCTCGGAACCGGGAACTCCCCGTGGCTCAGGCGATCGAGATCTACCGTGACCTGGGGCTCGCCGTGGACGGGGTGCGGGCGAGATTGGCGCCCGACGAGCTGTGCGACGTGACCTACGAGTCGATCCTTCGCGAGCCCCGCGGCGAGATCTCGGCCATCCTGAGCTTCATCGGCGTCGGAGCGTCGGCCGAGTACCTCTCCTCGTGCGCCTCCCTGGTCGACGGCGACGGCCACAGAGGGCGTGCCGCGGTCGAGTGGTCGGCGGACGAGCGACGCCAGGTGGAGGAAATGGTCGGGTCGCGGCCCGCACTGGCCGGGTACCGCTTCGACGACTGATCCGTGGCGGCCCTTCGACCGCGGCCGCGCCCTGGGTCAGAGCACCACGACCTCCCGCCCCGACACTCGAGCCCGTCGCCTCCGGAGCGAGTGATCACACGGCCGGTCACCTTGTCGCTGCGAGCCCAGCAGCGCCATCGGCCGGCGAGGGGGGGGGGGGGTGGACCGGGCTCAGCTCCCGATGCGAATCCGGTTTCGTTGCCAGGTCGAGGCTTCGCCGTACATGATGCTCCAACCCTTGGCCCCAGAGCGGGCAGCGCGGGATCTCGCGCCGAGCAGCCGCTTCATCGCCCTGTTCCGCGACCCGGTGGAGCGTGCCCTCTCCCACTATTGGCGGAACCGGAAGGTCGGGCGAGAGACCGAGTCCTTCGCCGTCGCCCTCAAAAGGAAGACGAGCGGCTGCGGGGCGCTCTCGACGCGGTCCAGCGCGGCGAATCCAGCCCGGCGCATCGGTGGTACTCCTATCGAACCCGGGGCCTCTACGCGGAGCAGCTCGAGCGCTGGTTCCAGATCGTCGGGCGCGAACGGGTACTGGTGGTCGAAAGCGAACGCATCTTCCGCGACCCGAAGGTTTCTGCCGACGTGCTCGCGTGGTGCGGACTGCCCCCGAACAACGTCCCGTATCCGTCCTTCAACGCCATTCCGCGTCAAAGCGAAGAGACGGCGGACGCTGCGGCGGAACTGCGAGCGTGGTTCGAGCCGCACAACGAGGCGCTCTTCGAGCTGCTGGGGCGCCGTCTCTGGGAGGACCCCGCCGTCCACGGACTGAACGGGCCGGTAGAGCTACGAGCTGAAGGAGTACCCCTGGAGGACGGGGCGGCTCGCGATGAGCTCTTCGACGCGGCGCCGATCGTCGGAGGCCAGGTCACGGCGCCGGCGCCGCTCGGGCGCGGCGGGTTCGACCACGGCGAGCGCATGCCTCGAGGTAGTCCGCCGGAGCCTCGACGCCGACGAAGGCGCAGATCTCCGAGAGCTGGCGCGCCGGGTCCGCGACCACGGATTCGTAGCCGACGTCGAGAAGCTCGCCCGGTGCGAGGCGACTGCGCACCTCGTCCGCCATGCTGCTCAGCTTCACGTACACGTCGATGGCCTCCGAAAGCGCGAGGTCGCGGCTCTGCGCGACGGCAGCGATGTTGTCGAACGGGTTGCGGGTGACGTGCAACACCCGGATCGGCACCCGCACGAGAGCGCGCACGCGCTCGAGGAGCTGCGGATCGCGCCAGAGGCGGCGGGTGGCGCGGCCGGCGTGCTTGTCGCCGAGGACTCGCAGCGTGGTGAACCGACCTTGGAAGCCGTCCGGGACGGCGTAGTCGAAGCCGTGCCAGCGGCGTTCGATGCTGCCGAACTGCCGGTCGCGCTCCAGCAGGATCGGCGAAGAGCTGCCGGCGCGCCACCCCGGGGCGGACGTAGCGCAGGATGTCGGCTTCGTGGGCGACGACCATGTTGGGGTGGGCGTCGAGCAGCGAGCCCACGAGTGTGCTGCCGCTGCGGGCGTAGCCGAGGAGCAAGAGGAAGGCCTCGACGTCGCGCAGCGCCCGTCGGTTCCGGAAGCCTCCGACGGCTGCTCGGGCCAGGAGCGCGCCCTGCGCCCACCGCGTCCGCGGGTGGCCGCAGCGCGAGGTCGAGCTCGTCGTCGCTTCCTCGCGGCGGGTTCGGCCCTGCTGGGGGTATACGTTGCCCACCGGCGTCATTCGGTGGGGCAGGACAAGCCATGGCCCTCCGGCCTTCGGTTCCATCTCGTGCGGGCGCACGCATGCTAGCCGGGTCTGCGTCCGTCCTCGCCGGATCCGCCCCAGCTGGCCGTCCTCGAACACGCGTTCACTAGATTTGCCCGATGCGACTCGCCGTCCTCGTCTCGGGCTCCGGCACCATCATGCAGGCGTTGTTCGAGGCGGACCTCCCCGTCGCGGTGGTGCTCGCCGACCGCCCCTGTGCTGCGCTGTCGCTGGCCGGTGACCGCGGCGCCGCAGTGGAGCTGGTCGACCGCTCCGCGTACGGCGGTTTCGGCGAGGCTTCGACCGCGAAGGCTTCACCGCCACCGTCGCCGCGACGTTGGTGGCGCACCAGGTCGACCTCGTGGCCATGGCCGGCTTCGGCACGGTCTTGACCGAGGCGATGCACCGCGCCTTCCCGAACCGGATCCTCAACACGCACCCGGCTTTGCTCCCGCAGTTCCCGGGCTGGCACGCCGTCCGCGACGCCCTGGCGGCGGGCGTCGCGCGAGACCGGGTGCACGGTGCACCTAGCCACGCTCGAGATGGACGCCGGTCCCGATCCTGGCCCAGCAGGCGGTCCGCGTCGTCCGGGCGACACCGAGGCGACGCTGCACGAGCGGATCAAGGTGGTCGAGCGTGTCCTCTACCCGGCCACGGTCGCCTGGGCGCTGCGGAGCTGGAGGCTGCCGAGAGATCGCGCCCACCCGCCGAGCCGATCCCGGTACGAAGTTCGCACCCAGTCGGGGCGTCGGCGTCGTGCCCGGCGGCGCTCCCAGAACGCCACGGACAGGCACTAGAGCGATCGGACATGGGCAAATCGGCGGTGGCCGGGCCGACTGGGCGCACCCAGGCGAGCCGCACTCGCCGGGTGCACATCTGCCGCCGAGCGTGGGCCGCCCCCACAGCCGCCCCGGAAGGAGACGACGAGGTCATGGTGCCGTGAGGGCGTTGCTGTCGGTGTACGACAAGAACGGCCTGGTCGAGCTGGCCCGCGGCCTGTCAGGGCTCGGCTGGGAGCTGGTGGCCAGCGGCAACACCGCCGCGGCGCTGGCCGAGGCGGGTGTCGCGCACGTCGAGGTGGCCACGGTGACGGGCTCGCCCGAGATGCTGGGTGGCCGGGTCAAGACCCTCCACCCGAAGATCCACGGCGGGATCCTGGCCGATCGCTCCAAGCCCGAGCACGTGGCGGACCTGGAGGCAAACGGGATCGAGGCCGTCGATCTGGTCGTCTCGAACCTGTACCCGTTCTCCTCGGACCCCTCGGTCGAGCTCATCGACATCGGCGGCCCGGCCATGGTGCGCGCCGCCGCCAAGAACCATGAGCACGTCGGCGTCGTCACGTCGCCGGCCGACTACCCGGCGGTGCTCGAGGAGCTGCAGACGAAGGGGTCGCTCACGGCCGCCACCCGCCGCCGTCTGGCCCGTGCCGCCTTCGCCCACACCGCGGCGTATGACGCCGCCATCGTGGCCTGGCTCGACGCCGGCGGCCCGTCTCCTTCGGCCGGGCTCGATGGTGCGAGCGCCGACGCCGCAGACGAGGCCGCGCTCGACGCCGTGCTGCCCCCCACCCTGCATCTGACGCTCGAGCGCGCCGAGGTCCTGCGCTACGGCGAGAACCCGCACCAGCGTGGTGCGCGTTACCGGCTGGCGGGCGCAGCGAGCTGGTGGGACGCGGTCGTGCAGCACAGCGGCAGTCCGCTCTCGTACCTGAACCTCTTCGACGGCGACGCGGCGTGGCGGCTCGTCCACGAATTGGCGGCCGATGCCGGGCAGCCGGCAGTGGCGATCATCAAGCACGCCAACCCGTGCGGCGCCGCCGTGGCGGACGAGCTCGGGGCCGCCTACGAGCGGGCGCTCGAATGCGACCCCGTGTCCGCGTTCGGCGGCGTCGTCGCGGTCGGCGGGCACGTCACGCCCGAGGTGGCCGCGGCCATCGCGGCCGGGCCGCAGGCCGACGTGATCATCGCGTCGTCCTACGCACCCGAGGCGCTGGAGACACTGGTGGCCCGGCGCCGGCCACCCGCGTGCTCTCGGGACCGCCGCCGGAGTCGTCGGCCCGTCAGCTGCGCAGCCTCGGCGCCTCGGTGCTCGTCCAGGATGCCGACGGCTTCGTGTCGCCGCGCTCGGAATGGGCGGTCGTCACCAAGCGCGCGCCCACCGACGATGAGTGGCGCGACCTCGTGCTGGCCTGGCGCGTCTGTGGCCGCACGACGTCGAACGCCATCGCGGTCGTGACCGCGGGCCAGGCCGTGGGGGTCGGTGCCGGCCAGCAGTCCCGGGTCGTCGCGGCAGAGATCGCCGTGCAGAAGGCGGGGGAGCGGGCCAAGGGCGGGGCGGGCGCCAGCGACGCTTTCTTCCCCTTCCCCGACGGACTGGTCGTGCTCGCCGACGCCGGCGTGACGGCCGTGGTCCAGCCGGGAGGCTCGGTCAAGGACGGCGAAGTCATTGCCGCGGCGGACGAGGCCGGGCTGGCCATGGTCACGACCGGCGAACGGCACTTCAAGCACTGATGAGACGCCGATCCTGCTCGACGGCGAGGCGGTGGCCGCCCGCATCCGCGCCGAGGTGGCCGACCGTGTGGCGGCGCTGGCCGCCGAAGGTGTGCACGTCGGCCTCGGCACCATTCTCGTGGGCGACGACGCACCGAGCGCGCGCTACGTGGCGCTGAAGCACGAGGACTGCGCCGAGCTCGGCATCCATTCGGTCGGTGAGCACCTGCCCGCGACCGCCACCCAGCAGGAGCTCTGGAGGCCATCGCGCGCTTCAACGCGGACCCGAAGGTCAGCGCCTTCCTGGTCCAGCTCCCGCTGCCCCCGGGCCTCGACGAGGAAGGCGCCCTGCTGGCCGTCGACCCCGACAAGGACGTCGACGGTCTGCATCCCGTGAACCTCGGCCGCCTGGTGCTCGGGACACCGGGCCCGCTGCCCTGCACGCCCGCCGGCATCGTCGAGTTGCTGCACGCCTACGACGTCCCGGTCGAGGGCCGTCATGTCGTGATCATCGGGCGCGGGGTCACCATCGGCCGCCCACTGGCCAACCTGCTCACGCTGAAGCGCCCCGGGTTCAACGCCGCCGTGAGCGTGGTGCACACAGGCGTCGCTCCCGACGACATGGCGGCGATCACCCGCACGGGCCGACATCGTCGTGGCGGCGGCCGGCCGGCCTCACATGCTGACGCCCGACATGGTCAAGCCCGGCGCAGCCGTGGTGTCGGCGGGCACGACGTTCGAGGGCAAGAAGCTGATTCCCGATGCCCACCCTGACGTGGCCGAGGTGGCCGGCTTCATCACGCCGCGCCTCGGCGGGGTCGGGCCGATGACCCGTGCCATGCTGTTGCGTAACGCGGTGCGGGCGGCGGAGCGCGGCGAGGTGAGCGGCCGGCGCTGACGGAGCCGCGGAAGGCGCAGCAGGTGAGCGAGCGGGAGTATTCCGAGCGTCCCGTGGGGCAGCTACACGGTGCTCGATGACGAGGCGCCCGACCACAAGGTCAAGCGCCTCGTCGTCCACCCGGGCAAGCGCCTGAGCTACCAGCGGCACGCCAAGCGCGCCGAGCATTGGTTCATCGTCTCCGGCGCCGCCACGGTCACCCTCGACGGCGTGGTGACGACGCTGCACGCCGGTGAGTCCATCGACATCCCGCTCGAAGGCGCGCACCGCATCGCGAACGAGGCGACACCGACGTCGTCCTCATCGAGGTGCAGCGCGGCACCTATTTCGGCGAGGACGACATCGTCCGGCTCGAGGACGACTACGGCCGGTCGAGCAGCGCGACGCCGGAATCTCGTGACTCGCATCGCGCGAGCTTCTCGCTGCCGGCCCGACCTACTCCTTCGAGTTCTTCCCGCCGAAGAACGACAAGGAGCTGGCCACCCTCGCCCGCACCATCGGCGAGCTGCAGCCGCTGGAGCCCTCGTTCGTCTCGGTCGACCTACCGGGGCGGGGCGGAATCGCGCCAGCGCACCTTCGACCTGGTCTCGGGCATGCTGCACACGACCACGCTCAATCCGATGGCGCACCTCATCTGCGTGGCCCACACCCGTTTGGAGCTGGCGGACATCCTGGTCTCGCTGCGCAAGGCCGGCGTCGAGAACCTGATGGCGCTGGGCGGCGACCCGCCCGAGGACCCCGCCGGCCGGCCCGGGCGAGCTGGCCTACGCCACCGAGCTGGTGGAGCTGGCCCGCGCCATCGGCGGCTTCTCCGTCGGCGTGGCCGCCCACCCTGCGGGTCATCCGCGCTCGCCCGACCTCCCGAGCGACCGCGACTTCCTGGCCGCCAAGCTGGCCCTGGCCGATTTCGGCGTCACGCAGTTCTTCTTCGAGGCTTCGGAGTACGAGGGTCTCGTCGCGGATCTTCGAGAGCGGGGAGTCGACACGCCGGTCCTCCCGGGAATCCTTCCGGTCACCTCCATCTCGACGATGGGCCGCCTTGGCGCCATGGGCGCGGCAGCGCCGACGTGGATGGAGGCGCGGCTGCGGGCCGCCGACGAGCGGGGCGGCGCCGACGCGGTGCGCAAGGAAGGTGTCGAGTTGGCGACCGAGCTCTGCTCCGAGCTCCTCGACGTGGGCGTCCCGGGACTGCACTTCTACACGTTCAACACGTCGAGTCGCGACGAGGGAGATCTACGCCGCACTCGGACTCGGGCCGGCGGGCGGGTCGTAGCGGTCGTACCGCACCGCCGCACGAGCGGGATCGCCCTACACACCGGTCATCGCGTCGAGACGCCCACTCTTGACGGCCCGGGCGAACGCCTCGTAGTCGGCCTCGTTCTGGTCCGCGTAGCGGGCGGAGAACGCGGCGACGGCCTGGTCGAAGGAGTCGCCTCCGCCCAAGTAGGCCGCGATCGCGATGCGGTCTCCCCAGCGGGCATGTCCGCGCGCCAGGCGTCCCTCCGCAGAAGCGGGCGTAGACGGCTGCGCTCGACGGCCCCAGATTCTCCACCTCGGCTCCGCCCTTCCAGTCGTGGAATTGACGGATGTAGTAGTCGCGGGTGTGCCCGTCGAGGCCACGGATGCGCTCCCAACCCAAGAAGATGTCGGTCGCCGCCTGCATCAGGCGCTGGCCGACGACCACTCGCTCGCCGTGGTTGCCGTAGCGGCTCTTGCCACGTAGGGCTCCAGGACACGCCTGTGCCTCCTTGACCTGGAGGAAGAGGGGATCGCCTGGGTCGCGACCGACCATCAAGAGGATGTAACAGCGGGTCCCGACGCTTCCGACCCCGACCACTTTGCGGGCGGCGTGGACGTAGCGGAATTCCTCGAGCGGGTGCCCGTATCGGCCGAGTGTGCGCCGGTACGACTGCAGCAGGCTCTTGATGAGCGGCGACGGGTCCTCCCACTCCGAGCCGGGAGCCGCCAAGTCTTCGATCGGGACGACGAGGGGAGGCTCGGCGCGTATCCGCAGCTCTCCTTCGACGTCGGCCGCACGCCTGGTGAAGACACGCGTGCTGTCGCACGCGTAGGCCTGCTCCACCCGGCGCTCCGCGGTGGCCGCGTCCTTCTTGTTGAGCCTCTTCAGCCTGACCTCTTGACGCACCAACTTGAGCAGGACGCTGGCGTCGAGCTGGTCGTACCAGGAATCGAGCGTCCCGAGGCCTGCGGAGCGCCTCATGCGCTCGCGGTACTCGCGCACCGCGGTCATCACGACGTCGTGCCGTTCTCTCGCTCGAAATCCTTGGTGTCGCCCCATGACCTCGAAGCTGGCCGCCATGCGCTTCACGTCCCATTCCCAGGGCCCGGGCAACGTCTCGTCGAAGTCGTTGATGTCGAAGATCAACTGGCGTTCGGGGGTGCCGAACAGGCCGAAATTCGAGAGATGCGGCGTCGCCACAGAGCTGGACCGTGATTCCGGAATCGGGAGAGGAGGCCAAGTCGTCCGCCATGATCAAGGCCGCGCCGATAAAAGGTGAAAGGCGAGGCGAGCATCCGACCGTGGCGCACCGGGATCAGCTCGGGTACCCGGCTCTCCTCCTGCTCTTCGAGAAGCGCGATGGGGTCGGGCCGATCGGAAGAACGCTCCCATTGACCATGGGCCGATCGTGGGACCGCCGAGCCGCGCTGCTTTTCCTCTGAGCATGCGCTCCTCGACGCTGAGGTGCCGTCGCCTCCACGACGGCGCTCCATGACGCGGCGGGAGGTCGGAGGGCGGTGCCTTCGTTGTATCGACCACCGGTCGGCGAGACTAGTGCGGTCGGCGGCCCATGTTCCCTCCGTCGGGCGGGCAGCCGGCACAAGGGTCATTGGCACGCGATCCCGCGCGACGCTGTTCATCATGCGCATCGGTATCGCCGACCATCTCGGTTGGGCCGTCGCCGTCACGGCATCGGCGGTTCACGAGGTCGTAGACCGTCGGAGGATCGAGCTGATTGAGCCCGGGCTGCCCCCGGCGCCGGTTCACCACGTGGGTGGGCCCTACCAGCTCCACCGGCAAGGAGAGCCGCTCGACGACACCGCGCTCGCCGCGTTGGTGGCGGAGGTGCGGACGTCGGCGTCGCGGGCCACGGCCGCAGCGTTCGATGAGCTCACGGTGGCCGTGCCCGGACCGATCGAGTCCGTGTCGTTGAGAGACTGGCCTCCAGAGTTTCCCGACGACATCGCGGTCCAACGCACAGTGCCGTACGAGAGTCGTGCCGACCCCATCATGTATCGCCAGGTGCTCGCATCGCTGGCCCACGATCGCGGGTGGACGGTCAACTTCTACGACGCGAGAGACGTCGAGACGCAGGCAGCCCGCATCCTCGGTGACCGAGCGCACGAGGTGCTGCACGGCCCACGCGCAACGTGGGGGCCACCGTGGTCGAAGGATCATCGACAGGCGCTCGCGGCGACGATCATGGTCACGTGACCTCTTCGCGATGCACCCGGCTACAGGCGTGGCTCGACGCGGCGACGACGAGTGCTCGGCGTCAGGGTCGTCAGCGCGACGGTTGCGCGCCGAGCGTCACCGTCGTCGTGTGCGACTGCCCGTTTCGCTCGTAGGCGAGCTCCACCTTCTCTCCGGCCTTCTTGGTGATCGTGAGGGCCGTCAGTTGGTCGGGAGAGGTCGCCGGCTCCCCGTCGATGGTGGTGATCACGTCTCCGGGAGCGATGCCGGCCGATGCTGCGGGACCCCCGGTCTGCACTGCGGTGACGAACAGACCCTCCGAGACTCCGGCGCGCTGCGCGGCAGATCCGGTGATCGGCACGGTCGTCATCCCGAAACTGGAGTGGGTCACGGTCCCGGTTGCGATGATCTCGTCGGCCACGGCCTTGGCCAGGTTGACGGGGATGGCGAAGCCGAGACCGATGCTGCCGCCGCCGCTGCCCGGGATGGCCGCCCCGGCAGAGGGCACCCCGATCAGCTGACCGCTGCAATTGACCATGGCCCCGCCGCTGTTGCCGGGATTGATCGCCGCGTCGGTTTGGACGGCGTCGACGAGCAGTGCGCTCGACCGCCCTTCACCGGGAACCTCGACGCTGCGGTTCAATGCGCTCACGATCCCGCTCGTGACGGTGTTGGAGAGGCCCAACGGCGCGCCGACCACGACCACGGGTTGACCGACGTCCAGTGAGGCGGAGTCTCCGAGGGCGATGACTTGCGCCGACGTGGCTTCGGACGCCTTGATCACCGCCAAGTCGGTGAGTGGGTCGCGCCCGACCAGCGAGGCCGGGAGGCGTTGGCCATCAGCCAACACGACCTCGACGCTGGCTCCGTTGGCGGCGTTGGCGACGACGTGGTTGTTGGTGAGGATGTAACCGCCCGATTGGAAGAATTCCCCGGAGCCCGTTCCCCCGGAGCTGTTTCCCGAACGGCCGACCTCGATGGTCACGACCGAGGGGAGAACCTGGTCCGCCACGCTGGACGCCGTACAGGTCGCAGATTCGATGCCGGGACCCGACCACCAGACGTAGCTGACCGCGGCACCGACCAATCCACCGATGAGAGCGGCGACGGCGGCAACCGCGACCCAGAGCCACGGGCCCCGATTGGCCCGGTGGGCCGGCGGGTCCGACGACACGCCACGACATTATCCCTCGAGCCGCTCGGTGGGAACGATCCCCGACAGTGGCGCCTGACACACCCCGGACGACTCCATGGTCGATGTCACCGTGCACAACAATTCCGTCGGGGCGCATTTCCGTCGGGGGTGCAATTCCGTCGGAGTGCCCACGAAAGGATCGACCGATGTGTATGCAGTGCGGGGGAGCGGCTTCGTTCACTCTCTCCGCCATGAGGGATTGTGATCGAACGGTAGGGTACGCCGGTGTCCGGTGAGGCCCCAGAATCCCCGAACGCATCGGGCGTCACTGCGGTCGTGCTCACGCATCGCCGCCCCCATCTCGCCGGGAGCGTCGTCCGCTCGCTGTTGAGCGAGGAGGGCTTCGAGCCGGCGCGCGTCGTGGTGGTGGTGAACGGCAGCGGCGGACTCGACGACCCCGCCCTCGAGGCCTCGGTACGGATGGTCCGCCTTCAGCGGAACACGGGGCCTGCGGGCGGGTTCCGGGCCGGCCTGGTGGCGGCCTTCGAGGATCCTGACGTCCGATGGGCCTACCTCTGTGAGGACGACGTCGGGCTGTTCGACCTTCCCACGCCTCGGGTGGCGCGCCTCGTCGGTCTGCTCGAGAGCGACCCGGCACAGTCGTCGACGGGCGCCGTCGTCGGCTACGGGCGCCGGTTCGTCGGCCGTGGCCACTCGGTCAATCTGGTCCCCGACGCCGGCGACCCTGCGCTCGTGCCGGTCGACGTTGCCTGTTGGGGGGCGACGCTCGTGTCGCGACGAGTTGTCGAGCGGGGAGTGCTGCCCGACGAGGCCTGGTTCTTCGGCTTAGAGGACTTCGACTTCTTTTGCCGCGTCCGTGCTGCCGGCTTCGCCGTCATGGCCGACACCGAGTCGGCACGCGTCGCGGCGGAGGTGCAGACGACGTCGGGGCGGGACCGGGCGCTTTCGGAGCACCGGCCGGTCGACGCAGACGAACCTTGGCGTGCCTACTACGTCGCTCGCAACTTCTTCCACCTGGCGCGGGCACACGGCGCCGCGCGCTGGCCGGCGTGGCACCTGCTCTATTCCGCCCGTCGTATTCAGCTGGCGCCGAGCGCCGCCGAGCGGTGGGCCACACTGCACGGCCTCCTCGATGGTGTGCGCCGGCGCTTTGGTCCTCACCCGCGTTACCAACGTGAGAAGGGCGAGCACCGACAGGAGCCCGACTGAGCAGCGAGCACGTCGTCACCCCACTGCCCGGGGCGACACCTCGCGCCGCGTCAGGACTTGGCGTGAATGCTGTGCTTCTCCGGAGGCATGGCGGTCATCACCAGCCCGAGCACGGGCGGCCGTCGTTGGGCCAGCAGCCGTTGTGTGCGGACGCCGTCGGCCACGGTGGTCCTCCAGGCCTCGCAGACTACGACGACCAAGTCGGCGGCCGGCAGGAGGGCCGCGCCGTCCTGGGTCGAGAGCAGCGGTGCCTCCAGCAAGAGCACGTCGACGACGTCGCGGGCCGCGTCGACCAGTGCGGGGGCCTGCAGAGCGAAGCGGCTCGGGTTCGTGAAGACTTGGCCCAGGGCGAGGCTGGAGACACCCGGAATTTGCGACGGCCTGGCGTTGGCCACCAGCTCCGATGCGTCCATCTCTTCGTCGGGGCCTTCCCACGACTTCGGGCCTTTGCCGTTGCCCTCAACCTCGGTACGCATCCCGCCTGTCGTGGCGACCAGCACGCGGTCGCCAGCCTCGGCGAACACTGCCGCCAGGTTGACGACGACGAGGGACCGGGTCGGCTCGTCGGTGGGTGAGGTGACGAGGATGGAGAACCGTTTGCGCCTGGGCGCTACGAGCGTGCCCGCTCTCGCCGCGACGGGGAGGCGCATCTCACTCGTCGTGGCGGAGGATGGCTCACCGGTGGTGCCGGGATCCGGAGGATCGGCGGCTGCCGCGCCGGGGCCGGGCGACGCCGTGCCGCGGCGGGGACAGGGGCGGCCGGAGGTAGCTCGGCGGGCGGGCGATACTGCATGCCCCAGGGCTCCTCGTCGAAGCCCGAGCCGCGCCTGACCCACGTGACCGTGGGGGCGTTCATGATCGCCACGTGGAGCTTGCGGTAGGCCTCCGAGGCGTCCGAGAAGGGGTCCACGACGATGTCGACCACCGGGATCACCGAAAGCGTCTTCGCATTGGACCCGGGGACCTCGACGACGACGGGCAATCCGAACACCTGCTCGGCGCGCTTGGACGTGCGGATCCGGCGGTCCAAGCCGTCGAGCAGCCAGGCGACGAGGATCCCGAGGATGGCGCCGACGAGCAGCCCCAGTGCGAGGCGTACCTTGCGGCTGCCGAGGATGGATGGCGGCGGGTTCAGCTTCTTTGCTTCCTGTGGCGTTGCGGGCGAGACCACGTGGATCCCGGATTGCGGTGCGCCCTCCGCCTGGAGCTTGAGGAGAGCGGCCTGCGAATTGGCCAGCTGGTTGCTCAGGACCCGCAACTGCTGGGTCTCGACCAGCTTCGCGAACGGCTCTGTGGTGGTGGTCGTCGTCACGCCGAACTGACCCGGGATGGTGGGGCCGGTCGACGGCACGATTATCACGGGCACGGGCGTGATCGTCGGAGTCGTCACGGGCAGCGACGGCGTCGTCGCCGCGGTCGGGGTGGTTTCCACCAGGTCGATCCTCGGCTGTTGGGTTCCAGCGCCGTCCGAGGGTGAATACGCCGAGAGTGACGCAGCGGCCTGGGTGCTCGACGTGCTGGCCTGAGTGGTGCTCGTCGTGGTGCTCGTCGTGGTACTCGTGCTGGACGTACTCGCCGGTGCGTTCGAGCGATTCGAAAGGTTCGGGGCCGCCTTCGGCTTCGTGGGGGTCGTCGTGTGATGCGCTTTGTGCGCGTGGTGCGCGTGGTGCGGGGTCGTCTTCGGATGTGTGGTGGTCGTGGTCGTCGAGGAGGTGGTCGTCGGCTTCTTGTGGTGGAGGTTCTGGATCGCAGTCTCGAGATTGTGGATGTAGGCGGTCTCCACCTGTATCTGTTGCTTTTGCTGTGCATCGAGCTGGACCACGGCATACGAGTCCAGAGCCGACACGAAGGCGTTGGTGAAGCTCGCCGCCTCTTTCTTCTTCGGTTGGAGGACAGCGATGCCGATGATCCCCTTCGTCTCTTTCTTACTCCCTGAGGACCCGGACTTCTTCTTGGTCTTCGTGATGACGACATCGTTCTGGAGCTTCTTGGTGACCTTGACGTTCTCCTTCTTGGCTGCCGCCTCGAGCACCGCCGGCTCATGGGCGAAGAACTCCAGTTGCGTCTGGCTCAGCTTGGCTCCGAGCTTGTTTTGTTGGAAGCCCGGAGTCAGGCCTACGTCGGACACCGCCTCATAGGTGCTCGTCGCATACTTCCCCGACTTTCCGTGGTACGGGACGAGCACGGCGACAATGGCCAGGATGAGCACCAAGGCGACGACCACCGGCCAGCGGCGGAGCGGGGCCTTCAGGTAGGAGATGGGCTCCAACTCAACCTCCGGAGGTGGGTGCGTGGGGGGACGAAGGGCGGTGGGCCGCCGAGGTGCCAACGCTCGGGGCAACGACGCGGATACTAAACCAGGGCATGGGCCAACTGGAATTCACCTGCTCGCGGGGATTTCCTTTGCTTGAACCGCGGCGCCCCTCCGCTTCCTACCGGCGCACCGCGACGCATACGGCATGGCCGGCTCGCTGAAATCATCGCAGATCACTAACGAAACCTCAATGTCGCCCCAATTCGGCCGGCGAAGGCCCGCAAGGTCCATGTTGACACAGGGCGTGAAAACGGTTGGGGATCATCGGAGCAGAAGTCCGGGTCGGGACGACCGCCAACCGGGTGCGAACGCCGTGCTACGTGCGAGTAAATCCTTTGCTACGTTGCTGTAACCCCTGCATAGGGGCACAGAGAGCACTTGACCGCCGGCGCCCTTCCATGCAATCTGGTGCGAACCTGATTGCTCAACATATGAGGGGGAGACCCGCATCCGTGGGTTGGAGGTGGCGAGTAGGACGGATGCGGCTCACAACGACCCCTCACGGCCGCTGTTGGAGCGAGCCGAAGCCCACCGTGAGTCGAACCCCAGGAGCGTGATGTCAACCGAGCCGAGAGCCTCAAGCGCCTTACGCCTCAGTCTGATGGCGACCAAGGTCCGCTCGAAGCTCGTCTTCGTCGCTCTCGACGGCGCGGTGATCGTCACGGCCTACTTCTTGGCGCTCGTGATCACGCTGCACGATCGCGCGCCCGCCAACTACTTCGTCAAGCTCATTCCTCTTCTGTCGGTCGCACTCGTGGTGCAGCTGGTCGCCAACCGGTTCTTCGGCCTCTACGGACGGATATGGAAGTACGCCGGCATCGACGAGGCCCGCAACATCGTGGCGGCGTGTCTGACGACGCTCGTGATCATGCTGGTGCTCTACCCCTTGGGCCTCGGCCGGCACGTCACGAAGGTGCCGCTCATCGCCCTCCCGCTCGCGTGTGTGCTGACGATGCTCGGCATCGGGCTGCTCCGCTTCCATTCGAGACTGCTCGGCTGGCAGCGAGCCAACCGAGGCATGGGCCTTCGCGTCGGTGTCGTCGGCAGCAAGGACCTGGGCGCAGCAGTCATCCGCGACATGTCGCGCAACCCGACAGCCGGACTGTTCCCGGTCGCCGTCTTCGACGAGGACCGCCGGACCCACGGCCTCTCGCTCATGGGCGTCCCTGTCGTCGGCGGCATCGACGACATTCCGCTCGCCGTCGAGAAGCTCCAGGTGCAACAGATCCTGCTGGCGGTGCCCAACCCTTCCACTGCGCTGGTGGAGAGATGTCTGCGCGCGGCCGAGGACGCGGAGATCACCATGAAGATCGTGCCCGATCTCCGCGAGCTCGTCGGCAACGTGACCGATCCGGCCGCGGTGTCGGTGCGCGCCGCCCGGGAGCCCCGGATCGAGGACCTGCTCGGGCGGCGGGAGGTCACCACCGACCTGGCCTCGGTGCGTCGCGCCCTCGAGGGGCGCCGCGTCCTGGTCACCGGGGCCGGGGGATCCATCGGGTCGGAGATCTGCCGGCAGGTGGCGAATTCCGAGCCCGAGGTCCTCATCATGCTGGACCACGACGAGACCCACCTCCACGACGTGGCCTCGACGACGACGTGCAAGAGCGAGCAGATCCTGGCCGACGTCTCCTGTCGGGAGGCGCTGGCTGAGGTGTTCACGCGGTGGCGGCCCGAGGTCGTCTTCCACGCGGCCGCGCACAAGCACGTCCCGATCCTGGAGACCCACGTGGTCGAGGCGGTGACGACCAACGTGATGGGCACGCTGAACGTGATCGAGCTGGCGGCCGAGGTCGAGACCGAGCGGTTCGTGTTCATCTCGACCGACAAGGCGGTGCGACCGGCGAGCGTCATGGGTGCGACGAAGCGGCTGGGCGAGCAGCTGTTGGCGGACCGCGCTCCTGACGGGCTCCCCTATTGCGCGGTCCGTTTTGGCAACGTGCTCGGAAGCCGGGGGAGTGTCATCCCGACTTTCCGCCGCCAGATCGCCGCCGGGGGGCCGGTGACGGTGACGGACCCGCACATGACGCGCTATTTCATGAGCGTCGAGGAGTCGGTCCAGCTCGTGCTCCAAGCCGCGGTGTTGGCCGACCGCGGTGACGTCTACATGCTCGAGATGGGCGAACCGCTCTCCATCCTGGAGCTCGCGCACCGCATGATCAGGCTGTCGGGCTTTCACCCTGGGACCGACATCCGCATCCGTATCACCGGGCCGCGCGTCGGCGAGAAGATCCACGAGCACCTGCACAACGAGGACGAGCACCTGGCGCCGACGGAGCACCCGTCGATCCTGCGCCTGGAGCGCTCCCCTCAGGAAGATCGCGGGCCAGCTCAGCGCAGGACTCGCCGAGCTATGGACCGCCACGGCGGACCGCAACGAAGTGCGGGCCCGTCGCGTGCTGTTCGACATCGTGTCCGAGGAAAGCGCCGCCGCCGTGCCGGTCAACGGGCACGGCAAGGTCGGGGAGGCCGAGAAGGCCGAGAAGGCCGAGCTCGGGCCGCCCGCGCCCTTCGCTGTCGAGCACGAAATCCCGGCGTGAGCCGGTCCGACCTCCTCGTCGCCATCGCGGGCTACGGGCTTTATCCCTCCACGCGGCGGTTCGCCGACGGGCCGCTCCGCTCCGATGCCTGGGACGAGCTGTTGGCCCAACTCGATAAGGGATTGCTACTGAAGTTCGCCGAGTCGGCCGCCGACGCCGGCGCCATGCCGGTCACAGATGTGCAACGCAAGGACTTGCACGAGCGCACAAAAGCGGCCGAAGCGCGACGGGACGCCGCGGGACAGTGCATCGACGAGATCGTCTCCGCTCTCGACCACCGTTCCATCGAGAGCTGCATCATCCGGGGAGCCGCCACGGCAACGTTCGACTACGAGCCCTCGGCCCTGCGGCTCTACGAGTCCGTCCACATCCTCGTCTCGCCCGAGCACGAGGAGGAGGCGGAGTCCATGCTCGAAGAGCAGGGCATCCTGCTCCCGGGGGAGCAGCGCTCTTGGTCACGCCGGCGACGCCTGGTCACCCACCTGTCGAGGAACGGGGTTCCCGTCAGGATCCACTCCTCGTTCGCTCCGAAGGGCATCGGCGGTCCCGTCTCCGTGCGCGACTTGTTCGCAAATCGAGTCCGCTTCACGCCGCGCGGCGTCCGTCTGGGGGCGCTCGGGTCGGAGGAACGGCTCCTGGCGGCGTGCGTGCAGGCGCGGGTCGACCCGCCCGGGCACCTCCTCGCCCAGCGCGACGTGGTCCAGCTCACGTTGAACGAGGAGCTGAGTCTCCGGCGGGTGGAGTCGCTCGCCTCGGCCTGGCGAATCGAGGCCGTCCTGGCCGAGGCCGTCAACATCGCTTGGAACACCTTCTCGGTGCCCGACGTCGTCCCCATCTCGGCCTGGAGCCGGGCCTACCGGCCCCACCGCCGCGATCGACGGCGTCTCGAGGCCCACCCGTCACCGGTCCGCGACCCGGGGCCTCCCCGGCGTGAGCCAGAATCGGTGTCCCGGGCCGAGGGACCCGGCTGAGCGGACGGGATCCCACATCCAATGACGAGCAAGGACACGAACCCACCGGGCGCGGCCGTGCCGCGCCTGTGCACCGTGGCGATCCTCGGGCAGGGCTACGTCGGCCTCCCGCTCGCCATGCGGGCGGTCGCCGCCGGACACCACGTCGTCGGCTTCGACCCCGACGTGAGCCGGGTCAAAGCGCTGGCGGATGGCGACTCCTTCGTCACCGACGTCACCGCCGAGGAGGTGCGCCAGGCGCTGGCGACCGGGCGCTACCGGCCGACTGGTGACGAGGCCCACCTGGAGGGCTTCGACGTCGCCGTGATCGACGTGCCGACGCCGCTGCGCGAGGGTGTGCCCGACCTGTCGCACGTGGAGCGCGCCGCGCTCAGCCTCGCGCCACACGTGCGCCCCGGATCGGTGGTCGTCCTCGAATCGACGACGTACCCGGGCACCACCGAGGAGCTGGTGGCGCCGATCCTCGAAGGGGAGTCCGGTCTGCGTGCCGGCGTCGACTTCCATCTCGGCTACAGCCCCGAACGGATCGACCCCGGGAACCCCGTGTGGACCTTGGTCAACACGCCGAAGGTCGTCTCGGGCGTGAGCGAGGCGTCGCTGGCCGCGGTCCAGGGGTTCTTCGAGACCGTCGTCGAGCGGACCGTGCCCGTCTCGGGCACACGTGAGGCCGAGCTGACGAAGCTCCTCGAGAACACGTTCCGGCACGTCAACATCGCGCTGATGAACGAGCTGGCGGTCTACGCCAACGACCTCGGCATCGACGTGTGGGCCGCGATCGACGCCGCCGCCACGAAGCCCTTCGGGTTCATGTCGTTCCAGCCCGGCCCGGGCGTCGGCGGCCACTGCCTCCCCATCGACCCGAGCTACCTGTCGTGGCGGGTGCGCCGTTCCCTCGGGCAGACCTTCCGCTTCGTCGAGTTCGCCAACGACGTCAACGACCACATGCCCGAATACGTCGTCAAGCGGTTGGCCGAGGGCCTCAACCGGGCCGCCAAACCGCTGCAAGGGCAGCCGGGTGCTGGTCCTCGGCATCGCCTACAAGCGCAACACCGGCGACGCCCGAGAGAGCCCGGGCGCGGTGATCGTCCAGCTCCTGCGGCGGGCCGGTGCGCAGGTCGTGCGTGGCCGACCCTCATGTCGCAGACCTCGGCTCGCTCGCCGACACGCTCGACGACGGACCGCCGGTGCTCGGTCGATGCCGACCGCCGAGGAGGTCGTCCGCGGCCGACGCCGTGGTCCTCGTGACCGACCACGACGCCTTCGACCTGAACCGCCTCGCCGGCGCAGGCCGGCTACTTCCTCGACACCCGCGGGCAGTTGAACGGTCCGACCGTGGAGCGGCTCTAGGTGGACGTCCTCGTCACCGGCGGAGCCGGCTTCATCGGTTCCCACGTCTGCCGCGCGCTGCGCGGAGACGGCCAGGCAGGGCGAGTGGTCGCGCTCGACGACCTCTCGACGGGCCTCGCCTCGAACCTCTCGGGTGTCAGACGTCGAGTTCGTCGAAGGCAGCATTCTCGACGACCGAGCTGGTGACCGGCTGGTGGCCGGCGTCGGACGCCGTGGTGCACCTCGCGGCGGTCCCGGCCGTCGCCCGCTCACTCCAGGATCCCCGCGCCAGCCACGACGCCAACGCGACCGGCACGCTGGTCGTACTGGAAGCGGCCCGGGCCACTGGTGCTCCGGTGGTCGTCGCGTCGTCCTCGTCGGTCTACGGACAGGGGGGTCGCCATGCCCACCCCCGAAGACCATCCGACCCGCCCGGCCAGCCCGTACGCCGCGAGCAAGCTGGCGACCGAGTCCTACGCGATGGCCTACGCGCGCTCGTTCGGCTCGCCCGTCCTTGCGTTCGCTTCTTCAACGTGTTCGGTCCCTCCCAGCGGGCCGACCACGCCTACGCCGCGGTCATTCCCGCCTTCGTGAGCGCCGCCCAGTCCGACTCCCCCTCACCATCCACGGCGACGGGACCCAGACCCGCGACTTCACCTACGTCGGTGACGTCGCCGCCGTCGTCTGCGACGCACTGGCGCGGCAGGTGACCTTCGACGGCCCCGTCAATCTGGCCTTCGGGACGAACACCTCGCTGCTCTCTCTGGTGGCGCTCTTGGAGGAGCTCGTCGGTCACCCCCTGGCCCGGACGCACGGACCGCCGCGGCCCGGTGACGTCCACGACTCCCAGGGCGACTCGACCAGGTTGCGCTCGTTGTTCCCGCACCTCGAGCCCACGCCGCTGCGCCAGGGTCTGCGCGCCACCATGGAGTGGTACGCCCGCGCCGGTGACGGGGCCGAGACCGTGCGCGGCGTGATCTACGTCGCGACCGTCCACTGGGTCGATCCCAAATGGGTCGAGCCCCAGCGGCGCTACCTCGAAGCCTGCCTCGACACTCCCTTCCGGGTGTTCGCCAACTTGCAGGGGGTCGAGGATCGCCGACACGACGCCAGCTTCGACTTCGTGACGCGTTCGGACGGTACCCATCCGGACAAGCTGAACGAGCTGGCGAAGGAGATCTCGGTCCACGCCGAGCCCGACGACCTGCTCATGTTCCTCGACGGGGACGCGTTTCCGGTGAGGCCGCTTGATGCGTGGATGGAGAAGCTCCTCTCGCCGCACCCGCTCGCAGCCGTACGTCGGGACGAGAACGCCGGGGACGTCCAGCCCCACCCGTGCTTCTGCGTGACGACGGTGGGCTTCTGGAACGACGTCGGTGGCGACTGGCGCCCCGGCACGTGGCTCACCGCCGAGGGCGTCGAGGCCCAGGACGTCGGTGGCCGGCTGCTCTCGATTCTCGACGAGCGCTCCATCGGGTGGCGGCCGATCCTGCGTTCGAACGCGGTGAACCTGCACCCGGTGCTCTACGGGATCTATGAGCACCACGTGTACCACCATGGGGCGGGGTTCCGGCCCCCGATCGCCAGGGCGGACGAGGCGAACGTTCCGGTGGCCGAGAACGAGGACTATCTGTGGCTCAAGACCAGAGCACATGGCAAGTCCATCCGCCAGCTGCGTCCGCGCCACGCCCCGCAGCTGGCGCGTCTGGCGCGCGACAGTCTGAAGGCGCGCAAGCTCAACGCCTACATCCGTCAGGAGGGCCGTCGCTCGGACGAGATCTATCGCGACATCTGTGTCGACTCGGAGTTCTATCGCCGCTTCGAGACGAAGACCCGGGAGCCCGGTCGCGGCGTCTCAGACGCTGCGGTTACGCCGCACCCTCCAGCCTGAACCCGAGGTCGCTCACCCTCCCCAGCCGCTCGTCCCCGAATTGCTCTCGCATCTCGTTCAAGGTCAGGCCGGCCGACTTGGGCCGCTCGGGGAGCGAGACGAGGAACTCCATCTCGGCTGGAGACGGAGAGAAGCCGAGGAACTCGACGAAGCGAGCCACGCCGTCGCGGGGGTTGGTGCATAGGTCGTCGTGGTTCAGGAGATAGAACGAGCCCTCGGGCATGGCCCGCCCACGGCGGACGGCCAGCTCGTTCGACGCCAGCCAGTAGTCGAGCGACTGGGTCGGCGTCGGTTGGGGCACGCACTCGGCCAGTCCGAACTGGGGCCCCCAGCGCATCGCCTGGGATTGGTTGGTGCTGTACGCCATGTAGATCCCGTGACGGATGACGTGCACGTAGCGCATGCGGTCCCCGAAGTGCCGCTGCATATGTGGCAGGAACAGGTGGCTGTTCGGCTCCTTCCAGCCCCACATCGGCGCGCCCTCCGGGCACTGCTCGCGCGACACCCGGAGCGAAGCCGCGTGGCCCCGCACCCACTCGACCGAGCGGTCGTCGGGCAGCGGGCGCTCGCGCTTCATCTTCGCCCAGCGATCGATCAGCTGGTTGATGAAACGGCGATCGGCGCGGTCGGGGCCGAGCTGGCCCGTCATGGCACGCTCCAGCAGGTCGACGCAACGGTCGAAGAGCTCGGCGTCGGGCGACGACGGGTCGAGGCTGAACCGGGGCAGCTTGCACAGGAGCGAGAACCACTTGTTGTCCCCTGCCTTGTTCAGCACGCAGCCCGTGTAGACGCCGAGATGCCGCATGATCTCTGCCACCACTCGGGTCCCGCTTCCCCCGACACCGCCGACGACGACCGGTCCCAGCGACGGGTCGATCTTGGGGGGATACTCGCGGCCGGCGAGGAAGGTCGTCATCGACTTGGACGTTCCCGCTCCCGCTCGGCCCCGTTGCGCCGGGCGGACTCGGCCTCTTCGCGCGGGTACCACCGGCGCACGTCGGCATCGTACGGCCACGGCTGCGGCCTCAGGCTCGCGCTCGACTGCCGATTGGGGAGCACGTCCATGTCGGACCAGCGCCGGGAGTAGACGGCGTCGAGGGACCGCTTCCTCCGCGCGAACCCGCTGAACCCCGCCGACGAGTGCAGCCCAGCGCGCGGGCTCGATGTGCCGCACACCAGCTCGAGCTTCGCACGTGTCCGCTCCTCGTCGCGGTACTGGAAGTGGTGGGTCACGATCCCGATCGAGGGTTCGACGAGCCGCTCCGACGCAAAAGCGGTGTGAGCGCCGTCGTTGCTCAGGACGAACTGGCCGTGTCGGTCGAACCGCTGCAGGGGATGCTTCCAGTGGCCGAGCTCACAGGGCGGATGGTTTGCCGGTTCGAACGGGTAGCACAGGGGCTGAAAGTCGATGGGGTGGAAGCCCTCGACGTATTCGGGCTTGCTGCTCGGCACGTGGTTCATGAAGCTCGCGCCGACCACGCGGAAGCGCCGGTCCAGGCCCGAGAGGTACTCGCGCAGCGACATGCCGCCGGGACCCTCGGGGAACTCGTCGCTGTCGAGCAGGAGCCACCAGACGTGGTCGGCCCGGGTCCGCAACGACTCGCGTACGACGACCGCGTTCACGAGAGGTTGGACCAGCCGGCCGTCGAAGGCCTCGGTCTCGTAGACCTCGGCCATCTCGGCCCCGGCCTTGACGGCGTTCGGCACCGTGGCGTCGGTGCTGGCGTTGTCCACGAGGTACACGCCGTCGAACCCGTGCGCCCTGAGGTTCTGCACCGTGGCCCCGATCACGTCCTCGTCCATCCACGACTTGATCACCGCCATGAGCAGGAACCCGTCCAACGTCGACGGATCGGCCGGGTTGTCCTCGTGGGGCAGCCCGACATTGGCCGGTGCGCGCCCACGGTTGCGCAGGACGCTGCGTGCCGACCCGGACCAGCGCCCCACGGTCTCGCCCCAGTGCCGTGACGTGGTGGCCCCGGACCCGTTCGTCGGCGTTGCGCCGACCGCGGGGCCGGAGGCAGGCATGCCCTCGGGGTCCCGCGAGAGTGCCGGCCCGGTCGAGGTGGCGCGCCAGATCGCCCGCGTCGCGCCGAAGAGGCGTGAGCGCTTGATGTTGCGCAGCTCGCGCCGCGCCGCCGCCTCGGCGAAGGTGACCATCTCGCCGGACGCAACCAGTCCGATCAGGTCGCCCACCCAGCCTGGCTCCGGCGCCAGCGGAGGCGGTGCCCACGTCTCGGCGCCGCCATGGCGGACGAGCGTCGCGGCGAACTCGCGCTGTTCGCCGAGCACCGCCTCGAGCGCCTGGTGGTCTTCGTCGGCCCGGTCACGATGATGACGCAGGTCCGGCGCCAGCGCCTCGACCGCCCCCGAAGTCTCCGCGTCGACGGGTAGGCCGTGCTCGGCCAGGAAGGAACGCAGCGATCCCACGCCCCCCTCCGGGTCGCGCAGCAGCGCGCTGTACTCCACGACGAACACCGGAAGACCTTGGACCGCGACAAGGGACTGTTGGACGTAGCGCCGCCACAGCGCCAGCGAGAGGGTGAGCGGGAAGTTGTTGCGGTGCTCGAGCGAGCGCGCCACCTCGAGCGGGTCGCGCACGACCAGGACGGCAACCGGCGCCGGCTCGAACACGGTGCGCCACAGTGGCAGCGTGATGCAGAGGCGGGGATCCTTGAGCACCAGGTGCGGGTCCGTGAACTCCACCCGGGCGAACTCCCGTGCTCCAGCGCGCAGTTCGGCCATGGCCACGTCCTCGACCAGTTCCCAGCCCGGAACCGGTGCGGGCGGCACCGACCAGGTGCCACCGAGGTGGCGCAGCACGCGGTCGTCGTAGGCCACGAACCGGTGAGTCTCCCAGTAGCCGCGCTCGTTGTAGGGGCCGGGAATGATGAGATCGGTTTCGTCCGGCAGGGCCAGGCCGAGGCGCGACAGCACGTTCGCCACGGCCGACGTGCCGCTGCGGTGCATGCCCACCACCACGGCGTGCCGCCCCGCCGGCACGTCTCTCCCCGTCGTCACAGCGTCTCCTTGTCCACGGCGCCCGCCGAACTCGACGCCGGACCCTCGAGCGGCGAGGCCCCGCCTCCCTTGATGCGCCACAACCCCGACACCACACGGTAGGCCCGCGATTCCTTGATCCAGTACAGCTCGCGTACGGCCGAGGCGAACTCACGGCGGAGGAACACGACATCGTCGACCCAGGGCGGTGCGGAGGGCAGGGCGGGAGGTTGCCACGCATCGTGGCCGCCCCGGCGATCGGCGAGCACGCCGTAGAAGTCCCGCAGCGGCCGCACGATGTCGTCGTACTCGTCGCGTCCGGTGTCCTGGTGCCGGAGCCGCGGGTCGAGCCGGCCGGCGGCGGTGTCACGGGTCTCCGATACGGCCCGGACGCCCAGCTGCTGCTCGAGGAATGCGCTCATCGCCTCGGTGGCCTTCACCGGGTTGGCCAGCATGGCGTCGTACTCCATCACGAGCGACGGCAGGCCGGCCAGGCCGGCAGCAGCCGAGCGCAGATAGCGGTCCCACATGGCCAAGCCGAGCATGACCGGGATGTGGTCACGGGCGCGCAGCGAGCGCGCCACCTCCATGGGGTCGCGCAGCACGAGTACCGCGCCCAGGCGGGCCGGGATGGCCGTGCGCCACAGAGGGAGTGTGAGACAGAGGCGGGGGTCCTTGAGCACCAGTGGCCGACCCGACGAGGTCGACGTGAACCACTGCACCGCCTCGCGGCGCGCGTCGTCGAAACGCGGCTCGGTCTCCCAGCCAGGCTCGACCACAGGTGGCGCATACGACGTGGCGCCGAGGGCAGTGAGGATGTGCGCGTTGCACTGGTGCACCGACTCGCTCTCCCAGTGGCCACGCTCGTTGGAGCTGTCCGCCGGGATCAGGTCGTCCTCTCGCGGACCGTCGAGGCCAAGACCGATGAGGAGCCCGGCTGTGGCCGAGGTTCCGCTTCGGTGCATGCCGACCACAGCGAGGCACGGCGCCCAATCCTGACGCACCTCCGGTGCGCTCACTCTTGCGGACTCGTCGTCTTGCTCGAAGCCTCGGAGACGAGCGCACGGCGGCGTTCGACTTCCTGGTCAATCGCTCGGAGCACGTCGGGCCGCTCGACCGGGTCGACCTTGCGGGCGAAGGCCGCGCCGGAGGCCCAGACCGTCGGCAGGTCTTCCTCGCCGAGGACCATCCACCTTGTCTGGCCCGGCGCCGGCAGGATCATCGGCGGCACGTACGTCACCACTGCGTTGCGGACGTCGAGACTCGGATCGTGGTTGAGCACGGTCTGGAGGTACGTCTCGTCCGGGATGTGGCCGTGGCTGAACCACTCCGTCACCGCGGCGTCCGTCCCGAGGACGGTCTCGGCGGCCCGCCGGTTGAAGGCGATCCACTGCGTCCCCTTGTAGAAGGTCCATCCGGTCAGCGGGCCACGCGGGCGAGGCGTGCCGAAGAACCACGTCTTGCGCCGGTGGGAGTATTCGATCGCGGCCAACGGCTGGACGTACCGCGAGATCTTCCAGAGCCCGCCGACCCCTTTGTGGGCGACGCCGCTTCGCGGTTGGTCCATCGACACCCACCGGTGAAGGCAACGCGCGAGGAACATTTGAGCGTCCTCTTCGGCCCGCCCGGAGGCCCGACCGAACCGGAGACGTGGCGCCAAGGCGTCCGCCTCCACCAGCGCGTCCGCGCCCGAGGCGGCGGTCGCCCGTTCCCACTGCCCGAGGTCGGTGACGGGGCGGTGCTCACCCGAGATGATGACGAACCAGTCCGCGTCGGCCAGCCGGATCGCGTCGCGCATCATCTGCAGCGTCCGGTCGACGATCGACCAGTCACCCCACAGAATGCGCCGGCGCTCGGTGAAGTGGACGCGCTCGGGACCTCGACCGTCGTAGGGAAGCGGCCCCGGAGCGGCTGCGTCGTGGTGCACCACCACGTGGCCGTGCGGGCTCAGTTCGAGCACGCGGTCCACCAGGTCCTCGATGTGCGCCGGGTCCCGGTGCGTCATGAGCAGGTAGGCGAAGCGCGCCTCGCGCCCCGGCCTGCGATCCACCTCGGGGCGCGGCGCCGCCTCCTGGCGCGCCTTGGTGGACATGGCAGCCTCCACTGATGACCCTTACGACCCCTGAACCGATGATCCCAACCGCGACGACGTGACGACTCTCGTGCCCGCGACCCTGACAGGGAGGCGGCGTGTCGGCCCGTTTCGGCTGGGAGTGTAGACCAGCCTGAAATAGGCCATTTCGGCGCAACCCGGGTGATGTCGCAGGTCAGTCCGAGGGCGGCGCCGTACCCGGTCGCGTCGGTGAGCGGTGACGATCCACTGCCGCATCGATCGCCCGAACGACGTCGGGACGCCCGCTGCGGTCGACTTTGCGGACGAAGGCTGCGCCGGATGCCCAGACCGCCGGCAGGTCGTCGGTCGAGAGATACATCCAGCCCGGCGTGGGCCGGTCGGGCTCCTCGGGCACGAAGGACGTCGCTCGGTCGGCGACCGAGAGCCCAGGGGTGATGCGGAGCAGCGTCTGGAGGTAGGTCTCGTCGGGGATCAAGCTCTTCTCGAACCAGGCCCTCACCGCGGGATCCGGGTGGAGGACCGCGTCTGCGGCACGGCGGTCGAGCGCCAGCCATTGCGAGCCGCGCCAGAACCGTCGCCCCCGCATCACGCCGGCGCGCCGGCGCAGGCCGACCAGCCAGGCGTCGTGCCGGTGGAAGTACTCGATCGCCACCAGAGGATGCGCCCCGCGGCCGAGTTTCATCGCCCCGCCAATGGCCCGGTGCGCAAGATGCGAGCGCGGGCGCGGCACCCGGTACCAGCGGTGCCGGCCGCGTGCCAGGTACCGGTTCGCCTCGAAGTCGCGCCAGCCGAAGTGGAGGCGCGCCGGGAGCTCGTCGGCGCGCACGAGCGCGTCCGCCCCCGACGCCGCCACGTCCCGTTCCCAGCCACTGAGTTCGGCGGCCGGCCGGTGCTCGCCCGAGAGGAGCACGAACCAGTCGGCATCGAGCTTCTCCACGGCGTAGCGCAGCAGTCGCGTGGTGGCTTCGATCATCGACCATTCACCCCAGCGCACGGGCCCGCGCTCGACCAGGTGGAAGGGCTCCGGCGGGTTGCCCGCCCACGGCAGGCCGGCCGCCTCGACGTCGTGGTGCACGACCACCCGAGCGGTCGGGCTCAACGAGACGATCCGCTCCGCCAGCTCCTCGACGTCGCGCTCGTCCTTGTGTGTCAGCAGCAGATAGGCGAAGCGGGGTTCGGTCGTGGGTCCGGCCCCGTCACCGCCCCCTACGGGCCCGCCACCCACCCCCTCGGCCGCGCCCCGCCTGCCGTCGAACTCATCCGCCGCCGATCACCCGCAGCACCGTGTCGATGATCCGTTCCTGGTCCTCCGCAGACAGCGCCGTCCCGCTCGGCAGGCACAGTCCCCGCTCGAAGATGCGTTCCGCCACCTGTCCGCCCACGGTCGTCGCGTCGCGGTAGAGGGGTTGGAGATGCAATGGCTTCCACACGGCCCGCGCCTCGATGTTCAGCTCTTCCAGCGCGAGGCGAACGTCCTCGCGCTCAGCCCGCAGGGCGGGGTCGAGCAGGACGCAGGAGAGCCAGTAGTTGGGCTCGACATCGTCGCCGAACGGCATCATCTCAATGCCGTCGACCGCTTCGAAGGCGGTCCGGTAGCGCTCGAAGATCTCCCGCCGACGCGCGATGCGCCGGTCCAGCCCGCGCAGCTGGCCTCGACCCAGCGCAGCGAGCAGGTTGGAGAGCCGGTAGTTGTAGCCCATCTCCTCGTGCTCGTAGTGGGCAACCGGTTCCCGGGCCTGGCTGGCCAGGAAGCGGGCGCGGGCGACCAGCTCGCCCGAGCTCGAGACGAGCATGCCGCCCCCACTCGTGGTGATGATCTTGTTCCCGTTGAACGAGAACGCGGCACAGGCGCCGAACGATCCTGCGGGTCGGCCGCGGAAGGTGGCGCCCAGCCCCTCGGCGGCGTCCTCGACCAGCGGCACCTCGAGCTCGTCGCACACCTTCGTCAGCTGGTCGTAGTCGGGGCATCCGCCGAGGAGGTCGACGCTCACGACTGCCGCCGGCCTGCGGCCCCGCCTCGCCCGCTCCCACAGCGCCTCGGAGAGGAGGCCGGTGTCGACGTTCCAACTGGCCGGGTCCGAATCGACGAAGACGGGCTCGGCGCCGAGGTAGCGCACGGCGTTCGCCGTGGCGACGAAGGTCAGCGTCGGGACGATCACCTCGTCGCCCGGCCCCACGCCCACGAGAAGCAGGCCCAGATGGAGAGCAGCGGTGCCGCTCGAAAGGGCGGCCCCGTGTTCCAGGCCGACCCGTCGGGCGAGCTCGGACTCGAAGGCGTCCACGTGGGGCCCGAGCGGCGCGATCCAATTCGAGTCGAAGGCCTCGAGCAGAAGGGCTCGCTCCTCGGCACCCGGGTCGGGCGGCGACATGTAGATGCGGTCGGTCATGGTTGGGCGGTCATGGTTTGGCGGTCATGATTGGGGCGTGCGATGTGCGGTCATGGCTGGGCGACGTGGTCGGCGCCTCAGGGTTGGGCGTTTTCGGTGAGCCCAGTCGAGCCGGGTGAGAGGAATCCTGCCTCAACCACGAGCGCGCCAAGTACCGCGACCGCGGCGGCGACCAACACGGCTGCCCACGGCGAGGGGAGCGAGGCGGCCCCGACGGCGATCCCGAGCAGGGCGAGCCCGACCAGACCGTAGGCAGCGTCCACGCGGGCGGCGCTCCAGCCGCGGCGGACGAGCTGGTCGTAGGGATGGTCGCGGTCGCCGAGCAGGAGCGAGGTCCGGTTTCGGGCGCGGCGGAGCACGGCCAGCGCCAACTCGGCGGCCGGTACCACCACCAGGGCGAGCGCCCCGATCCCGGTGGCCAGGCTTCGGTGTGGAGCCCAGGCCTCGGCCAGGAGGGCGGCGACGGCTGTGCCGATGAGGTAGGCCCCGCCGTCCCCGAGGTAGACCCGCGCCGGCGGGCGGTTGAACACGACGAACCCGGCGGTGGCGGCGGCCAGCGCCAGCGCGAAGGCGCGGGCGTCCCCTCCGAGCAGAACGGCGAACCCGACCGACGCCGCCACGGTGACGATTCCGCACAGCGCGTCGAGGCCGTCGACGAGATTGAAGCCGTTCATGAGGGCGACCGCCGCCACGATGACGAGGACGAAGCCGCCGGGTCCACCGAAGCGGGTCGGGATCACCCAGGCCAGCACCGCGCCGGTGCCGAGCTCGGCCAACAGCCGGACGACCGGAGGAAGCGGTCGCAGGTCGTCTGCGGTCCCCAGCGCCAGCGCCATGGCGAGCGGCACCAGCAGCCACGGGCGGAAGACGGCTGCACCGACCGCGGTCCCGGCTGCCACCCCGACGCCACCCAGATAGGGGGTGGGCCGAGCATGCGGTTTGAGCGGTCCCGGATGGTCGACGAGGCCCACGCGACGGGCGACGGTTGCGGCCGCCGGCGTCAGGGCGAGCGAGGCGACGAAGGCTCCGGCCGCCACTGCGGCGTCGACGCCCGCGCTCACCGGCGCTCGGTCCGGCCGACGTCGGTGCGCATCAGAAGGGACGGAGTGCCTTCGTGCACCTCGAGGGTTTCCGCGGTTTCGAACCCACCACGGCCATAGAGAGCGACGGCGGCATCGTTGCTGGCGCCCACGACGACGCGCGCCGAGGTGCAGCCGCGCGAAGCAGCCTCTGAGAGGAAGGCTTCCACCAGCACGCCGCCCAGGCCCTGCCGACGGCTGTCGCCCGCAACGGCCAGTGAGAGGAGCTCGGCCTCGGGTCCCGAGGCCGAGTGCTCGCCCGGCGGCTGCCGTGAGCCGTACCGCAGCGTCTCGACCACGCGCGGCAGCGACCGCACCAGTTGAGGAGCAGATGTCAGCGAGGCCACGAGCCCGTCGTGCCACATGAACTCGCGGTAGAGGTTTCGCACCGAGAGCGCACCGGCGACGAACCCGCTCACACGGGCGGCGTGTTGCTCGGACGACTGCGTCTCGGTGACGATGAGGAAGCCGTGGGATGACTCGACGATGCGGGCATAGAGATGCCGGAGGAACCGCGCCCGAGGGTGGCGAGGAAGCCCTCGTGGATCTCGGCCACGTGCAGGGCCGCGACGGCGTCCACGTCCGAGCGGGTGGCCTCCCTCACGTTGCATCGAGCCGGCGGCACGTCGTTGCCCTCCATCTTCGTTTCTCGACCCCGACGTCCTCGGCGAACCCGGTCACGATAGCCTCCGCCGCGTGAGCGCGATCGCTGCCCGCCGGAAGCTCGTGGTATTCGGGTCGCTCGCTCTCCTGACCGTGGTCGCGGCAGCGTGCTCGTCGTCGCCGAGCCCGCAGTCGGAACACCATCTGACCCCCCAGCGCGCCGTCACGACATTGCCCCCTGCCACGACGACTTCGTCGACCAGCAGCCCCAGTACGTCGACACCGGTGGCGCCCTCGGGGGGGCCAACGTCGCCGCCGGCGTCCATCACCGCCGATTGCTCCAAGGACGTGAGCAGCGCGCTGCACAAGTGGTTCAAGTCCCTGCCCGCGGGTGCCACCGTGACGATGCACCCAGGATCGTGCTATCTGGTCAACGAAGGGGTGAAGCTGAAGAACGCCCAGGGGCTGACCGTGTCTGGCGGCGAGTTCAAGATCGCCACCGTCCCCCAGGACGTACGCGGCAAGAGCGAGCGCGACAAGGGGCACGCCGTCTTCTGGTTGATCGGAGGATCGCACCTGACCTTCGAGTCGATGCAGATCGTCGGTGCCAATCAGGGCGGATACCATCAGCACCTCGCGTTCGAGGCCGGCATCCGATCGGACGGCGTCGACGGTCTCACCGTCTCGAACGTGACGGTGACGAACGTTTTCGGTGACGGCATCGAGCTGAACGTGCTGCGCGGCGCCCAGGACGATTCCGGGAAGATCATCCGCCCGTCGGAAAATGTCACGGTGACGCATGTGACCGTCAATGGTGCAGGCAGGACCGGCGTCGCCCTTGCCGGAGCGAGCGACGTGTCCATGTCCGCCGTCCACCTCTCCCACATCGGGATCAACGATTTCGACCTGGAAGCGGATCAGGGGAACGAAGGCGCGAAGAACGTCACCATCAACGGATGCACGGCTGACGGCGCGGGAGCCGCGTTCTTCGCCAATGGTGGCGCGGGGGACGGACAGTTCACGTCCAACATCAATGTCGAGAACTGCACGATGTCCAAGATGCAGGGGGGCTACGCGATCTACGTGGACGCAGTCAAGAAGAGCACGTCACCGAAGGGTCCGATCACCTTCACGAACGATCATTTGATCTGCGGTCACTCGGCCTACGTCGCCTGTGTCGACGTGACCGGAGGCAACGTCACGATTTCCCACAGCTCTCTGATCGTGCCACCCGGCTACGACAAGGAACGCATGTACTCCGCCCGAGGCAATTCGACGATCGTCTTCGACGACGTTGTCGCCAAGGGCTACGGCAAGGCCGGGAAGGCGGACAAGACGAGCACCGTCTCGGTCACGGCAGGCACCTGGGAGTCGGTGAAGTAAAGGACCCCGTCGCCTGTGGCGGCGCAGGACTTGTCGTCGTCGGAAACCCCGTCTACCGTTTCGCCTCTGCCGCTTCTGGCGCAAGCGGTGCGCGCCTTACACCTGCGAAGCCGTGCTGTCAAATACTTCCATCCTCAGGATTTCTGGACGAACACGTTTCAGAGGAACCACGGACGGATTGCCGGCTGACAATGGACTTCAAGTGGGCGCTCTGCTAACAATGAGTGAACAGCGCGCAAAATTTTGGTGAAACGGGAGGAATCCGGTATGTGGCACTTTCGGTGCGGCATTCGGGCGAAGCATAGTTAAGGCGCGAACGGACGGCTTCTGCTTTCAGTTGTCCGTGAGCAGGCGAATCGGGCGAGCGTCCACTACGGAAGCCATAAGACGGTGTAAAGAGTGGACCTGACAGAGAGCACTGGAGGGATACATGGCAACACAATGGAAGGGAAAGGGCCGGTCCCTGACCCGAGTGGCGGGCATTGGGGCGGCGTTGGCGTTGATTGCCACTGGTGTCGTCGCGGCGCCTGCCTTTGCCACCAAGAGTCCGGCCACCGTCACGCTGTCGAGCTCGGTGCCGAGCGGCCTCGTGACTGGAGAGGCCGTCGCCTTCACGGCGACGGTGACCACGGGCGGAGCACCGGCGACCGGAAGCATCGTCTTCTCGGTGACCGGATCCCAAGGCACCACGGCCACTTGTGACGGCGGGAACACGCAGAACCTGGCGACCAGCGGCGGCGTGACCACGGCGACGTGCTCGTTCGCCAAGGGTCTGTTGGGCAAGCCGCTCGTCTACACGGTCACGGCCAACTTGGTGGACCCGAACTACAAGGCACCGACGGCGACCTTGACCCAAGTCATCGACAAGTCGCTGACCAACACCACGATCTCGACTCTTCCGGGGTCGGTGATCGCGAGCCAGCCCATAAGTTTCACCGCGACGGTCCAAGACACCGCACCGGGCACGGGATCGCCGACCGGGTCGATGGAGTTCGCGTTCTGCCCGTTCAACCAGCCCACCTGCACCGGCGGTCCGGGCGGCACCTTCGTGATGCCGGCGCCGACCCCGGCGGAGAAGGCGCTCAACGAGAACAAGATCACGTTCAACCTTCCGAGCGGCGTGCTGACTCCGGGCTTCTACGACGTGTCAGCCGACTACGTCGGTGACTCGAACTACTGGTCGAGCCAGAGCAACTTCAGCTTCATCCTGGTGGACAAGGTGCCCACGACGCTCGACCTGGTGGCCAGCGACAACCCGACCTTCGACGGCGGGCGTGAGGTTCTGCGGGCCGTCATCCATGGCGACTCGCGCCAGACGCAGTCGCTCGGAGGACCCGGTGGCAGGGTGACCTTCACCATCACCGGAGCGTCGGGCGACACCCTCGTGTGCCAAGAGACGGGGACCGACACGATCCCGGTCGGCATCAAGCCCGCAGACCAGGGCGTGGCCCGCTGCACCATCAGCGGAGACGTCCACACGGTCGACTCGCCGTACACCATCACGGCGGTCTACTCGGGCAACTCGGTCTACGACGGCTCGAGCGGAAGTGGAGGACTCAACGTCATCAACCCACCGGCCTGACCGACACTGATTGACCAGCTGGGGGTGAACGCAGGACTAACCCTGCGTTCACCCCTCGGCTGGAAATGAGAGCGCAGGAGAAGGCTGCGCATTATCCCCAGGTTTCCTCAGCAGAGTCGGAAGCACGTTTGGTCCGAAGCGAGCGACCGCCAAGAAACGACAGGGGCGTCGGTAGGCGAACCCAGAAATCGGGGTGTAACAGGGGCTGACGGGTAGAAGAGTTCGCTGGAGGAGGAGAAGGGAAGCACTGGAGAGAGATATGGCTACACCAAGGAAAAGAAGGGTCCGGTCCCTGTCTCAGGTAGCCGGCATCGGGGCAGTTCTCGCATTGGTCGCCACGGCGCTCATCGCCGGGCCGGCGGTTTCCGCCGGGAACGGTGGAGGGAGCGGCAAGGCCACTGTGACGGAGGTGACCGCCACACCGGCGGTCGCTGGCCAGCCGGTCACGTTCACGGCGACCGTCACCCGCGGCAAAGGCGTGCCCACGGGTACCGTCACATTCACAATTCGTGGGTCCGACGGGTCGACGCTGCAGTGCTCGGGAGGAAGCAACGCCATTGCACTCGCTGCAGGAGCACGCGGGTCTCAGGCGCAGTGCGCAATCCCGGCGGCGTCCGCGTCAGCATCCCCGTACCAGGTAAGTACGGCGTACAGCGGTGACGCCACCTATTCGCCGAGTGTCGGCACGCTCTCCAAGAGCGTCCACAACGGCAAAGGTGCGTCGTCCACGACCACCACATCCTCATCCAACCCCGCGTCGGCAGGCGCGGGCTCCGGGAGAGGGAAGGCGAACAGCTCTGGCGTACCGGCCACAAAGAGCGCGGCCACTGTGACGCTGTCGAGTTCGGTGCCGAGCGGCCTCGTGACGGGTCAGGCCGTCGCCTTCACTGCGACGGTGACCACGGGAGGAGCACCGGCGACCGGGAAGATCCTGTTCTCGGTAGTCGGTTCCGAGGGCACCACGGCCACTTGCGACGGCGGAAACATCCAGCCGCTCATGACGAGTGGCGGCATGACGACGGCGACGTGCTCGTTCGCCAAGGGTCTGCTGGGCAAGGCGCTTTTCTACACGGTCACGGCCAAGCTGGTGGACCCGAACTACACGGGATCCACCACGTTGTCCCAGGTCATCAACAAGTCGCTGACCAACACGACGATCAAGCAGCTGCCTGGCTCTCGGATCGCCGGCGAGGCCTTCACCTTCAATGCGGTGGTCCAGGACAATTCGCCCGGCACCGGATCGCCGACGGGTTCCATGGAGTTCGCAATCTGCCCGTTCTACTCGCCGACCTGCACTGGAGGACCGGGAGGCACCTTCAAGATGTCGGCGCCGACGAGTTGGGACAAGAGCCACAACCAGAACAGGTTCAAGTTCTCCCTTCCGAGTGGTGTGTTGACGCCCGGGTTCTACGACGTGTCAGCCGACTACGTCGGTGACTCGAACTACTGGTCGAGCCAGAGCAACTTCAGCTTCCTCCTGGTCAACACCGTGCCGACGACCATGCGCATGGTTCTGAGTGACAACCCGACTTTCGACGGCGGTCGCGAGGTCATCCGGGCCTCCATCCACGGGGACCTGCGTGCGACACAGTCTCTGGGCAGCCCCACGGGGGCGGTGACCTTCACGATCACTGGCCGTTCTGGTGACACGCTGAGCTGCTTGGAGACCGGCACCGACGTGATCCCGGTGGGCACGAAGGCGGCGAACCAGGGCCTTGCTCGTTGCACCATCAGCGGTGAAGTGCATTCGGCCGACTCGCCGTATGTGGTCAGGTCGTCCTACTCGGGCGACTCCGTCTACGATGCCTCGTCGCACTTCCCGCTCTTGCTCAAGGTCATCGACCATCCCTGATCGAACCAGATCATCCCTGATTGATTGATCCTGTCGGGGTGTGAACGCAGGGCGAACTCCCTGCCGTTCACACCCCGGGTTCACCGTCCCGAGCACGGCGACCGCCAGAGTCCCATGCTCGGGCGGTGACGCGTCGACAGAAGACGAGAAGAACAGGCGATGAGGAAGAGAGACGATACGAAGGAGACAGGCGGAAGAGAAAAAGCGAGAAGAGCCGAGAAGCAGAACAGAGACACGACAAGACACGAGAGACACAAAACACTGGAGGGATACATGGCAACACAATGGAAGGGAAAGGGCCGGTCCCTGACCCGAGTGGCGGGCATTGGGGCGGCGTTGGCGTTGATTGCCACTGGTGTCGTCGCGGCGCCTGCCTTTGCCACCAAGAGTCCGGCCACCGTCACGCTGTCGAGCTCGGTGCCGAGCGGCCTCGTGACTGGAGAGGCCGTCGCCTTCACGGCGACGGTGACCACGGGCGGAGCACCGGCGACCGGAAGCATCGTCTTCTCGGTGACCGGATCCCAAGGCACCACGGCCACCTGTGACGGCGGGAACACGCAGAACCTGGCGACCAGCGGCGGGGTGACCACGGCGACGTGCTCGTTCGCCAAGGGTCTGTTGGGCAAGCCGCTCGTCTACACGGTCACGGCCAACTTGGTGGACCCGAATTACAAGGCACCGACGGCGACCTTGACCCAAGTCATCGACAAGTCGCTGACCAACACCACGATCTCGACTCTTCCGGGGTCGGTGATCGCGAGCCAGCCCATAAGTTTCACCGCGACGGTGCAAGACACCGCACCGGGCACGGGATCGCCGACCGGGTCGATGGAGTTCGCGTTCTGCCCGTTCAACCAGCCCACCTGCACCGGCGGTCCGGGCGGCACCTTCGTGATGCCGGCGCCGACCCCGGCGGAGAAGGCGCTCAACGAGAACAAGATCACGTTCAACCTTCCGAGCGGCGTGCTGACTCCGGGCTTCTACGACGTGTCAGCCGACTACGTCGGTGACTCGAACTACTGGTCGAGCCAGAGCAACTTCAGCTTCATCCTGGTGGACAAGGTGCCCACGACGCTCGACCTGGTGGCCAGCGACAACCCGACCTTCGACGGCGGGCGTGAGGTTTTGCGGGCCGTCATCCATGGCGACTCGCGCCAGACGCAGTCGCTCGGAGGACCCGGTGGCAGGGTGACCTTCACCATCACCGGGGCGTCGGGCGACACCCTCGTGTGCCAAGAGACGGGGACCGACACGATCCCGGTCGGCATCAAGCCCGCAGACCAGGGCGTGGCCCGCTGCACCATCAGCGGAGACGTCCACACGGTCGACTCGCCGTACACCATCACGGCGGTCTACTCGGGCAACTCGGTCTACGACGGCTCGAGCGGAAGTGGAGGACTCAACGTCATCAACCCACCGGCCTGACCGACACTGATTGACCAGCTGGGGGTGAACGCAGGACTAACCCTGCGTTCACCCCTCGGCTGGAAATGAGAGCGCACGAGAAGGCTGGAAAGCAGCAAAAGAAGAAAGCAATACCAAGACAAGGCACGAGAGACACAGAGCACTGGAGGGATATATGGCAACACAATGGAAGGGAAAGGGCCGGTCCCTGACCCGAGTAGCGGGCATCGGGGCGGCGTTGGCGTTGATTGCCACTGGTGTGGTCGCGGCGCCGGCCTTTGCCACCAAGAGTCCGGCCACCGTCACGCTGTCGAGCTCGGTGCCGAGCGGCCTCGTGACTGGAGAGGCCGTCGCCTTCACGGCGACGGTGACCACGGGCGGAGCACCGGCGACCGGAAACATCGTCTTCTCGGTGACCGGGTCCGAAGGCACCACGGCCACCTGTGACGGCGGGAACACGCAGCCCGTCTCGACCAGCGGCGGCGTGACCACGGCGACGTGCTCGTTCGCCAAGGGTCTGTTGGGCAAGCCGCTCGTCTACACGGTCACGGCCAAGTTGGTGGACCCGAACTACACGGCACCGACTGCGACCTTGACCCAGATCATCGACAAGTCGCTGACCAACACCACGATCTCGACTCTTCCGGGATCGGTGATCGCGAGCCAGCCCTTGAGCTTCACCGCGACGGTCCAGGACATCGCACCGGGCACGGGCTCGCCGACCGGGTCGATGGAGTTCGCGTTCTGCCCGTTCAACAAGCCCACCTGCACCGGCGGTCCGGGCGGCACCTTCAGGATGGCGACGCCGACCCCGGCGGAGGAGGCGCTCAACGAGAACAAGATCACGTTCAATCTGCCGAGCGGTGTGCTGACTCCGGGCTTCTACGACGTGTCAGCCGACTACGTGGGTGACTCGAACTACTGGTCGAGCCAGAGCAACTTCAGCTTCATCCTGGTGACCAAGGTGCCCACGACGCTCGACCTGGTGGCCAGCGCCAACCCGACGTACGACGGCGGGCGTGAGGTTCTGCGGGCCGTCATCCACGGCGACTCGCGCCAGACGGAGTCGCTCGGTGGACCCGGAGGCACGGTGACCTACACCATCACCGGGGCGTCGGGCGACACGCTCGTGTGCCAAGAGACGGGTACCGACACGATCGTGGTCGGCGTCAAGCCGGCAAACCAGGGCGTGACCCGCTGCACCATCTCAGGGCAGGTGCACACGGTCGACTCGCCGTACACCATCACGGCGGTCTACTCGGGCAACTCGGTCTACGACGGCTCGAGCGGAAGTGGAGGACTCAACGTCATCAACCCACCGGCCTGACCAACACTGATTGACCAGCTGAGGGGTGAACGCAGGGCTAACCCTGCGTTCACCCCTTGGTTGTTTTCATCACCTCTGCGCTTGGCGCGCGAACAGACGCGTCGCACGAGGCCCAACTCTTCACGAGAAAGCCAATGCCGGCGCTGAGGCCATTCGATCGGCGTCGGAGCCCGTGTTGTCGTACCGTGTGTTGGTCGTAATTGACGATCGCGGCTCATGACGATGCCGGTCGTTTCGAGCCCTGCCATCACTCGGGACCCGTTCGGAGACGTCACGGAGAAAGGGATGTCCGAGGCGAGGCGGAGAATCTGAGCGCTTCGTCGGTGTTTGCGATGCGCTGATGCGAACGTACGACGGCGTGTCCGCGCTCGGTCAATGACCAGCACCCGGATCACGAGGCGCGTCCGCGCCCTTCGGTGGCTCGACTCGTCGAGCCAGAGCCACTTCAGCGACATCCTCGTGACCAAGGTGCCCCACGTCGCTCTCACTCGTGGCTGGCAACATCCCGACCTACGACGGCGGCCGTGAGGTCCTGCGGGCCGTCATCTACGGCGACACGCGGGCGATGGCATCGCTGCCGGGACACGCCGTGACGCGACGGGCGCGACATTGACCTACGCCGCAACCGGTGCGTCGGGCGACGCCCTCACGTGCCAGGAAAGCGGCACCGGCGTGATCCAGGGCAGCACCAAGACGGCTATCCAGGGCGTCGCTCGGTGCTCGATCACAGGGGACGTGCACACGATCGACTCGCCGTACACCGTCACGTGGTGCACTCGGGCAGCCCCGCCTCGACGGCTCGAGCAGGTATGGCGCCACCGACATCAACCAACCCCGACCCAGGGTCCTCAAGACGAACCTGACCGACTCTGAGTTCCACCCCCGTGTTTTAAGCCGGAATTATCCTCAACCAGAGTTATCCTCAAAAGAGCAGCGAAGGAGCCAATCGACCGAGAGGCCGGGACTCTCAAGGTACGGGCGTCAAGGGGTCGACGAGAAGGCGAACGCTGGGGGAGAACGTGGGAACACGAAAGAACAGAAGTGGGCCGTCTCTGTCGCGGGTGGGCGGCGTCGGGGTGGCTTTGGCCGTCGCTGTCACCGTCGCGATCGCGGCACCGGCGTATGCCTGCGACAGGGGGGAGACCCGCCCGCCACCGTGACGCTGTCGAGCTCGGCGCCCACTGGACTCGTGACCGGTGAGGCCGTCACCTTCACTGCGACGGTGACCGCGTCGCCGGGGCCTCCGTTCACCGGATCAATTGTCTTCGGCGTCGTCGGATCGCAGGGCGCAGTTGCCACCTGTGACGGCGGCGACGCGCAGCCCCTTTCGACGACGGAAGGAGTGACTACAGCGACATGCTCGTTCGCCGATGGCCTACCGGGCAAGCAGTTGAACTACACGGTCTCAGCAAACCTGGTGGACCCCCACTACACGGCTCCAACGGCAACGCTCGTGCAGCGAATTAACAAATCCCTGACTGAAACCACGATCTCGGGCCTTGCCGGGTCCGTCATCGCCGGCGAGGCCTTCACCTTCACCGCCACGGTTCAGGACGTCGCGCCGGGCACCGGGTCACCGACCGGGGTCATGCAGTTCGCACTTTGCCCTCAGAACCGGCCGCCCCCGTGCACCGGCTATCCGAGCGGCGCCTCCCAGTTGCCGGCGCCGTCGCCGCAAGAGCAGGCGCTCAACGAGAACCAGATCACGTTCTCGCTCCCGAGCGGCGTGCTGAAGCCGGGTTTCTACGCCGTGTCGGCCATTTACGTGGGTGATTCGAACTACCGGTCGAGCCCGAGCCCCTTGAGCAACTTCCTGGTGACGAAAGTACCCACCACGCTCGCCCTGGTTGCGAGTCGCAATCCGGCTTTCGACGGCGGCCGTCTCGTTCTGCGGGCGATCATCACGCCGGACCCTCGAGCGACTTCGTCGCTCAGCGGACCCTCGGGGAAGCGTGCGATTCATCATCACGGGTTCTTCGGGCGACACCCTCGTCTGCGTGCAGACGGGTACTCCAGTCATTCCCGTCGGCACCACATTGGCCAATCAGGGCCTGGCCCGGTGCAGCATCACCGGGGAGATTTCGGCGGCCGACTCGCCATACACCGTCACGGCGACATACTCGGGCGACTCGGTCTACCTCCATTCGACTCAGAGCGGGGGCTTCACCGTCATCCCCAATTGAAATCAGCTCGATAGTTGAATCAGCTCGATCGACTGGGTCGACTACGCCAATTGGCCCGTTTAGGTCCGCGCCAATTGCGCTCAATCAGGTCCGCCGCCGAGCAGTGGGTGACCGACTCCTGGGTAGGGCAGGTCTTGGTGAACACAGGGTGTAACCCTGCGTTCACCCCTACGCCTAATCCCGGTAATGTCCGACCGCTAGCTTGATCCACGCGTACACGGCCCTCCCTGGAGCAGGATCAAGAACCGGCGATGTCGACTGACACTCTGGCGAGCGCCACCGGCGCGGTCCCACGCCCGATCACCATCCCCAACGACCGGTCACGCGAGGACAAGATCTTCCGTGGGGTGGCCCGAGTGGCCGGGCTCACGGTCTTCGTGATCCTCTTCCTCATCGGGTTCTTCCTCCTCCTGCGAGGGCTCCCGGCACTGCGGGCGATGGGCCTCGAAGTACTTCACCACCTCGGGGTACAGCACCGCTCACAAGCCGTACCACTACGGGGCGCTGGCCCAGATGTACGGCACCATCGTCATCTCCGTCATCGCCGTGATCGTCGGCGTTCCCGTCGCCATCGGCACGGCGCTCTTCCTGACCGAATACGCCCCGACCCGGTCCCGTCGGGCCCTCATCGCTCTCGTCGACCTCGGTGCCGCCGATCCCCAGCATCATCTTCGGGCTCTGGGCGCTGCAAGGAGTTCCAGCCCCACATCACCGGAACGCACACGTGGATCGAACCGCCACCTCGCCTTCATCCCGATCTTCGAGGGGCCTCGCGCCGCCGTTCAACGGGTCGTTCTTCGTCGCCGGACTGGTCGTCGGGCTGATGATCGTGCCCATCGTGGCCTCGGTCTGCCGGGAGGTGTTCAGCCTCGCGCCGCCCGGCGAGAGGGAGGGTGCGCTGGCCCTGGGAGCGACCCGGTCCCAGATGATCAGAACCGTCGTGCTGCCCTTCGGTCGGGGCGGCATGATCGGCGCCTCGATGCTGGGCCTGGGCCGGGCCCTCGGCGAGACGATCGCGGTCCTGCGTGATCCTCGGCCTCGTCTTCGTGATCTCGCCGCACATCATCGAGCACGGCGGAACCACGGTGGCCTCCTTCATCGCCGGCGTAGTTCGGTTCGGGAGGAAAGCTGGGGACGGCCGACCTGCTCATGCTCGGCTTCGTCCTCTTCATGTTCACGCTCATCGTCAACCTGGTCGCTTCCTTGATCGTGAACCGCTCCCGGAGCGGCTCGGGAGTCGAGCTGTGACCCAGTCGTCCCCGAGGTCGAGGATCTCCTCCACGCCCCGACCGAGCGCCGGCCACGCACCGCTGCGCCGACGAAGACGGTCGCACCAGTGAGCCACGCGATGCTGTGAAGCCGTGCTCACCGGGAACGTGCGACGCGTCCAGATCGACCCGCCGCGGAGCACCCGGGACTTCGGCGCCACAGCGTGGCCGTCCGCATCGCGACCGCGTCGTCGTCGTTTGCGATCGTCTGGATCTTCTTCTACCAGCTGACGCTGCTGTCCGGCGCCTTCGGCTACATCGTCTGCTGGTACGCCTGCTTCCTCCTCATCTACTGGATGGTGACGGCCTTGACCGTCGATCGGCCAGCCGCCGCCGACCGGGTCATCACCACCATCGTCGCCTCGTGCGCCGCCCTCATCATCGGCCTCCTGCTCTACATCGTGATCTGGGTCGTCGTCAAAGGCGTGCAGCACTTCACGCTCGGGTTCCTCTATAACGACGATGGCCTTCTACCAACCGGCCGACCCACACCTCTTCAGCGACGTGGGCGTTGGTCAGGCGATCGTCGGGTACCCTCGAGCAGGTTGCCCTGGCCGCGCTCATGGCGGTGCCGCTGGCCTTCCTGACGGCCATCTTCCTGAACGAGGTCGGCGGTTGGGGCACCCGGTTCGTCCGGACCATCGTCACCGCCATGAGCGGCGTTCCTTCCGTCGTGGCCGGCGTCTTCATCTACGCCGTCTTCATCGAGTCCCATGTCATCGGCTACTCCGGCTTCGCGGCGTCGATGGCCCTCTTCGTGCTGATGCTCCCGTCCGTGACCCGGACGACCGAAGAGGTGCTCCGGGTGGTGCCCGGGGGACTCCGCGAGGCATCGCTCGCCCTCGGCGCGTCCGAGTGGCGCACGGTGCGCCAGGTCGTCCTGCCGACGGCGCGCTCCGGGCTGATCACCGCTGTCGTCCTGGGCGTCGCCATCGCGGCCGGCGAGACGGCGCCGTTGCTCTTCACGGCGTTCGGAAACAACAACATGAACTGGAACGTCTTCCACGGGCCCCAGGGCGCCCTGCCCCTGGTGCTCTACGAGGACATCTTGGCCGCCCAGACCGTCGGTGGTGCAGCTGGCCTTCACCGCCGCCTTCGTGTTGCTTGCTCTGGTGCTGATCCTCTTTGTGTCGCACGCCTGTTCGGCCGGCGATCCGTCGGGAAGCGGCACGGTCCGCACGTCGTCACAGCGCCCGTTCGCTGGGTCAGGAGTCGTTTAGATGGGAATGTTCACCCGACCGTTGACCGGCGCAGCGCCCGACGAGGCGACGACACGCGCGGTGGCCGCACCCGGTGCAGCGCGCCTCGGCCCAGCTCCAGACGCTACGGCGTGTGCGCCTGGTTCAGCGGGCGATTGGTCCTGGACTCCGTCAGCCTCCTCATGGAGCGTTCCGTCGGGTCACGGCGCTGATCGGACCTTCGGGCTGTGGCAAGTCGACCTACCTCCGCATCCTCAACCGCATGCACGAGCTGGTCCCGGGCGCACAGCTGGCCGGTCGGGTCGAGCTGGACGGGTCGACATCTACGGCGGCAGCCTGCGGGCCACCGAGGCCCGCAAGCACATCGGCATGGTGTTCCAGAAGCCGAATCCGTTCCCGGCGATGACCATCGAGGAGAACGTGCTCTCCGGCTGAAGTTCTCGCGCATCAAGCTGAGTTCGGGCCGGCAAGCGGCTGCTGGTCGAGGAGATGCTGACGCAAGGCCGGCTTGTGGAACGAGGTCAAGGACCGGCTGGGCGAGCTGGGCGGCAGCCTCTCCGGTGGCCAGCAGCAGCGGCTCTGCATCGCCCGGGCGCTGGCCGTGCGGCCGCGGGTCCTCCTCATGGACGAGCCCTGCTCCGCGCTCGACCCCACGTCGACCAATCGGATCGAGGAGACCATCCGTGAGATCGCCGACGAGGTCACGGTCGTCATCGTCACGCACAACATGCAGCAGGCCCAGCGGGTCTCGCACACGTGCGCCTTCTTCCTCGCCGAGGAAGGCCAACCCGGGCCGGGTCGTCGAATTCGGTGACACCGAGACGATGTTCGGCAACCCGTCTGACCCACGGACGAGTGACTACGTCCACGGGAGGTTCGGATGAGCCGTTTCGGCCGGCGATTCCTGCCTGCTCGCCGCCCTGACCCTCGGCGAGTCTCGGTCGCCTCGTTCAGGTTGCGTCGCTGGCCAACGGCGGTGCCGGCGCGGCGCTCAGCCCCAGCTGACCTCGACCGGTTCGAGCTTCGCCGGCGTCGCCATCTCCCAATGGCAGGGCCAGTTCAACGAGCTCGACGGCGGGAACATCAACTTCACCGTGTCCAGCTCCGTGATCGGCATGAACGACTTCTGCCAACCACACGGTCGACTTCGGCGCCACCGACATCGCCTACGCACCGGCCAGTCGGTCTGCACGCACGAACCAGGTTCCCTATCCGTTCCAGTACATGCCCGACCGTCGCCGGCGGCCTGGCCTTCGAGTACAACCTCACCGGGCAGAACGGGCAACAGGTCACGAACCTCGTTCTCGATCGCGTCGACCCTGGTCGGCATCTTCACGGGCGCGATCAACAACTGGAACAACGCCGCGATCGCCGCGCTCAACCCCGAGCATCCGGCTGCCGAACGAGCCGATCACCGCCTACTACCGCAGTGACCCGTCCGGTGAGAACTACCTGCTGGGTGACTACTTCCTCCACGCCGACCCCGCGCCGCTGACCGCGTTCCAGACGGCAGGCCTCCGTCCCGTCGACGGCCGGGCACACCTTCGGCCACCTGGGCCGTCTTCCCGCAACGGCACGCCGCAGGGCAACTGCGCAGGCCTCGTCGAGCGTGAACGGAGCCGACGCCACTTCGCAGGGTCCCGTGCACAACCCAGGGCGGGATCGCGTTCGTCGAGACGGCCTACGCCAAGAACGTCAACCTGCCGGTGGCGTCCGTGGTCAACGCCGCCGGAGTCGCCGTCCAGCCGAGCTCCTACAACGTGGCCGTCGCCCTGACCGGCAGCGATCCTGTACTCAGGACCTGACGCAGAACCTGGCCGGCGTCTACACGAACCCCAACCCGAACACCTACCCGCATCTCCGCCTACAGCTACTTCATCGCCCAGTGCGTGCCGGCCAGCCGCGGCGCAGCAGAACTTCGCGTGCGACAGCGGGGGCAACGTGACGATGGGGACGGCGCAGGGAGCCGAACTGGCCCAGTTCATCGCCTTCGTGGCCTGTCTCGGCCAGTCCAAGATGGCCCAGCTCGGGTATTCGCCGATTCCGCCCAACCTGGTCGAAGACGATTTCCAGGCCGCCGGACGACTCCCGGGAGGCACGACTCCGCCCACCCCGACGCCACAGAACTGCCCGAACCCCTACATCACGGGCCAGCTCACATCCCCCGGAGGCCCCCAAGGAGGGGGTGGGGTCAACCCCGGCTCGGACCTCGGCACCGGCGCCAGCGCCGCGACGGCAGCTTCCTCGACATCGGGGTCGACAGGAGGGAGTCGGTGGGCGCGGCCTCGGGACGCGGGCGTATCCGGTCCCGGCTCGTCCGCCGCGTCCGCCACGGGGGCGCAAGAAGGTCGTCGTCAAGAAGGTGGCGGTGAACCCGCTCGCTGATCCGGCAAAGGCGTATCCGCGCCAGGACGCGTTGGCCGCGGCCGCCACCCGCGGGCTTGCGGGCCTGTCGCTCGCTGAGGTGGCGCTCTGGAGTGTCGTCTTCGTATTGATCCTCGTCGCTGTCCCCCTCGGCCTGTGGTACTGGCAACGCCGGCGACGCCCGCCGGACGCCGCCCACACGGGGACGTCCCAGACCGGGACGGCATGAGACGAGGAACCGACACGTGACACACCCGCCAAGGAGTCCGAGACGGTGCCGTCCGGCCACTCGACTGGCCGCCGTCTTCGCCGTCGTCGTCTTCGGGCTCCTCGCGTTCTCCTCCGGGCACTCGAGCGTCGCCCACGCCGCCGTGCGGGACGGCTCGACGTCGTGCCCTTCCGAGACGACGAGCTGTGTCAACCTGCCGTTCCCGTGCTCGACTTCGTGCAGCGTCAGCGCAGGTCCGGTCACGAACCTCGGGCAGAACCAGGCCGTCTACGTCGACGTGTCCGGTATCCGTGTCGGTGACGACGTCGGCCTGGCCATGTGCTCGCTGGCGCAAGGGGACCAGGTGCAGGCGTATCCCACCTGTGCCTCGAGCATCCCACCCCCTCCGGGCTGCCAGTTACCGGGTGGCGGAGCGTGCCCCAACACGGCGAGTCCTCTGGAATGGCAGTACGGCCAGGCGACCTCTGCCAGCACCATCCTCTCCATCGGCACGGAGTACGACCCGAACACCCCCGACGCGACCCCGATCACCTCGCAGACGAGCCAGCAGTTCGGCCAGGGCCTGAATGGCTCCTTCTTCTGCGACAACACGGCCGACAGATGCGGAATCGAGGTCACGGACATCCCGGGCCCGGGCGACGTCATCGCCAACGGATCGCCCCCGAACATCAGCTTCCAGATGACCTCGCAGAACACGGTCATCATCCCGATCACGTACAGCCAGGGCGCGAGCGGTTGCAGCTCGGCTCCGATCGTGCAGGTGGACGCCGCCTACAGTGCGGCCCAGTTCCTGCCCGCGGCGGGTGCAGCGACGTGCACCAAGCCTGGCGGCGTCGCGGTGATCCCGACTGACTTGCCATCGGTCGACGACCCTGGGTGCTCGAGCGGGGCGGGCACCCACTGCCCGATCACCGCGGTGACCAAGGGCAACGTCCTCGCCACCTTCACGGACGATCCGGAAGACCCCGCCACGGTCGCCGAGCTGCAGGCGGCCGGCGGCAAATTCGCCTACATCCCGATTTCGGTCTCGTCGACGGAGTTCGCATTCCTCGGTGAGGCGGGCGCCTCGGTCTCGGGCCACGGGTGGGGTATCCCGCTCAGCTCCTACCAGCTCACCCCGGCCCAGGCGGCCGGGGTGATGACCCAGATGTGGAACAACCCGGAGGCTCAGTCGGGCTTCCCCGATGACGACCTCTGCGGTCAGATGAGCAGCAGCGCGAAATGCGTCGAGGCCGCGCAGACGACGAAAGAAAAGCTGCTCGTGTACACGGTCGACGGCAAGTACGAGAACGTCGACGTCGATACCAGCTCCGACGGGGTGCCAACGTCGCTCCCGTTCACGACGTTCCTCTACGGAGGCAGCGACAACTACTACCAGCAGAGTCAACCCGGGACCCCGTCGAACTTCTCCGGTGACACCGCCTTCGCCCTGCTGAACCCCTGGCCGTTGACAGTGAGCGGCAACATCCCGGTCAACGAGGAAACGCTGTCGGCCATGTTCCCCTCGACGGCGAGCGGGTCGGTGTACCAGGCCACCGGGTGGATGTGCGCCGCGCCGCAGCTGGCGTACTCGGCCACGCTGCCCTTCGGGGGCACACAGACTTTCGACGACATCACGAGCAGCCAACAGCTCCTTTCCAATGCCGAGAACGGACCGCTCGTGGTCACCAAGCAGGGGGGAGTCGACACGGTCAGCAGTACCGTGGACCAGTTCACGACGCAGAACCAGTCGAATTGCGCGACCCTGTCGACGCTACCGACGGACTTCGAAGGCACGACATCGGGCATCAACGACCGTTATCTCCCTTCGAGTTCGCCGCTCTCGGCCGCCCACGTGATTCAGGGCGCGCTCACCAACTTCGGCGGGAGCGGCGGCTTCGCCTTCACCGCAATGGACAGCTCCGAGGCCGATTTCTACGGGCTGCTCCCGGCGAGCCTGCAGAACGCGGCCGGCAAGTTCGAGGCCCCCGACCCGTCATCCGTCCTCGCGGCGCTGAACGACGAGACGACCAACACGGACGGCACGCTCAGTCCCAACTACGACAACACGGGCGACGCCGACGCGTACCCCATGCCCATGGTGACGTACGCCCTCATCTCGACGAACGACCAGCCGACGTTGACCGCGGCGACAGAGCTGAAGGACATGTTGACGAACCTGGTGGACTACTCGCACACGGCCGGGGCAGGCACCAGCGACCCTCTGCCGTCGGGCTACATCCCTCTGCCCGACAACCTGTACCAGCAGGCTCTGACCGCGATCGACAAGGACGTGGTCGGCCCGGGCGGAGTGTCGCCCCCACCCCCGGGTAGCTCACCGGGAACCGGACCGTCGGGATCCTCGGGCAGCGTTCCCGGCGGTGCTGGGCAGTCCGGTGTCGCCGCGACGGGGCGCGGCACCAATTTCGGCTTCAACTCAGGACGCGTGCACGCCTCCACAGGGACGTCATCGGCGCCGGGGTCTACTGGCTCGCCGCTCGGTGGCACCGGCGACTTCCTCGGCCGCCTCATCACGGTCACCCTCGGAGACAGCCGGTTCTTCATACCCGGTCTGCTGCTTCTCGCGCTCCTCTGCCTGATCGGCGGACCACTCCTCTACCTGTCCCCGTCCTTGAGGAAGGCTGCCGCGGGAGCAGGTGGAGACGCCGAGGGAGCGGTCGACGCCGAGGGCGACGAGGACCCGTCCGGCGCCGAACCGGGACCCGCCGGCTGATGGACTCTCTCGTCTACCTCGACCCCACGACGGAGAACCCGACGGTGGAGAGCCGGACGGCGGACCTCCCGGCGCACCCGAGGCCCGGAACTGAACCCGAGGCTCCGGAGAGCGGGCCGCCCGCAGACCAGGGCACCGAAGAGCCCGCAGGGGAAACCCAGGGGGCGCCGCCGATCAACGTGGCCGACGTGCTCGGCCCCGGCGGCCCCGTCGGGGAGCCGCCGGGCCCAAGTCTCCTCGAGAGCGTTCGTCACTGCGCGTGCCGGGGTCGCGGTACTGCTCCGGCCGCGGGTCGCCGGCGTCCTCGTGTTCGGGCTGGGCGTGCTCATCATCCTCCTGCTCGGCTATGTCTACGTGTTCACGCCGGTGAGCGAACAGCGATCGCAGCACACGCTGTTCCAGGAGATCACGGCGAGTCCGGCCAAGACCTTCGACCTGGCCGTGGGGAAGATCCCTCCGGACGGAAGCCCCGTCGCCGTCCTCGAGATACCCTCGCTGCACCTGGACCAGGCCGTGGTAGAGGGTACGAACGCCCAGGACCTGCGCAGCGGACCCGGTCACCTACCCTCGACGGCCCTGCCGGGGCAGGCGGGCAACGCGGTCATTTTGGCGCGGCGGGCCACCTACGGCGCTCCCTTCGGTGCGATCGGCACCCTGCACAAGGGAGCGGTCATCACCGTCGTCGACGGCTACGGCACATATCACTACCGGGTGTCCGGCGTCACGTACGCAACGGGCGGCAAGCACGACGTCGTCACGCCCACCGATTCGAACCGGCTCACCCTGGCAACGGCATCGTCGGGGTTTTTCCCCCAGGGGCGTCTGGCCGTGATCGCCAAGATGGAAGGCAAGCCCTTCGCCGGCACAGTCGAACCACACTTCCGCGTCCCGGCATCCGAGCTCGGCCTCTCGGGCGATCCCGTCTCGGGCATCCTCTTCGTCCTGTGGAGCATCCTGTTCTTCGTGCTTTTGAGCGGGGCGGCTTGGCTGTTGCGCAATTGGACCAGCCGATCGTCGTGTACCTTCTGGCGCTGCCGGTCCTCCTCGTCGTGGCCCTGTTCGCCTGCGAGAGCTTCATCGGCTTCCTGCCTTCCACCGTATGAGCGCAACCACTGCAAGCCGCCGACGAGTTCGCTGGGCGCCCGGGGCCCTGCTGGGCTGGTCTTCGCGCTCGGCGTCGCTGCCTGCAGCTCTTCGGGGGACCCCGACGGCCAGCCCGACCTCCGGCGGCTCTGGCACGACCGACAATTCGACGACCGGCGGTTCCGGGCACCGATCGAGCGAATCCGCCACCGACGCGCCCACGAGGGTGGAATTGGCAGCGGGACCGTCGGCCGTCCGACCCGACGACCACCCTGCCGAGCGAAGACGGCCGGCCGATTCAACCTGTCGTGTCGCCGGGCCAGAACGTCGTCATCCTCAAGCAGGGATGCTTTCCTCGGGAGCTTCAGGCCAGTGTCACTGCACCGATCGAGTGGTACAACCTCTCGAAGCAACCACAGCGGGTCGTCTTCGAGCACTTCTCGGTCGACTCGGGGACGATTCCCTCCGGCGGCACGTTCACCTGGAAACCCGGAGGCGCCGTCATCATGAACTACCGACTGGAGCCATCGGGCAAGGTCTGGAAACTCGCGGTGAACCAGGCGCAGCTCTGAACTGAACGAAATGAACTCACGGGCCGCGGTCCCATGAGTTGGCACGATCCGCGACCAGAGTGATTACACGGTGAACCGCGAGAGCGACCCGAGGGCACCTCGCATGGCACGAGGCGAACGCGCGACATCCCGCGCGACGGCCCGGACCAGGGTCGGCAGCGGCCATACCTCGCATCAAAGGCAAGTAATCACAAACATTTCTTCGTGGCGGTGTGTGAAGTTCGTGGGAAAGTTAACCCGTGATGCCTAACGTGCGGCCCGGCGAGGGGTCACAGCGCACGGATGAAAGGCGCGTGGGTTGGGACCTGCCCCCTCGGGGACTGCGAGCCTCGGGCCGGTCTGGAGTGCCGGTACCGGAACGAACCGACAGACAAGGAGACCCAACCAGATGCTGAAGAAGCTTATGGCGCAGCCGCGTGCTGAAGCTGGGTGCGATGCTGGCAGGCGTTCCCGTTGGCGATCGGGTTTGCAAGCCCGGCCTTCGCGTTCTCATCGACCGTGCCGACGGGTGGAAATGCCAACTCAGCGAACCAACTCATCGTCAGGGTGGTTCGAACACCACCTACAACATGATGATCCAGCTCGGCGACCTGTTCAACCAGGCCCCGGGGTGCGACATGGTAGCAGCCGGCACCAGCACCCAGCCCCTGGACTATGGCTGCCCAGGGCTGAACGGCGAACCGGGCACCACGTTGTCCCACGATGCCGGAACGTCACCGGGACACGTACACCTCCGGCTCGACGTCGGTCACGAACGTGTCGAGCCTCACCGGCGTCCTCGTGGGCCAGGCGATCAGTGGCACCGGGATCCCGGCCGGTGACACCATCAAGAAGACGAAGGGTACGAACAAGATCACCCTGGCCATCGCGGCGACGCAGACGGTCTCGAACGACAACTTGAGCGTCATCACCACCCCGGCCGTCGGCGAGAACGGTCTCGTCCCCTTCGCCACCGCGAACCCGTTCAACGACGTGCTCGTCCAGGAGCCACCGCTCGGTTCGTCGAACGGAGTCGCCGAAGCTCGAGGAGCTGCAGGCCCATGCGCCGGCCAGCCCGAACGTGTCCGCCATCAGCGCCGCACGCTCCTCGTGTGCACCGAACCTGGCCGGTGGCTCGAAGGTCGACTTCAACGGCCTGAACTTCGTCGCCTACGCCATGGACGGGGTCGACTGGATCCACTGGACCAAGGTCAAGAACGCCGCCACGCCGTCGGCGAACGTCACCAACCTGTCGGTGTCGCAGCTCGAAGCGATCTACACCGACAGCCTCACGTGCCCCGGACCCGGGGGCACCACCCTGACCAACAACTGGTTCTGCCTGAACGGCGGTACCGGTACACCGTCCAACAAGGGGATCGCGCTCGACATGGCGCAGAACGGATCGGGCACCGAGGCCACCTGGGTCTCGACACTCAACATCCCGTCGACGGACACCTTCCCGTTCGGTGGTGAGAACTCCCGTCACGTCATCTTCGAGAACGAGAACGCAGTCGATCCTGGCCAACGGCGACGAGGCCAACGCGGTGCTTCTTCTTCTTCTCGTTCGGCGACTACCAGTCGGGCTGCGCCCCGGACCCGAGCGTGTGCTCCGGCAGTACGACCTCGACCATTGCGTTCGGCCAGATGAACGGGATCACGGTCGACAAGTCCACGATCGCCAACCAGCTGCCGGGCTCGACGGGCACGCCGTTCCCCGGCGACCGGCTCGTCTACAACGTGTACGCGGACGGGTCGAACTCGGCGAACATCGCCACCGCCAATCCGGCGACGATGAACGCGGTGAGCGAGGACGGTTTCCTCTGCAAGCCCTCGGCGAAGAGCGACGTCGACCCGAACACCGGATCGACCTACCTGAGCGAGATCGACAAGGTCATCACGGGGGCAGGGCTTCTTCCCAATGCCGCTGTTGGTCGAGGACGGCGAGGGGGACACGACGAACCCGCTGTACAACACCACAGCGAGCGGTATCCCGAGCCCGGCATGGAGCAACGGCCTGAGCGCCTCGGCCTACAACGCGGCCAACGAGGGAGCGAGCTCGACGTGGAACTTCCCGCCGGGCCGACCAGGACACCGACAACTCGGCGGTCTCGGGCAGCTACTCGGGCGTGTACGACGACGGCACCACCAAGACGGTGACGGCGACGGCAAGTGACCCGGTGGGCTACTGCCTCGTCCTGAGCACGGACGGCAACGGCAAGCCGTAACCAGCGACTCCACCCGGCAGTTCCGGCATCCGGGTTGCGGCGTTCGAACGCAACCTGGAGCCGGCCCGCCGGACAGCACCACTCAGCGAGGAGCCCGGTCCGAGAAGGACCGGGCTCCTCAGCGTCCCGGGGCAGGTGCAGGCCGCCGGGAGCGCGGTACGGCGTGCCGGGCGGCGGCCCGCGCCGGAAGGTTGCCCAGTGAGGGATAAGTTCGGCCGCGTGGCCAGGCACGCCAGGCGACGGAGCAGTCAGAAGGCCGACGCAGCGTTGGTGGCCGACGAGCCGACGTGGGTCGAAGCACGGGTGGTCGAACCGGTCCGCGACGACGAGCAGGTCGATGCACCCGACTGGTTCGGGCCGGCGGACCACGGTGAGGACGACTACGCGCCGCGGCTCGACGTGTCGTTGGCGGCCATGCTGATGCTCGGCGCCAACTCGTGGCAGCGCATCGACGGCATGGGCATGGCGCGCCAGGCGGTCGAAGCGCCGCGGACCGGCGACCCACGCCACGACCTTTCCGACGAGGAGCGTTTCGAAATGGCCAACGGCCGGGCTTGGTGCCTCCTCGTCCATGCCGACCTCGCGCATCACGGGCGCCGTGACGACCCGATCGTGCTGGCCGACGCCCGCCGTCACCTGGAGATCGCCCACGAGCTCGACCCGTCGAACCCGCTGCTCCAAACGACGCTTGCGCTGTTCCGGCTCCGCGAGGGCAAGCTCGACGAGGCCAAAGAGATCGCAACTCGTGCCGTGGACGCGTTCGGCCGGCTGGCCGACGAAAGGCGATCCGGACGGACGCAGGGTGCCGCCCTTCTCGCCCTGGTCACGCTTGCTTTGGCCACGGCAAGGACGGGCGAGGTAGCCGTCTCGGCCGCGCTGGCCGCCGCAGCCCTGGCGGTCCGATCCCCGCTCGATGTCGACGATGCGGCCTTCGCCGCCCTCCTCTCCGAGCTCGAACGACCGGACCCGAGGGCGACCTGAGGCTCGGCGAGCCATCTGGACCGGGCAGGGGCACAGGGTCCGGGCAGGGCAATGCGGGCTGGTCAGGGCCATCCGGCGTCAGAAATACGGACCGGCCAGAAGGCAGTCGGGACCGATCAGGCGGGATCGACCAGGAAGGCAAGCGCCAAGAGGATTTCACTTCCCCGTTACGCCCGCGTCAAAACGCGTTCATCTCTTCGACCTAGCCTCGGGGTTGAGATCGGGGCCCTGAGACCGGCGCGAGCGGGCCCCGGGGTAGGCCGATCCGGACCCAGCCCTCAGAACAACCCACGATCCATCCCGAGCCGCCCTGACCGGCGCCGGGCGGAGGACTCCACGCAGCATGCCCAGACAACGAGACACGGGTCGACGCTGGTCGTTCGGATGGCCGGCTCGCCGCCACAAGGCGATGGGTACCGTGCCGTTGCTCGACACCATCTCGCTGACCGCCTTCATGACCGATCCGGCGGAGCCCGAGTTACCCCCTGTCTCGCGCACGGGGTCCGACGTCCTCGGAGAACTCCCGGACTGGAAGGCGCAGCAGGCCGCCGCGCTCTCGAGGCCTGACGTCAGGGACCAGCCCGAGCCAGGATCAGCAGCAGGCGCCGGCGCAGCTGCAGGGTCGGACGTCGAACCGTTTGGCCTGGCGCCGTTGGAGTCGTCGCCGGTCGGGTCGTCATCGCCCGCTGATGCGCCTGATTCGACCGGTGACGCTGACACGGGGGCCGTGGATCCGCCGGACGCCACTCGATCTTCTCGCCGTGATCGAGATGCCGACCGGCTTCGCATGGGGGAGCGCCCTCGACCTGCTCGATCTGCTCGACGACGCCGCCGAGCAGAGCGCGCCCTCGGGCCCCCCGGGTCGCGGCGCGGTCGAGCTCCTCGACGCCATCGTCGGACCCGTTGGCTCTCCCGCCGATGAGGACGACGACGAGGAGGGGGGCGGTCCGTTCGCAGCGGAGACTGGCCCGGCCTATCTCCCGGTACCGGAGCCGTCACCCGTGGTGGTCCCGGACGAGGTCATCGACGGGCCGACGAGGCACGCTTCCGGGCGCGCTCCGGAGCCGGATGACGAGCAGTCGCCGCCGTCGGGACCGCGGGGGACGTCCGGGGCGGCCCTCCCTGGGGAGGGGCCGCCTGGTCTCGGGTATTCTGGTGCGTCTGGTGGGTCGGGACCGTCGGATGGGAAGAGCGCCCGCCACGCCCGCCGCGCCTCGATCGCCACCGGACTCGGGGCATGTCTTCTCGTCGGCGGATGTCTCGTCGCCGGTGGCGTGATCCCGGCGCACAGCACACCTCTGCCATCGCCACAATCGTCCGGGCTGCACCGGTTGGCTTTCCCCGTGGTGCCGCGCTTGCTCGGAGCGTCGAGCGCCCTTCTGAATCTGCCGCCGGCCACCACCTCGCCCACCCCGGCCCCGCCGGCGGTGGCAGCGTCGGCCACAGCGTCGCACGAGGTCTTCGGGTACGCGCCCTATTGGTCGCTCGCAGAACAGTCGACGTTTCCCGTGGGCGAATTCTCGACCCTGGCGTACTTCTCGGTCGATGTGAACCCTGACGGCACGGTGCAGCAGTCGGGCCCGGGCTGGGACGGGTACCGTAGCCAGGCTCTGGTCGACCTGGTATCGCGGGCGCACGCGGCGGGCGACCACGTCGTGCTCACCGCCACGGACTTCGCCCAACCTTCACTGGACGCCATCACCCACGACCCTGGCGCGGGCACGAAGCTCGGCCAGACCCTGCTCGCGCTGGTCCAGGCCAAGCACCTCGACGGCGTCAACCTCGACTTCGAGGGCAACGGCAGCGCGGACCAGGCCGGACTGGACCGGCTGGTCGCCGAGGTCGGCGACGTGTTGCACCAGGCCAACCCCGACTATCAGTTCACCATGGCCACCTACGCGTCCTCGGCCGGCGACCCCTCCGGCTTCTACGACATCCGTGGCCTCGCCCGTTCGGTCGACGCCTTCTTCGTCATGGCCTACGACGTCAACCAAGGCCCGGCGGCCGGACCATCGGCGGGGAGCGGGCCGTACTCGGACGGGAAGTACATCGAGCAATACGTCTCGACGGTCGGCGCGTCCAAGGTCATCCTCGGAGTGCCGCTGTTCGGCTACGACATGACGACGACCGGGCCTGCGCTCGGCGCCGCCGTCACGGGATCGCCCCAGCCCGTGACCGACGCCCAGGCCCTCGCCGCGGGCCCGACCTACTGGGACGCGGCGAGCGACACGGCGTGGACGGCCTACCGCGTCGGAGGGCATTGGCACCAGGTCTTCTTCGACAATGCGAACACGCTGGCGCTCAAGGAGCAGCTGGCCACCAGGGCCGGCCTCCTCGGCGTCGGAGCCTGGGCGCTCGGCATGGAGGGCTCGGACGACTCACTGTTGGCCGTACTCGACGGCGGCGCGCCGCCGGCGCGGGTGCCGCCGGTCGGACCGAGCGTGCCGCCGGGATCTGGCGGAACGACGCAGAGCGCCGGCGGTGGCTCGACGACCAGCCCCGCGGGCTCTTCGAGCCCTCGACGGGAGCGCAGGCGGAACCAGCGGTGGCGGGTCGCGCCACCGGCACAGGAGTGCGTCCGGAGGCACCGGGTCGACCACGACGACCACGACGCGGCCCAAGACGACCACCACGACCACGTCCACGACGACCACCACGTCGACAACGACAACGACGACGACCACGACCACAGCACCGCCGACGACGACCACCACATCGGCGAGCACGAACACGAGCACGACGGACCCGGGCGCATGACCTCCCACCATCGACCGCGGGGCGCATGCGCCCCGGTGCCCCGCGCGCCGTGACGTGGGCGGCACTGACTGGCGCCGTGGTGCTCTCGTGCGTGTTCGCCGCGTGCGGTGGTGGTGGCCCCACCGCGGGAGCGTTGGCGGGCAAGACGCCGACCCAGATCCTCACGATCTCCGTCAAGGCGTTCCACCGGCAGGCCTCGGTGCACTTCGTGACCAAGACCGTGTCCTCCTCGCAGACCGCCATCGAAGTCGGAGCGGCCAGCTCGACAGCCGCGTCGGAGACCGTCACCGCCGGAGGCAAAGCCGCGCTCGACGCCATGCTGGTCGACAAGACGGCCTACGTCAGGGGAGGGAGCGCGTTCTTGGAAGGCGCGCTCCAGCTCTCGGCCAAGACCGCGGCCGCATATGCCGGCAAGTGGCTCTCGTTCCACCAGGGTGACCCGGGATACCCGAGCATCGCGGCCAACCTCTCGCCCGGTGCGGCCATCCTCGATTTCGTGCCCGAAGAGCCCCACCTGAGGGTGGCCGGGATCACTCAGTTCAGCGGCCATACGGCGGTCGTCGTCTCCGGGAGCCCGGGACGAGCGCCGACGAACGGCATCGCCAACGTGTCCTTGTTCGTGTCGACCACGGCACCGTATCTCCCGCTCGGCGCCACGGTCGTGGTGCGCGACGGCCGCGGCACCACCACCGAGCGGGTGGCGTCCGTCTACGGCAAATGGGGAGCGAAGGTCGATCCCGACTCCGCCGTCCGGTGCGGTGCCGTTCACCTCCATCACAGGGACCTGAGCCGCGAACGGGAACCGACGGCGCACGCCCTGCCGCGTCACGCGGCGCGGTGACCGGCGCGCAGCGAGTCGCACACGTCCGCCATCGACAGGGACCGCATGGCGTCGGAGGCGCGCAGCCGGTCGAGCTCGTCGAACACGGACTTGAGAAGCTCGAGGTTCTCGTCCGGATGGGCGACGAAGTTCTGGGGGTGCCACCAGAGGTGGACGATGCGGCCGCGCGCGGCGGCGTCGCGCAACGCCCGGACGATCCGGCCCTGCTGGAGCGGGCGCAACATCTTGGTGCGCGCCGAGAGCGGGCGCAGGAAGGCGCTGGCGGGGATGTTGCACAGGCCCGACGGTTCGGCCACCTCGTTCCAGCCGAACGTGACGAGCGGCGGGCCGGCGTAGGTCGTCGCCAACCGTGCCGCCCGCACGGCCAGGTCGGTGTCGTCTCCGGGACGGGAACGGTTGGCCCAGCCCGGCTGCGGGCCCCGGTAACACTCGAAGCCCGTCTCGAGGAGCGCGGGTGCGAAGTCGGCGCGCCACTGGTTGCGCGGCAGCACGAGCGACCGCAGCCGCAACCCGTGACTGGTCGCCGCCGCCTGGGCGGCCTGAAGGTCGGCGCGGAAGGCGTCGACGTCCTGCCCGGGCTCCAGGCAGTAGTAGTGGGAGAAGGTGTGCGAGGCGATCTCCTGGCCGGGATACCGGGCCAGTTGTCGCACCAGGCTGGCCGCGAGATGCAGGGGATCCTGGTCCTCGGTCTTGCCCACTGCCTCGGTGTACGGGTCGAGGGCAGCCTGCCGGTAGGCCGGCCGGAGGGCAGGCCGAAGGTCCTCGGCCTCACGGGCGGTGGCGGCGAAGAGCAGACCGACGGTCGCCCATGTCGCCCGCACGTCGCGTTGCGCGAAGATCTCGGCCAACGTCATCACCATGGTGCGGCTGGCCACGAGGTTTTCGCTCAACGCGGGCGTCACCGCACTGTGGTCGCGCACCCCCCAATGCAGTTCGAAGTCCAACGAAATGACCAGCGCGCCGGACTGGGCGTTCTCTGGCACGCGAGAGAGGCTAGCAATTGGCTCACCTGACCCCCGAACCCACGGCAAGCGGCGCCGGCGAGCGTCGTGAGGCCGAGGCTCCCAGCGCAGCCGGTCCGGACGCGGCGCTCCGAGTCGAGCCGAGCGCGCTCGACCGCGTGCTCGCCGTCATGCGCTGTCCACGCTGCGGCTCGTCTGTGGGCCGGGTGGGAGACGCGTTGTGCTGCTCGTCAGGCCACACCGTCCCCGTGCTGCGGGGCTACATCGACGCGACCGGTGATGCTGTCGCAGACGACGCGACAGCACGCACTTTCGAGAGTTTCGGCTACGAGTGGACGACCTTCTCGGAGGTCATGGACGAGGACCAGGCCTATGCCGAGCACTACTTGCGTGACCTGGACACCTCCCGTTTGCACGGGAAGCTGGGTCTCGACGCAGGCTGCGGCCGTGGACGCTACACGCGGTTTCTCGCGCCGCATCTCAGTGCCATGGTCGGGCTCGACGGATCCGACGCCGTGCAGAGCGCAGCGCGAAACCTGGCTGACCTACCCAACACCGTCGTCGTGCGCTCGGACCTCAGGCAGGCGCCATTCGAGAACGAGTCCTTCGGCTTCATCGCCTCATTCGGCGTCCTGCACCACCTGACCGATCCGCGCGCAGGCTTCGACCGCTTGGTGCGTCTGTTGGCACCCGGTGGCGTCATGTCGCTCTACCTGTACTCGCGTCCCGATTCGGCTGGCGTTCGCCAGACCGGGCTGGCCGCCTCGGCCGAACTGCGCAAGCTCACCCTTCGGATCCCGCACCGGGTGCTCAAGCCGCTGTGCACGCCGATCGCCGCGCTGTTATGGGCCACAGTCGTGCTGGCCGGGAAGGTCGGTGACGCTCTCCGCATCGAGCGGCTCTCCGCGCTGCCGATGGCCACGTACCGGGACAAGCCGTTCCGCAGCCTGGTCCTCGACACCTTCGACCGGCTGAGCGCGCCGATCGAGCACCGCTACACCTGGCCCGACCTCGTACCGTGGTTCGACGAATCCGGTCTCGTGGTCGATTCGCATCGTGACGACTCCGGCTGGTTCGTCGTCGCCCACCGCCCGGCCTGACCGCCGCCCAGGACATCTCGCCCCCAGGCGTTCGGGACGGGGATCAGCGCACGCCGCGGCGGAGCCGGGCGGCCAGGTAGCCCCAGGCGGTCGGGTGAGTACGCAGCCGTGACTCCTCGGCACCGGCGAGCGGCGGCACGACCTCGGGGGAGATGCCGGAGAGCACCCGTTCGACCTGTTCGAGCACGACCGGGATGCCGCAGGCGAGGTGGAGCAGCGGATACGTGGCGAAGGAATCGTCGGGTGCGGGTTCGAAGGTCGCTTGCCCGAGGATGCCGCCGGTGTCGATGCCCGAGTCAATGAGGTGAATGGTCGTGCCCGCCAGGTCGGGCCGCCCGTCGGCCACCGCCCAGTACCCGCCGTGGACGCCGCGGTAACGGGGTGTCACCCCGGCGTGGATGTTGAGCACCGGGACGGAAACGTCGCCGAGCACGTCATCGGAAATGAGTCGCGTGCCGTTGACGACCACCACGGCGGGGCTGGCGGCGCGCAGCACACGGCGCGTGCCCTCGTCGTTGACCGAGCCCACCAGGACGGCTCCGTCCACCGGGCCGAGGCGGAGCCCGGTGGTGCGCGCGATCTCAGCACTTCGGCGCTGGCCTTGCAGGCGCAGCACGGGCAGGACGAGGGCCAAGAAGGCCACCTGTCCGGCCACCGTCCACCACCCGAGTCGACGGACGCGCCTACGCGCCGAGCGCGAGACGTCCGGGGGACTCCTCCAGCACGGCCACCACCGAGGCGCGGTCCGCCAGCGACTCCTCGAGCGCACGCACGACGGCACCGGTACCGGGTCCGCGGTCGCCCAAGACGACCACGACGGGCGCGGTCTCGCTCACCGCTGCCGGGCTCGTGCTGCAGACGTCGGCAGGTGTGCCGTCATGGCGAAGCGCTGGATATGTTCGAGTCCACCGACGTTGTCGAGATGGTTGGCCCGGCAGAGAATGCGCATGGTCCCGCGAGCGCCGGTCAGCGCCGGCTGCTGGGAGCGGGCGAGGCCCACAGGGCGCGGACCGCCGCGAACGAGGGCGCCGACATAGGCCCGTGAGGCTAGTGCGCGTGCCCCACCCCACCCGCTGGCCGTTGCTGTACGGTGCGACGGGGGCACGCCCCGATGAATCGTGAAAACCCCGGTGCGTTGAAGACGAGAAGAACTGACGAGTGGCCTCACCGGGAGACGGCTGTGCCGACCCGCCCGGGGAAAGGAGCCCCCATGGAGACCGAGCACGAGGAGGGCTGGTACACCGACCCGTACGCCCGACACGAGGCGAGGTGGTTCTCCGACGGCACGCCGACGAAGCTCGTGCGCGACCAAGGGGTCGAGTCCTACGACGCGCCCCCCGACGAGGAGCCGAGCCAGAAGGCCGAGCGGATCGAGCCCGAGGTGGCGGCGACGGATGGACGCGACCTGATTCGGGCTGGCGACGACCCGTCGGGGGGCGACCTCGGCTCGCTCGAGGAGCAGATGGGCAGCGCCGCGCTCGAGGGCGGCGCCCACCCCCAGATCGTCGGCCACTGACGAGGCCGGCGCGTCAGGCGCCAGAAGGGTCAGCTCGCGGCGGGACTCGTCCAGCGGTCGAGCCACGCCTCGAGCATGAGCACGTCCCACAGCTCGTAGCCGAGGTCGCGCCGCTTCGAGAGGTGCAGGCGCCAGGCTTCGCGGACCGGCCCGGGGTCGAGAACGCCGTGGCGGGCGAGCGCCGGCGCGGCGAGGAGGTCCTCGGCCCAGGGCCGGAGCGGCCCGCGCAGCCACGCACTGACGGGTATCCCGAAGCCCATCTTGGGTCGGTCGACCAGGGAGCGAGGGACGTGCCGGTAGAGCACCTGGCGCAGCATCCACTTCGAGACCCCGTCGCGCAGCTTGGAGGAGGCGGGCAGCCGCCACGCGACCTCGAGCACACCTCGGTCGAGGAACGGCGCCCGGGTCTCGAGCGAGACGGCCATTGAGGCCCGATCGACCTTCGTCAGCACGTCGTCGGGCAGATAGGTGACGAGATCGGCTCGGAGAAGCTGGCTCATCACATCCTCGCCGCCGATGTCGGGGACCCGTCCGTTGAGGTCGGACGTGACTCCCAGCACGACCGAAGCGGGATCCTCCCAGTGCGCGATCAGCGCGCCGTACGCGTCGCGCACGCTGGCTGCCTCGAGCACGCGCCCGACCTTGGCCACCTTGGTGGAGGGCAGGCGCACCTGCCAGCGCGACGGCAGCATGGCGGCCGCCGAGTCGATCGCTCCCGGCGGCACGGCGCGGAGTGAGCGGCCGAGGGTGCGGCGGACCGGACTCGGGAGCGGGTCGGCCATCCGCCACACCCGGTCGAGCCAGGCGTGACGGTTGTAGCCCGCGAACAGCTCGTCCCCCCCGTCGCCGGACAGCGCGACGGTGACCGAACGTCGGGCCACCTGCGACACGAGATGGGTCGGGAGCTGTGAGCTGTCCGAGAACGGCTCGTCCCAGAGATCGGCCACCCGGGGGACGATGTCGAAGACCTCCGTCGGCGGCATCTCGACGGTGGTGTGGTCGGTCCCGAGATGGGCTGCCACGGCCTCGGCCGAGGCCGATTCGTCGAAGGACTGGTCGGCGAACGCGACCGTGAAGGTGCGGACCGGCCGTGTCGAGTGGCGCTGCATGAGCGCCACGACGATGCTCGAGTCGATGCCGCCCGACAGGAGGGCGCCAATGGGCACGTCGGCCACCATGCGCGCCGCGACGGCATCGGAAAGTGCCGCCTCGACCCGGTCCGTTGCCTCGCGATCGTCGAGCAGCACCGGCAGGGCGAGCGCCGCGTCGATGGCTGCCGGCGCTGACCAGTAAGGAATCTGAACGGGAAGGACGCCCGGACGGGCGGCCGCGTCCACGGCCACCCGCGTGCCCGGGACCAGCTTGGCCAACCCGCGGTAGATGCACTGCGGCGCCGGCACGTTGCTGAGGCGCAGGAACTGGGCGACCGCGTCGCGGTCGATGTCCGGGTCGAAATGCGGAATGGCGTGGAACGCCTTGAGCTCGGACGCGAAGGCGAAGCGGCCCCGGGTCCAGCCGTAGAACAAGGGCTTCTCCCCGAACCGGTCACGCGCCAGGTGCAGGCTGCGTGATGCCGCGTCCCAGGCGCCGAACGCGAACATCCCCTCGATGCGCTCCAGGGTCTCCTCGAGACCCCAGTGGTCGAGGCCGACCACGAGGACTTCCGTGTCCGAGGTGCCGCCGAAGACCGCGCCCGCTCCCTCGAGCCGGGCGCGCAGCGTCGGGGCGTTGTAGAGCTCGCCGTTGTAGGTCAGCACCCAGCGACCGCTCGGCGAGCGCATGGGCTGGAAGCCTTGGGGTCCACGACCGACCACCTCGAGCCGACGATGCGACAGGGCGACCCCGACCGCGGGGTCGCTCCAGCACCCGGCGTCGTCGGGTCCACGATGCGTCAACGTCTCCGCCATGGCGCCCGCGACCTGCACCAGCTCGGCCGCGTCGGTGCCGCCAGTCGGGTCCAGGATGCCTGCGATGCCGCACATCAGGGTTCAGCCCCAGCCGGCGTCGGGCACATGAGCTCATCGAGTTCGCCGGCCATCCCCCGAGGGTAAAGCGTGCCGGGCACCGGTCTTCCGCCCTTGGAGCGTGTGGCTTCCTCGAGGGCGTCCGCTCCGCCGGGAAGGTCCGGCTCGAGGTCGACGGCGATACCCCGGTCGCCCTGGAATAGGCTGGTCGGCCGATGGCCCCCCGCAGCATCAGCGAGCTCGTCGACCAGCGCGCGGGCGAACATCCGAGCGCTCGCCCCGAACGCCGCCGGGATCTCGGGCACGGCCCAGGATCCGGTCCCTCCGAGGGCCGCGGGCGCTCGCTCTTCGGGACCCATGACGCTGCGCATTCTGCTCGCCCCGGTGCCCGAAGGGCCAACGGGCGCGGGTCGGGCGCGGGGTTCTCGGGCCGGCCGCACTGCTGCCGCACGACGCCCACGTCCACGTCGACCGTCCTCTGAGGAGCAGGTGAGGGTGTCGACAGTCTCGAACGGCTCGGCCGGCGCGGGCGACCGCCTGCGCAAGGTCGCCATTCCGGCCTTCGCTGCGCTCCCGGCTCCCGTCCGGCACGCCGTCCTCCACGCCTTCGGGCGCTTCGCACCGTGGGAAGACGGGTTCGACTTCACGGCGCCGGCACCCCGGGCGGGCGAGGTGGTCGGGCCCGCCGGATTTCGTCGGCATCGGCGCGCAGAAGTCGGGCACTACCTGGTGGTACGACCTCATCGCAGCGCATCCCGAGGTCGCCTGCCGCACCGACATCCACAAGGAGCGCCACTTCTTCGGGCGTTACGCCACCCGCGCCTTCGAGGAGGCGGACTCCGTGGCCTACCACTCGTGGTTCCCCCGGCCCGAGTCACGGATCACGGGCGAGTGGACGCCGGACTACCTGCACCAGCCGTGGGTACCCGCCGCTGTTGGCGAAGGCGGCGCCCGACGCACACGTGCTCCTGCTCCTTCGAGACCCCGTGGAGCGCTTCCGCTCCGGCCTCGCCCACCACCGCCGACACGCCGGGCGGCCCACCCCGGACGTCCACACCGATGCCGTGGTGCGAGGCCTCTACGGCGGGTGGCTCGCGCATTGGCTCCGGGACGTCTCCCGTGACCGCATCCTCGTGCTCCAGTACGAGCGCTGCGCGACGGACCCGGCGGGGCAGCTCGAGCGGACCTATGCCTTCCTCGGGCTCCCGCCGTTCAGTCCGCCCGGCCTGCGTGCTCGCGTGAGCGCATCAGGCGAGCTGGCGCCGCTCGAGCCGGATGCCCGCCGCCGGCTGGCCGACGTCTTCGCCCCGGACGTGCAGCTGCTGTCGACGCTCGCCCCCGACCTCGACCTCGACCTCTGGCCCTCGGCCGCCGCGGCGCGCGATGCAGCGAAGGGCCGCGTCCGGTGATCCTGGCGTCCGCACACTCGCAGAAGGTCGGGACGGACCTGATCATCGCGTTCATAGTCTTCGGGCTCCTCCTGTGGCTCGGCATGAGCATCGCGAGAAGCGTGTCCGCGAACGACGCGTATCCCAAATTGCGCACCATCATGGTGGCGAGCGTCATCTTTCACCTGGCGTGCGCACCGGCCCAGATCTGGGTGGTGGACCACCTGTACGCCGGGGTGGCCGACTGGCTCCGTTACGACCATCAAGGTGCGCTCTTCGCTGACAGCTTGCGGCACGGTCACTTCACGTTCAAAGGCACGGACATCGGGCAGCATTTCATCAACGACGGTTCGATCTCCTTCGTCGGCGGGCTCGTCATGACGGTGACCGGGCCCAACCAGCTCGCTGCTTTCCTCGTTGAGTCGTGGCTCGCCTTCGTGGGGACCGTCTTCTTCTACAAGGCCTTCAGGGTGACCTTTCCCGGTGTCGACCGGCGGTTCTACGCCTGGCTCATCTTCCTGTTCCCTTCGATCCTCTTCTGGACCGCCGACGTGGGCAAAGAGGCAGACATGTTGTTCGCGCTCGGCCTCACGGCCTACGGCATGGCCATGGTGCTCGTCCGGATCCCCCGGGGCTACCTCTACGTACTGATCGGCGGGGTGCTCGGCGTCGTGATTCGCCCCAACGAGCTCCTGCTCCTCGCCGGCGGATTCGCCATCGCCATGGTCGTGCGGTCGTTGTACGTCGTGGAGTACGCGGGCGAGGCTCCGGTCCGCCGTGGGGGGATCCGCGCCGTCGGGGGCTTTGGCTTCGTGGCCGTGGGCCTCGTCTTCGTCGGGTTCGCCACGCGCCACCTCCTGCACCCGGTCACGACCGGCAAGAACACGGGGCTCAGCGCCACGTTGTCGAACCTGACGAAGAGCAACACCGGCGCCGCGGCCGGTTTCGGGAGCCTCAACGCCACGTACTCTTCGAACCCGCTGTACTACCCGAAAGACGTGTTCACGGTCCTCTTCGATCCCTTGTGGTTCAATGCCGGGAGCGTGTCGCAGGCGGTGCAGTCGGTCGAGAACACGCTGGTCGTGGGGGTCATCATCTACTCCTTCCGCCGGCTCCGCTATCTCTTCCGGGTCTGCGCTCAGCGGCCGTACGTGCTCATGGCGCTCTTCTACTCCATCCTCTGGATGTACGCCTTCGCTGCGCTGGGGAATATCGGCCTCATCACCCGCGAGCGCACCCTGCTCCTCCCGTTCTTCTTCGCCGTGCTGGCCATCCCGGTGGCGCGGCGCGGGGAGCGGCCGTACCCGTGGCAGGTGCGTCGGGCGAAGCACAAGAAGACCCGGCTGGGCCCCGGACCCGACGAGCGCATACCCGACGACCACGTGGTCCACAGCTCGGCCACGGTCCAGTGGGAGAGCCAGTTCGGGGAGGCGGCCGGCGGCGACTGGTCGAGCACCGGCTGGGGCTCCGACTTCTGACGGCGTCCGTCAGGCTCCCTTCGGGGGCCGTGGCGGCCGCACCTCGTCGTAGACGTCCTCGATTTCGCGCACGCACCGCGTCACGTCGAAGAGCTCACCCCGGGCCAGCGATCCGCACGCAAGCCGCGTCCGGAGGTCGGTGTCGCCGGCGAGGGCGGCCACGGCGTCGGCCAGCGCCTCGGGCTGATCCGGCGGGACGACGAGCGCGTCGACGCCGTCGGTGAACAACAAAGGCAGCTCGCCCACTGCGGACACCACCAGGGGCACGCCGGCGGTCGTCGCCTCCATGATGACGACGGGCAGCCCCTCCTGGCGCGACGGGAGCACGAACAGGTCGGCGCCGGCCAGGAGGCGGAGGACGTCCGAGCGTTCACCGGCGAAGACGAAGCGGTCCCCGAGCCCGAGCCGGCGGTGTTCCGTCTCGAGCTCGTCGCGCATCGGCCCCTGGCCGGCCGCAACGAAACGGACCGGGACGGAGCGGTCGGCCGTCAGGCGCGCCGCGTGCAAGAGGACATCGTGCCCCTTCTCGGGCCGCAGATTGGCCACGGTCAGGGCCAGCAGTTCACCGTCCTCCAACCCGAACTCGGCGCGCACGTCGCGGCGAAGCGCTTCGCGCTGTTGCATCGCGGCGCGCACCGGGTCGGGCTCAATGCCGTGGACGACGACGTGGACGCGCTGCTGCAAGCTTCGGGGCAGAGTACGGCGCGCCGCCTCCGAGACGATGAGGACGCGGTCGTCGAGCCCGATCGTCGCCCGGTTCAACGCCCTCCACACGAGCGCGAGCCTGTTCCACAGGGTGTGCTCGGTGGACACGAGCGCGGGACGTCGCCGCCGCGGCAGGGTGAGCGTGACGATTCGGCCGAACACGGCGGCGTAGGGCAAGTGGAAGTGGACGATGTCGTAGTTCCCGTGGAGCAGGATGGCGCGCAGCCGCAGCATCCAGCTCAGATCCCGGTTGCTGCGGGCGCCGAGCGAGTGCACGAGGACGCCGGCCGCCTCGACCTCGGGCACCAGCGCGTTCTCCGATTCGAGGACGTATGCCACCTCGTAGTCGAACCGCTCGCGGTCACGGTGACGCATCATGTGGACCAGCAGCTGCTCGGCGCCGCCGAAGCCCAGGCATTTGATCAGCACCAGGACGCGCCGACGTGGCGAGCCGGCAGCACCCTGGGAGGTGGCAGGGGAGGGCCGCGCCTGGCCGGGGGACACGACGCCCACATCGGCCGCGCCGTCAGTGTCTGGTGTGTCCAACTCCGCTCTCCGGTGAACTCATCGCTTCCGTCCCCGAGGCGCCGAGTACGGACTCACCATCATGGTCTCCACCGTGTCAGCGCGCTAGGCGAGCCGATCGGACGATCGGTTGGGGAGGCTCTTCAGAAGGAGCCACTTCACAATGAGCCTCTTCGCACATCGACGGTGCCTTGCCTCGAGGCGTCGTTCACCACACCCCGCATGTGAACTGCTGCATCGAGGGTGAACTCTTCTTGACCAGGACGCGAACGCGCGATGTCACGGCGCCAGCGGCGCCCGCGTGACCAGCACCGTGCTTCTCGGAGCCGCTAATTTGCGGTTCTGGACCGGCCGAGAACCGGCCGGACGGGCGTGATCGGGGACTTGGGAGCGTGGACCGGGAATGGGGACCAGGGCGAAGGCGGGTCGTCGGATTTCAGCGGTGACTCGCCGCGGTTGCGGTTCCACAGAATTCGGCGAAGACGCCTCAGACGTGGGGCGTGAGCCCGAGAGCACGACGCACGTTCGTCCTTGTCGTGACATCCTGGCCGCCCTCGTGCCGCCCGCGACGCCGGAACCGCGACGCACTGGGCTACACCAGGGCCAGCCCTAGACCCTCACGGACTACAATCTCGCTCCGCGATCCTTCGCACAGGATCCGGCCCCCGCCCGCCGAAACAGGACCAGTGAAGAAAAAGTACATCTCGACACGGCCGGACGACGCCGAGACCGAAAAAGCGCCGACCGAGTCTCTGCGCTCGGTTTTTCGGATGCTCGGCCTGGGCGGTGTGGCTCTGCGTTTCAAAGATCGTCGGCTTCACCCTCCTCTCCATGATCGGCGCTCTGAGCCAAGCAGTCCTCTTGTTGGTCATCGCCGAGGTCGCAGTCGCCAATGTCCAGGGCAAGAAATTGTTCCACGACCTCGGGCCCTCCCTCTCTCACCACACCGCGATCATCGTCCTGTTCATCGCATTGGTGCTCTTCTTCTCCACCAACATCTTGGGCACCCTGCTCAGCACGTCCGTCTCAAAAGAGGCGCTGACAGTGACCCGCGAACGCGTCGTCACCGGGTTCTTCGAGTCCAGCTGGTCCCTCCAATCCACCGAGCGGCTCGGGCATCTCCAACAGCTCCTCACGATGAACAGCGGGGCGACGGCCGGCGCCGTCAGCAGCCTGTCGGGCGGCCTCCAAGCCTTCTTGATGATGGCCGTGATGTTGGGGGCGGCCCTGGCCATCGATCCTGCTGCGGCGCTCGGCGTCATCGTCGTTGGCTTTGTGCTCTTGATGATCCTTCGGCCCATCAGGGTGCGAAGCAAGCAGGCAAACCGCGACCTCTCCAAATTCACGAGAGCAATGGCGACACGGGTGACCGAGTACACCCGCGTGAGCCGGGACTTCCGATTGTTCGGTGTCGAGAGCCGGGTCTTGGACACGCTCCGCGGGTTGATCCAAGAGGCCGGTGAGATGTTCCGCCGAGCGCAGATTCTCAGCAGCATTGCGCCCACGGTGTACCAGACCGTCGCACTCGGGATCGTCACCGTCATCGTCTTCGTGGGTTCCTCTCACGCTTCGCTCGCCAAGAACGGAGTCGTCCTGATCCTGGTGCTGCGATCCGTCGGCTACGGCTCGGCTTTCCAAGGATCGGTCCAGGGCGTCCGCGCCTCTCAGGGCATGCTCGAGGACCTCATGTATGACATTCATCGCTTCGACGACTCTCGGATCAAGTACGGACAGGAGCTGCCGCAGTCCTTCGAGGTGGACTTCGATTCCGTGGAGTACTCCTACGACGGGATGAAGCTCGCCCTCGGCGGCATCACCATGCACATCCCGGAGGGGAACATCGTCGGCATGCTCGGACCCTCGGGCAGCGGCAAGACGACCATCAGCCAGATCCTGCTGGGTCTACGCGAACCCACGAGCGGTCAGGCGACGATCGGTGGAGTCGACGCGGCGGCGATCTCCAAGGGCGATGCGTCGTACAACACGGTGGCGCTGGTGCCCCAGGAACCGGTGCTCCTGCAGGACTCCGTGGCTGAAAACATCAAGTTCTTCCGGAACTTCGAGGAGCATGAGGTCATCCAGGCCGCGATGTCGGCCCACCTGCACGAGGACATCATGGGGATGCCCCACGGGTACGAGACCCTCGTGGGTGAGGGCGGGGGCGCCCTGTCGGGCGGTCAGAAGCAGCGCCTCGCCATCGCACGTGCGCTGATCGGCACCCCGAAGCTCATCGTTCTGGACGAGCCCACGAGCGCGGTGGACGGACGCACGGAGAGGCTCATCCGTAAGACCCTCTCCGAGCTCAGAGGGCACGTCACCGTCGTGATCATTTCGCATCGCATCGAGACGACGTCGCAGTGCGACTTGCTCCTGGTGCTGAGCGACGGGAAGGTGGCGGACTTCGGCGAGCGGGACGCGGTCGTGGCCGGATCGGCCTACCGGGACATCGTGTTGGTCAGCATTTGACGCGGTGGGGACGGGGCGACGTCGCCTGACGCCGGGACGTCGGGTGGCGAACTCAGCCGGCGCGGCGTGAGCGGGCTCGCCTCGGTCGTGCTGTTCTCTCGCCGGCCCGACGAGGTCGTCGCCTTCTACCGCGCTCTGGGCGTGCCGTTCCAGGACGAGGATCACGGCGACGGCGTCGTGCACCACGCCGCCGACGTCGATGGCATCCACGTGGCCGTCCTGCCGGCGAGCGACGACGAGAACGAGAACGAGAACGACGCAGCAGACGAGGCCGCTGCTCGCGCCTGGCGAGCCCCTGGGACCACGTTCGTCGGCTCTGTGGGTGGATTCCCTCGAGCGAGACGACGACCGCGCTCGAGCGCACGGGTGCTCCCCTCCTGCGGGCCCACGAGCAGTGCGAATGGGGCTGCCGCGTCGTGGTCCGGGATCCCGACGGCCGAGCGGTCGAGGTGAACCAGGCCGGCCACTGCGGCTGACCGACCGGGGGCTCACGCCCTCGTACGGGGCCCGGTCCCCCCAGCGGACCACGCCGGTTCGGCGGCTGGAGACGGCCAATCGGACTTGAGACACTGCCGATTCGAGCCGGACAGCCCTCGATTGGGAGCCCGTCGCCCCGCCCCGTAGCATCCCGGGAATGGCAGATCTCATCCGCATGGGCGACGACGGGAACCTGGTCGTCCCCGACGAGCCCATCATCCCGTTCATCGAGGGCGACGGCACCGGAGTCGACATCTGGCCCGCCGCCAAGCTGGTCCTCGATGCGGCCGCCGCCAAGCACGGCCACTCGGTCGCCTGGAAGGAGGTGCTGGCGGGACAGAAGGCCTTCGACGAGACGGGCAGCTGGCTCCCCGACGAGACGGTCCAGGCGTTCCGGGAGCACCTCATCGGCATCAAGGGCCCCCTGACCACCCCTGTCGGCGGCGGCATCCGGAGCCTCAACGTGGCGCTGCGCCAGATCCTCGATCTCTACGTGTGCCTGCGCCCGGTCCGCTGGTTCGCCGGCGTGCCTTCGCCCGTCGTGCACCCCGAGCTGGTCGACATGGTGATCTTCCGGGAGAACACCGAAGACGTCTACGCCGGGTACGAGGTGAAGGAAGGGACGCCCGAGGCCGACAAGCTCACCGACTTCCTGAGGACCGAGATGGGCTGGCCCATCCGGGACGGGTCGGGCATCGGGATCAAGCCCATCTCCGAGATGGGGTCGAAGCGCCTCGATTCGTGCTGCCATCAACTATGCGCTCGAGCGCAAGCGGAGCTCGGTCACGCTCGTCCACAAGGGCAACATCCAGAAGTTCACCGAGGGCGCCTTCCGCGAGTGGGGCTACGAGCTCGTCCGCGAGGAGTTCTCCGACGTGGCGGTGGGATGGGACGACTGCGACGGTGACCCCGGCGACAAGCTTCTGGTGAAGGACACCATCGCCGACATCACGCTGCAGCAGGTGCTCACCCGCCCCTCGGACTTCGACGTCATCGCCACCACCAACCTCAACGGCGACTACCTCTCCGATGCCCTGGCCGCCCAGGTCGGCGGGATCGGCATCGCTCCGGGCGCGAACATCAACTTCGTCACCGGACACGGCGTCTTCGAGGCCACGCACGGCACCGCGCCCAAGTACGCCGGGCAGGACAAGGTCAACCCTGGCTCGGTGCTGCTCTCGGGTGTGCTCATGTTCGAGCACATCGGCTGGAACGCCGCGGCCTCCGACATCGTGCACGCCCTCGAGGCGACCATCGCCGACAAGGTCGTGACCTACGACTTCGCCCGCCTGATGGACGGTGCCACCGAGGTCAAGTGCTCTGAGTTCGCCGCGGCCATCGTCGACCGCCTCTAGCGCGCCGCTCGTCGTCGCGGCGGCCTCCGACCTCCCCACCAGAAAGGACCACTGTCATGGCCCAGTCCCCAGTCCACGTCACGGTCACCGGCGCCGCCGGCCAGATCGGCTATTCCATCCTCTTCCGCATCGCCTCGGGCCAGCTGCTCGGCGACGACCAGCCCATCGTCCTTCGCCTGCTCGAGATCGAGCCGGCCATGAAGGTGCTCGAGGGCGTCTGCATGGAGCTCGACGACGGTGCCTTCCCCCTCCTGCACGACATCGTGGCCACGTCGGACCTGAAGACCGCCTTCGACGGGACGTCGTGGGCGCTTCTCGTCGGCTCGGTGCCGCGCAAGGCCGGCATGGAGCGAGGCGACCTGCTCAACGTGAACGGCGGCATCTTCAAGCCGCAGGGCAGGGCCATCGCCGAGAATGCCGCCTCCGACGTCCGCGTCCTCGTCGTCGGCAACCCCTGCAACACGAACTGCCTCATCGCCCGGTCCAACGCGCCCGAGATCCCCGACGAGCGCTGGTTCGCCATGACGAGGCTCGACGAGAACCGGGCCAAGGCCCAGTTGGCCCGCAAGGCGGGCGCGCTCGTCGCCGACGTCACCAACATGGCGATCTGGGGCAACCATTCGGCGACGCAGTTCCCGGACTTCGCCAACGCCCGCATCGGCGGCAAGCCCGCACCCGACGGTCGTCGGCGACGACGCCTGGCTTCGCGGCGACTTCATCACCACGGTGCAGAAGCGCGGTGCCGCCATCATCGACGCCCGCGGCTCGTCGTCGGCGGCCTCGGCCGCAGCGGCTGCCATCGACACCGTGGTGTCGTTGCGGACGAAGACGCCCGCCGGAGACTGCTTCTCCGTCGCCGTGACGAGCACCGGGCAGTACGAGCGCGCCCGAAGGCCTGCAGTTCGGCTTCCCCGTGACCTCGGACGGCAAGGGCGGGTGGTCGGTGGTCGAGGGATTCGCCCGCGACGACTTCGCCACCGAACGCATCGGGATCACCACCGACGAACTGTTGGCCGAGCGCGACGAGGTCAAGGCCCTCGGCTTGATCTGATCGGGCTCCTGGGCTCCCGTCACGTCGCTGATCGCGGCCCCGGGACTTCCACGGCCTAGGCTGTCGGCGATCTGGGAGGGCGGGCATGGGACTGAGCCGTCGCGAATTCATCATGAGCGCTGCTGCGGTCGGCGTGTTTGCGGCCTCGCCATACGATCGTATCGATCACCTGGTTGACGCAGCACGGCGCCGGCAGCCGTCATCCGATCTTTCGCAATCCCACCAACGCACCCTTCCACTCGAACAGCATCTCTTTCGAGATCTGTCCCGTGTCGTCGACAACGACACGGTGGTGACGGTTCCGCCCCTTCATCACATGGTTGTCACCGCCACCCTTACGGTCCCGATCTCCGCGTCCGGCGCTGCAGGAGGCGCAAGGGACCCTCGAGTCCATCCCTCCAAGCTCTCGAGGACTCAGGTGTGCTGACGTTCGCACCGTCGGGCCTCGGGTTAGCCGTGGCATGGGGTGTGCCCTACTTCGATGCCCTCCCGCCGGCCCTGTCCAAGGCGTGGCTTCCGGTCGATCTGGAGACGAGCCAAGCGACCGGACAGACGACGTCCGCACTCTTGGACGCCATGACGTTCGCGAGCGATCCACGCGGGCACAGTCCTCGAGCAGAACGACGTGTCGTTCGTCATGGCAAGCGATCACGACGAGCACATCAAAACTGCGTACGACACCCTGTTCAATGGTCAGGTGGGAGAGCTCATGACGGTCACGAGCATTCGCCGCGGACTTCGTCGACGGCTCCGCCGTCGGCTCCGGTGGTCGCAGCCTGACCAAGACCATGGCACTCGAAGCCGGGATCCCCGGTGCGAAGGCGATACCGAATTCCGCCGAATTGTTCCTGGGTTTCACCTCGACCCAGCATGCCGCGCTCGGGCCTTCGGTGATCGCCAACTTCGAAGCATTGCCCGGAGTCACCGACCAATGGCCGAACGGATACTTCTCACACGGGACGACGATGCACCTGTCCCACATCTTCGAAGACCTCGAAACTTGGTACGCCGAAACCCCCCAGCAGCGCGCGGGCTTCGCCTTCCGGCCTCAGGTCGAGGCCAAGGTGACGGACAAGACCATCACCCTTCCAGAGAGGCGGGGCCACGTGGCGTCGCTCGCCCGGATCGAGTCGGATTTCAGCCGCTACGGGTTCATCGGTCATTCGTCTTCCATGCAACCCGTCTCGCGCCTGGCCGGTCCCGTCGCCGACAACTACGGAACGACGTATCCCGCCGGCACAGCCTTCTCCCAGCGCGCCGACTTCAATACGCTCGACAACCCGTTCGCCTACAGCTCCGATCCGGCGATCGACCACATGTCCTCGAATCCGGCGGCTGGGCTGCACTTCGTCGTGTTCATGCCGACCAGCACCTCCTTCAACAGCATGCGGCGGGCCATGGACGGACAGTACGGCTCCGATGCCCCCCTCGGCCCTGGAACTGTGCACGGCCCTTTCAACCAAGTCCTCCAGACGACGCACCGTCAGAACTTCCTCGTACCGCCACGGTACACCGGTCCTTTCCGTTGGCCGAGCTGATGGAGTGAAGGGTCCGGGCGCGATGCAGTCCCTTACCTGACAACTGAGTTACAACTGAGATTGTCAAATTGCGGTTGCAAATCATGACTTACAGACCTAGTGTCGCCAGCGCATCTCCGGGGGGACAGATGCTTCCCGGGACGGACCATCGAGCGGCTCGTGCATTGGCCCGAGTCGCACGGAAATGGAGGAAGCACATGCTCACGGCGGATGATCGCTGTCTTGCCCATCGTCATCGTTGCAACGCTCTTGGTCAGCGAGGGATCCGCGCAAGCGATCCTCCCTGTGAAGAAAAGTGTGTTGTACGTAGGCCCGCTCATTGCTGCGAGCGCCAGAGGAATACCGACGTCATCCGCGGCAACGAACTTCACTGTCCCGGTCCTCAATTGCGGGACCACTTCGGCGAATACGGGGATCGTGTTCGGTTCTGGGATCTTCAGCGCCGAGAGCAATTGGGTTTCGGCGGGGGGCGTCGTGGCCGAGTGCCAAGGCGGGGCTCGCGGTCTACACCGCGCAGATGATCATCGACAACCAGGTGACGAATCTGTCGGTGACGCCCGCTGCTGGTGACGCCATTTCGACGTCTGTTTCCATCACCGACCAGACGCAGGTGACCGTCGACGACATCACACAGAACAGCAGCACGACGATGACCGTTCCGGGGGGAAGCGTTGCCACGTATCTCCTACTCGGCGGTGACATCGACCGCAATCCAGGCGTGTCAGGAATCCCCAATTTCGGAACGGTCAAGTTCACCAACGCGTCCTTCAATGGCAAGGCTGTCGGCAAGAACACCGGTGTGAAGATCGCGAGCCTTTACAACAGTGCGAAGGTACTCATGGCGTCGTCAAGCCAGTTGAATGCCAAGGGCAACAAATTCAGCGTGAAGTTCGTGAACTCGGGTGGGTGAGGGAGCCGTACGTAAGCCGGGGACGACACACTCCGGGACTGACCCACTCGTGGACTGACCCACTCCGTGGACTGACCATTCGGCGTCACCATGGACTGACCCATTCGGGGGCCACTCTGCTGGCCTGCTTCGGTTCCGCCTTAGGGGTCACGCCGGAGCAGGCCAGCGAGGCCGCGGCCCTCTGACCGATAGGGTCGCGAGTTCATGAACGACCAGTTCGCGAGTTGTGACAAGGCCTCGGTGACCCTCGGAGAGTCGTTCGACCGCTCGCCGTCGCCCGGCCGCCACGCCTGAGCCGGAGCACCGTCGAAGCGGCACGTCACCGTTCGTTTCGCGGCGACGAAACGCGCTCTGGACACGGCTCCTGGCACGCTGAGGTCAATGGCGGCGGAGCTCGGCGCTGCACAGGGAAGTTTGGTTGGCCTTGAAGTGCTCGAGCGTGAGGAGAGCGTGGCCCATCGACGAGTTGGTGGTCGAGCTGCCAGGACGAAGCCGGGGTCCTCAGTACGCGCCTGCCATCGGGCTTCTTCATAGGGATCAGCTCACGGAGCGGGCGGGCGAGGCATCAGCGGGGGTCTGCTCCCACTCGGCTCCGCGCTGTGGCCTCGGTTCATCCAACGCGCGATTGTGAACATAAATGCCATTGCAAGTCAAAGACTGCAGATCTAGTGTCGGCAGTGCGTCCCCAGGGGACGCCTGTTCCTGGGCGGAACATCGAGCGGAAAGCGGGGGACTTCGATGAGCCTGCACTTGTTCTCTCACCTACGCGCCTCGCGTGCGTATCGGGCCTTGGCAGTCACCGCACTGTTGGGCGGCGTTGTCTGTGCCCTGTCCGCCTCGCCGGCGGGGGCGCAGCCGGCGCCGACGACCATCACGACGGCTCTCTACGACGGGACGAATGTCGGACCGAACCTGACCGATCCTCCGGGCACCTCGGTGACCGACACGGCCAGCTTCGCCGGCGGGACCGGCGCCGGCGCCGATGGGAACGGTGACGTATTCGGTGTACTCGGACAGTGCCTGCTCGATTCTCGTCGGGTCTTCCGACACAGAGACGCATCACCACGCCCGGCGTCCTGCCTCCGTCAGCGGCGTCATCATCAACACGCCGGGCACCTACTACGTGGTGGCGAGCTACATCGGTGACTCAGAACAACGCGCCGTCCCAGACAGCCTGCGGGTCCGAGACGGAGACCATCCATTGCCTCCGGCAGCACCACCACCACCACGACCACGTTGAAGAAGGCCAAAGTGCAAGAGGGCAGCAGCGTCACTGACATTGCGGTGGTGACGGGGAGTGCTTCCGGACCTGCTCCGACCGGCACGGTGACGTTCAGCCTGTGTGGACCCCTCGGCCAACACGACTCCCCCTGTTCCTTGCACGGCACTCACCGACGAGTCGAGCGGACCCATCCCTCTCACGCCGACTGGAAGCAACACGTCAGCCGGCCGTCTCGCCGCCCTTCACCCCCACATCCCCGGGCTGGTGGTGCTTCGAGGACTCGTACTCGGGCGACAGCAACTACTACTCGAGCTCTGAGCAATTCGGCTCAAGGAGTGCGTCGACGTGATCGCCCCTGCCGGGAGCCGTGGACTACGCCGGCGTTGCGCTCATCACGAAGAGCGGCCCCGCCCGCTCCAACGTGATTCCCGACACCCCCACGACGTACTCGGCGGCCACGACCTTCACCGTTCCGAGCGTCAGCTGCGGCGAGGCGACGTCGGGCATGATCGACGGGACAGGCGTCTTCAGCTCCATCAGCAACTGGGTCTCAGCCGGCGGGGTCGTCGTGGAGTGCTCGGGCGGCGTCGTCACCTACGCTCCGAGGCGATCATCAACAACGTCCATACCATGCTGTCCTTGACCCCGGCCCCCGGGGACACGGTGAGCACCGACGTCGAGGTCACCTCCACGGAGGAACCGGGGGCAGCACCTCGGTGACCGTCGACGACCCCACCCAGAGCTTCACCAACACGACGACCGCGTCCGGAGGCATGGTGGGTACCTACATGTCGGTCGGCATCGACGCGCTGCGTGACTACAACACGGGCGACGCCTATCCGCCACCCAGCTTCGGGGGCCTCAACTTCAGCCATCTCGAGCATCGACGGCATGTCCCTGGCGGCGTCCGGGGCGCAGCCCGTCAGCCGTGTCAGCTCCACGGGCCAGCTCGAGATCTACACCGGGCCCATCGACGCCTCGGGCGACGGTTTCGGTCAGCTGTCCGAACCGGCGGGCACCTTCACGCCTGCGATCTCGGCCGCCCCGGCCAGTTCGAGCGTCCCCGAAGACAGCACCAACACGGTGACGGCCACGGTGACGGGCAACGCCACCAGCGGGGCCTCCCACCGGGAACGTCAGCTTCACCGAATGCGGCCCACTGCCGAGCCCCAAGGCGTGCTCGGCCTCGGCCGATCCGCTCGGGAGCACCGTCGAGGTGTCCGCCGGCTCCGGTGACAGCTCCACTGCCACTTCCGCCCCCTTGACGCCCGACGCTCCCGGCTATTGGTGCATCCAGAGCACCTACACGGGAGACTCGAACTACGCGGTCGCCACGGACACGAGCACCGACGGCTGTTTCAAGGTCACCGCGGTGCCGCTGTCGATCACGACGTCGTCGCTCCCCGACGCCACGGTCGGCGTGCCCTACTCGGCGACGCTGCAGGCGACCGGAGGCACCCCCCCGTTCAAGTGGAAGGTCGTCACCGGGAGTCTTCCGGCCGGGTCTCGACGTTGAGCAACAGCGGGGCTGATCTCGGGCACGCCGTCGTCCACTGCCACGACCTCGACCTTCAAAGTCAAGGTCAAGGACAGCAGCGCCACAGCCGAGAAGGCCAAGAAGACCTTCACCATCACCGTGAATTCATCGACCTGAGCTGACGTGTTCGAGGGCAATGTCGTCGTGGCCAATGTGCTGGCCTGCTTCGGTCCCCTCCGAGGGATCACGCCGGAGCAGGGCAGCGAGGTCTTCGTTCTCAACGGTTTTCACTGACCGCGATCGTTTAAAGCAGGGGTCGTGCTGCGATTGTTTGAAATCGATCGCGGTAATACCGCGTATTGTTCGAATTGCGGTTGCAAGTGAACAGCCTGCACATCTAGTGTCACCAGTGCACTCTCCGGGGGGAGGGACACCAAATGGTCTCCTCGGGCGGAACATCGAGCGGAAAGCGGGGACTTCGATGAGCCTGCACCTGTTTCTCGTATCTGCGCACCTCGTGTGCGTACCGGGCCTTGGCCGTCACTGCGTTGTTGAGCGGAGTTGTCTTTGCCCTGTCCGCCACGCCGGCGGGGGCGCAGCCGGCGCCGACGAGCATTTTGACGGGGCTCTACGACGGGACGAACGTCGGGCCGAATCTGACCGATCCTCCGGGCACCACAGTGAACGACCTGGCCATATTCGCCAGCGGAACCGGCGCCGGTGCCACCGGATCGATCACGTATTACTTCTATTCCGACAGTGCCTGCTCCGTTCTCGTCGGGTCTTCCCGACATGGAGAACATCTCCTCCTCCACTCCCGGCGTCTTGCCGCCGTCCGCGCCCGTCACCCTCAACACGCCAGGGACCTATTACGTGGTGGCGAGCTACAGCGGTGACTTGAACAACGCTGCCGTCGCAGACCGCCTGCGGGTCCGAGACGGAGACCATCCAATCCTCCGGCAGCAGCACGACCGTGACGACCACGGTGAAGAATTACAAGTTCCAAGAGGGCGGCAGCGCCCCTGACAGCGCGGTGGTGACGGGGAGTCCTTCCGGACCTCCGCCGACCGGCACGGTGACCTTCACGCTGTGCGGGCCCCTGGCCAACACGAACGCCCCTGTCCCCTGCACGGCGCCCACCGTCGAGTCGAGCGGACCCATCCCCCTCACGCCGGCCGGAAGCAACACGGCCAAGGCCGTCTCGCCGCCGTTTACGCCCACATCGCCAGGCTGGTGGTGTTTCGAGGATTCGTACTCCGGTGACAGCAACTACTACTCGAGTATGGAGCAGTGTAGGCAAAGAGTGCGCTCGACGTCATACCCTTGCCGGGAGCGGTGGACTACGCCGGCGTCGCGCTCATCACGAGCCAAGGCCCTGCACGGTCCAACGTGACTCCCGACCAGCCCACGACGTACTCGGCGGCCACGACCTTCACCGTTCCGAGCGTCAGCTGTGGGGAGGCGACGTCGGGCATGATCGACGGAACCGGCGTCTTCAGCTCCGTCAGCAACTGGGTCTCAGCGGGTGGGGTCGTCGTGGAGTGCTCCGGCGGTGTCGTCACCTACAGCTCCCAGGCGATCATCAACAACGTCATGACCACGCTTGCCTTAACGCCGGCTCCTGGGGACACCGTCAGCACCGACGTCGAGGTCACGTCAGGAACCGGGGGCAGCACGTCGGTGACCGTCGACGACCCCACCCAGAGCTACTCCAACACGACCACCGCGTCGGGAGGCATGGTGGGCACGTACATGTCCGTCGGCATCGACGCGCTGCGCGACTACACCACGGGCGACGCCTATCCGCCACCCAGCTTCGGGGGCCTCAACTTCAGCAATTCGAGCATCGACGGCATGTCGCTGGCGGCGTCAGGAGCGAAGCCCATCAGCCGTGTCAGTTCCAATGGCCAGCTCGAGATCTACACCGGGCCCATCGACGCCTCGGGCAACGGTTTCGGTCAGTTGTCCGAACCGGCAGGCACCAGCGCGCCTGGCACCACAGCCGCACCGGCCAGTTCGAGCGTCCCCGAAGACAGCACAAACACGGTGACGGCCACGGTGACCGGCAACGCCACCAGCGGTGCCCCGACTGGGAACGTCAGCTTCACCGAATGCGGCCCCTTGCCGAGCCCCAAGGCCTGCTCGGCGTCGGCCGATCCGCTCGGGAGCACCGTCGAGGTGTCCGCCGGCACCGGTGACAGTTCCACCGCCACCTCTGCCCCCTTGACGCCTGACGCACCCGGCTATTGGTGCATCCAGAGCACCTACACGGGCGATTCGAACTACGCGGTCGGCTCGGACAAGAGCACCGACGGCTGTTTCAAGGTCACCGCGGTGCCCCTGTCGATCACGACGACCTCGCTCCCCGACGCCACCATCGGCGTGCCCTATTCGACGACGCTGCAAGCGATCGGCGGCATCCCCCCATTCAAGTGGAAGGTCGTCACCGGGACCCTTCCGGCCGGACTCACGTTGAACAAGGCGTCGGGGACGATCTCGGGCACGCCGTCGTCCACCGCCACGACCTCCACATTTCAGGTCAAGGTCAAGGACAGCAGCGCCACAGCCGAGAAGGCCAAGAAGACGTTCACGATCACCGTGAGCTGACCCGGTCGAGGCCAGAGGCGAGTTCCGGCCTGTTTCGGTTCTCCCCGAGGGATCGCGCCGGAGCTGGCCAGCGAGGGCCCGGCTCCGACGTGCGCGGGTGCAATCGAGCTGAAGCGGCAGCTGACATCTCTCCGTGAGGGTGATTGTCTGGCATCGTCGTCCGTGGTCGCTCGGTCCGCCTGACCGGGCCAGTCCCGGTCGAAGAGGCACGTCACCGATGCGTTCGCGGCGGCGAAACGCCGGCGAAACAGCGTGCCTGGCACGCTGAGGCCCGTGGGCGACCTGTTCGACGGCTATGGCATGTCCGCCCGGGGACTGACCGAGGACGCGTTCGACGAGATGCTCGACCGCTCCGGTACCGCCCGGGTGCCGTACGCGGCCGTCGCCGCGTCGCTGGCGCAGATGGGTCCCGACGACGTCTCGGCCCGGGCCACCCGGCTCGCCCGCGCCTTCATGGACCAAGGCGTCACCTTCGACCTCGACGGCGAGGAGCGGCCCTTCCCCCTCGACGTCGTGCCGCGGATCTTCACCGCCGAGGAGTGGGCCCGGGTCTCCGGCGGCGTGGTCCAGCGGGTGCGCGCCCTCGAGGAGTTCCTCACCGACATCTACGGCGCCGCCCGCATCGTGAGCGACGGCCTCGATCCCGCACGACGTCGTCACCAGCTCGCCGGGTTTCGTCCGCTCCGCCTTCGGTCTGACGCCGCCCAACGGGGTTGCGCATCCACGTGCGCGGGCATCGACGTGATCCGCGACGAGGACGGAGAGTTCCGGGTGCTCGAGGACAACCTGCGGAGTCCATCGGGCGTGAGCTACGTGTTGGCGAACCGGGCGGCCATGGCGCGGGTCCTGCCCGAGCTGTTCTGGGGCCAGCCCATTCAGATGGTCACCGACTACCCGGCTCGCCTCGTCAACGCGCTGCGTCGGGCCGCTCCTTCCACGGTCCAGGACCCGACGCGTGGTCGTCCTGACCCCGGGCGTCCACAACTCGGCTTTCTACGAGCATGCGTTGCTGGCCCGCCTCATGGGCGTGCACCTGGTCGAGGGGCGGGACCTCGTGTGCCACGGGACCGACGTGTTCCTCCGCACCACCGAGGGCGAGGTGCCGGTGCACGTGATCTACCGGCGCGTCGACGACGACTACCTCGATCCGTTGCAATTCCGACCCGAATCGCTCGTCGGCTGCCCCGGCGTCGTCAACGCGGCACGGGCGGGACGGGTCACCATCGCCAACGGATTGGGCAATGGCGTGGCCGACGACAAGCTCGTCTACACCTACGTGCCGGCGATGATCCGCTACTACCTCGGCGAGGACCCCATCCTCGACAACGTCGAGACCATGCACCTGGTGGACCGCGCCGTCCGCAAGGACGCGCTGGGTCGTCGGGACCAGCTCGTGTTCAAGCGGGTGGACGGCTCGGGTGGCAAGGGCCTCGTCATCGGTCCCGCGGCCTCCGGGGCCGAGCTGGACGAGCTGGAGCTCGACGTCGAGGCCGATCCCCGGGCCTGGATCGCGCAGCGCGTGGTCGCGCTGTCGACGTCGCCCACCTGGGTGGACCAGTCGATGGTGCGGCGACACGTGGACCTGCGCCCGTTCGCGGTCAACGACGGCGAGGACATCTGGGTCCTGCCCGGAGGGCTGACCCGTGTGGCCCTACGCGAAGGAGGGCTCGTCGTGAACTCGAGCCAGGGTGGAGGGTCCAAGGACACCTGGGTCGTGGGCGGCGGTCCCTCCATGCCCGTACTCCCCCGCGCCAGATCGTTCTCCGCAGCGCGGGGCCGCCCATGGACACGGGGCCGCAGGCGGAATCCGAGAACGGCGTGCAGCAACAACAACAACAACAACAGCAACAGCAGGACGACAGCAGGCGCAACGGTGGCGGACGCGGGCCCTCCTCAGCCGGGTGGCCGAGTCGATCTTCTGGGTCGGTCGCTACGTGGAGCGGGCCGAGGGCACCGCCCGCATCCTCGACGTGTCGGTGTACCAGGGGCTCGAGCAGAGTGACGTGGAGGGGTCGGCCGCGGCGCGCCGGCTGCTCGCGGTGATGGGACTTCCCGACAGCGGCAACGAGACCCTGTGGCAGGCGACGGAGCGCCTCGCCACCGATCCACGAAGCCGGTCATCCATCGCCGGCGCCCTGGCCGCGGCACGCGAGAACACGCGAGCCGTGCGCCACGTGGTGCCCGTCGAGTTCTGGGAGCACATCAACGCGACGTGGTCCGAGCTACCGCTGCACTGGGAGTCCAGCCGCCGCGCCGGGCCGGCTTCCTACCTTTCCTTCGTCAAGACGCAGTGCGCAGGCATGATGGGTTTGGCCGACACCATGATGAGCCGGGATCAGACCTGGCTCTTCTTCACTCTCGGACGCTGCCTCGAGCGCACCGACGTCGTGGCACGTCAGCTCGCCACCGTCGTCTTCGACGAGGTGCACGACAGCGGCCTCGTGATGCTGCTGCGGTCGTGCGGGGGCTACGAGCCGTACCTCCGCCTGTCCCAGGGCGTCGTCGAGCCGGGCCGCGTCCTCGACTTCTTGTTGCGGGACCGGCTCTTCCCACGCTCGGCGTTCGCCTCGCTGACCTTGGCCGAGGACTGCCTGGACCAGATCAACGTCGGCCGCGATGACACCTGGGAGGACGCACGCGGCCTGATCGGGCTGGCCCGGGCCGAACTCGAGTACTCAGCCCCCGCCACCCTTGCGCGGGGCCTCGAGACCCGGCTGGAGCGGCTGCAATCCTCGATCTCGTCGGTGAGTGACGCCGTCACGGCGCGTTACTTCGCGCAGGACCTGCCCACCCAATGGCGGCAGGGCGGTGGTGTCGGATGAACCGCGGTCCAGGTTGGCGCCTGCGCGTGGCCCACGAAACGAGGTTCGACTACGACGGTGCGGCGCGAGCGTCGTACAACGAGCTTCGACTCACGCCGCGCACCGAGCTTCGCCAGACGGCGCTCGAGACGAGAGTGGTGACGATTCCCGCCGCACAGCAGTACTCCTACGTCGACTACTGGGGTACGCACGTGGTCGCCTTCAACGTCGATCGGCGTCACGAGATGCTCTCCGTCACCGGCAACGCGCTCGTCGACACCCTCAACGCCGAGTCCCCGGACGACTGCAGCTGGGACGACGCCGCCGACGCGTCGCTGACGATGTCCGACCACCTCGGCCATCGCTTCTACACCGCGCCCACCCCGGAGCTCGCCGCCATCGCCGAGAGTCTTCGCGCCGGACGGCCGCTCCAGACGGTGCGGAACATCTTCGGGTGGACCCATGACGCGTTGCGTTACCACCGCGGCGTCACCGGCGTGCTCACGTCGGCGGCCGAGGCCTTCGCGGACTGTGCGGGAGTGTGCCAGGACTTCGCCCACCTCTCGCTCGCTCTGACCCGGTCGGCCGGCGTTCCCAGCCGCTACGTCTCGGGCTACTTCCACCCCGAACCCGACGCCACCATCGGCGAGGAATTCACGGGGGAGAGCCACGCCTGGGTCGAGGTGTGGACGGGGAAGTGGTGGGCCTACGATCCGACGAACGACGTCGAGGTGGGGGAGCGGCACGTTGCCGTCGGGCGGGGTCGCGACTACGCCGACGTGCCCCCGGTCAAGGGGATCTACGCGGGCAATGCCGACAACGCCATGCGGGTGGCCGTCCGCATCACCCGGACGCACTGACCCGAGGGACCCCTTGCTGACCCGCATGCGAATCTGGCTCCCTGACGTCCCCGGCGTGCTGGGCGCGGTGGCGGCCGAGCTGGGTGCCCTGCGGGGGAACGTCGTCGGCCTCGAGGTGCTCGAGCGCGACGCCGGCGTGGCCATCGACGAGCTGGTGGTCGAGTTGCCGGACGAGACCGGCATCCTCGACGCCGTCTGTCGCGGGGTGCGCAACGTCCCCGGAGCAGGAGTCGAAGAGGTGCAGAGAGCTCGTGGGTGATGTCACCCGATCGGGAGGACACCGTGCTCATCGCGGCCGCGGCCATCCTCGGTGCGGGGACGCCCGCCGAGGCGGTCGAGACGCTGGCGTCGTCCCTGACGTCGCTCTTCGAGCTGTCCTGGCTGGCCGTGGCGGACACCGACCTGCGGCGGTTCTCCCAGGTGCAGGGTACCGACGCTCCCAGCGTGAAGTGGGTGTCGGCGTTCGCGGAGGGGTCGCGCAGCGGCGACGACCCGGCCAACGACACCACCAGCTCCGGCGTGTTCGTCGAGCCCGTGCCCGGGACCGGGTGCACGGTCTGCGGGGGCAGGCCCGTGCCCATCAGGCGCCGCGAGCGTCATGAGATCGGACTCCTCGTCACCGGTCGCGTCGCGCCTGGCCTCGGCGCTGGGCGGCGGGTACGCCCGGCAACAACGCGTAGCCTCGCCGCCATGGTGCGGATCGGCTTCGTCGGGGCAGGTCTCATCGCTTGGGCCCACGGGCTGGGCCTCAAGGCCATGATCGACGCCGGGGTGATCGACGCCTCGGTCGAAGCCGTCTACGACCAGCGCGAGCGCCGAGCACGGTCCTTCGCCGAGGCCATGGGCGCCGAGGTGGCGGGCGACGCCGCAGCGGTGGCGGCGAGCTGCGACTTCCGTCTGGGTATGCACGCCGACTGCGGCGCACCGTCGACGCCGTCGACCGGCCCTCGTGGCCGCTGGACGCGCCGTGTTCTGCGAGAAGCCGCTCGCCGTCGACCTGCCCGGTGCGGCGGCCCTCGTCGAGGCGGTCGATGCCGCCGGGGTGCCGAGCCAGTGTGGACTGGTGCTGCGCAGCGCACCGGTCTTCCGGGCGCTTCGCGAGCTCGTCGCTTCTGGCGAGCTGGGAACGCCGATGGCCGCCGTGTTCCGCGACGACCAGTACTTCCCCATTCAGGGCACCTACCCCTCGAAGTGGCGGGCCGACGCCACCCAGGCCGGGGGCGGTTGCCTCATTGAGCACTCCATCCACGACGTCGACATCCTGCGTTTCTGCTTCGGGGAAGTTGCCGCCGTAGCCGCACGGACGGCGAACGTCGCGGGGCACGAAGGGATCGAGGACCTGGCCAGCGTCTCCATGTCCTTCGACTCGGGCCTCGAGGCGCAGCTCACGAGCGTCTGGCACGACATTTTGAGTCCGCGGCTCGACGCGCCGGATCGAAATGTTCTGCCGCGAGGGCATGGTCTGGCTCGACGACGAGTTCCGGGGTCCCCTCCATGTGCAGACGAGCGCGGGGAGCGAGGTGCGCCTCTGTCCCTCGCCGGACTGGGTCGACGCACTCCCCCTGGCCGACGACGACGTCGGTCTTGGCCATCCGAGCCTACGTCGAGGCCGACCGGGGCTTTGTCGATGCGGTGTCCGCGAGAACCGTTCCCGAACCGGCCTGGGCGAGGCGCTCGTCGCCCACCGCCTGGTCGACGCCGCCTACCGTTCGGCGGACACCGGAGGAACGCCGGTCGAGATCGGTTGAGTGCCACGCTGCCTTCGAAATCCACTGTTCGGCTTCAGCAGATGGTGCTCGTACAAGAACACCGCCATCGGCATCTCGAGAGTCTTGAGCTCGTCAGGAACTTCCCGCCTGGAGCGGCCTTCGGGGCTCCCGCTCACGCCTCCGACTCGAGGATGAAATTCGCGTCCGATCGCTCATCCCCAAGTCGGACGATTCGGCGAATTCGCTCGTCAACGGCCTGAATCACCGCGGAACCCGGCATCGGTCGCGGAGGCGGCAGGACTACCATTTCGCGCGCTCGGCCCGCTCGGCCCGCTCTTTCGTGGGCCGACCCCGAAGCGACCCACGAGAGGAGACCACTGAGCGTGCGCTCACTGATCCGAATATTCAACCAACAACCGCTGGCGGCGAAGGTGCCAGAGGTCACAGCCATGTTCTGGGTCATCAAGATCTCCACGACGGCGGCCGGCGAGGCGATCTCGGACATGTTCGTCAACCGCAAGTTGCTCGGCGTCGTCGTCGAGGTCTCGATGTTCTGCGCCGCGCTTGTGCTGCAGTTCGCGGCCCGCCGGTACGCCGCCGTCTCGTACTGGTTCCTCGCGCTGGCCATCGCCACGGCCGGCACGGGAGTCGCGGACACCATGCACCTGGTTCTCGGCATGCCGTACGCGGTCACGACTCTGTTCTGGTTAGTCGTCCTTGCCGTGGTCTTCTTCCTCTGGGATCGCAGCGAGCACACGCTCGATATCCACTCCATCACGACCAACCGGCGCGAGAAGTTCTATTGGAGTGTGGTCTTCGCCACTTTCTGTCTCGGCACTGCCCTCGGTGACTTCGCGGCGACGACCCTCGGGCTCGGCTACGTTTCGTCCGCCTTCCTGTTCACCCTCGTGATCCTGATCCCGTGGGGCGGGTGGAAGTTCCTCAAGTGGAACGCCATCTTCTCGTTCTGGTTCGCCTACGTCATTACCCGGCCGGTCGGCGCCTCCTTCGCCGACTACCTGAGCAAGGGCCACAACATCAGTGGCGCCGACTTCGGCGACTGGCAGACGGCCCTTCTCCTGACGTCCGTGGTCGTGGTGCTGGTGGCGTACACGGCCTGGTCGCGCTACGACATCCAGTCGCCCGACATCGAGATCGCCGGAGGTACCTAAAGACCCGCCACGGGTTTGATTGCGCACCTCATGCCGCGGTGACGGTGTAGTTCCATCCGCAGTGCCACTGATGCGCTCTGAGCGAAACGGCCGCCAGCTCGGCGTCAGTGCTGGTGACGCCTGACTCGTACTCGTTCCAGCCGCTCTCGGCGGGCTCTTCGCAGCCTGCACTCGCAGCCCACCCTTGGTCCTCGTCGCTGAGATCAGCTCGATGATGGTGGAATGCTGGGCTAACCCGGGTTGTACCGCTTCTCGAGCGACAGCCGTTCTGATGTTTCGCGTGGGCTCGCTCTCTTCGCGCTATCTGCGCACGCCCTCGATCAGCACGATCCACGCGAAGCGACCCATCTTCCGGCTCCTGGCCAAAATCCAATGATCAAGTTCGGAAAGCCGTCCGAAGATCCGACCAGGCGTCGGCTGTTCACCAAACAGCCGGGCGACAGCGAGGACCGCGGCATACGGGACCATACTTGTCAGAACGTATGGCACGATGGTCGCGACGCGAAAGTACTCTTCGAATTTTTCCAATCGTCGCCAGTTCAAATGTTCCCGAGGCACCACGTATCGTCCATACGATCGTCCACGAGCGCGGCGCAAATACCGATATCCCCTCGCAAATGGGTGGCCACCGAGGTTCTCGATGCATGCGAATCGCCCACCATCGACAAGAACTCTTGAAATCTCGTGCAGGACGGTGTCTTGTTCGACATATTGCAGTACGCTCACGGACAACACGCCATTCACTGACCGGTCTCGAAATGGCAGACGGTGAATATCGGCGACGACCAAACGCAAGTCCGGCCGATTCTGTTTCGCTCGCGAAAGAACCCTCCTGTTGATGTCCGTTCCGACTGTTACGCTCGGCAGTTGCGAGAATTCAAAGGTGCGGTCAGCCCGTCCGCATCCGATATCGAGGAAGACACCTTCCCGTTCATCCGACCACAAATAAGCAATCGCTTGAACCAGGATCGGCTTCAACATCTCCGCCAGGTATCGGCCTTTTTCAGGGGGAGTGGCCGACGCCCGGTCCCCGGTACTCCCACTCCATCCCCCCGTTGGACTCATCGGCGATGAGCTCCTCACGGGGCGGAGGTCTGGATCCCGAAACCTTTTACTCCACTGCTGAGTAGCGTGCGCTCATGTACCGCCAGGAGGAGCCGCCCCGCGCCCACCAGGGCGAAGGGCAATCCGCGACTGCATGGACACTGACGCACATGAAACTGCTCGCCTGGTTTGTGAGCTCCATCGAGGATCATGAGACAGGTCCAGCTGTCTCCAGCCTCATCGAATGCAAGAAGTCCAGAGTGAGCTCGATCCTTTCGGAATTGATTTACCGAGGCGGCTAATACGTAGTACCCGTTCGTTCCAACCAGCGAGGTCATGCTTTCAATTGGATTACGCCGCAACCTACCTTCGAGTTTCCATCGACGATCCTGTCGCGGCTCCAGGTGAGAATTCGCTGATATGAAGTTGGATCCCATCCAGTAGTCGGTGCCCCAGTAGACAGAGGCAGGAGTCACTGCAAAACCTGTAAACCCGCCGAGCGACATGAGGCGAGTGCTCGCTGGTCGCAATCCGTTGATGGAGGTGGAGATCTTCTCATCCGGTCCGGCGAGAGGGGCCGACCAGAGCCACTTCAGGTTGTCACCCGTCGTCACGAAAAGCTGTTTCGATTCCGGGCAAAGAGCTACGGCGTGGACATGCTTATCGACTCCCGCTCGGATCAATACATCCGATCTCTGCCACGACCTGGCCTGATCTTCAGACCAATAGATCCAAGCGACTGAGACCCAACGACCATGACCGTCCCTGACGTTTCCATACTCCCCCACAATCAGGCGGCCGTAGGGATCCTCCGCGAGGTCCTGGGGCTTTACGAAACTCGACGGCGTCGAGAGTGTGAGCACCTGCGTGATCTTGTTCTCTTGTGAAAGCAGCCAAAGACTGCCAACCAGACACACCAGGATTTCACCAGAGGCCAAACGATGTACTGCGGTAATATTACGCTCGAAATGGGCGACTTCGGTGGTGACAAGCGAAATGTTTTCCGCGTCCAGGTTGACTTGCACGTCGAGAACAGAATGGCGGTCCCAACCAACCACGGAACTGAGGTCCGGAGCGATGCACCACCCTCGCAGTCGGCCGGTTGTTGGGGTCACGGCCAGAGGTGTGGCCGCTCTCTGTTCAAGGCCGTGAGGGGTTAATGCATACGCGGGACTTTGAACTTCCTCCGTCAACCGTGAGCCCCGACAGCGAATCTCCCGTGCCAGGTCGGCCAACACCTCTCGGCCCCGTCCTTCTCGCACGACGCGAGGGATCAATCCAGCCGTAGTCCGCGCTGTGCTGAATGGTCCCCGGCGCGTACCCGAAACCCATTCTTGTCCGATTGTGCTCACCCCAGCACGTTGAGGCATGTCGATCAGAAGCGCGACGCAATTATGCGAACTGAACCTCGACCCGAAAGGATGCGGACTGAACCTCGATCCGGCACCTGCTCACCTCCGTCCGCCTTAGGGCCTTATTAAAGCTCCAGTGGTGGGCTGGTTGCCCCGACCGCTGATTCTCACCAGGCGCCCCGATGTCTGGCGAGATGCTACTCTCATCCAACCTGGGTTGAAACCCTTTATCGGAAAAGAACGGTCGACCAGCTTTATTGGGGATCGTTGGTCTGTTCTCTTATGCCGCATTAGGGGCTGAGATCTTCCATGAAGCTCGGCCTGAAACTGGTGCGGCATCGCATCGCCGGGCTCAGAGCTCAGGTACGGACGATGGGCCAGTCCACGGCGGGACCTCGTAACCTCGGAGTATGGCAGCGTGACCATGTCTGGAAGACCGTCGGAAAGCCTCGTGCGGGAAGTCGCACGCACGGATTGAAAGGAGGATAGGGAAGCGGACCTGCCTTACAGGCACTCCGCCCCTCACTACCAATGGACATCGGATCCCTCCTCCTGGAGCTTTACGGCCGCATCCCGCCGTTGGCGGCCGACGCGCTCCGAGAACCTCACCGCCGAGCAGCTGGCCTGGACGCCCGCACCTGGAGCGAACTCCGCGGGCTGGCTCGTCTGGCATCTCGCCCGGGTCCAGGACCATCACGTGTCCGAGCTCGGCGGCCAGGCGCAGATCTGGACCTCGGGGGAATGGGCCGAACGCTGCGGGCTCGAGCCGGACCCCTCGAACACGGGGTACGGCCACAGCCCCGAGGATGTGCGTGCGGTGCATCCAGACGGCCCCGAGGTTCTCCTCGGCTACCTGGGAGAGGTGGACGCCAGGACGCGTCGCTACCTGGAGGGCCTCAAGGCTGCGGACCTTGACCGGGTGGTCGACCGGAGATGGGATCCTCCGGTCACCTTAGGGGTGCGCCTGGTGAGCATCGCCGACGACTGCCTCCAACACGCCGGCCAGGCGGCCTACGTGCGAGGGTTGCTCCAACGAGAGAAAGCCTGAGTCGGGGGCAGCCTCGCCTGGTTGCGGGCGTACGTCACAGGGCGATACTGAGATCGTGGCTCCAACCCCAAGGAGGGCAGACTCCGACGGGACCGTCGTACTGCGGGAGTATCGGCCAGACGACCTCGAGGCACTCGAGGAGTACTGGACTCCCACTGTTCGCCGATGGCTGCCTGGTATCGCTACGCCTGGAGACCGCCGACGCGTCGCGGACGCTCTGGCGCGATATCTGACTGCTGCCCGACAACAGCCAAGGTTGGGCTTCGATCTCGTTGCCGAACACGGTGGGACGTTCATCGGTACTGGTCGGGTGACCGTACGCGACGAGCTCAACGCCAACGGTGACATCGGCTACGCGTTGCGAGAACAGATCTGGGGACGGGGCTACGGCACTCTGGTCGCTCGGGCGTTGATCGACGTGGGCTTCACCCGGTTGGGTCTGCACCGGGTCTGGGCCACCGTGCACCCCGAGAACGCGGCATCCGTCCGGGTGCTCGAGAAGGCCGGGATGACGTACGAGGGATGCCTGCGCGACGACCGCAGGATGCCCGAGGGATGGTGTGACTCCCTTCTCTTCGCGGTCATACGTGACGACTGGGCTTTGTGAATGAGCAGGATGACTATGGCGCGGGTGATGACCGCAGCGACGAACGACGGGAGAGATGCATGTCGGAACTTTCACTGAGCGTGACTCGCCAGGTCCCGATCAAGGCAAACCAGTTGTTCGCTGTTCTCTCCGATCCCGAGCGGCATGCAGCAATCGACGGCTCGGGAATGGTCCGCGGGGCGGCAACCAGAGAGCGCATCACGGGCGTCGGCGATGTCTTTCGCATGGTCGTCTACCATCCCGCCGTCGGCGAGTATCAGACGGACAACCACGTCGTGGAGTTCGAGCCGTTGCGGAGGATCGCCTGGGCTCCGAGCACGGTTGGCGGCGAACCGGCCGGGTGGCGCTGGATCTGGGATCTGGGCGACGAGGCCGAGTTCACGGTGGTCACGCACACCTACGATTGGTCGAGAGTGATCGACGAGGAAGTGCTGAAGAGAGTCACGTTCCCCCTGGTGAGCGCGGAGCAGATGCAGACATCGATCGAGCGGCTCGCCGCCGCTTCGGCATAGCCCCCCCGACGACCGCTTCGGTGGGAGGTCGCCGAAGTACGGACGGCTGGTGGGACTCGCAGTACCTATTTTCGGCGCGGCGCCTGCCAGAACACGAGATCCTCGTAGCGGTAGATCGTCTCGTAGCCCAGCCGTCGATAGATCGGCTCGCCCATGGCCGAGGCCTGCAACGTGCACGACGAGGCGCCCCGGTCGAAGGCGAGGTTCGTGGCCCACGCCGTGACGAGAGCCCCCAGCCCGGTGCCGCGCTCGTGCGGGACGGTTCCCACCCATTGCACGGTCGCCACGTTGTCACTCTCGTAGACCAACGCGGCCGCAATCGGTTCCTGCCCCCGCCACGCCACCACAGGGTGCACGAAAGGGTCGTTCAGCACATCGCTCTCCCGGTCGAAAAGGCGCGCCGGCACCTCGTCCGGCATGCCGTAGGTGGCGTACGCGGCTCCATTGACCGCCGCGAACGTGTGTACGCCCGCGACATCGTCGACCGGGCGCAACTCCACGCCTTCAACGAGTGGGGGATCTTGGAGCCGCTCGCGCACGAGCATCTGCGGCGCGCCGTCGCCGAAGGGATCAAGTCCTGCATCGAGGGCGGCCGCCCTCAAGTCCTCGTCGGAGCCGTCGTTGCGCACCATGACCGTGAAGCCTCGCCCGAGCTGTCCGAAGAACGCGTCCGCTTGGGTCACCACCTCGCCGGCGTCCACGTCCTCATGCGTCCGGAAGGCGACGTTGGCCACCACCGGGATCCACGAACCACCGGCGCAGAGCACCACCCCCCCGTCTTCTTGCAGCGCGCCTCGGGTTGCGTAGCGCGTCAGTGCCCGGTTGAAGGCGATGAGAGCGCGGTGTCCCTGGGTCGCCTGGGTGGCGCGGTCGACGTGTGGTCGTTCCTCGGACGGCATACCCACACGGCCATGATGGCGCGACGGGGACGTGAGGGGCGACCGGGCGCGCTCGAGCCGTGACCGATCAGTGGAGTTCGAAGACGGGGTGTCGCTCGGACACCGCCGCCCACTCTTCGTCGGTCGAGTCGGCGGTGACGCCATCGAAGAACATGCCGGTCTCGAACTTCCACTTGCGCAGGTAGGCCCGCAAGATGGGTGTGCGCTCCGCGACCGGGACCTCGACCGCGGTGCACAGCCGGCGGCGCCGGCCGCGGATCAGCACCATGTGCCCGCCGGCGTGGCGGACGTTGCGTACCCACTGGGTCTCGCCGCGCGGGGCGACGAGATACTCGGTGCCGTTGATAGTCAGCGGGTTGACCGGGGTGTGGTGCAGCTCGCCCGTGGTCCGGCCGCGGTGTTCGAGCACCTGCGACCCACGGACGCTGACGCCGAGGCGTGTGACACCCACCATCAGCCTGTTGAGGACGTTGCGGGTGACCCAGTCAGGGCGCTTGTAGTGGGGGTCGGTGCCGCTGGTCGCAGAATCCATAGCGCTGCTCCTGGTCTCGATCGTCATTTTCGATTTTCCTCCTCGATTCGATCTTCCGCTGCCGGCTGCGCCGGGCTTCCTTGGCGATGAACAGTGATACTAATCAAGAACAATGTTCACGTCAAGTACTTGTGTTCGCAGTGGGCACCCGTCACACTGACCGGATGCCGGCCACGCCTACCGCACCTTCGCCCCCGCCCCCTCCATCCGCCCCCCGGACGGCGCGTGCCCGGGTCCGAGAGGAGCTCACGACGGAGATCCTGGAGGTGGCCCGGAGGCACCTCGCCGAGGAGGGTGCCGCCGCGCTCTCCCTGCGTTCCGTGGCCCGTGACGTCGGCATGGCACCGTCCGCCCTGTACCGCTACTTCGACGGCCGGGACGCGCTCCTCAGCGCCCTGATCCTGACGGCCTACGAAGCGCTCGCGGAGACCGCCGAGCGAGCCGGGGACGAGGCACAGCAGGCAGGCAGGAGCGATGCCGAGCGGTGGCAGGCCGTCCCGCGGGCGCTGCGAAGCTGGGCCGTGGCCCACCCGCACGAGTGGGGCCTCGTCTTCGGTTCCCCCGTGCCCGGATACCACGCCCCGTACGACACCGTCACCCTTTACGCGCGGATCGCCGCCGCGCTGCTGCGCCCGATGGTCTCGGCCCAGTCCGAGGGACGGTTGCGCATGGACGTTCCTACCCGGACGGTCACCGACGCACTACGCGACGCCGTCGCGCCGGTGCAGGAGGAGCTGCTCCCCGAGCTGACGGCGGAGAAAGTGGTTGTCGCCCTCGAGGCCTGGATGACGATCATCGGGGCCATCAGCCTCGAGGTCTTCGGACATTGGCGCAACACCGTCCTCAATCCCGATGAGCTGTTCGAGGCCACGACGCGTGACGTCGCCGCGTCGGTCGGGCTCAGGTGACGCGAGACGTCGGAAGCCCTGATCAGTGAGCCCGACTCGACGAGGCACACGTCACCGCGCTCAGGTCGTACCGGGTGCTCGACCCGATGGAGGTCGGGACGACCGACCACGAGGACCCGGTCCATATCTCCGCATTGCCGTGTTGAGCCGCGCCGGCAACTCCGGAAAAAGTGGTTGCCAAAAGCAACGCTCCCAACGTGACCGCGAGCCCAGCACCGGACGGAATGGACAAGCCCCGAGACCTCCTGCAAAACCGTGGCACTGGACGCCGCGCCTACCTTCGCCTGCACCGAGCCCCGAGGCGGCGAACCGTATCCGCGACGTCCTGACGCGTCGATTCGCTCCGAGCCCGGGTCAAACTGTCACGCCTGGAGCCCCCGGCGCTCGTCGGCGTTCTCAGACGGTGCGCGCTCGCAACGCTTCCGCCCGCTCGGCCAACTCTCCGAGCGGCGCGTCGGGGAAGGCGCGCTGGAGCGCCACGACGACGTCGGCGACCAGGGCCGCCAGCTCGGTCAGTTCGGCGCTCGGCTCTTGCGTCTTTATCTGTGAGAACGGGAAGGCGATCGTCACGCGGCTCGACGCGTTCCTCACCTCCTGCGGATGGGGGACCGGCACGGCGTCGCCGGACGTCACCACCTCGACGGGAAGCGGCTTGGGGTCGGAGGGAGCCGGTGACGACTTCGACACGCTCTCCATTGTGCGTGCTCCTTCCGTCGCTGACAAGGTGTGCAAAGGGTGAAAGGTGTGCAAGGTGTGGAAGGTGTGGAGGGCGTGCGTCTCCGCCGGAGCGACCGGGATCCCGGCCTACTTGAGCTTCACGTTGTCGACGACGGGACCCCACCACAACGCGCTGTTGTTCTGCGTCGTGCTCTGCAACTCGACGTCGACGTAGTAGGTGCTCGGTCCGGTCGTAAACGTGCCTTTGACGAGCTTGTAACCCATGGACGTGGCCGTGTGACCCGTGGTGTCGAAGCTGTACGAGCCGATCGGTGAACCCGAAATGTAGTTGCCACCACCGTCGAACTGCTCCTGCACCGCGAGCAGCGACACCGTGCCGGCGATGAACGGGTCGCCGCTGAGTTCGAATGACAGGTGGTAGGTCGTGTTCGGGCTCGCTCCGTAGAGCTGGAGCACCGAACCGGGACCGGTGCCGTTGAGCTCGAGCGACTGTTTGCCGCCGAAAGCCGACCAGTACGGCGCAGATGCGACGTCGACGCTCCCGGCGAACACGCGCCAACAACCGACCTGGTAGCCCGGGCTTCCAGGCATCGCCAGGCCGCAGGTGCCCAAGGTCGACCCGTTGATGAAGTCGGCGAAGTTTCCCGCCTTCACGTGCGGGACTTCGAACCCAGTGTTGCCGAGGATGTTGGTCGCGCCGGCCGGCGCGACGAAAACAGTGAGCACCAACGCGCAGCCAGCGACCATCGACACGGCTGCCTTCTTGAAGGTGGTTGTCACCTTGATCGCCATGCGGACCTCTGTATGCGGTTGCCGGATCATCCGCTCATGGCCCGCCACCGGTCGTCAGGCCGAGGCCCAAAGATACATTGGCTCCGGGTGCGAACGTCGACTTGAACGTCGACTTGGACTCCCTCGCCGGCTCCGACGGATGCAGAGCACGCGGACGCGACCGGCGATGACCGAGAAACCGAGCGCGGGTCACCCCGGCGTTGTGTGAGTCACGACGATGCGAGAGACGCCCTTCTCGAAGGGAAGTTCCTCCGAGCGGTGGTTCGTTTCGACCCGGCGTCAGCCGAGGATGGGCAGGCGCAGCTCGATGCCGTGGTTCTGCAGGAAGAGGAGCTTGTGCTCCAAGGCGATCTGCCAATCGACCATGTCCTTGTCGAACTGCGGGCGATTGCCTTCTTCGCACGCATGTTCCAGCTCGTCGAACGCCAGGTCTTCGGCATCGAGCAGAGCCCGGTACTTCGAAAGGAAGTGGTCGTCGATCGGCTGGTGCACGTCGTCCTCCTACCTCCCGGCCCGACCTCTGCGAGCCGATCCCGCCAGATTACTTCCGTCACGCGTCGTTCGCCCCCGTGCCAGACGGACGGCGGATCCGTTCACGATCGGTTCACACCCATCCTCACCACGTGCGACGGAAACGGTGGTACGTGCGGGGCATCACGACGCGGAACACGGTCGCCGCGTCGATGAGCCTGGAGACGCTGATCTCCAGCGACGGGCCGCCGGCCCGCGCCAGAATCCGGTGCGAGACCGTCTCGACGCTGCGCATCGTCAGCCGCGGCGGGCGGCGCAGGCCCCGATGGAGGGCGGCGAGCCCCAGCTCGGTGGGCATGAAGGCTGGATAGACGACGTGGACGCGGACACCCTTGGACGCCAGTCGAAAGGAGGTGGACTCGCTGAAGGCCGAGAGCGCCGCCTTCGACGACGGGTAGGCGCCCGGGCCCGGTGAGGGGAGGCGCCCCCCGTCCGAGGACACATTGATGACGATGCCCCGCCCACGCACGACCATCTGCTCCATGACGGCGAGCGTGGCCACCACCGGGGCGAAGAAGTTCACGTCGAGAGTCCGGCGGAAGTCCGCTTCGGTGATGTCGACCAGACGGACGCCGGGGTCGACCGCGGCGTTGTTGATCAGGACGTCGATCGGCCCGAGCTCGGTCGTCACCCGGGCCAGCGTGGCCCGGAGCGCGTCGGTGTCGGCGACGTCGCACGTGAGGGTGAGGGAGCGGGGCGAATGCTGGCGCAGCTCGTGCTCCAGCGCAGCCAGGCGCTCCTCATTCCGGGACAGCCCGGCCACCACCGCTCCGGCGCGGGCCAGGTCACGGCACAGCTGGGCGCCGAGGCCGGCGGACGCTCCGGTGACGACGGCGACGGATCCTGTGTAGCGATTGGCGAAGGCCGGGCGACGGGCGGCTTGTGACGGCGGCACTCGGTCAGGCCGGATCGGTGAGTGCCGCCAGGGCCGGGCCCAGCTGCTCGGAGGCGGCGGCCAGGACCGACTGGGCGGCCACCAGCGCGGACAGGTCACCGCGCACCCGCACCCTGCCTTGGGCCAGCGCATCCGCCGGTTCGAGCTCACCCAGCGCGATGGCGGCGGCGTCGGCGTAGCCCACGACCAATGTCACGTCGGCCTCGGTCGCACCCTCGGGGTCGAGTACCAACCGGGCCTGGCCGTTCGAGACGGTCAGCACGGTCCGCACGGCGGACGGGCCGACCGCCCCGGCGCGGGCGGAGCCGAGTTCGGCGGGGGCACCCGTCACCTCCTGGGCCACAGAGAACGCGCCGTCGGCGGCGGCCAAGGAGGTGCCTGCCGCTTCGGCCACGGCGGCGGAAAGGTCGAGGGCCGAGAGCAGCTCGTCGAAGGAGCGCACCCATTCGGGCGACAGGTAACGGGGCATCGGATACGGCGACGCGGGCGGTCCGGCGCGGTGCGGCGCACCGGCTCAGCCGGCGGCGGCCTCCTCGGCGGTCTTCTTCTTGCGACCAGTGATCTTGCGCCCGAGCCAGGCCACCGGGTCGTAGCGGGCGTCGACCACCCGCTCCTTCATCGGGATGATGCCGTTGTCGGTGATCTTGATGTGCTCGGGGCACACCTCGGTGCAGCACTTGGTGATGTTGCACATGCCGAGACCGCGGTCGTGCGCCAGCTCGCGCCGGTCGTTCACGTCGAGGGGGTGCATCTCGAGCTCGGCGAAACGGATGAAGAAGCGTGGACCCGCGTACTTCGGCTTGTTCTCCTCGTGGTCGCGGATGACGTGGCAGACGTCCTGGCACATGAAGCACTCGATGCACTTGCGGAATTCCTGCCCGCGCTCCACGTCCACCTGCATCATGCGGTAGCCGCCCTCGGGTTCGGGTCCGGGCTTGAACGCAGGGACGGTCTTGGCCACCTCGTAGTTGAAGCTGACGTCGGTCACCAGGTCGCGGACGATGGGGAACGCCTTCATGGGGGCGACGGTCACCGGCTTACCGTCGGGCAGCGTGTCCATGCGCGTCATGCACATCAGGCGAGGCGAGCCGTTGATCTCGGCTGAGCAGGATCCACACTTGCCCGCCTTGCAGTTCCAGCGGCACGCCAGGTCCGGAGCGTCGGACGCCTGAATACGGTGGATCACGTCGAGCACGACCTCACCCTCGACCGCGGGCATGACGTAGTCGGTGAACTCACCGCCCCCGCCGTCCCCGCGCCAGACCCGCATCGTCACCTTCTCGTCCCGGTTGTTCCCGTCCCGATTGTTCTCGTCCTCGTCCCGGTTGTTCCCGTCCCGGTTGTCGTTCATAGGGACTCAGCTTCCTTCCTCGAAGAGCGCGCGGAGTTCGGCCGGCATCTGTGGCAATGGCTCGGGCGCGATGGCGATGGAGGCCAGGTACCCCTGCTCGCCCGTCTGGCGCTGCACGAAGTTGACCTTGCCCATCTCGGGGTCCGCTCCGGGGAAGTCCTCCCGGGTGTGCCCGCCCCGAGACTCCCTGCGGTTGAGGGCGCCCTGTGCCACGGCGATCGACGTGGTGATCATGGAGGGGAGGTCGGTGGCCAGGTTCCAGCCCGGGTTGTAGGCCGGGCCCCCCTTCACCTGCACCTTGGCCGTCTGCTGCTTGAGGTCCTCGAGCTTGCCCAGGGCCTCCTCGAGCTCGGGCCCGTTGCGGATGATGCCGACGAGCGATTGCATCGTCTCCTGCAGCTCGTGGTGCACGTCGTAGGGGTTGTTACCGTCCTCGCGCCCGAAGGGGGCGACCGCCTCGTCGATGACCGACGCCACCTCGGCCCGGTCCACGCTGACCGAGCCGCTGCGGCCCTCGGCGAAGTCGGCCGCACCGATACCGGCGCGGCGGCCGAAGACGATGAGGTCCGAGAGCGAGTTGCCACCCAGACGGTTCGCCCCGTGCATGCCGCCGGACACCTCGCCGATGGCGAAAAGGCCCGGCACGGTCGCCGCCTGGGTCTCCGCGTCGACCCGCACCCCGCCCATCATGTAGTGGCAGGTTGGCCCCACTTCCATCGGCACCGCGGTGATGTCGACGCCGGCCAGCTCCATGAACTGGTGGTACATGGACGGCAGCCGCCGCCGGATGTACTCGGCCGGACGCCGCGAGGCGATGTCGAGGTAGACGCCACCGTGTGGGGTGCCCCGGCCCGCCTTCACCTCGGAGTTGATGGCGCGGGCCACCTCGTCTCGGGGCAAGAGGTCGGGTGTGCGCCGGTAGTTGATGTGGTCGTCGTACCAGGCGTCGGCTTCTTCTTCGGTCTCCGCCGTCTCGGCTCGGAACATGTCGGCCACGTAGTTGAACATGAAGCGCGTGCCCTCGGAGTTGCGCAGCGCGCCGCCGTCGCCGCGCACACCTTCGGTGACGAGGATGCCGCGCACCGAGAGCGGCCACACCATTCCGGTGGGATGGAATTGCACGCATTCCATATCGATGACGTCGGCTCCGGCCCAGATGGCCATGGCGTGGCCGTCACCGACCGACTCCCACGAGTTCGAGGTGTACTTCCATGCCTTGCCGATGGAGCCGGTCGCCAGCACGAACGCCTTCGCGGTGAAGAGGACCATCTCGCCGGTCGGCCGCATGTAGCCGACAGCTCCTGCAATCCTGCCCTCGGCGTCGGGCAGGAGACGCAGGATCTTGCACTCCATGAAGACGTCGGTCCCCATGGACACGACCTTCTGCTGCAGGGTGCGGATCAGCTCCAGTCCCGTCCGGTCGCCGACGTGGGCCAGGCGGGCGTAGCGGTGACCCCCGAAGTCGCGCTGGGTGATGCGGCCGTCCTTGGTGCGGTCGAAGAGCGTGCCCCAGCGTTCCAGCTCGAAGACCCGGTCGGGAGCCTCCATGGCGTGGATCTGCGCCATGCGCCAGTTGTTGAGCATCTTGCCGCCGCGCATGGTGTCGCGGAAGTGGACTTGCCAGTTGTCCTCCGACCACACGTGGCCCATGGCGGCCGCCATGCCGCCCTCGGCCATGACCGTGTGCGCCTTGCCGAGCAGGGATTTGCAGACCAGGGCGACCCGCAGCCCGCGCTCCTTGGCCTCAATGGCAGCCCGCAGCCCGGAGCCGCCGGCGCCGATGATGATGACGTCGTAGTCGTGGGTCTGATACTCGGCGGCGGCGGTCTGCTCGGCCATTCGAATCGCTCTTTCGTCTCGTACCCGAGCCTAGAAGTGGAACCCGGGATCGTGGATGGTGCCGCTGGCGACGAGGCGCACGTAGAGGTCGGCCAACGCGACCCCGAAGAGGCTGATCCAGGCAAAGACCATGTGCTTGCCGTTGAGTGGCGTCACGAACTTCCACAGCTTGTATCGAGTCGGGTGCTTGGCGAAGGAGCGCACCTGGCCGCCGCAGAAGTGCCGGCAGGCGTGACAGGACAACGAGTAGAGCCACAGGAAGGCGGCGTTCGCGCACAGGACCACGGTGCCGATGCTGATGCCTATTCCGTAGCCCGGCTGGCGGAAGGCGATGATGGCGTCGTAGGTCAGAACGCAGTTGAACAACAACAGGATCCAGAAGAAGTAGCGGTGGATGTTCTGGAGGATGAGAGGGAAGCGGGTCTCGCCGCTGTAGCTGCCGTGGGCGTCGGCGACGGAGCACGCCGGGGGCGACCACCAGAAGGAGCGGTAGTAGGCCTTGCGGTAGTAGTAGCAGGTGAGGCGGAAGCCCAGCGGGAAGATCAGGATCAGCAGTGCCGGCGAGAAGTTCCAGAACGGCAGCGTGCCGAACGGGTGGCTGCCCGCGACGCAGCTCTGGGCGATGCAGGGGGAGTAGAAGGGCGAGATCAGGTTCCGGTGCAGGTCGGCCCCGGCGTAGTAGTCCTTGTTGACGAAGGCGGCCCAGGTCGAATAGATGACGAACGCCGTCAGCACCGCCACGGTCACCACCGGTTGGACCCACCACCGGTCTTGGCGCAGGGTGGGCTGGTCCGGTCCGCCCCGCCGGGACCCGATGGTCACGGGTGTCGCGGATGTGCTCTCCACCGTCGTCGTCACTCGGACCTCCTCGCTGGCCAGGCCTGGTCGCACCGGCTGCACCGCCCGGACCTCCAGTGCCGGGCGTGGCACGCCGTCGCTGACCGGGCACATCGCCCGGGCCGGACGTCGAGACGATACGGGGTGCCATCTGAAACGTCAAAGACATAATGAACATGAAGTTCAGAGCAGTAGGCTCTGAATCATGCAGCTGCACCAACTCACGTACGCCCTGGCCGTGGCGGAGGAGCGGAGCTTCACGCGCGCCGCCGATCGTCTGCACCTGGCCCAGCCCTCTCTCTCACGCCAGGTCCGCGTGCTCGAGAACGAGCTCGGCGTCGTGCTCTTCAACCGGGGGCCGGGTCAAGGGACCGTCACCCTGACGCCCGACGGGCATGCGCTGCTTCCCTTCATGCAGCGGGTGCTGGCCGACGTGGAGGCGACAGGTGCCGAGGCCCGCGCACTGTCGGGCATGGCGCGGGGCCGGCTCGCGGTCGGGGCCACGCCCAGCCTGGTGACGAGCGTGCTGGCGCCGGCCCTGGTCGAGTTCCACGGGCACCATCCCGGAATCGTGTTGTCTGTCGTGGAGGCCGGGTCCCACCAGCTCGTCCCCCAGGTCGCGGCCGGGGAGGTCGACCTCGCCCTGGTCGTGCTCCCGGTGGCCGACCCGCTGGTGACGACCACCCCGCTCTTCGACGACCCGCTGGTCCTGGCCCTCGCCCCGGACCATCCGCTGGCGCGGCGCCGCAGCGTCGCGGTGCGCGAGCTCGACGGACTCGACCTCGTCATGTTCCGGGAGGGCTACGACCTGCGCGACGTCACCCTGGCGGCGTGCGCCGACGCCGGAGTGGAACCCCGCCTGGTCAGCGAGGGCGGCGAGATGGCGGGTGTCCTCTCCTTCGTCGCCGCCGGTCTCGGCGCCGCCGTCGTGCCGGCCATCGCCATGCCGACCGACCGGACGCTGGTCGCCGTCCCGTTTGCCCGCCCGACGCTCAGCCGTACCATCGGCCTGGCCCAGCGCGGCGACCGCGCGCTGGCGTGCCCGGCGCGCGCGCTGGCCCAGCAGCTGCTGGGACGTCACGTGCACGCCTCCGGCTCGCCGCCCGACGCTGTGCCGCTTCTCGGGGTTGGGGTTTAGGCTTCGTCCATGACCGGCCCCTCCTCCGACCCGTCAGTGACGCCGCACCCAGGCCAGCTGAAGCCGCCCGCCGAGCTGCCCCGCTCCATCGCGGACCTGCGGGCGTCGGGCTGGGAGTCGGTGTCGGTGGCCGAGGAGATGCGGCGCAACACGTCGAAGGCCATCGCGGAGGACCGCCCGCTCTTCCCCGGAGTCCTCGGGTTCGAAGAGACTGTGGTGCCCCAGCTCGAGAACGCCGTCCTGGCCGGGCACGACGTCATCCTCCTCGGCGAGCGCGGCCAGGCCAAGACGCGGGTCATCCGCTCCCTGGTCGGCCTGCTCGACGAGTGGCTCCCGGTCATTGAGGGATCCGAGATCAACGACGACCCCTACGACCCGGTGTCTCGCTTCGCCATCGACCGGGTCGACGAGCTCGGGGACGCGGCGCCCGTGACGTGGGTGCACCGCTCGTCTCGCTACGGCGAGAAGCTGGCGACGCCCGACACCTCCATCGCCGACCTCATCGGCGAGGTCGACCCGATCAAGATCGCGGAAGGCCGCTACCTCAGCGACGAGCTCGCCTTGCACTACGGCCTCATCCCGCGGGTCAACCGCGGCATCTTCGCCATCAACGAGCTGCCGGACCTCTCCGAGCGCATCCAGGTCGGTCTGCTCAACATCCTCGAGGAGCGCGACGTGCAGATCCGAGGTCACCGCATCCGCCTGCCGCTCGACATCATGCTGGTGGCCACCGCCAACCCCGAGGACTACACGAACCGCGGCCGGATCATCACGCCGCTCAAGGACCGGTTCGGCGCGCAGATCCGCACGCACTATCCGTTCGAGACCCAGACCGAGGTCAAGATCATGCAGGCGGAGGCGGACCTGCCCACGGCGGGCGTCCCCGTGACCGTGCCGGGGTACATGAAGGAGATCATCGCCGAGATCTCGCAGCTGGCCCGCCGCAGCACCCACCTCAACCAACGCAGCGGCGTGTCCGTCCGCCTCTCCATCGCCAACTACGAGACCCTCGTCGCGTCGTCCGCCCGGCGTGCGCTGCGCACCGGTGAGCCGGTCGCCGTCCCGCGCATCAGCGACCTGGCCGCCCTGGTGCCGTCGACCACGGGCAAGATCGAGGTCGAGGCCATGGAGGAGGGCCACGAGGACGAGGTGGTGGCGCAACTCGTGGCGGCGGCCACGTTGTCGGTCTTCCGCCGTCGCGTCACCCTCGACGACCCGGCTTCGGTGGTCGGCGCCTTCCACGACCAGGTGGTGGTCCACGTCGGGGACGACCTGCCCTCGTCGACGTACCTGGCCGTCCTGGCCGAGGTCCCCGAGCTCGAGCCCCCGACCCGCAAGCTGGCCGGTCCCGAAGCGGCCGACGCGGAGTCGCCCGCGCTCATGGCCAGCGCGCTCGAATTCCTGCTCGAGGGGCTCCACCTGACCAAGCGCCTGAACAAGGACGCGTCCGGAGCGCGGGCCCTCTACCGTGGGCGCAAGTAGCCATGGTGGCCGGAGCGTCGCAATGCCGGATCGTCGCAATGCCGGATCGTTGGAATGACCGTGGGGGAGTGACCGGATGAGCGTCAGCTACGACTACTCCGAGTGGGATGGGACGCAGCAGTTCGCCGACCTCGATCCCGACGACCTGTTGGCCGGGCTGACCGACGACCTCCTCGCCGGCGGCGACCTCGATGACGCGCTCCGCCGTCTGCTCCGCAGCGGCATGCGCACGCCCGACGGTGAACAGATCGCAGGTTTGCGGGACCTGCTCGAGCAGCTCCGCCGCCGCCGGGCCGAAATGCTCGCCGAGGGCGACCCCGACGGCCGCATGGCCGAGCTCAGTGCGCAGCTCGACGAGATAGAGCAGGACGAGCGCGCCGCCATCGACGAGCTGGTCGAGGACGCGCACGGCTCGGGTGACCGCCGCCGCGAGGAGGTCACCGACGACGTGGCCACCGAGCGTCGCATGGCCCTCGACCTCCAGCCCGACGATCCGGCCGGCCGGATCAGCTCGCTCCAGCACTACGACTTCGTGTCCTCCGAGGCACGGGAGCGCTTCGAGGAGCTCCTCGAGGAGCTGCGCCGCGAGATGGCCGACACGTTCTTCGAGGGCGCGTCCGACGCGCTCTCCAACATGAGCTCCGAGCAGATGCAGCGCATGCGTGACGCCTTCGACGCGCTCAACCAGATGCTCGAACAGCGCGAGCGAGGCGAGGAGCTCGATCCGAGCTTTGAGCAGTTCATGGCCGAGTACGGCGACATGTTCCCGGGGAATCCGCAGAACCTCGACGAGTTGCTCGAGCAGCTGGCCGAGCGGATGGCGGCGGCCCAGGCCGTGTGGAACTCGCTGTCGCCCGAGCAGCGGGCCCAGCTGAGCCAGCTCATGGAGTCCCTGATGGAGGACATGGACCTCCGCTGGCAGGTCGAGCGCCTGGCCCAGAACCTCCAGCGCGCCGTGCCCGACGCCGGTTGGCAGCGCTCCTACGAGTTCAGCGGCGACAACCCGATGAACATGAACCAGGCCACCGACCTGGCCAGCCGCCTGGGCCAGCTCGATCGGATGGAAGAGGTCCTCCAGAGCGCCTCGACCCCGGCCGCGCTGGGCGAGATCGACGTCGAGCAGGTGAGGCGGCACATGGGTGAAGACGCCGCCCGCGCCCTCGACCGCTTGGCCAACCTCACCAAGACGCTGTCCGACGCGGGGTTGATCGAACAGCAGGGCGGTCGCATCGAGCTCACGCCGCGGGGTGTACGCCGGCTGGGCCAGAAGGCGTTGCGCGACCTCTTCGGCCAGATCAACAAGGACCGGATCGGCGACCACTCCACCCTTCGCACAGGCGCGGGCCACGACCGCGAGGAGACCACGAAGGCCTACGAGTACGGGGACCCGCTCAACCTGCACCTCTCGAGCACGGTGCACAACGCGGTACGCCGGGGCGGGTCGGGCGTCCCCGTCCGCCTCAAGCCCGAGGACTTCGAAGTGGTCGAGGTCGAGGCGCTGAGCCGCTCGGCCACCGTGCTTGCGGTGGACCTGTCGATGTCCATGCCGATGCGGGACAACTTCGTGCCGGCCAAGCGGATGGCCATGGCGCTCCAGACGTTGATCTCGTCGACGTTCCCGCGGGACTACCTCGGCATCGTGGGCTTCTCCGAGGTGGCGCGCGAGATACGAGCCGACGAGGTGCCCACGGCGATGTGGGACTACGTGTACGGCACCAACCTGCAGCACGCGCTGGCGCTGGCGCGGCGCATGCTCACGCACCAGCACGGGACCAAACAGATCATCGTGGTCACCGACGGGGAGCCGACCGCGGACGTCGACGACTACGGCGAGGTCTTCTTCAACTATCCGCCGGTGCCCGAGACCCTTCGCCGCACCATGGCCGAGGTCATCCGCTGCACACGGGCAGGCATCGTGATCAATACCTTCGCCCTCGACCTCCAGCGCACCCACTACCCCTTCGTCGAGCAGATCGCCCGGGTCAACGGCGGCCGGACCTTCTACACGACGCCCGACGCGCTCGGTGGCTACGTCCTGGTGGACTTCCTGAAGCACCGCCGGGTCATGCGACCCGCCAGCTGACGGCCGCCCGGTTCTGGGCTGACGGCCGCCCCCTTCTGGGCTGACCGCGGTCCGGCGGGCCGCCGCGGTCCTCTCCCCACGTTTGTCTCACCGTCGATGTAGTCGACCGGTCGTCGCCGCAGGGATCGCACGGACGACGCTTCTCGGGCTTGTCCTGTGACGATGCGACGGCAGATCATCGGGGAATGCCCGTCCAGCGCGCCGTTGTAGCGTCGAAACGCCTCTGAACCAGGGTTTCCCTGCAATGTTCTCGCGGCGCACAGGCATCCGCGAGACACATTTCGTGCCTCTTCCGACGGCTCGGGTCTTGCGCTCTCGGGTGGGAGTGGTCAAAGATAGATCACATTGTTGTAACTACACGATTGCCACCTTGACCCGAAGAAGGGGGGCGCACCAGTGAAAGTGGACATTTTGACCACGCTCTACGGTCGCCAAGAACGCAGCTGGCAGCTGCAGGCAAACTGCATGGGAGTCGATCCGGACCTCTTCTTCCCCGAACGGGGAGCGTCGACGCGCGAGGCGAAAGAGGTGTGCCGAGGCTGCGTCGTCCGTGAGGACTGCTTGGAGTACGCCCTCGCCAACGGTGAGAAGTTCGGCATCTGGGGAGGCATGAGCGAGCGGGAGCGCCGAAGGGTGCGCCGGGCGCGGGCGATGGCGCGCCGCGACGTCGCGAGCGCATAGGGAAACCAGGGAGCGCCGAGGGTCGGGAGGCGCCGTCGGGCCAAGTCCTTTCGTGTCGTCGCCGTGGGTCGGCCGTGGGTCGCTGCGTCCGTCGCCGTCGTTCGGTCAGCGCCGGAGACGAGCCTCGACGGTGGCGCCGTCGGACAGGCCGAGCTCCGCGTGTCGAGAGCGCGGCACTGCCCGTAGGACGACCTCGGGAACCAAGCCGACCAGCTCGGCGCCCCGTACCGATCCGCCGAGTGCGGCCACCTGGTGGCACACTTCGTCGTACACGTCGGCAGGGCCGATGCGGAGCGGATCGACGAGGTTGCACGAGACCTGGGCCTGGGAGCCCAGAGCGAGCCCGAGTGTCCGGACCTCACGGGATCGCACTGCCGCCGCAACGTTGCGAGCGAGCTCGGGTGACGAGACCCAGACGTTGTAGGCCACGAGCACGTGGCGCGCGCCGACGGCCGTCGCGCCTGTGCGGGGGTCGGCCTCTGTCGGGCCGTGATCGGGTGCTAGACCCGTGAACGTGTTCTTCCGAACGTCCGGGAGCGTGCGAACGGAGCCGTCGCGCCCAGGACCGTAGAGAAAGACCGGAACTCCGAGCTCGGTGCCGAGCCAGTGGCCGAACTCGTCCCGAAGCTCGACCGCTCCCGCGAGGTCGCTCGGAGGCGGGCCGCCCGGCCGGTAGGGCACGAAGGGAACCACGTCGAGGACTCCGAGACGGGGATGGACACCCAGATGTCCGCGCAGATCGAGCGTGGCCACCACCGTCGAGGCGAGGGCCCGGGCCCGTGCTGCGACCAGCTCCGGGGAACCCGCCAGGGTGAACACGCTGCGATGATGATCCGGGTCGCGGTGGACGTCGATCAGGGCCGTTCCCGCAGCTTCGGCGAACTCGGCCAGGACCACCTCGTCGCGGCCCTCGCTGACGTTGACCACGCACTCGACGATCTCGGCGGTCATCGGGCCAGCATCACACCCCCGGCTCGGGGAAGAGAAGGTTCAGCGGTCGGTCGAAGAGGGCGCCCTTCCGGTGATCCGCATCGGATCCTCGAAAAGGATGCGCAGCCCGTGCCGGCCCGACTGAGACGGGCACCACCCCGCGTCGCGGGGCGGTGACTACGCGTGGACGCTGATGGGGACGCTGACCGCGTGCGCCGTACGCCGGCGGCGAAGGATGCGGCGGCGCTCACGCTCCGAAGCTCCGCCCCAGACACCGTGATCGATGTGGTTGTCGAGCGCGTACTCGAGGCACTCGCCGGACACCGGGCACTCGGCGCAGATGCGCTGCGCCACGATGACGCCCATTCCGTCACTGGGGAAGAAAACATCAGGTGCAACTTCCTTGCACTTGCCCCTGGCCATCCATTCGGTATTCATCGCTCGACTCCCTTTTCACGCACCATTCTACGGAAATGACCTGCTCAGGCCTAGATCTGGCGCATAGGAACTTCGTAAGAATTCCCGCCGCGAAACCAACCCTCACCAGGGATGATGTCATGAATTCTCCCGGCGCTACGCTGGTCGCATGCCGCCGGAGAACGACGACGTCGTTGTCGAAGAAGAGCAACTGGTCGAACCCATCGGACACGTGCGCGTGATCTATCTCGGACCGGTCGCTCCGCACTGGGAGGTGCAGTCGGACTACGGCCCGGCGGACGTCATCGAACAGTTCCGTGAGCGTGTGTTGGCGCGTCTCGTGCTCCTCCCTCCGCACGACCCGCAGTTCCGTCGCAACAGCGAGCGTGTCGTGCGAGATGCGGAGCGCGAGCAGCTCGCACTCGAGTGGGACCTCGACTACGAAGACGAGGCGGCCGAAGCTTGACCGCTCCGTACGAGCGGAGGCGACTGATGACTGCGACGTCCCTACCCGAACGTTGACGACGTAGGGGGTTCACGTCCGGTTGACGACGCCGGCGTGATGACGGCGCGGTGTGTCGGTCCGATGCCTGTGGTCAGATGTCTGGTGGTCAGATGCCTGCAGCAGGGAGGCAGTAATGGCGAAGATGTACACGATGGCGAAGATGTACACCATGGACGACGCGCCGGTGGTTCGCGCCGCACGGCGTCGGGTCGGAGAGCTCTCACAGGACGAGGCGGCACTCGTACGCACGCTCACTCCGGCGCGGCTCAAGGTGGAGACCGAGCCCGCGGATCTCGTGGAACTGACTGACCTCATCGTCACCATTCGCGCCGACGAGGTCTTGCGTGACTACGTCTATGCCTTTGCGCCGACGTGGGACGGCACCATTGAGTTGCTGTTGCTCGGCGGCCGAGTCAGCGCCGCCCTTACCCGGTTGGAGCTGAGCCGAGTCGCCTGACGGGCAGGCGTGTCGGGCGCGGGCCGTCCATCGGGCTCAGTCTCGTGGCGGCGCGGATCGATCAGTCGAGCAGACCGATGCGGGCGAGCCAGAGACCCGGCGCGTCGACCTCGGCGGGCGTCGGCAGGTTGAGCTCGTCGGTCCACAGGCGCGAGAGCGCATCGTCACCTTTGCGTTCCACGACGCCCTGGACGAAGGCGCGGCCACGGTCCACCTCGTCGCGTCCGACGTCGAGGCCGAAGAGACCTGCGAAGGCCTGTTCGCCTTTGCCTTCCTGGGTCCGGTAGCGGTACCAGGCCTCCCCGAGTGCGGCGGGGGCCGAGGTCAGCGACTCGGCGATGCGAGCGGTGACGTGATCGACGTAGGCCCCGAGCGCGGTGGTCTGTGCCGTCAGGGCACTCGAGAGGTTGCGCTGCTCCGGGGTGATGAGGTCTGACAGAAGTGCCTCCGGGTCACTGAGCGCGTCCTCGAGCGAGGCGGGGTCGCCCATGCCCTCGCCGAGGCGTTCGACGATGGAGCGCTGGGCGGAGGCGGCGTGCGCGGATGCGTCCGCCAGCAGTGTCGAGAGCGAGGATCGCACACCCGGCCGGGTGAGCACGGCGTGCATGGCCAGCTCGCGCACGCAGACCCAGAGCTGGACCTCCCGAGTCGGCAGGCTCCAGTCTTCGGCGAAGCGGTCCACGTTCGACGGGACGATGAGCAGGGTCGTCGACTCGGGCCACGGCAGAGGGAGCGCGTACTGGCCGAACGCGCGCCGCGCCAGATGGCCGGCGGCCGACCCGAACTGCATGCCGAGGAACACAGGCCCGAGAGTGACGGCGAACTGCGAGAGCAGGCCGCCCAATCCACTCGTGGCGTCGTCGCCGAGCTCACTCAGGTCCAGGGAGCTCGGAACGGTCTCCGCGCCCTGCTGCTGGGCCTCGACCATCGACTTGAGGACGGGTCGGTAGGCCTCGAGCACCTTGAAGGACCATTGACCCGGTCCGACCGTGTCGAACGAGACCCCGGCCCGGGCTCCTCCTCCTTGCCCGGTGCCGGGGTCACTCCGAACCGACCCGGTCGTGATGCCGGTCACGTCTGCGACGTGGAGCTCGGCCACCGGGGCCAGTTCCTCGAACGCGATCCGCACCAGCGGGTCGGGATTGTCGTCGACTCCTCCGTCGGTGGCGACCCCGAACGCGAGGGTGCGAGCCGCCTCGAACCAGCTGTCGCTCCCGCCTGCCGCCGATCCCGACCCGATGACCTTGAGCAGGTCGCCGAGCAGGCCCCCCATCGGGTTGTCGGGATCGATGGAGCCGAACATGGTCAACCCATGCTACGGCGGCAGGCCGATCCACCCGACCGAAGGCCCGATCGGGCCGGCCGTCAGGACGTCTTGCCGAGCGTGGCGCTCACCGTGCTCTTCTGGGTCCCGTTCTCGACCGAGAGCTCGACTGAGCTGCCTGGCGCAAGGGCGTAGAGACGGGACAACAATTCCGCCATGGAGCGGACGGGCTGACCGTCTATTCCAACGATCACCTCGCCGTGATGGAGCCGGCCGGCAGCCGGTCCGTGGGCACTCACCGTTTCGACGGTGGCGCCGCCCGCTGAGGCGTTGGTCCCCTCGATGCCAAGGAACCCCCGGGAGACCCGGCCGCTCGAACGCAGCTCGTCGGCGACGGCCAGCACGAGGGCACTCGGGAGAAAGGTCGAGGTGGCGGGGTTGCAAAGGATGCCAACGACGGAGCCGGCCTCGTTGAGCAGGGGCTCCCCCGGTGTCCCCGAGGCGGACATGTGCGCGGTGATCCCGGCCAACCCCTGCGCCGGCCCGCTCTCGATGGCGGTGGCGACGGACGTCACCGTGGCGGCGCTCGAGTGCAGCGCGATACCCGCTCCGCCGTAGGGGACGAGACCCAGGACGAGGGAAGGGGCTCCCGACGTCAGGCTGCCGTCGTCAGAGAACGGGGCGATGGGGACGTCGACCGGCACGTCGACGAGGGCGAGGTCCGAACCGCCGTCGGTGGCCGCGATCGACGCGCGCGTTGGAGCCGGCCGTCGGATCCGACCATGTCGATCCACTGCGCGCCGCGCAGCGGTTCGGCCGTCGTGACGACGGCTCCGCCTTCGGCGACCGCGACCCCGAAGAGCGTGACGTCGCCGTGCGTCGTGCCGGCCTGCAACTCCACGACGGCCTTGCCGGCGGCCTCGGCCGCCGAGGGCACGGTGTCGCCCGTTCCCGGAATGGTCGGCGAGCCTTGCTGGGTGTTCGACGTCGCCGAGGGCATCGGGTGATCGGAGGCCGGCGAGAGCAAGAGGACCACCCAGGCCACCAACGCCATGACGGCGACCGCTCCGACCGCCACCATGACCGCGCTGCGCCAGGGGTGCCGCGGCGGGGCTTCGAGGACCACCGATTCGTCACGTGGCGACTCGTCTCGTGGGCCCCCGGCTTGTTCGCTCGGGTGGCGCCAGACGCGGTCATCGGGGTGGACCCACCCGCGCTGGGGCGCGTCGGGGTCGTCAGGCCCCTCCCCCTCGGCGTGTCCGGGACCGTCCGGCCCTGGATCCTCCGGCACGTCGCTCACTGACGGGCGAGGCTACCGAGACCAGGGTCGGAAATGCCGTCGGAGGGGCGAGCCGTACCATGAGACCCCATGTCCCGCGACCTGGCCATCGATCTCGGCACGGCCAACACGCTCGTCTACGCCAAAGGAAAGGGGCTCGTCCTCAACGAGCCGACGGTGGTGGCCCTCGACTCCCGGAGCCGTGACGTGCTGGCCATCGGGACCGACGCGTGGCAGATGATCGGGCGGACGCCCGGGTACATCGTGGCCGAACGCCCGCTGCGGGGCGGCGCGATCACCGACTTCGAGGTGACCGAGCGCATGCTGTCGGTCTTGTTGCGCCGAGTCGGCGTGAGCCGGCTCAACCGGCCCAAGGTGCTCATCTGCGTGCCTTCTGCCATCACCGCCGTCGAGCGGCGGGCGGTGAAGGAGGCGGCCCGCCGGGCAGGGGCGTCCGCGAGCTACCTGATCGAACAGCCGATGGCGGCGGCGATCGGGGCGGGGCTCGCCATCTCCGAGCCCGTCGGCAACATGGTCGTGGACGTCGGCGGGGGCACGGCGGAGATGGCAGTGATCTCGTTGGGCGGCGTGGTGGCGCTCGAAGCGCTGCGCTGCGGTGGGTTCGATTTCGACGCGTCCATTCAGGCCCACGTCCGCCAGGCGTACGGCGTGGCCATCGGTGAACGGACGGCTGAAGCGGTGAAGATGGCCATCGGCTCGGCTTTCGCCTACGAGGGGGAGCAGCAGGCCGAAATCCGGGGCCGCGAGGTGACGACGGGTCGACCGAGAACGGTCATCCTCTCGCCCGCTGAGGTGCGCGACGCCATAGAGCACAACGTGGTCTCGGTCTTGGAGGCGGCGGCGAATTGCCTCGGCGAGGCCCCACCCGAGCTGGCCCAGGACATCATGTTCCAGGGTGTGCACCTGACTGGTGGCGCGTCCGTTGCTGCGGGGCATGCCCCAACGTGTGGCCGATGCCACCTCTGTTCCCGTGCACCTCGTCGACACGCCCTTGGAATGTGTGGTCCAGGGCGCCGGCGTGTGCTTGGAGTCGTTCGATCGGCTCAAGCGCCTGTTCACCGAGGACGAGTGACGTCCCCGTCCACCCCGCGGGCCGGACCGGGCGTATCGAGCAGCTCGGCCGCCGCCTGACGAACCTGCCAGTCACGGTCGTCGGCCGCGACGGCCTGGAGCACGCCCTCGACCCGGGGATCGTCGAAACCGGCGAGCGCCACCGCGGCCCGGCGTCGCACCGGCGGCTTGTCGCCGAGCGCGTCCAGGACGGCGTCGAGCCCGTCCGGGTCGCCGATGGCACCCAGGGCGGCCACCGCGCCCTCCCGGCACCGAGGATCCGGGTGCTGGCGTGCCGTCGCCGCGAGCCGGGGCACCGCGGCGCGGTGGCGGCGTTCGCCGAGGTACCACGCCGCGCCCACGACGACGAGCGGATCCGGGTCCTCCAAGGCGGCGGTGACCGCAGCCGGGAGGGCCGAGCGCGACCCGCGTGCCTCTCACCGCGGGTGCGGCGTCGATCGCCCGACGCCGCACAGTGTCGTCTGCGCAATCGAGTGCGGCGATGACGTCGTCGGTCGTGAGCAGCCCGAGACGGTCCAGGGCGCCCAGCGCGGCGACGTGGACCCGGGGATCAGCGTCGAGCAGCCCTCGTCGGGCATCGACTGCTCCTGTGTGCGCCGCCAGGGCGAGGCGGCGACGTCGGAGGGTGGCGCGGCGAGCGGCGCCCGCATCCGTGGCAGGATCGTCGCTCACCGCTTCCGAGTATGTCCGACCTGAACGACCCCGCCATCGGGGACGCGGCCATCCCGCTGCATCCCGACTTCTCCCGTCCGCCCACGTCCGAGGCCGAGCCGGCCGGCCCGAGCGGTCCGGAATCCACCTCGAAACCCGCAGCACGACGTCGGCGTTGGCCGGCCGTCGTGGGGGTGGTGGTCGTGGTGGTGCTGCTCGCCGTTTTCGTGGCGGCGAGGATCAACGTGAACTACTACGTGATCACGCCCGGAGACGCGACACCGGTGACGCACTACATCGAGGTCCCCCCGCACCTCGACCACCCCCTGACCGGCAAGATCCTCCTGACCGACGTCTTCGTGAGCCAGCTCAACGCGCTCGACCTATCTCCGCTACAACATCTTCGGCTCGAACAGCACCATCTATCCCAGCTCCGAGCTCTTAGGAGGGGCTCCGACCGAAGGGCAGTACCTGAACCAGGGCTACCTCCAGATGGCGCAGGCTCAGTCGTACGCGACGGCAGCCGCGCTCACCCGTCTCGGCTATCACGTGAGCGCCACGAACGTCGGTGCACTCGTCTACGGGATTCCGTCGAACTCGCCCTCCTCCGGCGTACTCGACGTAGCGCAGGTGATCACCGCGATCAACTCGACGCCGACGCCGACGGACTGCGCGCTGACCCTGGCGCTGCACGGCCTGACGCCGGGGACCAAAGCCACGTTGACCCTCGATGACTCCTCCATCAACAGTCAGGGCGACTTCGTCGGCGGGCCGACCGTCCACAAGACGGTGACCCTGGCTCAGCCGCCCAAGGGCCTGACGGACACCGGCTGTGGCCCAGCGGTGAAGCCGACGGTCTACCTCGGTGTCCTGACCCAGACCCAGCAGGACTGGCACTTCCCCATTCACGTCACCATCCACACGACCGACATCGGCGGACCATCGGCCGGGCTGGCCATGACCCTCGGCATCATCGATCGGCTGAGTAGCGGCCGGCTGACCGGCAACCGGATCGTCGCGGCGACGGGGACCATGGACCAGTACGGAGACGTGGGCGACGTCGGGGGGGTGGCGGAGAAGACCGTCGCCGTCGAGGACGCCGGGGCCACGGTGTTCTTCGTACCGCCCCAGGAGCTCGGGGCGGCGCGGTCCAAGGCGACGCCGCAGTTGCACGTCTACGCCGTGCGCAACCTCGACCAGGTTCTGCGGATCCTGCGGCGTCTCGGTGGCAGCGTGCCGGCAAGAACATCGGTGCCGTCCCAGGCCGCGCCGTAGGCTCTGGGGCATGGCCGACACTCGCGCCCCCATCTCGTCGTCACGGATCGCGACGGGCGACATCGCCCGGCACTCCTTTGCCGTCGTCCGACGTGGGTACGACGCCGACGAGGTGAGGGCCTATCTGCAGTCGGTCGCCCGCAGCGTTCAATCGCTCGAGGAACACGAGCAGGAGTTGCGCAGTGCGCTGGCCGACGCCGAGGAGCGGGCGGCGCACCCTGTCATCGACGAGGCGACGCTGACCGCCTCGCTCGGTCAGCACAGCGCGCAGATCCTCCGCCACGCCCATGAGGAGGCGGCGCGGATCGTCGGCCAGGCGCAAGAGAGCGCGGCGACCATGCTGCGGGAGTCGCAGAAGCAGGTCGACGAGCTCCAGACGCGAACGGAGGCATCGGCGGCCGAGCGAGTGGGCGAGGTGGAGCTGTTGGTGGCCAACGCCGAGAACGAAGCGCGGGCCGAGCGCCAGCGCATCTTGGCGCAGGCGACCGCCGAGGGGGACGCTGTCGTCGTCAAGGCGAAGGGGGAAGGCCGCGCCTTGCTCGAACAGGTCCAAGAGGCACGTCGACGCGTGCTGGCCGATCTGGCGGCTCGGCGGCGACAGATGGGCGTACAGATCGAGCAGCTGCGGGCGGCACGGGACGAGATGGCGACCTCTGTGCACGGTGTGCGCGACAAGGTGGACGCGATCCTGGTGCAGTTGCAACGCACCGACGACGAAGCGAGGGCCGCCGCGATCGCGGTGGGCGACCAGGCCCGGCTCCACGGTGGTCCGACGACCGAGGCCTACGACCAGGATGCGCAACCGCGTCGCAAGCGAGGCCGAGAGCGAACAGTCCGAGACCGCAACGTCGACGCATCCGGTCGAGGAGGCCGAGGGCTCGGGAACGCCCGAGGACACGAGCGGCCACGGGCACGAGGCTGAGTCGTCCGCCCTCAGCAGTCCCCCGTCCGTCGACGAGCTTTTCGCCCGTATCCGGGGCGGTTCGGGTTCTGAGACGGCGGCGAAAGAGACGGGGGAAACGGCGGGAACGGCAGAATCGGCGGAGACGGCCGAGAAGGGACAACCAGCAGAGTCCAGCACCGCTGACGGCGAGGACGGTCCCGATCCGGTTCTGGTCGCGCGCCGCGACGAGCTGCTAGGACCGGTCGCGGCGCGACTCACGCGGAGCATCAAGCGTGCGCTCGCGGACGACCAGAATCGACTGCTCGATTCGCTGCGCAGCTCGTCCGCGACGTCGGACGACGCCCTGGTCGGTGACGAAGTGCAGCACGTGGCCGGCTACGCCGCCGCGGCCCGGGGCCACCTCGGTGAGGCGTTCGCAGCCGGCGTCACGTTCGCCGGCGGTGATCCCGCCTCCGTCGCGACCGGGGACGCGGTCGAGCAGGCGACCGCCGGGCTGGCGCATTCCGTGGTCTCGTCGTTGCGGCGCAGAATCGCCGAGGGTGGCGACGACCTGACCGACCGCGTCGGTGTCGCGTTCCGTGAATGGCGCGGTGAGCGGGTGGAGCGTCTGGTCGGCGATCACGCGACGCAGGCGTTCTCAGCCGCCGTCAGGGCCACCGCCGGTGACGAGCACCGGGTGCGGTGGGTGCTCACCGCCGCGGGATGCTCGGACTGCGACGACAACATGCTCGCGGGCGAGGTCGCCAAGGGAGAAACGTTCCCGACTGGGCATGCCCATCCACCGGCCCACCCCGGCTGTCGCTGTCTGATCACGACAGAATCAGGCTGAGCGCGCAGGCTGAGCAGGGTATTCCCGGCTGCCCACACGCCTGGGGCGGCTGCTGTGGCTCGGGGTGCGGACGTTAGGCTGCCACTCCGTGCGCATCCCCCGCGACCTTGCCGCCGAGAAGCCGCCGCGCCGATCCCGGCGTGCCCGATGGTGGATCGCCGGCATCGTCGTGCTCCTCATCGTGCTGCTGGTGTCGCTGCGCTCGCTCGCGACCTTGTACACCGACAGCCTGTGGTTCTCGTCGGTCGGCTACCACGACGTCTTCTCGACGTTGCTCGCCATCAAACTGGGGCTCTTCGGCGTGTTCGGCGCCATCTTCTTCGTCGTCCTCTGGGTGAACCTGGTGGTGTGCGACCGCATCGCAGGTCGCGACGTCGTCCTGGCCCAGGAGGACGAGCTCGTTCGGCGCTACCAGCAATACGTCCGCCCCTACGCAGGCCGGATCTATGTGGCGCTCGCCTTCGTGCTCGCTCTCATCGGTGCCTCGGGGACGATCGGGCAGTGGAACAACTGGATCCTGTTCCTCCACGGCGGGAACTTCCCCGCCACGGACCCGCAGTTCCACAAGAACGTCGGGTTCTACGTGTTCGACCTGCCCTTCCTGACCTTCGTGGTCGACTGGACCTTGGCCATCCTGATCGTGACGCTGGCCGTGACGGTGGTCTTCCACTACTTCAACGGCGGGATCCAGCCGCAGCGAGGCCTGCCGCGGGTGCGGCCTCCGGTGAAGGCCCACCTATCGGTGCTCTTGGCTCTCATCGCACTGACCAAGGCCGCCGGCTACGTGCTGCAGCGCTGGTCGATCGTCAACTCGCAGGACGGCTACGTGAACGGTGCCGGCTACACCGACGTCCACGCCCGCCTGCCCGCCGAGACCCTGCTCGTGGTGGTGTCGATCTTCGCGGCCGCGATTCTGCTGTTCAACATCCGGCGGCAGGGCTGGACCCTCCCGGTCCTGGCCATCGGCATCTGGGCCTTCGTGGCCCTGACCGTGGGCATCATCTACCCGGCCCTGCTCCAGACCCTCAAGGTGACGCCGGCGCAGAGCTCGCTCGAGGCTCCGTACATCCAACGCAACATCACCGCCACGCGGGAGGCCTACGGATTGAACGACGTCAAAGTCCACAACTTCCCGGCGTCGAGCACGATCACCGAAAACCAGGTCTTCCAGGGTGCGTCCACCATCGCGAACATCCGCCAGTGGGACCCCGATCCGAGCATCTCGCTGCAGACCTTCCAGCGCGAGCAGGCGATCCGCTCGTACTACACGTTCCCTTCGCTGGGTGTCGACCGTTACTCGGTCAAGAGCCAATACACACCGGTGCTGATCGGGGTGCGCGAGATCTCGGCGTCGAACATCCCGTCGCCATCGTGGGTCAACACCCACCTCCAGTACACCCACGGAAACGGTGCCGTCGTGGCGCTGGCCAACCAGACCAACTCGAACAACCCGGTGTACGCGGTGCAGCAGATCCCGCCCACTTCGTCCAACGGGCTGCCGGCCATCACGCAGCCATCGGTCTACTTCGGCCTGGGGGAGACCGGGTACGTGGTGGCGGACACCAAGCAGCTGGAGGTGGACTACCAGAAGAAGGACGGCAGCGCGGTGGAGGGCCACTACTCTGGGCCGGGCGGGGTGCAGCTGTCCTCCCTGTTCAAGCGGGCCGCCTTCGCGCTCCGCCTCGGTGACTTCAACCTGTTGATCTCGAGCCAGATCACCGACTCCTCGCGCATCATGTTCGTGCGCGACCCCGTCGCCATGGCGGAGAAGGCGGCTCCCTTCCTCAGCTTCGACCACGACCCCTACGCCGTCATCGTCGGCGGCCACATCGACTGGGTGGTCGACGGGTACACGACGACAGCCAATTACCCCTACTCGCAGAACGCCAGCAGCCAGCAGGTGGCGGTCGGCAGCACCTTGCCGGGCAGCTACAACTACGTGCGCAACTCCGTGAAGGTGATCATCGACGCGTACACGGGGAAGATGACGTTCTACGACGTCGATCCGAGCGACCCCATCATCCAGGCCTACGAGTCGGCGTTCCCGCACATGTTCACGCCGCTGCGGGACATGAGCCCACAGCTCCAGGCCCACCTGCGGTACCCGCCGGACATCTTCTCCATTCAGTCCGCCATCTACGGCCGCTACCACCTGATTAGTCCCCAGGCCTTCTACGCGGCCAGCAACGTGTGGCAGCTCTCGCCCACCGCCGGCGCCGGCCCGCAATCCCAGTCCCTCTTGGCGGAGAACACCTACAACAGCCAGGGCCAGCTCGTCTCGACGACGCCCGCCCGAATGGCGCCTCAGTACCAGGTCTACGCGCTTCCGGGAACGGCGCAACCGGTCTTCACCATCTCCAACGGCTTCGTACCGGCGTCGCAATCGACCGGCGCCGCCGGTTCCGGGTCCAATCAGAACTTCAACCTGACGGCGTGGATGGTGGGTCAATCCGACCCGGCCCACTACGGCCAGCTCGATATCTACCAGACCCCACAGGGCACAACCGGCCCGGCCAACGCCGACGCTGAGATCTCGGCCAACAAGATGGTGTCGTCGGACATCTCGCTGCTCGACCAGAAGGGCTCCGAGGTGCTCCTCGGGGAGACGCTGATGGTCCCGATCGCCGACTCCATGGTGTACCTGCGCCCGATGTACGTGGCGTCAACGACCAACCCCCAGCCGAACCTGCAGTACGTCGTCGCGGTGCTGGGCAAAAACGTGAAGATCGACACCTCGTTGTCGGCTGTGCTCTCCGACGTGCTCAACGCTACGGTGTCCACGCCCAACGGGAACGGGAGCTCGTCGAGCGGGACCGTCCCTGCGGCGGTGGCCGGGTACCTCAGCGCGGCGCAGACCGACTACACGAACGCGCTCGCAGCCTTGAAGGATCAGGACCTCGCGACGTTCCAATCGGACATCCAGGCCATGGCGCAACAGATTGCGCAGGCCCAGCAGTTACTGCGTTCGACCGGCTCGACCCCCCTTCCGACCACCACGACGACGGTCCCGCACGCCAAAAAGGCGAGCTCCACCAAGAAGACATCGAGCACGACAAGCTCCTCGGTACCGACGAGCACGGAGCCGAGGGGTTCGACCCAAACGACGGCAACAAGGTCGTCGGGGACGTCCTCGACGACGAGCACCACGCTCGCCTCGGCGGCCCCGAAACCCTGAGCGCTCGAAGCTCGGCACGGGCGACAGCCGTCCCGGGCCGAAACCGAGAGCCGTGGGGATTGCGGCCTGAGGGTGGCGCACCCATGATGGGTACAGATGGCCACACGGCTGGGACGAAAGGACGGGTGTGATGGGACTCCTCGACAAGGTCAAGGCCACGGCGGCGACGGCGACGGAAGCGGCCAAGGACGCAGCAGCGAAGGGCCAGGCGAAGCTCGACGAAGTCCAGGCAAAGAGGACCGCAGACGCCATGCTGCGCGACCTCGGAGCCGGGTACTACGCGACGAAGACCGGTCGCGCCACCCCGACCACCGATGCCGAGATGGAGCGCCTGGTGGCCGCCATCCGAGACCACGAGGACCAGCACGGCCCCATCACGCTGGCGCCGGAGTCCCCGGCGGCCGCCCCGACGGCCTCCCCGGTCGGGAACGATCAAGGCGGCAACGCAGGCGCGGGCGGTGGAGCTGGCTCCCCTGCTTCTGCGTCGGCTTCGTCACCGCCCCCGCAGGCAGCCGACCCGGCATCGCCGCCCCCGCCGCCTCCGCCGAAGGGGCAGACGCTGTAGCGGGCAGCGCCCCATCCGTCGACGGCACGCCACGGCCGCTGCGCCGTCGTGGGCTTCGGTTGCGTTCCAGGGTTTCGACCAGGGCGGACGCCAAGGCGATCGCGTTCTGACGAGGACGGTGGGGCGCCGGCGCGTGTAAACTCCTTCTCTTCGCCGCGGGGTGGAGCAGTCTGGTAGCTCGTCGGGCTCATAACCCGAAGGTCGGAGGTTCAAATCCTCCCCCCGCCACCAACCAAACCAAAATCAGCAGTTCAGAGCCGGTCCGACGGGCCGGCTCTTCTGCTGCCCCGGGAAGAACCCCACGACAATTTCAGTCTCCTGTAGGTGGTGAACCAGTGTTGGGGAGGTAGACGTCTGATTCAGTACGACGGTGCCGATCGTCGGGCGCCAACGAGCGTCGAGCGTCTGGCGAAGTGTGATGGAAGGATTTTCTCGATTGTGCAACGACTTAGCCACCCGCTGGACAGCTTGTCGGAGGCGTCAAGGCAGGCCCTCGTTCCCTCTCCGCCGCCGACCTGGGTGCAGCCGATGCTGGCGACCCTCACAAAAGATCGGTTCTCAGACCCGGACTGGATCTTCGAGCGCAAGCTCGACGGCGAGCGTTGCCTCGCCTTCCGCTCTGCCAGGGAGGTTCGGCTCCTCTCGCGCAATCGGAAGATGCTCAACAGCCATTATCCCGAGATCGCGGCCGCTCTGAGCGACCAGGGGCGGCCGGACCTCGTGGTGGACGGAGAGATAGTTGCCTTCACTGGTCCTCGAACGGATTTCTCGCGACTGCAGCGTCGAATGCAGGTCAGTGATCCCACCCTTGCGCGACGTTCTGGCATCGCCGTCTTCTACTACATCTTCGACATCGTGCATCTCGACGGCTTCGATCTGACGAGCCTTGCTCTGCGGGATCGCAAGCGACTCCTGAGAATGTCCATGTCGTTCGGTGGTCCACTGCGGCTGACACCACACCGCAATACGGCTGGGGAGGCCTACTTCTCCCACGCCTGTCGAAGCGGCTGGGAAGGAGTGGTCGCCAAACTCGCCAAAAGCAAGTATGTGCACAGACGTTCGCCTCAGTGGTTGAAGTTCAAGTGCCAGCAGGGCCAGGAGTTCGTCATCGGAGGATTCACCGACCCGAGGAACTCCCGACTAGGTTTCGGTGCCCTGCTCCTTGGTTACTACCGCGGTGATGACTTCGTGTACGCCGGCAAGGTTGGAACTGGGTTCGACGAGCGATCGCTCCTGGGGCTGAGTCAACGCCTGGCCGCTCTCGAAATCAACCGATCCGCCTTCACGGCGGGCAACCCTCCGAGGGGCGCACATTGGGTGCGTCCTCGCCTGGTGGGCGAAGTTCGATTCAGCGAGTGGACCCCGGACGGTCGGCTCCGCCACCCCAGCTTTCTGGGCCTTCGAGACGACAAGGTGCCGCGAAACGTCATCCGTGAGACAGCCCTCTGAGGCATCCGCGGCGACCCTGGACGAGCTGGTCGAAACTGTCCTAGGGGCAACGTGGTGCCGTCACCTACGGCACCTCACACCGGTGTGGTGCACCACCAGGAGCCGCTTGTGCGCAGGTCGGGTACGGGCTGACCAGTCACGGCGCTTTCGGCCGCCTCGGCGTAAATCTCCGCTGCTCGCCAGCAGTACCAGGCCGCGACCGACGGGTACGGGCGAAAGGGCTCGCCCAGGACCGACAATTGCTTGGGCGTTGGCATCGGGACGCCCCAGGCCAACCCGTAGCCCTTCCGGACGCCCAGATCACCCGCGGGCCACACATCCCATGCGGCGGAGCTGGAACAAAAGGAACATCTGAGCCGTCCACTGCCAATGCCGCGCACTGCCGTCAACTGGGAGACGACCTCGTAGTCAGGCTCGCGCGCCAGCCGGTGCGGGTCAAAGATGACGGTTCCGTCGAGGACCTTGGCAGCCAGGTCCCTCAGCGATGCGGTCTTGTTGGCGGAGAGGCCAGCGGCCCGCATCTGCTCGTCGGCCAGCGCGAGCACGACCAACCCTGCAGGAAATGCAGGCCAAGGTGAAGGTCCCGAGGGCGGCCTGTGAGGGTCGTGCCGTTCGCGATGGCGGTAGCGGAAAGAGCGTGGAATACGAAAGACGCGGTTCAACGTGAACGTGTCATACACATGTGGTGCACTTCGACGAATCAGACCCCTTGGGGATCGCGTGCGCACGCACGCCGACGAGCTTAGGGTGCAACTTCGTTCGGCACGACGAGGTATTTCTCGCCAGTCGCCTGTTTCGCCGTTCGGCTCAATACTAAGGGGTCCAGGAGATCCGCTAAGGAAACCTCAGCCGTGTACGAGCTCGCGAACGTCGTCGTCAGTCCCGCCGCGACGCGTGCGCGAAGGCGACCGAAAGTGTCCATGTCAATGCTGCCCAAGAACGGGGTCAGCAACCAACCGCCGATGCCCCATGCGAAGCCAAAGTTCCGGGTCAACATGGTGGGGCTGGGATCCAGGCCGCCGTAGATGTACACCTGTTTGTGCACAGTTGAGCCGTACCGGGAATACTCGCCGGCGGACGCATTGGCGGCAGCTTCCATGGCGGTCAGAATCTGGCTGACCAGCTTGCCGCCCCCGGTCGCGTCAAAGGCCAACGTGGCCGACGTCAGCTTGAGGGCGTCGATGAGGTCAGCCATGAAGGTTGGCAGGCTCGAGTCGCAGACGTGGACGGCCCCGATCGATCTGAGTAATTCGGCCTGTTGGGGCTTACGAACAATGGCCACCAGTGGCACCTTCTCTTCGAGGCAGAGCTTCACCAACATCTGACCCAGATTGGACGCGGCCGCCGTATGGACGAGCCCGCGGTGCCCCTCGCGTCGCATGGTTTCGATCATGCCGAGTGCGGTCAAAGGGTTGACGAACGACGATGCCCCATCGATGGCCGATGCTCCGTCTGGCAGCGCAAGGCAAAGTGATGAGTTCACCGCACGGTATTGCGAATACATCGAGCCCCCAGCGACGGCGACGGTCCGTCCAACGAGCGCTTGCGCGTCGGGGGAGGACCCAGCGGCCACCACGGTGCCAGCTCCTTCGTTTCCAATGGTGAGGGACTTGCCGACCCGGCCGGCCAGGACCCGAAGCGCTCCCTCGACGAGAGGCGCCGTGACAACGGGTCGTTCGCTCGTACCGCTGACCAGTGCCGATGCCACCTCAGCACCTGCCAGCAGGAGTCCTAGGTCCGAGGGATTGATCGGTGCAGCCTCAACCCGTACCAACACCTCGTCTGCGCCGAGCGAAGGAATCGGGACGTCAACTAACGAGAGCTCGAGCGTGCCCTCTTCGGTCACCAGCGAGCGAAGCTGCAGCGAGCTCGTGGGAAGTGGGTCAGTCATCGCTCACGCCTCGTCTCCGTTGATTTCCCATGGTTCTAAGTGTGTCCGTTGCCGTAGATGCGGTCGAGACTCATTGGGCGGGGTCTGGTGGAGCGGCATCGGACCATCTGCATTTCTTGCCGAATATGGGGCCTTCCTGTTCGGACGTTTGGGCAAGCCATCAGGCGCACTGACGCATTCGGGCTTCGAAAATGCCGACGAACTTCTGTCCCTGAGACAGGGGGACGTCGTCGTTGTGCTTGCGCTACGGGAGGTTGCATCGGCACGTACGCGTCCTCCTAGATCGTGCTACCGAGGACGGCATAAACCTGGTACCTATCACAGATTCGGTCACGGTGCGAGACGAGGGGCCGGTCGTGGTGCGACTTGCAAGTGGCAGAGGATCGACAGGCATGTTCTCGTCGCACGGCACAACAATTCTCGTTATCGAGGCCCTCGCGCTTGCGGTTGCGGCTGCCCATCCGGAACTGGCACAAGAATCAGTTGACCGCCTCAATCAGTTGCGTAGTGGCATCGCCCAATGCCATTGCCGGACAGCGCTGAAGCCGCCAACACCGTTAGACGAATCAAATCACCTTGCCAAGGTGAGTCTCTCTACGTGCCGAACTCTCGGCCGAATTCCTAATGCCGATAACGGCCGGACTGGACGCCCACGGCTTCCTCAATTGGCCAAACGCCACACAGGCGGACTGAGTGAACGACCCCGTCCTCTCACAATGTGATGGCGAGGTTCCGCGCCATCGTGATTCTCGATGCTCCCAGATGAAGCAGCTTGCAGAAATCTACGTCCTCTCACGTTTGAGCGGGACGGTTGTCACGTGCCGAGCTCCCACGAAGACCTCCATTTAGGGAGTGGGGACAGCTGCTGGCACATCTCCCAAAGGCCAACAAGAAGCTCGCCGTCGACCGCGTCCTGACGCATGAGTTCCGCTGAGGACTGTTCAGTCGAGCGCGCATCTTAACGGTGCCGCTGTCCGCCGAAGGCGGGGCAGACCGAGCTCCTCTCGACGTCAGCGATCCCGCCGGCGATGCACCGAGACCGGCTCGAGTTCCTAGTCCAACATGGGCGTTCGACGGTGATCGATTCGCCGAAGGTCATCTCGCATCGTGACGAGTCCCTGGGGTCGGCCGAGAGGTGCCGCGATATCTTGACGCAGCACAGCTGAGGGGAATCAGTGTGGGTGAAGGCATCCTTGACGACGTCCGCATAGTGGACATGGCCGCGGGCATCGGTGGGTCGGTGGCCGCATTGCTCCTCGCGGAGGCCGGGGCCGACGTGGTGAAGATCGAAGGACCGTGGGCGGACCCGGCCCCGATTGGCGCGGAGAACGGGATCAGGACCTGGAACCGCTCTAAAACCCGTGTTCTGATCGATATCCGGACCGCTGTGGGCCGTGAAGAGCTCGAGCGCCTCCTTGCGCGTGCTGACGTCCTCATCCACGAATTTTCCCCGCTTCGGGCGACGGCCGTCGGGTTGGACGATATGGCGCTGGCCCGGCGCCATCCCCGCCTGATCGTGTCCTCGGTGTTGTCGTGGCCGGCCAATCACCCAGACGCCGAGCGGCCGGTGGACGAGCTGCTCGCCATGGCTCGGCTTGGAATATGCGACGAGCAAAAGGCAATGACCCGTGACGGTCCGGTCATGATTCGCTTTCCGCTCGGCGCCTGGGGCGCTGCCTACCTGGCCGCAATCGCCATCATGGCCAGGCTCCTGGTTCGCCTTGACACGGGCCGCGGCGGCCAGGCCCACACGTCGCTTGTCCAAGGAGCCCTCGTGCCCATGGGGATGCACTGGTCCCGGGCACAGAGTCCGACGCCCGCACTCGCGATGGGGATGCCAAAGGAGGGCGGCGGGTCGCAGATCAGCCTCTTCGAATGTTCCGACGGCGTCTGGATCCACCTGATGGCGTGCCCCGACCATGCACCTCTGATGAGTGCCGCGTTGCACGCCATCGGCGAGGAGGGAGTCAAGCAGGCGAACGCTGCCGTCACTGGCAACGCCTTCGCCTATCCCAATCTGGGGGCCAACATCGTTGCGTTCCGAACCCGCCCGTCCTCCGAGTGGTTGGCCGACTTTTGGGCCAGTGACGTCGCGGCCCAGCCCGCGCTCCCGTTCGGAGCCATCCTTCACGACGAACAGACCGTGCTCGATGGCTACGTCGTCCAGGTGGAGGATCCGCAAGTTGGCACAATCGTGGTGCCGGGAGCCTCTTTGACCATCGAGCCACCCACCCGGATCAGATTCCCGCGTCCATCGTCCACCGTGGAACCGACCGTCGTGGCTCTCGATTGGGAAGCTCCCACTCGAAGACCCGATCTCGATCGCCAGGGTGCCGATGTTGCCGTCCCCAAATGGCCGCTCGAGGGACTCAAGGTGCTCGACCTCGGCAACTACCTCGCCGGTCCCTATGGCCCCATGCTGCTGGCAGACCTGGGTGCAGATGTCATCAAGGTCGAGTCGACAGCTGGGGACGCGATGCGCCACGTCCCATGGGCTTTTGCAGGCTGCCAGCGAGGTAAGCGCAGCGTCGCACTCGATTTGAAAGACACTCAGACCCGGCCGGCAGTCGAAGCACTGATTCGTTGGGCCGACGTCGTCCACCACAACTTACGTCTGCCCGCGGCCCACCGACTTGGACTGGACTACGACAGCGTCAGCCAGTCCAACCCCGACGTCATCTATTGCCACACGTCATCCTACGGACCGGCGGGCCCGCGGGCCGACTGGCCGGGCTACGACCAACTGTTCCAGGCAGCGTGCGGCTGGGAGGTGCTCGGCGCCGGCGAGGGGAATCCGCCGATGTGGCACCGTTTCGGGTTCATGGACCATCAATGCGCGATGGCCTCGGTCGTGGCCACTCTTCTGGGTCTGTATAGGCGCCGAATGACCGGGCAAGGCTCGTCGGTGGCGGCGTCTCTCCTCGGCGCCGGAGTCCTGACCGTCTCGGAAACCTACGTCGGACCAGATGGGCAGCTGGCGCCCGTCGCCGGCCTGGATGCGCAGCAGACCCGCATCGAGCCCGGCTATGGCATATTCGAAGTGCTCGACGGTTGGATCGCCGTCGCTTGCCGGACCGACGAACAGCGTCGCGCCCTTTTAGCGGTAGCTGGCGCAGCCAAGCTCGACGAGGTTCCCGGAGTTCTGGCAGCGCGCCATGGCGCGGTCGTGCTCGCCGACCTGGCCTCCGCTGGCGTACCAGCCGACGTGGTCGCACGGGCGCAACGCGACACCTTCTTCGATACTCCAGCCAACAGTGCCGCCGGATTGGCCACCTCGTATCACTCGGTGGAATACGGCCGCATCGAGCAGCCCGGAGCGATGTGGTACTTCGGTGACCTCAACGTGCGATTGGAACTGGCTCCCCCCGCCCTCGGACAGCACACCATGGAGGCGCTTACCTCTGTCGGCGTCGACATCGAAGAACTCCGGCTTTTGATAGCGCATGGAGCAGCGCGGCAAGGGTAGATACGACCGAGTTCGGCGGGGGCGGAATTGCGGGCCTGCACCTGAAGGACACCTCAGTGGACATCGGTATGCCGGCGGGTTCGTTGGTCGGTGCCCACTACTTTGCGGACGCATCCTCGTCGGTGTGGTTTCGGACCAAGGGAAAACCGGACAGACATTTGAGGGATTCTTGGGCAACATCGACGAACCGCCACTGGCTGCTACAACCGTTGGGCCGGTCAGGTCCCGTCCGCGGGTCTGGTCCGTCGCTATGTACCATCGTGCCCTTCCGACAGCGATGAGCGCCGTCCCACGGGGGTTCCGTGTTCGACACTCCCAACGCTTTGGTCAAAGGGCCACTTCACGGCGGCCTTCACGGTCGGCCGTTCGGCGCTGCGATGGTCGACCTGGGGGCAGCTGGGTACTGCGAAGAGGAATACGTACGAAGCCTCAAAAGGGGCCAAGACAGGTGGCATTCGCTTCCCCATGACCACACGTTCAGGGAGGTGGCCGGAGTCACGTCGGCCGACTCTGCTGCCAGAGCACAGAGGAACGGTTGTCGCGAACGACGCGGAGCTGCTGAAACCTCTCCCAAGCTCCGAATCCGGGAATCTCGTCGGCGTAGACCGTGCCATCAGGTCCGAAGGCGAAGTAGGTGAGCCAGAATCCCGAGCGCGGCCTCTGGGGAAAGGAGTAGCCGGGTATCGCCCGGCCGTCCTCGATCTTGAGAAATGTAGGCCCCGACTCGGCGTAGATCAGCCCGTCGGGGGCTCGTTCGAGGACAGAGGTGTTGCCGCCACTACGCCGAGCGTTCGGCGAGCCGATTTCGGTGGCGACTCCGGTAGGCGCCACTTGCCAGATGGCCCAGCCGTTGCCACCCGAGACGACCAGGTTGCCCTGCGCATCGACCGCGATCTGTCCCGGATTGTTCAGCGGCTGGCCGTTGTAGGGGGGACTGATCGCTCTGGTGGCGATGACATCGAGGGTGCCTTGGTTCAGACGGAGCAGCTGCATCCCCGTCGAGATGTACAACACCCCCTGTTCGCTCAGCGCGATAGCCGCCGAGTTGAGCTGGTCGATCGACACCGAGCGAGCCGACGTGCCGCTCACGATCGGAGGTGGAAAGGCGGTGCCAGAGCAACATGGCGGCGGAGTGCGCATGCCAGGAATGCCAGCGATGGTCGAGATGACGCCCAGGGGGCTGACCACCCGGACACGGTCCCCGTCGACCACGTAGAGACTCCCATCAGGTCCTACCGCCATGTCGACGATGTCCAAGAACTCCGCGTTGACTGCCGGCCCACCGTCACCCGAGACACCCTTCTTCCCATCGCCGGCCACTACGCGAAAACGTCCGTCTGGCAAACGCACCAGTATCTGCTCGCGGGCGACGTCAGCGACGTAGAGGGCGCCGGTGGATGCGACGGCGAGCGGCCCGGCCACCGCGAGGTTGGGGTAGGGGACTACCGGTAATCCAGGCCGGAGGTTGCCTCTGGTCACCGCGTGCCTGGTGTCCCGAATGCTTGGGATAGTCGGTCCGTGGGCGCTCGCTGCGAGAGCCCAGCCGATACCCGCCGCCACCAGGGCAGTGATGAGGATACCGATAGTCCAACGCCGCCTCCGAAGGCGGCGCGCCTCCTTAATGAGCGCATCGGCGTCGCTTGATCCACCGGAGTCGGATCAAGCCTGGGTCGCACCAGCGTCACGACACCGCCTCGATCATGGCGATGACCTCAGCGGGCTGATAGCCCTGCTGACGAGCGAAGGCGACGAGATCTTTCACACGCTCCATGACGACGCCGCGCTCGGGAGTGCCGGCCACGGTGATGCCACGGCCGCGTCGGAACTCGAGCATCCCTTCATCTCGTAGTTCGCGCAGTGCTCGCAGAACGGTGTTGGTGTTCACTCCGAGGACGGTGGCCAAGTCCTTGGCCAGGGGCATGCGTTCACCCGGCCGCGCTTCACCCTCGGCGATGGCTCGACGTATCTCGGCAGAGACTTGCTGGTAGAGGGGGGTGTCCTCGGCGAAGTCGACCTTCACGGCGTCCATAGTGCTAGTTGTTCTAGCTCTATTGCTTAGAACCCTCAAGTGACCGGACCGACCTCGTCAACCAGTCATGCCGCTCATCATCGTCTCGATTGAGCTGGGTTGTTCGTAGTTGCGACGGCCGATGTCGGCGACCGCGGCTAGGACGTCCAGGCGGGGTACAACCTGTGGCTGGCGGCAGTACACGTAAGAGGTGGCACAGTAGTCGTCCACGCGCTCGACGATGCCGTAGCCAGCGATGCCTGGGCGGGGCTGGTAGCTCCAACCCGATCCTGCGGGCGGGTTGGACGTGAGGTAGGCGTGCATGTCTTCCTCTTCTCCCGTGAGAAAGAATGCCATGCCGATCTGCTGGATAGTCACCCGCAGGTCCGACGAGAACATGATCGGGTCGGGAAGGTGCCAGCGGTAGAAGCCGACAAAATCGCATGTTGCGAGTAGTTCGGTCGTGTCATTGGGTCCGATGACGATCGGAGCACCTGCCAGCGGGGCCACGTGCGGGCCCATGCCCCACGCAGTTCCAACGTAGTCTTCAAGTCCCGTACCGCAGATGGTGGGGAACTCATCGTCGCCGTCTCGGTACACCTTTACCTCGCCCTCGCCGTACCACGAGCCTGGGTCGATCACACGCACGCCGAGGTTGCATCCGAGGAAGCGGCCGGGCCCGTCGAGGCCCTCGGCGATCACGAAGTCGCGCCGTTGGGCCGTGGGGTTCTCGCGCCGAAAGGCCACATGCAGGTAGCTCGCTTCGTTGCCATGAGGAGGTTCAAGTGTGTAGTCGATCTGGTAGTACAAGACGATCGGGACGACAGCCGAGTTGGTGAGCTCGACGCGGAGACGATCAGCGAATGGCATGGGGATGTAGGCGTTGAAACCTCGCCCCTCATGCGCGGTGGTGAGTGCTGAAACGTAGGGAACGGGCCTTCCATGGGGTAGCCCGAAGAAGTCCAAACAGGGCACCGACACGCTTGGCTCGGTCTTCTCGTCATAGAACGCCTCCAGCCACACAGCCCGCATCACCTCAGGAGGCGCAGGTGGAAACGTCATCCAGATATGGCGAACGGTGCCCGGCCCTTCGATGTCAGCCAATACAACCGTCTCACCGGGGCCGATTCGCTGGCTAGGCGCGCCCTTGCGGCCCGCGTGGGCTTGGCCACCTCCGCCGCGGCCACCCGTGGGGTTCTCGAACGTGGCTGACCGGCTATCCAGCGACGTATCAATCAGGCTGGGATCCAGGGTGAACACCGGCGACTCCTTACTCGTCGAGCGCATTTTCACCCAGGACTGTAGAAGGACTTCTGCCAACGTCGAGGGGCGATGAGCGGGACTGGCCCGCTCGTAGAGAGACCCGCGATGCGGGCGTCGAGATGGAGGCTGACCTTTGGCAGGTTTGCGAGGTCGCGGACAGGGTCGTGAGTCGTGTTCACGGGAGTGTCTCGACCTTCTTCCACACCGACACGTGCTTGGTGCTCCAAGACGTGAATGGTTGACGATCCCAGTCACCCCATCGTTCAACCAAGATCATTCCGGCCAACTGAGCCATGAGGTCTAGCTCAGAAGGCCAGACGTAACGAAATGGCAACGAATAGTCAGTAAGCCGGCCGTCGTGCATCCTGAAGTGATGGGAGATCAGTCCTTGGGTAGCGACGTCGTACTCGTCAAAGTCCAGCTTGGAGTCACTGACGTGGTAAGCCACGAGACTCTGTCCGAACGAAAGTTGCTGGAGGAGGGGAATGGATACTTCGATGACAAACAGCCCGTCGGGTTCGAGGTGGCGCGCCACGTTCATGAAGCACTGCGCCTGGTCGGCCTGTTTGGTCAGGTTCATGATCGTGTTGAATACAAGGTAGGCGAGCGAGAACCTTCCCTCGACCCGGGCGTCAGCAAAGTTACCGATCGTTACCGCGACGTCCTCGGCACCACGCTTTCCCTGTAGCTGGGCCACCATGTCGGGCGACAACTCGATCCCATGCACATGAAGGCCCCGTGCACCCAGAGGCAGCGCGACCCGACCGGTTCCAATACCAAGTTCGAGAACCGGTCCGCCGCTGGCCAGGTTGCCAAGAAATTCCACGGCGGGATCTACAACTTCAGGCTCAAACCATTCTTTCAAATCGGCATCGTATGTCTTGGCGACCTCTCCAGCGAAGTAATCCTTCGGCATCTGTGTCCTTGCCTTTCCAAGTTCAAATTCGCTATGAACAGCCGGTCGTATCGATTCGTTGTCAATCCGACAAACTCGACAACTTCAGGTAGGCGAGCCGAGAGCTAAATGCGCTACTGGATGACCACGAAGGACGCCTTCCGTTCCGTGGCTATGCGCCGGCAAGCTTCCAGCCGGAATCTTCGGCCGATTCGCCTTGCTTGGAAGGATGGCGCGCTGCCTGGAGGAGCTGAGTACTGCTTCTGTCGCTGAATGGTTCGCGGGACGCTCTATCTCACGGGAGAGCCGTCCGGGCTCCTACAACCAGACCGTGCCGAGTGAGGCGGAACTCAGTTTGGGAGGCGTTGCGTCTGAATCTCGTCAAATCTGAGGTCGCCCGTGATTGGGCTAACGATCAGTGAGAGGTGGCATCCTCGAGGCGGATCGCGATGGTCTTCATGCCCCTCCTCCTCATGGTGCAGGTGATGACTAGGTGGGTGACACTATATGCCAACCAAAAGAATTGCGTTGCCTACTTTCCGTTCACTGACGTGCTGTTCTATCGGCAGGGAGCGGTCCGACTCGTGTGGAAGCGGTAACCCCGTGCGCGTCGTGATCGGTGACGACAGTGTCTTGCTTCGCGAAGGAATCGCCCGCCTCTTGAGAGAGGAGGGCATCGAAGTTGTCGAGGGAGCGGGCGACGCTGTCGAACTGATGGCGGCAGTCGAGCATCAGTCTCCCGACCTCGCCATCATTGACGTCCGAATGCCTCCGACGTACAGCGACGAGGGGCTAGGCGCTGCCATTGAGATCCGACAGCGGTGGCCCCAAGTGGCACTGCTGGTGCTCTCGCAGTTCGTCGAGGAGCGTTACGCCAGCGAGCTGTTGACGGGCGAGACGAGCGGCATTGGCTACCTCCTCAAGGACCGTGTTGGCCACATCGCCGAATTCGTCGAAGTGGTGCATCGAGTGGCATCAGGCGGCGCCATGCTCGATCAGGAGGTCGTGCGTCAGTTGCTTGCTGGCCACAAGTCGGACCTTTTGGGACGTCTCACGCCCAGGGAGCGAGAGGTGCTTTGGCTGATGGCAGAAGGCAAGTCGAACAATGCCATCGCTGTTGAACTCGTTGTCTCTCTGGGCGCGGTAGAGAAACACGTGACCAACATCTTCATGAAGCTCTCATGCCTGGGCCGACTGTCGAGCAAGCAACGTGTGGCCCGCGTGGCGCACCTTCCAGGGGCGGTGCTCATCGGACATGCAGACTGCGCAGGGTCGATAGCCGGCGTGGGAGGCCGTGACGAAATCGGCGAAGAAGACTCGGTGGCGGACGTAACTACCGCGAGCGATGGCCCGCAACGCCGCGGGGCAGTCGAGACGCCCGAAGATCTTGGTGTCACGGTGTCCGCCGGCGGTCCCTTTCTTGTTGCTCCGATAGGGCATTCCGTCCAGGCCGATCAGCGTGTAGGTCTTCACCGGCGGCGTCCTCAGGGAGCGTCGTGGAGCAGGATTCCGAGGGTGTAGCGCTGCCCGACCCGTACGGTCGACACGCCGTGGCGCACCGGTGCGGCCGACCAACCGCGCTGGGTCCGGAGTGGCCGATCCCTGGTGGTGAATACCATCCCTTGAAGATGTGGGAGCGTCAAGGACGTTCCCCTGGATTGGACTCGGGGGCGTTGCTCGACCAGGAGGAACTCGCCGCCCGTGTAGTCCTTGCCTGGTTCGGTCAGGTTGATCACAACTTGGAGGGGAAAGACGAGTTCCCCGTAAAGGTCGCGGTGCAGTGCGTTCCAGTCGCCCGGCCGGTATTTCAAGATGAGAGGCGTCGGCCTCGTCTGACCGGCTTGATGGCACATGTCCAACCACTCTTCGAGCGTGTCGGGCCACGGAGTCGGCCGTCCGAGCTTGGAGTACCAGTCACGGGCGATGGGGAGCACGTGTGGGTAGAGCGCGTGGCGCAGCTCGTCGACGACCACTGGGAGCGGTGCTGCGAGATAGCGGTACTCACCCTCGCCGAAGCGGTGTCGCCCCATGTGGACCGTCGAGCGAAAGGCCTCGTCGTGGTCGTAGAGCTTGACCAGTTCTCGGGCGTCCCCCGCACTGAGGAGCCGTGGCAAGAGAGCGCACCCGACCTCATTGAGCTGGTACGCGGCCTCTTCCCAGTTGGCGTCGTCGACCCGACGCCGGTACACAGATGTCGCGGAGACGGTGCCGGCGCTCACCGGGCGGCCTCCATCTCGAGCAACTGGTGCTTGACCTCGGGGCCACCGAGATATGCGCCAATCTGCCCGTCGGAACGGATGACCCGGTGGCATGGGATCACAACCGGCAGCGGGTTGGTGGCGCAGGCCGACCCGACGGCCCGGACAGCCTTGGGGTTGTCGACCGCGGCAGCCACGGACTGGTAGCTGGCCGTCTTCCCGTAGCCGATGGCCGGCAGATAGGTCAGGACCGAACGGCGGAAGCCGGCCGAGAGGCGAAGGTCTAGCGGCAAGTCGAACTCGGTGCGCCGGCCCTCAAAGTACTCCTCAAGCTGTCGGGCGACCTCATCGAGCCTCCGCGGCGTCTCGAGGATGCGGGGGCTGATCCGGCCCGCCAGGCTTTGGAGCACGTCGTCGAGACCTTCGCTCTCGTAGGCGATGCGAACTAGCCCGCTTGAGGTGGCAGCCAAGAGCAACGTCCCGACGGGGGTGTGCAGCGTGCGGTAGGAGACGTCGAGCAGTCCTTCGTCCTCCGCCTGGTCGGCGAGCCGTGCGAAGAGCGAGGCAATCTCCTCGTCCCGGGGAGGAGGCCCGAACAAGTTGAAGAAGTCCTGGTTTGGTCGTTCCGCGGTCATTGTCACTGCACCGATCCTTGGGTTTCGTATCTACGGGCGACGATCGCCCGGTCTTTTCGAAGCTTTGCGATCCCGTCGGCTGCGGCTCGCCGAACGGCCTCAGGTGTGCCGCCGACGATCGCTGCCACCTCCGCGTAGGGGAGGTCACCGAGGTAGTGGTAGATGACGGCCATGCGCTGGCGTTCGGGAAGGCGCGCCAGGATCTGCGAAAGATCGAGCTCGGCACCGTGGTGCTCAGTCTCGATGGGCTGGGTGGGCACCTCGGCAACTGGAGTCGCGGAGCGCTGGGTCTTGCGGACGAGGTCGATCACCTTTCGGTGCGCGATTGTCACCAGCCACGCCTCGACGTTGGCGTCGGCCGGTAGTTCCGGATAGGCCCGCAGGGCCGAGAGGAACGTCTCGGACCACGCGTCGTCGGCGTCCACCGGGCCGACCATGGCCCGGCAGACCCGCAGAACCGTTGGGCCATGGAGGCACACCACCTCGGAGAACGGTTGTTTGTCGGTCACGGGACGTAGACGCTTTTGGTCTGCAGAGCGTGAGGCCTCATCTCAGAAGAGCCGCCCAGGTCGGTCCGTGACCTCGGCTTCGAGGCCGAGGAGGAATCGCTTGCGTTCCAGACCGCCTGCGTAGCCGATTAGCTTGCCTCCGGCGCCGACGACGCGGTGACAGGGAACGAGCAGGCACAAAGGATTCCGACCCACTGCGCCACCTACGTCTTTGGGGGTCGAGCCGTCGCCAAGCTCGCGGGCCAGCGCGCCATAGGTCGTCGTCTCGCCGTAGGGGACCTGGCGAACCAGGGCCCAGACGCGCTCTTGGAAGTCGTTGCCACCAGTGCAGAGCGGCACGTCGAAGACCTTGCGCCTGCCCGCGAGGTAGTCGTCGATCTCAGTGCGGACGGTCTCGAATCCGCTGTCGCTGTAAGCCCCGAAGCTGGCCGGGTCCGGCCGGTGCCAGTGGTGGGGGAAGAAGAGGCCCACCATGGCCCCGTGGCGGGCTACGAGTGTCAGCTCGCCCAGTGCGGAAGTGACCCTTGTGTGTGTCACTTCCACCGTGGTCAGCGGTGTCGCGTGCTGCATCGTCGACATCTTGGTCCTCCCGACTTGTCGATTCACCAGGTAGACGTGCGAGCGATGTAGATCGTGAGATCGGATCGTGCCTGTCAAGCCCCTGGCACCTATCGAACGGACGAGAGTCCGCTCAGATCAGAAGGCCAGATGCGGAATCCAAGAAAAGACACCTCACGAGATCACCCGGCGCGACGTCTAGCGGTGAGGGTCCGATCGGGCCACACACCACGAGGAGAGTGTCCATGTCCGTGGAAGAGAACAAGGCCATCGTTGGCCGTTGGTTCACCGAATTCTGGGGCGAGAGCTTCAATCCAGGAGTGATCGACGAGCTCGCCGCGCCTGACATCAGGTTCTCCTACTCGCTCCATGCCCCATGTAGCGGCCGGGACGAGGTTCGGGCTTCCGCGATGACGTTTCGCGAGGCCTTTCCTGACCTCAACTTCTGGGGCACCGCCGAGCTATTGGGCGAAAATGACTACGTGGTCGGTCAATGGGATGGTGGGGGCACGCACACCGGGCCTGCCTTCGCTGACCTTCCCGTGGGCTCACTTCCCACCAATTCTGGTAGCAAGATGCACCTCACCGGTGTCTCGATTCTGCGGCTCGAGAACGGCCTCATCATCGAGGAGAATGGGCTCGACGACGGCGTCACGATGCTCAAGCAGGCCGGCCTGATCCCGCGGTCGTAACCGGTCGACGCGCGAAACCGGAAACCCCCGAACTGATGGCCCTTTCCCAGTTCAAAGGCCGACCTCTGAGGACCCCAGCAAGTCAGAAGGTTGGCCTCATTTCCGGATACACATGTGAGCACCGACAGCGCCAAGGGCCAAGTCATGTCTAGGCCGGAACGGTGGTGAGGGCGACGTGGAGGGATGGACCACCCGGCCCACCTGCAACTGGCCTTGCCTATGGCGCGTACTTTTGCAAGCATCTGGCACCTAAAGTTCGCTTGTTACTACACGCACAAGCGGGGCGGTGGGGGCACCCCTGGGAAAAGAAGGAAGCACAGATGGGCAACAGAGCCTGGATGCTGGTGTGGGCCGGAGTCTTCGCCTTCTCGGTCCTCTGCGTATACGGGGCGATACGGAACTGACGCCCACCGCCCTCGGTGCGAGCCGTGCCGACCCAGCCCAAGCCTCCTAGCCGACGAATCTATGAGCGTCGACATCAACGCGTAGCCCGTTCGCGAACTGGACGGTGTCTGCTACGCCGGGTTCGGGGCAAACCCTGAGGTATCGCTCGAGCTTGGGGTGCCTGTCGGCGACGAAGGTGTCGCTGATCCACGGAAGACGGGCGCAGGTCGACCTGGGAGCCCTGTCAGAGCCTCACCGGTAGGGCTCCGATCCGTGCTCACCCATCCCACGAATATCGATTTTCCCGTCACTCGTCGCGATCATCGTCGGGCTGAAAGTCAAGCTCGATGACCGATTCAGCACTACTGGCTCCGCTCGGAATTACGGGCTAGGCCGTGCGGGGTACGAAGCGCAAACGAAAAGACGGCGTCTGTGAGACCTCTTTTGCTCTTACGACCCTGAGCCTGATGTTCCCAGCCCGTTCGGGGTTGCTCGAGTGACCAGCCATAAGGCGGCTTACTTCAACCCCGACCAGCGGAAGCTGGTACCAAGCCGCCGGTCTTGGTGCTGTACACGAGGATGTTTGGATGACCTAACGCATAAGGCCGATTCGGCCCGAATGACACTGGTCTGCCAGATCCGGGAAGGGTGACGTTCCTGAGTCCATAACCGGCCCTGGAGAAGGTGGCGACCGTCAGATCTTTTCCGGCGCGATCGGCGATCGCGGCAAGGATCGCGAGGTTTTGGCACACGGACTCTACCGCTGCATACGTGGCATCCGAGCTGTCAGACGCGGCAGCAGGACTATTTGGGTTGGGGGGCGGAGAAATTGCGTCGGACGGATACGCCTTGTGGACGATCTTGTAGCACTTTTGGATCGCAGGATCTCGCCACGCGAGGTAGGTCGAAGAGTTGGGATCGGTCGTCGTCACGTTGTCGAAGTAGGGATTGGCTCCCTTCGCCGCCGCAATGTCGGAACCGAGCGACGTGATGCTGGTCGCGATCCAAGGCGGCTTGTACGCACTCTGAAGACCATCGAGTGCGCGGGGCCAGTCCGTCGCACCGGAGCCGCCGACCGCAACCACTTCGTTGACGCCTTCGTTCTGGAAGCGGAGAGCGATCGTCTCCGTGTCCTGGTCCACGGCGGCCGTATCCGTTGCCGGTGCATCATCCCCAGCAAACTGCACCACGTCCACGTCAAGCTTCTTGAGATCCGACCGGACTTCGTTTGCCTCGGCAGCATCAACACCCGAGCCGTAATAGATGCCAACCTTCTTGCCTTTGAACACTCCTGCTCTCTTGAGGGCGGCGAACTGGATTGGGTCGTACGCTTCGTCAGGTGGCGTCAGGGTGAAGTCAGGTGCGGCACTTGCGGGCAGCGTGCCAGGCAGCGTCCCATCGATGACGAGTGTGTCGTGGGTCACTTGGTAGCAGTCGGGATACACCGGAAGGATGACGACGAAAACGTGATCGTCCTCAGTGAGTTGGGTGCAGACCGAAAGACTCGATGAAGTGACCGCCGGATTGTCAAGGGCGATGTACGGAACGATCTTCCGTCCGTCGACGCCTCCGTGGGCATTGATGTTGGCGGTCAGCGCATGGATAGCGTCCTGAAAATTTCCATCGTTCAAATGCACCCCGACGACTGCTAGAGCAGCGAAATTGATGACTGGAAATCCGACTCTGATGGTTGTCGACGTGACGCCTTGATCGGCTGGACTTGCAGCTCCGGCACCCACCGGATCGACGCCAAATGTCGCGCCTAGAACCATGAAAAGGCCCGTGATCAACATGAGACCCTCTCGAACTGCCACAGCGCGCCACCTCCGCGTGGTCAGCTCCACCCGTGATCTACCGATCATTCGATCTACGGGGGACGTAAGCCGTGTGTAGACCCACCCTGCCACCCCCCCGTTGGTCGTCGCTCAATGGCCCAGTGCTGCGAAATTCTGCGCAATCTCAACCATACAATCACAGTGAGGAGGCTGACCTGGAGCGTACGCGGCCGATCTGCTTGCCACGGCGCTGTTTGCCCTATCCAATCTCGGGACCTCGTGGTCCCGAGATAAGCGGGCTGTCGAGACGAGTGTCGCGATGATTCATTCACGCTTCACGCGGGGAAACGGCCCCTCATAGGGCCCCTCAGTGACCGGATGGCAAGCGGAAGGGGGTCCGGTTAGTTCATCGAACCCATCCCGCTCTCCTGCTCGCTTTCGGAGTTCTGTGACGATGCGCAGAGCGATTGGGTCGCAGCCGACATTGGCCAGATGTTCACGCAGAAGGTCGGCGGCTCGACTGAGGTTGCCGGCGGCCGCCGTGCGGACCACTTCGATGTGATGGCGCTCCCAGTTCATCCGCCGGCCGTTCATGGCATTCGAGGGTGCTCCTGTGAAGGCGCCGAGATCGGCGACGGCGACCTCGAAGGCGGGATCGGACTTGGCAGCGTGCCGGAGCGCTGCTACCGCGTCAAACGTGTCCACGGCCTGCTGCGCCTGGCGATAGAACGCGGCGGCTTGGGTGTTTGCAGTCACCGCCCGACCGTGGTCCTCGACCGCAATACCACGAAAGATCGGTTGTCCACGGCGGGCGGCGGGCTCTTCTGATTCTTGAGGCATGGCGATCAGTCTGGGCATCTGGCCTGAGGCCTCCCTGAGGTGATACTGAGGGCGGCCCGAAGCAGGACTTCGGGTGTCGCCGGTTAGGCGACGCGAGCCCCTTCTTTTCGTTCAGGTTGCGAGTGGTGTCAGGCGTGCCGCGAGCGCCGCCAGGTCTGGCTCGTCGGAGAGCGCGCGATGTGCCGGACCTGCGGTTCGTTGTCGTACCAGAGCGACGAAGCAGTCGGCGTTCTGCTGGTTTGGGTCAGCGATCACTCTGGCCGCGGCGAGAGCGGAATCGGCGAGGAGTTGCGTTTCCGGGTCCCCGATCGCCCCAGCAGCTCTGACAGCGTCTGCTGCGAAGACCGCCGCGGCATCCGGTCGATCTGCGCCGAGTGCCAACCAGGCCAGTCCCGCCAGCACACGGGGGTGGCCGGCGGGAGCGTCAGCATCTTGGTAACGGGCAGTCGCGGCGTCGAGCAGCGCTTTCGCTCGGGCCAGATCACCGAGGCGCCGGGCGACGGCCGCTTGGCCGACCATGGCGTCGGCTGACAGCCACGGGTTCGAGGAGCATCCGATCGCCTCTCGGTAGAGATCGTCAGCGGCGGCGTCATCGCCTTGCCTACCCCGCAGCGCAGCGAGAGCGACCAGGGCAGAGTTCAGGTAGGGATGCTCCCCGCCAACACGGCAGCGCCGCAGGAGATCTTCGTAGGCCACTGATGCGCCTTCGATATCGCCCTTGGCCGCGATGATGCCGGCGAGAGCGTTCAGTGAATTGACCACCAACAAGACCTCCCCGACTGCGTCGAAGCGCTCAATGCTCGAACGGGCTGCGGTCTCCGCGTCGTCGAGACGCCCAAACGAGGCCATGTTCCAGCTGACCAGCATGTCGTGCGCACCGAGCAGCCAAACCTGCTCGTCGGGCTCGAGGAGCGCCCGCGCCTCAGCCAGGGCTTCGAGGGACCGACTGAATTCGTAGGCGCGTATCAATACCGTCGCTCCGAGCAACAGCGCTTCCGCGAGGCGAACCCGGTCGACGGCTGACCTCAAAACAGCGATGGCCTGGTCGCACTCGACGACTCCCGACGCGGGGCTGGACGAGATACCGACGAAGTAGCCGTGCCAGACCTGGGCGGTGGCGTGCAGCTCAGCACGGCGCTTGCCTGCGGCACCTAACGCGCTGGCGAGCCAACGCGCACCTTCGGCAAAATCGCTGTTGACGAACCACAACCACGCCATTCCAGAGACCATCAACAGCGCCGCATCAATGTCGCCGGTGTCCAGGTGCCAATCGAGCGCGACCTTCATATTGGCCAACTCCGGGGTCAGGCGCGCCTGCCACACCGATGCCGCGGCACCTCGTAGACGTTCGTTGGCGCCCTCGGCGAACTGGAGGTAGTAGGCGGCATGCCTGGCGCGTACCTGGTCGGCCTCGTCGGAGTCATCGAGGCGATCTCGGCCGTACTGCCATAACGTCTGCAGCTGGGAGAACCGGGTCTCGCCCGCGATCGGGGGCATGACGAGCGACTTGTCCACGAGCCGGCTCAACACGTCGAGGACATCGTCCTTTGGCACTTTGTCGTCCGCGCACACGGACTCGATCGCGTCGAGTTCGCAGCCGCCGACGAAGACGGACAGGCGAGCGAAAAGGCGGCGCTCGTCGTCGAAGAGGAGGTCGTAGCTCCAGTCCACGACCGCACGCAGGGTCCGTTGGCGGGGCAGCGCGGTGCGAGCACCACGGCTGAGCAGCGCGAAGCGGTCGTCGAGCCGCTCGGCGAGAGTCGCCAGGGGAAGGGCCCGGAGGCGAGCGGCTGCGAGCTCGATGGCCAGAGGCAGGCCGTCGAGCCGGCGGCAGATGCCGTCGATGACCGCTTCGGCTGGCCCGTCAGGGTCGAAGCCTGGCTGCACCGCACGAGCACGATCCCCGAAGAGCTCGACGGCATCCGTCGGCATCAGGCCAACGACGGGAATAAGGAACTCGCCGGGAACGCCGAGGGGCTCGCGACTGGTGGCTACCACCCGAACGCCGGGCAGCGCCCCGACCAGGGCCTGGGCGAGCGCAGCCGCCTCGTCGATGACGTGTTCGCAGTTGTCGAGGACGATGACCAGGGAGCGGCCGGTGAGGTGGCGGGCGATGAGCTCCGCCGTCGATCCAGACGGCTGGTCATCGCCCAGAGCAGGCCCCGATGCGCCGAGAGCCGCAGCCGCAGTCGCAGCGACGGCTGCGGTCTCGGTGACGCCCGCGAGCTCCACGAGCCAGACGCCGCCGGAGTGCCGGTCGCGACGCCGCGCCGCAGCCGCGACCGCCAGGCGGGTCTTGCCGACCCCGCCTGGGCCGATCAACGTGACTAAGCGGCTGGAGTCAATCGCTTGGTCCACCTGTTCCAGTTCTGTATGGCGCCCACGGAAGCTGCTCAGTGGTTCGGGAAGGTTGCCGCGCAGCGATGGCAGCGATGGCGCACGCGCTGATGCCGTCAACTCTGCGGCGAGGGAGGGGTCGTGGTTCAAGATGCGGGCCTCGAGGTCACGCAGAGAAAATCCGGGCTCGATCCCGAGCTCGTCGATCAGGCGATCACGGATCTCGGTGAAGGCGCGCAGCGCTTCGGCTTGGCGTCCAGCCCGGTAGAGGGCCAGCATGAGCAGCTCCCATAGGCGTTCGCGCAGCGAGTGCTCACGGCACAGCGCTTCCAGCTCGCCTACCAACTCGTTGTGGTGGCCGAGCCCCAGGTCCGCTTCGACTCGGTACTCCGTCGCCACCAGGCCCAATTCGTTGAGATGGGCTCGTTCGGCGTCGGCAAAGCCGGCGTAGACGAACTCGGACAGCGGCTCGCCGCGGCGCAACTGGAGGGCGTCACCAAGGATGGCGGACGCCGAGGCGAGGTCGCCCTCGGCGCTGAGGCGACGACCTTCGGCTACCAGGTCTTCGAATCGGGCTACGTCCAGGTCACAGGCACTGACATCGAGCGCATAGCCGGATTCGGAGGTGATGATGGCTGAGGCTCCGAGAGATCGACGCAGCTGGACGATCTGCGCCTGCAAGGCGTTGGCTGGCTTCCCGGTCTGCCCGTCGCTCCAAAGCTGGTCGATCAGACGGTCGGCGCTGACCGGACTCCCTCGGTTGAGGGCCAGGAGAGCGAGGAGGGCCCGCTGCTTGGCGCCGCGGATCGGTATCGCCACACCCTCATTGACCACCTCGAACTCGCCGAAGAGCCTCACTTCCACACCCCCACGGTACGACCGAAGACCAGGTGCGGCGTGATTGAGCTGACCAGCCCACCTCAGGGTCACATCAGCGGCACCTCAGGTCTCGAGCGCAGGGTGCTTCCCAGACCAGATCGATGAGGAAAGGAAGCACCATGATCGAGGCAACGCACCTCACCAAGCGCTACGGCAAGACCGTGGCCGTCAATGAGGTCTCCTTTACAGTCCGGCCCGGGCAGGTGACCGGCTTCCTCGGCCCGAATGGGGCCGGCAAGTCGACCACCATGCGCATGATCCTGGGCCTCGACGCCCCGACTTCAGGCGAAGTCCGCGTGAACGGCAAGTCCTACCGCCAGCTGACTGATCCGCTCCGGTCGATCGGGGCGCTCTTGGACGCCAAAGCCATTGTTGGCGGCCGCAGTGCCGCCAACCACCTCATGTGGCTGGCCGACAGCAACGGGATCCCCCGCCGACGGGTGGCAGAGGTGCTCGACATCGTCGGACTCAGCGACGTCGCAGGAAAGAGGGTTGGGACATTCTCGCTCGGCATGAATCAGCGGCTCGGCATCGCGAGCCGCGCTTCTCGGCGACCCCGAGACGGTGATGTTCGACGAGCCGATCAACGGGCTCGACCCCGAGGGAATCCTGTGGATCCGCAACCTGATGAAGTCCCTGGCATCAGAAGGCCGCACGGTGTTCCTCTCGAGCCATCTCATGAGCGAGATGGCCCAGACCGCCGACCACCTAATCGTGATCGGTCGGGGCCACATCATCGCCGACGCCGGAACCGACGAGTTCATCAACCGGCACACGGCCTCGAGTGTCCGGGTCCGGGCCGTGGAGCAGGCCGATCTGGCTGAGACCCTGACCCAGCGAGGAGCGCTGATCGAGAGTGGATCTGACGGCGCCCTGGTCGTGACCGGAATGGACTCCGCCACGATCGGCGCAGCCGCTTGTTGCCACGACATCACCCTCGTCGAGCTGGCCCCGCTGGGATCGTCGCTCGAAGAGGCGTATTTCGACCTGACCAAAGACCAAACCGATTACCACGCCGGCCAGCTGGTCGACGCAACCAAAGGAGCTTGACATGAGCACTGCAACCCCAACCATCGATGCAACTCACTTCACACCCCCTGCTCCGCCGGCGCGGACTCCCAGGCTCCGCAGGACTGCGAAGGCTGAGTGGACCAAGCTGCGCACCCTGCCTTCCACCTGGCGGACAGTGGTCCTCGCCATTGTCATCTCGGTTGCCCTGGGGGCAATCCTCTGTGTCTCCCAAGTCCAGCAGTGGACGAAGATGACAGCGGCGCAGCGCCAGATGTTCGACCCGACCGCCTGTTCCCTCTTCGGTGTCGTCTTCGTCGGCGCCGTGTTGCTGGCGGCACTTGGGGTACGGGCCATGACCTCCGAGTACGTGTCGGGGATGATTCGGTCCACCTTTGCCGCCACGCCCACTCGGCGGCGGGTACTCGCAGCCAAGGCTGGGGTCATTGCGGCGTTCGTATTCCCCGTGGCACTGCTGACTGCTGTGGTCAGCTTCGAAGTCGGCCAGCGGGTCTTCACCGGCAAGCATCTCGAAGTGTCCTTCGCTCATCCCGGCGTCCTCCAAGCTGTGGTGTTCGGTGCTCTGGCGGTGAGCCTTATCGCCGTCATCGGGGTCGGACTCGGCGGTCTCATCCGACACACCGCAGCAGCGACCACGGCACTCGTGCTGGTCATCGTGGGAGGCGTCACGCTCGGCCAGCTGCTTCCGGCCGGCCTCCGCCAGTACGTGCCCGGGACCGCACTCGAGGCCGCCGTCACGGTCAACCATTCGGCCGGACTCCTGAGGCCCGGTACTGCCGTAGTGGTCCTCGGCGCATATGCCGCCATCGCCTTGGTGGCGGCCTCGATCCGGATGTCGCACCGCGACGCCTGAAGCTGAGGGCTGTCAGGTTTCTGACCCAAAGGGTGCGCCATGGCTTCGGGTCCCTGCCACTCAGAGATCCACACAGAAGAGCCGGTCCATATGGGCCGGCTCTTCTGCTGTCTGAGACGTGTTCGGGGCAGTCCGCAGGTCCAGACATCGCGTCCCTTCCCGATGGCCCGCTGCCGATGCCTCCGGGCCCGCTTCGATGATCTCGATCGGGTGACCATCGGGGTCCCTCGCCTCGCAGCGGTGCCACAGCGCGCATACTCTCGCCAACGGACGTTCACGAGATCCAAAAGGGAGTCGCAGCATGCCAAGCAACGGTGAGGTCCGAATGCTCATCGACGGCCAGCTCGTCGAGTCGGCCTCAGGAAAGCGGTTCGAGAACATCAACCCGGCCACCGAGGAGGTCTTGGGCGAGGTCGCTGACGCCTCGGCCGAGGACATGCGCCGCGCCATCGCGGCGGCCCGACATGCCTTCGACGACTCGGACTGGTCGACCAACCATGCACTACGCAAGCGCTGCCTCGAGCAGTTGCAGGCTGCGCTTGAGTCCGAGCGCGAGGAATACCGAGAGGAGCTGGTCGCCGAGGTCGGTACCCCCCGCATGTTGACCTACGCCGCCCAGCTGGACTGGCCGCTCGAGGACGCGTTGATCTACCCGGCTCAGATGATCGAGACGTTCGCGTGGGAGCGTCCGCTGCCCACGTCGGAAAAGATGGGTATGGTCTCACGCCGGGCCGTGCTCAAAGAGCCCATGGGCGTGGTGGGCGCCATCGTGCCCTGGAACTATCCGGTCGAAGTGACGTTGAACAAGCTGGGAGCGATCCTGGCTACCGGCAACACCACCGTACTGAAGCCCGCCCCCGACACGCCGTGGAACGCCACCCGCCTTGGCCGTCTGGTGGCCGAGAAGACTGACATCCCCCCCGGCGTCTTGAACGTGGTGACCTCCTCGGACCATCTGGTGGGGGAGGAGCTCACCGTCTCGGCGGACGTCGACATGATCTCGTTCACCGGCTCGACGGCCACGGGCAAGCGAATCATGGAAAAGGGTGCGGCGACCCTCAAGCGGGTCTTTCTCGAGCTGGGGGGCAAATCAGCCATGATCGTCCTCGACGACGCCGACTTTGCCTCGACGCTGCCGATGGCGTCGATGGTCTGCGTCCACGGCGGTCAGGGTTGCGCCATGCAGTCGCGACTCCTCGTGCCTCGCCCTCGTTACGACGAGGCGGTTGAGCTCGTGGCCGCAGGCATGGCAGGCATTCCCTATGGCGACCCCACCGACGATGGCAATCTGATGGGCCCGCTCGTCAGCGCCCGCCAGCGCGATCGCGTGCTTGGTTACATCGCCAAGGGGCAAGAGGAGGGGGCCAAGCTGATCTGTGGTGGCGGGCGCCCGGCCCACCTCGACACCGGCTACTACGTCGAGCCCACCCTCTTCTCCGGCGTGGACAACTCCATGACCATCGCTCGAGAGGAGATCTTCGGACCAGTACTCGTCGTCATCCCGTACGAGGACGACGCCGACGCGGTCCGTATCGCCAACGAATCCAACTACGGTCTCTCAGGTGGCGTGGTCTCGGCTGACGAGGATCGGGCGACCGCCATGGCAAAGCGCATCCGCACCGGCTCCATCGGGGTGAACGGCGGGCTGTGGTATGGGGCTGACTCGCCCTATGGCGGCTACAAGGACAGTGGGATCGGCCGCCAGTGCGGCATTGAGGGTTTCGAGCAGTACCTCGAGACCAAGGCCATCGCCTGGCCTGCCTGAGCCCGACTTGGCGGTTGGCAGGCGACTCGCACGATCAGACTCGACCTCGTCGCTGTGGGAGCACCCGCCTGAGGACAGCAGGGCTAACGCGACGCTTGCTCGTGATGTCGTCGCCAGCCCTTGCATCGATATCGGCCCAGCATCGTGTTCAGCGCGTCGGAGGTTCTGAGCTATTCCCGTCCATCAGTGCGGCCAGTGCCTCGAGCTGTTCAAGGTGGTGCTCGAGTGAGTGGTGGACCAAGTGGGTCCTGGCGATGGTGGCGCCGGCATGGACCAGTTCCTCGAGCGCCGTTCGTGTCGCGTCAGGAGCACGAATCGGGTCAAGCGGACGAGGAGGAGCGAGGACGACCTCGAAACCCATCGTGACATCGACGCGCTCCAGCCAGGCGCGAGCCTGCGGCAGGGAGATACCGAACGGGGACCAGCCGTCGCCGTGGGCGACGGCCCGTCGTAGGGAGCGGAAGGTGCGACCTCCGATCCAGATGGGGACATGCTCCTGGACTGCGCTGGGATCCACGACGAGACCGCTGAAGTCGTAGAACTCGCCGTTGTAGGCCGGTTCGGGCTGGGAAAGGGCGGCACGCAGGGCGCGCAGCGCGTCATCCGCTCGCGGTCCTCGATCCTCGAACGGAGTCCCGAGCAGGTCGAACTCCTCCCTTAGCGTGCCCACGCCGAACCCGAGGATCAGTCGGCCACCGCTCACGACATCGAGCGTGCCGTAGCGCTTCGCGATCTCCAGCGGGTGGTGGTAGCCAAGCACGAGGACGTTCGTCGCGAACCGGATGCGCTGCGTCCGCGCCGCGAGGAACCCGAACGTCGCCAGCGGGTCCCAGTAGCGTGCGCCTCGCCTGGGTGCCTCGCTGGCGGGGACACCGATGTGCTCGCTGCACGTCAGGTGGTGGTACCCGAGCCGATCGGCGGTCTCGGCGATGCGAGCAACGTCTTCGATCGTGCCCGTCTCCTCCCACTTCGCATGCGCCGAGGGGAGCGTCGTGACGACAGGCGTGGCGACCGCCAACCGAATTTGCTGCCGGCCCTTCATCCGAGCATCACTGCGCCAGCGTCGACGACGATCGATTGTCCGGTGATCGTCCGGCTCTCGTCGCTGGCCAGGAACAGCGCCAGGTTGGTGACGTCGTCGGGCGACGAGATGTCTCCCAGTGCCGTACCTCCGAGGAGCTTTGCTCGTCGCACGTTATGGTCGATCCCCTGCTCGTCCGCCGTGCGAGCGACCCAGTTCCGCCACAGCTCGGTGTCGATGCCTCCCGGAACGATGCAGTTGGCACGAATACCGCGTGGGCCGACTTCGTTGGCCACGGACTGCGTGAACGCACGTAACGCCGCCTTTGCGGTCACGTAGTGGGTTTTACGCGGCACTCCGCGAAAGCTGGCGGTGGAGGAGAAGTTAACGATTGACCCAGAGCGTCGCTCGAGCATCGATTGCTTGAGAACCTCGCGCGTGCACAGCATCGCCGCAGTGAGGTCGATAGCGATGGTGGCGTTCCAGTTGTCGAGTGTCTGTTCCCATATCCATGTATCCGCTCCAGGAGCTGCGGCGTTGTTGCACATGACGTCGACTCGACCGAACTCCTCGACGGTGCGAGCGACCATTCCGGCAACCTCATCCTCGCGGGTTACGTCGACTCTCATCGCCAGCGCGTCGGCTCCGCACCGGCCCGCGACCTCCCGGACGAGCTGCTCACGGCGAGCCGCCACCACGACCTTCGCTCCCTCGGCGACGAAGCGCTCCGCCATCACCGGACCGAGCCCCGTGCTCGCTCCGGTGATGATGGCGACCTTGCCGGCCAGGCGCCCGGTGCTCATCCGTCAGTGCTCGAGAACATCGCCGGGACCGAACTCTGGAACAGCTCACGACCGGCACCCGTCTCGTCGAGCAGACGGTGAGTGCGGCGCCGGATCCGCCACGTATCGCCGGTGCGCTCGAACTCCCATTTGGCGGCGCTCATCCGCCACAAGTAATAGCGGCGTTCGTCGGGATCGCGGCGGAGGATCAGCGAGTACGTGAGCGCCGTGGCCCGGTCCCCCTTGATGTCGATCAGCGGCGGCCCGGCGAAGTGCGCCACGCCGGTCTCGATCAAGCGCCGATGGGCGTCGGTTCGGAGCATCGCCTCGATCTCGGCCCGACCCTCGTGCGGCGAGCCGTCCGAATCCCAGTCGTAGGTTCCGTCCTGGAGCCACAGTGACGCCCCCTCCTCGGCGAGGCCGGCGTCAGCTGCGGGACCATAGGACAGGATCACTCGTCGAACGGCGAGCTCGTCCTCCAACCGCTGCATGCGCTGCTCCAGGTCCTCCTGGCTCATGGAGACCAGGCGTCCCATACCAGTTCGAGGCCGACTGTCACCGGACGAACACCTGCCAGCCGATGACGTCTCGTTCACCGAGCCGCGTCAGTGCCGCTGGATCTTCGCTCCACCCGACTTGCCCATCGAGAGCGTTGCGAAGGTGGCCGTTGGCGACCAGCGCGCTGAGTGCCACGTCGCTCAGCACGGCCTCCGGCTCTCCGGCTGCCCACACCAGCCACGCCGCATCATCACGCCCACACATCGTGCGGGCTGAGCTGAGCAGTCACTTCATCAAGTTATTCTGTGGCGAATGTCGCTGCCGAACGGACGGCGGCGTGACCCCGTTGTCTCGATGCCCCTGAGCGGGACTAGATCTCCTGCGCCGGACGTGCGGGTCCCGGCGGCGATGGTGCGAAGCCGGCTTGACCTGTTTCAACGGCAAGAGGTGAACACGACCGGTGACGGCCGTGGTCTTTGAACGGTCCTGCTCGGGCGATCCGGCGGACAGGTGATCATTTCCGGCGCAGCTGAGCTCGGCGTACAAGTCCGAGCTGGAAGCGACCTCCGCACAGCGCTTTTGGCGCGAGGACTCGGACCCTGGGGCCGGTCGCCTGTATGTTCAAATGCCGGTCTCGTGAAAGGCCGAGAATCACGTACATTGGAGCTGCCCATGTCGTGCGTCCGGGTCAACAACTTCTCGGTCTCCCTCGACGGTTTCGCCACCGGTGAGGGGCAGAGTCTCGAATCACCCTTCGGCCACGCCGGCCAGCGCCTTATGAAGTGGTTCGTCGACACGCGGACGTTTCAGGCGATACACGGTCAGCAGGGCGGGAGTACCGGCATCGACGATCTCTTCGCTGCCAACTGGGGTCCGGGGATCGGCGCTGAGATCTCGGGCCGCAACAAGTTCGGGCCTCAGCGAGGTCCCTGGGTGGACGACGGTTGGAAGGGCTGGTGGGGTGAAGATCCACCCTTTCACACGCCCGTCTTCGTGCTCTCCCATTACCCCCACCCGTCCATCGAGATGAAAGGCGGAACTACCTTCCACTTCGTGGACGCCCGCCCGGCCGAAGCTTTGAAGATCGCGCAGGAGTCCGCCGGAGTGCAGGACGTCCGCATCGGCGGAGGTCCATCGACGGTCCGCCAAATTCTTGGAGGCCGACTTGATCGACTTCATGCACATCGCCGTCGTGCCCATCCTCCTCGGGCGGGGCGTACGTCTTTGGGACGGTTTTGAAGGGCTCGAGCAAAGATTCGACGTGCAGTCGACCAGTAGCCCCAGCGGTGTAACCCATATGACTTTCGCTCGCCGGTAGTTAGTTCAGGGAGAGGGAGGCGGAGACGCGGTTTCGGATTTGCCGAATACCAGGCAATCACAGAGTCGACGACTGGCCAGACGGCGAGCGAATCCGACTCGACCAGAATGCGGGATCATTTCGACCTCACCACTGATGTGTCGCGAAACGCGGAGACACTGATTCGAGACATCGCAGACGAACGTGGAAGGGAAGATGAGTCTTGCGTGGGTTACCCGTTCCACGAGTAGGGGTAGTCCGGGTCGGCGACGCGGCCGGGCCTCGGCGCTGAGGCCGAGTCGGCCGAAGGCGTCGACCATGACTGCGACTTCTTCGGTCCTCGTCGCGGCGACGGCGCGCTCGACGCTTCCAGGTTGCGGGCCGTGCACGAAGCCGGGCGGGTGCACCGAAATGGACCCGGTCCCGATGCCCGAATTGGTGCGACTCATGAAGTCACCGTCGGCGTAGAAGATGATCTCGTCTGTGTCCACGTTGGAATGGTGGTAGGGCACCTTGATGGCTCCGGGATGGAAGTCGTACGGGCGGGGCACGAACGAACACACCGTGAAATTCGGTCCGGCGAAGGTCTGGTGCACCACCGGCGGCTGGTGGATCGCCCCGACGATCGGTTCGAAGTCGAAGATGGACATGGCGAACGGGTAGAGGCAGCCGTCCCATCCGACAACGTCCAGGGGATGTCGCGCATGCACGTGCCGGGTCAGTCCCGAACGGCTCCGGACGAGGACCGGGACGTCGGTTCCCTCTTCCATGAGCGGCGAATCAGGCCCGCGTATGTCGCGCTCGGAGAACGGTGCGCCCTCGAGCAACTGCCCGCGGGTCGAAAGGTACCGGCTCGGGAGGGTGATGTGGCCGGCAGCCTCCATTATCAAGGCGCAAAGACCTTGGTCGACCCGCCAACGATGCGTCGTCCCTGCGGGGATCACGACGTAGTCCCCCGGCAGCACCTGGAGGCCGCCAAAGCTACTTTCAAGCAGAGCCGAACCTTCGTGAACGTAGACCAGCTCGTCGCCGCATACGTTGCGGTAGATCTCACTGTCGGCATCGGCAGACACCCACAAGAGGGTGACGTCAGCGTTTCCGAGCAGCGGCGTACGGCCGAGGATGGGGTCGCCACCCCGCTGGAGCATCGCTGTTTGCAGATGCCGGGGTTGTAGCGGCATGTCCGGGGTGAAACATCGGGGCGCGGCGGCCACAGCCTCGATCGCCACAATGGCACTCGGCGAGTGACGGTGGTAGAGCAGTGCGGACTCCTCCGAGAAGCCGTCCATCCCCAACAGCTCCTCGTGGAGGTATCCGCCTCCCGGCCGTTCGACCCGTAGATGGCGTTTGGGCGGCACGTCGCCGACCCGGCGATAGAAAGGCACGGAGTGACGACGTCCTCTTACGCGGTCCAGATCACCGACGAGTCCACGACGGCATCAGCTGCGCCGCTCGAGCGGCCCGGCTCACAAGTTGCCCCGTCGGGCCTGGTCGCGCTCGATCGCTTCAAAGAGCGCCTTGAAGTTGCCCTCCCCAAAGCCTCGGGCGCCACAACGCTCAATGATCTCGAAGAAGACCGCCGGCCGGTCGGTGATCGTCTCGGTGAAGATCTGCAGCAGATGGCCGCCGGCGTCGTGGTCGACCAGGATCCCGAGGCGCTCGAGATCTGACCATGGCAGGTCGAACCCGTGGAGTCGTCGCCGGGCCTCGTCGTAGTACGAGGCTGGCACTTCCATGAAGCGGACACCGCGCGCGACGAGCGCGTCGACGGTGGCGACGATGTCGTTGGTCGCCAGCGCGATGTGCTGCACGCCCGGGCCGTCGTAGGCCTCGAGGTATTCCTGGATTTGGCTCTTGTGCCGCCCGAGGGCCGGCTCATTGATCGGCATGACGATGCGCTTGCCGTCCCACACCACCGTGGAGGCCAGGGCGGAGTACTCAGTTGCGATCTGGCCCTCCGAGAAGTGCTGCATTGGGGCGAACCCGAGCACATGGGCGTAGTAGTGCACCCAGTCCTCAAGGCGACCCTGTTCGACGTTGCCCACGACGTGGTCGATGGCAACCAGTCCCACGTCAGGTCCCGCCGGTTCTGGTGGCAGGTGTTCGGCGTGGTAACCGGGCTCGAGCCGTGGTCCGACGTAGCGGCTTCGATCGACGAATGTATGCACGGTGTTCCCGTACGTCCCGATCTGTGCCAGCGTCAAGACACCCTGATCGTCTTCCTCATCCCACGGCGTCCGGACGGGTACCGCGCCCCGTTCGACGGCCGTCCGGAAGGCCGCGGTCGCGTCGTCGACCAGCCAGGCCAGATCGTGCACGCCGTCGCCGTGGGCGTGTACGTGCTCGGCGATGGGAGAGTCCGCCGCCAGCGCGGCTGAGACGACGAGCGCGGACGTCGCCCTGTTCGAGGACGTAGCTCGCCTTGTGCCGTACACCGGATTCCGGCCCGGCGTATGCCGTGCACATAAACCCGAATGCGGACATCAGAAACCCAGCGGTCGTCCGCGCGTTCCCGACCCAGAGCTCGAGACAGTCCCAACCGAGCAGCCGGGCCGCGGGGACCACCCCGCTGTCGGCAGGCTTGGTCGCCGCCTCAAGAGCCGTCATGCCGCCGGCCTCCGCCCGCGCCGTCTCCGCGTGTGCCGACCCCAGTTGTGGCCTGCACGGACATAAGACCGGAACCATCCCTCGTCGTAGGAACGGAAGAACTCTCCCAGATCGTCGAATCAGTCGCTCGTACGACGCGCGGCGAACAGCACCGGCTGATAATGCGTGATGTCGTAGTCGCGGGTCCCCATGGCCAGAATGTCCCAGTCGCGTATGTCGGCCTGTCGGAACACGTCGAGTTCGCCGTAGCTCGAGAGCAGGCCGGCGCCGTACGCCTTGAGGTCACCGCCCTCTTCGACCACCCCGAACTCGAGAGTGAACCAGAAGACCCGGGAGAAGAATTCGAGCGCCTCGGGACTCGACGAGCGGCGCGACGCCGCACCGGCCTCGGCGTAGAGATCGGCCAGGCTGTCCGAGGCCAGCATGTTGGCGTGTCCGATTATCTCGTGCACGAGATCGGGCTCTGGTGTGTAGAAGGGCACTGAATGGTGCCGGACGTACTGGGTCGAGAGGAAGGTCCGGTGGGCCAACGCACCGTAGAACTGGCGCGTCGGGACGAGCCCGGGAACCGGGCGCAGGTGGAATCCCGTGAGGTCGTGCACGCGCTCGTCGAGCTCGCGCAGCTGGGGTACGCGCTCCGCCGGCAGGCGAAGGCCGTCCCGCGGCGGCAGATACGGCGCGGCACGCCCGCGAGTAGTGCTTCACCGCGAGCTCGCTCGACACGATCCGCCACACCTCGTCCTCCTCGCGCGGTGTAGGCGACGTCGGGAATGAGATCGCCCGGCCGGTAGGCCGCACCGACCGCAGCGATGCACTCGTCGCCGAGCCCGATACTCGGGATCGGAGAAACCAGGGTGGTCCCTCGGTAGCTCGAACGTGCGAGCATTCTCCTTCCATTTTGCGCCGGAAATCTGCCCAAATATCCAGGTCATGTGGCCCTAATACACACAAATATGTCCAGTCACTCCCTGTTATGCTAACGATTTGTACAAGAATCGACCCCAAGGAGGAGGTTCCCGTGGACGATCTGTCCCAGTCCGGCCTCGACGACATTGACCGCATGATGGTCCGCGAGCTGCTCGCCGACGGACGCCTCTCCGTCAATGCGTTGGCCGAACGTGCGAACGTCTCACGGGCCACCGCCTACGGGCGCTTCAGGCGACTGTGCGACTCGGGTGTGATCCGCGGCTTCAGTGCCCTGGTGGACCCATCCCAGATCGGCCTTCCGATCACCGCACTGATCCTCGTCAACGTCGAACAAAACAGCTGGCAGGAAGTCCGCGACGATCTCAAGACACTGCCCGGGCTCGAATACCTCGCTTTTACCAGCGGGGGCTTCGACATGGTGCTTCTGGTCCGGGTGCCCGACATCGTGGCACTGCGCGACGTCGTGCTGGTCCGGCTGCACGGCTCCCCGCGTGCGCGCGACACGCAGACGATATTCGTGCTCGACGAGGACCGTCCGGCCGAGCGTCTGTTCGCGGTCCCGCGATAAGCCCCTCTCCCGCGTGGGCGTGGGTTCGCCGCAGAGCTTGGCCCTAGGTCTGATTACCGCCTGATCCTCGCTCAGCCAGTTCGCGAAACTCCTCGGGAACTCGTTCGGCGGCGGAAAGTGCGACCCCGGCGTAGCCGATGGCGGTCCGGCCGAACCTGTCCCTGATCGCGTCGACGGAGCGGTCCACTCCCCATCTGGAGGCTTCGACGACGGATGCGGGTCGGGGGCCCGCGTCTCGGCGCACATTGGGGGAATCGAGAGGAAGCTCGAGCTGGAAGGAATGGTCTGGGTGCAAGTTGGAGACCGAAACGGCGAGGAGGGTGATTTCGCGTTCTCGTTCGTTGTCGACGATGGCTGAGTGGGCGAGCCTTTCGGCCACCTCAGTCAGCGTCAGCGTGGTCGAGATCGCAACGGGCAACGTCATCGACCGGGTCACAGAGCGCAGGTGAGAGAAGCGGACCCGTACGGTCACGGTCTGACCGGCCAAGGTTGCCTTTCGGAGTCGGCCGGCGACTCTGTCGGCCAGGTAGCCGATCGTGTCCCGAACGAGCTCTGGAGTTGCATCCCGCCGCCCAAGCGCGGCTTGGGCGCCCATGGATTTTGACCGGGGCGGTGTCTCGACTGCACGCTCATCGACGTTGGCCGAGAGAGCAGCCAGTTTTGCCCCGACTGCCCGGCCGAGCAGCCTGCTCAGAATCGGGCTGCCAGCCTTAGCCAGTTGCCCGATGGTCGAGATCCCGGCCTCGTGGAGTCGCCGCTCTGTCGCTGGTCCGACGCCCCATATCAGCCCGACGGGAAGCGGGTCGAGAAAGTCACTCTCATCGTTCGGAGCCACGGCGACGAGGCCGTCAGGCTTGGCCACCTGTGACGCGACCTTTGCGAGGTGCTTGGTGCGGGCCACGCCGACCGACAGCGGGAGACCGATCTCGTCGCGTACGCGTCGGCGAATGGCAGCCGCTATCTCAGTCGGCGCTCCGAAGAGATGGACGGCGCCGGCAACATCGAGGAATGCCTCATCGATCGAGACCCGCTCGACCCGGGGGGTGAAATCTCGAAAGACAGACACAACATCATCACCGAACTGTTGGTAGCGGTCGAAGTGGCCACCGACGAAAAGGAGATCACCGCAGAGCTGGCGGGCGCGCCACCCCGACATGCCACCACGGACTCCGTAGCTCCTGGCTTCGTACGATGCCGCCAGCACCACACTGCCCCCAACGGCGATGGGCCGGTCCCGCAGTGAAGGGTCCAACAGTTGCTCAACCGACGCGTAGAAGGCATCAAGGTCGGCATGCAGGATCGTCGCCTGCCTGACTGACAGAGGCACCATCCTGGGCAAATTAGTCGAACATATGTTCGCTTTCCAGGGCAGCCGGCCGGCCCTTGCGATCTGCCCCGCCCACAGTGGGAGTTGACGCATCGCCGATGTTCACCGAGACCTGGCTCGGCGGCGACTCTGCTCTCGAATCTCCCAAAGCGTCCAGTCGGAAGCCGCATTCTCGGCTTGCGACTCGGCGCGCAACGCGCTCAGAATCAATGGGCCGCTCGATCTCACTTGACATGAAGCTCACTGTTCAAACGTTCCTGACCCTCGACGGCGTGATGCAGGCTCCTGGGGGTCCTGAGGAGGATCCCAGCGACGCCTTCGTCCACGGCGGCTGGCAAGCCCCGTTCCCTGACCCGGCCGTTGGCGAGCACGTTACCGAGCTCAACGGCCACGCAAGCGCCTTCCTCCTTGGTCGTAGAACGTTCGAGATCTTCCGTGGCCACTGGCCCGATCAGACTGACCCCGGCGACCCCATTGCCACGGCGATCAACTCGCTGCCCAAGTACGTCGTATCCCAATCGCTCGGCGAGGCCGATGTCACGTGGCGCGGTGAGCACCCCGACACGGCTCGCCTCGTGACCGGTGACGTCGTGGCGGCGGTCCAGGCGTTGAAGGACGAACCCGGCGACGAACTTCAGATCTGGGGAAGCGGCAAACTGCTCGAGACGCTGTTGCAGCACGAGCTCGTCGACCGATTCCGCCTGATGACGTACCCGCTGGTGCTCGGCTCCGGTCGCCGCTTGTTCGGCGACGGCCTCCGCCCGGCGACGATGCGTCCTGTCCATATCACCACGACTGATCTCGGCATCGTCATCGGCACCTACGAGCCAGTCGGTTCGGTTCGACCTGGCCAGATGTAACCGGCTGGGGATGGCCGTGTCAGGCCATCGCTCAGGGCGCCGGCCACCATCACGGTGATGACGCCGACGCACGCGGCCGCACAGGCGCGACTCCGACGGCGCTCCGCTCGACAGGGCGCCAGGCAAGGGCAGCAACAGTGGAGAGTATTGGGCTCCTCCGGGATCGTTTTCCGCATCGCAGGGTGAGTACGGCGGCAAATGGCGAGAGCGACGTCTCGGTCCTCTGGACTGACGACTGCCAGTGATCGTCTTCGGCCATCTGACCCACCTCCCAGGAGCGACCAGACTGTGGTCGTGGACGAATCATCCGTCGATCCCGATCCGATGACTCAGCTGTCCCAATGGCTCGAGGCGGCGCGGGCAGCTGGCGAGACCATGCCCGAGGCGATGTCGCTGGCCACGGCGACGACCCAGGGACGTCCGTCCTCCAGAATGGTGCTGCTCCGCGGCATCGATCACCAGGGTCTCGTCTTTTACACCGACCGGGAAAGTGACAAAGGCCGGGAGTTGAGGACGAATCCATATGCCGCTGCCCTTCTCCATTGGTACGTGCCAGTGCACCGACAGGTCCGGGTGACTGGATCAGTGGAGATGGTCGATGACGATCAGTCGGACACCTACTGGCGGTCGAGGGCGCCAGGGGCTCGTCGTAGCGCCGTTGCGAGTCACCAGAGCGAGGTGATCGTGAGTCGAGCGGTGCTCGAAGCGCGGGTGGCTGAGCTGTCAGAAGCGTTCCCCGAGGAAATGGGGCCACCGCGCCCTGCTCGCTGGGGGGGCTACCTGATTCGGCCTGAGGTCGTCGAATTTTGGGAAGAAGGAGCGGACCGCCTACATGATCGACTCCGCTACAGGGTGAATTCCGGGATCTGGAGCATCGAGCGACTATCACCCTGACGGCCCCTTGACGGCGATGGATGGCGTTGTCTCGTCGGGCGATCCTCGAAAGGATGGCGGTACCCGCAGATTGGTCGAGGTCCGGCCAGTCGATCGGAAACGACTTTCTGACCTCCGACTACGAGAATCACGAATCTTTCTGAAGCGTCGAACCGCACCATGGGTCAGGACGCAAAACGGATGGAGACTTCCTTGGTGTCTGCCGGGTTGGTAGAGCTCGCATTGTTCACGATGACGTAGCAGCGATGCATCGCGTCGCAGACACCGTTGCCGATTGAGCCTGTGCCGACGTGAAGTACCGCCGTGCCAGAACCAGTCGGATCCGGGTGCAAGATCGCGGCGTGGGCGAAGCTGCAGCCGGCCGAACTCGCTGAGGCGATGTCCACCTGGGAACACTCGAGGATGTTGACCACCTTGCCGGCCGTGTAGCCGGTCCATCGGACGGTGACAGCTTGGCCGTTGTGCAGGCCCGTGTCGGGGGTGACCGTGGCGTGCAGGTGGACGGCGGCCTGCTTCGGCATGGGCAAACTGGCCCGGGATCCCGCAGCCCATGCGGTATGCACAGTTGAGAGGGGCGAGTGACCGTCGGCGGAGATGGCCCGGAGCGCTCCATGTTCGTGCTTGAGGAAGGCGTTGAAGAAGGCAGTCGTCGATTTGATGACCGCACCCGAGGTCGGGCCGACAACCCCCGAGGCCGCCATGTGGGCGGTCGATCCTGTGGGGTCAGAGGCACTGTCCCAATCGAGAGACAGCAGCGCCTTTGGTCCCCGTGCATGGTTGAAGACAGCAACGGCATCGGCGTAGGGGACGAGTCCGTCGTGCAGATCCTGGACGACCAGCAGGGGTGGCGCTTCGGCCAGTTGATACTGGCCACGACCCAGGCCCTCAGTGGTCCCGGCCATGACGACGGCTGCCTTGACCCGAGGGTCGCGGCAGCAGCTGTTGGCAACAAGACCCAACGTGGTGATGGCACCGTTGGAATGGCCCGCGGCCCCGATCTCGTTGGGATCGACGAGGTCCGATAGGGGACCGCCCGAGGCAGCGGATGCCTTGAGCACCTGGTCGATGACGAAGCTCATGTCACCAGGCTGGTTACCGATGTCCCCGCCGTCAGGTCCACCCGGCGTCTCACTGCTCGACAACGGGAACAGCGGGGCAGCCACGACGTAGCCTGCGGCCGCCCAAGCAGTCAACAGCTGGCGATACTGCTGAGGTGAGCCACCGAGACCGTGGGCAAACACGATCAGCGGGTATCGACCCCTCGATGTCGTGGTCGATCCGGAGCCGTGTTCCGGGTACCAAATAGTCGTCACGAGGGATCGGGAAGCTTTTTCAGGCATGCCGTTCCACGACGGCGTCGACCGGGAGGTATCGATGAAGGTCATCGTCGTGGTCGCGACCGGTGACACAGCGGCCGTCGCCCCGGCTGTGGTCGACGTCTCTGCGATCGCCAGTTCAGGTAGCGCCAGCAGAACGCAACACGCAACCGCGCTCAGCAACACCGGTCGGCTTGTCGCCCCCACCGAAACCTCCTCATCAGATCGAGCAGTCACATCGTGCCAAATCCGGTCCTACACGTGGGCTCGAACATCGTGCAACGACAGGGCTGGGTGTCCCCGGGGGCAGCCCAGACCGTCAACATCGAGGCCTCCGAAGGACGGTCCGGGGCCATCCACGGCCAGGACCGGATCCGGCTCTTCTGCGAAATCGCGCGGCACGCCATTTCCCCGCTTGGGGGGTAATCCGGTCCGAAAGGCGTGTGCCTATCGAGAGGTCACACGTCGCCAGATTCGGCGCCGGCCCTGCCTGCCATCGAGGCGACCTCGAATAGTGACGACACTTGCATCTCATCCCCGCCTGGATCAGGCACAGCGTCCGTTCGAAAACCAACCCGCTCGATGTGCGGGTCGAGGAGCGCAACGTCGAAGTGGAACAACTGGGCGGCATTCTCGAACAGGACTTTGCGAACGTCACTGTCGTCAACCCGTGGGTGATCGATGAACGCCTTCACTTGGCGGAGCATCCCCGGAAATGCAGTTTCGGGGTGAGGGTAGTCGACGCCTACCATCGAATTGTCGCTCCGAAGGGCAAATCCGCCTCCCGAATCGCGATCCACGGAGCCGAACTCGTCAAGGGATATCTGATCAGTGGCGAACGGCGACAGCCCTATCAAACAGTTCGAACGCCAATAGTCACTCGGCAGTCGCTTGTAGGGCTTGGCCCGACGGAGCGTCTCCGCGAACTCACTCCAATCGTCGCCCAACTTCTCGCGCCGGTTGAGCAGGTCCATGACGGGGCCAAGCCACCACTGCTCCGTCTCGATGTACGCGATCTTCAGATCCGGGAATCGGTCGAACACACCGCCCAAGATCAGCTGCCAGAGAGACCGACCCGAGAAGAATGAGTGCTCAGTGGCCAGCACCATGAACGAAGCAAAACTCTGTGGCTCGTACCTGGGCGCCCCCGTGCCGCCGTGCTGGGCCAGCGGCAATCCGGTTTCCTGGCACGTGGACCAAACCGGATTCAGAGCTGGGTCAAAGAAGAACTTCCCGCCTGGATGCAAGGGGGGCATGAGGACCCCGCCCAAACCGTTCTCCTTGGCCCAGTACACGTCCGCGACGGCTTGTTCGACGTTGTCGAAGTTGATCGAAGCGAGCCCACAGAAGCGTCCCGGTACCTCAGAGCAGAAGTCGATCAGCCACCGGTTGTACGCCATGTTGGACGCCCGGATCATGGCCGGGTCCGGAGAATGGTCGAGGCGTGCCTCCTCGAAGGCCTGTCCGTTGGAAAAGAGAACCTCCGCCACCACTCCCTGTGACTCGAGGTCTCGAATACGCCGGGCTGCGTCCCATTGGCAGTCCTCCCCCAAACCAGGGTGGACGAAGCCATCGGAAGTGCCGTCGAGCCCGCGCACAGACTCCGAGAGGATCTCGCGAAACGCTGGATCGATGTAGTCGAGGAAGGCTCGTCGGGCGGGTTTGACGTGCCCGTCCACGGAGATGATCGCCACCTTGTCCGACATGGCACCTCCTTGACGCGCAGCGATGCCAGGCGGACGACATCGCTCTTCTTCTCGCTGCCAAAAGCTACTGCGCAATCGGGAGCCACGCGACGACCCGGAACGAACGAGCTCTACCAGGAGTGGTAGACGCTCCGCGTCGCTTGTTCCAGGCTTCTCACCCGAGTCCACGACCTGGGGGACTGTCGAGCACTTGTTCTGTCCACGCCGACATCGAAGCGCCCACCGTCCGTACTCCCTGACGTCGCTGAGTTCTGCGCCGCGGTCGTCTTCAACCGGCTCCTCGACCGAGGTGTCCCTCGGTCCGCAGACCCGACGTCGAAATGAGTGATGCAGAACCTTGATTCTGGGTCGTAAGCCGCGTTTCCCCGGGTTTGGTCTCTCGAAGCGATGAACCACAGACACCGCACGACGGCCGAGAGGCAGATGCCTGCTACGACGCCGGGAACTCGGCCTCAAGGGTGAGTGGTCGGAGGTACGAGAGTTCTCGCCGATCGCGTGTGGCTCGCCGATAGCCCTGTGCTTTGAACACATCGGATTGGACGATGCCGGCGTCCGCCGTGAACACGAGTTCCGCTGTCGAGCGCCGTAACGTGATCCTCCATACGCCATCGCGCTTTCGAGGCGGTCGACGCAGCGGCCACTGATGCGGCGGGCCGTCACACCGTCGTGGTTCAGCTGGCACACGAGGACATAGCTTTCGCAGTGAGCCGCGTCTTCCGCTATTTCACAGATATGGGTCGTGATGTTGTGATAGTGAACCTGGGAGCCGGCAGCATGGACGGGATTCACCCAGGCCGCGTATTCGGGTCCGGTGTTGACGACGTTTCCGTGCTCGTCAATGCCGTCAGGGTGATATGCCAGCGTGAGGACATCCGAGTCATGACGGTCCTGCCCTCGACTGTGCGACATGATCCGGCCGAGGATGGCCGTTGGGGTCCAAGAGGTATCGCACATCTCGTCGCAACTGCTCGAGTTCTCTCGCCACTCATCGTGATCCTCCTTCTTCGTCAGGCTCAGATCCTTCATCGACTGAGGATCTGTCCGTAGATGCGCTCTACATGGAGCTCGACTGCCATGCGGTGGAGAGACACCATCTCTTCGCCAAACTGATCACGGGTCGAAGCTGCACCGAGCGCAGAATGGATCTGGAAGAGCTTGTCGACGCCGGCATCATCGGGCTCTCGGGCGACTTCGAACGATGCAGTGCCCGTCACCACTGCGAAGTTGAAGAAGTCTCTGCCCGGCACGTGAAGGGCCGCTCGAGGGTCGCGGAGCAGATTGCGACCCTTCGTCCGAAGTGTCGTCGTGGAGAACCGAATGGTCTCGGAGGCAGGATCACACAGGTAGTAGATGTTTGAAAGCTGTGGAACTCCGTCTTCGCCGATCGTCGCGAAGATTCCGTTGCGCTGTCCCAGCGACGATTGCCCACAGCTCCTCGGTCGTCACTGATCACTCCTCGGGACTCTCAGACGTTGGTCCGAAATGTAGTCATCCGAGGTGGCACTTCCAACGGATCTCAGAGCGAGTCTCACTCGAAGGTGTGACAATTCAGTCGCTCAGCCGGCGCTTGGTTCGACACTGTGCCGGTCGGTGCCTCGTGGGCGCGTGAACGTCAAATGTGTGACGTTGCTGCGTGTGCTGACGGCCTCCACCTCGAAGTCCTGCTCGACTCCTTCGAGGCCCTCCCAGAGACGCTCGCCCCGTCCCAGGACAATGGGCACGATCACGAGGTGCATGTAATCGATCAGACCGGCGGCCAGAAACTGACGGATGGTCGACGGTCCTCCGCCGATTCGCACGTCCCGTCCGGCGGCGGCCTCACGGGCCATCTTCAGGGCTTCGATCGCGCTGGCGTCCAAAAAGTGAAACGTCGTTCCGCCGGCCATCTGCAGCGAGGGTCGGGCGTGATGGGTCAGTACGAACACGGGTGTGTGGAAGACCGGTTCGTCACCCCACCAACCCTTCCATTCTCCATCGGCCCACGGACCGCGCTGAGGACCAAACTTGTTGCGTCCCATGATTTCAGCGCCGATTCCCGCGTTCCAGCTGTCGGCAAAGGAATCGTCGGCTCCTGTTGTGCCGCCTGTTCCGCCGTGGATCCGGTGATAGGTGCGGGTGACGGAAGCCCATTCGAGGAGCCTTCCGTCGGCATGACCGAATGGGCTTTCGAGGCTTTGGTTCGCGCCCGTGGCGAAGCCGTCGAGCGATAAGGAGAAGTTGTGGACTCGAACGATTGACATCGGATTGTTCCTTGATCTCTCAGACGGTTGTGGTGATCAACGGCAGGCAAAACCTCATGCCGTCGATCGTCACAGTCGGGTACAGACCGCTACCAGCGAGAGGTTCAATCAGAGCTTGGCATTTCGTCGAGATGCTTACCCAGCGTATTGAGCCAGTCGCCGGTTCCTTGCTCCCGCCATTCGGGCTTCTCCCGTCCATCGAGGTACGCGCCAGCCTCGACCAGCACGAGCTGCGTCCCGTCGCCGTCGGCAACGAATTCAACCGTGGTCAGAGAAACGGTGGCTACGATGCCGTCCTCGGAGAGCACCGAGGTGTACACGATGCGTTCATTGGTGATGATCTCTCGGTAGAGAGACTCCCAGGTGATGAGCTTGCCGTCGTGTCGTACACTGTTGCGTTCGATGCCCCCAGACCGAAAGTCGAGCTCATAGTCTTTCGGATTGCCTGCGAACCAACGTGCTTTGGTCTGCGGGTCAGCCCACGCATGGAACACACGAGCGGGCGGTGCCGTGTAGGCACGCTCGAGGGTGAAGGTGGCGTGGACGGTACTGCGGTCGGACATAACTAGATGCTCCTTGTGGTGTGTTCTCGTCACTTGTCTTTTGTATGGCTTGGTGAGTCGATCTCGGCGCCGAGCCGGTCCAAGCGCACTTCCCAGTTGCTGCGCTGTGCGAAGAGCCAGTCCTCGGCGCGGCGCAAGACCGCTGGCTGAAGACGACACGTGCGCACCCGCCCGACCTTCTCTGACGTCACGAGCCCGGCGTCGATCAGCACGCCCAAGTGCTGGACAACCGAAGGCAGCGACATGGCAAGTGGCTCGGCCAACTGGCTCACCGATGCCGGGCCTCGGACCAAGCGCTCGACCATTGAACGCCGACTCGGGTCCGCCAATGCATGGAACAGCCGGTCGTATTCCTCCAGACGGTTAGGCACTTCCCTAAGTATCCCGCCTCAGGGGAGGATAGTCAAGCAATTACCTAAGTATTCTGGACGGAGCTGACGACCACAGCTCGCACCCGATAAGCGGCGGAGGCTCTTGGCTCACCCCACCCTCTGGGCCAGCTCAGGTGGCTCGTTGCGAGAGCTCGCTTGGGACCCGGCCACATGCCTTACGGGGGTGCCTTTCTGAGAATTCGGGTCTTCCCGAAAATCGTCCCGAAGAGCAGACGCCCGTCGTCGTCGAGTTGCACTCCAGCCCCGAGCGTGTTGAAGGTCGAGTCTCCGACGACGTAGTGGAAGGAGGGCTGTCCCGTGGACCAATCGACCGCTTCGATGGTCCAGCGACGTTCGCGCGTCCCGCAGGTGTACACGAGGTCGGAGCCTTGAGACACGAACGGCACCGAATTCGGGGACGACACCTCGTGACAGACCCAGGCCTCCTCGAGCCGACGATTGACCGGATTCCACTCAAACTTGTGCATTCCGAGCGGTCGATAGTCGAAATCATGGCCCAGGTAGAAGCAGATCAACCTCTCGGCTGCCTCCGGTATCCCCTCCGGAACCGAGGCGGGCTGATTGTTCACCGTCATGGCGCCGTACCCAGAGACAGTGATCGACTGCTCCGTTTGGATCGCCGTGAGATCGGGCCTACCCATGTTCGCTGGACCGAGTCCGGCGATTCGGCGCGATGGTGCGCCTGGAAGCTGCTCCCACTCGTCCGGTACGTCGTCTCGCCAGAACAGAGTGACGTTCACAACGTCGTCACCGTCTCCGATGACCACGAGATGGTCCTCGTCCGGACCAAATCCCATGAGAGACGGTGTCGTCCCCGATCCCCAGCCGCGACCGTTGCGATACTGAGCAGACCATGCACCATCGGACTCGTCGTTCGAAAGCCGTTCTCCTGTCCAGACCACCTTGTGCAGACGATCCGCCGACGGAATGTAGATCCCGTTGTCCTCGTCGATGCAGAGGCTCTTGCGGACCCACCCGTATGCGCCTCGACCCGACTCGAGCATGCGCTGCCAATGTGCCGCGGCGTGCTCCCGTGCACCGGTCAGTTGCTGCACGCGAACCTCTCGGAAGTCGCGAGTCAGGCACACGACCCAGCCGTGGTCCGTCGCCAGCACCAGTCGGCCGTCGAATGTGAGGTTCACGCCGACGAAGTCACCCTCTACTTCCGGCGGCCTCTCCCAACGTGCATGTTCGAAGATCGGGGACGCTGGATCTGAAGAGTCTGCCTCGCGATATGCGACGACACAGCGTTTACGCGTGAGGAACAGCGTTCCGTCGCAGTCCAGGAGCGCGTAGACCCCGTCCAATCCCATCAGGTACGTGACCGCCAGCGTCAGGGCATGACGGATCGCCTCCTCACCACGCAGTTCGTCCAGTCCCCGGATGGCTTCTTCGAGCTCCGCCACGGGCGTCACAGGCTGGTCGCCGGTCGGGAGGGTGGCCAGGATCTCGAGTGTGTCGTAGTCGAGCTTGGCGATCGTCTGACGACCGTTGCTCCATATCGCTCTCCTCCCGTCCGGATAGAGGCCCGAAATGAGCCCGCCGAAATGGCCGGGGCCGAGCCACGCGTATTGGAGGTCCTCCGCACCGAGATTCTCGGATGGCCCTTCAGGCCCGCGAAGAAGGCTGTTGTCCTGTTGATCGCAGCGACCGTGCGCGATGGGATACCCCGAATCGGCCAAGAAGGGGTTCCGTGGCCCGATGCTCGTCACCGTCACCACTATCTCAGTTGGCGTGTCCGCGTCTGAGTGAACAGGCTCTCTCACTCGCGGATGATCTCCGAGGAGGGTGCTGCGCTCGTCCCACTGAGGTTGGCCTGTGGCTCGTGCGTCGCTCCTGGGGTCACGTAAGCCGGCCCCGTTCGACATGACAATGCGATTGCTGGTGACGTGGACGTTCAAGGCCGGCGCGCGAGCTGGTCCGGGCACGCAAGGCCCCCGCTGCCGAGGCAGTCGCCACGGCGCTCACGAGCATGAGCGAAGGCAGCGGCGGTTCGACCGGACCCCTTGCCGCCGAAAGCCCTGGTCACCGGTTGCGCGAGCTTGCCGGGGGTGTCGCCGCAGACCATACGTCGCTCTGTTTTCGCTAGAACCACCGTGCAGAGAACCAGAGCGGACCGGAGAACCTGCACGACATCGGGGTCTTCTGTCGGTTGACGACCTGGCCCAGACGGCTCGACTCGGAATGGGCCATCATCGTCAGGGTGGATCCGGCCATCATTGCAACCGTGTTCGAACGACAGGGGACTTCCTCTGGCCACCACCACCGCCCGCTCGTCGGGGCATGGGTCGTGACGCCGTGACGGCCGACAACGGCATCGGGGAAGGCACCGAACACAGCACACAAGGACCGCTCCAGGGATATCGGATCCTCGATTTCTCGATCGCGCTGACCGGCCCTTACGCCGTTGCTTTGTTGGCGGACCAAGGCGCCTCGGTGGTGAAGGTCGAGCGCCCTGGGATCGGAGACGTCGCTCGGTGGATCGGTGTCTCGGTCAACCGGATGAGCGCATTCTTCCTCGCGTGCAACCGGGGCAAGAAGTCGATCGTGTTGGACCTGCAGCAACCAGAGGGAGCCGAACTGGCCAGAAGACTGGCGGTCGACGTCGACGTCGTCGTCCAAAATTTTCGACCTGGCGTCATGGACAGGCTGGGCTTGGGTTACGACACGATCCGGGAACTCAATCCGGCGGTCATCTACGCGTCACTGACGGGCTATGGCCCAGTCGGACCGTACCGGGACCGGCCCGCATACGACACCGCGATGCAAGCGTACGGGGGATTCGCCGCCAACCAGGCGGACCCTGACGACGGCGTGCCGGTTTTCCTGAGGCAGACCGCGGCCGACAAGGTGACGGCGCTCTTCGCGAGCCAGGCCATCACGGCTGCGTTGTTGGCACGCGAGCGGGGCGGAACCGGTCAACACGTCCAGCTCTCGATGGCCGACGCGGTCGTATCGTTCCTGTGGGCCGAATCCGCCGGGAACGAAGTTCTCCTCGATGCTGACAGCTCCAGTCACTCCAGCTTCGTGGCCGGCTTCAGACCGTTCCGCTTCGTCGATGGTTGGGGCATCGCGGTTCCAACGACGGTGAATGACTTCAGCGGGATGTGCAAGGCATTGGGAGTCGAAGGCTACGACGACCCACGAATCGCGACGCTCGAAGAGCGACAGAAGCACCGTGACGTCACCGAACCACTCATGGACATGTGCTATGCCATGGCGGCCAATCTCACTATGACCCAGGCTTCGGCCCGGTTCGAAGAGCAAGGCGTACCTTTCGCCATGATCCTCAGTCCGGCGGAGATCGTCGACGATCCACAAGTGTTGGCGATGCAGATGTTCGAGGAGCGCGACCATCCCATTGCCGGGCGGACGCGCCTTCCGCGCCATCCGGCGCAATTCGCAATGACCCCAGCGAAGTTGGCGGCCAACGCTCCGGGTCTCGGAGAGCACACCGACGAAATCCTGGTGTCCCTGGGGCTGGGCAAGCGGATCCAAGAACTCCGTCAGAGCGGTGTCGTCGGATAGCGGGGGCAATCGATGACCGGCTGTCGTTGAGGAACGTGCGGGAGAGATCGGAGTGGTCTCATCCGCCCTCAAATGGAGTGCCCGGGACAATCGTCGGACTTGGTTGAGCGTCATCGCCACCGTGCCCGATCGAAGTTGGGTCATTCGACTCGCTTTCGGGTGGTGAGACGAGGAGAGGGCCGAGGTCGAGGACGTCGAGCACGACCGCGACCGGAGCGGACAGTCGTACGAGACGAAGAAGCCGTTGCTGCGAGGCAGCGAGGAGTTGGTATCGGAGCAGCTCGGTCAAGGCACTGGAGTCGATGAAGGACAGGCCTTCGACGTCGACCACTATGTCGCCCGGCTCGAAGAGGGCTTGGTCGAGCACAGCGCGCAACCCGTCGATACCGGAGCGGTCGAGCTCTCCGCGGAGCACGACACGACCCTCGAAGTCGAATGCGGCGGTGAACATCGCGTCGCTCTGGCTGACCACAGCCGTTAGCGGGTGAGTTGAAGGGTCATGGCTTCTCCTTGGTCTGTGATGCGGTCCATACCCCCGATCGGTTGGGGACTACACGTGGATATCCCTCGGCTCCCGTGGCGTCGAAGAGCTGTCGCAACGACAGTTCAGGGTGCAGGACGATCTTCGCCGCTCGAAGCTTGTGCTGCTCGACCTATCGGTGACGAAGACGAAGAGGTGAATCGGGCAACGGTGCCATGACGCCTTCTTGAAGGGGATGGGGTGAAGGGGCTGGGGTGAAGGGGTAGGTGAAGCGAGGCAGGGAGGAAGCGGCAACCCGGGCATGATGAAACCCGCCGCTCACGGCGATAGGAGAAGCCGAAGCGGCCATGAGCACGTCGCGGGAGACCGAACAACTGCCGTGTCGTACGTCGGATGTCCTGGGCTCGCCGATCTCAGAGGTAGAGACACCCAGCATGACCCTGCCCGGTGGGTCGAGCCGGAGCGTTTCGGAAACACGCCGGCCGTCTGCCGGTCGTCCTGCGTCGACCCCCGGGTCCCAGAGCAATTCGAGAAGGTGGGAACGGCCGGCGATCGTCTGGCGATGTGGCCGAGCCGTCTGACCCCGAGAGCCATGCCTCCCGGACCGCAGCCAAGACGCAACGGGTGATCGAAGAGGCCGTCATCGACCTGCTCCACGGATCAGACGGAGAGTCACGGACTGCTTGACCCGAGCAGGTGGGAGGGGTGGACCGCCCGGACACGTCGGTCAGACCGACCACGTATTGCTTCGATCATCTGCGAGTGTCTCCTGACAAGAAGAACCCTTCCCATGGCCGATCCGATCTGGTATGATACTAGGTATGCTACTAGAAAGAGGAACTCTGTGAGCATCCGTCACGCCCTCTTGGCCCTGCTCAGTACGGGTCCCAAGTACGGCCTGCAACTGCGCCAGGAATTCGAAGCTCGGACCGGCGAGGTGTGGCCGCTCAACGTCGGACAGGTGTACACGACCCTCCAGCGTCTCGAGCGAGACGGTCTGGTGGAGTCCGACGGGAGCGCCGAGGACGGCCCGCAGAAGGGCTTCCACATCACCGAAGGCGGCCAGGAGGAGCTGACCAAGTGGCTGCGGACGCCGCCGGACTTCTCCTCGCCCCCCCGGGACGAGCTGGTGATCAAGGTCCTCGTCGCGCTCGAGCTCCCGGGGGTCGACGTGCTCGAGGTCATCCAGGTGCACCGTCGCTATCTCGTCGAGCTGATGCAGCAGTGGACCCGTCTCAAGGAGGACGAGGCTCGGTTCGACCTGAACTTCGCCCTCGTCGTCGATGCCGAGCTCTTCCGGCTCGATTCGTTGGTGAGGTGGCTGGACACGGCCCAGGGCCGTCTGAACCGAGCAGCTGCGGACGTCGATGCGCCGAACCCGCAGTCGTTTCCCCTCCCCAAGGCCCGGCGCAAGGTTGGAGCCCCTCAATGAGCTACCTCGAACTACGAAACATCTCCAAGGTCTACGGAGAAGCAGCCACGGAGGTCCACGCCCTCCAGAGCATTCAGCTCTCGGTCGACGCGGGGTCTCTGGTGGCCGTCATGGGGGCCAGCGGCTCCGGGAAGAGCACCCTGTTGACGATCGCCGGGAGCCTCGAGGACCCGACGAGCGGTGAGGTTTACGTCGACGGACGGCCCCTGTCGTCGCTGTCGCGCAATGGCAAGGCGCGTCTGCGGCGCCAGTCCATCGGGTACGTGTTCCAGGACTACAACCTGCTGGCCGGGCTCAGCGCGGTCGAGAACGTCTCGCTCCCCCTCGAGCTCGACGGCGTGTCGGCCCGCAAGGCCCAGGCGTCGGCCCTCGAATCGCTCGACGAATTCGGACTGAGGGACCGGGCGGCGCACTACCCGGACCAACTCTCGGGAGGTGAGCGCCAGCGGGTCGCCATCGCCCGGGCGGTGGTCGGCGGGCGAAAGCTGCTCTTGGCCGACGAGCCTTCCGGCGCACTCGACTCCACCAATGCGGAAGGCGTCATGCGCCTGATCCTGGCGGCCTGCCGCCGCGGCATGGCGGCCATCGTGGTGACCCACGACGCCCAACTGGCCTCTTGGGCCGATCGCGTCGTGTTCCTTCGCGACGGCCGCATCGTCGACCAGACGCTCGCGGTCGAGAGCCCAGACGCGTTCCTCGCCGACCTCCCGAAGCGATGAACGTCGGACTCCTCGACCGGCCGGCCGTCGGGTCGGTCCCGGCGCCCACCACGGGTGGCGTGCCCGCCCGCCGGGCCATGCTCCGCTGGGCCTGGCGCCTCTTCCGGCGCGAATGGCGCCAACACCTCCTCATCGTGCTCCTCGTCATCGTCGCGGTGGCCGCCGTCGTCGTCGGTTCGGCCGTCGCGGTGAACACCCCGCCGGCCGCCAACGCCGGGTTCGGCACCGCGGGCGACCTCGCGATCTTCAACGTGTCGACTCCGTCGGCGAAGTCGCCGTCGAGCAGCCTTGCCCACGTGCAGGAACAGATCGCCCGACTGGAGCAGCGCTATGGCAGGGTCCAGGTCATAGCGAACGAGACGCAGCAGGTCCCGGGCTCGGCGCAGACGTATCAGGTGCGGTCTCAGGACCCCCACGGCCCGTACGGCGGCCCGATGCTCCAGCTCCTCTCGGGTCACTATCCGACCGGGCCGGATCAAATCGCCGTCACGCCGGGGTTGGCCTCCGAGCTGAACGTGAGAGTCGGCGACACCTGGCCCCAAGGTGGCAAGACCGTCGTCGGCATCGTGCAGAACCCTCAGAGCCTGCTCGACGAGTTCGCGCTCGTCCCGCCGGGACAGGTGACTAACCCGACACAAGTCTCCGTCTTGTTCGACGCCCCGGGCGTGGACCCGGCCCGCATCGGTCAGAACGTCTCCACCCCGGCCACAATCGTGAACTCGAACGGGATCAATCCACAGACGATCGTCCTCACCGTTGCGACGGTGGGCATGCTCCTGATCGCTCTCGTCTCGATCGGCGGATTCACGGTGTTGGCGCAGCGCCGTCTGCGTGCCCTCGGGATGCTCGAATCGATGGGTGCGACCGACCGGAACGTCCGGCTCGTCATCCGGGTGAACGGCGTCATCGTCGGGATCGTGGGCGCCCTCCTCGGCTTCGCGTTGGGCTTGGTCGTCTGGTTGGCGTATCGCCCGCACAACGAACAGGCCGCGCACCACCTGATCCCGATGTTCGCCTTGCCGTGGGCGGTGATCCTGCCGGCGATGGTGCTCGCCGTCGTCGCGACCCTTTTCGCCGCTGATCGTCCAGCTCGCGCCATCACACGGGTGCCCGTCGTCAGCGCGCTGGCCGGGCGCCCGGCGCCGCCGCGCCAGATCCACCGCTCCTTCATTCCCGGCGTGGTCGCGCTCGTCCTCGGATTCGTCTTCTTCTCCCTCTCCGGCGCGGGCGGGAGGGCGGCGGTGTGATCTGGCTGATTCCAGGCTTCGTCGCGCTCATCGCGGGGATCATCCTCGTGTCACCGTTCTTCTTGGCCGCGTTGGCCCGGGTCGGACGATGGTCGCCCATCGCCGTTCGCCTTCCACTGCGCGACATGTCGCGGTATCGGGCCCGCTCCGGCTCGGCCCTGGCGGCCATCAGCGTCGGGGTGCTGATCGCCGTGGTCATCTGCGCGGTCGCGGTCGCCCGCTACGCAACGTCTTCGACTACGTCGGCCCGAACGTGGCGTCGAACGAGCTCATCGTGTACACCCCCCCACGGGCCCGACCTTTGGTCCTGGCGGCCAAACGCAGCCGGCGCAGCCGGCCCCGAGCCTGTCGTCGCAGGAGAACGCCGTCCACACCATCGCCTCGTCGATCGGCGCCGCGCACGTCGTCCAACTCGTCAGTCCTTCATCAGCCGGTCTGCAGAACCCCAGTGCGAACGGGCGTCAGTGGAACGGCACCATCTTCGTGGCAACGCCGGCGCTCTTGCGGGCCTACGGCATCAACCCGGCGTCCATCCCGTCCAACGTCGACGTCCTCAGCTCCCGGCCGGGACTGGCAGGTTCGGGCGTCGAGCTCACCTACGGCGGCGGCGGAAAGTCGGGCGGCGAACTGATCGGCCCGGGCTCCGGTGGCCCTGGCGGGGGTCCTCCCGGTCCCGGCAATACGAACTCCTGCCACAACGGCGCGTGCACGCACCCCGTCGTCCAAGAAGAGAGCCGGCTTCCCACCGGCACCTCGGCGCCGAACACGGTGATCACCGAGAGTGCCCTGCGAAGGTTGCACCTCGCGAACCAGAACAGCCTCCAAGGCTGGATGATTCTGACCAAGAGTCCGCTCACCTCGGCCCAGATCACGAACGCCCGTACGACGGCGGCCGCGAACGACCTGACCATCGAGTCGAAGAACGACGCCCCCACATCGTCCGAGATCGTGAATGGGGCCACCGTCTTCGGCATCGCGCTGGCACTGGGCATCCTCGCCATGAGCGTGGGCCTGATCCGGAGCGAGACGGCGAGCGACCTCCGTACGCTGGCCGCGACCGGCGCCAGCTCCCGCACGCGGCGGAGCCTGACGGCGGTCACCGCCGGCGGTCTCGCCTTCCTCGGTGCGCTGCTCGGCACCGTGGCCGCCTACATCGGCCTCTTCGGATGGTTCCGCTCCAACACGCTCGAGGGCGGCGTGTCCGACATCATCAATCACGTTCCGTGGAGCAACCTGTTCCTCATCGTGATCGCCATGCCGATTGCCGCCACCATCATCGGCTGGGTGTTGGCTGGACGGGAACCGGCGGGGATCGCGACCCGGCCGATGGAGTAAGAAACCCCAGAAGAGCGGGACCGGGAACTGCTCCGGTACGTTCCGGTTCCCTCCGACGGGATCCTCGTCCGCTCCCACGATGCGAGTGCTCACGTCGAACACGGCTGCGACGCGAGCGAGGCGCCGACCGGTCGTCGAACGGCGACCGCCATGAAACGCGGCAGCTTGAGACCGGTCCTGGTCTTTCTCGGAGCTCGGCACGATCAGTGCGGCCCGCGGACCGTAGTCTGCGTTGGAAAAGGGAGGCAGACGTGAAGCACATCAAACTCGGCGACCTCGAGGTGTCGCGGCTCGGGCTGGGAGCGATGGGCATGTCCACCGCCTACGTCGATGCCAGCGTCGACGAGAACCAGGCGATCGCGACGATTCACCGGGCCCTGGAGCTCGGTGTCACCTTCATCGACACGGCCGAGATCTACGGCCCCTACACCAACGAAGAACTTGTCGGGCGCGCGCTCCGTGGACGCCGCGGCGACGTCGTTCTCGCCACCAAGTTCGGCATGATCTCCCATCGTGGGTCGGGCCCCGGACATTTGGACAGCTCGGCCGCGAACATCCGGATTGCCGTCGAAGGTTCGTTGCGAAGGCTCGACACCGACTTCATCGACCTCTACTACCAGCACCGGGTTGATCCGGCCACCCCGATTGAGGAGACAGTCGGCGCGCTCGGGGAACTTGTGGCCGAGGGCAAGATCCGTCATATCGGGCTCTCGGAGGCGGCCGCGGACACCATTCGTCGCGCTCATGCGGTCCACCCGGTGACCGCCGTCCAGTCCGAGTACTCGCTGTGGACCCGCGATCCCGAAGACAGGGTGTTGCCTGCCCTCCGAGAGCTCGGCATCGGGTTCGTCGCGTACTCACCACTCGGCCGCGGGATGCTGACCGGCGCCATCCGCTCCGTCGACCAGCTCGATGCTTCCGACTTTCGGCGATCGAATCCGCGGTTCATCGGAGCGAACTTCGCCGCCAATCTCGACAGCCTCAAAGAGGTCGAGGCGGTGGCGAGTGAAGCCGGGGCGACACCGGGACAGGTGGCGCTGGCCTGGCTCCTGGCGCAAGGCGACGACATCGCACCGATTCCGGGCACCAAACGGATCTCCCGGATTCAGGAGAACGTCGGCGCGGATGCGGTCGAACTTACGGCGGAACAACTCTCCCGACTCAACCGCGCGCCACCGGCGGCAGGGGAACACCACAACGAACAACAGATGCGATTGATCGAACGCTGATCTTCGTATCCGGAGCTCAGCGACGTCACGGACCTTGCGCTCGGGTCGAGCGCAAGGTCGCAACCGTTACACCATCATGAGGCGTCCCTTCCGCCTCACGACCATGAGCGCTGGGCCCCTATGAAGAGCCGGAGGGCTCGCCGTTCAGGATCACCGACTTGGTCTCGAGGAATGGAAGCAGTCCCTCTGTCCCTCCCTCGCGACCGATGCCTGACTGCTTGAAGCCGCCGAATGCCATCCCGAAGTCCGTGCGGAAGGCGTTGTGCCCGACGGTGCCCGAGCGCAGCTGTCCAGCCACCGCACGCGCCTTGTCGACGTCTTTGGTGAACACGGAAGCGTTGAGCCCGTAGATCGTGTCGTTGGCGAGCGTCACGGCGTGATCCTCGCCGTCGGCCGCAATCACGCTGAGCACCGGCCCGAAGATCTCCTCTCGGGCGATGGTCGAGTGGTTGTCGACGTTGCCGAAAACGGTCGGCTCGACGTAGTAGCCGCGTTCGAGCCCCTTGGGCCGACCGCCGCCGGTCACGAGTTTCGCTCCCTCTGCAATGCCCTTCGCGATGTACCCTTCGACTCGGTCACGCTGGCGGTCCATGGCGAGTGGCCCCATCTGGGTTTGAGGATCGAATGGGTCGCCGACCTTGACTTGGGAAAAGGTGTCGGCGAGCGCCTCGACGAGTTCGTCGTGTCGGGAGCGGCTGACGATGATGCGAGTCAGGGAGGAACAGACCTGCCCGGTCAGGAAGCACTCTGCGCCCGAGATGGCACCTGCGGCTTCCTGCAGGTCCATGTCGTCGAGGATCACCGCGGCTGACTTCCCGCCGAGCTCGAGGGTGCAGCGCGCAATGCGTTCACCACAGAGCGAGGCGATACGTCGGCCGGCCGCGGTTGAACCGGTGAAGGTGATCTTGTCGACGCCCGGATTCCGCACCAGGAGCTCGGAGACCTCGCGGTCTGCCGTCACGATATTGAGGACCCCCGGAGGCAAGCCGATGTCCTCGGCGATCTCGCCGAACAGGTAGGCATCGCCGGGCGCCTCGGGCGAGGACTTGAGGACGACGGTGCACCCGGCGATGAGCGCCGGGGCGATTTTGTAGCAGATGAGACTGAGAGGACCGTTCCACGGGATGATCGCTCCGACGACACCCACCGGCTCGCGGACTAGCAGGCCGAACTCGCCGCCCATGCTGGGCCGGGCTCGTTCTTCGAAAGGGAATGTGGACGCAAGTCCGGCGTAGAAGTCGAAGACGCCTGCCATCCCACCGGCTGTGTACTGAGCAATGGCGAAAAGGGCACCGGACTCGCGGGGCCACATCTGTCCGACCTCGGCGCTCTTGCCTCGCAAGCCCTCGCCCATCGCTCGCAGGTACTCAGCCCGCTCCGCGTGGGTTATCCGTGGCCATGGGCCATCGTCGAAAGCCACCCGCGCGGCGTCGACGGCGCGGGCCATGTCCGCCTCTCGAGCTTCGGGCACGCTGAAGTACGGTTGTTCCGTTGCCGAATCGATGACCGTGATCACATCGGCGGACGATGGCTCGACCCACGCACCCCCGATGAAGAAGCGGTCGTCGTGGCGGATCGGAGTGGCTGTGTTCGTCATGGCTCGGCTCCTCATGCGTCTTCGCTACGCCTGCTGAGGATAGGCCAGTCGTGCTCGCCGCTGCCGATGGGTCCTCATCGACTGGTTTGATTCTTCGGATGGCCGGGACCCGGGCAGCCCAGCACCGACCCTTCCGGACCGGGCACGTCGGCACCCTTCGACGACGCCCCAGGGGCGGAGAGGAACAGCGAGGGTTGGGGCCACTCGGAGCGTCCGCCGGGCCCAACGCCGCAGCGTCGATCCGGTCCTGAATGGGTAGGAGGAACTCGTGGGACCATCACGCTCTGTCGGACGAGTGTTCTTGCCGTCGCGGCGTTCGCCGGATTGGCGGCTTACTGGGGTTTCACGCCGAAGGTGCTGGCCTCGGGCGATCTCTTGGGTGATGAGGTACCAAGAAGTACACGGGTCGAACTGACGTGTCGAGGGGCCTGTTCCGTGAAACGGAGATGGAGAGGACGACATACGCGTGCGACATTTCCTCCATTGCCGCTGCTCGGCACGACACGGTGCAGCAACTCGACGACTGGGGACTGAGAGCGCATTCTGAGGCAGCGGCGCTTCTGGTCTCGGAACTGGCCACGAATGCAGTGATTCACGCCGGATCCGCTTTCGAGGTGGCGCTCACCCTTCGCGAAGATTCCGTCGGCATCGTGGTGAGCGACAGGAGCATGGAGCCGCCGGTTCGACAGGGACAGGACCCCGATTCGCCTTCAGGTTTCGGATTGACGATCGTGAGCCAACTGTCGTCGGACTGGGGTTGGGAACGGGAGGAACGCGGCAAGAGAGTCTGGGCCGATCTCGGTACGAGGTCTTCCTTGGGCCTCTCGACCTCGACCAAGTAAGAGCGGCGAAAGGCCCGAAGCTTCGATTCAGGTGGATCCCCGTGAACCAAGGTCGATCGCACGGTCGCCATCGCCTCTTCGGCTGAGAAGATGAGCAGATGGATAACAACGAGCGCCGCGTTGCCGCCCGGGTGGTGTTGGTGGACGATGAAGACGCCGTCTTTCTCATCTCCGCCCGTGATCCAGGCACGGCTGGAGCGCCCGAGTTCTGGTTCACGCCGGGTGGCGGCGCGGAGCCAGGTGAGACCCTCGAGCAAGCGGCGAGAAGGGAGGTCCACGAGGAGGTCGGCCACATCCTCCACGGCCTCGGCCCCGTGGTCTGGAACCGCACTACCTCCTTCAACTTCGACGGCGGCTTCTATGAACAAGAGGAGTCGTTCTTCGTCGTACGGACAGCCCGCTTCGACGCGCGGCGAGTCGCGTGGACAGACATCGAGTCACGCTCGACGACCGGATGGGCATGGTGGCCGATTTCCGAACTCTTGAATTCCGATGTTGTGGTGTATCCACCAGGGCTCGGCCTGCTTGTCGCTGAGTGGCTGCGTGACGGTCCACGTGACAAACCACGCCGCATCGGCTGACGGTCACGTCACCCTCATGCCGCGCTTCGTCACCGATGTGTCCTCGGTCGCACGGAGCCGGCGTCCCTTGTCTCGTCGCGCGTCCTCTGGCTTCAGGCGCTTCCGAACAAGAGCAGGCAGACGGCATCGGCGTGCGCCTCGATGACGGCGTCGTCGGACGGATCGAGTGAGCTCAACCGTCGGCACTCGGGCGCGAGCACGAACATCGTCGGGCCGGCGCCGGTGACGATGTAGTACAGGTGAACGGGGGAGATCGGCGGCACGGCGCCCTGGCGGGCGAGCGATTCGAACAGTTCGATCGTTCGCAGGTATATCGGGCGCACGTGACGCTCGACGAGGTAGTCCATTCGCGGGCCGTCGGCCTTCGACTCCTGCATGATGATCCGATGGAGCTGAGGGTGACGAGCCGAGAAAACGACGAACTCGCGACGCGGAGCTTGGCGCTGGTGACCTCGTCGACCCCGCGCAGACCTGTGGTCCTCTCGTCCAAGGTCCGGTTCAACAGTTCGAACAACGAGTCGACTGCGGCGTGCCAAAGCTCTTCCTTCGAATGGAAGTGGTAATTGAGCAGAGGCTGTGTCACGCCGGCTCTCCCGGCGATCTCACGTGTCGTCGCCCCGTCGAACGACCGCTCCGAGAACAAGTCGGTGGCCGCGGCGACGATCCGGTCGCGCGTCGGTTGCGCCGAGGGACGGGTCACCCGCCCCGTCACCTGCGCCGCGTTCGGCATCAACGCGATCCTAATCAATCGAACAGGATATTGACAAATATCTGATCGACCGAACAAGATGGGAGGTCCATGACCGATCACCGGGCCCGATACGGTCCCCATGATCCCGGCGCGACGTACGTCGCCCACCGCTTCTCGGAGCAGGTGGTCGACCTCGGTGAGGTCTCGATGAACTACGCGACGGCGGGCGACGAATCCCTGCCTGCGCTGCTGCTCATACCTGGCCAAACCGAGTCGTGGTGGGGCTACGAGGCGGCGATGCCAGGCCTGGCCGAACACTTCCAGGTCTTCGCGGTCGATCTCCGCGGCCAGGGCCGGAGCACTCGCACGCCTGGCCGCTACACGCTCGACACCATGGGGAACGACCTGGTGCGCTTCGTGGATCGGGTCATCGAACGGCCGGCCATCGTGAGCGGCCTCTCGTCGGGCGGCGTGCTCGCGGCGTGGCTGTCGGCGTACGCCAAGCCGGGCCAGGTGCTCGCCGCGTTCTACGAAGACCCACCCTTGTTCGCATCGGAGGTCCGGCCGGCCGTCGGTCCCGGGATCCGTCAGTCCATCGGTCCGATGTTCGACCTCTGGAGCACCTACCTCGGCGACCAATGGTCGATCGGGGCCTGGGATGCGATGCGAGAAGGGGCCGCGTCCAGGTTGCCCGAGCACATGCGATTCATCACGGTGCCCGAGGAACCGCCCCAGAACCTCAAGGAGTACGACCCCGAGTGGGGCAGGGCCTTCTGGGCCGGAACCGTCGGCGCCTCGTGCGACCACGAGCGCATGCTGCGCGGCGTCACAGTCTCTTCGGTGCTCTTGACTCACCACCGCCGAGTCACTGACGACGCCAGTGGGTTCCTGCTCGGTGCGATGTCGGACCGACAGGCCCAGCGCGTGCGGGACCTCCTCACGGGAGCGGGCGTCACGGTTGAGTACCGGTCGTTTCCTGACGTCGGTCATTCGATGCACGGCGAGCAACCTGAGCTCTACGTCGAGACGCTCCTCGATTGGATCGGCAGCCTCGAGCTGTGAGCACGTTCGACGTGATCGACGTGCACGCCCACTTCCTGCCGGAGGCCTACCGGGCGGCGCTGCTCGACAACGGTCACGGGCAACCCGACGGGTTCGCACAGATCCCGGCCTGGTCCGTCGAAGAGCACCTGGCGGCGATGGACCGGCTCGGCATCACGACCTCCGTGCTGTCGATCTCCTCTCCGGGCGTGCACCTCGGCGCCGAGGCGGCGACTCGGGAGCTGGCCCGTGAGGTCAACGAGGAGGGCAGGCGCGTCGTGGTGGAGAACCGGGGGCGGTTCGGACTCTTCGCCTCACTCCCGCTGCCCGACGTCGACGCCGCCGTCGCCGAGATCGCGTACTGCTGCGATCGCCTCGACGTCGCGGGATTCACCCTTCTCACGAACATCGGGGGGACCTATCTCGGTGACGGATCGTTCGAACCGGTCTTCCGCGAGCTGGACCGCCGCCGCGCCCGGCTGTTCATCCACCCCACGTCGCCCCCCTGCTGGGAGCACACGTCGTTCGGCCGTCCCCGGCCCATGCTGGAGTTCTTCTTCGACACCACCCGGGCCGTCGTCGACCTGCTGCTCAACGGCACCGTCGCACGGCACCCTGGGATCGAGTTCCTCATCCCTCACGCCGGCGCAACGCTGCCCATGGTCGCCGACCGGGTCCATGTCTTCTCGCAGCTGCTCCAGATCGGTCCCCCGGTGGACGTGTTCCGTGATCTTGGTCGGCTCCACTTCGATCTTGCCGGCTTCCCCATTCCGCGCCAGCTCGATGCACTGCTCACCATCACGACGATCGACCACCTCCACTACGGGAGCGACTACCCCTTCACCCCGGAGTTCGCGGTGGCGATGCTCCGTGAAGGGCTGAACGAAGCAGGGGTCCCGTCGGGTTCGCTCTTGGCGGCCCTCCGTTCCAACACCGAACAGCTCTTCCCATCGCTCACGACCGAACCGCACCGAGCCTCATGACAGGAACGCAGATGAACCATCGACTGGAACTCGCCTATCTCGTGCTCGAGGTGCCCGAACCGGACAGCCTCGACCGGGTCTTCGCCGAAGTGGTCGGCCTGGTGCCGGGCGAGCCGACAGCACCGGGAGTGCGCACCTGGCGCAACGACCGGCGCGCACACAGGCTCATCCTCCAGCCCGGTCCGGCGAACGATGTCGTGGCGGTTGGATTCGAGGCCGTCGATCTCGAGGCGTTCGAGCAGACCGTCGAACGACTCCGGGCGGCCGGTCTCCCGGTTACCGAGGAGGCCCGCGAGGCGGAGGGTCGACGGGTCAGCCGACTGGCCCGCACCACGGCGCCGTGGGGAACGGACGCGGAGATCGTCCTCGCGCCGGCCGATGCGCCGGTCCCGTTCTCGTCAGCGCTCGTCCCGGGCGGATTCCTCACCGACGGGGTTGGCTTCGGCCACGTCGTGCTTGCGACGACGGCGTTCGACGACTCCGCCGCGTTCCTGACCGACGGTCTGGGCTTCGGTCAGTCCGACTGGCTCGAGACCGAGATCGCCGAGGGCATCAGCCTCGAGGTCCGCTTCTACCACTGCAACGCGCGCCACCACACCGTGGCCGTGGCTCGGGCGCCGTTCGAGCTGCCGCAGGTCCTGCACCACGTGATGTTCGAGACCAACGAGCGAGACGACGTCGGGACCGCCTTCGACCGCCTGTGGGCCTCGGATCTGGGGATCCCGAACGGCCTCGGCCGCCATGACAACGACGGAATGTTCAGCTTCTACCTTCGGACCCCCGCCGGGTTCCAGGTCGAAGTCGGACACGGGGCGCGGGTGATCACCGACGACTGGAACGAGAACCGCGCCTACCACGCCATCAGCGCCTGGGGCCATCAACCGCTGCGCGAGCCGTGAGCTCGCCGGGGGAAACCGGTGCCACCGTCGATGTGGACGTGGACGTCGCCGTCGTGGGTGCCGGCCCGGTCGGTCTCGTGCTCGCCATCCTGCTCGCCCAGAGCGATCGCTCGGTCGTCGTGCTCGAGCAGTGGCCCGACCCATACCCACTGCCCCGGGCGGTGCACTTCGACCACGAGGTGGGAAGGATCCTCCAGTCGTGCCGTATCGGTGACGAGGTCCGCGCCCTCTCGGAGCCGGCCGACGTCTACGAGTGGCGCAACGGGCACGGCACGACCCTGCTCCGCTTCGGTCGCGTCGGTGCCTCGATGTCCGGCTGGCCCTTCTCGTCCATGTTCTGCCAGCCCGAGCTCGAAGCGGTTCTCCGCCGGCGGGCCGATGCGCTTTCTGTGCTCGAGGTCCGTCGCGGCGTTCGCCTCCGCGGCGTGGAACAGGACGACCGCGCCGTCACCCTCCACTGCGCGCCGGTCGAGCTCGGGCCGGACCGCCGTCTCGTGGAGCACGGAGTCGAGCGCGGAGCGCCCGCGACGTCGGTCCGAGCCCGCTATGTCGTGGGCTGTGACGGCGCCAACTCGACCGTTCGCGACGTGCTCGATGTCCCGGTCGACGATCGCGGCTTCTTCTACGACTGGTTGATCGTCGACGTGATCCTCGACGAGCCGACGGTCTTCGACCCGCCCAACCTCCAGGTGTGTGACCCGGCCCGACCGACGACCGCGGTGTCGGGTGGTCCGGGCAGGCGGCGATGGGAGTTCATGCGACTTCCGGACGAGACGATCGAAGGCCTGAACGACGCTTCGCGGGCGTGGGAGCTCCTGGCGCCCTGGGGGGTGCACCCGGCAACGCTCGCCTCGAGCGGCACGCCGTTTACACCTTCCAGGCGCGTGCCGCGGCACGGTGGCAGGTCGGCCGGATCTTCCTGGCGGGCGACGCTGCGCACCAGATGCCGCCTTTCGCTGGTCAGGGCATGTGCGCCGGGGTCCGTGATGCCGCGAACCTCGCCTGGAAGCTCGATCTTGTGCTCGACGGACGCGCCGCGCCCGGTCTCCTGGCGACGTACGACCGGGAGCGTCGTCCGAGCGCCGCCGCAGCGATCGACTTCTCCATGGAGCTGGGCAAGGTGATCTGCGTGCCGGACCCGACGGAGGCGGCGGCGCGCGACGAGGCGATGGTCGCGGCGTACGACGGCGAACCAGCGACGCACCGGGCTTGCCCGGGATCGCCAGTGGGCTGGTCGCCACCGACGCTCTGCTCCGCGGCGAGCTGTTCCCGCAAGGCGACCTCGGAGGCACGTGGTTCGACGACCTGTACGGCGTCGGATGGCGGCTCGTCACGGTCGACCGCGACTCGGCCCGTCTCGACCCGGCCCTTCTCCGATGGTTCCGGACCATCGGCGGCACCGTGGTCGACGTCACCGATGTGTCCAAGGACCTCGCGGCGTGGTTCGAGACCCACCACCTGCAGTGGGCCCTCCAACGACCCGACTTCTACCTGTTCGGTGCCGCGGTCGGCCTGGGGGACGCGACAGCATTGCTCGCCGACCTCCGTCGGCGGCTCCGGACCGACGGCCCCATCCTGAAGGGAGAGCACCATGAAGCTGGCCAACCAAGACGGTCGCATCGTCCTCGTCGTCTCGGACGGCGTGGTCGACGCCGCGACGGCGAGCGACGGCCGGTTCGGTCCGGACCCGATGTCCGTGTTCGACGATTGGGTTTCGTTCACGGAGTTCGCCCGGGGCGCGACGTCTGCCACCGGGCCGCTGCGGGAGGCCGGTCTCCGCTGCCCCGTCCCGATCCCTCGCCAGGTGTTCGCCATCGGCCTCAACTACCGCAGTCATGCCGCAGAGACAGGCATGTCCGCCCCCGACGTGCCCGCGACCTTCACCAAGTTCCCGGCATCGCTGGCCGGGCCGTTCGACGACGTCGAGATCGTGGGAGAGAGCATCGACTGGGAGGTCGAGCTCGTGGTCGTGCTCGGGACCCGGGCCGAGGGTGTGGCCGAATCCGATGCATGGGGGCACGTGGCGGGCCTGACGGTCGGCCAGGACATCAGTGACCGGCAGCTGCAGTTCGCTGCGGGCGCGCAGTTCTCCTTGGGCAAGTCCCGGCGCGGCTACGGGCCGCTGGGCCCCTGGCTCGTCACCACCGACGAGTTCTCGGATCCCGACGACCTCGCGCTGGGCTGTTCGGTGGACGGCGAGAAGGTGCAAGACGCCAGGACGAGCGACCTGATCTTCAGCGTGCCGCGGCTGATCGTGGAGTTGTCCGCCGTCCTGCCCCTTCTCCCGGGTGACCTCATCTTCACCGGCACACCGGCCGGCGTCGGGATGGCGCGGCAACCACCTCGATCGCTCCAGCCCGGTCAGGTCCTCGAGAGCTGGGTCGAGGGCATCGGTACGATCCGCAATCGGTGCGTGAGTCGCCCGAGGGGACCAGGCGCATCGTGACCTCTCACTGTGAGGACCCGCCGTCGGAGCCGGTCAGCTGGAGCGTGCTCTCGTCGGCACGGGCGCGGGCGAGGCTGTTCGGCAGCTCGCGGCGCGACCGGATGTGGAGCTTTCGGTAGACCCGCGAGAGGTGGGCTTCGACGGTCTTGCTGTTGACGAAGAGCATCTCGGCGATCTCGGCGTTGCCGTGCCCGGCAACGGCCAGCTCCGCCGCCCTGCGCTCCATGGGCGTGAGCGCACCAGCGCCGGTCAGGGCGACCCGTCGGGGACGTGCCCCAGCGGCGCGCAGCAGCTCGACGGCGCGGTTGACGAGCGGCGTTGCGCTGCAGCGGAACGCCGCATCGGCCCCACGGCGCAGCACCTCGCGTGCCGTCTTCTTGTCACCACTGGCGACGAGAAGCTGACCGAGGTCGACGAGTGCGTGCGCCAACTCCAAGGCGGCGCCGGAGTGCTCCAGGACCTCCACCGCCTCGGTGATCAGCGGAAGACGATTCGCCGGCGGCGCGACGGTCGCGGCCGTGCGAAGCGCTGCGCCGAGCGACCACGCGGCGCCGAAGGCCCGGCAGACCGAGACCTGCTCCTGTGCCAGTTCCCACGCTTCGTCCGAGGCGCCGGTGCGGTGGAGGCCCAGCGCCAGGGCAGCGCGCCACGTGCAGACGGCGGGGTTCTCGATCCCCAGTTTCTGAGCTTGGTTGGCCGCCTCACGAAGGTCCGTCAGCGCCGACTCGGTGTCACCGGACTCGAGGCGCAACCTGCCCCGCAGCTCGAGCATCACCAGACCGGGGAAGCTCCGGGGGATCGGGCGCGTCTCGAGGAGGTGGCGCGCCTCATCCTGGCGACCACGTTCTGCGAGGACCGCGGCGAGGACGACGCGGGCCCGCTGCGAGGCTTCGGACTCCACCGACGCGCCGGCTGTGCTCGGATTGTCGGGGCCGGTGCAGCGGCGACTCTCTTTTTCGGCCGCTTCCAACGAACCCTGGAGCAGGCGCACGTATGCCAGCACGCTGGTGAGCTCGAGGAAGGCCGCGTTCGTCGTCGCATTCCGCCGCGAGCGCCCGGGCTCGCTCCGCCTGAGTGGCGGCGTGCTCGAACCGACCGGCGCAAGCGATCGTCGCCAGCCCGCGGATCCAGAGGCGCACGTCGGTGGGGTCGGTCGCAGCGAGCTCGTCCGTGTCGACCAGCTGCTGCGCGAGCTCGGCCACCGCGTCGGCATTCCATCGGCGCCCGTCGAGGGAGCGAATCGACGCGAGCTGGGCCAGGGCCTGGCGCTCCAAGCGATCCGCCCCCTCGTGGCGCCCATCGAGGATGGTCTCGACGATCTGCGCACCGGCGGTGTCGGGGAGGAGCCGCCCCGCCGCCGCGGTCAGCTCCAAACGGAGCCGAAACTCCTCGGTGCCGCGATCACTGTCATCGAGCCTGCCCGCGATCGTGGGCAGCAGCATCGCCAGTTCCGAGCGCTCGACGCCCTCGGGGAGGGCGCGGCCCAGGTCGAGGGCCGACACGGCGAGATCCCGGGCATCGGCCTCGAGCTCCACGGCCGTGCGCAAGTAGGGGAGTCCGGCCGTCGCGGCCACGACGTGCGATTCTGCGGCGGCGGCGAGAATCAGAAGCCGGCCGCGATCACGCTCGTCGAGGGGCTCTCGCAGCACGCGGCGGAGACATTGCACCGCCAGCTCGTCGTGACCGGAGGCGAGGAGCTGGTCTGCACACGCTTCGAGTTGGTCGATCGTCCAGGCGTCGCCGGCCGGTTCGCTGAGCACGAGGTGTCGCGCCACCTGCTCGACCGGAAACTGCCGCCCGGACAGCACCCGGGCCGCCTTGGCGTGCGCCTGGGCCTTGACGGCCGGCGGCATCTCCGCGTACACCGTCGACCGTTCGAGGGGGTAGCGGAACTTGAAGGCGTCGTCGCGGTGCAGCAGGCAGAGTCCCACCATCGCGTCGATAGCGGGGACGACCTCTTCCGGGTCGGCTTCGGCCAGGTCGGCCACCGACGCGAGGTCGGCCGCGTCGCCCAGGAGAGCGGTCACCTGCAAGATGCGCAGCCACAAGGCGGGCACAGCGGCGAGCCGCCGGCGGATCGACCGGGCGACGACGCGCGGTGCCAGGGTGTCGACCGCGGCCGCGTCTTCGGCGTGGTCGGGCGTGGAATGCCGGCGCAGCTCGGCCAGGAGGGAGAGGAGCAGGAAAGGGTTGCCCCCGCTCGCCGACTGACAGGCCTCGACGAGGACCGCCGACGCGTGGGGGACCTGTCCTTGGACCAGACGCGCCACGCTTCCGGGCGAGAGCGGACGGAGGTGCAGGACACGGCTCCTCGGCTCCGCCATGAGCTCGTCGGCGGCGCCGGTCTCGTGCCGCGGCTGTGCGGGGACGCGGCCGCGAGGAGCAGGATCCGCCCGGGCATCGCCCGCCGCGCCAAATAGACCAGGGCCGCGGCGGACGGCGAGTCGCACCATTGAAGGTCGTCGACCGCGACGACGACCGGCCGCCACAGGGCCACGCGGGACACCTCGGTGTAGAGATCCGTGACGCTGCTCGTGGTGTCGATGTCCGGATCGGTTCCGTCCGGATCGACCGCCCGGTCTGCCCCCGGCATCGCCGTCGTCTCGGGCAGCACGGACGGCCGTTCGGCGCACTGATCGAACGTCGCTGATGCCTCCAGCCGGACCAGCTCAATCAGTCGGCGAACCAACGCGTAGTCATAGGTGGACTCGAGTTCGCTGCATCGTGCCTGCAGCACCAGGTGTCCCTCGCGCCGGGCTGCTCTGGCGGCGGCATCGAGCATCGCGCTCTTTCCGAGGCCCGGCTCGCCTTCGACGATCGCCGTCGCGAACTCCGCCGAACCGGTGAAGGCCGCACCGATGTCGTCCAACCACGTGTCGCGCTCGTCCACCGGGTCCGACATCTCCGGCGCCTCACCGTCGTCCGGCGCATGCGCATTGAGCTGCGGCGTCATGTCGTCAAACCTCTTTCTGCGGACGAGCGTCCGCCGGGCTCTTCTCGGTGCAGGGTCGTGTCGGCAGGCTTCGCCAGGTTCAGTGATGCGAGGACTGTCACCAGACGATGGGCGCCTGGGCGATGGTTAAGACGTTTGGCGAGACTGGTGCCACCATTCGACGAGGCGTTCCAGGCCCTCGTGAAGATCTACCTTGGCGACGAAGCCGAGTTGCTCGGCGGCATTCGCCGTCTCGGCGAGTCGGCGGGGAACGGCGTTGACCGATCGCTCCGGGCCGTACTCGGGTGCCAGGTCGGAGCCCATCACTTTCGACAGCGCGTCCGCCAGGTCGTTGATGCTCGTTTCGACACCGCTGGCCACGTTGAAGGACTGGTCGGTGACGTCTGCCTCCGCGGCGAGGATGTTCGCGCGCGCCACGTCCTCCACATAGACGAAGTCCATCGTCTGCTTGCCGTCGCCGAGGATGAGCGGTGGGTTACCGGCAGTGATTCGCTCGATCCAGCGGACAAGCACCTCGGTGTAGACACCGTGGATGTCCATGCGAGGCCCGTAGACGTTGAAGTAGCGCAGCGCCACGTACCGCAGTCCGTACATCTCGGCGAAGCTCCGGAGCATGCCCTCGTTGAACACCTTGGCCGCGCCGTAGAAGGTCCGGTTGTGCCAGGGATGGTGGTCCTCGCCGGTGGGGAAGGTGTCGGCCAGGCCGTAGACAGAGGCCGACGACGCCGCCACCACCTTGCGCACTCCGGCCTCCACTGCCGCCTCCAGGACGTCGAAAGTTCCGTCGACGAGCACCTCGAGCGCGGTTCGCGGCTCCTCGGCGCACTGGGTGATTCGAATGGCGGCTTGATGGAAGACGACGTCCGTCCCGCGGAGCAGCCGAGCCAGCAAGGCGCGGTCGCGGATGTCCCCCTCGACCAGCTCGACTCGGCCCGATGCGAGCGCCGCGCTCAGGTTGTCGCGGCGTCCCCGGACGAGATTGTCGAGCACGACGACCTCGGCCACGTCACGATCGACGAGCTGGTCGACGATGGTGGAACCGATGGTTCCGGCGCCGCCGGTGACGAGCACACGGCTGCCGCCGAGCGAGACGCCGTTCGTTGGAGACGTAGTGTCGGGGCCCGATCCGCTGAGGTGATCCATAAGGGTAGGAGGGTAACTGCCCTTAGTACCGAATTATCGTCGGCTTTATCGCCACCTTACGAATTAATCGACACCTTAGGTGAAACTTATGTCGGGGGGCGACCCCCGAAAAGCGCGAGGCGTCGGTACACTCATAGGCACCCGACCGACCGAGCAGCAGAGGCTGCATCAGACCCTGGCGGTGAACCATGTGCATTTCCCACGATAAGTCCCGCGCGGAATCGGGCGCGGGAGATGACCCCCGACACGTCGACCGCAGTCGCTCCCGAGCGCGACGCACCAGCAGACGATCGCCCGGCGATCCCGGTCATGAAACCCTGGCTGGGCGCCGAGGAGGCGGACGCCGCCGCCGAGGCCGTGCGGTCGGGTTGGGTGGCGCAAGGCCCGCGTGTGGCCGAGTTCGAGGCGGCCTTCGCGGCACACCTGGGCGCGGGGCACGCCGTGGCGACCTCCTCGTGCACGACGGCGCTGCACCTGGCCATGGTGCTGGCCGGCCTCGGGCCGGGCGACGAGGTGGTGGTTCCGTCCCTCTCTTTCATCGCGACTGCCAACGCCCCGCGCTACGTCGACGCCACACCTGTCTTCGCCGACGTCGACCTGGCGAGCCAGAACCTGACCGCCGAGACCGTCGAAGCCGTGCTCACTCCGGCGACCCGGGCGGTCATCGTGGTGGACCAGGGAGGCGCACCGGCAGACGTCGAGGCCATCGGACGGGTGTGCCGCGAGCGCGACATCGTGCTGATTGAGGACGCGGCGTGCGCACTCGGGTCGACCTACGCCGGCCGGCCCTCTGGTGCGGCCGCCGAGCTCGCAACCTTCTCCTTCCACCCGCGCAAGCTGGTGACGACCGGTGAAGGTGGCATGTTGCTCTGCCAGTCGCCCGAGGTGGCGGAGCGGGCCCGGCGTCTCCGCGAGCACGGCATGAGCGTGTCGGCCGCCGAGCGCCATCTGAGCGGAGTCGCCGTGCTGGAGCGGTATCTCGAGACGGGCTTCAACTTCCGCCTGACCGACGTGCAGGCCGCCATCGGCCTGGTCCAGTTGGGCCGTCTGCCGGCGATGGTGGCACGCCGACGCGAGCTCGCCCACCGGTACTCCGAAGCGTTCGCCGATCTGGCGGGCGTGCTGACCGCCACCGATCCGCTCCACGGCACCAGCAACTTCCAGTCCTATTGGTTGCTGTTGCCACCCGACGCACCGATCGGACGGAACGACCTGCTCGAGGCGCTCGGCCGCGAAAAGATCTCGGCCCGCCGCGGCATCATGGCCGCTCACCGGGAGCCCGCCTTCGCGGGACACCCGCACGTCCCGCTGCCCGTGACCGAGCGCCTGACGGACGACTCGCTGATCCTGCCGCTGTACCACACGATGTCGCTGAGTGACCAGGACCGCGTCATCGATACCGTCCGGCGACAGTTCGGGGACTGACGCAGTGTCGGTACGCCCACTCTTCGTCGTAGGGGCCGGAGGCTTCGGCCGCGAGACCCTCGAAGCGGTTCGAGCCTGCAACGCGGTCCGACCCACGTGGGACGTGGTGGGCTTCCTCGACGACGACCCGGCGCTGCAAGGTGCCTCGGTCGACGGCGTCCCGGTCGTCGGACGCGTCGACGACCTGACGCGTCACCCGTCGGCTGCAGCCGTGGTCACCATCGGGAACCCGTCCAACTTCACCTGGCGGCGGCGGATCGTCGACCGCCTCGGGTCGCCATCCGGCCGTTGGGCCACGGTCGTGCACCCGGCCGCGTCCATCCCACCCTCCGCCAGCGTCGGGCCGGGAACCGTGGTGCTCGCCGGCGTCGTCGCCACCACCGGTGTGCGCATCGGGGCGCACGTGGCCGTCATGCCGTCGGTCGTCCTCACCCACGACGACGTCGTCTGCGACTTCGCCACGCTGGGCAGCGGTGCCCGGTTGGCGGGCGACGTGACCGTCGGTGAGGGTGCCTACATCGGTGCCGGCGCCCTCGTCCGAGAGCACCGCCGGATCGGCGCCTGGGCACTGGTGGGAATGGGGGCCGGCGTCACGAGCGACGTCCCCGACGGCGAGGTGTGGGCCGGCCTTCCTGCCCGTCGCCTCCGCCGCGTTGCCGTGCTCCCGCCCGGTGTCGAGTCGGCGCCATCGTCCAATCGTTCACCAGAGCCGTCGTCGTCCAGTCGTTCGCCACAGGAGGAATACGCATGACCACCACCATCCAGTCCGCCCCCGCCGTCACGTTCGTCGACCTGGCGTCGCAGCACGCGGAGATCGAGCACGAGGTCACCGCCGGCCTGCACAGGGTCATGGACACCTGCGCCTTCGTGGGCGGTCCCGACCTGGCCGCCTTCGAGTCGGCGTGGGCGGCCTACTGCGGCCGCGCCCATGCCGTCGGTGTCGCCAACGGGACCGACGCCCTGGAGCTCGCGCTGCGGGCCACGGGCGTGGGAACCGGCGACGAGGTCGTCGTGCCGACGAATTCGTTCATCGCCTCGGCCGAGGCGGTGGCTCGCACAGGAGCCGACGTCCGGTTGGTCGACTGCGATCCGACGCACCTCCTCATCGACCCTGACCTGATCGCGGAGGCCTGCACGTCGCGCACCCGGGCCGTGCTGCCGGTGCACCTGTACGGCCAGATGGCACCGATGGAGCGTGTCGGTGCCGCGGCGGAAGCCGCCGGCCTCGTGGTCGTGGAGGACGCGGCGCAGGCGCACGGAGCGCGCCGGCACGGCCGGCCCGCGGGCAGCTGGGGACTGGCCGCCGGGTTCAGCTTCTACCCCGGGAAGAACCTCGGTGCCTACGGTGACGGCGGCGCGGTCGTGACCGACGACGACGAGGTCGCGACGGCGCTCGACGCTTTGCGCAACCACGGCAGCCGCGCGCGTTACGAGCACCCGACGCTCGGGTTCAACTCCCGGCTCGACACCTTCCAGGCCGTGGTCCTCTCGGCCAAGCTGGCCCGCCTCGACCAATGGAACGCCGCCCGCCGCCAGGCCGCCGCTCGGTATGAGGACCTGCTCGCTGGAATTCCCGAGCGTGCTGCTACCGGCCACCTTGGCCGGAAACGAGCACGTGTGGCACCTCTACGTCGTACGAGTGCCCGAGCGGGACCGTTGCCTGGCCGCCTTGGGTGCGGCGGGCGTCCCCGCCGCCATCCACTATCCGACGCCAATTCATCGGACCGGTGCGTTCGCCGGCCTGGGCTACGCGAAGGGAGACTTCCCGGTGGCCGAGGCGGCCGCGGACGAGATCCTGTCCCTGCCGATGCACCCGCACCTCACCGAGAGACAGCAGGAGCGGGTGGCCGAGGCACTGGCCGACGCGCTGCGATGACCGGCGAGACGGACGCTCCTTTCGTGCACTCGCATGCGCTGTGCGAGACGTCCGCCGTCGGCGCGCGGACACGAATCTGGGCCTTCGCCCACGTCCTCGGCGGTGCCTCCATCGGGAGCGACTGCAACATCTGCGACCACGCGTTCATCGAGGGTCGCGTGCGCGTCGGTGACCGGGTGACGGTGAAGAACGGGGTCCAGGTCTACGACGGCGTGGTCATCGAGGACGAGGTCTTCTTGGGGCCCAACTGCATCTTCACCAACGACCTGACGCCGAGGGCGGCGATCAGGAAGTCGGCCGAGAGCCTGTCCTCGACGCTGGTCCGGCGCGGCGCGACCATCGGGGCCAACGCCACCATCGTCTGCGGGGTCACCATCGGCGAGCACGCCATGGTGGGTGCCGGTGCCGTCGTGACGCGTTCTGTGCCGGCACACGCCCTCGTCGTGGGTAACCCGGCCCGGCAGCTCGGGTGGGTGTGTCGCTGCGGGTCGCGGTTGGACTCCTCCCTCCGGTGCTCGTGCGGAGCCGGCTACCGCGAGGACGTCGACGGCGGCGGTCTGGTGGAGGCGTCGCCCGAAAGGGCAATCGCCCAAGGTGCGAACGTCGCCGAGTGAGCGTTTCGCCCAACCGTGAAGAAGTGATCGATGTTCGCCAACTTCCGTGAGCTGAGCGCGCCGAAAAGGATTCTTGCCCTCGGCTGCAGCACCCTCCTCGTGGCCGGACTGGCCGTGGCGACCGTCGCGGTGGCGAGAAGCTCAGGCTCCGACCCGCTTCCCTCGTCGAGCAGCGGCACGGGAGCCGCGACGTCGCCCCGCGCCTCCGCTGCCGGCGGTCAGGTCGACGGCGCGGCGGAGCTGCCAGGCGCGCAACATTGGGACAAAGGCACCTCGTCCTACGTCTTCGGCACCAACGACAGCATCGAGTACTCCTCACCGAACGTCGACACCCTCCCATCCGTGCAGGCCGCACTCAAGGCGGGTGGCCTGACGCTCATGCGCACGTGGGCGTACGCCGATTACAGCGACGCCGACATCGAGCAGCGGGTCGCCACGATTCAGAATTCGGGCATGGAGTGCATGATGATGCTCGGCACGACCAGCAACCTGAGCTGGATGGAACATGTGGTGTCCATGCTCGGATCGAGCTGCAACATCTACGAATTCGGCAACGAGCCCGACAACTCGAACAACGACACGAACATCGCCCAGCTCACGACGCGGTGGGTCGCGGATATCCCCCAGCTGCGAGCGATCAACCCCCGGGCCGTGTTCGGGGGTCCAGCCGTGCAGTACGCGGAGAGCTCAGACGGCATGCAGGGCTCCTATCCCTCGGACATCGCCTACTTCCTGGCCACCACCGCCGCTGCCGGCGTGCGCGCGGACTTCATCAGCTACCACGACTACCCGTGCACGAATTCGACGTCGATGTCGCAGTGCCTGTCCAAGACGCCAGATGACATCAAGTACAACTACAACCTGGTACTCGGCTGGGAAGACCAGTACTACGGGAACACCGTCCCCACCGGGATCACCGAGTACAACTTCGACCCGGGAACCAAAAACCTCTACACCTGGGCTGGCAACGCGTCCTTCATGAGCCAGTGGACCACGACCGCCCTTGACGCCATGGTCCAAGACGGCGTGTCCTTCGCCAACCTGTTCACGTCACTGAACTACTCGGGCGGCGGGTATCTGGACATGTTCCACGACAGCGCGCCCTACGCACCGAAAGCTCAGTACTACGGCATGGTGGCGGCCATCGAGCACCACGGCGGCCCGTCGGACGTGCCGATCCCGAAGCCGCTGCCCTCGTAGCGCCGTTCGGTCGGCGCACGCGTTGCGGCGGCCGTGCGCCTGCGTCAGCGGAACAGGCATTCGAGTCGCGCGCACCGCATCCGCCCAGTTGCGTTGGCATTGGCGTCGGCGTTGGCGGGCAACCACGCAAGGCGGTTTGGTCCTCCGGACGGAGCGACCCGCGACCCTCTTGAGTCGTGCGTGACCCTCCGTTATGCGTCCGTTAAACGCTGGTTGCCGGCATTTCCCGTCGCTCTCTATGCTCCCCGCCGAACGGTTCCCCCCGACCGCGAAGGAGTCGATCCATGCTCGCCCACTTCCGTGAGTTCAGCACGCCCAAAAAGACCCCGACCCTTTGGTGCAGCATGCCCCTGGTGGCCGTCGTGGCCATGGCCACCGTCGCGGTGCCGATGGGCTCCGCCTCCGGCCTGCTTCCCTCGTCGGAGAGCGGGGGAGCCGCGACGTCCCCCGGCGCCCCCGATGGGGCCGGTCAGGTCGACGGCGCGTCACAGTTGCTCCCCGGCGCGCAGCGGTGGGGGAAGTTCGCGTCGTCGTACGTCTTCGGCACCAACGACGCCATCGAGTACGCCTCGCCGAACGTCGACACGCTCCCGTCGGTGCAGGCCGACCTCAAAGCAGGCGGTCTGACGCTCATGCGCACCTGGGCCTACGCCGGCTACAGCGACGCCGATATTCAGCAGCGGATCGCCACCATCCAGAACTCCGGGATGAAGTGCATGATGATGCTCGGCACCACCAGCAAGCTGAAGTGGATGAAACATGTGGTGTCCATGCTCGGATCGAACTGCAAGATCTACGAATTCGGCAACGAGCCCGACAACGCGAACAACCACACGAGCATCGCTCAAGTCACCTCCGAGTTCATCGCCGACGTCCCGAAGTTACGCGCCCTCAACCCGTCAGCGGTCTTCGGCGGTCCAGCGCCACAGTGGGCCGAGAGCAACATCGGCAGCGGGAGTTACCCAAGCGACGTCGCCTACTTCCTCGCCAAGACCGCAGCGGCGGGAGTACGGGCCGACTTCATCAGCTTCCACGACTACCCGTGCCAGAAAGCGACGACGGAGGCCCAGTGCATCCAGATGACGCCGGGAGACCTCAAGTACAACTACCGCATCGTCCTCAAATGGGAGAAGCAGTACTACGGCGGAACCGTTCCGACAGGCGTCAGCGAATACAACTTCGACCCCGGCACCAACAACCTCTACGCCTGGGGCGACGACGGCGCGTTCATGAAACGGTGGACCACGACCGCCCTCGACGCCTTCGTCGCGGACGGCGTGTCCTTCGCCAACCAGTTCACCTCGCTCAACTACTCGGGCTACGGCTACCTGGACATGTTCCGCGACTCCTCGCCCTACCGCCCGAAGGCCCAGTTCAAAGCGATGGCGGCGGCCGTGGAGACGTACGGCGGCCCGTCGGACATGGCCATCACGAACTCATCGCCCTAGTGCCGTTGGATCTGCCGGCGCCGCGTCCACGCGCGCTGCTTGGCTCGGTCAGACGGCGCGGGCCGATGAGGTGCACGCCCACGGTCACGAGACGGAAGACCGCAGCCGCGGCGGCCGCGGCGGCCGCGGCGGACAGCGCGACGTATCCCCAATAAGCGTTCGCTCGACGCGACGCGCGGCGGAACGCCGCACCGAACTACGTCATGGGCCGTTCGGCCGTGGTCGAGCGGCACCGTCTTCGTTATAACGAACGTTGCGGGCGTGTCGGTGATCCGGAGCCCGTTGACGGTTCCGCCAACCGTGAAGGGAGCGATCCATGCGCGCCTGCTTTCGTGAGCTCACCCCGTTCTGTCAGCTCAGCCCGCTCAGGAGATTTCTCGCTCTCGGTGCCAGCTCGCTCATGGTTGCCGCGATGGCGACCGCGACGTTCGAGGTGGCTAATGGCTCCGTTTCTGGCGTGCTTCTCTCGTCGGGCAGGGAAGCGGGAGCGAGGGCGCTGCTGCCCGGAGCGCTGCGCGGGGCCAACTTCTCATCGTCCTACGTCTTCGGCACTAACGACGCCATCGAGTATTCGTCGCCGAATGTCGACACGCTCCCGTCGGTACAGGCCGACCTCAAGGCGGGCGGCCTGACACTCATGCGTACCTGGGCCTATGCCGACTACAGCGACGCCGACATCGAGCAGCGGATCGCCACCATTCAGAACTCCGGGATGGATTGCATGATGATGCTCGGCACGACGAGCAACCTCAGCTGGATGGAGCACGTGGTGTCGATGCTCGGATCGACCTGTGAAATCTACGAATTCGGCAACGAGCCCGACAACTCGAACAACGACACGAACATCGCCCAGCTCACGACGCGGTGGGTCGCGGATATCCCCCAGCTGCGAGCGATCAACCCCCGGGCCGTGTTCGGGGGGCCAGCCGTGCAGTACGCGGAGAGCTCAGACGGCACGCAGGGCTCGTATCCCTCGGACATCGCCTACTTCTTGGCCACGACGGCCGCGGCCGGTGTGCGCGCCGACTTCATCAGTTATCACGACTATCCATGCGAGAAGGCGACCACGAAGGCGCAGTGCATCAACATGACGCCGGGCGACTTCCGCTACAACTACCGCTTGGTCCTCAGCTGGGAGAACACCTACTACGGCGGAACGGTGCCGACCGGGATGAGCGAGTACAACTTCGACCCCGGCACCAACAACCTCTACGCCTGGGGCGACGACGGCACGTTCATGAAGCGATGGGAGACCACTGCGCTGAATGCGGCGATCGCCGACGGCATGGCGTTCGCCAACGAGTTCACCACGCTGAACTACAGCGCCTATGGGTACTTGGACATGTTCCGTGACCAGGCGCCGTACAAGCCCAAGGCACAGGAGAAGGCGATGGCGGCGGCGGTCGCGAAGGACAGCGGCGCGTCGCGCATGCCTGTCCCGAGCTCCTAGCGCGACCGGTTTTGCGGGCGGCGTCGGGTGGGCGATCGCGGTCGCGAGCGCAGCGCTCCGTCAGCGGGCGCCGCGTCGCTGCCGCAGCGTCATGGGGAGAAAGATCGTGAGCAACCACCAGCCGTCGAGGAGGTAGCGAAGTCCGAGGCGACGAGGCTCGTGGACCAGCCGGAAGAGCCATTCGAGCCCGCTGCGCCTCATCCACCGTGGTGCCCGGCTGCGGCGGCCGGCGATGAGGTCGAACGTGCATCCCACGCCGATGGCGACCGAGACGGGGAGACGCTTCCGGTTGCGGGCGATCCACTTGTCCTGCTTGGGGTGCCCCAGAGCCACCAGGAGGACGTCGGCGCCGCTTTCCTCGAGCCGCTCGATGATGTCGTCGTCGTCAATGTCGTCGAGCGACGCCCGGGGCGGCTCGTGGACGCCCGCGACCACGAGGCCCGGGTACGTGTCGGCCAGGCGATCGGCCGCGACGGCGGCGTTGCCTTCCTCACCCCCGAGGAAGAAGATGCTGGCGCCCTCGGTGGCGGCGGCGGCAGCCAGGCGCGGGACCATGTCGGATCCGGCGACCCGTCCCGGCAGGTCGACACCGAGCAGACGAGAGAGCCAGACAACGGGCGCGCCGTCGGCCAGATTGACCTCGCTGTCGGTGAGCACCGCGCGCGTCGCCGGGTCGCGGCGGGCGTTGACCAAGAAGTCGAGGTTCACCGTACAGAACTGGGTGAACTCGCCTGTGGCGACGGCTCCCATGGCGCGATCGACCGCTTGCTCGAGGTCGACCAGATCGATCGGGACCCCGCCGAGCTCCGGTCGTCCGGCTACTCGGTCGATCTCGAGCTCCGTCGTGTGGTCGACTCGAGCTCCGTCGTGTGGTCGAGCTCGAGCTCCGTCGTGTGGTCGAGTGTCGCGACAGGGGGGTTCACGCGGCGCTCCTCGATCGCACGGTGGCCACCAGGTCGACCGACGAGGTTTCAACTGATTCCTCTCCGGGACGTGCGGTGCGCTCCCAGGTGGTGGCACCGAGCCCTCCCATGAGCCGAAGCCGGGTCCAGAGCTCACTGACCACGAGGACCGGGGCAACCAGGAGGGCGCGCCACATTGAGCGCGGGGCGCGGGCGGCGGCCAGGCCGACCACCACGAACGACGGGACAGCGGCCAGGGCAAGCAGCCAGGGCGCGACCGCCCACTCCGGGACGACCCCCGCAAGGTGGAGGACGACCCCGAGCGACGCTCCGAGAAGCGAACCCACGGCCAACAAGCCGAGCGGGGGCACCGCCAGATCGACCGCGGCATCGAGCAGCGACCAGCGGCGCAGGCCGATCACCGCACCGAGCAGCCGCGGCAGGCGGGTCCTGACGACGTGGAAGCGCCCACCCTCCCAGCGGAGGCGCTGCACCCGTGCCCCCCGCCCACTTCCGACGACGGGTGCACCGAGCCGCGTGTCACCGGCGTATACCGGTCGCACCCCGGCCAACCGCAGGTCCATGGAGTACTCGAGGTCCTCGGCGCTCGTGAACGCGTCCCAGGGATGGTCGGCCAGCAACTGGCGGCTGAACAACATCCCGTTGCCCACCAGGTGACACGGCAGCCCGAGGACGGCGCGTCCGCCGAACCGCACTCGATGGAAGAGGAGGAACGCGGCAGCTCGCAGCTCCGATCGGGTCGACCCGTCTTCGTTGCGGCCCAGATATTCGGCCTGCACTACCGGCGCGCCCTGCTCGAAGCGGGCGACGAGTCCCCGGAGCAGACCGGGTTCGGCGACCGAGTCGGCGTCGACCACGACGACGGCGGCGAAGTCTGGATCGCACTCGAGCAGGCGGTCCATCGCCCAGCGGAGCGCCGGTCCCTTGCCGTGGACGTCCGGGGCGGTTCGGACCATCACTGTGGCACCGGCAGCCTCGGCGCGCGCCGCGGTGTCGTCCGTGCAGTTGTCGGCGATCACAACGATGTCGAACAGCTCGGCCGGATACGACTGCTGCCGCAGGGAGGTGACACACCGGCCGACGAGCGCTGCCTCGTCGTGGGCCGGCACCAACACCGCGATTCGGCTCCTCGGTGGCGGCGCACCGCCTGGCCGGCGCCCGGACGAGAACGAGGCGAACGCGAGCACGACCAGGTACAGCGCGGCGCCGGCCGTGGCGATACCGGCCAGGGCGAAGACCACCCGGACGACGTCGATCGCCAACGAGGGCGGTGTGACTGCGAAAAGACCTGTCATGGTCAGCTCGATGCCGTCGTGAAGACCGGGTCGACGAAGTAGTTGCTCCCCTTGTAGGTGCTCGTCGGGAACGCCGCGGCGCTCCCGTAGAGGTAGAGCCCGTTGCCGTTCGGCGCGGTGGCGCTGGCCAGCGTGTAGAGCGGCGGCGCGTTGACCTGGCTGGTCAAGCCGTTGGCCGTGACCGAGTAGTGCCCGTTGGGGTCGTAGTACGACACGACGTAGGTGGCGCCGGCCGTCACTGCGACGGGCGCGGAGAAGCTCACCTGCTGCCACCCCGACGCGGTCTCATTGGTGAAGGTGGCCTGGGCCAACAAGGTGCCGCTCGAGCTCCACAGGCTGCCGACGTGAGTGCCCGTGTTGGTGGAGGCCTTGTAGAAGCGCACGCCGGTCACGTAGCCCGTGGTGTCGGTGGTGAAAGCCATCCCGAGGTTCACCGACGAGCCGTCCCCCGAGTCGACGGTGCCCGGGGTCTGGGTGCCGAACACGTTGCACGGGCACGAGAGAGAGGCCTCGGGCGTGGCCGGGTTGGAGGCGGCCGACGCTGCGCTCGTCCCACCCGAGCTCGTGGCGGTCACGACGAAGGTGTAGGTGGTTCCGTTGGTGAGTCCGCTCAGCGTGGCCGTCGTCGCCGGCGGCGAGCCGTTGACCGTCACCGGCGTCCCCACCGTCGTCCCGACGTAGGGGGTCACCGTGTAGGACGTCATGGTTCCGGGCGGCGCGGTCCACGAGACGGTGGCGCTGCCGTTCCCGGCGGTCGCCGTGACGGCGGTGGGTGCGGCCGGCATCGCAGCCGTCGTGAAGACCGGGTCGACGAAGTAGTTGCTCGCCTGGTAGGTGCTCGTCGGGAAGGCAGCCCCGCTCCCGTAGAGGTAGAGCCCGTTGCCGTTGGGCGCGTTGGCCGACGCCAGCGCGTAGAGCGGCGGCGCGTTGACCTGAGTGTTCAAGCCGTTGGCCGTGACCGAGTAGTGGCCCTTGGGGTCGTAGTAGGACACGACGTAGGTGGTGCCGGCCGTCGCCGCGACGGGCGTGGAGAAGCTCACCTGCTGCCACCCCGACGCGGTCTCGTTGCTGAAGGTGGCCTGGGCCAACAAGGTGCCGCTCGAGCTCCACAGGCTGCCGACGTGAGTGCCCGTGTTGGTGGAGGCCTTGTAGAAGCGCACGCCGGTCACGTAGCCCGTGGTGTCGGTGGTGAAAGCCATCCCGAGGTTCACCGACGAGCCGTCCCCCGAGTCGACGGTGCCCGGGGTCTGGGTGCCGAACACGTTGCACGGGCACGAGAGAGAGGCCTCGGGCGTGGCCGGGTTGGAGGCGGCCGATCCTGTGCTCGTCCCCACCGAACTCGTGGCGGTCACGACGAAGGTGTAGGTGGTCCCGTTGGTGAGTCCGCTCAGCGTGGCCGTGGTGGCGGGCGGCGAGCCGCTGACCGTCCCCGGCGTCCCCGCGGTCGTGCCGACGTAGGGGGTCACGGTGTAGGAGGTGATCGACGAGCTACTGCTCGGCGCAGTCCACGACACCGACACCGCGCCCGATCCGGCCGTCGTCGCCGTCACCCCCGTCGGTGCCGCCGGAACGGCGGCCGGTGTCACGGCGTTGGACGCCGCGGAAGCGGGTCCGGTCCCGAGCGAGTTGGTGGCCGTGACCTTGAACGTGTAGGTGGTTCCGTTGGTGAGTCCGCTCAGCGTGGCCGTCGTCGCCGGCGGCGAGCCGTTGACCGTCACCGGCGTCCCCACCGTCGTCCCGACGTAGGGGGTCACCGTGTAGGACGTCATGGTTCCGGGCGGCGCGGTCCACGAGACGGTGGCGCTGCCGTTCCCGGCGGTCGCCGTGACGGCGGTGGGTGCGGCCGGCATCGCAGCCGTCGTGAAGACCGGGTCGACGAAGTAGTTGCTCGCCTGGTAGGTGCTCGTCGGGAAGGCAGCCCCGCTCCCGTAGAGGTAGAGCCCGTTGCCGTTGGGCGCGTTGGCCGACGCCAGCGCGTAGAGCGGCGGCGCGTTGACCTGAGTGTTCAAGCCGTTGGCCGTGACCGAGTAGTGGCCCTTGGGGTCGTAGTAGGACACGACGTAGGTGGTGCCGGCCGTCGCCGCGACGGGCGTGGAGAAGCTCACCTGCTGCCACCCCGACGCGGTCTCGTTGCTGAAGGTGGCCTGGGCCAACAAGGTGCCGCTCGCGCTCCACAGGCTGCCGACGTGAGTGCCCGTGTTGGTGGAGGCCTTGTAGAAGCGCACGCCGGTCACGTAGCCCGTGGTGTCGGTGGTGAAAGCCATCCCGAGGTTCACCGACGAGCCGTCCCCCGAGTCGACGGTGCCCGGGGTCTGGGTGCCGAACACGTTGCACGGGCACGAGAGAGAGGCCTCGGGCGTGGCCGGGTTGGAGGCGGCCGATCCTGTGCTCGTCCCCACCGAACTCGTGGCGGTCACGACGAAGGTGTAGGTGGTCCCGTTGGTGAGTCCGCTCAGCGTGGCCGTGGTGGCGGGCGGCGAGCCGCTGACCGTCCCCGGCGTCCCCGCGGTCGTGCCGACGTAGGGGGTCACGGTGTAGGAGGTGATCGACGAGCTACTGCTCGGCGCAGTCCACGACACCGACACCGCGCCCGATCCGGCCGTCGTCGCCGTCACCCCCGTCGGTGCCGCCGGAACGGCGGCCGGTGTCACGGCGTTGGACGCCGCGGAAGCGGGTCCGGTCCCGAGCGAGTTGGTGGCCGTGACCTTGAACGTGTAGGTGGTTCCGTTGGTGAGTCCGCTCAGCGTGGCCGTCGTCGCCGGCGGCGAGCCGTTGACCGTCACCGGCGTCCCCGCCGTCGTCCCGACATAGGGGGTCACCGTGTAGGACGTGATCGACGGACTGCTGCTCGGCGCGGTCCACGAGACGGTGGCGCTGCCGTTCCCGGCGGTCGCCGTCACCCCCGTCGGTGCCGCGGGGACCGACGGAAGCGTCTGCGAGTAGACCGCGTCGACCCAGTAGTTGCTCGCCTGCCAGCTGTTGACGGGGAACGCAGTCGTCGATGCATAGGTGAACACACCGTTTCCGTTGGGCGCGTTGGCCGAGGCAAGGGCGTAGAGCGGTGGCCCCGCGGCCGGCGTGGTGAGGCCGCTGGGAGTCTGCGAGTAGTGCCCGTTGGGGTCGTAGTAGGACACGACGTAGGTGGTGCCGGCCGTCACCGCGACGGGCGCGGAGAAGCTCACCTGCTGCCACCCCGACGCGGTCTCGTTGCTGAAGGTGGCCTGGGCCAACAATGTGCCGCTCGAGCTCCACAGGCTGCCCACGTGGGTGCCCGTGTTGGTGGAGGCCTTGTAGAAGCGCATGCCGGACACGTAGCCGCTGGTGTCCGTGGTGAAGGCCGTTCCGACGTTGACCGACGAGCTGTCTCCCGAGTCAGGAGTCGAGGGGACCTGGGACCCGAAAATGGTGCAGGGGCACGATTCGGGTGCGGCGACCGGGGTGGCGGGATTGGAAGCTGCCGAGGCGACGCTCGGTCCCATGGCATTCGTAGCCGTGACAGTGAAGGTGTAGGTCGTGCCGTTGGTGAGCCCGCTTATGGTGGTCGTGGTCGCCGGCGGCGAGCCGCTGACAGTCACCGGCGTGCCCGCGGTCGTCCCGACGTAGGGGGTCACGGTGTAGGAGGCGATCGAAGAGCCACTGTTCGACTGCGGCGTCCACGACACCGACAGCGAGCCTGAGCCGGACGTGACGGCGGTCACGGCCGCCGGCGGCGCAGGAACATCGGCCGGTGTTACTGCAGGGGATGGGGAGGAGATCACGCTCGTGCCGAGCGCATTGGTCGCAGTGACGACGAAGGTGTAGCTCGTTCCGTCGGTCAGTCCCGCCATAAGAGCCGAGGTGGCGGGGGGCGAACCGCTCAGGGTCTCGGGGACCTGCGGCGTCGACCCGACGTAAGGCGTGACGGTATAGGACGTGATCGGGCTGCCTTGGGGATCAGGCGCGGTCCAGGTCACGTTGGCCGAGGCCGGACCCGCCGTCGCGGTCACGGCCGTGGGCGCGAGCGGCGGCCCGGCCGGGGTGACCTGTGCCGTCTGGGTGGAACCGGGTCCGGTTCCGATGGCGTTGGTGGCGCTCACGGTGAACTGGTAGGCGGTGCCATTGGTCAGTCCGGGCACGGTGGCCGTCGTCGCCGGGGGGTTGCCGGTGATCGTCACCGGCGTAAGGGCGGTCGAGCCCTCGCCGGTGGTGTAGGGCGTGATGGTGTAGCCGCTGATCGTGCTGCCGCCGTTCGAAGGCGCGGTCCACGAGACCGTGGCGCTGCCGTTGCCGGACGCCGCGCTGACGCCGGTGGGCGCGCCGGGCGCGGCCTGCGCCTGCGGTGTGACGGCGTTGGACGGTGCGGATGCCGCGCTGGTCCCGACGCTGTTGGTGGCGCTCACCGTGAAGGTGTAGGTGGTGCCGCTCGTGAGTCCGGTGATCGTCGTCGACTCGTTCGGGCTTTGGTTGGCGATGGTCACCGGTGTCCCTGCGGTCGACCCGGCGTACGGCGTGACGGTGTAGGAGGTGATGATGCTTCCGCCGTTGTCAGGTGCCGTCCAGCTGACCGTGGCCGAGCCGTTGCCTGCGGTTGCCGTCACACTGCTCGGCGTACTGGGCGCCGTCGGCGGGGTCGCGGAGGCGGGCTTGAGCAGGAGCGTGGTGAGCGCCCAGGGCGTCTTCGCGCCGGTGCCGACCGTGGCCGTCGCTGTGGCGCCGTTGTTGAGCAGCTCGTCCTCAGTGAACGTCTCGACGGTGCTCACCGGCGAGACGTTCGAACGGAGCGTCCATCCGGACCCGGTGGTGAGGGTGTCGCTGTAACCCGAGTCGGCGTACAGACCGAGGGCGAGCTCGTTCGTGTGGCCGGCTGCCGCGGTCGCGCCGGAGCTGACCGTGGCCGCAGTCGTACCCGTGGTCCCGCTCGCGCTGACCGAGGAGTCGAGGACGGCGGCACCGTTCGCTGTCGAGAGTCCGGCGTACTCGAGCGCTGTGATCCCGAGGTCGGACGCCGCGCCGGCGGTCGCGGTGATCGTCGGCTGGGTACCGCCGCTGTAGGTGACGACGGCGGTCCACGTAGTGAGCACCGTGCCATCGGGTGCGGTAGTGGAAGAGAGCTGCGTGAAGGTGTCGCCCGCTGTGTCGGTGACCGCGGTGATGCTCGGTTTCGAGCTGTTGTACGCCGCGACCTCGACCACCAAGCGGTTGCCCGCGGTCACGGAGCGAGAAGGCTGGACGGAGATGCTCTTGGCCGAAGCCGCCTGGGAGCCAGCCTGCTGGACGAACACAGGAGGTGCCGTGCTGCTCGGGGTCACCGCATTGGACGCCGCCGATGCCGCGGCCGACCCGGCGGGGTTGGAGGCGGTCACTCTGAACGTGTAACTCGTGCCGTTGGTCAGGCCGGTCACCGTCGCAGTCGTCGGCGCCGGCGAGCCGGTGACCGTGGTCGCCGCCTGCGCGACTCCGGCCACGGAGGGCGTGATCGTGTAGGTCGTCGCGGGTCCGCCTGTCGTCGGGGCCGACCAGGCCACGGTCGCCGAGGAGTAGCCGGCGGTGGCCGTCACGTTGCTGGCCGCTCCCGGTGCCGGTTGCGAGGTGAAGGAAACGTCGACCCAGTAGTTGGAGCCGGTGTCCGCGTTGGCGGGAAAGGTGCTTGAGCTGCTGTTGGTGTAGACGCCGTCACCACCGTTGGTCGCGGTGCTCCGAATCGCGTGCAGCGGCGGGCTATCGGCGACGGTCGGGCCCATGGTGGCGGGTTGCGGGTTCTCGTAGAGGTAGTAGTCGTCGTCGGCGGTGTGGCCTTTGGGGGCGAAGTAGGACGCCACGTAGGTGGTGTGGGGAAGGATCGGAACCGGTTGCGAGAAGCTCACCGACTGCCAGCCCGACGCAGACTCGCTGGTGAAGGTGGCAGACGCCAGCAGCTGGCCGCTCGCCGTCCATAGGTTGCCGATATGAGTCCCCGTGTTGGCCGTCGACTTGTAGAACCGGATTCCGTTGATCGTGCCGTACGTGTCGGAGGTGAACTTCACCCCGACTTCCACGGGCGAGCTTTGTCCCGAGTCGGCGGTCGTCGGCGTGAAGCTCGAACCCCAGATGGAGCAGGGGCAGTTGACGTTGACCGTCTCCGCGTCGGACGGCGTCTCGATGTTGCCGCTGTCGTCGGTCGCACGCGTCTCGATGGTGGCGGTGGGGCTGCCGTGGGCGGCCACCCAGCTGTAGGACCAGGTCGTCGACCCGCCCGGCATGACCGTCGCTGGGTGCCAGGTGTTGCCGCCGTCCGTGGAGACCTCGACGCCAGCCACTACTCCGCCGCCGGCGTCGGTGGCGGTCCCCGAGATGGTCACCGGGGCCCCGTCGGCGAACGTGGCGCCAGGAGCGGGCGAGGTGATCTTGGAGGTCGGGGGTGTCGTGTCGGTGAACGCTGAACCGGCCACCAGACCGGTGGTGAGCGTGGTCGGCTGCGCGCCCATCAGCGCGAACAAGTTGATCGCGAACTGCTCCATGTTGGTGTCGGGCTGGGCGCCGGAAGGGTTGGAGCTGGCGAGCCCGTAGGCGAACTGAACGGTGCCGGCCCCGAAGACGTAGGCCCCGCTCGCCGCCTTGTACAGGCTCAGGTGATGCGTGGCCGTCCCGTTCACGACATTGGTCCCGTAGTCGGGGAAGACCTGTGCTCCGGTCTCGGTCGTCGAGGAGAGATCGATCTCACCCGCGGGACGGAAACCGTTGTCGCTGTCGACGTCCCACTCGTAGCCGAGCGTGCCCAGTCCCTTGCCGAGTGTGACCGACTGCCCTGCCGCGAGTTTGGCCACCGCGGTGTTGCGCCAGAGCAGCTCCGACGCGTATTGCGACGGCACCTGGATGTCGGTGGTGCCGGAGTTGACCGCGAAGTCCTGACCCGTGAGCGAGTTCGGGGGATTGTCGCCGTCCGCGGGCGGGCTGAAGCGGGGGTCCTCCCACGTCCCGGTCCACGTCCCCGGATCCTGGGGATCGGTCGGCGCGTTGAAGTGGGTCTCCTTGTAGGTGACCAGCGTCCGGTACGGCGTGTTGGAGCCGTCGGTGCTCGGGAGCCACCGTGTCTTCCAGAAGACCTCGTTCCCGCTGAAGAAGGCCAGGCTCACGCCATGGTTGCGGGCGTTGGTCACGTTGGCGCGTTGGTTGGCCGACCAGTACTCGTCGTGCCCCGAGGAAATGAATACCTTGTGGTTGAGGAGGAGCGAACCGCTGGCGTCGACGTCGGACTCGCTGGTGTAACTGAGGTCGTACCCGTTCTTTTCGAGGAACTCGATCATCGGGAACTCGGCGTTGAACAGCCAGGACTCGCCGTTGTCATCGAGCGCGGTGTGCCAAGGCCGGTTGTACGAGACCGCGAAGGCGCCCTGGTAGCCCTGCGGGTTGCCGGGGGGACAGACGGGCTTCGTGTCGCTTGCGAAGGGCGCCGGAGGCTGAGCCCCCGCGCACTGGTACAGGCTGTTGCCGCCCCAGGTGTTGTAGGCCTCCCAGGTCTCGTCGGAGGTCTGGTACAGGACGTCCGAGTGGCTGGCGTCGTCACGCACGACGAAGGGGATCTGGCTCTTGCCGCCCGTGTCGTCGCGAACAAGTTCGGCCATGTAGACGCCAGAGACCGCGGTGGTGGGCACGGTCCAGGAAGCCGAGACGGCCCAGTTGCCGCAGTCGATCAGCCCGGTCGAGGAATCGGAGAGGCAGCTCGGCTGCGTCTGGGGCTGCGGAGCGGACGGCTGAATGTCACTGGCGATCAGGCGAGCTCCGTCGCCGCCGTAATAGCCGAGCCGGAGAATGTCGATGTGCCACGACGCTGCGGTCGTCTGGACCTTGAAGGACTCGGTCTGGCCCAGATTGACGCTCATGGAGGTGGCGAACCCCTGGATGCTCGTGTCGCCGACGCCGCTCACCTGCCAGTTGGCCATCGGATCGCCTGGCTTGCTGTTCTCACAGCTGATCGGATTGCCGCCGGTGCCGCACGGATCGGTCGCTCCCGCCTTGAAGACGGTCGGCGCGCCGAGCGCGATCACCGGTGCCAACAGCGCGGCGAGACAGGCGATGACAAGTACGCGAGTCACCCCACCGCGAGAAAAAAGCGCGCTCATGTCAGCTTCGCCTCTCTTAGAGATTGATTCTTCGATTGATTGGCGCCCTCGGGCCGCGAGCCATCACGTCCGCGCTCCGGAAGCCAGTCAGAAGCGCAGGACAGTAACGGGCGAGCGCGTCCCGGAGAGACTCGGGCTGCATGTCCCAACGCTGGCGTCCGCGCGCGGAGATTTAGTGATCGCTTAAGCAGCGCAACCGGCGGACAAAGCGGAATTGTCCCGGGACATTGGCGGGGGCGTGTCGATCGCATTTTCAATTCGCTCGGCCGCCATTCGCGACCGGCGTGAGAATCAGCCGGTCGAAGAGCTCGCTCAGCCGGTCCGTCGCGGCCCTCCATGAGTAGTGGTCGCGGGCGAGGCGATGCCCCGCGTCGCCCAGCCGACGGCACAGCGCGCGGTCGCGCAGCAACAGCGCGACGGCATCGGCGAAGTCGTCGGGGGAATCGGCCACGAGGAGGTGTTCTCCCGAGCGAACGTCGATCCCCTCGCACCCGACCGTGGTCGAGACCATCGGCTTGGCCATGGCGAGGCCCTCGACGACCTTGAGGCGGGTGCCCGCGCCGATGCGGAGGGGCGCGACGATCACCGACGCGCGCCGGAGGTACGGGCGCACGTCGGTGACCCAGCCGGTCACGTTGACCCGAGGTCGCCGCAGGGCCTCGAGATCGGAGGCCCGGCCGGCTCCCACGATGGTGAGCGTGGCGCTGGGGTGTCGTTCGCGGATGCGGGGCAAGATGTCGTCGACGAGGTGGCGCGCTGCGTCGAGGTTGGGCCGGTAGGTGAGCAGACCGGTGAAGACGATCTGGCCTGGCTCGGGTTCCTCGTCGCCGGGGGAGAAGTATTCGAGGTCGACACAGTTGGGGATGACGGCGGTCGGCACAGTGGGAGCGTCCTGGCGCACGATCAGCTCTTCCCGCCGGGAGGTCACGGCTACGCCGTCGACGCGTCCCCACCCCACCTGCTCGTAGCGTCGGACCTTGCGCTCCTCGAGGCGGTGGTGGGCGCGGCGGATGGCGGAGCGCTCCCCCTGATTCATGCGGCGGAGCAGCTCGTATTCGACGTTGTGCTCGTCGAGCACGACTCTGGCGTCAGTGCGGAGTCGGAAGCAGGTCATCTGGAGCAGCTCGATCTGGACGATGTCGAACCGGCGTTCGGCCAGAAGCGAGTCGAGGGCGGCCTGCATCCGCGCGCCGTAGAACTCGCGCGCGTGGAAGGGCAGGCGCGAGGCGGTCCAGCGGGCCTGGCGCGCCCGACGGATGATGGGGCCGTCCGGGCGTGCGGGGACGAGGCGGACGTCCCGGCAGAAGTCACGGAGTGCGGCAACCTTCGGCATCTCTGACGGCTCGGCGTAACTGAGGAGCGTGACTTCGTGTTCGGAGGAGAGGTGACGCGCCAGCTGGTAGATGCGTGTCCCCGCGCCCCACGTGGGCAACGGCGTTCCCGGCGAGAGCAAGAGCACCCGGCTCATTGCACGGGCTCCGGTGTGCGCGACACCCCGGCCAGCTCGTCGAGGTGGCGTCCGAGCTCGTCGACGAATTGATCGAGGCTGAAGCGTTCGAGGACGGCTTCCCGCGCCGACTGCCCCAGCGCCTCGCGGGCGTCGGCGTCCGCCAGCAGTTCTCGCACGGCGCGCTGCATGGCAGCAGGGTCGCCCGGCGGCACGACCACACCCGTCTGTCCGTGTTCGACGATGCCGCGCAGGCCCTCGGTGTCGGAGACGACGACCGCCTTCGCCATGGCCATGGCCTCGAGCAGCGAGGTGATGCCAAAGGGGTACGCCGTGGGCAACAGGGGCACGACGACGACCGTCGCCCGGTCGTAGTGCGCGGCGCAGCTCGAGATAGCTGAGCGCCCGGCGCTCGACCCACTCGGGCCAACCCTGAGGCCCCCGCCGGTGCGCCCGAGGTGAGTGGGCACTGCTGTCGGTGACGAACAGGCGGGCGGTGCCGCCGAGCGCGTCGACGAGCGTCTGGTGGTCGCGATGCTCCCGGCCGGTGGAGAGGACCAGATCCACGTCTTCGCCACGCGGGCCGGGAGTCCAGTAATCGGTGTCCACTCCGTAGGGCACCAGGTGCAGCTGCTGAAGGGAGAAGCCCAGCCGGCGGTGGAGCAGGTCGATCTGGTTGGGCGAGTGGACCAGGACGCGGTCCATCTTCCGATGGGCCTTCGACCACTGGACGATCGGCGCCTTGCGTGCGCTCGCCAAGTGGTGCCCGATCACGAGGTGCGGCGTGGTGCACCGCTTGGCTCGCATGGCGAGGGCCATGGGGATGCCAACGTGCTCGCCGTCGGAGAACACGACGTCCGTGTGCGAGAGCTCGGCGAGGGCGGCGCTGGTATGGCGGAGAGAGAGCCCGACCGACCTGCGATGCGGGGCCACGGAAAGCCCGCTCCAGTCGAGTAGCCGAACGCCGTGACGGTCCTCCAGGCGCAGGTACTCGGGTCTGGGCCGTACGCCCGCTCGCACCTCCGCTCGAAGGCGCTGTCCGGCGTCGGCGGACACCAGCATGAGCGTTCTTGACGAACTCATGGCATCACCTCCGAAAAAGATGGGGAGATCGACGGCTCGGAGGTCGTGTACACCCGTCGGTCGACGTCGACCGGACAGCTCGCCGCGGCCGGGATGGCCGCCACGAAGCCGCGCAGACTGTTGAGTCCGGTCGGGCGCTCTCCGGTGAGGCCGCTGCGGACGATCCTGGCGAGAAGGCGCCAGAAGTCTCCAGCCATGAATCTCGCCGCCCTCCAGTCACGGCAGCGGACATGCTTGAGGTACATGGCTGCGGTGCCGGCGCCATACTGCTGTCCGAGTCGAGACGCCTCGGTCTTGTTCCGGAACCCGTAGTGCGTCACGGTCGGTTGTGCCGTATGACCGAGCTGATATCCGCGCTCGACCATTCGTAGGGCCAAGTCGTGGTCCTCGCCGGCAATCAAACGTGCTCCGGGACCGAGGATCTCGTCGAAGCCTCCCACGACATCGAAGGCGTCGTGTCGGACGGCCATGTTCGCACCCATGCCGACGACCCCCGCTCCGCGCGAAGAACACCTCGGGGCCCAGATCCGGTCCGGGAGGCCGGGATCGAAGTTCGGGATGTGACCCGCCATCGGATCGAATTCGGGAACAGCCACTTTTCCGAACGCGATCCCGACCGTGGGATGTGCTTCGAAGAACCGACGCCAGTTCTCGACCCAATCGTCCGTGACCTCGCAGTCGTCGTCGGTGAAGAGCACGAGGCCACTCCGCACCGACCGGGCACCCTGATCGCGCGCGAATGGACGCTCCGATGCGCCCGCTGGCCAGGTACTCGAAGCCGGACTTCCCGCCGACCAACTCATCGAAGACGGCCGCCGTTTCCATGCCGTCGCTCTGGTCGACCACGATCACCCGGTAGTCCGGCGATGGCGCGGCGGCCAGGCTGGCCAGACATCGGCGCAGATCGGCCGGGCGGTTCCGAGTACACACCACCACTGCCGTGTCGAAACGTTCGAGGCGTAGGCCGCACATCTAGCGCTCCTCGTTCTCCCCGTTCTCCACGGTGTCCTCGTTTTCTTTGTTGTTCTCGTTGTTCGTGTCCACTGGGTGTGACCACAGTGGAGCCGGTCCCAGGCGCCTCTCCCGCGACCCGCTTTGCCCTGATCGCGACAAGCCGGTCATGAGCTCGAGGACCGATTCGATGTTGCGTCTCGCGTCGTGGTCACGATGTGCGAGTTGCAGGCCGCGGTCACCCATCGAGCGACGCCGCTCGGGTTGCTGGACGAGCATTTGCAGCGCATCGGCCAACGCCGAAGGCGAATGCGGTGGGACGAGCACGCCGCTCACTCCGTCCTCCACGATCTCAGGGATCGCGCCGATGTTGGTGGCGACGACAGGAAGGCCACTCGCCATGGCCTCAGCGATGACCTGTCCGTAGCACTCGCCGAGTGCCGGCAGGACGAAGATGTCAGCTTGGCGGTACAGCTCGAACAGTTCATCCGATGCGTGGTCAAGCCCGAGATCGACCCGAGTGGACGTCGCCGCCGGGATCGAATGGGGCCTGACCCCCGTGACGATGTCGAGCTCGACTTCGTCGCCGAGCAACTCCATGGCTTCGAGCAAGTCTTCGCCGCCTTTGCGCGAGAAGTCCCCTCCCACGAAGAGCACCCGAGGCCGAGCGTTGGCCCGTCGGTCGTTGGCAGTGCGAAAACGGGACAGGTCGACACCCGGCCGGACGACCCGAACCTTGTTGTCGGGCACGTGATAGTCGCGAACGACTGAGTCCGCGGCCCAGCGCGAGAAGGTGACGACCGCACCGGCGGCGTCCAAAGCCCTCCGGTTCATGCGCCACTTGGCCCGCTCCACCGCCGCCCCCTGGCGAGCGTGGCCATACCCGAAGTCGTCGTAGTTGACCGGGGTGCAGTCCATGGAGATCACGGTGGGGATGGACCGCATCTCCTGGACGGAGAAAAGTGCCGTGACTTGGGTGTGGAAGAACAGCGCGTCTACGGGACCCTGGGCCAGCCGCGTGCGCAGCGCCGCTCGCGCTGGCCCAGCTCGCCTCGAAGGACCAGGAGGAAAACAGCGGCAGCCGCCTCGTCAGGCTCGGCGGGCTCTGCTCGATACGGATGACGCTCGGGGCGATGCCGGGCGCCTCGGCGATGACGTGCTCGATGTGCCGACCGTGGGTCACATGGCCGAGAGCCTGCTCCAGCACGAAGACCATCCGCTGTTCGTCTGTCTCCGATGTTCCTCGATGGTGGTCGGTGGTCACCGAAATGTTCCTTCCAAGGCAGGTTCGGCCGTTCTCGTCTTTGGTCATCACGATCAGACTCCGCGACAGTATGACCGGCGCCAGCGCCGTGCCATGTCCTTGGCCCGCTCGACCACTTCCCGCGCGACGAAGGCCGGATGCCGCTTGGCCCGCGTTGGGCCCATGGCCAGGAGTCGTTGTACCGGTGCCCACTGTCGGAGTCGGGGGGCATCCGGGTCGACGTTGGCGGCGAAGTCGGCCAGTTCACGTACCAGGGGCGGGTCGGGCTGCGACCAGCTGATGGAGCGAATCGCCACCGTGAGCGCCTCGATGGCCAGCGCCCGTTGGGCCGCTTCAATATCGGTGTGGCTTGGTGCAAGCGGAGCAAGTTGCTCAAACGTGCGCCGCCTCTGCTGCAGGTCGACGAGTGCTCCTCGAGCCCGCGCTCCGTCAAAGCTGGTGCGGTGCATGTTGTCCGTGTGGACGCGGTAGTACGCCTGGTCCGGCCCGTCGATGTGGCCGACGTCCGAAGTGGCCGCGGCCCGCATCCACATCTCCATATCGGCAGAGTGAGGCAGGTCTGCCCGATAGCCGCCGATCTCGCGCTCGAACGCTGGCGCGGATCATGACTTCGGGAGACCAGATGCAGTTGCGGCCGGTCCGCCACCGCATTCGCAGCCAGTCGTGGCCCTCCCAGATCGTCCAGCTCCGGACGGACCCGGCATCCCCGGTGGGAGGCTCGCCCGAAAACTGCACGGCCCGGCCATAGACGAAGCCGACCGAGGGGTTGGCCTCGAGGAGGGCGGCCGCCCGGGCCAGCGAGCGAGGCGCCAGCAGATCGTCCGCCGACAGCAGCACCAGGTAGTCCCCACGCGCCGCCTCCAGCCCGTCGTTGTACGTGGTGATGTGGCCCTTGTTCAGAGGATGGCGGATAACCCTCACTCGGGGATCGGCGGCGCCCAGCTGCTCGGCGACCTCTCCGCTACCGTCAGGCGAGGCGTCGTCGACCACGATTGCCTCTACCTCTACGCCCGGTTGATCGAGGATGGACTCCAAGCACGCCGGCAGGTAGTGCCCGTAGTTGTAGCAGGGGACGACCACCGAGACGCGTGGGTTTCCGTTTGGTGCAGTGCGCGGGGGAGCTTCCCGGCTACCCGACCGAAGGGCTGTGATGCCTTTTGCCAGCGCCGTCATCGGAGTCCTCCCGGACGAACGTCGGGCTCAGACATTGCTGACCACTCGCTGTTGACCATTCGATCTGCCACGGCCGTGGCGTCCGGACGCGGCCGGCGTCGGCCGCGGCATCATTCGCCGGCCACGGTCCCAGCCTCGGACGACACCTTGCCGAAGGGCGGTCAGATCTTCCGGACACGCCAACCGCAGGACGGGAACGAGAGCGGCAAAGATCAGGGCCCCGGCCAGCGCCGACACCACGAACCCGAAGGTTTGCGTCGCGTACATGACCGCCCACATCACTCCGCCGGCCATCGCGGCGCGGAGCAACCGAAACGTCGAGGCGGCAGTGAGGACCTTGCGTGCCACGGCGAGGAACCCGACGACGACGATGAGGAGTTCAGTCAGCAAGAGGGCGAACGCCGCCCCGACGGCCCCGTTGCCAAAGTGCGACTGGAAGAGCGGGATCAGGGCGATGTTCAACAGCGGATTGACAACGGTCGCTCCGGCCATGATCCAAGTCCAAATGGACTGACGTTTGGCCGCGATGGCGACCTGGTTCAACATGATGTTGAGGTACATCAGGGGAACCACCAAGGCGAGGACCATCACGACCGGCGCCGCCGATCCGTAGCCCGGACCGAAGAGGATGCGGATGACAGGCGGGGCCGTCATCGCCGTCAGGACGCAGATCGGCAGGCCCATCAGCAGCACGAGCTCCATCGGCCGCCGGGCTGTTTCGTACAGTTGACGCGGCGACTCCTGAAAAGCGTTGACGAGCCGGGGGAGCCACGCCGTCGACAAGATGACGGGCACGAACATCAGCGTGGTAAACAGCCTGGTCGACACGCCGTACCACCCGACCACCGTCGAGTTGGTCATAAGCGAGAGGATCACCGTGTCGATCCACAGGTAGATCATGAAGAACAACGCAGTCGCCCAGTACGCGAAGCTGTCCGTCACCAACGTTCGCATGTGCTGCACGCTCGTTCGCAGGTTGATTTGAACGTGCCTGCGAGCCCACCAGACGTTGAGCAGGAGTACCACGGCCACGACGAAAATGGAGCAGGCCGTCAGTCCCACAGCGCGAAATCCGATGACCGCCAAGGTGATGCCCAAGATGCTCTGCAGCGTGGCGTTGAGAACGTTCGAATAGGCCAGGTATTCCATGCGCTCAAAGGCTTGAAACGCCGCCTGAATGGGTTCGGTCAGCATCGTCAACACGGTGGCGCCGGTGGCCAGGTAGAGGACCCACGACTCGTCGTTCCCGAGGTGAGCGAACCGGGTGTATGCGAAAGCAGCCGCGGCAAAGACCGGGACGAGGCTGACGCGGAGGACGATTGACGAGCCGATCAACCGGGGTGCGCGGTGAGGAGCGACGACGATCTCCCGAACCAGGAAGGTCTTCGTGCCCAGCCCGAGCACGACGCCGAGGATGGCGGCCACCGAGGTCGCGGTTACGAGCTCACCCATGCCGGCGGGTCCGAGCAGCCGCGGCACGACCGCGGTCCACACCAAGGTGAGCGACCAGGTGACCACCTGACTCCCAGCCAGCACGGACACGTTGAAGCCGAGCCGGCGCGGCGTGGCGGGAGCCGGCGGGGGTACCTCCCTCTCCACCGAATGAGCGAATGTCCCGTCGGCCTCCGCCTCGATAGTCACGGTGTTCGAGTTCGCGCTCATTCGAAGAGGGGGAGAGGCTCGTCGAGGGCGTAGTCGAGCGCCTGCTCGGATCGCGTGCGCAGCGGCCGCGCCGGGACACCGGCGACGACGGTCATAGGCGCGACCCGCCCGCTGACGACGGCACCGGCAGCGACCACGGCTCCCCGTCCGAGCGAGGATCCGGGCAGGATGAGGGCCCGCGATCCGATCCAGACGTGGTCCTCGATGACGACCGGTCGTGTCCCGAACGCGAATCCCGACTGCTCGTGGTCGTGCTCGCCGGTGAGGATCATGACCTCGGGCGACACACTCACGTCGTGGCCGATCCGCAGCGGGCCGCGCAGGTCGAGGCAGCAGTCGCGGTTGATCCGGGTTCGAGCGCCGATGTGGGACCCGTCGCGGCGCACCTGGCCCGGACCGTTGAACCACACGAAGCACCCCATGTGGACCCCGGAACCCGGCGCGAGGGACAGCCCGAGCACTCGGCGGTACCAAGCGTGGCGCAGCCGGTAGCTGGGCACGTGCGCCACGACGTGGTTCGTCAGGTAGGCGAGGAGTCGTACGGCAAGGGTCTTGGCAGCAGCGTCGCCGCCCAACGCGCTGGTCCCCGTCGGCCGGCGCGCCGACCACGTCCGTCATCGGATGGACGGTCATACCGGTGCGCCCGCAGTCAGGAGGCGCTCGCGGCGGGCAATGCGCAGGGCGGCCTCAGTGGCCCCGAAGAGAACCCCCATGCACAGGGCGATCCGGAACCAGGTGAAGCCCATGTCGTTGTAGCCCTGCACGAGATACGCGACCACGGCGCAGACCGTCAGCGTTCCGATGAGAGCGAGCTCCTTGTCGCCCACCCGGGCCAGCTCCACCGCTCGGAGGATGGCGGCAGCGATCACCATCAAGAACGCGATCTCGCCCGCGATGCCGAGCCGCATCCAGATATAGAGGACCCCGTCGTGGGGGATATAGGCGATCATCGGGTCGATGTTCTTGATGTTGACGATCGGAAGCGTGTAGTCGATTGGTACGCCGAAGCCCATGCCGAGGTCGTGCGAACGGCGGATGTTGAACAGGAGGTTGGCGTTCTCCTGGACCCGGTACTGGTCCGATGACAGATCCCTGTGGTCAGGTGCGACCGCCGAGTGGATAGCGCGCGGCGGGCTGTCCGAGTGTGCTGTCGTTGTTCCAGAAGGCGGGGAAGTACAGCGCGGAACCGATCAACAGCACGACACCGAGGCGCCGCAGCAGGCGGCGGCGATGGGGCAGCACCCGATAGGCGACGACGATCATGGCCACGAGGCCGAGGGCGAGGATGGCCCAGGCGTTACGCCTCGAGTTGGCCAGGTTGGCCAGCAGGACGACCGGGAGCAGCGCCGTTGCGGTGACCCGCAGCGCGCCGCGCTGTTCGAACACCCACAGACCGAGCGTGAGGAAGACGAACAGCCCGAAGAAGAAGGCCTCCTCGTGCGCCAGGATGGCCTCCGGACGCGGTGTCAGGTGGCGAGCCGGGATCCAGATCTTGATGCCTTGGAGCGCCTTGAAACCGCTCCCGAGCACCAGCGTCCACAGAACAGCCCGCAAAGCTCGCCGGGTGTTCAACATCGAGGTCGAGATCCAGAACATGGCGCCGAGGTAGATCCACGGACGCACCTCCCACATGGCCCAGCGGAAGGACCCGCCGTGCGAGAGACCGAGGCCGAAGCCGAACAGCACCAACAAGAGGAGCGCGACGATGCAGCGCGACAGGCCCGAGTGCGGGAGCCGGAGCGAACCCCGGAGCGCACCCTTCATGAGCCACACGATCAGGATCAGCCCCAGCAGGACCTCGAAGAGGTTGATACCGCTGCCCTGCGTGATGCTGTGGAAGAGAGGGATGTTCTGCGTGAAGGCGCCCGAGACGCCCGGTCCCACCGTGTAGGTGACCTGTTCGACCAAAGTAGCGATCGCCACGACGATGACGACACTCGCCTCGTCCCACTTCCAGATCGCCACCGGGAGCAGCAGCGCCGGGAACACGAAGACGATCGCAGGGTGGCCCGACGCGGCCAGCGTTGCCGCAGCCAACCCGGCCACAACGGCGAGCACGCAGGCGATGACCGCTGCGACGCGACGGCCCCCGGGCACCCGGGCCCCAAGTGTCGAGGGCCGTGGGCGAATGGGGGCGAAGGCCGGAGGCGCGACCGGGCTCACCGGCTGGGTCACCGACATGTCAGATGACGTGGGTGTGGACGGCCTCGTACGAGAGCAGTACGACGACGGCCAGCAGCGCCTGAAGATGCGGATGGCGGCCGCGACGAGGCGCCATGAGGCTGATCACCAGGAAGATGACGACGAGAAGGGCCAGCCAGCCGGGTAGCACCGGCGGTCACCCAGGTGTCCGGCTGGCCGCCGGCGAGCGCCGGGGCGATACCCCGTTCATGAGGATGGGGGGAGGCACGTCGAACATTGCCGCCGCCCTCTTGATGTCGTGCATCTCCGCCACGCCGGCACGGACGACCAACAAGGGGCTAGCGCACCGGCGCGCCACGAGGGCGGAGGTTCCTGCGCCTTCGAGCGGCGGAGCGTCGACGACCAGTGTGTCGAACAGCCCCGCAAGACCCTCGAGCAGGTCGCCGGTGACCACCTGTGCGAGGAGTGCCGCGGGCGCATCACGAGAATCGCCTGCGCTCAGGACGGCGAGGTCGTCGTCGGTCCAGCGCAGCGCTGACTCGACCGACGTCTCGGCGCGCAGCACCTCGGCGACGCCGGCATCGCCCGGCAGGTCCAAAGCCTTGGCCAACGATGGGCGTTCGAGGTCCAGCTCAACGAGCAGGGTGCGGCGGTCGTAGATCGTCCGCTGCAGCAGGGCGAGCGCGAGCGCGACGGTGCTCCGTCCCTCCCCGCGGTGGCAGCTCGTGACGGCGATGCTGCGGGCGTCGGGTCCGCCCATGCCGGCCAACGCCGCGGCACACGATTCGAGCACCTCGGATGGAACCGGACGGCGGCGCGCCGTCTGCGCCGTCACGGCTGGCGCGGCAATTTCGACAACGTCGTCGCCGGCGGGAGAAGCAGCATCGTGCGACGCTGCGACGGTCTCGAGTGGACGGGTGGTCCGGAGTCGCAGGCTCGCAGACGCGCCCCGGACCTGCCGCCGCCGCGACGGAAGCTGCTCGACGCTGCCGACGACAGTCAATCCGAGCTCGTTCTCCACGTCTTCGGCGTCCCACGCCGAGGTGTCCTTCGACACCAGGTAGGACAAGAGGAGCATGCTGATCACTCCACCTGCGAAGAGGCCGCCGATCCCCACGTACACGATCGCCTTCTTGTGGGCCTGGGCAATCGCGACGGTCGGCTGGTCGATCACGTGCAGCTGGCTGGAGTCCTTCGCACTGGAGAGGCTCAGCTGGGCGCTGTTGTAGTTGGAGACGGCCGAGCCGTACAGCTGCTCGGCCGTGGCGACGTTGCCACTGAGCTGCGTGACTGTCGGGTCGATGGTGGCTCCGGCCTGCTGCGGATGAAGCGCGAGATACTGACTCAACTGCTGCTGCTGCGAGTTCAGCCGCGCTCAACGCAGTATTAAGGGTCTGCTTGTCGTAGGCGATCTGCTGCTCGTCCCGCGTCCGCTGGAGCGACATCAGCTCGGAGACGAAGGCATTCATGATGGCGCGGGCCATGGGCACCGTCGTGGAGGCGTCGGTGGACTGGTAGCTCACGCTGATGACCTGAGGACCCAGGACGGACACGCTCGTGTTCTTCCGCAGGGAGGCGAACACCGAGTCGAGCGCTCCCGGGTGGTGCCGCAGATACGCCGCCCAGGGGCTGCGTTGTCCGATGTCACCCAGGAAGTGGTCGGTGCCCAACAGCTCCGAGAGGACGGAGGCCTGTTGCGACGCCGACGACGGACCTTGGGAAGGCGTGAGCACCGTCGAGCCATTCGGGACGGGTGAATCCGCCCACAGGGTCCCGCCAGCCTCGTAGTGGCGTGGACTGGTCAGCTCGTAGCCCAGCCCGACCAGCAACGCCAGGACAACTGGCGCAATGACGAGGAGCTTGTGTCGGCGGAATGTGCGTAGATAGCGCTTCATGCCTCGACGAGCCCCTTGTTGATTGCGAACAGCAGAGCGCCTGAGCGATCGCGGACGTCGAGCTTGTCGTATATGTGACTCATGTGATTCCTCACGGTCTTCTCGCTGATTCCCATATGGCGTGCGATCTCACGGTTCGCGTGGCCGGCGGCGACCAGGCGGAGGATGGAGTGCTCCGAGGGTGTGAGTTTGTCCTCGGGCCCGGCCGGCGCACACGCCGTGCCCGGCAGGCTCGGACCTTGTCCGTCCCGGGTCCCGGTTACGACCTGCGCACCGAGATGAACGGCCAGCACGCTCTGGACAGCGCACGTCTGCGTCGGAGTCCTTGAGCACGTACCCGCTCGCACCCGACTCGAAGGCGCAGGCGACGTCGCCGTCACGGACAGATGCGGTGAGGATGACGACTTTGGTCCCGGTGTCGAGAGCCACGATTCGCCTCGTTGCCTCAAGGCCGGTCACGCCGGTCATCCGGAGGTCGAGCATCGCGACGTCGGGCCGGAGCTCCTCGCACTGAAGGACGGCCTCCTCGCCGTCGGAGGCGAGACCCACCACCTCGACGCGCGAGTCGGCACCGAGCAGCTGGGCCAGGCCCAGCCGAAAAAGTCGCTGCTCGTCGGCGATCAGGAGCCGGATAGGTTGCTCTTCGCGCAGGCTCGTAGGTAGTTCATGGACGACCGCCCGTGGCATCGCCGGGACCATCCCGAGACGTTCTGTCGGGTTCGGATCATTCGGCATCGCCAAACCTCTATCGGCAGGCGCGTCGAGATCCGGACGTGTGCCGGGTCGAGCGGATTGCGCTGGATGTCCCGCGTAGGACAAGACCATTCCTCCAAGGTGGGTAAACGAATCCCGCGGCCACGGTGCTCGCAGAGCGTGAGATGGACCAGACGCTTAAATCTGCCGATCCATCGTGCACCGGTGTCGGGAGTAGTGGGTGCAAAGCTATTCGTTTGGCGGGACAATTGCAGCGCGGCACCGGCGAAAAACCCAACACTTCGGGATCATCCGGAAAGCAGGCGGAAAATTGTAGGGGTGCGCGTTCCACTGTGTAGGACGAGTGTGGGGACTCGTGCGGTGAGTGCAGGGTAAGCGCCCATACGCTGGACACTCTCACTGAGCTGCAGGTCGGGGCGGCGTTGTCCGCGTCGATTGGACGCGTGCCTTCGGGCACGAGGTGACTTGCATCGGGGTGCAGTCCACAGTTGAGTGGCGGCGGCGAGATCACGCGCCGCACTTCGCGGAACGAGATAAAGAGGCGAATTTTGCGGAGTTTCTTAAGGAAATTCCTATTCGCAAAAGGTTGCTCTGGTGGTTTCGATGATGTCTGTCCTTGGCTCAATGATGAACGACTCTATAAAGGTTTCTTATGTTGGTTCGACGGCGACTCGTCGCCCAACTCTTGGCTCAACAATGAACGACTCTCTAAAAATTTTTTACGTCCGTTCGACGGCGACCTGTCGCACGTCGCCGTTATGCGATGGCGGTCGCCACGCTGGAGCGCCGATTGGATCGGTGAAAGGCAGTTGGACATGGTGAATGTGGCAACGGTGGCAGGTTCGGAGAGACGAAGCGGCCAGCGGGTGATTGCGTCCGTGGAGCCTGAAATGGTTGAGGACGCTCCGGCGATGTTGCGCGCACCCGACGCGGTCGCGGTCGTCGCCTTGCGCTGCTCGGCGTCCTCGTGGGCAGCGACGCCCTGGCTATCGCGTTGGCGTGGCTGTCGGTGTCTCTACTGCAGCGCCAATGGCATATGGCGGGACTGGATGTCCAGGTGGGTCGCTTGGCGACGGTCACCGCCGTAGGCGTGCTCATTTTGGCTCTGGAAGGTCTTGGCCGTCTCCTGGCCGCCCCGGTGTGGTCGGTCGAGATGGTGCGGCTCGGCCGCGTCGCGGTGGGTACAGCCGTGGCGGCCTACTTGGTCGGTCTGGTTGGTCGCGGGCAGCGGCACGAGGCAGTCATCGGGCTCGTCGTCTGCTATGTACTTGTTGCTTTGTCGCGGCGCCTCTTCGCGGGGTCGTTGCGCGCCATGCGGCTACGGGGCAGATGTCTCGATCCGGTGCTCGTCGTCGGGAACGATGCTGAAGCCGCGGCCCTCGCGGCACGGCTGCATGAGCACCCCGAGTTCGGATTCCGGGTGTGTGGACTCATGGCCGAAAAGGGCGCCCAATCAGTGCCCGCAGGAGAGGTGCCGCTGCTCGGCCCGCCGTCGGCGACGATACGGGTCGCGCGCAAGGTGGGAGCGACCGGAACGGTCCTGTCTGCTGGCGGCCTTTCGTCGGTCGAACGGAACCGTCTCGTGCGCAAGCTGATGGCAGTTGGACTGTACGTACAGGTCTCGACCGGCCTGTCGGGGATCGCCCATACGCGTCTGCGTCCCGTACCCCTGGGTTTCCAATCGTTCCTCGGCGTCGAGCATCTTGCGCTCGGAAGAACCCAGTTGTTGGCCAAGCGAACGCTGGACCTGGTGATTGCGCCGCTGGTCCTCTTGTTCGCGGCACCGGTGCTGGTCGTGGCCGCCCTGCTCATCAAGCTCCACGACCGGGGCCCCGTCTTCTTCAAGCAGGAGCGCGTGGGTCGGGACGGCCGTTCCTTCATGCTGTTCAAGCTCCGCACCATGTCGGTGGATGCGGAGGCGCGCCGAGCTGCGTTGCTCGGCCGCAACGAGCGCGTGGGGCCGCTCTTCAAGGTGACCGATGACCCGCGGGTCACACCGATTGGGAAAATTTCCGCGCCACCAGCATCGATGAGCTCCCACAGCTGCTGAACGTGATCCTCGGGCAGATGACCCTGGTGGGTCCGCGGCCGGCGCTGCCCGACGAGGTAGCCCAATTCGACGAGGAGCTGCTAGAGCGCCATCGAGTGCCTCCGGGTATCACGGGGATGTGGCAGGTCGAAGCCCGTGACGACCCGTCGTTCGACTCGTACCGCATGTTCGACATGTACTACGTCGAGAACTGGTCGTTCTCGCTCGACCTCGCCATCATCCTCAGCACCGCAACAGCCGTAGTCGTGCGCGCCATTCGTCAGGTCGGCGCACGCGCAGGACTGGGTGCTCGGACGACCGATTCCGACGACGGTGTGACGGGGCAGCCAGAGCCGCACGACCGGGCTGTGGCACTCACACCCGCGGTGGTGACCACCTGCAACGTGGAACCGGTTCTGGCGGCGGCTGGGATGGCGGCTGAGTGAGCGAGCACGACACGGAGAGCCGCGGCGGTCGACTCCGCCGTCACGGGCCCGCCAGAGAAGGATCACGACGATCGTATCGAGAGGAAGAGGAGCAGTATGAGTGGCAATCACCGGCCGAGAGCCGGGGAAAGAATCGGCCTGGCCGTCGTGGGTGCGGGCTATTGGGGCCCGAATCTGATCCGAAACTTCGGCGCGTCCGAGGATTTCGATCTGCGATGGGTGTGCGACCTCGACCAGGCGCGGGCGCGCAAGGTTCTCGGTCCGAACTCCACGGTGCGGGTCACGACGTCGCTCGACGAAGTACTCGACGACCCGGCCGTCGCCGCCGTGGCGGTAGCGACACCGGCGGCCACCCATGGCATCATCGGCGTCAGCTGCCTCGAAGCGGGACGGCACCTTCTCGTTGAGAAGCCGCTGGCCGCTTCCATTGCCGAGGGCGAGAAGCTCGTCGAAGTCGCCGAAGAGCGCGACCTGGTGTTGATGTGCGACCACACCTTTTGCTACACGCCAGCCGTCCAGCGCATTCGCCAATACATCGATGACGGTGTGCTGGGTGACATCCAGTACGTGGATTCGGTGCGTATCAATCTGGGACTCGTGCAGTCGGACATCGACGTGCTCTGGGACTTGGCGCCGCACGACCTGTCGATCCTCGACTACCTCCTCCCGCCCGACCGGCGCCCGATCTCGGTGGCTGCGCACGGCGCAGATCCGTTGGGTCAAGGGCGCGCTCTCGGCGTACCTGACGCTGCCGCTCGCCGGCGGGGCCGTGGCACACGCCCACGTGAACTGGTTGAGTCCGGTCAAGGTGCGCACCGTGATCATCGGTGGCTCCGAAAAGATGGTCATGTGGGACGACCTCAACCCGACGCAGAAGCTGAGTCTCTACGACAGCGGCGTCGACGTGGCACCCGCCGTCGACGAAGCATCGCGGCGGGAGAAGCTCGTCTCGTACCGGGTGGGTGACGTCGTGTCTCCGGCTCTGCCGGTGCACGAGGCGCTCGGTCGCGTGGTCGACGAGTTCTCCCGCTCCATCCGGGAGCATCGGGCACCGAAGACGGACGGGCACGCCGGACTCCGGGTGATGCGGGTCCTCGAATCCGCTTCGGCCAGCATGGCCGCCAATGGGGCAATGAGGTATCTCGAAGAGGAGCTCGACTGATGCGACGCCTCGTACTCATCGTCCCCGTCGCGCTCGCGGGCGCGCTAGCCCTGGCCGGTTGCTCGGGCTCGGGCCCCGCCGGTGAGGGAGCGGGGAAGGCCCCGGTCCACGCGACAGTCGACCGGGTGACCGTCATCGACGGGATGCACTACGTACAGCTCTTCAACGTGGTCGACCCCGTCGTGGCAGACCTTGAGACGTCGACCGACGGTCCGCCACCCTCGAACGAGCTTCGGAACGCTGCCGCGTCGTTGGATCAGTTCGCGACGCAGGCTCGGGGGCTCCCCTCGGCCGGGAGCGCGGGTCACACCGTCCAGCGGCTCGCGGTCGCCTCGACCACGCTGGCCGGCCAGCTGACGACGCTGGCCAAGGGCACGAAGTCCTCTGACGCAAGCGACGGCCTCACCTCCGCCTTGGCTGGGTTCCACTCGGCCGCGACCGCTGCACGCAAGGCGGTGGGACTGCCGGCCATGAAGACGCCTTCGAAGCCGCAACCCGACACCGGGCCGTAGACCGTCCTCTGCGTGTCGGTCCCGAGATCGTCGCCGCAGATTGAACGGATCACTCGGAACGTGCTGACGAAGTTGGGGTGGATGGTCGACGATTGCTGCCGGTCCGCCTCAGGACCGAGGGGGTCTGCGTACTCGGTATTGGTGCGGAGGCAACTCGGAAGCGGGCACAGGAGTGGCGACAGGGTGGAAGCCCGGGGAGCCTGAGCTCGCAGGCAATGGCCCTCTGAACGGGTTGAGCGGTGACCGCAGCTTCGGAGGATCCGCGAACGGTGGGTGTCCCGCGAAGTCGAAGAACTCGTACATATCCCGGGCGTTGGCGTCCCGGAACGTCATTGCCGGCAGGTTCCACTTGGTCTCAACGAACTTGAGCAGACTCGTGTGCTCGTGGACGACGTGGGACACGAAGTCGCGCTTCGCGAAAGGCGAGATGACCACGCAGGGGACCCTGAATCCGGTGTAGTCGTAGGCGCCCGGTTGGTCGGGTGGCACGGTGATCTTCGGCGGGACGTCGTCGGGCCGGACCGCAGGTTGTGGTGGCACGTGGTCGTACCATCCCCCGTGCTCGTCGTAGACCAGGAACATCGCAGTACGGGACCAGTTCGGCGACGCCAGCACCGCACCGATGATGCGAGCCGCGTAGGCCTCCCCGATGGAGATGTCACCGTCCTCCTCCGAGTGGTCCGTGTATGGGTCAACGAGCGCGAAGTGAGGCAATTGCCCGGCGGCGGCGTCGGCGAAGAATTGGCTGATGTGAGCCATCTTGCCGTTGGACGTGTTGTTGGAGTACTCGGGCAGGAAGAGCGCAGCCGTGGGTACGTCCGGGTAGTAGTCCTTCCACGTAATCCCGTGCGCGTCCAAACGGTCGAAGATGGTCCCGTTGGGGGCGTCCACCGTGGAAACCCCCGTGGGGTCGGTGGCCACGTCGCCGAGTGCGGTGGCGGCGATGAGGAACCGGCGGTTGGGGTACGTCTGCGCCATGACCGAGGAGAAGTAGCGGTCTCCGATCGGGAAGTGCGTCGCCAGCGAGTAATAGAAGGGGAGCTGTTCACCCGTGAAGTGACCCATCGACGCCGGCCCGCAGGTCCGCGCGAAGCCCGCGTTTGAGCCGTGGTCCCAGCACAGGTGTGAGGTGTTCCAGCTCTGGGAGATGTGACCGCCCTCGGGCACGGCGGTGTTGGGCATCGGGTACGAAAGAACGTACCCGCCGTTCGGCGCCGGGTTGTAGTTGAGCGGCGATCCATCCGGAGCCACTTTGAGACCGTCGCCCCGGCCCAGACGTCCGAAATGGTCGTCGAACGAGTGGTTCTCCATCATCAAGATGACCACGTGCTCAACTCGTGGCAGCGTGTCGGTGCCGGCCGGCAGATTCGGGTGAGGAAGGCTGTCGGGCGGTCGCAGCGTTCCGCCCGCGCCGAGGCCCCTGACCCCTGAAGGCGCCGAGCCGTCGGGCCGGACTGCGGCGTAGCCACTCCGCTCGCTGGCGCCCGCCGGGGTGATCAGCCCCGCGACAGCGGCGCCGGTGGCTGCTGCACCGCCCAACAGCGCCCGCCGACCGAATCTTTGCGCCTCGCCCACGCATTCACCGTAGGGGATCGGGTAACGCGCTGCCTTGCGGTGCATCCAACCGGCGTCACCGCGGCGAAGGTGGTCCCCCCCTCGGGCTCGGCCCTGTCAGGACCTGGACAGCGACTGGGAGCGACGGGTTTGGAGATCCCCAGGCAGCATGCGTTCTGCCCCGGTGGAAGACCCACCTGACGCACGTTCGTGTGCGCACGACGCGACCTGTTATCACCGGTTCGTCGACCAACTCCTCGAGTGGTCTCGTGCCAACACCGTCGTGCGCCTAGGTGCAGGCGTGACCGCCGCTCGATAGCGTTGGCCGATCAGGCTGGAGGGTGCGCCATGGACGAATCCATTCATCAGCACAAGTTCGTGCTCCAGGAGTCGGAGATGCCAACCACCTGGTACAACGTCTTGTCGGACCTGCCGAGCCTGCCCCCGCCTGCGCTCCATCCGGGCACCTTGGAGCCTGCAGGTCCGGAGGACTTCGCTCCGCTCTTCCCCATGGATCTCATCCTGCAAGAAGTGTCCATGGACCGCTTCGTGGAGATCCCCGGGGCTGTGCTCGACGTGTACCGGCAGTGGCGTCCGAGCCCACTGTTCCGCGCGCATCGCCTTGAGCAAGCTCTCGAGACGCCGGCCAGGATCTACTACAAGTACGAGGGCGTGAGCCCGGCAGGGAGCCACAAGCCCAACACCGCGGTCCCTCAGGCGTATTACAACGCCAAGGCCGGAGTGCGGAAGCTGACGACGGAGACGGGCGCAGGGCAATGGGGGTCGGCCTTGGCGATCGCCTGTGCACTCTTCGGGCTCGAGTGCGAGGTCTGGCAGGTCGGTGCCAGTTACGACCAAAAGCCTTACCGGCGGCTGATGATGGAGACGTTCGGGGCCACGGTCCACCGCTCCCCGTCGGACGTGACCGACGCTGGTCGCCGGTACCTCCAGGAAGATCCGCGTCACACCGGGTCCTTGGGCATCGCAATATCCGAGGCGGTGGAGGTCGCTGCAAACGATCCCGCAATCCGGTACTCGCTCGGGAGCGTGCTCAATCACGTCCTGCTCCATCAGACCATCATCGGCGAAGAGGCGCTCCTGCAGCTCGCTCAAGCAGGTGAGTCGTCGCCCGACCTGATCGTGGGATGCACCGGAGGCGGATCGAACTTCTCGGGCCTGTCGTTCCCCTTCCTGCGGGAAACGCTGGCCGGGAGGATGTCAACGACCATCTTGGCCGTGGAGCCGGCTTCCTGTCCGTCGCTCACTCGCGGTGTCTATGCGTACGACTTCGGCGATGCGGTTGGCATGACGCCACTGATGAAGATGCACACCTTGGGGCACGACTTCATCCCGGATCCCATTCACGCCGGTGGGCTCCGGTACCACGGTATGTCTCCGTTGCTGAGCCACATCTACGAGCTCGGGCTCATCGAGGCGATCGCGATTCCCCAGACCGAGTGCTTCGCCGCCGGAATCCAGTTCGCCAGGGCCGAAGGCATCATCCCCGCCCCAGAACCGACCCACGCCATTGCCGCGACTGTGCGCGAAGCCCTCCGAGCACGAGAGACTGGGGAGAGCACCGTGATCCTGACTGCCCTGTGCGGTCACGGTTTCTTCGACCTGGCGGCGTACGACGACTACCTCAACGGCCGGATGGTCGACGAGGACGTGAGCGAGGCGCGGTTTGAGAGCGCATTGGCGACGGTTCCGGTCGTGCCGTGAGCCCGCCCGGCGGAGGCGTGCGTCGCCGGCGGAGTCGGACAGCAGCCGCGGAAACGTGGTAGGAGGACGGATCTCTCCCTCACTGCCTCGGTGCTCGGTGTCCCAGCTGGTGCCGGAGGGAGGCGTCGAGCGCAGGGCGCCTGAATCGGAATCCAATCGATTCGAGGTGTGCCGGCTCGACCCTTTGACTGGCGGCAGCGACCTCGCGGACTCCTTCTTCCCCGACAGCCATAGCGAGCGCCGAGGTCGGGACAGGAATCAGTGCTGGCCGGTGGAGCACGGCGGCGAGGGTCTTCGTGAATTCCCGGTTGCGGACAGGAGTCGGGGCGACCGCGTTCACCGCACCGTGGAAGCGATCGTCGACGAGAGCGTGCGCATAGACATCCGTCAGGTCGTCGAGGTCGATCCAGGACAACCACTGGCGCCCGTCGCCGATCCGTCCGCCGAGACCGGCCGTGAACACGGGCCGCACGAGCTTCAGCATCCCGCCACGGGCCGACAGCACGATGCCCGTCCTGACCGTCACCACACGGAGGCCGGCATGACGGGCAGGATCGGTCGCGGCTTCCCAACCCTTGACCACCTCGGCGAGGTATCCCGTCCCGCTTCCGGCTCCCTCGTCAAGCAGTTCGTCGCCCCGGTCACGGCCGTAGAAGCCGATGGCCGATGCCACGATGAGGGTCCGCACCCTGCCTGACCTGACGATCGCATCCGCGAGTCGGCGAGTCGGCTCGATGCGGCTCCCGGCGATCGCTCGCTTATGTGCCTCGGTGAAACGTCCGGCGATGGATGCACCGGCGAGATGTACGACCGCGTCCACGTCATCGAAGATGCGAGGGTCGGGATCGTCCGGCTCCCAGAGGCGCTCGTCGTCGGAGACCGCCTCATTCCGGACAAGACGGATGACGTGGTGGCCCGCGGTGGTCAGGAACGCACCGAGTGCGGTGCCGACGAGCCCTGAAGACCCGGTCACGGCAACCGTGCACGAAGTGGGGTGGAGTCGGTGGAGTTCGGACTGCACGGCCAGATCCTCTCGGAGCTGGCTGTGCCGGTAGGCGAACATGGCGCGAAGGAACGAGGCGGGAATGGGCGTCGTCACGGCATCCGTGACGCGCGTGCGCGCTGTACCTTCCGTCGTGAACGAATGAACGTGATGCCACGGCAGGGGAGGGGAGACCAGGTCGTCGACGAAGCGGTGAGGCGGATCGAAGTCACGATGCTGCGCCACGCAGCGGACACCGCCCGGGAGACGGAACACCGCTCGACCGTCCGCCAATGACCGTGCTTCCTCCACGAGGCGTACAGGAAGCCAGGGTGGGAGCAGTCGCTGGAAGGCACCGGGTTTTTCGTGCCAGGCGAAGACGATGTCGATCGGGTGGTCGACTGAGGTCGAATACTCGATGCTCATGCCGCCGCCTCACCCATGGGCACGATCGGCGTCGGATATCCGAGCTGGGCCAGCCCGCGGCGACCGAGGCGCCACGGCTCGTGCACCACGTCCGCGTCGAGCTCACGGAGCTCGGCCACGTGGCGACGGACATAGTTGCCCTTCGGATCGAACCGGTGTGCCTGTCGAGTCGGACTGAGCACTCGGTGCGGATTCGCACCCGTCCCGTGTCCAGCCATCCACTGCCAGTTCAGATTGTTGAGCGCAACGTCGCCGTCGACGAGGTGTTGGAGGAAGTGTCGGGCGCCGTCGCGCCAGTCCACACCGAGCTGGCGGGTGAGGAACGACGCCGCGATCATGCGGCCGCGGTTCGGTACGAATCCTTCCTGCGCCAGCTGGCGCATTGCCGCGTCGACTATCGGCACACCGGTGACTCCGTTCGACCACGCTTCGAACCTCGCTCTGTTGCGACGGGGCCGCCTTCCGCGCACCACGTAGTCGGACCACGCTGCGTCCGGTCTCGCGGCGAGGATCTGGAGGTAGAAATCACGCCAACACAGTTGCCGGAGGAACGGCTCCGCACCCGGTCGGCCAGCGACGGCCGACTCGACCTGGAGTGGGGAAAGACAACCGAAATGGAGGTCCTGCGAGAGCCGCGATGTCCCGGGCTCCTCGAGGCCGTCCCGCTGCTCGCGGTAGCGCGCCATCGGTCCGGCAGCCCAGGCTTCGAGGCGTGCGTTGGCAGCACGCTCTCCGCCCTGGTCAGGCGACAGGGCTGCCGCCGCCGTTCGAACTGTTGACCTTCGTGCTCGGGGCATCCGGTCCCTGCTCTGGACCACGTCGAGCGAGAAGGGTGAGGGCAGTGGTTCCCGACGTGGGGTGACGAGCCATCGTCGATAGTAAGGAGTGAAGACTCGATAGTGATTGCCGCCCGCGGGCCGGACAGTTCCCGGGGGGACGATGGTGAGCCCAGGTCGGCGGTACACCTCGATGGTCCGTCCGGCAGCGGCCTCGAGTCGCTCGAACCGCCGTTGGGCATACGGCGTCACGTCGTCGCTCAGGTGGACGGAGTCTGCGCCACTCTGGGCTGCCAGCCCGAGGACCTCGTTCACCCAATCGCCTTCCCGTTGTTCGAGTTGCGTACCGAGCTGCCGCAGCGACGCGTCGAGTTCGGCCAGACACTCCGAGAGGAAGCGAAGACGGAGCGGGTTCATCGTCTTTCCCGACCGGAGCCGCGTTATCGTGGACAACGCGCAGACCACCTTCGACGAGAGCCACGCGGCTGAAGAGAGCGCGGGGTTGTCGGCGACGCGCAGATCGCGCGTGAAAACGACCAATGCGGAAGGCCCGGTGGTTGTCATCGATCCATATTTCGCTCAATCCTCGCGTCGCACCATCAAACGGGAGACGACCCCTGTCGTAAAACCGATCGAGAGATCGTCTTCAAGAGAGTAGCGATCACTTCCACTCGGACCCGCGGCTGACGACGGCGGCCACAACGAACGAGGGCGTCGCATCTGCCCAGGGGATCTTCAGGGCTAGGAAGGCCGGGAGCCGATGGAGCCCGAGGCCTCCATGCAGAGCCACCGGTCTCATGACTCACCGAGGGGCGCGGACAGTCCGACCTGGCGACATGCCGTGGCGAACTCAAGCGCATTTCGCGGCGCGCATCCGTGCGTGTCGTTGTTGAAGTAGACGTACACGGTCGCATCGCGACCATATGCCTCGGCGATCCGTTCCGCCCAACGCCGCAACGCCGGCTGCGCCATAGCACGGCGACGGGTGAGCACGACCTTCGTGCAAACGCACGTATCCCCAATCGCTTGTCAGCCAGTACGGTTCGAGCACGCCGCGACGGTCGGTCAGACACGTCGCCGCCCCGTGACGCCTGAGTAGGTCGGCGGTCTCCTCTTTGAGCCAACTCTCGTGGCGGAGTTCGACTGCGACCCGAACCGTGGAGGGGAATGCAGTAAGGGTCTGGTGAAGGCGATCAAGATCGCAGTGCATGGTCGGTGGCAACTGGACGAGGATCGGTCCAAGCTTGGCGCCCAATCCCTTCGCTCTTTCAAGCAACAGATCGATCGCTTGCTTCGGCTCCCGCAAGCGACGCACATGCGTAAGGAAGCGGCTCGCTTTCACTGAGAACTCAAAGGTTGGTGGTGTCCTCGACCGCCATTGCTCGAACGTGTGCTTCTCAGGAAGCCGGTAGAACGTGCCGTTGACCTCGACTGTGACGAAATGCTCGGCATAGGCTTCGAGCCAACGCGAGGTCGGGACCGCTGTGTCGTAGAACGTGCCTCGCCAGTCCTGGTACTGCCAGCCGGACGTCCCGATTCGGATTTGGCTACCCGTCACCGCGCCGTCCCACGCCAAGTCCGCCGTCTTCGCCGTTGCTTGGCCTCGTCTGCTCGTCTGCGCTCCACAAGCTTACGTTCCATTTGTGTGTCGCAGGGCAAGAACACAGACGGCTTCGGCCCAATTGGGCGTGCCCTTCTGCACTTCTACCCGGTTTCATTGGATCGAAGTCTCGGTTCGTCGGCGCACGACCATGGGGGAACATGGAGAACGTTGAGGAAGTCGATTTCCCTCACGATGCTCAGTCGATCCTGCCCTCTCCTCTCTCATTCCTTCCTCGTTCGGTCATCTCGTTGTAGCGCTCTCGAACCGCTGGGTCCACGGATCGATCATCGAGCACTGCATCTTCGTCGCTTGTCGGGGGGCGGTCGGCGTTGTGGGTACCCTCGAAATCCTCCTCTTCGGCCCCACGCGTGGCGTCGGAGATATTTCTCTGCCTATCGTCGTCTTCGAATTGCCGTTGGTCGGTGTCCATGCCTCTTCTCTTGAACGGCGCGATTGGTCGCCGGATGGTGCCCTCGAATGGACCTTCTATGGCCAGGTGCCCCGAACGCTGAGCTTCCGTTCGGATTTTCTTTGAGTCGACTCATGATTACCCCGACAGTGGTACGCAAAACGCCGCCACCCCATCGGGGGTGCAAGCCCTAATCGGTCGGATCGACCCCGACGCTCCCGCACGATCGCGGCGGTTGCGAACCTCATCCGATGGTTGAGCACACTCAAGTGGGTAGGTGTTCAAGGACGGTGGACGACGGTCGAGGTCGGTGGACGACAGTGAGGTCGAATATGCCCGAAGGACACTCCGAAGTAGGCTGCAGACCGAATCGCGGGCCGGCCCGCACCAGCGGAAAGCCACGCGGACCTCTCTCGGCACCTGCATCGCTGCGCGGAGGTCCTTCTCCCTCGACGAAGGGCCGATCCAGACGGTCCCCGTGCCCGGGGGCGGGATCTCTGAGGTCGAAGAGCTACTCGACTCAGTGGCCATTCTCGACAATGGCGAACTGACCGAGGAGCCAGGAGAAGATGTTGTCGCTGCCAGCGCTGAAGGCAGACCCCTGACAAGTAGTTGGTCCGGAGTCGGGATCATCGACAGCTACGTCGTGTCGACGGAGCCAGCCATCCTGCTCAACGGACACGTGCGGCCAGGATCACTCTCGCGATCAGACAGGAGCGGGACCCGCGGCCGAGGTACCCAAGGTCGCTGAGCTGTCACTCACCGCGCAGTCTCAGTTCCGCCCACCGGTTCTCATCGTCGAGTCCACTGCTGTCGTGCGCGAGCCACAAATGATCGGCCAAATGGTGCTGCGGGACATCGGGTCGGTTATCCGACTCTTGCTGCAGCGATTGACTCGTGATTGGGCGTTGCAGGGGTGCCAGCGGGTCGGCAAATGCATCACAAAGGTTTTCGGCCGCGACCGAAGGGGTAATTCTCGTGTATCGCAACCAAGAGATGAGGGGCCTCTATGACTACCAGTAGTGTTGCACAGCCTGTTGCGAAACAACCGGTTGCTCACCCCGTTGCAGAACAACCGGTCGCACCGCCCGCGGATGCCGAAACAGGGTACGCGCATCGAAGCCGTGGGGGGCGTCTTGGGCTGGCGACGGTTGGAATGATCGCCGCCCTCGTCTCGGCGTGGGGCGGAATCCTTCCCTTCGTTGGACCTATGTTCAGCTATAGCGCCGACGGATCCGGATCGTGGCATTGGAGCTTGTCTCACTCGTTCTTGGCACTCGTCCCAGGAGTGGTCGGTGTACTTCTCGGATTGTTCGTGATGGCGCGTTCGCGCGTCGTTGACGTTGGAAGGGGGCGACTCACGCTGTCCACGGCGGGGATGATTCTGGTGTTGTGCGGTGCTTGGTTCGCTCTGGGACCGTGGGTGTGGCCGGTGGTGTCGTCGAGCGGTCACTACTTCGCTGCAGGTTCTCCCCTCAGCCTTCTTGAGCACGTGGTGGGCTACAGCATTGGCACTGGCGTGATCATTGTGGCATGCGGTGGTTATGCCATCGGTTGGGCTTCTCGGTTTGACCGGCGGGCGCTGCCCGGGCCAGCTATGACCGGACCTATGTTGCGGCACGATGCGCCTGTGGCGCGCCGGGAGGCACCGGCTGTGCGGACCGGGGATGCGCCGCTCGTTCGGCGTGACGAAACCGAGGTTGAGAGTGGTGCAACACTCGGAGCTCAAGAACGCGCGGCTGGCGGAACTGAGGGACCCGCGGAGGGAGGGGAGGAGCTCGGTCGAGACATGCCTGCAGAGACCGACGCGCCGGTCTTCACATGATGATGCGGCCGGAGACCGGACTCGATTGGCGAGGTCGAGAGTCTGGCGCCTTGCACCCAGCGGATGTGAACGACGGGACGCGAAGGATCTCCTGAAGCAGCACTGATACGGAGCCACGGCGACTCTTCCGCCAGCTCGACGCAGCTTGTCGGCTCCGCCCCGTCAGGAGGACGACGCATAGCAACCCCCGGCGCAAGAGGGGTTGGCTTGACACGCCTTTTGCCCTCCCGTATCAATTCGCACGGCCGCCGTCTGGTGGCCGACGGAATGGCAACCTTGTTCATGGCCGAAGGAGAGCAGACGCCGGACGACCCAGCGGGTGCTGGAACGCAGCCTGATCAGGACTTGTGGCCGCCCGAAGACGTCAAGCGAATCGTCGACTCTTTGGCCGACGGCGTGCTCGTCATCGGTACCGCCGCCGCGATCCTCTATCTCAATCCGGCAGCGTCTGCGATGCTGCGTCGCTCCTCGAGTGATCTGATCGGCCACTCGCTCAATAGGATTTTGCCACCGGACGAATCCCACTGGGCCGAGCTCGTCGCTGCGGCTGTCGAGGGCACCTCGACCGAGGTTGTGGGTTCCCGCCAAGAGCTGAACCTCCTCGACGGTCACGGTCGTCGCGTTCCCGTTGAGCTCGTGGTCAGTGTCGGCATGACCCGGATGGGCTGGCCCGTCGCCATCGCCGTTATCAGGTCGGGTGAGCGCTCGGCAGCTCCGTCGCCTCACCGCCTTCACCGAACAACTGCTCGAGGTGCTCAGCGCTTCCTCGAGCTCATCGCCTGCCGAGCAGCTGCTGGCGTCACTCTGTCGCCGGCTCGACTGGGACGTCGGCGCTCTTTGGGGGCTCCAGCCTGATGGCACGTTGATATGTCGTGGAGTCTGGACGAGGCCGGAAGCACCGACACGGGCGTACGTGGAAGAGAAGCGCCGAAATCCCATTCACGACGTCGGAGGGCTCGCCCGCCTCGTCATGGAACGCGGAAGCCCAGTGTGGTTCACCGACCTGGCGTCCGAGTCGCGGTTCACCAGCGACGCGGTCCTCGAGGACGGACTCACGACGGCGTGTGCGCTCCCGATCCGCTACGGCGGACACTGCCTGGGCGCCATCAAGATGATGAGGCGAGCTCGACGCGAGCCCGACCCCGACCTGATCGAGCTCGTTTCGGCGATCAGCGGACCCGTAGGAGCGATCCTGCACGCCCTGGAGCAGTCCGTTGAGCGAGACGAACTGGTGGTGCAATTGGAGGCGACCCAGCAACGCCTCGAGCTGCTGTTGCGCGCCAGCAAGGCGATCACGGAAGCGACCGGATACGCGCAGGCCCTTGACGGGTTGGCTCAAGTCGCGGTACCGGTTCTTGCCGACCTCTGCCTGATCGACGTGGTCCAAGAAGATGGATCCATACGTCGGCTGGCCGCCCGGCACAGTGATCCAACCAAAGCAGGCCTTGTCTCGGAATTACTGGTCCATTACGCCCCGGATACTGACGGAGGCCATCCCGAGCGCAACTGTCATGGCGACCCGCCGTTCCAGCTGGCTACCGAACATGTCCGACGACTTCTTGCGGAGCACCTCGAAGGACGAGCGTCACCTCGCCATCATCAGAGAGCTGGGCTTCACGTCGTACATGACCGTACCCCTCGTGGCGGGCGAACGTGTTGTCGGAACGGTGACCCTGGTTTCAGCCGGGTCGGGTCGTCGGTTCACCCAAGCGGACCTCACCGGGGCAGAGGAGCTTGCCGCACAGGTTGCAGGAGTTGTCGAACGGGCGCGCCAGTTCGACTGGCAGCGACAGATCTCACACACGCTCCAACAGAGCCTGCTTCCCGATCGCCTCCCAGAAATTGCCGGTCTTGCGTTGGCGGGCAGATACCTCCCCGCCGCCATGGACGCTGAGGTTGGCGGTGATTGGTACGACGCAGTCGACGTCGACGGGCGTCGCGCTGCGTTGATCGTGGGTGACGTCGAAGGCCACGACATGGTGGCAGCATCCGTCATGGGCCGACTTCGTCATGGACTCGCGCTGCTCTTGACCGAAGGAGCTTCCCCGGCCCAGGCGATTGAGCGGTTGAACGCCTTCGTGGTGGCGTCCGCGATGTCGCACTTCGCTACGGTGCTCGTGGCAGAAGTAGACGTTCAGTCCGGAGCGGTTACAGCGGCCTCGGCCGGCCACCCTTCGCCGATCGTCGTAGGCACTTCTGGTTCCGGTGTGATGTCGATTCGACCCGGTCCACCATTAGGCGTCGGCGAGGCGTCCTACACGGAGAGCACCGGCTATCTCGGTGACAGTGACTCCTTGGTGCTTTATACCGATGGACTGGTGGAACGGCGGGGAAGCGATCTGGACAAGCGGGTGATGGAAGCTGTCCGTGCGACGGAAAAAGCTCCGCCAGGAGACTCAGTGGCCTTGATCGAACGCCTCATTGCGCAGCTTCTCGGTGCCGAGCAACGAATGGACGACGTGGCGTTACTCGTCGCAAGTCGGCAGCCTAAGGGCAATTTGAAATCGCCCGCATTGAAATCAAGCGCCTCACGCGAGGTATAGCGAGGGTCGACGAGGCGCTGAACCCACACGAGGACGAATCGGTCAGTCGTTAAAGCAAGTCCGGAGTTGAGTCCAGTTCGACGCCGACCCCGCCCCCAATAACGAGCCCCAGCCTCCGCAGCGTTGGACATTGCTCAGAGTGGGGATGCTCGGCCTCAAAGTGGCTGCCGGCCTCCCGGCATATCTGTCACTGCGATATACCCACTCGTGTCCCAGGTGAAACGGGGGTTCGTCGGGTCCTCGAAGCGTACCGACCCAGGTGGCAGGCACGACTAACGACATGACAGCAAGACGAGTGCCTAGAGACAGGATGTGATCGGAGTTCGAGTGCCGACCCTTGGGTACTGAATAGGAGGTGAACATCTTCGAACGAGCGATTCGCCGGGTCGATGAGCTACAGCAGCAACATGCGCCGATGGCGCTCGTGTTCGGCGTCGTCAAGAAGTTCGGAGACGACAACGGAGGAGTGCTCGTCTCGAATCTCGCCTACTCGGCGTTCCTCGCGCTGTTTCCCTTGTTGCTATTGCTCATCACGGTGCTCGGGCTAGTGCTGTCGGCCCATCCCTCTGCCGAACGTGCTGTACTCCATTCGGCATTCGGTGAGTTTCCTATCGTCGGACGCCAGCTCGGTAGCAACATCCATGCGCCCCGCCGCAGTTCGGTCGTGGGGCTCACCATTGGTCTCCTCGGGCTCCTCTGGGGAAGCATGGGACTTGCGCAGTCGGCCATGTTCGCAATGTCGCAGGTGTGGAACGTGCCCGGTCCTGATCGGCCCAACTTCGTACATCGACTGGCGCGCGGCGTGGTCTTTCTCGGCGTGCTAGGGACGGGTCTCCTCCTGTCCGCCTTCCTCGCGGGCTTCGGCACGTTTGGGCAGCACAACGTGGCCCTCGGGTTGCTCGGCGAAGTCCTGGCGTTGGCGGTCAACGTGGGCCAGTACCTCCTGGCCTTCCGAGTCCTCACTCCGAAAGCCGTCACCACCCGTCGCCTGGTTCCAGGCGCAGTGGCCGGAGGCATCGCGTGGACCATCCTGTTGGCAGTGGGCGGTTATCTGATCGGTCACGATCTGCGCAACGACAGCGCCATCTACGGTCTGTTTGGGATGGTGCTGGGACTCCTGGCGTGGGTTTACCTGGGCGCAGAGATCAGCATCTACGCCGCAGAGTTGAACACGGTCCTTGCGAGAGGGTTGCGTCCTCGCGGCTTGGTGCAACCACCACTCACCGCGGCCGACCAGCGCGTGCTTGCTCTCCAAGCGACCCAGAACCGCCGACGACCCGACCAACACGTCGACGTCTCGTTTTCCGAGCCACCGATGACGGAGCGTGAGCGACGGGTGATGCTCACGGACAAGTCCGACGAGAATGGCAGCCTGGCGAACGACAACCGCGAGACGGACGCAGATGCGAGCGATTTCGCCGAGCAAGCACCACTTCAATGACGTTGCGCAACGACACCCCGCCAACGACACCCCGCCCTTGTCGCTAGTTGTCGCTAGTGATTGTCGACGGCGCGCTCAAGTTGTGCTTTGGACATCCTTGAACGACCTTTGATGTTCTTACGGCGGGCCTCTTCGTAGAGCTGATCGCGAGTACGACCACCAGGGCCACGATGTGATCGCAGGCCGCCGCGCCGGCCGGACGATACGTCGTCCAAGGACGTGCGGCTCGCAGTTCGTGCTTCGCCTGCACGAGCGCGCTCCTTGTTCACAGTGCGTGCGGCGATTTCCTCGGCGAGGTCTTCGGAGTCGCCTCTCTCGAGGAGGCCCTCCTTGATGTGGTCATATTGGCGTTCTCGCTTCTCACTCCAGGCTTGCTGCGGCATTGTTCCCCCTTCTCGGTCTTGTGCGCCGTGTCTGCCACTGGCACCGGCTTCACCATCTCAAGCGATGAGGTCCTACCCTCGCTCGACGCCGCCGAACCGCTGCCTCCAGTCGTCACCACCTGTGTCGAGACTTCATCGGGTGTCGTGTCTCTACATGTGCGTGTTTGGTCTCGCACCGGCCTAGATACTCCGACACCTGGCAGAGCAGGCGGCCGGACCTGGTCTCATGGCCGCCGCCTGCATTCCACGGTGAGGTTCGGATCTCAGCAGGAGTTGATGCCTCGTTGGCTCAGACCAGACTTCGAAGCTTTCCCTTCGTGCACCCGTCGGGACTCCATGGGAAGAGCGAACCACAGCATTGCGAAACCAAACGCTACGGCGAGCGAGATCGGTACGGCCGCGGCACCGCCGACGACGAAGCTCATGATGAGCAACACGGCTCCGGCGATCGCCAGGGCCACGGCCACCAGACCGAGGAGGGCCATGACGTTGGCGGTACGGACGAGCCGACCCTTCTCGTGTGTGCGGAACACGATGCGGTGATATGCGACGGGCGCGACGAGGAACATGATGGCGAGAGTGGCGAGTCCGACATCTGTGAGGTAGATGGCGCGCTGACCGCTGCTCAAGCGGACGAACCGGACCGTGAACGGCAGCGAGAGGAGGAATCCGAACAGGACCTGCACGCCGAGCCCCGCGACCCGGAGCTCCTGAACAAGCTCGGAGAGGTTGCGGTCGAGACGCTGTGCTTCCGTCTCATGGCGCCCGGGGTCGTTCGAAGCCTGTGGAGCCGCCGGGTCGCTCGCCTCGTGCCTGGCGCGCGTCCCATCGTTGTCGACGGTTCCGTCGCGGCGGTGAGAGGTATCCATGGTCAGGCCACCCGGAAGCATGCCGCATCCACGTCCTTGAAGATGTACCGGTGCTCGGATTTCGAAATGTCGGTCACGAGGCTCCTCCCGATGAGATTGTGATGCCGTCGAAGAGCAGCTCCTCGATCCGGACGTGGGCGGCGGCGATGGCGGTCGCCCGGAGCCATGAAGTGAATCCTCCGCAGCGGGTGAAGTTCTCGCTCGGGGTTCTCACCTTCGTTGCCTCGCCTGCATGGCTGCACACTCGACCAGGGCGGCGTGCACGAACGCTTGAGGAAGGTTTCCCCGGAGCTGGTGCTGTTTGACGTCGCACTCCTCTGCCAGAAGTCCAGGCGATCCGGATGAGGTTCGGCCCCGCTCGAACCACCGGACACCCTCAATCACCTCGCCAGCTCCGAGGCACGCCATGGCGAGCCAGAAGTTGCAGATGAGGAATGCCCCTTCGTCGTCACCCAGGCGACCGCCCCGTTGTCGGTACCGGTACACATACCCGTCGGAGGTCAGTTCCTCGGTGACGGCGCGACGGGTGGCGATGCTGCACGGGTCGTCTGGCGGTAGCACACCGCGGATCTCGGCCAACAGCAGCGCCGCATCGACTCGATCGTCGTCGGGAGCGCGTTGCCATCTCCCGGAGGAATGAACGCCCCGTGCCGTGACGTCCGCGAGGATCTGGTCGGCCAGCGATCGCAAACGCTCCGTCTCTTCGGGCGGCATGACCTCGGCCCGGCACAGCGAACGAAGGCCCGCGATGCACGAGAGACGACTCTGAGTCCACACTTTTGGATCGAGCTCCCACAGGCCGGAGTCCGCCTCCCGCCAGCGGTTTTCGATGGCTCGCACCGCCGTCAACGCGGCCTGCAGACCGACGTGGTCGAGTCGTCCTCGCTCCCCTGCCAGCGCGAACAGCTGCACTGCCTCTCCGAACGCATCGAGCTGGAACTGCGAGCCGATGCGGTTGCCGATGACATCGGTGCCTCCTGGGTAGCCGGGCAGGTCGAGCATCTCGACTTCCGGGACCGGGCCGCCATCGGCTCGATGTGCCGGAACGAGGCGATCTCCGTCGGCCAGGAGCCGCTCGGCAATCCAGCGCACGGCACCGTCCAGTAACACCTCGGCGCCGTCGATAGCACCGGCTGCCCGGCCCACCCACGAGGTGTCGCGGACCCACACGTACCGGTAGTCGTAATTGCGGTCGGAATCCGCCCGTTCGGGCAGCGACGTCGTCACGGCGGCCACTGTCCCACCGCCGGGACCGGTGAGCCCATGCAGCACGGCAAGCGAGCGTCTGACATCTCCGGGTGCAACGAGCCCAGTGCAGTCCGGAACGCGTTGGCGCCACCACTCCTCAGTGCGGCGCCAGCATCTCGCCACGTCGGGCCGTTCACTGGCGCGCCCGACGCGGACGTCGGCTTCTCGGACGATCTCGAGCACCAGGTCGTGTTGTCCCCCAGCTTCGAGCCGGAGACGCAGCTGCAGGCGAGGGTGATCGGCCACCGTGGCCTCTGTCGCATCCTCGGCGCCCCACCAACGCACCGCGACGCCCGAGCCGCGTGCCTCCCAGCAATCCCCTGAACGTCGCCACCTCGCCAGGGTTCGCCGTCCGTAGTCAGGCCGCACGTCGAGGGCTACTACGAATTCCCCTTCGTTGTCGTACGTCCGGAGCCGGCGGAGCAGCAAGGCGCGGTCGTCGTCAGCTGGGCAGGCCAGCGCATCGCGCGATTCGAAGACCCCGCCTTCCTCAGTCACCCACCGGCTCGTCCAGATCAGTGTGCCGTCCTCGTAATAGCCACCCCAAACCCAGCGACCCGCCGGCTGCACGAGGTAGTGACCGGCCGATCCGATGAGAGAGGCGAACACCGCAGGATCCGACCAACAAGGGAAGCACAGCCAGGCGCAGTCTCCTTGTGGACCGACCAATACTCCGCGGTACCCGTCGGCAAGCAACGCGTAGTCGCGCAGCACGTGGGGTGGCGGAACCGCCAGTCTGTCGGCGGGCTCACGCTCTGCCTCGTCAACGCTGCGTCCGCCACGCTCGGCATTGTCGATCGCGGCGGAAGCAGAGCTCGGCATCGTTTTGCGCCTACCCCCGAAGCGCTCTGCGCAAACGGGTGCCCGTCGTGGGCTTCCACTGCGGGTTGATCGACGGTGGCGATCGCGTCGCAATGGGCGGCGCTGAAACGGGTACTGGCATCATTCTGCGCTGCGAGCGCGGGAGGGTCCCGGAGGTTAGATGTTGGAGGCAACCGGGTAAGCATCATTGACCAGCTGGTCCGATCCGGGCGCATTTGACCGACCGTTTGGGCAAGCCCCCGTCACCAGCGCGAACAGAAACGTGGACAAGGAGTCGACATGGCCAAGATCGCGGCTGAGGAGCTGATCCGGTCACATTGTCCCCCGAGGTGGACAGACCACTTTGAGACGGCCAGCCGGCGGTGGGCCGCGTGAGCGCGACTCGCCCGATCGCCGTTGTCACGGGTGCCTCGGCCGGGGTGGGTCGGGCCACGGCGCGGCTCTTTGCCGTCCGGGGTTACGACGTGGCGCTCCTAGCTCGAGGTGCAGAAGGCCTGGCGGCCGCCCAGCGCGATGTTGAGGACGTCGGAGGGCGCGCCCTGACCGTCACCGCCGACGTTGCGTGCTATGAGGACGTTGATTCGGCCGCGACCCAGGTGGAGAACGAGCTCGGACCGATTCAGGTCTGGATCAATGATGCGATGACGACGGTCTTCGCGCCATTGTCCGATATCGCGCCAGACGAGTTCCGCCGCGCCGTCGAAGTCACGTTCCTCGGGCAGGTGTGGGGCACCAAGGTGGCACTGGCGCGGATGCGCCCTCGCGATGAGGGCACCATCGTCAACGTGGGTTCTGCCCTCGCCTTCATCGGCATTCCACTGCAATCTCCCTATTGCAGCGCGAAATTCGCCTGCCGCGGGTTCTTCGAGTCGGTGCGGGCGGAGCTCCTCCACGACAGGAGTCGGGTCACCATGTCCATGGTGCACTTGCCCGCGGTCAACACACCGCAATTCGAGTGGTCTCGCACGGTTTTCCGGAAGCATCCCCAGCCGGTTGCTCCGATATATCAGCCGGAGATCTGCGCGCAGGCGATCGTTGCGGCAGCCCTCACCGGTCGGCGTGAGCGCGTCCTCGGCTCGTGGAACAAGCTGCTGGTGATAGGCGCGAGGGCGATGCCTGGTGTCGGCAACCAGTTCGCAGCCAAGGGGGCGTGGGAAGAGCAGCTCGCGGACCGTCCCATACAGGATGGACGCCAGCCGAACCTCTTTGCGCCAGTCGACCAATTCGACGATTTTGGCGCCCACGGAACCTTCGGCGACCGGGCCGGGGGATTCTGGACTCCGAGCTTCCTCGTCACGCTCCCGCACGCCGCACGCGAGCTCGGGCGCGCGGCCATCGCCGCTGGACGCGAACGTTGGGCCAGCAGAGGTACTGGTCGACCTGTCGACCCACCGTTCGAAGGCTTCCGACCGGGCGGATCGACCGAGGAGGCACCTCGTGGCACCGGGATTGATGCCATGGCATGACTCCGTTCCTGGGTCGCCGGCGCGCGGCGCGGCAGCAGGTCCTCAAGCCGGCGGGTGTCCAGCGGAGAAATCAGGTAGGTCGCTCGTCGAAAGTGTTCCCGTCGCAGGACCTTGTCCTCCCTCGATGGGGGCCAGGACGAGCGCTTCGTGATCACCGACGCCGTACCTCCGGATGATCGGTCCTGCCACCCAGGCGGCGCAGGACTCGAGGACGGGCGCGCCGCCAGGTCCCTTGCGCCAGGACAGCCCCACGAATTTGTCGGTCGTGTCACCGGACAAAGCGCCGAAGTGAATCGCCAGCTCCTCTTGGGACCGTCCGAGTAGGTGCAGCGCAAGTGCAGAAGCGTGCTCAGCCACGAAGAAGGTGTGGTTGAGCTTGGACAGGCATATGAGATAGCGAACCGGAAGAATGCTGCACTGGCTGACGAAGCCTGCCAGGCAACCGCTTGGGTGTCCCTGCTGGTCAGCGACCGTCACGACGTAAAGCGGAGGGTCGATAGCGCGGAGCAGGGCGGCCGCGGCCTGGCTTGCATCCCGGGGGACCGCGTCTTCGCTGACACGTTCCACGAAGGCGGATACCTCCTTTTGATGCGGCTTGAATCGGTTGCATCGATCGCGCTTCGATCGGCTAGCCGATGACTCTACCCGTCTCCCATTGAGGACAACCTTGCTCCTGCCGTCGCGAGTCGCAGGCGCGAGGCGCTACCTCCTTGAGGGCGGAAGGGATTCTGAGTTCCGTTGGCGGACCCCGGGACGACCCGGTCCTTCCCGGTCTAAGGAAACGGTGTCGGGCAAAGCGACGCCGGTACTCATGTGAATGACGTCACGTGGACCTGAAGCAATCGAACCCGCCCATTCGTGTGAATGGTCGATCGCCACGGTGCCTGCAGGGTTGGCGCAATTGGATCGAGTCACCGAGTTGCCCCAAGTCGCCCTCGCCAGGCGTTCCAGACGTGAGGCGGTCGGAGACGCGATCGACCGCCGACCCACGGCCCGAAATCGCCTTCCCGGCTATCTTTGGCGTACACGCGTATGAGCCATGGGGAAAAATGACTGGCGAATCACAAGGGACGAGCGTTTCCGTGGCGGTCGGCACGTTGGATCAGGGAGTGATCGCGGTGCGACTGGGTGGGGAGATCGATATCTCCAACGTCGAGCACGTGCACGAGCTGGTCGACCCTGTGACCGAGCTCGGTGCTGAGCAGGTCATATTCGATCTCAGCGACCTGACTTTCATAGACAGCTCGGGCCTGGCGCTCCTTCTGTCTGTCGCTGACCAGGTGCCATCCGTGTTCTTGAGAAGTCCGTCGCGACCGGTAATGCGGATCATCGAGGTGACCGGTCTGGAACACCGGCTTCCCATCGAACCCCGAACCGGCTAGACGACGGGTAAGCGCGAGGGACACCTACCTTGCACCATTTATGAACCGAACGGCGACCATCGCGATGTCGTCACGTTGGCGCCGCGACGGGGTGAGCTCGTCGACCACGCCGTCGCAGAGGTCGTTGACCGATTCGTTCGCCAGGCGCCGGACCGCTGCAACCAGTCGTGCGAGGCCGGTGTCGATCTCCTCCTCTTTGCGCTGGATCAAACCGTCGGTGTACGCCAGGATGGTCGATCCCGCCACGAAGGGCACCGTGCCGGTACGCCTGCCCTGATTGGCAACGGCGAGCGGTGGGTCCTGAACCCGACTGAGGAGCTTCACTTCGCCGTCGGGACCTATGAGCACTGGGGGCATCTGACCGGCCGATGAGTAGCTGAGCTCACTGGCTGAGAGGTCGATCACGCCGTAGAGGCAGGTGGCATAGCGTGACTCCGGGCTTTGGTCGGCGAACCGGTCCAGCCCGTCGAGCGTCGATCCCGGTTCGAATCCCAGACCGACGAGCGCTGCCAGCGCAATTCGCAGCCGGCCCATCGCGGTGGCCGATTCGACGCCGTGTCCGACCGCATCACCCACGGTGATTCCAATGCAGTCCTCGTTCAGCTGAAAGAGGTCGTACCAGTCGCCACCCACCGACAACCGATCGATCGCAGGGATATAGCGGGTGCAGGTCTCGATGCGGTCGTCGTCGAGGACGTCGTTACCGAGCATGGCGAACTGAAGCGTCAAGGCCAGCTCGTGCTCGAGTTGGTAGAGACGCTCGCGGTCGAGAAGCAGTTCCCGTTCGCGTGTGATGTCGCGATCCACCCCGACGATGCCGACGACGTGACCGTTGGCGTCACGCAAGGGACTCCTGGTCACGGCGTAGAAGTGGGTCCCGTCAGATTGCGGAAGCGCCTCCTCGAAGCGATGGCTGGAACCAGAGCGCATTACTTCTCGTTCGTGATCGCGGATCTCATGGCTCAGAGCGGGCTCGATGAACTCGTCGACGGTCTTGCCGACCAGGGCAGCATCCGCGTCCCCTTGGGTCAAGGCCGCGGCTCGAGCACGATTCGCAAGAATGTGTCGTCCCTCGGTGTCCTTGGCGAAGATGCCCTCGGAGGTGGCGTCGATGGCTGACTGAAGAAGAATTGCTTGATCCGCCATTTGCCGCTCTCGCATCGTTGTATGCCGGCCCCAGATCCTCCACCAGATCAGGATGCCGATTCCGACCAACGCACCGAAAGCCAACGCTGCGCCGAGAATAGAAAGTGAAAGGACCACCTTTTGATGTAGCGATTGGCGGTCAGACTTGAGCGCGCTGCGCACTGTCATCGACAGGGAATCCTGTTCCCTACGAAAGGAGTCGAACTGACGCTTTCCCGCTTTGGCCAGTGTGCGTGCAGCTGCCAGGTCACCGCGGTGAACGTCAGCAACGACTCGGTCCGCCAGGACCTTCCAGTCCCCGAGCGCGTCGGCAGTCGATCCGACCTTTCGGGAGAAAGCCGGACCCAGGTCGATCCGCTGAAGCACCGCGAGAGATTGGTCATACTGGCTCTCGCCCAACTTGAGTGGCTGGAGGAAACTGGTATTCCCGGCCAGTACGTATCCACGAACGCCGGTCTCTTGGTTGAGCGCGCCCACGAGCATTTGGGACGCCGCGGCCGAAGCAGCGTCGTAGACCTGTTCCTGCCGATTGAGGGTGTTCAGGGTGTCCACCAGGGTCGGGATGGTGACGGCAGCGATGATCAGCAGCACGGCGAAGTACGCGGCAATGAGAACTCGGAGCCCGTTGGCCGTCGACAGGCGGCCCCTCTGTGCTGGCCCGCGCATCACGAGGTGCCCACGCTAGCGGCGCTGAATTACTATCGGTGTTGACTATCGGTGTTGAAGGTGATGACAGAGCCGTGAGGACCTACCCCTCGGAGTCTCCTGGCGGGTTCCAGCTCGCGGTCTTGCCCGACCCCGCAATGCCGGGTAGCCAGGGATCCGACGACGCAAGGCACGATCGAGAGCCAATGAGACGCTTCGGCACCGAGGTGTCGACTGCACTGTCGATGACAGGATCGCCTCGGGCACCCCGGACTTCCAGATTCGACGGGGCCTTAGAGGGTAGGAAAGACGCAGTATCTCTATCCGAAGAGCTCAGGTGCCGACGAGGCTGAAGGACCGCTTTTGGAGACGAGGACGGCTCGTCCCGGCGTGCCAAGGAGGTCACCATGGCTGCATCGATTTCAGAAGTGGACCGAATGGATGTCCGCGACTTCAAGATCCGCGCTTACCTCTGTGCTCCGGGGTCACCGTGATGGCTGAATGATGAACAGTTCAGAGGGTTTGCAGCCTGACAAGCGTTCGATGAGCAGTCGTGAACCAGCGATGGCCAAGCTCGGAGAGCGGGACTTTCCCCCGAATACGGCTTCGGTCGGCGAGGCTCGTCGCTTCGCCCGCGAGGTGCTGGGACCGCGCCCCATCCGTCTCGTACAGGATGTGCAGCTGATCGTTTCCGAGCTGGCGACCAACTGCGTGCTCTACGCCAAAACTCGGTTCACCCTCCGCATTTCGGCTTCTGCAGATCGGGTGCGCCTGGAGGTCGGGGACACATCTCCTGGGCTCCCGGTTCTCCGACGACCGAAAGACGAGCAAGCCAGTGGTCGTGGACTGGTGATCACCGATGCCCTTTCGACGGCATGGGGCGTCGAGCAGCGGGGCAGAAGTGAGAAGGTCGTGTGGTGTTCCGTGCCCGCACGCGACGGCCATCCGTTGGCGAAGGCATGAACGCTGTCACTGGTCGGATCTCAGCCTCATCGAGGCAGGAAGCCACGGCGTTCAGGCCCCAAAACCCGTTATTCGGTCAGCTATGCCCGATGCGGGCCACGCACAAACAAGTTTCTTTTGAGCAATGATTTCGGCAGGCTGTGAACCGCGGGGATGGCCCGACGGTCTGATCCGAAGGATGGAAAGATGAGTGACCGGTTGGCGATTTCAGAAAGACGAGAGGGCGCCATACCCATCGTTGCCGTGGAAGGCGAGATCGATATTGCAGTGGCCCCCGAGCTGCGTCGCCATCTCGAAGACTTGCTCGATGAGGGAAACTCCTCCATCGTGGTAGATCTGACAGGCGTTTCATTTCTTGACTCGACGGCGCTTGGCGTGTTGATCTCGATCCTGAAGAGATGCCAAGCCGCCGACGGCGACTTGTGCCTGGTGGCCAACGATCCGCAGGTGCTGAGAGTTTTCGAGATCACGGGGCTCACAGACGTGTTCTCAATAGTCAGCTCTCCCGCCCGAGCTGTCGAACGTGTGGCGTCGTGACAGATACCTCAGATTGCCGGCGATGGAGTAGGGAAGACTCGATCCGGCTTTCCTTCCCGGTCCAGAGCGATTTGATGGTGCTCGCACGGATCACGGGCGCGACCATCGCAGCCACGGCCGGCTTCGGGGTGGATGCAGTCGAGGATTTCCGGTTGGCGGTGGAAGAATTGTGTCTCTTGGTGCAAGGCCATCGCGGCGGTACCTTGCACTTGGCGTTCCTTCCGTGCAACGAGGAGATTGAGGTGCGGTGCAGCCTCAGCCCCGCTGAGACGTTCGACACCGGTAGTCGCGAAGCGAGTGACGATATGGCCCATCAGTTCTCGCAGCAGATACTCGATTCGATCTCGGATGCGTGGGGAGAGGGTAGCGATCAATCGGAGTCCTATATGTGGTTCCGTATGCGCGCCGCCCAAATGGTAGATGAAGCCTGAATCATCGGAAACGTCAGAACGGCGATCCTCAAGCTCTTCCCAAGCGTGCGCCGAGCAGGTGACCTTGAACGACGATGACGTCGATAAGCCGCTTCCCCCATCTGTCCGTGAGGAGATGATCACGGCCAATCTCGGGTTGGCGAGACACCTCGCCCGACGATTCGCCAACCGGGGAGAACCGTACGACGATCTCTATCAGGTCGCCTCCATGGGACTCGTCAAGTCGGCAGACCGATTCGATCCAAGCCGGGGTGTCCAATTCAGCACCTTTGCCGCAAAGACGATCCTCGGGGAGCTCAAGCGTCACTTGCGGGATCGGGGATGGGCAGTGAGAGCACCCCGGCGATTGCAGGAGCTCTATCTCGAGCTGGCGCCCGCGGTCGAAACCCTCAGTCAGGAACTGGGTCGATCCCCGACGGTCCCCGAGCTCGCGAGGGCCATCGGCACCGACGAGGAATCCGTGCTCGAGGCGATGGAGGCGGGGCACGGCTACCGGGCGTCTTCTATCGACGCATCAGATCGCTCCGATCTCGATCCTCCGAGTGAGAAGTTGGGCGACGTGGATCCTCGCTTCGGCAAGGTCGAGGACCGAATGCTTCTCGAGAAGGCGATCGCGGCCTTGCCAGAGCGCGAGCGACGTCTCGTGCAGATGCGCTTCTACGAAGGGCTGACTCAGCACGAGATCGCGGTGCAAATCGGTGTCAGCCAAATGCAGGTGTCGCGACTCCTCACATCGACAGTACGACGGCTCCGCCGTTGCTGCGAAGGCGAATTGTGAGAACAAAGGGGCGGCGATGGAATGATTCAACGGGTATTCTTCGGAAAGTGGGGGCGAGCAGCGACGTTCGTTGTCCGTGAGACTCGCGGTGTGAGGGAAAACGCGTCATGGGTTCGCCGTGCCGATAACCGAGTCGCGAGAGTTCTCTCCGATCCCTGCGTCGGTTTCGGACGCCCGCCACTATGTCCAACGAGTCCTCAGATCTTGTCCCCCAGACGTCGTCGACCGTGTGCAGCTCATTACGTCCGAATTGGCGACCAATTGTGTTGTGCACGCTCGAACTCCGTTCGAAGTGCTCGTCACCAGCGGGGATGATGAGATCAAGGTCGAGGTTCGCGATTCGTCGCGCCAGCAGCCGGTGCCCCGCGGGCCCCGAAACGACGAGCCGACTGGAAGGGGTCTGATGATCGTGTCCGCGTTGTCGGACGACTGGGGCATCGTTCCTGTGGGCGAGGGTGGCTCCACCGTGTGGTTCACGATGCGCCTGCCATGAGTGCACGAAATCCCGCTGAGCGCGCCCCTTGACTTTGTGGCGACAATGATGGCAGTGATTCAACTCATCGCCCCACCGATTGGTTCACTCGTCGGCACAACACCGTGATGCTCGCATTCGCCTGGACGACTGCCGCATCTCTCGCGACAGCTGCCGGGACGCTCGTGCTGGCGATCGCGACCTTCTCAGCCGTTCGATCGTCGAATCGCTCGGCACGTATCGCGGAAGCGGCACTGCGAGAGCAGCGCCGGCCCGTCCTCGCCCCGTCTCGCCTGGACGATCCTGTGCAGAAGATCATGTTTCTGGGAGGCCATTGGTCGAAGGCTCCAGGTGGTCGAGCGGCGGTCGAACACGTCGACGGAGCGGTGTATCTGGCGATCAGCACCCGAAACGTCGGTTCCGGCATCGCTGTCTGTCAGGGCTGGACGGTCAGACTCGACGTCTACGATATGGCGAGTTCAACTCATGCGCCGCTCGAGGACTTCCGCCTTCAGTCGCGTGATCTGTACATTCCTTCCGGTGACATCGGCATGTGGCAAGGAGCGCTCCGCCATCCGGACGATCCGAATCGAACGGCCGTCGTCGACGCCATAGAGCAAGGCCAGATCGGTCGCGGTCGAGCTCTTGTACACAGATCTGGTGGGACGTGAACGGACGATCTCTCGGTTCGGGCTCGTGCCAGCCGGGGATTCCTGGGTCGCCAGTCTCAATCGTCACTGGTTCCTCGACTGGGACGGACCTCGACCCGAAAGCATCAGCCTGGCTGCGGGGGAGGTCGTGATTCACGAAGTTGAAGCTGCGGACACCGCCCGACGAACGAGTGAGCATGCAGACACGGCCGACCCCGGTGTCGACGGACTTGAGTCCGACTCGCGGACTTAGGCAGACGTTCAGCGTCGGGGGGTCCGGTCCAACGACGACGTCCGGCCCGCTTCGGGCGACGTCGCACGCACCAGGTGACGATGCAACGCGGCATGAAGCGAGAAGCGTCCGGGTTCCGCTTCGGATACCAGGCCACGTTGGATGAGCCGGCGCAGCTGATCGACCGAGCCCGCGAAGCGGAGTCCGCGGGGTTCGACATCTTCCAGATTGGAGACCATGTCGGTCGCGAAATCGCCCCTCTTGCGGCGCTCGCCGCCGTGGCGGAGGCGGTGGACAGGATAGAAATCGGCACTTTGGTCCTGAACAACGACCTGAGGCACCCGGTCGTGCTTGCTCAGGAACTGGCCACGCTCGACCATCTCAGCGGAGGCCGGCTCGAGGTGGGCCTCGGTGCCGGCCACTCGTTCACCGAGTACACCGCCATCGGTCTCGGATTCGACCCACCGAGAATCCGCAAGCAGCGCCTGTCCGAGGCAACCGAGATCATCCGCGCCCTGCTCGACGGGGAGAGGGTCACCTTCGAAGGGCGGCACTACCGGCTCGATGGCGTCGAGATCCTTCGATCCCGCCAACATCACGTTCCGATTTTGGTCGGCGTCAACGGACCCGAGGCGTTGACGCACGCGGGGCGCCATGCCGACGTGGTCGCGCTCACCATGCTTGGTCGGACCAAAGAAGACGGGCACCGTCATGAGGTGCGATGGGAGTCATGGCGGCTCGATCAGACCGTCGACCTCATCGTTCGGGCCGGCTCCGGCCGTCCTTCGTTTCCTCGATTGCATGCGTTGATTCAGGACGTACAGCTCACATCGGAGCGGGAGAGAACAGCGGCGGGGGCCTCAGCGCGTACCGGTATGTCGGTCTCCGACATTCTCGAGACACCGTTTCTACTGATGGGCACTGTGGACGAGATGGTCGACCACCTCCTGGATTGCCGGGCCCGTTGGGGGATCACCTATTTCACCGTCCGTGACATCGAGACCTTCACGCCCGTCTTGGATCGGCTGAAGGCTCTCGAAGGGCCGCCAACAACTTAGTGAGTGAACTCACTTGACACTGTGCGGCGGGTCTCCCATACTGAGTGAGTCAACTAACTTACTCGGGAGCGAACGTTCATGTCTGCTGTCCAGCCACCTTCGCCGGTTGCAGCCGGATCTTCGCTCGTTCTTCGTTCGAGGCTCGGTGCGTTCACGCTGGTCCTGCTCTGCGCCGTGCAATTCCTGGACATCGTCGATTCGGCCATCGTCAACGTCGCCTTACCGTCGATTCAGCGCAGTCTCCACTTCTCACAGCAGAACCTGCAGTGGGTGGCGAGCGGGTACATCCTCACCTACGGCGGTTTCTTGCTTTTGGGCGGTCGGTTGGCGGACCTTCTCGGGCGTCGCCGCATGCTGCTCGTCGGACTCACTGTCTTCGGCATCGCGTCGCTGACCGCCGGTGTCGCCGAGAGTGCGGGCCTCCTGGTCGCTGCCCGACTCGTTCAGGGAGTGGGTGCGGCGCTGATGGCGCCAGCCGCTCTTTCGGAGCTGACGACCAGCTTCCGCGAGGGCAAGGACCGCAACACCGCTCTGGGCGTCTGGGGCGCGGTCAGCGGTATGGCGGCGGCCGCCGGCGTGTTCCTTGGTGGCCTTCTCGCGTCGGGACCCGGGTGGCGTTGGGTCTTCTTCGTGAACCCGCCGATTTGCGTCCTGGTGGCGATTGGCGCGCTCTTCCTCCTGTCGAACGATCGGGGAGTCGAACAATCGGCGCGTGCGTTCGACACGCAAGGAGCCATCCTCGTCACGGGAGGGATGTTGTTGTTGGTCTACGGCCTGGTTCGGGCCCCCATCGTGGGGTGGGGCTCAGGTGAGACGATCGGAACCTTGACGGCAGCAGCCGTGATGATCGTCGCCTTCGTCCTCAACGAGCTGCGCAGCCGCAATCCGTTGATGCCATTTTCCATCCTCCGCGTCAAGGGACTGGTGGCGGCCGACTTGACGCAACTCCTCGCCTTCTGCGGGTTCTTCTCCATGTTCTTCTTTGCGACGCTCTACATGCAGGAGGTGCTGCACTACGGAGCGCTCGAGGCGGGCCTGGCTTACCTGCCGATCACGGCCGGCTTCGCCTTGGCGGGGGGCGTGACTTCGCAGCTCGTCACGTGGATAGGAACCAGGCCGGTGGCCGTGGTCGGGTGTCTGGTCGCCGCGGTCGGCATCTACTTGGTCTCGAGAGTGCCCATCCATGGGTCGTACCTGAGCGACGTGCTACCCGGTTTCGTCGTCATGTCGCTCGGTGCAGGTTCCGTCTTCGTCTCGGTGACCGCTGCTGCCAACGCGGGCGTCGCGTCTGACAAAGCGGGTCTCGCTGCCGGCCTCTTGAACTCGTCCCAACAACTCGGGAGCGCGCTCGGCCTCGCCGTCCTCTCGGCGGTCGCCATCACACGTACCGACAGCCTGGTGGCCTCGGGAACACCGCAGCTCGCTGCGGCCGACGCCGGCTACCACCGCGCCCTGCTGGTAGGCAGCGCCTTGATGGCAGGCGCGGCGTTGATCGCCCTGCGGATCGGCAATACCCGCGAATCGGCTCCGATGGTCATGGTCAACGCCGAAGTGACGCCTGACTTCGAGGTCGCAGCTCCTTGAACGGACTCCGGCCCGTATCATGAGTGAGGTGCCTGACTCACAAGCGAGCCGGATGAGGTCCCCAGCGAGGCCCGGCAAGCGGGAACGGCTCACCGGCGCGGCCGTCCAGCTACTTCACCAGCAAGGGATCGAGAAGACGACGCTGGCGGAGATCGCAAAGGTTGCAGACGTGCCGGCTGGCAACGTCTACTACTACTTCAAGACCAAGGACCACGTCATCGATGCGGTCGTCGAAGCGCATTTGGAGCAGATCCGGACGATTCTTGCGTCCATCGATGCCCGGCACCGATCTCCGAAGCCCCGCCTGAAGGCTCTCGTCAGCGAGCTCGCCGGCCAGAGCGAGACCGTGGCGCAGTACGGCTGCCCGCTCGGGAGCCTTTGCTCCGAACTTGACAAGCGAGGCCAGGAATCGGGAGATCAAGTCGCCGAGCTGCTTCGCCTCCCGCTCGAATGGGCCGAGGAGCAATTCCGTTCCATGGGTCGTCGGGATGCGCACGAGCTCGCCCTCGACCTGCTTGCGGCGTACGAGGGAAGTGCACTTCTCGCCAACACGCTGCGTGATCCGAATCTTCTGACGGACGCGTCTCGTCGGCTCGATCGCTGGATCGACTCCCTCTGACGACGGACGTCGGCGGACACCGATCGGGTCGCTGCTCTCATTCGCGTTGAGCAGGCTCCACCCCGAACCTCGAGCAGACGGCGGTCCACCGCAGAGGCAGGACCGTGCGGCAGTCGTCGATCGCCGGCTGGTGCGAAGCCACCGCGATACGACAATGTGGTGAGGCTGAGGACACCGACCGAGGTGCCTCGGAACGACGAAGTTACGGGAGGGATGCTCGTGGAGAGGCTGGCCGTCGACCTGGTGGCTCCTGATCTTTATGCCGGGGACCCCTATCCGACGTATGCGTGGATGCGCGCCAACGATCCCGTGTATTGGGACGGGGACAACGAGTTGTGGGGCATTGCTCGCTATGACGACGTCATCCGGATAGAAAAAGACAAAGAGACCTTCATTTCCTCGGATACCGAGAAGGGCGGTTACCGGCCGAACATCCCCGCGGACCCCGCGATCATCGGGCTGGACGATCCGATGCACACCAAACGCCGGCAGCTCGTGTCTCGCCGGTTCACGCCGCGGGCGACGGGTGCCTGGGAAGGCGACATCCGGGACAAGGTCACACGCCTCCTCGACCGGGCACAGTCGGCGCAGTCGTCGAGCGGAACGGTCGAGATCGTCGGTGAGATGGCGGCGCCTCTGCCGGCGATGATGATCGGGCGGCTGCTCGGCTTCGACGAGGAGCGATGGCCAATGCTCAAGCACTGGTCGGAGTCGACGATCGCGATGGGCGGCGGGCCACCGTACATGAACGACGCCGGGATGGAGGCGGCGATGGAGTTCGCCGGGGCATGCCTCGAAGTCTTCAACGCCAAGCGAAGCGACCCAGGAGAAGACATCCTCAGTCACTACACGACCGCCCGGATCGACGGCTGCCCGATGGACGAGGCGACTGTGATCGCCGATGCGTTACTGCTCCTTGACGGCGGTGCCGAGACGACACGGACCGTGATCGCTCACACCATCATCGATCTCTCCCAGCATCCCGACGAACTGGAGAAGCTTCGTCGGGGTGCCGACCTGACCGTGGCCGTCGAGGAGTTCATTCGTTACGTCACACCGATTCACAACATGTGCCGTGTCGCCAGGATGGATGCCGAGGTTGGGGGGGTCACGATCCCTGCGGGCAACCAGGTCGTGCTGATGTACTGCTCGGCTAACCGAGACGAGGCGCACTTCGAAGACCCGGAGCGCTACGACGTCACCCGGAGCCCGAACAACCACATCGCGTTCGGGTTCGGCACCCATTTCTGCCTGGGTGCCTCGCTGGCTCGCTTGGAGATCAAGGTGTTCTTCGAAGAGCTCCTGCGTCGCACCTCGGGATGGCGCATCGCCGCGGGCTCACCGCCCGTCTTCGTGCCGAACGCCTTCGTCCGCGGCGTCGGATCGGCCCGGGTCGAATTCGACTGGCTGAGCTGACTGGCCCGGCGAAGCGCACGGCCAGGACGACGGAAGCCCGGCGACGGTGGGAATGACGCCAACGGCGGTGAGAGCGACGGGAATCGGAGGATTCAGTGACTGAGACCATTAGGAGAACGGGCGTGGGCGGGCGTGGAACTGCGGGAGGTGTGTGTCATGAGTGAGCAACGGGTTGCGGTCGTCACCGGTGGCGGATCAGGGATCGGGCTCGCCGTCGGTCGCCGCCTGGCGGAAGACGGTCATGCGGTCGCGGTGTTCGACCTCGACGTCGGTTCGGCGACCGCAGCGGCGGGCGAAATCGAGTCTGCGGGAGGTCGAGCCATCGGGCTGTCCGTCGACGTCGGGAGCCGCGACCAGGTGTTTGCGGCGGTAGACGAGGTCCGACGGCATCTCGGAGCGGCGGCCATCCTGGTCAACAATGCCGGCACCGGGGCGACGTTCAGCCGGTTCCTCCAGGTCAGTCCTGAGGAGTGGGAGCGAGTCGTCACGGTGAACCTGACCGGAGCGTTCCACTGCTGCCAGGCGGTGATCCCCGACATGGTCGAGGCGAGATGGGGCCGGATCGTGAACATCTCCTCCTCCAGCACACACAGTGGACAGGCGCTCCTCGGCCCCTACGTGTCGTCGAAGTCGGGTCTCAACGGACTCACCAAGTCCCTCGCACTCGAATTCGGTCCCCGCGGGATCACCGTGAACGCCGTACCGCCGGGCTTCATCGACACGCCGATGCTCCGCGCCTCCGAAACGCGGGTGAATTCGGACCGGGAGGCGTGGAGGACGCCATCGCACGGACGCCCGTCCGGCGGGCCGGATCTCCTGACGACGTCGCGGCGACGTGCTCGTTCCTGTGCCGCGACGAGGCCGGTTACATCACCGGACAGATCATCGGAGTGAACGGAGGTCGAAACACCTGACGGCCCGGTAGGGCTCCGGATTCAGGTGGACTGGGAGTCTGCGTAACCGCGCAGATCTTCGTCCAGCTCCACCTCGAAGGTTCGGAGGACCATGGCCAGCACGTCGTACACACCCACGGTGAACACCACGTCCATCGTCTGTTGGGTGTCGAGCTCTTTGGAGAGCTCGGTGTACGTCGCTTCTCCGATGCGAGCGCCGGACAGCAGTTCGTCGGCGGCCGAGAGCAACGCGCGCTCGAGTGGCGCCCACCCGTCGGCATCAGATCCCACCCGGATCCGCGCCACGTCCTCTGGGCTGATGCCGACGACACTGGCTTGGTACACATGCTGGGCCCACTCGTACGTGGCGCCGCGCACGTGCGCGACACGCAAGACCAGGAGCTCCCTCTGGCGTGGGGAGATGGTCGTGAAGTACAGCGCGTGGCTGATGAGATGGTTGTACGCCGTCGTGAGCTCCGGATGGTGCGCCAGTGTGCCCATCAAATTGAGACCCTTCGGGCTCGAGGGATCGAGGGGAGACACCGGATGCCGTGGATTGGATGGCCGATACGCGGCCGCGAGGGCCTTGCTCATATCCGGGGGCCATTGGCGCGGAGGGATCGGCTCGACTCGGCTCATCCGATGGGGCCTCGCCCAGCATCGGTGCTCGCGCCGCGGAAGCAACCCCCGCCCTCACGGGACGTCATCGCATCTCCTCATCACTCGTCGGGACCGCCTGCCGCACGGACCGCCGTCCCGTCGCTTGTCTTCCATTACACGTCGGCGTCGGGTCGGTTCCTACCGACGCTTGTGCCACTGCTCCAGTCCCTCACGTCGAGGTGAACTCGGGCAGGACCTCCCCGACAAAGGCCTCGACCTGGGACTCGCCTGAACCGGGCCATCCGCAGATCAGGTAGCCGAACCCTGCGTCGCGCCATTTGGACGCATGCCGTCGCGCCATCTCCAGGTCGTCGAGCGACAGCGACGCCGCCCGCAGGATGGACGACGGAGCGCGGTCCGCTTCCTCGGCCAGGCGGTCGAGCCGGGCGCTCGCTTCGCGGAGCGAGTTGGGCGTACCGAAGGCGTGCCAGACGTCGGCGTAGCGCGCCACGAGAGGGAGCGTGCGTGTAGGCCCGGTCCCGCCGACCCAGATCGGCGGGTGGGGCCGCTGGACCGGCCGTGGACGCAGAGAGGCCTGGTGCAGCGACACACGTCTGCCTTCGTAGGAGACCTCGTCGCCGCTGAAAAGCCGGGTCACGATTTCGAGGGTGTCCTCCAACAAGTCGAATCGGTCGGCCGTCGGGGGGAAGGGGATCCCGAGCTCCCGGTGCTCCTTGTCGAACCACGCGGCGCCGAGCGCGAGCTCCAAACGACCATGAGACGCGTGGTCGATGGTGAGCGCCTGAGCGGCGAGCACGGACGGGTGCCGGTACGTCACCCCGGTGACGAGAAGGCCGAGCCTGATTCTTGACGTCACCCCGGACAGTCCGGCCAGCGTGGTCATCCCCTCGAACGTCTCACCCGGTCCTTCCCCGAACATCGGCTGGAAGTGGTCGAAACCCCATGCACCGTCGAAACCGAGATCCTCCGCCACCCTGACTCGTCGCACCAGCTCGTCCCAGGACACCCGTTGCTGTGCCACGTCGATCCCGAACCTCATCGCCCTCTCCTGACTCTCCGAACCGATTCACCGGCGAACGCGAGCATCGCCCTACGCCGCGAACTCTCCCACCCGGCTGTGGAAGCGCCACGTCCTACCGTCGCGGTGGAGGACGTCGTGGTAGCGGCCGACCAGAGCCGGGGTCCAACCGTCGTCCCCCTTGATCATGAAGACCAGGTCGCTCGTTGCCTGCGCCTCGTGATCGTCCCACCGAGTGATCAGCGTATTGAGTACGAGGTGGCGTTGCAGGCGGGTCGGCTTCAACTCGCGGTACGCGGCGCGCAAGGCCTCGTGCCCGCGGTGGCAGCCCAGGCCCGGAATGTCGACGACACCGTCCGGACAGAACGTCTCGACGATGTCGTCAGTGCGGCCATCGTCGAGAGCCTGTGTGTAGGCGGCGATGGCCGCGCCAACGCCGGCAGAGACATCGGCGAAGCCGAGCTCGTGACTCTCGGCCCCTGGCGACTCCGACGTTTCCACCGTATGGCTCAGAAGCCGAGCTCGACCACTGGCATCTCGAGCGGGTTCACGTTCACCTTCCCGAGCGCGGGGAGGAGCCTGTCGTAGGACAGTCCGGCGAGGAATCCGTCGATCACCCGTTGACAGTTCGAGATGTGGCCCTCGTTGCGCTCCGCGAGGCGCATGTACTCGAAGCTCCTGGCGTGCAACCCTTTCTGTTGGCGAGGCAGGTTCGAGAAATCCTGGGCAGGAATGGGAGGCCAGCGAGGGTCGTCGAACTCCCATACCTCGGGAACCGGCGGTGTCTCGGGCTCGTGGCCCTCCGGGAAACGGGTGAGCGACCAGATCTCCATGAGGGTCTCCTCCGGGCCGAGCGGGCGAAACCGGTAGGACGAGGCGCTGCTGAGCATCGGCAGGATGAAGTAGTGCGGGAAGCAGTACCCCATGGGCTGGTCGAGTCCCTGGTCCTCGAGCTCGTTGAGATCCGGGATGTCGCAGCCCCGGGCGCGGTTGGCGACCAGCACGGCGTCGTTGAGGGCGCGCTGCCAGCTCGAGCGGGCTGCTCCGTACTCGGACGGGAGTTCCACGTCCGCGATCTTCTCGGCGATTTCCACGTCCCGCGCGTGAACCATGCCCGCCATTCCCTCGCTCATCACGCGGCAGGTACTCCAATTCGCCGTCGACGAACCTACGCGGGTCGAAGTCCGCCGCGTCGCGGGTGGGAAGGCGTCCCGGGATCCGAAGCTGCGGGTGCGCCTGGAGCACGTGGTATTGCTCCACGAATGCCTCTTGGGCGAGCTTCCAGTTCGCGGGAAGGCGGCAGGCATACCACCACTCGGCGCGGAACGACTCCACCTTCCAGGCGTCGAGCACCGTTGCGAACGGCTCGATGCATGCTCGCAAGGGAGGAGCGTCGTCGTCGAGGTTGATCCAGGCGCAGCCACCCCACGCCTCGCAACGAACCGGGGTGAGATCGAGATCGCCCGGCCGGAGATTGTGCTCTGAGAACCCCCGGGGCTGGGTCACCCGCGTGTTCTTCCCGTCGGGCCCGTAGCACCAGCCATGGAACGGGCAGACGAACCCGCCCGGACGCGAACCGCGGCCCTGGGCGACGCGGACCCCGCGGTGCCGGCAGGCGTTCTCGAACGCTCGCACCCCAAGGTCCTCGGTGCGCACCACGACGACCGACTGGTCGAGGATCTCGTACTCGGCGAAGTCACCTGGCTCGGGGATCTCCTCCAGGCGGCAGGCCATCTGCCAGACCCGGGGCCACAGGTGCTCGGTCTCCAGCCGATAGAAGTCCGGGTCGAAATATCGCTCTTTGGGCACGCGGTCGAGGACCTCTACCGCGTGGGGCACCGGGAGGGCTGACCTCTTTTTCTCCATGAGTGTCATGGTGATCTGGGTGTCATGGTGCCTTCCCTCCGGGCGTGCGTCGACTCCGGGCGTGCGTCGAGTCCGGGCGCGCATCCAGCCCGGGCACGAGTCGACCCCGGGCGTCAGTCGACCGGGCATTAGACTAACCGGTCGGTACAACTTTGCCCACGGTCTTGCCCACGGTGCGCCTCCCGCGGCCGCCGCGGTCCGCCCGGCGACGAGAGGCGCCCCGCACCGAGCATGAACACATCCTCCGATCCTGAGTCGAGTACCGGCGTCGTCGACGTCCTCGTCGTCGGCGCCGGAATCACGGGCATCTACCAGCTGTACCGGGCCCGGGAGGAAGGGTTCTCGGTGTTGCTCCTCGAGGGGGGTGGAGGCGTCGGGGGTACCTGGTACTGGAACCGGTACCCCGGATGTTGCTTCGACTCGGAGAGCTACACCTACGGGTACCTCTTCTCGAGGGAGCTCTTCGACGAGTGGGAGTGGCAGGAGCACTTCGCCCCGCAGCCCGAGACCGAGCGCTACCTCAACCACGTTGTGGACCGGTTCGACCTGCGCCGGCACATGCGCTTCGGGGCGCGCGTCACCTCGGCCGAATACCACGACGGAACGGGCACGTGGCGGGTCTCGGCGGGCGACGGCACCGAAGTCCGGTGCCGTTTCCTCGTGGCCGCCACCGGTGTCCTCTCCATTCCCTATCTTCCGGACGTGCCGGGTCGCGCGGACTTCGAGGGCGAGTCGTTCCACACCGGTCGGTGGCCGGACGAGCCGGTCGATTTCGCGGGCAAGCGCGTCGCCGTGGTCGGGACGTCATCGAGCGGGGTGCAGGTGGTGCCCGCCATCGCCGAAGAGGTGGCGTCGCTTACCGTGTACCAGCGGACGGCCAACTGGTGCACCCCGCTGAACAACGGTCTCATCAGCGCCGAGGAGCAGGTGCAGCTCCGCGCCGACTTCGAAGCATTGCGCCGGACCCTCAACACCTCGGTGCACGGATTCCATCACCCTGCCAACGAACACAATGCGTTCGACCAGCCCCCGGAAGAGCGGCAGAGCTTCTACGAGACGATGTGGAACAGCCGCGGCTTCATGAAGCTGACGAGCAACTACGCCGACATGCTCTTCAACCCCGACGCCAATGCCGAGTGGTGCGACTTCATCGCGCGCAAGATCCGCGGCATCGTGCAGGATCCCACGACCGCGGATCGCCTCGTCCCGAAGGACCACCGTTTCGGGGAGAAGCGACCGCCCTTCGTCACCGGGTACTTCGAGGCCTTCAACCGTCCGAACGTCTCGTTGGTCGACCTCCGGGAGACTCCGATGGTGCGGGTGACCTCCAGGGGCATCGAGACCACCGACGGTGAACGAGAATTCGACATCATCGTGTGGGCGACCGGGTTCGACTTCGGGACCGGTGCCCTGGAGCGAATGGGCATCCGAGGCAGAGACGGTCTGGCCCTGAACGACCACTGGGCGGACGGTCCGCTGACGTTTCTCGGGATCCAGACCCACGGCTTTCCGAACCTGTTCTTCCCGGGCGGCCCCCACGCGGCGGCCGGGAACAACCCGCGCTACAACGGCGACCAGGTCGACTTCGTCACTGATGTCCTCGTCCACGCCCGTGACAGCGGGGCCGAGGTCGTCGAGGTGACAGAGCGGGCTGAGGAGCGTTGGACCAACATGGTCAACCGCGGCGCCTCGTCCTCGTCCTTCGGCGAGAGCAGCTACTACTTCGGGACCAATATCCCCGGGAAGCCGGTGCGCTACCTACTCAATTCCGGCGGCCGGCCGATGCTGTTCAAGGTGGTCGCCGAAGAGCGGTCCAACGGGTATCGCTCCTTCTCCACGTCGATCCCGATGGAGGCCGCCGCGACGACGGCCGGCTGAAGGGAGGCGGTCGACCGCTGAAGAAGGCTGCCAATGAAAGAACGGCGGGGCCGACGAAAGAACGGCTGGGCCGATGAAATCGCGGGAAGTCGAGGAACCGGCCCGCCGTCCAGGTTGCTCAGACGGTGGCGATGGGCGTCAGCGGCGAACCCACGATGCCCGGCAGGCGCAACGGTGGCGCGGTGAGGAGGAAGCGGCTCCGACCGTGCGCGCGCAGCCATCCCGCCAGCTCGTCCAGGTACCACATCTCGCCCAGGGGCACGCCGAGCTTGAACAGGCACAGATGGTGGATCGGGAGAAAGGAGTGGCGGCTCGGGTCGCGGTCCTTGCCGAGCAGACCCTCGACGGCGTAGTTGTCGGCCACTAGCGCCGGCGATCTGCGACTCCGCGATCCATTCGAGCAAAGACGGGTCCCGGGCATCGAGGTAGGTGCACATGGTGTGGATCTTCACGGGATCGGGGTCACGCTCCCACTCGAGCACCTTGGTGGCGAAGCCGGTGTGCAGGAGGAGCACGTCACCCGGCTCGATCACGACGTCGTCCGCCGCCATGATCTCCTCGAGCGTGCGACGGTCGACGCCCCGCCATTCGTGGCCCAGGTGGTGCGCGAGGTCAACCAGCACGCCGCGGCCCTGCACGCCGTGGAAGGCCATGTGCTCCAGGCCGAGGTGGTGCGCGAAGGCCCGGTGCGGCCCTCCATCGCCCCTCGCGTCGGGCTGCGGCCCGATCAGGTCGACGCCGGCGCGGTAGCCGTTGTAGTAGACGGCCTCCTCCACCCCGTCGCCGTCGGCGTCGAACTCGGCCCCGACGTGGGCGAGCGAGTCCCATTGCGTCGAGTACTGGAGCGACGAGCGTCACGACGTCGTCGGCCCAGACGTCGACGTACTTGGGGTCGCCCCAGTCCTGCATCTCGCTCATGTGGACGTTGTAGAAGGTGCCCTGCTCGCCCTGCATGTCCTCGGTCGGCGAGACCACGGGAGGATGCCGGCGCTGGTTGAGCGACGTCCCGCCCGGGTAGTCGAGCGGGAGGCTCAGGCAGAAGCTGACACCGGCCTCCGACCTCGGCGACACCCTGGAGCACCTTCTCCGGGGTCAAGAGATTGATCCGTCCGAGTTCGTCGTCGTCGCCCCAGTCGCCCCAGGTCGAGCCCGGCGGGCGCTGCGTCCACCGCTTCGTCACCGGTTCCGCTCCCTTCTCGGTGCATTGCTATGTACCGACCGGTTGGTCTAGTCTCGGTGCAGGAGCTTCGCGCAGTTCGCGCGCCGGGAATTCCGAGCTCAACCCGATCACGGACGGAAGGACCGCTCATGTCCGAAAAGCCCCTCGTCGTCTCCGCCGACGGCCACATGCTCGAGCCCACCGACCTGTTCATGACCCGGCTCCCGGCAGCACCTGCGCGACCGCGGGGTGTGGGAGGAGGACTTCGAGATCGAGCCGTTCGTCGAGGGCGGAGCTCGCATCTTCCGGAAGCTGCACACGTCCGGGTTCGACGGCTGGACCATCTCGCGCTACCGCCAGACGGGAGGGCGCATGCCCGAGGGCGACCCCGAGACGATCATCGAGGACCTGGAGTTCGATGGGGTTGACGTCGGCGTCATGCACCCGAACCTGTCGCTCTTCGGCCTCTACTCCGACGACCACGAGCTGTCGATGGCACACGCCCGGGTCTACAACGACTACATCATGGAGCGGTTCACGCCCTACTTCGACCGTCTCGCCCCGACGGCCCCGATCCCGATCACCGACGTCGACGAGGCGGTCGTCGAGATCGAGCGGGTCGCGGCCGGCGGCTTCCGTGCCATCCTGCTGCCGGCCGTGCCGCCGAAGCCCTATTACTCGCGCGACTTCGACCCCGTCTGGGCCGCGGCGGAGGCCAACGGTGTGCACGTCTTCATCCACACCCAGACGGGTGGGGTGAAGGTCGACGACCCGGAGTCGACGACGCTCAAGGTCGTCATGGAGAACGCGGCCCAGGTCAACAAGCCGATGACCGAGAAGTCGGCATCGAAGCGGATGATCACCCAGGCCATCTACAGCACGATCGTGCCGCAGCAGGTCATCTGCGAGCTCATCGGCGGCGGCGTCGCCGAGCGCCACCCCGAGCTGCACTTCTGCGCTGATCGAGTTCAACGCGCACTGGCTGGCCTCGCTCGTCGGGGCCATGGACAAGTGCTGGATCACCGGCATCGGCCAGGACGCCGACTGGTGGCTCGGCGTCTGGGACGACACCGCCCCGCCGAGCGAGCAGACGAACATGGCGCAGCTCTTCCGGCTGAACGAGAAGTGGCCATACCCGCTGATGCCGAGCGAGTACGTCAAGCGCCAGTTCCACGTTTCGTTCCAGGACGACCCGGTGGCCGTGGCCTGCCGGCACATCACCGGGCTCTCGACCATCGTCTGGGGGAACGACTACCCGCACGCAGAAGGGACGTTCCGTGGCAGCCGCCAGCTCATCGCCGAGCAGTTCGCCGGCGTTCCCGACGGACGAGCGCGACGCCATGGTCGGCGGCACGCTCGGCGGTCTGCTCGGCTTCAAGCTCCCCGTCGCCGTCTGAGCCGGTCGGCGGACTCCGGTGGCCGGATTCCGGACTTGAGCGAGCACCGCTTCGACGGCCGGGTCGCCGTCGTCACGGGGGCCGGCCGGGGCATCGGGCGCGCCTACGCGCTCCTGCTGGCCGGCCGCGGCGCCAGTGTCGTGGTCAACGACCTCGGCGGCGCCATGGACGGTACCGGCGCCGACAGGGCCGGCCGCGGCGCACGTGGCGGCCGAGATCAGACGAGCGGCGGGTTCGGCGCTGGCTGACACGAGCGACATCGCCACGGACCCGGGGCGCAGGCCGTGGTCGAGGCGCGCGGTCGAGCACTTCGGGCAGATCGACATCCTGATCAACAACGCCGGCATCATCCGCTGGGCCGGCTTCCCCGAGGCAGACGAGGACAACCTGGCTCGGCATCTCGCCGTGCACACCGTCGGCTCGTTCAACACCGCCCGCGCCGCGTGGCCGCACATGGTCGCAGCGGGGCTACGGCCGCATCGTGATGACGACCTCCAGCGGCGTCTTCGGGTTGCCCGACCAACGTGTCGTACGCCACGGCCAAGGCCGCCGTCATCGGCCTGACGCGCAGCCTGGCCGTGGCCGGCGCCCCGCACGGCATCAAGGTCAACCTCATCGCACCGGCGGCCGTGACCCGGATGGCGGGCGGCGGCGGCCCCGACGGAGATGACCCCGGAGCAATGGTCGCCCATGGCGGCCTTCCTCGCCCACGAGGCCTGCCCGGTGACCGGCGAGATCTACGCCGCGGGCGCCGGTCGCTTCGCCCGGATGTTCATCGCCTCGACGCGCCGGGTACGTCCATCCGGGACCGGACGCGACCATGGAGGACGTCGCCGACGCACTGGGACGAGATCAACGACGAGTCGGGCTACGTGCGTCCCGGCCGACCTGATGAGTTGGTCCGCCGCCTTCCTCTCTCATCCTGAAGGCATCTGCCGGCGACACCTGAGCAACGCCGGCGCGGCGCGTTGGCGTCGCTCCGGCCCTACTCCTCGAGCAGGTCGGGCTCCTCGGCGACGACGGGTCGTAGAGCGGTTGGAACTGTGACCAGCCCGCCCGTGGGATCGCCGGTCTGGCCGGCCGTCTTCTCGGCCACCTCGGACCGATCGGCACCGGGGTGCCGGCCGCCTCGGCCAGCAACTGGGCCTGGCACGTGCGCTCCATGGTGACGAACCACCAGGCCGCCTCGTCCACGTGTGCCCGACGGTCAGCAGTCCGTGGTTGGCCAGGACGGCCGCCTTGCGCGTCACCGAGCGCGTGGGCGATGCGCTTGCCCTCCTCGATATCGAGGACCGCGCCGGTGTAGTCGTCGAAGACCACGTGGTCTCCGTAGAAGGCGCAGGCGTCCTGGGTCAGCGGGTCGAGCGGCCGACGCAGCGCCGACCACGCCTTGCCGTACACCGAGTGTGCGTGCGCGGCCGACACGACGTCGGGACGGGCGGCGTGAATCTGCGAGTGGATGACGAATGCGGCCAGATTGAGGGGCCAGTTGCCCTCGACCACGTCGCCCTTGTGGTTGACGAGCAAGAGGTCCTTGACGCGGATCTGCCGGAAGCTCATGCCGAGCGGATTGACCCAGAAGTGGTCGGTGTGCTCGGGGTCCCGTGCCGTGATGTGGCCGGCCGTGCCCTCGGCGAAGCCGAGCCGCCCGAAGAGACGGAAGGCGGCGGCCAGGCGTTGCTTGCGATGCCGGCGCTCCTCCTCGCACGCTCTCGAACTCGAGGGAAGGCGTGGGTGATCCGCTCCGACGGCATGGGTCCAGTGTACGGGCGGTTGTACCGGTCAGTCCATAGGATGCGGCGCGTGGACTTCTCCCTGAGCGAGCCCGAGCGCGAGCTCGTCGCGCTGTGCCGCGACTTCGCGCAGAACGAGATCGCCACACGGGCGCCGGCCGCCTGGGAGGAGGCGCGCTGCCCGACCGACCTGCTCCGCGAGATGGGCGAACTCGGCCTGCTCGGGATGCTCGTCCCCGAGGAGTGGGGCGGCATCGGCATGTCGACGGTGGGTTTCGTCGCCGCCATGGAGCAGATCGGGCTGGCGGACCAGTCCGTTGCCGCCGCCTGGCAGGCGCATGTCACGATCGGCTCGTTGCCGCTCTATCTCTTCGGCGACGACGCGCAGCGCGAGCGGTGGCTGCGCCCCCTGGCCGAAGGACGTGCTCTGGGCGCGTTCGGACTGACCGAGCCCGATGCCGGATCCGATGCCCGGGGCATCCGCACACGAGCCGAACGCCGGGACGGCGGCTGGGTGATCAACGGCCGCAAGACCTTCATCTCCAACGCCGGGACCGACATGTCCTTCGGCGTGACCCTGTTGGCCCGGACGGGTCGGACCGGACAGCACTGGCGCGGCGACGCCGGCGGCGGCCACGTCGCGCTACGCCAGCTTCGTCGTCGAGAAGGACACCCCGGGCTTCACCATGGGACCGAAGATGCGCGGGATCGGCTGGCGGGGTCTCGATACACGGGAGCTGTACTTCGACGACGTCTGGGTCCCGGACGACCACCTGGTCGGTGATCCCGCCATGGGGCTCAGTCAGTTCCTGCGCACGCTCGAGGTCGGCCGCATCTCCATCGCCGCACTCTCCCTCAGCCTGACGCAGGCGGTGCTCGACCTGGCCCCCGGCTACGCGCGCCAGCGAGTGCAGTTCGGCCAGCCCATCTCGAAGTTCCAGGCGGTGCAGTTCAAGCTGGCGGACATCGCCACCGAGCTCGAAGCGGCCCGCTGGCTCACCTACCGTGCGGCCTCGTTGCGCGACAGCGGCCAGCCCTTCCACAAGGAAGCGGCCATGGCCAAGCTGAAGGCCAGCCGCCTGGCCGCGTGGGCCGCTTCGGAGGCGGTGCAGATCCACGGCGGCCTCGGCTACATGCTCGACACCCCGGTCGCCCGCTTCTACTGCGACGCCAAGGTGCTCGAGATCGGCGAGGGGACCAACGAGATCCAGCACCTGGTGATCGCCCGCGCCCTGGGCTGCTGAGGACGCTCGCTGGTCCTGTCTGGACCAGGCCGGCGGACACGCAGTGCGCCGTGTGCGGCCCAGGTCAGACTAGACGCGGCAAGCCGGCGGATGGCGTCCGCGATCCCGACGTGCCCGGGCAGCCAGGCCCGTTCGAGCTCGGGCGCGTAGGGCGGCGGGGTGGCGGCGGCCCCGACCCGCTCGATCGGCGCGTCGAGGTCCCAGAACGCCTTCACGCGCCACGGTCGCCGCGATCTCGGCGCCGATGCCGAAGGGTACGACCGCCTCGTGGGCGATCAGGAGCCGGCTCGTCTTGTGCACCGAGGCGAGGACGGGCTCCAGGTCGAGCGGGGCGACGGTGCGCAGGTCGATCACCTCGACCGAGATGCCCTCGCCGGCCAGCTCCTCTGCGGCCGCAGCGGCCTCGTGCACCATGCGTGACACCGACACGACGGTGATGTCGGAGCCGGGCCGGACGACAGCGCTGCGACCGATGGGGACGAGGTGGTCGGCGGGGGGCTGCGGACCCTTCATGCCGTAGAGCAGCCGGTTCTCGATGAAGACGACCGGGTTCGGGTCCTGAATCGCGGCCCGCAACAGCCCGTAGGTGTCGGCCGGTGTCGAGGGCATCACGACGGTGAGACCGGGGATGTGGGCGAGCAGCGCTTCGAGGCTCTGCGAGTGCTGGCTGCCCGAGGAGCGGCCGGCGCCGAACTGGGTGCGCACCGTCAGCGCCATCTCGGCCGCGCCGCCCGTCATGAAGGGGAGCTTGGCCGCCTGGTTGAGCAGCTGGTCGAAGCACACGCCGAGGAAGTCGAGGTACATCACCTCGACGACGGGGCGCATGCCGGCCATCGCCGCACCGACCCCGAGTCCGACGATCGCCGTCTCGGAGATCGGCGTGTCCCGGACACGGTCGCCGAAGCGTTCGCGCAGCCCGCGGGTCAGCCCGAAGACGTTGCCGCCCTCGCCGACGTCGACGCCGGCGAGGAAGACCCGCTCGTCGGCGTCCAGCTCGGACTCGAGTGCACTGCGGATGGCGTCCATGGTCCGGCATGTCTCCGCGTCCTCTGCGAGGCAGGTGCGGGCTCGGCGACGGGGCGGGCCGTTCGCGGACGACGAAGTCGAAGAGCGAGTCCAGCCGACGGTTCGGGCGACGAGCGCGCCCGTTCGACGGCCCCGTCGAGTTCGGCCGCCACCGACGACTCGAGCTGCTCGATCTCGGCGTCGCCCACGCCGGCATCGACGAGCCGGTGCCGGTGGAGGACGAGCGGGTCGCGCGCCTGCCACTGCTGCAACCTCGTCCGCTCGAGCGGTATCGCTGCGGGTCGCCCTCGTAGTGTCCGTGCCAGCGGTAGGTCGCCGCCTCGACCACGGTCGGGCCGCCTCCCGTTCTGGCTGCCTGGACGGCGTCCCTCATCGCCGACGCAGTGGCCACCACATCGTTGCCGTCGACACCGCGGTAGGGGACGGCATAGCCCGCGGCCCGTTGCTCGAGCGTCGCCGCGTGCTGGGCGGCGGCGGGAGAGAACTCCGAGTAGCCGTTGTTCTCGCAGAAGAAGATCGACCGGCAGGCGCCAGACCGCGGCCAGGTTCAGCGCCTCGTGGAACGCACCCTGAGCCGACCGCGCCGTCGCCGAAGAAGGCGACCGCCACGGCGTCGGTGCCGCGCAATTGCGCGGCGGTCGGCCGCGCCCGTCGGCGATGGGCAAGCCCGGCCGCCACGATCCCGTTGGCGCCGAAGATCCCGAGCTTCGGGTCGGCGATGTGCATGGAGCCACCGCGGCCACGGTTGGTGCCCTGCGTCGCGGGCCATCAGCTCGGCGAACATCCCCAACGGGTCGAGGCCCTTGGCGAGGCAGTGGCCGTGGCCGCGATGGGTCGACGTGATGACGTCGTCGGCCGCAGCGGCCAACAGGCGCCGACCGCCGACGCCTCCTGCCCGATGGAGAGATGGACGAAGCCGGGGACGAGCCCGTCGCGGTAGAGCGCGGCGACGCGCTCCTCGAAGCCGCGGATCAACAGCATGCGGCGCTGCATCTCCATCAGCTCCGGCTCGACGTGGGCGGCGCCCTCGTCCACGGTCACGGTGGGGTAGTGTACTGACCGGTACAAGCAGGAGGCCGATGTCCGCGCAGATCGAGATTCCCGACGCCTTTCCCGCCCCGGGAGAGGTGGCCGGCAAGCGGGTCGTCATCACCGGCGCGGGCCGGGGCCTCGGGGCGCTGTTGGCCCACGCCTTCTCCGCGCCGGGGCCGCCGTAGCCCTGGTCGCTCGCACCGAGCGGGACCTCAAGGCCGTCGCCGAAGCGCTGCCCGGACCGTCGCTCGTCCTGTGCGGCGACGTCACCGACGAGGACTTCAACGAGGCGGTCGCCGACGCCGTGGTGGCGGAGTGGGGCGGTCTCGACGTGTGGATCGGCAACGCCGGCATCTCGCCGGTGGTGGCCGCGGCAGGCGAGACGGACGCCGCGGTCTGGCGACGCGTCCTCGACGTGAACCTGACCGGCGCGTTCCTGGGCGCGCGTGCCGCCGCCCGGGTGATGGGGCACGGTGGGCGGGTCATCTTCACCGGCTCGGTGCTCGGGGAGCGGCCACGCAAGGGCCTGTCCGCCTACAGCGCGTCGAAGGCCGGACTGACCGGACTGGCCAAGGGCCTGGCGCTCGACCTGGCACCGCTCGGCATCACGGTCAACGTCGTGGCTCCCGGGTGGTTCGACTCGCCGCTGGCCGAGGGATGGAAGCGCACTCCGCGACTGGCCGACGCAGTCATCGGCCACACCGCGTTGGGGCGGTGGGGAGCCTCGACGGACCTGGCCGGCGCCTACCAGTTCCTCGCCTCGGACGCAGCGGCGTTCGTCACCGGGACCGTGGTGACGGTCGACGGTGGCTACCAGTTGACGTGACGGAGCCTTCGGGTCACGACGAACGGGCCGACGTGACGGAAGCCTCCGAACCCGGCCGCGTCGTGGTCGTCACCGGCGCAGGTGGCGCGCTCGGCGCCGCGGTGTCGCAGCGGCTGGCGAGCGAAGCGGGCACCGCCCTTGTCCTGAGCGACCTGTCGGAGCAGTCGCTGGCCGCGACGCTGACGGGCGTCGCAGCCCACTCGGCACCGATTGAGTCGATGCTCGCCGACGTGAGCGATCCCGACCAAGTGGAGGCAGTCGTGGCGCGGGCCGTCGAGCGTTTCGGACGGCTCGACGTCCTGATCAGCAACGCCGGCGTCCTCTCCGCCAACGGGCGCATCCACAACCTGCCGACCGAGGAGTGGGAGCGGGCCTTCCGGGTCAACGTCCTCGGCTCGGTGAACGGCATCCGCGCTGCGGTGGGGGTGATGCGGCCGCAAGGCTCCGGATCGATCGTGCTCACCGCGTCGATCGCCGGGCTCACCGCGTGGTCCCACTCCGCTCCGTACTGCGCCACCAAGGCAGCGGTGATACAGCTCGCCAAGGTGGCCGCGGTGGAGTACGCGCGAGACGGCATACGGGTCAACTGCGTCTGCCCGGGAACGTTCCGCTCGGCCATCCACGCCGGACTTCCCGACGAAGCGCTCGAGGCCATCGCGGCCCGTCACCCTCTCGGGCTCGGCTCGGCCGGCGACCTCGCTGGTGCGTACTCGTACCTGGCCAGCGAGGATTCCCGCTGGACCACCGGGTCTGCGCTCGTCATCGACGGCGGCTACTCGGCCCCGTGAGCGTCCGTCGCGACCTCGTCCGGCGCGCTCTGGTCCGACGCAGTCTCGCTCGGCGCGGTGTCGCTCGGCGCAGTGTCGCTCGTCGCATTGGGGGTGGCGATGCCGCGCATGAAGATTTCGGCGAACGGACTCGCCACCGCGCGGGCCGAGAGCCGGCGGCCCGGCTTGAGCCACAGATAGGTGTAGTTGTGCATGCCGAGCCAGGCCCGCGCCGCGAGCCACGGATCGACCTCGCGGAACTCGCCCGTTTCGACCCCGGCACGGAGCACCGCTTCGACGCGGCTTTCGTACGCCCGGCGCCGGACTCGGAACTGCGCCGCCCTGGGTCCGGTCAGGGCGGGGAACTCGTGCAGGAACACCCACACGTGGTCCGGGTAGCGGTGGATGACATCGAGCAGCTCGTCGCCGAGCATGGCCAGCTGTTCGGACGGACGACCTCCTGCCGCGGCCACCCGGTCGGCACCGATCATGACCTCGTCCATCACCCGGTCGTGGATGGCGGCAAGCAGCTCCTCCTTGGAGCCGATGTAGTGGTAGAGCGCACCCTTCCCGAGGTCGTTGGCGGTGCACAGCTCCATGATCCCGGTCGCGTGGTAGCCCTTCCGGGCGAAGACGCGGGCCGAGGTGTCGACGATCGCCTGGCGCCGCAACTCCCACTTCGCGCTGCGGCGCGAGTCCCGGCTCGTCTCCACGTCCACGGATGGGACGCTAGTTGGGCCGAGGCCTGCCGCCGGGTCTCTCTCGTATGAATCCCATGGGCGCGGACGTCAACTGGTTCGGAGTTCTGGCGCATCACGCGTCACGACGGCCCGACCAGGCGATGACGGTGTTCGAGGGCGAGACCACGACCTACGAGGAGATGGCGGACAGGGTCGCCGCGCTGGCCGGCGGTCTGCACGAGCGGGGAGTGGGTGAGGGCGACGTCGTGGCGCTCCTCTCGTACAACTGCCCCGAGTTCCTCGAGGCGATGTTCGCCGCCAACCGCCTCGGGGCGATCGCCATGCCGATCAACTGGAGGCTGGCTGCGCCGGAGGTGCGTTACATCCTTCGAGCACTCCGAGGCGCGTGCGCTGGTGTGCGACGAGCCGCTCGTCGGGCTGGCGGACCAGGCGAGCGCCGGTATCGAGGACTCCTTCGTTCGGACGAGCATCGCGGCGGATGCCGCGGGCGGATGGACGACGCTCGACGAGCTCCGGACGGGCGCTGCCGCCGTGCCGCCGCCGTTCCGCGCCGAACCCGACGACGTCCACCGGCTCATGTACACCTCGGGCACGACCGGCCGCCCCAAGGGTGTGATGATCACGCACGCCAACCTGGCGTGGAAGAACCTGGCGCATCTGGTCGAGTTCGGGTTCACCGCCGACGACCTCGGTTTGGCCTGTGGGCCGCTCTACCACGTCGGCGCGCTCGACCTCACCACCACGTCTTTGATCGCCGCCGGTGCGACGACGATCATCCACCGGGCGTTCGACGCCGAGGCTGTCGTCGACGAGCTGGAGCGGTCGCGCGTGACCACAGTGTGGCTGGCGCCCGCCATGGTGAACGCGATCATGGCCTTGCCGGACGTGGAGCAGCGTGACCTGTCCTCGGTGCGTCTGATCATCAACGGCGGGGAGAAGATGCCGATCCCTCTCATCGAGCGGATTCAGCGGACGTTCCCTTCGGCGTGGTTCGCCGACGCCTACGGCCTGACCGAGACCGTCTCGGGTGACACGTTCCTCGACCGGGACAGCATCGTGACCAAGCTCGGCAGCGTCGGGCGTCCGTGCCTGCATCTGGAGCTGGAGATCTGGGACGACCTGGGCCGGCCGGTGGGGGCAGGCGAGCGGGGCGAGATCGTGATGCGCGGGCCCAAGGTGTTCAAGGGCTACTGGCGCGACCCCGACGCGACGGCGAGAGCCTTCGAAGGCGGCTGGTTCCACACCGGCGACGTCGGTGTGCGCGACGACGACGGCTACCTCTACATCGTCGACCGTCTCAAGGACATGATCGTGTCTGGCGGCGAGAACATCGCCGGCTCCGAAGTCGAGCGGGTGCTCTACGAGCACGCCGGCGGTCCTCGAGGCGGCCGTGGTGGGACGGGCGGACGAGCGGTGGGGTGAGGTGCCGGTTGCCTTTGTGGTTCTTCGTCCGGGCGTCGCCGCGAGCGCGGACGAGCTGATCGCGCACTGCCGGGATCAGCTGGCCCGCTTCAAGGTCCCCAAGGACGTCACGCTCCTGGACGCTCTGCCCCGCAATCCGTCCGGCAAGGTGCTCAAACGGGACCTGCGAGAACTGCACTGACCGATCCTGGCGGGCTCCGAGGTTTGGAAATGGTGGGGGACAGCGGAGAGAATCCGGGCATGGCAAAACAGGGATCGCGAGCATCGGGAATCGACACATCCGAAGCGGAGCTCCGGCGCTACCAGATGGAAGGCCAGGACATCCCCTGGCTGCTGGCCCTGCGGGCGGAGCACCGAGCTGAGCACCCCGCGCTCGTGTGGGACCCGCCAGACGGCGAGGCGCGGACGTGGACCTACCGCCAACTGTGGGACGAGGTGCGCCGTCTCGCCGCCGGGCTGCACACCAGGGGCGTCAAGGTGGGCGACAAAGTCCTGCTCCACGCGGACAACTCGCCGGAGCTCGTCCTCGCCTGGCTCGCCTGCGCCACCGTCGGTGCTGTCGGGGTGACCACCAATACGAAGTCCGTCGCCGACGAGGTGGCGTGGTTCGCCCAGAAGGCGCAGTGCGTGGCCGCGATCACCCAGCCCGCCTACGCCGAGCTGGTCGCGTCGGTAGGCCCTGAAGTCACGTGGGTCGCGGTCACCGGGGAGGCCGGCGCGGAAGAGACGACGGCGGTCGGCGACCGGTTCGTGGCCTTCGAGGAGCTTTCCGTCGACGCCGCGGCGTGGCCGGGTCGGGAGGTCGATCCGATGCTGCCCTCGTGCATCATGTTCACCTCCGGCACGACGTCGAAGCCGAAAGGCGTGGTCCATACGCATGCCAACGCCATCTGGGCCAGCCGGACCGGCGCTCGCAACATCGACCTCGGTCCCGACGACCGCTACCTCGTGTACACCCCGTTCTTCCACGTGAACGCGCAGACGTGGTCTCTGCTCCCGGTCTTCGGCATCGGGGCCACCGCTGTCCTCGTTCCGAAATGGTCGTCGAGCCGTTTCTGGGACGTGGTGGCCCGGCATCGGGTCACCCACTTCTCCCTGATGCCCTTCTGCATGTCCACCCTCATGGCCCCCGACCGGCCGACGACGTCACTGCGGGTAGGAGTCTTCGGCCTCATCGTCCCCAACGCCCGCGAGGTCTTCGGCTGCGAGGTGTACGCGGCGTACGGCATGACCGAGACGGTGATCCACTCCATCACCGGCAAGCCCTCAGAGCATCCCACGGTCATGTCCATGGGCCGGGTGACCCCCGGCTACGAGGTCGCCATCGTGGACCCCCCGACCGGCGAGCTGTGCGAGGAGGGTCGGACGGGCGAGCTCTGGCTACGCGGCGCTCGCGGCATCCAGCTCTTCCTCGAGTACTTCGACAATCCCGAGGCGAACGAGAAGAGCTTCGAGGGCGGCTGGTTCAAGACCGGCGACATGGTCAAGATGACCACCGGCGGCAACATCGCCTACGTCGAGCGCGACGCCGACCTCTTGAAAGTCGGTGGCGAGAACGTGTCTGCCCGCGAAGTGGAGGAGGTCGTCTCGACGGTCGCCGGCGTCTCGAAGGCCGCGGTGGTGGGCAAGAAACACGACTTCCTCGACCAGGTCGCGGTCGCCTTCGTCATCCGCAGCGACGACGCCCCCGACGACGCCGAGTTGGCAGACCAGGTCGTCGCGGCGTGCTCCGCCCGGCTGGCCAGCTTCAAGGTCCCGCGCGCCGTCTACTTCGTCGACGAATTCCCGTTGGGGAACTTCGACAAGCTCTTGAAGAACAAGCTCCGCGAGAAGGCGGACGCGCAGCCTGCGGTGGATTGACCTTGCGGAAGCGTCTGGAGGCCTCAACGTGCGAAGTCGTGGCCTGCGTCTTTGGAGATCCACACTCGGAGGATGCGTTGGTAGACGGGGATAGGGTCTGGCCTGATGCTCAACGACGACACCGAAGACGCATCCGACAACACCGAGTCCGTGCGAATCGAAGCTGCCGCGGCGCTTCGCGAGCTTGCGCACACGTTCATCAGCCATGAGCTCGACGAGGCGACGGTCGTCGCGCTGTGCGACTGGGCGGCGCCGCGAGACCGCTGCACTGAACCGCATGTCCCCTCGGAGCCGACTGATGTTGATGCAGCGCTTACTGGACTCCACCGACACCGGAGCGTGGCGGCCAGGTGAAGGCGCCGGCTTCGAGGATCGGGCCGTCGGTGGTCGGGCCAACCCCACGGCGCTCGTGTTCGACACGTGGCGAGAGGGCGACATGATGGTCGCCGATCTCGAGCTCGGTGCGGCGTTTGAGGGCGCGCCCGGCCGCGCCCACGGCGGGATCGTCGCGGCGGCGTTCGATGACTTCACTGGCGCGATCATCGGGATACTCGACCAGCCGGCGTTCACCGGCGAGCTCACGGTTCGCTTCGTTCAGCCCGTCCCGGTACGGACGCCGCTTCGATTCCGGACCTGGCTCGAATCACACGACGGACGGAAGTTGCACATCCATGCCGACGCCCACGCCGGCGAGCAGCTCGTGGCGACGTGCAAGGCCGTCTACATCACAGTCGATCCTCTGACTTTCAGCGCGGCGCCTGATCCGCGCTCACGCGGATCCCTGATCTGGAATAACGGAAAGCGCCGTCGGTACTGCCGTCAGATACTCATGACAGCAACTGCTGTCAAGGCATACGATGGTTTGACATGGGTCGATGGGAACCGAATGCTCGCGGCCGCCTCGAGCAGGCGGCGATGGAGTTGTACGCCGAGCGGGGCTTCGAAGTCACGACGGTGGCCGAGATCGCGGAACGTGCCGGGCTCACGGAGCGCACCTTCTTCCGCCACTTCGCCGACAAGCGCGAGGTCCTGTTCCAGGGCGCAGGGGCACTGCAGGAGTTCCTGGTGCGCCACGTCGACGAGGCGTCCGGCTCTCTGGACGCCCTCGATGTGGTCGCGGCCGCGCTGACCGCTGCGGCGACGGAGATCTTCGAAGAGCGACGGGACTTCGCGCGCCGGCGGCAGGCGATCATCATGGCGAACGCCGAACTGCGTGAGCGCGAACTGATCAAGCTGGCGACGCTCGGCTCGGCGCTCGCCGATGCGCTGAGGGGCCGAGGCGTGCCGGATCCATCCGCCACGCTCGCCGCGGAGGCCGGCGTCTCCCTCTTCAAGATCGCGTTCCAGCGCTGGGTCGACGACAGCGGCGGGCTCACGCTCGCCTCGACCATTCGGCAGACCTTGGACGACATGAAGGCGATGACGGGAGCGCAAGCGAGTGGTCGGAGTCGATGAGGTGGCGTGCACGAAGCAAAGGCCGTCTCGCCGACAGTTTCTTCGGCATCTCCACCTAGACATCTCAGGCTCGTGAAACTCGTCCCGACGAACCGCACCGACTACGGCCTGCGGGCGCTGATCTACGTAGCCGGTGCGAACGGACCGTGGACCAAGGCGGCGGAGATCGCAGCAGCCATGGACATCCCGACCGGGTTCCTTCAACTCGTCCTCCAAGAGCTCCAGCGTTCAGGGCTGGTCATCTCAAGGTCCGGGCCGAACGGCGGCTATGCGCTGGCACGCCCGGCCACCTCGGTGACTATCTGCGAGATCGTGGAATCGCTCGAAGGACCCCTAGACAACGGTGAGTGCGCGCTCCGAGGCGGGCCGTGCCACTGGGAAGACGTGTGCGCACTGCACCAGGTCTGGTCCGAGGCACGCCGCGCGCTCCGGGAACGTCTCCAGTCAGCAACGCTTGCCGAGGTTGCGGCCTCCGACCGCGCCCTGGCCGAAGGAATGGGGACGGTCCCAGCCGACTCGCACCGGCGCGCCCGATCCCCGAAAGCGTCGAGGGGCACCCGGCGCTCGGGGGTTGGGCGCAGCCGCTGATCAGTCTGGCGATGGACGGCTCGATGGTCAGTTGCGTTCGACGCTGTCCGTCAGTAGTTGCCTTGTGAGCGGGCCGCCGACGACGGCACATCGATCGAGCTGAGGCTGGATCACGTCCGCTCGGCCTGGTTCGCACACCACGACGACCGGGGTGCCGTTCTCAGCCTGCTCGTCCAGGGCTTTGGCGACGGCGGCGGCCCGACGACCCACCGTCCCGAGCGTGTTGACCACGATGTCGGCTTGTTCGACTAGTTCGCATCTCCCGCACTCGACGAGAGCGCAGCGGGGATGTCCAGGTGCGTTTGGACCGGGACACCACATCATGTCCGTGTCCTGCCGCCCGAGCAGCCGCCACGCGGCGTGCGCCACGGCGCCGTCCTCAGCCTCGAAGAGCACGGTGGTGCCTTGTGGGCGTTCCGGACGGCTTCTGGGCCAGGAGGACGCGTCGTCCGAGCCAAGGATTCGTTTGGTGGTGAATGTCATCGGGAACCTCCTTGTACGTCCGCGGTCAGATCCACGGCTGTGCGAGTGGTTCGTCCGCTTCGAACTCGTTGCCTTTCCTCCAGTTCCTCATGTTTCTATCGTGATGAACTAGAGAATAATGGACGGCCGCCTCTCGGGGGAAGGTAGGAAGGTCACGAAAAGGTCCGCGAGGGGGGACGTCGACAGAGCCGTCGAGGCCAAAGCTCGTGGCCACGGGCATCAACAGCCTTGGCGCGTCATCGGCTTCGCCACGGCGTCCGATGGATCGATTTCGAGCTTCTTGCTGCAGTCGCGTCATCTGACCCGGTTCCAGTTCCCCGGCGGAGGCGACACGCAGGCGCTCGGGATCAACAAGTCAGACCAGATCGTCGGCTCCTACCTCGATGGTGCCGGCGTCCTGCACGGTTTCGTGCTCGATGACCCGACCGGCCCGACCTCCCACTGGCAGTCGATCGACGACCCCAACGGAGTCGGCTCGACCGTGGTCGACGGGGAGAACGAGCCGGTGACCTCGTCGGCTTCTACACCGACGCCGCAGGTACGTCGACGGGATGCTCGCGACGCCCTGAGGCGCAGGTGTCAGTCGTTCAGACCGGCTGAGATCAGCACGGCCCGGATCTCCGCGAGGATGCCGGGAGCAGCGAGCTCCTCTGCTTCGTTCATCGCCTCGCCGGCGGTCCGGGCCGCCTCCGCACGTGAGCGCCCGACGACGACGGCCGCGAGGTGCGCCAGGGTGCGAGCCGAGAAAGGACGGGCGTTCATGCCGCGCTCGATCTCGAGCGCGCGCCGGAGCCGAGTCTCGGCTTCCTCGGAACGGCCCGACAGCCGGGCCACGCAGCCGAGATGGTGGTCCACCGGACCCCACCAGCCCGCAAGCGGTCCGACTCTCACGACCGTCGACCGGGTGCGGCGGAACCACTGGGCCACCGCTTCGGCCGCGCCGGCGTCGCCGATGAGCACGGAGGTGTCGGCCAGGAATGCAGTGGGTGTCAGAAAGTCCGCCCCCCTCGGCGCCCCCGAGAGACCGGTTTCTACGAGGCGGGTAAGACGCTCGCGCGCTTCGTCGTGGTCGCCCGCCAACGCTGCACACAGTGCGGTGCCCGCGTCGAAGCTGGCGATCACCTGGAACTCGGTCGATGCCAGCAGCAGCGGCAGCACGTCGGCGGCCAGACCCAGGTCGATGGCACGCAACAGGCCCTGGGCGTAGTGGATGAGGTCCGCGTTGAAGTCACCGCTCGTCCGGCCCAACTCGAGAGCCTCGTCAGAAAGCTCTGCCGCGTCCTGGTAGCGGCCCTCGATGTAGGCGATCGTCGACCGGACGGTTGCGGCCTGGCTCTGGTCCCGGGGATCGCCGAGGCGGGCCGAGACGTCGGCGTAGCGCTCGGTCGACGCACGGAGCACGTCCATGCGTCCCCGGTCGAGAGCGGCCAGCGCCTTCGAGAACCGCGCCGTCGCCTCCACCTTCAGGTCGTTGTGCGCGCCGGCCACCGCGATGAGCCGATCGGCGACGCCGTCGAGAGCCACAGGATCCTCGATGCAGTCGTACACCCGCGTCTGCCCCACGGCCAGGAGCACGTCGGTCGTGGCGTCGGGTGCCGTCAGGACGGTGCTCAGCTCGTCGGCGAGCGCGTCGCGTCGGGATGCCTCGTCGGGCCGGAAGCCGTTGATGAGATGCGTCACCAGGAGCCCCATGAGCATTGTTCGCAGTGGCGTCTCCTCGGGCGGAAGTTCGACCAGCGCCGCCTCGAGTGCCGTGATGCGGCTCGTGTCCGTCTCCCAGTACGGGTAGCGCCGGCCGAAGCCCACGGCCGCCCGCGCCTGGAGCACCGGATCTCCGATGGCCGCGGCGAGCGCCATCGCTTCCTTGAACCGCTCGTCCGCATCGTCCGCTCGGCCGCGGTAGTGCAAGGCGACACCGAGACGAACCAGGGAGTCCACATGGCCGCTCGACGCGGCTGACCACAGGGTGACGGCCTGCTCGTAGCGGGCGATCGCCTCCTCGGCTGCCGCTGCTGCCAGAGCCTGGTCGCCCGCTCGAACCGCCCACGTCGCCGCGGCGACGCTCGCCGTGGGATCCACCTCGGCGACAGCCGCCCAGTGACGCGCTAGCTCCGGCGCTCGCTGCTCGGGGGATGATGCGATTGCTTCCAAGGTCTGTGCAATTGCTCGGTGGACCGACGCCCGCCGCATCTGGGAGAGCCGCTCGCCGACGGCGTCGCGTAGCAGCGCATGGGAGAAACCGAGCCGACCGGGCGCCGTCTCGACCACCATCCCAGAGAGCAGCGCGTCATCAGCGGCGTCGATGAGGGGAAGACCCGAGATCCCGAGGGCGGAGCCGGCCACCGCGACGTCGAACTCGCGACCGATCACTGCGCCGACCGACAGCACGTCAACGCCCGGGCGCGACATCGACCCCAAGCGCTTGGCGACCGTGTCGCGGATCCGGTCTGGTACGCCACCCTTTCCGTTGGCGTTGCTCCTCACGACACCACTCACAGGGTCGAATACGAACCCCGTGTCGAGGAGGTGCACGGTGAGCTCCTCGGCGAAGAAGGGGTTGCCGTCAGTCGCCGATTGCACGGATTCCACCAGCCGAGACGGCGGTGAAGTGCCCAGCAAGTCAGCGATCAGACGGGCGAGCTCCGCACCGGGGAGACCGTCCAGGCGGATGCGAGCCGAATCGACGTCCCGGCCAAGCTCAGCCAGCACCCCGGTGGCCCGTTCGCCCAGCTCCGTCGGCCTGGCCGTGACGAGCACCGCGACGTCGGCCAGTTCGTAGTCACGGACCAGGTAGGCCAACAAGGCCAGGCTGGCCGCGTCGGCCCAGTGCAGGTCGTCGATCACCAGCACCATCGGGGTCCAGCGAGCGAGGAAGCCCGAGACCGCTTCGAAGAGCATGCGCTGCTCGCTGTCCGCCTCCGCTCGGGTCGGCGCGGCGAGCGGCCCGGCGCGGATCGTCAACTCCGGCACGAGCCGAGTGAGCTCGCCCCGCCCGCCGAGCGCCGCCGCGAGCTCCTCATCCTCCAATTGCCCCGAGATGTGACGGATGATCTCGACGAACGGCAGGTACGAGCCGAGGTCGTCCTGGCTGCAGCGTCCCCATGACACGGCAGTCCCCGGTTCGAGGTTCTTGACCAACTCTGAGACCAGCCTCGTCTTGCCGATGCCCGACTCTCCGAGGACTTCCACCAATCGGCACCCGCCGCCGAGGCAGTGCCGCAGCCGGCCGATCTCGTCGTCACGCCCGACGAAATCCGTTCGCCACCGCCGTGCCGCTGGGTGAGGGAGGGACATTCGGCCCGCCGGGGCGGCCGGAGCCCGGGAAGGGACGGTCTCGGCCGTACGGTTCGAGTTGTCACGACTGTCGGCCGGCTCCTCGGCCGGCGCGATCGGCGGCACGGCGGTGAGCGTGCTCGCCAGGTCGGCCAATTCCTCGGGATCGAGCTCGAGCGCCTTGGCCAGCTGGTGCAGCGTGGACATCCGGGGGGCCCTGTTCCGCCCGCGCTCGAGCGCAGCGATCGCAGTGGGGCTCAACAGGGCGCGCTCAGCCAGTGCCTCCTGTGTCAGCCCGTGCGCCTTCCGGTGTTCGCGCAGCGCACTGCCGAATGTCACGGCCATCCGTATCGCCCTCGGACTCGGAGAGAACCTGTCGGTGGGTCCAGGTGCGCCACCTTCCCAAGATGGCGTCACGGTCCCAGCCACCATTCTGGCATCGGACCAGGGGCTGATACGCACGTTTGTCGTCGGAGTGCGAGCGGGACGCCCACCGCGTCGTCAAAACGGAGCAGGCCTCAGCCGGTTTGTCCGGCTGAGGCCTGCTCCTGGTCTTTCGGGCTGTTCCCGTCGCGCTCGCCGCGACATCACGGCGTCGCCAACATCAGGACGTCGCCAACATCAGGGCGTCGCCAACATCAGGGCGTCGCCAACATCAGGGCGTCGCCAACATCATGGCGTCGCCAACGAACGTCACGGCGTCGCCAGCATTCCGTCGGTGTTGCCGGCGGCGTCGGTGTAGAAGCCGACGAGGTCACCCGCGTCGTTCTCGCCGTTGATCACAGTCGAGCCGACGCCGTTCGGGTCGTCGATGCTGCGCCACTTGGCGGTCGCGCTCGTCGGATGGTCCAGCACGAACCCGTGCATCACGCCCGCACCGTCGAGGTACGAGCCGACGATCTGGTCCGACTTGTTGATCCCGAACGCCTGGGTGTCGCTTCCACCCGGGAACTGGAAGCGCGAGACGACGCCGTTCTGGATCAGGAAGCTCGAAGTCACGTCAGTGGAGGACGTGTCGATCCCGACCACTGCGCCGGCGTCGTTGATGCCGGTGGCCACGGTGCTCTTGCCCTGGTGTGGGATCGCTGTGAACACGCCGGTGGCCTGGTTCACCATGTAGGCGTGCGAGTTCCCGTTCGCATCGTTGTAGAAGCCCACGGCGATGCCGCTGTCGTTGAAGAAGTCGCGATGTTCGCGAGGCCAGACGAGCCTGGGTTTCCTCGTGATTGGGAGCGCGAGCAGGGATCGTCGGAGACAACCATCGTGAGCTGGCGTCGATCTTTATCGAGTCCTGCGTTTGGTCTGATCCCTGAATCTCCCAATCGTTAGGAATCTCCTTGGGTTCTCCTGCTTCGAAGGAGTCGATAGCGATTACCTAAACCCGCTTTGTTGTCTATCGGTAGAAGCTTGGATGAATGCATCGCCACAGTACAGAGCCATGTGGCTTGACTACCGAAGCGACATCATGCTCGACATAGCTGCGCATGAGACTGGGACATCGATCGTTACTCCCGCCTCCTTCGCCCGAACTCACGCAGCACCGTCAACTCGTCGATGTGCTCGACACAGCTCCACACCCTCCACCAGCGGCCACCCTTGGGCGAGAACCATCGTCCCGTCCACGTCGGCGCTTCACAGCAGTGCGTGCCTTGGAGATTGTGGTCGTTCCCAATCTCGCAAGGTGTGGTAGCGGGAGGTTTCCAGGGCGAGCAAGGCCCGTGTCCGGTGTATCAAGTTCCTCGGTCCGCTTCGTACTGCTCGACACTTGGCGGAGATCGGCCGGAACATGGCGTTTTGATCCTTTCGGCCACGCCGTTCCCTGCCACCGTGGTACCTCGTCAGCCGCAAGAAGTCCACATTTGCCTACCCGGTTTCAACAGAAGACACGTTGAAGTTGGTGCTGAGCACGGACTGCGCGCTGCCGTCGTCAATGACTTCGTCAAGGACCGGGTGATCACCACGGTGCTTCCCGTTGCCAATCTGACCATTGGTGTTGTCGCCGCAGGAGAACACATCGTGGTCCGAATCCAGTAGGTAGCCGGTCATGCCGCCGGACGCCACTTCAGTCAAGGGTTGCGCGACTTCCGAACTAGAACTGAGGTCGATTGCGGTGGGCGTGTCGTTGACATCCGGCCCAACACTGCCGTTGCAAAGCTGCCCAGAGCTGTCGTCGCCCCAGGCGTAGTAGGCCCCGTTCGACAGAATGGCCATGGTCTGCCCGTCGTCCGGGCTGCCGCCTCCCATGGTCACCGTGTTGTCCAGTGGATTGACGGGAACCATCGCCGTTGTGCCGGGAGGAGCGGAGGGAAAAGTCACGGTGTGCGCCTCCAAGCCGCAAGCGGCAGTCTCCGTTTCGCCCTTGCCTGACACCGTGCAGGTGCTGGCGCCAGTGGAGTAGCCGAGCTGACCCCACCCGTTGAACCCCCAGGTCCAGAACGTACCGTCCGAAAGCAACACGCCCTCATCCGCCCACGATGCCGTGATCGACACGACCGGGGAAAGGTCGCTAATGCCCTTCACCGCCATTGGCGTCGTGGACGGGTTGGTCGTGTCATCGCCCAGATCACCGGCCATATTGCGGCCACAGGAATACAGCGTGTTGTTGGACGCCACGTAGTAGGTCGCGTGGTCACCCGCACCCGCCATGAGCGTCACGCCAGGCATGACGTCATGTGCTTGGGTTAGGTCGATCGGCGGATCGATGTTTTGCTGAGAATTGCATAGTTCGCCGTATTGATTATTTCCCCATCCATAGACATCTCCCGGCTCACCGTTGGAACCGCGAGCTATGGCCATCATGGTGGCTTCAGGACCCACCAAGGCGAGACTCTCGATCGGAGGGAGAGCCTTGACTTTTTTAAGGGTGATCGTCGGATTGCAGGGCGAGGCGCATGACACTCCAAGCTCGCCATGCAGGTTGTCGCCTGCGGCCCACACCGTGCCCTGACTGTCCAAGACGTAGGTGTCCGAGTTGGTGGTGACCATCTGCACGACATCGCTGGGACCATTGGGACCATTCAGTGATGTGGGTGTGTCACCGAACCATGTACCCCATCCCACGGTGATGTCACCTGACTGGGCACCTGCAGGGGGTACGAACAAGACCAGGCCGAACATGGCGCCTAGGAGAACCAGAACTTTGCGCACTACTCCTCGTTGGGGACGTTGACCTGGACAATGTGCGGAGCTGATGCCCTGTGCTGCTTGTGGCATCAAGACGGTGCCCAACCCAACGAGCCGCATGGCGGTTGCGAGGAGGATCTTCCTCATTGATCGTTGCCCCTTCCCTCGGCGTGAGTGCGTGCAGCGTAACGGAGGTCTCATGTTCCTGCTTCGCTTGCAGAGAGTGGTCGTGCATGAACGAGGCTGTTCAGAACTGCGACTCCTTACATGGGTTATGTGGGCGTCGAAGTGGATCGCCAAAAGCAGTTGCAGCGATAGTGCGAGGAAGGCCCGACTGAGCCAGCCGCGGATGGTGCGTGTGCTTCGCCGTGTACTGCGCGTCCGATTGACCTGTCGAGGACGAGGCCGTAGTCCCAGCACCATGCGCCGCACTCATCCCGAGAGTGACCGCTGCGACGAGCACGCCGCCCGAGAGAAACGCTCCGACTGCCGCCAGCTTGCTGTTCATGCTTCCTCCATTCGTTCATCGCCGGAGGAACCGCTTCAGCCAGCGTCCGTCAGCCGGGGACGCCCACCGCGTCGTCCAAATGGAGCAGGCCTCAGCCGGTTTGTCCGGCTGAGGCCTGCTCCTGGTCTTTCGGGCTGTTCCCGTCGCGCTCGCCGCGACCTCAGGACGTCGCCAACATCAGGGCGTCGCCAACATCACGGCGTCGCCAACGAACGTCACGGCGTCGCCAGCATTCCGTCGGTGTTGCCGGCGGCGTCGGTGTAGAAGCCGACGAGGTCACCCGCGTCGTTCTCGCCGTTGATCACAGTCGAGCCGACGCCGTTCGGGTCGTCGATGCTGCGCCACTTGGCGGTCGCGCTCGTCGGATGGTCAAGCACGAACCCGTGCATCACGCCCGCACCGTCGAGGTACGAGCCGACGATCTGGTCCGACTTGTTGATCCCGAACGCCTGGGTGTCGCTTCCACCCGGAAACTGGAAGCGCGAGACGACGCCGTTCTGGATCAGGAAGCTCGAAGTCACGTCAGTGGAGGACGTGTCGACCCCGACCACTGCGCCGGCGTCGTTGATGCCGGTGGCCAGGGTGCTCTTGCCCTGGTGTGGGATCGCTGTGAACACGCCGGTGGCCTGGTTCACCATGTAGGCGTGCGAGTTCCCGTTCGCATCGTTGTAGAAGCCCACGGCGATGCCGCTGTCGTTGATGCCGAGGAGCTGGTTGACACTGCCGCGACCGGCTGGCGTCAGGGGATCGACATATGAGGTGAAGATGCCGTTCCGCTCGATGAAGCCCGCGTTGGTGTTGTGGGGGTTGACCCAGAACCCGGCCGTGTCGCCCGTGTTATTTATCGCGACGACCTGTGTCTGAGCGGAGCTCGGAAAGTTCTCGTTGGAGTAGTTGGCCTGGCCGTAGGGAGGGTTCAAGACGAACCCCTTGTTGGGGTGCCCGGGCATACCGCTTCCGAAGTATCCGGAGATCACGTTGCTGTTGTTGATGCCCAGAAGCTGATTGAACGTTGGATCGGCCTGGTCGTCGAGCGTGGTGAACGTGTACACGTGACCGGCGGCCTGCGCCGCTGACGGCGCCAGGGCGACCGTGGTGCCCGTGCCCGCGACCAGCGCCGTCAGCGCGACGGCGGACGCTCGTAGACCGGTGAACCGCAAGTGAATGGACATTTTGGGAGTTCCTCTCTCGGGGGTTGGGGTACTTCATTCGGGGTGATGACCTCATCGGTCGTCCTTTGCATCCTGAGCCGCAACCCCCGCGTGCACCAGGCACGCCACCCTCATGTCGACCCTCATTTTCGGCACCCGAGCCGGGGGGGCGTCCGCTTTCGGGCGAGGACTGAAACTGCGCCGAGTCTCCGCAGTGTGGATTTGCCGCGGGCGGACTCGCCAGGAGTCCGGGTTCTGCGCCGAGCGCGCCGGAGCCCCGCCGTCGACGCTGACGGCGGGGCTCATTGGGGTTCAGGCGGGAAGGACAGACAGAGCGATAATCAGCCTTCGTTGACGAAGATGCCGAACGCTGCGGTGCTGACGAGGCTCTGCGACGTCTGGCCGTTCGCCGTCGTGTGGGAGACCACGTCGTAGCTGCCTTCAAGCTGCTCACCCGTACCGGCGCCCGCGCTGATCGTGCCAAAGAGCGAATACGCGTTCGCCGAACCGCTGACAGTGACCGGCGAGATTGTTGGGTTCAGACCTGAATCCTGTGGCCAGGTGACGGCGACCTTGCCGCTGAGCGTGGCTGCCTTGTTGCTGGCCGAGCCGGTCAGGACGCCGAAGAACGTGCCGCTGAACGTTTGCGGCGTGCCGTCGAAGCTGCAGTTATTCAGAGTTCCCGAGATGACTTCGGTCACGCTGTGCGCCGCCTTGGTCAGCGACGGGTAGGCGGTGGTCGTCCCGGTCCAGTTGAGGCACTCCTCGGTGGGCGCGAAGCCGTTCGGGTGAACGTTCGGCGTCGCGGCCAAGGCGCTCGAAGCCCCGGCGGTGGAGAGGGCGATCGCCCCCGCCGCTGCGGCCGCCAGGGCGGCGTAGCGGGTGATGGCACTGCGGTGAATGGACATTGTTGGGTTCCTTTCTCGGAGGGTGGGTGCTCGCTTTTTTCGTGAGGACCAGGTAGGTCGTCACTTGCATCCTGAAGGCAGGTAACCCTGATCGACCAGGCACGCCGCCCTCATCTGACCCTCATTTTCGGCGGTAAAGGTCTGATTCACGCCTGTATCCGGCGAGAGAAGAAGAAATGGCGCCGCTTCCGTCCAGTCCTGGGTCAGCGTGTACGGACCGGCGGTTTGCTTCGAAACGCGCCACCGTCCTCGTCACCGGGGACGGACCCGAGCTCCTGAGCCGGCGACCCCGTTCGTCCCTTCGTGACGCCGGCCGATGAGGGCGGTGTCGGTGGAAACCCGACGTCAAGCAGAGAGAGCGAACCTGGATCAGAACAACGTGAACGGGTTCACCTTCAAGGCGGCGAGCAGGTACCACGACGTCGCCCCGATGTGCAGCGACGCGTCGTAGGCGTCACCGTCGCAGTCGCTCAGCCCGTTGACCGAGGCGGCGACGATGCCCAACCCGTTGCCGTTGGGTCCGTGGGCCTGGGCGTACCGAATGTCGGCCAGGTAGGTCGCCGCTTGTGCGGAGTCCCCGGGGCCGTCGCGGAACTCGAGAGCGTCCGCCATGTGGGCCGTGCCCTCGAACCAGACACCAGACCCGTGATCGCCCCGACAGAACTCCACTCCGTTGAAGCCGCCCTTCGACACCGACAGATGCACCTCGTTCCAGGAGACCGACTGGGCCTCAGCCGAGTCGAGCAGGGAGAGATACGACCAGCTGTTGACGTCCTCGGGCTGCTCGTCGCGGTTCGGCGTCACCCCGTCGTCGAGCGTCCCGACGTGGAAGTCGCCTTTTGTCTGGTCCCACATCGACTCGACGAATCCCTCGGCCCACTCGGCATCGGCATTCCAAGACGTGTCGCCGGTGAGCGCGGCGAGCATCGAAAAGAGGCCGTAAAGGTCGATGTTGTGCTCGGTCGATTTCCACTCGATTCTCTTGCCGCCCGCAGTGTCACCGCCCGTATAGCCTCCCGCGCCCCTCGTGTCGCGTGCGTTGGTAGCCACCCACGCGCCGATCTCTTCGGCGCCGGCGAGGTAGGCGGTGTTGCCCGTCGCCTCCGACAGTTGGGCCAGCGCCATCCCGACCCACGCCATGTTCCCGACGTCGCTTGTGTCGTCGGTGGCGATCACGTCGGCCGGAGTCGAGAGCGGCGCGGGCTTGTAGGCGGCGCGGATCCTGCCGTCGTTCGCAGGATCGTGCGCCTGGACGTACAACAGTCCGTTGCCAATCGTCTCCGCTCGTTGCAGGCCGTCGGAGTTCCCCTCGCTGAGAAAGGCCTGCACGGTGAGATCGTCGTCGTAGGTGACCGAGTCCGTAAACCCGCGGAGCGGTCCTCCGTGGAAACTCTGCACGAGCCGCGGCGTCGTGCCCGAGGCGCGCAGGTCCATCATCTCGTCCAGGAACGTGTAGGCGTCCGTCTCGCTGGTCGTCAGTTCGGGTCTGACCCGCGCCCCCGCCGCTGGGGCCGACCCGGGCCCAGCTGTCGATCCCGTCCTGACCCCGAGGGGGACCGGAGCAACGGTTGGGCTTGAGCTCTGGGTCGAGGCCTCCGTCGTTGAGCCGTACGCCGTAGTCCCGACCGGTGGGCCGAGCAGTCCCAGGCCCAGGGCCGACGCGACGATCGTCGATCGCAACGGCCAGCGGCAGCGGCGTTGGGCTGGGGCGCCTCGCACTGGTGGGCCGCTCTACGCGTCGAGGGTGTAACAGGTCATGGACAAGGATCCCAACGCGCATCCGTCGACGAGGACCTCGGCAGGACCACCGGCGGCAGCCGCGAGCCCGGCGAAATGAAGCACGGGGATGAAGTGGTCGGGGGTCGGCACGGCCAGGTCGTAGTCGGCGTGTGCGGTCAAGCGCATGATGTCCGCCGGGGAGCCGGTCATGACGGACGCGACGTCCTCGTCGAACCGCCGTGCCCAGTCGAAGCCGTCATCAGGATTCGACATGTCGATCCGGCCCAAATTGTGGACGACGTTGCCGCTGCACAAGACGAGGACCCCCCGGTCGCGCAGAGGGGCCAAGCGGGTACCGATCTCGAAGTGGTACTCCAGCGGCTCGAGCGCATTGATCGAGAGCTGCACCACAGGCACGTCGGCGGCCGGGAAGGTGTGCGCCAGGACCGACCACGTGCCGTGGTCAAGTCCCCAGCTGTCATAGTCGAGACCGGCCCATCGGGGCTCCAAGACTTCGACCACCTCGGAGGCGACTTCCGGGTCGCCCGGGGCGGGGTAGTCGAATGCGAACAATTGGTCCGGAAAGCCGAAGAAGTCGTGAATCGTGCGGGGTCTGGCCATGGCGGTGACCGCGGTGGCGTTGGTGTACCAGTGCGCGGAGACGGCGAGGATGGCGCGCGGACGTTGCACGCGTGTGCCCAAGGAGGCCCAGGCTTCCGTGTACCGGTTGATCTCGAGCGCGTTCATCGGATTGCCGTGGCCCACGAACGCGGCGGGCATCAGGGCGAGGGCACCGTCGGCCACTCAGCTCAGCCCGCCCGGGTGCTCAGTTCCACACGATGGTTCGTGATCGGGTCCGGGCACAGGGACATGGTCGCATTTCGAAGAGGGCCCCTGCCGGCTCTTCGGGACGAGGGAGGCTGTCCGGCGAAAGTGAGCGTTCGCCTACTTCCGGCTAGAGTGGTCCCCGTCCCGGCACGGAATTGGGCCCGGTCCCAACCCGGAACACGCTGAGCCAGAATTCCTGGACGCGGACCCACAAGCACGGAACAAGGGGGCACGGGTGAGCCTGACCGAAGAACTACGGGTGGTCGACGCCGACTCCCACATGACGGAACGCCACGACCTGTTCACCGAGCGCGCTCCGAAGGGATACGAGGACAGGGTCCCTCACGTCGAGCACATCGACGGCATGGACATGTGGGTGATCGAGGGGAAGACGTTCGGCAAGGCCGGATCGGGCGGCACGGTCGATCACGACGGACACAAACACCCCTTCCGCGACTCGCAGGGTGGGAACTGGGGCATCCACGACGTGCATCCCGCGGCGTGGAACCCCAAGGAGCGGCTCCGCCTGATGGATGAGCTGGGGATCGAATCGCAGGTCCTGTACCCCAACTCCATCGGTATCGGCGGACAGAACCTCGTCAAGTCGATCGATGATCCGACTTTGCTCCGGTTGTGCGTCGAGCTCTACAACGACGCCATGGCCGAGGTGCAAGGGGAATCGGGAAACCGGTTGCTCCCGATGCCGATCATGCCGGCGTGGAACATCGAGGCCTGCGTGAGCGAGGCCCAGCGCTGTGCCGCCTTGGGCTACCGCGGCGTGAACATGACTGCGGATCCCCAAGACTCGGGTTCACCCGATCTGGGTGACAGGGCGTGGGACCCCTTCTGGGAAGTCTGTGCCGGTCTCAGCCTTCCGGTGCATTTCCACATCGGCGCGAGCCAGACATCGCTCGCGTACTTCGGCACCACGTACTGGCCGAGCCAGGACGACTACGTCAAGCCGGCCATCGGAGGCGCGTCGCTCTTCCAGAACAACTCACGCCTTCTCCTCAACAGCGCCTATTCGGGTATGTTCGACCGTCACCCTCAGCTCAAGATGGTGTCGGTCGAGAGCGGCATCGGCTGGGTCCCCTTCATGCTCGAGGCGATGGACTACGAGCTGGCGGAGAACGCGCCGAAATGGTTCGACCAGCTGCAGAAGATGCCGTCGGAGTACTTCCGGGATAACTGGTACGCCACGTTCTGGTTCGAGACGGGTCGCGGTGACCTGCAACACCTCATCGACGCCGTCGGCGAGGACAACATCATGTTCGAGACCGACTTCCCCCACCCGACGTGCCTTCACCCGAACCCCCTGGCGCTGGTGGAGGAGAAGATCTCGACCTTGCGTCCCGAGACTCAGCGCAAGGTGATGGGGGAGAACGCGGTCCTTCTCTATCGGCTCTGAGCGGCGCCGCTCCCCGGTCCGGATGGGGGTGTTTGGATCCGCTGGCTCGGATGGGGGTGGTTTGGACGAGAGGTCCGCATCCTGATTCCGGCCGCGCAGGAATTCTCAGGTTACACTCAGTAGAAGTGTCACGAAGGTGAAAGTGCCACGAAGGGGGTCCCGGTGCGGGTTCGTGTGCTTCGCTTCAAGCCTTGGGCAGCGTTGCTCCTGGTTTTCTCGGCAACGGCTTTCCTCGTCGTTGTCGCTGGTCCTCTCCCTGAAAGCGCCGGAAGTGTGACGAGTTCGATTCGCGACTCGTCCGCATTCGGGGGATACGTCGCCAATCCGTCGCCCTCCAATTCGCGCTGGAACCACAGCGAGGACGGAACTGCCACCTTTACGGTGCCGACGTTGTCGTGCGCTGACTCCCCTTCGTCATCTGGTGAACTTCAGATAGGGCAGTTCATGGACGTCGTAGCGCCCGCAAATCGTGGGAACTACACCGGAGCCTCCGTCGTGGCCTCTTGCGATGACGGCGAGACGACCTATTCGACTCAGCTGAACGCATGTGGCGAGGGTTTGTGCATGGACTGCCCGACCAATCCAGTGTCGGTCGCACCCGGCACCGAGGTGACCGTCGGTGTGGATCTGGCCACGATCGGAGGTCGATCGCTCTGGACCTCCACTATCAGCGACGAGTCGGGTGACAGCTCGTCGTGCCCTGTGGTTTTGACGGCCAAATTCTCCAAGACGCCGATCCTCACCGGCGTCTGCGTCTTCGGCACGCCAACACAAGGAAATGCTGTGACTCCATTGTCCAAGTCACCGACGAATCTCTGCAGCGGGTCGAGCATGGAGCCGACGTTCACTCCGGTCGACTTCTCGGGTGTGAAGCTGGACGATGGGCCGCTCGCACGGTGGAGTCCGCAAGGCTACGACGTCGCTCTCGGCTCCACGTTGCAAGTCAAAACGAGCGCTCTCAAGCCTGACCACGATTCGTTCACGGAAACATTCGTGCACGAGTGAGACTCCCGCAGCCAGGGGGATCATCGTTGCAGAACCGAGTCCCGTTCACCGATGCGGTGAGGCTCAACCTTCTGGGATCCGGTCACCGCTGCGCCGCACGAAGGTGATCGGCACGCTGAGCGGCGAGCGGTTGAGCGCCGAGTGGAACGGCAGCGGCTCCGCGCCCGGAAGCAGCCGAATGTCGTCCAACCGCTGGAGGACCTCGTGGACCGCGATGCGCAGGTTCAGGCGCGCCAGGTTCGAACCGGTGCACCGGTGCGGGCCGGCCCCGAATGCGATGTGCCGATTTCCTTCCCGATCGACCACGAAGCGCTGGGCGTCAGCGAACTCGGCCTCGTCGCGGTTCGCCGAACTCCAATACATGAGGACCTTGTCTCCCTCCCGGATCGGACAGCCGCCGATCTCGACGTCGTTCATGGCTGTGCGCGCGATGGCGACGAAAGGGCCCTCGAGCCGCAGCAGCTCTTCGACCGCGTCGGGAATGAGGTCGGGTTTCCGGCGAAGATGTTCGGCGATGTCGGGTTCGCGGCAGAAGCGAATCATGAATTGGCCGAGCGCCCCGGCCGTCGTGTCGAGGCCTCCGAGGATGAGGAGCTGGATCATGCCGATGATCTCCTCCTCGGTGATGGGCCGACCCTCGATCTCGCCGCCAAGGATGGCGTCGACCACGTCGCCGCGAGGACCCGACCCGCGGCGTTGCGCCACGAAGTCGACGATCCAGTCGTACATCCCCTTCCAGGCCTTGCCGCGGTCGGGGTTGGTCGGCATGGACGCCGCCATCGACATGGCGTTGATCACCGCCACCTCGTCCGAGGGGGCGTGGAGCACCATCTCGAAGAAGGCCAGGCCAGGGAACGGACGTGCGAACTCGCTCATGAAGTCGCACTCGCCACGATCGGCGAACGCATCGATGAGGCGGGTCACGAGCCGGCGCGTATCGTCCTCGTATCCCGCGACCGCAGCCGGCGTGAAGTAGGACGCGGTCAACCGCTTGTATTCGCGGTGCAGGGGAGGGTCGACGTGCTCGGGGATGGCCTTGACCGGCGTCTGGCCCCCTGGCACTGAGACACCGTGGGCCGAGCTGAATGTCTTCCAGTCCTGGGCGACGCGCAGGACGTCCTGGTACGTGCTGACGATCCAGTACCCGCCGTGCGCGTCGGAGCGGGCAACCGGGCAGCGCGTCCGCATGATGTCGAGCGTCTCGTTGAGGTGCTGTGCGACCTCCGGGGCGAGGTAGTCGAAGTGATGTTCGCACCACTCCTCGGTCGGAATCGGGACGTTCGTCGCGGTCGCCTCCATCGCCCGGGCACCCTAACAGAGTGAGCAATTACTTGCTACAGTCCGCCACCGTTGCCCGCACCATGAAAGGGAGCACATGCTCGACGATGGCACGGTCGAACGCCTGGCCCATCACTGGGAAACCGGTTGGAACACGCGCGACGTTGCCCTGATCATGGAGCCGTTCGCCGAGGAGATCCTGTTCAGCTCGCCCTACGTCGCCAAGCAGCGCGGCGAGCGTGCCCACGGCACGGTGAAAGGTCACGGCGACCTCAGGGCGTACGTGGCGTCTGCGCTCGAGCGCGCCGGCGACGTGCGCTACACCCTGCAGCATCGCCTGGCCGGGACGGACTCGGTGATCCTGCTCTATACCTGCCACCTCCCCGGCGGCGTCGACCGACCGGGCGCGGACTTCATGCGGGTCGGTGCAGAGGGCAAGGTGGTCGAGTGGCGCTGCCACTACGAATCAGACCCGACCGCCTGGCGCGAATGAAGCGCCGCGCTCGGTCCGAGCACGCCGGCGGGCCAGCGGCTGATGCCCGGCCCGGTCCCTGGCGATGAACGGTCCGCTGCACGGGTACCGCGTCGTTGAACTGGCCGGCATCGGCCCGGGCCCATTCGCCGGGATGCTGCTGGCCGACATGGGTGCGGACGTCGTTCGGATCGACCGGCCTCGCGACGCTGCACGTGGGAGCCAACCCGAGCCCCAAGAGGCGAGGTTCGACGTGCTGGGCCGCGGCCGCCGATCCGTCGCGGTCGACCTCAAGCATCCCGAAGGCCCTGACGTCGTCCTCCGCCTCGCCGAACGCGCCGACGCCCTCCTCGAAGGCTTCCGTCCCGGCGTCACCGAGAGGCTCGGCGTCGGTCCCGCCGCCTGCTTCGAACGAAACCCGCGGCTCGTCTACGGCCGGATGACCGGCTGGGGCCAGTCGGGGCCTCTGGCGCAGGCCGCGGGCCGCGACGTCAACTACATCGCGCTGAGCGGCACTCTCGCCATGATCGGACGCCGCGGGGAAGCGCCGGTGCCGCCGCTCACGTTGCTCGGCGACTTCGGCGGCGGAGGCCTGCTGCTCGCGTTCGGCCTGGCGTGCGCCATGTTGGAGGCCGCCCGATCCGGTCAGGGTCAGGTCGTGGACGCCGCCATGCTCGACGGCACTGCACTTCTTGCCGCCATGTTCCAGGGGCTGCGAGCTGCGGGAGACTGGCCCGGCGAGCGCGGGACGAACTTGCTCGATACGGGCGCGTACTTCTACGAGGTCTACGAGACCGCCGACGGCCGTTACATCTCGCTCGGTGCGCTCGACACCCGCTCGCACGAACTGCTGGTTCGCCTGACGGGGCTCACCAACGACGACGGTCGGGCTCCCGATCCCGACGACCGGGCGGCTTGGCCATCCTTGAAGACCCGCCTGGCCGCGCTGCGTGCGCGCCAAGACCCGGGACGAGTGGTGTCAGTTGCTGGAGGGTACGGACGTCTGCTTCGCACCGGTGCTCGAGCCCGGCGAGGCTCCCGACCACCCGCACAATCGGGCGCGGGGCACGTTCGTCGAGGTCGATGGAGTGGTCCAGTCTGCGCCTGCGCCTCGGTTCAGCCGCACGGCTCCAGGCACTCCGGGGCGGCCGCCGAGGTTGGGCGAGCACTCCGAAGAGACCCTGGCCAACTGGGGCTTCTCGCCAGGCGAGATCTCGGGCCTCCTCGGGTCCGGCGCCGTGTCCCAGCGTTGAGCGCTCGCTCCTGCCGAGGGACCGCCGGCACCGATAGAGTGTCACGAAATAAGTGAGCGCCCACCTACAAAATGTGCTAGAACTGCTGGATGCACGTTGGATTCGGGCCGCAATTCCACAATCTCGACCGCCGAATCACGGACCTCGAGGCCTACCGTCGCGACCTCACCCTCGCGGCCAGAGCCGAGGACGTCGGGTTCGACTCGGTGTGGACGTCCGAGCACCACTTCTCGGACTATCAGCTCACGTCGCAGATGCTCATGTTCCTCTCCTGGGTGGCGGGCCAGACGAAGCGCGTCAAGCTCGGGACGATGGTGACGGTCCTGCCCTGGCACGACCCGGTGCGGGTCGCCGAGAGCTTCTCGGTACTCGACCACCTCTCTGAAGGCCGGGCCATCCTGGGCATGGGCCGGGGTCTCGGCCGGGTCGAGTTCGACGGTTTCCGCGTCGACATGGGCGAGTCGCGGCGCCGGTTCACCGAGTACACGCCGGCCATCCTGAACGCGCTCGAGACGGGGTTCATCGAGTGTGACGGAGATCTCTACCGCCAGCCCCGCGTCGAGATCCGCCCTCGCCCGTTCAAGAGCTTCAAGGGCCGAACCTTTGCCTCGGCGGTCTCGCCGCAGTCGATGGAGCTCATGGCGCAGCTCGGCGTCGGCATCATGGTCATCGCCCAGAAGCCGTGGGAGGTGGCCGAGGCGGAACTGGTCGAGTACCGGCAGCGGTACCGCGAGCTGAACGGGTTCGAGGCGCCCAAGCCCATCCTGGTCGTCGTCACTGCGGTGCACAAGGACAAGGCCGAGGCGCAACGAATCCGGGAGACCTATCTCCAGCGCTGGGCCCGCTCGACGGTCGAGCACTACCAATTCGACAACATCGGGTTCGCGGACATTGAGGGCTACGAGTACTACGCCGCGTTGGCCCGCAACATCGAGAAGCACGGGCTCGAGAACTTCTGCGGTTTCCTCGCCGACCTCCAGGTCTGGGGAACGCCCGAGGAGGTCACCGAGAAGCTGGTCGACTACGTGCGCCGGACAGACGCTGGCGGACTGGTGGTCCCATTGTCGTTCGGTGGGCTACCGCCCGAGGAAACCAAGGCCAACTTCGACCTCTTCGCCTCCGAAGTGCTCCCCGAGCTGAAGCGCCTCGACGTAGGCGGGGACATCGGCGTCACGTACGACACCACTCCCACGCTCCAACCGTCGGTCGCGCTGGACTGATCGTCGTCACTCTCGTCGCCGTCGTCGCTCTGACCTCGAGCGTCGCTCAGACCTCGAGCGCCGCTCAGACTTCGATCACCGTGGCGGTGCCCATGCCGCCGCCGGCGCACATGGCGGCCACCCCGATCCCGCCGCCGCGCCGGCGCAGCTCGTAGGCCAGCGTCGTCACCATGCGCGTCCCCGTCATGGCGACGGGATGGCCGAGGCTGCAGCCGCTGCCGTTCGGGTTGACCTTGTCCGGGTCGATCCCGAGCGTCGTCAACGGTCGCGACGCACATGGAGGCGAAGGCCTCGTTGATCTCGAAGAGGGCCACGTCGCTCAGTTCGATCCCGGCCCGCGCGAGCGCTTTCGGGATGACCGTGATTGGAGCGAGACCGGTCTCGACCGGCGGTACCCCGACCGCGGCCCAGCTCCGGATCCGGGCCAGGACCTCGAGACCTTCACGCTCGGCGAGGTCGGACCCGGCGACGACCATGGCCCCAGCGGCGTCGTTGACCCCCGACGAGTTGCCGGCGGTGATGCTGAACCCCTCGATCTCGGGATGAATCGGTTTCAAGGACGCGAGCTTCTCCAGGGACGTGTCGCGCCGAGGGTGCTCGTCGACGGCGAACGTCACCTTCGTCCCGTCGCGTCGCGTCACGACGACCGGCATGATCTCGTCGTCGAAGCGCCCGGCGTCGATGGCCGCGATCGCCTTGCGGTGCGAGTGGAAGGCCCACTCGTCCATAGCCTCACGGGATACACCCGCCAGGCGTGCTGCGTTCCATCCCACCGTGATCGACATGTCGGCCGTCGGCGCGTCGTCGGTGGGCGGATGGCTCGGAGACATCCAGCGCTCCGTCCATTCGTCGGTGCCGGGGACGCGGCGCGAGCACACCGGTGCGAGCGAAGCCGACTGGACCCCGCCGGCCACGACCGCCGATTCCATTCCCGAGAGGACCGCGGCCGCCGCCATGTTGGTGACGGCGAGTCCCGAGGCACAATGCCGGTTGACGGCCGTGCCCGCGGCGGACACCAATCCGGCCGCGATGGCGGCGTGGCGGGCAATGGCACCACCTCCCGCGAGGGACTCGCCGTAGTACACCTCGTCGATGCGTTCGGGTGCGAGGCCGGATCGGGCGACCGCTTCGGCCACGGTGAGCTCGGCCAGGTCGAAGGGGTCGGTGTCGGCCAGTGTGCCCTTGCGAGCAGTCCCGATGGCCGTGCGGCAGGCGGACAGGATGACAGCGTCCGTCACGAGAACCTCCGTGGTGACATGGTGGGTCCGGTTGCGGATGCCACGGCGGGAACACTACTGTGCCTGGAGAGAGGGAGCGTTCACTTATTTCCAAAGGGGTTGCAGCCGGTGGCCAAGGGCATCATGGTCGTGGAGTCCGAGCCTGCGGACCCCGACGCAGAGGACGAGTACGACCAGTGGTACCGCGAGGTCCACATTCCCGAACTGCTGGCGGTGCCCGGCTTCGCCGGCGCCCGTCGCTACCGGATCCGGAAGGACCTCGGCCGCGGTGAGAGCGACAAGCCCCGGTACCTCACCGTCTACGACCTCGATGCGGACGACCTCGCCGCTCCATTGAACGCCATGCGCGAACGGCCGCGCCCTCCCGGCCCGACCCCCCCGCTCTCGCCGTCCACCGTCGTCACCGTCTACGAGCTCGTCGAATGACTTTTACCCACGCGACCGGCGGCCAGGCCGAGGTCGATCTCCACCTGCGCAACGGCGTCGTGATCGATGGGTCGGGGTCGCCGGCGCGCCCCGCCGACGTGGCGGTCGCCGGGGACCGCATCGTGGCCGTCGCCGCTCGCGGAGAGCTCCCTGCCTCGCCCGCCGCCGAAGTGGTCGACCTCCACGGATTGGCGCTCGCCCCCGGCTTCATCGACGTCCACACCCACTACGACGCCCAGATTCTCTGGGACGGAGATCTCACGCCTTCGTGCTGGCACGGTGTCACGAGCGTGATCATGGGGAACTGCGGCTTCGGGGTGGCACCGACGAGACCCGAGCACCGCGACATCATCGTGAGGCTCCTGGAGAACGTCGAGGGCATGTCAAAGGAGGCGCTCGACACCGGCATCGACTGGTGCTTCGAGACCTTCCCGGAGTACATGGACGCGTTGGATCAACGGTCCAAGCGGCTCAACGTCGGAGCGTTCGTCGGCCATTCGCCGCTGCGGCTCTGGGTCCTGGGTGGCGAGGAGCGGCCGGCGTCGGCCGCCGAATTGGAGGACATGCGCGCGCTTGTCGGGCAGGCGCTCGAGGCCGGTGCCATCGGCTTCTCGACGTCGCGCCAGCCCGCGCACCAGGGCGCGTACGGTCGGCCCGTCCCGAGCCGCTTCGCCGAGGTCGCCGAGGTCGACGCGCTCGCTTCCGTCCTGGCTGAGAAAGACAGAGGCGTCCTCCAGGTGTCGATCGGTCCGGGACTCTTCGTCGACCAGTTCTCGGATCTCGCCACGAAGTACGGCCGTCCCGTCACCTGGACCGCGCTCGTCGCACGGGCGGACAAACCTGGCGCGGCGCGGCGCACGGTCGACCGCGGGGCGTCGCTGCCCGGTGAGGTCTACCCGCAGATCGCGTGCCGGCCGATCGTGATGCAGATCACGCTGGCCGATCCCGGCCCGCTGGCCGAGGTCGACGAGTGGAAGGAGGTGCTCGCCCTTCCGAGGGACGAGCGTCCTGGCCTGTACCGCGACCAGGCGTGGCGTGACCGGGCACGCGAGCCCACGCTCAGCGCATGGGCGCACCGGTGGTCGAAGGTCGACGTCGAGGAGACCCGAGTGCACGGCGACGTCGTTGGCATCGATCTGGAGCAGCTGGCACGGGACCGGCGGACCACACCCTTCGACGTCATGCTCGATCTGGCCTTGGCCGACGACATGGCCACCCGTTTCCGCGTGGTCATGGACAACGACGGCGACGAGGAGATCGGCGAACTTCTGGCCGATCACCGAACCCTCCTCGGCCTCTCCGACGCCGGCGCCCACGCCAGCCAGCTCTGCGACGCCTGCTATTCGACGCACCTGCTCGGCCACTGGGTGCGCGACCGCAAGGCGATGTCGCTCGAGGATGCGGTCTGGCGATTGACCGGCCATCCGCACGAAGCCTTCCGCATTCGGGACCGCGGCCTGATTCAGCCCGGCTTCCACGCCGACCTCGTTGCCTTCGACCCGGCCACCGTGGGGACGGCTCCGGTGGAGCGGGCCCACGACCAACCGGGAGGTGCCGATCGGCTCCTCGTCCGCAGCACCGGGATCGAGCACGTCTGGGTCAACGGGGTGGCCGTCCGCCGCGATGGTACGGACCTCCCCGGCGTCTCGCCAGGCACTCTCATCCGCTCTCGCGCCTGACGGCCTCCTTTTCGGACATTCGAGGTTCGAACCCCTCGAGCCTCCACGTGTCACCGACCCGGTGATCCTGAAGACCGTCGCTCTGCCGCGTCAGACTCGGCAGATGGCCGGCACGTGCGACTCGGCGTTTCGACTCCTCGAAGAGCCGCTCGTAGTCTCAAACCTTCGAAGCCAAGGTTGATGGTCCGTCGACGTCCTTCGCCGCCCGTCAGAGTTCGGCTCTCGGGCGTTTCTCCTCGTTAGCTGTTCGTGTACACGTCCGAGCCGAAGGACTCGACCTGGGGCTGCAGAGCGTCTCCGAGGTGGGAGAGGCCGAAGATGTCCTCGATGCTGCGCAACGCTGAGTAGTGGTTGTAGTCCACCGTGCTCACCGTTCCCGGCTTGATGAACGGCGAGATGAGCACGGCGCCGACCCTGCCCCCGCCTGGTCCGCCCATACCCGGGGCAGCCGAGTTGGGATGCGAGTCGCTGCGACCCAAGGTCTCACCACAGCACGCGTTGTCCGTGGAGCCCTCATCAAAGGTGATGAAGATCAGACCATTGCCCGTCTGGTACGCCGGTGACGCCATGATTATCGGCACCCAGATGCTCAAAAAGGCGTCGATGTTGATCAAACCACCAGGATCGCCATTGGCGCAGGGCGCGTCGTGTCCGTCGTTGCAGAGGTTCGGCGCCAGGAAGGAGAAGTTGGGTGTCGTCTTCACCGAGGACAAGTCGCTCAACAAAGGCTGGAATGACAGGACGTGAGCGTCGCAGTACGCCTGGTCACCCGTCACTGAAGGAAAGTACATGAAGCCCTCGTGGCGATCGGCGAACTGGTCCTGAGGCTCGGCCCCTTCGGTGTGGTCGCGCTGCCCCACCTGTGGGTGGCCACACGCGGGCCCTTGGGCCGTCTCCGTGGTCAGATCACGAGCGGGGTCGTTCCCCATGTCCTGCATGTAGCCCTTCCAGCTGAGACCGGCTTCGGTCAGCTGGTTGCCAATGGTCTGGGCCGACTCCGGGTAGACGCACCCGTTGCCGACGTATTGGTCGAATTTTTCCAGCACGTGGTCTCCCGGCACGAACGGTGTCCAGACTCCGCAGTCATTTTCCGTCGTGTGGTCCGGTGCCTGGCCGCTGATCTGGGCGATGTAGTTGTCCGCACTGTCGTGACCGACCGCGAAGTAGTTCTTTAGCAACGCGCCCATGCTGGTCAGCGTGGTCGCCAGATAGGGGTCGGCGGCCGGGTCACCGAAGGACTGGTCGTATCCCTCGTTTTCCAGATCGATGTACCACACATGCTTGATCGGTGGGGGGGTGAAGCTCGCCCCGGTCGCCCCGGTCGCCCCGGTCGCCCCGGTCGCCCCGGTCGCCCCGGTCGCCCCGGTCGCTGCTGACGCTGCCAGCGCCGTCACGCCGCTCATCGTGAGGGTAAGGGCTCCGAGGGCGACGAGAATCCGCATCGAGGAAGAAGTCGCTACACCGCGCTTCATCGTGGTTGCCTCCTCACGGCGGCGCGTTGACACCGGGTGTGCCGGCAGCACCTTGCGGGTCAGCTTGAAGCACGAGGGTTACACCTCCGTGACCGTTGCGGGCCGTTCGATGAATTCCTCTCGAACTCCGCTCCGGTCCAGGGGTGAACGTCAACTCGGCACTGGGGACGATCCGGTCGCAGCGCGAAGGGCACCCGAGACAAGCCGATCCGCGATGCGGAGTTCGAGTCGTGCCGGATTCGACCCGATGCAGCGATGGATGCCGCGTCCAAAGGCGATGGGCGGATTCTCGCCACGTTTCCAACGGACAAGGTGCACAGCCGTCGTCGCGGGTCGCCAGAACTGCGACGTCCATCTTGCCGGTAGCACCCCGCCCTCCGACCGCCCGGTCGGGGCTTCTGGCAGGGGGGAGGTCCACTCCCGGCGGCCCAGTCGGAGTCGCCGGACATGCCCGCAATCACACTCACATGAAGTGCCGCCCCCCGGATCTGGTTGCACTCGTCCCCGGCAGACCGCCTGAGATAGACACACCGCCTGAGATAGACACACCACCTGAGATAGACATTCCGAATGGCGGCGCACTACCGAACACATATCGGTCGTCTCTGTGTCGCGAGTTTGACCGCGCTCATCGCGATTTGGCTTGTAGGCGCCGAGGCCGACGCGGTTGCCTCACCATCTGCGACCCCTCAGCCGACATTCGTTACCCGGAGCATTCCGAAAGGCGCGGTGGGGGAACAACTCTCGTGGTTCTTGGGCGCCGTGGCGGATGCTCCTTTGTCGAACCAGACGATCGAGTCCCACTTCGACTCTGACTTTCTCATTCATGTCAGCGCTGGTCGACTCAATAGGGTCCTGAATCAGTTCCACCTGACGAAGGGTGCGTCGTTCGTCCGGCTTCTGAACGAGACGGACACCTCGCTCGTCGCAATCGCCGCGTTCGGCTCCGAGCAGGTGAAGGTCACAATATCGGTCGATGCAGCCGGCCTCATCAGCAGTCTCTTGCTTGCATCCTCACCCCTTCAAACCTCGAGCTGGTCGAGCATCGATCGCACCCTCTCTGCGCTCGGACCAGACGTGGGCTTTCTTGCGGCACGGGTGTCGCCGACTGGAACCTGCCAACCGGTCCACGCCGTCGCGTCCTCGACACCGCGACCGCTGGCGTCACAGTTCAAGCTGTTCGTCCTGGGCGCGCTCGCCAAGGAAATCGAAGCAGGACGGGTCTCGTGGGACCAGTCCTTGGCGATTCAAGACTCCACCAAGAGTTTCGGCAACCCACCCGGTTCGGGATCTCTCCAGTATGCGACGGCAGGATCCACGGTGTCGGTCGAAGAAGCTGCGACGAAGATGATCTCAATCAGCGACAACACGGCCGCTGACTTGCTCATCGGGCTGGTCGGCCGCAAGAGCGTCGAAGCACAGGTCCGGCGCTGGTCAGCGAACGCATCTGGGGACGAACCGTTCCTCACAACAAGAGAGACCCTTCTGCTGCACTATTTCGACTTTCCGGCCCTGGCGAATCGGTACCTCGCCACACCGAGTGTCCAACGAGGTGGCTTCCTCGCTTCGTCGGTCGACTCACTCCCGATCAGTGGGCTTCACGTCTCGCCTGATCCTCGCGATGTCGAGAAGATCGAATGGTTTGCGTCCCCCGATGACATCTGCCGCGCCTTTGCCGGTCTGCAGTCGCTGGCGACGGTTCCCCGCCTTGCCCCTTTGTCATCGATTCTTTCCCGCAACTCTGGCGGGATCGGACTGGACCCGTCCGAATGGCACACCGTCTGGTTCAAAGGCGGCTCAGAACCTGGCGTCATCACTCTCGGCTATCTGGCGACGAACAAGCGAGGGAAGACCTTCGTCGTTGTTGCGATGGTGTCGGATCCGGACGCGCCTCTGTCTCCGCTATCTCCCTCAGAACTTGTGGCCGTGGAAAAAGGAGCCTTTGGCCTGCTCGGTTGAACCATGCCAAAGAAGGTCCGTCGCTGTGGTTCGCGAATGACGAGGGATACCCGATCGCCAATCCGTGTGCAGTAGGTAATCTCGCTTGGCGTTCTCGATCTGCTCTAGGGGGTCGAATGAAAACGATGTACGAGCACGCTGGTGGCGATGAGGCGCTGCATCGCCTCGAAGAGATCTTCTACGAGAAGGTCCTAGAAGATCCAGTCCTCAAGACTGTGTTCACGGAGAGAGTTCCAACCCACGTTGACCATCTCACTTGGTTCACCGCCGAGTCCTTCGGGGGCCCCGATCGCTTCACCTGTGAACTCGGCTTTCAGCACCTCATTGACGTCCACCGTCATCTCCGAATCAGTGATGCGCAAAAGGAACGATTCGTAAGCCTCTACCTCCAATCGCTCAGTGAAGCTGACTTGCCCACTGACGAAAAATTCCGAGCGGCGGTGGAGTCGCACCTCGAGTTCGGCGCAAATGTGGCCCAACAGAACTCGTGGGCGGAGACAGACGCAGAGTTGCACCCCATCCGTGAGGTGCCTCGCTGGAACTGGTGACGGGTCGCCTGTAGCGCGACGCGTTCTCCGCTCAGGACTGAATGAACGTCAGAAGATCCGCGTTGATCGTCTCTGCTTGGGTGGTTGGCATGCCATGCGGAAATCCGCCATAGGTCTTGAGTGTTCCATTCTGCACGAGCCGGGCGGACAGCGGTCCAGAGTCGGCATAGGGCACGATCTGGTCATCGTCTCCGTGCATCACCAGAACGGGAACGGTGATCTTCTTGAGGTCATCGGTGAAATCAGTCTGAGAGAACGCAACGATGCCGTCGTAATGTGCCTTTGCGCCGCCCATCATCCCCTGTCGCCACCAGTTCTCGATGATTGCCTCTGAGGGTTCTGCGCCCGGTCGATTGAACCCGTAGAACGGTCCCGAAGCGAGCGCCCGGTAGAACACCGACCGGTTCGCAGCTAGCTGAGCCTGCAGATCGTCGAACACGCTTTTTGGCAATCCTCCAGGGTTCGCGTCGGTCTTGACCATGAGCGGCGGAACGGAACTGATCAGGACCGCCTTCGCGACACGACTCTCACCGTGCCGGGCGATGTAGTGGACGACCTCACCCCCACCGGTCGAATGCCCAACGTGAACCGCCTCATGGAGATCGAGATGGGCAGTCACCGCTGCAAGGTCATCGGCGTAGTGGTCCATGTCGTGGCCGTCGCCAGTCTGCGAGGAGCGACCATGACCGCGCCTGTCGTGGGCGACCACTCGGTAGCCGTGATGTAAGAAGAACAACATCTGGGTGTCCCAATCGTCTGCAGAGAGTGGCCAGCCGTGGCTGAAGACGATCGGTTGGCCAGAACCCCAGTCCTTGTAGAAGATTTCTGTGCCATCGGGAGTGGTGATCGTGCCCATGGGGACCTCCTGTCGGAAACTGACCGGCCCAAGACTGCCAGCTCGAGGATGGCAATGCGAGTGGTCGGACGCCTGCGGAGATGGCCCGTCGCTGCCGGCCATATGACGTTGCTGCGGATAGAGGTGCTCTTCATGGGACCATGCCCCGTCGTCGTTGAGCGTGACGTGGAGCGAAGCCTGACCGTGCGGATGGCTCGGTCGAGCAAGGCATTTGAAACGACGCGGTACACCTTCGAGCCGAGCGTGACGTCGAAGCTCTTCGCATCAGGTTCGGCATGACGCGCGGCGAGTAGCCGCCATTTCAGTGGGAGGCAATCTGCTGCACGAAACCGGGCCGCCGGGGCAGTTCGTCAGCTCAAGTCAATGGGGAGGCGGCACGGTTTGAGGTTCGCTGAATCGCACCGGTCCGTATCGCCGCCGGTAGAGCCAATAAGCCATGACCCCAGCGACCATTGGAAGCCAGTACTCGGCTAGCCGGTAGGCCAGGGTGGCCAGAACAGCGCTACGACCGCTGACGCCTGCCAGGACGAGCAGCCCAGCGAGGCTTGCCTCCACGATGCCCAAGCCTCCTGGGGTGGCCGGGATCAACGCGATCACGCCGGCTGCCGAGTATGCAAGCAAAACGAGCCAGGGATGGGGTTGGCTTCCGGTTGCTCGTAGCGCTGCGAGCAGACAGAGAAAGTCGAACCCGAGGCGGCCTACCACCAGAAGAAGGACCTGCCGCAGGTCTCTTCCCAAAGCTCCTCGTATTTCGTCGCGCTGAGTCAGCAGGCGATCGCTGAGTCCTGTCAACGGTGTGTGGTGACGGCGGAGCTTGTTCCAAATCCATTGGACGGTCTTCCCCATGACCTGAAGCGGTCGATCGGATTCGAGGACTACGATCCCGAGCCCCACATAGACGATGAACCCCACGACACCGATAAGCGCGGTGTTCACCAAGGTATGGTTCACGTGCGATCCGCCTAGCACAGCGGGAAGTGTGAGAATCGGAAGCATCAACAGACCACCAACACCCAGGAGTGACGCCGCCGTCAAGCCACCAACCGCGGCGTCGGAGTCAACCCCAGCCCTCTCCAGCATGCGGAATTGCACCGCTGCTCCGGCGGCGGAACCTCCCGGGAGCACGTTGGTCACCGTGTTCCCGGTGAGTCCTGCCGTCACGACGGCAAACCAGCCTCGGGTCCGAAGGACGATTCGTTGGATGCCGAAGTTGCAGACGAAGCTCATCGCTTCGGCCACAAGAGCGAGGACCAACCACAGCGGACTCAACTTCGTCAGCCTCGGCCATGCCCCGAACACTGCCGTGAGGCTCGGCAGCACCACATAAAGGGCGACACCGGTCACCGCCAAAGCAATGACCCGACCGATCACACGCTTTGCACCACGGTGTGCTTCGACGCGTCGCGGGTCCGCAGGTACCGGCGCATCGTGATCCCGGGTCTTGGGTCGGGTCACAGGTATTCACGCTTCCGCATCCACATGAGGGTGAACCAACCAATAATCGGCGGGAGGTAGGCCGTGAAGGTCCGCTGTACGAAGACGGCGGCCGTCGCCTGGTTCTTCGAGATCCCCGCGGCAGTGAGGGCCAAGATGAGCCCCGCCTCTGCGACTCCCATGCCGCCTCCGGCCGGCGAGGCCGACGCCAAGACGCCTGCCATCGTCGCCGCGATCACCAACGCTGCCAGAGAAAGCTGGGTCCCGAAGGCGTGCAAGGCCGCCCCGAGGGCGAGGATGACGAGTAGCTGCGCCGCGATCTGGCCACCGAAGAGCTGGACGATCTTGATCGGCTGCGTCGCCAACGTCTTGAAGTTCTCGACGATCGTGGCGAACTTGGGTCGCAGTTTCTCTTTGACGTGCTGACGCCAATGGGGAACAGCGAACATGGCCGTCAGGACGAGACCGATGACGATCACGATGACGAGCAGTCCATAGAGGACTTTCGCGTGGCTCCCCTGGTGCAGGCTGTGTCCGAAGTGAAATGAACTCCAGGCGATAGGAAGGGCTATCAGGAATAGGACCAACTTGATCAAGAGGCTCGACACGCTCACGAGTGCGCCGGAAGTGACCGCGGTGGTGGTGTCGAATCCCTGCTGTTGGTAGAACCTCACCTGCGTGGCCAACACGGCTGCCTGGCCGCCGGCCAGAGTCGTGAACGAATTCGCCAGTTCCAAACCCACCACTCGGCCCATCGGGAGCGCCCCTGGAACGCTGCCCCGATTCGCGGTCGCGCCGCCGAGGTAGGAGGCCGAGCAGAGGAGCGCCGTGGCGACGACCCAACCCCATTGGGCGCTCCGGATGGTGCCGATCGAATGCGAAGCGTTGATCAGGACCAGGATCAACGCCCAGCCTCCCACCAGGGATCCAACCGCGACGAGGACCTGGTTCCAGCTCAACCTCCTCGGCTCGATGAGCTCGGGTACCTCGATGCCGGCCTGCTGGGCGGTGCTCGCCCGGAGTTGTTCGAAGAGTTGCTTCTTGCCCTTCAACGCGACGGTGATGGCGGGGTCGAGACCGGCGCGTCGGAGATGGCTCATCGCTCCTGGCAAGAGGTCCGAGGGCACGACCCGCACGACAGATCGCGCGGCACGTTCGGGACCGGCCACGAGAGCCGCCGAAGCCATGGCGCCCGCGAGGTCCTGGTCCAACAGGAACTCGGCGGCATTCGAAATGCCGCTGCGAAAGTCCACGATTGTGGCCGTCCCCTGGTCCACGTCGGCCAGAAGAGTGTGCGGACTAATGGCACCGTGGGAGATTCGAGCCGACCTGAGGTCGAGCAATTGGGCGAACAAGTCGTCGAGTACCTGGTCGGGGACGAGGTCGGGGTCTAGCTCATCAAAGGGGGTTCCCGACACGGAACGAGCGATCAAGACGGCGTCGTGGCTCGGACCGATCTCAGACGCACTGATCACTTGGGGCACCCGGGCGCCCGATCGCGCCGGCGAGCTGCGTGACGGACGACTCGTGCTCAACCTGTTGGATTCGGGTCAAGCTGATGGCCGGTCCCGAGTTCCGATACATGATGAGCCTGTACACCTTGCTGAGGAGCTGGGCGTCCGCAGCATCCCGGCCGTAGAAGGACACAACCAAGGACTCTCCCGAGCTCGTGACGATGGAGTAGTGGGCGGCACCCCACGTCTGAAACCGCGTCGGCTGCGCCGAAACTGCATCGATCCCCACGGTTGAAAGGGCCACGCGCAGTTCTTCACCGGAGGGCAACCCGAGCGGCGAGCCCCAGCCGAGGTGGACGGCAGCGGTCACGCCCCAACCGATCGCCATGCTGCCGAGGACGTTGGCCGGAAGGCCATGGCCCGCCACGACGGTCGCGAGCACGGTGAGGAACACGATGAGCTCGATGAGGCGCTGCACGGTCCGCGACAGATAGGGGAGCCCCGCCGTTGCGATGCCGAGCGCCAAAGCCACGTGTAGAACCGGGAAGCTCAACACGTAACCGTAGAACTCGGTGCTCCGTGGTCGCCCGCCGCTCGCCCCGAGCGCGAGAACGAGGATTCCGCTGACGACGAGTGTCCCGACGGCCGAGGCGGCGAGATCCCGCACCACCATCCAACGCTGGGCCAGGCTGGCCACTATGAGGAGAAACGCGATCGTCCCGAACGATCCGCCGATCCAGAAAAGGGTCACCAGCCAGCGGATGCCGTAGGGAGGGGGGCTCAGGACGTGGGTGATCACGTCTTCGGGGTGCGAGTTGGATCTGAGGACCAGCACCGCGCAGAGCACGGCAAAGAAGGCGAGGACCAGCCGAATGCCGTCGGATCCCCTGCGCCGCCGCCGGCCGTCGCCGATGGGGGCGAAGAAGATGGCCCGTCCCGCCATACGAGCCGTGCTCGCTTCCGAGGGGGGCTCGGTCCGACCGGAGATCTGTGTGGCCACTGCTGCCCCTAGTACTGCGAACTTCCGTCGACGTCAATCGCGACCGCTCACCGCATTGCCGCCGCAAGGTCACAGTCAGCTTAGGTTGCGCTCTTGCAGAATGCCGAGAGAACGTCCGCATGATGACCGCCTACGGAACAATCCAATTCCCGATGAGCATCGGCCTCGCGATGGGTGTGTCCCGTAACGAGCATCCCCGGCCCGACGTTGGGCTTCTGACCCGAAGGCGCCGGGTACATCGGCAAATGCATGCTGCGAACTCGCTCGTTTCATGAGCGAGTTCGCAGCACTTGGATCCCGATACAACCACAGGGGTCGCTGGTATCACCCGTTGAGGTCAGACGTCGGGATCCGGAACGGCGCGGAGGTACGGCGCCATCATGAGCGGTGTCACGCTGAGCACGCCGGATTCGACCGGGAGCACGGCTCCGGTGATCCAACGGGCCTCGTCGCTGGCTAGGAAGGTCGCGGCGTAACCGACGTCCCAGCCCGTGCCAGGAGTGCCGAGCAGTCCCGCCTCGGAGCGGAGCGTGTTCATGAACTCGGCCCGTGGACCTGGAGCGGACACCGAGAGCACCATCGGCGTGGTGATGTGGCCGGGCGCGATTGCATTGACCCGAATTCCTTGACGCCCGTGGGAGTAGGCCATTTCAACGGTCATCGCGATGACCGCGCCCTTGGCGGCGGAGTAGGCCAAGGTTCCGTCGCCGCGCAGGGCGGAGATCGACGAGACGTTGACGACTGCCCCTGCGCCCTTGTCGGCCATGATCGGGACGGCGTACTTCGAGGCCAAGAACGCGCTGCGCAGGTTGATGTCCATGGCGCGGTCCCACGCTTCCTCGGTCGTGTCGACGACGGTACCGAGCGACGCGAGCCCGACGTTGTTGACGAGGATGTCGATGGTGCCGAAGGCGGTGATGGCCGCCTCAACCATGGCCTCGCACTGGGCGGCCTGGGTCACGTCTGCCCCGACAACCTCAGCCACACCGCCCTCGTCGGCGATCATGGCCCGGGTCTCTTCGGCGCGTTCAGGGTGCAGGTCGACGAGGAGCACCCGCGCCCCTTCCCGCGCCAGCACGATCGCCGTCGCCTTTCCTGTCCCGACTCCCGGTCCCGGAGTCGAGCCGGCACCCGTCACGATGGCGACCTTTCCTTCCACCCGTCCAGCACGCGCTCTGCCATCTGGAATCTCCTCTCGAACTCTCAAAACTCTCGAACTACCAGCGCGCCAGCAGCGCCGCGCCGGCCTCGATACCACCCACGTTGGTGACCGCGGCCACTTCCGCACCCGGCACCTGACGGTCACCGGCCTCGCCGCGCAGTTGGCGCACCGCCTCGGCGGTGTGCCCGAACGCAGCGTGGAGCCGTCCGCCCGAGAGCTGCCCGCCCCAGGTGTTGAGCGGTAGCGCGCCGCCCAGCGAAATGCGGGTCCCGCCCTCGACGAAGGACGCAGCCTCGCCCGTGCCGCAGAAGCCCATCGCCTCGAGCCACCAGACCACCTCGATGGTGAACCCGTCGTAGAGCTGGGCCACGTCGACGTCGCGGGCGGAGAGCTCGGTGCGGTTCCACATCGAGGCCGCGGCAGCGTGGCCCACCCGGCCCATGTCCTCCCACTGGTCCCACGACGGGCGACCGTCGATCACTCCGGCCATGGCCTCAATGCGCACGGGCGCGCGCAAGCCGGGTGCAGTCTCCGCCGCGGAGACCACGATCGCCGTCGAGCCGTCGACCGGGACGTCGCAGTCGTAGAGGCACATCGGCGTCGAGATCATCCGCGCCGCCAGGTATTCGTCCATGCTCAGCGGTTCGCGGTACACGGCCAACGGGTTGTGCGCCGCGTGTCCGCGTTGTGTCACGGGGATCCACCCCAGCTGTTCTCTTGTCGCCCCGTACTCGTGCATGTAGCGCGTCGCGAACGGCGCCACCTGGCACACAGGCGAGAGGGCGCCGACCGGCAGGAGCCAGGCCAGCGGTCCTTCCGCCTCGGGGTGCACCGATCCGTAGGCCGGGCGACCGCCTGCCCGCCGCGCCGCGCTGCCCTCCTTGACCGTGCGCCAGATCACCACGTGGCGCGCCTGCCCGGTGGCGACCGCCATCGCCGGACCGTAGAAGGGCAGGCTCATCCCCTCCACCTGACCGAGGCGCCAGGTCGTCGTCACGGCCAAGGCGTCCTGCACCTCGTAGAGGTCGCCATTGGCGTAGCCCGGAAGGTTGGCCTTGCCGCCGCCGGGGAACGTGGCGAGCCCGTCGATGTCGTCGAGACCCAACCCGGCATCTTCGACGGCAGCGACCACGGCGTCGATGGTGAGTTGCAATCCGGAGCGCTCTACCTGTCGCCCGACCGCGGACTGTCCGACGCCGGAGATCACGGCCCGCCGCTCGAGCCAATCGGATCCCATCAGCCGCCCCGGCCCGCCGCAACGAAGCTCGGGATGGCGAAGCCGCCCGGGCCTGGTTCGAAGCCGATGTCGACGGTCATGCCCACCGCGACGTCCTCGGGCGCGCAGCCGCGGATGCGGCCCATCACGCGGACCCCGGGGTGATCCGGGAACTCGACGAGGACCAGGGCATAGGGGACGTCGAGGCCCGGAAGCCAGCGCTGGTGGTTGACGGTGAAGCTGTACACCTCACCCGAACCGGTCACCTCATGCGGCGCCAGGGCGCGGCTCCGGCATCGACGGCAGATCCCGCGCGGCGGGAACCCCTCGGCGCCGCAGTCGCCGCAACGCTCGACCAGAAGCCTGCCCTCAGCCGCGGCAGCCCAGAACGGCGCCGTCTCTTCGGTGACCGCCGGAGGAATGCCGGCGGGAGCGCCGCCCGCCGCGTCGCCGGTCACACGATCACCCCGCCGTCCTTCAGCTGGCCGATCTCGTCCCAACCGAGGCCGAGCTCGAGCAGGACGCTCTCGGTGTGCTCCCCGTGCTCGGGCGCCCGCTGAGGGCGCCCCGGCTCTTCGTCGAATTGCACGGGCGAGGGGACGAGGGGGATGGAGACGTCCCGGCCCATGTCCACCTCCGCGATATAGCCGTTCGCCCGCACCTGGGGATCGTCGTGAACCTCGGCCGGTGTCTGGACCGGCGACCACTCGCCGTCGAGTGCGGCCAACGCTCTACGCCACTCCTCCAACGTCCGCTCGGCGAAGATCTCGTCGAGCCTGGCGACGCACGAGCTCGCGTTGCGCCGCCGCGCCTCGGCATCGGCCCAGCGAGGATCGTCGGTCACCTCCGGATGACCCAGCGCAGCGCAGAGCTCGGGCCACCGACGGTCGGACTCCACCATGATCAGCGCGACGTGGCGGCCGTCGGCTGTCCGGTATGGGAGGGTCAGCGGGTTCGACGTCCGCGCCCGCTCGTGAGGCGCATCGGTGGCGCCACCCCCGCCGAGCCTGGCGTTGACGATGTCGGGCTGCACCTGCCAGATACCCGAGGCGAGCAGCGAGGCGTCGACGACGGCGGCGTGACCAGTCGAGGACCGGTCGAAGAGTGCGGCACTCACGGCACCGGCGATGGTAAGGCCACCGACGACGTCGCCGAACGCCGGCCGCGTGGAGAGCGGTGAGGGAGTACCGGGAGGCGTCAGGACGTACTGCATCCCGCTGCGGGCCCAATAGGTGTTGACGTCGTACCCGCCGCGCCCGGCGTCGGGGCCCCGGGCGCCGAACGCAGAGCCGCGCACGTAGACGATCGTGGGGTTGTCCGCGCGCACGTCGTCGACATCGACTCGGAGCCGACGTCGTGCCGCCGGCCTGAGGCTGGTCAGGAAAACGTCGGTGTCGCGGATCAACCGGCTCAACAACTCCCGACCCGACGGTTGGCCGAGGTCGATGCCCACCGATCGCTTGCCTCGGTTGGCCGACTGGAAGAAGGGGTCCACGCCGCGGTACTCGTTGTGCAGCCCGCTCGTCACGAGGCCCCGATAGGGGTCGCCGGTCACGGGATGCTCGATCTTCACCACATCGGCGCCCCACTCAGTCAGCACGCTGCCCGCCATCGGGACGAAGACGTGGGACGCGACCTCGATGACGCGGACGCCCGTGAGAGGACCGCTCATGCGTCGACGTTCACGAAGCGCCCGCTCAGCGGGCAACGAGCGACGGGGGCAACCCGATGCTGCGCGGCTCGAGGAAGTTGAGCAGGCCCTCGGGACCCAGCTCGCGCCCGAGACCGGACTCCTTGAAACCGCCGAAGGGCACGAGCGGGAACGGCGGGAAGCTGCCGTTGACCGCAACGCTTCCGGTGCGGAGCCGCCGCGCCGTATGGAGCGCCCGGCGGTCGTCGCCGCTCCAGACCCCACCGGCCAACCCGTACGCGGAATCGTTGGCGATGCGCACCGCATCGTCGTCGCCGTCGTGGGGGATGACGGACAGGACCGGCCCGAAGATCTCTTCCCGGGCGACGCGCATGGAGTTGTCGACGTCGCCCAGGATCGTCGGCGAGACGTACCAGCCGCGAGGGAGGTGCGTCGGGCGGCCTCCGCCCGCGACGACGCGCGCGCCGGCGTCCGTCGCCAGGGTGATGTAGCCCTCGACCCGTTCCCGCTGCCGCGCCGCCACGAGCGGTCCGACCTCGGTTGCGGGGTCGTGGGGGTCGCCGACGACGATGCCCGCCGCGGTCTCAGCCGCGATCGCGAGCACCTCCGAGGCGGCGCGGCGCGGCACGAGGACGCGCGTCTGCGCGCCGCATACCTGTCCCGAGAGGTGCATGGCGCCGTGCACGACGCGCGGCACTACGGCGGCCAGGTCGGCGTCGTCCAGCAGCAGACGCGGCCGACTTCCCGCCGAGCTCCAGGGAGACCCGAGTCATCCGCTCTGCGCACAAGGCCATGATGCGCTTGCCGGCCGCCGTCGACCCCGTAAAGGCCACCTTGTCGATTCCGGGGTGGGTGACGAGATGCTCGCCCACCTCCCGACCCGCCGGTACCAGGTTGAACACTCCCGGGGGGACGCCGGCCTCATGGAGGACCTCGGCCAGGACGAAGTTGCTCAACGGCGCCTCCGGCGCAGGTTTGAGCACCAGGGTGCAGCCGGCCGCGAGGGCGGGTGCCGTCTTCCAGGCCGCCAGCGTGACCGGCGCGTTCCACGGCACGATCGCCGCCACCACCCCGACCGGCTCCTGTGTCACCAACCCCGCCCGCTCGCCCGAAACGACCGTCCGCTCCACGGCGAACGAACCGAGCAGCTCCGAGTAGTAGCGGAAGAGCGGAGCGACAAGCCCTGTCTGCGCCTGGGGCGCCTGGCTGACGGCGCAGCCCATTTCGTCGGTCGTCACGGCCACGATGTCGGGCGACCGCTCCATGAGGAGCTCGGCGGCGCGGGCCAGGATCTGCGCTCGCTCGTTCGCCGCCATCCGTGGCCACGGCCCGTCGTTGAACGCCTTCTGGGCCGCGTCGACGGCCCGATCGATGTCCGCCGGAGTGGCCACGGGAAGCGACCCCACCGCTTCCTCCGTCGAGGGGGACACGACCGTGAGCGTCTCCTCGCCGCACGGGGAAGCCCAGTCCCCGCCGATGTAGAAGGCGTCACGATGCAGAAGGGAGTTGCCCACGGCGTTCAGCTTCCGCCCTTCAGCGTCCGGCGATCAACACCGCACCCGCAGTTCGCCGAGCGAGAGCGGGCCGCCCGGTCATCGAACGGGCTCCTCCAGGTGGTAGAGGCGAGTCGCCGTGTGCTGGAGCACGTTGCCGATGACGTCGTCGGGCAAGCCGGCCAGGGAACGTTCCATCACGTCGCGCGGGCTCGGCGACTCCGACGCCGGACCGGGGGAGAGGCTCGTCGCGTGCGGGAAATCGGTCTCGAACATCAGGTTCTCACCCAAGAGATCGATCACCGAGCGCATGGACGCCTGCTCGAACCAGTACATGGCGTAGATCTGGCGCGTGAGGTACTCACTCGGCAAGAGGCGGTCGGGATAGTCCTTGTGCGCTCCCACGTTGAGCCACTGCCAGTCCATGCTCTCGGCCAGGAAGGGCAGCCAGCCCGCACCGTTCTCGACCGAGACGAAATTGAGGTCGGGGTAGCGGTGGCAGACGCCGCTCAGGATGACCTCGGCCACGTTCTGCGCGTTCCCGAGGAGCACCAAGGAGCTCTCGCGGGTGAAGTCCAGCTTTTTCGACTGGTCGACCGCTCCCTTCAGGTCCTCGCCCGAGGCGAGGAAACCGACGTGGAAGTTGAGGCTGAGGCCCATCTCCTGGGCCTGGCTGAGGAGCGGCTCCCAGTAGTCATCGATGAGCCGGGGAAGGCCGATCTTGTCGTAGCGGGCAGCGAAGAGCACACCCTTGTGGCCCATTTCGTGGGCGCGTCGCATCTCGGCCATGGACGCCTGAACGTCCCAGAAGGGCAGCATCGTCATCGGGATGAGGCGTCGGGAATCGGCGGAGCAGAACTCGGTCAGCCAGTCGTTGTAGGCGCGCACGCACTCGGTCGCGAGTGCCGGCTCCATCTGGTTGAGGAAGACATGGCTGTGGAAGCCGAGGATGTTCGGGTACATCAGCTGGTAGTAGACGCCGACCTCGTCCATGTATTCGAGACGGGCGCGGGCGTCGATGGCTGCAGGCAGCGCCTCGCTCAACCGGGGAGGGTGGGACGGCGGGAACTCCTTCCATCCCGCCTGCGCGAACGCCCCGACGCCGAAGAGACGTTTCGAGCCGATGTACCAGCGGTCCTCCCCGGAGCGCTCGTCGAAGCGAACGTGGGGGACGAGGTCGCCCCACGACGAGGGCACACGCGACGTCCACAGGTCGGCCGGCTCAATGATGTGAGAGTCGACGTCCGCGACGGCGTAGCGCTCACAGAGCGGGATGGTGGCGGTGACGGTGTCCGCGGGTTCGACCAGCTGGGTCATCGGGCTGCTCCTCCGCTTCCTGCGCTCGCTCCGCTTCCTCCGGCACCTCGGCCCGCCGCCATGAGCTCGTCCGGGTTGGCGGGCGTGAAGCCGTAGACCCGAGCGGCGTTGCCGACCGAGATCTTGTACTGCACGTCCTCGGGCAGGTGAGCGAGCCACTTGTTGGCCAGTTCCACCGAGTCGGGCCAGGTCGAGTCCGAGTGCGGGTAGTCGCACTCGAGCATGACGTTGTCCTCGCCGATCACGTCGAGCAACCGAAGGCCCGCCTGGTCGTCGATGAAGGTCCCGAAGACGTGGTCCCGGAAGAGCTGCCTGACGTCGGTGTCGAGGTCGAAGGTGGCGGCGGCCTTCTGCCTCACCGCGGACGTGGCTGGGATTCATGTTGATGTCGAAGCGCGAGGCCCAGAACCGCTGCTTGTCGACCACCTGCTCGGCCCGCTCCAGGAAGTAGGGGATCCATCCGATGGAGCCCTCCGACAGGGCGATCTTGAGCCCGTGGAAGCGCTCGAACTTCCCGCTGAAGAGCCAGTCCAGCAGCGTCCCCGCCTGGTTGGCCGCGGCCGAGTAGGCCATGAAGGCGAGCGTCGGCATGTCGTCGGACGTCCGGATCAGATTCGACGACGAGCCCACGTGCATGGACAGCACCAATCCGGCCTCGTCGGCGAACGCGGAAGACGGGATCCCAGTAGTCGGTGTGGATCGACGGCAGCCCGAGCTTGGTGGGGTTCTCCGAGAAGGCGATCGACTTCGCGCCCAGCGCAGCCGTGCGCTGCATCTCGGTCACAGCCGCCGCCGGGTCCCACAACGGGATGATCATCATCGGAATGAAGCGGCCCGGGTAGTCGCCCGCAAGATCCTCCAGGATGAAGTCGTTCCACGCTCGCACGCACGCCAGCGCCAGCTCCTTGTCCTTGGCCTCGTGGAAGACCTGCCCGCAGTACCGCGGGAACGACGGGAAGAGGAGGGAGGAGAGGACGTGGCCCTGGTCCATGTCCGCCACCCGCTCGGCCGGCTCGTAGCACCCTGGCCGCATGTCCTCGTAGGTGATCGGCTCGGGCGAGAACTCCTCGCGCCGCTTGCCGGCCACCGCGTTGAGGCCGGTCGTCACGATCTGGCGGTCCTCGTAGACCCAGAACTCCGAGTCGCCGTCCCGCACGATGTGCGGGCGCGTGCTCGCGCAACCGCTCAGGGACTCGCTCCTGCCAGAGCCGGGCCGGCTCGATGAGATGGTCGTCGACAGAGACGAACCACGTGATGGCCATCATGCCTCCGTGTCGTGGAACTCGTGGAACTCGTGGGACTCGTGGGCCTGGTCGGACCCGTGAGTCGTCGGAACGACCTCCTCGCCGAGCGTCTGCAGCAGCGCCGCGGTGTCCTGCTGGAACACCCGGATCTCGGAGATGAGGTCGTCGCGGAACGAGAACAGTTCGACGACGTCGACCGTCGCCGACTCTCCGGTGCGCTGGGCCGTCCAGGTCTGGGACGTGACCTGCACCACCGTGTCCCCGCATCCGAGGATCCGGGGAGCGCCGATCGTGCGGGACCAGAAGCGGGCGAACGTTGCGCCCATCTCCTCCATGCCGGAGCGTCCGACGTGCCACCCGCCGTGTGGGAGGGATTCAGGTTGCTGAATGCGCAGGTCAGGGTGCAGGAGCTGAAAGGCCCCCTCACGGTCCCCGCGTCCGAAGCGTTCGGCCAGCTCCTGGACCAGCGCCGCCCGGTCTGTCATCGGCACCGGGCCTGCCGCCACCGACGTCCGCTCGGCCGTCGGTGGGGTCACCGCTGCGCTCACTGGTCGTTCACGTGACCGCGTTCGAGGGCGGGGCCGAGGGTGGGCACACCCCTCCCCTGGGCGCAAAAGAAAGTGAGCACTCAATAAGCTTCGCACCTGCCGCGGGGGGTGTCAACACGCGGAGTGCGGGGTATCACAGCGCCGATGCGGCCTGCGAGGAGGCCGAATTCTCGACGCCGCCGGTGGGAGGGAAGAAGCCCTTCATCGTGCCCTCGCTCGCTTGGGCGACTGCTCGGTTGCGGTCGAAGCCCTTGGAGTAGTGGCTCTCGAGCGCCAGCATCAATGCAATCCCCATGACGGCCCGTGCGGAGATGTCGGGTGCCTCGAAGCCGAGGCCGTAGCGGTCCTCCACCTTGCGCCACGCCTCGGCCAAGCGGTCCATGGCCACCACGAAGTGCTCGTCGAAGAAGCGCTTGGCCACCTTCGGGTCGCCGAAGAGCACCAGGCCCAGGAGGGGAAGCACCTCCTCGAGCGTCGAGGTGAGCTGGCGGTAGAGCCCGTTGAGCGTCTGGAGCTGCCGTTCGGGAGTCAGGGGCTCGTCCCGGTCCACGACCTCGCTGGCCGCGACCAGCTCGTCGACCGCCTCTCGCAGCGGATCGACGACGGCCTCGTAGAAGAGCTGGTCCTTGCTCTCGAAGTGGCGGTAGATGACGCCCTCGCTGATGCCGCCGTACTCGGCGATGACCTTCATGGTGGTGCCGTTCACGTCACCGGTCCGGCTGAACGCAGTGCGCGCCGCCTCCAGGATGGATCGCCGGCGGGCGTCGGCCTTGAGCCGGCGGGCCCGAGGCGGGTCGCTCCGCGGCTTTCCGCTGCCAGCCGGCGCCTCAGCCACCGCGTGCCTCGGTTCCGCCGCCCAGGACCACGTTCGGCGGGGGCAGGTGTGACACCGAGCGTCAGACTACGGCATTGTGAGCGAAGAACCGCAGCTCGGGAGTGAGCTCGGGAGCAGTGCCGCCCTGCGACCCGAGCGTCCGAGCCGAGGCGCCCGAGGCACCGGGCGCCTCATGGCGAGCGAGCCCCTCGCCCACCTAACATAAGCGAGTGCTCGCTTATGTACTGATCCCTCACCCGGCGACGTCCCACACGCCCACACCGGTCGCCCCATGAGGGCCGCGGTCGCCTACGAGGCGGGCAAGCCGCTGGTGGTCGAAGATCTCGACCCTCCGGCGCTCGGTCCATCAGACGTCCTGGTGCGGGTGGCGGCCAGCGGGATCTGCCACACCGACCACGCCGCCATCGCCGGGTCCACGCCCATCCCGTTCCCGTTCGTGCCCGGCCACGAAGGATGCGGCACGGTGGAGGAGGTCGGCGCCGACGTCCGTCGCATACACGTGGGACAGCGCGTCCTCGCCTCGGTCGCGCCCGTGTGTGGCGCATGCTGGTGGTGCGTGAACTCGCTTTCGAACCTCTGTGAGCTGGGCCCCGCGGTCAAGGCAGCGCCACGATGGCCGCTACGCGACGGATCCAAGGCCACCGCGTTGTGCGGGTGTGGGACCTTCGCCGAGGTCATGGTCGTCCACGAGGCGACCGTGGTCCCGGTCGAGACCGCGCTCTCCGACGAGGAGCTGGCGCTGCTCGGCTGCGGCGTGACCACCGGGCTCGGGGCCGTGCTGAACACCGCCGGGGTTCGACCGGGTTCCAGCGTCGCCGTCATCGGGTGCGGTGGCGTGGGCCAGTCCGCCATTCAGGGCGCGCGCATTGCCGGCGCATCGCTCATCGTCGCCATCGACCCGGCGCCGTCGCGCCGGGAGTCGAGCTTGAAGGTCGGAGCGACGCACGCCGTCGACCCGGCCGCAGAAGACCCGGTCGAGTCGGTCCGCTCGCTCACCGACGGGAGAGGCGTGGACTACAGCTTCGAGGTCGTGGGACGCGTCGAGCTGATGCTCCAGGCTTACGAGATGGCTCGCCGGGCCGGCACGGTCACCTTCGTCGGCATGCCGCCCGTGGACGGGGTCCTGGAGTTGCCCGCGTTCAAGTACGTCTTCAGCGGCAAGAGGATCGCGGGCTCGGTCGTCGGGGACTCGCAGATCCGGCGTGACTTCCCGCGCTTCATCGGGTTGGCCGAGTCGGGCCGGCTCGACCTCGGCTCGCTCGTATCGAACCGTATCGGCCTTGACGACATCAACGAGGGGCTGGCGGCGCTCGATGATGCCGAGGGCGTCCGCACGATCGTCCAGACCCGACCCTGAGCCCGGCCGCCATGCCCGAGGACCGCGGCCGTCCAGACCTGATCACGCTCGGGGCCGCGGTGCTGCCCGAGCCCGAGCGAGCCTGGCTCCGTGCGGTCGAGGAGCTCCCGGTCCATTCGGTGTGGCAGGGCGGCCACCTCCTCCCGCCGAGCGCCTCGGGCGAGGCCATCACCCGGTTGGCCCTCATGACGGCGTGGACCGAACGGGTCAAGGTCGGCACCGCCGTCCTCCTCCTCCCCCTCTACCACCCCGTCGTGGTGGCCAAGCAGCTGGCCGACCTCGACGCGCATTCCGGCGGTCGGCTCCGCGTCGGGATCGGTGTCGGCGGGGAGTTCCCCCAAGAGTTCGCGGCCGTCGGCGTCTCGCTGTCGGAACGTGGAGCGCGGACCGACGAGAGCATCGACGTCATGCGTCTGCTCTGGAGCGGCCGACCCGTCACCCACCACGGGCGGTTCTTCGACTTCGACGACGTGGAGCTGCGCGTCGTCCGACCTCCGGGCCGTGCCGCGGCTTCCGACCGCGACGCCGATCCTGCCGCCGCCGCCGTCGACGCCCGCCCCGCCGGGCAACCCGGCGGCCCCCCGATCATCGTCTCCGGGCGCCGTCCTCCGGCCATGCGCCGCGCCGCCCGCCTCGGCGACGGCTGGATGCCATACCTGTTCTCCCCCGGCGCCTACGCCCGCTCGGTGCAGGCCATCCGCGACGAGGCGCACGCGAGTGGACGGGACCTCGAACGCTTCGAGTGGATGCTCTACCTGTACACGTCGATCCGCAAGGACGGTGAGCGGGCCCGCGCCGACGTCGCGACCTTTTTGCAGGGCGCCTACGGCCACCTCGAACCGGAGAAGCTCCAGCGGATCGCCCCGGCCGGCACGCCCGAGGAGGTGGCGCAGCGCGTGCAGGAGTACGTCGATGCGGGCGTGCGCCACGTCGTGATCTCGCCCGCCGCGCCGTCCGACACGCTCGAGGTGGTCCGGCTGGCGGCCGAAGAGGTCCTGCCCCGGCTCACCCTCCCGGTCCCGGCGCGGTGAGCGAGCACGCCTCCCGCGAGGCCGGCGAGAGCCCCAGCGAGCGCGCTCGCCAGCGCGCCGGGGTCGACATCGTGCGGCCCTGCGCCGGGCTGTCGGTGGTCGAGGTGGCGGTCGGGGCGAGCGACCTGGGTCTCGGCCTCGTCGCCGGCATCCCCGGCATGATTCTCGGCGACCTTGGCGCATCGGTGACCCGCGTCGTTGCGGCCGCTCCTGACATCGACGGGCACGTGCCGTGGGGCCTCGCCTGGCACCGCGACAAGGAGATCGTGACCGAGCAGATCGTGACCGAGGAGGACGCCGCCCGGATCGCGGCGCGGCTCGTCGCGGCGGACGTGGCCATCGTCTATGGGACCGAGTCCGACGTCGAAGGGCGCGGGCTCGGTTCGATCGACTTGTTGGCCGAGAACCCGTCGCTCGTCTACGCCCGGTGCCGGCCGAGCCGGACGGCTTCGGGTAGCTGCGCCGACTTCGGGCTCCTCGTCGAGGCACGATCGGGCTTCTGCACCCAGCTGGCCGGGCATCGCGAGGGTCCGATCTTCGTCGACGTCCGGGCGAGCGGCGGGGGAGCCGCGCTCGTGCTCACCGCCTCGGTGCTCGCGCTGCTTCGCCGCCGCGCCCACTCCGGCCGCGGCGGTTGGGCCGAGACCTCGCTCTACGACGGGCTGATCTCCACGCTCGGGTGCATGATCGGGCGCTCCGAACGTGCCCCCACCGAAGTCGAGAGTTACTGGGAGAAGGGCTCGACGTTCCCCAACTTTCTCTACCGCTGCGCCGACGGGGAGCTGCTCCAGGTCTGGTTCGGCGGCAAGGGCATGTACGCCTCGCTCATCGAGATCCTCGGCGACGAGCCGAGCCCGCGGGGGTACTACGCCGATCAGGTGTCCGGAATGCTGCAAGAGCGGGCGCGCCGATGGCGCTCGTTCTTCGCTCGGCATCCCCGTGAGTTCTGGGTGCAGAGCCTGCGCGATGCCGGCGTGGCCTGCGAGCCCGTCCTCTCGCCCGGCGAGTTGCTCGTGGACCCGCATCGCGCGACGCCGGTCTCGTGGCTGACCGCGCCGTCCAAAGTGGCGGCCGCCGGCTGAGCGTCACGACTCCGATCGCGGTCCGTCCGCTCTCGGTCTCCACCTCAGCGACCAGCGAGAATCCCTCGGCGGATCGCGGGGAGGAATCGGAACGGCGCATCCCCGTGGCGGCGACCGGCCGGCTGCTCGAGGGGGTGCGGGTCGCGGACTTCTCCGCCTTTGTCGCCGGGCCGCTCGCCGCGCAGGTGCTGGCCGACCTGGGGGCCGAGGTCATCAAGGTCGAGCCGCCCGGCGGTGAGGCGATGCGGGCCGCCGCGTACGCCGTGGCCGCCTGCCAGCGCGGGAAGCGCAGCCTGGCCCTCGACATCGGCGCCGCCGAGGCGCGCCCCGTCGTCGAGCGCGTGCTGCTGTGGGCGGACGTCGTCCTGCACAACTTCCGCGTCGGCGTCTCCGAGCGCCTGGGCATGGACGAGGAGACGGTGGCACGCCTCAACCCTCGCGCCGTGTATTGCCACGCGAGCGCGTTCGGTACCACGGGGGCGCGAGCGACGTATCCCGGGAACGACGCCTTGATGCAGGCCCTGACGGGTTTCGAGCGGGCCGTGGGCGGCGAGGGAAACGACCCGATCGCAGGCACCTGGATCCCGATCGACATGTGCGGCGGGTGGGTCGCCGCCGTCGGGGTGTTGGCCGGCCTCTATGCCGCAGCGGCCACCGGCCACGGGTTCCGCGTGGCAACCAGCTTGATGGGCGCAGGGATGCTCCTCCAGAGCGGGGTGACCCGACTCGATGGGCTGTGTGTCCGCGGCCCCGAGCTCGATGCGGAACAGACGGGCTATGGGCCCGGATACCGCCTCTACCGGGGTGCAGACGGCGTCTGGTTCGCCGTCGTGATCCCGACGTCGACGGCCTGGGCGGCCCTGCGCTCCTTTCGTGGTCTCTCGTCGCTTCCGGCCGCGTACACCCCGTTGCGCGGAGGCGCCGATGACGGGGCGGCCCGGGAGGCCGAAGCCCGGTTGGCAGGCATCTTCGCGACCCGTCCGGCCGCCGAGTGGATCGCCACGATCATCTCGGCCGGCGCGCTGGCGGAGCTCGTCGAGCCGATGGACCGCGACCGCTTCCGGCAAGGGATCCTCGACGACCCCTTCAATCGTCAGTTGGGGCGAGTCGCGGCGTACGAGACGCCGGAGTGGGGCTGGTTCGAGCAGATCGGTCCTTTGCTTCGCTGCGGACCCGACGCCGAAGGGGGACCCACCCTCGAGTTACCGGGCGTCGGTCAGCACAGCTTCGAAGTCCTCTCGGACCTCGGCTTCGGCGAGAACGAGGTTCAGGGTCTGGTGCGGGCGAAGGTGGTCCACCAGCAGTAGTCGCGTGCTCCTCGTCGTAACCGAGCGAGCCGCACGTTCGACTGAGGGAGGCGCATCGTTCGAGCGAGCGAGCCACGTCGCGTCACTTCACCGAGATGGCGCGCTCCGGGCAGTTGGCCACGGCCTCCGTCACCTTCGCCTCGAAGGCGGACGGAACCTCGCCGTCGATCGCCTGACTGTGGCCCTCGTCGTCCAGGGTGAAGACCTCGGGGCAGATCTCCCAGCACCTGGCGTGGCCTTGGCAGGTCTCGGCGTCGACGCTGACCTTCACTCGTCCTCCTGTTTCACTTGTCTCACTTGTCTCACTTGTCTCACTTGTCTCGGTCCTCGGTCCTTCGGTCTGGGCGGTACGCCCCACGTCGTTAAAATGTGGGCGCTCACTTTGTTATATTCTTGGAGCCTCCTGGTGAGCAGTCAAGATGAGCCAGTGGTGCCGGAGTCGTGGCGCCGGGGGCAGACTTGCCATCGGTCGAACACGAAGGGCCGGAGAGCCCAAGGGGGTCTCTGTGGACAGGGAAGCGCTCGAGCACAGTCTGGTGCGTCGCCTGCTCGACCACATCGAGCACCGCACCACCGACATGGCTGAAGACGTCATGGAAGTGCCGGCCGCCACCTACACGTCCCGCCAGCACTACGAGCGTGAGCTCGATGCGTTGTTCGCCGACGCACCGCTGGTGTTCTGCCTCTCGGGTGCGCTGCCGCGGCCCGGGGCCTTCTGGACGGTCGAGCTGTGCGGCACGCCGGTTCTGCTGACACGGGACAGCGACGGCGTCGTGCACGCCATGGCCAACGTCTGCCGGCATCGCGGGGTGCGGGTGGTCGACGGTTCGGGCGAAGCGCGTCGCTTCACCTGTCCGTTCCACGCCTGGGTGTACGACATTGAGGGAAACCTCGTCGGCGTGCCCACTGCGCCGGGGTTCGAGGGCATGTGCCGCGAGGACAAGGGCCTCGTGCAGCTCCCGGTGACCGAGGCCTACGGACTCGTCGTCGGCCGACTCCGACCGGGTGCGCCCGTCGACATGGACGAGTACCTCGGTCCTGGACTCACGGACGAGCTCCGTGCCTTGGACTTCGCGGACTGGGAGCCCTATGGCGAGCCTCATGTCCACCATGTCGGAGCCAATTGGAAGGTGACGTTGGACACCTTCCGGGAGAACTACCACTTCGACCATCTGCACCGGACCACCCTGCGCGAGTACGCCTATGGGGGCGTGTTGACCTTCGACGCGTTCGGTCCTCACTTGCGCAACTGCTCGGCGCTGCGATCCATCGACGCACTCCGCGACGTGCCAGAGGAGGAGTGGGGCGACGTCATGCCGTACTTCAGCTACCAGTACCAGCTGTTCCCGAACACGGCCCTGACCTTCGACTCACGGCACATCGAGCTGTGGCAGATTCTGCCGGTCGACGAGCGGACGTCGGAAGTGGTCCATACGGCCTACCTGCGTCCCGGACTCTCCGACTCCGAGCGCGCCAAGGCGGTCGACATGGCGCCCTGGATCTGCGAGACCGTCGTGGACGGCGAGGACTTCTGGGTTGCGGGGCGCACCGAGCCGGGTCTGAGGTCCGGCCTCGTGGAGACCGTCGTGATCGGGCGGAACGAGCCTGCGCTCCAACACCTGCACCTCGGCTTCCGGGCGGAGCTCGGCGGCGAAGCGGCGACGCTCGGCCTGCCGGATCGGTGACGGCGAGGGCGGTCGGCGCCCCGGGGGTCAGCCCGTTCGACATCGAGGGTCGCGTCGCTCTCGTGACGGGCGCGTCCTCGGGGCTTGGTGAGGGTGTGGCGAGGTCGTTGGCCGGCGCGGGAGCGCGGGTGGCGCTGGTCGCCCGCCGCGCCGACCGCCTCCGCGTCCTGGCAGAAGAGATCGACGGGAAGGCGATCTGCGCCGACCTTCTCGACCTCGAGCACATCGACGACGTCGTCTCGGCCGCGGCCGAGGGACTGGGTCATCCCGAGATCCTCGTCAACGTGGCAGGAAACCGGTTCACGCCGGAACGAGCCGAGGCAGAACCGCTCGGCGCCATCCGCCAGACGCTCGAGCTGAATCTCGTGGCCCCGTTCCTGCTGGCGCAGGCGGTGCATCCGCACATGGTGGCCGTCGGTCGTGGGGCGATCGTGAACATTTCGTCCATCAGTGGTCACGTTGGTGTACCGGGGATCCCGCAAGCGTCCTACGCCGCCAGCAAGATGGGCCTCACCGGGCTGACCGCGGAACTGGCCGTGCAATGGGCCCCGCAGTCGATTCGGGTCAACACCGTTGCGCCCGGGTTCTTCAAGAGCGAGATCACCGAGTCGCTCTACCAAGAGGAGCGTGGACGGGCATGGTTGCAGCGGAACACGCCGCTTCCCTACGACGGAACGGTCGACGATCTCGTCGGAGTGGTGCTGTGGTTGGTCAGCGATGCGGGTCGCTACGTGACCGGGCAGACCGTCGTCGTCGATGGCGGCTGGACGGCGAAGTGACCGTGTGGACGGTGACGTGACCGTGTGGACGGCGACGTGACAGTGGAGGTCGCGAAGAGCGCCGAGTCGGATCACGACTCCTCGAAAGAGCACGCCGAGTTCCGGGAGACTGTGCGCCGGTGGTGCGAGACGAGCATCGAGCCGGACTGGCGCACCCACCAGACGGGAGCGAGCGACGAGGAGTTCGTGCGATTCCAGCAGGAGTGGTTCCAAGAGCTGCGCCTTGCCGGTTTTGCCGTGCCCCACTGGCCGGCCGAGTGGGGTGGGGGGATGTCGGTGCCGCAACAGGTCGTCCTCTTCGAGGAGCTGGCCGCGCACGACGCCCCGCGGCTGGTGCTCGCCTTCGTCGCCATCCACCACGCCGCTTCCACGTTGCTGGTCGCCGGGACGGAGGAGCAGCAGCGGCGGCACCTTCCCGCGATTCTCGACGGCGAGATCTGGGTGCAAGGGTTCTCGGAGCCCGACGCCGGGTCGGACTTGGCCTCGCTCAAGGCGGCGGCGCGCCGCCACGGTGACGTCTACGTCGTCAACGGACAGAAGGTGTGGGCGAGCGGCGCGCACTTCGCCGACTGGTGCCTGCTCCTGGCGCGGACCGACCCCAGCGCGCCGAAGCGCCACGGGATCTCATACTTCTTGCTGGACATGCGGACCTCGGGTATCGAGGTACGCCCGATCCGGCAGGCGACCGGGGAGTCGCACTTCTGCGAAATCTTCCTCAACGACGTCGAGATCCCGGCGTCTCAGCTGATCGGCCCCGAGAACGGGGGCTGGTCCGTGGCGCAGGCGACGCTGAGCGCCGAGCGGGGGATGACGATGCTCGAGTTGGCCGAACGGTTGGGCTCGGGCGGTTTCTCGTGGCTCGTCCGGTCGTGTGGCGAACCGGGACCCGGGGGAGTCGCCGCCATCGACGACCCGGCGGTGCGCGACGCGCTGGCGGGATTCGAGACCGAGATCGCGGGGCTGCGCGCACTGTGCTCCCGCCTCGTGCTCCGACACGAGACTGGTGACATCAGGCCGGCCGACGCCTCGATCGTCAAGCTCTGCTACAGCGAATTGCTGCAGCGGATGATGGACTTCGCCACGGAGATGAACGGGCTCGGGACCCACGAACAGTTGGAAAAGCCTCGTTCGAGTGGCTGGGAGTCGGGCGCATGGATGCTCGACTTCCTCGGGTCTTGGGAGTGGACGATCCCGGGCGGAACGAGCGAGGTGCAGCGGACGATCATCGCTGAGCGCGGGCTCGGACTCCCCCGGGAGCCCAGGGCGCGGCCATGAGCGTGCCGACCGACGAGTTCACGCAGTTCCACGGCGAGTTGCGTTCTGTGGCGCAGCAGTTGCTGTCGCGTGGCGCGGACCGGAGCGAACCGATCGTGCTGGCGCGGTCCGAAGTGGCGGCGTCGGGCTGGCTGGGGCTCGAGATCCCTGACTCCCTGGGTGGAGCGGGCGCGACCTTCGCCGAGACCGCAGTCGTGATGGAGGAACTGGGACGGGCATCGGCCTGTAGCGACGTCGTCGGTACGGGAGTTCTCGGCGTGGGGTTGCTCGCCCTGACGGAGCCCTCGCCGCAGCGAGACCGGATGTTCTCTGCGATCGCGTCCGGAGGTGTCTCGGTGTCCGTCGCTGTGGCGGCCGGCGACGAGGAGGACGACGAAGTCCCGTTCGTCCTCGAATCCGGCGGGGATGCCGGGACGTGGCAGCTCTCTGGGACTGCACCGTGGGTGCTCGATGCGCCCGGGTCGGATCGGCTGCTGATCCCGGCACGAGGCGACAAGGGACTCGTCGTCGTCGACGTCGAGACGACCGCGCCGGGTCTCACGGTCGTGGAGCGGCCGCTGGTGGATCGGACTCGGCGGCTCGGGTCGGTCACGGCGGACTCCGTGCCGGTGGGTGCGAGCTCGGTGCTCCGTCTCACTGGCGACCCGTCGGCGTGCGTGCGCCACGTGCGCGACCGGGGCGCCATGGCGACGGCCTGCGACAGCCTCGGGATCGCCGAGGCGATGTTGGAGGCGACGGTGGGGTACGCAGGCGCCCGCGAGCAGTTCGGGCGTCCGATCGGCTCCTTCCAGGCGGTGCAGCACGCGTGCGCCGACATGCTCGTCCAGGTCTCCATGTCGAGGGAGCTCGTGGCGAACGGCGTCCGCTGCCTCACGGTCGACGATCCGGGTGCGCCGGTCGCAGTATCGATGGCGAAGTCGTACGCCTGCGCCGCCGCGGTCGCCGTCGCCGGTAAGGCGATGCAGTTGCACGGAGGCATCGGATACACGTGGGAAAGTGGCGTCCATGCCTTCCTCAAGCGGGCGGCGCTCAACCGGTCGCTCTTCGGCTCAACGACGCACCATCGGCGGAGGCTGGGCCGGCGTTACCTCGTGGCAGCTGGTGCCCGACGGACGTCATAAAGTAATCAAGTAAGCATTCGCTTACTATGACGGGGCGGCGCCGCCGGTCCGGCGCCGATCCGGTGTAGGCCGGTTGGGAGCCGGTCGAGGGGGCCGAAGGCCGACGTAGAGGCCCGCCCTGGCTTGGCTGGTTGGTTGGAGGACGAGGACAGACATGGCAGATCGCACACTTCTCCGTGACGGGATCGTCCTGACGTGTGCCGGTGATCCCACCGAGCGGCCCGCACGGCGCGACGTGCTCGTCGAAGCTGACCGGATCGTCGCCGTGTCACCCGTGCCGCTCGACGTCGACCCCGGCTCGACGCGCATCGTCGACCTCGACGGTGCGACGGTGATTCCGGGGTTGAGCGACGCGCACACTCATATCAGCTGGCCCTTGGACTTCGTGTTCGATCACGACGGAGTCGCCGCCTCCGCCCCAGAGCGTCACATCCTCGACGTCGCGGCGGTCGTCCGGACCTTCGTCGAGAGCGGGTACACGCTGCTGGTCGGGGCCGGAGTCCTCCAGGCCGGCGACGACGTACTCGCCAAGGATTTCATCGACCGTGGGCTGCTGGCCGGGCCGCGGATCGTGCCCAGCGGCCCCATGGTCACCGAGCCGGGTGCGCTCGGTGCGGACGGCGGGCTGATGGACGTCGTCGCCGACGCGGCGCAGATGCGAGAGGCCGTCGCGCGCCAGTGCGATACGGGCGTGCGAGCCATCAAGCTCTTCCTGTCCGGGGACGGCATCGTGCCCGAGTTCCCCTCCGAGGACACCTACATGAACGACGACATGGTGTCGGCCGCCGTGTCGGAGGCGGCTCGCCATGGCGCGATCGTCACGGCGCACGCCAGGAGCGCAGGAAGCATCGCGATGGCGGCGAGGTGCGGTGTCCAGCTCATCCATCACGCGTGCTTCGTGGACGACGCGGCGATGCGGGCGCTCGAGGATCGGCGGGACGACGTCTGGGTGTGCCCCGGCCTCCACTACGTCTTCGCCATGGTCCAGGGCCACGCCGAGCCGTGGGGCATGACGGACGAACGCCTGGCGCGCTCGGGCTACCGACACGAGCTCGAGAGTCTGGTTACCAGCCTGCAGAAGTTGCACGCGGCGGGGATCCGGATCCTCGCCGGCGGCGACTTCGGGCACCAGTGGACGCATCACGGCACGTACGCCGCCGAGCTCGAACGGTACGTGGAGCTGGTGGGGATGACTCCGGTCGAAGCGATCCACACCGCCACGCGCCACACGGCACCACTGGTCGGCCTCGACACGGGAGAGGTGCGCGAAGGGTGCTTGGCGGACCTCGTCGTGCTCGACGGTGACCCGACGGCCGACATCACGCTGCTGCAACGTCCCGATCGGCGTCGGGCCGTGATGAAGGGTGGCGCCTTCGTCTCCGTCAACCCCGACCTCTTTCCTTGAGCGTCACACCCGCTTCGTCGACCGGCATGACGATCGGATCCGGCAAGCCCGAGGCTCTGTCCGGGGTCGGCGCGCTCGTGCGCCTCCTACTTGTGCGACACGAGCTCGACCAGCGCGAAGGATTGACGACGGCCACCATGGTCTCGGGCTACCCCGGGTCGCCACTGGGCACGTTCGACCTGGCGTTGGAGGCGGAGAAACAGGCGCTCGACGCGCACCGGGTCCTGCACCGTCCCGGCCTCAACGAGGAGCTGGCTGCCGCCACGGTCTGGGGCAGCCAAATGGGAGCGGCAGTGCCCTACCGCGGCGTCGACGGCGTCGTCGGGGTCTGGTACGGCAAGGCTCCCGGGCTGGACCGCTCGGGCGACGTCCTCAAGCACGGGAACGCAATGGGTTCGGGTCCGAACGGTGGGACCGTGCTGCTCTGCGGGGACGATCCGACGGCAAAGTCGTCGACCCTGACCTGCGACAGCCAGTACACGTTCCAGGACGCCTGCATCCCGGTCCTGTACCCGGGAGACCAGCAGGACATCGTCGACTTGGGTATCGAGGCGTTCCGGCTCTCCCGCCTGGCCGGATGCTGGGTCGGATTCAAGGTCGTGACCTCCGTCGCGGACGGGACCGGCACCGTCGTGTCCCACCCCGAGCGGTTCGCCCTGACGGGCAGCAGGGAACTCGAGCTCGACGGTCGTCCATGGCGCCACCAGCCGCTACGGACGATCGGACCCCACCAGATTCCCGACCAAGAGTCACTGGTCTCGTACGACCGACTGCTCGCCGCCGAGCACTACGCGGAACGCGCTGGGTTGAACCGCGTCGTGGGCGGACCCAGCGGCAGGCTCGGCATCGTGTGCGCGGGCAAGACGTACTTCGACGTGGTCCAGGCGCTGTCGGACGCCGGAGTACCGCTGGACGAGCTCGCGGCACGCGGCCTGCGCATCCTCAAGCTCGGAATGACCTACCCACTCGTGACCCGGACCGTGCTCGACTTCGCCAGCTCGGTCGACCGCGTCGTCGTGGTGGAGGAGAAGCGCCCCTTCGTCGAGACGCAGCTGCGCAGCATCCTGCACGAGGCGCGGAGCACCGTGCCCGTGTCCGGCAAGCGCGATTTCGATGGCCGTCCACTCGTCTCTCCCGTGGGCGAGCTCGATGCGGGCGGTGTGGCGTCGGTCCTGGCCCGGCTGAATCCGGATCTCGCCGTCTCGCGACGGCGTCCCGTCCCGAGGAGGCAGTTGACGGTGGTGGAGGTGCCACCACGACCGCCCGCCTTCTGCAGTGGCTGCCCGCACAACCGGTCGACCGTGGTCCCCGTCGGTGCCCTGGTCGGTGGCGGGGTGGGTTGCCACGGGATCATGTACTTCGAGGCCCGTCAGCACGGCATGAAGAGCCTCCCCCCGACACCCATGGGTGCCGAGGGTGTTCCCTGGCTCGGCCTGGCGCCGTTCGTCGACGAGCCGCACCTCATCCAGAACCTGGGCGACGGGACCCTCAGCCACTCGGGGACGCTGGCCATCAGGGCCAGCGTGGCCGCGGGCGTCAACGTCACCTTCAAGATCCTCTACAACGCCGCCGTCGCCATGACCGGCGGCCAGGACGTGACGGGGTCGATGGACGTCCCGTCGCTGACTCGGGCGCTCGAGGCGGAGGGTGTGGCCAAGGTCGTGGTGTGCGCGGAGGATCCCGGTCACTACGGGCGCGACGCTCGTTGGGCGCGCCGGGCGGAGGTCCACGGGCGCGAGCGTCTCCCCGAGGTGCAGGAGCGGCTGCGCCATGTCCCCGGGGTGACCGTCATCGTGTACGACCAGCGGTGTGCGGCCGAGGCGCGACGGCTTCGCAAGCGTGGCCTGCTCGAGGATCCCCCGCGGCGGTCTTCATCAACGAAGCGGTGTGCGAAGGCTGTGGCGACTGCACGGTGAAGAGCAACTGCCTCTCGGTGGTGCCGGTCGCGACGGAGTTCGGCGAGAAGCGTCGCATCCACGACGCCTCGTGCAACAAGGACTACTCGTGTCTGGAGGGCGACTGCCCGTCCTTCGTGACGGTGATGCCGGCGAGCCAGAAGCGGCGGAATCGCCGGATGGGCCGGCGTCGCGCCACCCTGGGGCGCGGCGGTCTGTCACGTCCTGCGGTCGCGCCTCTGTCGCCTCGCGGCGCGCCTGCTCTGCCGACCGGCGAGCTCCCGACGCCCGACGTGGCCTCCGTCGACGAGCACGGGTACGGCGTCTACTTCACGGGCATCGGCGGGACCGGTGTCGTGACGGCGGCGGGGATCATGGAGCTCGCGGCGGAGTACAGCGGGCTGGTCGTCGCCGGGTTGGACCAGACCGGCCTCTCGCAGAAAGCGGGTGCAGTCGTCTCGCACCTACGCATGGGCAGGGACCGCAACACCATCGCGTCTCCCACCATCGGTGTCGCGGGAGCCGACTTGTACCTTTCGGGCGACATCCTGCAGGCGGCGGCAGAACGCCATCTCGAGCGGGTGGACCGGGGTCAGACGCTGGCCGTAGTGGACACGGCCGTCACGCCCACCGTGGGGATGCTCCAAACGGACTCGCGTGGTCCCGACCACCGCGCTCTGGAGCTGGTCATCGCCGAACGTGTGGGCAGTGACCGCCTCGTCCTCGTCGACTCGAAGCGGATCGCCGAGGCCTTCTTCGGCAGCCACATCCTGGCCAACGTCGTTCTCGTCGGTGCCGCGTTCCAGCGCGGCGGGCTGCCGTTTCCTGCCGAGGCCGTCCGTAAGGCCATCGGCGACGAGGGGAAGGGTGCGCGAGACAACTGGGAGGCTTTCGAGTGGGGCCGTTGGGCCGTGCACGATCCGGCCGCGGTGCATGCAGCGCTGGAGGCAGCCGAGCTGGGCACGTCGAAGACGACGGCGGGACTCTTCGAACCGAGTGCCGTCGCAGCGCGACAGGCTCGTACCCTCGTGGCGCGACGCCAGCTCCCGCCTGAACTGGCGGTGACCCTCGAACGCCGGACGGCGCAGGTGGTCGACTACCAGGACGTGTCGTTGGCCGACACGTTCCTCGATCTGGTCGTGCGAGTGGTCGGGGTCGACGACGCCGATCATGGCTGGCGGTTGACGCGAGCGGTGGCTGAGAGCTGGTACAAGTTGCTGACCTACAAGGACGAGTACGAGGTGGCCCGGCTGCACCTGCGGGTGGATTACGACGAGGTGGCGCGGGAGCTGGGCATCGACGGGCCGTACTCGGTCACGTACCACCTCCACCCTCCCGTGCTGCGTCGCCTCGGAATGCGCAAGAAGCTGGCGCTCGGTTCCCCCTACGTTGCGGCATTCCGCGTGCTGCACCGCATGAGACGCTTGCGGGGCACGCCGTTGGACGTGTTCGGATGGGACCGGGACCGGCGGATGGAGCGCGCCCTGGTGCTCGAATACCGCCAACTGGTGGAGGAGTCGATCGACGACGACTCCCTCTCGTACGACGACTGGGTGGCAGTTTCCGAGTCTGTCCTGGCCATCAAGGGCTACGCCGACGTCAAGGAGCGGTCGGTGCAGGAGTGGCGCGATCGGGTGACGGGTCTACGCCGCGGTGTCCCGGCGACCACGTGAGAACCTCGTTGCGCGCGATCGCGATCGTGATCGCGAAGCAGGATCGTTCCGTGACCCCGTGATCAAGCAGTTCACATTCGTGAACCGCCGGGCGGACGTGTCCGCCGCGACTTTCGAGACCCAGGTGCATGACGTGTTCGGACACCGTGCCGATGCCCCGTCTGCGGTCCGACCTCGCCGGGCCGTTCTGTGCACGGTCCTGCCGGGTGAGGGCCAGCCTCCACGGCACGACGGGATCAGCATCGAGTGGTTCGCGGACGACGCCCACCTCGAGAGGTTCGAGGAGTGGCGTTCGGACGCAGGACCGGTGGGAGACATCGCTCCCATTGCCGGCACAGGCCCGGGCCAGATCGTCGTCGTCGCCAGCGAAGTCGTGCGGCGAGGCGCCGAGTGGCTCGAAACTCGCTGGCGTGCAGGCGGTGCGAAGTTCAAGCACATGGCGATCGCCCGCCGGGCCGGTCACCTGACGCCCGCCGAATTCTCGCATCGGTGGCACGCGCACGCCGGTACCGTCAGTCGCGGCGGCGCGTCCGGCGATCTCGTCATTCCCGACGACGTGCGGGGGTTGGCCTACGTCCAAGACCATCCGCTCCTCCGAGACGACGGCGCGTCGGCCTACGACGCGATCAACGAGGCCTATTTCGACGATCCGGACGGACTGCGCCGCCGGGCGATGTGGTTCGAGGAGAACGTCGGTCGCTACGCGCAACAGGAACTCGTCCGCGACCGGTGGTTCCTCTGTGTCCGCGAGGACGTGCTCCACGCGGAACACCGTCGAGAGCCGTGATCTTCGACGAGCCCAGGCGATCCGGCCCGGCTGCTTGCACCGCGAGGGATGATCGACCGACTTCGGTCGCGGCATGATCGACGCGCTTCGTGTGTACGAGTCGCGAGACCGACAGTGCCCCCGGCTCAGGAGCGCTCGTCGTTCTCCATCTCGAGGATGAGAGAGGGCCAGGTGAACCCCGACTGTGCTCCGGCGCCACCCGGTTCCCCCGACCAGGCGTCGTAGAACTCCCTGAACCCGTGGGCCCGCACGAGGTCCTCGAGTTGCGTGCGCAGGTCCCGCGCCATCGCATCGAGCCCGCAGCGGACCGCGACCTTGTGGGCCCAATAGGCGGTCGCCCCCCACACCGCGTTGCCGTCCCACTGGACGAAGGAGCGCACTCCCGCTCCGGGTACGACCGTCCCCGCGGCGAGACCGTGCGGGCCCCACAAGGGCGAGCCCGGGTGCAGGTGGTGTTCTGCGACTTCCGCACTCAATCCACGCTCGGCCATCACGGCCGACGCGGCCGGGACGAGTCCCATCGCCGCCAGTCCGGGCAGTTGGTGTCTCCGGACCACGTCATAGGCGACGAAGACATGGCCCTCGGGCCACCACAAGCGCGAGACCAGCTCGTCGGCGACGGACTCCGCGGTGTCGCGGGCCCAGGCTGCGTCCGCCTCACGACCGCAGGCCGCGCACGCCGACACCACCTCCTCGAGGGCGAGGAGATACCAACCGCACATCGTCGGGTCCTGGACGACGAAATCGTGGCCGAGTGCGATCGCCTGCGCTGGGGACATGTCCGCCTCCAGCGCGGAGATCGTCAGGTCCCTGAACCGCCCGAAGTTTGCCTCCATGGCGCCGCCCAACGCGGTGCTGACGTAGACCGAGCCTTCAGTTCCCGTCTCGAAGGGATGCAGGGTCACCGGGAGGACGCCGTCGCCGAGGACGCGAAGACGTCCGAGGGCACGGAGATGACCGAGGGCGAAGTCGAGCAGATCGTCGGACGCCGTCCCGGCCAGCGAGAGGCGCGCCGCGGCGAAGGCAGGCGTGGGCGGATCGACGAACGGCGTCCGGTCACCGTCGAACATGGGGCCGAACAATTCTTCGACCAGCGCTTGCACGTCCTCGGCTCCGGGGACGAAGCGCTGGTGCGAGAGCAGTCCGTCGGACCGGAGATTCGACCGGTAGAGGGTCGAGAGCTCGGCTGCGGCCAAGGCAGGGTCGAAATGCCGGATGGCCAGTGCGTGGTAGCCGCTGTCCCACGCGAAGAGGGCCGGGTAGGTCGTGACATCGGGCACGTGGAACACGCCACCGAAGGCGGTGACTCGGTGCTTCTCGAACATCGAGCGGCACGAGTCGATCATGTCGTTGCCGCTCGTCACCGCGGACTGTCCAAGGGGATCGCCAACGCATTCAACCATGGCCAGAGAGCCAGAGTGATGGGCGACGGATGCCCCGGCGCCGATGCATCAGCGACACGACGGCGATCGATCACCGCTGGCAGGTCGCCGGACATGCACATTCGCGCTTCAGTGACCGGAACGAGTTCCTGTTGTCGTGGAATCGTCGGAGGCATTGAAGTCGTATGTAGGAGACGGGTCACCGTCGGTGAGCGTGTTGAGCTGCGACGGGCCGCCCGTGTGCATTTCGGCTTCTTGGCCGGAGAATCGGATGGCCAGTACGACGATGTCGTCCTCTTCGTCACTGCTGGTGAGCACCTCGAGGAGCCGGGAGATGAGATCGTCCGGCCGGCCCGGGTTCTCGGCCGCGACCTCTTCGAGTTGCTTGAGCCTCGCGTCGAGGTCACGGCCACGCTTCTCGACCAGCCCGTCGGTGAACGCGACCAAGGTGGAGCCCGGTGAGAACTGGAACGTGACCGGCTCGGGTCTCGGGTCGCCGACGACACCGAGCGGGACACCAGGTGCCACCGCGAGGAACTCAGAACGTCCGTCATGGAGCATCAGCGGGGGAGGATGACCCGCCGACGCCAACGTCAACTGCTCCAAGCGTGTGTCAACCACCCCGACGAGGACAGTCGCAAAATGGCGGTCACTGCTGACGTCGAGTTCCTCGGCGGCTCGATCCAGGATTTCGTCGGGAGGGATTCCCAGTTTGGCCAGGGTGCGGATGGTGTAGCGAAGCGAGGCCATCACCCCGGCGGCGGCGATGTCGTGGCCCGACACGTCGCCGACAACGAGCGAGAAGCGGTGCTCGTCGATCTCCACCACGCTGTACCAGTCGCCACCGATTTCTGCTCCTTTGGTCGCCGGCACGTAGCGGGCCGCGAACTCCCAGCGCGGGACGTCAGGCAACGTTCTCGGAAGCAGGGATCGTTGGAGGGTCTCCGACATCCTGCGTTGCTGTCGGTACGACGCCTCCGCGGTGGCGCGACGACGAACCAGGTTCTCTGTGAGGAGTGCGGCGGCGACAGAGAGCAGGATCCCCAGCCCGAGGATCCCCCAGGGGAGGAGCTCGGACCACGGCCCGGTCAGCGAACCCCGAGGCGACGCGACAAGGGTCAGAACGTTGTTCCCGAAGGGCACTTGTGCCTGGGACACCGTGCCCGTCAGAGGCAAACGCCTCACGTTGGTCTCGATCAGAGCGGCAGGGGTCGTCGACGAGCCGAAGTACAGCGCGAAGTTGAGGTTGGCATCGGGTGATCCGGCTGGGACGGTAACGCGACGTCCAGCGGGAAGCTGCTGGGCCGCGCCGACCACGTACACCCCAGCGGGTCCGGCCGCGGAGAGCAGGTAGCCCAATTTCTGCACGCCGCCGGCGACGGCACGGGTGGTCACCAGTGAAGGGCTGCGTGCAGCCTTCAGGAACAGCTGTGTGGTCGCTTTCGAGTTCAGACTCCGGATCGCCTTGGACCCGACATGACTGATCACATGGACCTGGCCCGTCTTCGGCTGAACGAGAGCCAACGTCGCGGAAGCAAACGGACCCTTCGGCGACGCGAGCTCGGGGGCCATCGCCGCTTTGAACGTTGGTACCGGATTTGTGGTCGCCGCGGCGAGCCCGACAACCCGGGCCAGTGTCGCCTGTAACTGCGGCTGGGCCGTCTGAAGCAAGGACGCCGTGAGCCGGGTCTGCAAGGACGTGAGCCTGCGCTCGTTGTTGGTGTAACCAAGCGCCGAGCTGACGGTCAGTCCCGCCGTGATCAGCAACCCCAACACTACGACCAGGATGGCCTGCCAGCTGGGTCTCAGGCTGATCCGGCTGTCTGCCGTGCGCTCGCCGCCTTGTCGCATCTTCACATGCGGGTGGTTCCCAACATGGCACCTTTCCTATCATCCCGGAGAACAGGCGTTCTCGGCGGAGAGGAAGCGGGCCACCACCCCCGCCCGCAGTTCCCAAGTCGAGAACGAGCCTTTCGGCCGAAGACGTCCCCCGCCTTCGCCGTCATCGTCGCACACCGCACATCACCGGACAAGGGGTCGCGAGTGCGGCCGCACGGGATGTTCAAACCCGTGTCTTCCTCAGGGGTGCCGGCGCGACCACGTTCGTCTCATGACCATCCTAATTCGGGAGGCTCGACGTCGAGGAATCGCCGTTGGATGGCCATGGTAAGACATGCCATGAACATTCCTGCTTCGGTGGAGGAGCTCACTCCGCGCTGGTTCAGTGAGGCGTTGGGTGCACACGTGGAGTCGGTCGACGTCCTGGACGCGCACTCCGGAACCACCGGGCGCGTCCGCGTGGGTGTGACCGGCGACGAAGGCCTCCCCGAGACGCTCTTCGTCAAGCTCCAGCCGTTCATCCCCGAGCAAAGAGAATTCGTGCGGATGGTGGGCATGGGCGTAGCGGAGGCGCAACTCTACGCTGCCGTCGGTGACGAGCTGCCGGTCCGCGTGCCCACAGTGTTCTGCTCCTTGTACGACGCCGACGACGCGTCATTCGTCATGGTGCTGGAGGACCTCGCCGCGAGCGGCTGCCGCTTTCCGAAGCCGGACGACACCGACGTACTCGATGTCGCGGTCTCCCTCGTCGACGAGCTGGCCAAGCTCCACGGCGCGTACTGGGGTCAGGACCTCCATTGGCTGGGCCGGCACGCGCTGAGCTCGGGAAGAGGGGCGAACCAGGAGGCGAGGATGGCGGGCGGCGCCGCCCTGGTGCAATCGGCGCTCGACCAATTCGGCGCTGACCAGCCCCCCGAATTCCGGGAGCTCGGCGACCTCTACGTCACTCGGTACCGTGATATCGGTGCGCTCTTCAACGAGGGCGAGACGACACTGATCCACGGCGACAGCCATATCGGGAACCTCTTCGTCGACGAGGGGCGCACGGGTTTCTACGACTGGGCCGTTTCGAGCCGATCTCCGGGGATGCGCGACGTGGCCTACTTCCTCTGCAACTCGCTCCCGACCGAGGTGCGGCGAGCCGAGGAAGCTTCGCTGCTCGCTCGCTACCGGGCCGGATTGGCTGAGGCCGGAATCCACCTGGACGATGCGATCCGCGACGCGGAGTACAGGCTCTTCTCAATCTACTCGTGGGTCTCGGCCGCGACCACGGCATCCATGGGGTCGCGGTGGCAGCCCGAGGAGGTTGGTCGCCGCGCCATGGACCGCACCACTCGGGCCATTGCCGACCTCGAGGTGCTCGATCTTTTGCGTGAGCGACTGGACGGCGCCTGACCCGGCCACTTGTAGCGTCACCAACGTGACCGACCCGCTCGACAACCTGGCCGAACTATGGCGGTGGTTCGCCGACGGCATCATGACCGGCTACTGCCCGCTCTATGACGAGATCGCTCGGTCGGTGGCCACCGACCGGGAGCTGTTGGCGCTGCAGTACTCGGCGCGCCCACATGCCCACCTGCCGACGATGTTGCTGGCGAGCGCTCACTACCTCATGTTGGACGGCGTCGATCATCCCTTGGCGGAGGTCTATGCGGGCCGCTCGTCGGAACCCGCCGCCCCCCTCTTTCGCGACCTCTGCCTCGGGAACTCGACGGCTCTCCTCGACGTGCTCAACGCGCGTACGGTGCAGACGAACGAGGTCGGCCGCAGCGCCCTGCTTGGTCCAGGTCTTACCTGGGCGGCGGCCGGCCAGCCGGTGCAACTCGTCGACGTCGGCTGTAGCGCTGGGCTCAACATGCTCTGTGACCGATACCGACTCGACTACGGCGACCACGGGGTGAGTGGACCGGACGACTCTCCGGTGCGCATCGACTGCCGGGTGGTCGACGGATCGCCACCAGTCGCCCCGCGCTTGCCCGTGATCGTCGGCCGGGTGGGCATCGACCTCGATCCGCCCGATCTCAGGGATCCAGACGACACTCGGTGGCTCCTGGCGTGCGTGTGGCCCGGGACCGGCCGATTCCAGCGGGCGGCACAAGCCATTGCGCTCGGTCGAGCCGATCGGCCTCGGGTGGTGCAGGGCGATGCCGTGGAGACGCTGCCTGACGTGCTCGCCGGTCTCGGGCCGGGTCGAATCGTGGTGCTCAACTCGTGGTCGTTCGCCTACTTCTCGGTCGAACAGCGCCAGGCGTACGTTGACGTGCTGGCCGCGGTCGGCCGGACGCGTCCCGTGGTATGGCTGACCATGGATGCCCCTGGAGTCGTCGAGCTTCTGGCCGAGGATGCGCCGCCGACTGGGAGCATGGAGAGCGACCTTTTCTCGAGCGTCACCTTCGACGGAGCGGCGCCGCCGCGAGCCGAGGTGCTGGCGTTCGTCCAGAGCCACGGCATGTCGATGGCCTGGCAGGCCTCACCTCGGTTGGTGCGAAGCACCCGGGTGCCTTGAACTGGCCGCCTCCGGCCCATAGTTTCCCCAACATAGGAATTCTGGTGCACGTTTTCGTGTGCGAGGGGGATTGGAGCCGTCCGCCGATGCTGACGCCGACGGCGGGTCCATTTAAGAAGCAGGGGGGTTTCGAGGAACCGTGAGCACTCACCGCGACTTCTGCCCTTGGCGCCGGGGTGGCGTCGGCGTTACGGCGGCGATGGCCGTCGCAGCCACTCTCCTTCCAGCAATGGGATCCGCACCGGCCGGCGCGGCATCGTCGACGCCCGGCGTGACGGCCAAGACGATCGCGGTCGGAATTCCGTACGTCGACATCGCCTACGTGGACAAGACGTTCGGGTTGAAGCTCAACCAGGGCAGCTACCCCGACGCCTACAACGCCCTGTTCAAGGAGCTCAACGCGCACGGCGGAATCAACGGCCGCAAGGTCGTCCCGTTCTACGTCGCCGTCAACCCGACCGGGACGGCATCGGCGGCCTCGTCGTGCACGCAGCTCGTCGAGGACGATCACGTCTTCGTCGCCTTCGCACCACTCAGCGGGATCTGTTACCTGGAGCACGGCACCCTCACCATCAACGGAACGGTGACTGCGACGGTTCCGGGCCACGCCGCCGCCAACCTCACGCTCACGCCTCCGGCGTCAGCGTACGACCCGCTTCAGATCGGGGTGCTCGCCAAGCAGGGCGTCTTCAAGAACAAGAAGGTGGGCGTTTTTGGTGGCTTCACGACCGACGAGGACGAGATGAAGATCGTCGAGTCGGCGCTGGCCAAGAACCACGTGCACGTCGTTCAGACGGGCGTCAACTCCGCCCCGGCCACCGATCAGGTGGCGTCGTTCCAACAAGTCGGAACGATCGCCCAGCGCTTTCAGAACGCCGGTGTGAACCTGGTCGTGGCGGTCGGCCAAGGCTCCGCCGCGTGGCCCGACGCCGAGCAGACCAACCAGAGCACGTTCAACCCGCCGTGGGTGGGGACGAGTTACAACGACCTCGCCGGTTACACCATCGGGAAGACCTCGGACGCCGCCTACGTCAAGAACTCAGTCACGACGACACCTGGTCAGAGTGCGAGCACCGCGTGGAAGGACCCACTGATCCAACAGTGTGTCCACACCATCAAGAAGGCCTACCCCGGAGACGCGGTCGCCAGCCCCATCGGACAGCCCGCGTCCGACACGTCCGACTCCACCTACGTCTCTGCCATGAACGCCTGTCAGAACGTGGCGATCTTTGCGACGATCGCCAAGGCGGCTGGGAAGAACCTCACCGTCGCGTCGTTTACGAGGGCCGGCGAGAAGTTGCACGACGTCGTGTTCCCCGGCGTGGGCTCCGCGGTGTCCTTCAACGGCAAGCCGTACGCCATCGGGACCGTCCACCTGGCGCGCTACAGCACCGACGCCGGCGGGTTCGTGATCGCGGCACATTCGTCGAGTCCGTGAGTCCACCCGCGCTACGGCGGGCGCGGACGGTCGTGGCAATCCTCGGAACGGGCGGCTCGTTCGCTCAGCGCGGCCAGGCCGCGGGCAGCTCGACCGACGTGGCGTCGAGGTCGCCCACACGGGCGACTCCCAAGAGCCGCATCGTGCGGTCGACGTCCTCACGCAAGAGCCCCAGGATGCGCTCGACCCCAGGCCGGCCGGCGGCGCACAGACCATAGGCCCACGCCCGGCCGACCATGGCGGCCCGGGCACCCATCGCGACGGCGCGAACTGCGTCGGCCCCGCTGCGGATGCCCCCGTCGACGAGGATCTCCGTCCGATCGCCCACGGCGGCCACCACGCCGGGAAGGGCCTCGAACGTCGATGGGACGCCTTCGAGCTGGCGGCCGCCGTGGTTCGAAACGACCACCGCATCGGCGCCGCTGTCCACGGCTTTCCGGGCGTCGTCCGGGCTCAGAATGCCCTTGACGATCATCGGGCCGCCGAACAGATCGCGCAGCCTGCTTAAGTCTTCCCACCGCGGCGGGTTGCCGATCCAGCGGAGCAGAGCCTCGGCGGCAGACATCGGCGCGCCGTCGGGGCCAAGCCTGGACGCGTTCACGAGGTCGAGCTGGAATCCGTCCATGGCCATATCGAGGAGCCAGCGCGGGTGGGGGGCGACGAAGCGCGCCATCTTCGTCACGGTCCGGCGGTCGAGGTTCAGCGGCGGGGACAACCCGTATCGGTGCTCGCGTGGGCGGTCGCCGGGGATCTGCGTATCCACGGTCACGACCAGGGCCGCGAATCCCAGATCGCGGGCGCGCACCACCAGCTGCTCGGCTCCCTCCCGGCCGCCGAGGAAGTACAGCTGGAACCACACCGGGCCGGTCGCAGCGGCGATCACGTCTTCCATCGGGTGACCCGACATGGAGCTCAGCGTCGAGATCGTCCCCGCGGTGCCGGCCGCCGCCGCGCCGGCGACGTCTCCGGCCGGGTGCATCATCCTGGTGAAGCCGACCGGGCTCAACAGGATGGGCATCGACACCGGCATCCCCAGGACGCTCGTCGTCAGGTCCGGAGCGCTGTCCCGGGTCACGCCCATCCGGGGCCGGAACCCCACGGCGCGGACCCCGTCGATGTTCGCCCGCAGCGTGCCCTCATTGCCCGCGCCACCCTCGAGGTAGCTGCGGACCGGAGCCGGCAGGCGCCGAACAGCCAGTGACTGCGCGTCCGCGACCGAGCGGATCCGTCCGGCCGCCCTCCGATCGAGGTCTTGGAGCAGCGGCTCGAGCCTCACCATGCCAGGTGTCCCGAGCTCGCCGGGTCATGTGTCCATTTCATTGAAACGTTCAACCCACGGATTCCCACTGGAATATGCCCTCCTTGGTCATCACTTGTGAAACGTTAAAAAGACTTCTAGGCTCGACCGAAACCGTGACTGGGAACGGTATCCGGGCAGAGAGCGGTGAACGAGGAAGGGGCTGGCACATGGTCGACTTCGACAAGGTGACGAACCGGTTGGCCCGGCTCGAAATCGAGCTGCCTTCTTGGGCGTTCGGCAACTCCGGGACGCGCTTCAAGGTCTTCGCCCAGCCGGGCGCGCCGCGATCGCCCGAGGAGAAGATTTCGCGGACGCGGCGCAGGTGCACCAGGTGACCGGGTCTGGCGCCGTCGGTCGCGTTGCACATCCCGTGGGACCGCGTCGACGACTACGACAAGCTCCGGCGCTACGCCGAGGACCTGGGCGTCCGGCTCGGAACGATCAACTCCAACACCTTCCAGGACGACGACTACAAGTTCGGCAGCCTGACCCACGTCGACGGCCGCATCCGCGCCAAGGCCGTCGCCCACATGCTCGAGTGCATCGACATCATGAACGTCGTCGGCAGCCGGGACCTCAAGATCTGGTTGCCCGACGGCACGAACTATCCGGGCCAGGGTGACCTCCGCGACCGCCAGGAGCGGCTCGCCGACTCGCTCGCGCAGGTCTACGGCCGCCTCGGGGCACGACCAGCGGCTCGTGCTGGAGTACAAGTTCTTCGAGCCGGCGTTCTACTCCACCGACGTGCCGGACTGGGGCACGGCCTACGTCCAGTGCGTCGCGCTCGGCGAGCGGGCGGTCGTCTGTCTCGATACCGGGCACCACGCGCCCGGAACCAACATCGAGTTCATCGTGCTGCAGCTGCTGCGGCTCGGACGGCTCGGATCGTTCGACTTCAACTCCCGCTTCTACGCCGACGACGACCTCATCGTCGGCGCCGCCGACCCCTTCCAGCTCTTCCGCATCCTCTGCGAGGTCGTCCGGGGGGGGGGCTAGACGAGGTCAGCGACGTTGCCTTCATGCTCGACCAGTGCCACAACATCGAAGAGAAGATCCCGGGCCAGATCCGCTCGGTGCTCAACGTGCAGGAGATGACGGCGCGCGCACTGCTGGTCGACCGCCCGGCGTTGCTCGCCGCAGCGAACAGGACGGGCGATGTGCTCGCGGCGAACGAGATCCTGCATGGACGCGTTCTACACCGACGTCCGCGCCGGTCTCGCCGAATGGCGCGAGCTCGCGCGGTCTGCCCGCACGATCCGCTGGCGGCGTACCGCGCCAGCGGCTACGGCGAGCGCATCGTCGCCGAGCGCGTCGGCGGAACGCCAAGCCGGCTGGGGCGCGTGACGGTGACATCCGGTCGTGCCGCGAGCTCCTCGCCCGCTCGAACCGGCTCGGCGCCGACCCGCGCAACACCAACTACGCGGGCGGCAACACCTCGGCCAAGGGCACCGAGACTCGACCCCGTGACCGGTGCAGACGTTGAGCTGATGTGGGTCAAGGGTTCGGGGGGAGACCTCGGGACGCTGACCGAGTAGCGGCTGGCCGTGCTGCGGCTCGACCGCCTGCGTGCGCTCGCCGAGCGTCTATCGCGGTGTGGAGCGCGAGGACGAGATGGTCGCCGCGTTCGACTACTGCCTGCACGGCCAAGGGGGTGCCGCGCCCTCGATCGACACCGCCATGCACGCCCTGGTCGACGCCGCGCATGTCGACCACCTGCATCCCGACAGCGGCATCGCCATCGCGACCGCGGCCGACGGCGAGCAGCTCACCAAGGACATCTTCGGCGACCGGGTCGCTGGGTGCCGTGGCGACGTCCCGGGTTCCAGCTCGGCCTCGATATCGCCGCGATCCACGACGCGACAACCCGCAGGCCATCGGCGTCATCCTCGGCGGCCACGGCATCACGGCGTGGGGCGACAACCAGCGACGAGGCCGAGAAGAACTCGCTGTGGATCATCGACGACCGGCCCAGGCGCTACCTCGACGCGCACGGCGTCGAGCATCCGTTCGGACTCCCGGTCGCAGACCGCGCGCCTCTCCCCGACGTCGAGCGCCGGGCGAAGCGCCGGCCGCCTCGCACCGTTGCTGCGCGGCGATCGCCTCGACACGACCAGCGAACGGTCGGGCACTTCACCGACGAGCGACGTCGTCCTCGAGTTCCTCGCCGGGGAGAAGCTGCCGAGGCTGGCCGGGCTCGGTACCTCGTGCCCGGACCATTTCCTGCGCACCAAGGTCAAGCCGCTTGTGGTCGACCTGCCGCCGACGTCTCCGATCGAGGAGTACTCGACACGGTTGTCGACTCTGCACGCAGCCTACCGCGAGGACTACGCCGCCTACTACCGACGTCACGCCGACGACGAGCTCGCCGCCGATGCGCGGTGCCGATCCGGCCATCGTCCTCGTCCCCGGTATCGGGATGTTCTCCTTCGGCAAGGACAAGCAGACGGCTCGGGTGGCCGGCGAGTTCTACGTCAACGCCATCAACGTGATGCGAGGGGCCGAATCTATTTCTACCTACGCCCCGATCTCCGAGAGCGAGAAGTTTCGTGTGGAGTACTGGGAGCTGGAGGAAGCGAAACTGCGACGCCTGCCCTCGGCCCGCTCGACACGAGGGCCGGGTGGCCCTGGTCACAGGCGGGGCGAGCGGAATCGGACGCGCCATCGCCGGTCTGCTCTCGGCGCGACGGAGCATGTGTCGTCGTGGCGGACCTGAGTGCCGACAAGGCGAAGGCCGCGGCCGCCGCGATCGGAAGCTCCGACATCGCCGTCGGGGTATCGATGAACGTCTCGGCCGAGGGCGAGGTCGAGGCGGCGACGAATGCCGCATTGCTCGCGTTCGGTGGGATTGACCTCGTCGTTAACTGCGCCGGGCTCTCGCTCTCGCGTCCTCTCCTCGAGACGACGGAGCGCGACTGGGACCTTCAGCACGATGTGATGGCCAAGGGAAGTTTTCTCGTGTCACAGGCCGCGGCACGCGTGATGATCGAACAGGGTATCGGCGGGGACATCGTCTACGTCTGCTCCAAGAACGCGGTCTTCGCCGGGCCCAACAACATCGCCTACAGCGCAGCGAAAGCGGACCAAGCCCACCAAGTCCGCCTTCTCGCGGCCGAGTTGGGCGAACACGGCATCCGGGTCAACGGGGTCAACCCCGACGGAGTGGTGCGAGGCAGCGGTATCTTCGCCGGCGGTTGGGGTGCCGATCGCGCCGCGCTCTACGGCGTGCCTGAGCACGAGCTCGGTGCCTTCTATGCCAAGCGGACGCTGCTCGGGCAAGAGGTCCTTCCCGAGCACGTGGCCGCGGCCGTGGTCGCGTTGACGTCGGACCAGTTCGGCCACACCACCGGCACCATCGTCCCGGTCGACGGCGGGGTCGCTGCCGCCTTCGTGCGCTGAACGCCGTGCCACCGAGGGTCTTCGGCGCCGTCGACATCGGCGCCTCGAGCGGTCGGGTCATGGCCGGTCTGGTCGAGTGTGGTCAGGTCGATGTGGAGTGCGTGTACCGCTTCCCCAACGCGCCCGTCCGACGGAACCACCATCTGCACTGGGACATCCGGACGATCTTCGCCGAGGTGCTCCGTGGGCTGCGGGCGCTCGGGCGCGAGTACCCCGACGTCGAATCGATCGGCGTCGACACGTGGGGCATCGACTACGCGCTTGTCGACGGCAGCGGGTTCCTGCTCGGAGATCCGCTCTGCTATCGCGACGACCGCCACGCGCGTGGCGTGGCCGAGGTCGACGCCGTGATGGACCGCGCCGAGCTCTACGCCGTCAACGGCCTCCAGTTCCTGCCCTTCAACACGCTCTATCAGCTGGCGGCCGAGCGTTTGGGGCCACTGTGGCGACAGGCGGCCAACGTCGTCCTGCTGCCCGACCTCATTTGCTACTGGCTCACGGGCACCCTGGGGACGGAGGTGACCAACGCGTCGACCACGGGTTTGCTCGACGCCACGACGGGAGACTGGTCGCCCGTCGTGGCGGAGGCGCTCGGACTCGATTTGTCAGTCTTCGCGCCGTTGCGTCCGCCAGGGAGCGTGCTCGGGCCGATCACGTCGGAGATCGCCGCGGCGACCGGCCTCGGCCCTTCGGTCGTCGTCACAACGGTCGGGTCGCACGACACGGCCTCTGCCGTGGCCGCCACGCCGTCGATCGATCCCCGCTGGGCCTACGTCTCGAGCGGCACCTGGTCGTTGGTCGGAGTGGAGCTGGACCAACCTGTGCTCACGGGGGAGGCGCGCCAGGCGAACTTCACCAACGAACGCGGCGTGGACGCGAGGAACCGGTTTTTGCGCAACGTCGGCGGATTCTGGCTCCTGCAGGAGTCGATGCGTGCTTGGGAACACGACCATGTCGGCGCCACGCTGCCCGGCCTGCTGCACGAAGCAGCCTCGTTGCCTTGCGGTGGTCCGCACATCAATGTCGACGATCCCGACCTCGTGGTGCCGGGGGACATGCCCCGGCGGATCGCTGTCGCAGCACAGAAGCTCGGGCATGCACCACCGGCAACGCCGGGCGCGGTGGTTCGCTGCGTGATCGACTCCCTCGCCCTCGCATACGCCGCGACGACCGAGAGCGCCGCGAATCTGAGCGGGCTCAGTGTCGACACCATCCATATCGTCGGCGGAGGCTCCCAGACCGAGCTGCTCTGCCAGGAGACGGCGAACCGGTCGGGACACGCCGTCGTCGCCGGACCGTTGGAGGCGACCGCGTTGGGCAACGTACTCGTCCAGGCCCGCTCGCACGGCGCGCTCTCCGGCGGCCTCGACGACCTCCGCAGAAACCTGGCCGCGCACACGGTCCTCATTCGATACGAACCGCAATGAGAGATCCGGTCGACGGAGAGCGACGAACCTCGTCGGTCAGCATCAAGGACGTGGCGCGGCGCGGGGGTTTCGGTCGGCACTGTCTCGAACGTGTTGAACCGGCCATCGGCCGTACGGGCCGTCACCCGGGCCCGAGTGGAAGCGGCAATCGGCGAGCTCGCCTTCGTGCCCAACGTGTCGGCTCGCCGATTGGTCGGGGGCGAGAGTCGCACCATCGCATACGTCGTTCTCGGCACGCTGTCCAATCCCTTCTTCACCGACGTCGCTCGCGGGGTCGACGACGTCGCCGCCGCCCGTGGATTGTCCGTCTTCTTGTGCGACTCCGACCAGGACGCCGGCCGTGAGGAGCGTCACCTCGACCGGCTGACCGAGCTCCGGGTCCGCGGCGTGCTCATCACCGCCGTCGACGACCGCAGCCCCCGGCTGGTCCAACTGCGCCAGCTCGGCATCCCGGTGGTCCTGGTGGACCGTGTCCCGGGAGAGGACGCTGAGTGGTGCTCGGTCGGCGTCGACGACATCGTGGGAGGTCGCATGGCTGCCGGGCACCTCCTCGAGCTCGGTCATCGCAGCCTGTGTTTCGTCGGCGGACCGGAGATCCTGCCTCAGGTGGCCCAGCGGCGGGCCGGCGCGCTCGACGCGGCCGTCGCAGCGGGCCTCGGAGAGCGCTGGGTCCGACGCCTCGACACAGCCGGGCTCACCATCGCCGAAGGTCGAAGGGCAGCCGAGCGCATTCTGGGTCTGCCCGGTCCCGACCGCCCCACGGCGGTTTTCTGCGCCAACGATCTCGTCGCCTTCGGCCTTGCGCAGTGTCTCCTGCAGCACGGGGTTCGGATACCGGAACAGATGGCGGTCGTGGGCTACGACGACATCGAGCTGGCGGCTGCGGCCAGCGTGCCGCTCACCTCGGTGGCGCAGCCTCGCACGCTCATGGGTCGCGCTGCGGCGGAACTGCTGCTCGACGAATACGCCACACCGGGCCATCGTCATCGCCAGGAGCTCTTCCTCCCCGAGCTCGTGGCGAGAGCATCGTCGATACCTCGGCGATGACGCCACGGGTGCGTCGCGACTCCATGGGTCGGTCGATGCGTCCCTGACGCCCGGCGCATCGTCGACCGACCGCGGTCAGAATGGGCGAGCAGGTCCGGAGGTTTCGAAACCGGGAGGACGCATGGAGATCAGACCGAAGACGCCCGCGGTCAAGGGGCCGGCCGAGATGTTCACGGGCGACGTGACGATCGAGGCCATTGCGTACGGCGAGGAGCCGTCGCGGGTCCGGGTCAATCTCGTCCACTTCGCCCCGTCAGCCAGGACGGCCTGGCACTCACATGCACTCGGCCAGACCCTCTACGTGACCGAGGGGGTTGGACTGATGCAAGCCCGCGGCGGCATCGTCACTGAGATGCGGGTAGGTGACGTCGTGCACACCCCGTCGGACGAATGGCACTGGCACGGTGCGTCACCCGACGATTCCATGTCTCACATCTCGGTGACCGAGGGTGTCGGCGAGTCAGACCGTCCCGAGTCCAAGTGGGGTGAGCACGTGAGCAACGAAGAGTACGAGAGTCGACCGCCGAGCTGAACGCGTCACCCTCGCGGTCCGACTTCTCGAACCTGACCCTCGCTACGCCTGGCGGATCAGCGCATCCCGGGATCGATCCCGAGCCGGACACGAGCGAACTGCTGCTCCTGCGTGGTGCTGTAGATGATGTGCTGGCTCCCGGCGTGCAGGTCGCGGAAGCAGCGCTCTAAGGGGTGACCTGTGAAGACAGCCTCAGCGCCTGCGAGCCGGTAGAGGGAGTCGACGGCCTCGAGCGCCGTTCTCATGGCGTGGCAGGTGGCCAGCGCCAGTTCGGCCCGTAGCTGGGTCGGCGGCCGGTCGCCGGCACAGCACGATTCCCACACGGCGCTCGCGACGTCATGGACGTAGAGCCGGGCCGACCGAAGCCGACTCTCCGCCTGGCTCAACAACATCTGGGTATGACCGTTCCCGGCCACTGTGTTGGCGGGGCTGCCTCTGAACTTGCTCCGCGCCAATCGCGGGTGAACTCGTCGACGGCGCGCCGGGCCACTCCGAGCGGGAACCCGGCCATCACGACGGCCGCCACGTCGAACAAGCCCAGGAATGACAACGGCCCGTCGCCGCGTGCCGACTCGTAGACCGGCGCCGCGAAGTGCTCGGCGGGCACGCGTATCTCGTCGAGGCTCAGGTGGTGACTCCCCGTGCCGCGAAGCCCCAGCGCGTCCCAGGTGTTCTCGATGACCGCTGACTCGCGCCGCACGAAGGCGAACCGCCAGTCGGGTTCGGTTCCACCGTCACGCATCCGTGGACCCTCCTCAGCCATCACGAAGACGCCCACCTGGAGCCACTCGGCGTGCGGGCAGCCGCTGTTGAAGGGCCAGCGGCCCGACACCGTGAAGGCGTCCTCGCCCGAACCACGGGCCTGTCCGAACGGCCCGAACATGCTCGTCGAGCAGAAGCCCAGGTCGTCACCGATCATCTCCTTGGCGACCGTTGGATCGAGCCAGGCGAAGAAGGCCGTGCTGTTGCCGATGAGCACCGTCCAACCCCCCGAGCCATCCGCCGCGCTGAGCGTCTCGACGACCTCGATCATCGTGACAGGATCGAGCTCGAGGCCCCCGAGGCTTGCGGGCAGAGCCATCCGGAACAGCCCCGCCTCTCTCACCCGTGCCACCAGGTCCTCGGGCATGGTGCGAAGGGCCTCGGCCTCGGACGCCCGGGCGGAGAGGTCCGGAGCGAGTTCCTGCGCGGCCCGGAGCACCCGAGCCCGCTCGTCCACGACGTTGACTGCGCCCATTGAGGTCACCTCCACTCGTCGGTTCCCGACACTACGCGGCACCGTTCCGGCCAGAGACGGCCGCGACGTTGACACCCACTTGCCTGAAGTGCTAAGCAACCGCTCAGCATCTCGCCCACGGGCGCCGGATCCCGGAAATCAAACCAAAAGCCGCCACACGAGACAGAGAAGAGGACCCCCGTGCCCGACTACGACTCCGTCGACTTCTTCACCGACGAGTCGCTGCGTCGAGGATCCCTACCCGTACTTCGACCACCTGCGGTCGAAGTGCCCGGTGCTGCCCACGGCGCACCACGGCGTCGTCGCGGTGTCGGGGTACGAGGAGGCGACCGAGATCTACCTCGACAGCGAGACGTTCTCATCGTGCAACTCGGTGATCGGGCCCGTTTGCCACCTTCCCGGTGCCGCTCGAAGGCGACGACGTCGGCGCGATCATCGATCGCTACCGGGATCAGCTGCCGATGAACGAGCACATGGTGACCATGGATCCGCCCGACGCACACGCAGGAGCGGGCCCTGATCATGCGGCTGCTGACCCCGAAGCGCCTCAAGGAGAACGAGGCGTTCATGTGCCGCCAGGCCGACCGGCAGATCGACGAGTTCGTCGGCGACGGCCACTGTGAGTTCATCAGCGCCTACTCCCAGCCGTTCGCCATGCTCGTCGTGGCCGACGTGCTCGGCGTGCCCGAGGTCGACCACCAGCGCTTCCGGCACGGCTTCGGGCTGAGCGGCTCGCCGGGCCAGATCGGCGGCGGCGGCGAGGGCGATGGCGCTCAACGCACTCGAATGGCTCGACGACTGGTTCGCCAACTACATCGAGGACCGCCGCCGCGAGCCGCGCGACGACGTGCTCACCGACCTGGCCCTCGCCACCTACCCCGACGGTTCCACACCTGACGTGACCTCCGTGGTACGCACGGCCACCTTTCTGTTTGCCGCGGGGCAGGAGACGACGGCCCGCCTGCTGGCCGTCGCTCTGAAGTACCTGGCCGAGTACCCCGAGCTCCAGGACGAGCTCCGCGCCCACCACGAGCGGATCCCCGATTTCATCGAGGAGGCGCTTCGCATCGAGAGCCCGGTAAAGGCCGATTTCCGCCTGGCCCGCCGGCCGACCACGGTGGCCGGCGTCGACATCGCCGCCGGAACGCCGGTCATGCTCCTCAACGGCGCCGCCAACCGTGACCCTCGCCTGTTCGAGTGCCCGGCCGAGTTCCGGCTTGACCGCCCAACGCCAAGGTCCACATCGCCTTCGGCCGGGGCGCCCACTCCTGTCCCGGCGGCCCTCTGGCCCGGGTGGAGGGCCGGGTCAGCATCGAGCGCATCCTCGACCGTATGCGCGACATCCGGCTCTCCGAGGAGCACCACGGTCCGCCGGGCCAGCGCCACTTCGACTACGAACCCACCTGGGTGTTGCGCGGGCTGCACTCGCTGCACATCGAGTTCACCTCGGCGGAGGCATCGTCGTGAGCGGCCGGGTAGCCGTCGTCACCGGCGCCGCGTCGGGGATCGGGCTCGGCGTCGCCCGACGCCTCGCGGCCGACGGCCACGCAGTGGCGCTGCTCGACCGGGACGGAGCACTGGCGGCATCAGGCGGTCGACGCACTCACCGCCACCGGCGCACGCGCCGCGGCCTTCGAGGTCGACGTGGCCGACCGCGGCGCACTCGAAGCGGTGTACGCCGCGGTGCGGAATGAACTCGGACCGATCACGATCCTCGTCACCAGCGCGGGCATCGAGGCGTTCGACCCGGTTGCGGACATCACGCCCGAGAAGTGGGACCGGATCATCGCGGTGAACCTCACCGGCACGTTCACCTGTATGCAACTGGCAGTACCGGACATGGTCGCGGCCGGATGGGGGCGCATCGTCACCATCTCTTCGTCCAGCGCGCAGTCGGGCGCGCCGAACATGGCGCATTACGTCGCCTCCAAGGGTGGCGTGATCGGACTCACCAAGGCGTTCGCCCGGGAGTTGGCCGGGAGTGGCATCACGGTGAATACCATTCCGCCGACGATCGTGGACACTCCGATGGCGCGCAAGGGCGAAGCCGAAGGCAACGTGGCAAGCATCGAGGTCTTGGCGCGCATGGTGCCGCTCGGTCGTACCGGGACCCCGGACGACATCGCGGGCGCATGCTCGTACCTGTGCTCTGACGACGGCGCCTACGTCACCGGCCAGATCATCGGAGTGAACGGGGGCATGTACATCTGAGCACCACTCGACGGATCGGTACGGAGACCTCGAAGACTCGGTCCGCCCTGGTCGAGGCGGCCGAGCGACTCATGCTCGAGGAGGGCTACGCGGCGGTGACGTCGCGCCGCGTGGCTGCGGAGGCAGGCCTGAAGCCGCAATTGGTCCACTACTACTTCCGCACGATGGACGATCTGTTCCTTGCGCTGCTCCGCCAGCGTGCCGACCAGAGTCTCGAGCGCCAAACCCGTGCCCTGGCCTCGGAGCAGCCGATGTGGGCGCTTTGGGAGCTCAGCCGCGACCCTCGGGGCACGGCGCTCACCATGGAATTCACCGCCATGGCGAACCACCGGAAGGCGATCCGCGCCGAGATCACGGCGTCCGCCGAGCGCTACCGGTCCGAGCAGCTCCGCGGCATCCGGGAACTGTTCCGCGCGCTATGGCGTAGACGAGGACGTTCTGCCCCCCATCGTCGGGACAGTGCTGATGACGAGCATCTCGCGGTTCATGGTCATAGAGGAGGAGACACTCGAGATGTCGAGTGGCCACGCCGAGACGGTGGCGTTCGTCGAACGCTTCTTCGCGCGAGCTCGAAGGCCCGCGACGGCCTGCTTCATAGAGGCCGGTCCGCTCACGGCTCCACTCTTCGACGGAGCTGCGTCCAGGGAGCGTTACCGTACGGCGATGGGGTTCTACGACGACCAGGTCCTCCCGCGGTTCATCGACGTCATGCTGGGCAAGCGCATGGAGGACGTACGTGCCCGTGTCGCGTCCGGATTGAGCGGAGATGTCCTCGAGCTCGGATTTGGGTCAGGGCGCAACCTGCCCCACACGCCGACAACCGTCACACGGCTGCTCGCGGTCGAACCGGCGGCGGCGTCCCGCACGCTGGCGGCGGCGCGAGTGGCCGCGGTGCCGTTCCCTGTCGACTGGGTCGGCCTCGACGGCCAAGATCTCCCCCTCGAGAGCGAGTCCGTGGACCACGTGCTCGTCACGTGGACCCTCTGCACCATTCCCGACGTCGACCAAGCGTTGCGCGAGACCAACCGCGTGCTGCGGCCCGGCGGGACCTTGCATTTCGTCGAGCACGGGCGCTCCCCGAGGACCCGGGTGGCGCAGTGGCAGGATCGGCTGACTCCGCTCTGGGGCAAGGTCATGGGCGGTTGCCACCTCAACCGCTCAATCGACACGCTCATCGAAGACGCCGGGCTCACGGTCACGACGATCGAGACCTACAACATGGGTGGTCCGGAGCTGTTCTCGTTCGCCTATGAAGGGAGGGCCGTCAAGGCCGGATGAGTGCGAGAGGATGAGCGTTCCTCGTCGCGCCCGCTCCTTTCGCCGCGCCAATCGGGCATGATGGCGCGGATGCCCGAAGCCGCACACCCAGCGACAGCCGCGACTGACCTCGTCGCGCCGTTCGTGGGCACCGTGCTCCATGTCGGAGTCGCGTCGGGCGAATTCGTGGCAGCCGGAACCATCCTGGTCGTGCTCGAGTCCATGAAGATGGAACACCCCGTCGAGGCTGGCGTGTCTGGCCGGGTGGAGGCCGTGCTGGTAGCCGTGGGTGACACCGTGCAGTCCGGTGATGTCCTCCTTCGGTTACGCGAGGAGGATGTTGTCTCCCCGCCGGGTGACGAGATCCCGACTCCAGCAGGGGCCTCCCTCGACACTGTCGACGGCCACCGAGCCGGGACCCCGTTGCGCCCCGAGCTGGCGGACCTTCGGGCCCGTGTCGCGGCCACGCTCGACAGCGGTCGCCACGCCGCGACCGAGCGCCGCCACGCCCAAGGGCGACGCACGGCGCGGGAGAACATCGAAGACCTCTGCGACCCCGGCACCTTCGAGGAGTACGGGGCTCTCGTGGTGGCGGCCCAGCGGGCACGCCGCAGCCGTGAGGACCTGGTCGCCAACACGCCGGCGGATGGGCTCGTCGCCGGACTGGCCCGCGTCAACGGTGACCTCTTCGGCCCGGAGCGCTCGCGGTGTGCTGTGCTGTCCTACGACTACTCGGTCCTGGCCGGCACCCAGGGGCAGATGAACCACCGCAAGAAGGATCGCCTCTTCGCACCTGGTCGACCGGCTGCGCCTCCCGGTGGTCCTCTTCGCCGAGGGAGGCGGCGGACGTCCCGGTGACACCGACGTCGCCGCGGTGACGGGTCTCGATACGGAAGCCTTCGCCCTCTTCGGAGCACTCAGCGGCCGCGTGCCGCTCGTCGGTGTCGTCTCCGGACGCTGCTTCGCGGGCAACGCAGCGTTGCTCGGCTGTTGTCACGTGATCATCGCGACGCCCGATGCCACCATCGGGATGGGCGGTCCCGCCATGATCGAAGGGGGCGGCCTCGGTGTCGTCGCACCCGATGACGTCGGCCCGGTTGAGGTGCAGGTGCCCAACGGCGTGATCGACGTGCTCGCCGCCGACGAACGTGAAGCGGTGGACGTCGCCCGCCGCTACCTCTCCTACTTTCAAGGGGAGGTGCACGACTGGACCTGCGCCGACCAGGAACAGCTCCGTGAGGTCGTGCCGCCGGACCGGCGCCGGGTGTACGACGTGCACGCGGCGTTGGATCTGTTGGCCGACACCGGTTCGGTGCTCGAGTTGCGTCCGGGCTTCGCTCCGGGCATGGTCACCGCTCTTGCTCGGGTAGAGGGACGGCCATTCGGTGTCGTCGCCAACAACCCGATGCACCTCGCGGGGGCGATCGATGCCGTGTGCGCAGACAAGGCGGCTCGTTTCCTGCAGCTCTGCGAGGCGTTCGGCCTGCCGGTGCTGTTCCTCTGCGATACGCCCGGCTTCATGGTGGGGCCGGCGGCAGAGGAGACCGCGCTCGTCCGCCACGTCAGCCGATTGTTCGTGGTCGGGGCCAGCCTGACCGTCCCCTTCGCCACGGTCGTGCTGCGCAAGGGCTACGGGTTGGGCGCCCAGTCCATGGCCGGCGGGTCGTTCCGCCGTCCGCTCTTCACTGTGGCCTGGCCGACCGGTGAGCTTGGCGGCATGGGCCTGGAAGGCGCGGTGCGACTCGGCTTCCGTCGCGAGCTCGATGCCATTGACGATCCCGATGAACGCGACGCGGCCTTTGAGGCCATGGTGGCTCGCGCCTACGAACACGGAAAGGCCCTGCACGTCGCGGAGCACTTCGAGATCGACGACGTGATCGACCCGGCTCACACGAGGGCTCGTTTCGTCCACGCCCTCGACGCGGCCGGACCACCGGCGCAATGGGCGACCGGCGACCAGCGACGTCCGTTCGTCGACACCTGGTGAGTCGAGGACCGACGCCCGCCGCGCCCTAGTCTGGCGACCATGACTGGTGGCGGCAGCGGATCGAATCCCGGCGAGCTCGAATTCCACTACGTGGTGAACTGTCCGTGCGGCGAGGTGCTGACGGGACTCACGGAAGACGACATCGTGGACGTCTCCCTCGCGCATCTCCGGGAGGCGCACCCCGACATGGCGGACACCTACGAGCGCGAGCACGTCCTCTTCATGGCCCGGCGCGTGGTGAAGGGCTGAGTCACTCATCCCGCCCTACGATGCGCGGGTTCAGTCCCCAACGTGACGGAGGAGCAGTGCTGCGTGTCGGTCGCCGCGTCGAGTCCAGCCTGCTCGAGCGGCTGATGTCCGTCGGCCACCGGGGGTCGGTTGCGATCTTGGTTGTCGTGGCGCTAGGTGCTCTCGTGTCGGCCTGCGGGCCTTCAGCCCAGGCGGGCTCCGCCCCTGCCGGCAGCCAGGCACCGGCAGCACTCGGGCCGGGCGCACGCGAGAGCGTCGATTACTGCAGCGGCCAGTCGATGCTGCTCACGGCACCGGAGTCCGGGGGTGCCAGGCCGGCCGTGCTCTTCGTCCACGGCGGTGACTGGGTGGGCGGCAGCCTCGGCCAGACAGGTTTCATCGACCGCCTCCGTCCGGCCCTCAACCGGGCCGGCTTCGTCGTCGCCGCGATCGATTACCGGCTCGCGCCGAAGTACAAAGCGCCGGCTCAGGCGGAGGACACCGCCTGCGCGGTGAGGTATTTGCGGACTTGGGCCCACACTCTCGGCATCGACCCCCGCCACATCGGAGCCTGGGGCGATAGCGCCGGGGGCCAGCTCGTGAGCCTGGTGGCCACCGCGCCCGGTCGACCGGGTTCTTCGCGGGCCCCTATCAGCAGCAGTCGAATCGGCTACAAGCGGTCGTCGACATGTACGGAATCGTCGACCTGCCGGCGGAGGTCAGCTACCTCCGGTCGCTCCCAGGCGGCGACAAGATCGCCGCGTCCCAGATCGCCCGCATCATCGGACCGCCATCGGTTGCAAACGCGAACAACGACTTGGTACGGCTGAGCCCGACGACGTACGTCCGTCCCGGCGACCCGCCGTTCCTGATCCTCCAAGGCACCGCGGACACCATCGCGCCGCCCTCGCAGTCCCTGAATCTCCAAGCGAAGCTGCAGGCGGCCGGCGTACCGGTACAGCTCGCGCTCGTCCTCGGCGGTCAGCATGGGCTCGAGACGCCCGGCGAGAGCCCGAGCGAGCCACAGCTCGTAAACCAGGTTGTCGTGTGGTTCTCAGGGGTGCTCAGGCCACCACGATCCACCACCGCTTCACGCAGCCAACCGGCATCTCAGCGCCGCCAACCGGCCTCCCGCAAGAAGGGCTGAGTCTGGACGATGCGGCCGGTCACCGTTCTCGGGTCCCCGGTGCACAGCAAGAAGGCCGTCTGCGTGATCAGCTCGATGTCCTCGGTGTCCTCCTTGGCCAGGTCGAGCGTCCCTGCCCCCGGGGTGGCGACCGGGTTGGTGGGCGCCGCCGCGTTCACCGCGATGCCGTCGTCGTAGAGCTCGGCCGCGAGGCTCAGGGTGAGGCGGTTGAGCCCCGCCTTGACCGTCCCGTACATGCCGAAGCCCGCGCTCCGGTCGAAGCCGGAGAACGGTGGTCCCGACGGGTGGTCGCCGGCGACCGACGTGAGATTGAGCACCCACCCGCGCCTGCGCTCGCGCATGGCGGGCAGGGCGAGCTGGGTGAGGTGCAGCGGTGCCATCAGGTGCATCTCGACCATGAGCAGCGCGCGCGCCGCTCGGGGAAATCATCGAGCGGTCGGAGGAAGGTCACCGCCGCGTTGTTCACCAGGATCTCGGGTGGACCGACCTGCTTCACCACCTCGGCGAACATGCGCTCGCGGTCGTCGGGCTTCGAGAGGTCCGACGGCACGGCGACCGCGGTCCCGCCGGCCTCGTCGATCTCGCGACAGGTCTCGACCAGAGAGCCTTGAGTACTTGGGGTCGGGATCCATTGTCCGTGCCGTGATCGCGACCGTCGCACCCTCGGCCGCCAGTCTGCGCGGCAATGGACTTTCCGAGCCCCCGGCTGGCGCCCGTCACCAGCGCGACCTTTCCCTCGCACGGCCCGGCCACGGTGCCTCCCCTCGTCGCCCGGGATAATAGGCCGATGCCCGAGCCGGACCTCCGGGAGCTGTCGGCTCGTCTCGCGCCCACCGGCGTGAGTGGACTGCGCCCATTGTCGGGCGGAGCGTCGAGCCTGACGTACGTCGGCACGCTCGCCCAGCAGCGCGTCGCCGTCAAGGTGGCGCCGCCCGGAATGCAGCCGGTCCGGAACCGTGACGTCCTGCGGCAGGCTCGCGTCATCCGGGCGCTCGGCCCGAGCCCCGTGCCGGTGCCCGAGATCATCTGGGAGGACGCGGGAGCGCCACCGGAGGTCCCGCCGCTCTTCGTCATGTCGTTCGTCGAGGGATCGTCGCTCGAGCCCCTGTTCGACGTCGAACCGACGGACGAACCCGACCGGGGCGTGCTGGCGGAGCGGCTGCGCAATGCGGCCCGGGCGCTGGCGGCGCTGCACCGCTTCGCTCCGCCAACCGTCTGTCTCATCGGAGAACCCGTCGTCGGACCGGCAGAGGAGGTCGACCGTTGGTCGACACTGCTGTCGACCGTCGACCAGTCGCTGGTGCCCGGGTGGGAAGACGCCGCGGGCGCCCTGCGTTCCTCCCTGCCGGACGCGGATCCGGCAGCCATCGTCCATGGGGACTTCCGGCTCGGGAACCTCCTCTCCGTCGGGAACGGGATTGCCGCGGTCGTCGACTGGGAGATCTGGTCGATCGGCGATCCACGCGTCGACCTCGGCTGGTTCCTGCTCAACGCCGATCCGACCACCTACCGTCGTCCCACCCGTTACGTGGGCTCGACGCCGTCGGTCACCGAGCTGCGCTCGGTCTACGAGGACGCATCAGGCCGGAAGCTTGAGCACCTGGACTGGTTCGTCGCCTTGGCCTCGTTCAAGTCGGCCGCGACCTGGTCGCTCATCGTCAAGCACAATCGCCGTCGCCCGACACCTGACCGCGAGGTCGAGGCGATGGTCCAGACTTTGCCGCGACTCCTGACGCGGGCGGTCGAGCTCGTCGGGTGAATTCCGCCAGAGAGACCCCGCCATTCTCTCCCTGAGGAGTTCGTCGCCCGAGCCCAATGCTCGCCCGTGCCGTCACCACCGTCCGTTGGCCTCTCGGATCACTCGGTGCTATCACTGTCGGATGCTCCACGATCGGTCGGTCGAAACGGTGACATTGCGGCACAACGGGCGAGCACCGTCGCGGCACCGACGGCGTCGAGACGGATTCGCGTCCTGACATGGGCGACGCCTTCATCGTCGACGCGGTGCGGACACCTCGTGGGAGGGGCCGCCCCGACGGTGCCCTGCACGGTGTCCACCCTCAGCGCCTGTTCGGGTCGTGCCTCGTTGCGCTGGCGTCGCGGGTTGGGTTCGATCCCGGCGAGGTCGACGACGTCGTCGCCGGGAACGGGATTCTGAGCGGCGACCACGGCGACGACATCGCGGCCTGTCCGCGCTCTTGGTCGGATGGCCCGAGACCGTTCCCGGCATGACGCTCAACCGGTTCTGCGGCTCAGGGCAACAGGCCATCACAGTGGCCGCGATGGGGTCGGCTCGGGGGCACAGGACCTCGTGGTCGCAGGCGGGGTGGAGTCGATGTCGCGGTGGGACGTGACGGTGGGCTTGTCGACGATCGACGGGAGAAACCCCGACCTTCGGGCCGTAGCACCCACGGTCCCGCAGGGCATCTCGGCCGATCTGATCGCCACGCTGGAGAAGTTCAGCCGCGACGACGTGGACTCGTTCGCGGTCGAGAGTCAGCGCCGTGCTGCTGAGGCGACCGAGCAGGGACGGTTCGACCGCGCCCTCGTCGCCGTGACCGACGAGGACGGCCGTGTCCTGCTTGAACGCGACGAGCACCTCCGTCCGGGCACCACCATGGAGAGCCTGGCGCGGCTCCGACCCGCTTTCGCTGAGATGGGGGGCGCGACGCTCGAGGGCGACAGCCGCACGTTCGACGAGACATGTCTCGAGCGCTATCGGGGGATCGACCACATCGAGCACGTCCACCACGCCGGCAACTCCTCTGGCGTCGTTGACGGTGCAGGCGCGGCGCTGGTCGCGTCCGAGGACTGGGTGCGGGCCCACGGCGTCGCGCCCCGTGCTCGCATTCGCGCCACGGCTGCCGTCGGGTCGGAGCCCGTCATCATGTTGACCGCTCCAGGACCTGCGGCGGAGCGTTGCTTGGCCAAGGCAGGCATGGGCACTGGCGACATCGATCTCTGGGAGATCAACGAAGCCTTCGCTGCTGTGCCGCTCAAGACGATGCGAGACCTGGGACTCGAGCATGACCGAGTCAACGTCAACGGGGGCGCCATCGCGCTCGGTCACCCGATCGGAGCGACAGGTGCCATGCTGATCGCCACGGTTGTGGACGAGCTCGAACGCCGTGACCTCGCCACCGGCCTCGTGACCATGTGCACCGGAGGCGGCATGGGCACGGCGACCATCGTCGAGCGGGTCTGAACGTGCCCGAGACCCTCGCGGTCGATGCACCGCGCCCAGGCGTCGTGGTGATCACGTTGAACCGCCCCGATCGCCTGAACGCGATCAACCACCGGATGGTGGCGGAGCTCATCGAGACCTGCGCCGCCCTCGGGGCCGACGAAGGGGTGCGTGCGGTCGTGCTGACCGGTGCGGGGCGGGGCTTCTGCTCGGGGATCGACGTCCGCGACTTCGGCCCGGGCGTACCGGACGCTGGGGCGGCCGCCCTGAACCGGCTGCGTTTCCAGGAGATGATGGCATCTCTCCCCGTGGCGCTGCGCGAGCTGCCGCAGCCCGTGATCGGCGCCGTGAACGGCCCCTGTGTCGGCGGGGGCCTCGCGCTCTGCCTCGCAGCTGACGTACGGCTGTGCTCGACGCAAGCGTCCTTCGGCAACGCTGCCATCCTTCTGGGTCTCACCGGCGCCGAGATGGGCATGAGCTACCACCTGCCGAGGATCGTGGCACGAGCGTCGCCGCCGATTGGATGCTCACCGGACGCACGGTGACCGCAGAAGAGGCCGATCGGCGTGGCCTGGTGAGCGAGCTCGTCGAACCCGGTGCGCTCATAGACCGCGCACTCGAGCGGGCGTCGGCGATCGCCGACCTGCCCCCCCTCGCCACCCAGATGACCAAGCATGCCCTTCAGGTGAACGCCGACGCGCCCGACCTTCACGCCGCGTTGGAGCTGGAGAACCGTAACCAGGTGATCACCGCCGCCACTGACGAAGCTGCGGCACGCCGGTCTCGGTGGGCGAGGTAGATCGTCCCGTCAGCGACCCGGGAGCTCCGGCGCGTCGACCTGTTCCGTAGGCGGATCAGGCTCCAGTCGGACGCTGTTGGCGACGACGGCGAAGCACAGATAGCCGCCGATTACGAAGGTGAGTTCCAACAGCTGGGGAGGTTCGAGCGACGACGCCAACGCCCGCCAGGTCCCCTCCTCGACGCAGGAAGTGTCGACGATCTGATCGACGGCCTCCAGGACGCTGCGCTCGAGCGGCGTCCAGACCTCTGCGACCGGCCCGTCGGGGAACGCATGGAGCTGCGCGGTGGTGAGCCCCGTGCCGAGCCCGATCCGCGTGTGCTGCTTCCACTCGTAGGCCGATCCGGTCCGCCACGCCACGCGCAAGATGGCAAGCTCCCGCAGCGCAGGGTCGAGAGTGGAGCGCTCGCCGACCAGGAAGTCGGTGAAGGACATCCAGGCCGAGCCAAGGTCCACGTGGTGAGCGAACAGGCCCAGAGCCTGAGGCATCGGCTGGGCGTCAGGCTTCCCGGAGAGGTAGAGCTCAGGGCGCCGGAGGTAACGCGGCAGCACATCCTTCGCCTCGTCGCTCCACTCGTTCACGGGCAATGGCGCAAGACCCGAACCCGATTCGGTCACGCCAGGCTCCGGCTGAGGCCTCGACGGCCATGATCGCGGGATGACATACGCACCGGGCTAACACATGCGTTCGGAGACGGGCAAGGCCACGCTTTGTCTCAGAAGACCACTCGGGACCAGGTTCCCCCCGCGTTCGAAGTGATGTACATGGAGCTGGTGTCCGCCGACGTGGTGCTCGTCGCGGCGTTCTGATATCGCCCGATCGGGGCATGAATTGCGAACCCGTGCCCATTGTCGGTGAAGCCGAAGTCGCCCCACCCCTCTCCGCCGTCGTTGAGAAAGAGTGGGGTCGTCCCGTGGTTCCCCCTTTCACCGAGCGGTAGATCTGAGTGGCGGCTGAGCTGGTGGCGATGGCCAGAGTGCTGACATGGGCGGCGCTCAGGATCCCGCCATCTCCGCCTGAGGGAGGTGGCGATCCCTCGGGAATCCAGATGTGACCCCCAACACTCGTGGCCAGGACGGCCTTGGTGGTGGATCCAGCGGCGCCCTCGCCGGAACAGAGCAGGGCAGCGCGCACCGTATCGACTGGGGCGATCGATATTTCGTCCAGCGGCGCGGGGCACGGGTCCGGCTCCGGTGACCACGTTGTCCCATTGGCGCTCGTCAACAGCCCGGGCGTCGCCCCACCGCCGCTCGTCGCCGCGGTCACCAGGTAACCAGTGGTGTCATGGATGGCAAGTACTGGAAGGGCGGACCCGTCGTCAGGCGCGAGGTTGAAACTGGCCACCGTCTGAAAGGCGTCGGAAGCGTTGGAGTCGCGCCAGAGCAGACTGGGGCAGGTGGGCGCTTCGGGGGAGCATTGTTGGGTGACCACGTAGACCGAGCCTCCGCTGCTCTCGAGGTCGACCACGCTCGCAGCCCCGGGTCCAGACGTGACGCGGGACCACGTAGCCCCGCCGTCATGTGTCGACCACAGATCGGATCCGAACACCCATCCATTCAGATTGTCGGCGAAGCGGATCTCGCTGACGCCGCTCTGGAGCGTTGATCCGGACCGCGGATTATCGAGTCCGTCGGTCGGCGCAGGAATACCGACCCAAGTCACACCGTCGTCGTTCGTCCGGACGACGGAATGCACAGGCTGTGGCGCATGGCGGCAGAGCCGAGAACCCATCCCTGATCGGCCGAGACGAAGGTGGCTGACTGGGCCCGGAAGCCCGACGGCACCGGGCCGCCGGCCGGGCTCGAGACGACGAGGGTTGATGTGGTGGTCAACGACGTAGTGGACGTCGAACTCGTGACCGAGGTCGTCGCGCGAGGCCTGGTGGTTCGGTGGGAGGGGCCACCAGAGGTCAACGACCCGCCACCAGAACAGCCGCTCAGGACCAGTGTCCCGCCGGCCACCAAGAGGAGCGCGAGTGGAGCGACCCGGTGGTTTTTCTGTATGGCCGAGCCCTGTCCAGCGACACCGCGGTGATCCGTGATCCGCCTCATGGCCACCACTTTGACGAGTGCAACATCTCTCGGCTCACGGCCATGAGCGTGGATCGACTCGATCAAAATCACGACGGCGATCGGGGACGGCGTCTCTCAACGAGCCAGGGGCTCTGGATCTGGAATCGGAGACGGCGGGTTCGGTTCGGGCTCAGGTTCGATGGGAGTTGGATCTTCCGGGATAGTCACATCCAGGGCGATACCCAGAAGGCGTATCCAATAACGGGTGCTCGCACAGCGTGACCGTCTCTTACGCCGTCTCGCGCTCCACCTTCGCTGACAACTGGTCGCGGTTGGGGGCAAGGATGTTTTCTTGGCCTCGACAGCCGATGCCACCGCTCTTCGGAAGGGAGTATGTGGTCAGTCGAGAAGCTTGTTCTCGCCACCAGTCTTGCGCTTTTGGAGACAGGCAGCTTCGATCTGATCACCGATGGACTTGTCGATGTTGCGCCAATAGTCGAACACACGCTGGAGTATGTCTTCGCGACTCACTGCAGCAGCGTGTCCGGAGACGTTTTCGACGAGCCGGTCGCGTCCGGCATCATCGAGAACGTCGTTGATCATGGTGTTGGCTTGGCCGAAGTCGTCGTCCTCCGTGTGGCGGGTGTAGGCCGCCCGTACCATGTCACCCTCGGCCGCCCAGACTGCCCGCTCGGCGTACGTGTGATTATCGGCAGCGGGGGCGCCTTCGACCGAATTGGGGTAGTACACGGGATCTGTCGCGTTCTCGACACGCATGGCTCCGTCTTTTGAGTAGGCCCGAACCTCGACTTTGGGTCGGTTGACAGGGATCTGCTGGTAGTTGACACCCAGTCGAGCCCGGTGGGCATCAGCGTAGGCAAACCCTCGGGCCAGCAACATCTTGTCTGGGGACAGGCCGGTGCCGGGCACGACGTTGTTCGGTTGGAACGCTGCCTGCTCCATCTCGGTGTGATAGTCGGTGACGTTTCGGTTCAGCATGAGCTTGCCCACCTCTATCAGGGGATAGTCGCCGTGGGGCCACACCTTGGTGAGATCGAACGGGTTGAATCGGTAGCTCGTGGCTTCCTCAAAAGGCATGATCTGCATTTTCAGGGTCCAACTGGGAAAGTCGCCTTGCTCGATGGCGTTGAAAAGGTCGCGCTGGTGGTAATCCCCGTCCTCACCGGCGATGCGGTCTGCGTCGTCCTGGGTGAGGAACTCAATCCCTTGGTCGGTCTTGAAGTGGTACTTCACCCAGAACCGCTCGTCGTTGGTGTTGACCCACATATATGTGTGCGACGAGTAGCCGTTCATATGCCGCCAGGACCTCGGGATACCTCGGTCGCCCATCAACCACGTGACCATGTGGGCGGACTCGGGCGATAGGGTCCAGAAATCCCATTGCATGTCGGCGCTACGCAAGTTGCTCGCGGCCAATCGCTTTTGGGAGCGGATGAAGTTTTGGAACTTCAGCGGATCCTTGATGAAGAAGACCGGCGTGTTGTTCCCGACAATGTCAAGGTTCCCTTCCGAGGTGTAGAACTTGACCGCGAAGCCCCGCGGGTCGCGCCACGTGTCGGGTGAGCCGCGCTCACCAGCCACGGTCGAGAAGCGAATGACCAGGTCGGTCTGGGCGCCGGGCTGGAACACCGCCGCCTTGGTGTACCGGCTGACGTCGTTGCTCACGCTGAAGGTCCCGAACGCGCCGCCTCCCTTGGCGTGCGGCTGTCGTTCGGGAATGCGTTCCCGGTTGAAGTTCGCCATCTGTTCGATCAAGTAGAAATCTTGCAGCAGGACCGGTCCGTCGGGACCGATCGTGAGGGAATGCTCCTGGCTCGCCACCGGGATCCCGGCATCGGTCGTGGTTGGGGGGCGCCCATCGGTCGACTCGGTCATGTTTCTACTCCTTTCGTCGAGGGACACCCGTCGGGCACCCGCGGATGACCGCCACGGCTCCCTTTATTGTGCCCCGCCCGAGGCCAGCCCATTCACGGAATCCCACGACCTCTCGACCTTCTGGCCTGCGGCATGATGCGGCCGTCTGCGCGGTCATCAACCGGCTCCAGCTCCTTCGAAGGAGACCGGTCCTGCGGTGATCAATCTTCCGCCAGGTCCGGCTCAGGCTCGCGGCGAACGATATGAACCAGCGTTGGTGCTCACCATGCGGCTCCAGCGTCGGATCAGAACTGCACCAGGTCGTGCCGGTTGCGTGGGTCCGCATTTTCGGACCCGACGGTCTGCCTTCGACGAACGTGGGCCTGCCAGACCCTTCTGCAGTTCGTAGAACGGCAACGCGCCTAGACAGCCATTTCGGGGCGACGTGATCTTTGCTTTCCGTTGCGGCGCCCGCCTACCGTCCGGCTCAGGTGGGTCGCCGAGTGTTGTCCGGCGTGTGCAGACTTTCTCCTCGCTTCTCCGACTACCGCCGTGACAGCGGGTGAGGGAGTGTCGTGACTTCTGATCATCGTCGCGTCTCGGACGGCCGGGTGAGGCGTCGGCAAGTTGTGGTCATTATGTGAGGGTATGAACAGAGATCAATGAATTGGGGTCGCAACAGTTCGCCGGAGCCATAGCCTCAACTGTCATGGCCGCCTCCAGCACTCTTGGCCGTCTGAGATCACTTCGATACACGAGTCATGCCGTGCTCTTCATCGTCGCGCTCATCCCGATGGTCGGGATCTCCGCGTACGACCCGAGCTCGTCCTCCGCGTCACCGGCACGTCCGAATATCGTGTTCGTTCTGACCGACGACCTGGCGAAGAACCTGGTGCAGTACATGCCTCACGTGCTGTCTCTGGAGCGGGCCGGTACTACGTTCAACAACTACACCGTCACAGACTCGCTCTGTTGCCCATCGCGTTCTTCGATCTTCTCAGGCCGGTTCCCCCACAATACCGGGGTGTTCACGAACGCCGGTGACGACGGCGGCTTTCATGTGTTCCACTCCCACGGTGAGGAGACGTCCACCTTCGCAACCGCCCTCCAGAAAGTCGGCTACAAGACGGCCATGATGGGCAAATACCTCAACGGCTACCAGCCGGCCGCCAAACTCGGAGGCATCTCACCATATGTGCCCCCCGGTTGGGACGAATGGGACGTCGCCGGCAACGGCTACCGCGAGTTCGATTACAACCTCAATCAGGACCACCACGTGGTCCACTACGACAGTGCTCCTGGGGACTACCTCACCGATGTGCTCTCGTCCAAGGCCTCTTCCTTCATCCAAGGAGCGGCCAGAGCCCATAGTCCCTTCATGGTCGAGGTCGCCACCTTCGCGCCGCATTCGCCCTACGTGCCGGCACCGCGAGATGCCCACTCCTTTCCGGGTCTCCAAGCTCCACGCACAAGGGCCTACGACGTCCTACCCTCCGACCCGCCGCCGTGGCTTGCGGGGCGGACCCCCCTCACACCTGGGGAGCAAGCCGCTATCAACACCGACTTCCGCAAGCGGGTGCAAGACGTGCAATCCGTCGACCGAATGATCGCCCACTTGGAATCGACGCTGCGCGCTGCTGGCGAGGCAAAGGACACTGATTTCGTCTTTAGCTCCGACAACGGTTATCACATGGGCGAGTACCGATTGAACCCAGGAAAGATGACCGCCTTCGACACTGACGTGAACGTGCCCCTGGTCATAGCCGGTCCAGGCGTCAGATCTGGAAAGACCATCGCCGCACCAGCCCAGAACATTGACTTGTGCCCGACCTTCGAGGCAATCGGCCACGCCGCCACCCCCGCCGACGTGGATGGTCACAGCTTGCTCCCACTGTTGACTTCTGGGAAGACAGCCGGGTGGCGCGATTCCGCTCTGGTCGAGCACCACGGACCGGACACCAACCCGTCAGACCCTGACTACCCTCCAAGGGACTCAGGCAACCCGCCCACCTACAACGCATTACGGACGACGACATACACATACGTTGAGTACGTCGATGGCAGCCGCGAGTTCTACTATCGGGCCACTGATCCCAATGAATTGCACAACCTGGCGAGCAGCCTCCCATCGTCGACCTCGGCAGCCCTACACAAAGCCTTAGCCGCCATGACTTCGTGTCACGGAGCCCGCGCGTGTTGGGCCGCCGGCCACTTGGCGCCCGTTATCCATTCGCCGCCAGCCTCGACTACGTGACGGCGGACGAGGACCTACCGAGGGCCCGGTTCGCTCGAGATGCGAAGACTCAGTGGGGGGCACAGCAGCCGCCCATCGGAAATGCCCGTTGGCGGCGAGACTCTCGCGTCGACTTCTACGGATTTCGAGCCGCTGTCGGGCCCGACGGCCACGTCTACTTGAGCGGCGAGCTCGATATCACCGCTCTTGACGCGCTCCGCGAAGCCCTTGATCAGGCTCTGGTCGACTCGATGGATTTGTTGCTGGTAGATATCGGGGGGCTTTCGTTCGTCGATTCGAGGGCGATCTGCGAGCTGCTCCGCTATCAGATTGCAGCAGCCAAGAGACACCGGAGGCTATGCCTTGAAGCCGTCCCGGAACACATTGCCAATGTGCTCGAGATCCTGGATCTCGGACACATTCTCATGACCGCGACGGACACGGAGAGCCCGCGAGTGAACGAGATGGCAGATGTTTGGCCTGATATCGGGGAGCTCTGAGCGGCCGTCTGATACGTGAGCCGAGCTGAACGCGTCCTCCTTCGCGTGAAGCGGCCACGGGGGAGGGGCTACAGGCCCGATGCGATCGCCGCATCGGCGGCCAGGTTGGCGATGGACCGGGCGAAACCATTGTGGCAGCGTCCCATGGTCCGTCCACTCGTTTCGACGCAGAGACTGGTGGTCGTGACGACGACGGGGGAACGCATGGCTCGGACTCGTAGAACGAGTTGTCGGTCTTCATGGTCGGTCAACGGGGGGAAGCCTCCTGCGTCGAGATAGGTGCTCGCCCTGATGCCGAGGTTCGCCCCATGCACGTGGCTGTGAGAACCGTTCGGCCCTATGCGGCGGGTGTACGCGGCTTGATGGGCTCGCAGCTGGGACGCCTGAAGCTCTGAGGTGACGTCGGTGACACCAAGCACGGCATCCGCTCCTTGTTCAGCCAGCCGAACCTGCTCGGCCACCCAGTCGGGCGTCACTCGACTATCGGCATCGGTGTTGGCGATCCAGAGCGACGAAGCTGAAACCGCCGACTGAATCGCACTGATGACACCGGCATGACGAGCCCGGCCGACATTTGCAAACTCCACTTCGATCGTCTCCACCCGATGCTGGCGGCAGATATCTGCTGAGCCGTCGGTACAGGTGTCGAGCACGACGATTGCATGCGTCGGCACCGGAGAGTTCTGAACCGCGACGCCCAAGGCTTCGAGGCAGCCCGGCAGCAACGTCTCCTCGTCGCGGGCCGGGACAACGACGGCGACCTGTCGAATTTCGGTCATGAGACCAGCCCGGCGCGGGCGGCCGGCGAACGGCGATCGCGACACCAGCTGTCGAGCCGAAAATCGGGCTCGCGATGCGCGACAAGGTGTTCGAGTCCTTGGTCTACTGCGGCCTTGCTGAATATTTCCTGCGCGTCGTCACCACGGAGCGGATAGCCGTCGACTGGGTGCCTCCAGTGGATGACGACCAGTTCGTCCGTCGAGCGGCTGGCCAGATCAGCCAGTAGCTCGCACTCCGCTCTTCCGAGATAGTAGGCCAACTCCGAGACGATCACGAGATCGAATCGACCGTCGGGCCAGTCGCGCGGCACGTGCCCCTGTACGAGCTCGACGTCGTGAGGAAGGGCGGCTCGGGCCATGTCGAGCGCCCGCGGTGCGACGTCCATCGCCATCAGGCGGTCGACGCGGGCGGACAAGCACGCGGTCGTCGCACCAATGGAGCACCCCGGCTCGAAGGCAGACGAGTAGTGCTCGGACTGGAGGGAGGCGAGAAGGAGTGAGCGCTTCCTGGCCTCGTACCACCTGGTACGGAATCCCCAGGGGTCGTCCGACCGGGCGTACATGTCGTCGAAGTACGCAACGGGAACGCTCATGGCCGCAGCACCACTTCATACGTACGCAGGAGCCGGCATCGGACGTAAGCGGGAAGGACGATGGGATCGACGGAGGTCTGACTGCGGAAGCAGGCCGCCGCCTTGCGCTTGCGGGTCGCCAGGGCGGCGATGTCGATCCGAAGACGTGTGTTGCCAAGGCAGATCGGTCGGTCCGGCCCAGTGCCAGGCCCAGACCAGGTAGGAAAGCAGCTCGACGCCGGTCCGCCTGGTCGCTCGTTGGGCAGCTCGACCGGTGGCGTCGTGATCGGGATGCCCATCTCGGAGCCATGGCGCCAGAACCATGTCACCTTCGTCGAGAAGGTCCGTCAGCTGCTCTGTCAACCGCGTTTCGTCGACCTGGCCATCAGGGTGCTGCAGATGGTGGACCCGATGGAACTCGATTCCGAGCTGTGCGGCAGCCGCCAAGGTTTCTTGGGGACGAAGGGTCCGGAGGTGCTCTTCCATCCCGGGGTGACTGTGCTCGCCGTCGGTGACCGCGAGCAACTCCGCGTGTGCTCCCGCGCCGCACAGACGGGCGATCGTGCCCCCGCGCCGAGGATCTCGTCGTCGGGGTGGGGTGCGACAACGAGTACCCTGCCGCTGACTGGCGGTTCGGGATGCCAAGTCGGTAGGTCGGCCAACTGCTCGCACTTCGACCAGATGGCCTCGGGCGTCCCCCGGCCTCGGAGTGACGGCGTCACTGCCAGTCTCGTGCTATCACGTTGTATTCTCCGACACGCGACGGCCGATTTCGGCACGATCGAAGTCGGCGTGACTCTGGCGGACATACACGGACAAATCCACGACGGTACGGGCATGACCTCCGTCCTCTGCCAAGGGCGCCGGACCGAGCGCGCGACCCACACGGTCCATGATTTCGATGGCGTTGCGCTCGACGGTGTCACGAACGGTCAGGGCCAACACCGAATGGTCACGAAGAGGGAAGCGGTCCACCTTCTCGGCGGCCGCCCGAAGGACGGCAATGTCCTCCGAAATTGCGGTGTGGACGGCGCCGAGGTGCGCCATTGTGATCGGATCGCCGTCGGCGCTTCGAGCCCGAGCGTAGAGAGGCTGCGCCACAGCCCGAGAACCGCCGTGCCAACATGCGGCGACCCCGATCGCGCCCATCCAGAATCCAGGTCGGGAGAGGTACTCGTCGGGCTTTCCGACCGGGTCGGCGCCGGCCCGGGCGAAAGCGACCGAGCGGGTATCCGAGCGCTGCATGCCGGGGCCGCTCCACGAGGCTGGCTGTATCCGGACTCCAGGAGCGCGAACGGCGACGGCGAACAGGCGCTGTCCGTCAGGTGCCGAGGCATCCACCAAGGCATGGGTCACCAGGGAAGCACCCGAGCACCACGACTTGACGCCTTCGAGGACCCACCGACTCCCGATCCGCGAGGCCATCACGCGATTGGGCGGTCCGGCTGCCCAGACCCCCCACCTCTGACCGTTTTCACGACTGCGATAACCCAGCTCGGCGGCGATCGCCACTGCGTCGGCATGAGCCTCCACCAGTCTCCCGAGCACCAGGTCGCGCCGCGCAACACCGATCAAAAGAGCGAAACGTCGGGCCGTCCTGCCGTGCGCGGGAAGAGGCCAGCGATCTGCGCTCGCGCAGGCATCGATGAGGCGCTGGTCGAGACGACAGCTGTCGATCGAGTGCGTCCGAGCCGCAGGGACGGTCATCTCCTAGGAGCGGACTCGCACTGGGCTGGTCCGAAGCGCTCGTCGTTCGTCCCGGCGGACCCGCCATCCGTCGTCGTTGCGGTGAAGCTGGTACGCAGGTTGGGCGACCGTGGCCGGACCGCGAACCACCACCCCGGTGGCGATGTCGAACTGGCTCCCGTGCCAAGGGCACCGGATGCAAGGACCGTCGATCGCGCCCTCGACGAGAGGACCGCCTCGGTGGTTGCAGCGGTTGGGGAGGACCGCCCACCCGTCTTGCCTTTCATCGGAGGCATGACGGCGAGAGAGATGCCGTCGGCTTGCGCGGCCCACATCTCAGACGAGTCTCCGCCAACGGGTCCATTACCAAGTCGGTCCATTCCGTAGGACCGCCGTCGAAGGCGTTGGTTCCACGCCGACCCCGAGGGCGTAGGCGAGATGGCCGCCCAGCCACCCGCCGAATGCGGCGACGGCTAACCCAGCCGCCCCAAGTGCGGCCCCGGCTCGCTGTCTCCTGCTTCGGCGGAGCAGCCAACCGGCGCCGACGATGGTGGTGGCAACAAGGTTGACACCCATATGGACCAAACCCACTCGCTGCTCGGCCCCCGCCGTATCGAGCCAGTCCGAGAGCCCTGTCGCTGAGGCAGGTACAGCACCGGCCAGCCCAGCCACGGTGAGCCGCCGAGCCGATTCGGCGCCTCCCGTCAGGTCCGCGACGAGTGCCGCCGACCACATTCCGAGAGGAAGGACCACCAGGACCGGGTGACCGAGCCAGGAGCCACTGAGCACGTTGCGGAACCGCTTCCCTTCGAGCAAAGCAGCTGCCGGCCGGCGGGCAGAGTCGCTGCACCGGCTCAGGAGCTCGCTTCCCTCCACCAGTTCGATCACGGCGGCGGAGGGTGGATCACTTATGACCGAGGGCGCGCGCCAGGTCGTCGCGACCCATCTTTGACCGGCCCGGGACCTTCCGCCGCTTGGCCTCCTCATAGAGCTCTTGGCGGGTCTTCGGCGAGGATCCTCCCGTCCGCTTCCGGGCGGCCACCGCTGCGCCCTGGCGGCCAAGAGCCGACCGGGTGGATGCGGGCATGCTGGCGATCGATCGCTTCTTGCGCGCTCCGGCTTGCGCTTTTTTCACATTGCGTCTGGCGGCACTGACTTGCTTCTGGGTCGCCATAAGCACTCACCTCCTCAACAGCTAATCGGCTTCAATCTCATACCCACGAGGAGAGCCGTTACTCCTGGTCGCCGTAACGTTCAAATCTGAGAGCACCACAGGCAGTTCCACGAGCGCGCGGTGGCGCAGCAGGTTCCTATCGATTGTCTCTCCGTCTTCGAATCGCTCCACGACGCGGGGATCGACGTAGGAGGATCGGCTCACCGACGGTGTGTTGCCCAGGTGTTCTGCCACACGTCTTCACCGCCTCGACCACAGAGCGACGACGACGGGTACGTTGAATCGGGCACCGGTCCGTTCTCTGCCAGCGCGGCAACCGCCAAGGCCGTCGCCGACCAGTGCGGAAGTCCTTGGCCGAGCTCATCTCCCTCGACGCCCTTGCTGTAGTCGTTCACGTCATCGGCGTGGATCTCCACCTACCGCCGCACTCGGTCGAACTTTTCTTTGTCCCGTTCGGTGCGCCATTGGTCCGTGGTAGCGATACTGGCGACGGCCGCGTCGATTCCTCGGCCTGGAGGTGGCCGTTCGGCCACGGATGGATCGGACACATCGGTCCAGGCGGGCGGAACGGCCAGGCTCCGGATGCGCCGAAGCGTTTCTTCGTCCGTCACCGAAGCGCCGCCGGCGTCGGCGTAGCTGAATCCCTTCCCTCGCTTGCGCCTCGAGATTCCGGGCCTCGCGTAGTCAGAGCGTCGTAGCCGAGTCACGTCCCCCGAGCAGCCGTGCGTCGACTCCTGCGGCAGAATGGCCGCCGGGCCAATCGGACCGTGGACGGCCGGGCCACGGAGATCGGGCAGCACCGGGTATCCCTTGATCAGCGCTGTTCGCGAGCGCTTTCACAAGGGCTTCCACGTCGGGGTGGGCTACCTCCAATTGCACACGCAATTGTGGGATTACGTGGTCGCGGACCCCGCCTACGCAACCTTCCCCACTTACCCCTGGTGGGCACGCTGATCAGCTTCATGGGCTGCAGCCTCAGCGCGAGCTTTTTCGGCTTGTGCTTCTTTGGCAGCGACATCGCGTTCTGCGTCCGCCTTGTCCTGTTGCGCTCTTCCTTCGCGGCGCAAGTCGTCCTTGCCTGTGACCGCCCCTGCCGCCTCCTTCACTTTGCCCTTGACGTCCTCGACAACACCCTTCGCTCCTGCTTCGGGCCCAGTGTCCTTGTGCTCAGCCATGTTGCTCCTATCGATCGTGAGTACATCTCTTCCTACCCGCGCCGTGGTCGTGGAAACCAGGACACTCGAGGCTTAGGTCACAGCAATTGCGGACAGAAGAATTGGAACGACGGGTCGTGAGGGTTCACCAAATGGAGGGAGCGACAATGCTGTTGGTGCTCGCATTTTGGTTGTTCAGCTGTTTGCCGGACGGAGATTGGTCCTCTGGCTCATCGGCTTCGTCGTCGGACGGGGCGAGGGGCCGGGAGGGGCCGCTTCTATCGGTGGTAGCGGTAGATACAACAGTGGTACCGCGCCGTAAGGGAATCGTCGCGTTCCGGTGAGGCTCCGAGGACGATCCCTCGGTAGACGACGATCCCTCGGTAGACGACGATCCCTCGGTAGACGACGATCCCTTGGGTACTTTGCCGAGAGCGGGTCTTGCGTTCTCATGTGAAAACGCAGCATGCACTTCTAAGCCCGGACCCGGGAATGTGGCGACTTGGACGTCGACGTCGAGGTTCTTTCGTGTACGGCAACAGCTCGCTCGAAGTCGCTGTGATTGAACCAGCCCTAGAGGTAACCGAGGCCTAACTCGAATGCGCCTTGCAATAGCGCGACGGAGGGAAGTGCATTGCCCTCGCTTCGCATCCTGGAATAAAGCAGGCTTCCGTCGTATGCCAGGTTTGTCTGAGCAGATGGAGATGACGGCGTAACCATGCCCGGACGGATCGTCGTCGGATCACGTCCAGGCCTGCGGAACCTGACACGAGAGTGAACCCCGGCTCGAACGGCGCGGCTGGGAAACTGCATGCATGTCTTGACGGGAGCGGTCCTTTGTCGCAGCCATTCATTTAAGCCTTGCGGAGTCGGATATTCAGAGAGTGGTCGAAACTGTACCTCGACAGCACCGATGTGAGGGGGCCCCAAGCACGGGCTGACGTCGCCACCATCGCGATCATCCAACACCAAGTCGCCGTCGACGCCCAAATCCGAAACCTGCAGCTCAGCCAAGCCCTTCAGAGTCGGATCGCGATCGAGCAAGCCAAAGGCAAGGTCAGCCAGGCCGTCGGCCTCGACATGGACCAAGCCTTTCAACGTCTTCCCAATCACGCCGAAGCCACAACCTGCACCTCTCCCACCACGACCTGCACCTCTCCCACCACAACCTGCACCTCTCCCACCTCGCAACCGACATTGCTAACGGGCTATGGAACCCCGGCCGACTCGACACCTTGGGTTGATCTGCGGTCTAACGTCGCTGAGTACACACTCCCTTAGGCCACGCGCAGCATCGGCGCGGAAATCACAACCGCGCCAGCGCCCAGGCAACGCCGGAGCCCCGCCAATGTGTTCTCAAAGTTCGCGTGCGGGTACACATTCGACCATGACGAGTGACGCGAGAACCCCGGCTTCGAACGACGCCGGGGCAGCAGAGAGGTCAAGGACCGATCCTCCCATTTACTCCGAAGCGCAGACTCCTGAGGAGATCGATTCTCAGCAGGAGAAGGGCGAGGAGAGCTCGAAGGACTGAAGATATGGAGCGTCCCAGGGCGGAGCCGGGATCGCAGGCCTTCATCTCGAGGCGGGCCCCGCAGATACGTCTGATTTCGACCGATGCCCCCGCCTTCCCGCTCGCCCACCAGATCCACACCGGAGATCCCGAATTGCGCCTTGGTCGTGAGGGTCGGGCTGTCATAGGCGTCGGAGCCGGCGCAGCGTTTCGGCCCGGGCCTTAACCGCCCGGGCATCACGGCCGTTCTCACAGCCAGAGTGGGCCAACCCCACCCGCGAGAGCGTTACGAGATTGCCTCCTGCGGGTACACACCGATCATGGGACACGCCGCAACGCTCGAACGTGAGATCAAGTTCGATGCGGCGCCGGAATTCGCGCTGCCCAATCTGCGCCCGCTCGTCGGACGAACCGAGCGACTCCCGGAGGAGCGGCTGATCACGACTTACTTTGAAACGCCCGATCGTCGATTGTGGCGCGAAGGGCTTACGTTGCGACACCGAAGGAGCGGAGACGCCGACGGCATTTGGACCCTGAAGGTCCCGCACGGCTCCGACGGGCCCGCGATGGAACGCAGCGAACTCTCGTGCCCCGGACCGGGCGACGAGGTGCCGAAAAGGATGACGAGGGGCCTCCGAGGAGTGGCTCGCCGGGCGCCACTGCGTCCGTTGGTGACACTCGAGACCTCTCGACGGCGATTTGTCCTGCACGGCGAAGGCGACGAGGTGCTGGCCGAGCTCGACGACGACCTAGTGCTCGTGGTCGGCGGTCCAAGGGACGGTCAGCGATTCCGTCAGGTGGAGTTGGAGCTCTTAACCGAAGCGTGGGATAGCCGAGAGGTCATTCGCCGCTTAGAGACTGCCGGTGCTCGCGTCGAACAGGCCCCGAAGCTCGCCAGAGCCGCCAACTTCTCGAGCGAGTCCTCGTTTAGGCCAGTCATCGACGGGCACGCGTCGCTGGCACATGCCGTGCAGGCTTCCCTGCGCTCGGACATGGAGCGTCTCATTGGTCGTGACTGGCGACTCCGGCTCGCCCTACCCGAGCCGCTGCCAAGGGACGTCCATCAGGCCCGCGTCGCGACGAGACGACTTCGCTCGAACCTCAAGACGTTTGGTGCAGTGCTCGACCCGGTCTGGACGCAACACGTACGTGGCGACCTCAAGTGGGTCGGTGCTGCTTTGGGCGACGTTCGTGACGCCGACGTGCTGGCTGAGCAGCTGTGCGACGCACCGGAGGCATTTCAGCGGCGACTGGCCGAGCAGCGTAAGGAAGCAGGTCGGCGGCTTACCCAGGTGCTCGACTCCGAACGTTACGTAAACCTCCTTGACAAACTTCATGCCGGATCAGAACGACTCCCACTCGCTCGTGGTGCCCAGTGGGAGGCTGAGCAGCCCGCACGCGACCACCTGCCGTCCCTGATTCGCAGAAGGTGGCGCGCGGTGCGGCGACAGGTCCGTCGGGCAGGAGCGGAGCCGTCGGCGAGGGAGTTGCACCTCATTCGCATCAAGTCGAAGCAACTGCGATATGCAGCGGAGGCTGCAGGTCCTGTCGTAGGCAGCCCGGCGAAGCGGACGGCGTTGGCAGCCGAGAGAGTCCAGACCGTGCTTGGCCAGCACCACGATGCCGTGGCCGGCGAGGCCTGGTTGCGGAGCGAAGTGGACGAAGAGGTTGGCATACGTCAGGCGGGAGTTCCCTCCGTGGCCGTCGCCTTTGAGGCTGGTCGCCTCACTGCCGACATGCAGCGAAATCAGCGGAAGGCATCCCGACGCTGGACTCGAGCGTGGAAAGAGTTGGCGAAACCGAAGACGCGGCGCTGGCTCCGTACGGGTTGAGGGAGTTTCAGACTCAAGACCCGTCCGAGCGCTCATCGCGCCTCTCCGGGTGAAAGGATCCAATGTCGGGTCCTGTGAACGGATCGGCAGTGTACTGGCGGGTGACCTCGACCGCGAGCTCCCTCTTCGACCAGCCCGAAAATTGTTTGCTGTCCGTTTAATGCGACTGCCCGGAGAGGACCTGCTGCCCGAGTGACAACTTCAGAAGGGCGTTCTCGACGACCTCGCTCAGCGCGGGGTGAATCCAATACTGCCCTCGGGCCAGGTCCATAACCCGTTGGCCATGGGCCAACGCTTGAATCAGGGGCGTGATGAGCAGCGAGGCCTCGGGGCCCACAATGTGTGCGCCCAGAAGTAGGCCAGTCTCGGGGTCGGCGTACACCTTGCAGATTCCGGTTGTGTCCTGGAGAGCCCAGCCGTAGGCCACGTCGCCATACTTCTCGGTGGCCTCCACATACGGCGTATCGACCAGGTCCTGGGATCGGGCGCCGACCGAGGCAACCTGGGGATCGCTGAATATCGACATGGGCACCCAGTCGTGCGGCAGGGGTCGGAGGTCATCGGAATGAGACAGATTGTGGGCGATTGTGCGAGCCTCCGCGTTCGCCACGTGCTTCAGTTCGAAGCTCGAGCTGCAGTCACCAAGAGCCCACACCCCTGGTGCAGCGCGGCCAAACTCATCGACAACGATGTGTCCGTCAGGACCGACACGGACTCCGGTCAAATCCAATCCAAGCTCGTCGGTATTGGGCTGGCGACCGGTGGCCACCAACAACTGCTCTCCGATCACCTCCTCACCGTTGTCGAGTGTGAGAACGATGCCGCCGACATCCTTCCGCACACCGATGACGCTCACGCCAAGATGCAGATCCCATTCCCCGGCCGCGTGGTCGGTGAACCGCTCGGCGATGTCCCGGTCGACTGATTCCAGCAGCGTGGCGGACATCTCCACGAGGTGAACTTCCACCCCGAAGCTCGAGAACACATGGGCCAGCTCCACGGCCACCGAACCCCCTCCCAGGATGACCATGCTGGCTGGCAATGACTCGATGCGCATGATCGTGTCGGAGGTGTGGAAGGCGATTCCTGCCTCGGCCACAATTGGTGGAATCGACGGGCGGCCGCCGGTCGCAATCACGATTTGCTCCGCTTCTATCCACTCGACGTCATCGATGATCAACTCGTGTGGCGCCACGAATCGCGCATGACCTTCGAACAGTTCCACGTTCTCCGACTCGAGACGCGCCTGGCGTCCACGCGCCGAGGTCTCGTCGACGCGGGCCATGACCTGTCGTCGAATGGCCGACCACTCGACGTCGTCGAGGGTGGCGGCTAATCCGTAAGGCGAAGCTCGCAGAATCTGCTGCGCCAGATCCGCGGTGTACACGAGCATCTTGGACGGAATGCATCCCCGGTTGAGACAGGTGCCCCCAAATGGTCCGCTCTCGATGAGAGCAACTTTGCGCTGAGCAAAGTCGTCGGGAATGGACAGATTGCCCGAACCAGCACCGATCACGGCGAGTGCGAAGGATCGCATCGACGGAGCGTACATTTCGCAGCGTCGCAGCAATTGAGCTCGGCGAACAAACCCGCAGTGACTGGACCTGGAGGACACAGCGCAAGCATCAGATTGTGAAATCATGAAGTCCCGATAGTGCGTCCACGGCGTGATTCAACGGATTCGGTCCCCCGGTGATCGGAAATGGGTATCAATGCGGGATGGGACGTGAAGACCGCGAGCGAATAATTGTCACCAAGACTGACCAGCTCACCACGAGCAGTCGCTGGCTTCACAAGGTCGATCACTACACGTCGTTGCCGTGGGCGACGCTGGCGTTAGGTGTCTTGCTCTTCGTCGTTATCGTCGTCGGAGCAGTGCTGGGATATCCCGCAGGCTGGACCATCGCCTTCGAGGTCGGAACGGCAAGCGTCACTTTGATGATGGTCACGATCATCCAGCACACTCAAGGACGCGAACAAACAGCAACACAGAGGAAGCTCGATGAGCTTCTACGGGCCATGCCAGAAGCGGAAAGCTCGCTCATCATGTTGGAGGAGGAATCGGATGAGACGATCAAATTCGTAGAAGCGCAGCAGCGCGGCTCGAAAGACCAACGGGCTTAAAGTTTGTATCCTGGTCCCGTTGATCCTCCCGGAGTGGCGTAGAAAGCGGTCCACCACTGCGGGGTTGGCACCGGACATTCCCCGATGGTGGGCGGTGGATGGGCATCCGCTCGGGAGGAGCGACGATCGCCTGCGCCCCATGAGCACCGAGCTAGCGCGCCGAACCCGAGCCCTCGCGGTTTGGGTCCACCAGCTCGATGACAGCTTCCTCCAGCCCCGCCGGCGGACCGTCGCCGTCCTCCTTGCGCCGGTCCAGTTCCTCGAGGACGCGGTGGCGCGGCAGTTTCGCGTTGATGGTCTCTCCGTCTTCGAATCGCTCCACGACGCGGGGATCGACGTAGGAGGATCGGCTCACCGACGGTGTGTTGCCCAGGTGTTCCGCCACCGTCTTCACCGCCTCGACCACAGCGCGACGACGACCGGTACGTGAGTCGGGCACCGGTTCGTTCTCTGCCAGCGCGGCAGCCGCCAAGACGGTTGCCGACCACGTGCGGAAGTCTTTGGCTGAGAACTCATGTCCTGCGACGCCTTTGATGTAGTCGTTCACGTCATCGGCATGGACTTCGACCCACCGCCGGCCCCGGCGGTAGGCGAAGAGGTTCTCGCCGCCCGAACGACGGCGACGGAGCGCACGTACCACGTCGCTCGCCGCGGCGTCTCGTACCTCGATGCTTCGGTCGATAGAACCTTTTGCCGGGTACTTGAAGACCATGACCCCGTCGTGGATACGAACGTGCTCCTTGCGGAGGCTGGCCACTCCGAACGTTTCGTGCTCGTGTGCGTACTCTTCTCCGCCAACGCGGAAAAATCCAACGTCGAGGAGGCGGACAATCGCTGCCAAGACCCGGTCGCGGCCGAGATTGTCGGTTTTCAGATCTCGTCGCACCTTCCTCCGAAGCCTCGGCAGCACGGCCGCGAAGTCCAACACTCGGTCGAACTTCTCTCTGTCCCGTTCGATGCGCCATTGGTCGTGGTAGCGGTACTGGCGACGGCCGGCGGCGTCGATCCCGACGGCCTGGAGGTGGCCGTTCGGCCACGGGCAGATCCACACATCGGTCCAGGCGGGCGGAATGGCCAGGCTCCGGATGCGCCGAAGCGTTTCTTCGTCCGTCACCGGAGCGCCGCCGGCGTCGGCGTAGCTGAATCCCTTCCCTCGCCTCCGCCTCGAGATTCCGGGCCCTGCGTAGTCAGAGCGTCGTAGCCGAGTCACGTCCCCCCGAGCAGCCGTGCTTCGACTCCTGCTGCAGGATCGGCCGCCGGGCCGATCGGACCGTGGACGGCCGGGCCACGGAGATCGGGCAGCACCGGGTATCCCTTGATCAGCACATCGAGACTCCGGGCGTGCCAGGACACGGCGCCCGTCATACCCACAGAAGCTGGTGGGTACCGCCAGTACCGACGGTCGAGGTATCACGAATGCTCAGGAGGAGCCTTCTGACGATGGTCAAACTTACCAACGATAGAAGCGGTGGGAACCCGAGCTCTCGCCGCGTCCAATGGCAAACCCAACCAACCAAAGAACGAGAAGGACCACTGCGACGATCCAGAGAAAGTGCAAGGCGAAACCGAGGCCGAAGAACAACAACACCAACAAAAAAGCCAGAACTAGAAGCATCTCTTACCCTCCATTGAAAAATGACTGCGTCAATAGTTCCCAAAGCTGACAACGCCAAACGGGATTGCAGCCGACTCGGGGTCGCTCACACGCGCGTCGCTTCTGAACATCACCGATCGTCGTTGGTTCCCGTTCCGGCACTGATGAGCCGACTGGGCGAGATCAGCCGTACCGTTGTCTTCGACGGGCTTGCCCGCACGTGTCCTTGGCCGCTATGGCCGAGAAACAGGACAAGCACGGATCCCCACAACCCGCAATCTGGTTGCTCCGGCATGACTCTTTCAATTCGTCGGGTGAGGAGCCGGCGAGTCAAGTGGGGTTGGAGGCGACGACTGACGGCCAGAGCGCATCTGGACAAAGCTGCCGGTCATTGCCCACCGTGGGAGCGTTGAGCGGTTGAGAATGGCACCGTCGGACACGTGCATACGAGCCCGGCAATGCGGGTACAGAGTAAAGATGGCACTGACTCGACGGATCGCTCGGCCGCTGCTGGCCTCTATCTTCGTCGTCGGAGGGCTTGACGCCCTCCGTAATCCGGCGAGCAAGACCAACAAGGCACGGGCCGTGACAGAGCCACTCAACGAACACGTCCCAGCGGCCTCAAACGTCGATCCCGAGACGATGGTGCGAATCAACGCTGGCATCCAGGTCGGTGCGGGCGTCCTTCTGGCCGTGGGGTGGTTCCGACGGGTCGCTTGCCTCGCCCTCATGGGCTCCATCGTGCCCACGACCTACGCCGGACATCGATTCTGGGAGGAAACCGACGACGCCACTCGCGCCCAGCAGAGAATGCAGTTCGTGAAGAATTTGGGCCTATTAGGCGGTCTGATCCTCGCGGCCGTCGACACCGAGGGTGCGCCGTCACTCAGCTGGCGCGCCAAGCGCAGGCTGCAGGCAGTCGAGATCGGCCGCGGCTCCAACCACTCTGAAGGCGTCTCCTTCGACGTCGCATCGAAGACGAAGACAGCAGCTGCTGGCGTATCGGGTGCCGTTGCGGCAGCTTCGAGAAGTGGGACGAAAGCGGCCAAGCAGGCGCGCCGCACCGGCCGTCAGGCGCGCCGCCGGATGAAGGACGTTGGGTCGGATATCGCGCAGAAGGCGGCCGAGGCTCGCGAGGGGCTGCAAGGCGCTCAGGCCGCCGCAGCCGATTCCATCCGAGGATCGGGCGAGAACGCCGCACATCCGCTGCAACAGACCGGTGCACTGGTGACCAACGCTGCGCGCCAGCTCGAGTCGCTCGCCGGACCCGTCGTGCACGCGGGCGCAGAACGAGCCGGGGAAACGCTGGCCAAGCTGAGCGATCGTGTGACCAGCGGCTGAGGTCGGCTCGCCGGCTCGACTTCGGGGGAACGGTCACCCCTCGCGCGGGACGCCGTGGCCCCGGACGCTCGATCAGCGACCAGGTGATCTACGCCGCCGCATAGAGAGGAGCGCATCCTCCGCCCTTCTCCGTCGTCAGGCACCCAAGGTCTTGTCGCGCCTCACAAAAGTGATATCATTTTAATATCACATTTTGAGAGGAGCACCCCATGGCCACCACCGCGTCATCGACTCCGTCAGGACCGGTCGGCATTCACGGAGCCCGCGTCGACATCACCCAGCGGCCGGCGGCAGCCCTCAGCGGTTGGCTGGGTGTGGTCGTGCTGGCCGCGTGCGTCGCCGGTCTGGTGATCGCCGGTCAGCACGGAAGCTCGCTGATCTGGATTCCGATCGTCGTGCTCGTCGTCGTCGCTATCTCGCTCGTCGTCGTACCTCCAGGCATGACCTCGGTCGTCCAGTTCTTCGGGCGCTACGTGGGCACCGTCAGCAGACCCGGATTCTGGTGGGTGCTTCCCTTCACCATCCGGCGTCGGGTCAGCGTCCGCGTGCGCAACTTCGAGACCGGCCGCCTGAAGGTCAACGACGCCGACGGCAACCCGGTCGAGATCGCGGCCATCGTGGTCTGGCAGGTGGTCGACACGGCCCGGGCGACCTACGCCGTCCAGGATTCGGGGAACTTCGTCTCGGTGCAGGCCGAGTCAGCGCTCCGTCACGTGGCGACGACCCATCCCTACGATGACACCACCGGTGTGGGCACGTCACTGCGCGGCTCGACTGACGTCGTGGCGGCGGAGCTGGCGCGCGAAGTCTCGGCCCGGGTCAGCATCGCCGGCGTCGAGATCGTCGAGGTCCGGATCTCCCACCTCGCCTATGCACAGGAGATCGCGCAGGCCATGCTGCGGCGTCAGCAGGCCAACGCCGTCGTCTCCGCCCGTTCCCGGATCGTCGAGGGCGCGGTCGGCATGGTCGAGCTGGCGCTGAACCGTCTCAACGAAGGCGGAGTCGTCTCACTCGACGAAGAACGAACCGCGAGCATGGTCAGCAACCTGATGGTCGTGCTCTGCGCCGATCAACCACCCTCCCCGGTCGTGAACACGGGCTCGCTCTATACGTGAGCGAGCGGCGGCAGGTCTTGCTCCGGCTCGACCCGGCGGTCCACGACGCGCTGGTCCGCTGGGCCGACGACGAGCTCCGCAGCGTCAACGCGCAGATCGAGATCGTGCTTCGCCGCTCGTTGACCGATGCGGGGCGGATGCCGAAGAAGGTGGCACCGCTTCCTCGACGGGGTCGTCCTCCGTCGGGTGCAAGCCGATGAACAAACTCTCTACGCTTCGGCCGACGACCACCACTGCTCCATGAAGGGGAGCAGCTCGCGGCTCACCAGCTCGATACGCGGCCCGACCACACCGCGGTGGTACGCCCAAATGGCCGTGCCGTCGTCGCGGGCCCCGGCGGCCTCGAGGGCATAGCCTCGTTCCTGGAGCAGCGACGAGTCGGACGGCAGGTCGTCGGACCAGTAGCCGAGGTGATGGATGCCCGATCCGGGCACCGGCGTCCACAGCGTGCCTGGGATCGATTGGATCAGCTCGATCCGTGGGACGCTCACGGAATAGGTGAACCGTAGGTCGATCGTGCGCTCGGTCGTCGTTTCGCCTTCGGACAGACGCACCGGCGTCGAGACCGCGAGCGGAGACGCGAACTCATAGCCGAAGAGTGCGGTCAGGTCCGCTAGGGAGGCGTCGAAGTCGTCGACCACGATGCCGGCGTGGTACTGGTCTGACGCCCTCACGCCGATTCTCTCATCACGCTGATGCTCTCACGGCGCCGACGCCTTCACGACGCCTCGATCACGACGCGGATCGCTCCTGACGACCGGTCCGATGCCACCTCAAAGGCGCGGGCGGCATCCTCGAGTGGGAAGCGGTGTGTGATCAACGTTCGCACCACGTCGGGCTCGTCCGCCAGCATCGCCGCTGCCTCCTCCATCTCGCGCCCGCCGTCGTGCGCGGAGTAGCCGAGCGAGGGGATCACGCGCGCCTCGCGGTGGAAAAGCGGGAGCCAGTCGAGTTGCACCGGTCCGAAGTGCACGCCGAGCACGACAATGGTCCCCCCGGGCGCGACCAGCTCGCCACAGCGGGCGAGGCTGGCTTCGCTGCCCGCGGCCTCCACCACGACGTCGTACAGTCCTTCGGGACCGATCCTGGCGCCGAGCCGCTCGCCCGCTTCCCGTTGGTGTGGGTGACGCGCTTCGAGCCCGACGTTGTCCGCGCCGAGCCGGCGGGCGCCGGCAACCGCCATCAGGCCGAGCGCGCCGGCGCCGACGACCGCCACCCGCTTCCCCGGACCGGTACCGGCGAGCCGGAGCGCGTGCCATGAGACCGAGGCTGGTTCCACAAGCGGGGCGTCCGCGGGGTCGAGTCCGGGCGGAACTGGGACCAGCCGGGCCGGCGGCGCGCGGAACAGCTCGGCCATGCCACCGTCCGCGGTGACTCCGAGCGCCCGCTGCGGGTGAGTCGGACAGAGGTTGTACGCCCCCCGCCGGCACTGGTCGCACTCCATGCACCCGTAGATCGCCTCGACCACGACCGGTGTGCCGTCCTCACGGAACCCGCAGAGCTCGTGGCCGAGGATGCGGCGGAAGCCGAGGCGGATGTAGTTGAGGTCGGATGCGCACACGCTCATCGCGCGCATGTCGAGCAGCTCGCCCGAGCCCGGCGGGTCGTCGAGCTCGACCACGGACACCCCGCCCTCGACCGCCCGCACTGCCTTCACCTTCCCAACCTATGCCTCGGCACCGACGCCGCGCTGTCTAGGCCTCGGCACTGGGTCCGCGCAGGGCCGCGCACACTCCGCCGTCGACCAGCACGTCGACGCCGCTCATGAAACTGGCCTCGTCGGAGAGCAGGAACGCGACGACCGCGGCCAGTTCTTCGGCTCGGCCCTCTCTGCCGAGAGGCGTTCGCGCGACCATCATCGCCATGGCCTGGTGCTCGGCCGCTTCCTGGCGACCCTGCGGGGTGTCGATGATCCCGGGGGACACCGAACAGATGCGGGCAGTGGCCGGGCCGAGTCGCACCGCCTCCTGCTGGACCAGCCGCCGCACGCCGCGCTTGGCCCAGACGTAGGCCATGCCCGGATTCTCCACGGCGGTGCCGAGAGCTTCGTGGACCCGCTCGAAGAGCTGAGGGTGGAGCGGTTCGTCGATCGCCGCGTCCGCCTCGGGCTGTGGTTCCCCGACCCCGAGATCCGCTGCCATTGATGCGAAGCACACGATCGAGGTCCCACTCGTAGCAAGCGGTCGGAGTTCCTCGAGCAGTGCCGCCGTGCCGACGAGGTCGACGGCGAAGATCCGGCGCCAGTCGGCCATGGTGGGGGAGATTCCGGCCGCGTGCGACACTGCCCGTAGCGTGCCGAGCTCAGCCACGCGGCCGGCTAAGGCCTTCAACCCGGCCCGGTCGGTCACGTCCAGCACGATCGGCTCCACCGTGGTGCCGGACCCCGACGAGGCAAGCCGCGACGAGATCTGGCGCACTGATTCGGCGTTGACGTCGACCAGCAGCAACCTGTCGACCAGGTCGATCATTCGCTCCGCGCACGCCAGACCCATGCCCCGACCCGCGCCGGTCGCGATTCCGACGCTGGTCACGAACCCTGCTCAGTTCCGAAGACGCGGCTGGTGGCCAGGACGCAGAGCCGGTCCCCGTTGCCGGCGTCGCGGACCTCGACTCGGCCGAGCCCGTCTCGTACCTGTGCCTGTGCGACGACCGGACCGACGCGCGCCGGTTGGAGATAGCGCAGTCCGAGTGACGACAGTGTCGCGCCAGGCGTCAGCGACAGCGCAGCCTCCTCAGCCGCGAGGGCGATGAGGCCGCCGTTGACCGTGTTCGACGAGTTGAGTGCCTCCTCTGACCGGGTCAAGGTGGCGACACCTGCACCGGCGCGCCTGCACCCCGCATGCTCGGCGAAGGGAACGCGGAGGCGGGTGCCGGCCGGGACGATGAGGTCGACGCTCAGCCGGGCCGGGAGGCGCACCCTCGGGTCCCGAGCTGCCATGAACGACCCGGCGGCGAGAGCAAACGGCTCCCCGTCCTCGTCGCTGAAGTCGACGGTGGCGACGAAGACCGAACGACCGGATTTGACGGCGCGGCCGACTCCACGGACGGAGCCCGATGCAGGAGCGGGTCGGTAGAGGTGCACGTCGAGCTCCAGGGTCACCGGAACCTTCGGGCCGATGACGTCGGCTGCGAGCAGTCCGGCCACGGTGTCGGCCCAGGCGACGAGGATCGACGTCCGCAGGTGGGACGTGCCCGGCACGTGCATCTCGGGTACGACCTGACCCGATCCGTGCAGTTCGTCGCCGGCTCGGCTGACCCCCCAGCCGAGGGCTTGCAGGACGTGTCCACGCAGGGGCGGACTGGCGACGGAGCCGGGCTCGCCGTCCTCGCGGTCCTCGCGGCCGTCGAGGTCCTCGGCCGGGTCCGCACGAGACGTCATGGCGGCTCAGGGTATCCATCGTCGACGTCGTCCTCACAATTGGCGATGATTCGGCGCTGCGTAGACTCGCTCGGCCTTCGCCGCGTGATCAGGCGAGAGCAACGAGCCGACAGCTCGAGAACGCGGCAATCGCAGGGAGCCGGGACAGCGGCTCATCGAGAACCGACAGAGGAAACCGAGAGGAAGGAAAATGGTCATGGGGGCACGAGGTTTTCCCGACGGCTTCCTGTGGGGTGCGGCAACGGCGGGGCATCAGGTGGAGGGCGGGAACATCAACGCGGACATCTGGCCCCTCGAATGGGCTCCGGACTCCATCTTCAACGAACCCTCGGGCGACGCCTGCGACCACTACCACCTTTACCGCGAGGACATCACGATGCTGCGGGAACTCGGGTTCAACGCCTATCGCTTCTCGCTCGAGTGGTCCCGCATTGAGCCGGAGCCCGGCTACTTCTCACGAGCCGCCCTCGACCACTACCGCCGGGTCGTCGGCACGTGCCACGAATTGGGCGTCACGCCCGTTGTGACCTACAACCACTTCACCCTGCCGCGTTGGATGGCGGGGGACGGCGGATGGTTCGACGACCGCGCGCCGGATCGCTTCGCACGGTTTGCCGCCCGTGCGACGGCGCACCTGGGTGACCTCCTCTCGTGGGTCTGCACGATGAACGAGCCGAACGTGCTGGCAATGTTGCACACCAGCGGGGTTTTGCCGATGGGAGCGGGCGATCGTGGACCGGAGCCCGCGCCGGCCGCGCCCACCGCTGCGGGACTCGGAGGTTTCGACCCTTCGCGCTATCGCATGGGGCTCCTGGGTGCCGACGTCATGCGCATGGCGGCAGCGCATCGCCGTGCCATCGAGGAGATCAAGGCCGGCCCCGGAGAGCAACGAGTCGGGTGGACGCTCGCGCTGGTCGACTTCCAACCAGCCGAAGGCGGCGAGGAGCGCTTCGCCGAGTCCCGGCGGATCGGACAGACCGACTGGCTGGAGGTGTCGCACGAGGACGACTTCGTCGGCGTACAGACCTATTCGCGCAACCTGATCGGACCGGACGGGCAGGTCCCGCCGCCGGAAGGCACACCCACCATGCAGACCGGCTGGGAGGTCTACCCCGCCGCGCTGGGGCACACGGTACGTCTCGCAGCCGAACACGCCAGGGTGCCGGTGCTCGTCACCGAAAACGGCATGGCAACTGACGACGACGAAGCTCGCTTGGACTACACCAGCGCTGCCCTGGAAGGTCTGGTCGGATGCCTCAACGACGGCATCGATGTCCGCGGCTACCTGCACTGGACGCTGCTCGACAACTTCGAGTGGACGTCGGGCTTCTCCAAGACGTTTGGGCTCATTGCCGTCGACCGCGAGACCTTCGCTCGAACAATCAAGCCTTCGGCGCGATGGCTCGGGCAGGTGGCCCGGCGGAACGCGCTGAACGAGTGAGCACCGAATCCATGCCCAACCCGGATCGACTCGTTCGCTCAAACGACATGAGCCGAAAACGCAGAAGGCGTTGCCTCTGAGCAGCGGGGTCGACTCGGTGAACCGCCGAGTCGCTCAGCGCATGGTGCTCGGTGAAGTGGTCGTAGCGATCACCGTGGCCGTCACAGGTGTACAAAATCAATCTGTGCACCGTCAATCTGTGCACCATCATCGTGCCTGTGCCCACAAGGACGAACTGAATCCGCCAATCTCTCGCGAGCGCCCGTTCGTATGACTAACTCATGAACGCACTTTTTCCGAACGACTCATCGTCACCTGTGGCGATCCTCGCAACGGTGAGATCGTGACCATGGACAACCTCTACGAGCCGCTCAGTGAGTTCGATGCCGAAGTGTTCGCCCGATCGTGGGCCGATTCGTGGAACTCACATGACGTATCACGAATCGCCGCGCACTACAGCGAGGACGTCCACTATCACTCGCCGTTTGTTGCTCGTCTCACCGGCGGCGACGCACTTCGCGGTCGCACCGCCGTCGAAAGGTACGCGGCAGCCGCACTTGAGCGATACCCGCGTCTTCACTTCGGACCCGATATCACCGTGGCTAGGGGGGCGGGGAGCATTGCCCTCGTATACCGCAGCGTGGAAGGAATGCTCGCGGTGGAGACATTCGTGCTGAACGACGAGGCACTGGTCGCTCGTGCGCATTGCCACTACCGGTCGACTAGCCGCGAGTCGACGCTCGGAGCGCTGACCCGTGGCGACTGAGGTGTCGGACGAGCCGCTCGCGAGCCCACTTTTGGACAAAGCGAACAGAGCGGGTGTTGCGCCGCGTCGCTCGCCGTACCCGGGCCTCCCCGGCCTCAGCGCGGGCGCGCTTGCTGCGTTCAGCCGCGGGTATCTTCCGGACTTTCTCGGGATGGAGGACCTCGTGGTGGAGCCGCAATGCGTTCGGGCGCGGGTGCCAGTTCGACGCGAACTGATGGCTCCGCATGGCTTCCTTCATGGCGGAACGGTTGTAAGCGTCGCCGACTCGCTGTGCGGTTACGGCACGATAGTGAACCTTCCTGACGATGCGACCGGCTTCGTCACCATTGAGCTGAAGAGCAACTTTCTCGGCACAATCCGGCACGGTGCATTGACGTGCGAAGCGACTCCAGCGCACATCGGGCGTACGACGCAGGTGTGGGACGCCGTTGTGACCGACGAATCCGATAACCGAGTGCTGTCCATCTTTCGTTGCTCGCAGATGGTCTTGCGTGACGCGAGGTGATGCGCCTCATGGTGTTGCGAAGACGGCCGCCACCGGGGGCCACCAGCCAGCTCAGACTGACGTGACAGCTGGTGAGGCCTTCTCCCGGGGTCCGAGCCCGACCCGACCCTCCCGTTTGCCGCCTCTTGTCTGAACGGTCTTACGAGGACAGCGGACCAATGTGGCTTTCTGGAATGCGAGTGAGGGCGAGCCGGACCCAGTGAATCGACCGGTTAGCTCGAACGACGTGAGCTGAGAACGCAGAACTCGTTGCCCTCAGGATCGGCCAGGACCACCCATGTCTGGTCTCCCTGGCCCACGTTTGCCCGAGTGGCGCCCAGTCCGAGCAACCGCTCCACCTCTTGATCCCGGTCATCTGGCCGGAAGTCCAAGTGGAGGCGGTTCTTGACGGCCTTTGGTTCGGCTACGTGGGCAAACAGTAAACCTGGGAGCCGTTCGGGAGCCGGTCGTATCTCGAACTCGTCCGGATCGTCGTTCACGACCACCCATCCGAGCGCCTCTCGCCACCATCGTCCCAGCGCCACCGGGTCAAGCGCATCGACGATTGTCTGTTCCCACTCCATGCTCATGCTCGTCAACGTACGTCAGGGTGCGAATGGCGTCGGAAGTCAGTGACTCGTCGGATCCGAGTGACGTCGGATGCGAGTTCAGTCGGAATGCGAGCACTCGTGCGTGCGGGTGCCCGGGCCCTGGTCGACACGGGTGCCGTCCGGGAGCCTGACCTCGGCGGTCGTCCCGGGCGGCACGCAGACGGTGAGCCTGAACCTGCCGTCCGCGAGGTGCCACGACGACTCGATGCGCCCGTAGGGGGAGTCGTGCACCGCCTCGGCCCGCGTCAAGCCGCCCCCTGGGCGAGGCTCGACGCGGAAGTGCCGGTACGCCGGATGCTCGTCGAGGAGCTGGATGCCGGCCACGTAGCGGTGCAGGAACGAGACGACTGCGCCTTTGCTGTAGTGGTTGAGCGACTCGTGGGGCACGCCGTCCGCGTCGATTCCCTCCCAGAGCTCCCAGACCGTCGTGGCGCCGCGCTCGACCATGTACAACCAGGAAGGCGGCGTGTCCTGGGCCAGGAGTTCGTACGCGACGCCGAGATGGCCCGAGTCCGCCAGGACTGGCAACAGGAAGGGCGTGGCCAGGAAGCCGGTGCCGAGGTGGGTCCCGGCGTCGCGCACCAGCTCCACCAGGTGCGCCGCCGTCTGCGCTCGCAGCTCGTTCGGCACGAGGCCGTACGCGAGGGCGCGCACGTGGTTGGCCTGGGTGTCGGGGGTCAGCGAACCGTCTGGCGCGACGAACTCCCTTCGATACGCGTCGAGCGCATTGGCCGCCAACTCCTCGAAGCGGTCCGCCTTTGCGTCGTGACCGAGCATGCGTCCGATGCGTGCCATGAGACCGGCCGAGCGATGCAGGAACGCGGTGCCCACCGAGCCGTGGTCCTTGGTCCTGTGCTCGTGCGCCACCACGCCGGGCTCGAGCCACTCTCCCCAGTGGTAGCCGCCGTCCCAGAGGTACTGCTCGTGAGGTGCGGGAGAAGGACGTCCCGCGGCCCGATCCGGGTGCCGCTCGCTGCGCGCCGTCTCCGCCGCGAAGTCCACCCACGCCACCATGTGCGGCCACAGCTCGGCCAGGACGGACGTGTCGCCGTAGGCACGCCACATCTCCCACGGGACGATGACGATTGCGTCCCCCCACCCGGACGACCCCTGCATCCTCCGCCAGAAGCCTCCGGTATCCCGGTAGCGGATGGGGTCCGGGACGTAGTTCGTCACGCAGCCGTCCTCGAGTTGCTCCGCAGCCAGATCGCGCAGCCACTTGAGGGAGAAGCCCGCAACGTCGTAGAGGAAGGCGGCCGTCGGGATGAACAGCTGCCAGTCTCCCGTCCACCCCGCCCGCTCGCGCTGAGGGCAATCGGTGGGGATCTCGCACGCGTTGTCACGGAACGACCAGTCCGTGATGTCGTGCAGGGTGTTGATCCGATCATCGCTGCAGCGGAACCATCCCGTGCGCCGGAGGTCGGTGTGCACCACCACCCCGGTGACGTCGTCGGTGGTCAGAGGGCCGGGATGACCCTCGATGCGCGCGTATTGGAACCCGTGGGTGGTGTGGCGCGGCTCGAACACCTCACCGTGTGTTCCCGCCGCGACCACGTGGTCCGTCATGCCAACCGACGTCGGCGCGCCCGGCATCTCGAACGTGGGCGTCAGATGATCCTGTGTCACGTCACCGGCGGTGTCGAGCATCTCGCCGTGCACGAGGGTCAGCTCACTTCCCTCCGGTCCGAGGTCGGCCAGGCGCAGCCAACCATTGATGTTCTGGCCGAGATCGACGACGTGACGGTCGGGCGACAGGCGGACGACCGTGACAGGCCGAAGCTCCTGCACCCGGCGCGTGGGGGGCGCCGGCGAGCAGGCCAGGTTGGCGTACCCGTAATCGGCGACCGTGACAGGTTCCCAACCGGTGGGTTCGGTCCGGTGGTCCTCGCGTTGGCCCGCCATGAGGTCGGCCTGGCGGAGAGGCCCGGTTGCCGACTCCCATCCTTCGCCCGTCGCCACGACGATGCCGTCCGCGTGAAGCTGGCCCAGGAAGGCCAAGGTGGAGCCGTAGCCGTCGGTCGTCTGGAAGAAGCCAGTACGCCCCCGCCACCACCCGTCGCTGAGGACGACCTCCCACAGGTTCTCGCCCGGTGCCAGCAGATCGCCCACGTCGTAGGTCTGCACGTGCAGCGTCGTGGGGTAACTGGTGTATCCGGGAGCGAGCTCGACGTCACCGACGCGATGCCCGTTCAGGAACGTCTCGTACACCCCGTGCGCCGTGGCGTAGAGGCGAGCACCGTCCGGGCTCGAGGAGAGCTGGAAAGTACCGCGCAGGACGTGCGCAGACCGCTGGGTCTCGTGCGGCTCGATCCAGCGGGCCGCCCAATCGGCCGGATGGAGCAAGCCCGTTTCGAACCAGGCCGGCTCGGACCATTCGCTCTCACCCGCGTCGGTCCAGACCTTGGCCCGCCATAGGACCCGACGGCGCGACGGCAGCGGCTCGCCCGGCCAGGTGACGAGCACTGAGGCGTCGGAGTCCATCCGGCCGGTCGCCGCTCCGTCCAGCTCGATGGCATAGGCGAGCTGTCGCTCCGATCCCTCGGGGAGCCGCCACGACAGCCGTGGCCGCGGCTCGCCCAGACCGAGGACGGCGTCGCCCAGGTGCTCGGCCCGGAGGTGGGTGGGTGCGGCCATGTGGCTCCTTCCCTCTCTGGCACGGGGTGCGCCTGTTCGGCAAAGCTTTGCAGTCGCAGTGCCCGGTCTGCCCGTTCGTCCGGCTGTTCGCACTACGGTGCCGGTCTGCGCACGGGGCGAAATGTCCGTGTCGGTAGTGATCAGGGTTGCGAGTTCAGGGGAGGACGATGGCCGACGTCGAAGCCTTGGTGGGAGCGCTCACGCTCGAGGAGAAGACGGCGCTGACCGCCGGCAAGGGCATGTTCGACACGCCCGGCGTCGAGCGCCTGGGCATCCCCGCAATCCAGGTCACCGACGGACCGAGCGGCGCCCGCGGCATGAGCTACCCGGGTCTCGGCGGCCCCGCCTCGACATGCATTCCGTGCGGATCGGCGATCGGCGCGACGTGGGACCCCGCCGTGGCCGAGGAGCTGGGCGCGCTGGTGGCCAGGGACGCGCTCGACCGCGGGTGCCGCGGGCTTCTGGCTCCGACGGTGAACCTGCACCGCTCGCCGCTGGCCGGGCGGAACTTCGAGTGCTACTCCGAGGACCCGGTCCTCACGGGGAAGCTGGCGGCGGGGTACGTGCGCGGCGTCCAGTCCGAGGGCGTGTTCGCCACGGTGAAGCACTTCGTGTGCAACGACGCAGAGTTCGAGCGGTTCACCATCAGCTCGGAGGTCGACCAACGAGCAATGCGGGAGCTGTATCTCGTCCCCTTCGAGATCGCGGTGAAAGAGGGCGGCGCACTTGCGGTCATGTCGTCCTACAACCGGGTCAACGGCCGGTGGGTGACCCAGCAGCCCGAGCTCCTGATGGAGATCCTTCGGGGGGAGTGGGGTTTCGAAGGTCTCGTGATGACCGACTGGTACGCGACGGTCGACACCGACGCCTCGTTGCAGGCCGGTCTCGACCTCGAGATGCCCGGTCCCGGCCGCGGCTTCGGGTCGGCGCTCCTCGCCGCGGTGAAAGAGGGCCGGGTCGACGAGGGCGACCTCGACGGCGCACTGCGGCGGCTGCTCGGCGGGTACGAGCGCATCGGGGCGCTCGACGCCGCTCCGCCGCCGCTGAACCCGGGGCCGCCGGGCGACGACGACAGGGCACTGCTCCGACGTGCAGCCTCAGACGCGATCGTGTTACTGCGCAACGACGGTGTGCTGCCACTCGACCCCGCGTCGCTGCGGCGGGTCGCGGTGCTCGGGCCGCGCGCCTCCGATCCGTGCATCAATGGTGGGGGCTCGGCACGGGTCATCCCGCACAAGGTCGTCGGACCGCTGTCCGAGCTCCGCACCGCGTTCGGCGACGGCGTCGAGGTCGTCCACGCCCGTGGCTGCGAGGCGGACCGTTCGCCGAGGATCGTCGGCGGACCCGTGCTGCATGCGCCGGATGGCTTCGAGGGCACGGTCCACACGGAGCCGGGCCTGACCGGCGAAGTGTTCGGCGACAAGCAGCTCGACCAGCTCCGCGTCTTCGTTCGCAGCGCGAAGGCGCAGGGGTATCCCGAGGGCCCCTGGTCCATGCGGACCCGTGGGACCGTCGTGCCCGAAGAGGACGGCGTGTTCCAGCTCGCGCTGGCGCAGGCCGGCCAGACCCGCGTCTTCGCCGACGGGACTCTCGTCCTCGACGGCGTCGAGAACCCACCGCCGCCCGGCGGCACCGACTTCTTCGGTATGGCGAGCCAAGACCTGCTGTCCCCCGAGCTCACGTTGACCAAGGGACAGCCGGTCGAGCTGGTCGTCGAGTTCGACTCGGGGGAGCGAACGTCTGGAGGGTTCCGAGTGGGGTTCTGCACCGTCGACGACGACACCCTGATGGAACGCGCCGTGGCCGCGGCGGCCGAGGCGGACGCCGCGGTGGTGATCGTGGGCACGAGCGACGAGTGGGAGAGCGAGGGTTACGACCGGGACCTCTTCGAGTTGCCCGGACGCCAAGTCGAACTGATTGAGAAGGCAGCCGCCGTCAACGCCCGCACGGTCGTGGTGCTCAACGCCGCTGCACCTGTCGACATGGCATGGGCCGACGGCGTGGCCGCGGTCCTGCAGAGCTCGTTCGGCGGAGAGGAGATGGGCGCGGCGGTGGCGGACGTGGTCACGGGGCGGTCCGAACCCGGCGGGCGGCTGCCCACGACCATCCCCGAGCGGCTGGAGCACAACCCGTCCTACGACAACTTCCCGGGTGAGGGCGGGGAGCTGCGCTACGGGGAGAGCGTCTTCATGGGCTACCGCGGCTACGAGCATCGCCGGATCACCCCACGGTTCCCCTTCGGCCACGGTTTGAGCTACACGACCTTCGCCTTCGGCGAGCCGAGCGTGTCGGCCGACGAGCTCGCGCCCGGTGACACCTTGACCGTTTCGGTGGCGGTCACAAACACGGGGACACGGGCCGGGAGCGAGGTGGTGCAGTGCTACGTGGCGCCGGTCGCGCCGCGCCTGGCCCGGCCGCCCAAGGAGCTCAAGGCGTTCGCCAAGGTCCGGCTCGAGCCGGGGGAGACCAGGCTCGTCGAGCTCGTGCTCGACGACCGCGCCTTCTCCTGCTGGGACCCCGGTGACCCCGACTGGGACCGGATCGTGCCGAGCGGCGCCCCCGACTTCTTCGGCCGCCGCGTGAAGGGAGCACCTCGCCAGCCACGTTGGCAGGCGGACCCGGGCGAGTACGACGTACTGATCGGCCGTTCGTCGGTTGAGATCACGGCGACGGTTCGGGTGCGTCGGGTCGGGAGCGGGGACGGCGTGGATACCGAGCCGCCGGCATGAACGCCGAGGGTGAACGCCTCCGGGTCGTCCAGTGGGCGACGGGCAACATCGGGTTGCGCTCGTTGCGGGCGGTGATCGAGCATCCCGACCTGGAGCTGGTCGGCCTCTATGTGTACTCGGAGGCGAAAGAGGGGCGTGACGCGGGCGAGCTCTGCGGGGCGGCACCGACCGGCGTGCGTGCGACCCGGCAGGTGGACGACATCGTGGCCTTGGAGCCCGACTGCGTCCTCTACATGGGAGACCGCACCGACGTGGACGTGTTGTGCCGCCTGCTCGAGTCGGGGACGAACGTGGTGGCGACGCGGAGCGATCTGCACCACCCGGCGAGCATGGACCCCACAATCCGCGACCGCCTGGAGGCTGCGTGCCGGGCCGGGGGTTCGTCCCTGCACAGCACCGGCTCGAGCCCGGGCTTCATCACCGAGGCACTACCGCTGGTGCTCGCCTCGTTGGAACGCCGGCTTGACCGCCTCACGATTGAGGAGTACGCCGACATGTCGTCGCGCAACTCACCGGAGCTGCTCTTCGGCCTCATGGGCTTTGGGGCGACGAAGGATACGTTCGACCCGGGCCCTCGAGCCCAGTACGCCGGCGGGTCGTTCGCCGGCTCGCTCAACGTGCTGGCCGACACGGTCGGGTTGCCGCTCGACGGCGTGGAGGCAACGGCCGAGGTCGGACTGGCGCGTCACCGCGTCGAGATCGCCGCCGGCGTCGTGGAGGCGGGCACGGTCGCGGCCCAGCGCATGAACGTCGTCGGGCAGCGTGGTGGGCGTCCATTGCTGGAGTTCCGCGCCACCTGGTACGTGACGCCCGATCTCGATGCGGCCTGGGACCTGCGCGACACCGGCTGGCGCGTTCGCGTGGAGGGCGACCTGCCCCTCGACGTCGAGATCCATTTCCCGGTGCCCGACGAGGACTGGGGTGCCACATCGCCCAACGTGACCGCCCACCGCCCCGTCAACGCGGTGCGCGACGTCTGCGAGGCGGAGGCGGGCATCCTCACCATCGCCGACCTGCCCAACATCGTGGCCAAGCTCGGGTGACGTCGGTCGGGGTCGTCGTCGGCAACCCCAAACCCCGGTCGCGTACCTTCGCGCGTCGCGGAGGCGGTGGCGGACGCGGCAGCCGGGGCAGCAGCGCTCTCCGATGCGGAGCGCGTCGTGGCCGACTTGGCCGAGCTCGGGCCGCAGCTCTTCGACTTCTCGTCGGCGCAGGTGCGCTCAGTGGTCGACGCCGTGGCCGGCTGCGCGCTGGCCGTGGTGGCATCACCGACCTACAAGGCCACCTACACGGGTCTGCTCAAGGCGTTCCTCGACTGGTACCCGACGACAGGGCTCTCGGGTGTCGCGGTCGTTCCGGTCATGGTCGGCGCGGCTCCTCAGCACGCGCTGGCGGTCGAAGTGCACCTGCGTCCGGTCCTGGTCGAGATCGGTGCGACGCTGCCGACGCGCGGCCTGTACGTGACGGAGAGCCAACTCGACGAGCTCGACGAGGTCGTCGCCGCCTGGGTCGACACGGAAGGTCACCGTTTGCGGTCGGTCATCGGCGCCGGTCGCACCGGCCTCGGGACCTGACGCAGCATCAACGGTTCAGCAGCTGAGCAGTTCAGCGGCTCGGCGGCTCGGCCGATCAGCGCCCCCTCCACTGAGGCGGCCGCTTCTCGGCGAAAGACGTCGCACCCTCGTGCGCGTCCTCGGAGTTGAACACCGCGTCGACCATCTTCACCTGCTCGGGCCAGAGCTCGTCCTCGGAGCGACCGGGCGCCATACGAAGCAGCTGTTTGGCCGCCTCGACGCCGAGTGGCGCATTGCTTGCGATGGCGCGGGCGAGCTCCATGGCCACGGGGAGCGAGCCTCCCGGGTCGGTCACGCGAACGACGAGGCCGTGCTGCAGCGCCACGGCAGCGGTGATCGGCTGACCGGTCAGCGCCATTTCGGTCACGATCGACTGGGGCAGCAGGCGCGGCAGGCGCAACAGAGCGCGCCCGCCCGGGAAGAGGCCGAAGCGAACCTCGGGCGAGCCGAAACGGGCGTCGTTGGCCGCGACGAGCAGGTCGGCCACCAGCGCGAGCTCGAGCCCACCCCCGAGGGCCACTCCCTCGACGGCGGCCACCAGCGGCTTGCGGCAGCGGAGACGGAAGAGCGAGTCCACCTTCGCCGGCAGCCCGTCGCGGGCGAAGGCCCGGAGGTCCATGCCGGCGCAGAAGCTTCCGCCGGACCCCGTGAGCACGCCCACGCGCAGGTCGTCGTCCTCGTCGAGGCGCGCCAGCGCCGCGACAACACCGAGAGAGAGCGCGGAGTCGATGGCGTTCTTGACCCGTGGCCGGTTGAGGGTGACGACCAGAACGGGCCCGTCAGCCTCGCAGAGAACGGCGTCCTCCGGCGCGGTCGATGTCATGGACGCGGCGGTGATCGACGCGCTGCGGCCGCGAGCGTGCTCGACGTCAGCGTGTGCCGACGCCGACGCCGATGCCGGCAGCCTCGTTGCGCCGCCGCCACTCGTCGCGTGACATCCGCGTCACGTCGACGTCACGGGCGATGGCGCGCAGCGCACCCACGGTGGCCAGGTCTCGCGGGGTGTGTGCGAACGGGTCCCAGTCGTAGAAGCGGCACGCGTTCTGCCAGGTGATCTTGTTGATCTCCGTCTCGTCGGTCACGCCCGCCTCGACGAACTCCTTCCAGGCGAACTCGGGCGACTCGGGCCAGGTCGTGTCGGTGTGCGGATAGTCGCACTCCCACGCGATGTTGTCGATGCCGATGCGCTCGCGCAGGAGCAAGCCGGAGGGATCGGTGATGTAGCAGGCGAGGATGTGGTCGCGGAAGACCTCGGACGGCAGCTTCCCGCCGAAGTCGCTGTGCAGCCAAGCCTGGTTCTGGTAGTGGCGGTCGATGCGGTCGAAGTAGAACGGAATCCAGCCGATCCCACCTTCGGACAAGGCGACCCTGAGGTCGGGGAAGCGGCGCAGTGTCGGTCCGAAGAGGAGGTCCTGGGCGGTGATGGCGCTGATCTGGCACGCCAGCACCATCAGGTGGTCGACCGGAGCCTCCTCGGCCCGCTGGATGATCTGGAAGCCGGCGCCGATGTGCAGCGAGAGCACCATGTTCTCGTCGCAGAGTGCCGCCATCATTGGGTCCCAGTAGCCCGAGAGGAAGCTCGGGAAGCCCTGGACGTGCGGGGTCTCGAGGAAGCTGATGGAACGGCAGCCCTTCTTGGCGATGCGTCGGATCTCCTTGACCGCGGCGTCGACGTCCCACATCGGGACGATGCCGAGCGGGATGAAACGGCCGGGATAGGTCCCACACCACTCGTCGATGGCCCAGTCGTTGTAGGCCTGGAGCATGACGAGTGCGATCTCCTTGTCATGCGACTCGGCGAAGGTCCGTGCATTCCAGCCGGCCATCGTCGGGAAGCACATGGAGCCGAGCACGCCGTTCGCATTCATGTCGCGCACCCGCTCGTGGACGTCGAAGCAACCGGGGCGCAACTCGGTGTAGGTGCCCGGGTTGAAGCCCCACTCCTCCGCCGGCCACCCGACGGTCGCCGCCATGCCGAAGGAGGTCGACGTCTTTTCGCCCTGGAACACCCACTGGTCGATCCCGGCCTCGTGGACGACTCGCGGTGCCTCGTTGGCCCATTTCTTGGGGACGTGGTGCTCGAACATGTCCGGGGGCTCGATCATGTGGTCGTCGATGCTGACCAGGATCATGTCCTCAAGATTCATCGCTTGCTGCTCCTCTTCTCATCGGCTCGCCTCGTCGTGTCGGTCGGTGCCGCGCCGCGTCCGTGGTGCTTTCACTTCGTGAAGACCGGGAGACACTCCCAGCCGCGCACGGTCGACGTACGGGCCTGGACGGCGTGCTCTGTGTCGACCTCCCACTCCGGGAAACGCTTGAGGACCTCTTCGAGCGCCACCCGACCCTCGAGCCGGGCCAGATGCGCCCCGAGGCAGAAGTGCGAGCTGTAGCCGAAGCTCATGTGGCGCTTGATTTCGCGGTGGATGTCGAAGGTGTCGGGGTCCTCGAACTTGCGCTCGTCGCGGTTGGCGAGCCGTTGAGCACGACCATCACGTTGCCCCTCTCGACCGCTACGTCCGTGCATCTCGACGTCGGTGGTCACCAGGCGGGACTGGACCGGGGACGGGGGTTCGTAACGCAAGATCTCCTCGATGGCGTTGGGGATCAGGGCCGGGTCCGCGGCCAGCTCCCTGCGCTGGTCGGGGTGCTCGGACAAGAGCTTGCCCGCCCAGCCGATAAGGCGAGTGGTGGTCTCGTTGCCGGCCCCCGCGAGCAGCGCGAGGTAGCCGAGGATCTCGTCGCGGGTCAGTGTGCGAACGGTGCCGTGCTCGTCGGTGAATTCCGCCTTGATCAGCTCGGTCATGAGGTCGTCCCCAGGGTTCTCAATCCGCGAGTCGACGTAGGCACCGAACTCGCTCTCGCCGCTGTTCCGGGCCGCGATGGGCGACTCGGGCATCTCACCGGATTGGAGCCGTAGGCCCTCGTCGAGGCGGTCCCTGATGGCTTCCTGCTCCTCCTCGGGGATGCCGAGCAGCATGCCGATGGTGCGCATCGGCATTGGCGAGCCGATGTCGGCGATGAAGTCGAAGCCCCCCGATCCGACGAGCGGGTCGAGGGTACGGGCACAGAAGCGTCGTACCTGCGGCTCGATCGCGGCGATGCGGCGGGGGGTGAACGCACGGCTCAGGAGACCACGGTGCAAGTCGTGCAGGGGCGGGTCCTCGAAGATGAACATGCCTGGGGGCATCGTCACGTGCGCCTTGATGAGCTCCAGGACCGAGCCCTCCGCCGAGGAGTATGTCTCCCAGTCCATGAGGCAGCGCTCGACGTCGTCGTAGCGGCTCACGGCGAAGAAGTCGTACTTCTCGTTGTAGTAGAGCGGCGCCTCGTCGCGCAGTCGTTTCCAGACCGGGTACGGATCGGCGTCGATCTCGAAGTCGTAGGGGTCGTAGTAGACGTCCGGGGCGGTCGTCGTCATCAGTTGGCCCTCGTTCTCATCGTCGTGCACGTACTGTCGCGCCATTGCCACGTTCGACCGGCGACATCGCACCACCTGGCAGCAGCACCCCACGGGCGATTGGTGCGAACCCGACCGGAAACTATCATTATTGTATGACAAGAGGGGCGTTCTCAACTGAGGCGGGCACGTGCCGCAACAGCCCGACGTGAGCCCGGACGCGGCCCGGCCCGGCAGCTGGCGCAGCATCCCAGCGATGGTCGCGTCAGGCTCGGAGCGGTTCGGCGAGGGGGTGGCGATCCGTGACGGGGACACCGTTCTCACCCGCACCGAGCTGCTCAGCGCCGCACGGCGATTTGGCGCCGCGCTGGTCGGGTCTGGGGTCCAGCCGGGAGAACGGGTGGCGATCTGGGCCTTCAACAGCGCCGAGTGGGTGGTGGCGATGCTCGGAATCCTTGCCGCCGGAGCCGTGGTCGTGCCCATCAACACCAGGTTCAAGGGACTCGAGGCGGCCCAGGTGCTCGAACGCAGCGGGGCACGCGTGCTGGTCACGGTCACCGATTTCCTCGGCACGGACTACGTCGCCATGCTCGCCGCGACCGACGCCGCGCTGCCTGCGCTCCGGACCGTCGTCGCCGCGCGGGGGAAGCCGACCGGCCGGTCCCTGGGGTGGAACGACTTCCTCGACCAGGCGACGCCCGAGGACCTGGCCGAGGTGGACAGGCGCTCCGAGGCGTTGGGCCCCGACGACCCCTCGGACATCTTGTTCACCTCGGGGACGACGGGCGTGCCGAAGGGCGTCGTCATGACGCACTCGCGTACGTTGCAGGTTGCGACGGACTGGGTCGCCATGACCGGATTGGCCGCGAGGGACCGCTATCTGATGGTCAACCCGTACTTCCATATGTTCGGCCTCAAGGCGGGCATCCTGTCCTGCCTGGCGGCGGGCGCCACCATGCTCCCCGAGCCGGTCTTCGACGTCGACCGGGTGCTCGCACGGGTCGAGGCGGAGCAGGTGACCTTTCTGCCCGGGCCGCCCACGCTGTACCAATCGATCCTCGATCACCCCGACCGCGCGTCACGGGACCTCTCGAGCCTGCGCGTCGCGGTGACCGGTGCAGCCGACATCCCGGTCGAGCTCATCCGGCGCATTCGCGAAGAGCTGCCGTTCCGGGCGGTCCTCGCCGGCTACGGACTCACCGAGGCGGGCACGGCCAGCGGGACCTCCCCCTCAGACGATCCCGAGGCAGTCGCCTTCACGGTTGGGTGGGCCCGGCCCGGCTTCGAGGTGCGCATCGTCGGGGTCGGCGGTGACGACGCAGCACCAGGAGAGGCGGGCGAGGTGGTGCTGCGCGGTCCGAGCGTCATGGCCGGCTACCTCGACGACCCGGAAGAGACGGCCAAGGTGCTTTCGCCGGACGGCTGGCTTCGTACCGGCGACCTCGGCGTGGTCGACGACGAGGGCCGTCTGCGCATCGTGGGGCGGGTCAAGGACATGTTCATCGTCGGCGGCTTCAACGTCTACCCGGCCGAGATCGAGAACGCGCTCCTCCGCCACCCCGCCGTCCGGCAGGCCGCGGTGATCGGGGTTCCGGACACGCCGCCTGGGTGAGGTGGGCATGGCCTTCGTGGTCACGGCACCGGGTGACGCGGCTACGGGCGACGACATCATCACGTGGTCGCGTGACCAGATGGCCAACTACAAGGTGCCGCGAGCGGTCGAGCTCGTGGACGAGCTCCCGCTCAACGCGACCGGCAAGGTCCTCAAGGACGTGCTGCGGGATCGGGCGGCCGCGGTGCGCACCGGGAGCACGACGAGATGAGCGATGCCGACGCGTCGGGGCTCACTGCCCTGGCCGACTTACGCGTAATAGAGCTCGGCGTCTGGGTCGCCGCACCCTCCGCTGCGGCCCTTCTGGCCGACTGGGGCGCGGACGTGATCAAGGTGGAACAGCCGAGCGGCGATCCGATGCGCCACGCCTTCGGGTCGCTCGGCATCGGCACGGACGTCCCGAATCCCGCGTTCGCGTTGGACAACCGGGGCAAGCGCAGCGTGGCGCTCGACCTCCAGGATGCGGACGAGCGCCAGCTGTTCGAGAAGCTGTTGGGGACGGCCGACGTCTTCGTCACCAATTTGCGGCCAGACGCGCTCGACGGCCTCGGCCTCGAGCCGGAGCAGACGGTGGCACGGCATCCGCATCTCGTCTACTGCAGCGTCAGCGGTTACGGACTGCGAGGCGAGGATCGCAACCGCCCCGCCTACGACATCGGTGCGTTCTGGGCCCGCTCGGGGCTTTCGGTGCAGCTGTCCGACCGAGAGGGCGTGCCGCTCAACGCACGCGGCGGCATCGGCGACCACGTGAGCGGGCTCGCCGCGCTGTCGGGGATCCTCGCCGGGGTGCTCGAGCAGCGTGCGACCGGCCGCGGCCGCGTCGTGGAGGCGTCGTTGCTGCGGACGGGTGCCTATGTCCTCGGGTGGGACCTGAGCCTCCAGTCCGCACTGGGCAAGGTGGCGGGTTCAGAGCCGCGACACGCCAACCAGACGCCGCTCATGAACTCCTACTGCACGAGCGACGGGCGGTGGTTCTTCTTCACCGGCCTGGAGGCCGACCGCCATATCGACTCGGTCCTTCGCGCCCTCGGACGTGCCGATCTGCGTGACGACCTGCGCTTCGAGAACGCCAAGTCCATCCGCAAGAACCGCGTCGAGGTCATCGCGCTGCTCGACGAGATCGTCGGTGCACGAACCCTCGACGAATGGGCCGAGCGTTTCGAGAGGGAGGGGGTGTGGTGGGCGCCGGCGCAGGGACCCGCCCAGGTGCTGGCCGACCCCCAGCTCGCCGTGAACCACGGCCTGCTCGAGCAGCGCGACGACTCGGGCGCCCTGACCGGACGCGCCGTCAACGGACCCATCACCTTTTCCGATCTCCCGCGGAGCGTCGCAGGTGTGGCGCCGCGGCTGGGGGAGCACACCGACGAGGTCCTGGCCGAGCTGAAAGCGCGCCCCGACTAGTTCGAGCGGGGAGAGACCACGTGGCGGGCGGTCATCGATGCAAGGAAGGTAAAGACCCTCAGCTGACCCAAGACTCCTTTCTGACCGAAAGCTCTCAGCTGACTCAAGAACTCTCAGCTGATTCAGAGACAGCTCGCAACCAGCGATACGCCCCCGGGAACCGTGACGCAGGCGGTACCGGGGGGTCGCGCGCTGCGGAGCGTCATCCGAGAACGCCGCGCCGGCGTAAGTCGGCCACATCGCTGGGGGAGTAACCCACTTCGCTCAGCACTTCGACCGCGTGCTCGCCGAGGCGCGGAGGCGGGAAGCGGTGGGTGGCGCGTTCGAGGTCCATGGAGAACGGCACGTCGACGAGCCTGAGGTCGGGAACGTCGTCCCTGGGGATGGAAGCCAAGAGTCCGAGTGCATGGAGTTGGGGATCGGCTGCGAGGTCGGCGACGGTCCGCACCGGGCTGCACGGGATGCCGTGCGCCTGGAACGTCTCCTGCCATTGCGCCGCGGTCCGCTCCATGAACCGGGCCTGGAGGACGTCGTGCAGCGCCTCGCGATTGGCCACCCGGTCAGTGTTGGTCCGGTACGCGTCGTCCTCGGTCAGCTCGGGCATGCCCAGCAGGCTGACGAGAGTGCGGAACAGGCCGTCGTTCCCGACGGCGAGGAGCAGATCTTGGTCCGCGGTGGAGAACACCTCGTAGGGCGCGACGAACGGCGCGGCCGACCCGCGACGTCGCGGCACCTCACCCGAACCCAAGTAGCCCGCAAGGAGATACGAGAGCCACCAGCTCGACGTCTCGAACAGGCTGGCCTGCACGTGGGTGCCGCGTCCGGTGGCCTGCCGCACCGTCAGTGCGGCCTGGATCCCGATGGTGGCCCACAGGGCGGTGCCCAGATCGACTGCGGCGATGCCCAGACGGACGGGAGGTTCGTCCGGTTGGCCGGTGAGGTCCATGATGCCCGACTGGGCCTGGAGCACCGGGTCGTAGCCGGGCAGATCGCGTTTGGGGCCCTGGCTCCCATAGGCCGTAATGGAGCAGTACACGACGCGGTCGTTGACCGTGGCGACCGAGGGGTAGTCCAGTCCGCGCTTGGCCAGGGAGCCGGGGCGGAAGCTCTCCACCACGACGTCCGCCCTGGCGGCGAGTGCCCGCACGATCTCCTGGCCCTCCTCGCCGTCGAGGTCAACGGCCAGGCTTCGCTTGTTGCGGTTCGCGGCCAGGTAGACCGCGCTCTGCCCGCCCCATTCCGGAGGGGTCCAGGCGCGGGTGTCGTCGCCTCGTCCGGGCTGCTCGATCTTGACCACGTCCGCGCCAAGGTCGCCCAAGAGCATCGTGCAGAAGGGTCCGGCCAGATTCCTGGTCAGATCGAGGACCCGCACACCGTCGAGTGTCTGGGACAGCGCGGATCGGGACACGGCGACCGAGGTTAGCGACGCCGGCCGATGCCGCTGGCGGCGGATTCGCCGTCGAGGACACAATGGCCAACACGTCCGGATTCGGCGCTTGACCACAGGGGGACCGATGGACCACAACGACCACTATGTGGCGATCTCGTCGGACTGCCATGCCGGAGGTCCGCTCGACACGTACCGGATCTACCTCGACGCTTCGCTGCGGGACGAGTTCGACGAATGGAGACGGGGCTTCACCAACCCGTTCTCGGACCTCAAGGACACGGAGTCCGTGGAGTACCGCCGGAACTTCGACAACCAGATCCGCCAACGCGACCTCGAAGGAGACGGCATCGTGGGCGAGGTCATCTTTCCCAACACGATCCCGCCCTTCTTTCCCGCCGGCCTGGCCTTCAACCCCCCGGCGCCGGGCTCGCGGCAAGAGCTGGACCACCGGTGGGCGGGCCTGCATGCCCACAACCGTTGGTTGGCCGATTTCTGCTCCGAGCTGCCTGGTCGCCGTGCCGGTGTCGCGCAGATCCTGCTCGACGACGTCGAGCGGGCGGTGGTCGAGGTCGGCTGGGTGGCCGAACAACCCGGTCTGTTCGGCGGCATCATGATCCCGAACCCTGCCGTCGGCTCCTCGACGCCCCAGCTGCACTCGCCCCAGTACGAGCCGATCTGGGCGGCGTGCGAGGACCTCGGCGTCGTGGTCAACACGCACGGGGGTGGGGGAGGCCCGTCGGACTACGGCCCCTTCGACAGCTCCGGCGTCATGATGTTCCTGGAGTTCAATTGGTACTGCCAGCGTCCGCTGGTTCGGTTGATGTTCAGTGGTGTTTTCGAACGACACCCGTCTCTGAAGTTCGTCATGACCGAGAACGGCAGCGGCTGGGTGCCGGCGACGTTGGCAGAGCTCGACTACATGTACAACCGAATCGTCCGAGCGCGCCCGAACGCGGTCGAGTCCATATTTGGCGCGACCGTGCGCCAGCAGATGTCGCGGTGCCCGAGCGACATCTGGACCCAAAACTGCTTTCTCGGCGCCAGCTTTCTCAGCCGTCGCGACAGCAAGGCCCGGCACGCCATCGGCATCGATCGCGTCATGTGGGGCTCGGACTACCCCCACGCCGAGGGCACGTTTCCTCACACGCGCCAGACCTTGCGACATGTGTTCCACGACATGGAGGTGGGCGAGGTCGCCATGCTGCTCGGCCTGAACGCCGCCTCGGTGTACGGATTCGACCTCGAGATCCTTCAGCCCGTGGCGGACCGGATCGGGCCGACGGTTTCCGACATCGCCCAGGCAATCGGACCGGACGAGATGCCGACCGACTCGACCAGCATCGCGCTCCCGGTGTGACGGCCGTGGCGAGATCGCCCTTTCAGCCGAGGTCGGGCCGCGGGACCAGAGGCAGCACGACGCAGCTCGGGTGTCGCGTGTCGTGGAAGACGGCTTGGGCTGCGACCCGGAGATCGGCGACCGAGTCCATCCCGAGCCGGTGTCCGGTGTTCGGGTTGGGTTCCCATTCGGGGAAACGGCTCGACGAGATGAGAAGCGAGAGCCGGTGTCCGGCGTCGACGACCGCGCTCGTCGCGACGAGGTCGACAGTGAAGCGATACACCGCGTCAGGGACCAGGGGCATCGGCGTGTCGGTCTGACGGGCGCGGACCGCGCCTTCACACAGGTTGATCGCGGGGCCCTCACCCGGATGTTCGTCGATCAAAGTCGCCGTGAAGTCGGTGTCGGGCGCGTCCGTCGTCGCCCACAGGTCGACGATCACCGGCCCGGTGATCTCAATCGGAGCTACGAGGGGATCGGAGCGGTAGAGCACGACGTCCGGTCTCGTGAACGTGGGCCGCTGGTCACGCGGTCCGGCCGGTTCCCCAGTCGACAACAGCCGCCCGCCGAGGGTCGGCACCGGGTCGGCGGGGTCGAACGAGTAGCGGTCGGGTTCTTCGTCGCCGCTCTCGGGAGGCCGGGCTGCGAGCACCCCATCCGTATGCAGGTACCAGGGAGTGAACGCGGTGCGGGCGAGCGGCCACTCCTGCTCGTCCCGCCACTGGTTCTCGCCCATCACGAAGATCCGCACGGGTGCCCAGCCAGGATCGGGACCGTCCTGGAGCCAGTGGCGGAACCAGGCCAGCTCCATGCCGGCCACGTCGAGGGCGGCCGCCGGCCCGAAATCGAGGTCGCCCCACGTTGTTCGGTCCGGTCGCCAATGACCCCAGGGCCCGACGACGAGGCGCTGACCTTGTCGGGCCTGCTCGCTCGCTGACTGACCCCGCATCCCCACGAAGTTCGTCAGCGTTCCGCCAAGGTGGATGTCGTACCAGCCTCCGGTGTGGAGTGCCGGGAGGTCGAGCACGTCGTAATAGGTGGATGGTGCGACACGCCTCCACCACGAATCGGATCGGCGTTCGTGCTCGGCCAGCTCGTCGACGACGGTCACGGGGTCACGCCACAGGTCCGACGACCCCAGCGGCCGCTCGCGGTACAGCGGTTCGAGAACGTCTCGAGCCCGCGCCGCGGCATCGATCGCACCCGCGTCGTCACCAGTGAACTCGGCGACCACCAGGTCGAGCGTCGCGGCGGAGAGCCGAGCCAGCCGATCGTCGTCGATCCCCCACTTCGAAGCCATGGACGCGAGGAGTCCGGCCCCCCAGCTCACACGCAGGCCGAGCCGGAACGCGCCCCCCGTGTCGAACGAGCCCGTCCAGAGATCGGACGGGCAGCACGCGGGCGCAATGACCTGGAGGTGAGGCGCGCCGGAAATGGCCGCCATCCACTGGGTGTTTCCCATGTACGAAGGACCGAACATGCCGACACGCCCGTTCGACCAGGTTTGTCGGGCTGCCCACTCCACCGTGTCGTACCCGTCCTCGATGTCTCCCCGCACGTAGCTCCACCGGCCCTCGCTCTCGAAGCACCCGCGGCAGTCCTGCAGGACGACAACAAAACCCTCCCGCGCCATCCGGTCGAGGGGGAACCCTGCGGCCAGGAGCGCCCGGTTGTACGGCGTGCGCATGAGCAGCACCGGGGCCGGTTGCTCACTGTCGGGTCGCCGGACGTCGGCGAAGAGCTTCACGCCGTCGCGGATGATGACGGCAACGCCTCGCTCTTCGATCGTTCCGACCGTTGTGTCAACGCGCACCGTCGCTCCCTTCGCCAAAACTCGACTTCGAACCCTACGGAGGTCGCGGCCTCGGCGCCCCGAGGCGGCGGGTGGACCCTCGTCTCACCGAACAAGTCGGCGCGCTCCGCGCCCGCCATACGCACCCTGGTTCGAGCGGTCCTGGCTAGCGGACTCCAAACGATCGGCGGGGCGATTCGCCGGCTCGTCGCAAGCTGACCCGAACCACGAGCTGATCTGAGCTGATCTGACCTGAACAGCACAGTCCGACCTGAACAGCACAGTCCGACCTGAACAGCACGATCAGAATCGCCAACCCAGGTGCACGAACTCGGTAATCCTCGTAGAGTGAACCCGATGTCGCAGCTCGCGGCAACCATCACGACTTGGATCAAGACCCAGGAGGGCGGCTATGCGAATCTTCAGTGGAAGTCGAGTGCTGGCGTGTGCAGCCGTCCTGGCCGGCGCGCCCTTGGCGACTCTGGCGGTCGAAGGGACTGCTTCGGCCGTTCACTTTCCGGGCGCAGCGGTGTCATGTACCAAACTTGAGGGCACCACTCAATCCGGAATCGAATCCGCGAGTCTGAGCCACTGTACCGCCGCGCCGACCGGCGGCAGCGGCCAAATCGCCAACTTCACGCTGAATGGTGGTGAAGTGACCTGGGCGAACGGCACCACCACGAATTACTCGGACACGGCGACGCAAAAGGGCAAGACATGCCATCAGGCCGTTGCCAAAGAGTACGTGCTCAAGGGTTCGGTGACGTCGAGTACGAATTCCAGCACCCCGGTCGGCCAAGCCGTCAAGATTCAGCTCTGCTTCGAACAAAGCAACTCTCACGTCAGCGCCCAGGCTCCGAAGACCATCAACTTCTGAACGGGCACATTCAGATCGCTCCCGAGCTGCCAGAGGCGTAGCCACCTCTCGTCCCAGCCGCTCGGGCAACGACGCGGCACGGAGGATCTGAGAAAATGATCAGCCCGCGCCCGGCGTGCCACCGAGAGTCGCGTCCAGCTGTTCGAGGGAGGAGGACGGGTCGAGATCGAGCTCGTCCAGGACGGCCCGGGCGCGGACGAGGGTTTCTTTCGCCGAACCGACCCGGCCCTGCGACGCGAGCAGCGTTGCGAGCCTGACGTACCGGATTTCGTCGTACCGCTGGATCTCTATGGCGCGCTCGACCTGCCGGATGGCCTCGTCGATGTCCGCGCGCTCCTCGGCTTCCCCGGCGATGATGTCGATGAGCTCGAGGCGCGCTGCATTGAACCGTTGGCGCGGCTCCTCAGCCCAGGTCTCGTAGCGGTCCTCGGGCAGCAGATCTCCCGTGCAGTGGGCCAGCGCCGCGCGCCCCCAAGAGGCGGCGGCGCCGACATCGCCTTCACTCAGGGCGTCACGTGCCTTCCGAGCGTGGACCTCGAACTCCAGGACGTCGCACGTCGTGCCGTCAGAGAGCGCGATCCCGTCGCCGTCGCGAACCAAAAGGTCGCCGGCCGAACTCCGGAGCCTGCTCAGGACGTTCCGCATGCGATTGCGTCCGGCCGCGACGTCCGAATCGGGCCAAAGGATGTCCTGGAGCACTTCGGCATGGAGCCAACCACCGCTCGCGGCGACAGCGCGCACCGCCTTCGCCGGGCGGCCCGACGGCAGGGTGAGTGACCTGCCTCCCCTGGACACGTCGAACCGACTGAAGAGGCTGACCGTGAGCTGCCCGACCCCGTGCAGGAGCCGCGACGCGGCCGGCGAGTTGCCGGCGGCCAAGGGCAGGAGAGCCTGAGCGGCCTCGCGGTCGCGCACCATCGGTCCCTCGGCATGGCCCAGGGACGCCGCGGTCTCGAAAGCCTCTGCGGCCCATGTCGCGGCGCGCGCGTCGCCGGCCCGCTGCGCGGCGCGGGCCCGCGCCAGGAGTAGCGGCCACCGCTCCTGGGTCTCCAGGTCCGGCCGGTCCAGGACTTCGGTGACCAGGGCGAGCGCTTGTCGCGGTTCGCCCGAGCGTCCGGCCACGATGGCCTCGAAGACCTTGAACGTGCCCTCGAAGGTCCCGCCTTTCGCCCGCGCCGTCTCCAGCCGCTCGGCCCCCATGGCGGACTCGCCCACTCGGTCCAACAGGTCGGCCGCCTGAGCGAAGAACTCGGACTGGCTCACCCGGTCGCTCATCGCCCCCTGGGCCTGCTCACACGCCAGGACCGCACGAACGGTCCGGTCGCGGTCACCCGAATAGGAGGCCAGCACCGCCTCGCACCAAGACGTGAAGAAAGGAATCCAACTCTCGCGGGTTGCCCGGTACGTGTCGGCCATTTGCTCGAGGCCGGCTTCGACCTGGGAGAACTGACCGATCTCACTGAGCACGTCGCACCGGAAGCTCTGGATCAGGGCGCGGTACGGCTTGCGGTACGGGAGCACGGCGAGCGCACGGTCGAGCGTCTCAACGGCTCGTTGGTATCGGCAGGCCGCGAAGTGCACCCCCATCGCCAAGACAACGAGCGCCTGCGCAGCCCACGTCGTCTCGCCAACGTCGAGCCCGAGTCGGGCGGCCTCCTCGAGCAGGGGCTCCGCCTCGGCACGCACGCCCACAGAGCTCATCCACGACGCGTGGCGGCCGAGCACGTCGAACGCCCGCGCCCTTGCCCGCGCCTCCTCGCCGGTGCATTCGTCCAAGACCGACTGGGCCATCTCGCGTGCCCGGTCCCAGGTCTGCTCGTCCCAGAGCAAATCCCGCGCCTGCTCGGCACGGATCTCGTGTCTGAGGGCTGCCACAGTCGAGGGTTCGTCCAGGCCCTCCAGGCCTTCCACGGCCGCCGCGGCGCGCTCGAGGGCCTCTGTGCGCAGGTCACGTCGGTAGGAGGTCTCCGCGGCACGGGCCAGGTGGAGCAGAACCCGCGGCCGCGCGTCCACCGCGTCCCGTGGGAGAGCCTCAACCAGACCGTGCAGCTCGGCGAAGGTGAGATCGTCGAGCTCCCCAGGTCGGAGCTGGGCGACCAGCGCAGCAGCGTCGGCACCCAGTCCCGCCATGAGGAGCGTCCGCGTCGCGGCAGCGATCTCCCCCGCGGTCGCGTAACACGCGGCCGCCACGGACGCCGTTGCCGACGCGATCGGCCCCGCGTGCCGACAGCCACGTCGCGACCGGCGCTGGCATCTCCCACCAACCGGTGTGCGTCCTGGTGACGGGAATACCGGCTGCGACCAGCTGACCCAGGGCGTCGGGCACCTCGCAGACGGCATCGGCGAGCTCGGCCGAGATGAGCGGAAGGTGACCGAGCTGGGTCACACCGGCGCGAAGGGTCATGGAGACCTGGTCGAGCAGCCCTCTCAACAGCGTCCCGATCACGTCGCGACCCGGTGACAAGTTCCGGTACGCCATCTTCTGACCGCTCGTCCTCGAAACTGCTGTCGCGGCGAGGTCGAGGGCGGCAGCCCACCCCTTTGTCGCACCGAGGATCCACCTGACCTCTTCGTCTGGGACGCGGCCGGGCACGCCCCGACCGAGGAGTTCGGCCGCTTCCTCCTCGGTGAACTCCATGTCCTCGGTCCCGAGGACGACCACGTCGGGCATGTCCTTGAGCACCTCGAGGTGCGGGGGCACTCGGCGCGCCGTCACGAGGACGCGATGTGGTGTCGGGAGGGACCGGGCCAGCCGGACGACGAGCGCTGCCGGAGCCTCCTTCTGCAGGTGATGGGCGTCGTCGATGACGAAGAGCACCGGGTCGTCGGTGCCAGCGAGCCCGTCGAGGAGACGGTCGATCCACACGGCCGGGTTGTCACCTCCCATGGATGCCGCCAAGTCGGACAGCCGGGCGGTCTGAAGACCCCGGCGTATGGACGCGGCGAGGAGAGCCACGTCGTTGTCCGGGGAACCGAGTGCGATGGAGGCGCAGCTGACCGAAAGTCGGTCTCGGAACAAGGCGGCGAGGGTCGACTTGCCGTAGCCGGCCGCCGCCTCCACCACCCCGATCCTGCTGCCGACCAGCCGGTTGACCAGGCGCTCGCGTCGCGTCCTCTGGTCAGTCGTCGCGTGCATCGGCCTACTTCGGCGCGGAACTCGCGTCTGAGCGAGCGCTACGTGGTGCCGCCGGCGGCGCGGGCGCGGGCCAAGAGGCCGCGGGCGATCACGATGCGCTGGATTTCGTTCGTCCCTTCGCCGATGATCATCAGCGGGGCGTCGCGGTAGTAACGCTCGACGGGAAACTCGTCGGTGTAGCCGACGCCGCCATGGATCCGCATGGCCTCGGTGCTCAACTCCAGCGCCGTCTCGCTGGCGAAGAGCTTGGCCATTCCGGCCTCCACGTCGCAGCGCAGACCGGCCGCTCGGCGCTCGGCCGCATTGCGGGTAAGCAGACGCGAAGCCTCGAGCCGGGTCGCCATGTCGGCGAGTTTGAGCTGGATCGCCTGGTGCTCCGCGATGGCCTTCCCCATGGTCTCGCGCTGTTGGGCGTACGCCAAGGCGGCGTCGAAGGCGGCTCGCGCCACGCCGACCGCTCTCGCCGCGATGTTGATGCGACCAACTTCCAGCACGCCGAGGATCTGAGGCAGGCCTCGTCCCGCCTCGCCGATCAGATTGGTGGCCGGGATGCGGTGGTCGGAGTAGGCCATCTCGACGGTCTCGACCCCCTTGTAGCCGAGCTTGCCCACTTTCTTGGACACTTTGATGCCCTCGAACGCAGGGCCGGGCTCCTTCTCCACGATGAAGGCCGAGATGCCCTCTTCGGACCGAGCGGCTAGAGCGACGATGGATGAGCGCTCGCCGTTGGTGACCCACGCCTTGGTGCCGTTGACGACGTACTCCTCGCCGTCACGGGTGGCGCGGCAGCGGATCTGTCGGGTGTCGCTGCCGGCGTCGGGCTCCGAGAGGGAGAGCGCTCCGCGCCGGTCACCGGATGCCATGTCGGGCAGCCAGCGCCGCTTCTGCTCCTCGTTGCCGTGGGTCATCAGCAAGGTTGCAGCCATGGTGTGGGTGTTGACGATGCCGGTCAGGCTCATCCACCCGTACGCCAACTCCTCGATCACCGCGATGTAGGTCAGAAGGTCGAGCCCGAGGCCGCCGTAGGCCTCCGGGATGGTGATGCCGAAGAGGCCCATCGAGCGCATCTGCGCCACGATCCCGTCCGGATAGGCGTCCGCTCGTTCGAGCTCGCCGGCGACGGGGATCACCTCGTTGGCCACGAAACGCCGAACGGTCTCGACGATCTCGGCCCGGACGGAGTCGTCCACGACACTCGACGTGTTGCTCACCAGCGCCGAATCGCCAGCGCCCGGCTTCGATGTCGTCATTTTGATAACCCTACACTTCCTTGATGTTGACGCCGATCTCAATTCGGAGAAGAATGTTTCCCCATGGCGCCCGGCCTCATGCACGACGGGCTCGAGGCCGCCGCGGCAAAGCACCCCGACCATCCTGCCCTGTTGGCCGGTTCCGATGCCTGGACGTTTCGCGAGCTCGATGCTGCCGCCAACGCCATGGCCTCACGACTGGGAGGGCTCACCGTCGGCCGCGGTGACCGGGTCGCGGTGATGACGGTCAACCGGCCCGAGTTCGTCATCGCCGTCAACGCCGTCAGCAAGCTCGGCGCGTCGGCGGTTCTCCTGAACCCGGCGTGGAAGGCACTCGAGGTCGACGGCGCGTTCGCGCTCACTCGACCGCGTGCGGCGGTGGCAGACGGGGTGGCAGTCGAGCTGCTTTCCGGTCGTCTCGGCGTCGACGCGGTCATCGACGTCGACGTGCCGGCGATCGAGTGCGTCACCGGCGCGGACGGAACCGGTACGGACGATTCGGTGTCGGCACCTTTGGGCGGCGTCGGTCCCGACGACGACGCCGTGCTGGTCTTCAGCTCGGGCACCACGGATCGACCCAAGGCAGTACGCCACACCCACCGCTCCATCGGCCACGCCACCGTGCACTGGTGCCGCGCTCTCGGCCTGGGGCACTCGGATCGTTTCGGTGTGGCGACGCCGCCCTCGCACATCCTCGGTTTGCTGAACCTGCTCGCGGCCGCCTCGGCCGGAGCCACCGTCCGACTGCACCGGCGATTCGACCTCGAGCAGGTGCTCTCGTCGATTGAGTCGGAGCGCATGACGCTCGAGATGGCCGTCGCACCCATCGCCCTCGCTCTCGCCGACCACCCGGACCTCGAGCGCTACGACCTGTCCTCGTTGCGCTACATCATGTGGGGGGCAACACCGGTCACACCGAGCGTGGCGGAACGGGTCACGGCGCGCACGGGTGTGCGCTGGCTGGCCGCGTACGGCGCGAGCGAGGTTCCCGTCATCGCGGCCAACCCGGTCGACGAGCCGGACCGCTGGAGGCTCGACTCGGTCGGCCTCCCGCCCGAAGGCGTCCAGTTGCGGACTGTCGACCTCGAGACGGGAGCCGTGCTCGGCCCGGGCGGCACGGGCGAGGTTCAGGTGCGCAGCGAGTCGGCGATGGCGGGTTACCTGCCCGACGAGGCGACGGCGGACGCCTTCTCGGACGGGTGGTACCGGACGGGCGACGTGGGGTGGCTGGAGCCAGACGGCTGGGTTCATCTGACGGACCGCTGCAAAGAGATGATCAAGGTCAGCGGTTTCCAGGTTGCCCCGGCGGAGATCGAGGGCGTACTGCTCGGGCATCCAGCTGTCGCCGACTGCGCTGTCTTCGGCGTCGCCGACGAGCGCGCCGGCGAAGTACCCGTCGCCGCGGTCCGACTGGGTGGGCCCGGCGCGACGGCCGACGACTTGGCGTCGCTCGTGGCCGACTCGCTCGCCAGCTACAAGCACCTGCGCCATGTCGTGGTCGTCGACGACATCCCACGACTGCCGTCGGGCAAGGTCCTGCGCCGGGTTCTGCGCCAGGAGTGGGAGCCGAAGTTGGCGGCGGCACGCGAGGCGGTCTGAGTGGACGTCCGACTCTCGGCGGAGCAGGAGGCCCTGCGCGACTCGGTGGTGCAGGTGGTCGGCCGACTCGGACCGCGGACGGTCGCGGAACTCAGCGACACCGAGCGCGTGGCCAAGCTCGACGCCGCCGTCACTGCGTCGGGATGGCGCGAACTGCGGGCGGCGGACGACGGCGGAGCACCCTGGGCCTCCGCGGTAGAGGTGGCGATCGTCGCCGAGGAGTTGGGCCGAGGTTTAGCCGACGTCGCCTTCGTGGGACCGACCCTGTCCTCGGAGCTCAGGCGGGCAGCCGGCGCCCCGGCCATCGATGGCGAGACCGTCGCTCTCTTGTCCGACCTCTCGGGCCCGGCTGAGCAGACGGGAGGAGTGCTCGAAGCGGGGGCAGTTGCGATCGATGCGCAGGGTGCCACCGCTGCGCTCGTACTCGTGCCCGAGGTGGGCGGCCGGTCGCTCGCCGTGGTGCCGGCAGGAGAGGTCGGGACGGACTCCGACCTGACCCGGCCCGTCTGGCGGTGGGAGTCGTCGCCGCTGCTGGTAGAGGTCCCGGGGCAGACGCGCCCGTTGAGCGCGGACGACCTCAGTCGGTGGACCAGCCTCGGGCTGGCCGTGGCCAGCGGGGACCTCGTCGGCGTGATGAAAGGGGCGCTGGACCTCGCCTGTGACTACGCGTGCCAGCGGCACCAATACGGCGTCGCCATCGGATCGTTCCAAGCGGTGCAGCACATGCTGGCCGACGCGCTGCGGTGGCGACGGAGGGGTCGCGGAGTATCGCGCTCCATGCAGCATGGGCCGTCGACGCGCTGCCGGCGCCGGACGCTGCTGACCGCTGCCTCGGCGGCCAAGGCCTACTGCGCCCGGGCCGCGCGGATGGTCTGCGAGACGGCGATACAGGTGCACGGCGGCATCGGCAACACATGGGAGTGCCTTGCGCACGTCTACCTGCGGCGGGCGCTGCACTCCACCGAGTTGCTGGGCGGGGTCGGACCGAACCTGGCCCGCGTGCTGAATGCCGAAGGCTTCGGGGGTGACCGTGGACTTCGGTGATTCGGAGCAGGAGCTCGACTTCCGGCTGCGCCTTCGGGAATGGCTCCGTGACAACGACCCCGGGCTCCCGCCGTCTTCGACGTCGGACGAGTACTGGGCGGGGCAGGCGGCGTGGCACCAGTCGCTCTACGACTCGGGCTTCTTCGCTTTGTCCTGGCCGGTCGAAGTGGGCGGCCGCGGACTGCCGAGCGTCTACGACGTCATCCTCGACGACGAGCTCGCCGCCGCCGGCGCACCCCCGCGCCCGAGCATCGGCTACCTCGTCCAGGGGCTGATGCATCACGGCAGCGCCGAAATTCAGAGCCGCTTCCTCCCGGGCCTCGTCAGCGGGCGTGACCGCTGGTGCCAGGGGTTCAGCGAGCCCGACGCCGGCTCGGACCTCGCCTCGCTGCGCACGAAGGCGGAGCGCGACGGGGACGAGTACGTGATCACGGGGCACAAGGTCTGGACCAGCTACTCCGACGCAGCGGAGTGGTGCCTCGTGCTGGCCCGCACCGACCCGGCCGTCCCCAAGCACAAGGGCATATCGGCCTTCGTCGTCCCGATGCGCCAGCCGGGGGTAGAGCAGCGGCCGCTGCCCATGATCAACGGCATCACCCGCGAGTTCGGCGAGGTCCTCTTCGACGGAGCGCGTGTGCCGGCGGTCAACATGGTGGGCCAGCCGGGGGAGGGGTGGCGCCTGGCCATGACGGTGGTGAGCCACGAGCGCGAGCCGGGCGAGCTCGGGTACGTGGCTCGCTACCGCAAGCTCGTCAAGGAGCTCGCCGAGGAAGTCCGGTCGCGGCCCGGCGGTGCCGGATCGGAGCAGTTGAGGGACCTCGGCTGGGCCATGATCGAGGCAGAGATGCTGCGCTTCCATGTATGCCGCCGGCTCTCGGACCGTCTCGACGGCGTGTCCCACGGCCCCGAAGGCTCCATCGACAAGTTGCTCATGACGCAGGTGGAGCAGGCGGTCGGGCACGCGGCCCTTTCGCTTGGAGCCGTCGGGGGCGGATCGGGCGACGACACGCGGTTGAAGGTGTACCTGTACAGCCGGGCTCAGAGCGTGATGGGCGGGACCTCCCAGATCCAGCGCAACCTGGTGGCCGGCCGGATCCTGGAGATGCCCACGTCATGAAACAGTACGACCTGCCGGACGAGTTGCGGGTGTCGGAGGACGGTCCGGTCCGGATCGTCACGCTGAACCGGCCCGACGACCTCAACGCGACGAACCACGTCCTCCACAGCGCCCTGGCCGCGTTGTTCCCGCAACTCGACGCCGACGACGAAGCGCGGGTCGCGGTGATCACGGGCGCCGGGCGTGCCTTCTCGGCCGGGGGAGACTTCGGCTACATCGACGAGCTCTCCCACGATGCGGCACTACGCGAGCTGTCGCTCACCCACGGCCGCCAGATCGTGACCGGGATGGTCCGGTGCCGTCTGCCGATCGTGGCCGCCGTGAACGGTCCGGCGGTTGGACTCGGTTGCAGCCTGGTCGCGCTCTCCGACATCGTCTACATGGCCGAGAGCGCGCACCTGGCGGATCCTCACGTTGCCGTCGGCCTTGTCGCCGCCGACGGGGGGCCCGTCGTGTGGCCGCTGCTCACGAGCCTTCAACTGGCCAAGGAGTACTCGCTGACCGGCGAACGGATTCCGGCGTGCCGTGCGGCCGAGATCGGTCTGGTGAACCACGTGTGCCCCGACGGAGAGGTGATGGACCAGGCGCTCGCGTGCGCGCACAAGATCGCGCGCTCGCCGTGCCGTGCGGTCGAGGACACGAAGCGGGTGGTCAACATCCAGCTGGAGCGCGCTGTCCTCGCCGCGCTCGACTTCGCGCTGACCGCGGAGGACCGCTCGTTCACCTCGGCGGAGCTGCGGGCCAACATCGAGCGGCTGCGCAAGAGGGATGGCTGAATGCGCGCTCGCTCCGTTTCGAGCGGCAATTTCAGGACCGCATCGCAGTGAGCTGGTCGCTGCGATCGACCGTCAGGACGGTGACGAGACTTTGAAGCCCATGGCGCGCGCGGCGGCGGCCATGCGCATGTCGTAGGTGACGAGCTCTCGAACATCGTCCATCAGTTCCGCGACGGTGGCCAGGTGGATGGCATCGAGTGGGCGCACGTCCATCGGAAGGAGCGTCCCCGCTCGCCCAAGGATGCGGTCGTTCACCCGAACAAGATCGAACCGGGCCAGCGCACGCCGTCCTGCTGCAAGTGCTGGCGCTCCGCCGATGAGAAGCGCACGGAGTACCTCTGTCCGAGCCAACGCGCTCGAGACCACGGGGCGGCGGCGACGCAAGTGTCGTCGCAGGGCGGATGACTCTGGTTCACGAACAGCGAGCTTCACGATCGCTGAGGAGTCGACGTACGCCACCGACTCAGCGCTCGTCCCGGCGCAGGCGCTCCAGGACTACGGACGGCGCTTCGAGCTCCTCGGGCAGAACCAGTGGCTCCGGCAAGTCATCCAGGTCCTCTGTCGCCGATTCGATCTCCCCCGAGGCCCGCATCCTTTCAAGAGGAGTTCCCTCAGGCACGGGGGTGAGGTGGGCTACCGGCCGACCGCGGTCTCCAACCAGTCCTTCAGCGCTTCACCTGCTGCGAGGACGTGTGCTTCCATGAGGGTTCGCGCCTCGCTTGCGTCACCGCATTCCATGGCGTCGAGAAGGGCCGCATGCTCGACTCGGCTCCGCTCCTCCTGCTCAGGAAAGAGTTCGAAGTAATTGCCGGGCACCACACGGACCGCCTGACGGAGGTAGGTCCGCAAGCGCGGGGAGCGGGCAGCCCGATTGATGGCCCGATGGAAGAGCCGGTTGGACTCGACGACGTCTCCGTCGCTGTGGACGGTTGCGGCCAGCTTCCTCAGTTCCGCCCGTTCCTCGGGGGTGCACCGGGAGGTCGCCAACTCCGCGCCCTTTCCCGCGAGCGTGGCCAAGATGGCGAAGTTGTCGACCGCGTCCGCCGGAGTGATGCCGATGACGGTGATACCGCTCCTCGGGGTCACCTCGACCAGCCCCTCGAAGGAGAGCTCGAGCAGGGCCTCGCGGACAGGGGTCCGACTGATGCCGAACTCGCTGGTGATCTGCTCGAGATCGAGGCGGTCGCCGGGCTGGAGACGGCCGGTCAGGATCCGGTCGCGCAGCTCACCGGCGGCCCGGGCACGGACCGTGCCGCCGATCTCCTTGATATCTGGCATGTCACATATTACATTTCAGAGCGTTCGAAACAAGGAGATCCAGATGTCCCAGCAGGCCAAGCGCCAGATGTCGCTCGTCGGGTTCATGCAGGCCGGCAACGCCACGGTGTACGCCGGGTCGTGGCGGCACCCTGCCACCGAGCACGGATTCCTCACCGCCCGCTACTACGAGAAGTTGGCCCGCACGCTCGAGGAGGGGTGCTTCGACCTGATGTTCTTCGACGACCGGCTCGCCATGCCCGGGATCTACGGCGGCTCGGTGGCGGAGGCGGTCCGAACGGGGGCGCGACCGGTCAAGCTCGATCTCAGCGTGGTGCTCGGTTTGTGCGCGGCGGTCACCGACCGGATCGGGCTCGGCGCCACGTACTCGACGACCTACTACACGCCGTTCCACGTCGCCCGAACCTTCGCCACGCTCGACCACGTGTCGGGGGGCCGCGCCGCGTGGAACGTGGTGACGTCGGTGAACGACAGCGAGGCCCAGAATTACGGTCTCAAGGAAGCCATCCCGCACGACGTGCGTTACGACCGCGCCGACGAGTTTCTCGAAGCCACCACCGGATTGTGGGACACCTGGGAGGACGACGCGCTCGTGCTCGACCGGGCCACGCCTCTCTTCGCCCACCCGGAGAAGGTGCACGAGCTGAACCACCACGGCGAATGGTTCGACGTGCGCGGACCCCTCACCGTGCCGCGCTGTCCGCAGGGGCGGCCTGTCCTACTGCAGGCTGGTTCATCGGGCCGCGGGCGAGACTTCGCGGCTCGCTGGGCCGAATTGATCTTCACCGGGGATCCCGGGATCGAGGTGGCGCGGTCGCACTACAAGGACCAGAAGGAGAAGATCGGCCAAGGAGGCCGCGACCCCGAGTCGGTCAGGATGCTTCCCATGGCCTACACCGTGGTGGGCGAGTCCAAGGCTCATGCGGAGGAACGCGAGCAGATGTTCCTCAACGACCTGGTCGATCCCATGGCATCCCTGACTCTGCTCTCGGAGCTCATGAACTACGACTTCTCGGGCCTGGAGCTCGACGTGCCGATCACCGACGAGCTCATCGGGTCGGTGTCGGGCATACGCGGGTTGGTCCAGAACATCCGGACGCACATCGGCACCGAGACGGTGACGTTGGCCGACCTGGCGGGCCACCGTGCCACGTTGCTACAAGGACCGCGGTTTGTCGGCACCGGCTCCGACATCGCCGACCAGATGGAGGCCTGGTTCGACGGCGGGGCCTGCGACGGGTTCGTCATCGCGGCCACGCACTCACCCGGGGCCTACGAGGACGTCGTCCGCATGGTGGTCCCCGAGCTCCAGCGGCGCGGCGTCTTCCGCGACGCCTACACCGGTGCGACGCTGCGCGACCATCTCGGACTCGTACGACCAGCGGCGGCGCGTGGCTGAGGCTCACCGGCCGCTGTGCGGGCTCCGCGTCGTCGACGCGGCGACTCTGGCCGCCGGTCCCATGGTGGCCACGGCGCTCGGGGAGTTCGGCGCCGAGGTGATCAAGGTGGAGCAGCCGGGCGCCGGCGACCCGCTGCGCACCTGGGGCGAGCAGAAAGACGGCGTCGGACTGTTCTGGAAGAGCGTGAGCCGCAACAAGCGATGCGTCACTCTCGACCTGCGCCGTCCTGACGGCCAGGAGCTCTTTCACCGGCTGCTGGGTGTGAGCGACGTGGTGGTCCTGAACAACCGGCCGAGCGCGCTGGCGAAATGGCACCTCGACTACGAGTCGGTCCACGCGGCGCACCCTCGACTCGGTGTACCTCCATATCACCGGATACGGAGCCGGCGGGGCGAAGAGCGATCGCCCCGGATTCGGCACGCTGGCCGAGGCCATGAGCGGTTTCGCCCACGTGACCGGTCAGCCCGACGGTCCGCCAACGCTGCCACCTTTCTTCCTCGCCGACGGCGTCGCGTCCCAATCCGCCGCCTTCGCCGTGATGATGGCGCTCTACGACCGCGACGTGCACGGCGGGGGCGGCCAGCTCATCGACGTCAATCTGGTTGAGCCACTGGCGCGGCTGATAGAGACGTCGACGCTGACCTACAGCCTTCTGGGGAAGATCACCGGACGGGTGGGAAACATGCTGCCCGCCAGCGCGCCCCGCAACGCGTTCGAGACTTCCGACGGCCGTTGGCTCGCCATCTCGAGCGCGTCACCAAATATCGCGCTGCGCGTGTTCCGGGCGATCGGCCGGCCCGACCTCGCCGACGATCCCGACTACGCCGATCCTGTGCGGCGCCAGGCCCACGCACACGAGATGGACGAGCTCGTGGCCGACTTCGTCCGCCAACGCACCCTCGCCGAAGCGATGGAGGTGTTCGAGCGGGCCGAGGTGGCGGCCGCGCCCGTGTACGACGCGCAGCAGCTGCTGGCGGACGAGCACCTGCAGTCCCGTGGCACGTTCGTGGAGGTGGACGACGCCGACTTCGGGACGATGACCGTGCAGGCTCCGGTGGCCCGGTTGAGCGAGACCCCGGGCGGCATCGACCACCTGGGCCGGACGTTGGGGGAGGACAACGACGCGGTCTACGGCGATCTCCTGGGCCTCGACGGGGAGCGCCAGGAGGCCCTGCGCGCCGCGGGGACGATCTGATGTCGGGACCGGAAGCCGGCATACGCGGCCCCAGAGCCCGGCGTTCCGAGCTGGCCACCCCGGCCAGCAGCGAGCACATGTGCGAGAAGGCGCCGGCCGCGGGGGCCGACCTGGTCTTCCTCGACCTCGAGGACGCCTGTGCGCCGTCGGTCAAGGAACAGGCGCGGGCCATCGCGGTGGGTGCCCTGACAGGACTCGACTGGCGGCGCACGGTGCGGGCCGTTCGCGTCAACGGCATCGACACGCCGTGGTGCCACGGCGACATCATCGAGGTGGTCAGCGGGGCGAAGGACTGCCTCGACGTGCTCATCGTGCCCAAGGTCCGGCGCGCCCGCGACGTCTGGTGGGTCGACGTGCTGCTGACCCAGCTCGAGACCAAGCTGGGCTTGGCGCAGCCGATCGGCCTCGAGGTGCTGATCGAAGAGGCGGAAGGGTTGGCCAATGCGCTCGAGATCGCCCAGGCGAGCGAACGGCTCGAGGCACTGATCTTCGGCGCCGGCGACCTCTCGGCCTCGCTGCATGCCCGCGTGGACGGCAACTTCGACCCGGTCGTCGAGTACCCCGGCGACTTCTGGCACTTCGCGCGGGTTCAAGTGCTGACGGCGGCGCGGGCCGGGATGGTCGACGCCGTCGACGCGCCGTTCCCTGCCTACGAGGATCCTGAGGGCTACCGGCGTTCGGCGCTGCAGGCCAGCGCGCTCGGCTTCGACGGCAAGTGGGCCATCCACCCCGCGCAGGTGCCGATCGCCAATGAGGTCTTCTCGCCCACGCCGGAGGAAGTCGCAGAGGCGGAGGAAGCGATGGCGGTGTACCGCGCGTCGGAGGCGGGCGGCGTCGGTGCCATCGGCCGCGACGGGCGGCTCGTCGACGCCGCTCATATGCGGCTGGCGGCGAACACGTTGCACAAGGCGTCGGTGGCCGGGCTGCGGCCGGGAGCCGGAGACGAGGAAGAGAGCAGCCGGCGGTAGCGAGGTCGGGCGACGCCGACTGGCCGAACTGCTTCGCATCGTTACGGCTCTCCGTCGCGGACACGGTCGTACTTCCGGGCGACTGGTGAACCTGTCGACGCGCTCCGAGTCCCGGGTGTGATTGCGCTCAACGTGTAAGCAGGCAAAGAGGCAGAACGTACCGGCGACGAAGAACTCGGGCGGAGGGGCGGAACTGGTTATCATCCACGAGCCATCTGCTTCCGGGTTGGTGGCGGGGCAATGCAGTCCGGAAGACAAAGGAGGAACTTCCGTGATCAAACCTAAAGACGCGCGCGCTGCTACTGGGTGGGGCCGAAAGCTGTCCGCCGCGGCAGCGGGGTTGGCAGCGCTTTCAGTGGGGACGCTCGGCTTCGCCTCGGGCGCCGGTGCCGCGGGAGGAACGCCGCTGGCAAGACCCTTGACCATTCAAGGGGCCGGGACGTCGAACGGTGTCGCCGGCTACTACTTAGGCCCGACGGGTGGGTTGGCCAGCGCCAGCGTCACCTTCACTGTCCCCAAAATTACGTGCACGACGTCCGACAAGAACAAAGACGCCGTTCAATACGATGGCGTCTACACGCTCTCATTAACCGTCTACGCGCTTGTCGGCACTTCGTGCGCTTCGGCCGGTGCGACGTATCAGTACTACTTCGCCACTAAAGCCGGGCCCTTCACCGAGCCAGGGGCTGCGCCGGGTGATGTGGTCGTGACGTCGCTCTTCCAGTCCGGAAGTGCCACATATGCGGAGATCCACGACCTGACCGCGAACGTGTACTGGTTCGCTGACAACCCGGTCAACCAAGGCGACACTGCTGTCGCCATCGGTGCCCTCAACGGAACCTACACCGGCCTCCCGGTCCCGACCTACACCACGGTCAAGTTCTCCAACGCGACGGTGAACGGTGACTATCTGGGCTTCGACAGCCCGGGTGAGTACAACACGGTGAACCCCAGCGACAGCGTCCTCATCGCCAAGCCGAGCAAGTTGAAGACCACCGCCACCGGCTCGAGCTTCTCGGTGGCGTTCAAGCACGCCTTCTGAGCGGTGAGGTTCGAGCACAGTTCTTGAGCGAACCGGAACTCCAATCAGCACGGCCGTCCCTCCCCGGGGACGGCCGTGCTGTGTGGTGGAGCCGAGGCTGATCAATTTGGGGCGTGCCCATTTGGCGCATTTGGGCCTATTTGGCGTCTCGGATCGGGTGTGCAGCGTGCCCTCGAACGGGCAAGCAACACCGGTGCGTTCGTGCACATATGAGAGCAACCTGAGAGGGTCTTCCGCCCTCTCAATGACTCCTCGCGTGCCCCTGTAGAGTCGAACTCTTTTCAGTTGGACTGGACGTCCGAGTGTTCGATGTGCGCCGATGTGGGAACGATCTCTCTTTGTCGGTAGTGAGCGACTGATCCGCTCATGTCGACCGTTGCACCCGACGATGCTGTATCAGACGCGCCGCCCACCGTGAAACGAAACGTCCCGGGCTCTGTGACGAACTGCATCGACTCGTCGTAGAAGGCCAAACGACTCGGATGCACCTCGAAGGTCACGAAGACGGAGGACCCAGGGTCGAGTCCCAACCGCGCGAACCCGACCAGCTGTTGATCGGGACGTGCCACCGACGCGACCTCGTCTCGGACGTAGAGCTGGGCGACCTCCGTACCGTGCCGTGGGCCGACGTTGGCGACCGGCACCCGGAGCACAACCCGATCGTGGGTGGACCCGTGCTCCAAAACCTCGAGCTCGCCGTACTCGAACCGGGTGTAGGTGAGGCCGTGGCCGAAGGCGAAGAGCGGCGTCGTCGGGCCGTCGGTGTAGTCGCCCCAGAAGGTGGATCTGCCGCCTCCGGCGCGGTAGTCGTGATGAAGCGGTACCTGTCCGACCGTTCTCGGTAGAGACACGGGGAGACGACCACCGGGCTCGGCACGCCCCAGGAGGACGTCTGCGATCGCGTGACCGCCTTCCTCGCCCGGTAGCCACGCCTGGACGACCGCGGGAACCTGCTCGGCGATCGAACGAATGCTGTGGACGCGCCCGCTGAGAACCACGACCACGGTTGGTGTCCCGGTCGCGACCACGGACTCGACAAGCTTCTCCTGGACACCCGTCAGGTCGAGCTTGCTCGCGTCGCGGCTCTCGCCGACCGTGCACGCAGGAACGAGGCCTGAGCGTCCGCCTACGAAGACCAGCGCGACGTCGGCTTCGCCGGCGATGCGTGCCGCCTCGTCGATACCAGACGAGTCCGCTCCGTCGATGTCGCATCCTCGTGCGTAGGTGACGGATCCACCCGACAGCGCCTCTTGGAGTGCCGCGAAGGGTGTGACGTGATCGACGAAGTGCGGCCCAGGTCTGAACGAGCCTCCGTCGGTGGGCAGGAACTGCTCTCCGCTCGGTGACGACGTCGCGGGCTCATCGTTTCGCTGAGCATCCGGCCGCTGATACACGATTTCGAGGTGAGCGGGATAGTGATAGTCGCCCTGCAGAAAGCGGGGATCATCGGCGGTCGGTCCGATGACGGCGACCGATCGGAGCGCGTCGGCGCCAAGTGGCAGAAGGTCGCCTCGGTTTTGCAGGAGGATCAGCGACTCCGTAGCTGCTCGTCGTGCGAGCTCCCGATCCGTCGGAGTATCGAATGCGGCCGCGGCTGACCCCTCGTCGACGTAGGGATTCTCGAAGAGTCCCACCAAGAACTTCGAGCGGAGCACTCTCCGCACGGCCGTGTCCACCACGTCCATGGAGAGCCGTCCATCATCGATCAAAGGACGAAGCGGGTCTCCGTAACAGTCCCGACCTGGGAGCTCGATGTCCAATCCCGCGCGCAGCGCTTTGGCACCGGCTTCTCCGGGCGTGCCGGCCACCCGGTGGTGGCTCATGAGCTGAATGACCGCGAAATAGTCGGCGACCACGACGCCCTCGAACCCCAGCTCGCCCCGGAGCAGGTCGTTCAGAATCGACGGACTTCCGGCGCATGGGGCGCCGTCGACCGAGGCATAGGAGTTCATGACTGACGCCAAGCCAGCATCACGGATGGCTGCGGCAAAAGGCTCGGCATACACCTCACGAAGCTCGCGAGCTCCAAGTTGGACCGGTGCGGTGTTCATTCCCCCCTCTGACATGGCGTAGCCCAGAAAGTGCTTGCCGGTACAGATGACTCCGTGGCGTAGGTCTGACGTTTGAAGGCCGCGTACGTACGCGGTCCCGATACGCCCGGACAAGTAGGGGTCTTCACCGTAGGTCTCCTCGACCCGGCCCCAGCGTGCGTCACGTGCGACGTCGAGGACGGGTGAGAGGGTGTGACGAGCTCCGACCGCCGCCATCTGTCGGCGGATCACGTCGGCAACCTCAGTGATGAGATCCTCGTCCCACGTCGAGGCCAGGCCGATCGCCTGGGGGAACTGTGTGGCATCGCGGGCGCAGTATCCGCCAACACCTTCTTCGTGAACCATCACCGGAATGCCCAGCCTCGTTCCGTCGACCACCACGCGTTGGATCTCGTTCATGAGCTTCGCGCTGGCCTGTGGCCGCAGGCCGGTGGAGGCGCCGATCCGGGTCACGTGCCCTATTCCGTGTGGAAGTTGGTCGGCCACGAGATCCGCGTCGAAGCGGTCGTCTTTCACCAGGTCCGTCAGCCACACACTGCCGATCTGAGCCAGCTTCTCGTCAAGGTTCATGCGGCTCACCAGATCGTCGACGCGTTCCTCCACGGAAAGGGAGGCATTCACGTACGGGGCTTCCTGCGGCACCGAGGGCTCCTTTCGTCATGTGATCTCGACCCGGCTGCGATGGGGGACCAGGCGGTAGAACCTAGTGAGACGTGAATGCGATTCGCTGATCTGACCGCACGTCCTGCTGCGATTTGTACAAGTTCAGGTAGAGTCGCTGTACACTTTCAGCATGGACGTCGCCATCTCGGAGCTACGAGCGAACTTGAGCGACTACCTGGAGCGGGCGGAGGCCGGCGAGGAGATCGTCGTGACCGACCGTGGGCGGCCGGTGGCCCGCGTGGTCGGCGTCGGGCTCACTCCGGCGCTGGAGCGTCTGCGTGAAGAGGGCCTGATCGGCCTTCCTCCGTCGCGGGCCCGCCGCAAACTACAGAACGGAGTACACGCGAACGGACCGGTGGCCGAGTATGTCTCGACCCAACGGCGCTGATCCAGGGCGGTGGCACCCGTCTATTTCGACTCGAGCGCATTAGTGAAGCTCGTCGTCACCGAGTCCGGGAGTCAGTTGGCACGCGATCTGTGGAACGGGGCTGACTTCGTCTTCACGAACCGTATCGCCCACCCCGAGGTGCGAGCGGCTCTCGGTGCAGCGCGGCGAGACCACCGCCTCTCGTCGTCGCAATTCCGATCCGCCGCCACACGCTGGGAGGCCGTGTGGAGCGAGTTGCAGACGATCGAGGTGACGCCGAAACTGGCCGAGACTGCCGGCGACCTGGCGGTCCGCCATGCACTCGGCGGTGCGGACGCCATCCATCTTGCCAGCGCAGAGGCCGTCGGGATGGACTCCCTCGTTCTCGCCGTGTGGGATCGTCGGCTGCACGCCGGAGCGTGTGCCGCACGCCTCGTGGTCGCACCGATCGAGCTTTCAGCACCCTGAGGTCCTCCCGCCACGCCGGAGTGTCAGATCCCGTCGAGGCGGGGTCACTACTGACGTGCGGAAACGCCCTTCTCATGTTCTGAGAGGCATGATATCATGACGCCGTCACCGACCGCTCGACGAGAGGAAGCGCTCATGGCACGTTGGCCCAAGCCGCCCGAGGGGAGCTGGACCGAGCACTTCCAGCTCGGCACCGAGCCCCTCTCCTACGAGGACTCGATCTCGCCCGAGTTCTACGAGCTCGAGCGTGACGCCGTGTTCAAGCGCGCCTGGCTGAACGTGGGCCGCGTGGAGCAGCTCCCCCGCATCGGCAGCTATTTCACCAAGGAGCTCGCGGTGGCCCGGACTTCGGTCATCGTGGTCAAGGACAAGGAGGGCCAGGTTCGGGCCTTCCACAACATCTGCCGTCACCGGGGAAACAAGCTCGTCTGGAACGACTTCCCCCAAGAGGAGACCAGCGGAGTCTGCCGGCAGTTCGTCTGCAAGTACCACGGCTGGCGTTACGACCTCGACGGTTCGCTGAACTTCGTGCAACAAGAACAGGAGTTCTTCGACCTCGACAAGGATGCGTTCGGCCTCGTCCCGGTTCATTGCGACGTTTGGGCCGGCTTCATCTTCGTGAACCTGGCCAAGGAGCCCGAGCAAAACCTGCGCGACTTCCTTGGCCCGATGGTCACCAAGCTCGAGAACTATCCGTTCCACCTGCAGAGCGAGCGTTGGTTCTACCGCGCACCGGTCAAGGCCAACTGGAAGCTCTACTTGGACGCCTTCCAAGAGTTCTACCACGCACCGGTCCTGCACGCGAACGAGACGCCGCCCGACTGGTCGCTTCCGGCACAGCAGGCCGGCTTCGAGGCGCCGTACTACGGGATCGACGGGCCGCACCGCGTGGTCAGCACGGCGGGGATCCATCCCTGGAACCTGTCGCACAACATGCTCAAGCCCATGGAGGTCCTCACCCGCAGTGGCCTCTTCGGACCGTGGGACGTGCCGGACCTGGACTACGACCAGAAGGACGCCGGCATCAACCCTGCCGAGTGCGATCCGTGGGGCCTCGACTCGTTCCAGCTGTTCCCGAACTTCGTGATCCTCATCTGGGGCCAGGGCTGGTATCTCACCTACCACTATTGGCCGACGGCGGCGAACGAGCACATCTTCGAAGGAACGCTTTACTTCGTGCCGGCCAAGACGGCACGCGAGCGCGTCGCGCACGAGCTGGCAGCGCTCTCGTTCAAGGAGTACGGCCACCAGGACGCCAACACGCTCGAGGCCACCCAGTCGATGCTCGAGTCACGTGTCCTCGAGCGATTCCCCTTGTGCGACCAGGAAGTGCTGTGCCGGCATCTGCACGAGGTGACGGCACAGTGGGTCGACGAGTACTCCAAGACACGAGAGCACGCGGAGGTATGACCGTGAGCACGACGATGTTGCCGAGCGAGTTCTCCGACCTCGAGCCGTTCGCGGCCAAATGGTGTCTCGCCGGGGAGGACGAGCGCTACCAGGAACGGTTGGCGAGCACCATGGACGAGATGCAGGCCTTCTACGACGCCATCGTTCCTCGGGCCAACGATGCGATGGACTACTGCGACAAGTTCCCGCTCGACGATCTCCCGGAGGACTCGCTCAATCTGCTCCATCTCCTGTACTCCATGGTGATGGTGTCGTTCCCGGTGGAAGCCTTCGGCCAGCCGCATATTCCCGACACGGGGGCCGCCTACCTCGACTGTCGGGTCGCACCCGGACCCTGAAGCAAGAGCGGATCCTCGGCCGTCATGGCCCGTCGCACGTGAGAACGGGCGGCGGTCGCGGCGTCAGCCGGAGAACGAGAGCACGTTGAAGGCGTAGCCGTGGGACATGGTGGAGCCGTCCTCTTGGAACACGGCCCAGTTGTCGGTGGGGCTCTGAAAGTACTCCACCCCCGTCGTCGACGCGTCGAAGTTGTTGCCCTTGCCACCAGGGTCGGAATTGGGCGTGGTGAAGACCATGGCGTTGGGGTTGCCGATGTCGTCGGGGCTGTTTATGAGGACGAAGGAGCCCGCGCTGTTGGTGCTCTTCGCCTTCGTCACGACTTCCGTTCCTCCATTGCTCGCCGTCGATCCGATCATGACGTTGAAGTGTGCGCCTATGCCCATCGACGTACCGTCCTCGTTGAGGATGCCCCACTGCTTCAGAGAAGTGTTGTAAAAGGCGCCGACGGGGTGATCGTTGACGAACCCGTTGGTCCCGTCCGGGTCGTAGTTCGGGGTGATCAGTATCTGCGCGTTGGGGTTGCCGTTGGTCTTCGTGGAGTTGATATACGTGGCGCCGCCGACGGTGTTGGCGGTCGTCGCGGTCTGGACGAACACGTTCTTGTTCGCCTTCTGCACCACCAGGATGTTGTACGTCGAACCGGCCGCGATGTCGGTCGATTCGTCGAGATTGAAGATCGACCACTCGGCACCGCCAAAAAGGTTGTAGATGACGACCGATTGGGACGGTGTCGGCTACACAGCCGCAGACACCCCCTGCCGAGTAGTTGGGCGTGACGAAGAGCAATGCGTTGCCTTCGCCGTTGGTGGCGTCGTTGTTGATCGGAGAAACGAACAAGTCGCCGCCCGGAGCCGTGTAGATGAAGCGGGACGTGACGGTGACCGTGGCCGACACCGGAGCAGCCGGGACGCTCAGGATCAACAAGGGCGCCACGAAAGCCGCCGCAAGCACTGACATGCGTGTCACTGGACGAGTTCGCATTGTCCCCACCTCCGAAGAATCGCTAGTTCCTTCGACGAGAGACGCTAGCCATCCGCCGACCCGTTGTCTCCTGGCGCGCCGGGTGCCATGGACGGATGCCTGGGCGGACGGCATGCCCGCGAAATCTTTAGTCCACCACCGAGAGCAACGCGGCCGCCGGAGGTGACGGCTCGGTCGCCGTTGCCCTCGTCGTGGAGAAGCAGGCGCACGCCCACCCGACCCTCCGGCGCGGTGTAGGCGGTCCCATCGACCCGGAAGGGCCCCGTTTTCCCGCGGGCCATGAACATGACATGCCAGCTCAGCGCCTGGAGCCTGCGGGTACCGGCCAGCTCGGCCGCGAGGTCGACGGCGGCCGTCTCGAGCACGACGTGCTGCGGCCCGATGTGCAGGGCGGCGTCAGGGGAAGCGAGGTCGACCCGCAGCTCGGGGAGCGTCCAGTGGCGGTCGTCGCGCTGGGACGCGCCGAAGACCTGCCAGAGCGGCGGGAGGTCGGGCGAGTCCTCCACCACCATGGCTGAGTCGTCCACGTCCATTCGTTCCAGCCCCTCCGGCGGCGTCCCGATGGACGCGCCCTGGCCCTCGATGAACGCGATCACCCGGTCGTGGTCGTTGGCGTCGACGATGAGGCAGCGGCCGTAGCCCATGGTCCTCCCCTGGTGCACCAGTCCCGAACCGAGCACCTCGATCGTCTGGACGTCGAACCCGGGGTCGAGGACCTGCACGGACGCGATCACGGGATTCGGCACCGCGACGAGGTCGGTCTGGCACCCTTCGGGCGACGAGATGGCGAGCGGGGCCACCATGATCCCCCCGGCCTCGTTGCGCATGTCGTGACGGATCCGGACCGTGTTGTCGACCGGACCGAGGTTCATGGAGGAGTGGTTGCGGCCGATGTAGCGGTAGCTGAGAAGCCCGGTCCAGCGCCGGCGCAGCTCGTCACGGTACGCCGCGGCGTCGCCCGTCAGCTCGCGGATGTCGCGCATCTCGGTCATCGACTCTCCCTCGTCTCGGTGGTTCTCGGCTCGTCCCGCTCGCCACTCACATGGTGTCGCGCTTCTCACATCGTGTCGCGAAAACTCACATCGCTTCGTATTCGACCGAGACCGTCCAGGATGTGGGCAGGGACTGGCACGTGAGGATCCAGCCCTCCTCGACCTCGTCGGGTGTGAGCGCGTTGTTCGCCCGCATGGTGACCGATCCCTCCTTCAAAAACGCCATGCAGGTGGCGCAGTTGCCCGCTTCGCACGAGAACGGTGGACGCAGGCCGCCACGCCGCGCCGTCTCCAACACGGTGTCGCCGCGCTGGTAGGGGACGACCGTGGTCTTCCGGGCCAGAGTAATTGTCACCTCGTCGGGTATTTCGGACGTCGCGCCGGCGTCTTCTGCCGCCTCCGCGTCGCCGGCTGCCACCGCGGCGGCATCCTTCTCCTGCTGCTCCACCAGGAACCGCTCAATGAAGATGCGCTCCGGGTCGACGCCGAGCCCGGTCAGGCCGGACTCCGCCACGTCCATGAACGGGCCGGGACCGCAAATGTAGAAGTCGGCATCCACGTCGTCGCCTACGAACGCCGCCACGTCGTCCGACTCGAGGTAGCCGGCGTCGGCGTCGAGGTGGTGACGAACCTCGAGCCTCTCCCCGTAGCGGTCGTGAAGCGCCGCCAGCGCCTGGTCGAAGATGACCGACGCGGAATCGCGGTTGGCGTAGAGCAATCTGACCGAGCGCTCCGTCGTGGCCAGGACGTGTTTGGTGATCGACATGACGGGCGTGATACCGCTCCCGCCGCAGAGGCCGACCACCGCTCGCTCGGATTGCTGCGGGCAGAACACGCCGGCGGGCTTGGTGGCGTGGACCACGTCACCCACCGAGACGTTGTCGAGGAGCCAGTTCGAGACGAGCCCGCCGTTCACCCGCTTGACCGTCACGGTCAGGTCGGCGTCGGTCTCCGGCGAGCTCGACATGGAGTACGACCGCAACTGGTCCTCCCCGCCGACGCGGACCCGGAAGGTACAGAACTGACCTGGCCGGTAGCCAAACGTCTCGCGGAGCTCGGCTGGGATGTCGAGGACGTACGAGCTCGCGTCTGAGGTCTCCGTCACGACCGCCTTGACGGCGAAAGCGTGATACCCGTGCTGGCGTAGCGCAGCGTCGTGGTCAACCATCGGCGTTGGCGCGTCGTTGCCGCGTGAGCGAGACGGGCCGCCCGGTGCGCCCGCACCGCGCCGGAGGCAGCGGCCTCAGGACCTGGTCGGCCAGGCGACCGACTTCATCTCGAGGTACTGGTCGAAGCCAGCGAGCCCGTTCTGCCGGCCGATCCCGCTGTGCTTGTACCCGCCGAAGGGCATATCGGCCTGTCCGATCGGCATACCGCCGTTGACGGCCATGGACCCGGTGCGCACTCGCTCCGCGACACTCAACGCGCGGTCGAGCGAGCCCGAGAACACCCCGCCCGAAAGCCCGTAGACGCTGTCGTTCGCGATCCGCACGGCGTCGTCGTCGTCGTCGAAGGGGATGACGACGAGCACCGGCCCGAAGATCTCCTCCTGCGCGATCGTCATGGAGTTGTCGACGTCGGTGAACAAGGTCGGCTCCACGAACCAGCCCTTGGGGAGGTCCGCCGGCCGACCCCCACCCAACGCCAGGGTTGCCCCCTCTTCGACCCCCTTCTCGATGTAGCCCAGCACGCGGTTGCGCTGCTTGGAGGAGACCAGCGGGCCCATGAGGACGTCAGGCCGTTGCGGGTCGCCGTACGCGACAGAGGAGAGCGTCGCCTTGAGGATCTCGACACCCTCCTCGTAGCGCGAGCGGGGAAGGAGCATCCGGGTCTGGATCGCGCAGCCCTGCCCGCCGTGGAAGCAGACGGCGATCCCCGACGGCACCGAGCTCGCGAAATCGGCGTCGTCGAGCACGATGGTGGCCGACTTCCCGCCGAGCTCCAGGAACACTCGCTTCAGCGTGGCGGCTCCCTTCTCCATGATGCGCTTGCCGACCACGGTCGAGCCGGTGAAGGAGATCAGGTCGACCTTGGGCGAGAGCGTGAGCTCTTCGCCGACCAGGTGGTCCGAGGAGGGGACGACATTGAGCACGCCCGAGGGGAAATCGGTGTGCTCGGCGACGAGTCGGCCGAGGCGTGTGGCGTTCCACGGCGTGTCGGGTGCCGGCTTGAGGATCACCGTGTTGCCGGTGGCCAGGGCCTGACCGAGCTTGTTCAGCGTGACCTCGACGGGGAAGTTCCACGGCACGATGGCGCCCACCACGCCGACCGGCTCCTTCCAGATCTGGCGCGTGTTGGCCGTGCCACGCCGGTCGACCGCCTCGGAGAGCTCCGGTCGCCACTCGAATTCGTCGATCAGCTTGATCGGGTATCGCAGTGCGCCGTCGAGCGGGATGTCGAGCTGGTTGGCATGGGTGGTCATGCGGGGGCACCCGACCTCGAGGATCAGCTCCTCGCGGAGTTCTTCGCGCTCCTTCTCGAGCGCTTCCTGGAGCTGCGTCAGGCAGAGCTTGCGCTGCTCCCGATCGGTCGACCAGCGCGTCTCGTCGAAAGCGCGGCGTGCCGGCATCGATGGCGCGGTGCATCTCGGCGGCCGACGCGTCCGCCACCTGGCCGATGACCTCTTCGGTTGCGGGATTGACGTTGTCGAACGTCTTGCCCGAGTCGGACCCGACGAGCTTCCCGTCGATGAGCATCCTCTGTTCGTGCTCGGCTGCAGTCACGGAGCCTCCCTCCTCGCCAGCGGCCGGCGTCTCGGGCCCGGAGTGCTGTGACTACCTGGTCCCGAGTGCCTCACGCTGGTGTAAATCCCATTATCAGATTTCGTGACGATGATAATCGACACGAGCGGCTGGACCTGCGGCCGGGTGACCAGGCGTCGCGAGTAGTCGACTTCGGGAACAACCCATCTGTCGCCGGCCGCCGGGGGCCCCCATGGCCATTGAGAGCCGAGGTGCCCGTGGCTCGCCCCAGAGCCGGAGGAGCGTGCCTCGGTCAGGCCTGCGCCCCGTTCGGGCGGAGAGGCCGGACGGACCGACGCTCATCGAACACGTGGCACGGGTTGCGAACGAAACCCTTCCCCACGCGTCGAGGACAGGGAACCCATCGACACTGAGGATACAAACGGACACTGAGGACAACAGGACACGGGAGACAACAACCGGACACGGAAGACAACCGGACACGGAGGACAACCGGACACGGAGGGCAGAGACCACGACGGTTGATCGATGGCCGACGATGTGAGCCTCGAGTTCGAGGCCGATCATGACCACGAACACGCCGAGACCGACAGCTCCCAAGAACCGTAAGTGCTATGACCGGACGGGACCAGAGGACCGACAGGGTGTCACGCACAGGTGCGTCGAGCTGAGTGGAGTGCTACCGTCCGTGGCACAGACCACGGGCTGTGGTCTGTGTGGGCGGTATCTAGTGGAAGCGGGGGTTCTGTGCACTCTTCGAGGATCGCAAAGTCGCTGATTGCCATCGGCATGGCCACGGGGATCGGCCTTGCGTTTGCCGCACCGTCCGGCGCGGCGATCACACCCGGCAAAGCGTCGCGCACTGTGATCAATCTGCCGGCGGGTGGATCCCGTGCCGCGACCTGCGCCGGCACGCTCCATTCACCCGGAGTCCTGGCCGGGACCTACCAACACGGAGTCGTCGTTTCGGGATATTGCGTCGTGGACGGGGGGCCGGCCATCGTCTTCGGGAACCTGACCGTGGCGCCGAACTCGGCTCTCAACGCGACCTTCGCCTTGAACGACGTGAGCGGAATGGGTACCAGCAGCCTGTCCGTATTCGGGGACCTCGACGTCAGCGGAGGAGCGGTCCTCGCCATGGGTTGTGAACCGAACTTCTCTCCTTGCAGTGACGACCCCAATGCGGGGACGGGCGGCACCCTTACCGGGTCCAACGCGGTGTTCGGCAGCCTCAACGAATCGGCGCCGCAAGGTGTCATCGTGCACGCGAGCGCAATCGTGGGCAGTGTGAACGAGAGCGGCGGAGGTGGAGGAGTGACCTGTGCTCCACCGGCGAAGGGCGTCTTTAAGCTGATGGGCTCGCCCGCCTACAGCGACTACGAGGACAACTCCATCGGAGGTGACCTCAGCATTGTGGGGCTACAGAGCTGCTGGCTGGGAGCCCTGCGCAACCGCGTCGCCGGGAGCGTCTTGGACGCGAACGGCACGTTCGCCGATCCCGACGCCAGCGAGGTCAACACCAACTTCGTCCAGGGCAACATGGTCTGCCTCGGGAACAGTCCGGCAGTCCAGTTCGGCGATTCCGAGGGCTTCCCCAACCAGGTGGCGGGAGATGCCCGAGGCGAGTGCAGCTTCCATGCGATGCAGCCGGATCCGGCGCCGAGCGGACCGCTGACGCACATCTCGGTCAAAGCCTGACCAAGCCGGCGGGGAGGATGGGGTCCCTCGACTCCATGTGATCCGCCGACCACCAGTGCTGGTTGGGTCCCGGCGAGGTGACGCAGCGCTTCACGCACGCTGAACCGCAGACCGGGACTCCGTCGATCAGAGCGGCAGGACCGGAATCGGCTGACGACCGGCGAGCAGGTCCGCGCCGAGCGTCCCGGTGAGCACGCGCCCGCCGAGGAGCTGGTCGAGCACGATGGCCCGGCGGAAGTGGTGATGGAACGGGTGCTCGGCGGTGAAGCCGATGCCGGCCAGCACCTGCTGGCAGTGGCGGGCCACGGTGCGAGCGGACCGCCCAGCGTAGGCCTTGGCAACAGCGCAGGTCACTGCGTCGGGGTCCTCCCACGCCGCCCGCGCCAGGGTGCCGGACGCCTCAACGGCGACGAGGCTCTCCGCCAGGCGATGGCGAACGGCCTGGAACGACGCGATGGGCCGACCGAACTGCACGTGTTCGAGCGCATGCTGGCGCGCCAGCTCCAGCATGGCCCGGGCCGCACCGACGAGCTCGTGTGCGAGCGCTCGCTGCCCGGCTGCCACCGCATAGGCCCAGTCGACCGGCTCGCCCTCGTCCGCGGCCACGGTGCCGTTCACCTCGAGCAGGCCGAGCTCGGGATCGAGGCCGCCCACGTCGCGGAGGGTCAGGTCGCCGAGCTCGATGCTGACGAGCCTGTGGCCCGTCCCCGTCTCTGTCACCACCATTGCGCGCCCCCGATCGCGCACCGACGCCGTCGCCAGGCCGCGCACCTCCGTCTGGCCGTTTGCCGTCCGCCCCGCTGAGTCCGGACGGCCGAGCGGTGGCAGCACCACGGCAGGGCCGGGCCCGTCCCCGTCTCGCCGTACCCCGAGCGCGTCGGCCAGGACTGCGTCGAGGGCGGACGACGTCGTGTTCGCCTCGCCCTGGCTCTCGAACAGCACCGACACCGCGGCGAACGGGTCCTCGCCCAGCGCGTCGTGCCAGCCGAGGTCGTCCAGCGCGTCGTCGAGCGCCTTGCCCCGGTGTGCCGCGGCGGCCCGGCGAACCCCCTGGGTGAACAGCTCGAGCTCGTCGGCTTCCATCATCGTGGTGTCACCGGTCCGCGCCGAGCCCGAGCAACCGTCGGGCCACGATGTTGCGCTGGATCTCGGCGCTGCCCCCGTAGATGGTCGCGGCGCGGGAGTACATGAAGTCGGCGCGCCATCGCTCGCCCGCAGGGTCATCCCCGAGGGTGATCTCGTCGGCCAAGCCGTCGGCGACGAGGTCGAAAGCAGCCTGCTCGGCCGTCGCGAGCAAAATCTTGTCCACCGAGGTCTCCGGTCCGAGTGTCTCGCCTGCGGCCATCCGACGCTGGGTCGCGCGCGACCGGGCGCGGAAGGCGGTGACGGCTTCGGTCACCTCGCCGACCCGGCCGGCGTCGAGCGCTCCAGGCGGGGCGAGCGCCAACAGCTCCTGGAGCCGCCGGACGAGGAACGCACCGCGATGCCAGAGCGACGTGCTGCGCTCGTAGGGGAGCAGGTCCATGGCGACCGACCAACCGCCGCCGACGGCGCCGAGGACGCGATCCGCCGGCACGAGCACGTCGTCGAAGAACACCTCGGAGAACTCGTCGCGGCCATGCATGGTGCGCAACGGGCGCACAGTGATGCCGGGCGTGTCCATGTCGACGAACAGCGCCGTGATGCCGCGGTGCGCGGACTCGACCGTGCCGGTGCGAGTAAGCAGCACGCAGCGCGACGAGTACTGGGCGAAGCTCGTCCACACCTTTTGGCCGTTCACGCGCCAGCCGTCGCCGGTGTCCTCGGCGTGGCACGTCAACGACGCCAGGTTGGAGCCGGTTCCCGGCTCGGAAAAGCCCTGGCACCACATCTCGTCGCCGCGCAAGAGCGGCGGCACCACGGCTGTCGCCAGGTTCGGGGGCGCGAAGTCGAGCATGGTCGGGACCAGGACCTCGGGCATGCAGTAAAAGCCGGGCTCCACTAGGTCCCGCGTCGTGAGAACCTCGCCCAGGTAGGCCCGCAGCAGCGTGGATCCGCCCAGACCTCCGACGCGCTCGGGCCACCCCAGTCGTGACCAGCCTGCGTCCCACGCCATCTGCCGCACCTTGACCAGCTGGGCCAGCTCCTGGTCCATGGTGGGGGTCCCGCTCGCGGCCGGCGCCAGCTCGGCCGTGTGCCCGTCCAGCCACGCGTCGACCCCGGCCTTGTACTCGCCGAGCCCCATACCCGGGGAGGCTGCCGGAGCCGTCGTCGTCACCCCGCGGGCTCTGACGTCGGCTCGGGCCGGCGTGGTTGTGGGCCTTGCCCGAGTCCCTCTCGCCGCTTCGACGCAAGAAGGTCATGGACCGCGTCTGGAGGCGCCACCCCTTCTCGGTGCGGCGGTAGGAGTCGGTGTACCAGCCGATCCGCATGTGGTGCGTCGTCTGGTCGACGAAGCACAGGGTCTGCTGTCCGGTCCCGACGTCGCCGTCCAGCTCGAGCACAGGCGTTCCGGTGAGGAAGAGGCCCTTGGGCGCGGCGGCGACGAGCGTGGGGAAGTCGGCCAGGGTGTACGTCGCCCCGAACGCGCGGTACGTGCCGTCAGGGGTGAAGACCTCCATGACCGCCTCGATATCGTCCTGGGTCATGCCGACGGCGTAGCGGGCGAGCAGCTGCTCGATCTCCTTGATGTCCTGCATCTGCGCTTGATCCATGGCGTCTCCTCGGGCCTCAGCCTCCTCGGCCGCGCACGCGTCCGTTCCGAAAAGGCTGCATTCCCGAAACGATAACAGCGTTCTCACGATACGCAATGCCGAGGAGTGCTGAGACTGGCCCGTTCGCTTCGGTCGAGTCGACGGAGAAACAGAGAGCGATGTTGCCGGATCCGTTGCATACTGAGCGGAGCACCACGAGAGTACCGCTCTCAAATGGCTGCAACCCGATATACTGCGCCGATGGCGCTCGACGAGACGACGGCTCCGGCGTCCCCGTCCGAGGCTCCGGTACGCCGTCGGGATCTTGCCGTCGCCCGGTCCCTCGACTCGGCCCGAATGCGAAGCGAGAACCGGGTTCAGCGCTTCCTCGATGCCGGATTCGAGCTCCTGGCAAGTGCAGAGTCGGGCCGGGACTTCACAGTCCAAGACGTGGTGGAGCGCTCCGGTCAGTCGCTGCGGAGCTTCTATCAGTACTTCGCCGGCAAGCACGAGCTCTTGCTGGCTCTCTTCGACGAGGCCATCCGCTCGACGGCGGACGAAGTTCGTCAGGAGGTGGAGCAAGAGTCGGGCGCGAGAGATCGACTGCACCGGTTCGTCGTGGCCTACTACGTGCGCTGTCTGCCCGCCGCGAACGGCCGGTCGTCGAAGAACCACCCGACGCCGGTCATGGCGGAGTTCTGCCATCAGCTACTGACCGCCCACCAGGCCGAGGCCTCACGCGCCTTCGTCCCGCTCGTCACACTGCTCGAGGATGTCTTGCGCGACGGCGCCGCCGCCGGCGTGGTGGATCCCGACCGCGACGAGCGCGAAGTGGCCGGCATAGTGCTCTCCACGATCATGTTCAACGCCGCCTACGCCGGCACTATCAGCGGGTCGCCCGAACCAGGCGAGCGTGAGCGGGCCGCCGAGCAGATGTGGGAGTTCGTCTCGGGCGGCATCGTGTCCGACGGGCGGGCCTGAGCCGTCCAGACCTCGTGCCCTTCGGGCCACGGTCTCGCGTCGACCAGGTACTGAAGAACCCGGCAGCCCGGTCGATCGCCGCCAAGGCTTTCTCCGTACGATGCCGAGGGCCTTCACTTCGTCCCTGCCGACGCGTCGCGTTGCACGCCCCTCGGCGCGACGGCGTACGCCTGGCTGCATCAGCACGCGCACCTGCAGGAGGACGCCAGCCCCTTCCGTGTGCTGCGGTTGCCTCCCGGACGCGCCTACCGAGTCGACGTGATCGACACCTGGAACATGACGATCGAAACGGTGCCGGGATCCTTCGAGGGGACGTGCACAGTACCGCTTCCCGGGCGGGAGTTCGTCGCGCTGAGGCTTACCGCCATCGACGACGGCCGGGTCTGACTCCGGACGGGAAACATCAGCCGATCTTCCTGAGTTCGGGCGTGACGGCAGCCAGGAATTCACGCGTTCGCTCAGCAGACGCCTTGATCTCCTCTCGGCCCTCGCCGATCGGCACGATGCGAGCGTTGAGGTCGGTGACGCCGGCCTCCGCGAACTGTCGCATCCGATTCTCCATCGTCGCCTCGCTGCCACAGATGAGGACGTCGCCGATCGTCTGGGCGTCACCGTGCTCCATCAACGCGACGTAGTTGGGTGACGCGACCACCTCGCTGAGAGTCCGGTTGGTCCGCTCAATCGCCACGTCCACCTCGTCATCGCGGCAAAGACACACGGGCACGCCCGCCATGATGCGAGGAGCGGAGCGCCCGGCGTCCTGAGCTGCCTTGGTGATCTGGGGCACGACGTGCGACGAGATCGTGCGCTCGTCGGCCAGCCACAGGATGGTGCCCGCGGCGCGCTCGCCCGCCAGCTTGAGCATCACCGGGCCGAGGGCGGCGATCATCACCGGCGTCGGGGTGATGTCGGTGATGTCGAGCGGCTGGTGGATGGTGAACAGCTCGTTCTCGACGTCGACCATGCCCGGTCCGCTCAACGCCGCGTCCAGGACGTCGAGGTAGCACCGCATGGTCGTGGCCTGGCGCTCGTAGGGCAGGCCCATCATGTCCTTGATGATCCAGTGATGCGAGACACCGAGCCCCAGGGCGAAGCGCCCCGTGCAGACGGCCTGGTTGGACAGCGCCTGCTGCGCCAGGACCACCGGGTGACGAGGTTGGATGGGGACGATCGACGTGCCGACCTCGATCCGCGACGTGGCCGATCCGATCAGCGTCACCGCCGTCATGACGTCGATCTCGTCGGGGATCTGCGGCGTCCACACCGTGTCGAGACCGGCGGTGTCGGCCCAGCGGGCGTCGGCCTGCAGTTTTTCCACCTTGGTGGCGTAACGGCCGCGGTCTGCGCTCACCTGGAGTCCGACCCGCATGGGTCTCCTTTCTTCTCGGAAATGACGTTCTCAGTAAGCGTATATTTTGATTTCGCTGAGCGCTAGGGACACTTGACAAGAATGTCAGCGTCCGTAACAATCGGCCAACTCTACCGGGCTGTCGTGTGCCGGCCGGTGTGACGACACGCCCGCAGCCGATGTGAACGTGTCAGCCCGGAACGACGACCGGGTCGGGGAGCGACGACTGGGGTGGGGCATCGGACCCGCCCCTTCTTTTGGGAGGCGCAACGAGTGCAGGTCGGCAGAGCCTTGGGTGGTCGGACGTGAGCCGGGTGGCGGTGGTGACAGGTGGCGGCTCGGGCATGGGCCGGGCGGTGTGCCGGCACCTGGCGCAACAGGGACGCAAGGTCGCGGTGCTCGACATCGTCGGCGACACGGCGCTCGAGGTGGCCAAGGAGCTCCAGTCCGACGGCTTCACCGCAGCCGGGATCGCGGTCGACGTCAGCGACCGCCATGGCGTCGACGCCGCGCTGGACGAGGTGCGCCGCGAGCTGGGTCGGATCGAGATCATGGTGACCAGCGCCGGAATCGAAGGCTTCACGGACTTCCTCGACATCACCGCCGAGTCGTGGGACCGCATGATCGCAGTCAACCTCTCGGGGACCTTCCACTGCCTTCAGGCCGCGGTGCCCGACATGCTCGAGGCCGGATGGGGACGCATCGTGACCATCTCGTCCTCCTCGGCGCAATCGGGCACGCGGCGAATGGCCCACTACGTCGCGTCCAAGGGCGGCGTCATCGCTCTGACCAAGGCGCTCGCGCTCGACCTTGCGGCCCACGGCATCACGGTGAACACCATCCCGCCCGGGGCCATCGACACCCCGATGATGCGCCGGCCGATCGAGTCGGGCGCCATGGCCAGCCTCGACCAGGTGATCGCACGGGCTCCGCTCGGGCGCCTGGGCACGCCCGACGACATCGCGGCGGCCTGCGCGTTCCTCTGTTCCGAGGAGGCGGGCTACATCACGGGTCAGCAGATCAACGTGAACGGGGCCTGGTACCTGTGAGTTCCCTCACGGTCCAGAAGCTGGAGGCCACGGTCGGTGCCGAGGTCGTCGGCGTGCAGTGTGAGCAGCTGTTGCATGACGCCGATCTTCCGGCCGCGGTCATGGGGGCGCTGGAGGAGAGCGGCGTCCTCGTCTTCCGCGAGTTGCACATCGATGACCAGACGCAGATCGCCTTCTCCAAGAAGCTCGATGACGTGGGCAAGGCCGAGCCTGCGGATCCCCCGCCGATCTACACCGTGTCGCTCGATCCCGCCAAGAGCCGTAACGCGTCGGCCACGCTCGGGACGTTCAATTGGCACATTGACGGAGCGCAGGACGACGTCCCGACGAAAGCGTCGATGCTGAGCGTGCGCGCGACGTCGCCGCTCACGGGGGCGACACGGAGTTCGCCAGCACCTACGCCGCCTACGACGACGGCTCGGACGAGGAGAAGAGGCGCTGGGCAGGACTGCGCGTGATCCACTCGTTCGAGCATTCGCAGCGACTCGTGCATCCCGACCCCTCGCCCGAGCTCCTGGCGCAATGGCACGAGAAGCCCGACAAGGAGCACCCGCTCGTGTGGCACCACCGCTCTGGTCGCCGCTCGCTCGTCATCGGCGTAACCGCCGATCGTGTGGTCGGCATGGACGTCGAGGAGGGCCGCGCCCTGCTCGAGGTGCTGCTCGCACGCGCCACGCGTCCGGAGCGCGTGTACCGCCACGTTTGGACGGTGGGCGATCTGGTGATCTGGGACAACACCGGGGTCATGCACCGTGCCACGCAATACGACCCCTCCTCTGAACGTGAGATGCACCGCACGACCATGAGCGGCGACGAGCCGATCCGTTGAAGCGAGGAGCCGATCCGGTGACGAGAGACGAGCGTCTGAGAGGAGTCAGACCATGAGCGACGTGACGATCCTTCGGGCCGAGCGGTGGTGCGACGTCGAGGCCGGAGAGGTGCGTGCACCGGCTGTGCTGGTCGTTGACGGAAACGAGATCGTTGCCGTGAACCCGGCTGAGCTCCCCAGCCCCGCCGCCGAGATCGACCTCGGTGACGTGACCCTGCTCCCCGGTCTGATGGACATGGAGCTCAACATGCTCATCGGCGGCCCCGGCGGTCCGTCGGGTCTGCCCGACCCGATGCACGGCGTGAAGGACTCGCCGGTGTACCGGACGCTGCGCGGCGCGGTCAACTGCCGCACCACGCTCGAGGCCGGCTTCACCACTGTTCGCAATCTGGGGCTGATGGTCTACACGGCTGGGTTCGTGCTCGATGTCGACCTGATGAAGGCGGTCGACAACGGCTGGTTCCCAGGCCCGCGCATCATTCCCGCCGGACACGCCATCACACCGACAGGCGGCCACCTCGACCCGACCATGTTCCAGGGACTCGCCCCGGGAATCATGCCCCAGAGCGTGGAACAGGGCATCGCCAACGGTGTGCCCGAGGTGCGCAAGGCGGTGCGCTACCAGATCAAGTACGGCGTGAAGGTCATCAAGATCTCCGCCTCAGGCGGCGTCATGTCGTTCTCGAGCGCGGCCGGATGCCAGCAGTACTCGGACGAGGAGCTGGCCGCCATCGTCGACGAGGCGCACCGCAACGGTCTGCGGGTCGCGGCGCACGCCCACGGCGACGCCGGAATCCGGGCCTGCGTCCGCGCCGGGGTCGATTGCATCGAGCACGGATCGCTCGCGACCGAGGACACCCTGCGCCTGATGGCAGAGTCCGGGACGTTCCTCGTGGGTACGACCGCGCTCGCGGACCACATGGCGGTCGATCGGATCCATCCGATCCTTCAGAAGAAGGCGGCAGAGATCTTCCCCCAGGCTCGCCGCATGTTCGGCAAAGCCCTCGAGTACGGCGTCAAGATCGCGTGTGGTTCCGACGCTCCCGCCATTCCGCACGGCACCCAGGCCGACGAGCTGATCGCCATGGTCGACCGGGGCATGACGCCGATGCAGGCCCTTCAGGCGGCGACGCTCACCAGCGCAGACCTCATCGAGCGAGAGCATGACCTCGGTCGTCTGGCGCCCGGCTACCTGGCCGATGTCATTGCCGTCCCGGGCGATCCGTCCGAGGACATCAAGGTCACAAAGGACGTGCGTTTCGTGATGAAGGATGGCCGCGTCTACAAGGGTGCCTGACACGGGCCGGACACTGCCCCTGAGAAGGCCGCCCGCACCGTGACCGTGCGTCAACCCGCAAACGGATCGACCGGAGCACCGACCGACACAAGGAGGACGTTCATGTCCGAGAGCGATCAGCTGGACGCAGCGCGCGCCATGCGGCGGTCCGTGCTCGGTGACGCATATGTCGACCAGACGGCCGACCCCAACCCCGCCATGGGCGAATTCCTGGATTACCTCACGTCCCAGGCCTGGGGGGTGTGGACGCGTGGCGGGCCGCTCAGCACGCGTGACCGCAGCCTCCTGGTCCTCGCGATGACCGCGGCGCTCGGTCGCATGGACGAGTTCCGCCTCCACGCCAGTGCACGCGAGCGAACGGGCGTGACCGACGACGAGCTCGACGAGCTGCTCTTTCAGATCGCGGCGTACTGCGGAGCACCCGCCGGGCTCTCGGCCAAGCGGGTCCTCCAGGCCGTGCGCGGCGGAGGAGACCCGATGAGGCCGTCGGCGATCGGCGTCGTCGGCTTGGGCCACATGGGCAGCGTCCTGGCCGAGAACCTCGTTCAGTCGGGTTACGACGTGGTCACGCATGACGTCGCCGGCCCGTCGCGCTCACCCGAGGGGACACGCTTCGCATCTTCTGCCGGCGACGTCGGACGCGCGGCCGAAGTCGTCGTGCTCAGCCTCCCCGACGGTTCGGTCTCTGAGGATGTCTGCCGGGTCCTCGCGGCGGTATCCGACCGGCGTGTGACGCAGGTCGTCGACACGTCGACCACCGGCGTCGACGCGGCACGCGCCGTTGGTGGGTTGCTCGCGGAGGCGGGCATCGGGTACGTCGACGCGCCCGTGTCGGGTGGACCCGCCGGAGCTCGGGCGCGCACGTTGACGGTGATGTTCGCCGGGTCGGACGACGCCTGCGCCGCCGTCGAACCGGTTCTGGCCGGGTTGAGCGACCGGCGCGTCCGGGTCGGAGTCCAGCCCGGCATGGCTCAGGCGCTCAAGTTGGCCAACAACTTCCTCTCTGCCACCGCGCTCGCGGCGACGAGCGAGGCCGTCGCGTTCGGGCGCTCCGTCGGGCTCGACCTGGTGACGATGCTGGACGTGTTGAACTCCTCGAGCGGCCGCAACACCGCGACGAGTGACAAGTTTCCCAACCACGTGCTCAACGGAACCTTCGACTCCGGGTTCGCCAACTCGCTCATGTCCAAGGACCTCCGCCTCTATCTCGGAGCCGTCGAAGCTCAGGGCTCGGCTTCGGTGCTCGGCCCGGTGACCGCCGAGGTGTGGGAACGCTTCGCCGAGGTGGAACCGGGAGCCGACTTCACGCGCATCTACCCGTTTGTCGAGGAAAGTGCTCGTAGGGGTTCGTGAGCAGGGGGGGCTCACGCCAGCCGGGGCGACTGTCGCGGAGTACGCCAGCCCCGAGAACGCGGCCTCGGCGGCAGCACCGTTCTCCCGCCGGAGATGGCCTCATGTCCCACTTCGTAGTGCCGTCCCGTAGTATCCGGGGGAAATCGCCTCAGATCCCGTGATCGGTTGGAGGAAGAACACATGCGAGTGGTCGTCGATTTCGACCTGTGCGAGAGCAACGCCTTGTGCATGGGGATCGTCCCCGAGGTGTTCGAGGTCCGGGAAGACGATTACCTCTACGTGTTGAACGAGAACCCTCCCGAAGAGCTCCGGGAGAAGGTGATGGAGGCGGTGCGGACCTGTCCCAAGAACGCGATCTCGGTCGAGGACTAGCCGCCGCAGCACCAACCGACTCCGTCGCACCGTCGCCGCTGTCCGTCCGAAGTCGAAACTCGATCGCCGGCCGGTCCGCGCTCGGCGCGGACCGGCCGGCGACGGCCCCCCCTTTTCCCGGTTGATCTTGTCTCTAGGACGAGTTGGCGGTCGACGTCCCTGGTAGGTCGTTCCCGCACCACGTCTTGTCCGACGTCGGTACGAAGCTGTTCTTCTCCGCTCTCACGTACCACACGCACCCGGGCGTTACGTCGTGACCGAAGATGGTCGAGTAGTTGATGGTCTCGGGCAGCAGGCCGTTGCCGTTGTAGGCCTTGAGGTTCCGCAGCGCGTGGATGACACCCGACCGAGTCGGGTTCTTTCCCGCCAGCTCCAGGCCCTTGATCATGAGATCGGCTCCCAACCATGACTCGTACTGGCTGTAGGCAGGGAACTGGCCCGACTTGAAGTGTGCGTACTTCACCAGTGCCGACTCCATGGCCCGCGTGCCGGCGTTCGGGAGCTGGAAGGGACGGAATTGCGTCTCGAAGTAGGCACCCTGAAGGGTGTGCCAGGCCGGAGAGCCGATGACGCTGGGCTCGTACCCCGTCGGGAAGGTGAACACCTTTGTCTTGATCCCGGCCTGTTCGACCGCGGTGGCCAGGGCGAAGTTGGAGTTGTCGTCCATGGTGCCGTAAAAGGCGTTGCAGCCCTTCTGCTTGGCCACGAGCGCCGCCGACGTGAAGTCGACTCCGCCGAAGGGCACGGTGGTGTCGAGCTCGCCCTTCTTGCCACCGGCGTGGACGAAGGAGTCCATCGAGCCGATCGCAGCCCGCGACGAGGACGGCGAGATGCTGTAGCCGTACGTGCACAGGACCGTTCCCCCGTGCGCCTTCACAAACGTGCCGAGGCCGGTGTTCACGGGGTACTTCGGGTTCACGCTCCCCGCGTCGGCTGCGAACATGTTGGTGTACGGCTGCTCGCCCCACTCCGGTCCGTCGAAGAAGCCGCCAGTGACGGGCACTCCCTTCTGGTTCGGATATTTGGCCGCGAGAAAGAACAGCGGGGTGGTGGAGACGATGCCGAACGCACCCTTGGAGAGCGCGTCCTGGACTGCGGTCACCACCTCGGTGGGACTGGTCTGGTCGTCGAGCACCATCCCGACGATCTTGTGCCCGTTGACGCCTCCTTGGGCGTTTTGCAGCGCGACCCGCGCGTTGAATCCGGCGGCGGCTTGGCTGAACTCGGAGGCGCCGGGGCCGGTCAGCGAGGTGATCATGGCGATGGTGATCGGCGGCTCGGATGCAGACGACGTGCCGGCGACGCCGAGCACCCCCACTGTTCCCGCCGCCACCGCGGCGGCCAACGTCAACCGACGCACCGCGCTCCCCGCGACCTTCACCATGGTCAAGCCCCCGCTTTCCAACCGACGCCGGGCTCTGTCCGGCTCCTTAGAGATACACGCCCGTGGCGCCCGACGTGGGTCACCGCGCTGCGACCTGGGCAAACGTGTCTCGACCAGGGTGTCAAGCGTCGAGGAACCTCAGCCCGACGGGAGGTCCGACACGCGTAATTCGCTCTGGCCGGTTCCGCGACGAACGGTCTTCGGGCTCCTGCTGTTTCGTCGATGATAGCGTTAACATACGGTGATTCGAACCGAAATGGTGGGTGGGACGGCGCAAATGACCTGGGAACTTCGGTGGCATCCCTTCCGAGGCCAGTGGGTGTTGTTCACAGGCCACCGGGACGCGCGTCCGTGGATCGGCGAGTCCATCGCGGCGGAGGCAATGTCCGTGCCGGCTGGCAACGCCTTGGCGCCCGGCGGGAAGAGGATCTCCACCACCAACCCCGACTACCGGGGCGTGTTCGTGTTCACCAACGACCTGCCCGTATTCTCACCGGACGCACCGGAGCCGCTGGCCGCCGATGACCTCTACCGGACGAGACGGGCGGCCGGGACGGCCGAGGTCGTCTGCTACCACCATGACCCGAATCGAAGCATGGCCGACCTCACCGACGACGAGGTGCACGCGGTCGTGAGGACCTGGCGCGATCGGACCGAAGCGCTTCAGTCGCTCGACGATGTGGCGCACGTGCTCGTCTTCGAGAACCGCGGCTCCGTCGTCGGCACGTCGAACCCCCACCCGCACTGCCAGATCTACGCCGGGACGCTCGTGTACGCCACGATGGCTCGTGAGGCGGAGGTGGCGGCCGCCCATTATCGCCGGACCGGCCGTTTCCTTCTGCGCGACGTCGTCGAGCACGAGGAGGCTGGACCACGCGTCGTGAGGGACGGTGACCATTTCTTCGCCTGCGTTCCGTGGTTCGCGCAGTTCGCCTACGAGGTGCACGTCCTGCCTCGGTGTCCAGCAACGTCGTTGGTCGATCTCAACGACGAACGATGTCGCTCTCTGGCGTTGGTGCTGCGCGACGTCGTCCGCTGCTACGACGCGCTGTGGGGCATTCCGATGCCCTACGTGCTCGCCGTCCACCAGGCTCCCGTCGGTCATCACCCGCACTATCCGTTCCATGTCGAGCTCCACCCACCCCTCCGCGCGTCCGGGCCTGCTGAAGTACCTGGCGGGGCCCGAGGTGGGAGGCGGTTCCATGACGAACGAGTCCGATCCGGATCAAAAGGCAGCGGAGCTCCGTGCGGCTGTCCGCTGAGGAGGCTCGTCTGCGCCTGTGCGCCCTCGGCGACCACCTGCGCACACGTCTCGCCGGGGCGCGAGGCAGCGACATGTCGAGCGTCTCCGGTGCAACAGCGGCCGACACCATCTATGCCGTCGACCGCGTCGCCGACGACGCGCTCCTGGTCTGGTTCGAGGCGCACTGGCCCGGTGTTCGTGTCGTCTCCGAGGGCCTCGAAGAACCGGTCGTCGTCGGAGGCGCGCCGTCCTGGACCGTCATCGTCGACACGATCGACGGAACGCGGGGCCTCATGTACGACAAGCGTCCGGCGTGGTGCCTGGCCGCCGCTGCGCCGCTCGACGGGCGGCTGGCCGACGTCGTCGCGGCGGCCATGACGGAGTTGCCGACGACGAAACAGGGCCAGTCGGACCAGTTGAGCGGATGTCGCGGTGGAGGACTGTCGGCGGAGCGGATCGACCTCGGGTCGAAACGGCGCGCACAGCTCGCACTGCGCCCGTCTACGGCCACCGACCTGGAGCACGGCTTCAGCGGCCTGGCGAAGTTCTTCCTTCCCGGCAAACCAACCCTGGCCTCGCTCGAGGCCGAGCTGTTCGCCCGGCTGGGTAGCCGCCACGTCTTCGACGACGAATACCTCTCGTCAGGAGGGCAGCTCTACGAGCTGATCGCCGGGCACGACCGCTTCGTCGCTGATCTGCGGCCGCTGGTCGTCCCCGACGCGCACGCCTGCCACCCCTACGACGTGTGCACCGCCATGCTCCTGGAGGAAGCAGGCGGTGTGGTGACCGACCCTTGGGGCCACCCCCTCGACGTCCCGCTCGATACCACCACTCCGGTGGCGTGGGCCGGGTACGCCAACGAGGCGCTGGCGGGCTGGATCGGGCCCGTGCTGGCCGAGCTGGTCGATGAGATCACGGCGGGGTAGGGCGCCGGGTCGCCTCGATCTCCTGGGCGGCGTGGCCGACTATTCGGGTGCGTTGGTGCTCGAGATCCCCACCCGACAAGCGACGGAGGTCGAAGCGACGCCGGCCGAAAGCCTGCTCGTTGGGCCGGTCGACCTTTCGGTCGAAGAAATGGCGCGCCTGGCCGCGGTGCCGTATCCGGAAGTCCGGCTCGCCTTCCGACCATTCCCGCGCTGGACCCACTACGTGCTCGGCGTGGCTCTCGTCCTGGTCCGTTACAACGTGATCGAGCCGCCGCGTGCCCGGCTGAGCGTGTCGTCCGATCTCCCGGTCTCGGTCGGTGTCGCCTCGAGCGCGGCGCTCGAAGTGTCGACGGCGCGAGCGCTGGGAGCCGATGTCGATCCTCTCCGACTGGCCGCAATGTGCCAGGAAGCCGAGAACCACGTGGTGGGCGCGCCCTGCGGGATCATGGACCAGGTGGCCGTGGCGGCGGGGGAGCCGGGTGCGATTCTCCCCGTGCTGTGCCGGCCGGCGTCGGTCCGCCCGCCGCAGTCGCTTCCGCCCGGCCTCGAGGTGGTGGGCTGGCCGAGCGGCGCCGAGCACGACGTCAGCGGGACTCCGTATGCGAGCGCGTGCCGCAGCGTTCATGGGCAAAAGGATGGTCGAGCAGTCCGCCGGGCGGTCGTGGCGATGGGTGAGCGAGCTTCCGGCGGACGCGCTGGCGGGGCTACCCGAGCTGATCACGGGAGAAGAGTTCCTGTCCCGCTGGGACCAGACCGGCGACGACGTGACGACCGTGGACGCGCACGAGTCCTACCCGGTGCAGGCCGCCACCGCCTTCGGCGTCGAGGAGAACCGGCGGAGTGAGGCCGCTCTGGAGGGTCTGCGTCGCCGGCGCAACGATGTCCTCGGTGCGCTCATGGCGGACAGCGACTCGGCCTATGGGGCCATGGGGCTCGGCCACCCGGCCACGGCGGCGATCGTCGCGGAGGCACGTTCGAGACCCGGCGTTCACGGCGCCCGCTCGAGCGGTGGAGGATGCGGCGGTACGGTCGTCGTGCTGTGCGAGCAGGGCGTGCTCGACGACGTCGAAGGTCTCATCCGCTGAGGCTCGACGGCGCGTCGCCGGGTCAGGCCCGGCGTCACCGAGCGTGGGCGGCGGTGCTCTCCCGGATCACCAGGTCGGCGGGCACCACGACGTGACGCTCCGGGACGGCGCCGTCGACCACCGAACGCAGCAGGTCGACGCACCGGCGTCCCACCTCGCCGAAGTCCTGACGGATGGTGGTGAGCGCAGGGACGAAGTATCCCGACTCGGGGGTGTCGTCGAAGCCGACCACGCTCACGTCTTGCGGTACGCCGCGACCGTGCTCGCGCAAGGCCCGGATGACACCGAGCGCCGTCTGGTCGTTGGCGGCGAAGACCGCCGTCACGTTCGGGTCCGCGGCGAGGCGTAACCCCGCGGCGTACCCTCCCGCCGCGGTCCAGTCGCCCACCAGCGGGCGCTCGTGCGGGACGCCGGCGCCACGAAGAGCATCGGCCCAGCCCGCGCGCCCGGGCCGCCGCGTCGATCCAGCTCCTCGGTCCGCGCACGTGGGCCACGCCGCGGTGCCCCAGGTCGAGCAGATGCCTGGTGGCACGGCTCGCCCCCTCGTGTTGGTCGATGGTGACGGTTGGGATGCCGATCGCCGGATCGCCCCCGACGACGACGAGCGGGAGGTCGCGCTCGACGTCGGCGACGGCGTCGAGAACGCGACGGACGGGCGCCACGATGATGACGCCCTCCACGCGGGACGCTCGGAGGCGTTCGAGCGTTGCACCCATGTCGTTGCCCGCTCGGTCGAGCGTGGCAAAGGTCAGGAGATGGCCGGCCTGACGAGCCGCGTGGTCGATCCCGAACAGCATCTGCGAGGGACCGAACTGGTCTGTTTCGACCGCCACGACTCCGATCGTCCGCGACCGACCCCCGGCCAGCACCGGGCGGCGGTGTCGGCCTGGTAACCGAGCTCGGCGACGGCCTTCTCGACCCGGCGCCGCGTCGGGTCGGCGACACCGTCGAACCCGTTCAGGACCCGGGAGACGGTCATGACCGAGACGCCCCCGCGAGCAGCGACGTCGGCCATCACGACCCGCCGGACCTGCACGTCAGACCCCCTCGTACTCGAACCAGTCGAAGAACGCGTCGCCGCCGACCGCGTACATGCCGATCGTGCGACCGAGGAACCCGCCGGTGACCTCCGTGGCGAGATACCGCCCATCGAGCTCGGCCAGCGTCCGGTGTCCGCCGTCTGCGTCGAGGTACCCGAGGGCGACGGTGTCTGGACCGTGGATATGCCTTCCCGCCGTGACGGTCAGCACGACCGGGCCGGTCGGACGCGGAGATTCGGCGAGGACCACCCCGAATGGGCCTACTCGGGCGCGGGCAACCACACGGTCGCCCACCACCACGACGTCGTAGTGCGCGGACTCGTCCATCACGACCGCCATCCCCGCCTCCGCCGCGGAGCCGGGGTCCACCCGAGTCCTGGCGCTGCACTCGTGGTGTTGTTGGCGCCGTCCTACGAACGCCGGGAATGCATCGTCCAGTGTCGCATCGTCCCCGGCCAGCGCGAGCCAGCCGGGCCTGGCGGTGAGCGAGCTCATCTCGGTGGGAGGGCGGCGGATGGAGATCCACTGCGGTGCGAGCTCGGTGCCGTCGAAGTCGTCGTGGGCGAGCGGTTCGACGAGCTGTCGGGGTCCGGGAGGACGCCTCTCCGAGGTCGACGCGACCTCTGAGGGAACAGGCCATCCGTCGACCCAGTCGACCGCGGTCAAGAAGGTCTCCCGGCCGAGGACGTGGAATCCGGGTGAGACCCCCTTCGGCCTGACCCCGAGCAGCACCATCCACCAGGTTCCGTCGGAGGCCTCGACCAGATCGGCGTGGCCGGTGTTCTGAATCGGGCTCCTGGTGCTGCGGTGGCTGAGGATCGGGTTGCGCGGGCATCCTTGCCAAGGCCCTCGTGGAGACGGGCCTCGCGCCACCGACACCGCGTGTCCGCGTTCGGTGCCGCCCTCGGCGATCAGGAGGTACCACCTGCCGTCCCGTTCCAGCAGGTGTGGAGCCTCGGGATACTGCAAGCCGGTGCCGGACCACGTGGGTTCGGGTCCCTCGAGCACCTCGCCCGTAGAGGCGTCGATGCGATGGCGGACGATCCGACCCGCGTTCGCCACGTGGACCCAGCACCGACCCTCGGCGTCCCAGGCCAGGTCGGGGTCGATTCCCTGGACGGCGAGCGTGGTGGGCTCCGACCACGGCCCGGTCGGATCGCGTGCGGTGACGAAGAACGACTTGAACCCGGAACTGCCGAGGCAGGTCGTGATGGCCCAGAAGCGGCCGTCGTGGTGCCGGAGGGTCGGTGCGTAGATGCCGGCCGACGCGGAGCCGGTCGTGCCCGAGAGGTCGAGCTGGGAGCGTCGCTCGAGGACGTTGCCGATCTGGGTCCAGTCGACCAGGTTGCCTGACCGGAAGATCGGCAGGCCCGGTGCGTACGTGAACGAGGACGTGACGAGGAAGTACTCGTCGTCGACGCGGCACACGCTCGGGTCCGGGTGGAACCCGGGGATGACCGGGTTGGAGAACGTCACGGTTCGGCTACTGCGAGAGCCGCCGCGTAGGCGGCACGCACGGCATCGCCGTCGACGGTGCCGTCGGGCTCCACCACCTCACCGCGACCGAGCCCCCACGCGTCTCCCACGCGGCCGAAGTCGCAGCCGAGGTGGATCGCGGCCGCCTGCACCGCTGCGCCGGTGGCGACCAGCTCGCCCTCGGTCGGGACCACGACCTCGCGACCGGTGATGTCGGCGACGACCCGCCGGTAGGCGCTGCTTCGGGCCGCGCCGCCGACGAGGAAGACCCGGCCCGTGAGCGGTCCGAGCGCGTCGGCGCCGGCAAGGAGGTTGCACACCACCCCCTCGATGGCGGCGCGGGCGAGCTGTGCCGGCGTGACGTCGCTCCGCAGGCCGCAGAGCGTGCCCGTCGCGTCCGGTCGGTTCGGGGTCCGCTCGCCGTCGAAATGAGGCACGAGCACCAGGCCTCCGGCGCCGGCCGGCGCCTCCAGTGCGAGCCGGTCGAAGCGCTCGTGGTCCAGGCCGAGCAGCCGCGCCGAGCGCGTCGGTGACCTTGCTCGCGTTCATGGTGCAGACCAGAGGCAGATAGCGACCTGTTGCGTCGGCGAATCCTGCGACCGTGCCTGTGGCGTCCGCGCTCGGCTCCCCGCCAACCGTGAACGCCGTGCCGCTCGTGCCGAAGCTCAGGGCGAGGTCCCCTGGGCGCAGCGCGAGGCCGAGCGCGGCCGCCATGTTGTCGCCCGTGCCGGGCGCCACGACGGCGCCCGTCGCGGGCCACTCACCGGCTATAGCGTCGGGCGGCAGCACCTCGGGAAGCATCGAGGCCCAGTTCCGTTCCGGGTCGACCAGCTCGAGCAGGTCGTAGCGGTAGCGCTCTTCGGCGGGGGACCAATATCCGGTTCCTGACGCGTCGCCTCGGTCGGTGGTTCGCCGCCCAGTGAGCCGGACGTTCAACCAGTCGTGTGGCAGCATCACCGCCGCTGTCCGCCGCAACAGGTCCGGCTCGCAGCGATGCAGCCACATGAGCTTTGTGATGGTGAAGCTGGCCAAGGGGACGCTGCCGCATGCCGACGCCCATTGCGCCGCCCCGCCGGGAAGCCGCCCCAGCAAGTCTCTGGCATCGGGTGCGGACTCGGTGTCGTTCCACAGCTTGGCCGGCCGCAACACTTCACCGGCTTCGTCCAGCACCACCATGCCGTGCTGCTGCGCGCCACGGCCAGCGCGGCGGGCGCGTGGATGCGGGGCACTCCGGCCTCCGCGCACGCGGCGCGGAATGCCGCCTCCCAATGGCGCGGGTGCTGCTCACTTCGTGGCGGGGTCGTCGGCGGATGGAGTGCACGACCCGAAGCGACGAGGGCCCCCGTCTCGGTGTCGCGCACCTGCACCTTGCACGATGTCGTGGACGAGTCGACCCCGACCACGAGGGGCATTAGCGAGCCCCGAGAAGCAGTTCGGTGACGAGCTGGTCCAGGCGCTCGTGGCCGTAGCCCGCGTGGCCAAGCTCTCTTCGTCTTCCTCCCACGACAAAATGGCGTCGAGCCCGCCGGCCGGCGTCGTGGGTTCGCGCAACTCCGCGGCCTTGGCGCTCAGCAGCGCCTCTTGAATCTCGGCGTCCTCGTTGAAACGGCGGCCCTTCTCGGCCAGGATCAGGTAGGCGCGCATGCAGCCTCGGGCGAAGTCCCAGACGCCGTCCGCGTCCTCGGTGCGGTACGGGTGCGCGTCGAAGTGCCGCATGCCGTCCCACGCTGCGTCTTCGAGCAGCTTCACCACGTAGAAAGCGTCGCGGATTCCCTCCGAGCCGAACCGGAAGTCCTGGTCGAACTTGCCGATGCGCTGTGCGTTGAGGTCGATGTGGAAGAGCTTGTCGTGCCAGAGGGTCTGCGCCACGGCGTGCGAGAACGACAGCCCGCTCATCGTCTCGTGCGCGAACTCCGGGTTCAGCCCGACCATGTCCGGCCACTCGAGCTCGCCGATGAACGCCAGGGCGTGGCCGACGGTGGGGAGAAAAATGTCGCCGCGCGGCTCGTTGGGTTTGGGCTCGAGTGCGATCTGCAGACCAAGGCCCCGCGTGCGGATGTGCTCGCAGCACAGGTCGACTGCCTCCTTGTAGCGATCGAGCGCGGTGCGGACGTCCTTGGCCGCGTCTGCCTCGACGCCTTCCCGGCCGCCCCACATCACGTGCACGGAGGCACCGAGCTCAGCCCCCAGCTCCATCGACTCGCACGTCTTCCTCACGGCGAGTCGCCGGACGGCCGGATCGTTCGCCGTGAAGGCGCCTTCCTTGAAGACGGGGCGCCAGAACAGGTTGGTCGTCGTCATCGGGACCTTCATCCCGGTCTCGTCGAGTGCGGTCCGGAAGCGCTTGAGGATGGTCTGGCGCTCCGATGGCGACGCGTCGTAGGGCACCAGGTCGTTGTCGTGGAGGCTGACCCCGTACGCACCGAGCTCGGACAGGCGGTGCACCGTGTCGACCGGATCGAGGTCGGGCCGCACCACCATGCCGAAGGGGTCCCGGCCGGGGTTGCCGACCGTCCACAGACCGAAGGTGAATCGATGCTCGGGACGTGGTGTGTAGGGATCGGTCATGACGACTCCTTCTCTCCGCCCGTCTCGAGTTTCCCTGTGTTTTGCAGCCAGACGGAGCGCTGACGGGCCGGCCCCTGGGGCGCACGGGTGGCCCCACGAGGAACCCGGCGAATCGATGATAGCGCTATCAGAGCGGTCCGGCGGATGCGCTTCGACGTGAACAGCCGGCCTCGAGAGAGGCAACCGAATTGAACGTCGACCTACCCTTTCTCGGCGCGAGTGATCCGTCGGTGTCGAACGCACGGCGGTATTGATATTTCCGACAGCCGTCGGGGCAACGAGTGCTCCCGCCGGAATCTCGTCACAGCAGCAGTCCCAGAGGGGCGATCAAGACACGATGACCGTCAGCGTGCGCTTCGCGACTTCGCCGGTTGCCTCGTTCACCATCCGGATCTGGGCTCGATAGGTTCCCGTTGCCGCATACTTGTGCCAGCCATGGAGCTGGAACGAGCCCTCACCTCCGCTGACCGTGAGGAACGACGAGCTACCGTCACCCCATTTGAGCGTTCCGTCGAGATCTTCGGTGATGTCGGTGGGATCGGCGTCGGTCACGTCGGTCAGGGTGGTACCGATATCGACCGTCTTCTGAGTACCGAGCTCCGCTTTCTTGATTTGCAGCGTCGGCGTCACCGTGGGTGCACATGACGACCATCCCGCAAGGCCCGCGGCGATCGGTGCCGCCAGGACCTGGCCCTCGGCGTTGAAGAACGCAGTCCCTCCGATTGTGTCATCTGGGTTTGAGTTGTAGGGACCGACCGAGTCGTTGACGAAGTAGCCCCAGACGTAATCGTTGTCCTGTACGGAGGTGCCGTTGCAGCTCGGAATCTCCGCATTGCCGGCAAAGACCCACCACGTGGCCTCGCACGAAGGCCCGGTGGTGCAGTCGTAGACGTCGTAGCTGCCACCCTTCACACTCACGGTCATCCTGTCCTCGAAGCTCGTCAACTGCGCGGAGCTGAGTCCAGCGGGCGCGAGCTGGCCGGCCAGCGTGGTGAGGATCGGCCATGTGCCCGTGAAGTCGTAGCCCTGGCTGTTGAACATGTCCCGGCCGGCGGACAGCTCGTAGATGGCGTCCGCGGATGGGGCCGGGAGGGAGGCGATGTCCCCCCACATCGCTGCCGCGTCCCGCAGAGACATCGTGTTCCCGTCCACAGTGGACGGGAGCGGGTCGAATCCGTAGCTCAAGCAACCGATGACGTTGAAGCCCGGCGGGTCGGCCGAAGTCTGGAAATGGGTACCCGTCAGACCCAACGAGACGGCGAACGAGTTGAGGTTCGCGACGCCGAAGTACTCCATCAACTCCTCGGTCCGGTTGTTGTCGGAGATCTGCATCATCTCCTGTAGCGCCGTCCCGAGCGGCTCAGTGCCGTCGATGGTCCCGGGCGGGCAGTCGTCGGGGCCACCCGAGGTGTTCACCATCGGGATATGCGTCGTGAGGCGCACGGTGCCGTGTTCGACTTGCGTCATCGCGTAGACGGCGATCAGAGCCTTGATGCTGCTTGCCGGCTCGAACTGGGACGAGGCGTTGTCGCTAGCCAGCACCGAACCACCGAGCTGCTGAAGAAACACACCTTGCGTGCCGCCAGCCGGCGAAAGGATCTTCATGACGCAGCTGGCGATCGTCGAAGGATTGGAGCAAACGGTCGACTGGGCATGACGCACCGAGGGCGCTGCTACGGGGCCGTCGCTTTCCATATGGCGGCCGACACCCTGATGGATCGAGGCGCTTGCCGGGAATCCGATCGCAACACACGCGACGAGAACAGGGGCGAGGACGGCCGCCATCCGTATCGAAGTCCTCGAGTCGTGCCGCGGGCGCCCACGAGCTCTCCACAGTGAAGCCGAACGGGCGTCAGCGGACACTTCCTATCCTCTCGAGTCGCCTGAGTCGTAAGGGTAGAAGCTTCCGAAGACGCCGGCATCTTTGGCGATCGTTCCAGCGCCAAACAGCCACACGAAACGGCTTGGTGTACGTTCTGATGCGGGCCGGGCTCACAGTCTTCGAAGACGCCGTGAAGGGGAGCGGGAGGAAACCGATGACCCAGTGGGGCGTGATCGGGCCGGGAGCGATCGCGGCCGGCTTCGCCGATGCGATGCAGTTGGTCGACCGCGGTCGGATTGTCGCCGTCGCCTCACGCTCCACCGAACGCGCCGACGCGTTCGCCGATCGTTTCGGCGTACCGGCGCGTTACGGCGACTACGCCGAGCTGGCCGAGGATCCCGAGGTCGAGGTGGTGTACGTGGCCACGCCGCAGTCGCGTCACATGGACGACACCCTCGCCCTGCTGCACGCGGGCAAACACGTGCTCTGTGAGAAGCCGTTCGCCCTCGACGCCGGCCAGGCGCGTCGAATGGTGGACGAAGCGCGGCGGCACGGCCTGTTCCTCATGGAGGCGATCTGGAGCCGCTACCTCCCCGCCTACCGGTCGCTGGTCGAGGTCGTCGGGTCCGGTCGGATCGGCGAGCCACTGCTGGTGGAGGCAGACTTCGGGTTCCGCCGACCGGTCGACCCCGAGCACCGGTTGTTCCGGCTGGAACTGGGCGGAGGAGGACTGCTCGATCTGGGCATCTATCCACTCCAGCTCTGCACGCTGCTCCTGGGTCCCGTCGAGCATGTTTCCGCGGAAGGTGTCATCGGCGAGACAGGTGTCGACGAGCACGTTGCGGCGGTGCTCCGGCACGCCGGCGGGGGTCTCGGCGTGATCAAGTGCGCACTGCGCGTGAACATGACGTGCAGCGCGCGGGTGTCTGGATCGGATGGCGTCGTGTCCATCCCAGCCTTGATGCACTGCCCGAACTCCATCACCGTGATGTCGAGCGGCGGTGTCGAGGAGATCGACGCGTCCCTACGAGGGCAACGGCCTCCGCTTCGAGATCGAGGAGGTACAGCGGTGCCTGGCCGGGGGTGAGACCGAGAGCCCGACGATGCCGCTCGACGAGACCATCGCCCTCGCCTCGACGCTGGACGACATCAGGGCACAGATCGGTTTGGTGTTCCCCGGCGAGTGACGTGAACGGGCTCCCGCTCCTCGAGTTCTACGCCGACCCGTCGTCGGGCGCATGGGAGGAGATCGGGTACGAGCCCTACCCGCTCGGCCAGCCGGATTCCGCGGTGACGACGGTGGCTGCTCCTCGCACGGTGCCCCTGCCGCAGGTCCGGGACCGTTATGACGCCGTCGTCGTGGGCACGGGCGCCGGTGGATCCGTGGCCGCGTTCGTGCTGGCGTCGAAAGGCGTGTCGGTGCTGATGATCGAACGAGGCACATGGGTCGGGGCGGGAGACCTGCCCATCGACCACATCCGGAACCACCGGTTCTTCTTGGGCGGTGACCTGGACACGCCGGCCGGGCATCCCAGGGCGGTGCTGGAAGACGACGGAGAGCACGCCGTCGAGGCCGACGACTTCCGCTACAGCCACAACGCCATCACGGTCGGCGGTGGTACCCGGTTCTTCGGCGTGCAGGCGTGGCGGTTCCACCCCGACGACTTCACGATGGCCTCCCGCTATGGCGTCCCGGCCGAATCCGCCCTCGCCGACTGGCCGATCTCCTATGCCGATCTCGAGCCCTACTACGACCTGGTCGAGTGGGAGCTCGGCGTGGCCGGGAGCCCGCATCCCGAGGACGGGCCACGCCGGCGGGGGTACCCCATGAGCCCGTTCCCCCTCGACGGCTCGGGTGCAGTGTTGGCGGCCGGTGCCGAGCGGTTGGGTTGGTCGACCGGGCCGGTGCCCTTGCTCGTCAACACGGAACCCCGGGCGGCGCGTGCCGTGTGCGTGCGCTGTGGCATGTGCGTCGGGTTCCCCTGCCCGGTGGACGCGGCGAACGGCACGCAGAGCACGGTGCTGCCTCGAGCCGTCGAGGCCGGCGCAGACCTCACGACGGGCGCCCAGGTGCTGCGGGTCGGGGCACGCGGCGAGGTGGAGATCGCCCAGCGCGGCGAGACCCGCACCATCCGTGCCGGCGCGGTGGTCGTCGCCGGGGGAGCGGTCGAGACGGCGCGGCTGCTCCTGCTCAGCGGCCTCGGCAACGACTGGGTTGGCGACTGCCTCCAGGGTCATCTGTACACCGGGGCCTTCGGCGTGTTCGACGAGGAGATCGCGGACGGCTTCGGGCCGGGGCCGTCGATCGCCACGCGCCAGTTCGCGCACGGAAACCCCGAGATCGTCGGCGGCGGCCTGCTCGGCAACGACTTCGTCAAGATCCCGACCGTGTTCTACGTCTGGGCGCTCCCACCCGACGTCGACCGCAACGGACCCGACGCCCGTGAGGCCATGCGGCGCGGGTACCGGCGGACCGGACACGTCATGGGGCCCGTGCAGGAGATCCCCGTCCGGACGTCGAGGGTCCGCCTGTCGGAGCGGACGGTCGACGCCTGCGGCCTCCCGGTGGCGCGCCTGGAGGGGCTCGGGCACCCTGAGGACCTGCGCGCCGGTCAGTTCCTGGCCGATCGCGCCGAGGAGTGGCTGGCGGCCTCGGGGGCGCGACGCACGTGGCAGATGGCGCCGCGGGCGCTGATGCGTTCCGGAGGCCAGCACCAGGCGGGCACCGCGCGCATGGCGGACTCGCCCGACCACGGCGCCACCGATCCCTTCGGACGGGTGTGGGGCACCGACCGCGTGTATGTCGCCGACGGCAGCCTGCACGTGACGAACGGCGGGGCCAACCCGGTCCTGACCATCATGGCGCTGGCGTGGCGCACGGCGGACCATGTCGCGGACCGGCTCTGAGCTCGGCGCAGTCTCGCCGAGGGCTAGCGGAGCCGGTAGAGGACCTCGCCGGCGTTCTCGACCACGAGCGCCGCCGGATCGGCCCGCCACCGGTCGAGGTCGACGGACGCGGGGTCGCGGTAGGCGAGGTTCGCCCGGAGCACGGCGTCCTCGGGGATGCCCGTGGCCAGCGTCACGCGCACCCGCTGACGCTCGCCGTGCACAGGGTCGTACGTTCCGGCACCGAAGAGGTGCGTGGAGTGCGCGAGCTCACCGCGGGGGTGGTCTCGGTAGCGCTCCCAGTTGGCCAGGAAGTAATCGCGGCAGTGGTACCCGAGACTGCCTTGTTCCGGATGCATCGTCGCAATCTCGCGGATGTGTGGGGCGTAGAGCACGACCTCGCCCCCGTCGGCGACCACCGGCTCGACTTTGTAGAACCCTTTGGCACCAGTCCACAGGTCGGCGTAGCGCGGTGAGACGAGCGAGAGGACCCGCTCGACCGGTCCGGGCAGGTATTCGACGTGGGTCCTCGCTGCGACCTCGGCCGTCGCAGACCAGGCGTCGGACGGTGGGCCGAAGCTGAGCGAGCGCAGGCCGCCGCCGCTCGGGTCGACCACGGCGCAGAGCGCGTGCCGTTCGCCCGGGACGAGCATGGACGCCGCGTCGATCAGGGCGCGCACGGGCGTGACGCCGGGCCTGCCGATGATCTCTCGGCTGGTGATCGAGCGCGCCGAGCCAGTGCGTGACGTCGATCAGCTCCTGACCGGACAGGCCCGGGAAGAGGTACTTGTTCCCGCCGGAGAACCCGACGACCTCGTGCGGCAGGACCGGGCCGATGATGACGGTGACGTCGCTGTCGGTGACGAGCCGGTTGATGCGGACGTCGACCGTCTCGCGGAGGCGGTCCCCGCTGAGCCGGCCCACCGCGTCGGCGTCCAGGGTTCCGACCGAGGCGAACGTCGTGTCGGTCCACCATTCGTGGTTCACGACGGGGAACGCGACCGGCCCCACCATGGCGTGAATCGCCTCCGGGGTCATCGGCGCGTGGGTGCCGAGCGCGACCACGGCGGTACAGGAGCGCGCACGGCCGCTCGCCGCCGACTCCACGGCGCGAAGGATGCCGCCGAGCGGGCAATCCCGCGTCGCGTCGGGGACGACGAGGCAGAGGGAACGTCCGTCGAGGTCGACGCCGTCGAGGCGCTGCCGGATGAACGCCAGCACCTGCTCCTCCTCGAGCACACCGGCGGCGCCGCCGATGGTCTCCGTCATGACTGCTCCTGCAGGAGTCCCATACCCTCACGGACGAGCCGGCGGAGCGCCGTCGCCACCGTGCCCAGGAAGGGCTCGTCGAAACCGTCGTGCAGGGCGAGGCGCGCCAGGTGGTCGAGGTCCCGGCCGGCGGCAACCCGAAGCCGCGCCGTCTCGGGATCGTCGATCGCCGGCAATCTCATTCCGTCGACGACCAGCCTGGAGGCGGCGGCGATCCAGATGGCGGCCACCGCGGCGAAGCGCGCGGTGTCGAGCCCCTGGCTCTCTCGCGCCGTGACGACGGGGATGAAGCGTTGTGGCAGCTTGCGCGAGCCGTCCGCCGCGACCTGGGCACAGGAGTGACGAAGGCTCGGGTTGTTGAAGCGCGCGAACGTCTCGGCGGCGAACGCGGCGGGCGCGAGCGCGGAGGGGAGGAGGGAGACCTCGAGGACGTCGTCGACGAGCCGCCGCGCAAATCGCGACACCGTGTGGTGCTCGGCTGCATCCGCGATGGTTGCGCAACCGGCGAGGAGGCCGCCGTAGGCCAGCGCGGAGTGGGGGCCGTTGAGCAGCCAGAGCTTGCGCTGCTCGTACGGGACGACGTCGTCCACCAGCTCCACCCCGACATCCGCCCAGGGAGCGAGTTGCTCGTCGGCGGTCATCACCCACGAGCGGTGCCGTTCCGTCCCGACCGCGCCGAGGTCCGTGAGACCGAGCCATGAGGCAACGGCGTCGAGGTCCGTCGCCGTCGGTGCAGGGACCATTCGGTCGACGACCGAGGACGTGAAGGTGACCCGTTCGGCGATCCACTGGGCCTGGTCCGGGCCGAGCCGGGCGGCGATCTCGGTGACCCTCGACCGGAGGAGGCCGCCGTTGTCGGCGACGTTGTCGAGCGACACGACGATGGGGGACTCGTGCCCGGCGGCGCGCCGCCGGAGCAGCGCCAGGGCGAGAAGACCGGGCGCCGACCCCGGGCGATCGGGCCGCTCGAGGTCCTCGGGAGGGACGTCGTAGCCCTTCTCCGTGATCGTCAGCGTCACGAGCGTCGTCGTCGGCGCGGACAACGCGGCCAGCGCCTCCGCCCCTCCGGTCGCGACCGAGGCGACCGAGCCGACCACCCGCAGCCGTGGCTCGCCGTCCCGCTCACGCTCTATCACGGTGTAGAGGCCGTCCTGAGGCCCCAGCGATTCTTCGGCGTGCCGGCTGTGTAGCGAGACACCATGGATCAACCCGGCCCCACCGATCCGCAACAGGTCGTCGGCATAGACGCCGAGATGCGCCCGGGCAAAGGCCCCGAGACCGATATGGACGATGGAGGGGCCAGCGGAGCGCTGGTAGCGGGGCAGAGCGGACGACTGCATGCGCGCCAGGGTCAGCGCGGACAGCCGCGGGTCGACGGCAGCGGTCGAGGTCATCGGAGTGCCTGAGTCGAGTCGGTGTAACGTCGAACGTCGTGCGGCAACGGAGGCGAGTGACCATTCTCGACGTCGCGGCGCGCGCTGGCGTGCACCCCGCGACGGTCTCGCGCACGCTCAACCGTCCCGAGAAGGTGGCGCCGGCGACACGCACGCGCGTGGAGGCCGCAGTGAACAAGCTCGGCTTCGTGCCGAACCGTGCGGCACAGGTGATGAAGACGGGCCGGACCGGCAACATCGCAGTCATCGTCCCGGACATCACCAATCCGCACTTCGCGTCCATGGTGAGAGCCGTGGAACGGGCTGCGCGCGTCGCCGACCTGCAGGTCCTGCTGGCCGATGCCGGGGAGAACCCGAGCGAGGAGATCCGCGCCGCCCGGACGTTCGCACCCGACGTCGACGGCTTCGTCGTCCTTTCTCCGCGGGGGCTGCACCGCGAGGTGGATGCTCTCGGTGCTCGCCCGGCGGTCTTCGTGAACCGTCCCGTCGCCGGGCACGGTGCCGTCCTGTTGCGCAGCGCGCCCGCCGTCCACGATGCGCTCCTTCACCTCGGAGCGCTCGGTCACCGAAGTCTCGTTTTCCTGGGTGGTCCCACGGGCTCTTGGGCGGCAGTGGAGCGTCGGGCGGCCGTCCGCAAGAAGGGCAGGGCGGCCGGGATGGACGTCGAGGTGATGGACGCGTCGGCGCCGACGTTCGAGGCCGCGGCGGACGCTGTTCCCCGTGTGGTCGAGGCCGCGACGACAGCGGTGATCGCGTTCAACGACCAGATGGCGCTCGGCGTCATGGCCGGGCTCGGGCGCCTCGGCATTGCGGTGCCGGGCGACGTGAGCGTGGTCGGCTTCGACGACGTTCCCATGGCCGCCATGGTCGCACCGCCGCTCACGACGATCAGCCTGCCCACCGAGGAGGCTGGCGCGACCGCCGTGGAGCTGCTCGTGGACCAGGCCACGACGACGACCGAGCTTTTCGGGGAGCTGGTGGTGCGCGAATCGACCGGACCGGTCACGAAGCGCCGCGCCACCGCTGGCGCAAATGGTGTGCGGCGGCCTTCGGGCGCCGCTCGCGGGTGAACACACCCTTCTTGTTGCCGTCGACGCGCATGAACGATGGCGGGGTGGCGAAGTCGGCGAAATTCCACACGTGCTCCCCGACGACTGCGTCCACCCGGTCGAACACGCGGTGGTAGGTGTCGAGCAGCTCGGCCTGGTACTCCTCGCTCCACACGACAGCGTCCAACGTGTGCAGACCCGGCATGGCATCGGCGCCGTACTCGGTCACGATGATCGGCTTACCCTGCACGTCGGCCCACTCGAGCAGCTCCGCCTCGAGTCCCCGTTCAGCGGCAGCCAGGTCTCCGGGCTCGACGTACCAGCCGTAGTACCGGTTGATCATGATCACGTCGGCGAGGTCGCTGACCCGGCACGTCTTGGGTCGGGCCAACATCATGTTCACGAAGCCGACAGGCCGGCTGGGGTCGGCGGACCGGGCCGTCGCAAAGAGGGGCGCGAAATAGTCCCTGGCCTCGTCGGTGTGGGACTCCGGCTCGTTGGCCAGGCTCCACAGGACGACGCACGGGTGGTTCTTGTCCCGGTCGATCAACTCCTGAATGGCCAGGCGGTGGACGACCTGGGTGGCGGCGCCGATGGTCTCCTCCGAGAAGGTGGTCTTGGGGCCGCTCAGAAAGAGTCCGCCACCGACCCCGAGGTTGAGCCCGACGGCTGACGTCTCGTCGATGACCACGATGCCGAGGCGGTCGGCGAGGTCGAGGACTTCCTCGGCGTACGGGTAGTGCGACGTGCGGAACGAATTGGCGCCGAGCCACCCGAGGAGCGCGAAGTCGTGCACCATCGACGCGTCGTCGTGGCCGCGGCCGCGCACGTGGAGGTCCTCGTGCTTCCCGAAGCCGCGGAAGTAGAAGGGCTCCTCGTTGATGAGGAAACGCGTCCCTTGGACCCGGACTGTCCGGATGCCGACGGGGAGTTGGAAGCGGTCCACCAGGCGATCTCCCTCGAGGAGGTCGGTCCTCAGTTCGTAGAGGTAGGCATTCCCCGGACGCCACAGGTTGGCGTCGTTCACGCGGAACTCGGCGTCGTCGCCCGACGCTCGGCCGACGACCGTGCGATCAGCGTCAAGGAGCTCGACGCGGACCGTGAGGTCTTCGGCTGCGACGGCGGTGGTCCGACAACGGACGATTCCCGTCCGGCCGTCGATGTCGGTGGTCACGGTCGTGTCGGAGATGTGCGACTGCGGCGTCGAGTACAGCCACACGCTGCGGTGGAGCCCCGAGTAGTTGAAGAAGTCGTGGTACTGGCGCTGGCGCCGTCGACCGTCCGGCATCACCTCGACGACGCCGGGTGGGAGCGACCGCCACGTCAGCTCGTTGTTGACGACCACGGTCACACGGATCGATTCGCCCGGGCCCGCCAGCGCGCTGATCTCCGCCTCGAAGGGGGTGTACCCGCCCTCGTGCTCGGCCACGAGCGAGTCGTCGACCCAGACTGCGGCACGGTGTGTCGCGGCATCGAAGCGAAGGACGATCCTCTGGTCCGCCCACCCACGCGGCACGAACACGTGGCGCTGGTACCAGACGTCGCCCACGTGATCGTGCAAGGCGGCGTCCACCAGCACGTCGTTGTAGCTGCTCGGGACGGGCATTGAGCGAGGCTCTCGCAACGCGGCCCTCCACCAGCCCTCGGTGCGACCCACACCCTCCGGATCGGCCGCGAAGTCCCACAAGCCATCGAGCCGCTTGGTTTCCCTCGTCGTGTTGTCCTGGGGTCGCAGCACCGTTCTGCTCCTCTCGCTCCGTCGTTTCGTCGCTCAGGCGCTCAGTCGACGCCGTTCGAGCTCGTCGAGGACTGCGTCGGCGACCGTGGTGGCGTCACGCCCATCCGTGTCGACGACGAGATCGGAGACCGAGCGGTAGAGCCCGGCGCGTTCCGCTCGCCATCGACGTCAGCACTTCCAGTGGCCGATCGCCCAACAGTGGCCGATGGTCGTCGTGCTCGACCCGCGAGGCGAGTGTGGCGGGGTCGGCCCGCAACCACACGACGAATGCCGGGCCGAGCGCGGCGCGGACTGCCGGGTCGAGGATTGTGCCGCCTGGGGCAGCCAACACGACGTCGTCGTCCCGGCCCAGCGTGTCGAGGACGACCTCGGACTCGAGGTGCCGGTAGGCGGGTTCTCCGCCCACCGCCCAGAGTTCGCGCACCGTCTGTCCCGTGCGCTGCTCAATGGCACGGTCGACGTCGACGAAGGACCGGCCTGTCGCCGCAGCGACGCGGGCACCGACGGACGACTTTCCAGCCCCCATCAGGCCGACCATGACCACCGCCGTCACGAACCGACGTTGAAGGCGCGCCGAGCCAGGTGATAGCCCAGGTCTGCCGCCAGGTCGGCGGCCTCGTCCTCGTCCAACCGGTGCTCGGCCACCAACTCAGCGAGGTAGCCCGCGTTCAGCCGTCGGGCCACGTCGTGGCGGGCGGGGATGGTCAGCAGGGACCGCGCGTCGTCGTTGAAGCCCACGGTGTTGGCGAAGCCCGCCGTCTCCACCACCCTGCGGTAGAACCGTCGGATGCCCTCCGGGCTGTCGTAGAACCACCACGGGGGACCCAGGCGAAGGGCGGGATAGTGTCCGGCCAACGGCGCCAGCTCGCGGCTGTACGTGCTCTCGTCGAGGGTGTAGAGGACCACAGTCAGGCGCATCTCGTTCCCGAAGCGGTCGAGCAACGGCTTCAACTGGCTCACGTAGTCGGCCGCTCGTGGCATGTCCGCTCCCTGGTCGGGGCCGAAGCGTGCCGCAAGCCAAGGGTTGTGATCCCGCCATGCGCCGGTGTGCATCTGCAGCACCAGGCCGTCATCGAGGCTCATGGCGGCCATCTCGACCACCATCTGGCCGTGGAAGAGCTCAGCGTCCGGTGGACGCGGGATGCCGTCGAGCACGCGGGCGAACAATTCCTCCGCCTCGCGTGTCCCGAGGTCGGCCGTCGTGGGGGACGGGTGCCCGTGATCGGAAGCGGTGGCGCCGGCCGCGATGAAGTCATCCCGGCGGAGGCGGATGGCGTCGAGGTAACCCTTCCACGACGAGGTATCGGTGTCCGTGAGCCTGCCGAGGGCAGCGACGTTCGAACGGAAGCCGGGCCGGTCCGGGTCGACCACGTCGTCCGGCCGGAAGGTCGGGACGACCGTCCCATCCCAGCCGGAGCCTCGCAGAGCGGCATGCGGCTCGAGTGAGGCGAGGGCGCCGTCGGTCGTGGCCAGGAACTCGATGCCGGACCGCTCGAACACAGCGCGGGTCGGAACTCGTCGAGCGCAAGACGGGCACACATCGCGTCGTAGATTGCGTCCGCGGTCTCGGGTCGCAGCGGGTCCTCGATGCTCAACACCTCAGAGAGCGTGTGCTCCAGCCAGAGTTTCGACGGCGTGCCCCGGAACAGGCGGAAGTGGCGCGGCGAACTCTCGCCACACGAGCCGGCCGTCGACTTGTGCGTCGTCGCCCTCGAGCGGTCGGACACCGAGCGTCTCCATGGGCACGCCCTGGCTGTACAACATGCGCACCAGGTAGTGGTCCCTGGTCACCAGTTCGATAGCCGGGTCGCCAAAGGCGACATCGTCGGCGAGGCCTTCGGCGTCGCAATGGCCATGCGGGCTCACGATGGGCAGTGCCCTCGTTCCCTCGTACAGGCGCCGCGCGATCGCTCGTGTGCCCGGATCGGCCGGGAGGAGTCGGTCGTGATTCAGCACGATGATGCAAAGCTTTGCATAGAGCTGCCGCCTGTGCCAGAATCGCTCGGGGCGAGGCCCGGATCCACCGTCTTCGCGCCAGGGTCCCGGCCGGGAGACAGCAGCCCACCCGAAACTGGCCCGAGGCCATTCGGGTGCCAGGCTGGCAGGGAGGGACGAACAGCCATGCGCCGAATCGGCGGAACCGGTACCGGTGTCGTTGCTGCAATCGTTCTCACATCCGTGATGCTCGCCGCGCCGAACGCCGGCGCCGGCTCGCCACCGACTCCGGGCGTCACGGCGACCACGATCCGCGTCGGTATCCCTTACGTCGACCTGGCCAGCCTGTCTTCGGTGGGAGTCAAGCTCACGCAGGGAAGTTTCCCGGACGCATACAACGCGCTGATCGCGAACGTCAACGCCCACGGAGGGATCAACGGGCGAAAGATCGTGCCGTACCTCGTCGCCGTGAACCCGACGGGAACGGCCCCGGCGGCGACGGCGTGCACCCAGCTGACCGAGGACGACAAGGTCTTCGTCGCACTCTCGCCCCTGTCGCCCGACTGCTACCTGGAGCAGCACCACACGCCGACGATCGCCTCCCAGTTCCAGGGGTCTCTGCCCCGGGGGTCGGCTCCGAACTTCACGATCGCGGCTCCGCCGTCGGCCTACGACCCACTCCAGCTCTCGGTCTTCGACAAGGAGGGCGTCTTCAAGGGCAAGAAGGTCGGGATCTACGGCACGAGCACCGACCAACCCGAAATTCAGGTCGTGAAGTCCGCCCTGCAGAAGCTGCACGTCGACGTCGTACAGACCGGCGTGAACACGGCGCCGGCGACCGACCAGACCGCTGTCAACCAGATCTTCGCCGAGGTCGCGCAGCGGTTCCAGAACGCCGGCGTGAACGAGGTGGTGGCCGTCGGCCAGGGTTCGGCCGGTTGGCCCCAGGGGCTCTCGGCGAACCAGATCAGCTACAACCCGGACTGGGTGGCGACGAGCGAGTCCTCAGTCGCGGGCTATGCGGGCTCGGCCACTGCCGCAGCCCCGTACCTGGCGAAGATGGTGACGTCCACGCCCGGTCTCTCGGGGCTCCAGGTCTGGCGGGACCCCGGCATCCAGAAGTGCGTGGCCATCATCCACAAGGCCTACCCGTCGGACAAGATCACGCCGTACGACCCCAAGGCCAACAGCTCCGACCACACCTATGTGTCGCCAGAAGGGGCGTGCGAGACCCTGGCGCTCTTCGAGGTCGTCGCCAAGGCCGCCGGCAAAGACCTCACGGTGCAGAGCTTCACCCGCGCCGGCGAGTCACTCGAGAACTTCACCATCCCTGCCTCGGGTGGCCCCGTGTCGTTCGCCCCGGGACGGCCCTACGCGCTGGGACCCGTCTACGTCGGGCACTACGACCCGAGCACGCACCTTTTGGTGTTCTCGTCCAAGTCGGCCACCTCGTAGGTGTCCGGACCCGGACCCCGTTCCGGTCGAGAATTTCTGATGACGCCCAGTTATTCGGGCGTAGCATCCCCCCGATGAATCCATCGTGGGCCGGGGGGCTGCGACCGGGAACATTCGGGTCGGGTGCACCATGAGCGACGGTTCCGCTCCCGCCACCGCCGGCCCGGCGGCCCCTTCGGGCGACAGTCCCGCCGAACTGGCCCGCCTCCTCGCCGACACCGCACAGGAACGCCAGCGGGCGTCGAGGGCCGAGGAGGAGGTCATCTTCCCCGAGGACCTGCTGCCGGGGACGCGCGAGGAGCGGACGACCTTGCGGGAGGGCCTGAGAAAGACCGGCGCCTCGACGTTCGTGATCCTTGCGGTCATCGTGGCCCTGGACAACCTCCAGAGCTCCGGTCTGAGCGTCCTTGCGCCGAACATCCAATCCTCGTTCCGGGTGAGCTCGGGCGTCATCGTGTTCGTGGCCGGAATCTCCAGCGCCTTCTTGGTGCTCGGAATCCTGCCGATGGGATGGCTTGCCGACCGGTACCGGCGTGCGCCCGATCATCGCCTGCGCCACCTTCTTCTTCGGCATCATGGTCTTCCTCTCGGGACTGGCCACCAACATCTTCTTGTTCTTCTGCGCGCGTTTCGGAGCCGGGGTGTCCCAGGCGTCCACGCAGAGCGTGCACGGCTCCCTCCTGGCCGACACCTACCCGATCAGCATGCGGGGCCGCATCGGAGCGGGCATGGGTGTTGCCACCGGCATCGCCACCGCCCTCAGCCCGATCCTGGTGGGCACCATCGCCAGTGTGGTCGGCGGGCCGAACGGATGGCGTTGGGCCTTTTACATCCTGGCCGTGCCGATCGTCGTCGTGGCCATCATCGCCTTCCGCCTACGCGAGCCCCCCCGCGGTCAGCACGAGAAGCTCGACGTACTCGGACAAGTCGTGGGGGACACGCAGCCGGTCCCGCCGTCGCTCGAGGCTGCCTTCGCCCGCATTCTGAAAATCCGCACCTTGAAGATGTGCTTGATCGCCTTCTCGGCCATGGGCTTCGGGTTGTTCACCGCGCCGGTGCTCGGAAACCTCTTCTTGAAGCAGGAGTACGGTCTCAACGCGTTCCGCCGCGGGTTGATCGGCACCATCGGCAGCCTGGGAGTGTTGGTCGCATTGCCATTCGTGGGGCGCTACTACGACAAGCTCTACCACCGGGACCCGTCCCAGGCGCTGGCACTGATCGGGAAGGTCCTCCTGCCCGTCGCCGTGCTCGTGCCCATTCAGTACTTCATGCCCGACGCCATCCTGTGGGCCGTGTTCAGTGTCATGGTGACCGTGCTCACCCTGAGCGCCTTTTCCATGGTCGGGCCGGTCCTCACCTCGGTCGCCCCGTACCACTTACGGGGCCTGACGGGCGCGGTCGGCGCCATCTATCTCTTCTTCTTCGGAGCCACCGGCGGCGCCGTCCTCTCGGCCGGTCTGGACCAGGCCTTCGGGCCGCGCGCCGCCGTGCTCATCGTCATAATTCCGACCACCCTCATCGGTGGCTTCATGATCATCAGGGGCTCTCGTTTCATCCGCAACGACCTCTCCCTCGTGGTCCTCGAGCTCCAGGAGGAGCAGGAGGAGCACCGCCGCCAGGAAGCCGAACCGAGCTCCATACCGGTCCTCCAGCTGAACAACGTCGACTTCAGCTATGGGCACGTCCAGGTCCTCTTCAACGTCGCCTTCGAGGTGCGCCGCGGCGAGGTGCTTGCGCTCCTCGGCACGAACGGCGCCGGCAAGTCGACCGCGCTCAAGGTGGCAGCCGGGCTCGTGACCGCCGACCGGGGCGTCGTGCGCCTCAACGGCCGGACCGTCACCTACGCCACCCCCGAGCAACGGTCGCGTCTCGGCATCCACCTCCTTCCCGGAGGGCGTGGTGTCTTCGGGGAGATGAGCATCCAGGAGAACCTCGAGATGGGCGGCTTCGCCTACCGGGGTGACCGGGCGGAGTTGCGCCGCCGCATCGAGCGGGTCCTGGCCATGTTCCCGGCGCTCGAAGCGGCAGCGGAGCCGCCGCGCCGACACGCTCTCGGGCGGCCAGCAGCAGATGCTCGCGCTCGCCATCGCGCTCCTGCACGACCCGCAGGTGCTCATGATCGACGAGCTCTCGCTCGGGCTTGCTCCCATCGTCGTGCAGGAGCTCATTGAAGTGGTCGAGCGGCTGAAGGCGGACGGCGTGACCATGATCGTCGTGGAGCAGTCCCTCAACGTCGCCGCCGCCATCGCCGACCGGGCCGTCTTCATGGAGAAGGGACAGGTGCGCTTCGAGGGAGCGATTGCCGACCTCATGGAGCGGGACGACCTGGCCCGCGCCGTGTTCCTCGGCGGAGAGGTCCCGTCGTAGTGCTGGCCGTGGGCTGGCTCAACTCGCAGATCGTCTACGACGGTGTCGTCCAGGGGCTCGCCATCGCGGTGATCGCAGTGGGTGTCGTCCTCGTCTACCGAGCGACACGCATCATCAACTTCGCCGTCGGCAACATCGGCGTCGTCGGCGCCGTGACGCTCTCGCTGCTGGTGCTGCAGTACGGCGTGCCGTTCTGGATCGCCCTCGCCATCGCGTTGCTCATCGGGCTCGTCTTCGGGGCCGCGGTCGAGATGACGGTCATCCGCCGCCTGAAGAACGCCCCTCGGGTCGTCGTGCTCGTGGCCACGATCGGCATCGCCGGACTGGCCCAAGCCATTGCGATCGAGATCCCGCAACCGACCAACGCCAGCGCCCACTACCCGAGCGCGTTCAACGGCACCTGGACCATCGCTGGCGTGAGCGTCCGGGGGGCCGACCTGAGCGTGCTCGTGCTCGTTCCCGTCGCGGTGCTCGCCCTGATCTGGTTCCTCGACCGCACGATGATCGGAAAGACGGTGAAGGCCTGCGCGTCGAACCCGTCGCTGGCCCGGCTCTCCGCCATTTCGCCGAAGTTGGTCTCCACCATGGTGTGGGCACTCGCCGCCGCCCTCTCGACGCTGTCGGTCGTCCTGATCGCCGGCGAGTCGTCGACGGCGGCCGGCCTGGCGACGCTCGGGCCCCAGACCCTCTCCGAGGCCCTCGCCGCTGCGGTCATCGCGGGGATGCGCTCGTTCCGCGTGGCGGTGCTCGCCGCGGTGGCCATCGGCGTCATCCAGAGCGTGCTGACCTACAACTTCCTGGCCGTGCCCGGCATCACCGATTTGCTGCTCTTCATCGCCGTGTTCGTCGCCGTCGTCTTCGCCAAGCGGGAAGGCGAGGATTCCCAGGTCTTCGCGTTCTCGCCCCGGGCCAATCCGATTCCGGAGCGCCTGCGCCCCATCTGGTGGGCGCGCAACATCGACAAGGGCGGGATCCTGCTCCTCGGTCTGTTCGCCGTCATCCTGCCGGTCATCGTCACCGAGCCGTCGCGTCAACAGCTCTACACGGCGGTCCTCGCCTTCGCCATCTGCGCCTCGTCGCTCACCGTGCTCACCGGCTGGCTGGGCCAGCTCTCGCTCGGACAGATGGCCTTCGCCGGCCTCGCCGCCCTGTTCGCGGCGCGCCTGGTCAACGAAGGCGTCAACTTCTGGGTGGCCATCGCGACCACCACCGTGGCCTCGGCGCTGCTGGCGCTCGGGATCGGCATCGGGTCGCTGCGGGTGCGCGGCCTGTATCTCGCCGTCGTCACCTTCGTCTTCGCGCTCACGGCTCAGCAGTACTTCTATTTCCTGCCCTTCTTCTCGGGGGACTCGCCCGACGGCGCCAACGTCCCCTTCACGCCCAGCCGGCTGTGGTTCATCACCTTCAGCGGTCAGCGGGCCTATTACTACGTCGTCCTCGTCGTCACGTTCCTGGTCATCGTGGTGCTGAGTCGCTTCCGTGACAGCGGGGTGGGCCGCAGGATCAAGGCGGTGCGGGACAACGAGACTGCAGCGGCGGCGTACACGGTGCCGACGGTACGCGTGAAGTTGCAGGCGTTCTCGCTGGCGGGTGCGCTGGCGGGCCTCGGAGGCGCGCTCCTCGCCGGTGCGTTCGCCAACATCGCCTTCACCGAGAGCTTCTTCTTGGTGAACGACTCGCTCAACCTGGTCGCCATGGTGGTGATCGGCGGCATGGGCTCGGTCTCAGGCGCGCTCATCGGGGCCATCTTTGTCATCGGTATCCCCGCCATCGCCCCCAACAACGCGCTGGTCGGGCTCCTCACCTCGAGCGTGGGGCTCTTGGTCGTCCTGATGTACTTCCCCCGTGGCTTGAACCAGGTCACCTACGGGGTGCGCGACGCCATCTTGGCCTGGGCCGAGCGGCACATGGGTGAGCGCGCGGCCCCCGAGCGGCCGCCCGCCCCTGCGGTGGTGCGCCGGCAGGCGGAAGAACCGGCCGCGGCGGCGGCCGCACCGGGACCGGTGCTGGCCATCTCGGACCTGAGCGTCCACTTCGGAGGAATCGCCGCGGTCAACGGGGCGTCGTTGCACGTCGACAACGGCGAGATCGTGGGGCTCATCGGCGCCAACGGCGCGGGAAAGTCGACGCTGATGAACGCCGTCGGAGGATTCGTGCCGTCCACCGGGTCGGTTCGTCTCCTCGGCGAGGACGTGTCACAGCGGTCACCCGGCCACCGGGCCACCCTCGGGCTGGGGCGGACCTTCCAGGCCGCGACGCTGTTCCCTGAGCTCACCGTCAACGAGACGCTGCTCATCGCGCTCGAGGCGAAGGGGCGCTCCGGCATGCTCTCCACCGCGCTCGGTCTGCCCCGGGCCCGACGGCACAACAAGGCGGCGCATGCCCAAGTGAGCGAGCTGGTCGACTTCCTCGGTCTGGCGATCTACCGGGACCATTACGTGAGCGACCTCTCGACGGGGACGCGGCGGGTGGTCGAGCTTGCCGGCCTGCTCGCCATCGAGGCCAAGGTCCTGTGCCTCGACGAGCCGACGGCGGGGCTGGCCCAGCGCGAGACCGAGGCCTTCGGTCCCCTGATCGTGACCATCAAGAAGGAGCTCAATGCCTCGGTGCTCGTCATCGAACACGACATGCCGTTGATCATGGGTGTTTCTGACCGGGTCTACTGCCTCGAGACGGGCCAGGTCATCGCCGAAGGCGTACCCGAGCAGGTGCGCAACGACGCCAGGGTTGTCGCCAGTTACCTGGGCACCGACGAGCGGGCGATCGTGCGGAGTGGGGAGTCATCGACGGGGCCGGCGAGTCCGGCGCGGCCGGGCGGGACCGCTCCGGCGGAAACGACCGGCGCGGCCTCGTCTCTGACGACGGTGTCGCCCGCCTCTCCGGACGTCGGCACGAGATAAACCCAGCCACCCACGCCGATCCCGTGCTCAACACGATCGAAGTCCCGAGCGAGTGGCACGCGTCGTTCATCGCGGCAGCGCGGAGCCACGCCGAGCAGCCGGGACCCGCCCCGTACTTCCGACGCGAGTTCGAGGTGGGTGCGGGACTTCGCCAGGCTCGGCTCCACGTCAGTGCGATCGGGGTGGTCGAGGCCCACCTGAACGGCGCGCGGGTGGGCGACGAGGTGCTCTGTCCCGGGTGGACCTCGTACCGCCACCGCATTGTCGTGAGCTCCCACGACGTGACGAGGCTGGTCCTCGACGGTCGCAACGCCGTCGGCGCTGTCGTCGGCGAGGGTTGGGCAGTGGGCCGGATCGGGTTCACGGGCCATCGTGCGCAGTGGTCCGACCGGCCCGCCGCGTTCGTGCAGCTGGAGCTCGACTACGGCGACCGGACCGAGCTCGTGTGCAGCGACGAGCGTTGGCGGACTTCGACCGGGGCGTGGCTCGCAGACGGTATCTACGACGGTGAGACCTACGACGCCCGGCTCGCGCCCGACGGCTGGGCGGTGGTGGGTTTCGACGACCGCGGTTGGGAGCCCGTGCAGGTGGTGGCGTGGAACCTCGGCACCCTCGAGCCGCGCCGTGCGCCGCCCATCCGGCGCACGCAGGAGCTGCCGGTCAACCGCGTCGTCACGTCGCCCGGCGGCGCGACGGTCGTCGACTTCGGCCAGGAGCTGAGCGGATGGGTGCGCGTCCGCGTCGAAGGCCCCACGGGAACGGAGGTGACGATCCGTCACTGCGAGCTGCTGGTTGGAGGGGAGCCCGAGTTCGAGACGAACCGCACGGCAGCCGCAACCGATCGATACGTACTGCGGGGGGACGGACCTGAGGTGTGGGAGCCCGCGTTTACCTTCCACGGGTTCCGATACGCAGTGATCGAGGGCTGGCCGGGCGAGCTGACACCTGATGCCCTCACCGCCGTCGTGGTCCACACCGACATGGAGAGGACGGGCTGGTTCGAGACGTCGGACGAGAGGCTGAACCGGCTGCATGACAACGTGGTCTGGTCCTTCCGGGGCAACGCGGTCGGTCTCCCGACGGACTGCCCTCAGCGTGACGAACGGCTGGGGTGGACCGGAGATATCAACGCATTCGGCCCGACCGCGGCCTTCCTCTACGACGTGCGGCGCTTCCTCGCCTCGTGGCTCGACGACCTGGCGGCCGAGCAGCAGGAGCACGGCACGGTGCCGATGGTCGTACCCGACGTGACCCGTCTCCTGCCGTCGACGCCTACTGCTCTCTGGGGCGACGTCGCCGTCAGCCTGCCGTGGACTCTGTACCTCGAGTACGGCGACCTCCGTGCGCTGCGCCACCAGTACCCGTCCATGAAGGGATTCGTCGAGTCCGTCGTGCCCCTGCTCGACGAGAGCGGGTCGTGGACCAAGGGCTTCCAATTCGGTGACTGGCTCGATCCGGACGCGCCCCCGGACAAGCCGCGTCAGGCCAAGACCGAGACCGGACTGGTGGCCACCGCCTACCTGTGCCGGACGTTGGACCAGCTGGGCTCGGCCGCCCGGGTGCTCGGCCACGAGGACGACGAGGATTGGTGCTCGGCCTTGGGCTCGCGTGTCAGGGCCGCGTTCGTTCGTGAATGGGTGACGCCGTCCGGTCGCGTCGCCAACGAGACTCAGACGGCTTACTCGTTGGCCATCTGCTTCGGATTGCTCAATCCCGAGCAGGAGCGGCACGCTGCCGAACGACTCGTCGAGTTGACGGCGAAGGCGGGCTTCCACATCGGGACGGGTTTCGCCGGGACGCCGTGGCTCCTACACGCGCTCAGCCTCACCGGCCATACCGATGTCGCGTACTGGGTGCTGACACAGACCACGCCGCCGTCGTTCCTGTACCCGCTGACCATGGGGGCGACGACGATCTGGGAGCGGTGGGACTCAGTCATGCCCGACGGCACACTCAATTCCACCGGCATGACGTCGCTCAACCACTACGCGCTCGGTTCCGTCGCCGATTGGCTGCACCGCGTCGTCGGCGGCATCGAGCCCATCGAACCCGGGTACCGCCGGTGTCGTCTCGCGCCGCAACCAGGCGGCGGACTCACGCGGGCGCGCACCACGCACGACACCGTCCACGGGCGGATCGAGGTCGAGTGGAACGCGTCGCCTCGACGGTCGCGTCGTGCGCGTCGAGGTGCCACCAGGCGTCGAAGCGGACGTGATCCTGCCGGGTCATCCCGATGGGCTCGTCGCCGTGGTCGGCGAAGGCACACACACCTGGGAGTACGCGACGCAGCCGACCGGGGACGGGTTTCCCCTCAATACGCCGTTCTCCGTCCTCCGAGCCGATCCCGAGACGTGGGAGCGCGTCGCAGCAGTGGTCAACCAGCTCTTTCCCGGCGTGGACAACCTGATCGACTACGTCGAGGAGGACCACCCCCACCTGCAGGCGATGGTGGAGGACATGGACGACAGCCAGAATCTGGAGCAGGAGCTCCTGGACGCGCTCGGGCACCGCGGTGCTGACTCTCCGGGCAGGACCCCGCAGCCTTCGAACCCCGCAACGCAACAACCCTCGGGCACCGAAAGCCCGGCAGTGTCTTAAGCCGCCCTAGAATTCTCAGTGCCGCCACAAATTCACCCTCACCGACGCCTATCCTTCGCCCGGCTCGAGTCATCCGCGCACCAACGCGGGTCGAGGGGGGACTCGCGCCACGTCGAGCCTTCGGACCCGAGTGGGCCGAATGGCGAGACTCCTACCAAGGGGTGGGAACGGAAGGGACCAGGACAAGGAGACTTGACCCGAAGGGACCAAGTCAAGCACTGCGCGTCTGGGGAAGGACAACACAGTGCGCACCTGCCGAAAGGGAACCATGAAGAAGGCACTCGCTTCACTCGCGTCGCTCACCGTCCTCCTGACGGCCGCCATCGGGCTCGTCCAGCTCGGCGCGGCGGGCAGCGCCTCCGCCGCCGGGCAAGGCCAGTCGGGTCCGGGCGTGACCGCGAAGACCATCAAGGTCGGCATCACGTACGCCGACGTTGCCGCCATCAAGAATCTCATCAACGTCGATCCCGGGAACTATCAGGACGCCTACAACGCCCTGATCAAGCAGATCAATGCGCACGGTGGGATCGGCGGCCGCAAGATCGTCCCCGTCTACGCCCCGGTCGACCCCCTCGGGACCGTGGGTGCCGCCACCGCGTGCACCCAGCTGACAGAGGACGACAAGGTGTTCGTCGCCATCGGGTTCTTCCAGCAGGTCGACACCGCGTGCTACGTGCAGACCCACAACACGCCGATCATCGGCGCATCGCTCAGCGCCTCGCAGGCCGCGGCCGCGCGTGCGCCTTGGTTCAACACGCTGATCTCCGACAGCGAGCTGGTTCCGAAGGAGATGACCATCTACAAGCAGGAAGGCGTCTTCTCGGGCAAGAAGGTCGGCGTGGTGGGAACGTCGGCTGACTCGGTGGAGCTCGGCACCGTGTCCTCGGCGCTCAAGAAGCTCAAGATCCCCGTCGCGCAGACGGCCGTCAACGGCGTTCCTGACACGGACACCGCGGCGCAGGTAGCCGAGTACGGCACCATCGCCCAGAAGTTCAAGTCAGAAGGCGTGAATCTCGTCATTGCTGTCGGCAACTCCGGCAACGGCTGGCCATCGGGACTGCAGCAGAACCAGAGCACGTATCACCCGAGGTTCATCGCGACCGACTACACCGACCTCGACGCGTACGTCACCAACAAGGCTGGCTACTCTCAGGCGATCCTCAAGGATGTGCTCACGGCCGGATCGATCGCGCCCGCCAACGTGGCGTGGAACGACCCCGCGATGAAGAGCTGCATCGCCACCATCAAGAAGGCGTACCCCAGCGACAACATCAACAACCCGGTGACCGCGACGGCCACCACGCCCGTGACGTGGAACGCTCCTGAGAACGCCTGCCAGGACATTGCTCTGTTCCAGGACATCGTCAAGGCCGCGGGTAAGACGCTGAACAACGCCACGTTCCTCCACGGCGGACAGTCACTGACACACGTCAGCATCCCCGGCGCCGGAGGCACGTTCGACTATGCCGGCGGTCACAACGACGGGAACGGCCCGGTGTTCGTCTACACGTGGAGCCCGACGTCGAACAAGCTCGTGCTCAAGACGACCTCGAGCTGACCCGTCCGACAGAGGCGGCCGGCCGTCCGACAGAGGCGGCCGTCCGTCTGGTGATACTTCGACATTGAAGTAAAATGGTCGGCATGGCTGACCGCAACCGCTGGCAGGAGGAGTTCGACCGTTCGCCGAGACGGACTGCGAGCTTCGAGACGATGTCGGGGGTCCCCCTCGAGCCGGTCTATGGACCGGACGGGGCCGAACTGCCGGGCCAGTTCCCCTACACCCGGGGACCGTACGCGTCCATGTACCGCTCTCGGCTGTGGACGATGCGCCAGTTCGCCGGGTTCGGCACGGCGGCGGACACGAACGCTCGCTTCAAAGAGCTCCTGCGCGCCGGGGGCGACGGGTTGTCGACGGCCTTCGACATGCCGACATTGCTCGGTCGCGACTCCGATGATCCGCTGGCCAAAGGAGAAGTGGGTCGCGCCGGCGTTGCCGTCGACACGATGGCCGACATGGAGTGCTTGTTCTCGGGCATCGATCTCGGCACGGTGTCGACGTCCATGACGATCAATTCGCCCGCTGCGCCCGTCCTCGCCATGTATGTCGGCGCGGCAGACCGGAGCGGGGTTCGTCGTACTGACATCTCCGGCACGCTGCAGAACGACATCCTGAAGGAGTACCAGGCCCAGAAGGAGTACGTCTTCCCCCCGCGCCCTTCGGTACGCCTCGTGACCGACGTGATGCGGTTCTGCACCGCGGAGATGCCGCGCTGGCACCCGGTGTCGATCTCGGGGTACCACATCAGGGAGGCGGGATCGACGGCCGCGCAAGAGCTCGCCTTCACCCTGGCGAACGGTTTCGCCTACGTGGAGGCGGCCATCGCCGCGGGGCTCGCGGTCGATGACTTCGCGCCCCGTCTCAGCTTCTTCTTCAACGCACACAGCGACTTCTTCGAGGAGATCGCAAAGTACCGGGCGGCGCGGCGCATCTGGGCCCGCTGGATGCGCGACCACTACGGCGCAACGGATGGCAAGTCGACTCAGCTGCGGTTCCACACCCAGACCGCCGGGGTCTCGCTGACGGCGCAGCAGCCCGAGGTGAACCTCGTCCGGGTCGCCATCGAGGCGCTGGCCGGTGTGCTCGGAGGGACCCAAAGCCTTCATACCGATGCGTTCGATGAAGCGCTCGCTCTCCCCACCGAGCATGCGGCCCGGCTGGCCCTGCGGACCCAGCAGGTGATCGCGGAGGAATCGGGCGTGGTGCACGTCGCTGATCCGCTGGGTGGCTCGTGGTTCGTCGAAGAGCTCACCGACACGCTCGAGGCCCAGGCCGAGGAAGTGTTCGCCCATTTGCTGGAGGCTGGCTCCGGATCCGTTCTCGAGGGTGTCTTTGCCTGCATCGACGACGGCTGGTTCGTGTCGGAGATCGCAGACGCCGCCTACGCCTTCCAGTCTCGGATCGCGCGCGGCGAGTGGATTCAGGTCGGCGTCAACGGATACGTCGAGGAAGACGGCGTGGCACCCTCCACACTCCGGATCGACCCTGCGGTCGAGACGGCGCAGCTCGAGTCCCTCGCAGAGGTCAAGCAGCGCCGCGACGACGACGCCGTTCGGCTCGCCCTGGCCCGAATCGCGTCGGACGCAGCCGATCCCACGGTGAACCTTGTGCCCGCGCTCATCGACGCTGCGCACGCGTTGGTCACCGTCGGGGAGGCGATGCACGCGATGGAATCCGTGTTCGGCCTCTACTTCGAGCGCCACGTCGCCTGATCCGTCACGTCGCGCGCGCCGATCGGGACCCGACATCCCGACCCCCCCGGTACGTTCGCTGACCCGAAGCCAATGACGACGGTTCCGAGGCGAAGCAGGCTCCCGTTCGATCCGATCGACGAGGCGATGCGGCACTGGCGCTCGCATGGCTGGGACGACGCGGCGGATGGGATGGGCGTGGTGACTTCGGTCATCCGTGCCGAACAGATCCTCTCGGGGCGAGCCGAAGAGGCCGTGCGACCCTTCGGGCTGACCTTCGCCCGTTACGAGGTCCTGATGCTCCTGCGGTTCAGCCGCCGTGGCGAATTGCCACTCGGCAAGATCGGCGAGCGTCTCCAGGTCGGAGCGGCGAGTGTCACGAACGCCATCGACCGACTCGAGCAGGACCGGCTGGTCCGCCGGAGGATGAACCCCAATGACGGCCGGGGAGTCCTGGCTGCCATCACGAAGAAGGGCGTCGGGCTGGCGGAGCAAGCAACCGACGCGCTCAACGAGTCGCTCTTCACCCGGTTGGAGCTCACGGAGCCCGAGTCCCGGGCGCTGTTCGCCCTTCTGGCGACGCTGCGACAGCGTGCCGGTGATTTCGAGTGAGCGTGCCTGAGAGATCTCGGTCAAAGGTTGGAATGGCTCCGTTAGGCGAGCCCACCGTGCTCCAGTCCACCAATGATGTTGGTCGAGCCTTCTGTTCCAGCTTCTGAACCTGGCGTCGGCTGAAACCGGCCGAATCGTGAGCATGCCCTGATCACCGGGTCGGCGAGCACTTGTCCCTCACAGGGGCTTCTATCGTTCGACCGTGTCTGGGATCACTATTTATGGCGTCGTTGTTCTGACCTTCATGATGATCATGTACGCCCTGGAGCGCCGAGACCGACGTTTTGTGCTGGCCTTTGCGCTCGGTTGTGCACTCTCGAGCAGCTACGGGTTTGTGAGTGGAGCGTGGCCCTTCGGGGTCGTGGAGGCAATTTGGTGCCTCATTGCCATCCATCGGTATTACCGGGGACCCGCTCCTCAGTCGAATCCCATTGCGGGGTGAGTCACCCTGACTCCGACCGCCGGCTCGGGGATCCATATCCGTCGCCTCCGCCCGGCAGGCGGCAGGTTCGTGCAGTCGAGTCAGAATGAGTTGGTGGTGATATGGGATGCGTTCGTCGGCCGGTCGGGCCTCGTGGACCCCGACCTCAGATCGACGGTGCTTGCACTGTCTCGCATCCCCTACGGGCGACCGGGCAATCTGTCCGCCAGCGGTGTGATTCGTGACTGGAGAGGAACCTGCTCCACCAAGCATCTGCTCCTGCGAGATCTTCTCGGAGAACGCTGGCCATCGACGAGCGTGCAGCTTTGGCATCGCATATACCGGCTCACTCCCGAGTTCGCACGCGCCATGTGGGGCCGAGAAGTTGCATCTGCCGTCCCACTCGACGGGCTGATCGACGTGCACAACTACGCGACCGTCCGATTCGCAGGCGAACCCATTGTCGTCGACGTGACGTTTCCGGTCACCGACTGGGATGGCACGTCTCCGATGAAGGTGATGAGCGGTCCAGGTCAGGACCAGCACGCGGGGAGTGACCTCATGGCCGAGAAGCAGTGGCTCGTGGCCACGTGCTGCGATTCGGCAAAGCGTGAGCCGTTCGTCTCCGCGCTTTCCGCCTCGCTCGGGTCAGACCGATGATCCGGGCCTGCAGCACCCGCCGGCTGTCGTCCGGTGCCGTTCGGACGAGCGCGACGACGGCGATTCCCCATCGGAGCAGGGCGATGGCCCTGAGCGGTCAGCTGGAGCGGCGAACTGGGCCGTCAAGGGGCGAACTGTTACTCTCTTAGGAGAAGAACGAGGTTCTCAGCTGTGGATCCCAGATCCCGAGACGGAAGGACGGCCCGTGAGGGAGTTCGACACCATCGATTTCTTCCGGGGCGACGAGCTGATCGTCGACCCCTACCCCTACTACGACCACTTCCGCGCGGAATGCCCCGTGCACGAGGAGCCCAACCATGGCGTGGTCATGGTCACCGGGTACGACGAAGCAGTCTCGGTCTTCACCGACACCGCCAGGTTCTCGTCGTGCAACGCGGTGACGGGCCCGTTCCCGGGCTTCCCCGTTCCCCTCGTCGGTGACGACGTGAGCGAGCTGATTGCGCAGCACCGCGACGAGCTTCCCTTCAGCGACCAGATCACGACGATGGATCCCCCGGAGCACAAGGCCCATCGTGGACTCTTGATGAGGCTGATCACACCGAAGCGACTCCGCGAGAACGAGGACTTCATGTGGAGGTACGCCGACCGCCAGATCGACGAGTTCCTCAATCGTGGCGAGTGCGAGTTCATTCGAGACTTCGCCCGACCGTTCACGCTGTACGTAATTGCCGACCTCCTCGGCGTACCCGAAGAGGACCACGAGTGGTTCCGTGACGAGCTCCAGGGGGGCGGTCAGCACCGGGAGCAGGGTCTCGGAAGCACCGGCTCGCAGACCCTCAGCCACTCACCGCTCGAGTTCCTCTACGACCGGATCACCACGTACGTAGAAGAGCGGCGCAAGGAGCCGCAGCAGGATGTCCTGACCGGCCTGGCGACGGCCACGTTCGCCGACGGGTCCATGCCCGAGGTGATCGACGTGGTACGGGTGGCTGCCAACCTGTTCTCCGCCGGACAGGAGACCACCGTCCGGCTTCTCGGTGCCGCCCTCCAGATGATCGGCGAGCAGCCGGACATCCAGCAGCGCCTACGGGAGGATCGCGGGACCATCGACGGTTTCGTCGAGGAGTGCCTCCGCTTCGAGGGACCGGTCAAGGGGGATTTCCGGCTCTCACGGACTGCGACCACGGTGGGTGGGGTCGAGATTCCGGCTGGTACCACCCTGATGGTGCTCAACGGGGCGGCGGGGCGCGACCCGCGCCGTTTCGACGATCCCAACGTCTTCCAAATGGACCGTTCGAATGCGAAGGAGCACCTTGCCTTCGGACGCGGGCCGCACGCGTGTCCCGGCGGCCCGCTGGCACGGGCCGAGACCCGCATCAGCGTCGAGCGCCTGATCGCGCGCATGGCCGACATCCGGATTTCCGAGTCCGCCCACGGTCCGGCCGGGGAACGGCACTACGACTACGTCCCGACGTACATCTTGCGCGGTTTGCAACGACTCCATCTGGAGTTCACCCCGATCGGCTGACTGACACGCCGTGGTCGGGCCGGCCCCGCTGTCATCCCCTCCCGAGCTGTCGGACGACGTTCTCGCCGAAGTCTGCGAGCGTCTCTGGGGGTGCGAAGTCCGAGAACCAGACATAGACCCGCTCGACCCCTCGCTCGGTCAGCGAGCCGAAATAGTCGACGAGCTCCGTCGCGGTCCCGACCACTGGTCCCATCCTCCCGAACCTGCGGAGCGCCAATGCCGTGACCTCCTCACGCCGGTCATCAGAGGGTACGAAAGCGATCTGCACCTGCAGCGAGCAACGCGCACTGCCGGCGTGTGGCCTCATGTCGTCGAGCCGATCGAGGATGCCGACGTGGACGTTCCACCAGTCGGCGTGGGCCGCAACCAACTCCATCGTCTTCCGCCCGGCCCCGCCGATGACGACCGGGATGGTGCTCAGTGGTCCGGGCTGCTGCTGTGCTCCCCGAAGGGTGAAGTACTCCCCGTGGTAGTCCAGCGTCTCTCCGCTCCAGAGGGCCTTCACGATCTCGAGCGACTCCTTGAGCCGGCCGACCCGCACTTTCGCCTCCGTGCTCCCGATCCCGAACGTCTCGAGTTCTGCCGGCACGGAGCCCCACCCGATGCCGAGCTCGAACCGGCCGCCGGAGAGGTGGTCGAGCGACACCGCTTCTCGGGCCAGGACGGCGGGGTGGCGGAACGAGTCGCAGAGCACCAGGGAGCCAACGCGGCAGGTCTCGGGTCTGCGTGGCCAACCACGCATTCGTGATCATGGCGTCGAACATGGGCGAGCCCTCGGCCAGCGGTGGTGCCATGTGGTCCATGCCCGCCATGCCGGAGAAGCCGGCCGCCTCAGCTCGGACAGCCCGCTCCGAGAGCTGATCCAAACTGAGGCGCATCTGCGGCAAGAAGAGCCAGAACTGGAGTGAGGTCGCCATGGACGGGGGACACTAACGGCTTCTGCGGATGTGCTCGGCGCTGTCACTTCGGGCATATCAGGACGCGGCACGCTCAGACCTTTCGGACTGCACGGAACGCATCGACTCCACCCGGTGCCCCCCTGGGCGCACTTGCGTCCCGACGATGCCCGCACCATCCTGTCGGCCGTCGTCGAGGGGGAGGGGAGTAGGACGTGGTGCAGTTCCATTGCGGGCGGGTACATCCTTCCGGCCGAGCGGGCCGCCCTTCTGGCCCAGGCGCGCTACGTGAGCTTCCCTTCTTCGTGATCAGGAGCCGTCGAGCATTTGACGGATCCAACCGCTCGATGCAGCGGCTGAGACGGTCTTGCCGTTCGCGTCGACATCGCTCGGGCTTGCACCGTGTTCGAGTAGCAGGGCGATGATGAGGCGCTGTTCATGCTTGGCGGCGTCCGCGCCAGAACTGCTCTTGCCCGTATTCTGGACAGCCAGGTGGAGTGGGGTCGAACCGTTCTTGTTCATCAGCCGCGGATCTGCTCCGTGGGCAATGAGGGCGCTCACTGCGCTGGAACCACGGGTTCGGACTGCTCGATGCAGAGGGGCTACGCCGCTCTTGTCCAGGGCGTCGGGATACGCACCTGCTTCGATGAGATAGATGATCACCTCATGCTGCGCATCTCGGTTCCAGTCGCCCGAACCGGGACTCGCGTCTGCGGCGTAGTGGAGCGGTTCGGCACCCCGTCGATTCCGGGCACGAACATCCGCACCGTGCGCCACCAGAGACCGGGCGAGGTCTCGTCGGTGGGCTGCCGCGGCAATGTGCAGCGCAGTATCCCCTGCATAGACGTAGTGATGTATTGCACCGAGGAAGTACGGACGGGGATCTTGGCGGGTCGCTCCGACGCGGATGGCACGGGTTGAGAGATCCGGCTCTCCGTCAAGACGTCGCATCGTCTCTTCGTCATTACCCGCCACGATCGCGGCGAAGAGCGCAAGAAGTGCACGGTCTTCCGACCCATCGAGCTGCCGACCTCTCTTGTCCACCCGCACAGTTTGCCTGGACCTGGCTCCTCTGTAAGTTCGAGACGGGAGAACAAAGGCGTGGTCCGCCCCGTTTCCAGATGGGTGATCGGCCGGTCTTCGCCTCTAGGCCGGTCTCATCTTCACTCGTGCGCGGGACGGCCCTACCATCCCTCGTACCTTAAGAAGGGTCCGTCCTTCTGGCCCAGACAATCCAAGTGAGCTTTCCGTCGTGAAGGCGCGCTGATCGCCCAGACCGGCGCTCACACTCAGTGTGGTCGACCACTCACGAATCCTCGACGACCCACTCCGGCTTCCGCTTCTCCATGAACGCGCGCATCCCCTCGCGTGGCTCTGGCGAGTGGTCCAGGGCCCAGAACATCGTCTGGTAGTCGACATGGCCGTAGCGCTCGTTGAGCATTCGCTTGACGTGGACCCGGGCGGACGGAGCCGTCCGGAGGATCTGGTAGGCCGCATCGTTCGCCGCGCCGTGTAGATCGTCATGAGGGACCACGCGCGAGAGAAGGCCGATGCGAAGGGCTTCGGCCGCGTCGAAGGTGCGCGCCGAAAGGAGCAGGTCACGTGCGACCGCGATGCCCACGTGCGCCGGCAGTGCGGCGGCATACGTCGCGTCCGGTATCCCGCGGAGCAGCTCGGGGACGCGGAAGGTGGCCCGGTCGCTGGCGACGGCGATGTCGGCCATCATGGCGATCAACAGCCCGCCGGCCTGGCAGATACCGTTCACCGCCGCGATGACCGGTGCGGGGCTGTCGCGGACGGCCAGGAACGGGAGCACATCGGGCCCTCCCCCCGCCTGCGGTACCTCCTCCTCGCCCTCCGAACGACCGCCGAGGTCGCCACCTGGGGCGAAGACGTCGCCCGTCCCGGTGATCACCAGCGCCGAGAGCTCGGGGTCGGTGTTGACCAGGTGAACGGCGCGCTTGATGCCGTAGTACATGGCGGGCGTGAGGGCGTTGCGCGCTGCGGGGCGGTCGATCACGCACCAGGCGATGGGTCCCTCGCGCTCGAGGCGGAGGCAGGGCGTGCCGAGGTCGTCCGTCACCGCTCTGCCACCTGGAGCAATGCATCGGCCACCTTCTTCGGCTCGGTGATCATGAGGTCGTGGCCCGTATCGATCTCCCAGAGCCGGTTCGCCTGTCGCGCCTCGTCCATGAGCGCGCGGTCGCGCGTGGCCAGGGTCGAGCTGCAGACGATGTGGTACCGCGGGATCTCCCACAGCGCGTCCTCGTTCGTGAGCTCCAGCGACTGCTCGAAGCACCGCCACGGATGTCCCGTGAGGCGCTCGTCCATCCACGCGATGTCTTCTGGGTTCGTGACGCCATAGAAGGCCCCGGCGCCCGGCCCGGGCAGCAGCACCAGCTCGACCCCATCGACCACCTGTCCCAGTGGGCGAGTGGCCTCGATGATGGGACCGGCCACGTCGACGAGCGATTGACCGTTCACTGGATTGGCGGCGTCGAGGTAGACGATGCGTCCGACGCGGTCGGCGGCGCGGTCGGCGATGCCGGTGATCACCATGCCCCCATAGCTGTGGCCAACCAGGATCACGTCGCGCAGGTCCTCGTAGAACAGCAGCGCCACAACGTCGCGGATGTGCATGTCGAGGTCCACGCCCTTGTTCAAAAGGTGCGCGCGCTCGCCGAGACCCGTCAATGTGGGCGCGTGCACCTCGTGTCCCGCGTCCCGCAGGATGCGGGCGACGCGCGTATAACACCACCCGCCATGGCCCCCGCCGTGGACGAGGACGTACGTCGCCATCGGTGCTCCCTTCCTGCGTCGGGGCCCGACGGCCGGACCCGGTCGGGCCCTACTGTAGGGACGAACCGGCGGGCGGTAGAGAGCGCGACCGGCAGGCCGACTGAAGAAGCCGACAGGGGCCGAACGGGAGAGCCCGAGTGGGGGAAGAGGCCGTCACAAGCCCTTGGGCGTCCCGTTGGTCCGGTCCTGTTGGTCTGCACCGGGTCGTGAGCTGGACCCACTTCCGGGATGATGTTCGCCGAGCTCATCGAGTTGTCGAGCGATCCCCGGATCGTTCCGCAACAGGGGCAAGAATCTGGTATGCCACACACCATGCACCTGCTCTTCGGAAGCACGACGGCGTCCTCGGTCGACCTCGCTCTCCTCACCCTGCGCGTCACCGTCGGCGCAGTCTTCCTCGCCCACGGGATCAACCACATCATCGGCGGGGGCAAGATCCCCGGTACCGCACGATGGTTCGAGTCGCTCGGCATGCGGCCCGGCATTCTCCATGCCTGGACGGCGAGCATCATGGAGGTCGTTGCCGGCACACTGCTCGTCCTCGGCCTCTTGACACCCTTCGGCGGAGCGGGAGTGGTCGGCGTCATGCTGGTTGCTTGGATCACCAATCACCTCAAGAACGGCTTCTTCATCTTCCGGCCGGGGGAGGGCTGGGAGTACGTGATGGTGCTGACCTTTTCGGGGGTGGCCATCGCGACGCTGGGACCCGGCCACTGGAGCATCGACGGCCACGTCTCCGCGCTGCGGAGCCTGTGGGGATGGCCCGGGTTCTGGATCGCGGTCGGCGCCGGTGGTCTGGGTGCGGCTGGCCTGCTCGTCACCTTCTGGCGCCCTGCCGCGAAGTCAAGCTCGACGTCGAGCTGAGCGACTTATCGAGAGCTGAGGTGCTCCCGCCGCCTCTTCGGCGGCGAAGAGGGAGTGTGCCGCCGCGCCGACGTTCGGAGGATGCGGGCGGTGCAGGAGTCAGCTCGTGCCGTCAGTCCCAGCTGCGGGCGAGCAGGAAGCCGGCCGCCGGAGTGGCCGGCGGGAACGACCCGGTGATCCCGGAGCTGACATAACCGACGTCGCTGACCAGGGTGATGCCCGAGATGGCGGCGGCAGCGTCGCTGCAGAGGAACACGAGCGGGTAGGCCTGCTCGAGCGGCGTCGACGCCTCGATGTCCGTGTCTTCGCGGTAGTCCGCGCCAAAGCCGAGCCACAGGTCCTTGTTGGCTTGCGCCAGCGGCGTGTCGGTCGGGCCGGGGCAGATGGCATTGATGCGGATGCCCCGCTTGAGGAGGGGGTGGGCCTGTCGAGCCACGTACGCGCACACCGCCTGCTTCGAGTGGTAGTAGTCGGCGTACCCGTGCTCGACGGCCCAGGCCGAACCCGAATCGAAATCCGGCGTGTCGAGGTACTGCTTCAACTCACCGAGGCTCGCCTCCCAGCCGAGTCCGGCGGCCGACGAGATGAACCCGATGGCCGAGCCACGCGGGAGCATGTCCGCCCCCAGCATGCGGTCGATGAGGTGGCGGTGACCCACGAAGTTGATCTTCTCGATCCCGGGCGTGCCGTCGGCCACGCCGGCACAGGCGAGGAGCGCGTGCACCGGTCCGCCGCATTCGTCGACCGCAGCGTCGATGGAGTCCTTCTCCGCCAGGTTCAGATGGATGGCCTTGGCGCCGGGCAACTTCACCTCGGCGAAGTCCATGACCACCACCTCGCCGCCGGCGTCCTGCGCCAGCTCCGCGGCGGCAGCGCCCATCCCGGTCGCACCTCCGACGACCAAGACCCGCTTCCCGTCGTAACGAAATGCATCGAACAGACTCATGTGCACGCCTCCTGGCGGTTCGAGATGTTTCCGACCGCGTTCTAGCCGACGACGGAGCGGACCTTGAGGTCCACGATGGTATCCCAGTCGATACCGATCTCTTCGAGGATGGCGTCGCCATGCTCGTTGAACTCCGGGGCACGGTGTGCGGGCGCAGGCTCGCCGCCGAACTGGGCCGGTGGCGCAATCAGACGGAAGGGAGCGCCGGACGCCGTCGCGCATTCCTGCACGTATCCGTTGGCCACGCTCTGCGGATCGACCGTGGCCTCGAGGGTGTCCTGGACGACGCACCACTGACCGGGGAAGTCGGCCAGCCGCTCCCGCCACTCGGCCACCGGGCGCTGGGCGAATGCGGTCCGCAGGATCGCCTGGACCTCTTCGCTGTGGGCGAGCATGGCGGCGTGGTCGGGGAACCGGGGGTCCTGACCCAGCTCGGGCTGACCGATCGCCTCGCACATGGCCGGCCAGTAGCGGTCGGCCTGCAGGCAGCACAAAGAGATGTAGCGCTCGTCCTCGGTCTTGTAGTTGTTCACCATCGGGTTCTGCCGTACCGCGCCGATCGGCGGGCCTTGCCAGGGAACGTCCATCACGAGCGAGAGCGCGAAGGCCTGGCCCATGGCCCACATCCCCGTGCCGAGCAGCGAGACGTCGACGGTGGTGGCCTCGCCCGTCTTCTCCCGGTGGTAGAGCGCTCCCATGACGCCGCCGGCGATGGTCATGGCGCCGATGGAGTCCCCGAAGCCTGGTGCCGGAGGCGGCGGAACCCGGTCCGAATCCGCCGGCTTCCCGCCCATGGCCACACCGGCTCGGCACCAGAAGGCGAGCGAGTCGTAGGAACCCTTGTCGGCGTCCGGACCGCGTTCACCCTGACCGGTCCCGGCCACGTAGATGATCTGCGGGTTGGCGGCGCGGATGTCCTCCAACTCGATCTTGAGCTTCTTGCGCACCCGGGGCAGCTTGTTCGTCAGGAAGACGTCCGCCGTTACAGCCAGCTTGTAGAGGATGTCGAGGCCCTCCTCGGTCGTGAGGTCGAGCGCCAGGCTGCGCTTTCCACGGTTCGAGTGCTCGAGCAGGGCGTGCACGTCGCCCGTGATGGAGACCACCCCGGCGGCTGCCAGGCCGCGCATGGCGTCCCCCCGCTCGGTCGGCTCGATCTTGATGACCTCGGCCCCGTAGTCGGACAGGAGCGCAGAAGCCGCCGGCACGAACGTGTGCTCGGCCACCTCGAGGATCCTCACGCCTTCCATCACCCTGGTCATCGAGCACCTCCGGTTCTGCCGTACGCGTCGTTCACGGCCGTCTCGTCAATCACTTCAAACCCATCTCCCTCGTCGGTCGCGCCCGTTTCTCCGCTCTCGACAAGCGAAAGAGCTTGCCCGGGCCGGTCAGCTCATGCCCAAACGTCAGAGCTTGCCCGGGCCTTCGGCGCGGGCCCTGATCATGGCGTCCTGCACGAACGAGGCCACCAACTCCCCGTCAGTGTTGAAGACGTCGCCCGCGCCGTAGCTGCGCCCATGGCCGGCGTAGGAGCTGTGTTGCGCCAGCACGTGCCATTGGCTCGCCCGGTACGCCTCGTGGAACGTGAGCGTGTGGCTCAGGACTCCGGTCGAGAGCGTCTTGTGCGCCTGACTCTGGCCGATCCCGGGGTGGGGCCGCATGGCCGTACCGATCAGGAACCCCTCGTTGGCGAACGCCAACAGCGCCTGGCTCACCCCGGGCTCGTCCGGGGCGCCGGCAAAGCGGACCCAGACGTCGAGCTCGGCCGGTCCCACCTGGTCCGGATCGTTGATGTCGACGTCCCCGACCACCCCGACCTCGAAGGCGCCTGACCGGCGGACGTGGCCGGCGACGTCGTCGGGCTTCGACGCCCGTTGTGGTCGGTCGGCATGGCGGATCACGTCGGGCTCGACGGCCGTGAGCAACACCACCGAGCGGGCGCAGAGGGTGTCGCCCTGGCTGACCGTGACCGAGCTGCTGGCGACCGCCCGGCCGGCGTGCATCCGGTCGACGGTCAGCTCGAGCGGGGCGTCCGGGGACGCACCTCGCGCGAACACGGTGTGAATGGTCTTGACCGTCTTCCCCTCGTGGCCGGTGAGGCCGGCAAGGAGCGACTGGCCGATGATCTGGCCGCCGAAGACGACGGCGTGCCCGAGCTGGAGATTCTGCGCCAAGTAGCGGTCAGGGCCCGAGGGTTCGAGGGTGAAGGCAGCGACGAACTCCTCAATGGCGAACACGGGCCGATGTTATCCAGTTTTTTGACGGCGACGTCAATGTCAGATACGGTCCCGCGAGGCGTCGCGGTGCCTGCGCAACGCCCATTTGTAGCGCGCGGGCCCGATCGCGCTGCCCACACGGACCAGCCGGGAGAGGATGTACATGAGCGACACACCGACCGTCCACCCTGAGACCAGGATGCTCATCGACGGCAAGCTGACCGAGGCGCGGTCGGGCAAGACTTTCGACAACGTCAACCCTGCCACCGAGGAAGTCGTCGGCCAAGTGGCCGACGCCTCGACGGCCGAGATGCACGAGGCGATCGACGCGGCGCGTCGCGCCTTCGACGAGACCGACTGGTCCACGAACCACTCCTTCCGCAAACACTGCCTTGAGCAGTTGCACGACGCGCTCCAGGCCGAGCAGGAGGAGCTGCGAGAGCAGCTCATCATCGAGGTTGGCTGCCCGAGGATGACCACGAACGGGCCGCAGCTGGACGCACCGATCTCGGAGGCGTTTGCCTGGCCGGCCAAGACAATCGACGAGTTCGAGTGGGAGACCGTGCTCCCCGACGCCATGACGATCACCGGCCAGGTGAATTCGCGTCGCATCTGGCGCGAGCCGGTCGGTGTGGTGGGCGCCATCGTCCCGTGGAACTTCCCCTTCGAGGTCACCTCGCACAAGCTCGGGCAAGCACTTGCCACGGGCAACACCATCGTCCTCAAGCCCGCCCCTGACACGCCGTGGAACGCGACGTTGCTCGGTCGGATCATCGCCGAGAAGACCGACATTCCCGCCGGGGTCGTCAACGTGGTGCCGTCGTCGGACCACCTGATCGGCGAGGAGCTCACGCTGTCGCCGAAGGTCGACATGATTTCGTTCACCGGCTCGACCGTCGTCGGCCGGCGCATCATGGAGAAGGGCGCCGCCACGATGAAGCGCGTCTTCCTCGAGCTCGGAGGCAAGTCGGCCACGATCATCCTCGAAGACGCCGACCTGGCCAACGCCACGCTGGTCGGCATGGGCGCCTGTTTCCACGCCGGACAGGGCTGCGCCATTCAGACCCGGATGCTGCTGCCGCGCTCGCGGTACGAGGAGGGCGTGGAGATCATGAAGAATCTGTTCGCCGCAGTTCCCTACGGCGACCCGCAGCGTCCTGACGTCATGATGGGCCCCCTCATCTCGTCCAAGCAGCGAGAGCGTGTGCTGAGTTACATAGAGAAGGGCAAGGCCGAAGGCGCCACCGTCGCCGTGGGCGGCGGCCGCCCATCGGGTGACGAGTTCGCCAAGGGCTGGTGGGTCGAGCCGACGCTTTTCACCGACGTCGACAACTCCATGACGATCGCCCAGGAGGAGATCTTCGGGCCGGTGCTCGCCGTCATCCCCTTCGAGGACGAGGACGACGCCGTCCGGATCGCCAACGACAGCCAATACGGTCTCCAAGGCGGCGTGTTCTCCGGTTCGCTGGAGCGGTCGCTCGCAGTGGCCCGGCGCGTCCGCACCGGCGGCCTCGGGGTCAACGGCGGGGCGCCGTACGGTCCGGACCTCCCGTTCGGCGGCTACAAGCACAGCGGCATCGGCCGCCAGAACGGTTTGCCCGGGTTCGAGCAGTACCTGGAGATCAAGTCGATCGCGTGGCCCGCGGAGTGACGCAGTTGCCTCTTTCAGCGCACGGGACCGAAGGGGGAAGCAGGAAGCCGGGTCGCCGGTGCGATTGACGCTGTCCTCGGATCAGGATTTCTTTCACGAGACCACGGCGCGCTTCCTCGACGTGTCGGCGTCGCCGGACACCGTCCGTGCACTGCGAGGCAATCCGACGGGCTTCGATCGCGGGTACTGGAAGCAAGGTGCGGACCTCGGCTGGACGTCGCTCCTGGTCGACGAAGCTCACGGTGGCGGGACGATCAGCGGCGAGGGCCTCGTCGACCTCGGTTTGGTCGCGTACGAGTTCGGTCGTCATGCGGCACCAGGGCCATTGGTGTCGAGCAACGTCGTTGCGGCTGCACTGAGCCGGCACGGAGACAACGGCGTCGCAGCCGACCACCTGCCGGCGCTGCTCGCGGGTGACGCGGTGGCCACGTGGTGCGCGCCGCACATCGACGGCGTCCGCGACGGGTGGTGGAGCGGTGTCCACATCGAGCTCGACGGCGACGAGCTGGTCGTCGACGGTGAAGCTCGCCCGGTGGAGTCCGCGGCGGACGCAGACGTTCTGCTCGTCACCGGGCAAGGCGACGGTGGCGCCACCCAGGTGCTGGTACCAGCGTCGGCAGCCGGGGTCACCGTCGGCCGGCTGGACAGCGTGGACCTCACCCGCCGCTACGGTACGGTCCGGTTCGACGCCGTCCGCGTTCCCGCCGCGGCGGCCGTCGGCAGGCCGGGCAAGGCCGACGCCGACGTCGATCATCAGCTGTTGGTTGCGACCGCACTGGTGTGCGCCGAATCGGTCGGTGCCATGCAGTCCGCGTTCGACATCACCGTGGAGTGGGCTTTCGACCGCTATTCGTTCGGCCGGCCACTTGCGTCGTACCAGGCGCTCAAGCACCGCTTCGCGGACATGTTCGTCTGGCTCCAGGCCTCCCACGCGGTCTCGGACGCCGTACTCAGCCGCGGTTGGCTCGGGTGCACCGGGCGCGGTGGAACTCGCCAGCGCGGCGAAGGCCTATGTCGGCAACTACGGCGCCGAGCTCATTCAAGAGTGTGTCCAACTCCACGGAGGAATGGGTATGACGTTCGAGCATGACGTCCACCTGTACCTGCGTCGTGTGACCGTCGACCGGGCTCTCTACGGCACGCCTGCCGACCACGTGCGGAGCGTCGGCACCCGTGCCGCGGTGGAACAGGAGGTGGCATGACGACGACCGACATCGAGAGCGCCACCGACACCGAGAACGTGGAGGAGTTCCGGCTCCGAGCTCGTGACTTCATACGGGCCAACCTGCGCCCGCTCAGCGCTGAGGAAATGCGGTGGGGACGCCTCGTGCTGAGCGAGGACGAGGAGCTTGCTGCCGTGGCTCAGGACCGGGCGCTGCAACGAATGCTCTTCGATGCCGGGTTTGCCGGCATTTGCTTCCCGCGCGAGTACGGCGGCCAAGGACTGTCGCCGGCCCACCAACGCGCCTTCAGCCAGGAGCTCCACGGGCACGAGTACCCCAGGCGGGTCCAGGTCCCGACGCTCTCGCCCTGTGCCGTCGTGCTGTTGGAGTACGGCACCGAGGAGCAGAAGAAGCATCACCTCCCGGCCATCCTCAAGGGTGAAGAGCTCTGGATGCAGTTCCTGTCCGAGCCGAGCGGAGGCTCAGACGTGGCCGCCGCGCTCACGACCGCGGTGCGTGACGGCGACGAGTGGGTGCTGAACGGCTCGAAGGTGTGGACGACCGGAGCCTGGTGGTCGGACTGGGGGCTCTGCCTGGCCCGCACCAACTGGGACGCGCCCAAGCATCGCGGTCTGACCGTTTTCATCATGCCGATCCACCAGCCGGGGGTCGAGGTGCAGCGCATCGAGATGCTCAACGGGTCGAAAGAGTTCTGCCAGGAGTTCATGACCGACGTCCGCGTCCCGGACTCGGACCGGGTCGGGGCGGTCAACGAGGGGTGGACCGTGGGCACCCGATGGATGTTCCACGAGCGCATGCTCTACAACTCCCCCTACGTGAGCGCACCCCTCGGGACGACGGTCGGCGGCGTCGGTGTCGCCGCCGTCCTCGACGCGGCCCGGGGCGCCGGTCGCTCCGACGACCCTCGGGTCCTGGACCTCGTCGGCGAGGCCAGGATGCTCGAGCTCGTGGGCAACGAGCTCATGTCGAGGATCGGAGACGGGATCAAGACGGGGAAGATCTCGGATCAGGCGGCCGCCGTCATCCGGCTCTACAAGGGCACCACGTCGTCCCGTTTCGGCACACTTGCGTTCGACGCAGCCGGAGGTTCCGCCGCAGCCTTCGACGACAACACTGCGGCGGCCAACGCGGCAGTGGACTTCCTCATGCGCCAGACGGGCAGCATCGGCGGAGGCACGACGGAGATGGCCCGCAACGTGATCAGCGAGCGTGTGCTCGGCATGCCCCGAGAGCGGTCCGAAGACCGAGACGTTCCGTTCCGCGACGTGCCGCGAAGCCGGCAATCCGGCTCGTAGGGGCAGCGGCCGTGGCTCGGGCGGAGATCAATGGCGTGTCGTTGGCCTACGAGGTGGTGGGAACCGGCGGCACGCCGTGGGCGATCACTCCGGGTGGTCGATTCAGCAAGGACACCCCGGGGGTTCGTCAGCTCGCCGAGGCGTTGGCCGAGCGGGGCAACTCGGTGCTGATCTGGGACCGGCCCAACTGCGGGGAGTCGGATGTCTGCTTCGAAGGGAGCTCCGAATCGGCCATGCAGGGCGACGCGCTCGCGGGCCTGCTCGGGCACCTCGGGATGACGCCGGCCGTGATCATCGGTGGCTCCGGTGGGGCACGGGTCTCCCTGCTCGCCGCGGCACGTCATCGGGAAGCCGCCAGGGCGGTCGCCGTCTGGTGGATCAGCGGCGGACCGTTCGGGTTGCTCTCGCTGGCCACCCACTACTGCGGAGGATCCCTGCGGACGGCCTGGACCGACGGTATGGAGGCGGTCGCGGCGCTCGACGAATGGAGCGAGGTCCTGGAGCGGAATCCAGGGAACCGGCAGCGGATCCTCCAACAGGATCGGGCCGGTTTCGTCTCGACCATGGAACGCTGGATGCTCGCCTATTGCCCTCGCGACGACGAACCGGTGCCCGGGCTTTCCGATGCCGAGGCGCGCCGCCTCGACGTACCGGCCCTCGTGCTCCGCAGTGGCGCGAGCGACGCCTACCACACCCGGGCCACGTCTGAGGCGCTGGCGCGGGTGCTGCCCAATTCGGAATTGGTCGAGCCACCGTGGGGTGACCGCGAGTGGATCGAGCGACAGGAGGCACGAGAGGAAGGCATCTTCGCTCGTTGGCCCCTGCTGGCGCCGATGCTCCTGGAGTGGCAGCAACGGGAGCTCGGTTCTCTCGGTTGAGGTCGGCCGCACCTCAGCGCCGCAGAACGATTTCGCCGAGCCCGATCCGAAGGTGTGGTGGGGAGAAGACGCGTCGAGACTGTCTCTTTGTGCCGGTGACGGCAGAGGCTCCGTCCGTTCTGTCCGCGCCGAATCCTAGAGCGTCAAGGCGCTCGGCTACCGTGGCCCACGGTGGATTTCGACATGGGCGAGGACGTGGCCGCGGTGCGCCGCGAGCTCAGAGAGCTCATCGCCGAGCGTGTCCCCTCGGACTTCTTCGGTGCGTTCACCGACGATCCTTCCGACCTCGCGATCGCACAGGACTTCTGCCGCACCCTGGCCTCCCGTGGGCTGCTGTGCGTGGCCTGGCCCGAGGAATGGGGTGGCAAAGGGGCGTCCCCATGGGTGCAGACCGCGGTGCGAGAGGAGATGTGGGCACATCACGAGCCACGCGGCGCCCAGTACATGGGCGTCAATTGGGTAGGGCCGACCATCATGCGGCACGGCACGGCGGAGCAACAGCGTCGACACCTGCCGCCCATCGCTCGGGGCGAGGTGATCTGGTGCCAAGGGTTCAGCGAGCCCGACTCCGGTTCGGACCTGGCGTCGGTGAAGACCGCGGCACGCAGGGACGGCGACGGTTGGTTCGTGTCAGGCCAGAAGATCTGGACGTCGTACGCCACCATGGCGCAGTGGTGCTTTCTTCTGACGCGCACATCGAAAGGTGAGAAGAAGCAAGACGGGCTGACCATCTTCCTGGTCCCGATGTCGGATCCCGGCGTCGAAGTCCGGCCGATCGCCAGCATGCTCGGACCTCATCATCTCAACGAGGTCTTTTTCAGCGACGTATGGGTGACCGACTCCGATGTGCTCGGTTCGGTCGACGAGGGATGGAAGGTCGTGCAAGAGGTACTCGCCTTCGAGCGCGTCGGAATCGCTCGGTATGCCAGGTGCGAGCGCCTCTTGGGACTTGCACCGCACATCCTGGGCGACCAATGGGAGGCACTGCCAGACGAGCTGCGAGCGCGCTGGGCCGAGTCGCTCACTCATTGCCGTCGAGCCCGGCTGCTCGCCTACCGAGTCGTCGCGATGCAGCAGTCCGGTCGGGTTCGGCCCGGGGACGTCGCGGCCTACCGCATCGCGGTCACGCGACTCGACCAGCACAGCGGCGAGGTTCTGGCCGAGATCGCGGGCCTTGCCCTGCTCGAGGGGGACGAAGGCCGCTGGTTCAAGCGCGCGGTCGAGGAGCACGGGCGCTACGCCCAGGCCTCCACCGTGGCGTCGGGGAGCATCGAGGTGCAGCGAATCCTTCTCGCCCGCGCCCTCCTCTCGGCATGATCACCGAGCTCTCCGAAGAGGCAGCCGAATTCGGGAAGTCGGCGCTGCGGTCGCTCGAGGCTGCCGGCGGCGACGACCTGGCCCAGGACGCTGAAGCCGAGCCGGGTGCCCGTGCCGCGCTGGTCGAACCAGTACTGGCGGAGCTCGGGGCATGGGACCTCCATCCCCGCAGCAGTGTCGACGAAGCAGAGGCTGCGGCAGCCTTGTGCCGGAGTGTCGGGTATTGGGCGGTGGCCTACCCGGTGGCCGAGCGACTCAGCCGCCCCGACGATGTGGACGCCGACGGCCTGCTGGTCATCAACGGACAGGTCCCAGCGGCGCAGGTCGCAGGTCTGGCGCTCCGCTGGGTGGCCGTCGACCTCGATGGTCGCCGCAGCCTCGCCGCGGCTCGGCCCGGGAAGCTGAACCCGCGCAAAGACGGGTACGTGACCGCGCTCGAGCTCGACCCGCTCGACGACGACGGAGCGGGCGACGTCGCCCTGGCCCTCGTCCTGCCTTGCTGGACGCTGCTGGGCATGCTCGACCGTTCGGTCGAGTTGACCCGCGACTACGTCCTCGAGCGGCGGCAATTCGGGCAATCACTCGCTTCCTTCCAGGGGGTGCAGTTCCAGTTGACGGATGCAGAGGTCGAACGCGTGGGGCTGGAGGAGCTGGCCAAGTACGCGCTCTGGAGCGCCGAGACGAAGCGGGCTGAGGCGCTGCACGACGCACTTGCTTTGCGGATGGCTGCGCTTCACGCCGCCGAGACCGTGTTGCGGATCGCGCATCAACTCCACGGCGCCATGGGCTTTTGTGACGAGTCGACATTGTCGTGGGTCTCCCGCGCCAGCATTCCGCTGCGGCAACTGCCCTTCGGCGAGTCTGCAACCCGTTCGGAGCTGGCGGCACGGATCGGCCGGAAGGGGCTTACCAGCCTTTCAGTGACGAAACCGGTCCATTCCCACAGCTGACACGACGTCGTGGCCCGGCTGAGTCGGGTCGCGGAAGAGACCGAGGTCGAGCGTCGGGTGCGTCACCGGGCTTCACGGCTGACGTCAGCTGAGCGGTTCTCGCGACTCCAGACAGCAGGTTCTCATGGGGGCATTCGGCTGAGGGCTTCACGTCAAGTCGAAGAACACCGCAGCGATGTGTCCCGATCTCTCCCCGATCATCTTGAGCTCGTGTGCCCCGGGCGCTCCGGCCTTGCTCGCCTTGGGGATACGGCCGAGACAACTGGGTTGGTGGCCCCTGGGAACGAGACCGTCACAGAGCAAGACCTTGGCCGGATCGGACAGTCCGGTCTCGTAGTACACATGGTAGGGCTCGCCTCGAACGAACCCCGAGCCCATGACCTCAATATCTGATCCGGGCTTTCCACTCTGTGGGTTCTCGCTCAAGCTACCGAAGGTGAGATTGAGGCCGACGGTGGCGGGATTCTGGAGGCCGGTCAAGAGCAGCAGCGTCAGGACAGGTGGACCAACGACACCGCCGCATCCGATGGCCCCCGTCCCCCCGCCGGCGTAATAGCAGCCTCCTATGGGTGAGCCGTCGGGTGTGAACGTCAACACCTCAAGGGGACTCGTGCTCGGCTGGAGCGTCCCGTAAACGGAAAACCACGAATTGTAGTGCAGCGTCGCTTGGAAGCAGAGCGTCTCGCCGGGCTCGCTGATCGCGGCGGGGAACGGAGGCTCGCCGAGGATGATGTTCGTGCAGCCGGAGGGGTGCGCCATCTCTTGGAAGCCCAGATTGAAGGATCCATTGTTCCCGGTCACTTCGATCGTGTAGGTCCCCGACGCATCGGTCGTGAAGAAGCCTTGGGAGTTCAGTGCATTGCCGTTCGGGTCCAACACGGTGACCCCGGGGGTGGGGTCTATCGAGATGGGCACCACGTCCACGACGAGGGTGTCGCCACTCACGTCGTCGAAGGTGAAGCACGGTATGGGCGCAGAATCGGTGATGGAACCCGAGATGGGGAGCTCCCCCGGGCTGATCGCGGTGGTGGTCGAGCAGCTCGCTGCATCCGCTGGCAAGGAGCGAGTCGCCCGTGGTGTGGCCGACGCCAGACCGGGGGAGCTGGTCGTGACCAAGACGAGGAGGCCGCAGAGCGCCAGGCTCACCCGAACAGGGAGAACTCTCGCAACTCGCCGAATCCCCATGTTGGGCCTCCCCTCCGCACGCTACTACTACACGCCTTCGGGTCGTCTAGACCTTCGGATCGTCATTCTGATCCTGCCGCTTCTGAGTTGCAACGAGGATCGACAAGCAGGATCCAGGGTTTCATTCACCCGCCCACATATATCGCCGCGGATCCGCTGTTATATGGGGTATGCAGCCGTTAGCCAGTTCGCTCGTCGTGTGCTCTTGGGTCCCTGGGAACCCGTAGATCAACGATCTGAGCCAAGCGGGGCCGGAGCCACCGCTGGATCCTGGTGAGGAATCGGGCGTCGTCCGACGTGCTTGACAGCGCAGAATCGGGTACACGAACCGCATCACCGAGGGCGTCAGCCAGGACCGCAATAAGTTCCGGAAGCTCGCCCAGCTCGATCGGAGTGGATGCGACACAGAGTCCGTCTCGCCAGTGACTCATCACTATCTTGCGCTGCTGGGGATGCCTGGTCACACGCAGGGACGCACCGTGCCCACGAGCGTCCGGAATGGCGAGGCTCCTCGGCCGCATGACCTCCACTCTTTGCCCCGGAACTGTCAGTGTCAAGTGCACCTCCCATCCGGTGTTGTGGGCGAGGGGAAGGCCTCACTCGAAGCAAGCAACCTCAAAAGATGGCAGGCCTCGGGGGCCGACAAAAGATTGCACGCCTTCGGTGCGGACGACACGGCCTCTGCGGCCAGCGCTTGCGAGGATTCGTGGCCGAGTTGATGAGTGAGGGCGACAACGACCGTCAGAATGACGGCATCGACACGGATTCGCCCTGGTCGAAGAATGTTGAAACGTCCTAAGCCACTGGGACGTATTGACGCTGCGATGTTCAGTTTCGGGTTCGGCGGCAGCCCGCCCTCATCCGTCCAACGGTGTCGCTCCCGAGGGTCTCGCGGGCTCCCATAACGGCCTCCGACCCGGCGGGTCGGATATGTCGTCTTGATCTCCGGGGAACCCGACTCCGTGGTCGGCTTTGATGCGCTTTGGCTACGCCCGGCGGTAGGGTCGGTTGGACGGGGGGTTTCAGAAAGTGCCCTGTCGGCGGAGAGCCAATCATGGAGGCAACATGCTCCGACGCAACCCTCAAGCGGTAACCCGGATCGCTGGAGCGCTTCTTCCCATCGTGGTCGCGGCGCTCTTGATCCCGTTCCGAGCGACCTTTGCCGCTACCGCGGCAGCGCTCGTCCTCATCGCCGTAGTCGTCGGCGTGTCCGCCCCTGGGGATCGGGTGTCGGGCTATCTCGCCACCATCAGCTCGACCTTGTCCTTCGACGTCTTCCTGACCGAGCCGTACGGACGCCTGGCCATCACCCACCGGCCAGACCTCGAAACTGCAGTCTGCCTCTTCGTAGTCGGGATCGCAGTGACAGAGCTTTCGGTGCGAAGTCGCCACCATCGAGTGACAGCCACCGAGGAAGCCGACCATCTCACTCTTCTGCACTCGGTATCCGAACTGGCTGCCTCCGGTGCACCGGAGGAGGAGGTGGCCCGAGTCGTGCGGGAGCACCTAATCCAACTGCTTCATCTGCGCTCATGTCGGTACACCGCGGGTCCTACCGAGCGCCCCCGATTTCGCATCGAGGACTCCGGGCACGTTTTCCTGGCGGGTGGGCTCTGGCCCGTCCACAGCATGGGCTTGCCAGGCCCCGAGATCGAGCTTCCCGTCAAGGCGAAGGGTCTCACCGTGGCCCGTTTCGTCCTCACCCCGACCTCAGGATGGCCGGTGTCGCAGGAGCGTCGCCTTGTGGCTGTCGCATTGGCGGATCAAGTGGGCGCAGCGCTGCGTCCCCACCTACGCACCGCCTGATACGGGGCATACCGCCGTAGTTCCGGTGATCGGGAGTGGACGCGTCAGGTCGGTGAAAGTCGCAGCCGGTACACGATGAACCAGGGAACACCGACGACCTCGGACAGTTCCCCCGGGAATCGCGCCAGCGCCTCCGCCGAGGGTTGGGGTTCGGCGATCCGCTCGATGAGGAATCCCTGATCTGCAAAGGCATCGACCACTGCAGACAGGGGCCTCCGCCAGAACCACTGCGTCACCTCGACGTCGGATTTCGTCCACGTGTCTCCCACGAGCTCCGTGTCGAAGTAACCGCCTTTCTGTGAAGCGAGAGGTAGACCACAGGGATGATCAAGTGAAAGGACTACCCACCCTCCATTTCGGAGGATGTCGGCGAAGGACCGGAGAGGCACGCTCCAGTCCTCCAGGTAGTGCAGCGCCAGAGAGCACGTGATCCCGTCGGCGGACTTTGGCTCGAGTGGGAGCGGGTCACCGAGGTCCGCCACGAAGAATCGACCGCGGCCCGAACAGCGACGTTGCGCCTCTTCGACCATGGCAGGACTCAGATCGAGGCCGATCACCTCTGCTCCATTGTCCAGCAGCCACTGGGCCTGCGCTCCCGAACCACACCCTGCATCGACGATCGTGAGGCCCGAGAGAGGAGTAGGGACCAGGCTGCGAAGCGCAGGACGTTCCAGCCAACCATTGAATGGACCGTCGTCGGTCTCCTTTGCCCACACGGGGGCCAAGCGGTCGTAGGCCTGACGTGTGTGCCGGGTCTGATCCTCCTGGTTGCTCGGAGGCCGAGACGACATGGCATTGATTGTGCCCGATCCCTCGTGGGTCACGTAACTGTCGCCGAGCCGGTGTTATTTGGGGCACCCTAGATGCCGCAGTGACAAACTTGGTGGCGTGACCCTCGCGATCTCCGGCACGCACCTACTCGACCCCGCCGTGATTGCTGAGCCGTATGGCTTCTATGAGGAGCTGCGGGTTGATGCGCCCGTCTGGGAAGTACCCGGCACGGGGATCTTCACCGTAGCCACATTTCAACTTCTCGCTGAGGCCGCGGCCCGGGTGGAGGACTTCTCGTCGAATCTGAACTGCCTCATATACCGAGACGCCAAGGGCATGCCTTGTCGCCTTCCGTTCGGCGATGCGGGCATCCAGGCGCTGGCCACAGCAGACCCACCCATGCACGCAGTGCACCGAGGCACCGTGTTCCCCGAGCTTATGGCCAATCGTATGGCTGCTCTGGAACCCGACGTTGTAGATGTTGCCGAGCATTGCGTAGGCCAGGCCCTCAATGAAGGATCCGTGGACTTCATGACGGCTATCGGCAACGTCGTACCGATCACGATGATCAGTCGTCTCATCGGATTCCACGATGCTGACCTCGACCAGTTGTTGCATGCAGCTTTCGACTCAACAGCGATGCTGGGATCGACGCTGTCCTACGATGAGTTGGTCGCACACATCGCCCGGACAGGTGAGATCGAGGAGTGGATATCTTCTCAGCTCTCAGCCGCAAGGAGCAAGCCGTCCAATGACCTCCTCGGGGCCGTGGCCGAAGGCGTGAAGAATCAGGCGTTCTCCGAAGTCGAGGCCTCCGTCATCCTGCACACGTTGCTGAGCGCTGGTGGTGAATCCACGACAAGCCTAATAGGCAACGCTGTTCGTATCCTGGCTGAAGATGGAGTGCTTCAGAGCCAACTGCGTCAGAGTCCTGAGTTGATCCCAATGTTCGTGGAGGAGGCCCTGAGATTGGAGCCACCATTCCGCTATCACATGCGCCATGTGCCGAATGACACCGCACTCGGTGGTGTGGAGATCCCGGCCGGGGCGACGGTCCTCCTGCTCTGGGGTGCGGCCAATCGTGATGACGCAATGTTTGATCGCCCCGACTCCATCGACTTGACCCGAGAAGCCCCACGACGGCACGTTGCATTCGGTCGAGGCATCCATCACTGTGTTGGTGCGCCCCTTGCTCGGGTTGAGGCGAGGAACGTGCTCAGCGTTCTGCTTGCCCGAACGAGAGAGATCAACCTCGATCCTCACCGCCAACCGAGATGGGTGAACAGCCTGATGGTCCGCCGTTACGAGGAATTGCCGGTCCGCCTCGTGTCCTCCTGAGGCCTGTCCCCGTTGGTGCCGAGAGGGGAGCGCCGCGATTTGTGTCCGAGCCGGGTGTCATTGGGACGTGCCGGGCTCCGGGGTGGCCGGACGTAGTCTGGAGGCGATGTCGATGGGTCGCGACTTGGGCCGCGCATCAGGTACAAAGCCCGTCGTTGTGAAGTGTTCATTCTGTGGATTGAACCGGCGAGGTTTCGATGTGGTCCATGGTCCCTCTCACGGCCTCTACATCTGCCGAGATTGCGTCGACCTCTGTGTGGAGATCTTCAAGAGCCACGACAATTAGGGCGTCCCACTCCGGTGGTGGGTGGCTAAGGCGAAAGCACTGAGAATGCGCGAAGCTCCCCATGGTGAGCCTCGAATATGCATCGGAGCATTTGATTGCTGCCGTAACCTCGCTTGCCAGCAGCGAGCGGCCGCTTCAGGAGCGCCTTCAGATGGCGTGGGACGACCAGGTGCAGATGCTCTGGATGAAGCCATGCCTCACGTCCGATCTGTTGCGCGAGTTCAGAGACCTCTGGCACCGCTACACCGCACCGTCCGACGATCGCACCAGCACGAAACTCCGCGTTCTGACCGGAGATGAACTGAAGACCGCCATCGACGAGCTTGTTGCTTTGTTGGCTCGAACAACGGCGGTCGCGGCGCAGTCGACCGATGGCGGGATACTGGCCACGCTCGCGGATCTCACATAAGCACTGAGACCCGGTGTTCCCGGCGGTCGCCTCGGCCTTGACCGAAGGTCGACTGCAGGGGAACAAGATCAAGAGCCGGTTCGATCTTGCGCTCCGTCGCCGTCGGGTCGTTGCGGTCGACGAGGGCAATGAACGGGGAACAGCAAAGTTCAGTCTGCCGGACCCGCCTTGAGTTTGAGGCCGTTGACGAACAGCCGGGTCAGCTGGTCGACGCCCTCATCGAAGTCGCAGTCGAGCAGGCCCTCGACGAACCACATCTCGGGGAACCGGTAGGTCATGGCGCCCAGACCTGCCGCGGCGATGGTGGGGTCGAGCTCCGGGTCGACGAGCCCATGACGTTGGAGGCGGCGAATCGAGTCCGCCACCTGTTCGCGGTAGTAGACGTGACGATCGTGGCGGAGCTTGGTGACGTGCTCGTCGAACCGGGACACCTGCTCGATCACGCGCATGATCCGGGCTTCGTCGCGGTAGCTCTCGAGGTGACGTCGGATGGCCTCGCGGATCCTTTCGTAGGGACTCGCCGTCGACGAGGGGTCCAGGATGACGGTGTTGAACGGCTCGCTCAGTCGCTCTTCGACCTCGGCCGCGACCTCCCGGAACACCTCTTCCTTGGAATCGAAGTAGTGGTAGAAGGAACCGTGCGACAGGCCGGCCCGCTCGGCGATGTCCGAGATGCGCGCGTCGAGGAAGCCGTCTTGCTCGAACACCTCTTTTGCCGCCGCGACCAGTCGCGCCCGTGTCTCTATCCCCTTGCGCGAACGAGGGCCGTTCGGCCTTTCCCCCGTGAACGACGGTGCCGTGGACACTTCCGTCCCCTTCCTCATACGCCATCCCGCTGCAAGAGCAGCACGCCCGACGGCGTCCCACCTCCGGTCGATACGACCGCCGTCTTCGCGTCTCGAACCTGACGTCCATCCGCGTCGTGGCGGAGCTGCAGCACGGCTTCGTGGAGGAACCCGAACCCGTGCGTTCGGCCCTCGGAGAGCTGGCCCCCGTGCGGGTTCAGCGGAAGGTCTCCGCCCAGGGCGATGCGGCGTCCCCCGTCCATCCATTCCTGGGCCTCGCCGATCCCGCAGAAGCCGAGTGCCTCGAGCCACGAGATGGCGTTGAAGGTGAACCCGTCGTAGAGCAGCGCCACGTCCACATCGGCCGGTCCGAGTCCCGTCCGGGTCCAGAGATGTGCCGCTTGCCCGAGCACCTGAGGTTCGTGGGTCACCGTCTGCTGGTCCCACGAGATCCGCTCGAGGATCTGGGTCCCGACCGCCTCGATGCGCACTGCGGTCTTCGGCAGGTCACCAGCGACCGACGCGTCCGACACGATGACGGCGATCGAGCCGTCGCACGGCACGTCGCAGTCGAAGAGGCCGAACGGGGAGGTGATCGGCCGCGCCCCCATGTAGTCGTCCATGGTCATCGGGTCGCGGTAGATGGCCACGGGGTTCCTCGCCGCATTCGCACGGCGCGTTGACGGCGACATGGCCTAGCAACTCACGGGTCGCGCCATAGCGGTGCAGGTATTGATTGGCGTTCATGCCGATCCAGTTGGCGGCCGACATCGCTCCGAACGGGGCGCGCCATTCGTGCATGGCCCCGGACACCCTTCCCGCTCCGCCGGTCCCGCGCGAGTCCGAGTGCGGCGTAGGTCGACTCCCACACGGTTCGGAAGCACAGGACGTGCCGGCACAACCCCGCCGCGACGGCGAGCACCGCAGCAATGACCGCGCCGCCCGGTCCCGGCACTTCCATCCCGCCGTTGAACCAGGTCGGCCGGATGCGCAGCGCCTCCTCGATCGCGGTCACGCCCCCCTCGCCCATACCCGCGGCGGCCATACCGGGATACGTCGACAGCCCGTCGATCTCCTCCAGGGTGAGGCCGGCGTCCGCGACCGCAGCCAGGCAGGCGTCGACCGCGAGGGAGAGGGGGTCGACCATGAGGCGCCGCCCGAGGGCGGAGCGGCCGATGCCGCTCAGTACCGCTTTGTGCTCGAAGCGATCGTTGCTCACCGGCGACCGGGGGATCAGCTGTTGCGGTTCGGGTACTCGGTCCGACCGGATCGACTTTCCCCGTGGGCTCGAAGAGGGGGATCCAGACGTCCTCGTGGTGCTCGAAGACGACGGAGACCACTTGGCCGATGTGCACCTCGTCGGGCTCGCAGCCGATGATGTTCGTCGTCAGGTGAACGTCGGAGTCATCGGCGAGGGCGACGTTGGCGACGACGTAGGGCGGGTCGAACCCGGGGAGCCACTGGTGGGCGTTGACCGTGAATCCGACGACCGTCCCGCCTCCCGAGACCTACGGCGGAGACCACGACCGGCTCCGGCACGCCGGACAGATCGGAGTGGGCGGATGGACGAGCTTCCCGCAGTCGTCGCACGACTGAATCCGCAGGGAGCCGTCTTCCCCCGACGTCCAGAACCACTCGTTGGTCGGGGTGAGCTCGGGAAGAGGTCTCACCAGGGGGTGCTCCCGGCGCCGACTCCATTCGCTGGTTCGCCACCCACACCGTCGATATTGACATTGACGTCGTAGTCGAACATTCCGCCTTCATGATAGGACCACCCGGGCATGGGCACGCTGGACACCTGGCCGCCGGGGTGGTCGAGCCCGCGGGACAAGGATGGTCGAGCCCATGACATCGGTGAGTCGAGGCCACGGATGAAGGTGTGCGAAGCGTGGTCTGCCGCCGCTACCCGGGTTCCACGCGACCGGCGTGTCTGGCCCAGTGGTCCGCAGCACCGGATCCCGCTCCGGATCGCAGGACCGAAAAGCCGCAGATCCCGGGTCCACGACGCCCAGTATGATGCCGACTTCCGGGCCAGTCGGCCCGGCGGGCCGGGACCCACCCGTGCCTTCGTGTGCACGATTTGAGGGGATGGTGGGTCAACACACCGGGGTCTCGGTCATCTTGCGGGGCTGCCGGCTGGTGACCACATCCATGACGGCCAGGTTGTTGCTGGCGAACCAGCTCCGCTCGCTGCCCGAGATCTCCTGGAGCGTTGTCAGCGGCGACGCCTTCGACGACCCACCGGCAGACGTGTCGGTGGAGGTCGTGCCGATCTCGCGGGAGCTCGGCCCCTCCGACGTCGGTGCGTTCGTCCGGCTCTGGCAGGTCCTCCGGCGTCGTCGTTTCGACTTCGTCCAGACGCACACCCAGAAGGCGTCCTTGCTCGGGTTGCCAGCGGCTCGGCTCACTGGCACGACCGCCATCTACACCGTGCACGGCTCGCTGTTCTTCCGTGACAACACGCGGATCGCTAACCTTCTCGGGTGGATTTTCGAGCGATGGTGTTGTACCTGGGCGAATCTGGTCCTCGTCCAAAGCCGTGAGGACGAACGCGTCTTGCCCGAAGTGCACATCTGCTCGGCGGACAAGGTCCGATTCATCGGCAACGGTATCGTGATGGACCGATTCCTGGAGTCCGTCGCACCCGCCATCGAGTCGAAGCGGCCGATCGTCGTGATGGTGAGTCGACTGGTCCGCGAGAAGGGATGTGAGGACTTCCTCCAGATCGCTCGCCGTCTCGAAGGGACCGCTGACTTCGTCCACGTGGGACCGACCGAAACGGATCAGCGCGACGCCATCGACGAGGCGGAGCTCGCCGCGGCTGGCCGGTACGTCACCTTTGTCGGTGCGGTCGACGACATCCGCCCATATCTGGCCGCGGCGGACGTGGTCGTCCAGCCGTCCTATCGCGAGGGCATACCGAGGGTCGTGATGGAGGCGTCCGCCTCGGGCACCCCGGTGGTCGCCTACGACGTCCGGGGAGTCCGCGAGGTGGTCGATGCCACGGCCGGCACGCTGGTGCCCCGCGGTGACGTCGAGGCGCTCGTCCGCACTTTGCGCGAGCTCCTCGGCGACGACGGGCGGCGCATCGCACTCGGGCAGGCGGCGCGCCAACGGGTGCGAGAGCTCTTCGCCGAGGACGAGGTCATCGGACGACTCCGCAGTGTCTACGGGGAATTGGCGGCGGCCTCATGACCACCACCTCGTTGTGCATGACGGTGGATGTCGAGGACTTCTACGAGGGCATGTCCGTTCTGGGCCACGACGTCCCGCGGCGTGGCCTCGACCCCGCGGGTGGCTTGGGCACCTTGCTCGAGGGTCTGGGCGCGATGGAGGCCCGCCCGGCCGTGACGTTGTTCGTGGTCGGTCATTACGCGGACCGGATTCGGTCCCCGTTGGCCGAGTTCGCGGCGTCTGGCCACGAGATCGCCAGCCACGGCCCGGATCACGGTCGGCTCCGCATGGAAGGGATCGTCACGTGGTTGCGCAAGGGCCGCGAAATGCTCGAAGACCTTCTCGGGCTCCCCGTGACCGGGTTCCGGTCGCCTCGCTTCGACGTTCCGGAGGGCATGGAGCTGGTGGGCTATCGAGAGGCGCTGGCCGAAGCCGGTTACGACTACGTGTCCGACGCCTCGTACCTCGGGGCCGGCTCGCCACTCCGCGAGCTGCCCGTCCTGAGCTGGCGCGGCGTCCATGTCGGGGGCGGCAGCTATCAGCGGCTGTTGCCGACGGTTGCCCTGACCCGGGCCGTGGCGCACCATCCGGGGCCCGCCGTGCTGTACTACCACTCCTACGATTTCGACGGCACCCTTCCGGGGGTGCGCGACGTGCGCTCTGCCGCGTTGGCCAAGCAGGTGCTCGGTCGGCGCCGGATCGCCACCATCTTCGAGAACCTGACCAGACGATACGGGAGTGAGACCTGTCGCCATGCCGCACGCTGAGACCGCAGAATTCGACGGCTACTTCGACAAGCGACGCCTCGCGCTTCGCCGCCTTCTACCGCAGCGAGCCGGTGGCCAGGCTTCTCGGCCGCGGACCGCTGTTCGACCGTTTGAGCAAGACCGTGCGGCTCGTGGACACACATGGTTTCCGCCGCGTGCTCGACGTCGGATGCGGCAGCGGACCGCTCTTTGCCCCACTCGCAGAGCTGGGCGTTCAAGTGACCGGGATCGATCCGGCGCCGGCCATGGTCGCTCTCGCCCAACGGGAGGCTGCGGCACACTCGGGCCGGGTCAGCGTCGAACAGCGCGGTTGGGAGGACATCGAAGAAGTCGACGCCTATGACGCGGCAGTTGCGCTCGGCGTCTTCGACTACGTGGACGAGCCCGGCGAGCTGCTCCGCCGTATGGGGAGGGCCAGCACCCACGTGATCGGCTCCTTCCCGGCGCCTGGTCTGCGGGTCGAGCTCCGCAAGGTCCGTTACGGAGCTCGCGGTGTGCATGTTCACGGTTACCGGCACGCGGACCTCGACAACTTGGCTGCTTCCTGTGGCCTCGAGCTGGCCAAGGTGGATCCCCTCGGCCACGCCGGCTTTCTCGTCATGTTCGCCCGCCCCACGGCCAAGGAGAACGGGCGCTGATCGCCCGAGGAGAACGAGCGATCAGCACGGCCTCGCGGTAGAGGGGTGTGGGCTCGCCCAGGGGGATGGCTTCCGTCCGTACTTTGAGAACGCGAGACGTCCCTGTAGGCCACCGGTCGCGGCTTCCTCGGTGAGGCCGGTTTTCACGACTTCACCCGGAGCGACGAACTCCCGCGGCGTGGGTTTGGAGCGACCGCCAACCTGACGAACCGGAATCTCGGCTGAGCCGGAATTGCCCTCCGCACGCCTGCATCAGGTGTCACCGCGATTCGGGGCTTTGCCGATCCGCGCCGGGCAACCCTAATATCGACGTCGATGTTGAAAGATATGCTCGTTGTTGACGCCGACTCGCATTGGTCCGAGCCCCCCGACCTGTTCACTCGGCGGGCGCCCGAGCCGTTCCGAGACCGTGTGCCCCGGGTCGAAGAGGTGGACGGCCAGCCCATGTGGGTGTTCGACGGGCATGTACTCGGCCGCTTCAGCGCGGCGGGGGTCATTGCGCGGGACGGGTCCAAGGAGAGCTCGCACCGGGCGCTGATGGAGTGGAGTTTCGACCAGGTCCACCTCGGCGCACACGACCCCGCGATCCGGCTCGGCGTGCTCGACGAGTGCGGCATCGATGCCCAGGTGATCTTTCCGAGCACGATCGGGCTCGGAGGGCAGGATCTCGGCGCAGTCGACGATCCTGCCCTTTGCCGGCTGGCCACGGAGATCTACAACGACGCCATGGCCGAGATCCAAGCCGACTCAGGCAACCGGTTGCTACCGCTTCCCCTCATGCCGGCCTGGGACGTCGACGCCTGCGTCGCCGAGGCCAAGCGCGTCGCCGGCCTCGGTGCGAGGGGCGTGAACATGACGTCGGATCCGCAGGATCTCGGCACGCCCGACTTGGCCAACCGGGCCTGGGACCCCTTCTGGGAGGTGTGCACCGAGCTGCATCTTCCAGTTCACTTCCACATCGGTGCCAGCGTCACCGCAATGACGTTCTTCGGCAAGTACCCGTGGGACTCGCACAAGGACAACACCAAGCTGGCCATCGGCGGCACGCTCCTCTTCATCGGAAACGCGCGCGTCGTCGTGAACGTGATCCTCGCGGGGATCTTCGACCGTCACCCCGATTTGAAGATGGTCTCGGTGGAGAGCGGCGTCGGGTGGATCCCGTTCATCTTGGAGGCGCTCGACTACGAGATGTCGGAGAACGCGCCTCGCGAGCTCGCGGAGTTGGGGAAGAAGCCGTCCGAGTACTTCGCCAGCAATCTCTACGCCACGTTCTGGTTCGAGAACAACCGCAATAAGTTGCCGGAGCTGATCGAAGCCGTCGGCGAAGACTGCATCCTCTTCGAGACCGACTTCCCTCACCCGACGTGCCTCTACCCGGACCCGCTCGGAACGGTCGAGGCAAAGATGGAAACACTCCCGGTCGAGACCAGGCGCAAGATCCTGGGCGAGAACGCCCGCAGGCTGTACCGGCTCTGATGGGCGGTAGGGTTCCGAAGATGACCATTGGTCACTGGGTTGACGGCCGGGCCGTCGAAGGCAATTCCGGGAGGACGTCTCCGGTTTTCGATCCCGCCGTCGGGACGCGGACAGCCGAGGTGGCGCTTGCGTCAGCCGCCGAGGTCGACGCCGCCGTGGCCGTCGCAGCCAAGGCCGCAGTCGAGTGGGGATCGTCGTCGCTCAGCGCGGCGCGCCAATGTCCTCTTCCGGCTGCGTGAACTGCTCGCCGCCGGGCGGGAGGAGCTGGCAGCAGCCGTCACTCGGGAGCACGGAAAGGTGCTCGACGACGCGCCGGGGGGAGGTCGCACGAGGACTCGAGAACGTCGAGTTCGCATGCGGGATCCCTCACCTCCTGAAGGGTTCGGCAGCATCCGAAGTGGCGACTGGAGTCGACATCCGCACGGTGCTGCAGCCTGTCGGCGTGGTGGCCGGAATCACCCCGTTCAACTTCCCGGTGATGGTGCCCCTCTGGATGATGGCCAACGCGATCGCCTGCGGGAACAGCTTTTTGTTGAAGCCCTCCGAGAAGGACCCGTCACCCTCGCTGATCCTGGCTGACATGGTTCAGCGTGCGGGGTTTCCCGACGGGGTGGTCAACGTCGTGCAGGGCGACGGCGAGGCGGTCGACGCTCTCCTCTCCCATCCAGACATCGGAGCCATTTCGTTCGTCGGCAGCACGAATGTGGCGCGCCACGTGTACGAGACGGGTACGCGCAACGGCAAGCGCGTCCAGGCGCTCGGCGGCGCGAAGAACCATATGGTCGTGCTCCCTGACGCCGACGTGTCGGCAGCGGCCGACGCCGCAATATCGGCCGGCTACGGATCGGCTGGAGAGCGGTGCATGGCCATTTCGCTCGTGGTGGCGGTCGGCTCGGTCGCGGACGAATTGGTGGATGCGATCGCCTCGCGGATCCCGGGCGTCGTGGTCGGCCCTGGTGACGATCCGGCCTCGATGATGGGTCCCCTGATCACCGCCGAGCACCGTGATCGTGTGCGCTCCTACGTGGAGCACGCCTCGGACGAAGGGGCGCGCGTCGTCGTCGACGGATCGGACGCTCCTCGTCCGGACGGGTTCTTCTTGGGTTGCTCACTCCTCGACGACGTGAAGCCCGGGATGCGGGTCTACGACGACGAGATCTTCGGCCCGGTGCTGGGCGTCGTGCGTGTGCCCACTCTCGAGGAGGCGATCGCCCTGGTGAACTCCAACCGGTACGGCAACGGCACGGCGATCTTCACCCGTGACGGTGGAGCAGCCCGTCGATTCGAGCACGACATTCAGGTCGGCATGGTTGGAGTCAACGTGCCCATCCCGGTTCCGGTGGCATCTCACTCCTTCGGCGGCTGGAAGGACTCACTCTTCGGTGACGCCGCCATCTATGGACCCGAAGGGATTCGCTTTTACACCCGCCCCAAAGTGGTGACGTCCCGTTGGCCCGAACCGCAGGCCAGCCGGATCGACCTCGGTTTTCCCACCACTCGATAGCGCACAGGCCCGGCACGACGTGTCCGCTTCGGGTCAGGCGCGCCGCGAATCGCCATCGTGCTTACGGTCCTGACCGTTCGACTCGCGTCGACAGTGGGGGTCGATGATTCCCCGCCAGGTGGCGGCGACGACAGAGACACTGAAGTGCTCGAGGCAGTGCGCCCGGGCTGCCGCGCCCATGGCCTGGCGCCGCTCAGTGTCTCGGACGAGGGCGGCGGTCGCGTCCACGAGCGCGTCGAAGTCGTCGACACCCACGATGATCCCCGTCTTACCGTCGCGGACGATGCTGCGGACACCGCCGGTGGCGGTGGCGACGACCGGGACACCGCTCAGGCCCGCTTCGATGAGCACTCCGGGCATCCCCTCTCCCGCCCACATGCTCGGGAACACGAACACGTCGGTGTCCCGGAGCAGCTCGGCGATGTCGTGGCGACGCCCGAGGAGCTCAACCCCGGCCTCGGCGGCGGGACCGTCCAGCGCATCCCGCAACGGACCGTCACCCACCACGCGTGCCACGACGGGAATGCCTCGGGCACGCAGGGCGGTGACGACTGCGATGAACCGATCGGGACGCTTTTGCGTGGTGAGGGCTCCCACGAAGCTGATGGCAGGGGCGGGGTGGTCGGCGGACCTGGCGTTGGGGTGGAACACATCGGGATCGCGGCCGTTGGGAGCCAGGACCGAGCGGGCCTGGGGCACGCCGAAGCGTTGTCGACACTCCTCGAGGACCTCCTCACCCTCCGCGGCAACCATGTCCGGCCGGTTGATGAGGAACTTCCAGATGGCCTCACGCACGGGGTCGAGGCGCTCGCCCGTGATCGTGCCGATGGCGTAGTAGACGAGGGGCACCCGGCGGCCGGCAGTGGCAGGAACGAGGTACTTGAGTGGGTCTCCGCCGTGAGCCACGACGACCGCGGGCGCCAGCCGCTGCAAGGCGGAGCGCAGTTGGACCACCGCTCGCGGGCGGAACCCACGTGCCGCAGCTTCGCCTCCGGCGTAGCCGAGCGAGTGTTCGACCCGCACGTCTTCTGGTCCGTCGAACAGGCAGAGCACCTGATGACGGCGCACGCCGGGCTCGTCCAATTGGTCCGCGATCGCCCGGGCTTCGATCTGCCCCCCACGGGCGACCGCCGTCGGGATGGTGTGAAGCACCAAGGGCTCGTGTGCCCGCTCCGCGTCCCCCATCGAACGTCGCCCTCCATTGCCAGACCGAGTGCCGCCGACGGGGAGGGCATCGACCTTCGTCGGTTTCGCACCCAGCTCTTCGAGAGACGCACGACCAGGTGCACGAAAGCCGTTGTGCGATGCGGACAGATCCCCGTCGAACAGATGAAATTCACTGATCGGCGTTCTTGTCAGTGTTGCCGGAGGCGGAGGATACAAGCTGCGCGACATGCGGACGAATCGCGACGACCCGATCCGTGTCGAATCGGCCCTGGATGAGATGCGCACGTTGCCTCCGGGGCCACGTCGAGACGGTCTGGAACCAAATGACGGCGATCCAGAGATCACCGCGCGTCCGCTTACTCCGGTCGACAATGCTGCGGAGACCACGACGAAGAGAGCAACAGGACGCCAGGAGCCCGTGGGCGAGTGGGGATGCGGCGGTAGATGCGCGCGGTCCTTCCTTGAACTTTGCCGACCCCCCAACACCGACCGAAGGGTCGCCGACCACCTGGACCCGTGGTCGCCAATCCCCGTTGGCGATCTCAGATGGTGCGGTGAGTCCCGACAAGGCACCGGGATCGCCGCTCGAGTCAGTATTTGTGGACCGACGTCCGAGTCGGTATTCGGGGGCTGACGCTTGATCAGTATTTGATATTGACGTCGCAGTCAAAATTGAGGTAATCTGCAAACATGGCCCGGACACTTGATTTTCCTACTTTTGATGCCGACAACCACCTGTACGAGACGCGGGACGCGTTCACCCGCCACCTGCCGGACCGGTACAAGAGCGCCATCGAGTACGTCGATGTGCACGGGCGCACCAAGATCATGGTCCGCGGCCCGATCAGCGACTACATCCCGAACCCGACGTTCGACGTGGTGGCCCGGCCCGGGGCCCAGGAGGAGTACTTCCGCAACGGCAACCCGGAGGGGAAGTCCTACCGCGAGATCGTCGGCGAGCCGATGCGCGCCATCCCAGCCTTCCGCGAGCCGGCGCCCCGGCTCGAGCTGATGGACGAGCTCGGGCGTCGACCGGACCCTCATGTTCCCCACGCTGGCCAGCCTGCTCGAAGAGCGCATGCGGGACGACCCCGAGCTGACCCACGCCGTGATCCACGCCCTCAACGAGTGGCTCTACGAGCAGTGGACGTTCAACTACGAGGACCGCATCTTCTCGACGCCGGTCATCACCCTTCCCGATCGTCGAGAAGGCGATCGAGGAGCTCGAGTGGGTGCGTCGAGCGCGGTGCGAAGACCGTCCTCATCCGTCCGGCTCCGGTGCCGGGGTACCGGCGGCTCGCGTTCGTTCGGCTTCCCGAGTTCGATCCGTTCTGGCAGGCGGTCGTCGACGCCGACATCCTGGTGTCCATGCACGCGTCGGACAGCGGCTACTCCCGCTACCAGAGCGACTGGACCGGTCCGCAGCGAGATGCTCCCCTTCCGGCTCGACCCGTTCCGCATGATGACGATCGGGCAAGCGGCCCATCGAGGACACCATGGCGGCCTTCACCTGCCACGGCGTCCTTCACCGCTTCCCCGACCTGCGGGTCGCCTCGATCGAGAACGGCGGCGACTGGGTGGTGCCGTTCCTCGAGCACCTCGAGGACGTCTACACGCAAGATGCCGCAGGCCTTCGACGAGGACCCGGTCGAGCCGTTCAAGCGCAACGTCTACATCAGCCCCTTCCACGAGGACGACATCGACGCGCTCATCGGCGCCATCGGTGCCGACCACGTCCTGTTCGGCTCGGACTACCCGCATCCCGAGGGTCTGGCCGAGCCCTGCAGCTATCTCGACCACCTGCCGGCGGGCCTTCCGGACGAGGACGTCACGCGACATCATGGGCGGCAACCTCGCTCGCGATCATGAAGGTCGACCTCCCGGTTGCCGCCTCGTACCAGACGAGACCCGGACGTCCCGCCGCCGCCTCTGGTGTCGTGGGCAGGCCGTCCTCACCCCTAACGTTGCCCGGCCGATCAATCGCTCTTCGATGTCTCCGGTCGTCCACGATGGGCCTCTCGGACCAGTAGTGTCACGCGCAGCAACCGATCCGCAGAGCAAGGAGCCGGCCAATGTCCGAATACAAGTACATCCTGTACGAGACGCTCGACTCGCGGCCAGGTCGTGCGCATCATGCTGAACCGGCCCGATTCCCGCAACGCGCAGAACCGCGGGCTCCTCGTCGAGCTCAACGAGGCCTTCCTGCGGGCTGAGGCAGACGACGAGGTGCGGGTCGTGATCCTCGGCGGCACGGGACCGATGTTCTCCTCCGGCCACGACCTCGGGTCGAAGGCGTCGCAGGAGGAGCCGACGCCGGGCCCCAACCAGCACCCCACGCGCAAGATCAACGGCGGCACCCGCAAGGGTGCCGAGGCCCTGATGCTCCAGGAGTGGCACTACTTCTTCGAGAACACGCGGCGATGGCGCAACCTGCGCAAGATCACGATCGGCCAGGCTCACGGCGACGTCTACGCCGCCGGCGCTGATGCTGCTGTGGGCGTGCGACCTCATCGTCTGCGCCGAGGGCACCCGCTTCGCCGACGTGGTCGGCACCCGGCTCGGCATGTGCGGGGTCGAGTACTTCGCCCACCCGTGGGAGTTCGGGCCCCGCAAGGCCAAGGAGCTCCTCCTGACCGGGACGCCATCGACGCCGACGAGGCCCACGCGCTCGGCATGGTCAGCAAGGTCTTCCCCGCGGACGAGCTCAGCGACCGAACCCTCGAGTTCGCCCAACGGATCGCCCAGCTGCCGACGATGACGGCCCTGCTCATCAAGGAGGCGGTCAACCAGACCGTCGACAACATGGGCTTCTACAACGCGCTCGAACGCCTGCTTCACGCTGCACGAGCTGAACCACTCCCACTGGGCCTGGGTCAACGACGACCGCTTCCCGGTGGCCAAGGAGGACTCGGGCATCCCAACTGGAAGGAGGCGCCGCCGATCGTGCGGCGCCGCAAGGACAAGGTGCGCGCCGACTCTGACGAGGCTCGGTTGAGGACCGCCTTGGACGATGTGAATCGGCGATCAGAGGTCGCGCAGGCTCTGAGTCGACGAGTGAAGCCCACTCGACTCGTTCGTGCACGGTGCATGGCCGTGCCTCGTTAGTATCTGTATCGACGTCGATGTCAGAAATGCTCGGCTCGAACCGGCCGGCAAGAAGGGGTGGGTCCCGCTCAGGATGCTGCAATTCGTGATCGCCGGACTGGTCCTCGGCGGCATCTACGCCATCGCCTCGGCCGGCCTGGTCATCACCTACACGTCGTCGGGCATCCTGAACTTCGCCTTCGGCGCGATGGCCTACTTCATCGCGCGCTTCTACTACTTCCTGCACACCCAGCACGACTGGGCCATCCGTCGCCGGCGGCCGTCGTCTCGATCGTGATCGCCGCGCCCGGCACTCGGGCGTGTTCCTCTACGCCGTGCTCGTTCCGCTTCCTGCGGCTGTCGTCGCCGCTGATCAAGGTCGTGGCGACGATCGGCCTGCTGGTGGCCATCCCGTCGCTGGCGACGCTGATCTTCGGCAACCAGGCGATCCAGCAGGCGCCGGGCCTGGCCCCCGAGCCCGTCGCCGTCTACCATTTCCTCGGCGTCCCGGTCACGCTCGACCAGATCATCGTCTACGCCTGCGTCGTCGCGACCGTGGTCATCGGGGCCCTGGTGCTCCGCTACACCGAGATCGGCCTGAAGGTGCGGGCCATGGTCGACTCGCCGGCGATGACCGACCTGTCGGGCACCAACCCGACGGCGATCTCGGTCGGCGTCTGGGCGGTCAGCACCTTCTTCGCCGGGCTGGCCGGCGTGCTCGCCGCGCCCATCATCGGCCTCGACTCCGAACAACTTCACCGCTGCTCATCGCGGCGTCGTTCGCGGCCGTCGTCGCGGCCAAGCTGCGGAACCTGCCCGTGGCGGTCGGCGTCGGCCTCCTGATGGGCGTGGCCACGTCGCTGATCCAGCGCTATCTCCCGCCGAGCAGCCAGTGGACCACCGAGATCATCGACGCGCGTCCCCTTCATCGTGATCGCGCTGTTCCTCATCTACAACCTGGTCCGCCGGGGACAGGTCGGCGAGTCCGAGGGCTGGGGCGGCGCGCTCGACCGGGCCATCACGCCGCAGGGCGAGAGCCGGCTGGCCGGGTCGACCAGCAGCGTGGTCGGAGACCGCGTCGCTGAGCTTCTTCGGCAAGTACGCCGGGCCGCTCGCTCCTGATCGCCGTCGTCGGCGCGCTCCCGCTGATCCTGCAGGGCTACTGGGTCGGGCTCGTTCGCCCAGGCCTTCGCCTACGCCGTCATCTTCCTGTCGTGGACCATCGTCACGGGCGAGGGCGGCATGCTCTGGCTCTGCCAGATCACCTTCGCCGGCGTCGGGGCGCTCGACCACGGCCCAGCTGGCCAACAACCACGGCTGGCCGGTGCTGGCCGCCGCGCTCGTCGGCGGGCTCATCGCCGCGGCCATGGGCGCCATCGTCGGCTTCCTCAGCATCCGGCTCGGCGACCTCTACGTCGCCCTCGTCACGCTGACGTTCGGGCTCCTGATGGAGAACCTCGTGTTCACCCTGCCCAGCTTCGTCAACCAGGGCCTCGGGCTCACCCTCAACCGGCCCGGCTTCGCCACGTCCGACCTGGCGTTCGCCTACCTCTGCCTGGTCGTCTTCGTGATCGTGGCCCTCTTCATCGTGAACTTCCGGCGATCGACCACCGGGCTGGCGCTCAACGCCGCGCGCTGGAGCGAGGCCGGGGCCCGGACGTCGGGCATCAGCGTCGTGCAGATGAAGGTGATCGCCGGCGCGCTGGCGGCGCTTGATCGCCGGGCATCGGGGGCGGGCTGCTCGCGCTGGCGCAGACGTCGTTCCAGCCCAGCGAGTTCGCCACCTTCGCCGGCATCGTCTGGCTGGCCGTCCTCGTCACCATCGGCGTGCGCTCGACCGCGGCCGCGCTGATCGCCGGGCTCGCGTTCGTCTTCCCGCCGGCGCTGGTCCAGTACTACCTGCCTCGTGGACCTGGTCCCAGACGTGCTGCCGGTCCTCTTCGGCCTCGGCGCCATCTCGGCCGCCAAGTACCCCGACGGCGCCCTGGCCGAGAACAGCCGGCGGTTGCGGCGGCTGCTGTTCACGGCGCCGCCAGCCCGGCCGCTCGACGGAGGCGGAGCCGACGGCGAGGACGCCGGAGCACGTCAGCCGGACGCCGAGCCGGTCGAGGCTGCGCCGCAAGTGGCCGGAGCGCGTCTCGTGACGACGGCGTCGCTCCAGGCGACCGGTCGTCGACGGCGCATGCCCCGGCGACGGCGCCGGCACTGTTGGCCGCACGGGCGTCACCGTGCGCTTCGGCGGGCTGACCGCACTGTCGGAGGTCTCCATCGAGGTCGCAGCCGGGCGCCATCGCCGGACTCGTCGGGCCCAACGGCGCCGGGAAGTCGACGCTGCTCGGCGTGCTCTCGGGCCTGCAGCGTCCCAACGCCGGGCCGGGTCCGGCTGCAGAGGCGAGGACGTGACCGACGCCTCCGCCCGGGCGCGGGCCGGACGTGGGCTGGCCCGGACGTTCCAGCAGCCCGAGCTCTTCCTGGGCCTGACGGTGCGCGAGCACCTCGTGCTCGCCCACCGGGCCCGCGGCGGCGCCGACGCGGCTCTGGCGGGACATGTTCGACCCCCGCTCGCTCCTGCCGCCGCCGAGCGACGAGAACGAGCGGGTCGACGGGCTGCTGGAGCTGCTGCGGCTCACGCGGGTGGCCAAGGCGCCGGTGGCGGCGCTGCCGCTCGGGCATCGTCCGCCTGGTCGAGGTCGGGCGGGCGCTGGCCAGTGACCCGCACGTCCTCCTGCTCGACGAGCCGCTCTCCGGGCTCGACATGAAGGCCTCGGAGAACCTGCTGGCGGTGTTCCGGCAGATCGTCGACGCAGACCGAGCATCCGCTCTCGCTGGTCATCGTCGAGCACGACGTGGCGGCGGTCCTCTCCCTCTCGGACATCGGTCTTCGTCCTCGACTTCGGGGAGCGCATCGCCGCCGGCACGCCCGGAGGAGATCCGCAACGACCCGGCGGTGCGGTCGGCGTATCTCGGCGACAGCGAGCCAGTCGGGCGCACGTCCGGCCCGAGACCGCGCTCGGATCGGGATGCGCCCGGCGAGGCGACGTGACCGAGCCCGATCCTCGAGGTCGCAGACCTCGACGTGCGCTACGGCACGTCGCAGGCGCTCTTCGGCGTGTCCCTCGACCATGCAACCCGGGCACGGTGCTGGCCGTGCTCGGCGCCAACGGCGCCGGGAAGAGCACGCTGGCCCGGGCCGTCTCCGGGCTGGTGCCGCCGAGCGGCGGGGCGGGTCCACTTCGACGGGCGCGACGTCACCGGGCTGCCCGCACACCGCATCCGCAAGCTCGGACTCACCTACATCCCGGAGGGTCGTGGCATCTTCCCCGGCCTCTCGGTCATCGACAACCTGCGCATGGCGGTGGCCCAGGAGCGGCGCCAGGAGCGGCCGGCGGCCATCGACCGGGCCATCGAGCACTTTCCCGGTGCTGGGGACCGCGGAGAGCGCAGCGAGCCGGGAGCCTGTCGGGCGGCGAGCAGCAGATGCTGGCGCTGGCGCGGGCGCTGGCCGTGTCGCCCAAGCTGGTCATCGCCGACGAGATGTCGCTCGGGCTCGCCCCCCTGGTGGCCGAGTCCGTCTTCGAGGGCCTCGAAGCAGGCCCGGCGGTCGGGCATCACCATCGTCCTGAGCGAGCAGTTCGTGCACCGGGCCCTCGCCATGGCCGACAGCTGCGTGATCCTCACCCGAGGGCCAGGTCGGCTGGTCGGGACCCGCCTCGGATGCCGGCCACGAGGTCATCGACCGCTACCTGGGTGAGGCCGAAGACCCCGACCCCCACGGGCGTTGCAACGGGTTACAATAACGAGCGTTGCTCAGAGCGAGACGGCGGTTCTCCAAAAACCACTGGTTCGTTCACATAGGCGGAAATCCATGAACGGTAGCGAAGGGTCCCGGCTAGGATCCTGGGGAGGGGTTGCCAAGTGCACACTCGAATCACTCACGCCGGGCGTATCGCCGCACCGGGGCGTCGCCGCGGTGCGACGGCGCCGTAGCCGGCCTGCCGGTCGCCCTGGGCCACGACGCCGACGCCGTCCGGCAGCTCCCGGCGCCCATCACCATCGCGTACGTCACCGACCTGACCGGCGAGGGCGGGGCCGAGAACTCCACGTCTCCCGCAGGCTTCGAGGCGCGAATCGCCCTGCAGAACGCTGAGGGCGGCGTGCACGGGCACAAGCTGGTCCCGCTGGTGATCGACGACCAGACCAGTCCCACGCAGATCGCGACGGCGGTGCAGGAGGCCGACTCGAAGGCCTTCGGCATCGTGTCCCAGAGCCCCTGATGTTCCTCGCCGCCAAGTACCCGAACCAGGCAAGGTGTGCCGGTGACGGGCACCTACGACGACGGTCCCGAATGGGGGACGCAGCCGTACACGAACATGTTCGCCTCGGACGAAGGCAGTGTGAATCCCAAGTACCCCGTCAACACCCAGATCGGCAACTTCCTCAAGTCGCACGGCGGCACAGTTCTCGGCACGTACGGCTACGGCATTTCCCCGTCGTCGGCCCGTGCCGCCGTGCAGAACGCCGACTCGTTCAAGCACGCCGGAGGCAAGGTCGGCATGCTGGACACCTCCATACCATTCGGCAGCGTCGCATTCACCAGCACCGCCCTCGTGGCCAAGCAGGACGGCGTGAATACGATCGTTCCGGGCCTGGACTCCAACTCGAACTACGCCCTCGCCGAAGCGCTCAAGCAGGCCGGAGTCAAGTCTCAAGGCATTGTTCGCGACAGGGTACGAGTCCGATCTGATCCACGGGCCGGCCTGGGGCGCGGTCCAGAACGACTACTTCCTGTCGCTGTTCCGGCCGTGGTCCCTGCCCAACGCCGGCACGCAGCAAATGAAGGCGGCGATGGAGAAGTACGGACATCTTTCCAAGAGCCAGTTCGCCAACTTCGGCCAGGAGGAGGCGTGGGCCGGGGCCGACCTCATGATCAAAGGCCTGGAGATGGCAGGAGCGAACCCGACCCGGGCGGCCGTCATCAAAGACCTGCGGAGCGTGAAGTCATACAACGACAGCGGCATGTTGCCCCAGAGCATCGACTACGCAACGATCTTCGGCCACGACCTTCCCAAACAGTGCACGTGGATCATGCAAGCCGGGAAGAACGGGTTCACCCCCGTCTCCTCTCAGCCTTTCTGCGGAACCGACATCCCCGGCACGTCGACGGCGAGCGTCGGCAGCAGCAGCTGACGCCGATCCACTAGCGCAGCCGCCAGTCCACTCTGGCCGCCTCGAAGGTCTCCTGGCCGCCGGCGATGTTCTCGTACTGCGTTCCGAGGATGACGAGGGAAGACATCTGGGCGAGCGCTTCACGGCGCGACACCTCGTGAGCCATCCACACGGCGCGGAGCGTGCCCTGAATCGCGAGGACGGGGGCGGATGCGATCGAGCGCGCCACCCACATGGCGCGCTCGCGTGAGTTCTGCCGCCGGGACGACCTCGGAGACCAGGCCGAGCTGGTGTGCCCGGCCCGCGGACATGCGCTCGTGGGCGCCCAGCAGCGCCACGCGCAGCGTCTCACCCAGTGGAAGCTTCTGCAGGAGGTGGAAGGACTCGAATCCCGCGACCATGCCGTACGTGACGTGCGGGTCGAAGAACGTGGCGTGTTCCGCCGCGATGATGATGTCGACCTCTCCGAGTAGGTGCAGCGCGCCGCCGCACGCCATCCCGTTCACTGCCGCAATGACCGGCTTCCACAGGTCGTTCTGCTTGGGGTTGATGCGCACTCCAGGATCGTTGTACTGGAACGGCGTTGCCACGAAACCCGTCTGGAAGCGCATGTGGTCCCGGGCTTCGTCATCGCCGAGATAGGCCTCGGCGATGGTCTGCTCACGGTCGATCCCGGAGCAGAACGCCTCGTCGCCGGCGCCGGTGAGGATGATCGCTCGGACCTCGTCGTTCGAGCGCAGCGCGATCCAGAGTTCTTGGAGCTCTCGCTGCATCGTCTCGTTGAAGGCATTGTGGACCTCGGGTCGATTCAGCGTGACGACCGCGACCCCGTCTTCTTCCTCGTAGAGAAGCGTTTCGAACGAAGTCTCCACGGCTCTCCCCTTGTGCGCCGAGCGGAGATCCACCCTAGCGGTGCCCGAATTCCGGCTCCCCAAGGTCAGCCGGGCTTGGCAGGTCGTGGAGCACGGTCACGCGCGTGCTCGTCGAAGCTCAGGAACCCTCGCAACGGCAACGACTCGGGGAGAGGGTCGTCGTAGCTCCAGGCGATGTCGGTGACCTTCTCCTGTCCGATGTGGGCCGTCCAATACGTCGTCGTCCCCTTGTACGGGCAGTACGTGTGCGTTTGGCTCGGTTGGAGCAGGTCCATTCGCACATTTGAGGGATCGACGTAGAGACGGGGTTCGAGGGCTGTCTCGTAGACCGCCAGTGTGCGGGCACAGTCCACCAGCGTCACCCCATTCGCGTCGACTCGGAGCTTGCGCCCGGACTGAAGGCAATCGATCCGATGGTACGGATTGCGGGGATGCCCGAACACTTTCTCGTCCTCCTCGAACCAGGCATCGACGTCGTCCCACTCGACCGTGACGTATCCGGGAGTATCGGGTTCGGGTACTGCGGCCAATTCAGTCCTGTCCCCACTTTGCACATCGCCGGCGGGAAAGGCATACACAGGCGGTCGTCCCGGACGGTGCACGAGCACGACCCGTTCACTGTCGATCACGGTATGCCCGTCCTTGGTCGCCCTGACCCGACGGCGGAAGGGCTCGATGTACGCCACGCCCTCCGGTACCGGAGCGCTGAAGCGGCCGGCCGGCCGGGTGCTCAGGGGCCCACGGCCCGTGGTCAGGCTCACAGCGCGGTCCGTTCGTCCCTGGCTGCGGCCGTGACCGTTCCTGCGAACGGCCGCACCATCGCTTCCACTGTGAACGAGGCGAGCAGCTGGCCGTCCTCGCTGTGTACGCGGCATTCGGAGTGCGTCATGCCGTCGCCGGCGAAGGTCGAGAGGTGGTGGTAGAGCATCCACTCGTCTGCGGAGACTGCCCGGTGCAGGGCCAGGTTGATCGCGTTGATCGCCGTCGAGAGGCTCCGGTGCGCCTGGTCCTGTCCGATCCCTGGGTGAGGCCGCAGGGCGGCCGCGATCGACATGTGTCCGGTGAACTGCGCCAGGAGGGCGGAGTGAATCAGGGGATCGGCAGGGACGTCCCGAAAGCGGACCCAGCAGTCGAGCCACGGCGGCCCGACCGGTGCATCAGGGTCGCCCGTGTACGCCTCGTCGACGACCCGGAGGTCACGCCCGGTCACCCCCATATCGTATGGGCGACATTCGTAGGGGCCGGGCACGTCGGGTGGCGCGACCGCATGAGTGATGACCTCGGCCGCGGTCGTGTCGAGGAGGATCGTGCCCGCGCTGCAACAGCGGCCATCCTGGAGGACCCGTGCAGTCAGCCCGGTGAACGTACGTCCGGCACTGAGCTCCTCGAGCTCGAACACGAGGGGGCGCCCGGCATCGGCAGCCCGCAGGAAGAGCATCCCCGCCGACACCGGACGACGGTCGGTGGCATGGCGACCTGCCGCCACGATGGCCTGCGCGAGCATCTGGCTTCCCTCGACCACCGGCCGCCTTCCGTCGCTGCGGGCGCGGCTGACGAAGTGCAGGTCGCCGTCGGGCCGGACATCGAGCACGTCCATCAGGTGTGACGCATCGCCCCAGGTGGGGAAGCGCTTGACGCTTCGATCGGGGCCGGACCCGTCGACTACCTCCACACGGATGCGGTCGGTGTCGAAGGTGCCGTATCCGGCGAGCGCCACCAGGCCCTGACCCGGTTCGGTGACGATCGTCAGGGCGTCGCCGCCCTCGTCCGATGCATGGCTCCATCCTTCGGTGACGCCGACCGCAGCTTCGGACGAGGCCGTCCGCCTCGTGAAGGCGGAGAGATCGATGTCGTGCCGCGGGAAGTAAAGAACCGCAGGCGAACCGTCCGCTTCGAGACAGAGGCATGCCGTTGACTCGGCGACTCTGACGTCACCCCGCCATGCGCGCGCCGCGTAGGGGTACGGCTCGACCTTCACGTCCCGGCCGTGAAGCCACGCTCCGTCACGCCTTCAGACCCGCCCTACCCGTCATACAGGTCATACGGGTGAGGTCTTGCGCGGTGCCACGGTGACCGAAGGCATGCTGATGCTCCCGCCGTGGCGAACGAGAGAGTCGACGACGGTGACGAGCTCGTCGACCTCGATCAGCGACTCGCTGAGATACCTTCGCTCCACCCATTGGGTACCAAAGTGAACGGCCCGGTCCTGATCCCATTCCTTGGGGAATTCCGTCATGCTGTCACCTTCCCCGCCGGCGCAGTCACCGACCACCAATCGCGTGAAGCCCACTGACGGGTGTTCGATCCGCCATGCCTCCACCAACTTGTCCAGCGCAGCCTTGCTGACGGCATAGGAACCGAGCCCCGGCCAGGGCGGGGTCAAAGAGGCGCTCACCGAGGACAGGTACACGGCGATGCCGTTCGTCGCCGTGAGGTGTGGGATGGCGGCCGTGGTCACGAGTGCGGCCCCGATCACGTTGGTGTCGAAGACGCGCCGCCAGGTCTCGACGTCGGTGTCAACCAGGCTCGCCAGCGGACCGATGGCCGGTGTGTACACGAGTGCGTCGATGCCCCCGAGCCGGGTGGCCGCCTCCCCAATCGCAGACCCGCAGGACGCGGGATCCGTCACGTCACAGGCGAGGGCGATCGTTCCCGGTCCGGCCTCCTTTGCCGCCGCCTCGAGACGTTCCATCCGCCGGGCCAACAGCGCCGTCTGCGCTCCCCGCTTGGCCAGCCCAACGCCGATACAGCGTCCCAATCCGCTCGACGCTCCGACGACCACCGTCCGCACCTCAATACCTCCACTTTGCCTGTTCGTTCCGATGTTATGCAGCGCTATCCGTCGCCGAACGTCACGACCACCTTGCCGAGCGCGCGCCGACCCGCGACCTCATTCAGAGCGTCTCGGACGCGCTCGAGCGGATGGATCGACGAGACATAGGGGCGCATGCCGATCGCGACCAATTGACTCAGCGCAGCGTCACCCCGTCGCACCGCCCCTGGCACGTTCTCCATCACACCGCGCAACTCGAACCCGCGAACGTGCGCGCCTTTGAGGAGCACCAGATTGAGGGGAATTCGCGGTATCTCGCCCGCGGCGAAGCCCACGCTCACGAACCGCGCCCCCAACGAGTCGCTCGGAAAGCCTGCTCGGACAGGTCCCCGCCGACCGGGTCGACTACCACGTCCGCGCCGCCCCCCGTGAGGTCCTTCAGGCGCTCTTTCAGAGGTTCGCTCGAGTAGTCGACTCCGGCGTCGGCCCCACGACTCACGGCCAGTGCGACGCGCTCGGCCGACGATGCGACCGCGACCACTCTCATCCCGAGTCGATGGGCGATGTCGACGGCGGCGAGTCCCACGCCGCCCGCCGCTCCGAGAACCACCACGGCGTCGCCTGGTCGCGCCTCGCCGATCGTCATCAATGAGTGGTACGCGGTCGTGTAGGCGACCCTGAAGGCGGAGCCTTCCACGTAGTCGAGACCCGCCGGCACCGGTTGCACCGATCGTCCGGGAACGACGATGCGCTCTGCGAACGCACCGACAAAGACCGTACCGAGAACGCGGTCGCCCACGTGCACGTTCTCGACCCGTTCCCCGACTGCAACCACGTCTCCTGCGAATTCGCTGCCCGGGACGAACGGCGGCTCGGCCTTCGCCTGGTAGGTCCCCGCGATGACGAGCACGTCGGGGAAATTCACCGAAGCCGCACGCACCGCCACCTCGACGTCGTCGGGACCGGGCGATGTGTGCGAGATCTCGGTCACCACGACTCCGGATACCGGACCGAGCCGGCGGCACAGCGCGGCCCGGACCAGCTCGCGGTCGGCGTTCGTTGGTCCGCCCTCTGTCCTCACTGATTCGACGTCGCTCTTCACCGGCTCGCCGACGGCGTTGGTCGGCGGCGCGGGCTCAACCTCGTACCTTCATGTCGACACGATGGCAACGCCGGCGGTGCCGGGTGCTCCGTAGAGCTGGCCGTAGCCCACCCGGGGCGTCCCGGACACTTGGCGGTCTCCGGCCAGGCCGCGCAATTGCAGCACGAGCTCGTGGATCTGACGCAGACCGGACGCTCCGATCGGCTCGCCGTTGGCAATGAGGCCGCCATCCGTGTTGACCGGGAGGCTTCCGCCGATCTGGGTCGCACCCTCAGCCAGCATGGCCTCTTGTTCGCCGTCCTTGCAGAATCCGTTTTCGGCCATGTGGATCACCTCCGCTCCGGCGTCGGTGTCCTGCAGCTGTACGACGTCGACGTCCTCTGGTCCGAGGCCCGCCGCCTCGTACGCGGCACGAGACGCATCGACCGTCGGTGCGTCCGCCCGCTCGAGCGGGAGCCAAGGGCTGTGAACCTCGAATGCACCGAGCCTCCGCGTCCGCACGACCGACGCCCGCAGGTAGATCGGCTTTGACGAGTAGCGAGACGCGACGTCGGCCCGGCACAGGACGACGGCAGCGGCACCTTCGTCCGGAGAGCAGAACATGTACTGCGTGAGTGGATCGTTGACCATCGGGGATTCGAGGATCGCTTCCTCGCTGAGTGCCTGGCGCCTGAAGGCGTTCGGATTGAGCGTCCCGTTGCGGTAGTTCTTGGCCGCCACCCTGGCGAGGGTCTGGGGCGTGATCCCGTAGTCGTGCATGTAGCGCTGGAGCTTCATGGCGAAGAACTTGGGGGTCAAGAACAGTCCGGTATCGCCGTACCATCCGCCGACGCCGTATTGGACCGGATCTGCGGCGAACGCACCGGGCAGGTGCTTGTCCATCCCGACCGCGACACCCAGATCATGTTCTCCGAGACGGATGGTGTTGGCGGCCTGCGTGAGTGCGCTCGCCGCCGTGGCACAGCCGTTGTAGACGTCAGTGAACGGCAGGCCGGTGAGGCCGAGGAAATTCACGACGGCGTCAGGGTTGTCGACCTCGTAGCTGCCGCCGAAGGCGAACTGCACGTCCTTCCAGGTGACGCCGGCATCGGCCAGGGCGAGGCGGATGGCTTGTGCCCCCATCTCAATCGCTGAGACCCCGGGGAACCGACCGAACGGTCGGAGACCGACCCCGATGATGGCGACGTCGTCCATGTGAACCTCAGCTCTCCGAGCTCTCCGCCACCGGTCGAAACGCGTACGTCAATACCTCGGTGCCGTCCTCGTCGGTGGCGAAAGGCACGACGGTCAGCTCCATCGGCATCCCGATCCGTAGCTCTTGGTCGACTTCGCCGGCGATGCGAGCTTCCACTCGTCCCTCGGGCAACTCGATGTACCCAACGCCGAAAGGCACGAAGTCCGCCGGTGCTTCTCGGCCGATGTACGGAGGGTTTTTCGGCTGGAAGCGTTGGCGTGTCCACGTCCACAGGGTCCCGGTACGCGACAGCGTGGTGGACGAGACGCCGTCACCGCCACATTTCGTGCACGCGTCCTGGGCCGGGAAGGTGACGAACGAACATGAATCGCACCTCGAGGCGAGCAGGCGCGGTTCCTCCGATGGCCACTCGAACAGCCCCTCGGCGACACAGCGCTGCGCCATCCCCATCACCATCCCGATATTGACGTCGACGTCAGAGTATCGGGATCGTCGGGGAGATCGCCAGCTGTGCTAACTGGAGAGACACGGGCGCTTTCCCGTCAGAGACGATCCTCTCCGCCGCCCGGCCGAGAAGATGGCTCAGCTCAGTTGGCGGTCAGCTGGACGTCCGTGTCCGTCGTGATGTACTGAGCCGTGAACGCGCCCAGGACGTTCTCGAACGTTGTGCCCTCGAGACCACCGGACGTGAGTACGACGTAGGTCGACCCCGACGGTGGCGAGAAGCCCTCGGCGTCCTGGGCGGCCACTGTTCCAGACAGCAGTGCCATGTCCGCCACATTCAGAACGCCGTAGCTCGAAGTGCTCGCGAGCTGTGGTTCGAACTGGGCCGTGCTGCTCTGGGCATACGTCGACGAGATTGACAGCGAGCCACCTGCCGCGATGGAGAGAACCCCCGTGTTCGACAGCGGTCCGTCGAGGCTCACCCCGACCCCGCCCACCGACACGGTGGAGCTGGGATTTCGGTTGTTGAAATCGCCGGTGTCGATTTGGGTGGCGCCGTCGAGCTCGACGTCCTTGAAGTTGGTCAGGGTCCCGCCGAAGTCGATTGTCGTCGTGAAGCTCGATGCCGGCACTTCGAGCGTGCCCTTGTTCTTCAGGTTGCCGGTGAACGTCAACGTCGCCCCGAAACCGGGTTCGATCGTTCCCTGGTTCTTTATCGTGCTCGCCGTGATGTTGGCGAAGCTCGACCCGCCGTCACCGATCGCCACGGCGTAGCCCGCGCGGCACGGTCCCGGTGAGCGTGCTGGTGATGTTCGCGATGAAGAGCTGATCCGCCGGGATGTCGGTGCCGCATGCCGGACCGGAAGCGACAGTGTTGGCGAAGACCAGGCTGCCGCCCGTCTCGCCGTCGATACCGACTTGGACCGCGTTCCCGCAGATGGTCCCCCCGCTCACGGTCAGCGGGTTCTGCACCGATAACGTCCCCGAGTTGTCGATCACACCGTCCTGGGTCACTGTCCCGGTCTGACCGCTCGGGCTCGAGACGGACAGGCTCGAACCGGTGTCGGTCCCCACCGAGATCGTTCCGCTGGGATCGTTCACCAGTTGCGAGCTCGACTTGGGAAGGACATATGTCGACGGTGTGTCGATGTCGAAGGCGCCCTCGTTGACCAGCTTGGGCAGCGTGAACGTTTCGCCCGGGAAGGCCGAGGAGACGGCGTCGATGGTGCCCTTGTTCTTGATGGCCGCGCTCGAGGTCAGACTTCCCTCATACCCGACGTCGAGCGTTCCATGGACGGTCATGGTGGTGGGAATCGCGATCCGGGCCGTCGACGACCCACCGTCACCGATGCTCACGGTGTAGGCCGAGGGGATGTTGCCGCTCAGAGAGCCCTGGATGTTGGCGATGAAGACGTTGTCGGTCGGGCACACCGGTGCCGCACGACGGACCGGACCCCACGGTGGAGGCGAAGGCGAGGCCGTCCGTGGTGCCGGACTGGCCGTCGACGCCGACTTGGAGCGGGTTGTTGCAAATGCTCCCGCCCTCGACCGTGACGTCTTCGGCGGCAACGAATTGGCCCACGTCGTTGAGAACGCCGTTTTGGGTCACCATCCCGGTCTGGCCGCTCGGGCTCGAGACGCTCAGCGAGTTGCCGCTCGCGACCGTGATCGTGCCGGAGCTGTCGTTGAGGAGGGCCGACGAAGAAGAGGGGAGGACGTAGCTGCTCGTCGCGTCCACCTCGAACGTGCCTTGGTTGTCCAGCGAGGCAATCTCCAATGTGGTTCCGCCGAATCCAGTGTTCGGAACTTGGAGCATGCCCACGCTCGTGTTGCTGAAGGCACCGGTGACGGTCAACGACCCGCCGTAGCCGGACTGGAGAGTGCCCGAGTTGGTCACGCTGGCGAAGGTGACGTCCGGCTCTCCCGCGCTGCTGTCGCCGATGGAAAGGGTCGGTGTCGATCCCGTGCCACCGACCGTCAGCGCTCCGGCGGTGATCGTCTCGTTGCCGATGGTCACCGTGTAGCTCCCCGGTGCGGTGATGCAGGCGTTCCTGGTCCCTGTCGGCGGCGCGTTGTCGCTCCAATTCGACCCGTCGTCCCATGCACCACCCGAACTGTTGGTCCAGGCGTCGCAGGACGCAGCGGCGGCGGGCGGTGCCGATGCGATCATCGTCCCGACCACGATGCCGACCGATGAACCGACGAGGGTGACGGTGGCGAGCGCTCGTGCGATCAACTGCACCCGCGGCGTTCGACGTCCCGCGGATTCAGCGCTGGTCCCTGACATGGTCGCCTCACTTTGCTCTGCGGCCGCCGTCCCGCCCGCAAAGACCCGTCAGCGAACGCAACACGGCGTAGCCCGTGTCTTTGGCGCGGACCTTACACGCTATGGAAACCTTTTCCCAATGCTAAATCCAGATCCGGAAGGGACAGGGCTGGAAGTGCCGGCCTCACAAATCTGAAGAAACGCCGATCCGAAACCTTTACCGGATGCGGCAATGAATTCTGGGCCGGTCTCCATCCGACGCCATGGACACGAAACCCGGGCCGAGCAGATGTACGTCGGATGGTCGTGACCAATCTCCCTGGTCAGTCCGGGTCGTCGTGATTCGCGTCGCCGTGGTCGACGGGTTTCGCGTGGTCCGTCTGCACCGTGGTTTCAGTGCGGAACAGAGCGTCTCGGAGTGCCCTGAGGGCCGCCGAGGTCCTTTGCACGAACTCGTCGTCCCGCTGAGGGTCGCCGCGCTCCAGCCAGCTGAGCGTTGCTTCCACCAGCCACGCAAACAACGTCTCCGCGCGCCACGAGTCGAAGCATTCGTCCCCCGAATCGATCGCCATCAGACGGCGGACCACCGTCACCGCGATGGCTCTCAGATCCTCGGCGTAGGCCTCGAACCCCGGTTCGTGGGACGCATGGCGCCAAAGCAGGAGGAACGCGGCCGGGTCGTCCCTCGCCACCGTCAAAAGGGTGCGAGGCCCCAGCCCAGGGCGGGTCGGCAGTGCCAGTTCAGCTTCGAGCTCCTCGCCGAGCTGGTGGAAGACCTGCTCGAGGATCTCGCGATACAGCTCCTCTTTGGACTCGAAGTGCCGGTAGACGATGAGCTTTGTGATGCCGCACGCGGCCGCGACGTCGTCCATGGATGTGTGGGCGAAGCCGAAGGTGGCGAAGGCCTGCGCCGCACTGTGGAGGATGGAGCTGCGACGCTCGGCTCGTGGGAGCAACTTCGTCTGGACAGGTATACGGGGGAGTGTATACCATTGAGTAAACGGGAGGGAGCCATGGCACAGGTGGAATTCACCGAGGCGGAGCTACTCGCCGACGTCGAGGTTGCGGAGCCATTGCGCGCCGGGAACGTCCGATGCCACGGCGGGTTCGACGCCGAAGGCCGGTACGTCCCACCGCGGACGAGGTTCCGTGTGCCAGCCATCGCTGCCTGGGGTCAGCAGAACTGTGACCGCTTCTCGACCGAGCTTCTCGACGTGCCGCTGGAGCGCTGGGAACGTTCGTTCCCGAACGTCGAGCAGACCCGTCATCTCATCCGCTCGGGTGTCCGCGAACCGCTCGTGGCGACGTTGACGCGCATCGGTACCGTCGAGGGCTACGGCGCGAACATCCGGCTCCTCAAACCGAAAGACCTGCAGCGCCACTTCGTCGAGGAGGTTCAGGGCACCGCGATCGATCATCTGGGCCGTGGGCTCTTCGAGGCCCATGGGAGGGACGAGGCCGGATGCGACGACGTGGCCGGGCACCGGGACATGTGGTTCGCCGTGCGTGACATGGCATTCGGTGCCCCCGGCGAGGACCTCGACATCGAGGCGATGCTGACCAGGATGGGCTTCGGGACCGGAAGCGCCTCCAGCGCCAGGCTTCTGCCCAACGACGTTCCAGTCGAGCTCGAAGCGATGGTCACATTGATGGTGCGGGTCCTCTTCATCGAGATCTCGGCCTTCCACACCTTCGCCTGGGCCGAGGCGTGGCTGTCCGACCGCGAGCTCGTCGAAGGTGATGGTCAGCCTGCCCGCCTCGTTTCGTACATCCGGGCTGACGAGACACCTCATGTCGACTACTTGCGCACTGCGCTCTCGGAGATGCGCGACCGCACGTGGATCGGCGACGGCGGACGGCACCACCCGGGCAGCGACATGATCGACCGCATTTGGCAGCCGTTACTGGAGCACAGCCTCGGTCCCATGCGCGACCAGGGCCGCGCCGCCACGCTGTCGGAGGTCGAGCATTGGTGCGCCCGGCGGCGCGACGGCGGGGACATCCTGGCTGAATTCCACGCCCTGGGCACGCCCAGATGAAGTTCGGCATCTTCTACGAGCACCAACTCCCACGTCCATGGGAGGAGGGGAGCGAGTACGCGCTGCTCCAGGACGCGCTCGAGCAGGTCGAGCTGGCCGACCGTCTCGGCTTCGACGTGGTCTGGGAGGTCGAACACCACTTCCTGGAGGAGTACAGCCACTCTTCCGCGCCGGAAGTCTTTCTGGGCGCCTGTAGCCAGCGCACCCGAGACATACGGCTCGGCCACGGGATCATCCAGACCGCACCCGGGTACAACCACCCGGCTCGAACCGCTGAGCGCGTCGCGACCCTCGACCTGATCTCAGGTGGTCGCGTCGAGTTCGGCTCAGGCGAGTCGGGCTCCGAGGCCGAGCTCGGTGGCTTTCTCGTCGATCCGGCGACGAAGCGCGAGGCGTGGCTCGAAGGTCTGCAGGTGGCGCTGCGCTGCATGACGGAAACGCCGTTCACCGGCGTCGACGGCCGATATGTGCGGATGCCTCCGCGCAACGTCGTTCCCAAGCCGATGCAGAAGCCGCACCCACCGCTCTGGGTGGCGTGCTCGCGGCGCGACACGATTCTGCTCGCGGCGGAAAAAGGAATCGGCGCGCTGACCTTCGCCTTCATCGATCCGGAAGAAGCGCGTCGGTGGGTGGACGATTATGAGAGAACGCTGGCCCAGTCGTGTGTTCCGGTCGGTCTGGCCGTCAACCACGCGATCGCGTGTGTCACGCAGATGATGTGTCACCGCGACGAGCAGATCGCCCTCGACCGAGGTCTCGAAGGGGGCAACTTCTTCGGTTACTCGCTCGGCCACTACTACGTCTTCGGCGAACACCATCCCGGTTCGACCGATGTCTGGACCGAGTTCCTCCAGCGGCGCGGCGTGCAGGGATTCTCGCCCGAGGTCGAGGCCGCGCTGCGCCAGGAGCGTCTGGGGGCAAAGCTGGCGGCAGGCGACAGGACGGGTCTACGCGGTGCGACGGGCACGCCGGCGCAGGTCCGTGAGTACCTCGAGCGATTCGAGCAGGCAGGAGTCGACCAAGTCATCTTCGTCCTCCAGGCGGGCAAGAACCGCCACGAAGACATCTGTGAGTCGCTCGAGCTCTTCGGACGTGAGGTGCTTCCCGCCTTCAAGGAGCGCGACGAGGCACAGGTCAAGTCCAAAGAGGCGCGCCTCGCCTCGGCGGTCGAAGACGCCATGGAGCGCAAGAGCCGGGAGCCGGCGTCGCCGACGTTGCCCGATGGCTATTCGTTCCCTGCCATGCCACGGCGTTGGGCGGACGAGACCGGGAGCGAGGAGATGCGCGAGTGGCTCGAGCACTTCGCGGAGGCCCGTGCCCTGGGCGTACGTGACGAGAGCCTCGGCATTCTCGGCGGGTAACGACCGGCTTCTCTCCAGGTGCCTGGCGCAGGACCCGGTGTCCTGAACGCCCGGGCCGGTGTGCTGGCGGGTCCGGGTCGACCGTCGGATCGCTTTCAGGCGGCCCGACGCCGATCTGATCTGGTCAAAGATGCAATTCCCTGCGCCAACCCTGGTGAGCAGGTCGCGACCGCTCGCCGCTGTGCCATAGTCTCCCGGTGCCAATCTTCGACCTGAGCGGACTCACTGACGAGAAGATGGCGGAGCATTATCGGCTTGCTCGTCCCTTCCCGCACGCCATCTTCACGGACGTCATACGCGTTGACCCCGAAGAAGTCGTGAAGGCCTTCCCCGAGACGAGCTGGGAAGGGTGGGCCGACCGCTCGTCGAAGTTCCAGCCCGGGAAGAGCAGCTGTCGCGACATCGGGGTCATGCCGCCCTTGCTTGCCCGCATGATCCACGAGCTGTCAGAGCCTGCCTTCCTGGATGCCCTTTCGACGCTGATCGGGATCGACAATCTGTTGCCCGACCCCTTCCTGGAGGGTGGGGGTCTCCAATGGACCGGTCCCGGCGGGAAGCTGCTGCCGCACACCGACTTTCACAACCACCCGCGGATGCCGCTCTACCGACGCGCCAACGTCCTCCTCTTCCTCAACCCGGACTGGCAGCCGGGAGACGGTGGTGAACTGTGCCTTTTCAACCTTGGCGAAGAGAAGCCTGCGGCCCGCTACGAACCGAGGTTCGGTACCTGCGTCGCCTTTACGACTGATCACCGCTCTGTTCATGGGGTGACCGCGATCACCGAGGGCGCCAGTATGCGACGGTCGATTGCGCTCTACTACTACACCGTCGAGCCCGCAGACGTGTTCAGCGGCGACCGCCGCACGTGGTGGTACGACCCCGAAGCTCCTACGGAGCGCTCGGCGGCGACGCGGGCCCGACTGGCTGCCATGAAGACGGCCCTGAAGGCCTCGAGAGCATTGACCCGCCTGGCCTACCGCGTCGATCCGCAGAAGCCCGAGTTGGTCGGGCCGCGCCAGCCCGGCTCCTAAGAGCCCGAGCCGGGCCCGTGCTCAGGGCCCGAAGAGCTTCAGCGTGTTGTCCCCGTCGTCGACGAAGAGCACACCGTGGCCGTTCGTCGTCAGCGTCAGGCCGAAGAGGTCGCCCCCGCTCCCGAGGGGGTCCAACTGGACCGTGTCGACCTGCTGACCAATGGGCGTCGTTTCGACCGCGTTCGGGTCGCCTCCGTTGACCGTCACCACATCGCCGTTGGGCGCGAGCACCATGCCGAGCGGGGCGTTGAGCGAGCCGCCCGACGTCACGGTGATCCCACCCCCGACGACCGGACTCCGCCGCTTGACGGCGTCCGGAACGGCCGCGATGCGGTTGCCGACGGTGTCGGCCACGTAGAGCGTCCCGTTGGCGGCCAGGGCGTCACCGGTCGGGCCGAGGACGAGTGCGGACGAGTTCAGCTCTTCGGGGAACCCGGTGGCAATGGTGCTCGCGCTCAACAGGACCGGGGATTTGTTCGAACGGTCGAACACGTCGAGCCGGACCACAGTGCCCCGGTTGACCATGCCGCCGCCCGCGGCCACCGTCCCATTGAGCACATTGGTGACGAACAGTTGTGCGAAGTCTCCGACCTGGACCGACGCGAGGTCCCACGGACCGTTGATGCCCCCGCCCGACCACGTCTCGACGGGCGTTCCGTTGCTGTCGAGCACGATGAGGCAGCCGGCTTCAGGTGTGCCGTTCCCAGCATTCGTCACGGGCAGGCTGCCGACGACGACGGCCCCCGAACGCAGCACGGCCAGCGCGGTGGTCAGCCCGATCCCTCCGGGACACGCGCCCGGCAAGCCGAGGCGGTGGATGTGCGCGAAGACGCTCACCTCGCCGCTCGGTGAAACCTGCACGATCGTGTCGCCCGTTCCCTGAAGGTTGGACGGCGCGTTGAAGTTGCTGATCAGCGTGTCCCCTGCCACGAGACGGCCGATGCTCTCGGGCACCGTGGCAATTCCGTAGGGATTCACGTCCCCGTTGGGTGGAACCGTCGATGCGATCGTGCTCACGGTGTGAAGGTGCGAGAGAAAAGGAGAACTCGCTCCCGCCGGCGTCGCCAAAGCGACGGACCCCGTTACAGCGGTCGTTGCGACTGCAGCTGCAAGGCCCATTCCCCGAAACCATCTCGTCCGCGCCATTCCACCCTCTCCCTTCCGCGTTCGCTCCTCCGCGAGCGCCGCGCAAATTCTTCTCAGCAGTGCTACGGACCAGGGCGGCGCTCGGATTGCGCGCCCCCGCCGGCCCCGCGGTCCGCCCAGGCGCTGCGCTCCGGCGTAGGGCGAGATGGGACGGCGGACGCTGAGCCAAGACGGACCCTCCATGTGTGGAAGCCGTGTTCGGGCGCCGCGTGAAGTCATCATGCGGAACTTGGTCCTGTGCGGTCCTCGCTCTGTGCGGCCATCCGTGCCGATCTTCCACCATGAGCTGTTCGCCGCTCGCTAAGGTCCCGGTCCGATGCCTGACTACGACGCCATCGTCGTCGGTGCTGGACACAACGGCCTGACTGCAGCCCTCGTGATGGCGCGTGGAGGGATGCGCGTGCTCTGCCTGGAGAAGAACCACTTCATCGGCGGGATGGCATCGAACACGGAGCTCATCCGGGGCTACCGTTTCGAATTGGCCGGTTCCATCCAGTTCCCGGTGCCCAACGAGGTCTATGCCGACTTGGAACTCGGGTCCTGCCCGATCTACGAGCCCGAAGTGCAGTCCTCCAGCGTTGGTCCTGTGGACGGCCAGCCCCCGCTCTACCTGTATTCGGACCCGGAGCGCCTGCTCGAACACCTCGGCGAGCGCATCGGACTGGACGCTGTGCTCGGTATGGCTGAGGTGGCGGCCTGGGCCGAAGCACCCGCCCGCGCCATCGGCCGCTTCGACGTCCGCCGCCCTCCCCGCACCCTGGACGAGATGTGGCAGTCAGCTTCCAACGAAAGCGAACGAGAGGCCATACGGGTCGCCATGTTCGGCAGCGTCATGGACGTCGTCGACCGTTACCTGCCCGATCGTGTCGCACACGCACCCGTGCGTGCCATGTTGGCGTTCCTCGCCGTCAATTCCACATGCCGCGGCCCGTGGTCCTCTGGCAGCGCGCTGTGCCTGGCCTTCGCCTTGGCCTCACCCGGTGAAGCGACGATGTCCAAGGTGCGTGGCGGCATCGGCACCGTCTCCGAACATCTGGTGGCCCTCTTCGAGAAACACGGTGGTGAGCTGCGCCGTCACTCGAAGGTGGCCCGCATCGTCACCGATGCCGGCGCGGTGAAGGGAGTGGAGCTCGGTGAGGGAGAGCTGCTGACCGCTCCGGTCATCGTGTCGAACCTCGATCCCACGGCAACGTTCACCCAACTGCTCGATCCCGAGGGCCTTCCCGAGGCCTTCCGGCGTCGTGTCGACGCCATCGATCATCGCGCCCTGTATTTCCAGGCCCACTTCGCACTGACCGGATTGCCCGAGTACCGGAGCCCGTACGAGACCCTCAACGAGAGCGCTTTCGCCCGCAACGTGACGTTTTTCGGTACCGCCGAACAGATGCAGCTCGACTTCGAAGGGTGCATGCGCGGTCAAGTCCCTTCCGTCCCTTCGTTCAATCTCCAGATCCCGTCTCTCGACGAACCCTCACTGGCTCCGCCAGGACGTCACGCCGCCAGTAGCTTCGCCTTCTACCTGCCCGTCGGTTCCAGCCGAACTGAGCAGGCGCGTTTCCGGGACGAGATGGCGGATCGGATTGTGGCCAAGATCGCACGCGTGGCCCCCGACTTCCCCGACCTCATTGAGCGCCAGCTCAACTATCCGGCGTACACCTACGAGTTGATGTTCGGTTGCACCGGCGGAGATTTCACGCATGGGTTGCTCCAACCCGAGTTCATGGGTCCCTTCCGGCCGGGTCCCACGGGCTGGGTAGACAATCCGGTCCCCATCGCCGGTCTCTACCTGTGCGGGGCCGGGTGTCACGGTGGCCCAGGGGTGACGTTCATTCCGGGCTACAACTGCGGCTATGCAGTGCTGGAGGCCGCGGGATTGGGCGATCGGCCGGCGGCACGGCGGTAGCGCAGGGAGGGGGAAACCCCTCAGTAACGCCCTTCGTCAATCTTGCCGTGGTTGATCGAGATGCCCTCTCCGATGGACAACCCAGGTTTGGATCGGTGCCGCCGCTCAGAAGGTTCCCGGAGGCAGGGCGGCCACCACCTGGGCCCAGGTGAAGGTATAGGACGGCGGGGCCGCGGCCGCAGCCGCAAGAGTGACGGCCATGGAGGTGCCGCCGACATCGCCGGCGTGCGTGTCGCTCGCACTGGCGACGGCTGCACCCATCACGAGCCCGAGCCCGCTCCCGAAGTCATCGAGAATCCCTTTGCGGTGGCCCCAGCACCCCGAGTTGCCGCGATGTCCGCAGTCGAGATTGCCGCTGTTGAAGCCGTCGTCGTACATCCAGCCGTAATCGGCGTCGAGGCCGTTCACCGAGCCCCCGGCCCACTCGGAGTCGTCGAGCGCGTAACGACGTCCTGCGTCGGGGGGGTCCCCGGCAGCATCGGCGCCGTGCTGCGCGTTGCGGTTGAGCGCCGCCGTCAGCCCGAGGAAGGGTGCCAGGCCGCGATCCACCCGTTCCAGGTCGACGACGACGAAGAGCTGGTCGGCGATGCTCATGTGGGCAAATCCAGTTGGGAGCACCATTGGCCGAACTCCCTCCAGGAAGTGCGCGTGATTGATGGCATCGAGGGCCGCGGTCACGCAGCCTGGCGAGTCGTCGATGCCGCTCGAGGCGCATGATCGGGTGTAGTCCGGCTCGGGGGCCACGTTGTGCTGCGGGTCGGGGATGCCGGTGAGGGCGTCGTCGGGCGACACGCCACTCAGCGGAAGGAGCGTTCCCTCCGTCGTCGCCGCGACCGCAGCGCTCCACGTGTAGGCGAGGGGTGCGCCCGCGTGCGGCTCGACCGCGAAGTGTGGCGGCGAGGGAGGACCCTCGGCCGGTGCTCCGGGTCCCCGTAGCGCCCGCGGCAAAGCCGGCGCCCATCACGAGGTCCCCCGAACCGAGGTGGTCGAGGACGATGTGCCGGTCGGCCCAGCATCCAGACGTCCGTCTGGGAGAGCAGCTCGGGGTTCCGCTCCCGGGACCGTCGTCGTACATCCACTCGTACACCGCATCGAGCCCGTTGTCGATGTCGCCAATCCATTCGGCGGCGTCGGCCACGGCCCCGGATGCGGGACGAGCCGGGAGCCGGCCCGCATCCGCCGCGGTCTGCGCCGCCTGGTCGAGTGCGTTCGACAGTCCGGTGAACGGGGCGAGCCCGCGGTCGACCCGTTCGCGGTCTATGGCGACGAAGAGCTGCTCAGGTACCGAGAGATGGGGGAAGTCAGCCGGGAGTCGCATCGGACCGAGGCCCTCGGCGGAACGTGCCCGGTCGACTGCCTCCAGGGTGAGTCGCAGGCATGTGCTGGAGGAATCCACCCCGACCGGCGCGCAGATGGCGGGATAGTCCGGCGACGGAGAGATCGAAGCTGGTGGGTTGGCCGCCGGGTCGGCCGCGGGTCCGGTGGAGCAACCGGCGAGGAGCCCCAGTGTCCCCAGTGTCAAGGCGATCGCAAGCGCGGACGCCGTCCTCGCCGGCTGGAACCGCTTGGGGGTCTCGAGCACCATGGTGGCCGCCAAAGTAGTGAGAATGTCGCCAGGTGGATCCGCGGGAGCCGGACCTGTTCGTCCGGCCGCCCTCACGCCTGTGCTTCGACGCCGAAGACCTGGCCGTCGCGGGGACTGAAGACCGCAGCGCCCAGGCCGGCGTCATGAACCGTGCTCACGCTCCGAACTGGCGCCGGCCGCCGCCTGTGCTCCGAAGCGAGGCGGCCGCTTCTCCAAGAAGGCAGCGACCGCCTCTCGCATGTCGCCGGTGTGGGAGGAGAGCACCTGTGTCCGGTTCTCCAAATCGATGCCGGCCTGGAGCGAGCCCACCTCCAGCTGCGACCACATGACCTCCTTGGTCATTCGCACTCCCCACGGGCTGTTGCCGACGATGAGCCGAGCCGTCCCGAGCGCATGCTCCATGAGCTCTGCATCGGGGACGACACGCAGAACGAGACCGATCCGATCGGCCTCCTCTGCGTCGATGATGCGTCCGGTCAACATGAGCTCCCATGCCCGGGAAGCTCCCACGAGACGCGGGAGCAGCCAACTGACACCGATGTCGCAGCCCGATATTCCCAGTCGGACGAACGCAACGTTGAAGCGCGTGGATGCGGCGGCGATGCGGACGTCACACGCCAGTGCGAGGGCAAGACCTCCGCCTGCGGCGGGTCCGTTCACGGCGGCGATGACGGGCTGGGGAAGCGAACGCAGCTTGGGCACCAGGCTGGCGATGTGCGTCTGCGTCGCGAAAACGGCCTCGACCACGCCCGCGCCATCGGAGCCCGGCGCGTCGCCGTAGCCGCCCAGGTCGACGCCGGCACAGAATCCTCGGCCCGCTCCGGTGAGCACGACGACCCGGCAGTTGCGGTCCCTCGCCACCGCGTCGAGAGCACCGTGGAGTTCCGTGACCAGTTCGACGTTCATCGGGTTCAGTCGCTCCGGGCGGTTCATCGTGATCCGAGTCACCCCGTCTTCGGGCTGTTCGACGATCAACGTTGGCATGTCACTTCCTCTCTCCGGACGAGACCTTTCGTGTCCCGGTTCCCAGGTCTGGAGACGAGACGATTCTTCGTCCGGACCGAGTTTCCACCGGGTGGAACGTCTCACACCAACCGTGGCGACGCGACCTCCAAACCGCAGCCCAGCCCGGAGGAGAGGATGGCAAACGTCGAGTCATCCCCGGGGGATGCGGCCGCAGCCCTGGCCCCTGGCTGTCGGATCGATTGAGCCGGAGAACGGGCCGAGCTCGGCGCCGTGGATCGTGCTGCCGCCTCAGACGGCCTAGGCCCGCGGGGGATTGTCGAGTTGGTAGAGGACCGACTCGAGCACGCCGCGTCGCTCTCGCAGACCCTGGCGGTACTCGGCGTTGTCGGTATCGGCTATCTCCGAGCTGAGGTCACCGAGCGCACCTTCGAGGAGCTTCTGCAGCTCGGCGCATTGGACCTCGGTCAGCTCCAATAGCATGGCCACGCCTCCCCTCCGGTCGAGCGCCTTGCACGCCACAAACTAGACCCATTCGGCGAGGTACGTTCGGACCGCAGTGCAACTCGCCATCGCCGTCGCCGTCTACCCGGTCATCTTCTTGGGGGAGCTTCCCGACAAGACCATGTTCGCGTCGTTGGTCATGTCGACACGCGGTCGCCCGCTGGTCGTGTGGTTGGGTGCTGCGGCGGCGTTCGTGGTCCACGTGGCCATTGCGGTCACGATTGGCGTTTTCCTCTTCCATGTGTTGCCCGAACGGGTGGTCAGTGCGTTCGTGGCCGCGATGTTCTTCGCCGGCGCCCTCCTCGCCTTGCACGAGGCCAGGCGACCCGAGAGGATCGTCGAGCACGAGACCGCGTCACACCGAAGGGTGGCGGTCACAGCCTTCATCGTCATCTTCCTCGCCGAGTGGGGCGACCTGACACAGATCCTCACGGCGAACCTCGCGGCGCACTACCACCAGCCGTTCCCCGTGGCCCTTGGCGCGGTTCTGGCGCTCTGGAGCGTGGCCGCGCTCGCCGTCGTGGGAGGTCAGAGCCTCCTTCGTCTCATCGACATCCGAAAAGTGCGCGTCGTGACCGCTGTCGTGCTGTTCGGTCTGACCGGCTGGGCCATCTGGGAGACGGTCCGCTGATACGTCGGAACGTCGTCGGGATCGGCGCGTGTGGTCGCCCCGCCGAACTGTCCGTCTGAGTAGTCGGGCCTACTACGGTAGCTGCGACCACCGGACGGAGGTATCGCCATGCCGTTGCACAGGAAGGAGTCGGACCTACTCGACTCGCTCTACGCCGATCGTGAGCTTCTGCAGATCATGCCTACCCGGCGATTTCCTCCCGACGAGATGAGGGCCGACGAGGCGTTCCAGGCCATATCGGACGAGCTGCTTCTCGACGGAAACGCCCGACAGAACCTGGCGACGTTCTGCCAGACGTGGGAGGAGCCCCAGATTCATCGATTGATGGACCTGTGCATCGACAAGAACCTGATCGACAAGGATGAGTATCCACAGACGGCGGAGCTCGAGCGCCGATGCGTCCACATGCTCGCCGACCTGTGGAACGCGCCGGAGGGCGCGAATCCCGTGGGCTGCTCGGCCATTGGTTCGTCCGAGGCGTGCATGCTCGGCGGTATGGCGGCCAAGTGGCGATGGCGGGCCAGGCAGGAAGCAGCAGGCAAGCCCACCTCGAAGCCGAACATGGTCTGCGGTCCCGTTCAAGTCGTGTGGCACAAGTTCGCGGCGCTACTGGGAAGTCGAGATGCGCGAGATTCCCATGGAGCCTGGTCGCTACGCCATGGACGTGGCACAGATGCTCGATCGCGTCGACGAGAACACCATCATGGTGGTCCCGACCTTCGGAGTCACCTACACCGGCTCGTACGAGCCGGTGCTCGAACTGTCACAAGCTCTGGACGATCTCCAGGAGAAGACGGGCCTCGACGTCGACATCCATGTCGACGGCGCCAGCGGGGCATTCCTGGCTCCGTTCAACGCGCCCGATCTGGTCTGGGACTTCAAAATCCCCCGGGTGAAGTCCATCAGCTCGTCGGGGCACAAATTCGGGCTTGCCCCGCTGGGGGTCGGGTGGGCGCTCTGGCGCGATGTGTCCGAGCTGCCTGACGACCTCGTCTTCCACGTCACCTATCTCGGCGGGGACATGCCCGTGTTCCAGATCAACTTCTCCCGTCCGGCCGGCCAGATCGTCGCGCAGTATTACAACTTCGTCCGGCTCGGGCGGGAGGGCTATCGCAAGGTGCACGATGCGTGCTATCTGGTGGGGAGCTTCCTCGCCAAGGAAGTGGTGAAGCTCGGTCCTTTCGAGCTGCTGTGCGACGCCGATCCAAAGACCGGCATTCCGTCAGTGGCGTGGCGAATTCGTGAAGGCGAAGACCCCGGGTACACGCTTTACGACTTGGCCGACCGGTTGCGGGTCCGGGGGTGGCAGGTACCGGCGTATCCGCTCACCGGCGCGGTCTCCGACATCGCGGTCCAACGCATACTCGTGCGGCAAGGTGTAAGCCGTGACATGGGAGAGCTTCTTCTTCACGATCTCAAAGAATCGATCGCACACTTCGACCGTCACCCCACCACGGTGCCCATGACCAAAGAGGAGGCGGGCGGCTTCAGTCACCTGTGAGGTTCGGGCGGACAAGGTTGACAGACCAGTCGATCTCGATGGGTCGACGGCGCATGAAACGCGGTCGGCCGACGACGGCGGGCCGGTCGGTCGTCCATTGGGCCGGCGGTGCCCGCGTCAACCCCGCCAGAGAGCGCAGGGCGGGCTCGTAGCTCGATCGAATCCAGGCGAAGCGTCGCCAGTTCGCTTCTTCTCGTCCTGGCCCGATTTCGATGACCGCCGAGAGCGTGTCCATCATGCTGAGGTATTCGTCGCGGCCGATGCTGATGGTGGGAGGAGGCTCGTCGGCCAGCGCGATGAGGTCGGGCATCTGTGGGGGCTCTGCGAGCGGCACGCTCGCGGCCCGTGCGATACGGACGAAGGCGGGCATTCCGTACACGAGGACCATCAGCGGGCCTTGGTCGCTCTCCTGGAGCACCTGCCCCACACCGGTCTCCGATACCGAAGCGACGAGCGCTGCGGCGTCGAGGAGGGTCCCGACGGTCGCGACCCACGAATGATCGCGACGGGTCTCGGGGAAGTACGACAGGATCGGGAATGCGGTGTGCGTCTGCTCCAAGTCGAGGATCCATTCCGACTGGTTCCTCCAGAAATCGACACTGTTCACGGCACCGAGGCGGTTCAGGCCTTTGAGGAGATCGGGCGCGTTGGGTGGCGTACCCGCGATCGGTCGCAATCGGATGATCCCCTTCTCCCGTCCGTTATAGGCCGAGTAGATCGTCGGGAGATAGCTGATGAGGAGAGCGACCAGTCCGAGCCCGATCGTGGCCTCGACGAACGCGAGCCAAATGCGAGCGACCGTATCCGGCTCGGAGAACCCCAGCGTCGTGAGCGACGACCCGCTGAACTCGAACGACTTCGACAGACCCAGCCCGCCGGTGCCCCAAAAGACGAAGGTGAAGGCGATCGCCATGAGGATCATCCAGACGAGCGCAAGACTCACCAACGCGAACAGGCGCGTAGATGTCCTGGAGCTGATCCGTCCTCGTCGATGTGCGCCAGCGATGAACCAGCAGCCGGTACACGAGCGCGACGACGGCCTGGGACAAGCGGGTGAAACCCTCCTGGGGTAGCACCACTGTCTTGAGAGCTGAACCGAGCACCGCGAGCGCCATGACGGTACCGAGGATCAGCGACAACACCCTCACGAATATCATGAGCCCGACGACGATCTACGGTCTGGAACCGTTCAGGAGATCTCCTTTGCGGCGTCTTGCACGGCTGCGTCCACGTCCTTCGCGTCGACGCCGAGCTCCTTGGTGACGTTCTTCTTCGCACGGAGCGCCATCTTGTCCAGATAGGAAGCGATCTTCGTTTCGCCGACGATGACGAGGGCTGCCTCTCCAGAGTCGATGAGGTCGCCAAATTCCTTTATGTCGGCTCGTGACATGCCCTTCCACAAGTGGCCGGTCACTCCTCCGAGTGCAGCCCCGATCGCGGCGGAGGCGATGATGGAGGGTGGAAACAGGATGCCGACGAGGGCTCCCGCGGCCGCACCACCCCAGGCGCCGTGGCGGGTGGAAGTCTCGTCTTTGTTCACATGAACCCGGCCGTCGCCGTCCTTGGTGACGACGGCCGCGTCGAAGGTGCCCACGGCTCCCTTGGCGTGGAGCTCCTTCACCACGTCATAGTCAGCTCGAGCGTCCACCTCGCTCCCATACGTCCCTACGTAGACGAACACTCCGTCCGTTCCGGACATCGTCCCTCCTGATCGATCCTCTCAGTCGTCAACGCTAGTGCTCCTTCGTGTCAGACGTCCGACAAGATCAGGACAACAAGACCAGGACAATTGGCTTCCTACCACGTTCCTCGGGCCGTCTGGCATGATCGTCTCCGATGCCGCTCCCTTCCGCCATAGAGATCGCGCGTCGTGCTTCCCTGCGTCCCGTTTCAGACATCGCGACGCAGATGGGGCTCGACCCCGGCCTGTTGGAGCCGTATGGTCACCACGTCGCGAAGGTGAGCCTTGACGCGGTCGAGATGTTGGCTGACCGACCGCACGCCCGTTACATCGTGGTCACCGCCGTCACCCCGACCCCGTTGGGGGAGGGCAAGACGACCACGACCGTCGGACTCGGCCAAGCGATGGCCTGCATCGGGCGCAAGGCCACCATCGCGGTGCGGCAGGCATCGATGGGACCGACGTTCGGTATCAAGGGAGGAGCCGCGGGTGGCGGATACAGCCAGGTGGTGCCCTTCGAGAACCTGAACCTCCATCTGACCGGCGATCTCCATGCCGTCACCGCGGCCAACAACTTGCTGGCCGCAATGGTGGACAACCACCTCTACACCGGGAACGCGTACGGGCTCGATCCTCGTTCGATCACGTGGAAACGAGTTCTGGACGTGAACGATCGATCGCTTCGCAACATCGTCAGCGGCCTGGGAGCACGAGAGGACGGGATCCCGCGGGAGACGGGCTTCGACATCACGGCGGCTTCCGAAGTCATGGCGGTGCTCGCACTCTCGACCTCGTTCCGCGATATGAGGGAGCGGCTCGGACGGATCGTCGTCGGATTCACGCCGCACGACGAGCCGGTCACGGCCGATCAGCTGAAGGCGGCGGGCGCCATGACGGTGATCATGCGAGACGCAGTGAAGCCCAACCTACTGCAGACGCTCGAGAACACACCGGTCCTGGTGCATGCCGGACCGTTCGGCAACATCGCACACGGGAACTCGTCGGTGGTGGCGGATCTCATCGGGATCCACAGTGGCGAGTACCTGATCACCGAGGCCGGTTTCGGTTCCGACATGGGGGCCGAGCGATTCTTCAACATCAAGTGCAGGACTTCGGGACTCGTCCCCGACGCGGCCGTGGTCGTCGCCACAGTTCGCGGCTCAAGCTTCACTCTGGTCGACACAAGGTCGTCGCCGGCCGGCCCCTACCTCCCGCCATGCTCGAAGAGAACCCGGACGAGGTCCGCCTCGGAGCAGAGAATCTCCTGGCGCACATCGGGATCGTGCGGCGCCATGGTGTGACGCCGGTCGTCGCGGTCAACGCCTTCGACGAGGATTTCCCGTCGGAGCATGCCGCCATCCGTGAGATCGCAGCCTCGGTCGGAGTGCGCGCTGCCGTCTGCACGCACTTCGTCGACGGCGGCAAGGGCGCCACGGAGCTGGCCGAAGCGGTGGTGGAGGCTTGTGAGGAACCCAGCGAGTTCCGGATGCTCTACGACGAGCGCGCCGGCCTCCGGAGCAAAATCGAAGCGATCGCGACCGAGGTCTACGGAGCTGAAGGGGTGGACTACAGCCCGGCGGCCTCCCGTCAGCTCGACCTCTACGAGCGATCCGGCTTCGGGGGACTTCCCGTCTGCATCGCGAAGACCCATCTCTCCATCTCATCGGACCCGACCCTCGTCGGGGCACCCAGAGGGTGGCGGCTGCCCGTGCGCGAAGCCCGGGCCAGTGTCGGAGCAGGCTTCGTGTACCTGGTCTCTGGAGACATGCGCACGATGCCCGGGTTGTCGCACAGTCCGGCGGCCGAGAGGATCGACATCGACGCGGACGGCAATATCGTCGGCCTGTACTGATCAGGAGGAGGGCTTCATGGCCATCGATTTCACGCTCGCACCGGAGCACGAGGAGATCCGATCGAAGGTCCGGAGCTTCATCCGGGACACCGTGACACCACGGGTCAAGGGCTTTGACGACGAGAATCGCGTCACATCGCGCCGCGAATATCTCGAGACCATCCTCGAGCTGCGCGAAGAGGCAAAGCGTCAAGGGCTCTGGCTTCCACACATGCCTCCGGAGTGGGGAGGAATGGGTCTCGGACACGTGGAGCTGGCGATGGTCCAGGCCGAGGCCGCTCGTACCCGTCTCGGACCCTGGATCCTCAATTGCTCGGCGCCGGACGAGGGAAACATGCACACGCTGCTGCATTGGGGGACGGACGAGCAGAAGGACAACTACCTTCGTCGCCTGTGCGAGGGCACGGCGATGTCGTGCTTCGCCATGACCGAACCGGAGGTGGCGGGCTCGGATCCCACTCTGATTCAAACCAAGGCCGAGAAAGACGGGGACGAGTGGATCATCTCCGGCCACAAGTGGTTCATTTCGAACGCGCGCCGCGCCCAGTTCGCCATCCTCATCGCTCGCACCGAACCCGATGTGCCACCGGGTTCCCGTGGGGCGAATACTGCCTTCCTGGTCGATCTACCCGCCGAGGGCTGGAATGACGTCAGAGAGGTCGAGACGATGCACGGCTCGACCGGCCATTCCGAGATCGTCATCGACGACCTACGGGTGCACGACCGGCAGATCTTGGGTGGACGTGGCAACGGGCACCGCCTGGGGCAGTATCGCCTCGGGCCGGCGCGGCTGGCCCACTGCATGCGTTGGATCGCCCAAGCCGAGACCGCGCTCGACATGATGGTCGACCGGGCATTGAACCGCTACTCCCACGGCTCCCTGCTGGCGGAGAAGCAGGGTGTCCAGTGGCTCATCGCGGACTCGGCCATGGAGCTCTACCAGTGCAAGCTGATGGTGCTCCACGCGGCCTTCAAGATCGACCACGGAGAGGACTTCAGGACCGAGGTCTCGATGGCCAAACACTTCGTCGCCAACAGCCTGAACCGCATCGTCGATCGCTCCATCCAGGTGCACGGCGCTCTCGGTTATTCGACCGACACCCCGTTGGCCAGCATGCTCCAGCACGCCCGCTGGGCTCGGTTTGCCGACGGCGCCGACGAGATCCATCAGATGCGCATCGCCGAGCGAACCATTGCCGCCTACAAGGACACCGGGTCGACTGCGGCCGCCACCGGTGGCCTTCCCCTCTGAGCGATGGGGTGCATCCTCGCGCTCATCGCCGCCATTTCACCGCGCTTCGTCATCTTCTTGCTCTGGATCTTTTCCGACCGCCTGACCATTGCCTTTCGTTCGGGTTGGGAGGGGATCCTGGGATTCCTCTTCTTGCCCTACGCCACGCTCTTCTACGCGCTCGTGTACAGCCCAGGAAAGGGTGTCGACGGGTTCGGTTGGGTGATCGTCGCGCTCGGGTTGCTGCTCGATCTCTCGTCCTTCCTCTTCGGCTCGAGGCGGCGTTGGCGCCGGGACCGGCGCACGGAGGCGGTGTGATCCACGAATCCCAGCTTCCCAGCCAACCTCGCGTGCGAGTTAGATAGACGCATTGTTGGCCGCAAATTCCGGATCGAGGAAGGCGTGCCGGAATGACTGGTAGGCGTCGGCCTTGCGCTCGACGGCTACGCTTCGGTTACGTCGGGAAACGCTACGACGATGCGACGCACCCGACTCAACTCACGCTCTCCCCTACCGAAGTCCTCGCGCGGGGACCGGTCAACCCATCTGCTGGGCCTCGTAGAGACGGACTGAGCCACCGCTACTCAGCCCCGGACATCCCTTAGCCAAGACCACCGCATCATGAAGATTGGGAGCCTCGATAACCGTATAGCCAGTGGCAGGGTCGGCACCGCTTCCTGGGCTGGGCGTGCCATCTGAAGCGATCGTGGCCGAGGCCGCGAACGGCGCACCCATGTCAACGACGGCGTCACCGAGTTCACCGAACCACGCCATCCAGCGGGTCATGATCTCTGGGGACGGCTCCTCAGGAGTCTGGCCGCCGTGGAACATCAGGACAAACTTTGTCATCTTGGTCCTCCTTGGTTCACGCCCGATGCTTTTGTCCGTCTCACCGCCAGTGCCGTACTTGGCGGCCCGACTAGGCCGTCTCGGCCTGGATGTGCCGTCATCTGTCATCGTTTGGGTGGCAAAGACGAAGCGTAGTCAAGGCCCATTTCGAGCCAACGTTGAAGCTTCACGACCTCGCCGAGACCCTCAGGCGACACGTAGATCATTCCCCGCATGGAACGTCCGGTGAAGTCCATCTCTCGGGTGAACGGCATGGCGAGGCACTCGATCCATTTGTCCGGACCGATCCGGACCATAAGGTCGTCGCCAACCACACCGAAGCACATGTTGCCGTTTGTCATGAAGCACAGACCGCCGAACATCTTGCGCTCCGACATCGTGGGCTCGCCGCGGCATCTGCTCTCTGATCCGCGATGCCAGCTCTTCGTCGAAAGGCACTCTGAGAAAGGGTAGCCAACCTCAGGCATTCAGAGGGAGGTACCCTGGAATCACGGTTCCGGGGCCGGCCTGCGCACGGTTCCGCTCTCAACGGGTCGCTGCAGAGCCGCCGGGGAACCCGCGGCGGCCTACGCCACAGAGGCTCTTGGGCGCAGCGTGAAGATGATGAACCTGTAACGAGTCAAGCCGCCACCGGCAGCTCGACTTGGTCGAGTAGGGCAAAGACCACGCGGGCCGCTTCGCGCTTGAGCAGCGGATGACCTACTTCTTCATGAGGCGAGCGTCGTCGCCGTCGCGAAGCTGGCAGTCATCGTCACGCCTTCCAATGACGTCGCCCGGCCGACGCAGCGGAGCTTCCGAGATGTCCACACGGTTACGACTCGAGCGAAGTGGCCCCAGTAGCGCGCAAAGGCTCGCGCCGAGCCATCTCTTCGGCGAGCTGTGCCATCTGTCGGGTCACGGCGTCCTTGGCCCGAACCGTCTCGGCTAGTTCCACCAGGAGCTCGGCGTCGCTCCAACGGGCGAGCGCAGCGTCCGAAATCGGGGCGACGTCGAAAGACCAGTAGTCGGCCCCCTTCTTTCAGGCGTTCTCGGCCAGCCTTTTGCCGCTCGTTGTTTTCTTGCTGACGGTCATCGAGGAAGGAACGGTCGGATATGGAGGCCGGGACGACGAGTTCTAATCCGGGATCCGTAGCTGTCGAGGTCCCAACCGACTCGGCTATGCGAAGCGAAGCCGCAAGTCCGGCTGCGGCCCGAACGCCGGATCACTCGGCCCCGCGGTCGAAAGTCTCTGCCAGCCTGCAATCCCGATCATGGCGGCATTGTCGGTCGCCATCGACTGCGGCGGGATGAGCAAGCGGGTGCCGAACTCGTCCGCCAGTGTCTGGGCCCGCGCCCGCAGGATCGGGCTGGCCGCGACGCCACCCACGATCGCCACGGCGGGGTCGCCGAACTCCTCGAGGGCGCGCCGGAGCTTGGCGCAGAGGACGTCCATGCAGGCGGCCACGAACGAGGCGGCCACATCTGCGACAGGGACGCCGGGATTCGCACGCACGTAGTTCACGACCGTGGTCTTCAAACCCGAGAAGGAGAAGGCGTACCCCTCACCGAGCATCGGGCGAGGGAAGGCGAGCACGTCGTCGGCGTCAGCCGCCAGTCGGTCGAGCACCGGGCCGCCCGGATAACCCAGGCCGAGAAATCGGGCAACCTTGTCGTAGGCCTCGCCGATGGAATCGTCGACTGTCTCGCCGAGCAGCTCGTAACGTCCTTGTTGTCTCGTACGAGTGAGCAGGCAGTGGCCGCCCGAGACCAAGAGCGCGGTCTGGGGAAAGGGGACGTCCCCGTCGGCGAGGTAGACGCTGGCGAGATGTGCCTCGAGATGGTTCACCTCCACCACGGGGATGCTCCATCCGAGAGCGACGGCTTTCGCGAACGAGATCCCGACGAGGAGGGCGCCGACCAGACCGGGTCCCGACGTCACGGCCACCGCCTCGAGGTCGACGCCGGAGACGTGCGCGTCACTGAGGGCGCGATCGACGACCGAGCTGATCAGCTCGACGTGGGCGCGGCTCGCCAGCTCCGGGACGACCCCGCCGAACGCGGCGTGCAGGTCGGTCTGGCTGGCCACCACCGACGAGAGGACAGTTCCGTCCTCCTCGACGACGGCCGCCGCCGTCTCGTCGCAGGAGGTCTCGATGGCCAGCAGCGTCCGCATGGCTCAGGGCGCAGACGCGAGCACCGACTCGACCGCGCTCGCCGGGATCGCTCCCTCGCGCTCGATGACGGGACGGTCGCCGGCCACGTTCACCAGCGTCGAGGGGACTTCCGTCAGCCTCCCACCGTCGATCACGAGTGCGACCGCGTCGGCCTCGGGGCTGTCCTGCAGCGCCTCCACCACCGCAGAGGCGGTGACTGGTGTGGGCGATCCGTGCGGGTTTGCGCTCGTGACGAACAGCGGCCCGGTCCGGGCCAGGATGCGGCGGAGGAGCTCGTGATCGGGGACCCGCACCGCGATCTCAGTCCGGCCTGTGAGCCAGTCGGGACGCGAGGCGCCGTCGTCGAAGCCGAATGCCATGGTGAGTGGGCCCGGCCACCAGCGAGCATCGAGCGCCGCCGCCGCCCCGCTGACTTTGACGCCGAGCCTTCGCACGTCCTCAATGCCGGCGGCCAGCAGCGGGAGCGGCAGACCCTCGGGACGTTCCTTGATCCGGTACACCGATCGGATGGCGGCACCGGCCGCAGGGAGGGCGGCCAAGCCGTAGACGGTGTCCGTCGGGACGACCACGACCCTCCCGCCCAGGAGGGCCGCGGAGGCCGCCGCGATCGCCTCCACCGCCTCGGCGTCGGCGGCATCCACAGCCGCGGCCCCGGCAGGGACGATCCTCATCGGAGCGCTCAGAGGGACAGCGGTCGGATCGGCGCAGCGAAGAGAGACGGGTCGGAGCGCCAGTCGACACCGGGCACGTCCACGTACAGCTCGATCTCGTTGCCATCGGGATCGAGCAGGTAGACGCTGTGGGTCACCGTGTGGTCCGACGCACCGACGACGGTCGCTCCCGCCGCTTGGACCCGGGCCAGCGCGGCGCGCAGGTCGTCGTCGGAGTCGCCCACGTTGAGACCGAAGTGGTACAGCCCCACTCGCCGCCCACGCGGGATGGGCGTGGCATCCTCGCCCACCTCAATCAAGAGGAGCTCGTGGTGCGTCCGGCCCGACGAGAAGGCGGCGGCCCCCACCGGCACCTCGTCGGGGGCCGGCATGATCTGGCGCCAGCCCAGCACGTCACGGTAGAAGGCGGCCGAGCGCTCGACGTCTCGAACGTACAGCACGAGGTGGCCCAGCTCACGGACGGTCATGAAATGCAGGCTACCCGGCTATCCGGCTCGTTCCTCGACCTGTGGGCGCCCGTCCGCGCCGGCGTCGGTGGACGTCCGGACCCAATTCGCCGTCGGCGGCATTCCCGGCCCCAGGTGGATCGGCACGTCGAAGGGCTGGGGCTCGAGCCCGGCAGCCTCCATCAGCTCGGTCAGTGCATGCGGGATGGCGGCTGCGATGTCCCACAGGCGGGGCACGGCGCGGGCGATCGGAGGCGAGCCCCCAGTACAGGACCCCCCGGTAACTCATGATCGTGATGTTCAGGCCCATCCCGTCCATGACCGGGCCGAGCGGGAACATGCCGAGCAGCTCGCTGCCACCGAGGTAAAGCGGGAAGTCGGGCCCAGGCACATTCGAGATGACCATGTTGGCCACCGGTCGATGGCGGTCGGCCAGCTTCATGCCTGTGTAGAGCCGGGCCGCGGCGGCGAACACGTTGGGCGTGGCGTGCTCCGCCCAGTTCTGCAGCGTCGAGGCGCCGAGTGCCTTGTGCTCCTCTTTGGCGCCCTTGGTCCCCTCGTGAATGACCTGCAACCGCTCGAGCGGGTCGTCGAGCTGGCTCGGCAGCTGGACGAACATCGCCGACACCTTGTTGGAGCCTTTGAGCTCGGCGACGTCGGGTGTCACGGAAACGGGCACCACCGAGACCAAGGGGATCTCGGGCAACTCGTCGCCGGCTTCGAGGTACGTCCGCAGAGCGCCGGCGCACATGGCGAGGACGACGTCGTTGACCGTCGTGCCCATCGCGTTCTTCAGCTGCTTCACGTCTTCCAGGCTGGCGGCGGCGAAGGCGACACGCCGGCGGGCGTGGACGGCGACGTTGATGGAGGTGCGAGGCGCAGTCAGCGGAAGCGCGGCCTTGGCCGAGAGACCCTGGCGCACCCTTCGCACCCCGAGCACGTTCCACGCCGTCCGCCAGGCGATCCGCGCCACCTCGAAGGGCGCGACGAGGGCGGCGCCGGCGGCCTGCGAGACGAGCTCGAGGCCGGACGGCACGCGCGAGTCGAGCTGACGCGTGCCGGCGGTTTCTGCTTTTCGGCCGGAGGCTCGCGCTCAAGGTCGAAGAGCACCCCGAGCAGCTCGGCGCCGGAGACGCCGTCGATAGTGCTGTGATGCATCTTGGCGACGAGCGCGATCTTCCCGTCCTCGACGCCTTCGACGATCCACATCTCCCACAGCGGACGGTCGCGGTGGAGCTGACGACTGATGACGTCAGCGGCGAAGTCGCCGAGCTCGCGCATGCCGCCGGGGGAGGGGAGGGCGGCCCGACGCAGGTGGTTGTCGATGTCGAACTCGGGATCGTCGACCCAGATCGGGTGGCCGAGCCGCATCGGGACCTCGACCAGGCGGCGCTGGAAGACCGGTACGAGCGGGATGCGGTCGTTGATGAGCTGACGGACCCGCCGGAACGAGTAGCCGCCGGGGACGGTCGAGGGATCGAACACGGCCGTCATGGCCACGTGCATATGCAGCGTTGGCGTCTCCATGTAGAGGAAGCTCGCATCAAGCCCGGTCAGGCGTTCTGGCGCCATCCGCCCTCCTTCCTACGTCGCGTTGTTACATCGGGTTCCTGCGTCGCGCCTCATAACCTCTCATCACGCCCGGCCCGGCGGCAATTTGCACCTCGAGCACCACGATCTGCACCTCGAGCGGCCGGAGTGATCGCTACCCCCCGGTTCACGGGCGATGAGATGATGGGGTGCCGTGCCCTACGCCTTCCTCGCCGTCACGCTCATCGGGGGCTTCGCCGTCCTCATGGCCTACCGCCCGATCCGGCGCGAGCCGTTCACCGTCACTTCGTTCGCCGCCGCCTGGATCGCAGGTGAGCTGGCATTCCAGAACATCGTCTGGCAGATGGTCGCCACGGCCTTGTTCATCCGGTTCGGAGCCCTCGACGGATGGGCCGGCTGGCTCGGGCTCGGCATCACGGTCGTGGCGTGGTTCGGGCTCCTCGGCCTGGGCGTCGCCGGGATCCGGTCGGCCCACGTCGTCGCCCGCTCGCTGAACGAGGTCCGCGGCGACGCGTTCCCCGTCCCCGACCACCCGACCGATCCGACGTGGGGGAAATGGTGGCGGGTCACGCCGCGCCATCCCGTTCACGTCGAGGGCGGTCGACGTCACGGCCAACATCGACTACGCCGGCGACGGGGAGCACCGCCACCGCCTCGACATCTACCGCTCCAAGCTGAGGGACCCCGACTCCCCTCCCGCCCCGGTCATCGTGTACATCCACGGAGGAGCGTGGATCATCGGCGACAAGCGCGAGCAGGGCAAGCCGATGATGTACGAGCTCGTGGCCCGCGGCTGGGTGTGCGTCGCCATCAATTACCGCTTGAGCCCGAAGGCGACATGGCCCGACCACATCGTCGACGCCAAGCGGGCGGTGGCGTGGGTGAAGGAGCACATCGCCGACTACGGGGGCGACCCCTCGTTCGTCGCCGTGAGCGGCGGCTCCGCCGGTGGTCACCTCTGCGCGCTCCTTGCGCTGAGCGTGGGCGACCCTGAGTACCAGCCAGGGTTCGAGGACGCCGACACCTCGGTCCAGGCCTGCGTCCCCTTCTACGGAGTGATGGACATGACCGGCGCCGGGGACGGCTCGGGCATGTACGGATCGGGCCTGCTCAAGATGCTGGAGAAGACCGTCATGAAGACGACCATGGCCGAGCATCCCGAGGTCTTCCGATCTGCGTCGCCCACGCTCCGGGTCCGCCCCGACGCCCCTCCGTTCTTCGTGCTGCACGGCGCCAACGACACGCTCGTGCCGGTGCCCGTCGCCCGCACCTTCGTCGAGCGGCTCCGCGCCGTGTCCGAGGCCCCGGTCGCCTACGCCGAGCTCCCACTCGCCCAACACGCCTTCGACGTGCTGGCCTCCCTGCGCTGCCAGGCAACCACGTCGGCCGTGGGCGACTTCCTGACCGGGGCTCGGATGGCGGCCCAGATCGGCGCCGAGCCCGGACCCTCGACCGCTGCCCAAGCCTGAAATTCAGCCGCCTTTGGCGCCGTCCTCGTCGGCGAGCTCCACCTCGACGCTGAGCGCGTCACCCCTGATGCACACCAGCTCGTCCAGACCCCCCGCGTCCACGAGGTCCTGTCGCGCCGACTCGATCGCGGCGATCAGGTCGTCTGGCCCGGTGACGGTCAGGCGGGCCACCCGGGCGCGCATCGACTTCTTGTGCGCCGTCTTCTCGCGCCGCACCGCGCCCAGCACCTCGGCCGCGACGGCGAGGACCGCGTCGTCCCCACCGGCTGACGGACCGAGCTCGGCCGTCTCGGGCCACGGGGTGAGATGCACCGAACCCTCCTGCCACCAGCTCCACACTTCCTCGGTCACGAACGGGAGGAAGGGGGCAAAGAGTCGGTGCAGCACCGAGAGGGCCACCGCGAGCGTCGCCCGCGCCGACGCGGTGCGTACCGCGTTCGCTTCGCCGTAGGCGCGTGTCTTGACCAGCTCGACGTAGTCGTCGCAGAACGACCAGAAGAAGGTCTCGGTCAACTCCAGCGCGCGGGCGTAGTCGAAGATGTCGTGCGCCTCGGTCGCGGCAACGACGAGCGTCGCGAGCCGCGCCAGCAGCGCGGCATCGAGCGGTTCGCACACCCGCTCGACGCCAGGCACCGGGCCGTCTCCCAGTCGCCCGAGTGCGAACTTCGACACGTTCAACACCTTGATGGCGAGCCGGCGTCCGATCTTCATGACGCCCTTGTCGACGGCGGTGTCGGTACCAGGCCGGCCATTGCAGGCCCAGTAGCGGACGGCATCGGACCCGAACTCCTCCACCAGCGGCATCGGCGTGACGACGTTGCCCTTGGACTTGGACATCTTCTTGCGTTCGGGGTCGAGGACCCAGCCGTTGATCGTCGTGTGCTTCCAGGGGACGGTGCCGAATTCCTGATGCGAGCGGAGCATGGTGGAGAAGAGCCAGGTGCGGATGATCTCGTAGCCCTGGGGCCGCAGGTCCATGGGGAACGTCGCGGCGAAGCGCACCGGGTCGTCGGCCCAGCCGCACGCGATCTGCGGGGTCAGGGACGACGTGGCCCAGGTATCCATGATGTCGGGATCCCCGACGAAGCCTCCCGACACGCCGCGTTGGTCCTCCCGATAGCCCTCGGGCAGATCGGTCGTCGGATCGATGGGCAGCCGCGACTCGTCCGGCACCAACGGGCTCTCGTGGTCGGCCTCGCCGGCGGCGTCGAGGCGGTACCAGAGCGGCACGGGCACGCCGAAGAAGCGTTGGCGACTGATCAGCCAGTCGCCGCTCAAGCCGTTCACCCAGTCGGCGTAGCGCACGTGCATGTAGGGCGGATGCCAGTCCAGCTCGTCGCCGCGCGCGATGAGGGCGCGGCGCAGCTGCTCGTCCCTGCCGCCGTTGCGGATGAACCATTGCCGGCTGGTCACGATTTCGAGCGGCCGGTCCCCTCGCTCGTAGAACTTGACCGGGTGCGTGATGGGGCGAGGTTCTCCGACCATGTCGCCCGAGGCCGCCAGCATCTCGACCATGGCCCGCTGTGCCTGCCTCACCGTCTTGCCGGCGATGGCCTGCCAGGCGTCGCCGTCCGGCACCCCGGGCGGCGGGGTGGGCGTGATGCGGCCGGTGCGGGTCACGATGTTGCGGGTCGGCAGGTCGAGCTCACGCCACCACACCACGTCGGTCACGTCGCCGAAGGTGCAGATCATGGCGATGCCCGAGCCTTTGTCGGGTTCGGCCAAGTGATGGGCCAGCACGGGGACCTCCACTCCGAAGACCGGGGTGTGCACGGTCGTGCCGAAGCGAGAGCGGTAGCGATCGTCGTCGGGGTGGGCGACCAGGGCCACACAGGCCGCGACGAGCTCGGGCCGGGTCGTCTCGATCTCGATGTCGTCGAAGCGCAGGCGGTGATACGCGCCCGGTTGCTCGCGGTCCTCCATCTCGGCCTGGGCCACCGCCGTCTGGTAGTCGACGTCCCACAATGTGGGTGCCTCCGAGGTGTAGGCCTCGCCGCGGGCCAGGTTGTGGAGGAACATGCGCTGACTCGTGCGGCGGCTGCGGTCGTCGATGGTGGCGTAGCCGAGGCTCCAGTCGACCGAGAGCCCAAGGCGCCGCCACAGGTCCTCGAAGGCCTGCTCGTCCTGCGCCGTGAGCTCGTGGCACAGCGCTATGAAGTTGGGCCGGCTCACCCGGATCGCCTCTTTGCCGGGATCCTTGGGCGGCACGAAGTCGGGGTCGTAGGGGAGTGACGGGTCGCAGGCCACGCCGTAGTAGTTCTGCACCCTGCGCTCGGTGGGAAGGCCGTTGTCGTCCCATCCCATGGGGTAGAAGAGCTTCCAGCCCCGCATCCGTCGATAACGGCGCGATGGCATCGGTCTGGACGTACCCGAAGACCGATCCCATGTGGAGCGAGCCGGAGACGGTCGGCGGCGGGGTGTCGATGGAGAACACCTCGTCTCGGGTCGTAGAGGTGTCGAACCGGTACGCCTCGGCGCGCTCCCACTCTTCGCCCCAGCGGTGCTCGAGCCCTTCGAGGCTCGGCTTCTCGGGCACGTGACGGGATGCGGAGGTCGTGGTCGCCGACGCTGACGTGGCGATGGTCGAGGACTCGGCAGCAGTCGGAGACGGGGCGATCGTCGAGGACGGGGCGGCCGGAGCCGAGCTGGTCTGAGCAGCGCGGGGCAGAACAGGCGAAGAGGAGGAGTCGGTCAAGGGCCTCGACATGATCGGGTTACCGTACCTGGGTGCTGCACCTTCACGACACCGCGACCGGGACCGTGCGTCCCTTCGAGCTCCGCCGGGAGGGCGAGGTGTCGATGTACGTCTGTGGCCCGACTGTCTACGACCTGCCCCACCTCGGACACGGTCGCTATTCGCTCGTCTTCGACGTGTTGCGCCGGTACCTCCTCTTCAAAGGCCTCGACGTGACCTACGTCTCCAACGTCACCGACGTGGACGACAACATCATCAAGCGGGCGGCGGAGCAGGGGCGGACCGAACCCGAGGTGGCGGTCGAGTTCGAGGCGCGCTGGTGGGAGGCGATGGACGCGCTGGGGATCATGCGCCCCGACGAGTCTCCGCATGCGACGGCGTACATCGACCGCATGGTCGCGCTCGTCGGCGAGCTCCTCGACCGCGGCGTGGCCTACGAGACGGCAGACGGCGATCTACCTCGAGGTCAGTCAGGTTCCTGGCTACGGCCTGCTGGCCCGCCAGAGCCTCGACTCGCTGCGTGCCGGCGCCCGGGTCGAGACCGTGGAAGAGAAGCGCTCCCCGCTCGACTTCGCGCTGTGGAAGAAGGCAAAACCAGGGGAGCCGAGCTGGGAGGCGCCGTGGCACGACGGGCGACCCGGTTGGCACACCGAGTGCGTGGTCATGTCGCTCGATCTCCTGGGCGACGGCTTCGACCTCCACGGCGGCGGCCGGGACCTCGCCTTCCCCCACCACGAGAACGAGCGCGCCCAGGCCGTCGCCGACGGGCGCACCTTTGCCCGTCACTGGGTGCACAACGGCTGGGTCGAGGTCGAGGGCACGAAGATGTCCAAGTCGCTCGGGAACTTCACTTCGCTCACCGACATGCTGGAGCGCAATGACGAGCGCGGCGTACCGCTTGCTCGTGCTGCGGGCGCATTACCGCTCCCCGATAGAGGTCACGATGCAGACCGTCGCCGACGCCGAGAAGGCACTCGAGCGTCTCGACGCCCTCGCCCGCCGCTTCGCCATCGCGGATCTGTTGGTGGCTGGCGGCCGGGGGTACGTGGTCGCGTCGACCGACGCCGGCGACGCCGACCCCGATGCGCTCGCCTCGTTCATGGCGCGCATGGACGACGACCTCGATACGCCGGGTGCACTGGCGGGAATCTTCGAGCTGGTGAGCGCGGCGCACTCCATCGCCGACGAAGGCGATCACGACGAGGGTGCCCGGCTGGCACGGACCGCCGCGGTCCTTGCGGCGGCGTTGGGCGTACCCCTCCGGAAAGGGTCCGGCGACGTGGACGAGGCAGCCAGCCGTCTCGTGGCGCAGCGCGACGAGGCCCGCCGGACCAAGGACTTTGCCCGGGCCGACGCGCTGCGCGACGAGCTGGTCGCGCTGGGGTGGACGGTCGAGGACACGCCGTCGGGCACTGCCATTCACCGCTGACCCCGGCCCGTTGTTCGGCGTCAGGCGAGCGGCAGCTCGGGCGCATTGGAACGGCCGCTGCAGCAGCGCGTGGGAAACGGCCGTCGCGGGAGGGAGAGCGAAGGCGACACGCAGCGGAGTCGCGTCGTCCCTGGTCAGGCGAGAATCGTTGGCCTGCTACTGCTCGGTAGGTTACTGATGGGTAACATAGATCGCACCGAGGGACGTGCAGAAATGCACTGTCGAAAGGTCGCAAGGAGGGCCGAGATGTCCGATTTCTCTCTCGAGCTGAACGAGGACCAGCTGCAGATCCAGAAGTGGGTCCACGAGTTCGCCGAGAACGTGGTGCGGCCGGCCGGCCGCGAATGGGACGAGCGTGAGGAGACGCCCTGGCCCATCATCCAGGAGGCGTCGAACGTCGGGCTCTACTCCTTCGACTTCATCGCCCAGTGCTTCTCGGACCCGACCGGCCTCCTGATGTGCCTGGTGAACGAGGAGATGAGCTGGGGCGACGCAGGGATCGCGTTGGCCATCTTCGGTTCGACGCTCGCCGTCGCCGGCATCTTCGCCAACGGGACGCCGGAGCAGATCGGGGAGTGGATCCCGCAGTGCTTCGGGACTCCCGAGGACATCAAGCTCGCCGCCTTCGGCGTGTCCGAGCCCGACGCCGGGTCCGACGTCTCCTCGCTCAAGTCCCGCGCCGTGTACGACGAGGCCAAGGACGAGTGGGTGCTGAACGGCACCAAGACCTGGATCACAAACGGTGGCATCGCCAACACCCACGTCCTCGTGCTCTCGGTAGATCCTGCGCTCGGCAGCCGCGGGCAGGCGAGCTTCATCGTGCCCGAGGGGACGCCCGGCATCTCGCAGGGACAGAAGTTCAAGAAGATGGGCATCCGCGCCTCTCACACGGCCGAGGTCGTCCTGAACGACTGCCGGGTCCCCGGGCGCTGCCTTCTCGGCGGCAAGGAGAAGCTCGACCAGCGGCTGGCTCGGGCTCGGGAAGGCAAGAGGACCTCGACGCAGGCCGCCATGGCCACCTTCGAGGCGTCCCGGCCGATCGTCGGCGCCCAGGCTGTCGGGATCGCCCGGGCCGCGTACGAGTACGCCCTCGACTACGCCAAGGAGAGGAAGCAGTTCGGCCGGGCCATCATCGAGAACCAGGCCATCGCCTTCAAGTTGGCCGACATGAAGATGCACACGGACGCCGCTCGCCTCTTGGTGCTCCGCGCCGCGAACATGGCTTCAACCGGGAAGAAGTTCGAGAACGGCGAGGGCTCCATGTCCAAGCTCTACGCCGGTGAGAACGCCGTCTGGGTCACCGAGCAGGCCATCCAGATCCTCGGCGGTTACGGTTACGTGCGCGAGAACCCCGTCGAGCAGTGGCACCGGGACTCGAAGATCTACACCATCTTCGAGGGGACGTCCGAGGTGCAGCGGCTCGTGATCAGCCGGGCGATTTCGGGGATCCACATCAACTGATCAGCCGCCGCGTGAGCATCACCGTCTCTCGGGTGCTGCCAAGTCGTGTTCGGGCGTCTATGAGGTGAGGCGCCAGAACTGCCACGAATCACTACTTTCGTGACGCCTCTCGCTCACCGTCTCTGACTCGCGCCGTGCCGAAGGCGCACGGTCGCGACGAGCGCCCAAGCCCGAGCGGGACTTCCGTCACGAGGTTTTCGGGACACACCGGTTGCCCCGAGACGATGTCCGTGCTTACTGTGTGCCACCAACGTGCGCAACGCGCCTCGGAGCGGGAGGGTGCTGTCAGTGGGGACGTCTTTTTTCAAGTTGTGCCGCGCCGTCGTGGCAGGATCTCTTCTTTGCGGTGGGGTCTTGGCTCTCTCGGCCGTCACCGGATCGCTTCCAGCCGGAGCGACGACGACCATCAAGCTCTACGTCTCCACGACGGGCACCGGGAGCGCGTACACCAAGGCCAGCGCGTGCAACAGCATTAGTCAAGCCCTCAACGTGGCAGCCGCAGATACCGGCGACAACGTCATCATCAAGGTGGCGGCTGGGACCTACGACGGGAGTGACTCCATCGACGCAAGTGCGCTCCAGTCGCTCTCGATCGTGGGGGCAGGTGCCCCGCACACCATCGTGAACAAGGGCGCCGGTAGCAACATCGGGGACTTTCGTTTTGCTGCCGGCAACGTCAACCTCTCGGGATTCACCATTGACGCCCCCTACGGCGACTTTGTCCAGGGCGCAGGGATTTCCAACGAAGGGGCCATGCTAAAGGTGAGCGACATCATCTTCTCCCCGGGCACGTCGGGGCAAGCGATCTTGAACGGTGGCTCCCTCACCTTGAACGATTCGACCGTGATCGGATATTTCAATGGGGGTGGTGCTATCGCCAACGGAGGGCAGCTGAGCGCTGACGATGACGTGATCGAGGGTGGTGCGGGCACAGGTGGAGGCGGTGCCATCTTGAACACAGGAACAGCAACCATCAACGACAGCACCCTGAGCGGGACATCGCCCCGCAGCGCAGGTGCAATCAACAACTACGGCAACCTGTATCTCACCGACAGCACGGTGACGGGGAGCTACGCGACGGACGGCAGCGGGGGCGCAGCTTTGAATCACGGCACCTTGGTCATCGACGACAGCACCTTGACAGGAAACGATTCCCAATTCGGAGGAGCGATAGACAATGAGGGCTCGCTGACCCTCGACGACAGCACTCTGTCCGGCAACACCACCTATGACACCTCCGTCACGGGCGCCGGCGGGGCCCTATACAACTCGGACGCCCTCACCGTGACGGGCACCTCAGTGGCGGACAACTCGGCCCCCCAGATCTACAACTCGGGAACCCTCACGACGGCGGCCTCCATCATCGCCGACGCCACCTCGGCGCCCATCTCGGTGTCCGATTGCCAGAGCGCCGGCAGCGGCACCATCGGCGACCTCGGCTACAACCTGACCGACGACACATCGTGTGGACTGAGCGCGTCGACGGACGTGAACGCCAACCCCGAGCTCGGAGCCCTCGGGCCCAACGGTGGTCCGACCCAGACGGCGCTCCCCACGCTCGGGAGCCCGGCCACGGGCATCATCCCCGTCGGTGCCCTCGCGGGCTCTACGCAGCTGTGCGGCCGGGTCGACCAACGCGGTGTCGCGAGCACTGGAAATTGCACTATCGGAGCCGTTGAGGGTGGGTTCCTGATCGAGACGGCGTCACTTCCCGCCGCCATGCCGGGCAAGGCGTACGCGCCGACCCAGCTTGCCGTGCAGAACGAGGGGACCAGTACGAGCCCGTACCAGAGCACTCTCAAGTGGAAGGGCGTCACGCTGCCCTCGTGGCTCACGCTGAGCTCGACCGGCCTACTCTCGGGCGCGGTCCCCAAGAGCGGGGCACTTGGGACGCACCCGATTAAGGTCAGCGTCACCGAGACTGTCACGACGGTCGGCGGTGGTGTAAAGACCAAGACCAAGACCACCGTCGAGGCCACCCTTTCCCTCACTGTCTCGGCACCCTCTTCGGCGTAGTTCCTGCACCGAGTTGAGGGGTCGATGTCGACCTGTCGGCCGCGTGCGCGGTCAACCTACCGAGCCGAGCTCACCCAGGAAACTGCTCACATTGAGTGTGGGGTCGAGCTCGTCAGCGGTCGCTTCGCACTCGATCACGGTCTTGACCAGCACGGCGAGATCGGCCGGAAGCATGAGACCTTGACTGCGGAGTACGTGGAGAAGACCGCGAAGCACACGTCCCAGTTTGAGGTCCTGCAACTCGGCACCGATCATCGGCTCGAGCAGCGCATTGAGTTGCTGACTGAGTCCCGTCCGGTCGACCGGGCGACAGACGCGAGTGATCGACAGGACGGCGGCGGCCAGCGCGTCGCTGTCTCGGCTCACCACGGCAAGGAGCAGTGTGGTCAACGCAGTGCGCGTCGGCGGTGTGACGGCACCGACCTCGCCGAAGTCCACCACGCCGAGGCGACCGTCTGGCATCGCGAAGAGGTTTCCTGGGTGCGGATCGGCGTGGAACCGGTCGGATCGAACGATCATTTTGGCGTAGAGGTGAATGACGGCGCGTCCATGGCGGTCCGATCGACTCCCGCTTCCTCGAGTCCGTCGAGGTTGCTCAGCGAAATGCCGTCGATCCAATCCATCACGAGGACCGATTCACTGGAAAGGTCTCCCACGAGGCCCGGAATCGACACCGTGTCGTCATCGGCGAAGGTGCGGTGGACGGCGTCGATGTTGCTGGCCTCTGCCATGAAATCGGTCTCAGCGAGCAACATCCTGGAAAATTCGCCCACGATCCCCGTTGGATCGTATCTGCGGAGTCTCCGCGAGAGACGAGCCAGACGGGTCAGCGCAGCCAGTACCGTGATGTCGGCTTCGATTTCCGATCGGATGTCGGGACGCCGTATTTTGACCGCGACCGGACGTCCGTCGATCATCGTGGCGCGGTGTACCTGACCAACCGAGGCAGAGGCCACCGGCGCCATGTCGAACGCGGCAAAGACGTTCGAGACGGCCGAACCGGTGCCCCGGCACAGCTCGGCGATGACGATTTCCGTCGGGATGGTCGAGACATGATCTCGCAGCTGCGACAGCTCTTGTTGAAGGCTGGGTGGGATGAGATCAGAACGGGTCGACAGGAGCTGCCCCAGTTTCACGAACGTGGGGCCTAGCTCCTCGAGCCGAGTCGCACTTGGCGCGTCGTAGAGCAGGTGGCCTGAAGTCTCGCGGTGCCCGAACACGTCTGAAGCCCCGTGCCAAATCATCTTCGTTCCGCGGCGACTCACGACAGTGGCCACCTTCCAACATCTCCGCAAGACTGCCGCTGTCGGTGACCGTCGGTAGTCATCCGGCGCTGACGCCGGTGGCCTGCCCGCCGGGCGTCCTTCGGTCATCACGAGCGCCTTGTTCGAAGTAGACGATCCCACCGCTGCTAGAAGCCCAGGGACTCGTGGACCAAAATGGCTGTGATTCGATCGACCGCGACAGCCCGATTGATGATCAAGATGTTGTTGACCCCGCTCGATACCCCGTAGGCATCTCGCGCGCGCTGGTCTTCGAGGGGGAGTGAGTACTCGAAGATTCGTCTCAATCCGGTTTCGACGTCGGGCACGATCTTTTGTCCTCCGATGACGAAAATGACGTGTCCGGCCCCGGAGACAAGAGGACCCAGCTGACTGCCGCTCGCCGAGGCGATCAGGAGAGAGCCACCCTCTGTGACAGCGTGCACGCTGCCCACCACATAGTCAGGCGATGCCGCGAGAGTGCGAAATTCCTCCCCTTGCATCTCTCGGTCCATCTGGAAGAGGCGGAGCCTCAGAGACTGATAGCGACCTGACCTCTCGATGTCGTCGGCTATGCCCGTCGTTTCGAGAGTGCGCGATGTGTTGTTGAAGACCTCGGCACCTTCGGGGAGCAGCGAAGCGACCATCTGCCTCGCTTCGGATCCGGTCTCTACTGGCAAGGCCTGAATCCCGTTGCTCTTGAGGGCGTCCGCCACCCCGTCAATCCGCTCTCTAGAGCTGAGATGCGAGAACTCGCTCACCTTCTGATCGCCCATGTCCGGGGGCATTGCGGCGTCACTCACCGCCGACTTCTGCCAACCGTTGGTGAACGAGCGCCACCGACATGGAACCCTCGCCGACCGCTGCCGCACAACGCTTCGTCGATCCTCGCCGGACGTCGCCGGCGGCAAAGAGCCCCGGCAGATTCGTCTCGAGGGGCAGGGGTGGTCGAGAGAGTTCCCAGTCCTCATGTCGCGGGGCAAGCGAGCCCAGTTCACCACCCGTGGGTATGTAGCCGGCACTGTCGATCGTCACACCGGTCTCAGCGACGGCGTCTGTCCTTGGCTCGCCTCCGATGCAAATGAACAGGGAGTCGGCGCGGAGTGGTTGGGTTGTTTGAGATTGGGGCGATGTGACGAGAACCTCGCGCAGGCGTTCGTCAGCCTTCACGTCGACGACCTGTGTTCCTGTGCGAATCTCGATGTTGGGTATCCCCGAGATGGTGTCGATGAGGTACTTGGACATGGAAGCGGCGAGGTCCGGACCGCGGACCAGAAGAGTCACTCGAAGCGCATAGCGCGAGAACCGCACCGCGGCCTGACCCGCTGAGTTCCCTCCACCGATGATCACGACCTGGGAGCCGGCGCAGCCCAGCGCTTCGCTCGGTCCTGCCCCGTAGTACACGCCGGCACCCAAGAGCTCCTCGATTCCGGGAACGTCAAGGCGTCGCCACTCAACTCCGCTGGCCAGCAAGAGCGTCCGACCCAGAAGGCTTGTGCCATCGGAAAGCTCGGCTCGGTAGCGAGAGCCTTCCTTCGAGACCCGGGTCAGGGGACGGGCAAGCAGGATCTCTGCCCCGAATCGACGAGCCTGCGCGACAGCGCGGGTGGCCAGTTCACTTCCACTGATCCCATTGGGAAACCCCAGGTAGTTCTCGATCATTGAGGTTGTGCCCGCTTGGCCACCCGGGGCGATCGCTTCGAGGACGACCGTGCGAAGACCCTCAGAAGCGGCGTAGACGGCTGCCGCAAGGCCCGCAGGACCCGCACCCACGATGGTCAAGTCGTACTCGGACCGCGTTGGTCCGGCGACCATTCTCAGACCGGCGGCAACCTGCTCGAGCGTGGCGGGAGACAGTTGCGTGCCATCGGGCAGAACGCATATGGGGAGCGAGGTGAGGTTGATCTCGGCCTCACCCAGGACTGATCGAACCCGTTCGGCATCGGTGAGATCAACCCATTCGTACGGACGGCCGTTCCGGCTCAGGAAGTCCCTTATCCGGTATGCCTCCGCCGACGTCCCCGTGTCGATGAGCACAACTCCTGGGGTCGCTGGTCGAGTGTCGTAGTCGAACAGGGACACCATTGCAACACTCTAGGGGTGTGACGGTGCGGGTGGTGCTTCCTCGAGCTCAAAGGTGAACTCGTCCACATAGCACCAGTACCAATCCTCTCCTGGCTCGTAGGATCGGATCACCGGATGAGCGGTTCCGTGGAAGTGGTCCGAAGCGTGTCTGCCCCGCGACTGATCACAACAGCCGACGTGACCGCACTCTTGGCACACCCGCAGATGCACCCAGTCGAGCAGACCTGAAGCGAGGCACTCCTCACATCCCGTGAACAAGTTGTCCAGGAGTTTTACGTGATCAAGATGGGTGCATTGCCGAGTCATGGAGCTCCGCCCAAGGGTGGCTCACTCTTGCCGCCCGGCCTCGGGTTGTCGAAGGACGGTCAGGGGTGCACCTGAGAACCGGCGCCAAGGTCGAGGCGCATGGATTGCATGATCTGGAACGTGGAACTCCGAGTGAATTCAACGATGTCAGCCGCAGCCAGCACGCCGGTGTACTTCTCCACGACCGGAGCGGTTGCCGTGTCGGCAACTGCATCGAGGTATCCCTTCACGCCCGCCCACGCGTTTTGCCCATATTTCACGAAGTACGGTGTCGGGTCCGTGGTCGAGAGCGCTGCCGTAACACTCTCGACGATGTCGGAGATATAAGCCTGGTGCAGTTCGATGTCCTCCCTAGTCCCCAGTCGCCCGAGATGACCAGCGATGTAGGTCTTCCACGGATAGGTGAGAGCGATCCCCGGAGCGTCGATGTAGCCCGGGATGTCCTCGCTCAAATTGCAGTTGTAAATCGGCACCCAGCCCGAGTTGACGATGTCGATGAGCATCAGGGCATCGTGGTCGGGAAAGTGAATGAAAATATTGTCGGGCGAGTGGTTCGGCCCGCGGAAAGCCAGCTCGACCCGCTCGTCTCCGACCCGGAGGGTGTAGGTGTCTGTGAAGGTCACATCTGGCGCCGGCCGGGTGGGGTCGTTGTCCCGCAAAAGCAGGCGCCGAGTTTCCACGTGGCCAATCCTCGTGAGGTTGTTCCCGAAAAGATCAGCGGCACCGGCGTGGTCAGCGTGGTGGTGTGAGTAGACGACGTGCGTGACCTGGTTGCTCACGCCCTCGCTCTCCGCGACTTCGTCCACGGCCCGCTGCAAGTTGTGCCCGATGGTTGGCGGAGCGTCGAAGAGCGCGACCCCCTGGTCGGTGGCAAGGAACGCCGACTGATACGTGGCGTCTGTGACCCAAAAGAGGTTTCTCTCGACACGCCCGCAGTAGTAGCCCTGCTCGTTGAGCGCCGGGCCGAGCGCTGCGGCTGGGACGGGTGCGTAGTCAGGCAGATCCGCTTCGATGATGACGGGTGAGGTCATGGCAGGAGCTCCTTTGCCGTTGGGACCGCCGAGAGCGGCCGGGAACATCCGGTAGAAGGCCGCAGGGGGCCTACCCGTGGGATGAGCACGAATTGGCGTTGTTGCACGTTCCTCGATTGATCATGGGACATCAAGAATGAGTTTCTCGTGGACATCGCCGTTCTCGAGTAGCCGGTGTGCCTCGGCCGCTTGCTCCATGGGGAGGTGGAGCTGACGACGAAGGTGAAGACTGCCAGAACCGAGGAGCGGCATGGTCTGGTCGACAGCCTCGGGTGCGCGGTCCGGCGTGCCGGCAGAGAAGCGGACGCCATAGTCGGCGGCGTGCTCGTCCGCGAGGGTGATGACCCGTGCCGGCCCCCCAGCGAGGTCTATCGCATCGGCGAGCCCGCCCCTCCCGGCTGCGTCGAGCACGGCGTCGACGAACGGGACGATCTCGCGGACCCGGACGGCCAGATCCGGTCCGTAGCTGACGGGGAGGGCGCCCAGATCGCGCAACAGACCGTCGTCCCGTGGCGCCGCCACGCCGACGACCGTGGCACCCCGGGAGACGGCAAGCTGCGTCGCGACCATCCCGACCGATCCAGCGGCACCCAGCAGGAGAAGGGTCTCGCCGCCAGTGAGCCCCAGCTGCTTCAACGTGCCCACGGCGGCCTCTGCCGACGCGGGCAGGGCGGCCGCATCCTCCCAGCTGACCTTCGGCGGCTTCAACGTCCAGGAGGATGTGAGGGCATATTCGCCGTAGCCTCCCAGGGCGAGCAGGAGGCTGGCGACTTCGTCGCCTTCTTTACTCCCGAGACGGACGAACCGACCGCATCGATGACACCAGCCGCCTCGAACCCGAGAACCCCGTCCCGGGAGTCAGAAACGGGACCTCGCCACGCCGGATCTTCAGATCGGTGGGGCCGACCCCGGCGGCCCTGATGCGGATCCGTACCTGTCCACGGCCGGGCTCCGGCATCGGTACCTCTCTCCATGCCAAGACATCTGGGGGCCCGTACTGTGTCAGTACGATCGCATTAGTCATCGAAGATCCTCCGAAGTGTGATCCGTGTCATGACGTTCACCCGGCGTCATGTACCCCTCGCTCAATGCGGGCGATGCGGCTCAGGATTCGCGAGGATGAGGCGATGCGGCCGGGTTTGCCAGATCCGTTGCCTTCGCTTTCACCAATACGGCGCTGACGACGGCGCCCGCTGCCACGATGATCGCCCCGACGGCCAATGCCACTGAGAAGCCATGTACCAGAGCCTCCGGGGCCGAGTCGCGGTCCGTGAGATGCGAGGTAGGTAGCCGTCGCGGTGGCGGCGATGGTGTTGAGGAGCGCCGCACCCAGGGACGCACCGACTTGCTGGGTCGAATTCACCATCGCGCTCGCGACGCCAGAGTCTCGCTCGCGCACCTTGGTCAGCGCAGTACTGCTCAGAGCGGTGAAGGCCAGACCCATCCCGAGGCTCATGACGATCAGTTGCGGAAAGACGTGGGTCCAGTACGACGTGTGCACCCCGATTTGGGTCAGCCACAACAGACCCAAGGCAGACAAGGAGAAGGCCAGTGGTCATCGTGATGCGAGGTCCGACCTTGGGCAGCAAGTTCGTTGCAGCCCCCGCAGCGACGATCACGCCGAGCGCGAAGGGAAGGAAGGCGACGCCGGCTTTGGCTGCTGAGTAACCGAGAATCTGCTGCATGTAGTAGCTGATGAAGATGAACATGGCGAACATACCGACGACGAGGAGCGTGCGCCAGGTAAGAGCCGCCCCGATTCCGTTCCACGACAACCCGCAGCGGCAGCAGCGGAGTCGGCGGAGCGAGCCTCGACCACGACAAAGGCAGCGAGGAGGACCACGCCCACTGCGATCAACGTGAGCGTGGGCGTCGACGACCAGCCGTCGGTCACCGCCTTGGTGAATCCGTAGACCAGACTGACCAGTCCAGCCGTCGAGAGCAGCGCGCCTGGGATGTCGTAGTCGGGTTTTCCCGCTGGCCCGGCTCTCACCGATGACCCGCGAACGCCGCGACCGCTGCCAACAAAGCGATCGGAACGTTGATGAAGAGGCACCACCGCCACGATGCGTACTGGGTGAGGACGCCGCCGAGCCAGCACGCCGATCGCGGCGCCGGCACCCGAGACGGCCCCGTAGGCGCCGAAGGCTTTGGCCCGTTCCCCGGCGTCGTGCTGAAACGTGATGGTCAAGATCGACAGGGCCGCAGGAGCCATGAGCGCGGCAAAGGCACCCTGCAGCGCTCGGGACCCGAAGAGCATGGCCTGATCGACAGCCGCGCCGCCAAGCGCCGAGGCAGCTGCGAAGCCGATCAGTCCCACGATGAACATCCGGCGCCGGCCCCCGAAGTCGGCGATACGACCACCGAGCAGCAGCAACCCGCCAAAGGCGAGCGTATAGGCCGTGATGACCCACTGTCGGTTGGCGACCGAGATATGGAGTGATCGCTGAGCCGACGGCAGTGCGATGGTCACGATGGAGGCATCGAGCACCACCATCAGTGGGCGACGACGACGACGGCCAGGATGAACCAGCGTCTCGGGTCGGGTCCGAACTCAGCCGGACTGACCGGCATCGTCTCGTTCGTTTCGCCTCCGGTGTGCCGGTAGCGCAGTGTTCATCTTGTTGACTCCTTGACGATGGGCGTCTTGGCCGTTCGATGACGTGCGAACCACTTGACCCTGGGTGCAAGCCCGTTCGAGCCCGTCCCCTCAGTGCACGGCTGATGAGCTCCAGAGCGACTACACCGCCTCTTCTTCAACCTCGTTGAGTGAGGCCGCCGCAGCTTGGATCCGGAACGCAGCCGGGGGAAGCTGACCTTTGGCCCGACCTGCCGCCATGACATCCGACCACCACTTCAGATCGTCCAGGGCTATCCGCAAGCTGAGTTCTGCTACGGGATTCCTCGGGCGTTGTTCTTCGTCGAACGCTTCGAACACTTGCGGGAAGATCGTTACGGTGCGCAGCGGCATCATTTCGGCCTCGACCGCGATTTGGGCGAGATGTTCGATGGCGCGTACCCCCCCGGCGATCCCGCCGCTGTACCCGACAACCGACATCGGCTTGTTGCGAAACGCGAAGGAGACAAAGACGCTGTCGATCGCATTCTTCAGTACCGCTGGTACGGAGTGGTTGTACTCGGGAGTGATGACGAGATAGGCGTCACCCTCCGCGATCTTCTTGTTCCATGATCGGACGAGAGGTGACGAGTAAGTGGGATCGTTGAAGTCACCGACTGTCTGAAATGTTTCGGCGAACATCGGCAGTGGCCAGTCGCGAAGGTCAAGAATCTCGACTTCGAACGCGCCGTGGTTCTGGGCACGGTCGATAACCCACGGAGCGACCAAGTCGGCAGCCCGACCCGGACGGGTACTTCCGATGATGATTTGAAGTCTTGACACGGGGATATGCCTCCCGGTTTAGTGCCCAATCAGGGTCGATGGACAAAAGCTGGTTGTGTTAGCGGCCGGTACCGGACTCTCCGTCACGTTTGATGTTGAATCGAACGGCCCGGGGTCGCATCCTGGAAGTCCCCTAGTTCACGGCCCCAGCGAGAGCGCTCTCTTAGGGCGGTGCAAGGGCCGCGTTCGACGCCCGGCCCGCACGCCGGCAACATGGTGACCCAGTCGATCTGGTGTCCATCGTCGAGGCTGCCGATTTCAAGCGCGCCTTAGGATAGGTATGCCTTGTCAAGCAGGCGAGTGGCCGATCGGCCGGGGTCGCTCCTGCTCGTTGATCAGACGTTCCGCACTGACATGCAGCCTGAGCGCGGTGGTGAGCTTCGAAACCCGTCTCCGGGGGTCGAGGCTGCTGTTGGGTCGGGAAAACGAGTGCCAGGTGTTGGAGGCCTTACTCATGCAAATCGAGCGGGGGATGCCGGAGCAATCTGTCTCCACGGAGAACCGGGCATCGGAAAGACTCGGGCTTCTCAACTATGCCGTCGACTCCGCGAGTGACTTCACCGTGCTTCGCACTGCCGGCAGCGAGCGGAGATGGAGTCTGCCTATGCAAGCCTGCAGGAGTTCTTTCGTCGAGCGGCAGGCGCATTAGATCAACTTCCTGGACCTCAGCACAAGGCGATCGACATCATCTTTGGGCGAGAAGACGGCATAGCTCCGGACGGAATGCTCGTAGGTTTGGCATTGCTCAACGTGTTATCCGAAATGAGCGCGGAACGGCCGGTACTGTGGGTCGTCGATGACGCACAGTGGCTTGATTCTTCGTCGGCCCAGGTGATCGGATTCGCCGCCCGCCATCTGTCGAAAGATGCCGTGGCCTTCGTCTTCGCAGCGTGCAGGTTGACAGATGAGATTCGAGGAGTGCCTGAGCCCGCCGTTGGCGGCTTGGGGAGCAGGACGCGGCGGCAATTGGCAACCGTCCTTCCGGATCGGCTCGACGACCGCGTCGTGGATCGTGCGTATTTCGGTGGAACTGACGGAGTCCCCTCGACCTTGTTCCCAAAGGTCTCTCTCCAGCACAGCTCGCGGGCGGATTTGGTCTCCCAGTCTCCGCCACCCTGGCCGGGCAGATTGAGGAGAGCTATCGACGCCGACTTGCGAAATCTTCCGGCAGACGCGTGACGGTGACCGCTCATCGTGGCGGCAGACCCGACCGGTGACGTCGAGATCGTATGGCGAGCTGCTGAGGAGCTGGGGATAGCCGAGCAGGCGGTGGAACCAATCGAAAAGGAGGGACTCATCGAATTCGGCGAACGCTTGTGTTCCACCATCCACTAGTGAGATCGTCGGTTTACAGCACAGCATCCCCGAAGGAACCAGAAGAGGTGCACCGCGCCCTCGGTCTCGCGACGGATTGGAACTCAGACCCCGATCGCAGGGCCTGGCATCTCGCCCAAGCAACCATCCGCCCAAACGAAGCTGTCGCGATCGAGCTGCAGGCGTCGGCGGAACGAGCTCAGTCGTGAGGCGGATTTGCCGCAGCAGGCGCCTTTCCGGAAGCGGTCGGTTGGGCTCACCAGTGCCCCTGAGCTTCGGGCTGTCCGAAGCCTTCGGGCAGCTGATGCAAAGCGTCTTGCAGGAGCCCTCGACTCAGCCTCCGCCTTGGCGGCCATCGTGGAGGGGTCCCTTGGATGCCTTGGACCAGGCGCAACTTGATGCGCTTCTTGGCCACATTGCGTTTGCACGCAATCGGGGAAACGAAGTCTCGGCGTGGTTGTTGAAGGCCGCCTCTCGCTTGGAACAGGTCGACGCAGGCTTGGCCAAAGAGACGTACTTGGAGGCGCTGAACGCTGCACTCTTCTCCGGTCGGCTGGCGACGGACGCCAGCCCACAGGTCGTCGCAAAGGCGGCGCGCGCTTGCTCTAGGTTCTGCTCGCCCGGTCCGGGCACAGGATCTACTGCTCGACGGCCTCACCCTGTTGATCACCGAGGGGCACAAATCGGGCACCGCCGTCTTGAAGGAAGCGCTTAAAGCGTTTACGGCCGACGGCATCAGCGTGGAGGACCGGCTGCGATGGTCGTGGTTGGCCGGTGGGACCGCCGGCCTGATCTGGGACTACGAAGGGTGGGATGTGCTCACCGCACAGCATGAGCGACTCGCCCGCGATGCTCGGGGCTCTGTCAGTGTTACCTATGGCCCTCAGCACTCAAACCGGGATATGTCTGTTCGCCGGAGAGGTGAGAGAAGCCACCCTCCTTGTCGATCAGGTACAGATCGTGACAGACGCATTGGACGTGACCCATCTGCCCAACGCCGCGTTCACGGTCGCAGCCTTCCGCGGACGAGCCCCAGGCCCGCCGGCTTATCGACGCAACGACGAAGGACTCAACGGCGCGAGGTGAAGGCCTGGCGATTACGGTCGCCTTGTGGGCGAAGGCCGTGTTATGCAACGGCCGGGGCCATTATGAAGAAGCATTCAATGCCGCATGCGAAGCTGTCAGCGATCGCCACAACATGTGGTTCTGGGGTTGGTCTGCAGTCGAGCTGATCGAGGCAGCGAGCCGCACGGGAAACGTTGCGCAGGCAAGGCCCGTGCTGGAGCGCCTCGCCGAGAGTACGGAAGCGAGTGGATCTGACTGGGCGCTCGCCATTGAGGCGAGATGTCGCGCCGTGCTTTCCGACGGTAAACGGGCTGAATCCCTATACCAGGAGGCACTCGACCGGCTTCGCCCTCGCGTGTGCCGGTTCGAGGTCGCCCGTAGCCACCTGCTCTACGGAGAGTGGCTTTCGGGCGGATGAACACCGGCAGAAGGACGCCCGGGACCAGCTACGCCGCTCCTACGAGCTATTCGAGGAATTTGGTATGTCTGGATTCGCGGATCGAGCCGGATCAGAGCTGCGTGCAACCGAAGGGCGAGCACGGAAGCGCACCGTTCAGTCCCAAGTCATATCACGCCGCAAGAGATGCCAATTTCAGAGCTTGCCTCTCTCGGTGCCACCAACCAAGAATTGCCGGGCAGCTGTTTCATGTAGCCACAGTCACGTTGCCTACACCTCTCAAGGTGTACCGAAAGCTGGGAATCAAGTCACGTACTTAGCTCGCCAGTACCGTTTTGCAATCGAAGCGTTGGACCGGCTACGGCGAAGAACCGAGAAGCTAGCTACTCTAGGGAGGGTACTGTATTGGGTGGGGCAGAGTTCACATCACGATGACGGTCTTGCCGTCTGAAGAGGACGGCCGCTGGGGTCCGAACAAGCCCGGCACATCATCGAGGGTGATGCGAGTAATTGGCGGCTCGACGACAATCCGGTCCGCGAGAGAACGTTCGCGACTCTTTGCAACAGGTCGCTCGTCGGAGAAAGGCGAAGTTGATGCCACGAATACCCGATGATTGCAGGGCGTGGAGAGCGGCAACGTACTGGGTCGTGATCGCAGTTCCGCCTGGGCGGACCAGCGCTCGCGTTAGAGGCAAACGCATTGGCGTTGCTTACCAGGTCGATCGAAAACGTCGACCCCATCGAGGTGTGCCGTGCGAATTGCTTCGGCTACGGACACGGCGGAGCGAACGATCGTTTTGGTCACGCCATACGAGTGCATTCTGTCTTCTGCTTCGGCGTTGACGTTGACGAACACGGACGCCCCTGCGTTGACCGCAAATTGGGTCGCAGGTACCAACGCCTCCACCGGCTCCGATGATCAGGACGACCTGATTGTCAAGGGGTTCAATCAGCTCGATCAGGCTCAGCCCCGTGCCACCGGCGGTTGGCGCCGAAGCAGCCTCAATGAGATCGAGACCCTTGGGCACGCAAGCCAAAGGCGCGTCTGCGGTGACCGCCACATACTCGGCATAGGTCCCAAATGCTCCGACAGGCGAGATGAAGAGCTGGCCAAACACCTTGTCCCCTGGGAAGAACCTGGTCGTGCCCTCACCGATGGCCTCGACGATCCCGGACCCGTCCACCCCAAGGATCATGGGGAAGGTGACAGGAGCCGGTCGCCATGCGCCAGACGCCAACTTGGCGTCCATTGGGTTCACAGAAGCCGCCACGAGTTTGATGAGAACCTGACCTGGACCCTCGGAGGGGGTCGTGACGTCGGCGACTTTGGGTAACTCTCCGAACTGGTTCACAGTTACCGCACGCATCGCCTCTCCTTTTGCACTTCACACCCGATGGCGTACCCGGTTCGTGCTCCCGCGGCAAGCGTGACTCCAGCTTACAAGGATGGAATCGGCCAACGAATCAAGGAAACCCATAGTCACGAGCCTGAACCAGTCGGCTCTCGGGAGTCGTCAGGCTGAGCGGCCGTGCGTCCGACATCGTGTGAGGTCCGACTTGGCTGGCAGCTCCCGAGGGCTGGCCAAACAAGCAATGTGGACAACACGCGAAACAAGACTCGCCCTCAGAGACCAAGGGCTTCCCGGATGCCATTCGGCGCCTCTTGCGCTGAAATGTCAGAAGAATCCCGAAATCCCACACGACAAGCGAGCCACCCGTGACCCTCTGACAGAGCCTCTCGTTGCGCGTGGGCCACCTGACGAAGGCACGAATGTTTACTCTTGATCATGAGGAGATCCGGTTCGCGGTTAAGTCCCAACGAGTGGTGTACGAGTTGATCGGGGGATCGGTCGGAAAACCGGCCCCCTGATTGCCCCGAGAGGCGATATCTCAAGGTCCTTGGCACTTCGGTGCCCGAGGATCCCCCAGACGCGACGATCACCGCGTCAACCTCAAGCAGCAGTTTCCACACAACAACTTGAGGAGGATCACGGTGAACGTCGGAACCACTATCGACGCGGCAGCCTGGCTTGGCAAGTACCTCGAAGGGGCGGGCGGCGACACGGACTTGGCCCAGGCCATGTTGGCCGCCTTCGCCGAGGCGCTCATGAGTGCCGAGGCGTCCATGCAGTGCGGTGCCGCCTATGGCGAACGAACCCCCGAGCGCGAGAACTCGCGGAATGGCTATCGCCTGCGTCCCTGGGACACCAGAGTCGGTTCGATCGAACTCGCCGTGCCGAAGCTCCGCCGCGGCGTCTACAGCCCCGAGTTCTTGCTCCAGCCCCGTCGCCGCGCCGAACAGGCCCTGGTCGCGGTCATCTGTGCGGCCTATGTGGAGGGGGTCTCGACGAGGAGGGTCGACGACCTGGTCAAGGCCATGGGGATCGACGGGATCTCCAAGTCCGAGGTCTCGCGCATGGCGGCCGCCCTCGACCAGGTGGTGACCGAGTTCAAGGAGCGCCCCTTGGACCAAGGGCCCTATCGCTACGTGTGGATCGATGCGTTGACTCAGCGGGTGCGCGAGGGGGGCCGGGTCGTCAACATCTCGGCCGTCATCGCCACGGCAGTCAACGCCGAGGGCCGGCGCGAGATCATCGGCTTCGAGATCGCCACGACCGAGGACACCGCGGCGTGGACCGCGTTCTTGCGGGCCTTGGTGGCCCGGGGCCTCTCTGGCGTCGAGCTCGTCATCTCCGACGCTCACGGGGGCATCAAGGCGGCCATCGCCCTGGTCTTCTCGGACGCCTCGTGGCAACGGTGCCGCACCCACTTCATGGCCAACCTGGCCTCTCGGTGTGCCAAAGCCAACTGGCCCATGATCGCCACCTTGGTGCGCTCGATCTTCGAGCAGCCCGACCGTGACACCACCTGGAGCCAACTGGCCGACGTCACGGACAAGTTGACCCAGGCCGGTTTTGTCGACGTCGTGACCTACCTCCTCGACGCCGCCGACGACATCTTGGCCTTCAGCGCCTTTCCCAGCCGAGCACTGGCCCAAGATCAGGAGCAACAATCCCCAAGAGCGCATCAACAAAGAGATCCGACGACGCACCGACGTAGTCGGGATCTTCCCCAACCGAGCCGCCGTCACCCGCCTCGTCGGGGCGCTCTTGGCCGAGCAGACCGACGAGTGGGCCATCACCAAGCGCTACATGAGCGCCGAGTCTCTCAAGACGAACAAGGTGCTCGACCCCTCGCCCGAGGACCCGCGGCCGGCCATCGACGCCGCCGGGAAGGAGGCCGCCACTGACAGCGCAACATAGGATCACCAATCAGAGAACAGGTTGATGCGAGGGACGTCGCACCTCAGCACCTCGTACACCACCCGTTGGGACTCAACTCCCGTTCGCACACACCCCCTCATCCAATGTGCCCGTCGAGCTGACCAAGAGCCTGCGTCAGTCTGAGGTTATCGGAGTAGTCCACGGGGCAAGCGATGACTGACACCGTGTCATCGGCAAGCGCAGCGCGGAGTGTCGGAAGAAGTTCCTCAGCCGACTCCACTCGGTAGCCCGTGGCGCCAAAACTCTCGGCATACGAGACGAAGTCGGGATTATGGAAGTTCGTGTGCATCGCCGTACCGAGCTCCAGCTGCATCTTCCAGGTGATCAACCCGTACCCGTTATCGACCCAGACAAGAATCACGAACCGGAATCCCGAGGCGCACCGAGGTCTCGATCTCCTATTTTTTTTTTTTTTTTTTTTTTTTTATCACCAAGAGCCTCCGTCAGTCGGAGGTTATCGGAGTAATCCACGGGGCAAGCGATGACAGACACGGTGTCGTCGGCAAGCGCAGCGCGGAGTATCGGAAGAAGTTCCTCGGCCGATTCCACGCGGTAGCCCGTGGCCCCAAAACTCTCGGCGTATGAGACGAAGTCGGGATTTTGGAAGTCCGTGTGCGTCGCGGTACCGAGCTCCAGCTGCATCTTCCAGGTGATCAACCCGTACCCGTTATCGACCCAGACAAGAATCACGAACGGAATGCCGAGGCGCAGCCCGGTCTCGATCTCCTGAGAGTTCATGAGGAAGGCACCGTCGCCCGTTGCCGCAAGAACGCGGGCGTCAGGCCTCGCGAGCTTGGCGCCAATCGCACCGGGGAGTGCCCACGCCATGGTCGAGAGCCCGTTCGACATGAGGCAGGTGTTGGGTTCATAGGTGGGGTACAGGCGAGCCATCCACATTTTCAATGCCCCGGTGTCTACGAGCACCACGTCACCTCGCTTCAAGGCGGCTCGGGTGTCTGCGACGATCCGCGCCGGAGCCAGCGGAAAACGATCATCCACGCGACCTTCTTGGAGCTCGGCCCCGAGAAGCGACCGGATCTTCTGATGTTCTGCAACCGCGCTCGAGCAGACACCCAGTTCAGCGGTCAATGCGTCGAGGCTTCGGCTGATCTCTCCCAAAACGCCAACCTCGACGTCATAGTGCGCATCAACCTCAGCCGGAAACCGATGTACATGGATGATCGTCTTGTCGCGATTCGGGTTGATCCGTACGGGGTCAAACTCCTGGAGCTCATAGCCAACGGCCACAATGACGTCGGCCGCGTCGAAGCCGAAGTTCGCATAGTCATGCCTCATGAACCCCACCGCGCCGAGAGCGTTCGGGTGGTCGTCGGGTACAACACCTTTCGCATGAAATGTCGTTGCAATGGGGATCTCAGCGTGCTCAATGAAGCGAACGAGCGCGGCCGAAGCCCGATCTCGGGCCGCACCGTGGCCGGCGAGGACGATAGGAGCCCTGGCTGCTTGCAAGACGTCCACGGCTCGCAGAATCTGTGTGGGAGAGGGATCCTCTGATCGTGGGACGTTCACTCGCAGCGGCTTCAACGTAGGAGCGACGGGCTCTGCTTCGACATCCTCGGGAATGGCGAGGTACACGGCACCTGGCCGCTCTGCTTGCGCGAGCTTGAAGGCTTTTCGCATCATCTCGGGCACTGCAGCAGGCATAGGCACAAGTGCAGACCATTTCGTCGCTGGTGCGAACATGGGGACGAGGTCAATGTTCTGGTGTGACTCTTTGAAGCTCCTTGACCTGGAGACTTGAGCCGAGAGCGCGACCAGGGGGGTTGAATTGGTTGATGCGTCGGCCACGCCGAGCAGGAGGTTGATTGCCCCCGGGCCGAGCGTCGATGAGCAGACACCAGCACGTCCAGTGATACGGCCGAACGTCTCGGCCATGAACGACGCCGCCTGTTCGTGCCGCGCCAGAACGTACTTGATGCTGGAGGAGTCGAGCGCCAGAACGAATCGGATGTTCTCCTCACCTGGGATGCCGAAGACGTAGCTGACACCTTCATTCTCCAGACATTGCACCATCAGGTCAGCGGTCTCCACCAGTGCCCTCTCTCGTCATCGAGCAACTCATCTCGCGGTCCCACTTTTGCATCAAGGCATCATTCCAAAGGGGCGAGGACGAGTTCTCCTCCTCTGCTGCAATTTGCCGGCGAAGGTCGAGCTCGGAGTGCCTGATGATGGCCCGGGGAGAATTAGACGGCTACCCCCTTCGTAGCAGATACCAGGGCTCGTCGTGCCGCTCACGCCAGGCCATCTTTGCCAACCGCAACCTGGCCTCGGCGTTATCCCCGGGGGTCGCGGCGCGGACGAACGGGCCGGTCATTGGTTTGGCGCGATGGGTCCACGTGGGCGACCGAAGATGTCCAGCCCGGGAGACAGGAGGTTGTGATGGGTCGACAAGGCGACAACAGCCGCCACCCATAGATAAAGAGCGACGACGATCACGCGAGCCGTATCGGCTCGGCCTCCGAGGGATCCGAACACTCCCGGTGCGACCATGGCAATTATCAAGTAGACGATGAAGACGAAGAGAACGAGAAGGCTCACGACTGACACGAAAGACACTGAGGACACATAACTCTGGCCGACCCGTCGCGACGGGCCCGCCGGTTGATTGTCTGTCCGGGCGAGTTCAAGCCCTCGACGCAGGTGTGTGACGAGGAGGAACAGGCTGATGAGTGTGGTCAAAGCACCCAGGACGATCGCCCGAGCCGCGGCATTCGAGGTGGCGTTGGAGTGATGACCGATCAGGGCAGCGAGACCTCCCACAATCACGGCCGATCCCAAGATTGCGACGGAGAGCGTGACGAAGGAGACGATGAAGAAGTAGACGGACTGTGGTCTGTGTCCGCTCGGATCAGGATCGGCTCGATTGGCGATCACGATGATCACGAAGACGCCGATCAGTGAGAGAGCGAACAAGAGGGCGAAGAGTTCGAGAAACAGGCCGAGAAGGCTCGCGCCGAGCCCGACACTCGACGACCCGATCGACGCACTATGTGTACTGACACCGAATGACCCATCCGGTATAGAGGGGATGGTGATGGTTGTCCCCGCTCCGGTGTAAGCCGGAATGGTCGTCGAGATCCCGCCCAAAAGACCCACGTGTTCCTCCCGCCATGCCGACCGGCTGATGCCGGCCTCCGTGGGCGAACCTTAGCCTTCGTCCACCGATTCACTTCGTGATCGAAGGTCGCAGGATCCGCTCCACCTGGATCCCGTTGTGAATGTTTAAGCGCCTCTCTGCAAATTGGGCCGCGACTCGATGTCGATCGTCCGATGGACAATGAGAGTCGATCGTCGCCGCAGGACGAGTTGGGAAGTCCGAGCGGAAAGCCCAGGATTAGCTGACCTTTGAGGTGTCGATATGCGCCATGATCCGGCCGCCAGCCCGGCAGTTATGGGTGAAGTCTTCGTTGCCAATCAGGCGGAACGCGTTCCGCAGGCCCAGGCACCGACTGTTCGAGGGGATGATGCGTCGGCGGAGCAAGGCGTGAACCGTCCACGGTCTCGTCCGTCCGGTAGTCGTAGAACCAGTCCTCACCGGGCTCAAAACTAGCAATGATCGGGTGTTCCGACGAGCGTGCGTGCTTCGTGGCGTGTTGGCTTGGAGAGTTGTCACAACATCCGATGTGGCCGCATTGCGTGCAGCGCCGCAGGTGGAGCCACCACCCGCCGGCCTCCTCGCATTCGAGACAACCAGTACCGCTCGGTGGGACGGCGGGGTCAATTGGCTGATCGGGCACGTGCCCACCTCCTGTCGACTGAAACCTTCACGGAGAACGGAGTGTTCGTGCCGGACGGTGTTCTCTTGGCTACGAATCACACGATAGGGGCGAACGCTCTAACGGGATGCGTTTCCCGTCACCGCCTGCGAGGCGTGTTCGAGAATATGAGCGCAGTTCTCTCACCTTCCCTGACGTGCCCCTGACGTGACGTACGTAGTCCTCAGTCATCCAGAACCAACTCAGCTGGCACGACGACGACGTCGACGAGTGCATCGTTTCGAACCACGGTCAGCGTGATCGGGTGACCGATGGCATCGGCCAACATCAGTCGCTGGAGGTTCTGAGCACTTGTCACCGGGGTCTCGCCCGCACTGAGTAACAGGTCTCCGGCAAGCACCCCGGCCTTGGCTGCCGGTCCACCGGAGACCACCTGAGCGACTCGGAGACCGCTTCGCTGCCCGCGCTGACTGGCCAGAATGGGGGGAAGAGGCACTGGGCTGCCAGCGAGCCCTAAGTACGCCCGCCGCACTCGGCCGTCGGCCATCAATGTCGCGACGATCTGATGCGTCGTCGGATTGATGGGAATGGCCAAGCCGAGCCCTGCTCCCGCAACTGCTGTGTTGATCCCGACGACATCGCCAGAGGAAATGGCCAGCGCCCCTCCAGAGTTGCCAGGGTTGAGCGCGGCGTCGGTCTGGATGACGTCGTCGATCACCCTGATGTTCGCGCCGGCCCTCGTTGGAAGCGACCGCCCCAGGCCGCTGACCACGCCGGCGGTGACGCTTCCGGCCAGGCCCAGCGGGTTGCCGACCGCGACGACGAGCTGGCCGACCTGCAGCTCGGACGCTTCACCCAGCTGCACCGGCGGCGGTGTGGCGCCGTCGGCTCGTATGACGGCGAGGTCGGAGAGAGGGTCCGTGCCCACGACATGAAAACTGACCACGCTCCCATCCGAGAACGACAGCCGGCCAGCTTCTGCGTTTCCCACGACGTGGGCATTGGTCAACAGGAACCCGTCGTCGGTGAATACGACCGCCGAGCCTGCACCTCCGGCGAGGTGGCCATCCCGACGGCGGTGCAGGACCTCGAGCGCTGCAACGCGCGGCGTCAGGTCCGCGGCCACCTTCGTCACCATCTTTGAATATGCGTCCAACAGCGGTCCGTCGCGTTCTGTCGCATCAGTCGTTGCAACTGCCAATTTCGTTCCTCTCACGAACAAGGTGGGAGGTTCAACGACAAATGGTCCACGGGTATTCCAACGCTTGTGGCTCCTCTGAATGCACGGGGGACGCGGGTGTTGCCCCCGCACGACCTCGCGGCACCAACCGGACCAAGATCGTCCGATCGCCCCGAGACGAGCGGGATCGTGAGCGGGCGGGCTCACGAGGATGACAGGGCGCCCGCCACGGGGGCTTCACCACCGACCGCGGCGAAGCCGACGGTGACGGCGCAGAGGAATCCCGCCAGCACGACCAGGGTGGTCGTGAAGCCCGCGTGCACCATGAGTGCTCCACCGACCACGGCTCCGGCGAGCATGGCGACGACGGAACCGATGCGACGCGCCTGGCGCGGATGGGTTCCGCCCGCAAGCGTCGAGTCGGCGGCGAGCCCTGTGAGGGTCATCGTCAAAACGGTCGTCGTGAAGTCCAGCAGACCCAGGCGTCGGATCGTCGCGTTCTGGACACCAGTTCCAGCGCCCAGGAGGCCGATGACCCAAAAGCGGGCGAAGCCGGTCGGTCCCAAGAGCCCAGTCACGGTGGCCAGAGCGGCAATCGTCGCGAGCCCGGCTTGGATGGCGGACGCAGAAGTCAACCAGAGGCGACGGTCCCCGTGCAGCGTGGCTCCGAGTCGGCCGCCGGCGGTCGCTCCGAGGAGGAACGTGGCCAGGGCAACGAGGAAGGACGCGATGGAAAAGCCCGGCGCACCCGCGAGGGCAAATCCCAGGAAGACCACATTGCCGGTCATGTTGGCGACGAGCACGTGACCGATGCCCAAGTAGCAGACAGCATCGATCAGACCGGTGGCCGCGGTCAGGACTATGAGGATGGCCTTGAGGCCGGCGTCCTCAGGGTTCTGGCGCGCCATCACGCAACCCCGGCATGGAGGAGGTACCCGACGGCCGCCGCTCCGAGAATGATGACGGCGGTCACCCGACTCCTCCTTTGGTCGAGGTGGTGTCCGATCCGAGGCCGTTGCGGGCCGCGCTCACGTCAGCCTGTCCCCATCCATCGTTCACGAGCGTGCGCCAGCGCGCCGCGATCGCTGCCGCTATGGGCGCGCTCTCCGGCGCAATTTCAGCGGCCAGATCCAGGTCCTTCAGCGCCCAGCCGAGCGAAAAGTCCGTCTGGTAGTCACCGTCGACCATCCGTCGGAGCTTGGCAAGGGCGTAATCGGATGCGAGTGGATTGCCCTCGAGCGCAGATGCGAGGTCATCCGTTCGCAGTCCGAGACGGCTCGCCAGCGCGGCGGACTCTGCCGCACCTTCGGTCTGAAAGGCGAGCCACGTGTTCAAGACGAGCTTCATCTGGCTGCCCGCCGCAGCCGGCCCGAGCCAGAGTGTCGACCTTCCGAGCGCATCGAAGACCGTTCTCAACTTCATGGCCGCGGCTGGCGGTCCGGATGCCAGGATCGACAATTGGCCTGTCTCGGCCGGGACTCGGCTGCCCGAAACAGGTGCATCGACAAAGGTGACGTCGGGACGCACCTGGTGGGCCTCGACCTCGAGGCGCTCCGTCTCGGACACACCCACCGTTCCCATTTGCGCCCACATCGCACCCGGAGGCATGTGCTGCAGCGCACCACTCTCGAACATCACGTCTCGCGTCACGTCGGCGCTCGGAAGCATGGTGATGACGACTTGTGCTTCGGCCACGGCGTCCGTCACGTGTGTCCGCACGGTGCCACCACGCTCAACCAGAGCGATGCTCGAAGTTGGGTGTCGTGACCATGCGGTGACGTCGAAGCCGCGATCGATCAAACGAGTCGCCATGGCCGTGCCCATGATCCCTGCACCCACGACGGTGACCGCAGGCTTGGACGAGTTGTCCGGAATGTGCGTCGGTGTATCAGCGGAGTGTTGGTGTCCTTGATCGTCGTCGGTTCGCATCAATTCACCTCTCTTTAATCGTTTCCTTTAATCGTTTCCAGGCCGATCGGTCCCTGGACGTGCGGATGAAGTAGCCGACAGCAACAAGGCTTACACCCTTCATCGGAAGAGCGTTCCGGCGCTCGGAATGGCATCGCGCCGGCCTACGGAACGAGAGTCGGGGCCGGTTGCAACAAGGCGGGTGGCAGCTATCGGCCGTCGCCTTCGTCTCTCTCCTCGGACGACTCGGTTGAGAAGGGGGAACCAGAACGCGTCAACGACCGTCGGCGCTTCTCGTGGCGGAACTGAGCGGATCGGGTGAAGACGCCGGAGATCTGAAGGCGTTGGATTGGCTGCGGCGGTACCGCGCCGCCCTGGCCACGACGACCCGTACTCTGGCACGATACCGATGGTGCCCACGATCCGAAGGTTCCCATGATTGAGACGGCGCAGGCCCCTACTCTCGACGATGCCGAGATCGCCTTATTGGAGTCGCGCGGAAGTCGTCAGCAGGTCCAGGCCGGTGAATACCTCTACCGGGCGGGTGACTCCGGATATGACTTCTACGTCGTTCTTTCCGGCCGGATCGAGATCGTCCTCGACGTCGACGGAGAAGAGCGGCTCCTTTTCACGCACGGACCAGGACGGTTCCTTGGCGAGTTGAACCTGTTGACGGGTCTCCGGGTGTTCGTCTCGGCCAGGGTCGCGGAGAGCGGGGAACTTGTCGCAGTACCCGTCGAGGAGCTCCGCCGCATCCTTGCGACGCAGGAACATCTGAGTGACAAGATCCTGGCGGCCTTCATGGCCCGACGCAACGAACTGATGACCGGTGCCGGCTCAGCAACACGAGTCGTGGGTTCTCGCTTCTCGCCGGAGGTGCTTCAGCTGCGCGAATTTCTCTCACGTACGCGCATTCCCCACGAGTGGTTGGACCCCGACGGCGACCCCCGCGTCGAGACCATGATCGAAACATTCGGGCTTTCGCCGTCCGACTTTCCGGTCGTCGTCTCCTCGGGAAAGGTCTTTCGTCGCGCGACGCCTGGCGTGCTCGCCGACTATCTGGGTCTCACGGTCGATCGACTTCCAGGGCGTTGCTTCGACCTCGTCATCGTCGGGGGAGGCCCCTCCGGTTTGGCTGCAGCCGTCTACGGAGCGAGCGAAGGACTCCGGACGCTCGGGGTCGACATGGTGGCCCCGGGTGGCCAAGCCGGAACAAGCTCCAGAATCGAGAATTACTTCGGCTTCCCGACGGGCATCTCCGGTTCCGAGCTGGCGCAGCGTGGATTCGTGCAAGCGGAGAAATTCGGTGCGCAGTTGACTGCGCCGTGCCAGGCGATTGGCTTGCGAGAACGGGCGGGCCACCTCGTCGTCCAACTCTCGGACAACTCGGAGGTGGCAGGACGAGCCGTGATCGCCGCCACCGGCGCCCGCTACAGGCGACTCGAGGTTGATCGGATCGATGAGTTCGAGGCCAAGGGCGTCTACTACGCCGCCACGGATCTCGAGGCTCGCATGTGCGCCGAGAGCCCGGTCGTGGTTGTCGGCGGAGGCAACTCAGCAGGCCAGGCTTCGATTTTCCTGGCCGACCAGGGCAGCGTGGTGACGCACGTCATCCGAGGGGCCGAGCTCAACGCCAGCATGTCGGGCTATCTCGTCCAGAGACTGGAGAGCCACCCTCGTATCGACGTCGTCACCCTGAGCCAGATCGTCGGGCTCGAGGGTGACCAAATCCTGACGTCGGTACGAATTAAGGGACCTGATGGGATGAGGGACATGCCGAGCGCGGCTCTCTTCTCCTTTATCGGCGCCGACCCCCAATCAGGATGGATCTCTGGCTGCGCTGCCCTTGACGATCACGGCTTCGTGCTCACCGATCGATCGCTGACCGCTGAGGATCTCGACGGGCCATGGACCGCTTTGGGTCGCTCACCTCTTCCGTACGAAACGAGTCACCCTGGACTCTTTGCCGTCGGAGATCTTCGATCCGGTTCGACCAAGCGCGTTGCCACCGCCGTCGGCGAAGGATCGGCTGCGGTCAGATCGATCCACGACTACCTCGCCTTTGCGCCGGCTCCACTCGGGGTTTCTTAGACCTAGGGCTCGACGGATTTCACGCCACGGCGTCCTTCCTGCGGGGAAGGACCCAGCCGGGGCGCGGGAAGTGGCAGGTGTAGCCGTTCGGATAGTGCTCCAGGTAGTCCTGGTGCTCTGGCTCGGCCTCCCAGAATGGGCCCGCAGGGGTGACTTCGGTGACGACCTTGCCAGGCCAAAGCCCTGACGCCTCGACGTCGGCAATCGTGTCCTCGGCCACCCGGCGCTGTTCATCGTCCACGTAGAAGATGGCAGACCGGTAACTGGTGCCGACGTCGTTGCCCTGTCGGTTGCGCGTCGTCGGATCGTGGATCTGGAAGAAGAACTCGAGCAGGTCCCGATACGAGGTCAACTCGGGGTCGTATGTGATCTCGATCGCCTCGGCATGGGTGCCGTGATGGCGGTACGTCGCATTCTCGACGTCACCTCCGGTGTAGCCCACCCGGGTCGAGATGACTCCGGGGCGTCTGCGGATCAGGTCCTGCATGCCCCAGAAGCATCCACCCGCCAGAATCGCCGTCTCGGTGCGTTGACTCATGAAGTCGTCTCCTCTCCTTCGCCGGCTCCCTCGAAGAGCCCTTTGTATTGCCCGTAGCCTTCTCGCTCCAAATCCTCGTAGGGGACGAATCGCAGCGCAGCCGAATTGATGCAGTAGCGCAGTCCCCCTTCGTCTGGCGGTCCGTCTTCGAAGAGGTGGCCCAGGTGGCTGTCCCCGTGCGCCGAGCGGACTTCTGTCCTGATCATCCCGTGGCTGGTGTCGGTCTTTTCGACGACGTTTGCCGCCTCGAGCGGGATGGTGAAACTGGGCCAGCCACATCCGCTGTCGAATTTCTTGAGGGAGGCGAACAGAGGCTCGCCGGACACGATGTCGACGTACACCCCGGCCTCTTTCTTGTCCCAGAACTCGTTGTCGAAGGCCGGTTCCGTGGCGCTTTCCTGCGTGACGGCACGCTGCCGGGGCGTCAGCCCGGCGATCGCCGACTCATCCTTCTGGTACTGGTGCGTCACATCTCCTCCTACTCGGGGTCATTCTCGATGCGGAATCTCTCGATACGTAATTCTCAACACCCAGCCCTGGCATTGCATTTCGCTAAGTCGCCGAACTGGAGTTCGATGCCGCCAACGACGCACCGCTGGCGGCATCGTGGGCATGCTCAACGATGTCCGCCAGCTCTCCGCCCGAGATCGTCTCCTTCTCGAGGAGTGCCCCGACCACGGCATCGAGCGCTGCTCGGTTGTCGCTCAGCAGCTGGCGCGCTCGTTCTTCGGCCTCGACGAGCAGGCGGCTCACTTCCTGGTCGATGACCTCCTGGGTACCCTCGGCATAGGGACGTTCTTGGCCGAGGGGCGGCCCGCTGACGTAGGAAGGCTGGTCTGACCCGTAGCCGATCGGGCCGAGGCGTGGGGACAGTCCCCACTCCCTCACCATCTTGATGGCCAGGTCGGTGGCGCCGGAGAGGTCGTTGGCGGCCCCGGTCGAGGCCTCGCCGAGCACGAGGATCTCGGATGCCCTTCCCCCGAGACGGATGGCGAGCGAGTCGAGGAGATAGCTCTCGGAATAGAGGTGGCGCTCGTCGACCGGCAGCTGCTCGGTGACCCCCAGGGCTCGTCCTGCCGGGAGGATGGTGATCTTGGCCACCGGATCGGCGTGTGCCGAGAAATAGGCAACGAGGGCGTGACCTGCCTCGTGCACGGCCACAGAGTGCTTCTCTTCCGGAAGCAAGGCGTTCGACGCGTCGCGGCGTCCGAGGATGATCCGGTCCCTGGCCTCGTCGATGTCATGGGCGTAGATCACGTCCCGTCCGTCACGGACCGCGACGATCGCCGCCTCGTTGAGCAGATTGGCGAGGTCGGCTCCCGAGAACCCCGGGGTCGCTCGGGCCACGGCATCGAAGTCCACGTCTTCGCTCAGATGTTTGTCCTTTCCGTGGACCGCCAGAATGGCTGCCCGCTCGGCCTGGTTGGGCAGAGGGATCTCGACCTCGCGGTCGAAGCGGCCAGGTCGGAGCAGGGCGGGATCGAGCACCTCGGGACGGTTGGTCGCCGCCATGACCACTACACCGGTGGTGGGATCGAACCCGTCCATCTCGGCGAGGAGCTGGTTGAGGGTCTGCTCCCGCTCGTCGTTGGACACGATGGAGCCGCCTCGCCGCTGGCCGATGGCGTCGATCTCGTCGATGAAGATGATGGAAGGCGCCCGTTTGCGGGCGTCGGCGAAGAGGTCCCGGACGCGGGATGCCCCGACGCCCACGAAGAGCTCGACGAAGCTCGAGCCCGTCAGGGCTAGGAACGGAACCCCCGCCTCGCCCGCGACCGCTCGGGCCATGAGCGTCTTGCCGGTCCCCGGAGGACCTACCATCAGCACCCCTCTGGGTCCGATGGCGCCCGCCCGGGCGTAGCGCTCCGGGTGGCTCAAGAAGTCGACCACCTCGGCCACCTCGCGCTTCGCTCCCTCGTAGCCGGCGATGTCGGCGAAGCGGGTGGTAGGCCGGTCCTCGTCGTAGACCTTGGCCCTCGAACCTCCGAAGCCCATGATGCCCCCGGCCAGCTGCTTGGAGCTTCTGCGGCCCATCCAGATGAAGAAAGCGACGAGTAACAGGAGGGGGAGGAAGGACAACAGATCGACGAGGAGCGCCGAACCCTGGCCCTCGCCCGTGACGTCGACGTGATGGGACTTGAGGGTCGGAGCGAGTTGGGTGTCGTCGATGGCCGTGGGGATTTGGCTGTTGTAGTCGTCGCCACCTTTGAGCGTGCCGGAGATGGCTCCGTTCGGATTGACCGACGCCGTGCGCACCTCCCCTTTCTCCACCTGGGACAAGAAGGTCGAGTAGCTGAAGTTCTTGGTCGGCGTGGAGGAGGTGTGTGGCAGCGTGAGAAGGAGCAGCGTGATGATGATGCCAGCGGGCAAGAGCCACATCCGCCAGCGAGGTGGGGGAGGGGGAGCAGGTGCTTTGGGCCGGTCATTGGGCTGGCCCGGCCGTGCCGAGCCCGTGGGGTGACGGCTGCTCAGGGTCATGGGGGTGCTCCTCCTGACTCCATTCGACGGAAGACGATCATCTCCGAATGTCGAGTGTGAAGCAATCGGATCACGGATCGGGGCTTGTCTGAACCATGAGCGGTAGCCGGCAGGAATACTTCCTGCCGGCCACCGACATTCGCCCGCGGAAAGGCGGACGTTTCATGACCTCAGGCGTTCGACGCCTGCACGATGAGCGACGCCACCGCGGCGGGCTGCGACACGTAGATGGCATGGCTGCCCGGAACCTCGACCATCGATGCGACGGAGTACCTCTGCGACCACAAGGTGATCGGATTCACCACGGACATTCTTGCCTTGGCCGTCGAAGCTGCGGCAGGAACGGGCGATGAGGAGAAAGCGAAGGAGCTCCTCGGCGAACTCGAAACTCGAGCACTGACGATCGGAAGTCCGTGGCTCTTGGGACTTCACGCTCGGTCGCAGGCGTTGTTGGCTGACTCACTGCACGCGGAGGCGCTCTTCGAGTCCTCCATTCGGCATTTGGAGCAGACATCAGTCCAAACCGACGTCGCTCACACGCGCCTGGTCTATGGAGAATGGCTCCGACGAGCAAATCGACGCGCCGATGCCCGCACGCAGCTGCGTTTGGCCCATGAGCTCTTCGCGGCCATGGGTGCGAACTCTTTTGCCAAGAGAGCGGAGGCCGCACTTTTGGCGACAGGAAGCGAACTGGTACTCGATCACCTCGCAAGAGGCTGGAACTTACGCCTCAGGAGCTTCGGGTCGCTCAGCTCGCTGCGGACAGGCTTACGAACGCGGAGATCGCAGCGCAACTCTTCATCAGTTCCGCGACCGTCGACTACCACTTGCGAAAGGTATTTCGGAAGCTCGACATCGAATCACGGCGTCAGCTCGGTGAAGCACTGAGGAGGGCGCAGTCAGCCTGAGCGACGTGTCGGTGCTGCAGAGGGTCAGGCCGTCTCAGCCTGGACGGAGGAGGCGCGCAGCCCGTCGAGCACCATGCCGATGAGGCGCCGTGCTTGCTCCGGAGGGATGCTCTCGTTCGTGCAGATGGGGCTGACCAGCTGGGTCAGATCCGACCCCTCGACGTCGGGCCGAACGACGCCGGCCTCCTTGGCGCGTTCGACGACGAGGTCGAACGACGCGTCGATCATGCCGCGGGCGCGTGACCTCGAGCGCGGGGTTCTTCTCAAAGGCTTGGTGCAGCTCGGTCAGCAGGATCTTCTTGGTCGCGGTGTAACGCACGAAGGCGTCGAAGAACGCCTCGACCGCCGGCCAAGGCTCCAGGTCGGCCACCGCGCGCTGCGCGGCCTCCCACAGCTCCTCGACGTCGGTCTCGTAGACGGCTTCGACCAGGTCGAGGCGGGTGGGGAAGTGGCGGTACAAGGTCCCCACCCCGACACCGGCTTCCCGGGCCACGGCGTCCATCGAAGCGCCCGCGCCGTGCTCGGCGAAGACGGACTTGGCCGCGGCGACGAGCCGTTCGCGGTTGCGCCGGGCGTCGGCTCGCATGGGCCGGTCCCCGTCGCTGTGGACCGAATCGTGAGCCTCGACCTCTCTCTCGGCTCTCTCGGCGATCTCTTGCCCGGCCACCTTCGTCACCATGTCGCTGCCTCGACCTCGAACCCTCACATCGACGGGGTTGATAAACGGAGGATCCCTCCGTATAATAAACGGAGGAAGCGTCCGCTTCACCAGACTACCAGCGGAAAGGTGGAAGTCAATGCCTCAAACCCCCCTTGCCCTGTCGCGCCCAGAGGAAGGCCGCCGATCGCCTGCGGCTTCTGTTTTCCCAGGTCGGGCCGGAGGAACGGGACAGGCGCGCCGCCTGAGCCAGTCGGCAGTGCTGCTCGCGGTGATCCTGACCGCGCAGTTGATGGTCGTGCTGGACACGACCATCGTCAACGTCGCGCTCCCTCACATCCAGGACAGCTTGGGGTTCTCCACCGGCGCCCTGTCGTGGGTGCTCAACGCGTACATCCTCACCTTCGGCGGGTTTCTCCTTCTCGGCGCACGGGCCGGCGATCTCTTCGGTCGCCGGCGTGTGTTCCTCCTCGGCATTGGCGTCTTCACCACGGCCTCCCTCGTCGGCGGCTTGGCGCTGAGCGGCTGGGCCCTGCTCGGCGCTCGGGCTGTACAGGGCCTTGGCGCAGCACTCGCCGCGCCCTCCGCCCTGTCCCTCTTGACCACCGCCTTCCCTGAGGGCCCTGCCCACGTGCGCGCCATCGGCCTCTATACGACCGTGTCGGCCGCTGGCGGAGCCACCGGCCTCGTGGTGGGAGGGCTGCTCACGGAGTGGGTGTCGTGGCGCTGGGTCATGTTCGTCAACGTCCCCATTGGTGTCGCGGTCTGGATCCTCGGGCGGCGTGTGCTCGCCGAGACCGGTCGCTTGCAAGGCCATTTCGACCTGCTCGGCGCGCTCACGTGCACGCTTGGCGTGAGCGCCATCGTCTTCGGCCTCGTCGAGGCCGGCGCCGTCGGTTGGGCCGACCCACGCGCCTTCGTCGCCTTGGTGGCCGGCGCGGTGGTGCTCGCGGTCTTCCTGTGGCACGAAGGGCGAGTCGGCGAGCCGATCCTCCCGCTGCGCCTTTTGGCCCACCGGACGCGCAACTCAGCGAACGGCGCGCGGCGCCCTCCTCTACGCGGGGTTCTACGGGCTCTTCTACTTCATGGGCCAATTCCTCCAGGACGTACAGGGGTACTCTCCGCTGCGGGCAGGTTTGGCCTTCGTGCCGATGCCGGTGTCGGTGTTCCTCTCGTCCCAACTGACCAGCCGAGTGCTGATGCGCCGCGTGCCGGAGAAGGTGGTGATGATGGCAGGGACACTGACCGCCGCGGCCGGTTTGCTCCTGACCACCCAGGTTGGCGCGGCCACGACCTACCCCCAGATCGTCGTCTCTCTGGTGCTCATCGGTGCCGGCAGCGGCATGACGTTCGTCGCGCTCACGTCGGCCTCCCTGGCCGAGGTGGAACCCGCCATGGCTGGTGCCGCCTCGGGTTTGGTCAACGTTTCCCAGCAGTTGGGCGCCGCGGTCGGTCTGGCCGTGCTCGTGACGGTATTCAACGCGCTCGCCGGTCCGGCGTCGCTGGTCCCAGGGGCGAATGCCGAGGGTGTCGTCCATTCCCTCCACACCGTCCTCGCCGTCGCGACCTTGTTCGCGTTGGGCGCCTTCACGACTGTGCTTGCCGGTGTCCGTCGCTCGGCACGCGGGTACGAACCCGCCGACGAGCGGGTCGAAGCACCGCCCGCCGACGTCACCACGATGAGCATGCCCGACGTGGTCGACGCCGCATAGCCCCGTCGGCGTCGCCGGTAGGCCGCGGTGCGATGACCAGGCTTGGCGTCGGCTCAGCGGGTCAGGCGCCACCAGACCCCGGGCGGCGGTACCGCACTGGCCGTTCGCAGCGCCACCGTGGTGGTCGAAGTACCGCCTATCCCAACCCGCAACGTCGCGACGTCCTTCCCGCTCGGGAAGGTGCCGTCGTGGGGATGCAGCGTGCGCGGTCGTGCAGCGACGGCCACGACGACGCCTGGCCACGCGATCACGCTGACCGGGTCGGCCACGGTCAGCGCCGTCTTCGCACCCCACGGAGTCACGACCTCGCCCACCCGTTGGCCTGGAGCGAGAACGGTGACCGGATGCAGGGCGCCAAGGACACTCTTCAGCAGTGCGTCTCCGGCGTCGACCGCCGTGGTGTTGGGCCCGAGCGCCCCGGCCGGTTGACCAAGGACGGCCCCGACGACGGTGACGTTCCTACCGTCGATGTTCTGTTGCGCCGCGAAGAGATAGCAGCCACCGGCGCTCGAGTCGGATCCGGTCTTGATGCCGTCGATCCCGTCCTGGCCAAGATCGAAGTTGAGGTTGTACACCACCGAGGTCATGGGCACGCTGGCCTGGCCCAGGGAGACGATCTGTCGCAGCACCGGGATGGACATCGCGGCCTCCCCCAGATGCACGAGATCCTCAGCCGTGCTCACGGAGCCCGAGGCGACGCCGGTCGGGTCCGTGATCGCGCGTCGAGGACATCCCGAGCGCGGCCGCCGAAGTGTTCATCTTGGCGACGAACCCGCTGACAGTGGTTGCGTCCCACTCGGCCAGGAGCGTCGCCATGTCGGCCCCCGAGTCGACCAGCAGCCCTTCGAGCGCCTGAAGCTCAGTCAGCGACTCGCCGGCTGTGACCGGGACCTCGGATTCCTGGCTGAGCCGTCCAAGGTTGTACGAGGAGACCGTGTCTGCCGTCACGGGGATCGCCGGTCCGTCGGCACCCGGGGCCAGTGGGTGGTCTTTGAGGACCACGTAGGCGGCCAGGACCTCGAGCAGCCCGGCGACCGGGACGGCTTTCGTCCCCTGCGATTGACCCACCATGCCGACACCGTCGACACCCACGGCCGCTTCGCCCGAGCTTGGCAAGGTCAGAGCGGGCGGTGTTCCCGGAATCTTGATGTCGGTGGCCTGAACCGTCGAGTCAGGCAATGCACGGAGCCATTGGACGACCCCACCAGCGACCAGAGCCGCGACCAGGAGGAAGATTCCCCACACGAGAAGGTGACGGCGCCGCCGAGAGGCACGCAGACCCGAGACGATCATGAATTCGCCGTCTCGTGAAGGAGGGGTCTGACCGCCGAGGCTGCTCGGCCCCTCTTCGTTCCGCCGAGTCAGGGGGCGCCCGCGGGCATGGGCGGGGGCTTTTCGGCTCTTGCCTTCGTCTCCGTCCATGACCTGAACGCTACGGCCGGGCCGCCACAGCGAGGGTGCACCCCCGTGGGCGGCGCGAAGCTCGAACCGAGGTCAGGCGGGTGACCGAACGGTGACGCAACTGCCGATGAGGGCGCCGACCTGACTCCTACCGTCGCCTGACCAGGTCCCGATCTTCGGCGCGAGCCAGCGAGAATCTCAGTGGGATTCCTTGGGCGAGAAGCGGACAGCCTTCACGAGCCGGTCCCGAACCATACGCGGTGGCAGTGACATCTTCGGAGCGTCGACTACGAGCACGAAGTGAACCCTCGACTGGTCACGTTCGAGGTGCCACTTCACTGAGCTCGACGCTGGAATCGACAAGTCGACTTCGATCGAGGGGGCCACCGAAGGAGATGAGCGCGTCGAGTTGGTCACCGTAATCCCACATGTTGGCGTTCATTGCCGCGACAACACGATCGTCGCGAAGCCAGAACGCGATGAACTCTCCCTCGGCCGGGTGCCCACGGAACACAACGTCATCCGATTCTGTGGCCAATCCTCTGTACTCCATGCCGAATTCGTACTGGTCGGAGAAGAAATACGGAACTCGGTCGTAGGCAGTCGGGGTGCCGAGGATGTTCCTCGCCGCGGCAGGACCCTGATTCAGGGCGGAGGACCAGTGCTCGAGACGAATGCGCCGTCTGTACAACGGGTGAAAGGCATTCGCCACGTCCCCGGCGGCGTAGATCCCCGGAACGCTCGTCGTCAAGAACTCGTCGGTGAGGATTCCGTTCTCAACGTCGAGCCCCGCCGAAAGTCCAAGCTCCGTACGGGGCGATACCCCGATGCCGGCAACGACGACTCCGGCCGGGAGGACTGAACCATCGCCAAGGTGAACTTCTTCGACGGTCTTCGAACCAGCGAAAGACTCCAATGCGGCGCCCATTCTGAGTCGCACACCATGATCAGTATGCAGATCTCGGAAGATGGCGCCAACCTTTGTGCCGAGGACTCGCTGGAGGGGTACTGAGACGGGGTCCACGACGGTGACGTCTGCCCCGAGCTGCCGGGCAGAGGCGGCCACCTCGCATCCAATCCATCCCGCTCCGATCACGACGACAGGTACGGACCGGGTCACCGCGGCGTGAATGGCGTCGGAGTCGGCGACATTGCGGAGGTAGTGGATGCCTGCCAAATCCGATCCGGGTACGGTCAGCCGTCTCGGGCCAGCTCCCGTCGTGAGCAACAGTCGGTCGTATCCAATGCGCTCGCCCGACGCCGTTTCCACCTCTGAAGCTCCCGAGTCGACCGCTGTCACCGTGGTGGAAAGATGCAAGTCGATTGCGTTCGATACATAGAAGTCGGGTTCGTGGACAGCGGCAGCCTCGAATCCGGCTTCACCACGGAGGTACGCCTTGGAGAGCGGCGGACGTTCATACGGTCGAACGGGCTCGTCGCCGATGAGCGTGACCCGACCGTCGAAGCCGTCGTTCCGCAGCGTTTCTGCGGCTTTGGCCCCGGCCAGACTCGCTCCGACGATCACGACATTCTTGGGTGTCTGCATCACCGTCTCCTCATTGGCGGGTTGAGTTCGTCATGGATCGGGCATTCCCGCTGGAGCGCGGTGGGTCACCGGTTGAGCTGTCGGAGTCCGCCTGCCAGAGCGAAGAATTCCTGACGGGACCGTGGATCATCGCGAAACAAACCGTGCAAGGCCGACGTCACGGTATGGGCTCCGGTCGCACGGGCCCCGCGTAGAGACATGCACAGGTGTTCAGCCTCTACGACCACTCCCACGGCTCTTGGATGCAAATGCTCTTCCAACCAGCGCGCAACCTGGACGGTCAGGCGTTCCTGCACCTGGAGTTGGCGGGAGAAGAGATCGACGACGCGCGCCAGCTTCGACAGCCCCAGGATGCGTTCCCCCGGCATGTAACCGACGTGAGCAACGCCTTGGAAGGGCAGGAGGTGATGCTCGCAGAGCGAGACGAAAGGGATGTCGCGGGCGAGAACGAGTTCATCGTACTCGTCGTCGTTCGGGAACGTTGTGAGATCGAACGACTGTGGTGACAGAAACTCGGTGAACGATTCCGCCACCCTGCGGGGAGTATCGCTCAGATGCTCACATGTCGGGTCCTGACCGAGGGCCACAAGAAGATCATGCGCAGCTCGTTGCACGGCCTCCTGATCGATGACCGAGGTGCCGGCGACTACCTGCAGGCCGTTCGGTCGCTCCGATCGTGGATGCGGCGAGAGAGTCTCGGCGTTGGCGCTCATGCTCATCAGAACCTCGCAGAGTGAACGTTGAATCGACGACTACTTGTTCCGGCGTTTCGTGCTCCACCACACGAAGCGTCGGTGTGGGGACAATGACCGCTGCTGGGCGACCGGCGACGGCCGATGCGGTGAACACGTCCGATGGTCCTTCTATCAGCCACTGATATCGATATTAGAAGACGATGGTGGTTTCGTCAAGATTGATTAGTTTTAGAATATCTTCATGAGCGTCCAGGTAGACAGACTGGCGACGATCGCCGCGTTGGGAGATGCGCTGCGTCGAGACATGTACCTCTTCGTGGCGTCTTCAGCCGACGAACTCAATCGGGATCAGGTCGCCGAGAGGTTTGGCGTTTCACGTGGGGTGGCTGCGTTCCACCTCGACAAGCTTGCTGAGCTAGGCCTGCTCGAGACGCAGTACCGGCGACCTCCCGGTCGCAGTGGTCCGGGTGCGGGCAGACCGGCCAAGTTCTATCGAGCACGGCAGGAGGAAGTCTCGTTCAGCGTGCCTCCTCGTGAGTACGAGTTGGCCGGCCAGCTTCTCGCTGAAGCGGTGACCGTGGCGGAACGAGAGCAGATGCCGGTGACGCGTGCGCTCGGCGATGTCGCTCGGCGGGAGGGCCGATTGCTGGGCACCCGAGCCCGCGACCGGGCAGGTGAGAACGCGAAGCGCAATGAGCTCAGGGAGGCGGCGTACCGGGAGTTGAGCGAATGTGGCTACGAACCGCGGAGTGACAGCAAGGGGTACACCCTGGCCAACTGTCCCTTCCACGCTCTGGCGCAGAAGCACCGTGATCTCGTCTGTGGCATGAACCTCGAATTCCTGACCGGCTTCACCGAATCAGTCGATGGCGCCGGTCTCGAGGCCCGTCTCGAACCTTGCCCAGGCCAATGCTGTGTCCGCCTGATCAAGTCCGGGCTGCACAAGGGTCGTCAACAGCGTCCTTGAGGACGAGCCGGCCGGCGAGGCTATGTCTTCGATGAAAGAAATGATCTGAGGACTTCAGCGCCAGAGTGGGCCACGTCCTTGGTGGCGGTCAGCAGGAGAAGTCGCCTCCGTCCGGTCGCCGTACGAACTCGGGTGATGGCGTCAATACTCGAGGCGGAGCTCAGTTCCGTGGTGTAACGGCGAGAGAACTCGAGAAACCTCTCCGGGTCGTGTCCGTACCATCGACGAAGAGTGGTACTCGGGGCGAGGTCTTTCTCCCAAGCGTCCATTCGAAGTTCATCCTTCTTGACGCCGCGCGGCCACAAGCGGTCGACGAGCACGCGATACCCGGTGGTGCGACCGTCGTCTTCGTACACCCTGAGAACCGTGATACCACTCGGTGCCATCGGCAGGACCTCACCCGAAGAATCAGCCGGTGTCGAGCAGCGTAACCAGGCCACCGAGGAACCGGATCAGCGAGGAGTCGAGTCGGCGAGCGCACCAACGTTGAGCATTCCCTCACCTGGGTCGATCGTTCCGAGCGGTCGTTCGCGTGGTGCGATGACGCGTCTCCCTCTTGGCCGACCCGTCTGAACGATACGACGAGGCGCGCCAGCCGCAATCCCTCCGATCGCAGGCACTCATCTCGTCGGGCCGCCGGTAGCGTCGCTTTCCTGTGCCCGAACGAGAGCCCGAACCAGAGCCCACACCGCAATCCGGCGAACCCGCGCCCGCACCGGGCTCCGCGACGCGCGTGCCGCTCCGCCGGAACCGTGACTTCGTTCTGCTCCAGGCGGGGCAACTGCTGTCGAACGCCGGCACGCAGGCGGCGTCCATCGCGTTTCCACTCGTCGTGCTCGCCCTCACCCATTCGGCCGCGAAGGCCGGCCTGGCCTCGTTCGCCCGCACCGTGCCGCTCGCGCTGCTGTCCATCCCGGCTGGGGTGGCGGCCGACCACTGGAGCCGGCGCGCCCTCATGGTCGGGTCCGATGTCGTGCGTGCGGCAGCGATTGGCGGACTTGCGGTGAGCCTCGCCACCTCGGACACCGCCTACTGGGTGATCGTCGTCATCGGCTTCGTCGAAGGTGCGGGCACGGCGGTGTTCCTGGCCGCCCACCCCGGCGCGATGCGGGCCGTTGTCCCGACCGAGCAACTGCCCGAGGCGGCGGGGGCACAGAGCGGGCGCCAGGCCGCCGTGCGCATCGTCGGGCCGCCGCTCGGCGGTCTCCTCTACGAAATCGGCCGCGCCCTCCCCTTCGTGGCCGACGCATGCTCGTATGCGTGCTCGACGGTCTCGTTGCTGCTCATGCGAGCGCGCTTCCAAGAAGACCGGCTGAGGGAATCGGCCACCCTGCGCAGCCGGATCGGGGAAGGGATCGCGTTCACGTGGCGGCAGCCGTTCCTCCGGGTTACCGCGTTCCTCTACGGTTTGCTCAACTTCACCGGCTCGGGTCTGCTGTTCTGCGTTGTCGTCATCGGTCAGGGGCAGGGTCTGCGCGGTGGTGAGCTCGGGCTCCTCACTGGATTGTTCGCGGTGAGCGTCCTCGTGGGATCGCTGGTGTCGCCAGCGGTGCGGCGGGTGCTGTCGGTGCACCGGGTCTTCCTGCTCGAGATATGGACGTGGACCTGCTGTGCCGTCTTTCTTGTCTGGCCTAATGCCGTCGTCCTCGCGGTGAGCCTGATCCCAGTGGGCTTGGCGGTCCCGTCGACCGATTCTGTGGTCAACGGCTACCGCATTGCCGTGACGCCGGACCGCCTGCTCGGACGCGCCGAGTCCGTCCGAAACGCCATCGCACTCTCCGCCGGCGCACTGGCCCCGCTGGTCGCCGGACTCCTGTTGCAGCACTCGACCCCGAGGTGGACCGTCGCCGTGTTCGCGGCCTGGGCCTTCGGTCTCGCGTTGTGGGGGACGTGGAGTGAGGCCCTGCGTACGCCGCCTCCCTTGCAATCCAGATAAAAACTATGGTATTACTTGTATTTAGTACCCGAGACCCGTCGACCGGGAGCAGGGTGCCCCGGTTCAGGTTCGTATCCCCCCCTCCAGTCCCTGAACGTCCGGGGCATCCCGCCCTCGGCCGACCACACTCGAGGGGACCGCGACACCATTCACCCTGCTCGTCGACAGCTCGCGACCTCGGCGACAGCTCGCCTGCGGGGCGACGGTACGAGCGGCGGCAATAGTCTCGGCGCCACCGTGGAGCCAGCCCCATCGCCGATCCCGGCACAAGCACCGACGACGTCGACGCTCGTGCACAGCGCGTCCGACGTGACCCCGGAGTGGCTGACGACCACGCTCCGCGGCGCAGGGGTCCTGGGCGACGACGCTGCGGTCGCCGGCTTCGACCTGAGCCCGATCGGGACCGGGCAGATGGCCGATACCACGCGGTTCTCGCTCTCCCTCGACGCGCCGGCTCCACCAGGCACCGCGTCACAGCCGGACACAGTGGTCGGAAAGTTCGCGTCGGCCGACGACCAGAGCCGCGGCACCGGCCTCGCGCTCCGGGCCTACGAGATAGAGGTCCGCTTCTACCGTGAGGTCGCACGCCGCGTCGCCACCCGCGTCCCAGTCGCGTACGCCGCCGAGATCGAGCCGGAGACCGGATGGTTCACACTCCTGCTCGAGGACATCGTCGGCGGCGTCCAGGGCGACCAGATTGAGGCATGCGGTCCCGACACGGCCGCCGCGGTGCTCGACGAGATGGCCGGTCTCCACGGGCCGTGCTGGGAAGCCCCTGATCTGGCCGCGCTCAGTTGGCTCAACCGCAATTCGCCTGACACCGACGCCATGCTCACCGCGCTCGTGTCATCGCTGTTGCCCGGGTTCCTCGAGCGCTATGCCGACACGCTCGCGCCCGAGCACCAGGAGGTGTGCCGAGCCTTCGCCGCGCACCTCCCGGTGTGGCTGAGCCTGCGTAAAGGGCCGAGCACCGCGACGCACGGCGACTTCCGGCTCGACAATCTCCTCTTCCAGCCGGGAAACCCGCGGCCGGTCGTCGTCGACTGGCAGACGCTGGCCTGGGGTGGCGGCTCGGTCGACGTCGCCTATTTCATCGGCGGCTGCCTCACCGTCGAGGACCGCCGCGACCATGAGTCCGACCTGTTGACCCACTACCACGCTTCCTTGGGCGCGAGCGGCGTCACCGACTACTCGCTCGACCAGTTGCGCCACGACTACCGACGCGACACCTTCGCCGGCATCCTGATGGCCATCGTGGCCTCCATGGTCGTCCAACGGACCGAGCGCGGTGACCTCATGTTCCTCACCAGTGCGACGCGCCATGCGCAGCACACGCTGGATCTGGACGCTCCGGCCCTGCTCCTCGACGCCGACTCATGAGCCGCTCAGGCCTCATCGCGCCATGACCGACCTCCTGGTGTTGTGCACCGGCAACGCGGCGCGCTCGGTCATGGCCGGGTTCATGCTGGAGCATTTGAAGAACGGCCGCCCCGATCCGCTCCACGTCGTCACGGCGGGGACCCACACCATCGACGGGCAACCGATGAGCATGCGCACCCGTGCCGCGCTGACTCGTATCCCGGAGCTCGCGGGCACGGACTTCCGCCGCCATCGCAGCCGACAGGTGCAAGCGGCCGACTTGGTCCGGGCCGAGCTCGTCGTCGTCATGGAGGCCGACCACGTGCGTTACGTGCGCCGTCGGCATCCGGCCCACGCCGGGAAGACCGCGACCATCCGGCGGCTCTGCGGTGATCTTCCTCCGTCGCCGCCCGCGTTGCCGGAACGGATCGCAGCGCTCGGATTGGCGGATGTCGAGCTGAGCGAAACCGAAGACGTGCTCGATCCGGCGGGCCACGAGGCCGACTTCTACGCCGCCTGCGTCGACGAGCTCTGGGGTCTTTGCCAGACGCTCGTCAAGCTCATCTGATTCGTCAATACCTCGAGTCAGCCAGCAATCAGTCGGCGTGCACGGAGCGCAGCCCGGCCCAGGCGAGGTCGGCCATGCGCTGGGCCAGGCGTTGCGCCTCCTCCTCCAGCGCGCGGTCGCCTTCGTCCTCGGCGCGCTGTGCCATGAACCGCCGTGAGGCACCTTCGGCCATTCCGACGATGCCGTAGGCCAAGAGCCTCCGATGGTCGTCGTCGAGCCCGGCCGCGATGAGCGGATCGATGGCCTCGGCGATCGCGTCCTCGACGGCGCGAAGGGCGCGACCGAGCTCTGGATCGTCGGTGTGGTCGCGCCCGTAGAGCAACCGGAACTCGGCCTCTTTCTTCACCACGAGTCGGAAGTACGCCGCGAAGCCCAGCTCCACCTGCTGGCGCGGTCCATCGGCCTGCATGACGGCCTCGCGCACCGCGGCGAGCAGCTCTCTTGCGATGGAGTCGACCAGTTCCAGGTACAGCGCCCGTTTCGACGAGAAGTGCTGGTACAGCAGCGGCTTGGTCACGCCTGCCGCGTCGGCGATGTCGTCCATGGTGGTCGCCCGGTAGCCACGCTTGGCAAACAGCTCGAGGGCGACCGCGACCAGCTGCTGCCGGCGCTGATCTGCGGTGAGCCGGCGCGCCGGAGCCTGCATCGTCCCTGCCATGGATCTCACGTTATCGGCCGTTCATCGACGGCATCGGAAAGGCGTTCCTGAGACCGGAACACATGTCGTCCCTGGAGAACGTTCATTGCCGCGGTGCCAGGTAGAGCGCCGCGTCCTCCACCTTGGTGACGGATCCGCCGAACTCCTCGACGATCGTCCGTTCCAGCATCTCGTATTGCTCCTCGCTCCGCTGTCCGCCGTACGTGCGGGTGACCGAGACGTACGTCGAGGCGGCGAGGGTGCGGGCGAAGGGGTGGTGGAGGGTGCGGAGCTCGCCGAAGCGTCCGTCTTCGACGACCGGCTGGAGCGACGCGACGACGTTGTCCCAACGCTTCGGCCACGGCGCGCCGAAGATGTCAGCCAGTCGCTCTTCGAAGCGCGCGGGACCCCAGGCCACCACCTCCGTCCATACCAGTGCCAGCCATCCGCCACCGTCGAGCAGCCGGGACGGCCCGATTCAGCGCGACCGAGGGCTCGACCCAATGCCAGGAATTGAACGCCGCAAGGAGCCGCGCCCGCGGCGGGAGCGCACAGTCCTCGAACCTGTCGACCACGATGCGCCCTCGCGTGCCGGTCTTCGAGGCCGCGAGCTCGGCCAGCTCGCGAGCCGGCTCCACCGCGGTCACCTCGAAGCCGCGCTCCACGAGCGGCACAGTGGCGATGCCGGTCCCGGCGCCGATTTCGACCACCACGTCGCTCGGACCGGTGCCGGTCTCACGGGCGATCGCGTCGAACACCGATTCGGGGTAGCGCGGGCGGTACCGGTCGTAGTCGAGGGCCTGCGCGGCGAAGCGACCAGAAGCCTGTTGCGCCTCCCGCCATATCTCGGGCACGTCGCGAGTCTGCCCGGCTCCCGGGTCTTCCCGCTCGGCCGGGTCGTCTCGCTGCCGTGTGGACCCGGCGGCTGTCATTGACCCGGCGGCCGTCATTGACTCAGCGGCCGTCACGGCCCGCCTACGGCGTCGGCACCGCCAGATCCTCGAGCAGCGGCGGCGAGGCGGCGTGGCAGCTCGGCCACGTTGAAGTGGGCGGTGGCGACGGCGTGGTTGTGCTCCAAAAGCGAAGCGTAGGGCGACCCGAAGAAGGCCGCGAGCACGTCGGGATCGTCTACGTCGAACCAGCGGAAACCGAAGGACCGGAGCTCCCGGCCCACCGGGTAGGGACCGATGGCAAGCGGTCGCCGATGCGTCGCGGACTCCACAGACGGATTGCCGAAACCCTCCCACGTCGACGGGAGCACGACCGCATCGCACGCGGCATACGCGTCAGCCATCGCATCGTGCCCTGCGACATGCCCACGTCGCACTGGGCAGCGAGCCTCGTCCACAAGACGCTCGAGCTCTGGTCCGAACCCGTCCTCAGCCGGCCCGAGCAGCCAGTACGTGCCCCCGACGGCTTCGCTCAGTGCCAGCCCCCCGGCAATGTTCTTGCGCGGTAGGGCGCGGGTCGGCTGGAGGAGGAGCGGTCGGTCGGCCGCCACGTCCAAAGCGGCGCGGGTACCGGCGCGGTCGCCCTCCGAAGGGTCCGGATCGAAAGTGTTGTACACGGTCGTGGCCCGGATCCCGCGCTCCCGACAATTCGCGGCGGCTCAGATCATTGATGGTGACGTGGGCCCAGGCTGCGTCGTCTGGGGGAGGGGGGAGGTGGGCGAGATGCGGCCGCTGCCAGGGCAGGTCGTGGTGGTGGAGGACCGTGGGGCGCCCGGCGCACACCTTGGCGGTGACCACGGCCGCGGGCGGGTTGAGGGGGAGCGAGCAGACGTTCTCCACGACGACGAGGTCGGCAGGTGCCAGTGCGTCGCGCAGCTCGCCCGCGGTCGGCGGCTCGGGAGCGTCCATCGCGAGACCCGGCAGCACCACATCGACGAGGCCGGAACCAGCGACCGTGGTGACCCGCCAACCCAGAGCGCCGAGCGCATCGGCCCACTTGGCAGCCTCCACGGAGACCCCGTCCCCCCCGCCGAGGCGGAACGAAACGAGGCACGCCGTGGGCACGACGGGACTGTAGGCCGGACTGTCGGCTCGGCTGTCGGCCGGACTGTCGGCTGGGCTGTCGGCCGGACCCTCGGCCGGACGGTCGGTGGGGCGTCGTGGGCACCGGCCTGGCACGAAGAGGAACCTGCCCTCGGGTAGTTTCTTCGCTCTATGGCCAAGCGGGCACTGATCACCGGCGTCACCGGCCAGGACGGGTCGTACCTCGCCGAGTTCCTCCTCTCGCAGGGGTACACGGTCATCGGTATGGTCCGCCGCTCGAGCACGGTGAACTTCGAGCGCATCGCGCACATCCAGGACCAGCTCGAACTGGTCCAGGGCGACCTGCTCGATGAGGTCTCACTCATCAACATCCTGCGCGACCACCGGCCGAACGAGATCTACAACCTGGCCGCGCAGTCGTTCGTGCAGACCTCGTGGAACCAGCCGGTTCTCACTGGGGAGACGACGGCGATGGGGGTGACGAGGCTGCTCGACGCCATCCGGCTCACCGACCCCGAGACCCGCTTCTACCAAGCCAGCTCCTCCGAGATGTTCGGCAAGGTGCAGGAAGTTCCCCAGCGCGAGTCGACGCCGCTCTACCCCCGCAGCCCCTACGGCGTGGCCAAGGTTTACGGGCACTGGATCACCGTCAATTACCCGCGAGAGCTACGGCCTGCACGCGACGTCGGGCATCCTCTTCAACCACGAGTCACCCCGGCGCGGCCTCGAGTTCGTGACGCGCAAGGTGACCAACGGCGTGGCGCGCATCGCCCACGGGCTCGACGACAAGCTGTCGCTCGGTAATCTCGACTCCCAGCGCGACTGGGGCTACGCCGCCGACTACGTGCGCGCCATGTGGCTCATGCTCCAGCAGGACACGCCCGACGACTACGTCGTCTCGACGGGTAAGACGCACATGGTGCGTGAGCTGTGCCGGCTGGCCTTCGACGCCGTCGGGCTGGATTGGGAGCAGCACGTCGTCATCGACGACCGCTTCCTGCGCCCGGCCGAAGTCGATCTACTTGTCGGCGATCCCGCGAAGGCGCACGCAGTGCTGGGCTGGCAGCCCGAGGTCGACTTTCCCGAACTCGTGACGATGATGGTCGAGGCCGACATGAACCTCGTCCGCAAGAGCATCTCGTAGGCGGGGACGGCCGCGCTCGACCCCACTGCCGCACTCGGTGCCATCTCGGCCGACCCGGGCGGCGCCCTCGTCGCCTTCGGGGCGGGGATCCTGTCCTTCATCTCGCCGTGCGTGCTGCCGCTCGTGCCGGGCTACGTCTCCATGGTCTCGGGCCTCTCGGCCGCCGAGCTGTCGGCCGAATCAGCGGAAACGTTGTCAGCGGAAACGTTGTCAGCCGAAACGTTGTCAGCGGAAGCGTCGTCAGCGGGGGCGGGGGCTGCGGCTGCGGCTGCGATTGGGGCGCCGAGGCCGGGCGGTGCGACCGCGGTCGTGGCCGCGGGGAGGACCTCGTCGGACACACTGCGTCCCGTCCTGCGCGGCATCGGCCTCTTCGTGCTCGGATTCACGGTGGTGTTCGTGGGGCTGGGCGCGACCGCGTCGGGCATCGGGAGCCTCCTGCACGGGCACCGCTACGTGCTCTCGCAGGTCAGCGGGGCGCTGATCGTCGCGCTCGGTGTCGTGATGGTGTTGGGCGCGCTGCCGTCGCGCGGTCTGGGCGCACGTCGGCTCGGGCACGTTGGGCGTCGTGACCCGGGTCACCGGCGAGCATCGCTTCGACGTACGGCCGTCGCGGCTCGGCTCCTGGGCGGCACCGGTGATGGGTATGGCCTTCGCCTTCGCCTGGACCCCGTGCATCGGACCGGTGCTCGGGGCGGTGCTCGGTCTGGCCAGCCGGAACGGGACGCTGGCCGGAGGGGCGTTCCTCCTCTTGGCCTACTCCCTCGGTCTCGCCGTGCCCTTCGTCCTCGTTGGCCTGGCGTTCGGTCGTTTCACTGCGCTGCTGGGCCGGACCCGGCACTGGTTGTGGGCGGTCGAGCTCACCGCGGGCGTGATCCTGGTCGTCTTCGGCGTGCTGTTGTTGACCGACAACGTGGGCTGGGTCTCGAACCACATCTCGGACCTGTTGAACCACATGGGGCTCGGGCGGCTGTCGAAGAGCTGAGCTCCCAGCGCCCGGGGTTCCCTCTCCTCCCCGAAGGGAAGAATTTCTCCTCCAGAAGGGAAGAATTTCCTTGGCACTCTCGGTCTGAGAGTGCCAATATTCCTGGTGTCACCACTAAATTGGCGATGCAAGTGAAGAGCACAAGCAAACAAACGGAGGTGATTTGGTCATGGCTCTCGTACGCAGTGACCCGTTCAGGGATGTCGACCGGTGGTTCCAGCAGCTGTGGGCGAGCCAGCAGAACGGTCCCAGGTCCATGGCGATGCCCATGGACGCCTATCGGAAGGATGACTCGTTCCTGTTGCGGCTGGACCTGCCGGGCGTGAACCTCGATTCGGTCGAGCTGACCGTCGAGGACGGCGTCCTCACCATCTCGGCCGAGCGACTGGCTCCGCCCCAGACCGAGGGGATCGAGTCGGTGATCGCAGAGCGGCCTTACGGCAGCTTCAGCCGTCAGGTCGTCCTGGGCAAGCAGCTCGACCCCGAGAACATCCAGGCGAGCTACGAGGACGGCGTCCTCACGGTCGTGATCCCGGTGGCCGAGAAAGCCAAGCCCCGCCGGATCGAGGTGACGACCACGCGCCAGGAGCAGAAGGAGCAGGGAGAGATCCCCGCCGCCTGATCCCCCGGCCTGACCCTGGGTACCCGCCCGGCGAGGGCGGGACCCGGGCGACGGCCCGCGATCACACGGCCGGCGCCGAGCGCTCGGCCAGGACCTCGCAGAACGTTCTGGCGAAGGAGTGCACGTCCCCGGGCCACCGCGCCGACACGTAGGACCCGTCTCGCACGACCCACGCCGGCCGGCTGTCGGTCGGCGTGTCGCGAGCACGCCCGCTCGTCTTGCGGCGGTAGTCCGGCGTGCCCTTGGGGACGTCGACGAAGTCCTCCGGACGGGCCAGCGCCCGCGTGACCTCCTGCTGAACCGACATGAAGCCGGCGCGCTGCCCGGGCCCCTCTGGATAGGTGCGGTAGTACTCGGCGTCCCAGAAGCGCGACCACCGGGCGATGTCCCACGCCTTGCTCTCGAGGGCCCAGGTCAGGGCGGTGGTGCGCCGGCCGAAGAGCACCGAGTTGCCCGTGGCCGGGTCCACGGCGCGGGCAGCGACAAGCACGCCGTGGCAGACGGCACCGACGGGCTTTCCCGCGCTGAACGAGTCCACCGCCATCCGCTGCACCTCGTGGCTCTCGAGGTAGTCCCGCATACCCCGGGCCCGATGACCTCCCGGGAGCACCAATGCGTCGTAGTCGGACCGGCGCGCCTCGGCCCAATGGAGGGGAAAGCGAAACGCCGGATCTTCGACGAGGACCTCGTAGGCCGCTCGGGCGCGGCGGTTGGCCCGTAGGACGCGCCCGACCACCGTGACACGTCGCAGCAGCGGCACCATGCCCCACGGATCGAGCCCCTGTCCGGTCACCATGATGTCGTCGGCCTCACCCGGCTGTCCCGAGGGGGTGGCGAAGAGCACCTGGTGCCCGGCTTGGGTGATCAGCCGCCAGGTCACGGCGACTTCGGTCGGGTCGAAGTCTCGGGCCGGAATGGGCATCAGGACGGCCGCCATGGAGCGACGGCGACACTAGCGATTCAGGCGGACCACGTACGGTGGTGGGCGATGGTCGTGCCTGCACTGCGACGACCAGGAAAAACATTGTTTCTTTGCCGGGCAGTAGCGGTATCCTTTGCAGACATTGTGACGGGAAGCGCCCGATGGCGAGGGGCGAGGGAGGATGCGGGTCGGCGATGAGGTTCGGACGTAGTGGCATGCGGGCCCCCGGGGCGGGCGGGCATCGAACGATGGTTGCAGGTGTTCAAGCCGCGGGAGAACGGCGTCGTTGGCGCGTCATCGCGCCAGTCGTCGGCGGCACGTTGCTCTTCTTCTCGGTCCTGGGGGTGGTGGTGGCGCCGGTGGTGGGGGCGACTCCTGCCGCCGCGGTCACCGTGACCCTCCAAACGCCTGCGTCCCAGCCCTCGGGCTCTGCGTTCACCTACACCATCGACCTGGCGTGCCAGCTGAGTGCGGGAGCGCCCTGCGGTCCGAACAGCACGGTCACCATCCCGCTCGACGGGTCGACCCAACCACCCATGGGCACGTGGACCTATTCCGTCAGCAGCACCGTCCCGGGGCTCCTCTCCTCCGCCTCCGCCGCGGCGGGATCACGGACGTCCTTCACCGGAACGATCCCGCCCTCGTCAGCACAGCCGTTGACGCCTCAGCCCGACACCAACGGTGACGGAGGCCAGCAGCTCGTCGTGCCCCTCTCCGACACGGTGTTCGTCGGTGGTTTCAGCGGAGCGATCACGCTGTCGGTGACGCCACCGAACCACGCCACCGCGAACGGCACGAATTGGTCGGTGACGCCGACGCTGACCGGTGGCGCGCTGGGAAGCGTCGCGGTCCGCGACCCCTGTCGCAGCGACGGCCACCGCGAGCCTCCACCCCTCCCTGTCCGCGTCCGCCGCGGCGGCACCCGGCTCGGCGAGCACCGTGACCTACACGCTGACTCCGACCTGCGACCAGACCGGAGCGCTGGGCGACGAATGGTCGACCTCAAGCACCCTCGTCGACCACGTCCCGGCTGCGGCGACATACGTCTCTGCCACCAACGGAGGCGTCTTCGACGCCAGCGCCCGCACGGTCACCTGGTCGTTCCCCTCGGCAACCGACCTACCGAGCGGGTGCGCTTCCGGCGCAAGCGGTGCAGCCACGGACTCCGTGTCCGTGAGCTTCCCCGCAGGTACCGCTCCGTCGGCGCAGGCGGATCAGGAGACGTTCACGCTCAACGGCGCTGGGTCGACGACGGCCAGTGCCACTGCTTCGGCCTCCCCGGCTAACCCAGGAAGTCCGACCCCGACCCCGACCCCGCCGACCACTCCGACTCCGCTCCAGCCAGCGCAGGAGCATGCGGCAATCAACATCCTCCCGGCGCACCAGTCGCACCCGACGGGGTCGGCGCAGACGTACACCATCGATCTCCGATGCAGCGGCCTGAACGGCGCAGAGTGCGGGCCCAATCTCACGATCACGATCCCCCTGAACACCGCCACGACCCCGCCCATGACCGACCCGAGCTGGTCCTACAGCGCCTCGACCACCGCGACCGGCCTCATCACGAGCGGGCCGACCGTGGTCGGCAACAACCTCGTCCTCACGCTGAGCGACACGAAGTTCGTTGCTGGCTTCTTCGGCAGCATCCAACTCACCGCCACGCCGCCGAACGACGTGACTCCGGATCACACGTCATGGTCGCTGGACCCGACCCTGTCGGGCGACCATATCGGGACCATCACCGCGACGAACCCCGCCAACTCGGTGGCCACGGCCCGGCCGCTCCCCGCGGTGCGCAAGGTCACCAGCGACGGAGGCAGCGTCTACCTCGCCGGCCACAACATCACTTACATCATCGCCGCCGCCTGCGACACGGCCGCGCCGGGCAGCCTCTTTCTCACCGACGGCAGCCTCGTTGACTCCCTCCCACCCGGGATGACCTTCGTCTCAGCCGACAACGGCGGTGTCTTCGACTCGGGCACGGACACCGTCACCTGGAACTTCCCGACTGCAACGTCCACGCCCAAGGGCTGTGCCGCCCACTCTTCCGGCGCCAACACGTTCAAGGTCGTGGTCAAGGCACCCACTCCGGCTCCGCCCCCCGCCGACCAGCCCCTGGTCAACCAGGTCACGTTCTCGGGGACCGGCCCCGATGCGACCAACCCGGCCGGCATCACCGACACCACCAGCGCGCAAGTCCCCGTCGAGATCGTGAACTCGCCGCCGACCGGTCCCGGTTCGCCAGGGTACGCGAGGATCGACAAGACGTCGCTCGCCCCGTTGGCCGAGAAGGTGAGCGGCAACCAGTACGTCGGGACGTATCCGGGGAACTGGGTGACGACCTCGTCCTCGCCGACCTACACGGTGGACGCAGCCGCCGCTTCTTTCCGGGCCACGGTCAATTACTCGCTGGTGAACACCTACGAGACCAAGGTGGTCGATCCACTCCCGTGCTTGGACGACGGGAGCGGCAACCTCTACCGCTCAGCACCCTTCAACGGTGCGCCCTGTGCCAACCCTGCCTTCCACCCGCAGGTGATCGAAGTCGCAAGCGCTGGATTCTCCGGGTCTACTGGACTCGGTGCGGCGCTTGCCAGCGGGTTCCGGCCCGAAGCCGTGCTCAACGACGGGACCACAGTGTCCCTGTCGCCGCACGGCGCGAACGCGTCGAGCGCCTTCTTCTCCGTTCCCTCCGCTGACGTCGGCTCAGTGGCAACGATCGTGCTGCCGCCGAGCCCAGCTCTCATGGACCGCTCCCTCCAGCTCACGATGTGGGGGTACACCGACATCTCGCTGGCCGGGCTGAACGGCAGCGTGAACCAACTCTTCAACGTCGCCACCGCCGTGCCGATGCTGAACGGGAACGCCTTGACCCCGATTCAGGCGCACGCCAGCGTCTTCACCGTGCCGTCGCCCATCCAGCTCGGCATCGTGAAGTCCTTCGGACCCACGGGAGGTGGGCCGCACGGCACGACGGTGCTCAACATGGTGGGCGGCGTCAATTTCCCCTCGGCGCTCACGCACAACGTCGTCCTCACCGACCTGCTCCCTCTCGGTATGAACTGGGCGAACCCCAGCTCGTCGGGAAGTTTCACCCTGGTGGAAGGTGCCGGTGCCATCACCACGCACGTGACGGCGACGGTCACGGATCTGCCCAACTACCTCGGCACGGGCCGCGAGCTCATCCGTATGTCGATCCCGGCGTCGGCCTTCAACACCACCGGGACGTGGATCATCAAGCCACCCGCCCAGTTCTTGGAGATAAAGACACCGATCGCCCTCGGCCTCTACAAGAACACCGACCAGATCTTTCTCTTCGGCCTGGGAACCACCGAGACGAACCCGAATTGCACAAACCCGACGCAGTCCGGGGGCGGGACGAGCAATTCGACCTTCGAATCGTCCGACCCGCAGAACCTGGACGGGGACGGCAACACAAACGAGGACTTCTGCCAGGCGCGCGCCAGCCTCAACGTGTTGGGGACCGGTGCCGCCTTCGACCTGACCAAGACCGTGCAGGGCAACCTCGACCCCGCGCCCAAGGGAGCGCTCGGAATCGGCGACGCCTCACCGGGGGGTTCCGGGACCTACGGGCTCGACTGGTCCAACGTCGGCAGCGACACGTTGGGTCAACCCGTCATCTACGACATCCTGCCCTTCGTGGGCGACACCGGCGTGAGCCAAGCCCTGAGCAACGACCCCCGAGGCAGCCAATTCCGGCCGGTCTTCGCTTCAGTGGGGTCGCTGCCGACGGGCGTCACCGTCCAGTACTCCCAGTCCACCAACCCATGTCGTGACCAGGTCTTCCCCAACGCCGACAACCCCACGTGTGCGAACGACTGGTCGACGACCCCGCCGGCGAACCTGGCCTCGGTGCGGGCGCTCGAGTTCCTCGCCTCGGGGACCTACCCGGCAGGGACTGGCTTCGCGGTCTCGGTGACGGTGGACGTGCCGCCAGGCGTCGTCAACCAGATCGCATGGAACAGCGCAGCAACTTGGGCCAGCGATGTGTCCAATCCCTCGAACATTCCGCTCCCGGCCGAGCCGCCCAAGGTCGGTTTGGTGGCGCCCAACACGCCCACCCTCGTGACCAAGACGTCCGCCGCGACGGCACCGTCGTTCTCCTCGCTCAGCGACCAAGTGACCGTCACCGGGACCGGAGGTGACGCAGGGACCCTGGCGTGGAAGCTGCTGGGACCGGTGGCGCCCGTCGGCGGGTCGTGTGCAAGCGTCTCGTGGACCGGGGCTCCGACGGCCGCTTCGGGCACCGTTAGCGTCACCGCCGACGGAACGGTCACCACCGGACCGGTGACTGTTAGCGCGGTGGGTTGCTACACGTGGACCGACACGCTCACCTCGACGACCGGGTTCCCGTATCAGGTGACCGTTCCCCCCGGCGCAGCCAATGAGGTGACCCAGGTTCATGAGTTCACGCCCAGCATCCGGACCGTGGCGGCGCACAGCGTCACCGCGGGCGTCGAGTCCGTCACCGACACCGACAGCATCTCGGGCATCCCCTCGGGGGCACCCGCGAACACGCTGACGTGGACGCTGTACGGGCCGGTGAAGCCGACCAGCGCCACGAGCTGCCCCACGAGCGCGACCACGTATCTGGCCGTCGTCGACAAGTCCGGCAGCATGCCGGTGACCGGGAACGGCAACGAAACGACCCCGTCCGAGAACCTCGGCGGGCCGGGCTGCTACAGCTTCGGTGCCGACCTTCCTGCCACTTCGACCAGCCAGGAAGCGGACCTTCCGCCCGGTACCCCGTCGGAGACCGTGCAGCTGGCCGTCCCGACCATCGTGACCAAGACCTCGGCCGCGACGATCCCTGCCTTCAGCTCGGCGTCCGACGACATCACCCTCAGCGGCCTCGGCACAGGGTCGGGCACGTTGACGTGGTCCCTCGTAGGCCCGGTCGCGGCCGGGACTCAGGGCTGCACTGGACTGAACTGGAGCGGGGCTGCGACGGTCAAGACGGGGACCGCCACCATCACGGACGGGTCCCCGACCAGCGTCACCGCCGGACCGGTGCAGCTCACCGCGCTCGGCTGCTACAGCTGGGTGGCCACCCTCACCGGCTCGACGTTCCCCAGCGGGGTGACGAGTGCGGCCGGCACCGCGGGTGAGGTCACCCAGGTCGTGCCCTACACCCCGACGATGGTAACGAAGGCGGCCCTGGTCACGTCTTCCAGTGGGACGCACACCGTGACGGACTCCATCACGGTGAGCGGGATCCCGTCTGGCGCTTCCGCCGCGACCCTCACGTGGACCATCTACGGTCCGGTGGCACACGCGTCGAACGGAACGTGCCCCTCGGGCGCGGCGGCGTACCAGTCGGCTACGGTCGCCGGCAAGGGGACCATGCAGGTTTCGGCCGATGGCACGGTGACCACCCCGGCAGTGCAGCTGGTGACATCCGGGTGCTACAGCTACGGAGACATGTTGGCGGCGACCACATTCGGTTCGGCTGCCGTCGTTGCACCGGGCGAGCCGGCGGAGACGGTCAGTTTCTCGACCTCGACCACGCCGCCGAGGCCGCCCGCGCCACCGTTCGCCGTCACCGGAATGACGCCGCTGCTCTTCTTGCTCGGTGTCCTCCTCGCCGCAGGTGGCTCGGTCGTCACCCTCCTCGGGCGGCGCCGGCGGCCTCGGCACGCACGGACGAGATAAGTCGTCGGGCCCGACCGGCCCAACTCCATCAGCGTTTTGCGAGCAGGCGCGCTGAGGGTCGAGCCGGTCGGTGCCCGTGTCTGTCCGCCCCTTCGCACATCGCACGACGTTCGCCGAGATGAGAGAATGAGACCCTCGCGACGGTGGAGGGTCCAGATGTTCGACTTGCTCATCGACATCGAGAACACTCCGGGCTCGCTGGCCAAGGTCGCCGCCGCCATCAGCGACGCCGGCGTCAACATCGCCTCGGCCACCTGTCTCGGATCGGGTGGACGGGCCGAGCTCCATATCCTCGTGCCACATCCGGAGGCAGCCAAGCACGCGCTGGCGATCTCCTCCCAGGCGGTCACGAGCGAGCGTGAGGTCGTCGTGGTCGACGTGGAGGACCATGCGGGCGTGTTGGCGGACCTGACTCGCCGGATCGCCAAGGCTGGCGTCGACCTCGACCTGCTCTACGTCGCCACTCAGAACCGTGTCGTCTTCGGGGCCGCCGACCTCTCCGCCTTGCGAGCGGCGTTGGGAGACGAGGGCAACTGACCTGCGACGACAACACGTCATGATCTTGGCGACGGCCAAGCGATATGGAGGAACAACGTGACCGGAACCGATATCAACACCGGCGCCGCCGCTGCCTCGGATGCGGCCGACGCAGGCTCAACGGCACTGCCACCGATTTTCACGGACGAGGACGGGATCGAGAAGCTCTGGATCCAGGCCTATCAGGGCGAGGTCCTCGGCGAGATCCTGTTCGACCGCCTTGCCACGATCCTCGACGACCGGGCGGAACCGGAGCATGCCGACAGCATGCGTGTGCTCGCCACCCTGGAGCGACGGACCAAAGAGGAGGTCGCTCCCGCCCTGACCCGGGCCGGCATCGCGACGGCGCCCGACCAGGAGCAAGTCGACCTTGCCGCAGCACTCGCCGAGGGCTCGGCGCAGACGTCGTGGGAGGACCTCATGTCGGCGACGGTGGCGATCACCGGTCAGTTCATCCCGCTGTACCGGCGCATCGGTGAGCTGAACCCGGCCGAGCTCGCCGCGGCCGATCTGCTCGTCGCCCACGAGCAGGCGCTGCGCGAGTTCGCCCGAGCCGAGTTGGCCGGCAAAACCTCGTCGTCGCTCGATCCGGTCCGCGCCCTGCCGCACATGGCCTGACGCGGCCGGGTCGTGTCCCGGCCGACCGAGCCCCGGCGGACGTCGACATGACGGATTTCGCGCCGTTCGACCGCCGCCACTACGAGACGCTCGATGTGCGTTCGGGCTACACCGCCTGGGCACCCACCTACGAGGACACCGTCGACGACGTCATGGACGTGGACCTGTTGAACCGCATCCACACCATCGAGTGGTCCGAGGTGTCCCGCGCCGCCGACCTCGGGTGTGGCAGCGGCCGCACGGCGGCGTGGCTCCGCACCAAGGGTGACTTCCCGATCGACGGCGTCGACGTCACGCCCGAGATGCTCGAGCTCGCCCGCAGCCGCAACCTGCACGACCGTCTGGTCGAAGCGGACGTTCGGGCGTCAGGGCTGAGTGCGGGTGCCTACGACCTCGTGGTCTGCGCCCTGGTCGACGAACACCTCCCCGAGCTCGGACCGCTCTACGCAGAAGCCCGGCGCCTACTCGGGAGAGGCGGCCGCTTCGTGCTCGTCGGGGTGCACCCGTTCTTCCTCATGGCGGTCGGCATGCCCACGCATTTCGACGGGCCGGAGGGCCGGCCGGTCGCGATCGAGACCCACCTCCACCTCCCGGGCGAGCACGTGGCCGCTGCCACCGCGGTCGGGCTGGTCGCGGCCGAGCTCCACGAGGGCCTAGTCGGGGACAGGTTGACCGAGCTGAAGCCGAGCTGGGAGGCGTACCGGGGCTGGCCGTTCAGCGAGGCCTGGGTGTGGTCGGTGCCCTGAGACCCGCTTGGAACCCCGGGACCCCACCCCCCTACCATGGTGGGCCAAGGCCATGGCCCCTGTCGTCCAATTCCGCGCCGCGGTCGCTCTCGCGGGCCGCTTTCCCGCCCTCGCCGGGGTGGACCTGTCCCTCGACACCGGGGAGGTGGTCGTCGTCGTGGGTCCGAACGGCGCTGGGAAGACCAGCCTGCTGCGGGCGTGCGCCGGCCTCCTTCCCGTCACGTCCGGCGAGGCGACCGTGCTCGGGGTCGACCTCACCGCCGACCACACGGCGGTGCGTCGCCATGTCGGCCTTCTCGGCCATGCCGCCCCCCTCTACGACGACCTCAGCGCGGCGGAGAACGTCCGGTTCGCCGTGCGCTCCCTCGGCCTGCGCTCGTCGGCCGCGGACGGGGCGCTCGAGCGGCTCGGTCTGACCGGACGGTTGCGCTCCACCCCGGCCGGCCGGCTCTCCGCCGGGCAGCGCCGCCGCGTCGCGCTGGCCGCGCTGCGTGGCGCGGCGGCCCGCGCTCTGGTTGCTCGACGAGCCGCACGCCGGGCTCGATGCCACGGCCCGCACGCTCTTGGCGGACCTGGTGGCCGAGGCCGTGGCCGACGGCGCGACCGTGCTGCTCTCCTCGCACGAGCCCCAGCTCTCGGTGCCCATGGCCGATCGAGTCGTGTCCATGGCAGGAGGACGGGTGGTGGGCGAGGAACACGGCGGCCGGGCGGCAGGCCGACGCGCCTCTCTCACCGCGGTCTCGTCGACCGCGCCGCGGGTCGACTCGGGGGCGACGCATGTGGCATGACGCCGCGCTGGTCGCCGGCAAGGACCTGCGTATCGAAGCTCGCTCGCGCGTCGGCCTCTGGCAGGTCGTCCCGTTCGCCCTGTTGGTGCTCGTCCTGCTCGCGTTCGCCATCGGGCCCGACCAGGCCGCGTTGCACCACGCCGCACCGGGCATCTTCTGGGTGGCGCTCTTGTTCTCCACCGTGCTCGCCGTCCAGCGGAGCGTGGCCGTCGAGTCCGGGGAGGGCACGCGCGACGGGCTCCGCCTCTCGGGCATCGACCCAGCCGGAATCTTCCTGGGCAAGGCGGCGGCGGTGGGCCTGCAGCTGCTCGTGCTCCAGGGCGTCCTGTGGGCCGGTGTGGCCTTCCTCTTCGACGTCAGGGTGCAGGTGCCCTGGCTCGCCGCGCTGTCCTGCCTGATCGCGACGGTCGGACTGGCCGCCGCCGGTGTCCTCTACGGCGCGCTGTCGGCCGGGCTGCGGGTGCGCGACACGCTGCTCCCTCTCCTGGTGCTGCCGGTCCTCGCTCCGGTGCTCTTGGCGGGCTCCAAGGTGTGGGAGGCGGCGTTGAGCGGCAGTGTCTCGTCCGGCACCCAGTGGCTCAAGATCCTCGTCCCGTTCTCGGTCATCTACCTCGTGCTCGGGGTGGTCCTCTACGGTCCGCTCCAGGAGGCGGCATGACGCCAGACCCGGCTCCCCCGGTGAGCACCGCATCCGCCGGCGACCCCAGGAGCACTGCGCCCGACGACGGCGGCGCGCCCGGTCGTGTACGGCCGCGCTGGCTCGATGCCGTCGGCATCCTCGCCGTGCTCACCCTCGCCGTCACCGTGTGGCTGGGCCTGTGGGTCACACCGCCCGACGTCGTCCAGGGCAACCTGGCGCGCCTGCTCTACGTCCACCCCGCGGTCGCGACCGTCGCCCTCTACTGGGCCGGCGGTGTCGCACTCGCCGGCAGCCTGCTCTACCTGTGGCCGCGCACGAGGTCGTTCTTCTGGGACCGCATGGCCGCTTCGGCCGTCGAGGTCGGCGCGGTCTTCTCCGCCCTCACCCTCGTCACCGGCTCACTGTGGGGTCGACCGGTGTGGGGAGTGTGGTGGACCTGGGACGCGCGCCTGACGTCGACCGCACTTCTGTTGCTGCTGGAGCTCGGGTACCTGGCACTCCGTCGCGTGCCGTCGGATCCGCACGTCCGGGCGCGCCGCTGCGCCGTCGCCGCCATCCTCATCGCCGTGGACGTGCCGCTCGTGCACTTCTCGGTGGACTGGTGGCAGACCCTGCACCAGGGCGGCACCATTCTCGACCCGGGGTTCCAGGTGCACGTCCACGGGTCCATGCTCTGGACGTTGCTGCTCAGCTTCGTCGCGTTCTCCCTCGCCTTCGTGTGGCTCCTGGCCGTGCGCTACCGGGTCGAGGTGCTCCAGGACGCCCTCGGTGACGAAGAGCTCGAGATCTCGCTGACCGAACGCTGGAGCGAGAACGACGATCGGGGCGACCCCGATCCGCCGCTCGTGGGTGCCGGTGCGCCGGCGCGGCCGAGCCCGGACAGTGGAGGTGCGCAATGAGCTACGTCGACGCCGGGTACGCCGTGGCATTGGCCACCCTGTTCGCATACTCGGCGTACCTTCTCGGGCGCCGGCGCCGTCTCGAGCGCGTCCTGCGGCGCTCCGAGCTGCCGATCCGGGATCGCGACGGCGCCGGGGGAGCTCCCCCGCACGGCGGACGGTCGTGACCGAGATCGCCACCGACACCAGCCCGTCGCCCACGCCCCCCAGATCCGAGCACGCCGGGGGCCCGGCGCTGCCGTCGCCGCGCCGGCGTCGGACCCGCCGGAGGTTGCTCGTCGTCTTCGCCCTGCTCGCCGGTGCATTCGTCTTCCTGCTCGTCGAGGGGCTGGGAAGCTCCCTCGACTACTTCGACACGGTGAACCAGGCCCTCGCCCACCGCCAGCAGCTCGGCACGACGAGCTTCCGTCTGGAGGGTGTCGTGGTGCCCGGCTCCATCCACGCCACCGCGTCCGGCGCGGACTTCGCCCTGTGCGAGGGCGCCAACACCGTCCACATCGCGAACACCGGGAGCCCGCCGCAGCTCTTCCAGTCCCACATCCCCGTCGTCGTCGTCGGCCACTTCGCCTCCGACACCTCGACGAACTTCGTCTCCAACACCATCATGGTCAAGCACTCCGCCACCTACAGCGCGCAGTACCCCGGTCGGGTCAAGCCCGCCACCGGCGCAGCCTGCTGATGATCGACGCGCACGTCGGGACGTTCGGCGTCTGGCTGGCCTTCGGCGCGAGCGTCGCCGGGGTCGTGGTGATCGCGGTCAGCTTCGTCACCGGCCGGCGAGCCACGGACGGCACCGTCGCCGGTCCGTCCCGTGCGTCTGGCGCCGCCGGCGCGGCCCGGTCAGCCGGTGACGGCCGGCTGCTCGCTCCCGTTCTCCTGGTCGGTGCGTTGGTGGCGACGCTGGCCATGGAGCACGCGCTCGTCACGCACGACTTCTCACTGTCCTTCGTGGCGGAGAACAACAGTCGAGTCACACCGCTCCTCTATTCAGTCACCGGGCTGTGGTCGGCCCTCGCCGGCTCGATCTTGTTGTGGGGGCTGCTCCTGTCGCTCTTCACCGCGGTGTTCGTCTGGCGCTACCGGCGCGAGGGGAGCGACGCGGTCATCCGCTGGGCCACCCTGGTCCTCTACACCGTCGACCGCGTTCTTCTTCGGGCTCATGCTCGGACCGGCCAACCCCTTCGTCACCGTCACCGGCGTGACCTCGGGACTCGGACCGAATTCGTTGCTCCAGGACAACCCGCTCGTCGCCATCCACCCGCCGCTCCTCTACGCCGGGTTCGTGGGCTTCACCGTTCCGTTCGCCTTCGCCATCGGCATGCTCGCCACGGGGCGCATCGGCGAACGCTGGCAGATCGAATGCCGGCGCTGGACGCTCGTCGCCTTCACGCTGTTGTCGGTCGGCATCGTCCTCGGTGCCTGGTGGTCCTATCAGGTGCTCGGCTGGGGCGGGTTCTGGGGCTGGGACCCCGTCGAGAACGCCGCGCTCCTGCCTTGGCTCTGCGGGACGGCATATCTGCACTCGGTTCTCGTCCAGGAGCGGCGCGGGCTGATGCGGGTCTGGAACCTTTCGCTGTCGGTCGCGACGTTCTCGCTCACCATTTTGGGGACCTTTCTCACCCGCTCAGGTGTGATCGCTTCGGTGCACTCGTTCTCGGAGTCCTCGCTCGGGCCGCTCCTCATCGGCTTCTTCTTCGCCGTGATCATCGTGGGCTTCGGTCTCATCGCATGGCGGGGTGACCGGTTGCGCTCGCCCGGTGGCATCGACGCGCCGCTGGGGCGAGAGGGCGCGTTCCTGCTCAACAACGTGTTGTTCGTCGGCTTTGCCTTGGTGGTCCTCCTCGGCACCGTGTATCCACTGCTCTACGAGGCGGTCACCCAGCAGCAGGTGACGGTCGGCGCACCATTCTTCAACACGGTCGCCATTCCGGCCGGTCTCTGTCTGTTGTTCCTCATGGCGGTGGCGCCGGTGCTCTCGTGGCGCAAGATGAGCGGCGCCGTGCTCTGGCAGCGGCTCGCCATCCCGGTCTGGGTCGGCGTGCTGACCGTCGTCGTCTGCGTTGCCTGGGGGCTGCGAGGGACCGCCGCGCTCGTCGGCTTCGGCCTCGGTGCCATGGCGGCCGCCACCGCAGCCCGCGCGCTCGTGCTCTCCGTGCGCGCGGCGCGCACCCGCCACGCCGGGTGGTGGCGCGGCCTCGTGGGGCGCGCCAACGGCGGCATGGTGGTGCACCTCGGGGTGGTGCTGCTCGCGGTCGGGATCATCGCCGCCACCTCATATCGGCACGAGTCCGAGCTGGCCCTGCACCGCGGTGTGCCCGTCACCTACGACGGGCACCACTTCGAGTTCGAGGGGCTCCGGACCGTGCACACACCGTCCCGCTCGGCCCAGCAGGCGCTCGTCGCCGTCGACGGAACCGTGTTCACGCCGGCGGTCACCAGCTTTGGCGGCAACCTGGCCGTCGTCGGCACGCCGGCCATCGACTCCGGAGCGTTCGGCGACATCTACCTCACCTTCGACGCCGTCGGAGGGCTCGGGCGCGTCGTCAGGCAACCTGGCCATCAACAACCTCCCTTCGGGATCGGTGGCGGTGGGGGTCGTCATCGAGCCGCTCGTCGCGTGGCTCTGGGCGGGCGGCCTCCTCGTGGGCCTCGGCGGCCTCCTCGCGCTGGTTCCAGGGTCGAGGCGCCGGGCCACCGAGCCCGCATCGGCCGCGCCCGACCTGGTCACGAATTCCTCGACGCGGTCGTCCGTCCCCGATGACGGTACGGAAACCGAGGACGAGCACGAGGACGAGCACGAGGACGAGCACGTGCGCGAGCACGAGCCAGTAGGCGCCATGTCGGCCCGCAGGACAAGTCCGTCATGAGCCGCCGCCGCCGTCATCCCATCCGCTGGGTCGCCGGCGCGGTGCTGGTCACCCTCGCCGTCGTCGGGGTGGTGTTGGCCACGCGCACGCCGCAGGAGGCCACGGCGGTGCAGAGCCCCCTCCTCGGCCGCCCCGCGCCCGAAGTCAGCGGCGCGAACCTCCTGAGCGGGTCACACGTGTCTCTGTCGTCGTTGCGCGGCCACTACGTGATCGTCGACTTCTTCGCCAGCTGGTGCACCCCGTGCCAGCAGGAGGCGCCCGACCTGTCGCGCTTCGCTTACGACCAGGCACACATGAAGGGAGGAGCGGATCTGATCAGCGTCGTGTTCCACGACACGTCGGCGTCGGCCCATGCCTTCCTCGTCGCCAACGGTGATCTCTGGCCTGCCGTGGCGGACCCGGACGGCGCCATCGCAGCCCGCTACGGCGTGACCAGCCCGCCGACCACCTTCGTGATCAATCCCTCCGGCCGCGTCGAGCGCGGTCCTGTTGGGACCGACCACGAGCCAGAACCTCGACTCGTACCTGCGACCGCCGCGGCCGGGGAGTGCCACCCCCGATGGTTGATCGTGTTGCCAGGATCCCCCTGTGGGCGCGGGTCGTGCTGCCCTTGACCGTTCTCGCGGTAGCGCTGTTCATCGGGAGCGGAGCCTTCGACTCCGCCCGCCCCTCGGCCTCGGCGCGCGCCGCGGCGATCGAGGCCACCGTGCGCTGCCCGTCGTGCACCGACATCTCGGTGGCCCAGTCGAACGCGTCGACGGCCATCGCCGTACGGCATCAGATCGAGTCCATGGTCGCCGACGACCGCTCGACCGCGCAGATCGACCGGTTCCTCGTGTCCGAGTACGGCGAGAGCATCCTCCTTGTCCCGCCCGACACCGGCGGGATCCCCCTCATCTGGGTCATCCCGGCGGTCCTGTGTGCCTGTGCGGTCGTGGGCGTGGGCGTGCTGTTCTGGCGACGTTCCCGTCAATTCGACGCCCTGCGCGCCGAGGGCCACACCAGCGAACGAGAGCGCGAGTCCGTATGACCGTCGAGGGGACCACCCGACTCGAGCGCGAGGAGCGCTGGCATCTCGTCGACGAGCGCGACTTTCTCCGGCGCTCGCTTCTGGACGCCGAGCGAGAGCACGCTGCCGGGGACCTCTCCGACGAGGATCATGCGTTGCTCGTGGCGCGCGATACCTCACGTCTGGCCGAGGTCGAAGCGGAGCTGACCGCCGTGGAATCCGAGCTCGCTTCGGCCAAAGAAGCCTCGGCCAAACAAGCCTCGGCCAAACAAGCTTCGGCCAACGAAGCCCTGGTTGAAGAAGAAGAAGAAGAAGAAGAAGAAGAAGCATCGGCTGCGGGGAGGGAGGAGGACGAGCGCGACGCGGCCGCGCCCGCCGTTTCGTCACCGTCAAACGCGTGGCCACTTTGGCGGCGGTTGGGGGTCGTGGCGGCCGCTCTGCTGATCGCCGTCGGGCTCGTGGTCCTCGTGTCACACGCCGTCCGCTCGCGCCAACCCGGCCAGTCGTCGTCGGGGAGCGTGACCCAGTCGCAAGCCCAGCAGATCGAAGAAGAGCTCCAACAGGCACTGCCGCTGAACTCCAAGAACCCCAAGGCCGCGCTCGAGAAATACGACGAGGTCCTCGCTCAGGACCCCTCGGACCCGGCCGCGCTGTCTTACGCCGGCTTCCTCGAATGGAACCTCGGCTCGACCCAGCACGTTTCGGACCTCGTTCGCATCGGGCGGGCGGAGGTCGAGAAGGCGGTGCGGGTCTCACCGTCGTACTTCCAGGGGCACCTCTTCTACGGGCTCATTCTCGAGAACCAGGACCACGACGCCGCGGCCGCGGTGGCCCAGTTCGGTGACTACCTGGCCGACGGCCCTCCCGCGGCCGAGTTGCCCCAGGCGGCCCCTCTCGTCGCAGGCGCCTACCGGGCCGTGGGGAAACCGCTCCCGGCCAAGTTCCGCAGCGCCACGGCCCCCGCACCCTGAGGGCGCGGGTCCTCACTCACCCCCGCGGGCGAGCGAGCGCAGCTCGGCCACGACCGCGCCGAACGCGGCGGAGAACGCGTCGCACTCGGCCTCGGTCGTGCTCCACCCCACGCTGACGCGGAGCGAGTGGCTCGGATCGACCCCCATGGCCTCGAGCACCGGCGACGGCTCGATGCTCTCCGACGAGCACGCCGACCCGGAGTGGACCGCGACCCCCGTGCGGTCGAGGCCGATCAGCACCGGCTCTGCCTCCAGCCCAGCCACACCGAGGCAGACGAGATGAGGCAGTCGCCCATCTCCGTCGGCTGAGCCGACGAGACTGACCCCTTCGACCGAGAGCGCAGAGCGGCAGATGGCGTCGAGATGCGCCCGAGCTGTGTCGGCCTCGCTCTCGAGACGTCCCGCTTCGTTCAAGGCACCGGCGGCCGCGCCGAACGCGAGCAGCGCCGGAATCGCCTCGAGTCCCCCGCGTCGCCCGCGCTCTTGTTCTCCGCCCACGATGAACGGTGTGAACCGGGTGCCGCGGCGGACGACGAGCGCCCCGGCGCCCGGCACGCCCCCGAGTTTGTGCGCCGTGACGCTGACCAGGTCGGCGCCGAGCTCGTCCAGGTCCATCGCGACATGGCCGAAGGCCGCGGCGGCGTCGACGTGCACGGTGACGCCGCACTCCCGGCACAGCGACACCACCTCGAGCACCGGCTGGAGGGTGCCGACCTCGTGGTTCGCCCACTGGCAGTGGACCAACGCCGGGCGCGGCAGCGATACGTCTGACAGACGCGCACCAAGCACGTCGACGTCGATGCGACCGGCGCCGTCGACGGGGAGGGTCTCGACGGGCGCGGCGCGGGCCGAGGCGTCCCGCACGGCGGAGTGCTCGACGGCGGCGCACAGGACAGGTGCGCCAGGCGCCGCCGCCGCAGCGCCGAAGACCGCCGCATTGATCGCCTCGGTGGCACCCGACGTGAAGACCACCTGGCGTGGCACGACAGTGAGAAGCCCGGCCACCTGTTCGCGGGCTCGTTCGAGCGCATCGCGGACGATGCGCGCTTCCTCGTAGAGGCGTCCGGGGTCAGCCGCGGTTGATCCGGCCCACTGCGTCAGCGCTGCCAGCGCCTCGGGTCGCGGAGGAGTCGTACTGGCGTGGTCGAGGTAGGCGCGAGCCACGGGGGCTCAGGCAGAGGCGGCGCAGGTGTCGTCGCCCCGTGCCCGCGACGACAAGATCACCGGCAGCGCCTGGTGTCCCGCCGTCCCGCACAGTCCGGCGAGGAGCCCCTTGACCATGCCGCGGTCCACGGCGCACAGGACGGGATTGGTCGCGCTGGCATCGCCAAAGGGACACTGCTCGGCGATGACCGCGGTGGTCTCGCCGCGGTCCTCGGCATGGGCCGCGAACCCGTGTGCGGTGAGGGTCTCGGCCACGACGTGCATCGCGGCGCGCACCGTCCGCTGGCCTTCGCCGGGGGACATGCGCGAGGCGAGAGACCGCCCGTACTCCTCGCCCACGTGGGCGGCCATCGCCTCGGCCTCGTCCGGGCCGAGGCGCCGCATGGCCTCGCCCAAGAGGCGCATCAAGAGGTCGTCGCGCCGTTGCATGAGGCCGAGCGAGAGCTCCTCCTCCACGCAGAAGTAGCGCTTGGACGGTCGTCCGGCGCCGCCGGGATTGCGGCCGGTCTCCACCCGCGACATAGCCGCCGTCGACGAGGCGGGAGAGGTGGTGACGGGCCACGTTGGGATGCAGGGAGAACCTGGTCGCGACCTCGGTGGCCGTCACCCCCGGGGTGCCGCGTACGTAAAGGAAGATGTCGCGCCTCGTCGGGTCCCCGAACGCGGCCGAGACGGCGGCGACGGCGGCGCTGAAACGACCGCCCGAGGCGTCGCCGGCGTTGGCGCCCACCGCGGGCTCGACCGTGACCGCGGGCTCGACCGTGATTGGAGCGACGCTCACGGTAGGTAGTCTACCGAGCGGTCAGGCCCTTCAGCAGGGCCGACGCACACGTGCACCCTGCCTGGCGGGTTGCACGAAGCGAGCCCGGTGAGAGGGCATCGCGAGACGAGGGAGTCCATGGCATCAGATCAGGCCCAACTCGAGGCGGCGCTCGGCGCCGTCGTCGAGCCCGAGCTCGGCCTCCCGCTGCGTGAGATCGGCCTGATCCGTTCGGTGCGGCAGCGTCGGCGGCGGGCGCGGATCGAGCTCGCCCTGCCCGTGGGGGCATGGCCAGGAGCCGAAGAGCTGGCCGACGACGTGCACCGTGCCGCCCTGACCTGCCCCGGGGTCGAGGACGTGGAGCTCGACGTCGTGATCATGAGCGACGACGACCGCGACCGCCTCCGCCGGCGCCTTCGTGCCGACATGGTCGGGGGTGACGACACGTCCACCGGCCACGACGACGGGCACGGACACGATCAAGGACATGGACACGGTCACGCCCCGACACCGTCCTTCCTCTCGCCCGATGCGGGGACACGAGTCATCGGCATCTCCTCGGGTAAGGGAGGCGTCGGCAAATCGACGGTGACGGTCAACATCGCGATCGCTCTGGCGCAAGCCGGTCACCAGGTCGGTCTGCTCGACGCCGACGTCTACGGCTTCTCTGTGCCCAAGATGCTCGGTACGGACCACGACCCCGTGATCCTCGGCGACATCGTGGTCCCGACGTCCGCCCACGGCGTGCGCTGCCTCTCCATGGGCTTCTTCGTGCCGGACGACCAGCCGGTCATCTGGCGCGGGCCGATGTTGCACAAGGCGGTCCAGCAATTCCTGACCGACGCGTATTGGGGTACCCCGGACTTCGTGCTCGTCGACATGCCTCCAGGAACGGGCGACGTCGCGCTCACCCTGGCCGAGGTGATGCCGCGAGCCGAGATCGTGGTGGTGACGACGCCGCAGCCGGCGGCCCAACGTGTGGCCCAGCGATCGGCCTTCGCGGCACGTCGGCTCAAGCTGTCGGTGCGCGGGGTGGTCGAGAACATGAGCTGGTTCACCGGCGACGACGGGACACGGTATGAGCTGTTCGGCTCCGGCGGTGGCGCCGTGTTGGCCAAGGACCTTGGTGTGCCGCTGCTCGGTCAGGTGCCTTTGGTCAACGCGGTCCGGCTGGGCGGGGACGAAGGAAGACCGGTGGTGGCGGTCGACCCCGGGGGGGAGACGGCTGCCGCCTTTCGCACCGTGGCTGACAAGCTCGCCTCACTCGGTCCCGCTCGGGTCTACCGCCGCGAGCTGACCTTGCGTTGATGCCCACGCCGCCCCATGGCGTCAAGGCGCACACCAGGTTGAAAGGCATCGCGTCGTGAAGCAGGATGGAGACGCTGCACCGGCTGGCACGGCACAACGACAGCCGAAATGCAGGCCGAAGGACACGCCCAGTCGTTGAGGGCCAAAGGCCTTGTAACACCGGAGGGAGCCATGAACGACTCGACTGGGCTCCGCTGGCCATGGCCGGCGGAGTTGGATGCGATGAGCGCTGCTCCGGAGTACCACACGCTCCTCTTCGAGAACGATGAGGTTCGCGTGCTCGAAGCTCATGTTGGCCCCGGGGACACCGTTCCCGTGCACACGCACTGTTGGCCTGGAGTGCTCTACATCCTTGGCGTCAGCGACTTCGTTCGTCGGGATCCGGAGGGAAACGTCGTTCTCGATACACGGGGAACCGAACAGGCGCCTCCCGGTTCCGTGGTGTGGGGTGGCGCACTCACTCCTCACTCCCTCGAGAACGTCGGTCACACAGAGCTTCGGAACATCACGTTCGAGCTGAAGTCCCACCGCTCGGGGTGACATCGGTCCGTTGAGCTGGCGCGTCTGGTGAGCGGTCTTGTCGGCGACCGATGCACGCCGCACGACAAACTCGATTGCCGCACACCAACATGGTCTGCCCACTGGATAAGCCCACTGGATAAGTCCACTGGATAAAGTTGCCGCTCGAGCGGCAGGAGGCGTCATGACCCAGGACTGGGCCCGGCCGGTAGTGCATTGGGAGATCGAGGCGAAAGATGCCGAGCGCCAGCGCGCCTTCTACGGGGAGCTGTTCAATTGGCGCATCGGCGACGGCCCGATCATGGAGATCCCCGCCGGCATCGGAGGACCTGAGCCCGGCCCGGCGGGGCACATCCGCGCCGGCGAGCGCTCCGGCGTCACGCTCTACGTGCAGGTTGCCGACCTGCGGGCCTCGCTCAAGCGGTCCGTCACCCTGGGCGCCACGGTGGTGGCGGAACCGTTCGACATCCCTGGTGGCCCGACCCTGGCGGCCATCACCGATCCGGAGGGAAACCCGCTGATGTTGGTGCAGGCGTAACGCATGGGTGTGGTCGAGGTCACCCGGTTCCGCCTGGCCGACGAGGTCGACGACGACACGTTCCTGGCGTTGGACCGCAGGCTCCAGACCGAGCTCATCCCGAACCAGCCCGGATACCTGCGCCGCACGACGGCTCGCCGGGGAGCGGAGTGGGTCGTCGTGACGCTCTGGTGGTCCGAGGACGACGCGGCTTCATTCGAGCGCGCGACTGCATCGGATCCTCTCGTGGTCGAGTTCGGTCGCCAGGTGGCGCCCGGGAGCCTCCAGCGCGCCCGCTTCGACACGCTCGACTAAACACGAGTTAGGGCCAGTAGGGACGACAGCGATGGAGCTCGATGGCCTGAAAGTGACGCGCTACGAGGTCGAAGCCGCGGTCGCCACCATCAGGCTGCACCGTCCCGAGCGCTTGAACGCGTGGACCGGGCGCATGCACACGGAGTACCGCGCGCTCCTGGCCCGAGCGAGCGAGGACCCAACTGTACGGGTCATCGTGGTCACAGGATCGGGCCGCGGCTTTTGCGCCGGCGCGGACACGCGCGCGCTCGAGGGCCACGTCGAGCGGGGCTCCTACGACGCGGGGCTGGCCGAGGACGTCGCGCGGCCTGGCTACGGCGTGTTACCCGAGTTCGATGCGGACTTCGCCTATCAATTCGGCATTCCGAAACCCATCATCGCCTCCATCAACGGGCCCGCGGCCGGCGTGGGTTTCGTCCTCGCCTGCTATTGCGACCTTCGCTTCGCCGCTCGCGACGCCAAGATGACCACGTCGCATGGGCGGCTCGGGCTCCCGGCGGAGTACGGCTTGTCCTGGTTGCTGCCCCGACTCGTCGGCGTCACTCGCGCCGCGGACCTGCTGCTGTCGAGCAGGGTGGTGCTCGCCCAAGAAGCGGCCGAGATGGGTCTCGTGAACCGCGTCCTCCCGCCCGACGAGTTGGGGGACTACACGCACGAGTATGCGAGGCACCTCGCCACGGAGATCGCGCCGTCGTCGCTCGCCGCCACCAAGCTGCAGCTCTACCGCGATCTCCATCGCGACGCGGCATCGTCGGTGGAGGACGCGTCGGCACGCATGGCCGTGATGATGCAGGGAGCTGACTTCGCCGAAGGCGTGGCTGCGCTCGGCGCGAGACGGTCACCGGACTTCCACGACCCAGACTGAACGAGACCGAAGCCTCAACCGTCCACGCCGGTGGGCAGCTTGGCGGGATCCCACCCGAGGAGCGCCACCGCTTGCCTGAAGGCGAAGCGGTCCGTCATGCCTGCAACGTAGGTGACGGCGGTGCGCACGGCCTGTTCGGTGCCGGCGACGACGTCGACCGGGGTGCCGCCCGCCGCTTCGGCGACCAGGTGCGGACGGTCGGAGTAGTGCTCGACGAGCGCGCGGAGCACATGGATCACTGCGTCCCCCTGGCGTACCGACGCCTCGCGCAGGTAGATCCGTTCGTAGTTGCACGCTCGGAACGCCGCCAGCGCTTCGGCCACGTCCTCCTCCATGCCGACCTCACCCGAGCGCAGCGTGGCCGAGACCACAGCGCCGATGAACGCGCCGAGTTGCGTGCTGCGTCGCGCCCCGCAGCGCCGGCGCACCGACGCGGGCAGCTGGTGCGGCGCCACGATGCCGGCGTGGACCGCGTCCTCCCAGTCGTGGCAGACGTAGGCGATGCGATCCGCCCAGCTGACCACCTCACCCTCGGGTGACGACGGGGCGGGCCGCGACCAGCTGTGGTTGGCGATGCCGTCGATGGTCTCCCGGCAGAGGTTGAGCGGAGCGAGGGACACGAATGCGCCCCAGGGCGCGTGGTCGAAGCCTCCCGGCAGATAGGGATCGAGCGCGTCCTCGCTGGCGTGTCCTCCCGGACCGTGTCCGCAGTCGTGCCCGAGGGCGATCGCCTCGGTGAGCGCGACGTTGAGCCGGCACGCAGCGGCGATCGCGGTGGCGACCTGCGCCACCTCGAGCGCGTGCGTCAGCCGAGTCCGCTGGTGGTCCTGCGGAAACACGAAGACTTGGGTCTTGCCGGCCAGGCGCCGGAACGCGGGGGCGTGGAGGATGCGGTCGCGGTCGCGTTCGAAGCAGGTCCGCCACGGGTCGGGCTCCTCGGCCCGGGCCCGGTTACCGGCACCGGCGGCGCGGGTGGCGCCCGGAGCCAACAGCGAGCCCTCGAGCTCCTCACGCTCCTCGCGGCGCCACGCCGGGGAGCGGAGCTCGGCGGCTGACGCGGCGACCGACGCAGCGTCGCCCGGCGCGGTGCCGGCGAGATCGGCGCGTGCCGTCCCGGCCGGAGACACGGGCCGATCGGCATCCGCAACGGAGCCGACGCGGGCATGGGAGTCGGCGTGGGCCAGCCGAACGGGCCCGGCGTAGCCGTCCATGGTGGAGGCCCAGCGTTCGCTGCGCTCGGTGTGGCCGGTGCGCGAGACCGCTCCCATGCCCGCCAGTCTGCCCGCGTGCCTGTAACGTCCATGTGGTCGCGGATCCCCCGCGGCGTCCGAGAGGAGTGCGAGCCAGGTGGACGTGCGGATCGGCATCACCCAGACCCCCAAGGAGATCGAGGTCGAGATGCCCAACGACGTCGAGCGCGACCAGGTGATGGCCGACATCGAGAAGCTCCTCGAGACGGGTGACGGAGTCCTGTGGCTCACCGACCGCAAGGGCCGTCGGGTCGGGGTCCCCGTCGCGAAGATCGCCTACGTAGAAGTCGGTGCGCCGACCTCGGAGCGACGCGTCGGGTTCGGCGCGCCCTGACACGTTCCGCGGCGACCCGACAGCGCGAGGGCGGTGACGACCGCGCCCGGGCTGCTCGATCTGCGCCTCGTCTTCGTCACCGGGAAGGGAGGCGTCGGCAAGACCACGGTCGCAGCCGGGCTGGCGCAGCTCGCCGCGGAGCACGGCCAGCGGGTGCTCGTCTGCGAGGTCGACGCCAAGGGGGACGTCACCTCTCTCTTCGAGGCCCCGCCGGCCGACTTCAACCCCCGGGAGGTGGCGACCGGAGTCTGGGCCATGTCCATGGACACCGAGGCTTCGCTGCGCGAGTACCTGAAGCTCCACCTCCGCATCCCGGTGGTGGGGCGCGTCGGCCCGCTGGCCAAGGCGTTCGACTTCGTCGCCACCGCGGCCCCGGGCGTGCGCGAGATCCTGACCGTGGGCAAGCTCTGCTACGAGGTGCGCGAGCGCCACTACGACCTGGTGGTGGTCGACGCGCCCGCCAGCGGCCACATCGTGGGGCAGTTGGCAGCACCCCAAGCCATCAACGATCTGGTGAAGGTCGGCACGATCCGCGGCCAGACCGACTGGATGCTCGACATCCTCTCCGACGATCGGCAGACCGGACTCGTGGCTGTGTGCACGCCGGAGGAGATGCCCGTGAGCGAGACGCTCGAGCTCGTCGCGCGCGTGCGCGACGAGACCACGGTGCGCACCTCTGCCGTCGTCGTCAACCGGGTTCTGCCTGAGCTCTTCGGCCAGCGCGAGGAGGAGATCTTCGAACAGCTGCGACAACCCGAGGCCGAACGGATCCTCTCGAAGAGGGCGGGAGGATCGGTGGCGCCGGTGCTCGAGGCGGCGCGTCTCGCCGTCACGCTGCGCCGGACCAGGTCGACTCACCTTCAACGTTTGCGCGCCGAGCTTCCTGCGGATCTCCCGGTGCTGCTGCTGCCATATCTGTTCGTGCGCAGCTTCGGGCCCCGCACGACCCGCCAGGTGGCGCGGTCGCTCGGTGAGGAGCTCGGACTGTGAGCGCGGCGCGCCGCCAGGCACCCAAGACCGTCGCCCAACTGTTGTCGGCCAAGGACATCGTCGTCACCTGTGGGCCGGGCGGCGTGGGCAAGACCACGACGGCGGCGGCGCTCGCCGCGACCGCCGCCGTCGAACACGGCGGCAAGGTGCTGGTGCTCACGGTCGACCCGGCGCGGAGGCTGGCGGACGCGCTCGGCCTGAAGGGAATCGGGAACGACGAGGTCCGCATCGCCGACGAGGCGTTCACCGGGGCGGCGGCCACCCCCAGAGGGGAACTGTGGGCGGCGATGCTCGACACCAAGCAGAGCTGGGACGACCTGATCCGGACGCATGCGCCCGATGCCGAGACCCGCGACCAGATCCTGGCCAACCCGCTGTACCAGAACATCTCGGGACGTTTCATCCAGTCCCACGACTACATCGCGATGGAGCGGCTCTACGAGATCCACTCCGAGGGCACGTACGACCTGATCGTCGTGGACACGCCGCCGACGCGCAATGCGATCGATTTCCTCGACGTGCCGCAGCGCATGGCCGACTTCTTCTCGTCGCGCCTCTTGCGATGGCTCATCGTGCCCTATCGCTCACGGCTGGTGAACATGGCATCGAAGCCCTTCTACCAGGTGGCCGATCGCATCCTCGGCACGCAGTTCCTGGCGGACATCTCGGAGTTCTTCGTGCTCTTCCAGTCGATGTACGAGGGGTTCGTCGAGCGGGCCGAGGCCGTGAGCCGGCTGCTCTCGGACCGCCGCTCCACCTTCATGGTCGTCTCGACCCTGGAGGCGACGCCGGTGCGCGAAGCCGAGTTCTTCTCGGCCGAGCTCGCGGCGCGCCGCCTTCATCTCGGCGCCGTGGTGCTCAACAAGGTGCTGCCCGACTACCTGTGCGACGCGGCGACGGACCGTCTGGCGCGATCCATCGCGGGTCGTGCCGCGGAGCTGGCCGACGGGCTGACGGACGATCCGTCAGTGGCGACGCGGGTGCTGGGCGAGGTGGCCGAGAGCTTCCTCAACTTCGGCGTGGTGGCCAGGCGCGAGGCCGAGCAGCAGGCCGAGCTCGAGGGCGCCCCCGACGTGTTGGTGACCGTGCCGTTCTTCGACGCGGACATCTACGACATGTCGGGGTTGCTCAGGCTGGGCGCTGCCATCTGGGAGTGATGCCCCCCTGCTCCGCCTACCATGCGTTCACATGATCGATCCCGAGGTCCAGGAGTACGCCGACGAACACACGACGGCCCCACCGGGCCACCTCGCCGCGGTCGACGCGTCGACCAGGGAGGATTTCGCCGCCTGGGGGATGATGGTCGGGCGCCAGGAGGGACGCTTCCTGGAGCTCTTGGTGTTTGCCGCCCAGGCCACGAGAGTCCTCGAAATCGGCACCTTCACCGGCTACTCCTCCATCGCCATGGCCGCCGGGCTCCCCCCGGGCGGGTCGATCGTCTCCCTCGAGGTGGACCCGCACCACGCCACGATCGCGCGGGGCAACATCGCGGCCGCAGGGCTCGAAAGCCGGATCAGTGTGATCGAAGGACCCGCGCTGCGCTCCCTCGAGGAGCTGCAGGGACCCTACGACCTCGTCTTCATCGACGCAGACAAGGTGTCCTACGACGCCTACTTCGAAGCGGTGCTTCCGAAGCTGGCACCGCACGGGATCATCGTCGTCGACAACACGCTCCAGCACGGGGCCGTGCTGCCGTCGGTCGCCGAGCCCCATGAGAACGCCCTCGCGGTGCGCGCCTTCAACGACAAGGTGGTGAACGACCCACGCGTGGTGTGCGTGCTCACCACCGTTCGCGACGGCGTCACGCTGATCCGGCGGGCCGGCTGACGAGGCGGGACTCCGCGCCGTGCTCGACTACCACCTCCACCTGTGGCCGCACTCGCAGTCCGACACGCCGCTGCAGATCGAGCAGCTCGCGAGCTACTGCGAGCGAGCGACGGCGGCCGGGGTCACCGAGCTGGCACTGACCGAGCACCTCTTCCGCTTCCGCCAGGCCGACGCACTGCTGCGCGGCTTCTGGGACGACGAGCGCGTGCCGGCGCGCGCTGGCTGACTCCATGGCCCGCTATTGGGACTTTCATGCGACGGCGGACCTCGACGAGTACGTGCGATGCGCCCAGGAAGCATCCGCCGCGGGGCTCCCGGTCGTGATCGGGCTCGAGGTGGACTACTACGAGGGCCGCATGGACGGCGTGGGAGAGCTGCTCGCCGGCTATCCCTTCGACGTGCTGCTCGGCTCGGTGCACTGGGTCGGAGGGTGGCGCTTCGACGACCTCGACGACCCGGTGTCGATGGCGCAGTGGTCGGCGCGGCGCGTCGATGACTGCTGGGACGCGTACACCACTGCGATGGAGGAGCTCGCCGCATCGCGCTCGTGCGACGTGCTGGCCCATCCCGACCTGATCAAGGTGGCCGGCCACGTGCCCGACGCACCCGCGGAGTGGTGGGACCGCATCGCTGAGGCGGCGGTGTCGTCCGGCATGGCCGCGGAGCTGTCGTCGGCTGGATGGAACAAGCCGGTAGGGGAGCAATACCCGGCGTGGGGACTGCTCGAGCGCTTCGTGGCGCACGGCGTGCCGCTCACCACCGCGTCGGACGCGCACCGCCTCGAGCTCGTCGCGGACCGAGCGGACGACCTGCGCGCCTTGCTGGCCGCGGCGGGCGTCGACACGTTGCAGGGCTACCGTGCCCGCGCCGCCCCGGCGCCCCATGCCGCTCGCGCCGGCGCCCAGGGGCGTAGCGGATGCCGACCCCGGCCGAGCTGGCCCAGAGCCACACCGACCTCGGCCCGGCGGAGCTCGAGCACCTCCAGCGACTGCTCGGGAGCTGGAGCGTGCTGGCCGATCTCTCCTTCTCCGACCTGCTGTTGTTGGTGCCGGTCCGATCGGGGGAGTCGGACTCGGGGTCGGGCGAAGAAGACCCCGAGCTGGTGGTCCTAGGCCAAATGCGGCCGAACAACCGGCCCACCCTGGTCGACCAGGACCTGGTGGGCCAGACGGTCAACGAATCGCAATGGACGCTCGTGGCGCGGTGCCTGCACTCGGGCGAGATCGTCCGCGGCAGCATCCACCACCCGATCCTCGGAGAGGCCGTCCCCGTCGAGAACATCCCGGTGCGCTACGCCGGGCGCATCATCGGCGCGTTGCTGCGGGTGTCGCTGGCCCCGCTCAAGGGCCCGACGAGCATGTACGAGCGCACGTACCTCGACGTGTTCGAGCGGTTGGCCGACATGGTGGCCCAATCGGCCTTCCCGTTCCCCGACGAGGACGTCGGCACCGAAGAGGCACCTCGGGTCGGCGACGGCGTCGTCGTGGTCGACGCGGACGGACGGGTCGAGTTCGCTTCGCCGAACGCCTTGAACGCGTTCCACCGCATGGGCATCTACGCCCAACCCGAAGGCCGGCGCTTCGGCGACCTCGACATCGACGACTCGGCGGTCGAGTGGGCGCTCGCCACCGGACGGCCCGTCGTCGAAGAGGTCGAGCGACGCCCCGACGTGATGGTGCTCGTGCACTGCATCCCGCTGCTCTCCCACGGCGTGGTCACCGGGGCCATGATCCTCCTACGCGACGTGACCGACGTCCGCCGTCTCGACCGGCTGCTGCTCTCGAAGGACGCGGCCATCCGCGAGGTGCATCACCGGGTGAAGAACAACCTGCAGACGATCTCCTCGCTGCTCAGCCTCCAAGCGCGCCGGGTCGGCGACCGGTCGGCCCGGGTTGCGCTGCACGAGGCAGAGCGGCGGGTGCGCTCCATCGCCCTCGTGCACGAGATCCTGTCGCGGGATCCGAGCGACCAGGTGCCGTTCGCCGAGATCGTGGGTTCACTGGTGCAGATGGCGGAGGACTCGGTGGTGTCGTCGCAGCCGATAGTGATCAGCGTGCACGGAGACCTGGGCGACGTGGCGGCCGACGTGGCCACCCCACTCGCGGTGACCGTGGCGGAGCTGCTGCAGAACGCCGTGGAGCACGCCTTCGATCCCGAGGCGGCGGCTGCGCAGGATGGCGCGGCGGCACGTCTGGAAGGCGCGGGCGGGTCAGCCGGCTACGCGCCGGTGGGCCACGTCGACCTCACCATGTGCAACCAGAGCGCCGCGCTGGAGGTGGAGGTGCGCGACGACGGCAACGGTCTCCCCGAGGGATTCGACATCGAGAACACGACGAGCCTCGGTCTCTCCATCGTGCGCGACCTGGTGGTCAGCCAGCTCGAAGGCTCCATCACGATGGCCGGTCTCCCCGCCTCCGAAGGTGGCGGGACCCGGGTACTGATCTCGGTCCCGGTACGGGCGCCCCGGTGAGCTCGCCGATCAGGTGCTCAGAAGCCGGCGGCGCGCTGCGAGCGGCGGGCGGCCAGCCAGGCCTTGCGGAGCTTGCGGCGCTCTTCCTCGGACGTCCCGCCCCAGACGCCCGACTCCTGGTTGGTGGCGAGGGCGAAGTCCAAACAGGGTTCCTGGGCCTCGCACGAACGGCACACCCGCTTCGCCGCCTCGATCTGGTCGACCGCCGGACCCGTCGTCCCGACGGGGAAGAAGAGGTCGGGCTCGGTGTTGCGGCATGCGGCCGAGCGACGCCAGTCGTCCGCGTCCCAATCGACGGTGCGGTTCCACATGAGAGCCATCGGGATGTGCCTCCAGCCGGTGTGATTGTGATCCCTTTCACATGATCGGACCTCGAAAGTGTCCGTCTACGAAAGGAGTTTGTCGGCAAAAGAGGGTAGTGGGCGCTGAGGGGCCCGGCAAGGAGTTTCTTGTGGAAATTTGTTGCGGCTCGACGAGGATCTGATGCCGGGTCACGGCGGTTGCCTTTATGACGGAAGTCTTCGCTCATAGGGGTTGCACAGACGGTTTCGTGGAGAACACGCTCGAGGCGTTCGCCGAGGCGCGCCGGCGTGGTGCGGACGGAGTGGAGCTCGACGTCCGCCTGACGGCTGACGGCGCGCTGGCCGTTCATCACGACGCGGAGGTCCCCGGGCTCGGACCGGTGTCCGAGTTGGTGGTGGCTTCGCTGCCCGCGCACGTTCCGCTGCTCGCCGATGTCCTCGCCGCCTGCGAGGGGATCGTGGTCAACGTCGAGATCAAGAACGCGCCGTCCGATGCCGGCTACGACCCCGGCCAGGCGGTCGCGGCGCTCACCGCGGCGGCCATCGACGACGCCGGCTGGCGCGACCGGGTCATCGTCTCCTCGTTCCAGGTGGAGACGCTCGTGGCCGTCGGCGTGGCCGATTCGAGGTTGGCGCTGGCCGAGCTCTGGTCGCCCGTGCCGCAAGGCGATCCGCAGGCCGCAGTGGATCGCGCGGCCGAGGCCGGTTCGCGCGCCGTCCACCCCTTCGTGTCCTCGGTCACGCCCGAGCTCGTCAGGGCGGCCCACGAACGGGGGTTGGCCGTGAACGTCTGGACCGTCAACTCGACCGACGACATGCTCGCGCTGGTCGCGATGGGGGCCGACGCCATCATCACCGACCGCCTCGACGACGCCCTCGCCGCCGCGCGGGGAGGAGGTCGAGCAGGGAGCCTGAGCGGCCCGAATGGCGGGAGAGCGGCCCGGTCGTCAAAGATGGTCGGCCATGAACGTCGTCGTATGCGTCAAGCAGATCCCGGATCCGGCCGCCCCGGGCGCGCTGAAGCCGGACTCGAACACCCTCGATCGCTCGGGCAAGCTCATCATGGACGACTCCGACAATTACGGGGTCGAGATGGCGCTCCAGCTGGCCTCCGGGGAGGGCGACGAGGTCACGCTCGTCTCCATGGCTCCGGGCGGCGAGACCTCCGGCCTGCGCACCGGCCTGGCCATGGGCGCGGCTCGGGCCATCCTGGTCAGCGACGACGCCCTCGCCGGCAGTGACGCCCTCGGAACGGCCAAGGTGCTGGCGGCGGCCATCGGACGGGCCAACCCGGACCTGGTGGTGATGGCGACCGAATCGACCGACGGCTACACCGGCACGCTGCCGGTGCAGGTGGCCGAGCTCATGGGCTTCCCCTCGGTGACCTTCGCCAAGGCGATCTCCGTCGACGGCGCCTCGGTCAAGGTGGAGCGGCAGACCGAGGCGGGCTACGACGAGGTCGTCTGCCCCCTCCCGGCCGTCGTGACGGTGACCGCCGGCGTCGTCGAGCCGCGCTACCCCTCCTTCAAGGGCATCATGGCGGCGAAGTCCAAGCCGGTCGACAACCTGACCGTCTCGGACCTGGGCCTCGAGGCTTCGCAGGTCGGCGCGGCCGGCGCGGGGCAGGAGATCACGGACGTGTCCGAGGCCGAAGCGCGCGCCTCGGGGGAGATCGTGGTGGACGAGGGCGACGGCGCGCAGCGCATCGTCGCCTTCCTCGAGCAGCTGAAGGTGGTCTGACATGGCGATCGACAAGGTCTGGGTGCTGGCGGAGACGGGTGAGAGCGGACCGACTCCGCTCACCCTGGAGCTGTTGACCGAGGCGCGCTCGGTCGCATCGACGATCGAAGCGGTGGCCTGGGGCGCGGACGTTGGCGCGCTGGCCGGACCGCTCGGGGAGTACGGCGCGACGACGGTCTACGACGTGGGCGACCTCGGCGGCGCCCTGCCCGGCGTACCCGTGGCGGCCGCCATGGCCGCGCTCGGTCGAGGGCGGCAACGCGCCCGACGCCATCTTGTTTCCGGCCACCTACGAGGGACGTGACGTCGCGGGCCGCTTGTCGGCCAAGCTCGACAAGCCGGTCCTGACCAATGTCACCGGCCTGGTGGCGGACGACGGCGGACTGTCGAGCCAGCACCCCATGTTCGGTGGGAGCCACATTGTGACGGCGCGCTTCACCGGCAGCGGGCCCGGGCTCTTCGTGATTCGGGCCAAGTCATTTGCCGCCGAGCCGTCGGGTGGATCAGCGGCGGCGGTGACCGACGCTCCGGTGCCCGACGTCGCGGGTACCAACACCGCCAAGGTCGTCGAGCGCCACGTCGAAGAGCGCAGTGGGCCGAAGCTCGACGAGGCCGCCGTCGTCGTGTCGGGCGGCCGCGGGCTGGGCGAGGCGGCCAATTACGCCATGATCGAGGAGCTGGCCAAGCTCCTCCACGGTGCGGCCGGCGCCAGCCGCGCCATCGTCGACGCCGGATGGGTCCCGTACTCGCACCAAGTGGGCCAGACGGGCAAGACGGTCAAGCCGACCGTCTACGTGGCGTGCGGCATCTCGGGAGCGACCCAGCATCTCGTCGGGATGAAGGGATCGAAGAACATCGTCGCCGTGAACAAGGATCAGGAGGCGCCTATCTTCTCGGTGGCCGACCTCGGGATCGTCGGCGACGTGCACAAGGTCCTTCCTGCGCTCATCGAGGCGCTCAAGGCCAAGGCCTGATCCGGCGGTTCCGGCCTCGGTGGGGCCGGAAACCGCTGTGCGTACCCGCGCGCCCGCTTCGCTCGTCGAACGTGCACGCGAGTGGTGCACGCTCGGGCGCGAAGTGCGGCAGTACATTCGGCGCAACCTTCTAATCGCGCCTGATGCTCTTCCCGACCACAGACTTCGCCATCTTCTTCGCCGTAGCTTTCACGGTCAACTGGCTCCTCAACCCGTACCCGGGTCCGTGGAAGCTCTCGATGGTCGCGCTCAGCTACGTGTTCTACGGCTGGGTCGGCTGGAGCTACTGCCTCCTCCTGTTGACCACCACCGTGGTCGCGTTCGCCGGCGGGCAGTGGGTGGTGGCGACGCGCAACGAGCGGCACCGCCGCGTCGCCATGGGCGTCTCCGTCGCCGCGCTGCTCGGCATCCTGGCCTGGTTCAAGTACTACGGCTTCGTCTCGGTGAACCTGGACAATCTGACGCACGCCCTGGGCATGGGCCGGGCCGTACCCCTCCTGCAAGTGGCGCTCCCCATCGCCATCTCCTTCTTCACCTTCATGGCCATCAGCTACGTCGTCGACGTCTACCGGCGCAACCTCGAGCCGGCGCGACCGCTCGATTTCATGGTCTACATCTCCTTCTTCCCCCATCTGCTGGCAGGCCCGATCGTGCGCGGCACGGAGCTGCTGCCCCAGATCCGGCGCAAGCGCGACGCGGAGTCGATCGACTACTCGCGGGCGTTCTGGTTGATCCTGGCCGGCCTGTTCAAGAAGGTGGTCATCTCCTCGTATGTCTCGAGCGCGATCGTCCAACCGGTCTTCACGTCTCCCCGGCAACACTCCGCCCTCGAAGCGATCTTTGCCGCGTGGGGCTACGCCGTGCAGATCTACTGTGACTTCAGCGGCTACACCGACATCGCCATCGGCCTCGCTTTGTTGCTCGGTTTCCGGTTCCCCCAGAACTTCGACGCGCCCTACACGGCGCGCAACCTCCAGGACTTCTGGCGTCGCTGGCACATGACGCTGTCGCGCTGGCTGCGCGACTACCTCTACATCCCGCTCGGCGGCAATGCCGGCAGTGAAGCACGCACCGTGCGCAACATCATGATCACCATGGTGTTGGGCGGGTTGTGGCACGGCGCCGCGTGGACGTTCGTCTTCTGGGGTGCATGGCAGGGCATCGGCCAGAGCTTCGGCCACGTGCGCCGCCTCAGTCGCGTCCGCCGGGGGCTGCCCGCCGTGGCCGAGGGGCCAGTCCGGGTCTGGGTGCAACGGTTCCTGACCTTCCAGTTCGTGTGCGTGGGATGGGTGTTCTTCAACGCGTCGGGGATGTCCCAGGCCCTCGCCCTCCTCGGCCGTCTCCTCGACGGCTGGGGCCAGGCGTCACCGCTCATCACCCCACTGCTCGTCGTCGTCATCGGCGGCACCCTGGCGTTACAGTTCGTGCCCCAGCTCAACGTGGACAAGCTCCAAGCGGCTTTCTCGCGCCAGCACGCCGCGGTGCAGGTCGGGCTGGTCGGACTCGCCTTGGTCACCATCACCACCTACGGCCCGGTCGGCGTGGCCCCGTTCATCTACTACCGCTTCTGATGACGACCGAGGTTCCGCCCCGCCCGCAGGTCCGCCCCCGGAGCACCCCGCCGCGCGACGGGCGCGTCCGGGCCCGGTGGACCCGCGTGCTGGCGCTCGGCGCTGCCGCGTTCGCCGTGTGGCTCCTCCTGTTCGCGCCCACGCTCCAGCACAACGCGCAGGTCTCGCCGGTCGGCGCGCGCCGGACGGTCAGCCTGGACGTGGTGGGGCCGGTGGCCGCGCTGAGCCGGGCTATCGGGCTCTCGCACATCGTCTCGGCCACGGGGAGGGAGCACAGCCTGCCGGGCGGGACGAACGGACTGATCACCCATGGCCCCATCCACACGCGGGCCAAGACCCCCGATGTGCGCCCGACCTCTCACCCCGATGACACCACGCCGACGCTCGCCGCGGGTCCCAAGCACCCCACCGCCGCCGACCCCCTCCGCGTGCTCATCGTCGGGGATTCGCTCGGCCTCGACATGGGATCCGCGCTCCAGTACGACCTCGCCGCGACGGGAGTCGTCAGCGCCTCGCTCGACGCGCGCGAGAGCACGGGTCTGACCCGCCCGGACTATTTCGATTGGCCCGCCGAACTGCAGACGGACTTGAACAAGGTGGATCCTCAGGTGGTCGTCGTGATGATGGGTGCCAACGACGCCCAGGACTTCCTCGGTCCGCCCGACGTCCCCTACACGTCGCCGCAGTGGAACACCATGTACTCCCAGCGCGCGTCGCAGTTCATGCAGAGGGCCGAGAGCGGCGGCGCCACGGTCATCTGGATCGGGATGCCACCCATGCAGAACCCGGGCCTCAGCGCGCAGATGTCCGACATCGACACTGTGGACCAGACCGCCGCAGCCCGGCAGACTCCGCCCGTCCACTTCCTCAGCACCTGGACGGTCCTCGGCACCCCCCAGGGGAGCTACACCGCGTTCATCACCAACGCGGCGGGGCAGGTGGTCAACATCCGGACGCCCGACGGCACCCACCTGACCCCGGGCGGCAGCCAGGTGGCGGCCCAGCTCGCCGTGAGCGAGCTAAGCCAACTCGGCTATCACCTCTGACCGGGTCGGGCACCTCTGACCGGGGCAGGCACCTCTGACCGGGGCACCTTTGGCCCGGCCGCTCCGTCCCGGGTCACACCAGCGGCCACGGGTACGGAGGCCAGCTGCCGTCGTCGACCATCTCGGGCAATGCTCCGAGGCCAAGCAGCCAGGCCAGGCGGTCCCACGTGGCGGCCACCTCGGCTGGCTCGAGAAGGCGGCACAATGACGCCGGAGCACCCTCATGGGCCAGCCGCGCCAAGTCGCCGCGCACGCCCGCTTCGAGCGGTTCGCCCCCGAAGTCCCAGATGACCGTGCGGAGCTTGTCGTGGACGTTGAAACACAACCCGTTGTCGATGGCCCACAACCGATCTTCGGCCAGCAGCACGTGGCCGCTCTTGCGGTCGGCGTTGTTGGCCACGACGTCGAAGGCGCAGAGCCGCATCAGCTCCGCGTGCCACTTCGATTCCTCGCGGAGCGTGAAGTAGTGCGACGTCCCGTCCTCGTCCACGAAGCGCTGCACCGACCCAGGGCCGAACGGCCCTTCCGCCCGCTCCACCGTCTCGGGCACCACCCCCCAGCCCAAAGATTCGGAGAGTGCGTAGGCGGCGACCTCGCGTCGGAAGAGGCCACCGGGGAAGTCCCATAGTGGCCGCTCGCCGCGTCCTGGCTTGTAGACGGCGAGCTGCTCCTCGCCCCCCAGCCGGCAGGTCACCAACAAGGTGGCGTTGGAACTTCCGGCAATCCGGCCGTGGACCTCCATCTCGCCCTCTTCCAGAACCTGCAGCACGCCGTCGTCGGCCATGGCGAATGCGTCAGGAGGCGGGTGGGCGGTGCCCGTTGGTCCGAGGGCAGTCGTGCCCGGAGGGATCCAGCGGCAGCGAGCACAGCGGGCACGGCGGTCGTCCCGCCTCGACCAATCGCGTCGCGTGGATGGCGAATCCGGCTGCTTGCTCGCGGCTGAGCGCCACGCGCAGCACATGGCCGCTCAACGCGTCCTCGTTCTCTTCCTCTTCCTCGTCCTCCTCGCCGGCGCCCATCTCCTCGAGCACGATGACGATGCGGTCGAGCTCCTCGTCGTAGGAGACCCCGATGGTGCCGACCACCCACTCGTAGTCGTCGGTCCCCAGGTACTCGAGGTCCTCGGGCAGGTGACCCGGGCGACCCAGCTCCTTGACGATGCGCCCGAGGTAGCCCGAGAGCACTGCGATCTGTTGCTTCTCGACCTTGACCGTCGTCTCGTTCAGGCCTTGCCGGCAGTAGAAGACGAAGAGGCGCCGACCGACGTCGCCCAGGGCGCCGACGGTGCAGACGTCGGGTTGGTCGAAGTCGTGGTCGTCACTCATGAGGGCACCAGCTCGTCGAGCGCGCCGGTCGAGTTCACGGTGAGCACCAAGGGGCCGCCAGAGCCGAACAGGACGGCCGAGACCGAGCAGGGCGAGACGACGAGACGCTGCATGAGGTCGAGCGGGACACCAGCCGCCGCGGCCACGATCGCCTTGATCGGGTCCGCGTGCGACACCGCGACGATGGACTCACCCGGGTGCGCGGCAACCAGCTCGAGCACAGCCTGCATGGCGCGCACGGACATTTCGGCGAAAGACTCGCCGCCGGGAAAGCGAAAGCCGCTCGGCCAGCGGTGGACACCGGACCACTGGCGGTTTCGGGCGAGTCGCGCCAGCGGCTCCTCAGTCCAGTCACCGACGTCGACCTCGACGAGCCCCGGGGCGTTTCGGACCCGCACGCCCAGGGCGCGGGCAATGGGCGCGGCGGTCTCACGCGTGCGTTCCAACGGCGATGCGTAGACCGCCGACGGGGCCCTGGAAAGGGCGGCGATGCGCCGAGCCGCCACCTCCGCCTGCTCCCGCCCCTGCTCCGAGAGGTGCAGGCCGGCCGCCTGACCTGGCAGCTTCTTTCCCGTGGTGGGCGTCTTCCCGTGCCGCACCAGGAGCACCAGCGTCGGCCTCGGTCCACTGCGGGCACCCCTCCGACGAGAGTCCGGGCGTGGAGCGGCTGACGGTGTGGACGCTGGCACGGGAGCCCATCGTAGAGTCTGCGCCGTGCCGGCCGACCGGGTGCCGAGGGACACGCTGCCCGCCGTGCAACGCGACGTGGTCGCTTGCCGCCGCTGCCCGCGCCTGGTGCACTGGCGCGAGGAGGTGGCGCGCACCGGGCGCGCCTCGTACGCCGGCGAGACCTATTGGGGCCGCCCCGTGCCCGGTTTCGGCGACCCGCGGGCGCGCCTGCTGATCGTCGGGTTGGCGCCGGCCGCCCACGGCGGCAACCGGACGGGGAGGATATTCACGGGCGACCGCTCGGGCGACTGGCTGTTCGCCGCGCTCCACCGAGCCGGCTTCGCATCGCAGCCTACGAGCACGTCGCGCCACGACGGCCTCACCCTCGACGGCGCCTACATCACCGCCGCCGTGCACTGCGCGCCACCGGCCAACCGGCCCGAACCCTCGGAACGGGCCGCGTGCGCTCCGTACCTCGCCCGTGAGCTCACGCTGCTGACGCGGGCGTCCGTCGTGATCGCGCTCGGACAGGTGGCGTGGTCCGCGCTGTGCGCGCACTTCGGCCTGCGGCCCCGCCCCCGGTTCGGCCACCTGGCCGAGTCCGCGCTTCCCGAAGGGCGAATCCTGATCGGCTCGTACCACCCGAGCCAGCAGAACACGTTTACCGGAAAGTTGACCACGCCCATGTTCGACGCCGTCTTCGAGCGGGCACGAGCGCTCATCGATACGCCTCACGAGACCAGGTCGTAGAGCAGCCGGTAGAAGCGGATGCGGTCAGGATCCGGGTCGATGCCGTAGCTCTCGTAGAACAGCGGCTCCAGCTCGATGCCGAAGTTCCATTCGACGCTCCACGCGCCGACGGCCACGTCGAACCAGCGATCCGCCACCCCCAGCTCCCCGAGATCCACGTAGCCGGTTACGGAGTCTCCTTGCAGCAGGATGTTGGGTGCGCACGGGTCGCCGTGGCAGACGACGAGATCCTCACAGTCGGGCGCACTGGAACGCAGGTCCACCAGGGCCTCAGCGGGAGAGAGGTGGGCGTTGCACTCGTGGAAGTCGGTGTCGGCGATCTCCCCCGCCGCCACCCGGCGGGCCACGTGCTCGAGCGCGCGCTCGACTTCGAACCGGAAGGGACACCATTCCTCGCCGACGGCGTCATGGAAGGCGCGCAGACCGCGACCGAGTGCCCGCACGAGCGTCGGCAGATCGTGGCGCCACGAGGGATCGATGGCGGTGCGGCCTGGCAGCGCGTCCGTGAGGAGTACCGACGTGTGGCCGAAGGTCTCGAGTGCGACCACCCGTGGCACGGGGAGGTAGGCCGCAGCCCAGACCATCCGGTCCGCCTCGTCGCGCAGGGTGGGCCAGCGTCCAGAACTGTCGACCTTGGCGTAGCGCACTGCGCCGTCGGGCGCGGTCAGCCGCCAGGTGGCCGCGCCAGGCACCATCCGATAGACGAACGTGGCGGACCAACCCGGCGCGAGGCTGGCGAGCAGCTCGGGCGGCGGGACGTCCTCAGAGCGCAGGGCGTCCTCAGGCATGGGGTCCTCAGGGGGCATCGCCACGCAGGGTAGGGGCACGCGCCTCCGACCGGCTACGGTCTCGGCGAAGTCCCGCAGGGAGGATGGGGTGCGCGAGGCCAGCGACGTCACGCCGTGCGACGCCGGCGAGGTCGCACACTGGGAGAGCACCGCCGATGTCGTGGTCGTCGGTTTTGGTGCCGCGGGGTCCGCCGCGGCCTTCAGCGCGGCCGAGGCCGGTGCGGACGTGTTTGTCCTCGAGCGCACCGGGGGACCGGGCGGGGCCGCCGCGCTGGCCGAGGGCATCGTGTACCTGGGTGGAGGCACCCCGGTCCAGGAGGCCTGCGGCTTCCCCGACAGCGTGGACGACATGTTCCGCTACTTGATGGCCGCGTGCGGACCCGATCCCGACGAGGCCAAGATCGCGCGGTACTGCGACTCGAGCCTCGACCACTTCGACTGGCTCGTCGACCGCGGCGTGCCGTTCGACCCGACGTTCTGCGCCGAGACGTCCATGGCACCCCGGGGCACCGAAGGCCTGGTGTACTCCGGAGGCGAGGACGCCTACCCCTTCGACCAGATCGCACGTCCCGCACCGCGTGGTCATCTGGCGAAGACGAAGCGCTCCACGGGCTGGCTGCTCATGCAGATCCTTGCGGGCGCCGCCACCGAAGCAGGAGCTCGTGTCACATCCGACACCCGGGCCGACCGACTGGTGGTCGAAGACGGGCGCGTGGTCGGTGTGCAGGCGCAGCGCTTCGGTGAGACCGTGTCACTACGCGCACGGAATGGAGTCGTTCTCACGGCAGGCGGCTTCATCTTCAACGACGAGATGCTGCGCCGCCATTGCCCGCCGCTGGCACGCGGGACGTTCAAGGTCGGTACGGAGGGTGACGACGGGCGGGGAATCCGGATGGCCCAGGCCATCGGCGGATCGGTGCGCAACATGTACGCAGGAGAGGTGTCGCTGCCGATCACACCCCCGAGGACGTTGATCCACGGCATCCTCGTGAACGGGCAAGGGCAGCGCTTCATCAACGAGGACACGTACATGGGCCGCGTCGGACAGTCCGCGCTCTACGAGCAGGACGGGGAGGTCTACCTGGTCGTCGACGAGGCCGCCTATGAGGTGAACTGGATGGGCCTGGCCGCCAGCTGGGTCTGCGAGACGACAGAGCAACTCGAGTCCGAGATCGGCCTGCCGCCCGGCTCGCTCCAGGCCACCGTGAACCTGTACAACCGGCACGCTGAGCAGGGTGAGGACCCGCTCTTCCACAAGGGACACGCCTGGGTGCGGCCTCTCGTCCCGCCCCTCGGGGCGTTCGACCTACGTGTTGGCCCCGCTCCCTACGCGCCCTTCACCCTGGGCGGACTGGAGACGACGGTGGAGGGCGAGGTGCTGGATCTCTCGGGCCAACCGATCCCGGGTCTCTTCGCCGCCGGCCGCACCACGGCCGGCGTGTGCTCATTCGGCTACGCCAGCGGCCTCTCCATCGGCGACAGCACGCTCTTCGGTCGCTTCGCCGGGAAGCGCGCCGCCACTGGTTCGAGAGGCTGAATGTGTGAGCGAGGCGCTAGGAAACGGGATCTCCGTCGCGTCTCCCGAGCAGGCCGTAGTTCCATCCCGCGCTGACCGCTTCGGCTCGGCTCTCAACGCCCAGTTTGCGGTAAAGGTTCGATGTGTAGTGCATCACCGTCTTCGACCGCAGGCTGAGCTGGAGCGCAATCTCCTTGTTCGAGGCACCGGTCGAGATGAGCTCGAGAACCTGTAGCTCGCGACGGCTCAACCGCGGCAACCCGGCGAGAAGGCGGCTTTGCGAGGCGGTGGGACCGATCTCTGAACTCACGCCTCCGTGAACGGTCATCGAGTCGACGACCAAGGCGATGTCCTCTCCCAGTGCGACGGCAGACGTCCACGTCAGTCCCCGTCCTTGGGCGATCTCCCGATCGAACTCGCTTCGTCCGAGCTCTCGTTCCAATTTGGCGACACGGGCGTCGTAGCCGGCGACGACCGAAGCCGGTAGTCGGGTTCGGAGCATCGGCAACACATCCTGCAGTGCACCGTGCAGCTCGATAGCCGATCGTTCCTGGTTGGAAACAGTCGCAACCGCGACGAGGACGAACAGAGCCAATGCTTCCAGGTACCACGCACCCGTGTTTTGTGCCAGCTCGAGTGTATCCAGGACGTAGCTCGCCGAGGTCTGGGCCTTTCCGATGATGGCGCTCTTGAGCGCGGCGGCGATCAGCACCATTCCCTCGGCCCGCTCTGAGCCAAGACGACGGGCGACAACCAAGAGCTCGTCGCTCGTCGGTGGCATCGCACGGGGATCGTCGGACGCGCCGGGAATCCCGGTCATGACGTGGGAAGTCATGAGAATGTGGTACTCGTCTTCGGCCGCGCGAGCCAGATCCCGGGCGACGATAGCGTGGTCGAGAGCGGCGATCGGGTTACCCGAGTTGTTCTCCGCCACGGCGAGCCAGTGCTCAAAACGCATCTCCCCGAACGCGTCTCCGACCTCGCGAGCCGAGCTCGCCCCTTCTTCGGCGAACCGACGCGCTGTCTCCATGCAGCCCCTGCGCGATCATGAGATGGACGAGCGCTTCGACTGCCCGCAGGGCGATGTCGGGGCGGCCCGCGGTCCTGGCAAGCTCGATTGCCTGGTTGATGAGGTCGCTGGCTGGGTCACCAAGAATGGGATTGCGAGACCACAGCCGTAGGACGACAAGAGTGGTCAGCGCCTGGGCAACGAGACCCATATCTGTTCCTGGTGAGACTCCTCCGTCCTCCGGCCGCAGGATGGCCAGGAGTTTTTCAACCTGCCTCGCCCCGAGTTCCCCGCCCAGGGTGAGCCAGAGCGGCTCCAAGTCGATGGCGAAGGCAAGGGTGTGAGCTGTTGAATCATGGGCGGAAGCGAAATCGAATGCTGCGAGGAGATCCTGGGAGTCAGCCAGAAGATCACTCCTCGGAGTGGAACTGAAAGCCCACAGAGAGTCGGCGGCTTGGCGAGCCAACGTCCGGTAGAAGGCGACGTGCCGGCGGCGCAAAGCTTCGATCTCCCTTTCAGTCGCCTGCTCGATCGCAAAGTGCCGCAACGGTCCGGGAACGATGAAACGATCCTGTGAGGAGGGACTTGCTTTCGACTCCCGACGCACCACTCCCGCATCGATAAGGGCATCGAGGGCGTGTGCGAGGCGAGCTCGTGACGCCCGTTCTTCCGGTTTGGGTCCGCTCGGCGAGCCGACAACCGATGCCGCCGCTTCCCACGTGAACGGACCCGAGAAGACCGAGAGCTGCCGAAGAGTGTCCTTGGAGGCACGAGGCAGGCCTTGCCAGCTCAATTCGAGCGCGGCACTGAGGCTCCGAGAATGCCCAGCCATGTCCGACGATCGCCCACCGAACGCCTTCGGTCCGATCTCGCGAAAGAGCTCGAGCACTTTGGCTGCGGACAAGTTGGTACACGGCATGGCTGCGAGTTGCAGAGCGAGAGGATGCCCGTCGAGTTCCGCGGACAGTGCGGCAACTGTGGGAACGCTGTCACGCGTCAACCGAAAAGCGTGATCCGCGGCGTCGAGACAATCGCAGAACATCTGGATCGCTGGCGCCCGGAGAGCGCGATCAGGATCCCGCACACCACTGTGAGGGAGAGGAAGTGGGCCTATCCGGAGGACATGTTCACCATGCAGACCAAGACGCACCAGGCTGGTCGCGAGCACCAAAAGGTCGGGATCGCCGTCGAGGGCTCGTGATATGACGTCGCAGGTGTCAGACGTGGAATAGATCCCGTCGACCAGCACGATGCGGCGGCGACCGGGGGGTGGAGATGGGGGAAGCGGAGACACCGCGCCGCGGGAGTCGCCGAGGTGGAACGCGAGCGCCTCAGCTTCACTCGGCCCCACAGATTGCGGCAGCGTGATCAATTCGGTTACGAGCCCCATGTCGCGTGTAAGGCGTCGCATCGCCTCCACGGCGACAGCACTCTTGCCGATGCCACTCGGACCGACAAGGGTGACCACGCGCACATCGTCTCGGCTCAGGAGGCGCAGCAGATCGCTGAGCTCCTCGTCCCGTCCGATCAACCGTTGCCGCGCCGCCGGAACGACAGAAACCTGCCTCTCGGGCCCCGGTGTCCCCATCTTCAACCGCTTCTCCCGTCCAAGGGCTCGATTTGGTATCACTCAGCACGCAATTTGATGTATCCGCCCCGTTGCGTGCCGAAGCACGAATGCCCACTGTCTAGCCGAAAAAGTTGACCGAAAAAGCTGAAACTACGGGCGAATGCCCGTAGTTTCAGCTCAGTCCCAGGTGTTTGGATACAAGCGCAGCGGCGAAAGATGCGGGTCGAAGTGAAAGGCGAAGCACTCGTCCGGGACAAATGGTCCTCCTCGTTCTGCGCGCCATCGGCACGATCAGGGGTATCGCAGCAAGCCGTTTCAGTCTCCACGGTTTCGACCAGGCGAACCGGCTTCGCGGCGAGGAGATACGTCGTGGCATTGGTGAAATGACAGACAAACGACTCGCTGTGAGCGAATCCCTTCGGATCGAGAGCGGCGGCTTTGAAAGAGAAATGGAGCATTAGATGATAAAGAGACTCAAGAACACACCGAGGCTGGCATGGATGGTGGTCGGTGGGTGTATCGCTGCGCTGCTCATACCGTCCGCAGCTGTTGCTTCAGGGCTCATCTACAACGGCATCAAGGGTCCGAGCGGCAACAAGGCCGATGTTTCGACCGCGAGTCAGCTGTTGACCGCGCCGGCGACACCGGCAAACTATTTTGCAAACACTGATGTGGCTATCAATAGTGGCACGTTCAAAGAGGTCGCCACGCCACCAACCAATGACGGATTGGTTGTGACGTCGGTGAACCTCTCCGTCTACTCCGACCCTTCACCTGGTACGACCTACGTCGAACTCATTGTGGCTGGTGAGCCGAGCTGCGGGTTCGTCGGTGAGAGCAGTTTCGAACATGGTGTCTATCCAACCACAGTCGGCTCGAGTCAACTCACATTCGATCCCGGTATCGTCGTTCCAGCGGGCGATGCCCTCTGTGCCGACACGAATAATGGCGGGGCGTATGTCGACGCAACGGGCTGGGTGGGGCCCTCTGCGGCTATCCCGCCCTCGGCCGGCTAGCAACGGGCTGGTCCCACTACCTAGGTTCACCTATGTCTCTTCTGGCTCAAGCGGCATGGCCGCTGAGAGGACAGGGCCCCCGCTTCGGCGGGGGCCCTGTCGCGGTACGACAGGCAATTTCGCTAGCAAGGAGGTGAAAGTCCTTCCTGAGCTTTGGTCGTTGAAGTTCAGTAGCTGATGCTCAGGGCGTCTCGGTGACGAGGGGTCTGAAGGGAGCGGAGGCGAAGCCACAGGCTCGAACGTGCAGTGAACCGATGCAAGGCCGGCTGGGCGTGGCGACTTGCCCACGAACAAGGAAGCCGAAGACCTCTCTCCGTGCAACGAACGACTTGGAGGGGAGGGGGCCCCAGACGGTGGTTTCGGCGGGCCGTGGCGACATTTGTTGACGAAATGATCCTGTGAGACCTCGTAGGGTCCCGTGCAGCTCCCACTTCCGACGCCATGCCTGTCCAGCAGGTGGCCGGTGGTCCATGTGTGGCCCGGTCGACGGATCGAAGGGGAACGGGTAGGCGACGCTATAACCGTTCGGGAAAGGCAGACCGACGCCCTCCGAGGAGTCAGACGGCTCGTAGTAGTGCAAGGCGGGGTAATGCCCGCTGATCCGCTGCCTGTAGGTGAGCGGGCCGCCTGGTTCTCTGAGAGGAGGGTCAGGATGGGCGAAGGGGCCGACCGAGACCAAGCCTCGAAGCGAGTGCCATGTCGTCGAAGCACAGAACCAGTCCTCGACCGCCGAGCGGGATGACGGGACTGGCGGTCTGCCCGACGTCACGACGCAAGGAGAGAGGCTGAGAGAGGAGCTGGTCCGTGGGCCAGTTGCTGGAAGCCATCGCCGATCCAGCCAACCTGGCGAGGGCCTGGGCGCGTGTCCGGGCCAATGCCGGAGCCGCCGGGATCGACGGCCAGACGATCAGTGCCTTCGACGCCGATGCCGAGCACCAACTCGGCGCACTTCGACGTCGACTGCTTTCAGCGGAGCGCTACGTTCCCCCGCCGGTGCGGCGGGTGGACATTCCCAAGCCCGACGGGCGCACACGTCCGCTCGGGATCCCCACCGTCGCCGATCGGGTGGTCCAACAGGCCACCCGCCAGGTGCTCGAACCGCTGTTCGAGCCGCACTTCTTGCCTTGCAGTTTCGGCTATCGCCCGGGGCGCAGCGCCAGCGATGCGGTGCGTTGGGTGCGAGAGGCGATCCGCCGAGGAGATCGCTGGGTGGCCGAGTTCGACATCGTCGGGTTCTTCGACCACCTGCACCATCCTCGCTTGTTGCGCGAGGTGGCCAAGCAGGTGGACGACCCCGAAGTGATCGGGCTCATCCGTCGCTGGCTACGAGCCGGAGTGCTGACTGACGCGGGCCTTGTCCGCTCCGGGTCTGGAACTCCACAAGGCGGTGTCATCTCGCCGCTGCTCGCCAACATCTACCTGCACCGGCTCGACGTCGAAGTCCGATCGGCCGGGTTCCGGCTGATTCGCTATGCCGACGATTTCGTGATCCTGGCTGATCGACGCTGGAAGGTCGAGGCCGCTGACCGCTTGGTGCGTGCCGTGCTGGCCGACATCGGGCTGGAGGTGGCCGAGGCCAAGTCCGGCATCGTCAAGGTTCGACGATGGGTTTGAGTTCTTGGGCTTCACCTTTCACGGGAGGTTCCTTCGACCCCGACCCCTCGCTCTAGCGAGGTTCAAGGACCAGGTGCGTGCACGCACCCGGCGCAAAGCACCGGTCTCACTCCAGGTGATGATCGATGGGCTCAACCCCCTCCTTCGTGGATGGGGGAACTACTACGCCATGGGCAACGTGGTGAGCCTTTACGAAGATCTCGACAAGTGGATCCGGATGCGTCTGCGGTCAAAGGGTCGCAAGCGATTCAAGTCCAGAGGTGGTGTGGACCACCAACGGTGGCCGAACGCGTTCTTCGATGAGCGAGGTCTGGTCCGCCTGACACGGATCGCTCGGACTCGGCATCTCTCGCCCGTCTGAGGGCGCAGCCTTGGGTGAGCCGGATGCGGTCCCGCACGTCCGGTTCTAACGGGGGGCGCCTGGGGGAGACCCCAGGCGCCTACCCACTGGGACGACGTCCTTCCCGCCGTCCGATGATCCGTCGGTTCGACCTGCTGCTCGACCACATCGCCGCTGCCGAGAAGCGGCTAGGCCAGTGTCGCGTACACCAAGAGGCACTGGGCACGAGCGCGAGTCAGCGCTCGGACCCTCGTCCAGCCAACGATGGCCGGGCGCTACTGGGAGCCCTGACCCGGCTGAACGGCGATCGTGTAGTTGATGTTCTGGATGAAGTCCAGGCCGCCAGGGACGTTGAACTCGCCACCGAAATGGATCACGTGGCTGCCAGCGCTCAGTGGGGCGAGCATCAGGTAGATGCCGTCGGAAGTCGCACCGGGGTGGCCGTCGATAGACGGTGGAGAGGTGCCCGCAGGGAAGTCACATCCGAACAACGGGCCGATGTTGTCTGCGGGCAGCGTGTAGGAGAACCAAGGCGACGGCGACCGATACTTGCTGTTGCCGTCGGCCAACCCGGAGACCGTCGCCCCGTCCATCGTTGCGGACATGGAGCCGGGAACGATGCTGTTGATGTTCAGGGCGTTGAACGCCTGCAGTTGCGCTGTGCTGAAGTTGGTGTTCGGGCACCCAAGATTGTCCGCCCAGCTGTCCAGGATCGGGAAGAGAGGAATTTCCCGGTGGGAATCGTGCACGTACGGTACACATCCGAGCGGGAGGTCTCGGGAGTGGATGAAGTAGGAAGGAACGTGCCGCCGATGAACCAGACACGGCCGTTCTGACCAACAGAACAGTCGACGGCCTCGGGAGTGGTCGGAGTCCCCGGAGGTTGGAACTCAGGGTTGACGCTGACGGGTGTCTGAAAGAGCCATTGCCACCAGCTCGCTGCCCATTGTCCGTAGGAGGCACCGGCGGGCATGCTGTGCGGCGGTATGACCGTTGCCGCGTTGGCCGGTGCTGCCAAGACGCTCACCACACCCAGCACGAGCGCAAGGCTCAATAGAAAATGTTGAAACTCGTCGCTTCATTGGACGGACCTCCCGCCTTCTCGTGGAAGTGAGGGCGTCCCTTCTTGGCTGTTGTCAGGCCGACTACTCGCATGTATTCGCGCGACCAGTCAGTGCCAGTAGGTCAAGTGCATCGGAGGAGTGATCGTGATCCACCACCAGAAGTGTTGGACACACCGTATTCCGAGCTGCTCAAACCTCTAGACGCGTATCAACCACGCTCCTTCATACGAATTCGCCGCCTTAGCAACGGTCCTTTAAACGCCCGTTGAACTGTTTCAAGCTAACATATTCGGCACTTTTGGACAACCCTCAGAGAGCGAGTTCATCGACCGGGGGTCCCAAGCTTTCCGAGGATTTCGGCTGGTGTTGCGGAGCGATTGCAGGAGAGAGGCGACTCGGACGTTCGGTAACATTTCGAAAGGGCAGCTTCCCATTTGGTCGTGTCGAACGTCCCCTGTCCCGAACGGTGGACCCGGAGGGCTATGAGCGCCGTGCCGCGTACTCTATGACCCGCTTCATCACCGCATCGGTGGACTTGGCCATCGATCCGGAGTCGAATGGCGGTTCGGGGTCGTACTCGATCATCAGCTGGGCCGCTTGGGCAGCTGTGTCGTCGACCAGCAACTGCACCAGGCGTAGCGCCATGTCGATGCCGCTCGAAACCCCGGCGGCGGTGATGATGCGGCGATCGAGGTGCTCGACCACCCGCTCAGGCGTGGGCTCGGCGCCGTGCGCCGCCAGCTCGCGGTAGCAGGACCAGTGGGTGGTCGCGCGAAGGCCGTCGAGCAACCCAGCCGCACCGAGGACCAGCGAGCCGGTGCAGACCGACGTCGTGAGGCGAGTGCCCCGATGTGCATTTCGCAACCACGTCAGGACACGCTCGTCATCTTCGAGCATGCGCGTCCCGACGCCACCCGGGAACACGATCACTTCGGGTGCGGGCAGCTCCTGGAAGGTTGCGTCGGCGGTCACCCCGAGCATGCCGTTCTCGGTGCGCACCTCGCCGCGTTCGTGCCCGACGAAGGTCACGTCGAGCGTCGGGACGCGCTGGAGCACTTCGTAGGGGCCGATGGCGTCGAGCGCGGTGAAGCGAGCGAAGATCGGGATGGCGACCTGCATCGATCTGTTCATGCGGGGGTCCTTTCCTCGGAGTGGGTGCGGAAGCGACGTCGGTAGGCGTCCGGCGACACGCCTAGGTGGCGGTGAAACACACGGCGCAAGGTCTCAGCGCTGCCCAGACCGCAACGTGAGGCCACGACATCAAGGGTCGCGCTCGATGTCTCGAGCTCTCGTCGGGCCGCCTCCAGGCGTGTGCGTTCCACGAACCGACCCGGGGTCTCGCCGACCTCGGTCGTGAAGACCCGGGTGAAGTGCCGGACGCTCATGGCCGCGGCCTCAGCCATGACGGGGAGCCGGTGGTCGTCGCCAGGGGCAGTTTCGACGCGGGACTGCACGGCGCGCACGGCCGACCGCTCGGCCCGCGGCACCCAGACAGGCGAGGCGAACTGCGTTTGGCCGCCCGGGCGGTGCAGGAACATCACCAGCCAGCGGGCCAGGGTCTGGGCAACGTCTACGCCGAGGTCGTCCTCGACGAGCGCCAGTGACAGGTCGATACCGGCCGTGACCCCGGCGCTCGACCAGACCCGCCCGTCGCGGACGTAGATCGGCTCGGGGTCGACCTGAATTTCGGGGTACGAAGCGGCCAGCTCGTCCGCCCGTGCCCAGTGGGTGGTGACCCGCCGGCCGCGGAGGATGCCGGCAGCGGCAGCAAGGAACGTGCCGGAGCACACGGTCGCCACCCGCCGACAACGCGCTGCGGTCGCAGTGACCCAGCTGACGAGCTCGTGGTCGACCGCCGCCCGGCGCGCACCACTGCCGCCCGTCAGGACGAGCGTGTCGATCCGTTCAGCGGGACCGGGGAGCGGCGCGGTGCCGAGCTCGAGACCGCTCTCGGCCCGGATCAGCCCGCCGCTCTTGGACACCACCGAGACTCGATATCCGCCGGTCCGGCCGAGCGAGGCGGCAGCTCGGCCGGCTCCGGCGAAGACCTCATGGGGGCCGGCCACGTCCAGCGGCTGCACTCCGTCGAAGGCAACGATCACGACCCGTCGCTTCGTCCTCCCACTCATGGCAGCCACTGTGACGTGAGTCAGCGATGGCGTCAATGACACGATCCCCACGAATTCGGCCATGAGCCGAAACCCAGCACTCGATCGTCAATGCAGAAGCGATCCATGCCGTCCTCGCACGTTGACACCGGGTCCGAACCCGGGCTCCGACGGCTGTCAGTCCGCTCGGGACCTCCTGGTCCCCCGGGCGTGCACCCAGGCCAGCAGGTCACCCTCCGCGCCGCGGCGGATGGTCCCAGTGAAGATGTCCTCGCGTCCCGTCGTGAGATCCCGTCGCGCCTCGGCGCAGAGCTCTTCGCCGATCATGGCCGGGCGGAGGTACTCCACCAGCACCGAAGAGATGATGCCTGAGTGCTCCTCGTCGTTGGCGGCGGCGGCCACGGCGGCGCCGGCCACCGCATAGAAGACAGCGCCGTGCACCGTTCCGTGAGGGTTCGAGTGTCGCTCGTCCGTCTTGAGGCGAGCCACGGTTTCGCCCGGCGAGCGGCGCACCACCTCGATACCCAGGTACGCGGCGAACTCGTCACGTCCCGGACCCGTCACGGGGTTGTCGTCCTCAAGTGGCCGGTGCAGGAGACGGAAGTCGTCGCGGCATCGGCACCGCGGTCTCGGGCCAGCGCCGTCGACTGACGCGGCTCAGTTTGTTCAAGAGCGTCACCGCCCCGGGGTCGTCCTCGATCGGTCGTGTCTCGACCACGCCCGCCGCCTCCATGGCGTCGAAGATCTGCTCGCCTTTCTCGGTGCGGACGAGGGTGAGAGTCCAGTCGCCGAACGCGCCGATACCGCCCGTGGAGATGTCGGCATGCTCGGCCGCGAAGTCTGGGCAGGTCTTGCAGCCTTCACGCGTCCAGGCGTGCGCCTCCTTGAGCGGGATCTCGTGGTAGGTGCCGTCGCGCATCCAGACCTGGAAGACGCCCTTGATGTTCATCTTCACGATGTCGGCGCGGTGCAGGCCGTAGCGCTCCTCGAAGAGTTCGGGGAAGATGGCGTCGTCGAAGGTCTTGGAGCAGAGGAGGCCGATGGACAGGCTGAAGCGACGCGCGATCTTCCCGGCCTTGCGAGCCTGCATGATGGGCGGGGCCGACGCTTGGCAGCCCATGCCCACCAACGCGATCCTTTCGGCGCCACCCGCGATCGCCTCGGAGTAGGCCAGCGGGTTCGCCGAGTAGGTGTAGCGAGATCCGGCCGTCGCCAGCACGTCCTCCCGGGTGCGCGCGACCCGGGGGACCGCCTTCCAAGTCGATCCGTCGCCCTCGAGCCCCGAGACGAGTGCTGCGTCGATCACGTCGTTCTCCAGCGCCCAGATGAGCAAGGCCGAGACCAGTCCGCCGTCTTGACCCGTGCCGAGGACGCCGGCGTCGGTGGCCCGCGCCAGCACCGTCCGCCGAGCGATCCCGGAGACCTCGTCCTCGGTGCGTGGACGCCCGAACAGGTAATTCTCGATGTCGGGCTCCCAGGCCCTGAAGCGAGGGCAGGCCCGGGTGCAGAGCGTGCAGCCCTTCAAGCCGTGGGTGCAGTTGTCCGGCCCGCCTTCGGCGTCGACGTGGAACGGCCTGTACACGCCCTCGGAGTCGTTGTAGCCGAGCACGTCATAGGGGCACGCGATCACACAGGCCGAGCACCCGGTGCAGAGCCCCGACGTGACGACCTCGGTGAACAGCTCCGCCCATTGCGGTTTCTCCGGTGGCACGGGCCCACCATATTCGGCCGCACCGGACGGCAGAGATTCGGCCCGGGCCGACGGTCCGATTACCGTCTCGGCGTGCCCGAGATCCTCGAAGTCGAGCGCTACCGCGCGCTGGCGGAGCAGGGGCTCGGGCGAGACATCGCCCGGGTGTGGATGGTCGACGCCCGCTACGGGCGTGGCGGGACGACGGCGCGCCGCCTCCGAGACGCCCTGACCGATCGCCAGTTCAGTGCGGCGCGGCGGCGGGGCAAGCTGATGCTCCTCGACACGGGCGGCGGACCGTCCCTGGGGATCCGATTCGGCATGACCGGCGGCCTCGTGGTCGACGGCACCCAGGCCCTCGACCGCCTCCGATACGGTCCCGGCGTCTTCGACGAGAAGTGGGTGCGGGCGCGGATCGCCTTCGCCGACGGGGGCGACATGGTTCTCCACGACCCGCGGCGCTTCGGATCGTTGGAGCTGGCAACGGACGAGGACCGCCTCGGGCCCGACGCACTCCGCGTGACCAGGAAGGAACTGGAGGCCGCCCTGTTCGTGCCGCCGGGCCGCGCCGGCGCGGCGCCGCTGAAGGCCCGACTGATGGACCAGCACCGCCTTGCCGGCGTCGGGAACCTGCTGGCCGACGAGATCCTGTGGCGGGCCGGGATGGACCCGGCGCGCCGTACCCCGCTCGATCCCGACGAGGTGCGGGCGCTGCACACGGTGCTCCGCTCGACGCTCCGCCAACTCCAACGGCGCGGCGGCTCGCACATGGGCGACGTGATGGAGGAACGCCGTCTCGGCGGACGTTGTCCCCGCGACGGCACCGAGCTGTGCCACGGCGTCGTCGGCGGCCGGTCCACCTGGTGGTGTCCGGCGCACCAGCACTGACCTCCTGTGGCCCCGGGTCCGGACCCCGTCCCCGATCTCGAACTCAGGACCCGGACACTTCCTCCAGGACCTTGGCCGTGTGGCCGTCGGCCTTGACGTGGTACCAGGCTCGCTGCACCTTGCCGTTCGGACCGACGAGGAACGTGGAGCGAATGGTGCCGACGGTCTTCTTGCCGTACATGGTCTTCTCACCCCACGCGCCGTACTTCTCCATGATCTTCTTGTCGGCGTCGGTCAGGAGCGGGAACTTGAGCTTGTACTTCGTGCGGAATTTGACGTGCTTCTCCGACTTGTCGGGGGAGATGCCGAGGACGGCCACGCCCGCCTTCTCGAACGTCTTCAGGTTGTCGTTGAACTGGCAAGCCTCTTTGGTGCAGCCGGGCGTGTCGTCTGCCGGATAGAAGTACACGATCACGCTCTGACCCTTGTAGTCGGAGAGCTTGACCGGCTTCCCGTCCTGGTCAGGAAGGGTGAACGCGGGGGCGGTGGCACCCGCCTCGAGTTTGGCCATGTGTTTCGGCTCCTTGCGTCGTCGTCCACAGGGAGCACCTCTGCGCCCTGTGTCGCGGAATTTCCCGCATGCGCTGGTAGAATAGGTGGTGCGACCACCGGCAGGGGCCGGTGAGTCGGGGCCGATCCTCGATCCTCGTTTCTCGTGTGGCGCACGGTCCCGCCCGACGACAAGCCCGATGAAACGGAGAAAACGGTTCGCATGACCATTGAAGCCCTGGCCGACGCGTACCCCGGCCCGGTCGCCGGGGCGCCGAACGCCCGCAGCGGAGACACCTACGAGACGTCAAAGACCTTCGAGTCCCTCGGCGTCTCCCTCGAACTCAACAAGGCGCTTGCCGACGAAGGAATCGTGAGCGCCTTTCCCATCCAAGCTCTCACCGTGGCTGACGCCTTAGCGGGCCGCGACGTCTGTGGCAAAGCCAAGACGGGGTCGGGGAAGACCCTCGCTTTCGGCGTGCCGCTGCTCCAGCGGACCAAGGCGACGCGCGAGTCGCGAGGCGACGGTCCATCGGGCCGACCGGCGCGACCGCTCGCGCTCGTTCTGCTGCCCACTCGCGAGCTGGCCGTGCAGGTCCACGGGGTCATTGCGCCCTTGGCTCGCAAGCTCGGCCTGCACGCCGTCGCCGTCTACGGCGGCGCCGACATCGATCGCCAGGTGGCCAAGCTCCGCAAGGGCGTCGACGTCGTCATCGCCACCCCCGGACGCCTCATCGACCTGGGCGACCGAGGTGAGGTGTCGGTAGATGCCCTCGAGACGCTGGTGCTCGACGAGGCCGACCGCATGGCGGACATGGGCTTCATGCCACAGGTGGAGTGGGTGCTGCGGCGTCTCGAACAACCTCACCAGACGCTCCTCTTCTCCGCCACCCTTGACGGCGCGGTGGACATGCTCGTCAAGCGTTACCTGAACGATCCCGTCTTCCACCAGGTGGTGTCGTCGAGCCAGACCGTCACCGCGATGGAGCATCGGTTTCTCCAGGTGCACCAGATGGACAAGGTCAAGGTGGTGGCCGCCATCTGCCAGGGGCAGGACAAGTCGCTCATCTTCGTACGCACCAAGCGCGGGGCGGACCGCCTGGTCGAACATCTCGGCAAGGAGCGGGTCAAGGCGGCCGCCATTCACGGCGACCTGCGCCAAGCCAACCGGGAGCGCGCCCTGGCGGACTTCTCCGGCGGCAAGCTCCACGTCCTCGTGGCCACCGACGTGGCCGCTCGTGGTCTACACATCGAGGATGTCGACGTCGTCGTCCACTACGACCCACCCGAAGACCACAAGGCCTATCTGCACCGATCCGGCCGCACGGCGCGGGCGGGGAAGGCAGGGGTGGTGGTGAGCCTGGCTCTGTGGAACCAGCTAGTGGAGATGGAGGTGATCCAGCGCCGCCTCGGCTTGCGCATCCCCATCGTCGAGATGTTCTCTAACGACCCACGCCTGGCTGACCTCGCTGCCTGGACGCCCGACCCCGAGGATGGTGTGCTCTGACCGAGCCCACGATCACGCACTGGTCGCCCGAGGATGGCGTCGGCCGTGTGCTCGTCGTCACCGCGCATCCCGACGATGTGGACTTCGGGTCGGCCGGGGCCGTCGCCGCCTTTACCTCGGCCGGAGTCGATGTGACCTACTGCATCGTGACCAACGGCGACGCCGGAGGGTCCGACCGTGCCATGTCCCGGGCCGACATGGCTGCGCTTCGGCAGGCCGAGCAGCGCGCCGCCGCCGCGGCCGTCGGGGTCGACGACGTGCGCTTCCTCGGGCATCCCGACGGCATGGTCGTGGCTAGCCTGGAGTTGCGGCGCGATATCAGCCGGGTCATCCGTCAGGTGCGGCCCGGGCGCGTCATCACGCAGTCGCCGGAGCGCAATTGGGATTCCATGTACGCCAGCCACCCGGACCACCTGGCTGCGGGCGAGGCGGCCGTGTGTGCTGTCTATCCCGATGCGCGCAACCCCTTCGCCCACCCGGCACTCCTCGAAGAGGAGGGCCTCGAGCCGTGGACGGTGAATGAGCTCTGGATCATGGGTCCGATGCTCAAGGTCGCGTCCATCGCCGTGGAGACCACCGCCACCGTCGAGCGCAAGGTCACGGCACTGCTCAGCCACAAGAGCCAGATCGGGGACCCCGACGGCGTGTCCGATCGAATACGCGATTGGGCCCGTGCCAGCGGCGAAACGGCAGGGTTGCCCGAAGGCTCGTCAGCGGAGCTCTTCGGAGTCGTGCTCATCCCTTGAGGAGGATCGTCGCCTTCGGGTCCGGTCCATCGGATCCTCGTGAGCCGGTGCGATTAGGCACCCGGCCGAAGCAACGACGCAGTCCCTAGCCGCTTAGGTACAAGAAGCCGTAGCCCTCGTCGCGCACCGCCACGTTGGCGTCGGCCAGCGCCACGTCCCAGTCCCCGCGGACGGCCGGATTCGACTGTTCCATTCCGTGATCGGCCACGAGGAAGAAGGCGCATTCGTCCCACACTCCGGCCTGCTCGACGATCTCCAGGATGCGACCGAGCCGCGCGTCACAGTCGCGAACGGAACTCGCGGCCATGTCAGAGTACGGGCCGCCCTCATGGAAGGCGGCGTCGGTGAGAGTGAAGTTGACCCATGTGAACACAGGAGGGTCACTCTTTGTCTCGCTCCAGACGCGGAGGAACTGATCGACTGCGGTGTGGTCCGTCCGCGACGCGTGGCGGTAATCCTTGCTCGGCCTGACGAACCGCGCCGTGGCGTCGGGCAGGTCCTCAGGTCCGGGAGCGGGCGCGGGCCGATCACCGCTGCGCACGAGGCCGAACGTCGAGTAGTCGGCGCCGACGTCGCAGGGCTCGTTGATGGAAGCGGTACGCCCACGCCGAAGACGCTTGGCCGCATGGTGCATCGTCTCGACCCCGGGGTTGAGCCACTCCATGGAGGTCGCCCACGTTGCAGGCGAGTTGGTGATCACCTGCGCTCCGGAGCCCCGGTCGACCCAGGCGTTGTGAAGGATTCCGTGATGGCCCGGATGGCAGCCGGTCAGGATGGAGGTGTGGTTCGCCAGGGTCACGGTCGGGAGCGAAGCCAGAGCTCCGTACCGGCATGCGGTCCCTGCGTCGATCAGACGCGCCACGTTCGGGGCTTCGCCGCGATCGACCATGTCGTAGAGCACATTGGAATTCGCTCCGTCCCACAGGAACCCGATCAGATGGCGGGCTCGGCCCGGTCCATCGACAAGGGGTTCGATGACGGAGCCGTCCAGTTGCGAGAGGAGCGGCCGATTGGGTTCCGGATCGAACCCGAGGAACCGGAGGGTCGTCGGAGCGACGTCGATAAGGCGACAACCGATGTCAGCCATGCCCAGCCGCGCCGTCTGCGCCGGCCACGATGAACGGGGCCCTTGCTTGCACGATGCCGAGCGATCCGTGTTCCCCGATGTGTCCACCCTGATCGGCCCAGTTGTGTGACGCGGTGTGGATGACACAGAGGTCAGGAGCCGACACGTGGTCGAAGAGCTGGGCAAATTGCTCGAACCCGTTCGGATAGCTGTTCTGGTGGCGACGCGGATGCGGCGTCGCGCGGTTCGTTCTGGAGCCCGACGAAGAACGACTGGTCTTGCACCTGGAGTGGGCTCCGGCCTGTCACCGACTCGATCCGGAAGCTCTCTTCTTTCAGTCCGGATTCCCGCCGGAACCGCACCGCACCGTCGGCCGACGCCACTTCGTAGGCGCCCTCGGCCCTCGACCAGCCAACCATGTCGATGATGGGCTCCAGGTCGCGGCTCAGGAGCACTTCGAGAGCCCGGTCCCGTTGACTGGCAGTCGCCGGCGCGAGCGCCTCACCGACGAAGTGTATGTGGCCCCCGTCCGGCCGTGTCGATCGACCCTGCCTCCAGGATGTGAAGCCGATTCCGCGATACAAGTCGTTCACGCAAGGTTTTCGCACTGTTTCCCAATTCCGTCGAAATGGGGCTCGACTGCCGGTGGCTTCTCGACCCCATGGCTCGCGCCGCCTCATGTGGTGCGCACGCGCCTGCTAGCTCTGGTTCAAGTAGCGCCGCAGCCGGGATCGAGAATCCGAGATGCCGTCGTTTGGGGTGGGCGGACATGTCTCGTTCGAGAGCCCAGTTTGGGAAAGCCGAACAGCTTCGGACCTGGAGCGAAGAGCGACGTCAGGCCGCAAGGGTCGCTCGCGGGGTGGGGGTGCCTTGAATCGGCCCAATCCGGGCGGTACCGTGCCGCGTCCTTGCCATCCTTGGATTGGCGAACGAAAGGCAAGAACCCTGTCCCGATTCCACGCTCGCATGCCTTTGCCGCGCCGGCGCTGGGCTGTCGCGTCCGTCGCGTTCATCGCGGCCCTCGCCAGTCTGGTGATGGTGTCGGGTCACTCCGTTCCGGCGACCGCCGCACCCGTGAGCCCAGCATTCGTGCAGCAGGCCAGCGCCCACGGGTCGGCCAAGAGCAGCCTGGCCGTCACAACGGGATCCAACGTCACCGCCGGCGATCGCCTTGTCGTCGGGGTGGGTGTGTGGAAGGCCAGCGGAGCCTCGACCGCGTCGGTGACCGATGGAGCAGGCGATCCGTTCGTCGAGGTGACCCACTTCACTGCATCGGACGGGACGGAGATGAGCATCTGGACGGCGCCCGTCCTCCTCGGTAGCGCCAAGGCGACCATCACGGCCAAGCCCGCCACGGCCAGCGACATCGGCCTCGTCGCCCTTGAGTACTCGGGCCTTTCCTCCGTGGCCGATGCCACCGTGGTCGATCAGGTTTCCCACACCAGCGGAACCAGCCCTTCGGCCGGCCCGGTCAGCACTCCGGCGACTGCCCCCACGACTGAGGGGAACGAACTGGCCGTCGGGTTCTACGCGGATTCAGGCTTCGGCGACACGTTGGCCGCTGGTTCGGGCTTCACCCAACGAGCCAATGTCTCGCCGACCAACAACATGGAGATGCTCGCCGAAGACCAGCCCGCCGTCCTCGGGTCGACGCCAGCCGCCGGTGCCGTGACCGGAGCGAACACCGTGTGGCTGATGGCGACGGTCGTGTTCGAGTCGTCGGTCCAGATGACCCCCCAGGCTCCGACAAACGTCTCCACCTCGCCAGGCAACAACGCGGTGACCGTGACATGGAGCGCCCCGCCGAGCGGAGGCAGCCAGATCACGAGCTACACCGTCGCGCCCTTTGTCAACGGCGTGGCGCAGCAGCCGACGGTCGTGGCGGGCGCCCGCCCGCGACGCAAGCGGTACCCGGTGGAATGGTCAACGGCACGACCTACACCTTCACGGTCACCGCGACCAACGCCAACGGCACCGGCCCAGCGTCGACAGCAAGCTCGCCCGTGACGCCGAGTCCGGCACCACAGGGGCAGTGGAGCGCACTCCAGAACTTCCCCATGGTGGCGATCAGTTCCATTTTGATGGACGACGGGAGCTTCATCTTCTGGGACGGGTGGCAACAACCTCAACCGACCGAAGTGTGGAACCCTGCGTCACCGAACACCTTCACGACGCTGAATGCTCCGGACAGTATCTTCTGTGACGGGGCGGCTCAGCTTCCCGACGGCCGAATCATCGTCGTCGGTGGCTATGGCGGACTGTCGACGGGTCAGATCGGCATCGTCGACACCAACATCTTCAATCCGGCCACGAATACATGGACACGCGTGGCCGACATGAATCTTCCCCGTTGGTACCCCACACTCACCGAGTTGGCAAACGGCGACTATGTCGCCATCAGCGGCAACTCCACCGACCCCTCGCATTGGGCAGACACACCAGAGCTCTATGACCCGACGACCAATACGTGGACGTTGCTGTCGAAGATCTCGACTCCCCAAGTCCACGAGGAGGAGTATCCGTTCTCCTACCTCATCCCCAATGGCAACGTACTGACGATCGGGCCGTCTGAGGACGTGACGTACGAGATGAACGTCGCAGCTCAGACCTGGACGCCGGTCGGCGGGCAGAGTGGCATCCTCAACGGCTCATCGATTCAGTACCTTCCGGGGAAGATCCTCTATAGCGGTGGGGCGGCGTCGGTGATCAACACGACGCCGGCCCAGGCCTCGACGGCGGTCCTCGACACGACGGCCGCGACGCCGGCGTGGCGTCAAACGGCGCCGATGGCCTCGGCCCGCGTGTACCACACCCTCACGATGCTGGCCAACGGCGAGGTGCTGGCCGTCGGGGGGGAGAAGACCAGCGATCAAAGCGTCGTGACCAAGGGTGTGCTGCCCACCGAGATCTGGAATCCGACCAGCGAAACCTGGTCCGCCGCCGCGCCGATTGACGCGGCGCGGAATTACCACTCGACCGCGGTCTTGATGCCCGACGGACAGGTTCTCGTCGCCGGCGGTGGCCATTTCGACGGGCTGAACAACCTAGGTCAGGACTCTGCTCAAACCTTCTCCCCGTCGTACCTGTTCAACGGGCCTCGGCCGACGATCACCTCGATTCCTTCTTCGGCTACCTACGGCTCGACCATTTCAGTTGCGACGCCGGCTGCCTCCTCAATTGCCGCAGTGAACTTGGTCTCGCTGGGAACCGACACTCACCAGATCGACATGAACCAGCACTTCGTCCCGCTGAGTTTCACCGCCGGCTCCGGGAGCCTCAACGTCACGCTGCCGGCTTCGGCGGCGATTGCCCCGCCCAGCCACTACATGCTCTTCATCCTGAACAGTCAAGGCACTCCGTCGATCGCCCCCATCATCAGCCTTGGCCCTTCGACGACGCCCGTGGCACCGGCCGCGCCGAGCGCGGTGACCGCAACTGCCGCCGACGGGTCGGCCACGGTCAACTGGACGGCCCCCGCCAACGGTGGCAGCCCGATCACCGGTTACAGCGTCACTCCGACGACCGGCACGACGACGTTGCCCCCGACCGTGGTCACGGGGAACCCACCGGCGACCTCCGCCTCCATCAGCGGCCTGACCAATGGGCTCAACTACACCTTCACGGTGACCGCGACCAACGCGGTGGGGACAGGACCACCCTCGGCTCCGTCGAACGCGGTGACTCCGTCGGCCGTCGCCCCTCCGAGCTTCGTCCAGCAGGTCAGCAAGAAGGGGTCGGCCGCCAAGACGATCTCCGTCACCCCGACGTCGCCGCTCAGTGCGGGCAATCGCCTTGTCGTCGAGGTCGGCGTGTGGAACAGCTCGAACGCCACGACGAAGAGCGTGACCGACTCGGGGGGTGACCAGTTCACCGAGGTCAGCCACTTCACCGGACCCGATCAGACAGAACAGAGTGTCTGGACCGCGCCGATCACCGCCGGGGCCGGGGTCGAGGCGTCCGTCACGGCAAAGTTCACCTCGCCGGCGGACGGAGCGATCACGGCCCTCGAATACAGCGGCCTCTCGACGGCGACCGGAACCGGAGCCGTCGACCAGGCGAGCCATGCGTCGGGCACCACGAGTGCTGCCGCGACGGTGACTTCGGGACCGACGGCGGCCACGGGAGGGGCGAACGAGCTGGCCATCGGCCTCTACTCCGACTCCGGCTTCGACGACAATCCGACCCCCGGACCCGGCTTCACGACACGGGCGGAGATCGCCAGCAACAACGCGATGGAGCTCTTGAGCGAGGACCAGGTGGTCCCCTTCGGTGCCACGCCCGCGGCCACGGTGGGGACCGGCGCCAACACCGTCTGGGAGATGGCAACAGTGGTCTTCACATCGGCGCACGCCGGTGCCCAGACAGTGCCGGCGGCGCTGGTCCACGTGGAGGCCTCGGCCGGTGACGCCGCGACCCCAGACGCCGCGGTCGCCTCCGCTCTCCCGTCCAGCCCCCGTGCGGTCCACGCCGTTGCTGGCGACCGCTCGGCTCGGGTCATGTGGACGGCGCCGACTCGAGGCGGTGCTGTTCGCTTGTACACCGTCACGCCCTCGCGCGCCGGGGTGGCCCAGGCTCCCACCGTTGTCTCGGGGAGTCCGGCGGCCACAACCGCCAACGTGACCGGACTGACCGATGGCGTCGCCTACACGTTCACGGTGACGGCTACAAACGCAGAGGGAAGCGGACCACGATCGACCGATTCCCAACCGATCACGCCGACGGCCGCCATGGCACCTCGTTTCGTCCAGCGAGTCGGCGTTCGCGGCTCCGGGGTGAGCGGACTTTCGACGACCTTGCCCGCCGAGGTCGCACGGGGTAGCCGGTTGGTCGTCGAGGTGTCCGTGCACAACGGGATGCACGCCACGGCCGACAACGTGACCGACTCGGCCGGCGACCCCTTTACCGAGGTGACTTCGGTGACGGGAAGGAATGGCCAGGAATTGAGCGTGTGGACGGCTCCGACCGACGGGTCCGACGGGACCAAGCCAACCGTGACGGCGAGGCCGACGTCCGATGCCGACATGGCGATGTCGGTCCTGGACTACAAGGGATTGTCGGCAACCTCCGGTTCGAGCGCTGTCGACCGGGTTGCGTCCTCGAGCGGCGTCACCCCCAGCGCGAGGGCCGTCAGCTCAGGCTCGACCATGTCCACATCGGAAGCAAATGAGCTCTCCGTCGGCTTCTATGCCGACGCGGGTTCCGCCGGACCGCTGCGCGCCGACCCGGGTTACTCCCGCCGCGTGGACATGGCGGCTCACGCAACGGACCTCTTCGTCGAGGATGCTGTCGTCGGGCGGGGAGCCCAACCGGCGCCGAGCGTCAGCACCGGGGCCGACACGTCCTGGGAGATGGCCGCCGTCGTCTTCAAGCCGTGACGCCTGCGAACCGACAGTGCGGCGCCGGTCAAAGGAGGCCGTGATGGCTTCCGCGACTGTGCCCACTGCACCTCCGCCAGGGTTGCCGACCTTGCGTACGACGCCGATTCGACGCCGTGCACTCAATGGGTTGGCCGAGCGCCGGCGAGCTCTGCAGGTCGCGCTCGGGCTGGTGTGGCTCCTCGACGCCGCACTTCAATTCCAGCCGTTCATGTTCGGCAGATCCTTTGTCACCCAGATCGTCCAGCCGTCGGCTGATGGCAATCCCCAGCTGGTGACGCATTCGGTGGCCTGGGCTTCACAGGTGATGCTCCATCACATCGCCGCGTACAACGCCGTGTTCGCTGTCATCCAGCTCTTCATCGCGGTCGGCCTCTTCCTCCGCCCCACGGTAAGGATCTCGCTTGCAGCTTCGGTCGTCTGGGCACTCTTCGTCTGGTGGTTCGGTGAGAGCCTCGGGGGGATCTTCGTCGACGCGTCACCACTGACTGGTCTCCCCGGCGTCGTGCTCTATGCGTTCATCGCCGTCTTGCTGTGGCCGAAGGGCCGATCTGGTGAGCGCGGTGAGATCTCGCCGGCCACCTCGGGCCCCCTCGGATCCGTTCTCCCAAAGGCGCTCTGGCTGACCCTGTGGGGAAGTTTCGCCTACTTCCTCTTGCTTCCGGAGAATCGAGCGCCCGACGGCGTCAGCCAGGTGTTCGCGTTCACTGTCGGCCAACCGGCTTGGCTCACGGCCATCATGAACGACATCTCGCGACTCTCGAGCGCGCGGGGCATGGAGATCTCTGTCGCTCTGGCCGTGCTCTGCCTCCTGGTCGCTTCGGGCGTCTTCGCCCGGCCGACGCTTCGGCCCGCCCTCGTCGTCGCCATCGCGCTCGGGTTGTTGTTCTGGCTCGCTCAGGGCCTTGGCGGGATCCTCACCGGTCAGGGAACGGACCCCAATACGGGACCCTTGCTCGTTCTGCTGGCCGCCTGCTACTGGCCCGTTCCCAGCCCGGGCAGGAGCGCCGAGACCGCCCTGCCCTGAGCACGGACCAGCCAGCCACTGGCGTGTTCGCCGGGCTGATCGATCCCCGTTAACGTCATTGCGGCAAGCGCCCACGCCTGTGGGGGAGGTCGCCATGACCTGGAACATCCGTCCCAGGCACCGCAACAGGACGGCCCCTCTGGTGGCTGCCGTTGGCGCGGCCCTCGTCGCTTCAGTCTCCGTCGCACCCCTCGTCGGCGCCCTGCCGAGCCCGAAGAACAGCTCCTGGGCGGTGCAGCCGAGTCCCAACGCCCCAGGCGCTCTCTCCAGTGCCCTTCAGGCAGTCAGCTGTTCGGATCGGGGGTCATGTTCCGCCGTCGGCTCGGCCACGTATCCGTCGGGCCAGCTTCCCAACCCGGGCGTCCTGATTGAGCAGCTCTCCGACGGTACCTGGACCGTCGCAACCGCCCCCGTCATCAGGAGCGAGACAGTGAGCTCGCTGACGGGGGTCTCGTGTCCGGTCGCGCTGTCCTGCGTCGCGGTCGGTTCGGTCCAGTTCGCAGCGCCGCATCCTTCGCCCCTGCCAGTGGCCGAAGCCTGGAACGGAACGTCGTGGAGCGTCACGATCCTGTCGATCCCGGCGAACGGAAGCGATCCGAGCCTGCTGGGCGTGTCCTGCGCCGGAGAAGGGTCGTGCGTGGCGGTCGGCAACTACTTCGACACCCGTTCTGGCACCTACCGACCGCTGGTGGAACGGTTGAGCGGCTCGAAGTGGTCCGTCCTTTTGACGCCGGTTCCTCCGCACGGAGGAGGTCGGCAGGGCGGAGACAGTGAGTTCACTGCGGTCGCCTGCATCCGCCCCACCCAGTGTGATGTCGTCGGAGATGTCGCCTACAACGACACGCTGCAGAACGTCTTTGCCTACGCGCTGAGCGGCTCGACGTGGACGCTTCAACACCAGGTCAACCCCGGCCCGGATCCCGGGAACTCCGACAGCGCGGTGTCGTGCAGTGGGGTCGACGCGTGCACATCGGTCGGAACGGTGGAGATCGTCGGCGAGCTTGCGTTGGCTGAGCACTGGGACGGATCGACGTGGGTGCGTCAGACGATTCCCATGGGCGTCGACCGGCCGAACGACTCTCTCTCCGGCGTTTCGTGTGAGGGCGGCTCGTCCTGTGTGGCGGTGGGGGAGTCATACCGCGTCGATCAGGAGAACGGGCATTTGATCGACCCCCGGGCCGAGGGTGAAGTCTGGAACGGGGAGGCTTGGTCTCGGTCGAGGCCGGTCGTCCCGAGTGGTGTGAGTGCCGCACTCGAGGGGATCTCGTGCCCGTCGCCCACCATCTGCATCGCGGTAGGCGGCGCATCGACGTGGTCGAGCGAGTCCACGTTGGTCGAGTCGTACGAGGGTTGAAAACGAGCTCAACCAGATTCGACGACACGGCCCAGCCGGCGACGACCCGTGTCTGGGATGGGTGGTTGATACACCTCATCTACACGTCACGTGTACTGTAGGTGTATGAGTCGCATCCGGACGAACATCGAGATCGAGGACGACTACGTCGAGATCATCATGGACCGGTTCGGTGTTCGGACCAAGACCGAGGCCGTCGACCTGGCGTTGCGTCACCTCGCGGGTCAACCGATGACGCGGGACGAGGCCTTGGCCATGCGCGGCGTCCGGGCCATCGGCCGAATCCCGGCCGACACCGGTCCCAGCGTGGCGTGATCCTGGCGGACACGTCCGCGTGGGTGGAGTTCGACCGTGCGACCGGGAGCGCGGTCGACCGTCGTATGACTGCGCTGATCGCCGCCGACGGCCCCCTGGCCGTGACCGATCCCGTCCTCATGGAGGTGGCCGCGGGTGCTCGCTCCGACGAGCGTGAGGCCGACCTTCGCCGCCTCCTGTTGCGCTGCGAGCTGCTGAACTTCGATGCGGCAGTCGATTTCGACGGGGCGGCAAGGATCTATCGGCGATGCCGACGCGTCGGCGTGACCCCGCGGGCTGAACGACTGCATGATCGCCTCTGTCGCCTTTCGCCATGGCGCGGCCCTCCTTGCGGCAGACGTGGACCTCCTACGCGTCGCGGGTGTCATCGGCGTCGAACTCGATCGCTCCTCGGTCACCCCTTGATCGGCTCCCGGCGGCGCAACGGCAGCGTCGACGACACCGAGAGACCGGGCCGAGAGTCGACAGCCCGAGCGCAGGAGAGCACGTCGAAACGGGTGGCTCATGCACGACCACCCGTCACGAAGATCGGCCAGCCGATCTCGGTCCGCCACGAGGTTTCGTCCTGGGTGTCGTTCCTTCCGACGAGGTAGTACTCGCGGATCGGGCCGTCCACCGCCAGTTCGTGGCCCGCCACGTGGGCGGCGAGCGCGCCGTACGCCTGGTCGACGTCCCGATGGGAACCCGAGTGCAGAATCGTGGCCAGTTCGACCGGCGGTATCACCGTGGACGTGACCCGCCCCGTGGCCCGCAGCTCGCGGTCGCAGGGAACAAAGACAGTGGCTCGGCCCACCTCGTCGGTGAACAGCTCGTCCGCGTACATGCCCCCCGCCGGGCCTGCGGCCGGCGCACCCTGAGCAGCGAGGGTGGCGTACAGCTCGCCCAGGGCACCTTGGAGCCACACCCCCGCGTCGGCGACGGCGACGACTTCACTGATCGCCCCGGCCCGGGTCGCGTCGACCCGTCGATGGTTGATTCCGGGCAGACGGGCCGATGGTGGGCGCTCCAGGAGGTCGCGGAGCGAGGAGACCGCCGATTGCGTCTCCGCGAGATCGGCCTGGAGCGCGGCGAGATGCGTCGTGATCAGTCCGTTTCGTGTCTCGACGTCGGGGGCCTCGAGCACGCCGCGGATCTGCTCCAGCGGCATCTGCAGGTCTCGGAATCGGCGGATGACCTGCGCCACCGGGACCTGCTCCGTCGTGTAGCGCCGGTAGCCGGTGCCCGAGTCGACGTCGGCCGGCTCGAGCAGCCCGATCTGGTGGTAGTGACGAAGCATCTTCACGCTGATGTGGGTCGCGCGTGAGAAGTCACCGATCGACAGGACGGCCGTGTTCATCTCCAAAGTCTGGGGCCTCCCACGATGGGAGACTCAACCGCAGACGAGGCCTTGACACTCCCGGTGCCGGAGACCGCAGAATCAGTCTGTCCGGTCGATTCCGAACACCGAGAGGAGCAGCGCCATGATCCCCACCGAGCTCGCCGGCGTCGTCGCTGACCACATCAAGGCAGTGAACGCCTTCGACACCGATGCCGTCGTCGCCACCTTCGCCGACGATGCATACGTCAACGACAACCACCGCGAGTTCGTCGGACGCGATGCCATCAGCCGCTGGGTCGCCAAGGAGATCGTCGGTGACAACGTCACCATCGACGTGCGAGAAGTCCTCGATCACTACGGCGACACCATCGTCCGAGGTTCCTATGACGGTACCTTCGACCGCACGGACCTTCCCGAGGAAATCGTACTGTCCAACTACTTCACCGTCCGCGACGACAAGATCGTCAGCCTCGTGGTGATCCACAACCGACCAGTCGACATCTGAGGTCGTTCACCTCAGATCGAAAGTCGTGCTCGACGACCGGCATACGACCGACCGATCCCGCCACCAACAGCGTACCTCGGGGAGGGGGGCTTCCCGCAAGGACCTCGGATGTGCTGACAATGCACGCCGTGAGCTCAGCAGGCGAAAACAGGCAACGATGACCGACTGTGCGGTGGTGATCGCCGGCGCAGGCCCAACCGGGATGATGCTGGCCGGCGAGCTGGCGTTGGCGGGCGTGGACGTGGCCGTCGTCGAACGACGCGTCGGCCAGGAGCTCGACGGCACGCGCTCGCGCGGTCTTCACTCGCGCACCATCGAGGTGCTCGACCAGCGCGGCATCGCCGAGCGGTTCCTGGAAGAGGGTCAGACGATGCAGGCCCAGGCGTTCGCCGGCGTCCCGTTGGACATCAGCGACTTCCCCACCCGTCACAACTACGGGCTCGCGCTCTGGCAGGCCGAGTTCGAGCGCATCCTCGCGGGCTGGGTCGACGAGCTCGGGGTGCCGACCATCCGTCAACGAGGGGTGACGGGCTTCACACAGGACGACGCGGGTATCGACGTTGCGCTGTCCGACGGCCGGTCGCTCCGGACGCACTACCTCGTCGGGTGCGACGGGGGGCGCAGCATGATCCGAAAGGCGGCCGGCATCGAGTTCCCGGGCTGGGATCCCTCCACCAGCTCCATCTTGGCCGAGGTCGAGATGAGCGAGGAGCCAGCCTGGGGCATCCGGTACACCGACGACGGTACCCAAGCCATGGGCCCGTTGGACGGAGGGAAACGGGTCGGGGTGGTGGTGAGCGAGCGCTATGCCGGGCAGAGCGACGAGCCGACCCTGCATGACCTCAGCCGCGCGCTCGTCGCCGTCTGGGGAACCGACTTCGGGGTGCACAGCCCGACGTGGATGTCCCGCTTCACGGACATGACGCGGCAAGCAGCGTCGTACCACGACGGACGTGTGCTCCTCGCCGGCGACGCCGCCCATGTGCACTACCCGGTCGGAGGGCAGGGCCTCAACATCGGTGTGCAGGACGCTGTGAACCTGGGCTGGAAATTGGCTCAGGTCGTCAAAGGAACGTCGTCGGAGAGCCTGCTCGACACCTACCATGCCGAACGGCACCCGGTCGCGGCCCGAGTCCTGCAGAACACGATGGCGATGACCGCGCTCACCCGCGGGGACCCACGGATCGCCGCCCTGCGCGACACGATGTCCGAGCTGCTGTACATGGACGAGCCGCGCCGTCGGTTTGCGGCAACGATCTCGGGTCTCGACGTCCACTACGACCTCGGTGACGGACACCCGCTGCTCGGGCGCCGCATGCCCGATCTCGACCTCGAGACCGCGAGCGGACCGCGGCGGGTGTACGCGCTGCTCCACGCCGCCCGGCCGGTGCTGCTCGACCTCGGCCACATCGGCCGCTTCGACCTCACGCCGTGGGCTGACCGCGTGGAGCTGGTCGCCGGTCGCGCCGCTGGCCCGTGGGAGCTACCCGTGGTGGGTGGGGTCGCTGCTCCCGGTGCCGTGTTGATCAGGCCCGACGGACATGTCGCCTGGGTGGGAGACGCCACCGACGAGGGTCTCTCCGACGCGCTGACGACTTGGTTCGGATCGCCGACCCCAGGCAGAGCGCCCGACTGAAACGATCCGAATCCGGCGTCGGTCGGCTGACCCTTCCGTGCTCGGGTCGCGGGGTCCGGGCCGTCGCGGCCTAGCCCGAGGCCGTCGACCCCGCCATCTGCCGCAGCACGTAGTGGAGGATGCCGCCGTGGCGGTAGTACTCGGCCTCCATGGGCGTGTCGATGCGCACGACGACGCGGAACTCGGTCACTGAGTCGTCGTCCGACGTCGCGGTGACGCTGAGCTCCTTGGGCAGCTCGCCGCGGTTGATCGCGTCGAGCCCGGAGATGGTGAAGCGCTCGCGGCCCGAGAGCCCCAGGCTCTCGACCGAGTCGCCCTTGTAGAACTGCAGCGGCAGCACGCCCATGCCGATCAGGTTGGAGCGGTGGATGCGCTCGAAGCTCTGGGCGATGGCGGCGCGCACGCCGAGGAGTGCCGTGCCTTTGGCCGCCCAATCACGGCTCGAACCCGTGCCGTACTCCCGACCGGCCAGCACGACAAGGGGCACTCCTTCGTCGGCGTAGCGCATCGCTGCCTCGTAGACGGAGGTCTCGGTCCCCTCCGGCAGGTGCAGGGTGACCCCGCCCTCGGTGCCCGGCGCCATGCGGTTGCGCAGCCGCACGTTGGCGAACGTGCCGCGCATCATGACCTCGTGGTTGCCCCGTCGCGCCCCGTAGGAGTTGAAGTCCTCCCTGACCACGCCGTGCTCGCTCAGGTATCGGCCCGCCGGTGTCGTGGTGCCGATGGAGCCAGCGGGGGAGATGTGATCGGTGGTGAGGCTGTCGCCCACCATCACGAGCACCCGTGCGTCGACGACGTCGGCCACCGGTTCGGGGGTCATGGTCATGGTCTCGAAGAAAGGCGGGTTCTTCACGTAGGTGGAATCGTCCTGCCAGGCGTACGTCTCTCCGGCTTCGCTGGGGACGTCCTGCCAGTACTCGTCGCCGTCGAAAACCGACGAGTAGCGCGAACGGAACATGTCGGACGTGAGTGAGTCGCGGATGGTCGCGCTCACCTCCTCCATCGACGGCCAGATGTCCGAGAGGATGACGGGGTTCCCGTCGGGATCGTGGCCGATGGGCTCGGTCGTCAGGTCGGTGTCCATCGTCCCGGCCAGCGCGTAGGCCACGACGAGCGGCGGTGAGGCGAGGTAGTTCATGCGCACGTCGGGGTGGATGCGACCCTCGAAATTGCGATTGCCCGAGAGTACGGCGGCGACGGCGAGGTCGCCTTCGTGCACGGCCTCGGTCACTCCGTCGAGCAGCGGACCCGAATTGCCGATGCAGGTCGTGCAGCCATACCCGACCAGGTAGAAGCCGAGCTGCTCGAGCGGTTCCATGAGCCCGGCGCGATTCAGGTAGTCGATCACCACACGCGAACCGGGCGCGAGCGACGTCTTCACCCAGGGTTTGGAGCGCAGCCCCCGCTCGACCGCGTTCTTCGCCAGCAGGCCGGCACCGACGAGGACCTGCGGATTCGAGGTGTTCGTGCACGATGTGATGGCCGCGATGACGACGTCGCCGTCCTGCATCTGGTGGTGCGGCGCTGTGGCCGGCTCGGTCGGCGCCGTGTGCAGCGCATGGTCGAGCGCGGCACGGAACGAATCCCGGGACGTGGCCAGCGGGACGCGGTCCTGAGGTCGCGATGGCCCGGCGAGCGAGGGCTCCACGTCGCCGAGATCGAGCGTGGCGAACTCGGAGTACACGGGCTCGGGTGTGTCGGAGTCGTGCCAGAGACCCTGCGCCCGGGCGTACGCCTCCACGAGCGCGAGGTGCTCCGAGTCGCGCCCGGTGAAGCGCAGGTAGTCGAGCGTCACCTGGTCGATCGGGAACATCGTGCACGTGGCTCCGTACTCGGGGCTCATGTTGCCGATCGTCGCCCGCGTTTCGAGCGGGAGAGCGGCGACGCCGGGTCCGTAGCACTCGACGAAGGCGCCGACCACGCCGTGGTCGCGCAGCAACTCGGTCACGGTCAACACGACGTCGGTTGCCGTGATGCCGGGCTTTGTCTCGCCCGAGATGCGTAGGCCGACGACAGGCGGCAGGAGCATGGACAGCGGTTGACCGAGCATGGCCGCCTCGGCCTCGATCCCGCCGACGCCCCAGCCGAGTACGCCGAGGCCGTTGACCATGACGGTATGCGAGTCGGTGCCGACCAGCGTGTCGCAGAAGGCGCGCCCGTCCTCGGTGGCGAACACCAGCCGCGACAGGTACTCGAGGTTGACCTGGTGGCAAATGCCGGTTCCCGGCGGCACCAACCGGAAGTCGCGGAACGCGCCCTGGGCCCAGCGCAGCAGCGTGTAGCGCTCGAGGTTGCGCGCGTACTCGACCGAGACGTTCCGGTCGTAGGAGCCGGCGTCGCCCGAGCGCTCGATGATGACCGAGTGGTCGATCACCAGCTCCACGGGGACGAGGGGGTTGACCTGCGCGGGGCTGCCGCCCAGTCGGGCCAGTGCGTCGCGCATGGCGGCCAGGTCCACCACGGCAGGTACGCCGGTGAAGTCCTGCATGAGCACGCGCTCGGGCGTGAACGCGATCTCGTGGGCGGCGTTGCCCGCCCCCTGCCCGTGGCCCTCGGGGTTGGCGCCCCACGACGCCACGGCGACGATGTCGTCCGCCGTGACGTGCGGACCGTCCTCGTGGCGCAACAGGTTCTCCAACAGGACCTTGATGGAGTACGGCAGGCGTTCCACGTCGTGGCGCTCGGCCAGGGCCGGCGCGCGCAGGCTGAAGATCTCGTAGGTGCGGTCACCGACGGTGAGGTCGGTGCGGGCGCCGAAGGTGTCCGGGTGCCCGGCGATCGGGGAGTCGGGGCTCATGGGCCCATTCTGCCGTGGGTCCGGCTCGGGCGGCGAAAGGTGATCGAAAGGCGTCGGGACGGGCCCGGACCGACCGGTCGAGAACGTTGCGGATCGTCCGGTCGAGAACATTGATTGTTAGGCTGCGGCTCCGATGCCTTACTACGACTTCCGTTGCTCCACCTGCGAGACCGTCTTTGAACACCGGCGGACCATGGCGGAGGCCGACGCGCCGGCCGTCTGCCCCGAGGGACACGTCGGGGCGCAACGGCTGATTCCCGTGTTCGCCACCACCGGGTTGGTCGCGGAGCTGGCGGGTGGTGCCTGCGGCGCCCCGGTCGCCGGTGGGTGCGGTAGCGGCTGCGCCTGCTGTTGACGATGGGTCTCTCCTCCTGGGACGACTACCCCGTCCACCAAGCCTCCGAGCTCATCGCCCACCCGGCCACGAGCGACCGCAACTTCTACGATCGCTACTACTTCAACATGCATCCGTGCGATGACGACTGGTTCGCCATCTTCGGGTTCGGCCAATACCCGAACCTCGGTGTGGTCGACGCCTTCATCGATGTCCGTCTGGACGGCTCGCAACACGTCGTTCGCGCCTCGGGTCCCCTGCGTGACCGGGCCGACATCTCCGTCGGGCCCTTCCGAGTCGAGGTGCTCGAGCCGCTGCGCCGGCTGCGTTTCGTCGTCGAGCCGACCGAGGACCACGTGGCGATGGACGTGACGTGGGAGGGGCACATCCCCGCTGTGGAGGAACCCCGCCAGCACCTGCGCTCGAAGGGTCGCCTGGTCTTCGACACCCAGCGCTTGGCCCAGACGGGTCGATGGACGGGGACGCTCTCGGTAGGCGCGGCGGATCTCGCCATCACGCCCGATCGCTGTTGGGGGACACGCGACCGGTCTTGGGGGGTACGCCCGGTCGGTGAACCCGAGCCCGACGGCATCCGCCAAGGGGAGCTCGTGCTCGGTGGCATGTGGAACTACTTCCCCATGCAGTTCGACGACCATGCCCTCATGTACATCTGCCACGAGCGCGACGACGGCGAGCGCCCGCTGGTGCAGTCCGAGCGGGTGTGGTGCGACCCCGCCCGCGGGATCGACGATCTCGGGCGGGCCGAACACGAGCACCACCTTGTCCCGGGCACGCGCCTCATCGACCATTCGGTGGTGCGCTTCCCCGAGGCCGGCCTGGAGGTGACCTGCCGTCCGATCCTGGCCAACTTCGTCTCGGTCGGTACGGGGTACGGCATGGACGCCGACTGGCGGCACGGCATGTACCACGGTTCGGAGACGGTGACCCAGGGCCTGGTGCTCGACGTGGACGACATAAAGCCGATCGCGCAGTACGGCATCGTCGACCACCTGGCCGAATTCTCCTACGACGGCAACGTCGGCTACGGCCTGCTCGAGCACGGGTTCTTCGGGCCCTTCCGGCGTTACGGCCTGATGGACGGAGCGATGGGGGCACCACCGGACTGATCGCCGCGCTGGGGCGGAGCGTGGCGGCCGACATGCGACAATGCGTCATGCCCGACGCTTCCAGCGTGCTGCTCGAGCGCCTCCAGTCCGCCTTCGACACCATACGGCCCGGAGCGGACCCCGTGCTGCGTATCTCGGAGCGCGCCGACTATCAGGCGAACGGCGCGCTGGCGCTGGGCAAGGAGGTCGGACGCCCGCCGCGCCAGGTGGCCGAGGAAGTGGTTGCGGCAGCCTCGCTCGACGACGTGTGCTCCGTGGTGGAGGTGAGCGGGCCGGGCTTCGTCAATCTGACCCTCTCCGACGCCTTCGTGGCCGCGTTGGTCGCGGGCCAGTCGGCCGATCCGTTGCTCGGCGTGACGCCAGCCGCTCGTCCCGAGACCGTGGTGGTCGACTACTCGGCGCCCAACGTGGCCAAGGAGATGCACGTCGGGCACCTGCGTACGACGGTGATCGGCGACGCGCTCGCCCGCGTTCTCGGTTTTCTCGGGCACACCGTGATCCGCGAGAACCACATCGGCGACTGGGGGACGCCCTTCGGCATGCTCATTGAGCACCTGCTCGAAGTGGACGGGGCCGAAGCTGCCGAGTCCTTCAGCGTGCGCGACCTGAACGACTTCTACGCCGCGGCGCGTCGGCAGTTCGACACCGATCCCGAGTTCGCCGAGCGCAGCCGGCGCCGCGTCGTGTTGCTCCAGGCAGGCGACCCCGAGACCATGCGGCTCTGGCAGATTTTCGTCGCCGAGAGCATGCGCCACGCCCGCCAGGTCTACGACCTGCTGGGTGTCCTCCTCACCGAGGAGGACACAGTCGGCGAGAGCTTCTACAACCCGCTGCTGCCGGTCGTGGTCGACGAGTTGCGCGCCAAGGGCCTGCTGGTCGAGGACCACGGCGCGCTCTGCGTGTTCCCGCCCGGATTCCAGAACCGCCAGGCGGAGCCACTGCCACTCATCGTGCGCAAGTCCGACGGCGGTTACGGCTACCCCGCCACCGACCTGGCCTGCGTGCGGGACCGGACCGGGCGCCTCGGTGCGACCCGCCTCGTCTACGTCGTGGGCGCCGAGCAGTCGCTGCATCTGCGTCTGGTCTTCGCGGTCTCAGGCCTGGCCGGCTACCTGCCCGCCGGTACCGTGGCTGAGCACGTCGCCTTCGGCCTTGTGCTCGGGACGGACGGGAAGAAGCTGGCCAGCCGGCGCGGCGACGGCTCCGAGCGCCTCCTCGACCTGCTCGACGAGGGCGTGGACCGGGCCGCGGCGGCGCTGCAGGAGCGCGACAGCGACTTGTCGGCGGAGCAGCAGGCGGCGGTGGCGCGGGCGCTCGGCATTGGTGCGATCAAGTACGGCGACCTCTCCACCGAGCGCAGCCGCGACTACGTCTTCGACTGGGACCGCATGCTCGCGTTCGAGGGTGACACGGGGCCGTACCTCCAGTACGCGCACGCGCGGATCCGCTCCATCTTCCGTCGGGCCGAGACCGACCCGCCACCACCCGGTGGGACCCCGCTTCTACGCGAGCCCCAGGAGCGGGCGCTGGCGCTGCAGCTCCTGCGCTTCGGTGAGGCGGTGGAGTCGACGGCGCAGACGGCGAGCCCCTCGAAGCTGTGCACCTACCTGTTCGACCTGGCCGCGTCGTTCACCGCCTTCTACGAGGCCTGCCGCGTGCTGGTCGACGACCAGGCCGTGCGCACGTCGAGGCTCGGGTTGTGCGACCTCACGGCGCGGGTGCTCAAGCAGGGCCTGTCCCTCCTCGGCATGGAGGCGCCCGAGCAGATGTGACCGGTCCGGGGACAGCCCCTATCCTCTGCCCCGCATCGAGGCACGAGGAGTCGGAGCGGTCATGGATCTGAAGGGGACGTCGGCGATCGTCACGGGGGGCGCCTCGGGGCTCGGGGAGGCCACGGCGAGGCTGCTGTCCGAGCGAGGCGTCCACGTCGTGGTCGCCGACCTGCAAGAGGACAAGGGCGAACCCCTGGCCAAGGAGATCGGTGGGCTCTTCGCCCGCACGGACGTGACCGACGCCGAGCAGGTGATCGCAGCCGTTGACGCCGCCGTCGAGATGGCGCCGCTCAAGTCGTTGGTCAACTGCGCCGGCATCGGCTGGGCGACCAGGACCATCGGCAAGGACGGCGACTACGCGTCAGCCCACGACCTCGGCCTCTACCGTCGGGTGATCGAGATCAACCTGATCGGGACGTTCAACTGCATCCGCCTGGCCGCGACCAAGATGAGCTTGAACGAGCCCGACGCTGACGGCGCCCGCGGTGCCATCGTCAACACGTCGTCGGTCGCGGCCGAGGACGGACAGATCGGGCAGGCGGCCTACTCGTCATCCAAGGGCGGGGTGGTCGGCCTCACCCTGCCCGTCGCCCGGGACTTGGCCGTCGTGGGGATCCGCGTCAACACGATCCTGCCCGGACTGGTCGACACGCCGATTTACGGAGCCGGTGAGGGCTCGGATGCGTTCAAGTCGAAGCTGGCGCACGACGTCCTCTTCCCTCATCGTCTCGGCCGGTCCGAGGAGTTTGCGACGCTGGCGCTCGAGCTGCTGACGAACTCGTACATCAACGCGGAGTCGATTCGCATCGACGCGGGCATCCGCATGCAGCCCAAGTAGCGCGAGGAGTCGACGCCATGCTTGACCCGGAGCTCGCCGTCGTCGTCGATCTCTTGCCCGTGATCGACATCGACGATCCGGTGCAGGCCCGTGCCTCTTTCGAGGCGCTCATCCTCGAGTTGGTCCGGGATATCCCCGGAATCGACGCGCTCGATGTCGACGACTGCATGGTCCCCGGGTTCGAGGGCGACCCCGACGTCGGCGTGCGCGTGTACCGGCCGCGCTCGATCGTCCCTGGCACGCTCGTGCCCGCAGTGCTCACCATCCACGGGGGTGGGTTCATCATCGGCAGTGTCGATTCCGAGCACGCCGGCTCGGCCCTCATGGCACTCGGGACCGGATCGGTCGTGGTCTCGGTCGAGTACCGCTTGGCTCCTGAGCACCCGTACCCGGCCGGACTGCACGACTGCTACGCCGCGCTGACGTGGCTGCACGCCGAGGCGGGCGCGCTGGGCGTCGACCCGGCGCGCGTGGCGGTGGCCGGCGCCAGCGCGGGCGGCGGCCTGGCCGCGGCGACCGCGTTGATGGCGCGGGACCGGGGTGGACCTCCGCTCTGCTTCCAGATGCTCCAGATCCCCGAGCTCGACGACCGCCTGGACACTCCGTCCATGCGGGCCTTCACGGACACGCCGTTGTGGAACCGGCCGTTGGCCGTCAAGAGCTGGGCCGCCTATCTGGGAGAGCTGTCGGGATCGCCCGACGTGCCGGCGCATGCCGCACCGGCCCGGGCCGAGGACCTCTCGGGTTTGCCGCCGGCGTACGTGTCCACGGCCGAGAACGACCCATTGCGCGACGAGGGGATCATCTACGCGCTGCGGATGCTCCAGGCGGGCGTGTCCGTCGAGCTGCACCAGTTCCCCGGGACCTTTCATGGTTCAGCACTCGTGTCGACGGCCGCCGTGTCGAGGCGCTCCCAGGAGGAGCTCGCGGTGGTGTTGCGGCGCGGCCTCGGAGTGGACGCCGGCACGTCGGGAGGCTGACTGCGCCGTGTCGCCTGGCCAGGCGGCCCTGGCGGCGTCGGCAGGGTGGCAATACGATCCGGACGGGCGGTAACGCCAGCAGAGGAGCGAACATGGCCCAAGACGAGGACATTCTGGGTCCTGTCGACTTCCTTGCCGTGGAGTTTCCGGCCGGGCGCATGACCGGCGAGGGATTCGACCTCCTGTACGACCTGAGCCGGCGCGAGATCATCCGGGTGCTCGACCTTGCGTTCGTCGCCAAGGCAGCGGACGGGTCGGTGCGAAGGGTTGCCCTGCGAGACGTCGAGCACGGCTCGGATATCGATCCCACTCGCTGGGACGGAGCGTCGTCGGGCCTGCTCGACGAGTCGGACATCGAGGAGGTCGCGTCGGCGATCGGGGTGGGCAGCCTGGGCGGCATCCTCGTATACGAGAACACGTGGGCGGTGCCGCTCATGGCGGCCGTCGATCGCAACGGCGACCGCATCGTCGGTCACGGGCGGATCGGCGCCGACGACCTGGTCGAGCAATTGGACGCCACGGAGCCCACCTGACGGATCCGCGCTGAGGGGAGATGTGCACTATGGGACTGATCAAGACCGGACTGAAGGCGGCTGTGGCGGTCAAGACGGCTCACTACGTGCACGAGCGGATCCAGCGACGCCAACAGGCCGAATGGTCCGAGCAGGGCCAGCCGGAACGCGATCCGGTGGGTGCCGTCACGGCCTCGGCGTCGCCGGCCACGCTGACGTCACAAGCTGCGGGACAGGACCGCAGCGCCGTCCTCAGTCAGCTGAAGGAGCTGGCCGAGCTCAAGCAGGCGGGGGTGTTGACCGAGGAGGAGTTCGCGCAGGAGAAGGCGCTGATCATGGGTGGGTGACTCTCACGGCGTGTTCGCGGGGTGCCCGCGGCGCGCCAGCTCCTGCGTCGCGGCGCGAATGCTTCTCTGGAGATCGTTGAGCGCGGCAGGTCCGGCCGTCTCGGATTGGCCGGAGGCCGGGGCGGTCCTGGCCGACGCCCGGCGCACGAGCTGGTCGCGCGAAGGCGCAGGCCGAGGCGAGCGACGGCTGAGGAGCTCGCCGAAATGATCGGCCAGCGCCACCCTCGTGCCGAGTTGCCCGGGCCTGCGAAGCCCCTTCGGCTGTACCCGGTGCGCGTGACTCGGCTCGTCCAGGGTCTCGGGACAAAAGCGCGTCAGGATCGTCTTGATGATTGACGTGTGATCGAAGACGGTGCTGCACACGCTGCGCCTCTCCACCCACGGAGACACGATCAACGCCGGGACCCGCACACCGTAGCGACCGAACTCCGCCGGATCGTCGTCTGGCGCACTTGGAGGCGCCACGTGGTCGAAGAAGCCTCCGTGCTCGTCGTAGACGACCACGAGCACGCTGTGTTCCCACTGTGGTCCCGCCGCCAGGGCGTCGTAGACGGCGAGGACAAGGTCCTGTCCGTCTTGAATGTCGGCCGGTGGGTGATCGTCGTTCACGGGGAAACCCAATGGGTTGAAGTTGGTGAACGCAGGGTCGATCCAAGAGACCGAAGGCAGCGTGCCGGCGGCGACGTCCTCCATGAAGCTCGGCAGATTCGCGTTCACCGTAAGGTCGAAGACGGTCCGCCAAGGCAGCCCGGTCTTACTCACGTAGCCGAACCGGTCGTGATGGCCGAGCCGGTAGTGGACATCGGCCAGGCGGAGAGACCCAGGGTCGAAGGAGTACCAAAGCCAGGAAACGGCGTGAGCCTCCAGATGACGGACGAAGGATGCTTGATGGTAGATGGGTGGAAGGTATGAAGGACGGTTGTCACGGCTGCCTGCGGCGTGCCCGCAGAGGGCGTAGAGCCGGTTGGGCATGGTCGAGCCCGGCACGGAGCTGAACCACCGGTCGCACACGGCGAACTCTTCGGCCAGGTGGTCGAAGACGGGCACGTCGGCGGCGTCGTAGTACCCCATCACGCAGCTCGGATCGCCGCCCTCGATCCCACGGGCGGCGAGGATCTCCGCTGCGCTGGTCACGAAGCCGCTCATCGCGCCCTCCGCCACCTGCTGGTCGATGGCACCGGCGGAATGATCACAGTCCAGCCCGACCGCCGTCGAGGTTGTCGAAGATGGTGCACCGGGTAGGTGTGTCCTTCCATGCATGTTGACGTGCTCGGTCCCGAGGCCGTCGATGTCTGCACGCGTGCCCGTGAGGGAGAGGTACCCGAGCATGTGATCGAAGGACCGGTTCTTCGAGCATGAGGACCACCACATGGTCGATCTTCTCCAGGTTGGCCTGGGCCTGATCCGCTGCTCTCGTTGCTTTCCATCACGCCTCCACGGTCCCGGACGTGCCGGATCGCGAACACGCCCAGAGTAGTTGTGGGCCGCGCCCTGCCGGAAGGTGGAGCGCGGTGGTGGGGAACGACGCCAGGCCGCGTTCCGCGCGACCCGGTGATAGCGTCCTGACTGTCCACCAGCCGTTGCTCCAACGAGCGAACGTGCCGGTCGGCGCCCCGTCGGCAGCGACGCCGGCTCGGGCCGAGAAAGGAGGCCGAGATGGAATCAGCCCGAAAAGTGATCCTTTTGGTCGCGGCTCTCGTCCTGGTTGCCGTCGCACTGACGGAGTTCCGCAAGAAGAAGGTGCTGGCGGACACGACCGTGGCCGACGTCGAGAGCGCCATCGAAGCACTCGACCCGGTCGACTCGCGCTGCCGTGGTGACACGTCTGGCCGCAGACGAAGCGAAACACTTGCGGACTTGAGGATCCGTGCGCTCCGACCGCGACAGATCCGCCGCTTGCCGAGGGGTGGCGCTGATCTGACGACGGTCACCCTCCGAGTTCGCTGATGCGCTCGTTCGACGGCGCGGTCGCGGTCATTACCGGAGCGGGGAGCGGCATCGGCCGGGCGACCGCGCTCGCACTTGCCCAGCGTGGCTGCGCGGTGGCCGTCGGCGACAAGGATCCCGACCGTGCCGCCGCCGTCGCGGCCGAGGTCACCGAGCGTGGCGGCCAGGCGGTCGGCGTCGAGTGCGACGTCACGCGCGACGATCACGTGACCGGCCTGCGCGACGCGACCGTGTCGGAACTCGGCCGGGTCGACGTCGTGATGAGCAACGTCGGCGTCATCGCCAAAGGCCTGCCACAGGAGATCCCGCTTGAGGCCTGGGCCTCGGTCATCGACGCCAACCTGTTGGGGACCGTACGGGTGCTGCGCGCCTTCCTCCCGACGCTGCTGGACCAGGGATCGGGACACGTGGTGACCACCGGTTCGACGGCCGGACTCTTTCCCTACGCCTACGACCGTTTGCCCTACGCCGCCACCAAGGCCGGCGTGGTGGCGCTGACCGAATCGCTCGCGCTCTACCTGCGCCCGCGTGGCATCGGTGTCACCTGCTTCTGCCCGGCCGGGGTGGTGACCAACATTTTGGAGCAGATCCGCGAATTCGGCCCGACGACCCCCGTCCAGGCGCCGCAGGTCCCGATCATCACGGCGGAGGAGGCGGCTCGGCTCGTGGTCGAGGGCATCGTCGAAGACCGGCTGCTGGTGCTGTCCCATCCGGAGGCCGACGCCATGGCCGAACGGCATGCCCGGGACCTGGAGGGCTTCCTACAGACCCAGATCGACTACCTGGAAGGCGCATCGTGACCGACGAAGAACGATGGGCACGGGGCGCGGCGGAATTCACCGCGGTGACGGGGATGACGGCGCCCGCCCGCGGGGACGACTACGTCGCCGACGTCGTCATCGACCAGGTCTTCGCCGAAATCTGGACGCGTCCCGGCCTCACCCGCAAGGAGCGCAGGTGGATCGCCATCACGTGCGCGTCCATGAGCGGCGCCCCGTTCGCCATGGAGACCCACATCGGCGCGGCGCTGCGCTCGGGTGACATCAGCCTGGAGGAGATGCGCGAGTTCGTCGTGCACTTCGCCGTCTACGCCGGCCACCCCAAGGCGACGGCTGTCCGGGCCGCGCTCGACGCGGCGTCCGCCGAGGCGCCGGAGGAGTGACGGAAGCCGGAGCACGGTCGTAGACCGCGTTCGTCGGGTCAGCGTGTCCCCGTCACGACGAGCAGACCCACAGCGGCGGCCGCCGCCAGCGGCGCGCTGGCCATGCCGAACAGAGCGGCCCGGCGGACAGAGGGCCGGGCCCCAGCGGCGTGGGCCGCCTTGAGCCAGAGCACCCAGGCGAGCGAACCCGTCACGAACAGGTTCGGCCCGACGTTGAGGCCAACCAGCAGGGCGAAGGGATGGGGCGGGGTGCGGGCGGCGAGAGGGACGCGGCCGGAAGGTTGTTGACGAGCAGGCTCCCAATTCCTCCGAGCGCCGCCGCCCCCCACGGACCGAGATGCGACTGGAGAGTCTGTGGCCCCGACCAGGCCCGGCCCAACGCGCCCAATGCGACGGCGATCCCGAAGAGGCCGACCAGAAGGGGAGCGCTCAGCACTCCCAACGCTCCGGCGGCGCGCCGACGCAGCACGACCGCGGCGATGCCGGTGCAGAGTGCGGCGATTGCGGCGGGTCCCGGCCGGAGGACGAGCACGAAGACGGTGACCGCAGCGACGGCCACGACACCCACGCCGAGGACAGGTCTGGGCCGTTCCGGCCCGGCACTGACGACGCCTCGGAGGCGATCCCGGTTGAGTGCCCCCACGACGAGGGCGGTCACCACAGCGGCGGCGAGACCGGCCGGGGCCATGTGGGCGAAGAAGGCACCCCCAGAGAGGTGAAGGTGGCCGAGCACGATGAGGTTGGTGAGGTTCGAACCGGGGAGAAGCAGCGAACCTGCGTTCGAGAGCAGCAGGCACGCGTAGACGAGCGGGACCTCGAGGTCCCCACCGCCGGCCGCACAGATCACCACCGGGGTGAGGAACGTCACCGAGGTGTCGAGGTTGAGCAGCGTCGTGACCACCACGACGAGGACGGCTGCGCCGACGTAGAGCACCCAGCCGCGCCGGGCCAGCCGCGCCAGGGTGGTGCCCGCCCAATCGAACAGACCGTCCTCGTGCGCCACCAGACCGACGAGGAGCAAACCGGCGACGAGCACGAAGGGCGGCCAGTCCTGGTCGGCCGCGCCGGCCACGTCATGCGGGTTCCACAGCGCGGCGGCGAGCGCGGCGGCGCAGCCGAGAGCCCCGACACACCATTCGAGGGAGGTTCCGATGGGAGAGGTGACCGCGGACGCGCTCCGCGGCGCTCCGCGAACGCTCATGCGCCCGGATTTTCCCACGATCCGATCGTGCCCGTTCCGGGCCGCCGACCAACGAGGGATCGTCGGGCTCGCGCTCGACGGCTCCGGATGCCCGGTCCGTCCGAAGCCGGCTCTGTGCGCCATACCCTCCCTGGTGAAGAACGAATACGCAATGGAGAGAGAAGGGAGTCACGAACCCATGGCCGACGTCCTCTCGGAGAAGGCCCGCACCCTGATCGGCCGGCCCGTCCTGGCCACGCTCGCCACCATCAACCCCGACGGGTCGCCTCAGGCGACGCCGCTCTGGATCGACCTCGACGGAGACGACGTGCGCTTCAACACCGCCCGGCATCGCAAGAAGGCGCGCAATCTGAGCCGGGACGGCCACGTCGCCGTCACGGTGATCGACCCGGACGACCCTTACAACGTGGTGGCGTTCGAGGGCACGGTCGTCGACGTCACAACGGATGGGGCGGACGACCACATCGACGCGCTGGCGCACAAGTACCTCGGCGTCGACTCATACCCCAACCGCAAGGAGGGCGAGGTCCGCATCACGGTGCGGGTCCGCACCGACCGGATCCTCCTGCAGGGCTGAGCGTTTGTTGACCACTCCCACTCGGGCATGATGACACCGTGCCCGAGTGGGTCTACTTCCTGCACCCTCACCGTGAGGATTTCGCCGCGACGATGACGGACGAGGAACGCGCGACGTGGCGTGAGCACGCCGTCCGCCTGGAGCAGCTCCTTGCCGAAGGGACCTTGGTCCTCGCCGGGCCGACGCTCGGGCGCGTGAACACCGGCATCGCCGTGATCGAGGCGCCCGACGAGCAATCGGCCCGGGCATTGATGGAGGCGGATCCCGCCGTCGCCGGCGGGTTCTGCCGCGGCGAGCTGCGGCCGTTCCGCGTCTCGTTCCTGCGCGGCTGGGAGGGATCCGCGCCGCCGCAGTAGCGTTCGTCGCGTGAAGTTCAAAGGCTGGCCGACGAGCGCGAGCCAGTTCTTCGTCGGACTCGAGGAAGACAACGCAAAGAGCTACTGGCTCGCGCACAAGGACGTCTACGAGCGTGACGTCAAGGGGCCGATGGAAGCGCTCCTGGCTGAGCTGCGTGACGAGTTCGGCGAGTCCCGGCTGTTCCGTCCCTACCGCGACACTCGGTTCAGCGCCGACAAGTCGCCCTACAAGACGTCGGTGGCCGCCAGGGTCGGTGACGGCTACATCTCCTTCTCCGCCGACGGGCTGCTCGCGGGAGCCGGCACCTACCACATGGCGCCGGACCAGCTGGCGCGCTTTCGGGACGCGATCATCGCCGACCGTCCCGGCCGCACGCTCGAGTCCGCCGTCGCCGCGGCCCGCGCCGCCGGGCTCGACGTCCATGCGCACGAGTCGCTGAAGACCGCTCCCCGCGGCTACCCCAAGGAGCACCCCAGGATGGAGCTCTTGCGCTTGAAGGGCCTCGTGGCGTCGCGGCACTGGCCGTCGGCATCGTGGCAGTCGACGGCGGCGGCGAAGAAGCGTGTGGTCGACACCCTCCGGGCCGCGACGCCCATCGTGACGTGGCTGCGGAAGAACGTCGGTGCCTCCGAGCTGCCGGAGGACAGAGCGGCGCGTCGCTGAGCCGACCCGTTCAGGCGGCCCTGACCGCTTTGACCTCGGTCGTCTCGTCGGCGCTCGAGAGCGCCCGCCACAGCCCACGGTAGTTGTCGTACGTGATGGCGTCGGTCACGTACCCGGCGCGCTCCAGCTCGGCATGGAACGCGGGCAGGTTGCGCCAGGGCACGCCCATGTCCACGTGGTGCGCCAGGTGCCAGCCGGTGTTGTACGGAACGATCCAGAAGCGCGCCAGGAGCGACTGATGCACGTGGTGCGTCGTGGCACGGCGATCGGGGCTCCGCTGCATGCCGCCGTGCTCTGCGATCGACCGGAGTCGGTTGAGGACACGCCACTCGGTCATCCACGGCAGCCACCACAACAGCGGGTAGATCCACCAGCGTCCCGTGGCGGCCCACATCACCGCCCACAGCACGGCCTGCACGGCGAAGATCGACAGGCCGATCGGCCGGAACGGCTTGTGCAGGGAGTTCTTCACCAATGGCACGAAGTTCTTCCAGCCGCTGATTCCCACTGCGTCGCGCACGAGCCGGCGCCAGAGCGCGCGGCGCGTACAGGGATATGGCGCGTAGTACGCGATGTCCGGTTCGTTCGGCCCGAACTCGTCCTTGTGGTGCGCGAAGTGCACGCGGCGGTACAGCTGCACCGGCGTGAAGACCGGGTAGGCGACGACCCAGGTGCCGACGACGTCGTTCCATCGCTTGTTGGTGAAGAGGAGCTTGTGCGCCGCCTCGTGCATCAAGATGGCGAAGCGGGCGTACATGGGACCCATCAGGACGAAGGCGATCAGGTAGCTCCACCACTGGTCGATCCACACGGCGCCGCCGATGATGAGGGCGACCCAGAACCACACCGAGGCGACGGTCACGGCATTGCGCACGTTGTCGATCCGCCGTAGCTCTGAGCGCAGTTCGGGGATGGCCATGCCGTTGGCCTGGAGGCGCTCGCTCGGGAGCACCTCCGGCCGGTCGGCCGCCTCGGGGACCATGGTGCTGGCGGCGGCCATGGCACCCATATTACATTAGTCAATCAAGTGACGCAAGCACGTAATACCGACCGAGATGGGTCACCCGGGGAGATGGATGCCGTGGCTCCGCCCCTCACCGCCCGGTCGGTCCTGGCCAGTGCACTGCTCGGCATGGATCCGCCCGAACTGCCCGTGGCCCAGTTGGTGCGACTCACGGGCCTCTTCGGCATCAGCGAGAACCGGGCCCGGGTGGCACTCAGCCGCATGGTCGCCTCCGGCGAGGCGACGACGGACGGTGGGGGGAGCTATCGCCTGGCCGGGCACCTCGCCGCGCGCCAGGCGCGCCAGTCGTCGAGCCGGGCTGGGGCGACCGGAGATTACGACGGCACCTGGTGGTTATCCGTGGTGACAAAAAGCGGCAGCACGGCCGAAGTGCGCACGGCGCGCCGTCGTGCCCTCGCCTATGCCCGCCTGGCCGAGCTCCGAGAGGGGGTGTGGATGCGCCCGTCCAATGTGACCGTCGATCTACCCAGCGTCGTGGAGCCCGACGTCGAGACGATGACGGCACGACCCGAGCGGCCGGCGGAGCTGACGCAGCGGCTTTGGGATCTCACGTCGTGGTCGGCGCGTGCCGGCGCACTGCTCGAAGGGCTCGAGCGGATCGACCCGGACCAGGCCGACGCCTTGGCTCCGGGGTTCGAACTCTCCGCGTCGGTGCTGCGCCACCTGCAGTCCGACCCGCTGCTTCCCGCCGAGCTGCTCCCACCGGAGTGGCCGGGAGCGTCGCTGCGCTCGGCCTACGACGCGTGGGACGCGCGCTACCGCGCCACGCTGCGGGATTGGAGCCGGGCGCCCTGAGGGAACGGTGAACCGTTGGTTCGGAGCCGACAATCCTTCCCCTTATTGCGTCAGCCCGTTTCCCATATCGCGTCAGCTCGCGCCCATGCCTGCCATGGTCCGTCCCACACCTAGCCGCGCAGCGGCGAAGGACCTCCGAAGTGGTCGTGGAGAACGGTGCGTGCCGCATAGAAGCCGCACATCCCGTGCACGCCGGCCCCCGGAGCAGTGGAGGCAGAGCACAGGTAGACGTGTTTGAGGGCGGTCCGGTACGGATTCCAACCCACGGTAGGGCGAAAGAGGGTCTGGCGGAGCGAGGCCAGTCCCCCTCCTATGTCGCCGCCGACGCAGTTTGGGTTGTGCCGGGCCAGTTCGGCGGCGGTGCGAACAGAACGGGCGATCACCAGGTCTTGGAACTCCGGGGCAAAGCGCTCGATTTGGTTTTCGATAGCGGCCGCCATGTCGACCGTGGAGCCGGCGGGGACGTGACAGTAGGCCCACAGGGTCGCGCTCCCCTCGGGGGCTCGCCCGGGATCGGCCACACCGGGCTGCACGACGATGCAGTAGGGGCGCTCCGGGTGGTGGCCAGCGTGCACCGCCGCCTCGGAGGCTGCCACCTCGGCCATGGTGCCACCCACATGGACGGTGGCGGTTCGGCGACATGCTTCCGCCGCCCACGGCACCGGTCCGGTGAGGGCCCAGTCCACCTTGCACACTCCCGGCCCGAAACGGAAGCCCTCGAGGGAGCGCCGGTATCGGTCGGGTAGCCGGTCGCCCGCCACGGCGAGCAACCCGACAGGGGAGGTGTCGAGGACGACCGCCGTGGACGACGGCAGATCGTCGAGGTCGGTGACCCACCTCCCCGTGCTGACGGACCCGCCTGCTGCGGTCAGCTGGTCCACCATCAACCGGGCGATGGTGGCGCTCCCACCTTCCACCACCGGCCAACCGACGGTGTGCGCGGTCACCGCCAACAACAGACCGAACGCACCAGTCAGAGGCGCGTCGAGTGGCAGCATGGAGTGCGCAGCCACGCCGGCGAGAAGGGCCGGAGCTGCGTCCTCTTGGAACCGGCCGGCCAGAGTGCGGGCAGGCAGCAGCCCCGCGAGGCCGAACCGGGCCATGGCCAACGGATGGGCCGGCACCGAACGCAGCGGTGCGAGCGCCCCCGCCGTCACGCCGTCGGCTTGGGCCACGAGCGGCCCCACCAGACGCCGGTAGGTCGGGCCGTCGACACCCAGTCCCTCCACCGTGGCCTCCAGAGATCGCTGGGCCACGACGGCTCGACCCCCCGCGAGCGGGTTGGCGAAGGGGATGTCGGAGTGGCGGAGCGCGTCCCGCAGGCTCTCGAACCCCGGCTGTCGGAAGAAGGGTGAGGCCAACACCATGGGGTGGACCGCGGAACAGACGTCGTGGCGGAATCCGGGCAGAGTGAGCTCCTCCGTCCGGCATCCTCCACCGACCGTGTCCGCGCCCTCGATCACGGCCACGGACAGTCCGCTCCGAGCCAGGGTGATGGCAGCGGCAAGGCCGTTGGGGCCCGAACCCACGACGACGACGTCGACGTCGGTCACTGCGTAGTCCCGGGACTGGATCGTCTGATCGGCGGCGAGCACGGGCGGCGGCGGGCCACGCCAGAAGTCTGGTCGGTTCGGCGCGGGTCTCACAGAGTGGCTCCAGGTGTCTCCACCAACGTGGTGGTACCACCGCCGAGCTCGTGGTCGCGTCCCGCCGTCCCACCGTCCCGCCGTCCCGCCGTGCCGCCGAGCCGCCGATCGGCCTCGTGGCCGACCCGACGAAGTGCTGCTGGCCGCCTCGGAGAGCGCGACGGCGGCGAGTACGGTGAGCGGCCGTGAAGACGGTAAGGGTCGTGCTGGCTGAGGACAACACACTCCTCCGCCAAGGGATCGAGCGGCTGATCGCCGCCGAGCCGGGGCTCGAACTGGTGGGCACAGCCGAGGATCTCCCTGCCCTGCTGGCCGTGGTGGACGCGGCGGACCCCGACGTGGTGGTGACCGACATCCGTATGCCGCCCACCGGAACCGACGAGGGGGTTCAGGCGGCCACCCACCTGCGGGAGCACCGCCCGGACGTGGGCGTGGTCGTGCTCAGCCAGTACGCCAACCCCGAATACGCGACGGCTCTGTTGGGCGACGGCTCGGCCGGGCGGGCCTACCTATTGAAGGACAGCATCGCCGGCGTGGACGAACTGGTCCGCGCCATCCGGACCGTGGCCGATGGGGGGTCCATGGTCGACTCGGCCGTGGTCGACCTGTTGGTGGGGGCTTCCAAGCCGGCGCGCCCGTCCGACCTCGACCGGCTCACGGTCCGGGAGCGAGAGACACTGGCCGAGATGGCCCAGGGCAAGAACAACGCAGCCATCGCCGCCGCGCTGTTCCTCTCGGAGCGGGCGGTGGAGAAGCACACGAACTCCATCTTCTCCAAGCTGGGCCTGACCGAAGAAGAGGACGTGAACCGCAGGGTGAAAGCGGTGCTGATCTACGTCGGAGCCCAGCCCGTTCCCGCGAGCGGATAGCCACACTCGAAAGGGGGTGGTAGCTCCCTTTCTGGGCGGTCGGCAGATGGGACAATCTGTGGAGATGGAAGCGCCCCTCCCCGTGCTGGTCGTCGACGACCAGGCGCCGTTCCGCTCCGCCGCCCGTGCCGTGGTCGGTCGCCTCGACGAATTCGAATTGGTGGGGGAGGCCACCAATGGTCTGGAAGCGGTGGCCATGGCCGACGAGCTCCGTCCCGCCCTGGTCCTGATGGACATCAACATGCCGGAGCTCAACGGAGTGGAGGCAACACGCCAGATCGTGGACGCCCACCCTGAGGTCGTGGTGGTGCTGTGCTCCACCTACGAGCCGAGCGACCTTCCGCCCGACGCCGCCACGAGCGGTGCGCGGGCGTATGTGAACAAGGAGGAGCTCGGCCCAGCGGAGCTTCGACGGATCTGGGCCGAGCGGGAGTCCACGGGCTTCATTCGGCGCTGAGTCGCGCCGCCACCGAGCCCGCGCCGCCGCTTCGGGGCCGCCACCCGACAGCGCGGGAGAGGTGGGGCAAGGCTCAGGCGAGCCCGGGGTAAGAAGGTGACGTGGTGTCGTCGCCCGCGTGATCAGAGGAGCGGTACGGACCCCTGGACCATCGAGCCCTCGCCCACGGTCGAGTCCCATCTGATTGAGCCCCCGATGGCGCCCAGTCGGTCGATCATGTTCGTGAAGCCGTGACCCGACCGGGCCGTGACCTTGTCGAAGCCCGGGCCGTCGTCGGTCACGGAGAAGAGGAGCCCACCGGCCTCTTCCCACACCCGCAGGTCGACCTGGGCCTCCGGAGCGTGCTTGGCCGAGTTCTGCAGGGCCTCGAGGCAGCAGAAGTAGACCGCAGCCTCGACGGCGGCGTCGTAGCGGCCGACCCCGTCTACCTCAGTCTCGACGTGGAGTGGGCTGCGGGCGGCGACGGCGCGCAGAGCGTCCGGCAGCCCGTTGTCCATGAGCAGCGGCGGGTAGATTCCGTGGGCCAGGTCGCGCAGCTCCTGCACGGTGACCTTGACGTCGGCGGCCAATTGGTCGAGGGCGCTGGCGGCACCCTCGGGGTCGTCGGCCACCTGGTCGCGTACGAGCCTCAGGTTGACGGCGAGGGCCACCAGGTGCTGCTGGGCTCCGTCGTGGAGGTCCCGCTCCACCCGTCTCCGCTCGGCGTCGGCCGCCGCCACGATGCGGGTTCGGGACGCTCGGAGCTCGTCGGCCTGACGGCGGACCTCGTCGAGGGTGGACTGGAGGGCCGAGTCGAGCCGGACGTTGTGCAGGGCGAGTCCCACCTGGCGGCAGAGCTCGGTCACCACGAGCTCCTCGTCCTCGGTGAACGGCGGCTCGCTGTTCGGCCGCTCCACCAGCACCAGTCCCAGCAGCTCACCGCCGTAGGCCAGGTGACAGACCCGAAACTGCTCCCGGCCGGCGGCCAGCTCCGGCAACCAGACGGAAGTCCACGCGGCCCCGGCCACGCCGGCTCGCGCCACGACGGGTCGGGCCGCCTCGCCGAGCGCGAGCGTCATCGGGCCGACGTCGGGCAGCGACACGCTCCGCTCGAGCACCTCGGCGGTGCCGGTGAACACCTCTGCGTGAGAGAGGGGCATCGACCGATGGAGTGCCTCGACCAACTGGAGGAGGAGCTCGTCCATCGTCACAGCGCGGGTGAGTCGCGACCGGAAGGTCGCCACGACGTCATCGGGCACCGGCTCCGACCCGTACACCAGATGCTGGGCGGTCTCCCGGATCCGGCGCCTGGTGGGTGACGCCCCGACCGCCACGATGGCGGCCGCCACGAGGGCGAGCCCCAGCACCTGGCGGTCAGCCTCACTGGGCCGATGGCCGAACCCCAGGATCACGACCAGGTAGACGGCCAGCACGGCGACCGAAACGCCGGTCACGGTGACGAGACGGACCAGAAGCCGGTCGGCCTGGTCGAGGGCCGGGGGGAACGCTCCCGCGCTCAAGCCCACGGGAATGAGGGCGGTTGCAGCGGCGGCAATGGCCAGCGGTTGCGGCGGCCACGAAACGAGGAGGGCCAATCCTCCGACCACCACCCCCACCTCGGCAGCGGCCACCGCACCGCACGCGAGCAGTTGGATGCGGCGACGGTCGACGCCGGGCGAAGTCCGGTATCGCCTGGCGGTCGCGGGCACGCCGATCGCCAGGACCGCGGCCCAACTTGCGAGGGCGGCGGTCTCGTCGAAGCGACCCGGACCGATGACGGCCCACACGCCCACTCCTGCACCGGTGAGGTAGCCGAGGACTCCACCTACCCGCCGAGCGGTGCTCCCCAGGACACCCGACGGCACGGCCAGGAGAAAATGAACCCCGACACCCATCACCAAAGCCGGGAGGAATGCGGCCAGCATGCGGGCGTCATGACCGGCGGGACCCGGATGGGCCTGGCCGACGGCGTCTGCACCAAAGGCGGCAGCGGCGAGGGTGGCCGCGACGGCGACCAGGCGGCCGAGGCGGCTCAACTCAGGGCAGGCGACCAGGCAGCCGGCAGCGGCAGCCCACATCATCGCCAGCAAGGCGCGGATGACGTCGTCGCTGCTGAGCCCGCGGGACGATGCCGCGGCCACGCCCACACCCACGAGGGCGAAGGCGGGGAGCGCGACGGCGACGCTGCGGCCGAGCCGCGCCGGGTCGGCGGACGATCCAGGTTTCGAGGGGCGCCCGGAGCGCTCACGCGCGGTTGCCGTCGTCGCAACCGGCGCGGGACGGGCGGAGGTGGTGGTCACGGACCGACGGCGACCGCCGCCGGATCGGACGCGTCCCGGCGGGTGTGATCGACCTGGGACCGGTCGTGTGCAGTGCCCCGGGGGTCGGCGAACGCCCCTGAGCCGGCTGGCGGCGCACCGAGCGGCCCTGACTCGTCCACGATGCGGCCGTCGCGCATGATGACCCGGCGCTCGGCCGCGGCGGCCACGTCCGCATCGTGGGTCACTAGAAGGATGGTCTGACCGTTGCGGTTGAGCCGGCCGAGCAGTTCGACGATCTCGTGGCTGCTGTCAGAGTCGAGGGCGCCAGTCGGCTCGTCGGCGAGCAACAACGTGGGCTGGTTGGCCAGGGCCCGGGCGATGGCCAGGCGTTGGCGCTGACCACCCGAGAGGGCGGCCGGAACGGTGGAGGCCTTGTCGGCCAGGCCCAGCAGGTCGAGCAGGTCCCGGCCACGTGACTCCGCCGCTCGGCGGTGGACACCTGCGACCACGGCCGGCAGCGCCACGTTCTCCAACGCGGTCATGCCCTCGAGCAGGTTGAAGAACTGGAACACCATCCCGACGTGGTGGCGGCGGAGCAGCGAGAGCTCGTCCTCGGTGCGACCGGTGACGAGCTCACTCCCGACACGGATGGTCCCCTCGTCGACGGGCTCCAGGCCGGCAACCACATTGAGGAGGGTGGACTTGCCGCAGCCCGAGGGGCCCATGAGGGCGACGAATTCACCCGCCGTCACCTCGAGCGTCGCTCCGCGCAGCGCCCGCACCGGGGCGAGCTCGGCCTCGAAGGTCTTTCGGACGCCCGAAACGTCGAGCACCACGGTTCCGGTCGTCATCGAGTCTCTCCCGCCTCCGCTCCGATTCTCCCATTTCCGCCCTCGACACGGGCGTCGGTCACGGGCCCAGGCGACGCCGGACCACCCAATACCCACGCTCGTACCGGGGTGTCCCGCCCCTTGACCAACTGCTCGGGCAGGGGAGTGGCGTCCACCGAGGAGCCCAGGACGTCCTTGGTCGCCTGGCTGATCACGGTCTGACCCGCGGCCGCCAGCTGTTGGAGTCGTTGGGAGAGGTTCACCGTGTCGCCGACCAGGGTGTACTCGAGTCGCTCTTCCGAACCCAGCAACGCCGCGGCCGCCTCCCCGGTCGACACACCCATTCCGAGCCCGAATGCGGGAAGACCCTCCGCCTCCCACGCCGCGTTCACCACGGCCTGGAGCCGGTGGGCCTCCGAAGCAGCGCGGACGGCGCGTTCAGCGTGATCGGGTTGGGGGATCGGTGCCCCGAAGACCGCCATCACCGCATCACCCACGAACTGCATGACCGTTCCGCCCTCGCCGAGGATGGCGCGGTTCATGGCGGACCGGTGGGTGTTGAGCTGTCCGGCCAGCTGCGACGGGTCGGCATGCTCGGCGATGGTCGAGTACGAGCGGATGTCGCTCATCATCACCGTCACATCCACCATTTCGGTCCGGCCGGGATGCCGGCCTTCCCGTTGGAGCTTCTCGGCCAGCCCGCCGGGAAGCAGCCGGGACAGGGTCTCGCCCTGCTCCTCGCGGTCGACGATGCACTGGTGAAGGAGCCGCAAGCGGCGGATGGCCCCCTCGGTCCCTTTGGTCACCCCCTCGGCCAGGGCCACGAACAGTGCCTCCACCTGGGCGTCGACCGCTTCGGGGGTGGTCCGCAGCGCAGCCGCGATGGCTTTGATCGGGCGGCCTTCGGCGACCATGTTGAGCAGGGACTCCTCAGAGGAACTCAGGCCGCCGTGCGCGAGGGGGCGCACGAGCTGATCGACGATGGAAGGGTCGAGGGCGGTGCCTCCGGTGGCCACGGTCCGCACCGCGTCGACCAGCTGGGTGCCCTCGGCGATGTGGTCCTTCAACAGGTACCCGTAGCCCGAAGATCCCTCGGCCACGAGCGAGACCGCGTACTCCGGGTCGTCGTACTGCGACAGGATCACGACGCCGGTCCCGGGACAGCGCCGGCGCACTTCTCGGGCCGCCTCGATCCCCTCGCGCTGGAAGTTGGGCGGCATGCGGATATCGGTGACGAGGACGTGCGGCTCTCTGGCGACGACGCCGGCCACGAGCTCGTCGTAGTCGGCGGCCACCCCCACCACCTCGAGGTCGGACTGCCGTTCGAGCAGGGTGCGGACACCTTCTCGGACGATGACGTTGTCGTCGGCCAGGAAGACGGTGATCCGGGCGGTGTCCACGGTTTGGGCTTCGGCTTGGGCGAGGGATGTGGTCTCGATCGACATGGTGCCTCCGTTTTCCCACACCCTCCGGGCTGACCCAAGGGGGGAAGCATGCGAAATGAGGTGGTGCTCCCACTACTCACGAACGCGGCTTGCACCCTGTCGTGACGCAGGCCCTGGGCGTCACCGTGTCACCATGCGAATTCGAGAGCTCGGTCACCAGCCTGTCGTGGATTCCGTCGGAAGCGGTGCGAGGGGGCACGCGTGTCGCCTTCGACACCGGTCTCACCCACTACGACGTCCCTCCGCCCGATGCCGTCGGCGACCTCCATGCGCTTGCAGCCGACGACCGGTTCCGCTTCGCCAATTGCCTGTCGGCGGCCATGGAAGTGGACGAGAACGGGACGGTCACCGCGTGCTCCTACACGGGGGGCGGCATGATCGGGTCGACCACCGTCCGGCTCGGCGCCCTCCGCCACACCTTCGAAGCCTTCGCTCTTCCTGACCTTCAGGCTCCGCCCGAGGTAGGCCCGGGGTGGGCGAGGTTCACCCAGACAGCGGGGGGTCGCACCGGAGTGCCCGCTCCCCGCAGGGTGCGCCGCCGGCCTTTCGTCCAGTGGCAGGCCCCGCTGGTCTGGACCACCCTGAGCCTCACCCTCTACGCCGATCGCGAGCCAGAGTTCGAGGTCACGGGAGCCAGTCGGTTCCCACGCCATTGGATCTACGACGGCGAGGGCGCCCTCGCGGCCAAAGTCGGCCTGACGGATTTCAAGGACTGGTACCGCAGGTCGTTCGGCCGGCACACCCCATGGGGTGACACCGACTCGGCGGCGCTCGTGACCGCGGTCGAGACCGCCCTCGAACGGTCGCTCTCCACCCATCTGATGCACGGCAGCGGGCGCAAGCCGAGGTTCCTCACGGTGTCCGCCGGCGACCGACTGGTGTGCGAGGGCGAGCTCGGCACGGACGTCTTCCTCGTCCTCGACGGAGTGGTCCGGGTGGAGAAGGGCGGCGAGCGTCTGGCCGAGTACGGCCCCGGTGCCATCCTCGGTGAGCGGGCCGGCGTGGAAGGCGGTGTCCGCACCTCGACCCTGGTGGCGGTGACTAGCTGTCGGGTTGCGGCCGTCGCCGCCGCTGAGCTGGACGGCGAAAAGCTGGTCGAGTTGTCGTACGGCCACCGCCGGGAAGAGCAGCGGGCGTAGGGCGGTGCGCGCCCATCTGCTCGGGGTCCGGGGCTCCACCCCCGCCCCGGGGAGCGAATTCGCACGATACGGAGGCCACACCTCATGTGTGGCGATCGCCCACGACGACCAGCCGCCCACTCTGGTGCTCGACGCCGGCACCGGCATTCGCCGCCTTCCGGCCCTCCTCGACGGTGCTCCCTTCCACGGCACCCTCGTGCTCACCCACCTTCACTGGGACCACGTCGAAGGCCTACCCTTCTGCTCGGCCACCGATCGCGACGACGCGAGGGTGAACGTCCTCCTTCCCGCCGAGCCCAGTGGCCTCACCGCCGAGGCGTCTCTGGCACGGATGATGTCGCCCCCGACATTTCCTATCGCCCCCGAAGGCCTGCCGCGGCCGGTGGTCCTTCGATTCGCTCGCGCCCGGCGTGCACGAGGTGGAGCACTTCTCCGTCACCGCGGCGGAAGTGGCCCACAAGGGCGGCCTGACCTACGGCTACCGGGTCACCGACGGAACCTCCTCGCTTGCCTACCTGCCCGACCACCGACCCACCGCGTACGGGCCCGGGCCCGAAGGGATCGGGGCCGTCCCCGACGAGCTCGTGGAGCTGGTGTCCGGGGTGAACGTCCTGATCCACGATGCCCAGTTCCTCGCATGCGCCGGCGAGCTGGCCCTCGCCGACGACTTCGGGCACGCGGCGGCGGAATATGCCGTGGCCCTCGGGAGAGCCGCAGGGGTCGGAGCCGTCGTTTTGTTCCACCACAGCCCGGAGCGGACCGACGACGAGCTCGACGCCATTGCCGCTCGATATGGCGCGGTCGACCCAGCCAGGGTGATGGTGGCATCGGAAGGGACAGTTTTCAGCGTCGGGCGACCCCTAGAGTCACCCGCCGTGACCGCCCTCCCCCTACGGGTCGCAGCGATGCCGGAGGTGGGTCGGTGAGCTTCGTCAGATTTTGGTCGCGTTCCCGTCTCAGGACCACCTGGCGATCGTCGCTGGCCCTGGTCCTACTCATCGGCTTGGCCGGTGGAACCGTGCTCGCCCTCGTCGCCGGGGGCATCCGCACCGAGTCTGCGTACCCCCGGTTCGCGGCCAAGTACCTCCAGGCCGACGCCACCGTGTGGGTGTACACGAACGGTGTCGATTCGATCCAGCCGTACGACCAGATGGTGCACCTTCCCCAAGTCGCCGCGTTCGGCCGGATCCAGGGATACAGCGAGGAGAACGGCGCGACGCTCGGGTCGCCCCTCGGTCCGGGCTTCGAGCACACCGTGGGTGTCCCGAGGCTCTTGTCCGGACGCCTGCCGCGCCAACCGAACGAGATCACCCTCGACTGGACCGTGGCCGACCAGCTTCATCTGACCGTGGGAGACACCTACCGGGCGTCCGTGCTCTCCAACCGTTCCGGCTCCTCCTTTGTTACCTACCCGTTGCGGGTCGTGGGCGTTGCCGCCAATACGCTCAACTTCCCCCCGTACAGCACCAACGACGGGAGCGGAACGCAGCTGGTCGCCCCGTCGTTCATGACCGCTCACAAGGGAGTCCTCGGACCACCCGGCGTCAGCATCGAGCTGCGCCTTCACGGTGGCGAGGCCGTGCTCCCGTCCTACAACCGTGCGGTGGTGGCCCTGTTCCACGGTTTCGAGCCGGCGATCGTCCAGGGATCCGCGGTTCAGACGTCGGCCACCGAGAGCGCGATCCGCCCGGCGGCCGTCGCGCTGTGGCTGCTCGGCGGGTCGCTGGCCGTGGTGACCTTGTTCATCCTCTTCCAGCTGCTCGGGCGGCTGAGCGCGGTCGAGGAGGACCTCTACGCCACAGCCCGGGCCCTCGGCGCCTCCCGCCGCCAGCTGGCCGGCGTGGAGCTGGCCCGCACGACGGCCGTGGCCGTCAGCGCGGCCGTCCTGGCGGTGGTGACCGCAGTCGGTCTCTCGCCGATCTTCCCGTTGGGGACAGCACGGGTGGCCGAGCCCGATCCGGGGCTCGCGGTGAACGGTGTCGTGCTCGGGGTCGGCGCGGCATTGATCGTCCTCTTCACCGCCGCCCTGGCGGCGTGGCCGGCGTGGCGAACCACTCGGGACGCCGCCCGACCCTGGAGCTGGCGGTCCCGCCGTGTCGTGGCGTCGACCGGGTCGTCCTGGTCCCCACGGTGGCTGTGGCTCCGGCCCGTCGCCTGGGTAGGCGTCGCGCACGGCCTTCGCGGCGGACGGGGGACGTCGTCGGTTCCGGTGCGGGCGTCGGTGGTCTCCCTGGTCATCGCCGCGACCGGGCTGACCGCAGCCCTCACCTTCGGTGCCAACCTCAACCACGTGCTCGACACCCCGGCGCTCTACGGCTGGAGTTGGGACGCCCACATCTACGACAACGGCAACAACGGCACCGAGCAACTGAAGACCAAGCTGTCCGCCGATCCATGGCTCCGGGACCTGGACCTGGCCGATACCGGGCTCCCGCTGCGGATCTCGGGTCACACGGTGGAGGGCGACGACTTCGAGCAGGCGAAGGGATCCCTCCGTTTCATCATCGCCGACGGCCGGCAGCCGGCAGGCCCCGACGAGATCGCGCTGTCCCGCCCCGTCATGAACGAACTTGGGGTGCACCTCGGTAGCCGGGTCCCGGTCGAGGTCACGGCGATCCATGGACCGACCCGCATGCTGACCGTGGTGGGCCAACAGGTGGGCCCGTCCGCCGCCACCAATACCACCGAGCCCAGTGGAGCGCTGATGAGCCGGGATGCCTTGATGGCATTCGTTCCTCCTGCCGATCGAAGCCACATCCCGACCACCAGCGACGCGTTCGTCGATTTCGTCCCGGGGAACGACACCCGCGCCGACGTGGCCAAGCTCGAACGCCAGATCGGCTCCGAGTACAACGTGTACCTGGCCGAGCCTCCGACCGATCTCCTCAACTTCGGCCGGGTACAGAATCTCCCGCTTCTCTTGGCGCTCCTGCTCACCGGCTTGGCTGCCGCCACCCTCTTTCTCACCCTGTTGAGCAGCGCCCACCGCCGGCGCGGGGACCTCGCCGTGCTCAAGACCCTGGGCTACCGGCCCCGACAGCTCTGGTCCGTGGTGGCGTGCCAGTCCACGGCCATGACCACCCTGGGACTTGTCGCAGGGATCCCGCTCGGAATTGCCCTCGGCCGGTGGTTGTGGCTGCTGGTCGCCGACGACCTGGGAACCCTGCCCCAGACGGTGATCCCCGGTTGGCAGATCGCCGTCATGGCTGCGGCTGCTCTCGCCGTGGCGAACGTCGCCGCAGCCTGGCCGGGAAGGGTGGCTGCTCGCACGCCGGCGGCCATCGCGTTGCACGCAGCCTGAGAGGCGCATACCGTCTGGATCTGCTCATGCGGGAGAGGCACATCAGCAGAAAGATCCACCTGGAGTGGCGTCGCGCCCCGCTGTGCTCGGCCAAAGACGCCTGAGACGCCGCTACCGTCGGACCTTGCGGACTGGACCCGCGTTCGCTGAGCCACTGAACGGCGGTCGGGAGCCCGCCGTCGAAGGGAGTGGTCACCGTGCCTGACATCTGCCACACGCTCGACGATCGAGTCGTCGCCCGAGCACGTATTCGACGCGGTGAACAGCGACAAGGGCAACCGTGCCTTTTGGACCGACCAGACCGAGTACGAAGGGACCGAGGGCTCGGTCGCCGTCTTCTCCTTCGGTCCGAACGCCGAAACGCAGTTCCGCTTCGAGGTCGAGACGGTCGACCTCCCCGCGTCGCTCACCTGGAGGTGCGTCGGCGGGCCTCCCGAGTGGCAGCCGACGTCCATCGTGTGGACCTTCACCCCGACCGCGGAGGGGGCGACTCACGTTCGTTTCGAGCATCGAGCTGGGCATCCGCCGACGGCGAACTGGCCGCGTGCACCTACACCTGGGGTCGCATCCTGGCCGAGCCCGACCGGTACGTGCGGACCGGAAACGCGACGCCGCCGTTCAAGGTCTACTGACGAGCGGGTGGGGAATCCTTGCCAATTGTTTGCAGTACGACATACATTTGTGGTCTGCGAACCAGTCGGCGCCGCCTCTCTCCTCCTTGGAGGCGGCGCCGGCGTCTGTCCGGGCCGGAGCGGCGGTCACGAGCTCAGGCGAGCTTCTCCCAGACCGAGATGTGACTCTCGCTGTTGCTCGTGAACGGCGAGCGGTCCCAGTCGGACCAGCGTTCGAGCAGCCCCATGCCGGCCAACCGCGCCATGAGATCGAGCTCGGAGGGCCAGACGTAGCGGAACGGAGCCGAGAACGTCTCGAGGCGCTCGCCGAGCATCCAGTAGTGGTGCGACCACGACCGCTGGCTGGCGAATTCGTACTCCTCGAAGCCGAGATGGGTGGGTGTGATCGTGAAGGCTCGCACGGTCTCGCCCGGCGGGAGCCGCCGGAGCTGCGGAACGATCACCTCCATGACGAAGCGACCACTGGGCTCCAGGTGGCGGGCGACGTTCTGGAAGCAGGCCACCTGCTCGTCCTGGGACGTGAGGTTCATGATGGTGTTGCGCACGAGGTAGGCGAGGCGGAAGGTGCCGTCCACCCGCACGGTGGCGAAATCGCCCGTTGTCACCGTCACCGCGTCGGAGCCCGGCTGTGCCCGCATTTCCGCCAGCATGTCGTCGGAGAGGTCGATGCCGTGGACGCGCACGCCAGCCCGGCTGAGCGGGAGCGCAAGGCGGCCCGTCCCCACGCCGAGCTCGAGTGCGGCGCCCCCACGCGCCGCCTCGGTCAGGAAGGCCACGGCCGGTCGGACGACCTCCGGCGCGTGGATCTCCGGCCACCTCGATGCGTACTCGGTCGCGACCCAGCCGGTGAACCGGTTCTCGGGCATCGCCCCATCCTGCCCGAGCCCTGAGGCCCGACTGTCAGGCGGCGTGCGACTGGTTGATCCAGGTCTCGTACATCTCGGCGTAGTGGCCGCCGAGCGCCACCAGCTCGTCGTGTGAACCGACCTCGAGCAGCCGGCCGTCGCCGACCACGACGATGCGGTCGGCCCGCATGGCGGTCGAGAGCCGGTGGGCGATGAGCACGGCGGTCCGGCCCTGGAGCAGGACGTCGAGCGCACCCTCGACGAGGGTCTCGGACTTGAGGTCCAGGTTCGACGTCGCCTCGTCGAGGACGAGGACCCGCGGTTCGGCCATGAACGCCCGTCCCAGCGCGATCAGCTGGCGCTCGCCCGAGGAGAGCGACTGGCCCCGCTCGTGGACCGGCGTGTCGAGGCCGTAGGGGAGACGGTGCACCAGCTCGTCCAGCCCGACCTGGTGGACGGCGTTCCACACCTCGTCGTCCGGCGCGCCCGGGCGGGCGAAGGACAGGTTGTCCCTGATGGTGCCGGCGAACAGGAACGGCTCTTGCGGCACGACGCCCAGCTGGCTGCGCAGCGACTCGAGCGTGACGGCCTTGAGGTCGTAACCGTCAATGAGCACGCGGCCGTCCACGGGGTCGTAGAAGCGAGTGACCAGCTTCGCCATCGTGGACTTGCCCGCCCCGGTGGCGCCGACGAAGGCCACGGTCTCCCCTGGAGTGATGGTCAGGTCGACGTCGTGGAGAACAGGGACGGCGGGGTCGTAGCCGAACGACACGTGATCGAAGCGGATCTCGCCGCGGATGGAAGGCAGCTCCACCGCGTCCGGCGATTCGGCGACGCTGGGCTCGGTCTCGAGCAGGGTGCGGAGCTTGAACACGGACGCCTGGCCCTGCTGGAACGTGTTGTACTGCTGCACCAACAGCTGGATCGGGGAGAAGAACCGGTTCACGTAGAGGAAGAACGCCGTCAGCTGCCCCAGGTTGATCTCCTGGGGATGGTGGAGGTACATGGAACCGCCGATGGCCAGGATGATCAGCTGGCCGAAGACGCTGATCAGCTGCGAGCCTGGACCGTAGACGGCGTTGATGCGGCCCGTGTAGTTGTTGGCGTCCCGGTACTCGCCCACGACGTCGCGGTGCGTCTCGACGTTGTAGCGCTGGCGGTTGTGCGCCGTGACCACGCGCACGCCCTGGAGGCTCTCGGAGAGGTCGGCGAGCACCAGTGCGATGCCATCGCGGACCTTGTCGTAGCCGCGCTCGGACGCACGCCGGAACCAGATGGACATGATGAGCAATGGCGGCAGGACGGCGAACACGGTGATGGCGGCGAGCTTCGCGTTGGTGGCGAAGAGGATGACCGTGATCACGACCATGGTGAGCCCCTGGATGGCGAACTGGGCCAGCCCGTCTTGGAGCAGCTGCTGAAGGTTCTCGATGTCGCTCGTCATCCTGCTCATGAGGACGCCCGCCTTCTCTTCGGTGAAGAAGTCGAGCGAGAGCCGCTGCAGGTGCCGGAAGACCGTGATGCGCAGGTCGTTCATGACCCATGAGGCGAGCCGTCCCGTCACCCGGGCCTGGCCCCACTGCGCGCTGGCCGACACCGCCACGGCGACCAGATAGAGCCCGGACATGACCACGACGACGGTGAAGTCGTAGTGGGGCGGTGTCAGCCCGTGGTTGATGGCGTAGGAGACGAGGCTCGGGCCGAGCTGCGTGGCGAGGCTGATGATCGCCACGAGCAACCCGGCCAGGATGCACATGCCGGGGTACTCCATGAGAAGGCCCCCCAGGGAGAGCCGCTTCTTCTCGTGCTCCGACGGGAGCTGGGTGAAGACGACGTCGGACTCGCCGCGATCGGGCTCCTCGAGCAGCAGGAGGTCGACCCCCTCCTGGAGTTCGTGGGGGATGCCCCCGAAAGGCAATCCCGCCTGGGGTGAGCCAGGAGAACCGCCACCGCCCATGGGCGGACCGCCACCAGCGCCGCCCCACATCAGATCGCACCTCCCTCGGGCTCGAGGACCTGGTCGTCCAGACCCAGGCTCTCGTCGTGAGTCTCCTCGGCCTCCTCCTCCTCGCTGGCCGCCTGGGCGAGGACTTCGGCGTAGAGGGGCGTCGAGGCCAACAGTTCGGCGTGCGTGCCGTCGGCCACGATCCGGCCGTCGTCGAGCAGCACGACGCGGTCGGCCAGGCTGATGGTCGACAGCCGGTGGGCGATGATGAGCGTGGTGCGGCCCTGCATGAGGACGCGCAGCGCCGAGTGGATCCGGTGCTCGACCTTCACGTCGATGGCGCTGGTGGCGTCGTCGAGGATCAGGATGGGCGGGTTCACCAGCAGCGCCCTGGCGATGGCGATGCGCTGGCGCTGCCCGCCCGAGAGCGTGTAACCCCGTTCCCCGACCACGGTGTCGTAGCCGTCGGACAGCCGGCTGATGAACCCGGCGGCGCCGGCCGACTCCGCCGCGGCCTTGACCTCCTCCATCGTGGCGTCCGGTCGGCCGTAGGCGATGTTGTCCCGGATCGACACAGAGAAGAGGAAGGGCTCGTCGAGGACCACGCCGATGTTCCCCCGCAGGCTGGTCAGGGTGAGGTCGCGCACGTCGTGCCCGTCGATGCGCACCGTGCCGCTCGTCGCGTCGTAGAAGCGCGCCAGGACCCGGGCCACAGTGGACTTGCCGCTGCCGGTGCGCCCGACCAGGGCAACCGTCTCTCCGGGCCGCAGGTGCAGGTTCAGACCGTGCAGGACTTCGCGGCTGCCGGCAGCATCGGCGTTCGCAGGCCCGCTGTCGGGGGCAGTGGCCGCGGACCCGTTGGTCGCTGCCGCGCCGGAGCTCCGAGCGCCGTCCCGGGCACCGTCCTCGTCCTTGGTCTCGTCGGTCTCGTCGGTCTCGTCCCCTGTCTCGACGTCCGCCGGCTTGGACAAGAGGCTGTCGTCTGCGTACGAGAAGGAAACGTTGTCGAACTCCACGTCGCCCATGCTGTCCATAAGATCGATCGCACCGGGACGGTCGACGATCGACGGACGTTCGTCGAGGATCTCGTAGATGCGCTCCGCCGAGGCCGAGGCGCGCTGGCCCATCATGATGAGCATCCCGAGCATCATGAAGGGCGCCTGCATCATCACGAGGTAGAGGTTGAACGAGACGATCGAGGCGACGGGAAGATTGTCGTGGATGACCATCCAGCCGCCGACGAGCAGGACGAACACGAGGCCCACCTGCGAGAGGTTCTGGATGAGTGGAGCGAATCGAGAGCGCAGGTCCGCATCCTTGATATAGGCCCACTGCACTCTGTCCGCCGCGGTCCCCAGCTGCCGCAGCTGCTGCTGCTCGGCGGCGAAGCCACGCACGACGCGCACGCCGTTGACGTTCTCGTCCACCACCGTCGCCACCTCGGCCAGCCGCGACTGGATCAGCCAGGACACCGGGAAGAGCCAGTGGCGCATCCTGATGCCGGTCAGGTAGATGAACGGCATGGCCGCCATGGCCACGAAGGCGAGCGGCACGCTGATGGAGAGCATGAAGCCGAAGGCGACGACGGCGATGGAGCACTGCACGAGGATGGAGGGGGCGAACGTCAGGTACATCTGGACCGAACGGATGTCCGAGTTCGCCCGGGAGATCAGCTGACCCGACTGCACGCGGTCGTAGAAGGGGAAGGACATGCGCGTGAAGTGCTCGTAGAGGATGTTGCGCAGGTCGAACTCGAGCGAGTACGCGACCTTGAAGAGGCACGAGCGTGCGATGTACCCGAACACACCCGTGAACAGCGCGAGCACGGCGATGAGCTCGATGTAACCGTGCAGCGGGTGGGTGTGCAGGATGAGCGAGTTCGTGATCGCCTCCTGGAGGATCTTCGGGAGCCACACCTGGATGATCAGGCCCAGGAACGAGAAGATCAGCGCGCTGAAGAACTGCACCTTGTGCGCCATCAAGATGGGCATGGCCCGCTTCACCCACGTCTTGCTCCGGTCGGGATCGACGGTCGCCTTCGGCGCCGTGTACCGGCTGACCGCGCCCATGGGCACGTACGCTGCGAAGGGAAGCCCGACCTCCGGCCCCTCCGGGGCGGCCGAGCCGGCTTGCCCGTGACCGTTCCCGGCGGCACCCGGCGGCAGCGCCCCAGATTCGAGCCTGTCCTCGGTCTTGCTCACCGGAGCGGGCGCTCCTGCGACGATCCCGGGCCCTCGCGGTGCGCCGCCATGGCGCGGCCCCACAGCTCGAGCGAGCGCAGCGCCGTGACCTCGTCCTTTCCTGGCAGCTGGCTGGCGATCGATTCGAGGTACTCGTCCACCGCCTGATCGGCGTCGGCCAGGACGCGGATCCCCTCGTCGGTCAAGCGCAGCGACACCTTCCGCCGGTCGCTGTCCTCTTGGCGCCGGTCGACCAGCCCGCGTGCCACGAGGCCGTCCACCACCGCCGTGATCGACGGCCGCCGCACGGCGAGCCGGTCCGCCAGGCCCGAGGCGGCCGAGGAACCCTCGGCCAGGAGCCCGAGGACCCGGAATTGGGGGAGGGTGAGGTCGACGCCCGCCAGGGCGACCTCGACCCGCTTGGCCAGCCAGGCCGCGAACGCGGCCGTAGGTCCCGAGCGCCCGTGGGGTCGGGGCGGTCTTGGGCGCCGTGGTCGCGGTCTTGGACGGGGGGGAGGTCACGGACACTTCGACCATCATACAGTTAGATACCCTAACTACGAGTCGAGTCGGGGCTACGAGTCGGAGACCCGAGTCGGCCGGCCCCGCGTGGAACGGTCGGAAGAACTCGTACGTTGGGCCGCTGAGCCAGACAGAACACCGGAGGCACTCCCCATGACAACCGTCCCATGACAACCGTCCCATGACAACCGTCGACTTTCGAACCCGCCTCGACGGCGCGGCCGACCTCCTCGAGCCGGACGAGTTTCTCGAGAGAGGGGTCCCTCCTCTACTGGACGAACGCGGTTCGCAGGCCGGTGTTGCCGCGACTCGGTTGGAGCTCGTTCCGCTCACGCTCGACGTCGAAGGCCACCAGCTGACGCTGATCCCGAGCGGCGATGCACTCGACGTGCGACCGGGTGGCCGCGACGCGCTGGTGGTGGCGATGGACCGTCAGGGTTTCTCCGACCTGGTCCAGGACGTCACTTCAACCTTTGGCGTGCAGATGACGGGGCGCGCCGAAATCCGCCGTGGCACGGTCGAGACGTTCATCGCCTGGGAACCGGTTCTGCGCTTCCTGATCGACGGGCGCCAGGTCTACGAGCCCGGCCTCGTCGACTTCCACGACCGTGAAGGTGCGCCGCTCGACCTGAGCCGGTCCTTCGTTCTCGACGATCCACCCGAAGAGATCGGCCACTTCCTGGCGGAGGCGGGGTTCCTGCACCTCGAGGGGGTGTTCACCGAGGCGGAGATGTCTGCGGTGTCGGCCGAGCTGGACGACGCCATGGCGTCCGCCGAGCGCGACGACGGTGCGTCGTGGTGGGCCAGTACAGAAGGAGGAGAGTGGTACCCGTCGCGGATCCTCGGCTTCAACCAGAAGTCCGAAGCGTTGCGAGCGCTGCTGCATTCTCAGCGGTTCGCCACGATCGGAACGTTGACCGACGACCTCTATGTGCAGCGGAATCCAGACGTAGGCGACTCGGCGGAAGGCCTCATGAAGAAGGTCGGGGTCGTCGCAAGGCATCTCTGACGTGAGTTGGCACAAGGACTGTGCGATGGGCGGACACAGCCGGCACTGTTGCGGCCTCACCGTCGGGATCTCGGTCACCGGTGCCGGACGCGAGAACGGCGAGCTCGGAGTCGTGGCAGGCTCCCACCGTGCCAACGTCGTTCCCGTCGGTGTGGACACGGTCGACCTGCCGCGGGTGCCGCTCCCGACGCGCACCGGTGACGTCACGGTCCACTGCTCGTGCACCTTGCACATGAGCCGGCCACCGGTGTCGGCCGAACGACGAGTCGTGTACACCGGGTTCGGCCTGGCGCCCCGCTCGGGCGACGCGCGTCCGCAACGTTCGCCGGAGCAGATCCGGCGCGAGCGCGCCGCCCTCAACGACCAGGTGCGGAAGCAGCAGCACGAGCACGTGCTCGGCCTGCGCTCGGCGAGCTTCGAGCTGTAGAGCAGAGGTCGCGATTCAGCCGCGTTCAGTTCATCGACCGAGGCGGCCGAACCGAACGAAGCCAACGCGCGACGCGTGCGTACGCGTCCGCGGCTGCGGGGAGCCCAAAGTTGACGAATCCGTGCGGCTGGCCGGCGAAGCAGAACTCCTCCACCTCCACCCCTTCCGCCTCCATCCGGCGGGCGTAGGCCCGTCCTTCGTCTCGCAGCATGTCGCAGCCGGCCAGCAGCACGAGGGCTGGTGGCAGGCCGGCCAGGGTCGGCGCGCTCAACGGGACGGCGTAGGGCTCGTCCGAGAGATCCCGGCCGCCCCCGTAGGCCTCCCACACCCACTCCGAATGACCGAATTGGTCCCGCGACGGATACGACGCCCGGGGTCCGTCGGTGCAGGGGTAGATGAGCACCTGACCGGCGACCGTCGGACCGCCCTCGTCCCTCAGCTTCAGGGCCACCGCGGTGGCGAGGTTCCCCCCTGCGCTCTCTCCGGCCACGACGACCTCCGACGGTGACACGCCGAACCTCGTAGCGACCGACAGCGCCCACTTGGTCACGGTCAGGCAGTCGTCGACTCCGGCCGGATAGGGGTTCTCCGGCGCCAGCCGGTAGCCGACCGAGACGACGACCGCTCCGGACGTGTGGACGATCTCGCGTGCGACGCCATCCATGAGAGCGATGCTGCCGACCATGAACGCACCGCCGTGGAAGTACACCACCAGCCCGGTGGCAGGCCGGTTGTTCCGGTAGACACGGATGGGCACCTCTCCGACGAGCTCGTCGGTCACCTGGTCGATGTGACGGGTGGGCGGTGCACTCTCGTTGCTGCGGGCCGCCTCGAGGATCTCGGGAGGGAATCCGTCGGAGAAGTCGAACTGCGGGTTCTCCTTCATCCACCGGGCGACATCGGGGTCGAGCACGCCCTCGTCAGCGTTGATCTCATCGGCGTTGATCATGTTGCCCTGTCCTCCACCGGTCTCCGACCTTTGTCGCCTGCCGTGTGTCTCAACTCAGCTTCTGGTCCATCACGCCCGCGCCGGCGTCGAGCATCACACGCGCCGCATCGCTCCGGGCCATGCCTCCGAGCGCCTTCGAGCCTTCACGGAGCATGTCGCCGACGAAGTGCGTCGGGCCGCGGGCGAGGTTCTCCAACGCCTCGGAGACGACGTCCTCGGGTGATGCGGCGCCCGGGATCGGCGTGTCGTCGTCGGCGCTGGCCACGTTGCCCCGTTCGGCCAGCAGCCGGCGCAAAGCAGGCGTGTCGGTGACGCCGAGCACCAATGAAAGGACGTCCACACCCTGATCGTGGAGCTCCGCCCACAACGCCTCACCCATGACCAGGTCGAAGGCTTTCGAGGCGCCGTAGGCCACCATGCGGCGCGCGCCGACAAGGGCGGCTCCCGACGTGACCAGGACGATGCCGCCGTGTCCGCGCTCGACCATGGCCGGAGCGAAGTGATGGCATAGCTGGACGGGAACGAGGCAGTTTCGTCGCACCATCGACTCGGCTGCCGAGACGGGTGCCTCCAGGAACGGCACGAAGTTCGGATCGGCACCCGCGCAGTACACGAACATGCCGACCCGGAGGTCCGACGTGCCGTCCCTGACCGCGTCGGCGGCGACAGAGTCGGCGAGGTCCACCACCAGGGTGCGGGTGTCGACCGGCCACCGACGTCGGATGCCCGCGGCGACATCGTCGAGCACCGTGGCGCGACGTGAGATCAGCACGACGTTCACTCCTCGCTCGGCCATCGTCTGCGCGAACGCGAGACCCACTCCCTCGGAAGCGCCGGCGACGACCGCCCACTCCCCGTAGCGTTCGCGGAACGCGGTCATGCCGGCGACGACTTCGACTGGTATCTCAACAGATACCTCAACTCATACCCAACTGTGGTTCGAACGCCTCTTCCGACATGAACTGCACCTGCGGGGCCGGTCACGCCGACATCGTATGGGGAGCTTGCCGGTGCGGCCCGAAGGACACACGTCCTCTGGTATTGGAGACCCTCGGCCGGATGATCGCCGGCGAGGCGACGCTCCCAGCGGGTTCGGACTTCAACGCTTCAGCGCGGCGAGCTCGACCTCGGCCGCGATCCCCTTGAACCGTCGCAGGCCGAAAGGCTCGGAGGGCACGTGAGCGGCCTTCGCCACGTCTGCCGTCACCAAGACCTCTCCGGGACGAGCAGCCTTCACAACTCGCGCCGCCAGGTTGACGACGGGACCGAAGACGTCGCCGCCCCGGAGCATCACGGTTCCACGGGCCAGCCCGGCTCTCACCTCGGGCAGCAGGCCATGCCGCTCGCACGCCGCCGCCAGCTCGAGGGCGATGCGGCAGCCCCCCGTCGGGTCGGGTGCAACGAAGAGGACCTCGTCGCCTATCAGCTTGATGATCCGGCCGCCCGAGCTCGTCGCCACGTCCTGGGCCATCTCCTCGAAGGCACCGAGCGCGGCGCCCAGCTCACTGAAGCTCACCCGCTCCGCCATCACCGCTGAGCCCACCAAGTCTGCGAACCCCACGACAAGCTGCTGGGTCTCGTACCCGGCGCCGTCCTCGGACTCTGGCGAAACCGGGCGCTGCGCCAGGATCAGGTGTTGGCGCAGCAGGACGTCGAGGGCAGCCGGCACCATGGGTAGCAAGGCCGTCGCCTCGACGTTGGCCCGCGCCACGGCGAGGCCGACCGGGTCCTCGTGCCGGGCCGATGGTTCGACCTCCACCATGAACGCCGAGACAATGGCATCGGCCAGCCGCGCCATGGCCGCGCCCATGACCCGGATGATCTGGAAGAGCCCATCTTCTCCGAACACCCCTGCGGCAATTCGCGTCTGGGACGCGAGCTCGGCGAAGCCCTCGGTGAAGACCGGCGCGTCCGGGGCGGGGTCGGGAAAGCCGGCGGTTCGGGCGAGCTTCCGGATCGCGTCGGTGCCGACACCGGACTGTTCGGCGGCCTCTGACAACGTGACGCCGCGACGCCCGCGGATAGCGAGCACCGACGCGAGCCCCGGCAGGGAGTCGCGGTAGGCCAGGAGATCGTCCGCGTCGGCGCCGAGCGTCACCAGGTAGAGCAACAGTTCCAGCCGAAGGACGGCGTGCTCCCCCGCCGGGTCGTAGAGCCCGAGTGCCTCGAGCTCGGCCGCGTCCAGAGCCGTCTCCTCTGGTGCCGACATCGAGTCCGGGCTCATTCCATTGCGACCGAGTCCCAGGGCGAGGAGTTCTCTCGCCGGGTCAAGTCAGCCTCGAACCCCACTCGGGGTCGAGTTGGCGCAAGAACAGGTCGCATCGCTTCTCCTCGTCGGTCTCCCCGAGGGCGCCCGCGGTGGCGCGCAGCGCGTCGAGCGAGCGGAGAAAGCCCCGGTTGGGTTCGTGGCGCCAGCGCACGTAACCCGAGCCGCGCCAGCCGGCGGCCCGGAGGGCATCGAGGCCGCGGTGGTAGCCAACGCGGGCGTAGGCGTAGCGCTCCACCGGGTCGCGGGTGAGTTCGGCCAGATCCGCCCAGGCGTCGAGGCAGCGCGGGTCCCGGGCCGCCACCGCGGCCACCGCGTCGCGGCGACGCTCTGGTGGGAGCGCCATGGCCGATGCGAGCGCGTCCGCCTGCGCTGGAGCGAGCGGCTCGAGCACCGTCTCGGAACTTCCCGACGTGAACTGCACCTCGTGTTCGGCCATGCCGACATGGTACGGGGAGAGTGCAGCCCGTTCCTGGAGTGTCCCGCGTCGAGGACGGGCGGTACTCTCGGCCGCCATGACCCCGCCGGACGCTCCCATCCCGGGGCCGGCGACGAGTTTCGGTCACCATCCCGGCCTGAGGGGCCGCGAACGCGAGGCGAGAGAATTGGCCGACGTCCTGCGCCGGCTCATCCGACTGTCGGTGAGCACGGCGCCGTCCGCCTCGGAGACCAGGAGGCTGACGGCGCGGCTGGCGTCGGTGGCCGACGAGCTCGAGGGCCATGTGCCCGCCACACCGCTCCCGCGTTTCATCGGTCCCGAGGAGGACGGGCCAGCGAAGGAGATTCCGCTGGGCGGTGCCATGCCCTACGACGTCGTGGTCGGTCCCTTCAACCCGGTGGCCCTGCCCGTGGTGCTCGACTTCGAACCGCCCAAGGCGGTCGGACGGGCAGTGTTCGACGTGGCCTACGAGGGTGCGCCGGGCTGTGTGCACGGGGCGGTGCTTGCCGCCACCTTCGACATCGTCCTCACGGCGGCCAACGCGATCGCCGGCGCGACCGGGCCGACGGTGCGGCTGGTGCTTCGCTACCTACGCCCGACGCTGACCGGAGAGGAGTCAGTGTTCGAGGGTTGGGTCACCGACATCACAGACAGGAGGGTCCACTCTCTGGGCCGGATCGTGCAGGGCGGGATCGTAACCGTCGAGGCCGAGGGAGAGTTTGCTGTCTTCAACCGCGATGGGGTCGACCGGATGGCCTCCTCGCGCCGGCGCGCCTTCGACTCGGCCCAGCGGGTGAGGCGGCCCGCGCCCTAGCCAGGGGATCCGATTCGATGCGCCAATCCCTCGAACCATCACGAGACCCGGCGGACTACAGCTTCACCCACCACCTGCGCACCCGGTTCGCCGAGACCGACGCCATGGGAATCGTGCACCATGCCGCATATCTCCCCTACCTGGAGGAGGCGCGGGTCGAGTATCTCAAGTCGGTCGGCCACCCGTACGAGGAGGTCCGAGCCGGCGGCATGGACTTCGCCACGCTCGAAGCCTCCGTCCAGTACCGCAAGGCGTTGTACTTCGACGACGAGGTCGAGGTAGCGCTCGTCGTCGGAGACGTGACGCGCACCACCTTCCAGGTGGCGTATCTCCTTTCGGTCGGAGGTGATGTACGGGCGACCGCGGTGACGGTGCACGGCGCGGTCGACGGCACCGGCCGGCCGGCGAGGCTGCCCTCCTGGGTGCGAGAGGAGTTCGGGCTCAGAGCCTGACCCGCCGGTCTCAGGCGGTTCCCTGCGCTGCGCCGACGACGCGACGCTCCAGCCCTCGGGTCGAGGGCCAAAGGAAGACCCCGTCGACGGTTACGCCGACAGTCGTCGGGTTGGCAGCCGGGAGCGACGTAGACGTCGAACCGTCGGCCGTGCAGGGTGAGAACTGCACGCCCCCCGGGCGCCGGCCCGACGGGTTGAGGTCCTTGTCCTCCTGGACCTTGAAGAGGGCCTGATGCGTGCACCACAGCACCTCGAGTCGTCCGATGGGTGCCGTGCTGCCCGTAGACACGTTCAGCAGCGCACGGGTCCCCGAGCTCAGGTTCACCATCACATGGGTCGCGTCCAGGAACGCCGTGTCGCCATTGACGAGCGTGTCGACGTTTCGCACCGACCGAGTCCACGAGACTGCGCCCGTGGCCGCGTCGAAGCCCTGCAGCGCGAGATGGAGCCCCGCGTACGACTCGGAACTCGCGGGCCGGTGCGTCCCTGCGAGCACGCCGGAGAAGACGCAGTCGAAAGACGGACTGAGGAACCCGAGCGATCCGCCGCACTGGAACTGTCCGGGGAGGGACCATTCGGTCCCACCCGACGTCAGGGAGATGCCGACGGTCCGGGCGTCGTCGAGCCCATCGGAGCGGTCGGCGTTGACCGCACCGGCTGTACCGACCTCGGTTCCCCCGAATGCGACGAAGTCCCATCCGTACGCGGGTTCGTAGCCGCCGCTTCCGAACAGCTGACTGAAGGTCTTCGTCCAGTCGACCGACCCCGAAGGTGAGAGCGCCTCGAGCGTCGGCGTCTTGGCGTCGGTTTGGTAGACGTCGTGGTCCACTGCCTCGAGCGGACCGGCGAGGCTGGCGACGGTCCGGCCCGTCGCCGGATCGACTGCAACCATGGCCGTCGCTGCGTTGCTCTCGTATCCGGTCAAGCAGAAGTCCTGTCCCCGGGCACAAGTCGAGGGATCATCGGAGACGAGCAGGTCCTGCGGGCCTCTCCACGCGAGCGCACCAGTAGTGGCGTTGACGCCGTCGACGTCCACGAGTGCGCCCGCCCGCCCGTCGGCGGGAACCAGGTCGACGACCACGTTGTCGAGCACCGACAGAGACGGAGCCAGGCCGGGATCGATGGCCGACATCCCATAAGGGTGGGACCACACCACCCTGCCGGTGTTGGGGGCGATGCCTTCGAGCCTGAGGTCGTGCGCATCGTCGACGGCGATGACCACCGCTGAGCCTTCTGCCGCCACCGGGCCCCCGACGACGTCGAGCGGGATCGTGGAGTGCGTCCCAGTCGCCGCGGCCGCGGGCGCACCGGCCGTCGCAGATGTCAGCAGGGCGGGAAGTCCGGCCCACAACGTGCCGAGCGCGCACAACGTGCCGAGCGCGCACACCGTGATCGGCCGCGCCCGGGCAGCCCCCGCGGCGCACCTGCTCATGGGGCCATTCAACCACGGTCGTTCCGGTGCCCCTGACCGCCTCTCTCGGCGCCGCCCAGACTGGTCGAAGGCGCGCAGCCGAGCGGCTGTGGTGCTCCTTCGAGACGGTGGAATGTGAGCTCGACGCGTGCGTCGGTGGGACGTGGCGAATCGTGCACCGAGCCCGCGACGGCACCGAATTCGGTTTTCACGGGCGGATCCTCGAGCACGAACCGCCGCGACGTCGGGTTCACACCTGGGTGTGCGAGGGCGTCCCGGACGACGAAGCCGTGGAGACGTTGGAGCTTTCGGCGGTCGAGGGAGGAACCATGTTGGTGGTGACCACTCGGCACGCCTCGGTCGCGGCACGTGACCAGCATGTCGCCGCAGGAATGGAGACCGGCATCGTAGGGTCCTGGCACGTTGACTCGAGGACACCGCACGACTCTCCGAACCGGCGTCGTCAGCGTGCTCCGGCGGTCCACTCGCGTCGCGTCCTTCGCCGATGCGCGCCATCACCCACTCCGGGCGTCGCTGAATCGGCGGTCATTGCAGCGTGTGCAACGACTTCCGCGGGGTAGGTAAGACTAGTGAAGGTGGATGCAACCGAACCACCTGGCGCGGGGGCGGCCGTCCTGGCCGGTTCGGACGGAGCTGCGCCCGGATTGGAAGTCAGGCCAGGCGGCCTCGGTTCGCCGGCGCAGGCGTTGGCTCTCGCCACCCTTTGCGGCGTCCTGTTCCTCACCTTCCTCGACAACACGATCGTCAGCGTCGGTCTGGCGAACATCCAGTCCGACCTCCATGCGGGCGTCACCTCCCTGCAATGGGTCGTCAACGGGTATGCGCTGACCTTTGCGGCCTTCATGCTGGCGGCGGGCATGCTCGGCGACATCCTCGGACGGAAGAAGATCATGCTGGCCGGCGTCGCCGTCTTCTGCGCCGGCTCCGTGTTGGCCGCCATCGCACCGAATGTCGGCTGGCTCATCGCCGGCCGGGTGGTCATGGGTGTCGGCGCAGCGGCGAGTGAACCGGGGACGCTCTCCATCATTCGGCACGTCTATCCGGACCGCGAGACCCGCGCCGACGCCCTGGGCGTGTGGGCAGCGGTGTCGGGGCTGGCGCTCGCGCTCGGGCCGGTGATCGCCGGGGCACTGGTCGGCTTCTCGAGTTGGCGCGCCATCTTTTGGTTCAACCTCGGCTTCGGCGCAGTCGCCTTCGCTCTGGCGGGCTTCTTCGTGCCCGAATCATCCGACCGACAAGGCCGAAGCGTGGACGTGAGGGGGTTCCTCTTCGGCGCGGCGTTTCTCGCCTGCCTTTCCTTCGCCGTGATCCAAGGTGAGGAGTCCGGTTACACGTCGCCCTGGATCGTGGCCCTTTTCGTGCTCAGCGGCATTTCGGGAGTCGCGTTCATCTTGATCGAGCGACGGGTGAAGAGCCCGATGCTCGACCTCGCCATGTTCAGACGTCCGCCGTTCGCCGGGTCGATGTTCGTCGCGTTCGTCGCGTACTTCGGTACGTTCTCCATCTTCTTCTTCACGGCTCTCTATCTCCAGGTCGTCGTCAACGTCTCGGCGTACCAAGCTGCGATCGACTTCCTTCCGATGGCCGCCGGGCTCGTCCTGTCTTCGGCACTCACCGGGCCACTGGTCGCCCGAGTTGGTGCGCGCATGCCGATGGTGATCGGATGCCTGCTGGCTGGAGGTGGCATTCTGCTCGCGAGCGCGGTCCTCGGGCCCCACGTCGGGTTCGGCACGCTGGGCTGGGTGCTCCCCATCGCAGGTATCGGCATCGGGATGCTCCTGGTACCGGTGACATCGGTTCCGCTCACCGTCGTGAAACCCGAACGTTCGGGCATGGCGGCGTCGACGACGAACACCAGCCGAGAAATGGGCGCTGTCTTCGGGGTGGCCGTTCTGGGCGCCATCGTCAATGCCCAGCTGACGGGCGACCTGGCTGCGCGGCTCAAGGCGATCGGGGTGCCGCCGAACTTCCAGAGCCTCGTGATCCACGCCGTCCAAACCGGTGGCACCGGCGGGAGCGCGGCGAGCAACGCCGAACACTCCCAGAACGCCGCGGTCGCACGTATCGCCACGAAGGTGATTCAGGCTGCCTACGACGCCTTCGGCACCGGTCTGCACGAGGCCCTGCTCTTGTCCGGCAGCTTGATCCTGGCCGGCGCCGTCGTGGCCGCACTCACCATTCACCGGGCCCCGGGGCAGACCTTCGATCCCTGACGTCCGGCGAGAGGATCCCACGGCCCTTCGATCCCTGACGTCCGGCGAGAGGATCCCACGGCAAATTGTCTCGATCGCCCCGACGCATATAGTGCTGGCGGCCTCGAAGGGCCATTGATGGTGAGGGGGGAAGGGCCATGGCGCATCCAGGGTGTGGACGCCGACCGTCACTTGTTGCCGCGATCGGGGGCCTGTGCCTGCTCGCCGGGTTCGCCGTCCCGGGATCAGTCGCTGCCGCGGACCAGGGGGCGAACGCTTCACTGGGTGTGACGATCGCCGCCTATGCGGGCGACTCCGTCGGCTCGACGAGCATCGGGCCCGTGAACGCCGGTGCCGATGTCACCTACCAGGTGACCGTCTCCAATCCGTTGCTTCGCCGACAGACGAACGTGGACCTCACCGTGAACTTGCCCGACAATTTCGTCTTCGACAGCGCGGCCACGCCCAGCGCCGGAACCGTCACCTCCAGCGCGGGCAACCTTTCATGGGCAATCCCGAAGCTCCCGAAGGGAGCCGCGGCCACACTCGACTACACGGAGACGGCGGATCGACCCGACGGGGAGATGGAGGCCGACGGTACCACCGTGACGGCAAGCAGTGACCAGAGCAATGCGTCGAACACGTATGCCTCACTCGAGGTGATCCCCGAAGCCAACGTGGGCATCGCGGTGAGCGACGGTCAGCAATCGGTCGCACCGGGACAGGCGGACACGTACACAATCACCCTGACGAACGCTGGGCCGTCCGAGGTGCCCAACGCCACCGTCACTTCTTCTTTGAGTGGAGGCTTGGGCCTCATCTACGCCACGAGCTCGGTGAGTGGTACGACGTTCACCATTTTGGGTTCCGGGCAGTACCAGTGGAGCGGCGTGGATGTTCCCGTCGGTGTCACGGCGACCTTCACCTTGGTGGGTCAGATTCCGTCCACGCTTGGAGCGGGTGCGGCGATGGTCAACGTGGCCACCGTGGGGCTCACTCCCCCCGAGATCGACACGAGTGCGGTCTCGCAGGCGGTCGACGCCGAGCCGGTGGTCGTCGCTGGATCGGGATCCGGGTCGGGATTCGCCCTCTCGGTCGCCGCTCATGCCGGAGACTCGGTGACCACCGTTCCGACTCAAGAGATCGAGGCGGCCAGTGACCTGACCTACGAGGTCGAGCTGGCGAACGTTCTCCCGGGCCCGCAGACGAACGTGAACGTGCCCATTCAGGTCCCACCGAATTTCTCCCTGTATTCGGCCTCGCTGACGGCGAACGTCGGGACGGCCAACGTGGCCGGATCCGTCATCAACTGGACGATCCCGACTCTCGCTACGGGTGCCACCGCCACGCTGATCTACACCGAGTCATCCGACGCCCCAGGAGCGATGGAAGGCGACTGGACATCGGTCGCCGCGACAAGCGACCAGAGCTCGATCGCGAGCACCGCCGCGGCATCGGTGGAGGTGATTCCGACCTCAGACCTGTCGATTCAGGTGAGCGACGGCGTCTCCTCCGTCAATCCGGGCGGAGCTGATGTCTACACGATCACACTTACGAACACCGGTCCGTCAGACGCGAACAATGTCACCATGAGCGACACGCTGAACGGTGGCTTCGCCGTGCAATCGGCGACGAGTTCACTCGGTGGGACACCCATGATGAAGCTCACACCCGAGCAGATCCAGTGGGCAGGAATCGACCTCCCGGCAGGCTCGACGGCCACGTTCACGATTTCGGGCGAGTTGTTAGGGGGGGTCAACGTCGGCTCCGTGCTGGTCGACGTGGCCACTGCGACGCCGAACCCGACCGACGTCGACACGGCCGCCGCTTCGGTGTCGCTGGACTGGGACCCCGTTGTGTAGTTGACGGCGGGTGCCCCGGACGCCGCGCATTGAAGCTGCTTCCTCAGAGCGAGATCTCTCGCTCGCCAGTCAGGGTGTCGTCTCGAGGTAGGGCTTTTCATTCCCACCGTTGTCGAATACGCCGGCCGCCCAGAGGTCGCCCGCGGTGCTCGCAACCCCCCCGAGGATGTTGCTGCCCGATCCGGGGGCGGGACCGTCAACCACGCTCCACGGACCGGTACCACCAACCTCGTGGAGGAGCAAGGGATCGTTGTTGTCGGTCTTCGGATCGACGCTGCGGCGAACGGCAGGCGCCCGCGAGCGAGGCGGGGCACGAGAGAGCGACGGAAGTTCGACACCAGCACCTCCTACTCCGACGTGGCAATCCGTGCCGCGGGCGGGCCCCAATCGGAGGATGCGCCCCAAGCGGCATGAGGGTCAAACGAATTCTTTGCGAACCCCGTGTGACAGGTCGCGCATCAACCTTTCGCGGACATTAGGCGCACGACAAGACCGGATCACGCGTCGCCTGCCTTGCACACGCGTCGCCGGCTTTCAAAGGAGTTGTACGTCCTCACGGGAGAGAAGAGCTTGGGCAGGCGGCGTTGAACCCGCTGACCGCGCTGTCGGCGTCCCATCCATGACCGTTGTGCCTCTGCCACTTCAAGAGCGACAACCAGTCCTTCGACGGGAGAGCAAAGTTGCCGTTGACCGTTGAACCACTGCTGGAGAGATCCCCGTATTCGTTGCAGTCGACGACATCGCTTCCTCCGCTCGGCTGACGGTCGACCTCAAATAGGGTGTTGTAGCGATCCGAAGGGCCCAAGCCGTAGACGGTGTTGTGCCAGAACTGGAAGTTGGCCCAGTCCCCCCCGAGGTCGACCACCGGCATTCCCGATGAAGGCTTCAAGAAGTACTGGCTCTGGTTCTCGAAGGTGTTGTCGTGGACGTAGACGTTGCTGATCGTCGACTTCGACCCGAACGCGTCGACATAGAGCGCGACGACGTCGTGGCCGGCCACCGTGGAGGTGCCCGGGATGCCGGGTGGCTCGGTGCCATCGCTCGGGTCGCCGCTCGACGTGCCGGGGTCGTCGTACACGGTGTTCCCCGAGACCAGCAGGTGGTCGGTCGAACGGGACGCAGTCTCGACATCGAGGTTGATGCCCTGATCGGTGTTCCACACCGTGTTGCCGTCGATCCAGACGTACGAAGCGCCGTCGTCGTAGATGCCCGCCGCGTTCTCCTGCCGCGGGACGCATGTCCCGTTGCTCCAGCGCCCGTAGGACGTGTTGTCGTAGGTGTCGACGTCGTGCACCGTATTCCCTTCGAGCACACCGTGGCGGGCCTGGCTCTTGCCGGTCTCCCATCCGATGGTGTCGATGCCGATGTTGTCCGCCGGGCCGATCAGGTTGCCTGCGGCGAGGAAGTCCTCGAGGTCCCCGTTGAGCGTCACGGTCTCGCTCTGGCCCGTGCGGGTCCCGGTGACAGTGTTGCCCTCGACCACCACGTGTTGAAGCGCGTCGGCCGAGGAGCTGCCGGCAGCGATGACGGCGATGCCGTAACCGTCCACGTTGGCGTTCCCGCACACCGATTCCTCGGTCGTCGACTCGTCGGCGGTGTTGGTCACATCCTCCACGGTGTCGTCGAGGATGTAGATGTCGCTGCATGAGCCACCGTTCAGGTAGCAGGCCGAGAGGTGAGGGACGACCGATTGGTTCGTGTTGGTGGTGTCGCTCCGGACGGTCACGTAAATGCCAGCGGGAGCGTGCGCCGGACCGTCGAAGGTGTAGTTCTCGACGGTCAACCCATAGACCTCGACGCTGCGTGAGTCAACGATGCTGACGCCGCCCGTGTCGGACCAGTACTGGTTCGGATCGGTGTCAGCCGCCTGTACCTGTCCGAGGTCGAGGGTCGCGGTCTGACCAGGCTCTGGAGCGAGCTCGAGGAGTGCGGTGCTGGACTTGCTCCACACGTGGAGCGGCTGATCGAACGTTCCCGAGAGGCACACGGTGGTCGGCGTCGTGATGGAGTTCTCGTTCGAGGCGACCCAGGCGTTCACCGTCGCGGACGTCACGCTGCCGCTCGCCGTGAACGTCACGGTGCACGAGCTCGGTGGCCCGACCGGGCTGCCCGACGGCGTCGCCGGGTTGGGGATGAGTCCGTCGCCATCGGCGGGAGCAGTGCCGGTCGGCTCTTGGGGGAACGACGATGCGCTGACGGGAGGCGGGGGCTGCGTGACGATTCCCGGTGGCGACGCCGCGGCGGCACCGGCCAGGTGGCCGGCGAACGGAAGCAGGACAAAGCTCGCCCCGAGGACGATGAGAACGCGGCGCATGGTCTTCCTTCCTCGGAGCGGTCGGGAGACGGCTGGTCGCTCCCTACGGCTTCCAGCTTGGCACTGAGCCGGCCTTGGCCACTCGGTGCTCGAAGGCACAAAACTGCAACCTTTGGTTGCGTATCGGGGGCTCGTTGTGTCAGGCAGTCTCCAAGCATCTCGCCGTCCTGGAACGGGCCGGGCTGGTCAGCCGGCACACGCGGGAGCCGAGGTGCAGTACCGCGTCGATCCGGACCGCCTCGACGAGGCGGCCCGCGCCAGGCTGCAGGTGTCGAGGGACTGGGACGGCCGCTTGGCCGAGATCAAACGGCTGGCCGAGTCAGCGCACGCAGGGGGCGATGCCGAGCATCCCTAATAAGGGGGAACCGCCACCCAGGCCGGATGGTCACCGTGCGAGCTCGGTTGCTCATCAGGTAGACATCTCGAGCAGCACCGAGCCCGCACGAGGAGACCGCCGTTGACCACAACCGTCGAGAGCACCATCACGTTTCCCTACAAGCGGTCGCTCGGTCCGGTCCTCGGTGCGTTCATGAACGCGCTCAGGGAGCGTCGCATCATCGGCATCCGCAGCGGTTCCACTGTGCTCTGCCCTCCGTTGGAGTGGGACCCTCGCACCGCAGCCGAGCTCCCACATGATTTCGTCGAGGTCGGACCGGCCGGAACGGTCGAGAGTTGGTGCTGGGTCCCGCAGCCGAGCACCCAGCACCCGCTCGACCGGCCCTTCGCCTTCGCCACGATTCGCCTCGACGGGGCCGACTCTGCCCTGGTGCACGCGGTGGACCCGGGAGACCCCGGCACCATGGCGATCGGCATGCGGGTCGCTCCACGCTGGCGCGCCGAACGCCGAGGGCACATCACCGACATCGAGGCGTTCGTGCCGGGTGACGAGCCCCTGGGCGGTGACGGCTCGACGGGAGCGGAAGAGCAGTCCGAAGAGCCCGTGACGATGATGGAGTATCTCGGGTCGATCACCTACACCACACCCGTGTCGGACAACGTGGTGCGGTCCGAAGCGGCGGCGCGCCAGGGTCGGTTCCTCGGATTGCGCTGTCCCGAATGTGGTCGCACCTATACAGGTGGCAGGGGATACTGCCCGATCGACTCCATTGCGCTGACCTCGGAGCACGAGGTCGACCTGCCGCAGCGCGGCACCGTGACCAACTACACCATCATCACTCCGGTGCAGTACCCGGGCCAGACCGAGACCGAGCCCTTCGCCCGGGTTCATGTCCTCCTCGACGACAGCGACGTCGTGCTCGGGTTCCAGGTTCCCGTCGAGATCGGGAACGATGAGATCAGGATCGGCCTGCGAGTCAGTGCCGTCTGGGCCTCGGAGGCCGAGCTGGGGGGCCTCGAGAGCACCGTTCCCGGACTCATCGGCTGGATGCCGACAGGAGAGCCCGACGTCGACGACCCCACGCTCGTCGAGAGGATCTGCTGATGCCGGCGACTCGCGGGCCCGACGAGATCGCCGTCATCGGCTGGAACATCTCACCCATGGTCCGGCGGACCGCCAAGTCCGAGGCGCAGATGCTCCTCGAGGTGGTCTCCGGCGCTTGCGACGACGCCGGGATCACGCGGCGCGACGTCGATTTCACCTGCGCCGGCAGCTGCGACTACGTCGCCGGCCAGGCCTTCTCCTTCGTGCAGAACATCGACGCCGTCGGGGCTTGGCCGCCCAAGCGTGACTCCCACGTCGAGATGGACGGCGCCTGGGCCCTCTACGAGGCGTGGGTGCGGCTCCTCGAGGGCGACATCGGGGTCGCCGTCGCCATGGGTTCGGGTCGCTCGTCGACGGCTGACCCGACGCTGCTGTACCCGATGGAGATGGACCCGTACTACCTGGCTCCCCTCGGGGCCGATGCGCTGAGCTTCGCTGCGCTCCAGGCTCAGGCTCTTCTGGCGGCCGGCAAGGTGACCGAACGCCAGATGGCCGAAGTCGCGGTGCGGTCACGGCGCGACGCGGAGCGGAACCCGCACGCGCAGGTCAGCGGCGACGGCGACGTCGACGCACTCCTGTCCGAAGAGCCGGTCCGCCATCCCCTGCGCCGCCACGACCTGCCGCCCATCACCGACGGCGCCTGCGCCGTGGTGATCGCACGTGCCGACGTCGCAGAGCGGCTGTCGTCGCATCCGGTCTGGATCCGCGGGTTCGCGCACTGCGCCGAGCTCCACTATCCGGGCATGCGTGACCTGTGCGTGTCGGAGTCGGTGCAACGAGCGGCCGAAGCTGCCGGCGTCGGCGACGCCCCGGTGGAGGTGGCCGAGATCCAGGCTGCGTTCACCCACGAGGAGCCGCTGCTGGTCGAGGCCTTGGGTCTCGCTCCCGACGTGGTGGTCAACCCCTCCGGTGGCGCGCTGGCGGCGAACCCGGTCATGGCGACAGGCCTCGTCCGGATCGCAGAGGCAGCCGGCCAGATACGCGACCAGGGTCGCCGTCGCACGCTGGCGCACTCGACCTCGGGCCCGTGCCTGCAACAGAACCTCGTCTGCATCCTGGAGGGTGACTGATGGCTCATCAGCCGTGCGCGATCGTCGGCATCGGCCAGACCGAGCACAAGTCCCGGCGTTGGGACGTCTCCCTCGGGGGACTGGTGCGCGAAGCGGCCACTCGAGCGCTCGAGGACGCCCACATGGACTGGGCCGACATCGAGGCGGTCGTGCTCGGCAAGGCGCCCGACCTCTTCGAAGGCGTGATGAAGCCTGAGCTCTATCTGACCGATGCGCTCGGCGCCCATGGCAAGCCCATGTTCCGCGTTCACACCGCGGGTTCAGTCGGCGGCACGACGGGCATCGTGGCCAGCCATCTCGTCGAAACGGGACGCCACCGGCGCGTCCTGGCCGTGGCGTATCAGAAGCAGTCCGAGGGAAACGCGCAGTTCGCCCTCGGCTCGGGCCGGGGCGCCGCGCTCGGGGCCGGCGGCGCCTTCGCGCCCTACATGCGGGCCTACATCCACCGCAGCGGAGCGCCGCTCGACGTCGGCCCCATGGTGGCGGTCAAGGACCGGCGCAACGCGCTCGAAGAATCCGTACGCCCACCTGCGACTCACGGACATCAGCGTCGAGAGCGTGAAGGCGTCGCCCATGATGTGGGACCCCGTGCACTACCTCGAGTCGTGTCCGTCCTCCGACGGCGCCTGTGCCGTCGTCTTCACCGACCGCGCCGGGGGAGACGACGCGGCCAGGGCCGGCCGCCCACCCGCTTGGGTGCTCGCCTCGGCGGTGCGCTCGGAACCGAGCCAATTTCCCGGGCGCGACCCCGTCGCACCACAAGGCGCGACGGACTGCGCCAAAGACGTCTACCGTCAGGCGGGCATCACCAGGCCCCGCGAGCAGATCGACTGCGCCGAGATCTACGTGCCCTTCTCGTGGTACGAGCCGATGTGGCTGGAAGCACACCACTTCGCCGAGCCGGGCGAGGGATGGAAGCTCGTCGAGGACGGGACGACGGCCCTCGATGGGTCGTTCCCCGTCAACATGTCCGGGGGAGTCCTCTCGTCGAACCCGATCGGGGCCTCGGGTCTGCTGCGCTTCGCCGAGGCCGCGCTCCAGGTCCGGGGCATGGCGGGGGAGCACCAGGTCGACGGCGCCCAGGTCGCACTCGGCCAGGCCTACGGCGCGGCGAACCAGTACTTCAGCATGTGGATCGTCAGTCACAGCCTCGATCGGGTCGGTTGACGGTCGGATGGAGTTCGGCATCTTCATCCAGGGCTACGTCCCGGCGCACCGACGAGAGGGCGATCCGAACCCGGAGCACACGGCGTTCATGCGGGAGATTCAGCTCGTCGAAGCGGCGGACCGCGCCGGCTTCAAGTACGTGTGGGTCACCGAGCACCACTTCCTCGACGAGTACTCGCACATCTCCGCCAATGACGTCGTTCTGGGGTACCTGGCCCGGGCGACCGAGCGCATACACCTCGGCGCAGGGATCTTCAACCCGCTGCCACAGGTGAACCACCCGGCGAAGGTGGCCGAGCGGGTGGCGATGCTCGACCACCTCTCTGAAGGCCGCTTCGAGTTCGGAACCGGTCGTGGTGCGGGGAGCCACGAGATCCTCGCGTTCCTCCCGGACATGGAGGACCTGTCGAAGACCCGGGAGATCTGGGAAGACGTCATCGCGGAGTTCCCCAAGATGTGGATGCAGGACGTCTACGAGGGTTACCAGGGGAGGTACTGGTCCATGCCACCTCGCCGGGTGCTCCCCAAGCCGTACGTGAAACCCCATCCGGCCATGTGGTACGCCGCCGGAAACACGTCGAGCTACGAGATGGCGGCGCGCAAGGGCCTCGGCGTTCTCGGGTTCTCCGTGCAGTCCCTCGAGGAGCTCGCGCCCGTCCTGACGGCGTACAAGGACGCCATCGTCGACGCCGAACCGATCGGCGCCTTCGTCAACGACAACATCATGGTGACCTCCGCGGCCTGGGTGGCCGAAGACGAGGACGCGGCCATTCGCTCGGCGTTGAATTCCAGGATCAGCTACCTGAACAGCAATGTGTTCCGATACCACGACACGTTTCCCCATCCCGACTGGGTTCCGACATGGCCGGATCTGCTGCCGGAGCCAACCGAAGAGCTCCTCCGGGCCTCGCTCGGAACGGGCGGCAGCGTCACGGGCAATCCCGATCACGCCCTGGCGGCGTGCCGGCGCTGGGAGGAGGCTGGCGTCGACCAGCTGGTGTTCGCATTGTTCACGGCGCCTCACGACGATGCCTTGGAGACCATCCGGCTCCTCGGCGAGCACGTGGTCGCCAAGATGGATCTGGACCCGGAGCACCGGACGAGTCGCTTTCGCCGTGAGGCGGCAGAGCGCCTGCGCGCGGGGTGATCGGGCTCTTCGGGTCGGCATCGCGATCGGACCAACCGAGCCCCAGGACCCGGACGGTCCGCGCTCCGGACGAGTCACAGCGGGAATTGTGACCAACGACGTTCCGAAGTCGACGGGATGCATCGCTGACGTGTGCATCAGGATCCGCGTGCTGCGAATTCGCTCGTGACATTCCGGAGCTCACCGATGACTGGACGGTGTTCCACGAGGACGGCTCCGACATGCCCCTCTACGTTTCCTTCAACGTGCTCGCATTCTCGGGCCGACCGACGGTCGAGACGCCCCGAACCGGCGCGACACCGCCCGGGGTCCCCTCGTTTCCAAGGGTAAGCCCGGGCGACGTGTCGCGTGCCATGAGGCACGTGCTGTGAAGCCGGCTTTTTCTGGCCTCTTCACGCCGATACCCGTGGGCAACCTGGCGTAAACCAAGGTTGATCTCTCGATCATCGGCGCACGGGAAACGGCCAACGCGACAACACTCCTGATATGTTCACCGAAATGCGGTTCCCACGCATGTTGGTGCTCGCCGTCGCGGCCGCCCTCGCCATGCCTGTCGCCGTCGCCGGACACGCTGCGACTGCCGCCGCGGCTCCTGGTTCGACGGTGACGACGATATCGATGGCGGCTGGCTCCTATAAGCCTCACGCTGCCCCGGGCACAACGGACGACTACCACTGCACCCTGGTGAACCCACACTTGACACAGGACTCCTACATCGTCTCCAGCGAGTTCGTCGCTGGCAATGACGAGGTCCACCATGCGGCGCTCTTCCTCCTGCCGCCGTCACTCGCGGCCACAGCAAAACGGGACAATGCGGGGGGAAGGGGTTGGACGTGCTTCGGCCTACCTATCTCAGGCTCGGATCCGGCCGGAATCGGAGCGGTTCCCCTGCTGACCTTCTGGACTCCGGGTGCCGGGGTGGACAACTTTCCAAAGGGAACCGGTGTCGTTCTCCCTGCCGGGAGCATGGTCGTGATGCAGGTCCACTACACGCTGCTCCTCGGTGACAAGGCGGTGAGGAATTCCCTGGTCCTCAAGACGGTGCCGTCATCGGCGCCGCTGCTCCCGCTCCATCTCAACCTCATGCTGGCACCGCCCGACATCCCGTGTCCGACCGGTGTGACCGGTCCACTCTGCAACCGTGCTGTCTCCCTGGCGAACCTCGGCAAGCGGTTCGGTTCAACGGCCGTGCAAGAGGTCGACGGGATCGAATCGCTGTGTGGGAACAACCCATCTGATCCACCGGAGGGCGATTCGACTTCGTGCGTCTCGACGATCGGAAAGAGCGGCTACATCGTCAGGGTGTACGCGCACATGCACCTCTTGGGCCGGTCATTCCAGATGACTCTGAATCCCGGCACACCCCAGGCGAAAACCGTGCTCAACGTGCCAGAATTCGATTTCCACAACCAACGGTCGTACAACCTCGGCAAACCCATAGCGGTCACCGCGGGCGAACCGGTGAAGGTGACCTGCACCTACGACCCCGAACTCGAACAAGAGCTCCCCGTCCTACGCAATACGCCGCCCCATTTCGTCACCTGGGGTGATGGCTCGACCGACGAAATGTGCATCGGCATCGCCTGGACATCGAGCGTGCTCCCAAATTCGCACGATTCGATCTGAGCACGACGGATCATGCGGCGCAGAAACTCCGGAGCGCGCCGGCCTCAGGCGAAGCCCGCCTCCCGACGGCGCACAATGGCGCAGAGTGTCTCGTTGTACGGCGCCTCGAGTCCGAGCTCGCGACTGAGCGTCACGACCTGTCCGTTGATGGCATCGATCTCCGACGGCCGTCGGGCGAGATGGTCGAGGCGCATTGACGGACTGGCATTGGGAATGGTGGACGCGAAGTCCGTCACGTACTGCAACGCGTCGTCGAACGTAAACTCGATAGTCATCGCAACGCCGAGCCGGTGGGCCTCAGCGGCACATCCGAGGGCGACCTTCCACGCATGGGGGTCCGACATCAGCTCTCCGACCGTGACGTCGAAGGCGGCGCAGGGAGCACTCAAAGTGACGTTGCACAGAAACTTCTCCCAGATCATGACCGTGATGTCGGAGAAGGCTCGGACGTTGAACCCGGCATCGTGCCAGGCCTGTTCGATTCGCACGAGCCTGTCAGTGAGGCCACCGTGCAGTTCCCCGATCCGGATGAGCCGCATGCCTTCGTGGTGGACATGACCTGGCTCGGGGACGGAGGAGCCGAACCCTTCGGCGATACCGATCAAAATCTGCCCTTCGGGCACGTGGCGGGCCACTCGCTCGCCGGCGCCGAGCCCGTTCTGAAACGCCATGACAATGCTGTCCGGACGGAGCAGTGGAGCGATTTCCGCTGCAACCTCGTCGACGGCGGGCGCCTTTGTCGCGATCACCCACACGTCGCACGACCCGGCGTCAGCGGGCGACGGCGCGACGTGGAGATTGTCGACGACGAAGCTGCCACTGGCGCCCGAGACCGTCAGCCCTGACGCGGCAATGGCCCCAAGGTGCTCCTGCCAGACGTCGATGGCCCACACTTCGTGTCCCGCCTTGGCGAGCAGGCCTGCGTACACCGAGCCCATGGCACCGGTTCCGACGATTGCGATCTTCATGGTGGGTGTGATGAGAGGTCGAGAACGAAGGGTCTGACGGCCCGAAAACCGTCCTCCTTCCAGAGTTCCATATCTACGCCACGGTTGGAAATCGGGGCTGCGAAGTGGAGTTCGAGCGCACGGGATCAACAAAAAGGGGAATCCGAAGAAACGGGATCGTCGACGACCATCGCTCGTTTGGACTGCAGAAACCCTGCGTAACCGGCCTTCTTCTCGCTACGAGACCTCGACGAACCCGGTCACGTTGCCCTTGGAGCCGCCGCGCGCTTTGGAACGGCCAGGGCGAGGGTAAATTCTGAGTCCCGGATCGGATGACCCGAACTCACCCGCTCTCGTCTGTCACGATTCGTCGGCGTGGAAGGTTCGGGGGTCCGATCCGGTCCGCGACGAGACTAGCGGGCGGCCCCACCTCGATGCCGGGACTCCACCTCGAGAGTCATGTCCGGGGTGGACGCCGTCGGGTCCACAACGGGGGTGGAGCATCGGTTCTCCGAACGGCCCGTTCGGTGCCGCCCCGCAGCCCTTGCATGCCTGCCTCGGTCTCCGAGCCGGACTGTCTCGGATGTCACCGCGCCAAGTGCGCGGCTCCCTCTCGGTTGGCGTGCGCCGCGATCTGCGACTCCCAGACGAGAACGCTGAGCCACTCAACCACGTGCCGATCGCCGGCATCGCCCGACGGAACAAGTCCTCTCAGCGCGGACGCGTTGCAACTCTCCCAAGTCCGTTCACACCTTGTCCGTAACGGCTCCGCCCGGCTTCATCGGCGTGTTCTGTCCCGCAACTAATCACCAGCAACCATCGCGACGAGCGAGCACGTACATCGCCAACTCGGAGAAGGGCTGGTTGCCATCATCGTTTTGTGAACGCTACCGATCGTCGGGCCCGATGACGAGTCGGGCGATGTGAACGATGACGGCGTCGGTGCTGATCGGCAGCACATGACGCAGCTCATACCGAGTGCAAGGGGCTCGCTCCCGCCGTGCTTCGGAAGCGGAGATGGATCGGATGAAGCTGTTCATAGCCCTCGACCAGTGCGCCGTAAGGACTGCTGCCCAGATCCCGTCGCCCGCGAACTGGCGAGTCACGGGTCGGCGTTCCGCTGATCATGTCCGGCTTGGAGGCCGGAGATGGAACTCCTTTCGTGCTGCATCTGCGTCGCAATCTGGAGATGCCAAGCCTTGGGCGAAGGTCTCGGTCATGTGCGCGTGGTTCCACTCACGGACCCATACCCCTGTACCTCGTTGGAACATGGAGACTGTCATCTTCGAACGCTGGTTCCAAGCGTTGTCTCGGTGAGGGGGATCGGCTCGTTCGAGCACTGGCGCGATGAGGGCAGCACCGATGCGGGAGCACCCGGGGTTGTTCTGTCGGTGAACAGGACACTTACGGTTATGTGCGAGATCCAACCCGAGATGCTCGTCGCACCAAATTCAATGACCCACATCGACCTCACACTGCGGCAGCCGGTGACATGTGCGCCGCGGGAGTGTAGAAACCGAAACGCTTCCGATACCAACCCGAAAGGTTTGAATTCTGTTGCAGAAGTAATCGATACGGCACGCTCTCGCGTGCGCGGAAGGAAGGCTCGACGCGGGATCGGCGACTGCGGTGTCACTTCTGCGAGCACTTCATGATCTAGCGCTGGCGAGACTGGTCAATGTTCGGTAGCGAGGGTGGGTGTTGGTCAGTAGTTTGTTCCGATACTCGATCGAGGCCTTCTCGCATACCTCCTCACGTGTCTACGAACGCGACGTGAGTTCGTGGCGATCGTCGTCGCCGTACTCGCGTTTGTGGTGTTGCTTCTGATGGGCTTTGTTGTGGCCCCGGGAGCAGCATTCGGTTCCACTCAGGCCGGGCTGAGTCCCGGTCAAGAACTCGGGGTTGGCCAAGAACTGCAGGACGGCCCATTCATCGTGGTGATGCAAGGGGACGGCAACCTGGTCGAGTACGTGTCAGAACCAAATGGTCAGCTCTATGCCTTGTGGAACAGCGGCACCTGGGACAACCCGGGGGCTGTGGCGGTCATGCAGACGGACGGCAATCTGGTCGTCTACCTCAATGGCAGTCCATTGTGGGACAGCGGGACGTACGGGCACCCGGGAGCGGGGTTCATCCTGTGGACCAACGGCGCGATTTTCGTCGCCGACTCGTCTGGACTGCTGTGGGGAGTCGGCCAAGGGCCAGCCGAGGGTGATTTCCCTCCTCAGCCGTTGCCGTCAGGGGATTCCGTGTTGGCCGCCGGCTCTGGCTTCTTCGATGGCCAGACGATCACAGCCGGCAAGTTCCTGTTGGCGATGCAGAACGACGGCAATCTCGTTGTCTACGGAGCAGGTGGCGGCGCGGAATGGAACGCCGGCACGTGGGGGCAGCCGGGCGACTGGCTGACAATGCAAGCAGACGGGAACTTGGTCATCTACGACATTCATGGCTACCCCATCTGGGCTTCCGGCACCTTCGGGAATCCGGGCGCCGAAGCCGTGATGCAGACCGATGGCAACTTCGTGGTCTACTCGTCGTCCGGTACGGCACTCTGGGATTCGAACTCGGGGCCAGGGGCCTATGTCAATCCACTTCGATCGGTGCAGTCGTTGATTCCTGAACGCATCGACCAAGGGGTGGACTACTCGGGTAATGGCCCTGTGTATGCGATCGGCGACGGTGTGGTGCTGTCTCTCAACAACAACGGCTGGCCGGGCATCGGAAACATCACCTATCAACTGACCGATGGGCCGGGGAAGGGCCTTGACGTGTACTTCGCCGAATGCGTCGATCCCATGGTTCAGGCTGGGCAATCCGTGAACGCGAGCACCGAGATCGGATTCATGTCGAACTCTTGTGGGACCGGTATCGAAACCGGATGGTCCGCTGGAGACCATCTGATCCCTGATGCCGCCGCCCATTACTGTTATGACGGAGCAGATCCCACCACCTACGGGCTGAACTTCTCTGACCTTCTCGTCTCACTCGGCGCGCCGGGAGGGATCGTGGACGGGCCGCTCACCTGTCCTGCTCCGCCGCCGGTCCCGAACTACCCCGGTGCACCCTCCGCCTTCCCGACGTGGGGTGCCGGTCCGGCAATCAGGGCTCCTCTTCCCTCCAGTTCGAGCCCACACGTCGAACCACCAGGTCCGAACGAGGTCGAGGTGCCGCAGCTGCACGGTGGGCAGGACCCGATCCCCCGTGCCGCCTACACGTTGTTGCATCGGATCGGGCGGGCCATGGTCACCGACCAATGGTCGGGTGTCCCGGTCGTGCCAGGCGTCGAGGCTCCGGAGACCCCCGGCTTGAAGGGTTACTCCGTGGGAGTCATCGAAGTGGTGTCTCTCGACAACACGCAGGAGCCGACGAAGATCGTCTCTGTGATCAATATCCCCGCGGCTGCCGATGGGGCCGACGAGGTGACCATCGAGCTGCAGCCGTCCGGCGTGTGGGCGTTGGCTTCCGAGGACTCATAACAGCCTTTTCCGTCGAACGGGCGCCGTCGGGCGTACGACATCTGCCGACGTCTCCGCCACAAGCCGGCAAGTGTCGCGATGAATTTTGGCTCTTGCGGAGCGACCTGCAGAAGCCAGTGCTCGTGCGTGTCGTCCGTCCGTAGGTCTGACCCGGACAGTGTCGCTCGAAGTCGTGAATGGCGCCAGGGACAAACCTCCAACGCGTTCACGCCGAGACGAGTCCGCCATGGAAGAGTTGACGCAACCGATCAGTTGCTATAAAGTAGCAATCAGCTGGTTGCGATATCCACTTGATTTGAGGAGACCCAATGACAAACAGCACCAACTACCGCACGACCATCCGTGTCAACGCCCCGGCTGACGTGGTGTTCGACGCCGTCACAACGATCGAAGCGCTGGCTGCCTGGTGGAGCCCGGTAACGGGCTCGGGCCTGACCGACGGCGAGCTGCGATTCCCTATGGTGCCGGAACAGCCGCCTCTCCTCATCCGCGTTGAGGAGGCGACTCGCCCGCTGACAGTCCGCTGGACGGTGAGCGAGTGCACCTTCATGGAGGACTGGGTCGGCACCCAGCCAACGTTCACGATCACGCCGATCGATGATGGCTCCTGCGAATTGGACTTTGAGCACCGCGGCCTGAACAACAAGCTCGAATGCAAGGACATGTGCAGCCGCAGCTGGGATCACTTCGTCGGCACGAGCCTGCGCGAGCTAGTCGAGGGTGGCCCTGGCGCTCCCAATCGCAGCCCGCGGGATCTCGCCCGCCGCGCCGCAGAGGAAAACGGCTGATCCCCGGTCGGCGACCATCTGCGCGCGGCATCATCCATAATCGCTATCTAAGGAGTTAGTCATGCCGTTCCCCGACCGCATCGAGCGCACTGTGACCCTGACCCGCGCGCCGCGTGAGGTGTGGCAGGCGCTCACCACGGCCGACGGTCTGAGCGCCTGGTTCGGCGAGCGGGCGAGCATCGACCTTCGTCCCGGCGGCTCGGCCAATATGACCTTCGCGAGCGGCATGACGGTTGACATGCGCGTCGAGCGGGTCGAGGAACCCACGGTGTTCGCATACACCTGGCGACTGCCTGATTTGCCTGAGGACGACCCCCGCCGCACATACGTCGAGTTCACCCTTGAGCCCGACCACGACGGCACCCTGCTGCGCGTCGTCGAGACCGGTTTCGCCCAGCTTCCCGTCGACACCAGGCGCCAGACCTACGAGTCCCACAGTGAAGGCTGGTTGCGAGAACTCGCGGAGCTGGCGGACCACTTCGATGGCGCCTGACATCGAGGCGGTTGCCGAGCAGGTCTTCATCGCGCTCGCTGACCCGACCCGCCGCACCATCCTCGCCGCCCTCGCCACGGACGGCCCGTCCACGGCCACCGATCTCGCCGCTCGGCTGCCGATCAGCCGCCAGGCGATCGCAAAACACCTCGCCCTCATGGCCGACGCGGGCCTGGTCACGCCCGAGCCTGGTGAGCGCCGACGGGTGCGCTACCGGCTGCAGTCGGCACCCGTCCAACTCGCCCAGCAGTTTCTCGCCGCGCTTGCCCACGCCTGGGACGACCGACTCGACGCCCTACAGCGCTATCTAGACGCCATGACCGCGCCGACTCCGCAGCCAACAGGGATGCCGACGACGACGAAAGCCCCTCGACCGCGCGAGAGCCGATTGCGTCGTCAGCGATCAGAACTGCACTGAGGACGGCTCGCTTCTGACTCGAGCCGAGCACGGTTTGCGCGAGCGTATGCCTGCTCGACTCGCTCCCGACACGTCGGCAAGGGCCCCCGGCAGGACTCGAACCAGCGCCACCGGCTTCGGAGGCCCATTCGGGATGTCCAGACTGTCTTTCTCGTTCGATCATGTCCTCCTGAACAGGACCTCCCGTCCAGGGCATTCATCGGTGTCCTTCTGGTACCCCTGATCGGATTGCCAAAGGAATTGCGCCGGACTTGGACTTGATCCCAGAGGTGCATCGTCGACCCGTCCAGGCGGCATCATTGGTGGTCAGAGGGCACACTTCAGTCGACGATTGTGCTGAAACGGCCAAGAGAGCACGGAGCGCACGATGACCGAACCACGTGACCGTGACGAGCTCGTGGAGCTCATGAGCTGTTACGCCAGCATTCCGGACACCCAGAACTGGGACGAGTTACCGCGGTTGGTGTTCTGCGACCAGATCACCTGCGATTTCAGCTCGCTCGGCACACCGGTCATGACGTTCACCCGTGACGACTGGTGTGAGCGAACGAAGCAGGTGTTCGCCGGTTGGACAGCGACCCACCATGCGATCACCAATCATCGGATTGCCGTCGACGGAGATCGCGCCACCATCCGCGCTCACATCCGCGCCGAGCATTGGGCTCCGCTCGAGGTCGCCGCCGGAGGACCCAGCTGCTGGCTGGTGGTCGGCTTCTACGACAACGTGGCCGTGCGAACACGTGAGGGTTGGCGGCTGAGCTCGGTCAAGTTGACTTTGACCCACCAGGAGAACGGCGCGCTCCTCGCAGCCTCGATGGCGGCTGTGAAGGACTGACGTCGCCGCCGTACGGACGGGCCGCGTCCACTACGAACTGAGGGGCTCAGTACAACCGCACATTGACCCGGAGTCGAAGCTGCGGTAGAAACACGGGTTGAAGGCGGAGAGAGGCGGATACATGAGACCACGAGCGGGGATTGTGCTGACCAGCATCGTCGTAGTCTTTCTTGCGTCGCTCTGTTTCCAAGAGCTGGCCAGCGCCGCGAGCTCGAATGTCTCGTCGTGGCAACGAACGATTCGCACAATCCCGATCGCCAGACCGGGCTGTTTCACTGCCGCCTACCCAGCGACTCAATGGCGAGCAGTGCCCTGCCACACGGCTCCTGATGTGCCGTTCGGTCCCGCGACTGCAGGGAACCCACCTTCGACGGTGGGGAACGGATCTGACTATTCGGCGGTGGCCTCGGGAGGTCTGCTGAAGAGCGTGACGGGATCGTTCCCCTCCGTCAGCGCTGGCGCAAAGGAGAAGGGCATCGTTCCCGTCGCGGGGGATCCGACGAAGGCGAACACCTTCAGTCTGCAGCTCAATTTCGAGCTTCTTTTCTGGCAGTCCGGCATGCGCCGGAGCATCGAAGCCGAGCTCATGCCAGGCCTGGCAGCAATTCGTCCTCTCGACGAGTCCAGATTCGGCGGCTCCTCCCACACTCTTCATGCAGTACTGGCTGTTGAGTTATAGCGCCGCGTGCCCGGCAGGATGGTTCTCGTTCTCCGACGACTGCTACACGAATAGCAATGCCACGGGGGTACCCGCGGTGAAAGCCTCGGAACTCGCAAGCACCTCGCTCCAGGGGTCCGCATCCGGAGGCGGATCCGATGTCGTCACCTTGACATTGGGCGCGCACGTGTACGCGGTCTCCAATTCGGACAGCGTCGTCCACCTCGCTTCGGGTTGGAACACTGCTGAGTTCGACATATTCGGCGATGGCGATGGTACTCAGGCCAGGTTCAGCGCGGGCACGACCTTGCAAGTCATGACGGCGACGAACAACGGGACCACGCTCGCCCCTTCGTGCAGCCTCGAGGGTTTCACGGGCGAGACGAACAACCTCAACCTCGTCAAGACGCCCAAGCGGCTTGCTGGCTCGACGCCGGCGATCATCTCTGAGCAGAGCAATGTCAAAACGTCGTCGGCGACGTGCGTAAACAGCCCGCGCTCATGATCATTCGATCAGTGCGCTGAGCCATCCTGACCAGCGTATTTGTCGCCCTACCGAGGTTCACGGTTCACCAACGACCTTGGGGGAGCGTCAAGAGTCCGGCAGCACGTGAGGGCGCCCGTGACTATGGCACCCTGCGCGAATCGGATCGACCAAAGACCGACACGCGTTGTTCCTCGGAGCTCAAGCGTCTGTACGCGCGGGGTTTACGGTACGCGTCTCCCATTGTCTCGCGCCGTCGGTACTCTCTGAGCGCGTCCAGATTGAGAGTGGCCAGAAAGACGCCTTCGGTATCGCCCGCCTGGAAAACGAGTTGCTCGCGAGGTTGGCCTTTCGGGTGATCGACTTGTTCGTAGACCATTCCGTCGAAGACGCTCGAGTGGCCATCCTGATCAGGTGCGGAATAGTTGACCGTTGCAACTGCAGTCATGTTCTCAAAGGCTCGGGAACGGAGTTGGTACGTCCGCTCGCCATCCATGGGGCAGGCGTTGGGAACCAAGATGACCTCGGCGCCGCCGAGCATGAGCTCACGCGCTGACTCGGGGAACTCGCGGTCGTAGCAGATCATCACCCCGACGTCGACATAGTCACCTTCAACATCGAGCCGGACGACCTCAAAGAGATCTCCAGGCGTGAGAGCTTTCTCCATCCCAAAGTCGCACGTATGAACCTTGGCGTAGCAGAGCACATCGTTGCCATGCCGATCGATCAGGAGTGCGCTGTTCCGAGGGGAACCAGGCCACTGCTCCAGAAACGTCGTCAAGATGGCCAACCCGAGGTCGGCCGCGGCCTTTCTAAACGCAGCGAGCCATGGATCGTCTCGGGCGATGGCCATCGCTTGCCACCTCGCCCGCCCAGCGTCGTCATCGGGGCAACAGGTGTAACCGATCTGCCACAATTCTGGCAGGATTGCTATGTCCGCCCTCTCTTCTGCGGCCTTCGCGCACGCGGCGAGCCCTTTGGTCAGGTTGTCCTGAGCATCATCACCAGAGGTGAGTTGACAGAGAGCCAGTCGTAGGTCGGTCACCGGTTTCATTATGGCGATTCTTCCCCTTGGTCCTTGACGCTCCATCCGTCGCGATCTGCCTCCGAAGGGGCCAGACGTACCGTCAGAGGAGAGCGGGTCCCGTCAGTCGCAGAGGTCTGATCGCGACCAGCTCGAGCTCTCGGTGCTGTCACGGGCTTGGACGCCACGATTTCTAAGCGTGGGCGAGCGATCTCAGACCACACGCCGTCGGCGTGTGAACTCACCGTCGTGCGTGTCAGGTCCGGTCCGAGTTCGCTCGTGGCGGAGCGGTTGACGCTCTACCGGAGTATGGCCCCGCCGTCAACGCTGAGCACCTGACCGTTGATCCACTCCCGCGTCGTCGGACGCTAAGAACGCCACCATGGCCGCGATATCCTCGGGCACTCCGAGGCGTGGGCTACGGCTCATCCCGAGGACCATTTCGCGGAATTCGGTGTTGAGCGAGTCGCGCACCGGCCCGGTCAGGACCAACCCCGGAGCGACGGCGTTGGATCTGATCCCTTCCTTTCCCCAGCGGGAGGCGATGTGGCGCACCAAGGCGTTGATCGCACTCTTGGCCATGGCGTAGGCGGGGCGTTCCGGCTCACCGACGAAGGCGGCCGCCGAGCTCGTGAATACGACTGCCCCGCCACCTCGCCTCAGGAGCTCGGGAATGGCGTGGCGCGCGCACAGGAGGTGGCCGCGCATGTTCACCTGCATGGTGCGGTCGAACACATCGAGTGGGATCTGGGTGGCGTTGCTGTCCTGGCCGATCGTGGCGGGGGACAGGTCGGCGGCGTTGGCGTGAAGGATGTCGACCCCGCCGAACTCATCGACGGCCGCGGCGACCAGTCTGGCCACATCGTCCTCGATTCCGATGTCGAATGGGATTGCAACCGCTGTCCCACCCCGTCTGGCGATCTCATCGGCGACTGCGCAGGCCGACTGCTCGTCCAGGTCGCCGACGACCACCCGCGCTCCTTCCTCCGCCAGGCGGATACTCGTGGCCGTTCCGATCCCGCCGGCTCCGCCTGCCACCACCGCGACCTTCCCGTTGAGACCCCTCACCTCGTGCTCCCCGTCTGCTCACCGGCCGATACCAGCGACCAGTCCATCGATGTCAAGGCCGCGATCGTGGCCTCCACGATCAGACCGAAGCCCGACCTACCGATGTCAGCGAGCTGTGGAATCAGCGCCCCGACCCGGGCGGCCTCGTCTGCGGTCAAATGGCCTATGGCACCATAGAGCCGCGGCACCGTCATCTCCGAGCCCGTCGCGGCCGCGACCATCGCCTGGCCCAGCGTGGTGCTGCCGATCAGATAGACGGCCGAGGCGAGCCGGCGATCGTCGGCCCAACCGGCGCTCTCGAGGATGGTCGCCAGGCGGGCCGAGCAGGTCAACCACGCCGGTGACTCCCCGGACGCCGCCATCTGAAACAGCTGTGGATGGGCAACGGCCTGCTCGTACACGGTCCTCATCCACACCCGCACCCGGTCGCTCCACGGGACGTCGTCGAGGGAATCGCCGCCGGCGTCGCGGAGTACGTGTCGCGTGACGGACACGATCAGGTCGTCCCGGTCCTCGAAATACCGGTAGAGGGACATCGGAGACGCGCCGACGGCCTCGGCGGCGCGGGCCATCGTGAGGGGCGCTCTCGGGTCACCCCGCAGCATCTCGGCCACGGCATCGAGCATCCGTTCCCGGGAGAGCCGCCGAGGCCGGCCCCGTCTCAGCTGCCCTACCGGCTCCACGTCGACCCTGTGCGGTTGCGTCGAATTCTGTGATACTCGTACACTAAACCGGTATCGTAATTCGCAAAGGGGGTGCCCGTGGGGGGACCGCTCAGCGGGCGGGTGGCGCTGGTCACCGGCGCCAGCAAGAACATCGGGAAGGGCATGGCCCTCGAGGTCGGGGCGGCCGGCGCCACGGTGTACCTGACGGCGCGCACGCTCGAGGACACTCCCGGTGGCCCTGGGTAGCCTCGAGCGCACCGCGGCTGAGATCAATGCCGCGGGCGGCGACGCCGTCCCGGTGCAGTGCGACCACGGGGACGACGCGTCCGTGGCCCGGGTCTTCGAGCAGATCGCGCAAGGGCACGGGCGATTGGATCTCGTCGTCAACGTTGCTTCGCCGGACTTCTCCGCCATGGTCGGCCGGCCGTTCTGGGAGCTCGACCTGAATGACATGACCCGCTGCCTGGACATCGGGCCACGGTCCAACTACGTGACGACCGTCTTTGCCGCCCGCATGATGATCCCGCAGCGCGCCGGCGTCGTGATCAACATCTCATCGCACGGCGCCAACGAGTATCTCCTCTCCGTTCCATACGGTGTGGGCAAGGCGGCCATCGACAAGGTCACCCGCGACACGGCTCTCGAGCTGCGCGACTACGGCATTGCCGTCGTCTCTCTGTGGCCAGGATTGGTGCTGACCGAGGGACTGCTGAGCCTCGCTGTGACCGAATCCGACGGCCGTCGCACTCTCGATGGGCTGGACCTCTCCTTCGGAGAGACGCCGAAGTTCAACGGGAAGGCAGTCGTCGCCCTGGCATCCGACCCCAACATCGTGAAGCGCGCCGGCGGATCATTCCGCTCCAGTCGACTCGCGCGCGAGTACGGATTCACGGAGGACGACGGATCTCTTCCCCCCGAGGTTCTCAATCTTGCCGACCACCTCGGTGACGAGGAGATGCCGGAGTTCTGGAAGGGCGTGGAGCGCTTTCCCGACAACGACGCCGGGATGGAGGCGAAGGGACGATGAGGGACGAGCGACTCGTACGCCAACCTGGCCACTGCCGGGACGAGCTGTCCGCCGAGCGGTTTCGGGACTGCGTCGACCTCGAGGTTCGCGATGAGCCTGCAGGTGCTTCACGGTTTGTCCGGGCTCCTTGGGCTGATCCATATTTCAGTGTGGTTACTGATTGAATAAGGCGGATCGCAAACGGTCCGAGGAGGATGCGCCCGTGTTTCGGAGACGATGTGTTGATCTGCCTGGGGGGGCGCTGTCACGGGCGCTCGTCACCGTCATGCTGGCCGGGACCTTCGTCGCGCTTTCGTCATCGACGTCGGGCGCGGCGACATCGGTCAGCCGCACGCTGGCTTCGAGCGTGGCGACCAACGGTGTGTGGCCCGGAGTGGGCAAGATCTGCGAGCCAGGTGCAGGTGGCGCCTCCTCCGTGCGCGGGGTAGGAGGCAAGACCATCAACATCGCCGAGTTCAACGACGCCGCCAACACCATCGAGCCGGGGCTCTCAGAAGAGTTCGTGCAGCAGGCCCAGGCCTTCGCACGCTGGTGCAACGCCTCGGGCGGCATCAACGGTCGCAAGATCGTGATCGACAACCGCGACGCCGCCCTGTTCAACGCTGCGCAGCAAGCGTCCGCTGCCTGCCAGAGTGACTTCATGGCCGTCGGCGGCGGCCTGTCCCTCGACCAGCCCTCGGTCCCCATCCGCGAGAAGTGCGGGCTGGGCCAGATCACCGGATACGTCGTCTCCAACGCCTCTGACCTCGCCTCCGACCAGGTCGACCCGACAGGCATCAACACCGACAGCCAGACCGCGGGATGGTTCTTGACGCTGGCCAAGAAATACCCGCAGGCGGTCAAGAAGGCTGGCTTCGGCGGGGAGAACAATGCCTCCATCCTCCAGCCGGAGACCAAGTACGAGTTCGGCGCCGAGGGCGAGGGCTGGAAGATCATCGACTTCCAGAAGCCGTCCATCTCGGTGACCGACTGGGCGCCCTACGTCGCGGAGGCCGCGACAAAGGGGGTCGAGGCGCTGTGGCCGTCCTCGGACGCCGACATGACCCCCTACTTCCAGGCCATGTCCACCGCCGCCTACAAGCCCGCTTTCGTCGACCTCGGGGTCCAGTTCTACAACTCGACGACCACCAGCGCTGTCGCCGCGAACCCTGGCCTCCCGCCTGTCTACGTCGAGACACAGTGGTGGCCGCTCGAGCTGGCCTCGCAGAACCCCTCCACAGAGCAGCTGGTCAAGGTCATGCACACCTATGCCAAGGGTGACACCGTCGACTTCTTCGACGAAGAAGGTGCCGAATCGTGGCTCTTGTGGGCCAAGGACGCTTCGGCCTGCGGGGCCAACCTGACCGTGTCGTGCGTTCTGAACCACGCCGCGGCCACGAAGAACTGGGACGCCGGTGGTATTCAGGCTCCCGTGGCGCAGTTGACGCTTTCCAACAAGAACCCCCAGCCGTCGCCATGCTTCGCCCTACTCCAGGCGGAGCCCCACAAGTTCGTCTACGACAAGGCGGTTACCGAGCCCACCCAATCGATCTGGAACTGCAACCCGAAGAACCTGGTTCACCTGACGGCCCAAGAGCAGAAGCAGCTGGAGGCCTTGTAAGCGATGGGCCGGTGGATCGCACTGCTGGAGAGCGAAGCCACCTAGCAGCCGGTCGCAGGGACCCACCGGCCTGGGCGACGGAAGTGCCGACCGGCCTCGTGCGTCAGACGTCACTCGTGCGTCAGACGTCAGTGAGGCTCGTCAGCCCAGGGGTTCGAGACCGGAGCGGACGATTTCGATCGACCGCTTTACCATCGTATCGACGTCTTGCACGCGACCGCCCTTGCCCCACTCTTCCACTGCGGCCACCAACGCGCCCGCAAGCGCATTGCCCGCCACTGCGGCCAACAAGTCGATATCGGAAAAGTCAGAATGTCTTACCCTGATGAATTCGCTGATGACGGCCGCGAACGAAGATTGGACGACCCGTAAGTGAGCGGCAACGCGATCTCCGCTGATCACACTGGAGCGCAGCAGCGCCGCTTGGTTCACGATCTCCATGTCGTGGGGAAAGTTGCTCACAGCGGCCAGGACCGAGTCGAAGATGGACTCTGTCGACGGCCTCCTCGCGAGGGCATCTGCGAGCCAATCGAGACGAGTTTCGTAGTCCTGAAAAAGGACTGACTCCTTCGTCGGAAAGTGACGATAGAACGTCCGCTCGGTGACGCCGACCTCTTCGGCCACTTCCGCCGCGGTGACGTTGTCGAAACCTCGATCAGCGAATCTGGCCAACGCCACCTTTCGCAACGCATCCCGTGTGGCTTGTCGACGCAGTTCGGTGCGGTTGGTGGTCGTGATCAGCATCGCGTCGAAAGACTACCCGGCATGCTTCTTGGTATGTCATGACTGACTCTACAATGTCAGGTTTGACATAAGAGCATACCCCTGAGAGACTGGCCGAGCAAGGAGCAGAACGGGGAGCCGATGGCGATCTTGATCACCGAGGAGTGCATCTCGTGCCACGCCTGTATGCCGGCATGCCCCAATTCGGCCATCAGCTTGGGGGAGAGCATCTATGAGATCGATCCCGATCTCTGCACCGAGTGCGTGGGGTTCAATGAGATTCCGGCGTGTGCCGACGTGTGCCCAGTTGACGTTTGTGTCCCAGACCCAGATCGTCCGGAAACCGAGAGCGTTCTGTTTGCGAGGGCGCTCCAACTTCATCCGGATACTGCCTCAAGTCTTTCCCTATCTCCCCGTACCTCGCACTTCAGACAAGAGGAGTTACCCGAATGAGCGACTACGACGCCATTGTCGTCGGCGCAGGCCACAACGGTCTCACGGCTGCAGCCTTGCTCCAACGGGACGGCCTCCGCACCCTGTGTCTCGAGAAGAATCACTACAGCGGCGGCATGGCCGCGACTGTCGAACTCTTCCCGGGCTATCGCTTCGAGATTGCAGGCTCGGTGCTGTTCCCTCTGGCCAGTGAGATCCGCTCCGACCTTGGCTTCGATGAGTGTCCGATGATCACCACCGACGTCATGTCGGTCAACATTGGAAGACCCGGCGACGAGCCAATGATCTTCTATCGAGATCCGGTGCAGTTGATGATGCACTTGGATGAGAAGCATGGTTCAAGTGCCGTGACCGGGATGGCTGAACTGCTCGCCTGGAGTGAAGGCCCCGCCCGCGCCATTGGTCGCTTCGACGTGCGCGAACCGCCAAAGACTCTCGACGAGATGTATGCCAGTGCTCGAACCGAATCAGAGCGGACCGCGATCAACGAGATGCTGTTCGGGTCGGCGATGGACGTTCTCGGTCGATTCCTTCCCGACCAGGAGAAGCACCGGATCCTTCGGGGTATGTTGGCCTTCCTGGCGGTGAATTCGACCTATCGCGGTCCCTACACACCGGGGAGCGCCGCGTGTCTGGCCTTCGCTCTCGCAGCGCCGCCCGGTGATGTGATGATGAGCAAGATCGAAGGTGGAATCGGTTCTCTCGCTGACCGCGTGAAGTCGCTCTTCGAAGCTCACGGGGGCGAACTCCGCTTGAGGACGCCGGTCAAGACAATTCTGACGGAGGCTGATCGGGTGACCGGTGTTCAGCTTCAGAACGGTGCCGTCATCAATGCGCCCATCGTCATCTCCAACTTGGACCCAGGGGTGACCTTTACCCAGCTCATTGACTCGAGCATCCTTCCGCCACCGTTGGTTGAACGTGTTTCAACCGTCGATCACCGAGCTGCATACATTCAAATGCACTTCGCGTTGGATGGTCTCCCCGAGTATGCACCGCCTTACGAGTTTCTGAACGAACCAGGCATGCAACACTCGCTTGGCATATTCGGATCGGCCGAGGAGATGCAGCGGGATTGGGAGGATTGCCGGCGAGGGATCGTGCCGGCGGATCCGGCAATGGGCTTTCAGGTTCCGAGCTTGCACGATCGAAGTTTGGCGCCAGAGGGCAAGCATGCCGCCAGCGCATTCGCGTTCTACTTTCCAGTGGAAGTGGACGCGAGCCAGCATGGCCGGCTGAAAGACGAAATGGCGAAGAAGGTGATTGAGAAGATGACGCGCCTCGCCCCGAACTTCAAGGACATAGTGATCCGCCACACCACGTTCGCTTCATTTCATATGGGCACGATGTTCGGATGCCCGGGTGGGGACTTCTGTCACGGGTTGCTTCATCCCGGGCAGATGGGTTGCTTCCGGCCTGGACCGCGGGGGTGGCCAGATTTACCCGTCCCGTTGCGCGGTCTCTATCTCGCGGGTGCTGGCTGTTATGGAGGCCCGGGAATCACCTTCATCCCGGGCTACAACGCTGGGTACCAGGCACTTGAAGACGCCTCTGAGCTCATAGCCAGCAAGACGTAGTCTCAATTCACGGATTGACGCGCAACGCGCCGTACACGGTGGTGGTCGGGGACCCGGTGTGCGAGGGACACTGCTCCTGCATCGAGATCGGGAAGCTTCCCGACGGGTGAGGGATCGACTCAGCGCAACATTCCGACACTTTTGTCAAGTGCTCCAGCGAGGGCGGCCTGCCTCAAGGATCCAATGCCGAGACTCGTGTCCCGACGTGAGGCTGGAGTCGACTGGTCTGCCGCGCCAGCGAGAGGGTTCAGCTCGGGAGGTCCGATCCTCGTCAGGGTATTGCGATCGATATGGCTGAACAGGTCTTCCTTGCCTGGGATCCGGAGCATCCCTTCTTCTTCGTACGACCAAGTTCCATCGTCATGAACGGTCACGTGAACCCGGTAGCTCTCCGTCCGGAAGGCCTCGTAGAGGAACGGATTCGACAAGATGCCGTGGACCTCGGACCCAAGTGTTGCCTTGAGCTCGAAGTCGGTCGCATCTGGTGCGGCCGGCCCCGACGCCAAGAGCACTTGAGCCCTCGGGATACCGAGGGTGAGGGTCACCGATTGCGTCGCGGGCTCCCATAGCCAGTAGCCGACCTGGTCATGGAACGTCTCCGTCTCTCCCGGTTTGGTGATGTGAGTGTGGTAGCGAAGGCCGTAGAACAACTGCGGTCCGTTCGTTTGGCGGTCAATTGGCTGGAGCTCGTAGTGCTCGACGAATGAGTTCTGCTCGACGCCTTCGAGAATCGGGTGTTGATCGGAACCTTTGGTGCCTTCCCAGACTCCGGCCAGAGGGCTGAGGGGCCCGAGATTCCTCAAGGTGTCGGGGTCCCCGTCGGGTTCCGTGTAGATGTCGGGTCCGTAGCTTGTCACGAGGTCCTCCGGCTCGAAATCTTAGGGCACTCGCCCCGGTTGCCTAGCTCTGATCAGAGGTTGAGCCGTCCCAGCTCGGCGCCCATGAGCACCAACAAGCAGCTAAGCCAAAGCCAGAGAAGCAGCACAACGATCGATGCCAGACGCGCCGTAGGTCTTGCTATAGCTCGAGAAGTTCGCTGTGTATACGGCAAAGACGGCTGAGACGATCAACCAACCCACCATGGCCATCACCGCTCCCGGCGTGACGATGCCCAGCCATCCCCGCGGACCATCCTTCATGGAGAATCGATAGAGGAGCCCGATGCCCACGACCATCACGGCCGCGAGGATCGGCCAGCGAAGAATTCCCAAGGCGATCCGCCCCCCCGACCCGAGACCGGCGTTCGACAAGAGTGGCGGGAGTGCCGCGAGTACAAAGATCACGACACTCAGGAACACGATCGTCCCCAAGGTGAGCAACAACGCCTTGCCGCGGTTCTTGACGAAGGTCTTGGGCTGGTCCCGCTCGTGAGCGACGTGGACCCCGGTGATGAGCGCCGCCATCCCTCCTGACGCACTCCACAAGGCCAGGGCGATGGCGACGATCAGCGTGATCGATACTCCGGCCCGGTTGGCATGGATGATGGAGGTGAGCTGGTAGACGAGGAAGTTCTGGACCTCCTTTGGGAGCGCCGACGCAACGTCCTTTACCTGTTTGGTGACGTTCGCCGGATTGGCCACGAGTCCGTAGATCGAGATGAACGCGACCAGCGCGGGCACCAACGCCAAGAATGCGTAGAAGGCCACGCCCGCTGCGACCAAGGTGAGATTGTGCTCACGGATCCGCGGTGGAAGGCGGGAGGCGATCGACTGCGCACGGCCCCTGGCCGAACCGGCCACGATCGCAACCCTACGCTGGCAGCAGAGCGCCAAGAGGGATTGCCGAGCAGTAACCCCTGACGTCATCCGAACAACGGCATGACCGTTTCTGCACCCCAAGCGAGCCGCTCGAGGTACTCGGAAAGTGACGTCTCTGCCGGTCCGGGATACGGGATCCCGGTCCACGTCACGCCCAATTCCTGGAGCGTGGCGATGGCGTCGATCACCTCCTGGGCGCTCGAAAACCGGTCTTGGGGTACGTCGGCAGTCAGGGAGTGGTCATCCTCTCTGATCCGGATGGGCGAGGGAGGAAACCAAATATCTAACTCTCTGCTCTGGCGGTCGCGCGGCATCTGACGTAACTCCTCAAGACGACGGGGGAGCTCGTCGGGTTGGACAAGCCACGGCATCCAGCCGTTGCCATATCTGGCCACGCGTCGAAGCGCCGCCGTCGAGTTGCCTCCGAACCAGATCGGTGGATAAGGGTTCTGACTCGGCTTGGGCTCAAACCGGATGCGATCGAATCGCACGAACTCGCCCCGATATGAAGGCGCGTCTTCTGTCCAAAGCACCTGCATGGCCTCTACGTATTCGTTCGCAATTCGTCCGCGTTGCGTGAACGGCACACCGAGCGCTTGGAATTCATGCTCGGCGTGTCCGACTCCGAAGGTCAACATCACCCGGCCTCCCGACAAGACGTCGAGTGTCGCAATGGCCTTCGCAAGGACGATCGGGTTGTGATAGGGCAATACAATCACGCACGAGTTCACGCAAATGCGTGTCGTCGCGCCCGCGACGAAGCCCATCGCGCTCAGTGCGTTGGGCCAATAACTGCCCATAGCCGGCGCCAGATCGTCCGGCATGACAATGTGCTCGGGAATGTTGATCGAGTCGTAGCCGAGCTCGTCGGCGGTGCGAGCGATCCTTTGGAAGTCGGTCGAACTCAGCGAGGTCGCCCATTCGGCGGAGAAACCCGGCGGATAGCGGTCGAGACCGGGCATGCCCGTGGAGAAGCGCATCTTTGGAAGGATAATTTCCCTCCAAGGAGGGATCGTGATCAGCGAATGGACCTCAGACATCGTGTGCTCTCTACTGACCCATCAGGACGGGTCCTGCGAAGACGCCGATGTACCCGGATTCTGAGCTCCAGGTAGGTCAGTTCGTCGTTGACCGGCCCCAACCCCATGTGGCCACCGGTCTCGGTCTCGAGACGATCAACGATGTTGGCGCCGCCCCGTTCGCCGAGGCCGTGGGCAATGACCTGCTCTGATTGTTGGTCCCACGAGCGATACCCTTTTCCGGGCGGAGTGGTTCGAACTGCGGGCCCGGGGGGAATGGCGATGCGATGCTGGGGAAAATCGCGAGCAAGACGAAAGCTGCTGAGAGCCGGGGGAGCCTTCGCCGTTCTTGCTGCCACGGCGGCATTCGGCGTCGCCGCGCCGTCGGGTGCCACGACTGCTGCGATCCCCGTGTCCGAGGCGAGCACAAGCTCACGAGGTGTCACGGCAAGCGACATCAACGTGGTCTTCCCGATCATCTCATTCACCAGCATTGAGGGGGAGTTCGAGATTGAGTCGGACGCCGAATACGGCGAGCAGACCAAAGCAATCCACCTGTTCGTGAATCAGATCAACGATGCCGGGGGAATACACGGTCGGAGGATCAACCCGATGATCGTGAGCTTCGATCCGACCAACTTGGACGAGGAACGAGCGCTGTGCAAGCAATGGACTGAGGGGAACCCGCCCGTCTTCGCTGTCGTAGACGGGCTCGGCACATTCGAAGGGACCAATGAGCTCTGCATCACCCGAGAAGGTAAGACGCCGATGCTCTCGCAGTGGACCACGACCACCAACTGGACGAACCTCGGAGCACCGTACTTGTGGTGGACGGGCGCGGATGACGCGCCCATCCTCGCGGCCACTGTCCGCTGGGGCCTCAGCTCGGGTCGTCTCGGTAAGGGCAAGAAGGTCGGTGTCGTTGTATCGGACCAGGCCAGTGACCAGAGTGCGCTCAATTCCTACCTCTTGCCGGACCTGAAGAGGATCGGTGTGGTCCCTCAGGTGGTCAGTGTCACAGCGGACGTCGGTGAGACCGCCAACACCGACTCGACCGCGACCCTGGCGGTAGAACGGCTCAAGGCAGCCGGGGTCCAATCGGTGATTCCCTTGTTGCCCGAGAACGCATTCACTCCATACATAGCGGCCGAGACTTCGCAGGACTACTTCCCCAAGCTCCTCCTCAGCGATTACCAGTCCGAAATTGAGGTTGCGCTCGGACTGATCCCAATCCCCTACGAGAAGGCACTCAACAACCAGGACGGTGTCACGGCAGAGACCCTCGGTGGCATCGACCTTCCGGTCGCTGAATCACAAGGGGGGTACGACCCAGGAGTACGGAGCTGCTGGGATCTGTGGCATCACGCCTACCCTCAAGTGCCAAAGGGCAATATCAACGATGACATTGAAGAGCAAGGGCCGGTCCAGGGCTGGTGTCAAGAGATACGCCTCTTCGCTCAGGCCGCGACCATGGCCGGTAAGAACCTCAATCGGCGGACTTTCGTTGAGGCAATGTCGCGCATCAAGAACTTTCCGGGCGGTTATTCACCAGTGCTGAGCTATGGGCCGAACAAGTTCTACGGTCCGACGGAGTACCGAGTGGTTGAGGTCCATGACAATCACCCGCCGACGAAGCTCTGCAAGCACGGTCCGGTTGGGTCGCCTCCGGCAGGCGTCTGTTGGGTCGTCGAGCAGAACTGGACGCCGCTGCCCGACCAGAGATGAAGATGCCCCGCATACCGTCGGGTCGATGACCGCACTCGGGAGCGCCTCTGCAAGAAGGCGCTGAGCAATGGGTGCTCCTGATCGCTGTTCACACGGATCGGAGCAGGAAGATGCGGGCGGTGCAGGCGTCGCATAGAGGCCATTCCTGACCCTCCTCCATCAGCGCCGCGCCTTGTCGTCGCTCTGCGTCGTTCCAGGTCGGATCGAGGCTGGCTTCGAGATCGACCGTGATGATCTCGTAGGTCCGGTCCGGATCGAGCCCTTGAGGGCGAAGCGAGCCCGCGTCATTCGTGAGGGGGGTGAGCTGGAACGCGAACAGGACCGCCCGGCGGCGGTCTGAGGACACGTAACTGAGGGCGGCACGCTCAGGCGGGGGGACAAGCCGCCACAGGTCGCCCTGTTGGACGATCGGCCGGATGTTCCGGTACAGAGCCACCGCGCGGCGGCATACAGCCAATTCCTCGTCGGTCATAGCCGCAAAGTCGATGTCGAAGCCAAACCGCGCGCTCATGGCAACGGCACACCCGAAAGCCACCGGGCGGTCTCCTTCCCGGGTCACGTGCGCGCCGACCACGGTCGACGGCAGGAAATGGGACGCGGCCCACTGCATCCGCACCCGCTCGAGGGGATCGGTGTTATCCGAGAGCCAGACCTCGTGGAACCAGCGCAGTGACCCGAGGTCGACCCGCCCGCCGCCCGAGGCGCACAGCATGAGCGTCTGCTCGGGGTGGCGCTCCGCCACCGTCTCCATCAGGCGCCATGTTGCCCAGACGTGGTCGACCCAGTAGTTGGCCTGCCGGTCGGTGGCGAGCATGGGGGATCCGGGGTCGGTGAGGGGCCGATTCGCGTCCCACTTGAGGTAGCTGACGCCTGGGTTCTTCGCCAGGACGCGGTCCACCACACCGCAGACGAACTCGGTGACATCCGGTTGCAGGACATCGAGGACGAGCTGGTGGCGCCATCGGCGTCGGCGCCGCGCTCGGTTGGCCCACCACCCAGTCGGGATGTTCGTTGTAAAGGGTCGAGTTGGGATTCACCATCTCGGGTTCCACCCAGAGCCCGAACCGGACACCATGAGCGCCGGCTCGCGCAATGACGGGTCCGAGGCCGCCGGGCAGTTTGGCTTCGTCGACCTCCCAGTCACCCAGACCCGTGGTGTCATCGTTACGGGGATGGCTGTTGCCGAACCAGCCGTCGTCGAGAAGGAAGAGCTCCCCGCCCACGTTTGCGGTGTGGTCGATGAGCCCCACGAGCCGGTCACTGTCGAACGAGAAAGAAGTGGCCTCCCAGTTGTTCACCACGATCGGCCGCAGCTTGTCGCCGTCGCGCATGGCGTGAGCGCGGACCCAGCGGTGGAAGCGGCGCGTGAGGGGGCCCATTCCATCGGTCGACCACATCCAGATCTGCTTGGGTGTGACGAAGGTTGCATCCGGGTCGAGCACGTATTCGGATGACGCCGGATTGTGTCCGCACCAGACCCGAAGCGCAGGGGTGGTCGTCCGCTCGAAGGCGAATCGGATATTGCCACCCCAGGCCAGAGCGCCGGCGAGGACTGTACCGCGCGAATCCTCTGGCGACCCGTCGGGGGCGAGCAAGAAGAAGGGACAGGACCGCAGGTGCTGCTGCACACCGCCGCGCGACTCGACCACCTTGGTCCCCGGGTTCAGAGCCTCGGTGGTCGTGGTCCACTCGGCGGCCCAGTCACCCCCGCCGAAGTGGGTCAGGTACGGCGTCGGAGTGGTGAGCAGAGGTGAGGCCGCGGCGACCTCGTGGAGGGTGACCACTCCCGCGCTGCCTGTTGGTGATCCTCGCCCATTGGCTCAGGGCACCATGGTCCTCTGAGCAGAACGACAACGTGACCTCGAGCCAGCAGTCGGGGTCGACGAGGCGTATGTCGGTCTGAGAGCCGACCACCCGGACGTCGTCGACACTCAACCGGGTGGTTGTGGTGCCGTCACTGTGCGTCACGCGCAAGGCGGGCGCACGGGTCGGCTCCTCGTCGTAGGCGGGATACGCCAGCGGGTAGAGCGCAGGCGGGATCCTCTCCGGCAGCTGTCGCATGTGGGTGTCGATCTCGGGCCCGAATCCCGCCTGGCGTAGGCGACCCTGGTCGTCGACGAAGAAACCGTAGCCAGCGTCCCCAGACGCAACGACGATGGTGCTCACCGACCCACCATTGCACCCTGCCACTGCTCCAAGCACGCACCGCCTGCGGCGCATACAGTGACAACTCGGGATCCTTGAGCGGGAGAGTGATTTTTACGTCGTGAGGGCCCCTATAGGTCGCGGACACGAACCCGAGGTAATTGATGCAATCCGAATCGATCCGCAGTCCCTTCTACGAGCTGGCCGCAGCACTTGGTGGGACGTTCATGGAGGAGGGGGGATGGTATTGGACCGAAGACTTCGGTGACACCGAAGGCGAGTACCGAGCAGTGCGGGAAGACCTGGGCGTGTGGGATGTGTCGCCGCTGAACAAGTGGGAGTTCTCGGGCCCGGACGCGCTCGCCGCGGCTCAGCGGATCCACTCCAACAACGTTGCCGGACTCGACGTGGGGCAAGTGCGCTACGGCGCCCTGTGCGATGAGGACGGGCTCATGATCGACGACGGCACCGTGTACCGCCTGAAAGACCGAGTCTGGGTCATGACCAACGGTTCGGCGCATGCCGAGCACTTCGCCAATGCCACCGCCGATCTAGACGTCGAGATCGAGCCCGTCACGCTCTCGATGCCGCACCTCGGCCTCCAGGGCCCCCGGGCACGGGAGGCGCTCGCACCTCTGTGCGCCGCCAACGTGGCGGAACTCAAGTACTTCAGATTCCATCCCGAGCCGACAGCGGTCGGCGGCGTGCCATGCGTCGTTTCCAGGACTGGCTTCGGAGGCGAACTCGGCTACGAGCTGTTCTGCCGTCCCGAACACGCCGCGGACTTGTGGGAAGTAGTCGTGACGAAGTTGCGGGCCCGCCCCTACGGAGTGGGGATCGTCGAGACGTTGCGGGTCGAGGCCGGACTGGTGGTGCTCGATTACGACTACGAGGCCCACGAACGGACTCCTTTCGACCTTTCCTTCGACAAGGTGGTCGCGCTCGGGAAGGTCCACTTCATTGGGAGCGAGGCACTCGAGAAGATCGCCGCCAATCCACCGAGGCGGTTCAAGACTCTCCGCCTCGAGGGTGAGCAGCTACCGGAGTATGGAGCCCGGGTGACACACGACGGCGTCCAGGTTGGAACACTGACCAGTCCGGCGCCGAGCGCACGTTTTGGACTCTTGGGACTGGCGGTTCTCGACACTGCGCACGCACGTGACGGCGAGCAGGTGGAGGTAGCAGTGGGCGGCAGCACGGTCAACGCCACTGTCGCACCGCTCGCCATCTACGACCCGGAGAAGCAACGCCCCCGTGCCTAGCGATTGGGGTCCGTTGATCGTCAGAGAAATGCCCGTCCAAGAGGTCGGCGACCCATCCGCCTCAGAAAGGAATCGCTCCATCAGCAACGACGGCGCGGTTTATCGCCGCGACGTTTCTAGCCCTACCCGGGACAGGCCACCAGACAAACGGGAGACATGCGGTCAGCGCACCAGCGCCTGCGGCCCCGGCCACAAACGGAGCAAAGGTGGCGAGGCCGAACAGCGCTCCTGCGACGCCGGCGGACACGGCAATCGCTGCCGTCTCGCTTGTGGCGAACAATCCTTGGACGCGTCCCAGTTCGCCCTCGACTGAGCTTTGCGTCAGCAATGACTGGGCGGACGGCAAGGCGACGGCCAGGCCCACGGCTTCGAGGCCACCAAGTGCCAATAGCAGGGGCAAATTGGTGACGAACGGATAGAGGCTGCAGAAGAAGACGGAGGATGCCAGAGAGCCGACGACGAGCCATCTTCGGTCGGCGTGATCGGCCAGCCAGCCGCCAGGTCGGGCCATGGCCACAAAGGGCACCGCGAACAAGGTCCAACTCAGTCCTACCTGCCAGTCAGTGGCGTGACGTGATTCGAGAAGCAGCGTCCAGCACGACTCGTAGACACCGATCGTGAGACCCAGTGCGCCAGCAGTGCACAATGCTCCGACAATTGATCGGTTCATCCGTGGCCACCCGCGATTGTTCAATCGGTTGGTCGCCGTGTGTCCGGTGTCGGCTCGAGCCACGACTCCGCCAGCGATCGCCGGAAGGGTGGCTGCGACTGCTGTCGCACCGGCCAGGAAGAACACCACACTCATTGCCGACAAGCCGATCAAACTACCGGCGAGAGGGCCAACAGCCATGGCCGCGAGTTGGGCGCCATAGATGGAGGCGAAGGCTCGCCCACGCCGTGCCAGCGCAACATTACCCGCGACCATCGCCAGAGCCGCGACCTCGGCCGCTCCTGCGCCCGCTCCTTGAAGCGACCGTAGACCGATGTCGGCCACAGGGCCGACGGGGGCGAGGAAACCGAAGCTTCCTACCGCATATGACAGCAACCCACCAATGAGCACCGGTCGCCGGCCAACCTTGTCAGCGAGTCGTCCCGCCGGGTACTGGCAAGCCAACGCGGCGACGAAGTACGAAGCCATGACGACACCGACAAGGGCATCGCTAGCGCCACGATCGCGCAAGTTCTCCGGCAGCAGTGGGAGGATGGCGCTCGCACCGAGCCATAGGAGGAACGTCGTAAGAGCGAGGGCCCGGACGAGGGTTTGAGCAGTCGCGTCCGAGCTCGGTTGAGAGGGAGGATCGAGAGCTGCCTCACCCCGGATCCTGGCCATGAATCAAGAGTATGGCCCGCCCGGCGCCAGGTCGTTCTCTGGTTAGGTCGTCCTCCTGGTGCATTCTTGAGCTGATCTGCGGCTCAGACGTCGGTCGTCGAGAAGGAGTGATGCGCACGGCGGACGCCAGCGAAGCCAACTCGCATGGCGCACAACACCGGTGCAGGGTGCGCTCTCATCAGGGAGGAGTGGATGTGGTAGAGGTCGAGGTGGCGGTCATCGGAGCTGGGGCAGTCGGCGTCAGTACGGCGTTCCATCTCGCGCGGGAGGGCGTGGATGTCATGGTCCTGGAGAAGGAGGCGGGTCCGGCGATGCACCAGAGTGGTCGGAACTCCGGTGTGATCCATGCCGGCTACAACCTCAAGCCTGGGTCGCTGAAGGCGGAGTTCTGCGTTCGCGGGAACCGCGAGTTGCGCGAATATTGTGCCGAGCGAGGGGTTCCGGTCAAAGAGGGTGGAATCCTCGTCACCGCGACATCCGACCGACAAATGGACGTTCTACGAGAACTCCTCACTCGTGGTCGTGCCAACGGTGTCCATGTAACGCTCTTGGCCGAGAATGAGATCAGGGACGTCGAACCCCACGCCAGAGGTATTGGCGCCCTTTATGCACGTGAGGGAGCCTCATTTGATGCTCGAGGATATGTGCACGTACTCGCTGGTGATGCCATGCGAACTGGGGCAAGATTCTTCTTCGATCACCGGGTGGACTCTGTCGTAGACACCGACCGCGGTGTGGCCATCCACACCAACCGAGGCCCCATTCTCGCGAGTGTCGCTGTGAACGCCGCCGGGCTCCATGCCGACCTCTTGGCCGGCAGACTCGCGGACGACCTCCGAGTCATACCGTTCAGGGGGTACTACGCGGAGCTGAAGCCGCAAAGGACAGCATTGGTGAATAGCCACATCTACGCCACGCCGGATCTTGATTTTCCTTTTCTTGGTGTCCATCTGTCCAAAAGGACGGACGGCCGCGTCATTGTGGGACCTGGGGCAATGTTGGCCTTCGGACGAGAGGCGTACTCGTTCGGCAGCATGGCGGGGGGCAATTGGGTAAGACGCTGCGTTGGCCGGGTTTCTACCGGATGATGCGCGCACGTGAGTTCCAGGACCTGCTGCGCAGAGAGGTTAGGAAGTCCCTGGCGAGACGGTATATCGCGCGGGAGGCGATGGAACTCGTCCCTGAGATCCAAGAGGACGAACTCTTGAGATCCTTCGCTGGTAACCGCGCACAGTTAGTCGATCGCTCGGGAAAGCTCGTGGATGACATCGTCGTACGTGACACGGTGCACTCCGTCCACGTCCTGAACGCTGTCAGCCCCGGGCTGACATGTTCGCTGCCCTTCGGAAGGCGTCTGGCAGACACCGCGACTCAGAAGCTGTAGTTCGTAGCCGCGGGTGCTGCGAAGGGGTGGACGATCACGCGGTCGCCCGGCACGCGTCAGCGGGACTTCACCGCCGGTAGTTCTCGCAGAGCCGAATCATGTCCCGCATCTTTTGGACTTCTCGTTCGACGGCGAGCGCTTGGGCGGAGAGCTGGAGCATGTCGTTGACATCTTCGTGGTTCGCAGCCCACATGCGGATGAGGGTCCAGAGCCTCTCCACGTCCTGACGGGAGGTGCAAGGGTCGACAAGCTTGTCGATCCAGCGGATACCCAGCGCCCTGAGGTCATCGAGGAAGATCACATCTTCGACACGCAGCGCCGCGATTCTTGGCTGAGTCGAGGGACTTTCATCCCACACACGTCCCGGAAGTTCGTCGGGACGTGTGTATGTCACGAGCGCTTCCGGATCAACGGCAGCGGCGAGATCTCTCTGTTCGATTCTCGGCGAGCCTTCCCGGACCTCTTGGAGGACCTTTTCGAGTCCAGAATGCGCAATGGTGGAGGGTCCGCCCACGAAGACTGCATCGTTGCGGGGATCCACCGGCTTTTCGAGCACTACCCTCTCGGCCGAGTCGTCGAAGAACGCCATATGGGCAAGCGGGGGAGAGTAGACGTGCACACTCAGCGCCTCCACTTGGGCCCCGACGTCGTGGACCACGCCCCGCTCGACGGTGGCGCCTTGTCCCTGGGTGAGCTGTCGCACCTTTCGGCTGCCGTCGCGCCAACGGGTCTCCTCGAGGGCGCCAGCCGAGACGACGAATGCGGCGTCTGATTCGCCGTGATGATGGGGGCTGACGGTTGAGCCAGCGGGCCACCGCAGAAGCCACACGTCGTAACTCTCGGTGGCCAGAACTCTGAGACCCGTTCGGGCGTCTGGGCGTTGCTCGAGGGAACACGTCCAGGCGTCGGCCACCAAGGCCAGGTCGGAGGCCATGTCGAGGAGCGTCTCGGGCGCTATGGGTGCAACTGCTTTTCTCGGATCGCCGGCCACGTGGCTCAACCTCGTCTTTGCTTCTCTGTGCCTGGTCCAGTATACATTACTAATCCTATCGGATTTGAAGCAAATACGAGGGTTGTGACCCTCTCTGGCGGCAGATCACCGACGAGCCCGCCCGGGACCCTTGGGACGAGTCGTTCGAGCCCGTGTTGGTCCGATTGGCCGTGGTTGACATGCGGCTCCTCGGCCTCACCAAGTCATCCCGGCGAAGACGCCGAGCCAACACCTCGCGACTCCGGTCGCGCCAAGTGGAGGGCCAACCGGGCACCGTGAGGATTGAAGACACCGACCCGGCACGCCGGCTTGGAGCCGGCCCCGGTGTCGAAGGAAATGACTCGTACCCCGTGAGGTGAGCTGTGGACTCACGCCGGTTGGTCAACGGTGCGAGAGGTCCCAGGCCGACGAGTCATGACATAGGGTCTGTCCTCGCCAGTTGCCGGAAGCCCGGTCGCGAAGGGGGTCGGCATGCGGGAGCGCACCAACGAAGTCGAGGTCGAGCGGGACGTCAAGGTCGCAATGTCGGATGGGACGGTGCTGCTGGCCGACGTCTACCACCCCGTCGGTATCGACGACGCCCCCACCATCTTGGAGCGCACACCGTACGGCAGGGTCAACCTTGCTTCGGCCATGGCCCCAGAACTCGCCGCCCGCGGTTACCGCTACGTCTTACAGGCGTGCCGGGGCACGGACGGATCGGGTGGCACGCACAGCTACTTCGCCGAAGCGGGGGACGGTCGGGACACAGCGGACTGGATCGCCTCCCAGCCCTGGTTCAACGGTTCAATGGGCACCTTCGGTGGGAGCTACATGGGCTTCACCCAGTGGGCGCTGGCTTCCACCAAGCCGCCGCACCTCAAGGCCATGGCCGTCGCGCTGTCGACTTCGGTGCGGGCGTACTCGTGGTACCCGGGCAACTCCCTGGCACTCGAGGTGATCATCCCCTGGGACGCGGGCGCCACCCAGTTCAACAAGCAGGCCAACGGCGTCCCCACCACCGACATCTCCCCCGAGGGCATCGAGCGGCGTATGGCGGAGCTGAAGGCCGGATTCGACCACCTCCCTCTCGGTGAGGTGATCCACCGGCTCACCGGCGTCGACCTGCAGCTCTACCGGGACCAGCTCGCTCATAGCAGCGCCGGGGATGCGTTTTGGGATCCGGTGAACTTCCGGCCCCTCCTGGCGGAATGGACGGTGCCGACCCTCCTCGTCGACGGCTGGCACGATTACCCGCTGCCCGGGGTCGTGGAGGACTACGCCGCCCTGCGCGCCTCGCCCGCCCCCGTGCATCTGCGTATCGGCGCGGGCGGACACCTGGGCGGGGGTGGTGAGGGCGGCATGACCGACGCCCCGCTGGACTGGTTCGACACGTGGTTGCTCGGCCGGGAGGGACTGCTCGGCGCTACGCCCGTAAAGGTTCACGTCCAGGGCGCAGGCGCCCGCTGGCGCGACCTGCCGGACTGGCCCCCTCCGTCGCAGCCGACCCGCTGGTATCTCCATGCCGGGGGCCGCCTTTCGACCGTGCCTCCGGAGGCCCCCTCGGAGCCCGATCGATATCGCTACGACCCCGACGACCCGACGCCGTCAATGGGCGGCATCGGCATGCTCACCGGCGGCGCCCTCGACAATCGGCCTCTCGAGGCCCGCGCCGACGTCCTCGTCTATACCTCCGACGAGCTGAGCGAGCCTCTCGAGCTCGTCGGTCCGGTGGAGGCGGAGCTGCACGTGGGCTCGAGCCTGGACTACACCGATTTCTTCGTCCGGATCTGCGACGTGTCGCCCGACGGCCAGTCCGTCAACGTGTGCGACGGACTGCAGCGCTTCGAGCCTTCATCCATCCGCCGGAACCCGGACGAGACCTTCACGGCGGCCGTGGCCTTGTGGCCCATCGGTCACACGTTCGCGAGGGGTCACCGCTTGCGGGTCCAGGTCTCCAGCGGCGCTCACCCTGTCTACGCCCGCAACCTCGGCAGGGGAGAGCCGCCGGCCACGGCCACCACGCTGCAGGCCGCCAACCTGGCTCTCTATCACGAGCCGGGCCGGTCATCTTGGGTGACTCTCCCGCACTCCTCGGGCTGACGCTCCCGCTACAGCAGCCAGACCATTCCTGGCGCGGCCACGATTGTCGGTCTGACCAACTCGGACCTCGCGCATCGGCAACGATTCGAGCGACGCTCGTTTCTCTGGATAACCGCACCATGACATCAAGACGCCGTCAGACGCCTTGGAGAACAAGACTCGCTGGCGCCACCTTCTCCGCCGGCTCCGGAGGCCCTCTGGTGCGTCCATACCTTCTTGGCCGTCGTCTCCAGTGCTTCTAAACAGGGCCTACTTAACTGGGCGCTCACCTCCATCTTCTCGGTAGCGCCCATTCGATCGCCATATCGGATGCCATCAAGGGCCTCTGGCAGATCGCGCCGCCTCGATGCGGACGACGGTTGCTGGTAGTCGAATCTGGGCTCCGGGACTGTTGCGCAAACGGGCCTCGCTGACGGTCCTCCCCCTGTCACTCAAGGGCCCGCAGTGCGGAGTCGGCCCGATAGGCCGGACCTTCTGCTCCCCTTGTCGAGTCAGGTTGAGATGATCATGCATCGCGAGACGAACGCGCGCGAGGCAAAGAGAGCTGTTGAACGAAGCCGACGCGACCGCAATCAGGTGGTGAATTGGCGTTCGAGTGCGTGGATTTCACCGAGGCCGATGAACTCTGTAAACGCACTGAAGCTTGGCATCTCCTCGAGCAGTTCCGTGGGCGTTCCGGCGTCCTTGATCTGCGCCAGGGCGCGTCGCATGGAGGTCATGGCCGTCAGGAGTGTCGTCAAGGGGAAGATCACGATGGCAAAGCCGAGCTCCCGCAACATGTCATACGGAATCGGTGGCGTTTTGCCACCTTCGACCCAATTGAACAGCAGCGGCACGTCGGCGAGCTTCGATGCGACCCGCTCGATGTCAGCTTCGTTCGTCGCCGCCTCGACGAAGAGGACGTCAGCACCAGCATCGTGGTAGTGGCGGGCACGATCGATCGCGACATCGATCCCTTCCACAGCGGCGGCATCGGTACGAGCGACGAGGACGAGTTCCGGCGCCGTGCGTGCCGCGACGGCCGCTCGTATCTTCGAAAGCATTTCATCCATCGGTACGATCTGTTTGCCGTCGAGGTGCCCGCATCGTTTCGGTGCAACCTGGTCTTCGAGGTGGATCGCCGCCACACCTGCCTGCTCGAACTCCTGCACGGTGCGCACGACGTTGATCGCATTCCCATAGCCGGTGTCGGCGTCGGCGATCAGCGGGAGCTGGACGGCGCGGGCGATACCCCTGGCGTTGTCGACCGTCTCGGTCATGGTGAGCAAACCTACGTCCGGGCGCCCGAGTCTCGACGCTGCGGTACCGAATCCGGTCATGTAGACGGCGTTGAATCCGGCCTCTTCAACCAGGCGAGCGCCGAGTGCGTCGTATACGCCCGGCGCCAGGATGGGCTGACCTGCTGACAGCAATTCCCTGAGCTGTTGTGGTCCATCAAATGGGTCAGAGAGGTATGGCGACAACTGGATCTCCTTCTGGCGCACGACTATTGGGCGTCGTCGCGTCCGCTGATGGTACGACCGATGTTCGCCGCCTGATTGCCCTCCGGTGCGGCGATCTCAATGATCGGATCAGCTCGGTCGTCGTATTCCGTCCGTAACGCAACCGACATCACCGCGTGGAGTGCATACGTCATTGTGATGTATGTGAAATCGAGGATCGCCTCATCACTCAGGTTGTCTTTCAACACGTCGAACACGCCGTCAGCGACCCGGCCGTGCGACGAGACGAGAGCATCGGTGTACGCAAGGAGCGCCCGCTCAACGGGATCGAAGAGATCCGATACTTGCCAATGCTTGATCGCTTCGATCTTTTCCTCTGAGTAACCGATATCTCTGCAGCTTTTGCAGTGCTGGGAGAACACGAACTGACTGCCGATCAGCCAACCGGCGCGGATTTGGCCCAGCTCGCGCAACTCTGGCGCAATCTTGCGTGCGGGGCTGGCATAGAGCGCGAAACCGGCGACGGCGTGCTCGAGCACGTCGGGCGAATTCGCCCAGACCGTCCACCAGTCGCCCGGCGTGCCGGTCGCAGTGCCAGGTTCGGTCACCGGATCCCGGTCGTCGAAGAGAAGTGTGTACATGGTCTTTACGATGGGCGGGTTGCCATCCGATCGCGGAACCTGTCCTAAGCGGGGCATGAAGAGATCGTATTGATTGTCGGTGGATCGCGCTCGGAACCCTCTGGCACGACCCGTCACGCGTGCCGCCACGTTCCCATCGATTCCTGCGGGACGCAGGCGGACCCAGTAGCAGACCGAAGAAGTTCTCAACAGAGTTGTAGCCTTGGATCACCGGCACCGCCGTCGCGGCCCCGAAAGAGCGCGCCGGCTGGTTGAACCGCGCCGACTCCTATGCGGGTTGCCAGATCGTCGAGCAGCTTGAGCCGGAGTATCCCGCTTGAGCCAGTTGCGCAGACACGAGTCGGCGACACCGGGTTCTCCGGCCACCCTGACAAACGGGCTCCTCGCCGAGTCGGGCGAGGTCGACCGTCCGTTGACGGCACTTGGGCATAAACCGTGGGCATAAGGACATCACTCCAAGGGTCCGCTCTTGCCGCCTCGGTTGGGTGTCGCCGGCCCCGAGGAAGCTCAGAATCAATCGTGGTGACATGAGGGACAGGCTGACGGCTCACCACGCCGGACCGCGAGAACCGCGAATTTCAGAGCGCCACCGGCAGGACTCGAACCTGCGCCACCGGCAGGACTCGAACCTGCGCCACCGGCAGGACTCGAACCTGCGCCACCGGCTCCGGAGGCCCGTCCGGGTTGTCCAGACCGTCCAGCTGATTGTGCCGAGAAGTCTCAAGCAGGGCGTCCGGTCCAGGCGGTTCGTGCTCGCCTCTCTAGTAGCCCACGTTTGATTGCCCTCAATTTGGATTGCCAAGTTCTGTTGGCGAATGACGCCGTCGCCTCGGTGCTTGCGATAGTTGCCTGCCCACGAACGGCATCTCGGGGATACTTGCTGGCAACTTCTCGTGGCGCGTTCTGGGATATCCAGGCTCGCCTACGCAGCGACCTGAACGTTGCGGTTGGACCGGGCCTCGTTGGCTTTCAGCAAAGAGGTCTCGTCCATCCGCAACCTCTCCACCGGGCCGACCCGGCCAGGATTGTCGACCAAACGTTAGCCCTGTTCGATCACGGCCCCATCACCGTCGACCAGCAGACCCCCAGTTCCTCGGCCAACTCGGCCACCGGCCGAGGGTTCTCAGCCACCTGCCGGCACACCTCACCCTCCGCCCGCCGAGTCAATAGCATCCGCGCCGAGACTGCACCGAAAGCTCCGTCCAGGCCTTCGCCTCACAATCCGGCATCCACGCACCGCCAGCGCGAGACCGGCCGGGCCGGCGTAGCGAAACAGGGGAGGGTCGCGGATGGCGACCGGCATTCGCTCTGCGCCTCAGCGCGCGTGCCGCAGGTTGCGCACGCCGCCCGCTCCGCATTGGTCTCGATCTCGACCATCAACTCCTCGCACGTGTCGGACACCGCCAGAAACCGGCACCCCGACAGTCCCAACAACGCCTCGACCAACGCGTACCATCATGCACGCAGGGTCGTCCTGATGGTCAATGCCGCCAGACATTACGACGATGGCGCGACCTTGACTGCGTTGGTGGACCCGGCGAGACCTACCCCTCCTCGCTCAGACGCCGGGAAGACTTGCTGAGTTAAAGTTTGGCCGGGACACATCCAAACGGATGGAAGGGGAAGTAGTGGTTAAGAAGAGCGTTGAAGTCGTGACAAATCGCGCCCGTCGCCGGCGGGTCCGAATAGGGCTGGCCGTGGGCACCGGAGTCGCCGCCCTGGCCGCAGTTCCGCTCGGGGCGTCAGCCCTGACCAGCAGTACCACCGCGGGTCAGATCAAAGCTTGCTACCCCACCGGCACCGGTCTCAAGGTCATGAACCACATTGCGACCAGCTCCGCCTGTCCCACCGGTTACTCGAGCCTCACGTGGAACAAGGTCGGGCCCCAAGGGCCGCAGGGCGTCCAAGGCCGGCAGGGCGTCCAAGGCCGGCAGGGCGTCCAAGGACCGGCGGGCATCTCGGTCGGCGCGTCGGGCACCAGCGCAACGTCCGTCCCGCTAAATACAGCCCAAACCCTCACACCCGTGCTCTCGACGGCCGCCGCACCTCAAGGCGGCACCTATTACGTCAACGCCAGTGTGATGCTCGTCGTGGCGCAGGGCGACACCGTCGTGTGCGTCATGTCCGGCGCCAATGGTGAGACGGGCGCCTTCTCGACCGTGGGACCTGTCGCCAACCAGACGTACGAGACGCTGCCGCTGAGCCAGAACGTGGCCCTCAAGGCCGGTGGCTCGGCCACGGTGGAGTGCACCGACTACACGTCGAACGCAGCGACGTCGTTCTACGACGGGGGCATCACCGCCACGCTGATCAACAGCTCGACGGGCAACGCGCCGCGGATGAGCCCGCAGGAGGCACGGCCCGCACTCCCGCCTCGCCTTTAAAAGACGTGCGACGGACCGAGTGGTCGGGGCTGGGCGATCACCGCAAGGCTGCCCAGCCCCACGCCGGGTGGGCTGCAGCGAACGCCATCGCGGGTGGCTGCGATGCCTCCAGTTAGTAGCGGTGATAGGCCCAGACATATGACGCCGCGTGCGTTCCGAACGGTGCGTGATCGATTGGTACTCCTGAACTCCGGCCGTCAGCGCGCGAGGCACTGCCACTTGATGGCCGAAGGAGATGAACCGCGGAACTCCCTTCCAGCAGACCTGCGGACCTGCAGGTGTCCCATAACGCGCGTGCCCAATCGTGCCTGAGGGTGTCTCCTTACGCCGGCTAGGCGGCACGATGCGTTCATCCGTTTGTCGATTGTTTGAGCGCGAACCCATTGCTAACGTCCGATTGGCTTAGGCGAGTTCCTCTGGCGGTTCAAGGAGGCCCTGTGGGACGCATGCGCGGAGCATCGGTCGGTCTGGTGATGGCGGCCTTGGCCGTGGTCCTGGCTTCGCCTGCGGTGGGTGCGACGTCGAACACGAGCTTGGCCGGTGGAGACGAGTGGCCCATGTTCGGCGGTGGTTTCACGCATGCGGGTGCGAGCCAAGCGGTCGGACCGTCGTCGCCGGCTACTAGCTGGAAAGTTACGCCCCAGCCCACAGGCGGGGATGAGGGAACCTCTCCTGTCGTCGGGAGCGACGGAACCATCTACCTGTTGCAGGTATCAGGTAAGTATTCCTTTCGCTTGTTTGCGATATCTCCGAGCACGCACAAGGTCCTGTGGTCGGGCTCCGGTGCGGGTGTTCCTGATAGGAGCACTCCGGCTGTCGCACCCAACGGCGTCGTCTACGTGACGATCAGCAATCGGGGGGCGGGCCAAGGGCTCTACGCCATCAAGGAGGGAGGTGCGACGTTGTGGGAGCGGAAAATCTCTCAGAGTCGTGGATTCAATCCCTTCGGAGATCCAACGATCGGCCCGGACGGGACGGTGTACGTCGAGGACCAGCGCTCCAAAATGTTTGCACTGAACCCGAAGAACGGACACGACTATTGGAAGTTCGCCGGCTCCGGTGGCACGTTCGGGGTGAGAGGGACGCCGGCTCTCTCTCCTGATGGCACGACGGTGTACCTGACGAGCGGAGGCGGAGATCTTTACGCACTGTCCGCTGGTCCAACGGGTGGACACCTGACTTGGACGTATCGGATACATGGACCGCAAGGTGGCTATATCGAGAACGCTCCCGCCGTCGGTCCCGACGGCACGATCTACGTCGCGACAGGAGGCGGTGAAGGGACGACGCCCGGCGATATCGAGGCCGTCAATCCCGACGGCACTTCCAAGTGGGTCTACGTGTCCAACGGTTCTTTCGAATCGACCCCCGCCGTCACGGCAGCGGGAAAAGTAGTCGCCGGCAACGACGTCGGGACCGTCGACGCCGTCCGACAACGCAACGGCACCTTGGCGTGGTCCTACGCGGCCCCTGGAACCCTCGGTCAGAACGGGTTCGCTTCGCCGGCGGCGTCGGACGCCAACGGCACCATCTATGTCGAGAATCAGACCAGCCTCTTCGCCCTCGATCCGGAAGGTTCGTTGCTGTGGACCGTGAGTCTGACTCCGACCGGCTTCAACGTCTTCTCCGCCCCGGCGATAGACGACTCTGGGACTCTCTACGTCCCTAAGAGCTACTCGCTGATCGCATACGAGTCGAACGGGTAGCAACCGCTCAATAACTCTCCGAGCACGTTGCCACAATCCTCGGCGAAACGATGTTTGACTGCCAGGGTGTTCGGGCCTCGGTGAAGGTTGGAAGAACTCACCCTACGCTGCCCCACCATGCCACCTCCCGCCGGGATGGGGTTGCATTCCATCGGGCCACGACCTCCTCAATGAACGCTGTTCCACTCACTCACCGTTATCGCCCACTCCATACTTCGTCCGATCTCAGCAGGAGCGTCCACTTCCTCCTCGATTGTCCTCAGCAGGCGGAACCCCAATCCTCGGGGGATGCCGGCACTGGCGACGTTTGCTTCATCACAGTGGATGTGGACCTCATCCATCCCGGTCAACTGAAACGCGACTGTCGTAAGGGCACGGGCAGCGGCTGAGGCGATGCCGCGTCGGAGCCAGCCTGCCCTGACCCAGTAACCGATTTCCTCATAGCTGTCGCCACGGTCGAAGGCCTCAATCGAGTGGGCGATGAAGTCGCTGAGCCCTTGCTCCAAAGGCTCCACCGAGGCCCACGCCAGCCATGGACTCAGGTGATCAGTGCTGGTTGATACCGCCTCTAAGAGCGCCTGCAGCTCGCCGCCTCGATACCTCCGCAAAACGGTTGCAGGGTCTTCGATTCTCTCGGGCGGTACGCTGGGCATTGCCACCAAGTCTGCCGTCTTGCGTCCTCGGACGCCTGTCCCCAAACGATGCCGGCTGAGAGACACGGCTCCACGGACGTCTACCGTCAGGCCGATGTTGAGGCTCCAAGGTGATCGGATCCTGCTTCGGGACTTCCTCCCGCACGACCGAGATCCGCTTCTCGCACTCGAATCCGACGAAGCAATGTTCACGTACATGATCCGGGTCGATCGAGACTCAGCCGAATCCCTTTTGCTGCCATGGCTGCTCGAAGAGCCGGACCTCGACCCTCGGCTCCGATACAACCTGGTTGTTGAAGACGCTGAGGGCTTCTGTGGTTGGGCCGGAATCGACAGGATTGAGGATGTGGACAGTGGGCAGTTCGGTTGGTACCTCCGCCGGATCGTTGGGGGCGGGGGTACGCGACCGAAGCCACTCGGCTCTTGCTCGACTTCGGATTCAATGTCTTGCACAGAGCCACGATGTGGGCAACGGCTGACCCAGAAGATCTGGCATCCGTCCGGGTACTTGAGAAGTCAGGCCTCACCAACCGAGGCCAGACAGAACCCGTAGATACATGGCGGGGCCAGCGGCCCAGAGTCCTGTTCACGATCGAGGCGGCACGGTAGGAAGCGTCGGCCCATTTTCCGTGACGTATCCCCGTACGCCAATGACGGCGGGGCACGTCGGCACTCTCGGGCTCGGGGGACGAGACGCCGGGATTGGACATCTGACCGTTAACGCTGCCGAGTCCTTTGTCATCGGCCGTCGATCGGCGGTGATACAGGTCTGAACTCCCGCCACATCAGCCACATATTCGGTGCGCCGTTCGAAAGTTGCTTCGTGTCGATGACCTCGAATCCGTGCCGACGGTAGAACGGAACGTTGCTCTCCCGCTGCGTCTCAAGGTAGGCGGGAAGACCGTCGGCGTCGCAATGGCCCAACACCGGGGCCAGGACTTCGGAGGCGAGCCCGCGCCTTTGCCAGTCGGGATGTGTGCCCAGACCTTCGAGGTACCAGTGAGGCTCGGACGGGTGCACTTCAGCCATCTCGATCAGGACGCCCATGGCGCGATCGGCTCTCTCACCGGCCGCCTCAGCGAAAGGTTCGGCCATCATTCTGATCTGCTCCTCGGAGAGGACCCAGGCTTCTGGCGGCGCCCACGTCGCCGTGCAAACACCATCATCGGTGGTGTAGACGCTTTCGTGGATCATCGAAGCGCGAATCAAGCAGTCGAACAACAGCGTGGCCCGCCGCTCAAAGTCGTCGGGAGGAAGCATCCAGGTAATCAACGGATCGTCCTGAAATGCCCGCATTTGGACAAGGGCAATCTGAGGAAGATCGTCGAGCGTTGCCAGTCGAACCGTCGTCACCAGGTCAATGTATTCGGTGCAGGATCTGGAGCCTGCCTGCCCCCAGTACGCCGGACTAGAGACGCGCCTCCCTACTCGCCGGATCGGCAGATGATCACTTGAGCGCAACTGGCCCAACCCAAAACTGGGACAATTCCCACACAGGCCCGGCTCGCCCTGGGGCATCGACCGCCCACGGCCCGCCCTTCGCCGCCTCGCTGACGCCGGCGGCGCTGAGCGGCGCCTTCTTTGACGCCGGGTGCGGGACCAGCGAGCACACGATTCTCGCGGCGCGCGAAGGCGCCGACGCTGCTCGGCATCGACGTCTCCCCGCGCGATCGAAATTGCTCGGCACAAGGCCGCTGAGCGCCCTGTGTTGATCGCCAAGACGGATGGCAAGATCCGCATTCGGCGCTCAAACCACCGCAACAAGGGGGCTCTGATCTGGGGACCAATTTGAGCGCCCCCGGCAGGACTCGAACCTGCGCCACCGGCTCCGGAGGCCCATTCGGGTGGACCTGGGTTTCTACATCGTCGGCCCGAATGTTTTTGAGCTGGCCCTTTCGTCCGGGGGTCAATGCCCGTCTGTCCAGTGACCGCAAGTTGATTGCCAATCGGATTGCCAACCATCCTCGTACCGGTCCTGTTTGGTTCGCGCCAGGTTCCACGACCGCGGGTCGCATTACGCGACCTCCAGTGCCGCGCAGGCTCTCCCGGACTCTGGCCAGGCCTCCATGAGCCACCTCGAGCGGCTTCAGCCCGGCACTTGGACGAAACGGCCATCGTGTTCGCCGAGTGGCAGATGCCGGCTAGCGGGACGACGGTACGACGTTCCACTTCCGGGCGAGCTCAGTCACCCATTCAGCAGACTCGTCCGGGCGGGCAGGCGGCGCCTCTACGACGACCGTCTCTGTCACGCCGAGCGCCTCGACGTGCGGAAGGTCCGACGGCTCCGCGCCGACCAAAGCCACGATCGTGTCGAGCGACTCCGGAGCGCGCCCCGCCGCCGAGCACGCGGTGCGAAGAACACCGAGGCGACCGGGCAGCTCGTCGAGCGACACGTTGAAGCCGTACCAGCCGTCGCCGTGCTCGGCCACCCGCCGCAGTGCGCGATCGCTGTTGCCTCCGAAGACCACCGGAACGCCATGGCGCAGCGGTTTGGGGTAGCAGCGCACTCGGTCGAAGTGGACATGGGTGCCCGCGTAGGAGGCCACATCGTCGCGCCACAGCACCCGCATCGCCTCGACGTAGTCCTCGGTGCGACGGGCCCGTCCTCCGAAGGGGACGCCGAGCGCCTCGAACTCCTCGGCCGACCAGCCGACACCGACCCCGAGAATGAAGCGCCCTCGAGAGAGGACGTCGACGCTGGCGACCGTCTTGGCGGTGGCGACAGGGTTGTGCTCTGGAAGCAAGAGGATGCCGGTGGCCAGCCGGATTCTCGACGTCACCGCGGCCAAAAAGCCGAACAGAGCCAGCGGGTCGAGCCAGTCGGCGTCGCTCGGGACTCCGATGCGCCCGTCGGCCGAGTAGGGGTAGCGCGAGCCGGGACGGTCCACCATGACGACGTGCTCGCCCGCCCAGAGGGTGGCAAATCCGCGGTCCTCCGCGGCGCGGGCCACGGACGTGATGACGGCCGGGTCGGCGCCCGACCCGATGCCAAGGGCGTGGAGGCCGATACGCACCAATCAAGGTGTAGCAAACCCGCTCAGCCGATCAGAGACAACCTGCTAACCAGCAGCAAGCAGTCCACCCCGTGCCACGCGGTCCGTCGACGAAGCTCTGACCTGGAGAGCGATCCAGTCGGTACGCCAACGTCCAACTGACTTCGTTCGAGTTTATGGTCAGGATTATGGCCAAGGAATGTGGGCAGCTTTGTGCATCGACGACTCTCCGCGGCATTCCTAACCGTCCCACTTGGCCTGTTATTTCGACTCACCGGAAAAGAGTTTTGTGGCGTTTCACGACGGACGGGCCGACCGAATACGCCGCTCTCCCATCGCCCGCGTACGGCACCTCGGGGGCAGGGGTTTGGTGCTGACGGGCCATTCCTATCGCGCGCTCCCCGGTCTGCATCGTGTGGCTACTTCACGTTCCTACTTAATGACCTTGACGGGCGTCGCGGAGCCGTTGTGGGGTTTCCCATAGAACGACCCGCTGCCGAGCTGGCCCGTTTTGCCAGCACCCCAGCAGTCAGTCTTGCCCGTGGTCAGAAGCGCGCAAGAGGTGCCCTTGTAGAAGCTGGTCGCACTGATCGCGGTGGCGAGGATCTGGGATAGGACACCCTTGCCGCCAACGCCCTGCACCTCAACCGGGACAGCAGAGCCTTCAGCGCCCGTCGTGTAGAAGATCCCATTGCCGAGTTGGCCCGTTTTTCCAGCACCCCAGCAGTCGACGCCGCCAGAATTCGAAGACCGCGCAAAAGTTGCCGGCGCCACTCGTGAGGCTGGCGACCCCGCTCAGGGTGCCAGTACCGCCGACACCCTCGACTTGTACCGGAATTGGAAAACCTGTCGGCGTGGGGTAGAACACGCCATCACCGAGCTGGCCAAAAGCACCGTATCCCCAGCAGTCGACACCGCCAGAAGTCAAGAGCGCGCATACGGCATAGTCTTCGCCTATCACGCTGGCGGCCCCGGCCAGAGTCCCGGTACCGCCGACGCCTTGCACCTCGACAGGGGTTGCCGATCCCACGGTGTCCGTCGTATAGAGCTGCCCGTTTCCAAGCTGCCCCTGTTCGCCGTCTCCCCAGCAATCGACGCCGCCTGAGGTCAAGAGCGCGCAATAGCCGGCGCCGGCATTCGCGAGGGCTGTGATACCGGTCAAGGTCCCGCTACCGCCGACGCCCTCCACTTGGACAGGAACCGCGGAACTGTCGAAGACCCCGTTGCCGAGATTGCCGTAAGCACCGAATCCCCAGCAATCAAGCTCCTCCGAGGTCAAGAGGGCGCAATCGCCGCCGAATTGAGCGGTCAGGCTGGCGACCCCGGTCAGTGTCCCGGTACCGCCGACACCCTCGACTTGGACTGGAACGGCAGAACCTTGATATCCAGTCGAGTAGAAGACTCCGTTTCCGAGCTCGCCGTAAATGCCTTCTCCCCAGCAGTCGACACCGCCTGAATTCAAGACGGCGCAAACGCTGCCGCCGTCGCTCGCGAGGTTTGTGACTCCGCCCAAGGTGCCAGTGCCGCCGACCCCTTCGACTGCGACCGGAACCGCAGAACCCTTTGGACCTGCGCCCGTGTAGAAGATCCCGTCGCCGAGCCCGCCGAAAACACCCCACCCCCAGCAGTCGACACCACCCGAGGTCAGGAGGGCGCAATAGCTACTCCCGCCGCTGACGAGACTCGCGACCCCGCTCAGGGTGCCGGTACCGTCGACACCCTCGACTTGGACCGGAGAGGCAGAGCCTTGGTGGCCGCTGTTCTTGACGTTGTAGATAATCCCGTTCCCGAGCTGTCCACTAGTTCCGCCACCCCAGCAGTCGACGCCGCCTGAGGTCAAGAGAGCGCAATAGCCGGCGCCGTCGGCCTCCAGACTGGTCACATCGCCGAGGTGTCCTGCGTTGGCGCCTGCTTCAGCTGCTGGCGCGGAGCCGGTTGGCGTCCCAAAAAGAACGAACGAGAACACCAACACGGCGACCAGCGGTGATTTGGACAAGAGCCTGACCTTGCGCGCCATCGCTTACCTCCCCTGCCTTTGCCCTAGTAACGGATGCTACACAGGGTCCTCGAGATCCGCCGAGACCATGGCGGCCAGTGTTGGCCAGCGAGACTCTCACATCAAATGCGAAAATGTTTGGTGTGGCCGACAGCGAAGGATCGACATACCCGAACGTACCGGGAAAGCACGCTTTCGATGCTTTCTTCCATCCTGAAGACAACATCAATTACGTTCGAGAGAGCGGACTCCTCGATGGCTTTGTACCGCCCGAAGGCATCGTCGTCTGCTATCAGCCGCAGGTTCTTGAGTACAGCCGGTCAGTTGAGGATCTTGTCGTTGACCCTTCGAATCCCACCTTTCGAGGTATCTTCACCCTTCCGAGTACCAACCACCGTGTGGGAGTTCTGGGCGGGTTTGGATTTGGTTCGCCGGTGGCCTCCCTCCTCATGGAGGATTTCATTGCGCTTGGTACAGCCAAGTTCATTTCAATCGGGACAGCTGGCGGGCTTCAGAAGACCTGCCGGGCAGGTGACATCGTTCTGTGCGAACGGGCGATCCGAGATGAGGGCGTCTCACATCATTACGTGCCACCAGGCAAGTACGCCTGGGCTTCGCCGGAGCTTACGAAGCGCATAGCCGACGAGTTTGCTAGGCGGGATGTCACGTATACCACGGGCTGCGCATGGACTATCGATACGCCCTACCGAGAGACGGCCGAGGAGGCTCGCCACTACCAACAAGAAGGTGTCGTATGCGTCGAGATGGAGGCTGCGGCTCTCTTTTCGGTCGCAAGGTGCCGATCTGTGCAGGTTGCGAGCGCCTTTGTCATAAGCGACCTGTTGGCAGACGCCGTGTGGGAGCCACAGATGCGCAGCGAACGGACCATCACCGGACTGCACACGCTCTATGTTTCCGCTGTGGCTGCGTTGCTCTCTTGACCAGAAGTTCTGCCAGAGACCGAGTTTTAGCCCTGCCCCAGTTCGCCGGGAGGACAACGACGTCAACTCAGTCTGTTTGTCCCTACCCCTTTCGGGGTCAGAGATCCAGTTTGCTCTTGGCGATACAGATCGCGAGATGCGCTTCGAAGATGGCGTCCCGGGTAGCGGGTGACACGCCCGGGTCAGCCTCCACCGCCACCTTGGCACTATCACCTGCTTGCTCCAGTTCGATGACGGCCACACGCTCGTCCGGCAAATGCACCGCCTTCTCCCCCTTCTTGGCGAACTCGTTGACCACGGCCGCAAGCACCGGCGACGCCCCATCGTCTTCTCGTACAGCGTCGCGTGCGATATTGATTTTGATTTGAGCTGCTTGAAGTCGCTCTGCCATTTTCGTCACAGGGGAAGGCTACGTCGGATGTGCCCCCAACTGTCCCAGTACACGCCGGGAGGTGGGCGGTTCGGGACCAGGCGATGCTCCAAGATTCAGAGTCCGGTCCGGCTTCACTTGCGCAGCCGATCGCATCGGCCAAGGCTCTGGGTGTGGACGATGCGGAAGCCCTGCCCGATTCCGAAGCTCGCACAGCCCAGCATCTCGACGTCTACGCAACCAAGAATGGCCCGTGGAACCCTGAACACGGAGATATCGAGATCCCGGCTGATTGGGAGTACCTGCCCTCTGGCGATGCCTTCTTGACCCGGACCGTCAAGGCAGCGGGCGCTTACTGGCTGTCGTGGCAACCGCGAAGTCGGCATCGCCAGCACCGTCGGCTCCTCGGACTGTGGGCACCAAGCCAGGCGATTGCGGACGCTCAGGTGCGCGCCGAAGCGACTGCCGAACGCCGAGGGGCCAAACGTGCCGTCGGCGCTCAGTCCCGCGAGCGCCAGGAAGAGCGCTACCGGGACGAACTCGAAGACGCCATCGTGCGCTTCCTCGGCTTCGCCCCGGACTACCAGGAGCTCTCACAGCGCATCGCCCAAGAGACCGCGGCGCACGCAGCCGTTGTCGGCAGCCGACGAGTTGGTCGAACCCGCAAGCTCACCCTTGACGAGCGGGCGGCCCTCAGTGCGCGGGCCTACATCCGGCACTCCTTTACGAGCTATCACGACGACCTCGATGCGCTTTCGCCAGAGCACTGGGACGAGGAGTACCTCTATCGAGTGATCAAAGGAGCGGCGAACGATGCCGTTGATCGCTTCCTCCTCGAGCATCGCAGCGGCTGAGATGGTCGTTGATACCGGTTGGCCGATACCAGAACTCTGGATTGGAGGCGACCAGTCACGGTGTGCGCCCGCAGCGGCCTCTGCGGTCTACCCTCCGGACACGAAGGCGACGACGACGTAGGCAGCATGGCGGTCGAAGTTCTCCCGCCGCCGGTCGTCGATGGTCGTGGTCCTCGGGTCGGCGTGGCGGGCGGCGAGCTGACGTCGCGCAGCGGCACTCCGGCGTCCAGGGCCGCCATGATGAAGGCCGCTCGGAGCATGTGGGGATGGACGAGCCCCAGTCCGGCCCTCCTACCGATACTGCGCACCCAGCGGTGGGCTGTGCGCCGGTCGAGGCGCTCACCATCTCGATGGTGCAGGATCGGGCACTCGGAGCGCTCGCCCAGTACGAGGTCGATCGTGCGGGCCACCCGTGGGACGAGGGGAATGACCGCAGGCTTGTTGCCTTTGCCGATGATGCGCCGCGTTCGATGGCCTCGATCAAAGCCGAGATCTTCCGCGTTGGTCGCACAGGCCTCGCTCACCCGGAGTCCGTTCAGGCCAAGTAGCACCGCCAAGGGGGCATGGTCACGGTCGTAACGCTCGGCGGTGAGGAGGAAGGTGCCCAGCTCTCCGCGGTCGAGGCCTCGACTTTCGCTCGGGTGGACCTTGGGGCGCCGGACGTACTGGGCAGGGTTCGCACTGATCCGCCCGTCAATGTGAGCGAAGCGGTAGTAGCCACAGATGGTCGAGAGCCGTCGGTCAATGGTCGATGAGGTCAGGCCACGCTCCTCGCTGGCCGCACGCCACAGCTCGATGTGGGCACGCTTGGCCTCGAGCACCGCCAGCCCGACGCCGTCACACCACTCGAAGTAGCTGCGCAGGTCGAAGCGGTACGTCTCAAGGGTTCGCCCGCCGTAGCGAGCGAGGAATGCCGCTGCGGCCATGTGCGCCTCCTCAAAACGGCTGTCGGTGGCGCTCACCAGCTCCCTTCAAGTTCACGGTGGACATCGTCTTCCTCCTGGTCGTCAGGAAGACAGCGAATACCTCGTAGGAACCCACTGCTCGCGGGCAGAATGAGACAGTGGAGCTCGTGGGACCTGCAGTACCGCAGTGCTCGAATTGCCAAGAACCCCGAGCAGGAGGGGAGTTCAGCGACGACGAAGTGGTCTACCTCTGTCCGAAGTGTCTGGCGTTCCGTGATGAATATTTCAGGATCATGGCCAAGATCGATGCTGATAGGCAAGCACTAAACGAGAAGGGCGTCACTGGGAGTGGTCACCCACATAAACCGGCGAACTGGGGCAGGCTGGTGAACGTTACGATCTTCACCGGTCTCGCTTGGAACTGTGGCGTTTTGGCACAACGATGAGGGTTGGGGCGCAATCTCTACTCCCGAGCGCCCGGGTCTCGGTTTTGTCCACTTCTCAAATGCCAGGGGTGGGGGCTTCAGACAACTCACTCCGGATAGCTCAGTGAAGTTCGAATGGCGAGATGACTTCGAACAGGACGGATGTAAGTGGCGAGTGGCGTGGGTTGAACCGAACTGAACGCTCCCCCTCCCGGCGTTATACAGGGCACCCCGCGAGCCATCGTCCTCACTCAGATGCCGACGGCGTGGCGGCCGCCCTCGAGCCAGGTTCTTAGTGCCGGATCTAGGGTCGACGCTGAGGTCTCATACAGCACGAGATCGTCGGAGTTCAACACACCGCGCCATCGACCGCTGTCGCCCTTGTAGAAAAAGCTGTCTGCGCCGCCCTTCCACACCATCGCCATCCGGTCGTCGAAGTGACGTGCTTCATCGCGCATGGCGTCGAATCCGACTGTTGCCAGTAAAGCAGGCCAGGAATCCTCCCTGACATCTATGGCGCAGAAATCGGCGATCCGCCGCATCTCAGTCTCGGGGTCGGCTTTGAGATCACCGAAGTGGACAAGCAACACGTTGGGAAGCTCTCGTACCGCCCACCAGGTCGATAAATGGTGGTGATGTGACCAGAAGGGCCAGCCGTCGGTTTCCCACTCGAACCATCCCTCACTCACCCACCGAGGCCACAACTCGCGTGGCGTCGCCGGGCAACGAGGGAATGCCGGCCCCGGCCGGTCAGGGTCGTTGAAGAGTTCGAACATCATGTCGGTGTAGGACGAATAGTGGTTGAACAACGACATGAAGACGTCGCGGGTGTCACGGCCCACGACGATGTATTTGGACTGTGGGAAGAACCGCAGACCATCAGCGGCCAGATGGCTCTTAATGAACCTTCGATGACGCTGTGCCTCGAGACGATCGAGAATCGGTTGGAGAGGTCCCATGAACCGTGAGTCGATCCAGGGCGAAATTTCGCTCAATCTCGCAGGCAGGGGCTCTGGTCCGAGGATCAGGGCAGCGAGGATGCGCTGCGTCCAGGTCGTCCCGGCCTTGTACGCCGTTGTGACGAAGATGTCGTCGTCGCGTGGTACGAACTGGTCCCAACGTGTGCTGTCGAGGTGGTGATTGCGGTACTCCCGGGTCCGCTCGGGTGGTTCGAGCCTCATGGGAGCACATCATCTCACGATGCAATTCTTGGGGCTGAGCCGTTCCGCATGGCACCGCAGCCCGGCGTTCGAGGACACCAGTTCACATCTCGACCGAAGCTTTGTTGCCGAAGATCGCATCAGAGCCTGGAGAACGCGGCGGCTTCCTCGTCGAAGGCGGCGGCCGCTTCCTTGTGGACGCTGGGACGCGTCCGCGACACGGCGTCAGCACAGTCGTCGGATGTCACCGCTGGCGCACCCCCGGCGAGCGCCCGCTCGAAGGCGAGTTGGGCAGCTCGCTGGGCGGCCAGCGCGAAGTCGGCAGGAGTGAAGCCCTCTGTGCGCTCGGCGATGGCCTCGGGATCACACTGCTCCAGGAACTCTGCCACCAGTTCGGCACGGCCGGCACCGTCGGGCGCGCCAATCGGGATGATGAGATCGAAGCGTCCTGGTCGGAGCATGGCTGGATCGATGGAGGCGATGGAGTTTGTTGCCATCACCATGAGTCGACCCGGGCGGGATTTGAAGACTGGAATCGCCTTGAGGAGCTCGTTGACGACCGCCTGCTGGCTCTCAGGTCGGCTGGCGCGTGCCGAGGCGATTTCGTCCGCCTCGTCAATGAAGCACACCAAACTGTCCACGTGCGCCAGATCTTCTAGCGCGGCACGCAGAGCCGCCGCGCCCGCGGTGCCATGGCCCAGGAGTGAGGGGTGCAGCTCGACGAATGCCCAGGAAAGCCGGGACGCCATGGCACGGGCAAACGAGGTCTTGCCCGTCCCAGGTGGCCCGAAGAGCATCACCGCGGCGGGCGCTCGTAGCCCGACGCTGTCCGCCAGGTCGACATGTGAGAGCGGAGCGACAATCCGGCGCTCCAAGAGTTCCTTGGTCGTCGTGAAACCTTTCATCTCTTCCCACAACCCCGCCGGCGGGAAGTGGCCGGCGTAACGCTCGACGATTTCGAGCTCCTCGGGCACCATGGAGGCCGACCTGACGTACAAGTGGAGCCCGTCTATTCGGTCGAACCCCTGGTGTGCAAACGCGACCTCCCCGACTTGACCTGGCTCGACGAGAGCTAGCATGCGCAGGGCGCCGTGATGGACGGCCTCCTGGTCAAGTTCGCGTAGCAGCGCAGAGCCGATGCCGCGGTTCCGCCAACTCGGGTGCAGTGCCAGGGCGAGCAGATGGGCATCGCGACCTGCCATACGCGCGATTGCAACGCCAACAAGCTGCCCGGACGCGAATGCCACGGCGGCCGGCTGCTGTTCGTTGAGCGCCTGGACTACGTCGCTGCGGCTGTAGGCGGCGGCCGTAGCCGTGCCGGCCACGTCGATGAGGCGCACGATGTCCTCCACGGGAGCCAAGGGGTCCCGGTGGTCCACTCGCTGTACGCGCCATCCCTGCGTCACGCGTCCAGTCTTGCTCGGGGAAGACCCGCGTGGAACACACCGGATAGAGGCCGAGTCGAAATCCATGCAGTACCGGAGTGAGTCGAAGACAAGCGGGAAGTTGCGGTTGTGAAGATGACAGAGGAGCAACGAAAGAAGGGCCGTCGCCTGAGAAGTGAGGGCATGACCCTCGTCGAGGTGGCCCGGGCGGTGGGCTGTTCGCTCAAAATTGGCCTCGCGCGTGCACGTCGGACCCTCGAGAACCGAGAAGGGTACCAAGGCGTGGTATCCCGGTCTTCGTCGTCTGTCGTATGAACATCGTGAGCAGATCGCGTACGGACTCGCTCGTCGTCAGTCGTTCGCGGCGATCGCACGAGTCCTCGGTCGTTCCACCTCGACGATCTCGCGCGAGGTGAGGGCGAACGGGGCAGGAGGATCTACCGCGCCTTTTCCGCCCACAATCGGGCCGATCGCACGACTCGACGGCCCAAGGTGGCCATGCTCGACTACGCCCCCTTGGCCGAGGTGGTCAGCGCCTGGCTCGAAGCCTGGTGGTCGCCAGAAGAGATCGCGCACCGCTTGCCCCTCGAGCACGCACACGATCCGATGATGCGCGTGTCACACGAGACCATCTACCAGAGCATATATTTCAGGGCCGGGGGTGAACTGCGCCGTGAGCTGGCCCGTTGCCTGCGCAGCGGACGAACACCGCGCAAGAACCGCTCCACGCCCAGTCGCGGCGGTCCCATGCGCGACATGGTCTTGATCTCCAAGCGCCCGCAGAGGTCGAAGACCGGGCCTCCTACTGGGAAGGCGATCTGCTGATCGGCCAAGGGGGCCATTCTCAGGTCGGGACCCTCGTCGAAGGCAGCACCGGCTACCTCGCCTTGGTCCATCTCCCCACCGGTCGAGAGGCCCCGACCGTGGCTAAGGCCCTGGCCAAGACGGTGCGCCGGCTGCCCTCAGAGCTCGTCCGCACCATCACCTGGGACCAAGCCCGCGAGATGGCGCATCACGACCGCTTCTCCCTCGCCACCCGCGTCGCGGTCTACTTCTGCGATCCCCATAGTCCCTGGCAGCGGGGGACGAACGAGAACACCAATGGCGTCTTGGAGCAGTACACGCCAAAGGGCATGGACCTCTGAGGGCTCAGCCGGGCCGACCTCGACGCCATCGCTCGCAGCCTCAACGACCGTCCCAGAAAGCGTCTCGAGTTTATGAAACCATCGGAGCGATTCGCCGAGTTCATTGCATCGACCGCTTGAATCCGCCCCCCCCAGACCTGCGGCAAAGTCGAACGATTCCATCAGACGCTCAAGAAGTATTTGCGCGCCCAGGAAGGCATCGTCACCAAGAAGCAGCTCCAGCGCGCCCTCGATCGCTTCGTCACCTACTTCAACGACGTGCGGCCCCATCGCGGCATCGGCCGGCGCACCGCTGCGTCGGTCTATGGCGCACGCGAGAAGGCCACGCCCGGCCACGCCATTGTCGAGACCGACGGACGGCTGCTGCGCTTCGACAAGATCGACAAGATCGACAAGAATTGCACCGGGACGCTGCGCTACCGAGGCCGGCTTCACCACATCGGGATCGGTGCCGCCTACCGATGCTGGCGCGTCGCCATGCTCATCGACGACCGCAACATTGAAATCGTCAGCCTGGACGGATCTCCGCTGCGACGTCTTGTCCTCGATCCGACCAAGGACTACCAGCCCCAGCCCTGAACAGCAGCATTTCGGCTGGTCTACGATGTCGCGACACATCGGTCTCCGATGTCCCGCGACATCACAGAGCGCCCCCGGCAGGACTCGAACCTGCGCCACCGGCTCCGGAGGCCGGTGCTCTATCCGCTGAGCTACGGGGGCGGGGTCGCGCACCGGGAGGGTGCACAAGGGCAACGTGCGATGGTACTCCGTGCCACGCCGGAACCCTCGACGACCTGCCGTATCCTGCACCATCGTGCCGTCCGCCTCGTCTGAGTCAGCTGCGCCGTCCGTGCCGTCACTACCCCCCGATCACGACGTCGCCACCGCCTCGATCGAACGGCACCTCCTGCCCTACACCGCAGACGTCGGCGAGGACGGGCACCTCCGGGTCGGGGGCATCGACCTGCTCGACCTTGCGGCCGAGTTCGGCACACCCCTCTTCGTCTACGACGAGCTCCATCTCCGCCGCGCTTGCCAGGAAGCGGTCCAGGCCTGGGGCGACGGAGTGGCCTACGCCACCAAGGCCTTCCTCTGCCGGGCTATGGCCCGGCTGGCCCACGAGGAGGGTATGCACCTCGACGTCGCCTCCGGTGGCGAGCTCCATGTCGCGCTCTCGGCTGGCGTGCCCGCGGCGCGGCTCGTCCTGCACGGCAACAACAAGTCGACCGACGAGCTGGACAGCGCCCTCGAAGCCGGTGTCGGGCGCATCGTGGTCGATTCCTTCGACGAGATCGCACGGCTCGGCGGGCTGCTCGAGGGATCACCGCCTGCGCCGCAACGGCCAAAGGTCCTCCTCCGGGTCACTCCTGGGGTGGAGGCCCACACCCACGAGTTCGTCCGCACGGGACAAGAGGACTCCAAGTTCGGCTTCTCTGTCTCCTCGGGTGCCGCGGCGCAGGCCGTCGCCGCGCTCGAGCTGCTGCCTGGCGTCGAGCTGGTTGGGGTGCACGCGCACATCGGGAGCCAGGTCTTCGACGCCTCCTCGTTCGAACAGGCGGCGGAGGTCCTCGGTGCCTTCTTCGCCCCGCTCGAACTGCCCGAGCTCGTCGTCGGTGGCGGTCTCGGTGTCGCATACGTCAACGGTGAGTCGGCGCCGACTCAGGACGAGTGGGCGCAGGCCACTCGCGCTGCGTGCGCCAAAGTAGGTGTCGACCCGGGCACGAGGATCTCCGCCGAGCCTGGACGCTCAATCGTCGCCGCGGCCGCAATCACCCTCTACACCGTCGGCACCGTGAAGCATCTCCCCGGCATCCGTACGTACGTCAGTGTCGACGGAGGCATGAGCGACAACCCACGGCCTGTCCTCTACGGCAGCGGCTACGAGGCCTTCCTTCCCCGAAGTTCGGGTGCGCCGCGCATCCGTCCGGTGCGTGTGGTCGGCAAGCATTGCGAGAGCGGAGACCTCGTCGTTCCCGACGCCTTCGTGCCTGACGACCTCGAAGTAGGTGACATCCTGGCCACGCCGGTCACCGGCGCCTACGGCTATTCCATGGCCTCGAATTACAACAAGGTCCCCCGTCCGGCCGTCGTCTTCGTCTCTCGCGGGAGCGCTCGCGTCGCGGTCCGGCGCGAGACCTTCGAGGACCTGTCTCGGCTCGACGCCTGAGGGCCTGAGAGCGACGACGAGCGGACGGGACCACCGGCGGCCACCCTGTACCGTGTCGCAAGTGTCCGACGCCGCCGACTCCGAGCGCGACCGCACCCCGGCCCGTGACGGGGGGTCGCACTCGCATCCCGCGCCCACGGTCAGGGTCGCGCTCCTCGGCTGCGGCAACGTCGGCGGTGCGCTGGCCGAGATACTCCTCACCAGGTCCGACGACGTCGCCGCCCGTACGGGCATCCGCCTGGAGCTCGTCGGCATCGCCGTGGCCCACCCGGAGAAACCCAGGCCGGCGGTTGTAGACCCCGCCTTGATCGACACGGACGCCGCCGCCCTGGTGGCGCGCGACGACGTCGACGTCGTCGTGGAGCTGATCGGCGGCCTGCACCCGGCCCACGAGCTCGTCGAGGCGGCGCTGCGCGCCGGGAAGCCCGTCGTCACGGGCAACAAGGCTCTGCTCGCCGTCGCCGGCGCCGAGCTGGCCGAAGTCGCGGCGTCCGCTGGCGTCGATCTGCTCTACGAGGCGGCCGTCGCCGGCGCCATCCCCGTGATCCGGCCTCTGCGCGAGTCACTCGCGGGCGAGCAGATCCAGCGTGTCATGGGGATCGTGAACGGCACGACCAACTACATCCTCACGCGAATGGAGGAAGAGCGCGCGCCCTACGACGAGGTCCTGCGCGAGGCTCAGGCTCTCGGCCTGGCCGAGGCCGATCCGTCGGCCGACGTCGACGGCCACGACGCCGCGGCCAAGGCCGCCATTCTCGCCGCGCTCGCCTTCGGCAGTGACGTCGTCGACAGCGACGTACACCGGGAGGGCATCAGCGGGCTCGACGCGGCCGACGTGGCCTATGCCAACCGGCTGGGATACTCGGTGAAGCTGCTCGCCGTGGCCGAGCTGGTCGACGGCGGGCCCGAGATCTCGGTCCGCGTGCACCCAGCCATGGTGCCGCGCACGCACCCGCTCGCTTCGGTGCGAGGAGCCTTCAACGCCGTGTTTGTCGAGGGCGCGGTGAGTGGCGAGCTCATGCTCTACGGGCGCGGCGCCGGCGGCGGTCCCACAGCGAGCGCGATGTTGGGCGACCTGGTCGACGCGTCACGCAACTTGCTGGCCGGCGCCCCGGCGCCGGCGCCGAAGCGCACCAGTACCACCGTGCGCGCGCAGAGTGACATGCACTCGGCCTTCTACCTGTCCATGGACGTGGCCGACCGGCCCGGGGTGCTGGCCGCGGTGGCCAAGATCTTCGGCGACCGCAATGTGTCCATTCGTGCCATGGAGCAAGTCGGACTGGCCGAGGAGGCCCGGCTCATCTTCCTCACCCACGTGGCGCGCGAGGGGGACCTGCTCGAGACCATCGACGAGCTGCGACGGCACCAAGCCGTCGACCGTGTCAGCGGAGTGCTGCGGGTCGTGGGTGAGCGCGACGAGGGCGCGCCCACTGCGTCGGGAGTCACCTCGTGAGACGGGGATGGAGAGGCGTCATGGAGGAGTACCGCGAATTCCTCCCCATCACCGATCGCACACCGGTCGTGAGCCTGCTCGAGGGCGGCACGCCGTTGGTTCCCGCCCCCCGCCTCTCCGAGCGCGCCGGAGCGGAGGTATGGCTGAAGGTCGAGGGAGCCAACCCCACCGGCAGCTTCAAGGACCGGGGAATGACCATGGCTATCTCCATGGCCGTCGACGAGGGTGCCAAGGCCGTCGTCTGCGCATCGACCGGCAACACCTCGGCCTCGGCCGCCGCCTACGCGGCCCGAGCCGGACTGCGCTGCGTCGTGCTCATCCCCGAAGGACACATCGCCCTCGGGAAGCTCGCGCAGGCCCTCATGCACGGCGCCCGCGTCCTGCAGGTGCGCGGCAACTTCGACCAGCTCCTCGCCATCGTCCGCGACCTGCCGAACCACGCGCCGGTCACGGTGGTCAACTCCGTGAACCCGCACCGCATCGAGGGTCAGAAGACAGGAGCCTTCGAGATCGTCGACGCGCTCGGTGACGCGCCCGACGTGCACTGCATCCCAGTGGGCAACGCCGGGAATATCTCGGCCTACTGGCGGGGTTATCTACAGTACAAGGAGGCGGGCCGGGCGACCAAGCTTCCCCGGATGTTGGGTTTCCAGGCGGAGGGCGCGGCGCCGATCGTGCTCGGGCATCCCGTCGAACAGCCGGAAACGATCGCCACGGCGATCCGCATCGGGAACCCGGCCAGCTGGTACGCCGCGACTGCGGCTGCCTCCGAGTCCGGTGGCTCCATCACGGCGGTCAGCGACGACGACATCCTCAGTGCGTACACGTTCCTCGCCCGCGAGGAGTCGGTGTTCTGCGAGGCGGCGTCGTCGGCCTCGGTGGCGGGACTGCTGAAAGAGGGCGTCCCAGAAGGCGCTCGGGTCGTCTGCGTCCTCACCGGCCACGGCCTCAAGGACCCTGATCTGGCCATCAAGGCCATTTCCGTGCCCACCGTGGTCGACTTGGATCTCCGGACGGTGCTGGCCGAGATCTCCCTCTGAGCCGGTACGGGCCGGACACGTGCACAAATGGCTGAAACGGGGGGTGGTGTTGGCAACTGCCCGGTCCGCCCGCTAAAGTAAACACATCCCCTCTGCGCTTAGAGGCGCTTTCCGCGGGACAAGCGTTCCCGGGAGAGCTTGACGCAGAGGTGACCCCGGGGGACGGAGTTCAGACGCGAATTCCTTCTCCCTCCCTGAAACTTCTTCGTGACGCGCGGTGAAAGACCGGGCGGGCGAGGACCCTCTTGAAGAGGAGCCCGATGACTGCGGAACAGCAGCTCGAACGATCAGTTCTCGAAGGCAAGGAGCGCGACGAGCTCAGTGCCATCGCTCAGGCCATGTCGCTCAAGACGACGAGCCGGACGAAGAAAGCCGACATCATTGACCAGATCCTTCACGCGACCGGCGTGACCTCGAGCGGCACCAGCAACGGTGACTCGACGTCAGATGACAGCGCGGCGACGAACGGCAAGCCGCCACGTCGCTCGCGCAGTGCGGCGGCGAGCTCGACCACAGCCGCCAAGACCGTCGCCGCGACCGCCAAGACCGTCGCTGAGCCCGCGCCCACGCCGGCTGAGACGTCGGCCGAGCCCGCGGCTGCACCGGCCGCCGCGGCTCCCGCCACCGAAGCGGCCGACCGCTCCACCCCCGCCTCAGAGGCGGCGACGACCGGCGCGGCTGGACCCGCCGTCTTCGTGGAGCCGCCCGAGCTGGCCGACGGCGCCGATACTGCCACTGCACCCGCACGCCAGAACGGACAGGGACAACAGAACCAGGGCAATCGGAACCGGAACCAGAACCAGAACCAGAACAATCAGACCCGCCAGCCCGACGGCGAGGTGGGCAACCGGCGCAGCCGTCGGCGTCGCGGGCGTGAACGCGGTCCGGGGGGCGAGCTCCAGGGCGGTGGTCAGGAGCAGCCGTACTCGGGCGAGCTGGTCGAAGTGCGAGGAATGCTCGACCTGCGCGACGAGGGCTATGGCTTCCTTCGTTGCGAGGGCTACCTCCCGTCGTCCAAGGACGTCTACATCTCCATCAGCCAGGCGCGGCGCTTCGCGCTGCGGCGCGGAGACTACGTCGAGGGCGCGTGCCGGCCGGCGTCGAACAACGAGAAGTACCCGGCGCTCCTGCGTATCGACAAGGTGTCGAGCATGGATCCCGAGGAGGCTCGCACCCGGCCCCGGTTCGAGGACCTCACCCCGCTCTTCCCAGATTCGAGGCTGAACCTCGAGCTGCCGGGGGACAAGGACAACCTAACGGCGCGCATCGTCGACCTGCTCTCGCCGATCGGCAAAGGGCAGCGAGGCATGATCGTGTCACCCCCGAAGGCCGGGAAGACGACGGTCATGAAGCAGATCGCGCACTCCATCGAGGCCAACAACCCCGAAGTGCACCTCATGGTGCTGCTCGTCGACGAGCGACCCGAAGAAGTGACCGACATGCGGCGTTCGGTGAAGGGCGAGGTGATCGCCTCGACCTTCGACCGTCCCGCCGACGAGCACACCCAGGTCGCCGAGTTGGCCATCGAGCGGGCCAAGCGGCTGGTTGAGATGGGCAGGGACGTCGTCATCGTCCTCGACGGCATCACCCGCCTTGCCCGCGCCTACAACCTGGCTGCTCCCGCCACCGGGCGCATCATGTCCGGCGGTGTCGACTCGGGTGCCCTGTACCCGCCCAAGAATTCTTCGGCGCGGCGCGCAACGTCGAGGAGGGCGGCTCGCTGACCATCCTGGCCTCGGCCCTGGTGGAGACCGGTTCGAAGATGGACGAGGTGATCTTCGAGGAGTTCAAGGGCACCGGCAACATGGAGCTGCGCCTCGACCGGCGGCTCTCGGAGCGCCGGCTTTACCCGGCCATCGACGTGAACGCCAGCTCCACGCGCCACGAGGAGCTTCTCTTCGAGCGCGGCCAGCTCCAACAGGTCTGGAAGCTGCGCCGTGTCCTCAACGCGCTGGCCAGCGACGGCAAAGAGGCGGCAGGGCTGGAGCTCCTGATGGACAAGATCCGCACCACGACGAGCAACGACGAGTTCCTGTCCGAGATCGCCAAGGGCCCCGGAGCCTGACCGGCGCCGCGTTGGCTGTTCCAGGCGCCCGACCCGACCCGTACACTGATTCGACCATTTCGACTGGAGACGCAATGAAGACTGATATCCACCCCGACTACGTAGAAGCCACGGTCCGGTGCTCGTGTGGCAACACGTTCGTCACCCACTCGACCAAGGCCGATCTCCACGTCGAGCTCTGCAACGAGTGCCACCCCTTCTTCACCGGCAAGCAGAAGCTGGTCGACTCGGGTGGTCGCGTCGAGCGGTTCCAGCGCCGCTACGGCGAGCGCAAGGGCGCCAAGGGCCGCACCAAGAACGCGGCCCCGGCGAAGGACTGATCCGGCGCGGGCTGCTCCAGCGGCCCGCGTGTCCGTGAGCCGACAGCCATGATCGACGACCGGATCGCCGCGCTCGAGGTCGAATACGGCGCCGTCGAAGCCGACCTGGCCGACCCGGCCGTTCTGAGAGATGCCGACAAACTCCGCCATCTGTCGCGCCGGCACAAGGAGCTCGGCGAGATCGTAAAGACCTGGCACGACCTCACCGCGGCGCGCGAGGACGTGTCCGCAGCCCGCGAGATGCTCACCGAGGCGTCAGGCGACGAGCGCGAGCTCATGCGACAGGAGATCGACGAGGCCGAGACCCGCGTCGGCACGCTCGAAGAGCGGATCCAGACGCTGCTGCTGCCCAAGGACCCGAACGAGGGACGGAACGTCATCATGGAGATCCGGGGCGCCGTCGGTGGGGACGAGGCAAATCTCTTCGCCCGCGTTCTCTACGACATGTACCTGCGCTATGCCGCCACGCAGAAGTGGAAGGTGGAGGTCCTCACCGAGGACGCGTCGGACAAGGACGGCATCAACGAGGCGGTGTTCCTCGTCAAGGGACCCGATGCCTACATCCACCTCGAGCACGAGGGTGGCACCCATCGCGTGCAGCGCGTGCCGGTCACCGAAGCCAAAGGCCGTATCCACACCTCGACCGCCACCGTGACCGTGCTCCCCGAAGCGAAGGAGGTCGACGTCGAGATCGACCCCAACGACCTCAAGATCGACGTCTACCGTTCGACCGGCCCGGGAGGTCAGTCGGTCAACACCACCGATTCAGCCGTCCGCATCACCCACCTGCCGACCGGAACCGTCGTCGCCATGCAGGACGAAAAGAGCCAGATCCAGAACCGGGCCAAGGCCATGGTGGTGCTGCGGGCCCGACTCCTCAAGGCCGAGCAGGAGCGACAGGAGGCCGAGATGTCGGCCCAGCGGCGCGGGCAGGTCGGCGCCGGGAGCCGCACCGACAAGATCCGCACCTACAACTACAAGGAGAACCGGGTCACCGACCACCGGATCAACCTCACCCTCTACAAGCTCGACCAGATCGTGGCGGGTGACCTTGCCGAGCTGACTGAAGCGCTCATGGCCGACAAGCGCGCCCGCCAACTGGCGGGAGAGGCGGACACCGGCTGATGGTTCCCCGGGCCGCGTCCGGCGAGGCGACCGCTGTGCTCGGGCTCACGCGCCGAGACCTCGAGGATGAGCTGACGGCGATGCTGGGCGCACGCCACGAGGCCCGCTTCATCGTCGACGAGGCCGGGGCTGGAGCCGACACGAGTTCTCTGGGCGGCCCGAGCGTTGCAACACAGGCGCTGGCGCCCGAGGCCGTCGCCTCTGCGCGCGCCATGGCCGGTCGCCGGGCCGCGGGTGAACCCCTCCAGTACGTCTTTGGGCACTGGTCCTTCCGCAACCTTGATCTACTCGTCGATCGGCGCGTGCTGATCCCGCGCCCCGAGACGGAGCAGGTGGTCGAGGTCGCGTTGCGCGAGGCCCGTCGTCTCCGAGGCGCCGTCGCCGAACCTGACGCGTCCGGTCGTCTGATCGCGGTCGATGTCGGCACCGGCACCGGTGCCGTCGCGTTGTCGCTGGCGACGGAGCTCGGCGCCGCGCTCACGGAGGTGTGGGCCGTGGACGCGAGCACCGACGCCCTCGTCGTCGCGGCGGCGAATCTCGACGCCGTTCGGCGGCGCGACCGCGCCGCCCTTCCCCCTGTCGCGCTGGTCCACGGCGACTGGCTCGCTCCGCTTCCGGTGCGACTTCGCTGGCGCGGTCGACCTCGTCGTCTCGAACCCCCCCTACGTGAGCGAGGACGAATGGGCCGCGCTCGATCCGCTCGTCCGTGCCGAGCCACGCCGCGCGCTGGTGTCCGGCCCCGGCGGCGACGGGACACCGGGATTGGCCGGGGTTGAAGCCGTGCTCGTCGAGTCCCTGGCCTGGCTGCGCCGCCCCGGCGCAGTGGTGGTCGAGCTCGCGCCGCGCCAGGCACCCGCCGCGGCGCGGCTGGCCCGAGGAATTGGGTATGCAGAGGTGCGAGTGGAGCCCGACCTGGCCGGCCGAGACCGTGCGCTCGTGGCGCGCCTCGACGCGCCGGCATGAGCGCCGGGACGGAGAACGCGTCGGTACCTCGCCTGGTCGGGCCGCACGAGGGTTCGGTGCTCGCCGGGGCGCTCGACTCGGGCCGGCTCGTGGCGGTGCCCTGGGTGGGTGGGTACTGCTTGGCCGCCCGGGAGGATGTGCCCGACGCGGAGGCACGTCTGGTCGCACTCGTGGCCGATCCGGAGGGGCCGCACTACGCCGTCGGGGAGATCGCCACGGCCAAGAGGCTGACGTCGGGATGGACGGCCGAGCTGGACAAGCTGCTCGAGCGCTGCTGGCCCGGCCCGCTCGAGGTGTTCGTGCCCCGCGCCGACCTGCCGCAAGACGAGGATCGTGGTCGTGCCGAGACGAGCGGCTGGGCGGCCGTCGTCGGCATGCCTGAGAGCCGCGCCATCCGGCGCCTCTGCCGAGAGCACGGTCCCTGGCGCACCGTCCCGCTCGTGATCGACGACGCTCGAGAGGTGCTTCAGGCGTTCGACCCGGCAGACGTCCCGCTCGTGATCGACGGTGGGCGGCGCGAGGGCCCGCCCCCGACGTTGGTGGACGCGACCGTGTCGCCGTTGCGCATCTTGAACGAGGGGGCACTGCCCGCATCCTTCGTCGAAGGCGCGATGGCCATGGCGAACCGGCGCCGTCGCTTCCGTCGCCGCTGACCCGTCGCGCCCGAGGGTGAGAAGGTGGGGAGCCCGACCAGTACGAGTCCGGTCGATCGGGACCTCACCCGCGCCGGATGTGGTGCAGGCGCCGCCTGATGCCGCGGGTCGAGGACGTCACAAGCCGCGCCGCTTCCGCTCTGATGCCGGACCGGGCTTCGAGCGGCGGTTCCTCCCGAGGCAGCCCGCTGAGGTCCGCCTCCTTGGCGCAGATGAAGGCGACGCGCTTTCGGGCCTCGAAGGTCTTCATGCCCTCGGTGCTGGCCATGTCGAGGGCGAGCGGCACGGTGCGGTAGCCGAATTCACCGGCCAGGTCGGCGACCGCCTGTCGGGTCGGGATGAAGATCATCTCGTACTCCAGCCCGTTCCTCGGGTCGTCGAGGGGCTCGTGGCGGACTTCGAAGCAGCTGCCCGGGATGTTCGAGACCCTGGTGTCGATGACGAGGATGTCCGCCCCGGACCGTGACATCACCTCGAAGAGCTCTGTCGGCTTCGCCACGTGATAGAGCAAGCCGAGGCAGAGCACGACGTCGAAATCGTCACCCAGGGGGTACGAAAGGACGTTGGCCTGCTCGAAGCGGTAGCGCTCGCGCGGGATGCCCTTGCCCTCGAAGACGAGGTTCGCCTGGTCCACGTGCAGCGGCCGGCCCTCCAGCCCCAGCACGAAGTCGGCCCCCGCCTCAATGGCCTTGAGCGACCAGAACCCCGAATTGCACCCGAGGTCGAGCACGCGGCGGCCGCGGAGCGACCCCCCGGTGACGTGGAGGAGCCGGTCGAAGAAGTAGCGCGCCCGCTCGTCGTGGCGGTTGACCCGGTCGTCGCTCCAGATCGGCGTCGTGATCCCGCCGTCGAACTCGAAGCGGTAGTGCCAGCGACCGAGACCTTCGATTCGCGACTGGAGCTCGGCCGGGTCCATCTCCCTACGCTCCCGCTCTTCGCGCTCCGGCGTCAAGATGCCGACCCGACGTCACGTCGCCCGCTCGGCCGCCTCCTCGTGGGCCGCCCGACCGACCGTCGGGAGCGAGCTGACCGAGCGCTTCGACTCCCAGTGGTTGCGGCGTCCAAGGGCGGCGAAGTACGAGGGCCGCTCGCTCAGCGCGTACGTGGCGAGCCACAGCCGCTTCAGATGCCGTTTGTAACCGTGCGCCACGTCGTCCTCGTAGGCCGAGCGTCCGTGGAGCACGTGGTAGTTGTTGATGAACTGCATCTCGCCCGGCTGCAGGTCCATGTAGACGTTGAAGTCGGGGTCGTTGGCCAGCGCCGACATTCGCGCCATCGCCTCGCGTGCCGTCGTGCTCAGGCGCGGAGCGTCGGAGTGGCGCTGCGAGGCCAGGATGTACTGCGGGATGAAGCGTACGAAGAGCCGCCGCGCGTGCTCGGTGAAGGCCGGCACGCGGTAGAAGGCGGCCGCTCCTGCGGCCTGCTCGCCCCGGGTGTCGTACGGCATCGGCTCGTAGAGCGCGGCGGCCAGTTCCGGGGTCTCTCGCACCATCTCGTTGTGGATGGCCACCGCGTTGGCCACGCACGAGAGCCCGCCGGTGCGCGCCGCACGCAGGCACAGCAGGCCGACCAGGTCCGAACCATCGGTGTGGTAGTCGAGCGCGATGCCCCCGAGCTCGTTCCCGCGCACGGTCGGGTCGTCGATCCTCTTGCCCTGGTCGGTCACGTCGCCCAACACGTGGCCGTGCTTGTTCTGCGCCCAGGGCTCGCCGAGGTGCAGCCCGATGCCCCAGTACAAGAGGGTCAGGTCCTCGTCGCTGTAGCGGTCGACGTCGAGCGTGGCGATGCGGGCGAAACCACGGCCGTTCAAGAGGACGTCGACCATGCCGTCGAGCTTCGGCACCAGGCCCTCGAGGGGAAAGTCGGAGCGACCGATCTCGAGTGGATCGGTGCTCTTCGCCTTCGCGTGCGCGAGCGCGGCGTGGAGCTCGGCGTGGTCGGCCGCGTCGAGACGCAGGGTCCACGCATCGGGATCGGCGACGTCCGCCGCCCGCCATTCGGCGGCGGGCTCGAGCTCGTGCAGGGTCCTCGCCGGCGACACGGCCTGCTCCGGAGTCTCGATGCTCATCTGCCGGCCCTCACGCGGCACGGCCGCGCACGAGACGGCCGGGAAGCGCGCCGGTCGGTTCTCCGTCCCGATAGGTCACCTGGCCCGACACCACCGTGGCCGTGTAGCCGCGGGCCCGCTGCAGCAGTCGCTTGCCGCCGGCCGGCAGGTCGTAGGCCATCTCCGGCGGTTGGCAGCGCACGTGGTCGAAGTCGATCACGTTGAGGTCGGCCTTCATACCCGTCGCGACCACGCCGCGGTCGAGCAGGCCGACCGCCCTGGCGTTGTTGCTCGTGAGCCGCTCGACCACGCGTCCAACCGGCATTCGACCGTGGGATCGGTCACGGCTCCAATGGGACAGGAACCAGGTCGGGAAGCTCGCGTCCGAGATGATGCCCACGTGCGCGCCACCGTCACCCAGCCCGAAGAGGGTGTCAGGGTGCGAGAGCATCTCGCCGCACGCGTCCAGGTTGCCGTCCGCGTAGTTCAGGAACGGGACGAGGAGGAAGGCACGGCCGTCGTTCTCCGTCAAGAGGTCGATGGTCAGCTCGGCGGGATCGATCCCGCGCGTCTCGGCCAGGCGCTGCACGCTCGTCTCGGGCGAAGGCTCGTAGTCGGGCACGTCGCCGAGCGGGAACATGCGCGACGGGTCGACGAGGCGCCGCCCGACGCCCGCCGGAGCGCGAGCTCTCGAGGAGACGGGAACGGAATCCCGGATCGCGCAGCGCGCGCACTTGTTCCTCGAGCGGCCGGCCGGCCACTTCGCCGAAGACGGGGTTCCCCGAGAACGGATGGAACGACGACTGGAGCCCGAGCAACAAGCCCACGGGTCGGGGAGCCACCTGGGCCCGGATCGGGAGCCCGTCGGCTGCTGCCCGCTCAATCTGCCCGAGCAGCCCACGCCACGCCTCCGGCCGGTCGTGACTCTGGGCCAGCGAGACCGAGAGCGGCCGGCCGGACAGCTCCACCAGCCGTCGCACCATGGCGAACTCGCCCTCGGCGTCGGGCGAGAAGTCCGAGATGAGCTCGACGACGCCGTGTCCCGCGTCGGCCACGCCGAGAACGATGGCCTCGAGCTCCGCCGACCCCGCCTTCAAGGAGGGGGTCGGGTCACCCGACGCCGTGCGGTGGTTCAGCGTGCGCGAGGTCGAGAACCCGAGGGCGCCCGCAGCCATGGCCTCGGCCGTGAGGCGCCGCATGGCGGCCGCGTCCTCTTCCGTCGCCTCCTCCAGGCGGGCCGCACGCTCGCCCATGACGTAGAGACGGAGCGCACCGTGCGGAAGTTGTGCACACAGGTCGATGTCGTGGGGCCGTCGTTCCACCGCGTCGAGGTACTCCCCGAAGCTCTGCCACGTCCAGTCGATCCCTTCGTGGAGCACCGCGCCGGGAATGTCCTCGACGCCCTCCATCAGTTCGATCAACCGGTCGTGCGCGTCGGGTCGGACCGGAGCGAAGCCCACCCCACAGTTGCCCATCACCGCGGTCGTCACGCCGTGCCAGCACGAAGGCTCGGTGTACGACCCCCAGGTGGCCTGGCCGTCGTAGTGGGTGTGGATGTCCACGAAGCCGGGGGTGACCAGCTGGCTCTCCGCGTCGATCTCTTCGGTGCCGCGTCCTTGAACGTCGCCGACCGCGACGATGGTGCCGGCGTCGACGGCGACGTCAGCCATGAAGGGCTCTCCGCCCAGGCCGTCGGCGACCTCGCCGCCTCGGATCACCAGATCGTGTGCCACGCTCGGTCGTCCTCCCTCCCGGCGGCCGCCGGGCTCCGGGGCCACCCGCGATCGGCGTGGGACACCCCGTGAATCATTGTGCCCCTAGATATTGAACCAGCTCGGCGAGAGCGGCATGGGCGAACCAATTCGTGGAGCTCCCGGCGATGGAGCCCGAGCATCAGGCAGTCGCCGCGCACGGAACCTCGCCTTCGGCGCCTTCGGTCGTGGTCGTCGGCCCGAAAGTCATCGGAGCGCGGCGAGCTGCGCCAGGTCGCCCTGGAGGAGCGCTTCCAGCTCGTCGAGCCGGGAGCCGCCCTCGGCCGGCTTCAGGTAGCCGCCGCGAGTGGCGAAGCTGTTGATCAATCGCTGCTCCACCTCGCCTTCGTGGCCGAGGACGTCGCCGACGGTTGGTCCGACGCGGCGGGCGAGCTCGAGGAGACGTTGGCGATCCAGGCCGAGGAACCGGATGATGTTCTCACCGAGCATCAGGCGCAACTCGTCCTCGGGAACCTCGGCAAATGCGTCACGAAGCCACTCGCGCGTGTGCGGCCAGGTGCTCTCGGGATGCGGGAAGTCGCGGCCGAAGCTGATCGTCTCGACGCCGATCTCTTGGCGCATGGCGACCTCGGCCTTGTGGATGAATGACACCCCGGCGAGGCACTGGGTCCGCCAATACTCGCTCGGTCGTTGCCGCGCCGGCAGGTCGTCCCGGTGCTCGTCGTAGATGGCGTCGAGATGGCGCAGCGTGGCGGGGATCCAGTCGGCACGGATCTCCGTGAGGACGAGCTTGAGCCCTGGGTGCCGGTCGAAGACGCCGCCGAGGGTCAGCTGCCACAGTGGCCGTCGCGACCGGACGCTGTTGGCGAACTCGAAGAAGAAGTCGATCGAATCCTGCGAGACGGCATCGGCGTGGGCGAAGAGCGCCTCGCGCTCGTTGGACCCTGCGGCGCCGGCGACGGTGGCGCAGATCTTCTCGAGCTGCTCGAAAGCGACACCCTGCTCCCAGCCGAAGCCAGCGTGCACGACGACCGCAAGGCCGCGCTCGACGCACGCTGACCAGAACGGCTCCCAGTAGGTGTCGCACAACGGTGGCGTGTCCGGATGGCTCATATAGCCGGGCAGGTACGTCCCGGCGAAGCGGTGGTCGGCGATGAAGTCGAGGTCGGTCAACGTGCTGGCCATGTCCGTGCACGGCCCGATGGCGCCGGTGACCAGGAACCTGTCGGTGGCGAAGCCGAAGGTGTCGGCCGCCCACCGGTTCCATGCCCTCGCGCCGGCGTTCCAGACCTCCAGCGGGTAGCGCCGGTTGCTGGTGTTGTGGAAGAGGTCACCGAGCCGGAAGTCGCCGTGGTAGATCAGCTCGGCCACGACCCCCTCCCGATCCATATCGGCGAGACGGAGCACCGGGTCGTGGAGCCCGTGCCAGCCGCTGCGGTGGGTCTCCTGCAGCTCCGGCAACATCGTGGTGCTGCCCTTCTTCGTCGTGAGGAGCGAGATCGCTGTCGGGTAGACCTCGTTGTCCTCGTGCAGCCGGGGAATGAGGTCGTGGTAGCGGGTCTCGAGGTACTCGGGCCAGAGCTCCTTCGGCATCCCGGCGTGCGAGTCGGACGAGACGAAGATCAGCGGGTCCATCGCTGCTCCTTTCAAGTCGTGTGCACCGGAAGGGAGTCCCAACCGCGGAGATCCCCGTCGAAGACGAACTTGGCGTTGTCGTAGTCGACCTCCCACTCGGGCCACCGGGCCACCACCTCTTCGATGGCGATCCGCGCCTGGAGGCGGGCGAGGGCTTGCCCGAGGCAGTAGTGGGCTCCGAACCCGAACGTGAAGATCTGCCCGGGCTTCCGGGTGATGTCGAAGCGGTCGGGATCGTCGATCTTGCGCTCGTCGCGGTTGGCGGAGGCAACGAGGAGGCACATGTGGCTCCCGGCGGGAACAGTCTGCTCGTACCACTCGCTCTCCTGAGCGACGTAGCGCGCCGCTTGCAGCGGCGGCGGCTCGAAGCGCAGCATCTCTTCGATGCAGCTGGTCGACAGCGACGGGTTTTCGACGAGCAGCTTCCGTTGGTCCGGGTGCTCGGCGAGCACCTTGCCGGTCCAGCTGATGAGTCTTCGGGTCGTGTCGTTGCCCGCGGCCGCGACGATGTTGACGTAGGCGAGAAGCTCGTCGCGACTCAGCTTCCGGCGGGTGCCGGTCTCGTCATCGAACTCGGCCTGCAGCAGCTGGGAGATGACGTCGTCGGAGGGGTTCTTCGCCCGCCAGTCGATGTACTCGGAGAAGATGGCCCCGTCGAAGACGTCGTGGTGGTCGGCTGCCCCCCGGTTCGCCCGGAACGCGTCGAAATGGTCGCGCACCGCCTCGCTCTGGTCGTCGGGGATGCCGATCAGCATGCCGACCACGCGGGTCGGCATGATCGCGCCGAGGTCGGCGGCGAAGTCGAGGCGGCCGGTGCCGACGAGCGGATTCAGCAGATCGGCGCAGAGTTGGCGGATCATCGGCTCGAGCCTCGCCACCTTCCTGGCGGTGAACATCCGGGACAAGAGCTTGCGGTGGATCGTGTGGGTGGGCGGGTCCTCCATGATCACCGTGCCGGCGGGGAACTCGACGTCGGCCTTGAGGAGGGCGAGCGTCACGCCCTTGCGGGAGACGAACGTGTCCGTGTCGAGGTGGGCCCGTTCGACGTCGTCGAACCGGCTCAGCGCCCAGAAGTCCTGCTCCTGGTTGTAGTAGAGCGGCGCCTCGTCGCGCATCCGGCGGAACAGCGTGTGCGGGTCGTAGCCGGTCTCCACGGAGAACGGGTCGTAGCTCAGGTCGCTGGTGGTCGTGCTCGACACCGGTTCGCTCCCTTCCCCCTGCCACCCCGGGGTGGCAACCGTTACTGTACGCGAGATGTGGCAGTCGAGTGACAGGTCGGAGGATCGCTCGTGACCGCCCACGCGACCTCGGCCGAGATCCGACAGGATCTCGGGCACCCCGTGGTCGACGGCGACGGGCACATCGTCGAGCTGCTGTCCGTCTTCTTGGACTTCGTCCGCGACCGGGGCCACGGCCGACTGGTCGAGAGCTTCGTTCGGCGCCGGGCGATCGAGGACCTGTCGATGGGGGAGCGACGCGCCGGGGGAGTCCTCCCGCACTCCTGGCACGTGCCCGCGAGCACGGACTACTACGCCACGGTCACGTCGCCCCGGCGTTACCACGACCGCCTCGGGGAGGCCGGCATCGACTTCGCCGTGCTCTACCCGACGATGGGTATCGCCCTGCTCCAGCTCCTCGCCGACGAACAGCGGATCACGTTGTGCCGGCTGTACAACGAGTTGCAGGCTGAGCAGTACCGGCCGTACCGGGACAGGTTTACCGTCGCCGCCCTCGTCCCCATGAACACGCCGGACGAGGCGGTCGCCGCACTCGAGCACGCGAAGTCGCTCGGCGCACGGGTCGGGTTGATCGCCAGTCACGTCCACCGCCCGCTGCCGGGTCTGCCGCTCACGACCGACGACGAGTTCGCCGACCTGCGAGTACCCGACTGGGAGACCCGCGGCTGGGTCGACACGTTCGGGATCGACAGTCCGTACGACTACGACCCGGTGTGGTCGAAGGCCATCGAGCTCGAACTGCCGCTGGCCGCACATACCGCGGGCATCGGCGCCACTGATCGCGCTTCCGTCTCGAACTTCGTGTTCAACCAGATCGGCCATTTCGCGGCCTCCGGCGGGGCGCTGGCCAAGTCGCTGTTCCTGGGCGGAGTAACGGCGAGGTTCCCCCGGCTGCGGGTGGCCCTGCTCGAAGGCGGTGCCGCCATAGGCACCCAGATCTACATCAGCCTCGTCGACACCTGGAAGAAACGGGGGGGTCCGGCGATCGCCCGTCTCGACCCACGCCACCTGGACCGGGCTCGGGTCGCCGAGTTGCTGCTCGAGGACGACCCGACTCTGGCGCGCTACTCACCCGAGCAGCTCTGCGGCCAGGCCGGCATGACCCGCGCCAAGGACGACTTCGCCGCTGCTGCCATCTCGTCGGTGCAGGACATCCGCGACCGCTTCTGCACCAACCTCGCCTGGGGCTGCGAGGCCGATGACCCGTTGGTCGGGGTGGCCTTCGATCGGCGCGTCACCCCGCTCGGTGCAACGGTCCCGGCGTTCTTCGCGTCGGACCTCGGTCACTGGGACGTGCCCGAGTTCGACCAACCCCTCGACGAGGCCTACGGGCTCGTCGAACGCGGGATCCTGAATCTCGACCAGCTGCATGACTTCGTGTTCGCGAATCCCGTCCGGTTCTACGGCTCGCTGAACCCCGGGTTCTTCACGGGGACGACCATCGAGCGCGAGGCCGCTGCGCTTCTCGCCGGGGCCTCGCCATGAGCGACCGGCTGTTGGGCAAGGTCGCGGTGGTGACCGGCGCCGGATCGGACCCCGCTGCGAGGGGCGACGGCATCGGCCAGGCGATCGCCACGCTCATGGCGCGCGAGGGTGCCGCAGTGTTGCTCGCCGATCGCGACGGCGAGAGAGGCGAGGCAACCCGTCGCTCGATGGCGGAGGAGCCAGGCGAATCGGTGGTCTTCGTCGGCGACGTCACCAGTCCTCCCGACTGTGCGGCGATTGTGCGGACGGCATCCGAGCGATGGGGCGGCGTCGACATCCTCGTCAACAACGCCGCCATCTCGCGCCACGTCGCCATCGAGCAGACGCCGATCGAGCTGTGGCGCGAGGTCGTCGACGTCAATCTGCTGGGCACGTTCTTGGCCTGCCAGGCCGTCCTGCCCGTGCTGGAAGCGCGAGGTGGTGGCTCAATCGTCAACATCGGATCAGTCGCGGGCATCCGCGACACGGGGGTGACACACCCCGCATACTGCGCGTCGAAGGCCGGTCAGCTTGGGCTCACCGTCGACCTGGCCGGAGAGTACGGCAGGCGCAACATCCGGGTCAACGCGGTGCTGCCGGGCATGGTGGCGACCCCGATGCAGTCCTCCTTCGGACCGCTGGCCGGCGACGTCGAGACCCGCCTGAACCTCCTCGGGCGCATGGGCTCGGCGTGGGACGTCGCCCACGCCGCGGTCTTCCTCTGCAGCGACGAGGCCGCCTACATCACCGGCGTGACCCTGCCCGTCGACGGCGGCGCAACCGTGGCCATGCCAGCCTCGGCGCACCGTTCGGGCCGATCGGAGGCGGCGCGATGACGAGCTACCACCTGTTCGGCGACGCGGACGGCGAGACCCATGTCACGCCGCTCGTGCTCCCGGTCCACGAGAGCAGCGCCGGCACCGTCCGCGGCCTGCACGACGTCCCCGCCACGACGGTGGGATTCGGGGGGTTCATCGGGCGCAAGCCCGACGTCGGTGTCCATCACGCGCCACGCCGCCAGATCCTGGTCGTGCTTCAGGGGGAGCTCGAGATCCACACAACCTCCGGCGACGTACGACGGCTGCTGCCGGGCGACCTCCTCCTGGCTGACGACGTCGGGACGAAGGGTCATGTCAGCCGCGACGTCGGCGACGCGCCCCTCATGCTCCTGGCGGCCGGCATCGCGGAGGGGTGGCCATCGCCCGCGACGGCGTGATCAGGCGCCGTCCGGAACTGCATCCCCCGAGTGGACACGAACGCGGCGCGCAGTGGCAGTGAACTGACAGAATGACCACCGATGCGGAGGTTCCTCACCGGCGTCGACGAGGACGGCCGCTCCTGCTTGCGACAGGTCACGGACGTGCGAGCCGCGCCGCCCGCCCAGAACGCGCATGGGGTCGAGGTCGCCGGGATCTTCGCCGCGACGGAGAGCGCAGCACCGCCGAAACTGCCCCCGCTCGGCGACGTCGATGTCGGCGGCACACGCCTCGCACGGGGTGAATTGCGGAGGCTGGTGGTCGAGCACCCGCCGTACGCCGCGGCGGGGCCGCCGTCGACGTGGGCCCCCATGCACCGCCGGGACTCGCTCGACCTGGTGCTCGCGCGAGGGCGCCGGCGAGCTCCTCCTCCAGGACGGAGCCCATCCGGTGGCCACCGGCGACCTCGTCGTCATGTCGGAGGTGGAGCACGCCATGCGGGGCGGCCCCATCGGGCTGCGACTCGTGGTCGTCAGTGTCGGCTTCGGGCGGCCCGGTCAGTCATGAAGCTGGGCCGGATCGACGTCGAACCGGTCATCGACGGGCGCATCCTGGGCCCGCTGCCGGCCTCGGGTCCGTTCCCTCCGACGGACTCGGTCCTCTGGACCGACCAGGGTGGGATGCTCCACGACGGCGGAGTCGTGGAGAGCACGCTCGGGGGTTTCCTGGTGCGGAGCGGCGACCGCCTTGTCCTCGTCGACGCCGGCGCCGGGCCCGCCCTCGCCGATCGGTCTGCGCAGCTCTCCATTGAGCAGGGCCGACTGCGCGCGTCCCTTCATGAGATGGCCGTCCGACCAGACGACATCACCGACGTGGTCCTGACCCACCTCCACTTCGACCACATCGGCTGGGTCTCGGTGGACGGCGTGCCGGTCTTCCCCAACGCCACCGTCCGGTGCGCGGCGGCCGACCTCGAGTACTTCCTCGCCGGGCCGGACGAGGAGCGGCATGTCATCGACCTCTACGGCACCGTGTCCTCCAGGGAGCGGCTCGAGCCTGTCCTCGAGCGCATCGAGACGTGGGATGGCGACGGCCCGCTCGGTCCGGGCATCGACGTCAGGCTGGCGGCCGGGCACACACCGGGCAGTAGCGTCGTCGTCCTCTCGGACGGCAATGCCCGAGCGCTCCTCCTCGGCGACATCGTCCACTGCCCGCTCGAGCTCATGGTCGACGACTTCGACCTGCTGGTGGACCACGATCCCGCGCTCGCCGCGGACGTCCGGATCGCATACGCCAGGGAGCTCGAAGGCACCGACGTCCTGGCAGCGGCTGCGCACTTCCCGGGCCTGCGCTTCGGCCGGCTCCTACCAGGTGAGGTGGATCGCCGATGGACCTTCGCCTGACCGGCACGCCGGCAGGGGGCTGGTGACGACCAGGGCGCGCTGAAGTTCATCGAGCAGACGAAACACCGAACGCGTTGAAGAAGGCCCGAGCGGGGTTGAAGAAGGACGCTTGGGCTGAACAGGCCGGTCGGTGCCGCCTCCAGCGCCGCAGGCGCGTCAAATGAAGCCCAACCGAGCCAGCATCGAGACGATCTCGTCGGCGACCCCTCCGGGCACGGTGGACGGCTCCGACCCGGTGATCGCACCCAGATGCTCGGCGATGTCCTCGGCCGTCGGAGTGGTCCCCGGATCGGCCAGCCAGCCCTCGCCGAGGCCGACGAACACCCGGGCGTAGCGGCCGGCCACGGCGGAGATCTGGTGGTGCGACAGCTGGCACGCATTGCTCGCCAGGAAGGTCACCAGCGGGACCACGCGCTCGGGGGTGCACTCGCCGAAGAAGCTGTCGATCACGGGGTTCGGCTCCCTCAGGCTCATGGAGTCGGTCATCATCCGCGTCTGCCCGACCGGCAGCACCGCGTTGACCTTGACGCCGTGGGCCGCGCCCTCGTTCGACAGCGCGTTGGTCAAGCCGATGATCCCGCCCTTCGCCGCCGCATAGTGAGTGGCGTATTCCTGCCCGAACGCGCCGATGTTCGACGCGACGAATACCAGGCGCCCGTAGCCCTGCGCCTTCATCACCCGGTAGGCCGGCTGACTGAGGAAGAAGGTGCCGTCGAGGTGCACCGACATCATCCGTCGCCACTGGTCGACAGAGAGTTCGTCGAACGGCACCATCTCGTAGATACCGGCGTTACTGACGACCGAATCGAGTCGACCGAACGCGTCGATCGCGGTCTCGACGATCGCTTCGGCACCCTCGGGCGTGTCAACCGAGTGGTGTGACACGACCGCCACCCCACCAGCTCCCTCGATTTCCCCGACCACTCCGTCCGCCACCGCCGGATCCTCGCCGACTCCGGTCATGGATCCACCGATGTCGTTGACGACGACCTGGGCCCCGCGCCGAGCGAAGTCAAGCGCGTAGAGACGTCCCAGCCCCCGGCCAGCCCCGGTGACGACGACGGCCTGCCCTTGGAAGTCGATCATCCGGACAATCTGACAGTGGGGTGTCGATATTGCAACCGTGACGCGCTACGGTCGAGGTATGGAGGAGCACTCCCCAGTTCCGTCGATTCTGCAGCCGCTGTCGACCGACGAGTACGACCCGCTGCCGCGCACCGAGCTGCAGCGCCAGGCCATCGACACGACCGCAGCGGAGAGTGTCGACGCGGCCCGCCGGGTCGGTCGCTCCGTGTGCAGCTACGTCGAGAGTCAACGTGGCACCGCGGCGGGGTTGCTCTCGCTGAACCAGGCCGGGGCCAAGCGCTACTTCGAAGTGCCACCCGAAGCGGGACTCGACGACGAGGCGGCCCAGGCCGCGTTTGCCTCCGACGGGCCGGTCATCGACGTGCAGACCCACTGGGTGGCGCAACGGCCGACGCTGGACCAGTTCCGCAACAACGTGTCGTTCGTCTACAAGATGATGAAGCCAGACTGGTGGAACGGTATCGACGGGATGGTCGCCTACGACATCGCCGAGTACCTGAGGTGCGTCTTCGTCGAGGCGGACACCGCGCTGGCGGTGATCAGCGCCGCGCCGGGGAACGAGGCCGGAGAGATGTTCCTCCGCAACGACGAACTTGCTGGCATGCGCGAGCTGTTCGACCGCGCGGCTGGGACAGGCCGACTCCTCAATCACACCGTGGTGCGTCCCAACATGGGCGAGGCCGAATGCATGGCCGATTGGGCCGCCGAGTACAAGCCGGTCGGTTGGAAGGTCTACACCCTGGGTCTGATGGACGCCGACTACTGCCACCTGGAACCTGGGACCGGATGGCGTCTCGACGACAGCGAATCGGGGATGCCGCTCCTCGAGGCGGCGAGAGCGACGGGCGTCAAGGTCGTCTGCGCCCACAAGGGACTGAGCGGCATGGTCGACGCCGGCGCGCCCGACGATGTCGGACCGGCCGCCCGGGCCTATCCCGACATCGACTTCCTCATCTACCACTCTGGCTATGAACCCGGCCAGGCCGAGGGCACCTACGACGAGGCGACCGCGCGACCTCGGCGTCAACCGCCTCATCAAGACCGTGCAGGAGTCCGGGCTCGGGCACGGCTCGAACGTTTTCGCCGAGCTGGGCTCGACCTGGTTCCTCCTACTGAGCCGGCCCGAGGAGGCCGCGCACACCATCGGCAAGCTCCTGCTCCACCTCGGCGAAGACAACGTCATCTGGGGCACCGACTCCATCTGGTACGGCCCGACCCAGCCGGTGCTCGACGCCTTCCGCGCCTTCCAGATACCCGACGACCTGTGCGAGCGCTTCGGCTACCCGAAGCTCACGGCTGAGATGAAGCGCAAGATCCTCGCCGGCAACGCCGCTCGGGTCTATGGCGTCGACCTCGACGCCCTCGCGGTCGCGGCAGCCACCGACGATCTGAGTTGGACCAATGACGTCGTCGCCGCTTACGAGTAGGGCCGCGGTATGAGCGGGCGGTCGTAGGACGAGTCGCTTCGATCGCGGCTGATGGTGCACCGTGTAGCGATGAACTCGAGTGCCGGGACGTTCAGCAACGAGACCGCCTCGCTCATCCATTCGACGGTGCAGACCCGGGCGGCGATCGCCCAACGGTCGTCGCGGCGCTCGAAGCGGTCGAGGTAGCGCCCACCCGTGATCGTGAGCGGCGCCGCTTCGTCCGTCATGGCGCCGACGAAGAGGTAGTAGGTCTCGCCGTGGGCGACGTCGCCGTCGAGCTCGACGCTGTGGTTGGTGATGTAGTGCTGGTGGCGAACCTGAGTGCCGTGGTAGGCGAAGGCCCAGTCGAGGAACTCCTCCACCGGCCCCACAAACCCGACGTGGTCGTCCAGGGCCTCGTCGTGGTACGCGGAGCGCGCGAGGTCGCGGTCGAGCCGGTCCATCCCCCGGCAGTAGCGGTAGAGGCAGTCGAGGATGTCGGCGCGGTCGGCCATCGCCTCCAGTCGAGCGACTTGGGAGTCATCCATCGGACGCACCTCCGAGCGCCGAGCCGTCCCAACCGTCGAGCGACGTCACGTCGGCGATGCGCTTGCGCGGCGTCGGCCGCAGCGAGCTCGTCCGGAGGCGGGCCACGGGGAGCAGGCAGCCCTGCACGTGCGTGTCGGGGATCCCGAGCAGTGCCGCCACCTCGTCGGCGCGGTTGAGGTGCAACGTCGTGATGCACGAGCCGTAGCCGCGCGAGCGGAGAGCCAGCTGGAGGTTCCAGACGGCTGGGAATATGGAGCCGTACATCGTTGCCAACGAGAACTGCTCGTTGCTCTCGTCGCGCGGGATGTAGGGCTGGTAGCAGGGGAGGACGAACAGGGGCACGTCGGCGATCCGGTCGACCAGCCACTCGGTCGATGCCATCAACCGTCCGAACTCGCTCGACTGGTCGAGCTGGTCGGCGATGCGGCCGCCGGTCAGGCTGGCGTACGAGTCGGCGTACCACGTGGCGACCTGGCGACGCTTCTCGGGGTCGGTGATGACCAACCATCGCCACGACTGCTGGTTCGTTCCGTTGGCGGCATGGAGGGCGATGCGGAGGCACTCGGCGATCACATCGAGGTCGACCGGCGCGTCGAGATCGAGCGTCCTGCGTGCCGAGCGCGTGGAGGTGAGGAGCTGATCGATGTCCACCGGGCGGTCCCCTTTCCTTCGTGTTCCTTGGTGGGCTTTCCATGTCGTGACGACCCGCATTCTGACAGTCGGGCGCCACTTAGGGGTCGGAGAGTTCGAGCCCGCCGAGGCTGGATCCCGACGCCGGGACAGTCTCGACCCGTCGACCACCCGAGCTCTTCCGATGCCATTCCTGTCGACGTGACACTCCACTGACAGTTATTGTGGCGGCAGGCCGCCGGAGTCGACCCCGAGGGAAGGGCAATGCAGGCAGACACCGCCGAGGGATCCGAGCGATACGTCGTCATCTCGTCGGACTGTCACGCCGGCGCCGACCTCCGCGACTACAAGCCGTACCTCGAGTCGAGGTGGCACGACGAGTTCGAAGCATGGGCGTCGGACTACTTCGATCCGTGGTCCACGATCGACACCGAGTCCGACTACAAGGCGGGCGTCTCGTCCTTCATGGACCCGCTCAACTGGGACAGCGTCAAGCGGCTCGAGGTGCTCGAGAGCGAGGGGATCGCCGCCGAGGTGATCTTCCCCAACACGACCCCGCCGTTCTTCCCCAATGGCTTGCTCGCCGCCCCCGGTCCGAAGACCAGGGACGAGTACGAGCGGCGGTGGGCTGGCATCCGGGCCCACAACCGCTGGCTGAAGGATTTCTGCGACGAGGTTCCCGGTCGCCGGTTCGGGGTCGCTCAGCTCCTCATCGACGACGTCGACGAGGCCGTCGCCGAAATCCGATGGGCCAAGGATGCCGGCCTGCGGCAGGTGATGCTGCCGGGCGACCACCACGAGAAGCTCCACCAGCTGTACTACGCGAGTCTCGAGCCGGTTTGGGCGGTTTGTGAGGAGCTCGACATGCCCATCGGCCGGCACGGCGCGGTGGTCGGCTCCGGCGTCGAGCCCGATGCCGTCGACGCGGCACACGCTGTCGGCGTCTACGAGACGCTCTACTTCGGCCAGCGCACGATCCCGCAGCTGGTGCTCTCGGGCGTGTTCGAACGGCACCCGAACCTGAAGTTCGTCTTCACCGAGCTCGGGGTGGGCACGTGGCTCCTCGACACCGTGGCCGCGCTCGACCGGTTTGTGATGGGCTCGAAGCTTCCAGGCACCGTGACCGAGATGTTCGCCGGCCGGGCGACGACGAAACTCTCGAAGCTGCCGAGCGAGTACTGCCGCGAGCAGGTATATCTCGGTGTCATGACGACGCCGACCTCCATGCAGCGGCGCCACGAGGTGGGTCTCGACCGATCGATGTGGGGAGCGGACTTCCCGCACCACGAGGGCACGGTGCCGTACACGCGACTGGCCATGCGGGGCACGCTCGGGGGCTATCCCGTCGACGACGTGAAGCAGCTGCTGTCGGGTACCGCCGCCGCGCTCTACAAGGCGGACCTCGACTCCCTGCGGGCCGTCGCCGATCGCATCGGGCCGTCCGTCGATGAGGTGAACACCCCGCTGTCGGACGACGAGCTGCCGTCCGATCCCAACTTCCTGTTCATCATCGAACGCTACGCGGGCCTCAGCAACATGGTGGGTACCAGGAAATGAGCGAGCTTCCGTCGTACCCCCTCGTTCAGCACGACGACCTGTCGATGGACCCGGCCTATCGGGAGCTGCAGCTGAAGCCCGTATTCAAGGCGCAGATGCCGCTCGGGGTGCCGATCTGGGTCGCCACCCGCTATGAGGACTGCAAGACCGTCTACGGCGACCGCCGCTTCGGCAAGGCCATGGGATACGGCAAGGACCGCCCCCGGCTGCACGGCGACGCCCACTCCAGTGACACCACCCGCCTGGACAACATGGACCCTCCCGACCACACGCGCGTCCGCAGGCTGGCGTCGAAGGCCTTCGCCCCGGCACAGATCCGGAGCATGAGCGGCTGGATTGAGGGGATAACCGAGGAACTGCTCGACGACGTGGAGCGCAAGGGCGAGGGCGCCGACTTCGTCGAGCTGTTCGTGTGGAAGCTCCCGCTCCGCGTGATCAGCGGGATTCTCGGTGCTCCGGACGAGGACATACCCCGTCTCCGCGCCTGGGTCGTGCAGATGACCGGTCCGTCGAGTACGACGGCACAGCGGAGGGCGGCGTTCGCCACCATGCAGGGCTATGTCCGCTCATTGATCGCGGTGCACCGCGAGAGCCCCTCCGACACGCTCCTCAGCCTCCTGGTCCAAGCTCGCGAGGACGACGATCGGTTCAGCGAGGACGAGCTCGTCAACCTCTCGATGACGCTCTTCCTGGGCGGCTTCGAGACGACCGCGGCCCAACTCGGCAACACGGTGTGGACCCTGATGGCGCATCGGCAGCGGTGGGAGGAGTTGCTGGCTGTCCCCGACCTGGTCCCGAACGCCATCGAGGAGCTGTGGCGGTGGATCCCGAGCTTCCGACACGGCAACCCGATGATCCGCTGGGCGGCCGAGGACGTCGAGCTCAGCGAGGGCGTCGTGATACCGAGAGGCGACCCGGTCCTGCCCGAGCACATGGTCGCCAACCGCGACGAAACGGTATTCGAGAACGGGTGGGAGCTCGACTTCCGACGCGGAGACCCGGCCCCGCATCTGTCGTTGTCCTGGGGGTCGCACCGGTGCATGGGTGCCCGTCTCGCCGGCCTCGAGGTCGAGTCGACGCTGCGGGCACTCCTCAATCGCTTCCCAATGCTCCACCTCGGCGTCGCGCCGGAGAACGTCGAGTGGTCCACGACGACCGGCTTGCGTTCTCCGGTCGCACTTCCGCTCACGTGGTGAGCAGAAAGCCCGCTCACATAGTGAGCAGAAAGAAGAGGAGCTGACATGCCAGAACTGCGCTTCGACGGTCGCACCGTCATCGTGACCGGTTCGGGTCGCGGCGTGGGCCGCAGCCACGCGCTGTCGTTCGCGGAGCGCGGCGCCCGTGTCGTCGTGGCCGACGTCGGTGGTGAACTCGATGGCTCGGGATCGTCGACTGGCCCCGCCGACGACGTTGTGCAACAGATCAAGGCGGCCGGGGGCGAGGCCGTCGCCTGCTACGCGTCCGTCGCCGAGGAGGCGGGTGCAGCGTCCATCGTCGAAGCGGCGATGGACACCTTCGGGGGCATCGACGTCGTCGTCAACAACGCGGGCATCGCGGCACCCCTCGAGTGGGTGGAGGACCTCACGAACGGCGATTACCGCCGGATGGTGGAGGTCCACCACCTCGGGACCGTCTACGTCACCAAGGCGGCGTGGCCCCACATGATGGCAGCGGGCTACGGACGCGTCGTCAACACGACGTCCGAAGGAGCCACCGGGACGGTGCCGAAGAACACGAGCTACGGCGCCGCCAAGGGCGCGGTCCTTGGTTTCACCCGTGCCGCGGCCATCGACGGGCTCCGACACGGCATCCATGTGAACGCGGTGGTACCCCGGGCTCAGACCCGCATGTCGGCGCCCGATGTCCTCTCGCACGTCTACGACACGCCGGCCGAGGCGTTCGGAGGCTCCATGGATGTGTTCTCGCCCCAGTTCGTGTCCCCTGCGGCCGTGTACCTCGCACACGAGTCGTGCACGCTCGCCGGTGAGCTCCTCGTCGCTGGCGGCGGGCAGGTGATGCGTCTCGCCCTCGTGGAGTCTGCCGGCATCACGAACGAGAAGCTCACGGCCGAGGACGTCGCCGAGCAGATCGACGTCATCCTGGACATCACGGGTGCACCAGCGATCGACGTGGGGGTCCTGATGGGCGATCACGAAGGCGCCTAACGGCGAGCACGTCACCGAGTTTCCGGCTGCGTGCCGGCGGCCAGCGGAGATTTCGGGTCCGTGAGGGGTTGCGGGCTCAGGCGCCCGCGGGCCGGCGGAACGAGGAGGCGGGCATGCCGGCGGTGGCGCCCCCATCCACGGGGAGCGTCACCCCGGTGATGTACGTGGCCTCGTCGCTGCAAAGGAAGACGACGGCGCTGGCGACGTCAGATGCCTCGCCTAGCCGGCCGAGGAGGTTGAGGCGAGCCCGCACCTCGTCGACCCGGCCCGACTGCTGCAGCATCGGCGTCGCGATCATGCCGGGGAGCACCGCGTTGACCCGGATGTTGTCGCGTCCGTAACTCCCGGCCAGCTCGATGGTAAGGCCGAGCTGGCCGGCCTTCGACGCGGAGTAGGCCGTCTGACCGGTGCCGGCGTCGCGGATTCCGGCTACCGAGCCGATGTTGACGATGGAACCGCCGCCCCGGGCGATCATCGCAGGGATGGCCTGCTTGCAGGCGAGGAACGTGCCCTTCAGGTTGACGTCGAGCGTCTCGTCGTAGAGGCCCTCGTCGGTCTCGGTGATTGGCTTGTGCATGGCGACGGCCGCGTTGTTCACGAGGATGTCGAGCCCGCCGTACCGGTCGACTGCCACCTGCACGGCCCGCTGGCAGTCCGTCGAGTTGGTGATGTCGCCGACGAAAGGGACGGCGGACCCACCGGTCGCCTCGATCCCCTTCATCGTGGCGTCGGCCCGCTCGGAGTCCCGATCGAGCAGCACGACCGAAGCGCCCTCGCGGGCGAAGGCCATGGAGATGGCTTGGCCGATGCCGACGCCGGCCTTCGGGCCGCCCGACCCGGCGCCCGTCACGATGGCTACCTTTCCTTCGAGCCTGTTCATCGTTGCTATTGTGACACCGAGCTGCCACTTTGGCGACTCGTTGCGGTGTGGAGGACGACGATGACCGTGACCGACACCGACGTCCAGTTCGACCTGTACGACCGAGAGCTCTACGCCTCGCCGTACCCGATGTACCGACGTCTGCGTGACGACTGCCCCGTCTACCACAACGAACAGCACGGTTACTACGCCGTCTCCCGCTTCGACGACGTGGCGAGGGTGCTCAGCGACCGCGACATTTTCTGCTCGTCGAAGGGCAGCGTGTACCAGCTCGCGATGGCCGCCGTGCCGATGCCGGGCGGGCTGTTCATCTCGGAGGATCCGCCGCGGCACACGATCCACCGCGCCCTCGTGTCGCGCCTGTTCACGCCGCGGGCCGTGAGCCGCATCGAGCCGGAGATCCGGGCGCTTTTCGATGGCGCCGCTCGAACGCTTGCCGGCGAGCCTCGGTTCGACTTCGTGAAGGACTTCGCCAACATGTTGCCGATCCAAGTGATCGGCCTGCTCCTCGGGCTGCCCGAGAGCGACCATGCCGACCTCCGGGATGCGTTCCACCGATCGCAGAACGAGGCGACGGCGGACCAGGATGCACACGCGCTTTCGGGACTCGCCGAGGCCGCAGTGTGGTTCACCCAGTACCTCGACTTCCGGGCCGAGCACCCTACCGACGACCTCATGACGCAGCTGCTCAACACCGAGTTCGAGGACGAGACTGGAACTCGACGGTTGCTGCGCCGGGACGAGTTGGTGACGTTCCTGATCCTCATCGCTGGTGCCGGAAGTGACACCACCGTGAACGCGATCAGCTGGGTGGGATCCCTGCTGGGCGACCACCCGGATCAGCTGCAGCTGCTCGACGACGACCGGTCGCTTGTCCCGAACGCCCTCGAGGAGGTGCTCCGGTACGAGGCGATCCCGTACCACATCGCCCGCACGACCACGACGGACGTCGAAGTGCACGGCCGGACGATCCCGCAGGGCAGCATCGTCATCGCACTCCCCGGGGCCGCGAACCGCGACGAGCGACACCACGCCGACCCCGACCGCTTCGACATCACACGAAAGCCGGGCCAGATCTTCACCTTCTCGTTCGGTGCGCACTACTGCCTCGGTGCGTCGCTTGCCCGCCTCGAAGCGCGGCTGGCCCTCGAGGCTGCGCTCGAGCACTTCGGCCGGTGGGCTGTGGACTACCGCGGCGCCGCGCTGACCACGGGCATCGACACCCGCGGGTGGGACAACCTGCCCGTGGTCCTCTGAGTAAGCGAATCGCGAGAGCGATCCGGTGACCATCAAAGTGGCAGTAGGCTGTCGCGATCGATCCAGTCCCGGGGGAGGGGAGTGATGGCCAATACCACGCCGTTCCGCAACTTGATCGGGGGCGAGCTGCGTCCTCCCACGTCGGGTGCAATGTTGGACTCCGTCAACCCCGCCACCGGTGAGGTGTGGACCCAGATCCCCAGGAGCGACGCGGCCGACGTCGAGGAGGCGGTCGACGCCGCGGTCGAGGCGTTTCCGGCCTGGTCGTCACTGCCGCCCACCTATCGGGCCGCGGCGATCGAAAAGGTCGCGGACATTTTCGCAGAGCATGCAGAAGAGATGTCAACCCTCGAGTCGACGGACAACGGCTGCCTGCTCGAGGTCACCCGGGTGATGAACGGCATCGGCATGGAGGCGCTGTGGAAGCGAGCCGCCCACGACGCGCTTCCGGCCAGCACGGGCCAAAGCGTGACTCTGGACCGCCACACGATCGGGTTCACGCGCCGTGAACCCTACGGCGTGTTCGGCGTCATCGTGCCGTACAACATGCCCATCGCGATGTTCAGCAACAAAGTGTCGTTGGCTCTCGTCGCTGGCAACACCGTCGTGGCAAAGCCGCCGGAGCAGGCCAGCGCCGGCATCCTGCGGTTCACCGAATACCTCGCCGAGGCCTTCCCTCCGGGTGTCGTCAACGTCGTGTCTGGCCTCGGTGACGTCGGTGAGGCGATCGTACGCCACCGGAACGTCGAGAAGGTCAGCATGACCGGCTCGGCTGCGACGGCGAAGCTCATCCAGCGGGCCGCGGCCGACACTCTCACACCGAGCATCTTCGAACTCGGCGGGAAGTCGCCGACCATCGTCTTCGCCGACGCCGATCTCGAGGCCGCTGCGTTCGGCGTGACCATCCCATCCGTGTATACGTTCAACGCCGGTCAGGCCTGCGTCGCAGGCTCGAGGATTCTCGTCGAGCGCCCCATCCTCGGCGAGATGATCACGCGGATTCGCGAGATCGCGGAGTCTCTGGTGATCGGTGATCCTCTGGTGTCGACGACGCAGATGGGCCCGCTCATCTCTCGAGAGCAGTACGACAAAGTCGTCCACTATCTCGAGATCGGGAAGAAGGAGGCCGACCTCCTCTTCGGCGGCCGCCACGGTGCCGAGGTCGTCCCCTCGCTGCCGGGAGGGTACTGGGTGGAGCCGACGCTCTTCATCACGGAGGACAACTCGATCCAGATCTGCCGGGAGGAGATATTCGGCCCGGTCGCCACGATTATCCCCTTCGACACCGACGACGAGGCGGTGGCGATCGCGAACGACAGCCACTATGGCCTGGCGTCGGGCGTCTGGACTCGCGACATGGCTCGGGTGCATCGCATGATCCGCGACATTCAATCGGGCAACGTATGGGTGAACACCTACATGCAGACCCGCCACGAGCTGCCCTTTGGCGGAATCAAGGAGAGCGGGTACGGTCACGACTCCATCCTCGAGTACACCCGGGAGAAGGCAGCCGTCATCAGCGTCGCCCCGGCGACCGGACTCGCGACCGCCACCCCGGTGCCCATGCCGCCTGCTGATTGACGCGTGCACTAGTGGGTTCTGATGTCGTCATAGACCGCCACGGTGCTGTTGCGGCTGGCCTTCAAGGCCGCCTTGGAATCCGGGTGGTCCATCATCCGAGCGGTCAGGCCCTGCTCCAGCTCGTACCCCTGCCGCACGTCGAGGAACTCGATGTCGTTGAGCCCACGTTTGCCCAGCGCGTACCGCGGCTGGGGCTGAAGGCGGCGATCCTCTGCAGCCTCCGTTGTCGCCCTGTCGAGCAGTCTTCGGTGCGGGACACGACGGCGACGACTGCTCCCAGAGAGTGCATCTCGCGCCGCGGAGAGCCGCTGCCCAGTCAAGAACATCCAGCGGACCACGGGTTGGCTGACCATCCGGGCCAGGTGCCTCGCCCCACCGTGGACACCCACGCTGAGCTCGGGGAGCCCGAAGGACGCGTCGTCGCTGGCGATGACGAAGTCACACGACGCGGCCAGGCAGAGGCCCGTTCCCAGGGCGGCACCCGCCACGGCACCGACCACGGGAACGGCGCACTCCTGGACGGCGAAGAATGCCTCTCGGACGTGGAACATGCGCTCGCGCACGTTCTCGCTGTCCATCGTGGCGAAATCGTCGAGGTCGTTGCCGGCGCAGAAGTGCTTGCCCGCCCCAGTGAGGACGACGGCCCGGACGCCCGGTCCGATCTGGTCGATGTCCGCGAACAGGTCATGGATTTCCCGGTACATGACGAGGTCGACCGCGTTCACCGGCGGCCGCGCCATCGTCACGATGGCGACCCCGTGATCGTCCACTTCGATCTCGAAACGGGTGAGCTTTCGGCCCACCGTGCCTCCTCGTGTCCTCGATGCCTCGGGCCTCCCTGTGTGACAGTAGACTGTCGCCTAATGCCCGGGGCCGGGGTTGCCCTGCGCTTGCAAAATGTGGCAGTAGACTGTCAGACTTGAGGGGTCTGCAACCGGGCGCCGACGAGCCAGAGCGGTGCCGGGAGCACACGGTGACGAGGTGCGAGGAGCACACCCATGCAGTACAAGGCGATCTCTGCCGATGGCCATGTGAACGAACCGCCGAAGCTGTGGGTGGAGAACCTTCCGGAGAAGTTCCGTGATCGGGGTCCCCGGGTGATCGAGACGCCGAAGACGAAGGGCCATGCCTGGATCATGGAGGGCCAGCAGCGGCCGTCGGTCATGGGCTTCTCGTCGATGTATTTCACGGTCGTCGAAGCGGTTCGACCGGGCGTCGCTGGTCGAGGGGTTCAAGCAGATCAAGGATCGGGGCGTCCGCTACGAGGATCTCTTCCCCGGCTCGTATGACCCAAAGGCCCGGGTCGAGCGAGATCATCGAGGACCAGACCGACGCCGAGGTCATCTTCAACGGCGTGGGCACCGTGTGGAACGGAATCAAGCTCTGTCACGACAAGGAGCTCGCGCTGGCCTGCTACAAGGTCTACAACGACTGGATCGCCAGCTTTCAGGCCTACGCGCCCGAGCGGTTCGTCTGCAACGGCACTTTGCCGACGACCGGTCTCGACGACGCCATCTCGCCGAGCTCCATCGTTGCGCCGAGATGGGGCTCCGGACCGTCCAGCTCGAGTCGTACCCGAGCGGGTCGTTCACCGACCCGACTCCCGAGGACGACCGGTTCTGGGCCGAGGCGGTCGAGCTCGGCATGCCGATCAACGTCCACACGCAGTTCTTCTTTCCCGCCGGCGACCTCGGCTCGAAGATCACCGCGGCGGGGGTGGGCGACAAGGAGGTGCGGGCGAAGAAGATGGGCATCGATGTCCAAGCCGGCAGCTTTCCGGTGATCCTGTGGCGAATGATCCAGTCCGGCGTCTTCGAGCGCTTCCCCGACCTGGCTCTGGTGGGGACCGAAGTCCAGACCGGTTGGATTCCGTACTACCTCGAGCGCTTCGACGACTCAGTCCTGCGCAACCGGCAGGAATGGAACCTGCCGCTGCTGCCGAGCGAGTACTTCCGCCGGAACGTGTCGGTCGTCTACATCGTCGACGAGGTCGGCGCCCACAACCGCTACGACATTGGCGTCGCCAACATCATGTGGGGCCCTGACTTTCCGCACTCCTCGTCCGCGTGGCCGGTCGACTACGAGTTGGGCCGCGAGGTCCTCGAGACGAGCCGGCTGCTCCGAGAGCGAAGCTCGAGCGCATCATGTGGAAGAACGCCGCCGACCTCTACAAGCTCCCCTACGACGCTCCCCGACCTTCGGCGTGGCCGCGTGGCGGGCTGAATGTCCGATCACGTCACGTTACGACTTGGTCTCGGCCGAGTCCCACATCGTGGAGCCACCCACGGTGTTCGATGGCGTGCCCGACCGCTCTCCGCGATCGGGCGCCCCGGCTCGTCACCGTCGATGGCGGCGGCCGCCTGGGTCGTCGAGGGCGCCGAACCGATTCCCCTCGTGCCGACCGCGTCCACCGGGAGCGGATGGCTCCGCGCCGCCGACGGCGCTCGACGCCGACTCGGCCGGTGACCTGGGAGTCGGTGCTGCCCGCCCTCTACGACCCGGCGGAGCGCACGCGGGCCCAGTGGACCGACAGCATCGACGCCGAGATCCTGTACCCGACGCCCGAGCTGTGGGACGCCATCCGGCAGCTCCCTGACGCCGAGCTCAAGGTCGCCCTGGTCAGGGCCTACAACGACTGGATCGCTGAGTTCTGCGCCGCGGCCCCTGATCGGCTCTTCGGTCTGGCCAAGCTCCCGACGACGAGCGTCGAGGACGCCCGGGACGAGCTGCATGCGCTGCGTGAGCGAGCTCGGATTGCGTGGGGCGATCCTCGACGCCTTCCCGAGCGGGTCTCCGGCCGGCGGCAATCGAGGCCGACGAGCCCTTCTGGGAGACGGTCAACGATCTGCAGGTCCCGATCAGTTTCCACTACGCCTTCGGGGCCGCCGCCGACACGGCACCACCCTGCGGCATCGCCCCGGGGATGAAGCCGCCCGATGGCCGACACGCTGCTGCCGATGGTGGCGGCCGGCGTCTTCGACCGGTACCCCGACGTGAAGATCGTGCTGGCCCACGGCGACGCGGGTTGGGCGTCTGCACTGGATGGAGTTCTTCGACATCAACTACGTCCGGCACAAGCACCTGGCCGAATACGCACTGCAGAACCCCGACGCGGTGCCGTCGGACTACATCCGCAAGCACGCCTGGTTCACCTTCCATCAGGACCGCCCGGCGGTGAAGAACCGCCACCGCCTGGGCGGGGCCCACCTGATGTGGGGGAGCCACTTCCCGTACGAGGACTCGAATTGGCCCGACAACCGCCAGCAGGCGATGCGGGTCACCGACGCGGCGCCGGCCGACGAACGCCATTCGCTGCTGGCCGGCAACGTCGCTCGGCTCTACCGGCTGCCCGGCTTCGAGAAGGGATTCACGGAGGACGAGATCACCTCGTTCGAGCAGCTCGTGCACTTCTGAGCATGGCACATCGACGTCGAATCCCGAAGCTCCTGCGGTGACGGCCGCCGCGCCTGCAGAGGCCTACGACAAGGCCGTGGGGCACGTCGACGAGGAGATCAAGGCTCGGGACCCCAACAACCTCACCGCACTGATCGGGTCGCTCGCGCCCGACGGGCCCTACGCCTACACGATCATGCCGAGGATCCTTCCGGACGGCACCATCTCACTTGCCGGTGCTCTCGACCCGGGAGGAGATCGCTGAGGCATACCCTTTCATCCGGGGTCTGAGCGACGTCCACGAAGTGGCCGGGCTCACCGAGATCACCGGCAGCTTGGTATTTGTTCCAAGACGCTCTGACCGTTGGCGGGCCCAAGGACACCGACGTCCGCAACGACCGCCACACCCTCGGGACTGTTCCCTTCGGGCGCAGAGCCGGGCATCACGGGCGAACTGGTGTGGCTGCGCGTGCCTCGGTCGCAGCTCGGCTCTGCTGACGACGCTGAAGTCGCTAGGCGATGACGATCTACACGCTCGCCGACTCGTGCTCGACCGCTATCGGCAGTATCTGGAGGGGCTCCAAGCCAACGACGTCGACGCCGTTCTCGAGCCGCTGCACGACGGAGTGGCTTCGGCCATACGTGACTACGTGGGCGAGACCGGCACCCTCATCGAGCTGACCGGCAAGGACGCCCACCGGGACTGGTACGCCGAGCTGTTGGCCACGCTACGAGGTACATTCAGCCCGATCCGATCCAACTCGTCACCACCGAGTGGTACGTGTTCAGTGAGCTGCGGATCCAAGCAGAACGGCGAGACAGCGGATGCGCTCGTCGCCTTCAATACGGCGAGTTCCACGTGACCGCGAAAGACGGCCGGTTCATCGCCCGGATCGGACACGGCACGGAGCCTGCCTGACGATGGCGCAACCCAGCCCGGTTTCCTCGAGGTGAAGTCGCCATCGTCGGGATCGGCTGCACCGAGTACTCGCGCGACTCGGGGGTCGAGCGTCTTCAAGCTGGCCACCGAGGCCGTCAAGTCCGGCCGTCGCCGACGCCGGGCTCACGCTCTGCCGACGTCGACGGTCTGTGCACGTTCGGACCGAACGACTCGATCTCACCCAATCTCCTGGCCCAGGCCATCGGGATCCAGAGCTTGAGCTACTACGTCGACCAGTTCTTCGGAGGAAGCGTTTCACTGACCATGGTCGGGCAGGCCACGCTTGGCCCTTGCCGCCGGGGTGGCCGACTGCGTCGTCTGCTACCGGGCCATCAATGGCCGATCGGGAACCCGGCTGAACGGTTCGGGCCGCGGCGGCGGTGGGCGCTTGCCCTGGGACATGCAGTTCAAGTATTCGGCGGGCGTGCTGGCGCCGGCACAGGAGATCGCCCTCGTGGCGCGGGCCCACATGCTCAAATACGGCACCGACGTCCGAGGACTTCGGACGGATCGCGGTGCTGAGCCGCACGAACGCGCTCGACAACGACCGGGCCATGATGCGCAAGCCCATGACCCTTGGACGACTATCTGGCCAGTCGGTGGATCGTCGAACCGTTCCGCATGTTCGACTGCTGCCTCGAGACCGATGGCGCCGTGGCGATTGTCCTGGCCCGAACCGACCGGGCCAGGGATCTGCCGCACCGGCCGGTGCTCGTGCAGGGAGCGGCCTGGGGCGGCGGCATCAACCTTGTCAACAACGGCCAGCGCGACCTGACCGATTCGCCCGCCCGGCCGATCGCCGACCGCCTCTATGCCGCGGCCGGGCTCGGACCGTCGGACATCGAGTTCGCCGAGCTCTACGACTGCTTCACCTACAACGTGCTGTCGCAGATCGAGGGCTACGGGTTCTCCGAGCCCGGCGGCGTGCCCGACATGCTGCGCGACGGCCCTTCGACCGCTCCGCCGGACACCCTGCCGATCAACACCCACGGTGGGCTCCTGTCCGAGGGCTACCTCCATGGGATGAACCATGTGTACGAGGCGGTGCAGCAGATTCGGGGCGAGGCGGCGCACCGGCAGGTTCCGCGTCACGACGTCGCCCTGGTCACCGGTCAGCTCGGTTACGTCAGCGGGTACTCCTCGGCTGCCGTGCTGGTCGGCGGCTGAGCGCGCGTCGACGAGTGGCGCACCCTGCCACGCCCGGACCGGGACTCGGCCCCGTACTGGCAGGCCCTGGCCGAGCGGCCGTTTCCTGCTGCAGCGCTGTCGGAGCTGTGCGGCACTGGACGTGGCCGGCGCGGCCGATCTGCTCGCACTGCCAGGCTGGAGCGACTCGAGTGGACCGAGTCCGCCGGGACCGGCGAGGTGTACAGCTGGGTCGTCACCCATCAGGCCTACGCTCCCGACCTGGCCAAGCTGGCGCCGTACCCGGTTGCGCTCGTCCGGCTCGACGAGCAGGACGACATCCTCATTCCCGGTCGCTATGTCGGGGAGGCCGAGTTGGCCCAGGGTCTGCGGGTCCGTGCCCGGTTCGAAGGGGTGAGCGAGGAGATCGGTCTGCTCCTGTGGGGCGATGACTGACGAGCCCGCCGCAAGCCGAGCGCCCAGCGACTTCGTGTGGGTGCTCGATTGCCCCTGTGGCGAGCGGCTGCGGGGCGACAGCGAGGACCCCATCGTCGAGGTGGCGACCGGCCACCTCGCCGAGCGGCATCCCGACATGGTCGACCAGTACGAGCGCGAGCACATCCTGTTCATGGCGACGAAGTTCCGCCGCTGAGTCGCACGACGCCGAGCGCGCCCAGCTGGCCGAGAGGCGAAGGTGGGTCGCTTCGACTCGCGCTCGCGCGGCGGGAGCGGAGCGAACACCTTGCGCAGCGTCCGCTCGGGCCCCTCGAGGGTCACGTTCGGGCCGGGCGTGCTGGATGGCGATGTTGTCCCATGCGACGAGGTCGTGCTCGCGCCAATCGTGCTCGTAGACGCCCTCGCTCCGGTAGAGATGGCGAAGAGCTCCTCGAGCAGCTCCTCGCTCTCGGCCTTCGGCAGCGTGTCGATGCCCTGGGTCATCTGTTGGGAGACATAGAGCACCGTGTCACCGGTCCGCGGGTGTTTCATCGCCCACGGGTGTGGACCGAGTGGGCAGGTTCTCGAACTTCGACACCAGGATGTCGGGATCGTCGGCTCGGCCGCCCTCTTCGTGGCCCTGCGTGACTGACAGCGTCTCCACCCTGGAGCGCAGCTCCGTCGGGGAGGGTGTCCCAGGCCCAGTTGGCGCTCACGAAGACGGTCGGTGTCGCGGGCTGCTCGACCTGCACGCCGTAGAGCGAGAGGACCTGGAAGGTGTGCTCGGACCACATCATGTCGGAGTGGAAGAGCAGGCGACCGAACGGCGCGCCCCCCCCGGGTTCCTTGTTCGAGACGTAGAAGGGCTCGCCGCCGTCTCGCCCGGTGGGTGACTCACCAGGAGCGAGTGGACCAAGGCCGATCAGCATGCGGACCAAATTTGCCTGTTGGGTCTGATCGATGTCGAGGTCTCGGAAGACGAGGACCCCGCGGGTGTCGAAGAGCTGCCGAAGCTGCTGCTGCAGTGCCTCGTCGGCGAGTGCGTCGGCCGGGTCGAGTCCCGTGATCTCGGTCCCGAATTGGGGCGTCAGCTCCCGAAGTTGCAAGTCGGCCATCGCTGCCTCCCGTTCGTGCTGGGTCCGACTACGATCGTACTGCAGGACCGGCCGAAATGACAGTCCAATGTCAGATTCTCGGGACCGTGACGCCGTCAGCGCCTCAGTCGATCGTCCCGCACCACGACACCGTCGGCGATCAGCTTCTCCACCTGGTCTTCTGGGTAGCCATGCTCCAAGAGGAGAGAGCGGGAGTGCTCTCCCAGGTCGCAGAAGGGCAGGACCTGGCTCGGCGTGTCGGACAGCTCGAGCACGGGCGCGTAGCGCCAGTAGGTGCCGCCCAGGCTGGCGTGCGACGTCGTCGTCATCATCTTCGACGGCCGTCGCCTGAGGATCCTCGTAGCAGGAAGGCGAAATGCGAAGCGGCGTCCGCAACCGTGCATCCGACCCCGGCGTCGAGGAGCCGCTGCTCCCATTCCTGCGCCGTCCGCGCGCATGAAGGCCGCGGACAACTCCTCTTCGAGGGCGGCGCGGTGCTCGAGGCGAAGCGCTGCGGTGGCGAACCGCGTCGTCGGCTGCCGAGGTCGCCCGACCCAACGACGCTCGAACAGCCGGGCGACGGCAGCATCGTCATCGGCGACCACCATGACCCAGCGGGGATCGGGGTTCCCGTGGGGGACCGTCGCCGAGGCGACCCGGCAGCGCACTCGTAGAGGCGGTGGGTCGGGCCGGTGCCGAATTGCCGGCTGGTCGACGACCGGCTCGAGGCGGCTTGCCGTCGTACGACAAGCGCGTCCTCGTAGTTGAGGTACATGTTCGAGACGATCATCGACGACTCGACGTCCTGGCCCTCGCCCGTGCGGTGGGCGGCGAACAGGCCGAGCATCATGGCCAGTGCGTGTCCGGCAGCGGCCACCGGGTCTGCGCCGCTCTCGCGCAGCGGCGGATTTCCCTCGCCGGTCTGGTGCGCCGTCTGCCCGGCGAACGCCGCGACCACCGGATCGATGGCCGGCTGGCGGGCATACGGTCCCGTCGATCCGTACGAGGTCGGCGTACTGGTACACGAGCCGTGGGTTGAGCGCGCGGAGGCTCGTGGCGTCGATCCCGAGTGCCTCGGGCACGTCGCCGCGGAAGCTGTGGACGAACAGGTCGGCCCGCTCCACCGAGCCGATGGACGACCTCGCGGCCCCGAGGGTCCTTCAGGTTCAGAGCGATCGACTCCTTGCCCTGCATGGCCCGCACCATGTTGTTGTGCCCGAGGGCGGTGACAGGGTCTCCGCCGCCCGCGGCCGAGCAGCCGGTAGGGGTCGCCCGCGATCGGCTCCACCTTGATCACCCGAGCGCCGAGTTCTGCCAGCAGTGCGGTCGCGAACGGCGTGGCGTAGTAGTAGCCGGCTTCGACGATCGTGATGCCGTCGAGCGGTCCACGCAGCGTCCGCCCGGTGCCGGCTAGGGCGCGGACACAGGCGTGCGCGTCTTCGCCGAGGACCTCGTCGGTGTGCTCGCCCGGAACGGGTGCCGGCCGTTGGACACTCGCCGGTGCGCCCGAGATCTTGGCGATCGGTCCGATCTGCAGTACTCGGCCGACCCGGGGATCGTCGAGCACGACCAGGTTCCCCGTCGCTTGCAGTTGGGGGTGGCGGAGCGCTTCCTGGGTGGTCTGGATGACATCGGCGCAGACGTTGCCGTTGGCGAGGTAGGCCTCCATCCATTCGTCGGAGGGTCTTCTCCTTCATGCGGGCCTGGAGGCGCTGAACGAGTTCGACCTTGGCGTCATCGTCTGGGAAGCGCCACGGTGCGCCCCTGAATCGTTCGTCCTCCCAGATCCAGCCGAATCCGATCGCCTCGATCCAGGCCGGGAAGAAGTGCGGCTCGGAAAGCGAATGCATGATCCAGCGACCGTCCGCGCACTGCGACGAGCATCCCCGTGAGCGTCACCTCTCGTGGGTCGCGGTGGTGAGCCAACGGGTTGATCGCGTCCGGCACCGTCTCGGTGGATGACGCCCGGTCTGCCGGCAGCTCCTCGCCCTCCCGGAGCAGCCAGCGGACCTGCGGGTTCTGCCGACACGTGATGCCGAGCAGCATGCTGGCGTCGATCCGCTGGCCGCGGCCGGTGAGGTCGCGGCGCTCGGAGCCCGGCCAGCGCACCCAGTGCGGTCAGCATCCCGGCGAAGTAGGTGCCGTCAGGGCACGAGCGGTAGATCGGCCGCTTGGCGTCCTGTTCCCATCCGGGCTGGTCGCGCAGGATACCGGCCTTGGCCATCACCAACGCATCGTCGGCCGGGGCCCCGGCAAGCGGGCCCTCGGAGCCGAAACCGGAGATCGAGCAGCGGATGAGCGCTGGGCTGGCGGCTGCGAGCACGTCGTCGCCGAGGCCGACCTGTTCGGCACAGCCCGGACCCCAGTCCTCGACCAGGACGTCGGCTGACGGCGACCAGTTCGAGCAGCCGCTGCGCGGTCGGCTGCGTCAGAGCGGTCGAAACGCACGCTTCGCTTGCCGCGGTGCAACAGCAGGTCGGCGGGTACGGCTCCGCAGGACATCGGCACCGACGGGCTCGAGCCGGATGACGTCGGCGCCGAAGTCCGCCAGCACCATCGTCGCCAGCGAGCCAGCGGGCGCCTCGGCTGCAGTCGAGCACCCGAATGCCTGCGCATGCTCCCGGCATCAACGTCCTCCCCGACTCGATCGCGAACTGGCAGTCCCCTGACAGTAGTGTCTGGCCCATGCTCGTGCCGGGGGAAAGCCTCGCCGATCTCCGCGACGGCGTGCGCGACTGGTGCTCGGCACATGTCCCGCGGGGCTGGCGCGAGCATGCAGCGGGGCGCCCCCCACGAGGAGCTGGTCGCCTTTCTCCGCTGGTGGGGAGGCGAGCTCCGCGCCTCGGGACTCCTCGCACCACACTGGCCCCGGGAGTGGGGTGGCGGATTCAGTGTCGAGGAGCAGGTCGTCATCGCGGAGGAGTTCGCCCGCGGCGATGCGCCGCGGAACGCGCTGTTCCACGTCGCCGTGTTCAACGTGGCGCCGACCCTCTTCCACCATGCCACCCCCGAGCAGCGCGAGCGCTTCCTCCCAGGGATCCGCGACGGCGAGGTCTGGTGCCAGGGCTATTCCGAGCCGAATGCCGGCTCCGACCTGGCCAGTCTGCAGACGCGGGCGGCGCGAGACGGCGACCGCTACCTCGTCAACGGGCAGAAGGTCTGGACCAGCTGGGCCCGTGAGGCCGACTGGTGCATGCTCCTCGTCCGTACCGATCCTTCGGCAGCCAAGCACAAGGGCATCAGCTGCCTGGTGGTCGACATGCACTCGCCCGGGCATCGAGGTGCGCCCGATCAAGCAGGCATGGGGGCCGGCCGACTTCAACGAGGTCTTCTTCGACGACGTGGTCGTGCCGGTCGAGAACCGCATCGGCCCGGAGCACGAAGGTTGGGGCGTCGCTCAGGGGACGCTTGGCGGCCGAGCGGGCCATCGCCATCCTCGAGATGACCGAGCGGCTCAAATGCCATGGGATCGAGGCGGCCATCCGGGAGTCGGCGAAGTGGCGCGCTCGAGGCTGGCGAGCGTGTGCCCTGCAGGACGATGCGTGTGCGAGAGCTCCTGGCGGAGTGCTACGCCGAGGTCGCAGGTGGTCCGCCACGTGCTCAACCAGATGATCGACGACATCATCCGGGGGTCGGACGTGGGAGGCATGGCCTCCATCATCAAGGTGCTCTACTCGGAGCTCCTGCAACCGGATCATGCAGTCCCTGACCGACTTGCAGGGGCGTTGCCGGCCAGGTCGATGTGGGTGTGCTGGCCTGCGCAGGTTGGGAGACGGGGTTCTGGATGAACGACTACATCCATTCGTTCGGCTGGATCATCGGCGGCGGCACCAACGAGATCCAGCGCAACGTCATCGCCGAGCGCATGCTCGGACTGCCGAGGTAGCCGGGATCGTGGGCTCGATCCGCCGACGAGCGCGAGGAGCTTCGCACGACGGCTCGGAGCATGCTCGGCCGCAGTTGCCCGCCTGAGCGCGTACGCGAGGTCGTGCGAGACCGAGCGGGGGTCCGACGCAGGACTGTGGGACACAGATCGTCGAGCTTGGGTGGACGGCGATCCATGTGGACGAGCGTCACGGCGGAGCAGGCTGCGGTTATGGCAGACCTGGGGGTCATCGTCCACGAGCTTGGGCGCGCCCTGACCCCCTCCCCGTTCCTGGCCAGTGCCGTGTTGGCCACAGGTGCTCTGGCCGCGGCCGACAACGAATCGCTCAGCTGCGCCCAAGCTCGGCGCGGTGGCCGGCGGATCGACGCTCGGCTCGGTCGCCCTCGCTGCGGTCGGCGGGAGCTACGAGCTCGGTCACCTCACCACGACGTGGCGGCTGGGTGCGGGGGCGACATCGTGCTCGAAGGCATGTCGGGGTTCGTGCTCGACGCCGACCTGGCCGACTTCCTGGTGGTCGCCGCCCGCGGGGCTGACGATGTACCGGCGGTCGTGCTGGTCGACACGACGGCTCCGCGCCTCCGCCGCGAGCGAGTTCCGATGGTCGACCAGACCCGCCGGGCTCTTCTCCGTGACTTTCGACGGTGTCCAGTGCCCGCGGACCACTTGCTGTGCGACCCTGGACCCGACGCCGCCGACACTGCTCGACCGGGTGCTGGCGCTCGGGGTGGTGGCCGCCGCGGCCGATGCCACCGGGGTGGCCGAGCAGGCCCTCGAGATCACCGCGGCGTACGCCAAGGAACGCGTGCAGTTCGGCAAGCCGATCGGATCCTTCCAGGCGGTCAAGCACCATTGCGCCAACATGGCCATCAACGTCGAGGCGAGTCGGGCAGCGACGAACGCCGCGGCGGCCGAGCTCGACGGCGACCCGGCCGGGTGGACGACGACTGCCGGCATCACCGCTTCCTACGTCGGACCGGCATGCTCGGAGGTGTGTGCGCTGGCCATGCGGGTTCACGGGGGCATCGGCTTCACCTGGGAGCACGACACCCACCTGCTGCATGAAGCGGGTGAAGCTCGACGAGGTTCTGTTCGGCCGACCGTCCTGGCACCGCCGAGGCTGGCCGACGCTGTGTTCCCAGTCCTCGTGACTGCATCCACACCGCAAGGCACGAGGAGACGACCGATGAGCACGACCTGGACCGGAAAGCAAGCCCCGCGAGCTGAACGAGGACACCATGGAGGAAGTCCGGCAGCGGATCGGGATCCCCGTCCGCTACTCGCCCCGGAACCACAACGAAGTGTCGTCGACCGACTCCTTCCGCCACTTCGCACGCGCCTATGGCGACGACAACCCGCTGTACAACGATCCCGGGTACGCGTCCTCGTCCACATGGGGTTCGCCGATCGCCCCGCCGCTGTACCCGTTCGCCTCAGGTGTCGTCCCGGCCCGTCGAGCTTTCCGACGCTGCAGCGAGCGATCCTCAATTCCGGCGATCCGCTCGCCGGAATCGGCCAGTACATGTGCGGTGAGCGCTGGCTCTTCCCGAGGCCGGTCCGAGCCGGTGACGTGCTCTGGCATTCCGAAGCGCTCCACTCGGCGGATCTTCGCACGAGCACCTTCGGCGGCGGGACCGGCGCCCTCGTGTCGCGGCGGCATGTCGTGGGAGGACGAAGATGGCGACCCCTTCGCCCTGCGGTTCCTCGACTTCTGGCATGCCGACCGGGAGAAGTCGAGGAAGGCGGGGAAGAACCGCCGGATCGAGCGCCCGCACTACTCCGACGAGGACCTGGCCCGTATCGACGCCGTGCTACGACGCGCAGCGAGTGCAGCGGTGCAGCTCCCCGCCGCATCACCGACGTCCAGCCGGGGGAGCAAGCTGGGGCCGATCGCCAAGGGGCCGCTGAGCGTCACCGACATGGTGGCCTGGCACGTCGGCGTGGGCTGGGGTATGTACGGCGGCGGCACCTCGCGGATCGCATACGCCAACCGCCAGCGAGTGCCGAAGTTCTACGTGAAGAACGACGCTCGGGTTCTGGGACTCGGCGCAGCGCTGCCACTGGGACGACGAGTGGGCGCAGCGCATGGGCCATCCGGCCGCCTACGACTACGGCGTGATGCGGACCAACTGGATGGTCCACCTGGTCACGGACTGGATGGGAGACGACGCCTGGATCTGGAAGGTGTCGGCCAGGGTGCGGAAGTTCAACTACCTCGGCGACATGCACATGATCTCCGGTGTCGTACAGCGATGTGGACGTCACCAGCGACACGGTCACCATCGACGTTCAGGGCGAGAACCAGCGTGGCGACGTCACCTGCGATGCCCGGATCGTGGTCATCCTTCCGCCCGCCGCAGGGCGCCATGCCTGCATCCCGGCTACGACCCGTCCCAGGTGCCCGAGGCTTCGGCGCCGTGAGCGTCGACTTCCTCGCGGGCGCTCCGCGTCCTCGAGCTCGGTGACGGCGTCGCGGGCGCCTCGGCCGCGGGCCTCCTCGCCGGCCTCGGCGCGGAGGTCACCACGGTCGTCGACACGGCGAGCCCTCATCGCCACGGGCGCCCCCGGGTCGGTCCCGGTGAGAGCGGTGCCTCACTCCTCGCAGCCAGCCTCGATCGTGGCAAGGAACTGCGGGCTGCACCCGAAACTGGTGAGCTCTCCGATGAACTCGGACAGCCGTACGACCTTGTCATAGTCGACCGAGTGGGGGGTTTCCGCGGTTGGCTCGAGCGGTGGCGCACGATCGACGACTACCTCGAGTTCGTCGATCGGTACAACCGCAGTGCCTGGCTGACCATCAGCGGGTTCGGCCTGAGCGGCCCGCGGCGGGTGATGTGGCGACGGAGATCACCGTGGCGGCGGCGAGCGGCATGCTGTCCGTTGTCCGTGACGAAGGAACGGGCCGACCGCTCAAGCTGGGAGGGCAGCAGTCCCTGCTCAATACCGGCCAAGCCGCCGCGCTGGCTGCGTGCCATGCGTTCGACCTGGCCGTCACGGGCCTGCCGGTGCATCTCGACCTCTCTGCGGTGGAGGCGACATTGGCCATGGGACCAGTTCTCGAGGTGGGTGGCGTCCTGTTGGCCATCGGTGGCCCCGTCGGTGCGAGACGTTACGGCGCGCCGGCGAGCTTCTACGCATGTCGCGACGGGATGGTCCGCATCTCGGCCATGGAGGACCATCAGTGGCTCGGTGTCGTCGCGGCAATGGGCGCACCGCCATGGGCTGAACGCTTCGCGACCTCTGCCGCCCGCATGGAGGCTCCAGACGAGGTCGATGCGCACGTCGAGGCGTGGACTCGGAGCCGTACCAAGCGAGAGGCCGAAACCCACCTCCAGGCTCACGGGGTGCCTGCCTCGGCTGTGTACTCCCCGGCCGAGATCCTCAACTCTCCGCAGCTGGCGCACCGCGACGCGTTCGAGACGCTCCGCGTTTCTGGAGGAAATCGCGCCACCGTCGTGGGACTGCCGTTCCGAGTCGTAAACGGAGAGGCACGCGCCGCGACCGGGCCCCGGTGCGCGACGATCGCTGCGTGGCCTCAGGATCCTCGAGGCGAGCCGGGTGCTCGCCGTGCCCTTGGCCGGATCCATACTCGGTGCGCTGGGCGCCGACGTGCGCAAGCTCGAGGACTTGCCACGTCTGGACATGTACCGCCGAAGGGGCCCCTACATCGACGGCGAGGTGGACCCGGAGCGTTCGGCCTACTTCGCCCTCATGAACCACTCCAAGACCAGCGTCGCCTTCGACGTGGATGCCGATCTGCCGCGTCTCGGCGAGATGCTGGCCGGCACCGAGGTGGTGATCGAGAACCTCGGTCCCAAGCGTGCCAACGCACTGGGCATGTCCGCGTCGGTGGCGCCGCGCCGGTACCCCGGTCTCCTGGCGGTCAGCTCGTCGGGCTTCGGTCAAGACGGACCTCACGCGGACTTCCGCGCTTACGCGTACAACCTTCAGGCCTCGGGTGCTCTCGGTTACCTCTCACGCGACGAAGCCGGCCAGAGTGCCGAGATCGACATCGCGTGGGCGGACCTCATCTCCGCCTATGCGCTGGCGACGATCATCGCGGCGTGGGCAGTAGGGCCGAGGGGAAACGCCAGCATCGGGGTGGACTTCTCCATGATCGACCTCGTCGTGTCCCACTTCAACGAGTACATGGCTGCCGCCAGCCTCGGCTACGACGACGACACCGCGGACAGGGCCAACGAACTGGCTCCCTTCGCTCCGCACGGCGTCTATCCGGCGAGCGACGGATGGATCGCGATCTGCGTGCACCATGACGACGACTACGCACGACTGGTCAAGGTGCTCGAGGACACGCGCCTCTTCGATCCGACCTACGCCACCGCAGCCAACCGTCTGAAGCGCCGTCGCCGCCTCGACGCAGACATCGCTCGTCTGACACGGCGGCACGGGTCGTCCGGGCTCGCCTTCAGACTGCGTGACGAGGGGGTCGTGGCCGAGGCCGTGGTCGATGCGGTGGCGCTGACGCAGGATGCTCAGCTGATGGCGCGTGGGTTCTTCCAGGCGGTCGACCATCCCACCTGGGGGACCCGGCAACTGGTCGGGATCCCGTGGCGTGTGTTCGGGCATCCGTCGCCGACCCTGGGGCCGCCGCCGCTGCTCGGCCAGGCTTTGGTTGCAAGGAAACGGGAGGAACCATAAAGTTGACAGTGAACTGTCGGTTTTCCGGCCCGGGCCGGGTCCGCGACAGAGGAGCCCACATGACCGCCATCACGACCAGGTCCGAGACCGACGGCCAACGCACGTCGGCGCCCTACGTCGTGGTGTCGTGCGACACCCACATCGGGCCTCGTCTCGCCGAGGACCTCCGACCGTACTGTCCTGAGGACCTGCTCGAACCGTTCGACGCCTACGGAGGAGAGCTCCAGGAACGCCGCGAGGCAGCAGCCGCAGCCAAGGGACGGGTCTCCTTCGGCGGCAAGCAGATGGGGGCAGACTGGGGTGTTCGTCTCGACAACCTGCAGACGCCGGGCCACTTCGACATGCACGCCCGCATGGACGACCTCGACAACGACGGGGTGGCCGCCGAGGTCGTCTTCCACGACAGCCAGAACGGCGAACCCATCCCCTTCCAGACCGACACCCTGCTGTTGCGGTCCGCCAACATCAATCAGGACTTCGAGCAGCTGCGAGCGGGACAGCGGATCTACAACCAGTGGCTCGCCGACGTGTGCGCCGTTCGAGCCGGAGCGCCATATCGGCCTGATGCACTTGCCCATGTGGGACATCGAGGCAGCCATCGAAGAGCTCCAGTGGGCGCGATCCGTCGGGCTGAAGGGAATCAACTTCCCGACCCCGAAGCCTTTCCTCGAGCCCTACAACTCACCGAGCTGGGATCCGTTCTTCTCTGCATGCGAGGACCTGGGGGTCACGCTTGTGCAACCATGGCGGGGCGGGCGCCAGTGGTGGGGCGCACCCTGGTGCGATGTCCATCGCCAAGTTCGAAATCTCGATGATGGCCCGAATCTGTCCCATGGATCAGCTGATATTCGGCGGAGTGTTCGAACGCCACCCTCGGCTGAAGCTGGTGCTCACGGAATCACCAGGTACATGGTGGAACTTCGTGCTCAAGGAGATGGACAGCATCTACCTCACCGATACGAGAAGCTACGGTCCGGCGGAGCAAGAACGAGTGCCGCGACTGCCCAGCGAATACGCGGCGCGGCAGGTCTTCATCGGTGCAAGCTTCCACGCTCGCTTCGAAGCTGAAGACGCGATGGCCAATGGTTACGCGGACCGAGTGATCTGGGGCTCGGACTACCCGCACTTCGAAGGCACCTACCAGTTCGACGCCACCGGCCCCAACGGGGAACCGATGACGTGGGCAGCGTGGCGGTTCCACTACGCCGGGTCTTCCCGACGACCTCGTGCGACATTTCCTCGGTGTCAATGCGATGGCCGCGTACGACCTTGATTACGACGCCCTGACCAAGGTCGCCGCACGGATCAACGCGCCGACCTACGAAGATCTGAACAGCCAATCCGTCACCGAGCGGCCTCCAGGGTCGGGCCACCTCTCCTTTCGCAGCTTCGGCTTCTGGGCCTAGGCGAAGTCCAGGCGCGCTCCAGACGTTCTCTGATGGGTGACGGCCTCACGCTCGAACAGCGTGGTCGTGTCCTCGTGGTCACGATCGACCGCCAGGAGCGCATGAACGCACTCAGCCAAGAAATCCACGAAGCTCTCTTCGAGACCTGGAGCTCGGTCTCCAACGGTTCACTCGGTCAGGTCGATCGTCATCACCGGTGCCGGGGACCGTGCCTTCTGCGTCGGGATGGACCTGAAGGCGTTCGCTGAGCGTGGCGGGCCACGAGAGGTAACGGAGGACGTCCACGAGGAACTGCGCGTCACCCCCCTGCACTGCGACGTCTGGCTTCCCACGATCGTCGCGGTCAACGGCGTCTGCACCGGGGCTGGGCTCCACTTCGTCGCGGACGCCGACGTCGTCGTGGCATCGACCAGTGCGTCCTTCCTTGATACGCATGTGAGCGTGGGTCAAGTCGCCGCGGTCGAGCCGATTTCCCTGCTGCCCCGTATCGGTCTGGGCAACGTGCTTCGCCTCACTGTGCTCGGACGCCATGGCCGCCTTGGCGCGGAGGAGGCGCTGCGGATCGGGCTCGTGGACGAGCTGGTCGAACCCGAGGCGCTGCGTGGCAGGGCCGTCGAGCTGGCGGAATGGGCGGCCGAGGGTTCTCCGACGGCGATCGAGGGATCGAAGCGGGCGATCCGGGGCGCCCTGGATCTACCCCACAACGCAGCGATGCAGGCGGGATGGGAGCTGCTCCTCGCGCATCGTCGTCATCCCGACAGCCTGGAGGGCCCGCTCGCGTTCAGCGAGAAGCGTGAGCCGAAATGGACGTGAGCGGGGTGGCACGCCACGACCCTGACGACGTCGGCGCCGTCGTCGCAGATGCGGAACGCTACTTCCGGAGTCAACTGCCGGGACCGTGGGTGGCGGCCGTCGACCGTGAGGATCTCGACGCCCTGATCGCCAGTCGTCGCTCGGTCGATCCCGAGGACGTCTGGGCCCGGATCGCGGCTGGTGGCTTCCTCACTCCGAGCTGGGCCGTCGAGCACGGCGGACTCGGCGTCTCACGCCAGGCGGCAGCCGGCATTTCCCGCGCCCTGGCTCGCTACAAGATGCCCAGCTTCCGCAACGTGGTCGGCGTCGACCTGGTCGGGCCGGCGCTGATGCGCTGGGGGGTCGAGGAGCAGACGGAGCGCTACCTCCTTCCGATCGCCCGTCACCAGGAGATCTGGTGTCAGTTGTTCTCCGAACCTGGCGCCGGCTCGGACCTTGCCGGCCTTGCCACGCGAGCAGCATCTACGGGCGACGCGTGGACCCTGCACGGCCAGAAGGTCTGGACCAGCCTGGCCGACGCCTCGTCGTTTGGGCTGCTCCTGGCCCGCACGGATCCGGCAGCACCCAAGCACCGGGGTATCACCGCGTTCGTCCTTCCCATGGACACCAACGGTGTGACCGTGCGGCCGCTGCGACAGATCACGAGGGACGCCGAGTTCTGCGAAGTGTTCCTGGACGACGTCGTCATCGACGACTCCATGCGACTCGGACCGGTCAACGAGGGCTGGCGCGTCGCCACTTCCGTGTTGATGAACGAACGCACGTCCGTGTCGGGCAGCGGCGCGGCGCTTCCGGGCACGGTGACCGGTCGATCCGTCGAGGCGCTCATCAAGCGCCATGCGCCGGTGACCGAACCGACGCTGCGCCAACGGCTGGTGCAGGCCTACGTCGAGGACCGGCTGGTGAAGTTCACGAACCAGCGTGTCGCGGCACGACGACGATCAGGCCAGGCGGTTGGTCCGGAGGGATCCATCTCGAAGCTCTCCTTCAGCGAGCACACCCAACGCCTGCAGAACCTCGCCGTCGACCTCGAAGGGGCCGGCGGCCAGGCGTGGCTGGCCGATGACGGATGGCCGGAGAGGACAGCATGGGCCTTCCTCCGGGTGCGGTCCAAAACCATCGCGGGCGGCACCTCGGAGATCCAGCGGAACATCCTGGCGGAGCGGATCCTGGGCCTGCCGAAGGAGCACGAGGTGGACCGTGACGTCCCGTGGTCGCAGGTGCCGCGTTCGTGAGCTGCCACCATCATGAGCGAGCATCAACCCGAGAGCCTGCTCGACATCGCCGTCCGGAGGGCCTCGCACGATTCCTCGACGCCGTTGCTGCTCACGCTCGGCGACGACGGCGGCGGTCTACGCGTGTACACCTACGGCGAGGTGCTCGAGGCGGCGACGCGACTTGCCGGCGCCCTCGGAGCAGCCGGGGTGGGTCCCGGCGACCGGGTGGGTTGCTACCTGCCGAACTCCCCCAGCTGGGTCGTGGCCTCGTTCGCCGTGTGGCTCCGCGGCGCGGCGGCGGCGGCCGTCGGCACGCTCCTTCCCGGCCTCGAGGCTTCGGCGTCTCTTCGAGTTGGCCGAGACCAAAGTCGTGGTCGCCGCAGCGGAAGCGCCCCGCGCTCGCGCCGGGCCAGGCGGTGATCACCATCGATGACGAACGGCGCGCGACTGGACGGCAACGGAGGCGATGAGGCCGACCCGAAGACGAGACGTCCGCTCGGGCCCGCCGATCTCGCCGTGGTGATCTTCACCTCGGCCACGACCGGGTACCCCAAGGGAATCACCCACACCCACGGCGACATCGTTGCGGCCGCCCGTCGGGTTGCGGCGGCCTATGCCCGTACGAGCGACTACCGTCCCGAGCCGGCCCCGGACCATCTGCCGCCCGGGGTCGTGTTCAACCCTTTCGGCCATATGGCTGGCTACAGCCGGCTCGCCTTCCGGATGTGGATCGGGCGCCCGACGGTCGTCGTACCCAAGTTCACGGTCGCCGCCGTCAAGACGCTGGTCGAGCGGTTCCCGATGGACACGCTTCCAGCTCACGCCGACGATGATCCACATGCTGGCGACCACGGAAGAACCGCTCGATCTCGGCGTCGTGGAGTACGTCACGTCGGGTACGGCACCCCTGTCGATCGACACGAGGGACCGCTTCGAAGCGCGCTTCGGAATCCCCGTGATGCAGGCGTACGGGATGACCGAGGTCGGAGCAGTGGCTCAAGAGCGCTACGAGGACGTCGTGGCCGGACGTCGCGGTCCGGGATCGGTGGGGCGGCTGGCCACGGGGGTCGAGGTGCGCATCCGCCATCTCGACGACGATCGCCCACCGGGAGAGGGAGAGATCCTCGTGCGAACCGACGAGGCGTCCACGATCTTCCTCGGTAGCGTGCCGGTGCCCGTCGACGACGAGGGTTGGTTTGCCACGGGCGACGTCGGCCGAATGGACGACGGCATCCTCTACGTCACTGGCCGGGTGCAGGAGAAGATCATCGTCGGCGGCTTCAACGTCTACCCCGCCGAGGTGGAGGACGCCATTCGCCGGTCTTCACTGGTCGACGACGCCGTCGTGGTGGGCCTGGCCGACGACCGGCTCGGAGAGCGACCGGTGGCCGGCATCGTGTGGGCCGGAGAACCCGATGAACGGGCGCTGCTCGCAGAGCTCCGGTGCTGGCTCGCTCCTTACAAGGTCCCCCGGTCGACCTTCCGCATGGACGCAATACCACTGACGCCACGCGACAAGGTCGACCGGACTCCGTGCCGCCGAGCTGGCCCGGGCGGCGCTGAGCGGCAGGTCAGAACCATGAGGAGCAGGTAGTGGTGTGGCGACCGATGGAGGGCGTGAAGGTCCTCGAGGTGGCGCAGTTCACCTTCGCCCCGTCCGCCGGCGCGGTGCTGGCCGATTGGGGAGCCGCAGTGGTCAAGGTCGAGCACGCGGAGCACGGCGACGCTCAACGTGGACTCAAGATCGGTTCGGGCGGCGTGGCGTCCGGTTCCTTCCAGCCGCTCATGGAACACCCCAACCGCGGCAAGCGGAGCATCGGCCTCGCATTGGAGGTTCCGAGCGGGCGAGATGTGCTCATGGAACTGGTCCAGAGCTCCGACGTGTTCCTCACCAATTTCCTTCCCGACGCTCGACGGCGACTCCGTATCGATGCCGAGGACATCAGAGTGGTCAACCCCGACATCATCTATGTCCGCGGGAGCGGGCACGGCCAACGGGGTCCCGAGCTGAGTCGCCCGGGGTACGACGGGTCGACGTTCTGGTCGCGCATGGGGTGTGCATGGGGTGTGACGCCACCCGACAGCGGCCGGTTGTTCGGGCCAGCCGTCGGGTGCGTTCGGCGACTCCATGGCCGGAGCGATCATGGCGGGTGGCGTCGCGGCGGCCCTCTTCGCGCGGAGCGGACCGGCGAGGGATCGATCGTCGACGTCTCGCTCATGAGCGTCGGCGCATGGGCGATGGCGCTCTGGCTCGGCACGGCCATGCTCACGGGTGAGTCTGCGCCTCCACTGCCGACGACGGCGCCGCCTCACATCGCGGTGAACCCCACCATCGGCAGCTACAAGACCGCCGACGGTCGCTTCATCACGCTCATGATGGTTCAGCCCGGTCGCTACTTTGCCGACCTGTGTCGGCACGTGGGCCTCGAGCACCTGCTCGACGACGAACGCTTCCAGACCGCCGAGGGCCTCATGGAGCAACGCAGCCGAGGTCGGCCAGCACCTGGCCGCCGCCTTTGCCAAGCGACCGTACAACGATTGGGTCGAGCGCCTTCGAACGCTCGAAGGCCCGTGGGCACCGGCGCAGAACCCCGTCGAGGTCGTGGCGGATTCGACAGCTCGACGCCAATGGATGCCTACTCCCGCTGGTCGACGCCTCCGGCATCGAACGAAGGCTCGTCGCAAATCCGGTCCAGTTCGACGAGCGACCGCCGGTGGTTGTCCGCGGTCCCCAGTTCGCGGAGCACTCCGACGACATCTTGCGCGAGCTCGGCAAGACTGACGAGGAGATCCTGCAGCTCAAGCTCGACGGTGCCTGCACCTGAATCGACGCGGGACGGCTCCGCCGCGTGATCAGCGGCTGGCCGACCGCAGCGAGGCGCGGCGGCGGGGTGCGGACTGCGGCGGGCTGAGTCCCGCGACCAAGAGGTCGAACACCTCGTCGATCGATCTGCGAGGGTCCACCGATGCCGGCCCGGCCAGCCAGCGCATGACCCCTCGCCGGTACATGACCAGCATGACCGTGGCCAGCACGGAGCACGCCTCATCCGGTTTCTTCAGGCCGCGCCTCGACGCGATCGCCTCGGCGACGGTGGCGATGTCCTCCTGTTGACGGTCGAGGAGACCACCGCGCAGCGTGGCCGAGGACTCGACGGCACGTTCGTAGAGGGATAAGGCACGGCGGATCTTGGTCAGGTCGCCGGCCAACATACGCAGTGTGGCGCGCATCGCCTCGAGGTCGCTCAGCTCTGCGGGCTGAGCCAGGAAGTTCTTCGTGAACGACTGGAACCAGCCGTACTCGCCCACGAAGAGCACCGACTCTTTGGTGGGGAAGTACCGGAAGAACGTGCGATGCGACACTCCCGCACGGTCGGCGATCTCGTCGGTGGTCGTGGCGTCGTAACCCTGGTCGGCGAACAGGTCGAGGGCCGCCTGTTGCAGCGCGCGTTCGATGCGCAGCTTGTGGGCCTGTCGCCTCGTTGGCGTCGCTTCGGGTGCGGGCTCGTCTGCCACGGTGCCGGGTGGCTCCTCGTCGGCTTCTATGGGAGTGGCGCGACCATAGCGAGCCGCCACGACAGCGAGTGGGACCCGATTCTTGACACTCTGCTCGACCGTTACGTAAGGTGACAGTAGAGTGTCACTTGGGACGGGTGTCGGTCAGACGGATGTCAGCTCAGACGGCTGTCGGTCAGGCGGATGTCGTCAGGCAAGGAGGCGCTGCGGCGCGTCGTGCAGCAGAAACCGAGAACCGAGGCAGCAGCGTGGACATTCGTGCCGACACGATCACGGGTAGCCGGAGGGTCACCCGTGAGCTCGCCGAGTGGGTGGCGGACCTCCGTGTCGGACGCCGTCCCCGACGCCGTCATGGAGGAAGCGGGCCGGTCTTTCGCCGACTTTCTCGGGGAATGTCTCTTCGTCGGAGCTACCAAACCGTGGGGACAGGCGATCGCCGCGTTCTGCGCCCGACGACGGTGGTGGCCAGCCTGAAGCGACCATCCTCGCCACAGGCCAACGAACCCTCGCATCGCGTGCTGCGCTGGCCAACGGCACGATGGCGCTGGGCTTCGAGTTCGCGGACTTCGGGTCAGGGAGCCGACCCTACCCGTTCGCAGTCACCGCCCCACTCGCCGTCGCCGAGGCGCATCATCGAAGCGGTGAGGAACTGGCTCTCGCCATCGTCGTCGGCTACGAGGTCATGGGACGGGTATTCCACGCCACCTTCCAGCACGGAAAGTCGATCCCCTTCTACGTTCCATCGGTGTATGGCACGATCGCCGGAGCGGCCGGCTGCGCCCGGGTGTTGGATCTTTCCGGCCACGACACGAATCTTGCGCTCGGACTCGGGTGCGCGTTCACCGGCGGTACCTTCCAGGGACACGAGGAGGGGAGCTGGCAACGGTGCTCAACGGCGGCATGGCAAGTGAGCGTGCTGTGACGGCCGCATTGCTGGCCCGGACGGGCTTCCGTGCCACGGAGCTCGGTCTCGAGGGTACGCCAGGGTTTCGCGCAGATGTTCACCGACGGCCACCTGGACCCCGACGTGCTGTCTCGACGGTATCGGCGAGTCTTGGTTCATCACGAGACGCTGGGTCAAGCGCTATCCGATGAATACGACGCTCCACGCTCCGGTAGAGGCCCTGCTCCAAGTCATGGGGGAACACGACCTGCACCACTCCGACCTCGCCGAGATCGACGCCGCGTGGCAGCGAGTCGAGCCGTTTCTGGCCAAGCGCCAGGTGTCGACGGTCGTGAGCGCACAGGCGAGTCTGCCGTTTGCCCTTGCTGTAGCCGCAGTCCGCGGCCGTGTGGGCGTCGACGAGTTCACCGACGAGACGATCGGCGATCCGGTGGTACAGGAGCTCATGACACGCATCACGTCGTCCACCAGGACGAGGAGCTCTACCAAAAAGTCACCGGCACCATGCCGGGTCGGGTGACGGTGCGGACAAGAGATGGCCGAGAGTTGACCGCAGAGGTGCTGTATCCCAAGGGCAATCCGTTCAACCCGCTCACTGAGGACGAATTCAAGGCCAAGTTCATGGACATGGCCGAACGCGTCCTCGGTCACGACCAAGCAGACGAACTCTACCGGCGAGCCCGGGATCTCCGCGCCGTCCGTGACGTCGCCGATCTCGCACCTCTGTGGAGCCCAAAATGATCCGATCGATCTCAACAGCGAGCACGATGAGCATGAACGCGATCGAGAAGATCTTGACGCGCCATTCGGAGCAGGACGTGGTCCGCCCGGGCGATGTCGTCATGGTCGACGTCGACGTGACCGTTCAGTTCGACCATGCGCGGCCAGACGTCCTGCAGCATCGCCAACCCCGACAAGCTGGTGATGGTGCACGACCACGTCGTTCCTGCTCCGACCGTGCAGGCGGCGAACAATGCCAAGCGAATGCGAGAGTTCGTCGAGCGATTCGGGATCGAAAATTATTTCCCCGTCGGGAAGCACGGCATCTCCCACGTGGTGGTGGCGGAGAACGGGTTCGCCCTGCCCGGGCCAGATCCTGGTCAACGCCGATTCCCACACCTGCTCGTCCGGAGCGCTGAATTGCCTGGCCCGGGGAATGGGTGGTCCCGAGATGCTGTACATCCTGTGCAAAGGGCAGACGTGGTACCTGGTCGGCCCCACCACCAAGGTCGTCCTCGAGGGATCATTGCCCGAACGGGTTTATCCCCGCGACGTCATCCACTTCATTCCTGGCGATCTACGGGGATTTCGCCGGTCGCAACCTGGAGTGGTACGGGGAGGGCCTGTCGTCCATCGGCATGGACGGCCGGTTGACCATGGCGACCATCTCGGCCGAGCTCTCGGCCGAGTTCTCGCTGTTCCCCTACGACGACTGTGCTCGCTGAGTACCTCGAGGGACGGGCCAAGTGGCCCTTCGAGCCGGCCATGCCCGACGACGACGCCGAGTACGAGCAGGTCCATCACGATCGATCTCTCCTCGCTCGAACCCCAGGTTGTCCTACCCGACCGTGTCGCCTGGAACGTCAAGGGCGTGCAAGAGGTTGTGGCCGAGAGGATCAAGGTCGACCAGGCCTTCATCGGCTCGTGCGCCAACGGCCGTCTCAGCGACTTTGCCGTCGCAGCCGAGATCGTCAAGGGTCGGACGGTCGCGCCGGGCACGCGAATGATCGTCACCCCCGGGAGCCAGGACATCCTCAAGGAGGCGATACGCCGTGGCTATGTCGAGACGTTGATGGACGCGGGCGCCGTGGTCACGAACTCGACCTGCGGCGCGTGCTTCGGTGGGCACATGGGCCTTCTGGCCGACGGCGAGGTTTGTATCACCGCTTCGACTCGCAATTTCAAGGGTCGGATGGGTAGTCCCGAAGCGAGCGTGTACATGGGCTCGCCCGCCACGGTTGCCGCTTCGGCGGTCTCCGGTTTCATCGCCGATCCGCGGGAAGTTCTGAACCGAAGCGACGACATGGCCAACACGTTCAGCGGGAGAGTCTGGAAGTTCGGGCACGACATCAACACCGATCTCGTGATCCCCAACTTTGCCGTGCTGATGCCCGTGGAGGAGCAGCTCCCGCATTGCTTCAGCGCCAACCGACCGGGCTGGGTCGACGACGTCCACGTCGGCGACGTCCTCATCGTCGGCCGGAACTTCGGGGTCGGATCGGCACGCAACATCGGTGCGGTCTTCCGCGGACTCGGGATCGCCGGGATCGTGGCCGAGTCGTTCAACGGCTTGGGGCTCCGCAACTGCATCAATGTGGGTATGCCTTCGTTGCCGTGCGCCGGGGTTCTGGAGTCGTTCGAGGAGGGCGACGTCGCCGAAGTCGACTGGACCATCGGGGTCGTGCGCAACGTCACCACCGGTGCGACGTTGGAGGGCGTGCCGATCCCTCCGCAGCTGCAGCGACTGGTGGCCGCCGGCGGCGTCGAGGATGTCCTGCGCTCCGAGGGATATCTCGCCGCGCGATAGGAGGCACTGGCAACATGACACGGAACCCATCGTCGGCCACTGAACACGTGGCCGCGCTGGATCGTCGAGGTGGATGCCGACGATCTTCCCGCGGTCGCCGTCGAGCGGGTGCGACACCTCGTCCTCGACTCCATAGGGAACCAATTCGCCGGAATGGCCTCCGTGACCGGGCGTCGACTCGCCCGCTGGGTCGAAGACCAGGGGGGAACGCCTTCGTGCAGCGTCACCGGGCACGCCTTCCGAACTACCCCCGCGCTGGCGACTCTGGCCAACGCAGCAGCCTCCCATGCGCTCGAGAACGACGACATCGCGACATTCAGCAGCCATCCCAACAGCCCTCTGACCGCGGCAGCGCTGGCGCTCGGCGAGCGTCACGGGAGCAACGGTCGCGACGTCGTAGCTGGCCTGGGCGATCGGGTGGGAGGTCACTGCTCAGACGATGAAGGTCTGCATCGGACCGCGCGGCAACGAGCTGATCAACCGGGGCTGGTTCAACCAGGGGTTCCAAGAGACCCTTGGCGTCGCGGCGCTGGCGGCGCGGCTGCTACGGCTCGATGTCGCCCAGACCCGTGCCGCGCTGGGCCATGCCGCGTCGGCCATGGCCGGCGTGATGAAGAACCGGGGCACGGACGCCAAGGGGCTGACGGCCGGCAGTGGGGCCATGCATGGAGTCATGGCGGGCGAGTTGGCGGAGCTGGGTCTCACGGCAGACCTCGACATCCTCGACGGCGAACTGGGGGTCGCCCGGCTCCTCGGGCTCGAGCAGGGCGATCCGGAGGCGATGCTCGAAGGTTTGGGCTCGTGGGACCTGGCCACACGCGGGTCCACCATCCGGCTCCATGCGTGCTGCGGCGCCGCACACTGGAGCATGGACGCCCTCCAGCGCATCCTGCGAGCCCGGCCCGTGGCACCAGAAGCGATCGAGGCCATCGAAGTCGAGGTGCCCGCCTTCCTGACCGAGATGCTGCCGGTCCACGAGCCGACCAGCGGGCTGCAGGGAAAGTACAGCCTCGAGTACTGCGTCACCACCATCGCTCTCGATGGGCGCGCCGGGATCCATCAGTACACCGACGAGGCCGTCAGTCGAACCGAGGCGCAGCAGCTCATGCGACGAGTCACGACCGTCCCCACGGACGGACCCGTTCAGAGCCGTGTCGTCGTCACACTGCGCGACGGTGAACGCCTCGAGGAGACGGTGAACCGATCGCACGGCAACCCCGCCGATCCGTTGAGCGACGAAGAACGGCTCGGAAAGTTCGCCGAGTGCGCAGGCACCCTCGCCACCGAGGTAAAGCGCAAGCAGATCGTCGACCTCGTGGCGCAGATGGACGCCCTGGCTGATGTCGGTGAGCTGGCAGCGGCGCTCGCGGCTCCCAGCAGGTGAGAAGCGGCAACCTGGAGGAGCAATTCTGTGGCCTATGACCTCGTGATAAAGGATGGCCGCATCGTCGACGGGACGGGTGCGCCTGCCTTCGAAGGTGATCTCGCCATCGAGGGGGGGCGGATCGCGGGGTTGGGTGACGTGGGCGGCAGCGCGGTCCGGACGATCGATGCATCGGGTCACGTGGTGGCGCCCGGATTCATCGATGCCCACACCCACTATGACGCGCAGCTGCTGTGGGACCCGACGGCGAACCCGTCGACCGCGCACGGGATAACCACCGTCCTGACCGGCAACTGCGGCTACACGCTCGCGCCCGTCCGCCATGACGACCAGGACTATCTGATGGGTCTCTTTGCCGCTGCCGAGGAGATTCCGAAGCAGGCGCTGCAGTTGTTTGCGCCTTTTTCGTGGGAGACGTTTCCGGAATTTCTCGCCGCGATGCAAACCCACATCGGCCTGAACGTGGTTGCCCAGGTCGGTCACAGTGCCGTACGACGGTTCGTGATGGGGGAGGCCGCACTCGAGCGAACGGCGACACCTGACGAGATCGCGGAGATGGTCACCATCGTCGAGGCAGCGATCGACGCAGGCGCCGCGGGCCTCAGCAGCAGCCAGGCTCCACATCAGCGGGGCGAAGACGGCGAGCACATCCCGTCGTATTTCGCCGGCAAGGCTGAGACTCGGGCGCTCGCCGAGGCCGTCTGCCGCACACGCGGACGGCTGCTCTCCATCAACCCCTCAACCAAACGTGAGGGCCTCAGCGACGCGGACCGGGACTTCCTGGTCGAACTCGCCGACCTCTCGGGTGCCGTGGTGTCTTGGAACGACTTCGGTCTCGGCACGCCCAATGGCGACAGCGTGCTCGCGTTCATGGAAGCCGAGCTGTCGCGAGGGCGAGACATCTATGCCGTCGCCCGCTGTCAACGGGCCGAGACACGATTTACGCTGAAGAAGCTGTCGGCGGTGTTCGCGAGCTCCGAGTCGTGGGTCGACCTCTCCAAGCTGGATCCGGACGACAAGCTGGTTGCCCTCGCCAACCCCGGATGGCGAGCGAGGTTGTCCGAGTTCTGGGAGAGCGCGGCGTTCATGGTGAACGCGTCCGTCGAAAGAGCGGCGACACCCGGGACGAAGTCTTTGGAAGGCCGTCTGCTGGTCGAGATCGCCGAGGAGCGGGGGTGCACACCGGCTGAAGTCATGTTCGACGTCGGCATTGCGGATCGCCTGGAGACGTACTTCCGCATCACCGGGCCTGCGGACGTCGACGAATCTCGGCTCGAGCGGATCCTCAAGAGCCCGGCCACGCTCGTGGGTATCTCCGACGGGGGCGCCCACCTCCAGACCTTCGCAGGCGGTGACTATACGAGCTACTTCCTGGCCCACTGGGTTCGCGAGAAGCAGTCGTTCACCCTCGAGGAAGGTGTCGCAGCGCTCACCTCCCGGGTCGCCACCTTCCTGGGTTTGAAGGATCGCGGCAGGCTGGAGGTCGGCCGAGCCGCTGACGTGGTCGTGTTCGACCCCGCCACCGTCGAGCCATTGGCGCTGCAGACGCTCGACGACATTCCCGGTGGCGGGACGCGTCATGACCAAGGATTCCCGAGGCATCCCGTGGGTCCTGGTGAACGGCGTGCCAGTGGTCGAGGACAGTACCGCCAACACCTCGACGCCCGGGACCGTCCTGCGGACAGGATGAGAACCGCGCCGTGACGTGTCGCTGCCTCTGCGGGGCGATTGGAACCGCTCCTTCTGGACCTCGAGCCAAGACGGTGAGCTGCGCTTCCAACGGTGCCGGGACTGCGATCGACCGCAGCCCGATGACAGGACGAAGGAGCGGATGATGCTACTCGACGACATGATCATTCTGAGCATCGACGACCACGCGATTGAGCCTCCGGATCTGTTCGCGCACCACCTTCCGGCGAAGTATCGCGACCGCGCCCCGCGCCTGGTGCGCGAACCCAACGGCAAGGAGCATTGGGAATTCGAGGGCAAGGTGTTCGGCATCTTCGGCCTCAATGCCACCGTGTCGTGGCCGAAAGAGGAGTGGGGATTCAATCCGAGCGCGCTCGCCGAAATGCGGCCCGCTGCCTACCTCGTCGACGAACGGGTACGAGACATGGACCGCAACGGCGTTCTTGCCTCCATGTGCTTCCCCAGCCTTCCGGGGTTCAGTGGCCGCCGGTTCCAGGAGGCGCAGGACAAGAAGCTGGCGCTCGTCATGCTCCAGGCCTACAACGACTGGCACATGGACGAGTGGTGCAGCTCCCATCCTGGACGGTTCATTCCGCTGTCGATCGGACCGGTCTGGGACATGGATGCGATGGTGGCCGAGGTGCGCCGGGTGGCGGCCAAGGGCTGCCGCGCCGTCAGCATGCCCGAGCTTCCCCACATGCAGGGCCTCCCGAGCTACGCCAGCGACTACTGGGACCCGTTCTTCCGGTCGTGTGCGACGAGGGGGTCGTCGTGTGCCTGCACATCGGGATGGGTCTCGACGCCATCAACATGGGACCCGACTTCTCCATGGACAACTTCATGGTTCTTTCCACGCAAGTCACGGTCCTCGCCGTGCAGGACCTGCTCTGGGGGCCGGCCATGCGCAAGTACCCAGAGCTCAGGGTGGCCTTCTCGGAGGGCGGGATCGGGTGGATACCGTTCCTCATGGACCGCGTCGACCGCCATTACGAGAACCAAAAGTGGACTGGTCAGGACTTCGGATCGCAGCGACCCAGCGAGGTCTTCCGGAACCACGCCTTGGCGTGTTTCATCTACGACCCCACGACACTGAAGCTCTACGAGGACATCGGGATAGACATCATCGCCTTCGAGACCGACTACCCCCACTCCGACTCGCTGTGGCCGGATGCGCCGGAGGTCCTGATGCAGCAGTGCGTAGGAGCGGGGTTGTCCGACGATGACATCGATCAGATCAGCTGGAAAAACGTGGCGCGGTTCTGTGACTACGACCCATTCGCCTTCATCCCACGCGAGCAGGCGACCGTCGGCGCCCTTCGGGTCCGTGGCTCACGACGTCGACACCTCGACCGTCTCGCGGAGCGAATGGCGTGAGCCGCTACGAGGCGAATCCGACCTACCAGATTGCCGACATCATGACGTTTGCCATCGACCTCGAGTGGCCTGTCGCGCCCTCGTCACCGGAGCCGGGCAAGGCGTGGGCCTCGCGATCGCACGTACGCTCTCGCTCGCGCCGGCGCGGAAGTGCTCGTCAACGACGTCAGGCCCGAGCTGGCGGACGCAGCCGTGGCACGCCTGCGCAGCGACGGGGGAAGGCGGAGGCCGTGCCCTTCGACGTCACCGACTGGGACGCAAGTGTCAGATGCCGATCAGCGAGCTGTGGAGATGTCGACATGCTGGTCAACAACGCAGGGAACGGCGGGACGGAAGGGTTCACGAGCTGGTCGACTTCGTCGACACGGAACCGGAAGACTGGCAGCGGTTCTTCGCTGTCAACCTCTTCGGCGTGATGCACTGCACCAAGGCTGTGTTGCCCTCGATGATCGTCGGCCGGTTCCGGGCGGATCGTCACGATCATCTCCGATGCGGCGCGGAACGGCGAGGCCAAGCTCTCCTCCTACGCGGCAGCCAAGGCCGGGGCAGCTGGGTTCTGCCGGTCCATCGCCCGCGAAGTCGGTCGCCATGCCATCACGGTGAACTGCATCAGCCTCGGCAACATCGCGACCCCCGCGAACCGCGCCTCCCCGCCCCAGACACCCGAGGAGCGCGAGCGGGAACGCGCCTTCCTCCGGCCGTACGTCATCCGCCGGCGTGGCCAGCCCGACGACGTGGCGGGACTGGTCACCTACCTGGCGAGCCCGCTTGCAGAGTGGATCACCGGCCAGACCTATGCGCTCAACGGTGGCTACACGTTCTCTGCCCCCTCGAGCCACGAACACCGAGATACCCCTCCCAACGTTGACCAATCACGGAGCGATCATGGGCAGTGCCAAGATCGACTTTCCGATCAACGATGCTCGACAACCACATGTACGAGACGGCGACGCGTTCACCAAGTTCCTTCCCACCGCGTACGCGCGGCCTCATCAAGTACGTGCAGGTCGATGGTCGCACCAAGATCGCGGTGAAGAACGTGATCTCCGAGTACATCCCGAATCCGACCTTCGAGGTCGTGGCCAAACCGGGGGCCCAGCAGGACTACTTCCGGAGGGGCAACAAGGAAGGAAAATCTCGCCGGGAGATCCTTGGGCAGGCCATGAAGGCTGAGCCGGCCTTCTTCGCTCCGCAGCCTCGGCTCGCACGGATGGACGAGCTGGGTATCGATCGGGCGATCATGTGGCCGACGCTCGCCAGCCTGTTGGAGGAACGCCTGGCCGATGATCCCGTCGCTACACATGTCGTCGTCCATGCGCTGAATGAGTGGATGCACGAGCACTGGACCTTCAACTACGAGGATCGGATCTATGCCACACCCGTCATCACTCTCCCGATCGTGGAGAGGCGGTCGAGGAGCTGGACTGGGTCATCAGTCGCGGCGCTCGCATCGTGCTCATCCGGCCTGCACCCGTTCCGGGGTTGGAGGGCACTCGCTCGTTCGCTCTCCCCGAGTTCGACCCGTTCTGGAAGAGGGTTGCCGAGGCCAAGATGGCGGTGGGCATGCATGCGTCAGATGACGGTCCGACGAGCTACCTCGAGCCAGTGGGAGGGGGCCCGCGGTCGAGTACCTCCCGTTCAAGAACCAGAACGCCTTCGAGGAGGTGTTCCGGAGTTACCACCGCGGCGTCATGGACGCCATGGGGTCGGCGATCTGCCACGGCCTTTCGACCGGTTCCCCGACCTGCGCTTCCTCCCGTCGAGAACGGCTCTCGGCTGGGTCGGTCCGCTCCTCGAGACGCTCGCCCACGTGTACGAGACGAACCCTCACCTGTTCGCACAGGATCCGAGGTGATCTTCAAGCGCAACATGTGGGTGCATCCGTTCCATGAGGACGATCCCGATGGACGTCATCCGGCTGATCGGAGCAGACCGAGTGCTCTTCGGTTCCGACTATCCACATCCCGAGGGACTGGCCGAACCCACCTCGTACGTCGAGCGGCTCGATGGGCTCTCGCAGCCGGAGATCGCCGCGGTCATGGGTGGCAACATGGCGGACATCCTGCGGCTGGCCGGCTGATCCCCCGTCGATCCGTATCACTCCCGGCAGGAGCCTCAGCGAGCGGACCTCAGCGGAATTTCCACAGTCAGAACCGCTCAAGGTCCTCGTCTCCGGACGCCTGATCTCCAAGCCGCAGCCCCTGTTCAGGCCTGCTCGAGCGGCGGTCGCGCCCAGAACGGCTCGAACGTCCCGAACGCCTCCGGCATCCGGGCGCCTCGTTTGGGTCCGCGACGTCTCGACGGCGAGATCACCCGAGCGCTGCCAAGATCTGGGTGTCCTGAGTACTGCCCGATACCACGAGCGGACGCGCCGCCGGCGGAACAGCCACTCGCCATCGACCCGTTCGTAGGCGTCCCAGTAGGCGAGCGCCTCGTCGAACCATGCTCGGGCTCGAGAACGTGGTGATGGGCAGGCAGTACATGATGCCGTGGGCATGGTCGGCGTCCTCGATATCGATCAGTTGGTTGGCCACGAGGTGCATGGAGCAATGGAACTTGCGGAGCGCCTGGTCGTAGAAGCTCCTCACCCCGTCCGGGCCCGGGCCGAAGCGACCGTTGTCCACGTCGGGGACGAACAGGCTCGCCAAGGCATCGAGGTCCTTTCCGTCGACGGCCACTGCGTAGCGGAGCGCAAGATCCCGGATTTCTTCATGGGCGACAAGTCGTTGAAGTCGTCCACCGGCTCCAGCCTCGTCGCTCATGCCGGCCTCGCGGAGGCGCTTCGATCGCTCACCGTGTTCTCCGGGTTGCCGGCGACCAGCCCTCCGTCGACCGGGAGGACCGTCCCGGTGACATAGGCGGATCGGTCGCTGGCGAAATAGAGCGCCGCCTCGGCCATGTCCTCGTGTGGTCCCCTGCTGGTGTAGTGGCTGCTGGACAGGATGTACTCGCGGATTCGTCGCATGGTCTCGGCCCGCTCCTCCTCGGGGAGATCGGCGACCGATCGTCCGCTCCAAGATGGGCGTCGCGATGTTCCCCGGTGCGATGCAGTTCACCCGGACGCGATGTCGACCCAGTCCGACGGCGGCGGCTTTGGTGAACATGATCACCGCGCGACTTCGACAGGTGATAGGCCCATTGGCTCGGAGCGGCCTGCATGCCCGCCGATAGACGAGATGTTTATGATCGATCCCCCGCCGACTCCGCCATGTAGTCGGGCCGCCTCCCGGGTGCCGACCATCACGCCAAGCAGGTTGACGTCCATCACCCGTCGGAAGTCGGCGAAGTCGTCCTCGAACAGGGTCGGGTGGCGGACACCGGAGATTCCGGCGTTGTTGAACATGATGTGCAGCCCCCGAAATGCTCCACGGCGAAGGCCACGAGAGCGGTCACCTGCTCGGATTCGGCGACGTCCGTGTGACGAAACGCCACGTCCCGACCGAGGTCGGCGGCCACCTTCTCGCCACGTTCGCGGTCGATGTCGGCGATCACGAGCCGCGCTCCTTCGGACAGGAACCGCTCGACCGCCCCCAGCCCGATGCCCGAGGATCCACCCGTCACGATGGCGACCTTTCCGCGGAGTTCCCCGTCCATGTGCACGTACCTTCTCTCTGTCGTCGAAGCGGGTTAGGGTCGTTGTGGTCGCGCTCGAGTCCACAGGCGTACGGGTGCGATGTACCGATCGCCGCCCCGACCCGGGCTGGCGGATCCTCACCCATAAAAAGTGACAGTACACTGTCGCGGTGGCGTTCAAGCGGGTCTGTGCCCACGACGACGTCGGCGTCGGCGACATGGCTGCCTTCTTCGTCGACGGTTGGGAGGTCCTCGTCCTGCGTGACTCCACCGGGACGCTGCGGGCCATGGACGGAGTCTGTCCACATGAGCAATTTCCTCTCGCCATGGGGAGCTTCGACGGAACCGTCATCACTTGCGCGAACCACCAGTGGTGCTTCGACGCCACAACCGGCAAGGGCATCCGACCCCCGAGCTGCCGGCTCGAGACGTACCTGCTGAAGGTCGAGGACGGGGAGGTCTACGTCGATACGGAGCCATCCGGGGGCTGACGTCAGGGTGACATGGCGACCTGACGGCAAAGGCATTCAGGCTTCCGCCGGCGCCGCGCCGGGGATCACGCCAGGTGGCCACCGATCCAGTCCAACGCCCGAGACCAACCATCGGTCGCTGACGCTTCGTGGTAGGAGTCGCGCGCATCGCAATGGAAGCCGTGGTTTGCCTCGGGGTATCGCACGATCTCGGTGTCGGGGCTGGCCTTCGATGCAGCGGCCCGTAACCCCTCGACCTCGCCGACCGGGATGGAAGCGTCGAGGTCACCGAAGAGGCCGAGCCATGGGGTCTGCAGCGTTGGAGCGAGATCGAGCAGGGGTGGCAGACCGAATCGGCTCTTGCGCGACGCCTCCGCCGTAGAAGGTGACCGCCGCACCGAGCTGCCAGTAGCACGCGGCAACGAAGGAGAGGCTGCCGCCCATGCAGAAACCGACGACGGCGATCCGTTTCCGCTCGAATCCCATCGTCTCCAGGTGCGTCAGGGCGGCCGAGAGGTCCGCTTCGATCTGGTCGGCTTCGAGTTGCATGATGTGGACCATCACGTCCTGCATGTCCTCGTAGCCGAGCTCAGGGTCCCCACTGCGGTGGAACAGATGAGGCGCGACCGCGACGTATCCAGCCCCCGCAAAACGGCGGCAGATGTCCCGGATGTGGTCGTTCACCCCGAAGGCCTCCTGGAGCACGACGATCGCGCCACGCGCGTTCGTCTCGGGTTCGGCCGATGTAGAGGTCCATCGTTCCGGTGCCGACCTGGACGCTCACGTCCTGACCTCTCGTCATCCGTTGCTCACTCGTTCTGTTCTCGGGATTGCGTCACGTCCAGGAAGGCCGTCAGTCGGTGAACTGGATCTCATCACTGCGCTCCGGCTCCGGCCAGGGCATCGGCAGCGGCTGGAGATCTGGGCCGAGTTCCGCCGGAAGTCGCTCGGCGAGCAGGTCGACGTCCCACGGGCCGAGGTTCGTCATCATCGGGGCGTAGCGCAGCATCCCCAGCCGCCCGACTTCATACCCTTGGACCCTGAAGATCTGGCCATTGATGTCATGCGCGGCGTCGCTGAGCAGGTAGACGGCGAACGGCGCCACGTTGCCGGGTCGCGGTAGGTGCCGGTGCGCCAGCTCACTGCGCATGGCGTCGCCCATGCGTTCGGTGAGCTTGCCGGCATTGCCGTAGATGCTGTCCGACATACGCGTGGCCGCGCTCGGCACCATGCAGTTCGTCCTGATACCGAACCGCCCCAGTGCGTTCGCCGTACTCCAGGTGAAGCCCAGAATCCCGGCCTTGGCCGTGGAGTACGCGATGGTGTTCGGCATTCCGTTGAGTGCGCCGCTCGACATGAAGACGAGGCTGCCCGAACGCTGAGGGACCATCACGCGCGCCGCTGCTTTGGCGCAGCTGAAGTGGCCCTTGAGGTGGACGTTGATGACGTCGTCCCACTCCTGCTCGGAGATCTCCCACAGGTACTTGGTGACCGTGATACCGGCGCAACAGACGAGGCCGTCGAGCCGTCCGAAGGTGTCGAGTGCCGCCTGGACGGCGCTGCGCCCGCCTTCCATGGTCGACACGTCCACGGCGATCGCTACCGCCTGGCCGCCGGCCGCCGCGATCTCGGTCACGACGTCGTCGGCGGCCTCCGAGGTTCCGGCTTCGTTGCGGTCGACCGCACCGCCGTAGTCGGCGACGACCACGCTGGCTCCCGCCTCGGCCGCCGCCAAAGCGATGGCACGGCCGATGCCCCGGCCCCCGCCCGTGACCACGACCGACTTTCCTTCGAGGTGGGTGCTCAAGGGTGGGTCCTCCCGCTCTCAGCCGTGCGTCACACCGCCAGCTCGGAGATCTCTCAAAAGTGACACTACATTGCCACTTCCGTTCGAACGGAGCTGGGTGGCTGTTCTTCCGGTAAGGGAGCCGGATCACAGAGGAGAGCAAAGTTCTCCGAGAAGAGCGAGGAAGTTCTGCGAAACCAAAGCGCTGTTCTCGATCCGGCAATCGGAGAAGTCCCTGGTGACGGGCGTGTCAGGCCCGGAGAACAAACTGGCAGGGCGCTGCCACTTCACCCTCGTGACGATCTATAGTCGGAGCCAACCGAGCGGCGAGCGCTGCTACTCGGATACGGAAGGGCCAGGAATTCAACGGGGGGGACCTACTGCCCACTTCTCGCACATCGTTTGTCGCGGCAATGGCGGTCGCAGCGACCTTGCCGGCTCTCCTTCTCGGGGCGGCCTCGCCTGCCGCAGCGTCGCCGGCTCCGCTGACCATCGCCCTCATCACATCGGAGTCAGGGCCTGCGGCGCCCCAGGACGTCGGCGCCGCCTCTGCGTTCGAAGCCAGGCTGGACGAGCAGAATGCCCACGGTGGCGTGAACGGTCACAAGCTCGTTCCGCTCGTGCTCGACGATCAGACGAGCCCCACGCAGATCTCGACCGACGTGAAGGACGCGATTGCGCGAGGCGCGATCGGCATCGTGTCGGAATCCCCGGTGTTCTTCCTGGCGGCCAAGTACGCGCGCAACAAGCGGGTATTCCCGTGACAGGAGACGATTCCGATGGGCCGGAGTGGGGCCAGAAGCCGTACACGAACATGTTCGCATCGGTTTATGGCAGCCTCAACCCGAGCTATCCGGTCAATACGTTGTACGGCACGGTGCTCAAGAAATTCGGAGGCACCAAGCTCGCGACCTACGCCATCGGGATCTCGCCCGACTCGGTCCGGGCCAATTCCGATGTCTCGCAGGCCTTCGACCGCGTCGGGGGAAAGACGGTGGTGAACGACGCCTCGGTCCCCTTCGGGAGCGTCGACTTCACAGCCGCCGCCCTCACCGCCAAGCAGCAGGGCGCGGACGCACTGTGGCCGAACCTCGACTCCGCCAGCGATGTCGCCCTGACCGAGGCGTACGAGCACGCAGGAATCAAGCTCAAGGTGGATGCCTTGGCCGCCGGTTTGAGCTCGAGCCTGATCAAGTCTCCGGCTTGGCCGGAGCTCCAAGGAGTGATCTTCCTGGACGAGGTCCACCCCTTCCAGCTTCCCAATGCCGGCACCAGGCAGATGCAGGCGGCGCTCGAGAAGTACGACCACTACTCGGCGAGTGACTTTCCGAACTTTTCGGAGTCCAACACCTGGCTAGGCGCCGATTTGATGATCGAGGGAATCCAGCGCGCCGGCTCGAACCCGACGCGGACGGGCGTGATCAAGGCCATCCGCGGCATCAAGAGCTACAACGGCAACGGCCTGCTCCCGAACACGATCAACTTCTCGACCGTCTTCGGCCACGATCTGCCGATCTGCGTATGGACGCTACGAGCCGAGAAATCCGGCTTCGTGCCGACCCAGAGCACTCCCATCTGCGGAAAAGACATCCCCGGAACGAAGGCATCGTCGTCGTAGTCACGTCACGATCCGGCCAGAGACCAGCGCGCCTCCGGGCGCCAGCGTTCCGGTCCGCCCGATTCCCTCCTCGACGCAGAGCAGACCCAGGGTGTCCCGATCGGTGATGTTGCCCAGGCGCGACGCCTGTCGGGGGTTCGGCACACCACGATGCCCAGTTCGGGTGAGCCCTGGCGGTCGAAGGTGACCGTGTACGTCTCGATGCGCACGGACCCGGTGGCGTCTGGGTCGACCGCACAGCGGGGCAGCGCGTCCACCTCGGGCTGGACGTCCCGCCAGGCGAATCCCCCCGACCTCGGGGGGCGGGACGCGTAAACGCCCAGCGCGTGCTTCGTCGCGTACCAGCCGAGTGCGCTCACCAGGCCGATCGAACCTGGGGTCCGCGCGCAGTGCCTCGACGCAGCGAGCGATGCCGTGTGAGGAGTAGTTGTTGCCGGGACCGCCGCCGAAAGTCAGGCCACCCGTCAACGTGAGCGGCCGACCGGGGTCGTCCAGGGGAAGGCCGAGCTCGGCCGCCGCCATCTGCACCACGGCCGGGAAGCACGAGTAGAGGTCCACTGCGGCGAGGTCGTCGATCCCGACACCCGCCAGGTCCAGCGCGGCCGTCCCCGCGAGCCTGATGGCGGGCGAGCGGTGTAACTCGGGCCGGTCGGAGATGTACCAGTGATCGTTGGCATCCGCACCCGAAAGAGGGAACACCCATCGCTCCTCGGGCACGCCTGCCGCCCGGGCCGCCTCCACCGAGCAAACGATGTACCCGGCGGCTTGGTCCACCTGGAGGTTCGCGGTGCAGAGCTTCGGGTAGGGAAACGAGATCATTCTGTTGTCGGGTCCAGGTGTGACGATTTCCTCTGCCGTCCGGGCCGTGCGGATCCAGGCGTGCGGATTGCCCGCGGCCACGTCGCTGAACCGTGACCAGAGCGCGCCGACGCGCGCCATGTGCTCGGCCAGCGTGAGCTCGTGTGCGGCGCGGAGCGCGTTCTCGAAGAGCGGGTAGGCGTGGACGGGCAACAGCAGGCCGCGTTGGACCTCGAGGTCGCTCGACCCCGGCTTGTCCGAGCCGAAGGGGACAGGTTCGGGCGTGTCCTCGGACTGGGTGGACCAGGACAGGTGAGTGTTCGACGGGTCACGTCTCGACCGGGCACGGGTGTACATGGCCTCGGCTCCGGTGACGAGCACCACGTCGAGGTCGCCCCGGCTGATGGCGCGGCACGCGTCGTGCATCAAGGCTTGGGGGGTGTTGCCGCCGACGGCGGTCAGCATGAGCTCGGCGGGTTCGGCGCCCTCGGCGAACCCGAGGCGACCCGCGACCTGGAGCGCAGGGTTTCGAGTGCGCCAACCCAACGGCGACACGACCCGGAGGCTGTCGGCGCGGCGCAGCAGCGTCCACCCGGCCCGAGCCCCCCCCCCGGGGTGGCGCCGTCGCAGTCCTCGGCCGCCGAGACGAGGGCGCTGGCCATGAGCTCGACCGGTTCGGGTCTCTGCGCCGGCTCGGTGGCGGGGTCGGGCCTCACGACCACTTGACCGACGCCGACGACGACCGGGGAGCGGGGGTCGAGGGTCATGGGCTGCGGAGCGTACCAACGCGCCGGGGAGCTACCCGGGCTGCCCGGGACACGTCGGTAGACTCGGGGAGTGGGCCAGGCCCGCGGGCGAGCGCTGGTGCGCCGCTCTCAGACCACCATTTTGCAGATAACTGTTTGCAGACCACCTCGTCGAAGGACCGTCGAAGATACCCATGAGCAACGACGACATCGCCCTGGCCGCCGACCCGGAGCTTGCGGCGCTCCTCGCCGAGGAGCTCGAGCGCCAGCAGACGACCCTGCAGCTGATCGCCTCGGAGAACTTCACCTCTCCGGCGGTCTCGCCGCCACCGGCTCCGTGTTGACCAACAAGTACTCCGAGGGCTACCCCGGGCGTCGGTACTACGGGGGCAACCGGGTGATCGACGAGGTGGAGGACCTGGCCCGCGACCGCGCCACGGCGCTCTTCGGTGCTGCCCACGCCAACGTGCAACCGCACGCCGGAGCGAGCGCCAATCTGGCCGTGTACAACGCCCTGTTCGAGCCAGGCGCCACCGTGCTCGCCATGCGGCTCGACCACGGAGGCCACCTGACCCACGGCTCTCCCGCCTCCATCATGTCCAAGATCTGGCGCTTCGTGTCCTACGGCGTCACACCGGCCACCCAGGACGAAGAGGAACCCGGCGAGGTGATCGACTTCGACCAGGTGGCCCACCTGGCCAAGGCGGAGAAGCCGGGGCTGATCGTCGCGGGCTCGACCGCGTACCCGCGGGTCATCGACCCCGAGCCCTTCCGTGAGATCGCCGACGAGGTTGGCGCCCTGTTCATGTTCGACGCCGCCCACCCGGCCGGACTCATCGCCGGCGGCGTCGCACCCGAGCCCGGTCGGGGTCGCCGACGTCGTCACCTTCACCACCCACAAGACGCTGCGGGGCCCGCGGGGCGGCGCCATCCTGTGCGGCGCGGAGCTGGCCAAGCGGATCGACTGCGCGGTGTTCCCCGGGCTTGCAGGGGGGGCCGCTCGAGCACGTCATCGCGGCCAAGGCGGTCGCCTTCGCCGAGGCGGCGCCGGCCCGAGTTCGCGCGACTACGCCGCCGCAGGTCGTGGCGAACGCCGCGGCCCTCGCCGTCGCGCTCGACGGCCAGGGGTTCCGGCTGGTCTCGGGGGGCACCGACAACCACATGCTGCTCGTCGACCTGCGCCGTTCGACGCCGAGCTGACCGGCAAGGAGGCCCAGGAGGTGCTCGACCGGGCCGGCATCACGCTGCAACCGCAACACGATCCCCGACGACCCCCGCTCGCCGTTCGTGACCTCGGGCCTCCGCCTGGGCACCGCGGCGGAGACGACGGCGGGCATGGGTCCGGCGGAGATGCGAGGTCGTCGCCGGCTGATCGCGCGGACGCTGCGAGGCCCGCGACGACGAGGCGGAGCTGGCGGCGGTGCGCGCCGAGGTGGCCGAGCTGTGCGCCGCTTTCCCGCCCTACCGCCGACCTGCGGCGGGATAGCACGCGTGCCCGACATCGGCTGGTACGGCCTCGTCCTGGTCGATCGCCGCGGCGGCGACGGCCGCTGCTCACCGGCCCGGCCCGGCGGCATCGCGCTGCGAGGTGGGCTACGTCGCGCTCCCGGCGACCGCTCGGTGCACGACCAAGCCGACCCCCTACGGCGGCGGGCGCCGCCATGTTCATGGGGTTCCTGCGTCGCCATGCTGGTCGGCCGCCGTCATCCCCGCCGCTGCACACCGATCTTCGAGGACTCGCCCGAGATCGATCGGGCGTCGTCCTCGCGGCCGGCGCGATCTTCGCCGTCGGGCTCATCGACGACGTCCGCGACATGTCGGCGCCGGCCAAGGTGGCCGGGCGAGGTCCTGGCGGCGAGCATCCTGTACTTCTCCGGCGTGACGATGTAGCAGCTCAAGATCCCGCTGGCCGGATTCTTCGTGCTGACGCCCGGCATCCTCCCGCTCATCACGGCGCTGTGGGTCATCGCGATCACGAACGCCGTCAACCTGATCGACGGGCTCGACGGGCTCGCCGCCGGGCATCGTCGCCATCGGCGCGGGCGCGCTCGCCGTCTACGGCCTGCGGCTGATGGACCTCGGGCTCCTGCCGGCTGACAACATCGGCCCGCTGGTGGCGGCGATCGCCTGCGGCGTCTGCCTCGGCTTCCTGCCCTTCAACTTCCATCCGGCCCGGATCTTCATGGGCGACGCCGGCGCGCTGTTCCTCGGCCTGCTCATGGCCGCGTCGACGATGGTGATCGGTGGCCGGATCCCGACCGCCGCGCCGACAGCGGCGTGACCTACTTCTTCTTCGCCCCCCTGTTCATCCCGCTCTTCATCCTGGGTGTGCCGCTGGTCGACATGGCCTTCGCCTTCGTCCGGCGCACGGCACGGGGCAGGGCTTCCACACGCCGGACAAGGACCACATCCACCACCGCCTGCTGCGCCTCGGCCACGGGCTCCGGCAGAGCGTCCTCATCCTGTGGGCGTGGACCGCGCTCCTCTCGGGCTTCTTGCTGTTCCCGCTCTTCGTCCACCAGGTGAACGCCTTCATCCCCTCGGCGCGGCTGCGCTCGGCGGTCGGTCTCTACACCTTCTTCCATCCCGGGCTGCGCCGGGGCGGTGCCGACGACGCCGAGGAGGATGGCCACGTCGAGGCAGGCGAACACGTCGAGGCGGCCGGGGAAACCCTCGTCGACCAGGCAATTCCCGTTCAACGGGCGGGCCTCGCGCCAAGGCGTCACAGCCCGAGCAGGTGAGAAGGGTGGCGCGTTTTCCCTCGTGACCGTTTGGACGCGATCGGGGCTGGGATGCGATGATGTCACCTGTGTACCCCGTCCACCTCGCCTCGCCCAACGCTGCCCACAGCGGCCTTTCGGGCGATGGACACCTGCGCGCCACGCACCGCGTAAGGGGGAAGCAGTCGTATGCGTGGTCAGATGAGCCTCGTCCCGCGCGCCCATCGGGGTGAGCGCGACCGGAGGAATCCAAGAATCCCGAACAGCCGCGGCCGCTGCCGGGGGCCATGGCCTTCCTGGGCATGGGCCTGTCCGCCGCGGTCTGTGTGGGCGCATGCCTGGCGCTCGGAGTGTGGGTCGACAGCATGCTCCACACCGCTCCGGCGTTCTTGCTGGTCGGGCTGCTCGTCGGTCTTGCCGCCGCGGCCCTCGGCATCATCAAGCAGATCCGTACGTACCTGTAGCCGTCGCCGGCTGGGGGAGGCCGGCGTGAACATGCTCTCGGGGCTCGGGGACCTGGGCGGCGACGCGCTGGCCAAGGTCCTGCGCCGGACGGTGGTCTCGGCCCTGATCGTCGGGGTCTGCGCCGTCGTCGTGGCCCTCCTGCTGTCGGCGCCCTGGTTCGCGCTCGGCCTGGCCCTCGGCCTCGGGATGGCGGTCGTCAACCTGCGCTTCCTCGACGCAGGGGTGGCCAAGCTCCAGACCGGCGCAGACCGGGTGAGGCCGAGGCGGGCGTCAGCAACAAGGTGCTCCGCCGAGCCATCGGGACCAAGAGCGTCACCCGACTGGGCGTGATCACCGCGATCGCCATCGGCCTCCTGCTGCTCAACGGTGCACTCGGCATCGGCGTGGTCGCCGGACTCGTGATCTTCCAACTCCTCTTCGTCGTCAACGTCGGACGGGTCGTCGTGTCCCAGGGGATCCAATGAGAGAACCACTTCATCCTCGCCAGCGGCACCATCAAGATCGGCGAGCACCACGGCGTGATCCACGTCGTCGGGCCTCACCATCTACATGGACGTCGTGTGGACGACGCTGGTCGCGGCCGCCATCGTCCTCGGCCTCGGGCTGCTCATGAGGAGGAGGGCAACGTCGGGCATGCCCGGCAAGCTCCAGCTCTTCTGGGAGGTCCTGGTCGAGCAGGTGTCCGACCTGGCCTCCTCTGCCATCGGGCCCGAGGGCATCCCCTTCGTGGGCCTCGGCGTCACCGTCTTCTTCTTCATCCTGATCTGCAACTGGCTGGCCTTCATCCCGAGCGGCGACCCCGGGTTCCTGGCCCCGCCCGACCGGCGGACGTGAACCTTCCGCTCGCCATGGCGCTGACAGTGTTCTTCCTGGTCCACGACAACTCGGTCAAGGCCCGGGGCGTGCGCGGCTACTTCAAGCACTACGCGAAGCCGTACGCGGCGCTGACGCCGATCAACATCATCGAGGAGATCACCAAGCCGATCACGCTGACGTTCCGGCTCTTCGGGAACATCTTCTCGGGCGTGCTGATGGTCGCCGTGATCGTGGCGCTGATCCCGGCCTACCTCGTCGTCGGATCGGCCTGGCTGATCTGGAAGCCCTTCGACGCGCTCTTCATCGGCGCGATCCAGGCGTTCATCTTCGCCCTGCTCACGATCATGTACCTCGGCATGGCCATGAGCCGGACGCGCACGAGGCCTCTGACGTCGACGACCCCGGACGCACGATCTTCACACACGATCTCAAACAAAGGAGAGGAAACATGGCAGAACAACAGTCGAAGGTGCGGTCCGGATCGCCGGCGCGCTCGTCGGCGGTGGCCTCGCCCTCGGCGGTGGCGCCATCGGGGCCGCGGTGGGCGACGGCCTGGCCGGCTCGCAGACCATCGCCGCCATCGCCCGCCAGCCCGAGGTCGAGGCCAAAGCCCGTCAGTACTTCTTCCTCACGGTCGGCCTCGTCGAGGCCATGTACTTCATCAACCTGCTCTTCATGGTGGTGTTCGTCTACGTCTTCGCCGCGAAGAGCATCGGTAGCGGGGATCATCCCCCGCCCGACACCGTCGTCACCCCGAGAACAAACCGGAAACCGAGAGCATCATGACCACAGCAGGCATCTTCCTTCTGCCCAACGGGACGTTCTTCATTGAGCTGGCCGTCTCCCTCGTGCTCATCTTCGCCATCTACAAATGGGTGCTGCCACCCCTCAACAAGGCGATGGAGGAACGACAGGAGAAGATCCGCACCTCGCTCGAGGCGGCGGACCAGGCCCGCGCCGATGCCGAGGCGGCCGACGACGAGCGCCGGTCCGTGCTGGAGCAGGCGCGGCAGCAGGCGCGCGAGATCGTGGCGACGGCCAACCGGACGGCCGAGCAGGTGCGCACCGACGCCCAGGCCCGCGGCACAGAGCGAGTACGAGCGCCTCGTCGGCAACGCCGAGGACGAGATCGACCTCGCTCGCCAGCGCGCGCGTCGAGGAGGCGGCGTCGCGCCTGGGCGAGCTGGTGATGGAGGTGGTCGAACGGGTCATCGGGCGCGAGGTGAACGCCGAGGCTCACCGCGATCTCATCGACGAGGCGGTGTCCGCCCTGCGGGCCGACACCAGCGGCGGCGCGGCGACCAGTGCCGGGGCGCGCCGGTGAACCCGACCGCTCCAGGGCTACTCGGCGGCCGTCGCTCGACACGACCGGCCGCGATGCCCTCGCGGCGACGGTCTCAGACCTCGAGGCGATCGAACAGCTCGTCCTGTCCAGCCCGCAGCTCCGGGCTGCGCTCAGCGACACCTCGGTTCCCGGGGCCGCCCGCCGTGCCGTCATGCTGGACCTGCTGGACGGCAAGGTCACGCCTCAGGCGCGCCGGCTCGCGGCGTTCACCGCCATGGCCGTGGCGGCCCAGGAGGTGGCGGGATCGCTCGCCTGGCTCGCGACCAGGGTGCGCCACCTGGCCGAAGCCTCCGACCCCGAGCCGGCCCTCAGTCTGATGCAAGCACGCCAGCGGGTGGGCGGCTACGCCACCGCGCTGCACGAGGACATGAGCCCACCCCAGCTCGAGTCGATGGAGGACGACCTCTTCCGCCTGGCTCGCATCGTGGGCGCCACGCCGGCCCTGCGCGGCGCGCTGACCGACCGCGACCTCGCGGTCGAGGCGCGCGTCGGCCTGGTCACCGCTCTCTTGGAAGGCAAGGTCCCGTCGACGACCGTGGCCCTCGTCCGCTACGCGGTCGTCGGGGGACGGGCGCGGGACATCGTCGGCACCCTGGACCGCCTGGTCGAACTCACGGCGGAGGCCCGGGGCTGGCGCATCGCCCGGGTGCGCGCCGCCGCCCCCATCGACGAGGCCCAACGGACCGAGCTCACCGAGTCGCTGGGCGCGCTGACGGGCGCCCCGGTCGAGCTCCAGATCGAGGTGGACGAGTCGCTGCTCAGTGGCGTGCGCATCCGCATCGGCGACCTCCAGGTGGACGCGACGGCGCGGGGTCGCATCGACGCCCTGCGCGAGCACCTCACCCCGGCGGGCTGGGAGCCTTCGGGCTTCGGCCGGCGGAACATCGATTCCACGGAAGACACAGAGGGAGCACAGTGATGGCAGAGCTCACGATCGACGCGAGCGAGATCACCGCAGGCGCTCGAGCGCCACGTCGAGGAGTACACGCCGGTGGTCGGCACCGAGCAGATCGGCCGCATCGTCGAGGTCGGCGACGGCATCGCCCGGGTGTCCGGCCTGCCGGGCGCAGCCGTGAACGAGCTTTTGGAGTTCGAGGACGGGACGCTCGGGCTGGCGCTGAACCTCGACGAGGACACCATCGGCGCCGTCGTCCTGGGCGACGTGGACAACCTCGAGGAGGAGCAGACGGTCAAGGCGACCGGCCGAATCCAGACCGTGCCCGTCGGCGACGCCCTGCTCGGGCGCGTGGTCAACGCCCTCGGCGAGCCGATCGACGGCAAGGGCCCGGTCAATGCCACCGAGACCCGCCGCATGGAGGTGCAGGCGCCCGGGATCGTGGGTCGCCAGCCCGTGAGCGAGCCGTTGCAGACGGGGATCAAGGCGATCGACGCCATGACGCCGATCGGGCGGGGTCAGCGCGAGCTCATCATCGGCGACCGCAAGACCGGGAAGACGACGGTCGTCGTCGACACCATCATCAACCAGGCCGGCCAGGGCGTGAAGTGCATCTACGTCGCCATCGGGCAGAAGAACTCGTCCGTGGCCCAGACCGTGGCCACGCTCGAGGAACACAACGCGCTCGAGTACACGGTCGTGGTGGTGGCCTCGGCCGGCGACCCGGCCCCCTTCAAGTACCTCGCCCCCTACGCCGGGTGCGCCATGGGCCAGCACTGGATGGAGAACGGCGAGCACGCGCTGATCATCTACGACGACCTGTCCAAGCAGGCCGAGGCCTACCGGTCCGTCTCACTCCTCCTGCGCCGCCCGCCCGGGCGCGAGGCCTACCCGGGCGACGTCTTCTACCTGCACTCGCGCCTGCTGGAGCGCGCCGCCAAGCTGTCGGACGAGCGCGGCGGCGGGTCGCTCACCGCGCTGCCGGTGATCGAGACCAAGGCCGGCGACATCTCGGCCTACATCCCGACCAACGTGATCTCCATCACCGACGGGCAGGTGTTCCTCGAGACCGACCTGTTCAACTCGGGCATCCGGCCGGCGATCAACGTCGGCAACTCGGTGAGCCGAGTCGGAAGCGCGGCTCAAGTGAAGGCCATGAAGTCGGTGTCGGGCACCCTGAAGCTCGACCTGGCCCAATTCCGTGAGCTCGAGGCGTTCGCCACCTTCGGGTCCGAGCTCGACAAGGTCTCCCAGGCGCAGCTCGACCGCGGCTACCGGCTGACCGAGCTGCTGAAGCAGCCGCAAAACGCGCCCGTTCCGGTCCAGGATCAGGTGCTGGTCATCTACGCCGGCACCAACGGGTGGTGCGACTCGGTGCCGGTGAGCGAGGTGCGACGGTTCGCCCTGGAGCTGGTCGAGTACTTCAAGGGCAACAGCCCCGAGACGCTCGAGTCGATCCGGAGCACCGGGACGCTGCCCGATGTGGACGACCTGGACAAGGGGCTGACGTCGTTCCTCGAGGGATTCGACACGGGGAAGGTCGACTGAGCGATGGCCGGCGGTCAAGAGCGCATCCTGCGGCGGCGCATCCGCAGCGTGCAGTCCACGAGGAAGATCACCAAGGCGATGGAGCTCATCGCCGCCTCGCGGATCGTGCGCGCCCAGAACCGGATCGCCGCCAACCGCCCCTACCGCGAGGGCATGGAGCGCATCGTGCGGCTGGCGGCAGCGGCCGACTCCCAGGCGGCGGCCAAGCTGCTCGGGACGCCCGAGTCGCCGCGCCACGTGGGGATCCTGGCCATCGTCGGCGACCGCGGCTTGGCCGGCTCGTACAACTCCGGGGTGTTGCGGGCCACCGAGCGACGGGTCGCCGAGCTTCGCGCCGCCGGTACCGGGGCCACGCTGTGGGCGGTGGGTCGCAAGGCGCCCGCCTACTTCCGTTACCGCGGCATCCCGACAGCCCAGTCGTTCTCCGGTTTCGTCGACCGGCCGGACTTCGCCGACGCGCGCCAGATCGCCGCCGTGGTGGCGGCGCCCTTCCTCGCCGGCGAGGTCGACCTGGTCGAGATGGTCTCGACCCGTTTCTTCTCAGCGGGCGTCCAGCGCGTCGAGCGCCTCCAGATGCTGCCCCTCGCGCTCGTCGACGAGGCTGAAGGAGAGGACGGCGAAACCGTCGGAGACTCCCGGACACGCTCGAGGGCTACACCGAGTTCGAGCCCGAGCCGGAGAAACTCCTCGTCGAACTGGCGCCACGAGCACTCGAGTCGGAGATCTTCGCCGCGCTGCTCGAGGGCGCCGCCGCGTTCTTCACCGCCCAGCAGCGGGCGATGGCCGCCGCCACCGAGAACGCGGACGAGCTCGTCCGTACCCTGACGCGGGTCATGAACCGAGCCCGCCAGGATGCCATCACGACCGAGATCATGGAGATCGTCGGCGGGGCCGAGGCGCTCCGCCAAGCGAAGGGAGCCTGACCCGATGACCACCACCGCACCCACGGAAGCCCCGCGCCGAGCGCGCCCTCGAGGACGGTCGAATCGTCGCCATCGCCGGACCGGTGATCGACGCCGAGTTCCCGCCGCACGCATTGCCGGAGATCAACCATGCCGTCGAGTTCGAGATCGTCCTTGACGGCCAGAAGAACACCATCACGGCCGAGGTGGCCCAGCAGATCGGCGAGGGCCGGGTGCGCTGCATCTGCATGCAGCAGACCGACGGCCTGGTGCGCGGCGCCGCCGTCCACAACCTCGGGCGCGGCATCACGGTCCCGGTGGGCAACGGGGTGCTCGGGCACGTGTTCAACGTGCTCGGCCAGCCGCTCGACACCGACACCATCGGCGAGGTCGACGACTACTGGGAGATCCACCGCAACGCCCCGGCCTTCGACCAGCTGGAGCCGCGGGCACTGATGTTCGAGACGGGTATCAAGGTCATCGACCTGCTCGAGCCCTACGTGCAAGGCGGCAAGATCGGCCTCTTCGGCGGCGCCGGGGTGGGCAAGACCGTCATCATCCAAGAGATGATCCACCGGGTGGCCCAGCAGCACGGCGGCGTGTCGGTGTTCGCCGGGGTGGGGGAGCGCACCCGCGAGGGCACCGACATGTGGCTCGAGATGCAGGAGTCGGGCGTCATCGACAAGGCGGCGCTGGTCTACGGCCAGATGGACGAGCCGCCCGGCGTCCGCCTGCGCGTGGGGCTGGCCGCCCTGACCATGGCCGAGTACTTCCGCGACGTCCAGAACCAGGACGTGCTGCTCTTCATCGACAACATCTTCCGCTTCGTCCAAGCCGGCTCGGAGGTCTCGACCCTGCTCGGCCGCATGCCTTCGGCAGTGGGGTACCAGCCGACGCTGGCCGACGAGATGGGCGAGCTCCAGGAGCGCATCACCTCGACCAAGGGCAAGTCGATCACGTCGCTGCAGGCGGTCTACGTCCCGGCCGACGACTACACCGACCCGGCGCCGTTCACCACCTTCACCCACCTCGACGCGACGACGGAGCTGTCACGTCAGATCGCGGCGCTCGGTATCTACCCGGCGGTGGACCCCCTCGCCTCCACTTCGAACATCCTCGCCCCCGAGATCGTGGGCGACCGCCACTACGCCGTGGCCCGGCGCGTGCAGGAGATCCTCCAGCGCTACAAGGAGCTCCAGGACATCATCGCCATCCTCGGCATGGACGAGCTCTCCGAGGAGGACCGGGTCACCGTGAGCCGGGCCCGCAAGGTCCAGCGCTACCTGTCCCAGCCCTTCTTCGTGGCCGAGGTCTTCACCGGCGTCGAGGGCATCTTCGTCCCGATCGACGAGACGGTGGAGTCGTTCGAGGCCCTGGCCAACGGCGACCTCGACCACATCCCGGAGCAGGCCTTCCTCAACGTCGGCGGCGTCGAGTCGGTGCTCGAGAAGGCCCAGAAGCTCGAGGCCGAGGCGGGCTGATGGCCGACGACGTCTTCGGACTCGAGGTCGTCACGCCCGAGCAGTCGCTCTTCGCCGGAGGGGCGCGCTCGATCGTTCTGGCCACCTCGGAGGGTGACCTCACGATCCTCAACGGCCACACGCCGCTCGTCGGTGACGTCGTGCCGTGCGAGGTGCGGGTCGAGCCCGAGGAGGGAGGCGCCTTCGCTCTGGCCGTGCACGGGGGTTTCCTCCAGGTCGACACCAGCCCGGGCGCGGCCCACGGCTTGGCTGAGGGCGACGGGCCACTGCCCGGGCTCTCCACCCGCGTCGACGGTGCTCGCCGGCGTGGCTGAGCTTTCCTCGGAGATCGACGTGGCGCGTGCCGAAGCGGCGCGTGCCGCCGCGTCCCAGCGCGTGACCGACCTGCAATCGGGTCGTGGTGCAGGGGAGGAGGACGAGGCGCTCGCCCTGGCCGAGGCCGAGGGCGCGCTGGCCCGGGCCGACTTGCGGGTGACGGTCGCCGCCGGCACGTCGTAGGGGCGAACCGGGGCGGCCCAGGCTCTTGGTCGCCAGCGTCTTGGTCGCCAGGCTCTTGGTCGCCCGGCTCCTAGGCCCTCGTCGCCCGAGCCCTAATCGAAGGAGATGGAGCTGAACTCGGCCAGCTTCGCCAGCGCGTGGCTGGCGTCGACCTTGCGCAGCGTGCCCGACTTGGAGCGCATGACGAGCGACTGCGTCGTGGCGCCGAACTCGTGGTACTGCACGCCCTGGAGGAGTTCGCCGTCGGTGATGCCGGTGGCGGCGAAGAAGCAGTTGTCGCCCTGCACCAGATCGTCGGTCGTGAGCACGGCGTCGAGGTTGTAGCCGGCCGCCGAGGGCGGCGCCACGCTCCCCGTCGTCGCGAGGCTAGAGCCGGCCCTGGATCTCGCCGCCCATGCACTTGAGCGCGGCCGCGGCCAGCACACCCTCGGGGGTGCCGCCGATGCCGAAGAGGATGTCGGCGCCCGCTCCGGGCCAGCCCGTCGCGATGGCGCCCGGCCACGTCGCCGTCGGTGATGAGCCGGATGCGCGCGCCCGCTGGCTCGCACCTCGCCGATGAGCTCGTCGTGGCGGGGCCGGTCGAGGATGACCGCGGTGAGGTCGCGCACCGGACGGCCCACCGCCTGGGAGAGCGCGCAGGAGGTTCTCGGTCGGGCGTGCGGCGGATGTCGCAGGCGCCCTTGGCCCGGGGCCCGACGGCGAGCTTCTCCATGTAGACGCACGGGCCCGGGGTCGAACATGGCGCCCCGCTCGGACACGGCGATGACGGCCAGAGCGCCACCGCGACCCTGCGCGGTGAGCGTGGTGCCGTCGATCGGGTCGACCGCGATGTCGGTCATCGGGCGGCGTGCCGTCGCCGATCTGCTCGCCGTTGAAGAGCATCGGGGCGTTGTCCTTCTCGCCCTCGCCGATGACGACGATGCCGTCCATCGGCACGGTGGAGAGCACCGTGCGCATGGCGTTGACCGCGGCACCGTCGGCGCCGTTCTTGTCGCCCCGGCCCATCCAGCGGCTGGCGGCCATGGCGGCGGCCTCGGTCATGCGCACCAGCTCCAGGGCCAGGTTGCGGTCGGGCGCCTGTCGGGCGACTCACCACGGCACCGACGATAGCCGGGCCCGTCCATCCAGCCGATGGCCGGGGCGGCTCCCGGGCCAGCGGCGATACTTGGACGCCGTGGACCGCATCGTCGTCGAGCCCAGCGGCCCCCTGTCGGGCACCGTCCGCGCCGGCGGGGCCAAGAACTCAGCGCTCAAGCTGATGGCGGCCTGCCTGCTGGCCGAAGGGCGCCACGGTGCTGCCCAACGTGCCCGCGCATCGTCGACGTGGAGACCATGGCCGACATGCTGCGCGCGCTCGGGCGCGCGGGTCGACCGCCTCGGCGACGGCGACGTGGCGGTCGACGACGCCGCCCGCGGACGAGCCTGGTGCCCGAGGCCCCCTACGAGCTGGTCGAGCGCATGCGGGCCTCGATCGTCGTGCTCGGGCCGCTCCTGGCGCGCTGCGGCTCGGCGCGCATGCCGATGCCGGGCGGCGACGACTTCGGCGACCGGCCCATCGACTTCCACCTCGACGGGCTCGAGCGCCATGGGCGCGGGTTCGAGTCGTCGCACGGCGAGGTGCGCGGCAGCGTCCCGGACGGCCGCCTGGTCGGGAACGCGGTCGTGCTCGAGTACCCGAGCCACACCGCGACCGACAACCTGTTGATGGCGGCGGCGCTCGCCAAGGGCACCACCGTGATCGAGAACGCGGCCAAGGAGCCCGAGGTGGGCGACCTCGCCGCGTTCCTGCGCGCCATGGGGGCCGAGGTGCGAGGGGCGGGGACGTCGCGCATCGAGGTCGAAGGGGTCGAGGAGCTGCGACCGGCGCACCACACCGTCGTGCCCGACCGGGTCGTGGCCGCCACGTACCTGGCCGCGGTCGGGCCTCGCCGGGGGCGAGGTGCCGTGTCCGACGCACGGCCCGACCACATGGAGATGCTCGCTGCGCAAGCTCGGGCAGATGGGCGTGGTCGACCGAAATGGGACCCGACGGGCTGCGGGCCGTGGTCGTCCGGGCAGGCTGCGCGCGGCCGACGTGGCCACCCTGCCCGTATCCAGGAGTGGCCACCGACTACAGCCCACTGCTCGTCGCCATGCTGACCGTGGCCGACGGGGTGGGCATCGTGACCGAGAACCTCTTCGCCGGGCGGTTCCGCTACGTCGACGAGCTGCGCCGCATGGGCGCCGACATCCGGACCGAGGGCCACCACGCCGTCGTGCGCGGCGTGCCCCGCCTCTCCGGCGCCCCGGTGCGGGCGCCCGACATCCGCGCCGGCGCGGCGCTGGTGCTGGCCGGCCTGGTCGCCGAGGGCGAGACCGAGGTCGAGCGGCGCCCACCACATCGACCGCGGCTACGAGGACCTGGCCGGGTGCCCTGCGCTCGCTCGGAGCGCGGGTGACGTGCCGGTGAGCGGCGAGGCCGCGGACCGCCGACCCGTCCGGGCTGCTGGCACGGGCCCGGGACGGCGACCGCGTCGGCGCTGGCCCGCCTGCTCTCGCTGCGTCGAGCGGGGCGGGGAGCCGCGCCGGCGGTCGGCGCGCTCGGCCTACCGGGCCGACGGTGCCCTACACGGTGGGCCTCACCGGCGCGCCCGGGGCCGGCAAGTCGACGCTCACCGACCGCCTCATCGGCGCGGCCCGGGCCGGCTGGCCGCCGGTGGACGGCGGTGCGCGGCGGAGGCCGTCGACCAGGTCGGCGTGCTGGCCATCGACCCGTCCTCGCCCTTCACCGGCGGGGCCATCCTGGGCGACCGGGTCCGCATGCAGGCCACACGCCATCGACCCCGTCGGTCTTCATCCGCTCCATGGCGACCCGGGGCCACCTCGGCGGGCTGGCCCTGGCCGTGCCCGACGCCGTCCGGGTGCTCGGCGCCGCGGGCATGCCGCTCGTCATCGTCGAGACCGTCGGCGTGGGCCAGATGGAGGTCGAGGTGGCCTCGGCCGCCGACACCACCGTGGTGGTGGTCACGCCCGGGTGGGGCGACTCCATGCAGGCGACCAAGGCCGGCCTGCTCGAGGTGGCCGACCTCTTCGTCATCAACAAGGCCGACCGCCCGGGTGCCGCGCGAGGCGCGGCGCGACCTCGAGCAGATGCTCGACCTGTCGCCGCCCGGACGTGGCGCCCGCCGGATCGTCGAACGACCGCCACCACCGGCGAGGGGGTCGACGAGCTGTGGGTCGCCGATCGCCGGCCACCGCGCCCACCTGCGTCGAGTCGGGCCGCTCGAGGCGCGCCGGGCGGACCGGTCGGCCACGAGCTGCGCCGGGTGCTGCTGGCGCGCGCCGCCGTCCGGATCGACGAGATCGCCGGCGGCGAGGAGTTCGCGACCGCCGTCAAGGCCCTCGTCGAGGGCGAGCTCGACCCCTACCAGGCGGCCGACCGCCTCTTGGGCGGACTGAAGACGCCACGGGGACCGCGGCGCGTCGGAGTTCGCTGCGGTGCGCCGGTGAGCTCCCCGCCCATCCCGGTCAGCACCGGCGACGGCGCCTCGACCCATCGGCGCGCTGGTTCCAGCACGCGGTCTTCTACGAGGTCCTGATCCGGGGCTTCTACGACGCCAACAACGACGGCACCGGCGACCTCCGGGGCCTGCGCGAGAAGCTCGACTACCTGCAGTGGCTCGGCATCGACTGCATCTGGCTGCTGCCCTTCTACCCGTCGCCCATCCGCGACGGCGGCTACGACATCAGCGACTTCTTCAACGTCCACCCCGACTACGGCAGCCTCGGCGACCTGGTCGCGCCTGCTCGAAGACGCGCACCGCCGGGGCATCCGGGTCGTCGCCGACCTGGTCATGAACCACACGAGCGACGAACACCCCTGGTTCATCGAGTCGCGCTCGACGCGGGACAACCCCAAGGCGGACTGGTACGTCTGGAACGACGACGACCAGCGCTGGCCCGAGGCCCGGGTCGTCTTCACCGACGTCGAGCGGTCCAACTGGACGTGGGACGACACCCGCCAGCAGTACTACTGGCACCGCTTCTACTCCCATCAGCCCGACCTCAACTACGACAACCCCGAGGTCGCCGACACGATGATCGACCTGGTCCGGTTCTGGCTCGACCTCGGCTTCGACGGCTTCCGCCTCGACGCCGTCCCGTACCTGTACCAGCGCGACGGCACGGCCGGCGAGCACCTCCCCGAGACCCACGACTTCATCAGGCGCATCCGCAAGCAGATCGACGCCGACTACCCGGGCCGGATCCTGCTGGCCGAGGCCAACGGCTGGCCGGCCGACGTCGCCGACTACTTCGGCGACGGCGACGAGTGCCACCTGTGCTTCCACTTCCCCCTCGATGCCCCGCCTGTTCATGGCGGTGCGCCGGGAGCAGCGCTACCCGATCACCGAGATCCTGGCCCAGACCCCCGACCATCCCCGACGGCTGCCAGTGGGCCATCTTCTTGCGCAACCACGACGAGCTGACGCTCGAGCAGGTGAGCGAGGAGGAGCGCGACTACCTGTTCGCCGAGTACGCCAAGGACCCCCGCATGAAGCGCCACATGGGGATCGGCCGGCGGCTGGCCCCGCTGCTCGACGGCGACCGCCGGCTGGCCGAGCTGCTCTACGCGCTCATCCTGTCGCTGCCCGGGCAGCCCGGTCATCTACTACGGCGACGAGCTGCTGATGGGCGACAACATCTACCTCGGCGACCGGGACTCGGTCCGCACGCCCGATGCAGTGGTCGCCCGACCGCAACGGCGGGTTCTCCGCAGGCCGACTTCGCCCAGCTGTACCTGCCGCCGCTCATGGACCCCGTCTACGGCTTCGACGCCGTCAACGTCGAGGCGCAGCTGCGCAACCCGGGCTCGTTCCTGCACTGGCTGCGCGGCATGCTGATCGAGCGCCGGGCCATGCCGGTGCTCGGCGTGGGCGAGATGGAGCTGCTCCCCTGCCCCAACCCCTCGGTGCTGGCCTACGTGCGCTCGGGCGAGGTGGCCGACGTCCTCGACCGGCCGCCCCGCAGGCCCGTCGGTCGGCTGCGGCAACGGCGGAGAGCCCGGTCGACTGGGGCCGCTCGACCGGCTGGCCCGCACCGTCCCGGCCGGCCGAGGCGCGGGCGACGAGCGCCGTGCGCCGGCACCAGGCGGTGCTGTGCGTGCACAACCTGTGCCGGTTCGCCCAGCCGGCCGAGCTCGCGCTGGCCCGGTGGGCCGGGTCGGCACGCCCGTCGAGGTGCTCGGCCGGGTGCCGTTCCCGGTGATCGGCGAGGAGCCGTACACGTGACCCTGCCGCCCTACGGCTTCTTGTGGTTCGAGCTCGTCCCGAGGAGAGGCCGGCCTGGGATGAGCGCCGAGCGCGACCGGGCCCTGCGCACCCTGACCGAGGCCTGGCTGCGGCTGCGCCCAGGTGCGCCGGCGGACGCGGGCCCGGCGTCGGTCGTGCGAGGCGAGATGCTGCGGGCCGGGCCGCCCGGGCCTGCTCGACGTGGTGGCCCGGGTCGAGCGGCACGGCTGGCCCACCTCGTGGTCGGCCTGCGCGCCCGGCGACGAGCCGCACCTTCTGCGCGCCGGGCGAGGAGTGCCGTGCTCGGCCTGCTCGACGACGACGTCGGGCCTCGCCGTGTGCCGGACGCGCTGCGCGACGCGCAGCTGGCCCCGCTGCTGCTGGCCGCGATTCGCCAGGCGGCGACCCGGCCCGGGCCGGTGACCGTCGTGCTGCGACGACGACGACACGATCGTGCTCGACTGCGGGGACCGGTGCGACCTCTCGGTCTTCCCCTGGCTCACCGACGCGCCGCGCACCGGCGGTCGACATGCTCGTCGCCCTCGACGAGGCCGGCTTCAACCACGTCGCGGCGCCGTTCGTGCGCTGGGCGCGGGAGGGGCGCGACCTCGGCGTCGTCCAGGAGCCGCTGGCGGACGTCGGCCGGCTGGGCGCTGGCGCTGACCTCGCTGCGCGACCTGTACGCCGTCGGCGAGCGCGCCGGAGGCCGGCGGGTGGCGACTTCGGCGCCGAGGCCCGCGCGCTCGGCACCATGACGGCGCGGATGCATCTCGCCCTCGATCGCGCCTTCCTGCGTCGCCCGAGCCGGTCGTCGGACTGGGTCGATGTGCCGAGGCCGACGATCGCGTCGGCCGAACCCGTCGCTGCTGGACGCGCCCGGGTGGCCGACCTGGTCAAGTGGCTCCGCGAGCCCGACGCCGCGCCTCCCGACGATCAGGACCCACGGCGACTTCCACCTCGGGCGGACGGCCCGCACCGACCAGGGATGGGTGGTGGGCGACTGCCGCCCCGGCGGGGTGCTGCCGGCGAGGCAGCGCGCCGGCGCCGCGCTCCCCGCTGGCCGACGTGGCCGACCTCCTGTGGTCGCTGCACCAGGCGAGCGCCGTGGCGGCGGCCGAGCGGGACCCGCCGGGCCGTTGGCCTCGAGCCACTCGGCCAGGCGTGGGAGGTCCGCAACCGGCGGGCGTTCATGGCCGGCTACCTGGGCACGCCGGGGGATCGCCGGCCTGGTCGGTCCCGACCGCGAACCTGGTGCGTCGCCTGGTGACGCTTCCTCGAGCTGGCCCGCTCGGTCGCGCGAGTAGGCCGGCTCAGGCGACGAGGGCCGAGACCTTGAGCGTCTCGGCGGCCTCTTCGGGTGAGATGACGTTGATGGCCACCCCGGTGCCGAGCTCGAAGCCCGCGGTCGTCGTGGCCTTGGGCCAGACGTGCGCGTGCCAGTGGAACGGTTCGCCGACCCGATAGGGGGCCGAGTGGAAGACGACGTTGTAGGCCACGTCGCCGACCGTCTCGCGAGCTGCCCGAGCGTGCGTCGGAGGCCTTCGCCGACGGCAATGAGGTCCTCGGTCGAGCTCTTGTGCAGATGGGGGTTGTGCTCGCGGGGGATCACCAGCATCTCGTAGGGGACGGCGCTCCAGAAGGGGCACACCACGACGACGTGATCGTTGGCGTAGATGACCCGCTGGCCCGAGTCCTCTTCGGCCTCGAGGGTCGTGCACAGGAGGCACGACCCGACGAAGCGGGCGAACCGGGCCTGCTCCTCGGCCAGCTCGCGGGGGATGAACGACATGCCCGAGCAGTTGGCCGTGGGGGTGCTCGAGCGACGCGCCGGCCTCCCGTCCGGAGTTGACGATGGCCTGGCTGTAGCGGAGGTTGGGCTGCGGGGAGTGCTCCTCGAGCCGGTCCCGCAGCGCGGCCATGACCAGCTCGACCTGCTCCCCGCTCGAGCTCGCCCACGATGGCGTCGTGCTCGGGGGAGAAGATCAGGATCTCGTGGATCCCACCGGCGGTGGCCTGGGTGAAGACCGGCCCCCGGTTGGCCACGACGAAGGGCTGGTCGCCCTCGAAGGCCGGGTAGAGGTTGGGGACGACCCGGACGAGCCAGCGCCCGGTCGGCCCGTAGGTCTCGAGGGCGGGCGGGGTGTCCTCCTCGTTGCCCGGGCAGAAGGGGCAGGGCCGGCCGAGGAGTCCTCGGGCAGCCAGGGCGAGCGGGTGACGAAGGAGGAGGGCCGCTCGGCACGGCCGGGGCTCACGACCACCCAGCGGCCGGACAGCGGATCGAGGCGGAGCTGGTTCATTGAAGCATCCAGTGTGGTTCGGTCATGCCCGCCGGGTTCGCGCGCTCCCTCATCTGACCCTCCGTCTCTACGGTACAGGCTCCAACGCCCGCTCGGGCATCACACTGGTGCGTAAGGCCGCCCGGCACGTGCCGGCATCGGGGATGATGTCGGTCGTGCAGCACCAGCCGACCGGGGCGGCGTTCGACCTCGTGCTGCTCCTCCACACCGCCGCGGCCGCCGTGGCCCTTGTCTCGACCGTCACGACCGCGGCGACCGGGACCCGGCTCCGACGCGTGCTGCATTGGAACCGCTCCGCTGCCTGACGCCGGTGCGGCGTACTTCAGTCCCGGCGTCAACTGGGTGGGCCGCATCGTCTACGCCGTCCCCGTCCTCGGTGTCGCCCTCGTGGCCATGAGCAACGGCGCCTACACGTTTGGCGACGCCTGGGTCGTGGCCGGAATGGCGCTGTTCGCGGGCGTCGTCCTCCTCTGTCGAGGCGGTGGCATGGCCGGCCGAGCGCCGGCTCCAGGTCGCGCTCGGCGCCGGGGGCACCGATGCGCGACTCCGAGCGCGATGCGACTGCGCTGACTCGTTCCGCCGGGACCGCCGCCGCCCTTCTCGTCGTCGCGGTGGTGGTGATGGTGGCGCAGCCGTGAGGTGGGTGGACGGCGGCTGACCGGCCCGGCTTGGAGCCCCTCAGCCGCGGGCCGCTTCGGCCACGGCCGCCCGGGCCTCGTCGAGCGCGCCAGCCCGGACGAGCTCGGGCAGGGGCCCGTCGAGGAGGGCGCGCCAGTCGACTCCGTTGCTCTGACGGCCGGAGGCCAGCAGCTGCCGCCGTGCCTCGCCGAGCAGCGTGGCCAGGGTGCCGGCTCCGGCGACCACGGGCTCGCCGGCCAGGCGCGTGCGGAGCCACGACTGCCAACGACGGGCTCGCACCTCCGGTCGACACGGCGATGGTCACCGTGCCGTCACGATGGACGGACGGCAGGATGAACGACGAGTGCTCGGGGTCGTCGGCGCTGTTGACCCAGACGCCCGCGGCCTCCGCGTCCGCGTACACGGCCGCGTCGACCTGGTGGTTCCCGGTGGCGGTGATCACCAGGCGAAATCCGACCGCGTCGCCTGAGCGGTAGGGACGCGTCTCGAGTGTGCGCAGCGACGGACGGAGGGACTGCATCTCTGGTCCCACCGTCGGCGCGATGACGGTGACCGCCGCGCCCAGCTCTACGAGCCCGCGCGCCTTTCGTGCCGCCACCGACCCTCCGCCGACCACGAGGCAGGAGCGACCCGAGACGTCGAGGGAGACCGGGTAGTACCGGCCGCCGGTTTCAGCCATGAAGTCGAGGCGCGCCCACCATCCCGGCGGCGACGGTGGCGAGGGTCCGCTCGTCGATCAGGACGAAGCTTCCGGTGATCCTGTCCACCTCGTAGCGGTCGACGGCCAGCGGTGTGGCGGTTCGAAGGGTCACGAGGCCGATGTCGTTCTCTCGCAGTTCGGGGGTCTCGTCCACCTCGAGCCGGTTGACGTCGAAGGTGCCCGAGACCGTCTCGACGACGGCTGGGGTAACCCGCGTGGTGTGCTTGAGCCGGAAGCGGTCCCCCGTCGCGAGCGGCCGGTCGTGGAACCAGCACACGGTCGCCTCGAAGGTGTCCGTGACCTCGGGAGCGCCCTCGGCCACCGCGATCATGTCGCCGCGTGACACGTCGACGTCGTCAGCCAGTTCGAGGGAGACGGAGAGCCCGACGTCCGCCCGCGGCACGTGACCGTCCGGCGTGCCGATGGCGCGGACCGACGAACGGCTCCCTTGGGGGAGCACGACCACGCTGTCTCCCGTGTGGAACGGGCCGCCGTTGACCATGCCCGCATAGGTGCGTCCACCGCCCGGTTGCCTCAGGACCCACTGCACCGGCAGCCGCGCTCCGCTGCCGGCACGACGCACGTGCCGCGCCGCCCACCCTCCTGCCTGAGCCGATTCCAGCGCATCGAGCACGGTCGGCCCGTCATACCAGGGCCCGGCCTCGGAACGGTCGACCACGTTGTCGCCGTGCAGGGCAGAGATAGGGATGACGGTGCACGCGGAGACGCCGAGGCGCAGGGCAAGGGCGTCCATCTCGTCCGCGATGTGCTGATACCGAGATCGGTCCCACCCGACCAGATCCATTTTGTTCACGCAGACCACGAGCTGGTCCACGCCCAGGAGGGCGGCGATGCAGACGTGACGGCGTGACTGCTCGCGCAGACCGGTGGCCGCGTCCACGAGCACCAACGCCAGGTCGGCCGTCGAAGCCCCGGTGGCCATGTTCCGGGTGTACTGGACATGGCCGGGGCAGTCGGCGATGACGAATTTGCGGTGCGGCGTCGCGGCGTAGCGGTACGCGACGTCGATCGTGATTCCCTGCTCGCGCTCGGCGCGCAACCCGTCGGTGACGAACGAGAGGTCGACCTCGCCCAACCCGCGACGCTCGGACGCCGTCTCGATGGCGGTGAGCTGGTCGTCGAAGAGTTGGCGGGTGTCGAAGAGCAGGCGTCCGATCAGGGTGCTCTTCCCGTCGTCGACGGAGCCGATGGTGGCGAACCGCAAGAGGTCCATGGAGTCCGTGCTGAGCTCGCCGGCCGGTGAAAGGCCGGACAACGTGGTCATGGCGCTAGAAGTACCCCTCGCGCTTGCGGTCCTCCATGGAGGTCTCCGAGAAGCGGTCGTCAGCGCGGGTCGCGCCCCGTTCGGAGATCCGGGAGGCCGACACCTCGCGGATGATGTCCTCCACGGTCACCGCCTCCGAACGCACGGCGCCGGTGCAGGTCGCGTCCCCGACGGTCCGGAACCGCACCGTCTCCCGGCGTGCCAGCTCGCCTCGCTCCGGCGCGATCCACTCGCTCACGGCGAGGAGCAGGCCGTCTCGCTCGACGACCTCACGCTCGTGCGCGTAGTAGATGGACGGCAGCTCGATGTGCTCGCGTCGGATGTACTGCCAGATGTCCAGCTCGGTCCAGTCGGAGAGCGGGAAGGCTCGGAGGTGCTCGCCGGGCCGTACCGCGGCTTGGTAGAGCTGCCAGAGCTCAGGGCGCTGGCGCTTGGGGTCCCACTGCCCGAACGAGTCGCGGAACGAGAGCACGCGCTCCTTGGCTCGTGCCTTGTCCTCGTCGCGGCGAGCACCCCCGAAGGCAGCGTCGAAGGCGTTCGCCGTGATGGCGTCGAGCAAGGTGGTGGTCTGGAGCCGATTCCGCGTCGCGCCAGGACCCGGGTCAGCCACGCGGCCCTCGTCGATGGAGTCCTGCACACGGGCGACCACGAGCCGGGCGCGTGTCGGCCTCGACTTGGGAGTCGCGGTAGGTCAGCACCTCCGGGAAGTTGTGACCGGTGTCGACGTGGAGAACCGGGAAGGGGATCCGGCCCGGCAGGAACGCCTTGGCGGCGAGGTGGAGCAGGACCGCGGAGTCCTTGCCTCCGCTGAAGAGGAGCACCGGCCGCTCGGACTCGGCGGCCACCTCCCTGAGAATGAAGACGGCCAGCGACTCGAGCAGATCGAGGTGCCCGAGCGGGCGCTCCACCGGTCGCACCAGGCGAGTCACCGACCCACCCCGGTCGTGGTGCCCCTCGCCGACCTTCTCATCAGGACGGATGGCGGTTACGGCGTCCATGTCAGCCCTCTGGTTCCTCTCTCGAATCATGACTGCACTGGTCAAGATCTCGAATCATGACCATACTGGTCAGGTTCCCGAATCATGACCATGTTGGTCAGGTTCCCGAATCATGACCATGTTGGTCATGTATACTGGCGAGCGGATTCGGGCGTGCGACAAGGGCCCATCGGCGAGGGCCCCGTGGGCAGGGAGAGAGGTGAAGTCGGTGATCGGAACGAACGTGAAGGAGCCGAGCGTGGGGGAGCTGTCCCTGCTGAGCGAAGACTTCGAGTCTGCTCCAGCAAGCAAGATCGTGGGATGGGCCATTGACACGTTCGGCGACTCGCTCGTCGTGGCCGCATCGTTCGAGGACATTGTCCTGGTCGACATGGCCGCCAGGATCGACCCCCATATCGAGGTCGTCTTCCTCGACACGGACGCTCACTTTCCCGAAACGCTCGACTTCGTCGAGGAGGTCCGCGCCCGCTACGACCTGAATCTGACCGTCACCCGTCCTGGGCCGGAAGCCGCCGCCCACCCGTGCGGCACGGCACAGTGCTGCCAGTTCCGCAAGGTCGAGCCGCTCCGCCGGGCCCTCGAGGGAAGTCAGGCCTGGATGACGTCCCTCCGTCGCACCGACGGGCCGACGAGGGCGGGCGCTCCCATCGTCAGCTGGGACGTGTCGTTCGGCCTGGTCAAGATCAACCCGTTGGCCAACTGGACCGACGCTGACGTTTCGTCCTACCTGGCCGACAACAGCCTGCCCGCGCACCCCCTGTTCACCGAGGGGTACCGCTCCATTGGCTGCGCGCCCACAACCCGGCCCGTGGCGGATGACGAGGACCCTCGCGCCGGCCGCTGGTCCGGGCTCGACAAGTCGGAGTGCGGGCTTCACGTCTAGTGCCGCGCGACCTGGATAATCCCTACGGCATCGAATTCCGGGGGCGACGGGACCGCGGTCTGAAATTCGTCCGGCCCTACCGGACGATCGGCGAGCTGAACTCGGTCGAGCAGCTCAAGCTGTCGCGCCATCCGTTCGAGGTTGCGCAGGCGGTGGTCGACACCTACTCGAAGAAAGGGGCCGCGTCCATCGCCGAGGTCCCGGGCGAGACCGAGCGTCTGAAGTGGGTCGGTTTGTACCCGCAGCGACAGGGTGGGGACGCCTTCATGCTGCGGATCAAGGTGCCCGGCGGCGTGATGACCTCGGCACAGGTGCGCGAAGTAGGAGTCGCGGCCGACGCCTTCGCAGAAGGTCCGGACGACAGCCCCGTGTTCGGCAACCGTTACGCCGACCTGACCACCCGCCAGGACATCCAACTGCATTGGATCCGCATCGCGGACATTCCCCGGATTTGGCAGAGGTTCTGGGAAGTCGGGCTGACGACGGTGCAAGCATGCGGCGACTCGGCGCGCAACGTCTGCTCGTGCCCCGTCTCGGGAATCGACGCAGGCGAGCTGGTCGAGGCGCTCCCGGTCGCACGCGCCGTGTCGGCCTTCTTCACCGGCAACCGCGAGTATGCCAACCTGCCGCGCAAGTTCAAGATCGCGGTGTCCGGGTGTGCCGAGGACTGCGCCAGGGTGGAGATCAACGACATCGGGCTGTGGCCGGCGGCGCGGGCCGACGGAACGCTCGGTTTCAACGTCCTGGTCGGCGGCGGGCTGTCCGATGGCGAGCGCATGGCCTCGGACATCGACCTCTTCGTCCTGCCGGACCAGGCGGTCGAGCTCTGCCGCGGCGTGGCCCAGGTGTTCGGCGAGCTGGGCAACCGGGAGAACCGAGGCTTGGCCCGTATGCGCTACCTGGTCCAGGAGCTCGGTCCCGAAGGCTTCCGCGATGCGCTCGACGAGCGAACGTCGTTCCGCTTCGAGCCTGCCGGGCACGAGCTGACCACCCGGTTCCGCGGCGACCACGTCGGCGTCCATCCCCAAAAGCAGCCGGGGCTGGTCTACGTAGGCTGCTCGGTCCCCGTGGGCCGGATGCACGGGATTGAGCTCGTCGAGTTGGCGCGCCTGGCCGAGGCGTACGGCGATGGGAACATCCGGATCGGCACGGATCAGAACTTCGTGATCTCGGGCGTGCCCGAGGAACGCCTGGACGCTCTGCTCGCCGAACAGCTCGTGCAGCAGTACTCGCCGTTCCCCGGTCCTTTCGAGCGCGGCGTGGTGGCGTGCACCGGATCGGAGTTCTGCCGCTTCGCCGTCGTCGAGACGAAGGAACGTGCAGTCAAGTGGGCCCGCGCCCTCGACGAGCGGTTCCCTGCGGGTGACCGGGCGGACGCCGGAGTCATCCGCATGCACTTCTCCGGCTGCTCGGCCTCGTGCGCGCAGCCACAGATCGCGGACATCGGGTTCCGCGGCGACATCGCCCACGTGGACGAGCACATCGAGGAAGCGGTGGACATCGGGTTGGGCGGCTCGCTCGGCCCGGACGCAGCATTCATCGACTGGGTTGCCGGGGCTATGCCGGTAGAGAGGGTCCCCGACGCGCTGGTACGACTGGTGGACCGGTACCTGGCCGAGCATCGCGCCGGTGAGCCGTTCTCTTCGTGGTCCCGGCGCACCGAGGATCAGGACTTGCTCGGCACCCTGATCGGCGTGAGCGAGACGGTGTCGTCGTGAAGCGTTTTCACCTCCGCGAGGAGATGAACGGGATCACCGAGCCGCCGGGCAAGGTCTGGTTCTGGGAGCTCGAGGCGGGCGTGATCCACGCGGACCGCTGCATCCAATGTGGCACCTGCGTCGCCGTCTGCCCGTCCAACTCCATTGGTGTCGACGAGGACACCGGCCTCCCAGAGCTGGTGAAGATGTGCACCGGGTGCTCCCTGTGTTGGGACTTCTGCCCCCGCGGCGGTCTGCGCTACGAGGCGCTCTGGCCCCCCTCCACCGTCACGACGGAGGAGGAGGCGGACGTCGTGCCGGCGCAGGTGCGCAGCGACTCGTCCGATACCTATTGGAAGATCAGCGGTGGTCCTCCCGGCGACGGGTTGGGCGCGGTGGTCGACACCTTCGCCGTGCGGGCGTCGGCGCAGATCGACGATGCTCAGGACGGCGGCGCGGTGAGCGCACTTCTCATCGGGTTGCTCGCGGCGGGAGAGATCGACGGTGCCCTCGTGTCCAAGCCGAGCGCGGACCCCGACGAGCAGTGGAAGGGCGTGGCGACCATCGCCACGACGGCGGACGAAGTCCGTGCCGCTGCCGGCAGCTTCTACAACCAGACGATGGCGCTGGCCGAGCTCGACCTCGCGAAGTACGCGCTGCCGCCCAAACCACGTCTCGCGGTCGTCGGCACCCCGTGCGAGGTCCAGGGTCTGCGCGCCATGCAAGCGCGCCGTTGGCCAACCGGTGCCCACCGGGTCGATGCCGTCGTCCTGACCATCGCGCTCATGTGCACGAAGAACTTCGACTACGAGGCGCTCACGCTTCACGAGCTACGCGACAAGCGCGGCGTCGACCTCGACCGTGTCTCGAAGATGGATGTCATCAGGGGGCGCATGATCGTCGAGTACCGCGACGGGCAGGTTGCCGTCGACGAACCGGTGAAGGACTTTCACGGGGCCGCGCTCAAGGGCTGCGACGAATGCGCCGACTTCCTCGGCCGGTCGGCTGACATCTCGGTGGGCAGTGTGGGTTCCATGAATGGTTGGACGAGCGTGATCGTCCGAACCGAACGGGGCCGACTGGCCTTCCAGGGCGCTCGTTCCAAGCTCGACGTCCGCGGTCTCGACGACCCCGCGGCCCTGCTCCGCCTCGACGCGCTCGACAAGAAGATCGCCAATCGGACTCTTCAACGGAAGCTCGATCCCGACGCCCCGCTCTTCATCGACTTCGAGGAGCACGTCCGTGCCTATGAAGGGACGGACCGCCGGCCTGTCGTCATCCGTCGGTGACCGTGACCGAGGCGCCTGCCCTCCATACACCCGACGAGCCGACGGCACTGGCGGAGCGTTGGTTGGCCAGGGTCCGGTCGGGACAGACCTTTGACGAGACCCTCTCCGGTGACGACGGGATCTCCGCCTGGCTCTGGTCGCGCTGGCGGTCGCTGACAGCCGTCGGGATCGACGAGGAGGAATTCGACCGCATCGTCCACGAGTACCGGCGCGAGCTCTGGCTGTGGCTGGCGGGAGAGCGCACCTGGACGCAGAGCTGTGCAGGGCTGATCGGGCGCATCGACCGGCGTATCCCGGCGGGGGAGTGACCGGAGGCCGAACCGTCCTCGCGCTGCGCGACGTGGAGGTCCGGCGCGAAGGCGTCACGGTCCTGACAGGTGTCGATTGGCGAGTGCTCGGGCACGAGCGGTGGGTCGTCCTCGGCCCGAACGGTTCGGGGAAGACGACGCTGCTCCAGGTTGTCGGCGCGCGTCTCCTACCCTCGACGGGCAGCGTGACGATCCTCGGGGCGCAGCTCGGACGAGTGGACCTGCGCACGTTGCGCCCGCGCATTGCGCTGGTGAGTGGCGCGCTGACGCGAATGCTGCGTGCCGACCTTCCTGCCCGTGACGTCGTCGCGAGCGGTCGGCACGGCGCGCTCGAAACGTGGTGGCACCACTACAGCGACGCCGATTGGGCACGCGCCGACGACCTGCTCGTCCGCGGGGGCGTCGGCACAATCGCGCACCGGCCATTCGGGGTGATCTCGGAGGGCGAGCGACAGCAGGTGCTCCTGGCGCGGGCCCTGATGAGCGACCCCGAGCTCGTACTGCTCGACGAGCCGTTCGCCGGGCTCGACCTGGGCGCCCGAGAAACGCTGCTCTCGCGCCTCGCCGCGTTGGCCGACGATCCGCACGGCCCCCCCGTGGTGCTCGTGACGCATCACTGCGAGGAGATCCCTCGGGGGTTCACGCACGGCGGTCTGGTGCGGCAGGGCCGGCTCATGGCGGCGGGACCGCTGCATGAGGTGATCACCTCCGACCACGTGTCGGAATGCTTCGCCGTGCGAGTCGACGTCGGTTGCAGCGACGGTCGATGGTGGAGTCGCGCCGTTCCCCACCCCCCTGAGCAGGGACGCGATTCGGCACTTGATTCCTGACGGCGACGAGGGTACAAACGAGGCCAGCGGAGGAGTGCTGACGGTGTCGGCGCTGTGCATATCCCCCACCATCCACCACATGGAACGCGCTGTTCCGTAGGATTTCGGAAGAGCGAAGTAGGTCGTCGGGGGAGAGCCGATTGTGATCCTGCTGGTCGTCGTAGTGCTGTTGTGGATCGCAGTACTCGCACCAAGCGCATGGCGAAGGTTCGGAGAGCGTCAGAGTGTCGGCTCCATCGATCACTTCCATCATCAGCTTCAATTGCTGGAGCATGCCGGACCGAAGACGGTGGCTCCGGCGTACCGCCTGCACACGGCGTCCCCCGGCGGCACGGACGACGCGGCCGTCCAACCGGTGGACTCGTCGCGCCCGAAGCTGGTGCTCCTGCGACCTACCGACGATGCCGATGCAGCCGACGTCGCCGATGGCGAAGGTGGGCACTACGAACGGGTCGGGGTGCTCGATCGGCCCGAGCCCGTCTGCCAGCGTGACGAGGGCGCCGACCTGTCCGCATACCGCCGCGACCAGGCGCGCCATCGCTCCACCTTGATGTTGCGCTGCCTGTGCGGTGTGGCCGTGTCGACGGCCGTCATCGGCATGGTCCCGGGGGTGCACCTGGCATGGGTCATCACCGGCCTCTCGGGAGTGGCTGCCCTGGCCCTGGTCGGCCTGATGGCGTATGCCCGCGAGCTCGAGGAACAAGAGCGACGGCGGCGGTCGCAGCGCCAGGCGGGTTTCGCACCCTCGTCGTCGTCCTCGACCTCCACCCCGACTTCCACCGACGTCGCGGTGTTGGGCTACCCCGGGGCTTGGGACGAGTCCGTGGAACCGCAGGCGGCCGCCCGCTGACCCAGCGCGGTGCGGCCTTGAATCAGCGGGCCATCCCGGCCGGACTACTGTGTTCGGCGGCCCCGGGGGTGTAGCTCAGCTGGTAGAGCGCTACGTTCGCAATGTAGAGGCCGAGGGTTCGAGTCCCTTCACCTCCACCGAAGGTTCAGGTCACAGGCCTAAAGTGGGATCCCCGAAGAATCACCGAGCGCTACGTGGCTCTGCGTCGAGGTCGCCGCTGCAGAGCGGACAACTCAACCAAGAGGCCCAGGTCAATGAAGTGAAGTTGCGAACCCCGCAAAGTCGTCGCCTTCACGACGGGTTGTGTGACCTTACGTGACCTTATCGATTCGGAACCTGGTCAGCCGTGCGGGTCTCCTGCGAGAGCGAAGGGATCGGCTTACACTCTGCACGCCCACGGGCGGCCGAAGCGAAACCTTCTCGGGTGGTGAGCATCATCGAGCCAAGGCCGCACGGCATCGAGCACCTACTCAAATGGGGAGACGACGCTACCCGGGCACGGCGCCACTCGGCTGACCCGCGTCGCCGTCTCGTCGGCGAGACCATTTTCGAAAACGCTGCTGATGCGACCCGCATCCCTTACCGCTTGCGTGGAAGATGAAGAACCCCGTTGCCTTTTCCGATGGCGTGGTGTCGTCTTCGAAATGGCCCCCCCCCGCCGGATGTACTCGGCACATCAGAAACTGAGAGTCGGGCCGCCGTTGATTACGAAGGGACCGACGTCGTCGTAACGGGCGGAGACAGTTGCGAAACGGCGACGGGGGTAAAGGACGCCCATGGCGTCGACCAGTCCATGACGCCGTGATCACCGGGCACCGGAGGACGAGGTCCGCCGATCACGTTCACGATGTCCCCACCCGGCTGAAGCCGAAGAACGCTTGGGCGTTAGTCGGGCTTACGTTGATGCAGCCATGCGAGACGTTGACACTTCCCTGATCGCCCACCGACCAAGGTGCGGAGTGCACGTATTCGCCGCTGTCGGAGATGTGGATGTCCCAGTAGACAGTCTCGTCGTAGCCGTTCGGCGAATTGACGGGGATACCCACGCTCGACGAGATCATGTGCACTTGGCTCTCTCGGTCGAGCACGAGGTGGATGCCGTTCATCGTGGGGTACTGGTCCCGGCCGGCACTGATGGGATAGGTGGCGACTGTGTGCCCGTTGTCCGTCACCACCATCTGGTCCGTCACAAGGTTGGCCGTCGAGATCCTGGCGTCGCCGATACCGAAGGTCACGCTGCCGTAACCGAGCCCCCACTCGCCGCTGCCGGCGTCCCAACCTCCCAGTGAGTCGGAGAACGTGACCTGCTCACCGGTTGGCCAATAGTTCTGCGGACGAAGATGCAGTTCGGTGGGGGAGAACCAGTACGCACCGACCGGGACCGGACTCGACATCGAGAGGTGCAAGAAGGCCAGCAATGCCTGCCGGCTCGACGGAGTGATGATCGGCTGATTGAAGTGCAGGACGATCGGCTGGCCGACCCCCACGCTCAGACCGCTGTCGGGCCACACACTGACCCCTACCCAGGCTGTCGGAGTGAGCGTGGTGAAACGAGAGGTCGCCATCCCCGTCGCGCCACCACGACCGGTCACGACCGCCTTGACCTCATAGGTGCTCGTGGCGGCCAGCGCACCGGCGGAGGTCCACTGGGTGGCTGCGGCGTTGAGACTGCCAGTGAGCGACACCCCAGCGGTCGTCGCCACCTGCACCGAGGTCAGATGACCAACCCCTGCCGTCAAACTGACGGGAGCGTTCAAGGCCACGCCGTTGGTTCCGCTGGCAGGACTGATGGTCACGGCAGCGACGAGGCGGCCCCTCGTGTCGGCGGCCGAGTCGCTTGCCGATGGTGCCGCACCCTGTGAAAAACCACAGGCCGACAGTGCGATGGCAGCCATGAAGAGCGCAATTCCGCTTGGCGGGGCACCTTTCACGGCTCAATCGTACGCCGGGCCAGACGCGATGAAACCGCGCCCAGCCGCGAGCCAGACGGGTCGGCACACGGCATGTCCCGAGCGCAGCGCCAGCGCATCACAGAACTCATGTGACGTTGCTTGCGTCCCGGTGGCTCCGGCCAGCGCGAAGACGGGGCTCTGTCTGAGAGAAAGCATCACGAAGGTCTCGCCCGACGCCAGACGGGCCAATCGACCTGCGTTCCTCGGCGCCCAGCGACTCTAACCCTATAGAGCTGGGAGAGTCGGAGAACCACTCGGCGCCTCGTGCCGGTCGTGGTGGATGCGGGAATACGGATAATCGGCTGGGACTGTCCGGGCTGCGAAGTCGACCAGCTCTGAAGGATCATCGGGAGGCGACGCCAGCCCACCAGCCTACGCGCGCCAAATTCAGTGGCGACATACCTTGACATCCAGTTAGGAAATCAGGTCAGAGGGCCAAGGTGGGATCCCCAAGAAGATCAGATTCGCCGGCGTGTCTTTACGTGACTCGTGGATCGGACGAACGTGGCTCATGTAAAACCCGGTCGAAGACGGCAGCACCTGAGCGACGCCGTGCTCGATCGGGTGCGCGACTTCGTGGTCCCCGACGTCCGGTTCATCGATATGTTGTCAAACAGATTGGGAACGGGACAGGACGGCTTGGTTATCGAACTGCTTTTGGGTACCCGAGGTCGTCGCTCTGTGGAAGCACCGCCCATCGTGCATAGCGGCTTGCTGCTCCCAAGTCGACGTTCCCTCGGGTTCTTCGAGATGCCGTTTTCCAAACCGTAGGAGCGTCCGCCCAAATCAACGGAT
>CAWGPG010000005.1:0-200347 GCA_963824445.1 uncultured Acidimicrobiaceae bacterium | reverse complement strand
CTTCCGGACCGAGAGTCGAGGTGACAGATGGGCTCTGTGGTTGATGGTCGTCATGCTGCCTTGTTCTCTCTTGTGGTTGTCGAGGATCTCATGAGGGGTGCGGCCCCGCATGTAGTCGCCGTGGTTGCGCCGGCGGTGGTGGTAGGTGATGAGCCAGGCGTCGGCTTCGGCCTGGAGCTGGCGGATCGAGGTGAAGCGCCGGCGGTGGAAGGCCGGGCGCCAGCACTCTTGGAGGATGGTCTCGTGGAAGCGCTCGCACACGGCGTTGTGGTTGGGCGAGCGGGCCGGGATCCGCTCGTGACGGAGCCCCTTGGCCGCCAGGGCGGCGCGAAGGCGCTGGCCATGTACTCGGGACCGTTGTCGCTGAGCACGGCTCTGACCCTGATCCCGTGGCGCCGGTAGTGGCGCAGCAGCTGGTCGATGAAGCGCATGGTGTGGGCGCCGGTGACCGGGCCGAGCACGATGGCGACGAAGGCCCAGCGGGTGAAGACGTCGATGGCGGTGAGCTGGTACACCTTGCCCACGCCCTTGAGCTTGCCGATGTAGAAGCTGTCGAGGCAGACGAGCTCGCCCGGACCGCCGCGTGGCCAGGCAGAACCCGAAGGGCTCGTCCTCTCTAGCCGCCTCGGTCACGAGCCCGGTCGTCGCTGCCGCGATGGCCGCCGCCCGGGCCACGCGCTTGGAACGCCGGCCCAGCCCGTGGGCCACGAGGTGCTTTTGCACCGTCGACTTGGCGATGGAGAAGCCCTGGTCGCCGAGCCGATCGGCGTATTGGCGACAGCCGATGGTGGGCTGGACCACCGCCAGGGTCAACAGCGCCTCGACGACGTGGGTGGGGGTGGCCTCGGGCATCTGGGGCGCCCGGCGCTCCTTGGGCATGAGCGCGTCGAGCCCGTAGCGGTCGGCCACGCCCTTCCACTCGTAGTAGCGGGTCCGCGAGATGCCGAAGACCCGGCAGGCCTCGGCCACGTTGCCCACTCGGGCGGCGTAATCCAACACGGCGATGCGCCGCTGGTAGATGATCTCTGCTCGGGTCACGGTGATGGGCTCCTTGGCTCTGTAGTGGGAACCACAGAGTCCATCGCCGGACCCCTCAAAGGGGTGGATGTGCAACCTCATCTCGCGGACCGGAAGGACTAGAGCAGGACCTATGGGCGACCCGGGCGCCATCTGAGAACGGCAGCTCACAGTCTGACTGAGGTCAAAAACGCGAGGACCCATCAACTCGACACGTTCTACGCGCCGCTACGCAAGCTCGGGGGGAGCGGTGGATCGCCCGCCTCGTCGCCCAGATCGGCCACGACGAGTCCGACGCCCGGAGAACCCGCGACCGGCTCGTTTTGCCCGCGGAGTGGACCCATGAGGGTCGTCGTCCGCCGTGACCTCGGCGTCGGCGACCCCCAGGAAGGAGACGTCATCGAGTAGAACATGCACGCCAAACGGGGCAATTGAGGGACAGAAACGCAAGGGAACTATGTGGCGGGCCGACAGCTGGCTTTCGGACGGAGGTGGTCAGGCGAGGGAGATACGAGCGCTCAGCCGCGGATCGCGTCGGCGGTCTGGCCCGGGTCCGGCGGGGGCCGCCGATCCGACCAGTCTTCCTCCCTCGATTCAGGCTGGGACACCGAGCCCAGGTCCCTCAACCCGGTTCCTCCAGTTCCCAGCTCACACCGCATCTCAGGTTCACTACCAACTGTTCGCAACTAGGAATCGACGTGGGCCAACTCCGACGTCATCACGACCTTCTGACGTGAAATCGTCGAAGCCCAGGCGCCCCGATCACGCCGATTCCGCTCCGCCATGAGTACGGTCCAGAGCTCCAGCGTAGAGATCCCCGAACGCGAACTTCCGTACAACCCTCCGCTCGACGGGGTACGGGCGCTGGCTATCGCGCTCGTCCTCTGTTACCACGGTGGCGCCTCTTTGGTGCCCGGGGGCTTCGTCGGCGTGGACACGTTCTTCGTCCTCTCGGGCTTCCTGATCACGAGCATCTTGGTCCGCGAGCACGGGACCACTGGTCGCATCGCGCTCAAATCGTTCTGGGCACGCCGTGCCCGGCGGCTCCTTCCGGCACTCGTCGTCATGACCGGTGTCGTCCTGCTGTGGGCCCACTTCTTTGCGCGCGGCGATTATCCGGACCTCGGCGCCGACGCACTTAGCGTGCTGTTTTACTTTGCCAACTGGCACTTCTCGACAGGGGCGAGCTACGTAAACCTCGGCAGCTCCCCCTCTCCGTTCCTCCACGCATGGTCTCTGGCGATCGAAGAGCAGTTCTACTTGGTGTGGCCCCTCCTCGTACTCGGAGCATTCAAGCTAGGTCTCTCGAGGGCGAAGCTCTTCGCGCTCACGCTCCTTGCCGCAGCCGGATCCGCGACGCTCATGGTTTGTCTCTACGACCCGAGTCGGGATCCGACTGCGCTGTACTACAACACTGCGACGAGGGCCCAGGCGCTGTTCATCGGTGCCGCTCTGGCGATCGCGATTTCGCTCTGGGCTCCTGTCGCCCGCCAGCTTGGAGCGAGACTGTGGAGCGGTATCGCCGCGGTCGGGTGCGCGGGCGTAGTGGTGCTCGCTGCCACCATGACCATCGGCGGGTCCTTCACTTTCCAGGGCGGTCTGACGCTCGCGGCCCTCTTCGCGGCGGCGCTCATTGGAGGAATCACGCTGGCCGGTTCCTCACCCCTAGCCCGGTTCCTCTCGCTTGGGCCGGTTCGCTACGTAGGGCGCATTTCCTATGGGCTTTATTTGTGGCACTGGCCGATCTTTGTGGTCCTCGACGGGTCGCGCACCGGTCTCAACGGGCCCGAGCTGTTCACGTTCCGCCTCGTCGCTACGTTCGCCGCGGCCATCGCCTCGTTCCATCTGATCGAGATGCCCATCAGGCGCGGGGCGCTGCGGCGCTCGCGGGAATTGCGGATCGAGGCTGGCGTCATCACCGCGATTGTGTTGCTGGCGGCCCTCTTTCAGCCGACGGTCGCAGCAGGCGGGCCACTCATAGACCGGACCGCCGGCATCTCGTACTTCGGGGGCCAGGTCCCTCAGCTGACGGCTGGGGTTCCCGGTCCTCCAGTCCGGGTCCTCCTTGTGGGCGATTCGATCGCGTACATGCTGGGCAATGGGCTCGGGCTGGTCAGCCACCAGTACGGAATCGATTTCCACAACCTAGGTCTGCCCGGGTGCTCATTGGAGGATTCCGCCTACCGGATCCACGACTCCGTCGTAGCTCCGCCGCCGCAATGTGCGGATCGTCAGGCCGCCTGGACGCTCGAGCTCGAGCTCTTGAAGCCTCAGGTGGTGGTGTTCGTCGCCCGTCTGGACATCGTCGACCGGTTAGAGCATGGAACATGGGTCCACATCGGTGAGGCTGCGTTTGACGCTTCTCTGCGCGCCAACCTCAGTCACGCTGTTGCGCTGCTGTCCGCGACAGGTGCTCGGGTGGTGCTCGCGACGACGCCGTACTACTCGAGCGGAGAGACCCTCGACGGCGGTTCGTGGCCCGAGGACGCTCCGTGGAGGGTGAGACAGTTCAACGTCATCCTCCGCCAAGTGGCCGCGGCGCACCCAGGGACGGTGAGTGTCCTCGACCTCAACCGGATCGTGGATCCCGAGGGCCACTACCAGTCTGTGATCAATGGTGTCCCCGTCCGCTCGTCCGACGGAGTCCACTTCACGTGGGCCGGCGACTTCTGGTTGGCCCCCCGAATCTTGCCCCACCTTCGCGCGTTGGCGGGGGCCGGCTAGTTCACCTCGGCTTGCCTTGAAGTCCAAGTTGTCACAAAACACGAAGTGACGAGCTCTTATGGTGCGGGCGGCCGAGTAGCGAATTCTACGGATCGCCGTTGCGCAAACGCAATAACCTCAACCCGGTGGCTCAGGTCGCCGCCAAATGCAGTGACTCCAAGGATGCCCGCATGACTGATCAATGACTACCGAGGTGATTCTCACTGGGACGGGGGTGCCACATCCGAGGCCTGGCCGCGCTGGTGCGGGCGTGCTGGTTCGACACGGCGACGTCGCGTTGCAGTTCGACGCTGGCCGCTCCACAGTCATGCGACTGATGGAGGCAGGCACCCCGCCGAACGCGCTCTCCGCTGTATTCCTGACCCACGTACACAGCGACCACGTCGTGGGGCTGCCTGACGTCGCCATGACCAGGTGGATCCAGCAGCAGATCACCCACACCGGCCCGCTCGTTGTTGTCGCTGCCAAAGGCCTGGCCACTCGGTTCGTCAGCCGCATGCTCGAGCCTTACGACGACGACCTTGCACTGCGCGCCGAGCACACGGGTGCGGCGCCGATCGAGATAGCACTCCGTCCTTTCGACGTCCCGACCACTCCCGACGTGATCTGGACGACCAACGATGGCAAGATCCGAGTGCTGGCGGTCGCCGTGCACCACGAACCCGTGCCCGAAGCGGTCGCGTACCGGATCGAATCACCAGACGGCATCATCGTCATCTCCGGCGACACACGCGTGTGCCCGGAGATCGAGCAGCTGTCGGCCGGTGCCGACGTGCTCGTGCACGAGGCGTGCCGGACGTCGGCGATGCAGTCGTTGATCGCTGGAACGGTCTTCGAGAGGATCTTCAGCTACCACGCGGACACCGTCGAACTCGGGAAGATGGTTACTCGTGTAGGCGTGCCGCACGTCGTCCTTACCCACCTCATTCCCCCGCCAGACACGCCCGCCGAGGTCGAGACGTTCGTACAGGACCTCCGCAATGGTGGCTACTCAGGCCACATCACCGTCGGTGAGGATTTGACGACGCTGAGCCTCTGACCGCGTCGAGGGGCGTTCCGTACTCGTGCCTGCATCCGAGGCCGCCCCGCCTTGATCCACCCAGCGGAAATGGCGGTCCGGAATCGGACTTCAGACTTGTCCCGCCCGCAGGCCAGCGAGGTTGGGGGTTGGTGAGACTTAGGCCCGAAGCTCGGTCTCGAACGCCGCCCGGTCGAAGAGGACATCGACGTCCATCGGGTTTCCGTTAAGCCACGCAGCCGGTGTTCCCTGAGGATCCTGCGCTTGGTAGGTGGCCTCTCGCCTCAGGATCCACTGCTCATATCTCGCCTCTCGTACCCCCGAGACGAAGTCCGAACCGATGAGTCCTACCTGTGCACCGAGGCCTACAAGGTCATCGGACGTGAAGCCGCCAGTTCTCTCGGGGGGCTGTGCCCCAAACAGCGCCTGGCGGAGTCGGTCGAAATGACCGGCCTCGGCGGCGAGTGCAAGGGCATTGTCCGCCCGTATCGACTCTGGGCCCAAGAAGCAGCGCATGCGGTATTCAACGGCGAGGTTTCCAGCCTCTAACGCAGCCGTGATGAAGGCTCCGTTGATCTGTTCGAACTGTCGACAGTAGGGACACTGTGGATCCTCGAATACGACCATCCTCTGTCTCGCGTCGGCGTTCCCAACAAGGACTCCGCCCTCGGCAGTGTGGCCGGAGGGTGTGAGCACTGGATCCGTTGTGTTCATTGCTGACTCCCTTCGCCGGAACATGATTGGTCAGAGTCCCGACGCAGCAGCTGGAACCGCACGACCATTGGCACGCAGGCTGACATCCACGTTTCCACGCGTTGCGTTGGAGTACGGGCAGACCTCGTGGGCTGCAGCCACAATGGAGATCGCAAGCTCGGGGTCGCTCACTCCAGGAAGCGAGACGTCGAGCCCGACGGTCACGTTGAATCCTCGGTTCTCGGTGGTGATCAAGCTGACCTCTGAATCTATCGAAACGTCCCCGAGGTCAGTTCCTTCTCGACGCCCGACAACGCCAAGCGCTCCTTCAAAACAAGCGGCGTAGCCCACAGCGAAAAGCTGCTCGGGGTTCGTGCCTCCACCGTCGCCTCCCATCTCTACGGGGGTTCGTAGGCGTACATCCAACGCATTGTCACTCGTCACCCCGTGCCCCTGGTCGCGGCCGCCGACGACATGAGCCCGGGCTGTGTACAGCGCTTTGGCCATCTCCGACTCCTCTCAATCCTCACCGTGGTTTGACGCTAGCGGCCTATTCGCGCGTTCCCATCGTCCAGTTGCTTAGCAATCGCCCGACCCGTCCAGCCGGTCTGCGGCTGACGACTGGTCGTCTGGCTATCAACCCACCGAAGACCGCCATCGGGTCTTGAAGAGCGACGTCCCCACGAGCGCCGAGCCCGCGAGTCCGAAGCGAGGCCCTTTGATGGGACTAAGGTCGCTGCGGTGGCGTATGACGGTTACGACCTACTGCGGATCGATATCCGAGACGCTGTGTTGCGGGCGACGATCGACAACCCGCCTATAAACCTGTTGGATCTGCCGCTGATCGTCGAATTCGGCCGGCTAATCGAAGAGCTCCGACAGGACGACGACGTCAAGGTTGTGATCGTCGACTCCGCTGACGAAGAGATCTTCGTCGCGCACGCCGACGTCACGTTGCTTGAGCAGCTCCCGATCAACGACCACTCGCTCCACGATCGGCTCTCCGACTTCCACACCCTCGTCGAGACGTGGCGCACGATGCCGAAGGCCACGATAGCGGTGATCGAGGGCGTCGCCCGAGGAGGCGGCAGCGAACTAGCGCTGAGTTTCGACATGCGCTTCGCAGCACTGGGCCGGGCCGTCCTGGCGCAGCCCGAGATCGCGGTTGGATTGGTGACGGGCGGGGCGGCCACGCAACGACTGCCGAACCTCGTCGGACGGGCGCGCGCTCTGGAGATCCTCCTCGGTGGGCACGACATCGACGCCGCCACCGCAGCGCAGTGGGGGTACGTGAACCGGGCGCTGCCCCCGGATGAGCTGTGGCCCTTTGTCGATGCCCTCGCTGTCCGGATCGCCTCGTTTCCAGCCGAGGTGATCGCCATATTCAAAGCGGTGGTCGACGCCGGTCTCCCAGACCCGGTCGCGCAATTGAATCTCGAGGATCAGGCCTTTCGTCGCAGCCTTGGCTCAGATGAGGGACGTCGGCGGATGCGGGCGTTCCTCGAGGCAGGAGGCCAGACGCGCGAGATCGAGCTCTCGCCGTTTCCCCTGCTTTGAGCCAGTGAGACGTTGGCTTGCCGACAGCCCGCGACGACCCAGGTGAGATGCGGAGGCCTGACGGCTATCCGGCGAGCATCACATGGAACTCACAGCGTGAGGGAAGTCCACCTTCATGTGGCTGTCGCTCCGGCGTCGGTGATGTGCCACCCCTCCTTGCGGAACTGGTCCATGGGGAACAGTCTGCACCGTCTACCGGGCTCATCCTTCTCCTCCTATAGCGAGTGTCGCGTGAGGCAAGAGATCACGGCGGACGATCTGAGCCTTACGACAGTCCGAGGGTCAGATGCTGAGATGCCCATTCAAGACGGGCACTCACGGCGTTCCACCGCTCCTGATGCGATCCCGCCGCACCCACGAGTACGACGTATCGACATATTCCCGCCTCAGCCCGAAGTCTCAGTCATCACAGCGCCTGGCTCAAACCCCCATCAATGATGTAGTTCGCTCCCGTCACATTCGACGCGCGGTTGCTGGCCAAGAACACGATCAGGTCGGCGACCTCCTCCGGTGTGGTGAAGCGACCAGTTGCGGTGCTCTTGACGGCTTCAAGGGCTACGTCGTGAGCGTCCGAGCCTTGGGCGGCGGAGACGGTGGCGGCCACGCCTTCCGTCCCTAGCCATAGCTCGGTCGAAACCGGACCGGCGCTGACGGCATTCACCCGGATCCCGAGCGGCCCTACCTCCTTGGACAGCGCCTTCGAGAAGTTGGCGAGCGCCGCCTTGGCGGCGCTGTAGTCGATGACGAGAGGATCCGGCAGCGTTGCGTTTACAGAGGCGTTATTGATGATGGTCCCACTTTGCCGCGCTGTCATATCGGGCAAAACCGCACGTGTTGTTCTGACGGCAGCCATGAAGGTCAAGGCGATCGTTGTCGACCACTGTTCATCGGTGACCGACATGAAACCCTTCAGGCGTGGCGTCACTGCTCCCGCGTTGTTGACGAGTATGTCGATAGGTCCTCCGCGCAGAGCGGCTTCGACGAGCTGTGACGGCCCTGCGGGCTCCGACAGGTCGACACTCACATGTACAACCTGGCCCTCATCGCAAAGGGCGTCTAATTCGCGTGACGACTGACGGGATCCGGCAACCACGGCGACACCCTCGGTCACAAGCCGCCGCGCGACGGCGAAACCGATGCCTTTGCTGGCCCCCGTCACGACCGCACGCTTGCCCTTCAGCCCCAGATCCATCGATTCTCCTCAACAGCCCTAAAGGATTCGCCCTTTCGGCTCAGATGCCATTTGCCCTCGAGCCGGTCGGCAACGGAAGGGACCGTTGCTGACGGTGATTACTGGTTTCCCTGCTCCGCGGTAAGGACCAGTCGTGTGAGTGTTTACCGGCCGTGCTCGTTCAACCAGTTGAGACACGCCTCGGCCACTTCACGCCAGCCCGAGTCGATGGTCAGGGAGTGACCTCGGTCGGCAAACTCCACCAGGTCGGTGACCGCGTTTGAGTCCCGATACTGCTTCAACGTCGACTTGGTGATCACCTCGGGTACGGTGTGGTCCTTGCCGCCCATGGTGAGCAGAAGCGGCCCGCGGTCCTCGTTCGTCGTATCGACCTTGGCCGGAGAATGTCGCGAGAAGGCGGCGCTCGCGCCCTCGAACAGCGGTCGTGCCGGTGACGGGATCGTCCACCGCTCGTGGAGCTCGTTGGACTCCTCCTCCGAAAGGGCGTTGCCGAAGCTGTAGCGGAACTCCTTGGCGGTGAGCGAGACAGCTTTGTGTTTGTTGGTCGGGTTGGCGAACACTGACAGAGTCCCACGGAGCTGAGACAGAGGCAGCTGCAGGACACCCTTGATCTGCGCGGCGTCGATGGCAATCGCCGCCGCGCCGCGGTCCATCCCCAGGAGCTTCTCCGCAATCAAACCCCCGAAGGAGTGGCCGATCAGGATCGGTTGGGTGGGCAGGTCATCGATGATCTTCGAGTAGTGCTCGGTGACCTCGTCGATTCCGTGGTTGGCGACAAGGTCGGGGTTTGCTCGGGTGGCTTCGACGGTCTCGCCGTCTCCCGGCCAGCCCGGTGCGACCGGCTCATAGCCCGACTCGGCGAACAGGTCCTGCCAGGGCTGCCACGAGGTTGCGTGCAGCCACAAGCCATGGATGAAGACCACGGGAGCTTTGGTGTCGGTCATGGGCTTTGCCTCCTGAGGAATCTGCGCGTATGCCAATCGTCGTACGGGCGTGAGGAGTGCGTCAACTGCCTCGGCGCAGTCGGGCTGGCACTCAACGAAATCCAAGACTCGGCCGGCGACAGTTCCGACCATCGGGTTCTGGGTGACATGGTCGAGCATCCCGACCGGACCGAGCGGCCCGGCTCACGAATTATGTCTCGGGAGCCGCTCCGACTTGTCAAGAGCCGTTGCGAGACCTTCTGCGCTCGTGTTCTCACCCGGGTGCGGCGACCCATAGACGACTCTCTCGCTGAAAAGCACGGGTGGATCCAGTCCTCGGTTGCCAGCAGTACAAGACTCGCACCTTCCCGGGCTTCCTTGTAGGGGATGATCGGGATCATGTGTTCGGTCACCCCTGGTTGTAGATGCCCGTTCCCAACGACGTCACCATCGAGCCGAGAGCCGGGTCAAGGATCTGCTGTACTCCTGCAGGCGTAAGGTGAACGTCGTCCGGAGTCCGAGCAACCACACCGTCCAGGGTCCGCGCGTAGGCTCCGTCAGGACTCAGCAGGCTGTTGACTGCCGAGGCGGAGACAAAGGAACGGTACTGCGCAGCGACTGCCTGAACCAAGTTGTTGAAGTCGTCGACGACCCACGCCGGTGTTCCCTTGCCATAGTACGGCGCGGTGTTCAAGATGACTTTGGCTCCATCGGCGTGAGCGATGTTCACGACGAGTTGGAGATTCTTCTGGATGTAGGTGAGATAGGCGGGGTCGCCGAGGTTGACATAGGAACCATTCCACAGTCGGGGCTGACTTTCCCAAAATCCGAGTTGGACCACGACGACATCGGGATGGGTTCGCTGGACCGTCCACTCCATCTGCGCTGACCAGTCGGCGCAGGCTGGAAGGTCAGACTCGTCTACCGGGGGTGAGGTCCAAGTCTCGATCCCCGCACCGTTGGTGGCACCACACCCAGGGGTGGCACCGTTGAAAACCCGATAACCCGGGTGCGATCCCGCCGTGTAGAAGGCCTCGTACCAAGCGAGCGAGTCCCCCAGGAACGCCACCCGGAGTCCACCGGAATGAGCGGTCTCTGTGCCCAGAGGCAATGAGAGGATGGCCACTCCGGCGGGGATAGCGGGTGACCAGGAGGGGGGATACAGCGGTGGGTGCATAGGAGACGACGCGCCTCCCCGGTATTGAGCATCGCCGAATGCGTAGACCGAGTCATTGCGGCTGACCAGCCAGTACCCGCCTCCATCAGGAGTGACGGTCATGCCCGAGATGGGCGACGCAGGCGGATTGTCGCCCAACGATCCGAGATTCTTGGCATCACCGAACGAGAAGACCGTCCCATTCGTGTTTACCGTCCAATACCCCTGGCCGTCAGATGATGCAGCGATGGCCACGATCGAGTGGTCGAGAGCGAAAGAACCGGCCGAGTCGAAGACCTGTGCCTCTCCGAACGAGAAGACTCCGCCGCCCGAATCCGCGAGCCAATACCCCTGACCATTGGGGGTAGAGGCCATGCCAACGATCGGCTGCTTCAAGAGCACGCCGGCCAATGACCCGTGTGAGGTGGCGTCTCCGAAGGGGTAGACCGCGCCGTCGGCACCGACGAGCCAATATCCCCGACCGCTGGGGGTAGAGGCCATACCGACGATCGGCTGCTTCAAGAACGCGCCGGCCATGGACCCGTACGAGGAAGCGTTTCCGAAGGGGTAGACCTCTCCGTCCGACGACACCAACCAGTAACCGCCTGCGTGATTCGTCGCCGCACCCACCACGGGGGCGGCGAGCGACGAGGCGAGCATGTCGCCTTGGAAGCCTGCTCCCCCGTAGGTAATCACGCCGCCGGCTGCATCAATGACGGCATAAGAGCCGTCTGTGGGAACTGATTCACTAGGTCGTGCAAGGTCAATCGGCGCTCCGTGGGAGGCGCCTGACGTCGCGGGAAGTAGCGCGATCAAGACGACGCTCGTCGTCATCGTGACGAAACTTCCCCAAATTCTCCTTGAGGCACGTGTTGTCATCTCTCAGCTCCGCCTCGTCGTTTTCTTCATCAACGGGAGGATGGTGATCGACAACGGCCACCGAGTCTGTGCCTTTGGGCACACAACCGGTGTCGCCGACAACACGGTGGCGTGAGTTTGTGCGGATCCTTACGAGCGATGCCGCAAAGCCAACCCGTTTGGGGTTCCTGGGCCGTCTGGGTTCGCGGGAATCAGCGGTCCCGACCGTTTGCTCGCCGGGAATGAATAGCGTCGAGATCCCGGCCACTGAGCTTCTCGGAGGGCACCCACGGCCCCAACGCCTCCCGAAGGCCTCCGCCATAGGCCGGCCCTCGACCAACGTGTTGAGCCCGACCACCTGCCTCTATGGGGCCGATTCAGCGACTTAGAAGGCCTCGGAAGGTCTCATTGGCCGGTGGTAATCCGCCCCGCGCCGTCCCGTTCATCAAACGGACCGCGACCCGGTGGCCGTCGCGCTCAATGTGTCGCGCCATCACCGCCTGATATTGCTTGTTTCAGCCGATCTGCTTGAAACGGCGAAGGTCTATTCGCCACGTAGGTATGTGAGATGAAATACTCGGAGCCATGGTGTCGCATTTGCTCGACATGCTCGACGACGATGAGCAGCGAGAGGTTCTCGCGGCAGCGAGGCGTCGGCGCTTCAAGCGCAACGATGTGGTGTTCTACGACGGCGACCCCGCGGACACGCTGCACTTGGTCGTGAAGGGTCACTTTGCGATTCGTATCACCACACCGTTGGGTGACCAGGCGATGTTACGGGTGTTCGGCCCCGGTGATTATTTCGGTGAGCTCGCGATGCTGTCGGCGGGTCCGCGGTGCGGGACCGCCATCTCCCTCGACGGAGGTGAGACCTTGAGCGTGCATCGCGAGAACTTCGAAGAGCTACGGGCAAAGAGGCCGAAAATCAACGAAGTCTTGACGGACGCTCTGGTCGGAGAAGTACGACGATCGTCTGCGGCGCTGATCGAAGCGCTCTACGTCCCCGTCGAACGCCGTGTCTGGCTCCGCCTGACCGACCTGGTGGAGCTCTACGGAGGCGACATGCCGGTCGTGATCCCGCTTACGCAGGATGACATCGCGGAACTCGCAGGTACGACGTGCCCGACAACAAATCGGATCCTACGGGCGGGTGAGGAGCAGGGTGTCCTTTGCTTGGCGCGTGGCCGAATAGAGGTCAACGATCCGATCGCGCTACATCGCCTCGCTCACTGAACTCTGTGGCGCACGGGTAGCGAGATATCGGTCGCCGAAATCAAGCGCCAACGCCGTGCTCTCGTGCGGCACTGGTACTGGCAAGGAGATCATCGGGGCACGAAGGCTCGGTGGCAGCCGGCCGGCAGGGACTGGAGTCCAACGCACGGCGCGTCACGGTCGAGTAGTTGGGATCTGATCTGACGCTGGCCGGGAGCCAGCGCGTCTCTGGACGAGATTGAGGCGAACCGTCACGACGGGAACACGTGTTGTGTGTCCTGCGACACAGACCTCGCAGCCGGCGGTGGCCAGCATCGTCATATGGCTATGGACTATGGCGGACGGCGTACAGCGCAAACGGTTCGGTCAGCAAGGTGGCGCGGCAACACCCACCGGACGGCAAGGCACCGGTGGGTGTTGCTCACCGCCGCTCTCGCCGTCTGTGGCGCATCGGTCCTTTCCTGGTCGAACGCATTGGCGACAGCGTCGAGCGGACGACCGAGGGCGACCGCGGCTGCGGCCCAGACGACCCCCAGGGCCCCCGCTCCGGTCCGGGGGACCATCGATCTCTTCGGGGACTCGCTCGGGTATCAGGCCGAGCCATATCTCGACATGTTCTTCGCAGAAACCGGTAGATACATCGTGTCGAACAACACCTACGGCGGCACCGCCACCTGTGATTGGCTGGGCAAAATGGCCGCCGCTGCAGCCGAGCACCCCGCTGCGGCGATCCTGGTGTTCTCGGGGAACGCGTTTACTCCCTGCATGGACGGGGCTGTCATCCGAAGCTCCCACTACTACGGCCTATACATCCGATACACCGATGAGGCAATCCGGACCTTCAGTGCGGTGGGTGTGCATGTCTATTTGGTCGGAACACCGATCGACCAGTCCTCGGTGCCGGGGTGGGACCGCCTCGACCACATCTATCGACAGATGGCGGAGGCCAACCCCCGCTCGGTGACCTATGTGGACGCTGGTACCGCAGTGGAGTCACGGAGCGGTGGATTTACGTGGCAGTTGCCCTGCATGAGCATCGAGCCAAGCTGTGGTCCGAACGGCACGGACGTCGTGCGCTCGCCCGACGGCATCCACTTCTGTCCGGACGGAAACCCGGCGACCCGTGGTGTCACCGGACCGTGTGACGAGTACTCCCCAGGGGCTTTCCGGTTCGCCCTGGCCATTGTGAGCGCGATCACCAAGTAGCGGGTGCCGATGGCGCGGCGATTCGGTTCCTTCGCAGATGTCCAGTGCCCATCCCCGACCACATCGCTCAACATCGAGCGCTTCGACGCCGACATCCGAGCTGTCGTCACTGGAGTCGTAGGAAGCTGTTGATCAGGATTGGATCGCCACAGGAGTGTCTTGGGGCTGGTTTCCGAAAGCCGACCAGATCCCGTTCAGGCTTACTTGGTAGTAGAGGGAGAACAAGGTGAACACGAAGATGAGCAATAGTCCGACGATCGGCAGAACATCAGGTGTGCGCCCAGCAGCCCGTTGCATCGAGCGGATGCGTTCGCCGGTCCGGTAGACAGTGACGAAAGGTGGCACGATGATCAGACCGCCTGGGAACAAGGCGAGCAATGATAAAAGCGGGTTCACTTCTATCGACGGGTCGAGCCGCCGAGCTTCGTCATTGATCTTGTACCACCAGTACAGGTGGTAAATGCCGAGAGTGATGAAGGGCCATACAAGCCAGACAAGGACAGGGTTTCGGCGCTTACCAGTCACTCCCTGCCCGGGAGAGCTCTCACTCGATGTCATTACGACCCCCAGATTCCAGACCAACCGGCGAACGTCAGCTGCGCATTCGGAATTGGCTCAACGAACAGCGTTGCACATGGGAGATTCCGACACAAGACATCTCCCAGGTTGGGTAAACATCCATCAAGAGTGCCCCCCCGTTTCTTGGTCGGGTAGACCTGTGCCTTTCGACGTGGGTTCGTGAGCGGAGTCGCGTCGTCGAACGAGTAAGAGGATTTGCTCGTGTGTCAAGTACCGACGCCTTCTCCGAGACAACAGATTGTGCCGTCTGTTCTTCGTCTACCCCAGGGCAGACTGGGAGCGGAATCTTGACTTGGTCCGATCCGTATTCGGCTCTGGGCCGTAGTCCTCCCAGAGGAAACGCCGCGCCAGGGAGGAGCCGGGACGATGACGCCATCCGATTCCAATTGGATCCGACGATCGCTCCTCGGGCCTCAACGACGCCGCCTCGTCGGGCGGGGCTTCCTGCCGGTCGTCGCACTGACGGGATCTTTGAGCATGTCGACATCCGCAGGAGCCGCACCGCCAAGAGAAGTTGTCACAACAACTCATATCAATGGACTCGGTAGCGTGCTGGTGTCAGCGCACCGCCCGCTGTATGTCTTCGCCAAGGACGGCCGAGGGCAGAGTTCCTGCACTGGCGTATGCACAAAGATCTGGCCCCCGTTGATCGTATCGTCCAAGATGGCGCACCATCTCGGTCCTCTCCATGGTCTCGGTACGATCCGTCGTCCTTCCCAGGGCCGGCTCCAGGTGACCATCGACGGACATCCCCTGTACTTCTTCGTGAGCGACCACACGGTCACTCACGCTGCCGGACAACATCTCGGAAACGTCTGGTTCACGGTGCACCCCAACGGAAGTTTCAATCGTGTCGTGAGCTCAGTCTCGTCGTCGAGGCCAGGGCCGACAAGCCCGCCGCCAGCTGCACCCACCCCGACCTCACCGCCGCCGCCGGCACCGCCAGCGATCTCACCGCCGCGAACCTCAACGCCGATAACGGCACCGCCGCCGATGGCACCGTTGCCAACGTCACCTCCGTCGACCACCACTCCGCCCACGATGAGTCCACCGCCGCCGAGCCCGACAACGACGACCACGACCGTTCCGTCGGGTGGCGGCGTGGGTTTCTGAGGAGCCGAACGAATTTAACGCTGTCGGATGGACCGGCAACGAACAAGTCCGTCGTCCACGCATTACCAGAGTCCAGGCAGCATCTTCCATCGTACGCAGCGTCGGTATGCGCCGTGCGCTGGATTTACCGCCAACACGCGCTCCTCGGCGCGGACGCGTCCCACGTTGCACGCAGTTGCAAGCACAACCACCGCGGCGTTTCGCAGCGAGATGCTCTGAAAGAGGTAACCAGTCTGCAGCAGAATGTAAGAGGCGTACACCGGATGGCGGACGCACGCGTACGGGCCTCGAGTAACCAGGCCCCGGTCCGCCGCCGCGAAGCCGAACGACCGCCCGAGGACCAAGAGCGACCAGAGGCAAATGGCCACACCCATGAATTGCAGCACTAAGCCCGTGGTGAGCCCCCATGCGGGATGGGCGCCGTCCGGTCGTAGCAGTACGGGACTGAATGTCCCGCCGAAAGCAAGGAGCCAGTCGGTAGTACTGAGCGTGACGACATTCGCCGGACGGCGAACGAGGTACGCAACGACGACGACGGACTGCTCGGCGAAGAACAAGAACCCGATCGGTCGGTGCGTCTGCATATATGCCAGGAGCGTGACGTAGGCAAAATAGGCAGCGCCTGCTGCTCCGACCAGGTTCGCAACGATCCGGATTCCTCGTCGTGCCCGGGGACTTCGCGTCTGCCGAGTCAACCGAAGCGAAGGCGCCCTGAAACTCCTACCCGCGAACAACGGCACGCCGCGGACGGCTCGGGACGCGCCCTCGCCATGGTCTTCCGGGGGTGGCCCGAAGTAGCAGCGCACGCATCCAGCGGACCGAGCGCTTCGGCTCATGGCTCAGGCTTCCTCGGGCCTCTGAGTTGGTCGCAGCGCTGTGAGCTGTCGTCCGATGATCGCGTCCACGCTAAAGCGGCCCGCGCCGAGCAGGACGACAACGAGAGCCAGGACGGCAAGGGCCAAGTTCAGCTGGTAGCCGGGCGGTATCGTCGAGTTGTTGATTCCCGTCGCCCACGTCACAGTGATCATCGCCATCACCATGTCCCCGAACAGAGCCGCGCCGGCCAGTCGAGCGCAGAGACCGACTGCCATGGCGACACCGCTGCCGAACTCGATCAGCCCACCGAGTACGGCGAAGAATCCTCCCGGGTGCAGATGGGCGACATTGGAAAAATAGATCGAGGTTCCGTGGATACCCGGCCCGTTGAAGGCGCCGAAGAGTTTCCCGGCTCCGTAGTAAATGAAGATCCAGGCCAGAGCGATTCGGACGGCCAGCAGCGCAAGGTCCGCCGGAAGAGGCGAGGGCCGGACACTGAACACCCATTCGAGCACGTCTCGGACCCGAGTCGGACGTGCAGGCACGGTGGCGGTCGTCATTACGCCTCCGAGGAGGCGGGGTCGTTCCGAATCGATGGGAGATCGACCGGTTGTCTCATGGGCCGGAAGGGCCCGACCAGTTGCGCCGCCATCACCGCGAGGTGACGAGGGCGAGATCCTTCCTGTTCGACTGCCAGCGGTCTCCCGGGGATCCCGGTGTCGATGCCAACCGTCTCCTGGGTGGGGAAGACGGCTCGATGGAAAAGCTGGTCCCAGATCGTGAGCGCGAAACCCAGATTGACGTCCGTAGCACCGTCGAGCCGGTGATGAATCCGGTGGTAGTTCGGGCTGACGAACACCCGTCCCAACGGTCCGAAACTGAGGTTGGTGTTGGAATGCACGAAGGCAACCATGCCTCCGTACAGGACGAGCACCGTGATCGATACCACGCCGTTCTGGAGCAGGACCACACCCGGGAGGAGGGCGAGGAGGTACGACACGTGCAGGAACGGATGGGTGCGAAAGACACTCAATGCGTTGAGGTCCTCCTGAGAGTGATGCAGCTCGTGGAAGCGCCACAGCACGCGCACACGATGGTTGGCCAGATGGACGTACCAATTGCAACCATCCATGGCCACGAAGATGGCTGCGATCGTGATCCCACGCGGGACCACGGCCATGTGGGGCAGGACCAGCCACGGCAGCGTCTTCTTCGTGACCTCCACGAACGACAGCGTCAGCGCGGTAATGAGAGGCACCACCAGGCTCACATTGAGGATCGTGTACAGGACATCGTGACGGTGGCCACGAGCGACGAATGGACGTCGTTGCGCCGGCCGCACCCGCTCCAGAATCAGGATCGCCCCGATGATGCTCAGACTGACCGGGCCCAAGACCACGATTCGGAGAAGGTTGACGGAGCCGCCGTAATTTGCCCCGCCCCAGTGGGTTGACCACCCGATTCCGATGAGGAGTGCCGCCCCGACGACGACGAGGCAGGCGGGAAGGTAGACGACGGTGGACGCGGACGACCACACCCGGCTGAGCCAGCGCGGCCGTGTCCAAACCCGAACCTGGCTCGGAGGCCAAACGGGGACGACTACCACCGACGCCTACCTACCACCGCCGCGGGGACGCGCTCGGTGCATCAGAATGACGCACCGCCGGAGCCGGCGCTCGACCCTCCGGAAGTGGTGGAGGTCGAGCTACTGCCTGAGCTCGAGGGTGCCTTCGCGACGACGACCGCCGTCCACTTCCCCCACTGGTCTGTGATGTCGCCCTTGACCTTTCCCTTGGCGTTGTCGCCGACGAACGTGTAGAGGCGATGGCCGTTATAGGTCACCTGACGGAGGCCGTGGGGACCGGACGCGGTTCCGAGTTTGGAGTGTTGGACGCCCTGGCCTGCGGCCGCGCTGTTCACGTGGGCAGGGAGCGTCACGGCCGGCCAGATCTTCAGACACGTCCCGCTACACGCGCTCTTGTTGTGGCTCAAGACGTAGAGCGGAGCACCTTTGCTGGTGAGAACCTTGCCCATGTTGCCCTCGGTCGTGGCCGCGATCGTGACCTTGGTGGTGGTTGCATCCGCCGTGGAAACGGACAGCGCTGATGCCGACACCGTACCCAGTGCCAGTGCGGTGGTGACGAGATATCCGAGCCGCCTGCGGGAGGCGGTCGAAAGGCGGACGGTCTTCATCTTGGTCTCTCCTCTTCTCTGGGCATCCCCGGGCTCCTGGATCCCACTCCAGTCGCACCCGGTTCTCCCTGGTAATTGTGGTACGTCTCCGGCATCGCAACGGATTCAGGACGGGGTATTTGTCGGGTTCACTCGGACCGTCAAGCCAGGCACCCGACCAGTTGGGCAATGGCTGCACGGAGGTCTCGTGCCCTGGCGACGACTCCGAGCTGCCTCCATCGAGAGGATCACAACCCGCTGGCACCCCAAGCTCCAAGATCACCGGGGTAGCCCATCGTGCCCACAGACGAGACCTAGGCACCGGTCAGCGGGGCTCGGCGAGCGACTCAACGAGCTCACACGGAGCCTTGGTCCATGGTCGGAGCGGCCTCCAATTCCAGGCACCGAGGAGCACAACGGTCGACGGTACCAGCAGCGTTCGCACCAGGAACGTGTCGAGGAGGATACCGAGCGCCAAGCCCGTGCCGATCTGTCGCACCTGCCCGGTGGTCGTGACAGCGAGCACTCCGAACGTACCGGAGAGAATCAGTCCGGCCGTCGTCACTGTTGTACCCGTCGTCGCGAGCGCACGCGGAACCGCCATACGGAGCGGAAGTCCGGCCGACTCCTCCTTGATCCTGCTCATGACCAGGATGTTGTAGTCCTCACCGAGAGCCATTATGAAGACGAACATGAAGAAGGGGAGGGTGAAGTTGATCCCGAGCTGCCCCCCGACCGCTACGAAGATGAGGACGGCGAGACCGAGTGACGCGGTATACGAGAGCAGCACACTGGCGACCAGGTAGAGCGGCGCGATAAGGCTGCGTAGCAGCAGGCCGAGCAGCAAAGCGAGCACGAGCGCCACGATCGGAAGAATGCGCACCACGTCCCGACCGGAGATGGCACTCACGTCCGCGGCACCGGGAGCTTGTCCGGCCTCGCCCCACTGGGTGGCCCCTACGGAATGAGCGACGTGGGCCACGGCGGCGCGCACAGATGGGATCGCCTGCATGGCCGCCGTGCTCCCGGCGAAACCGGCTCGGAGCGATGTCTGGTACAACGCGGTACGACCACTTTTGGTGACGTAGTCTGCCGTGAGCCGGTACGCGGCATATATCGCGGCGCTCCGGCGGTGGGATACGCCGGTTGCCTGAAGTGGCAGGCGCTGTGGCGGACCAAGCGTGGCGAAGAGCATGCCCACCGTCGAAGGTGCGAGGGAAGGGCCGCCCGCATCGAGAGGACCCACCACCGTGGCAAACCGTCCGGACGCCAACAGCCCGTCTTGGGTGTGCTCGAGTAGGTATGGCGAACGCCACACCGATGTCGGGAAGCGGAAGACGACGTCCGTGGTGCCCAAAGCACTCTCACCGAAGTGCTCCGCGAGCACGTCTCGGCCGACGCTGGAGTCCGAACCAGCGATTGTCGCTCCAGGGTTGAAGCCCGATGGGGCATAGCCGATCAGGAAGGCGGACAGTCCTCCGAGGATCAGCAGGCCGCCGATGAGTGCACGGACGGGGTGTCGCACCACACGAGAGGCGATTCGCCCCCAGACTCCCTCGCCTGCCGAGTCTCCTCGGATCCGCGAGGGCCAGAACAGTCCGGGGCCGAAAATGGAGAGCAGAGCCGGAAGGAGTGTGACGTCAACGACGAGAACGATGGCAATGCCGATCGCGAGTCCCGGACCCACACCACGATAGAGCCCGAAGCTCGCCAGCAAGAGGCTCAGCAACGCGCAAATGACTGTCAACGCTGAGAAGGTGATCGATTTCCCCACCCGCAGGCCGGCCGCCAGGATGGCGTCATCGGTCGACATCCCGGCCGAAAGATTCTCCCGATATCGGAAGAGCAGGAAAAGGCCGTAATCCGTTCCAGCCCCAAGCACGAGCGCAGTCAAGAGAAGTTGCAGCAGTGAGGAGATCTCGACACCGGCGTGAGTGGACTCTGCGATGAGCGGACCCGCGAACGCCAGGCCAAGGCCGGCTGGAGCAAGGACCACGAGTGGCGCGAGCACCGCTCGAAGCGCCAGCGCAAGCAGGACGATGATGAGCCCGACCGTGCCCACCACCACGATGGCCTCAGTGCGAATCGCGGCTGCTTGTTGATCGACGAGGATCGGCAGAGAGCCCGTGAGATGCAGCGACAGTTGCGAGTCGTGTTGCGCGTGAAACGCGTCCCGCACCGCATTCACCGCCGCGCGACCGAGGCTTCCCCCGCCTGCCGTGGACGCCGGGAAACGTACCTGGGCGGAGTACGCCTGATCGTCCACGGACACGGCACCGTTCCTGATTGATGTGACCAATGGCGACCGCAACGCGTGAGCCTCGATCATCTCAATGGCAGAGAGGTCTCTCGACGTCCACCTTCCAGCCGTGTCGGACGCGACGAGCACGCCGGTTGCTCCGTTTGGGTTCAGAAACGGCGCAGCCAATTTGGCGGCCTGAACACTGGGCGCATTCGCAGGCAGAAACGACGCGGTGTCGTTGCGCACGACACTGGCGATCGACGGCAAGAAGACGACTGACGCGATCGTGACAGCTATCCAGAAGCAGACCACGGGCCAGCGGTAGCGGACCGCGACCCGCAACGTCGCCATCAGCACGCTCTGAGCCTAAGCGTCCAGCCGCTGAGTAGTCCTCGGGAATGGATGTGCTCGTGATCGGTTGAGGTGCGGGGCGTCAGCCGGGCGTTGTGGGACGGACCGTCGTCGTTCGCCTGAAGTGAAGTGCCGCGGCCTCGCGTCCGCTCTTGAGCAAGAAATGCGTCAGGTTTGAACTGCTTCGGTCAATTCGGTGTAAAGCCGAATGTACTCCGCACTTACAGTGTCCATCCCACAGAACGCGGACAGCGATGAAAAATTCTCCTGGGCCCACCGCGCTTCGAGATCAGGGTCCTTCAGCAGGGCGACGGCCTGCGTCACCGCGCTGTCGAGAATGTCCTGACGAAGTTGATACAGCCCACCGAACGCCGACAGACGTCCAAGTTGTTCCGTATCCCCAAGCGAGATGTAGTGCGGAATGTGATCACGAACGAATCGCTTGAACACCGGGTATTCGAGAACGACTAAGGGGCGCTTCGCCCATACCGTCTCGATCGCCTGGTTCCCGAATCCTTCGTGCTCAGGCGGGTAGCACACAAGATCGACAGCGCGATAGGTCCCATAGAAGGGATAATGCTGGGAGTCCCCGACCTGGAACCGTCGATCTGGGACCACGATGTTGCCGCCATAGGCAACCTTGACCCTCAGTTCACGAGCGTACGATAAAAGCCTCTCGAAGTATGGCCGGTTGTCCTCGACATCCTCGCCTTGCGGCAACAACAGGACAACACTGCTGTCAGAGTTCAAACGCCGCCGGTTCAGACCCACCCCGTCGGGTGTGTCCTGGAGAGCGGAGCGTTCGTGGCTCAGAGCTTCGACGAATTGGATCGCGAGCTCGATCGCCTTGTTGATTGCGATCCTCGCCGGCATGGCCACCACCAGGTCATCCGGACCAACAGGTCTGGGATCGCCGGCAACGATTTGGAGTTCGTTGCGGAAGGCAAGCTCATCGATAGCTGGTATCTCGCGATCGAAGTCGAATCCGTCAGGAACAACTGTGCCGACGATGCCTTTCCGGGCGCGCAACGCGTCAGCGGCGACAGGATTGATGAGCACGTGGCGCACATTCGGAAACGACGGACACATGATCCGATCCATCAGTTCAGTGATTAGCGGATACGGCGTGAGGAAACTCTTCGAATTCGGACCTTCCCAATAGATGTCGTGGTGCTGCAAAAGAAATCCGAGGTCTCGTCTATCCTGCGCAAGGTCGTACAACGCGAGAGTTGCCGGAAGGTTGTACGGCAGAGACATGATGTTTCGAACGTGGAGCACCTGGATCCGCCGGGCGTCGACGTACTCCTCTATCGTGCGCCGGATGGGTTCAGCACGCTCGATGATCTCCGTGAGGAGGTTGTTGCCGTCCGAAACGGGAGGCACCTCGGCCGTCGGAAAGATCCTCTGCCGCAGCTCCACAGCATCGACCGACTGGTAGGAGAGCTCCGGAAGCGTCAAGCCCTCAGCGTCTGACGGCACGTCAGAGGCGCACGAGAAGACGCGCCACCCCCTCGCACTGAGCGCCTTCGAGAGTTCCTGCGACTGCAGGGACACGCCGTCGGTGCCGAACAGCTTGAAGTGGATCTCGAGCGTGCTTCTCTGGAGCACTTCGTCCTTGGCGGGCTGTTCAACTTTCACGTCAGCCTCATGCACTGCGGACGTCAAAGCTACGAGTATTTCGGGTCATGAAGAAAAGCTACCGCGCCAGATCCGACCCTTGGCAAATAATTGCGAGAGCCGGCCACTGGACCGGCACCGTGAACGGTGCTCGCCTCGCGATGAGGCTCGGCGAGGCGAGATACGGCGGCCTGCATTTGGTGGTTGACTCGCAGTTGTGTCATCAATCGATCCGATCGTTGGCTTCAGAGCAGTGAGGGTGGCCTCGCAAACGACCGTGGAACCGACGCAGACCGCCACGTGCGGATAGTCGTCCGCGTGACTCCGGCGCGCGCGCACGACGCGGGTTGGTGGTCGCTACGGCGACAGCGAGCCGCCGGTCCTCATCATTCGAGTCACTGCTCCCGCAGTCGACGGCAAGGCCAACGCCGCCACCATTGAAGCGCTCGCAGTGGCGTGTGGTGTGTCCCGACAGGGCATCCGACTTGTGGCTGGTGAACGATCTCGAACCAAGGTGATCGAGTTGGACGCCGATCCGGAAAGCTTCATGGCGCTGCTCGCAAGTGGCGAGCAGTGAGGCGGGGCGGGACGTCCTTGCCTCGGCCGAGGATTGGACGCCCGACAGGCGGGGTCAGCAACATAGCGCCTGGAGGTTCGACCTTGGATTCCCAGAGCCAGTTTTCGGACGTATTGCAAGCGAACGAAGAGTTCAGTGCCAACTATCGAGATGCCAACCTGAGAGGCCACGCCCGCCGAGGGCTTGCGGTGCTCACCTGCATTGACTCTCGTATCGATCCCCTCCGGATGTTGGGACTGGCTCCCGGCGACGCCAAGATCCTGCGCAACGCGGGGGCCCGGGTGACTGACGACGTGCTCCGCACGCTCGTTCTCGCCTCATGTCTGCTTGGCGTCAATCGGGTCATGGTCGTTCCGCACACGGACTGCCGGATGACCGTCGGAAAGGAAGATGAAGTACATCACGCGATAGACGCTGCAGGAGGACCCGACACCCGGAGCCTCTCATTTCTCACCACGACGGACGTCCGGGAATCACTCGACAAAGACGTCCAACGGATTCGATCGTTCCCGTACCTCAAGGGGCTTCAGGTGGGCGGATTCATCTATCACCTCGAATCGGGTCGGCTCGCACCGATCGATTGAGCCGGGTTTGCCTGCAACTCAGTTCAGGTCGGCCGAGTGGTCGGCGTCGGCCGAGAGTTGGAGCAGCGACGTGACTGGACACTGACCCCGTACGACGTCGGCATTCCCAACCGGGTCGGGTGGCCGCCCTACCCGCTCAGCGCCGAAACCTGTTGTTGGGTGAGGTGGGTGTTGTTCTTCGGGTTGCAGTTCCAGATCGACTGCGTCGGCTGGGTGAGCGCCTTGTCGTAGACGAACTTGTTCGGCTCAACCTGCAGCATCGCGAAGCACGGCGACGGGACGGGATTGGCATTCGACGCGGTCAACTGCGCGACTGGAGCCTGAATGCCTCCGGCGCTCCAGTTCTTCTCGGACGCCGCGTGGCTCAGCACACAGGACACGGTGAGGTTCGCACCGCACGCCGAGGCGGACTTCGCCCACAGCAGCCACGATTCTGTGCCCTCCTCGTCGTCGAAGTCGATGCTGTCACCCTTGGCGTAGGTGTGCATCACCTTGATGAGCTGCTCGGTGGATGGGTTCTTGGAGGCCATCTCGAGCGGCCACCACCCCGTCTCCACGAAGATCGGGGGGTGGGGCACGCTGGCCACGGCCTTGGCCGTCGCCTGGTTGTAGAACTGGGTCCCGAGGTTGAGGAAGGCCGGCTTGTAGCCCGCGGTCGCCATCGCCTGCAGGTACGGCGCGATGTTGGCGTCGGCGGAAGGCCAGATGGCCTCGACGCCCTTCGATTGGACGTCCTGGATGTACGGTGACCAGTCGGTCACTACGATCGGCGGTACCTGGAAATCGACGATGTGCCACCCGTGGGCTTCGGCGGCGAACTCGAACTTGCGCTCGGACTGGAGCACGGACGCATCGTTCTGACCGCCCATGGCTGCCTTCTTGACCGCCTGCGGGTACTTCTTGGCGAGCTGCGCGAACCAACCTCCATTGACGATGGAGGTGTTGATGTTGTTCGGGTTCACCTGGTCCGAGGCGCTCTCGGACGCGAGCGAGACCGTGTAGCCGCTGATCTCACCAAGTCCGCAGTGCTCCCGGATCGGCACAGATGGTTCGTCGAGCGCCATGCCGCCTCCGACAGCCATGAAGTCGCTCTGGCAGCTTTGGCTCGTGACCTGCGCCGCGTTGAACAACGCACCGTCCCGGTTGTCGATCTCGATCTGGCGACCGTTGATTCCACCCGATGCGTTGCACCATGCCGCGAAGGCCTTGGCCTGCTGAATGAACTCGATCTCGAGGCCCGGCTGCACCGTGTTCGAGGCGTCGTTGAAGACCGCGATGTGAATGTTCTTCGGCCCAACCCCCCGGACGCTCGATGCTCCCCCAGGTCCGGGTTCGCAGATCTTTCCGACACCAGGCCACTCGCCATTGGTTGGCGGCGCGCTCGACGACCGGGTCGCCGCAGTGGCCGCGGGTTGAAAGCCGAGGGACGTCCCGGCGACGGCGACCAGTGCGACGAGGAAGGGCGCTCCCTTCCGCGCCAGGCGAGCCGTGGACCGTCCCGATGCCGGACGAGTCCACAGCGTCGTCGGCTGCGCCGTTCCGTGCCGGTTGTCTTGCATCTCATCCACCGTTTCTGGCCTCTGACAGGCCAATTCCCCCCGCCACGTGGATCGGGCGAGCCGTGCGACGCAATCTTTACCCGCGAAAGGTGACCGGCGGTGGTCAGGCGGGCTTTTGACCGCCCTGACCTGGCCTGCATCGGACGGAGGCAGTCGAGGACCGCCGCCTGCAGCTGTTCCTTCTACGGGATGAGTCGTCGAAAGGCGTATGACGTCTTCGGGCGTCTGTCGAATGACGTTATTATGAGCGGGTGGACGGAGCTGCGCCGCCGTCAGACCTCTTCGACCTGACCGGGCGGGTCGCTATCGTCACCGGCTCAACGAAGGGAATCGGAAGGGCGACCGTCGAAGGATTGGCCGCGGCGGGAGCCACCGTGGTGGTCAGCAGTCGGAAGCAAGCTCTTTGCGATCAGGTAGCGGGTGAAATCGAGGCTTCCACCGGATCGACGGCCGTTGGTCTGGCGTGCCATGTCGGCGAGTGGGATCAGATTCCGGACTTCGTAGACACGGTTCGAGAACGCCTTGGTCGTATCGATGTGTTAGTGAACAATGCCGGGATCAATCCCGCGCTGACAACCGTACGGGACATGGGTCTCGCGTACTGGCGCAAGGTGTTCTCGGTCAACGTGGAGGGTCCGCTCCGGTTGAGCCAGCTTGTAGCGCCAGTGATGCGGGCACAAGGAGGCGGCAGCATCGTCAACGTCGCCACGCTGGCCGCCTATTCAGGTGGCTCGCGGATCTGCGCCTATGCCGCGTCGAAGGCCGCGCTGGTGAACCTGTCCAAATCCATGGCCCTGGAGTTCGCGCCGTGGAACGTCCGAGTCAACGTCCTCGCACCAGGCCCGTTCCTGAGCGAAATGATGGAAGGCGTCGAGCGCAACGAGCCAGGGTACAAGGACGCAATGGCTGCCCTGACTCTCATGCAGCGCATCGCAGATCCATCGGAAATCGTCGGACCGGTTCTGTACCTCGCGAGCGATGCCTCATCGTTCGTTACCGGCGACGAGATCACAGTCTCCGGAGGAATGCGGCGTTAGATCAGGCCGGGCTCGTCGACGACCGGATCTGGCGAAGCGGGCGAGAGTCCTCCGTGTCGAGGACGACGTGCAGCGAAGAGATCGCCGGTCTACCTGCCTTGCTCCTGGCTGAACCGGTCGCAGTCCCGGTGGAGAGGTTCGACACCTGGCCATGGACGATCTGGGTCACGAAGATGTACGACGCGAAGAATGTGTCCGGTCCCTCCGTTCCGGTGAGGTAGAGGTTTGCGCCGTTGTGTCGCAGCGGGGACGGACTGTCGAGACGGTGCTCAATCTGCCACTCCATCACCTCTCGCACGCCGCGTACGTTCGCGTTCACGAACTCCTCGTACTCGGTCGTACCCGTATCCGTGCGCACGGTGAAGTGGGCGTCGTCGGTGAGCAGCGAGGCCAGCTCGTCGAACCGTCCTTCGTCGTACGCGAACCACCAGCGGCCGAGCAGCTCTTGCATTTCGGGGAAGGAGATCATCTGTCGCTCCATACGTCGTGAGCGGACATGATAGCGTTGTTATAACCGGCACCGCCGGGACCCCAGGGTCGCAGCGGTGAGAGAGTGATCAGATCCCTTCGCGGTAACGCCGCATGTACTCCTGCACCTCCGGGGCCGCCCCGGCGAGCTCCTGGTTGCGATTCTCGAGCGCCAGGCACGCCTCGAGATTCGGTGCGTCGAGGTTGGCCCACATGGCCTCCTTGGTCATGCGGAGACCGACGGTTGTATATCCCGCGATCTCGCGGGCAAGCTCCAGCGTCGTTCGGTCGAGCTCTTGTGCCGTGAAGACCTGGGAGACGATGCCCATCTGAAGCGCGGTCTCCGCGTCTATGGCGCGGCCCGTCACCATGAGGTCGAAGGCTCGTGACGCACCGACCAGGCGGGGCAGGAAGTAGCTGATGCCGAAGTCCGTGCCCGTCAGGCCGGTACGGATGAACGCGGCGCAAAAGGACGCGGTGCCCGAAGCGATCCGGAGATCACACGCCAGGCTCAGCGCGAAGCCACCGCCGTAGGCGGGGCCGTTGACCGAGGCAACCACGATCTGTGGCGTGCGTCTCAGGTGCGTCGTGAGGGACGACATGAAGGACTGGCCTGTCGAACCCGCGGTTCGGTGTGCGTGGTCGCCGACCGCTGGAACAGAGCCCCAGTCCTTCAGGTCGAGCCCGCTGCAGAAGGCCCGCCCGGCGCCGGTCAAAACGATGACCTTGCAGGATTCGTCCATCGCCACATGGTCGAGAGCATGATGGAGCTCCGCCACCAGCTCGAAGTTGATGGCGTTCAGACGTTCGGGGCGGTTGAACCTGAGCAGCGTGATGCCTCGGTCCGGGTGCTCGAGCTCTATGGCGGGCATGGACCACTCCCAATCACCATTCGACGTTCCCGAGGATCATGCCCTGCTCATGCCTTCAACGCTTCCCGACTGAGACAGAATAGTTGACTGAATCATACAAATATCGATACCATGGCGGAGTGGTGCCGCACCGGACCGCGACGAGGGTCCGCGACAAGCGGGCGGGGAGCGACCTCGAGGCAGTCGAACGTGCCATTGAGCAGCTGCTGCGCCTCTACGCGAGCCGCAAGGTGCACGCGCAGCGGGGAGCCGCCGCCGGTGTCGTCATTTCCCAGCCGGGAGTCTCGTTGCTGCGACGGCTCCCCGAGGAGGAAGAGCTGGCGATCGGCGAACTCGCCCGTCTGACCCAGATGGACGCCGCCGCGGCCGGAAGACAGATCCGGCTACTCGAAGAAGACGGTCTGGTTGAGCGGACGAGGGACACCGGGGACGGGCGAATCGTCATGGTCCGGATGACGGCCGAAGGGGCGAGGGTGAGACACCGCCTGAGCAAGGTCGGTGAGCACCACTTGGCGGATGCCCTCTCGGACTGGTCGACGGGTGACCGCCGGCAGCTGGCAACGCTGTTGCCGCGCTTCGTCGACGGGCTGCGTGCCACTCCGTATCGCGGCAACGACAGGATCGGGTCCGAGCCATGATGCCGACTGACGTCGGTGTGGTGGACCTCATGATCGGGTTTCCGAGCTCGCACGCACGGGACAAGTACGAGTCGCTGCGCCGCCTGGCCAAGGACGCCGGCAGTCTGGAAATGAACTTCCCCGCGGCCTACATGTTCAAGGACGTCCCGGACCATCTCGACGAGGGCGACGACCCTATCGAGGCCACTCGGCGCGCCATGGACGCTCACGGAATCGCGCTCGGGCTCATCGGCCTGGGGAGCGAGGCGGCGCGTAGTGCGCTCGAGCGTCATCCGAGTCGGTTCGCCGCCAGCCTGGAGGTCGACCCGAACGACATCGGCGCAACGGTGCGGCGCATCCGGCGTGCCCGAGAGGATCACGACATCAAGGCGGTGACGACCTTTCCAGCCGGGTGCAATCCCCAGGTGCCCGTCAGCGACCGGCGCTACTACCCCGTCTACCAAACGTGCGTCGATCTCGATATTCCGATCATCGTCAACGCCGGGATCGCCGGGCCCCGCGTGCCGTCCGACTGTCAGCACGTGCTGCACTTCGACGAGGTCTGCTTCGACTTTCCCGAGCTGCGCATCGTGATGCGTCACGGCGCGGAGCCCTGGGAGGAGCTCGCCGTCAAGCTGATGCTCAAGTGGCCCGGGCTGTACTACATGACCTCTGCGTTCGCGCCGAAGTACTACCCGAAGGCGATCGTGGACTACGCGAATACCCGGGGAGCCGACAAGTTGATGTACGCGGGTTACTTCCCGATGGGGCTCAGCCTCGATCGCATCTTCTCCGAACTTCCCGGCGTTCCGTTCCGTGACCACGTCTGGCCCAAGTTCCTTCGAGAGAATGCCGTGCGCGTCTTCAGGTTGAGGCTGCCGCGGTGAATCCGACTCGCCGGATCCCCTACGCCGGAAGCGTGCACGACGAACGCGAGATCGAGGCAGTCACAGGGGTGCTCCGCGGCGGATCTCAGGCACTGCGCATCGGGAAGAACGTGCGCGCCTTTGAACAGGGCATCGCCGAACTCTTCGGGAAGCGACGCGGCGTCATGTGCAACTCCGGATCGTCGGCGCTCTATCTCGCGGTCGAGCTCCTCGGTCTCACTCCGGGCGACGAGGTCGTCACTTCGGCCGTGACCTTCTCGACGGACATTGCGCCACTCGTCCGCACCGGCGCCGGCGTCGCCGTGGTCGACGTGGAGCCGGATACCTACAACATCGACATCGACCGGTTCGAGGAAATGGTGGGGCCGCGCACGAAGGCTGTCCTCCTCCCCAACCTCATCGGCAACGCGCCAGACTGGGATGCCGTACGAGCGGTGGCCGACCGCCACGGGCTGCTCGTGGTGGAGGACTCATGCGACGCGCTCGGTACCACGCTCCGGGGTACTCCGACCGGGTGTCGCTCTCACATATCGGTGACGTCGTTCGCGCTCAGCCACATCATCACGGCGGCAGGCACGGGAGGCATGGTGTGTGTCGATGACGAGGATCTCGCCGATCGCTGTCTTCTGCTGCGACGCTGGGGCCGTCGGTCGGAGGTCCAGCTCTTCGGATCCCAGAAGGGTACGGGATCTCGGTTCTTTTCCAGCATCGACGGCGACATCGAATACGACAATCTGTTCATCTTCGACGAGCTCGGGTGGAACTTCGAGCCGTCGGAGCTCTCCGCCGCCTTCGGATTGGTTCAGCTGCAGAAACTGGGGGAGAACCTCGCAGCACGCAAGCGGAACTTCGATCGCCTGAGCGCACACTTCTCGCAGCGGCCCGATGTGTTCGTCCTTCCACGCACCACGGCGGAGCTGGACACCGCCTGGCACATGTTCCCGGTTCTCGTCAGGCGCGAATCCGGCGTGCCGCGCTCGGCACTGCAGCAGCACATGGAGGCGCACGGCGTGGACACCCGTATGGTGTGGACCGGAAACGTGACCCGTCAGCCCGCCTTCCGCCACGCGAGTATCCGCGTGCCGGCGGGAGGACTACCGAACGCGGACCGTGTCATGGAGGAAGGATTGGTGCTGCCGTCCAATCACGCATTGGCGGACGACGACATCGACTACATCTGGGAGACCGCGGAGCGGTTCCTATCATGAGCACGCGGCACGAGAACGGAAACATCCGCCATTCGTCCGACCATCACGCAGGCGAAAATCGGTTGTTGGATTACGTCCGACCGTGACCGGCGTCGCACGTTTTCACGGCCGTAGAGCCCTCGTGACGGGCGCCAGTCGTGGCATCGGGGCCTCCGTGGCCAGACGCCTCGCCGCCGAGGGAGCGGACGTGGCCATCACGGCTCGCACGGCGGATCGGCATCCGACGCTGCAGGGCTCCCTGCGCGAGACGGCTCGGCAACTCCAGCGCTTCGGCGGCACGGTGGGGGTCGTCGTGGCTGACCTCGCGGACGCGGACGACCGGGCCCGCATCGTTCCCGAGGCCGTGCAGGCGCTCGGAGGTCCGCTCGACATCCTGATCAACAACGCGGCAGCGGCCATTTACCAGGGCTTGACGGATTACCCGTTACGCCGTCGCCGTCTCACGTTCGAGGTGAACGTGCATGCACCGATGGACCTGGCTCAGGCGGTGCTTCCCTCGATGCTCGAACAGCGAGAGGGCTGGATCGTCAACGTGTCCAGCGCGACGGCGCGGCCTTGGAGTCCGCCGTACGACCTGGGCACGCTGGGGTCGACGACCGGGATCTACGGCGCGTCGAAGGCTGCGCTGAACCGCCTGACGAATGCGCTCGCGGCCGAGCTGGTGGGCCGCGGAGTGCGCATCAACACCGTCGAGCCGCGGGCGGCGGTCATGAGCGAGGGCGCCGAGGTGCTCACCGGCGCCGCGCTGGCGCCCGATCAAATCGAATCGATGGAGGCGATGGTCGAGGCGGTCGTCGCACTGTGCGACTGTGCTCCCGAGCGGACCGGGCTCGAGCACGTCAGCCTCGATCTGATCGCGGCGCTCGGGCTGACGGTACGGGACTTGGAAGGAGACCCGATCACGCCCGGGTAGCTGTGTGGCAACGGCCGCCTCAGCGGCGGGTTTGCTTCACGACCGATCCCCGAGGCTGGTGGCTCGATGGAGGCTCAAGGCCCGCGACCCCGAGGAACACGGCAAAGAGGGCGGCAAGCGCGGCGGGCGCCGGGATGTAGAGATCCAGTGCCTCGAGTAGCCCGAGGCCGAGCTCGGCCGACCACAGCGACGTGACCAGCGTCCGTGGCTCGAACAGTGGGACGATGCCGTACGTGTCGAGCCACGTTGCCAATCCATCGATCCACGAGTCCTGGTGCCGCAGCTCGATATCTCTCAGTCGGTCATGGACATCGGTCTCGGAGCGAGCTGCGGCCGCTCCCTCGAGAACGAGGGCTCGCAAGCGTGCCCGACGCGAGAAGTCCCGGAGGTAGAACTCGATCATTTCCCAGGGTGCGCCGGATCGGAGAAGGTCCGCCGGAAGCATCTCGAGGTCCCGGGCGAGCAGAGCGTCAATCGCCTCGACCAGTACGTCCGCCTTGTTCGCGAAGTTGCCGTAGAGCGAACCGGTCGTGAACCCTGAGGCGCGGGCGATGTCCCGAACGCTCACCGCGGCATAACCCTCTTCGGCGAAGAGCTCCATGGCGGCGTCCACGAGCTTCTGTTGTGTCGTCGATGCCGCTGAACCACCCGAAGCCTGTGACGCGCGTTCGGCACGTTTGCGGAGCGCTGATGCCGACGTTTCTCGCCGGCTCGCTCGGCCCGAGGGTCGGGCTTTGCGTCGGCCTTGTTCCAACGGCTGGCCGGGCTGTTCCTCGAGACTGGCCAAGGTGGTGCCGACGAAGTCGGCCAAGGAGGCAGGAGTCGACCGGACCGAGCTCTGTGCTTCGAGCACTCCCAGGCCGAGCTCGATCGACCACAGAAGCGTGACGAGGTCGGCCATTTCGATGCGCCGGTCGACCTTTCCGAACTGCTGCCAGGAACGGTAGTCCTCGATCCAGCGGTCGATGAGGGCGGTGAGCGTCGGCTTCAGGCTGTCGCGCAACTCGCGGTCGGTTCGCGCCGCAACTCCTGCCTCAAGCAGAAGAGCGCGGCATCTGCTGACGTTCGGGCAGTCTGAGAAAGCTGTCTTGAACGGCCTGGGGAAGCCAGAGGTCAACGTGTGACCGTAGGGACCGCTCCATGTCCTCACGGATTCGAACCTCGAGGATTTCGGCCAGGAGATCTCCCTTGCTCCTGAAGTTCGAATAGATCGCGCCGGTGCTGACCCCGAGTCTCGCGGCGAGATCCCGAACCGAGACCTGGGCATAGCCCTGACTCGCGAAGAGTGCGGCGCCGAGTTGGAGCAACCGCTCCCGGTTGTTGCCGGCGCGTGCCCCGCCCGACGAGGTCTCGGTCATCGAAAAACAACGTTATATTCAATTTGGCCAGAGGAGTGGCTCCCATATGGGCACCGCTGCAGCTCCGAAACATCAGAGGTCGAACTGAAGTCGCAGGCCAAGGTTTCGGTCGATCACCGGGAAAAGAGTCGGGCACGACGCGACCCTGCTAGAGCAGAGAGATGGACCGAGAGAAACTAGGGCGCCTGCACGATCTGAGCGGGCGGGTCGCCATCGTCACCGGTGGCACGAGGGGTATAGGTCTGGCCATCGCCGAGGGCTTCGTCGCTGCAGGCGCGCGCGTGGTCGTGGCGAGCAGGAAGCCGGACGCCTGCGAGCGCACCGAACACCACCTTCGGTCGATGGGGGGCGAGGCGCTCGGCGTACCGACACACATGGGCGACGTCGAGTCCGGTGCCGCGCTCGTCGACCGCACCGTGGACACGTTCGGGAGGTTGGACATCGTCGTGAACAATGCCGCCAATGCCCTGACCCTGCCCTTGGGCCATCTGACGGTGGAGGCGTGGGACAAGGTGGCCGAGACGAATCTTCGTGGACCCGTCTTCCTCGTGGAGAGGGCACTTCCTCACTTGGAGCGCTCAGGCAACGCTGCCGTCCTCAATGTTGTCTCCGCCGGTGCCTTCCTGTTCTCTGCCAATACCGCCATGTACGCCGCAGCGAAATCCGGGCTGATGTCGATCACCCGGTCGATGGCCGCGGTCTATGCGGCAAAGGGGATCCGCGTCAACGCCCTTGCCCCGGGGACGGTCGATACCGACATGGTTCGAAACAACCCGCCGGAGACCGTGGAGTCCATGAAGAACGCCTGTTTCATGAAGCGTGCGGCGCATCCAGACGAGATGGTCGGTCCTGCGTTGCTGTTGTGCTCCGACGCCGGCAGTTACATGACCGGGCAAGTGGTCATAGTCGATGGAGGCCTGACACCTCACTGACCAGGGAAGATGCGGAACGATTTCCCCAGCCGGCGCTCTCTTCCTGTGTCCTACCGATTTCTGGCTCGCGTCCTCGAAGATCGTTAAGATATAACAACGTCATTCGATCCACGGGGCGATGGCCTCCGCGGACCTGCTCGGCGTCCCATCCCGGATCGCAGCTGAGAGCGGTTCTGAGGGGGACCACCGTGGCCCCAGAACCAGAAGACCCGAAAAGAGGCTCCCATGACGACGACCGATTTGGTCGACCTGGCCACGGTGCTCAAGCCAGTCGCACCCCCGCGGATCATCGAGAACGTCTATCGGGACGACGAGTTCGAGCGCATGTTCGAGGTGATCAAGCATCGGGGCCCGTGGAAGGGCATCATCGCTCACCACTTCCAGTCGGTCGACGAGGTCATCGCCACTGTCACCGGGAATGTGCCCTCCGACCATGGGCTCACTCTCGACGACATCGCCTCCGCCCACTTTCGTGGCTTCTTCGCCAAGAACTCGGTCTGCTTCTACCCCGAGCTCGAAGACATCTTCTACCACTCGCGATTCATGGGACAGGTCAAGGACTACTGGGGTGCGCGCTATGCCCGGCCGACGCTCATGCTCTTCAACATCTGCGGACCCCATAACACGGGATTGGCACCTCACCTCGACGCCGTCACCTTTCGCGGTGTCCGCATCGAGAACACTCCCGTGTGGCTTCAGAACATGATGGGCAAGTCGGGTCTGTTCGGCGACTACCTCGTCAAGATGGCGCAGATCATCACCTGGTGGTACCGGGGTGAGCCCGGCGGCTTCACCTATTGGCCCGACGGCCCGTACGGCCAGCCGCGCAACCTCGGGATGCCAATGTGGAACCGCGGCGTCGTCGTGCAGAACGAGATGATGTTCCACCGGGGCGACCCGGTAGGGCCGCGCGAGGACCGGATTATCGAAGGACTGAAGAACAGGTCACTCTTCGGGTATGACGCGGAGGAGGACTGCTGGACTATCTCCACCGACGACCAGGTCATCAAGCGTTACCGTCCCGAAGAGATCAGGCTGCTGGTCCATTGGAGCGCGGAGGTCTACTCGGACATGGCCGAAGTGGAGAAGGTCATGGATCATTCCGACGATCTCACGCACGACCGCGTCATCGACATGTTTCTGGCGGATCTGCAGGCGCGCGGGGTGAAGGTGAAGGAGCCGTCCGACCCGTTGCGAGATGTCGGGTTCATGCGGATCCTCACGAAGACGTACGACGTCGCTCCGACCCTGGACTGGCTCACAGAGGACTCGGCGTGATGCGTCACCGCGTCACTCTGGGCATCGTTCGCCTACGCTGACCCGCAGAGCGGCCGTACTCCTCCGTGCGGCGGAATGCGACGACCGAGGATGAGTTCGACCGACGACGAAACGAGTACGACCAAGGAGAAGGAGTCATCGTGACTGACGCTTCACGCCCGCCGCTGCCCTACGACTTCCTACCCCAGGTGCCCTCGCTGACCATCTCGAGTACTGACCTGAAAGAAGGCGGGACCCTGCCTCAGGCGCAAGTCTTCAACGGCATGGGCCTGAGCGGTGGCAACACGTCACCGCAACTGAGCTGGTCGGGCGCACCGACCGAGACGAAGTCGTACGCGGTGACCTGCTTCGATCCCGACGCGCCCACGGGGAGCGGCTTCTGGCACTGGGTGCTGTTCAACATCCCGAGTGACGTGACCGAGCTGCCATCGGGAGCCGGCACGGGCGACATGCTGGGCCTTCCTGCGGGCGCGGTTCACGCGCGCAACGACTACGGAGCTCGCGACTTCGGTGGAGCGGCACCTCCGCCGGGTGACCTACCCCACCGCTACGTGTTCGCGGTCCACGCGGTGGACACCGAGAAGCTCGACGCCGACGCCGACGCTTCGCCCGCCTATGTCGGATTCAACCTGACCTTCCACGTCAAGGCACGGGGGCTTCTGATGGCGACCTTCGGGCGCTGAGCTGAAACCGCCGGCGGGTCAGCTCATTCCGGTGGCCGCCAGGGCTTGATCCAGCCGTCTTCGGGCCAGTCCTCGACCGCCGCCATCAGCGAGCCGCTCATCCCGCCGTCGAGCGTCTCGCGGAGAATGTCCGCGTGCCCGGCGTGGCGTGCTGTCTCTTCCACCAGGTGGAGGATGACCCAGCGGACCGTGCACCCGTTCGGATCGGGGAGCCAGGGTGCGGGCGTGATCTCAACTCGACGATCCAAGTCGTGGATTTCCCCGACGATCCGATCGGTCTCTGCGGCGACGTCGGCGTACTCCGACAGCGTCCCGCGAAGAGTCTCGTCGTCTGAGAGCCGGAACGTTCCAAAGTACTCCGCCATCGCTGCCCCGGGGTCACCCTCCCCTTCAGGCCCGCGTCCTTCGACGCGGTCGATCCAGGTCCTCTCCCCGTAGGCCAGGTGCTTGACCAGTCCGCCGAGGCTCAAGCTGCTCGGGGTCGGCTGTCGACGTGCCTGCTCGTCAGTCAACCCGAAGCACGCATTCCGTACGGCCTGCCGTTGCTGTTCGAGAAAGGCCAGAAGGCCGTCGTGTTCGCTGCTGACCGCGCGCACGTTCATGGGCATGCGGATATCTTCGCACCGGGGTGCGACACCCCGTCCGTTGGGTGATCCCTCGCCCACGCCGCCGTGCGTCTAGATTCCCCGGCTGTCATGAAACCCCGCACGCGTCGTCCTGTGACGGTCACGAAGACTGCATCCCTTCTCGGCCCAGGCGTCATCATCTTGGCGGCGCTGGCGTCGGTGCTCTGGGTCGCTGGGCCGGCGGGAGCCCAGGACCACGCCGTGCGCGGCACCGAGCAGGGGACCACTCTCGTCCGCGGCGACACCGTGCCAGTCGTGTCGCACCTGAGCGCCACCAGCTTCACCAAGCCGGGCCCTTTCGGCGTCGGCGAAGCCACGCTGTCCCTGCCGACCAACGCTGCCCCGGTGGAAGTGTGGTACCCGGCGACCAAGGCCAGCGTGGCAAACGGGACCGAGGCGTCGTATGACGTCGTCGACTGGCTCCCGCCGGCGCTCATGAAGCTTGTCCCAGCGGGATTCACCGTCACCTATCCGAGCGGGGGCGTCCGCGGTGTCGCCGTGGCCCCAGGGCGCTTTCCCCTTGTCGTTTTCAGCCACGGCTACGCCGGCTTCCGGGACCAGTCGACCTTCCTCACCGCCCGGCTGGCCTCGTGGGGTTTTGTTGTCGCCGCGCCGGACCACTTGAGCCGCGACCTCACCGAGGTCCTGGGGGGTGGCACGGGACCGAAGAAAACGACCGATGTCGACGACCTCAAGACGACGATCGCACTCATGGGGTCGGAGAACGCGTCAGCGTCGAGCGTCTTCCACCACCACATCGACACATCGCTGGTCGGTGCCGTCGGCCACTCGGCCGGGGGTGCGGCGGTCGAAGCGCTGGCGGCCGTCGATCCGCGGGTCACGACCTTCATCGGGTTGGCCGGCGCCACCGTGGGCTCGTTCGGCCAGCAGGCATCCGGTCCCGACAGCATCGTTCCGCACCAGCCCGGCATGCTCATGGTCGGGACCAACGATCACGTGGCCAACCCGCGCTCCATCGTCGCGGCCTACGGAAAGCTGCGAAGTCCCAAGCGGCTGATCCTTGTGCGCGGTGCAGGCCACCTGGTCTTCGCCGACATCTGCGAGGTTGGCGCCGGGCAGGGCGGACTCCTCGCCATCGCCGCCGCGCTCCACGTGCCGGTCCCAGCCTCGTTGATGCCGCTCGCCACTGACGGCTGCAAGTCTCCGGACGTGCCACCCCCGACGGAATGGCCGCTGATCCGGCAGGCGGTCACCGCGCAACTCCGTCATGTCTTCGGCTTCGATCACTCGACTGCCGGTTTGACCGGGATCGGCGCCGCCTTCCCACAACAGGTCGCTGAGACGCGAGCGGCCGGAGGCTGAGCGTCCACCGCCGCGATGCACGCGTCGCGGCCGGTAGCCTTCGTCGAGCCACAACGCCAATCACGAGGAGGCATCCGTGCAGACCGAAGCCGCCGTCCTGTGGGAGCGCCACGCCGACTGGAGCGTGGAGCCCATTGAGCTGGACGCGCCGAAGGAGGGTGAGCTGCTCATCCGCCTGGCGGCGTCGGGGATGTGCCACTCAGACGAGCACCTCGTGACCGGAGACATGCCGGTACCCCTCCCCATCATCGGCGGCCACGAGGGAGCAGGCGTGGTCGAAGAGGTGGGTCCCGGGGTCACGGGCCTGGCGCCCGGTGACCACGTGGTCCTCGGCTTCATCCCGGCCTGCGGCAAGTGCGCTTCGTGTGCGACGGGACACTCCAACCTCTGCGACCAAGGTGCAACGCTCATGGCCGGCCGCCAGATGGACGGCACCCTGCGCCACCACGCTCGAGGGCAGGACGTCAGCACCATGGTGTGCCTCGGCACCTTCGCCAAGTACTCGGTGGTCAACCAGGCATCGTGCGTGAAGATTCTCGACGACGTACCCCTCGACAAGGCCTGCCTTGTCGGCTGTGGGGTGACGACCGGTTGGGGCTCCGCCGTCTATGCGGCCGATGTGCGTCCAGGGGACTACGTCGCCGTCATCGGGATCGGGGGTATCGGCGCGGCCGCTGTGCAGGGCGCCCGTCTTGCGGGCGCCGAGATGATCTTTGCCATCGATCCGGTGCCCCTCAAGCGCGAGCTGGCTCCATCCTTTGGAGCCACCCACGTCTCTCCTTCGGTCGATGAGGCGTTCGCCCTGATTGAGCAGGAGACGTGGGGCCGCATGTGCAACAAGGTCATCTGCGCCATGGGTGTCGGTTCTGGGGCGATGATGCAGTCGATCCTCGGTCTCACCGCCAAGCGAGGTCGTGTTGTCGTGACCAACATCCATCCGATGATGGAGCACGACGTCACGATGGACCTCATGTACCTGACGATCATGGAGAAGCAGGTCGTAGGAAGCATCTTCGGATCCGCCAACATCCACTCGGACATCCCGAAGCTGCTCAAGCTCTACCGCGACGGGCAGCTCGATCTGGACTCCATGATCACGACCACCTACAAGCTCGGGGATATCAACCAGGGCTACCAGGACATGCGCGACGGCAAGAACATCCGCGGCGTCCTCCTTTACGAGTAAGCGCCGCCACACACAGAAAATCACCAACAGGTGTGCGGACGGGCGAGTGCTCGGTGCCTGGTGCCGGCTGCCTGGAAGCCGGAGCGGTGACCGCCGAGTGCGAGGTCTTGTAAGCCAGTCCTCACGGTATTGAGATGTGCAGGGCCTTCCAGCCTCGTACAACCGCGGTGTCGAGCTCGGAGCGGTCGAGGGCGACGTACCAGTCCGAGAATCGATTGAGCAGCTCGTCGAGAACGATGCGGGCTTCGATGCGTGCCAGCGCGGCGCCCAGGCAGAAGTGGATCCCGTAGCCGAAGGCGAGATGCTGGCTGGCCGGACGGCGCAGGTCGAACACGTCGCCGTCGGGTGGGAAGACCCGCTCGTCACGGTTGGCCGCGCCACGCAACAGCACGAGCGCGCTTCCGGCTGGCACGATCTCACCGTGGAGCTCGACGTCGTGGGTGACGTAGCGACTGCCGTTGAGGGCGGGACCCTCGAAGCGGAGCACCTCCTCGATGGCATTGGTCACGAGGGATCTGTCTGCGGCGACGGCGCGGCGTTGTTCGGGGTGCTCGCCGAGCAGCTTGGCTGTCCATCCGATGAGCCGGTTGGTCGTCTCGTTTCCTGCGGCGGCGAGGAGGTTCACGTAGATGAGAACCTCGTCGCGCCGGAGTTTCCGCACCGTCCCGGACTCGTCTTCGAACTCCACGTTCAGCAGGCCGGTCATCAGGTCGTCCGAGGGGTGCTCGGCTCGCCAATCGAGGTAGGTGCCGAACGGACCACCGTCGCCGTAGCGACCGGCGGTGGCGTTCGCCTTGCCTGGTTCACGGCGGAGCCGCTCGTCGGCGCGGATGCGGATCTCGTCTTGGTCCTCGTCGGGAATGCCGAGAAGCATGCTGATGACCCGCATCGGCACGAGCGATGACACTTCGTCCACGAAGTCGAACGACTCACGGTCCTGCAGGCCGTCGAGCAACTGACACGCGTAGGCCCGTATCTGTGGCTCTAGGAGTTGCACCCGGCGAGGGGTGAATACGCGGGATAGCACGCTGCGATGCCCGGTGTGGATTGGAGGATCTTCGTTGATGAAGAAACCGGGGCTGGGGACGAAGTCGGAGTTGATCGTCTCGAGCATCGTGCCTTTGGCCGAGCTGAAAGTCTCCGGATCGCCGAATGCGGCCTTCACATCGGCGAAGCGGCTCAAGGCATAGAAGTCGTAGGCGTCATTGCGATAGAGCGGCGCCTCGTCGCGCAATCGTTTGAACGTGGGATACGGATCGGCGTAGATCTCGACGTCGTAGGGGTCGTAATACACGTCGCTGTCGGTCGATGTGGGCATCGGATCAGTCCTGTTCTCGTCGAAGGATCAATGGCGCCATCATGGCGTGGCGGTGGTCGAGCCAGGCAGCTCCGAGCCGCGTCCGGGCTCGTTGCGACGCTGTCGTCGCCCGGCGAGGCGAAGGTGAGGCGTTGATCATCGGCGCTCCTCGGGTTTCTGACCAGTGCGGATCGCGGCCTCTACGAGCCGATCACCCAAGTGGTGCCGGCCACGGCATCAGGCAGATCGAGCTCCCTATCGGTCACCAACCGCCCGTAGGCGACCACGCTCCACAGCACATCGAGCATCCCGCCGGCGATTTTGCGTTCGCGTTCGGTCCACTCCGCCGTCAACGGCTTGATGGCAGCCAGCAACGCCTCTCACTTCCGGGCGTTGGTCGCGGCCACGGTCTCCGATCTGACATCGGATTGGTACCGGAACTGCCGGCTCAGCAGCAATTGTGCGGCTCTGCCGGCCTGTGGGTGAGCCGCTGCTGCTACAACCGGGCGGCTTTGCGAGTCGCGCTGCCTTTGCGAGGAGCGCCGCGTCCAAGCTGCGTCAGGCCGTCGGCGGGACGCCCCCTCCGATGCCCGGGACGGGTTGCGGCGGAGGCGGACCGACGTAGCGAGCCGCGGGTCTGATCAGCCGGTTGTGTGAAGCCTGCTCCATTACGTGGGTGCACCAGCCAATGGCGCGGCCGCAGGCGAACGTCGGGGTGAACATCTCGCGGGGGATGCCGCAGGTGTGCATGACGACGCCGGCGTAGAACTCGACGTTGGTGTAGAGCTGCCGTCCCGGTTTGAGCTCGGCCAGGACGTCCACCGTCGTGCGCTCGACCTCCTGGGAGAACTCGACCAACGGGCCGCCGAGATCCTCGGAGACCGAGCGGAGCAGGAGGGAGCGCGGGTCGTCCGTCTTGTAGACGCGGTGACCGAAGCCCATGATCCGTTCCCCGCGCGTGACCGCGTCGCGGAGGTAAGCCTCAGCCCTGTCGGGCGAACCGATGGTGTCGAGCATGTCGAGCGCCCGGCTCGGCGCTCCCCCGTGGAGCGGCCCGGAGAGCGCGCCGATCGCCGCGACGATCGCGGCACCGAGGTCGGCGCCAGTCGAGGTCACGACGCGCGCCGTGAAGGTCGACGCGTTGAAGCCGTGGTCGATCGTCAGGATCATGTACTGCTCAATCGCTCTCGCGTGCGCTGGGCTCGGCTCCCGACCCGTGAGCATGTAGAGATAGTTCGCCGCCGCGCCGAGGTCGTGCCGTGGTTCGATTGGCTCCTCACCCTGTCGGAACCTGTGCGCCGCGGCCAGAATGGTCGGGACGACCGCGCAGAGGCCGAGGGCCTCATCCGCGAGCTCGTCCGCATCGATGTCGTGGGTCGGCCGCCAGCCGAGCTCAGCCCCCAAGAGCGAGACCGCAGTGCGGAGCACGTCGAGCGGCGACCCGCGCTGCGCCAGCGCTGGAAGCAATGTGGAGAGCCCGGGCGGCATGACCCGACGCCGCCCGACCTCCGCTGCGAATGCCGCCGAGGCTCCCGCGTCCGGGAGCTCGCCCCGGAACAACAGGTACCAAACGTCCTCGAGTGTCCGCGTCTTCGCCAAGTCCACGGCGGAGTACTGCCTGTAGTGGAAGAAGCCCTCCTGCCCGCGCACGTCGCCGACCGTCGTCTCGGCCACGACGACACCCTCGAGCCCGGCTGGGACGTCACCGCTTGTTTCGGCCGCGGGGCGTATGCGTGCCACCCCCATGAGGTCCCGCAATGACACCACCCCGACGCATGCGCCACCGTCGACCACCGGCAGATGCCGATAGTGGTGGGAGGTGAGACTGGCCCAGGCGGTGTCGACCCGCTCGTCCGGTCCCAGCACATCGGGCTGGGCCGTCATCCACAGCCGCACCGCCTCTCGCCCCGGATGCGCCACCGCTGCGGCGGCCCGCAGGAGGTCCCGCTCGGTGAGGATTCCCACCACCTTGCCACTGTCGGTCACCACGACCGATCCGGTGTCGGCTCGATGCATCTCCCTCGCCGCATCGGCCAGGGTGTCTCCGGCCCCGCACGTGACGGCAGGGGAGGTCATCAGGTCTCGCACAATCGTCTTCATGAGATCCACTCTGCCTGCTCAAACCCGGTCGTGTAAATATTGATCAAGTCAATGTAGAGTCCGTGTGCATGGACCGGATGCTCACGACGGAGGAAGCCGCCCGACGACTCGGGGTCAAGGTGCCGACGCTCTACGCCTACGTCAGCCGAGGCCTCCTCGAGTCGCACCGGGACCCGGACAGCCGGGGCAGTCTCTTCGACCTGGACGAGGTCGAGACGCTTGCCACCCGGAGCCGGGAGGGCCGGACGCCCACCCGGCTGGCCACGGTCACCACGGCGGTGACCCGGCTCCATCTCGAGCGTGGACCTCTCTACCGTGGCCGGGCGGCCACCGAGCTCGCCGCCTCGTGGGCCTTCGAGGACGTGGCCGAGTGGCTGTGGCGGTCGCCAGCCCGCGGCGACTGGTCTGCCCCTCTGCTCGGGAGTTGTCCGCTGACGTCGACCATGGACCGAATGCGGTGGGCACTCGTCATGTGCGGCGCCTCAGATCCGCTGCGGTCCGATCGTCGACCCGAGCCGGTGGCCCGCGCCGCGCGCCGAGTGACCGCGGCGCTGGTCGATGTCGTGGGGGAGTCGGAGCCCGTCCGCGCCGTGTCCGAAGCCGCCCGTCTGCCCGGAGGCGCCCCCGTACCCGAGCGCTCCGACGGAGACGACAGCCTCCTCGCGTCGAGGTTGGCGGCCCGGCTCGGGGATGGCGCGGCCCGACCCATCCCGACGGCGGCGGTGAACGCCGCTCTCGTCCTCCTGGCCGACCATGAGTTGGCCGCCTCCACCTTGGCTGTCCGCGTTGCCGCGTCAGTCAGGGCTGACCCATACGACGCGCTGTCCGCCGGCATGGCCACGCTTGCCGGTCCGTACCACGGGGGTGCGAGCGAGCAGGTCTACGAGCTCCTGGCCATGGCCGAGCGCGATGGCGCGTCGCGAGCCCTCGACAACGTTCTTCGTGAGCGCGGCAGTGTGCCGGGCTTCGGCCACACCGTGTACACCAGCGGGGATCCGCGGTACCGCGCGCTCATGGACCTGGCTGAGCCGTTGCTCGATGAGGATCGCCGCGCCCTTGCACGCGAGGTGGTGGTGCTTGCCGCGGTGCACGAGCTCCCACCCCCGAACTGCGATCTTGCCCTGGCCGTGTTGAGCTGGGGCACCGGCATGCCGCCCGATGCCGGCCGCACGCTTTTCGCCGTCGCGCGCGTCGCCGGTTGGACGGCTCACTACCTCGAGGAGCTGGCCGAGCGCCCGCTGCGTTTCCGCGCCCGGGCCGTCTACACAAGCGGGTGAAGCTCGGACCAGGGCCGTTCGCTCAACAGGGAGCGCGACCGATCGCGGTTTTTGGTCGCACGCTGCGAGCAATTGAACGCCGGCTTAATTGAACGACAGGTGAAATATGATCCATCCCTCGCGTCGCAGGCCGTACGAGTCGGGTCAACCCGGCCCGACGACGACGGCGGAGGGGTGCCCACCTAGCTCGATCTTCTTCACCACCCGAAGGTGGACCAGATCCACTTCGGCCATGAGTCCTCCCCGCAACGTCACCCATGCCGTTGTTCCTCGCCGGTCGAGCGCGATGCCCTGCGCGACCCCGGGGAGGGTCAGCGGCGTGCCCACCACTGGGCCGAACCCCGTCACCGTCACCGGAGCCACGGCGGCGCCACCACAGGCGTAGACCAGGCCCGAACGCGTGGCCTTGAGTCCCGTCGGGTTGAACGGCAACGGCACGGTGGTCACGAGATGTCCGGTCGCGGCGTCGAGCGCGCTGAGCGTGTGGTTCCCGAAGTTCCCCACCAGCACGTAGCCCCGAGAAACGACCGCAGTTTGGGGGCCGGGACCGACTGGAACGGGAGACCTCGGCGCGAGAGCAGGCACGCTGATAGGCGTCACCTCGTTGCTCCCGAAGTCGGCCACGAATGCCGTCGCGGCGCCGGGCCTCTCGGTCGAGACGGCGATGGCTACCGGTTGAAGTCCTACCGGTACCGGCCGGTCGGCGCGCCATGTGCCGAGGTCGACCGGTGTCACCGAGTTGGAGCCGAAGTTGGCGACCAGGGCGATGCCCTTGCCATCCTTCCCGCCCGGGGCGACCGTCACGGCATCCGGCTCGATGCCGACGCCGACGGTGCGCACCACCTGGTGCGTCGTCGGATCGATCTCGGAGAGCGTGTCGTCGCCCTGCGCCACCGCGAGCAGCCCCGTGTCCCCGGGGGTGTACGCGAGCGCCGACGGCAGGCTGCCCACGAAGACCTGACCTTCGGCGCGGCCCCGGCTGAGGTCGACTGGTGTGACGCCCGAGCCCGGCAACGTGACCGAGGCGCCCGTGGCCACCCACCCGGTCTCGGTCGCGGGTGTGCCGCTTCCCGCCGAGGAGCAGCCCGCCAGCGCGGGGGTCACGACCGTCAAGGCCAAGGCGCACGGCAGCCGCCACCAGGGCACGAAACGACCGCTCAGCCTCGGGCGCACGCGGCACCGGCGGGACGCTCCGCACTGCTCCAGCCGGGAGCGTCACCCTCGGGCCAGAAGTCCGCCGTGACCGGGTCCTGCACGTAGCTGACCGGGGCCGGCTCGCCCCTGGCCAGGACTCGGACGGCCTCGAGCAGCGCGTCGACATCCTCGGCGGACGTCCCGATCCCGCAGCTGGCCCGAACCGCGCCCGGGATGGAGCGACGGTCGCCGCGGCGGACGGCGGCGCGAGCTCGTGCGACCCCGTCGAGGCCGACGCCGAGGAGGCGGATGAGGTACGGGTGTGCGCAGAAGCAGCCGTGGCGCACACCGACGGCGAATTCGGCACTGAGCCGTGCCGCGACCAGCGCGTGGTGCATACCCTCGACGGTGAAGGTGGTGACGGCGAGGAGGTCCGCGCCAGAGTTGGGCTCAGGCCCGAGCACGCGGACGCCCTCGATGCCACGAAGACCCTCTTGGAGCCGCGCCGACAGTGTGGCCTCGTGATCGTGGATCGCGTCCCATCCGATCCGTTGCAGTTCGTGCATGGCTGCGCCCAACGCGACAGCTCCGACGACGTTCGGCGAGCCCGCTTCCTCACGCTCCGGTGGTTCCGTCCAGATGACTTCGTCGAGATCGACGAGGTCGACCGCTCCGCCTCCGGCCAGGAACGGGTCGCCCGACTCGAACCAGCGCCGGGGGCCGACCAGCGCACCCCCGCCGAACGGCGCGTACATCTTGTGACCGCTGAAGGCCACGACGTCTGGCTCGGTCGGAATCGGGCGGTGCGGCGCGACCTGCGCTGCATCGAGGACCACCGGGATCCCGCGGTGGTGAGCCTCGGCGCAGATCTCCGCGACGGGCGGAACCCAACCGGTCACGTTGGACGCGCCGGTCACAGCCAGCACGGTGGGCCGTGGCGACTCGTCGAGGACCGCGGCGACGTCCTCGACGCTGAAGGTGCCGTCGGGGCCGCACTCCACCCAGCGCCGGCGAGCCACGCGAGCCCAGGGCAAAATGTTGGCGTGATGCTCGACCACTGTCGTCGCCACGACGTCGTCAGGCCGGAGATCGAGGCGGTAGGCCAAGTGGTTGATGGCCTCGGTCGTGTTGCGCACCAGGACGACCACGTCGCCGCCGCCGCCGGGCGGCCTGCGGGTGAAGCGGTGTACCTCATCGCGGGCGGCCTCGTATTCGGCCGTCGCCCGCCGGGACTTGTAACCGGCGCCACGATGCACACTCGAGTACCACGGCAGGAACTCGTGTACCCGCCCCGCGACCGCGGGTAACGCCGGGGTCGAGGCGGCGCAGTCGAGGTCGCGGTACGGCCGCTCCGAGCCGTCCACGCACGGCACGGGCAGATGCGCGCCGACGAGCGCGAGGGGAGTGCCCTCGGGTGTCACGGGGTCAGATTAGGAAGCTGAATCGGACCGGGTGGAGTCGGGAGCCGCCGAGGAGGTGGAACACTCGTTGTAGACGGGACATGCGCGGACGCCGCCCGCTGCCGCGACGGCGGCTGGAGGTGTCGGACCGGAGCTCCGAAGCCGGTGACCACCCGTCCGGTAGCGTCAAGGGAGTGGACGAACGCTACGAGTCGGAGCTCGCCCGCGCCGGCGCCGTGCTCGATTCGGTTGACCAAGCACTGACGCGTTTGAGCGAGGGCGCCTACGGCTCGTGTGCGACCTGCGGTTCACCCATCCCCGACACCCTGTTGGAGCAAGACCCGGCCCGCACCCTTTGCGAGCAGCACCTGCCGCTGTCACTCTGATCCCGCTCGTTCACCGGACTTCCTCCGGAGCACACCACGTCGAATACCCCCGTTGGAGGCGGCATTCGAACCCGAACAGCTCAGCCGGCGACCTTGAGCGCTTTGGCCGCGTCGAGCCGCGCGGCCACGTCGGACCAGTTCACGATGTTCCACAGGGCCGCGAAGAAGTCTGCCTTCACGTTCTTGTACTGAAGATAGAAGGCGTGCTCCCAGGCATCGAACACCAGCAGAGGGACTGACCCCTTGTCCGACGTTGCCCTGATGGTCGTAGACCTGCTCGACGATCAGGCGCCCGGCCAGGGGCTCGTAGGCCAGTGCTCCCCAGCCCGACCCCTGAATGGTCGAAGTTGCCTGCGTCATGTGGGCCTTGAACTTGTCGAACGAACCGAAGTTCTCGTCGATGGCCGAGCCGAGCGCGCCGTCGGGCTTGTCGCCGCCGTCCGGGCTCAGGTTCTTCCAGAAGATCGAGTGCAGCACGTGGCCAGAGGTGTGGAAGGCGAGCGTCTTCTCAAGGCCGACGATGGCACCGAAGTCGTCGCCTGTCCCGCGCACCGGCCAGCTTCTCAAGCGTCTGGTTGGCGCCGGTCACGTATGCGGCGTGGTGCTTGTCGTGGTGGAGCTCCATGATCTGGCCCGAGACGTGCGGCTCGAGCGCCGCGTAGTCATAGGGAAGGTCGGGCAGGGTGTACTCGGCCATGTTGGTCTCCTCGCTCGATGAGTTTCGGGGGGTTCGAGCTGGACCATACCCGAACACCGGTGGGTGGCAACCGAGGCGCGTCACGTCGTCCAGGCGTCCCGCCTGGTCCAACCCGGGCGCTGAGACGTCGCGGCGGTACGCTTGCAGAAGTGAGCACGGACCCCAAGGACCGTTGGCACGATCTCGGGGCGTTCATCCGCGAGCAACGTGGCTCGGCCCGGCTGTCACTACGACGCCTGTCCGAGCTGGCCGGGATCTCGAACCCCTACCTGAGCCAGATCGAGCGCGGACTTCGCCGGCCCTCGGCCGAGATCCTCCAGCAGATCGCGAAGGCGCTGCGCATCTCCGCCGAGACCCTCTACGTGCAGGCAGGCATCCTCGAGCCTCCCGAGGCTACGCCCGACCTGACCCGGGCGATCATGGTGGACCCGAGCATCAGCGAGGAGCACAAGCAGGCGCTCGTGCGCATCTACCTCTCGTTCCGCCGGGAGTACGAGGAAGAACGCGCGACGCGAGCCTCCGAACACGCGTCGACCGCCGACGCGTCTACCCGAGCCCCGTCCACATCACCCCGCCAGCCCCGTCCACCCCAGCCCCGTCCACACCAACCCCGTCCAGCGCAGACCCGCCCTCACCCGCCCCGTCCTCCGCGGATCCCTCGACGCGGCCACCGGACACGGCATCGGGACGGGTGCCGGTCGAGCCGTCGACGGAGAAGGACGGTCGGGCCAAAGCATCGGGACGACGGCCTACACGCCCGAGCGCGACCGCCTCCGCCTGAGCTCGCGCCGGCGGCGCGCGAGCCTCACGACGTTCGGTCCCTTCCCCCGGGCCCGGGCCCGGGAACGGGAGTCGAAGCCGAAACCGGCATTCGGGAGCCGAAATCGGCGCCACCGGTAGGCTCTCAGCCGCCATGCGCCGCCTTGCCGTCCTCTCCCTGCACACGTCGCCACTGGCGCAGCCGGGCACGGGCGACGGCGGAGGGATGAACGTCTACGTGCGGGAGCTCGCCGCCGCACTGGCGCGCCGTGGCGTCGCCTGTGATGTGTTCACGCGGGCCTGGTCTCCCGATCTGCCCCGCACCGTCGACATCGAGCCGGGCCTCCGCGTGCACCACGTGCCGGCAGGCCCGCTCCACACCGTGCCCAAGGAGGCACTCCCGGCGGTCGTCGACGAGTTCACGGCGAGGGTCCTCACTCTGATGGCCGATCTCTCGGCCGCCGGTACCGGTCCGGCGGACGACGCCCGGTGGTCCCTACACCTCCATCCATGCCAACTACTGGCTGTCGGGCTTGTCGGGACACGTGATCAAACACGAGCTCGAGCTTCCGCTCGTCTGCACGTTCCACACCCTCGATCGAGTGAAGGCCGAAGCCGTACCCGAAGAGGTCGAGGCAGACATGCCTCATCGCCGGGCCGAGGCGGAGGCGAGCATCATCGAGTGTTCGGACGCGGTGCTGGCGTCGTGCACGGTCGAAGCCGAACAGATCGCCTCGCTCTACGGCGGCGACCCCGGCCGCATCCGCATCGTCGCACCTGGCGTGGACCACGCCTTCTTCGGGCCCGGCCACCGGCCCCAGGCCCGACGGGCGCTCGGACTGCCCGAGGACGGTCGCCTGCTGCTGTTCGTCGGCCGCATCCAGCCGCTCAAGTGCGCCGATGTCGCCGTCGAGACACTCGCCGAGTTGCGCAGTGCCTCCCGCGGCGCCGGTGCCGGTACCGACGCTGACGCCGATTACCGCCTGGTCGTCGTGGGCGGCCCGAGCGGGCCGCACGGGGAGAAGTCCTTGCGCGCGCTCATCGATGCGGCCGACGCCAGGGGCGTGCGCGACCGGGTGCACGTGGTCGCGCCCCAGCCCCACGAGCTCCTGTCCTCGTACTACCGCGCCGCTGACGTGTGCATCGTGCCGAGCCGCTCCGAGTCGTTCGGGCTGGTGGCCCTCGAGGCGGCGGCCTGCGGCACCCCGGTCGTGGCGTCCGCCGTCGGGGGCCTGACCACGCTCGTCGACCACGAGCGCACGGGCTTCCTGGTCGACGATCCCGACCCGCGCGCGTACGCGGCCGCCGTGCGCCGGGTCTTCGACGAGCCGCTGGCGGCCGAGCGCTTCTCCACCGCCTCGGTGCTGCGAGCCCGCCGCTATACCTGGCGGGCCGCCGCCGCGGCCCTGGTGGAGTTGCACGACGAGCTGGCCGCGGGCCGCCTCGTCGAGTGCGGCTGAACCTCGAGTCGGATCGGCTCGTCACGGTGCCGCTGGTCGACCTCCCCGAGGAGGAGGAGATGGCTGCGGCCGTCGCCTGCATCGACGCCTGGGCCCAGCGCGAGCTGGACGCAGCGCGGCTTCCTGGTCGCAGCCGAGCGCCAGGAGGTGAGCGACCGCACCGCGTCGTTCCGTTGGTATCTCCGCTTCAAGGGTGACGAGAAGGACTTCATCACGGTGTGGTTCACGCTCAAGCAGCGCACACTCCACCACGAGGCCCAGTTCATGCCCGCGCCCGAGGCCAACAAGGAGGACGTCTACGCCTATCTGATGCGCCGCAACGCCCAGCTCTTCGGCATGTGGTTCGCGCTCGGCCCCGAGGACGCGGTGTACCTGGTCGGCCGCGTGCCCGCCCGCCTGATCGACGACGACGAGCTCGACCGCATCGCCGGGTCCTCGGTGTTCTACACCGACGAGCACTTCCCCACGGCCATGACGATGGGCTACCCATCGACCTACCGGCGCCGACCGCGTCGCTGACGCCCCGACGCCCCGGCGCCCCGGGCGCCCGGCACGCCGGGTCGTTATCGTCCATGCGGTGTCGAGCTCCCCAGGCTCCCCAGCCGTGACCAGCCTGCTCGTCGTCGGAGGGGGCCAGATGGGTTCGGCGCTGATCGGCGGGCTCCTCCGTTCGGGGTGGGCCGAGGTCGCGGATCTGGCCGTGATCGAGCCGGAGGCCGAACGCCGTCAACAGCTCCAGGCGACGTACCCGGGTCTGTCCGTGCTCGGCGCGCCGGAGCCGGGCGTGTTCGGCGACGTCGAGGACCACGGTGGCCACGGTGGCCACGGTGGCCATGGTGGTCATGAGGGCCATAGTGGCGACCAGGGCGAGCGCCGACACAGCGTCGCACGGGGCGAGCGGATCGCCGGTGCCGTCCTGGCCGTGAAGCCGGACATGGCCGAGTCCGCCTGCCGGTCGCTGGTCCCCACCGGTGTGCGGCGGGTGCTGTCGATCGTTGCCGGCCTTCCGAGCCAGCGGCTCGAGGCCGCGCTCGGGAGAGAGCCGGTGGTCGTGCGGGCCATGCCCAACACGCCGGCGCTCGTCGGCGCAGGGGTCACCGCCATCTCGGGCGGTTCCTTCGCCACCTCGGAAGATCTGGCCTGGGCCGAGGAGATCCTCTCCGCGGTCGGCAGCGTCGTCCGCCTGCCCGAGCGCCTGCTCGATGCGGTGACTGGCCTGTCAGGTTCGGGACCCGCCTACTTCTTCCTGGTCGCGGAGGCGCTGATGGAGGCGGGGGTGCAGATGGGCCTGACCCGCGACGTGAGCCGCACCCTCGTCATCGAGACCATGGCCGGAAGCGCGGCGCTGTTGCGGGAGACCGGGCGCGATCCCGACGCGCTGCGCGCCGAGGTCACCTCCCCGGCCGGCACGACGGCCGCCGGCATCCGCAGCCTGGAGTCGCGCGCTGTCCGCTCCGCCTTCATGGAAGCGGTCGCTGCGGCGACCGAGCGGGCCCGGAGCCTGCAGCGCTGAGCAGGCGGGCCAGCAGAACGTGACCGGCCGGCCCGTACGAACCGTCTTCTTCCTCTCTGATTTCGGAACCCGGGACGAGTTCGCCGGGGTCGTGCACGCCGTCATCGCCGCGCGCGCCGCCGGATGCCACCGTCATCGACCTCACCCACGAGATCCCTCCCTTCGACGTGCGCGCCGGCAGCCACGCGCTGGTGCGCGCCGTCCCGCATCTCGAAAGCGGCGTGGTGCTGGCGGTGGTCGACCCGGGCGTGGGCACGACGCGTCGCGCCGTGGCGCTCGAGGCTGACCGCCGCGACGCGCCTCTCTACTTCGTGGGTCCCGACAACGGTTTGCTGGTGGCCGCGGCGGAGGCGGCGGCCGGCGCGGGCGGGGCTCCGGTGGCACGGGCCGTCGAGCTTCGAGGTCCGCCGTCGGACGAGGCCGAGCCCGCACGCCGAGGGCGGACCTTCGACGGTCGGGACGTCTTCGGGCCGGCTGCGGCTGACCTGTGTGCCGGTTCCGCTTTCGAGAGCCTCGGTGAACCCCTCGAGCCCGCGTCGCTGATGCGCCTGATCGGCGGAGTGGTCGACACCGGCCGCCTCGGTGACGGACGGCCCTGCCTGCGCGCCGAGGTCACCTGGGTCGACCGGTACGGGAACCTTCAGCTGGCGGCGACCGAGTCCGACGCCGGGACGGCCGGGTTACCGGCCGCGGGCGTCATCGAGCTGGTGTCGTTGACACCGGGCGGTGGCCAGGGCCAGCCCGACTCGCTCCCGCCCGCTCTCGTCCCCGAGGGCATGTACCTGCGCCGGGTCGAGGCCTTTTCCGAGCTGGCGCTGGGAGAGCTGGGCCTCCTGGTCGACGCCAACGGCCATCTGGCCGTGGTGACTCGGGAGGCGTCCGCGGCGACGTGGCTCAATGTGACGGCGGGAGAGCTGGTCGTCCTGGCGTGGTGACGGTGATCGGTGATGGTGCGCCCGACGACCGGCCTCACCACGCAGCGGGTTTGGTGCCGGAGCGAGACCCCTCGATACCATCCGACGCGATGAGCACCGAGCAGTCCTCGCTGCCCCGGCGGATCCCCGAAGCCACCGTGTTGCGGTTGCCCGTCTACCAGCGCATCTTGGCGGAGTTGGCGCGCAACGGCGCCGTCACCGTCTCGTCCGAGCAGCTGGCGGCCGCGGCTCGGGTGAACGCGGCCAAGGTGCGCAAGGACCTGTCGCTCCTCGGGTCCTTCGGGACACGGGGCAGCGGCTACGACCCGGCGTTCCTCATCGAGCAGATCGACCGCGCGCTCGGCGTCGACGAGGACTGGTCCGTGGCCATCGTCGGCATCGGCAACCTGGGTCGCGCCCTCGACCAATTCGGCCGGGTTCGCGTCCCGGGGGTGTCACATCGCCGCCCTCTTCGACGTCGACCCCCGGGTCGTCGGCGAGGAGATCAGGGGCATCACCGTCCGCCACATGGACGAGCTGGCCGCGTTGGCGCCGTCGGAAGGGCTCGATCTCGGGGTCATCACCACTCCGGGCTGGGCGGCCCAGCAGGTGGCCGACCTCCTCGTCGGTGCCGGGGCCACGTCGCTGCTCAACTTCGCCCCACGCGTGCTCGTCGTCCCGCCCGAGGTGCACATCCGCTACGTCGACCTTTCGATCGAGCTCCAGGTGTTGGGCTTCTACCGCGCCCGTCACGACGGGGCCGCCCGGGGGACCGAGAGCGCCGCGGGCACCGAGGGGACACCCGTGCCGCTGGTGCGGGCCGTCGGGCTCTCGCCTGGCTCCGAGCTCGACCTGAGCTCTGAGTCCACCCCAGCTCACCCCGTCCCAGCTCACCCGTTCCCCCAGCTCACCCCTTCCGGAGCCCTGGGCACGGTCCGCATCGCGGCGAACCACCACCAACCCGGTCGGGAATCACCCAGGCGCAGGGTGGTTGACAGAAATGGAGTCGTTGGCAGAAGTGCTGACTGGCGAGGTCCGCCGCGTCACCGGCAGAATTGCAGACGAACCAGGAGGCAGAGGTGTCCGTCGTCGTCGTAGGGCTTCAGCACACGCAGGCCCCGCTGCCGTTGCTCGAGGCGTTGGCCGTCCCCGAAGGCGACCTGCACAAGATCCTGCGGGCGCTGGGGCACCGGCGCAACGTGCAAGAGGCGGTGGTGCTCTCGACCTGCCTCCGCACCGAGGTCTATGCGGTGGTCGACCGCTTCCACGACGCCGTGGCGGAGATCTTCGAGGTCCTTTGCGATCAGTCGGGCCTGTCGACCGAGGAGCTCTCCGTCCACGCCAGCATCCGCTTCGATGACGACGTCACCGCGCACCTGTTCTCGGTGGCATGCGGCCTCGAGTCGGCGGTCACCGGTGAGAGCGAGGTGGTGGGCCAGGTGCGCCGGGCCTACGAGCGGGCCCAAGAGGAGGGGACCTGCGGCCCGGTCCTCTCAGCTCTGTTCCGCCATGCCCTCCAGACCGGAAAGCGTGTGCGCACCGAGACGGGGATCGGGAAGGGGACGACCTCCTTCGCCTATGCCGCCGTCACCGTCGCCCGAGGGGAGGATCGCCGGGGCTTGCGCGACAAGCGGGTCGTCGTGGTGGGTGCCGGCGAGATGGGTCTCGGCGTGTGCCGCGCCCTGTCCGACATCACGGCCGAGGATGCGCCGCGTTCGGTCGTCGTCGTCAACCGCTCGCTGGCTCGGGCGCAGGGACTGGTGCGCCAGGCCGCCGGTGGCCCCGTCATCCGCGCCGGCGCCGATCAGCCGGGTGAGGGGCGAGCTCGCGGAGGCGGACGTCGTGCTGGCAGCCGTTGCGGCCGAGTCCCACGTCGTGCGAGCAAGCGACTTTGCCGGGTCGCGCGTCCCCTGTTGGTGATCGACCTCGGGGTTCCGCGCAACGTGGAGCCGTCCGTGGCGGACTTGCCGGGCGTGACGCTGCACGACATGGACACGCTGAGCGCGCTGGTCGCCCGGGCCCTCGGCGACCGCGCCGAGGAGTCGGTCGCGGCGCGGGCCATCCTGAACGAGGAGGTGGAGCGCTACCGCACGGCCAGCCGCCAGCGGGGCGCGGCGCCGATCATCGCCTCGCTGCGCTCACGGCTCGAGACGCTCCGCGTCGCCGAGCTCGAGCGTCACCGGGCCCAGCTTGCCGACCTGAGCGAGTCGGAGTGGGAGCAGGTCGACACCGCCACCCGCGCCGCCATGGCCAAGATGCTGCACGAGCCCACGGTCTTGTTGAAGGAGACGGCAGGCACGCCTCGCGGCGAGCGGCTGGTCGAGGCCCTCCGCATCCTCTTCGACTTGTAGCCACCGTCCCCGCCGCGCCCGGCCGCCGGACCCGTACCGGCGGGCTGCCACCGTCGCTTTCGGTGTGGGTGACCGCCGCGTCGCTGTGCACTCGGCGTCCCCGTGCCATGGGACACTCAGCACCGTGGGAACGTTCCGCCTCGCCACCCGCGGCTCACCGCTCGCACTGCGCCAGACCGATTCGGTGGCGGCGGCGTTGCGGGCCTCCCACCCCGGGCTCGAGGTCGAGATCGTCGTCGTCCGCACCCGCGGGGACGAGGACGCCTCGTCGCCCCTCGACCGCATCGGGGGCCAGGGCGTCTTCGTGGGCGAGGTGGAGGCTGCCGTGGGCGAGGGCCGGGCTGACGCAGCGGTGCACTCGGCCAAGGACCTTTCCTCCGCCATGGACGAGCGCCTGATGATCGCGGCCGTGCCGACACGGGCCGACCCGCGCGACGGCCTGGTCGGCTGCACCCTGTCCGACCTCCCCGCTGGTGGTGTCGTGGGGACGGGATCGGCGCGCCGCCGCGGCCCAGCTGGCGTGGCTGAGGCCGGACCTGGTCTTCACCGACGTGCGGGGCAACATGGCCCGGCGGGTGTCGATCGGTGAGTCCGACGACGTCCACGCCGTCGTGGTCGCGGTGGCGGCCATGGATCGGTTGGGCTGGTCGCAGCGGCTGGCCGACATCCTCGACCCGATGGTCATGTTGCCCCAGGCCGGCCAGGGCGCCCTCGCGGTGCAGTGCCGCGCCGACGACGACGCAACGCGACGGCAGCTGGCCGCGCTCGACGACCCGGCCGCGCACCGTTCGCTGCGAGCCGAGCGCGCCGTGCTGGCCGAGCTCGGCGGCAGCTGCACCGTTCCCGTCGCGGCGTGGGCCGAGACGCTCACCGAGCCGGTGGCCGCCCTACGCGTGCACGGCCTGGTTGCCAGCGGCGACGGGCGGATCGTGGTTCGGGTCGACGAGACCGGGCACGAGCCCGAAGCACTCGGGACTGCCGTCGCCCGCGCCTTGTTGGTGGACGGCGGCGGGGTGTCGATCGACGGATTCGAGGTGGCGTGACCGTCTACCTCGTCGGCGCAGGACCGGGTCACCCCGGGCTGCTCACCCGCCGGGGCGCCGAGTTGTTGGCCCGGGCCGACGTCGTGCTGCACGACCGTCTTGTCGACCCCGGCCGTCCTGAGCCTGGCGTGCCCGGACGCGGTCGTGGTGGACGTGGGCAAGGAGCCGGACGCGACGCGGGACAGGACACGCCAGGAGGAGATCGCCCGGCTGTTGGTCGAGCACGGACGCGCGCGCCGCCGTCGTGGTCCGGCTCAAGGGCGGAGACCCCTTCGTGTTCGGCCGCGGCGGCGAGGAGGTCGAGGTCCTCCGCGAGGCGGGCATCGACTGGGAGGTCGTCCCGGGGGTGAGCTCGGCCTTCGGAGTACCGGCCGTGGTCGGGATCCCCGTGACCCAACGGGGCATGGCCTCTTCGGTCACCGTCGTCACCGGACGTGTCGGAGATGCGGCTGCACCCGGCGCCGTCGACTGGGACGCCCTGGCCAGGGCGGGCGGCACGCTCGTCGTCCTCATGGGGGTGACGACGAGGGCCGCGGTCGCCGAGGCGCTGGTGAAGGGCGGACGCGACCCGGAGACGCCGGTCGCCGTCATCGAGCGGGGCACCGGGCCGGCCGAACGGGTCGTGCGCACGACGCTGGGCCGCCTGGGCTCGGTCCAGGTCGACGCGCCGGCGGTCATCGTCGTCGGAGCGGTGGCGGCCCTCGGCTCGTCTCCGGCCGGCGTGATCGGGGCCGAGGCCGGCCCGGCGGCGCGACCGCTGGCGGGCCGGGTCGTGGTGGCCACCCGGTCGGGTCTCGGCGCGGCGCGCCTGGTCGAGGCGCTCGAACGAGCCGGAGCCGAGGTCGTCGAGCTCCCGCTCACCCGACAGGTCGACGCCGATGACGGGGGTGCGGCCCTCGGTGCCGCGGCCGCCGCGGTCGCATCCGGGCGTTTCGGCTGGGTCGTCCTCACCTCGGTCAACGCGGTCGAGCGGTTCATGTCCGAGCTCCGGGACGCGCCGCGCCCTGGCCCCGGTCCTCGTGGCCGCCGTCGGCCCGGCGACCGCCGATGCGTTGCGTCGCTCCGGTGTGGAGCCGGACCTGGTGCCGGCGCACCACAGCGCCCGGGGCCTCGTCGAGCAGTTCCCCGACGACTCGGCCCATCCGCGCCCGTCCTCTTCCCGTGCGCGGACATCGCGCCCGACACCGTCCTTGACGGCCTGGCGAGCAAGGGCTGGTCGGTCCACCGGGTGACGGCGTACCGGACCGTGCACGCGGTCACGCACGATCGGGCGGTGCTGGCCCGGGTGGCGACGGCCGACGCCCTGGTGTTCACCGCGTCGTCGTCGGTCCTCGCCTTCGGCGAGCTGCGGGGACCCGACGGAGCAGCCGTTCCCGTGCCGCGCTGGTCGTCTGCATCGGACCGGCCACCGCGGAGACCGCCCGCGAGGCCGGGGCACTGACGGGCGTCCGCCAAGCGCAGGACGCATCGGCCGAGGGCATCGTGGCGGAGCTCGTGGATCACTTCTGCCCGGGCGGCGGCACGCCGTAGTCCGGAGTCGCCCGTAGTCTGGATCGCCGTAGTCGGAGTCGCCCGTGTCTTGAGTCGATGGTCGCCGAGCCCGAGCGGCCGAACCCTTTCATCTTCCCGGCGACTGCTGGCTTCCCGGTCGGCGCCTGCGGCGGCTGCGGCGCACCCCGGCCCTCCGTCGTCTCGTGGCCGAGGTCACGCCTGGGCCTGGATGACCTCGTTGCGCCGCTCTTCGTGCGGGAGGGAATCGACGTGCCGGCGCCCATCGTGTCCATGCCCGGCCAATCCCAACACACCATCGACTCGCTCGTGTCGAGGCCAAGCGCCTGGTGTCGCTCGGTGTCCCCGGTCTATCCTCTTCGGCGTGCCGGCGCGCGAAGGACGCGCGAGGGCAGCTCGGCCTACGATCCCGACGGGATCGTCCAAGCGCGCCTTGCGCACACTGCGCGACGCGGTCGGCGACGAACTCGTCCTGATGGCCGACCTGTGCCTCGACGAGTACACCGACCACGGTCACTGCGGCGTGCTCGGGCCTGACGGTGACGTCCTGAACGACCCCACGATCGAGCTGTACGGGCGCATCGCGCTGGCCCAGGCCGAAGCCGGGGCCGACATCGTCGCCCCGAGCGGCATGATGGACGGCCAGGTGGCGGCCATCCGCGCCGCCCTGGACGGCGCCGGTACGACCAGGTCGCCATCCTCGCCTACGCGGCCAAGTACGCGTCTGCTCTCTACGGGCCCTTCCGCGACGCGGTCGACGTGTCCATCGCGGCTGGTGGCGACCGGCGGGCCTATCAGCAAGACCCGCACAACCGCCGCGAAGCGCTGGCCGAGATCGAGCTCGACCTCGCCGAAGGTGCGGACATGATCATGGTCAAGCCGGCCATGACCTCGCTCGACGTGCTGCGCGACGCGCGCCAGTCCGTCGACGTCCCGCTGGCCGCCTACCACGTCAGTGGCGAGTACTCCATGGTGCAGGCCGCCGCGGCGGCCGGCTGGATCGACGGACCCGCCGTCGCGCTCGAGCAACTCATCACGCTCAAGCGGGCCGGCGCCGACTTCGTCCTCACCTACTTCGCCGCGGAGATGGCCGAACCCCTCGGTGGCTGACCAGGACCGCCGGCGTCGAACGCAGCAGTGGTTCGCCCGCGCCGAGCGGGTCATCCCCGGCGGAGTGGACTCCCCGGTGCGCTCCTTCGCCTCGGTCGGCGGTACGCCGTACACGGTCGTCTCCGGTGACTGGCCCCTACGTCACCGACGCCGAGGGACGCCGGTACGTCGACCTCGTCCAGTCCTATGGCGCCGTGCTGCTCGGGCATGCCCATCCGGTGTCACTGCCGCGTCGCCAGGGCCCGCCGGCTCGGGGGACCACCTTCGGCGCGCCCGACCCCCGGCGAGGTCCTTCTGGCCGAGGCGATCTGCGAGCGCGTACCCGGCTGCGAACAGATCCGCCTCGTCTCGTCCGGTACGGAGGCGGCAATGACCGCGGTGCGCCTGGCCCGCGGTATCGACAGGTCGGGACCGGGTGGTCAAGTTCGACGGGTGCTACCACGGCCACTCCGACGGGCTCCTCGCCGGTGGTGGCAGCGGCGTCGCCATGCTCGGCCTGCCCGGGTCGGTCGGCGTCTCCGCCGGGGCGGTCGCCGACACAGAGGTCGTGCCCTACAACGTGCGCCCGTGCTGGAGCGACGAGGGCCTGCGTCATCGTCGAGCCGATCGCCGCCAACATGAACCTCGTGGCGCCGGCGCCCGGGTTCCTCGACGGGCCTGCGGACCGCGTGTGATGCCGCGGGCGCGCTCTTGATCTTCGACGAGGTCATCACCGGGTTCCGCCTCGGCTCGGGCGGTGCCACCGCCTGGTCGGGGGTCGACCCCGGACCTTTGGTGCTTCGGCAAGGTCATCGGCGGCGGCCTCCCCGTCGGCGCCGTTCGGCGGGAGCCGCGACCTGATCGCGACAGCTGGCGCCGACCGGCCCCGTGTACCAGGCCGGCACGCTCTCGGGCAACCCGCTCGCCACCGCGGCCGGGCTGGCCGTACTCGCGCACGTGACCGAGTCGGGCTACGAGGACCTGCCCGAGAGGGTGCGGCGTTTTGCCCGGAAGCTGGAACAGGCGGTTACCTCCGGTGGGCTCGCGCGCCGCGGCCCCGTGCGTCGGACCCCTCGCCGGTCTGTTCCTCGCTCCCCCGGGGACGGAGCCGATTGTGCCGCCGACCGACTACGAGGCGGCGAAGGCGATCGCGGGCAACGGGGTCTACCCCCGCTTCTTCCACGCCATGTTGCGCCGCGGGGTGGCGCTCGCCCCCGGGCCGTACGAGGTGATGTTCCCCGGGTTCGCCCACGACGACGCGGTCTTGACCGCGTGTCGTGGAGGCAGCCGGCGAGGCGGCAGCCGAGGTGGTCTCCGAGGTCGCGCTCAGGCCCGGCTGAGCGGACGGCCGAGGTCGTGCTCCGCCGCTCGCTCGCGAGCTGTGTGCTGGGAGCTGCGACTGGGAGCTGCAGACTGGGAGCAGCAGACTGAGAGACTGTCGCTCGTGGCGGACTCCCGGACGTGGCCAGAGCATTTCGAGGACCTGCGTCACGGCAAGGGGTGTCCCATGTGCACGCCGTCCGAGGCTGAAGTGGGACCCTTCGGTATCCGCGTCTTTGAGGGCCGCTGGTCCGACGCATACCTCTCACGCCATCCGGTCCGTCCGGGCTACGCGTACGTGGTCTGGAAGGGACGTCACGTGACGGAGCCGACGGAGCTGTCGTCCGAGGAGGCGGCGGGCTTCTGGAGCGAGGTGGCTCGAGTCGCGGCCGGGGTGGAGGAACAGTCCCGGCCGGTCAAGATGAACTGGCTGCACCTGGGCAACGGCGTGCCACATCTCCACGTGCACCTCGTCCCCCGTCCGCGCCACGACCCGAGCGCCGGCGGCCCCCTGGAAGCGTCGGCGTTCGATCAGGCCGCGACGCCCGCGCTGAGCGACGAGGAGCTCCGGGTCGGGGGAGCGGCATTGCGCGGCGCGGCTGCGCTGGAAATCCTCGATGGACGGTTGGACCGGCGATCCACAGCGGATCGGCCGGGCTGCGTGCCCCGAGCGTGTCAGGCGGCCGGATTCTCCAGCCCGTCGGGGTCCGGCAGCACGCGCGAGACGAGCTCGAGCGCGCGGTAGCCGATCTCGGCGGGTCCGGCCGCATCGGGCCGCATGAGGTTCGCCATGATGCGCAGGAGCTGCTTCATGAACAGCTCGGATCGCATACCCACGGTGACGCACGCCCGCATGGCCTCTGGATGTGAGATCAGATGGACGAAGGCCCGGGCCACCTTGTAGTACGGCGCCGTAGGCGGCGCTGAGGCTGCGGTCGTACTCGAGCAGCGCCTCCTCTCCTCCGCCGGTCAAGGCATGCCCGAGTGCGGCGGCGGCGAGGCGCCCCGTCTCGTAGCCGTAGGAGATGCCCTCACCGTTGAAGGGGTTGATGACTCCGGCGGCGTCGCCCGCCACGAGCACGTTGCCGCCGGCACGCGGTCCGACCGAGAGTCCCATGGGGAGCTTGCCCCCGGTCGGCGGGCCGAGGCTGGTGTCGGGGGACAAACCCCACGAGGCCGGGGCGTAGCCGACGAAGGTATCCATCAGGGGGGTGGTGTTGATGCCCTTCCACCGCTGCTCGGTCGAGAGCAGTCCGACGCCGACGTTGACCCGGCCGTCACCCATGGGGAAGATCCAGCCGTACCCGGGCACCACCTCTCCCTCGGGGTCACGAATGTCGAGGTGCGACTCGATGAAGGGATCGTCGTGGCGATCGGACCGGTAGTAGCCGCGGAGGGCCATGCCCAGAGGCAGCTGGCGCTGTCGTGACGTGCCGAGCATGCGCCCGACCCGCGAGTTCGAACCGTCGGCCACCACCACGTAGCGGGCCTTGACGGTTCTGGTGCTCCGTGAGGACTTCTCCTTGACGGAGACTCCCGAGAGCACTGGCAAGCCACCCGGTGGCGCCGCCTCGTCCACGACGAGCGCCGTGACCTCTGTCCCTTGCCAAAGGGTGGCGCCGACCTCGGCCGCGCGGGCGGCGACGAGCCCGTCGAGGTCGTGGCGGGTGATGGTGTATCCGTAGTCGGGGAAGTTGGGGTGCTCGGGCCAGGACATCTCCATGGAGTGGCCGAAACCGAAGGCACGCAGACCGCTGTAGCGGTGCGAGTCCCTCAGCGCATCCTCGAGGCCCATGTCGGCCAGCTGACGCACCGCCCGCGGCGTCAGCCCGTCGCCACACGTCTTCTCGCGTGGGAACTCCTTCTTCTCGACGACCACCACGTCCCACCCGGCGTCGGCCAACCAATAGCCGCACGAGGCACCAGACGGACCTGCCCCGACGACGAGGACGTCGTGCACCGGCTCGGGCGCCCGGCGACGAGGCCGTTCGGAGGACGACTGTGCCTTCTTCGTTCTCGACGGCGCCTTCTCCGCCCGGGACGACGCCTTCTTCGTGGCCGAGGACGACGTGGCCTTCTCCGCCCGCGACGACGCCTTCTTCGTGGCCGAGGACGACGTGGCCTTCTTCGCCCGCGACGACGACGCCTTCTTCGGCGGAGCCTTGCGGGTCGGTCCGACCGGTCGGTCCGCGCCGTCACTCGCCGCCGCTGCGGCGACGTCCACCGGTTCTGTCGTGTCCGGCGCCGTCTGTTCCGGCGGCCCGATCGGGGGTTGCTCGTCGGCTGGCGTCACGACCGCATCGTAGGCCCGCGCCCGGGGCGGTCCGGGCGGTGCGCGGATGTGCTCCCAGCAGGGACTGCATGGTAGAAACGGACCACAGTGGACCAGTACCTCCCGATCCTCATCATGGCCGTGCTCGCCTTCGGGTTCACCGTCTTTTCCCTGGTGTCGTCGGCCATGCTGGCACCGAAGAAGAAGCCCAGCGCGGCGAAGCTTGCACCGTACGAGTGCGGGATCGTGCCGAGCGTGGAGCCACCGCAGCGTTTCCCGGTCCGCTTCTACCTGGTCTCCATGATCTTCATCATCTTCGACATCGAAATCGTCTTCCTCTACCCCTGGGCCGTGGTCTTCCACCAGATCGCCACCTTCGGACTGGTGGAGGTCATCGTGTTCGCCGCGGTGGTGTTCGTCTCGTTCCTCTACCTCATCTCGAACGGCGCGCTGACCTGGGGACCGCCGAAGACGTTGCAGCCGGGTATGCCGAGCCGGACCTCGGAGTCGACCATCACTCGCATCAGTGCGGCACCGACGTCGGGTGAGGCGGCCTGAGGCATGGGGTTCGAGGACCTTCAGCACAACTTCTTGACCGGTCGGATGGAGGACCTGGTCAAGTGGGCGCGGCGCAACAGCGTCTGGCCGGCCACCTTCGGACTGGCGTGCTGTGCCATCGAGATGATGTCGGTCGGGGCGGCGGACTACGACATCAGCCGGCTCGGGATGGAGGTGTTCCGCGCCTCGCCGCGGCAGGCCGACCTGATGATCGTGGCCGGACGCGTCTCCCAGAAGATGGCGCCCGTGCTGCGACAGGTCTACGACCAGATGATGGAGCCCAAGTGGGTCATCTCCATGGGCGTCTGCGCGTCCACCGGCGGCATGTTCAACAACTACGCCATCGTGCAGGGGGTCGACCAGGTCGTGCCGGTCGACGTCGTACGCCCCCGGCTGCCCGCCCTCGCCCGAGACGCTGCTCCATGCCATCCTGACCTTGCACGAGAAGATCCGCACCGGCGAGATCACGCGCCGCCCGGGTTCGTCCATTCCGGCGGGCGAGCAGGCGACCGGTGGATGGGTGCCCGCCGTGCCCGACGCGGTGCGGGTGGCCACGCCGCGGTGAGCGAGGTCTCCCCGACCGTCCCCGTCGACGCGCCGCCGAGCAGCGTGCTGCCCGAGGTGCCGCGCCTGCCCGATCGGCTGGTCGACCAGCTGGCGTTCCCGCAGCGCGACACGTACCACCGCATGGTGGCGGCGTTCCGCGACGGCGGTTTCGAGACCTGCGCCGACCTGTGCGGAGTCGATTACCTGACCCATCCTGGGCGGTCCCTGCCCGACGGAGTCTCGGCCGAGCGTTTCGAAGTTGTCGTGAACCTGCTCTCTCTGTCCATGCGTCAGCGCGTGCGCATCCGCGTGCAGGTGCCCGAGGCCGACCCGGTCGTCGACAGCATCGTCGACGTCTACCCGGGCGCGGACGCCATGGAGCGCGAGGCGTACGACATGATCGGCATCGTCTTCACCAACCATCCCGACATGACTCGCATCCTGATGCCAGAGGACTGGGAGGGGCATCCGCTGCGCAAGGACTACGGCGTCGGGCGCGTGCCCGTGCAATTCAAAGAGGCGCCGGGGCCGAGATGACCGAGCACGACGACCAGGGCGAGGACGACGAGCGCGACGCAGGGACCGGGCCGGAGCAGCAGCTCGAGCTCGGCCAGGAGCCCGAGCTCGGCTTGGAGCCCGACGAGGCCTCGCACCGTGACGCTGAGGAGAAGGCGTACTTTCTCGCCGAGACCTCCGAGGGTGCGCAGGAGCTGCTGCCGCGCAGCACGACCAGCGCGTCGGAGCTGCGGCAAGAGGTGGGCGCTGTGCTGCGCCTGCCCGAGGGCGGCTACGTCGACCCGAACGACATCGACCTGGAGCGGCGCGACGACCAGACGATGATCATCAATATGGGCCCCCAGCATCCTTCCACCCACGGTGTGCTGCGTCTCATGCTGGAGCTCGACGGGGAGACGGTGCTGCGGACGAAACCGATCATCGGTTACCTGCACACCGGCATGGAGAAGACGGGCGAGGAGCTCACCTACGTCCAGGGTTGCACGAACGTGACCCGCATGGACTACCTCGTCGCCGCTCCACAATGAACTGGTCTTCTCACTCGCCACCGAGTCGTTGCTCGGCCTCGAGCTGCCGCCGCGCGCCACGTGGATCCGCATGCTGATGGCCGAGTTGAACCGGGTGTCGTCGCACCTGATGTGGATGGCGACGAACGGCATGGACCTCGGGTCGACCAGCATGATGATCTACGGCTTCCGCGAGCGCGAGATGGTCCTCACGTTCTTCGAGAAGACGACCGGCTTGCGGATGAACACGAACTACATCCGCCCTGGCGGTGTCGCGGCCGACCTGCCGGACGGGTGGGAGGACGACGTCGACATCATCTGCGAAACGGTGCTGGCCCGCACGTTCGAGTACGACGAGCTCCTGACGGGCCAGCCCATCTTCCGCGAGCGAACCGAGGCCGTCGGCAACATCACCGCAGAGGAGGCGCTCGCGCTCTCGGTCACCGGGCCCATCCTGCGCTCGACCGGTGTGCCGTGGGACCTGCGACGCACCATGCCCTATCTGGCCTACGACAAGCTCGACTTCGACGTGATCGTCGGCCGCTACGGGGACAACTTCGACCGCTACTCGGTGCGACTCAACGAAATCCGCGAATCGATCCGCATGATCCGCCAGATCGCCGAGATGATGCCCCCGGGTGACTACCGGGTGCAGGACCGCAAGGTCACCCCGCCACCGCGGCGCCCGCATCGACGAGAGCATGGAGGCACTGATCCACCACTTCAAGATCTTCACCGAGGGCTTCCGGGTGCCCGAGGGCGAGGTCTACGTGGCCATCGAGTCGCCCCGAGGAGAGCTGGGCTGCTATCTGGTCTCCGACGGCACCTCCAAGCCCTACCGCATGCACATCCGCGGGCCGAGTTTCGTCAACCTCCAAGCGTTGCCGCTGTTGCTTCGGGGCGGGCTGATGGCCGACGCCGTCGCCGTGATCTCCTCGGTCGACCCGGTGATGGGCGAGGTGGACCGGTGAGCCACCTCCACGCCGACATCGTGGCCCGCGCCAGAGCGCTCGTGGCGCTCTACCCGCAGCCGCGCTCGGCCCTGATCCCGCTGTGCCACCTGGCCCAGGAGCAGGACGGCTGGCTGCGACCCGAGGCGATGGCGGAGATCGCCGAGCTGTGTGGCGTGACGGCAGCCGAGGTCAAGGGCACGGCCACGTTCTACGACATGTTGCACACCGAGCCCGTGGGCACGTATGTCGTGTCCGTGTGCACCAACATCGCCTGCCTTCTCGGCGGTGCGCTCGAACTGCTGGAGTACGCCGAGTCTGCGCTCGGTGTACGCGCCGGCGGCACGACGACCGACGGCGTGTTCACACTCGAGGAGTCCGAATGCCTGGCTGACTGCGATCGGACGCCGTGCGTCCAGGTCAACCACCGCTACGTCGGCGCGCAGACACCCGAGAGCTTCGACCGCCTCCTCGGCGAACTGCGCTCGGGCGCCCTGGACGACACTGTGCCGCCGCACGGCACGTTGATCCGGGTGCGGCGCAACGGCGGCCTCCGGGTCGACCGCGCCACGATCGCCGGCGAACGGGCGGCAACGGCCGAGGCCCAGACCGCAAGGGCGGCTGCGGCGTCGAGTGCCGGGGGTGAACGCGGCCTGATGGCCATCACCGACGCCCCGAAGATCGTCACGGCCCGCCTCGGCGACGACGGTTCGCACACCTTGGAGCGGTACCTGGCCACCGGTGGCTACGAGGCGCTGCGCAAGGCACTGACCATGACGCCCGAGGCTGTGGCCGCCGAAGTGGACGTCGCCAGCCTGCTTGGGCGGGGCGGAGCCGGCTTCCCCGCCGGCCGCAAGTGGTCGATGATGCGCAAGAACCCGGTGACCTATCTCGTCGTCAACGGCGACGAGTCGGAGCCGGCCACGTTCAAGGACCACATGCTGATTGAGCGCGACCCTCACCAGATCCTCGAGGGCGTGTTGATCTCGGCCTACTCGCTAGAGGTCAGTCAGGCCTTCATCTACGTCCGCGGTGAGTTCGCGCTCGGCCTCGAGCGGCTGGAGGCGGCGCTCAACGAGGCCTACGACCACGGAGCGGTTGGCGCGGACATCTTCGGCTCCGGGTTCTCATCGACGTCGTCGTGCACCCCGGAGCCGGCGCCTACATCTGCGGCGAGGAGACCGCGCTGCTCGAATCCCTCGAGGGCAAGCGCGGCTTCCCTCGTATCAAGCCGCCGTTCTTCCCCGCGGCGATCGGCCTCTACGGCGAGCCGACCGTCGTCAACAACGTCGAGACCATGGCGAACATCCCGTGGATCGTGACCAACGGCGGCGCGGCCTTCGCCGCGCTCGGAGCGGGTCGTTCGACCGGGACTCGGCTCTTCGCCCTGGCCGGCCACGTTCGCAATCCCGGCAACTACGAGCTCGAGATGGTGAAGACCACCTTCCGCGACTTGATCTACGCGCCCCTCCTCGGCGGAGGCATACGCGGCTCCAACACGTTGAAGGCCTTCATCCCCGGCGGCGTGTCCGCGCCCTGGTTCGGCCCGGACCTGGTCGACCTGCCGCTCGGGCAGGACGAAGTGGCCGACGCCGGCTCCATGCTCGGCTCCGGCTCGGTGGTGGTCATGGACTCCGCCACCTGCATGGTGCGCGCCGCGTGGCGCATCACCAAATTCTTCTCCCGCGAATCGTGCGGGCAGTGCACCCCGTGCCGGGAGGGCTCGGGGTGGCTGGAGCGGATCATGTGGCGGCTGGAGAATGGCGAGGGGCGCGAGGAAGACCTCGACCTCCTGATGGACCTGTGCGACAACATCTCGCCCGGCGTGGCCTGGCCGCCGCAGCAGACGACCATCTGCGTGCTCGGCCCGTCGATCCCCTCGTCGATCGCCTCGGGCATCCGCATGTTCCGCGACGAGTTCCTCGTCCACGTCAAGGAAGGGGGGTGCCCCTTTGACTGACGGACCTGCCCAGATTCGACCGGCCCAGACTCGGTACGAGAGGACGCCCTCTCCTTCACCCTCGACGGCCGCAGCGTGACCGCGGCCAAGCGGGCGAGCTGCTCATCGCGGCAGCGGAGCGGGCCGGCACCTACATCCCGCGCTTCTGCTACCACCCGCGGATGTCACCCGTCGGCATGTGCCGCATGTGCCTGGTCGAGGTCGAGGGCCCGCGCGGGGCGACGCTGCAGCCGGCCTGTTTCATCCAGGCAACCGACGGCATGTTGGTCGACACGACCTCGGACAAGGTGAAAAAGGCGCAGGACGGAGTGCTCGAATTCCTCCTGGCCAACCATCCGCTCGACTGCCCGGTCTGCGACAAGGGCGGCGAGTGCCCGCTGCAGGACCAGACGCTCGCCTACGGTCCCGGCGAGAGTCGGTTCATCGAGGAGAAGCGCCATTTCGAGAAGCCGATCGCCATCTCCGACCTGGTGCTGCTCGACCGCGAGCGTTGCATCCAGTGCGCCCGTTGCACCCGATTCGCGGCCGAAGTCGCGGGCGAGGCGCAGATCGACTTCGCCGGCAGAGGCGACAGTGTCGAAGTCGCGAACTTCCCGACGGAGCCGTTCTCGTCCTACTTCAGCGGCAATACCGTGCAGATCTGCCCGGTGGGCGCGCTCACTGCGACGCCGTACCGCTTCACCGCCCGGCCGTGGGACCTCGACCAGGTCGAGTCGACGTGCACCGCGTGCTCAGTGGGCTGCCGGGTCGCCGTCCAGTCGTCGTCGAACCGCCTGACGCGGTTGCTCGGGCATCGACTCCGAACCCGTGAACCACGGCTGGCTCTGCGACAAGGGCCGCTTCGCCTACGAGTCGGTCAACGGGGACGAGGTGGACGGCGGGCCGCTCCCGAGCGAGCTGGCCGACGAAGTCGTCGACGTGGCCCCGGCCACGGCCTCGCAGGTTGTGAGCCTGGGCGTGACCCGGGGCCAATTCCTCGGCGAGGTCCGCGAGACGGGTCGTTTCGAGCACGGGCGGCTGGTCGAGCCGCGGATCCGAAAGGCGGGCGAGCTTGTCCCGGTCAGCTGGGGCGAGGCCCTGGCCGCGGCCGCGGCAGGCATCTCGACCGCGACCGACGCCGACGGGCCGGGCGCCGTCGGCGTCATCGGCGGGGCCCGCCTGACCAACGAGTCGGCGTACGCCTGGGCCAAGCTGGCCAAGGGCGTCATCGGCACCGACTCGGTCGACGCCCAACTCGGAGACGGACTTCCCGGCGATCTCGTGCTCGGGCTGCCGAGGGCCACCATCGACGAGGCCTGTGCCGCGCCCGTCCTGGTCGTCCTGGCCGGAGACCTGCGCGAAGAGCTGCCGGTCCTCTTCTTGCGCCTGCGGGCCGCCGTCACGTCCGGAACCGCGCTGGTCGAGATCTCGCCGACGCCGACGGCGCTCACCCCCTTCGCCGCGGCACGGCTCGGGTTGCGACCGGGCGACGCACCGCTCGTGGCAAGGGCGTTGACCGGAGACGACGCCGCGTCGGCGGCACTCGCGAGCCACCACGAGGGCAGCGCCATCGCGCCGGGCGCGCTCGATGTGGCCCGCGAGCTCCTCGCGGCGCGTCCGGGGGGCGCGGCGTGGTGGTCGTGGCCGGGCGACCCTCGTATGCCGAGGCGGGGGAAGTGGCGGCGGAGGCCCTGCGAACGTTCGCCGACGCGCTGCCTGAGGCCCGGTTCCTCCCGGCGCTGCGACGGGGCAACGTCTTCGGCGCGCTCGACATGGGGCTGGCACCGGGGATCCTTCCGGGCCGGGTGACGCTCGACGCCGGACGCGAGCGCTTCACGGCAGCGTGGGGCTCCGTGCCGGCGCGGGCCGGCCGCGACACGGCGGGGATCTTCGCCTCCATGGCCGGCGAAGAGGAGGAGGATGCTGCGGCGACCCACGGCGCCGGCGTCACCGCGCTGATCCTGCTGGGCGCCGACCCGCTGAGCGACTTTCCCGACCACGCCGTGGTGGCCACGGCGCTCTCGGCCGGCCACTTCGTCATCGCGGTGACCGGGCACCCGTCGCAGTCGGTCGACCAACACGCCGACGTGGTCCTGCCGTGCGCGGTGGCCCACGAGCGTCCGGGGACGACGACCAACATCGAAGGCCGCGTCAGCCGCCTCGGTCCGAAGCTCACCGCGCCCGGCTTCGCCTGGCCCGACTGGATGATCGCGACCGAGCTGGCCGCCGCACTCGGCGCCGACCTCGGGTTCCAGAGCATGAACGACCTGGCGGACGAGCTCGAGGGCACCGCCTCGGCGTATGCCGGGCTGACCCAGGAGGTGCTCCACTCGGACGCGGCCCACGACGGCATCGTGGTGCCGTTGGGCCCCGACGACCATCACCCCGACGTGTCGCCCATCGACCCGACCGCGCTGCCTGGCGTCGAGTCGGTCGAGCGGCAGGGAGCCCCACCGCGCGTCGGCACCGGCGGCAGTCTGCCCGCGCTTCGCGCGCGCCGCTGCCCTGGGGGTGGCTCCCGCGCTGGTGTCGTACCGCGCCGGCGAGGGGCCCGAGCCCCTGAACGTCCCCAAACCCGAGAACTACGCGCTGCGGCTTGTCGCCGGACGCCGCCTCTACGACGCCGGCAGCTCGGTGACCGGGTCACCGTCGCTCACGCCGTTGGTGCCGGCCCTGGTGGCGCGGGCCAATCCCCACGATCTCGACCGGCTCGGGGCAGACGCGGGCGACCGCGTGAGGGTGCGCTCGGCCCGCGGGGAGCTGGTCCTGGCCGTCGAGCCCGACGACGGCGTGCCGCGGGGCGTCGTGGCCATCGACTTCAACGTGCCGGGCGGCGAGAGCGTGCCGAGTAACGCGGTAGCCACCCTGATCGACAGTCGCCGACCGGTGACGGACGTGCGAATGGAGTCGGTGTGATCGCGGCCCTCCTCGCGACGACCACCTCGACCACTGTGGGCGGTGCCGCGCACAAGGTGGCGTCGAACCTCGGACCGACCGTGCTCACCCACAGCGCGAACAGTGGCAACGGCGACCCGCTCTTCTACTTCGGCCTGAATTGGCAAGTCTGGCTCATCGTGATCATCAAGTGCCTGGTGGCGTTTGTGGCGCTGCTGGTCGCGACGGCGCTCATGATCTGGTTCGAACGCAAGGTGATCTCGGACATGCAAAGCCGGGTGGGACCGAACAGAGCCGGGCCGTGGGGACTGCTCCAGACACTGGCCGACGGGACCAAGCTCGTGTTCAAGGAGGACCTGCTTCCCGACAGGGCAGACGCCTTCGTCTTCAAGCTCGCCCCGTATCTCTCGGTGATTCCCGCCGTGCTCATCTTCACCGTGGTGCCGGTGGGCGGAGTGATCACCATCGGCAGCCACACCTTTGAGTTGCAGGTGGCCGATCCGCCGATGGGGATCCTCCTCGTCCTTGCCATGTCGGGGATCGCGGTCTACGGCGTGATGCTGGCCGGATGGTCCTCGGGCTCGAAGTACCCGCTGCTCGGATCGGTGCGCGCCTCGGCCCAGGTCATCTCCTACGAGGCCGCGCTCGGCTTGACGACGGTGATGGTGGTGCTCGTGAGCCGCTCGCTGTCCACCCGGACCATCGTGGCCTCGCAGGCCGACGGTTTCTGGAATTGGAACCTGATCCGGCTTGGCTTCCTGCCCTTCATCTTCTTCATGATCGCGATCACAGCCGAACTGACCCGCCCGCCGTTCGACCTGACCGAGGCCGAGCAGGAGCTCGTGGGGGGGTTCCACACCGAGTACTCGTCCATCCGCTTCGGGCTGTTCTTCCTCGCCGAGTTCATGAACACGATCACCATGTCGGCCATCGTGGTAACGCTCTTCTTCGGCGGGCCGAACGGGTACATCTTCCACATCCCCGGGGCGACCATCTACATGCCGATCATCTACTTCCTCCTCAAGACGGTGGCGTTCTGCTTCATTTACGTCTGGTTCCGCGCCGCCCTGCCGCGGCTGCGCTACGACCAGTTGATGGATCTGGGCTGGAAACGCCTGATCCCTCTCACCTTGGGCTGGTTGCTCATGGTGGCGGCCATCATCGCCTGGGGTTGGGCCGGGCTGATCCTGCTGCCCGTCATCATCGGGGCGTCCGTCCTCCTCTTCCGAGCGAACCACCTGGGCGCCGGCCGCGGCGAGGCGGACGTCATCATTCCCGCCATCGGACGCCGGGTGACGCACCCGCTCCGGCCGGTGCCGGTACCGACGGAACCGGGAGGTGATGCGTAGTGGGCGTGGGCGACGAGGTCAAGGACCAGCTGTCGTTTCTCGGGGGCTTCAAGCTGACCTTCCAGCACCTGACCCGTCCTCGGGTCACGCGGATGTACCCGGAGGAGAAGAAGCCCAAGCAGCCGCGTCAGCACGGTCGCCACGTCCTCAACCGGTACGAGGACGGCATGGAGAAGTGCATCGGCTGCGAGCTGTGCGCCGGCGTCTGCCCGGCCGACTGCATCTACGTGCGCGGCCTGGACAACCCGCCCGACCATCCGGTCTCGCCCGGCGAGCGCTACGGCTTCGTCTACGAGATCAACTACCTGCGCTGCATCCACTGCGACATGTGCGTGGAGGCGTGCCCGACCGAGGCCATCACCGAGTCCAAGCTCTTCGAGTACTCCTTCACCAACCGTTCCGACGCGATCTACACGAAGCAGGAGCTCCTGGTGAACGACGACGGCACGCCCAAGAAGCTCCCGTGGGAGGACTGGCGCGAGGGTGACGACCTCATGACGTCGGGCTGGATGCGCGCCACCTCGCCGTCGGGCAGCGCCGCCTACGAGGGCGAGGTGCAGTGGTCCGGCGAGCTGGGCTACGGCGTGCGCGCGCCCGAGGGTGGCCAGTCGGGCCGGCGCGACGACGAGGCGACCGGGACGAAGCCGCTGCGCGAGGTGCTCGAGTCCCACCTGCTCGACGAGGACATCCCGCTGGCCCACCGGGGTATGCAAGGCAGGATCTGGCGGGCGCAGAAGGGTGCGGCGCGCAATAAGAAGAAGCTCGAGGCCACGCGGGCACGGCTGAAGGAGCAGCGCGCGGCGCGCAAGGAGGCCAAGGCGGAGGCCAAGGCGACGGACGCCAAGGCAGCGGCTCAGGCCGCGGAGGCCAAGGCAGACGAGGCAGAGGCGGCGACGTACGCCGCCGCGCCGGAAGGAGCCGGAGCCGGGGCGGCCAGCCAGGCGGCCGGCCGAGAAACCGCTCAAGAAGCCGGTCAAGAAGGGAGCGCCTGAGTGGACCACGCCGCCCTTCTCCTGGCTTCGACGCGCCCGACCTGGCCCGACATCCTGGTCTTCGCCGCCTCGGCGGCGGTCATCTTGGTCGGGTCGATCGGCGTCGTGACGTCGCGCAATCCGGTGCACGCCGCGCTGAGTCTCGTGATGACGCTCTTCGGCGTGGCCGTGCTCTTCATCGAGCAGGCGGCCAGTTTCCTGGCCGCGGTGCAGATCATCGTCTACGCCGGCGCCATCGTCGTCCTGTTCTTGTTCGTGATCATGTTCCTCGGCGTCGACCGGGCCGAGAACATCGAGGTCGAGCCGCTCGCCGGGCAACGGCCGCTCGCCTTCGTCGTCTCCGCCATCACGCTCTTCGGGGTGTTGGCCATGGCGGCCACTGCGCACTGGGTGACGGGGGCGCGCCAGGTCGTGGGGCCGATCTCCGGCCACGTAGCCGGGCCGGGCTCTCCCGCCGGTGACACGGCCCAGCTGGGCAAGCAGCTCTTCACGACATATCTCTTCGCCTTCGAGGCCACGGCCGCCCTGCTCGTCATCGCCGTCGTGGGCGCGGTGGTGCTGGCCCGCCGGCCTCCCACCGTGCAGGCGCCGCACGACGAGCCGAGCGACAGCGAGTTGCCGGCATGAGCCTCTCGGGAGCCTGGTACATCGGCCTGGCGGCCGTCGTCTTCACCATCGGCGCCATCGGCCTGCTGGTGCGGCGCAACGTGCTGATCATGTTCATGTGCATCGAGCTCATGCTCAACGCGGCCAACCTGACCTTCGTCACGTTCGCCCGCATGCTGAACGACATCGGCGGGCAGGTGCTCGTGTTCTTCGTGTTGGTCGTGGCGGCGGCCGAGGTCGTCGTCGGGCTCGGAATCGTGGTGACCAACTTCCGTCGCCGTGCCACCACCGTCGCCGACGACCTGGATTCGCTGCGGGGCTGATCGCGCATGGTCCACGTCGCCTACCTCATGCTGCTGTTCCCCCTGGGCGGGTTCGTCCTCTTGCTCGCCTTCGGGCGCCGGATGGGCGACCCGATCGCCGGGTGGGTCGGCACGGCCGCCGTGGCTGGGGCCTTCGTCTCGGCCTGCGTGGTCCTGGCCGGCCTGATCGACCTGCCGTCCTCCCAGCGCCTCGTCACCGACAACTACTGGACGTGGTTCAGCTCCGGCGCCCTGCACGTGCCCGTGGGAACGCTCGTCGACCCGCTCTCCATGACGATGTGCATGTTCGTCACCGGGGTCAGCGCCCTGATCCACATGTACTCGGTGGCCTACATGAAGCGGGACCGGGACTACACGAAGTTCTTCGTCTACCTGAATCTCTTCGTCTTCTTCATGGTCCTCCTGGTCCTGGCGGACAACCTGGTGCTCACCTTCGTCGGGTGGGAGGGCGTCGGCGTGTGCTCGTACTGGCTCGTCGCCTTCTGGTTCGAACGCGAGACGGCGGCTTCGGCCGGCAAGAAGGCGTTCATCTACAACCGCATCGGTGACGCCGGGTTCCTGGTGGCCATCTTCCTGCTCTTCGAGAAGACCGGGACCGTCCAGTACACGAGCGGCCCGGGCGGCGGCATCTTCGGCCAGCTCTCCCACCTGAGCAGCGGCGCGGCGACGGCCGCGGTGCTCCTGTTGTTCCTCGCCGCCACGGGCAAGTCGGCCCAGATCCCCCTGTTCAACTGGCTGCCCGACGCCATGGAAGGCCCCACGCCGGTCTCCGCCCTCATCCACGCCGCCACCATGGTCACCGCCGGTGTGTACTTGCTCTGTCGGATGAACCCGCTGCTCCACGTGAGCTCCTCGGGCATGACGGTCATCGCGGTCATCGGGACCGTCACCGCCTTCGTGGCCGCCACCATCGCCTGCGCCCAACAGGACATCAAGAAGGTGCTCGCCTTCTCGACCGTCTCCCAGATCGGCTACATGATGCTGGCCGTCGGCTCGGGCGCCTACGTGGCGGCGATCTTCCTCATGGTCATGCACGCCTTCTTCAAGGCGCTGCTGTTCCTCGGGGCGGGCTCGGTCATCCACGGGCTCGAGGACGAGCAGGACCTCAAGCGCATGGGGGCGATCCGCCGCTACATGCGCTGGACGACCGTCACCTTCACGATCGGTTGGCTGGCCATCATCGGCATCCCGCCGCTGTCGGGCTTCTTCGCCAAGGGCGACGTGCTCGACAACGCCTACTCCCACTACGAGGGGTTGTGGATCGTCGCGCTGATCACCGCGGTGCTCACCGCCTACTACATGAGCCGGCTGGAGATCCTGGCCTTCGGTGGTGAGCCGCGCTTCGAGTCCGTCGGACCGCAGGGTGAGCCCGCGCGCCACACGCCCCACGAGTCCAACTGGATCATGCTGATCCCCCTCGTGGTCCTGGCCTTCCTCTCGCTCTTCGGCGAGGTGCTCAACCTGCCGTGGGCGCACACGCACAGTCTCAGCAACTTCTTGGCCCCCGTGTTCTCCAACGACCTGTACAACGACAATCTCGGTCGAACGAGCCAGTGGGTCCTGGGGGGTCTCGACGCCGTCGCGGCGATCATCGGCGTCATCATCGCCGCCTGGCTCTGGCGCGGGTCGGTGGTCGACAAGCCGGCGCTGGAGCCGGCGTTCCTACAGCGGGTCTGGTACTGGGACGACGTCTACGACACGGTCATCGGCCGGCCGAGCCAGCGCCTGGCCACGTTCTGCGCCTGGGTCCTCGATGCCCGGGTGATCGACGGCGCCGTCAACGGCACGGCCCACCTGGTCCGCGCCACCGGCAGCGCAGCCCGCAGGCTCCAGACCGGGTACGCCCGGAACTACGCGCTGGGCATCGCCCTCGGCATGGCGCTCGTGATCGCGTTCATGGTCTCTCGGACGTGGTGGGGCTGATGCACACCGTTCCGTTCCTCACCGTGCTCGTATTGCTCCCCGCCGCCGGCGCCGCCGGGCTGGCCCTGCTCGGGCTCGACCGCAGGCTGCACCGCGAACTGATCTACGCCCTCGCCCTCATCGTCTCGCTGGTGACCCTCGGCTTCGCCATCGCCGCCCTGGTGGCCATGAAGGTGCACGACGGCGGCTTCCAGCTGGTGAGCGACCACGAGTACACCGGGGTCACCCTGGGTGTGCACTGGTACCTCGGAGTCGACGGGATCTCGATCTTCCTCGTATTGATGGCCGCGGTGCTGTTCCCGCTCGCCATCGTGCTCGGCCGCCACCGCGAGAACGTCCGTGCCTACTTCGCCTGGATCCTCCTGCTGGAGGCCGCGGTGATGGGCAGCTTCTTGTCGCTCGACCTCATCGTGTTCTTCTTCATGTTCGAGCTGACCCTCGTGCCGGCCTACTTCATCATCGCCGGCTGGGGTCACCAGCGTCGGGCCTACGCGGCCATCAAGTTCTTCCTCTACACCTTCCTCGGATCCGCGTTCTTGCTCGTGGGCATCCTGGTCCTCGCCTTCATCCACCAGTCCCAGTTCCACTACCTGACGTTCTCGCTCGGACCCCTCATGCAGACGCACCTGTCGTCGAGCACCGAGATCCTCCTCTTCCTGGCCTTCACCGCCGCCTTCGCCGTGAAGGCGCCGCTGTTTCCGCTCCACACCTGGTCACCGGACGCGTACACCGAGGCGCCCGAAGAGGGCTCGGTGCTCCTGGCCGGCGTGCTGGCCAAGCTCGGGACCTACGGGATCATCCGCTTCGACCTGAGCCTCTTCCCCCAAGCGACGCGCACCCTGGCGCCGCTCCTGCTGACCTTGGCCGTGATCGGGATCCTCTACGGCGCCATCGTCGCCTGTGCCCAGCGCGACATGAAGCGGCTCATCACGTACTCGTCGCTGGCGCAGATCGGCTTCATCGCCTTGGGGGCGATCGCCATCAGCACCCAAGGTCTGGCCGGCGGCGTGCTGCTCATGGTGAACCACGGGCTGATCGTCGGAGCCCTCTTCATCCTCATCGGGTTCATCTACCAGCGTCGCGGCACGTGGCAGACGGGGGAGCTGCGCGGCCTGCAGAAGGCGGCCCCGGTGCTCGCCGCCGTGTTCACCGTGTCGATGCTCGCCTCCATCGGGTTGCCGGGCCTCAACGGCTTCGTGAGCGAGTTCCTGGTTCTCTCGGGCACGTTCCTCACCCACCGCTGGTGGGCGGTCGTCGCCGTCGTCGGGGTGATCGTGGCGGCGATCTACCTGCTCTGGGCCTACCAGCAGGTCTTCCACGGCGCCCCGCGTCCCGCCGACGAGAAGACGCGTGACCTTGCGCTCCTGGAGCGCTGCATCATGGCGCCCCTCATCATCTTGATCGTCTTCCTCGGCGTATATCCCAAGCCGGTCCTCGATCGGATCAACCCCTCCGTGAATCAGCTGATCGCCCACGTGGAGCACAGCACCGGGCAGTACCAGCCGTCGGTCGCGGTCAAGGGTGTGGAGGGCACCAAGTGATCGCGCCGCTGCTGGCTGCGGCGGCGAAGGCGCCGGCGGGCACCATCCCCGTCCCGCCCATCCGCTGGTTGGCGATCCTGCCGCCGATCATCATGATCGGCGGTGCGGTCGTGCTGCTGGGCGTGGCCTCGCTCGTCAGCCGGCCTCTCCGGGTCCGGGCCGGCACGATCGCCACCGTCGCCATCTCGGCCGGCGCATTGGGCGTGGCCATCTGGCAGTGGGTGGACGTCCAGGACCACGGCGCGCACACCTACGTGAAGCAGGCCGTCGTCATGGACGGCTTCAGCGTGCTCTTCATGATGCTGGTGTCGATCGCCATGCTCCTCAGCGCGCTGGTGGGGGACGGCTACCTGCGACGCGAAGGGGTGCAGGGCGCGGAGTTCCACGTGCTCGCCATGGTCTCGGCGTCGGGGGCGATGTTGATGGCGATGGCCAACGACCTCATCGTGGTGTTCCTCGGCCTCGAGATCCTCTCCATCGCCCTCTACGTGCTCACCGCGTTCAATTACCGCCGGGCGGCGTCGGGTGAGGCGGCGCTGAAGTACTTCATTCTCGGCGGCTTCTCTTCGGCCATCTTCGTGTACGGCATCGCGCTCGTCTACGGGGCCACGGGGTCGACCAACCTGACCCAGATCTCGGACTTCCTCTCCAAGAACGTCCTCCTGTCCAACGGGTTGTTGCTGGCCGGTCTGTCGCTGGTCATCGTCGGCTTCGCCTTCAAGGTGGCGGCGGTCCCGTTCCACATGTGGACGCCCGACGTGTACCAGGGGGCGCCGTCCCCGGTGACGGGGTTCATGTCGGCGGTGGCGAAGGCGGGGGCCTTCGCCGCCATGCTGCGCGTGCTGCTGTCCTCCTTCGGCGTTGTGGCCACCGACTGGAGACCCGTCATCTACGGAATCGCGGTCCTGACCCTGGTGCTCGGCGCCGTGGTGGCGCTGCGCCAGCGCGACGTGAAGCGGATGCTGGCCTACTCGTCCATCAACCACGCCGGGTTCATTCTGCTGGGCGTGGTGGCCGGCACGGCTCGCGGCGTCAGCGTGTCGCTCTACTACCTCTTCGTCTACATGTTCATGACCGTCGGGAGTTTCGCCGTCGTCACCGTGCTCGGACGCGACGGCGACCGCGACCACGACCTGGCCCGGTACCGCGGCCTGGCGGGTCGCCAGCCGGTGCTGGCCCTGGTGTTCGCCGTCCTGCTCCTCGCCCAAGCCGGGGCGCCCTTCACCACAGGCCTCTGGGCCAAGTTGCAGGTCGTCTTCGCCGTGGTCGACGCCGGGTACGTGCCTCTCGGCGTCATCGCCATGGTGACGGCCGCCATCGCGGCCTACTTCTACCTGCGGGTGGCCGTCCTGATGTACGCCGGCGGCGGGTTGGGCGAACCCGAGGCGGGGATGGGTTCGGTGCACGTGCCGTCGACCGAGACCGGTGCTCCGGCGGGCGGCATGGCGGTGGGTCGCGAGGACGCGGTGGCGACCCCCGTCGAACAGCCCATCGTGGCGGCTGCGGCGGAAGAGACGACCGCCGCGGCGGTGACGACGCTCAACGAGCAGATCCTGTTGGCCGACGACGAACCCGAGACGGTGGACGAGCTCCCGACCGCGGTGCCGGTGTCCGCGCTGAGCGCGCTGTCCATCGGCCTGTGCACGGGAGTGACGGTCCTGTTCGGGGTGTGGCCCCAACCTCTGATCGACTTCGCCAACCACGCCACGCTTCTGTTCTTGCCGAAGTAGGGCCGGGAGGCGGCACACCGTGCCTTGGCGAATCGAGGCTCAGCACTACATCCGCTGACCTGCTCACCGTCAACCATGCGGTATGTGACAGGCAGACTGTTACCTGCGATGGCCATGATCTACTGCGAGCAGTTCATTTTGGTGTTGCGCATTGCCGCGGTCTACGGAAGAGATCCGAAAGATCCCGCCCGTGTGGCAGAGATCCTGGTGATCCAAGGACGGTATTCGAGTGTCCGGGATGCGGCGGCGGTCCTGTGCACAGTCGGTACAGCTCGGAACAGTCGTCCCGAGGAGACGGAGGTCGGAACGGTTGTGGGGGTGATCCGCCAACTCCCGTCGATGATCGGGCTGCACGTCCGCGAGTTCGCGCGGTCCCCGATCGACTTGATTATTTCGGGGCTGAAATTGCTTCATTCCTTGTTCCCATCGTGAGCCTGCCCGTCTGGGCCACGGCGAACGCTCGAGCTACCAGGCTTTACTCGGTCACGCAGCACCGATCGTCCAATTCCATCATGCTGTTCGCTGGGTGGGTTCAGCCGAGGCGAGGTCCACAGGGTCGTTCCATCGCCACGTGAAGACCATCGAAGCCTCGCGCCTCGAAGCCGAGATGTTCCCAGAAGCCTCGGGCAACGTTGTCCTGCGCAACATGACAGGTCATGGGCAACCCGAGGATGTCTGCCTCAGTCGACAAGAGCCGGACCAGTTGCCCTCCGACACCAACCCCTCGTAAGTCGGGAAGAAGCGCTATGTCGACGATGCGGATCTGCGTGTCCGACCGATCGACCAGGAGCCGTCCCGCCGGCTCGTCGTCCACCAGAATGAGAAGGTTGTCTGCGCCCGGGAAGACCCTGGTGAAGTGGAGGGTCTGCGCATCGAACTGCATGCGGATGAATGCACTGAGTTCCGATTCGGACCATCCCAACATGCTCAGCTCTGGCCGCCTGAAGGCCTCGTAGACGGAAAGGAGGAACTCTTCTTCTTCAGGGAGACTTACAGCGCGGGTGGTCACATCGCCGGGCATCGGTCGCTCGAGCGTACCGGGTTATCCTGCCGTCAGTGTCGAACAGCACACTCGAGGACCTTCGGGCGATTGTCGTTGACAATCCGCGACTCCGTCGTCGGCTCTTGTCCGTTCCTGATCGCCCGTCGTTCATTCATGAGGTCGTCGCTGTCGCCCACGAGCATGGGTACGAACTGTCGACCGACGAGGTTGACGCGGCCTTACGCGTCGCCCGGCGCCAGAGCCTCGATCGATGGGTGTGACGACAGTGTCCCACCGACTGATGGGTTGGACTCCCACAGCATTGGTTTTCGACGATCGCAAACCGGCGGTTCGATGGTGCTTCACCGAAGGGATCGAATTCACCGATCCGATGTTCAATCAGACTATCGAACGCTGTTTGAGGGATCCCTTCCGACTACTCTTCTGGCGGCGGACGGACATGGATGTACTCGCCGAATTTGTGACGGCGTCGCCCGGGCTGGAGCCGTCGGGCTTCATCTTTCACCTTTCGCGATGCGGATCCACGCTGGTGGCTCAGATGCTCGCAGCGCTGAGTGAGGTTCTGGTCATGTCAGAATCCCCGGCGTTCGATCAGGTCCTTCGGGCGCCGACGTTCTGTCCGGATCTCTCACCGGGAGATCACGTTGCCTGGCTGCGTTGGATCTTGTCGGCCCTCGGACAACGTCGGAAGCCCGATCAGTCTCGCTTTGTCGTCAAACTCGATGCGTGGGCGATCGTCCAATGGCGACTGATCCGGCAGGCCTTTCCCGATACCCCGTGTATCTTCTTGTATCGAGACCCGTTGGAAGTCATGGTCTCCCACCTGGCTCGACGCGGGTATCACATGATCCCCGGCACACTCTCGCCCGACGACGTCGGACTCGAAGCCGCCGACGTGCAGTCACTCAGTGCAGAGGAGTATTGCGCCTTTGTCCTGAATCGGCATTGCGAGGCCGCTCTTGATGCTGCCCGAGCCGGTGCAGTGCAACTCGTCAACTACGCCTCCCTTCCCCTTTCGGTTCCTGACCGCGTCGCTCCCCACTTCGGCTTCGATGTCACAGATTGCGAACGGCCACTTCTCGCCGCCGCCGCTCGGCGCGATGCCAAGAACCCGTTCATTGAGTTTGCCCCCGATGGACACAACAAGAGACAGCGAGCGACACCGGAGGCTCGCGTCGCCGTTGAATCTGCTGTCGGATCGACGTACGCGGCGCTCGAGACGCTTCGTTCGGAGGCATGGTGATCGTACCCGATCGGCTACGACTTCCACTGTTCTTCGATGCTCCTTCGTTGGCGACCGAGGCGTTGCGTCTCGCCCCCAGTGTTTGGGTGCCGCATTTCAATCGTGATGTCTACGAAGGCGAGTGGACCGGAGTGGCCTTTCGATCCCCCGGAGGCGTGGGCACGCAGCTGTATCCCGATCCTGCCCCGACGGCACCTTTCGCCGATACCGAACTCCTTGACCGATGTCCCGCGCACCGCCGCGCTCTCTCGCAGTTCGAGTGCCCGATCATGGCGGCCCGTCTCCTTGCGCTGGGATCGGGCGCCGTGCTGAAGGAACACCGGGACTACCGTCTCGGATGGGATGATGGAGAGATCCGTGTTCACATCCCCATCGTGACGGCCGCCGGGGTTACATTCGTGCACGACGGCCACACCGTCGAACTCTGCGCCGGTGAGGCGTGGTACCTCAATTTCAACAAGCCCCACCGCGCCACGAACTCCTCGAAATGGACCCGTATCCACCTCGTCATCGACTGTGTGGTCAACCCATGGCTGGCGGACCTCGTGGAACAAGTTGTCGCGGAGACGTCGTCCACTCGCTCAGTGGTATCTGCGGATTCGTCAATTCGACCAACGATTGCGAAAGATTGGCTTCCCGCGGTATGATGATTCGCTAACTTGCGCGGGGGGGTGGGCCTTGGAAGCCGGCGGGAAAATCACCAGGAGAACATTTCTCCAAAATGGCGCCCTTGTGGCCGCATTGAGTGCCGTTCCTCTCTCGTTCTCCCACGCCGCCGCGGCCGAGTCGGAGCGTGATCGGACACCTCGTTCAGCGCGCCAGCTGCCGCTCAAGCGGTCCACGTTCGTGCCCCTGTTGGGCTCCACGTTTCGCATCTCCGGCGCTGGAACCCACTACGACGTCGTGCTGGCCGAGATAGACGACCTCATCCCCTCGGGGACGACCGATAGCGAGGATCGCTTTTCTCTGGTGTTCAGCTGCTCCCCGACTCGTCCGCGCACCGAAGGGATCCGTACCTTTCACAACGGCGCGATCGGAAACTTCGACATGTTCGTCGCTCCGATCGACCGTGGGGCCAAAGCACTGCGGCTCCAGTCCATCATCAACCGCATCTGACAACGACGAACGTCCAAGGAGATAAGCGTGTCTGAACCATTCCTCGGTGAGATCAGGCTTTTTGGGTTCAACTTCGCCCCCAGCGGTTGGGCAATGTGCAATGGGCAAGTCTTGCCCATCAACCAGAACCAGGCCCTCTTTGCTCTTCTGGGCACTCAGTACGGCGGGAATGGAACATCCAATTTCGCGTTGCCCGACCTGCGAAGCCGGATACCGCTCCATCAAGGTCAGGGTAACGGGCTGTCCAGCTATGTCATCGGATCGACGATTGGCGCAGAAACCGTGCAGCTCACCCAGGCCCAGATGCCGAGCCACTCTCATCAGGCACACGCCAGTAACGCAAAGGCGACATCGAAGAACCCCTCAGGGCTCGTGCCAGGCCACCCACCGGAGGACACGTACGCCGCTCCCGACGGCACCATCATGAACGCCGGCACGATCGCCGCCACCGGTGGAAGTCAGCCGTTCGACAACCGCCAGCCCCTTCTCGTCCTGAACTTCTGCATCGCCCTCCAAGGCATTTTTCCATCGCGCAACTAACCCCCATCGATGCGAGGCCGCGACCGCGCCTGCCCAGAGGTGTACGAACGACGGGACCGGCAGCCGGTCAATCCCCTCCGAACTGCTTGGCGAAGTCTGTGGTGAACCACCGCCGGGGTGACATCCGGAACACGACGCTGGCGTTCGCATCGGCCTCGGTCGCCGACAGGTACAAGTCGCCGATCTCCGCGCCCAGGTACCGGTACGCCATGTCTCGGCGCTCGGCGTCCCTCACGGGCGCGTCTTCGGCCACGATCGCTCCCTCCACGCTCACGTACTTGTAGGGTGCCGCCTCGGTCTGCGAGCAGATGGAGAACCGCCCGGCGACGCGCAGGCAGCGCGCCTTGCGGCTGTCGCCGCCCGTGATCACGTCGACCGTGCCTCCCGGGGCGTACGCGTACCAGACGGGCACGGCCAGGACGCCGCCACCGGACTCGGCGTCGGCCACGGCGAGCACGCCCACGTGCACGCCGGCCAGGAACTCCTCACGCTCGTTCTGCGTCATGGCCAGGCTCACCGCGACCCCCTCTGCGTCATCGCCAGCGTGCGTGCTCTCGAGTACCGGACATCACGGTGTTCATCGGCGCCCGGCGGCGGGCGTCTCCTCCCGCCCGGGCGCCGCCTCCCCGTTGCCGTGCTCCAGGGCGGCCAGGACGTCGGCCGGTACTCCGGCGCCCGCTCGCTTGGCGGCGCCGGTGGTGAGCAGGCGGCCGATGACCGGGACCTCGGTCAGCGACTCGGCCCGCATGATCTGGACGGCCACCGGGACGAACTGCTCGGCGGAGTCGAAGACGATGTAGCGCGGGAGCCAGCTCGGCTCGTACTTGGCGTTGAAGCGCCAGAGCGTCTCGATCTGGAGCACCCCCGAGAGGCGCTTGAGGGCCCAACGCTCGACCCGCTGGCCGACCCCGTCGCCCGAGTCTCCCTCGAGGACGGAGCGCATGGCGGCGAAGTTGAGACTGAGACCCTTGCCCCCTTGTTCGCGCAGGTGCGCGATCGTCGAGCAGAGCGCGAAGTCCAGCAGCCCGTTGGGGTGATCTCCGGGGTCGCGGCGCATCAGATCGAGGGAGAAGCCCTCGATGGCCGGGGAGGGTACGAACTGGCACATGGCGACCGGCGCACCGTCGGGTCCCTGGACCAGCGTCAGCAGGAGTCCCGAGTCCCTCTGGTCGAAGATGCGGCCCAGCGTCATGGAGAAGCCACGCTCGTGCTCGCCCCGGCGGTTCATCCCCATGAGCTCGGCCACCCGCAGCCGCGTCCTCGTAGGCCAGATTGGCCGGGTCGAGGTACCGGACCGTGTAGCCGTAGCGCGCCACCCGGTTCACCGCCTGGCGGAGACCCTTCATCTTGCCGCCCTCGAGGGAGAAGTGCCGGAGGTCGACGACCGCTTCGTCGCCGATGTAGACGAAGCGCATTCCCGACGCCTGATAGGTCGGCAGCCACTCCTCCCCGGCGCCCATCACACCGAGTCCCCAGCCGTTGCGGTCGACGAAGCGTCGGAACGAGTCCCAGACGTGCGCCCGTTCGGAGAAGGGTCCGATCGGGTCGGGCGAGATCAGGCAGACGCCGCCGAGCACGGCGTAGGCGACGAGGGAGTCGCGATGGAAGAACCACTGCTTGTCGTCGCGCAGAGCGAAGTAGTCGAGCGTCCCCGTTCCGTGCCGTCGCACGATGTCGCGGGCGCGGAGCTCGGCGGCGCGCCGCCCGACGAGCGCCCCTCCCGACGACAGCCTCCGGTCCACGACCGGGCGGGTCAGGAGGTAGAGCGCCACGACGATGAGCGTGATGCCGACGGCAAGGAGGCTGACCGAGGCGAAGCGGTCGATCGTCGGTGGGAAGCCGATCCAGCGCACACCCACCAGGCGTTCGAACGAGCCAGCCAGGACGTTGGGCCATGACGGGAGAGGGTGGTGGCGAACCCGGCCGGCCACCTCGACGGCGACGAAGCCGCCGAGCGCGGCGATGATGCCGCCGACGGCCAGGATCACGAAGGCGGTCTGCACCGTGGCCGGCTCGGTCCGGGCCCGGAAAAGCTCACGCTGGACGAGGAGCAGGACGAGCACGGCGGCGCACAGGAGCAGCGTGATGACGTCGGCCGCGTGCACGAGATGGAGGACCAGCGACACCCCAAGCAAAGGAACGGCGACGAGCCACGATCGGCGCTGCCCCTTGAGGATGCCTCTCGACAGCATGATCATGCCGATGCCCGCGATGGCGCTGAGCGCCCCGGCGGCCTGGACCACCGAGATGGGCAGGTACTGGACGACCAGTTGCAGGTGCTGGCGCAACGGCGACGTGAACGACGAGAGGAGCTCGATCGCGCCGGCCACGAAGAGCGAGACGGCGGCAATCCGACGGATGCGGCGCACCCGGACGCGATCGGCGGCCACCTCGGGCGCGGGCGGCCAGGAGGCACCGCTCGGCCAGCCGGCAGCGAGCTCGGGGTGCACGTCGGCGGCACGCGCCCGGCCCTTGATCACACTGTCGGCCGTGACGAGACGCTCCCCCAGCGTCGCCAGGGGGAGGTCCACCTCGGCCAGCATCAGGCGTACGTGCAGGTCCGCTCCGGTTTCCAACTCGAGCGTCGACTCCTGGCGGTGGTGCAGGAAGGTGGGCGGGAGCCCCAACCGGCCGCGGTGCTCGCGCACCACCTCCGAGGTTGCACCCGGGCACGCGAAGAATCCGCCCTGAAGGTGGGTCAGCTCGGGGACCAGCGCACCGCCGACGACGACACCGGTCGCACCGGCCGCGACCGCGTCGCGCGCCGCGTCGAGCGCGCCCTCACCGTCGAGTGCCAGCAACGTGTGGGCCACCGGGCGCGTTCCGGCAGGGCCGCCGGCCCACGGGCGAGGAAGTCCTTCGCCGCCGAGGGCCCGCCAGATGCCGCGGGACGTCACGGCGACGACGACGGCGAGCACGGCCACGAGCACGGCGGCGATGACGAGGGTCACCACGAAGCGGTTGAACCACGATGCGCTATAGGCGCGCTGCAGTGCATCTTGTTGACGGGGTGAGCGGAACAGGCGGTCGAGGCCGTCGACGACGAAGTCGATCCGCAGCAACAACGCGATGACGGCGAGCAGCAGTGGCGGTGCCCACAGGTACCGCCGGAGCCGGCGATACAAGACCCGCGACGTGACGAAGAGGCGTGCCCGTCGCGGGTCGTCGAGACGCTCGATCCCAGCCAACCAGGGCCGGTCGTCCGCCGATGTCATGTCCGGACCGCTCACCACGTCGCTCTGCGGCAATCCGGCGCGCACCAGCACGGTCCGCGTGCCCGCCCCGGTCTCGCAGCGCAGGTCGACGCCGTCGCACACGCGCACCCCGCGCGACGCCAAAGCCTCGACGAGCTCGCGATCGTCGGTCCCGGGAGCCATGAGGACGATGACCTGGGAGTCGGCCCGTGCGGCGAAGGCGGCGAACGCGTCACCCAGAGCCGGGTGTCGCCCGAACGCCCCCGAGCCGGTCTCCTCACCCCCGCCGGGAGCGGCGATGCGACCGCACACGACCACGGTGCCGGGCCCCTGCCAATCGCCCAGCCGGCGTGCGATGTCACGGCACGCCGCCGACGAGCTCGCCGTCGGCTCGGCCGGGAGCAGCAGGTCGCCGATCACCTCGACCCTGCGGCCCAGCGGCACCTCGACACAGCGCCCGCCGTCCGTAGTCGGCGTCGTCAGGGCCCCGTTCCCAGTTGGGTCGGCCTCGGTCATGCGCTCCCATCGTGTCACCTCAGCCGGTCGACCTCCTCCCGGACCGAACGGTCTCGCCCTCTGAGCACCGGACCGCTCCGCCGGCCGAGCGCGACACCGGTCCGTGCCTGCAGGAGCGCCGTGCCAGTCGCCGAGGAAAAGATCCGGCCCCGCGGGAAAGAGACGGCATAGCCTCGGCCTTTGTGGCGGACCGCGCGAATTGGACCTGGCGGGAAGCGGACGGGGCGGAGCAGGATCGCACGGGTCTCCCGGCGGTGGTGTTCGACATCGACGGGGTCCTCTCCGATGCCGCGGGCCGGCAGCACTATCTCGAACGGGGACGGCGCGACTGGAACGCATTCTTCGAGGCCTGCGGCGACGACCGCGTCATCGAGGAGATCGCCCGCCTGCTCGAGCTGCTCGATTCGTCGCTGACGGTCGTATTGCTCACCGGGCGTCCGCAGCGGGTGGCGCCTCAGACCCTGGCGTGGCTCCACCGCTACGGCCTGCGTTGGGACCTGCTCCTGATGCGGTCGCGTGGCGACTACGCGCAGGTCACCGACTTCAAGCAGTCGGCGGTCGCCGACCTGCGCGCCCATGGGTTCGACCTCCGATTGGCGTTCGAGGACGATCCTTCCAACCACGCCATGTACGTCGCGGCGGGAGTGCCCTGCGTCTACATCCACTCGGGCTACTACGAGTGACCGGTTCGGATTTGGCGTAGCCAGCCTCCCGCCAGCGCGGCTGCCGCCAGGAGCAGAATCGGAAGGTCGCCCCAGTGGTCGTACGGTGTCATCCCGTTTCGCAGCGCGACGGTCGCGGTGACGACCTGACCTCGTCCGAGGACGCTGCGCCGGACCACGACACCACGTTGGGTGACCACCGCGGTGTAGCCGGTCGGCGCGGCCTGCACGAGGTCGCGCCCGGTCTGGACGGCCTGGATCCGGGACGCCGCGAGCTCCTGTGCCGGCACCTGGGAGGTGCTGTACGACGACGTGTTGGTCGGGACGACGAGCAGCTGTGCGCCGGCACGAACCGAAGGACGCGACCGGTTGGCGTAGAAGACCTCGAAGGACACCATCAGGCCGAGCGGACCGGCCGGCGTGCGGACGAGCCCCGTCCCCGTCCCCGGGACTGCGTCCTCGGGCACGCCCCCCAGGCTGGCGAAGTGCGCGAAGAACGACCGATCCGGTACGTACTCACCGAAGGGCACCCGGTGCACCTTCTCGAACGACGCGACGACGCGACCCGACGGGCCCCAGACCACGATCTCGTTGCGGAACGTCATCGGCGACGGCCCCGGCACTGTCACCCCGACGAGCAACGTCGTGCGCAGTCGACGCGCCACGTGGGACAGCGTCCGAGCCTGAGGGGAGCCGGCCACGGGTTGGTCGAGTGCGACCACGTCCTCGGGCCAGACGACGAGCTCGGCTCCCGAGCCCGCGACGCCCGACGTTGCCGCCAGTTGAGCCCGGTACACGGTGACCGGTGGGACGTCCTCCCGGCTGACTCCGCGCTGACCGCCGCCCTGGACCAGCGCCACGGGGAGCGTGCGAACGGGAGCACCGCCGTCCGGCGCGGCGGCGCCCGCCACCACGGCGGCGAGCAGCCCGACGAGCACGATCGCCGCCCCGGCGAGCGACGGTCCCGAGATCCGGCGTGACCAGGACCGCACTGCGGTGACCACCGTCGCCAGTCCGACGCCGCCGAGGAAGACGCCAGCGGTCACGGTCAGCGGACCGCCCAGACGGGCCAGCTCGACCAGGGGACCGTCGGCCTGACCGAGGAACACGCCACCGAGCGGCAGCCCCCCGAAGGGCCAGGTGAGGCGCAGCGCCTCGGCGAGCGTGAACGCCCCGACGAACCCGAGCGCACGGCCCCGCTGCGGTGGCGTCAGTGCGGCAGCAGCGGCGGGAAAGAGGGCCTCGGCCAGGACGAGCACCAGTGCCCCGTACCAGTTGAAGGCGCGGGCCCACGCCAGCCCGATGGCGTAGCAGCCAAGTCCGGCCAGCCAGCCGGCGAGCAGCCGGGCGCGCCATCCGAGGCCACCGAGTCGCCAATAGAGGAGACCCGCCCCGACGAGCCCAAGCGGCCACCAACCCCAGGGAGGGAGGGACAAGGCGAGCAGCACACCCGCCGCGGCCGAGGGGACCGCGACCCGTCCCCGTCGGATCACGGGGTGGAGGTGGTGAGCGCAACCGCCGCGGCCCGTCCGCTCGCGACGCACGCCGGGATGCCGACACCGCGGTAGGCGGCACCCGCGACGGCGAGGCCACCGAGGCGGGCCGCGGCGGCCTCCACGCCGGCCGTGCGCAGGAGGTGGTGCACGCGGTACTGCGGGAGGGCGCGCGGAAAGCGCGTCACTGCGGTGTCCGCAGGTTGGCCCTCCACGCCGAGGAGCAGGCCCAGCTCTTCCCACGCCCGCTCCCGGACCTCTTCGTCGTCCCACGAGTCCGCCCTCGTGTCGCCGGCGCGACCGAGCGAGACGCGGAGCAGTACTTCACCGTCCCGCGAGAGGTGAGGCCATTTGCGGTCGAGGTAGGTGCATGCCGTCACGGCCCACCCGTCACGGCCGCGTCCGCTCCAACCTCTTCGTGGCACGAGGAACCCGGTTCCCTCCAGTTCAGGGAGGTCATCGACGCCGACACGGAAGGTGACGAGGACGACCGAGGCATAGTCGATCGCGTCGAGGAGTGCGGCCGCTTCCTCGTCGTGCTCGCGGAGCAGCGCCGCGGTGACCGGCGCGGGAGTGGCCAGCACGACGCCGTCGGCCTCGAGCGACGTGCCGTTCGTGGCGACGCTCCAGCCGCCGCTCGTCCGCCCGAGATGCTCGGCCGCGTTCCCGAGGCTGATGTCGACTCCACGTGCCACCAGCCCGTCGGCCAGCGCGTCAGTCAACGTGGTCATGCCCCCTCGGAGCGCCCAGAACAGGGGCGGTGCCTCGCCCTCTGTTTCGCCGCCGCCGCCGCCGGTGCCGGGGCCAGAGCCTGATGCACCGGGAGCCGAAGCACGCACCTCGGCGCGGAGCGCCCGCATCAGGCCGCCGCGCCGCTGCGCCGCGGCGAGGAGCGGCGGGTACACCGCCGCAGCGGACATGTCGTCCACCGAGCCGGCGTAGATGCCACCCATGAGCGGGTCGACGAGGGTGTCGACGACGCCGCGGCCCAGCTTGCGCGCGACCAACGGCCCGACTGAGCGGTCGCCGATCGGGCCACGGACATCGGGCCGGGGCAACACGGCATCGCGGAGGAGGCTCAGTCGGCCCCGTAGTCCGAGCGTGCCCGAGCGGGCCGTGGACCACCAGCGCGTCGGGATACCCATCACCAGGCCCTCGGGCAGTCGCCGTAACCTCCTTCGTGCCCACACCGAGGCGCCACTCGCGGCGATGGGAACGAGGTCGTCTCCGATGCCGACCTCGCGACAGAGTGTTGCGGCCTCGGGTCGCCGTCCGAGGAAGCCGTCGGGCCCGAGGTCGACGGCGCGCCCGGCGAACGTCATCGTCCGCAGGGCACCGCCGAGTCGATCCGAGGACTCCAGGATCACCACCTCGGGCGTGTCAGGCCGCGGCTCGGCTCCTCCGGTCAGCTCCCAGGCGGCCGCCAGCGCGGCCACACCACCGCCGATGACGACGACCCGTTCGGCCGCCATGGCTCAGCGCGCCCCTTCCGGTCCATCTGCTCCGTTCGGTCCGTCCGCTCCGTTCGGCCGCCGGCTCTCTGAGTCGACGGCCTGCACCAGCCCGGCCAGCACCGCGACGAAGGCCCGATCATCGTTCAAGGACTCGGTGCGCGCGTACGCGATCCCGGATTCGGCTGCCACCGCGGCCAGCTCGACGTCGAGGTCGTAGAGCACTTCGAGATGGTCGGCCACGAATCCGATCGGGCACACCACGACGGCGTCGACCCCGCCCGTCGCGGCCAGGCGCCGGACCTCGTCGCGCACGTCCGGCCCGAGCCAGGGCTCAGGGGTGCGTCCCGCGCTCTGCCATGCCACCGACCACTCGTCGAGCGCCGCGGCACGCGCCACGAGCCGGGCGGACTCGGCCAACTGCTCGGGGTAGGTGTCGCCGTTCGCGACGATCCGCTCCGGCAACGAGTGTGCGGTGAAGATCACGCGCGTGCGGGTCTTCGTGCCACCGGTCGCCCGGATGCGATGCGCCAGGAGCTCGACCAGTCCCGGATCGCCGTACCAGGGTCCGACGGGTGCGAAGGGGACCCCACGCGCTTCGCGCTCCAACGTCGTGGCAGCGCGCTCGAGATACTCGCCTGAGCCCATGGACGACGAGTGGGGCGTGAGCACGAGACCGACCACCGTCTCGAGTCCGTCCGGCACCGCAGCGAGGACGCGGACGACCGCGTCCTCGATGAGGGGCTCCGTGTGCTTCGCGCCGAATACGACGACGTAGCGTCCCGGTGATCGTCGGTCGAGCTCGGCCCGCAACGCGTCGACCTGGGCCTGCGTGCGCTCGGCCAGGGGTGAGACGCCGCCGATGGCGGCGTAGCGGGACTCCAGCTCGGCCAGTTGCGCCGGCTCGGGTGGGCGCCCTCGCCGGATGCGGGTGTAGAAGGGCTCGAGCTCCGAAGGCTCGGCGGGAGTCCCGTGGGCCATCACGAGAACGCCGACGGTCACGTCCGGGCCGTCTCCTCGTGCACGAGGTCGGCGACGGCGCGAAGGATCCCGGGATCGGTCTCGGGTAGCACGCCGTGGCCGAGGTTGAACACGTGTCCGCCGCCCTCGCTCGGCGCGGAGGCCGAGGCCGAGGTGGGCGCGGAGGCGGAGGCGGTCGAGAGGACCGTCCGCGTCGCTTCCTCGACCACCGGCCACGGCGCCAGGCAGAGCGCAGGATCGAGATTGCCCTGCACCGAGTGGCGCGGGCCGACGCGGCGGCGCGCCTCGTCGAGGGGTACGCGCCAGTCGACTCCCACGACGTCGGGTCCGGCGCTGCCCATCAGTGCGAGGAGCTCACCCGTGCCGACCCCGAAGAGGATGCTCGGCACACCGAGGTCCGCCAACCGCGACAGGACGGAACGGGTCGCCGGGAGCGCGAAGCGCGGCGTACTCGGCGGGGGAGAGGGCACCGGCCCAGCTGTCGAAGAGCTGGAAGGCCTGCGCGCCCGCGAGCACTTGCGCACGCAGTGAGGCCGCCGCCATGTCGGCCAAGCGCGCCATGAGGCGGTCCCACAGCTCGGGCGCCGAGTGCATGAGCGTCTTCACGCGGGCGAAGGTGCGCGACGGCCCGCCCTCCACCATGTAGCTCGCCACGGTGAACGGCGCACCGGCGAAGCCGATCAGCGCCACGCCGCTCTCCGACAGCTCCGCCGCCACGAGCCGCGCCGCCTCGGCCACGTACGGCGCGTCGGCCTCCGGGACGAAGGGACGCAGCCGGTCGAGGTCGTCCTCACTTCGGAAAGGCCGTGCCACGACGGGTCCGCGGCCCGCCTCCACCTCGACGCCGAAGCCGACGGCGTGCAGCGGCACCACAATGTCGGAGAACAGGATCGCCGCGTCCACCCCGTAGCGCCGGACCGGTTGCAATGTCAGCTCCGCGGCGAGCGGCGCGTCAGAGATGGCCGAGAGGATGGAGCCGGGGCCCCGGGCGGCCCGATACTCGGGGAGCGACCGTCCGGCTTGGCGCATGAACCACACCGGAGTGTGGGAGACGGGCTTCCCGAAGCAGGCGCGGACGAGGCAGGTGTCACCGGCGCCCGCGTCGGGCCCGCCCCTCGAGCTGAGCATCGCACTCCTTTCGGCCGCTCATCGCTAAGGCGCGAGCCACGGACGTCCCGGGGTCCCCCGGTGTTCCTCCGCCGCTTCCAGCACCGCTCGGCACCCTCGCCACCGGGTCCAGTTCGACATCGCGCCGGGGCGAAACCCGGCATTCGTCGTCCCCGTTCTCAGACTGAACCGTTTCCCCGCTCGGCCGCTTGTAGGAGGACGCCGGCCGCGGGGAGGAAGGGGACCGGGTGGCCGAACATCCCGAGCTGGAGGCGGAGCAGCAGTACCTCGACCGCGCCTACGAAGGCTTGGAGTTCATGCGGGGCGAGGCCCGTCACATGCTCGACGGCGTGCTCGATTTGGGCCGGGGCGGCACCTTCCAGTCCCGGACCGAGCGCGACATCGTGGTCAGGACCAGCCTGGCCCGCCTCGAGCAGCTGGACATCGGTGACCAGGCGCTGTACTTCGGCCGCATCGACCGACTTCCCGAGGACGGGCATCCCGGGGAGTCGTTCCATATCGGACGCCTCGCCGTGTCGGGACCCGACCACGAGCCTCTCGTCGTCGACTGGCGGGCGCCGGTGGCCGAGCCCTTCTATCGAGCCACCGGACTCGATCCGCAGGGCCTGGCGCGACGGAGGCACCTCGCCGTGCGCGGCCGCGCCGTCGTCGGCCTCGAGGACGAGTACTTCACCCTCCCGGACGCCGGCAGCGCCGGTCCCAACGGGGCGAGCGGCCCCAACGGGGTGAGCGGTCCGAACGGGGCGAGCGGTCCCAACGGGGACGTGTCGACGTCGGCGGACCTCGCCACCTCCGCCGTGGCCGATACAGGAGGCGAGCGCCTCCTGACCGACGGCCTCGTGCTCGGTGGTCCCGGCGCGCTCCTCTCTGCGCTCGGTCAGGCGCGGACCGGGACCATGGGCGACATCGTGGCCACGATCCAGCGCGAGCAGGACGAGATCATCCGTTCTCCCCTGCCCGGTGTCCTCGTCGTCCAGGGAGGGCCGGGGACGGGCAAGACCGCAGTCGCGTTGCACCGCGCCGCCTACCTGCTCTACACCCACCGCTTCCCGCTCGAGCGCCAAGGCGTGCTCGTGGTCGGTCCGAACCCGCTGTTCCTCCGCTACATCGAGCAGGTGCTGCCCTCGCTGGGCGAGACCGGAGTCAGCCTCTCGACCGTGTCCGGCCTCGTGCCCGAGGTCCGCGTCCACGGTGTGGACGACCCCGACGTGGCCGCACTCAAGGGCGACGTGCGCATGGTCAAGGTCCTGGCCCGAGCCGTGCGTACCCGGCAGCGGCCTCTGCGCCACGACCTGGCCGTGCCCTTCGGTGCCGGGGTGCTCCGGCTTCCCGCCGCGGCGACCGAGGAGATCGTGGCCCTGGCCCGACGGCGCCCCGGCACGCACAACGCCCGCCGGCGTTTCGTCGAGTCGCAGGTGCTCCGCACGCTGGCCGACGACTACCTGAGCCGGATCGACCGAGGGCGAGGAGACGATCCGGGAGCCGGCGACCTCGACGGTCTAGGCGACGCGGACGACCGAGCGGAAAGAGACGAGCTGATCCACCGGTTGCGCCGCGCGCCCGAGGTGACCGAGGCGCTGACTCGGATGTGGCCGCGGCTTTCGCCCCACGAGCTGGTGCACGACCTGCTCGGCGCCCGACCACTGCTCGCGGCCGCCGGCAAGGGGACCCTGACGCACGACGAGGTGCAGCGGCTCTACCGGCCCCGGAGCGGCTCCCTCGACGCCGTCGCGTGGACGGCCGGTGATGCCGCGCTCGTCGACGAAGCGCGTTCCCTGCTCGGGCCCCGCCGTGGCCGGACGACCCGAACCCGTCCGTCGCGCGACCGAAGAAGGGTCCTCGTACGAAGCTGGCTTCTGGCCGGCTGGTCTCGCCGCGTCACCAGTGCCCACCGCTGCGGGGGGGGCCGGATCCGCCATCGGCTCGACGGCGATGGCCGAGGAAGAGATCCGCTCCTTCGGACACATCGTGGTCGACGAGGTGCAGGACCTCTCTCCCATGCAGCTGCGGATGCTGGCGCGTCGCTCACTGTCGGGCTCCATGACGGTGGTGGGGGACATTGCGCAGGCGACAGGCCCCTGGGCCCCGAGCGGTTGGGACGAGGTGATCCGCCATCTCAGCCCGCAACGGCCCCCTCGGCTGGTCGAGCTGACCGTGAGCTACCGCACGCCGGCCGAAGTGGTGGCACTGGCGGCGCAGGTCCTCGCCGTGGCCGCGCCCGGCGTCCGTCCGCCACGACCGGTGCGCCAGGCGGGCCAGTCGCCACGCCTCGTCCGGACGGCGCGGGCGTCGCTCGCCACCACCGCGGCCGAACTGGCGCGGGAGGAGGTGGCGGCGGTGGCTCCCGGGCATGTGGCCGTTCTGGGCCCGGCGGTGATGCTGCCCGAGCTGACGAGGGCGCTGGCCAGCGCCGGCCTCGACCCGGTCGACCCACGAGACCCGGCCGGCGCCGGGCTGACCGCCGGGCTCGTCGTGCTCCCGGCCGACGAGGCCAACGGGCTGGAGTTCGATTCGGTCGTCGTGGTGGAGCCCGCGCTGGTGGCCGCAGCCGGCGGTGACACCTCGGGCGAGGGGCCGCCGGTGGCGACGACACGGGGATTGCGGACGCTCTACGTCGCGCTCACACGGCCCACGCGGCGTCTCACCGTCGTCCACGCCGGTCCGCTCCCGGTGGACCTACGTTGACCTGGGTTGCCGGGGCTCGCTCGACGCCCTCACCAGCTTGTTGGCGTTTCGAAGTCGGCGTCGGCTAGAAATTCACCTGTGACCCAGGCCGTCTCGGCTGAAGTGCCCGCTCCGCAGGGCAAGATCATCCACGACCGCCCGCCCATGCTGGCCGATCGGGGTGATGATCTGGCTCGGGTCGGAGCTGATGTTCTTCAGCGGGCTCTTCGCGGCCTTCTTCACCATCCGGGCCAACGCCATCGGCCCTTGGCCGCCGGCCGGGACCGAGCTCGACACGCTGCGAGCCGGGTTCTTCACCCTCGTGCTGGTGTCCTCCAGCTTCACCATGCAGTACGCCGTGTGCCAGGCGGAGTGGCGCCGGCGACGCTCGGCCGCGCCGCTGGATCGTCGCCACGATCTTTCTGGGCGTCGCCTTCTTGGCCAACCAGGCGTTACGAGTGGCTGTTCAGCCCGACCCGCTGGTACACCAACGCCTACGGGTCGCTCTTCTACATCATGTCGGGGCTGCACGGCCTGCACGTCTTCATCGGCCTGGTGGCCATGATCTTCCTCCTCGGCCGCATGCGCGGCGACGTCGGTGGCGACCCGGGCGAGCTCTCGGCGGTCCAGGGCGTCACCTACTACTGGCACTTCGTCGACATCGTCTGGGTCGGGCTCTACAGTTGCCTGTTCCTCCTCAAGTAGGCATGCGGAACATCTCCGTGGCACGCTGCAGCTCCGTCCCCGGTCCGGGCACAGGCGCACCCTCGGTGTCGCCGCGGTCCGCGCCGGGCTGCTCGGCGTGGCCGGCCTCGCCAGCTTGGCCGTGTTCTCGTGGCGCCGGGGCAATCCGGCCGGTGCGAGCGGGCACACCGACACCACCAAGGCGTCCGATCTCGCACGCCACGGCAGTCTCCAGGGCGTGCGGGCCTCTCAACACGAAGGGCGTCTCGCCCCACCCCGAACACGGGCAACCCATTCACCAGCTCCCACCTGCACTGCCACGACGGGCACCTCGTCTCGTACGGCAACGACGCCATCACGTACTCCAACCCGCCCCGGTCCTTCATCACGGCCGGACGCCTGCTGTTCGCCCAGACCTGCTCGAGCTGTCACGGCAACGACGCCAACGGCGTCGGTCCCGACGGCCAGGCCACGATCGGACCGAACCTGCAGGGCGTGGGCGCAGCGACCGTCGACTTCTGGGTGAGCTCGGGCCGCATGCCCGCCGCCGACGTCAAGGCGGTCGAAGCCGAACGCCGGCCGACCCGACTGACCAAGCTCCAGGCGCTGGAGCTCGCGGCCTAGGTCAACTCGCTGGACCCGGCGGTCCCGGCGGTTCCGTACCCGCATCTACCGGGCGCGAACCAGTCCGTCGGGGCCGACCTGTTCTCACTCAACTGTGCCGCCTGCCACACCATCGAGGGTGCGGGTGACGCGCTGGCCTACGGGACCAACGCGCCGTCGCTCGCAGGTCCGTTCCATCACGGCCCAGCAGGTGGTCGAGGCCATCCGGACCGGCCCGGCGAACATGCCCCGATTCTCGGGCAACCTGACCGACGCCCAGGTCCGCGACATCGTGTCGTACGTCACCGGGCGGCTCCAGCACCCGACCAACCCGGGCGGCTTCGCGCTCGGCGGCGTCGGGCCGGTGGCCGAGGGCTTCGTCGCCCTGCTCCTCGGTGTGGGCGGACTCGCCCTCATCTGCTTCTGGATCGGAGAGCGCTCGTGAGCGACCGGACGCCGACCACCAGCCGTCGCGCACCAGGGTGCCGATGCCGATGGCCGCGCTGAGCGACCCCCACATGGGCGACGCCGCCAAGCATCCCGAGCGGGTCGAGCGGATCATCGCCGTCATCTTCCTTCTGGCGATCGTCTTCATCGCGCTCTTCGGCGCCGCCTACTGGCAGAACTGGAACCCCTGGGCGCTGGGCGGGACGCTCGGTGTCGGCCTCTTCCTGCTCGGCTTCGGCCTGACCGCCTGGGGCAAGTACCTCATGCCTCAGGGTCCCTTCGTCGAGGAGCGTCACACCCTGCGCCGGCACCCCGGACGAGCGCGACTCCATGTCAGCGGCACTGGTCGAGCGCTCGACGGTGGTGGTCAAGCGCCGCCGCATGCTGGGCGGCCTCTTCGCCGCGGGCGCGGGGATCTTCGGCATCGTGGCGCTCTTCCCGCTGCTGCGCTCGCTCGGTCCGGTGCCGGCGACCTCGCTCGAGGCCACCGACTGGCGCGACGGCACCATCCTGGTCGACTCGAACGGCCGCCCGGTGCGCAAGGACACGCTCGTGGTGGGCGGGATCATGACGGTGTACCCGAAGGCCACGGTCAACCCTGCGACCGGGTTCATCACCGAGAACGGCCAGGCCATCGACCAGACCGTGCTCATCCGGGTCTCGGACCAGCCCTTCACGACGAAGCCGGGTCGCGAGAACTGGACGCCCGACGGCTACGTTGCCTACTCCAAGCTGTGCACCCATCTCGGTTGCCCCGTCGGTCTGTACGAGACGCAGCTCGAGCTGCTGGTGTGCCCCTGCCACCAGTCCATGTTCAACGTGCGCAACGGCGCCGTCCCGCAGTTCGGTCCGGCCCCGCGCCCGCTGCCGCAGCTGCCGCTCGGTTACAACGACCGACGGCAACCTGATCGCCACGGCGCCGTATGACCAGGCAGTGGGCCCTGGCTTCTGGGAGCGGACCACATGAGCTCGCTGTCACCAACAGCAAGACCAACGGCAAGACGAAGCGTTCCGCGCGAAGGACCTCGGCCCCTACGGCCAGGTCGGCAAGATGGTCGGCGAGCTGGACGACCGGCTCGGGATCGCCAAGGGCGGCCGCGTCTTCCTCGACAAGATCTTCCCGGACCACTGGTCCTTCATGCTGGGCGAGATCGCCCTCTACTCGTTCGTCGTCCTCATTGCGACGGGCATCTTCCTGTCGCTGTACTTCGTCCCCTCGACCAATCAGGTCCTCTACCACGGGACCTACCGGCCCCTGGACGGCCAGTGGGTGTCGGAGGCCTATCGCTCCACCGTGAACATCTCGTTCGACGTGCGCGGCGGCCTCCTGGTGCGCCAGATGCACCACTGGGCCGCCGACATCTTCACCGGCTCGATCGTCGTGCACATGGCCCGCATCTTCTTCACCGGAGCCTTCCGCAAGCCGCGCGAGCTCAACTGGACGATCGGCATCATCATGCTGATCCTGGCCATCTTCGAGGGTTTCATCGGCTACTCGCTGCCCGACGACCTGATCTCGGGCACCGGGCTCCGCATCGGCTACTCCATCGCCGAGTCGATCCCACTCGTCGGCAGCTACCTGGTGTCGTTCCTCTGGGGAGGGCAGCTTCCCCGGCGACATCATCATCCCGCGCTTCTACATCATCCACGTCCTGATCATCCCGCTGGTCCTGCTCGGGTTGATCTCGGTCCACCTCGGCCTGCTGGTGCGCCAGAAGCACACGCAGTTCGCCGGCGAGGGGCGCACCGAGGACAACGTGGTCGGCTCGCCCATGTTCCCCACGTTCATGGCCAAGACGACCGGCTTCCTCTTCATGGTGACGGCCGCCTCGGCCCTGCTCGGCGCGTTCGCCCAGATCAACCCCATCTGGCAGTTCGGCTCGTACGACGCGTCCAAGATCTCCTACGCCGTCCAGCCCGACTGGTACATGGGCTGGCTCGACGGCGCCCTGCGCATCATGCCGTCGTGGGAGTTCGCGGGCTTCGGGCACACCATCCCCTTCGAGGTCGTCCTCCCCGCCGTCGTCTTCCCGGGCCTATCTTCACCATCTGTCTCTTGTGGCCGGCGCTCGAGCGGCGCTGGACGGGGGACAACGAGATGCACAACCTGCTCGACCGGCCGCGGAACCGGCCCAAGCGCACGGCAGCGGGCGTGGCCATGATCGGCCTCCTCTTCACCCTCTTCGTGGCCAGCTCCACCGACGTGCTGGCCAACTTCTTCCACGTCTCGCTCAACGCGACCCTGTGGTTCTTCCGCATCGCGGTCTTCGTCGTGCCGATCATCGCCGGTTTGGTCGCATATCAGCTCTGTAAGGAGATGCAGGGTGTCCAGGGCATCGGCCAGCGCAAGCGGGCGGTCATCGTCCGGCGCTCCGCCCAGGGCGAGTACTCCACCGTGCCGGCGGCGCCGCGGCCGGACGACGTGCAGAGCGAGCTCGGACCCGAGCCCGTGCCCGAGCGCATCGACGTCGCCCCCTTGGTGACCAACGGTCCGAGCGTGCCCGAGACGTCTCCGACGGGCGTGCGCCAGGTCACCCGCTGAGCTCTCGGCCCACCGCGCGCGCGACCTCTGGGTCGCCGTCGAGACCGTTCACGCCGTCACCTACTTCGCACCGCCCTGCCGGTCCGCCACGCGCGAGGCCGGCCTGCGCGGGTTCTGGTCGGGTTACTTCGCGGCCCGGGCCGCGCCCCTCGGCCGGGTGACGGCAGCGACGGTGACCGCGGCCTTCTACGGTTTTCATCCGGCCATGGTCGACCGGGCCGTGCCGGCCTGCTGGGACGTGGTCGCACCGGAAACTCTCTGTGCGGTCCGTGCGTCGGCGGCGGCCGCGGCCCTGGGCGAGCTCTGCAGCACGGGTGCTCGGACCGGTCTGGCCTCGTCGCTGCCGCTCCTACGCCGGGCCCTGGAGGCGCCGGACGGGGCCGGCCGTGTCCTGGCCGGAGCCAACCGGTCACTGTGGCGCCGGTCCCGCCTGCAGCCTGCCGGGGACGGCATGGCCGAGGCCTGGCAGGCCTGCACCGCCCTGCGCGAGCACCGGGGCGACGGGCACGTCGCGGCGCTCGTGGCTGCGGGCGTGGGTGGGCTCGACTCCCACCTGCTGGTCTCCGGCACCACCGGCGTCGCTCCCGAGCTGCTCCGCGACAACCGCGGCTGGAGTGCGGAGGACTGGGAGCGCGGGACGGCAGCACTGGCGGGGCGCGGCGTGTTGCACGACGACGGGCGAGCGACCGACGCCGGCCGAACGCTGCACGCCTCGGTCGAGGCCCAGACCGACCTCTTGGCCGAGCCGCCCTACGCGGCCTTGAGCGACGCGGCGCTCGTCGACCTGCACGGCGCGCTCGTCGCCTGCGCGGCCGAGATCGCCGCGTCCGGGGTGCTCCCGTACCCGAACCCGATGGGGTTGCCGCGCGCGTGAAGCCGGAGAGGAACCACGCGTCTCACCTCGGCGGCTGAAGATGGGTCGGGCTGAAGGTCGCGGCCAGACCGACGCCATCGACGGGAGTCCTCCTCGGGTATGTTTCGGGGATCCGACCCCGGGCCAGGCCGATTGGAGGGTTTCGTGACGACGAAAGAGGGATTCTCACCTGAGGAGTGGGACCTCGTGCTCGAAGGCCCGCCCACCGGCGGGATGATCGTGATCACCGCGTCGGGCGGCGGCATGTTCAAAGAGACGTGGGCGATGTCCAAGGCCTACGCCGAGGCGCGTCGCCAGCACGGCGAGAGCGAGCTGCTCGACGAGATCGTGGCCACGAAGCCGAAGACCGACCACACGCACACCCGCAGTCGCGAGGAGTGGCGTGAGCACGGCCTCGGGCTCCTCCGACAGGTGGTCACGCTCCTCACCGACAAGGCGACCCCCGAGGAGCTCGACGACTACCGGCGGTTCGTGCTCGCAATCGCGCACAAGGTGGCGGAGGCGCACCGAGAGAAGGGCGAACTCGTCAGCCCGGGGGAGACCGAGGCGCTCGAGCAGATTGAAACGGCCCTCGGCGCGAGCGCTTCCTGATCGGCTGCGCTCGGGCGAGCGGGCGACGGGCTCAGCAGGCAGAGGCTGTCAGCTCGAGACGTTCCACTGTCGCGACGCGGTCGAGTGAACGGTCGAAGGAGAGGATCCTTCCTATGTCGGTGCTCTCGGCGCAGGCGACGAGGTAGGCCTCGGCGAAGTCGATGCGGTCCGTTTCATAGACCTCGACCGCCCGCAACAAGAGCGCGGGATCGACGCAGGACACCGCGTCGAGGCCGATCAGCGAGCGGAGAGATTCTGCAACCTGTCTCCGCGGGACCTCGTAGAACGACTCGAGCACGTAGACGGTCTCCGCGGCCACGAGGTCCGTCAGGAGCAGTTCGGATCCGGAGCGGAGCGCGGCCGTTGCCCGTGTGGCCATCTCGGATGGATCGCCCGTGAGGTGGCGGACGAGCACATTGGTGTCCACGAACGCAGTCATCGACGTGCCGCGGCGCGTTTCGACCTGGTCCGGCGAATTACCTCGTCCCAGGCGACGTTGCGCTTGGCAGCCGGCACCTTCACCGTGCCGGCGAGGTCCAAGAAGTTGGCAGTCTTGGCGACGACGGCTCGATCGCCAACAAGGCGGAACACGAGTGCGTCGCCCTCTTTGATCCCAAGGGCCTCTCGAACGGCCTTCGGTACGGTCACCTGCCCCTTCGCGGTGACTCTTGCTGCGACATCCATCGCGCTCTCCTTACTTCTGATTCATTGTAAGGCAGAGATACCGCCGACGGTTCAATCAACGGCCGCATCAGCCGCCTCGGGACGTCCGCTACCCCGCCTTCGACTTCGGCGGCGGCCACCCCGGCACGAGGCCCAACTCCTTGCACAGCGACCGGGACGAGACCATCTGGCCCGAGTACCGGATCGCATCGGGGTCGTCTGCCAGCCACGCGGCCACCTCGCCGGCCACTTCCGGAGGAGCCGGCACATGGCCTGCCTCCGTCAGCACCTTGTCGGTGCCCGACGCGCGCATCGATTCGGTCAGGGTGAGCCCCGGCGCGATGGAGAAGGCCGAGATGCCCGACGACGCGAATTCCACGTGGCACATATCGGTCACCCGGTGGAAGGCGGCCTTGGCTGCGGCGTACGCCACCCCCCAGCCGCCCCGGCCGGCCGGCGCCGGCGGCGTCGTGAACGCCGCTTCGGAGAGCATGTTGACCAGCCGTCCCGCTCGGCGCTCGAGCATCTGGGGCAGAAGGAGCTGTGTCATGAGGAGGGGATGGAGGTAGTCCCCGACCAGGCAGCGCTCCGCCAGTTCCAGGGGAAGGTCCAAGATGCGGTCCATGGTTCCCGGGCCCTGATAGATCGCGTTGTTGACCAGTACGTCCACCTGACCGGCCTCCTCGAGGGCCCGAGCGGCCGCGTTCTCGACCGAGGAGCGCTCCATGAGGTCCATGGGCACGACGTACGCCATACGACCGAGCGTTTCGATCTTAGCCGCCGTCGACTCGAGGCTGCCGGGGATCGGGGTGGCGCGATCGGCCGACAGCACGCTCGAAGGGTGGGCCCGGCCGTCGCCTTCGCGCACCGTGCGGGCCGTGATCACAACGTCGAACCCCCGTCGGGCCAAGGCGAGCGCCGCGGAACGCCCGATGCCCCGGCTCGCCCCTGTCACGAGCGCCACCCGGCGCGGCGCGCCCGGGCGCTCAGAACTCGTCGCGGTCGCCACGACCTACATCATTCCGGCGATCTGGTGACCGCCGTCGACGTGGAGCACCTGCCCGTTGACGTACGCGGCGTCGTCACTGCAGAGGAAGGCCACCACGGCGGCGATGTCCTCGGGCCGGCCCAGTCGTCGGGTCGGGTTGGCATCGGCGAGCCGGTCCACGATGTCCTGCGGCACCATGCCTGTCGCCGTTGCCGTCAGGATGAAGCCCGGCGCGATGGCATTGGCCCGGATGCCGTCGCGTCCGTAGCGCACGGCCAGATGGCGCACGAGTTGATTGAGGGCGGCCTTCGAGACGCCGTACGACACACGCGTCGACTCGCCGATCGTGCTCGTCCCCGACGAGATGGCGACGATCGACCCCCCACCGCGCTCGGCCATGTGCGGGATGGCGTGACGGGCGAGCAGCAATGCGCCGCGGGTGGTGATGGCCAGGGCGCGGTCCCAGACCCCGAGGTCCACGCCGATGGCGTCGGTGTCGAGGCGGGGGTGGCTCCACGCCGCGTTGTGGTCGATCGCGTCGACGCCGCCGAACTCGGCCGCGGCCCGCGCGACGAAGGAGGCGACCGAGTCCTCGGTTCGCACGTCGCACTCGAGGCCCACGGCGGATCCGCCACCGGCGCGGATCTCGTTCGCCACCGCCTTCGCACCGCCCGGCGCCACGTCGCCCACCACGACGTGTGCCCCCTCGGCCGCCAGTCGTCGGGCCGTGGCCCGTCCGATGTCCGAAGCTCCGCCGCTCACGAGCACGACCTTGCCGTCGAGCCGGCTTCCGCTCCCGTTACCCGTCCCGCCCGCCTCTTGCGCCACGTCAGTGCTGACCGGCGGAAAAGCTCGTCCCGGACCCGGTTCTGACGGGCAGACCCACGAAGGAATTCCCGAACCCCGTGCAGCCTGTGGTGCGCCCGACGTGGGCCGGCGCGCGATCGACGATCAAGGTGAAGGTCAAGCTGGACCCCGGACGACGATCGGGACGGTCGCCACAAAGGGCGAGCGTTCCCAGGAAGGGCAAGGTCACCGGGGACATGGTAGGCGTGCACGCTGCAAAGGTCCCCGTGCCCGCCCGGTTGCTTCGCTCCGAAAGGCGGGCCGGCTCGGCGATTGGGATGGTGTCGCAGGGCCGTGGCAGCATCGGGTCGTGCGCGTCCACCGCACGTTCGGGTTCGTCGACGTCTCTGGGTTCACCGCGCTCACCGAGCGCGAGGGTGACGAGCGTGCCGTCGACGTCCTGACGGCTTTCCGGGCTCTCCTGCGCGATATCTGCTCCCGTCGGGGCGTGCGTATCGCCAAGTGGCTGGGTGACGGGGTGATGCTCGTCTGCGTGGACACTCGGCCACTGCTCGAGGCCATCCTCGAGATCCACCATGTCGTCACCGAGGTCTCCGAACCGGCGGAGCGTGTCTCCATCCGCTCCGGCGTGACCTCGGGTGAGGTAATCCTCATGGAGGGCGACGACTACGTGGGGCACTGCGTGAACGTGGCCGCCCGCCTATGCGACCTGGCGGCGGCGGGCGAGGCGCTGGCAGATCCCTCGGTGATCCACCTGTTGCCGAACTGGGGCATCGCCCACGAAGAGACTCATGTCACGCTGCGCGGGGTCGAGAAACCGGTTCCTGCGTCGAGCATTCGGATGCTCTGGGTCGAGGGCGCCTCGGAACGCGATCCGATTTGCGGTCTGCCGATGACTCACGAGACAGCCGAGGAGATCGCACACGACGCCAAAGGCTCGACGGTCCTGTTCTGCTCGCCCGCATGCGTCGACACGTGGCGTCGCCGTCCGCGTGGACGCGTCTCTGTCGAAGTGGCCCGAGGCTGACTACAGCGGATCACGGACCTAACGGGGATCGACCTTGTCGCCGCCCTCTCGCCTTCTACGTGAGGGCTAGGGCGTTGGGATCAACCGGTCGCCGCGGGGACACGAGAGCTGGATGACCACCCGATCCCCGTTCGTATTCTCGTGCACGTGGGCCTGCATCGGTCCGCCCTCGAGCTCGATCCAGCCCACGCTGATGGTCGCCCCGCGGGCAAACGCGCTCCTCAGGGCGGCCAGGATAGAGGCGTTGACGGATGGCGTGAGCCTCGGGAAAACCAGCCGAGCCTCGGCGACCTCGTTTGAGGCGTTCGCCGGGATGCTCGCGTAGATACCCGAATCCTCGACGGCCTGCGCCACGCTCGTCGTCGTGAACCTCTCGACGATGTCTTTGGCGTCGTCGTACGCCTGCGTGCCGGGCCGGCCCAGCACCTGGTTCAACTGCTGCACCACCGTCATCATCGGCATGGCCGCAGCGTACCGCAATAGGCATGTGACGAGCAGGGAAACCGAGCGAGATTCGTCCTCGCCTTTTCCCGGGCGGCTCCTCGGTGTCACACTTCAGAGTGTGAACCCCCTGTTGGCGGCGCCGGACGTGGTGATAACGACACGCCGACCGCACTTGGCGTACCAGGTGGCGGGAAGAGGCTCACCTGAGATCGTCTTCGTCGGAGGATCGACGGCCATGTCGGTTCACTGGGACAACCCGGCGATCGCCAGGGTGCTGCGTCGTCTCGCCAACTTCTCTCGGTTCGTCACCTATGACCAACAGGGTCTCGGATATTCCGATCCGATTGATCCCACCAACCCGCCCCCGTTCGACGATCTCGTGGCGGATCTGGAGAGTGTGATCGATGCCGCAGAGGTCACGGAGCCGGTGCTCTTCGGAACCCACAACGGCGGCGCGGTCGCGATCGCCTACGCCACTCGACATCCCGTACGAAAGCTGATCGTGTGCAATACGTGGGCGCGGTTGGAAGTCGCCGATGACTTTCCCATCGGCGTGAGCACGCTCGATCTCGACCGCGGGCAGGAGCGTCACGACACCGAATGGACTCAGGGAAAGATCTCCGCCCAGTACGTGTCGGGGCGTGAGGGCTCCTCCTGGCGTCGCCACGAGCTCGCGACGACCAGCCTGAGTCAGGCCGGGCCATTGTTCCGAATGAATCGCATGTACGACGTCAGGCACCTCCTACCTGCCGTCACCGCACAGACGCTGGTCATCCACACCAAGGACAATCGGCGCATCCCTGCGGCGCACGCTGAGTACATCGCGGCATCGATCCCAGGTGCTCGGCTCGCCATCATTCCCGGTCGGGACCACTTCTTCCTGAAGAATTGCGGCACCGAGGTCGTCGATCTGGTCGAAGAGTTCGTCACGGGCACGAGAACGGCATTTGCCGACCAAATTCGTGCCGCCGTACTCTTCACCGATATCGTCGACTCCACCTTGCTCGCCGGGGCCATCGGCGATCAGAGGTGGGCATCGATGCTGGACGACCACAACGCGGTGATGGAGCGTCTCGTCGGAAGCCACCTCGGGGAGAAGTGCAAGCACACGGGGGACGGGTATCTGGCTCTGTTTGCGGATGCGTCAGACGCGGTGCGCTGCGCGCTGGCCGCGGTTGCGGCGATGGCGCCGCTCGGCCTTGAGATACGCGCCGGCGTCCACGTGGGACTGGTCACCCGAATGGACGAGAGCGATCTGTCGGGTGTCGACGTGCATTTTGCGCGGCGGATCTGCGAGCAGGCCGGTTCCGGCCAGGTGCTGGTTTCCGATGGTGTGCGAGGAGAGTGCGAAGGCAGAGGCGGCCTGGCTTTCGAGGAGCGGGGCCGGGCTTCGTTGAAGGGATTCCAGGGTGACTGGGAGCTGTACGAGGCTCGACCTCTGGAGTCCGTTCTCGATGACGAGGCGATGCCGTAGGGACCGAACCACGTGCCAGCTTGACATGTGACTAAACAGTCACATATAGTGCTCGACGTGGACGAGGTGTTCAGGGCTCTGGCCGATCCGACCAGACGCAGCCTGCTCGACGAGCTGTTCGAACGAGACGGGCAAACCCTGGGCATGTTGGAAGAGAGGTTCTCCATGACGCGCTTCGGTGTCATGAAGCACCTCAAGGTGCTGGAGGACGCGGAGCTCGTGGTCACGCGGCGAAGAGGCCGCGAGAAGCTCCATTTCCTCAATCCCGTTCCGATCCGCCTCGTCCACGACCGTTGGGTCAGCAAGTACTCCGAGCCCTGGGTGGCAGGGCTGAGTGAGATCAAGGAGAAACTGGAGAAGCAGATGGAAAAGGTGTACGAGATCTTCATCAAGACCACGCCGGAGCGTCTCTGGGACGCGATCACCGACCCGGCGATCAGGGCGAAGTACAACTTCGGAGCGGCGGTGAACTCGGAGTGGAAAGTGGGCTCGCCGGTCAGCGTCGACGTCGCCAAGCATGGCATCCACCTCGGCGAAGGAGAGGTTCTCGAGGTCGATCCGCCTCGACGCCTCGTGCACACCATGGCCGCGCTGTGGGATGACGACGTGCGGTCGGAGGGCTTCTCACGAGTGACGTGGGAGATCGAACCAGTCGGCGACTCATGCCATCTCACCTTGACGCATGATCAATTGCGAGAGGGCGCGAACGCGCAGATCTACGGCGGTTGGCCCATGATCCTCTCCGGTCTCAAGACATGGCTCGAGACGGGAGAGCTCCTCACGACCCCGGGTTCGCTCATGTACGCGTGATTTGGCCCGCGCGTGCACGGCCAGACGTGTGAACAGGGTTGCTCGGGGTGAACGACGAGACCACCTGCGGAGCACGAAGCCCGCTCAGCTCGCGCTCGCCGTCTCCGGTGGGGAGGTCCTCGACACGACCAGCGAGGACCGCAGCCGCTCGTAGGCGGAGAGCGCGAGAGTGAGCACCCCGAAGCCGGCCCCGAGGAAGCAGACTCCGGTCCAGCCATGCGTGGCGTAGACCGCGCCGGCGGTGACCGATCCGACGGCACCCCCGATGAAGTAGCAGACCATGTACGCGCTGTTGATGCGGCTGCGTGCGTCGGGGCGTAGGGAGTAGATCACAGCCTGGTTCGTGATCTGCATGCCCTGGGTACCCATGTCGAGGACGACGATGCCGACGATGAGCGCGGCAAGGGAGGTCCGGCCGGCCCACGCGATGACGAAGGATCCGGCCACGAGCGCGCCGGCGACCACGGTCGTGACGCGGGTCCGTTCGGAATCGGCCAGCTTCCCGGCGAGGTTCGCAGCGAGGATCCCGGCCGCACCGACGAGGCCGAACAATCCGATTACCGCGTTCGAGTAGTGGTAAGGGCTGCCGGACAACAGGAACGCGAGCGTCGTCCAGAGCACGCTGAACGCGGCGAAGGCGCACGCGCCGTGCCAGGCGCGCCGGCGAAGGATCGGCTCCGTGGTCAGCAGTCGTAGGGAGGAACCGACCAGCGCGGGGTAGCTCTGGTGGGGACGGGGACCTTCGGTCGGGAGTAACCGCGACAGCACGAGCGCGAAGCACACCATCAGTGCGGCCGAGAGCCAATAGATCGCCCGCCACCCCGCAGCCTGCGAGACGAGACCCGAGACCGTCCGGGCGAGAAGAATCCCCATGAGGAGCCCGGTCATGATTCGCGCCACCACTCTTCCCCGGCGCTCCTCGGGCGCCAGATCCGCCGCGAACGGGATCATGACCTGTCCGGCCACGGACGCCACGCCGACCAGGACCGAGGCAAAGGCGAAGAACCACAGCTCGGGTGCGAGCGCGCAGGCGACGAGGGCGACGGCGGCCAGCAGGAAGAGACGTGTCGACAACGAACGCCGCGGGTGCAGGTCGCCGAGCGGGACGATCAGCAGGAGCCCGAAGGCATAGCCGACCTGGCTGGCCGTGATGACCGCGGACGTGGGCCCAGGACCGCTGCGAAACGTCTGGGCCACTTGGTGGAGCAAGGGCTGGGCGTAGTAGAGGTTGGCGACGATGGCGCCCGTGGCGACGGCGATGAGAACGACGAGTGCACGGGACAAACCTTGCGCTTGGGGTGCCGCACCCAGGCGCTGGGCCGGATCAGCCCCTTCAGGCGGTGTCTCGCTCAGACGGTGCCGCCGCGGCGGCTCTCAGCGGTGACTCCCGTCAGCGCGGTCAGGATGAGTGGAACCCCCATGAAGATCAGCCACACTCCGAAAACCAGTGAAAGTACCGTGAGGAAGGCGCCCATCCCCATGACGAAGGGCCAGATGGAAGAGCCCGGAAACGAGTCGACAACGCCTGCGCCGTCCTCCATTTTGGCGTCTTCCCGGTCCGACGGCCGGTCGCCCGCACCGTGGATCTTGCCCCAGAAGAAGTACTTGCGGCCGTGGAACCGCTGGTGCCAGAAGAAGTAGTAAAGACCGGGCAGGAAGCCGAGCAGGGTCACGCCGAGGAGCATCACGCCGCCCCCGTCCTCGTAACTCCAGAACCAGTAGACGAGCCCGACGAGCCCGAAGAAGGCGCCGAGGAAGAGCAGGAAGAGCGCTTCGACCCTCATACCGTCGTCTTGACCTTTCCGTTCGCCTTCCCGTTCGATTTCCCGTTGGAATGCGCCGCCTTGCCGTGCGGGACGGTCAGTGCGTCAGGGTGGTTGTAGTCCCACGTTGGCCGCTCGGACCGAATCGGCGGCAGGTGGGTGTAGTTGTGATGGGGCGGTGGAGATGTAGTGAACCACTCGAGGGTGTGGGCGTCCCACGGGTTGTCCCCCGCCGGAATCGGGTTGCGCCACGACACGACGAAGTTCACCAGCAGGAAGGCGAACGAGATCCCGATGATGAATGCTCCCACCGTCGAGACGATGTTGTAACTCTGCCAGCCCAGGTTGGAGGGGTAGCTGGCCACACGCCTCGGCATGCCCAGCAAGCCGACGACGTACTGGGGCATGAATGTGACCCAGAAGCCGATGAACATCAGCCAGAAGTGCCACTTGCCGAGACTTTCCCGAAGCATGCGGCCGAACATCTTGGGATACCAGTAGTAGACGCCGGCGAACCCGGCGAAGACCGCAGTCCCGAACAGCACCTGGTGGAAGTGGGCCACCACGAAATAGGTGTCATGGGTGGCGAAGTCGATCGGCGGCGAGGCGAGCATGATCCCGGTCACGCCACCCATCAGGAAGGCGAAGAGGAACCCGAGGGAGAACAGCATGGGCACCTTGAATTCGAGCTGGCCGTGCCACATGGTGCCGATCCAGTTGAAGAACTTTATGCCCGTCGGTACGGCGATCAGCAGGCTCAAGAAGGAGAAGAAGGGCAGCAGCACGGCACCCGTGGTGAACATGTGGTGCGCCCACACTCCGGTGGAAAGAGCCGCGATGGCCATCGTGGCGAAGACCATGCCCTTGTAGCCGAAGACCGGCTTGCGGGAGAAGACCGGAAGGATTTCGGTCACGATGCCGAAGAAAGGAAGCGCGAGGATGTAGACCTCGGGATGGCCGAAGAACCAGAACAGGTTCTGCCACAGCAGCGGCGAACCGCAGCTGGCCATCGGTGCGCCGTTCACCAAGTGGCACCCGACCGCCGTATAGATGTGCGTGCCGAAGTGGCGGTCGCAAAACAGCATCACGACGGCGGCGGTCAGCACCGGGAAGGCGATGAGGATCAAGATCCCGGTGACGAGCATGTTCCAGGTGAAGATCGGCATGCGGAACATGGTCATGCCGGGCGCGCGCAAGTAGAAGATCGTCCCGCACAGGTTCACTCCGGTGAAGATGGCGGAGAACCCCGTGAGTGCGAGCGCCATCAACCAGAGGTCCGGTCCGGCACCGGGAGAGCTGGTCGAGCTCGACAGCGGCGCATAGGCCACCCACCCGAACTGCGCCGCGCCGCCCGCCACGAGAAAGCTCATCATCATGGTGATGGTGCCGGTCAGGTACAGCCAGTAGCTCAGCGCGTTCAGGCGGGGAAACGCCATGTCTGGCGCACCGATCTGGAGCGGCACGATGAAGTTCGCCAGACCGCCGAAGGCGAACGGACCGGCGAAGAGGTACAGCATCAAGCTGCCGTGCATGGTGAACAGCGCGTTGAACTCGGAGAAGCTGAGCAACGAGGAGTGCGGCGACGCCAGCTGGAGCCGCATGAACAACGCCATGATCCCCGAGATGTAGAAGACCACGATGGCGGTGATCATGTAACTGAGCCCGATGACCTTGTGGTCGGTCGAGGTCAGCCATTTGAGGATGCCCGACGGCCCGTGGTGTTCCTCGGCGTGATCCACGTGGGGCGCGGAGACCTCGGACGGCCCGTGCGTGCCCGGTGGGACGATGACGTCAGTCACCGATGAGCGCACCTCCTGAATTGCCGGTGTTGCCGCTGCTCCCTCCGTATGCGGAGCCCGAATTGCCCGAATTTCCCGAAGAGCCAGAGTAGCCCGGCACGGTCCCGTTGGCATTCGCGTGGACGTGGGAGGGCAACTGTCCGATGGAGTTGGGGTGTGTCCTTTGGAAGGCGCCGGTCACCCGTAGCCAGGTCTGATAGGCGCCGGGGGACTCGGAGCGGACGTTGAAGAACATGAGGGAGTGGTAGAGGCCGCACAGCTGGGTGCACTGGCCTCGGTAGACGCCGTTGTTCTTGATGTTGAGGTCGAAGGACGTCCAGTAGCCGGGGCTGGCGTAGCGGCTGAAGTTGAACTCCGGGACGTAGAAGCCGTGCAGGACGTCGTACGAGCGCAGGTAGACCCGTACGGTCTTGTTGGTCGGCAGGACCATGGTGGGTGCATCAGTGGTCTGGCCGATGATCTTCACGCCGTTGTTGTACTGGAACTCCCAGCCCCACTGGAAGGCGAACACGTGGACCGTCGTGTAGGGATTCGGCTCCACGGCAGTGACCTGGTTCTCCACGACGACGGTGGCCCAGAACAGTCCGAGGACGGTCAGGATGGGCAAGACGGTGTAGATGATTTCGGTGCGGGTGTGGTACTGGGTCTGGACCGGCATCTCGTCCGAACGGCGGCGGTAACGGAAGACGGCCCAGAGGATCAGGAGCAGGACGAAGCCCCCCACGATGAGCCCGGTGATGAAGAAGCCCTGCCAGAGGTGGAAGGTCGAGCGGCCCTGGGTGGTGGCCCCCTTAAAGGCGCCGAAGGTCGGGAGCTGGCATCCGGTGAGGACAAGGGCGCCGAGGGCGACGACACCGGCCGCGATGCGCCGGCGCCTCCGCCCGCGAACTGGGCTTTCTTCGCCTTCAGGAGACGTGTAGGCCACCGAGGGGTCCACGGCGCTGAGACTATCGAACCCCGCTCCAAAACTGGAATTCACGACCGGAGCGGTCGACCGTCGGCCGAGGACGCGGTCGAGACCCAGACCGGTGAACCTCTTAACCTTCCCGCACCGGCACGGCGCCGGCCGCCGCTCCGGCACTGCTCGCGGCGCCCTCAGTGCCGGTGTGGTGGTGGGGCTGGCGCCACGGACTCGTTCGAGGCCCAGGTGAAAACCCCTCTGGCCATGGTCGAGGTGGCGCGCGCAGCGCGCGCAGCGAACACCTCATGGCGGGCCCGCTGGATTCCCTCGTCGGTCGGGTCGGCCAGCCAGGCGTACTCGGCCAGGTGTCCGGCCAGGCGCAGCAGCCCGTCGGCCCGACCAGGATCGGAACCGGATCCGGCGTCCTCCGCCGCGTCGGCGAGCAGCCGCATGGCGCGGCTGGCCAGGGCGCCGGGTCCACCGGCGAGCCCGGCGAGCTCGACGGCCAGGGCCCGCTCGGGCGCGGGCTTGAGGGTGGCCGGGTTGCCGTCCCACCAGCCCCCGTAGAGGCGCCAGACCGTGTGGACGATGAATTCGGGCTCGTCGTAAACGGGGCGCAGATAGGGCCGCGCCTCGAGGTCTTCCGGGGGACGGACGGTGTGGATGGCGTCGTCGAGGCGCCCGCCCGCGTTCATCACCTCGAGCGTCTGGTCGACCAGCGAATCGAGCAGGTTCGCGGTGTCGGTCAGGGCGAGACGGACCCGGTCAGCCCCGATGACGGGGAACCCGTGGCCGGGCAGGAGGAACTCCGCGTCGAGGGCAAGCATCCGGCGCAGCGCGGCGGCCCACTCCCTCGGGTAGCGCTGCACCTTCTGAGGGTTCCCGGCGTTGGGCGAGGCCCAAATGAAGAGGTCACCGCAGCACAGCACGCGCGATTCGGCTTGCCACGTCACCGTGTGGTCGTCGGTCTCGCCCTTCTCGTGGCGCAAGGCGAACCCGACGCCCCCGACATTCAGGTCCAATGTGTCGTGGTACGTGCGGTCCGGATAGCGGTACTCCGTCGGCCACACGAGGTCGGCGAACCCGAACTGCCGGCGGTTGACGATCGTGTTGTAGCCGTTGGTGAAGATGTACCGGTCGAAGCGGGCAGGGAGGGCGTGGTGGGCGACGACCTCGGGGGCGGCCCAGCCATTCTCCGCTGACTCCTCCTCCCACACCGGTACGCCGAAGACATGGTCGATGTGCCCGTGCGAATAGACGGCCGTGTGCAGCCGGTCGGCATTCCAGGTCCTGATGTCGTCGTGCACCAGCTTCGCCAGGGGCGCGCTGCCCGTGTCGACGAGGACGAGGCCGTCACCGGTCGCGAACGCCGAGACGTTGGCGAACGAGGGGCAGAAGCCGACGCCGTCGGTGATCTCGACGAAACCGCCGACGTGATCGACGGGGTGGAAGCTGGCCGTGGAGAGCTCGCCGTTCCAGAGCCGGTCGGCGATGTCGAGGATGTCAGCGGCCACGTTTCAACCGCGCCATCGCACTCGGGGCGAGGTGCCGGTGCTGCGGGGCGATCGGGTGGCCGACGTCAGCTGCCGGAGGACTTCTCCTCGGCCGGGTTGGGGCTGTCGGAGGCGACGGACGTGCCGTTGACCGAATTGCCGTTGGCCGAGGCCGTCTTGCCCTCCTCCATGCCCTTCTCGAACTGGTTCTTGGCGGAGCCCAGGTTCCGGGCCAACTTCGGGATGGCCGCGCCCCCGAAGAGGAGCACGACGAGGACGATGGCCACGATCAGCAGGTCCGGACCAAAAATGTCAGCGAGCATGTGATTCTCCTTCATCCGGGTCCACGTGGCGGTGTACCGATTCGTAGGTTAGACCCGATCCGGTGCCGACGGTCCGGCAAGCCAGTTCCCGAAGGTGTTCGGAGTCACCCGGCCAGCAGGATGCCCATCACCAGGGCGGCGATGCTGGCCACGCCACCCACCGACCCCCACAACGCCAGCTGCGCCCTGGAGGTGGCCCTCTGGTGCAGCCCGACGGCCAGGCCGGCGAGGACCACGACGACGATCTTGGCCACCAGCACGGCCTGCCAGGCGGTGCTCTGGTGCGACCAGGTGAATGTCGAGAGGTTCCAAAAGCCCGTGACGACGAGCAGAGCGAATGCAGGCCAGGCCATCCGGGCGAAGGCCCGGGCCAGCACCTGCGGGGCATCCCCGCCCAGCCCCCGGGCAGGGCCGACCAGGCCGGTCATGACGATCTGGCCGCCGACCCACACCGTCGCGGCCAGGACGTGGAGGGTGAGGCGGAGGGTATCGAGCCACGAGGCGAGCACGTGCGGCTTGTGCCTTTCCCTGTTTACTTCCCCTGCCATCTCGGTGGCCGCTTCTCGGCGAAGGCGACCGGTCCCTCCATGGCGTCGGCCGAGGAGAACACGACCCGGACGGACTCTGCGTTGATCGCCCAGCCCTCGGACTCGGGAACTTCGGCTGCCCGCGTCATGACGCTCTTGGAGTGGCGCACGGCGAGGGGTGCGTTCGCGGCGATGCGCTGGGCGAGCGCGATGGCCTCGGGCAGCACTTGGTCGGAGGGGACCACCTTGTTCACGAGCCCGAGCGCATACGCCCGCGCCGCGTCGACGGGGTCACCGGTCAGCGCCAGCTCCAGCGCGATCGCCATCGGCAGGCGCTTGGGCAGGCGCAGGAGGCCGCCCGCGCCGGCAATGAGCCCCCGCTTGGCCTCGGGGATGCCGAACGTGGCGTGATCGGCGGCGACGACCAGATCGCACGACAGCATGATCTCGAGGCCGCCCGCCAAGGCCGAGCCGTTGACCGCGGCGATGATCGGTTTAGGGAAGTCACGCTGGGTGAGGCCCCCGAAGCCGCCGGCTGCTCCCATGATGGCGCCGCCCTCCCCACTGCTGAACGCCTTGAGGTCCATGCCGGCGCTGAAGGCCTTGTCCCCGCTCCCCGTGACGACGACCACCCAGCACTCGTCGTCGTCGGCGAGTTCGTCCATGAAGGCCGACATGGCCGAGCTCACGCCGCCGTTGATGGCGTTGCGCGCTTCGGGCCGATTGATGGTCAGGATCTCGACGTTCCCGCGACGTTCCCGCAGCACTTGGTCTGCCATGGTGCTCCCTTCGACTCGGCCGGGGCCCGGCTCTCGCGGTCCGGCGGCGCGGCAGAGGCTAATGGGTAGCGGGGAGTCTCAGGAAGGGGCCGCCGGCTCATCCTCGGCGTCGATCGCCACTTGCGACGTGAGCGCGGCCATCTGGGCGCGCTTCGTGTAGATGACGGTGAAGGCGAAGAGGCTGCCGATCACGCCCGCCGTAATGAAGGGCGACACGGCGAGGAAGGTCGCAGTCGGGAGGACGTCGGCGATGATCATGCGGGCCGTGGCCTCGACGATGAGGCCGATACCCCACACGACCGAGAGCACGCGGAACGTGTGCCGCCCGGCGGGGAGGTCGTGCAGCGAGTCGTACGCGGCCGACTTGACCGGATCGCTGTCCGGCGGAGAGATAGCGGCCGACGTAGAAGAGGGCCGGGCGTCCTTGCGTGAAGATGGTCACGATGCAGAAGGCGCCGAAGGCGGCCGTGAAGCCGGCGTCGCGGATCTTCAGCACGTAGGCGTTGCCGCCGAGGAGCGTGGAGCTGAGGACGCCCACGGCGAACCCGGACAGGACGATGGTGCCGACGAGATCGACCCGGCGCCGCCGAACGGCCTCGAAGAGGACCCAGCACGACGGAGAAGGATCCTGCGATGATCAGGGCCTGGGCGTCGCCGTGCACGTGGCCGCGCACGAGGAAGTAGATGGCGAGCGGGATGGCGGCGCCAAAGACCGCACTGGGGAGATGCTCGCGTAGGGAGGGAATGGGCTGAACCGCCGAGGCGGGGGACGACAGCGCAGGCTCCTGGCCAGGCACGTTCTCTTCAACCGGCTCCACCGACCCAGGGTACTGCTCTCTGTTGGGTTTTCAGGACGCGTATCATTGGTGACGTGGGCTTTCTCGAGCATGCTTTCGAGCTCCTGCTCATCGCCGGCGTCCTCGTCGTGCTGGGCCTGATCGCGGCGTTCCTCGTCGTCCGCTCCTTCGTGCGGCACCACTGGCGCATCGTGCGCGCCCACCCCGTGGCACGGGGTGCGATGGCGGCCGCTGCGCTGGCGGAGGCCGGACGCGATCACTACAGCGCCCGCAGGACTCCCGAGCAGGTGAGTCTGGGCGCGGCCTCGCGTGTGCGACGTCGTATGTGGGTTGCGGTCGATGACGCGGAGCACGCCGTCGCGCACGCCGACTCTCGTGGTGCACCGGTGGCGGAGCTCCCCGCGGTCTGCCGATCGCTGCGGTCCGTGGCAGACGAGCTCGACGCGCTGTTGCGGCTGGAACGCCGCCTGGGACCCGGTCGCCAGAACCGCCCGGTCCGGGCGCAAGTGGCGGAGTTGGTGGCGGCCGCCCGCGACGTGCAATCGGCGGCGTTGGCCGCGGCGGGCGACGCGACCGAGCCCCAGTTGCGCGCCCTGGTTCGCCGGGCCACGGACGAGGTCGAGATCGTGTCCTCGGCGCTCGGGCGGCTCCGCGCGCTCATCCCGCCCCACTGAGTTGGACCAGACACTCGGCGTGGGTCGCAGCGGCCCGGGCATGCTCGGCGAAGACTTTCTGATCGGCGTCGCCACGTCGGGCTATCAGGTCGAGGGCGGTTTCAACGGCGACGGTGAGCCTCAGAACAACTGGTCGGGGTGGGAAGGCAGCGGTCGGGTGGCGCGCTCGGGACGGGCATGGGACTTCTGGCGTCGTCCGGCCGAGGCGCTGGATCGTGCCGCCGCCATCGGCTGCAACGCCTTCCGGCTGTCCGTAGAGTGGGCGCGGCTAGAGCCCTATCCAGGTGCCTTCGACCAGGCCGCGTTGGAGCGCTACGCGGAGATCCTCGCCCTCTGTACGGCGCGGGGGATGGCACCGATGGTGACGCTGCACCATTTCACCAACCCGGCCTGGCTGGGTGACGAGTTCTGGCTCCGCCCGGGCTCGCCCGACGTGTTCGCCCGCCATGTTGAGCGCGTCGTCCCGGCACTCGCTCCGTACTGCGGGCATTGGGTCACGATCAACGAGCCCAACATCGTGATGCTGATGGGCTGGGTCGAGGGCGCGTCCCCCCCTGGTCGCCGGATGGCGGTGTCGGACGCTTACTGCGTGCTCGACAACCTGCTCACCGCTCACGTCCTGGCGGCCGACGCCATCGCCGCCGTGCAGTCCGAGGCGCGAGTGACCCTCAACACGAGCTCCTCGTCGGTCTACGAGCACGACCGCCTCCTCTTCGACCTCCTCCTGTCGCGGTCGTCCGGGGTGGATCCGAGCGACGTCGACCGCTACGTGGAAGAGCGCCGTGCGGTGCACGACGCGACCTTCGTTCCCCGTCACGCCGGCGAGGCGGCGATCCGTCGGTGGTTCGCCGCGGTGTCGCCCTACGGCGGAATCGGTGATGGTGGTGGTGGCAGCCGGGCGTGGGGGGCAGTTCGGAAGCTGGCGGCGCGGCGCGCCCCGCGACGAGTGCTCGACGCGGTGTGGGCTTCGCCGCGTGAGCGCTCGGTGAACGCGATCGGGTTCGACTGGTACGACCCTGTGGCGAGTCACGCCGTCCGACTTCCAGGTCGTCGCTTGCCGGACGGCGGACGGGACTGGACCCCGAGCCGGGCTTATTGGGACGTCGAGGCTCACCCCGCAGGGCTGCGGTCGTGGTGTACGACCGAGGCTGCGCTGCGCCCCGGACTCCCGCTGTGGGTGGTCGAGAACGGGATGGCCACGCGTGGCTCGTCGCGGCGGATGGACGGTCTCGACCGTCCGCGTTACGTGCGCGAGCACCTGGACGCGGTGGTCGATGCGGTTGTGGCCGGAGTTCCGGTCGAGGCGTACCTGCATTGGTCACTGGCCGACAACTACGAGTGGGGAAGTTACGAGCCGCGCTACGGCCTCTTCGGCGTGGAGCACGACGCGGCCGGTCTGCCGCACTGGCTCGACACCGACGCCCAGGGAGACGACGCGGCCGGGGAGTTCCGACGGGTGGTGGCGCGGTTGCGGCGGTCCGCCGGCGAGGACAGCGAGGACACGGGGTAGGACGTCGTCGATACGCGACGAAGCCCCGGAACAGAATCCGCGCCTGACTTCGTCCGCCGCTTACGGCTCAGCAGCGCAATCCGTTTGAGTCAGCAGCCAGCCCTGGCTCCCTTGACCTCGTTCCCCTGAAAATCGACATCAGCATCACGTCGGAGAGCGACGGAACCAAAGGGCGGGTCTTTCGTGCTGCGGCTCCGTCGTCGCTGGTGAGATTCAGCACTGTGACCGCAGACGTTCACGTCACACCTGGTACTCGTTGCTTCGGTGTCTTGTTTCGCTAGCCGGTATCACACCGTCGCGCCGACGTGCCGTCTCTCGTCGGCGGGCTGCGCACCACCCAACATCGGAGCTCGATGCGTTCGCCCAGGCGACCACGTCTCCGATGATGTTGCGCCAAAGACCGGGCATGCGTTGACGTGTTTCCCCTGCGGCCAAACGAAGACGGTTCAAGGTTCGTTCGTGAGGGCGCCCCAGTACGCAGATGCCAGAACGCGACAAGGGCCCGGAGCTGGTCTGCCCACGAGTCCTCGTGTACGGGCTGAGTCTTCAGCAGCCTGACGGCTGAGCGTTCAGCAGCCAGGCACGGCTCCCTTGACCACCTGGCCTGTGAGGCCGGCGCCTATGCCGCCCATGTTGCCGAGGTACTCCTTGACCGGCGTCTTGGAAAACGTGCCATTGAACCTGAGGCCCGCGTCATTGCCCCTCTTCCACACCATCTTGAGTGTGGACCCGCCACCACTCCACGTGCCGGCGTCGCCGTCGAACCCAATTTCCGGTGACTGGAAGTGACCAGTGGCCGAGAAGACGTCGAGCTGGCACCCTCCGCCGTTGATTTCCAGAGTCCAAGTCGAGCCATCCGTGATGTGAAGCTGCCTCGATGTCGCGGCCGGCGCCGCGCCGGCCCCTGCTAGTCCGAAACTCATCAGAATGGCGAGACCAGCTGCAAAGACTGCGGCCTTTCGCAACATCAATGATCCTCCCTCACGGTGCGTGCATGGTTGCCCACCGTCCTGTCACGAGCGCGGAACCTGCGAACGCGACTGAACCTACGGCCGGCTCGCGGACAAGACTTGGACTACCCCCTGTAATTTTGCAACCTAGGACGCAGGGCGGGCCTCGTCAACAAAGAACAAACAAACCGCTAAGGAATGGGTAACGAATTTCGGCGTTGGCCCGTGCGGCTGCGCGACGTGATCCTGTGAATGAGCTGGGCTCTCCGTGGTCAAGAGCGGAAGGGTGAGGTACAGGCGGAGTCACGAATTTCGGCGCGTGGCGCCGGCCGAGCGGTCCTCACCGAGCAATGGAAGTTCTCTGTCACTGCGACTCTGGCTTCGCGATCTCTCCTTCGGCCGGACCTTCGTACTGCTTCTCCCTACGTCGGTGCCGTATGACAAGAACCACGATCACGACGATGATCACTCCGAGCAGGATGTCGGACGCGATACCTGTCGCCTTCTCGACGCGCTGGCCGAGGAAGTATCCGAGAAGCACGAAGGTGACTCCCCACACCATTCCCCCCGCGGCGTTGGCGCCCAGGAACACGGGATAGTGCATTCTCGACAAGCCGGCCAGTCCCGGGATCACGGCGCGCAGGAACGCAGAGAAGCGCCCCACGAAGACGGCCGTCGCTCCGCGTCGGCGCAGCTGCTCCAGTGCTGTCGCGATCCCTTTCTCCCGCTTGCGCAGTGGACCGACTTGGAGCAGTGAGTGGCCCCATCGGCGCCCGACGGCGTAGCCGGTCGAGTCACCGGCGATGGCGCACAGAACCACGACCGTCACCATGCCGGCGAGGGAGACCCCGCCCTTGGACGCCAGCACGCCGCCGACGATGGCGGCGGTCTCCCCGGGGAAGACGAACCCCAACATGATGGAGTCCTCGGCGAAGACTAGGAGGCCGACGAGGGCGTACGCCTCCCAGCCGCCGAGCGAAAGGAGGGGTTGAAGAAGGCGGCTGACCACCGCGCGGCGCCGATCGTGGGCCGCGCCGGCCGGTCAGTTCACCGCGCGCAGCGATACCTCGCTGGGCGTGAGCTGACGCCACCGGTTCTCGACACGCTCCATGAACGTCTGACCCGAAGGCATGTAGGTGAGGATGTCCGCCTGGCCCTGAGGGCGGGCGAGCATCCAGCTGTGACCGCCGGGCACCCATTGAACCGGTGCACGTGCGATGGCTGCGAACTCGAGAGCCGACTGCCCCGGGGTGATGCGGTCGAAGCACCCCCACTCGTTGAGAATGGGAATCTGTTGCGCAACAAGCCCACGCACCTCGCTCCGTTGGTCCACGGACATGATCATGCTCCCAACGGGCATCGTCTGCGACACGGTGCGGATGTTCTGGCGCACGTCCGGCAACACGGCTCGTACCGTGGAGTACATGCGGCCGATGAAGAGGTCGGGAAAATCGAACACGACAGCGGCGAGCATGTCGACCATGGGCGCGACGTCGGGAAGCAACGGCGAGAGAAGAGTCGGGATGATGCCCGTTCGGTCCTTCCACGACGGTGTCGCCACACCGTCGCGGTAGATCACGCCGAGGGTGCGCCGCGGGTGGTCGTGGGCGAACTGGACGGCGACTGCGCCTCCCATCGAATGGCCGAGCAAGACCACGGGTCCAGCGTCGACGCGGTGTACGACCGCCATGACCTGATCGGCCAGGCTCTCCATGGAGATGTCCTTCCACTCCAGAGGGTCGCTCCCGCCGAACCCAGGAAGGCTCGGGTTGATGACTCGCCAGCCGAGCTGCTCGGCCAGGCGCGCGCTTTCGCGCCAGTACATGCCGCCCCCGGCGAAAAACCCGTGGATGTTGACGGCCCACACCGGGGGGGTGCCCGGACCGTCCGGCCCGTAGGCGTCGTGGTTGTCCGAAACGGCAAAACGAAGCCGGCGGCCTTCGACCATGATGGAGCTCGGCACCATGCGGATGGTGGCCTGATTGCGGACCTTGCGCTCGTACTGGTCGCGCACGAGCCCCAAGCCATGGGGTGCGTGACCCGCGTCGACCAACTGGACGGGCGAGGGTCCGTCCGAGGGGGCGACGATCGCTCCAGAGATCTGAAGCGAGTCTTCTGTCGGCGCCTGCGCCTTCTTGGACCTGAAGAATGGCAACGCCATCGTCGAACCTCCCGCGCCTGGTCGGCGCGCATTTTTCCGCCGGCGAGGACCCGGCCCCGATCCACCGTACCCGACGCCGGCTCGGGCAGAACATGCACGTCGGCTTGGGTCCGCGTGCGTGAGAGCCGCGGGACTGCGACGATGTCACCATGAGTGCTGAGATCGTGATCAAGGGTGGGCTCGTGCTCGACGGAACGGGTTCACCCGGCCGGCGGGCTGACGTGGCGGTGACCGGAGGGAAGATCAGCGAGATCGGGACGGGGCTGAAGGGCAAGCGGACGCTCGATGCTTCCGGTCACGTCGTGTCCCCCGGGTTCATCGATATCCACACCCACTACGACGCCCAGGTCTTCTGGGACCCCGACCTCACGCCGTCGTGCTTCCATGGGGTGACCACCGTCGTCGCCGGGAACTGCGGCTTCTCCATCGCACCGATCCGATCCGACGCCGTTGGCTTGCTGGCTCGCACGCTCCAACATGTGGAGGACATGAGCTTCGACACGCTGGCTGCCGGGGTGCCTTGGAGTGAGTTCGAGACGTTCCCCCAGTACTTGGATGCCATCGAGTCGCGCGGCACGTCGCTCAACTACGCCTGCTACGTCGGGCACACGGCGGTGCGGCTCTACGTGATGGGCGAGGACGCGTACGAGCGCGCGGCGAGCGCGGCCGAGATCGCTCGGATGCAGGAAGTGGTGGCAGAAGCCATGGCCGGAGGGGCCGCTGGGTTTGCCTCGAGCGCATCGCCGACTCACAACGGAGACCGCGGGCGCCCGGTTCCGTCGCGCGTGGCCGACCTGGACGAGCTGCGCGCACTGCTCCAGCCGGTGAAAGAGGCGGGACGGGGCGTGGTGGCACTTCTCCCGGGAGGGGTCTTCCCCAACCAAGAAGTGTTCCGCCTCCAAAGAGAGATCGGACGCCCGTTCACGTGGACCGCACTGCTCACGGTCAAGGGTTACCCGTACCACGAGAAGGTGATCGCCGAGCACGATGCCGCGTGGGCCGAGGGTGTGCAGGTGTGGCCTCAGGTCTCGTGCCGTCCACTCGTCTTCCAGATGAACCTCTCGGAGCCTTTCACGCTCAACATGCGTCCGTCCTTCGCGGCGCTGATGGACACGCCGAGGGAAACGCGCATTGCGGCGTATCGCGACCCGTCGTGGCGCGCGTCGACTTGGGAGGAAGTCAGTGGACGCGGCGGCTTGTTGCCGCTGAACTGGGACGCCATTTCCGTGGCGGAGTCGGCCTCCCATCCGGAGCTGGTGAACCGTACGGTCGGCGTGGTGGCGGCCGAACGCGGCTGCACGCCACTCGACGTGATGCTCGACGTGTCTCTCGACGACGACCTCGAATCGCGGTTCTGGTCGGTGCTCGCCAACAACGACGAGGAGGGCATCGCATGGCTTCTGCCACGCGACAACGTCCTGTTCGGCTTGGCCGACTCGGGAGCCCACGTCTCGCAGCTCTGCGACGCCTGTTTCGCCACCGACCTGCTCGGCACCTGGGTTCGTGACCGTGAGGTGATGCCGCTCGAGCGGGCCGTGCACAAACTGACCGCCGAGCCGGCCGCCGTCTACGGCCTCGACGACCGGGGAACCGTCGAGGAGGGCAAAGCCGCCGACCTGTGCGTCTTCGACCCCTCCACCATTGCGCCGGGACCGCTACGCCGGATACGTGACTTTCCCGCAGACGGCGAGCGGCTGACCGCCGACGCCCCCATCGGCGTCACGCACGTCCTGGTCAACGGGCAGCCGATCCGTGAGGACGGTGCCCCAGTGTCGGACCTGGGGTCCGAGCGCCCAGGGATGGTGCTGCGGGGGTAACCCCTCGCGTCCGGCGACAGGCGTCATGTGAGAACGCGGCGGAAGGTCGTGACGTCGGCGAAGGCGGTCAGGCGAATTCGGCGGGACGGGCGCGCTCGACGAGATCGTCGGGAAGAAGGAGCCGGACCGACACGGCCAACTCGTCGTAGACCCGCGCCATCGTGGACCAGCCGTTGATCCACCCGACGAGAGCGGAATACCAGACGTGTCCGATCATGCGGGCTCGGTCGGCCACGTCGGGCACTTCAGGCTCGCCCATGGCGCGGGAGATGATGTCCTCCATCAGCAGCGTGATCTGCTGCTGACAGCCGACGGCTGCGGGGTCCGGCGACGAGAGCGACGTGAAGACCGCGGCAACGAGCTTGGGCTGGCGGCCCATGGCGCGCAGGGCCCGGTCGAGCACCTCGAGCACGCGATCGGCCGGGTGCTCGTTTTTCGGAGGGTGCTGCGCGATGCGCGTGTCCATCAGCTCCACCCAGTGGACCAGCGTGGCCGCCAGAAGGTGGTCTTTGCTCGTGAAGTAGCGGTACACCGTGCCCATGGCGACGTCGGCCCGCGCCGCCACGTCGCGCATCTGCACCGCCTCGTAGCCGCCCTCGTGACCGAGCGCCATCGCCGCGTCGATCACACGCTGCCGTCGCGCTTGCTGGGCGTGTGTCAACGGCCGGGCCAGCGTCTGGTCCATTACGTCATCGTAACCGGCCCTCCACCTGGGTCTTCGGGGACTGCTGTGACGCTCGGGTCACGACACCCAGGCGCGCATGCTCCATTGGGCGGTGACGGGGCGCGCCGCACCCGATCACGAACCTCTCGGACGCGAGGCCGCCCGCCCGCGCACCGGACCGGTCCTGGGAGGAGCGACGGCCCGCCGCCTCTCCGCTACCTGAGCGCGACCGGGTTGAGAGGTGAGCCCAGACCTTCGGTCAGGGGCAGCGGAGTTGCGTCGAGCAAGAACCCGTAGCGGCCGTCCGCGTGGCAGGCCGACGCGAGCTCGTCGAGGACCCAGTTCTGACCCTGGGTCATCCCCATCTCGACCAGGTGCAGCAGGTGCACGGGGAGATACGCGTCCTCGTACTGGCACGGGAAGACCTCGAACACGAGCGTGTCCGTGGCCACTGCGGCCACGTCGCGCTCGTGGAACCACTCCGCGGTCTCGATGGTGAGACCAGGCGACGGCCAGGTATAGCGCACCAGGTCCCGACGACCCGGGGCCAGGTGCACCATCTGCCCGGTGCGGACCAGGACGAAGTCCCCCGCTTCCACCTCGATGCGTCCCAATGCGCTCGCCGCGTCGAGATCGGATGGAGTGATCGGATAACCGGGTTCGAGCACCTCGAGTCCGAGAGCGCGCGCCACGTCGAGGAGAACGCCGCGGCTCACCACCGCGCCGAGACGGTGGATGCCGCAGCGGGCGGCGCCGTCGGGACCCACCGAGTCGGCGGGATAGCCGTTGTACATCACGCCGCCATAGCTGCAATGCGCCAGGGCGTCCCAGTGGGTCGCGCACTGCGTGGCGAGGGTGAGGACGTCTTCGCTCGTGCAGATCCACTCGGGGTCACCGCTGACGGGATGGTTGACGGCGACCATGGTGCGGCTGGGGTTGATCCGCCCCTCGACGAATCCGGCCTGTATCCCCTCGGCGGCCGAGAGGGGGAGCCCGAGGGTGAAGGGCGTTCCGTCGACCACCTCGGCCGCGCCGCGGCGTCGAGCCGCGCCATCGACCAGGTTGAGCGTTCCGATTTCGTCGCCACCGCCCCACCGGCCCCAATTGCGCACCCGGGACGCCACATCGGTGAATGCTGCCGGAGGTGCCACGCGCGCAGGATACCGTCCGCCCCGGTACGCCATCGCCTGCCCGGTTGTCCGGATGCGTCCGCCGGGACGATACTGATCAGGTTCTCGAGAATTTCGAGGAGGAAGTGACCATGTCGACGATACGTGCGGTGGTGTGCAGCGGGATCAACGAGCCGTGGAAGACCGAGGAGATCGAGCTGGACCCGCCGAAGACCCGCGAGGTCCGGGTGAAGATGGTGTGGTCGGGAATGTGCCACTCCGACGAGCACCTCCGCACAGGTGACATCAGCGCCCCGCCCGAGGTTCTCGAGCTCATGGGGCTCACGTCGATGTTCCCTGTCGTCGGCGGCCACGAGGGATCGGGCATCGTGACCGAGGTCGGTCCCAACGTGACCCAGGTGGCCGAAGGTGATCATGTAGCCGTCGCCTTCATCCCCTCGTGTGGCACCTGCTTCTGGTGCGCGTCGGGCCGCCAGAACCTGTGCGACCTCGGCATGGCGACGCTCGCCGGACCGATGATCAGCGACGGCACGTACCGCTACCACCTCGGCGGGGAGAACCTCAACCGCATGGCACAGCTGGGCACCTTCGCCGAGGAGATGGTCTGTCACGAGAACTCCCTGGTCCGCATCGACCCCTGGCTGGACATGAAAGCGGCCGCCCTCATCAGTTGCGGCATCGCGACGGGCTTCGGCTCCGCCGTCGACCGGGCCAAGGTGAAACCGGGAGAGACGGTCGTGGTGGCCGGGTGCGGCGGCGTCGGCTCCGGCGCGCTCCAGGGCGCCCGCATTGCCGGTGCACGCAACATCATCGCCGTCGACCCGGTGCCCTACAAGCTCGAACGGGCCAAGGAGTTCGGGGCCACCCACACGGCGGCGTCCTTGCTCGACGCCCAGTTCATGCTGCCCGAGCTCACCATGGGCCGCAACGCGGACGTGGTGATCCTGACGCCTGGTGTTCTCAAGGGGGACATGATCGCTGCGGCGTGCGCATGCGGTTCCAAGGACGCGCGCATCGTCGCGACGGCGATCGCACCCTTCAACCAGATGGATGTGCAGCTCAACCTCTTCAACCTGGCCATGTTCAACCAGACGTTGATGGGGACGGTGTTCGGCTCGCAGAGCCCGCGGGTGCAGGTGCCCAACCTGCTCAACCTCCATGCCTCGGGCCAGCTCAAGATCGACGAGCTGATCACGCAGCAGTACTCGCTCGACCAGGTGCAGCAGGGCTATGAAGACCAGGCCGCGGGGACGATCATCCGAGGTGTGGTGAAGTTCGAGGATTGAGTCCGGGCCGGGGGGCTTCAGAACGCACCAGATCACCGGATGGCACGCCCGCGCCACGGGCCGTCTCTACGCGGTGATCTCGAAGCTGGTATTGGGGGCTCGACCGCAGCAGGCTGGCCTCAGCCAAGCCCGTCGTCGCCTCCGAGAACGCGGCCGAACCCCTCGGGGATGACGAGGTCGGCCGGGTTCAACTCGTGGACTGATCCGTGCCCGAGGCCGAGCAGCGCCGACTCGAAACCGCTCCTCAGCAGATCAAGGACATTCTCGACTCCTGCTTGCCCGTTGGCGGCGAGGCCCCAGAGATACGCCCGGCCGATCATGACGGCGCCGCGCCCCCAAGGCCAGCGCCTTGGCCGCGTCGCCACCTCGTCGGACACCGCCGTCGAGGAGGACCTCGACCTCGTCGCCCACGGCCTCGACGATGGAGGGCAGGATGCGGATGGTGGCCGGCGTCCCGTCCAGGTTGTTCCCGCCGTGATTGGACACCGAAATGGCGCTGACGCCCGCCTGGACGGCGCGCCGCGCGTCGTCGACGCGGGTGACTCCCTTCAGCATGAACGTCCCGCCCCACTGCTCGCGCAGCCATGCCACGTCGTCCCAGCTCGGTGGCGGCGTCTGCATCCACTCGCCGTAGGCGCCGAAGAAGGTCGGGGGCCGTTCGCCCTTGGCCACCATGTTGGGAGTGGTGAGATCAGGCGCCTTGCCGGTCTTCGCGAACGACCACAACCAGCGCGGGTGCGCCAGCACCTCGGGCGCGAAGCGCAACGCCGTCCTGACGTCCATGGTCTCGGGGATGGTCGGGCTGCCCCAGTCCCGCCCGTGGGAGAAGGACCAGTCGAGTGTGGCGATGAGGCCGACGGCACCCGCGGCGCGGGCGCGCTCGATCCGCGCCGTGATGTCGTCGCGCGACCCGATCCAGTAGATCTGGAAGAACGTTTGCGGGTTTGCCGCGACGACCTCCTCAATCGGCATGCTGGCGAACGAGCTCAGGCCCATGGCCGTGCCCCGGGCGGCTGCCGCCCGCGCTACCGCCACCTCGCCCTCGGGGTGCACGGCCTGCACCCCAGTCGGTGAGATCAGCACAGGGAATGACACCTCCTGGCCCATGACCTTGACCGACAGGTCGCGGCTGGCCGCGAGGCCAGCGACGTGGGGCGCGAACCCCAGCTGGCCGAAGGCCGAGACGTTGTCCCCCAACGTCGTACCGCGCTCGGAACCGGCGACGAGCGCTCCGTACACAGACTTGGGCAGGCGGCGCTTGGCGCGCCGCTGTGCCTCGGCCACCGTCTCGAACCACACGTTCGCCATGTCCGACCCTTTCGACGTCTCATGTGCCCCGTGCACACGGAGGCAACCCGGCGATCGGGAGACCTTACGGGGTTCTCGAGAGGTCCGGGGCGTTCGCGCCCCGCGAGGCCCTACGAGGTCACTTGAAAGCCGGTCGAGGCCCGGGCGAAGCTCTTCTGGGCCAGGGCTTCGATGGTGTACTCACCCGGGGCACCTGCCGGAACCTTGAACTTCACGAGAAATGAGCCGCTGGAATCCGTCTTGACGCGGGCGACCTGCGTGGTCGAGTTCCAGATCACCAGGACCCGCTCGAAGGCGTAGAACCCCCGGCCGCTCAGCGTGACCTTCACCCCGGCGGGACCGCTGGCCGGACTGACCGAGATCGACGTGAACGTGAAGAGATCCACGCTGGAGAAGAAGTCGCAGCAATAGTTGCTACCGGCGGCCACCAACACGTCTCCATCGGCCAGCACCGTCGCGGTGGGGTCGAAACGAGCCTGCGTCATCGACCCGACGGTGAACCAGTAGCCGGCCTGAGCGTCGAACTCCTCGGTCGTCGCGGTGATCTGTCTGGTGTCGCACACCTCGGTGCAGCCACCGACGACCAAGGCGTTCCCGTCCGGAAGCTCAACTGCCGCTTGGCCGGACCGAGGTTCGTTCAGCTGCCCCGAGGTCAACGACCACGTCGCAGTGGTCGGGTCGTACACCTCCGATGTCGTGAGCGGCGTGAACTGCGTCGGGTTCTCGCCGCCGGCAACCAACACGTCACCGTTCCCGAGCAACGTCGCGGTCGGACCCCGCTGAACACTCACCAATGAACCGGTGGCGTGCCACTTGTTGGTGGTGGGGTCGTAGAGGGCGGCGGCGGTGGTCGAGCCACCGGTCGCAAGCACGTCGCCGTTGCCGAGGAGGGTCGTGGTGGCGTCCTCGTCCGGGACAGGGAGCGGCCCGGTGTTGGTCCAGGTGGCGTTGGCGGGGTCGTAGACCTCGGGCGGCGAACTTCCGAACCCGCTCACCAGGACGTCGCCGTCGGAGAGGACGGTGGCTCGGAGCCCGTAGCTCGCTGCGTTCATGGGTGTCGTATAGCTCCAGCTCTGGGTCGCCGGATCGTAGAGCTCGGCGCTCGACAGCGCGCTGGGCACGTTCGAAAGGCCGCCCACGACGAGGACGTCCCCGTCGGCGAGCAGCGCACCCGTGACGTATGAGCGCGCCGTGTTGAGCGCACCCGTCTTCTTGAACGTGCCGGTCGAGGGGTCGTAGAGCTCGGCGTCGGAAAGACTGCCCTGAGAGACTTTGTTCTCCCCGCCTGCCACCAACACGTCACCGTTGCCGAGGAGTGTGGCCGCTGCTTCATCCCGCCCGACCCGGAGCGAGCCGGTCGGTGTCCACGAGCCAGGCCCACGGCCGTAGCCGGTGACGGCGATCCCTTGCGGGCTCCCGGGCGCGTCGTCAGCCACGCCCACTGTGGCCTGGCGCAGGTCGATGCCGGTTGGGGCGAAGCGCACCGCGACCGAGCAACTGTTGCCCGGTGCCACGAGGCCGCACGTGCCCTGTGCGAGGAAGTCACTGGGGTCGGCGCCCGAGACGGCGATACCACTCACATGGAGATCCGCCGTCCCGACGTTCGCGACGGTCACGCTCTGGGCGGGACCGGTGCTGCCGACCTGTTGGCCCCCGAAGGACAGGCTGCCCGGGCTGATGGACACGAGTGGGCCTGCGCTGTTCTCGTAGACCTCGGCCGTTGCTTGGGCGAAGCCGTTCGTCCCCGTTCCACCGGTGGCGAGCACGTTCCCGTCCGACAGAACGGAGGCAGTCAGGTCGGTCCGGGGTGTGCTCATCGACCCCGTCGGCACCCACTCGCCCAATGCCGGCTCGAAGACCTCGCTAGTGGCGTCGCTCGTCCCGCCGGTGACGAGCACCCATCCGGTTCCCGGCAGCAGGACCGCGGCCTGGCCGAACCTCGGCTCGGACATCGAGCCCGTAGGGGTCCAGGTTCCTGTCTCGGGGTTGTAGAGCTCCGCCTCGGAATAGGTCTTCCCGTTTCCGCTGAACCCACCCTCGTTGAGGCCGCCGGCGGCGAGGACGTCCCCGTCTGTGAGGAGCGTGGCCGTGAACTGCTCTCGGGCGACGTGCATCGAACCGGTGGTGGTCCAGGTCCCCGTCGTGGGGTTGTACAGCTCCGCCTGGCGATTGTCGGAGCAGAAGTCGTCGTCGCAGTTCGCAAAGCCTCCGGCGACGAGGACCCGTCCGTTCTGCAGCAGCGTGGCGGTGAAGTACTCCCGCTCGAAGCGCATGGAGCCGGTTGGGGTCCACGTTCCCGTCTTGGGGTTGTAGAGCTCGGCGCTCCTCAAATTGTCGAGGAAGCTGCCGGAATCGCAAAACCCGTGGTGATTGCACCCGCCGCCGGCGACGAGCACCTTGCCGTTGGTGAGCAGAGTCGCGGTCTGCCCTGAGCGAGCGGTGTGCATGGACCCGGTCGGAGTGAAGGTGCCGGTCGCGGGGTCGTAGAGCTCGGCGCTGGCCACTTGCCGGCCGGTGTTGTCAACGCCACCCGCGACGAGGACCTGGCCGCTCGGAAGGAGCGTGGCCGTGGCGTTGGTGCGCGCCACCGACAGGGAGCCGGTCGGAGTGAAGGTGCCGGTGGTTGGGTCGTAGAGGTCAGCGGTTCTCGTACCCCCGCCGGCGACCAGGACATCGCCGTCGGGGAGGACGGTCGCCGTGTGCCCGGCTCGTGCGACGGACATCGGGCCCGCAGTCGGGGCCCAGGTGTTGGGGGGCTGGACTACCTGGGCTCCGGCTGGAACCGAGGCGGCGGATGCGGCAACGACCGGCAGCATCCCCGCAGCCAACAGCAGCGCGGCCCAGAGCGCCCAGTAACTCCGCACCCTTCTGTGTTCCCCACCCTGCGACCCTCGTGCTCGACGACGTGTCATCGGTCACCTCCGTGTGTCGGCGTGCGTGACCGAGCTCGTGCCCGTCTGATCCAGCCATCCTCACGCTCGGACCTGGGTTCGTTACCCCCGTTTTAACCCAGCCCGGCTGTGGTGTGAAGCGGATCACCCAATGTTCATGTCGCGGAGTGACGTCGTGGCCCCGCCCAAGACCACGAAGCGGCGATGGGAAGCGGCGATGGGAAACGATGTCACCGGGCCTGGTCCACGTCCCCACCCCCGCGCTGGCGCTCATTGAACAGCGTGCTCCCGGGCCCGGATCGTGGCGAGCTACCGGGTCACCTGGAAGGTCGTCGAAGCGGAGGCGAAGCTCTTCTGACCCTGAGCCTGGATCATGCGTTTCCCCGGAGGTCCAGCGGGGACCGCGAACTTCACGAGGAAGTCACCAGACGAGTCGGTCTTTACGCGCGCGATCTTGGAGAACTGCCACGTGATGACGACCGGCTCGAAGGCGTAGAACCCGTGGCCGCTCACCGTGACCCGCCGGCCCACGGGACCGCTCGTCGGACTGACCGATACCGACGTGGTCGTGAAGAGGTCAGTGCTCGCGAATTCTTGGCAGCAGATGTCGGACCCGCCCGCCAGAAGCACGTCGCCATCCGAGAGGACGGTCCCTGTGGCGTCGAGCGCGGGCCTGGGTCATCGACCCGACGGAGAACCAGAAGCCGACTTGGGGGTCGAACTCTTCTGCGGTCGCGGTGATCTGGCCGCCGTCGCACTCCTCGGTGCAGCCACCGGCCACGAGCGCGTTGCCGTTGGGCAGTTCGACCGCCGCCTGGTCGTCCCTCGGCACGCTCATCTGGCCGCTGGACAGCGACCACGTCGCCGTGGCCGGGTCGTACACCTCGGAGGTCGTAACCGGCTGGAAGTTCGCGTTGTCGCCGCCCGCCACCAGCACGTCGCCGTTGCCGAGCAGCGTCGCCGTCGGGCCGAGCTGCGCCTTCGCCATGGAGCCGGTCGCGCTCCAGTCGTTGGTGGCAGGGTCGTAGAGCGCGGCCGCGGTGGTGGGACCGCCGGCCGCCAACACGTCGCCGTCGCCGAGCAGCGTCGCGGTTGGGTCCTCGTCGACGTTGGGGAGCGCCCCGGTGTCGGTCCACGACGCCGTGGTCGGGTCGTATACCTCAGGGTTGGACTCACCGAACCTGGCCGATGCACCGAACCCGGTGACCAGTACGTCCCCGTTCGTGAGGACGGTGTCGGTCAGCTGGTAGCCCGTCGCGTTCATGGGAGTGGTCAGGCTCCAGCTCTGCGTAGCCGGGTCGTAGAGCTCTGCACTCGACAGCGCGGTGGGCACGTTCGAAATGCCGCCGGTCACCAGGACGTCACCGTCGGGGAGCAGCGCGCTCGAGGCGAACGAGCGCCCCACGTTGAGCGCGCCCGTCTCGGTGAACGTACCGGTCGACGGGTCGTAGAGCTCGGAGTCGGAAAGGCTGCCGTTGCCCGGGAACGTGGTGTTCTCTCCCCCGGCCACCAGGACGTCTCCGTCTTCGAGCAAGGTGGCTGTCGCGCCGTCACGCCCCACCTGGAGCGAGCCGCTCGGTGTCCACGAGCCGGGTCCCCGACCGAAGCCGCTCACCGCGAAGCCCTGGGGGCTCCCCGGCACGTCGTCGGCCACGCCCACCGTGGCCTGCCGCAGATCGATCGCGGTCGGGGCGAATTGCACCCCCACCGAGCAGCTCGCGCCCGGCGTCACAACGCTGCACGCGTCGCGTGCCACGAAGTCGCCCGGATCGGCGCCCGTGATGTCGATGCCACCGACGTGGAGATCGGCCGTCCCGTCGTTGGTCACCGTGACGTTCTGGACAGGCCCGGTGGTGCCGACTTGTTGACCGCCGAAGGTCAGGTTGCCCGGGCTGAAGGCCACGAGCGGACCCGCGCTGTTCTCGTAGACCTCCGCGGTGGCCTGGGGCGCACCGTCATTGCCCGTACCGCCAGTGGCGAGCACGTTCCCGTCGGGCAAGACGGTCGCGGTCGCGCCGGTCCGGGGGGTGCTCATCGATCCGGTCGGCACCCATTGGCCCAAGACGGGTTCGAAGACCTCGCTGGTCCCGTCGCCGGTGCCTCCGGTCGCGAGCACCCACCCGATCCCCGGCAAGAGAGCAGCAGCCTGCCCTGCCCGCGGCTCGGACATGGATCCGGTTTGGGTCCATTTGCCGTTCTTGGGGTTGTAGAGCTCGGCTTCGGCATACGTGGTCTGATCTTCGCCATCTCCACCCTCGTTGAGGCCGCCAGCCGCGAGGACCTCACCGTTCGTCAGGAGCGTCGCCGTGAACTGCTCCCGCGCGACGTGCATGGAGCCCGTGACGCTCCAGGTCCCCTTCGCGGGTCGTAGAGCTCGGCCTGACGGTTGTCGAAGCAGAAGGAGTCGTCGCAGTTCGCGAACCCGCCGGCCGCGAGGACGTCCCCGTCTCCGAGCAGGGTGGCCGTGAAGTACTCCCGTTCGAAATGCATGGAGCCCGTGATGCTCCAGCTCCCCGTCTTGGGGTTGTAGAGCTCAGCGCTGCTCAGGTTGTCGAGGAAGCTGCCGGCGTCGCAAGATCCGTGGTGGTTGCAGCCGCCACCGGCGACGAGCACCTTGCCATCGTCGAGCAGTGTCGCCGTCTGTCCCGATCGAGCCGTGTGCATGGAGCCCGTCGGAGTGAAGGTGCCGGTCGTTGGGTCGTAGAGGTCGGCGGTGGCCACCTGCTGGCCGCGGCTGTCGACCCCGCCGGCGACGAGGACGTTGCCATTCGGGAGGAGGGTGGCGGTGGCGTTGGTGCGGGCGACCGACATGGAGCCCGTCGCGGTAAAGACGCCAGTCGAGGGATCGTAGAGGTCGGCCGTGTTGGTACCCCCTCCGGCAACCAGTACGTCCCCGTCGGGAAGGAGGGTGGCCGTCTGTCCGGTTCGGGCGACGGACATCGGGCTGGCCGTGGGGGACCAGGTGTTGGGCGGCTGGGCCGCCTGACCTTCCGCCGGAACCGAGGAGGCGGATACTGCGGCGAGGGGCAGCACGCCCGCGACCAGCATCAGCGCGGCCGAGAACGCCCAGCGGCTCTGCCTCCGGCCTTCCCCGCCTCGCGACTCTCGAGCTCGATGACGAGTCATCGCGACCTCCGTGTGTCGGCCTGCGGCGACCGGGCGAACGCCCCATCGGATCCGGCCCTTCTCACCCTCGAGTTGGGTTCGTGGCTCCGGTTCTAGTCCAGCTGCTCCGTGGTGTGAAGAAGATCCACGAAAGATTCACTTCGTGGTCCGCTCGAGACCCATGCGCTTCGAAGACCCTTGAGTGTCGGTGGCCAATGCCTCCTTGTTCCAATGCCACCTTGTGGTTGCCGTTGTTAACGTCGTGGCCCGTGGCCGAGCCCGCACCTGCTTCGTTCACACCCGCGGAGCGGGCGGCTCGTGCGTCGAGCTTCGGCGGAGTGGCCGCTCACTACGCCCGCTACAGGCCCAGCCCGCCCCACGCCGCGGTGGCGTGGATCCTCTCCGACCACGTCGGTACCGTCGTCGACCTGGGGGCGGGAACGGGCGGATTGTCCCGCGTGCTCCTCGATTTTGCCGACCGTGTCGTGGCCATCGAGCCCGACGATCGAATGCGCAGTGTGCTGGAGGAAGCCGTGCCGCGGGTGGAGGCGGTCCGCGGCCGGGGAGAGGACATGCCATTGCCCGACCACTCCGTCGACGCGGTCGTCGCATCGTCGTCATGGCACTGGATGGACCCGGTGCCCGCGCTGCGGGAGGTGGGCCGCGTCCTCGTGCCAGGTGGGGTTCTCGGAGCTCTGTGGCAAGGTCCGGACCCCGAGGGCCCCCTGCTCGAGCAGGCCCGCGCCCTGCTGGCGACCGGAGTCGCCGGGGCTGCAGAGCTCGGACGTACCCTCGAGAATCCCCACCGACCCGAGCAGGTCCTGTCGATTCCGCCCGGAGTGCCGTTCAGTCCAGCCGAGACGACGACCATCCGATGGGAGGTGGAGCTCGACGCCGATGCGCTGGTCGGGCTGCTTGGCACGTTCAGCTGGGTGATCCTCATGGATGACACGAGCCGGGAGCAGCTCTTCGAGACGGCGCAGCGCATCCTGCGCGACGAGCTCGGCAATGACGATTCGGCGACCGCGACGGTCCCCTACCGCGCGGACGTCTGGAGAGCGCGCCGAGACGATTGAGTAGCGCCGGTCTCGTCGGCCGCGCCACTGAGGTTTTCGCGCAGCGATCGAGCGGACCAGACGCGGCGCGCCACGAGACACGAGGCACGAGCGGGCCGACGGTGCGCTCGCGGGTGCATCCCAACCAGACACCCGCGCCGTAGGAGAGGTCGTCGGCAACGTGAAGGACTGAGTAGCGAACCGGGTCGAGGCCACCCGAATCGGCGGCCCAGTCGCGCAGGGCGGGAACGAGGAGCGCCAACGCCGAGACGCGCCGGCTCCGGCGATGGAGCAGGCCCACCATCGCCAGCGGCGACCATGCCCTCACGGCCTCGCCGAGCGCGGGCAGCGCGCCCGGACCGTGCCTCCGCCCGCGATGCGCGCCGCCACCGCGACCGGATCTCGCACCAGCCCGGTGAGTCGCGTCGCCAGCAGGGCGACGGAGAAGGCCAGAACGGCAAGCGCAGCAGCGGGTCGTCGGCGAAGGACGAGCACCCAGACGGCGAGCGACCATCCCGAAACGTTCACGGGTGCGACGGCATCGCCGTGCCGTTGCCACAACGCGGCTGCGGTGGTGCCGTAGAAGGCGCGACGACCGAGCAACGGAACGACACCGTCGGGCCCGTCGTGCACCACCGTGCTCTCGGGCACGTAGCGCACGCCCCATCCCGCTTCGACGAGACGCCAGACGAGGTCCACGTCCTCACCCCCGCGCAGCCGCGGGTCGAACAGCGCACTTCCCTCGGTCAGGTCGCGGCGGACGAGCAATGCCGCGCTGGGCACGAACGGCAGAGGGCTGAGCGGCTTTACCGCGGCGGGACGGGTGCCGCGATCGAGCGGGTTGCGAACGGCGCCATAGCGCGACGCGACTCCGGCTCGGGTTTTCGTCCCTGTCCCGCCGCGCACCGAACTCACGATGCGCGGTGCCACGGCTGCGGTCAACGGATCGAGGAAATGGTCGAGCAAGGGTCCGAGCCACCCGGGCGTAGGTTCGCAGTCCGAATCGACGAAGGCCACGATCGGTGTGAGCGCCGCGGCGAGCCCCGCGTTGCGGGCGCCGGCGGGTCCGACGTTCGACGCCAGGCCGACGAAGATGGCACCGTGTCGGGCCGCCACCTTTTCGGTCGCGGCCGGATCGGCCGAGGCGTCGTCGACGACCACGACCGCGCCGACGCCGGCCATAGACCCGAGCAAGCGATCCAACTGGTCGCTTCGGTCCCGCACGGGGACGACGACGGTGACGTCACCGACAGAGGGTGAGCTGGCGGCGCCGTTCGGTTCCGGATGCGGCGTCGCGACGAAAGACCCCGAGGACACGAGGCGACGGGCCAGCGCGCCTTCCGAGGGGCGGTCTCCGACCGTCTCCCCGGCTGACCATCGGTCCACGAGGGCACGGGCCCGAGAGGACAGCCGGAACAGCCGGAGCGGGCTGCCACCCATGACGACGGACTCGTCGTCGAAGCGCGCCGTGGTGGAATCGGATTCGAGGCTGAAGGAGGCGGGAAGCGGCGTCTCGCCGGCGGCAGGTGCCGTTCGGATGGGGGAGGGCCCGGCGCCCACCGATGTGCTCACAGGGCAATTCTGACCCAGTCCCTGTCCGAGTCTGTTCCAAGCGATCGCTCCGAGCCCTCCATCTGCCCGACTGCGTGCGCCGCCCGGCCCCGATGGGGCCTGCCGGAGGGCGGCGATAGGCTGGCCGCCGTGCCCAGAGGAGGTCGGGATGCTCGCTGAAGACCAGCACACCGAGGACGTCGAAGAGCCGTCCGAGGCCGGAGACGACGTCGAGGAGCTCCTGGTCGAGGAGATCTCAATCGACGGGATGTGCGGCGTCTATTGAGCGTCACCGAGGCGAGGGCTGATGCGCCCGCGTTTGCGACCGGAGGAGCGTGGCAGCTCGATCCACAGGTCGCGCTGCGGGATGAATCGTTCGGCGCGCTGGCCTACCACTACGGCACGCGGCGACTGGTCTTCTTGAAGTCGCGCTCTTTGGTCGGGTTGGTCACCGGCCTGGCGGCCTATCCGACGGCTTCCGCCGCGCTCGATGCGCTGGCGCCCGAAGGAGAGCGCGCCCGATACGAGGGTGCTCTGGCGCGGCTCGCCGCCTCGGGGGTGATCAGTGCCCGTTGAGTCGCTCACTGATCGGTTCACCACCGGGCTCGACGCACCCATCTGCTTGACCTGGGAGCTCACCTACGCCTGCAACTTGGCGTGCATTCACTGCCTCAGCTCCTCGGGCCGGCGCGATCCGGACCGAGCTGAGCCCGAACGAAGCGCGCCGGATCGTCGACGAGCTGGTCGACATGAAGGTGTTCTACGTGAACATCGGAGGCGGCGAGCCGATGCTGCGCCCCGACTTCTTCGACCTGATCACCTACGCCGTCGAGCGCCGGGTGGGAGTGAAGTTCTCCACCAACGGCACGCGGATGACGCCGCCGCGTGCTCGTCACGCTCGCCGCGCTCGACTATCTCGACGTCCAGATCAGCCTCGATGGCGCAGTGGCCGGAACGAACGACGCCGTGAGGGGCGAAGGCTCATACGCGGCCGCCCGGTCGGCCATGGACAACCTCGCTGCGGCAGGTTTCGGCCCGTTCAAGATCAGCGTGGTGGTGACGCGACACAACATGGCCGAGCTCGAAGCGCTCGCCGCGCTGGCGGACTCGTACGGTGCCCAGCTCCGGCTGACCCGGCTGCGCCCGTCGGGTCGCGCCGTCGACACCTGGGACGCACTGCACCCGACGAGCGAGCAGCAGCGCGCGCTCTACCACTGGCTGTGCGATCATCCGGGCGTCCTCACCGGTGACTCCTTCTTCCATCTGTCGGCGCTCGGCGAGCCGCTCGACGGACTCAACCTCTGCGGCGCGGGACGTGTGGTGTGCCTCATCGACCCGGTGGGCGACGTCTACGCCTGCCCGTTCGTGATCGATCGTCGCTTCCTGGCCGGCAACGTGCGCTCCAGCGGCGGCTTCCCCGGCGTGTGGCGCGACTCAGAGCTGTTCGCCGAGTTGCGTCAGCCCCAGAGTGCGGGTGCCTGTGCCTCGTGCGGCTCGTTCGACGCCTGCCGCGGCGGGTGCATGGCGGCCAAGTTCTTCACCGGGCTCCCGCTCGACGGTCCCGATCCCGAGTGCGTGCACGGGCACGGCGAGGTCGCCCTGGCGTCGCGTCCAGGACTCGGATCGCCCCCGGTCCGTCCCTGGCCACTCCCCCATGCGTCGTGACGGATCGCCGATGCCGTTGCCGATGCCCGTGCGGCGGCGAGTCCCGGCCCGCACCTGAGTGAACCTCGGGGCGGCGACCTGGCCGCAGGTGGAGGCGACGGCCGGACGGACGTTGCTCGCGGTGCCGTTGGGATCGCTGGAGCAGCACGGCCCGCACCTTCCCCTCGACACCGACGCCCGCATCGCCGAGGAGGTGGGGTCTGGCCTGTCGCGCACCCGCACCGACATCGCGGTGGCGCCCGTGCTCCCGTACGGGGCCAGCGGGGAGCACGCCGCGTTCCCGGGCACGCTCTTGCTCGGACACGACGTGCTCGCCGACGTGCTGGTCGAATTGGTCCGCTCCGCTCGAGGTTCGTTCGCCGGGGTGGTGTTCGTCAACGCGCACGGCGGGAACCGCGACGCGCTGGCCATGGCGGAGAAACGCAGCGCCGCCGAGGGCGACGACGTGCTGGCGTGGACTGTGACCGTCGCCGGTTCCGACGCGCACGCCGGTCGCACGGAGACGTCTCTCATGTTGGCCATCGACCCGGGTGCGGTACGACTGGACCGGGCAGAGCCCGGGTGCACCGAGCCGCTCCATCGGCTGATGCCTCGCCTCCGTGAGGAAGGATTGCGGCCCGTGTCGCCCAACGGCGTCCTCGGGGACCCGGCCGGGGCCAACGCCCAAGAGGGCCACGACCTGCTGACGGCGCTGGTGGCCGACCTCGCCGACGCCGTCTCGGCGCGCTGGGCGCGACCGTGAGCCCGGCGGCCGTCGTGACCGGGGCGGCACGCGGCATCGGCGCGGCGACGGTCGATGCGCTCGTCGGGACCGGCTGGCAGGTCGTCGCCGTCGACCGTTGTGCCGACGACCCCGCGCTGGACTACCACCTGGCCTCGGCGTCCGACCTCGACGCGCTGAAGGCTCGGCACGGCGACGCGGTGCACGCGATGGTGGGCGACGTGCGCAGCTCGGCCGACATGCAGGCCGCGGTGGACGCGGCCGTCCGTCTTTTCGGCGGTGTGCAGGCGGCGGTCGCGGCCGCCGGGGTCGTGAACGGTGGCCCTCCACTGTGGGAGACCGACGACAAGCACTGGGACGTGATCTTCGACATCAACGTAAACGGAGTTCGCCGCCTCGCCGCCGCGGCCGTTCCGGTGTTGTTGGAGGCCGCCGCGCCACGCCAGGGCCGGGTGGTGGCGGTGGCCTCGGCCGCGGGACTCCTCGGTTTACGGCGGCTCAGCGCGTACAGCGCGTCGAAGCATGCGGTCATCGGCATGATGCGCTCCCTGGCCGCAGATCTGGCCGGGACCGGTGTGACGGCGAACGCGGTATGCCCGGGATCGACGCGGGGACCACTGCTCGAGGTCTCGGCCGCCGTCTACGGCCTTCCGACAGGAGAGGCGTTTGCGAGCCAGCAACTCGTCGAGCGCTTGCTCGAGCCCGAAGAGTCGGCGGCACTGATCGCTTGGCTGTGCGGCCGATCATCGAGCGGAGTGACGGGTGCCGCGCTGGCCGTCGACGGCGGCATGACGACGTAGGTGTCGAGCATGACCGGGTTGGGCGGAAGGCGCGGCAATTGAACTTCGCGGTGACCTTCGGCCGGATGCGTCCCGACATCTGGCTCGAGGCCGCGATGGCCGCCGATCGTCTCGGATTCGAGTCGGTGTGGCTTCCCGAGCATCTCGTCCTGCCGCTCACCATGGCAGGTTCGCCCTACGCGGGGGCCGAGCACCCGCCGGTCCCGCCGCACACGCCGCTGTTCGACCCGGCGTCGCTGCTGTCGTTCGTCGCCGCCCGCACCAGTCGGATCCGCCTCGGGACCTACGTCTACCTGCTCGGTTTGCGCCATCCCTTCGTGACGGCCAGAGCCTTTGCCACCCTCGACTGGCTCTCCGGCGGGCGCACCGTGATCGGCGCGGGCGCCGGCTGGTTGCGCTCGGAATGGGAGGCACTCGGCGTCGACCCCGACACCCGGGGCAGCCGACTCGACGAGGCCATCGCCGTCTGCCGGCGTCTCTGGACCGAGGACACGGTGTCCCACGACGGGCCGCACTTCCCCTTCGCCGAGGTGGCGTTCGAACCCAAGCCGGTGCAGCGGCCCATTCCGATCCACGTCGGTGGCGAGTCCGCCCGCGCCCTGCGACGCGCCGGGCGCCTGGGCGACGGGTTCGTCGGCATGTCCCACACTCCTGAAACCGCCGCCGCGCTGGTGGCGCGGTTGCAGGAGTATCGAGCGGAGGCGGGACGAAGGGACGAGCCGTTCGAGGTGACGGTGGGTGGCGCGTGCGAGAGCGAGGACGACGTGGCGGCCTGGGAGGCCGCCGGCGTGGACCGCCTCATCGTCTCGCCCTGGCGGCGGTCGGCCGAGGCGCTCCCTGCGATGGCGTCCTTCGCGGCGCGCTTCGTCACGGCGCCGGTAGAGGCCGAGACGTGAGCGGCATCCTGGGCCTCGAGGGCAAGGTGGTGCTCGTGACCGGCGCCGCGGCCGGTATCGGTGCCGCCACCGCCGAGCTGTTCGCACAGGAGGGCGCCGTCCTCGCACTCTGCGACCGGTCCGTAGAATTTCGGCGAGAGTGACGACCCCTTCCGTCGCAGGCTCGACGTGCGCGACGGTGCGGCGCTGGCTGCGTTCGTCGACGGTGCCGCCGAGCGCTTCGGCCGGATCGACGTGGTCGTGAACAACGCAGGCGGTACTTTTGCCGCACCGCTGCTCGACGTGTCGGCCAAAGGCGAGGCGGCGCTCATCGCGGAGAACTTCACTCAGGTGACCCAACTGGTGCGCGCCTCGGTTCCGCACATGGAACGCGGCGGCTGCATCGTGAACGTCACCTCCATCGAGGCGCACCGGGCCGCCCCGGCCTTCGCGGTGTACGCGGCCATGAAAGCGGCGCAGGCCAACCTGACCCAATCCCTCGCGCTGGAGCTGGCACCGAGGGGCATCCGGGTCAACGCGATGGCGCCCGATGTCCTCGCCACCGAGGGAATCGACTCACTCGGTGACCGCGACGAGAGCGGAGCGCACGCGGACGGCCGGATCTATCGCACGCCGGCGGTGCCGCCGCTCGGACACTGGGGTACCGCACGGGACGGTGCCGGCGCCATCGTCTTCCTGGCCAGCGACCTCGCTCGCTTCGTCACCGGAGTGACCCTGCACGTCGACGGCGGCAACCTGGCCGCCGGCGGGTGGCACCGGGCCGACGTCGAGGTCGGCGACCGACCGTTCCGTTCACCACCACATACCGAGTGAACCCGCTGAACCGACGATCAAGACGCGGGTCTTCACCGAGCGGGTAGGTTGGCGATGTGGAGACCTCGATACACGCCGCCGACCGAGAGATCGACGACGACGAGTTGGCCGAATTGGCGCTGGCGGCCGACCCTGAAGCACCGCTTTCCGACGAGGCGGTTCCGATCGGCACGTATCTGTCGCAGTTCGCGTCCCCGTTACCTCTCTGGTACATGCCGCCGGTCGTCCGGTCCGGGGGTCGACGGTGGAAGACCCCGATCGTGCTGACGGTGGTCGCAGCGTTTTTCTTGATCGATGCGTTGGGTCTCTGCAACACCTACGGGATCCTCAGCTTCGCGTAAACCTCAGCCGACACCGCAATGGGGGTCACCCAAGCCAAGTCGGTGTTCAGGAGCTCCAGATGATCGACTGCGGCTCGGTGTAGGCCAGGAGCCCGTAGTCGCCGCCGTCTCGGCCCCACCCCGACATCTTGAAACCGCCGAAGGGTGCGTCGTGGTTGCGCTGGGCGGTGTTCACCCCGACGTGGCCCGCTTTGAGCAGCTTGGCCACCCGGAGCGCCCGTGCGCCGTCCTTGGAGAAGACGTAGTCGTAGAGCCCGAACTCGCTGTCGTTGGCGATGGCGACGGCCTCATCCTCGTCGTCGAAGGGGATCATCGTGATGACAGGCCCGAAGATCTCCTCTCGGGCGACGCGCATGGTGTTGTCGCCGGTGATGAGCGTCGGCGCGACGTAGAAGCCCTTGGGCAGGTCGGCCGGGCGTTCGCCGCCGATCACCACCTCGCCGCCGTCCTCGCGGGCGGACTCGATGTGCGACTCGATCCGACCCCGCTGTGCGGCCGAGATCACCGGGCCGATCACGGTCTTGGGGTCGGTCGGGTCACCGACGGGCAGGTGATCGGCCATCATGACCAGGCCGTCGCGCACCTGGTCGAAGAGGCTGCGGTGCACGACCGCGCGGGTGGGGGCGGTGCAGATCTGCCCCGAATGGAACGACCAGGTCGAGCCGATGCAGCCGATGGCCGCCTTCACGTCGGCGTCGTCGAGGACGATGCAGGCGCCCTTGCCGCCCAGCTCGAGCAGCGAGCGCTTCATGGTGCGCGCCGCCTTCTCGGCGATGATCACCCCGACCTGGGTCGAGCCGGTGAAGCTCAGGCAGTCGACGTCGGCCGCGTCACACAGCGCGGCGGCGGAGGTGGGCCGGTTGCCGTTCACCAGGTTGATCACCCCGGGCGGGAAGCCGACGTCGTCGAGGATGCGGACGAGCTCCACGATGGCGAGGGGATCCTGCGGCGCGGGCTTCACCACGACGGTGTTCCCAGTCGCAAGGGCGGGTGCGACCTTGCCGGCCATGTTGACCATGGGGAAGTTGTAGGAGGTGATGCAGGCGACGACACCGAGAGGCTGACGGTTGACCATGCCGCCGATGATCCCGCCGGGGGCGAGCGGGGTCGCCTGGACCGGCTGGGGCAACAGGGGAGTCTGCAGAACCGGCCGAGGGTCCCGCGCGTAGCGCTCGAAGCGGTCGGCCGCGACCGGGACCTGCATCCGCGAACCGACGGTGGCGGTCGCGCCCGTCTCTGCGATCACGAGGGGGAGCAACTCGGTCGCCCTGGCCCGGATGGCGGCGGCGGCCTCGCGCATCAGGGCACTCCGATCGTCCTGCGACCAGGACGCCCAGCCCGGCTGCGCCTCTTTCGCCGCGGCGGCGGCCGCCAAGGCGTCGTCCACGCCGGCGTTGGGGGCGTGACCGATCACCTCCTCGGTGGCGGGATTGACGATCTCGTAGGTCCCTTCCGAGGCGTCGACCCACTTGCCTCCGATGAGGAGCAGGTGCTCGTCGCGCTGGATGGTCTCGGCCATGTGTGCTCCGTCTGTTCGTGCTCTGGCGGCGCACCGTCGCATCTGACGGCGCGTCACATTCAACCCCGGCCGGGGCTTCGCACCCAAATTCCAGCCTGGTCGGGGTATACGGTGCAACCGAGACGAGGAGGTGGGTCACATGGACCGTGACTTGACTCCTGCTCCGAGCGCGCTCGATGTCCCAGGACGAGCGGGCGTTGCCGCCGATACGGGGACATCCGGGCTCACCCAGGCTGAGGTGGAGGAGCGGCGCGCTCGCGGTCTGACGAACGTCAGTGCAGGGCGGTCGAGCCGGACGTTGGCCGAGATCCTGCGGGCCAACCTGCTGACTCGGTTCAACTTCATCCTTGGCGCCCTGCTCGCCGTGATCCTCGTCGTTGGATCGCCCCAAGACGCCCTCTTTGGCATCGTGCTCGTTGCCAACGCGCTGATCGGCATCGTCCAAGAGGTGCGTGCGAAGCGCACGCTGGACCACCTTGCGCTCATCAGTGCGCCGCGGGCACGGGTCGTCCGCGACGGCACGGTCTCCGACGTCTCCATCGACGACGTGGTCCTCGATGACCTGGTGGAGGCGCGACCGGGCGACCAGGTCGTGGCGGACGGCTTCGTTCGGTCGGCGTCGGCGCTCGAGGTCGACGAGTCGCTTCTCACGGGCGAGTCCCTTCCTGTGCCCAAAGGGCCGGGCGAATCGGTCCTTTCCGGCAGCTTCGTCGTTGCAGGATCGGGGCGCTACCAGGCCACCGCCGTGGGAGACGAAGCCTACGTGCACCGAATCGCCGTGCAGGCGCGCCAGTTCTCGATCGTGCGATCGGAACTGGTCGACGGGATCAACCGGTTGCTGCGCTACGTGACGTGGGCGATCGTGCCCGTCGCGATCCTCACGACCGTGAGCCAGCTCCACGCCAACGATTCCGTCGACGAAGCACTCAGCGGCACGGTCGCCGCGTTGGTGGGGATGGTCCCTCAGGGCCTGGTGCTGTTGACCAGCGTCGCCTTCGCCGTGGCCGCGGTCGGCCTGGCCAGACGCCGCGTGCTCGTGCAGCAGCTTCCGGCGGTCGAGGGACTGGCCCGGGTCGACGTCGTGTGTTTCGACAAGACGGGCACGCTCACCGACGGCAAGCTCACGTTCGACCGTCTGGTGCCGTGTGGCGCGGAGTCACCGGTCGCCGAGGCGCTCGGTGCGATGGCGCAGAGCGACGACGCCAACGAGACGTTCGCAGCCATCGCCCGCCAGTTCCCAGCTCCGCCGGGCTGGGCCGCGGAGCGACGTGTCGCGTTCTCGTCGGCCAGAAAATGGAGCGGTGCGGAATTCGGAGATCACGGCGCGTGGGTGTTGGGCGCGCCCGAGCTCCTGTCGGGCGACGACGCCGCGGCATCGGAACAGGCGAGCAGACTGGCGGCCGACGGCTACCGCGTCGTCGCCGCCGCCTGGAGCCGGTCATCCTTCGTCGACGACCGACTCCCTACCGACCTGCACCTGGCCGCGCTGGTGGTCATGACGGAGCAGCTGCGATCCGAGACGGAAGCGACCATTGCGTACTTCCGGGATCAGGGTGTTTCCCTCAAGGTGCTGTCGGGAGACAACCCCCTCACCGTCGGGACGGTGGCCTCCCGAGCCGGAGTGCCAGGTGCCGACGCCCCGATCGACGCGCGGACGCTGCCGAGCGACCACGCCGCCCTGGTCGCGTTGCTCGACGAACGCTCGGTCATCGGCCGCATGGGACCGGGACAGAAGCAGACGGTCGTCGAAGCGCTCCAGGCCAAGGGACACACGGTTGCGATGACCGGCGACGGTGTCAACGACGTGCTCGCGTCAAGATGGCTGATATCGGAATCGCCATGGGAAGCGGCGCTCAGGCGACGAGAGCGGTGGCCGAGCTCGTCCTGCTCGACGACCGCTTCGACCAGGTCCCCTCCATCGTCGCCGAAGGCCGGCGGGTCACGGCGAACATCGAGCGGGTGGCCAACGTCTTCCTGACCAAGACGATCTGGGCGACGGTCCTGGCTCTCGCGGCCGGAGCGCTGCTGCTTCCCTACCCGTTCCTGCCGCGTCATCTCACCATCATCGACACCCTGACGATCGGGGTGCCCTGCTTCTTCCTCGCGCTGGCCCCCAATCGCCAACGGTTCGTGGCGGGGTTCGTCCGACGGGTGCTGCAGTTCGCGGTTCCTGCTGGGGTCACCATCGCCGTCGCAACGTTCGTCGTCTACGCGGTCGCACATTCGCGCGCGAATCTGACTCTGGAGCAACAGCGAACCGCGGCGACCATCGTCACCCTCACACTCAGCCTCTACGTGGTGTTGCTCGTCGCCCTTCCGCTCACATGGCGCCGAGCATTGATGATCGTTGCGCTCGCCGCGGGGTTCTTGGCGCTGTTCCCGCTCACGGCAGTCCGGCGCTTCTACGCCTTGGAGCTCCCGCACGGACTGCTCGCCGTCTCTCTCTGGTGCATCGGGGGAGCCGTCGCGGTGCTCACTCTCGTGTGGCTGTCGGTCCGCCGCGCGCCCCGGCGTCCTGCGCCGTCAGGCGCTCGGCGCCCTCCTTGATGCCGAGGAGCCTCTCGCTCCGGGTCTTCAGGGCGCCGGTTTCGGCGGACTCTCGCTCCCTCCGTCACCGCCGCCACCCCCCAGGACGCGGAGGACAAAGCGGCCGAGCCGCCCCGGCGGTTTCCGGCGTTGCGCGGCGAGTGCTTCCTTCTCGTGGTCGTGGGTCAGCGGTCCGCCCAGGCGCCAATACCGTTTGCCGCCTCCCCGATATCGGACGTAGTCCGGTACCGGCGGGAGCTTCTTCGCTGGCTTGCGCCGCCTTTTGGGCGAGGCCACGAGGTAGAGCGTGCCCTATGGCGGAGCGGCTCCGGGCAGCCCGCCAGGTGCGCGGTGTCGTTGTAGCCGCGGAGCACCCAGCGCTCCGGGGTCACGACGATCCGAGAGATCGACGCGTTGTCGGTGCCGATGAAGGCGAAGGGCGCCGACGAGGTGGCCTGGGCCAGGATCTCGCCGATGGCGGCGCCGTGGGTGTAGGCGATCACCCGCCCGCCAGGGTGGGTGCCGACGATGCGCTCACCGCCGCGCGCAGCCGTCCTCCGAAGGCAGAACGGGACTCGGCGCCCGGCACGACGTCCCAGCGCTGCTCCTGCATGATCCGCTCGAAGAGCGGGTCACGGTCGGCTGCCTTCTGGCGCAAAAGGCCCCCCTCCCATTCGCCGAGGAACACCTCGCGGAGATCGGGTTCCACCGCCGGGGTCATGCCGCACCGCTCGACCAAGGGTTCCGCTGTCTCGGCCGTGCGGCGCAACGTCGTCACGTACAGCGCGTCGAACGGCTCTTGAGCGAGTCGAAGCGCCGCCCGCTCGGCCTGGTGCCGGCCGGTCTCCGAGAGCGGCGGGTTGCCCTGGCCCTCGACCATCTCGAAGGTCTCCCCCTCGACCGCGTCCGCAGAGGCACCGTGGCGCACGAGCAACAACTCCGTGGAGCCCGGTGGGCCTACGTAGGGTCGTTGGCTGAAGGAGCGCGGATCCGCCACGGCCGCCGAGTGTAGAGATGATCAGCGAGGAGCAGGGAGCTCGGGCGGACCGTGGTCCTCGTCCTCCTCGACCACCTCTGCGTCGATGACGTCGCTGTCGCGGTAGGCGGACGACGGTTGCTGCGCCCCTTGGGGTGGCATGCCGCCGGTGCGGAAGACGGTGAAGACTGCTCCTGGCGCCTGGGTGAAGCCGAATCCGCAGCGGCCTCGCCGCGGCAGGCCCCAGCTTCTCCCAGAGCGGCTGGGCCCGTCGTTGCACGATCGCGTTCTGCACGCCGAGCGTGAGGCCGAGGTAGAGCAAGAGGCTCGAACCCTCGAGTCCGGCTCCGCCACTGGCGTGGGTGCCCGCGGCGTCACCCAGGAAGTGCACGAAGAGGGAGACGATCCACAGCGCCATGGTGAAACCGGTGCCCTGGCGCAACACCCAGCTCTCGGTCGCCCACACTCGGACCGACAGGCCCCGCAGAATGCCGAGTCCGACGGCACCCACGAGCAACGTGGCGACCACCCAGGCCCAGGCCGCCGATCCGACGTGGTGACTTCCCGCGTACGAAGACATGGTCAAGAGACCGAGGAGTCCGATGAACACCGGAGCCCGGAGCGTGAGCGCACGGGGCACCGGTCGGACTCGGACTTGGCGCAGCAGGATCCAGGCGAACACCACCAGCCCGAGCAGTACCGAGAGAACCATCCCATCCAGCCTACGGGCGACGGCCCCTCAGCGGTTCAGCAGGGGGCCCACCTCGGCACCGAAACGTGCCGTCTGGTCGCACCACTCCTCCGCCGAACGGGCGACGAAACGCACCTGCAGGTGGTTGACCCCCATGCCGACCAGCTCGCGCAGGCTCTCGGCCAGCTGCTCCGCCGAGCCCTGGAGGACGTAGCCCGGCAGATCCGTCCCGGCTCCCCCCGACGTCAGGTAGAGCGGCTCGACGATGGTGCCGATGTCGATCGGCGCGCCGCCGCGCAACTCGTCACGAAGCTGGCGCAGCCTGCGGATCTGGCCGGGCAGGTCACGCCGGCGCGTGCCCTGCGGCAGCCAACCGTCGCCGAAGGCCGCCGTGCGCCGGATGGCTGCGGGTGACGAGCCCCCGATCCAGATGGGCGGGCGTGGGGTCTGCACGGGGCGCGGTCTCAGGCCCAGGTCGCGGGCCGGCCAACGTGGGCCGGGCAGCTCGGGGAACTCGTCGGTGAAGCAGCGGGCGAGCGCGGAGACCGCTTCGTCAGTGTGTCGCCCCCGCTCGCTGAAGTCCCCGGCCAGCACGTCGTACTCCTCGGTGACGTGGCCCGCGCCCACACCGACGATGACGCGGCCGCCTGAGAGCCGATCGATGGTCGAGAGCTCCTTGGCCGCGCGCAGGGGGTGCCGCTGTGCGAGGACCAGGACGTGGGAGAGCAGTCGCGTGCGCGTCGTCAGCGCCCCCAGCCAGGCCAGCGTGGCGGTGGTGTCGTACCACGTCGTGCTCATGGCATCGGCCAGGCGCCGGGGGATAGCGGTGTGGTCGCACACCCCGACGTAGAAGCAACCCGCGTCGTCGGCGGCCCGCGCCACTGCGGCCAGCTCGTCGGGCCCGGCCTGTGTCTCCCACTCCGCGGTGTAGAGCGTCGACTGGGACTGGATCGGCAGCTGCATGCCCCAGACCACGCGGCCGTCGGGAACCGTGCGGACGACGTGCTCAGGGATGAGGGCAGGGTCGGTCATGGTGTGGCTCCAGTCGGATCTCGGCCGATGTCGCGATTCATGGGGCCGTCGCCAGCGCGATCAGCGTGCTCCGAAGGCGTCCCGAACGTCGTGCAGAGAACCCGTGACCGCTTGAGGTGCAGGTGCAGTGGGACCTCCCAGGTGAAGCCCATGCCGCCGTGCACCTGGATCGCGGCGCGCGCGTTGGACAACGCCGCCTCGTCCGCCAGCAGCTTGGCTCCCCGCACGGCGCGCTCGAGCAGCTCGGCCGCCTCGCACCCCGCAACCTCGGCCTCCGACAGCGCCACGTCGGGCGCGTCCACCAGGCAGGCGGCGGCGTGCACTGCGGCCCGCGCCACCTCGGCGCGCACAAGCATGTCCGCGCACATGTGTTTGATCGCCTGGAAGCTTCCGATGGCGTGGCCGAACTGGTGGCGCCCCTTGGCGTACCCGACGGCCAGGTCCAGCGTCTCGGCGGCGTGCCCGGCTTGGAGCGCCGCGGTCAGCAGGGCACCGTCGCGCGCGAGCGCCGCGGCGACGGAGGCCGGGAGTGGATCGCCGCCTTCCAGCGTGTCCAACAGCCACAGCGGGGTGAGCGGGTCGAGTGGCGCCGCCATGCGGGCGTCGGCCGGCGCGGCTGGTGCCGGGGACAACAGGCGTGCACCGGGCTGCCACGTCGGACCGGTGAGCGTCACGAGCGCGTCGAGAGACCCGAGGTGCTCGACCAGGACCGGGTCCGAGCGGGTCCAGTGCAGCCCGACCTGGGCCCGACCTGCCGCGGCACCGTCGACCAGGTCGTGGGCCGCGGCCAGGAACGTGCCGACGAGCGGTCCCGGCACCAGAGCCCGGCCCAGCTGCTCGAACACGACGACAGCGTCCGCCAGCCCGAGACCCGTACCGACCGGCTCGGCCACGGTGAGAGCGAAGACCCCCGTTTCTCCCAAACACGACCAGTCGCCCGGGTCCACCACCCGGTCGGCCCCCTCCCGTGATCGGATTCGATCGAGCGGCAGACGGCCTGCGATCACCGTCCGGATGCCCTCGGCCAGCTCATGCTGGTCCTCGCCCACGCTGAAGTCCATCAGCGTGCCTTGGGGAGGCCCAGGATGCGCTCGGCCACGATGTTGCGCTGGACCTGCGAGGTGCCGGCGGCGATGGTCAGCGAAATCGACTTGAACCAGGCGTGCAGCTGCTCGGCATTTCCCAACGCCGCGCCGTCGGCACCAGAGAGCGGATCGGAGCACAGTGCGGCCCGGTCGAGGATCTCGACCGCGAGGTCGCCGAGGGCCTGCGCGTGCTCGGAGAAGGACAGCTTGAAGACGGATCCGCCGATCCCGGGCACACCGGTGCGGGCAGCCTCTGACACGTTGCGCTTCGTCAATGCCCACAGCGCGTCGAAGGCCCCGACGAGGTGTCCGATGCGCTGCGCTACGCCGGCGTCGTCGAGGAGCCCCAGCCGCTCGGCCAGCCGCCGGACCTCGCCGAGAAGGCGCACCGACTCGAGGAGCTCGCCGACGAACGCCGTGCCGCGCTCGAAGGACAGGGTGACCATCGTCACCCTCCAGCCGTCGTTCTCGTCGCCCACCCGATTGGCCACCGGCACGTGCACCTCGTCGAGGAACAGCTCTGCGAACTCGGTCGAACCCTCCATCGTGCGCAAGGGCCGGATGGTGATGCCCGGCGCGTCCATGGGCATGATGAGCCAACCGATGCCGCGGTGGCCTTCGCCACCAGTGCGCACGAGCAGCTCGCAGAAGTCGGCCACTTCGGCGTGCGAGGTCCAGATCTTCGAACCCGTCACGACGTAGTCGTCGCCGTCGCGGACGGCCCGGGTACGCAGCGAGGCGAGGTCGCTTCCGGCGTCGGGCTCGCTGAAGCCCTGACACCAGACCTCCTCGCCCCGCAGGATGGGCGGCAGGTACCGCTCCTTCTGCTCCGGGGTCCCCTCCGCGATCACGGTCGGGCCGGCGTGGAGCAGCCCGACGAAGTTCACCCCGACGTAGGGCGCTCCGGCCCGCTCGCACTCCTCCTTGAAGATCAGCTGCTCCACCGGCGAGGCACCGCGGCCACCGCCTTCGGCTGGCCAGTCCACCCCGGCGTACCCGGCGTCGTAGAGGAGCCGTTGCCAGCGCAGGTCGTAGTCGCGCCGCGCCGTCCAGTCGTCGGCGGGCGGTGGGAATCCGACGCCAGGCAAGGTGGCAGAAAGCCACGCCCGGAGCTCACGCCGGAAGGACTCCTCGGACGCGGTGTAGCGCAGGTCCACGGACGGCTCGGCGCAGACGCGCCCGGCTCAGGCGGCGAAGTCGAGGCCGAAGAGCGCGATGGCGTTGCCTCGGACGATCTTGCGCCGCTGCTCGTCGGTCAGGTCGCGCATCTGCTCCTCGGCCACCTGCCGGGTGTGCGGCCACGTGGAGTCCGAGTGTGGGTAGTCGGACTCGTAGGTGATGTTGTCGATCCCGATCTCGTCGACCGAGCGCAGACCGTGAGCGTCGTCGAAGAAGCAACCCCAGACGTGGTCTTTGAAGTAGCTCGACGGCTTCTCGGGCACGATGTCGGCCACGCCACCCCAGCCTCGGTTCTCGAGCCACACCGTGTCGGCGCGTTCGAGGATGTAGGGGATCCACCCGATCTGGCCCTCTGAGTACGCGACCTTGAGGTCGGGGAACCGGACGAACACGCCGCTGAAGAGGAAGTCGACCAGCGAGAACGTCGCGTTGGTGTGCGTGAGGGTCGACCCCACCGTGGGCGGCGCGTCACCCGATGTCGATGGCATCTTCGACGAGCTGCCGATGTGCATGTTCACCACGGTCTGCGTTTCGGCGCAGGTGCGGAAGAATGGATCCCAGTAGTGGTCCGGGTCGTGCACGCTCGGAAGTCCGAGAAACGGCGGGATCTCGCTGAAGCACACGGCGCGCACGCCACGCTCTGCGTTGCGCCGGACCTCCTCTACCGCCAACTCCACGTCCCACAAGGGGATCAGGCACAGAGGGATGAGACGACCTCCGGAGTCACCGCACCACTCCTCGACCATCCAGTCGTTGTACGCCTTCACGCAGAGCAGCGCGAGCTCCTTGTCCTCGGCCTCGCAGAACGTCTGGCCGCAGAAGCGCGGGAAGGTCGGAAAGCACAGCGCCGCCTCGATGTGGTTGGCGTCCATGTCCTCGAGCCTCGGCTTGACCTCGTAGGACCCTGGGCGCATGTCCTCGTAGGTGATCCCCTTCATGGTGACCTCGTCGCGCGGGACGCCGACGGCGGAGTCGACGCGCAGAAGGGGGCGCTTCAGCTCCTCGTAGTACCACCAGTCGACCGGAACCCCCTCGGCTCCCGGCTTGACCTTGAGCTGGCCGCCGCGGAATTCGAGCTCGGGCATGGGCGCCCGCACGATCCTCGGCCCGACGTCGGTGTACCGGGAGGGGAGGCGGTCCTGCCAGACGTTGGGCGGCTCCACCACGTGATCGTCGACCGAGACGATCTTCGGCAGGGGTTCAGGCATGGCCCCGCAGCGTAGCCGCCACCTGACGGGGCGTCAGAAACCGGAGGATCAGCCGAAGACCTCCTCGAAGAGGTTGAGCATGGCGCGCCACGAACGACGATCGGTTGCCTCGTCGTAGCGCACGCCAGGCATGACGGTCCCGTCCGCCCCCGGGCGCGTGAAGGAGTGCTCCGCGCCGCCGTAGACCGTCAACACCCAGTCCACGCCGCCGGCGCGCATCTCCTCTTCGAAGGCCTGCCGCTCGGCGCCGGTGACGATCGGGTCGTCCGCCCCGATCAGTGCGAGCACCTTGCCTCGGATGTGGCGCGCGTCCTCGGGACGCCTCGTGCCCAGCCCGGCATGGAAACCCACGACGGCCTTGACGTCGGCACCGCTCCTTGCCAGCTCGAAGGAGACCGTTCCACCGAAGCAATAGCCGATGGCCGCCAACCGGTCGGGATCCGTGCGTTCCTCGGCGCACAGCACGTCGAGGCCAGCGGTCGCGATGGCGCGCGTGCGCAACGGATCGGCGCGAAGCTCCCCGATCCGGGCCATCATCTGCTCGCGGTCAGCGAGCGGTCGGCCTTCCCCGTGGTAGTCGAGGGCGAACGCGACGTAGCCGAGCTCGGCCAGTCGGGCGGCGATGTCACGGGCGTGATCGTCGAGGCCCGGACCCTCGTGACACACGAGTATCCCCGGTCTTTGGTCTGATCCTTCGGGTTGAGCGAGCGTGCCGACCATCGTCCGGCCGTCGGTGTCGTAGGAGATGTCGCGCGTCGTCACCATGCACGCGAACCGTAGCCGCCGTCGGGAAGAACCGCGATTCCGCTGTCGGGGACCGCGATACTGGCCGGCATGCGCCGCGTACGGACTCGCCTCGTGCCATTTGGTCTGGTGGTTGCCGCCGCGCTTGTGGTGGCTGCGTGCGGGAGCGACGCACCGATGGCGCAGACTTCGACGACGAGCACATCGGGCGCGGCGAGCGCGGACGGTGGGACGACCTCGGTCCCGACCTCGACCAGCACCACCTTCGCTGCACTCCCGCCGGTGTCGACGTCCGGGCCGTTCACCGTGAGCTCTCCGATACCACTGCCCTTCTCGGCGGGTGCGGTGACCGGGGCAGAGGGCCCCGACGGCGCCGTCTTCGTGTCGCCACAGGATCCCACGTCGACCGGGCAGACGGTGGTCTGGGTGGTGGACGGAAGCACGCCCGCGGCCGTCGCCGAGACCATGCCCTCCGGCGTCGCCGCACTCGCGGCAGATTCGAACAACCTCTACGTCGCCAACTACAGGAACGTGATCGCGTTCGACCGCACCAGCGGGAACAAAGTGGCACGTTGGCCGATGCCCCCTGTCAGCTCGGCGAACAGCTCGAACCAGGATCTCGTATCCCTGACGGCCGCCGCCGGCGCGCTCGACGTTCTCGTGACGCAGGGCGACCTCGTGTCCGTGTGGCGGATCAATCCGCAGTCCAGTGGACCGCCTCACCGGCTCGTGCGAGGGCTGGGCGCGACCGTCGGCTCCGACGGGACGGTCTATTACGAGACCACGCGTCACCGTCTCGCGGCATTCAGGCCTGACGGCACCCAGACGACCGGTCCGGTGTTGGCGCACAAACCGAACGGACTCGGCGGGGGCGTGCAGTACGTGGAGTCCGTCGCCGGAGAAGCCGTCTGGATCTCCAAGCCTGCAGGTCAGGGACTCGATGCGCGCTTCACGACCTTCGACGCCCGAACACTCGCCGCCATCGGCAGCTACGACGGCAGCCTCACCGACCGCGTCGTCGACACCGCAGCCGGTTCCCTGGTTCTGCAGCCTTCGGCCAGCTCCGCCGGATGCCCGCAGTCCTCACCGACCTCACCGTCGAGCTGCGTCTCGCGCCTCGACGTACACGGTTCGCTCAGCGACCCCGCGGGTGTTGGTGCCGCCATCGTCCTGCTCGGTCCTCAGCCGGCGGTCGTCTCCTCGGCGACGGCGACCAACCAGTTCGAGCTCTACCGCCTCTCGTAGGGTTGCCGTCCGATCGACACCGTGCGATCGGCACCGTGCGATCGGCGCCGTGCGATCGGTCTCAGTAGTGCATCGACACGCCACCATTCGGGCTCAGGAGCTGGCCCGTGACGAAGCTGCTGGCGTCGGAGGCGAGATACAGCACGCAGTACGCGATGTCCGAAGTGAGGCCGACCCGCCGCAGGGGGGAGTAACGCGCCATCGGTGTCAGCACGGCCGCCTTGGCCTCTTCGTTGATGGAGCCGTCGGGATTCGTGTAGTAGCGAGCGGTCATGTTCGTCGGGACGAAACCGGGCGCCACGGAGTTCACCCGCACGTTGAACTTCCCGACTTCGGACGCCATGGACTGGGTGAGCTGAGCGACACCGGCCTTGCAGATGGCGTAGGGGCCGACGCCGGGCGATGGGGCCAGCACCGCGGCCGAGGACATGTTGACGATGGAGCCGCCGCGCTGCTCCACCATCACCTTCCCGGCGGCCTGGCATCCGTAGAGCACGCCCTTCAAATTGACCGACAGGATGCGGTCGAACTCGTCCGGGTCCACGTCGATGATGTTGCTGTCGATCATGATGCCGGCGATGTTGCACATCACATCGAGCCGTCCGTGACGGGCCGCGATGTGCTGAACGAGCCCATCCGCGGCGCCGCGGGTCGAGACGTCGAGCTCCGCGCTCTCCGCACGGGCTCCCTGGCCGACGATGGCCCGTGCCGTCTCGGCGGCTCGTTCCGCCGCGATGTCCGAACACACGACGGTGGCGCCGGCGCCGGCGAGCACCTCGGCCGTCGTCCGGCCGATGCCGCTCCCGGCTCCGGTAACGAGGGCGACGCGGCCGGCCAGGCCGAAGGCATCGCGAACTGTTTGGGGCGTCTCCATCCGGGGCACCTTACGCGCGTGACCTGCCTCCGGTGGGAGAGTTGGAGGTCGCAGGGGCAACGGCGACAACAACACGAAGAGTACGAAGCAGAACGACAGCGCAAGGAAGAGCACCAGGAGGAAAGTCCATGACGACCCTGCCCGATCGGCCGAACACCGCGCTCATCGTCATCGACGTGCAGAAGGGGGTCGTGGCCGAAGCCCACGACAGGGACAGGGTGATCGCGAACATCGACAACCTGGTCGACCGGGCGCGTGACGAGGACGTGCCGGTGATCTGGGTCCAGCACGCGGACGAGGGATTGCCTCGCGACAGCGACGAATGGCAGTACGTCCCAGAGCTCGAGCGGCTCGATTCGGAGCCGCTGGTCCACAAGAGCTACGGCGACTCCTTCGAGGACACCGACCTCGAGCAGCGGCTGGCCGAGCGGGGGATCGGCCGGCTCGTCGTCGCCGGGGCGGAGACGGATGCCTGCATCCGCTCGACCATCCACGGTGCGTTCGTCCGCGGCTACGACGTGACCTTGGTGAAAGATGCGCACACCATGCCCGATTACAGCAATTACGGCGCACCGCCACCGGAGGTAGTGATCAGCCACACCAACCTCTATTGGCAGCAGCAGCGCGCGCCAGGACGGCGCGGCGAAGCCGTCGAGACGTCTGAGGTCGACTTCGCCGCGGCCGATTCAGGCTGATTCGTTTGCGGTGAGCGGACCTGCGGTGAGCAACGGCGTCCCAAGAGGGCCGGCACAATCGGGAAAACCGTAGAAGAGTTTCACCGTACGGGACCCGTGGTGTGTGGATAGAGCAACGAGTGCCCTCCGGTTTACGATTGGAAAATGGGAAACCTCCGTGTACCCGGTACGCTCATTGGCCTCGGCTTTCTAGGAGTCCTCGCGTGGCCTGTCGCGGATCTGATCGCAGATGGCGCCGCCACAGGTGTCACTTGGGTGTATCTCATTTCGATGGCGGTGGGTTACGGACTGGCTGGTTTTGCGTGTTGGGGCTGGATAACCGCGAACTGGAAGAGGCCGACGTCCGGGTTGTCCGTTCGGACACCATCTCGATGGATGGCGGCTGCCTCAGTCGTCACAGCCGCAGGAGTGGCCGCGCTGACGTATCAGCTGTACCAACAGCACGCTGAATTGGAACTTAACAACATTGGTCTTCACTATGGGGTCAGACTGGCCGGGACCGCCGCCGGTACCGTGGGCTTTCTCCTCGCAGCTGTTGGCTTTTGGATTGCGTCCAGTGCCCGGCCAACTGAGGCCGTGGAAACGTCTGCCCTTCAGGAATGGCAAGACCCCAACCGAATCCAAAGCCAGACGACGACGTAAAGATCCAGTCTCCCCTGCCGCGGGAAGACCGGGAACTTGCCCGCGATCGGCCCGATGGTTTCGACGGCGGCCGATCGGCTGATCGGAACGTGCGGCCGCGCCCCGGGAGCAAGGTCGAGACCGCCCTTCAAGATGGGTGGCCAGCCTTCAGCTCCGGAGGTTACGCGTGGGCCGGCGATCCCGCCAGTAGCGCATAGATCTCCATCATCGGCGCGGTGTTGTTCAAGAACGGAGCCGACGTGTTGGACGGCGTGCTGCCGGAGAAGACGCCGCTCTTCGGGTCGCGCCGCTCTGTCCACATCTGATCCGCGTACTGCACGGCCAGAGTGCGATATTCGTCGTTCGGGCTGACGTCGCCGAGAAGGAAGAGGTTTCGGAAGAACACCGCATTGAAAGCAGCGTCCTGTTTGAGTAACTCGTCTACCGAGAAGCGGCTCATCGCGGCGCTCGCCGTGGACTTGGCCCGGGAAAGGTAAGCAGAGTCGCCGGTCGCCTGGTGGAGCAGGACACTGGCTCCGATCATGGTGCCTTGGTTGTAGCTGTAGATCTCACGATGCAATGTTCCATCGGGATCGATCCGATCGAGGTAGAGCTCGTCGGAACCGCGCAGGGTCTCGTCGACCCACGCATAGATCCGTTGTGACCACGCCAGGGCTTCCTCGTCGTTGTCTCGGCGTGCAATTTCCGCCGCGAGCTCGGCGACCGGTGCGTTCGAGCAGGTATTGCGTGAGACACACCTATCCGGCACCATCCACCGTATGCCGCCCGGATGGGACCACGTCCGCTCGCTGGACCACCCCGTCACGATGAAGTCGAACAATCGGCGGCTGAGTTCCGCTGCATCGGCGCTCGCCGTCAACTCGTGATGACGGCACAAGGCGAGTCCGAGCCACGTGTTGTCGTCGTAGTAGACGTCTCCGCCGCGGCCGTGTGGGAAGACGGCAGACGACTCGAACCCGACGGGATGCTGGCCGGCCAGTGCCGACCGATGGTGGCGGTGATACGCGCCAAGGCCACGGAAGAGGCCAGGGAGAGACGACATCGCATCCTCTCCTTTTGGTATTCCCGCCAGGGTGCACAGGGCCGACCAGGCATCGGCGTATGGCCACAAAGCCTCGTGTGTCGCAGCACAGCCCAGTTTCGGCGACCCCAGAGGTGGGTGTGTCGGTTGAAGAGCGGAGTCGCACGAAGCGCATCGAATGTCGCCAACGCCCGAGTCGCCTGTACATCGTCGGTGGTCATCGCTCACACATCGTGACGCGTGCAGCGTAGTGAGGGTGACGGCTGAGACCTCGACATCGCCTCACGAACGAGTCGATCGACCCCGCACGATATTGACCTGAATGGTCGGCGTCACACGCAGAACCAACGCAAACCCTCGCTCGCGGCGTCAGGCCGTGACGCCCTCGACGGCGAGGAGTGCGCGCTTGGCCTCGAGACCGCCCCCGTAGCCGCCGATCCCGTTGCTGGCGACCACCCGGTGACACGGCACGATGATCGGCATCGGATTGCGTCCGTTCGCCTGACCCACGGCGCGCGGGGCGCTCGGCCGACCCACTCGCCGGGCCAGTTCGCCGTAGCTGATGGTCTTTCCGTAGGGGATCCTCGATGAGCTCTGACCACACCTCACGCTGAAACTCGGTGCCGTCGAGCTCCATCGCCACGTCGAAGGTCCGGCGCTCCCCGGCGAAGTACTCGTCCAGCTGCGTCGCCGCCTCCTTGAGCACGGGCGGGACGTCGTCGACGTCTCGGCGTCCATGGCGGCGCTCGTGAGGCAACCAGATACCGATCAGCACGTCGCCGTCGGACTCGAGCACCAGGCGCCCGATCGGGCTGTCGTAGGGCATGGTTGCTGTTGCGTTGCTCATGCGGCTTGTCCTTTCGTTGTTCGAGTCGTTCCACGGGTCGCGATGTCAGCGGCGCCCGCCGGGGACAGCGACCACAGATGGGCCATGGCGTAGCTGCGCCACGGGCGCCACCGTTCTGCTGCCGCGGACAGCAGGCCCGGGTCCTCGGGAAGGCCGAGCATCGAAGCGGCACGCCTGATCCCGAGGTCGGTCGGCATGAAGGCGTCGGGGTCGCGCAGGGCGCGGCATGGCGACGTACTCCGCCGTCCACGGGCCGATGCCCGGCAGCGCCACCAGGGCGCGGCGCAACTCGGCCGGGTCGGACCCCGCATCGATCGTCACCCGGCCCGAGTCGACCGCCTCAGCCAGCGAGATCAGCGCGCGGCGGCGGGCGGCCGGCATGGAGAACGCCTCCGGCGTGCGCCGGCCCAGCTCGGCCAGCGCCACCGGTGTGGGGAAGAGGTGCGTGACGCCGTCCGCGGGTTCGGGGAGCACTTCGCCGGCGGCGCGCACCAGCCTGCCCGCCACCGTGCGCGCCCCCGGAACGGAGACCTGCTGTCCGACGACGGCGCGTACCGCGAGCTCGAAGCCGTCGACCGCCCCGGGCACGCGCCGACCGGGGTCTCGGTCCACGACGGGTCCGAGCAAGCAGTCGCCGCGCAGGGCCTCCCACACGGCGACGGGATCCGCGTCGAGGTCCAGGAGCTGACGACAGCGGGACACGGCGGTGGTCAGGTCACGGAGATCAGACAGCCGCAGCTCGCCCTCGACGAAGGATGGCCCCGGTGCCTTCGCCTCTGCGGCGCGCAGGGTTACCAGACCGTGCCCGTGCGGAAGACGCAGACTTCGCGCGTACGACGATTCACAGAGGGACTCCACGCCTGGCAGCGCGCGTTGGCCCAAGAACGTAAGGATGGTCGTCGGGTTGAACGGTTGACGGCAGGGCAGGCGCAGCCGAATGCCTTGCGTCGCAACTGGTGCCGGTGCGCCGCGCCCTCGTCCCGCCCGTGCCGCCCTCGCGCGCAAGCCGCGCGGCGTGTCAGCGAAGACCTGGCGGATGGTGTCGTTGCACTGCCTGACGCTGGCGAACCCCGCCGCGAACGCGATGTGGGTGACCGGGAGATTCGTCGTCTCCAGTAGCACCCGGGCCGTCTGGCTGCGTTCGGCGCGCGCCAACGCGAGCGGTCCACTTCCCACCTCGGCCGTGATCAGGCGATTGAGCTGCCGGGTGCTGTAGCCCAACCGACGCGCCACGCCCTCGACGCCTTCTCGGTCGACGGTCCCATCGCGGATCAGGCGCATGGCGCGAGCGACGACGTCAGCTCGGTTGTTCCACTCCGGCGAGCCTGGTGTGGCGTCGGGCCGGCAGCGCAGGCAGGCGCGGAAGCCCGCCTGTTGGGCGGCGGCCGCGGAGGCGTAGAAACGCATGTTCTCCCGTTTCGGGGTCCTGGCGGGGCAGCTGGGCCGGCAGTAGATCCCGGTGGACGTCACGGCGCAGAAGAACCAGCCGTCGAAGCGGGCGTCTTTACTCTTGGCGGCTTCGTAGCAGCGGTCCGGCTCCTCGATCACGGGTGACAGCGTGACACGGCCCGGCGACGAGTACTAGCGGGAATCGGACATGTCCGTCGCCGTGCGAGGCGACACACGCCAGTCGGTCGTCGCGGCCAGGCGACACCTTTGACAGTTCCCTCACATTCTCACCATGGACGGGTGATTCGCCGGGTTCAGTCTGATCCTGTGACGTTGACGTCCTCGGCCACGACCGCCGACCTGGTCGGCTATCTCTACCGGCGCGCCGGGTTCGGAGCGCCGACCGACCTCGCCACGACCGGCGCCTCCGGGTACGAGGCCGCGGTGCGAACGCTCGTCTCGGGCCTCGGCGGGCCCGACGCTGCGGGTGACGCCGTCCCGGCTCCTACTCTGAGCTCCGCCGCTTCGATCTACGAGCAGAAAAGGGCCCTCCGCGGGACGGGTTCCGCAGCGCGAAGAAGCTTCAAGGCACAGCTGCGTCAGGAATTCGTGGACCTCACGTCCTGGTGGCTAGGTCGCATGATCGTCACGTCCACTCCGCTCAAGGAGAAGCTGACCTTTCTGCTCCACGGCCACTTCCCGACCGCCATCTCCAAGGTGAAGTACCCGGCCTACATGTACGGGCAGAACCAACTCTTCCGCACCCACGGCAGCGGTGACTTCACCCCTTGACCCAGGCGGTGGCGACCGACCCTGCCATGTTGATCTGGCTCGACGCCGACTCCAACAAGGCGAGCCACCCCAACGAGAACTTCGCCCGCGAGCTCATGGAGCGCTTCACCATGGGGATCGGCTCGTACACCCAAGACGATGTCAGCGCGGCGTCGTTCTGCTTCACCGGATGGAGCGTCGATCGCCGAACCGGCGTGTTCGCCTTCTACGGGCCGACCATGCGACCGGCCCCAGACGTTCCTCGCGAAGACCGGCGTCAGCTCCGGCTCGCAGGTCATCGACATCGTCACTCAAAGTGCGGCTTCCAGCCGCTTCGTTCCCTCCGCCTTTTGGAGCATCCTGGCCTACCCGGTGACACCCCCGACCCGTGATCGACGACCTCGCGCCGAGTTACGCCGACGACCGCAACCTGGCGAACTGCTTTCGGCCATCTTCTTGCACCCGCATTCCCTCCCAGCAAGGCGATTCCGGGGACTGGTCAAGCAACCGACCGAGTACGTGGTCGGACGCTGCGGGCGCTCGGGATCGGCCCGCCGATCTCCAGGCGAGGCCGCCGAGTCATCCGGCGTCCTGGCCGGAATGGGCCAGGTCCTGTTCGACCCGCCGAGCGTTGGGGGCTGGTCCGCAGAACAGCTACTGGCTCTCGACGCTCGGCGGCCCTCGCCCGCTGGGGTTCGCGCACCGCTTGGCCCGCCGGACCGACATCTCGGCCGTCGCCGATGCGCTCCCGGTCGACCGGGTCGAGGCCGCGCCGAGCTGCTGCCGTTCCCCAGTTGGAGCGCGCGACATCGGCCCGGCCCTCGCCAGTGCCGCCTCGACCCGCCGACCCTGGTCACGTTGGCCCTGGTCTCGCCCGAGTACGTCACCAACTGAAGGAGCAGCGCCGATGGAGCCGATCCCGATGGAGCCGATGCCCACCGGCCCGCCGCCCGCACTGGCGACCGCTCGCAGCGGCGTCGGTCCTCGATCGCCGCGCTTCCTCGGCCTGGCAGGCGGCGACCGGCGCGGCGTCGTCGCAGCCGACGCTCGGGCGGCGCGGCTGGGATGTCCCTGTTCGGGGATGGTCCCCGGCCGGTCGGCCGCCAGGGCGACCGAGTTCGCAGCTGGTCCTGGTCACCCTGTACGGCGGCAACGACGGGCTCAACACCGTCGTCCCCTACCAGGACTCCGCCTATGCCGCGCCCGGGGTCCTTGGCAGTGGACCCCTCCACCGCGCTCCGCTCGGCGACGGCTACGGACTCCACGCCGGCATGCCGGGCTTCAAGAGCCTGTGGGACGCCAAGGAGCTGGCCATCGTCCACGGCGTGGGTTTTGCCGACCCGAACTACAGCCACTTCGAGTCCATGGACATCTGGCAGAGCGGTGTCCCCGACGACGCCGGTGAGCACGGGCTGGATCGGCCGTTGGCTGGACGCCACCCGCTCCAGCCCGCTCCGCGCCATGGCATCGGTCCGACCCTCCAGCCGCGCTCTCCGGGGCGCGAGTCCGAGGATGCGGCCATCCCCGCCGGCCCTATCACCCTTCCCGGCGCCCCGGCCGAGCAGACCTGGTACGCGGCGCTGTCCCGAACGACACCGGCGGTACCACCCTGGCCGCCGCCTCGGCCACCTCCGACGCCGTGCTGCTCGAGCTGAACCGCGGATCGGTCCCATCCTCGACCTCACCACCGACACTCGACCCGCTCCACCTCGCCGACGTCGAACCGCCGCCTGCGGCGACGCCGGATCCCTGGCCCGCCACCGGAGGCGGCGGCCAAGGCCGGCAACGTCTTGCCACCCAGCTCAGCGTCGTGGCCAACCTGATCCTGGCCGGCGCCACCCCGCAGGTCTACGCCGTCCAGCTCGGCGGGCTTCGACACTCACGCCGACCAGGCTGAACACCGCAGGACGCTCCTGTCCCGAGCTCGACACGTCGGTCACCGCGTTCGTAGACGCCCTGCGGGGGACCCACGGGGGAACGGAACGGTCGTGCTCGTCTACACCGAGTTCGGCCGCCGGGTGGCAGCCAACGCCAGTGCGGGCACCGACCACGGGTGGGCCAACGTCGCTTTCGTGGCCGGCCCTTAGGTCAACGGCGGCTTCTATGGCGACCCTCCGAGCCTGAACACGCTCTCCGACGGCAACACCGTATTCACCACCGACTTCCGCTCCCTCTACGCGACCATGCTCGGCGGCGTCCTCGGCGCCGACCCGCGCTCCTTCCTCCGAGGGACGTTCCCGCCGCTGCCGGTCGTCTGACCGGCCGACCTGGAGTCAGGGGTCGCGGACGGCGATCGCTCAGCGGTCGGTGCCGGCCAGGGCGTGCGCCAGGACCAGGCGACGGTGGGTGTCGGCATCACCCCAGGCCCGTGACAGCGCCCACGTCCGCTTCAAGTAGAAGTGCAGGTCGCACTCCCAGGTGTAGCCGATGGCGCCGTGGACCTGGAGCGCGACCCGCGCCGCCAGATCGGCGGCATCGGACGCAAGCGCCTTCGCCATCGACGCGTCGTGGGAGAGCGTGGGCTGCGCGGTGGCCAGCGACCACGCGGCACGGTATGTCGCGGGGCGGGCGAACTCCAAAGCAACCCGAGCGTTGGCCAGCTGGTGCTTGACCCCCTGGAAGCTGCCGACGGGTTTCCCGAACTGGTGGCGTTCCCTGGCGTACGCCGCGGCCATGGCGACCATGCGCTCGCCCAGCCCGACGAGCAGCGCGGCCGTGCCCGCCGCGGCGCGGTCGGCCAGCAGCGAGACCGCAGCCGCGGCCGCCACGCCGTAGGCGAGCAACGTGTCGGAGGTGAGCGGCCAGTGGACGGTGGACAGGTCGCGCGTCGCGCTCAACGCGGGTGTCGGTTCCACCGTGCACGAGGCCGCGGGCACGGCGTGGAGCTGCCATCCCGAGTCGTCGTCACGACAGGCCAGGAGCAGTACGTCGGCGTCCCGGGCGCCCACCACACGCGGTGTGCGCAGCATGCCGTCCGCCGCGACCACGGTGGAGGAGACGAGTTCCGCCGGCGTCACGTCGACTCCGCCGACGGCGAACGGCACATCGTCCTCCACCAGCGCACGCAGCGCGGCTTCGGCCGCCTGCTCTGGTGTCAGCGCGGCCAGTGTCGGCGCGGCGAGCGCGGCCGTCTCCAGCAACGGCTCGGGCAGGCACGCCCGGCCCGCTTCCTCGAGAACGCCGACGAGGTCGACGTCGTCGCGCCCGAGGCCACCGGCCGACTCGGGGACCACCAGTGCGGGCGCGCCGAGCTCGGCCAGCACGGCCCAGCGGTTGCGCGCCAGCACGGCACGGCCCTCGTCGTCGGCGAGCTCGAAGGCCCGGAGCGCATCGGGCGTGCACTCGGTGTCGAGCACGTTCCTCACGAGCTCCGCGAGCTGTTCCTGCTCGTCGGAGAACGCGAAGTCCACGAGTCGGAGCTCCTCGTTGCTCAGCCGCGGGGCAGCCCGAGCAGTCGCTCGGCCACCACGTTGCGCTGGATCTCGTTGGTGCCGGCGTAGATGGGCCCGGCGAGGGAGAACAGGTAACCGTCCAGCCACTCTCCCGGCGCGCCGGCGTGCAGGAGCTCGGCCTCGGGGCCGAGCAGGTCGAGCGCGGCGGTGTGGATGGCGACGTCGGCCTCCGACCACCAGATCTTGTTGCAGCTCGCCTCCGCACCGACGGCGTGTCCACGGGCCACCCGAGACGCGGTCCAGTAGGTGTGCAGCCGATACGCCTCGGCGGCAAGGTGCGCACGCGCCACGGCGTCGGCAGAAGCGGGCGGGCCGCCGCGCCGTCGGAAGAGCTCGACGAGGCGGTCGGCCGCCTCGGTATAGCGAGCCGGGCTGCGCAAGGAGAGGCCGCGCTCGGAGCCCGCGGTCGCCATGGCCACGGACCAACCCGCGCCGACCTCGCCGAGCACCTGGTCTTCGGGAACCTCCACGCGGTCGAAGAAGATCTCGGCGAACCCGGTCTCGCCGTCGATCTGGGGGATCGGACGCACCGTGACGCCGGGCGAGTCCATGGCGACGAGGAAGTAGGTCAGGCCGCGATGGCGATCCGTCTCGGGATCGGTGCGGAAGATGCCGAAGCACCACTCGGCGAACGCGCCGCGGCTGGCCCACGTCTTCTGCCCCTCGAGAATCCAGCCGTCCTCCGCCCCGTTGCGGGTGGCGCGGGAGCGGATGCCGGCCAGGTCGCTGCCGGCGTCGGGCTCCGACCACCCCTGGCACCAGACCTCGTCGCCCGCCGCCATGGGCGGGAGGAAGCGCGCCTTCTGCGCCTCGGTCCCGTATTCGAGCATGGTCGGCCCCAGGAGGAAGATGCCGTTCTGGCTCACCCGCTTCGGCGCGCGTGCCCGGTAGTACTCCTCCTCGAAGACGAGCCACTCGAAGATGCCGAGGTCGCGCCCGCCGTACTCGGTGGGCCAGCTCACCACCGACCAACGGTCCTCGTACATGGTGCGCTCCCAGGCGCGATGCGCCTCGAAGCCTTCGGCCGTGTCGAACGAGGGGAGCGGTTCGGTCGGCACGTGCTCGGCCAGCCAGCCCCTCGCCTCCGCCCGGAACGCCTCGTGGTCTGGGCTGAAGGTCAGGTCCATGGCGGCTGCGAATCTCGCACAGCGCCATGGGCGGCGCCAGCTGATCCGGACCGTATGTGGCAGGCCCGCGCCGTCGCGGCCACAATTGGGCCCCTATGCCCAACGCCGTGATCATCGATGCCGTGCGCACCCCCGTCGGCCGCCGGGGCGGCCGCCTCTCGGGTTGGCACGCCACCGATTTGGCCGCCCAGCCCCTCGCCGCGCTCCTGGCGCGCAACGACCTCGACCCCGCCCTGGTCGAAGACGTCGTCATGGGGTGCACCATGACCGTGGGCGAGCAGGCGATGAACATCGCTCGCAACGCTGCCCTGGCAGCCGGGTTCCCGGACTCGGTGCCCGGCACCACGGTCGACCGCCAATGCGGCTCGGCGCAACAGGCCATCCACTTCGCCGCCCAGGCCGTGATGGCCGGCGCCATGGACGTGGCCATCGGCGCAGGAGTCGAGTCGATGAGCCGGGTGCCGATCGGGTCGACCACCGAGCCCGGCCCCGGCGAGGCGTACGGCCCGCTGTACAAGGAGCGCTTCGAGCTCATCCACCAGGGCGAGTGCGCCGAGGAGATCGCCCGGCGATGGAAGATCAGCCGCGAGGAGATGGACGCCTTCGCGCTCGAGTCGCACCGCCGGGCGGCCCGGGCGACGGACGAGGGTCGATTCGACGCCGAGATCGCGCCGCTGGAGGCCCGCGTGCATCCCGACGTGCCGGGCGCGGACGAAGTGACCGGCACCCTTCGGGCGGACGAGGGCGTGCGGCGCGACACCTCCCTGGAGAAGCTGGCCGCGTTGAAGCCGGCGTTCTCGGAGCGGGCACCGTCACGGCAGGGATCGTCGTCGCAGATCTCCGACGGGGCGGCGGCGGTGCTGATCATGAGCGAGGAGCGTGCGTCGTCGCTCGGGCTTCGTCCCCGGGCCCGCTTCCACACCTTCGCCGTCGCGGCCAACGATCCGCAGATCATGTTGACGGCGCCGATCCCGGCCACCGAGCTGGTCTTGTCGAAGGCGAAGTTGAGCCTCGACGACATCGACCTGGTCGAGATCAACGAGGCCTTCGCGTCGGTGGTGCTCGCCTGGGAGCGCGAGTACCGGCCCGACATGGCGAAGGTCAACGTGAACGGCGGCGCGATCGCCATCGGGCACCCGACGGGGTGCTCCGGGGCGCGGCTCATGGCGACGCTGCTCAGCGAGCTGGAGCGCACGGGCGGCCGCTACGGGCTCCAGACCATGTGCGAAGGGGGCGGGCAGGCGAACGCCACCATCATCGAGCGGCTGTCGTGACGTCCGGCGCCGCCGCTCGCGTGCCCGCGGTCGAAGGATGGTTCACCACCGGCGAGGACGGTGGCGCGCCGGCGCTCCTCGGGTCGCGCTGCGACAAGTGCGGCACGTACACCTTCCCGGCGGAGGCGCGCTTCTGCCGCAACCCGGACTGTGACTCGACGTCGTTCTCGACGGTGGAGCTGTCGCGGCGCGGCCGCCTGTGGTCCTACACCGACGCCCGCTACCAGCCGCCGGCGCCGTACGTGGCGGCCGAGCCCTACGAGCCGTTCTGCCTGGCCGCCGTCGAGCTGGCGGCGGAGAAGATGGTGGTCATGGGCCAGGTTGTCCCCGGTGTGTCCGTCGACGACCTGTCCGTCGGCGACGAGGTCGAGCTGGTGGTCGACACGCTCTACACCGACGCCGAGGACGGAACCGAGCACCTGGTCTGGAAGTGGAGCCCGGTGGCGAGCGGCTCCGGCGGGGAGGGCTGACGGGTGGGCGGGACGCACGAACGGGGGGCGGACGAGCGGAAGGTGGACGAGCAGGCAGTCGGCGCCGAGGTGGGAGGCGCCGGCGACGCGGGCCGCGACGCGGGCCGCGTCGCAGTGCTCGGTGCCGGGATGCACCCGTGGGGCAAGTGGGGTCGGCCGTTCGTGGAGTACGGGCTGGCGGCGGCGCGCGATGCGCTGGCCGATGCCGGGCTCGGTTGGCGCGACGTGCAATGTGTCTCGGGCGCGGACACCATCCGCAACGGCTACCCCGGCTTCGTGGCCGGAGCCACGTTCGCGCAAGCGCTCGGGTGGACCGGCGTCCCGGTCACGAGCGTGTACGCCGCCTGCGCGTCCGGCGCGGTGGCCATCGCGAGTGCCGCGCGCGCAGATCCTTGCCGGGCTGTGCGACGTCGCGCTGGTCGTCGGGGCTGACACCACGCCCAAGGGTTTCTTCACCCCGGTCGGCGGCGAGCGCAAGGACGACCCCGACTGGCTTCGCTTCCACCTGCTCGGCGCGACGAACCCGACGTACTTCGCGTTGTACGCGCGCCGGCGTATGGACCGCTTCGGCGCGACCGAGGAGGACTTCGCGCGGGTGAAGGTGAAGAACGCGCGACACGGGCTGGCCAACCCCAACGCGCGCTATCGGGCCGAGGTCACCGTCGACGAGGTGCTGGCCTCGCCCATGGTGGCCGATCCGCTCCGCCTGCTCGAGATCTGCGCCACGTCCGATGGCGGGGCCGCGCTGGTGCTCTCGAGCGTGGCCTTCGCGCGGCGTCACGCCGGCGGCACGTCGCCGTTGGTCACGATCGACGCCGTCTCGACCGTCACGCCCTCCTTCCCCAACACCGTCATTGAGATGCCGAACTTCTCGACCGACTCCGCCGCGGCGACCGCGGACGCGACGCCGCCCGGTCCGCGGGCCGCGGGTTTCCGGCCTTCCATCGCCACCGCGGCGTACGCGCAGGCGGGCATCGGCCCCGAGGACGTCAGCCTGGCCGAGGTCTACGACCTGTCCTCCGCGCTCGAGCTCGACTGGTACGAGGACGTCGGCCTCTGCGGCGAGGGCGAGGCGGAGAAGCTGCTGCGCGACGGGGCGACGTCTCTTGGCGGACGGGTGCCGGTCAATCCTTCCGGCGGGCTGTCGTGCTTCGGCGAGGCCATCCCGGCTCAGGCCATCGCCCAGGTGTGCGAGGGCGTGTGGCAGCTCCGGGGCGATGCCACGGGCCGCCAGGTCGAGGGGGCGCGGGTTGCGCCTGACCGCGAACCAGGGCCTCTTCGGTCACGGGTCGTCGGTGATCCTGAGCCGATGAGGAATCGCTGGATCGTTGCTGAATTCGCCGCGATTCTCGCTGGATTCCCCCGTAATTCCCACTGAATTCCCGGTTCAGCCCCTGGCCTCGGCGCCGAAGCCCCATCTCGCGCCGCTCCAAGAGCCGACGCCCGTTGCCGAATGTGTTTGGAGAAGGCCAAACGGTGGGTAAGGCAAGTGCAACGTCCCGAAAGGGGTGCTCGCTTGCTTAGGCTGGCATGCGGGAAGGCAAGTCGGCCCGCATGCCGTGTGGCGTTGAGACCGGGCTCAGGCTTGTGACGAGAGGAGGTTTTGATGTCGGCAACCGACGTCGCTGAACTGCGACATGATGGTGTGCTCCGAGACAGAGCGGGAGATCGGGTGAAGGACGACGCCGACCACGCCAACGGAAAGTCGAAGGACGAAGTGCTGCGCACGCTCGACGAGCTCGAGGCGATGTTGCACGAGAACGCGGAGAGCGAGAAGCTGCTCGCCAAGCGTGTCGCGGACCTTCGGTCCGCCCGTGGCTCGGGCCGGGAGTGGAAGACGATCCTGGCCGCGGAGGACGAGCCCGGCACCGTGCAGCTGGTGAGCACCATCTTGCGGCGCCAGTCCGAGGCCAGCGGTTACCTGCGACGTTCGCTCGTCGTGGCCCTGCGCGCCGAGGGCCAGAGCATCCCGAGCATCGCCCATCTCTTCGGGGTCACCCACCAGCGGGTGTCCAACCTGCTGCGCCGCGTGGCCCAGGGAGCGGCGGGATCCGAGGGCAGCTCGAGCTAAGGGGGCGCCTCGGGCGCTCCCTTCCGACTCAGGCCCTCAGCGTTCGCCGTCCTCGCCGCGCTGCGCCGCTGCCGTCCATCCGCACAGGAGAACGTCGGCCTCGGTCATGATGTCGTCGACGATGTCCGCCACGGGAGGCAGCGACTCAATCAAGCCGACCACCTGACCTGTCGGCAGCACGCCGACGTCCGTCCGTCCCTCGACCAGCGCGGCCTTCGTCATCACCGGTGCGTTGGCCGCCATGACGACCTGGGACCAGGTGAGCTCGTTGCCCTCCTTCATGGCACGACCCTCGCGCAGCAACGAGGAAAGGGTCGCGCCGGTCTCCCGGCGGAACTCGTAGGCGTTGCGGAGCACGCGCGCGGAGCGCGCGCAACCAACCCTGTGAGTCGAGATGCTCGACCAGGTCCGTGCGGACCACTCGCTGCGGTGCGCCGTCGACCTTCGTGGTGACCACGGTGCCCGTCACCGGTGTCGCCGTGTAGAGCGACTTGACCGAGTCGGGGACGCGGCTCTCGGCCGACAGCAAGAAGCGCGTCCCCATCGCCACCCCCGCCGCGCCATAGGCCAGGGCCGCCACCAGACCGCGTCCGCTGAAGAAACCACCGGCTCCGACGACAAGCACCTTGTCGCCGACGGCCTCCACCACTTGGGGCAGCAGGAGGGTGGTCGGCACGACGCCGGTGTGGCCGCCTCCCTCGCCTCCCTGGGCGATGACCGCGTCCACGCCCCACTCCGCCACCTTCTCGGCGTGGCGCCGGGCACCGACCGTCGGCATCACGAACAGTCCGGCCTCCTTGCAGCGCGCCACGAGCTTCTCGTTGGGCGCCTGAGCGAAGCTCGCCACGCGCGCCCCGGTCTCGATCATGAGCTGAATGCGCTCGTTCACGTCAGCGACGTCCGTGCGGAGGTTGACACCGAACGGCGCCGCGGTCCGGGCGCGCACCTCGGCGATGGCCGAGGCGAGCTGGTCCAGCGTCATGGTGGCGGAGGCCAGGATGCCGAGTGCGCCGGCCTCGCATGTCGCCGCCACGAGGCGCGGACCCGCCACCCATCCCATACCGGTCTGCACAATCGGGTAGCGCACGCCGACGCGCTCACACAACGCCGTGCGCAGCGCCGGGTGCCGGACGAGCGGCACGTCGCCGCTGCCGGAGCTCAGGTCCGCACCTCGCGGGTCGCGCAGGGACGCCGGGTCGAGCACGACGCGGACGAGTTCGAGCTCCTCGGGTGACGGGAGCTCCGTCTCGGTCACGTGGTCGGGGATGTTGAGTTCGAATCCGGTCGCGGCGACGATGTCGTCGACGGTCACGCCGGGGTGATGCGAGCGCACGCGCATGGTGTGCCCAGGGGTCTCGAAGTCGAACACCCCGAGGTTGGACACGACCCGGCGTACGTCGTGGAAGCGCGTGGCGCCGGGTCCGGCCGCGGCCGCCCGTTCGTAGCCCACGCCGCTCACCACGTCGACCTGGTCCACGAAGGTGCGCACGCTGTGGTCGGGCACCCAATAGCTGGTGGCGTGGTTGACCGAGTTGCCGGGCGCGCCGCGCACGCCGACCAGCTGCACCTTGGGCCGCGCGTGGTCTCCGATGGCTGAGATGTTCTGGTTGCCCAAGCGATCGATCTGGCTCGCCATCATCATGATGTGGCGGCGCCCGGACCAGACGACGTCGAAGACGCTGCGATACGGCATGGCGGCCTCGCGCACGAGCTCGTCCGGCGGCGTGGAGATCGGCGGCGCGCCGACCATGAGGGCGGCCTCCCCGTCCGTCAGCACGAGGTCGGGCGCGAAGGTGAGCTTGGCCAGCCTGGCTCCGAGGGAGGGGATGACGCCGAAGGGGCTGGCCATCACCTCGCCCGCGTCGCGCCAGACCTCGGCGCAGGCCACGACACAGGCCTCGGCCCGGGTGACTCCTACTTCGGCGTGGCCCCGTCCGCTCACCGGGGCCCGCGCTCCCGCACCCGCGCCTGGTACTCGTCCTCGTCGACCATCACGTAGCGGGCGGCGAAGGCCTCCCACTCGGCCGGGTCGCCGGCGGCCGCCGCGTACTCCTTCTGGAACGCCTCGTCGCGTCGGTAGTCGGGCAGGTTGGCGGTGAAGTGCGCGCCGTTCGGAGCCGGCGCGACGGCGTCGGTGAGCATGCGGTGGATGGAAACACTGGAGAGCGGGCGGGTGTCGGCGTCGGCCAGGGCGCCTTCCGCCACGATGTGCTCGGTGGTGAGGAACCGGCGCTCCGCCGCGCCGAGGAAGAGCGCGTCGAAGAAGGGGTCGGGAGCCAGCACCTGTCCGTTGCCGGCCGTGTCGGCGCGATTGGTGTGGACGATCGCCGCGTCGAGGCGCAGGGCGGGCATGGCGACCAGCTCCACGTCAGCGTCGGCCGCATCCGAGAGGAACGGACTGCCGGCACCGTAGGGCGACCGCACCAGGCGCAGATCCGGGTTGACACGCAACACGTCGGAGCCCAGTCCGGCCCGGGTGGGGAGGAACGGGACCCGCCACGCCGCCGCCTGGAGGCCCAAGAAGAACATGCCCTCGTCGACCTCGGTCACCTCGACCTGCCCGTGCTGCCGCGCCGCGCGCCAGTGCGGATCGAGCGCGATGGAGTCCAGGGTGACGAACCCGCACACGACCTTGCGCACCTTGCCCGTCGCGCAGAGCAGGCCCACGTCGGGGCCGCCGTACGAGACGACGGTCAGATCGCGGAGGTCCGAACGGCAGATGGCGCGCACCACGGCCATCGGCTTGCGGCGCGATCCCCACCCGCCGATGCCGATCGTCATGCCCGAGCGGAGCTCGCTCACGATGGCGTCCACCGTCGTGCGCTTGTCGGCCACCGTCCTCAGGTCCTCGGTCTCACCGCGACGTGTCGGCGTCGCGCTTCTCGACGAACGCGGCGCGCTGCTCGTCGGCGACGCCGCGCACGTGCAGCTCGTACGTGAACCCCTGCTCGAAGCGGTAGCTGCGCTTCACGTCCACCGGATCGATGCCGTTGAGGGACTCCTTGGCTCTCCGGATGATCGTCGGGCTCTTGGTCGCGATCTCGCCGGCGAGCTCCAGTGCCGCGCCGTGCAGGCGATCCGGCGGGACCACGGCGGCGACCGAGCCGTACGAAGCCAGCTCCGCCGCCGTGATCGGCGTCGCCGTGTAGACCATCCGGCGCATCGCGTGCTGCGGCACCAGGCGGGCCAGATGGGTCGCCGCACCAAGGGCGCCCCGGTCGACCTCGGGGAGGCCGAACGTCGGCGTCCTCGGAAGCCACCACCATGTCGGCGTTGCCGACCAGACCGATGCCGCCGCCGAGGCAGAAGCCGTGGACGGCGGCGATGACCGGCACTTCGCAGTCGTAGACGGCGGCGAACGCCGCGGCACAGCCACGGTTGACCCCGACGAGGGCCTCGTCGCCCTTGGCGTTGATCTCCTTGATGTCGACGCCGGCACAGAAGCCGCGCCCGTGGGCCCGCAGCACCACGACCCGCTGCTCGGGCACCCGACCCGCGGCGGTGACGGCGTCAGCCAGCTCGAACCAGCCCGCCACGTCGAGCGCGTTCACCGGCGGGTGGTCGATCACCACCTCTGCGATCCCCTGGTGCTCGTTGACGACGGTGATAGGCATGGCAGGCGCCGATCTCCTCGTCTCGGCCATCGGCCCCCTGACGCCGTGTCAGAAAGCCGCTGGGAACATAGGTCAGCACGCCCGATCGGGCCAACACGGCGAAGGCGGGCGTGCCGTAGGGTGGCGGGCCGTGGTGCCACAGTCGTTCGACTTCGAGGACCAGGTCGTGGTGGTGACCGGCGGGACGAGAGGGGTGGGTGCAGGCATCGTCTCGGGATTCCTCGATGCCGGGGCCAACGTGGTCACCTGCGGCCGCCACGAGGCCGACGTCGACGGCGCGGTCTTCGTCACGGCCGACGTGCGCAAGCCGACCCACGCCGAGCGCGTGGTCGCCAAGGCGGTGGAGCAATTCGGGCGCCTCGACGTGCTGGTGAACAATGCGGGAGGCTCGCCCAGTGTGCCGGCGGCAGAGGTGTCGCCGCGCTTCGTCGAGGCCATCGTCGGACTCAACCTCCTGGCGCCGTTCTGGTGTGCCCAGTCGGCGCACAAAGTGATGGCGCTCCAGGACGAGGGCGGCTGCATCGTCAACGTGGCGAGCGTCTCGGGCCTGCGCCCCTCGCCGGGTGCCTCGGCCTACGGTGCGGCCAAAGCGGGGCTGATCAACCTGACGGCGACGCTCGCCATGGAGTGGGCGCCGGGAGTGCGCGTCAACTGCGTGAGCGCGGGCCTCCTCGACACGGGGGCGGGCGACGACTTCTACGGGGGCCCGGAGGGAATGACCAAGGTGTCCGAGTCGGTGCCGCTCGGGCGGATGGGCACGCCTCGCGACGTCGCCCAGGCGTGCCTCTTCCTGGCCAGTCCGGCGGCGGCCTTCGTGTCCGGGGCCAACCTGGTGCTCGACGGCGGTGGCGAGGTCCCTCCGTTCGTCACCCTGCTGCGCCAGCTGGGCTGACGAGTCCAGCCGGGGTACCAGAACCAGTCCCGGCGAACCGAGAATCAGCAGCGAAGTGGAGTACCACGAGCCGGGGTCCGACGTGGTTCGAGAGCATCGGTAAAGGCGTGCTGCGAAGTAGCTCATTCGTGAGCCAATTCGCGGCGCCGGCGCCCATATACGACTCGGAGGAACAGGCAAGGAAGGCCCCCGGACGCGGCGAAAGTGGCTCCTGCCTCGCATGTCCGCGGGGTCGGAAAAGCTCGAGGCTGCGAGTCCGTGACCTGGACGATTGAGGGGCGATCGAGCCTCAGCTGCTAGACACTCACTCCGTGAAATTGGCGGTCCCCACCGAGACGCGGCCCGGGGAGCGCCGGGTCTCCCTCGTTCCCGACGTCGTCAAGAAGCTCGTCGGCTCGGGCTGGGAGGTGGCGGTGCAGGCGGGAGCGGGTGCGGCGGCGGCCTTTCCCGATGCCGCCTTCGCCGACGCTGGTGCGACGGTGGCGCCCGACGCCGCCTCCGCGCTGGCCGGCGCGGGTCTCGTCGTCACGGTCAACGCCCCGGATCCCGACGAGGCAGGCCGCTTCCCTGAGGGCGCCGTGCTCCTCAGCTTCTTCGGCGCGGCCCAGTCCAGCGACGCGCTGCGCGTGCTCGCCGGCCGGCGTGCCACCGTCTTCAGCTTCGACCTCCTGCCGCGGATCAGCCGGGCGCAGGGCATGGACGCGCTGAGCTCCCAGGCGACGGTCTCCGGCTACCGCGCTGCCCTGGCCGCGGCGGACACCCTGGCCAAGTTCTTCCCCATGTTCATGACGGCGGCTGGGACGGTGCCGCCGGCGAAGGTGTTCGTCATGGGGGTGGGCGTCGCCGGATTGCAGGCCATCGCCACCAGCCGGCGTCTGGGCGCCATGGTGAAGGCCTACGACGTGCGCGCCGCGGCCAAGGAGGAAGCGGAGAGCCTCGGTGCCACCTTCTTCGACACCGGAGTCTCGGCCGAGGGTGCCGGCGGGTACGCCCGCGAGCTGACGCCTGAGGAGCTCGACCGTCGAGCGCGCCGCGCTGGCGGAGGAGGTGGGTCGTTCGGACGCGGTGATCACGACGGCGGCGGTGCCCGGGCGCCGCGCCCGGTCCTCCTCACCGCGTCCATGGTCGAGGGCATGGCGCCCGGGGCCGTCGTGGTCGACATGGCGGCAGACCAGGGCGGCAACTGCGAGCTGACCAAGGTCGGCGAGGTCGTCGACCACAACGGCGTGCTGGTGGTGGGCATGGCCAACCCGCCCGCGGGCATGCCCACGCACGCCAGCTTCCTGTACGCCCGCAACGTGGCCAACGTTCTCGGCCTGATGGGACCAGAGGGCACGCTCGTCCCGGACTGGGACGACGAGATCGTCGTCGGCATGTGCGTGCTGCGCGACGGTGCCGCAGTGGCGCCCGCCGCGGTCGACGTGCTCGGCACCGGGAGCGCCGGAGGGGCTGGGCCAGCCGGAGAAGGAGCACAGCAATGATCGCAGCGACACTCATGACGGCGGTCTCGTCGTTGCCCGCCACGACTGCGCCGGCGCCGACCGGCGGTTCGAGCACCGGCCTCGTGGCGTACCTCACCGTCTTCGTCCTGGCCGCCTTCGTCGGGATCGAGGTCGTGTCCAAGGTGCCGAGCATCCTGCACACGCCCGCTCATGTCGGGGTCCAACGCCATCCACGGCATCGTGTTGGTCGGAGCGCTGACGATCATGGGCGAGGCGCACGGCACGGCGCAGGTGACGCTCGGGTTCCTCGCCGTCTTTCTGGCCACGCTCAACGTGGTTGGTGGCTTCGTGGTCACCGACCGGATGCTCCAGATGTTCCGTTCGCGGCCCGGTGACCGGTCGCGGTCCGGGGTCGCCTCGTCACCGCCCGACGAAAGTGGCAGCGACGCGGGCGGCAGTGCAGCGGGCGGCAGCGCCTGATGACCGCGGTGAACTTCACGCTGGCGGACCCGCGCGACCTGGCCTACTTGGTCGCCATCGCCGGCTTCATCATCGCCCTGAAGGGCCTCAGCTCACCGCGCCATGCCCGCCTGGGCAACTTGGTGGGGGCAGCCGCGGCGACCCTCGCCATCGGCATGACCTTCACGCTGCCTTCGCTGCGTCACTCGGGCAAGAACCTGGTGCTTGCGCTCGTGGCCATGGCGCTCGGCGCCGCCATCGCCGTCCCCGTGGCGCGTTTCGTGAAGATGACCGCGATGCCGCAGCTCGTCGCCATCTTCAACGGAGTCGGCGGCGGTGCGGCTGCGCTGATCTCCATCATCGAGCTGCTGCACCTGCATTCGCTCGGACTGCAGCCGGCCGTCTACGTCACGGCCGAGGTGCTCCTCGGCGTGCTCATCGGGTCGGTCTCCTTCTCAGGCAGCGCCATCGCCTTTGTCAAGCTCCAGGAGCTCATCACCGGGCGGCCCATCACCTATCCGGGCCAACAGGTGATCAACGCGCTGGTGGGCGTCGCCATCGCCGTGATGATCGTGCTCTCGCTCGTCACCGGCAGCATCGTTTACGTCTGGATCATCCTGGCGCTCGCGCTCGTGCTCGGCGTCATCTTCACCCTGCCCATCGGCGGCGCCGACGTGCCCGTGTTGATCTCGTTGCTGAACTCGTTCACCGGCCTCGCCGTCGCGGCGTCGGGGTTCGTGCTCGACAACGCGCTCCTCATCGTGGCCGGCACGCTCGTCGGCGCCTCGGGCATCATCCTGACCCGGCTCATGAGCGGGGCGATGGGCCGTTCGCTCCCCAACATCCTGTTCAGCGCGTTCGGTGCCGTCATCACCGCCACCGGCGGCGAGGAGGGCGACGCCTCACGACCGGTGCGCGCCGGGACACCCGAGGACGTGGGCGTGTTGCTCGCCTATTCGCACAAGGTCGTGATCATCCCCGGCTACGGCCTCGCGGTCGCCCAGGCTCAGCACGTGGCGCGCGAACTGGCGGACCAACTGATGGCCCGCGGTGTCGAGGTGTTCTACGCCATCCACCCCGTCGCCGGCCGCATGCCGGGCCACATGAACGTGCTGCTCGCCGAGGCGAACGTTCCCTATGACGAGCTGAAGGAGATGGACGACGCCAACCCGGAGATGCCGAGCGCCGACGTGGCGCTGGTCGTCGGCGCCAACGACACGGTCAATCCGGCCGCCAAGTCGACGCCGGGCAGCCCCATCTACGGCATGCCCATCATCCATGCCGACGAGGCGCAGAACATCATCTTCTTGAAGCGCTCCATGCGCCCAGGGTTCGCCGGCATCGACAACGAACTGCTCTACGACCCGAAGACCACGATGTTGTTCGGGGACGCCAAAGACACGCTGCAGAAGCTGGTGGCGGCGGTCGGCGACGCCTGACCAGACGGGCAGGCCGACCGGACCGCCGGCCTCTCGGGCCCCTGTCCGGAGACGCCGGCCATCACCCGAAGGATCAATCCTCGGCGGCGCCGGTAACGTTGACCGAGCCGATGGTCATCCTCGAGGACAGAGAGATCGCAGGCGCCGCGGGTCCCGCGGACGTCCCGCCGGCGCGACGGTTCCCCCTCGCCGTCCCCTCCCAGAGGGTTCTCCAGATCGTCTTGGGTTTCTTCTGGCTCCTCGATGCGGCCCTGCAGTTCCAACCATTCATGTTCGGCCAGGGCTTCGTCGGCCTGCTTCAGGCCAACGCATCGGGCCAGCCTTTCGTCGTTGGCGACCTGATCACGCACGTGAGCAGTTTCCTGTCGCCGGACATCGCGGTGTGGAACGTGTTCTTCGCGCTCATCCAGGTTGCCATCGCGCTCGGCCTGTTCTACAAGCCCACCGTGCGCGCTGCGCTCACTCTTTCTTTCTTCTGGGTGTTCGGTGTCTGGTTCTTCGGCGAGGGCATGGGCATGTTGTTGACGGGGTCAGCCACGGCACTCACGGGCGCGCCGGGGTCAGTGCTCGTGTACGGGTTGCTCGGCCTCATGGCTTGGCCCCGCCACGACCGACGAGCCGGTGCCCACGGCCGCCACCCCGACCATCCCCTCGAGACTCCCGACGCGGTTGAGGACGAGGAGAGCGAAGCGTTCGGCCCCACCACCGTCGGCATCGCGTCCTCCGCCGCCGCTCAGGGGATCGGGCGTTCCGTTACCCCCCTCGCCGTCTGGGCCGGATACTGGTCCCTCGCCGCCGTCCTCTTCCTCTTCCCGAACAACCGAACCTCGACGTCGCTCAACAGCGCCATCTCCGGCATGGTCCCGACCCAACCGCCCTGGTATGGCCACTTTCTGAACAGCGTGTCGAGCCACGTCGTGCATTCCGGCACCGGTTGGGCGTGGGTCCTCGCGCTGGCGGCCCTCGTGATCGGGCTGGGCCCACTCCTGGTGCGACGACCAGGGCCGTACCTCCTGGCCGGTGGGCTGCTCTCGTTCGCGATGTGGATGACCGGGCAGGGCCTCTTCGGCAACGTGTTCAGCGCCTCGGCGACCGATCCCAACACGGCCCCGATGGTCATGCTGTTGGCCGCGTCCATGGTGCCGCTCGTCGCCGTACCCACGATGGCTGCGTGGCGTTCGCCCGCCGCCCTGGTCTTTCGCCGTGTCCCCGCGCTGGCCACGCTGGCTGCGGTCGGGCTCGGCGCCGGCCTCGCCCTCGCTGCCACATACCCGCCGGCCGCGCCCGAGACGGCGGGCAGCGCCATGGCGGGAATGAACATGGGCGGATCCTCCGCCGCTGGAACTGCCGCAGCAGGCACGTCGACCTGCCATCCGCACCAGGCCGGGTTGAAGATCGCCGGGCTCGATCTGGCCAATTCGCCCTACATGTCCATGGGCGGCTCCGTGGTCATGAACATGAACGGCGCCGACGCCAGCGCGGCCGCGGGTCTGAACACGACCAAGGAGAACTGGCACTACACCGGGCCCGCGCTGCCGGCGGCGCTCGCCCGACAGCTCGAGGCGAACGGAAACAACGGCCCGGCCGACATCCGCATGGCGATCAGCGGCTGCGCCCGCAGCGTGACCCCGGCGCAGCAGATCGGGGCGGTGCAGTACGTGCAGCAGACCAGCGCGGCGGTGTCGGGCTACACCACGCCGGCGGAAGCCATGGCTGCTGGCTACAAGCCGGTGTCGCCGACGAACTACCCGGTCGTCTACTACGTCAATCCCGACATCGTCGCCGCCAACGCCGCCGCCAAGCGGACGCTGAGCCCGGCCCACGTCGACGGGCTGGTCTACGCCACCACGCCGTCGGGCGAGCAGGTGCTCGTCGCCGCCATGTACATCCTTCCTTCCACCGTGAGCAACGTCCCGATGCCCTACGGGCCGTTGGTGCAGTGGCACCAGCGCACGGCGGTCTGTGGCACGGGCACCACCACGGCCACGATGCCGCTGGCCATCAGCGGCTTCCCCCGTGCGCCCCCGGCTCCCGGCCCGAGCCCACGCCGTACCTCTCCATGGTGTGGCAGGTGCCCGTCGCCGGCGGTCCGCTGGCCATTCAACCGCCTGACCTCCAGATGGTGCAGGCGGCGGTGATGCAGCGTTCCGGGTCCTGAAGCTTCAGGGAGCAGGATCAGAGGCCCAAGGAGGACCCAAAGAATCCAAAAGGATGAGGTCGGCCGCCCACGTTCCTCCTTTCGGCTGACCCGCCGGCTCCCGCCGGCTCCCTAGCCTGGTCGGCCATGCTCGACCGGCTGTTCACGTGGGCCCACATCGACTTCAACCCGGATCATCGTCCCCCGGACTGGTGGCGTGTCGCACTCGCGACGGTGCTCTCCGTCGTGCTCTCGCTGCTCGCCGACGCCGCGCTGGTCGCCGTCGGGACCCATCTGTTTCCGGCCACCAAGGGGTACGGGCACTTCCAGTTCCACGACTACGCCAAGCTCACCATCATCGGCGTGCTCATCGCCTGCGCCGCCTGGCCCGTGGTGGCGCGTATCTGCGCCGCCCCGCGATGGCTCTTCTTCCGCTTGGCCATCGTGGTGACCCTCGTTCTGCTGCTCCCTGACCTCTACATCTGGAAGCAGGGACAGGCGGCGCATGCGGTGGCAGTCCTGGTGGCCATGCATCTCGCCATCGCTCTCATCACCTACAACGTGTTGGTGCATGTTGCCCCGGTCCGGACGCGTCGTGACGCACGCTCAGAAACCGACGCACGCTCAGAAACGTCAGCCGGTCCGGTCGCGGTTCCCCTGAGCGCTCGCCGCCAGGATCCGCAGTAGCGGATCGCTCGGGCTCAGCGTGGCGCGACGGCGTCGACCCGGGTCAACATCTCGTCGCTGAGGTGCCACGCACCGGCGGCGACGTTGGCCGTGATCTGCTCCGGCTTGGTCGCCCCGGCGATGACCGATGCCACCGCGGGGCGGGACAGGAGCCAGGCGAACGCAAGGTCGAGCACACCGTGGCCCTCTCCACGGGCCAGCTCGTCGAGCGCGGACACCTTGGCCAGGCGCTCGTCGCTGAGCTGGCTCGCGGCCCCGTCACCCATGGCGGCCAGGCGAGTGCCGTCCGGCGGCGGCTGCCCGGCCCGGTACTTGCCGCTCAGCAGCCCCATGGCCAGGGGGAAGTAGGGCAAGAAGGCGAGGCCCGCCCGCTGGCACTCCTCCAGGACGCCGTCTTCTGGGTCCCGGGCGAGGATGTTGTACTGGTTCTGCACGCTGACGAACGCGGGAGAACCCTCGGGCGTCGCGTCCTCCGCCTCGACCAGCATGGTGGCGGAGAAGTTGGAGCAGCCGATTTCGCGGACCTTGCCTTCGGCGACGAGCTCACCCAGTGCCCCCAACGTCTCGGCCACCGGCGTCTTCTGGTCCGGGACGTGGAGCTGGTAGAGGTCGATGCGGTCGGTGCCCAGCCGGGTCAGGCTGTCCTCGACGGCGGTCCGCACGTAGGAGGCCGAGCCGCCACCTTCGTGTCCCTCGTACGGAGCACCGAACTTGGTCGCCAGCACGACCTCGTCCCGGCGCGACCGCAGCGCCTCACCGAGGTACGCCTCGCTCTTCGCCCCGCCGTAGACGTCGGCCGTGTCGAAGAAGTTGATGCCGGCGTCGAGCGCCGCGTGCACGACGGCCGCGGTCTGCTCCCGTCCGAGGCGGCCACCGAAGTTGTTGCACCCGAGCCCGACGGTGCTCACCTCCAGCGACCCGATCGTCCGCATCTCCACGACCGACTCCTTCCCGGCCGCCGTGCGCCCCGCTTTCGACGCAGCGACCCCTGGTTCCGAATCCCCGGGGTACCCTACCGGCTGGCTCGGGACGGGACTCAGGCCGAATGCGATCGAAGAGCGATCGGGACCGCGACGAGGAGGAAGGCCATGGCAGAGGGGTCGGTGAACGTGAGCGTGGGCGCCTCGGCCGACGAGGTGTGGAAGATGGCGGGCGACTTCGGGGGTATCGGCGCGTTCTTCCCCGGTGTCGAGTCGTTCCGCCTCGAGGGCGACGACCGGGTCATCGGGATGTTCGGCATGGAGGTCCGCGAGCGACTGCTCTCGCGCGACGACGAGGCGCGTACGTTGACCTACTCGGTCATTGAAGGGGTGCCGATCGACAGCCACACCGCAACGATCTCGGTCGAGCCGGAGGGCAACGGTTGCAGGGTCTCGTGGAGCTACGCCGTCGTGCCCGACGAGATGGCGCCCATCTTCGGCGACACCTACCAGGCGGCGCTCAACCAGCTGGAGTCCAACTTCTCCTGAGTCTGTCTCGTCCGGTTCCAGACCGGGCGAGCGCCGAGAACCCGGTGCCGAGAACCGGGTGCAGCTGCGGCTCGCCTACCCTGGCTGGCGATGACAGACGCAGCGGCGGACACGGCCGGCGCGGCGTCGCCGCGGCAACCCGTTCCGTCGGATCAACCGGTGCAGCCGCCGCAGGCGCGGCTGCTGACCGAGGACGTACCACGCATCTACCCGCGACGCTTGCCGGACCCCACCGGGCGTGAGCTGATTCGCCGCGGTCGCACCATCGCCACCGTGGTGGGCGTGCACTTCACCCCCACCGTGCTGCGCCAGTTGCAGCACATCCGTCATGGCCCGCTGCCGGCCGCGCAGCTGGCCCGACCTCTGCGCAAGAGCTTCCAGGATCTCGGCGGCACCTTCATGAAGTTCGGACAGATCATCGCTTCGTCGCCGGGCATGTTCGGCGACGAGGTGGCCGACGAGTTCCGGGCGTGCCTGGACACCGGTCCACCTGTCCCGTTCGCCGACGTGCGGCAGCAGGTCGAAGAGGATCTCGGCCTGGCCCTGCGCGATGCGTTCTCCTCCTTCGAAGCCCGGCCCGTGGGCACCGCCTCCATCGCAGTGGTCCACCGGGCGCGGCTGCTCGACGGGCGCGAAGTGGCGGTCAAGGTGCTCCGCCCTGGAATCGAGCACGTCGTCGCCACGGACCTCGATCTGATGCAACCGCTGCTCGAGATCCTGGTGCGACAGACCGGCGACCAGATGGCCGGATCGACGCTGCAGATGCTCGACGGCTTCCGCGTGCAGATCGGCGAGGAGCTCGACTTGCGAAACGAAGCGCGCTCCATGCTCCACTTCCGCCGCCTGCAGAACGAGTTCGACCTCCGCCTGATGGCGGTGCCTGAGCCGGTCGTCGAGCTGTCCGGCCGGAACGTGCTCACCATGGAGTACTTCGACGGTGTGCCGATCGACGACCTGGCCCAGGTGTCTGCGCTCGGAATCGACCCGACCCCGTTGGTGCAGGAGATCATCCGCGCCTTCTTCCTCACGACGGTGCGCTGGGCCGCGTTCCACGGCGACGTACACGCTGGCAACATGCTGCTGTTACGCGACGGTCGCATCGGCGTCATCGACTGGGGCATCGTCGGCCGGCTGACCCCCGAGGCACATCGGTTCTTCCTGGCGCTGCTGTCGGGCGCGATGGGCAACGAGGCGGCGTGGCCCATCGTGACCAAGCACGTCACCGACGTCTACGGGCCCGCCATCGGCCTGGCCGTCGGTCTCTCCGACGACGAGCTGAGCAATTTCTTCCGCTCCATCGTGGAGCCCGCGCTCAACCGGCCCTTCGGCGAGGTGTCGTTGGCCGGGATCCTCCAGACGATCGAGCTCCAGATGGCGAAGGCACAGGGGGTCGAGGCGCACCAGCGCAGCGTGCGCACCATCGTGCGTCGTCTGCGCCAGCAGCGTCGGCTCCGACGTTTGGCGGACGAGTCCGGGGGCCTGATGTCGGACTTCGACCGGGGCACGTTCCTGCTGGCGAAGCAGCTGATGTACTTCGAGCGCTACGGACGCATGTTCGTCTCCGAGGTGCCCATCCTCAACGACCGCGAGTTCGTGGCTCGGCTGCTGAGGGGGGTGGACCTGGCCGACCTGGCCGGCTGAGCGAGCCGGCGGATCGCGCTTCGACGCGTCGTCTGCGCCGGATGCACTACCTTGCCGGGCAAATCTGGAGGGGAGGATCGGCACATGGGCGGACGAGCAGCGCTCTTCGTGGGCGCCCTTGCCCTCGCTACGGGCATCGGAGCAACCGGAGCCAGCGTGGCCTCGGCGGCGACATTGGCGAAAGTCAAGGTCGCGCCGGGCTCGAAGTGGAGCGTCGTCTCAGCACAGGTCTTCTGCGAAGTCGTCACCTTCCACGCCAACGGCTCCTTCACGTCCAAGAACGGTCCGGGCGGAACATGGATCGGCGGCGGGAAGACGCTGACCATGACGTGGCCCGGTACCGAGGGATTCACGTTCAGCGGCACCTGGTCCAGGGTGCCGCTCAAGGAGTACGCCGGCACCTTCAACGGCAACAGCTTGTTCCCGGGCCAGGTCGAAGAGGGGACTGGCACATGCTGACTCTCGACGAGACGACACGAGCCTGCTGAGCCGGCCGGGCGGCTGCTCCTCTTTGGCACTTTGGCACGGAACTGGAATCTGTTCTAGTTTCCCCGGGGGCCTGCCGGCCCCGTGACCACCAGGGAGGAGACGTGGCTGACGACGAGGTCCGACACCGTGGCTGACGACGAGGTCATCTATCGGTCCGAGCACGTCCTCGAATACCCGTACGTGCGCTCCGTCGGTCCAACCATCGGCACCTTTCTCACCAATCTGCGCGACGGCAAGGTCGTCGGGACCCGCGGCCACGATGGTCGCGTCGTGGTCCCGCCGACGGAGTACGACCCCGAGACAGGGGAGGAGACGTCCGACGTGGTCGAGGTCGGGCCGGAGGGCACGGTCACGTCGTGGTCGTGGGTCCGGAGCCCGCGGCCCAAGCATCCGCTGCAGACGCCTTTCGCCTGGGTGCTCGTGCGTTTCGACGGCGCCGACACCTCCTTCCTGCACGTGCTCCCCGCGGCCAGCCCCGGCGAGGTGCATACCGGCATGCGGGTGCGACCGGAGTTCGTGCCCGAGGCCGATCGGGTCGGTCACGTCAAGGACATCAGCCACTTCGTGTCGGTGGACGCATGACCGACGAGCCCGTCGCGGAGAAGGACGAGAACGTCGAGACCGTCACCGGCAAGGGTCCGGTGACCATGATGGAAGCGCCCATGCGGCTCGACTACGAGTTCACCGCCGGCGTGGCGCAGACCAAGAACCTGCACGGGCTCGAGCAAGGGAAGTTCGTCGGCCAGCGGTGCCCGAAATGCCACAAGGTCTACATGCCGTCGCGCGGTTCGTGCCCGGTGGACGGCGTGCCGACCGAGGAAGAGGTGGAACTTCCCAACACCGGAACGGTGACGACCTACTGCGTGGTCAACGTCCCGTTCGCCGGCCAGTCAATCGAGATCCCGTACATCTGTGCGCAAATCCTGCTGGACGGGTCGAACCTCTCGTTCATGGGACTCATCCAGGAAGTCCCGACCGACGAAGTCCGCATGGGTATGCGGGTCGAGGCGGTCTGGGTGGAACCGGACCAACTCGGACCGACGATGGCATCGGTGAGGTACTTCCGTCCCAACGGCGAGCCGGACGCCGAGTACGAGACCTTCAAGGAGTACCTGTGACGACCTTCCCCGACCTGGTGTCGGGCCGGCGGCCGGTCGGAATCGTGTCGTTCGCCCAGTACGACAACGTGCGCCGCGAGTCCACCCACAACGAGGTCGAGATGTTGATGCCCGTGGTGGAGGAGGTCTTCGGTGCCATCGGCATCACCAAGGACGACGTCGGGTTCATCTGCTCGGGGTCGACCGACTACCTGATCGGGGGTCCCTTCTCCTTCGTCGGCGCGCTCGATGCGGTCGGCGTGTGGCCGCCGCGGGCCGAGTCGCACGTAGAGATGGACGGCGCCTGGGCGCTCTACGAGGCGTGGGTCTTGCTCCAAGAGGGCGAGATCGACGCCGCGCTGGTCTACGCCTTCGGCCGGTCGTCCCCCGGGGACATCTCCGAGGTGCTCGCCCTGCAACTGGACCCCTACTACATGGCCCCCCTGTGGCCCGATCCGACATCGCTCGCTGCCCTCCAGGCGCAGGCGATGATCGACCAGGACAAGGCCAGCGAGGCGGACTTCGCCGCCGTGGCCAGCCGGTCCCGCCGTGCCGCGCTCGGCAATCCCAAGGCTCAGATCGCCTATGACCGGTCCCCCGAGGAGCTCCTCACCGAGGACTACGAGGTCGTCCCGTTGCGCCGCCACACCCTCCCCCCGCTCACCGATGGCTGCGCCGCCGTCGTGCTGGCGGCCGGTGACAAGGCGTACGAGTGGTGTGAGCGGCCGGCGTTCATCACCGGGATAGACCACCGCATTGAGACGCATTCGCTCGGCGCTCGCGACTTGGCGGTCTCGCCGTCGACCAAGCTCGCAGGCGAGCGGGCGGGTGTCGGGGCCAAGAAGGTCGACGTCGCAGAGCTCCATGCGCCGTACGCGCACCAAGAGCTCATCCTCACCGAGGCACTCGGGCTCGGCGACGCCGTGTCGGTGAACCCGTCCGGCGGCGCGCTGGCCGCCAACCCGATCATGTCCGCGGGTCTGATCCGTTTCGGCGAGTCGGCTCGGGCCATCTGGTCCGGTCAGGCCGACCGGGCCGTCGCCCACGCCACCTCGGGTCCCTGCCTCCAGCAGAACCTGGTGTGTGTGCTGGAGGGAGTGTGATGGCTGAGCGCTGCGCGGTCATCGGAGTGGGTCAGACGGTCGCCAAGTCGAAGCGGGAGGACGTCTCCATCGCCGGACTCGTCCGCGAGGCGGCATTGGCCGCGCTGGAGGACGCGGGCATCGGATTCGCCGACGTCGACGCCGTGGTCATCGGCAAGGCCCCCGACATGTTCGAAGGCGTCATGATGCCCGAGCTCTACCTGGCGCCGGCTCTCGGTGCGGTGGGCAAGCCGATGATCCGCGTGCACACCGCGGGCTCGGTCGGCGGTTCGACCGCCATCGTGGCGTCGCATCTTGTCGCATCGGGTGTGCACGAGCGTGTGCTGACCGTGGCCTTCGAGAAGCAGAGCGACTCCGACGCCATGTGGGCGCTGTCGGTGCCTCAACCTTTCGCCGCTCCACTCCTCGCCGGAGCCGGCGGCTACTTCGCTCCCATCATCCGCGCCTACATGCACCGGTCAGGCGCCCCCAGCGACGTCGGCATGATGGTCGCGGTCAAGGACCGTCTCCACACGTTGAAGAACCCATACGCGCACCTCCACCTGCCCGACATCTCGCTGAAGATGGTGGAGGACTCCATCATGCTCTGGGACCCGTTGCACTACTTGGAGTCGTGCCCGTCCTCAGACGGCGCAGCCGCCATGGTCATCGGGTCGGAGCGGGCCGCGGGGGAGTCCACCGCGACGACGGGGAGGCCGCCGGCGTGGATCCACGGCATGGCCATGCGCTCGGAGCCGACCATGTTCGCCGGCCGCGACCAGGTCAACCCGCAGGCAAGTCGCGACTGCGCCGCCGACCTGTACCGCCAGGCGGGGATCACGAATCCACGACGGGACTTCGACATGGCCGAGGTGTACGTGCCGTTCAGCTGGTACGAGCCGATGTGGCTCGAGAGCCTCGGCTTCTGCGACGAGGGTGACGGCTGGAAGCTGACCCAGCAAGGAGCGACGTCCATGATCGAAGGTGGTGACATCCCCTGGAACGCTTCCGGTGGCGTCCTGTCGTCGAACCCGATCGGCGCCTCCGGCATGCTGCGGTTCCTCGAGACCGCGCTCCAGGTCCGCGGTCTCGCGGGCGAGCACCAAGTGCCCGACACGCGGCGCGCGCTCGGTCAGGCCTACGGTGGGGGCTCACAATTCTTCGCCATGTGGGTGGTGGGGGCGGAGAGACCCTGAGACGAAGGGCCCGGCCGGTATGCTCGGCCAAGCCGGTCGCCCCAAACGGAATGAGCTTGATCAGGAGGAACGCGTGAAGGTCGTCGTGGACTTCGACGAGTGTGCCAGCAACGCCGTGTGCATGGGTATCCTGCCCGAGGTCTTTGAGGTGCGCGACGACGGTTACCTCTACGTCCTGAACGAACACCCGCCGGAGGAGTTCCGCCAACGGCTGCGCGAGGCCGTCAACGGCTGCCCGACCGGGGCCATCTCCATAGAGGAAGACTGACGCTCCGAGAGGAGAGACCGGCGCGTCATCGGTCTGGGTCCTGCTCCCCGGTCCCGGCCCACGACCGGATCGGCCGCGGCGCCGACAGACCAAATGGCTGACGTCACCAGAGCTCCCCGGGCGCGCTTCGCTCCGTCCCCGACCGGCTACTTCCACGTCGGGAGTGCCCGCGCCGCGCTGTTCAACTGGCTGTTCGTGCGCCGGCACGGGGGGACGTTCGCGCTGCGCATCGAGGACACCGACGAGGCTCGCAACCGACCCGAATGGACGGACGGAATCATCTCGGCGCTCGACTGGCTCGGTCTCGCACCCGACGAGGGTCCGTACTTCCAGTCGGCCCATGATGCGGCGCACGACGCCGCCATCGAGGCACTCTGGTCGGCCGGAGCGCTCTACGCCTGTGCGTGCACCCGCGAGGACATCGACTCGAGGACGAGAGCACGCGCCGCGGCGGGCGACCGCACTCCGGGGTACGACGGCCATTGCCGAGATTTAGGTCTGCCCCGAGGCGAAGGGCGCGCCCTGCGTTTCCGTACTCCGGACGAGGGCGTGGTGCTGGTGGAGGACTTGGTCAGGGGCGAGGTCGAGTTCCCGCTGCGGGCTCTCGAGGATTTCATCTGCGTCAAGGGAAACGGCAAGGCGCTCTTCGTGCTGGCCAACGCGGTCGACGATCGGGACATGGCGATTTCGCACGTGATCCGTGGCGAGGACCAACTCCCGACCACGCCGCGCCAGATCCTCCTCTGGGGTGCGCTGAACGATGCCGAGCGCTCGGAGCTGGACCTCCCCGCATACGCCCATCTCCCATTGCTCGTCAACGAGCAGGGGAAGAAGTTGTCGAAGCGCCGGGACCCGGTCGCGGTCGAGATGTACCGTGACCAGGGCTACCTGCCGGAGGCGTTCTGTAACTATTTGGCCCTGCTCGGTTGGAACCCGGGCGAGGAGGAGATCGTTCCACTGGAGTACGTGGTGGAGCAGTTCCGGCTCGAGGACGTGCAAAGGTCGCCCGCGTTCTTCGACGTGAAGAAGCTCACGCATTTCAACGGCGTGTACATCAGGGACCTCACCCCGAGAGAGTTCGTGGCGGCGGCTCGACCATGGGTGGACCCCGTCGAGGACGAGTGGTCCCCGGGGCGCTGGCGCGACCCGGACACGGGTGCTCCGGTGACCGAGCCCCCAACTTGGCCAGCGGAGCGCTTCGACGTCGCCACCTTCGAAGCGGTGGCCGCCGTGACTCAGGAGCGTGTGGCGGTCTTCGGTGACATCCCCGAACTGGTCGACTTCTTGTTCCTCGACGACGCGCCCGAGGACGAGGAGAGTTGGCAGAAGGCGATGGTGGGAGACGAGTTGGCGCCGCGAATCCTGGCCGAGGCGCTGGGTGCGTACGAGGTGTGCGAGTGGAACGCGGATGCGCTCCATCAGGTGACGCTTGCCATCGCGGAGAACGTCGGCCGCAAGCTGGGCAAGGCGCAGGCGCCGATCCGGGTTGCGGTCATGGGCAGAACCAGGGGTCTACCGCTGTTCGACTCGCTGGCTGTGTTGGGGAGAGGCGAGACGCAACGCCGGCTGGCAGCGGCCCTTGACCGTCTCGCCTCCCCCGGTTGATGCTGGCCGGGCCCCTCCGCGTCGTTCTCAAAGTCGCAGCGGTCGTCGTCGCTGTGCTCGTGACCTACTTCGCCGTGACCTTTGTCCAGGTCTGGCTCACGTCTCGGCGCTACGACCCGCACCAGGCAGGGGCGATCCTGGTCATGGGCGCAGCGCAATACGACGGCGTGCCGTCACCGGACCTCCAGGCTCGCCTGAACGAGGCGTTGAAGCTCTACGACGCACACGACGCCAGTTTGATCATGCTGACGGGCAACAAAGAACCCGGTGACGTGTACACCGAGTCGGAGTCGGGCGCGAAGTACCTGGAGAAGGCGGGCGTGCCCCGCTCGGCCATCCTCGAAGTCGGTGGGAACGACAGCTTCGAGAACATCGCAGACGCCGCTCCCGAGCTACGCGCCCGAGGCGCGACAACGGTGTTGGTGACCACGGACCCGTTCCACGAGGACCGCTCCATGGCCATCGCGTCGCAGCAGGGCCTGACTCCGTCTCCCACCCCGACGCAGACGTCGCCCATCAGGGGTTGGTCCACGATGCCCTACTTTTTCAAGGAGGCGGTGGGCGTAGGGCTGGGTCGGGTCATCGGCTACAGCCATCTGGAGTGGCTGCACGACGCGTGACGTGACCGGGTGTCGTCCGTCCTAGCCGTTCAGGCCGTGGTCGCGGTGATCGCCGGTTGACTCGTCGTGGTGGTCGAGGTCGGTGTGGTCGTCGTCGTGCTGGTGGAGGCCGAAGTGGCCGGATGTCCAGCAGGCGCCCTGAAGCCGACTTTGACCACCGTTCCACCACCGGCGGCGTCTGCCACCGTCAGTACGCACGTGAGGTGGTCCTGCGTGCCGCAATAGCCGTCCCCGACGATTCCGGTGATCACCCGATAGCGGAGGGAGAACGACCCGTTCCGTGCGAGCTTGATTATCTTCGCCGCTGTCAGGTCGCAATGCTGAGTGTCGGTCCTCGGATTCATACGGTGTTGGACCTTCGCAGTGCACTGGTCGACGAACCAGGTCTGGCCCTTGATGTGAGGCAGACCGTGTCCCGAGACCGTGACCCACTCGCCATGGGTGAGGTGCTGGTTCGGGGACACCTTGGCGTAGACGCCGGACGCACCGGCTGGCCCTGGAGCGAAGACCAGGACAGCACCGGAGGCTGCCGCCACGAGGGCGGCGGCGATGGTTACCCACCACCGATCCACAGTGTCGACCTCCACTCAGGGTTCAGTGCCGGGTGAGCCCGACGACGCATCATTTCACCGTCGACCCCCTGATTCAACGCGGCCTTCGTGGTGCCGCCGTCACGATCTGCGCTGCGAAACGCCGGCGGAGCCCCTCGGCTAATCTGAACGTCCACCCGATCGGGGGTGGTGTAATCGGCAACACGACTGGTTCTGGTCCAGTTATTGAGGGTTCGAGTCCTTCCCCCCGAGCACCGGAGGCCATCCGCTCCAGTGTGGAGACCTCCGCCCGGCCCCATCGTCTAGAGGCCTAGGACACCACCCTCTCAAGGTGGCGACACGGGTTCGAATCCCGTTGGGGCTGCTCAGAAAACACCTGGTCAGAGGCCAGAAATGCCATCGGGCCGAGTCGGGTCGGACGAGTTGTCCATCCAATTGTCCATCCATTCGGCTAGGTTGTGGCCGCACTGGTGGACTCAGGAGACTCGGGACGGCCATGGCGGGTTCGATGCGGCAGCGGGGGAAGGACTCCTGGCAGCTCCGCGTCCATGCCGGCCGTGACCCGCTGAACGGGCGCAAGCGCTACGTCGAACGCACGTTCCGTGGCACCAAACGGGAGGCTTCCAAGGCGCTCGCTGCGCTCATCGTCGAAGCGGACCGGTTGACGCCGAGAGCAGCGACCAAGGGAACGTTCGAAGAGCTGCTGCGCGCATGGCTCGAGCACGCAACACCGAGCTTCTCGCCGCGCACCGTGAGCACGACGCGGGGATACATCGACACAGCCATCGTTCCCGGTCTCGGGTCGGTCTCGGTGGCGAAGCTCGGCCCGGCCGATCTCGATCATTTTTACCGACAACTTATGAAACACGGCGCGGGACGCCGTCCGTATTCTCCGGCAACGATCAGGAGGGTGCATGGGATCATCCGGCGCACGCTGACCCAGGGCGTTCGTTGGGGTTGGATCTCGCACAACCCGGCGATCGACGCGTCACCGCCCCGAGTGGCGGTGAAGGAGTTGACTCCGCCGACGCCCGAGGAGCTCGTGCGATTGTTTCGTCTTGCCCAAGAGCGAGACCCTGCGCTGGCGACCTTCGTCATGCTCGCAGCGTCATCAGGCGCCCGCCGGGGAGAGCTCATCGCGCTCCGATGGGCAGACGTGAACCTCGACCGAGGGACACTGACCATCGAGCGTGGGATCGTGCTGGCCGACGGTCAGCTCATAGAGCAGGGCACGAAGACGCACCAGAGCCGTCGGGTGACGCTCGACTCCGGCACCGTTGGAGTGTTGGCCGACCACCGGGTTTGGTCTGAGGAGAATGCCAAGCAGGCCGGTACCGCGATCACGAAGCAGTCGTTCGTCTTCAGCCATGCGGTCGACGGATCCACCCCGTGGCGGCCGGACTCGACGACTCGTGCCTTCCGGAGCCTCTGTGACGAGGCGGGCGTCTCCGGGGTCCGGCTCCATGATCTCCGTCACTATGTTGCAACCCGACTCCTCGCCTCCGGCATCGACGTGCGGACAGTCGCAGGCCGGCTCGGTCATCGAAACCCAGCCACGACGCTCAACGTCTACGCCCACTTCGTCCCTGAAGCCGACAGCCACACGGCAGAGGCGCTTGCGGCAGTATTCGGAGATGCTCTCAAGAGACAGTAACTACGCGTCGGCGGACGCGCCTTCTCGAAGGCATTGATACTCGCCGTTTTGGTGGGGTGCCCCGGCACGACGGGACAGGGACCAAGAACTCCGGAACGGCACAAGCAGGGTCTCGATGGAGCACGCGAGAGGACTGTCCGACTCCCGAATCTCAGACCTGCTCAAAAGAGGGCGTCGAATTAGGCGGGGACAAATCAGGAGTTAGAAGTACCAGCCCGAAGGGATCCACGGGACAGGGACGGCCATGCCGTCAACGAACAAGGACCCGCGAATCCGTGCCGCGAGACGTGCCTGATGTAGTACATAGAACGCCCACTGCTGGGCCGCGGTGAGATAGTCGACCAGGATTTCCCCCTCAGAGCCGGCAAGGAATCGCCAGAGGAGGACGGTAGCGGTCTGCTCGTCAGTCGCCCCCAGCATGACCAGGCGGTCCGGGCGCCAAAGCACCCACCCTCGCCCGGGGTCGCCATCCACCACGTCAATGCGGCAAGCCTGGGCACTGAGCCCGAAGGCCACATCCTCAGCACGTGAGCGGCCCAGCTGTGTCTCCACCTCCGCCACCAAGTCGAGGTCTCTCTCATCGCCAGAGCGACCAGGTAGCGAGCGTGGGATGGTGCGACGGTCGGGTTGGCCACCCATCTCGGCCGTGGGATGCATTGCCAGTCCGGCCAGGAAGTAGCGGCGCATCGCTCGGGGGTCGGGCGAGGACTCGATCATGCGTTGGGTGGCGCCCGCGGCGTAGCCCGTAGCAGCCTCGAGCAACTGCGCGCCGACTCCCTGGCTCTGGAACTCGGGCTTGACGAACAGCATCGAAAGTCCCCAGAAACCCTCCCGCCGGATGGACTCGGCAACGCCGACTACCCGCCGATCCGAGACTGCCACCCAGGCTCCGGGCCCATCGCGCTCAACAAAACGGGCATGGCCCACGCGGACGACCTCTAGCTGAGCGTCATTCCGTGGGGTGCGCGACGGGGACCTGACCCGCTTCGGCCTGCGCGGCTTCCGCGGCATCGACTACGCCCATCACTGCGTCGATGTCATCGAGAGCCATGGGGCGTAGTTCACATAGCGCAACGTCGCCGGTCACGCCGCGCGGGGAGGTCACGCTATCCATGGCCTCATGCTGGCACGCCCACTAGCTTGCGCCCCACCAAAGATTCGCGGACCGGCGATCGGGTGACCTGACTGAAACGTCGGCCACCTCCGCGTTGGTAACGCTGCAGGCTTCTCCGGTGACACTGACGTCGGTATCGGGTGCCCTATTAAGCCGGCCGGGGGGATCATTCCAAACTTCAAGGGGATCCCACGTCACTTCCAGGGGATCTCACGTCCCAGCAGTACGCGGAACCGATCGAGGAGTGAGAAGGAAACCGCTCTCCTGACGGCCAATTGGCATCCAAGCCGGCTGGTTCCCAGCCGGCGAGTCCATTGTGTCGACCGGGACCGCACCGAGCCGTCAAGGCCCGGCGTCCGACACGTCGAACGCCTCGGCTCCGCCGGCCTGGACGGCTCTGGAAGTCGATGGGTCCGAGGGTGCTTTCGACATGTCGCCTTCGCGCTCCGAGTGGGGATGTGGACGTATGTGGGTGGACGTTCCAGAGCGTCGAGGCCCAAGAATGGACCAATCGGGACGAGTTCACGTCGTGGTGGCGGGGGTGCCTGGCCGGTCCGTCTCGAGGAGCGCGCGCAGTGCGACCTTGGGCACGAGTCGGCGCCGGCCGAGGCGGATGACCGGGAGCTCGCCGCGGGCGACCAGCTCGTAGGCGAAAGCGCGTGAGATCCCGAGCAGCGCACCCGCTTCGGCGACGCTGTAGACCAAGCGATCGGAGCTCGGCTCGCACGGCGTCTCGGTCTCGGTGTCCATGGCGGTCCTCCTGTCGAAAACGAATCTCGTCCCCTACCTATAAGAGCCGCTGGGAACGGCGAAACCGAACAACACCGAGGTCAGAGCATCGGAAATCGACTCAAGTCAAGAATTCGATATTCACCAGGACGACCAGACGACGGCAACGATCGACACAGTGCACCAGGGAGTAACAAGGAACGAAAGGGAGGTGCAGGGGACCACAGAGCACAGCATGGAGCGACAATCAGGAAGGAAGAGTGGACAGCAGGACGGGACGATCGGTCAGGGCAGGGACAGCGATCCGACGAGGAGACAGCCTCAGACACGCGGTCGCGCCTGAAGGTCGGATCGAAATGCTGTCGGCTGGAGCGAGGCCTGCCGGCAGCTGTCACACACGACCTTGCCCGGTCAGTGAAGCGGGCATGAAGCGATGATCGGGTTCACCGCTCATGCCGCGCCATGGGACCCATTTTCGGTGGAGGAGGGGACTCGCCCGTTTCCAACCCGGCTTGCCCTTGCTTTGCTCCGGCCGAAGCGTTTGTCCAGGTACCACACTCCTGTAGATATTATGTACCTGAAAAGCACAGATTTGACATACTAACACCACCTTATGTATGCTGTCTTGGTGCTAAGGAGGAGCTATGGCAGACAATGACCCGACCGAGGCTGGTGACAAGGCAGAGGAGCTTGAACGGATTGTGTGCGAGTAGCGATCAACATGCTGCGAGAGGATTTCGATGAGCTCAAGCGGTTGGCCCAAGAGGACGGTGAGACCGTCTCGGGCTACCTGAAGAAGGCGTTGGCGACCGAGCGCTACCTGAAGGATCGAACCAAGGGCGGCGGCCGAATCCTTGTTGAGGAAGATGGCGTTCAGCGAGAGATCGTCTTTAGGTAGTCGTCGTGACGACCGAGGAGGAGCGGACGCAGAGCACACGGTTGACATTGGCTCCCTGGCTCTCGATGCGTCCCCCTTTAGAAGAGGGCGGCGAAACACGTCGATAGGACCAGGGCAACGTTGGCTTATCTGCTGTTGGGCCTGTGGCTGCCGTCCTTGGCGTACTTCTTGGACTCCTTGCTTCTGGAGGCTCTTAACGGCTCAATCCTTCGACAGCATGGCAGGGGTTTTGTTGTCCCCGATCTTTGCTCTGCTGGGGGCGGCGACCGGCTACTACTACGGGAAGGCGGAACGATGACCGAACTGGACAGCGCTGCCTTGCATTTGCATGGACGAATCTTGGATGGTGATTGGGTTGTTGATGATCTAGCCGCCATTCCCGATGATCACACTGGATGTAGCGTTCTCGGTCGGATACAGAGTCCATGATGCCAGCGGTCGTCGCGGTTTTCTGAAAGCCTTCGATTTCGTCAAGGCTTTTCAGCACCCGGATCTAACTGCTGAAGTTGAGCGACTTACTGCTCTCTATAACTGCGAGCGAGATCTACTTCGTTGGTGCAAGGAGAAGAGACTAAGCCGCATCGTACGATCGCTCGCTGACGGGATTGCTCAAGTCGAAGGGTTCCCAATTCCCGCCGTGCCCTACGTCATATTCGAAGAGGCTGAGCAGGATGTTCGGAAGACCCTCTCGGAGTGCGACGTAACCGAACAGGTAGAGCTCGACTTGAGTTGGCCCACCACGCCGCCGTGGCCTTGAGCCAGCTACACGGGAACTCGGTAACTCACCGCGTAATATCAAGCCATCAAACATGGTTGTTTGGACGGACTCGCTGGATCGAAGCGCATCGGGAACATCTCTGTACGAAGGAAAGCTAGCCGATTTGGGCTGCGCTCACGTGCCGGGTCGACCCTCACCACACGACAGCAATCCGATCGCGGGAGCCTTGTTTTATGCCGCGCCTGAACAGTTATACGAATGCGAAAAGTCAAGAGCCGATCGCCGAAACCTACAGGCCGCTGACCTGTTCATGCTCGGCAACCTCATCGTCTTCTTGATGACAGGAGTGACATACAACGAGCTGTTTTACCGGGAACTTGACGACTCTCAACACTGGAAGAATTGGGCGGCACGTATGACGATGTGCTCCCGGCTCTGATCAACGCACATGTGTCTGCCCTTAACCTATCTTCTCAACCCCACCTTCTGAGCGAGGTTCGTGCCTTGGCGGAAATCATTGATCAGATGTGCCATCCAGACCCGAAAAGCAGCGTGGTGATGCGATCGCTAGGCGCCAGAATCAGAATCCCTTCGGACTTCAGCGATTTGTCACTCGTCTCAATTTGATCCAACGGCGAGCGACCTTAATCAAGCGAGCGAGCTAAGTGGCCGTCAGTACTGAGTCAAAATCGTGGCAAGTGGTGCCGCGTTCCTGGAGATCCTGGCGAACTCACACTCCACTCGGGGAGGCCGCGATGTTCCACGGAAGCAGGACTGGAATAACTCCCATGCTGTCGACCTCGACCGTCTGCTAGCGGAGTTTCGAGCGGATCCACAAATCGGGACGGGCGGAGATCTGTTGAGTGCAGCAGTGACAGTCGGTGATCGCCGGCGGGAGATCTCGTCCATCGCCAGAGACATGGAAGTAAAGACCCCCTTTCTTCTTCAACGAAGTATGTGCGAGAGCATTCGAGAGAGGGATGAAAATCGAGAGCGAAGTCGGTTCGTCGTAACCTCAGGTGGTCGGGCGAGAATCAATGGAATTCCGGAAGCGTCTAACTCTTGAGCCGCGGAATGCTCTGAGTTGGGTGGACCTTGCTCTGGAACATTTGGTCCAAGGGCTACCCGACAAATCGAGGAAATCCATAGCCGTTGCGCTCCATCTGGCACCTGAGAATCGGTTTGTGCTCCGGTCGGCAAGCGCCCTCTTTGTGGAGATCGACGAGTTAGACCGAGCCTTATACGTATTGGAGAAAAGTTCACGAGCCAAGTCGGATCCTTGGCCGATCCCGCTTTAGATCGCTATCGTGGATCTTGCGCATATCCGTCAGACGGCTGCTAGGACAGCGAGGCGAGTGCTCGAGGCCTACTATCCTCCCACACACCTAGCCGAACTGCGAGCGGCCTTCGGTACCGTTGAGTTGTCGGCGGGGTCTGCCAGGAGGGGACGACAGCTCTTACGGGAATTCGAGGACCCACCGAAAACGCCCTTGCTCAAGTTGAGTGGTCGGATCGAAGGTTGCATGATGCCGACCCGATTATTGGGGACATGCCAGACGATATCCCGCGTATGTTCGAGGCGTTGGCACTACGTGCGTCATACGACGCTCGATGGACTGATGGTGTCAAGAACAGCGAAACGTGGGAGGCAAGATCAGCCATTCAGAGTGGAGCCCTACATCCAAGGCTCCTACTGCGCCAGTGCATCCCACCGGAACAAGCGCGGGATATCGCTCGAGATGGACTCGTGCTACATCCAAGTGATCCTTATTTGTTAAATAACATGGCCTTTTCCCTAATCGGAAATGATCAACTAGCCGAAGCTGCGACGATGCTGCTACGAGGGAGGTCATTAAGAGCAGGGAACCGTGAGCGATTAACGCAGGTGGCAACGGAGGCTATGTGGCTCTTTCGAATTGGAGAGGTAGACGAAGGTCGGCGCCGCTACAACTCGGCTATACGACTGTTCGAGCGACTTCATCAAACGGACGAAGCAGCTAGAGCCGCCCTGATGCTAACGCAAGAGGAGTTCTTTGCTGGATCCTCGTCCGCCGAGGAAGCGTGGAAGCGATCGTTACGTCTCGTCGAAAAGTCGAAGAAGAGCCCCTCCGTTAGGGACCTTCAAGAACGTGTCGAGAAGGTGAGGCGGTCAGGCACCCCGGCTCTAGTGCCCAATCAGAGGACGGGGACGGCCATTGTGCTCTTCTCAGACAAGCAGGCGATTCTTCAGCCAGGCGAATTCGAAAACGTCTGATTGTTGCCTTGCAGGGATTAGCGAGTTGTCGAGCTCAGCAAGGGACAGATTCACGGCGCTCCGATGTCGGCCCAGAAATTGGCAGGTTCTACCTGAATTAGAACTTGTGCTAGTTCGGTGTGGGCACGCTGCGGGCACGAAATTTTGCGAGCGAGCGGGCACTGACATAAATATGCCGCCTGAACTGGCCTTTTGCGGCTCTACGCGTTGAAGTAGGGAGCGCGGGTCCTGATCCGAGGCGGTGAAGGACGCTGGGGCCAGCGGACACCTCCGGCATGGAGGAGTACGCGCAGGCGGTAGTGCTCGAAGCAGGAGAAGCCGCGGCCAGCGCGCTTGATCCTCTTCACGCACAGGTTCATGCCCTCGGTGGGTCCGTTGGAGGCACCGGTGCGGTGATGGTTCAAGATCTCGCTCTGCCAGCGCTCGAGGGTGTGGCCGAGGGAGCGGATCTCGGGCACCTCGTCGCCCTGGCACCCGACGATGGCCTTGCGCAACAAGGTGCGCGCTTCGCCGACACGCTCGGTCAGGTAGACGTCGCGGACGGATTCTTTGGCCAACCAGGCGCCGAGGAGCTCGTCGTGGGGATCGCCGTGGCGAAGCCCGAGCAGCATGCGCTCGTGGCCGCGCTCGTCGAGGCGCTCGGCGCCCTTCAACAAGAGCTTGCGGATCCGATAGAGCGGATCGCCCTTGCGGCCACGGTGCCCGAGCGTCTCGTTCTGCACCCGCCGGCGCACCTTGTCGAGCATCCGGTTGGCGGCGCGCACGACATGGAACGGGATCGGCCACCCGCACGCGCGTGGTCGAGGTGCCCGGCCATGCCGCGTCGATAGCTCTCGGCGAGATCGGTCGCCACCACCTCGATCGTCTCGAGCCAGAGCGGATCTTGGGTGCTGAACCATCGGCGCAGGTCAGCGGCACTGTTTCCCTTCACCATGTCGATGACCTTGGGAGCGTCGAGGTCGACCATCCCCGTGGCGTAGATGGTGTGGTGATCCCTCGTGGCCGAGAGGAACGACGTCTCGTCGATGCCGAGGGCCCGGACCCATCCGACGCGCTCGGGGTCGTCGACGAGCGGGGTGCCGTGGGTGATCACCGCGTCCATGACCGTCCACCAGCTCACCCCGAGCTCGGTGGCGACGACGGCCACGGGCAGCGCGAGCTCGCCCACCTGGCGCGTCGCCTCGGCTCCGGCCCGCACGGTGAGGACCGCCCGGGGAGGCACATGGGAACCTCCTCGGTCCAGGTCTTGGCCTCACAGTCCACGTCGGCGCAGCGCCAGCGGCGTTTGAGCCAGATCAGTCGTGCCGGACGACCGAAGCAGGGCAGGTCCCGGATGTCGACGCGCTTGCGCTCATGGGCGAGGGCGTGGACGCCACAGCGCGGGCAGCCGACCACGTCGGCGGTGGTCTCGACGCTGACCCAGAGCTCGTCGGGGAACTCGGTCACGTCGAGCACCCGGAACTCGGAGAGTCCCAACAGGGCTTCGGCCAGGCCGGTAGCGTCGTCCATCAGTCAGAGGTCTCCTTCGTTGGTGTCTTGGAACACAGCAACGATTGCGGGACCTCTGGCCGTGTTCGCGGATGGTCGCGAAGGGCTACTCCCTACTCAGACGCGGAGAGCCCCTTTTGCGGTGGTCGGGCCAGGCATCGATCCGCGGACCTCACGCTTTTCAGAACGGGAGTCGTGGTGGGAAGACGGGATCGGCTTTACGGGGCTATGACGAAGGTTGACAAAAATGTGTTAGCTGTGGGGTCCGGCCAACTAGCGATCCAGAGAGATCGAGCCGAAGAAATTGGCGTTAACACCATTGATTCCATCGGCAAAATCAGCTACGGCTTCCGGTTGGTCGCAAACGTCAAAGATCGTTATGACTTGAGGAAGTCGGGTGAACCAAAACTCGACGGTTGACGCCTCGGAGAGCATCGTCATCAGCTTGGTCACTGCCCTGATCCCGCGCAAAACACCGCTGCCTACCTTCGCTATAGCTATCCAAGACTCGTTCGACCAATAAAGGTCGGTTATCGAGAGGGCAATCTCCTGCGCGTGATTCGATCAAGCTGGCGTGGCGCGATTTTCGTTATGATTCCTGTCCACGCCTGAGCCTGTGACCTTGGATCAGGGATGCTGGAGGCTATCTCGGGCTCGGTCGAGCCATTCGGGGTGGACCGCCATCGCGGTGAACAATGGCCAGCCACGCCTCGGCCTGGTGCGTGGGGTCGGTGATCGTGGCGGCAATCGGGCGTGCTCGAAGAGTTCGACCGGCCCGCCGTGCCCATTGCCACCCACGCCCCAGCCTGTGACCTTGGATCAGGGATGCTGGAGGCGATCTCTCGGGCTCGTTCGAGCCATTCGGGATGGACCGCCATCGCGCGAACAATGGCCAGCCACGCCTCGGCCCGCTGCGCGGCTGGTCGGTGATCGTGGCGGCAATCTCTTGGTGCGCGAAGAGTTCGACCGGCCCGCCCGCGTCCACTATCGCCACCCACGCCCCAGCCTGTGAGCTTGGATCAGGGATGCTGGAGGCGATCTCTTGGGCTGGTTTTTCTAGCATTCGGGATGGACCGCCACCGCCTGAACGATTGCCCGCCACGCTACACGTTGCTCCCAGGGTTCGGTGATCGTGGCGGCGATCGCTTTGGCTCGATCCAACAGTTCGAGCGGCCCGCCCGTCTCGATCATCGCCACCCACGCCCCAGCCTGTGACCTTGGATCAGGGATGCTGGAGGCGATCTCGGGCTCGTTCGAGCCATTCGGGATGGACCGCCACCGCCTGAACGATTGCCGACCACGCCTCGGCTTGCGCCCAGCTGTCATCGGTGATGACGGCGGCAATCTCTTCAGCTCGCCCGAGCCATTCGGGGTGGACCGCCATCTCGGTGCGGAACAATGGCCAACCACCCCTCGGCCTGCTCCGAGGGGTCGGTGATCGGCGGCAATCTCTTGGGCGCGATCCAACAGTTCGATACCGGCCCGCCCGCCTCCACTATCGTCACCCACGCCTCAGCCTGTGACCTTGGATCGGGGATGGTGGAGGCGATCTCTTGGGCGTGTGCAGAAACAATGCCGGGTGGCTCGACACAGAGCGCAGAATGGCTGACCACGCTCGTTGGTGCCAACCATTTATTTCGGAAATGCCTTGCGAGGAGTCCTCCGCCCGTTCCAAATATGTGGAGGATCCGGTCGCCTCTTCAATGGCCACCCATGCGTCAGCCTGATTCGACGGCTCCGTAATGGAGGCGGCGATCTCCTCCGCCTTGCCCAAGAACTTGGGTATCTAGCCATCCCCCTTACTATCGCCGCCTGCGCCTGTGACCGATCAATCGCGTTCGTAACCGTGTTGGCCAACTCTTCAGCTTCGGCCGAGCGATTCGGTCGCTGGTTCGCCATAGCCTCCGCGATCGCCATTCGAGCCCAAACGTGCCGTTCCTCGTCAGAAATGCCTGCGGTCAGAACTTCGGCTTGATCAAACATCTTGAGCCGTTCCGCCATGGCATTGACAATTGCCAACCAAGCGCTGGCCTGTTCTTCGTCTTTCGGGTCGCACGCTTGTGCGATCTGCTCAGCTCGATTCAAGAGTTCCTTCGACCCGCCGGCCCGAACAATGAGCGCCAACGCTTCGACCTCAAATCGCGGTTCGGCAATTGTCGAGGCTATTTCCTCGGCCAGTCCGAGCCATTCGGGACGTGCCGCCACGGCTTCCACGATGGCCACCGAGGGTCTCGTCCCGATCTCATTTGTCGATTGACTCGAGTACCTCTCGCTCTTATTCAGCAGGTCGGCTGACGCACTCAACCGCTATCAGCGCCCACGCCTCAGCTTGGTCCTGAGGGTCAGTAACGGCGGCTGCGACGTCTTGGGCCCGATCCAAGAGGCCCCGCTCGCCCGCCTACCTCCACGAGTGCTACCAACGCTTCAACCTGCGACCTCCCATGCGCGACTGCAGCAGCTACTTCTTCGGGCGCGACCCCTAAAAGCTCAACGTGGGCGGCGATAGCTTTCACAATCGCCAAGAGCGTGGCATCCTGCCGTTCCGGGACCCCGATCCTCGCCGCCTCATTCTCTGCCCGAGCCAAGAGCCTCGGATCGGCTGCTCCAGCGAAGGTTGCTACGAGTGCATGAACGGCCCACGTGGGATCCACCATGGTGTCAATGACTGCCTCCGCGTGTTCGAGTTGACCGCGTTCTTCCCAATGCCTCGAAGTAGGACGCCGGGAACGTGTCCTCCGAAGACCTCAACGTGCCCGAAGGTATGACAATCGCAGAAAGCTCTGGTAATCGGGCGGGTCAACTCGGCCGATTACTTCCATGGCCATGGTGACATCTTCATGGAGATGTCGGTGAGGTGAAGTCGACGGCGCGCCGTGCGGCCTTCCATCGTGGGGTTATCAGTGCGGCAAGGTCTTCTTCTCTCCCGGCAGCCCTCAGCATGGAGGCATAATGGCGAACCACATACGCTGGCAGCGCGTCATCAGAGGCCACGGATAGATCAGCCCACTCTACCAATGCGTCCTCTACAGGTCGCAGGTCACCTGCCGCAACCTCCACTCGGCGCCGGAGTTCGACATGAACGAACTGGAGGTCCGTTCCCGGTAACAGGTAGCGTTCCACGGGTCGCAACGCCTCGGTGAGTTCAGCGGGGGTAAGACCGCAGAAACTGAAGGTCAGAACGACTGATAGGCCCAGCCGTTGCCGCAAGGGCGACGAGCGCCTCGCCAGGTGAGAGACGAGGAAGCGACCTGATCACGCACGTAATCGAATTGCCGATCGAAGAAGCTAGTCACGGTGGCGGGCGGATCTTTTTCAAGGTCCCGCAGATCCTCGGTTCCGTTGGCAATGAGCTCCTCGCAGAGCGAACGAACATATAGAGCGTTTCCTTTCGTTAGCCGAAATACCGATTGCACTAGCTCGCTATTAATGTTTTCTCGGGACAATGGTTCGGGTAACTTCCACCAAGTTGAGCGGGCGCAGCCGAAGCCTACGGGCGTGGCGGAGCGGGTCTTCGGGAGCCAAAGCCCCGATAGGGTCCGGATCGCGTCGTGTGGTCGTGATGCAAGCAACATCGCTCGAGATCAAACTGGACAGACCTGGGTCACTGTTGGCGTTTGGCTCGCCTGCTCGTCAAGACCGTCGACAATGAGGAGGGGACTTCGATGTCCTTGGACCAACCGACCCAAGAGATAAGCGGCGTGTAGCCTCTCATCGTGTCGATGTCCTCCGACCGGGGGAGCTAACTCGCCAAGGAAATCAGAAAACCGCTCGTTTAAGGCCCGAAGGAACGAGCTGGCGTCGCATCGCCCCTCATCGATGGACACCCGAACAAACGCAATGGTGTCAGCTTCAGGAGTCCACGAACGCCCCTCAAACTTCGTCAGCAGTCGGGCTGCGAGAGCAGATTTACCATCACCCGCATCTCCCTTGACTAGAGAAATTTCCTCCTGGCCCGATGAGTTCAAGTTCGTCGATCACGTCCTGGCGACCGACCTATTCCGCCACCAGATACCGTATTCGAGACTCCACTGGAACGACGGTATGCGCCTGAAGGCACGCTAAGCAGTTCGACGACCCTTTCCGACGCGGTGGCCGGCGACCAGTAGCTGCTCGAGGGCGACCGCCGCGGAAATGTCGGTGATCCTCGCGTTCGCCTTCCGTCCGAGCCCGATCCAGGGCGGGCCGAAGCTCTGCAGGTGTCTGACGATCCAAAACCGCTACCACGAAGCCACAACGTGAGGCTGCTTGATCTTGGGGTTTCGTTGAAGGGGGGGGCACCGGCGTCGCTTAGACACGTATGCAGTGAGGAGACGAGGAGCGTCCAGCCCGCCTCGTCGTCGCAGTCAAGGATTAGGCGCATTGTTCTTTCGCTCCGAAGCCATGCCACAAGCGCCGGAATGGCCTTCCGACGCCATCTCCGCGGAAAGCCCGCGTCCCTTACGCCATCCGGATTGCTGGACTCGATCCGAAGCGCTTGCTCGACTGCCGTTTCGGCAGTTTCGGTCCTGGAAAACAGCGCCAAAAACCCACCGTACCCAGCACGCGGACGCTAATCGCGCTCGAGAGGGCCGCAAGAAGCCAAGCGGGTCCACTCGGCGAACACACTGCCAGATGAACGGCCTCTGAGCTTGCCATGGCGCTACCTCCTCGAGGCCAACGGTCCGATACCACATCTCTGGCGTCGCAAGGACTGCTGGTAAGCCTAGGAAACATCGTGGCGCCGATGTCTGAGCATCGTCGTGCAACGCCGTGCGACAGACTTCTCGAGACCCGTTTCGTGCAACACGCAGCGACGAACAAGGGTCGATAGCGAATAACACCGGGTAACTGCGAAATACGTTGAGCTGGCACT
>CAWGPG010000004.1:0-1063518 GCA_963824445.1 uncultured Acidimicrobiaceae bacterium | reverse complement strand
ATGGTACGGCGCCAAGAGCGCCTCGTCCGCAGGGCTGAGCCGTTCCGGGGCGGTCTTCGCCTGGTGCCAATAGGGATAGATCAGATGTGGTGCGCTGGCCTTGTCCAGCGTGGCGCGCTCGTCTTGAGTGAGCGTCCACTCGGCCGAGCCGAGATTGTCGGTGAGCTGTTCCTCGGTCCGCGCCCCGATGATCACCGAAGTGACCGCCGGACGTCCGAGCAAGTACGCGAGCGCGGTCTGGGCGGGAGACTTTCCGCGAGCGGCGGCCACCTCGACCAGGCTCTCGACGATGTCGTACATCCGATCCACGTCATAGACAGGTGGTTCGCCCCAGCTCGTCGTTTGCCGCGCACCTTCGGGGCGGTCCTCGTTCCGCCGGTACTTTCCGGAGAGCAGGCCGCCGGCAAGCGGGCTCCAAACCAGTATTCCCATCTGCTGGTCGATGGCGAGTGGGATGAGCTCGTACTCGGCGTCCCGATCCAGCAGGGAGTAGTAGATCTGCTGGGTTACGTAGCGCTGTAAGCCGCGGCGCTCGGAGATACCGAGCGCCTTCATGACGTGCCACGCTGAATGGTTCGAGCACCCGATGTAGCGGACCTTCCCCTGGTGGACGAGGGTGTCGAGGGCATCGAGGGTTTCGTCCATCGGGGTGACGCCGTCCCGTTCGTGCACCTGGTAGAGGTCGATGTAGTCGGTCTGCAGGCGCCGGAGGCTCGCCTCGCAGGCGTGCAAGAGGTAACGACGGGAAAGACCGGCATCGTTCAGGCCGTCACCCATCGCATAGCGCGCCTTGGTGGCGAGGACAATCTGGTCACGGTTTCCCTTGATGACCTCCCCAACTATCTCCTCGGACCGGCCATCCGAGTAGACGTCCGCCGTATCGATGAAGTTGACGCCGACGTCGAGCGACCGCTCGACCATGTGTCGGGCGACATCGACGTCGACCTCTCCCACCATCGCGAACTTGCCGCGGCCGCCGAATGTCATGGTGCCGAGGGCGAGCGCCGAGACACGCACTCCCGTGTAGCCGAGCTGGCGGTACTCCATGTCTGTGGCTCCTTACCTCGGTGGGGTGGTCCCTTCGAGCCATGGTCTCTGAACGCCAGAACGGACCCAGGGGCACTTCAAGCGCGTCGGCTCCATCAACGATCGAGCTCCACCCTGCCCGCCGTGACGCGGCGACGGTAATCCGCCACCATGAGCTCGGTCAGCTGCTCAATCGACGTCTGCTCCACTTTCTGATCGTAGGTGATGCGCCCCTCCTGCAGGATGTTCAATCGGTCGCAGAGCTCGAAGAGGTGCGTGTAGTTGTGGTCGATCACGATCATTGAGACATCGTGATTGTGTGACAGGTCCTTGACCAGCTCTATGACAAGAGCAGATTCCTTTGCTCCCATGGCCGCGAGGGGCTCATCGAGGAGGAGCACCTTCGCCTCCTGGCGCGTGGCTCGCGCCAACGCGACGGCTTGTCGCTGGCCGCCGGAAAGCGTCTCGACGAGCGCGTCGACGCTGGGAATGTCGACCTTGATGTCGCTGAGGTACTCGCGGGCCAGCCGGCGCATCTCATTGTTCCTCAGCCACTTGATCCTCCCGAATCGGGTCAGCTCACGGTTCAAGAAGAGGTTCTGGTACACCGTGAGCGCAGGAACGAGCGCCAAGTCCTGATAGACGGTCTCGATGCCTTGGGCCCGTGCTTCCTTTACGGTGCGGAGAGTCATCTCCTTGCCCTCGACGAAGATCCGCCCTGCGTCGGGTCGCTGGAAGCCGCAGAGGATCTTCACCAGGGTGCTCTTGCCGCTTCCGTTGTCGCCGACGAGCCCGAGCACCTCACCGCGCTTGAGGTGGATGTCGATGCCCCGCAGGACGATGAGGGGGCCGAAGCTCTTCGTAATCCCTTCCGTCCGAAGGATGATGTCGTTCTCGTCCTCGTCCGGTTTGCCCTCATCGACCCTCAGACCGGCACCACTTGCCGGCACGCCGTGCGCCTCGCCGCTGCTCGCCTCGATCGGGTCGGTGGGCTGCGTCTCGTTCATCTCCTCACTGTCCTCACCGTCCACCTTCCCAGCTGGACGTTCACCGCCATTGCAACGAGGATGACGGCCCCTTCGACGAGGATGAACCAGTTCGCGCTGATACCGATCAGATTGAACCCATCTTCGAGAACGCCAAGCACAATCGCTCCGATCAGGGTCCCGAGAACTGTGGCCTTGCCACCGGTGAGGGCTGTTCCCCCTATGACCGCGGCCGACACCCCGCTCAGCATCTCGTTCAACCCCGGGGCCGCAGGATCAAGGCTCCCAATTCGGATCGCGTCGATGATGCCGATCATGCCGGCGAGGATGGCCATGATGATGAAACACCAGACCTTCACGTGGCGCACAGGGACTCCGGCCTCGGCAGAAGCGAGCTCATTGCCGCCCGTCGCCGTGGTGTGAAGTCCGAATCGTGTCCCCTTGAGCAATGCCCAAACGAACAGGACCATCGCCAATCCCCACAGCCCCTCTGCCCAATTGCTGATCCCGAAGACCTGGCCGAACCTCCCGGTCGTACCGACCATGTCAGCTTGAATGTCGTTAGACGCGATGAGGACGAATCCGGCGAGGACGAAGTTCGTGCCGAGCGTCGCCACGAAGGAGGGGACGCGAAGCCCGACTACGACCATCCCGTTGAAGAGGCCGATGCCGACACAGATCAGCATTGAGACGGCGATCCCCCACCCGAGCGGTAAGCCGTGTTGCGAGAGCAGCACGACGAACCACGGCGCGGTGAGATAGACCTGCCCTGCGGAGAGGTCGATCTCAGCGAGGTCGAGCAGCAACACTTCGCCGGCGCCGATCACCGCGATCGGCGCCGTGTACTGCGACATTGTGACGATGTTCGTGTACGAGTAAAAGGCTGAATTTCTGATTGAGAAGTAGACGATCAGCGCCACGGCGACGATGAAGATCGTCATCTCCGGTCGTTGAAATACCACGTCCGACATCGACCGGAGCCGTCCCCGCTCCGCATAGCGCGGAGCGGGGACCAGCCCCTCGTCAGGTGTCGTATCGAGCACCGATCAGGTGGTGATCGTCGCCGGCGGCTTGTAGGCCGTCTCCTTCGACGTACTTCCCTCGAACCGCGTCGGGTGCGCGAGGTATGGCTTGACATTCGACTTCGTCACGAAGCCGAGGCCGGTGTCTGTGTCGCATGGCTTCATCAGACCGGCCGAGATGTTGTAGAGGAACAACTGGATCACCGGTACGAAGCCCTGCAGGTATGCCTGCTGGTCGATCGTGAAGGCGAGCTGGCCCTTCGACACGCCCTGGAGCACCTGGGTGCCCACGTCCCATCCGGAGCCGAGGGTCTTGCCTGCCAAGTTGTTGTTCGCGATGCACTGGGCGACGGCAATGGAGTCACCGGAGTCGACCGCGTACATGAACTTGACGTCCTTGTGGCCTTCCCACCATGCCTGGACGGCCGTGGTCTCCGCTGCCTGCAGCGCGCCACCGGCAACGGTGGCTGTCTGCATCCCGGCTGCTTGAAAGGTCGGCAGGGCCCCGTCGATCCGCGGCTGGATGTTGCCCGTCCCGGGGGTGGCGATGACCATTCCGATGAGGCTTCCCTTCGGAATGAGCTTCACGATCTTCGCTGCGGCCGCAGCACCGGCCGTGGTGTTGCTCTGCCCGATGTAGGCCATGCGGTTGTTCCCAGGCTCGTCGGCGTTGTAGGCGACGACGGGAATGCCGATGTGCAACGCGCGGTCGACCGGGGCATTGAATGCCGTCGGGTCGATGAGCGTGGTCGCGATGCCGTTCACCTTCCCGGAGATGGCGATGTCGATGGCGTTGACCATGTCGGAGGTCGCCGAAGTCGACGAACCGGTCCACACGGGCTTCGGAATGCCCAGGATCGAAGCGGCGTCCTGCAGCCCGTACTGGGTGGCGGTGAAGAAGGTGTTGGTGGTCACGTGGTTGACGAACGTGAACTTGTAGGCGGGGTGAGAGGCGAACATTTCCATCGACTCGTCTCTGAAGCTTTGCGCCGCCGCTCCACGTTCGGTCAGCACTTCCATCATTCCTCCGAGGAGGGGGATGGATGCTGCGGCTGCGCCGACTTGCAAGAATCGACGCCTTGAGACCTCGTACTGCTTCGGGTCCACCTCGAAAGGTTCGGATTTGCCCATGTTGCCATCCCCTTTCTGGGATTTAACAGATAAATATCAGTGCAGCTGATCGAATTCAGGCCAGGTTTGAACGAAACGCCTAGGAAATTGGTCCCAATTCTTCTGCCTGGCACGATCTTGTCGAGCGCATGGCTCGATCGTCGGTCAAGGTGATTGAAACGCAATCCTGACTGATGTCCATTGCTCACGTCGGACCCGAGCGGCACCTCCACCCCACGCAATCAATTCCAGGACCTTGCGGTCACGTCGATCGCCATTTCGGACTGTAATGACGTTCGGTGGTCACGGCAACACCTCTTGGTGGAGGTGGCGGACGAAGTGGCGGGAATCGAACCTGGGCCACGCTGCTCCGGAGGACCATCAGGGTTGTCCGGTGCGCCTTCCCGTCCGCCCTAGGGCTTCCGGACCGGGAGTTGAGGTGACAGATGGACGCTGTGGTACTTGATGGTGTTCATGCTGCCTTGTTGGACTTGAAGCTGTCGAGGACCTCTTGAGGCGTACGCCCGCGCATGTAGTCGCCGTGGTTGCGCCGGCGACGGTGGTAGGTGAGCAGCCAGGCGTCCGCTTCGGCCTGGAGCTGGCGGGGCGAGGTGAAGCGCCGGCGGTGGAACGCCGGGCGCCAGCACTCTTGGAGGATGCTCTGATGGAAGCGCTCGACCACGGCATTGTGGTTGGGAGAACGAGGCGGGATGCGCACGTGGTCGATCCCTTTGGCCACGAGAGCGGTCGTGGAAGTCCGTCGCCTTGTGCTCGGGCCCATTGTCTGGCCCGCGCTTGCGCGGGACCAGGGCCTCTGCACCGCCCTTTTGGTAGGGCGACGTGGCGCTGCACCCAGGATTTCGAGCGCCCGGTGGCCCCCGCCACGGCCCGCACTGAGCGGCCCTCGACGAGTACGGCGTCGACGCAGTATTTGGCCAGATCCACGGGACCGCCTCAGAACGGGTGTCCCAAAATTGCTGACACATCGTGTCCTAGGAACTATGGAACCTCAATGATCGTCTGGGCGCTGCGCTCCCTCCGACAGGTCCTGACCCTGATCAGCCTTTTCACGGTGCTGTTCACCCAGTGCATCCCACGGTCGGTTTTCGACGCCATCGTCATGACCTATCGCTATGAGTGGCGGGCTATGAGCTACGCGCTCTTCATGCACGAGAACTATCCCATGTTCGACTTTGATTTCTCCTCCGAGGACGACGGGGTGGAGTCGCACACGTCTCTGCGTCTGATCTACCCCGAGCACCTCGAGCGGTGGAAGCCGTTGTACAAGTGGTTCCTGGCCATTCCCCAATACTTCGTCCTGGCCCCCCTCTTTGTGGCCGCGTGCGTGGGCATCATCGTCGGCTCGCTCGTCGTGTTCGTCACCGGGCAGTACCCAGAACGGATCCGGGACTTCCTTGTCGACGCCTATCGCTACGCGCTTCGTGTCGAGTCCTATGTCGGTTTCCTCACCGATCGGTACCCGCCGTTCAGCCTCGCCGCTTGAGCGGACTTCGCTGACGACATGAGCTGGCGTTGACCCGATCCTGAGCACCGAAGCGGGGCCGACTTCAGACCGCGACACTGTCCCAATCAGGCCGATCTGGGCAGTTTGGATCGACAAGAGAGGCGGACAGAGCACGCCGGAGGTCGGCGCTTACCGGTCGAGTCTGGGGCTGGTTGGCGCGGGCCTGTCTGATCACCGGCGTGACCCTGGGGGTGGAGACGGGATCCACCCGCCAGTCAACCCCTGGACTGACGCCGGATCGCCGTTCGAGGCAGACACTGATGGCATGACACTCCCCGAATACCTCCTCAACGTCTTCCTGGTCGCTCTGGTGGTCCTGCAGGTCCGGGGCCACAAGGTGACCAAGGCCCGCCTGGTGTTCCCCCTGGTCGTGACGATCTATGTCTGCACTTCCATCCTCCATGGCATCCCGACCGCCGGCAACGACCTCGTGCTCGTGGTCGGAGGCACGGCGCTCGGCGCCACCTTGGGGACCCTGGCCGCACTAGCCACGACGGTTCGCCGCGACGGCCCGGGCGCTTTCGCCAAGGCGGGTGCCCTCGCGGCCGTCTTGTGGGTGGCGGGTATCGGCGCCCGGTTCGGTTTCTCGCTGTGGGTCACCCACGGTGGCGCAACGACCATCGCCCGGTTCAGCGCCGCCCACGACATCACCTCCGGAGCGCCCTGGGCCACAGCCTTCATCCTCATGGCAATGGCCGAGGTGGCGACCCGAACCGCCGGCCTCTATGTGAAGGCTCGTCGCTCTGGCGCCGTCATCGAGCGGGGCGGATTCGTGAGGTCCCCGGCGGCGGCCTGAGCCTCAGAAGCGCCGGGAGCCGCGCGCGAGTGGGATCATTTTGTCCGTGGGGCTGGCAACCCAACTCCGAGCTCAGCTTGGAACCAGGACAGAGCGCATCCTCAGCGCCGCTCGCCTGGCTGCCCTTGCCGGCCTCTTGTGGGCCACGGCGCACCAACGGCCACCGAGCGGCGTGTCTGCGAACCACCCGATCAAGTCGGCGCTGATGGTCGGCGCCGGGATGGGATGGCTGGGCTGGATGGCCAGCCGCCGGCGCGGGGCCTCGGATCGCACGACGTGGTGCTTCCTTGCCCTCCTGGCTGCGTCGGGAGGCGGCCTCGCGGCGTTGGCGCCCATTGCCATCACCTTCATGGCCGTCGCCGGACTCGCTGCCGGGATCGCGTTCGAGGGACTCCCGGCATCGGGCGTGGGAGCGATCGGTGTCGGCGCGCTTGCGGTGGCCACGTCAGCGCTGGGCGGTCCCACGGTCCTCATCGCCGAGGGTGCGCTCTCTGTGGTCGTCGGGCTCATGGTCGGCGCGAGCCGGCGTCAATACGCACAGCGGACGTTTCAGGCCGAGCAACTCCTCGCCGAACGGGTCCGGGCCGACGCCGAGCGGGATCGAGCGGCAGCGCTGGCCGAACGCAACAGGATCGGACGCGAGGTCCACGACGTGCTGGCCCACTCGCTTGGAGCCTTGTCGGTCCAACTGGACGCTGCTGACGCGCTCTTGGAGAGCGGCGACGATTCGACAAAAGCGCGCGAGCTGGTTCAAGGAGCTCGGCGACTCGCCGTACAGGGTCTGGAGGAGACGCGGCAGGCGGTGCACGCGCTGCGCGATGAGCCGGTGGCCCTGACCGAGCAACTGGCGTCCCTGGCCGCTCGAGACGACGCTGAGCTGGTCGTGACCGGTGCGCCCCGTCCACTCGCCTCCGACGCCGGATTGGCCCTGTATCGCGCGGCGCAGGAGGCCGTCACGAATGCCCGCAAGCACGCACCCGGGGCGCCGGTGTCGATCCGTCTCGACTTCGACCTGCACTCGACGACCCTTACGGTCACGAACGGGCTCTGTCCGGACGCCGTCGCAAGCGAGCTGAAGACGACGGGCGGTGGCTTCGGCCTGCAAGGCATGCGTGAGCGCATCGAGTTGTTGGGTGGACAGGTCGTAGCCGAGCCGAGCTCGCTGGGTTTCACCGTTGAGGTGGCGGTGCCGGGGTGAGAGTCGTGGTGGTGGACGATCAGACGGTCGTCCGCGAGGGTCTCGTCACGTCGCTGGAGACCATGCAGGGAGTTGAGGTGGTCGGGTCTGCCTCGGACGGTGAAGAGGCGGTCGCACTGGTCGCGGCCGTGTCCCCGGAGGTCGTGCTCATGGACCTGCGCATGCCCCGAGTGGACGGGGTTGAGGCAACGAGGCGGATCCGCGCCGACCATCCCGAAACCCAGGTGGTGGTGCTCACCACCTATGCCGATGACGAGTCCATCGTCGGGGCGCTCCGGGCGGGGGCGATCGGATACCTCACCAAGGACGCCGGTCGCGATCACATTCGCCGCGCCCTCGAGGCTGCCGCCTCAGGCCAAGCGGTTCTTGACCCGGCAGTTCAGACCCGACTCGTGGAGGTGGCGACCTTGCCCGGAACGGGGACCGGGAACGGTCCGCTGCCGGACGGGCTGACCGAGCGAGAGGCCGAGGTGCTCCGACTGATCGCCGCTGGGCGTTCGAATGCCGAGATCGCGAGCGAGCTCTTCGTGAGTGAAGCCACCGTCAAGACCCATGTGAATCGGATCTTCGCGAAGACTGGCAGCCGAGACCGCCCCCAGGCGATCGCCTACGCACATCGTCGAGGTCTTATCGGGTGATGCCAGGGGAGAAGCGCATCATTCACCAGGGTGCCAGATCGGGCCGTTCCCCGGGCTGGGCACAGTTGGAAGCAACAGGTGCGATCCGGCGCTCCACGGATGGGCCGGACATCGGGCCATCGGGTGCCAGAGCGCCATTCGCTGCGCATTAAAGCCCGCCGATCGGACGTGAGTGCCGATCCGTGGAAAGGCCCCACGAGCTCTGTCCGAGCGTGTCTTTACCTGTCTTTTACCGAGCGGGAAGGGGAGGGACAGTGAGGGAGCCTGAGGGGATCGCAACGCCGTCACTAGCAATGTCCTAGGAGAGGGCCTGGTCAAAACACTGAGAGTCACACTTTGCGCGTGAAGCTCTTGGGTCTCCTCTTGTTGATCTGGTGACGCCTGATGCCGTGTCATAGGTGTACCACTGGGGTAGAACAGACGGCCGAGCCTCGACCATGCCACCTGACCCCGCGCACAGGCGCCCCATTCGTACACATGTCCCCCGAACAAGAGCCCGCAGCCGACGGATCCGCACCGTCGTCATGTTCGCCGTCGTCATTATCCTCGGCGTCCTTCTGGCGGTTTATGCCGCGGCTCCGAAGCTCTCGTCCACGTCGTCCTCGTCAAAAAAGGGAACCGTGGCGACCCACCACCGGAAGAATGGGATCGCCGCAGCCGAGTCCGGCCTTCTCCCCTGGACGCTTGCCGCCCCCATCAGCCGGGCCGTCGTGCTCCCGGCAGCGGGCAGCCAACTTGCCATCCTCGGTGGCTTGACGGCATCGAACGTCTCTGCACAAGGCATTTACACACTCGACACCACGAGCGGGAAGCTCGCCCACGTCGCCAATCTGACTGCTGGTCTCCATGACTCATCAGGTGCCGTCATCAACCGACAAGACGTCGCCTTCGGTGGTGGCTCTCCGGCAACTGTTGCAACCGTCCAGGCCGTGCCGACTCCGGGCCCAAGCGGATCGGGCACGATTGCGACCGCCACCGTGATCGGGTCCCTTCCCCAACCACGCTCCGATTCGGCGTCGGTCACGGTCGGTAAGACCACTTACATCGTGGGGGGCTACGACGGCACGAACCCCGATCCTGCCGTGCTCGCCACGACCGACGGCCAAACCTTCTCGACCGTCGCCTCGCTGCGTGTGCCGGTCCGTTATCCAGCGGTCGCAGCGCTGGGCGGACTGATCTACGTCTTTGGTGGCCAGGCCATCGTGGGCGCCCACGCCGGTGAGTCGGTGAACACGATCCAAGTTGTCAACCCGAGGAATCACATCGCAAAGACGATCGGCCATCTGCCGGTACCGCTCGACGCCGCCACCGCCGTGACCATCGGGACTCAGATTTACCTGGCTGGGGGCGAGAGCACGGTGGCCCAACCGGTCACCCCGGGTATGGGCACCACGCAGTTGGGGCCACCACCTCTCGGCGCCAACCCAGGTTCAGGAGCAACCAGTGCCACCACCACGGCCGCCACTGTGCCAAAGGGTGGGGGCTTCACGAGGGGGAGGCTTCTCGCTGTCTCGGCCACTACCTCGACACCCAGCTCCCAAGCGGGCGCGGGCTCGGGATCGTCGGGCGCTGCCGGCGGAGAATCGAGCCCTGGCGTGTCCACCGTCGCCACCATCTGGGCCTTCAACCCGAAGACAATCAAGATGCTCATTGCCGGGCGGCTGCAGGTGCCCATCTCACATTCGAGCGTCAGCGTCCTCGGTCGCACGGCCTGGTTCGTCGGTGGCGAGTCCAACGGAGTGGCAATATCGACCGTCCAGATGCTCACGCCGAATACGGGCTTCGGAACTGCCGGCGCGTCGGGCGCCGGCTCGCCTTACTTCGGCATGCAACTGCTCATCGCTGACCGTGGCAACAACCGCTTCCTGATGATGGACTCGGCGATGAAGGTCACCTGGACTTATCCGTCGGCGACCTCGCCGCCCGACCCCTACGGTTTCGTGTTCCCCGACGATGCGTTCTTCATCAATAACGGCCATGCCATCATCTCGAACCAAGAAGAGAACGAGACCATCGTTGAGATCGCCTATCCCTCCGGCAAGATTCTCTGGGAGTACGGGCACCCGAAGCAGCCTGGATCAGCCGCCGGGTACCTCCACGAGCCCGACGACGCATACCTGTTGAAGAACGGCGAAATCACCGTCGCCGATGCCGAGAACTGTCGAGTGCTGATCATCCAGAAGAACGGCACTGTGGCCGGGCAGATTGGCACCATCGGCCGTTGCGTCCACAACCCAACCACATCGATGGGTTCACCCAACGGCGACACGCCGCTCGGCGACGGCAACCTCCTCATCTCCGAGATCAACGGCTCGTGGATCAGCGAGTACACGTTGGAGGGACAGTTGGTGTGGACGACCCACGTGCCGGTGGTCTACCCGTCGGACCCCCAGCAGCTAGAAACGGACCTCTATCTTGTCGCTGATTACAACAAGCCGGGGGCATTCATCTACGCCAACCGCGCCGGCCAAGTGCTCTACCGGTACTCCGTCGCCTCGGGCCCCGGCATGCTCAATCACCCATCGCTGGCTGAGCGACTACCGAGCGGCGCTGTCATGATCAATGACGACTACGCCAACCGGATGGTCGCCATCGACCCCACGACCAATGCTCTCGTTTGGCAGTACGGCATCACCGACGCCGCCGGAACCGGACCTGGGATGTTGAACACCCCGGATGGATTTGATCTGCTGGCTCCGGATGGCAGGACACCAACCCACCCTGCGACCGGCTGAGTCAGGTGAGGGGTCATTCGCCGATTCGGCTCTTATTGGGCTTCCACCGGTTTGACGGACATCCACCATCAGGGGCACAGCCCCAGATGGTGGATGTCCAAAATGGAGACGATGGAGAAGAAGCCGCGTGCGCGTCGCTCGTTCACTCCGGAGTTCAAGGCTGAGATCGTCGAGCTGTGTTGGCGCGGCGACCACAGCATCGGCCAGGTGGCCAGGGACTTCGATCTGACCGAGACCAATGTGCGCAGCTGGGTCAAGCAGGCGGAGATCGACCAGGGCGAACGCCCCGGCCTGACCAGTGAGGAGCGGGCTGAACTGAGCAGACTGCGCCGGGAGAATCGCTCCTTACGCGAGGACGTCGAGATCCTCAAGCGAGCGACGGCTTTCTTCGCGTTTATGTAACGATCTTCTTGCCCGGTGAAGGTGGACCCCTTCATCGAGGCGGAGAAAGCCGCAGGCCACAACGTCGCCAAGGCGTGTGGACTGCTCGAGGTCTCCAAGTCCGCCTACTACGAGCGCCGCAACGGCGTCCCCTCGGCCCGCCAGCTCGGCGACGCCGACCTGAGCGAAAAGATCAAGGCCGGTGAGAGCACGGCGGCACGAGTGATCGGACCCTTAGACGTCTCGATCGTGTTCCACGTCTTGTCTTTAAGGTAGAGGACCGCACCGATTGCCTAGCCTTTTGGAGCGACTCGCCTCGGGCCCTTTTGCTCTGCTGCCCGCCTCTGAGCGGCGGATGCTTGATGCACGGCGAGCGCCTCGGCCCCATCGAACAACCGCAGAGACGCCGGACCCGGTCCTAACCGAGGGTCTGACTGCCGCGTCGGGTGTAGCTGGTGCGGTCGGTCTGGTGAACGGCTCGCTCGATCTGGCTGCTATCACACACGACCGTCATCCTCGCGACGTGGTTGAACCCATGAGTCCTCTTGTTGCTGGACATCGAGGGTAGGGAAACGAGCGTCGATTGCCGGCAAATGGGGAACGTGGTCCGAGCATTCCAGGAGTGGATTTACGGAGCGGTACTAAGGCTTGGCGAGATGGCGTCTCGGAGCGTGACCCGGATACATGCTCCTCCGTCGGGTCTGTTCTCGGCGATGACCGTGCCGCCATGGGCACCAACGATGGACGACACGATCGCCAGACCGAGACCGGCGCCGCCGTGGTCTCGGGAGCGGCTGGTGTCCGATCGCCGGAACCGTTCGAACGCATGGGGCAGGAACGTCGGGTCGAATCCCGGGCCGTCGTCCACTACCTCGAGTCGGAGGTCTCGACCCACTGCCTGGGCACGTACTTCGATCGCCGAGCCGGTGGGGCAGTATCTCAACGAGTTGTCGATGAGATTGTCGACGACCTGCCGGATTCGGTCCGGGTCGAGGCGAGCCCGAAGATCCGAGGGGCACTCGACCTGGCCGGTCATGCCGTGCTCGATGATCCGGGGTTCTGCGTGGCCCATGATCTCGTCCAGGAGGTCCCGGACGCCGACCATCACGGGCGTGGATCGGCAGCTGGCCCTGATCGCCCCTGGACAGCAGCAGCAGATCGTCGGCGATCCTGGTCAGCCGGGCGGCCTCCTCGGCGGCAACGGTCACGGTGGTCATGAGCTCGTCGCGGGTCCGCCCCGGTCGTTGCGCCAGCTCCAGCTCACCCTGGAGGATGGCAAACGGCGTCCTCAGCTCATGGCTGGCATCGGCGACGAGGCTTCGTTCGCGCTCGAGTGAGGTTCGAACTCTGACAAGTAGGTCGTTCATCGTGCTCGCAAGAGCGCTGATCTCGTCATGGGTCCGAGGAACCGCGAGCTTGCCGGGGAGATCACGCACGGATAGCTCCGAGACCTCGGTGCGGAGCCGCTCCACGGGCTTCAGCGCGGACCTCGCGAGGAGATACGACCCGCCGGTTGCGAGGAGAACGAACAGGCTGCATCCGATCACCAGCTCGGTCGTCACCCTGCTCATGGTGGCGTCGTACGTCTCCAACGAGGCTCCGACGATGACGGTCCACCCCGCTCGGCCGGGCAGCGGTTGTGCGAGGACGCGTTCGTGCTCATCGTTGCCGGTGTGGGTCACGACCACCTGTTGCGTCTTGGCCTGATCTAGTACGGCAGCAGGGATGATCGGCACCGCCGGGGCGTCTGCGCTCGAGCCCCGCACCGTTCCGGAGCCATCGACGACCTGGACGACGTACTCCGGCCCGTTGGCGCCCGATGTCGTCGGCGGAACCTGCGATCCCCCATTGAGATAGCTCGATGCGTGGGACGCCTGAACCGCAAGTTGCGAATCGACGGAGCTCAACAGCGAGGACGAGAGCACAGAGACGAAAAGCCAGGCTCCGAGCGAAAGGACCACCGCCGAAGCGATCGCGAAGACGAGGGCAAGCCGCAGGCGGATCGACATGATCTACACGGGTTCTGCTGACCGGAGCCGGTACCCCATGCCGCGCACGGTCTCGATGTCACTGTGGCCGAAGGGCGTGTCGACCTTGTCTCGCAGGTACTTCACGTATTGGTCAACGACGTTGGAGCCACCCTGGTAGGCGAAGTCCCAGACCGCATCGATGATCTGGGTCCGGGAGAGCACTGTGCCCGGATGTCGCAGGAACAACTCCAAGAGCGCCATCTCCTTTGGGGACAGCGAGAGTTCGGTGTCGCCCCTCCATGCACGTTTGGCCGCCGGGTCGAGTCGAAGGTCCCCGATGGAGAGAACGGTCGGTCGGGCGCGATCGTCACGGCGGGTGAGGGCCCGGATACGGGCCGCGAGCTCGAGCAGACTGAAGGGTTTGACGAGATAGTCGTCAGCCCCGACGTCGAGCCCACGTACACGGTCGCCGACCTCGTCGCGCGCGGTGAGCATGAGGACCGGGGTCCAGTTCTCCGCTTCTCGCAGCTGCTGACAGAGCTCGAAGCCGTCGAACCCGGGCAACATGACGTCGAGGACGATCGCCCCGTACGGGAACTCCTTGGCCATCCACAACCCATTGGGCCCGTCGTTGGCCACGTCGACGGCGTACCCCTCTTCCTCCAGACTCCGCTGCAGCAGGTTGGACATCCGTTGGTCGTCTTCGACCACCAGGACTCTCATACGTCCAGGCTAAAGGGATCCCCCTCCGTTCTGCGGACGGTCGAGCTCAGGTCGCATTCATGTGAGACCTCACATCCTCTCCTCACGATCAGCTCATCGTGCGAGGCGCACACTCGCCACAGGCCAACCGGCCCGATTGAGCGAAGAGAGAGAACAGAACATGGAGAAGCGCCCCTATGAGACAGATCCCGAGCCATCGTGCAGGTATGCGGGTGGAACTGGCCACATGCCCCCCGCGCCCGAAACAGTCAGAAACGACGGTCTCCGGAAGATCCGCCGGATGTCCAACTGGTCCCTCGCCGCGCTGGTCGTTGGTATCGGCGCCACGACGGGCGCCCTGGCCGCGGCCACGCAATCCAAGACGGTCGGGACGCCCGCCGTGACCACCACAGCCGGGGCCACGACTTCCGCAACCGGCGCCGTCCAAAGTGGACCCACCCTCGGAAGCCCTGTCGCGACCACAAGCGCCTCGGGCGTCACGGTCTCGGCAGCAGCACAGCAAGGTGGACTGCCGAGCGCCGTGAGCTCTGGACGGGTCATTGCCGCGGGATCGGGTGACTCGTGATGATGACCCTGGTCCGTCCTCATGCCAGTGCGACGTGGCGGCAAGCTGACCTGAAGGATCGAGGCGTCGCTGCGGCCGAGAGATCCGCCCTGGGCACGACCGCCCGGGTGGTCGTCTGGCCGCCGCACGAGCTCCCATGTGCACTCGATGCGGTCGATCGCCAACTGGTCGCACTCGATCAACAAGCAAGCCGTTTCCGGGAGGACTCGGAAATCTCCCGGTTGAACTCGTCAAAGTCACACACGTTCTTCTTGAGCGAAGACCTCGCCGAGCTCCTCGCGACGGCGGTGGCTGCCGCAGAGTTGACGGCTGGGCTGGTCGATCCCACCGTCGGAGACGCGCTGCATCGCGATGGGCTACGACCGCGACTTCTCGTCGATCCGCAAGAGTCGTCCGGATGCTCCGGTCCTGGGGACGCCGGCACCGGGATGGGCCTCCATCGAGCTGGACGGCCGACTGCTCAGGAGACCGGCCGGAGTGGTCCTCGACCTCGGAGCAATTGCCAAGGGTGTGGGCTCGGATCGCTCCGCGGCGGCGGCCCACAGCTCAATGGACGGCGGCGGCGTCCTCGTCAGTCTCGGGGGCGACCTGGCTGTGGCGGGCGAGAGTCCCCAGGGTGGATGGCCGATCCTGGTAGCCGAGGATCCCATCGGTGACGAGAAACCGTCCGGTCACGTCGTGCGGTTCCAGCGTGGTGGGGTGGCCACCTCCTCCGTTCTCTGCCGTCGCTGGCGCCGAGGCGACCGCACGTTGCATCACATCATCGACCCACGCACCGGCGAGCCGGCGCAGGGTCGCTGGCGCACGGCGACGGTGGCTGCACCGACATGTGCCTACGCGAACGCTGCATCGACGGCACTGATCGTCGGGGGCGAGGACGCGCTCGACGTGGTCACAGCAGCCCGACTTCCGACGCGGCTGATCGGGCACGACGGTTCGGTCCGCCTGGTCGGGTCCTGGCCGGACCACGACGGCGGCGAACTCCTTGCTCCGGCCGTGGACCGTCTCGGCTCGCGGGTCATGATGCTCAGGGGAGTGCGGTGAGCGCGGGCGTGGCGGTGAGCCAGCTCCCATGGATGTGGCTCGTCTCGCGTGCGAGCGGCCTGATGCTCCTTGTGCTCTTCTCCACGGTCTTCGTCTTGGGCATCTCGACGAGGCTGGGAACCCGCCTGCGCTCGATGCCACGCTTCGCGGTCTCTGAGCTCCACCGGACTCTGGCCCTGTTCTCCGTGGCGCTGCTGGGTCTCCATGTGGCGACCGCCGTCCTTGATCCCTACGTTTCGATCGGATGGTGGGCCGCCGTCCTGCCCTTCACGGCCCACTACAGGCCGCTGGCGTTGAGCCTCGGCACATTGGCGGTGGACCTCGGCGCGGCCGTGCTCATCACCAGCTTGGTCCGCAAACGGATCGGGCACCGATGGTGGCGGCCGGTGCACTGGCTGGCCTACGCGTCGTGGCCGCTGGCCTTCATGCACTCGCTCAGCGCCGGCAACGACATGAGCATCTGGTGGGTTGCCGCCCTGGTGTGGGGCTCGGGCAGCGCCGTTGCCCTGGCCGTGGTCGATCGGATCCTCTTCACCCGCCAGTCTCGGAAGGGGTCGATCCAGCGCTCGAATCCGCCCTCTCTGCCTGCGAGTGGCGCCCGTCCCGGGGTTCAATCATGACCTCTATGCAGCTACTCGGATCACATGGTGTCCAACCAGGCGGTGACGAGCACATCGAGGCTCCTGCCACCTGAGCCGTGGGCGGCGGCGACGCTGGCGGCGCACCTCGAGCGCCATGGCGCCCTGGTGCAGCACCCGTCGTCGGCACCTTGGCGAGACGGGACCTTGGGCGAAATCGAACGCGCCGGACTCGTCGGTCATGGTGGCGCCGCGTTCCCGACCGGTCGCAAGCTTCGAGCCCTGTTGGCTCAGCGCGGCAGACCGTTCGTCGTCGCGAATGGGACGGAGGGGGAGCCGGCGAGCATGAAGGACAGGGTGCTCCTGACTCGCTCACCCCACCTCGTCCTCGACGGTGCTGCGCTTGCGGCCAGCCTCGTTGGGGCGACCGAGGTCATCATGGTCGTCCATCGAGAGGTGCGCGAAAGCGTCGAAGCGGCGCTGGCTGAACGTCGGCGGATCCAGCTGGACGGCGCGAAGTTTCGAGTCGTCACGGCCGCTGACGGCTTCGTCGCCGGCGAGGCGAGCGCTGTCGTCAACTGGGTCGGACGAGGCGTCCCGGTCCCACTGGGGAAGACGCCCCGAATGACCGAACGCGGACTTCGGGGCCGACCCACCCTCGTCCAGAACGTCGAGACGCTGGCGCACCTGGCCCTCGTGGGTCGCCACGGCGCGGACTGGTTCCGGCAGTTGGGGACGGCCGACGAGCCCGGAACGATGCTCGTGACCCTTTCCGGTGCGTTCGTCAATCCCGGGGTCTTCGAGGTCGCGATCGGGACCCCGACATCCGACGTCCTTGAACTCGCCGGTGGTCCGAGCAGGTCGATCCAGGCGCTGCTGATCGGGGGGTACTTCGGCACATGGACACCGTCTCCGACAGCGCTGTCTTCCCCGTTCAGCGCCAGCGGGCTCGGAGTCGGACTCGGTGCCGGCCTGGTCGTGGCCCTTCCGGCCGCCGGGTGCGGTGTGCTCGAGACGGCGCGGCTCGTCCGCTATCTGGCGTCGCAATCCGCTGGCCAATGTGGGCCTTGCAAATTTGGACTGCCCGCGATTGCAGAACAGCTGGAACTGCTGGCGGGAGGCTTGCCGGTTCGATACGAGGACCTGACGCGATGGGTCGACGAGATCGAGGGCCGGGGAGCCTGTGGTCACCCCGATGGCGTTGCACGCCACGTTCGCTCAGCCCTCGACGTCTTCGGGCACGAGATTTCGGAGCACCTCGCCGGCCGTTGTTCGGCCAGTGAACCGAGGTCGTCGATGGCCATTCCGACCGAGGGAGTCTCGTGAATTCAAAGGTGGTGTTGCGCGTCGACCGGATCGCATGCGACGGCCGAGGGACGTGCGCGGAGCTCCTGCCCGAGTTGATCGCACTCGACGACTGGGGATACCCGGTCATCGCCGACGGTCCGGTACCTCGAGATCTTGAGAGACTGGCCCATGCAGCGGTGGAGCTGTGCCCGAAGATGGCGCTTCATCTGAGAGCGAGTGAATGCGACTCCAGGTTGGTGTCGGAATCGACGGAAGAGTTGCGATGATGCGTAGGGCCCAAATTGGATACCACGGCGGCTTGTCAACCCTTTGATGTCCGCACGGTCAGCGCTTCGGGCTTCGAACCCGAAGGTGTGCGGCACTGCCGTCGACGCAGAAGTAGGAGACGGCCCGCCGGGGTGGCCGGGTGGACGTGAGCCGACAAGTCGTCGTGAGTACCGGACCGCGGATAGGCCCCACGAGCTCTGTCCAAGCGTGTCTTTACGTGTCTTTACCGTGCGGGAAGAGGAGGATCATGAGGGAACGTGAGGGGAGGGGCCTCATCAATCCCCGGCGAGTGGGAGGTGTTCGCAGCGCTGGGCGTAGGCCGCAGGTACGGGGCGGCGCGGCGCGGGCGCGGTCTGTCCGCCGTCGGCGTCAGACCACGTAGAGCTGGCCGTCCCCGCCTTCGGCGACGGTGAGCCGCGTGAGCCCCGACTGGGCGGGGCCGATCTCGACGACGCCAGTGATGCCGTTGAACTCCGAGCCGTGGCAGGGGCAGACGAACAGCTTGCCGGCCGTGTCGTATTCGACGGTGCAGCCGGCGTGCGGGCACACCGCGTCGAAGGCGAGATAGGTCCCCGAATGCGGCTGGACGACGAGCGCGGGGTCGCCCGAGGATGGCGCCTGGAAGGTGGCGGCGCCGCCCACCGGCACGTCGTGCGCGGGCCCGATCCGAGTGCCCGGCGGGCGCGGCGCGGTCGGCCCCGCCACCGCTGTCGACGACGTCGTGGTCGGCCCGCCGGCCGTGGTCGAGGTGGTCGTCGGCGCCGCGCTGCCGACACCCCCCAGGGTGGGCGTCTTCGTCGTCGTCGGCCCCCCTGCTAGCCGGCCGAGCCCGGCCGCCAGGGCTCCGCCGACCAGCGCTGCGGCGGAGAGGGCGGCGGTGGCCGCCCCCTTCACGACGATGGTGCGGCGATCCACCTCGGACCGGCCCATTTGGCGTGCCTGACTCGCCCGCTGGATCAGCCAGGGGCACGGTGCCGGCGCGGCAGGGCTCGCCGTTGCGGGCGCCGCAGGACCCGTGGTCGTAGAAGCCGCAGGCGCGGCGGGCGGCCGAGAACGGAATCGGCACGATCGCAGTCTGTTCCGCGCCGAGTTCGTCGCGGACGCGGTTCTCCAGGATCGAGTCGGCGGACAGTGCGCCGCCGGCACCGACCACCACGAGCGGCATCCACGCGAAGACGAACACGATGTCGGACCCCGTGTAGTAGGGACTCGAGTGATAGCTGACCGTGAGGAACAGCATGAACGAGAGGACTATCCCCCCCACGGCGGCGATGCGTGCCCACAGGCCCAGCAGCGTGCCGAGGCCGACGGCCACCTCGCCGAACGCAATGAGGAGGCCGAGCGGCACTGCGACGTGGGTCAGGGGACTGATGAGCGAGTGGATCGGGCTCCGGAGGGCGGCGCCGGCGAGTTGGGACTGGACGGAGGCGGGGTTGGACGCGTCGAAGAAGCCGGGGTTGGCCAGCTTCTGCAGCCCGGCGAAGACGAAGGTGAAGCCGAGGAAGGCGCGCAACGGCAGCAGGGCCCACCCGGCGGAGAAGCGGGCGCGGGGAGGCGGACCGAGCCATTGCGGATCGAGCCACTGCCTCTCCTCGTGGCGCCTCCGGGGCGTCGGGACCGGCTCGCGGGCCGGCTCACGCGAGGCGGTCCGGCTCCCCGTCGCGTGGCTAGGCGCCGCTGCGGTCCGGGTGCGGGCCGGGGCGCTGGAACCCACCAGGCGCTGAGAGGCCTGGCCCTGGGGCGCCGGTCGTCTGCCTCGTTTCTTCGCGGCCATATCCGTCCTGGTCTTCTCTTCCGAGTCTCTCGTCGCAGTCCGGTCCGGACCTCTCGCTGCCATGATGCCGTCCCCACCCTTACGGGAACATGAACCCGCAGCCCCGGGATGGAGTTTCTCGGCGTTGACATGTGAACAAAGGTCATACGTAGTGGCTGGTCTGAACGGAGAGTTCAAGGCGCTGGCCCCGACCACACCCGGCTGAGCTCGCTCGACGAGCTGTTCTGGGAGGGAAGCCAGACCTCGGGCATGTTGGAGGAGAATTTCAGTTCTTCAGGACTCGCTTCGGCGTCATGAAGCACATCAAGCCAGTTCCTGTCCGAAGCCGTAGTGCTCGCCTTTTTGGGTGGCGCAGTCGGCGTCGGGATCGGCGCCCTCTCCACAGCCGTCTACCCCTCCGCCAAAAGGCACGAGCTCGTGGTCATACCACCCTCGCCTGGGCCGGCGGCATCGCCGCCGCCGCCGGCCTTTGGCCGCGCCGACGGCAGCGCGCCTGTCACCCACACCAGGCGCTGTGGAGCATGTGAGCCGTGGCGGATGGATGGCGGTCTCCGGCGCAGATGGTCCAGCTGCTCAGCGGGCGTGGCACACTCGCTGTCCTTGTGCAGCCCCTCGACGTCGGTCGCTATGAAGATCATCATGGCGCCGTCGGATCGCGCTCGAGGTTCTTACCGACTTGCTCGGGCGAGCCGAACGCGACGGCCTCGTAGTTCGTCATCTCGAGCCCAGGCACCGCTGCATCTGGTCGAACATGTCCTGTCGCTCAGCGAGGAGGAACGTGATCGTTGCCAACAGGGTGCAAGTGGCATTTCCCCGGCATTCGAGAGCCGGCCGATCGGACGTGACTACCGATCCGTCGACAGGCCCCACGAGAGGATGCCCGAGCGTGTCTCTCGTGTCTTTATCGTGCGGGAAGCAGAGGGGTCGTCAGCGAACCTGAGGGGATCGCCACGCCGCCACTAGGAAAGTCGTCGGAAAGGGCCTGGTCAAAACGCCGAGAACCGTACGTTCGCAGGGTAGAGGGCGAGGGTTCGAGTCCCTTCATCTCCACCTGTTGATGCACCGCAACGTCCAGTCCGCACCCGCTCTGGCCAAGAGTCGAGGCGTAGCGGCGCCCTCGTGACCAGGCAACCCTCGACCGGCGTCTCACCGCTTGATGGTGGTTCCAGAGGCCATCGCTCTCGAACTGCATTCATCGGGTTGCTGGCACTGGTCGTGATCGGTCTCAGCGCTTTCGCTCTGAGTGCCTCCCCCGAACATCACCCCTCGAAGTCAACACACGAAGTGGACTCGTCAGCTCACGAAGCTCAGCACGCCACGACCACGACGGCACCCGGTCCGCCATTCCTGGTTCAGGACGCCACGATCACATTGACCGACCCGAGCCGGGTGACTCCAGCCCGCGGCGATCTGCCGGGGCACCCGGGACGAACATTGGTCACCGTCATTCGTCGTCCGATCGGCGCGGTGGGAGCACTTCCGCTGGTCGTCTTCGCTCACGGGTGGAACAGCAATCCCTACGTCTACGAGGTTCTGCTCGATACCTGGGCCGCGGCCGGATTCCTTGTGGCCGCTCCCACCTTCCCCGACTCAACCAACACGCTCCCAGGCTCGCCGGTGAGCAACTACCCCGAGCAGGCGCGAGATATGTCGTTCGTGATCTCCTCATTGCTCGGCGGGGTGGAGGGACCGGTGGACCGGACCCGTATTGCCGTTGCCGGGCACAGCGACGGCGGTACGGACATTGCGCTCCTGGCCCTCAATCCACAGTACGCCGACCCCCGGATCCGCGCCTACATATCGATGTCCGGTGAGATCCCGAGCGGCGTGAGTGGCCCGTGGGGAGTGCCGACCGCGGGTGCCCTGCTCGTCGCAGTCGGCACCGCGGACGAGTACGGGCTTTTGGGCCCTGCCACGCAGATTTATCAGACGGCGGAGATGCCAAAGGCACTTCTTACCCTTGCCGGCGGCGATCACCTCACGACATTCATCGGGACCAGCGCGGCGGACGAGGCCATGCGAGGGGAGACGGTCCGCTTCCTGAATGCGGCATTCTCCACGCCGAGTGTTTCATCTGCGCAGCTCCAAGAAGCCCTCTCCCCAACAGGCGACCCAGCAGTCACACTCCAGACTGGTTCGGGCTGAACGACAAGCCTCGGAGTGCGGCTGCACACCGGCTGAGCCAGCATCAGCGTCGATCAGTTCTCAGGCCATGGGTCCCTATGCGCACCCTGCCGTCGTTACCGTCTGAAAAGTCGCCGCCACCAGCGCGGCGGCGTGAGCGTCCGGCGCCGCGCCGAGCGTCATCAAATCTTCAGCCGCGCTGCGTATGGTTGACGCCATACGCACACGGGGGTCATGTCGCGCGGAATGGAAGCGGCCGTAGCACTGCTGTGGATGCGCCCGCGGTGCGTCCACGCCGCCGCCCTCGCGGCCGTCGCGCTGGCGTCTCAGTCGTCGCGCGACGTCGGATTCAGTACTCGGCGCGTCCTCGGCACGACACATCGCTACGTGCACGCGCCATCGACCCGAGGTACTTCGAGCCGGGCGCGTGCGTCGAGTACCCCGCTTTCGTCGGGTGACCGCCACCTGACCGTTTCCTCGATGCCGGCCACGGCGGCCTCGACCCGGGGACGTGGGCGAAACCCAGTCGGGGCAGACCATTTACGAAGCCGACGAGACGCTTCCGGTCGAGCTCGACACAATGAAGCTCCTCCGGGCGAAGGGGTTCACCGTCGTGGTGTCACGGACGAAGGCCGAGACGGTCATCCCCGCAGCCCGGCGACGTCTCGGGAGGCCAGTTTGCGGTCCAGGGCGAGCACGACGACGTGGTGGCCCGGGACATCTGCGCCAACATGGCGAAGGCGAACGTCCTCGTGGGCATCTACCTCGACGCCGGTGGCTCCAGTACAACGCCGGCGCCGTGACGGGATACGAGCCCGCCGATCCTTCGCGGCGCAGAACCTCCGCCTGGCGACGCTGGTCCAGAACAACGTTCTCGGAGCCATGAACGCGGCAGGGCTGGGCAATCCCGAACCTCGGGGTGACCGACGACAGCCAGCTCGGCGGGCCGGCACTGAGCACGGCCGCGGCCGACTACGGGACCCTCTTGCTGCTCGGCCCCGCCGACCCCGGGGTGGTTCACCACGCCGAGCCAGATGCCGGGAGCGCTCATCGAGGCGCTCTTCATCACCGACCCGGGCGACGGTACCCGGGCCGGTGACCCGTCGGGCCAGGAAGTGATGGCGGGCGGCGGCCTGGCCAAGGCGATCGAGCAGTACTTGGCGCCGCCGCCGAGATCAGTTGCTGCTGCCAGCTTGGCTCGTCCTCGCCACCCGCGCAGCCCGCACTCGGAGTACTCCTCCGGGATGATCGGCACCTCATTGATCGCCTTGCCTCAGCGGGGACTGTTCGTGGCCGCGAAGGCCGTTGTGCTCGCGGCGGCGGCGTTCGTCGCCGGTCTCATCAGCAGCGTCGCGGCGTTCTTCGTCGGCCAGGAGATCATGTCGTCGCACCACATCTCCACGACGCTCGACCATCTCGGCGTGCTGCGAGCCGTTATCGGCGGGGCGCTATGCCTGACCGTGGGCGGGCTGCTCGCTTTCGGCATCGGGCTCTTGCTCCGGCACACCGCGGCCGCGCTTGCCACCGCGGTCGCGGTCCTTTTCTTTCTGCCGATAGCGGGAAACCTGTTGCCGCACAGCTTGCAAGATCATGTCGACAAGTGGCTGCCCACGGCCGCGGGGCACAGATCTGGACGGTCAACCCCGCACCGCACGTGAACCCAGGATCGCCGATCCGCGCCAACGGGCCGATGCTCTCATCGTTAACCGGCTTCGCGGTGTTCTGCGGGTATGCGGCCATCGTGGTTGCCGGAGAGCTGGTCTTGTTCCGCAGGCGGGACGCGTAAACGCCGCGGCGGGCCGGCCCTGACCTCATCGGCCGCCGAGCGGCACGTCTGGCCGGATTCTCCGCTGCCGTCCCCGTACATGCCGACGATGTTGGCGAGTCTCGTCAATAGGACGGCCCGCGGGACGTGAAGCACAGACGACGGGATGAACCGAGCGTGTCTTTACGTGTCTTTACGGTGAGGGGACGGGAGGGATCGTGAGGGGACCTGAGGGGATCGAAACGCGGCTAGCAGGAAAGTCTTCGGAAAGGACCTAGTCAAAACGCTGAGAACCGTACGTTCGCAACGTAGAGGCCAAGGTTTCGAGTCTCTTCACCTCCACTGGGTTTGAGTACCGTCCCGCAAGTGCTCAAGAAGCTCCCTAGTCCAACGGCGACGCTGAAGCGACAGAAGCCATTCGGTATCAGCCTGAAGATTGAGGGGAGGCGAAGCCGGTGTGGTTGATACCGTCCTGCGCTACACGGGAGCAAACCCAGCAAAACCCCAGTAGAACCCCAGTAGAACCCCAGTAGAACCTCAGCCTAGGCATTTACGGTGTCTGGTGGCGGGAAACCAAAACCTTTGTCGGCCATCGTGGCTCGGTAACGGGTCAAGGCGGGGAGGCGGACGACCGTCGCTCAACCACGGCAAGGAGGATGCATTCATGTTGCGACGGGCAGCAGTAATTACGGCAGGACTCGCCATGGCGACGAGCTTCGTACTGGCGGGGGCCGGTATGGCTTCGGCGGCAGCACCAGCGCTCAAAATCAAGAACGGGGCGATCTGGACGCTCGAAGTGAAGAATGGTCCGTGTGAACACGACCTTTTCAACACGCCCAACACCCACACGTTCGTCGCGGACAATGGCTTGTCAGGAACCTGGAGCGGTGGCGGGTCGAATATCAGCATGGTCTGGAACGGCTCTACCCAGATGTTCAAGGGCCACTACGTTTCCACCACGACGCCGGTGGAGTACAAGGGTTCAGTCAATACCGGAAGCAACGTCTTTAAGGCCAAGCTTGTGAAGGGAGCCGTGGCTGGCTGCTGAACCTTCGGCAGCCGCAGCGAAGCCCCGGGGCGCACACCGCTCCGGACCACGACAAGGAGGAAGCATTCATGTTTCGACGGGCAGCAGTGATAGCGGCAGGTCTCGCCATGGCGACGAGCTTCGGACTGGCGGGGGCCGGCGTGGCCTCTGCCACAACGCCGACGGTTCACATCAAACCGAGCGCGACCTGGACGCTGGAAGAAAACGGTGCTGGGTGTGAACAGGACACCTTCAACACGACCACCCACACGTTCAGTTCGGACCATAACTCCGGCGGCGGCTGGCAGTTTGGCGGGTCGTCGATCTTCATGCTCTGGAACGCCGGGCCCGGCTACAACTTCGGCGGTACCTTCGTTTCCACTACGACGCCTGTTGAGTTCAAGGGCTCTTTCAATGGCGGTCCCACCTTCCTCAAGGCCAAGCTGGTCAAGGGAGCCATCAAGTTCTTCCACGGATTCACCTGCTGACGACCTGATCCTCGCAAACGAAGCCCAGGGGCGCACACCGCTCCGGAACCACGACAAGGAGGAAGCATTCATGTTTCGACGGGCAGCAGTGATAGCGGCAGGTCTCGCCATGGCGACGAGCTTCGGACTGGCGGGGGCCGGTACGGCCTCGGCGGCAGCGCCTTCGAACCACATCAAACCAAACGTGATCTGGACGCTCGAAATATATCATGGTGGGTGTGAACAGGACCTGTTCGACACGTCCACCCACACGTTCATCGCGGACCACGACAACGCAGCCGGAACTTGGCAGTACGGCGGGTCGGCGATCCTCATGATTTGGACGCAAGGGGGCAACGCTGGACATAACTTCGGCGGCCGCTTCGTTTCTACCGCGACGCCCGTCCGGTTCAAGGGCTCCTGGAATGGCGGTACCGTCGCCGAAAAGGCCAAGCTGGTCAAAGGAGCCGTTTCGTTCTACCAGGGAATCTATTGCGGAATGTTCTCCTCGTAGACGAAGCGCCGGGGGCGCACACCGCTCCGGGAACCAACGACATGGGAGGATGCATTCATGTTGCGACGGGCAGCAGTGATTACGGCAGGTCTCGCCATGGTGACAAGCTTCGGACTGGCGATGGCTGGTGTGGCCTCGGCCTCAACTCCGACGCTCAAGATCAAGCCATTCGCAACCTGGACGCTCGAACTGAAGCCCGCCGGGTGTGAACTGGCCTCATTCAACACGTTCGTCAACACGTTCGTCACGGACGAGACCCCGCCCGGCTCAGGAACCTGGAGCGGTGGCGGGTCGAGGATCAGCATGTTCTGGACGGTTGGGGACAACACTGGCCTGAGCTTCAGGGGCCACTTCGTTTCCACCACGACGCCGGTCGAGTACGAGGGCACCGCCAGTGAGGATGGCAACAGCGTTAAGGCCAAGCTGGTCAAGGAAGTCGTCGCGACCTACCGCGGACTGAGCTGTTGAAGACCTGATCCGGTGCTGGCGGCGGCGGAGCGGGGGGCGGCGGCTCAGCGTAGGCCGCCTCATCCTGATAGGCCTCCTCTTGGGGGGCGCGGTTTCCCTGCTGCATAAGCCATGCCTCTGGCGACCATCATGGTTCGGCGGCGAGTCCTCCGACGCACCATTCCCTTGGGAATTACCTCCTAACCTTCTCGTTCCATTTGTTTGTCAGCGCTCGCGACGATCTTCCCTTCGGTCCTGGCGGTCATCTCTTCGGTCTTCGCGTCGGTCCTGTCGGCGGTTCACCCCGTGTGCGACAACGGCCGCAGTGCCCACCACTGCCGCCGTGCGGGCAACGGGAGCGCCGATGACGCCTCTGCGGGCGGCGCGGGCTGGTCGAAGCGGCATCTCAACCTCCTTGGGTTACCTCGTCCGCCTCCAACGCGGCGAGGATGGCTTGGATCGGAATCCGTCCGTTGGCGATGAGCTGACCCCCAGAGCGACGAGCGGCAGAGGCAAACGGAGCGGCCCACGAATTCTCCCAAACGAGCACACCCGCCACGGTCCCTGGTTTCATCGCCGCCGCGAGGTTCACGATGTCCTCCGTCGCCAGCAAGTCGGCCAGTTGGGTTTCGGCTCTGCGCAGTTCATCGAGCTTGTCCAGGTCCTCGATCTCCATGCCTTCAATTCGTCCGTTCTCGTCCTTGGCGACGATCAAGAGGTCCAAGAGGCGGACGGTTCCCGAATCGACCAACTTGGACAGTTCCGCCGCCATCTCTCCGGTGAAGTGGGACTGGCCGGGTGGGAACTCGACTACCAGGTAATCAACTGGCCCCAGTTCGTCCAACTCGTTGTCAGCCATGGTCTGTCTCCGTTTCTCTCTCTGCGGTTCGGCCGGGATGGGGTAGAAGGGGGTTGGCCAGCGCCGTTCGGATCGGTCGTGCTCCTCCGTTCGGATCGTTCGTACTCGTGCTTGTCCGTGGGTGCACGGTCCACTCGTTGTTGTGCCTCATTGCCGTGCATCTGGGTTTGGAAATCGCTCTCTCAGTATGCGGTTCTCGTGTTGTTGGGTCATCACCCCGCAAGGGGTGATTCAGAAGGCCGGCCGAGCCAGCTGCAGGAGTCCTCGGCTTCTGGTGTCGTGACGTCCTACGGTGTGGCGGGTTGCCCGATGCGCATGCAGCCGTGAGCTCGGTAGCCGATCTAATGGGGTTCGTCGCGGCGCTCGGCGGGATCACCTCGGTCATGCCGAGACTCCATGGCAGCTCGCACCGTGGGCACCACTCCGGTAGGCCCCAACGCGGTGGCAACTCCTGATGCGTCCATGACGTCACGCACTTGACCATGAGCCCGTGCGACCACGAGCCGGACGTTGAGCTGGGCGAGCCGTTCGAGGAGCTGCAGAAGAACCGACGACGCCGTCGTATCGAGGAACGTGATGGCCCCCGCGTCGAGTACCACCGTCTCAACCGGGTCCGGCGCCGCTCGGACGAGCTCCAAGACGTCGTCGCGAAGGCGGCGGCAATTGGCGAAGAACAACGGCGCGTCGAACCGGTAGACGATTACTCCCGGAATGGTGACGACCCCGTCAGAACGCTCGACGTCTCGAAACGAGTCATCGTCGGGGAGATACCCGAGCACCGCGCGATGCGGCAGGGTCGCGTGGTAGACGAGGGCAACCAGCGAGACTCCCACGGCGATGAGCAGCCCCTCGAGGACACCAAAGGCCAGCACACCGACGAGCGCAATGAGCCCCATGACGAAGTCTTCGCGTCGGATCTGCCAGGCCCGGCGCAAGCCGGCAATATCGAAGAGCCCGCTGACGGCGACGATCACAACCGCTCCGAGAGTCGCCGCGGGCAGATTCTTGAAGACCGGCGTCAAGAAGAGCAAGGTGAGTCCGACGACGACAGCGGCCACGACCCCGCTGAGTTGTGTTCGTGCACCGGCGTCGCTCGCCGACGCTGTCCGAGAGAAGCTGCCGTCGACCGGAAACCCCTGAAAGAGCCCGGCCCCCAAATTGGCGACCCCGATCGCGACAAGCTCTCGATTCGGATCGACGGCATAACCAAGTCGGTCCGCCATGGCCTTGGCAACGGCGATCGATTCGACGTAGCACACCAGCGCAACCCCCAGCGAGCTGAACGCCAGGCTGCCGAGGTCGTGTATACCGACCTTGGGGACCTTCAACGAGGGCAGTCCGCTCGGGACCGTGCCGGTCACGGCCACGCCGTGGGCGGATAGGTCGAACAAATTGGCGGCGGCGATGGCCAGCGCAACGACGATCAGCGCCGCAGGCCAGCGCGGCGTGAACCGACGTAAGAGCACCATGGCACCGATCGACAAGGCCGCAACGAGAACCGTCAGGCCCTGGACCTTGCCGAGGTCGGCGATCGTGTGCGCGACGAGCTGGAAGAACGTGTCCCCGCTGACGCTGTAGCCAAGGATTTTTCCCAACTGGCTGGCCGCGATCACCAGCGCAGCCCCGGTGACGTAGCCCGAAAGGACCGGCTGCGACAAGAAATTCACCACGAACCCGCCGCGGAGCAGGCCTCCGAGGATGCAGATGCCGCCAACGAGCAGCGCAAGCGTCGCCGCCAGGGCGAGCGCGAGGCTCGCGTTCCCGTGGCTCAGGGGCTCGACCACGGTCGCGGTCAAGACGGCGACGGTCGCCGTTGGTCCGAGGGCCAGCTGCCGGGAAGAGCCGAACAGTGCGTAGGCCAGGATCGGTACGAAGCTCGCATACAGTCCGTTGACTGCAGGGAGACCAGCCAGCTCGGCATACGCCATGCCCTGTGGGACCAAGAGTGCAGCCACAGTGATCCCGGCGGCCAGATCTCGGACCATGAGGCGAGAAGGGCTGCCGCGAATTTGTTCAACGATCGGGAACGCGGCGTTGAGTGTGCGCCTCATCGCCGGAACTTTTCGCCCAGACAAATGGGGGGGAGACCCAAGCCAGCCGTGTCCCGGTATGGCCGCGTCCCTACCCGTCGTCTGAGGCCGCTCCAACTGGCGCTGAGACGCTCAGCACGGCCGAACTCGGTCGGCGGCCTCAACGATCGCACCGTCGAGAACTAGCCGCGGGCTGTTGGCGGGCGTATCCGGGCCCACGTGGCAGTCAAGTCGACCCCGTTCGCATCGATCACATTGCAGAGCAGCCCGTCCCGAGGTTGACATCGGGTCCGCGGACTCACCAGGCCGGCGGTCGGGGTCCGTGAGGGAAGACCTTCGGTCATTCCTCGCCATCGCTCGCTTCCTGCACGGCGACCAGCTCGAGTCCAAGAGCCATGATCCGTTCGATCACCCCGTGCAGCGCGGCCTGGTCGGGGACGGTAGCCCGCAGGGTGGTCAACCCTTCCTTGGTCGAGACCTCGAGATCATCGAAGGCCGCCGACACGGCCCGGCCGGCCTCGCCCCTGAAGGTGATGACGTAGGTGGTTGGTTCCATTCGCCCTGGTCATTGTGATCTGTGCTGTCCCACTCGTCTTCACCCTCACCCGGGTGATTCGGAGATCGGTTTGGTACTGTTTTGCAGGTGATCGGCGCCAAACCGGCCGTGACGAAATTCACCCGACCTCCCTTGCCGCACACCCTGATTCAAAGGGCGGACCTTCTCAGCCGCCTTGATGCGGCCGCGCAGTTTCCCTGCACGTTGGTGGCCGGCAGCCCAGGCGTCGGGAAAACCGTGCTGCTGTCGTCCTGGGTCGCCGAGCGACCTGAGGCTCGGTGCGCCTGGCTCTCGTGCGATCGGTGGGATCATGACGAGCTCCGGTTCTGGACGTCCGTTGCCTCCGCGCTCGCCGCCGTCGAGCCAGGATCCGCCTCCGATGCGCTCGACCTTCTCGTCGAGGGCCCCGACGACATCGGAGACGTCGTGGCTTCGTTGGTCAATGAGTTGGCTTTGTGGGCTGGCCCCACGTGGCTCATCCTCGATGACCTGCACGTCGTCGCTCCCTCCGCTCGTGGCGGGCTCGCCACCTTTGTCGAGCGGCTCCCCCCGACTGCGCATATTGTGATCGGTACCCGCGTCGATCCCGTACTGCCGATCCAACGTTGGCGGGCCCAGGGCCAACTGGCTGAGATCCGGGACGCTGACCTCCGGCTGGAAGAGGAGGAGGTCAGCTCCTTCATGCAGCAATACGGCCTGGATCTCACCCGCGGCGACGTGCATACATTGACCACAAGGACCGAGGGGTGGCTGGCCGGGGTCCAGTTGGCAGCGCTTTCACTTCAACACGACCCCGAGGACCCATCCTCGTTCATCGGACGCCTTGCCGGGACCGAGCGTGTGGTAGCCGATTTCCTCATCGAAGAGGTGCTCGATCAACAATCCGCAGAAATGGTGGAGTTCTTGGAAGCAACCTCGGTCGTCGATGAGTTCGACGTCGAGTTGGCAAACTCTCTCCTCGGTGACGAGCACGGCGCATACCTCCTGCGACAGGTCATGAGCTCGGGACTCTTTGTCATCCCTGTTGGACGGGATCCGCCCCGATATCGTTACCATCAGCTCTTTCGAGAGCTTCTACACGCCCAGTTGATGGCCGAGGATCCAGCTCGAGCGAAGGTTCTGCACTCGCGAGCCGGTACGTGGTACGAGAAGACGGAGTTCTACGCAGCAGCGGTGGACCAGTTCGTGCAGGCCCGTGACCTCGAACGAGCATTCGGGATCTTGCACGATCACTTGGCACACGAATGGTTTCCCGACCGAGGTGCAAATGTGGACTCCTGGTTGGGGAGGCTCTCTTACGAGGACATCAGGGCTCACCGTGCACGTATGGTCGATTACGCCCTTGCGCTGGGGCTTGCGGGGAGGATCGAGGAGGAGGGTTGGTGGCTCGCCCAAGCTTCGAGCGCTGCCGGCGAGAGGGACAGTCGATTTCGAGATCAGATTGGCTGGCGTCAAGGCGCAGTGGCACGGCATGCGCGGCGAACCGGATCCGATTCTTGCCTTCGAGCGGGATGTCTTCTCTCGCCTTACTCCCGGCACAGATTTTGTCCTCGACCAGTTCCCGGTTCTCTCGGCACGGGCCCATCTGTACAAAGAAGACCCGGCCTCATGTATCGCCACATGCGATGTTGCTCTGAGTCACGCCGACCCAGTCACGGCTGCGGTGCTGTTGGGGATCAGGTCTGGAGGCCTCTTCGAGCTCGGCCACTTGCGAGAGGCACGAGTGGACGCGAGCGCCGCTCTGGACGCGGCAAATCTACGCGGAGTTCCGACAGCACGCCGGCCTCTTCGATGCCATCCTGACGCTCGGCGCGCTGAGCCTCGAGGCGAGCCATTTGGACGAGGCAGAGCGTTTGATCGAGGAAGCGGTTCGGCGCAGTGAGAGGATTCGACCTCCGTTCGAACTGCTTGGCCTCATAGAGCGGGCGCGCCTGTTTCGTGCCCGGGGCGAGCTGGTCGAGGGCCTTGGCATCCTCGAACGGGCCAGAACGGTCCTCCCGACTGGATCCCGGTCCCCTTTGATCCAACGAGCCGACGTTCTAGAGGCCAGGCTCCGCATCGACCTCGGCGAACCAGCACGAGCAGCCGAGCTCGCTCGTACGTTCCCTCGCTCGCCAACGCGTTGTCTCCTCGAGGCCCGATCGCTGTTGGCACAAGGACAAGCCGACCGAGCGGACGCCACCATGAACGGGCTCGAGGCCAATGCCCTTGGTGTACCCCGTGCGATCGAGCTGACCGTCCTCCGGGCCGATGCGCGGCGGCAGCTGGGACTACGACACAGCGACGATCTCCACCATCTCGTCGAGCTCGGGCGGCCTCAAGGCTTCGTCCTCTCTGTGTTGGACGGGTCACCTGGCCTTCGTGACGAGTTGGTTGCCCTCCTAAGGCACTCGCCCCGCGACGACTACGCAGATACCCTCGTGACTGTGGCGGACCGCATGGCGGCGCATGGCGCGGCCAGCCCGCCGTCGGGAGACAGCGAACTGAGCGCTCGTGAGGAGGGGGTGCTTCGCTACCTGCAGACACGTCTCAGCACCCGAGAGATCGCCGGCGAGCTTTTCATCTCGATGAACACGCTCAAATCCCATCTCAAAAGCGTCTACCGCAAACTGGATGCGTCGTCCCGGTCCGATGCCGTGGCCCGCGCCAGGGCGGCTGGACTTCTCTGAGCCGTCCGGAGGGGCACGTTGGCGGCGGCAATCACCCCCGAATGGGTGATGACGCGGTAAGGCGTCAGCTGCATACTGATCATCGATCTCACCCACGATGACAAGGGAGGATCGGTGCTATTTCGGCCGTAAAGGCTGAACTCTGCACCTAGACCCGCTTCGGGTGTGACCAAATCCGCTGCCCAGGAGACCTCGAGAACCCGCGCGTCGCGCACCGGACGGACCGTGGCGTGGGTGTTGGTCGTTCTCGCGTCGCTGCTCATCCCCTTCTCGGGGTTCTCGGTGTGGGCCATCCGCACGGGAACGAACTCGGACCAATACGTGGCCACGATGGCACCGCTCGCCCGGAACCAGGTCATCGTGAGCCACAGCCCGCGCCCGCCCGCGATTCAAGGGATGGAGCCGCCGATTGAGCGTGCACTTCTTCAATCCCGTTCGAATCGCCTGGTTGAATCACCCTTCACGGGGTGATGACCCAACAGCAAGCAAGCGACATACTGAGATTTGCTCTGCCACGGTTCGGTTACTTGGGAGGATGAATGCTTGCCTATACGTATCCGCTCCTCAGCCTTTTCTGGACAATGCTCATGTTCTTCGGGTTCGTCGTCTGGATTTGGCTCCTCATCGTCGTCTTCGGAGACATCTTCCGGAGCCACGATATGGGAGGCTTCGCAAAAGCCCTGTGGGTGTTGCTCGTGATCCTCCTGCCTCTACTCGGCGTTCTCATCTATCTCATCGCGCGCGGTGGAAAAATGCAGGAAAGGGCCTCCCAGGATGCGCGGCAACAACAGCAGGAATTTGACACGTATGTCCAGGAGGTTGCGGGCTCGGGAGCCAACCCAGCGGACCAGCTGACGAAGTTGGCCCAACTCCGCGATGAGGGAGTCATCACCGAGCAAGAGTTCCAGGCCCAAAAAGCGAATGCGATGGCCTGACAGTGTAACCCCGCGCTAGCTCCCAGCGAGCTGTCGTATCACGCTCAGTGTGGGTTTCCTTTCGGTGTACCAAGGACGGAGATCGAACGACTGGGTCGAATTGCCTGCCCGCTAGGGGCTGGCTATCGGCGAACGCGAGGAAATCAGGGATGAATAAACCTTCAAGTGGAAAGTCTCGGCCGCTGAGCCAGGAGCAGCACGTCGATCAGGGGAAGGCCGCTCGCAGGCGCTCGCCCAGGGAACGCCAAGGAGACTGGAGCACCAACTCGCGCACGTCTGACCCATTGAGCCTTCTTGTTGGCCAAGAGATCACGCGGTGCCTGAGCTCGTACCGATCCGACACGGCCGCATGGCTGCCTCGGCCTTCGCCTTTTACCGAGGAGCCGCACTACCCATGGCCGCGGACTTGTCCACCAGTCCGAACACAGGGCTCAATGTCCAACTGTGCGGCGATGCACATTTAGCGAACTTCGGCGGATTTGCGTCGCCCGAGCGTGATCTGGTCTTCGACATCAATGACTTCGACGAGACTGCTGTTGGCCCATTCGAATGGGATGTGAAGAGGTTCGCCACCAGTTTGGAGGTCGCCGGACGAGAGCTTGGGTATCCCGACCGACGCTTGCGAGCCATCGTCCTTCTCGGCGTTCGCACCTATCGAGAGACGATCCGCTTGTTCGCTCGAACCACCGAGCTCGATACTTGGTATGCGCGCCTCGACGTGCCAGCCATCATGGAACGGTGGGGGTCGAAAGCCGGGACGAAGGCGGTCAAGAACTTTCAACGCGCCGTCACCAAGGCTGAATCCAAAGATCGATTGCGAGCTCGGGACAAGTTGACAACGGTCGTCGATGGCACGCCCCGGTTCTTGAGCGATCCTCCGCTTCTCGTACCGGTGGAGGACGTCTACAGCGAGCCGGACCAGGCGGAGCAGGTCGAGCAAGTAATCGAAGGCGCACTCCGCTCCTACAGGTCAACGCTGTCTCCGGATCGCCGGCATCTGTTGAGGCAGTACCGGTACGTCGCCCTGGCCCGAAAGGTCGTCGGCGTCGGCAGGGTCGGCACCCGTTGTTGGGTCGCCCTGTTTGTCGGGGAGGACTCAGACGATGTGCTCTTCCTCCAGGTGAAAGAGGCCGAGGAATCGGTGTTGGAGCGGTTCATCTCGAAGAGCACCGTGTCGAACTATGGGCAAAGGGTCGTGGAGGGGCAGCGACTGATGCAGGCCGTCAGCGACATCTTCCTCGGATGGCAACGCGTCGAGCTACCTGACGGCAGCCATCGAGATTTTTATGTTCGCCAGCTCTGGGACTGGAAGGCGTCCGCAACCTTCGAGACGATGACCCCAGAGATCTTGAGGATCTACGCCAGTATCTGCGCCTGGACGCTCGCTCGGGCTCACGCGCGGTCCGGGAGTGCCACGGCTATCGGCGCCTATCTCGGCTCGAGCGACGTCTTCGACCAGGCCCTTGCCGATTTCGCGCGGTCGTACGCGAAACAGAACGAGCGTGACCATCAGGCACTGCTGGGAGCAATCGCTTCGGGCACCATCAGCGTTGAAGTGGGTATTTGAGTGGCCGCCCGGGCTCCCCAGATCGAGAGAGGGTGGTCGAGACAGAGGTGGTACGGCGGCGTGTGTCGACCACCGGATCCTGACTGATGGAAGATCACGCCTCGAACCGCCGCCACCTCCCCACAACCCGATCCTGAATCCTTGCTGCGCAGCAAGGACTACCGGGTGCTCCTCCTCTTTGCAGCAGTGATCGGCGTCTTGGTGTCATTGGCTTCGTGGGGCTACCTCGAGTTGATCCACTACCTTCAGCAATGGCTCTATAAAGACCTCCCAAGCGGGCTCGAGCCTCTCACCCGTGCCCACGTGGTGGCCGTTACCCGTGCTGGCCGTTGCGTCCGTGCCGATCGCACTTCGCCATCGCCCGCATGCCCGGAAGCGGCGGCCACAAGCCTGCCGAAGGACTCAAGACCGGTCCTCCTACGCAGCCGAACGAGCTTCCCGGAGTTCTGCTCGCCTCGCTCGCCTCCATTGGGTTCGGAATGGTCCTCGGTCCTGAGGCACCACTGATCGCGATTGCGACAGGCCTTGGGATCTTGGCCGTTCGCTCAGCTCGGAAAGGCGCTCCGGACCAGGTCGTCGCCCTCATTGCCGCAGCCGCGAGCTTCGCCGCAATGTCCTCCCTGTTCGGTTCCCCGGTCGTTGGCGCGGTGATCATCATCGAGGCGGCGGGATTGGGGGGAGCGATCCTTCCCGTCATCTTGCTGCCGGGACTGCTAGCCGCCGGCATCGGCTCGCTCGTCTTCATCGGCATGGGCACCTTGACCGGTCTGAGCACGAGCGCCTACGCCATCGCACCCCTGTCATTGCCCAAGTACCACACTCCGACGGTCTCGGCATTCGGCTGGACGATTCTGCTCGCTGCTGCCGTCGCCTTGGGCATCTTCGCCATTGCGCGGATCGGATTAGTGGTCAACGCCGCGACGTCCCGCCGCCCTTTCGTCGTCGTCCCCCTTGCTGCGCTCACTGTCGGGGCATTGGCGATCATTTTTGGGCACCTGAGCGGCAAGCCGGAGGACTTGGTCCTCTTCTCCGGCCAGGACACGATGGGCGCGGTGGTCAACCAGGCAGCCAGCTTTTCCCAAACCGCCTTTGTACTGTTTCTCATATTCAAGGGTCTCGCTTACGGCGTCTCGCTGGGAAGCGCCCGCGGGGGCCCGACGTTTCCGGCCATGTTCCTCGGCATCGTGGTCGGGCTGCTGTGCGCCCACCTTCCGGGATTCTCCGAAACGCCTGCGGTGGCGGCCCTGATGGGAGCCGCGACGGTCTCGATCCTCCGACTGCCTTTGGCATCGATCATCATCGCCATGGTCGTCTCCGGGGCCGGAGCGTCTGCGACCCCTCTCATCATCGTGGCGGTAGTCGTCGCTTATCTGGTGGTTCTTGCCTTGTCGGCATCGCGTACTTCGGCACATCCGAAGCCTCTCACTGCTGAGTCAACGAGCATTGACGGTCACGGTGCATCACCGAAAGTCTCCACGGACGAGCTCCAGCAATGAGGCGACCGATGGAACGGTCCATCCGCCATCGACCCTGCTGGTCGACCCATGCCCGAGAAGCTGACCCGTGAGCTCCATCGGCCGTCACCAGGTCCCGGTCCTTCCGGCTCCCGACGCTCAAATCTGTCGTTGAATTCGACAGTTATGGCGGTGTGCTCATCGCCATCCTGCTCACGTACGTGCTCTCGATCAACCTGACGAAGTCCTGGGGCCCATCAGTCGTCCTCGTCGTACAGATCGCCACGGTCGCGATCATCCTCCGAATCTCGCGAGCACCTCACCTGATCCGAGTGGTGGCCGCCGTCAGCCTCCTCGTTGCCATCGCAGCGGCCATTGTCGCTCCATTTCTCCATGTCGACACCGGCGAACGGTTCCTGCCAGCGGTCAGTGGTCTGCTCTATTTCATTGCCCCCATCTCGGTGCTCCGTCACCTCATCCAGAGAACGGTCGTAGACCTCGAAACCGTCTTGGGTGCGGTTGCGGCGTATCTCCTGATCGGGATGTTCTTTGCGTTCGTCTATCGTGCCGCCGGAGCGAACGAGGCAATGGCCTTCTTCGGCGCCCAGGGAGACGGGACCTTCGCGCAAGACCTGTTCTTCTCCTTTACGACGCTCACGACGACTGGCTACGGAAACCTCGTTCCGGCAACAAATCCCGGCCAGAGTTTTGCGCTCGGCGGAAATGCTGATTGGCCAGCTCTTCCTGGTCACGGCTGTGGCCCAGGTCATCAACCTGTACCGACCAGCGAGAACGAGTCGACTTGCCACTCCGGATGCGAGCTCGCCAGCTCGTGACGATCCTCCTACTGGCCCTGACTCGTGAGGAGGAATCGTGGCTGAGGGTGAGCGATCGACAGCACGGCGGCGACGATCGGCACGTCGCGCGACCGCCACAGAGGGCCGCGCGAGTCCATGACTTCGACCGAGGAACCGCACTGGGAATTTCGACCACATCCGGCTCCCGAAGAGGCTACGGCGAGCGACCAAGTCACTCGAGGACACGTACACGGACTCCTCGGCAGAGCATCTGTGGAGTCGACTCAACGATCTGGACTTCATGAACAAGGGAATGCTCTTCGCCGCAATACTGCTGCTGTGCTTCTTTCCCTTCATCATCGTGGGGAACGCGCTGGCCGGGCAGTCGGCAGTCACAGGCTTGGTGCGACACCTTGGCCTGAACCAACAGGCAGCCAAAGACGTCAGCGCCCTCTTCACCTCGTCCTCAGCGACTTCGAATGCAGTCACTGGTACCGCCTACCTATTCTTCCTTCTCGGCGGGATCGCGGCGGCGTCCGCGGTGCAAGATCTCTACGAGCGGTCCTTCGAACTGGAGTCTGGAGGTCTGAAAGACGTAGGTCGGCGGTTCGTGTGGCTCGCGGTGACAGTTGGCTGGGTCTCACTGGCTGCGGTCGCCGGACCGTGGGTGAACAATGCGGTCGGCCTATGGCTGGTTGCCATTTTGGGATTCGTTGGCCTGACTCTCTATTGGTGGGGGACGATGTGGTTCCTGCTCTCGGCGAGGGTCTCGTGGCGTGCCCTGTTGCCCTCCGCGGTGGCGACCGCGCTCTTCTGGGTGGGAATGGAGGTCGTGTTCTCGTTCATCTTCTCGGGAACGGTCATTTCGGACGACAAGAAGTACGGCCCGATCGGGGTTGTGTTCGCGCTCATGTCCTGGCTAATCGCCATCGGTGTCGTCATCATTCTGGGAGCAGTGGTCGGACTCGTGTGGCGAGAACGAGATCTATCCTTCTCCAAAGCCTTCCGCTGGCTCCGGGGATCGTCGGTCCGAAAGAAGAAGGGACAAGTGGGTTTCATCGAGGAAGCTGGAGCGACCGAGAAACATCTGTGACCGTTTCTCATCGGTTCGTTGACACGAACGGGATCCGAGTGCGTGCTGTCGGACCGATGCCCCCGAGGACGTCCGGGAGAATTCGCAGCTCGACTTGGCCAGTGACATCGTCGGGCCCCTAGAGGCACTCGGAGAAAGACGCAGCATCGCCGTCGGCCACGACTGGGGTTCGCCGGTGACATCGACGCTCGGCTTGTTCAGGCTGGATGTACTACGGAGCGTGGTGCTCTCTGACGCCGAGTGACAGGCCGATATTACCTGGGTTGCGACAGGATCACCCCAACCAGGGTGATGACAGGTGATCCCCCTATTGCGATACTCAGACCTGGGACCAAGACCGTCTGGTCTCAACGGAGGAAAGCATGATTGCCTACACCTACCCACTCCTGAGTCTGTTCTGGACGATGCTCGTTTTCGCCGGCGTCTTCCTGATGGTTTTCTTCATCGTCTGGTGCTTCATCGACAACTTCCGCCGTCACGATCATCACGGGTTGGCGAAAGCCGGTTGGGCCATCGTGATTCTCTTCTTGCCCATCATCGGGGCCCTGATCTACATCATCGCGCGTCCCGCAGAGGCAGACACTCAATGATTCCATCACCGTGTCGCTCGACCTTGCGATGCGATTCGGGAGAAAGCTGTTCCGCTGGTTCGTGACGATGCGATCCGACCGTTGAATGATGGCGCAAGAAACCCGCGATGGTCGTGCCGTTGTACGTCGTCGGCGGTCATGGCCTCGTCGGCCAAGAGAGACAGACAGAATGAGGTCGCAGGACCAATTGGAAGGTGGGGACATCGCGCCCTTCGGGCCTGCGTCTCACGTACAACTCGCGTCGGGCTCATCCAAGCATCGCTACGTGCTTGCCCTCCTCTTCCTCGTCGGGGCGGTTGCGCTGACGCTCAGCGCATGTGGTGGTTCGGGGTCGACAAACCCGCCGGCCAGCAGGCCCAGTACGACGAGCTCGTCGCCGTCAACTCCGACCAGCAAACCCTCAGTCGCGCTGCCGTCGACGACACCCCCACCACCGAGGCACCGACGACGGCTCCCCCCACCACGACGGCGCCGCCGCCCACGACCACCCCCACCACCGCGGCACCGACGACGACGGCCCCGCCCACGACGACCCCCACGACCGAGGCCCCGACGACGACGGCCCCGCCCACGACGACCCCCCACCACCGAGGCCCCGACGACGACGGCCCCCACGACGGCCTCGAGCGCAGAATCGACCTCGACCACGATTGCGGTCGCAGCACCGTCGGGCTCCTCGACGTCATCGACACCTTGGGGCTGGATCGTGGTCGGAATCGTTCTCGTTGCCGGCCTGATCGTTGGCCTCGTCCTGCTACTGCGTGCACGATCTCGCCGAGCAGCTCTGGGGACATGGAGACGGGACGCCAGACCGGCATTGCAACAGGCGACGATCGGCTCGAGACCTTTTGACTGGGGATGGGAGAGAGGTTGAGCCAGAGCGACGAGAAGCCGTAAGAACTCAGATCGAAACTGCCGCGCAAGCACTGGACGGCCTCGTAACGAGCGCCCCCGATGACGCATCTCGACGTGCGGCATCCTCGTCGGCCGCCGCCCTACGTGGCTTGATGTTCGCGGGCGAGGCTGATCGACTCCTGCGTTCACGAGAGAAATCACCGACGGCTGACGAACTTAGCTCAGGCTGACGAGGCACAGCGCGTTCGAGTCCGAGAGCTCGAAACGGCCCTTGACGAGCTGACCAAGCAAGTCGAACCGGAAGAGAATGCGGCGGCGACGCAGGGCGGACTTCCATGATTCCGCACCCATCACAGGTAACTCAGCGAGCAACCCGACGAATGCCAGAACCCCTCCAGGCGTGGACAACAGTCCGGGTTCGACACCGAAGACCACCGAGTTTGGGCATGCCGCGAGGATCTATGGGACAACGGGTTTCCCGGATAGGCACGTCGTGCTCGGTGGGTGTTCGGCGCGCCATGCCTGGGCGCAGCGATCATCGCCCGCCATACGGCTCATCCCGAGGCGTGGCCCGACCCCGACTTGGTCGCTTTTACCACTACTTCTGGGCGATAGCCCCATAGACGAAGGAGAGTAACCATGAGCGATGATCGATCGCAGGCATCTCCCGATCCGCCGGCCAGTCTTCTCGGGGACGGTCCGAAAGACCTTGGACGGATCACAACCTGACTGGAACCTGATCGGTCACCCCGTACCGCCGGTGGGCGCACCCAACGTGTTGCTTGTGCTGATCGACGACGCCGGGTTCGGGAATCCGAGCACCTTCGGTGGACCGATCCAGACCCCCAACCTGACCCGCGTTGCAGGCAACGGTCTGCGCTACAACCGTTTCCATGTCACGGCTCTGTGCTCTCCGACCCGCGCGTCATTGCTGACCGGACGGAACAATCACGCAGTGGGTTTCGGCTCGATCGGGGAGTTCGCCGGCGGCTTCCCCGGGTACTCGGCCATCCTGCCGCGAGACTGCGCGCCGCTCCCTCGAATCCTTCGGGACAACGGGTATAGCACCGCCATCTTCGGAAAGTGGCACCTCACGCCGGACGGCCAACAGGGCGCTGCCGGTCCGTTCGACCGTTGGCCAAACGGCTGGGGTTTCGACTACTTCTATGGGATCTTGGGCGGAGGCTCGAGCCAGTGGGATCCCTGCTTGGCCGAGAACCAGAAGATCATCGGGACTCCGGAGAGCTACTACGACAAGGACGACCCGTACTACTTCCCCGACGCGATGGCGGATCGGACCATCGAGTGGCTCCACGCCGTCCGCGCCCAGGACTCCCACAAGCCGTTCTTCGTGTACTACTCCACGGGTTGTAGCCATGCCCCTCATCACGTGACAAATGTGTGGGCCGACAAGTACAAGGGCCTGTTCGATCAGGGTTGGGACAGGCTGCGCGAGGAGACGTTCGCTCGTCAGAAGGAGCTCGGAGTGATTCCGGCTGGCACGGAGCTCACCCCGCGTGACGCCGCTTTTCCGGCCTGGGATGACGTAGCCGACAACGTCAAGGCGTTCTACGCCCGTCAGATGGAGGTCTATGCCGGGTACTCGGAGAACGCCGACTACAACGTCGGGCGCGTGATCGACGCCATCGAAGACCTCGGTGAGCTCGACGACACGCTCATTGTGTGGATCTGGGGCGACAACGGGGCCAGCATGGAGGGAACCACCACCGGCTCGTTCAACGAGCTCACGATGCAAAATGGCATCCCGCTGACCGAAGAGATGCAGCTCCAGCTCTCGGAGCGGTACGGTGGGCTCGAGCAGTGGGGTGCTGCGATCATGGATCCGCATTATTCGGCAGCATGGGCTTGGGCCGGGGCCACGCCATTTCAGTGGGGCAAGCAGGTCGGTTCGCACCTTGGCGGTACCCGCAACCCCATGGTGGTGCGCTGGCCGCACCGCATCACTGACGCCGGTGGTTTGCGCGAGCAGTTCACTCACGTCATCGACGTGGCTCCCACCATCCTCGACATCGCCGGGATCCCAGAACCGAATACGGTCGACGGGATCGAACAAGAGCCGATGCACGGCACTTCCTTCAGTGCGTCGTTCATCGACGGAGCAGCGCCCGAACACCGCACTCAGCAGTATTTCGAGACCGTAGGCAACCGCGGTATGTACAAGGACGGCTGGTGGCTCGCCATGAAGACCGAACGCATCCCGTGGGACCTCACACCCGAGGCCCTCAGTCCGTATGCGCCCGGCGTCTGGGACCCGGATGCTGGTCCAGCGGAGCTCTATTACCTCCCAGACGACTTCTCCCAGGCAAGAGACCTTGCGGCCGACCACCCCGAGAAGGTGCAGGAGCTCAAGGACCTGTTCTGGGAGGAGGCCGAGCGCTACAAGGTGTTGCCCCTGCTCGCGACGCTTTCGGCCTTTTTCGGCATCGTGCCTCCGATTGCGGGAGATACCACCTTCGAGTTCCGAGGTGACGTCCAGAACGTACTTTCCGGCATGATCCCGAGGATCTACAACCGTTCCTACACCATCAGTGCGGACCTGGTGGTACCGGAGACAGGCGCGGAAGGCGTCATCGTGGCTGAGGCCGATCACCTCGGTGGGTTCACTCTCTATGTGAAGGACGGCAAGCTCACCCACACCTATTCGATGATGGGCGTCTTCGTCTACACGCAGGTCGCCGAAGAGGAACTGCCCGCTGGCGAAGATCACGGTGCGGATGGAGTTCTTGGCCGACGAGGCGAAGCCGGCGACGGGTGGGGACGTGACGCTGCGCGTCAACGACCGGCAGATCGGCAAAGGGCGAATGGACTATTACGGTGCCGATCCGCTTCTCGGGATATGCCGGCATGGACATCGGACGTGACAATGGTGGCGTGGTGGATCGCGTCTACGAGGACGTAGAAGCCGTTCCCGTTTACCGGGACGATCAAGAAAGTGGTGTTCGACATCACGCCGCACGTCACCGAGCAGGACGAACTCGACGTGCACACCGCTCAACAGCACGGTGAGGCGGCGCACGCGTTGTCGGAGTGATGGCACGCACTACGACGCCCAGTAGCGAGGCATGGCACGGCGGTAATAGCGCTACGTCTTTGCGCATCCAACCAAGGGATCAACTGTAAGGAGCTCGTTGAGCGCGAGGATCGATGGGCCAGTCGGGAGCCTGGCCGAGGCGGCTCCCGACGAATAAGCTGCTCACCGCGATGTTCGACGTTCACCCGACGAGCTGTACGACGCCGTCGATGACGAGGATCAGTCCGAGCACCGCCGAGGGGTAGAACGTCAGTGGCTCCTTGTGCCGCACAAGCCAATGTTGCGCGCCAGTGAGCCACTCGGTCGCTCGCTGACCCCGCAAGATGTAGAAGAGCGCCGCGCCCCACACGAGAACGGTCGAAACCCCCACGTAGAGCAGCGCGAGTCCGACAGCGTCTGCGTGACCGACGCCGGACTCGGTGATCATGGCTGTCACGGCGATCGTGATGCTGAGCCTCTTCGGACCTCCGACTCCCAACCCTGCTCCCACCGCCAGCGCGGACAGCGGTCGCAAGCTCGCGAGGCGAGCACGAATCGCCTCGGTCCGAGGATTGGGACCTCTGGACTCGAATGGGTTTGGTCCGGGGCCGGCGCACCCACGCGGCAGTCAGAAGGAGAGCGGCACCGAACACAATGATGAGAACAGCGATTAGCGTCGGATGGTTCTCGTTGTTGCCGAACGCAGCGATTCCGAGGCTGAGGGCCAGGAGGAAGAACATGGCCTGCCCGGTGACAAACCCGATGGCGAACGCCGCACCTTTGATCCGCCCCCGGTCGCTGGTTACGACAGCCAGAATCGAAGCAAGGGCGAGGGGGCTACTCGCCGCCACGACGGCAAAGAGCAGTGTCCGCAGCGCGAGATGGTCCAGAGGCGCCGCGGACACCAGGATTCAGGTCCTGGGAAGACCCGCGCATGGCGGCACTGATTGACGAGCCCAAATCCAAATCGGAGGTTGGCAGGGCAGTGGAGGAGGAGTCATCGGACCAAGTTACGCCCAGCACACTGGATTGCCCGAACGTCTGCTGCCGCCTCCTAACGGTGAGCCGACCTATTGGCAGAGCACCGCTACATGAATCTCGTCAAACTTCGTGCCCACCCGAACGCGGAACATCGTTCATCTGATGAGCGTGACCCAACAGGTGGTCGACTGGCTGCTGCCGACAGAGCACTGGCGTTCCCGTCGTCTGCCCGACAGCAGGTACCGTCGCGTCAGGGCCGGTTATGTCGGCTCGCTCGCCGAGGAATGTGATCATCGCCAACAGGGAAGGTCGCCATTCGGTCCGTATTGCGAGAGCCCGCGGGACGGACGTGAGCACCGGTCGGTGGACCGGGAGCCCACGCGTGCGGCCCCAAAAGCGACGCGGCCACCGGGATGCAGGGGCGAGAGGGGCGGGCGGATTACCAAGATTCGATTCCGCCTCGATGAGTCGCTCGAACCTCTAGCTCCGGACCGGCGGTCAGTGACACTCCAGCCTTTAGGCAAGACACGCTCAGCCGGGCAGACGCTTCCGACCGTCACTGTATTTACATCGCCAAGAAAACCGGATCGTTACCTCATGCCATTCGTTGGTTTCGTCCCGACTGACGAAATAACCGAATCGGAAAGACACACCCCTCGGGCCTCACCCGACCTCGACGGGTGTTGCACTCCCGTCATTCCCTGTCCTGTAGACAATGCCGTTGCCGAGATCGCCCTCCATGCCGTTTCCCCAGCAGTCCACACCGCCCGAGTTGAGCAGGCCGCAATAGTTGGCGTTGCCAAAGACCAGACTCGTCACGCCGGCGAGCGTCCCGGTCCCTTGGACACCCTCGACGGTGACAGGGGTGTCGCTATCGGAGAAGGTGCCGTCGCCGAGCTTGCCCCCGTAGCCGGTCCCCCAGCAGTCCACCCCACCCGAGGTGAGCACGGCGCAGTAGCCGCCGACCAGACTCGACACTCCGTTGAGCGTCCCGGTCCCTCCGACACCTTCAACCTCGACGGGCGTAGCGCTATTGGAGAGCGTGCTTCCGTTGCCGAGCTCGCCACCCGTCCCTGCACCCCAACAGTCGACCCCGCCTGAGGTGAGGACGACGCAATACCCGGCCATATCGCTGGCCAGGCTCGTCACCCCGGCGAGCGTTCCGGTTCCTCCGACATCTGATACCTGCACGGGCGTGGCGCTACCGTTCGGCGGGTTCGTGTAGAAGGTGCCGTTGCCGAGGTCGCCGTAGTAGCCGCTTCCCCAGCAGTCCACCCCGCCCGAGGTGAGCAAGGCGCACACGCCGTAGTAGCCGGCGGCCAGACTCGCTACCCCGGTGAGAGTCCCCGTTCCTGCGACATCTACCACTGCGACGGGGGTGTCGCTATCGGAGAAGGTGCCGTCGCCGAGCTCACCGGCATCGCCGAAACCCCAGCAGTCCACCCCTCCGGAGGTGAGCAAGGCGCAAAAGCCAAAGTCGACGGCGCCGAAGAGGCTCGTCACCCCCTTGAGCGTCCCGGTCCCTCCGACCCCCTCGACGACAACGGGTAAGTCGCTATTGGACGAGGAACCGTTCCCGAGCTCACCGGAACCTCCCCAGCAGACCACGTCGCCGGAGTTGAGTCGGGCGCAGTAGTTATAGGCGCTGCCGACCAGACTCGACACACCGTTGAGCGTCCCGGTCCCTCCGACACCTTCGACTTCGACGGGCGTGTCGCTATCGTTGAAGGTCCCCTGCCCGAGCGAACCGAGAGCTCCGTATCCCCAGCAGTCCACCCCTCCCGAGGTGAGCAAGGCGCAAAAGCCTTCGCCGGTGCCGACCAGGCTCGTCACTCCCGTGAGCGTCCCGACCCCACCAACACCTTCGACGGGAACGGGGCTGGCGCTCAGGATGCCCAAGTCGCCACCACCACCAAGTTCGCTCATCCCATTCCACCCCCAGCAGTCCACCCCGCCCGAGGTGAGCAGAGCGCAGTAGGTGTCGCCGGCGTTCGTGACGCTCTCTACGTCGTCTAACGGCGCGTAGACGTCGAAGCACTCGTTGGTGGTGGTGTCCGAACTCGCGAGATAGTTGGAGTCACCGGAGTAATAGCCGGCAAAGCACCAGTAGCCAGCTGAGCTCGGAGTGAAGGACGCTGACGAGGCACTTGCGGAGTCGTTGGAACCCGCGGCGATACCCGCCGAGCTGCCCACCTGGTCGGCCTGTGAAGTGCACGGCTCTGCAGTGGTGGTTGGGCCGCACACGTAGAACGTGACGGTGCCCGTCGGGCTACTCCGTGTGGCGTTGCCTGTTACGACAGCGCTGTCGCTGATGTTGTACCCGAGCCCGATGAGCTTGCTGGCTGGGGTCGTGGTCGTTGACGAGGAGTCGAAAACGACCGTGAACTCGGACGGGCTCTTTGCTTTACCCCCTGGCGTCTTCACCTTGATGAAGCCAGTCTGGGCCTCGGCCGGTACGTCTACCTTGATCTTAGCCGCGTGGTCACTGATGACGGTGGCGATCGTTCCGTTGAAAAGGATCTTGGTGGCACCTGCCAGATTCGTTCCGTCGATGGTCACCTCGCTCCCGGCGTTCCAGAGGTCGGGCTGAAGCTCGTGATCGTGGGCGACGGCACCGACGCCGAGACCGGAGGCGAGAAGAGCGGGAGGAGACCAGCCATGCTCATGAGGATTGCCGTGGCCAACAGTGACTTGTAGCGCATACGCCTACCCCGTTTCCCCATTGGAACTACCGATGCATCAGAGCAGTTCGACTACCAAATGACAAGGAAACGTTGCGCGACTGCGCGACCACCTCCATCCTGCTGATTCCCCGATGGGCAGCCGAAGTGGGGTCGGGGACGTTCGGGAAAGTCGCCGACCCGTTGTCATATGGAGGTGTCCACCTGGACTGATGAAAAGACAATCGAAGCCCATCACGAGACCTCCGTCACGGAGCGGATGAGCTCGCCGAAAAGCTCTGTTGTGTCGTCGTGGACGTGGGCCGCCGAGTGGTCCCGCTGGCATCGAAGGATCGTCAAGAACTCTGGTCCGGTCTTGAAGAACCCACAGCACTCACAGGCTGTCTCGAAGGTCCCGTGGCCTCGTGGAGTGACCATTCCCGAGGTGCCGGTGGTGATCGGCGGCGAGACGGGCCATGTTGGGCCCGCCGATGTGCGCCGGGAGCGGTTCACCTCCTCTGATTCCAGCCTCGACCGCCTTGGTCACCTTGAAGTACTCCTCGGCCACCGTGCGGTCCGAGATGCGGGCGTAGGTGCGCGTCATATCCATTGAGCGGTGCCCGAGCATCGCCGCGATGGCTTTGAGGCTCATGCCCCGGTTGATGGCCTGGGTGGCCAGGGTGTGGCGCAGCTGGCGGGATGGACGTGGCCGATGCCGGCCCGCTAGGCCACCGCGGCCATGTAGCGATGGATGGTGCGCCGGTCGAAGGGCTTGCCGTCGTCGCGCTTGACCATGCGTCCCGAGTGCGGTTGCGCGCGGCGGCATCGGTAGTCGACGAGGATCGGGTGCAGCGGCACGTAGCGGTCGTGGTGGAGCTTGCCCACGGGTATGCGTAACCAGGGGAACCCGCTGATGCTGCACCGGGGACTTGACGGGAGCCATGCCGAAGCCCCATTTTTGATCGACTCGGATTTGTCGTGGTCCGACAAAGCCTTCGTCCACTACGTCCTCACTCGGTCTTCTGGATCGGTCGGACAGTGTCCGACAGTAATACTGAGCGCACGGGAGAGCACGTGATCGATCTTCGCGCCGACCCGACTACCTCACAGGTATCGGCGTGAAGCCGCCGACGAGGATTCCGCCAGCGAGGAACGCTCCCACTGCTTGCTTCGTGAACATGGCTGCTCCTCCTTTCCGCCGCCGTGGAGGATGCCGTTTACGCCGCTCCACCCACGGCCATCGAGGACGACATCGTGCCCGAAGCGACGCAGCCCCGGAGCGGGACGGCAGAAGGTTCAGCAGGGCGCAATCGCTCCCTTGATCAGCCGGCCCTTGTCGCCAGCGGTCGGGCCGCCAAACCTGCCGATGTACTCGTGCCTGGGCGTCGTGGTGTAGCTGCCGCTGAACGTCACGCCGACGTAGCCCTTGGTCCAGATCATGGCCACCTTGTTCCCGCCACCACTCCACGTTCCTTTGTCTCGAAAGTCAGAGGTGAAGGTGTGGTTCGCCGCGAAGGTATCGACTTCACATGCACCGCTTCCGTCGCCAAGGTTGATCTTGGCCGTCCACTTCGAGCCTGCCTCGATGTGAAGCACCGCCGGAGTCGCCGCCGAGGCGGTGCCTACTGCCGCCGGTCCGACACTCGCCGTCATGGCAAGTCCTGCCGCCAACACTGCTACCCGTCGCAACATTGATGCCTCCTTCGTCATCGCCGGTGGAAGCCCGCTCCCGCCGGCGGATCAGTAGTTCGTCGGCGGTCATCATGCACGAGATCTGGCTGCAGGACCCGGAGCGGATCGCCCCGCGGCATAGTGGCCCCGATTCGCTGCGGATTCTCACAGACCGAGGTAGGGTCGCGCCGATGAAGGATGAGCTGTGAACCCCTCAGCACGGGCGTTCTTGACGGTGGCCGCGATCGGCGTCGCCCTTTTGATCCTGAGCTGGTTGCGGGCGCGGACCGCCTACGACAAACCGAAGCCAAAGCCGCCGCCGCCAGATGATTTCCACCCTGGTGGCCCGAGACCGATAGAGGGTGTCGGCACCTCGGCTTCCGTGTAGGTGAAGGCGCGCCCTCCGACAGCGTAACGGCGGCGACACGTAGGCGGAAGGATGTCAAAGGGCCAGGCTCAGCCCAGCCGACGCGAAACTCCTCCGCCGACGGGAGTCAACCGCCGCGGTCGTCGGGGAAGTCCGGACGCAAGAGTCGGTCGTAAATGGTTGCGAGCACTTCGCCCTCGTCCAACGCGTCGTCGCAGACGAGGCGCTCGATCCGCCTCCCTGCGTCTTTTGGGGATGAACTCGACCACGTGACCGATGGTTCTACGCGCCTGCCATCACGTCAGACCGAGGATCACTTCTCCACCACTCGGCGGGACGTCATCATTCGGATACTTGTTTAGAACGGCGAGAAGTCCTGCAACGATGAGGTTGCCGCTGCGCGAAAGAGCCGATTAGAGGGTTTTACTCTATAAGCGCGGACTGCGACCTGTGACGAACGAGCTCCGCTGGCAAGGGATGGAAGGGCAAGTTGTGCTCATGCCCCGGTACGTTCCGGTCGTTCCGAGTCTTGGGAGGCATCCCGTGACGTCCACCAACATCGTCGGTGGACAGCGGGGGGAGGTGTCAGGACGTTTGTCTCGGGTCCCATCGGGGCCACCGATCTCCTCCCGAGAGCGGGAGAACTGTCGCTCGAGGTGAGCTGAAAGCCAGCATGCCTGGGAGCAGCAAACAAACGCAGCAATCGGCGAAATGCAGATTATGGCAGGCAAGGGGCGGCGACCGTACGACGCGTGAGAGTGCGAGCGGAGGCCCTTCAGTCCTCGTTTCGAAAGGTGAGCGAGTAGCCACGGCCGGGGCGGTTGACCAGGTCAGCAGGTATTTCCAACCGGGCGAGGATCTTTCTGACCCTTGAGACGTAATTGCGGACTTCTTCTGGGAACAGTGCCGAATCCGACCAGGCGTAGCCCATGATCTGCGACGAGGTGTAGAAGCGGTGGGGGTGATCGAGGAGGAACTGGAGCAGCTCGAACTCCCGGTTAGTGAGGACGGCCTCCTGTCCCTTGTGGCGTAGCACGCGACCGTCGGGATCGAGCCAGAGGCCATGGAGCTGCCAGATCCGCTGATACCAGAGATCAAGGCGTACGTAGTACCCCTCCATCTGAGTCTCAATGAAGGCGACATCGACATCGGCCGCCTTTTGCGCCACCGGATGGAGCTTGGGCAACTCTCGCTTGACACGATCCAAGAGGCCCAGTTTGAAGCGGATCAGATCGTCGTAGATGCTCATCCAATGACGGGCATCCTCCCAGTGCTCGGTCTCGATATCCTCCCCTTCGAGCGGGCCCTGGGCCGGCACCTTTGGGTGGTCGACCTCCACGGACATAACTATACGGATGCCGACGAAACGGTCGCCTGTTGCTGAACTTCTTACGCCGAGCAGTGTAGGACTGGGTCATGACCTCGGGAGCAGCACAGCCGGCCCGGCCCGACATTGCCGCGGCCACGAGAGGTGGGGACGATTCCTTGGGCATGGAGGACGAGGTGGAGTCCGGCAACGCGTCCTTGGAACAGGCACTGTTCTGGAGAGGCATCTACTCCGAGATCCTCGAGATGGAAGAATCCGTTCTCGCTCGCATCCGCCAACTGATGGCACAGCAGTCCCCTCAGGCGCGACGAGAGGTCGAGCTGACGAATGTCCCGGTCGTGGTGTCTCAGGTTGAGCGATTCCGATACCGGTGGAAGATCTGGAACTCCCGGGTGGAGGCCCACCAATCGGAAGGTGTGACGTCGTGACCACGGCGATCCAGCCTGAAGCACAATCTGAGCCTGAAACGGCACCGATAGCGCACAGCGGGGACGAAAGCCCAGCGGCGCCTCAGATCGGCCGGACGCGAATCTCCGCCGTTTGGTTCGGCGTTGTCGCCGCAGCCTTAGTGTTGGTGCTCCTGCTGATTTTCATTCTCCAGAACACGAGATCGGTGAAGGTCACGTTCTTCACCGTAAGCGGGACCATCCCTGTCGGCGTCGCACTTCTCCTTGCCGCCTTAGGAGGTCTGCTGCTTGCTGGCCTGGTGGCCTCGCTCCGGATCTGGCAGCTGCATCATCGACTCGCCCAACGGGAGAAATGAGCGATTTACCGCTGGCAGCCCATAGCTGAGTTCGTCCAAGAGCACTTCCCGCCCGGCCCTGACGAGATCACGGCGGCCCTTTTGCCCTCGCCGTTTCGCGGTGGGGCTTCCCCCCTCAGCTCGCGGATCTCCCGGCGCCACACTTTCGAGCTAGCTTCGACCACAGCCTGCGTCAACTCACCTGACGCTCACGGTCTTCCCAGTATCCGCGTCGCAATTCTCGCTTGAGAGGCTTGAACGCCCCCGAAAGCGGGAGCGGACCGGGTCGAAACTCCACTGACTTCGGCACTTTGAATCCCGCCAGGGATTTGCGGGCGTACTCGATCAGCTCTTCGGCCGTCGCCTTCTCGTTCTTTCTGAGCACGACGATTGCGTGCACTGTCTCTCCCCAGACGTCGCTCGGGATCCCGATCACGGCAACCTCCTGTACTCCGGGATGAGAAGCCAGGGCGTTCTCTACCTCGGTGGAGTAGACGTTCTCTCCGCCCGTGACGATCATGTCCTTCAGCCGATCGGTGAGGTGCAAGAGGTTCGTATCATCGAAGAAACCCATATCACCGGTGCGATACCAACCACCACGGATTGCCATTTTCGACTCTTCTGGCTTCCTCCAGTATTCGCGCATGAAATTTCCCCCACGGGCACAAACCTCCCCGGTCTCTCCCTGCGGGAGCGGTTTGCCGGTCGTGTCAGTAATGCTCATTTCGATTCCAAACAAGGGTCTGCCCGCAGTCGTGAGAGCACTGCCACCACGTCGGTGGTCCTCGGGGCCCAGGAACGTCAGCGCAGATGCCGCTTCGGTCATTCCATAACCCTGTAGAAAGTCAGTTTCCGGGAGCATCTCCAGCCATCGGGTGATGAGCGCCTCCGATATCGGGGCTGCTCCGTAGACCAGTTGGCGCAGTGACCGCAGACGCTTTGGCGAGAATCCCTCGACCTGCTCGAGCATCGACAACATGATCGGGACCACCATCGTGGTGTCGATCTCCTGTTCCTCGATGACGCGCAGGACGAGCTCTGCGTCGAACAACGGAATGGTCACCGAGGTAGCCCCGCTCGCTGGAATACCGAGGATGCCGGCAACGAGAGCTGCGTGGAACATTGGCGACTGGAAGAGAAAGCGCCTTTCCTCGCGAAGCCCCAACGCGGAGAGCACGTGGTACACGTTGAGTACCTCGGCGCGCTGTTGGAGCAGGACGCCCTTGGGGAAGCCGGTGGTCCCTCCCGTGTACATCAGAACGGCGGCGTCGTCCTCATCCGGCTCGGGCGGCATGATGGGGCGGCCGACCGCCACCAGGTCTTCGTATCCGAGAACGGCGCCGGATCCTCCGGAGACCCCTCTGTCCGACTCTCCGCCGATCATGACCACCGTGTCGACCATTGCACCGTTGTCTCTGGCTCGCTCCAGGAGAGTGGAAAACGATGTGTCGGTGAACACGACCTTGGAACCCGAGTCGTTGAGGACATACGCCAGTTCTGAGGGCGCGAAGCGGACGTTCAGCGGATTGATGATGCCAGCCCCGAACATCGCGGCGTGGTACAACTCAATGTACTCATGGCTGTTCCCGGCGAGTACCGCAAACCGGTCGCCTGGTCTTAGGCCGAGCACGTCTCGCATGGAATTGGCCAGTCGCGATAGGCGATCCATGTGATTTTCGAACGTGCCCTGATAGCGAGTGCCCGTGTTCGATATGTCGATGAACGCGACCTTGTCGGCGAGCTGCTCAGCGCGCTGCAACAACAGTCTGGGATATACGAGCTCCTTCATTACCGTTCAACTCCTTCGCCATTTGCTATCTGCGCCACAACTACGCGCCTCGGGCGCCGCCGTGACGGATCTCGGCGCACACCATGACAATCGTCGTGAGCGCCCATCTCAAGGAGTGAGGTTCGGCGTCGGGAGTGTGGCCGTTACCCGTCGATGCTCGCCACGATCGGTGAACCGGCTGAAATGCCTCTTCCACCAGGCCGCGTCGAGGGCGTAGCGGTCGAGACCCAAGTAGCCGGCGTTGCGCCAGGCCAAGACCAGCGGCACTTCGAGGATCGCATACGCCGGGTTGACGCCGGCGGAACCGGTGAACATATAGACCAGGTTGAGTGTGAGCCCACCGAGCGCGACCAGGCCGGTGAAGAGCCCGAAGATGAAGGCGATGCCAATGGCCAGCTCACCGAGCGCGATGAACTTGGCGATCCACGAGGCGTTGGGAATGACGAAGTCGTGGAGGAAGGCGGCCCACCAGCCGTAGCTGGCTCCGCCCTTGCCCGTGGCCGACCCGGCCACGCCCCCGGTGGCGAAACCCTTGACTGCGGCCCCGCCCCCGAACCAGAAGGCGGCCTTCTCGGCACCCCAGATCTTCTGGTAGCCGGCGTTGAGCCACCAGTAACCGAGCACGAGTCGCACTCCGAGCCAGATCACAGAGGCGGCCTTGGAGCGGAAGAGCCAGTCGGCAAAGCGCAGATTGCGGTCGTGTCCCGCTACGTTCCCGTCGTACCACGAGCTCGGATGCGTCTTCGCCTCATGATCAGCGACATGTTTGGGGGACCTAGCGGGACGGGTCAGGACGTCAGTCTCGGGTCCCACGGGGACCGCCGATCTCCTCCCGGTAGCGGGAGAGCTAGTGCTCAAGGTGAGCTGTTCGCCAGGATGCACCTCGAAGAGCAACAAACGCAGCAACAGCGAAGCGGCTAGTCATGCGGCCGCCGAGTGGTCCCGCTGGCGGCGAACGATCGTCAAAAACTCTGGTCCGGTCTTGAAGAGCCACAGCACTTACGGCTGTCTCGAAGCCGCAGTCGAGGTCCCGTGGCCTCTTGTAGTGACCATTCCCGAAGTGCCGGTGGTGATCGGCGGCGAGAGGCCACGTTAGGCCCGCCGATGTGCGCCGGGAGCGGTTGCGTTCGACCATGCGTCCCGAGTGCGGTTATCCGCGGCGCGATCGGTAGTCGACGAGGATCGGATGCAGCGGCACGTAGCGGTCGTTGTGGAGCCTTCGCACTCGTAGGAGGTCTGAGTCAGCCGCGCCGGCTGCTTTCGGTTGTCGCCAACGAGACGCTGGGATCCGACTGGCAACACTTCACTTATGTCAAGTTTCGTGCCCTTGGCGTGCCCTTTCGATTGCCCTCGGATCCCCGGGTTCGTCGCCTTTGGTGGCGATATGAACCCGCAACCGAGATATGCCTCCTCTCTATTCCTCCTTTTTTCTATGGCGTTCGTTCCGAGTCTTGTCGCCCCGCGAATTGCTGGAGAAAGGGACCCCTAAATAGGAGTCCTCGTCACCCAAGCCTGCGGCGCACCTTGCGGTGAACTGATAGGCCCGTGGTGGTGGGGCTGGAGATGTCTCGTTCTCAGGGAGTCGGGGTCATGTTTTGGATGATCGTCTCGAGCGATCGGTTCAGGTCACGGACCTCGTCCTGCGTGAGGCCCCGGAGCAGACGCTCTTCCAATTCCTGAACGCCGTCGTCGACCGATTGCCACTTCTTCTTGCCCGCGCGCGTCAGGTGAGCGTTGAGGATTCGCGCATTTGACGGACTCTGCTGACGCTCCACTAATCCGGAGGCTTCGAGCTGCTTGAGAACCTCATTCATTGACTGGGGCGTCACGAACGCCTTGCGGGCAAGCTCGGCGTTCGGCAATCCGGGCGTCTCGGACAGCAACGTGAGCACAACGTAGTGGGGGATCCCGAGTCCTTGTCTGGAGACGATGTCCTCCAGGGCGAGATGGATGAGCGATTGAGCGCGCTTGACCAAGTAGCCCGACATGTCCTCGGCTCTTGGCACTCGCTTCTCCGACCTCCCCATCGGACCCCTTTGCATTTATCAGGCTACCTGATATAGTTATCAGGTAGCCTGATAACTATAGAGGAGCGCACGTGAGAGTGATAGGACCTGATTTCATCGCACTGCAGGTCAGTGACCTGGAAGTGTCTGCTGCGTTCTATTCGGAGCAGCTTGGCCTTGAGCGCGCAGCCCAGAGCCCACCAGGAGCGGTTGTCTTTGCCACCGCTCCCATTCCCTTTGCCGTTCGTGAGCCCGCCCTTGACTTGAAGGCGGTCGAGCACCTCGGCTGGGGCGTCGCACTGTGGCTCAAGGCGGATGACCCCCGAGCTCTGCACGAACGACTTGTTCATGCTGGGGTTCGGATCGTCACCGAGCCCTTCGATGGTTCATTTGGGCTGACTTTCGTGTTCGCTGACCCCGATGGATACGCCGTTACCATCCATTCCTGAGCAGCGAGGAGGAAGGATGCCAGGCTTCATCTCTGACGGTCCCCTGGCCCGCGAGTTGATCCGCATCGGCGACGAGGCGATCGCCGCCGAGGATGACGCCAAGCTCCGTGCGTATTTGGCGGCCGACTACGTCTTCCACGGACCCGGCGGCGATTTGGGTTTCCTCGAACTCCGTGCCTACTTCGCGTCTTTGCGCGTCGCTTTCAGCGATCTGGGAATCGTCCGTGAGCAGATCATCGTGGACGGCAACTTCCTCGCGGCGCGCACCACGTTCTCCGGAGACTTCACCGGGGTCTTCACGTACTCGCCCATCGGACCCGTCGAGCCCACTGGGCAACACCTCGAGTGGGAAGTGATCGGTACCTTCAGGTACAACGATGACGGCCGCCTCGCCGAGGAGTGGGTGCAGACCGACTACCGCAGCTTCTTGACCAAGCTAGGAGTCACAGTCGCGGAGTCCGTCTAAGGGAACAGCATGCGTAAGCCCTCCGCACAAACGGGTGGGGGTCGACCGTCGGGCACGGAACCCGAAGGTGGAGCACTGCCGTCGACCCAAGATTAGGAGACGGCCCGGCGAGTGACCAGGTGGCCGACCCGACAAGTTGTCGACCGGCGACTGGCGGACAAAATGCTGGCATTTCAGTCATCTCCCCGGCAAGAAGGAGCGCCGCCTCACGGCCAATAATGTCCTGTTGCTCGCCGAGGAACATGATCGTCAACAAGGTGGAACGGGTGCCGTTCGCTGCGCATTGCGAACGTATCCAATCGGACGCGAGTACCGATTTGTGGACTCGCCCCATCTCTGTTCGAGTGCGAGCGTACGTGACCTTATTGAGAGGGAAGGGAGGGATTATGAGGAACCTGAGGGATCGAAAGCCCGCGACCAGGAAGATCCTAGAAGACACCCTTGCACGTACCTGAGCGCGGTACAGACGGCGCTGGGGGGTGGCACGCCTCCCGCGTCATCGAGCGATGCGACCGCGCTGAAGTTCGCTCAGTGCATGCGGGCCAAGGGTGTCCCGAACTATCCCGACCCGACCGCAATAACCAGGCCATACACGCAAGCAATCAGAGTGACTTGAATCCGGCGAACCCGACGTTTCAAGCCGCCTCCAACCTGTGCACCAAGAAGACCGGTTTCGTTTCCAAGTTCAGCACCGGCCCCCCCGAGCCTGGTTCGATCAATCTCAACATGGCGGGTGGGTCTGGGGCAAACCGTGAACTGGTCGGCAAATGGCGAGCCGGGCGCTCGCTGAATGCACACATGGCTCAGTTTCTGTACAAACCTCAGTGCCCATTTGCCGCGGGTCCTCGACCGCCCGCAGTGATGTGCCGAGACGCGGTCCAGCCGTGCTTACGGGCCACCGCCTCGATGGCTGCAGCGCACCAGGCTGCCGCCTGCTTGGTATGAGCAGGCCTGGGGTTCCAGGAGGCTCTGCCCCTCATTCCGAGCAACCCAAGCCGGTTCAGCGAGCCTTGCCCGTAGGATCGCGATAAGGCCAACCCGAGCGGAAAGGCGATGACCGTGCCCGAGCGAGACGGATACATTCCTGGAGTGCCCTGCTGGGTCGACGTAAACCAGCCCGACCCTCAAGCTGCTCTCCGCTTCTATGGTGGCTTGTTCGGCTGGGAATTTGAGAACGTGATGCCCGAAGGGTCTGAAGGCAAGTACTTCATCGGCCGGTTGCACGGTGGCGACGTCGCCGCGATCGGATCCATCCCCGAAGGTGCGCCGTCGACGGCGAGATGGAATACCTACATATGGGTCGACAGCGCCGAAGAGACGGCGAGTCGAGTCCGAGACGCCGGGGGCGCGGTGGTGATGGAGCCCTTCGACGTCATGGACGCGGGAAAGTTGGCCGTTCTCACCGATCCCGAGGGCGTCACGTTCAGCGTCTGGCAGGCGAAGGACCACAAGGGTGCGACAGTTGTGAACGAGCATGGGTCCTTGAACTTCAACGGCCTGGTGACCCGCAACCCCGAGGACGCCAAAGCATTCTACGGCGCGGTGTTCGGCTGGAGGACCCTGGCTTTGCCCGGAGGTGAGATGTGGACGCTGCCGGGCTACGGCGATCACCTCGAGGAGCGCACACCGGGCCTTCGTGAGCAGGTAGCGCGGATGGGTGGGCCGGAAGGCTTCATTGACGTTGTTGCATCTCTAAATCCGATTGCGGATGACGACCCCGAAACGCCGCCGCATTGGAGCGTCACCTTCGCCGTCGACAATGCCGACGCCGCAGCGGCAAATGCGAGCGAGCTCGGCGGCGAGGTCGTCGCCGACCCCTTCGATGCACCTTGGACCAGGTTGACAGTAATCAAGGACCCGCAGGGAGCCAATTTCATCGCCGGACAATTCGTTGCCGAGAACAAGAACCTCTCATAGCACCTCGGCACTGTCACATCACGGTCGACCATGTCCGGTCACTCGCCAGAGCACGTGATCGTGTCGACCGGGCCCGGAGCCGCTGGTTCGGATTTGCGAGAGGCTGCCTGAGAAAGACCGAGGGAGGCCGAGGAATCAGGTGAGCGGCAAGGACGAGATCCTACAGATCAGCGATTTCGATCTCATCGACACCGACATTGGACTCGAGAGGTCCGCGCTGCCGACCGACGGCTGGCTGCCCGCCGTGGTACCCGGCGGTGTACATGAGTCGCTACTTGTGGCGGGCCGCATCGACGACCCCTACCAGGACCAAAACGAGAACCAAGTTCGTTGGGTCGAAGAGCGCGATTGGTGGTTCCGTACCTCCTTCGCTGTTTCGGTGGACCTTGCCAAGGACGAGCGGGCGCGACTTGTGTTCCACGGGTTGGACACGGTGGCCGACGTCTGGCTCAACGGGGAGGAACTTGGCCATCACGAGAACATGTTCCGCCCGGCCGAGTTCGATGTGACCAAACAGCTCCGCGGCCACAACGACTTGCTCCTGCGCTTCTCGCCACCGCTTGACGGTTTGACTGTGCCGGAGTCGGGAGCGCAGCTCCAAAAGCGGTTCGCCACTCTGTTTGGTGAGCTCATGACCGATGACGAGGTTCCCGCTGACTCCAGCGGCGGCTTCTTCACGTCGGAGCGGCTACTCGCCTCGATGCGCCGCAAGGCCCCGTGCTCGTGGGGCTGGGACTTTGGACCGCGACTGCCGTCGATCGGCATCTGGCGACCGGTCGAGCTGCGTGTGGAAAAGGCGGCCGTTATCACTGGGCACCATATCTACACGGACACGCTCGGCGCGGACGGTACGGCCACTGTGAGGGTGCTGGTTGAGGTCGATTCCTTCGCCAATGACGACCAGATGACGGCGCGAGTCGAGCTGACCAGTCCATCGGGCCAAAGCCACAGCGTCGAGTTGCCTGTGCTGTTCGGGAGGGCGCAGGGGACACTTGCTGTGCCGGAGGCGGACCTGTGGTGGACGCACGACTTGGGCGACCCGCTCCTGTACGACGTGATGATCACGCTGCTGGCCGGGAAGACAACCATGGATAGAGCAACCGACCGGATCGGGCTACGTACGATCGTCCTGGACCGCAGTGCCGATCCGGAAGGTGGGAACCTGTTCCGCTTCATCCTCAACGGGATGGTCCTTTTCGCCGCGGGGCGCCGCCTGGTTGCCGGCGGACATGCTGGTCGGGTCTGTTGCCGCGGCCCGGGTCCGAGCCCTGATCGACCTGGCCCGCGACGGTGGCATGAACATGCTGCGCATCTGGGGCGGTGGGATCTACGAGCAAGACGCGTTTTACCGCGCCTGCGACGAAGCTGGTGTGCTGATCTGGCAAGACTTCATGTTCGCCTGTACTGACTACCCCGAGAGCGACCCGCTGCTCGCCTCCGAAGTCGCCCAGGAAGCCGAATACCAAGTCGAACGCCTTCGCAACCACCCAAGCTTGGCGCTGTGGTGCGGCAACAACGAGGTGCAACTCATCCACGGAGCGGTCTATCAGGAATACGGGCCCGGTGACTGGGGCTACGACTTCTTCTACCGCATCCTGCCCGAAGCTGTCGCCGCGCTTGACGGTCACACCCCGTATTGGCCCGGGAGTCCCTGGGGCGAAGACTCCAGCGAAGGCTGGGCTGCGGTCAACGGTGCCCTCGACGGCGATCGGCACGCCTGGGAGGTGTGGCACGGCGTCAACTTTGGCCCGAACGCCCGCACATACGACAGCCCGGGAGAGGCCCGGCACTACCACCGCTATGCCGACGACAAAGGGAAGTTCATCAGCGAGTTCGGCATCCACGCCGCACCGGAACTCGCCACCCTTTCCCGCTATCTTCCGCAGGATCAAATGTATGTCCACAGCGAGTCATTCGACCACCACAACAAGGACAATCCGAAGAACAAGCACGACGCCGTACTCGAGGTAATGACTGGCTTGCCAGAAACGATCGAGCAGTACGTGGACTTCACAATGATTTCTCAAGCCGAGGGGCTGAAGTTCGGGGTCGAGCACTACCGGCGTCGGGCGCCGCATTGCAGCGGCACTCTGGTCTGGCAATTCAACGACGTATGGCCCGGGTTCAGCTGGTCCGTCATCGACCACGACCTCGTGCCGAAAGCCGGGTACCACTACCTTTCCCGAGCCTACGCACCTTTCCTAGCGAGCTTCCGGAAGGATGGCGACACGCTGGAGCTGTGGCTTAGTAACAGTGGTCGAACCAAGGTCACAACTACCGCAGCCATCACCGTCGCCGGTTTCGACCGAGGTGAACACCTCCATGAGGACGTCACGGCAACCGTCGCGCCCGGAGAGTCCCGTGCAGTGTGGAGTGGCGCCGGTCTGGAGCTGACAGGTGATCGCTTCGCCTGGGTGGACAGCCACGACGGTGCCTTCCCGTCAAATCGGCTGTTTTTTGCGCAAATCAAGGACATTCCGTTCGGCAAGTTCACACTCGCGGTGAACGCCACCAGGACCGGCCCGAGTGAAGCCGAATTGACCATCACGACAAAGGGATATGCCTACTTCGTGCACGCACTCACGCCGTCGCTCGGTACCCGATTCAATATCAACTATTTCGATCTACGCGACGGAGAGACAGCGACGCTGGATGTGACCGGGCTCCCTAACGATTTGGACCCCGCGTCGATCGAGGTCCACGCCTGGCAACCTAGGCACCGATGAAATGAATCGGCCGGTGTCGCTGCCCCATTTCGTTTAGCTTGCCTTCCATGAGCGGCTTCGATGCTGTCACTGACCTGTTTGAGACCTACTGTGAGGCCGACCCAACCTATTTTGCCCAGATGGCGGTGTACGTGGGCGAGGAGCGGGTCGTCGACGTGGCCCAGGGACTGTCAGTTGATGCGCTCATACCCGTTTATTCCAGCAGCAAGGGCGCGTCAGCGGTCGTAGTCGCGCTCTTGGTCCAGCGGGGACAATTGGACTTGGACGAGATGGTGGCCACCTACTGGCCGGAATTCGCCCAGGGAGGCAAGGGCGCTGTTACCGTTCGTCAGCTTTTGTCACATCAAGCAGGGTTGCTCGGAGTCGATGGCGGGTTTACGTGGGAGGAGCTCATAGCTCACTCAGCCCTGGCGGAGCGACTGGCCGCCCAACGACCATTTTGGCAGCCGGGTAGCGGCTTCATGTACCGCGCCGTCACGATTGGGACGCTGGCCGACGAGCTGGTCCGTCGTATCGATGGACGCACACTGGCTCAGGTGTTGCGGGAGGACGTGACGGCCCCCCGCCAAATCGACGTATGGATGGGAACGCCCGAATCCGAGGACTGGCGTGTGAAGGATGCACTTCCGCCGACTGCAGAAGAACTCACCACCTACCTCGTAGAGTCTCCCGACGCCCTGAGCAGTGGTGACGGACCCGCGGCACTTTCCTTGCCCTCCACCGGCGCTATGGACATGCTCCGCACAGTGAATGAGGTCGCAATGCGCCGAGCGGGACCACCGGCAGCGGGCGCGCTGGCCAGTGGCCGCGGGTTGGCCGCGCTGTACGCCTCGCTCCGGGACGAAGTGAACGATTGTCCTCGCGTGCTGACCGATGACACGATCAGGCCGATGTCCCAGATACAGGTCACCGGACCTGAAATGGGCACTGGGCTGCCGGTTCGATTTGGAGTGCTCTTCCAGGTGCCATGCCCGCCTCGTTGGCCCTTTGGCACTCCCAGCGCCTTCGGGACACGATGGCGCCGGGGGCTCGCTGGCGTTTTGTGACCCGGGTGTCGATGTTGCCTTCGGCTACACAGTGCAACGACTACCTCTGCCCGGCGGCTTGGACAAACGCGCCGTCGAATTGGCCCGTGTGGTTCGTCGGTGCATCCGGACTGCTTAGAAATGCGAGTCGGCTGCGATGGGCCTGTCGGCAGCAGCGGCGCGTGCGGTCGCCGTTGCCACTGCCGCAAACTGCCATGACGTCTCCACGAGGGTCGCTTGACGTAGGTGACTCAGCACCCAGATGTCTGTTGTCCAAAAGTTGAGTCCCACAGCAACGACGTCGAGGCGAAGACGCGCGTAACCTTCTTAACCTCATTTCTTCGTGCCCGCTGAGCGGTCAGACGTTTCGGCTAGGCGTTGCTCGTCGTGCCAGAGCCACCACGCGTATGGCAGCGTCTGCGGGTAGCCCTCCGGCGAGTCCTCCCATTCCTCCTGGCGCCCGAGAGCCGTCAGGTCCAGATAGCTCCAGGTGCTCCCCATCGCCTCGTCACCGCGGTTATTGATGAAGTACGTGCGGAAGACGCGGTCGCCGTCACGTATGAAGGCGTTAGTCCCGTGCCATTCGTCAACGCCGTGATCGGCGTCGAAGTCGTCCGTCATCGTGAACCACGGGATATCCCAGCCCATCCGTGTCTTGACCCGATGGATGTCGGCCTGTGGCGCGCGTGACACGAAGACGAGTGTCGTGTCGCGGGCGTTGAGGTGGGCGACGTGGGCCACTTGGTCGGCCACCATGGAGCATCCGATGCACGCGTGTTCCGGCCACCCGTGCACCCCGGGTTCGAAGAACGCGCGGTAGACGATCAGTTGCCGGCGGCTGTCGAAGAGGTCGAGCAGACTTGCCTTGCCCAGAGGTCCTTCGAACTGGTACCGCTTGTCCACCGCGAGCCACGGCATCCGGCGTCGCTCGGCAGCCATTGCGTCACGCGCCCGGGTCAATGCTTTCTCCTTGACGAGCAGTTCCTGGCGCGTTGCCTCCCACTCCTCACTCGAGACGACCGGGGGTGTTTTCATTCCGGGACTCCGTTTCTCTCTTTGTTTCGTGCATGCGCTGTTTCACTGAGTCTTTTGATCCGGTCGAGTCGCCGGTCCCACTGGCGGGCGAGCTCGGCCATCGCGTTGGTCGCCTGATCGAGGCGATCGGGGTCTACCCGGTAGAGGACCTCTCGACCTTGCTTTCGGCGGCTGACCAGCCCGCTCCTCTCGAGCACGACCAAGTGTTTGGAGACCGCCTGCCGGGTGAACGGGACGCCGCCCGCCAGTGCGCTCGCGCTTGCCTCACCGCTGCGCACGAGAAGGTCGAGGACTCGGCGGCGGGACGGATCTGCGATGGCCGACCACAATTGGTCGTCAGGCTCCGTCTTCGTCACCTCGGCTGCTCGGTGAGCAGCGCGTCAAGGCGACCCAAGAAGGTGGCCCAGCCACCGTTATGTTCGGCGGCGTAGTTCTCCTTTTGGGCATCGGGCCAGGCGAGCAGCTCAAGGTCGCTCTCCACGACCCGCAGGCGGGTCCGTTCGGCCCCTTCCGGCACGAGCCTGAACTCGACCAACACGGAGTTGCCGGCGACCGGGTCCTCGCCTGTGGGCTGGTTCCACCGGAACGAGAACCGGGTGGGCCTTTCCACGGCCTCGACGACGAGCGGGCCACCTTGTTCGCCGAAGCCGATGTAGCCCAGCCCTCCAGGTTCCAGCTCGAACTCCACCCGGTCGGCGAACCACTGCATGATCTGGTCGGGCTCCGTGATGGTGCGCCAGACCACCTCCACCGGCGCGTCGATCACGATTTCCCGTTCGATCTTCAAGTCCGTCACGGCCATCTCTCTGCTCCTCCATTCGACATGCAACCAAAGGTAGCACGTTTATCCCGCATATGCAACTTTGTGTTGCACATGCGGAAGGAGGAGTTTCGGCCAGGAGCGGCGGGCCTCCGGCGGGTGGAGTCAGGCATCCGCGTGGGTCGAATCACCGAGATGTGGAGCGCCTACGCATCGCTCGCCGAGGCGGAGAACCGTCAGGCGTTCGTCCGCACTTTCAGATCCGTCATCGACCCAGGCGGCCGGACCGTGAGCGCCATGGATCGCCTCTACCTGGCCTCGCCGCTGCCGACTCTTATCAATTGGGGGGACGTGGACGACATCATCCCTGTGAGCCATCCCATGCTGCACGCCGAGCCATCCTGGGAGGCGACTGCTACTTGTCGAGGGTGTTCGCCACCCCGGATCCAGGCGCCGGAACGGTTCGTCACTGCTCTAGTCGACTTCGCCGAATCAAACGGAACCCGTTCGTCTCGGCGCCGAGGACCGCCGGCGGATGCTCGAAGAGCGACCGATTGAGGGCGGACAGAACATTGGCGTTCCGTCCTTTCCCCGGGAACACGCTTCAGGGTCGGCTATGTCCTATCGCTCGACGACGGGCGTGATCGTCGCTACGCGTCACCAAACGCTTGGGGGTGGATTCCGAAAGCGCAAAAAGTACCCATGCGCGCGACGCAGCCATTCGCAGAGATCAGGACGTGGGTCCGTGCAGCGATGGGCGCACCAAGTCAACGAGTTGGCGGTGAGGTCTACGACGGGGCAACTCGCCGAACTCCGGATCGTGGTCCTATGAATCGGTGCGTGCTCTTGAGATGAGTACGCCGGGATGCGCCGCGGTCAATGTGTTCGAGTCACTCTCCGCCGAGGGCGTCCTCGGCCAGCTCGTTGCGGAAGCGTTGGTCGTCTCGGCGGGTGAAGTGAGGGGCGACATAGCGGGCAAACAGCTCGAGGGACCGGTTCCACCGGTCGCTGGTGACCCACTCGCGGGAGTTGAAGAGGAGCGTCCCGAAGCCGCCGAGATCGTCGTGCATGTCGTGGATTTGGGCTCTGCACTCCGCCGGCGAGCCGATGATCCAGGGAATGTTCTCGACCATCCAGTCAAAGGTGACATCGGCATCGGACATGTCCGCGTCGCGCTTCATGAGGGGAGCAAGGCCGATCTTGAACAGGTAGTCGTAGGACTGGAGCAAGCTCTCTCTGATCTCGCTCATCGCCGCGTTCTTGGAGTCCGAGACGTAGACCTCGCGACAGATTCGCCAATTGCCGCGGGCCTGCCCCGGGTCTCGCCCCGATCGCTCCGCTGCCTCGGCCAGCGCCGCCCCCTGGCTACGCAGGTCTGGCATGCCCGGATTGGACTCGATCCGGACGGGCGTGAAATAGATGCTCAGCGCGCCGTAGCCGCGGCTGCCGCACAAGTCGAAGTTGTGCACTCCGGTCATTCCGGCGATGGCGAACTGCGGGAACTCCTGGTACGGGCGCACCTGGATGCGCTTGTGGTCGAGGTTCCAGAACTTGCCGTCGAAATTGATGTAGTCGGTGGACGCGTAGAGGGCCTCGATGATGTCCAGGGCCTCCCGGAGTCGTGGCGTTCCCTCACTCGGGTCAAGCTGGAAGAAGCGTTTGTCGCTGATCAGGCCACCGCCTCCGAAACCGTATATGAGCCGCCCGTGAGTCAGGTGGTCGAGGAAGGCGAGTCGCTCGGCGACCATGAAGGGGTCGTGATAGGGCAGGTTGATCGTCCCCGTGCCGAGGCCGATCCGATGGGTCACCGCTGACGCCTTGGCGATGAAGATATCGGGGGCGGGTATGTTCTCGTAGGCGCCAGTGTGGTGTTCGCCCACCCAAACCTCGTCGTAGCCGAGTCGATCGGCCAGCGCCATCTCCTCGAGCTTCAGGTCATACGACAGCGTCCAGTTGGACCACGGGAACGGTTCGGGCATCAAGAACAGACCAAATCGCACCACTACCCCCTAAGCAGGTCTTGACAGCGTGACCTTACGGACCTTATCGAGATGGAAATGGAGGGGCCATGATGGAGCCTGTGGGTTCGGGTCCTCCCTATCTGGGAACCCATCCTGGTCAGAATGTCGAGAACGCCACATGGCCCAGGCCAGCGGACAGCGATGGGGTCGACAATCGACTGGGCGTAGGAGAACCTCAATGTCGCTGCTTTGCCCGGCCCGGCATCACCGTGCGCGGGATACGCCCGTCGATATCGGTGAAGCCGTAGGCCTCGGCCAGGTCTGCCACGTGGAAGGCCTTACCCGAACGCTCCTGGATGTCGGGCGCGCCGAAGAGCGCGGCCACGGCGCGTCCGGCGAAGCGCGGCGAATCGGCGTCTGCCAGATCGAAATCGCCTTCTCCGGGGAGCGTCAGGATCTGGCGGCCCTCGGCGTTGCGGGGAACCCCCAGCACCAGCATCTCCGTAGCCACGATGCCCGGCCACAACGAGACCACGCTGATCCCGTGCGGGCGCAACTCGACGGCCATGTCGTGGCTGAGACGATCGACGGCCGCTTTGCCCACGCCGTAGGGAACGTTGTGGGAGTAGGCAACGGCGCCGGGCGACGAGATATTGGCGATCAACCCGGACCCGGTTTCCAGCATGAGAGGCACACCGAACGCGGCGGCCACGTAATGGGAACGCACGCCAATGTCGATGCACTGATCCCAGGCCTCGATCGGCAGCTCCCAGAACTTCTTCCCCAACCAGGGTGCCAGATCGGGCGACAGAGAAGACGTTGTTGACCAGGATGTCGAGGCGTCCCTGTTCGGCACGCACCTGCTCGAAAACTTTGGCCACGGCGTCGTCGTTGCGGTGGTCGCAGGCCAGCGCGATGCCCTGGCCTCCAAGCTCGTCGATCTCTTTCGCGGTCTGGCCCACCGTGCCTGGGAGTACGCCTCCTTCGGCGATCGTTCGTCCGGTCACATAGACCGTTGCCCCATTTGCTCCCAGCTCAACGGCGATGCCCTTGCCGATTCCCCGGCTGGCTCCGGTGACCACCGCGACGCGACCCTCTAGTTGTTGACCCATCACATCTCCCCGGGCGACTTGTCGGGCGACCCGGTGGGCCGCACGCGGGACGCTACCAGCAGCTTTACCGACCTAGGTTCGCACGCGGACACCGCAGTCTGTTCTGCTCCTCCCCAACGCCTAGTACCTGGGTCAAGACGATGCAAAAGTTCGTAATTTTCAGAGCTTCATCACGACCCCTGGGGAATCCATCCGAGGTACTGCCCAACTCTTCGTTCACGGACGTCACTCGACCCCCATCGAGGGCGCCCGAGAGTCGGCTGACCACAAGCCGTCCCACGCGTCCGCGATAACGGACAGGGGGTCGTCGCCGACCTCGCAGGTCGTGTCGAGAATCATCGTGGCCCGCCGCTGGGTGTCGTAGAGGGGCCACGGACCAGGTGCCCCGTCCGGACCGTCCGCGAACGGAGCGCCCGGGTCGCCGATTCGGGCGAAGCTCGACCATGCGGCCATGTGCCACTGCGCGAGCTGCTCGGCGTCCGGCCCCGCCCCCAGGAACTCGGCCCAACCGGCCCGGTCCAGGGTGCCGAAAGTGAATGGGACGTCGATGGCGTGGAATGCGCCCCGCTCCCAGGCTTCGCCCTCCACGTGGGCACCCCAAGAGAACTGGGCGACATAGGTCGCCCCCCGTTCGTTCGCTGCGTGCGCGTCGGCGATCCGGCGGGCGGGGAGTCGCATCACCCCATCCGTCTGGATCGCCGCGTAGATGTCCGCGGGGGTCGATCGTCCGCAACCGGCCATGAGATTCTCGTAGAAAGCCACCAGTTGTCGGGACCGGTCCCGGCCAGGGTCGGTGGTGCTGCGGCCGGTGAGGTAGTGCTGCACCCACCCGGTGATTCCCTCGATGCCGGCCTTGTCGGCCGCCGGGTTGGGGTAGAGGCGCATTTCCTCTGCCGTCCAGCTGACCAGGAGATCGATGTCGGCGGCGGCGCCGTTGGCAAACGCCACCGACGGGGTGGCGCTCAGAAAATGCCGGTCGACGACGGGGTGAAAAGGCATAGAGCTAATGGTGAGGAGCGTTTGCAGCAGCGTCGTTTCCTGGGCGTCGACGATGGCCTCCGCCGGCAGTTCCCACAAACGTTCCAACTCTCCCCGGTCCACGCCTACGTGGCTCAAGAAGATGTCGGTCACTCGTGACGCGTCGTCGGGGCGCAAGGTGTGGTCGACGCCCGGGCTCTGCAGGATGCAGCGGTGTAGCACGTCCGTGGCTCCCGGAGCGGTGACCAGGTGCAGCAGAGAACCGGCCCCGGCTGACTCGCCGAACGCGGTGACATTCGAGGGATCCCCCCCGAAGGCCGCCACATTGTCTCGGACCCACTGCAGACCGGCGAGTTGATCCCTCAGGCCACAGTTGGCCGCGGCGCGCTCGTCGTCGAGCCAGAGGAAGCCCATCGCTCCCAATCGGTAGTTCACCGACACCACCACGACATCGTGGTCGGCGGCCAACGTGGACCCGTCGTAGGAGACCAGGGTGCTTCCGCCGGTGAGGTAAGCGCCACCGTAAACCCAGACCAGGACAGGCAGGCTTTCACCACGGGTCGCCGGGCTCCAGATGTCAACGGTCAGGCAGTCCTCGGAAACCGCTGCCACCAGGTTGCCCGGGATCACGCCGCTGAAGGGGTTGTTGGTCGATTGCATCGGCGAGGGAGCCGCCTGGGTGGCCTCCCGGATCCCGGACCATGGCTCAAGGGGCTGGGGGGCCTTGAAACGCAGGGCGCCAAGGGGCGGTGCGGCGTAGGGGACTCCGCGGAACACACTGATGGTCCTCCCGGACTTTCCCGCTTGTTCTCTGCTGCCACGCACCGTGCCGGCGGTCGTGACTACATCAGCGTTATCGGTCATCGGGCTCCCTCCCTCCATCTTGACGGCGCGAGCTGTTAGCCGAAACAAGTTAGATGGTCGAAAGAAGCTGGGTTGATCAGGCGGGTCCATGCAATACGACCGAGACGGGTCCCCCTCGAGGGCCGGTTCTCGATATCTTCAGGAATGCTGGCCGGGTTGTTGGAGTGCTCGATGTGTAGTGTTCTGGATCCAGAATGCGGTGGCGTTCGCACGTTGACGCAAGCTCTCTACCGAGATGTCGAGTCCTTTGTTTCATTGAGGTGCTGCAGATTTCAGCGAATGTCCCGATGCCCTCTCGTGTCCATCGTGGCCTGATGATTCCCGGTCCAGCCGGTGCCACCCACTCCGATGCATGATCTCAGAATGCGTTGGGATCCTGTTGTACGGCCTCGGGGACCGGGTGCCGGTACAGCACGGATGCGTTCTCCCAAGTCATCTTGCGAATGTCGTCTGTCGGCAAGCCGCCGAGCTCCTCTTCGATGACGGCCTGCGTACGGGGCCACGTGGAATCGCAATGGGGGTAGTCAGACTCGAGGAGAATATGGTCCACCCCGATACGGTGTCGGAGCGGGAACGTCGATTGGTCCTCCACCGCGCAGAACCAAAAGTTCCGTTGCAGTACTTCCGAAGGCGTTGCATCTCCCCGCCATGTTCCGTACATGTCGTTGTAGGAGTCCATGTGGTCGAGCCGGTCGAGAAGCGCCGGTACCCAGCCGATCCCGCCCTCGGATAGGCAGATCTTGAGCTCTGGGTAGCGCACCGCGGCCAAGGAGAACAGCCAGTCGACAGCGGCGAAGATGGCGTAGGCAAAAAACAGGACTCCGGCCACGTCGGGTGGGGCGTCCGCTGATGTCCCAGGTGAAGAGCCCGAAGAGCCGATGTGGAGGTTGACCACCGTACCGGTTTCTGCACAAGCACGAATGAATGGTTCCCAGTGTCCCGAGTGAATTGACGGAAAACCGAGTCGGCTCGGGTCCTCGCTGAATGAGACAGCCCGAAACCCGAGTTCCGCGTTGGAGCGGATCATCGCCGCGCCGACGTCGGGGTCCAATAACCACGGGATCTGGCAAGGAATGATGCGCCCGGGGTGGGTGCCCGCCCATTCTTCGAGGTGCCACTGATTCCACGCCCGCACCGAGGCCATGGCCAGTTCCGGATCCTTGGTCACCTGCTGGAGCCGCTGCCCGGCAAATCCCGGGAGGAAGGAAGGAAAATTCACCGAGGCGTAGATCCCGTTGATGTCCATGTCATGGATTCGCTCGTCGATGTCCCAGGCGCCCTGCCGCATCTCATCGAAGCGGACGGGCTCCATCCGCCACTCCTCGACCGGGCGACCGACCACCGCGTTGAATCCGACGTTGGGGAGCTCGACACCCTCGTAGAGCCAAGTCTGGCTTCCGTCCTCTTTCTCGATTACCCGTGGAGCGCGATCGGCGAACCTCTGGGGCACCCGGTTCTCGAAGACATTCGGTGGTTCGACGATGTGGTCATCAGCGGAAATGACCGTGTACTTCCGTTCCGCTTTCGGGGGGTCGGGCAGGAAGGTCACCGTACGTTGACCTTCGCGGCCCCCCTTGGTGAAGTTGCGATTCGACGTCAGATCGTCAATTGAGATCACGAGCGTCCTCTCAGCAATGTGGTGCCTCCCACGGCCGGGACGAGCTCGCGGTCACAGCAGCACCTCTGGCTCGCGACGGAGCAGCTGGCGAACCGCACCGGCGAAGTACACGTCCGAGCCGCGCTCGATCAGTGAGGCTTTAATCCCCGGGATCACGTTGCGAGGGATCGACAATGGCGACAGTCCCGTCACGAGCACGTCGTAGGCCAAGCGGCAGGCGCGGTCCAACGCAGCGGCCCGAAAGGTGGCCTCTTCGATCGTCGATCCGGTCACGATGGCGCCGTGGTTCCCCAAGATGACCACGTTGGCGGGGCCGATCCAGTCAGCCAAATCGGCTCCTCGTGCCCGGGAGTCGATCTCCCCTCCGTACTCACTGATGAGCACCATGTCCTCGTCGTACATGGTGCCGGTCTGGTGCAAGAGCTCCGGCAGGCGCCCAAGCGACGCCATGACGCAGACGGAGTAGGGATGGTTGTGGATTACCACTCGGGCGTCACGGCGCCGGCGGTGCAACTCGGTGTGGATGTGGATGGCAGGCGTCACATCCCACTTGCCCGCAACCACGTTTGCATCCATGTCCACGGTGCAGAGGTCGGAGGCCGCGATCTCGTTCCACCAGAGACCCCACGGATTGACCAGAAGAGTGTCCTGGCCGTCACGTTGCCAGGTGATATGACCAGCGATGTGCTCGGAGAATCCTTCGTGAGCGAGGATGCGAAACGTGCAAGCCATTTTCTGCTCTTCGCTCAACTCGGTGCCAATCGGCGGCACGATCGATGGCGCCCAGACCGCCAAGCCACCTTGGCGCTCGTTCTCAGTCGGCAGAACACTCTCGGCACCCCGCACACCCTCATTATCAGGAGAATCGCTGGGGGAGTCAATCGGGGCGACGGTCGAAGGCAACAGCGCCTGTCCTCGCCTTCACAGTCCAGGCGAAGCTCATGAAGCTGATGGAGAAGTGGCCCAATCTGCGCCATTCATCCACCGTCGCACCGGCCGCGAGGGTGAGGAAATGGCGCCTTGTCTCGGGCCGTGACATCGTGGCGTCGCTGATCGACAAGTCTTCCTGCGCCTTGACCGGCTCACCAACCGGAATTCGCGCACGGACTGGGCGGCGGAACTCACCTACGGACCTATGATGTGATCCGTGCGCAAAACGCCATGGAATTGAGCTTTCGATCCGGAGAGCTCGCCAAGGATTCCGAAAGTACGGCTGGCCTGAGCGTCGGCCAACTTGTTCGTCATTGGGCTCGGACTTGTCCGAACGACGTTGCCTTCGCGACGACGGAGTCTCGATCAACTTGGCGGGAATATGACTCGCTGGCAGATTGGATCGCATCGGCCATCATCGAGACGGGGGTCGATAGCCCGGTTGCCATATACCTTCCAGACACGATGGTCTTCCACGCGGCACTCTGCGGGGCAAGTAGGGCGGGTTCCTTAGCTGTTGGCATAGGTGCACGCTCAGGAGTGAGGGAGGTTGCCCATCTGATGGCTAAGGCCGGCTGTCGGAAACTGATTACGACTCGGGCGGCCATCGAGCAATCGAACGCTGCCTGGCTCGGTCAACTTTGGAGTCTCGGGGCGAGCCCCTTCAGTGTGATTTGCGCTCAGGAAGCAGGTGACGTCGAAATCAGAACCGGAAACCGATCCTTGTACGATTCTCCGCGAACGCCCGATCGACAGAGAGCCGTTCCTGATTGCGCATTCAACACTGAAGACGTTTCAATGCTGAACTCTACCTCCGGGACCACGGGCTTGCCCAAGTTGGTGTGCCAACACGAAGCTCGATGGATTGCCTTTGCACAGAAGGCAGTGAGGGCGGGTCGTCTGACTGAATCGGACAGGGTGTGTTGCGTGATTCCAGCGCCGTTCGGCTTTGGGTTGTGGACCTCACACTTCGCTCCAGCTCTGTTGGGAACCTCGACGGCGGTTATGGATCGTTTCAACGTGGATACCATGATCGACCTAATCGAGCGGGAGCGCTCTACGGTGCTCACGTGCGTAAGTACCCAATTCAAAATGCTCCTCAATTCGGAACGATGCAAGAGCGCCGATTTGAGCTCATTGCGGGTCATGTTCACCGGCGGCGAAGCCGTGCCATACTCCGAGTCACTCGCCTTTGAGGAGCGGACTGGGGCCGCCGTGCTGCAATTCTACGGTTCAAACGAATCTGGCGCCGTTAGTTGTACAAATCTTGAGGACGCTGCGGACGTTCGCTTACGGAGCTGTGGTCATGTGATTGAAGATATGCACGTAAAGGTCTTCGATTCGTCGAAGCGCGAAGTGCTCGGAACTGTACGTCGGGGGCAACCTGCTGTGAAGGGACCACTGATGAGCAGGGGATATTGGAACGATCCAACGGCGAATGAAGAACTTATGACCCCGGAAGGGTGGGTAATACTTGGGGATCTTGTTGAGATCGATGAGTCGGGCATTGTGAAAGTGGTGGGTCGCACGGCTGACATCATCATCCGGGGGGGCAAGAATATTTCGGCGGTCGAAGTGGAAGAGCACGTGGGTCGACATCCGACCGTGACTATTGCGGGTGTGGTGGGTGTGCCCGATGTGGTGTTTGGAGAGAAGCTGTGTGCGTTTGTAGTGACGGGTGGGAACTATCCGCTCACGCAATCTGAGCTTTCTGACTGGCTCCTTTCACAGGGACTGACTCCTGAATACATCCCCGAATATGTCATCCCGATCGAATCTCTACCAACTTCACTGGGGGGCAAGATTGCCAAGGGGGAGCTCAGAGCCAGAGCCTTGCAACTTCTTCACGAGGGCTCATTATCCTGATGCTCTTCTACGACGTCTCGACGTCTGCGGTCGTTGGGCCAGTGTGTCGGGGGCGGGGTCTGGGATTGGTCGCGCCATCGCAATGGGCCGGGCAAGAACAGCGCGGCGACTTCGTCTTCGACCGAGACGGAAGAGCTGGGACACGAGCCTTCGCCACCTCGACGCTGTCAAGCAGTGGGAGCCCGGGCTCGTCGCGCCGTGGGTGCTGTCACTGACCAGGTGACGCCCCCAAGCCGATCCGGATGACGGGAGACTGTCACGTCCGGTTCCGAGAGAGCCGGGGGATGCGATTCTCCTGGCCGCTCGGCAAATCACATGTTCAGCGGCGTATCTCGATGCAGGCGTAAGAGAATTGGAGTCCTCGCGGATCATCGGTCGTATCCTGAGACCTCGTGGCGGATGACTCGAAGCTCACTCCCGAGACCTTTGACAAGGTATTCAACGAAGTCGCACAGAGCCAGTGGATTCAGTCTGTCTTTGCCGAAGAGTTGCCTGACGACGTAGATCCCTTTTCGTTCATCACGATGTCTGGTTTGGAGGAGATCGTGACATGGTTGGACTTGTCGCCGGGAGCGCTCCTCGTCGATCTGGCATGCGGTCGCGGTGGTCCGGGGCTGTGGCTGGCTCGACGCACGGGCACCGAGCTCGTCGGCATCGACTTCTCCCCGGTAGGAATCGACCACGCGCGACAACGGGCTAAGGCCCGGGCGCACGAACTAACAACGAGGTACTTCGTCGCCGACGCAGCATCCACCGGATTACCCGATGGCCGAGCTGACGGATTGGTCTGTGTAGACGCCATCCAGCTGATGGCAGAGCAAGTCGAAGTGATGCGAGAGGTTCGGCGGGTGCTCAAGCCTGGAGCGCGAGCGGTGTTCACCACGTGGGAGGAGCCCGACCGGCTCCAGGACCTGGCCCGCCTGTTTGAGGAAGTGAGCCTCGAGACCGTCTTCGTTGAAGAGCGATCGCAATGGCATGAGCGGGAACGTGGAATCTTCGAACGAGCGCGGATCGAAGCCACTACGAACGACGATCCGGCACTGAGAAGCCTCGCCGAAGAGGCCGAGCGCGTACTCCCCGTCATCGATCTCGCTCGCCGAGTGCTCGGCGTCGCACGGCGACCCAATGATGACTCCGTTGTACGAAAGTGAACGGCACTTGCGCGGCCCAGTTGTCGGGCAAGTGTCGGGACCCTGTCGCAGACGCTGAGGCTGGGTCGACGACAGGCGAATCGGGGACGGCAGACCTTTTGGCGCAGTGCCGCGAGCCGATGACTCTGGCACCCACTGCTGTTGGAATTACAACGTGCCCTGGATTGTCGGCTCATAACGTTCCGGTCGGCCGACAGCCAATGTCCGTTGTCGTACCGGACGTGGTTACCGCGGGAACGCTTTAGTGGCTCTTCGCCGACGCCGGAGCCAGCTGAGGGAACAAGACGGAGGAGGCGCTGCGCAAGACCGTCACAACCTGGTCGGGGGGAACGTCTGCAGATGGGTCTTCGGGGACGCCTTCAAGTGTGATGTTGTTCTGGGCGGCGTACTCTCGAAGACCGTCGAGAAAGGTCTTTCCCAAAACGGAGACGACCCTTCCGAGTGCCTCATCATCTTCCACGAAAGCCGGAACCCGTCGGGGCCTGGGATCGGGCCAGTGGTCCGGGTCTCGCGGCTCGGCGAGACTGAACGCGTCAGAGAGTGTCCGCGCCACGGCGTCGCGACCCGTGAACGGAGCCCCGAGGTCCCATTGCTCTCTGAGCGTGGCGATCAATGAGGTGTGACGGTGTTCCTCGCTGAACACCTCACCCTCGGCCACCCACGGCGAAACAATGACCGCAGGTACCCGGTAGCCAGAGCGATCGAACCCGAAGTCCATCTCGCCCGGGGCTGCACCTGGGTCGGGCGGGGGAACTGGTCCCGGTGGTACGTGGTCGTAGGTGCCCCCAGGTTCGTCCCAGCCGATGAGCATCGCCGTGTTCCAGACGTTCGACCCGGTCTCCGACTGCATCCCTCGGTACGTCCGATAGATCTCGGACAGGAAGGCCTCGCCGCCAAGGATCGACGAGGGGGGATCGGCACTGGGAATGACCACCCCGTGGCCCTTGGCTCGTCCGTACGCCGGGTGGTAGTCGTTGTGCCCGATCGCCATGCTCGGCTCGATGAGGGACAGGTCGGGAAGCTCACCGTTGGTTGCATCGATCTTGAACTGGGCGAACGGAACGAAGTGCGTGGCCAATCGGTCCTTCAAGCGCTGGTAGTGGATGAGACCGGTGAATGAGATCTGCATCGGTTCGGCCTGGTAGACCTTCCAGCTGCGACCATGCTCCTCGAGCCGATCGAAGATGGTCTCGGCGGTGTTGTCGGTGAGGAACTTCATGGCAGGGCTGTTCACGGTGAAGCCCGACGAGGTGGCTGCTGTCCAGAAGGATCGGTTCATGAAGGTTTGAGAGGGGACTTCACAGAACCAGTGGTCGAACACACCGAAGCCACGGGCCAGCCCGCTCAACACCGGCACCTGGTCCGGGGTGTAGCCGGTCATGATCTGCGAGTACTCCTCGTACGTGGGTTGGCGACCCATCTCGGCGGTGAAGGTGCTGATGTAGTCGGTCACGAAGCCGTCCATTGTCGGCGTCTGCCCCGACCGAGGGGCATTCCACGGAGCGGTCATGTCCTCGGCGACCTTGAAGCGGTTGTCCTCGTTCAAGATATTGAAGAGCTGCGTGTTGGTGTGAGGGTACTCCTCCCCAGAATCGGGATTGGGGCTGTCCATGTCTGTGGCCACCGTGTAGGGCACGACCCTGCGGTCAGCATCGTGCTGAGCCCATTCGGGAATGGGGTTCGAAAGATCCTTTCCGATTACCCCTTCGAAGTTCTTCCCGTCCTCCGGCCCGTAGAGGTGGCCCAGCACGTTGTCGAACGATCTGTTCTCGAACAGGACGACCACGACATGGTCCATGGCGTGGCTTCGATCCCTGGTCATTCGATTCCGTCTCTGAGAAAGACAGTCAGCGACACGGTAGCTCTCGGATGAGCGTCGGTCATCGTGTTGGACCAGCCCTGGAGCGATCGCGACTCGACTCCGCCTGCTTCACTGTCAGCGACACGGTCGACCGGTTGATACCGAGCTTCGCACCGACCCTGAATCAGGCACGTACCGGCGGCGTACAGCTCCGCAGCGCGGTTGAGCCGATCTCCTTGGAGTAGTCGGTAACGGCGGTAGACGCCCAGCAGTTCGATGAGGACGGAAACGGTGGGCGATGGACTCGGAATTGGCGTCCGAGCTCGTACACTTGTGCCGGCACCGTGGCGCTGTGGAGACCGCTCCGCCCGTCGGATGCGACTTCTTGCCCCGATCCATGTTGCCGTTCTGTGTTGCGTTCCGGCACATTCCTGGTGAAGGCGATCCCGTCGTGAAGGCGATCCCGTCGTGAAGGCGATCCCGTCGTGAAGGCGATCCCGTCGTGAAGGCGATCCCGTGGTGGGTTGTCGTAGCTGCCAGTCTGTCTCCGGTGCTGCTCATCGGCGGTTTCTTCGTTGGCACGGCACTCCAGCCGGCTACGTACAGCCCAATCCGCGACACGATAAGCCAACTCGCCGGGCAGGGGGCGAACGACTCGTGGGTGATGACTTGGGCTATCACTGGTGTCGGTCTGTGCTATCTGCTTGTCGCGCTCGGCCTGCATCCGGCAGCAGGTGCCGGCCGGGTCTTGCTCGCTGGCGGAGGTCTGGCGACGCTGTTGATCGCTGGGTTCCGGGACCCGCGTCTCGGTTATTCGCTCGCCCATGAGCTAGCGGTGATCGTTACGGTCCTCACTTGTTGTACTTGGCCGATATTCGCTGCACGTCGACGACATCCAGCACTGCTTCTCACGCGTACCGCAAGTTTCGCGGGGGCTGGAGTCTCGCTTGGTCTTGCGGCCTGGTACGCGCTCGAAAGTCACGGCACCCTTCTCGGTCTCGCGGAACGTTTCGCCGCTGTCGCGCCGCCTCTGTGGCTGCTCGCCGTCGTTATCACGACTCGGCGCGCCGTCGCGAACCGTGAAGAGATCCACGACATGTCGGCCGACGAATCGGCCGCTTAAGTATTCAGCCGTGCGGTGTGGCGAACCGAAGCCCAGACTGGAAATTGTCGGGAAGGTCAACGACCACGCCTCTGCCGTCCGCCATTCGAGGAGTCAGCTCAGTGCGTAGGGCATCGCACGGTGCGGTCTCCCGAGACGCATGTGAAGCGAGACGAACCCGCTTGCAATCGCCGCATAGAAGCACCAGAGCGACGCAAATCCATCAGCGGTGAGGCGAGCCAAGACGACCACTGCGATCAAATTCGCAAGGCCGAAGATCACGATGTCCCGATAGCCCGAGCAGAGAAGCGATCCACACGTAGCAAGCACGTAGAGACCGATGATCAGGATACCATTGTGAAGCCCGATGCTATAGGCAAGATGGTGTGCACCGAGCCTGACCGAGATCGGGCCTTCCAGCATCGTGATTAGTAGGACAGTCGCCACGCCGATGCCGAGGCCCAGAAACGGAGCGACCACCCGTCGTCGCCGTGGTGTCGGTTCAAGTTTCCAGATCGAAAGAGGCACGAGGATGGGGACGACCACCATGGCGATCAAGAGGTAGATCCACATGGCGACGCTTCCGATGACGGGCGGAACGGGCCCCTCGAGCGACCACCAAACGAGTGACTCATCGAGCAGATGAAACCCAAGCACTAGCGGCACGGTCGCGAACAGGAGCTGATTGTTGCGACCGTGGAGGTGCCTACACGCGTCGATACCGATGGCCGTGACTGCCAGTCCCCCGACGAGATCGCCTTCAGGGGAGAAGCACACATGCCCAAGGTATCGCCCTTTGGTGCACACCCGGTTGAAGAGGCGCCTTTTCGAAGAGCCCGCCTCAGGACACGATCAATGAATCTCCACTCTCCTCCCGGGGTGACGCAGTCGTCCCAGTGGGGACGGCGCGTTTGATCGTGTTCCACCCGAAATCGTGATCGGCGGACCGGCACTCACTCCGTTCGAGCTCTGAATGTGGAGGCTCTCAGAGTCCGGCCCTGAACAGAGCAACGAGGCCAATCAGCTCTGTCACAGCCGACGGCCTTGCCTTAGCAGGTCTCCGCTGGGCATCTTCACGTCACGCACCCGTGGCCCGCCCTTTGACCAGCGGCCGATCCACCTCAGCCCCTGACTGATCGAGTCCCAAGTCCCCTCCATGTTGTGCAAGGGCGGCGGAGCGCGCTCATCCCAGTCTGGAGGGGGGGTAGGGAACATGAGTTTCAGCTCGGCGCGGATCCTCGGCGATATATCGTCCTCGCCCACGACATGGATGCGTTCGACCCGAGAAGGCACGAAGCGGTCTGCGGTTGTGGGCTGGACGCTCGCCCAGAACACTGGTCTGCCCTGGGAGGCCATTCTCCCTTCAAAAGCGGATCAGCCAGGCAGACTATCCGGGCGTTCCGCGCTGCGCTCTTTCGACGGCGAAGCGAGTTGGGCCGCACCAAGCGAGCCCCGAACCAAAGCGCCGGCGACCTCGCTCAGCAGCGTGCCGTGGTTCCGGGCATAGCTGCGGATCATTCCGAATGCCGTGTCCATGTCGACCTGCAACCGCTCGGCGACGATCCCCTTTGCCTGCTCGACTGCTATTCGGGAGTTGAGCGCGCCCTGGAGGTGGATTGAAAGGTCGCTCTGCTGCTTCACCGTCCGCTCCTGGAGAATGCCGATGGTGGCGGCGTCAGCAAACGCCCTGAGCAGATTCGATTCCGTCTGAGTCATCATGCGGAGCGAAGAGTCAAAGACGTTCATCGCGCCGATCACCTCATTTCGGAGTCGTAGTGGCACCGCGTGGACCGTCAGGAATCCGCTCTCGCGGGCCTTTGGAGCAAAGCGCGGCCATCGACCATCCGCTGACGCAAGCGGCTGGTTCAAAACGGGGAGTCCAATGCGATAGCAATCGAAGCACGGCCCCTCTTCGAACTGAACCTCCAACAGTTCCGTCACCTGCATTCGCTCGCTCGAAGAGGCCATCATTTGCAGCCCCCGTGGGCCAGCCAGGGCCAACCCGACCTCGGCCGAGCCGAGCAGCTCGACACAGCGGTCGGCCAGCAGCGACAGAAACTCGATGAGGTCAAAGTCGGCAACCAGGGTGTCGGCGAGTTCGACAAAAGTCCGAGCAAGCCATTCGTCTCGATTGTCCAAACTTCACGCTCCGGGCTCGTCCCGGCAGAGTCCTCGGGACTTATGCCCACTATATTTATCTCGCATGGCGGTCCTCGGGCCAGGGCCGGACTGGTCGGATTACAGGTCCTCGAATCGCCTCCGACGAGCTATGACCTCGGTGGCCACTTGATCGATCGGGCGATCCGTTGCGAAGGAGTTCGCTCGGAGCCGCACCAGTGCCTCGGCCACACCGACGTTGAGCTGGGCCGCGATCATCCCGGTGGCTTGATGCACGACCGTCCGGGAATCGGTGGCGTCAAGCGCCCAGGCCAACGACTCCGATGTGACCCCTGCTTGCAGATCGAGGACCAGCCGACTGATCAGATCTCCGAGAAGCAACGAGTCGGCCACTTCCTGACTGGCCATGGCTCTGGGCTTAGCACCGCCGAGCACCAGGACGCCGAGGTCAACTGCTCCGATCCGAAGGGGAATGGCATACAAGGCCCGGATGCCGAGCCGCTCAGCGGCCGGAACGAATTGCGGCCAGTCGCTCGTTACATCGCTCAGGTCCGAGACCAGGACTGGCCGTCCCTGCCGGCGGACTTCGGTCGCCGGGCCTTCGCCAAGCGTGAATTCCTCGTTCTGAATGGCAGCTGCAAGCTCGTCAGATGACCCGGTGATCCCCTCGACTCCTTGGTCGCCCATCAGGACCACCGATGCGACCGTAATGGGGAGTAGGTCACAACAGACCCGGCAGATGAGGTCCAAAGTGGGTGCCCGGTTACCCGACCTGTCGATGACACCGGCCAAAAATTGCTCTGCCACGTCCACGCTGAGGTCCCGTCCACTCCACCGTGCTCGGGGTCGGGCTCCCTAGGACCCGATCGAGTGGTTCGCCATCGGTTCTTCGATGGGTCCTGGTTGCAGGAGGGCGACGATCTGAGCCGGATTCGGCCACCGCACCTTCGTCGCCCATCCCATTCGCTCAAAGACCGAGATCAATCGAGCCGAGAGGTCGTGCTGGTGGGGCAGCACGCCATGGCGGGCCGAGGACGGCGCGGCGTGGTGGAAGTTGTGCCAGCTCTCTCCAAAGGAGAGGAGGGAAAGGACGCCGACGTTGGAACTGTAGTCGTGAGTTGCGAACGGCCTTCGACCCCACAGGTGGCAGACCGAGTTCACGCTCCACGTGACGTGATGGAGGATCGACATCCTGACGAGACCCGCCCATAAGAGCGTACCGAGCGCTCCGAAAAGAGTGCCGAACAGTAGCCACCCGATGAAGAACGGAAGAGCGAGGGAAGCCACGGCCAGCAACGGAAACAGCCGATCAATCACGACGAAGTCCCGGTCCCGATGGAGGTCCGGAGCGAATCGCTTCGTGTCTGTGGCGTCCATTGCGAACAACCAGCCGGTATGTGCCCAGGCGAACCCCTTCAGCGTCCCGACCGTACCGGGTCCATAGCGGTGCGGAGAGTGGGGGTCTCCTGGCTGGTCTCCGAACATGTGATGCCGGCGATGGATGGCCACCCAGCTAATCGCCGACCCTTCGAGGGCCATGGAACCGGCTACGGCGCAGACGATCTTGAGGGCTCGCTTGGCCTTGAAGCTCCGGTGCGTCAGAAGCCGGTGGAACCCGACCGAGACCCCAAATCCCGTGAAGATATAAAATATCGCCGCGATCACAACGTCGTTCACGTTCAGAAGGTCGCCCGAGATGAAGGGCAGGAGACACGGAACCCAAGGATTGGACCTACTACAAGCACTGCAGTAACGAGTCGGCCAATTGAAAGGCCCGACCTCGACACTGGAGTAGTGGGCGTCTCTTGGATAGTGCCCAACACGGCTCCCCTTCTTGGCGAAGCGCTCGGCGAGGACCGCTCGACTTTTGCTTAGGTCACCGAGGTCTAGGGCAACTATCAACTGACACCCTAACACCTGTTGGTCGAACCTGTCGTGGCGGCGACTGACCAGGGGATCCATTGCGCGAGCGTGGTTAATCGTCATCTGCGTGACCGAGGGGTGACCGTTGCCGAGACGCGCCACGCAGTTGGAAGTAGTAGTGCGCGCCGGTCAGACTGGGGGAGGGCGGTTGACAATGGGTGAGGCCGTCCTCGCCTGAGCTCCAGCGGCTCGCCTAGAGCTTCTTGTCCGCGTGTTGAGGTTGCACATCCACCCCTTTGAGGGGTCAGGCGATGGACTCTGTGGTTCCCACTACAGAGCCAAGGAGCCCATCACCGTGACCCACAGCAGAGATCATCTACCAACGACGTATCGCCGTGTTGGAACATGCCCAGCGCACCGGAAACGTGGCCGGGACTTGCCGCATCCTTCGGCATCTCTCGGACCGCTACTACGAGTGGAAGAACCGGGCCGACCGCTATGGCCTCGAGGCCCTCATGCCCAAGGAGCGCCGCTCTCCCCAGATGCCCTCGGCCACCCCGACCCATGTGCTCGAGCGGCTGCTCACCCTGGCCGTGCTCGAGCCGACAATCGGCTGTCGCCAGTACGCCGATCGCCTGGGCGACCTGGGCTTCGCCATCGCCAAGTCCACCGTGCAAAAGCACCTGGTCGCCCATGGGCTCGGCACGAGGGCCCAGCGCCTGGCGCGCTCGGCTGCCATTACGGCGGCCACGAGCGGTCTGGTGACCGAGGCGGGAAGAGACGACGAGCCTTTCGGGTTCTGCCTCTTTGGCGCCGGGCCCGGCGAGCTCGTCTGCGTCGACAGTTTCTACATTGGCAACCTGAAGGGCGTCGGCAAGTGCTACCAGCTCAGCGCCATCGACGTCTTCACCCGGTGGGCCTTCGTCTGGCTCGTCGTCGGCACCCCCGACGCCGCGGTCTCGATGCGCTTCGTCGAGCGCTTGGTGCGCCACTATCGCCGCCACGGGGTCCGAGTTCGTGCGGTCGTGTCTGACAACGGGCCCGAGTACAAGGCGACGGACTTCACGACCGCCCTTGTGGCCAAGGGGATCGACCACGTGCGCATCCCGCCTCGTTCTCCCAACCACAACGCCGTGGTCGAGCGCTTCCACCAGAGCATCCTCCAAGAGTGCTGGCGCCCGGCGTTCCATCGCCGGCGCTTCACCTCGCCCCGCCAGCTCCAGGCCGAAGCGGACGCCTGGCTGCTCACCTACCACCGGCGCCGACGCAATCACGGCGACTACATGCGTGGACGAACTCCTCAAGAGGTCCTCGACAGCTTCAAGTCCCGAAAGGCAGCATGAACACCATCAGGTACCGCAGCGTCCATCTGTCACCTCAACTCCCGGTCCGGAAGGCCTAGAGCGATGGTCGGTCAAGCGATGAGCCGTGTGGTAGGCAAACGTGCTCGCGGGAGCGGACATGGCGATGCGGACGCGGGTGCCACTGCCAAACAAACCTTATCGATCGTCAGATGAGGATCTCGTCGCTCTATCTCAACGACATACGTCGCCACCCGCTGAGCAAAGACGACGGAGTGGCTGGCCCATTCGGCCGAAGCAGGACGAGGCCGGTGCCGGAACTGGAAAGACCAGTCGCGTCCCGAAAGGTCGTGAACGAGGCCGCACTCCAAGCGAGATATCCCGGCGTCAGCGCTTGAGCGCGTCGATAGGGACCGTTATAACTTTCAGCGCCCAGGGATGACTGGGACCAGCAGATGGGATCGGTGCTCAGGACCCTCTTGGATGGTGCACCTTGCCGATTCCTTCTTCACGTAACGACCAGGAAAGCTTCCGACGAACGGGTCTCTCGTCGACAGCCATCTGCCGGCGATCACAAAGCGGCGACCAGTTCCGCCACAATGTCCGCCGCGGATTGTGGCTGCCTGGCGAGTGCAACGCTCTGCCCGGCCCATAATGACAGCGCTTCGATGTCGCCCGTGGTGCCAACCATGGGCGCGCCGGGCTCGTATCGGAGAATTTCCTCTCCGGATGGGAAGTGCGCGATGACATCGCCCTCTCCCGGTCTCGTCCCCGGTGGGGGCCGGCCCGCCGCCTCCCACGCCTCGGCCGTCGAGTTGCGGAGTGCGCGGTGGGGCGCGTCGGGCCAGCCGACCTCGTACAGGTTGGCGTACCACTCCGCGTCGGTCTCGGCCGCGCTGATGAGACGACGGCGGTACTCCTCATGGATGGGCATCTCCTGGGCAAGCAGAAACCGGGTGCCCAACCATGCTGCTTGGGCGCCCAGCGCAAGCACTGCGGCCACCCCGCGAGCGTCCCCGATGCCTCCGGCCGCGATCACCGGCACCGGTGCCACCGCGTCAACGACTACCGGCACGAGGGGAAGGGTCGCGATGCGACTGCGCACGTGCCCGCCCGCCTCCCACCCCTGCGCGACGATGACATCAACTCCGTTGTCCGCTGCCCGTCGCGCCTCTTCGGCGTTCGCGACGGTGTGAAGAACGACTCCATTGGCGTCGTGGACCCGCTCGACGTAATCGGCGGGATCGCCCCAGAACAGCGACACAATCCGCAGGCCGGCTTCAAGGGCCTCGTCAAGGCGACGGTGCTGATCAGAGGCGAGAATCAGATTGCCTCCAAAGGGTTGATCGGTGAGCGCGTCCGTCTCACGAACGACGTCTCCGGCCGGAGTGGACCACGTCAACGCCAACATGCCGAGCGCCCCGGCGTTCGAGACCGCTGCGGCCAGTTCGGGTGCCGCCGACATCGGCGCCTGGACGATCGGGTGTTCAATCCCGAGAAGCTCACAGACCGGCGTTCGCACCATTCGCACCTCCTCCCTCGCTTTGACTCAGCGGACGTAGATCCGACATCGGCTGGGCCTAGATCACGGCGTAGGCGGTCGACATGCCACTATGACTGATACGAAGTCGGCATCGAGTCCTTTGCGCGCTTATTCCAGCCGTGAAAGCTCGAGTAGTCGCCCGCATCCCAGGCCTCGCGCAGCCCCGACTTGCTGAGGTCCCAGTCGGGTCGGGTCTCACTGGTCGCGGTGCACAAGTCCGACCACAGGTCGTAGAACGAGGGACGTCCCCAGAACCAGTAGCCGTTGTAGATGCTGTGAATGACGAGTCCCGGTTTGAGCACCAGCGTGTGAGGGATCATCGGATCGTGCTCGGGATCGGTGTATTCCTGGATGTCGAGATCCTTCTGAACCGTCCGACTGGGATCAGAGAGGAACGGCCACTGGGCACCGACTGACGCGCGGAACTCCTGCGTCGTGTGGTGGTCGTCAGTCGAGATCGTGACGACCTGTGTGTAAGACACGGCGATCTTTGGATAATTCGCCGCAAGCTCGAGGTGCTGCTGATGCTCCTTCGGGCAGTAATTACCCCGCGCCAATGTGAGGATCATCGGGTCGTCGCCTTGGATCTCGCTGAGCTGGCGTACCGTGTTCGTGTGATCCGGCAGGGCGTAGTCGGGCATGGTCCCGCCCGGTCTGATGTCCGATCGCATGGTTAGGCCTCCTTGGTCGCCTCACGCGCGCATGTTGCCTGAGCAAAGCGCATCCAGTTCAACAAAACGAGGGGCCCTGTCGCACGAGACGGTTGTGACGGGTCCGACGTCGCCTCCTCATCGTAGTTTCAACCTCACGCTGCGTTGCATCCTCATCAGCTCCGAGGGTCGTCGCTCGGGTCGATGTACTCAAGGCCGAGCGGCCCGATGGCCGACACCTGGGTGACGTACGTCCCGGATTTCGCCCAGTGGAAATGCGGGGTACCACCGGGGAGCACGATGACGGCGCCTGGTGGGTAGGCGTGGAGCCGTTCTTCGTCGAAGTGACTACCCAGCCCGACGTAGAAGACGCCGGATATGACCGTGTAGACACGGTCCTCCGGGTGCTGGTGCGGCATGAGCTTCACGCCCGACGGCAACTTGACCCGGATCACATAGGGCCCCGGTTCGGATGGCTCGCCGACGACGACTGCCAGCCGCGCCGAAGGCGGGAACGCTGGGAACGGCCTCCAGTCGATGTCCTCAGGCAGAACGGATTTGAAATTGGCCTGATCCGGCTGCTGCATCTCCATCGTTGGACGACCTCGCGACGGTGGAAGGGGAATTGGGCCGACTTCGGCACAGCGCACCGGTCGGAGTGATGCCGAACGAACTGTAGCGCGAGGAGTCCGACTCGACACCCGACAGCCTTGCCTCTCGGCCCCTCGTCTTTTTTGGCTCGGTGACCAAACCTCGAGACGTGTGGACTGAAGTTGTTTGAATTTCATGGGATCCTTCGAGCAGACCCTCTCACTCCTTGGAGGCCACATGCGCAGTGACATCAGTGAAGGCGGGACGTTCCCCGACTACGAGCTTGCCGATCAGTCGGGCACGCGACGATCTCTGTCGGAGCTTCAAGGCGGGAATGCGATGGTCCTCCATCTGTCCCGCGGCGGCTTCGACCCGAAGGAGCACCGGTTTCGTAGGGCAATTGGTCGACGTCTACCCCGAGTTTCGAAACGCATACACACGACTGATCCTGATCTCGACCGACAATCAATTGAACATCAATGAGTTCCGAGATGCTGTGGGCGCCACGTGGCCGTTCCTTTCGGACCCCGATCGGATGATCCAAAAGGATCTGGACATCAAAGAGTTCACCGATGAACCGCACGATCCGATGATTCCTCATACGTTCGTCCTCGAACCCGGACTCAAGATCTTCAAGGTCTATAACGGCTACTGGTATTGGGGGCGGCCGACGATGGCAGAGCTGCATATGGATCTTCGGGCTGTCTTTCAGAAGATTCGACCGGACTTCGACCTGGCGACTCCAGGATTGAAGGAGGCTTGGGAGCGAGGAGATCGCGATCAGTTCCTCGTCGACACGCTGGAGGAGCCGATCCGATACACCGAAGGGAAGAGCGTCGGCATCAAACGCTGACGACCGGAGCTCGTCTCACACATTTCGTCGGCCAGACTTCGGGTGCCAACAGAGGGGATCACAGGCGAACGATGCTCCTGCCCGGCATCGGCTCCGCCAGCTCGGCACGCCATGCCGGTGCTCCAAACTCGTCTGCGAAGTACTGCGTCTCATGCACAACGGCCTCTCCGGTGAACTCCATGATGCTCACCGAGTACGGTCGGCAGCGCCGTCGTACGTGATGATGCACTCACTCACCCACAGGCTCCCGCTGCCGTTGATACGTAGGACGGTGAAATGCCGCTCGGCCGGATGCCCACCGCGTTGCTGCGAAATCGCGGCGCGCCCTCGAAATCGTTCGCCTGACTGGGGATAGTCGAGGACAGCATCCACCTCGTAAATGGCATGTTCGGCCTCGTTGTCGCCGCTCTCGGAGCAGCGCCAGTGTTCCTCGATGGCACGCCGGATCCGATCGTCCGTATCCATCGCAACTTCCTCCTGACTGACGCGCCGGGCGACCGAGAGACGTGGAGATGCTTCGACGCCAGGCGCTGAGATTTGGTTCTGGGCCACACTGAGCGACAGTGACATCGTAAACCGACAATCCACGCTTGGACCCGTACGGTCAAGAGTGCCTTACCCGTACGGTGAAGAGTTCGGTTAATTGTCTTGCCTCGGTGTGCGGACGCCGGCGGCCCCGACGAGCAGCTGCGTCGGGGACACACGGACCGTCAGGCACGCCGACCCGAGCGCCCAATGCCTTCAGACGCCAAACGAATGCCCGATCGTCCTCCTCGCCCTTGGAAGCCCTGCACCCTGGAGTGAGCCGATGGCCCAAAACGAAAGGCGGTCCCGAGTGCAAGGGACGCGCTCCGGCGCGACAATCCACCGGAGCGGACAGAGGAGGCACAGATGAACACGGTCGATCATCGAAGTCGCAAGGCTTGGGGTCCTTGCGCTGGCCCTGTCGACCTCAAGATGGTCCCCGTGGCTCTCGCCGATCGTTCCAACGTGATGCCACGCAGATCAGCGTCGTCCGTGCATGCGGGCGGAGAGTCACCATCGTGAGCGACTACGACGTCATCGTGCTCGGGGGAGGACGCGCCAGGCGAGCATTGCGCCGCGGCGCTTGCGGCTCGTGGGCAGCGTGTGGCAATCGTCGAGCGCGAGCTCGTGGGCGGAGAATGCTCCTATTGGGCGTGCATTCCGTCGAAGTCGCTGCTCCGGCCGGGCGAGGCGGTTCAAGGCGCTCGACAGGTCGGCGCAGCGCGCCGAAGTCGACGTCGAGGCTGCACTGGCCTGGCGGGACTTCATGGTGTCCGATTACTCGGACGCCGGGCAGGAGCGGTGGTTGTCCGACCGGGCCATCCAGCTCTTCCGCGGCACCGGGCGGATCGCCGGAACGGGCGTGGTCGAGGTCGACGGCGTCCAGCACACGGCGGACCATGTCGTCGTGGCCACCGGCGCGGATCCGGTCGTGCCACCGGTCCCCGGCCTTCGCGAGCTCGAGGGTGTCTGGGGGACCAGGGACGCCACGAGCATGAAGGAGGTCCCGCACCGCCTGCTCGTCCTGGGTGGCGGGCCCGCCGGGGTCGAGCTCGCGCAGGTGGTCCGGCGTCTCGGCGGGGAGTCCGTCATCGTCGAAGGCAGCGATCGCGTCTTGCCCCGGGAACCCTCGCCACTGGGGGAGGCGCTCGGGGAAGCCTTGCGCAGGGACGGTATCGAGCTTGTCCTCCATCAGCGAGCGGCCGCAGCGCGCCGAGATGGGACCGACTACGTGCTGGCGTTGGAAGGCGGTGACGAGGTGCGGGGCGACCGGCTGCTGGTCGCGACGGGTAGGCGGCCACGGGTCGATGGAATCGGACTCGAGACGGTCGGCGTGACTCCGAATCCCCATGGCATTTCGGTCGACGAGTACCTGCGAGCAGGAGATCGCCTGTGGGCCATTGGCGACGTGAACGGCATTTGGCCGCTGACGCACGTCGGTGAGTACGAGGGAGACATCGTCGCAGCGAATATCGCCGGAGATCCACGGCCGGCGAACTATGAGGCGGTCCCTCGCGTCACGTATACCGATCCCCAGGCGGCGGCGGTGGGCGCCACGGACGCACCGTACAGTGCCACGGCCAAGCTGTCGGAGGTACCGAAGGCCGCGACCTACACCCACGCCTATGCCGAGTCCAACGGGTTCTTGACCCTGCTAAGCGACGGGACTGGTCTGACAGGCGCCTACGCGCTCGGTCCGGAGGCGGGGGAGTGGATGCAACAGGCGACGCTCGCCGTCCGCGCCCGAATCCCGCTGACCGTGCTGGTCGACACTATGCAGCCCTTCCCGAGTTTCTCTGGAATCTACGACTCGGCCTTGAAGGAGCTCAGCATGGCCGTGGCGCACTTGCCGCCCCCGGCGAAACCCATGGCCGCCCAGATGTCGTCCGTCTCGACGTGACCACCGCGATCATCGGCACGGGGGGGATCGGATCCGCCATCGCCCGTCGGTTCGCCTCTGGCGGCGAGGCCGTACGGCTTTCGAGCGCCAACCATGAGTCGGCCCGAACGCTGGCCGCCGCGATCGGTTCAGCTGCTGTCGTCGTGACCGACAACCGCGACGCGTTAGAAGGCGCCGAGGCCGTCGTGCTCGCTCTTCGGTTTGCCGTACTGGAGGGCGTTCTGGACGAGGTCGCCGCCTCGCTCACCGACAAGGTGGTGGTGGTTCCGAGCAACCCGGTCCGCCTCGACCAACAAGGTCACGTCGTGCATCTGCTGCCCAAGGGGGAATCGTCTGGTCAGGTTGTAGCCGGGTGGGTGCCGCCGGGGTCGCACTTGGCCATGGCTTTTGGAACCATGTCGGCCGATCTTCCTCGAGACCTCCAGCAACCGAACGCCGGAGTCGGCGGTTCTTTCTACGCGACCGACGACGACCGTGCGGTCGAGGAGGTCGAACGGTTGATCCGAACGGCGGGCTTCGAGCCGGAGAAGGTCGGCGGCGTCGAACAGTCGGGCCGACTCGAGGTGGGAGGGGACCTTCACGATCTCGTCGTCGGCCCTGCCGAGGCGCAGTCGCTGGTCGGTGGGGCCTGATCGCTCGTTACTCATTTCTTGCCACCTCCGGACCCGTGATCCGGTCCAGAAGCGGAAACGTCGACGCAATGATCGCAAACGATGCTGCTAGTCCGCCCGCGACGGTCGCCCAATAGCCGAAACCAGGGACCCGGAAGGCGACGTCGACCTGCGAGTGGAGGAAGAGCGCGGCGGAGACCAGTCCGACCACGATCGACACGACCGCCACGAGTAATAGTGGCATCGCACTCTCGAGTGCAACGACGCGGTGTAGGACGGCGGTGGGCACCCCTGTAAGCCTGAGCAAGCTGAACGGACGCTTGCGCTCGCCCAAGCCGGCGGCGATGTTCACGGCGAGACTGCACGCCGCGATGATCAGGCTCGCAACGATGACCACCTCGGTCATGTCCTGGAACGTCGTGAGGAGAAGCGCGGTTGCCGGATCGAGCTGCTCGACCGCCAGCGCCGTTCCTTGGTAGGGAAACGCCCGCTCGAGCGCGGTCCGTGCCCGTTCGATTGAGCCCGACGACCCGTCCGTGGCCACCACGACTGCGTCGACTGGGACGCTCGCGAGGGTCGCGGCCGACATATGCGCCGAAGGCCAGACCGTCGAAGGCGCCCTGGAGTTGTGTCCAAGCAGGTTGGAAAGGAAATAGCCGATGCTCGCCACCGTCGCTCCCGGTGCGCACTTGCCGATAGCGGGCGTCTTCGCCAACTGGTCGCATGCGACCAACCCGAATCTGTCCGTTTGCTGACCGGGGGATAAGGGTTGGTGGACGAGCGTCAGAGCGCGAACCCCGGGGGTCATCCGCAGCTCGGAAAGAGTATGGGCCGGGACGGAAGAGACCCGGAGAGAAAGAGGACAGTTCGTCGTCGTGTAGCCACAGAAAAGGTCGGCGAGTGTGCCCTGCCCGGAGGTGCTTCCTCCGACACTGCTGGCCGCGAGGACCGAGCTCAGCGCTCCGATCGCTGCGCTCGTGACGAAGAGTGCGAGCACGAGCCCACTGACGAACCGGAAGGCCCCCTTGGGATTGTCGAGCAGCCGGCGACCTGCGATCAGGGTAGCGGGACGATTCGCCCGCCCCGTCATGAGTCGAGATCCCACGGTGGTGAACCACGGTCCGGCGAGGACCAATCCCACCAGGATGAGCACGAAGGAGACGAGCAACTCCAAAAGTTGCTGGCCGTTGCTGGACGGCTTGCCGGCGGCGTCGAAGTAGGCGAGCACCGCGACGCCCATGAGGAGCGGGATCAGTCGTGCGATTCGCGGCGGGGCGGAGGACGCTCGTCGACTCACACCGAGCGGCGTTATCCGGACTCGCCGGAGTGCCAGGCGCGCGGACACGACAGCCGCTATCGGGACTCCGATCACGACGAGGAGTATGTCCATCCGATGCAGCGAGAGGTCACCTTGGGCGAGGGCGGATCCGGTGAAGGCGACGTGATAGAGCAGCGGTCGGAACAGGTAGAAGAGCGCGAACCCGCCGGCTACTCCCGCTACGGCGGCGACCGTTGCTTCCACCGCCGAGATCACCGAGATCTGACGCGGCGTGGCGCCGATGAGGCGCATGGAGGCGAAGCGCTCCTCTCGCCTGGCGGCGGACAGCCGGCTTGCCGTTGCGATGAAGATGAGGACGGGCAGCAACAGTGCAACGGCTCCGCCGACCAGGATCCACTGCAGGATCGCTCCGCTCCCAACAACTCCGCAGTTAAAGCAGCTGCTTGGCGTGCGCTGGATGCCTTTGACCTCTACCGCACCTGGGGTCCGTGAGAGTTGGTGCGCAGTGTGGCCGATGACGATGATCAGAGAGTTCGGCGATGGAAGCGCCTCGGCACCGATGACTCCCACCTGCCGTCCGGGGTAGCGTTCCTGCAGCTGGTTGGCCGGGACGGAGGTGAGCAGGCGAGTGAGGGCAGGCGAGACGTAATACTCACCTGGTCCGGGCAGGCGCGGTATGCCCGGCGGCACCGGTGCGCGTGGTCCCGTCGGGGCAACATCCACGCGGTCGATCGCCTGGTTTCCGAACTGGTCGACGTAGGACATCCACCACAGCGGAGACGTCGGATTGCCCGAAGTCGACGGCGACTGAGACGAAGTGTCGAGCCACGCACCGCGCTGGGTCTGCGCGTCGAGCCCATTGACACCGGCGAGGGCGACGAGAAGCAACCCGACACCGAGGGCAACAGCAGCTGCGACGACCAGCATGCGCATCGCCGCTTCCCGTCCGCTGCCCAACGTCAGGCGAAGGCCAAGCCGGATCATCGCAGGGCCAGCTCGGGAGAAGTGACTCGGCCGTCGCGCACGATCACCTCTCGGTCTGCGTAGGCGGCGACGCGCGGTTCATGGGTGACGAGGATCACCGTTGATCCTTGCGCACGTGCTGAACTCGTCAACAGGTCCATGACCCGCTCGCCGCTGAGAGAGTCGAGTGACCCCGTCGGCTCGTCGGCGAAGAGCACGTCGGGATGAGCCACGAGACCACGTGCGAGCGCGACGCGCTGGGACTGACCGCCGGACATCTCACCGGTGCGGTGGTGCTCCATGCCTTGAAGGTCGAGACGCTCGAACCAACCACGCGCTTGGTGGAGAGCTTCGTCGCGGCGCGTGCCGCCGAGCAGCAGCGGCAGGGCGATGTTTTCCTCGGCGGTCAGTTCCGGGACGAGCTGGCCGAACTGGAATACGAAGCCGAAGCGATCGCGCCGAAGCTTGGAACGCTCTGACTCTCGCATCGTGTCGAGGCGCTCGCCGCCGAAGCAGACCTCGCCGGAATCCGGAACGAGGATGCCCGCCAGGCAGTGGAGGAGCGTCGACTTGCCCGAGCCGCTCGGGCCCATCACAGCGAGGACCTCACCGCGCTTGACGGTGAGATTCGCGCCCCGAAGCGCCGGAGTCTCCCCAAAGGAAAGAAATAAGTCTCGAGCCTCGACGATCTCCCCGCCCGCCGTGACCACTGTTGAACCGTGGACGATCGTCATGACGCCACCTCCGAAGCGAGAGCTGAGAGCCGAGCAGCTGTGAGGTCGATCCAGCGCAGGTCGGCGTCTAAATGGAAAAGGCCGTGGTCGGCGAGCAGCGCGTCGATGAGCGTGCCCTGTTGCTTGAGGTCTGTGAGTTCGCGCATACGCCGGAGGTGGACGGCCCGCTGCATGTCGAGGTACTCCTCAGCGGGCCGACCGAGCATCAGCGAGAGAACGACCTTTACGAAGAGGTCGGTCTGAAGGCGAGGTTCGGCCGGGATCGGCTCAGCCAGCCATGTCTCCACTTCATGTTTCCCCGTCTCGGTGATCGTGTAGCGCTTTCGCTCTGGTCCGGCTCCAGGCTCGGCCTCGCCGGCGATCGCTTTCCCGTCCCTCGCCAAACGGGCGAGGGTGGCGTACACCTGTCCGAAGGGGAGGGACCTGCCCCGACTGAAGTAGGCGTCATAGTCGCGCTTGAGGTCGTAGCCGTGGCTCGGCTCGCGGTCGAGGAGCCCTAGTAGGGCCATAGGAACGCTCATATTCGCGAGCATACTCTGAGTGTATACATGTCGTCAATACCTTCGCGTCTCGACTGAGTGGCGGCAGGCGGACGTAGTCCAAGCCTGCTCGCAGGCCAGCCATACGACCTGATGTCGATCGGTCAAAGGAGTGATGCCCCCGGGCCCCTGTGATCACGTGCCGAGACCGAAGAAGTCGACGAGGGGGACCAGATGTTGGTGAGCCGCTTCACCAAGCGGGTTGTCGGTGCAACACGTCACAGGTACGAACATCCTTCCGCAGAGGTGCGAATGCCGATCAGTCTTCGCGTCGCCCGTTCTCCCATGACGTCGGCGGAATATGTCGTGGCTCTTCACGAGTACACATCAATCCGTCAGCAGTGAAGGCGAGCTGCACGTGAACAGGTCTCCTGATCCGAGCTCTGAGAAGCGGTGCGCACCCCCGCAGACAACGACCCGGGTGAACGCGACGGCGATGCGATGATGAGTCGATGACATGGGGGCGACGAGGTGATTATCTGGTCTAGGGGACGGAGCAAGACACTCGGCGCGAGTGGTTGTCCTGCTGGCACTGATGGCGGGATCTCTTCTCGTCTCCAGCGCTGGTCAAACTGCGGGGCAGACAATCCACGCGGTATCCCCGGACTCTCCGGTCGATCTGGCGACGCCAGTCAATATGACGGCGGCGATGGCTCACGCCTCAGCCATCGTCCACAGAGGCGACGTGCGGATCGAGGTCCTCAGTCCAAGCCTGCTACGCCTCGAATACTCACCTTCACAGCACTTCGAGAACGACCCGACGGTGAACGCATTGAACCGGAAGTGGCAGGTTCCTCCTCATTCCGTCTCGACTTCGAGAGGCTGGCTGATTGTCCGCACCAAGAGTGCCGTCCTGCGCTACAAGCTGAATTCGGGACCCTTCACGCCACGCAACACCTCGCTCACGCTGTCCGTCGGAGGCCGAACCTCCACGGTGGCACCGACGTGGGACTGGGAGTGCACCTTCGACCAGGTGTGTCAAGCCGGTGCCGCCACTCTTCGCGGAGGCGCGGCCATCAGTCAATTGTTCAGCGGGTACGAAAGCACGGCTGGCTACGTCGGAGATTTCATCCGCTCAGGTGCCAGCGTCTCGTGGCACGTCCTAGGGGCTCCCGTTGGCCCGGCGGTGGTGTCGCTTCGGTACTACAACCTTCCGGGCCCTCCGCTGAAGCCAAAGCCGAGCTCCCTCGACCTGGACGTGAACGGCCGGCTTCGGCAAGTCATCGACGCCGCGCCCACGACGGCCGCCGAACCTTGGGTCACCTTCACCACCACAGTTCCCCTCGTGTCGGGGACCAACGTCATCAAGATTGCCAGCAGTACTCCGAACAGCTTCGATCTTGGCATCGACACCTTGACCGTCGTTCCCCCCGCATCGGCATCTCCCGTCTCGGCATCGAACGGACCTCTCGGTGGATGGTTCCGAGGCTTCGACACCGATACCTACAACGACATGCCCACGTGCGGTCCAGGCCAGTCCGGTGACACATGCCAAGCCGTGATCCAGCCGCTCAACACCGATGGACTACTGGACACGGCGGGGTGGCGCTTGCTCGACGACACGAAAAGTTCGGTCTGGACCACGCGGGTGGGTGGAACCGCGACCCGCGCGTGGTGACCTGCAGGACGGGTACCTCTTCGTGTACGGGCACGACTACACAGGTGCCTTGCACACGTTGGCCCAACTCACCGGACCCGCGCCCCTCCTTCCCCGGGATCTCTTCGGGGTCTGGTACTCCGACTACACGCCGTATTCGAGCAGCACCATACAGAACTCGGTCTATGAAGATTTCGTGGCGAACCAGGTCCCCCTCAACACTCTTTCGCTCGATACCGATTGGAAGGCACCCAACGACTGGAACGGTTGGGAGTGGAACCGCTCACTCTTTCCCGCTCCCTCGGCCTTCCTCCGGTGGGCGCACTCCCACGGCATCGACGTGACCCTCAACATCCACTCGAGCATCGAAGATAACGACCCCAAGCTCCCTGAAGCGCAGCGGATCGCCGATCACGCCCTCGGTTCCTCGGTCTGCACCTACGGAAAATGCAAAGTGTGGGACTGGAGCTCGATCCCCCAGGCCGAGTCCAATTTCGCCGTTCAGCAGAGCTTTCAGCGTCAGGGTGTCTCCTTTTGGTGGCTCGACTGGTGCTGTGACGACTCGATCGTCTCAATGCCTGGGGTGACTCCTGATGCATGGATCGGCCATCTGTACGCGCAGGACATGGTGAACCTCGGTGAGCGCGGCTTCGTGCTAGCCCGCATCGGCGGTTCAAATGCTGATCCGCAGCAGGTGTACCCGGCGGGACCGTGGTCGGACCACACCTCCGCCCTCGCCTTTACCGGAGATGCCTGGGGAACCTGGAACACTCTGGCGGCCGAGGCCGCGCTGGTGCCCGACGAGGCCACGATCGGTGAGCCCTACGTCAGCAGTGACATCGGGAGCTATCTCGGGCCCCCGCCCACTCAGTCGGGCGCCGATCCTCCCGATCTCTACGACCGCTGGGTGCAGTTGGGGACCTTCCAACCGATCCTCCGGCTCCACTCGAACAACGAGAACCGTCTTCCCTGGCAGTATCCCCAGCCGGTCCAGGGGATCACCGAGTCGTTTCTCAGGCTCCGCGACGCACTCCTTCCGTACACCTACTCCCTGGCCGCCGACGCCAATCAATCGGGTCTCCCGATGGCACGCCCGCTCTACCTCGACTATCCCGAGCAGACGGCCGCCTACCGCTATCCGACCGAGTACCTCTACGGGTCGAACATGCTTGTGGCTCCGGTGACCACTCCTGGTGAGGTGGCGTCGACCACCGTGTGGTTCCCCCCGGGGAACTGGGTCGACTTCTTCACCGGCAGCGTGTTCAGGGGACCGTCGACGGACACCCTGTCGGTGCCGTTGAACCAGATGCCGGTCTTCGTTCGTCAGGGTGGGATCGTCCCCGAGCAGCCATCCACGGCAGGCGCCGGACCACCTCACGCGATCACCGCCCTCGTCTATCCGGGGAGGTCGGGTTCCTTCGACCTCTACGGCGACGCGGGAACGGGGCTTGGCTACACCGGAGGTGAGCGCACGGAGACCCTTCTCGCGACGTCTTCGAGCGCGCCTCCCAGCGGACCGTCGTCGGTCCGGCTGACGATCGGAGCCGCCCGCGGCACGTACCCTGGGGAGCCGATCTCTGTGGCGACCACCATCGAGATGGTCGACGTCAGCCGACCGCTCCGGGTGACCCTCGATGGCCGGCCGCTGAGCGCTCGGGTCGGACAGAGCCCACGCTGGTCCTACCAGGCGTCGAATTCGACGCTCACCGTGCACGTCGGGTCGCGGCCTGTCGCGAACACGACGCGAATCGTTGCCGTGGGCGCGACGTCGGTCGCGCCAGGCGCACCGGCCACTACGGCGACTGATGTCGAGAAGCGCGCAGCAGGCTCCTCGTAGGTGGTGGATCTGACCGGCCTCCACGCGTCGGGATGAGCCGGACGACGGTACGACCGTGGATGGAGGTGTTCGCGCGTTCATCGCGGTCTCGAGGAGGCGAACACAGTCGCGCAGGCAAGCGACTCGCGGACGACGGGCAAGAACGAGCATCGCCGACGGCCATTCGGACACGGCGAGGAGTGACGTCAGCCGACGACGGTACGGTCCGGTCGGAGTTCCATGCCGGCAAACTCCCCGTCCGCGCCACTGGCCCAATAGGGAGAAGAATGGCAGGGGTCCTGCGCCATAGGAGCTCACCAGGAAGCCGCCGCCGGGTTGTCCCTCGTTGTTGTAGTAGCCGGGTGTGCACTGGTCCTGAAAGGACCGGATGTCACGAGCCAGCTCAGCCAAGGCGGCGAGCCACGCGTCCTCCGCCTCGGCGGTCGCCTCCATCTCGGTGATGTCGTGGTCGAGCGCGTATCTGACGAGATAGGTCATGTGGCGGCATGCCTCGTCGAGGAGGTGCGGGTAGTTCACGGTGAACCCGCCCTGGGTGTGGCCGAGGAGGAACATGTTCGGAAAGCCGTGAACGTGCATGCCGTGGAGGGACCGCATGGCATCGGCCCAGTACGACGAAAGGCCGTATCCCCGCGATCCGATTACCTCGTACCCGGCCCGGCGGGTGTAGCCGGTGCCGACTTCGAAGCCGGTGGCGAAGATAAGGCAGTCGAGCTCATATTCTTGATTACCGACGACGAGCCCCGAACCGGTGATCCGTTCCACCCCGCGGCCGTCGGTGTCCACCAGGACCACGTTGGGGCGGTTGAAGGCCTGGAGGTACTCGTCATGGAAGCAAGGGCGCTTGCAGAACTGCCTGTACCAGGGCTTGAGTGCATCCGCAGTGTTGCTGTCGTCGACGATCGCATCGACGCGAGCACGGATCTGTTCCATCTTCTCGAAGTCGGCCGCCTCCAGGAGGCTGGCGGGGCTGGCGGCCTCGACATCCGAACGCCGACCGTCGCGTAACAGGGTGACCAGTTTGCCGATGATGTCGGTCCAGCCATCCATGACGAGGTCCTCGCTGGCCAGGCCACCCGATGTGAGCATCGTGAAGTTCTCGATCCGTCGCTTCTGCCAGCCGGGTTCGAGCGACGCGGCCCAACCGGGATCGGTGGGGCGGTTTCCCCGAACGTCGATCGACGAAGGCGTCCGCTGGAAGACATAGAGCTCGGCTGCTGCGTCCGCAAGGTGTCGAACGACCTGAACGGCCGTGGCACCAGTTCCGATGATCCCGACCCGCTTGTCGGTCAACCGGTCGAGGTGCCCGTTCGAATCGCCGCCGGTGTAGTCGTAGTCCCATCGGCTGGTGTGGAATGAACGGCCCCTGAAGCTCGCGATTCCGGGAATGCCCGGGAGCTTCGGTCGGTGGAGGGGACCGTTGCCCATGGCGACGAACCTCGCCGCCATGGCGTCTCCTCGGTTGGTGCGGACTATCCAGCGAGCCCGGTCAGCAGCCCATTCGATGGAGGTGACTTCAGTCGACAGGCACGAGTTGTCGTAAAGGTCCCAGTGGCGGGCGATGCGCCTGCAGTGCTCGAGAATCTCTGGACCGTGCGCGTACTTCTCCGTCGGGATGTAGCCCGTCTCCTCGAGCAGTGGCAGATAGACGTAGGACTCGACGTCGCACTGGGCGCCGGGATAACGATTCCAGTACCAGGTTCCCCCGACGTCTCCGCCTTTTTCGATGATCCTGACGTCCTCGACGCCGGCATCTTTGAGATGCGCCCCTGACACGAGTCCGGCCAGCCCACCCCCGATTACGGCGACGGTCACGTCGTCGCATAGGGGAGGACGCTCATGCACAGGCAGATACGGGTCCTCGAGGTAGGTGGCGAACCGACCGGTCATCTCGACGTACTGAGTGTTGCCGTCTGCTCGGAGGCGTTTATCTCGCTCGAGGCGATACTTCTCACGTAGCGCGTCCGGGTCGTATGCCGGTCCCGACGTCACAGGTTTCCGCACCTCCGGTCCACAGAATTCGGAGCCGACGCTATCTGAACCACCGAAGGCGCCGTCGGCCGGGGCGACCTTCGCACGCCCCGGCTGGCCCTCAAGGCCAATGAGGGCCCTGTTCTCGTGCTCGGTTCTCTGGGTCTGCAGGGTCACTCAGATCGATCATCCAGTCTGAGAGGTCAGTCTTTTGGCGCCAATTGTCTTGGAGCTGACGGATGCATAATCACCCTTGCCGTAGCAGTGTTGACGAGACAAGCGCAACGTTGGGAAGCCGATGAGCACGGGTGCTGATGACACGCACGGGTTGGGGCAGGCCAACTCGAAGACTCGGGGATACCCAGTCTTAGGCACCCTCGATCGATAGAGCCAGGTAGTGCGTTCGCTCAGCCCTCAATTCCCACCGTGGCCAAACCCCACCGCGTGGCGACATTCCTCGCCGTCGACGGCGCGCACCTGACGACACCGTTCCCTCCATTGGTACCGAACGAGTGCTGTAAACCGCCAAGTGGAAAACGTCGTTTCTCACCGGTTGTTGTTTCCCCGGGAGCCATTACTGGCGCACCATGACACGTCGTGCGCAACAGTCGACCCGTCACGAACAGTGTGAACGAAAAGTTGCCGGCTGGACGTGCGTACCTGGGCTGGGTCCTTCTCTGTGGACTGCTGGTACTGACGATTGGCGCGGGAGTCCTGGGAGTTGCAGTCGGTGCATCTCCGTCCTCCGTACGCGACTCACTGCCCTCTTTGTCGTCGTCGATCGATGCCGCACCGACGGTTGACGGCAAGCCCGTCGTCCAAGGACCGCTCAGTGCAGACGGCGGACCTTTTCTGCGCGACCGGAGCGGGCGTGTCGTCTTCCTCCACGGTGTGAACGTCGTGTACAAACATCCGCCGTTCGAGGTCTATCCAGATCCGGGCAAGGCGTGGAACTTCAGCGCCGCTGACGCTTCGCTCATGGCCCGATTGGGCTTCAACGTCGTGCGGCTAGGCATGACGTGGCGCGGGCTCGAACCCGGCACGGCATCCGCGAACGATCCCGCAATTTGCCGAGTCGGACAGCCGGGCAACCCGCACCAATTCAACCAACGGATTCTGGAGCGTTACTTGGGTCGGCTGAGGCGAACGGTCGATCTCCTGGGGCGGTTCCACATCTACACCATTCTCGACATGCACCAGGACGTCTACAACGAGATGTTCGATGGTGAAGGTGCGCCAAACTGGGCGGTCTGCACCGACGGCGTGCCGAGCGTGGACCCGCCTGGTCGGTGGTCGCTCGAATACGCAACGGCTGCGGCGGGCATCGCATACGACCATTTCTGGGACAATGACGTCGTCGGAAATCTTCAGGGTCAGTACGACCTGGTTTGGGCCAAAGTCGCTGCCTACTTCCATGACGATCCTTGGTTGCTCGGCTACGACCCGTTCAACGAACCGTTCTCCACCTCGTTGGTCCGAGTGGGCGACGAACGCTTCGACGCCCAACTCGAGTGCTTCTACGCCGGTCGAGCGCACTCCGCGGAAGCCAACAGCGGCGTTCCGTTGTCGTGTCCGCCCTCGGTCCCGGCCGAAGGCGTGATCCCCACCATCCTCGCGAACGACCCGCATCACCTCATCTTCGACGAACCCGACAACTTTGCCCGTCGTGGGTTCCCGACCTTTCTCGGTCCGATGTCCTTCCCCAACCTCGTCTACAACGTTCACGTCTACTGCGGCGCCCGCAGTCGGGTCACGGGAAACCCGACCAACCTCATCGCGTGTGCCGCCCAGGAAACCCATTCACTCAACGTGCGAGCGGAAGACCCGCACGAAATGGCTTCACCGTCCCAGCCTGGCGGTCCGGCCTGGTTCGTCAGCGAGTTCGGAGCGACCTCGAATCCAGGTTTACTGACCGTCATCACCGCCCAGGCCAACCTGCATCTCGTGGGGTGGGCCTACTGGGCCTGGCAGTACTACGCCGATCCGACGGGAAGCGCCGCCGAATCGCTGGTCATGGCAGACGGCAGACTCCGATCGACGGCGCGGGTGCTCTCGCAGACCTATCCCGAGGCCGTGGCCGGCCGCCCGACTTCGATCTTCTTCAACCCAGCGACCGGCGCGTTCCTCCTGCGCTATGTCCCCGACCGTTCGTTCCGTGCCCCAACGGTGATCTTCGTTCCGGCCCAGATGCACTACCCCGCCGGCTACTGCGCCAAGGTGAGTGGAGGTAAGGCGGTCTCCGCCGGCAATCGCCAGTTGCTCGAAGTTCGCAACAGTTCTCATGCCCGCTCGGTGGAGGTGACGATTACCGCTGGTCGCTGCCCGAGTGACGACTGAATCTCGGATATCAAAACCGAGATCCAGGTGGTCGAGGAATAGCCTCGGGTCGTGAAGGACGAACACACTCTTCTCGAGGGTGGCGTCGAGAAACGTTCTGCAAAGCGACCTCACTGGAGACTGGCCCCTAAAGATCCCAGCTATTTGAGCGCCCACTCGCCTCGAACTCGTCACGCAGTTCCGACTCGTCGGCGTCGCCGAATGGGCGGAATGCGTCATCGCCGCGTGCCCGCCTGTAGACGGGATCGCCGGCCACCCTGTCAGAACGGAACTTCTCGTGGGCAAGCGTTCGCTTGAGGATCTTGTTGGTGGGTGTACTGGGGAGGCTCTCGCAGACGCGGATGAATCTGGGCTGCCACTTCGGACCGAGATCGGGTTGGCCGTCCAGCCACGTGGCGAACGACTCACCATCGAAGACGACGCCCTTTTCGAGAACGACCGCCGCCATCACCTGGTCCCCTGCATCGGGGTCAGGCACGCCGTAGACCGAAGCGAGGAGCACGCCGGGCTGGCGTTCGAGAATCGTTTCGACGGGAGCCGCCGGGAAGCTCTCGCCGTCCACTCGCAGCCAGTCGGTCGTGCGGCCGGCAAAGTAGACCCAACCCTCTTCGTCGACGTACGCGAGGTCGCCACTCCAGTACCAGCCGTGGCGGGTGGTCCGGCGCATTGCCTCGTCGTTGTGGTAGTACCCCTCGAACGGTCCGACGCCGAGCGTGTTCACGATCTCGCCGACGCACTCGTCGGCATTCAGAAGCCGGCCCTCATCGTCGAAGCGAGCTCGTGGAAGCTCATGACCACCCTCATCGACCACCATGATCCCTTGGCGCAGGCGGCCGACCGAGGCCGACGGGCGGTTGCCCGTCCGGTCCAGAGCGATGGCGCCCTCGGTCGACCCGAACACGTCGATGATCCTCATCCCGAATCGCTGGGCTGCCGCCGCGACGACCTGCGGTGACCCCTCGTTCCCAAAGGCGACTCGCACGGTGGTATCGGCATCGTCTGCGCGGACGGGCGTCGCCAATAGATAGGTGAGGATCTTGCCCGTGTAGTTGAACCAGGTGACGCCGTAACGTCTCACGTCGGGGAGGAAACGTGAAGCGCTGAAGCGGCGCGCCAGAGAGAGCGACGCACCGGCAACCAACGCAGGAGCGAATCCCGACATCAAGGAGTTGGTGTGGAACAAGGGCATGGCGGCGTAGCCGACATCGTCTGGCCCGAGCTCGAGCATCATGGCCATCCGATTGCCGGTCGTGAGCAGCCGCCGCTCTGTGCAGCGGACAGCCTTGGGGGCCGCGGAAGTGCCGGATGTGAACAGCAGGACCCAGAGGTCGTCAACGTCGCCTGGGAGCGGCCCTGGTTGGTGTGCGTCTCCCGCCTCCTCGAGTGCGTGGCCAAGGGATTCACCCTGAGCGGGGGGGTCGTCTCCGTCCACAAACCGTTCGGAGACGAGCACTCCGCCCGGCAGGTCCATCTCTCCTAACGCGGCTGCGAGCTGCGCCTCGTGTCGTGGCTCTGTGACGATCATCTGGAGATCGGTGTGCGAGACGTCGCGGCCGAGGTGTTCCCCTCGACGCGTGTAGTTGAGTCCGGCCAGCGTGACCCCGGCCAGGGCCGCACCGCACAGTGCGAAGACGTAGTCCGGCGTGTTGTCCAGAAGGACCCCCACATGGGGAGGCCGACCGGGAGAGAGGCGCGAGCGGTAGAGCGCTGCGAAGAGCTCGGCTTGCCCGAGGAGCTCTTCATGGGTCCAGCTGCGCTCGCCGAAGCGGAGGGCAGGACGAGTCCTGTGCTCGACGGCATTGCGCCGTAGGAGGGAGGCAGCGTTGGGAGCCGGAAGAGGTACTTCCGCCAACGGTGGGGCGAGTGGGGTGGAGGTTCGGCCCGACCTCCCTGGGGCAACGGTCTCTGGTTCCATCATCCGCGAGCGGAGCCAAAGTATAGGAGTGACGGCCGTCCGTCGGGCGGGGGGGGTCGTAACATGGCCCAACCGAGCTACGACAACCCCTGCCCGGAGAAGGTGGGCGCCATGGACCTCGACAGCGTCTTGATCGGCGAGGACGACGTGGTCCCACGCGCTCGCTACACGAGTCCCCGCTTCGCCGCGCTCGAGTTCGAGCGGCTCTGGACTCGGGTCTGGCAGGTCGCGTGCCGGCAGGAGCAGGTTGCCGACGTTGGTGACTTCTGCGAGTACATGATCGGCGACCAGTCGATCCTCGTCGTTCGGTCGGCGCCACAGACGATCTCCGCGTTTCACAACACCTGTTTGCACCGTGGCACCCGTCTCGCCGACGGGAGCGGTCGTTTCCCCGAAGGTTGCATCCGATGCCGTTACCACGCCTGGCGTTACGACCTCGACGGCCGTCTGGTGGAGGTCGTTGACCGGGATGAGTTCGATCCGATGCCTGCGGACCTGGGCCTGCGACCTGTCCGGGTCGAGTGCTGGGGGGGATTCGTATGGGTATGCCTCGATGGCGACGCTCCTTCGCTTCTCGAGTTCCTCGATCCGCTTCCAGCGCTCCTCGCCCCGTACCATCTCGAACGGTTGCATCTGCGTACTTATCTGTCGACCGTGCTGCCGGCAAATTGGAAAGTCGCCGTCGACGCATTCAACGAGGGCTACCACGTGCAGGGCACCCACCCGCAGCTCCTGCGGTGGACCGACGACGTCAGCCTCGAGTACGAGGCTCTCGGCATCCACGCGCACTACGGGCGCCTGCCGAACGCACGTCGCCAACTGCGCCCGAGTCCCAGGCTGGGCCTCGCCGAAGGCGAGTACGACGAAGGCGAGATACTCGAGGCTTTCATCGCAGGTCTCGGTGGTTTGTTCTACAAGGACGAGAGCGCCCTGGTTGCGGAGATCCGCGCGTCCGGGCTTGACGGTGAGACGATGTTGAGCCAATACCAGAAGGGACGACGAGCGCTTTTGGCAGCGCGGTGTGGACGTCGAGGATTTCGCCGACGACCAATTGACAAGCGCGGACGACGTCTTCTTCTTCCCGAATATGGTGGGACCCATCTATCCGGGCATTGCAATTCTTTTTCGCGTGCGCCCGAACGGAACTGATCCGGACAGTTGCATCAAGGACACCTGGTTCCTGCATTGGCCACAGGAAGGCGAACAGCCGAAAAGGGCCGAACGACGGTTCTTTCCCGACTGGACCGACAGAGACTGGGGCGAGATCACGAACCAGGACTACGCCAACATGCAGCACGTGCAGATCGGGATGAAGTCACGCGGTGGGCCGGACATCAGGCTCAACCGCCGGCAAGAAAGCAACATTCTGCACATGCATCGGATGATCGATCGCTATTTGAGCGCACCCTGACAGCGCAAGTGACTCTTACAGCGTGCGGTATATGCCGCCGTCTACCGGAACCTGTGCTCCGTTGACGTAGCTCGCCGCGTCGCTGGCCAGGAAGACGCACAGACCCACCAGGTCCTCGGGACGGCCCAGACGCTTCATCGGGTTCGCCTCGGCGACACGTATCCTCATCTCGCTCGGCCACCCGCGATTCATGTCGGTCTCGTTGGCGCTCGGAAGCACGACGTTCGCTCGCACCTTTGGCGCCCACGTCCCCGCAAGGGCGAGAGTCATCGCGTTGACAGCCGCCTTGGCCATGGCGTAAGGAAGGTCGACTGCCGTAGGTCGCCATGACCCGACCGATGAGATGTTGATGATCGATCCACCTTCGGCGCGTGCCATGCGTTCGCCGACCAGGACGCTGAGTCGAAACGGTCCCCGGGCGTTTGTCGCATGAACCTTGTCGTAGAGCTCCTCGGTGACCGAAGCCAGCCCGTCGTACGCGGGAGACATGCCGGCGTTGTTCACGAGAACATCGCACCGCCCGAACTCGTCGTACACTGCCTCGACGAAATCGTCGCAGTCGGACCATCGTCCGACGTGGCAGCGCATGGGAACGGCGCGTCGGCCGGTCGCAGCAGCGATCTCACCCGCAGCTCGTTCGCAATTGTCTAGCTTCCGACTGGCGATCACGACGTCCGCCCCTGCCATGGCCAGGCCCTCTGCGATGGCACGTCCGAGACCTCGGCTTCCACCGGTCACCACTGCGACCTTGGCACTCAGGTCGTAGAGGTCCTCAGGTCTCTTCATGTTGTACTCCTACGTGTGGCCCCACCGATTCGTGATCGGGTCGAGAGCTCCGCCGGAACCGGCCAGGTGACCAGTCGATCCTCGTTCATGAATTTCTCTGACCCTATCCAACCATCGTTCCGAATCGGATGTGAGCCCTTCGCGTCGAAGCAGACATGCGTGCGCCCGTGACCATCCACATCAGAGGTCGGCGATTCGGTCCGACTGGGTTCGAACCATCAGCGACGGAGGAGCCGGTGAGCCCGCGGGTGCTCGACACGATAACCAGTTGGACCTCGCGTCAGCTCCCCGTCCGTGACGGCGACGTGAAGTTCGGGCGGGCACGAGTTCAAGCATCGCGGCGTATCGTCTTTGAGCATGCCGCGCCGACCCGTCATTACCTACCGCGGTCGGCACGGGTTCCAAGTTCCTCCTCCGAAGCTGTGGGAAATCATCCAGGAGGTCGACCAGTTCGAAAGTTGGTGGCCCTGGCTCGAGGACTTTCGTCTCGAGGGGAGCTCGTTGTGCACCGGAGCCGTGCTCAGCGGTGTGGTGGCCCCGCCGTTGCCCTATCGCATGCACATCGAGATCGAGCTGACGCGGTGTGAGCCAGGACGCATCCTCGAAGCCCTGATCCGGGGTGATCTCGAGGGGGAGGCGGCGATCCAGCTACGGGACCGTGCGGAGGGCACCGAGGTCGAGGTGGCCTGGACGGTCGAGATGATGCAGGCGGCCATGCGCTTCGCCGATCGATTCACGCACCCGGTCTTGCAGTGGGGTCACGACCGGGTCGTCGAGCTCACCATTGCCGGTTTCCGGAGGAGGCTGCAGTCGTCCGTTTAGGTCAAGGTTGCGATGGCGATCGCGGTGGCTAGCAGAACGATCGCCCACGCCATGGAGCGCAGCGCACCTTCGAGTGGCCCAAGGAGCGACTGTCGGTCGATGGGCTCGGCATCGCCGCTCCGCAGGGACATGCTGCCCTCGACTTCGCTCACCCGGCGACGAATGAATCGGGCCGGAGTGCTCAATCGGCGTTGGGCCAGCGACAGGGCGAACGCACCGGCGGCTGCGAAGAGCGGGGAGGCGGCCAACCGTCCGGTCTGGGCCACATAGGCGACCAATATTGGGAAGGAACCCCACGCCAAAGCGAAACCCGGGTCGGTGTGGACGAACCCACCGAATAGCTCCAGGTTGTACGCCAGTACCAGGAGAGGTCCCAACACCATGAAGGGGATGAGCACCCACCCCACACGGGACACTCCAATGACTCCGAGCGCAACTGCTCCCGAAAGACCGATGGCGGTGACGGCAACCAGCACGGGAGCGGGGATCCGGGTTCCAAGCGGTCGTCCGTGCAACTCGTCGAGGGCGTGCGCGGCGAACCCGACTGCGCAGAGGAACGCGAGCAGCGTGCCGACGAGCCGCGACACGCTGACCTGCGCCGCAAGGCATGCGCCGATCACCACGTAGGACAGGTGCCATGCGGTATAGGGAGGGTGAAGGAGAGTCCACCAGTCCCGCCATCCTCCTGGCCGTGCGGCATAGAAGGCGGACGGTTTCCCGAATCCCTCTCGAGGCGAGGCGGCGCTGGAGCGCGGAGCCTCGACACCCTTCGGGCCGGTCCATTCATTTGACCCGTCACTCATCGCCGCGCCGACCCCACATCACCAGCCCACCCCCGAGACTCATCACTCGGACGCCGACGTCCACAAATCCGACCGAGCGCCAGGCGTCCTCGGTCCACGAGAGGGGATACCTCCGGTAGTGACCTGAGATGTTGGGCCCCAGGAATCGGCCGACACGAAACCAGTCCCGTCCGCCTGTGATCAAGCCTGCAACCGGGAGAAGGAGGCGAGTGTAGAGCCACCACAGGGAACGCCAGACAGCATTCGGCGGAACGAAGAATTCGAGGCTTGCCACAGTTCCGCCTGGTCTGACGACCCGGGCGAGCTCGCGGAGAGTCTCTTTGGGATCGTCCACATAGCGCAGGAGATAGGTGAAGGTCAGAGCGTCGAACGTGTGGTCTGCGAAGGGAAGCTGCTCTGCCCTGGACAGCGACGAGTTGGACCCGTTTGCTCATGCCCGCTGCGTCGATGTTCTGCCGGCCCTGCTCCAACATTCCCATTGTGAGGTCGACTCCGACGACGTCGGCGGAGGTCCGCGTCGGCCAATTGAGCGCGACACCCGCGGTCCCGGACGCAACATCGAGCACGGTCTGCGCCGATCCGACCACGACCCGATCGATCATTGCTCGTCGCCATCTACCGTTCTGGCCCATGGAGAGGAGCTCGGCCAGGCGGTCGTAACGGTCCGGGAGTGGCGTGAACAACTGCTCCGCGAAACGGTTTCGATCGCCGCCGACGTACGGGAGCATCGCTTCTCCTCGGGTGAGAGGATCTCACTGTAGATCGCCGCAAGCAGAGAGGGTCAGTGTGGTCGCAACGCGCTTTGACGTCATCGTCGTAGGCGCCGGCCCGGCGGGCACCGTCGCGGCCTATGTACTGGCCCGAGGCGGGGCGACCGTGGCTCTGGTCGACAAGGCGGTCTTCCCTCGTGACAAGGCCTGTGGTGACGTCGTGGGGCCACGGGGGATCCGGGTGCTCGAGGACCTTGGCCTTCCCGCACCGAAAGGTCGGGAGGTGGCTGAGATCGAGGTTGTCGGACCGACTGGCCGACGGGTTCGGTTGCCGTGCGGAGAGGGGCTGACCTACCCCGGACATGGTACGGCGATCACACGAAGGTCGCTCGACTCGTCGCTGTTCGATTTGGCGGTCCGAGCAGGAGCGACACCCGTGCACGCGCATGTGGTCGAGGGCCTGGAAGAGAACGGGCAGATGAACGGCTGCCGCTTGAACTCCGGCGCCGATCTGCGTGCCGACTTCGTAATCGGAGCCGACGGTGCCACGAGCAAAGTGGCGGCCGAGTCCGGCTTGGTCGATACGAAGCTGGTCCTGTGGGGCTTCGCCATGCGGACGTATGCGCCCACCGTCGTCGACCAGCCGGCGATCGTGTTCTGGGAACCAGAGCCGTGGCGCGCCCTGCCGGGTTACGGGTGGGTCTTCCCGGGGACGCAAGGAGCGAACGTCGGCCTTGGCGTTGGGATGGTGGCCGATCGGAGAGCAGGTGCGGCGATCCACCAGGCGCTGCCGCGCTTTTTCGAGCATCTGTGCGAACTCGGCCTGCTTGACGGCGTTCCAGATCCGACGCCGTCCCGGTCCCTCGGCGGTTGGCTCAAGATGGGCATGATCGGTACGACTCCAGCCGCTGGCCGGGTGCTGCTGGTGGGTGACGCGGCGGGACTGGTGAACCCGTTGCAAGGTGAGGGCATCGCTCAGGCGCTGTGCAGTGGTCGAAGCGCAGCTGAGGCGATCCTCGATGATCCCGGTAAAGCCGGAGATCGTTATCGATCCTCCTTGGCTTCGGACCATCTGCCGTACCATCGCATCACCGCCGCGGTCCAGGGCTGGCTCGTCGACCAGCCCAGAGTGGTGGCAGCGACTGGCCGACTGCTCACCACCCTCGGCCGTAGCAACCTGCTGTCCGGGGGCTGGTCCGTCTTCTGGAACGAGCTGCTCGATGGCGCCCCCGCCAATGGTCATCGTGCGGTGGCCGCCACGGCGACATGGTTGGGACAGAAGTTGACCGCCCGCTCGTCGACCGCGCAATGGTTCGACGAGCACCTTGCCTCCGATGCACTGCTCCTAAGAGACTCGACACGTCGATCGACCGCCTTTGCTCGGCTCATGTCCCGAATCGGGCAGACTTGACCTCTATGGGCGATGCTGCAACCTTCCGACTCGATGGCCACGTAGCAACCATCACCTACAACCGACCCGAAGCTCTCAACGCCGTCAATGCCGAGATGCGGCGGGACCTCAACGACGCCTTCTCACGCTTCCGTGACGACGAAGATGCATGGGTGGCGATCGTCACCGGTGCGGGGCGAGCCTTTTGCGCTGGCGCGGACCTCTATCACGGAGCCGGCTCGACCGGCGATTTCGCGGGCACATTCTGGGAGAAGCCAACGCTCAACTCGTTCGAGAGCGGATGGGAGATCTACAAGCCCGTCATTGCGGCCGTCAACGGTTACTGCTTGGGTTATGGGCTGACGTTGGCCACCTGGTGCGATTTCGTCATCGCTAGTGAACAGGCCGAGTTTGGTCTACCCGAAGTGAGCATCGGCGTTCCAGCCATCGTGGCTTCGATACGCCTGCCGCAGCGTCTCAATTGGGCTGATGCCATGGAGCTCTTGCTTGTCGGAGAGCGCATCTCCGCCGAGCGAGCCAGGGAGATGGGTCTCGTCTGGAGGGTCGTGTCTCATGACACACTCCTCGACGAGGCACAAGCGCTGGCGAGACGCCTCGTCAACGGGGCGCCCCTTGCTCAGCGAGCTATGAAGGAGATGGCCATGCGGACTCGGCATATGGCAACGCTCGAAGCCATCCGATTCGGTGAGACCATGCGGCTCATTGCCGGCTCGACTCATGACGCGTCGGAGGGCCTCCGGGCCGCAGCAGAGCACCGACCACCCGATTGGGCGGGGCACTGAATGCCCACATCCGGTGTGCCAACGAGGGGAGCCGACGATCGTGCGCTGTTCGCAGGTCTGCCACTTCTTTCTTTGTCCTCCCTGACCCGATTTTGACAGCCTCGACAGCATCTTGTCCGAGTATGAACCACCCTGCTGAGCGGGTAATTGGTCGAAGGACGCCGGAAAACGCGTTCCATGACCCGTATGGCCCGCGACGGAGGACGATGAGATCGCCGGTTCACGACGTGTAGAGAGGCACCTCACGGGGAAGGGCCCCGGGATGCGAGCGTCGGCCGGGGTGGCAGTGCCGAAGGTCATTACCCGAGCGAGACGAAATTCGCTCCTGGTTGGAACAACGCAAGACGCATTGGGAGTTCTTCGTGCAGACGTCGCGATCGGGAGGATCGAACTCGACGGTGATACTGCGGTAGGCCGCGCCTACCCCCAAGAGCTGATGCGAGACCGCGACGGCAGTTCGCACCTCAGCTACGGCGTCTATCACGACCGATATCCGCGCACCGCCGACAGATGGAAGTTCACCGAACGCCGCTGTGAGGCAAGACACCGAGACATCGCGTCGCTCGCTAAGTGGGCTCCCGCAGCCGTCGGCCGACGCTGGAGACGAGCCGGCACACATCACGCTGATGTGAACCTTCGTGGTCCACCAATGGCGCGCGGCACGAACCCCGAGCATTCGTACGAGCGAACAACGATTCCGTCTTCGGAGGGCGTGAAGACTAGGGTCCCAGCCATGGACGGCCCGAATGTGCTCCTGATCATGACGGACGAAGAGCGCTATCCCCCGCCCTACGAGTGGGAAGCTCTGGCCGGGTTCCGCCGGGAGCAACTCCGTGCACGCCAATCTCTGCGCGACGGAGGTCTGGAGTTTCACCGTCACTATGCCGGTTCCACTGCCTGCCTACCCAGCCGCACCACCTTGTTCACCGGTCAATACCCGTCGTTGCATGGAGGGAGGCAGACCGACGGCATGGCCAAACGGAGCGATGACCCGGCGATGACGAGGCTCGATCCGAACTCGGTGCCCACGCTGGGCGATTGGTTCCGAGCCGGCGGCTACCAGACCCACTACCGGGGCAAGTGGCACGTCTCGCATGCGGACTTGTTGATTCCCGGAACCCACGAAGGGCTGATGGCCTCGGACGATGCAGGGACTCTGATCTCGGAAGCAGTCGCCGCGTACCTGGGTGCCGACCGCCTCGACCCCTTCGGCTTCTCCGGCTGGATCGGCCGCGAGCCCCATGGTGCAGCAAAGGCCGACTGCGGGACCGTTCGAGATGGGGTCTTCGCTGAACAGGTGGTCGAGTTGTTCGGAGATCTGGCTGTCGATCGTCAAGCCGGCCCTTGGCTCGCGGTGGCCTCGTTCGTCAACCCGCACGACATCGCATTCAACGGATGGGCATGGGAGAACATCCTGGGGTTCGCCGCGGTCGCCGAGAGCAGCCTGCCCGAAATCCCGGAGGCGCCCTCGCAATCAGACTCGTTCGGCGGTCGACCCTCCTGTCAGAAGGCCTTCGCCTCAGTGTGGCCGCGCATGCTCTACGACCAAGACGCAGATGCTGCCTATCGGCGCCTCTACCACCATCTCCACCAACTCGTCGACGGCGCCATCGGGCGGATCCTCGAGGCATTGGAGAGCTCCGGCATGGCCGGCGACACCATCGTCGTCTTCACATCGGATCACGGCGATCTCGTCGGCGCCCATGGGGGCCTGATGCAGAAGTGGTACAACGCGTATGACGAAGCCCTCAGAGTGCCCTTTGTCATCAAGGGGCCAGGCGTGGTGGCGACGCCGACGGGAGTCGACATACCGACGAGCCACGTCGACCTTGTCCCAACGCTCATGGGGCTGGCCGGCATCGACGCGGACGCAGCAGCCGAAGTGGTGGCCCGAGAGCACGACGAGACGCATCCGCTCCCTGGCCGCGACCTGAGCGGGCTCGTCACCGGCTCCGCCACCACGGACGCGTTCGTCGGGCCGTTGTACTTCATGACCGAGGACGACGTGACTCGTGGGCTGTCGATGAAGAACATGTTCTCGGGGAAGCCGTACGAGGCGATAGCGGAACCATCGAAGGTCGAGTCGGTGATCGCGATGCTGTCCACCGGACCGGAGGGTGAGAAGGAGTTGTGGAAGCTGAACCACTACTACGACCGGCTCGACGAGTTCGACCAGGCGCACGACCTGCCGCGAAACCCCTTCGCGGGTCCTCCCGCGGACTCTGACTGGGAGTTGCACAATCTCACGCTCGATCCCGAGGAACGGGACAACCTGCACGGGAAGTCGCCGAAAGCCACGGCGGAGCTCCAGGACATCCTCGACACCGAACGCGAAGCGAAGAGGCTTCTCCCTCGGTTGCGAAACCACGGACGGTAGACAGCCACCGGGACAGCACGTCGGTTCACTCAGTGTGATGACGAACGCCGCATCCGAGTCGGAACACGGCGTCGGCGTCGAAAGCGCTTTCGGGCCGCGCCACGCCGGGCGTCCCTGGACCCAGGGCCGTGCACGACCGCACCTACGGGCGGATCGAACCCTGTTGGCGACGCGACGGTGAACGCCTTTCCTGTGCCTGATTGTTCCCGCCGGGATGACGGCTGAGCGGAGTTCTCAGACGGCACCCAGCTGAGCAGCGCCACCAGACGTCGACCCACAGAAGGCGTGTCTCCGGGGATCGGTAATGTCCGGTGATGCGCGTTCTCGTCTTAGGTGCCGGCTTCGGCGGCTTGGAGCTTGCCGCCACCCTCTCGGAACGGTTGCGTTCCGACGTCGACGTGACCCTCGTCGACCAGGCCGAGGGATTCGTCTTTGGGTTCTCCAAGCTCGACGTCATGTTCGGCCGCCGTCAGGCCCACGAGGTGTTCCATTCCTACCGAGACATCGAGAAGCCCGGAGTCCGGTTCGTCCAGAGCGTCGTCCGCGCCATCGATCCGGAGTCGAAGCGGGTCGAGACGGACTCGGGCACCCTCGAAGCGGACGTGGTCGTCCTCGCGCTCGGCGCGGACCTCGACCCCGCGGCGACGCCCGGACTGCGCGAGGTGGGACACGAGTTCTACACACCCGAGGGTGCGTTCGCACTCCGAGACGTCCTCGCCACCTTTCCGGGAGGCCAGGTCGTCGTCGGGGTCACCTCGGCGCCGTTCAAGTGCCCCCCGGCGCCGAGCGAGACGGCTCTGCTCATGCACGACTTCCTCACCCGGCGCGGCATCCGGTCGAATTCGTCCATTTCGCTCGTGATGCCCTTCCCCGTGCCGATCCCACCTTCGCCAGCGGCCTCGGAGGTGCTGCTGGGCGCGTTCGCCGAGCGCGGGATCGAGTGGCATCCGAACCGGCTCGTCGACCGACTGGACGACGAACGCAAGGTCGCGGTGTTCGCCGACGGCGACGAGATGCCGTTCGACCTCTTCTTGGGGGTGCCGCGGCACCGGGTCCCCGAAGTCGTCGAGGCGTCGGGGATGACCGTCGACGGATGGATTCCTGTGAACCCCGAAACCCTCGAGACGCGGTTCGCCGAGGTGTACGCGGTCGGCGACGTCACCAGTGTGGGTACGCCGAAAGCCGGGGTTTTCGCGGAGGGTCAGGCGACGGTCGTCGCGGCGCACCTCATCGCGCGGCACGAAGGCGGCTCGGCTGACGATTCCTATGACGGCCGGGGGATCTGCTATCTCGAGTTCGGCCAGGACTCCGTCGGGAAGGTGGACGTCACCTTCCAGAGCGGCCGCCCACCGGTCGGCAGCATGGAAGGACCCTCCGAAGCCATCGCGTCCGAGAAGGCGGAGTTCGGCACCAGCAGAATCCGGCGGTGGTTCGACCGGACCTGGCCGGTCGACCGGGCCTGATCGCTGTGATGTGTCGTCCGGAGCGGCAGACAAGACGTCCGCCGCTCCGGACGGATCGATCTATAGGTTGAAGGCGCTCACCATGTTGGCGACCCCTGCGGCCTGGTTCAGCGCCGGCAGGTGGAGAAGCTTCTCTGTGGTGCGCAACAGCGAGTAGTGGCTGAAGAACGTCATCGACTGCGTCCCCGGCACCGTGCTCGGGCTGACGACCAGCGTGACGACGTGGCAGCCGACGTCCGACGAGTTGTCGGCGCACTGGTTGGTCGTGCCGCCTTCACCCTCGTCCCACGTGATGAACACGGCGACCGTTCCGCTCTGGTACTCGGAGCTGCTCGTGATGGTCGGAAGGTTCTGCAGGAGCCAAGTGTCACCATCCGCAACGGTGCCGTTGTGCATGTCGTCGATCAGGTTCGGAGTGACGAACGAGAACGCCGGTAGCGTCCCGCCGGCCAGGTCCGTGGACAGCTGCGGGTAGGGAACGTCGTTCGTCGCGCACCCGTTCAGCGTCGTGTAGTAAGGCGCTGGATTGTGGCGGATCGCGTACAAGCTGGTGTTGCCGTTGAAACAATTGGACGGCATGCTCTCCTCGTAGGACTTCCACGTCTCGCCCTGGCCGAAGATGCTGGGCGCCGAGGTGCTGCAAGCGGCAGACACGTTGCAGTCTCCACTGAATTGGCTGATCCCGGCGTAGGGCAGCCCAGAAGTGGCGGCGATGTAGTTGGGCAGGCTGGGGTGGGAGATGTTGTGGTAGTTGGTAGCCAGGCCACACTCCGCCGCGAGGAAGTTGATGTACGGCGCCGTCGGGTTGCCCATGATGGACCCGTAGCTGTTGTTCTCCATAAAGATCCAGATGACGTGGGAGTAGTGCGTCGCCGAGCGAGGCATCGTCCCGCACGGAGCGCCGTTCGACGGCGGCTTTGCGGCGCCGGCGAGGCCGGATTGCGTTGCGATGCCGAGTCCCGATAGCGCCGTGACAGCGCTTAGGACAGTGATGATCGTGACGAGTCTGCGCACGAAGGTCCTCCTCCTTCAGCTCCGGGACGGAGTTGGAAACCGTCCGCGAGGCGCATGAACATAGATCATTCGTTACGACCCAGACTGGTCACACGAGTCCGCTTCATCACGGATGCAACGAGCGGAGAATGATCGCTGCAGACCGCGTGCACGCGGATATCGACGCTCTTTCCGACGTCGCCGGAGCGTCCGGAGCAACCATCAGTCAGCTGTCCGCCGTCCCGACGACTGTCGCTGCGTCACCGTGCGAAGAGGTGGTAGCCGGCGAAGGTCCACGCGACCACGAGCACGACGTTGGCGACCCGTGACGTCGAAACGAAGCGTACGAGCTCCTCGGCCGTCGCAAACCGCCCCTTGCTACGGCGGGCGACGAGATCGATGACGACACCGGCTACGAGGACGGCGAGCCAGAACGCCACCCCCACCGGTCTGCTCGACGGCAGGAGAAGAGCCGGCCGGGCCGCAGTCGGGACGAACGCGATGCCCAGCGCGGCGGCGCGACGCCTTCGTGCGACGGGGCCGGTGGCGTCTCCGCCCTTGGCGAGCGTGCACGCGCCGCCGCGCCGTAGCCGATACCCACCGACATCCACACCAACAACAGCACTGCGTTGAGGGGTCGGAACGCCTGGGCCAGCGCGCTCGATGGTCAAGTGGGCCTCGTGCGTCCCGGTGTCGATTCCTAGCACGTCCCAGGCGGCTGCGACCATGATCAGCGCCAACCACGGCGCCGTGCCGACGAGCGCGTTCACCGCGCCTCCTCGCAGTCGCCGCGGCCACGGGTCGCTCGCAGGCTCCAGGCGCCACCCGGGGCTTCTGCCCGCGCGCGCCCGAGCCAGAAGGACAGGTCGATCGCCACGACCACGCACAGGGAGACCAGCCACGTGGCGATCGCCCCCGGACTGTCCCGGCCGTAGCCGCTCACGGCACCGCACCAGGCCAGGAGGGCCACTCCACCCATGAAGAGGAGAACGATGCGCCTCCGCACGGCCCACCGGTCTATCCGTGCCGAGGCCCCACGAAGGGGATGGGGGTCACGGGCTGAAGTGCCCAGTAGGGTCCGCGGGTGGCCCGGGGCGCCCTCAGGAGGCACCGAGACTTCCGCCTGCTCTGGGGTGGAGAAACGGTCAGCGAGCTCGGCTCGCAGGTGAGCCTGCTGGCCATCCCACTGCTCGCCGTGCGGACGCTGCACGCCACCACGTTCGAGGTCGCGCTCTTGACCGCAGCCTCCACAGCGGCATTCCTCATCGTGGGATTGCCGGCCGGTGTCTGGGTCGACCGGATCAGGCGTCGCTGGGTGATGATGGCGGCCGACATCGGAAGGCTGCTGGCTCTGGGTTCCATACCCGTCGCCTACGCATTCGGTGCCCTGACGCTCGGCCAGCTCATCGCCGTGACGCTCCTCACGGGAATCCTCACCGTGTTCTTCGACGTCGGCTACCAGTCCTACCTCCCGTCCCTGGTCGGACGCGAGCATCTCGTTGAGGGCAACGCCAAGCTGACGGGCACCGCCGAGGCCGCGACCGTCGCTGGCCCGAGCGTGGCGGGATTCCTGGTGGAGGCAGTCGGCGCCGCCTATGCGATCGCGCTCGACGCCGTCAGCTTCCTCGTCTCGGCGGCCGCAGTGGCCGGTATCCGCAGCCCGGAGCCGAAACCCGAGGTGCCCGAGGGCGGGCATCGCAGCCTGGTCCACGACATCGGCGAAGGGCTGCGCTTCGTGTTCGGCAACGTGCTGCTGCGCGCCATCGCCGCCACGACCGCCACGTGCAACTTCTTCTCCGGGATCGCCACGGCAGTGGAGGTCGTCTTCCTGGTACGCACCGTCCATGCGTCCTCGCTGGTCATCGGTCTCATGTTCAGCCTGGGCGGGCTGGGTGGCGTGTTGGGAGCGCTGGCCGCCGGGCCTATCGCCCGCCGTTTCGGCGGCGCCCGCGCCACCATCATCGGGCTCAGCTTCGAAGTCGGCGTCCTGCTGGTTCCCTTGAGCCAGCCAGGGCCCCGCGTGCTGCTCTTCGGGTTCGGCATGATGGCGGGAGGGTTCGCCGCGGTCGTCTACAACGTCAACCAGGTGAGCTTCCGCCAGCACCTCTGCCCCGATCGCCTGTTGGGTCGTATGAACGCGACCATGCGCTTCATCGTGTGGGGCGTGCTGCCCATCGGCGCGCTCATCGGCGGGGTCCTCGGGACGGCGCTCGGCTTGCGGACGACCCTGTGGATCGGTTCCGTCGGCGAGATCCTCGCCATCGTGTGGTTGTTGGCCTCGCCCATGCGGACGATGCGCGACTTCCCCACCTCGGAGCTGCCCGTCCCCGAGCCGGGCGAGGTCTCGTAGCCTTCCGTTTGATGAGGGCCGCCGGCTTGACCGAGTACGGCGACCCCGGCGTGCTGCACATCGTCGAGCTGCCCGACCCCGAACCAGGCCGAGGGGAGCTTCTGATCCGGGTGCGTGCCGCCGCCGTGAACCCCACCGACACCGTGCTGCGCAGCGGTGCCCGGGCCGAAAGGCTGAAGGGCGTCACGCCGCCGCACGTGCCCGGGATGGATGCGGCCGGGGTGCTCGAGGGCATCGGATCGGGGACGCGTACCGACCTGGAGGTCGGTGAGCGCGTGATGGCCATCGTGCTGCCGCTCGGACGGCGTGGCGCCTACGCCGAACGGGTCGTCGTCCCTTCCGATTCCGTCGTGCGAAGCCCGATCGGCGCGTCGGATACCGAAGCGGCCACCCTTCCCATGAACGGGCTCACGGCACACGCGTGCTTGGAACAGCTCGGTCTGACGGCTGGGCAGACACTGGCTGTCACCGGTGCCGCCGGCGCGGTCGGCGGGTACGCCGTGCAGTTGGGGAAGGCGGCCGGGCTCCGCGTGGTCGCCGACGCCGCACCGAATGACGTGGCGCTGGTGCGGAGTCTTGGGGCGGACGAGGTCGTTCCCCGGGGCGACGACTTCGCCGACCACCTGCGTGCCCTCGTGCCCGGCGGGGCGGACGGCATGGTGGATGCGGCGCTTCTCGACGCGCTGGCCGTCCCCGCCGTGCGCGACGGCGGTGGCATCGCCACGCTCCGCGCCTACGACGGCACCGGGGCCACCGACCGCAGTGTCACGTTCTTCCCGGTGTTCGTCCGCACGTACGCCGAGGAACGGGCGAAGCTCGACCGTCTGCGCCAGCAAGCGGAGGAAGAGACGCTGACCCTGCGCGTCGCTCGCACGTTGCCGTCTGGAATCCGCGGCCGAGGCACATCGGCTCCTCGAGGCGGGAGGGATCCGGGGTCGGCTGGTCTTGGAGTTTTGAGCGCTATGGCTGGACGTGGTCGACGTCGACCGCCGGCAGGTTCTCCACCTCGCGGCTCGTCAGGTCGACTGAGATGCCTCGGTCGAGCTTCGTGACGGCGCCGATCGGGATGGCGACCTGCTTGCGCCCCCACAAGTGCCCTTCCTGGAGCAGGACGTGCGTGATGTGGTGGTGCACCGGCTCGACCACGAATCCTTGAACCTTGCCGATCTCGCCGTCCGTCGTGTGCACGCTCTCACCGCGCCGGATACCCACGTCGCCGGCCGGAAGGGTGTCGTGCGTCACGATGGCTGACGAGTCGGCCACACCGCCACCGAGCCCGTAGTACGGCCAGAAGTACGCTTCGTGCGCGGCGTAGTCGGCGTAACCGCTCCCGCCAGGCAGAAAGTCGTTCTCCTCGGCGAAGGGCAGGTTCTCGAAGTCGTCGAGGGTGCATCGGAGCCGGACGCCTTCCGCGCTCTCGTCGAGGAGCACCAGTGGCACCAGCCGGCCAAGGCCCTCGCGGTGGGCCGGCTCCACGACGAGGTCAGTCAGCTCACGCTTCACCGGATCGACCACGACCCGTTTGACCTCGCCGCACGGACCGTCGAGACACTGGACTTCTGCTCCGATCGTGAACTGCCTTGCCTCTGCCATGTGGCGCCTCCTCGGTCCTTTCCACACTAATTGTGGTCTCCAATTGCGTTCGTCTCGATCCCCACCATGTCGGGACCGGAGCGCCGGTCCGGATTGGGCCGACGTTGTCACCTCACCAACCGCGGAGATCCACCGCCCAGGTGTCCACCACGTCGTCACCGTCGACAATGTGGAGCCGGCGGTGGTATGCGACAGTGGGGTCGACGTGGCTGGGGACCACGGAAATCCGGTCGCCGACGCGTCGCGCCTCGGACGGCGCGAACGTCACGTGCTCGTCCGAGCAGAACCAGACGTCCGCGCCGTCGATCGTCGGGTTCCCGTGGTCCATGCCGAGCGCCTTCGAGCCACAGTCGGCGACGGCCCAGTCCTTCGCCACGGAAATGACGGTGGCGAGAACCGAGAGTGCGTTCGCGAAGGGCAGTCCGAGCTTGGTGTAGGCCGTGTCCATGAGCGCGTAGGAACCGGCCTGGATTTCGGTGGCCCACGTGTTGAGGTCGTAGGTCCCGGTCCCTCCCGCAGAGACGACGTCACCTCCAACCTCTTGATGGGCGCGCAGCAGCTGCTCCATCGACGCAGCCACGAGCTCGCTTCGCTTGGTCCGGTCCTCGACGAGAACAGCATGGCCCTCGTATCCCATGACGCCCCGCACGGACAGCCCAGCCGAGCGCGCCCGCTCGGCCAGCTGTCCTGCGTGCTCGGGCCGGCAGCCGCAGCGGGGGAGCCCCACGTTCACGTCGACCAGCACCTCGCGCACTCCGGCCCGGGCGGCGGCCTCGACCGTCTCGGACGAGTCGACGGCGAGGGTGACGCGGTGACCCTCCCGCACCAGCGCGCCCAATCGGGATGCGTCGGTCACCTCGTTCGCCAGCAGCAGGTCGTTCCCCAATCCGGCGCGGGCCAGCCCCTCCATCTCGGCCGCGGTGGCGCAGGTGAGGCCCGGGTGGCCGAGCGCGGCCTGGGCACGTGCCAGCGCGGTGCACTTGTGCGCCTTGACATGGGGACGGGTCCGGGCGCCCGGCCGCGCATCGGCCATGGTGCGCAGGTTGGCGTCGAGAGCAGCGGCGTCGACGAGCAGTGCCGGTGTGGTGAGCTCCCAGGTCTTCACTGACGACGCAGGCTAAGCCACCGGGCGGGGCTGGACGGAGACGGATACTCTCCGTGCCATGGGGACCCCGTGGTTGGGCGACGCCTGCGGGTTGGTCGACGCGCTCGAGGGCCAAAGACCTGTCCCCACTCGAGGCTCTCGACGAGTGCATCGCCGCCATTGAGGCCTCGCCGCTGAACGCGTTCAGCTTCACCGACTTCGACCAGGCGCGTGAGGCGGCTCGTGCCGCCGATCTCACCCGGCCCTTCGGCGGTGTGCCCTTCGGGGTCAAGGAGCTCGAGCGGGTCGCTGGCTGGCCGTACACGGAAGCCTCCGTCGTCTTCAAGGACCGTGTCGCCACCGAAGACGACACGTCGGTGACCAGGTTGCGCATGACCGGTGCGATCCTCGCCGGGCAGACCACCGCACCGGAGTTCGGCGGGATCAACTGCACCTCGACGGTGTTGCACGGAACGACCAGGAATCCGTGGAACCTGGAGCGCACGCCGGGCGGTTCCTCCGGCGGCACGGCTGCCGCGGTCGTGGGAGGTCTTCTGCCCATCGCCACCGGCAGCGACGGGGGAGGATCGATACGCGGACCGGCCGGGTTCAGCGGCCTGCTCGGGCTCAAGGCGACCTACGGCCGGATCCCGAAGGGCCCGCACGCCAGCATCGAGCCGATGACGACCGTCCTCGGCTGCCTGACGCGCTCGGTGCGCGACACGGCCCGCTACTTCGATGCCTGCAACGGCTTCGACCGGCGCGACCCGTTGAGCCTCCCCGTCGTGGGCGGATGGGAGGCGGGGCTCGGAGGTTACGACCTCTCGGCGATGACGGCGGCGATCGTGGTCGACCTCGGCATCGCACGAGTGCGCGGCGAGGTGGCCGAGGTCGTGGCGGGCCGGGCAGAGGAACTGGCGCGGGCGGCAGGCCTCCGGGTCGTCACGGTGACGGCAGAGCTGCCCCCGCTCCGGGGCGCGTGGGCGATGGCCAACCAACCACCTTTCGTCGCCGACCTGGGCGACGCCTATCCCGGGTGCGTGCCGGATCTCTCACCGGAGGTCGCGGCGGGCTTGAAGGCTGCGGTGGAGCGCTACGACCTGGAGCAAGCAGCCCGGGTGGAGTCGTATCGACGCCGGCTCAACGAGGGCATGGCCGATTTGTTCGACCAGGCCGATTTCGTCTTCTGCTCGACGCACCCCGATGTCGCGTTCAAGGCTGAGGGCCCGCCGCCCGCGACGATCCCGGGCGCGGATCTCATCCACGAAGTCGGCTTCACTCGGGCCATCATGAACAACGCTGCGCTCACGGCGCCGTCCAACCTCAACGGCAGCCCGGCCATCAGCATCCCGGCCGGTCTGGTCGACGGTCTTCCGGTCGGCCTCCAGGTCCTGGCCGGTCACCACCGAGAGGAGCTGTTGCTGGATCTGGCGCTGGTCGCGGAGCGCGAATTCCCCTGGCCGCTCGTCGCGCCCGGTTCACCGAACACCGCCCGCCCCTGACCCAGACGATGTTTCTCACGACCTGTACCAGCTGAGAGGCGTGGTGGCGATCCACCCGGCTCGCAACCGCGTGACTGCTACTTCACGAGGGATGCTCCATCGAGTGACGTGAAGCATTGCGCGGAGGAGTCGATGGTCCATCTCGGGCTCGTCTCAGCACGACATCGCGCTGCGCCAAGGATCCATGTCAAGCCCGGGGTAACGAGCTTGCACTCCGGCAAGGGTGGCGTCGTTCCAGTACTGATGTCCCGGCGGCGGCACACCGAGCAGCGCGAGCTGTCGGGGCGTCGCTTGTTGGACGTACTTGCTCAGCTCGAAGGAGAACCCGCGGAACGGCCAGGCTTGGTAACCACCCCAGCCGGCGTCGCGATGGCGGAAGGACACGTGCAGCATGATCCGCCAGCGCATCGGGTCGGCGTGGTCGACCGACCGGTGATAGATGTCGGGGCGATACGCCACGACGGAGCCGGCCGACGCCGACGCGTCCGACGGGTCGTCGTAGAGGTCAGCGAACTCGATGTAGTTCAGCGTGTGCTGCTCGACGGGGATGTGCTTCGTCTTCTGCCACGACACGAACCGTGACGCACCGTCATCCACGGTCACGTCCGTGAGGTAGACGAAGAACTCGACCTGCTGGAACTGCGGTTCGTGCCGCGGCACGACGAGCATGTGGTTCGGGTAGTCGGCGTGGAGCAGCTGGTTGTATCCCGAAGACTGGTGCGCGTACTTGGCCGTGACGATCCCCATGTAGAGAGCCAGCTGGTCGGTCCCGAGCAGGCCCTCGGCCAGGTCGATCACCCGGTCATGGAGGACGAGCGCGTTCAAACGCGAGCTGTGGAACGGGAACTCCGGCCACGGTGCGTCCCAGGTGTGCCATTTCTCGGCGTCCGGGCCGCGCCGTTCTGCCATCTGGGCGGGGGTCGGGAACAGGCGGAGGAGCGCTTCCTGGGCGGCCTCCAGCGGCTCGGGGGGAATGGCACCTGGGACGACGCACCAGCCGTCGACGTCCCACCGCTCCTTGAGCTCGGGCGTGAGGACCCCGGAGGCCACGTCGCGGCACGTTAGCGGCGCCTGGCAGACCGAACCGAGTTCATCGTCAATTCACAAAAGCGACACGACAGCGAAATGGATCTCGGCCACACTGGCCCCTCGCGAGCACCGCCGATCTGGCTGGACGCGCTCGCAGGCGCCCCACGAGAAGGACAGACGAGGAGCACAGGAGGCTTCATGAGCTATCAGGCCGAGTACATCTGGATCGATGGGACCGAGCCCTCGCCGTTGCTGCGGAGCAAGACCAAGATCGTCGAGGACAAGAAGGAGCCTCCGATCTGGGGCTTTGACGGCTCCAGCACGAACCAGGCGGAGGGGAGCGATTCCGACTGCGTGCTCCAACCCGTGTTCGTGTGCTCCGACCCGCTGCGTGGCGAGAACGACAAGTTGGTCATGTGTGAGGTGCTGTTGACCGACATGTCACCCCACCCCACGAACACCCGTCGCGCTTGCGTCGAGGCCGCGGAGCGCTACGGCGCCTTCGAGCCGTGGTTCGGCATCGAGCAGGAGTACACCTTCTTCCAGTACGGCCGCCCGTTGGGCTGGCCCGAGTCCGGGTTCCCCGCCCCACAGGGCCCGTACTACTGCGGTGTCGGCGGCGACAAGATGCCTGGTCGCGACATCGTCGAGCGTCACACCGCCGCTTGCATGAAGGCCGGCCTGGGAATCGAGGGCACCAACGCAGAGGTGATGATGGGCCAGTGGGAGTTCCAGATCGGGATCCTGCCGCCCCCCCTCATCGGCGACCAGCTGTGGACGGCCCGCTGGCTCCTCTTCCGCATTGCCGAGAACTTCGACGTGTTCGCAACGTTGGAACCGAAGCCTGTTCTGGGCGACTGGAACGGTGCCGGCGCGCACACGAATTTCTCGACCAAGGCCATGCGCGAGGACGGTGGTTGGGAGGCGATCATCGCCGGGTGCGAGGCGTTGAGCACCAGAGTGGACGAGCACGTGTCGAACTACGGCATCGGGATCGAGAGCCGCCTGACGGGTGCCCACGAGACGGCGCACTATTCGACCTTCACCTACGGCACGTCCGACCGTGGCGCGTCGATCCGCATTCCCTGGCAGACGGCGAAGAACAAGAAGGGGTGGATCGAGGACCGCCGGCCGAACGCCAATATGGACCCGTACGTGGTGAGCCGGCTGCTGGTCGAGACGGTCTGCGGGGACGCGGCAAGCCGCTGAGCCGGGCGCCCGCGGTACCATTGACGTGGGCTGCGTGCGGGTCTGTGGTTGAAAGTCGAGGCCAGTCGCAGGCGAAACGACCCACGTAAGGCGACTTGTGGTCGCTGAGCATGGTGCGGCTTAGAGGTAAGCCCTGCCTGCCGGGTCCCCGGCAGTCGGGGGCCGGCGGAGACGAGGCGACGCGCGCCAACCAGGTGCCGTCGGGCCAGGTGGCGGTGCCGCCGGGCCACCGGCGCCGGTGCGCCACCCTCGCAGCAGGCGAGTGTGGGGTCAAAGACCAGGTCAGCCGCACGCAGCCCATCACATCTGCCGGCGCCGGCCGTCCGCTCGACCTGCTCTCGGACCGGTAGGATCGGCCACTCCATGAGCGTGTTCACCAAGGTCCTGCGCGCCGGCGAGGGCAAGAAGGTCAGGCGGCTCCAGGAGTTGGTGCCGATCATCGGCGCGCTCGAGCCCGAGTTGCAGGCGCTAAGCGACGACGCGCTGGCGCACAAGACGGTGGAATTCCGTGAGCGCCTGGACCAGGGGGAGACCCTCGACGACCTGCTGGTCGAGGCCTACGCGGTCGTTCGGGAGGCGGCCTGGCGAGTCCTCGGTCAACGTCACTTCGATGTCCAGCTGATGGGCGGCATGGCGCTGCACTTCGGCTGGATCGCCGAGATGAAGACCGGCGAAGGCAAGACCCTCGTGTCCACGCTGCCGGTGTACCTCAACGCGCTCGACGGCCGGGGCGTGCACATGGTGACGGTGAACGATACCTCGCCCAGCGCGACGCCGAGTGGATGGGGCGGGTCCACCGCTGGCTCGGCCTGAGCGTCGGCCGCATCGGGTCGGCGATCGAGGACGCCGTCGCCAAGCGGGCGGCCTACGCCGCGGACGTGACGTACGGCACGAACAACGAGTTCGGGTTCGACTACCTGCGCGACAACATGACGCGGAGCGCGAGCTCATGGCGCAGCGGGGACCACGTCTTCGCCATCGTCGACGAGGTCGACTCCATCCTCATCGACGAGGCCCGGACGCCGCTCATCATCTCCGGGCCGGCCGACGAAGCGGCGCAGCTCTACTACCAGTTCGCGTCCATCGCCCGTACGCTCGCCCGCGACGTCGACTACGAGGTGGACGAGGAGAAGAAGACGGTCGTCCCGCTCGAGTCGGGCATCGAGAAGGTCGAGAAGGCCGTCGGGGTGGACAACATCTACGACGCGGTCTCGGTCAACTACGTCCACCAGCTGACCAAGGCTCTCACGGCCAAGGATCTCTACCACCGGGACAAGGACTACCTCGTGGCCGGAGGCGAGGTGAAGATCGTCGACGAGTTCACCGGCCGCACGCTCGAAGGCCGGCGGTGGTCAGACGGTCTCCACCAGGCAGTCGAGGCGAAGGAGCGCGTGGCCATCAAAGAGGAGAACCACACCTGGGCCACGGTGACTCTCCAGAACTACTTCCGCATGTACGAGAAGTTGGCCGGCATGACCGGCACCGCCGAGACCGAGGCCGGTGAATTCGCCTCGACCTATGCATTGCCGGTCGTACCCATTCCCACCAACGTGCCGATGGTCCGCGCTCGACCAGAGCGACCTCGTCTTCAAGACCGAGGAGGCGAAGTTCAACGCGGTGGTCGACGACATCGTCGAGCGCAACGACCTCGGCCAACCCATCTTGGTGGGCACGGCGTCGGTGGCCAAGTCCGAGCTCCTGTCGCGGCTGCTCGACAAGCGCGGCGTGCGCCACAACGTCCTCAACGCCAAACAGCACTTCCGCGAGGCTGAGGTCGTGGCGCAGGCCGGCCGGCGCGGCGCGGTGACCGTAGCCACCAACATGGCCGGCCGCGGCGTCGACATCATCCTGGGTGGCAACGCGGAGTTGCTCACCCAACACGAGATCGCCGCCGAGGGCATCGACGTCGACACCGAGGAGGGCTTGGCCGAGCTCAAGGCGCGGCGAGACGGCGATCGAGGCGCGCTGCCGGGCCGAAGGGGAAGAGGTGCGCAAGCTCGGGGGCCTCTACGTCCTCGGCAGCGAGCGGCACGAGAGCCGGCGCATCGACAACCAGCTGCGAGGCCGCTCCGGCCGTCAGGGCGACCTGGGCGAGAGTCGCTTCTACCTCAGCCTCGACGACGAGCTGCTCCGGTTGTTCGCCACCGGCGCCATGAGCTGGGTGATGGCACGCACGCTCCCCGATGACATGCCGATCGAGTCGAAGACCGTCGCCAAGGCGATCGAGCGGGCGCAGAACACGGTGGAGGCCCGCAACGCCGAGATCCGCAAGGACGCCCTCAAGTACGACGAGGTCATGGACCAACAGCGCAAGGTGATCTACGAACGGCGGCTGCAGATCATCGACGGTGACGATCTCGAGGAGCACACCGAGGACCTGATTGCCGGGGTGGCCGAGAAGTTGGTGACCGAACACTGCCCGACCGACTTCGAGGAGGACTGGGACCTGAAGGGTTTGGTCGACGGACTGACCCAGTACTACCCGACCAAGTTCACCGCCGCCGACCTCGAGCAGGCCGCGACGACCGAAGACCTCATCGAGAGCGTCGTCGAGGAGGCGCTCGACTACTACGAGACGCATTCCGAGTCGATGCCCGGCGGAGCCGAGACGATGCGCCAGATCGAGCGCGACGTGATGCTCCAGATCATGGACGCCCGATGGCGCGACCACCTGACCGAGATGGACAACCTCAAAGACGGCATCCACCTCCGCTGGACGGTGCAGGCCGATCCCCTGAACGCCTGGCAGCAGGAGGGCTACTCCATGTTCGGCCAGCTGCTCGAGGTCGTCGACAACGACTACCTGCGGTACATCACGCACGTCGAGGCGCTCCAGCCGGCGGCCGCCGAACCCGACTTGGGGCGCGCCGTCTACGCCGCGGCCGAGGACCCCGTGGCCGAGACCGGCGCGCTCGCCACCGCGCTGCTGATGGAGCAGGGTGCGAACGTGCCGTCCCAAACCGCCGCGCTCCCAACTCCCGAGGCGACCGGCAACGGGACCGGCGGCAACGGGTCGCGCTCCGGAGCGAAAGCCCAAGTCAAGCGGCCGAACACCCCCGACCCTGACTCGCTGGCGCCGGTCGTCAAACAGGAGCACGAGAAGGTGGGCCGCAACGATCCCTGCTGGTGCGGGAGCGGGAAGAAGTACAAGTTCTGTCATGGCGCCGCCTGAGGGGCCCTCGGCCCAGGCGCCCCGCGACTTCAATGCCGAGCTGGCAGCGCTCGGGACGCGGCTGGCCGAAGCCGAGCGCTATCTGAGTCTCGACAAGCTCGAGGCGCGACGATCGGAGCTCGAGGCCGAGGCGGCCCGGCCGGACCTGTGGGACGACCCCGATCGCGCCCGTGCCGTCACCAAGGAGCTCGGTCGGGTCTCGGCCGACCTCGACCAGCTGTCCGGGCTTCGCGTCACGCTCGACGACGCCGTCGCCCTGCTGGAGCTGACCGAAGAGTCGGCGGGCGCCGGCGCGCGCGACCTCTCCCTCGAAGCCGAGCTCGTCGAGACGGTCGACACACTGGGCACGCGGCTCGCCGCGCTCGAGCTCCAGTCGCTCTTCTCGGGGGAGTACGACGAGTTCGACGCGGTATGCGAAGTGCACGCCGGCGCCGGTGGGACCGACGCGCAGGACTGGACCGAGATGCTCTTGCGCATGTACCAGCGCTGGGCGGAACGTCGCGGCTTCAGCGTCGAGGTCGACGAGGCCACCGAGGGCCAGGAGGCTGGTCTGCTCTCGGCCACGTTCATTGTGCACGGTCGCTTCGCCTACGGGCTCCTGGCCGTCGAGCGCGGGGTGCACCGTCTCGTGCGCATGTCGCCGTTCGACTCTCAACACCGCCGCCAGACGAGTTTCGCATCCATGGACGTGACGCCTTTCCTCGAGGACGTGTCGGCCGAGGTGGACATCGACGAGAAGGACCTGCGCATCGACACCTACCGATCCTCGGGCGCCGGCGGCCAGCACGTGAACAAGACCGATTCAGCGGTGCGCCTCACCCATCTGCCGACGGGGATCGTCGTGTCGTGCCAGAACGAGCGCAGCCAGCACCAGAACAAGGCGAAGGCGTTGCAGATCCTCGGGGCCAAGCTGGCCGAGCGGGCACGCGCCGAGCGACGGGCGGAGCTCGACGCGCTGAGCGGTGAGCGCGTCGACAATGCGTGGGGCAACCAGATCCGCTCCTATGTGCTCGCGCCGTACCAGCTGGTCAAGGACCTCCGCAGCGGATACGAGACGGGGAACGTCGACGCGGTCCTCGACGGCGAACTCGATGCCTTCATGGAAGCGGAGTTGCGTCGCCAGCGCGAGGCCGGTGCGGCCTAGTGCCGGCTGTGACGGCGGGCGCGCCGTCCCGGTGGCCTCGTCGCGCACCGGGGGTGACCTGCGGCGCAGCAGATGATCACCGAGCGGCACACGTGGCTGAGTAGGATCGTGACGGCGCGGCCCCCGGCGCGCTCGCTCTTCCCCTCCTCATGATTCGATTCGAGAACGTCACCAAGACCTACAAGGGCTCCACTGTCGCCCTGCGAGACATCACCGTCGACATAGAGAAAGGCGAGTTCGTCTTCCTCGTCGGCGCGTCCGGATCGGGCAAGACGACCTTCATCCGGCTGTTGCTGCGTGAGGAGCTGCCCGACCCCGGGGGGAAGATCCTCGAGGCAGGCCGCAACATCGTCGACCTGCCGAAGTGGCGCGTCCCCTACCTGCGCCGCAACATCGGCTGCGTCTTCCAGGACTTCCGGCTCCTCCCCAACAAGACGGTCTTCGAGAACGTCGCCTTCGCGCTCGAGGTGATCGGGCGGCCGCGCCATGTGGTGGCCAACCAGGTGCCCCAGGTGCTCGACCTCGTCGGCCTCGCCTCCAAGACGGACAGCCTGCCGGGAGAGCTCTCGGGCGGCGAGCAGCAGCGGGTGGCGGTCGCCCGCGCTTTCGTCAACCGGCCGCTCATCCTCATGGCGGACGAGCCGACAGGCAACCTCGACCCTCAGACCAGCCAGGGCATCATGCAGCTCCTCGACCGGATCAACCGGACCGGGACGACGGTCGTGGTGGCGACGCACGACGAGGTGCTGGTGGACAAGATGCGCCGGCGCGTCATCGAGCTGAGCAACGGCGCCATGATCCGCGACCAGAAGCGCGGGGTGTACGGCTTCGACGGCGCAGCGCTGCCTCAGACCGTCGACGTCGGAGCAGGGGGCATCGGCTGATGGCCGTCTCGGTCGACTACGTCGTCAGAGAGACCGCCTCCAACCTGTGGCGAAACCGTCTCATGACCATCGCCGCCGTGCTGACCGTGGCGGTGTCCCTGTCTCTCGTCGGCGCCGCCCTGTTGCTGCGCCAGGGGTCGGCCAACGCGACCGGGACGCTCGAGCGGGGGAGCAAGGTGACCGTCTGGATGGTCCCGACCGCCACCAAGCAGCAGGTCGACGCCGTGAAGACGGAGCTGTCGCAGCTGAATTACGTCGCCCAGCCGTGCGACTACTGGAACAAGGCCCAGAACTATGCCGAGGCTCGCCACCTCCTGTCGTCAGACGTCTTCGCCGCGACGACGAAGAACGAGATGCCGACCTCCTTCTGGTGCACCCCGGTCGCGTTGGCCGACGCCTCCCAGGTGGTGCGCACCTTCTCGGGCGTGGCCGGCGTCTCCCTCGTGACCGAACCGCAACAGACGATCAAGAACGAGGAGACGTTCATCAACATCTCCAAGTGGGTCTGTCTCTCGGTGGCGGTCATCCTCATCGCCTCGGCCGCCGTGCTGATCCTGAACACCATCCGCATGGCGATCTTCGCCCGGCGCCGAGAGGTGTCCGTCATGAAGTTGGTGGGCGCCACCAACTGGTTCATCAGGGTGCCCTTCATGTCCGAGGGGCTGCTGCAGGGCCTCATCGGGTCCCTCCTGGCCGCGCTCGTCGTGTGGGGCGTCGCCCTCTTCATCAACGGCGCCGGGGGCGGTCACAACGACAACCTCCTCACCGCGATGCACATGTCGACGAGCGAGGTCGTGGTCACCAACGTGGTGGTGGTCATCGCCGGGATGGCGATCGGTTCCCTCGGTTCCGCCATCGCCATCCGCCGCTTCCTCGACGTCTAAGCCGCGGGCGCGGTACGGCAAGTCGACGATCGAGACGCGGGCAATTCGCCACTCGGCGCGTGCGCTGGTCCCGAGGTCCTGGCCTACTCCGCTTGCAAACTCGCGATCAGGGAAAGGCGGCCGGCGATGCCCTCACAGGTGATCCTGGAATTCGAAGGCGTGACGACGAAGGAGTACGACGCCGTCAACGACGCGCTCGGTATTGACACGAACACGGGAGCGGGAACTGGCGGACGGGCTGCTGGTGCACGCGGCCGGGCTGAACGAGAACGGCCACCTGGTCGTCACGGAAGTGTGGGACACCCCCGAGCACCAGGCCCGGTTCATGGAAGAGCGCCTCGGAGAGGCGCTGGTCAAAGGAGGGATCACAGCTCCGCCCTCGAGCATCACCTGGGTCGAGCTGGTCTCACACCACACTCCCGGACTCTGAGGGAACGGGGGGCAGCGCCGCCCGCAGCACCAGCCCGGCGCCCGATCTGAACGTCCCCCGGCGCGTGGTGACTCCAGTGAAGCCGTGGCGCTCGAGCAGCTCGTCCGTCAGGGCGGTCCATTCGTCGACCTTCATGGCCTTCTCCACGGCCCAGGTGTGGGTGCACACGACCATGACTCCGCCCGGGCGCAGGACGCGGGAGATCTCCTGCACGGCATCGTCCAGCGGGTCCCACAGTTGCATGCTGTTGACGGCCACCGCAGCATCGAAGGTGTCGTCAGGCCATGGGAGGGATTCGGCGCGAGCCTGCGTCAGCTGAACGCGGCCCGCACGCACCGCGGCGCGGTTCCGTCGGCTGGCCTGCTCCACCATGGTTGTCGACGGGTCCACGCCGCAGACCCGGACACGGGGGAAGTGCTCGAGCAGCAGGGCGACGCCCACGCCGGGTCCGAAGCCCACAGCGAGCACCTCGGCCCCGGTCCCGAGCGCGAGCTCGTCGACCGCCGACCGCTCCATGTCGCGGTTCATCCGGGCCATGACCGCACCGGAGATCCGCCCGGCCGGCCCCTCGAAGCCTTTGTTCGACGTGCCCACAGAGGCACTCAAACACTTGAAGTAAGCTTCAAGTCAATGAGGAAGGAGCCGGCTTCGACCCCGAGCGCCCAAGGCGCGAGGTCGGGCCAGGAGGACCTGCTCGACATCGGCGACGTCGCGGCGCGCTCCGGCCTCGCCGCCTCGGCGCTGCGCTACTACGAGCACGAGGGGATCATCGCCAGCACCGAGCGCAAGGGCTTGCGTCGTCAGTTCCCCCGCGAGGTCCTCACGACACTGGCCGTGGTGGTGTTGTGCCGCCGGGCGGGGTTCACCCTCGAGGAGACGAGAACGGTGCTCGCCACGGGGGGCGACGTTGCGTGGAAGACCTTCGCCGCTCGCAAGAGGGACCAGCTACGGGCGCAGGCGGCCCACCTCGGGGCGATGGCGGATCAGCTCGACCACGCGCTGAGCTGCCCGAGCCCCAACGTCTTCGACTGCGAGCACTTTCGGGCGGCGCTTCACAGCGCGCTGCCGATCGAGGGCGTGACCTCGGCACGAATCGGCGCGCGTGACACGGGTGGTTGACCCCCGCCCCAGCACCAACGGCCATCGGCCTGACCGCTCCCGGTCGAGGTTCTTCCGCAACCGGTGGCGGCAGGCGTCGCTCATCTGCATCGTGGTCGCCTTCGCCGCGATCGTGATCGGCGGAGGGTTCGCCGAGATAAGCACGAACGGCGCGCCGACGACGCTCGAGACCGCGGTGGTGCGCTGGGTCGTCGTGGGCTCGGTCGTGATCGGACTCTGCGCCTATTTCATGGGCGGGCGGACCCAGGCAGACGGCCGGGAGTAGCGCATCGCCGGCGTCACGTCGATCTGCAACACTGTCGCGCCATGGGGAGCGCGGGTGAGAAGCCGAGAAAGGCCAAGAGGCACCTCTCGAAGGTGCCCAAGTACGAAGAACCCAACACCATTCCAGCTGCCGGGTTGACCGGTGGTGGTGGCGACGGCGGCTACGGCTCGCGCTACGGGCACTCGGCCGACCAGCACGGCGGGCGTGACCGCCCGGGCCGTTTCGGTGCGTTCGTGCTTCGCGTCCTGGGGATGAAGCCCAAGGAGTGACGCGGCGCTCGCTGCGATGATCGGGGGGCCTCAGGACAGTGCATCTGCGACGAGCTCGAAGTGTGCGTGGAGCAGGAAGTGCCCCGCACCCTCCACGACCTGGAGCGTCCCGCCTGGTAACCGGTCAGCGATGTTCCGTGCGTGGGCCATCGGCAAGAGCGCGTCGTCCGACCCCTGGAAGAGCGTGACCGGACACGTCACGTCCTCTGGGGCGAAGCCCCACTCGCCACCGACGACCCGGTAGTCGTCGACGATCCCCTGCGGTCCGTGACGGAGCGCTTCCTTCAGGTCCGCCGTGAACTCGGTGCTGGACATCGCCCCAACGATGGCGCGGTCCGCTCCGGACAGTGAGCGCAGCAAGGTCTTCTGCGACACCGAACCGGGGAGCCGTCCCGTCGAACTCACCAGGGTGGCTGCGAGCCTCGGCGCGCGCTGCGAGAGCGGGAACAGGATGCGATCAGCCACCAGGCCAAGTTGGCGCGACGTCACCTGTCCCTCCAGAGGTGCCATACCGCCGACCGTGACGGTGCGGTGCACCCGGGGGCCGAGAACGCGCGCACACGCCAACGCGTAGGGCCCACCGGCCGACCACCCCAGCACGGAGAACGACCCGATCCCGAGCGCGGTCGTGAGCACTGCGACGTCGTCCGCCCAGTCACGCACCCGGCGCGGCGGGCCGAGCCGGCTCGACTCCCCGATACCTGGTCGCGCATCGCGACGATTCGCAGCTGACGCTCCGCGGCCTGGCCCGACGCGAACGCGATGTCGGTGTGCGCGCTCAAACCTCCGTGGCAATAGACGACGGGAGATCCCGCGGGGTCCCCATACGTCCGGTAGTCCAGCCTGCGGCCGCCGGGAAGGGACAAGACCTGGGAAGTCCGTGTTTCGTTCGTGCTCATGACGTTCTTGCGGTCCGGGACTCGTCGCTGGTCGTCGGCCCGTGTTTCTTCGTACACGCTGCCAGGAGTTTGTGAGGATTCTGCAAGGTTCGCGGCAAGGTGCCCCGCTCACACTGCTCCGGTCCCCGTGGAGGGGGCAGACGAAAGCGAAGCGAAAGCGAGGACATATGGCGAACACGACGACGATCACCGGCAACCTGACCCGGGAGCCGGAGATCCGCTACACCAAGGAGGGCCAAGCGACGGCGCAGCTCGGCGTCGCGGTCAACCGGCGCTGGCAGGATCGGGCCACCCAGGAGTGGCAGGAGTCGACCTCCTTCTTCGACGTGATCTGCTGGCGCGACCTGGCGGAGAACGTCGCGCTCAGCCTGTCGAAGGGCATGAGGGTGGTGGTCACCGGCCGACTGGAGCAGCGGACCTGGGAGACCGAGGAGGGCGATCACCGGTCGAAGGTGGAGATCACCGCGGACGAGGTCGGACCGAGCCTGCGCTTCGCCACCGCCGACGTGCACAGGACCGAGCGCCGCGACGTGCAGCTCGAGTCGGCCCCGGTCGAGGGCATGCCGGTGGAGGCCTGAGTGGCGCCCTGGCTGATCGTGACCGGCGGTTGGCCCGCCGGGCTCGCCGCGGCGACGGGTTTCGTCGCGCGTCACGACGTCATCGTCGCGGCAACAGCGACGGCGGCGGCGGCTCTCACCTTCGGGTGCGGGTCGCTGCTCCGCCGTCGTCACGGTCATCGAGTCGCCCGGCCAGACCGCACGACGGTTCAGCTCTCGGCGGAGCCTCCGTCATCGGGCTCGTAGGTGAGCGAGAGGGAGTTGACGCAGTAGCGCATCCCGGTCTCGGTGGGTCCGTCCTTGAACACGTGGCCCAGATGGCCGCCGCACCGGGCGCACAGGATCTCGGTGCGCACCATCCAATGGCTGCGGTCCGAGCGTTCGATGACCGTGCCCGCCGATCGCGCGCGGTCGAAGCTCGGCCAGCCCGAACCGGAGTCGAACTTCGCGTCGGTGTCGAACAGCTCGGCCCCGCAGCCGGCACAGCGGAACACTCCGTCGCCGTCGACATGGACGAGCTCGCCCGACCACGCCGGTTCGGTGCCGGCCCGTCGCAGCACGGCGTAGCGGTCTGGCGAGAGCTGCTGGCTCCACTCCTCGTCGCTCTTCGTGACCTCGTAGCTCGCCGTGTCGGTCGTGTGGGCCCTTCGTGTGAACATGCGTACCTTTCTCCCGCACTGTTCAACGAGTGGCGGGTCAGAAGTATTTCGCCTCCGCACCGATGGCCTCGTAGACGGCGGGGATCAGCCGGTGTGGTCGCGGGTCCACCAGCTCACGCGCCATCTTGTTCATGACGTAGCCCACGGCCAGCCCGTGCTCGGGGTCGGCGAACCCGTAAGAGCCACCTGCGCCGCCGTGGCCGAAGGAGCCCTCTCCGCCGAAGAGGGCGGCCGGACCCGAGCGCCAGAAGCCCAGTCCGATCTCTTGCTCGAGCGGCATCCCAGCCGAAGCGAAGACGACGTCGGGCCCTGAGGTCAGCGGCGTACGCGCCCGCTCGACCTGCGTGGGCGTGAGCAAAGGCGCGGTCGGGCTGTCCTCGAGCGGCCCGATGAGACCGGCGTACATCCGGGACAAGGAGACGGCGTTGGTGATCCCGTTCCCACCAGGGACCTCGGCTGCGTGCCAGCCGCGTTCGTTCATCCAATTCCGGCCGCGGACCGCACCGCCCAGATTGAGGGCCCGCGCCACCAGCGTCGAGGTGTAGTTCGGGTCCGAGGCGTCACCGCCGATCGGAGCGCTGATGATCGGCGACACCCGTGGCTCGAGCTCGGCGGGGAGGCCGATGAAGAACTCGAGCCCGAGCGGCCCGGCCACCTCGTCGGCGAAGAAGGCACCGAGCGAGCGGCCACTGACGCGGCGCACCACCTCGCCGACCAGGTATCCATAGGAGAGGGCGTGGTAGCCGTGGGCCGTACCGGGCTCCCAGAACGGCTTCTGGGCCGCAAGCGCCTCGATGACCGGCTCCCAGGCCCACACCTCTTCCGCCGTCAGCGTTGCGTCCACCGCCGGCAGGCCGGCTTGGTGCGAGAGCAGGAAACGGACGGGCAGCCTCTCCTTCCCGGCCTGCGCGAACTCGGGCCAGTAGGAGGCCACGGGCGCGTCGAGGTCGAGCAGGCCTCGCTGCGCCAGCAGATTGGCGCAGACCGCGGTCGCCCCCTTCGTGGAGGAGAAGACGAGCTGGAGCGTCCGCTCGTCGTAGGGCCGTGTGCCCTCCCGGTCGAACGTGCCCCCGCTGAGGTCGACGACCTTGTGGCCGCCCACGTGCACGCAGAACGAGGCGCCCACCTCCCTGCCCTTCTCGAAGTTTCGGGCGAAGGCCTCACGAACTGCCTCGAAGCCGGGCTCGACCGACCCGCGCACCTCGTCGGCGGATCCGCTCGTCACCGCGCCGTCCCCTCAGGCGGCCAGCGCCGTCGCGGCGCGGCCCATCAGGAACAGGAAATTGTCGCAGTAGAACTGCCGGCGCACGTCCTCGTCCGCGTCGCCGAGCGACGCTTCGAAGCGTTCGAGCGGTTTGCGGCCGCCTTCGACGTGCGGATAGTCGGAAGAGAACATCACGAGATCTGGTCCGGCCTCCCGGACGATCCAGCCGACGTCCTCGGTCGGGTAGGGCGTGAAGCGGACCTGGCGGTGCACGTATTCGCTCGGCCGCATCGACAGCGACTGGAGCCGCTCCTCGTGCCGGTGGAACGCTTCGAAGGCCGACTCCATCTGCCGCAGCCACGAGGGCACCCAGATCGCCCCCTGCTCGATCACCCCGATGTTCAATCCCGGGAACCGCTCGAGGACGCCGTCGAAGATGAGCGTCGCCAGGGTCTGCGCCGGCGGGACGGGGATGCCCATGTAGTCGACGGACCGGAAGTTCTCTTCACCTCCGTGGAAGTCCTTCGGCACCGGCTTGCCGTTGACGAAGTAGCCGGGGTCGATCAGGGTCCCCGTCCCGCCGACGTGGAACACCACGGGGACACGTGCTTCTTCCGCCTGGGCCCAGACTCCGTCGAGGTCGGTGTGACTCGGCGAGAAGCCCGGCGGGCAGCCCGACGCCACGAGAAGGGCGGCGGCGCCCTGCTTTATGGCTTCACGCGCCGCGGCGACCGATCGCTCCGGATCGGCCAGGGGCACGTAACACGAGGGGAGCAGACGCGGGTCGACCGAACAGAACTCGAGCATGCCCCGGTTGTGCGCCCTGGCGGCGGCGAAGGCGAGGTCGGCGTCGTCGTGCTCCATGTCGTGGAGCCGGCTGTTGTGGAAGGTGTTGAAGACGAGCTGGCTGTTGAAGCCGAGCAGGTCGAGGGCGCGGGAGCGATCCTCGGCGACGAAGGACCCGGTGGCGGCGAAGTTCTTGCGCGCCATGATCTCCGCCTCCTCGTCAACGCGGTACTCCGGCGAGGCGTGCTTCGCCCGTAGCCGCTCGAACGAAGCCAGCAGGTCGCGCTGTTGCTCGTCCGGGTCACCCGTCTGGCGCAGCTCGTTGCCGCTCGGGTAGCGGAGCACGGGGAGGCGCTCGCGGTACGCGGTCTCGGCGTGGTCGCGCAACCAGGTCGGCGTCTCCATGATGTGGGCGTCGGCGTCGTGGACGATCCGGCCCTGCGAATAGGGCATCACCACCCTCCTTCCTGGCGGCTGGCCACCGTGCGCTCCCGAGTATTCCAGGCGCCCGCACCCAGTGCGCCACCGGCGGCCACGCCGGCGAGCGAGGGCCGGAGGGTCGGTCTTCGAGACCTGACGACCCGTCAGGTGGCGCTCGGCACCTTGGCTACGCTCCCCGGCGATGGATCTGCGAGACCGCCCCGAGGACGTGGCGTTCCGTGACGAGATCCGCCGCTTCCTCGACGAGAAGCTCACCGGGGAGTTTGCCGAGCTCGGGGGCCGGGGGGGTTCCGGCGACGAGACCTACGGCTTCGAGGTCCGCCGGCGTTGGGAGAACGTGCTGGCCGCCGGGGGCTGGACATGCCTCGGCTGGCCGCGCCAGCACGGTGGGCGCGGCGCCACCATGACCGAGCAGGTGATCTTCAACGAGGAGTGCGCCCGCGCCGGCGCCCCGGGCCGGGTCAACGTGATGGGCGAGGGTCTGCTCGGTCCGACGCTCATCCACTACGGCACGCCCGAGCAGCAGGCCCGGTTTCTTCCGCCCATCCGGGAGGGCTCGGAGCTCTGGTGCCAGGGTTACTCGGAGCCCGATGCGGGAAGCGACCTGGCCAATGTCAAGACGAGGGCTGTGCGCGACGGTGACGACTGGGTCGTGACCGGGCAGAAGATCTGGACGTCGCTCGCCCACCAGGCCGACTGGTGCTTCGTGGTCTGCCGCACCGACCCCGACTCGGCGCGCCACAAAGGGTTGTCGTACCTTCTCGTGCCGATGGACCAACCGGGTGTCGAGGTGCGTCCGATCACCCAGCTCACCCGGACCAGCGAGTTCAACGAGGTGTTCTTCGACGGCGCCCGCACCCAGGTGGACAACGTGGTCGGCGCGGTCGGGGAGGGATGGCGGGTCGCCCTCGCCACGCTGGCCTTCGAGCGCGGTGTGGCCCTGCTCGGCCACCAGCTCTCCTTTCGGCGTGAGCTCGACCGCGTGCTCTGCGTCGCGCGTGAGTGCGGCCGATCGTGCGACCCGGTGCTGCGCCAGCGGCTGGCCCAGGCGCACATCGAGCTCACCATCATGCGCTACAACACCTTGCGCAGCCTCTCCGGAGTCGACGGTCCGGTCGCGCCGCCGGAGGCGTCCATCGCCAAGCTCTATTGGGGATCCTGGCACCGCACCATGACAGAGCTCGCCCTGGACGTCCTTGGCCCCGCCGGAACGGTCCTCGACGGGGAGCGCAGGGCCGAGAACGAGGGCTACGCCCTGAACGACGTCCAGCGATCCTTTCTCTTCGCGCGCTCCGAGACCATCTACGGCGGTTCGAACGAGATCCAGCGCAACATCATCGGCGAGCGCGTGCTCGGCCTGCCGTCCGAGCCCAAAGGAGCGCCGTGACCTCGACCGGACTGGACGCGTCGTTCGAGCCCCCTCCCCCTCCCGCCCCTCCGGCGGGGCATGCTCTCCTCGAGGGCAAGATCGTGCTGGTCACGGCGGCGGCCGGGACGGGCATCGGTTCGGCCACCGCCCGGCGCTGCCTGGAGGAGGGCGCGGCCGTGGTTGTCTCCGACGCCCACGAACGACGGCTCGCCGAGACGGCGGAGCAGCTTGCCGCCGAGGGAGGGGACGCGGACCGGGTGCACGCGGTCGCCTGCGACGTCACGTCCGAGTCCCAGGTCGTCGCGCTCTACGAGGGTGCGCTGGCGCACTTCGGCCGGGTGGACGTCGCAGTGCACAATGCCGGCTTGGGCGGCACCGTGCCGCTGGTGGAGATGACCGACGAGCAGTGGGCGACGGTGCTCGACATCACGCTCACGGGCACCTTCCGCTGCACCCGGGCCGCCTTGCGCCTGATGCTGCCGCGTCGCCGCGGGGTGGTGGTCAACAACGCGTCCGTGCTCGGCTGGCGGGCTCAGGCGGGCCAGGCGCACTATGCCGCGGCCAAGGCGGGCGTCATGGCTCTCACGCGTTGCGCCGCCGCCGAGGCTGCGCCGGACGGTGTGCGCGTGAACGCGGTGTCGCCCAGCCTGGCCGAGCACCCGTTCTTGAACCGTGCCATTCCCGACGAGGACCTCGCGGTGCTGCGCAAGCGCGAGCTCTTCGGCCGGGGCGCCGAGACCTGGGAGGTGGCCAACGTGATCGTGTTCCTGGCCAGCGACTACTCGTCGTACCTGAGCGGCGAGGTGGTGTCGGTGAGCAGCCAGCACCCGTGAGCATCGGTGGCGCGCCGGCGGGGGAAGAAGATCCGCGAGCCGACCTGACGTGGGGGACGATCCCGCGGCTGGTCGACGACGCCGCCGGGCGCCACGCCGGAACCGAGTCGCTCGTCGACCGCGACGTTCGTCTGCGCTACGAGCAGCTCGCTCCCGAGGTCGACCGCTATGCCCGCGGTTTGGTCGCGACCGGCGTCCGGGCGGGGGATCGCGTCGCGCTCTGGGCTCCCAACTGCGCGGAGTGGATGCTGGCCGCCCTCGGCGCCCTACGCGCCGGTGCGGTCCTCGTCCCGCTCAACACGCGCTTCAAGGGCGGCGAGGCGGGCTACATCCTGCGCACGTCCGGCGCGACGGTGCTGCTGACCGTGCGGGGCTTCCTGGGTACCGATTACCCGGCACTGCTCGAGGGCGAGGACGTCGGTGACCTGGACCGGGTCGTCTTGCTGCGCGACGAGCACACCGACCCGGAGCCGATGCGAGGGGGCTCGGCGGCGCAGGTGATCGCGCTGACCGAGCTGCTGCACGCAGGAAAGGGCATAGACCCGGCGGAGACCGCGGCGCGGGCGGCATCGGTGCGGCCTGGCGACGTGTCGGACCTCGTCTTCACCTCCGGGACGACCGGCTACCCGAAGGGCGCAGCGACCACGCACGCGCAGTCGCTGCGCACGTTCGGCACCTGGGCCTCCATCGTCGGCCTCGACGCCGGTGACCGCTACCTGGTGGTGAACCCGTTCTTCCACACGTTCGGCTACAAGGCCGGCATCCTGGCCTGTCTCATGGCGGGGGCAACGGTGATCCCCGAGCCCGTCTTCGACGCCGGGCGGGTGATGGAGCGAATTGAGGCGGAGCGAGTCACCGTGCTGCCCGGCCCTCCCACCCTCTACCAGACCCTGCTGGCCGATCCGCGCCGGGCCGCGCACGACCTCTCCTCGCTCCGGCTCGGCGTCACGGGTGCCGCGGTCGTGCCGGTGGATCTGGTGCACGCCATGGGCTCCGAGCTCGGATTCACCACGGTGCTCACCGCCTACGGCCTGACCGAGTCCTGCGGCACCGTCACCATGTGCCGGCGCAGCGACCTCCCCGAAATCGTGGCGGCGACCTCGGGTCGCGCCATCCCGGGCCTGGAGGTGCGGGCAGTCGCGGACGGCCGGGCCGTCTCGCCCGGCGAGCCCGGGGAGATCGTCGTGCGCGGCTACACGGTGATGTCCGGGTACTGGGGTGACGAGAAGGCGACGGCCGAGGCGATCGACGCCGACGGCTGGCTGCACACGGGCGACGTCGGGGTGATGGACGAGGCGGGGAACGTCGCCATCACCGACCGGGTCAAGGACATGTACGTGGTGGGGGGCTTCAACGCCTACCCGGCCGAGGTCGAGGCCATCCTGCGCCGGAACGACCTGGTCTCCCAGGTCGCGGTGGTCGGCGTGCCCGACGAGCGCCTCGGCGAGGTCGGCTGTGCCTACGTCGTGGCGGACCCTTCGGCGGCGGGGATCGACCCCGACGAGATGGCGCGTACGATCCTGGGCTGGTCCCGCGGTGTCATGGCCAACTACAAAGTGCCCCGCAGCGTGGTCCTCGTCGACAGCCTCCCGGTGAACGCCAGCGGCAAGGTGCTCAAGCGGGAGCTGCGCGAGCGCCATGCCGCCGGCGCTGACCGCGAGGTCACGGCCGGTCGTAGCGACCGCGAGGTCACCGACGAGAGGAGCAAGTGAGTGCGAGGCATCGTCTACACGGGCGACGGCGTGGAGGTCACCGACGGGCTCGAGGTTCGCCCTCCCGGCGCGGGCGAGGTCCTGGTGCGCATGCAGGCGGCGGGGGTGTGCCACTCGGACCTCTCCGTCATCGACGGCACCATCCCGTTCCCAGCCCCGGCCGTTCTGGGCCACGAGGGTGCGGGTGTGGTCGAGGCCGTGGGTGACTCCGTGACGTCGGTCGCGCCCGGCGACCACGTCGTGATCGCCACCCTGGCCAGCTGCGGGGCGTGCCGGGCGTGCAGCACCGGGCACCCCACCATGTGCCGGAGCTCGCTCGGCAACATCTCGACGCCGTTCACGGTGGATGGGAAGCCCGCCTCGAACTTCGCCGCCGCGTCCGTCTTCTCCGAGGTGACCGTGGTGAGCGAGGTGCAGGCCGTCCGCATCCCCAAGGACGTCCCCTTGACCTCCGCCTGCCTCATCGGCTGCGGGGTGCTGACGGGAGTCGGGACCGTGCTCAACCGCGCCAAGGTGCGCCCGGGCGAGACCGCAGCGGTCTTCGGGGTGGGCGGCGTCGGCCTCAACGTGATCCAGGGGCTGCGCATCGCGGGCGCGACGCGCATCGTCGCCGTGGACACGGTGGCGGCCAAGGAGGATCTCGCCCGTCAGTTCGGGGCCACGCACTTCGTCGACGCCGGCGCGGGCGATGCCGCGGCGGCGGTGCGGGGCCTCGTGCCGCCCGACCGCGAGTCTGCGGCCGGGGCCATCTTCCCCATGGGCGGCGTGACCTGGGCTTTCGACTGCGTCGGCCACCCGGCAGTGTTGCGTAGTGCCTTCGACTGCCTCGACTGGGGTGGCACCGCGGTGGCCATCGGCATCCCGCCCCGGGGCACCGAGGTGTCGGTCGACGTGAACGCGCTGGCCTACGTGGACCGCGCCCTGATCGGCTGTCGCTATGGATCCGCTCGCCCGCACCACGACATCCCTCTCATGGTCGACCTCTACAAGGCCGGCCGGCTGATGCTCGACGAGCTGGTGTCTCTGACCCGGCCGCTCGAGAAGTTCGGCGACGTCGTCGAAGAGATGCACGCCGGGCGTGTGGCGCGCGGTGTCCTCACCTTCAACTGATCGACGAGTCGGGCCATTGATCAGCGAGTCGGACAACGAGTCGAGAAAAGCCGGGAACCGGGTCATGGACACCCAACCCTCGTCGGGGGTGACGCGATGAAGGGAGTCATCCTCGCCGGGGGCACGGGATCCCGCCTGTACCCGCTCACCCGGATCACCAACAAGCACCTTTTGCCCATTTACGACCGGCCCATGATCGCGTGGTCGATCGAGGCGGTCGTCTCGGCGGGGATCGACGAGATCATGCTCGTGACGGGTGGCACCCACGCCGGCGAGTTCCTCCGCCTGTTGGGGAACGGTCGCGAGTACGGCATCGACCAGCTGTCGTACGCCTACCAGGAGCGGGCCGGCGGCATCGCCGAAGCACTCGGGCTGGCGGCCCACTTCGCCGGGGGCGAGCCGGTGCTCGTCATGCTGGCGGACAACGTGCTCGAGCGCTCCATCCGACCGACGGTCGAGGCGTTCCGACGCGATCCCGTCGGCGCGCGCATCCTGCTCTCGAAGGTGGACGAGCCCGAGCACCTCCGCCATCTCGGTGTGCCCGCGTTCGGATCGGACGGACGCGTCACCGGAATCGAGGAGAAGCCCGAGGTCCCTGCGTCGGACTACTGCGTCACCGGCATCTATTGCTACGAGGCCGCGGTGTTCGACATCATCGGCGACCTCGAGCCCTCCGCCCGGGGCGAGCTCGAGATCACCGACGTGAACAACCACTTCGTCGGGCGCGGCCACATGGCCCACGACGTCCAGGAGGGGTTCTGGGGCGATGCCGGCGAGTCGATCGAGGCCTATTACGCCGTGAACGACTTCGTGCGGGCCAACGGCGCGAACCGCGCCTGATCAGTCCGGGGTGTCGGCCCAGTCGGCGTCGGCCGGCGCGATGGTGAGTGCCCGACGCACGCTCTCGGCCACGCCGGCGGCGTCGAGGCCGAGACGGGCAAGGATCTCATCCGGGCGACCCTGAGCCAGGTACCGCCGCGGGATGCCGAGGACGCGAGTGGCCGGTGGGAACGTTCCCTCCGACTCGGCCAGCATGTCCAGCGCGTCGGTCAGGTAGGCCCCGGCGCCACCGTGTCGCACCCCGTCCTCGGCCGTGACGACGAGTGCGTGGCGCGCCGCGTCGGCCAGCATGGCCGGATCCGGAGGGGAGACGACCCGCACGTCCCACACGGTGGCGTCGACGCCCTCCTCGGCCAACTCGTCCGCCGCGCCGAGACAGGCTTCGACCATCTTGCCCACGCCGAGGAGGCAGACCGATCCGTTCCCGCCGCGCAGTCTCCGGGCCTCGAGGCCCGAGCCGACGTCGGCGGCATCGACGTGTCGTGGCGCGGTCTTGGGGAAGCGGATGGTGCACGGCCCCTCGAGTGCGAGGGCGGTGCGAAGCATCGGCTCCACCTCTTCGGCCGCGGAGGGGGCGAAGACGGCCATGCCCGGGATGGAGAGCGCCAAGGTCAGGTCCAAGACGCCGTGGTGGCTCGGCCCGTCGTCCCCGGTGACGCCGGCGCGATCGAGGACGAAGACGACCGGGCAGCCGTGCAGGCCGACGTCGAGGTTGGCCTGGTCGAAGGCGCGGCTCCAGAAGGTGGAATAGACCGCCACCACCGGGCGCAGGCCTGCCATGGACATGCCGGCCGCAGCCGTGGCCTCGTGCTGCTCGGCGATCCCCACGTCGAAGAAGCGCTCGGGGAACCGCGCCTGGAAGGGGAGTAGGCCCGTCGGTCCGGGCATGGCCGCCGTCAGCGCGACGATGCGCGGATCCTCCTCGGCCGCGGCGAGCAGCGCGTGCGAGAACGCCTCGCCGTAGGTGGCGGCACGTCGCGGCAATTCGTCGGCTGCGGCCTCGGGGACCGATCCCGGGGACGCCACGCCGCCGCTGTCCGCGGCGCCGGCGCCGCCCACCGCGAGTCCGGCCGAGCTGCCGACCGTGTTCTCTATCGCAATGGGGTTGGTCGCCTTCACGTCGTGCAGCCGCTGGACCTCGTCCTCTTCGGCCGGCGCGTAGCCCCGCCCCTTCTGGGTCAGCACGTGGACGACGATCGGGCCGTCCCACTCGGCGGCGTGGGCGAACGCCTGCTCCATGTGCGCGATGTCGTGTCCGTCGATCGGGCCGGCGTAGCGAACGCCGAGCGCCTCGAAGAAGGTGTGCTGCGCCACCAGTTCGCGCAGTGCGCTGGTCAAGGAGTGGACGCCGGAGTAGGCCAGCGGACCGAACGCGGGGAGCTCGCGAAGACGCAGCCGTAGGCGCTCGCGCGCCGCCGTGTAGGTCGGGTTGAGGCGGAGCGTGGTCAGGCTCTGCGACAGTTGCGACACGGTCGGGGCGTAGGAGCGGCCGTTGTCGTTGAGGACGATGACGACGGGCCGGCCGGAGTGCCCCAGATTGTTCAGCGCCTCGTAGGCCATGCCGCCGGTGAGGGCGCCGTCGCCGACGACCGCCACCACCCGGCGTTCACCCTCGATCCCCCGCAGCATGAACCCGTTCGCGATGCCGTGCGCGTACGAGAGGGCGGTCGAGGCGTGGCTGTTCTCGATCCAGTCGTGCTCGGACTCCGCCCGGTTGGGGTATCCCGACATCCCGCCCGCCTGTTTCAGCATCTTGAAGCCGAAGCGGCGCCCCGTGAGCAGCTTGTGGACGTACGCCTGGTGACCCGTGTCCCACAGGATCACGTCGCGGGGTGATTCGAAGACCCGGTGCAGGGCGAGGGTCAGCTCGACTGCGCCCAGGTTCGAGCCCAGATGCCCGCCGGTCGTCGTCACCGTGTCGACGATGAACGCCCTGATCTCCTCGCACAGAGTGGCGAGTTGCTCGGTGTCCAGGGCCTTGACGTCGGCCGGCGTCTCGATGCTGTGCAGGATCATTGCGATCCCTCCAAGGGTACTCGGCGCACCCCGGGAACGGACGTTCGGCCGGGGCTGAACACGGTGCAAACCGCGACTCCGAAGGAGGCCAGCGCCAGGACCTGCAGGCCCCGCGCCGGACCCAGCGTCTGAGATACCCAGCCGACGATGGGTGCAGCCGCCACCCACCCGATGTAGCCGGCGGCGGTGAAGGTACCGATTGCGCTGACCACCTGACTGGCCTGGCGGCTCACGGTCGACATCACCAGCGGCCAGAAGAGCGACGCCCCGCCGGCTCCGAGGGCCAGGCCGACGGCGGCCAAGCCGGGGAACGGTGAGAGGGATTCGAGGAGGATGCCTGTCCCGGCGACGCAGCCCCCGGTGATGAGGGCGCGCCGGGCCGAGAGCCGTCCGACGACCGCGCCACCCGCACCCCGGGTCGTGGCCGCGACCAACTGTCCGACCACGTAGGCGCTCGCACCGAGCAACACGCCGGTGGCGAGGTGGTTGCGCAAGAACAGGACGCCCCAGGTGTCCACGCCGCCCTCGGTCACCTCGGCCAGGGCGAACACGAGCAAGAGGATCAGGAGCCCGTCGCGGCGAAGCCGCCGCACCGGGTGGGCGGGCGGTGGTGCGTGCCCGGACCCCGCCGCCGCAGAGCCGAGGGCCGTGGGCGCGCCGGAGGTGGTCACCGCCGCCCAGGCGCCCAGCGCCAGGGCCACGACGGCGATGGCCGGCCACATCCAGCGCCAGGACACACCGGCGTGGATGACGAGCGCGGCCACGGCGGCGCCGCACAGCGCGCCCGTGTTGAACAGCGCATGGACCCGGACCAGCGTTGCCGGCTGCTCCACGAGGCGGTGCGATGCCTCGGCGTTCATGGCGGTGTCGATGCTTCCGCCGGCGATCTCGACGAAAACCAGCACGACCGCGAACGACCATTTGTCGCGCGTGAGCGCGAGGACGCACAAGAGCGCCGACCAACAGACGAGCGCGATCCACAGCAGGCGCCGCGCGCCGACGCGCTCACTCAGGTGGGCCATCACCGCGCTCGATGCGCCGGCCACCGCCACGGCGACGCCGAGCAGCACGCCGGTCTGCGCGTCGCTCAGACCGTAGGCGTGCTGGATGTCGAACAGCATGACGGCCCAGCTGCCCCAGAAGAGGCCGAAGATGACGAACGCCGTCGCAACAGGCCCGGCGCCGGCGAGCGGGCGCGCCGCGGTCGCCGGCGGTGAGGGGGCGGCGCTCAGGATCCGACCGCGGCGCGTGCCTTGGCCAGGAAGCTGGCCCGGTCCAGCACGACCCTGGTCACGCGACCGGCTCCGACCAGACCGCCGCCGTCGCCCTCGAGACGGGCCGCCGAGACGGTGAAGGTGAGCCGCCGGCCCTCGACTTTGACCAGCGTCGCCTCGGCCAGCACCACCGAACCGACCGCAGCCGGGGCGACGTGGTCGAACTGAACTCTCGTGGCGACGCTCGCCTGGGTCTCGGTCAGGTGCCCGTCAGTGGCGCGGCACGTCGCCTCCTCGCAGAGCGCGATGAGCCGCGGTGTCGCCAGCACGGGAACGTCGCCGGATCGGAAGTGCACGGCCGTGTCCTGGTCGCCGACGACCAATTCGAGCTGGGCGCTCAACCCGGCGTGCGGTCCGTGCCCGGCCGCGGTCGTCTGGGATGGGATCGCGGGCACGACGATTACGATACCGCCGTGCCCACCGCTGCCCTGGTCGAACCTGACGTCCTCGAACACGTGCTCTCGGCCGCGCTGGCCGGGGGCGGGGACATGGCCGAGGTGTTCGCCGAAGACGCCGTGACCTCGGGCGCCACCCTCGACGACCGGCGGGTCGAGGAGATGGCCTCCGGCCGCTCACGGGGTGCGGGCATCCGCGTCGTGGTCGGCGACACGACCGGATTCGCCCACACGGCTGACCTCAGCGAGCCGGGCCTCATGGCCGCGGCCCGGTCCGCGGCGGCGGTCGCCCGCGAGGGTGGTGGTCGCATCCGCACCGTCTCGCTCGCGCCCGCGTCCGTCGTCGGCTCGGGCGACCGAACGCCACCCCACACCGTGGACAAGGCGCGCAAGCTCGAGCTGCTCATGCGCGCCGACCAGGCCGCCCGCGCCTCCGGCGACGCCATCACCCAGGTGCAGGTGGGGTGCGGCGACAGCCGGCGACGCTTGCTGGTCGCCAACTCGGACGGACTGCTCGCCGAAGACGACCAGATCCGCACCCGATTCAGTGTCGTGTGCGTCGCCAACGGCGACACCGGCATGCAGACGGGGCACGAGTCGCTCGCCCGCACGGAGGGATACGAGATCTTCGATCGTTTCCCGGTCGAGGAGGTCGCAGAGCGCGCGGCTGCCCGCGCGCTGGTCAAGCTCTCCGCCCGGCCGGCGCCGTCGGGCGAAGTCCCGCTGGTGCTCGCCGGCGGCAGCGGCGGAATCCTCTTCCACGAGGCGTGCGGGCACGGGCTCGAGGCCGATCACATCGTCAAGGACGCCTCCGTCTACACCGGCCGCGTCGGCGAGCTCGTGGCCAGCCCGCTCGTCACCCTGGTCGACGACGGCACCGTGCTCGGAGAGTGGGGCAACGTCGGCATGGACGACGAAGGCCGCCCGCCGGCACGCAACGTCTTGATACAGGACGGCGTCCTCACCGACTACATGTGGGACTGGCTCCGGGCGCGCAAGGAGGGCCGCGCATCGTCGGGCAACGGCCGGCGCCAGAGCTATCAGCACCTTCCGATGGTCCGCATGACCAACACCTACCTGCTGGCCGGGTCCGAAGACCCGAACGAGGTCGTGGCCCAGACGCCCTCGGGCGTCTACGTGAAGAAGCTCGGCGGGGGACAGGTGAACACGGCGACCGGCGACTTCGTCTTCGGTACCACCGAGGCCTACCTGATTGAGGGCGGCCGCATCACCGAGCCCTTGCGCGACGCCAACCTGATCGGCAACGGCCCCGAGGTGCTCCGCCGCATCGACGCCGTGGCCACCGATTTCGACATGACGCCGGGGACGTGCGGCAAGGACGGCCAGAGTGTGCCGGTCGGCTGCGGACAGGCGACGCTGCGCATCACCGGCGTCACCCTCGGGGGCACGGCATGACGGCAGGGCCCGAGCTGCTCGAACTGGCCGAGTCCGTCGTGGCGCGGGCCGGTTCGGGCGAGGGCCTCGAGGTGTACGCCACCCGTGGGACCGACGCCGAGGTCCGGGCGTACGACGGCGAGGTGGAGTCGCTCACGTCCGCCGATTCGTCGGGGGTCGGCATCCGCGTCGTGCTCGAAGGAGACGAGGGCAGCCGAGTCGGCTTCGCCTGGGCCCAGTCGCTGGACGCGGCAGTGGTGGCCGACACGCTGGCGGACGCGCGCGACAACGCGCGCTTCGCCACTCCGGACCCCGACGTCGTCCTCGCCACTCCCGACGGTGTGGAAGCCGCCGAGCTCGACTTGTGGGACGACGGAGTCGCGGCGACCTCCATGGAGAAGAAGGTTGCGCTCGCGCTCGATCTGGAGCGCGCCACCCGTGCCGCCGATCCCCGCGTCCGTCAGGTGTCCTCGGCCGACTACGCCGACAGCCGCGTGGAGGTGGCGCTCGCCTCGACGACGGGCATCGCGTCGAGCCGGCGAAGGACCAACGCCTTCTTGTCGGTGGACGCGATCGCCGGCGAGGGCGCGGACACCCAGACCGGCACCGGCTTCAGCGTGGGGCGAGGTCCCGGTGAGCTCTCCCCCGAGGAAGCCATGGACGACGCGGTGTTGCGTGCCGTCCGTCTCCTCGGCGCGCAGAAGGCCCGGTCCGGGCGACACACGGTCGTCTTCGACCGCCGCGTCGTGTCGACCTTGCTGTCGGTGGTGGCCTCCGCACTTTCTGGCGAGGCCGTGGTGAAAGGTCGCTCCTTCTTTGCCGGCCGCATCGGCGAGCCCGTGGCCGCTTCCGGCGTGACCCTGGTCGACGACCCGACCGACGCCCGCGCCTACGGAGCGTCGTCCCACGACGGGGAGGGTCTCGCCTGTCGCCGCAACGTCCTCATCGCCGACGGCGTGCTGCGCATGTTCGCCTACGACACCGTGTCGGCACGACGCGCCGGCGCTACGTCGACCGGCTCGGCGGTCAGGGGCGGCTTCGCCGGCACGCCCTCGGCGGGATGCCGAGCGCTCGTGTTGTCGCCCGGGTCCGAGACCTACGACGACATCCTGGCGGCCGTCGGTGACGGCCTGTACGTCCAGTCGGTCACCGGCGTGCACTCGGGCGTGAACGCCGTCAGTGGGGACTTCTCGGTGGGTGCCGAGGGCCTCATCATCCGAGGTGGGGCGCTGGACCAACCCGTGCGCGAGGTCACGGTCGCGTCGACGTTGCAGCGCATGCTCCAGTCGGTCGTGCACGTGGGCGCCGACCTGCGATGGCTTCCCGGCATTGCAGCCGGACAGACGCTGGCCATCGCCGACATGCAGCTGAGCGGGGACTGAGTGACGAACCGGAGCGAATACGAATACGGCGTGCCTGCGCGCTCGTACCTACTGCCCTGACTGGTGCGGAGCAGAATGTCCGGGCATGCACGTCCTTCTCGTATCTGACCTGCACTACTCGCTCAAACAATTCGACTGGCTCGTTTCCGCCGCGCCTGACTATGACCTCGTCGTTGTCGCCGGCGACAGCCTGAACGTCTCTTCGTCGGTGCCGCTCGAGTCACAGAGCGTCGTGATTGAGCAGTACTTGCAGGTACTTGGTAGGTCGACCCGCGTCGCGTTCAGCTCGGGCAACCACGACCTTGTCGGCCCAGACGAGAACGGCGAACAGTCAGCGCTCTGGGTCCGACGCCTCCCTTCCGAGAGGGTCAGCGCAGATGGCGAGTCGGTCCAACTCGAGGATCACCTGATCACGATTTGCCCGTGGTGGGACGGACCGATTGGTCGAGAGCGCGTTCAGCTCCAGCTGAAGAGGGACGCTGACCGGCGGTCGCCCTCCTGGATCTGGATATACCACTGGCCGCCGAGTGGGACGACGACGTGCTGGACCGGCCGCCGTGACTACGGTGACAGCGACGTACGGGCCTGGATACGCCAACACCAACCGGATCTCGTCCTCACCGGGCACGTTCATCAGTCTCCATTCGCGAAGAACGGCTCGTGGATCGACCGTGTCGGACGCACGTGGGTGATGAACGCAGGCTCCCAGCGTGGTCCGGTACCGGCTCACATCGAAATCGACCTCATGCTCGGAACGGCGACCTGGAGGTCTCTTATGGGTACCGAGTCGGTCGATCTTCACGACGGAGCCATGCCCACCCACCTTCGCTGACCTCGGTCGGTTGGCTCGGGGCTGCGTGCTCGGGGCTGCGTGCTCGGGGCTGCCGCTAGGTCCTGCCGCTCGGTCCTGCCACTCGGTCCTGCCACTCGGTCCTGCTTGCGCAGCCGTGCCCTTCCTTGCTCCTGCCGACCTCCGATTCAGTACTCGGGATCCGGATCCCGCACGGAACCAGAGACGAATGTGCGTGTTTGTCGATCCATGAGCTGATTGAGGACCTCGGGAACCATCGCCGTTCCGGGCACATCGCCATACTGATCCTTCAGATCGGCGAGGTAGGTCGTGATCTGGTTGAGCCGTTCCGCCAGCCCGACGGCGACCCGACTCATCACGGCCGGGTCGGAAAGAAAGCTTTCACCGTGTGCTGCACATCGAAGGCGGCTCGTGGTCCGCACTGTGACGGTGGCAGTCGCCACGGTGCCGAGGAGGGCTGCCATCTCACCGATCACGGCTCCAGGTTGATCGATCCCGGTGACGACAGTTGTGCCCTTGAGCACCTCGAGCTCGCCCGACAACAGAATCCAGATGGCCGAACTCGCTTCCCCCTCATGAACGAGCACGTGTCCCGGATCCATTTCGACGACCGGCAAGTGCGCCGAGAGGTGGAGCAGATCAGGCATCGGAGAACCCTACTCACGACCAAGACAGGCGAGCCACAGCCACCTCGTCAGGAACAATCAAGCGAAAGCGGCCCTCTATTCTCAAGGCGTGGAGAAGGCTCTCGACGTCAACCTGCGTGCGATCAGGTCGGCGGGCCTGGTTACGGGCCGCTACGCAACATGGAAGCCGGACCACGGCGTCCCGATTCGAACCACCGTGGGCATGCCTCGATTCTGGCGGCACGGTCCGCTCGTCTTCATCAAGGAGCTGGCACCCTTTGGCATCTTCGGCAAAGGCCTGCCTACTGACGTCGCCCGGCGTCGTTACCTGGACCGGCTGGAGGCGAAGGTCGACCAGTCCGTCGCCGCTCTCGCAGACGTCACCCGCCAGCACCCGGGTGAGCGGCTGTGCGTGTTGTGCTTCGAAGACGTCCACGCTGGACAGGAGTGCCACCGCCGCTGGTTCGCCGAGTGGTTCGAACAACGCTTCGGCGACGTGGTCCCCGAAGTGGTCGATGTCGATCGGACTGGCGCGACAGAGAGCGGTGATCAGCAACTGCGACTACCGCTCTGAGCGGCGCCTTCAGGATCGTTCGGGACGCCACGTACGAAGACGCTTCACTCGAGTCATGGTCGTTCCGGTTTGCGTCCCCAGGTGAGGAACATGTGACCGAAGACCATCACCGTCTCGGGGTCGGCGAGGTGGGCTCGAGCCTCGGCGTCGAGGTCGTCCAGCTCCGACTCCGTGGCTAGCCCCAGTGTGACCACCTGGGTTCGCATGGCCCGCAACAGGTCGAGCCGGATTGTGCGGCGGGAATGTCCCGCCGGGTATGCCTGCGCCCTCACCTCGAAAGAGACGTCCTCCAGGCCCGCGCGCCGGAACAGCTCGGCCACTCGGCGACCGATCCTGGCGTCGGCTCCGTTCCGTTCGAAAGTGGCCTGGAACAGCTCGTCGGCCCGGGCGAGGGCTGGGTCGGGTGGATAGCACATGGCGAATTCGGTGTCGGGTTCCATCGCCGCTACCCCAGCCACTTGGTCGGGCGAGCCGGACCATTTCGGCGACGACCTCGCCCAGCTGCGGGACGGTGACCAGCAGCGTGCGCGCGTGTACGACGTCGAAGGCCTCGGACGACAGTCCCGTCGCCCGCGCGTCCGCCAGGATCACCTTGACCTCGCGCAGCTCCCGCCCGTTGGCCGTCTCTTGGGCGAGCGCGTTTGCCAGTTCGACATGGGCAGGATCGGCGTCCACTCCCATCACCGTTCCACCGGGAGAGACTCTGTCGATCAACAGATCCAGTACACCGCGGGGACCGCACCCGAGATCGATCGCTCTCTGGCCAGGGCCGAGGCCGACCCGGGTCAAGAGATCGGAGCTCTCCGGTGTCAGCTCGTCTGCCTGGCGTTTGAGGCGCTCGGTCTCCCCGACGCTGCTGCCCAGGGAGTACACCGCGTTGGCATCGTCACTGTGCGTCATGGGGTCCTACCGCTCAGCCGTGTCCGACTTCCACATTACCGATAGGACGACAGACGCTCGTGTCGGCGACACCGTGTGCCACCCTTCTTGCACGGTTGGTCGACGAAGGTCTTGCACGCTTGGTCGACGAAGGTCTTGCACGGTCGATCGACGAAGGGCGGCCGGTCTCCCGAAAGACCTGGCCGTGGCGAACTCAGCGAGCGCTGAGCATCTCGGTCCGCAGCGTCAGTCCCTTGCCGATCCGAGGAACGGCCGTGGCCTGCGCAGCACCCACTGCCCGAATGACCGGCGCGGCGGCCTCACGACCACGCGGCCGCCACGGGCTTCGCCTGATACCTCGATCTTCAGGCGTACGGGTTCCGTCCAGCCGTGAGTCGGCCGTACCTTGACCCTGCCTCCATGCACCGCCACGTCATCGGTATCAACCTCGATGCCTGGCCCGATCACCAGAACGAGCCACCCGCCCCGCACCTCTGCGCTTATCTGCAAGATCGGACTGGTGATCACCGCGTCAGTGAAGTCGAGCTTCACCTTTCCGCCGACGGCACGTATCTCCATCCGCCGTGGGACTGTCCATCTGCCGCGGCGCGTGGCATTCCCGCCCTCGTAGTCGAGCCGGACCACGTCTTTCACTCGCGCCGCCATCTCGCTGTGACGGTCGGCGGAATCGGGCAGGTCAGCCGTCAGCGCCGTCAGTTCGCCGCTCGTGCGAGCGGTGAGGGCCGCGCCCAGACGCTCGTCGAGCTCTACCGCGGTCAGCCGTCCGTCGCCGGCGGCAACACGGAGTATCTCGACCACCCGGTCCCTGTCCTCATCGGAGGCCCGTAGCTCAGGCTTGTTGTCAGCACCCGGACGAGTTACCGCCGAGAGATCATCGGCCGTCACGGCACCATCCTGGTGGACTTCACACGGACCCGCAACGCACGCGGCCAACGACTCCGCCCGTCATCGACCGGGCAGACGATCGCCTGATGCGTCGAACGAGCCCGACCCTTCTCGCTCCCGGGCCGGCCGTCATGCTTCGTTCGGACGGCGGTTTTAGCTTGAGGCGGCCGCCGTCGGCTTCGACGTCGCGCCGTCCTTCTTCTCGGCCTTGTTTCCCGAATCGGAGGATCCGGAGCCTCCGTCGGATTTCTCCGAGGACCCTCCGTCGCTCCCGCCGCCCGACGTGCTTTCGGCCGACTTGCCGTCGCCCGACTTGCCGTTGCCCGCCTTGCCGTTACCCGACTTGCCGTTGGCGGCAGCCCGGGAGTCGGTCTTGTAGAAGCCGCTTCCCTTCAGGACGATGCCCACGGCGCCGTAGACCTTGCGGAGCGCCTCTCCGCACTCGGGGCACACGGTCAGTGGCTCGTCAGAGAAGCTCTGGACGGCCTCGAGCCGGTGCCCGCACGCGGTGCAGGCGTATTCGTAAGTCGGCACTGGAGCTCCTCCGTTTGGCACTCGACAGCTGTGACTGCCAGTTTACCTTCCTGGACCAGGACATGGCGTCGGTCAGGGTCCGTCGCAGGTCGTAGACTTGGTTCCGGTGTCCGACCGCATGCTGGCCAACCTCGACCCGCTGGGGGGCGCCCGGATGGTCGACGTCACGCCGCGGGAGCCGACTCACCGCCGTGCGCTGGCTCGCTGTCGGGTCTCCATGCTCCCGGAGACGACCACGAAGGTCGCCAACAACGCCATCACCAAGGGTGACGTGCTGGCCGCGGCGAGGATCGCGGGAATTCAGGCGGCGAAGCGGACCGCCGAGCTCATCCCCATGTGCCACCCGGTGCTCGTCGGGTCGATCAACGTGAACTTCTCCATCGGCGACGACTACGTCGAGGTGGAGGCCCAGGTCGAGACCGTCGACCGCACGGGTGTCGAGATGGAAGCGATGACCGCCTGCACCGTCGCGGCGCTCACCGTCTACGACATGTGCAAGTCGTCCGACCGCACCATGACGGTGGAACACGTGGCGCTGTGGGAGAAGGCGGGCGGGCGTTCGGGCCCGTGGCGCCGGTCGGAGGCCCGCCTGTAGCGCGTCAGGTTCGCGGGCGCGGCCGTCCGCCCGGATATGGGTCACCTGATCCATGGCGCCGACCTACACCCAGCGGACCTACACCGCGTCGGACCTCCACCCAGCGGACCTACACCGGCAGCGGAGCGATGACCCGCGGTGCACCTTCGGCGACCCGTCTAAATTCCGCACGGTGAGCGTCCAGCTGCAGGAGGCCACGCCACGGGATGTCGGCAAGGGCATCGTCGGTGCGGTCACCTCGGTCGTCGGCCGCATCGGCGGTCGCAACGTGGTCGTCGTCCGCGCCCTCGGATCGATGCGCCGTGGCGCCATCACCCACGCCGACGGTGTGCGGTTGGCCGAGGCGGCGGACCAGGCGCGGCAGCTGGGGCTCCCGTTCGTCTTCTTCGTCGCATCGAGCGGAGCGGACGTGCTCGACGGCGTCGCGGCCCTGCACGGTTGGGGACAGGCGGCGGGAGCCATCTCGAAATGCAGCGGGCAGGTTCCCGTCATCGCCGTCGCCACCGGCCCGGTCGTCTCGGGGCCTGCGCTCTTGCTCGGTCTGGCCGATCTCGTCGTGATGAGCTCCGATGCGGTGGCGTTCGTCTCGGGTCCACAGATGGTGGCCGAGTTCACCGGCCGGGAGATCGGGCTGCAGGAGCTCGGCGGGGCGGCCACCCACGCGACTGCGAGCGGCCTGTGCTCGGTGGAGTCCGACGACATCGACGGGGTCGTCTCGGAGCTGATCGACTACCTGCCCCAGAACACCGACGACCTCCCGCCCCTCGCGCCGGTAAGCGACTCGGTGCTGCGCCAGACGCCGGAGCTGCGCACCCTGATCCCGGATCGCAAGGCCGCCGGCTACGACGTGCGGGACCTGATCCGCTCGCGTCTGCGACGACGCCGAGATGCGGGAGCTGTGGCCGCGATGGGCGGGCCAGCTCGTCACGGCGTTCGCCCGGCTGGGAGGCATCCCGGTCGGGGTCGTCGCCAACCAGCCCAAGATCCTGGCCGGCACGCTCGACATCGCGGCGTCGCAGAAGGGGGCACGCTTCGTGCGCCTGTGCGACGCGTTCAACCTCCCCATCGTGAGCATCGTCGACACCCCCGGTTTCCTCCCCGGGAAGGACCTCGAGTGGCGCGGCATGATCCGTCACGGTGCCGAACTGGCGTTCGCCTACGCGCAGGCGACCGTGCCCCGACTCTGCCTCATCACCCGGAAGGCCTTCGGCGGGGCCTACATCGTCATGGATTCGCGGGGGATCGGCAACGACGTCTGCTTGGCGTGGCCTGGTGCGGAGGTGGCCGTGATGGGGGCGTCGGGCGCAGTCCAGATCCTGCATCGAGGCGGACTCGGGCTCGGAGAGCGTTCCGAGCGTGAGCGCGACTACGAGGAGGCGTACCTCAATCCCTGGCGGGCGTCCGAGCGAGGCTTGGTGGACCAGGTGGTGGACCCGGTCGACACCAGGATCGTGCTGTGTGCGGTGCTGCGCCAGCTCGCCACCAAACGGGAGCTGGTGGTGGGCAGGAAGCACGATGCTGGCCCGCAATGAGAGTGTCGCCTGGGATTTCTCTGGTTTTCGTCATGAAACCGAAACCAATCTGAGTGTTATTCGTCTCGGTAGGAGTACATTGCATCGGGCATGATCAATGACGTGGTCCCCCCCACAGCAAAAGACGCCTTCTTCGTCCTCGAGTCCTGCCACAGCACCTGGATCTTCGACACCGAGCGCATGCGGTTCCGCCGCGTGCTCAAGGGCCTCACGCTCGACGCTCACGCGGCCACCACGGCATGGCGTGATTACTTCGGGCTGGAGATCGATCCGATTTCGGAGTCGTTCGTGGTACTTCTCAACCCGGAGGGCACGCGCCTCCTGCGCTCATGGCGCCACGTGGAGCACTGTCCCCAGTGCGGTGGCAACCAGACGGCCGAGCTGTCGCTCGACGAGCTGCGCAGCGCGTCTCTTACCTGATCCTTCCTCATTGACCCCTCACGTGTTGAGGACGCTCGAGAGAGCGTGATCGGTCGCGGGTGCCTGTCAACGTTTTCCTTTGTTCCGGCCCGCAAGTCGGGTCGGCTGCGCCCTTGGCCCGCACGATCGGGGCGTCGGGCTCGGCGTCAGAGGGTCGAAGCCAGCACGTGGGCAGCTGAGAGCAGCAGCAAGGTGACCGTCTCGCCACGAGCAGGACGCCACCGCCACCGTCGAGACCTCCGGACGGCCGGCGGCCGGACGGCGGAGCGAAGTCCGTGGGACCTGGCCCGCTGCCGGACGGAAGCCGCGGTCGCCTCGGCATCCTCGGTCGGGACCACCAGATACCATCTCCCCCCGCTCCGTTCCACGGCGAGCAGCTGCACCGCGGGGCCGCCGTCAGGCAGCACGGAGCTCCCGGCGGAGGAGATCTCGGCCACCTCGGACCATCCGCACTCCCAGACCGTCTCCCCGTCGGGGCCCACGAGCTCGACCCCGGTCTCGAGGAAGGTCAAGGCTCAATCCGGGCACCGCGACCTCGCCGGCCGCGTCGGCGTCGGATCGGCCTCTCGGTCCCGGTTCCGTCCCCACCTGTCGGCGAACTTCGGCTGCCGCCTGATCCTCGGCCTCGTCAATCTTGTCGACCCTCGTCGGCATCGTCGGCCTCGTCGGCACCGTCGGCCCCCATGGCATTCCCGGCTCCCGCGCCCGTCTGGGCTGTCGTCGCCGCGGCCACCGCCGTCCGCGGCCAGCAGGTAGACGCCAGGCAGGTCCAGCGCTCGTCCATCCGTCCGTCCCGTCGCATCGGCGCGCGAGACGCTACCGCCGGGCCCGTCAGCCCACCGGTGGCCCGGGCCAGCGCTGGCGACGTTGGCGACGGTCGGCTCGCTGCAGCTCACGCTCGACGTCGGACCACAGCAAGGGGTCGGGCTCTTCGTGACCATCGTCCGCATCCTTGGCCCGCATCATGATCACGAAGGCCACCGTCCACAGGACGACGATCGTGCTCAGCTTGGCCAGGAACCCGGCGAGCTGCTGGTCGAGCAACGGCGTCATGGCGACGACCTTTCCCTGATGGGAGAAGGGCGGGTACAGCGGGTGACGGGCGAAGATCCACACGATGGAGAGGAAGCTCGGCACGATCGATTGCACCATGAGGTACGCGCCGCGACCGAGCGGCGACAGTCGCGGCTCTCCCGGCAGCTCGGTGAGCACCGGGCGACCAGAGCACGAAGCCCGAGGCCAGGACGACGAGCTCGGTCACGACCCGCGCCACGTCGGAGCGAGCGGCCAGGCCGACGGCTCCGGTGGTGAGGGTCCCGACCGCGACGACGGTGACGATGGCCACGGCGGGGAGGGGTCTCACCGCGACCCGCAGCACGGCGTCGACCGGTGCGGGCCTCGTCAGCCACGAGATCAACGGCCTCGGCGTGCCCAGCACGAGGAGCGGGGGTACGGCCAGCGTCAACAGAAGCCTCTGCAGCACGAGGGCGATCAGGAGCCAGTGCGCGGCCAGGTCGCCCAGAGGCCATGTCACGGCGAGGACCAGGATCACGACGCCGAGGAGGAAGAGCAGGCGCTGACGCGCCGTCGCTCGCCAGCGGCCGCGGCTGGTCGCCCAGACGTAGGCACCGAGCGAGCGCGGCGAAGGCGAGCAGCCAGAGCAGGTGGAGGTGCCAGTCGAAGGGCCGGGTGGCGGCCGTCACGACCTCGCGGCCGCCGTAGGCTCTGACTGATGGTGGCCCCGACGAAGCTCGATCGGCTCGAACGCGTCACGGACCTCGTGCTCGTGCTCTTGAACACGCCTCGACCGCTCACGCTCGATGCCATCGCCAACCAGGTCCCCGGCTACCCGGCAGAGCACGCGGCCCGGCGCCAGGCCTTCGAGCGGGACAAGCGGCTGCTTGCGCGACGAGGGCATTCCGGTCGTGACCAAACGACTGGAAGGAGCCGAGCAGTACGGCTACCTGATTGAGCGTGACTCGTTCTACTTGCCGGATCTCGAGCTCGAAGCAGACGAGCAGGTCGCGTTGCATCTCGCCGTCGCCGGCGTCCACCTGGGCGATCCTAGTGGCCGCGATGCGCTGATGAAGTTGGGCGCGAGCGGCTTGGGTGACGTGCGTCCGGTGGCGGCGCTGGTGCCCTCCGCCGACCTGATCGAGCTCTACGAGGCCGTTCGGACCCATGCGACCGGCGTCATTCGGCTACCGCGGCGAGCCCCGCCGCGTCGCGCCCGTGGGTCTGCGCTTCCGCTTCGGCCACTGGTATCTCGTGGCCTGGGATCTCGAGCGCGCCGGCGCCGAGAACCTTCCGGGTCGACCGAATGGACGGCGAGGTGGCGCGGGGTGAACCAGGCGGAGCCGACGTGCCCGAGCACCTCGACATCGACGCCGCGCTGCCCGACGAGCCGTGGGAGGCCGCGGGCGAGGACGCGGTGACGATGCGGCTCGAGGTCGACGCGGTCGAGGGGCCACGGGTGGCCGACGAGGTGGGCCAGGACCGGGTGGCCGCGCGTCACGACGACGGGTCGGTCGAGCTGGCGTTCGCCGTGATGTCGTTCGCCTCCATCCGCTCCTGGGTGCTCGGTCTGTTCGACCACGCCACCATCGTCGACCCGCCCGAGTTCCGCCAAGAGCTGGTGGCGTGGCTCGAAGCCCTCGCCGAGGCGCCCGACCCGGTGGGCGCGATCGCGACCCCGGATCCTGATCGGCGTCGGAGGCGTCGGCGTCGGCGGGTCGGCGTCGGCGGCGCTCGGGGTCGGCGTCCGCATGGCCGCAGCGGGGGCGGGATCGGACGGGGAGGTGGACGAATCCGTCCCTTCGCCTCGCGTGCGCCGGAAGCCAGACGAGCGGTCGCCTGCGGCGGCTGCTGGCCATGGTGGGCTGGCTGGCCCAGGTGGGCGAGGCCCCGATCGCCGAGCTCTCGACGCGTTTCGGCATGGACGAGCAGGAGCTCGTGGCCGAGCTCGAGTTGGCGGCGTGCTGTGGCACACCGCCGTACACGCCGGACACCTTGATGGAGATCGAGGTCTCCGAGCACGCCGGTGCGCGCCTTCCTCCCGGCCGAGTACGCCCGGCCGCGGCGACTCACGCCGGCCGAGGGTTTCGCCGTGGCGGCCTCGGCCCGCATGCTCCTCGCCGTACCGGGTTCCGACGACGGCGCGTTGAGGCGGGCGTTGACCAAGCTCGAGTCGGCACTCGGCGCCCGCGAGGTGGTGGGTCTCGACGTCGACTCGCCACCCCTGACTGGCCGTCATCCGGGATGCGGCCGACTCGGGCCGCATGCTCGAGATCGACTACCTCTCCGCCGTCCCGCGACGAGCTGACCACTCGCCGGGTCGAGCCGGTGCAGGTCGTCACGATCGACGGGCACTGGTATCTCGACGCGTTCTGCCACCGGGCCGGCGACATGCGCCGCTTCCGGGTCGATCGGATCCGCGACGCCCGCCCGCTGGCGCAGCCCGGCTCCGACGGTGCCCACCGAACCCGGCCGCCGGAGGACATGTACGTACCCGGCCCCGGCGCCCGCGAGGTCCATCTGCGGCTCGGACCCGACGCCCAATGGGTGCCCGAGTCGGTGCCGGTCCGGGACCATGCGACGGGCCGACGACGGGTCGGTGACCGATGTCGTGCTCGACGTGTCGGGCCTGGCGTGGTTCGAGCGCCTGCTGTTGCAGCTCGGACCGTCGGCCGACGGTCGTCACGCCGCTCGACCTCGCCGGTCTCGCAGCCGAGGCCGCACGCAAGGTCCTGGCGCTCTATCGCTGAACCGGTCCCATTAGGGTCCCCGACGATGATGCCGAAATGAACGATTTCAACGCCAGGATCATCGAGGAGTTCCGTGCCAACGACGGCGTCGTGGGTGGTCCCTTCGAGGGGCCCGGCTGGTGTTCTTGACCACCACGGGGGCCCGGACCGGCGCGACGCGGGTGAACCCGCTGGCCAGCCTGACGACCGATGACGGCCGCCTCTTCGTCTTCGCCTCCAAGGGGGGTGCTCCCGAGAATCCGGACTGGTTCCACAACCTCCAGGCGCACCCAGAGGTCGAGGTCGAGCTGGGGCAGGAGAAGTTCACCGCCGTTGCCCAGCCCGTGACCGGACCGGAGCGGGACCGGATCTTCGACATCCAGAAGAAACTGATGCCAGGGTTCGCCGACTACGAGAAGGCGACGACGCGGATCATCCCAGTCGTCGAGCTCCGTCGCCAGGGCTGACCTTTCTTCATTTGATCACGGCGCCGACCGTTCGGTCCCAGCCGGATCAGGGGACCGAACGGGAGGAGGCGCGGCACGTGCTCGGGATCCATCGGATCGGCGCGGCGCGGGCCGACTACTACCTGGCCGACCTGGCCGACTGAGCTGCCCGTGCCGGGAGCGGGCCGTTGGGCTGGCGGCGCAGCCGCCGGGCTCGGGCTCGAAGGTCCCCTCGACCCGGATCGATTCCGCCTCGTCCTCGAGTCGAGGCACCCCTGGACGGGCGGCCCATGGGTTCGGGCCGGGCGCAGGTGGCCGGGGTCGACCTCACCTTCAGCGCGCCGAAATCGGCGAGCGTGCTGTTCGCCCTCGGCGGCCCCGAGGTCGCGGTGTGCGCCGCTGAGGCGCATCGCGACGCGGTGTCCGGCGCGGTGGCGTACCTCGAACGGCACGCGCCTGGCGGCGGCCCGGAGCGAGGGGGCCGAGCGCCATCGTCATCCCGACCAGCGGAATGGTGGCCGGGGTCTTCACGCATGCCGTGAACCGGAACCACGACCCGCACCTGCACAGCCACGTCGTGATGGCGAACCTCGTGCACGGCGCGGACGGGCGCTGGGGTGCGTGCGACCGACGCGGCCTCGGGCGCGCACCGAGCCGCGGCCGGTGCGGTCTATGCGGCGCATCTCCGCGTCCGGGTTGCGGTCCGCCCTCGGCGTCGGCTGGACCCGGCCGATGGCGGGGTCGGCGGAGGTCGTCGGAGTCGAATCCGGCGCTTCGTGGCGAGTTCTCCTCGCGCTCCGCCGACATCCGTCGCCATGTGGCCGAAATGGGAAGCCGGACGGCACGGGGGCGACGAGTGGCGTGGGCCGCGACACGTCCGGCCAAGTCTGCTCCGCCCCCCTTTCGCGGAGCTGGCCGCCGAGTGGGCCCGGAGGGCTCGGGCGTTGGGTGCGGCGCCGCTTGACGGTGACACGGTCCGGCGCCGTCGGGACGTGAGGCGGTCCTCGACGAGCACTGGCTTTGCCGCCACCCTCTCCGAGACGCCTCACGGCGGTGCGTACCGGCGCGATGCGGTGCGCGCGTTCGCCACGGCGGCACGAGACGGCGCGTCCGGGCGCGGCACTCGAGCGGCTGACCGACCTCTGGTTGCCGCCGGGGGGAGTCGGCGTGGCCGAGCCGATGCACCGGCGTGCGCGACGTGACGCCTGGAGCGCCACCTGTTCGGCGCGTTGGGCCCGCGTCCGGTCGATCCGGACGCGCACGCGGTGTGGCGTGGTGCGGCGATGGAGATCGAGCGCTATCGCGAACGCTGGGGGCTCAGCTCGGAGCCCGGACGCGCTCGGCGGCGGGCCCAGCGCGTCTCGTCCCGGTGGAACAGTTCGTCGATCACCTACGGACGGCGCGGCACGTCGAGGAGGTGCGGGCTCGCCTCGGCGTGCGCCAGGTTCGACGGATGGAGCTCGGACGCTGACTCAGCGACCGCGCCCCATCTCGGCCCCGCGCGCCCGCTGCTGCTCCACCTATCGGCGCCCGCGTGTGCCCGCGGGCCGGGGTGACGAGGTCGCGCCAGGGCTGCTCGCTCGATGGGCCGGCGTCAGCTCCACTTCGGCCATGGCCTTGTCCGGACCGAGCACGTGCGCACGTCCGGGATGGCCTCGGGCGATCGAGTCGACGGGCAATCGGGGTTCGCGCGAAGAGGACAGCGTCGGCGAGGGCCGGATGCGTCCCCACGTACCCACCGAGCGGCCGAGCGTCTCCGGCGCGAACGCTGTGCTCGCCCGCCAAGCGCGCTCAGGTCACGCAGCGTCGTCGTGTCCGCGATGCCACGGAGCACCACCGTCGTGCCGAAGAGCGAGAGGAAGCCGTCGGCCGCAGTGCCCCAGCGGCTGCGGGCCTGGGAGAGGTCCTGGAGGCAGGCCAGGACGAGCAAGCCCTGACTTGCACCCTCGCTGACCATCGCCGGCAGGTCGGGGATGGGTGCGATGTTGGCCACCTCGTCGAGGGCGAGCAGGACGGGCGCTCCGGCGCCGGACCGGCGTGAGCGTTCGTAGGCGGCGTCGCGTACGTCACCCACGGTGGCCACCACCAACGGCGCGAATTGGCGCTGCCGCCGTCCTGTGGAGCAGACGTACAAGGTGTTCGGGCCGTCGCAGAACTCCTGCCACGACGGCGCCGGTGCGGCGGTCGAGGCCATCGCGGCCTCGGTGCGGTACGCCGCCAGCACCCCCGACGCCGTCGACCAGATGCCCGATTGCTCCCGGCTGTCGGTGGCGACGAGCCCCGAGAGCAGATCGGTCGGCGTCGAGTCGGCACCGGTCGTTCCGGCGAGGATCTCGAGCGGGCGGGCGCCGTCGTGGCGGTCGATCCACCGGAGCACGTCGGGCATCCGGAGCGAATCCGACCGCGGCGGCGTGCAGAAGGGTCGAGAGCAGAGCGCCGGCGCGCTCGTTCCAATGGAGCTCGGACGGCGACGGCGATCCGGCGCGGCTGGCCCCGACCATGGCGTCGGCGGTTTGGACCGCGGCATCCCATCGCGCCGCGGTCGTGAGCGGCGACCAACCGATCGCTTCGACTCCGCGCGGACACTCGACCTCGCCACTCGGGTCGTAGAGGAACGTCCATCCCTCGCGCTGTCGCGCTCGGCGCGGTCGCCATCATGACGTCGGGCTTCGTGGAGGTGGAGACGACCGCCCCGTCGGACAGCAGAATATTGGGGATGACCAGGGACGATGTCTTCCCGGAGCGTGGTGGACCGAGCACCAGCGTGGACCGCTGAGCACCGGCCCAGACCCATCCACCGGCCGCGGTCCCAACATAGATGCTGTGACCCGCGTTTTGGTGGACCCTGCGCAGTGCCGACGGCGACATGACGCGGGAATCAACGGTGTCGATACTGCTCTGAGGAGCGCGTTGCATACCTCGATGCTTGCGTTGGTGAACAGTGAATTCCAGAGGACATTTCGCGTAAAGCAGCGACGACGTCGACGCGAGAGCTTCGCGAACGAGCACATGCGAGCATGATTCGCGACCGGTCGACCCGACAATCCGACGTCGCGTTTTTGATGGTGAGAGGACCGCGAATCAAAGAATGCTTGACCTGAGCGTGTTGACAACAGAAGAATGGGTATACCCGAAGTGTGAGGGAGGGTTCATGTGTGCTGCGACACATCGATGTGTAGCGCGCAGAGTGATCGTGTCGGATCGCTCGTTTGCGCGCAGTGGTGTCGTGTCGTGTCACTGTGAAATGCCTTCACGGCTCGGGGTTTGAGGACGAGTCGGCGTGAGCGGGGTGATGTCGGAGACTTCTCCCCGTGCGTGTCGTCCGTCGCATACGACGGTGCGGCAATGCGCACGGCGTGGGCAGTTCGACCTCGGCGTGACGCAGGCTTCACCTCTATTCAGTGACAATGCTCCTAGGGAGGTGCACCTGTGGCAGTAGCCGCGGAAGAGAAGGGCTCCGGCCAGAAAATCGGCCAAGAAACGGGCCCCAGCCAAGAAGGCCGTCGGTAAGAAGCGGGCCACGGCCAAGAGGGCCCCGGCCAAGCGAGCAGTCAAGAAGCGCTCGACGGCCAAGAAGGCTGTGGCCAAGCGAGTGGCCAAGCGGCGCGTCGAGGCCAAGAAGGCCGTACCAAGCGGCGTGCCGCGGCCAAGAAGGCAGTGGCCAAGCGGCGCGCCGAGGCCAAGAAGGCCGTGGCCAAGCGGCGCGCGGCGGCCAAGAAGGCCGTCGGCCAAGCGGCAGCGGCGGCCAAGAGGGCGAAGAAGGCTGTGGCCAAGCGGCGTGCGGACGGCCAAGAAGGCTGTCGGCCAAGCGGCGCTCCCCGGCCAAGCAGGCGAGCGCGGCCAAGCGGCGCGCCGCGGCCAAGAAGGCTGTCACCAAGCGGCGTGCGGCGGCCAAGAAGGCTGTCCGTCGGGCACCGGCCCGCAAGCAGCGCGTCGGAGCAGCTGAACAAGCCGGCTTGTCATCGAGGGGACCGGGGGGTCGTCGCGACCCCCGGTTCCGTGAGTCTCAACGCCGGGCCAACTCCGCCACGTCGTCCGGCCAGTCGACGTCATAGGCGAGGTCCGGCACGCGCAGGACGCGCACGGGTAGTCCGAGCCTCACCGCCTCAGCGCGGTGGGCCCGGAACGAGCTCGGGCCGTAGGCAAAGTGGAATTCGTGGCGGGCCGGCAGGCGGAGAACGTTGGTCCCGTCGTCCCGGCGGTCGGGAACGAGGGTGACGCCGGCGAAGTGCTCGAGCGTGCCCAGGCCGCGCGCGCGTGGCAGATCGCCGTGGGCAACGGTCACCCACTTCGTGCCGGTATCGGCCAAGGCGGGAGACTCCGGCGCGCACCGCACCGTTGAGTCCCTGACCGGGCGTCCACACCACGGTCGCTCCGAGGCCCTCCGCCCATGTCGCCACGTCCTCGTCGTCGCACACGACGGCGACGGGAGCGGGGTCGACGCCGCCACGACGTGGCCCGCCATGGCTCGCACGAGCCGGACCCGTTCACGATCGCCCATGGCCCCACCGAGCCGTCGCTTGGCCTGGGCGAAGGCCTTCACCGGGATGAGCACGACCTCCGGGCCAAGGCTCGCCATGGCGGTGCTCCGCACCGCGCCAGTGTACGGGCGCCCGGACCTGCAGCCGTAGGCTCTTGGCACCATGAACGACCGGGTAGCAGTGATCGGCGCGGGATCGTGGGGGACCGCCATGGCGACGATCGTCGCCGCCTCGTCCCCCGCTGCGCTGTGGGCGCGCTCGCCCGAGCTCGCGGCGTCCATGCGCGAGGAGAGGGAGAACGCCTCGTACCTGCCCTGGCATCCGCCTTCCCGCCGAGCTCGACGTCACCGTCCTCCCTCGACGAGGCACTGGCGGGCGCCCGGATCGTGTTCATGGCCGTGCCCTCCCATGGCTTTCGTGCCGTGCTGAAGGACCTGGCGCCCTTCGCCGGCCGAGTCGAGGCGGTCGTCAGCCTGGCCAAGGGACTCGAAGCCGGCACCATGCTGCGCATGTCCGAGGTCGTCTCCGAGATCCTCCCCGGCATCGCGGCCGGCGTGCTGACCGGGCCCAACCTGGCGGCGGAAGTCGCGCAAGGCCACCCGGCGGGGTGCGTGGTCGCATTGCCCGACGAGGAGATGGCCGAGCGTGTGCAGGCGCTGGTGCACACAGGGACGTTTCGGGCCTACATGGGGACCGACGTCGTCGGGTGTGAGATCGCCGGAGCCACGAAGAACGTCATGGCCATCGCGGCCGGCATCTCCGACGGGCTGGCCTGGGCGACAACACGCGGGCCGTGCTCGATCACGCGTGGCCTGGCCGAGCTCGGCCGCCTGGGCGTGACGCTCGGCGGCAAGGTCCTCACCTTCGGCGGCCTGGCCGGCGTTGGTGACCTCGTCGCCACGTGCGCCAGTCCGAAGAGCCGGAACCGGACCGTCGGCTTTTCGCTGGGCCAGGGCCGCTCGCTCGACGATGTCGTCGGGAGCCATGCACATGGTGGCCGAGGGCGTGAAGACCGCCGGACCGCTGGTCAGTCTGGCCCGGGCCAACGGCGTCGAGATGCCGATCGCCGAGCAGGTCGCCGCCATCGTCGAGGGACGCTGTTCGCCGCCCGAAGCGCTCATGGCGCTCATGGGCCGCCCGTCTCGCCCCGAGTGGGACGAGACGCTGCTGCGGGGACTGCCGCGGTGACGGCGCTCTCCGAGGTCCCCGGCGAGGAGGGCCGGCGGCAGGAGCGCTCGGCCGCGTGCGCGAGATCCTGCACCTCTCACGGCGTCGGAGACGACGAAATCGACCGTGCCGTCGCGGACGGTGTCATCGACTTGCTCGTGGCCGAACGCATGCTCATCCCTTCCCGGCGGCGCTACACCCGCGGCCAGGTCTCGGAGCTCTCCGGCGTCGAGCTCCCAAACTCGACCGCTTCTGGCGCGCGCTCGGCTTCGCCAACGTCGACGACGAAGACCCCGCCTTCACCGATCTCGACCTCGAGGCGGTTCGCCTCTTCCTGTCCGTGCAGACGCTTGGGTGCGACCGACACGGAGACGGCAGCTCCAACTGGCCCGTGTCATGGGCTCGTCCATGGCTCGCATCGCCGAGGCCGAGCTGGTGCCGGGGAACATGGTCAGTTCCGAGATCGACCCCGATGATGTCGGCAGAAGCGTTCGCCAGCGTGGCCGATATCACCATCCCCGCCATGGCCAAGCTGCTCGAGTACGTGTGGCGACGCCAGCTGGCCGCAGGCATCCAGCGCAACATGCTCTTGCGGAGCCACGGCCTCACTCCGGGACAGAGCCCCGTGCTCGCGGTCGGTTTCGCCGACATGGTCGGCTTCACCTTGCTGAGCCAGCACCTGAGCGACGAGGAACTGGCTGCCGTGGTGCGGCGGTTCGAGGAGATCTCCCACGACATCGTCATCGCCGCCAGGGGGGCGCGTGGTGAAGATGATCGGCGACGAGGTCATGTTCGTCGTCGACGGAGTGGCCCAGGCCGCCGGGATAGGGCTGGACCTGGCCGACGCCTACGCGGACGACGACCTTCTCTCTGACGTGCGGGTAGGGCTGGCGATCGGACCCGTGCTCGTACGCGACGGGGACTACTTCGGACCGACGGTCAACCTCGCGCACAGCATCGTGAAAATCGGCAATCCGGGAACCGTCCTCATGTCCGACGAGTTCCAGACGGCGCTGATGGCGGAGGCGCCGGGTGAGTTCACGGCCCAGCCCCTGCGGCCCCGTGTCCTGAAGAACCTGGGCCGCGTGCAGTTGTGGTGGTGTGGTCGCCCCGGTCAGGAAGCTGACGGCACCGGCGTCGCGGCCGACCGGCGCCGCAACGTCCGCTGGGAGCGGCTCTCGGAGGTATTGCGCGACCTCGAGGAGCTGCGCGGGGTCGGTGAACGGCTGTTGACGTCGACTCGATCAGCCGGCGCTCAGCCGGGCCGTGGCGATCCCGAAGGGGCGTAGCGGGAATCCGTTCTCGAAGGGCGCTCCGGGTAACCGCGCAGGTCGACGAGCCAACCGGAGCTGCCCGGGAGTGAGACGGTGGTCTCCTCAGCCGAGGGGTTGAAGACTCGCAGCTCCAGCGTCTGTGCCACTCGTCGCAGCGCGCTGACCTCGGCCCCGTGCACCGAGAGCATCGAGCCCGCGTCGGTCGAGTACCGCCGCCCAGCGTGGAGACCGCTATCGAGCGGGAGTAGGACGTCGTCGGCCAGTCCGTAGGGGTCGGCGCAGTCCAAGGCGAGCGCATAGCGCAGCGTGATCCGCTTGCCCACCATCTGGAGCCCGTCGACGGGGTCATGGGACCGGCGGGGAAGGGCCGGTAGGCCATGCCGAGACGCGACAGCATGCCGGTCGAGCGCAGGACGGTGAGAGCCAGGGTGTGCGCCGCGCCGTCCTCCACGTCGATGAGCTCGTACTCGCACACGCCCTCGTGTGACCGACGGTGAGGCGTCCCGCGGTGACGAACCGCGGCGGCAGGCGCCGTCGGCAACCCGAACTCGTCCGCCCGTCCCTCGGCGGTGAGACCGCGCGTGACCACCGCGAAGGCACTCTCCGCGTGCGAGTGCGCCGAGGCCGCAGGCAGCGGGAGATGGACGCGCAGCCGGTGGTCGCGGCTGGGGTTGACGAAGCTCGTGGACCACCCGCACCACCCGCTCGTCGGCTCGGAGCTCCACGAGGGTCTCCACCTCCACGCTGTGCCCGCCGACCCGCGCCTGCGTCCCTCCGTCGACGTGATCCGGCCACGCATAGGTGGCGGTGATGCGTGCCTTCGCCCGCACCGGGTCCGCGCTCGGTGACTTCGATCGTGACGGCCTCCGGCGTCTCTCACCGTAGCGTCCTGCCGAGGTGGTGAGTAGTTGTATGAGTCGCCCAGGTCTCCGCCGTCGACCAGCCGGCCGTACCCGGCCACGCCGTCGAGCGAGAAGGTGCCGTCCGTCGGGTCGATCTCGACGCGGACGAGCCCGTTGGAGAGCACGTTGTCCGTCGCCTCGACCGGCTGCGTCAATGCCGCGGCCCGGAAGGGCGCCCAGCCGTACCCGGCGATCTCGGCCGTGCGGGCCGCGATGCGCCGAGTGGAGGGCTGGTCCATGGATACGCGCACGACGGAGTCGGGCCGTGCCCCGAGCCGGGTGTACACGTCCTGCTTGGCCTCCGCGATCGGCACGCCCTGTCTTCTCCTCGGTGCCGACCGAGATGGTGATGTCGATCCCCTCGTCGCTGTCTTCGACCCTGCACCTCGTGCACCCAGGCGTCGTCGCTGATCCTCGGTCCCTGGAGCATCCCGAGAACGGTGCGGACCGTGTCGGCGTCCAGCACCATGGAGCCGGGCAGGCCGCTGCGCTCGGAGAGCACCTGGACGTCGTCCGGCGCCGGCCCGTCGGCCGGCACGACGAGCTCCACCACGCCCTGCCCTTGCCCGTGGCGCGGGGTTCAGCACCACGGGCCCCGGGTCGGACAAGCGAGCGGGCGAAGGCCTTGACGGCCCGATCGGCCAACCCCGAGCCGATGTCGCGCGCTTCGGTGTAGCGATGCAGCACGGCGTCGACGACGTCGTCGACCGAACAGGCGCAGATGGAGTCGTGGGCGGAGTTGCGCACCATCTCGCGCCACGCCAGGTCCAGCAGCCGGCTCGGGTAGTCCCGCGGCTCGAGGAAGAGGGCGCAGAGCGGCTCGGCCCGACGCTCGAGCTCTCGCTCGGCGACCGCCCCGAGACGCTTCACGTCGACCCGGTTGGAGGTGACGCCCATGAGCATGTTGGCCCGGAACCCGGAGCGGAGCTCGCCCCTCCACGCGGACGAGGCCGTCACGCCGGGCCCTCGACAAATACCGGGACAACGACGTGACCTCGAACACGAATTCGTCCTGGAGATCGTTGGCCTCGGCCACCACGCGGCCGAGCGCCGGGCTGGGGCATGAGGTGGTCCGAGCCGTTCATGCACAGCAGGTCTCCGGAGACGAAGTCGTCCACCTCGGCCACGTTGTCGCGCGTGCGACGCACCAGAGCCTTGGCGTCGTCGGGCAGGGCGGCACCGTTGCCGTAGCCGACGGGCAGGTACTCGGCCCTCACCTCGGAGCCGTCGGGCGCGACCCAGGCGAAGCCATTGGTGGTCACCTGCGACGGGACGCCGCGCCAGACCACGGCGTCCGAGAAACCTGCCAGCCGGAGGATCTGCGGCATCTGCGCGATGTGGCCGAACATGTCGGGCAGGTAGCCCGACGTTCATGACGCCGCCGAAGGCCGCCCCGCGCTCGAGGCCCATCTGCAGGTTGCGCACGATGGTCTCGCCGGACGCCAGGAACTCGTCCATCAGGATGTACCACGGACCCATGCTCACTCGGCCCGCGGCGGCCAGCGAGCGCAGCCGGCCTTCGTTTTCGGGCCGTACCTCGAGGTAGTCGTCGACGACGGCCATCTGGCCGTCGAGCATGAAGTACGGGTAGCTGGCGTCCCGCTCGAGCAGCGGGATCAACGTGTCGATCAGCTCGATGAGCGCCAGGCGAAAGTCCTGGTACGACTTGTACCATTCGCGGTCCCAATGGGTATGCGGAACGATGGCGATGCGGCGAGCGGTCATGGCCGCCAGACTACGGCGCGGGGCGATGCCCCGACCGTTGCCCCGACCGTTGCGGAGCTCCTGACGGCCAGTTGGTCGGCGGGTCCCGATCGCCCGGTGCTCGTCGACCGCCGAAGAGTGATCGCGGCCGACGAGCTGGATGACCTGACATCCTCCGTGGCCGCGACGTTGCAACACCGCGGGATCGGCCCGGGCGACCGGGTCCTCTGGCAGTCCAGGGCCACCCTTGACTCGGTGGTGGCACTTCTCGGCATCGTGCGCGCCGGGGCGGCGATCGTGCCGCTGAGCACGAGCGCCACGGCGCGCGAAGTCCGGCACGTCGTCGCCGACGCCACGCCGGCCGCTGCCGTGTGCGAGTCGGAGCTCACCTCGGGCGACGTCCGCACCGTCTGGACGGTGGAAGGGATCGTGGCCGAGGCCAGCCCGCGCACGCCCGTTCCCAGCCGAGCTTCCGGCCCCCGCGCCCACCGACGACGTGCTCGTCGTGTACACCTCGGGCACGACCGGGGACCCCAAGGGGGCGGTCCACACCCACGCATCCTTGCTGGCCGGCGTGCGAACCGTGGTCGACGGCCTGGGAGTGGCAGCCCGACGACCGCCTGATCCTCGCCCTGCCGCTCTTCCACGTCCACGGCCTGTGCGCCGGCCTCTTCGGGACCCTGGCCGCTGGCGCTTCGGCAACGATCCTGGACCGCTTCGACGAAGAGTCGGTCGTCGACGCTGCGGCCACGAGCACGATGTTCTTCGGCGTCCCCACCATGTACCACCGGCTCTCGACATCCGGACGAGCCGGAGGGCTGGCGGGTCTCCGGCTGTGCGTCTCGGGCTCGGCACCACTCGCCGCCGACCTGTGGCAGGGACTGCACGCGTTCGGACTCGATGTGCTCGAGCGCTACGGCATGACCGAGACGTTGCTCACCGTGTCCAACCCGCTGCGCGGCGAACGCCGACCCGGATCCGTCGGCCTGCCGCTGCCCGGGGCGCACATCGCGCTCGACGGTGCCGACGAAGAAGGGGTGGGCGAGTTGCTCGTGAGCGCCCCGTCGCTCTGCCGTGGGTATTGGGGCCGACCGGGCTCGTTGACGGACGAAGCAGGTTGGTTCGCCACCGGCGACCTGGCTTCGGTGGCCCCCGACGGCTACGTCACCATCAGGGGGCGGCGCACCGAGCTCATCATCACGGGCGGGCACAACGTGTACCCGGCCGAAGTCGAGTCCGTCCTGGCCCGGCACGGTTCGGTGGCCGAGATAGCCGTGGTCGGCGTGCCTTCGGCGGAGTGGGGCGAGACCGTCGTCGCCTTCGTGGTCGGGCGCCAAGGCACACCCGACCTTCCTGCGCTCCGAGAACTGGCCGAGCAGGAGCTGGCACCGTTCAAGCGACCGCGCCGATTCGAGGCCGTCGACGCGCTGCCGCGCAACGCCATGGGAAAGGTGATGCGCGCCCGGCTGCGTGGGGAGGCGAAAGACCCCTGACCCACGACCCCATTCGAGGCCAAGACCATGATCCACAGGAGGCCCTGAGCTAGCGTGACCTGGCATGGCGACGTTCCTCATGCTCTCGACCGTGGGGCCGGACGGGGCGTCCACGCTGACCCAACACCCAGAGCGCCTGAAGGCGGTGAACGCCGAGGTCGAGGCGATGGGCGTCAGGGTCGTGGCGCAGTGGGCCTTGCTCGGTCAGTACGACTTCTGCACCATCCTCGACGCACCCGACGAGACGACCATGGCTCGTGTGGCCCTGGTCCTGGGCTCCCGAGGCACATTGCGCACGTTGACGCTCACGGCGATCCCGATCGACGAGTACGTCGAGGGCGTTCTGAAAACCCGGAACGACTGAGGGTCCACCTCAGTGCCACCACCTCAGTGCCACCAGAAGCCCTGGCGCTTGCGCTCACGACGTACGTCGTCCCGCGTGAAGAGCTCACCCAGGACACTCCCGTCGGAGAGCCGACGGATGTGGTAACCCTCCTCGGCGACCTCCGCCACCTCGAACCCGCGCACCCAGGTCCCCTGGAACCGGTTGCGCACGTCCACCTTCGTCCCCGGCGACAGGGGCACCCGCCCGCTCGGCTCGCCGGCGTCCCCCGTCACGACCCCATCGTATTGAGCCGCCGATGATCTGCTCGCCCGGCCTCCGCGAAGAGCGCCGACTGCGCAAGGAGGGCTTCGAGTGGGTGGGAGGCGTCGACGAAGTGGGGCGCGGTGCCTGGGCCGGGCCGTTGACCGTCGGCGTGGCGGTGGTGCGCCCACGGGTCCAGCTGCGCTCGATGCCGGCCTGGCTTCGTGACTCCAAGCAGCTCACCGAGGCCCGGCGTGAGGACATCTTCGAAGCGGTCGGCGCGTGGTGCCACAGCTGGGCGGTCGGTCACAGCAGCGCCGCAGAGTGCGACGAGTGGGGCATGACGGAGGCCTGGAGGGTGGCGGCCCACCGCGCCCTTTCCCAACTCGACCTGGTTCCGGCGGCCCTCATCGTGGACGGCCCGACCAACCTTCTGCGCCACGACCGCGAGCCGTTCGAGGGGCTGGTGCGACCGATCGTGGACGCCGACGCACACTGTGCCTCGGTCGCTGCGGCATCGGTCCTGGCCAAGGTGGTGCGCGACCGCATCATGCGAGAAGAGTCCGAACACTTCCCTGCGTATGCCTTCGAACGGAACAAGGGGTATCCGTCAATGGTGCACAAGACGGCGCTGCGTGGCTACGGCCCGTCGGCGATCCACCGGCACAGTTGGGCCTTCATGCGCGGTTGCCCTGGAGCGGTCACCCGTGGGGCAGCGATCCCGTGGCGTCAGACGAGCTCATGACGTCAGACGAGCTCGTGACGTCAGACGACGACGGCGACCTCGGCGAAGTGGCAGGCGACGGGGTGGCCCTGCCCGCGGTCGACGAGTGCGGGCTCTTCGGAGGCGCAGATGTCCTGCGCTTTCCAGCACCGGGTCCGGAAGCGACACCCCGAGGGGGGTGACTGCGGGCTCGGGACGTCGCCCTCCAGCACGATGTGCTTCCGGGCCCGCTCGGCCCTCGGGTCCGGGATCGGGACCGCGGAGAGCAGGGCCTGGGTGTAGGGGTGAGCCGGCCGCTCGTAGACGTCGGCCCGGTTTCCGATCTCGACGATCTTGCCCAGGTACATCACCGCCACCCGGTCCGAGATGTGGCGGACCACGGAGAGGTCGTGCGCGATGAAGAGGAACGCGACGCCGAGCTCTTGCTGCAGGTCGTCGAGCAGGTTTACGACCCCTGCCTGAATGGAGACGTCGAGCGCCGACACGGGCTCGTCGAGCACCAGGAGCTTGGGTTGGAGGACGAGGGCGCGGGCGATGCCGACCCGCTGGCGTTGGCCACCGGAGAACTCGTTGGGGTAGCGGTTGGCATGGTACGACTCGAGCCCGACCAGCTTGAGCATCTCCGCCACTCGGCGGTTGACCGCTCCTCGGTCATGGAACCCGTGGATCTGCAGCGGCTCGGCGATGGCCTCTCCGACGGGGAGGCGTGGGTCGAGCGAAGCGAAGGGGTCCTGGAAGACGACCTGGATGTCGCGGCGCACTCGGCGTAGATCGCGGCCCGTGGAGCTCGGTCAGCTCGGTGCCGTCGAAGCGGACGGAGCCCGACGTCGGCTTGATCAGCTGGAGCACGGATCGCCCCGTCGTCGACTTTCCACAACCGGACTCTCCGACGAGCCCGAGGGTCTCGCCCGGCGAGATGGTGAAGCTGACGCCGCACACGGCGTGCACCACTCCAACCTTGTGACGTACGAACGTGCCGCCACGGAGCGGGAAGTGCTTGACCAGGTCGGTCACCTCGAGCAGCACTTCGGGAGCGCGCGGTGCCGCAGTGTCCGCGCCGATCTCGGAGATCGTCACGGTCCGACCACGTTGTCGATGACGTTCTCGATCACGTTGTCGATCACGTTGTCGACGACACCGTCGGAGAAGACACCACCGTGGTCGCCGCGTCCGACCTCCTCGGCGAAGTGGCAGGCCGAGCGGTGATCGCCGGCCGTCCGAAGTGACCGACGGCACGACGACGAGGTCGGGTTCGGACTCGAGGCACACCTCTTGCGCCAGCGGGCAACGCGGCGCGAACGGACAGCCGGTGCGGTCACCGAGCATGGACGGCGGGGCTCCCGGTATCTGGCGCAACCGCTCCGTGCCGTCACTGTCGAGCCGAGGCAGCGAACCCAACAGCCCCAGCGTGTAGGGCATGGAGGGTCGGTAGAACACGTCCTCGGCTGTCCCGATCTCCACGACCCGCCCGGCGTACATGACGAGCACGCGGTCGGCCAGGCCGGCGATCACGCCGAGGTCGTGGGTGATGAGGAGCAGCGCCGCCCCGGTCTCGCCGAGCGCCGTCTTGAGCGACGCGAGCACCTGTGCCTGGACGGTCACGTCGAGCGCCGTCGTGGGCTCGTCGGCCAAAATCACGTCGGGGTCGTTCGCCATGGCGATGGCGATCACGGCGCGCTGACGCATCCCTCCGGAGAACTCGTGCGGATAGCTGTCGACCCGTTCGGCCGGATTGGGGATACCGACCTTGGCCAGGAGCTCGATGGCGCGCGACTCCGCCGCCTCCTTGTTCACGTCCTGGTGCGCCTTGATGGCTTCTGCGATCTGCCACCCGATGGTGTACACAGGGTTGAGCGAGGTCATCGGGTCCTGGAAGATCATGGCGATGTCGGTGCCGCGCAAGCCGGTGAGCTGCTTCTCCTTCAGCCCGAGCAGCTCGCGGCCCTTGTACTTGATGGATCCTTGTATCTGCCGCGCTCTTGGGCAGGAGCCCCATCGTGGCCAGAGCCGTCACCGATTTCCCCGAACCCGATTCGCCCACGATGCCCAGGACTTCGCCGGGAGCCAGAGTGAAGTCGATGCCCCGTACGGCGTGGACGACGCCGTCCTTTGTCCGGAAGTCGACCTGGAGTCCTTCGATCTGGAGCGCGGGCTCGGCCACTCAGGCCCTGACCCGGCTCTTCTTGGGGTCGAACGCCTCCCTCAGGCCGTCGCCGATGAGGAAGATCGAGAGGATCAGGATGATGAGGAAGGCGACCGGGAACACGAAGAGCCACCATTCGGTGGTCGCCGAGTCCTGACCCTGGTCGACCAGGAGTCCCAACGACACGTTGGGCGGCTGCACGCCGAGCCCGAGGAACGAGAGCGTGGACTCGAAGATGATGCTGAGCGCAACGGTCAGGGTCGCGTTGACGATGATCGGTCCGACCGCATTGGGCAACATGTGCTTGACGATGATGCGGCGGTTTGTCGCGCCGAGCGCGCGGGAGGCTTCGACGAAGTCACGTTCGCGCAGCGAGAGGAAGTCCGCCGCGCACCAGCCGGGCCACATAAGTCCACGAGAGGAGCCCGATGATGATGGCCAGGCCCAGCCAGTTGTCCGACTCCTTCGACAGCTTGTTGGCCAGCACGATGAGGACGGCGAGCACGGGGAGCACCAGGACGAGGTCGACGAAGCGCATGAGGAGCGAGTCCACCCAGCCGCGGTAGAAGCCGGCGATGGCGCCGATCGTCACGCCGATGAGCGTGGCCATGGCGGCCACGGTCAAGCGCGATCTGGATGTCCTTCTCGACACCGGCCATGACCTGGGCGAGCATGTCGTTCCCGATGGCGTTCGTGCCGAACGGGTTGGCGCTCGATGGCGGACCGTTGAGGACGTTGGTGATGGAGGTGTAGCTGTAGGTCCAGAAGTGGCCGACGACCAGCGAGGCGATGCCGAGCAGCAGCGAACACGCTGACCCGACGATGGCCAGCGGCTGGTGGAAGAAGCGCCCGAGGACGATGCGCGACTGGCTCTTCGCCTCACCGCTGAGCCCGTGGGCGTCCGCCGCCGAGAGCTCGAGCCCGGCGCCGACGCTGGCCAGGGTATGGCTGCCCGCCTCCACCGTGGACACGGACTGGGGGGTCTGGAGACGAAGTTCTCCTTGGCCAGCGGTTCAGGCATAGCGGATCCTCGGATCGAGCACGCCGTAGAGGATGTCGGCGACGAGGTTGAAGAGGATGACGAACGTGGCCGTGATGAGCAGGTAGGCCAGCATCACGTTCGTGTCCAGGTTGGTGACGCCTTCGAGGTACCACTGACCCAGGCCCTGCCACCCGAAGATGATCTCGGTGATGATGGCGCCGCCGAGCACGGCGGCGAAGTCGAGGGCGACGACGGTCGTCACGGGGATGAGCGCGTTGCGCAGGACGTGGCGGACCAGGACGCGCCGCCGGCTCAGGCCCTTGGCGCGGGCCAGGCGGACGTGGTCGGCGTCGAGCGTCTCGATCATGGACGACCGCTGGTAGATCGCCCACGACGAGTACGACACCAGGATCAGGGTCAGCACGGGCAGGGCGGTGTGCGCGGCGTAGTCGGGCAGCCGGCTGAAGAAGGAACCGCTGAGCGTAGGGCTCTGCTCCCCGTTGGTGTAGAAGATGATGTGGCCGGTGTGCTCGTTGATCGGGATGGCGACGAACTCCTTGAGCGCCAGGCCGAGGACGAACACCGGCGTCGCCAGCAGGACGAAGTTGGTGACCGTGATGGCGTGGTCGGTGGCCTTGTTCTGCCGGACCGCGGCCATCACGCCCATGAAGATGGCCACGAAGATGGCGATGACGGTGGCGATCACCACCATGCGCAGGGTCACGAAGAGGTGTGATATCGCCTCCGACGCAACGTCCTGGCCGGCTGATCGTGGTCCCGAGGTTCCCGTGCAGGGCGTTGGTGAGCCAGATCCAGTAGCGCTCCCACATGGGGTCGTTGAGGTGGAGCAGGTTCTCCCTCGCCACGATGGTGGAGTGGGGGATGTGGGGGTTGCTCATCAGCAGGGCGAGCGGGTCGCCGGAGCTGGCCACGAGGACGAAGACGAAGATCGTCGCGAAGAACAGCACGACGATGCTGATCAGCAGGCGCCTCGCGACGTAGGCGAACATGGGCGGAGTCTAGGTCCAGGTCGGAGCGGCGAGAAGGGGCCGGCCACCGGAGGCCGACCCCTTCTCCGCGTACGGACTAGCTGATCGTCCAGTTCTCGGCGTTCCAGGTGACCCCGACGCTCGAGGTGTTGGGGACGACGCCCTTGAGCTTGTTGGTCCAGGCCCAGAACTGCGGCTTCTGGTAGAGCGGCAGAGTGACCATGTTCTGCCACAGGATGGCGTCGGCCTTGTTGAAGTCCGTGGCCTCCTGCGACGTGCTCGGGGCCGAGGCGCCGGTCTTCATGTCCGAGTCCACCTGGGTGTTGGCCGAGTGCGTCCAGTTCTGCCCGCAGTTGTTCGTGTTCGGTGTACGAGCAGTAGATGGACTGGTTGCCCGACACGAACGGCGTCGCCACCCAGGCGAACTCGCCGATCTGGTAGGTGCCGCTCGACCAGGTTGGTCCCGAAGAAGGTGCTGGCGTCGTAGTTCTGGATGTTGATCTTGACGCCGATCGCCTTCATCTCGGACGCGAACAGCTCCTCCGTCTGGGACCGGATGCTGTTGCCGGTGGTCGACTGGATGGTGAAGGTCAGGTCCTGGCCCTTCTGCGGCCCGTAGTTCGGGTGCCAGTAGCCGTCCGACCCCTTGGTGAAGCCGAGCTCCTTGAACAGGTTCTGTCGAGGTGCTCGGGCTGTAGGCGTAGTTGACGTGCCCTTGTAATCCCTGCTGCGTCGGCATGAACATGCGGCTTCCGAGCGGCTTGATGCCCTTGGCGATCTCGCCGACCGTGCGCTGGATCAACGCCGCCCGGTTCACGCCGTGGGCGATCGCCTCACGCACCTGCACCTTGGCCAGGTAGGGGTCGGCCTGGTTGAAGTCGAAGTGCTCGAACTCGAGGCCGGGGAGCGTCGCCTTGGTCGTGTTCGGCACCTGGTTGGCCGTCTGGACGATGGAGAGGTTCACCGTCGACGGGTTGAAGATGTCGATCTCGCCGTTCTGCAGGGCCGGCACCAGCTGGCTGTCGGCCGAGAAGAACTGGAAGACGAGCTTGTCGAGCTTGGCCGGCGTGCCCCAGTAGGTGGGGTTGCGCACCAGGACGACCGACTGGTTCTCGTTGTAGCTCTGGATCTTGAACCAGCTGCCCGAGATGGTCTGGGCCGCCCCGGTGAAGCCGGTGTTCCACCCCACCGTCCGGGAGATGTGCGCCGGGACGATGTCGGTGAAGAGGGCCCGCCAGTCGGTGAAGGAGGGCTTGAACGTCATGGTGATGGTGCGGCCGTTCGGGCACAGCCCGACGTTGCGGTCGGCCGTGCTGCCCGGATCGCACGCCGCGCCGCCCGACGGGTCGGACCCGACGACGGACTGGATCTGGTTGTAGCCGGTCGTCGAGGCGGCGTCGTAGGGCTTGCCACCCACGTCCGTGTAGGCGGCGTTGCCGCTCTGGGCCTGCCAGTTGTAGATGAAGTCGTCGGCGGTGATCGGCGTACCGTCGGACCACACCGCCTTGGGGTTCAGCTTGTAGACGACGGTCTGGGGGCTGGCGCTCGTCTGCGTCGCGCTCTCGAGCAGCTGCGTGTTCAGGACGGGCTGGAGCTTGGCGTTGACGATGAACGCCTGCGGCCAGACCACGTTCATGATCTCCTGCAGCACGAACTCGGACGCGGCCGACGTGTTGATGTTGAAACCGACCAGGGTCTCGTCGAGCGCCATGGTGGCGGTCCCGCCGGACGACGACGCCTTGGTCGAAGCCCCGCTGGTCGCGGGCGTGACGGCCACGACCGACAGGCTCAGCGCCCCTGCGGCCAGGCCCGCGAAGGCCGACCGCTTGAGTAACCCCTTCAGTCCCATTGCACTCCCCTAATGCTCATCGGCCGCCCCGGTGACGGTCGATCACCTACAGCTTCCAGCACACCCAGTGCGGGTAGATGGCCTAAACGTAACCTAACCGCCACATTGTTGGTAGGTCGGGATCTCTGAATTTCTGCAGGAAGGTGCCGGACGGGGATCCGATTCGGTGCAATGCCGGTCTGCAGACACAGGATTCCTGCGTCCAGCCGCGGGCCTGCAGCGCAGGTTCCACGACCTGAGCGCCAGCTGAGCGCAGACTGCGTGCTCTGTGACAACCGCCCGTTAGCATCGCAACTGCAGCGATGGTCTACGTCCTCGCCGTAGCGGCGGCCCTCTCCAACGCTCTGACCAGCGTCTTCCAACGCATGGGGGTAGAGGACGCCCCTGAGGAGACCACCATGCGGCTCAGCCTGCTGACCCACGCCATCCGGCGAGGGGTCTGGCTCCTGGGTTTCGGGTTCATGGTGTGCTCGTTCCTCCTCCAGTCCTTCGCGCTGCACATCGGCCGTCTGTCGGTGGTGCAGCCGATCCTGACGATGGAGCTGCTCTTCCTGGTCGCCATCCTCGGGACCTACTTCCGCTTCGACATCTCGATGCGGGAGTGGGTGGGCGCGGGCGCCATCGCCTTCGGGCTCGCCGGGTTCCTGTACTTCGCCGCGCCGGGCGGCGGGGACGAGGTACCGACCAACCTCGGCTGGATCGTCGTGGGCGGGGGCGCAGTCCTTCTTCATCTGCCTGACGGTCGTGGCCACCCGGTGGGGCCCCCGGTGGTGGAAGGCCGCCATGTTCGGCTCGTCCGCCGCCATCGCCTACGCCTTCACGGCTGCGCTCATCAAGACGGCCGGCAACTACGCCGCCGGGGACTGGGTGACGATGTTCGCCCACTGGCAGACCTACGGCGTGGCCGTCTTCGGGCTCCTGGGCCTCTTCCTGACCCAGAACGCGTTCCACGCCGGGCCCCTCGCCGCCTCGCAGTCCACGCTCGTGCTGGTCGACCCGCTGGCGAGCATCTGCCTCGGCATCGCCCTCTACGGCGACACCCTGCGGACGACCGGCCCCTACGGGCCGCTGGAGGCGATCTCGTTGCTCGTCATGTTCCTCGGCGCGGTCTTCCTGTCGCATTCGCCGCTCATCACCGGGATGAAGAGCGAGGGCAAAGGGGTCGAGTACGACGAGATGCTCTCCCGGCGCCTCAAGCACACCCACGGGCGCGTGCCGGCCGCCGCATCCGCCTCCGGCGTCGCCTCGGCCGACCCGCTGCAAGACGGCGGGCTGCCGCCCTTCTCGTCCGCCTGACCGCCGGGTATCGGCGAGCCGAGCTACTCCGCCCGCTCCACCACCAGCCGCGCCATCGCGGCGAAATGGTCCGGGTGTGAGAGGTGCGCACCGTGCTGCGCCGCCTCGATCTCGAACACCGTTGCGCCCGGGACGTTGTCGCCCAGCCAGCGCACGCCGCGCCGGTGGTGCGAGTGCAGAACGCTCCCCTCCCACCCCGAACACGGCGGGCAACGACAGGCGCAGGACGTCGAATGGCGCGCCCTCCCCCCGCAGGCTGCGCATGTCGGCGATGACCGCCGGTCCGTCTGCCCGGCGGGAGGCGCGCCCGTCCTCGCTCAGCCGGGCCCACGCCCCGGGGCTCACCATGCGCGAGAAGAACCGTTCCGCCTCCTCGGCCGGGTCGTCGGCCAATTCGGGCCAGCCCGGCCCCCCGGCCGCCCCCGATTCCGAAGCCGCGGACGGCGCTGCACCGGACGGCCGATCGCGCCGGAACCCCAACCACGGCATGGGTGGCTCGTAGGCGCCGATCGAATCGAAGGCCCCCGGATCGGCCAGCGCCGCCCCGACGACGACGTCGCCGCCGAGGCTGTGGCCGATGGCGACCACGGGACCGTCCGACTCGCGCCGGGCCGTGCCGGCTGATGGCCAGGAGGTCGGCGACATGACCGCTGCAGGTCCGTCACCCCGCCGCCCCTGGAGCCTTGATACCCCCTGCGGTCGTACGCCACGGTGCTGCAGATCGGGCAGCCGGCGCATGACGCGCCGGAAGCTGTCGCCCCGGTCGAGCGACCCGTGGACGAAGATCACGGTGGCGGCACCCGGCTCCACGGACGGCCGCGACACCACGCTGAGTGCGGCCGGGTAGCTCATGGGCAGGCCAGACCCTAATCCCTGGCCCCAACACCAATCCCTGGCCCCGTCACCGCCGGTAGGGTGAAAGACATGTCCCAGTTCGGCGGCTCGAGCGGGTCCTTCGGCCCCAACGCCTGGCTGGTCGACGACATGTACGAACGTTTCCTGGCCGATCCCGAGTCGGTGGGGGACAGTTGGCGGGAGTTCTTCGCCGACTACCGCCCGGCACCGGTCCCGGCACCACAGACCCAGAGCGCCCCGGCGACGCCGGCCGACCACCGCCGACCCAACGCGACGCCGACGCCGACTACCGACGCCGAGCCAGTCGTCGCCCGACGGCACGTGCCACCGATCGGGGCACCATCGGCACGCCGACCACCACCGTTGCCGCTCCCTCCTGCGGCGGCGCCGCTCCCGGTCCGTCGAGTCGCCCACCATGCTCCGCGGGGCAGCTTCTCGCGTGGTCGCGAATATGGAGGCCAGCCTGGGCGTCCCGACCGCGACCAGTGTCCGCACGGTCCCGGCGCGGCTCCTCGAGGTCAACCGCCTGATCCTCAACAACCAGCTGGCCAGGACCTCCGGCGCCAAGGTCAGCTTCACCCACATCATCGGGTATGCCGTCGTCCGCGCGCTCCACGACGTGCCCGTGCTCAACTCCGCCTTTGTCGCCGACGTCGAAGGTTCGGGCAAGCCCGGGGTCGTCCACCACAAGCACGTGGGACTCGGGCTTGCCGTCGACCAGGAGAAGCCCGACGGGAGCCGCACCCTCCTCGTGCCGTGCATCCGCGACGCTGACACTCTCGACTTCCGGTCCTTCGTGGTCGCCTACGAGGATCTGATCCGCAAGATCCACACCGGCCGGATCACTCCTGATGATTTCGCCGGCACGACGGTGTCGCTCACCAATCCGGGCACGCTCGGCACGGTCCAGTCCGTGCCGAGGCTCATGCCGGGACAAGGTGCCATCATCGGAGTCGGCGCCCTCGGGTACCCCGCGGGGTACGAGGCGGCCGATCCCCGGGTGCTGGCCGAGCTCGGCCTGGGCAAGGTCGTGACGCTCACGTCGACGTACGACCACCGCATCATCCAGGGCGCCGAATCAGGACTCTTCCTCGCCCGCGTCGCCGCCCTGCTGACCGGCGCCGAAGGGTTCTACGACGACCTCTTCGAGTCGATGGGTGTGCCCTACGAGCCCGTGCGCTGGCAGGTCGACAACAACGCCGGCCCGGGTACCGAGGAGGGCGAGCACCAGAAGGCGGTCAAGCAGGTGCGGGTGCAGACCCTCATCAACATGTACCGCGTGCGAGGGCACCTCATCGCCCATCTCGACCCCCTCGACGCCGAGCCGCCGCACATCCACCCCGAGCTCGACCCGCTCACCTACGGGCTGACGATCTGGGACCTACCGCGCCACTTCGTAGCGGACGGCCTGGCGGGCCGCGAGGTTGCCACCCTCGACGAGATCCTCCACGTCCTCCGGGACGCGTATTGCCGCACGCTCGGCATCGAGTACATGCACATTCAGGATCCCGGCGCAGAAGCACTGGATCCAGCAGCATGTCGAGGGCCAGCCGACCACACTCAAACCGGACGAGCAGCGGCACATCCTCGATCGTCTGAACGCGGCCGAGGTCTTCGAGCGGTTCCTCCACACCCGCTACGTCGGTCAGAAGCGCTTCGGGCTCGAGGGAGCGGAGTCGACGATCGTCCTGCTCGACGCGCTCCTCGATTCGCGCGGCCGGCTCCGCCGTGGCCGAGGTGGTGATGGGCATGGCACATCGTGGCCGGCTCAACGTGCTGGCGAACATCGTCGGCAAGTCGTACCGCGAGATCTTCGAGGAATTCGAGGGCAACCTCGATCCCGAGTCCGTCCAGGGTTCGGGTGACGTCAAGTACCACAAGGGCGCCAGGGGGATCTTCCACGGCAGTGCGGGGGAGGAGCTCCCCGTCACGCTCGCGTCCAACCCCTCGCACCTCGAGGCGGTGGACCCCGTCGTCCAGGGCATGACCCGGGCCAAGCAGGACAAGATCTCTCCGCCCACCGACGGAACTCCCGCCACCCGGGAAGGATCGTTCGGGTTCCCCTGCATGTCGGTCCTCGTCCATGGCGACGCTGCCTTCGCCGGACAGGGAGTGGTGGCAGAGACGCTGAACCTGTCGGGTCTTTCCGGCTACCGCACTGGTGGCACGGTGCACGTGGTGATCAACAACCAGCTCGGATTCACGACGGCACCAGCGTCCGCCCGCACATCCGTCTACCCGACCGACGTGGCCAAGATGGTCCAGGCGCCGATCTTCCACGTCAACGGCGACGACCCCGAGGCCTGCGTGCGTGCCGCCCGGCTCGCGTTCGCCTTCCGCCAGACCTTCCACAAGGACGTCGTCATCGATCTCGTCTGTTACCGCAAGCACGGCCACAACGAAGGCGACGACCCGAGCTACACCCAGCCTCTGATGTACCAGCGCATCGAAGCCAAGCGTTCGGTGCGCAAGCTCTACACCGAGACCCTGATCAGGCGGGGCGACATCACGCTCGAGGAAGCAGAGGCGGCTCTCGACGACTTCAACGCGCGGCTCCAGTCGGTCCTCGACGAGGTCCGCAACGAGCCCTCGCTCGTGCCCACCGAGCTACCTGCACCCGACCCCGGGCCGGCCGAGCCCGTGCCCGCCGAGACGGGCGTTCCGGGCGACGTCCTCCACGCGCTCGCCTCCGCCGTCGAGACCGTGCCCGACGGGTTCACGGTCCACCCAAAGCTGGCGCGGCAATTCGCCCAGCGCGACGACATGGTCGCCTCGGGAGAGGTCGACTGGGCCTTGGCCGAGGCCCTCGCCCTCGGATCGCTGCTGTACGAAGGCGTCGACGTGCGCCTGACCGGCCAGGACACCCGCCGGGGCACATTCAGCCAGCGCCATGCCGTGCTCGTCGACTACACGAACGGGGAGGAGTTCGTTCCCCTGGCGCATCTCGATGCGGGGCTCGAGCGGGTCGGGGCCTCGGATCTGGAGCCGTCTCAGCCGCTCGGCTCGTTCACCGTGCGCGACTCCCTGTTGTCCGAATATGCCGCCGTGGGTTTCGAGTACGGCTATTCGGTGGAGGCGCCGGAAGCCCTGGTCGCCTGGGAAGCACAGTTCGGTGACTTCGTGAACGGGGCGCAGATCATCATCGACAACTTCCTGGCGGCCGCCGAGATCAAGTGGGGCCAGCACTCAGGACTGGTCCTGTTGCTCCCTCATGGCTACGAGGGGCAGGGTCCGGAGCACTCGTCGTCTCGCTTCGAGCGCTTCCTCGCCCTCGGGGCGAAAGGCAACCTCCGGGTCGCCGTCCCCTCCACGCGCCGCCCAGTACTTCCACCTGCTGAGATCGCAGGCGTTGCGCGATCCCGGAACGGCCGCTCGTCGTGGTCACACCCAAGTCGATGCTTCGTGCCCAGCGCCTCCCGCTCGTCCTTCGACGGATCTCGAAGCGGGCGGATTCGCACCGGTCATCGATGACCCCGTGGCTGATCCTGCGTCGGTCCGCCACGTGGTCCTGTGCAGCGGCAAGATCGCCCATGAGGCGGTGCAGCGCCGGCACGGAATTGCCGGCCGACGAGGGAGCCCGGGTCGCGGTGGTCCGCGTCGAGCAGCTATACCCGTGGCCCGTGAAGCCCCTCACCGTGATCCTCGACCGCTACCGACGCGGCAGACGAGGTCGTCTGGTTGCAGGAGGAGCCCGAGAACATGGGCGCCTGGCCATTCGTGCACGCACGCTTGCACTCCTGCCTTCCCGAACGGCTCCGGCTCCGGCACGTGAGCCGGGCGGAGTCGGCCAGCCCGGCGATCGGGACCGCTGCCCTGCATCAGCTCGAGCAGTCCGACCTACTGCGACGTGTCCGTTGGCTGAATCGCATCACGTGGTGGTGGACGGGTCGAACCTGGCCACCGAAGGACGAACCTCTCCGAGCCTGGCGCAACTCGACGAGGCGGTCCGGTCCTACGCGGCCGAAGATCCTGGCTCGAGCATCATCGTGGTCGTCGATGCGACCTTCGAGCATCCGTGTCTCGGAATCCGAGCGTGAGAAGGTGCGCGAGGCGATGCTCGACGGCGAAATGGTGTCGCCGCCGGCAGGAGCGATCGGACGGGGCGACGCCTTCGTCCTGCGCATCGCCGAACGAACCAATGCCATAGTCCTGTCGAACGACTCGTTCCAGGAATTCCATGGCGAGCATCCGTGGCTCTTCGACGAGGGACGCCTCGTCGGCGGCAAACCCGTTCCCGGCGTGGGTTGGATCTTCACGCCGAGACTTCCGATCCGCGGTCCCGAAGAGCCGCGCTGCAACGGCTGAAGCCAGGTCGAAGAAGCACCCGGACTCCGCGCGGTGAAAGCGGCCGAGCTCGCCCGGGCGGCGAAGAAGGCGGCGAAGAGGACGAAGTCGGCGAAGAAGGCGCCGAAGACCTCCGTGCCCCTTGCGACGTCCTGGCCGCTCGTGCCGGCGACGCCGCCCCCGGTGCAGCCCAAGGTCGACCCGGTCTTCGTGAGCGCGATCGACGAGGCGGTCGAGGAAGCCCTGCACCCCCCCGGTCCGAAGGCGACGAGGCACGCCGGAAGAAGGCTTCGACCCCGAAGGGAGGCAAGGCCAAGAAGGAGGAGGGGGGGAAGCCGTCGGCCGGGACCGCTGCTGCAAATCGACGAGGGTCGAAGAAGAACAAGGACGCGGAACGTCGCCACCGCCGGCCGTCAACGAGCCCCTCGCCTTCATCAACTTCGTGGCAGCGTTCGCCGTCGGCAGCACCATCGAGGGCGAGGTGGTCTCGTTCACGTCTCACGGCGCCATGGTCGACGTGGGGCTGCCCGTCGGCGGCGTGCCTGCACTGCTATATCCCGCTCACCGCCATGGGCACGCCGCCACCGACGAAAGCGCGGCAGGTCCTGAAGAAAGGCGAGGTCCGCCCGTTCCTGCTCGCCGGGCTCGATCCTCCTCGCCGGGTGGCGGAGCTGGCCCTCGGCGGGAACCGCCAGTGAACGCACGCCAGTCGAGGTCCCCGCGGCGATGGAGGCTGCGAGACCATCCGCGGGCAAGGCACTGACGAGGCAGAGATCGTCCGCCAAGAAGTCGGATTCTCGTCCCAGGCCTAGGTCGGCCTCGGTAAAGAAGGCAGCAAAGGTATCGAAGGCAGGGAGGAAGGCTCCCGCCCAGCGGGCACAGGCGTCGGCCGAAATGGCGACTCCGGGCAAAGGGGCGGCAGCATCTCTCGAGAAGGCGACACCGGCCAAGGGTGCAGCGACGGCGACACCGTCAGCAGCATCGGGATCGGCCAAAAGGGCATCGTCCGGGGCGAAGGGGGCCACATCGTCGCGGAGCGGGACGTCGAAGAAGACAACCCGGGCCAAGGCGGCGGTGTCGGACGAGCGAACCGGGTCCCCGGCAAAGAGGAGTGCGAGGAACGGCAGAGCGGGCGCTGACGAGGCCACCAAACAAAAATCGATCAAGAAGGCTGCCGGCCAATCGTCGTCGCCCGCAGCGACGCCGGCGAAGAAGACGGGTGTCGCGACGAAGCGGGCCGGCGCGACGAAGAAGACGGTCGATCGGGCCAAGAAGGCACAGCCTGCGAAGTCGTCCGCAACTACGGCGAGGAATCCGACGAAGAAGGCCGCCGCGGGGGTCGCAGCCAAGAAGAAGGCGGCCGAGAATCAGAAGAAAAGGGCGGCAACGGCCAAGGTGGCGTCGGCATCGGCCCCGCGATGACGGTGGGTAGCCTCCGGTTGATGACCCTGCCCCGACCGGCCGATGTGCTCCCGCACCGGCCACCGTTCCTCTTCGTGACCGAGGTCCAGGCGGTGGAGCCGGGCGTGTCCGCCCGTGGCACCTGGGAGCTCGGCGACGAGCCGTTCTTTCTCGGCCACTTCCCTGGGCGTCCGACCCTTCCGGGCGTGCTCATGGTGGAATCCCTGGCCCAGCTCGGCGGTATTGCGGTCCTGCTCGATGACCGTTACGCCGGCAAGTTGCCACTCTTCGGGGGCATCGAGCGAGCTCGATTCCGCCGCCAGGTCGTCCCGGGCGAGACATTGGACCTCGAAGTGTCAATGGACAGGCTCTCGGCTCGAGCCGGGAAGGGCCGGGGCGTGGCTTCCGTCGGCGGGCAGACCGCCTGCGAAGCGGAGCTGCTGTTCGTGATCGTCGACGGGGGAGCGGATTGATGCGCCTGGCTACGTGGAACGTCAACTCGCTCGGTGCCCGTATGCCTCGGGTCATCGAGTGGCTGCAGGCCAACCAGCCTGACGTCTTGTGCATGCAGGAGACGAAGCTGGCGGACGAGAAGTTCCCCGTCGACGAGTTCGAGGCACTCGGATACGAGTCGGCGCCTCATGGGGACGGCCGTTGGAACGGGGTCGCCATCCTGAGCCGAGTCGGGCTGTCGGACGTCATGAGGGGATTCGGCACGGATCGACGACGAACACGGTTGCCGCATCGTGTCGGCCGAATGTGGTGGATCGCGCATCTTCGCCGTCTACGTCCCGAACGGGCGAGCGTTGGACAATGAGTTCTACGCCGTGAAACTGGCCTGGTTGGGCCAGCTTCGCAAGACGCTCGACGCGGCCTGCCCGCCGGGATCGTCCATCGCGGTGTGCGGGGACTTCAACGTCGCTCCCGACGACGGCGACGTCTGGGATCCAGCCGCCTACGTGGGCGCGACCCACGTGAGCGAGCCCGAGCGCACTGGCCTTGCAGGAGATCGAGGGGTGGGGACTCAGTGACGTGTTCCGGCGCTTCAACGAGCCCGGCACGTTCACCTGGTGGGATTACCGCGCCGGCGACTTCCATGAGGGCCGCGGGATGCGCATCGACTTGGTGCTGGTGAGCGCAGATCTTGTCGGCCGCGCCACCGGTGCGTTCCGGGACCGGGACGCGCGCAAGGGAAAGAAACCTTCGGATCACGCCCCCGTGGTGGTGGACTTCGCCGACGCCTGATGTTGGCGCGGTTCGACGACCGCCTGACGGGTCCTGGTCCTCGCCCTCGAGAGGCCCGTCTTCTCGGTATAGGCAGCGAAATGTCCAACTCGGTCTCAGAGGCGAGGGCCGCGGTGTCGCGGCCGGCGCGCTGTCCGGCCTGGATATCGAGCGCGCCAGGGAAGTGGTGGACGAGCTCGTCGAGAGCCCTTCCAGTCCCGGCATCCCCGAGGGTGCTTCCGTCTGATCGCCTCCGTTCACCCCGGGTTCCAGACGCGTGCTCGAAGGAGCTCTCCGGACCTGCCTGGCACGGGGGGGACCCCACGATCGGAACGGAGCACCTTCTGCTCTCGCTGCTCGACATGGGCGACGGCCCGGCGTCCCGGACGTTCGCCGCCCTCGATGTCGAGCCGGACGACCTGCGTCGCCGGACCGAGGACATCCTTGCCGGCCACGATCCGGACGGCACTTGATCTGCCGAGATGCGGCGTCGTGCTCGCGCCCGTCGGATCCGATGTCGGCCACCGACCAAAACGCATCCGATGGCCGACCGTTCCGTTCTGTATGCGCACCACAGTCCGGGCGGCGAGCGCCGATATGCCGACCACTGCCCTCCGACCTCTCACCAACGAAGAGCTTGCGCAGCTGAACAATGAGGCACTCTTGGCCGAACTGGCAGAGACGGCCCGGGCCAAGGAAGCGCTGGCGGGACGCGAGGCCCAGCTCGGCGCAGAGGTCGCCCGGCGCGAGGCCTTCCGCGCCGACGGGGCGACGTCGCTGGAGACCTGGCTTGGCGGGCCACACTGGTCGCTCCGCGCTCGTCGGCTCGGGCACTGGCCCATGTCGGCGAACGCCTCTTCGATCTGCCCAAGCTCGCAAGGTGCTCTCTCGTCGGAGTCACCTCAGCTTTGACCAGGTCCGCGCCCTCGTCGACGTCGCGACTCCCGAGTCGACGCCGAGTGGGCCGAAGACGGCGAAGGACTCACGTGCGAGACCTGCCTGAGCTGGCGCAACGAAGCGCCGCAGCCCTCGAAACAGCGTCCGAAGAGGACAGAGGGACCGGAGCGCCCCACCCTCCGCTGCCACGACGCCACCTCGGCGCTGGTCGCTTCGCTCCCCGCCGCCGACTATGTCGAGCTCAAGGGCACGCTCGAGGCAGGGCCGAACGATGGCGGACGAGGAGGACGAGCTCTCCGCACGACGAGCGCATGGGCCTCGCTCTCCTGGCGCTGACGCGCCAGGGGCGTGGGGGTTATAGCCGAGCGGATCAAGGTCGAGGTGGCAGGGACGAGGGTCGAGGGAGATGGAGCGATCCTCCGGTCGTCGTTGCCCACGTGGCCCTCGAGGCGCTCCTGGCAGACGTCACCTCTCGGGGCCTGGTGGCCGAGCTCGAGCGAGGCGGTCTCATCACGCCGAGGTGCTCGAACGCCTGGCCTGCGACGCAACGTTCGTGGTTGCCCTCGATGACGAGGCCGGCCACACCATGTACGAGGGGCGAGCCCGGCGCCTGCCGACCGAGACCCAGCGCCGCGAGCTGTGGCGCCGGGACCGCCACTGTCGTTTTCCCGGCTGGCCAACGCCATCTACACCAACGCCCACCACATCGTGCCCTGGACCCCGGCGGGAGCGACGGATCTCGACAATCTGGTCACGCTTGTGCCGGCACCACCATCACGAGGTGCACTCCAAACGCTGGTCCATGAGGGCGATCCAACGTCGAGCTCACCTTCGTCGGCGCAGGGGGCAAACCATGACCTCTCGCCCTTCGCCGTTGTGGGGGAGAGTCCTCCAGTCCGAATGAGGCTCCGGGCTTCGGACCGATCAGCCGGCATACGCGCGTCTTCGCGCTCCTCATGACCTCGCGGTGCCTTATGACGCTCCCTCATGACCTCGCTCTTCCGCATGATCTGGCGCTTCATATCGTCACGTGAGCTCCTGCTCCCGGATGCAGGGGTTGTGTGCCGGATCCGAGCGGACAGAGTTCGTGTCGGCCATGCCGGCATGATCAAAATGATCGTCGAAGGGCACACGTCCTTCGTACGGCTGTGGGCGGGACCGGCGTAGCTACGGTGGTGCTCACGTCACCGTGTCGTGATGCGCACCGATGAGGACGACCGCGATGACGGCAGGCACGTCGCCCTCGTTGGACCACCTGTGACGTGTGCCGTTCTGCACGTAGGTGTCGCCAGGGTGCAGTGTCACCGCGGCCCCGTCGTCGAGTTCGAGCGTGGCGTGGCCCGAGAGCACGACCCCGTAATCGATGGTCGCCGTCGTGTGCATGCCCGGATTGTCGGGCTCGGTGTACTCGGCCAATCCCGGCAGCTTCTGCTCCAACTCTTCCAGCGCGGCTCCGATGTCGAGGTCGGCGGGATTCCGGGGCCTCCGGTGGGCGGAATGCTGAAGAACACGAACCGGGACCCGCTCACCGGAGGGAAGTAGCGCCTGGCCTCGGGTTTTGAGCCGTCGTCCGGGAAGTGGCCAGTCGTGTCCGACCCCCACAGCAAGTGGAAATCCATTCCTGGCAACAGGGCGAGGGAGACCGGAGCAACGACCTCGTCACTGACGAAAACCGCTTTTCCGTTGGCCCCGTGTCCGGTCACCACCCGTCGTGCACTCCATTGGTCCCTCCCGAGATTTCGCCGGCGTGATCGACCGGTCCGAGTGTTCGCCACTCGGATCCCAACGAAGGTACAGCTTTGAGGGGATCGCGCCACGGCCCAACGTGCTCGGACCTGGCCCAGGTGATCGACGAGCTCGCAGTCGCCAACAGGTTGCGTAACTTCCAAGCCCGCTCGTGCTCAGCTCCGACCCAGGCACCGACGAAGCGGGAGGAGAACGGTCGCCTGTTGACGGGCGGTGGCGCCGACTCGGCGTCGCGCCCGTTGCCTGCTCGCGCGGAAGACTGCGGATATGGCGGTGCCGGGAACACTGCGCCTCTGTCGTGCGCCGCGGCGCGGCACGGTCGACCGTCCGCACATCGCACCTCCATCCGGCCGCGGCGGGGTCTCGCGTGAGGTCGTGGCGGATGGTGCGAGTAGTCGAAAGCGGGGTAGGTGCACATGAAACGGCTCTTCCGATACGGAACGGTGGCGGTCGCTGCGGCCTTCCTCGCAGGGACCGCGACGGCGTCGGCAGCAGCAACCTCGACGGCACGAGTCCCACCGGCCATGCCGGCGGGTTACACCGTGGTGGTGACCCACAATGTCGCGGCGCCGAACGGACTTCAGACCGAGGGGTATGTGCTGTGTCCCACCGGGACGGTCGTGCTCGGCGGGGGTGAGGTCCTGAACTCGGGCGCGGGCGCCCTGCGCGCCACCGTCAACAGCTCGTGGCCCGGAAGCTCGACGAGCTGGGACGCGGAGGTCAACAACTACACCGGCACGGCGTTCACGTTCGACGTCTGGGCCGTCTGCGCCAACCAGCCGAAGGGCTACCTGATCGTCAACTCCGCGCCCGCAAGCAATCCGCGAGGAACCGAGAACGCCGCGGGCGTGACCTGCCCCACGGGCGTGGGACTGAAGGCGCTCGGCGGCGGCGGCTGGTCCAACGCGGGTTCCGTCGACGTGAACATGAACTCGTCGTGGCCGGTGGAGACCACCAAGCCGGCGACGTACTCGTGGCGAGTGCAGGAGAACAACACCTCGACGTTCGACGCGACGGTCACGGCCTTCGCGATCTGCGGCAAAGAGCCGGGTTACGTCATCAGCAAGGGGAAAGCCGCGACCATCGGGATCGGCGCGAAGGGCGCCGCCCAGGCGGCGTGCCCTGCGACGTTGGTGCCCATGGGCGGTGGCCCGCGGGACAAGAACGGCTCTGTCTTCACGAACATCAACTCGAGCCTGCCGACCGTCGGCACCTGGGACGTCACCATCAGCAACGCCGACTCCGTCGCCCATAAGGTCCGCGTCTACGTGACCTGCGCCAAGTAGGGGAGACCAGGGCACACGGGCTTGTCATAACCCCGGGCATCCCGGTTCAGGCCAGCGGCACCTCAATGAGGTTCGGGCCCGGCGTGGCGTAGGCCGACTCCGAGCGCGGCACAGAGATCTTCCGCGCTCTCGACCCTGCACGCCGGGACTCCCATCCCCCGTGCCAGATCGCAGAAGTCGAGCTCCGGGTCTGAGAGGTCGAGAAGCCGTCGCGCGTGTGGCCCGCCGGCATCGGCGCCGACCCGGTGAAGTTCGATGTTCAGGATGGCATAGCTGCGATTGGAAAGGACCACGGTCGTGACGTCGAGTGCCTCACGAGCTTGGGTCCAGAGCGCCTGAAGGGTGTACATCGCGCTCCCGTCAGCCTGGAGGCACAGGACCGGCCGGTCAGGCGCGCCGACTGCTGCACCCGTTGCCATGGGCAGTCCGAGGCCGATCGCCCCGCCGGTGAGAGTGAGCCAGTCGTGTCGGGGGCATCCTGCGGTCGCGCCCGCGCACGAAGAGGCCGGAGGTGTTGCCCTCGTCGACGACCACGGCGCCCTCGGGAAGCGTGGCGCCGATGGATGCCGCCAGGGTCTCCGTAGTGAGCGCGCCCAGTGGTCGCTCCGGACGGCTTGCGGTCACCGGCAAGAAGTCGTCAGCCGGAGCATCGAGCGCGTCGGCGAGCGACTCGAGGGCCGCGGTCGCGTCCTCGTCGGGACGGGCCAGAGTGTGCACGCTGCAGCCCTCTGGGACGAGGTCGCTCGCCTTCCCCGGATAGGCGAAGAACGAAACGGGGGACGACGCATCGACCAGAACGAGATGCCGAACACCCTCGAGCTGGGCCTGCGCCATCTCAGAGAAGTAGCCGAGGCGATCGACTGCCGGCAGCCCGGCTCCGCGCTCGAGCCTCGTCGGGAATGTCTCGGCGAGCAGCGCGGCGCCCGACACGACGGCCACGCGACTCGCGGCACGCAGACCGGCCTCACGCAACGAAGTGCCCCCCAGCAGCAATGCGGCCTTCTCGCCCGAACGAAGCGCCTTGACGACGTCGTCGACGGCATCCTGTGGCACGGAGGCGGCACGTCCGCGGGGGCGTGGTGTCGCAGGTCCTCGGGTCGACTCGGACCAGGAGGAATCCGCCGGAAGGACGAGGGTTGCGACGCAGCTCGGTGGGCCGAAGGCGGCAGCCACCGCATCGGCAGCGTCTGCGGCCACGTCATCGGGCCTCACCGAGCGGCGGTACCAGCCCGAGACCGTGCGGGCGACGGATGCGATGTCCGACTCGAGCGGTGCGTCGTAGCGGCCGTGGTACGTCGCATGGTCGCCGACGATGTTGACCACGGGCGTGCGGGCGCGACGTGCGTTGTGCAGGTTGGCGAGGCCGTTCCCCAAACCCGGTCCGAGATGCAGCAGCGTGGCCGCGGGCCTCCCCGCCACACGGGCATACCCGTCGGCTGCACCCGTCGCCACGCCCTCGAAGAGGCACAGCACGCCGCGCATGGCCGGCACGTCATCGAGCGCGGCCACGAAATGCATCTCCGACGTGCCGGGATTGGCGAAGCAGACGTCGACCCCCGAGTCGACGAGCGTCGAGAGCATGGCGCGGGCGCCGTTCACGGGTGCACCGTCCCGGACAGGTCGGCGGGTCCCGGCATCCGGCCAGGACCAAGGATCCCTTTGGGATCGAACGCCGTCTTGATGGACCGCATCAACGATAGAAGCGCGGGATCTACGGTCTCGACGAAGTACGGCATCTTCGCGGTGCCGATGCCGTGCTCCCCCGAGATCGTGCCTCCGGCCTGGGCCGCAGTTCGGAAGATCTCGCGGTTCAGGTCGTGGCGCTTCTCGGGGTCAGGCTGGAAGACGGCCAGGTGGACGTTGCCATCGCCTACATGGCCGCATCCGCTCACGAACGAGCCGTGCGAGGCTGCCAGCTCGGCGACTGCCGCCAGGTAGTCGGGAATCGCGGCCCGAGGAATCACGGCGTCGATGATGTCGTCGGCGCCGGATGCTTTGGTCACGAAGAACAGGCGCTCTCTGGCGGTGATCAACGATGAGCCGGCTTGCGGAGGAAGCACGTAGACGTCCAGCGCGCCCAAGTCGCCGAGGAGCGTCCCGAGCTGCTCGACGTCTTCGTCCAGTCTGGCAACCGACGACTGCTCCAGCACGACGACGAGATACGCCAGCGCCGCCTGCTGCACCGATTCGGGGATCCCGAGATCGAGGCCGGCCGCCTTGGTGATGCTGCTCATCACGAGAGCGTCCGCATACTCGAGGATCGTGGGCTCCACGCCGCTGGCGACGATCCGTGGCACCGCCTTCGTCACCTCGGACAGCGTGGCGAACGGCGCCAACACGGTGGCCGTCTCCGTGAGGCGTGGGTGGACCTTCACGGTGACCTCGGTCGTGACGGCCAGCGTCCCCTCCGATCCGATCAACAGTTGGGTCAAGTCGTAGCCCGTCGACGACTTCACGTACTTCCCCCCGGTGCGTAGCACCGTCCCGTCCGCCAATACGACTTCCAGGCCCAAGACGTGGTGGCGCGTGACCCCGTAGCGCACCGCCCTCATGCCTCCGGCGTTGGTCCCGACGTTGCCCCCGAGCGACGCACTCTGTTCCCCTGGCGAGACCGGGTAGACGAGTCCAAGTGGGGCGAGTTCGGCGTTGAGCTGTTCCAGCGTGACGCCCGGCTCGACGACGGCCACCTGGTTGTCGGCGTCGATCTCGCGGATCCGGTTCATCCGGTCGAACGCCAGGAGGATTCCGTCGGCCACCGGCCTCGCCGCGCCGGACAACCCCGTGCCGCTCCCTCGCACGACGACAGGCACGCCGTGTTCGGTCGCGACCTGGAGCACCTCGGCCACCTCACCGGTCGTTCCCGGGAAGAACCACGGTGAGAGGGGCGATGGGTTCGAGGCCAAGCGTCTCGTCGTGGGTGAAATCGGCGTGCACCGCGTCCCCGGTCAGCACGTGCGTGTCGCCGACTGCCTTGCCCAGCTGCTCTAGAAGCATGCCCACCCCCGGGGTCCCGAACGGGTGGCCCTGACCTTACCGGTCCTATTACCGGTGTTGTTACTGGTCCTGTTGTTGGTCCTGTTGTTGGTCTGGTCGGTGATGCTCCACCTCGTCGAGCCGCCGGCGCAACTCGGCCACCCGGGCCGACACCTCGGACGCCGCGGTCGGCGCCGCTTCGCGCTGCCAGCCGGCGGATCGTCCGCTCAATCGGCTCGAGCCATGGGCTCGGCTGCCGTGCCACGCCATCGGTGCTCGCGAACCAGCTGCACCAGAGTTCCTCTTCGGCCCGGGTGAGGGCGACGTAGAGCAGTCGGCGCTCCTCCTCGACCGCGGCGGGCGTCAGCGCGGAGCCGATCGGCATAAGGCCGGTACTCAGCCCGAGGACGATCACGGTCGGCCATTGCAGTCCCTTGGCCCGGTGGAACGTGCTCAAGACGACCGAGTCGCCCCTCGCATCGCCGCTCTCCGGCCGCTCTGCCGGCCACCGCTCGATCCCCTCCCGCAGGTCGCTCGCCGGCGCCAGGTCCGAACCGGCGATCATGCTCGGTACCTGCGCCGCATCCATGGCCGCCTGCGCCTTCGCCAGTTGCGCATTGGTGCGGGTGAGCACGGCGATCGACGACCAACGGCGGCCGGGTAGGCGCGACATCTTGGCGCGCATCGCCGCCCACGCCGCTTCGGCGTCGTCGTCGTCGTGCGACACCACGGTTGGCACCGGTCCGTCGATACGCGTCGTCGCCGGCGCCACCACCTCGCCTGATTGGTCGCCGTCCAGGAGCACGGCGGTCGCGACGGCCACGATCTGAGGCGTGCATCGATGGTTCTCGTCGAGGCGGATGACGCGAGTGCCCCGAAGAAGCTCCGGCAAGCTTCTGAGGAGGGCGGGGTCGGCCCCATTGAACGCATACACGGACTGGTTGGGGTCACCGACGACGAAGAGGTCCGGCTCGTCACCGAGCAAGGCGGTGAGCAGGCGGAACTGTGCCGGATTCACATCTTGCATCTCGTCGACGAAGAGGTGCCGGGTGCGCCACCTGACGCCGTCGGCGAAGCCGGCATCGCCGGCCAGGGCGTCGGCACAGGCGATGATGAGATCGTCGAAGTCCAGCAATCGTCGCCGTGAACGCTCCGTCTCGTATCGGGCGTAGGCGCTCGCCACCTGCTCCGCGCTGATGCCACTTCGCCTTCGGTGCTGCCGGGCCTCTGCCTCATAGTCGCCCGGCGCTACGAGGCGGGCCTTGGCCCACCCGATTTCCGCGTCGAGGGCGCGGGTGCGTCGGGCGTCGCCGGTGGTGACGTCGGCCAGCAATCGCCGCCGGTCCGGCAGGAGCTGCGGGAGCTGCCGGCCCCGGAGTTCGCGGTGCTCGCGCAGCAGGCCCAATGCCGTTCGGTGGAACGTACCCGCCTTCACGCCCGAGACGCCCAGGGACCACAGCCGGGTGCGCAGCTCGTCGGCCGCCTTTCGGCTGAAGGTGGTCACGAGGGTGCGGTCGGCATCGATGGTGCCGTCGCGCACCCGCCGAGCCGCCCGCAACGTGAGGACCCGGGTCTTGCCGGCGCCGGCGCCGGCGACCACGCAGAGGAGGCGCTCCTCAGACTCGATCGCCTCCCGCTGCGTCGGGGTCAGGCGAGCGGCACCGGGGAGGGCCTCCCAGGCCTCGTCGTCGAGACCGTCGAGCGTGGTGGCCACACCGGCAGGGTACCGAAGGGGTGCGCGGCGAGCACGATGGACGGAGTGAGCGGCTCGTACGGGCGTGAGCGCCTCGGAAGAGCGGGCATTTATGAACGCCGGCCGGATCGATCATCATGATGAACGCCATGACATATCGTCACGACGCAGACGAGGCACGTCCTCCACTGCGTGTCCCGTCCAGAGGAGGCCGATGATGGCCGAGGCCGAGCGAGACCGGGAATGCGAGGCCGTTGTCGTCGGCGCCGGGTTCGCCGGTCTGGCCACCGCCCGGCAGCTGGCCCGGACGGGGGTCGACGTCATCGTGATGGAAGCCCGTCACCGAGTCGGCGGGCGCTCGTTCACCGACGTCACCGAGGCAGGGTTCGTCATCGACCGGGGCGGCCAATGGATCGGCCCCACCCAGGACCATGTGGTCGCATTGGCCGAAGAGCTCGGAGTCGCGACGTTCCCGACGTATACCGCAGGTCAGGGCATCGAGCTGCGGGACGGCCACCGCACGCCCTATGTCGGCCTCATCCCCACGTCGGACCGCCACGGCGCTGCCGAGGGCATCGCCTGCATGCTCGATCTGGACCTCGCCGCCCTCGACATCCCGCTCCACAATCCCTGGGATGCTCCGGACGCGGCCGGGCTCGACGCCACGACGCTCGCCACCTGGTTCGACGCCAACCTGCAGTCGGCCTCGGCTCGTGCCGTCATCGAGGTGGCGATCAAGGCGATCTTCGGCGCGGGGTCGGGCGAGCTCTCACTCCTGTTCGCGCTCTTCTACCTGCACGCAGGCGGCGGTCTGACCAACCTCGCCCGAACCACGGGCGGCGCGCAGGAGGCGAGATTCGTCGGCGGCTCGCAGCAACTCGCCGATCGCATGGCGGCCGAGCTGGGGGACCGAGTCATCCTCGGGGCGCCCGTGGACGCCGTCGACTACACGCCCGATCACGTCATCATCAGTGGACGGTTCGTGCGCCCTCCTCCCGATCCGCATGGCCGCCCGGTCCGCATCCGGGCCCGCCGTGCCGTCATGGCCATGCCGCCGGCGCTCAGCGCCCGCCTCGATTACACCCCGGCGCTCCCGGGCCGCCGCGATCAGCTCGCTCAGCGGATGCCCATGGGGGCCGTGATCAAGGTCCACGTCATATATGAGCAACCGTTCTGGCGCCACGACGGCCTCAACGGCCAGATCGTGGCCCCGGGCGCGCTCATGGAGAGCACGTTCGACAACTCGCCCGACGACACCTCTCACGGGGCGATCGTGGGTTTCATCGCCGGCGACGAGTGCCGGCGCGCCGAAGCCGCCGGCCCGGAGGCCCGCCGCGATGCCGTCATCGACGAGCTCGTCCGTGCCTTCGGACCCGCCGCCCGGCACCCGATCGAGTACGTGGAGCAGGCGTGGTGCGCCGAGCCGTTCACCCGGGGCGGTCCTGTCGCCGTGAGCTCGCCGGGCGCTCTCACCGCCCTCGGACCGGCGCTGCGCGAACCCGTAGGACCGCTTCATTGGGCGGGCACCGAGACGGCCACCGAGTGGTGCGGCTACCTCGATGGGGCGCTCCGATCCGGCTACCGGGCCGCCGAAGAGGTCCGCATGGCTCTGATAGGGGAGGGGGCACCGGTTGGCCGACACTGAGGAGCTGGCCGAGGCCTACGCCGAGTGGCGCGCTCGCTCGAACGGAAACGCACGCCTGACCAAGATGGTCAAGGGCTGGGACCGCGTCATCCACTTCGTCACGACTGACACCGAGGCGGCGTACACCATGCGCGTCGAGGGGCAGCAGCTCTCCGAGCTCGAGGTCGGCCACGTCGGCCGACCGGACGTCATCGTGACCGGCTCGAGCGAGGACTTCTGCGACATGTTCTGGGGCGATCTCAATCCGTCCGAGAAGTACATGAGCGGCGAGATCACGTTGGCCGGGTCGCAGGAGGACGTGATGCGCATCGACGCAATCTCAATGGTCGCGTTCCTCGATACCTGACCTCATCAATGACGTCCGAGCCCCTCGCCTCCCGGGCGACACTCCGCCGCGCCCTCGGTCTGCGCACCGTGGTCACCACCTCGACCGGTCTGGCCTTCGCTGCCCTGGAGTACTTGGCCGCTGCCGGCCTCGTCTCTTATGTGGCAGGCGACTCCGCCTACATCCCCATCATCGTCGCGGGAGCCCTCGCCCTGCTTGCCTACGCCTTCTTCGGGGAGTTGAACGGCATGTACCCGACGGCCGCCGCGATCCGGCTCTACATGAAGCGGGCCATGGACGACCGGGCCGCGTTGATCATCACGTTCACGTACATGACGACGATCGTGCTCGTCATCGCATCGGACGCCTTCATCGTCGGGAGCGCGCTGGCCCATGCGTTCGGCGAGCCGGCCTGGGTGACGTCCTTCTGGATCGTGGGCTTGCTCGCCGTGGCGGTGATCTGCAACCTGCGGGGGATCACGGTGGCCGGTCTGCTCCAGGACACGGCCACCTCGGTGGTGGTGCTGGCGACGCTCGTTGTGGGTGTGCTGGCCCTGGTTCGGAGCGGCCATGGCCTGCACACGCCGTTGCAACCGCTGCACGGGCATGGCGCGGGGGACTTCGTCGAGGCCGTCGCACTCGGCGTCTTCCTCTACAGCGCGTTCGAATGGGTGACGACGTCGGCGGAGGAAGTGCGCAAGCCCGAGTCCATCCAGCGCGGCATGCTCATCGCCATCGGCATCCTCTGCGTCGTGTGCGCGGTGGCCACCGTGGCCATGAGCCATACCCTGAACCACGCCGAGCTGACCTCGGCGTACCCGCAGCTCTATCTGGGCATCGCCGCGCTCGGCCATTCCGGACTCTGGGTCATGGCCGCCGTCACCGCCGTCACGGCGCTCAACACCTTCAACGGGGGATTCCTCACGGCGTCCCGCTTCATCTACGGGACGGCCCGCGAGGGTTCGTTGCCGCTCCAACTGGCACGCCTCAACGACCGCGCCGTCCCCTGGGTACCGGTCGTCGTTCTCGGGGCCGTTTCCGTCGTCGTGGCGTTGATCGTCGCCTTAACCCGATCCTGGCAGGTGCTCGTCGCGGTGGGCGCCGCTCTCGAGGCAATGGTCTACGCCGTGGCCGGGATCTGCACGCTGCGCCTGCGCACCCGCCAACCCGATACGCCCCGGCCCTTCCGGGTGCGCGGGCTGCGCGTCCTCGGTCCGGCCGGCATCGTCGTCTTCGGTCTGCTCGCCGTCACGGCGTCCGTCTCGGTGCAGGACAAGTTCGACCCTGCGCCGCTCGTCATCATCGCGGTCGCGGCCGCGCTCAGTGCGTTCTATGTTTTGCGGGTGCTGCCCGGAATCCGAGAAAGGGAGGCCGCACGGCGCGCCGCCCGCCCGCGTCGCCGTCCGGTCAGATCGGACGACTGACGAGCCCGGCGCTCCCCTTTGCATATCGGGTCGATCAGAGCACCCGGTGGGTGCGAAGCAGGCTGCGCCGGGTGTGCCGGGAGACCGCGAGGTCGACGAGCTGCTCGATGACGGCGCGGAATGGCATGCCCTCAGCCTCCCAGAGCATGGGGAACATGGAGATCGGGGTGAAGCCGGGCATGGTGTTGACCTCGTTGACCAGGACCTCGTCGCCCTCGATGAGGAAGAGGTCCACGCGGGCGAGCCCCTCGACCCGAAGCGCTCGGTAGGCCGCGGTCGCGACACGTTGAGTGTGGCCGAGCTGCTCGGGTGTCAGATCCGTCGGGGCGATCGTCTCCGCGAGCCCAAGCACGTACTTGTCGTCGTAGTCGTAGAACTCCCGACTGGCCACGATTTCTCCTGCACGCGAAACGCGGACGTCCTCGTTTCCCATCAGCGCGAGCTCCAGCTCCCGCCCTGCGACGAACTCCTCGAGGATGATGTGGTCGTCGAACTCGAACGCCGAGAGCACCGCATCGCCGAGGGCCGCGGCGTCGGATACCTTTGCCACGCCTATCGATGAGCCGAGGTTGGCCGGTTTGACGAAGAGGGGCAGGCCGAGCGCCGAGAGCGCTTCCTCCATGACCTCGACCGACCACGCTGACCGCGAGACGAGACGCCATGCGGCCACCGGGAGACCGTGGTCGTGGAGCACAGATTTGGCAATGCCCTTGTCCATGCACACGGCTGACGACAGGACGCCTGCGCCGACGTACGGCACCCCGAGACCCTCCAGGTACCCCTGGATGACGCCGTCCTCCCCGAATGGTCCGTGCAGGACCGGGAACACGACTGCATCGGGTGTCAGTGCCTTGTCGAGATGCGCAAGCTCGGTGTCCGGGTCCTCGTCGAGAAGGTCGTCGGGAGATTCCAGCGCATCGATGCCCACGACGTCCTTCACGACCGACCTCGCGTCGACCCACCGCTTGTCGTGGGTGAGGCCCACGGCTCTCACCGACCAACCGGCGTCGAGCGCCGCGTGAACGATCCGCCGCGCCGATATGCAGGAGACCTCGTGTTCGGCCGACGGCCCTCCGTAGATGACCACGAGTTCCCGGGCGGGTGGCATCGGCTGAGGCTATCCGGCTCATCACGACGTGGGATTATCGAGCTGTGCAGTTCAGGACGGCCGAGCTCGCGGCCTATCTCGGCGGGACGCAGGTCGGACCCGATGTCGCCGTCGACGGGGCGAGCATCGACACAAGGTCCGCGCATCCTGGACAGCTCTACGTGCCCATCATCGCTGAGCGCGACGGCCACGACTTCATCCCGGCCGCGGTCGCGGCGGGTTGTCCGGCCTACCTGACGTCGAGAGGATCCGCCGGATCCGTGGGACCCGTCGGATCCGTGGGACCCGTCGGATCCGTGGCCCCCGTCGAAGGCGCAACGGCCATCGTGGTGGACGACACCGGCGCGGCGCTCATGACCTTGGGAACGTTCGCCCGGGGTCGTATCAGCGGCGAGGTGATCGGAATTACCGGGATCGGTCGGCAAGACGACGACCAAGGACATCCTCGCTCGGTGTCTGGCATCGACGTTTTCGACTTCGGCGAGCGAGAGGTCGTTCAACAACGAGCTCGGCTTGCCGCTCACGTTGCTCAACGCACCGGACGACGTGCAGATGGTCGTGCTCGAGATGGGCGCCCGGGGCTTCGGCCACATCGCACAGCTCACGAGCGTGGCCCGTCCTCAGGTCGGAATCGTGACCAGTGTCGCGTCGGCCCATGTCGAGTACCTCGGTGACCTGGACGGCGTCGCCCGAGCCAAGGGCGAGCTCGTCGAGGGGCTCCCACCCTCGGGCGTCGCGGTGCTCAATGTCGACGACGCCCGCGTGGCCGGCATGGCCGAGTTCAGTCCTTGTCCGGTGCTCGGTTACTCGGTGCGTGGCGACTCGGCACCAGGTCGGGCTCGGGAATACGCCCACCGGACGCACGACAAGACGCAGGTGCGCATCGAGACCCAGGTGATTGCCGAAGACGTGTCGCTCGACGCGGAGCTCCGTCCAAGCTTCCGATTGGTGACACCGTGGGGGAACGCGGAGGTGCACCTTTCCCTGCACGGCGTGCAGCAAGTCGGCAATGCGTTGGCAGCGTCTTCCGCTGCGCTCTGGTGCGGAGTACCCCTCGAGGCACTCGTCACGGAAATGGCCAACGTCTCCGCCTCGCCCCTGCGGATGGAGGTTCGGCGTCCGCCGGGCGGCCCGACTCTCTTGGTCGACTGCTACAACGCCAACCCGGCATCCACCGAGGCAGCCTTGCGGTCGTTGGCCGCTCTTCCAGCGGCGCGCCGGGTGGCGTTACTCGGCGTGATGGCCGAGCTTGGAGCAGACACGGTACCGGAGCACAGACGCATCGCGGAGGTTGCCGAAGCGCTCGGAATCGAACTGGCGGGGTACGAGACCGACCTCTACGGAAGCCGGTCTATCAGTGGGATCGACGAAGCGGTGCAGCTCCTCCGTTCGGCGGAACCTGTGGACGCCGTGCTCGTCAAGGGAAGCAGGGTGGCTCGGCTGGAAGAGGTCGTCGGGGCATTCGACGGTCAGTCGCCGTCCCCGACTGCGGGACCGGTGGCTTCGACGAGTACCCGAGAGGAGAGCTCGCCGTAGAGGCTCTCGGTGCGGTGTGACGGCGAGCTGCCTGGGTCGAGCGCGTCGATGCGGCGTTGGCAGTCCCGCCATTCGAGGCGTAGCCGTTCGGCGTCACCTTCTGCGGCGGCGACTTCCATCGCAGACCGCGACAGAGCCTCGCTGTATGGCTCGACGAGCCTTGCCCGCTCGAGGCCACGGCGAGCCAGCTCGTAGTGGCCGGCCTCGATTGCCAGACGCGCCAGTGTGCATGCGGCCTCGACAAGGACAGTCGCGATCTGACCGCCATGTCCCTCGGCCTCCCACCAGGCGTAACCGGCCAGCGCATGCGCCAGCGGCTCGCTCTCCACGAGCTCGAGAGCGGCCCGCAGATATGCCATCGCAAGTTCAGGATCGTCTGTGCGCTTTCCCTCGTCGGCCAACGCAGCCGCTCGATTGACGTCGATGCTGACGCACTCGGACACCTGGTAGAGGCCGACGCGTGTCGCCGCGGGGAACAAGGGCTCGCCCTGTGGATCAGATCCCATGGCACGCCTCGCCGCGTGTGCCGTGTTGAACAGAGTCTTGGATGCGGCGTCGGCGTCGGACGAGCCCAGGACCCGTGTTCGCAACCGGTCGCTCGTCACAGCGTCGGGATGATGAAGGGCGAGATAGGCGACCAACTCGACGGCGCGCCGGGCCCGGTTCGGCGGGAGATCCTGGCAGAGTCCGTCTATCCGCGGCGATGAAGTGAGGAGGCGCACGTCGACGGCACCGGGGAAGAGTGCCGACGGGCCGTACTCGGCGACCCCCGGCACCTTCATCTTTGCGACGGCGCCGGGAATCTCGTTCTCGTCCCCGACCGCCTCCTCCCCGACCGCCCCCTCCCCGAGCGCCTCGTTTGCGGCCGCCTCGTCTTCGAGCACATCGTCGCCGGACCTCGCCGTCGCAACGATCTCACGGCGGGGGTCTGGCAGTTTTGAAGCGACCTCAGAGCGGGGGTCGGGCCGATCTGCGACGACCTCATAATCCTCATCGCCAGATTCCTCCCAGACCTGCTCCGGGTGGTCGTCATCGGGCGAAATGAGTTCGCGGATGCTCCGGGACGTCTCGATGCTGAGGAGCTGAGGTCGGACCAGCCTCCCCAACGGGTGGATGGACGCGCCGTGCCGGTCGACCAGCACGGTCAAGTCGCTTGGGGCAACCGCCATCGTGGTGACGACGGCGGCCGTGTCGCGAATCCGAGGATCCAGAGAGGAAGGGTCACCGAAGAACACCGCCCAGCTCCGCGTGAGCGAGCGCAGAATCGGTTGGGTCGTCGGTGACCACGACGAGGTCGGACCATGGCCACGCTTCCTGGCCCGCCCGCGCCGCCCGGCAGAGCGCGCCGGCGGACTCTCCCAGCACCGGGAGGACCTCACCGGCTCGTAGGGCCACGAACCAGGTGCCGTCGTCGTCCGTGCCGACAGGGAGCGCGATGGGCACTGCCGGATAGAACGGCTCGACTGCTTCGAGCCTGGAGTGTGGCACTACCCACCGCGTCCCGTCGTCGGATGAGTCGAAGCCCTGGGGCGCGTCGTGGTCTGGCGCGGCGAGGACGAATGTGACCCCGGCTGGACCCACGCAGACGGCGCGCACCTTCCTCGCTGTGAGACCCAGGTCATGAAGGGTCCGTCCGAGGAGGCGGTTCGCCGCCTCGAAGGACTCGAGCGCCGGAACCCCCTCGAAGCGACCGAGAAGCGCAGCAGCGTCCGCGGCGTGATCGGAGACTGGTCGCCACGGAGCGCCTGTGCGGCGATTCGACTGCCTCAAGCGCCGGGCTCGCATCGCCAACGCGGCGCTCACGATGGAGCCCAATCCCAATGTGACGAATTCCGGTAAGTGATCGTTGCCTCGCCCGGCGCCGCCATCGGGAGCGGCGCGGTGCGCGCGGTGCGAGCGGTGCGAGCTCGATGGGAGGCGGAGATGCCAACCGGCTCGGATGTGGTCGGGGTCGACGAAGCGCGCGCCGTCGGCCATGTCGAGGCCGAGGTTCAGCGCCGCGATCGATGTCCAGTCCGCCCCGTCGCCGGATCGTGTCTCGGCGATGCTCCAGAGGGTTTCGCCGGGCCGCACGGTATGGGTCGAATTCGAGCCTGGGAAGTGCGCTCGTCGAAGATGCGCGGCGGGTCCACCTGGCGGGTCGCGACCGCGGAGTAGCTATTCGACGCAGATTCCGCGCCGGCGGAAGAGGCGAGTGCCAAGGGAGCACCGACGCTGGTGAAGGCCAGGACACCGAGAGCGATCCGGGCCGCCAGACGATCGATGACCGAGGCCCCCACGGGCACGCCCACGGTGCCGCGCCGCACATGAAGAGCCACGCCTCGTACGAGTTGCGCGCAGCAGAATGCCCATGCCACCCACGCCGACAACACGAGCGCGCACAGCACTTCACGGCTCTCGAGATGCCAGGAGTGTCCGAGCCCGCCGCGAAGCGGGTTGCCAACTACGAGGATGAGAACGGCGGGGACCGCACAAAACACGAGGCCGGCGGCGACCGCCGCGCCGAGCGCGTCCAGCAGACGGCGCCGACCTCCAGTGACGCGTACGAAAGGCCGAACGGGCCTAGCCACCGGCCGGGCCCCACGAGATGTTGTAGGTGAGTGACACCGATTCGGACGACGGCTCGGTCACCGTCGCGGTGCAATTCCCAGAGGCGTTCGGGACTGACGCCTCCATGCCCGAAGTCCCACCGACGTCGTGACCACCACTCGGGCAGGTGACGGACATGGTGAGATACGTGTCGCCGGACCACACCACCGAGACCGTCATGTTTCCGGTTCCGGTGAACCCGAACTGGTTCGATGCTTCCAGCGGCGGGTCGAGATAGCCCTGTGTCTGAGTGCGATCCGAGGACACAGAGGGTGTCTGTGTGGTCGCGGTGGTCGTCGTGGCCGTCGTGGCCGTCGTGGTGGTCGTGGTCGCAGACGCAGACGGCGGATGACGGAGGCGACGACGTCCCCGCCAACACGGATGTCGATACTGCATGCGCACCCGATGCTGGATACGCATGTGGTGCAGACGACCGAGCCGTGGTCGTGGGTTTCGGGGACGGTGGTGACCGTGCGCATTGATGACGTGGTCGTCGTGGGTCCCGGCGGCAATGCAACGTGCCCATGCGGAGTTCGCGGCGTATTGCGGTCTGCCGCTTGCGTCACCCTTGCAGCCTTGTGCCCGTCCCCGGCGCCCCCCGACGTCGCGACGAGGAGCGCCATGAGCGCCAGGGACACGGCGAGGATCACCCACCAAGTGGGGTTCCCCCGGGCACTCGGGACGCAGTCGCTGCGCCCTGATCCGATCCCCCTCCCGCCCCTCCCGCCACGGCCCAACCATACGCAGGCGTCATCCCGCCTGCGTCGTCGCGAACAGTCGTCGCCGGCCACGGTCCCGGCGGGTGTAGAGCGCTCTGCGATCGCGGCCGGTCACCAACGCCAGCTCGGCGATGGAGTAACCGAGAACATGGTGGGCGTAGAGGACCTGGACCTCATCGAGTCGCATTCCCTCCAGGTGGAGTCCGATCAGCGTCTTCGTCAGTTGCTCCAGGCCCGTTTCGCCGACCGCCGCCGGGCCGCCGTCGGCCGCCGGCTCGTTGCCGTCGCCATCGCCGTCGCCCGAACCCAAAGGTGTGCTGCGCTCGGAGGCATCCTTGGCTCGAAAGAGCTGCCGGCGCTGTCGGCACCGGACGGCGGAGAGCAGGTCGAGGACGGCGAAGGGCCGATCCTGGCCGGACCATTCCTCGATGACCAGCCAGGTGGTCGAGAGGAGCTCGGCGAAGAACTCGGACGCGTCCTGCCACTCGCCTCCCTGACCCCATCGCAGCTTCCCGGCGACGGTGACCAGGCCCGGGACGAGGGCCTGGACCAACATGCGACTCACGAAGGGCGCGGCACCGGACTCCCTGAGGAGGACACGGACGATGTGAGCCGCCTCCTCGCGCTGGTGGCGTCCGGAGGCGGCTCTCATATGTGCGAGCACGTCGAGAGGGGTCGGGCACCGCGGGGGGACTCCGGGTGCTCCGTGCACGAGCGCACCGAGGACCGGATCTCGTGCCGCCACCGCCTCCAGGGCCCGCGTGGCGGTGCGGGTCCGGCCGAGGGACCGCCATTCGGCATCCATCTGATCGATGAGGGCGACCTGGGGCTTGGACGTGGGTGTGGCCATGGCGGGAGGGTGACCGGCACCGCTCCCCCGATCCCTCCCACCGCAGGGAGGTGACGGCGGAGTCGTTACCGGCTCGGAGATTGACCAGGTCGGCGGTAGTGTGCCGCTCGATGGACATCGATGAGTTCTACGAAGCCGATCCCCGCCGGCGAGCCTCGGCCGAGCTCGAGATGGGCTCGGAGTGGCTGGACCGGGACCGTGTCCGCCACGAGCTCAACTATGTGGAGGACACCGGGGAGCTCTATGTCTTGCGTGAACCGTCGCCGCACGTCCGCGAGGATCCCTTCGGCGGCCTGCATGTCTCGGCCCCACCGGGCTACGACAACAAGATGACGGTGCACGTCATCGCGATCGTCCCCGACAAGGACACGCTTCATCGGATTCTCGACGGCTGGCAGGACCACATGACGAGCGACGAAGGCGCGCAGTGGTTGGGAGATCGCCTCCGGGGGGCCGGGGTGGCCGTGGCGCCACCGGGAGAGGTGATCGAGGACGACGGCCCCGACCTGCCCGCCTGACCTTTTCGCCGGGCGGCTCCCGGGTTCTGCCGGGCGGCTCCCGGGTTCTGCCGGGCGGCTCCCGGGTTCCCCTGCGATGTCAGAAGGGGGGGTGCCGGAATCCCGAGATCAGCCGGGCGGTTCCAAGTCGAGCATCGAGGCCAGGAGCTGTGTGGCCAGGTTGTTGGTCGCCATGTCGGGCGCCTCGTCGACCACGTTCTTTCCGAAGACCAGATCGGAGAGCCGGTACATGATCACGGCGAAACGGAAGCCGGAGAAGACCTCGTAGAAGAAGACGTCCTTCATGGGGCGTCCCATGAGCTCGCTGTAGTGCTCGATCGTGTCCTCGTGCGATCCGAATCCCGCCGGGCGCGGGACACCCAACGGCTCGGTGAACTGGCGGTCGAAGTAGAGGTACCACCCAAGGTCCATCTCGGGCTGCCCGAGAGATGCCATCTCCCAGTCCAGAACCGCGGCGCACCGGAAGTCGTCCCAGATGATGTTGCCGATCCGGCTGTCGCCCCAACTGAGGACGATCTCGCCGTCTTCCGCCGGCTGATGGTCGACCAGCCATTGCCAGGTCGACTCGATCACCGGCACCTCGACACCCTTCGTGGCCCAGTCCAGATAGTCGCGGTAGTACGACATCTGCTGCTCGATCCCGGGGCGGCCGCGCCCGGCATCGCTCAGCCAACCGAGCCCGAGGGATCGCCAGTCGGTCCGGTGCACCGCGGCGAGTGCCTCGATCCCGCTCCACCACATTCGCTCCTGTTGCGCCGGCGAAGCCTCAATGACCCAACCCTCCATGGTGTAGGGGATGTTGTCCGGCGGCACGTTGCCCTCGACGTGGTCCATGGTGAAGAACGGGACCCCCAAGTACTGCGGGTCCTCTTCGTACCAGCCGAGGGTCGGGAGCGGTACGGCGCTGGCGCCGTCGGCCAGCGCCTTCATCACCCGGTACTGCGTGGAGAACTGCGCGTCCATGAAGAGGAGATGCTTCGTCGGCGCCACCCGCACGACCAGGCGGCGCTCCTCTCCGATTCGTCCCTCGCCGGACGCGGAGCGGGTCCGGCACAGGATGGTCTCGTTGGAGAATCCGTTCGACGCAGGAGCCTGGACGTCGAAGACCTCGAGCCCGTGGTCCGACTTCGTCGCCAACCACCTGGAGAGCTGACTGGCGACCTCGCCGGGGTCGCGCTGATCGATGTCCGGCACGGGTCGGGAATTTATCGAGCCTGGATCCAAGGGGTGATCCGGAGGTCGATAGGGTCGCCGGCGCATGCTGATCGTGATCGATCTGTCCGAATCCCGGATCCGTCTCGACGAGCCCGCTGACTTCGCCCGCTTCTCGGTTGCGGTCGCGGGCGATGGTGACATCGGGCCCCTCGTGCGGGCGTCGGGATTGGGCCGGGTGAGCGACGACGGCGACCAGGTCGCCGTCGACCCGGTGGCCCTGCGGGCGCTGGCCGGGGCCGCCGCCACCCCCGCTTGGGACGAGGGGTTCGCGGGCATGTGCGCGTATGCCGCCGGAAAGGGCTGGGTGGAATCCGACGGCGGCATCCTCGCCCATGTGGAGCGATCGGGCTGAACGGCCATGTTGCGCCCGAAATTGAGACATTCGGGCGTGAACTGTCGCACGCCGCCAGCTAGCCTTGTCGGAGGGGGCGGGCGCCCCATGGAGCTCCGGGAGGACGCATGACGATTCGGGACTACGACCATCTGTTCATCGGCGGCGACTGGGTGGCCCCGGAGGGGACGGGGACGATCGAGGTGATCTCGCCCGTCACCGAGGAGGTGGTGGGCCGGGTACCCGACGGCACCGAGGCCGACATCGACAAGGCCGTCGGGGCGGCGCGCCGTGCGTTCGATCACGGCCCGTGGCCGCGGATGACGCCGGCCGAGCGGGGCGAGATCCTCAGGACCGTCGCGACGCAGATCACCGCAGAGATGGGCGAGATGGCCGAGATCATCACCCGCGAGATGGGCTCGCCCATCACGTTCTCCGGCATGGGCCAGGTGCTGGCCCCGACGATGATCTTCAACTACTACGCCGATCTCGCCACCACCTACCCCTTCGACGAGATGCGCGCCGGCATGCTGAACCCGCAGGTGCTCGTGACCAAGGAGCCCGTGGGCGTAGTCGGGGCGATCGCACCGTGGAACGTACCCCTCTTCATCGCGGCGGCGAAGCTGGCACCGTCGCTCGCCGCCGGCTGCACCGTGGTCTACAAGCCCGCGCCCGAGACGCCCTTCGACGCCTTCCGCCTGGCCGAGATCTTCACCGAGGCGGGACTGCCCAAAGGCGTCCTCTCCGTCATCCCGGCGGGGCGCGAGGTGAGCGAGCACCTGGTCACCCACGAGGGCGTGGACAAGATCTCGTTCACCGGTTCGGGCGTCGGGGGGAAGCGGATCGGCGGGCTCTGCGGCGAGCGGCTCAAGCGCTGCACGCTCGAGCTCGGCGGGAAGTCGGCCGCCATCATCCTCGACGACGCCGACCTGGCGGCCACCATGCCGCAGCTGCTGCCGAACGCCATCATGAACAACGGGCAGGCGTGCATCGCCCAGACCCGCATCCTCGCCCCGCGTGCGCGCTACGGCGAGGTCGTCGATGCCCTCGTGTCATCGGTGTCCGCGCTGAAGGTCGGTGATCCGATGGACCCGGCGACGGAGGTCGGACCGGTGGTGGCGGAGCGTCAGCGGACGCGGATCGAGGGGTTTCTCGAGTCGGGACGCGAAGAGGGGGCGACCGTGGCGCTCGGCGGTGGGCGTCCTGACATCGCCAAGGGTTGGTATGTCGAGCCGACGGTCTTCTCCGACGTCGACAACAAAATGCGCATCGCCCAAGAGGAGATCTTCGGCCCGGTGCTCGTCGTGATCCCCTATGACGGCGACGACAACGCCGTCGAGATCGCCAACGATTCCAACTACGGCCTGTGCGGCTCGGTGTGGACGGGTGACAACGACCGCGGCCTGGGCGTGGCGCGGCGGGTGCGCACCGGGACCTACATGTTGAACGCGCCGGTGCCGATCGACTTCTCGACGCCCTTCGGCGGCTTCAAGGAGTCGGGCGTCGGCCGAGAGTTCGGCCCGGAGGGTCTCGAGAGCTTCCTCGAGATGAAGTCGATCGCCCTCCCGGCGGGATACACACCGGGGGCCTGACCCGGGGCCGTCCTCCGGGTCATGACGGAGGGGAAATTGCCGCGGCGCATGGTGGTGACCACGTGGCCCATGTGGGTCGTGGGGTTCACCCTGTTCGTCGACGGGATGGACCAGTACATCGTCCGGGGGAGCAGCAACCAGATCAAGGCCGCCTTCGGCGTGGGCGACACGGCCATCGGCGTGTTGTTCTCCGCCTTCATCCTGGTCAACGGGATCGTGACGATGCCGGCCGGGTACCTGGCCGACCGCTGGAACCGGACGCGGGCGATGGCGGTCACCATCGCCGCGTGGTCGGTCATCGAGCGCGATCGGCGGTCTGGTCCCGACGACGGCCTTCGGCCTGCTGGTGGTGATCCGGGCCTCGCTCGGCTTCGGCCAGGCCGTGACCGACCCCTCAGGCTCCAGCGTGATCGCCGACTATTACGGGACGGAGCGCCGCGGCCGGGCCTTCTCCATTCAGCAGTGCCTGAGCTACGTCGGGCTCGGGATGGGCCTCGCCATCGGGGGTGCCATCGGTCCACTGTTCAACGGTCACGGCTGGCGGGTGGCCTTCTTCGTCTCACTGTTCCCGGGGCTCGTCGTGGCCGCTCTGTGCTGGCGGCTCCCCGAGCCGAGCCGGGGGACGGCGGACCGGGCGCACGTGGCGCACACCGACGAGATGGAGTTCGCCGAGGGACAGGGTCCCGCCCTCTTCCCCCGTGGCTTCGGGCACTTCGTCGGCGACATGGTCGACGGCCTGCGCCGCGACGTCGGGACGATCCTGCGCATCCCGACGATGCGTTACGCACTGGTGGGCGTGTCGACCGTCGGCTTCGTCGTCACCGCGGTGGCGACGTGGATGCCGAATTTCTACGAGAACCAGTTGCACCTTTCCCAACAGGCCGCCAACGGCACCTTCGGCCTGCTGGCGGTCCTCGGAGGGATCCCGGGCACCATCGTCGGTGGGCGCATCGCCGACCGGTGGGTGAACCGCGTCCTGGGTGCACGCGTCGTCATCCCGGCGGTCTTCATCATGATCAGCGCGGCCCTCTTCATGGTGTCGTTCGTGCCCATGCCCTTCGGCGCCGTGTTCGTGGTGCAACTCCTCGGGTTCTTCGCCGCCACGGCGTGCGTACCCGCGCTGCGAGCCGGCCTCTCGGACGCCGCTCCGGCGAACGTGCGGGGGGCCGGGTTCGGGGCCTTCAACCTGGCCTCGGTCGTCTTCGGCGCGGCGGCGGCGCCGATCGTGACCTCCGCCATCGCCGCTCAATTCGGGAACGACTACCGCACGGCGTTCCTGCTGATCCTCCCGATCGCCTTCGTGGGGGCGGGGTGCCTGATGCTGGCTCGGAGCCACATCGAGGAGGACGCGGCCAAGGTGTTCGAAGCCGTCGCTCTGGCGATGGCGGCCACGAACGAAGCGCAGGACCGAACGGCGGGTGGACTCGCTACGACGGCGACACGTAGCCCGAGAGGGGCGCCCATTGCCCCTTGACATCCGCATCGGACTGGTTCCGCCCGACTTCCACGACACTGAACCCGGTCCGGTCGCCGTCTCCGTTGACGACGTCGGGCGCGTCGGCGCGACCGGTCGAGGCCGTCACGACCGCGACGTGGACCGCGGTGACCGACGTGGTGTCGAGCCCGTAGAGGGCGACGTCCCCGGGCCGGGGGACGTATCCCGAACCGGCGGGGTGCCACGTCCCGTGGTCGACGCCCCAGACGTAGAAGCTCGCCGAATCGGCGTTGAGGTACCCCGGAGCAAGGCGGTAGTCCACCTAGCGCACCACCCTGCTCCACACCCAGGCGGCGAAGTCGGCGCACCATTCCTCACTGAGGTTGCCGTTGCCGCAATCGTCGCGTCCCGGCGTTCCAATAGGCGCTGTACTTGTTGCAGTAGGTGTCGGCCGGGTCGGTGCTGTATCCGACCTGGCTCTCGGCGGCGGCCACGATCCGGGCCCGGAGGGGGCTCAGGGCGGGGCCGCCCTCGGCCTTGCGGACGGCCACGACCCCGACGGCGACGACGACGGCCATGAGCAGGAGGACGGCGAGGGCGCGTCTGCGGCGCACCCCGGCGCGCCCTGTACACCCTGGGTGTCGTCTGGCCCGAGCGATGGAGCGCCATCGGTTTCAAGGATCGACAGGGTAGCGACGCCCGGCCGCCCGTGGTGTCTGCGAAAATGTCGCGCTTCTGGGACGGCGATCGCCGCCCGTCCCGGAATGGCCCGAGGGGGTGGGACGCAGTGCAGGACGACGAGAGCGAGGCTTCGCACCGCCGGCTCGCGTACCTGCCCGCGCTCGACGGCGTCCGCGCCTTCGCCGTGATCGCCGTGATGATGTTCCACGGCGGTTTCTCGTTCTTCACCGGCGGGTTCATGGGAGTGGACGCCTTCTTCGTCCTCTCCGGCTTCCTGATCACGTCGCTGTTGGTCGGAGAGTGGCGTCAATCGCTCACGATCAGGCTGGGGGCGTTCTGGGCGCGCCGGGCACGCCGTCTCCTGCCGGCGTTGCTGATGATGCTCCTGTTCGTGGCGTTCTTCGCCTCGGTCATCGTCCCCAAGGGCACGTACGGCGCGCTGCGGCTCGACGCACTCTCGACCCTGCTCTACGTCAGTAACTGGCACTTCATCCTCGTCGGTTCCAATTACTTCAACGAGACGGCCTCGGCGTCGCCGCTCATCCACACCTGGTCGTTGGCGGTGGAGGAGCAGTTCTACCTCCTCTGGCCGCTGATCGTGCTCGGGCTTGCTGCGCCTGACCAAGCGCCTGGAGCCACTCTTCCTGCTGAGTTGTGCCGCCGCCGTCGGCTCCGCCGTCTGGATGTACGTCCTGTCCCGGCACGCCGTGTCCATCAACCGTGTGTACCTCGGAACCGACACCCGCTCGCAGTGCCTCTTCATCGGCTGCGCTCTCGCCGTCGGCTTTCGTGCTGCTGACCCAGCGCGGCCATTCCGCCGGTCGCCTCGCCCAAGGAGAACTGTGGCGGCCGGCCGGGGCGCGGGGCCGCGTGCTGTGCGCCGCGGCCGGCATCGTGGGCGCGGCGGTGGCGCTCACCATGTGGGCCGTCACCGACTCGCACGACGATGTTCCCGTACTCGGGGGGGTTCTTCCTCGTCGGTCTGGCCACCGCCGCCGTCATCGTCTCGGCCGTGGGCGCACCGCGGAGCATCGTGCCCCGCTTCCTGTCGCTGACCCCGATCCGCTACGTGGGCCAGATCTCCTACGGGCTCTACATCTGGCACTGGCCTCTCTTCCTCTGGGTCGACCACGCCCGCACGGGGCTCTCGGGCGCGCCGCTGTTCCTCGTGCGGGTGCTGGTCACCTTCGCCGTGTCGGTGGCCTCGTACCACCTGGTGGAGCGCCCGATCCGGAGGGGGACCTTCGTGCGCCAGTGGCGGGCCTGGGTGGCCGTGCCCTCGGCGGTGGTCGTGGTCCTGGTGGCCACGGTCGCGGCGACGACCGGAACCACGGCGGTCGCGAGCACGACGTATCCCGGGTCCATCGGGACGGGCCTGTCGGCGTCGAGCACCCCGACGACGAATACCGGCCACGGCGCTCGATCCGGCGCACCGGCCACCGTCACCACCGGTCAGGGTCTTGCTCTTCGGCGACTCGGTGGCGCTCACGCTCGGGCTCGGGCTCGGCACTCCGGCCGCTGCAGGCGAAGTACGGGTACCGCTCGCGGACAAAGGGATCCTCGGCTGCGGAGTGTTGATGGGCCCGGCGGTCGAGTTGCTCGGGTGGCGGGACTTGCCGCCACCGGCGTGCAACGGGTCGCCGGCGGCCCCGGACGCGCCCCTGACCAGCAGCCGTGGCCGGTGCATGGACGGCCGCCATGGACTCCAGTCAAGCCGAACGTCGTGGCGTTGCTGGCGGGACGCTGGGAGGTGGTCGACCGCGAGTACCACGGGACGTGGACCAACATCTTGAATCCGAAATTCGCCGCGTACGTGAAGAGCCAGCTGGACTTCGCCTCGCGGTTGGTGACCGAGCACCGGGTGCGCGCATGGTCTTCTTCACCGCGCCGTGCACCGACGAGGGCGAGCAGCCCGACGGCGCCCCGTGGCCCGAGGACAACCCGGCGCGGCTGGCCGTGTACAACCGGCTGGTGCGGGAGGTGGCGGCTGCGCACCCGAAGACCGACTCCGTGGTCGACCTCTACGGGGCCGTCTGCCCGCACCACACGTTCACCAGCACGATCGACGGCGTGGTCGTCCGCCGGACCGACGGCGTCCACTTCACCAACGCCGCGGGCACCGCCTTGGCGCCCAAGTTGATGCCGCCGATCGTGGCCGCGGGCCGGGCGCAGATGGCCGAGACGACGACGACCTCCACCGTCGCGCCGTCAGGAACCGGGACCAGGTGACTTCGGGTTCACGTTGGCCGTTGGCTGCGGATTGCCGTTGACCGGGAGACTCCGGGTTCACGTTGACCTGGGTGTCGGCGGTGATGACACTGAGCCTTCAGGGACGGGACCAGGTGGCCCTCGTCGACCGTGGCGCCTTCGCTGATGGTGGTCATCAGGGAGTTCCATGAGCCGTCGGCCGAGTTGGCGGCGGCCGCGATCGGGAGGGCGACCCGGAGCTGCTGGTCCGCTTCCCGCTGCAGGAGCGCGACGGTCAGCGGCGGGGTACCGGCCAGGGTGGATCGCACGTAGTCCTGCACGGAGCGGTGCACGTGCACGCAGGCCTGTTGGGCGAGCGACTGGCCGCTCTGGCCGCCACAGGAGCTGAGGGCGGCCACCGCGGCGATGCTCAGTGCCGCCGCCCCCAGGACCCGACGTCGACCGGGGCGGCGGGCCCGGTCCACCTCAGGCCAGCCAGGCTTCCGCCGACTCGAGCAGAAAGCGGCTGACGGCCAGGGCGCGGTCGAAGACCTCGCAGAGCAGCTCCTCGCCGCCGAGGACCCGCGCCAAGGAGACCGGGTGGCGGGCCACGATGCTGAGGCGGCGCTCCGACCCGTCCGTCGCACTGGCGAAGGAGTCGATGGCAGAGACCTCGAGGGGCAGCTCGATCCCCCCGACCCCGGCCAGGTCGATGGCCAGGCGCAGCAGGTCGGGACCGCTCGGCAGCGGGGGGAGCGCCCAGGTGAAGGTCAGGGGAAAATGGAACTCGTCGGGCGGTTCCTCCTCTTCGGAGAGCAGCACGACGGCGTCCTCGAAGGAGAGGAGGACGCGTGGGTCGACGTCGAGCGCCAGGTGCAGGTCGAGCGGCCCCCCGCAGCCCTCCTCGGGATGCAGGTCGACCTCCCAGACCTGCCGCAGCGAGTAGGTCTCGACGAAATGGCGCTCGTCGTGCACGTGGAAGCCGTGGTCGACGGAATGGTCCTTGAGGTCGGCGACATAGCCGGCGACATCGATTGCTGCCACAGACGGGGGAGCCTAACGGTCCCGGGACGGCGGTAGGGTGCGGAACTCGTGGACGAGGATCGGCTGCTCGGAGTGCTCGACGACGCGGTCGGCGCGGCCCGGCTCGCACTCGACGGGCTGGGGGACTGGGGCCCGGCGGGTACCCGGCCCGGTCAGTACCGTCTGGACCTGGCGGCCGACGCCGCGGTCCTTCCCGTCCTGCACGGCGCCGGACTGTCGGTCCTCTCCGAGGAATCGGGGGCGACGGGGGACGGGCCGTCCGGACTTCTCGCCATCGTGGACCCGGTCGACGGATCGACCAACGCGCACCGTGGAATCCCCTACTACTCGACGAGCATCTGCGTGCTCGACTCCGAGGGACCGCTCGTCGGATGTGGTCGTGAACCAGGCGACGGGGGAGCGCTACGCCGCGGTACGGGGTCGGGGGGCCGAACGCGACGGTCGGGCGGTGCGACCGTCGGGTTGCGCCGAACTGGCGGAGGCGATCGTCGGGATCTCCGGGTTCCCCGGGCGGCACCCCGGATGGGCTCAGTTCCGGGCGCTGGGCGCGGCGTCGCTCGAGTGCTGTGCCGTCGCCGAGGGGGTGCTCGACGCCTACATGGTGGCCGGCCGGAGCACCCTCTACGGCTGGGACTACCTGGCCGGGCTGCTCGTGTGCCGGGAGGCGGGCGCGACGGCCGTCGAACGCGACGGCGCCGACCTGGTTCCGCGCAACTCGTCGCCGCGACGCCCGGTCATCGCGGCGACGGCGCCGCTTGGCCGAGCGGCTGGCGGAGGAGGCGGCGGTATGAACGGTGCCCTGCGGGCGCGCAAGACGTGGCGGACCCTCGAGCCGCTGCACGGGATGGTCTACTTCGTGCCCGAGGCCGCCGCCGCGTACGCCCGGCTCGGGATCACCGGGCAGGCGGGCTACTTCGCGTCTCGTGCGGCCCCGATGGGCGAGGTGGGCCCGGACGTCGTCGTCTCGACCTTCTACAACTTCAACCCGGACGTCGTGGCGGCGGCGATCCCGTCGGCGTGGGAGGCGGCGCCGCCGTCCGCGTGGCTCCGGGCGCGGCTCGAGGCGGCGGATGCCGCCTTCCGTCGGATCCTGGGCGACGCGGTGCTCGGTTCGGCGGACATGGCGCGTGCCGCGTCGCTCGCCCGGCTGGCCGCCGAGGACGTGGTCGGGGCGTTCCGAGGGCCGCCCGTTGGCTGCCGCCCACGCCGCGCTGCTCGTGGCCCGAGGAACCCCACCTGGCGTTGTGGCACGCGCAGTCCGTGCTGCGCGAGTACCGGGGCGACGGCCACGTGGCGCTGTTGGTGACGCACGGTCTGTCCGGGCTGGAGGCCCTGGTCTCCCACGCCGCGTCCGGTGACGTTCCGGCGCCGGTGTTGCGGTCGACCCGTCAGTGGCCCGAGGACGCGTGGGAGAAGGCGGTCGAATCGTTGCAAGCGTCGCGATTGGCTCGAGCGGGGGGACGATCTCCGCTTCACGGCGTGGGGGGCCGAGACAGCGTCAGGAGATCGAGGACGGGACGGACGAGCTGGCCTCGGCCCCCTACGAGTGCTCGGCGACGAGGGCTGCGCCGAGCTGCGCGCCCTCGCACGTCCATGGAGCCGGACGTTCGCGGAGATGCTCTTCTGAGCCGACGGTGAGGCTGCCATAATTGCCCGCTGCCCCGCCGGGCCATGAGGCGGCTCTCCGGGGCGCTTAGCTCAGTTGGTCAGAGCAGCTGGCTTACAACCAGCAGGTCGGGCGTTCGAGTCGCCCAGCGCCCACACCGATTGCTTACCGTCGAGTAACTCAACTCGCCGAGACCTTCCGATCTCATCCGTTCTGAAACGATCCTCTGCAACGATTCTCAGCACGATGTCGTTTCAGGTCGGATCCAATTGAACGGTCGGTACATTCATGACTTGACCGCACGCGTCTGTGACCTAATAATGTCAGCCTCTGGCCACTGAGGTAGCCGGAGGTATCCGTTCACGGAGGGAAATCAAGGGGGGAACGGAGACAGTCAGAGGAGTGGGGGGCATCCAGCCGACGTCGTCATCAGTCGCGGTAACTTCCTGCCTCCACCACACAACAATGGAGGAATGTCAGAGTGCTTAAGATGAAATTGGTTCGCGGATCGGTTGCCGCCGTTGCTGGCCTCGCGATCCCAGTGGTCGGAGTGACGGCACTTGCTGCGAATCCGGCTGCTGCTGCTGGGAAGACGGGCATCACCTGCTCCAAGCTGTCGGGCAAGGCCGACGTCGGTGCGAACACGAGCAGTGTCAAGTTGTCGAAGTGCACCGGGAACACCGGTACGAAGGGCTCGAGCAAGGGAACGGCCGCACCTCCGACGAGCGATAGATCACCTGGGCGAACGCCAAGAAGACCACCATCGGTAACATCCAGTTGGGTACCGGGACGCTCTGCGCCGCGACCAACTCCAAGGGTGCGCCCCTCGTGGCCGACGAGACCGAGAGTGGCGCTGTCTCTGCGGACAACACCAAGAGCACCGTGGTCGGAGCAGCCACCTCTGCGGAAGTCTGCGTGTACGGCTCTGACGTGAACGCCTTGACCCTCCAAATTGGCTCCGGGCACGAAGTTCGTCATCGCGCCCTGAACAGGCAGACACAGTTTCCATAGTCAACTCGGAACGGGGGTTCGCCACACCGGCGGGCCCCCGTTCCGCGTCTCGTGCGGCAGTTCATGCCGCTCGCTTCCTCGGTGGCTCTGAATGAACCGGTCTGAGCCGGCCGAAATGGGGTCAGGGTGGCGCACCTCTTGCATCGTGCCGTTCCTGGGGCAACATGGGACGCGGTGCCTCATCATCGAGTCTCACAGCGTCAGGCGCACGAGTTCCTCGCGAACAAGTACGACGCCGTCGAGGGGTTGCGACCCCTCGACGGAGGGTTCTGGTCTTCCGCCTACCGCTTCGACCACGCCGGCCATGAGCTGGTCCTCCGCTTCGGGGCCAGGAAGGACTGGTTCGAGGCCGACAGGGCCGCCATGGACTTCGCCTCGCCGGACCTGCCCGTGCCCGAGGTCGTCGAAATCGGCGACGCCTTCGACGGCGCATACGCCATCTCGGTCCGCCATGACGGCATCAACCTGGAAGATCTCCGCCCTGACCAGTCAGACGCCACAGGTCCAATGCTGGCGCGATTGCTCGCAGCGTTGTTCAAGGTGCCGAAAAGCCCGGACCTGGCGGTTGGCTGGCACTGGCAACCCCGACGCAGCGACCTCACCTGGCGCGGCTGGCTGTCGGAGCGGCTCGTCGACGATCCGGGCCAGGAAGTCCATGGCTGGCGAGCAGCGATCGCCGCGCACAAGCGAGGTCGACCGCGTCTACCGGGCCGGCGAAGCACTCGTCCGCCAGCTGATCGAAGCCTGCCCCGAGCGACGCGATCTGGTCCACGGAGACCTCCTCCACGCCAACGTTCTGGTGGCCGAAGACGCCAGCCGTCCGAACGCCGTCTTCTCCTGGAAATGCTCACTGCGAGGTGACTTCTTGTTCGACACGGCCTGGTGCACCTTCTGCTCAGCCATCTGGTACCCGGGGATCGCAGCCGTCGACCCGTGGGACCGCGTCCGCCGGGAACCCTCGATCCGAGACGACGCCGACGCCTGGATCGACGCTTCCGCACGGCACCACTGCTACGAACTGCACATCGGGCTCACGGCCTTGGCCTGGAACGTGTGGGTAGGCGATTCCGAAGCACAACAGCAGATCGCCACCCAGCTGGCCGTGGTCCTCGAACGAGGACCGCTCGCCGCTGCCACCGAACCCTTTGTCTGAGTGACCCGGACGAACCCTTCGTCTGAGTGACTCGGCTCCCGGCGCCAACCACGGTCGCCGGGCGCCGGGTCATCGATCAGTGGGCAGGGTCAAGCCTGTGGTGGTGTATCCCAGCGTGTAGCTGGTTCCGGAGTTGACCGTGTCGAACGTACCCGTCTCGGCTCGCACCCGAGATGACGGTGAACTGAGCGCAGGCTTCAGCGCCCACGACGAGTCTTCAGGCTGCCAACACGACACCGACGGTCGTAGGGTAGGCGCCGTGACACCAGCTCCGGCTTCGACCACTGACGCCCCTTCTACCTCCGGCAGGTTCGAACGATTCAAGGAACAGATCAACCTTGCCCTGGAAGATCCGGCCAATGCGGCCGAAAAGAACAAGACGCGTGCTCGCATCGTGCGGTTTCATCTGGCCTCGGCGCTTCTCGACAAACCAACGGCCTTCCCGGTCGGCAGTCACTCACACATCCTGGTGGACTTGAAGTTCCCCAGCACGCTCAAGGCACTCACGAGCAGGACACCGGACGGCGCCAACATGCTCGCCTGGGCGAGAATCCTGTCTCCTGACGACGTGTTTGTGGATGTGGGAGCGAACGCAGGCCTGTACTCGGTCATGGCCGCTGACATGGGCGCGAACGTCGTCTCGGTCGAGCCGTTTCCAGAGAGTCGGAAGGCGCTTGTCGCGAATCAGGTCCTCAACGGATTCGAGTTCGAGATCGTGCCGGCGGCCCTGGCAAGTGACGCGCTCATCGAACAATCAGGACGGCACGATGACGCTCACGACCGACAAGGGGCCGAGCAACCACTTGCTGCTCGAGGAGGGTGCCAAGGGTGTTCAGGTCCCTGTGATGACGCTGGACGAAGTCATCGACGACAAAGTTGACCGGGACCGGGTGGTGAAAGGTCTCAAGGTTGATGTCGAAGGTGCGGAGCTTTTGGTCCTCGAAGGTGGAGTGAGGGCCATCAGCGCCGGTCGGATCAAATGGATCCAGCTCGAGTACAACAACTTGGCCCGGTCCCTCGGATTCGCAAAGGGCCGAAAAAGCACGAAGGAGTTCTTGCTCGACCACCAAGTTTCGGCTGCTTCGTCCCGATGAGGATGGAGTATTGCTTCCGTCACAGGTCGGCCCGGGGGGCGGCCCGGACATTTTCGCCGAATACGTGGGCGACGCCTCACCCTGAACGATCCGGGCAGCGACTATCGAACTGAGGCAGAGGCCGTGGTGTGCCTCCTCAGCCGGTGAAAGTCAGGCCGACGAGGCCTTCCAGTTCACGAATGGCCGAGTCCGAGTCCGTGACCTTGATGGTGTGCATCCCGAGGGACCGAGCGGGCTTGAGGTTGATCCCGAGGTCATCGAGGAACACCGACTCCTCGGGACGCACCCCGATCGCCTCGCACGCCAGCGTGTAGAAGCGCGGGTCGGGTTTGCGAACGCCCAGAACTCGTGACTCCAGCACGGCGTCGAAGAGGGCGTAGACCGACGCGACCTCCTCGGAGATCTCCCTCTCAGCCGTGGTGAAGTTGTTGGTGAGACAGGCGGTTTTGTAGACGGTGCCGCACGTTCTGACGGCGGCGACCATCTCGGGCCGAATCTCGCCGGCGAGTCGCGCCAGCACCTCGCGGCCATCGACATCGTGCCCGAGTGCACGTGCCTCCATCGCCCACTGCTCGCCGAACTCGTCGACGCTGAGCTCGCCGTGCTCGAGCCCCGCCCACGCGTTCGCGTCGGGATTGGTGGCGTTCACCGTGCGGATGAAGCCGCGAGGGAGCCCTCGTTCTTGTTCCAACCGGGCGAAGGCCTCGAACGGGCTCGAGGTGATGACTCCGCCGAAGTCGAACATGACGGCCCGGATTCGTCATCAGCTCGCCGTGAGCCCGTTGTCCACCGTGTAGACGGCGCCAGTGACGGATCGGGCCTCGTCGGACACGAGAAAGGCGAAGACGGCCGCGATCTCCTCGGGCTCGGCCATGCCCCGATGGCCTGCCATGCGCCGCGCCAGGTCGGGATCGATGTCGTCGGGAAACGAGATCGTGGCGGGAATGCCGGTGTTGGTGCCGGCAGGTGCGATGGCGTTGACTCGGAGCGAGGTCTTCAGGTACTCGACGGCGAGGGACCGGGTGAGCTGGATCACCCCTCCTTTGCTCATGCAGTACGCCGCCGAATAGGGAACTCCGTGCAGGCCTGCGTTCGAGGCAATGTTCACGATGCTCCCGCCGGTGTCGAGAAGGTGCGGGATGGCGGCCTGGGCGAGAAAGAAGTATGCGTCGAGGTTCACGGCCATGAGGCGTCGGTACTGCTCCCGGGTCATCTTGGGGGTGTGCTCGGCGATGTAGATGCCGGCGATGTTGCCGAGCACATCGAGGCGGCCGAATCGCTCCAGGCACGCGGCGACCACCGACGGACTTGCGTCCTCGTCGGCCAGGTCGGCTTGTTGTGTCACGAGCGTTCCCGCGGCCGACTCCCGCGTCCGGTCCAGGCGTTCGGCGTCGATGTCGACTGCGAACACCGAGCCACCTTCGCCGGTGAGGCGGAGTGCGATCGCTCGGCCTATGCCGGAGCCCGCACCGGTGACGAGTGCGACCTTTCCCTCGAATCTGCCCGTCACGTTCACCTTTCAACACGCTCGCGGCACCGAAGAGGGGCCTGTTCATGGTGCGTCGTCTCCGACCCGGGTCATTATCGCGAATCGAGATCTGGGCCGTCGCCGTTGCCTCTGCGCCGCCTCACGCTCGCCCCGCCGCCGCCGCCTCTTTCGCCGGCTTCCTGGTCCAGAGGGGAGAGGAGCACGCCATCGAGGGCAACGGCATCGACGGGCAGACCGGTACGCTGCACTCCAGAGACGCAAGAACCCGTCCGGGGGGTGGTGTCGGTGTCCGGCGAGCGGATCGAGCACGGCGTTGACGACATCTTGGAGTCCGTGTGGGTCCGCGAACGGCGACGGGCCATGCGGCGATGGGTGTTCGAAACCGGGGCGCGGCTCGCCGCCGGCCTGCTGGCCCTGTGGGGCATGTGTCTGATCCTGGGACTCGTGGTGGGCCTCACCATGCCGTGGGCCTTCTTCGGGTTCATGACGGTGCTCATGACCGGAGCCGCGTTCTCGCAGAAGGATGGTCGAGAGCACCTCGGCACGCGGCGGTCGACTCGTTCGCCCATCGAGTAACCGTGCGCCGTCCGTCACGAGTTCGAGCCGGTCGATGGAGTGTGGTCCGATCCGGAGACGTTGCGTCAGGCCATCTCGACCCGGACCGTGCATGGACGGCGAGCGCGCGTCGCCGGCCTAGACGAAGTCCGAACCTCCGTCCGCATTCACGCACGCACCCGTGACGTACCCGTTCCGCCGTGAGGCGAGATATGCCACCAGCGACGCCACTTCGTCCGGATAACCCGCCCGTCCCAGATCCGCCGGCTGATGGAACGTCCGATCGATCCAGGTCATCACGTCGTATGGATCAGACGGGTCGAGGTCCTCCACGGCGAACGTGTCCTTGAGGTTCTCGGTGAAGCTGGCGGTCACGATGCTCCCGGGGCAGACCGCGTTGACCAGGATGCCTTCGGGTGCGAGCGACTTGGACAGGTTCTTCGCCACGCTGGTCACCGCGGCCTTCGAGGCGGTGTACGCGACGAGGATCGGGCTCTGCCGCTGGATCGAGTGCGCGGAGAACATCACGATCCGGGCCCACTCGGCGGCGCGGAGAAGCGGAAGAGCCGAGCGGACACTCCGTACACCGGACATCGTCCCCAAGGTGAACGCCTCGTCCCAGCCGGCGTCGTCGAGCTGTTCGAAGCGCCCGGCGGACGGACCGATCGTATGCACGAGGATGTTGAGGGAGCCCCAGCGATCTTTCACTTCGGAGAACCCAGCGTCGATGCTGGCCGGATCAGTCATATCGACCGTGATGCCAACGGCGTCAGGGCTCCCGGCATCGAGTAACGCCTGGGTCGTTTCGTCGAGCGCGCCACGGCCTCTGGCCATGATCGCCACCCGGGCCCCATCCGCGGCGAGGATCTCCGCCACGGCGCGACCCATGCCCTTGCTCCCTCCCGTCACCACCGCTGTTGCTCCGGCGAATCCGAGGTCCATGAACCGCCTCCTCCTTCCTCCTCAGCCTCTTCAGGCGATTGCGTGGTATTCGTCCAGGTAAGGCGCGAACCGGCTCCGAACGTGGTCGGCCTCGAGACCGAAACGCGACAGCTCGTAGGAGTGCTCACCGTGGGAGCGCGGCGGGTGGCGTCCGGCCCAGCGCGTCACCGCGTCACGCGAGCGGGACGAGAACGCGAGGCCGATCGTTGCGTACGCCGTCGCGAGCGCGCCCACCGGGTCGACCTGGAGATCGTCGAACCCGATGTCGGCGAAACGGTCGTCGCCCACTCGACGTCGGAACTCCATCGCTCTCGAAACAGCCTCGGACCACCGGTCCAGTTGTTCCGTTCCGAGCCCATGGGGGTCGCGGCGGTCGCTGCTCCAACTCCGCGTGTACTCGATCAGGCTGCAGACGGAGCCGAGGACCCTCGCCGGGTCGCGGTGGCTCCACAGGAAACGGGCATCCGGGTACGCATCCATGAGGGCGTCCAGCGAGAACATGTGCACCGGGGTCTTGAGGTGCCACAGTCGTGGAGGGCAGTGCCATTGCAAGAGTCGCAGCACGCGGCGGTGATAGCGGTAGGTGGCGCGCATGTCGCACTTCGTCACCCACTCCAGGTAGGAGGGTACGAACGCCGATCCGTCGAAGTGCGCGGTCCGGAAGCTCATGCCCAGCAGATCCTGGCATTCCGTCGCCGTCGTCGCCTCCTGGTGGTACATCGTGGCCATCAGGGGGAACATTTCGTGCAGCATCGCCAGTCCGGCCTCTGTCTGACCGATCCGAGGGTCACTGTGCTCGGTCGCCGACTCCGGCGGGGGACAGGGAGCCCCCGACTCCCAAAGGCGCAGCGACCGGAACTGCGGGTCGGCCGCGACCAGCTGGCTGAGTGCCGTGGTGCCGGTGCGCGGCAGGCCGATGACGAACACGGGACCCTCGACAACCTGCTCGTCGATCGACGGATGGCGTCGGTACGTGTCCTCGACCTGAAGGCGGGCACCGAGGAGCGAGACGAGCCGGATGCGCTGCATCATCCGGCCGGTCTCCGTGAGCTCTCCTTCCGTCTCCATCGCTGAGACGAGCCGCTCGAGACCCTCGCGATGTGAGCCGTCCCCGTAGTCCTCGAGGCCCGTGTCCGACCGGGCTTCCCCCTCCAGCTCGTCGGCGTCGAGGCTCATCGGGGGAACCTGGCGCTGACTGCTCGGCGCCGCGCCTCGATGGCGGCCCGCCGTTCCTTCGGCGTCACACGCCTCGTACCCGGGGGCAGTGTGGACCCGACACTGGAGAAGGGCACGACCGTCGTTGTCGGCATCGGAGCGTTCTCGGTGCGGACACAGCGCAGGATCACTGGTCCGGAGCCGTGGCCGGCCGTGTCGAGCCAATTGGCGACGCCCGGATCGCGGTGGGCGACGACCGTGCGCACGATGCCGTCGTCGTCAACGTCCGCCTGATGCCCGTTGAGACTGCTCTGGTGGCGTGCGTAGTCGATCGTCTCCCACCACGGGTTGCCCAGCGAGAAGCTCCAGTAGAGGCCGCGGGGTTCCTCCACCTCCATGACGAGCGCCTCGTCGGGACTCAACTGCCACGAGCCGATGACCGGGCGGTTCTCTGCGGCGGCGCCCATCGCCGTGCCGTCGAGAGGCGGAAGGAACGTGTTGGGGGTCTCGGGCCGGGAGAACTGGAGGAAGAAATCGAGGTTGGCCACTACGAAATCGCCGAGGGCGACAAGTTGGCGCGCCACCACGGCGCGTGGATCGACCGGCGGCCGTGACTGCCTGCCCTCCCGAGGTCCGATCCGCTCGATCGACAGCGAGGACGCGACCTCCGAGTCCCAGTCGTAGAAGAAGTGACGGACGACCAGCGCGGTCGCGGTGTCGGCGATGGGCAACCAGTTCCCGTCGTGCTGGGCGGCCGAGAGGACCAGGTCGACCTCTCCGTTCGGCCCGAGATCGAGCTCGTCGAGCAGCACGTTCGCCGAGGACGCCATCCCGGCCATCGACTGGAGCCCCACGTAGCGGGCCGAGCCGCGGTTTCCCCACAGACGATAGGACTCACCGCCTCGGAGCGGGGCTCCGGTGTAGATGCAATCCGGGCAGTCCATTCCCCATTTGTAGACATTGTCGACGGCCGAGGGCTTGACGGCGAGCACCGAATCGGACTGTGCGCGCAGTGCGTGGTCGACGCCCGTGCCGAGCAGCACCAGCAGGTGGCGAACGCCGGCCGCGACGTCGACGGCGCTCTCCGTCTCACCTCGGCTGAGAACGATCTCGGACGCTCTCTTCAGGGAGTCGAGGAGGTGCGACCACGCGGCGCCCGAAACGAGGTCGTCGATCCCGGCGTCCCCGGCCGTGGCGGCTTCCCCGATGGAATGGGGCATCCACGATGGATTGATGAACTTACCGGTCACGCGCGGGTCTCCCCACGTCGCTCGACGACAGACCGCTCCACGTGACCCCCCGAGGTTCCGCGCCCATCGTCGCCCCTGGGGGTCGGCAGCGTCAAACCGTTCGATCGACGAATGTCCGGACGATCGCGCGTAGCGTGGTGCCCGCCGGCGAGGGCGGTCGAGAGAGAACAGACGGGGCAGTCATGGGGAGCAGCGCCGTACCCCATTGGGCCCCTGCCGAAGCCGAGCACACGCAGCCCCAGGAGGAGGCCTGAGGGTCAGTTCATCCTCCGGTGAACACGCTGGGGTGCGGACGCGCGGGTGGCGTCCGAAGGAAGGGACGCACGTGGCGTTCCATCAACGCGTCGACCACCGCCTTCGATGCGGTGTCGTCGATGAGTTGTGATCCTCGAGGGGGTCCTCCACGAGGTCGAAGAGCTGGCACGGAGCGACAGCATCCTCGTCGACCACGAGCTTGTGCCCGTTCGTCTCGAACGCCGCAAACCCCCAGTTCTCGCTGACCGTCAGCTCGCGGGGCACCACGTCCTCGCCCCTGATGACCGGCAACAGCGAACGACCTTCGCTCAACGGGATATCGGGCGCCCCCGCGACGTCGCGCAGGGTCGCGGGGACGTCGAGATGTTCGACGAGGTTGTCGACGGTCTTGCCCGGACAGCCCCTTGGGGGACGGATGACAAGTGGGACGCGAACGGCGGGCTCATAGAGGACGCACTTCGACATCAGACCGTGCGTGCCCGCCATCTCGCCGTGGTCGCTGGTATAGACGATCCACGTCTCGTCGAGCAGGCTCCTGCCGCGGAGCGCGTCGACGATCGCCCCCACGGCGTCATCGATGACGGAGATGTCGGCGGCGTAGGAGCGGCGCATGCCCCGGATGGCGTCGTCAGTCATGGAGGTGGAGTCGGAGAGCCACAGGAACGAGTTCAGGAGAGCGCCATAACGACCGGTTCCCTCCACGACGGGACGACGCGTTGAGCGCGGCATGGTGATGTCGGTGTCCCTGTATCGAGCAACGGCCTCGACCGGCGCGTCCCATGGGTCGTGCGGTCCGGGAAAGCCGACGAAAAGGAAGAAGGGCTCGGATCGGTCGTAGTTCTGTATCCACCGCACGGCCTCTGCTCCGTGCCAGCTGTCGACGTACGAGTCCAGGGGTATGGGCATCGGCGTCGAATCCCACATGGGCACGCTCTTCGTGGCGTTACGGCCGTCCTCGTTCTCTCCTTGGTAGCTGCGTTCCCGGATGTGCGTCTTATAGGCCTCGAGGAGCCCACGGGCCGAGAGATAGTCCGTGTAGCGGCTCGGGATGGTGCTGACGAACTTGTCGCCCGTCTCGAATACCTCGGAAAAACCCAGTTGCTCCAGGCGCCAGGACAGATCGTCGATGTGACGCGCGGTGAGGTTCTCGTCCAGGTAGAGATGCGCCTTTCCCAGTAGGGCCGTGTGGTATCCGGCGTCGCGAAGGGCACGGACGTATGTCGGGGCGTCGGAGCCGATCTCCTCCCAGTTCGTGTAGACGCCATGGTCACGCACGTACCGCTCGGTCATGAACGATGCACGCGACGGCATGCACAGGGGGCCCTGGCAGCTCGACGCGGGAAAACCGAGTCCCCTCGCGGGCCAGGGCGTCGATCGCGGGCGTCTGCACGCTGGCATCGCCGGCGCAGCCGAGCATGTCGGCCCGGTGTTGGTCCGACATGATCAGCACGATGTTGGGTGCGGCCATCGATCCCTCCTCGACCCCGAGCGGGTGACACAGCGTTCGGATCCAGTCCCGCGAGCCCACGACGACGCGGAGACGGGGTCGCTGGCATCGTCCGACCGAATGCCTCTTCCGGCGGGCGGATCCCGAAGGCTCGAGCGCCTGGTCAAGCACGAATGATTTCGTCGCGGATAACTCCGGGCTAAATATCCGGATGGAGGCGGCAAAATTCCCGGACGAACGCGCTTTCAACGTGGCGTTAGCCTGGCTCGACGGCCCCAATGGCGTGACGAGTTGAAGGGGAGAAATTCGCGGGTCTGCTCGCCAACGCGATGCATCGTGACAGTCGCGGTCGGAGTGACGCTCAGCGCGTCCGCCGCGCTGACAACCGTTCCTCGGCCCGCCTCCCGAGCCGGAGCTGTGGCCCCGACGCTCGTGCCCATTCACGGGAGCCTCGGTGCCGTGCCTCCCGGCGCCTCCCTTCTCGGACCGACCCCGACCAACACGAAGCTCAATCTGGTCGTGACGCTCCAACCGAGGGATCCGGCCGCGCTGGCCGCCGCCGTGCAAGCAGTGTCCGACCCGGCCAGCCCCGACTACCGCCACTTCCTGACGCCGGCGCAGTTCGCCGCCCGCTACGGCCCCACGTCCGCCACCGTCGCGGCGGTGGGCGACGCCCTGAGGAGCGACGGGCTGGCGGTGGGCCCGCTGTCCGGCACCGGACTCTCGATCCCGGTTTCGACCACCGTCGGGCAGGCCGAATCCGCGTTCTCGACACACTTCTCGACGTACCGGCTCGCGTCGGGCGGCACCGGCTACGACGCCGACTCGCGCCCGCAGCTGCCCTCGAACGTCGTATCGTCGGTCGAGGGGATCCTCGGGCTCGACACCCTCAACCCGCCGCAGCCGACCGATGTGCGCTGCCCCCCGGCGCTCCCGGCATCCCGAGCGTCATCGACTCCCTCCATGGACGGCACGCCGGGGTTGGCGCCGGGTCAACCCTCCCCGGGCCCCGGAAACGTGCGCCACGGACATCAACCACTCTCAGAGCCAAGGGGCGCTCGACGCCGTCGAGCTGGCGCATGCGTACTCGTTCGACCCTCTGTACCAATCGGGGCAGCCGGCCGACTACGGCAAGGGCTCCACCATCGCGCTGGTCGAGTTGTACGGAGCCGGATATTCCAGCAGCGACATCGCAGTACTTCGCCGGCTGTTACGGCATCACGCTGGGCAACGGGCAGGTCAGCGGAGCGGTCGAACGGGGTTGGCACCACTGGGACCGGGACCGAGGAGTCCGAGCTCGACATCGAGACGGCCCTCTCCTTGGCGCCTCAGGCGAACATCGAGGTGTACGAGGGCGGCCGGAGCGACAGCATCTACACCGTGCTCTCGCAGATCGTCAGCGACGATTCGGCGAAGATCGTGAGCGTCAGCTGGACCAACGGCTGTGAGGCCTACGTGGGTCAGTCAGGAGCAGCAATCAGAGGCGACGCTGCTCGACAAATCCGCACGCCATGGACGGTCAGTCCGTCTTCGTGGCGTCTGGAGACCAGGGATCCGAGGGGTGCAACGTCAACCGGGAGACGGGAGCCCCGACCGGTTCGGGACCGGTGGCACAAGCCGTCGATCCCTCGACGGGCACCCTCTACGTCGCCAACAAGCTCCGACAACTCGGTCACGCGTGGACAGCGAGGGCTCGGCTAGCGATCCGGATGGCTTCACGCGGCGGCATCGCGGTCCCGACGGCGTCGGGACCGGCGGCGGTGGCACTCGACGCGACGGACAAGAAAGTCTTCGTCGCCGACGCGAAGGCCAACGAGTTGACGGTCTTCGGCACCACCTCGTGCAACGCCACCTCCACCAGCGGCTGTGGAGCGACGACTCGACGATCACCAACACCGGGAGCCACCTCGCCGGTCCCGCGGTCGCTGGCCGTGAACGGAACGCACGCTCTACGTCGTCAACACCTCCTCCGGGACGGTGGCCGTCTACAACGCGGCCACGAATGCATACGTGGCGAGCGTCTCGCTGCCGAAATCCTCCCTACCTTCAGCCATCGCCGTCGATCCGAAGTACGGGATCGTCTACGTGGCCGACAGTGGCAATGCCCGAGTCGAGTACTTCAGCGCGACGACGTGCAATGCCTCGACCACCACGGGGTGCGCCACGACCCCGACGACGATCCCCGTCGGAATGGTTCCGAGGAGCTTGGCCGTCGACCAGGCGGCCGGCAACCTCTACGTGGGCAACGCCGGGAGCGGCGGCGGAGTCACGGTGATCAGCTTGTCGAAACAGTCGGTCGTTGACCGACGATCTCGACCGCGAACGCGTATGCGGTCGGGGGCTACGCGCTCGTCCAGTCGGTCGCGTTGTCGCCGAGCGGGAGTCAGGTACTGGCCGTGCTGAGCGGAATCAGCTTCCCCGGGGACGTCCTGGCCACCATCGACCCCGCGTCGGAATCCATCACGGCCACCGTCTATCTCGAATCCGGCACGGACGCGGTCGGTGCTCTCGTCAGCGACAGCGTCCGGGACTACGCATGGATCATCGACTCCTCCCTTGACGTCGACATGGTCCAGAACCTGAATCTCGCCGTCGACGACCCCGCCAGCCAACCGGGGGTCACCTCGGTCGGAGGGACGTCGATCTCGCCCCTCGGGGCCGCCACCGTCCGAGACGACGTGGAACGACCGGCTCAACTTCGCCGACGGCGCCAGTGGCGGCGGCATGTCGGCCACCGTTCGCCATGCCCGGCTACCAGACGGCGATCGCTCGGGAGCTCGGGCAGCGGTCGTGTGCCTCGGCCGGGACATGCCGGGAGGTCCCCGACGTCTCGGCCGACGCCGACCCGAGCACGGGCTACATCGTCTACAACACCTCGAACGGTCTCGGCGGTTGGACCTGTGTTCGGCGGCACCAGCGCCGCGCGCACCGCTGTGGGCGGCCGTCCTGGCAGACGTGTCGTCGGCCGACGGTACGGCGGCGAGCGGTCTCGGCGATCTCAACGATGCGCTCTACGCCCTGGCGTCGACCAGCACCTCCTACTTCAACGACGTGACCACGGGGAACAACGACTACAACGGAACGAGCTCGAACCAGTACCCGGCGCAACGCGGGTACGACATGGCGACGGGCCTCGGGACCCCGATCACCTCCGCGCTCGCGACCGGGCTCACTCGGATTCCGCTTCGATGTCGCCGTCTCGGGGACCCAGCCGTACCAGAGCACCACTCCCACGTTCACCGGAAAGCCCGACTACAGCGGGAGCGGCGGCGATCCTCCCGGCGTCAGCCTCAACACCTCGGGCCTGGCGTGCTCGAGCGTCAACGGGTCGACACCGATCTCTCAGGGTCTCGCCGCGGGCAGCTACACGCTGGTGGCGTCGTCGTGCAGCGGGGCGACCCTGAGCGGAGCGGACGCGTCCCACTACGTCATCGTCTACACGTCCGCGACGGGCGACTTCGTCGTCAATCCTGCTCCGATCGCCGTCGCCGTGAGCGGCACGCAGAGTTACGGCGGTACGCCGACCTTCACCGCGGTCGACAATCCACCGAACGGCCTCACCGTGAACACGACGGGCCTCGTGTGCAGCGAGCTGACCAACCTGACCCCGATCTCGCAGAAATTGGCCGCCGGCACGTACACCATCCTTCCGGCGTCCTGCAGCGGAGCCACCGTGAGCGGGAGCGGCGCGTCGAACTACGCGGTGATGTACACGGCCGCCAATGGTGATTTCAGCGTCGCCCCGGTGTCCCTCACCATCACCGCGTCCAGCCAGACCATGTCCTTCGGGACCCAACCGCAGGTGGTCAACCCGAGCTACCAAGGTTTCGTCAACGGGGACGGACCCACGAACCTCACCGGCACGCTCACCTGCAGCGCCGGCGCCACGTCGTCCTCTCCGCCGGGGCCGTACTCCTCGAGTTGCAGCGGAGTGACCGACCCGAACTACACCATTCACTTCGTCCCGGGCACGACGACCGTCATCACGGGAACGCTCGACGTCGCCGTTTCGGGTTCCCAGACCTACGAGAGCGACCTACCACCGAGCTTCATCGGATCCCACGGACCGACTCCCGGGGTCACCGTCGACACCTCGGGGCTCACATGCACCGAGGCTGAGCGGCGGCGTCACCATCGGACCGAGCCTTTCCGCCGGGAGTTACACCATCGACACCGCTTCGTGCAGCGGCGTCACGATCAGCGGGCCGAACGCGGGGTACTACAACCTGGTCCTCACCATCGGCGACCGGTGACTTCGTCGTGAACCCCGCTCCGATCGACGTCGACGGTCAGCGGCACGCAGACCTACGGCGCGAAGCCGACCTTCACCGCGGTCGACAATCCACCGAACGGCCTCACCATGAACACGTCGGGCGTGACGTGCAGCGACGTCGGGACGGCGACACCGATCACTCCTTCCCTCCCGGCCGGTTCCGACACCGTCCTCGGGTCGTCGTGCAGCGGGGCGACCATCACCGGTACCTGGTTCCTCCAACTACGCCCCCGAGTACAACGGATCCCCCGGAGGATTCACCATCGATCCCGCGCCACTCACCATCACGGCCGCGACCCAGTCGACGTCTTTCGGCGTGGTGCCCCCGGTGACGCCCACGTACCACGGCTTCGTGAACGGGGAGCAAGCGACCGTTCTGACCGGGACACTCAGCTGCACTTCGGGCACCGTCACCACGTCTCCACCCGGGACGTACACCTCGAGTTGCAGCGGGGTGAGTGACCCGAACTACATCATCACCTTTGTCCCGGGGACCACCACCGTCGTCGATGCGACCCCGGTGGTCACGGTGTCGGGGTCACAGACCTGGCAAGGCAGCCCGACCTTCTCCGCCACCGTGAGCCCGACGCTTGTTCCCGGCGCGCAACTCAACACGTCTCATCTGACCTGCACGACGGTCAACTCTTCCATGCCCATCACGCCGACATTGGCTGTCGGCTCGTACACGTTGGTGGCCGCGTCGTGCTCGGGTGCGACGGTGACCGGCACCGACGCCTCCTACTACCTGACCCCGACGTACCACACCCTCCCGGGGGACTTCGTCGTGAACGGCGCGCCCCACGGGTACTGGCTCGTGGGCTCCGACGGCGGCATCTTCACGTTCGGTTCCGCTCTGTTCTACGGCTCGACGGGCAGCCTCAGGTTGCAGCGGCCGGTGGTCGGGATCACACCGACGGCCGACAAGCACGGCTATTGGCTCGTCGCCTCCGACGGCGGCGTGTTCACCTTCGGCGACGCCGGCTTCCACGGCTCCATCCCCGGACTCGGACTCAATCCGGCCGGTTCCGGTCTGCCACACAGTCTGAACGCACCCGTTGTGGGCATCGTCCCCACGACCGACGGTGGCGGCTACTTCATGGTCGCGTCCGACGGTGGGGTCTTCGCCTTCGGCGACGCGAAGTTCGAGGGCTCGTGCCCGGGCATCGGGGGCTGCGCCGGCCCGGTGGTCGCAGTCGTGCCGGATGCAACCGGCAACGGGTACTGGGTCGTCACCCAGAACGGCGACGTCTACACCTTCGGCGACGCTCCGTATCTCGGCGGCGCCGGTCCCAGCGGTTCCCCGGTGATCTCCGCCGTCCGCACTTGGGACGGCCGGGGCTACTGGATCCTGCGGGCCGACGGGACGGTGAGCGCCTTCGGCGACGCCGTCGGTCACGGCGGGCCGACCGGATCGGTCGGAGGATTCAACCCGGCCACTGCCATCTTCACCGACAGCGACAGCGGTGGCTATTGGGTGGCCGACGCCGAGGGTGCAGTGTTCAGCTTCGGCGACGCCCCCTTCCTCGGGTCGATGTCGGGCATCCGCCTCAACGGACCGGTCATCGCGGCGAGCGGTTTCTGACGCGCCGGGCGCCGTCGTGTGCGGCCTCGGGGATGGTTGGGCCACACTGGTTTCGTGGCGCCACAGTTCATCTTCACCATGCGCGATCTCCGGCGCTTCCACCCGCCAGACCGTGAGGTCCTCAGGGGCATCAACCTCTCCTTCTACCCGGGGGCCAAGATCGGCGTCATCGGAGCCAACGGATCGGGGAAGTCCTCGCTGCTGCGGATCATGGCGGGCCAGGACGACGGGTTCACCGGTGAGGCTCGGCTGACCCCCGGCTTCACCGTGGGATACCTGCCTCAAGAGCCCACGCTGAATCCGAGCAAGGACGTCGCGGGGAACGTGGCCGAGGGTGTGGCCGAGATCAAAGCACTGGTCGACCGGTTCAACGAGGTGTGTTCCGCCTTCGGTGAACCGGACGCCGACATCGACGCGCTGCTCGCCGAGCAGTCGGACCTCCAGTCGAAGATCGACGCAGCCGGGGCATGGGACCTCGATCGGACCTTCGAGATCGCGATGGACGCGCTGCGGCTCCCACCTGGAGACGCCGACGTCTCCGTCCTCTCCGGCGGCGAGCGACGTCGCGTTGCCCTGTGCCGCCTGTTGCTCTCTCGTCCCGACCTGCTGCTCCTCGACGAGCCGACCAACCATCTCGACGCCGAGTCGGTCGCATGGCTCGAGCGCACGTTCCAGGAGTACCCCGGAACGGTGGTCGCGGTGACGCACGACCGCTATTTCCTCGACAACGTCGCGGGGTGGATCCTCGAGCTCGATCGTGGGGCAGGCATCCCGTGGGAGGGCAACTACTCCTCATGGCTGGAGCAGAAGCAGGCGCGGCTCGCGGCCGAGGACAAGTCCGACAGCGCACGGCGATCCTCACTCCGGCGCGAGCTCGAGTGGATCAGGATGTCGCCCCGGGCCCGCCAGTCGAAGGGCAAGGCGCGCATCAGCGCCTATCACGCACTGGTGGCCGAGGCGGAGGCCGACGCCAACGAACGACGGTCCGACAAGGTCGAGCTGTCGATACCTCCCGGCTCCCGGCTCGGCGATCGCGTCGTGGAGGCCGTGGACGTCGTGAAGGGATTCGGAGAGCAGCTCTTCATCGACGGGTTGTCCTTCACCTTGCCGCCGGGAGGCATCGTGGGCGTGATCGGGCCGAACGGCGCCGGAAAGACGACCCTCTTCCGGATGATCGTGGGGGAAGATGCACCGGACGCGGGCTCGCTCGAGCTGGGCTCCAGCGTGCACGTGGCCTACGTCGACCAGGCGCGCGACGTCCTTTCGTCCGACCTCACCGTGTTCGACGAGATCACCGGGGGAGCCGACCGCCTCGTCGTCGGTGGTCGCGAGCTTCACGGCCGCGCCTACGTAGCCGGGTTCGGGTTCAAGGGGAGCGACCAGCAGAAGCCGGTGGGCCAGCTCTCGGGCGGCGAGCGCAACCGGGTCATGCTGGCCAAGGTGCTCAGCAGCGGGGGCAACGTCCTCCTGCTCGACGAGCCCACCAACGACCTCGACGTCGACACGCTGCGCGCCCTCGAAGAGGCGTTGCTCGCATTCCCCGGCTGTGCGGTGGTGATCAGCCACGACCGGTGGTTCCTCGACCGCATCGCCACGCACGTCCTCGCCTTCGAAGGCGAGTCGATCGTGCGGTGGTGGGAGGGCAACTACAGCGACTACGAGGCCGATCGGCACGCTCGTCTCGGTGGCGGGCCGACCAGCCCCACCGCGTGCGTTACAAGCCGACTCCGGCGCGACTGAGCGCGCGGTCCCACAACGACGTCGGCGTCCGCGAAGGGGGTGACGCACGGGGGCCCGTCCGCCACGAGAACCTGAGGCGCCGCGCCCGCGTCGTCGTTCGACCTCCACCAGGCACGACGAGCGAGTCCCGTACCCGTCCAGGTGGACGCAGCTCCCAGCCGTCGGGTCGCTCGTCTTCGGGTGGGATCCGGTGGTCGGCCAGCACGAGGCGGAAGCTGGCCGCGGTCGTGACGGCGTCGCCCGGCTCGCCCACCGTGGCGAGGACGAGGTCGACCTTGGGGCTGGGAGCACCGAGAGACCGGTTCTCCAGGGCGTAGACGCCCGGCGCCAGCGGTGTCGCCACGGCCCGGGCGTTCTCGCCGGCTCCGGTGAAGTCGATGAAATAGAGCGAAGAGCGGTCGCCGATCGAGCAACCAGCAGCCGTTGAAGTCCGTCGGATCGAAGGCGGCGACGAACTCCTCGACGGCCTGCTCGGCGGTGGCGAAGCTGGTCAACGCGATCGGCAGCGCTCCCCTGGAGCGCTTCGACCGGTCGAGCGCCTCGCCCAGCGGCTGGTTCGTCAGCCCGGCGAAGACCCCGTCCTCGTTGACGGCGAACCAGGTGCCCCCGGCCCGGAGGTCGCGACCGCCGAGGATGCGGGGCGGGCCCTCGTCGAGCACGGTGACCGCCTCGGAGGGTCGGTCCAGGTACTCGTCACGGTTCGCGCCCACGAGCAGGGGCACGCCGGGGACGACACGAGAAGCGACCAACAGCAGGCACATCGACCCGCACCATACCGAGGGACCGAGGACGAAGCCTGCCGTCCGGGCGGGCGGCGTGAGGAGATGAGCGTCACAGAGAGGCGTGGCAGCCCGGTCCGGACGGCGACCCCCGCCACCGCCGAATCCGCCCGAGACGCAACGGATATGACCACTCGACGCCAGGACTGCACTGAACGTGCGGACGGGGGACCCTTCGTTAGGCTGCCCGGCCATGGGAACCGAGGAACTCGATCCAATCGACCACCAGATCATCGAACTGCTGTCGCACAACGCTCGGCGCACCATGGCCGACATCGGTGAACAGGTGTCGCTTTCCGCCTCGGCCGTGACCAGGCGCATCGAGCGGCTCGAGCGGTCCGGCGTCATCGCCGGGTACACCGTGGTCGTCGACCACCGCAAGGCCGGGCGGCCGATCCAGGCCTTCACCGAGGTGCGCTTCGCCGGCACGGCCGACCTCCAGGAGATCAAGGAGACGGCGATCCAGCTCTCCGAGGTCCAGGCTGTCTTCACGACTGCCGGCGACCCCGATGCCCTCGTCTGGCTCCAGGTGCCCGACGTCGAGCGATTGGGCCAGGTGATCGAGCAGCTGCGCCGCCGAGGGCGCGTCACCGGGACCAAGACCCTGATCGTGCTCGATACGTGGTCGCGCCATCGGTCTCTCGATACGGACGGCCTCACGGCCCGCCAGCGCTGATGCGTCGGCGGGTCGCGGACGGCCGCCGGCGTCGCGCTGTGCGTCGCCGCAGCCGCTCTCGCCGCGGGGTGTGGCGGGAGCCCCTCGGGGCGCATCCGGTGCGCCTCGCGGGCGCCGACGTCGACCACGAAGACCAGCAGCCGCACGGGGTCCACGCCTCCTCGGCCCAGCCGGCCTGGTCCCGCGCGCATTCCGGTCGCGCCCGGCGCCGCGCTGGTCACGGTCTCATGCCCGGCCGCGTTCGCATGCGTGGCGGGTTCGGCGACGCGGGCCAGACCTACCGCCTCGTGTTCGACAAGGTGACCGCGCTCGGCCCGCCCGTGCCGTCACCCGCTCCGCAGGGGAACCGCCTACCTCTCGTGTACGAGCATGTCGTACTGCGCGGCCGCGCCGAGCCTGAACCAGGTCGCCACCTTTGACGGATCGGCCTGGACGGCTCCGACCACGGTCGCCGGTGCGCAGGGCTTCACCGCCGTCGACTGCACCGGGCCGACGTTCTGCATCACCGTCGACGGCGAGGGCAACTCTTTCCTCAACGACGGTTCGGGCTGGTCGGGCAACGTCGGCGCCTGGGGTGCCGCCAATCAGATCTCGTGCGTGTCGCCGGAGTTCTGCGTGGCGGCCGAGGGAGGCCCCTCGGTGTGGAACGGCAGACAGCTGGTCCCAGCCCAACGACGACGACCCGGCGGGACAGCTGAACTCGGTCTCGTGTGCCACCACCGCCTTCTGCGTCCTCGTCGACACCGCCGGCAACGTCGTCACGTGGAACGGGCAGTCCTTCTCCCCACCGACCCCCATCGTCTCCGAACCCCCTCAGATCGGAGACAACGCCTCGGGGCTCACGGGCGTGTCGTGCCCCACCCCGGTCTTCTGCCGCGCCGTGGACTCGCTCGGCCGGGTGTTCGCCTTCGACGGGACGTCGTGGTCGAAGGGGACGCTGGTCGACGACGGCCACGCCTTCACGGCTGTCTCGTGTCCGACGACCGACTACTGCGTCGCCGTCGACCGTTCCGGGAACGCCTTCGTCTGGGCGTGATCGGACGAGGGCCGGCGCGGCGATCACCACGGGTTGAGTTCGGGCGCGCGCTCCACGCCCGATGATCCAGGACAGCAGCGCCTCGGGATCGGCGCGGTCGGCCAGTCGGGGCAGCTCGCAGTGGCAGCCAGGCTTCGACCAGCGCGGCCGGGATCGCCACCGGCCCGAACCCGAGATCGCGGTGGTGGACGACCACCTCGCGCCAACGTCCGAGACGGCATCCCGAGAGCTCTCGACCACTCCCCGCGAGCGTGCGCGACAGCGCGTCCCATGCCGGCGGCGGGAGCTCGGCCATGGCCCGCTCGACCGCGGCCGACGTGCCGGCCAGGTCCGCCACCAGTTCCGCGGCCGGCCTCGCCGCACCTGCTTCGATGTCCGCCGCTCGCTGCGTCGAGGCCACCGGGGTACTGGTCCCTGACCTCGCCTCGCGCCGCACCGTCGAGCCGCCAGACCAGGCTGTCGGCGTTGCGCGCCAGGTGCGTCAGGACGTGCCCCACGCTCCACCCGGGCAGCGTGCTGGCGCTCCGCGCCTGCGCGTCGTCGAGCCCGGCCACGCCCGCGTCCAAGGCGGTCTGCGCCGCAACACAGCCTCTCACCCAAACCGCCGGCACGCCGCTCGGTGCCGACGCGCTCACGGCGTCGGGAGGGCGGACTGCGAGTCGAGCATGTCGGCCATCACCGACCGGATGAACTCGTCGGCTTCGTCCGTCATGCCTCCGGACACGCCACCGTAGATCGCGCCCGAGGCGGGCGCCTCGTCGGCGTGCGCCTTGGCGTAGTCGACCGCGTCCTCCAGGTCCGTCGAAAACGCGGCGGCGACCCCCGCCTGGGTCTGCGGCCGGGTGACCGCCATGTGGAGGGCGTTGGGGTACTGCTGGCCGTTGAATCGCCATCCCCTCTTCCGCATGAAGTCGTTCACGTGGTAGATGTCGAACTCGTCCGAGGTGAAGGAGAACAGGAAGGTGGGCCGGCCGATCAGCCGCAGCTCGGGATGCGAGGTCACCGCGTCCTGCATGGCGCTGTGACGTCTCGAAGATGTCCCGGGCGTAGCGGAGGTAGCCCGCATGGCCGAGCTGGACCATGGCCGCCCAGGTGGCGGCGATCAGCCCGCCCGAGCGCGAGCCTTCCATGCCCGGTGAGGTGTACTTCCCGCCGCTCCAGTCGGTCAGATAGAAGTACTGCGCGTTGCGCAGCGCCTTGGTGCGGAACGACAGCACGGATGAACCCTTGAACGCGTACCCGTACTTGTGGGTGTCGGCCGAGATCGAGGTCACCCCGGGCACGCGGTAGTCGAACGGGTCGATCTCGTAGCCCAGCTCCCGGCCGAAGGGGAGGATGAACCCGCCCAGGCACCCGTCGACGTGAAGGCCGACGCCGCGCTCGAGGGCGACGTCGGACAGGTCCTCGAATGGGGTCGATGGTGCCGTAGCCGTAGTTGCAGGCCGAGCCCACCGAGCGCCACGGTCTGGTCGTCGACGTGATCGCGCACCCAGTCGACGTCGACCTGGGTCGTGCTCCGGTCGACCGGCGCCCGCCGCAGCTCCACCCCGAAGAGATGGCAGGCCTTGTCGAACGCCGGGTGGGCGGTCTCGGGCTTGACGAGGTTCGGACGTGTCACCCCGCGGGTCTGCGCCGCGTGCTCACGGTAGGCCAGGACCGCGTGCATGATGCTCCCCGTCCCGCCCGTGGTGACGAGCCCGCACGGGTCGTCACCGGCGGCTGAGGCGGCCTCGCCGCCGTGCAGACCGAGGGTCATCGCGATGATCTCGGCCTCGAACTTGGTCGCGCTCGGGCACATGTCCCGCTGGAGCACGTTCACGTGGGCGAACAGGCCGAAGGCCTCGTTCATGAAGCGGTAGTGCTCGTGGTCGCCGCAGTACATGGTGCCCGAGCACTTGCCGGTCTCCCAGAACGCGTCTTCCTGAGTCGCCATGGCGTGGAGCTGCGCCAGGACCTCCTCGCGGCTCGCGCCCTCGGCGGGGAGCGACCGGTGGATGGGGAAACGGTCGGCATAGGGATAGTCGCTCAACCTGGGGCCTCCTTTGGGCACGTGCGGCTCGGCACCTCGGCCGCCTTCGCCGTCGCGTCCGAGACTATTCACCGTGGCGCACCGCGCCGGCGGGCGATTCACCGTGGCGTACCGCTGGAGGCGGGCGATTCACCGTGGCGTACCGCTGGAGGCGGGCGATTCTCCTTCGGCATCCTCGGGCCGCTCGAGGTCCGTGGCGGCGACGGTGCGGTCATCGAGGTCCCCGGCGGGCGGCGCCGGGCGTTGGCGCTGCGGCTCTTGGTCTCGGCCAACGAGTTTGTCTCGGGCGAGCGCCTGCGTGAGGACGTCTGGCGCGGAGAGGCCGCCCGCAGCACTTTGGCCAGCAACATCTCGTGGCTGCGCCAGCGCCTCGGCGAGAGTCGGCTGCTCACCGGATCGGGCGCCTACGCCCTGGCGGTCGACCCGAGCGAGCTCGACGCGGACCGCTTCGAGTCCGCCCTCGCGGCCGCACGGGGCGCCATCGACGCAGGCGATCACGCCCGTGGCGTCGAGCTTCTCAACGCGGCCCTCGGCTGCTGGCGTGGCCCGGCCCTGGCCGACCTCGCCCAGGGCGGCGACGCCTCGTGGGCTACCGGCACCATCATCCGGCTCGAAGAGGAACGGGCGCAGGCCGCCGAAGCGCTGCTCGAGAGCCGGCTCGCCCTGGGCCAGCACCACGGGGTCGCGGCCCTGGCGCGCTCCGCGGTCGACGAGGAGCCACTCGCGAGCAGCGCTGGGCCACCCTCATGCTCGCCCTCTATCGCGCGGCCGCCAGGCCGAGGCGCTGCGGGCCTTCCAGGGGCTCCGGGCCGTCTTGGCCGAAGAGCTGGGCATCGAGCCGTCCTCGGTGCTCGTCGCGCTCGACGAGGCCATCGTCCTCCAAAAGCCCGAGCTCGACTGGACGCCGCCGGTGCCGCCCGACCAGGCGTCGCCGGTGGCGACCACGACGCGGAGCGACTCGGACCGAGCTGAGGTGCAAGCTTCCGCGGCGCCGCCGGGCGGGAGCGTGCACAACCTCGCCGCCCAACGGACGAGTTTCGTCGGGCGCGAGCACGAACTGAGCCGCCTGGGCGACCTCTTGGAGACACCCTCGTTGGTCAGCATCGTCGGGCCCGGCGGAATCGGCAAGACTCGCTTGGCCACAGAAGCCGCCCTGCCGCGCCCTGAGCCGCTATCCGGGCGGGGTGTGGCTGTTCTCCTTATCGGCCGTGAGCGACCAGCGGCTGCTCGCCTCGAGCGTGGCGAGTGACCTGGGTGTCTTCGATCGGGGTGAGCGCGACACCGAAGAGGCCGTCCTCGATCGCCTGGGCGCAGCACCGTGCCTGGTCGTCATGGACAACTGCGAGCACGTCCTCGGCGCGTGCGCCGAGCTGGTTGCCCGATGGCTGCGCGCCTGCCCCGAGCTGAGCGTCGTCGCCACCAGCCGCGAGCCCATGGGCCTGGCCGAAGAACATGTCCTTCGTCTGTCTTCGCTGTCCGACGTGGCGGCGCTCACCCTGCTCGCGGAGCGCGGCGCCCAGGCAAGAGCGGGCTTTGCCCTCAGCGCGGCGAACCAAGAGGCGATGAGCGAGATTTGCCGGCGCCTCGAGGGCATCCCCCTCGCCCTCGAGTTGGCGGCCGCTCGTCTCGCTTCTTTCTCGCCTGCTCAAGTCGCCGAGCGCTTGGCCGACACGCTCGGGGCCTTGGACCTGGGCCGGCGCGATCTTGACGCCCGCCATCGGACGCTCCGAGCTGCCCTGGACTGGAGTTACCAGCTCTTGGACGAAAAAGGGCGAGCCACGATCCGCCGCCTCGCCGTGTTCCGCGGAGGCTTCGACGCGGCGGCCGCCGAAGCGGTGGCCGCCGCAGCGTTCGAGGTGCTCGCCACCTTGGTCTCCCAGTCCCTGGTCGAGTCCGACCCCGACGCCCAAGACCCCCGCTTTGCGCTGCTCGAGCCCGTCCGCCAATACGCCTGGAGCCTGGCCGGCACGGCCGAACGCGAAGTGACCCAACAACGACATTGCGCCTGGGTGGTGGCTCTGGCCAAAGAGGCGTCGAGGGGCGTCCTCTTCGACCAGGCCCGTTGGGTTGAGCGGCTCCGATCCGAGCACGCCAACGTCGAGGCAGCAATCGAATGGTCCCTGCGGAGGCCCGATGACACGTCGGCGCTCACGATCGTCGGCTCCTTGGGCTACTACTGGTTCAGCGCCGGGCAGTACCAGGCGATGGGATGGATCGAAGCGGCCCTCGAGAGCGCCGACGGCGCACCGACGCACCTCCGCTGCCCGTGCCCTCCTGGCGGGTGCGACGTTGGCCCAGCTCCGACCGTTGGACCGGACGTCGGGACGAGCCCAAGCGGCCGGTTCACCAGGCATCGAACGGTCTGCCGCGTGGGCACGCGAGGCGGCCGAGATCTTCCGAGCGGAGGGATCTCGCCGCAACGTGGCCTGGGCCCTCTTCTGGGGAGTGCGCGCCTTGCACCGCTTCGACGAACCGACGGCGCGCCAGTCACTTGCCGAGGCCCTGAAACTCTTTCGCGAGCTCGATGACCCTCTCGGCGTGTGCTGGTGCCTCTCCTGGGCAGCACAGTATGCCGAGAACGATGGGCGTTGGGCCGAAGCCGAGGCTCTCTGCTCGGAATCCCTCGAACTCGGCAGAGCCACGGGAGTCGACCACGCGGTCGGGTCCACGCTGGCGCAACTCGGTCGATTGGCGGTGCACGCCGGTGACTACCGCCGAGCGGTCGAGTTGACGGGTGAGGCGGTCGCTCACTACCGGCGCGTGCACGATCAGTGGCAGCTTTGCGACGTTCTGGGAGTGCTGTCGCGAGCACTCCATTCAGCCGGCGATCTAAAGGGCTCGTCCACGGCTCTGTTAGAAGCCCTCGAGCTTGCCGATTCCAACGGGTTCGATGACGGAATCGTTTGGATCTTCAGGGACATTGCCTTGCTCCTGCCCGACGATCGCCATGAGATTGCGCGCACTTTGTGGATTCAGCACCCCCAGAGGCGAATGAGCGAGCGGTGGCCCGACCCTTCGTTGGACGAAAAACACGTACGGCTCGCAGCATCATTGGACGACTATTCCATCGCAGATGTGCGCGCACTGCGAGGAAGAATCCCTTTGGCGCGCGAAGCGTTGATACAGATGGGCGCCCAACCAGAGGACCACATCGCCTAGGACTCTCGCGACATTGCTCATGTCGATGCCCTCGGGGACGTTGGCGTGCCGTACGCCTCTTCGGGTGTGAGTGCCGATACGAAGCATTGGAACAGGTCGTGCCCTGAATCGGCCACCGCGAAGCAGTGATGGGCGATGATGGCGCGGTGCGACGCCTGCCTGTGTTGACGTCGTTGCACGGCTACCGGCGCGGCTGGGCCGGCGCGGACGCCGTGGCCGGCATCACCCTGCTCGTCATCGCGGTGCCGGAGCAGTTGGCCACCTCACGCCTGGCGGGCATGCCCCCGGTGACCGGCTTCTACGCCTTCGTGGCCGGCACGGTGCTCTTCGCCCTGCCTGGGCTCGAACCCGCAGCTCTCGGTCGGGGCGGACTCCACCATCGCCCCGCTGTTCGCCGCAGGCGTCGCCACGCATCGCGGCCTCCGGCACGACGCACTACGTGGACCTGGTCTCGATCCTCGCCGTGATGGTCGGTGCTGATCGTCGTCCTGGTCGAGTGTCCTGCAGGCTCGGTTGGATCGCCGAATTCCTCTCGGCCCCCATCGTGTCGGGTTTCCTGTCCGGCGTCGCAGTCATCATCGTGATCCACCAGCTTCCCGAGTTCCTCGGGATACCGGCAGACGTCGGGGAGCAACGAGCACCGCATCGGGTTCGTCCTCACCCACCTGGGCCAAGTCAACGGTTGGACGCTCGCCATCGGTCTGGGCGTGCTCGCGCTCATGGCCGTCAGCGCGCGCGGTCGACCGTCGCATCCCGGCAGCGTTGATCGCCCTCGTCGGTTCGACCGCTTTGGTCGCTGCGCTCGACCTCGAGGCGCACGGCGTGGCCGTGCTGGGCGCCGATCGCCACGGGCGCTCCCAACGTCGGCTTGAACGGCCTGTCCTGGTCGATCCTGGGCAGCTTGGCCCCTCTGGCCGGTGTCGTCGCCCTCGTCGTCGTGACCCAGACCGCGGCGACCTCACGAGCGTTCGCGGACCAGGGAGGCTACGACGTCGACGCCGGCCGCGACTTCCTCGGCGTCGGCGCCGGAAGCGTCGCAGCCGGGCTGGTTGGCTCCTTCCCCGTCGACGCCAGCCCGCCGAGGACAGGCGCCGTGGCCACCGCCGGCGGCCGCACCCAGGCCGGCCCGCTCGTCGCCGCGGTGGCCGTGGTCGCTGTTCATCCCCTTTGCCGGCGTGTTGCGCGACGTGCCGTTGGCCACGCTGGCGGCAGTCTTGATCTTCGTCGCCGCCCACATCTTCGCCCGGGCCGACCTCGCCGCGATCGCGCGTTTCGACCGTTTCGAGTTCGCGCTCGCCGCCGTCACGCTCGTGGCCGTCGTGTTCATCGGTGTGGAGCAGGGCATCGCCATCGCCGTCGGCCTGGCCATCCTCGACCGCATCCGCCTGAGCTCGCGCCCGCAGCTGCACGTCCTCGGGCGCGTGGCGGGCACAACCAGCTGGACGCCGCTGGACCGCCGGGTCGACGCGCAGCAGCTGCCAGGCGTCCTCGCCGTCCTCTTCGCCACGCCCCTCTGGTACGCCAACGCCGTTCACTTCCGCGAGGAGATCGGCGCTGCCCTCCGCGCCGCCGGCCGTAATACCGCGCGTTCTGGTGCTCGACACGGTGGGCATGACCGACATCGATTTCACCGGCTGCCGCGCCCTCGGCCGCGTCCTCGATGCCTGCGAGCGCGACGGCATCACGGTCGGCGTGGCGCGGGCGGGAGAGCACGCACGCCGGGCGCTCCGGCGCAGTGGCCTGGACGCGCGGATCGGGGAGGACCGCTTCTACGCGACGGTCGACGAGGCGGTCAGCGCGCTCGCCCCGCCCTCGTGACGCCCCGAGGGCTCCAGGCCGGCTCGATGCTGGCCCGCACCGGCCGGTGGTCCGAACCGGCATTCGGCAACACCCCTCCCGACGTGGCGCGCATCGAGCCGTGCACGAGGATGTGGTCGATCTGGCTGTGGGGGCGCCATGCCGGCCACGTGCGCCCGACGACGGCGCGCCTCCAGCCGGGCATGAAGACGGCGACGAGCGGACCCCACGTGTTCATGTCGCCGCACAGCACCGCGTCCGGTCTCGCGGCTGAGCCCAGACCTGCTCGGAGCTCGGCCCAGGTGCGGTGCGAACCGAAGTGGAGGTGGGGCATGTGCGTGCCCGCCACCGAGATCGGACGTCCGTCCACGGTCACGTCGACCACCAGCGCGGCACGCCGGACTGGGTCGCGCCGCAACTGGGCGAACGGCAGGACGCGCCAGTCCTGGACCGCGATCCCGGACCTGACGAGCACCGCGATGCTCCAGGTCCCGCGCTCGGCCTCGCGCCACCGTGCGAGCGCCTGCACTCGGTCGGGCTGGGGGCGCACCCCGTCGAAGTAGAGAGGACGGTGGTGCGAGTTCCACGCCCGGCGGGGTATCCACTTGTCGTCCGCCCCGGGCTGAGGACGGATCCGGCGCCCTTCGCCGAGCACATGGGTGAACACGGTGGCGCCGAGCCGGCGTCCGAGGCCGCTCTGCCTGTCCCTCGGCCTCCCCGGCGCTCGTCCACGCCTCCTGCAGCACGACCACGTCCGCGTCGAGCCCCTCCACTGCTGCTCCGTCGTCGAAAGGACGGCCCCAGCCGTCCATCCCGCAGTGCATGTTGAAGTTGGCGACGGTCAACACGGTCCGCAGACGTTACGGCCCAGCCGGCCCCCGCCGGTACCGCCCCCGCGCCCCGGCCCCGCCGCCTGCGGCACGCCTCGCCGGTACCATCGCTCTGGTGGGCGCCGCCGACGCGTACCTGGCCACGCGGCTCCGGCCCTTCACGACGACCATCTTCTCCACCATGTCGGAGCTGGCCATCTCCACCGGTTCGGTCAACCTCGGCCAGGGCTTCCCCGACACCGATGGGCCTGACGAGCTGAAGGAGGTCGCGGTCGACGCCATCCGGTCTCGGCCCAACCAGTACCCGCCCGGCGCAGGCCTGCCCGAGTTGCGCCAGGCCGTCGCGGCCCACCAGCGCGAGCACTACGGGCTCAATCTGAGTCCTGAGGACGAGGTGCTCGTCACGGTGGGCGCCACCGAGGCGATCGCGGCTGCGATGCTCGCACTCTGCGAGCCCGGCGACGAGGTCGTGGCCTTCGAGCCGACCTACGACTCCTATGCCGCGTGCGCCGCCATGGCCGGCGCCACGCTGCGCCTCGTCCGCCTGCACGCGCCCGACTGGAGCTTCGACCCGGCCGACCTCGCCGCCGCCGTCGGGCCCCGAACCCGCCTGGTGCTCCTCAACTCCCCGCACAACCCGACCGGCAAGGTGTTCTCGCCGGACGAGCTGGCGCAGGTGGCCGCCCTCTGCGTCGACCACGATCTCCTGGCGGTCACCGACGAGGTCTACGAGCACCTGGTCTTCGACGGGATCCACGTGCCGCTGGCCTGCCTCCCCGGCATGGCGTCACGCACGCTCACCATTTCGTCGGGGGGCAAGACCTTCTCGTTCACCGGCTGGAAGGTGGGGTGGGCCAGCGGCCCGGCACCGCTCGTGGCGGCCGTGCGATCGGCGAAGCAGTTCCTGACGTACACCAGCCCCGCCGCGTTCCAGCTCGCCATCGCCCGCGGCCTCGCCTTCCCGTCCGAGGCGTTGGGCGTGCTCGCGGCCGAGCTGGCCACCAAACGTGACCTGATCTGCGACGGCCTCGAGCGACTCGGCCACACCGTCTACCGGCCCGCAGCGACCTATTTCGCCACGACGGACATCGCGGCGGTGGCGCCTGGCCTGTCTGCGCTCGACTACTGCCTGGCGCTGCCTCGACGTTGCGGCGTCGTCGCCATCCCCAGCTCCGTCTTCTACGACCCCGGGGACCCCGAAGCCGGCGCCACATTGGTGCGGTGGGCCTTCTGCAAGCGCGAGGACGTGCTACGCGACGCGCTCTCCCGCCTGGCATCGTGGGCGACATGAACATTCCGATCGCCTGGGTCGACGCCTTCAGCGACTCACCCTTCCGCGGCAACCCCGCCGCGGTCTGCCTGCTCGACGAGTCCCTCCACGAGCCGATGGACGACGAGCGGATGCAGTCGGTCGCGTTCGAGCTCGGAATCGCCGAGACGGCCTACGTGATCCCGACGGGCGAGCAAGGCGTGTTCGGGCTGCGCTGGTTCACCCCGTCCGTCGAGGTCGACCTGTGCGGGCACGCCACCCTCGCCGCCGCGCACGCCTTGCGCCAATGGGGCGTGACGGACGGCGAGGCCGCGCTGACCTTCCATACCCGCAGCGGGCCTCTGGGCGCCTCCTACGAGGGCGGGAAGCATCGCGCTCGACTTCCCTGCCGCACCGCCAGCTTCGGCGCCGCTCCCCGAGTGCCTCCGCGGGCAGTGGCCCGACGGAGAGGTCGGTTTCAGCGGTCACAACGACTTCTTCGCCTTCGTCGTGCTGGCCACGGCCGAGGCGGTGGCGGCGTACGTGCCGGACCTGTCCGCGATCGCCGCGTCCGGCGCCAACGCGTTGCTCCTCACCGCGGCGGGTCGGATCGAGCTCGGGCGAATCGCAATCGGGCGTACCGGGATCGGGCGCCGACTACGTGTTGCGGGTCTTCGGCCCGAACGTAGGCATCGACGAGGATCCCGCCACCGGATCCGCGCAGTGCGCCGCCGGACCGTGGTGGTCCGACGCGCTGGACCGGGCCGGACGACGAGCTGGTGGCCCACCAGCTCTCGCCTCGTGGTGCCGTGCTCTACGTCCGCCCCGACGGCGACCGCGTGCGGATCTCCGGCCACGCCACCACGGTGTTGACCGGCCACCTGTGCTAAGTGTGGCGGCGATGGACGTCCACCGGGCGGACGTGCGGGCCCTGGTCGAGGGGCACGTACCGACCTCGCCCCGCGAGAAGCTGGCGCGGGAGCTCTTTCTGGCCGAGCTCGAACAGCTCACCGAGCCGTGCGACGAACACGCCGACCCGACGCACGTGACGGCGTCGGCGATCGTCGTAGGGCGGCGCGGCACCGTGCTCCATCTGCACAAGCGGCTCCGCATCTGGATGCAACCCGGCGGCCATATCGACGAAGGCGAGACACCGGACACGGCAGCGAGGCGGGAGGCGATGGAGGAGTTGGGCTCTGGTGGTCGAGCACCCCGCCGAGGGACCGCAGCCTCGTGCACGTCGACGTCCACGAGGCGGCACTCGGGCACGTTCATCTCGACCTGCGCTACCTCCTCTTGGGCGGCGACGCCGATCCGGACCCACCGCCGGGGGAGAGCCAGGAAGCCCGCTGGTGCGACTGGGACGAGGCGCAAGACATGGCCGATGTCGCGCTGGCGGACGCGCTGCCGGTCGCCCGGGCCGCTTTCGAGGCACTGGTGTGACCGACCAGCTCGAGCCACCTCCTCGCCGTCCAGGACCTCGACACGACGGTCACGCAGCTCCAGCACCGCCGCCAGGGCCTCGCCGCGCGCTCGGGCTCACCGACGTCGAGGCCCGACTGGCCACCGATCCAGGCGGGACGCGCTCGGGCCGAGGCACGCCGGAGCGAGCTCGCGGCCACGCAGGCTGCGCTGGAAGAGCAGATCGCCGTGCTGACCACGCGGCGCGACAGCATCGAGTCCCGGATCTACGCCTCGACCAGCTCGTCGGGTCGCGACCTTCAGGCCATGAGCGACGAGGTTCGCCACCTGACCGAGCAACGGGTCGAGCTCGAGGACCAGGAGCTGTCCACCATGCTCGATCAGGATGCGGTCGACGTCGACCTCCGGACGCTGACGGAGCAGGCCGAGCCGATTGAGGCGCAGGCAGCGGAACTGCGGGCGCAGCTGGCCGCGCAGGAGGCCGAGATCGATTCGGCCTTGAACGAGGCGTTCGCCGCCCGGACCGTCCGAGGCGGCCCAGTTGCCCACGTCGCTCTCCGACCGCTACGAGACGCTGCGCTCGCGCCTCAAGGGAACCGGCGCCGCACGGCTCATCGGCAGCCGGTGCGACGGCTGCCACCTCGAGCTGTCCTCGGTCGAGGTCGAGAAGATCCGCGCCCTGCCACCCGACCAGGTGGCCACCTGCGAGCAATGCGGGCGCATCCTCGTGCCCGTCTGACCCGTGCTGGTTCTGGTGCGACACGGGGAATCGGTGGGCAATGCCCACGGTCTGCTGCTCGGGCGCGCCGACGCCGAGCTCACCCCGCTGGGGCTCCGGCAGGCCTCGGCGGTCCGCCACCTCCTGCACGTGCCGGTGGCCGAGGTCCGCACCAGCCCGCTGCGACGGGCACGGCACACCGCCGAGCGGCTGGGGCTCGGCCTGCCGGTGACGGTCGACGAGCGCTGGATCGAGGTCGACTACGGGGAGTTCGACGGTCGTCCCCTGAGTGACGTACCCGCCGAGGTCTGGCGACGCTGGCGGCACGACCCGGGAGTTTCGACCCGAAGGAGGCGAGTCCCTCGTCGAGGTGGACGAGCGGGTCGTCGACGCCTGTACCGAGCTGTTCGCCCAGGCGGGGGAGGGTGCGCGCCGCACGCGACGAAGACGTCGTGGTGGTGAGCCACGTGACGCCTATCAAGACGGCGGTGGCCTGGGCACTCGGCGTGGGCGATCTCTCGTTTCGCCTCCATCTGCGCACCGGTTCGGTCACCCGGATCGGCTGGGGTGCTGAGGGCGCTGTCCTCCACTCCTTCAACGAGGTCTGGCCGCCGAGGAATGATCCCGGCACGAGGACACTGACCCGCCCAATTCCGCCGCTGACTCCGGCGCCGGCGGCACGCCAGCCGTCACAATCGCCGGGTGCCTGAGCACCCGCCCACGCTGGAACAGCTACGCCCACCGCCCGGCTCGGATGAGGACCCGGTGCACCGGCGCAGGGTCGAGGTCGACGTCTACCTGCGTGACGACTACTTCGCGGTTGTCGGAACACTCCGCGACGAGCGACCCTGGGCCGGCGGCGACCGAGGCCCGCGTCAGGTGCACGGCATGGAGCTGGGCGTCGTGGTCCGCCGCGTCGACATGGTGATCGTCGACGCGGCGGCCTCCATGGAGTCCTATCCCCACGCCGAGTGCACGGCGATCGAGCCGAAGTTCACCGAGCTGATCGGCCTGTCCGTGGCGCGTGGCTACACCTCGGCGGTGCAGGAGCGTTTTGGGCGGGAGCGTGGGTGCAGCCATCTCGAGTTTCTGGCGCGGGCGATCGGTCCGGCGGTGATCCAGGCCGTGCCGTCGTCGATGCACTGGCGGGTCGAGATCAGGGTGAGGATCTTCCCGCAGCGGGCGGGGGCAGTCCCATGGGTTTTCTCACCAACTCGTGCCACATCTGGGCTGAGGGTGGCACGGGTCAGCAGAAGATCGAGCTGGGCTGGCGTCCGCTCAAGCTCGAGTACCCGGCGCCGTCCGCTGGCCGAGGTGCGCCGCCGCCTGGAGGCGGAGCGTTCTGGAAGCGCCTCCGGCTGATCGGTCGTCGCACGACCGAACGAAGCGGGATGACCGGTCAGAGGAGCGACCCGGTGGAGGGGCGACCCGGTGGAGGAGCGACCGGTGGAAGGGCTGCTACAGGCCCGGGATGGTCTGCTCTGTGTAGGAGCAGAGCACGGTCAGCGTGCGGGCCATCACGCGCTTGGCGGAGCGCACAGGCAGGTGCGAGCCCCGGCGCATGCGCTCCCAGGCTTCCCACGAGCTGGCGATGTCCATGGCCACCAGGTGGTCCTCGTTGATGCCGGCCGGCAGCTGAGCCAGCTCGGGGGCGAGGACGTGCTTGAGGTTCTCGAGCAGCATCTGCTCACCGGATGCGACGAGCCGCGGCAACGGCGGGCGACGTCGAGGCACGCCGAGCCACGGCGCGGCGGACGGGCGAGATCTCCTCGTAGAGCGTGGTGCGGTGCGACACGATGCGCTCGATCCGGGTCGGCAGCGACAGCTCTGGGCGACACCCGCGGGAGGTCGGTCCACTGCCGGCGCAGCTGGAGCGCCGCCACGTAGAGGTAGAGGTCGTCCATGTCGGCGAAGTGATGGAACACGAGGCGGAGCGAGACCCCGGCCTGCTCCGCGATGGACTTCGCCGTCGGGTCGGGCTCGCCGTCCCGGAGCAGTTGACACAGCGCGTCGGCGACGTTGCGGCGTGTCCTCTGTCCTCGCGCCACGCGCCCGTCGCTTGCGGGCTCGTCGGGCCAGGGGGAGTAGTCGGTTTCGTGCGGAGTCGAATTCGAAAGTGGCAGTGTTCTCGTGGTTCATAGTTTTTTGGGTGCTTTGGCGGGGCTCGCCGGGCACCGTTGCGGTCACCCGGAGCATCTCGGTTCATGGGCCCGTTTCATCCCCAGTTGCACACGCGAGGACCCCCGGAAGGGGTTTTGGGCCCGCTTTGGGCAGGCGCGCCGGGGCGGTCCAAGCACGCTGATTTGATGCCGAATTATATGAGCTTTATTGCATCGTTAGGGAGTCACCCCCTTTAAAATGCGGGTTTTCGTAGTGAGACGTTTGGGTCACGCGTGTCTCATCGGCAATCCGGCGTCGACGCGGTGGTTGTACGCGGGGGTTGCGCATCTCTCCCTGTTGCTGCAACCCGGGATAGCTTCCTAAGAGGTGAGGGAGCGGTGGTGCAACGGCCGAGCTGCGCGCTCGAGGTGGGCCTCGTAGACGGGCGATAAGAGGCGGGAGGGCGAACGAGAGGCGGAGGGAGGGAGTCGTCATGGGACACCGAACGCATCGGGCCGGCTGGAGGGCCGCGCTCGGGCGCGACCCTTCTCACGGCTCTCGTTCTCGCGGGGTGCTCCTCGGGACCGAGCGGGCCGGCGGTCCTGCTCGTCGGGACCTTCCACGGTACGGCCGGCCAGTACTCCTCCATCCAGGCGGCGGTCGACGCCGCGCACCCCGGCGATTGGATCCTCATCGCGCCGGGTGACTACCACGAGGACGACGACGCCCACGTGAAGTCCGCCACGCAACTCGGCACGGGGGACCACGGTGGCGTGGTCGTACACACCTCGGACCTCCACATTCGGGGCATGAACCGGGACACGGTGATCGTGGACGGCACCCAGCGGGGTGCTCCTCGGCCCTGCAGCAGCTCGCCGCAGTTCCAGAGCTTCGGTCCCGTGGTGCACGGCAAGGCCCAGGGCCGCAACGGGATCGTCGTGTGGAAGGCCGACGACGTGAGCATCGACAACCTGACGGCGTGCAACTTCTTGGGCGGCGCGGGCGACTCGGGCAACGAGATCTGGTGGAACGGGGGCGACGGGTCCGGGCAGATCGGGCTCGCCGGCTACCACGGCACGTACCTGACCGGCACCACGACGTTCTTCTCCGGCGAATCGACCGCGGCCGAGTACGCGCATCTTCGCGTCGAACGCGCGGGGACCGGCAATGTGGGACCAGATCTACGGCAGCAACATGAACGACTCGGGCATGTACGTCGGTGCCTGCATGCAGCTCTGCGAGGTCACCATCGACCACGCCAAGATGGAGAACAACGCGTTGGGCTACTCGGGGACCAACTCCGGGGGGGCCATCGTCATCGAGAACTCGGAGTTCGATCACAACGAGGACGGCCTGGATACGAACACCCAGATCGCCGGCGATCCGCCACCGCCGCAGAACGGCGCCTGCCCCGACGGGGGAACCAGCCCGATCACGCACACCCATTCGTGCTGGGTCTTCATCCACAACGACGTGCACGACAACGACAACCCCGACGTCCCCGAGGCCGGCAACGCCGCCGCCGGCCCGATCGGCACCGGCATGACGCTGTCGGGCGGGCGCAACGACACGGTGATGGACAACGTGTTCGAGAACAACGGCGCCTGGGGCACCCTGTTCCTCCCCTATCCCGACAGCGGCACGCCGTCGCTCCACCAGAAGTGTTCGAACTATGGCGGGTTCGAGATCAGCGGAATCGGCTGTGTCTTCGAGCCCGAGGGCGACGCGCTCAAGGGCAACACCTACGTCCACAACGGCTACTTCGGCAATCCGACCAACGCCGACTTCGGCCAGATCGTGCTGCACACCGGCCTGCCCTCGAACTGCTACGCCGACAACGAGGCGCCGGCCGGGTCGGTGCCGCCCAACCTGGAAGAGCTCCAGCCGGTCTGCGGCGTGCCCTCCACCGCGACCAACCTCGACAACGAGCTGCTCGCTCAGGTCGAGTGCGACTCCGGTCTCGGGACGTGCCCGGCCGGCACCTCCTACCCGGCCAAGACCGGAGTGAAGCTGGCGCCCGTTGCCCTCGCAGCCTGCGCGACCATGCCCAATCCTTGCGCCGGTGTGCCGTCGAACCCGTGGTGTTCCTCGGGGCGGCCGATCGGATCCTCGGGCTAGCCGCCCGATCGCCCGGTTCGGCCGCGCCAGAAGCGTGGGCGGATCGGCTGTGGCCTCACCCCGCCGGCAACACGCGACCTGCCTCCAGGGTGATCGTCGACTCACAGCGCGCCGCCTCCGCCTGGCGGTGGGTGATGAGGAGCACGCTGCGCCCCGACGCCGCCGCGGCGCCGAGCACGCCGTCGAGCATGGCGTCGGCCAGCTGTGGGTCCAGCCCGCTGGTCGGTTCGTCGAGGACGAGGACAGGCCCCGGCGCGAGCAGGGCCCGCGCCACGGCCAGGCGGCGGCGCTCGCCGCCCGAGAGCTGGACGCCGTCGTCGCCCACCGGCGTGTCGAGACCGAGCGGCAGCGTGTCCACCCAATGGGCGAGGCCGGCCGCCTCGAGGGCGGCGCCGACGTCGTTGTCGCTCGCGTCCGGTCGGCCGAGGACGAGGTTCGACCGCAGCGTGCCGGCGAAGAGGTGGGCGCGCTGGTCGGCCAGTGCGCACACGGCTCGGGCATCGGTCTGGGCCAGGGCCGTCACGTCGGTGCCCCCGAGGCGCAACGAGCCCTCCTCGAGCGGCCAATACCGCAGGAGGGCGTTGACCAGGCTCGACTTGCCGGCCCCGCTCGAGCCCGTCACCGCCAGCCGTCCACCCGGGCGACAGGTCGAGCGTGACGCCGTCCAGCGCACGGGGCAGCCCGGTGGCGTAGCGCAAGGCAGCTCGGTCGAACGACGACCTCGGGCACCCCGCTCCGGCGCACGCTCCGGCGAAGCCGGGTCGGTGACGGGGACGGGCACCTCGTCGAGTTCGAGGAGCCGCTGGGCCGAGGATCGCACGCCACGGGCGCGCGCCACGGCGAGCGGGACCACGAGGATGGCGTCGAACGTCCCCAACGCAGCCAGCGGGAGCACCGCCACCATGACCTGTCCCACGCGGTGCTCGTGCACCGCGACCACGCCGACCGCCGTGACCCCGGCCACGGCGGCGGCGATGCACACCTGCATCACCACGCCCGCGCCGGCGAGGACGCGGGCCTGACGCCGCTCCAGCGCGTCCGCCCGGCGACTCAGCGCGTCGAGCGCGTCGAGCGCAGCCGCGTCGGCGCCGAAGGCCAGCAACTCCGCCGTGCCGTGCAGGGCGTCGACGACCTTGGCCGAAACCTCACCGTTGATCGCGGCCAGATCCCCCTCGGCGCTGCCGTGCCACACGAGCGTGGCCGGGACGACGAGCGCGACGGCCAGCGGGATGCCGAGGGCGGCAGCCGCCCAGGGCACGATGAAGCCGACCGCGACCGTGCCGAGCACCGCCGCCGCGACCGCGATCGTGACAGGGAGGACGGTGCGCAGGTAGAGGTCCGCCATGGCGTCGACGTCGTCGACGGCGCCGGGAGAGCAGGTCGCCGCTGCGCCACCCGGCCAGCGCGGCGGGCACGCGGGGGGCGAGGCAGTCGTAGAGCCAGAGGCGCCACTTCGCCAGCGTGCGCAGCGCGGCGTCGTGTCCGACGAGCCGCTCCTCGTAGCGCAGGGGCCCCCGGAGGAAGGCCAGCACCTCGACGAGCGGCCAGGATGCCCGCCATCGCGCCCAGGCCGGGCCGCAGCGCAGCCCGGCCGAGGACGTAGCCCGACCCGGCCAGCAGTCCGATGGTGGCCGCGGCCGACGCCAGACCCAGCAGTCCGGCGCCGGCCAGCCGGGCCTTCGGGCGTGCGGGGTCGGCCAGGACGCGCCGGAGCGGATGGCGCCGTCACGACGCCACCAGGGGCTCGGCCGCCGGCAGTGGCCGCAGCTCGACCATGGAGTCGAAGTGGGGGAGCAGGACGGGCTCGTGCGCGGCCACGAGACCGAACGACCCGCGAGCCACGGCTCGACGGCCGGCGCCAGCCGGGCCACGGTCGGGGGGTCGAGCGAAGCGGTGGGCTCGTCCAACAGGAGCACGGGAGCCGGGCTGAGGAGGGCGCGGGCCAGCGCAATCCGTTGGCGCTCTCCGGCGCTGAGGGTCAGGCCGTCGTGCCCGAGGACGGTCCGAGTCCGTCCGGCAGGGCGGCGACGAGCTCATGGAGGCCCACCGCGTCGAGCACCCGGCCGAGCTCGTCGTCGGGTGCATCGGGCGCGCCCGAGGCGCAGGTTCTCGGCCAGGGTGGCGTGGAACAGGTGCGGGCGTTGAGGCAGATACGCGAACCGTGACCGCCACGCGGCGACGTCCGACGTCGTCCGGCCCGAGCCCGTTCAGGGTCATGGTGCCGCCCGACGGCTCCACGAAGCAGAGCAACGCAGCCAGGACGGTGGACTTGCCGGCGGCCGACGGCCCGGTCAGCGCCACCCGGGATCCCCGGCGCCACCTCGAATGAGATGCCCCCGAGTGTCGGGCGGCCGCGACCCGGGTGGTCGACCGCCAGGTTCCGCACGGCGAGGGTACGGGCACTGCACGGGTCGGAACCGGAGCGCCGGGCCGGGGCAGCGGCGGCACCGCCTTGCGCACGTGGTGTCGGGAGCGGTGTCCCCAGCACCTCGAGGACCCGGGCGCGGCCGCCTGCCCTTCGGTGCTCGCGTGGAACTCGGCTCCGGCGCGGCGAAGCGGGATGAAGATCTCCGGCGCGACCAGCAGGACCGCCATCGCCGTCTGCAGGCCGAGCTCGCCCCAGAGCAGACGCAGGCCGAGCACCATGGCGACGAGCCCGACGCCGAGACCCGGCGATGAGGTCCATCGAGAGCGAGGAGAGGAAGGCGAGACGCAGGGTGCGCATGGTGGCGACGCGCACTCCTTCGCTCGCCTCCGCCACCTCACGGCGCCCGTGCGCTTCGCGGCCGAAGGCGCGCAGGGTCGGCAGGCCCTCGACGAGCTGGAGGAGCCGGCCGGCGAGCGACCCGAGGCGCCTCCATTGGCGCTCCGAGCGCCGGGTCGCCTCGCGTCCGAAGAAGATCATGGTCACGGGCACCGCGACGACCAGCGCCACGACCACCGCGAAGGACAGCAGGTCCTGGGTCGCCACCCATGCCAACAGGAGGAGAGGGACGACGCCTGCGGCCGCCGCTTGGGGGAGATAGCGCGAGTAGTAGGCGTGCAGCGAGCGCAGGCCCCGCGTGGCGGTGAGGGAGAGCTCACCCGGCCGCTCTCCCGCCAGCCAGCCCGGCCCGAGCGTGACGCAGTGGCGGAGGAGGTCGCGCCGCAGCTCTCGAGACGACCCGTTCGGCCGCCCCTTGGGCGGAGAGATCGCCGGCCGCCGTGATCACGACCTCGTAGCCACCAGGGCCAGGCGACGGCCACGGCGATCTCGGGCGCCACGTCTGCGAGTGGTACGTGCTGGAGCAGAGATCGGTCCACGGCCCGAGCCGAGGCGACGGCCTGGACGACCACGGCGGCCGCGCTCGAGCACGGCCACGCACGAGGGCAACGCCGGCCGCCCGGTGCAGACCGGGGACCCGTCCCGGCCAGCTCGGGATCGACCAGGCGGGGTCGGGTGGGCCGGGAGAGGCCGGGGCTCAAAGGCTGAATCTCGTGTCCTTCACGTGGATGGCCCGCCCGATGAGACCCTCGGCGAGGGCGAGCCGGGCGATGTCCGCATCTTCGCAGGTGGCCGCGGTCCGGACCCCATCAGGCAGATCGGCCACCACGGCGGTTCGAAGCATTCGACCCGGTCGTCGGAGCCCGGTGTGCGCCGGGACCCGGTGGGCCCGAGCCCGGTGTGCCCGAGCACCGGTGTGACGGTGAACGACACGACGGTCGCGTCCGAATCCTGTGGGGCCGGGTCAGCCACCGGCACCACCTCGGTGGCGGCCGCCGCCTCGACGGCGAGGTCGGCGACGAGGTCTCCCGGCGTCGAGCGGGCGGCGGAGTGGCGCTCCACACGGCCAGCCCCGGCTTGGAGAGCATGCCCGACACCGTCGTGACCAGTCCCAGCTCGTCGGGTCGCTCCCGGAGCAGTCGGCCGACGGCCACGGTCGAGAGCAGCACGAAGTGGTTGAACGGACCGCCGGCGAAGGCCATGCCTCCGGTCACAGTCGGCGTACCCGAGAGATCGAGCCCGAGCTCTCGCTGCTGGACGCGCACGGCGGCCGGGAAGCAGGAGTAGACCTCGGCCAGTCGAGGTCGCGCAGGGGCCGGCCGATCCGGGCCTCGGCCGCCCGGCCCAGCACGGCCATGGCGGGCCACGCCTCGAGCCGTCGGCGCGCCGGTCAGGGTCACCGCGCCCGACGAGTGCAGCGCGGCAGCGGGAAAAGCCAGCGGTCCGGCGCGACGCCGGCGCGGCGGGCCCGGCCGACGGCGCAGATGAGGAGGGCCGAGGCCTGGTCGACCGTCCACTGGCTGGCGTGCCATCGGTTGTAAGGGAAGCGCGAGCAGGCGGTTCCGCGGCCCGGGGCGCGCCAGCTCGTCCGACGTGCGCGCCTGGCCGAAGGCGGCGTCGGGATTGTGCCGTGCCACCTCGTTGAAACGGGCCCACAGGTCGGCGATCTCGTCCGCGTGCGACTCCGGACTGCAGTCCCTCGGCCGCGCCGAGCGCGTTCTCGATGAGGGCGTACTGCTGCACCGGAGGCAGCACGATGCCGGCGGCGATCTCGATCGGAGCGATGAACTCGGGCGGTCGGGTCACGATCTCGTCGGGCGAGCCGGGTGCGGGGCCTCTCGCCGCGGCGACCATGGCCCGGGCCACACCCTGGTCGCGAGCCGCGCCGTCTCTGGGGACCGCGCCGACACCCGCGTCGGCTGCAGCTCCGGCTCCGGTTCCGCACCCGCTCCGGCCTGAGCGCGCCCAGGCGCGGTCCTCGCCTCCGACCACCAGCACGCACTCGCAGCCGCCCGACGCAACGTCGGCCAGGGCGTGGTTCAGCATCTCCTGCTGCGAGACGCCGATCTCGTAGCGGAGGGCGCGGGCCTCGGGGGAGCCCAGCCGCCCGGCAAGGCTCCGCGCCGCGTCGGTGAGCGACCACGAGCCTTGCGGCACCGAGACCCGATCGAGCGCGCGCGAGGAGCGCGGGCGCCCCGGCGTCGTCGGCGGCGGCGCGCGCCGCCCGCTTCCATGAGGTCGGCGGCCGGCGCACTGTCGTTGACCGCGCCCAGCCCCACGACGACGGGCAGGCGCGGGTCGAGGCGACGGCCAGGTCCGGGCATGAGGGGCGATGCTACGGTCCCGCTATGGCGAGCGGCCACGACGGCAGCTGGGCGGCCGCGCTCTCTGGATACACCAAAGAGAGTTTCGAGGCCGAGGGCAAGCGACGCGACGTCTTCCGGGCCGGGAACGGACCGGCGGTCATCGTGATCAGCGAGATGCCCGGCATCACGCCGGAGGTCGCCGTCTTCGGCCGGCGTGTGGCGGCGGCAGGGTGCACCGCTGTGCTGCCGCACGTGTTCGGCGATCCCGGGCGACCGGCGACGGGTGGCTACAGCATGCGCTCGCTCGCGCCGGCCTGCATCTCGCGCGAGTTCTCGGCCTTCGCGCTCAAGCGGACGAGTCCGATCACCACGTGGCTGCGCGCGCTGGCCGCCGCCGAGCACGCGCGCTGCGGCGGCCCGGGCGTGGGCGCCGTCGGCATGTGCTTCACCGGTGGTTTCGCGCTGGCGATGATGGTCGACGACGTTCTGCTCGCCCCGGTGCTCAGCCAGCCCTCGCAGCCGTTCCCCATCGGCGCGCGCCACAAGGCGGACATCGGCATTTCCGAGGCGGACCTGGCCCGGGTCAAGGTGCGGACGGCCGCCGGGCAGTGCGTGCTCGGGCTCCGCTTCAGCAACGATCCCTTCTGCTTCGAGCAGCGGTTCGAGACGCTCCGGCGCGAGCTGGGCGACAAGTTCATCGCCGTCGAGATCGACTCGAGCCCGGGCAACCCCTACGGGCACCCGAAGAGCGCGCACTCCGTCCTGACCCACCATCTGGTCGACGAGCCCGGGACCCCGACGAGGGCCGCCCTCGACCAGACGCTGGCCTTCTTCCGCGAGCGGCTCGACGTGGGCACTGGCCCCGGCCCGCGGCCGGAGGGTCTGGGACCCTAAGCGGCCGCGCCCACCCAGGCCGGCCGTCTCCGGCGGGGGCTCAATCGCCGCCCGAATCCGGCGGACAGGACCTCGGCGGCCACTCTCTCGCCGGAGCGCACGGCGCCGTCCATGGCGCCCCAGCTCACCGAGGCCGTCTCGGTGCCCGGCCCAGTGCACGCGACCGACGGGCTCGCGAAGGCGGCGGCCGTACTGGGTCAGGACCCCCGTCGGGAAATGGGCCATGGAGCACCCGCGGGTCCAACGCTCCTCCGCCCAGTTGACCTCGAGCACCTCCAGTGGCGTGGCGGCACGCGGTCCCGAGGCGAGTGGTGAGCATGGAGAGCAGCTCGGTGCGGCGGTCGCGTTCTTCCATCGCCCACAGCGCGCGGGCCCGCGGTCCGGCGGCGTAGGTGCCGATGACGCCGTGGGCGTGGCCCGGCTGGGTGGTGTCGAGGGTGATCTCGATGGTGTCGTCCGTGGCGACGGACGCACCCGAGATGCCGTCGTCGCGCCAGAAGGGCTCGTCGTAGATGGCCACCGTCTTCACCTCGGTGCCCGCGGGCATCTGGTGAAGCAACGAGCGCGTGGTCCGCCGGGAGCGCGGGGTCGAAGCGGATGGCGGCGGCCAATGCTCTGGGAAGCGTCAACACGGCGCGGCGCCGTGCCGAGACGGTGGCGCGCTCGGACACGACCTCCACGCGATCCCCGCGCTGGGTCACCGCGGTCACGGGGGAGGAGAGGACGACGGCGTCCCCGAGCTCCGCCGCCATGGCGTTCGTCACGCGGCCCACGCCCCCCTCGAACTGTGAGTCCTGGTACCCGCCGGCGATGTTCATCAGCGGCTCGACGCCGCCGGCCGAGCGGACAAGGAACAGCCAGCACAAGAGCGACACCTCCGATGTGTCGCAGGCGAAGCAGGCCCGCACCGTGGCCTCCAGGAGGTCGCGGCCCAGCCGGGTCGGGACGCGTGAAGGAGTCATCCAGGCGCGCACCGACCGCGCGTCCCACGCCGCGGCGCGCGGCGCGTCCCACGGCGCGTCGACCGGGACCCTCTGGGCCATGGAATTGAACTGCCGGATGCCCTGAGCGGCGCCGAGGAGGGCGAGCGGATTGATCCGCGGGATGTCGCCGCGATAGCGCTGCACCGTGCCGCCTGTCGCGAGCACGTTGTCCCCGTCGACGAACGTGGGGAAGGTGCTGACACCCACTTCGGTGGCGAGGGCGCGCAGGCGGTCGTGGCTCGGCCCCACGAAGCAGCCACCCATGTCGACAGGGACGCCGCCCGTGCTCGTCTGGGTCCAGACCCGCCCTCCGACACGGTCGCGCGCTTCGAGCACGACCACGTTGCGGCCGGCGCGGTGCAGCAGCCGGGCCGCAGTGAGCCCGGCCAGTCCCGCGCCGACCACGCAGACGTCGGCCTCTGTCGCCTGGAGAGCCCCGGGCACCGTCATGCCGGGCGACAGTATCTCGTCATCTACGTCGATCGACCGAAGCCTGCTCGATGGAGGCTCCTCCGGACCGGGGAGGATGGGCGCTCACTAATCCGAGCACCCACGAGTGCCATGAGCCAGATCGACTTCACCAGGACGATCGCCGAAGAGTCCGTGCCGGTCGCCGAGACCTTCGGCGTGCGCAATCGCGCGACCGGCGAGGTCTTCGCCCAGGCGCCGGACTGCTCGGCCGAACAGCTCGATGCCACGTTCGACGCCGCCGCCAAGGCGGCTCACGACTGGAAGGCCAACGCGGTCGGCCCGCCGGGCCGCGCGGCGCGCGGCGACCGACGTCGTCCCGTGACTGGGCGGCCTCGCACCGACGCTGACGGCAGAGCAGGGAAGGCGTTGACCGATGCCGAGATCGAGGTCTTTCGCGGCAGCCATCTGGGCGCAGTACTTCGCCAGTCTCGAGACGCCGCCCCAGGTGATTCAGGACGACGACAGCGCCTACATCGAGCTCGCACGAGGCCGCTGGGGTGTTTGTCCCAGGAGTGGTCGATCGCCTTCCTCGCAGCGGTCGTCGGGGCCGTCTTGTGGGTCGCGGCGCGCTGGCGGCGGCGCCGTGCATCGCGGAAACAGGCGATAGGCGCCAAACCGTCGAATGAATTGGTTCTTCTGGTTCCTCAACTGGTGCGTGACCAGGCGTTAGGCTCTGAATTAACACCGCCATCCGGTGCGTCGTCGCTCACGTGCCGACGGTCCTGGCTGATGCGAGGCACCTGAAGATGAGGACAAACCGCCCACGGCTTCGTTTCCCGCTTGCGGTCGTGGCCGCGGCGGGTCTGATGACCGTGGCGCTCCCCGCAATCGCGGGGTTGTCCGCCGTGTCTGCAAACGTCGGCGCCACGACGGGGACGACGACATCGACGACGGGGACGACCACATCGACGTCGGGGACGACCACATCGACGACGGGGACCACCACATCGACGACGGGGACGACCACGGCCACGACGGGGACCACCACATCGACGACGGGGTCGACCGGAGCAGTAGCCCCGGCCGCCAACCCGGCGCTGAACTGCTCGGCGCCGACGCTCTACAACGTCACCCTGTTTGGCAACCTCTACGCACTCAACTTCGACACCCTTCACAACACGTTCGCCGCTCCGGATGACATCGGCGGGGGGAGCCTCGACGTCAATGCGATGGGAATAAGCGCCGACGGGCTCACCGTGTACTCGGCCGACCAGAATGTGCCGGGAGCTGCCACGACGACGATCCACGTCGAGAACGTCGCCGCGGGCACGAACCGAGACTTCACCAACCAGACGGCCCTCGGCGCGGACACTCTCATCGCCGGAGGCGTCGACCCGACCAACGGCTTCTACTACTACGGCGGCTGGAACTCCGCTGGCAACACATTGTTCCTCTTCGCCTTCAATCCCTCGACACATGTCGCGTCAGCGGTCGGCACCATCACTCCGCCGGGTGGCGTCACGTACACCAACGGCGACCTGACCTTCGACGGTGCGGGCAACATGGTTCTCCTCGCTGGCTCGTCGTCGAACTCGGCCAAGCTGCTCACGGTCGCCGCGCCGCCCACCTCGGGCGGTGGGGCACTTCCGTTCTCGATACTCGCCAGCATCAATTCGCTCGTGCCCGAGAACTACTCGGGTATCGCTTTCGCTGCCGACTCGAGCCTGTACGTGGAGACGGTCCAGAAGGAGCTTCTGCGGATCAATCCGAACACAGGCGGCATCACTGACCTGGGTGGGATGACCGGGATCTCGGGTATACCAACCGACCTGGCGAGCTGCACCTTCAACGGCTCGCTCGAGGTCCAGAAGAACATTGTTGGGCGGGTGGCGCCGACCGACCAGTTCACGATGACCATCACTGGCGGGGGAGTGACGAGCGGTAACACCGGCACCACTCGCGGGTCGTCGACGGGTATCCAGACGACGCCTGGTTCGGTCGCCGGTCCCATCGTCGGCCTTCCCGGGACGACCTACACCGTGGTGGAGACCGCGGCGAGTGGCAGCTTGTCGAACTACTCGACGAGGTGGTCTTGTCTTAACGGGTCCAGCCCCTTCTCCAGTGGCACGGGGACGAGCTTTACCGTCCCCTTCCCGGCCCCCACCACCCGGAGCGCCGGAGCCTCTCTTGTCTGCACCTTCACCAATACGCCCGCATCCATTGCGGTGACCAAGACTCCGAGTCCGACCAGTGTCACGGCCGCGGGCCAGACCATCACCTACTCCTATGCCGTGACCAACGCCGGGCCGGTGCCCCTGACCAATGTGACGGTCGCAGACACCCAGACCCCCCCGGCCGGAGCGCTCACCAGTGGGCCCACCTGCGTGAACCTGACCAACCCGCCCGGCGCGTGCTTCGGCTCCACCGTCGCCACCTTGGCCGCCGGCCAAGTGGCGCACTTCACCGCGACCTACACCGTCTCCGAAGCGGACATGAACCAAGGCTCGGTCGCCGACTCGGCCACCGCCACCGGCAACGCACCTTCTGGCACGCAGGTCTCGGCAACCGCGACCGCCTCGGTCACGGCCAATCAGACGCCGTCGATCTCCGTCGTGAAGGCGGCATTCCCGAACGTCCTCACGAGGTCCGGTGAGACCATCACGTACACCTTCCTTGTGACGAACACCGGGAACGTGACGCTGAGCAATGTGAACGTGACAGACCATCCGACGCCGCCGGCCGGTGCTCTGACGACCGGCCCGACCTGTCAGGATCTCTCCAACCCGGCGGGGACCTGTTCGGGCAACTCGACCACCCTGGTACCGGGCCAGCGGGCGAGCTTCATCGGCACGTACTCAGTGACCCAGGCCGACTTCGACCACGGCTCCGTCGTGGACAACGCCACGGCAGCGGGCACCCCGCCGTCGGGACCTCCGGTCACCGACCTCTCCAACACGGTCACCGTGAGCGACATCCAATCACCTGGGATCAAGATCACGAAGACGGCCAGTCCGACAACGGTCACTGCCGCGGGGCAGAGCGTTGTCTACACCTTCGTGGTCACGAACAAGGGGAACGTGACCTTGACGAGTGTCGGCGTCACCGACGTCCCGACTGCGCCCGCCGGTGGCCTGACGACGGGACCCAACTGCCAGTCGCTGAGCTCGCCCGCGGGCACGTGCTCGGGCCCGACGACATCGCTCGCCCCAGGCCAGCTCGCAACCTTCACCGGGACCTACTTCGTGAGCCAGGCCGACCTCGACCACGGCTCCGTGGTCGACCACGCCACCACGCAGGGGACCACTCCGACGAGCGGCCCGGTGAGCGATACCTCGAACACCGTTACGGTCACCGCGTCCCAGTCGCCGACGCTCTCCATCTCCAAGTCGGCCAACCCGACCATCGTCACCGCGGCGGGCGAGCACGTGGCCTACACGTTCTCGGTCACCAACACTGGAAACGTCACGGTGACCGGCGTCGGAGTCACCGACGTGCCTGTGAGTCCAGCCGGCGGTGTCACTGCCACTTGCGTCGTCCTGACCTCACCCGCCGGAACGTGTTCCGGCGCGACGACCCCACTCGTGCCGGGCCAGACGGCCGTCTTCACCGGAACCTACACGGTGACCCAGGGCGACATAAACCACGGCAGCATCCAGGACACGGCCGCCGCGTCGGGCACCTCGCCCTCGAACACGCCGGTGACGGCCACGTCGAGCCAGGTCACCGTCACGGTGACCCAGTCGCCCTCGCTCTCCATCGCCAAAACGGGCACCCCGACCACCGTTACCGACGCGGGCCAGCGGATCAACTACACCTTCACGGTCGTCAACACGGGCAACTTGACCCTCACCTCGGTGGGGGTCACCGACGTCCCCACCTCGCCCGCGGGCGGCGTCACGGCGACCTGTCAGGAGCTCACCGGTCCGACCGGCACATGTTCGGGCGCGACCACCACGCTCATTCCGGGCCAGTCGGCGATCTTCACGGGGTCCTACGTAGTGACACAGGACGATATCAACGACGGGTCGATCGTCGACCACGCTACGACCCAGGGCACGACCCCCTCGGGCGGCACGGTCAACGCCGCCTCCGACACCGTCACGGTCACGGTGACCCAGTCGCCTTCGCTCACCATCGCCAAGACGGCCACCCCGACCACGGTCACCGCCGCGGGCCAGCCGGCCAACTACACCTTCACGGTGGTCAACACGGGCAACTTGACCCTCACGTCGGTGGGGGTCACCGACGTCCCCACCGCGCCCGCCGGTGGCGTCACCGCGACCTGCCAGGACCTCACCGGTCCGACCGGCACATGTTCGGGCTCAAGCACCACGCTCTTGCCGGGCCAGACCGCCGTGTTCACCGGGACCTACGTTGTGACCCAGGCCGACATCAACCACGGCTCGATCGTCGACCACGCCACGACCCAGGGCACCACTCCCTCGAACGGCACGGTCGGCGCCAGCTCCAACACCGTCACGGTCACGGTGACCCAGACGGCTTCGCTCACCATCGCCAAGACGGCCGACCCGACCACGGTCACCGCCTCGGGCCAGAGCGTGACTTATATGTTCAGCGTCACCAACACCGGCAACTTGACCCTCACGTCGGTGGGGGTCACCGACGTCCCCACCGCGCCCGCCGGTGGCGTCACCGCGACCTGCCAGGACCTCACCGGTCCGACCGGCACATGTTCGGGCTCAAGCACCACGCTCTTGCCGGGCCAGACCGCCGTGTTCACCGGGACCTACGTGGTGACCCAGGCCGACATCAACCACGGCTCGATCGTCGACCACGCCACGACCCAGGGCACCACTCCCTCGAACGGCACAGTCAACGCCACCTCCACCGCGGTCACCGTCACGGTCACCCAGTCGCCCGCCCTCTCCATCGTCAAGACGGCCACCCCGACGACGCTCACGCACGCTGGGCAGACGATCACCTACACCTTCGACGTGACCAACACCGGCAACGTCAATCTCACGAGCGTTGGCGTGACCGACAACCCCCAGCCTCCGGCTGGCGCACTCACCACGGGACCGACCTGTCAGAGCCTCTCCAACCCGACCGGTACTTGCACGGGCGCGACGACGACCTTGGTCCCGGGGCAGATCGCCGTCTTCACCGCGACGTACCTCGTGACCCAGGCCGACGTCGACCACGGTTCGGTGGTCGATCACGCCACCGCTCACGGCACCCCACCGGCCGGCGGCACGGTCGACGGCACCTCCGACACGGTGACGGTCACGGCGACCCCGTCGCCGTCCCTCACCATCGTAAAGTCGGCGACCCCCACCACCGTGACGGCCGTCGGCCAGAGCGTGACTTACACCTTCCACGTCGTCAACACCGGCAACGTGACCCTGACCTCCGTGGGTGTCACCGACGTACCGACCGCACCCGCGGGCATAGTCACCGCGACGTGTCAGAGCCTCTCCAACCCGGTCGGCACCTGCTCGGGCGCCACCACGACGCTGGTACCGGGTCAGATGGCTACGTTCACGGGCACCTACGTCGTGACTCAGGCTGACATAAACCACGGCTCGATCGTCGACCACGCCACGACCCGAGGTACCACCCCCGCGGATGGCACGGTCGACGCCACCTCCAACCCGGTGACCGTCACAGCGACACAGTCGCCGTCGCTCTCAATCGTCAAGTCCGCCACTCCGACCACGGTGACCGCCGCCGGCCAGAGCGTGACCTACACCTTCACCGTCACCAACACCGGCAACGTGACCCTCACTGGCGTCGGCGTCACCGACATCCCGACCGCGCCCGCTGGCGGGGTCACCGCCACGTGCCAGAGCCTGTCGAACCCGACCGGCATCTGCTCGGGTGCCACCACGACGCTCGTGCCCCGCCAGATGGCGACGTTCACCGGCACCTACACGGTGTCCCAGGCCGACGTCGACCACGGCTCGATCGTCGACCACGCCACGACGCATGGCACCACGCCCTCGGGCGGGACGATCGACGGCACCTCCGACATTGTCACGGTCGACGCGACCCAGACGCCGTCGCTCTCCATCGCCAAGTCGGCCACTCCGACGACCGTGACTGCGGCGGGCCAGAGCGTGACCTACACCTTCACGGTCACCAACACCGGCAACCTGACGCTGACCTCGGTGGGAGTCACCGACGTGCCGACGCCGCCTGCGGGCGGTGTCACGGCCACGTGCCAGAGCCTCAGCACACCGACTGGTACCTGTTCGGGCGCCACGACGACGCTGGTGCCGGGTCAGACCGCCATCTTCTCCGGCACGTACACCATCACCCAGGCCGACGTCGACCACGGCTCGGTGATCGATCACGCCACGGCCAGCGGAACGCCGCCCACCGGTTCCGCGGTCACGGCCACGTCCAACATCGTTACGGTCATCGTGACGCAGTCGGCCTCCATCGCCATCGAAAAGACTGCCGCCCCCACCACAGTGACGGGGGCCGGCCAGGTCGTCACCTACACCTTCACCGTCACCAACACCAGCAACGTCACGCTGACCGACGTCGGTGTGACCGACAATCCCACCCCGCCCGCCGGAGGGGTCTCTGCCACTTGCCAGAGCCGCGCGAACCCGACCGGCACTTGCACGGGCCCGACGACGACCTTGATCCCGGGGCAGATCGCCGTCTTCACCGGCACCTACGTGGTGACCCAGACCGACATCGACCACGGCAAGATCGTGGACCGGGCGACGGCGACCGGCACCCCGCCCTCGGGTCCGCCTGTGACCGCCACCTCCAACCGTGACGTCGTGGTGGCCGTGACTCAGACCGAGTCACTCTCGATCGTCAAGGCCGCGAACCCCGCCTCCGTGAACGCCGCGGGCCAGAGCGTCAACTACACCTTCACGGTCACCAACACCGGGAACGTCACCCTCACCGACGTCGGTGTTGTCGACAACCCGGTCGGCCCGGCCGGCGGAGTGACCCCGACGTGCCAGACCCTGTCCAACCCGACCGGCGCCTGCTCGGGTTCGACGACGACGTTGGCCCCCGGACAGATCGCGACCTTCGGCGGCACCTACACGGTGACTCAGGAGGACATTGACAACGGAGCCATTGTCGATTCGGCGACGGCGACCGGCACCCCGCCTTCGGGCCGCGATGTCACGGCGACCTCCGACATCGTGTCGGTCGACGTGATCGAATCCCCCGAGCTCACCGTCGTCAAGTCGGCCAACCCCATCTCTGTGATGACGGCCGGTGCCGGCGTGACATACACCTTCACGGTCACCAACAGCGGCAACGAGACGCTGACCAACGTAGGGGTCACCGATGTGCCGACTGCCCCAGCCGGTGGCGTCAGCGCGACCTGTCAGAGCCTCTCGAACCCCACCGAGACGTGCTCGGGGGCGACGACGACACTGGTGCCCGGTCAGATCGCCACCTTCAGCGGCATCTATACGGTGACGCAAGCCGACATCGATCACGGCTCCATTGCGGACAGCGGTGTGGCTGCGGGCACCTCGCCCTCGGACACGCCCGTCACCGCAAACTCGAACATTGTCAGGGTCACCGTGAACCAGTCGCCGTCCCTGACCGTCGCCAAATCGGCCACCCCGACGACGGTGACCGGTGCCGGCCAGGTCGTCACCTACACCTTCACCGTTACCAATTCCGGAAACGTGACCCTGACCGGTGTCGGGGTGACCGACGTCCCGACCACGCCGGCCGGAGTCGTCTCCGCCACGTGCCAGAGCCTGACGAACCCGGGCGCCACCTGTTCGGGCGCGACCACGACCCTGGCGCCGGGCCAGATCGCCACCTTCAGCGGCACCTACTTGGTGACCCAGGCCGACGTCGACCAAGGCTCGATCACGGACCACGCCACCACCCAGGGCACCACGCCGTCGGGCGGCACGACGAGCGGCACCTCGAGCACGGTGACGGTGACCGTGACCCAGTCACCCTCCATCGGTGTGACCAAGTCGGCGTCCCCCACCACGGTGACGACGGCGGGTGAGAGCGTGACCTACACCTTCACCGTCACCAACTCCGGCAATTTGACCCTCACCGGTGTCGGGGTGACCGACGTCCCGACGTCGCCAGCCGGCGCCGTCAGCCCAACCTGTCAGAGCCTTTCGAATCCTGCTGGCACGTGTTCGGGCGCGACCACGACCCTGACGCCGGGCCAGATCGCCACCTTCACCGGTACCTACTTGGTGACCCAGGCCGACGTCGACCAAGGCTCGATCACGGACCACGCCACCACCCAGGGCACCACGCCGTCGGGCGGCACGACGAGCGCCACCTCGAACACGGTCACGGTCGACGTGACCCAGTCACCGTCGCTCGCCATCGTCAAGGCGGCCAACCCGACGACGGTGACAGCGGCCGGCCAGAGCGTGACCTACACCTTCACGGTCACCAACACCGGCAACCTCACGCTGACCGCGGTGGGCGTCACCGACGTCCCCACCGCGCCCGCCGGCGGGGTCACCGCCACGTGCCAGAGCCTTTCGAACCCGGGCGCCACTTGCTCGGGGGTGAGCACGACCCTGGTCCCGGGCCAGATCGCCACCTTCTCCGGTACCTACTTGGTGACCCAGGCCGACGTCGACCAAGGCTCGATCACGGACCACGCCACCACCCAGGGCACCACGCCGTCGGGCGGCACGACGAGCGCCACCTCGAGCACGGTCACGGTCGACGTGACCCAGTCACCGTCGCTCGCCATCGCCAAGGCGGCCAACCCGACGACCGTGACAGCGGCCGGCCAGAGCGTGACCTACACCTTCACGGTCACCAACACCGGCAACCTCACGCTGACCGCGGTGGGCGTCACCGACGTCCCGACCGCGCCCGCCGGCGGGGTTACCGCCACCTGCCAGAGCCTGAGCTCGCCCGAGGGCACCTGCTCGGGTGCGACCACGACCCTGGTCCCGGGCCAGAGCGCGGCCTTCACCGGCTCCTACACGGTGACCCAGACCGACGTCGACCACGGCTCGGTGGCCGACCACGCCGTAGCCACTGGGACCACGCCTTCGGACACGCCGGTCACCGCCACCTCCAACACGGTGACGGTGACCGTGACCCAGTCCGGATCGCTCTCGATCGCCAAATCGGCTTCCCCCACGACCGTCACCGCGGCCGGCCAGACGATCGCCTACACCTTCACGGTCACCGACACCGGCAACGTGACTCTCACCGGCGTGGGCGTCACCGACGTCCCGACCGCGCCCGCCGGCGTGGTCAGCGCCACCTGCCAGAGCCTCAGCACACCGGCCGCCGCCTGCTCGGGCGCCACGACCACGCTGGTGCCCGGGCAAACGGCCATCTTCACCGCCACCTATGCGGTGACCCAGGCCGATATCAACAAGGGCTCGGTCGTAGACCACGCCACGACCCAGGGCACGACCCCGACGGACAGCACGGTGAGCGACACCTCCAACCCGGTGACGGTGACCGTGACCCAGTCGCCCTCGCTCTCCATCTCCAAGGCGGCCGACCCGACGACCGTCACCGCAGCCGGCCAGACGATCGCCTACACCTTCACGGTCACCAACAACGGCAACGTGACCCTCACCGGGGTGGGCGTCACCGACGTCCCGACGGCGCCCGCCGGCGTGGTCAGCGCCACCTGCCAGAGCCTCAGCACTCCGGCGGGCACGTGTTCGGGTGCGACGACCACGCTCGAGCCCGGCCAGACCGCGGTCTTCGCCGGGACCTACCAGGTGACCCAGGCCGACGTCGACCACGGCTCGATCGCCGACACGGCGACGGCCACGGGCGCCCCGCCCTCAGGCGGCACGACGAGCGCGACGTCGAACGCCGTCACCGTCGAGGTGACCCAGTCGCCCTCGCTCTCCATCGCCAAGACGGCCGATCCGACGACGGTGAGCGCGGCCGGCCAGACGATCGCCTACACCTTCACCGTCACCAACACCGGGAACTCGACTCTCACCGGCGTGAGCGTGACCGATGTGCCGACCGCGCCCGCGGGCGGGGTCACCGCGACGTGTCAGAGCCTCTCGAGTCCGACCGGCACGTGCTCGGGGACGACGACCACGCTGGTGCCGGGACAGACAGCCATCTTCACCGGCACCTACACGGTGACCCAGACCGACATCGACCACGGGTCGGTCGTCGACCACGCCACGACCCAGGGCACGACCCCGACGGGCGGCACGGTGAACGACACCTCGAACACGGTCACCGTCATGGCGACCCAGTCGCCGGCGCTTACCGTCGTCAAGTCGGCGGACACGAGCATCGTGACAAAATCCGGGCAGACGATCACCTACACCTTCACGGTCGAGAACACCGGCAACGTCACCCTCACCGACGTGGGAGTCACCGACATGCCCACCGCACCCGCCGGCGGGGTCATCCCGACCTGCCAAGTCCTGAGGAACCCGGCCGGCGCCTGCTCTGGGGCGACGACCACGCTCGTGCCGGGCCAGACGGCCGTCTTCACCGGCAAATACACGGTGGCCCTGGCCGATATCGACCACGGCACGATCGTCGATACGTCCGAGGCCACAGGGACGCCGCCCACCGGGCCCGACGCGACCGGGGGCTCCAACACTGTGGTCATCGACGCACCCAACGCGCCGTCCGTCACCATCACCAAGGCGGCCAACCTGACGACGGTGAGGACCGCGGGGGAGGCCATCCTCTACACCTTCACCGTGAGAAATTCCGGAAACGAGACCCTCGACGACGTGGGCGTGACGGACAACCCGGTGAGCCCGGCCGGCGGGGTCACCCCGACCTGCCAGAGCCTGAGCACGCCCACCGGGTCGTGCTCGGGAGCGACCACCACCTTGGCACCCGGACAGGTCGCGACCTTCACCGCGACCTACTCCGTGACCCAGGCCGACATCGACCACGGCTCCATCGTCGACACATCGACGGCCAGTGGGACGCCGGCTTCCGGAGCGCCCGTCGTTACCAACACCTCGAATTCCGTCACGATCGACGTGACCCAGTCCCCGTCGCTGATGGTGACCAAGTCGGCCAGCCCCACCACGGTGTCGACGGCTGGCGAGACGATCACGTACACGTTCACCGAGATGAACACCGGCAACGTGACTCTTACCGACGTGGGCGTCACCGACCATCCCACCGCTCCCGCCGGCGCCGTCACCCCCACGTGCCAGAGCCTGTCCAATCCGACCGGCACTTGCTCCGGCACGTCGACGACGCTGGTGCCCGGCCAGACCGCCACGTTCATCGGCACCTATTCGGTGACCGAAGCGGACCTTGCCCATGGCACCATTTCGGACACGGCGACAGCGGCGGGAGCCTCTCCAGCGGGTGGTATGACGTCGGCCCCGTCGAACCCGGTCACCGTCGAGGAGACAGATGTCAGCGTGGTCAAATCCGCCAGCCCCGCGGACGGTGTCGTGGCCGGGTCCTCGACCCCGATCGTCTATACGATCAAGGTGGCCAACGTCGGGTCGGCTACGACGACCCAGCCCGTCGTCGTGACGGACGGCCCACCGCCGGGCACCTCCTTGGTGTCGGGATCGCCGGCGTGCACCGGCGGCCCGCCGGCCTGCGCCGTGGACCTGAAGGGATCGACGATCACTTGGACCATCCCAGCGGGCGTGGCCGCCGGGGTCTCGTACATCCTCACCTTCTCGGTGACGGTGGACGCGTCGCACACTGGAGGGTCGGTCACGAACACGGCCACCTGGAGCGGGCCGACCTGCGGTCCGTCGGCCGACACGACCTGCCCGACGGACACCACCAGCTCCCCCGCGTCGGCCGCGCCGAGTACCCCGACGCCGGCCACCCCGCCGACGGTCCCGCCCAAGCCGGCGACATCTGTGATCGCATTCACGGGGGCGCTCCTGTCCCAGGAGTGGTGGGCCGCCGCCCTCGCTGCGGTCGTGGGCGCCACCCTGTTGGTCGCGGCGCGCTGGCGCCGGCGTCGACCCCGTCACGCTGCTTCGAGGAGGTAGGACCCGACTCGGGTCAGAAGGAGACCCTGAGAACTCCGGGATCTCCGCTCGGGCTTGGCCTGCCCGCCAACCAGTGCTCACGCGCGGCGCAGCGGGTGCAGGTGCGGCGCGGCGTGAAGGTCTGCGCCAGCTCGTACGTCGACCGATAGGTGCCTACGGCGAGACCGGCCAGCAGCCCGGCTCCCAGTGTCGGGGCCTCCACGACGGGAGAGACCGCGACCGGGCGGCCGATGGCCTCGGCCAATGCCGTCACGAACGCCTCGTGGGCCGAGATCCCACCGTCGACGCGCAGCGACTCGATGCGGTCGCCACTGTCGGCCTCCGCCGCCTCGAGCAGGTCGGCGCCGCGGTGGGCGACACCTTCGAGCACCGCTCGCACGATCTCGGGCTGCCCGGTGCCGCGGGTCAAGCCGACGATCATGCCGCGCGCTCTGAAATCCCACACCGGAGTGACCAGGCCGCGAAGAGCAGGGTCCAACCAGACGTCGCCTGACGACTCGCAACAGGCGGCGACCGCCTCGGACTCCTCCGCGCGGCCCAGGATGCCGAGACCGTCGCAGAGCCTCTCGACGCACATCCTCGGCCGACAGCATGACGCTCGGTCGGTCGGGCGGAACCGGGTGGATCGAGGCGCCCCGACGGATCGGGCGCGAGGATGGGCGCTCACCCGCCCGACGACCCAGGAGCGCCATGAGCCAGAACGAGTTCACCATGACGATCGCCGGAGAGGCCGTACCGGCCGGCGAGACCTTCGGCGTGCGCAATCCCGCGACGGGCGAGGTCTTCGCCCAGGCGCCGGAGTGCTCGCGCCAGCAGCTCGACGCCGCGTTCGACGCCGCCGCCAAGGCGGCTCGCGACTGGAAGGCGGACGAGGAGGTCCGGCGGGCCGCGTTGCGGCGTGCCGCCGACGTCCTCCTGGCGTCACCGGGCGAGCTCGCGCCGACGCTGACCGCCGAGCAGGGCAAGCCGCTGGCCGACGCTGGGATCGAGGTCTTCGCGTCGGCCATCTGGGCGCAGTACTTCGCCAATCTCGAGACTCCGCCTCAGGTGATTCAGGACGACGACAGCGCCTACGTCGAGCTCGCCCGCAGGCCGCTCGGGGTGGTGGCCGCCATCACGCCGTGGAACTTCCCGCTCACCCTCGCGTTCTGGAAGATCGCCCCGGCGCTGCTGGCCGGCAACACGCTCGTCCTCAAGCCGTCGCCGTTCACACCGCTCACCACGCTCCAGGTGGGCGAGATGCTGCGCGACGTGTTCCCACCCGGTGTCCTCAACATCGTGAGCGGCGGAGACCAGCTCGGTGCCGCCATGACGTCGCATCCGGTGCCGCGCAAGATCAGCTTCACCGGGTCGGTGGAGACGGGGAAGAAGGTCGCGATGTCGGCGGCACCCGACCTCAAGCGGGTGACCCTCGAGCTGGGCGGCAACGACCCCGCCATCGTCCTGGACGACGCGGACCCTGCGGTCGTCGCCGGAGCCATCTTCGCCGGGGCGTTCAACAACAACGGTCAAGTGTGCTCGGCGATCAAGCGGGTGTACGTCCCCGAGGCGCTCTACGACGACGTCGTCGAGGGGTTGGCGGTGCAGGCCCGTGCCATAAAGGTCGGTCCCGGCACGGAGGAGGGCGTGAAGTTGGGGCCCATCAACAACGAGCCGCAGTACGAGCGGGTCAAGGAGTTGGTGGCCGATGCCCTGGCGCACGGAGCGACGGCCGTCACGGGGGGCCAGGCCATGGACCGACCCGGGTACTTCTTCGAGCCGACCATCCTTGCCGGTCTCTCCGACGGCACCCGCATCGTCGACGAGGAGCAGTTCGGCCCGGCGTTGCCGGTCGTCGCCTACCGCGACCTCGGCGACGCCATCGACCGGGCGAACGCCACCCACTTCGGCCTCTCAGGCTCCGTCTGGGGCGCCGACCCCGAACGGGCCTCGGAGGTCGCGGCGCAGCTCGAGTGCGGGACGGCGTGGGTCAACACGCATCTCGCGCTCGCGCCGCAGCAGCCCTTCGGCGGCTTCAAGTGGAGTGGCATCGGCGTCGAGAACGGGCCGTGGGGTCTGGCCGAATTCGCAGAGTTCCAGGTCGTGCACCGATCCAAGTCGCCCAACGGGCTCAACGCCAATACGGCCCGGCTGGTCAGCGACTGAGCCGAGGCCTACGCCACCCGGCACCGGGGCGGACGGCGGCGCCGGGTGGCGATGAGCCCCGAGGGCGGCGCCGCTGGGACGGCGACGACCTCCCGACGGGAGCCCTCAGCGGCCCCCGCTCACAGGTTCCGCTCAGCCGTGGTGGTGGGGAGGGCTTTCGCCCGGCTACCGGCCACCGCGCCGTGGAGGTCCTGTCTGATGTGCTGTACGTCGGCCCGGCCCTGACGGATTGCGCCCTCGGCGGTCGAGACCGATGACGATGCCGGAGACAGCAGGCCGTTGTTCGCGTTCCACTGGGCCGGCGTGTAGGCCAGCATGGTCGAGGCGAGGCCATGCGTCGCCGAGGTGGCTGCGGCGATCTGCTGGTTCAGGTCCGCGAGGACGGGTTCGACCGTCGCCCCGCTCTGGCCATGGGCCGCTTTCGGCCTTGGTCGCCGCGGCCCTGAGCACCGGCAGGTCCGTGTGGCTGACCTGGTCAGCCCGGACGGCGAGGGACACGGCGGGAAGGACGAGGTGGTACACGCGGAAGCCGAAGAAGATGTCGACGAAGTCCCGCTGTGCCTGCGTGACGGCGGTATCGGCGGAGACGACGTGTTCCTGCTGTTGGAGCCGTTGGATATCGGCACGCAGATAGGCACGCAGCGGTGCTCGTCCGTTGCCGAGATTCTTCTCGGTTTCGATGTGGGCGATGGCCTTGTTGAGAGTGTCGACCCGGTTGGTAACGGCGGACGCCGCCTCGGCCTGGATCCCCGGCAGGGTACGGACCGTCGCCGCGGGGGCGTGTGTCCCGATGTGCTTGGCCGGAATGGTCGTCGTCGTTGCTCCCGCGGCGGCCGGGAGGCAGGCGGCCGCGCGCGAGCACTGCGGCCGAGGCTGCTCCGGCCGCACACGTCCAGATGAGGTTCTTTCGCATTCCCGACGCTCCTCTCGTCCATCGCCCCGAGATGCGGTACCCGCGGGCGCTGTCCCACGTCGCCTTCCATCCTTCGCCGCGGCCGTGAGGGGCACGTTGAGATTCCATGAAGGTTCTGTGAGGCCATGAGGGTTGTGTAAGGAAGCAGCCACATGGGGCTGTTCGAGGGGCAGGAGGTGGGAGGCTAGGGGAGTGAGCACGGAGAACGGCACGGTGGTCGTCGTCGAGGACGACCCCAACATCGCCGATCTGGTCGACCTCTATCTCAGGCGGGAGGGCTTCCGTGTCCTGCTGGCCGACAACGGCGAAAAGGGGCTCGAGCTCTGGCGGCAGGAGGACCCGTGGATCGTCGTCCTCGACGTGGGGCTGCCCGGTCCCCTCGACGGCTACGACGTGTGTCGCGAGATTCGTGGCCGCAGCATCGTGCCGGTCCTCTTCCTCACGGCCCGCGACGACGAGGTCGACCGGATCCTCGGCCTGGAACTGGGAGCAGACGACTATCTGGTGAAGCCGTTCTCACCACGCGAGCTGGTGGCTCGCGTGCGGGCCGTCCTGCGGCGGACCCGGGAAGGACCGGCCCCACAGGAGATCGTCACCGTCGGCGACCTCGAGGTGGACATGCGCCGCCGCGAGGTGCGCTGCGGTGGTGAGGCGGTGGGCCTCACCACGCGCGAGTTCGATCTGCTGGCCTTCCTGACCTCCAATGCCGGGACTCGCCCTGTCCCGCCAGCAGCTCCTCGACGGGGTGTGGGGGTCCGACTGGTACGGCGACGAGCGCACCGTGGACGTCCACGTGGCCCAGCTGCGCAAGAAGCTCGGTCCCGAGCTCCCGCTGGCGACGGTGTGGGGCGTCGGATACCGGTTCGATTGATCGATGCGACGCCGCCTGATGATGGCCATGGTCGGCCTCGTCGCCGTCGTCCTGCTCATCGCCGGAGCGGGCAGTCTCGTGCTCACGCAGGATCGAGGCGCGCAACGACGCGAAAGCGCAACTCGTCTCGGAGGCCGACTCGCTCCGGTCCGTCCGGACGGGGTCTGAGTCGCTGAAGGTGTTGCACATCATCGGCCGGACTCTCCGGCTGGAGAACGCGGGCTTCATCCGCATCAACCCTGCGGGGAAGGTCACGCATCTGCCGCACGGTTTCTCGGCCGAGGAGCTCGATGTGGCGGCACTCCAGGCCGGCAAAACGACCTCGGGACGTTCCGGCAACGTCGTCTACGCCGCGGCGCCGGTTGACCTATCGCCGCTCGAGAGAGAGCGGCTGCACGGCTTCGAGGGCACGCTGGCCATCCTGCTCACCCGCGACGTGGGCGGGTTGGGGCCGAGCTGGGTGTACTTCACCGTCGCCGGCGCGGCCGCACTGGCCGTGGCGGCGCTCGTGGCCTGGCAGATGAGCCGACGCATGTCCCGGCCCCTGGTCGAGGCCGTCGACGCGACGGCCCGGATCGCCGCCGGCGACCTGGAGAGCCGGGTCCCCGTGCGCGCCCACGACTACCCCGAGTTCTCCTCGCTCGCCGGCTCCATCAACCACATGGCCCAGAGCCTCGACGACGGACGGGCGCGCGAACGCCATCTCCTCCTGGCCGTCTCGCATGACCTGCGGACTCCTCTCACATCGATCCGCGGCTTCGCGGAGGCGATCCACGACGGCGCCGTCGAGGACGAGGCCCGAGCGGCCGACGTCATCATCGCCGAGTCACGGCGGCTGGAACGCCTCGTCGGCGACCTCCTCGACCTGACGAAGCTCGAGGCGCGCCAGATGTCGATCTCTCTGCGTCCGACCGACGTGGGCGAGGTGGTCAGCACGACCGTCGGAGGGCTTCCGGCCCTCCGCCGCCAAGTCCGGACTGGCGCTCGCGGTGCACGTACCCGACGGGCATCCGGACGAGCCGCGAGCCGCGGCCGACCCGGACCGCCTGGCGCAGCTGCTGGCCAACCTCATGGAGAACGCGTTGGAGTTCGCTCGGAGTTCGGTCACCGTCGCCCTCGGCACCGATCCGGCGACCGGTGCGTGCACCATCACGGTCGACGACGATGGACCCGGCATCGCATCCGGGGACCTGGAGCGGGTCTTCGAGCGCTTCTACCGGGCCGACCGAGGGCCACAGCCGCCAAGCGGGCTCTGGGCTCGGACTCGCCATCGTCGCCGAGCTGGCTGCAGCGATGGGCGGCTCGGTCCGAGCCGTGTCGCCTCTGCATTCTGGTGGCGGCTCACGTTTCATCGTCACCCTGCGCTGGTGGCAGGGCGCGCGGCCGACACCCGTCGTGCGCGACGCCCTCGTATGACCTGAACCGAGGAGAGGCAACCGAGGAGGGGCAATGGCGTCCAGGACCGGGCGGCGCCGAGCCGGCGCGGTGTACGGTTCCGTTTCATGTCGGATGCTCAGGCGGCCATCAGGAGCACACCCCTGTTCTCCGAGCTGTCCAAGAAGGACGTCAAGCAGCTGGCCGACGGCCATGAGTGAGACCTCGTTCCCCGCCGGTACCCGGGTCGTTGAGCAGGGCCATCAGGGCCTCGGGTTCTTCGTGATCACCTCGGGAACGGCCATCGTCTCCGTCGACGGTGAGCGCATCGGAGTCCTCAAGGCGGGCGATCACTTCGGAGAGATCGCGCTCATCGACGAGGGGGCGCGTATGGCCGAGGTCACCGCGGAGAAGGATCTGCAGTGCCTGGCGCTGGCCGGGTGGCAGTTCCGGCCCTTCGTGCGCGACCACCCCGACGTTGCCTGGGCCCTGCTGCGATCCCTCGTGCAGCGTCTCGTTCGCGACCGCACCTCGAGCGGCCACGTCTGAGCGCATCGGGCGCGCCAGCGCGGCGGCCTTGGCACGAGAGACCGGTCGGAACGCTCGTGAGCCGGAATTGATCGCCACGAGGATGCCGGGGTGCCCGGCGCCACCCGTCGCTTCCGTGATAAGACCAGCGGTGTGTGGCGGGGGTCCGGCTCGACTCCGCACGACAAGACACGTACGAGAGACGCAGAACACAATCCAGGGAGTCGAACCATGAACCGTCGGCGTCGGCTGACATTCCTCAAGATCGCCGCGTCCGGCGCAGCCACTGCTCTCGTCGTTCTCGGCACCGGTGTGACCGCGGGCGCAGCCACCGCGGACGACCCCAACACGTTGGTGCCCGTACCCGGTGATGCCAATCCGGCCACGCTGCCCGGCGCCGTCGCGACCGGCGTCACACCGTCCAGCACTGACGAGACGGTGTCGTTCATCCTGACCGAACAAAATTTCGAAGGCCCTCGAGAACGCGGTGACGCACGGCATCACGCAATACGACTCCGTGCTCCAGTTCGCGCAGACCTACGGCCAGAGCCCGAGGGTGATCTTCCAGCTCCAGAAGTATCTGGGCCAGTTCGGGATCACGACGCAGGTGTACTCCGACGACGTCGACGTCGTCGCGACGGGTACGGCCGCAGAGTTCAACGCCGCGCTCGGTGTTCAGCAGCAGCAATTCAGTGTGCCGCAACAAACCGAGGCGAACGGCCAGACGATTCGCGCCCAGACCGTCCACGGGACGTCGAAGGCCCCTTCGCTGCCCCGATACCTGGCCAAGAACGTGACCGCGATCCTCGGCCTGAGCAACTACTCCTCGTTCCTTTCGAGCACGCAGCACGTCAACACCAGCACGGTCGCGGCGCAGCCAGGCAGCTCGAACAGTTGCATCGCCCTGACGGGTCTGCCGAACGCGTGCAACACGCCGCAGTCCTTCGCCGCCAACTACGGGCTCGACTCCCTCTACAAGGCAGGTGACAACGGGGCGGGCCAGACCGTCGGCATCGTCACGCTCGCCGCCGTCGACAAGGGTGCTCCCGAGTACTACTGGCAGCACATCATCGGCCTGGCGAACACCGGTCGGACCGTCACCATCGAGAACGTGGACGGTGGTCCGGGCGCGCCGAGTGACGCGGGTGGCTCCTCCGAATCGGACCTGGACGTCGAGCAGTCGGGCGGCGTCGCTCCCGGCGCCAATGTCGTCGTGTACCAGGCTCCCAACACCGACCCGGGGTTCGCCGACTCCTTCTTCGACGCCGCCAGCCAGGACGTCGCCGGATCGGTGTCGACCAGCTGGGGCGAGTCGGAGACCTACCTGGCGTCCGCCATCGCCACCGGCGCCGAGACGTCGGGCTACATGGCGGCCTTCAACGAGGCCTTCCTCGAGCTCGCCGCCCAGGGTCAGTCAGCGTTCTGTGCCGCCGGGGACGAGGGCGCCTACGACGCCGCCAGGGACATCGGGACGACCAACCTCTCGGTCGACACCCCAGCGGACAGCCCGTACATCACGGTCGGTGGGGGCACGACCCTGCCGTGGACCGCCAAGCTGACGGGCCCCGCCGGGTCGGCCACGGTCACGGTGCCGGCCGAGCGCACCTGGGGCTGGGACTATCTGTGGCAGCCGATCGCCACGCATCACGGGCTCCAAGGTCGGATTGGTGGCCAAGGACCCGAACAACGACGGCGGCGGCGGGGGCGGGTTCAGCCTTAACTTCGGGACCCCGTCGTACCAGCAGGGAGTCTCGGGCACGACGACGTACAGCGCGGTTCCGTACCTGACGCCCGAAGGCCTACCAGGCCGGTGGGAGGCCTGGATCTGCCCACCAAGTGGAGCTTCAATCAGAACCCGTCGGTGGTTCAGGGCCAGTCCTACGGCCGGGCGGTTCCGGACGTCTCCACGGATGCAGACCCGTACTCGGGTTACCTCCTCTACTCGCCGGCCTTCTTGCAGGGTGGAACGCCCGCCCTCGAGGGGGGTTGGGGCGGCACCAGCTTCGTCGGACCGCAGCTCAACGGGGTCACGGCCGTCTTCGAGTCATCGCTCGGGCACCGGGTCGGCTTCTGGAACCCGGCGATCTACGGCTTCGCCCAGGCCGCAAACTCGCCGTTCACCCCGCTCCAGACGTCCGGGACGTCGAGCGACAACCTCTACTACACCGGTACTCCGGGCGCCCTCTACAACGAGGGCGTAGGCCTCGGCACGCCGAAGCTTCAACGCGCTGGACAAGGCCTTCGCTTCGTCCTGATCGGTAGGGGCGGCGGGCCGGGGGGGTCCCGTCCGCCCCTGCCGTCGGGACCAACAGCGTGGAGTGCGCTCGCCGGCAGATGACGGCGCGCGGCTCAGTTCGTGATGAAGGTGGCTGCGAATCCTTGGAGCCACTCGATCGGGCCTGGGGAGGGAGACCACGGCGGCCCGACGATGGTCCAGTCGGCGCCGAGCTCCTCGAGTTCACCGAGCCGATGACGGTGACGCTCGACGTCGCGCTCGAAGTCGCGCGATGTCGGGCTGGGCGAAACTCAGGATGAGCTCGAGCTCCTCGAAGCGGTCGCCGGCCAGTCGCTCCAACACGCCCAGGCGCTCGCGGAGCTGATCGGGATTGGTCACCGGCGGCGTGCGAGCGGTCTTCGCGATGGTGGCCGACGCGGTCATGGGCATCCAGCCGGCGGCGTGCTCTGCGGCGCGGCGTAGCGCCGCGTCGGAGTTGCCTCCCATCCAGATGGGCACGGCGTTCGTTCGGGGCGCCGGCAGGGCGCGGATGTTGCGAGCGGAGAAGTGGCGACCTTCGAAGGAGAACGGCTCGCCACTCCAGTGCAGCTGCATGACCTCGAGTGCCTCTTCGAACGAGCGCGTTGCGCTCCTCGAAGTCCACGCCGAGCGCGAAGAACTCGGACTTGAGATAGCCGGCGCCCGCGCCGAGGAAGAACCGACCTTCCGACACCCGGTTCAGCGTGGATGCGCTCTTGGCCAACAAGAGGGGATTGCGGTACGGGACCACGCTCAGGTTCGTCACGAGGGCCAACGTCGAGGTCACACCCGCCGCGGACGCCAGCGCCACGAAGGGATCGACGCTCTGATGTCCGCCCGACTCGAGCCAGGCGTTGCTCGGTGCCGGGTGCTCGGTCAACGCGATGCCGTGCCATCCCGCCTCCTCGGCCGCCCGGGCCACCTCCGCGACGGATCCCGCGTCGAGCAGGTCGAGGTCGCGGACCCTGCGCTTCGGGATATTGAAGGATGAATCGCACTGCGCCTCCTCATCGGCTCCTGTGTCGTCGTCCCGTTCTCGGGCCCTGGTTGTCCGGCGAGGGACAAACCATGGCACACCGCCACACTGCGCTGGGAGGCCCCTCTCGCCATGATTTGGATCATGTTCAGCGCGCCCGGCTCCTTATGCTCTGCGGATGGACCGTCCGCAGCCGGAGATCGCGTGCCACTACGAGCGGATCCAAGAAGGCCGTCGCATCACGGAGGGCCTCGGCCAGTTGGAGCTGCTTCGGACCCAGGAGGTGCTGCGCAGGTACCTGCCGGTCCACCCCAGTTCGGTCATCGATATCGGTGGAGGTACCGGTGTCCATGCATCCTGGCTGGCGTCGCAGGGACACAGCGTCCACGTCGTGGACCTCATGGCCCACCACGTCGAAACCGCCGCTCGCCACGATGGCTCACCGGGCCGGATCACCGCCGAAGTGGGCGATGCCCGGGATCTTCCGGTGGCCGATGACTCGTTCGATGCCGCGTTGCTCTTCGGCCCGCTCTACCACCTCACCGAGCGCGAGGACCGGCTTCGCACATGGGCTGAAGCCCAACGAGCAGTGCGAGTGGGCGGATACATCTTCGCCGCAGCGATCTCCCGGTTCGCCTCCTTGTTCGACGGTCTGGCTCGGGGCTTCCTCTTCGATCCGGCATTTCGTGAGATCGCGGAGCGTGATCTCGAGGACGGCCAGCATCGCAATCCCGACGATGTGCCACATTGGTTCACAACCGCCTACCTCCACCATCCCGATGAGCTGCGCCAGGAGGCTGAGGCCTCGGGTGTCGAAGTGGTGGCCGTGCTGGGCGTCGAAGGGCTCGCCGGTTGGCTTCCGCAACTCCGCGATCGCTGGACGAGCCCCGAGGGACGAGAGGCGATCCTCTTCGCGGCCCGTCGGGTCGAATCGGAGCGATCACTCGCCGGTCTGAGTGCACACCTGATCGCTGTCACACGGAGGAACCAATGAGGCATCCGAGCGTTTCGAGATCCGGCGGCGCGTCCTCGGCGGTGATCCGATGATCGATCTCGGCCTCAACGGAAAAGGAGCCATCGTGTCGGGCGCGGGATGGATCAGGGAGCGAGCTGGTCACGGGCGGATGTGTTCGCTCACGCTGGCCGAGGCGGGCGCGACGCTGGCGTGCATCGACATCGACGCGGGACGGGCGCAGGCCATCGTCAAGGAGGTGATTGCCGCGGGCGGCGAGGCCTTTGCCGTCGTCGCCGACATGACCGACCCGGTCCAGGTGCAACGCGCTGTCGACGAGGCGGCTGCGAGCCTTCGATCAGTCGACGTCTGTGTCGACATCATCGGCGGCGCCCGCTGGGACCGGGTCGAGGACGTCTCCCTCCGGGACTGGGACTGGTCGATCGCCAACAACTTGAACCACGTCTTCTACCTGTTTCAGGTGGTCGGGAAGAAGATGGTCGAACAGGGGAGCGGAGGTTCCCTCATCGCTCTCGCCTCGGTGGACGGCATCAATGCGGCGGCCATGCACGCTGCCTACGGCGCAGCGAAGGCAGGGGTGATCTCCCTCGCGAAGACCTTCGCTCAGGAACTTGGCCGCTACGGCATCCGCGCCAACGCAGTGGCTCCGGGCAATGTCGGGACCGGCAACGAGGACTGGCCGGACGGAGAATGGGCCGTCAGCTCCGTCAATCCACTCGCCCCTCCTCGCTCGAGGGACATCGCCAACGCCGTGCTGTTCCTTTCATCGACGCTTTCGGAACGCGTCACGGGGCAGACCTTGGTCGTGGACGGTGGCGCAACCATCCGGGACCTGTGGGGCATGGAGGACGACGTCCTCTCCCGTTTCCGGCGCGGTGGGTACGACTGATGGAGTCGGCGGCCCTCAGCGTGGAAGGAAGTCGAGGAGCAACTCGTTGACCTTCTCGGGAGCCTCGAGCTGCATCCAATGGCCGGGACCCTCGAGTCGTTCGTAGCGCCAGGAGCCCGAGACACTCGACGCCGAGTCCGTCATCTGTACTTCGGTGAGGGCGAAGTCCCCGCTGCTCCATATCCCCATCGTCTGAGCTTGGACCGCGGGGAGCTCCAGGCTCGGCCCGACCAACGACTCGGGGTTGACGTTCGCCCGGTAATAGTTCAGCCCCGGGGTGAGCGAACCGTTCGCCTCGAGCTCTGCGATCACCCCATCCGAATCAGGGTGATGCCCCCACCACTTGAAGTTGCGCCAGTCGTTCTCGCTCAGCCAACGCTCGGCGATACCCGGAAACTGGAAGAGCAGCATGTACCACGATTTCTCCAACTGCTCCAAGGTGTTGCGGAACGTGACCGGCGAACCGACCGACAGCACGGCCAGGTGGTCGACGTTGTCGGGAGTGAGCGACCCGAGCCCCCAGGCAACGGCCGCACCCCAGTCATGACCGACGACGTGGGCCCGCGACTCCCCAGCGTCGGCCAAGACTCCCAGCACGTCACCCGCGAGGAAGGGTAGAGCATAGGCCTCGACCGACTCAGGCTTGTCTGAACGCCCGTAGCCGCGCATGTCGGGGACGATCACCTTGAAGCCGGCATCGGCCAGCGCGGGAACCTGGTTGCGCCACAATCGTCCCGTGTCGGGGAAGCCGTGAAGGAGCACGACGGGACGGCCGGCTCCGGTGACTTCGTATTGGATTCCCACCCCGTCGATCTCTATCCGCGGCACGCCACCCTCCCTTTCGAAATATGTGTCCTCTTGCGGCGCGATTGCTCAACCGTCGGCCAGAGCGACCAGCTCTTCGCGCGGAGGTGCGGGCACCGGTACCTCGCGCCAGTCGGCGCCCAACTCCAAGATCCGCTCGCTCACGCCGGGCGCCTTCAACGCCTCTTCGAGCGGGTCGAGCACGAAGGCGGCACGCATGAACAGGCGCAGGAGGTCCGGATCCTTGGTGACGGCGGCGGCCAGGGCCTGCTCCAGTTCCCAGCGCCGGTCAGCGGGCTCGTACGGCCGGCCCGCAATGAGACTGTCGATCTCGGCCAAGCGGTGGCGGTCCTCGAATCGGGTCCACATGAACCACGGCTCGACCACGTCCGACGTGGCGGCGTGGAAGCCACGCGCCAGTGCATAGGGGTCTCGTTCGTCGTGCTCCCTCAACGTGTCGCGCAAGACGACGCTGTGGAGCATCCCGATCGATGCTCCCCGCCCGAAGGACGGATTGGAGCACGCCCACGCGTCTCCGACCGCTACAAGGCCGGTCACGATAGGTTCGCCGTCGACCACCATCGAGCGCCATCGATCCTCGATCTTGGTCATCGTGACAACACGGTCCTCGAGCGGCTCGCCGTCCAACCAGTGCGCGACCAGAGGCAGGGAGCGGAACATCTTCTCGAAGCGGTCGACGTCGCGTAGTCCGTAGAGCGCCTTGTCCTTTGCACTGGTCGTGATCACCACGCTCCAGGTCCCGTTGTCCGCGGCCAGGGTCAACGTGGAGATGGTCCCGAGCGGCTGCAAGGCGGGCCCGAATGCGAACGGCAGTGACCCTTCGGACCGGTAGTGGCGGCCGTAGTACATGAAGCCCGAGTCCTCGAGCTCTTCACGTACGGGAGGGAGACCGGCTTCTGCCAGCCATCGAGGGAGGGGGGAGCGCCGCCCGGATGCGTCGACGACGAGGTCGGCGTGCAGTTCATCTCCCCCGCTGTGTGCGCACCCCGGCGACGTGCGGAGTCCCACTGCGAGCTTCAGGTCCCGTGATGAGTCCCTCGACTGTCACGCCTCGGCGGATGGTGAGCCCGGACGTGTCCTCGGCCACCGAAGCCATCGCCATCTCCACGACAGGTCGGCGCCCGGTGAGGACTTCGAGGTCACCATCTTCGGGGCGCTCCGGACCGCGGAGTTCCTCTGGGATGGCCAGCAACGGATTGCTACGCAGACAGCCGGCAGCCTCGACGGCCGTAGCCACCCGGGGAAGCTCGGCGTCGACGAGGGCTCGATACCGACCCAGGAAGCTGTGCGGGAGTCGGAACTGGTTCACGCCTCGTCGCTCCCAGGTATCCCATGCGGCACCACCATCGTCGGGCGGCGGGGCCGCGTCGCGCTCCAAGAGGGTGACCTGATGCCCGTCCTCCGCCAGGAGCATGGCGCTCCCGAGGCCGACGACGCCGCCGCCCACGACCAGTACGTCAGCCACGATCTTCCCTTCCTCGGAGGACCCGACGTCTCGGCCTCCAGGGCGCCGACGGTACCGCGATCGCTCACGCTTGTCAGATGTCAGTGCTGGGCCTTTGCCCAGCCCCGTCCCAGAATTCGAACTTACCCCGTGGACTGTGACGGCGTGTGGCCGCACTGGTTCTCTTCCGTTCCTTCCTCCTCAGGACGTGGGCTGCCCGCAGGTTCTGGCATGTGGGTGACGACACAACGCGCGCTCAGCAACAGTTTCCCTTCCCGGAGCACCTCGGTGTACTGGGAGGTCTCGTGGCGGGCGACCTATAGGTTGGGCTTCGATGCTGCTCGTCGGGACGAGTCAGGGCCTTTTCGACTTGGACGCGGGCAATGCCTTTGTCGAGGGACACGCCGTCACCGCGTTGGCCCTTGGTCCCCGAGGCGGGTACGCGTTGCTGGACCGCAAGACCGTGATGTGTCTCGACGACAAAGAGGCGGTGACCGTCGGCGAGTTGCCCGCCGATGACGGTCAGAGCTTGGCCGTCCTGGCCGACGGAACCGTCGTGGTCGGTCGAACCGGCGCCCGTCTCGCCATCGTCGGCACCCAAGTTGAGGAAGTGCGGGCCTTCGAGCACGTACCGGATCGAGACCACTGGAAAAACCCGGCAGGGCCAGCGCCTGACACCCGGTCTCTGGCGAGTACGGGCGCCCACCTCTGGGTGAACATCCACGTGGGCGGCCTGTGGCACTCACGTGACCGAGGGGAGAGCTGGCGCGGGGTCATCGAACCAGATGCCGACATTCACGAGGTGCGGGCAGAGAACGGATCGGTGGCTGTGGCGGCAGCGGTTGGATTCGGTTGGAGCGCAGACGGTGGCCAATCGTGGTCGTGGACCACCGAGGGACTCCACGACAGCTATCTGCGGGCTGTGTGCATCGTCGGCGATACCGCATACGTTTCGGCCTCTGACGGGCCGTTCACAAGACGTGGCGCCGTGTACCGGGCATCGCTCGGGTCGTCGTTCATCCGTTGCGTGGACGGTTTGCCCGAATGGTTCCCAGGCAATGTCGACACGGGACATCTTGACGCCTTCGGCGGCCGCGTCATCATCGGCTTCGGACAGGAGGTTCATGTCTCTGAAGATGGTGGTCAGTCATGGAAGGCCAACACGGTCGGTGATCTGACCACCGCCGTCCGACTCGGCCGGAACTAAGGGGAGAGCGGCACGACCTCAGAGCTCGTCGGCCGCCACCGGTGTGCCGCGAGCCCGGATCGAGCCAACAGGGCCGATCGCCGGCGTTCCGATCCGATGATCAGGTTTCCGCCGCGCTCTTGATGGCGGCGAGGGTCGCCGCAATACCGTTCTTGGCGGCGTCGTGGCGCTTGGCGATTTCACCCGGCGCTTCCCCGCCGAACCTCATTTCGAAGAAGGCGGCACCTTCGGGCGGCAGCTCCCATGTCTCGGTGACTTCGGTTCCTCCGTCGACTGCAGCGAACGAGTAGCCCCACCTGGCCCGTGTGGGTGGCTCTGCGACGACCCAGGCGAACTCGCGGCCGCGATCGGCGGCGACGACTTCCGAGCGTGTCTCCCACGTTCGTTCCGGCACCTCGTTCCTTCCGGTGAACCTGGCGCCGACCTGCGGGCCGTCACCTTCGTCCCACCAACAGGCCTTACAGATCGGACTCCATTCGCCCATGCGGGTGACGTCAGCGACCATGTCGTACAGCTCCTCGGGCGTGCGGCCGATGACGGTTGAGTCGGAGTGACGAAGCATTGCCATGCGGCCAGTATCGCGGCACGGTCGCCTCCGTCGGCCGATGCTCATGGGACCCAGCCCAGAGAGGTGCGATCCAGAGAGGTGCGATGTCGACCTGACCAGGAACGCGAAGAGCGGCGTCGACATGGGCGAGACCGCGAGAGACTTGTGACGTGGAAGGAGAGGACGAGGAACCGATCCCGGCGACCATCGAGTGGTGCAGCGGCGTCGTACGTCTGATCGACCAGAGACGCCTACCCGAAGAGCTGGTCTTCTTGGATGCGACGACCGTCGAAGAGCTGTGTGACGCCATCCGCACCCTTGCTGTTCGCGGCGCTCCGGCCTTGGGGGCGGCCGGAGCCATGGGGGTGGCCCTCGCGGCGAGCCGCGACGAGGATCTGAACGATGCGGCTCGCCGTCTCGTCGCGACCCGACCCACCGCGGTCAACCTGCGCTGGGGCGTGGACCGAGCCCTCGGTGCGTCCGACCCCGTCGCCGAGGCGGTTGCTGTCGCCTCTGAGGATTCGGTACGGAACCGCCGCCTCGGTCGGCTCGGTGCCGAGCTCTTGCCGGCGGGTGCTCGAGTGCTCACTCATTGCAATACAGGCTCCCTGGCGTGTGTCGAGTACGGCACGGCCCTAGGCGTCATACGGGCGGCTCATGACGCGGGCAAGATCGCCTCGGTCTGGGTCGACGAGACCCGCCCGCTCCTCCAAGGCAGCCGCCTGACCGCGTGGGAGCTCGCACGGTTGGGAATACCGGCCACCGTCATGGTTGACGGAGCAGCTGGGTCAGTGATGTCCGACGGTGAAGTGGACTGCGTGATCGTCGGTGCCGATCGGATCGCGGCGAACGGCGACGTGGCCAACAAGATCGGCACGTACTCGCTTGCTGTGTTGGCGAACCACCATCGAGTCCCCTTCTACGTCGCCGCACCGATCTCCACCATCGACCTCGACTGTGAGTCAGGATCCATGATCCCCGTGGAGCAAAGAGACCGGACGGAGGTCACCGCCTTTGTCCCAAGTGGCGTCGCTGTGGCCAACCCAGCGTTCGACATCACGCCCGCCTGCCTTGTCACTGCCATCATCACCGACGAGGGCGTTGTGACCCGTCCGGACCGCTTCGCGCTCGAATCCCTCATCTCTCGGCTCGCTTGATTCAATTCAACGATCGATGGGTCAACGATCGATGGGTCAACGATCGATGGGTCAACGATCGATGGGTCAACGATCGATGGTCACCCGCGATTCGGCCGTCTCGAGCGCGCCACGTCGCGTACGGAAACACCAGATGCACCGTTTGCGAATGCGTTCACTATTGGGCTACCCGGATTGCGTTTGCGCCGGATGGTTGCGGGCATGATCGCCTCGGTGATCCGTTCCCAAGCTTCCTTCGGATTCGGAACGGAACTCTCGGGTGCGAACCGCTAGGGTCGAAGTCGTCTCGTCGCTCGGGAACATTGGTCGCCCTTCGTCGACCGCCCGCTGCGGGCGTGAGAAGTGAGAAGCACCGAAGTGAGGAGGAGTGATGCCGGGTCTCATCCGCGTTACGCCGGAACAGCTGATGGGTGTTTCAGGACAACTCAATGCTGGGGCCGGTTCTATCGAGAGCACACTGAACCAGCTCGCGGGTCAGGTGGCTCCACTCGGTTCTGACTGGGCCGGCGTGGGGCAGGCGCGGTTCCTCGCGCTGTGGCAGCAATGGCAGACGAGCTCCAAGCAACTGCACCAGGCTCTGGAAGGGATCTCCCAGCTGATGCGGTCGGCTTCAGTGGCCTACGAGAGCAATGACCAGCAGGTGGGCGCCACCTTCTCGGGGGCCTGAGCCCACAGTCCCATTGTGTAACTCCGTGGCGACGATCCCCGACGAGGGCGCCGTTCCGGAGCGTTCGGAACCTCTGGAGGAGGCCGTGCTCTCTCCTGCCGTCGCGCCCGATTCCCGAGATCTCTCGCAATCTCGAGAGCGCGGACGAAGGCAGGGAGGACCGAGGGTCTCGTCGCGAGGCCGCGGCGTCACCGGGCCTGATCAAGGGTGGCAAGGGATCCCGGTGCACCGGCCGGCTCGAAGCTGGCCTGCGCAGCTCGAGGATTCACCGGTCGTCGTTCACCCTCCGCCGCCGGCTCGCCAACGCGACCGGGGGGACGTGGTCATGACGGTGTTGCCGCTCGTAGGCACGCTGTCCATGGTGGCTTTCGCCTTCATCGTCCGCTCCCTCGTCTACATGATCGTGATCGGTGTGATGGTCGTCGCCATGGTCGCCACCGGATTGGGCAGCCGGCTGGTGCAAGACCGCCGCGAACGACGTCGCTTCGAACAGGTGCGGCGGCGCTACTCGACTCATCTCGCGGAGTGCCGTCGAAAGGCGGAGTGGGCGGCGCAGGTACAGCGGTCCGGGCTCGAGGGTCTCTTCCCCGGGCCCGAGCAGCTGGTCGCGTTGGTTGGAGGATCGGGACATGGATCGGGACATGGACTGTGGGAGCGCCGGCCGAGCGATCGAGACTTCGCGTCGGTGCGACTCGGTTGCGGTCCGGTGCGAGCGGCCTGCCCGGCCGTCGTGGGGAGCGGCAACAGCCCACTTTCGGAACCCGATCCTGCGTTGGCCGAGGCCGCAGACCAACTGGCTCACTCGACAGCGACTCTCGACGACGCTCCCGTCGTCCTGCCCTTGGCCGCGCTCGGCACCGTGGCGGTGGTCGGCCCCTCCGAGAGGTGTCGGAGCTTGGTCTCGTCGTGGATCGCCTCACTCGCGGCCTTCCACACGCCCGGGGAGCTGCGGATGGTCGGCTGTGTCCCGGTGGAGGCGGCTCGCACGTGGGACTGGGTCAAGTGGCTCCCGCATACGCGCGACCCCCGCGGCGGCGACGGCTTTGGTCGGGCTCAACGTGCAGTGACGACCGACCTCCGGGTGTTCGGGGACCAGATGGAGCAGCTGGCGAGGCCTCGGTTGAGCCGTCTGCAGCACGGGGCCGGCGGTCCGGCGGATCCGACGTCCTCGCACGGGACGCCCTTGGAAGAACACGTCGTCGTGGTGGTGGACGGGTACGGCCCGCATGCTCCGGTGGCCGCGATCGAAGATCTCCACGCGGTCATGGAGTCCGCCGCTGCGATCCATGTGAGCGTGGTCGTGCTTGCAGACTCGCCGGACCGCGTCCCGCCCAGCTGCGGTGCCGTTGTCACCCTCGGTGAAGACGGCATGGCGAAGTTCGTCGAGTCGCGACCCGGCGGTCGGGTCGAGACGGCCGTGCGCGCCGACCGCGTCGAGAGTTCCAACCTCGTGAGTCTCGCTCGTCGGCTGGCTCCGCTGCGCCTGGTGTCCGGCGGCATGGACGTCGACTTCGCGGACAGCATCCGCCTGGTGGAGCTCTTGGGGGTCGACGAGGTGTCCGCATTCGACCCTGGCCGCGAGTGGCTGACACCGCAGGACCTGCGGAAGGGCTTGCACACCGATCTCCTCCGGGCGCCCATCGGCCGGCGCGAGGACGGCCGGACGGTGCATCTCGATCTCAAAGAGGCCGCCTCCTCGGGCATGGGCCCGCACGGGATCCTGGTGGGCGCCACCGGATCGGGCAAGAGCGAGCTTCTCCGTTCGCTCACGGCCGGTCTGGCGGCTCGCCACGCTCCTTCGGTGCTGAACCTCCTTCTCGTGGACTACAAGGGGGGTGCCGCCTTCGCCGGCCTCGCGCCACTGCCACACGTGGCGGGCCTCGTCACCAACCTGGCCGACCACCTCGTGCTGATCGATCGGGTCCGAGCCGCGTTGGGTGGCGAGATGGAGCGACGCCAGGAGTTGCTCAAGGAGGCCGGCGTCGACTCGCTCGCCGCGTACCACGACCGGCGTCAGGAGGACCCGTTCCTGGCCGAACTTCCCTACCTGGTGGTCGTGGTCGACGAGTTCGGTGAGCTGCTCTCGGCCCAGCCGGAGTTCATAGAGATCTTCCAGGCCATCGGTCGGCTGGGCCGATCCCTCGGCGTCCACATGCTGCTGTCCACGCAACGTCTGGACGAGGGTCAGGTTCGATCGCTGGACCCGCACCTGCGGTACCGGCTGTGTCTGCGGACCAACACACCCGAGGAGTCCCGGTCGGTTCTCGGCAGCCGCGCCGCGTTCGAGTTGCCGGCGCTTCCAGGCCTGGGCTACCTCCGCGTCGACGCATCTTCGACACGTTTCAAAGCCGGGTTGACCAGCTTGCCCGGGCGGGTGCTCGAACCGTCGGGATCGGCTCGCCGAGCGAAAGTGTTGCCATTCAGCCTGACGCCGCCGACCACCGTCGAGTCGCCGGCGACGGACGGAGGTCCGGAGACGGACCTCGACGTACTGGTGAACAGGATCTCCGCCGCGACGTCCGAGCGCGCACGGCAGGTGTGGCTGAGTCCGCTTCCCGACGCCCTCACGCTCGGAGAGCTGCTCGACCGGTTCCCGGACGAAGCGTCGGAAGCTCGTGGGCTTCGGACCGTCGCCGGCCTCATCGATGTTCCCGAACGCCAAGCACAGCGGCCGCTCGTCTACGACGGCCGTGGGGCGGGCGGGAACGTCGGCATCGCCGGTGCGCCCCGCAGCGGGAAATCGACGCTGTTGCGCACTCTCGCGCTCGGGACTCACCCGAGGGCGGAGTCCTGACGACGTGCAGTTCTACTGCCTCGATCTCGGGGGAGGCGGCCTCTTCGAGCTGTCCGATCTGCCCCATGTCGGCGCCGTGGTGGGACGCGGCGAGCCCGAGACCTCCGCCCGGCTGCTGCGCGAGCTGCAGGGTGTGGTGGACGAGCGCGCGCTGCAGCGGCGAAACGGCGGTGGGCAGAACTGGCCCGAGATCTTCCTCGTCGTCGACAACGTCGGACTGTTGCGCCAGACCATGGTCGACCTCGAGCCTGTCGTGACCGAACTCGCCACCACGGGCTTGGAGTACGGCGTGCACGTGATGGTCACCGCCAACCGCTGGTTCGATGTTCGACCTCAATTGCTCGATGCCCTGGGCACCCGCTTCGAGCTCCGGCTTGGTGACCCGGCGGAGTCCATCGTCAAGCGCGCCATCGCCATGACGGTGCCCACCGACCATCCGGGCCGTGGGACGACGACGGACGGGCATCACTTCCAAGCCGCGATCGCGTCGAGCAATCCCGAGTCGCCGACGACCGGCGAGCGCTTGGCGCTTCGGGAGGCGATTGACGACGCGCGGCAACGATCCGGCGGCCGACGGGCCCCCGCCGTGTCCCGCATGCCTGAACGAGTGAACAGCGACCAGGTCGCCGAGTTGGCCCGCGCCGCCGGCGGGGCGCCTCCCGAAGCTTCGAGCGATTTCCTGCTCGGGGTGAGCGAGTTTCGCTGCCGCCCCGTGCTGCTTGACCTCTTGGCGGCGGGCCAGCATTTGGTGGTCTTCGGCGAATCGGGGTGCGGCCGGACCACGGTGCTCCGTCGAGCCATTACCCACCTCCAGGCGACGACGACGCCCGACGACGTGCGCCTGCACCTCGTGGACCCGGCCCGAACCATGCTCGATCTCGCCCGGAGTTCACACGTCGCGTCCTACGCGGCGGGGAGCGGGGCAGTGCAGCGAGAGGCGGAAGACATGGCCGCGGAGCTGTCGACCCGCGTGCCCGCTGACGGAGTCTTGCCGGTCGAGCTTCAGGCCGGAGCCGGATGGTCGGGTCCGCACCTTGTTCTGGTCATCGACGATTACGAGCGACTGTTGACGTCCCTCGGCGGACCCTTCGGCCCACTCGTCGAACTGCTCGGGGCATCGGGAGACGTCGGCCTTCACGTCCTGCTGGCTCGTCGGGTGGCCGGCGCCCAACGGACCGCGTTCGAGCCTTTCGGTCAGCGGCTGCGGGAGGTGGCTACCGTGACGATGGTGATGTCGGGCTCGCCCGACGAGGGACCGCTACTCGCCGGAGTCACGCCGCGTCCGCTTCCGCCCGGACGCGGGACGCTCGTGACGGCCGGACGGCATCCTCACTTGGTGCAGTGCTGTCTCGATGTCCCTGCGGGACTCGACGCACCGGCCGCGACCAACGCCCTCTCGGGATCGCCGTCGTGAACGCGCCGCGCTGCCCTTCTTTTGACCGTCCGAGGTCCTGAGGGGCAGGTCGACGTGGCGGCTCGCGAGGATTCCTCGGTCGCGGACCTGGTGACCGCGGTCGCCGAGAGCCTCGGCGACACGGTTGTCACCGCGCCCGACACCCTGGACGGCCACCTGGAGCCTCCGCCTTCGGCCGAGCGGCCTCTTCCATCGGCCGAGAGGACGATACCCAAGACGGCCACATTGGCCCAGGCCGGTCTTCTCGACGGACATGTGCTGACGGTGTCCAACGACGTTGTCACCGTGGATGATCAGGTCTTCGCGTCGGCGGACGGGCCACGATGAGCGAGTCGACACCTTCACGCTTTGGTGCGGCCACTCCTGGCACGTTGCCACCGCCGGTTACGACGCCCGGCCCTTGGGAGTTGACCGTGACCCCGAAGCGCACCGGGCGGTGGAAGAAGCTGTTGGCGATTGCTGGCCTGATCGCCCTGGGGGTCGGTGTCTGGTTCTGGGGACGGGAGACAGCGCCGCCGCCGGCGACGACCGCGGTCCTCGAGACGACGACTGCGATACCCGCCGGCGCCGAACTGACCGGCGCCAACCTACGAATCGTGCACCTGACGACGGACGAACAGGGTCTCGTCGCGGCCGACCAGGCCTCGTCTGTCGTCGGGATGGTCGCTCGGACGCCCCTGCCTGCCGGCGCGCTGCCGGTGCAGCGGTCAGTCCTGACGACGGCCGGCACCGTGCCGTCAAAGTCCACCACGCTCGTCGGGCTCGCTCTCAAGCCGGGTCAGACGCCCGGCGACGTGCGTGTGGGCGACCAGGTCGAGATCGTGGAGGTTCCTGCTCCCCCCACGTCGGGCGCGCCTCCGAAGCCGCTCGGGACTGTGACCGCGCCGGTCTGGAGTGTGAAGAGCCAGCCGTCCGCCACCACGGTCACCGTCGCGGTCCCCGCTGGTGTCGCGCCAGGGCTGGCGGCGGCTGCGTCGGCGGGCGACATCGCTGTCATCGACCTCGGGCCGTCGACGTGACCGCGTCCCCGGCCCCGACCCCGACTCTGGACGTGACGATCGCGAGCCCGCTGGGGTCGCATCAGACGAGCCTTCCCGTCGACCGCCCGCTTGGGTCCTTCCTCGGAGATCTGCTCGTGTCTCTCGGGCTCAACACCGGCGGCGCGACCGGCAAGTGGGCACTGACGCGCTGGCGACGGGGAGGTCCTCTCCGTGGACAGCTCACTGGCCGTGGCTCGGGTCTCCCCGGGGGAGACCCTCCGGCTGGTCCCTTTGTCCGCCGACGAGCAGCCGTCCGCGCTCGACACAATGCTCGACACGAACAGTCCTCGTCCTGCGCTGTCGTCCACCGCGGGTTCGCCCCTGACGGCTCACGCCGCTCCTGCGGACACCCACGGTCGTTCACTGCTCGACCGGACCCGCGAGGTCGTCCCAGCCCCGGTACCGTTTTTCCGGCGTGTCGCGGCGTCGCTGAAGGCCGGGACACGATCGCCGCCGCAAGAGGTACACGAGCTGTCGGGGAACAGCGACTCCGCCAGCCGGCAAGAGAACTCAGCCTCGCCGAGTCCCGCCGATCTTGCGGTCGGCCGTCCCCCGTCAGCGATCGAGCGCGTGCGCGTGGAGTGGCGGGCGACCGACTACTTGGAGCGTCTCGACGCGGCGATCCTGCGGCCTCGGCTGCGGCGGTGCGTCACCATTGCGATCGTCTCCCCGAAGGGCGGCGTCGGCAAGACCACCGTCACCGCCCTCGTGGGCATGTTGTTGTCGCAGATCCGTCGGGACAGGATCGTCGCCATCGACACCAACCCCGACTACGGGTCCCTTGGCCGGGTCCTCACTCCCGACCAACAGCTGTTCGTCGACGATTTGCTGGCCCGGATGGCGCTCCCCGATCTCACGCTGACCGAACTCGATTCCCAGCTGGGCCGGGCTGCGCACGGTCTCATGGTCTTGCCGGCGCCCACCGACCCCGAGCGCATGGCCGGGCTCAAGGAACCCGGGTACCGGACCGTGATCACCCGGCTCAAGGAATATGTGGGGGTGATCATGTTGGACTGCGGCACTGGGTTGCAGGACCCGGCCGCCCAGGCTGCTCTCGAGACCTGCGACCAGATCGTGCTCATCACGGACGCCGTACCGGCAACGGCGAGCCTCGTGGCCGAGGCGGGCACACTGCTGGCGGCCAGCGGCAGGCCGATCACCGTCGTGGTGAACAAGATGCCGAAGAAATCTCGCCTGGACCTGGGCCGGTTGGGGACCTTCGTGCCGGCGGCGAACGCCATGCTCACCATCCCGGCCAACGCGGACGGCGCCGACCTGCTGGCCAGCGGAGGCTTCGACTGGCGTGACGCGCCCAAACCCTGGGTTACCTCGGTGCGCGAGCTGGCGGTTGCCCTGGTGGCTGATTGGCCGAGGCTCGGTCTCACGCTCGATGCGGAGGGGGACGTGACGAACGGAGAGGCTGCGCCGTGAGCAGCACCGAGCACCGTGTGGGCAACCGTGTTCCGGAGAGCCTGCTGATCACGGTTCCGGCGCCACAAGCGCCATCGAGCCTCGAGCCTCGAGCCACCAAGAAGTCGCCTCGGTGGCTCTATTGGGCGAGCCTGCCTTTCCGCGCCGTCGCCACGCTCGTTGCGGAGGCGGGCATGCTCGTGTTGTTGTTGTTGAACTGGGTGGCCTTTACTGGTGCCTTCGTCGTCGACCTCGCGTTGAAGCCGCGGCGCTGGCGAGAACTGTGCCGCGGGCACTTCGTCAACCGGCCCCGCAAGTCCGTGGCCATGCTGGGATGGGTCGCACACCGCATCATGGCTGCGCCCGGGTACCCGGTGGGCCGTCCGCCGATACCGCTCGGATAGGGGCGGGCGTCGAACGAAGGGACGAGCCGAAGGAGGAAAGAACCGAAGGATCAAGGATCGACCAGAGGGAGGGTAGAGGAGAGCGGGAAAGAACGAGGAGAGCGAAAGAGCGAGGAGACGAAAGGAGAGGTATCCGTCATGAGGATCGAAGTCCAGACATCGGCGCTCCAGGCCGCCGGTCAGTCGCTGGAGGCCGACGTGAGCGCTCCGCTCATCGCGCTGTGCTCTGCGGCCCAAAGCGTGGGCGGCACGCTCGAAGGTTCCGTCGGAGACCCAGGACTCGCCGGCGCGGCCGAGCACTTCACTCAGGTGCTCGGACAGGCCCTCCAGAACGGCGGTCTCATCGCGGGGATCCTGGGGCATGGCCTGACCGGGGGAGCGATTGCGTACACGGTCACCGATCAGCACGCGATGCCAGGGGGCTAGGGCGCGGATCGCCCGCGAGCGCTCGTCCTCCCGTCCGGGACATAGGGCAGGAAGTGGCAGTCGACGAAGAACAGACGAGGTAAGACAGGCAGGGAAGGCAGAGGAGAAGTCAACTCATGCGAGTCAGCGACGGTGGCGGACCCAGCATCCCGCCAGGAGATCCGGGAGCGATTCGAGGCGCGGCCAGTCAGTTGTCGGGACTCGCCGGTCAGATCACGGGGATCCGGTCGCAAAGCCGAGGAGCGGCGAGCGAGCTCGTCGGGCGATCGTGGAGTTCTCCGGCCGCGGGCGTCTTCCAGGCAGCCAGCGGCCGTTACGCGAGTGACCTGAGCTCCCTTGAGGCAGCGGTCACCAGCGCCGCCGGCGCGCTCCGGATGTACGCCGCTGCACTCGAGTCGGCGCAGCAGCAAGCCCGGGCCGCCATTGCCGCCCAGTCCCAGGCCGAGACCACGGCTGCCGACGCACTGACCAAACTCAGCTCGAATACGCCGCCCAGCGGCGCCTCAGCAGCGGCCCTCGCCACCTTCCAACAGCAGCAGGCGCAAGCGTCGACGACGATCAACGACACCATGACCCAGGCGGTGAACGCGGCCGGCACCCGCCTGGGTGGCGCCTTCACCCAGGCTTCTGCCGCGGCCGGTGCCTGCGCGAGTGCGCTCAACGCGGCGGCGGGCCAGATGTCCCCGCTGGCGCACCGGGCACCGAGTGGGAAAGTCGCCTCCGGCGTCGATTCGTCCAAGTCCTGGGCCGAGACGTTCTCCGGCTGGTTCGAGAAGGCGAGCCACGAGAACGACTTCTTGGGCGCCGCCGCCGTCTCCTTCATCCATCAGTACGAGCAGGCGGCCGAGAGGGCCGGCCAATCCTCTCTCGCAGTGCTCAAGAACCTGCCCCAAGACGAGGCGGGCGTGCTGGCCGTTCTCTCCGGCGACGCCCAGGTCGACGGGCTCGAGAAAGCGGGCCAGGACTTCGACGCCGCCCTCTCCGCCGCGGGGAACGCCAACAATCCACTGGTCAAATTGCTGACCAAAGGTCTTGTCGACGACGACGGCAGCATGCTGGCGAAAGTGCCGCTCCTGGGTCTTGTCTTCACCGTGGGGCGCGATCGGCCTCGACTTCGCCGAAGGAAAGTCGCCGACCGCCGCCGTCGGGGTGCCGGTCGCCAATCTTGCGATCGGCACCGCTGCCGCCGAGGGCATGGGTGCGCTCTTGGCATCGGACGCGGTCGCTCCCATATTGGCCAGTTTGGCCATCCCGGGAGTGGGCGAGGCTGTGCTCGCCGGCGCGGCGGCGATCGCGGTGACGTATGCGGTGGACCAGGGGGCCACCTGGGTCTGGGACCACCGAGCTGCGATCGGCCATTCCATCGAGTCAGCCGTCGGGACGGTGGTCAGTGTCGACGAGTCGGCGTTGCACTACGGGCAGATCGCCTATGACAAGTCCGTTCAGGTACTCGGGAGCGCGACCACGTGGGCGGTCACCCACGGCGAACAGGAACTCGCGACCCTGGGCAACCAGGCCCTCTCACTGGGCTCGGGGGCGCTCAGCAATGCCGAGGCGATGGGCTCGACGTTGCTCCACACGGGGGGGACGGCGTTGCACACCCTGGAAGGCTCCTACGGCACCGCCGTCAACGACCTGGGGTCGGCAGCCAGTACGGCCGTCCACTACGCCGAACCCTGGAACTGGGGTCTGTGAGCGAGCCCGGACTTGTCATCGAGAATCCGGAGCTGGTCGAGGCGATGGCCTCCGCCGATCTCGATCGCGTCGACGCGCTCATCGGTCGGGCAGAGTTTCTCGTCCCGGCGACGTGTGCCGGTGCTGATCGGTGGACCATCACCTTGTCCCTCGGCGCCATGCGGGAGCGAATTTCTTGGGCTTTCACCGATGCGGAGGCTTTGGCGGCGTGGGATCGTCATCCCTCACCCGATGCCATCGTGTTGAGCGCCGAGACGCTGGCTCGGTGCTATGGCGGCGGTGGCCGATCGGTGGGGGTTGTGGTCCTCAACGCCGCCGGTCCCGCCGGACATCTCGTGGTGGCCGACCGATTGCCGCGCCGTCAGGGTCTTGGAGCATGACGCAGGCGAGGCCGGACCCCGTGCCGCGACCGGCCTGGCGCAGATGGAAGCGCGGGCGCCGCTCCGCCGACGCGCGTCAGGCGAACATCGCGCCGCCCTCCGGAGTTCCGCCGACGGGGACGACGTCGTTGCGCTGACGCACCTGGGCCGGGCGGGGCAGGCCTGCCTCGAGTTGGGCGACCGGCTGCACGGCGCAGCGGTACTGAGGGAAATCGCCAACTGCTCGGCCCGGCTCGGCCAACCGGGGTCCTGGCGCTCGGCTGAGTCTGCCGGCTGGGTGTTCGCGTCCTTGGGCGAGCTCGACCTCGCCCTCGAATCCCTGCTCGAAGCGGCAGAACAAGCCGGAGGCTCAAACCTGCCTCAGGAAGCGAACCGGCTGGTGCGCGCCGCGCTGACGGCTGCGGCCGGGCCCGAGGCGGGAAAGCGCCTGGCTGAGTCCGCCGTATGGCTGGCGCCCGCCGCGCCCGACGTCAGAAACACTGGGAACGGCGTATGAGGATGCGCCGACAACACGGCGACGAGGCGGACGGCGTGTCCGGTGATCCTTGGCTTCTGTTGCGCCTCATGCTGTCGCAGCGGGCAGCTGCCCGCGATCCCAGCGAGTCCCGACAGCAGGCGGAGAAGATCACCTCGCAGATCGGGGTCGTCCTCGCTCGCGCCACCGTCACGGTGCCCGCCGGCCCCGACGCCGAGCCGATGGTTGGAGCCGGCCTCGCGCAGACGCGAATCCTTCGTGTATTCACTGACGACGAGGCCCTGCACGCGTGGGCCGACACGCGGGCCGAAGGGGAGCCGCTCCCGACGTCGCTCACCGTCGGTGACGCTCCCACGCTCGACACGCTGGTGAAAGAGACCTCGGCCACCGGGCTGCTCCTCAATCCCGCCGGCCCCGGTGCGCTCCGGATGCCGGCTGACTTCTACCGGAAACGATCCGGGCCCTTCTTCAGGCCAACGGTGGCGTTCGAGGACCACCCGTGGCTCCGTCCCGAGGGAAGGATGGAAACCCGGCGTCGTCTGTCGGACTTGCTGACCGAGCTCGGCGACGCGGTCGCCAATGAAGACGAGGTTCGGTTCCAGCCACTGGCCGACGAGGCGAGCGAGATTGCTGGCTCTTTCTCGGACCTCATCTCCCTCGGCCGGATCTTGTGGCTCGGCACGACGCGCGACGCGGGGCACCGCGGGGTCGGCCACGAGACGGTCGAGCTCTACTTGACGATGGCGAAACGCTGGGGAGACATGGGGGAGTCCACACGCTGCCTCCAGGCACTCCTCGCCGGGGGTCGTGTGCTGGTGGCGCTCCTGCGGACCGCGCCTCGGGACGAATGGGCCGAGAAGGCCATGCGCGCCACCCTTCTCGATGCAGAGCGGATCGGCGGTGACGCTCATCCCGACGTCGTGGCTCTGCGCGCCGACGCCGACGCGATCTGACGGTCGACCAGCGCGCTTCGAACCGTTGTGGGTGGATGGCGAGCTGAGTGCTTCTGCCCTCGAACGCTTTATGCTGACCATCGTCGCGTCGGCAAAGCAGCTTCTCTCCTCGATGCCTGATGACCGTGCAGACGTTGTCGTCAAGCACAAGATGCAGACGGCCGGTGGCGGCGCACTCCTCCGATTTCTTGGGTGCGGGCAGATCGGGAAAGGCCTCCGGCGTCGATGTGGTCGTGGTCGACGATCGCCGAGCTCGGTTGTGCGGGTGTGACGCGGTCGTGCCAAGAGGCGCACGGCGAGGAGGTCCTGAACTGGATGCCACGCCTGGTGGGAAGACAGGGTGCGGCCAGTTCGGCGGCTCGCTCTGCGCCGTGCCACCAGGACCCGCCGATTCTGACCCAGCACCGGGCAGCACGCCTCCGTACAACCACGTGAGACTTCGCCTGCGAGGATACGACTCGTGGTATCCGTATCGCCTGAAGATTTCGAGGTGCTCGTAGAGAGGGCCCTCCAGGACATCCCGGCAGAATTGCGCACCGCCATGGAGAACGTGGTCGTTCTGATTGATGAGGTGTCGCCACCCGGGCGGCTGTTGGGGCTCTATCAAGGTGTCCCGCTGACCAACCGTGGCAATTACTCCGCCGCGATGCCTGACCGGATAACCATCTTCAAAGAGGCGATCTGCGCGATGTGTGAGACCACGCAAGAGGTAGAACGCCAAGTCCGCAAGACGGTCATCCACGAGGTCGGCCACCACTTCGGCATTAGTGATCCTCGCCTACGGGAGTTGGGATGGTGAGCCCCGACCCGAGAACCGAGCTCCGTATCGGGCCGACTGCGTTCACCCGCGGATTCCAGGACCATCATCCTGGCCGGTCAGCGATGTATCCGCCGGGAGCCGCCGTGTCCGCGAGTACCCGAGGTGAGGGTTGGTTAAAGTCGCCGCACGAAACAGTCTCCACGAGGGAGGCGTAACCATGCCAAATATCTACGTCCGGCCCCTGCTCACAGGGATGGGAGCTGCGATCGGCTTGTCGTGCTGTCTGTTCGCTCCATTTGGCGCGGGTGCGTCAGCGGTCGCAAATCACGAAGCGCGTCCGCTTCATGTCCAGACCTTCAATGCCCGAAGTACGACGAGTCCGGAAACCCACGCCCCGATGTGCTCACCGAGTGACGTCAGAGTCGATGTATCGACGAATCACTCGGCTTATCCACCCGGTGAACCAGTGGTCATGAAGTCCTCGATCACGAACACCTCAGATGCTTCTTGTGCCGTTGCGATTGGGTTCCAACCGGGTTCGTCTCCGGCCTTCCTCGTGCAGAACTCCGCAGGAGAGCAGGTGTGGAGCCGGTGCTGGAACCACGACGAGCCTGCGGCGTGCTCGCAGGTGTTTTACGCACGGCGGCTACGTCCAGGTCAAACATACACACAGAAGGCGACATGGGATCAGAAGTCAGGACCGGACGGAGGGCCGGTGGTACAGGTTCCTCAGGGTCAGTACACCTACACGACCTTCTACGCCTTCTTACCGTTTGAGCCTTCGGTGACGTTCGACATCATTGTCGGCTGAGCTCGTCCTTCCGTACGCCCGGCGGCTCAGACCCAATGGCTCACGCACGGCATGATCTACACCGATGGATTCGGAGAGTGGGACGTCGAAAGAGGAAGCGGGCGTGACGCCTTCGGCGTTCGAAGACGTCGCACCTGTGGTACCGGTGAGAAACCTGCAAGAGGCTCTTGATCGCTATCGCAGGCTCGGCTTCTCGGTTCGAGCGCACCGCCACGGGACGGGTTATGGATTTGCGGACCGAGATGGAGTTTCGATCCATCTGAGCGAATGGCACGAGCACGATCCCAAACGAACCGGAGCCGTCGTCTACCTCTACGTGACCGACGCCGATGCCGTCCGGTCAGAGTGGACGTGAGGGGTGCACCCGTCTCAATCCGACCCCACATCGAATCATGACGAGCCGAGTCGAACTGGGCATCTTGAAGGCTCGCCTACGTCCGGACGTGCTCCCCGCATCCCGCAGGTGTGACTGGACAGAGCTCAAGACGAGCCCGGTGTGGCATCGACCGGGCGCTCAGCAAAGCCGCCCCATGATTTGGGTGCACCGTCGCTGTCGTTCCAGGCGTCTGGGATGGGTGAGTGCTATGAAGGCCACCATGCCCACGACCACGAACGGTGAAGTCTCGCTCTATTACGAGGAATTTGGAGCACCGGGGGACCCACTCCTGCTCTTGGTCAATGGCCTCGGGTCTCAGTGCATCAACTTCAAGGTCGAGTTTTGCGAGATGTTCGTCAAGGAGGGCTTCCGGGTGGTGCGATTCGACAATCGCGACGTTGGGTTGTCGAGTCACCTCAAGGGCGGGCCCCAGTACTCCGTCACCGACATGGCTGCAGACGGTTTCGCCGTCCTTGACGCCGTTCGCGTGGACGCCGCACATATCGCAGGTTGGTCCATGGGCGGCATGATCGTCCAGGCGATGGCCATCGCACATCCCGAGCGGGTGCTCTCGATGACTTCGGTGATGTCGGCTCCCGGACCCATTCCGGCACTACGCGACCCCGACGTGGTGGAAGCCTTCATGGCCCCGCCCGCAACGAACCGTGAGGAAGCGGCGGAACGCCACCTGGCGGGTTTACGGGCGTGGGGCAGCCCGGCTTATTTCGACGTCGCCCGGATCACCGCCGATGCTCATGCCGCATATGACCGCTGCTGGGACCCGGATGGACGGTCGCGCCAAGCGATGGCGGTGGGATCGTCTCCATCTCGTGTCGAGGCGCTTCGATCCTTGCGCGTGCCGACGCTGGTGGTCCATGGCGACGCGGACCGCCTCGTGCCCCTCGAAGCCGGGCGAGCAACCGCCGAGGCTGTCCCGGGTGCTCGCCTCGAGGTGGTGACGGGTATGGGCCATGACTACCCGCCCGAGCTGTGGCCTCGCATGGTCGAACTGATCACAGGGCACGCGCGGTCAGCTGTACCTGCTGGCTGACTCACCAACGGATGGAGGTACGTCATTGCGCCATGTACCTGAGTTCCGGCGCACATGGTCACCCGTTACGAACGAGAAGATTGGAGTGTTCTCGCGGGCCTCGGAAACGGAGGCGTTGAGATTGGCCCCATGAAAGCGCTGTGTGTGTAGCGATGCGGCAATCGGGTAGGTATCAGTTGTGTTCGTGGCGAAGAAGTATGCCTGGAGGGCTGTCACTCTAGGACTCGGTGCATTGGCTGCGCTCGTGACGCAGCGGGTTCTTGAGGTCATCTGGACGGCCCTCCGAGGATCGACGCCGCCAAAAGTCCCCGCCGACCGCCGTTCACCCATGATCGACGCTCTGAGTTGGGCCGTCGCCACGGGTGTCGGCGCAGGCGTCGCCCGGCTCCTGGCGGTGCGAACGGCCGCAGCTGTGTGGGAAGCAGCTGCGCACGAACCACCGCCAGAACCTGCACTTGTCGAAGCTTCGGCGGCATAGCCCCGCAAACCGGGCTACTGGACTCGTGGTTCGGGGTCCAGACCGATGCAAAAGACCGGCCGAGCGCCCAGATTCGCCGAGCGCCAGATTGGATACGAGCAATGACTGGGGTCTCGAAAGCGACGCTTCGGCGCTGAGAAAGCAGGATCTCTCGCCAGTCACTCCTGCGCTCACTTTGCGTACCGAGGCCGGCTGCTGGTCCTAGCGCAACTGCCGTGCGGCTCATCGCACAGGTCATCGAGGCAACCCGTCGACCTTGGCGTACCCGAGTCCGCATGGACGACTGCGTCGACAATCCGAGCAACACGCACTTGGACGAGACCCGAAAATCAGGCAAACGATCGGAGCTACCCTTCGAGCCTTCCGCAGACCGTGTGTCAAAACCGAGCCGGCGTAAAACGTTTGAACTCCCGTGGCAACGGGAATAGACACCATGTGCTGCTGATCGTTGGATTGTTGTTGGTTCTGTTGCTCTTCGGAGCCGGTTTCGCGCTGCATCTGTTGTGGATCCTGGCAGCGCTGTTCGCCATCCTGTGGATCGTCGGGGTCGCTATGGGCCGAGGTGAATCGGCTGGGACCCATCATTTCTACCGGTGGTGAAACCTATGGACATTTGCGAGGACGCCGAGGTCGCGCCGATGGATCGAACCAGTACGCGACCAGCTCAGTCGGAGGTCGTGCAGTCAATCGGGACAGCCGTTGAGGCTCGAGGGCTCTGCGTTGTACCGTTGGCACCTCGCTGGTCTCGATCGATACCAACGCAGGTGATCCTTCTGGATGCCACACCGAGGGCTCATTGAGAGGACTGCAACGATGCCTGCTCGGATAGGCGGCGGGACGACATGAAATGAGCGTGATCGTCTGGCTCATTGTGGCCGTCGTCGTGTTGATCGTGGTTGCTGCAGTGTTTGTAATCGTTCGGCGGAGACGGCGCGGTGGAGGGGTGATCGCGACCAGGGGCAAGAGATGAAGCTGCTTATGACCGCGTCGCAGATTCGGGGATTGCCGGTGGTCACCGTCGGAGGCGGTGAGGATGTCGCCGAAGTGCGTGACGTGATCTACAGCCCCGAGGCAGGTCGTCTGGTCGGCATGACCCTCAACCAGAGAGGCTTTCTCTCTGGACGGCGCCGCGAAGTGCTTCCTGCGGAGGCGATCCACGCCCTCGGGAAGGACGCCGTGATGGTGATTGACGAAAGACAGCTTTCTGCACCCGAGGTTGCGCCGGACGATATTGCTCGCCCCCCCACTGACCGCAACGTGCTCGGCGACGATGTCTTGACTGAGGGGGGAAAGAGCCTTGGCACGGTCGTCGATCTTGTTCTGTTGGTCGGAAGCAACGGCGAGGTTGTTGGCTATCAGATCGAGAAAGCTGCCGGTGGGCCCGGCTACATACCGCTGCCGGTGCAATTGTCCGTCTCGGGAGATGCACTCGTAGTGCCGGACATCACCGAGGAGTTCGTGCGAGAGGATCTCGTGGGTCTCGGCGCCGCAGTCGACGAGTTTCGGGATCAGTTGGGACTGAGATGAGCGAGTCGGTTCGAAATTCCATTGGCCGCAAAGTCGTCAGTCGAGCCACCGCGGAAGAGTTGGGCACGGTGCATCACCTTTTCGTGGACGGCCAGCTGCGAAAGATCGCTTCGATCGTGATCGGACGGGGAAAGAAGGCCCGGTTTGTCGACTGGGTCGCGCTCGAGCGGCTTTGGAGCGGACGCGGTCATGGTCGCGGACGAGAGTTCACTGCGAGCTCCCGCGGACGACCGGGAACGTTCCGCCGCAGAGGGAAAGATGGACCTTGTCGGCAAGCGAGCTCTGAGTGAGTTGGGGAACGAGCTCGGATCGATTGACGATGTGACGTTCGACGAGGGTTCGGGAGCGCTCGAGGATCTTGTTATCGGCGATCGCCGCATTCCAGCCGGATCGCTTCTGGGTACCGGCTCGTACGCGGCCGTACTCGATAAGAGTCAGGACCTTTGACTGTCGGCGGCCAAGAATTGCCGCATCGTGCCAATGATCGGAGGGAGATCGTACTTGAGCGCCCTGACGACGAACTGAAAAGCAATGACAAGAAGTCAGTCGTGGTGCGCCGAGAAACACTGGACACCCGTCTCGGTACGGTGAAGGTCCGCGACACAACGTTCGAGTCCTCCGTGGTGAGGACGGTCGGCGCCCGCACCGCCATCGCAGCCGCGATCGGTATCATCGTCGGACTGATCGTCAGCTTGGTCGTAGTGTGGCAAGCGGCCGTTCTCATTGGATGGGACGCAGCCGCAAGCTGCCTCTTGGCATGGACGTGGTCGATCGTAGGTCGCCTCGATTCGAGCGGCACCAAGGATCACGCCAACATCGAAGATCCGAGCCGACAGGCGGCGGAACTGGTCGTCTTGATAGCCGGAGTCGCTTTGCTGTCCGCCGTCGCGTTCCTTCTGATCAAGGCAGGTCAGACGCACGGCGCCACCAAGGCCTATCTCATCGCGATTGGAATCTTGAGCGTGATCTGCTCGTGGGCGACAGTCCATACCGTCTTTACACTTCGATATGCGCGGAGCCACTACGAGCAGCCCGAAGGCGGAGTCGATTTCAACGAGAAGGATCCTCCCGCTTATCTCGACTTTGCCTATATGGCTTTTACGATCGGGATGACCTTTCAGGTCTCGGATACGGACCTGACAACCAAGGCAATTCGCAGAATCGCGCTCGCCCACGCCCTGGTTTCATATCTCTTCGGCGCCGTGATCGTCGCTCTTGCCATAAATGTCGTCGCGAGCTTGCTGAGCTGACCGTGCTGAGTTGAAGTTGAACAGAGGTGGATGTCGGAGTGGCGATGAGCGGCGTGTTGTAGTGACCAATACCGATAGCCGTAGTCGTATCGCATACGCCCCACTCCAATGGGTTCGCTCGTCGAGCAAGTGGTGAGAGGGACGCGACGTCAGCGTGGGGCGGGAGAGGTGCCCTCGGGCACGGCCATCGGCCCGGCAGACACGATGAACCATATCGACTTGCCGATCGCACCCGGGCGGGTTGCGACGCCCCAACGCTGGGAGAGGCGGTCGACGATCTGCAGCCCTCGACCTCGGTCTGCGTGCTGTCCCCGGGGGAAGAGGCGCGGTGTTCCGGCTCCGAAGTCGCGTACTTCGACGCGGACTGCCGTGTCATTCAATCGTTCGACGGTCACGTCGAATTGTGAGCCCGAGTGCTGCACGGCGTTGGTCGCGAGCTCGGACACCATGAGCTGGACATCGGGCAAGCGCTGCAGGCCGAGCTGTGGAACGCATTCGGCGATGAAGCGACGAGCACCCCGCACCGATGTTGTCTCGCAAGCGAACAATTCCGAGCGCGCCAACAAGGTTGCGGTCCCTGCCTGTTCTGTCACCGTGCGCTCCGGTCGTGGCCGAATGCGTAGGACGAGCAGGGCGACGTCGTCCGCGGGCACGTAGCTCCCGATCATGGTGTCCATCAGTTCTACACAGAGTCGTTCGGGCGCTTCATCGTGCACTGCGGCTCGGAGCCGTTCGATCCCGTCGGTGATGGTCTCACCCTTCCGCTCGACGAGTCCGTCGGTGTAGAGGACGAGCGTCGACCCGTCCTGCACCGGCACGGTCACGGAAGACGGCTCGAGTTCCGGGACCACCCCAAGGGGAGGTGCGGGCGGACCTGCGGCAAGCCGAGCCTCGGCCCCAGGGTGGGCCAATATCGGAGAAGGGTGGCCGGCCGAGCACAGGCGGAGCTCATCGAAGGGTGGCGGGAGCACGCCACAGGTCACCGTGGCCATCGCACCCGGCTCGAACAGCTGCAGCTTCCGATTCGCTGCTCGCAGCACATCCTCGGGAGACATGCGAAGAAGGGCGTAGGCCCGCAAGGTGCTTCGGAGTCTGCCCATGATGATCGCGGGCTGCAGTCCATGGCCCACCACGTCCCCGGTCATAACCCAGACGTCGCCCGAGGGGAGCTCGAAGGCGTCATACCAGTCGCCTCCGATATCGCCGCGCTCGGCAGGAGCGTATCGACTCGCGAACTCAATCTGTGGGTGGGCAAGCGGCTGTGTGGGCAAGAGGCTTCGCTGCAGCACGCCGGCCGCACGACGTTCGTCGGCCGCCATGCCCGGACTGCGCCGCTGCGGCGAGCTTGTCCGCCGCCAGTTCCAGCAACATGACGTCGTCGTCGCCGAACGCCTGGGGTTTGAACGAGCCCACGTGGAGCACACCGATGAGAGTTTCACCTGCGATCAGTGGGACTCCCAGCATGGAGCAAATTCCCTTCTCCCAGAGGATCGGGTTGGCCACGGTCGACTCGTCGACCCGGTCAAGGACCACAGGGTGACGCTCTGCGGCAATGCGTCCAGCGAAGCCGATCCCGACTGGGATACGGACACCTTGGCGTACCTCCTCTTCGAGCCCGCGTGCCGCTCGGGCCACCAGTTGATTGGCCGCAGCGTCATGCAAGAGCACGGCGGCGGTATCGGAGCGGAGCAGATCCAGCACCCGGTCCAAGAGCAACGGCAAGAGTTGGTCGAGGTCCAGGCCGGCCAGGGACACGTCACTGACCGACGTGATGGCATCGATCTGGTCATCCTGGTGCGCGTGATCCGTGTCTCCGGGTGTCCCTCTGCCCCCGAAGCGATCTTCAGGGAGAATCGTTTCGGCGGTCGTGGGGAGTTCGGAAGCAAAGTCGTCTTGCACCGCCGTCATTCATACCCGAATCACGAAACCTCAACCGCCATTGGATTCGTTCGCAGAGGTCCGGCCAACCCGTGGTCCAGACTGCGTGGGTCGCCGTCTTTGACCCGGAAGAGCCCGGATCGCGCGCTCCGATGAGCAGTCGAGCTTCGACCGGAAGGCCGAGCCACAACAAGCTGAAGTCGATCGCGACGGCGAGCGAGTGGCGCACGGCAGTGGCGACGCCCATCACAAAGCTCACGATGAGCAGTAGGGCTCCCGAGATCGCCGGAGCCACCTCGACCAGGCCGAGGAACGCCGTGACGTTGGGAGTGGCACGAGTTGACCTCCTCGTGTATCTGGAACAAGCCGTAGTGGGCGACGGGTCGCGATGAGCATGCTGGACTGTGCGGCGAGCGCGACGACGGCGAGGTAGAGGGTGCTCTGCCCGCTTTCGCCAGTCGTGGCCACGCACGGAGGAGTCGACGACCCGACTGAGATAGCAAGATCTCGAATCGAAGACACAACCGACAACCGCCGTCCTGCAACCACGATGGGTTCTCCGCCGGCCATTAGGACAGGGGAGACCCTGGTCTCGTGGCATCTTGATTAGAACTTTCGGTATGCGGGCAGAGACATGCAACGTCAAGCTGGTTACCGAACGGAGTTGGCCATGGATCAGGAGAGCTTTACCGATGCCCTCAACGAGGATCTACAAACGGAATACCAGTCGATCGTGCAGTACGTCAGCCACATCGCCACGATCACCGGCGCCGAGTTTCTGAGTGTCATCGACGAGTTGAAGATCCACCTAGGGCAGGAGCTCCATCACGCGCTAATCCTCGCTGAGCAGATCGCCTTTCTAAACGGGAGACCTTCGACCACAGTGCCAACAGTTGACGAAGCGACGGGGCGAGAAGCCCTCGCCGCTGATCTGCGTCTCGAGGAGAGCCAACTCGAGCGGTACCGGCAGCGATTTAGTCAAGCAATGGACTTGGGACTGGCTGACGTGGCCGAAGCGCTGCGGCCACTGCTCGAGCAGACCCAAGAGCATGTGCGAGACCTGCAGACGGCGCTCGGCCGCTAATGACCTGATTAGGGATCGGCGCGCAGTAGGACGCGAGCGTTCCAGATCTCATCCGCGCTCATCTGCCACCCGAACGGAGTCGGATCGTTGTCACAGTGCTCGATCCGATTTGTGATGGCCGCCTCAACTTCCTTCCCCCGGGTCATCGAGCGAGTGGACCAGTGGGTGTCGTCGGTCGGCGTCTCCTCGAGCGTCGTGACGATCACCGTTTCGACGGCGCCACTTGCCGATCGTCGCTTCCTCGCTCACACCGAGACGCTCGGCCATCTCATTGTCATGGCCGCCTTTCACGCGCTGCAAGAGGATGCAGTATCGAAAACGAGGAGCGAATCGTCGAGCATCGGCTTCTACGAGTCGCCCGGCTGGTTACACCTAGCGCCCGCAGGCGCCCGATTCATTCACCCCGCCCAGCCGCTGATCAAAACGGGTGGTTAAGGTAATAGTTCAGTGTCGTAGTCATCCACGGGCTCGTCATGATGACGTCGCATTCCGAGGATGCCCTTGCCGGCAAAAGACACGGCTTGTGCTCGATTGCGAACGTCAAGTTTGGCGTACAGACTGCGCAACTGAGTCTTGATCGTGTTCTCGCTGACATAGAGGTGGCTGCCAAGCTCGCGGTTTGTCATACCCGTCGGCAGTAGAGACAGAAGCTCGCTTTCTCGTTCGGTCAGACCAATCTCGCGGCCCGGCCATCGCAGCGCTTCGTCAATCTGGGCAAGCTGAGTCCGTTGGGTGAGAACGACGCGGTCGCCTCTCGCAACAGCTTTGATGCCGTCGATAATCTGGTGTCGTGGTACTGCCTTCGAGATGAAGCCCTGCGCGCCGACCCGAAGAGCAAGGCGGACCGCCTGGGGCCGATCCGAAAAGCTAAATACCACGACCGCTCCGTTGCTTGGGTCCGCACCAAGAGAGCGCACCGCTTCTGGGAGAGCTCCGGGATATCCGTAGGTGTCGAACATCGTCACATCAACCCTTTGCCGAGGTCCCTTCCGAACGTCCAGTTCAACGACCACGATCTCCGGCTCACTGGTTTTGAGCAGGGCACGAAGCCCCTCGAGGACGATCATGTAGTCGTTCACAAGCGCGACGCGAATCGGCTTGGGCACGTCGCCACTCTACGATCCCGCCACTAATCTCAGTAATCACCCGATCGGGTGATTTACCTGGACTCCTCGCTGAACGAGACTGGGCAGATGGAGATGCCAGACTCGACTAAGCGGGGGCGCAGAGCCACCCCGTCCACAAGCTGTCCACGTGGTGTCCTGAACATAGCGTCGGCGCCTGCGGCTGGGCGGCTCTCCGCCGTGCTCACGAATAGATGCAGGTCAGTGATGCAAGATGCAGTCAGCGTTACGTCGTGCGATTTCGAGGGGGGTCGTGTCTTTGCCCTCACAGGCGAACTCGACGCTTGTACCTGTCCTGGGCTTGCCGAAATCCTGAGCGGACCTCCCGGGTCACTTGTTGTCGTCGATCTTTCCAGGCTCAGCTTCATGGACTCGTCGGGGCTGGCGACCATTCACGCGGCCAGGCAAGAGGCAATCAAAAACGCGGGAACCCTCGTCGTCACTCGGCCCGCCCCGATAGTTCAGTGCGTCCTAGAAATCACGGGTCTCGACACATGGATCGCCGACTGGGATCACGATTGGCCGGATGTGCTGCAAGGGGAACCGGCGTAGGCACACTCTCACGCCTCGACGAGGACGGAGCATTCCACCATGGATCATGGGTTGAGGCTCGAGGCAGACGTGAGGAGGTCCGCTCCTTTCAAGAGGATGAAAGCTCCATACGTATCTTCGTTCTGAAGTCGTCGCGATCCTCAGCCCGTACGCAGCCAACACCGCATCTTCGGTTTCGCCAGCGTTTGTCCACGCTCGAGTCTGGCAGGTGTTCAGTCCTAGGTCCGGGATGAACGAACTACCTCTAGGTGATGTTGAGCATGGCTCTGCATGTCGGAACCGAGTTCAAGTCCGTCCCAGCACCATATCGAGACCGCCGCACTGACGATCACTCGACACAGCGCCAAGGTCTGATAGTCGAACTCGCCCGGATAAAGGCGAGCGACCTCTGGCTCCAGATGAGCCAAGTCCCATTCAAGCGGTCCAAGCGCCACCGTCTCAAAATCGATGAACATTGGAGCTGCGTCAACGACGAGGATATTGAATCTGTGCGGCGAGCCATGGATCACCCGCTCGCTGCCTGTCATCTTCTCCAGCCGAGCACTTCCTTCGACCAATGTGTCGCGCAACAGAGCACGATCAGTCTCCACAAGTGTGGGCGCAAACTCTGGACGCTCCAGAGCAGCTACGGCAGACGCCAGCGGCTCCCGAAATGAGGGAAATATTGCTGGATCTCGCATTGAAGCGAGTTTGGAATGCAAGCGGAACAGGTACTGAGCGATCTGAGCGGCACTTGATTCGACCGCATTGTCCTGTGGCTCGTACCGCCAGAACGTAACGGCTGTTTCGTCAATGCTTACGGGTTGCTCAATACCCAAATCGACGGGAGGCACCACAGGAGCGCCTAGCTCAACGAGTTCTCTAACTACTGCAAGCTCTCTGCCCGCCCTGTCGTGCTCCTTGAAGATCTTGGCGACGACAGGGCTTGGTGAAAGCCACACGACCGCGTTATTGGTCGACCTCAGGCTGACCGGCTGATGTACGTCGAACCCGCAGGACCGGACCAGATCGGCTAGAGGGGTAATCGCATCCACATCAACATGGTCGCGCTATTCACTTCGTGGGGTGCCGCAGGCCGCTCACTTCGTAGGTGCCGCATACCGCAGTGACGGTGGTCACTTGCACCCAGGTCGTTGTCACCAGTTGCCGCCTACTTCGGTCGGAATCTTCTGAGCCGCGCCGCCAGACAGCCCGTTTCCGTTGCCGTTTGTCGGCTTCGGCTTCGCCCGAACTCCAGCACCACCCCAGTCATTCCCGTTCCCGTCTGGATGTATGCCAACCTGCCTCGGCCCCATAGTCACAGCCGACATGCCGCCTGACCGATCGGGTCCGATCACGTCGTTGTAGTCGTCAGGACTGCCGGTCCACGGCTGCTGTCCCTGCACCTGCGGGCGAAGCCTCTCTGCGCGCTCCTCGGACCGATCCCAGGTCAGCCTGGAAATCGTCACCAGCTCGCTTCTGTCTTTGTGTCGCAGTAACGCCGCCGCGAGCACCACTCTGAACGCCACCGCCACCACCACCAACGAAGGCAATGTGCCGGAAGGATGGTTGATGCGCGTAGGGATGCTGTGATGCTTGCCAGTCGTACGCGAGCCTGGCGTAATGGTCCGCACGTCCTGGTGGTACTGATCGAATCTGTCGGTCGGCATATCAACGCCTCCTCAAATGCTCCGAAAACGATGGAACGGAATGTCGGCTCCGTGAGGGGTCCTCGGGTACGGCCGCTGCGGGCCATGCACCAGTTCGTCGGTTTGAGACGCCTCTGTACCTGCGGCCCTCGATCCGCCTGTCCTTGAAGATGTACGTCCCGTAGTACGTCGCCATGTCAGCGAGCCTTCACGGACTGCCCGTTCAAACTCGCCTTGTCGGCTTTGCTCGGGACCGTGCTGAAGCTTCTGTGACACGGGCCAGATTCGCGGCCCAGCGGGATCGAGCACATCTGGGCCTAATGGCTAGCGGCTGTGGATGCACGTATTGCGGCGGCAGCCCGTGCGGACTGAGCGGGTCACCGGTCTGCAGCTGATCGGATTGCACCATCCGATACCCCGCCGGGCGTCACCAGTGATCGCATCGACTGGCCGCGTCGTCAGACCTTAAAGGTGGACCGCCAGCTCTTGCGGGTCAGCGGGAGCATGCCGAAGTTCGGCGCGCTCAAGGACAAGAAGAACCGGCCGCGGACGATCCCGCTCGGTGATGTGGTGATGGCGGCGCTGGTCGAGCACGTCCGCACCTTTGGTCTGGGACCCGAAGAACTGCTCTTCACCAACGACAGCAACGAGCCGATCCGCCGCACGACCTTCGCAGACATCTGGGCACGCGCGGTCGAGGCCGCTGGGCATCCCGGTAGGGGAGGGGTTCCATCTACTTCGGCACTTACTACGCCTGGGCTGCTCATCCACGAGGGGTGCAGCATCGTCGGGGTTCAGAAGATGCTGGGGCACGCAAAGCCTGGAGACGACGCAGATATATAGCCACTCTGTTCCCCAACAGCGACGACATGGTCAGGGCGGCGGTGGACCGCGCCATGCGGAGCCTCAAGAGCGCCTCTTCCGAATCGAGTCGGCAGAATCTGGTGCCCGGAAGGTGCCGCAGGATGACGACTCCGATTCTGTAAAATCCCTGGTCAAGGCTTAAAGACGGTGAGTCGGCCTGTAGGCGGGATTCTGTCCGGCCCCCTGCCTCGATGAGAGGCAGAACACCGGGGTGGCCATCCATCTGAGCGGCCCACCTGGGGAGCGTCACCCTTTCGGCGACCGGACGAGCAGCCCGTCTCCCACGCTTGGCCTTGCTCCGGGTGGGGTTTACCGAGCCGACGAGGTCGCCCCCGCCGCTGGTGCGCTCTTACCGCACCGTTTCACCCTTACCTGTGCGGGCGCCAGGCCCGCCATCGGCGGTTTCCTTTCTGTGGCACTGTCCTGCGGGTCACCCCGACTGGCTGAGCCAGCACCCTGCTCTGTGGAGTCCCGACCTTCCTCGACCCGGTCCCACGAACGGCCCGGGCCGCGGCCACCCGGCCGACTCACCGTCCCCACAAGTCTGCCACCTCGTGTCGGGCGGACGCGCACCGCGTCGGTAGGGTGTCGGCAATGCCCGGTGGCTCCCGCCAGCTCTTCGATCCGGAATCCCCGCCGCTCGTCGGTGTGCCCGACCCGGCGGCTTCGACCCCGCTGCTCCACCGCGACACGCACCCCGACGTGCTCTCCGTCGGCGCCCTCTACAACGAGGTCGAGACCGCCCTCACCCGGTCCTTTCCCCGGAACCGGCGCCTGTGGGTGCGCGGCGAGATCGCCAAGCTCTCGGACCACCGCTCCGGCCACCTCTATATGGACCTCGTGGACCCCGACGAGGTCCGCGCCGCCGGCTCCCGGGGTCGCGGGGGCGTCCCCACGCTGGGCGGTCAAGTGCTGGCGCACATCGTGGGCGCCCTTGCGGCACTCGTTGGAGAAAGAGGGTATCGAGCTGGCCGAGGGCATGATCGTGGTGCTCCGCGGCACCCTCGACCTCTACCGGGCCAAGGGCGAGGTGAGCTTCGTCCTGGCGGAGATCGACGTCACCGCCCTGCTCGGCCGGATCGCCGCGCAGCGGGCCCAGCTGCTGCGAACCCTCGAGGCCGAGGGTCTCCTGCGGCGGAACGCGGCGCTTGCCCGTCCCCGAGCCGGCGCTCCATGTCGGCCTCGTCGCCAGTCCGGGAACCGAGGGCTACCACGACTTCGTCGGGCGCCTCGTCGAATCGGGCTTCGGGTTCCGCATCTCGCTGGTGAAGGTGTCCGGTGCAGGGCGCCGCCGCGCCGACCTCCATCGCCCGCGGTCTCCGGTTCCTCAGCCGGAGCGACTGCGACGTCATCGTCGCTGGTGCGCGGTGGCGGCTCGAAGGCGGATCTGGCCGCGTTCGACACCGAGCTCGTGGCTCGGGCCGTGGCGGGCGCGACCAAGCCCGTCTTCACCGGGATCGGCCATACCGGCGACGAGAGCGTGGCCGACATCGTGGCGAGCCGCGTGCGTGCGTCACGCCGACCGAGTGCGGTCAGCAGATTGCGCTCGCGGCCCGGAACTGGTGGGAGTCCCGCGTCCTCCAGCCGTCAGGCGTCCTGGCGCGGCGCATCCCGACCTTCCTCGACGACGCGCAGGCCCGGGACGCTCAGGCGCGCAGGTCGCCTCACGGCCGCCGCGCGCCATCAACTGCGCGTGCACCGTGACCGCGTCGGCGTCGAAGGCCGCGCGTTGCGAGCGGTGCGCGCCGGCCCGGGTGGAGGCCGGCCACGTCGAGCGTGCGAGACGAGGGCGGGCCGGCTGTCGGCGCGGGCGCGCTCGCACCTCGAGCGTTCGGCCGAGCAGCTCTCCGGGTGGCGGAGGCTGCTCGCGGCCTATGACGTGGAGAACCAGCTCCGCCGCGGCTACTCGCTCACCACGACCACCGATGGAACCCTGGTGCGGAGCACCGAGCAGCTGGCCGAAGGCCAGGACATCGTGACCCGGTTGGCCGACGGTTCCGTCACCAGCCGTGTCACCGGTCCGGGGCGAGGCTGGAGGACTGACGTGAGCAAATCGAGCGAACCGACGCGTCGCGGCACCGTGCCGGTCGACCAGCTGAGCTACACCGAGGCCAGCCGCGAGCTCGACTCGATCGTCGACTTCTTCGAGCAGCGCGAAGTGGACGTCGACGTCCTGGTGGCCCGGTTCGAGCGGGCGACCGAGCTCATCGACGAGCTGGACCGGAGGCTGCGGCGGACGCGGGCGCAGGTCGAGGAGCTGGTGCCCCGGCTGGACGCGCTCGGGGGCCGATTCGGGGGCGCAGGGCGATGGGTGACGTGCAGGAAGGCGATCGGCTCTACTTCCGCCAGCTGCTCTCGGGTCGCGACTTTGCGCACGGGGACATGATGGCGCGTCAGATGGTCAACTTCGTCTACCTGATCGGCGACCGGGCCACCGGCGAGGCGGTCGTGGTCGATCCCGGCCTACGCCGTCGTGGACCTGCTCGAGATCCTCGCCGCCGACGGCATGCGCCTGACCGGCGTCCTCGGCACGCACTTCCATCCCGACCACCTCGGGGGCCAGATGGGCGGCTGGAGCCTCGAGGGCATCAGCACGCTGCTCGAGCACGTGCAGGTCCCCGTGCACGTCCAGCATGACGAGCTGCCCTGGGTCGAGCGCACGACCGGTGTCGGCGCCGACGACCTCGTCGGGCACTCGAGCGGCGACGTCGTGCGGGTGGGTGAGGTGGGTATCGAGCTGATCCACACGCCGGGCCACACGCCCGGGAGCCAGTGCTTCCTGGTCGACGGGCAGGCTCGTCGCCGGCGACACACTCTTCTTGGAAGGCTGCGGCCGTACCGACTTCCCCGGGTCGGACCCGCTCGCCATGTACGAGTCCCTCCACACCAAGCTGGCCCGCGTCCCCGACGAGGCCATCTTGTTCCCGGGTCACATGTACTCCGCGGACGCGTCCGCCAGCATGGGCGAGACCCGACGGTGGAACTACGTCTTCCGGCCGCGCACTCCGCAGGAGTGGATGGCCATGTTCGGCGGGTGACGCCGCCAGGACGCGCTGGCACCCGACGGTACGGCGGTCGTCGTCGGCGCCTCGCTGGCCGGCTGGCGCGCCGTCGAGACCCTGCGCGCCGAGGGCTTCGAGGGCACGCTCACGCTGGTGGGAGCCGAGCAGCACCTGCCCTACGACCGCCCCCCGCTGTCCAAGCAGGTGCTCGCCGGAACCTGGCCGCCCGAGAAGGCGGTGTTGGCAGACCGCCGGCGTTCCAGCGAGCTGCTGGTGCACGAGATCCTCGGGCGCGAGGCGGTCCGGCTCGACGTCGAAGGGCGGGCGGTCGAGCTCGACGACGGCTCGATCGTGCGAGGAGATGGGATCGTCCTCGCCACCGGTGCGCCGCCGCGGATCTTGCCGGGGACCGATTCGCTCGGCCCGTCCGACGGGCTCTTCACGCTGCGCACCCTCGATGACTCCCTGGCGCTCCGCGCCGCGGTCGACCGCGGCGGCGCAGGCGCGAGTCGTCGTGATCGGCGCCGGCTTCATCGGCGCCGAGGTGGCGTCGACGTGCGCTGCGCTCGGTTGCCGGGTCACCGTGCTCGAGGCGCTCGACATCCCGTTGCGCCCGGTGCTCGGTCCCGAGCTCGGCCGCCACTGCGCGTCGCTCTACGGCGCACACGGCGTGGACCTGAAGACGGAGCGTGTCGGTGACCGGGCTCCGCCGAGCTTCCGGCGACGGTGTGCGCGGATAGCGGGACCGGTGGGCGCGGGCTCGAGGTGGAGCTCGACGGACGGCGAGATCATCGCCGCAGACGTGGTCGTCGTCGGCATCGGTGTCGCGCCCTCGACGGGGTGGCTGAACGGCTCGGGCCTCGAGGTCGAGCAACGGCGTCGTCTGTGACCACGGCCTTTTCGCCGCGGACGGCATTGTCGCGGCGGGTGACGTGGCGCGTTGGATGTGGCGACACGACGGACGGGGAGGAGCGGATCCGCATCGAGCACTGGCAGGTGGCGGCCGAAGCCGGGGTGGCGGCGGCGCGCAGCCTCCTGGCCGGACGTGACCGACGCCCCGTCGTTCTCTCCCGTCCCCTACTTCTGGTCGGATCAGTTCGGCATCCGCTTCCAGGTCCTCGGGAACCCTTCGGGTGAGGACGACGTGGTGATCACCGAAGGGCCGCTCGAAGAAGGGAAGTTCGTTGCGGTGTTCGGCCGAACCGGCCGACTGCGGGCCGTCATGGCCATCGGCAAGCCGCGTCAGCTGATGGGTTTTCGTCCCTTCCTGCAGACGGGATGCAGCTTCGACGACGCTCTGGCCCACGCCGCGGGCTGAGTACGCACCCGGCACCGGGGCCCGCCGAGCGGCGGAATGTCGTGTGGATGACGCTCGCCGAGGGCAGCCGGCAGGCTCGCTCAAGGGAAAAGCTGGCTCCGATGTTACGCGCTTCGTTACACTGCCGCCAGGGACAGTCGCGCTCGCAGTCGGGCGGGCGGGCTGTAGGACGGCTACAACAGCGATCAAAAGGGGGAGACCGGGATGCGCTCGAGGATTCCGAGGCATGCGGCCAGGGGTGGATCTCATCGGCCGCGCCTGCGTCTTCGGGCGAGACTGCTCGAATCCGGGATGGCGGCGCTCGCCACCGTCGGGTTTGTCGCGTACGCCTCGCCGGCCCCTACGGGGGCAGCACCAACCCGGTCCTGACCGGTTCGTCCTGCCAGAACGGGCCGGGTTCGGGCTGGAGCATCGGCTGGACGTCCAGAACGACGAGAACGTGTCCGAGTCCGTCACCGTGACCGCAGTCACGGGCGGATTGTCGACGCTCAACACGACGACGTTCTCCATCGCACCGACGCCTCCGGGTCAACCCGAGTCTTCGACCACGATCGTGCAAACACTCCCCAACACGGCATCGGGCAGTGTCACTCTGGGCTTCACGGGTACGTGGAGCGACGGCGTCACGAATTCCAGCAGCGGGACGTACGCCCTCAGCTCGAACGCGTCGTGCGGGATCCCCGTCCAGAAGCAGACCATCGGCGGACAGATCTACCTGTGCAGCAGTGGCAACCCGACCACGACCAGCGTCCCGGGCGGCAAGCTCGCCGCCACCGGACCGCAGGACATCAGTGCCGTCTCGGACCCCATGGCCGCGACAGACGTCCCGGCCGGTTCCTACTCAATGACGGCGACCGCACCGCCGGGGTACACACTGGTGGCGTGTCGCGGGAGTGCCGCGCTCGCCACGAACGGGCTCACTGCAACTGAGGCCGTCGCCGTGCCTGCCGGGGGCAACGGCGAGGGAATCTTCTTCGTCGCGCCGGCCACACTCATCCCGCCGTCCGCGCCGTCCATCTCCTTGCAGCAAACTGCAACGCGAAGCTCGTTCTCGGGCGCGGGCCAGGTGATCACCTACAACTACCTCGTCAGCAACACGGGCAGCGGTGGGCTGACGAAGGTCACGGTTGCGCACTCGCGCACCGGATCGACCGTCTCGTGTCCGGAAAGCTCGCTGGCCTCGGGGTCCGAAGAGACGTGCACCGCGTCGTACCTGACCACCTCGTCCGACATCGCCGCAGGCGAGATCGTCAACACGGCCACGGCCACGGGCACCACGTCCACCGGCTCGAACGTGACCTCGTCGCCTTCGACGCTCACGATCCGCAACCAGGGCACCGAAAGCCTCTCCCTCGTGAAGGCGTCCATCTTTGCGAACTACAACAAGGCCGACGAGAAAATTCCCTACACCTTCGACGTGACGAACACGGGTGCAGACCCGGTGGACGGCATCGTGATCAACGACCAGCTCCCCAATATCGTTCTGACTCCCTGTCCTGACGCCACGCTGGATCCGGGTGCGTCAGAGACGTGCCATGGGCACTATTTCGTGACGCAAGCCGACCTGAATGCGGGAAGCATCGTCAACACGGCGACTGCGGAGGGCAACGTCGCCGGCGTGACCGTCACGTCGCCGCCGTCGACGGTGAGGCTGGTGTCGGTGCAGGAGATCAGTGGACACATTTTCCAGTGCTTCACCACCGGTCCGTCTGACCTCGAAGTCGACGGCGGTACGCTCGGCGCCACCGGACCCTCGCACGTGGACACCGTGCCGAACCCGCTCCACAAAGTCCCGGTTGCTGCGGGCGTCTACACCATGACGGCGACGCTCCCTCCACCAATTTCATCAACTGCACCAGGCTGGGCTTTTGTCCCCTGCCCCGGTCCGGGCTCCGCCACGTACACCATTTCCCCTGACGGACGCACGGCCACCGAGACGGTGCCGGTACCCAATGGCGGCCTCGGCACAGGCCTCTTCTTTGTCGTCTCGGCGCGGCCGGCAATCACACTGACGAAGTCTGTCCAGCAGCCCTACTACAGCGGCGCCGGGCAGACCCTCAACTTCAACTTCCTCGTGACCAATACGGGGAACGTCGGGCTGGGCAACGTCGGCATCACCGACACGCTGGCGGGTGTCACCGGGCTCAGCTGTCCCGAGGCCGGTCTCGCCGCGGGCGCTTCGGAGACGTGCACCGGGAGGTACACGACCACCGCGGCAGATGTCACGGCGCAGTCGATCGTCAACCACGCGACGGCGCACGGAACGCCGCCCAACGATCCAAACGTCCCGGTGGTTACCTCAGCGTCGTCGGCCGCCACGGTGTCGTTGTTGGCCGTCTCGGTCACCAAGACGGCGAGCCCGACCAGCATCGTGGCCGGGTCGACCACTCCCATCACGTACACGCTCACCGTGAAGAACACGGGCAAGGTCACGACGCCGACGCCGATGAACATCGCCGACTCGGCGCCCGGGGGCACCACGATGGTGGCGGGCTCGGCTGCGTGCGCACCCGGTGGTTCTGCGGCGTGTACTGTCGCCACGGCCGGGCCGACCGTCACGTGGACGATTGCCGCAGGCGTGAAGCCTACTGATAAGGCGTACACGCTCACCTTCAGGGTGACGGCGAACGCGAACGACCCGAAGGGGAACATCGTCAACACAGCGCTCTGGAACGGAGCGGCCTGCGCGGCGGGCTCCTGCACGACGGACACAGTCACGACGCCGGTGTCGGCGTCAGGATCGTCGTCCTCGTCGTCCTCGTCTTCGTCCTCGTCGTCGAAACTCGCCTTCACCGGCGCGATGCTGGCGCAGCAGTGGATGGTGGGCTTGGGCGTGATCGTGCTCGGCGGTGCCCTACTTCTCGTCACTCACCGGCGGCGGAGTCCGAAGCACGCCGCAGCCACCAGGTGGGGCCTGCGGGAGGTCCTGTTGACCCCGCATTCGCACCGCAACCCGTCGGGGGACCAGAAGGACTGACCGAAGCGGGGACGACAGTCTCTGACCCATAGTCAAGGACGAAGGCACGCCGCCCGAGGTCGCACACCGCGGCCTTGGGCGGCGTGCTCGTCTTCGGGAACGCCGCTCGCAGCCGGACGATCGGCGCGCGAGGATGGGCGGGGTGTCGTGAGTGGTCTTTGCTACGAGCGTGCACCATTTCTCCGAGTAGCGGGTGATTCGTTCGCGTCGACGGCGCCTCAGTCCTCGCTCTTCGCTCCTCAGTCGCGCGCGGATCTGATGCGAGAAATCGGCGTTTCCCTGGTGGGAAGCATGGGTAAACGACGAACAGACATGAAGTGGAGCCGTTCGGCACTAGCCGATCCCCAACGGGCAGGTAACGTTTCGTTAGACTTCGAGTGAAATAATGCGGTCGCGTCGTCCCTGGTCGGGGCGACCCTATAGGGGTTGATGCAGGGACCACATTGATGAGGACCAATCGTCCATGGCTTCGGGTCCGTCCTATGGCCCTCGCCGTCGTCGCGGCGGTGGGGATTATCACTGTCGCGCTGCCAGGGCTCTGGACGGTCTCGGGCGTGGCTGCGAGCCCAGGCGGGATTGGTGTTGGTGCCACGACGACCACGACCACTGGCGCCGGCGCTGCATCGAGTACTTCGACGACTTCGACGACCACAACAGCGGCGACCGGCGCTTCGACGACCACAACTGCGGCGACCGGCACAACGACCACAACATCGACCACAGGTGTCAAGGGTGCAATCCAAGCCGCCAACCCAGCGCTGACCTGCGCGACGCCGACGATTTACAACATCAACTCGGACGGCGACCTCTACGCGCTGAACTTCAATACCGCGGCGAACACCCAGGCGACCCCTTCAAGGATCGGCGGGGGCAGCACCACTGTCAACGGACTGGGTATGACCGCCGACGGGCTCACGACGTACAGCCTCGACCAGACGCCCACGTCGAATCACACCACGATCCACGTCGAAAACATCGCCCTGGGCACCAACACGGATTACACCAACCAGGCCGCCACCGGGCTGAGCACGATCATCGCCGGAGGCGTCAACCCGACGAACGGCTTCTACTACTACGGGGGCTGGAACTCAGCCGGTAACCAATTCATCCTCTTCGCCTTCGACCCAACGGCGCATACCTCATCAGAGGCCGGGACGATCACTCCGCCCGTGGTCCCCGGCGCCACTTACGGCAACGGCGACCTGACCTTCGACGGCGCGGGCAACATGACCGTCCTTGCCGGCACGTCGTCGAGCACCGCCAAGCTGCTCACCGTCCCCGGCCCGGTGCCGACATCCGGGACCGGATCCCTCCCGTCCAGTGTGCTCGCCACCATCACGGCGGGTTCGACGCAGAACTACGTAGGGATCGCCTTCGCAGCCAACTCCGACCTGTACGTGGAGACGGCCCAGGGTCTTCTCTACCTCGTCAACCCGAACAACGGAAACATCAGCACCCCCACCACCCAGACGGGGTTCACCGGCAGTCTGCGTGACCTCGCGAGCTGCACCTTCAACGGTTCGCTGGCGGTGCAGAAGAACATCGTCGGTCGGGTCGCGCCAACCGACCAGTTCACCATGACCATCACGGGCGGAGGTGTGTCGAGCGGAAACACCGGCACCACCAGTGGTTCCTCGACCGGTGTCCAAACGTCCCCGGGTTCGGTCGCAGGACCGATCGTCGGTCGTTCCGGAACGACGTACAGCGTGGCCGAGACTGCGGCGAGCGGCAGCGGTACCAGCCTTTCGGACTACACGACGAGCTGGTCTTGTCTCAACGGATCGAGTGCGTTTTCGAACGGCACCGGAACCACCTTCACTGTGCCTTTCCCCAATCCGACGGGGAGCGCGGGAGCGTCCATCGTCTGTACCTTCACCAATACACCGGCGTCGATCTCCGTGACGAAGACGCCGAGCCCGACGACGGTCACGGCCGCGGGGCAGACGATCACCTACTCGTACACGGTAAAGAACACTGGCCCCCTTCCGCTGACCAGTGTCACGGTGGCCGACACTCAAACTCCGCCGGCCGGCTCGCTGGCCAGCGGCCCGACGTGCGTCAGCCTGAGCAACCCGACCGGCACGTGTTCCGGCGCCACCGTCGCCACCTTGGCTGCGGGCCAGACCGCCAATTTCACCGCGACTTATGTCGTGTCCCAAGCCGACATGAACCACGGTTCCGTGGCGGACTCGGCGACTGCCAGCGGCAACGCGCCCTCAGGGCGATCGGTGTCCGCTACGGCGACCGCCTCCGTCACAGCCACCCAGACGCCTTCGCTCTCCATCACCAAGTCGGCGAGCCCGACAGTCCTCACGGCAGCTGGACAAACCATCACGTACACCTTCCTCGTCACGAACACCGGCAACGTAGGTCTCAACACGGTGGGTGTGACTGACGTCCCGACCGCGCCGGCTGGTGGCGTCACCGTGACGTGTCAGTCCCTGAGCTCACCGACAGGTACGTGCTCGGGGTCCACGACCTCGCTCGCTGCCGGTCAGGTCGCGACGTTCACCGGCACCTATGTGGTGACGCAGACAGACTTTGACCACGGCACGGTCATCGACCACGCCACCGCGGCCGGCACACCGCCCAGCGGGCCGGTCGTCAATGCCACGTCGAACCCGGTCACCGTGACTGAGACCCAGACTCCTGGTCTCACGATCTCGAAGTCGGGCAGCCCGTCGACGGTCACGGCCGCCGGCCAGACCGTCACTTACACGTTCACGGTCCACAACACCGGAAACGTGGACCTGACCGGCGTGGGTGTCACTGACGTCCCGACCGCTCCGGCCGGCGGTCTGACCACGGGACCGACCTGCCAGTCCCTGAGCTCACCGACAGGAACGTGCTCGGGGTCCACGACCTCGCTCGCCCCCGGCCAGGTCGCGACATTCACCGGCACCTACGCTGTCACCCTGGCCGACATGAACCACGGTTCCATCGTGGACCATGCCACCACGCAGGGCACCACTCCGACCAGCGGCACCGTCAACGCCACCTCCAACACGTTCACCGTCACCGCGTCAGAGTTGCCGTCTCTCTCGATTTCCAAAACCGCCAACCCGACCACGGTCACCGCGGCGGGCGAAAGCGTGGTCTACACCTTCTCCGTCACCAACACGGGGAACGTCACAGTGACCGCCGTCGGGGTCAACGACGTTCCGGTGAGCCCAGCCGGCGGTGTCACGGCGACGTGCACCTCGCTAACTTCTCCCACGGGCACCTGCTCGGGCGCCACGACCACGCTGCTGCCGGGTCAGACGGCGATCTTCAACGGAACCTACGTCGTGACGCAGGCCGATATCGACCACGGCAACATCAAGGACACCGCCACCGCGGCCGGCACCTCGCCATCGAATACGCCCGTGACTGCGACGTCCAGCCAGGTCACCGTGGGCGTGACCCAGTCGTCGTCGATGTTCATCTCAAAGACGGCCAACCCAACCAGCGTCACCGCGGCGGGCCAGACCGTGACCTACACGTTCTCGATCCATAACACCGGCAATCTGACGTTGACCGCGGTGGGGGTCAACGACGTTCCGACGGCGCCCGCGGGCGGCGTCACCGCGACCTGTCAAAGCCTCATCAACCCCTCGGGCACCTGCTCAGGTGCGACGACCACCTTGTTGCCCGATCAGACCGCCGTCTTCACCGGCGGCTACACGGTTTCCCAGGCCGACGTCGACCACGGATCAATCGTCGACCACGCCACGACTCAAGGCACTACGCCTTCAGGCGGCACTGTCAACGCCACCTCGAACACCGTCACCGTCACCGTGACCCAGTCGGCCTCGCTCACCATCTCCAAGACGGCCGATCCGACCACCGTCACCGCGGCGGGCCAGACCGTGACCTATTCATTCTCGGTCCGCAACACCGGCAACCTGACACTGACCGCGGTGAGTGTCACCGACGTGCCGACGGCGCCCGCGGGCGGCGTCACGGCGACGTGCCAGAGCCTTACTGGTCCCACCGGAACGTGCTCAGGCGCGACGACCACCTTGCTACCCGGTCAGACCGCCGTCTTCACCGGTCCCTACGCGGTGACTCAGGCCGACATCAACCACGGATCAATCGTCGACCACGCCACCACGCAGGGCACCACTCCGACCAGCGGCACCGTCAACGCCACCTCGAACACGGTCACCGTCACCGTCACCCAATCGCCTTCGCTGTTCATCTCAAAGACGGCCAACCCAACGAGCGTCACCGCGGCGGGCCAGACCGTGACCTACACATTCTCGGTCCATAACACCGGCAACCTGACGCTGACTGCGGTGGGGGTCACCGACGTGCCGACGACGCCCGCGGGCGGCGTCACCGCGACCTGCCAGAGCCTTCTTAATCCCACCGGTACTTGCTCGGGTGCGACGACCACCTTGTTGCCTGATCAGACGGCCGTCTTCACTGGCCCCTACCTGGTGACGCAGGCCGACATCAACCACGGATCGATCGTCGACCACGCCACGACTCAAGGAACCACACCTTCGGGCGGCACCGTCAACGCCACCTCGAACACCGTCACCGTCACCGTGACCCAATCGCCCTCGCTGTCAATCGTCAAATCCGCGACTCCGACCACACTGACATCGGCCGGCCAGACGATCACCTACACGTTCGACGTGACGAACACCGGCAACGTCAACCTGACAGCGGTCGGCGTGGTTGACAACCCCCAGCCGCCAGCAGGTGGGCTCACCACGGGCCCGACCTGCCAGAGCCTGTCCAACCCCACGGGAACCTGCTCCGGGGCGACGACATCTCTGGCTCCGGGTCAGGGCGCGGTCTTCACTGCAACCTACGTCGTGACCCAAGCAGACATCAACCACGGCACAGTGGTCGACAACGCCACCGTCTCGGGCACGACTCCGGTGGGCGGCACGGTGGACAGCACATCCAACACTGTGACGGTGTCCGCGACCCAGTCCCCCTCGCTCACCATCGCGAAGTCCGCGTCACCATCCACGGTGACTGCCGCGGACCAGACTGTCGACTACACCTTCACCGTCTCCAACAGCGGCAACGTGACGCTGACCGGCGTGGGAGTCACCGATGTTCCGACCGCACCAGCAGGGATCGTCACCGCGACGTGTCAGAGCCTGACTTCACCGCCCGGCACCTGCTCGGGCGCGACAACAACTCTGCTGCCGGGGCAGATTGCAACCTTTACCGGCAACTACACGGTGACCCAGGCAGACATCGACCACGGATCCATCGTCGACCACGCCACCACGCAGGGCACCACGCCGACCAGCGGCACCGTCAACGCCACCTCGAACATCGTCACCGTGACCGCGACCCAGTCCCCCTCGCTCTCCATCGCGAAGTCCGCGAACCCGACGACGGTAAGCGCAGCCGGCCAAACCGTGGACTACACGTTCTCGGTCCACAACACGGGCAACGTGACGGTGACGGGCGTGGGCGTGACCGACGTCCCGACCGCGCCGGCAGGGGGTGTCACCGCGACGTGCCAGAGCCTGAGCTCGCCGCCCGGCACCTGCTCGGGCGCGACGACCGCTCTGCTGCCGGGCCAGGTCGCGACCTTCTCCGGTTCCTACACGCTGACCCAGGCCGACGTCGACCACGGTTCCATCGTCGACACCGCTCTCGCCCACGGAACCGGTCCGGGGAACACGCCGGTCATGGCCACGTCGAACCAGGTCACGGTCACTGTGCCTCCGACACCGTCGCTCTCAATCGCGAAGTCGGCTGTACCCACGAGTGTGACCGCGGCGGGCCAGAGCGTGACCTACACCTTCATGGTCGAGAACACGGGCAACGTGACGCTGACCAGTGTCGGGGTCGCCGACGTCCCGACTGCGCCCGCTGGCGGCGTCACGGCGACCTGTCAGGAACTCACCTCGCCCAGTGGTACGTGTTCCGGCGCCACCACTTCCCTCGACCCGGGCCAGACGGCCGTCTTTTCGGGTGCCTACCAGGTGACCCAAGCCGATATGAACAACGGCTCAATAGTCGACCACGCCACTGCCACCGGGACGCCGCCAACCGGGTCCACGGTCAATGCGACTTCCAACACGGTGACGGTGACCGCAGCGCAGTCGGCCTCTATCAGTATCGACAAATCCGCCGCTCCTACGACCGTGACCGCCGCTGGCCAGGACGTGACCTACACCTTCACCGTGGAGAACACGGGAAACGTCACCCTCACCAGTGTGGCCGTCACCGACCTGCCGACACCGCCCGCGGGTGGCGTCACGGCGGCCTGTCAGAGCTTGTCCAACCCGACGGGAACGTGTTCCGGCGCCACAACGACTCTCCTTCCGGGTCAGATCGCGATCTTCACGGGCACGTATACGGTTGCCCAAACCGATATCGACAACGGGAAGATCGTCGACCACGCCTCGGCGACGGGGGACCCGCCGACAGGTCCTCCGGTGACCGACGTCTCGAACAAAGACGTGGTCGTCGTCGTGCAACAAGAGGAGTCGCTGTCCATCGTCAAGACCGCGAACCCGACCACCGTGACCGCCGCGGGCCAGACCGTCGACTACAGCTTCACCGTCACCAACACCGGGAACGTGACACTCACCGACGTAGGAGTGACCGACAATCCGGTGAGCCCTTCCAGCGGGGTCGTTCCGACGTGTCAGAGCCGGTCGAACCCGGCGGGAGGGTGTTCTGGGGCGACCACGACGCTCGCGCCCGGGGCAAATTGCAACGTTCGCCGGCACCTACACGGTGACCCAGGCCGACGTCGACCACGGCTCCATCGTCGACACGGCGACTGCGGCGGCCACGCCACCGTCGGGACGCCAGGTGACGACGGACTCCAGCGTCGTGACGGTCGACGTGACCCAGTCGCCGGCGCTTTTGGTCGTCAAATCGGCGAGCGAGACGACCGTGACTGCCGCCGGCCAGACCGTCGACTACACCTTCGACGTCGGCAACTCCGGCAACGTGACCCTCACCAACGTGGGGGTCACGGACATCCCGACGGCGCCGGCTGGAGGTGTCAGTCCGACCTGTCAAACCTTGTCGAACCCGGCCGGGACATGCTCGGGTGCCACGACGACGCTCGTACCCGGCCAGGTAGCGACCTTCACGGCCCTGTACACCGTGACCCAGGCCGACGTCGACCACGGATCCATCGTCGACCACGCCACCACCGAGGGAACCACGCCGTCGAACGCGCCCGTGACAGCCAACTCCAACACGGTCACGGTCGACGTACCACCTGCCCCGGGGATCGCCATCGTCAAGACCGCGGACCCGACCACGGTGACCGGTGCCGGTCAGACGGTCGACTACACATTCGCGGTCACCAACACCGGGAACGTGACTCTCACCAGCGTCGGAGTGACCGACAACCCGGTGAGTCCAGCCGGCGGGGTCACCCCGGCGTGCCAGAGCCTCAGCTCCCCGACCGGAACGTGCTCGGGCGCGACGACGACACTCCTGCCGGGCCAGAGCGCCGTCTTCACCGCCACGTATGCCGTGAGCCAGGCTGACGTCGACAACGGGTCGATCGTTGACAACGCCACGAGTGAGGGCACCACTCCGACCGGCGGCACGCAGAGCGACACGTCCAGCACCGTCACGGTTGGCGTGACTCAGACTCCTTCGATCTCCATCACCAAGTCAGCGAGCCCGACCACGGTGACCGGTGCCGGCCAGATCGTCGACTACACCTTCCTTGTCACAAATGCCGGGAACGTGACCCTCACCGACGTCGGCGTCACCGACGACCCAGTCAGTCCAGCCGGTGGCGTTACCCCGACGTGTCAGAGCCTGTCGAACCCGGGCGGCTCGTGCTCGGGCGCGACGACCTCTCTCGACCCCGGACAGATCGCCACCTTCACCGGCACCTATGCCGTGTCCCAGGCCGACGTCGACAACGGGTCCGTCGTCGACAGCGCCACGACGCAGGGGACGACTCCTCCGGGCGGGACGGTGAACGACACCTCCAACACAGTGACGGTCGATGTCACCCAGACTCCCGCCATCTCAATCACAAAGTCGGCCGTCCCAACAACCGTCACGGCAGCCGGCCAGCCGGTCACCTACACATTCACCGTCACCAACTCCGGCAACCAGGACTTGACCGATGTCGGCGTGACAGACAACGCGGTCAGTCCAGCCGGCGGCGTCAGCGCAACGTGTCAGAGCCTCAGCTCCCCGACGGGAACGTGCTCGGGCCTGACCACTCCTCTCGTTCCGGGACAGGTGGCCACCTTCACCGGCACATACACCGTGTCCCAGGCCGACGTGGATCACGGGTCGATTGCCGACACGGCGACGACTCAGGGCACGACTCCTTCAGGCGGAACCGTGAGTGACACATCGAGCACGGTGACCGTGACCGTCACGCAGACACCCTCGCTCTCTATCGCCAAGTCCGCCGACCCCACTCTCGTGACCTCTGCCGGCCAGAGCGTGACCTACACCTTCACGGTGGTCAATACGGGCAACCTCACGCTCACCGACGTGGGGGTGACCGACGTGCCGACCGCACCAGCCGGCAGCGTCGTCGCGACGTGTCAGAGCCTCACTACGCCGGCCGGTGCCTGTTCTGGCGCAACCACGACGCTGCTGCCGGGCCAGAGCGCCATCTTCACCGGCCCCTACACCGTGAGCCAGGCCGACATCGACCAGGGTTCCATCGCCGACAGCTCCATCGCCGCCGGGACGACCCCCTCTGACACCCCTGTCACCGCCACCTCCAACACCGTGACGGTGACCGTGACACAGACCGGCTCGCTTTCCATCGCCAAATCCGTTGTCCCGACGACGATCACCGCTGCCGGTCAGACGATCGACTACGTCTTCACCGTCGTCAACACGGGCAACTTGACTCTGACCGGCGTTGGGGTGACCGACGTTCCGACTGCGCCAGCCGGCGGCGTCATTGCGACCTGCCAGAGTCTCACCTCGCCGGCTGGAGCCTGCTCGGGCGCCACCACGGACCTCGAGCCAGGCCAGACGGCGATCTTCACCGGCACGTACACGGTCTCCCAGGCTGACGTGGACCACGGGTCTGTCGTCGACTTCGCGACGACCAAGGGCACGACGCCGTCTGGTGGAACTGCGGACGCAACGTCCAACACCGTGACGGAGCCGATCGCGCCGTCGCCGTCGCTCGTCGTCTCGAAATCTGCCGACCCGACGACGGTGACGGCGGCAGGCCAGCCGGTGACCTACACCTTCACCGTTTTCAACACTGGCAACGTGACCCTCACCAGCGTCGGAGTGACCGACAACCCGGTGAGCCCAGCCGGCGGGGTCACCCCGACGTGTGAGAGCCTCAGCGCACCCTCGGGCACGTGTTCGGGCACGACGACCACACTCCTGCCGGGTCAGACCGCCATCTTCAGCGGCACGTACACCGTCACCCAGGCCGACATCGACAACGGATCCATCGTCGACACGGCGACGGGGACGGGCACGGCTCCCTCGGGAGGGACGACCAGCGGTACCTCCAACACCGTGACGGTGACCGTGACACAGTCGGGGTCGCTCTCCATCGCAAAGACGGCTGCCCCGGTTACGATCACCGCGGCCGGCCAGACGATCGACTACACGTTTACTGTCAGCGACACCGGCAACCTGACGCTCACCGACGTCGGGGTGACCGACATGCCGACCACGCCGGCCGGTGGAGTCACCCCGACGTGCCAGAGTCTGAGCTCGCCCTCCGGCACCTGTTCTGGCGCAACCACTACTCTGCTGCCGGGTCAGACAGCCATCTTCACCGGCACGTACACCGTCACCCAGGCCGATATCGATCACGGTTCCATCTCCGATTTCGCGACGACCCAGGGCACAACCCCGACGGGTGGAACCGTGGACGCCACGTCCAACACGGTGACGGAAAACGTGACCCAGTCACCGTCGCTCTCCATCCTGAAGGCTGCAACTCCGACAACGGTGATCGCTGTTGGCCAGACCGTCGATTACACCTTCACGGTGACGAACTCGGGCAACGTGACACTCACCGGTGTGGGAGTTACCGACAACCCCGTCAGCCCTGCTGGCGGGGTCACGGCGAGCTGTCAGAGCCTGTCCAACCCAGTGGGTACGTGTTCGGGTGCCACGACGGGGCTCGTTCCGGGGCAGGTCGCGACCTTCACCGGCACCTATAGCGTGAGGCAGGAGGACATCGACAACGGCTCGATCGTCGACACGGCCACCGCCGCCGGGACACCGCCGACCGGGCCACCAGTTTCCGCTGGTTCGAACACAGTGACGGTGAACGCGCCCAATGAGCCGTCAGTCGCCATTGTGAAGTCGGCCTTCCCCACGACGGTCACGCAGGCGGGTGAGGGCGTCACCTACACCTTCGTCGTGACCAACACCGGCAACGACGACCTGAGCGGCGTCGGGGTGGGCGACAACCCCGTCAGCCCCGCAGGCGGCGTCACTCCTGCATGCCAGAGCCTCGACTCGCCGGTGGGCACCTGTTCGGGAGACACCACCACCCTCGTCCCCGGCCAGAGCGCTACGTTCACTGCGACCTACGCCGTGACTCAGGCGGACGTCGACCACGGCTCCATCGTCGACACCGCGACTGCCTCCGGGACGACGTCTCAGGATCAGTTAGTGACCGATACCTCGGACTCAGTGACGATCATGGTCACTCAGTCCCCGGCGCTGTCGATCACCAAGTCGGCCAGCCCCACCACGGTGGCGATGGTGGGCCAGGCGATCGACTACACCTTCACGGTGGCCAACACGGGCAACGTGACCCTCACTGACGTCGGTGTCACGGACAATCCCACCGCGCCCGCCGGCGCGGTCAGCGCGAGCTGCCAGAGCCTGGCCGATCCGGATGGCACCTGCTCGGGGACGTCGACGACGCTCGTGCCCGGCCAGACCGCCACGTTCACCGGCACCTACGCCGTGACGGCGGCGGACTTGGCGCACGGCTCCCTCGTGGACACGTCGACGGCCACGGGTACTCCGCCCTCAGGAGGCACGACGACCGACACATCGGGCTCGGTCACCGTCGGGGTCACCCGTGTCACCGTCGCCAAGTCGGCCAACACGTCGGGCGGAGGCGTGGCCGGTAGCTCGACCATCGCCTACACCATCAAGGTGGCGAACGTTGGGACGGCCGCGACAGCCGAGCCCGTCGTCGTCACCGATGCGGCACCGGTCGGCACCACCCTGGTCTCAGGATCGCCGGCGTGTGTCGGCGGTCCTCCGGCGTGCGCCGTCGCGAAGACTGGCTCGACCATCACCTGGAGCATCCCAGCGGGTGTGGCGGGCGGCGTCTCGTACACCCTGACCTTCTCGGTGACGACCAACGTGTCCAACTCAGCTGAGACGATCACGAACACCGCGACGTGGAGTGGCCCGAGTTGCGGCCCGTCCACCGCCACGACGTGTCCGACCGACACGGTCAGCGTGCCCGTGTCGCCCACACCGCCTCCGACACCCAAGCCGCCTGCTCCGACACCTTCGAAGCCTCCCGAGGCGTCGGTGATCGCCTTCACCGGCGCGTTGCTGTCGCGAGAGTGGACCCTTGCCGCCATCGCCGCGGGGGTTGGCGCCGGTCTCCTGGTCGCAGCCCGTTGGCGTCGGCGCCGCCCGCGGCGGACCGGGACGGCGGGCTGAGGTCAGAAGAAGGAGACCCCTGACGCGAGCTCGTAGGCGCCCTGGGCCTTGGCCCGCGCCTCCAGCCATCGGCCGCGCGCCGCGGCACGGTCCGTTTCGCTCCGTGCCGGGTGGACCGTGCGCCGCGCGCTGAACGTTTCCGCGAGGTCATCGGTCGAGCCGTAGGTGCCCACGGCGAGTCCCGCCAGCAGCCCGGCGCCGAGCGTCGTGGCTTCCAGGACGGGAGAGACCTCTATCGGGCGTCCGGTGGCGTCGGCCAGGGCCGAGACGAAGACCCCGTTGTCCGACATCCCCCCGTCGACGCGCAGCGACTCGATGCGGTAGCCGCTGTCCGCCTCCGCCGCCTCGACGAGGTCGGCGCCGCGGTGGGCGACACCTTCGAGCACCGCACGCACGATTTCGGACCGCCCGGTGCCGCGCGTGAGACCGACCAACGTGCCTCGTGCGCTGAAGTCCCACACCGGAGTGCCGAGGCCCAGCAGGGCCGGGACGAACCAGACGTCGGCGGACGAGTCACAGCGTGAGGCGACCTGCTCGGATTCCTCCGCGCTGGTCAAGAGGCCGAGGCCGTCCCGTAGCCACTCGACGCAGGTCCCGGCGGAGAGCATCACGGCCTCAACGCCCCAGGTGGTGCGACCACCGACTCGGAACGCGACAATGGGAATCGTCCCTGCCTTGCCGATGGTGGTGTCGGACGGCGTCGCGGAAGGCCCCGAACCGGTGCACTGGTCCAGCATGCCGCCGGTGCCGAAGGTGGCCTTGGCCAAGCCAGGACGCGTGCATCCCTGTCCCAACAGGGATGCCTGTTGGTCGCCGACGAGCGCACAGAGGGGCGGTGCTCCGGGAAGCGCCGAGGCCGGCCCGAGCTCGCCGGCCGAGTCGACGATTCGCGGCATCACGGTGGGCGGGATGCGCAGCGCCTCGAGTACTCGGCCGTCCCATTCACTCACCGTGGGGTCGACAAGCTGCGTCACCCCGGCGTTGGTGGCGTCGGTGACGTGGAGCGCTCCCTCCGAGAGGATCCAGGCCACCCAGGTGTCCACGGTCCCGACACAGAGCTCGCCGCGTTCGGCGCGCCGGCGGTCGGGGTCGAAGTGGTCGAGGATCCACTCGAGCTTGGTGGCCGAGGCGTTGGGGCCCAGACGGAACCCCGCGGGCTGCAGCTCCAGGCAGCGCATCACGGTGCGTAGGTCCTGCCAGCCGATGCCTGGCGCCAACGGTCTTCCCGTCGCCCGCTCCCACACGATGGTCGACGCCCGCTGGTTGGCGACGCCGACGGCGGCGACCGGTCCGCCTTCCGCGAGGGCAGCGCGCGGCCACGTCCAGCGCGGCCTCGCCCAGCGCGGCGGCGTCGAACTCCACCAGATCCTCTCCTGGGGAGTCCGGTAGCAGGGCCCGGTGGTGGACGTACTCGACCGAGGCGTCTGGACGCACCACCGCGGCGCGGACGCCCGAGGTCCCGAGGTCGACGACGAGGACGCTTCCGCCCGAGCCGCTCACGGCCACGGAGTTGGCCCGAAGGGCGACGGCAGGTCGAACTTCGACGGGTTGAGGATCCCGGCGGGGTCCAGCGCTTGCTTCAGCGCGCCGAGCACGGCGAAGCCCTCGCCGAGCGCGCCGTGCACGAACCGCGAGCGGTTGAGCCCGATTCCGTGATGGTGGCTGATCGCGGCGCCGTGGGCCATGGTCGCCGCGGTCACCGCATCCCACGCCTGCCGGTAGTACTGCTCGCGCCAGGCCGCGTCTCCTTCGGGTCCTCGTCCGGCGAAGGTGAAGTAGAGGCACGCCCCGTCGGTGTAGGCGTGGGACTGGTGGGCCGAGGCGGCCAGTGTGCCGTCGAGGGTCCCGAGTGTGCGCACCACGTCGTCGAAGAGACCGGGCAGCGCCGCCCACGGACCCGACACTTCCGCGGTGTCGACGACGATCCCTCCGCGCCACAGTGGGGCGAGGGCCGACACGTCGTTGCGGTGGCCGAGCCAGCGTTCGACGAGATCCGTGTCCAGCGCTGTCGCGCCCGTACCTGACGCTGCCCCGCACTCCTCGTCCACAACGGCCATCGTCCCGGAAAGGACGGCAGGGTCCGCTTCGTCGAGCACCACGAGGACGTTCGTGTCGGGCTGCTCGAAGTTGCGGGCCGACTCGGTGCGGTCGTAGAGCCGGAGTACGGCCGGGGTCGCGCCGCGGCGCAGGATGCGGCGGCAGGCGTCGAGCCCCGACTCGAAGGTCTCGAAGCCGAAGGCCCGCCGCTCTTGGGCCGTCGGGCGCGGGTGCACGCGAAGGCGCGCCTCGGTGATGACCCCGAGCGTGCCCTCGCTCCCGACGAAGAGCTGCGTCAGGTTCGGACCCGTGGCGGCGCGCGGACCGTGGCCCTCGGTTCGCACCACCCGACCGTCGGCCAGAACCACCTCCAGCCCGACGACCATGTCCTCGATCTTCCCGTAGCGAGTCGAGTACTGCCCGGCGCCGCGGCAGGCCAGCCAGCCCCCCACGGTGGAGAGGTCCATCGACTGAGGCCAGTGCCCCAGCGTGTAGCCGAGTCCGTCGCCGGCCGCGCCGAGTGCGTCCTCGAGGTCAGGCCCGAAGGTCCCCGCGCGGACGTCGGCGAGGAGCGACGTCTCGTCGAGTGCGACGAGTCCCTCGAGTCCGGTCATATCGAGCGCGACGCCGCCGTGCACGGGGACGGCACCGCCGCACACGCCGCTGCGACCGGCTGTCGCGGTCACCGGCACGACCGCCTCGTTGCACGCGGCCAGTACGGCAGAGACCTGCGTCACTGAGGACGGCCGGACGACCGCGCCGGGGCGTTGGGGCACCGAGCCCTCGGCCGCCCACCCGATGGCCAGCGGCCACCAATCGCGCCCGGCCTCGGCGCGGGAGACGTCGTCGGTGAACACGGAGGCGCCGCTCGCCGCCATTCGCGCCAGCAGCACGTCGGGAACGTCGACGACGCGCGCGCTCCGAGCCGATCGCGTACGTCGCCCGGTTCGGCATCGATGGGTGTGACGGGTGTGGGCGCGATCACGGAAGCTCGAGCCCAGCCGTCAGGAGCTCCTTCTGGCACGCGGCGACGAAGCGGGCGGCCTGCGCGGTGGACTCGCGCTCGTCCCAACCCAGCTCCGGCGCCAGCAACCGCGCCACCGCGGGCGCAGCGGCCATGGAGGCGTGCGCCCGCTGGATCCCCGCCCGCGTTCGTCGTGCCAGCACGTCGTCGAGGTTGACGGCCATCTCCTCGCGCGGCGTAGACGAGCTCGGCGCCCGTGTAGGGCAACCCAGCCACGACCGGGTCCAACAGCTCCGGTCGGCCGTCGGCGACCGCCATCACGGCCGCATACTCCGTGCCGTAGCGAGAGAGGAGGCGCCCCGAGCGTTGCGCTTGCGCCACGGGGTCCCGGGCTCTCGTGGTCGCACCCGCGAGGGCGAGCGACTTCGTCACGCAGCGACGATGTCGCGGGGACTCCCCGAGGACGCGCACGGCCGCGTCGACGGTGTCCTGCGCCATCTTGCGGTACGTCGTCAGCTTTCCCCCGGTGACCGTGACCACCCCGTGCGTCGAGGTTGACACCGTGTGCCGGCGAGACAGGTCCGCAGTCCGCTCCGAAACGTGTCCACCCTTGGTCGAGGGCGCCAGTAACGGCCTCAAACCGGCCCAGACTCCGGTGACGTCCGCTCGGGTGAGACGGGACGTCGTGACATTGTTGGCCGCCTCCAGCAGGTAATCGACGTCTTCCGGCGTGCACACGGGGTCGGTCAACGGTCCCGTGTAATCGGTGTCGGTCGTGCCCAGATAGACGAGGTCCAGTCCGGGCCACGGTACGACGAAAATGGACCGCCGGTCCTTCGGGACGGGGATCACGGCGGCCATGTCGCAGGGCAGGCGGTCGGCCGGGACGGTGACGTGCACTCCCTTGGCCGGACGGAGGGAACCCCCGGCGTCGCCGTGTTCGAGCGCCCTGACTGCGTCGGCCCACACTCCAGTCGCATTGACGACGACTCGGGCGCGGATAGTGAGCTCGTCGCCTTCCTTCGACTCGTGTCCTTCGTCAGGCTCGGTCCGCACCACCGCCCCGTTGACCCGCCCGGCATCCCCGGTCGCGAGGCGCACGACCCGGGCGTAGTTCGCCACCGCCGCGCCGAATTGGAGTGCGGCAGTCCGCAGCACGCCGAGAGTGAGACGGGCGTCGTCTGCTCGTGCGTCCCAATACAAGAATCCCGCCACGAGATGTTCGGTCGACAGTGTCGGCAGGTGCTCGAGCGCCTCGTCACGCCCGACTTCGCGATGTCGGTGTCCGATGCGCCAGCCGCCCGTGAGGTCGTACATCCACAGGGCCGAGGAGTACGAGCGCGCCACCGTCTTGGACACGACACCGTCCCGCCCGAACAGAGGGATCAGGAAGGGAAGCGGAGACACGAGATGTGGCGCGTTCTGGAGCAGGCGCTGACGCTCCGCCAGGTTCTCGTAGACGAGGCGGAACTCACGCTGTTGGAGGTAGCGAATGCCGCCGTGCACCATCTTCGACGATTTCGACGAGGTGCCCGACGCGAAGTCGGCCTGCTCGACCAGCGCGGTACGCAGGCCCCGACTGGCGGCGTCGAGCGCAACGCCCGCCCCGGTGATACCGCCGCCCACGACCAGCACGTCGAACTCCTCGTCCGCGAGCCGGCGCAGTGCGTCGGCTCGTCGGAAAGGGTGCACGGTTCCAGCCTGCCACATCCGCTGCGGCCTTCAGCTGGCCCTCAACTGCCGTCGGGGTACCCTCCCCGGTGCAGCACCATCGGGTAGTGCGGCAGGATCTCGGGCCGGCGTACGGCAGCGCGCCGAATTGCCCACGGAAGGCTCGAGCCCTGCGGCCAGCGGTGACGATGCCAGCGTGCCGTCGCCCACGATGGGCGCGAGCGCAGCGACGAGGCGCCCGACGGACCTTCCTCCGTAGGTGTCGCGCCAGCGCGCCTCCGTCGAATCGAGCAGCCGCCGGTGCTTCGCCTGGGCCCCACGTCCCTTCGCCGTCAGGCGAACCATCTTCCCGCGGCCTCCCGACAAGTCCGCGACGACCTCGGCGCAGCCATGGCGCTCGAGCCAGCCGACGCACATGGCGTTGGCCTCCTTGGAGACACCCGTGAGGCGAGGGAGGTCGCGCGACGCGAACCGGCTCGTGCTCACGCACGTGCTCCTCCTCCTGGCCCTCCTGCCGTTCCAGGCCATCCTGCTGCTCTCTATCCGGTCGCAGGACCCGCAATGTGTTCGACCCGATCGGCATTGAGATCCGGGCCTCGGCCTCGAAGTCGAGCGTGAAGCCCAGCAGCACGCCCGAGAGCAACGCCGACAGGTTTGCGTGCCGTTCCGTCCGGGTCATCGCGGCCGTCCCCGCCGTCCCCGCCCCCGTCCCCGCCGTGTGCCCCATCGGTGCGGTCGTGTGCGCCGTGGGTGCCAGCCGTTCGGCCTTCCCGTTTGCGGTGGGAAACACGATTGGCAGGTAGTCCGGCGCGTCGAACGGGAGCGCATCGAGCAGCCCCGCGAGCTCGCGGCGGAGGCCGTCGACCGCGGCGTCTCCGAAGCGTGCACGCCACCTGTCCTCCACGACACGCGGCATCGTGGTCCACACGGTGCATGCGCGTCGCCCTCCAGAGGTCAGCCGCACCAGGCTCTCGGGTTGCGGCGGTGTCCGAAGCGGCTGGCCCGCCGGCGGCCGGACGGTGACGTACCGCCAACGCCGTAGCCCGCCGAGCTGGAGGCGGCTCGTGCGCGCCCGTTCCGCCAGCTCGGCCACCGTGGTCCCCCTTTGGTCGACGTACTGCAACGTGTTGGCGTACATGGCGAACGACGTGAGCCAAGGTGCCCGCTCGGCATCCCCCTCCAGCTCCTCCTCCCCGTCGCTTGCCTTGATGCCGTGGCGCGACGTCGAGTGTGGAAGCCTCCGCTCAGCCTCGTCGTCCATTTCGATCGTGAACGCCACGAGCGCCTGCGACAGGAGTACGGAGAGCGAGCCCTGACCGCGCACATCCATGCTCGTCATGTTCGGCTCGATCTCACGACGCCGCAACTGCACGACGTCGCCCCGCTGCGTAGCGTGGTCCGAGCAATGTCCTCCGCGCAAGGCTCACGACCAGACGGAGGGCTGCTCCTACCGGAGCACGATCCGTGGTCGGCCTACGTGAGGCTCGCGGTCGAGATCCGTCGTGCGCCGCACGACGTTCTCGTCGTGCAGGCTGCGAGAAAGGGGAAGACCGGACGGCCGTGGCCCTGGCCCGACACCCAACCGGTACACGTCATGACGGCATGGGACCCCGGAGGCGAGCGGCCCGGAGTCGGGACGAACCGGCGTCGTCAGGCCGCGCTCGAAGAGGAGCTCCGCACGTTGGCGGCATCGGCATCCATTTCGACCTGGCCGGCATCGGGGCACGACCCGGACACCGGATACCAGGACGAAGGCGTCGCCGTGTTGGGACTCGAAGAGGCGGCGGCGCGAGCGCTCGCTGCACGGCACCGGCAGGAGGCCATCTTCTCCTGGTCACCGGAGGAGTGGGCCATCGTGGCCAGCACCGGTGGGCGTCGGGTCTCATTCGGCTGGACCCTGAAGAGCCTCGACACGATGGAGCGCTCCTGACTTCGGTCCACCACGGAACGGCCCGCAGTCGCTACTACGTGCGACGTTGCATTAATACGTTTGACGTAGTAGTCTTCGAGTCCATGCCACGCCGATCACAGTCCGCCAGCGGCCTGAGCCGGAACAATGAGCCAGCGTTTCTCATCCTGACCAGCTTGGCCAACGGACCCAAGCACGGGTACGCGCTCACCAAGGACATCGCAACCTTTGCCGCAGTCCGTCTCGGTCCCGGGTCGCTCTACGGCGCCCTCGCGCGTCTTGAGGAGCGGGGGCTGATCGAGCCGGAACCCCTCGATCCCGAGGCGGACGCTCGGCGCCGTCCGTATCGGATCACCGGCGAGGGCCGAATCGCCCTGGAGTCGGCGGTACGGGAGATGCGTGCCCTCTCCGACGAGGGTGCCGTTCGCCTCGGTATCGCCGGATCGACGCTCGGCGTGCTCCCCGGAGCGCTGAGATGACGCTCCGACGGAAGGTGAACCCTGGCCGGAGCACGAACCCTGGCCGGGGTGTGAGCTCCAGCCCGGATGAGACCCTGGGCCAGGGTGCGGCTTCGAGCGAGCCGTACGCCCGCTTGCTGCGCTGGTACCCATCCGCGTGGAGGGCGCGATACGGCGACGAGCTGGCCGCGCTCATGGAGGACTCCTACGAGTCGGATCGACACATCCCACTCCGCGACCATCTGGATTTGGTCCGGTCAGGTCTGGCTGAACGGGCGCGAGCCCTCCGGATGTTCGGTTCCTCTCCTTCGCCGTCCGACCGTGTGCGGGACGGGTCCGTCCTCGTGTTGTGCGGCTGGGCCCTGTTCCTGGTTGCGGGAGGCGGGTTCGCCAAGTTCACCGATCGCTGGGAAGCAGGAACTCCGAAGGCGACACGGGAATTGGCCGGCGTCGGGTTCGACTCGGCCGTCGCCTTGGGCATCGCCGGCTGTGCACTGGTGCTGATCGCCGCGGTCCTGGTCGGGCCCTCGTTCGCCCGGCTCGTGCGCAACGGTGGATGGGAACGAGTCCGTCGCCCCGTTGTCCGCGCCGTGGCTGCGGTCACCCTCGCCCTCGTGCTCTTGATTGCCATGGCGGGCTGGGCCCACCATCTCGGTGCGATCGACCGCAACGGTGGCCTCCCGGCCTACAGCGCGTTGTTCGTCGCGACGGGTCTCGTCATCGTGGGTGCCATCGGCGTGGCCACCGCCGCGGCGGTCGCCGTGGGCCGCCACACCGCCCTCGCCGGGACGACGTTGCGAATGCTCGGTGTCCTCGCCCTCGCGCTGACGGCCGTCATGATCCTGCTGATCGCCGGTATGGCGACGTGGTGGGGGGCGGAGGCTTCCGGCGCACCGCACGTCCTGCTCGACGGTATCGGCAACGGCGTCCCCTACCTCTCCAGTACCCTGCCGCCGACCCTCCTCGGCGCTGGCCTGCTCATGCTCGTCGGTCTCGCTCTCGGCGTGGTTGGTTCACTCCGGGTGGCCCGGGGGGTCCGAGGTCTTGGCCAGTTGCGCTGAGTCCGCTCCTGGACGGAAGACCGCGCCTGGGCCGAGCCCGAGCTCCGCCGCATCAGCCCGATGCCGTCGAAGAGCGGCCACAATGGGGGAGTGACGTTGGCCGCTCGCGTCTACGCCGCATCGCATCTCACCGGCACGTTCGTCTTGCGCTCGGGTCGCACGGCTGACCACTACTTCGACAAATACCGCTTCGAATCTGACCCCCTCCTCCTGGCCGACATCGTCGAGGCGCTCGTTCCCCTCGTTCCCGACGGCGTGGACGGGCTCGCCGGACTCGAGCTCGGGGGCGTGCCTCTCGCCACCATGCTGTCGTCCGTGACCACGCTGCCCGCCTATTTCGTGCGCAAGGAACCAAAGAGGTACGGCACCGAACAGGTGTGCGAGGGGGGCGACGTCTCCGGCAAACGTCTGTTGATCATTGAGGACGTCGTGACCACAGGCGGGCAGATGGTCCTCTCGGCCCAGGACCTTCGGTCCGAGGGCGCGGACGTGCGGGACGCCATCTGCGTGATCGATCGAGAAGGGGGAGGGGCCGACGTCGTTGCTGAAGAGGGCATCCGCCTGCACTCCCTCTTCACGATGCACCAACTCGAAGCGGAGGCAACACGCAACCCGTGAGGCTCGCAGCGGAATGACGGTGAGCACGTGCTCGATCGCCACAACGCAGCGCTACCGTTCGACGCCCCGCGAGATGTGCTGTCGAGCCTCGTTGACGATCAGGTCGTAGCTCGGCCGAACGATCAGCCTTTCGATCCGTTCGGAAGAGGTCTCGTGAGGGGTGCCGTGAGGGACCGCCTTGATCCGCAGATGTCCAGCATCGATCGGAGCTGCCGTCGCAAGAGTCGTGAGAAGTTGCTCGCGACAGGCAGGAGTTCCGCACGAGACGACATGCTCGCCCTCCACGACAGCCAAGCTGTTCTCGTCCGCGTCGAAAAAACCCATGGCCATGCGGAACTTGCCGCTCAGCCCCGCGAAGGCGATCGAGTCGGGGTGATCGAGTGCGAATCGCACGTGCCAGCCCGGACTCAGCGGAGGTGCAGACGTGACGAGAGGATTCTCTCTCAGGAGGCGCTCCAACCTGGCGACGCGATCGGCTGACGCGTTGTCGAGCACGGCGATCATGCGAGTCTCCGGATTGACTCCAGAGGGATCTGCCCACGCGTGAACGGTTGCTTGGCGAGGGGGACCACCGTGAGCACCCTGCAGCGGCATGAACCCGCAGAACGCGAGGGAGCGGCTCTCCAGGCACTGACCCACCTTCTGAAAGCCCACCGCGAAGGTCAGACCGGGTCGCAACCAGAGAGGCAGCACGAGTGCTCCGCCCTCGCGAAGCTGGTCCACCCAGTGTGGCGAGACGTCCCAACATTCTGCGGTGACGATGACACGGTCGAAGTTCTCGCCGGCCACGCCCTCCCAGCCGTCGCCGGTGACAACCTCGACACTCCGCCCGGCGGCAGCGACGTTGGCTTCGGCTTCTGCCGCAACGGTCGGGTTCACGTCGATGGACACGACATGTCCACCCTGGTCCACGAGCCGAGCCAGCAACGCGGCGTTGTAGCCGGTGCCCGCTCCCACCTCAAGAACGCGCTCTCCCGCGTCGGTCGCCAGCATCTCCAGCATCACAGCCATGATGGTGGGAGCACTCGACGAGGAGATCGGGACGCCGTCCCGGTCGAAGTGCGTGGGAATGGCCTCGTCCACGGTATAGGCCCGATCGCGAGACCGTCGAGGTAGGAAGAGATGCCGCGGCACGGCAGCAAATGCTGCGGCAACGGCCACGGTGCGGATGCAGCCACGGCGCTGCAGCTCGCTGACCATCACATCTAGCTGTTCTCGAACGAGCTTCTCCATTGCTCCGCGGAATCGACCTCTCACATCAGCTCACAGCGTGAGCTCACAGTGTCAGACTTCCACCCGTTGGGCGGTGAGGCGGGGCGAAGGTCTCGGCGCCAGCCGCCGGTGCCCAGCGTCGGGATCGGGGATGTGTCGAGAACAGTACGGCCGGCGGGCCGATTTTGACAAACGTTGTCATTAAGGCGGCAAAGCCGCTAGGGTGACGACGCCATGCTGTCGCCCGACGCACTGACCGAGCTCTTCAGGTCCAACGGTCGCAAGATCACCGCCCAGCGTCAATGCATCTTCCGTGCACTGCAAGGTGACGTGACCCATCCGTCGGCCGAGCGGGTTCACGAGCGAGTGCGCCGGGAGATGCCCAACGTATCCCTGAAGACCGTCTATCAGACCCTCAACGACCTGGCCGATCTGGGCGCGATCTCGGTACTCGACGTCGGGACGGGCTCGGCACGCTTCGACCCCAGCATAGAGACAGCTCACCACCATCTCGTCTGCGGTTCCTGTGGCAAGGTGCGCGACCTGGCCATGGACATCCCCGGGCTCCAGGTTCCGTCGCAGGCGTCACAAGGTTTCGACGTCCAGAGTGCCGAGGTGGTCTTCCGAGGCCTCTGTGACGAGTGCCGTCGAGTGCCTGTCGCTCCCTGAGGCTGTGAGGGCCGATCGGACAGGAATCGAACGAAAGCCTGAACAACGAACGCCTGAACAACGAACGCCTGAACAACGAAGAGCCAAGAAATAGAAAGGGACCAAACAGAAATGCCATCACTGAAGGGGACGAAGACTGAGGACAACCTCAAGACGGCGTTCGCCGGCGAGAGCCAGGCGAACCGCCGGTACCTGTACTTCGCCCAGAAGGCCGACGTCGAGGGCTACCCCGACGTGGCCGCGCTCTTCCGCTCCGTGGCCGAGGGGGAGACGGGCCACGCCTTCGGGCACTTTGACTTCCTCCGAGAGGTCGGCGACCCGGTGACCGGCGTACCTGTGGGGCGACCGAGGACAACCTGAAGTCGGCGATCGAGGGTGAGACCTACGAGTACACCGAGATGTACCCGGGCTTTGCCCGTACGGCGCGTGACGAGGGCTTCGACGAGATCGCCGAATGGCTGGAGACGCTGGCCAAGGCCGAGAAGTCTCACGCCGGGCGCTTCACGCAAGGGCTCGAGTCCGTCGCCTAGGCGAGGCGTCGTCGAGATGGAGGTAGAGGGCAGAGGGGCTGCGCGGAGTGACCGCGACCTACGACCCGGCGGACCCGAAGTACCTGGACCCGGTCGCCGTGCGCGAGGAGGTCGACCGCGTGTTCGACCTTTGCCACGGCTGCCGTCTGTGCTTCAACCTGTGCCCGTCGTTCCCGACGATGTTCTCGTTCATCGACGGGAACGACGGGGACGTCTCGAAGCTGACGGATGCCGAGCACGACCAGGTGGTCGACGAGTGCTACCAGTGCAAGCTCTGTTACGTGAAGTGCCCGTACGTCCCGCCCCACGAATGGGAGCTGGACTTCCCGCGGCTCATGAGCAGGGTCCACGCCGCTCGCAAAGCGCAGGGTGTCGGGGTCATGGAACGCGTCACCGACCAATTCCTCGGGAGAACCGACGCGCTCGGGCACGGTTTCGGTGGCGGCAGCACCCGTTGTGAACTGGGTCACCGGCACGCCGGGCTCCCTGCCGCGCCGAGTCATGGAGAAGACGGTCGGCATCGCTGCGAATCGCCTACTGCCGCCGTACGCCCGGCAGCGGTTCACGACGTGGTTCCGCCGCCGGTCGCCCTCGCGGTCGGAGGAAACGCAGGCGCAGGCCGCCGCGCCGAACCGGGCCGGAGCCGTGGCGGTCTTCCCCACCTGCTTTGTCGAGTACATGGAGCCAGATATCGGGAAGGCGATCGTCGAGGTCTACGAGCACAACGGGGTGGAGTGCTCCCTGCCGGAAGGCACGAAGTGTTGCGGTGCTCCATGGCTGCACTCGGGCAACCTTGCAGAGTTCGGCCAGGCGGCGCGGCGTAACGTCGCCTCCCTCGCGTCCGAGGTCCGTGCGGGACGCGACGTGATCGTGGCCCAGCCGACCTGTGCCTACGTGCTCAAGCGGGACTACCCGATCTATGCCCCGGGACGAGATGCGGAGCTCGTGGCGGAGCACACGTTCGATCCGGCGGAGTATCTCGTCCGGCGCCACCGTGACGCGGGGACTCTTTCAAGGTACGTGACGGGTTCCCGGGTCGTGACTCGGGTGCCGTGCCCGACACCGTGACCTATCACGTGGCCTGCCATCTCCAGGCGCAGAACATGGGTTTGCGCGCCCGCGATCTGCTCAAGCTGGCGGGGGTGAAGTGCACGCTCGTCCAGCGGTGCTCGGGCATCGACGGGACGTGGGGATACCGCGCCGAGAATTACGATCTGGCGCGCCAGGTGGCGGCCCCCCTCGGCCGTGACATCGAGGCAGCGGCCAACGACATTGTGTGCGGCGACTGCCACCTCGCCAACGGCTCCATCCGGCAAGAGACCGGGAGGAGTCCGCTGCACCCCATGCAGGTCATGTCGCGGCGTGTACGGCGTCGAAGGCCGGTGACGGAGCGTACCGACGAGGCGGTCCCGGAGCTCACGCTGGCCGACGTGCTCGACCTGCGGGCCTACGAACGGGTGCGGGGCGACTACCGAGCCCGGGTGATGGCGCGGAAGCGCATTCGCCGGGTCGGGCTCGGTCCGTTCATGACCCTGATCTTCGAAAGCGTGGACACCGTGCGCTTCCAGATCCAGGAGATGGCACGGGCCGAGAAGATCATCAGCGATGAGGGCATCCAGACCGAGCTCGACATCTACAACCGCCTCCTGCCGTCCGAGGGGGAGCTGTCTGCGACGCTCTTCATCGAGCTCACGTCGGAAGGGTCGTTGCGTGAGTGGCTGCCTCGGCTCGTCGGGATCGAGCGACAGGTGGGCATTCAGGTCGGGGCCGATCTGGTCATGGGCAGCCCGGAGGCTGAGCACGCGGCGGCGCTGACCCGAGACGCGGTGACCTCGGCGGTCCACTACCTACGGTTTCCGTTCTCCGAGGGCCAGGTGAACGCATTCGCTCACTCTGCCGACGACGACGTGGCTCTCGTGGCCACCCACCCTTCCTACGAGGTCCGCACCACCCTTTCCCGGGAGGTCAGGTCAGAACTGCTCGGGGACCTCCGTAGCACAACAAAGTGGCTGCCGATGGCCTGAGCAGGAAGAATTCCTGTGAACAAGTCTTTACAGACGCCACGGTCGTAAGTCATACTTTTCGTTCGCCGAATTCGGAGCTGATGACTTCGGCTCGCCCGAAATTGGTCCTCCGAGCAGGGCGAATGTCCATATCCGCCGCTCAGATTCCGTTCCCGAGGATGTGTTTTTCATGATCGCCGCCACCTGGCGCAAGCAGGCCGCCTGTCGAGGTTTGGACGTCGAGGCCTTCTACCCCGCGACAGAGGACGAGGCCGACGCGGCCGAGGCAAAGGCTGTCTGCGGCGTTTGTCCGGTCCGCCAGGCGTGCCTGGAGCACGCCCTGGCCCACCGCGAGCGGGAGGGCGTCTGGGGAGGAACGACCGAGCGCGAGCGCCGGCGGATCGTACGCCAGCGCCGCAAGACGGCCTAGGCCGGCGGGCGGCGGCGCTCACTGCTCACTACGACTTCGGGCAAGCCTGACGGCGGGCAGCTCTACGAACTTCAGTGGACTTCGGCCAGGGTTTCCGGGGACCCGCCAAGGTCGAAGGACCCAACGGCCCAACACGTGCCACCCAGGGCGCAGGACACGGCGTAGAGATCGCTGAAGTTGGAGCCCGCTGGCTTCGCCGCCCGTGCGAGATTCCAGCTGGTTCCGTTCCACTGCTCCACGAGAGCGTGTGGGGTACGCCCAGCAAAGCCGACCGCCCAGCATTTCTTGGCCGACACGCAGACGACGCTGTTTCCTCCGAGACCGCTATCACCGTAAGCGAAGCCCGAGATCCCCCGCCCAGCGGCGGGGGTAGGGGCTATCGACCACCGCCGCCCGTTCCATCTCACGGCGAGCGTCCCGGACAGCGCCCTGGCCGGTCGCCCAGCAGTCGGACGTCGAGACACATGAGACACCGTTGAGAACGTTGTCCGTTGAGGCGGTGTTGGGCGTCTTGACGATCGACCAGCTCGTGCCGTCCCAATGTTCGGCGAGGGTCTGTCCGTAGTCCGCAGAGTCGCCGACAGCCCAGCAGTCGTTGCTGTCGGCGCAGGTCGTCGCATTCAGGAAGTTGTACTGATTGCCGGGGAGCGATGGTGTCGGTACGACGGCCCAGTCTGTGCCGTTCCAGTGTTCGGCCAAGGTCTGAGTGGCGGGTGGATCCAGATTCGTGAAGTAGGAGCCAACCGTCCAGCAGTCGACGCTGCTCGCGCAGGTCACACCGAACAGCCCGGCGTCGCTACCCGGAGCGGGCGGTGTCGACACCGTCGTCCAGCTCCGTCCGTTCCACTGCTCGGCCAGCGCCACGGTCTCGGATCCGGATGGAGATGTGCGACCGACAGCCCAGCAGTCCGAGGTGTCGATGCAATCGACCGCCTCGAGCGCGGTCGTGGGACCCGGTACGGCTGCAGGCACCAGCGTCCAGGCGGTGCCGTCCCAGTGCTCGATGAGAGCGGCCGTCGGGTTCGCGGTACCAACCGCCCAGCAGTCGAGGCTGCTGAGACAGCTGACCCCGTTGAGGCCGTCGGATGCGGTGCTGTTCGGAGTAGCGGTGATCGACCATCGAGACGCGGTTGACCCGAGAGAGAGGGCGGCAGCGGGGCCGCCGAGCACGAGAGCCGTGAGCCCCCAGGCACCCACCAAGGCGAAGAGGGCGGAAAATCTGGGCCGTAGACCACATGGCAGCGACATCGGGACCGCCTCCTGTCGAACAGTCGGGTTGCCTGAGGACGCCCGGATTCCACAGACGCTCGCGACAGACGCTCGCAATGACAATGGTAATCAGTCCACCCAAGTCGCTCGCGGGGCGGTCCGATCCGAATCCGCGGCCAGTTCGGAGTTAGGACGTGGTCGAGGTCGACGACGTCGTAGGCGCCCTCCTGCCGGTCGTCCTCTGAGCCGACTTCGGGGGCGCCGGCTTCTTCGGTGACGCCTGCGTCGCCGGGCCGAGCGTGCAGAGGTACGGGTTCCACGGCTCAGGCTGGGTGTTCGTGACGACGTCGGCGGGGATGGTCGTCGAGGTGCTTGTCGTGGACCCGGACGTCGTGGAGCCTCCGCCGGACGGGGCGGGGTTCGCCGCGGTTGCCGACTGGGGCGCCGAGGAGGTCACGGTGAGCTGGGGCCCGGCCACGAGAAGCGTCACGGTCTGCGCGTTGAGTCCCTGCACTTCCGTGTATGTAATCGGTCCGTTCAAGGCCGCCCCGAGGGTGTGGGCCGCCTCGAGCCCGTCGGAGCCGTACTGGATCACGGACGTGCTCGACTGCAGCGGCGACGAGGCGTCCCCGATCTCGGCGATCGTGAAGCCCTGGAGCGCCAGCGCGCTCGCGGTGGCGTGCGCCAGACCATTGGAGGTCGAGGCGTTGAGGACTTGCACGTTGATCTGGTTGCGCGGCACCGTCGGAGTAGTCGTGGTGGTGGTCGTGCTGGTCGGCGACGGCGTCGGTTGCGGTGCGCCGAGCTGCTTGAACGCGTTGATCATGTTGTCGGCATACGGCTGGGCTTCCTGCAACACGTCGGCCCCGCCATCGGTTACGAACCCGGTCGTCGGAAGCGTCTCGGTGATGAGGTGGGAGGGATCGAGTCCCTTGAACTGCTGCGCCAGGTGAAGGATGTCGCCTTCGCTCAGGGTGTCGTCGATGGTCAGGTTCCCGACGGCGGCGGAGACGAAGGAGTTGACCGCCAGTGGGTTGGCCAGTGAGAGCGTGTTGACCTTGGCCAGCACAGCGCGAAAGAAGTTGTCCTGGCGGAGGATCCGGCTGAAGTCGGACTGTCCGTCGTACTCCCAGTAGCCGTACTGGTCCATGTAGTACAGGTGGCGGCTGCGCACGAGCTGCAGGGCGACGGTCCCGTTGACCGTCTGGCAGCCGGTGGTCGTGACGTCGAGGCCTGTGTACTGGTCCTTCACCTCCGTCGGGAAGTCCATGGTGATGCCGCCGAGCGCGTCCACCATGCCCGAAAAGCCGGGGAAGCCCACCGCCACGTAGTGGTTGATCGGGATGCCGAGGTCCTGCTCGATCGTCTGGATGAGCAGGTCCGGGCCACCGTCGAACGCGGCATTGATGCGGTTCATCCCCGAGATCCCGTTGTCGTCACCCGGGATGTTCACCCACAGGTCGCGGGGAATCGACAACACGGTCACGGTCTTGGTGGCGGGCACGAACCGCGCCACCATCGTGACGTCACTGCGCTGGCCTCCCGCGTCCGAGGTCGTGCCGAAAGCGTTGACCTGCGTGGCGTTGTTGTCGTTCACGAAGGCACGGGAGTCCGAGCCGACGAATAGGAGGGTGAACGGCTGCCCGGGCGGCGCCTGCGCGACCAGGTGCTTCGAGTGGATCTTCTTGATCTGGTTGAACTGGTAGTTGGCGTACTCGTAGATCCCGGCGGCGCCGAGCACGGCGATCAGGAGCACGGCGCCGAGGGCAATGAGGATGCGCCGGCGCCAACGGTGCTGGTGCCGCTTCGCTTTCCGGTGCTCCTTGCGGAGCTCCGACTGGAGGTCGGCCCGGGACTTGGGGGAGTCGTCGAGGGTCAAGAGCCAAAAAGTACCTGCTCGGGCGTTCCGATAGCCTGCGCCGGTGAACTTCGACCTTCCCGACGAGCTGGTGGAGCTGCAGAGTTCCGTCCGGCGTCTGGCCCAGGACAAGGTCAGACCTCGAGCTCGTGCGATCGACAAGGAAGGCGAGTATCCCCAGGATCTCTTCGAGACATTCCGGGATGCCGGACTGCTCGGGCTGTGCATTCCGGTGGAGTACGGCGGCTCCGGGGCGGGCATCCTCGGGCTGGCCGTTGCCATTGAGGAGGTGGCCAAGTACTCCAACACCGCGGCGCTGATGCTCCTGCTCACCCGCCTTCCGACCGGCCCCGTCATGATCGCGGGATCCGAGGAGCAGAAGCGTCGGTACCTCCCAGGCATCTGCGACGGGACCCTCCGGGCCGCCTTCGGGCTCTCGGAACCGCAGGCCGGGAGCGACGTGATGGGCATGCGGACCAAGGCGGTGCCGGACGGCTCGGGAGGGGGCGGAGCCGCGGGACAGGTGGGGGGGGCACCGGGCTGGGTCCTGAACGGCATCAAGTGCTGGATGTCGGGCGTGGCCGAAGCCGACTGGTACACGGTCTTCGCCAAAACGGCCGAACCCTCCAGCCGCGCCCATGACTCGGTGACCGCCTTCATCGTGGAGCGGTCGTGGGACGGCGTCGAGGTGGGCCGGCGGGACCACAAGATGGGTGTGCGTGGCGTCGATACGGGCGAACTCCTCCTGCGTGACGTTCACGTCCCGGCAGAGAACGTCATCGGCGAGGTCGGTGGCTTCCGCCTGGCAATGCTTGGGCTCAACGCCATGCGCCCGATCGTCGCGGCGCGCGGGATCGGGCTGGCCGAGGGCGCGCTCATGTACGCCACGGAGTACGTGAAAGAACGGGCCGCCTTCGGCAAGACCATCGCTGATTTCCAAGGCATCCAGTGGGAGATCGCGAAGTGCGCCGTGGACATCGAGGCGGCGCGGTTGCTCACCTACCGGGCTGCCGTCATGGCCGATGCCGGGCGGTTCACCAAGGAGTACGTGCCCTTCCTCTCCATGGCCAAGTACCACGCGACCGAGCTGGCGGTGCGGGCCTCGTCGCTCGCCGTGCAGTTGCTCGGTGCAGCCGGCTACATGGAGGACCATCCGACTGAGCAGTGGTACCGCGACGCCAAGCAGCTGACCATCGTCGAGGGCACGTCGCAGGTCCAGCTCGGCCTCATCGCGCGCGGCGTGCTGGATGGAGACCTCTGGTGGGACTGACGCGGTGAGCTCGATCCGATGAGATCGGTCCGATGAGCGATGAGTTCAGACCGATGAGTTCAGACCGATGAGCTCAGATCGATGAGTCTTTCCTGGCCGGAGGTGCTCGGCCTTCTGTCCCGGCGCGAGTCGATGTCCGAGACGCAAGCCGAGCAAGTCATGAGAGTCGTCTTCGCCGGCGACGCGACGCCGGCACAGATCGGTGCCTTCTTGACCCTGCTCCACGCCAAGGGCGAGACGGCGGAGGAGGTGACGGGTCTCGCCCGTGCCATGGTCGACGCTGCAGTGCCCTGCCCGCTCGATGTCGGTGGGGTCGTCGATCTGGTCGGCACCGGTGGGGACCGCTTGGCCAGCATCAACGTGACGACGCTCGCGGCTCTCATCACGGCCGGGTGCGGCGTGCCGGTCTGCAAGCACGGCAACAGGGCCGCTTCTTCCTCTGTCGGCACGGCCGACGTGCTCGAGGCGCTCGGCGTGGCCGTTGAGATCGGACCCGAGGGCGTCGCCCGCTGTGTCGCGCGAGGCCGGGATGGGGTTCTGCTTCGCGCAGCGCTTCCATCCGGCCATGCGTTTCGTCGGTCCGGTGCGCAAGGAGATCGGCGTCCCGACCGTCTTCAACTTCCTCGGTCCCTTGACCAATCCGGCGCGGATCCGCCACCAGCTCGTCGGCGTGAGCGATCCCGCCATGGCCCCGATCATGGCGGCTGTCTTCGGTGCCACCGGGAGCCGGCGCACTCTGATCGTGCACGCTGACGACGGTCTCGACGAGCTGAGCGTCACCTCGCCCTCGTCGGTGATGGAGGTGCGCAGTGATGGAGCGGGCGCGGGTGGACGGGACTACGACGTATCCGAATGGCGGGTCGAGCCGGCCGCGCTCGGGCTGGCGCCGGCAACTCTGGCCGACTTGCGAGGGGGGGACGCCGCCTTCAACGCCGGCGTCATCCGCGACGTGCTCGAGGGTGAGCGGGGCGCCAGGCGTGACATCGGGCTCCTGAACGCGTCGGCCGCCCTCCTCGTCGCCGGACGAGTGGACGACCTCGCCTCGGGCCTGGCGTTGGCAGCGGAGTCCGTCGACAGCGGCCGGGCGTGTGGAGTGCTCGATGCGCTGGTCGCTACGTCCCGAGAAGAGTTGCGCCGGCTGACGGACTGACCCGCCAGGCCCTGCGGGGCTGATGAACCTCCGGATGGAGAGCGGGGGAGTCGGGGCGACACAGGGCGATCACGCACCCGCCAAATCCTCCCCCCGTCATGCGAGCACCGAGGACGCCGTCCTGTGCGAGGAGCTGTTCCACCAGCTCGTCAACGGCGGGAACCGAGACCTTGTAGTCGCCGGACAGGCTGCGATGGCCCTCCGTCATGACGTCGCCGAGACCGGCCAGGTCACCGAGGCCCATCAAGCGCTCGGCCTCCCGTACGCGGTCGCACTCGGAGACGACGTGTCGGGCCCGTCGTCGGAGCACCGGATCGGGTAGCTCGCTCAGGTCGCCGAGGGTGCATCGTCCCAAGGGTCGCCCGAGAATCCGCGCCGCCCGCTCGCACTCGGCGCGACGAGTGGCGTAGGGGGAAACGGCGAGAATCCTCGGGACTTCGCTGTGCACGACGACGAAGGACGCCTCCTCCGGTACGGGTACGTGCCGAGTATCGAGCGACTCGAAGTCGATGTGCAGGGCATAGCCTTCGCGCGCGCCCGCGATGGCCAGCGGGTCGAGGAGGCCCACGTGCACGCCGGCCGCGCGCTCTGCCGCTTGGCAGTCGAGGGCGAGCGCGAGCGGATCGACGGCGAGAGCCGGCTCGAGAGAGCGTTGGGCGCTGTTGAGGGCGAGGAGCAGAGCGACGGAGAAGGCTGCGCTCGAGGAGAGTCCAGCACCGACGGGAAGGGTGCTGGTGACCGTGATCGTGCCGCCGCAGGGCGATGGGTGCAGCCGCAGGAGGCAGGCCGCCAGGAAGGCCTCAGGCGGAAGGGGCGCGGTGCCCCTTGCGAACGTCTTCGAGCCGAACGGGTCGAGCGGGACTTCGAGCGGGATCTCGACGTGCCCTCCAGGGAACTCGTCGGAGTCGACACCGATCAGGAAGCTGCCCGGTTGCGGGACGAACGTGATCTCCGTGGCCATCCCCAGGGCCATGGGTAGGGACAGCCCGCCGTTGTAGTCCGTATGGTCGCCGATGAGCGTGACACGACCGGGAGCGCGGGCAGAGGGCACCGCTCCAGCTTGACCGTCCGGGGCGGGTCGGGTCAGCATCCCTGGCGTGGGAGAGCGAAGCGGACCGCTGCGAGGGGTCAAGATCATTGAGCTGGCGGGGATCGGGCCCGGGCCCTTCACCTGCATGATGTTGGCCGACGCCGGTGCGGAGGTCCTGCGACTGGAACGGGCGGCACCCGGAGCGGTCGAGCGCGCCGAGGAGCAGGCCTCCTCGGGTGACGGTGCGCACTGGGACTTCTTGAACCGGTCGCGACCCTCCGTCGGGATCGACCTCAAGAACCCCGACGCCATCGAGCTGGTGCTCGGGCTGGTCGAGCAGGCCGAGGGACTCGTCGAGGGATTCCGACCGGGGGTGGCCGAGCGCCTGGGGCTTGGTCCCGACGTATGCCTCGCCCGCAACGAGAAGTTCGTCTACGGACGCATGACCGGCTGGGGTCAGGACGGCCCGATGGCGTCCATGGCGGGGCATGACATCGACTACATCGCCATCGGTGGCGCGCTGTGGTCCATGGGACGTGCCGATTCGGCTCCGGTGCCGCCCTTGAACATGGTCGGCGACTTCGGCGGCGGAGGCATGCTCCTGGCTTTCGGCATGGTGGCGGCGCTCTTCGAGGCGGCGCGTTCGGGGCGCGGTCAGGTGGTCGACGCCGCCATGGTCGACGGCGCCGCGTGCCTCATGACGATGATCCACGCCTTTCGCCGTGGTGGCCTGTGGAACGAGTTCCGGGGCGCGAACATGCTCGACACCGGCGCTCCGTTCTACGAGGTCTACGAGACGTCGGACGGGCAGTGGATGGCCGTGGGTGGTATCGAGTCGCAGTTCTACGCCGAACTGCTCACGGGCCTTGGCTTGGCCGATGATTCGACGTTGCCGTCGCAGATGTCTCGGGACGACTGGCCGGCGATGAAGGCGCGCTTCGCCTCGATCTTCAAAGCCCGCACCCGGGACGAATGGACAGCCGTCTTCGACGGGACCGATGCGTGCGTGACGCCTGTGCTCTCGCCGTGGGAGGCGCATCTTCATCCCCACAACGCGGCCCGCTCCACCTTCGTGGAGGTCGCTGGGGCGGTGCAGCCGGGACCGGCCCCACGCTTCTCCCGCACGCCCTCGTCGGTGTCCAAGCCACCGTCGTTCGCTGGTGCGGACACGGTCTCGGGTTTGCTGGAGTGGGGGGTGGACGGCGACACGATCTCGAAGCTGCGTTCGTCTGGGGCGTTGAGTTAGTCGCCGCGATCGGCGACCGACGTCCAGGGTGGCGGTGCCCCGGCGAAGGGGCTCTTCGGAGCGCCTTCGAGCGCGCCCTTCTACAAAGATCCATGAGCCGACGGGGGCCGTGGCAGGGCATCCTGGACTCGTGGAATCGGTCTACGAGGCCGCGGGTGGTGAAGAAGCAGTCTTGGCTCTGGCACATGCCTGGCATGCCAGGGTGCTGGCCGACGAGGTCGTGAGCCACGCGTTCAGCCATGGGTACCATCCTCAGCACACGGAACGGCTGGCTGCCTACTGGATGGAGGCTCTGGGTGCCCCGGCGAATTATTCCGAACTTCTTGGAGACGAAACCTCCGTCGTGAGAATGCACAGCGGGAACGGTCCCCATGACGAGATGGATCGTCGGGCGATCGCCTGCTTCGATCTGGCGCTCGCCGACACCGGTTTGGATCGTGACGAACGGCTCCGCCAGGTCCTCCACGACTACTTCAGCTGGGCGACGACGACCACCATGGCGCGCTACCACGACTCCGCCGACGACGTGCCAGAAGGCCTGACCATCCCCCAGTGGTCTTGGGACGGCTTGGTCGGCAACACCTGAAGACCGACCATGGACAGTCGGGTTTGGCCGGGCGGTACAAGGGAGCGCTCGACGTCTTGACCCGGTGGGTTCCCGGCGTTCTGGAACAGCTTCCCGAAGTTGACCTTGGCGGATCCGCCCGTGGCACCTCTGTTGGTGCACTTGGCGAAGACGTAGGCATCTCTTTCCCCTGGTGCGAGTGTGTGGCAGACGACCTCGCCCGGCGGTCGACCTCCGGGCGACGACGCTGCAGTTGCCGCGATGTCGATCAGTGCGATGCCGGCCAAGCCAACCGCTGCCACGGCGAGGGCGACGAGTGCACAGAAGAGGCGACGCATTGTCAGCGCGCGTGAGAGCATGCCCGGCTCCTCTCTCCGGCTGCGACGCAGCCGCTGCACCAACGGTGTAGCGGCGATGAGCGGGCGCGGCAAGGGGTGAGCAATCTGAAGGATGGCGAACATCGTCCGAGCGAAGTCGGGACGCGGGGTGGCACCCCGGCCCGACGAACGGGTTCACCTTCGCCCGGCCGAATCGGGGTCAGTGCGCCGTGTCGTGAGGCGGTGGTTCTACCCCCGGCGAGGCTCAGGCGGATCGTTTGGTCCTATCCGATTCTTCCCTGCTCGTCACGACGACTCTCCAGTGCGTCGAAAACCTGTTCGAGTCGGGGCGCTTTGTGGATGGGCAGACATCGCCTGATCCATGGTGGGATGGGTGGGACAGGTGGATTGCCGTTGACGGGAGGTACACGTGATGGCTCAGCTCGATGCCCGGCGGGCATCGCCGGCCGATTGGGAGGTGGTGGTCTCAATCATCACGCTTGCGTTTGCCGACGATCCGCTGTGGAGCCGCGCCCTGGCCCGAACGGACGGGAGTATCGAACACCACGCCCGGTTTTGGAAGTTGTTCGTCGAAGGTGCGCTCCGCCACCCCTGGGTCTGGTTGACGGTCGGCGGCGAGGCAACCTCGGTCTGGGTTCCGCCTGGCGGCACCGAGATGAGCGAAGAACAGGAAGACCGCCTCTCCGAACTCGCCAATCAGTATCTGGGGTCGGCCGCCGGCGACTACCTCGAACTCCTGACGCGCTTCGAGGCCGCCCACCCGCGTGACGAACCCCACTACTACCTGAGTCTGCTGGGAACGCACCCTGATCACCGCGGCAAGGGAATCGGGATGGCGCTTCTGGAACATGACCTGGCGCTGATCGATGCCGAGGGATCCCCCGCCTATCTCGAATCGTCGAACCCCGCCAACAACCATCGCTACGCCGGCGTCGGATTCGAGGAGGTGGGGGAGTTCTCCTACCCCGGTGGAGCTCCGGTCGTCACGACGATGTGGCGACCCGCCCGCTGAGTCGGAAGGTGGGACGTGGGTCCGCGCCACGCACCTCTCCTGATCTGGTCGGCCTCGAAACGCCCTCGACGGCATCGACCTGTCCGGCCACCCGGGAGGCCCGACCCACGTCCGTCTGAATCGAGACGTACGCGTGGATGCTCGCGTCGCACCGTACATTGGGACGGTGGCGATGCCGCCCAAGGTCGAACAATTCAAGGACATGGCGCGGGAGGCCTTCAAGGACCTGTTCGACCAGTCGCATCCGATCGGCCGGCTCTCTCTCGTGCAATCGGCGATGCTGGGAGGGGACACGCTCATCACGATCTCGCTTGCGGGGTCGCTGTTCTTCTCGATCTCCCCGGACGCCGCCGATCACAAGGTCCTCCTGTACCTCCTCTTCACACTGGCGCCGTTCGCCATCGTCTCACCGGTCCTCGGCCCTCTGATCGACCGCGGCCGCGGGGCCCGTCGGCTGATGGTGGTGGTGTCGGCGGTCGGGCGCGCCGTGCTCTGTCCGCTGATGGCGCTGCACATCCACAGCCTTTTGCTCTTCCCTCTGGCGTTTCTCGTCCTCGTGTGCTCGAAGCTGTATCTCGTCACGAAGGGCGCCCTCGTGCCCGAGATGGCGGCGCTCCAGGCCCATGAGTCCGACGCAGGTGAGGCCGGAGAGCAGGCGGGCTACGCCACACTGAACGCGCGGCTCACGCTCCTTGGTACGGTCAGCGGCTTCGTCGTCTCCGTTCCGGCCGTCATCCTCTACAAGCTCGGTAGCTCGCAGGCGGTGCTGTTCTTCGCCATGCTCGTGTTCATTGCCGCCGCCGTCGCCGGTGCGCGTCTCCCGGTGATACGCGGTCGTGACTCGGAGCGGATGTGGACCGACGAGTCCGTGCGCGTCAGGGAGTACGGGGAGCCCGGGGAAGCCCAGCTGCGGGAGCGCGACCTGATGGCCTTGCAACCCATGGCCCATCCGGAGGTCATGCTCGGTCTGACCGCGATGGCGATCATCCGCGGCCTCCAAGGATTCATGATCTTCATGCTCGCCTTCGGGCTGCGGCGGATGCACGGGGTCGGGCTCTATTGGTACGGGCTCGTGCTGGCCGGCAGTGGAGCCGGGGCCATCGTGGGCCTGGTGTTGGTGGGCCGCTTGCGAAAACGGTTGACCGAGCAGCAGCTCCTGCTCTTCTCGCTCTTGCTCATCGCGGTCACGGCACTCGGCGTGGCCATCTGGGGCACCCTGTTCGCGCAGGTGGTGCTTGCCTTCTTCGTGGGGATCGCCGGCGCCGTGGCCCAGCCGTCCTTCGACGCCCTGACGCAGCGCATGATTCCGCTCTCCGCCCAGGGGCGCGCCTTCGCCCGATTCGGCATGCGTCAGCAGCTCGTGTGGGTCTTGGGATCACTCATCCCGGTGGTCGTGGCCTTCACGCTTCCCCAGGGTGACGCGACCATGGCGGTGCTCGCCGCGCTGGGCGGGCTCTCCTACGTCACGGGCCGCCGGGCGGCGCGGACCCCGCGTATTGTCCAGCGCGATTTCCGCGAGCCCGAGCCGGGCTGATCTCAGGCGATCTCAGGTCAGGCGCTGTTCGAGGGCGTCGACCTGGCTCGTCAGCTCGGGCGGCAGCCGGTCGCCGAACTTTTCGTAGTAGTCGCGGATCAGCGGCACCTCGGCCCGCCAGCCCTCCTCGTCCACGCGCAGGAGCTCGTCCATGTCCTCCTTGGTCACGTCGAGCCCTTCGATGTCGATCGCGCCCGGAGCGGGGACTGCTCCGATCGCCGTCTCGACCGCACCGTCGTCCCCCGTTCCGGTGACACGGTTGAAGATCCACTCGAGGACTCGGGAGTTCTCGCCGTAGCCGGGCCAGAGAAACTTCCCGTCCGCGTTCTTTCTGAACCAGTTCACGTAGAAGATCTTCGGCAAGGCGTCTTGGTCCGTGGCATGCGCACCGATACTGAGCCAGTGCGCGAAGTAGTCGGCCATGTTGTAACCGCAGAACGGCAACATGGCGAACGGGTCCCGGCGCAGGTTGCCGACGGCACCGGCCGCGGCTGCGGTCGTCTCGGACGCCATGATCGAGCCGAGGAAGACGCCATGCTCCCAGTCGTTCGACTGGAAGACCAAGGGGACGACCGAGGCCCGACGGCCGCCGAAGAGGATGGCGCTGATCGGAACGCCGTTCGGGTCCTCCCACTCGGGCGCAATCGCCGGGTCCTGGCTGGCAGGCGCCGTGAAGCGGGCGTTGGGGTGTGCTGCGGGCGTGCCCGAGTCGGGCGTCCAGTCGTTGCCCTTCCAGTCGATCAGGTGCTCGGGCTTCTCGTCGGTCATGCCCTCCCACCAGACGTCGCCGTCGTCGGTGAGCGCGGTGTTGGTGAAGATGCAGTTTCCGTCCAACGTCAGCATGGCGTTGGGATTCGTATGTGTGTTGGTGCCGGGAGCGACGCCGAAGAAGCCGGCTTCGGGATTGATGGCGTAAAGGCGGCCGTCGGGTCCGAACTTCATCCAACAGATGTCGTCGCCCACCGTCTCGACCTTCCAGCCGTCGATGGAGGGGATGAGCATGGCGAGGTTTGTCTTTCCGCACGCCGATGGGAACGCGCCGGTGACGTAGCGGGTCTCGCCCTCGGGGGACGTGAGCTTGAGGATCAGCATGTGCTCGGCCATCCAGCCGGCGTCGCGGGCCATCACCGAGGCGATGCGGAGCGCGAAGCACTTCTTTCCGAGGAGGGCGTTGCCGCCGTAACCCGAACCGTACGAGACGATCTCACGCGTCTCGGGGAAGTGCACGATGTACTTGTTCTCGGCATCGCACGGCCAGGGGACGTCCTTCTGCGCTGGCTCCAGCGGTGCGCCCACCGAGTGCAGGCACGGCACGAACTCGCCGTCCTCGCCGAGGACCTCGAGTGCTCCCGCCCCCATACGGGTCATGATCCGCATGGACACGGCCACATAGGGGGAGTCGGTGAGCTGCACGCCGATATGGGCGATGTCCGAACCGAGCGGTCCCATGGAGAAGGGGACCACGTACATGGTGCGGCCGCGCATGCAGCCCTTGAAGAGGCCGTCGAGGAACTGGCGCATCTCCGCCGGGTCCCGCCAGTTGTTGGTGGGTCCGGCGTCGACCTCTTTCTCCGAGCAGATAAAGGTGCGGTCCTCGACTCGGGCCACGTCGCCGGGATCGGAGTGGGCCCAGTAGCTGTTGGGCCGTTTGGCATCGGCGAGCCGGGTGAAGGTGCCGGCGTCGACCAGGTCCTGACACAGGCGGTCGTACTCGTCGGCCGATCCGTCGCACCAATGGATGCGGTCCGGCGTGGTCCGGGTCGCGACTTCGTCGACCCAAGCCAGAAGTTTTGCGTTCTTCGTCGGCTCCATGTGCGGGGGATCTGCTCCTTCGTCCAGCCCGGTTCGGTGGGGTCCAATGCTAGGCATGTGCCGTGGGGTCCCCCAAACCTCGACACCTGACGCAGCTCGTCGAAGACGAGCTTGTGGATTCTATTCGCAACGTGCTCGGAAGCGGAATCGAGGCTTTCGGGCTGCGAGACGACGCCGGCGTCGTCGCCGTGCCCGGTGGCGGCTCGGTGGTCGTCTCGGTGGACAGCCTGGTCGAGGGTGTCCACGTGGACCTGGCGCTGTCCAGCCCTGCCGACATGGGTTGGAAGGCCGTGATGGGAGCCCTCAGCGACCTGGCTGCCATGGGGTCGTCACCGCTCGGAGCCCTGGTCGCGCTCTGCGTCCCGGGAGGGTCGGGAACAGGTGAGCTGGCGTTGGGGATCATGTCGGGGGTCGCGGAGGCATCGGCGGCGAGCGGGTGCCCGGTCGTGGGCGGGGACGTGTCCTCGGCTCCGTCGGCCGTCGCGGCCGTCACCGTGCTCGGGACGGTGCCCGGGGGCGGTGCGACCGTGTCCAGGTCGGGCGCGGTGCCAGGGGACGCGATCGTCGTGACCGGGCCGTGTGGCGGGTCGGCGGCCGGCCTGCGCACGCTCAAGGAGGCCGCCTCTGCGCCCGCGCCCGGTGTTCCCGCCACGGCTACGGCCACTGCCTCCGCAACCGCGTACCGGAGGCCTCGAGCTCGCCTGCGAGAGGGCGACCTGGCGAGACGGGCCGGGGCGCACGCGATGATCGACGTCTCCGACGGATTGGCGCTCGATCTGCACCGGCTCGCCGACGCCTCCGGAGTGGGTTTTCGGCTCGACGACGTGCCGGTGGCGGATGGGGCCACGCTCGACGAGGCTCTCGGCGGCGGCGAGGACTACGAGCTCGTCTTCGCGGTCAGCCCCTCCGCGCTCGACGAGGTCTCCTCCTCGTTCGCGGAGGCGGGGTTGCAGTCACCGGTACAGATCGGCGTCGTCGTCGCGGACCCGGCCGAGCGGACGTTTCGCGAACGAGCGCTCGACCGGCTCGGGTGGCAGCACTCCCTCGGGTAGGACCCGATCCTCAGCTCGTCGCGGTCGGTTCGAAGTGCCGCCGGCGTGGCTTGGTGACCTTGCCGGCCCGGATGCACGAGGTGCAGACGTGAAGCCTCTTCGGCGCGCCGTCGACCAGCGCTCGCACCCGCTGCACGTTGGGGTTCCAACGCCGCTTGGTGCGGCGGTGCGAGTGGCTCACGTTCATGCCGAACGAGGGCTTCTTGCCGCAGATGTCGCACACAGATGCCATGGGGAATGAACCTTCCTGAGGGAGGCCGCGTGGGAACTGCCAGGCAGGCCTTCACGAGCGGCTTAAAGGTTAGCATCCCCTGCAATGACCTCCCCGGCGACCCTCGGCGCGGCCGATCTCCGCGCCGTCATGGAGGGCTATCGGGACGCTCTCCGGCTCCATCAGGAGGACATCAACCGGCTCAACGTCTATCCGGTACCCGACGGGGACACGGGTACGAACATGGCGCTGACCCTCGAGGCCGTCGTCACGGAGCTCGAGGGCCTGAACGGGGCCGGAATCCACGAGGTCTGCCGCGCTATCGGGCACGGCTCGCTGATGGGGGCGCGGGGGAACTCGGGGGTGATCCTCTCGCAGCTGCTGAGGGGCATGAGCGAGCGCATGGGCCAGGGTGAGTGCGTCGGTCCCGAGCTCCTCGTCGACGCCATGGCGCATGCATCGGAGTTGGCCCGCAAGGCGGTGGTGCGCCCGGTGGAGGGGACGATCCTGACCGTGGCGGCGGCCGCAGCCGCAGGTGCGGCGGACGGAAACGGTTCCGGCCTGCTGGACGTGGTGGAGCGGGCACGGAGAGGGCGGCCGAAGCGCTGGCGCGGACCCCCGAGCTCCTGCCGGTCCTGGCCCAGGCCGGCGTCGTCGATGCCGGCGGCGCCGGGTTCCTGCTGCTCCTCGACGCCTTCCTGCTCGTCCTCGACGGCCGTCCCCTCCCCGAGCCCTCGGGGGTGGGCGCGCCGGACCTCGAGGCGCTCGCCGCCGGGTCGCCGACGGGCGGACAGGCCGTGGGTGTCGAGGAACACGCGGTCGACGACCTGCGCTACGAGGTCATGTACCTCCTCTCCATGCCCGACGACTCCATCGAGGACTTCAAGGAGGTGTGGGCCGGGATCGGGGACTCCATCGTGGTCGTGGGTGGCGACGGCCTGTGGAACTGCCACATCCACACCAACGACATCGGCGCGGCGGTCGAGGCGGCGCTCGAGCGGGGGCGGCCTCGCCGCATCCGGGTCACCGACCTCGAGGAGCAGGTGGAAGAGGAGCGTTGGGTCCGCGAGAGCGCAGGAGCACCGGGTGCCGGGCCGAGCCTCGAGGGCGCCGGGCCGCTCCCCACCACGAGTGTCGTGGCCGTGGTCACCGGAGACGGCATCGGGCGCATCTTCCGTTCGCTCGGTGTGCACCATCTCGTTGTCGGGGGTCAGACGATGAACCCCGCGACCGCGGACTTGCTCAAGGCGGTCGAGGCGGTGGGTTCGGACGACGTGGTGATCCTGCCCAACAACAAGAACATCCGCCCGGTTGCCGAACAGGTCGACGCCCTGAGCGACAAAACGGTCAAGGTCGTGGCCACCGGTTCCATCGTCGAGGGCTTCGCCGCGCTGCTCGCGTACGACCCGGCCGCGACCGCCGACGCCAACGCGGTGTCCATGACCGAATCGGCGGTCCGGGTCGTGCCGGCCGAGGTCACCCAGGCCGTGCGCGACGCACAGACCGACGCGGGGGAGGTGCATGCAGGCGATTACATCGGCATCTCGCGCGACGGAGTGGTGGCGGTTGCCGATTCCATCGTCGTGTGCACGCGGCTCCTGGTCGCCCGGCTCTTGGACGAGTCGCACGAGCTGATCACGCTCATCGAGGGTGAGGGTGCGCGCAAGGCAGACACCCGGGCGATCGAGGAGTGGCTGTCCGAGGAGTACCCCGATGTCGCCATGGAGGTGCACCACGGGGGACAGCCGCTCTACCCGTACCTGTTGGGTATTGAGTAGCGGTCGCTCCCTGCGCGACCTCGCCGGGCGGCCGGTGTCGGTGCTGGCCACCGTGTCTGCGTCCAAGGTCCAGCGCCTGGCGGAGTTCGGCGTCGAGTCGGTGCTCGACCTCCTCACCACCTACCCCCGCAGGTATATCGACCGCACCCGTCAAGCCGATGTGTCCGACCTGCGGGCCGGCGACGAGGCGGCCGTGCTCGCTGCGGTGCAGTCGGTGCGTTCGCGGCGAGCGCGAAACCGACGCGTCGTCGTCGACGTGGTGGTTCGCGACGCCACGGGGCGCCTCGCGGTGGTGTTCTTCAACCAGCCCTGGCGGGCGAAGCAGCTCGAGCCGGGGACCGAAGCCATCTTCTGGGGGAAGGTCGGGGAATACCGTGGCAGCCGCCAACTGGTGAATCCGGTCGTCGACGTCGTCGCCGCCGCAGTGGGCACGGGCCGTCGCACGCTGCGGATCCTGCCGATCTACCCGGCGTCGGCGAAGGCCGGCCTGACCAGTTGGGAGATCGGAACCTACGTCGAGGAAGCGCTCGACCGTGCCGGTGAGCTGGCCGATCCCCTGCCCGAGCACTGGAGGTCCTCCCTCGAGCTCTGGCATAGGACCGAGGCCTTCGGGGCGATCCACCTGCCGGAGTCGATGGCCGTGGTCGCGCCGGCGCGCCGGCGTCTGGTGTTCGACGAGCTTTTCCGGCTGCAGTTGGCCCTCGTGTTGCGACGCCGCGCCTTCGAGGTGAACGCGCGGGCGCTGCGACACGACGTGTCCCCTCGCGAGGTAGCGGGCGCGGTGGGCGGGACCTTGGTGGCGCGGTTCTTGGAAGCGCTGCCCTACGAGCTCACGCAGGCCCAGCGGCGTGCCCTGGCCGTCGTGGTGGCCGACATGGCGGGCCCGTTCCCGATGCACCGGCTCCTCCAGGGCGACGTCGGCTCGGGCAAGACGGTGGTCGCACTGGCCGCCCTGCTGGCGGCCGTCCAGAGTGGTCACCAGGGCGCGCTCATGGTGCCGACCGAGGTTCTGGCCGAACAACACTTCTCCGCCGTGCGCGCCCTGCTCGGAGACCTGGAGGGACCCGGGGGAATGGGTGGCGGAGAAGTCCGGGTCGAGCTGCTCACCAGCCGGGTCAAAGGCAAAGCACGGGCCGCCACATTGGAGGGGTTGGCGAGGGGCGAGATCGACATCGTCGTGGGTACCCACGCGCTCCTGACCGAGGACGTCGAGTTCGCGTCTCTCGGCATGGTGGTGATCGACGAACAGCACCGCTTCGGTGTGGAGCAGCGGGCGGGTCTGCGCGCCAAAGGTGCCGCGGGCGACCCCGATCTTCTCGTCATGACCGCGACACCCATACCCCGCACCGCCGCGATGGTGATCTTCGGGGACCTGGACCTCACCACGCTGGACGAACTGCCGCCCGGCAGGCTCCCGGTGTCCACCGAGTGGCTGCCCGACCCTGGCGGAAGCGGGCAGGCGTGGGAACGCGTCCGGACCGAGGCGGCTCAGGGGCACCGCGCCTTCGTCGTGTGCCCACTGGTGAGCGACTCGCCCCGAGTGGAGGCGAAATCGGCCATCGAGGAGTACGAGCGGCTCGCCGCTGAAGAGCTGGCCGGACTCCGCGTGGGCCTGATCCACGGCCAGATGCCGGCGGCCGCCCGTGAGGACGCGATGGGTCGATTCCGCTCGGGCGACGTGCAGGTACTGGTGGCAACGACGGTGATCGAAGTCGGGGTCGACGTGCCCGATGCCACCGTCATGGTGATCGAGAGCGCCGACCGCTTCGGGATCGCGCAGTTGCACCAGCTGCGGGGACGGGTCGGCCGGGGCACGCATCCGAGCTGGTGCTACCTGCTCGGCGGTGAGGCGGGCAACGAACGACTGGCCGCGGTCGCGGCCACGACCGACGGGTTCGCACTGGCGGAGACGGACCTTCGTCTGCGCGGCGAGGGCACCCTTCTCGGGGCGCGCCAGAAGGGACAGAGTGATCTCACGTTGGCGTCTCTGTCCGACGAGGAGGACCTCGCCCTTCTGTCGGTGGCGCGCGACGTCGCCCAGGCAATCGTGGAGGAGGACCCGCAGCTGGCGGCCCACCCCGCTATGGCCGACGAGGTGCGGCTCCTCCTCAGCGAGGACGAGGGCGAGTACCTGTTCAAGAGCTGAGCCGAGCGCCCTATGGTGAAGGGCGATGCGGGTCATCGGAGGCCGGAGCCGCGGGCGCCGCCTCTCCGCCAGGCTGCCGCCTACGGTCCGGCCGACCTCGGATCGTGTCCGCGAAGCCATCTTCGACATCCTCGGTTCGAGGGGTGGGGTCGAGGGGTTGCGGGTGGTCGATCTGTTCTCAGGCAGCGGCGCCCTCGGGGTCGAGGCCCTCTCACGGGGAGCGTCAGCCGTCACCTTCGTCGACTCGGATCCGACCGCTCTCGAGGCCGTGAGGGAGAACCTCCGCACCGTAGGGCTGGGTGAGGAGACGGTCACACTCGTACGTGCCGAGCTGCCGGGCTGGCTGCGGACGGCCGGGCCCGCCGCCGCCTCGTTCGACCTCGCCCTGTGTGATCCGCCCTACGACTTCACGCAGTGGTCCGAGCTGCTCGGTGAGTTGCAGGCCGCCACTGCCGTGATGGAATCCTCCGCTCCGGTCGAGCTCGCCGACGGATGGGTGAGCACGAGAGAGCGCCGGTACGGCGGTACGCTCGTCACCGTGGCTCGTCGCAGCGGTGCAGCCTCATGAAGGTCGGCCTCTTCCCGGGATCGTTCGATCCCTTCCACAACGGGCACCTCGAGATCGTCGAACGGGCAAGCCGCCTCTTCGACGAGGTCGTCGTCGCCGCGTTGCGCAATCCCCAGAAGAGCGCGCAGCTGTTCGACCTCGAAGAACGAAAGACCATGCTCGAGCAGGTGACGGCACACATCCCTTCCGTTCGCATCGTGTCCGTGTCGACGCTGCTCGTGTACGTGGCTCGCGACGTCGGCGCCTCGGCGATCGTGCGGGGTCTGCGCGCCGTGTCGGACTTCGAGACAGAGATGCAAATGGCCCAGATGAACAACCATCTCTCGGGGGTCGAGACGATCTTCATCCCCACGAGCTCCAAGTACTCGTTCGTGGCGTCGAAGCTCGTCCGCGAGGTGGCGCGCTTCGGCGGTGACGTCTCAGCCTTCGTCCCCGAGGTGGTGGCAAAGGCGCTCCGTGCCAAGTACGAGGAGGAGAGGGGGGCGCCGTGAGCGACCAGTTCCTCGACGTGGACGAGGAGCAACCGGTCGCCGAAGTCGGGATCGAGGGCATCCTGCACCACTTGCTCGACATCATGGCCAACGCCAAGTCGATGCCGCTCTCCTCCTCCGTGATGGTGTCGCGCGAAGAGGTCACCTCCCTGCTGGAGACCGGGCTCGACAGTCTCCCCGACGAGTTGCGCCAGGCCCGTTGGCTCCTGCGCGAGCGCGAGGAGTTCATGGCCGAGCGCACGCGCGAGGCGGAGGCGCTGATGGACGAGGTCCGAGCGCAGGCGGAGCAGATGGTGCAGCGCACCGAGATCGTTCGCCAAGCGAATGCCGTCGCGCAACGCATCCTCGACGACGCGAACGAGGAGGCCAGGTCGCTTCGCCACCAGGCGGAGGACTTCTGCGACACCAAGCTGGCGGGCATGGAGATCGTGCTCGACCGGCTCACCCGAACGGTGCACGCCGGCCGGGCCAAATTGGCGGCGCCGTTGGTAGAGGCTGCCCTAGAAGAGGATGCGGCCGCGGACGGGGAGGCTGGGTTCTTCGATCAGGACCAGTCGTGACGGCTTCCGATCCCTTCCTGGTGAACGTGGCCCGTCTGCGGCGCTCGGCCCGATCGGAGCCGATGCACGTCGAACGCACGGCCGAGGTTGCGCTCGCGGGCCCGCTCGAGGCATCGGGCATCGATCCGGGCCGAAGTGTGGTCCCGGCCGGCGCCGCGGCCGAGGTCGACGTCGTCTTGAGGCCCTTCGAGGGGGGGATCGAGGCGGCCGGGACCGTGCGAGCGCCGTGGGTCGGGACGTGCCGGCGGTGCGCCGAGCCGGTCTCGGGCGGGCTGATCGTCGACGTGCGCGAACGGTTCGGCGACCAACCGTTGGTGAGCGGTCAGCCCGAGGACGACGATCTGTACCCGATCGTCGACGACATCGTCGACCTCGGCCCTCTCGTGCGGGATGCCATCGTGCTCGAGCTGCCCATGGCACCGTTGTGCCGGGACGAGTGCGCCGGCTTGTGCTCGGTCTGCGGAGCCAATCTCAATGAGGGCGACTGCGGTTGCGTTGCCCCTCGGGATCCGCGGTGGGCTAACCTCGACGTGCTCCGGTAGCCGGCTGACGCCGCCCGGTGCGTCCCGCTCGACCCGTCCTGGAGATCTGCGATGGCTGTCCCGAAGAAGAAGAAGTCCAAGGCCAAGGGCCGTTCGCACCAGGCCGGCGCCTGGCGCTTGGCCCGGCCGCCACGCAGCGTCTGCCCTCACTGTCAGGCGGCCAAGACACCGCACGTCGTATGCCCGAGCTGCGGTTGGTACAAGGGTCGCCAAGCGGTCGAGGTCGACTGACTTGAGCCGCCGGGGCGAGCGGCCGTCGCCGGAGACGCTCGCCACGCTGCCCGTCGCAGTGGACGCGGTCGGGGGTGACAAGGCTCCGGCTGAAGTGGTCGAAGGCGCGAGGCGGGCACTCGAGGAACACGGGGTGGGTGTTGCCCTCGTGGGCCCTCCCGATCTGGTCGGCGACACCCTGGGGCTGCCACTCCTCCCATGTAGCGAGGTCATCGCCATGGACGAGGACCCGGCCGGAGGTGTGCGGCGCAAGAAGGACTCCTCACTGGTACGGATCGCCGAGATGGTGCGCGACGGGAAGGCGTGCGCCATGGTCTCGGCCGGCAACACGGGTGCCACCATGGCCTCGGCTCTTCTGCGGATGGGGCGCCTGCCCGGCGTCCTGCGGCCGTGCATAGCAACCCCACTTCCCCGCCTCGGCCGTGCACCCGCCGTGCTGGTCGACGCCGGGGCGAACGCCGAGTGCACCGCTCCCATGCTGGCCCAGTTCGCCGAGATGGGTGCTGCCTACGTCACCGCCCGATTCGGGACACGCTCGCCGAGCGTGGGGCTGCTCTCCATCGGCGAGGAGCCCACGAAGGGCACACCGTTGGTCAAGGAGACCCACGTGCTCCTGCAGACCGAGTCCGGGTTCGATTTCGTGGGCAACCTCGAGGGTCGGGACCTGCTTCCGTCGCCCGCAGACGTCGTCGTGACCGACGGCTTCACCGGCAACGTCGCCCTCAAGACGCTGGAAGGTTCGCTCCGGTTCCTCTTCGACACGCTGCTGGGCGTGTTCGGGACCGACGAGGCAACCACCAAAGCTGCGGACGTGCTCCTCCCGCACATCCTGCCCTTGGCGGCGGAGCTCGAGCCGGAGAACACCGGTGGGGCGATGCTGCTGGGGACCAACGGGGTCTGCGTGATCAGCCATGGCTCGTCGAACGCGACCGCCGTCATGAACGCGATCCTCGTCGCCCACGAATGCGCGGCGAGAGGCCTCGTCGACCAGGTTGCTGCCGCCGTGCGTCCCGCGCCGAAGACCTGAAAATCCCAGCTCAGAGGCCGGAAACGGGCAGTTCGAGCCCGCCAGCCAATACACTGGCGTCCGTGCCCGCTGAAACCCACACAAATCAGGGACCCCTCGACCGGAACGGGGTCTTCGCGCTGATCCGGGACCAGCTGGCCGACATCCTCGAGACTGACCCGTCGTCGATCACCGAGGGTGCGTCGTTCGTCGAGGACCTCGATGCCGACTCGCTCGCCCTGATTGAGCTCGTCGAGGCGCTCGAGGAGGAACTAGGAGAGCGCACCGTGGGGTTCCGCATCGATGACGAGGACCTCGAGGACCTGCGCACCGTCCGTGACGCCGTTGACTACGTCTACGCCAAGCTCGAGGCAGGGTGACCCGGAGGCCGAGGGGGCGGCCGCACTGGCCGAACGGCTGGGACACACCTTCGGCGATCTGAACCTGCTCCCCCACGCGCTCGCCCACCGGAGCTGGTGCGGCGAACAGGAGGGTGGTGCGCCTTCGAACGAGCGTCTCGAGTTCCTGGGCGACGCGGTGCTCAGCCTCGTCGTCGCCCGCTACTCCTATGACCGGTACCCGACCTTCGCGGAAGGCAAGTTGGCCAAGGTCCGTTCGGCCGTGGTCAACGCACGAGTGCTCGCCGAGGTGGCGGCGCAGCTCGGCGTGGGGGAGGTGCTCCTGTTGGGCCGGGGAGAGGAGGCGTCCGGCGGGCGGACAAAGGCCTCCATCCTCGCCGACGCTTTCGAGGCCATCCTTGGGGCGGTCTACCTGGACGCCGGCTGGGACGCGGTGGAGCAACTGGTGGTGCGTGAGCTCGGCGAAGCCATTGAGCGGGCGAGCGAGGAGCCCGACGACTTCGACCACAAGAGCCGGCTCCAGGAGCGCGCGGTACGCGACGGCGTCGGAACACCCCGTTACGTGGTGACCGGATCGGGCCCCGACCACGATCGCGCCTATGTGGCCGAGGTCTACCTCGACGGTCACCGCTCGGGCGTGGGTGAGGGTCGCTCCAAGAAAGACGCGGAGCAAGAGGCGGCGCGACAGGCCTGGGAGGTGCTGGGGGATGCCTGAGCTGCCCGAGGTCGAGACGCTGCGCCAAGACCTCTCGCGAGAGGTGGTGGGCCGCAAGATCAAGTCCGTGTCGGTCGCCAACGGACGCTCGGTGCGGCGTCACCCGTCGGCCAAGCACTTCCGCGCCCTGCTCGAGGGCCGCACGATCAAGTCGGTGGGACGGCTCGGCAAGTACCTGCTGCTCACGCTCGACAGCGGTGACACCCTGGTGGTGCACCTCGGCATGAGCGGGCAGTTGTTGCGGGTCAAGTCCCCCAAGGACCCCAAGCCAAAGCACACTCACGTCGTCATCACCTTCACCCAGGGCGGCGAGCTTCGCTACGTCGACCCGAGAACCTTCGGCGAGCTGTTCGTGTCCACACCGCCCCTCAAGCCGGACGGCACACCGCTGAGCCCCGTGTCGGGCGTGTCGGGCGGAGATGGAACGGCCATACGCAAGGCCGTGCCGGAACTGGCCCACCTCGGGTTCGACCCCATTGAGGACCTGATGAGCTGGGAGCGCTTCGGCGCGTTGTTGCACCAGCACCACGGCGCCATCAAGCCGTTGCTCATGGACCAGACCTTCACCGCCGGTATCGGCAACCTCTACTCCGACGAGATGCTGTACCAGGCCGGCCTCCGGTACGACCGCCCGGCTGATTCGCTCACCGCCACCGAGGTCCGGCGCCTCTACCGCGCCATCGTCGAGACGCTGGCGGACGCCATCAAGCACCGTGGCTCGTCTCTCGCCGACGAGCAATACCGTGACCTGTTCGGCGAGATCGGCGACTTCCAGGGTTCCCATCAGGTCTACGACCGTGAAGGCCAGCCATGCCGCCGCTGCCGGAATGTCATCGTGCGGGTCAAGACCGGGGGCCGGTCCACATTCTTCTGCGAACACTGCCAGGTCTAAAGGCCTCGAAGAGCCCCGATCCGCGTCCTCCGGTTCGATAGGGTCGCCTCGATGTTCCTGAAGTCACTCAGTGTCAAGGGCTTCAAGTCCTTCGCCGACCCGACGGTGCTGAAATTCGAGCCGGGGATCACCGTCGTGGTCGGCCCGAACGGAAGTGGCAAGTCCAACGTCGTCGATGCGGTGACCTGGGTTCTGGGCGCGCAAGGACCACGGTCGCTGCGCTCCGCCAAGATGGAAGACGTCATCTTCGCCGGCACCTCGTCGCGCCCACCGCTCGGACGCGCCGAGGTTTCGCTCACCATCGACAACTCGTCGGGCAAGCTTCCGGTGGACCTGGTCGAGGTCACCATTACGCGCACGCTGTTCCGCTCGGGTGACAGTGAGTACGCCATCAACGGTGCGCCGTGCCGGTTGCTCGACATCCAGGAGCTGCTCGGCGACTCCGGCGTGGGTCGCCAGCAGCACATGATCATCGGGCAAGGCCAGCTCGACACCGTCCTCAATGCCAGGCCCGAGGACCGCAGGGCCATCATCGAAGAGGCTGCGGGCGTGCTCAAGCACCGCCGGCGACGGGAGCGAGCCGAGCGCCGGCTGGCTGCGACAGCGGAGAACCTCGAGCGACTCGGAGATCTCGTCCGCGAGGTCCGTCGGCAGATCCGGCCCCTCGAGCGCCAGGCGGCGGCAGCGCGCTCGCACGACGCGGTCGCCTCCGAGCTGTTGGAGGCGCGGCGCTACCTGGCCGGCGCCGAACTGGCCGAGCTGGCCGGACGCCGTGCGACGGCGGCCCAGGGTCTCGCTGTCTGCCGCGACGAGGAGCGTGAGCTGCACCAGGCGCTCGAGGAGCTCGACTCGGAGGCTTCCTCGACCACGGCCGAGCTCTCTTCACGCCGGGAAGAGGACCTGGCCGACGCGCTGGGGCGGGTCCAGGGTCTCGTCGAGCGCGCCCGTGGCCTCTCGGGCCTCCTGCGCGAGCGGGGCCGGTCGGTGTCCGCCGCACTCGACGCCGCCGCCGACGTCGACGTCGTCTCGACGCTCGAGTCCGAAGCGGCCCGGTTGGCGGCCGAAATGTCCGCTGCCGACGAAGAAGCGGAGGAGTCCGGAGCGACCGAACAGGCCGAGCTGGCGACCGCGGTGGCGACGCTCGACGCGGAACAGGCGCAGCTCTCGGCGCGCTGGGAGGCGGTCCTCGACGGCGACCATCCTGACCAGGCGGCGGCACGCCTGCGAGCCCGCACCGAATCGGTGGGGCGGACGGGGCTGCGCGAGGAACAGGACGTGGAGTCACTGTCGGGCCGGCTGGCATCGCTCGAGGAGCGCAACGCGGCGGCCGCGGTCCGTGCCGACCTGCAGCAGGCGACCGCCGCAGAGCTCGAGTCGGTGACGGCGGCGCTCGAGGCCGACCTGATGGCGCGCACGGCCGAGCTCGAACAGGCCGCCGCTGCGGCCGAGGTCGCCCAGCAGGCGGCGGACGAGGCCGACGAGGGCCGGCACCGCACCGCCGCCCGAGCGGAGGCGCTCGAACGTGCCCTGGCCGAAGTGAGTGGGGCGGGCGGCCACGAGCTGCTTCGCGAGATTGACGGTGTTGTCGGGTCGTTGGTCGACCTGGTCGAGATCGACGACGGGTGGGAGGCCGCGTTCGAAGCGGCGGCAGGCGCCGGAGTCGCCACGGTCGTCGTCGACGGACCCGGTTCCGCCCAGCGCGCGCTGACAACGTTGCGTGATCGGGGCGTGACGGGCGCGGTCCTGGCGCCGAGGTCGGTCCGCCCGAGGACGGTCTCCGACAGCGACCTGTCTTCGGGGAGCAGCGCCGAACCGGTCCGCCGCCACGTGCGGGCTCGCCACGGGGGCGTCGCCGCCGAGTCAGTGCTCGACGCGCTCCTCGGGCGGGCCGTGCGCGTGGACGGCTGGGAGGAGGCGATCGATCTGTCGCTCGCCCACGACGAGCTCGTCGTGGTGACCCCCGCTGGGGACCGTTTCGCCGCGACGGGCTGGCGGGTGCGATCGGGCGCAGCCGTGGTGACCGCGGCGGCCGTCGACGAGGCAGGACAGCGCGCCCGGGAAGCGGCCGCGGCATCCGAGCTGGCCCGGGCCGCACTGGCAGAGCGTCGCGTCGTGCTGGCGCGGTGGACGCGACGCCAGGGCTGCAGCGGAGCGTGCGCTCGACCGCCACCTCGCTGCGCTCGATGCGGGTCGAGCTGACGCGCAGCGGGCGCTGGCGGAGACCGGCCGGCTGGCGACCGAGCTCGACGAGGCGCGCGCCGAGTTGGCTGCGGCTCGCGGACGCCACGCCCACGCCGCGGCCGAGTCCCAGGAGCTCGCGGCCTCTTTGGCGCTCGTCGAGGAGGCTGGAGCCGCCTGGCACGGCGTCGAAGACCGACGGCGGGCTCTGGTCGAACGGACGCGGGAGCTCGACGTGCGGGTCAGCAGGTCTGGCCGAGCGCCGCCGCGTCCTGGCCGAGCGCCACGCCGAGGTCGAGCGGCGCCTCCAGGGCCACGCCGAGGAACGCGCGACCGCGGAGGCACGGCGCCGTCGACTGGAGGACGAGGGCACCGCACTGCGTCGGCTCGAGGCAGTGGTCGAGCGGGAGCACGCCCGTCTCGATGCCGTCTTCGAGGACCTGCGGCGCGACTACCGGGACCAGGTCGACGCGGTGCGGGCGGGGGGTGAGCGCCTGGAGCAGCTGCGCCAAGACCGCCACACCACCGAGCAGCGCCTCGACGGTGTCCGCACGCGCACCCGCACCCTCGATCTCGAGATGAACGAGGTCGACCTGCGCGCCGAAGCGCTGCGCGACCACATCCAGCGCGACCTCGGCGCGAGGACCGAACAGCTCGTCGGCCTACCGGAGCCGTCCGTTCCCGAGGACACGACACTCGTCCAACACGCCGAGGAGCTCGAGCGCAAGCTGGTGGCGCTCGGACCGGTCAACCCGCTCGCGTTGGAGGAGCTCTCGGCGCTCGAAGAACGCCACCGTGAGCTCGAGGCGCAGGTCGACGACGTCCGGGGCGCACGTCGCGAGCTCCACGAAGTGGTTCGCACGCTCGATGACGAGATCATGACCTCGTTCGCCGCGGCGGCGGCCGACGTGAACGAGCATTTCTCCACTCTCGTCGCCATGCTCTTCCCCGGCGGCACCGGCAGACTCGTCCTCGTGGATCCCGACGACCTCCTCAACACGGGTGTGGAGATTGAGGTGCGTCCCGCCGGGCGCAACGTGCGCCGCGTGTCGCTCCTCTCGGGTGGCGAACGTTCCATGGCCGCGCTGGCCTTCCTGTTCGCCGTGTTCCGGAGCCGGCCCTCGCCCTTCTACCTCATGGACGAAGTCGAGGCGGCGCTCGACGACGTCAACTTGACCCGCTTCCTCGCTCTCGTGCGCGAATTCCGGGACGAGGCGCAACTGCTGATCGTGAGCCACCAGAAACGCACCATGGAGACGGGGGACGCCCTTTACGGCGTGACCATGGCGCCGGGCGGGTCCTCGCAGGTCGTCAGCCAGAAGGTGCACGAGCCGGCGTGATCGGGACCTTGATCATCATCGTCATCGTGGTGGCGGTCCTGGCTGTGGTCGCCGCCTCGGTGACCGCCGTGCGGACCAGGCGGGCGGGCCGTCGTTCTCCGCCTACCGAAGCGCCACCGACCAGGCCCCCGTCGAAACCGCCCTCGACCGCGCCCCCACCGCCGGCGCCGGTCGAAGCGGAAGCGCCGGTCGAAGCGGAATCGCCGGTCGTCGAAGAGGCGCCGGTCGTCGAAGAGGCCCCGGCGACCTATCGGAGCCGGCTGGGCAACGTACGTGGCCTGTTCAGCTCGGCCGTCGCCTCTCTGCGGTCGGGACGGGTCGACGACGCCACGTGGGATTCGCTCGAGGAAGCGCTCATCCGCGCCGACGTGGGTGTCGCCACCGCCGAGTCGTTGCTCGCCGATTTGAAGGCCAAGGTCGCGGCGAAGGAAGTCATCGGCGGGGACCAGATGATCGGGGCCCTGGGTGACGCCATGAAGGGTTTGCTCCGGGATTCCACCGCACGCGAGCTGCGCTTCGACGGCCGCGAGGGCCATCCCGACGTCTGGCTGATCGTCGGTGTGAACGGGGTGGGCAAGACCACCACAATCGGCAAGCTGGCCCGCCGCCAGTCGGCCGGCGGCAGGTCTGTCCTGCTGGCCGCCGGGGACACCTTCCGGGCCGCTGCGGCCGATCAGCTCGAGTTGTGGGCGGAGCGCACCGGTACGGAGATCGTGCGCGGCGCAGAGGGCGGTGATCCGAGCGCCATCGTCTTCGACGCCGTTCAGCGAGCGGCGGCGCGGGGCAACGACCTCGTGCTGGCGGACACGGCGGGACGCCTCCACACGAAGGTCAATCTCGTCGACGAGCTGAAGAAGATCCGCCGTGTGGCCGACCGTGATCCCGGCAACGTCACCGAGGTCCTCCTGGTGCTGGACGCGACCACCGGGCAGAACGCGCTGGCCCAGGCACGTCAGTTCACTGAAGCGGTCGAGGTGACGGGAATCGTGCTCACCAAGCTGGACGGGACGGCCAAGGGGGGCATCGTGGTCGCGGTCCATCGCGAGCTTGGCCTGCCCGTCAAGCTGGTGGGGTTGGGTGAGGGACCCGACGACCTGATGGCCTTCGATCCGGACGAGTTCGTCGACGCGCTGCTGGCGGTCGACGCATGAGCGCAGCGCAGAGCCGGCAGCTGACGCCGCAGCGGAAGCGAGTGCTCGTTGTCGCCTTGATCGTCCACGTGATCGTGCTGACGCTGACGTGGCGCGATCTCCGCAAGCGCCCCGATGAAGCGGTCCGGGGAAACAAGCGCATTTGGCGGATGGCCTCCGCCCTGAACACGTCCGGCTCAGCGGCGTACTGGCTTTTCGGTCGAAGGTCCGCGCCCGCGGCCGTCGCTCAGCCTGACTGACTCCGCCCACGTGGGGGTTGGTCAGATCCGGAGCAGGCCTCGGAACGAGGCGACGACGTCGGGATCGCCTTCGATGCGCAACGTGCCCGTGTCCCGCCGGTTCCAGAATGCGAGGTACAGGTCCTCGGCACGGCCACGCACCGTGCCGTCGGCCTCGCCGGGTGTCATGCTTTCCTTCGGTGCGAAGTCGGTCGTCACCCGCTCTGGCCCGATCGTGACGAGCCACTGTGCCGCGTCGTCGGTGCATGCCACACGGATGCAGGCCGACCGCTGAGCCTGCTCGGAGTCGGCCCGGATGCGTACCCGCGGGACGAAACCCGTCAAGAGCTCGTCCAATCCGTCGGCGGCGAAGGCGGGCGTAAAGGAGGCGACCACTCGTCCCGCCGCATGCTCGGCGTCGATTCGGTGGACCGCGGTCTCGTGCGACTGCCGGCGGGCCCAGAACGCGAGCGGCGACGGGGCGGCGAGGAAGCTCCAGCACTCGAGGTCCGCTGGCGCGGCCTCGAGCGTGTCGACGAGCGCGCGATGGCCGGCGACGTACCAGTCCACCAGGTCGCCATCGTCAGGCAGCGGGCCGCCCACGGTCTCGAACTCGACGTCGCCCGGCCGCGTGTGCCCATCGGCGACGAAGGCCGTGGCCCAGCGGTGCACCCGGCCCACGTGGTGGACGAGGTTGCGGACGACCCAGTCCGGGCAGGTCGGCACCGTGGCATCGGGACCTGCGTCGGCGACGGCGACGGCCAGGCCCGACCCATCGTCGCGGAGCCGGTCGATGTGGGCTTGGACGTCCATTGCACTCACGATCTCCGCACGCTTTCGGGTGTATTGCCCGGTCCGTCCGCCACCACCATGGGGGTGTGACGGTCCTCTTGGCCCCCCATGCACAGGCCCCGACGGTAGCGGCGGAGGCTCATCGAGTGATGTGGTACGGATCCCAGGCCGGCGGGCTTTCCCGCAGGTGCTGCTCGACCAATGCGCGCACCCGCGCCGGGTCGAGCTCGCTCTGGGTCCCGTCCTCCAGTGAGAGCGTTGGTGTCAGAGACGACACGGCTCCCGCGCTCCACAGGGCTCTCCCTGCGCCTTCCTCGCCGTTGAGCCGCTCCGCCAGGGGGAGGAGATCGACCCGGGGACGGATGGCACGAGATCGGAACTGCACCCAGCTCTCGTAGCGGTACCGGAATTCTGGCCGCTTCCCGTCGAACAGGAGCAGCGCTCCACGTTCCGTGGCGTTGTGCAGTGCAACCGGATGCAGGCCCGACACCCAGTCGCCACCGAAGCGGTGGCCGCCCGCGAAGTGGAGCTCATCGAGTTCGGGCACAGTGACCATGGCCAGGTCGATGTCGGGAACTTCTTCGATGGTGACGAAGCCGCGGGCAAGCGCCTTCTCGGATTCCGTGAGTGTGGCATCCTCCTCGGCCCAGAGGTCGGCATAGCGCTCCGGGCGGTCGCAGAGCTCCGTCAGGCGCCCGAGCAGCTCCGTGTGCAGCACGACAACCCATGCGTCGTAGTCCAGCGCGGAGTTGCCGGGGGAGGATGGTCGCAGCGGGCTCCGTTCGGGGTCGGCGAACGCAGAGATCGTCATGGAGATCCGGGCTGCAGCGCGGGACGTCGTTACGGCGAAGTCGCCCGCCCTCGCCACCTCCACCAGGAGCTCGCGTCGCGAGAGCGCCTCTACGGGCTGGGTCATGGCGAAGACCGATACGAGTCCGTCCTGGTCGAAGTGGTTGTTCGACACCGCCGAGACGCCGGGGTGGAGATCGAAGGCGTCGAGATAGGCGAATGCCATCTCCGCGGACAAGTCGGCACTGAATCGAGCCGGAGAGCCGATCCCGGGCCAATGCGACAGGCACAGGACGGTGCCGGGAGCGGGCGAGCCGTCGACGATGACGCTCGACCGCCCCGCGTGGAGCTCGCCGTACGGGACGTAGTGCAGGTCGGGGCTGCGTTGCGGCACTCAGGGCGAGCGTAGGGGTTCCCGCAGCTGGGGCAAGCAGCGGGGACAAGCACGGGGACAGCGACAGAGATCGACCGAGCGATCGACCGAGCCGTCCGACGACCGAGTCGCCGGTAACCTGACAGCCCATGTTCGACGCCCTCTCCGACCGCCTGGAGCGGATCTCGTCCCGGCTCCGCGGCAAGGGGCGCATCAGCGACGAGGACCTCGACGAGGCGCTCAAGGAGATCCGGACAGCCCTGCTCGATGCGGACGTCGAGTTCAGCGTCGCCCGCCGCTTCTGCGACGGCATCCGCCTCCGGGTCAGTACGGAAGCGCTGTCGAAGAGCCTGACCCCGGGCCAGCAGGTGGTGAAGGCCGTCCACGAGGAGCTCGTCAGCGTGCTGGGGGGCGAGACCCTGCGGCTCACCTACGCCTCGCGGCCTCCCACCGTCGTGCTGATGGCCGGTTTGCAGGGCGCCGGCAAGACGACCAACTCGGCCAAGCTCGCCCGGTGGTGGAAGCAGCAGGGTCGCAACCCGCTGCTCGTTGGCGCGGACCTCCAGCGGCCCGCCGCCGTCGAGCAGCTGCGCATCCTCGGTGAGCAGGCCGGCGTCACTGTCTTCTCGGAGCCCACCGATCCCGTCCGCTGCGCGAAGGCCGGATTGGAGGAGGCGCGGCGGCTCGGCCGCGACATCTGCATCATCGACACCGCCGGTCGCCTCACGATCGACGGCGAGCTGATGCAGCAGATCCGCGACATCAGCGACGCGACGCAACCGCACTACACGTTCTTGGTCATCGATGCCATGATCGGCCAGGACGCCGTAGCCACCGCACGGGCGTTCCACGAGACGCTCGAGCTCAGCGGCGTGATCCTCACCAAGCTCGACGGGGACGCGCGCGGCGGGGCTGCGCTTTCGGTCAAGGGCGTCGTTGGCCGGCCGATCGCCTTCGCCAGCACGGGCGAGCGGCTCGAGGACTTCGACATCTTCCACCCCGACCGGATGGCGGACCGCATCCTTGGGATGGGGGACGTGCTGAGCCTGATCGAGCAGGCCGAGCGCACCATGGACTCGGACGTGGTGGCGAAGGGCGCCGGCCGTCTCCTGCAGGGCGAGTTCACGCTGGAGGACTTCCTCTCGCAGCTGCGCCAGGTCAAGAAGATGGGCTCGCTCGGTGGGCTCATGAAGTTGATGCCGGGGATGTCGAAGGAGATGCGACAAGCGGCGGGGGCCATCGATGACGGAGAGGTGGCCCGGGTCGAGGCGATCGTGTGCTCCATGACGCTGGCCGAGCGCAACGACGTCTCCGTCATGGACGGGTCGCGTCGAAGCCGGGTCGCCCGCGGCTCGGGCACCTCGGTCACCGAGGTCAACACGCTTTTGAAGCAATTCAAGGAAATGCAGAAGATGATGAAGGGGATGGCGTCGGGCAATCTCCCGGACATCCCGGGGATGCCGTCCATGGCCGGCATGAGCGGCCGCGCCGCCCGGAAGCTGGCCAAGCAGGCGGGTGGGGCCCAGGCGGCGGGAGCCCAGGCTGGGCCCCCGTCGCTCGACTTCGACATGCTCTCGCAGCTCACGGGCGACCAGGGCGTTGACCCGGGGGCGATGCCGGCCGGCCTGCCCCCGATGCCAGGAGCGCCCCGGTCGGCCGGGACGGCGAAGCCGGTCGTGACCACCAACAAGGGCACGAAAAAGAAGAAAAAGGGTGGCCGAGTCACCCCGCCCAAGGGCCGCTGAGCCCCGGCGGCCTCGTCATCTGCAACAATGGCGGGCCGACTCGACAGAGAGGATTCAAGTTCGTGGCAGTCAAGCTCCGCCTCGTGCGGATGGGGAAGAAGAAGCAGCCGACCTACCGGGTGGTGGCGGCCGATAGCCGGTCGCCCCGTGACGGTCGCTTCCTCGAGATCGTGGGGACCTATGCGCCCCGGGGATCCTCGACGGCCGAGCCGGACGCGGTGATCCAGATCGACAACGCCAAGGCCGTGAAGTGGTTGGTGAACGGGGCCCAGCCGACCGAGCGGGTCGAGCGCCTCCTCAAGACGTCGGGCGCCTGGGACGAGTTCACCGCGGCGCGCCAGTCGTGACCGACCTCTACGAAGCAGGTGACGTCAATCAGGAGTCGGCTGACGGGGGGACCGCGGTGTCGGTGCTGCGGTATCTCGCCCGATCGCTCTCCAACGATCCCGAGTCGGTCATGATCGACGTCGACGAGCGCCGAGGCGGGCACCGGTTCAGCCTGCACGTGGCCCCCGAAGACATGGGCCGCGTCATCGGCCGGCGGGGCCGCACGGCACAGGCCATCCGCACCCTGGTCAACGTGGCGAGCGCCCGTGATGGCGTTCAGGCCAGCGTGGACATCGTCGACGACTGAGCGCTCGCTCCTGACGGTCGGACGCGTCACCCGGGCCCACGGGCTGCGGGGTGAGGTCATCGTGCACCTCTGGAGCGACCAGACCCAACGCCTGGACCCGGGCTCCATCCTCGAGAGCGGACGAGGCCCGCTCACGGTGTGCCAGTCCCGTCCGATGGGTGGTGCGGGCTCCGGCAGAGAGCGCCTCCGCTCGTTCATCGTGCAGTTCGAGGGTGTCGATGACCGCAGCGCCGCCGAGCGCCTGCACGGGGTCGACCTCATGGCCGAGCCGGTGGAGGTGCCCGGGGCGCTCTGGGTGCACCAGCTCGTCGGCGCCATTGTGCGCGACGCCGTGGGAACCGAACTGGGCCGGGTCGCCGCCGTCGAAGCCAACCCGGCCAGCGACCTGCTCGTGCTCGAGTCGGGCGGGCTCATCCCGGCGAACTTCGTAGTCGGCCACAACCCTGCCGCCGGCACGGTGGAGGTCGACATCCCCGAAGGCCTGCTCGACCTATGAGGATCGACGTCTTCACCATCTTCCCCGACCTCGTGTCTGGCTACTGCGCCGCGTCCATCCTCGGACGTGCCGCCGAGGCCGGCGCGCTCGACGTCCGGGTGCACGACCTTCGGGCCGGGGCCGGCGACCCCAGGCGATCGGTCGACGACAGCCCCTTCGGCGGCGGTGCCGGCATGGTGCTGATGCCCGAGCCGGTGTTCCGCGCCGTCGAGGGCGTCCCCGACCTGCCCCGCCCTCTCTTCTTGTTGGCCCCGTCCGGACGACGCTTCGACCAGCAGCTGGCGGCCGAATTGGCCGGCGGCGGTGGTTTCTCCCTCCTGTGCGGTCGCTACGAGGGGGTCGACCAGCGGATCGCTGACCACCTCGTCGACGGCGAGCTGTCCGCCGGGGACTTCGTGCTCGCCGGGGGCGAGCTGGCCGCACTCGTGGTGGTCGAGGCGGTCGCTCGGCTGCTTCCGACGGTCCTGGGCAACGAGGAATCCGCCGTCGACGAGAGCTTCTCGGGCCGGCTGGCGGGGTTGCTCGAGTACCCCCAGTACACCCGTCCGGCTGCCTTTCGGGGTTGGGAGGTGCCCGAGGTTTTGCGTTCGGGCGACCACGGGGCCGTGGCGGCGTGGCGCCGGCGGCAGGCGCTCGTGCGCACGGCCGAGCGGCGACCCGACCTCCTCGAGCGCCTGGTCGGGGAGTCCGACCTGGGCCTGGACGACGTGCGGGTCCTCACGGAGCACGGCTACGATGTTCCGTCCGGCTCCCGGACGCCCGAGACTGAGGACTGAGGACATGCACCCCACCGAGACGATCGATCGCGACAGCCTGCGCGCCGACATTCCCGACTTCCGCCCCGGGGACACGGTCAAAGTCCACGTCCGCGTGGTCGAGGGCAACCGCGAGCGAGTGCAGGTCTTCCAGGGTGCGGTCATGCGTCGCCAGGGGGGCGGGGTCCAAGAGACCTTCACCGTGCGCAAGGTGAGCTTCGGCGTCGGGGTCGAGCGGACGTTTCCGGTCCATTCGCCGACCATCGCGAAGATCGAGGTGACGACGCTGGGCGACGTGCGCCGGGCCAAGCTCTACTACTTGCGCGACCGTCACGGGAAGGCGGCGAAGATCAAGGAGCGGCGTGTGCCCCGGGGCAAGGTCGCCGAGGTCGTCGAGGTCGTCGAGGTCGTCGAGGTGGAGGACGTCGTCGAGGCGGACGAGGTGGAGGCCGCGGACGAATAGGGCGCGCCGATGAGCGAGGAAGACCTCGAGCGCTACGAGTCCGAGATCGAGCTCGGACTCGTCCATGAGTACCGGGCCGTCCTCCCCGTCTTCAACTACGTCATCGAGACGGAGCGGCGCTTCTACCTGGCCAACGAGGTCTCGCTGACCGTGCGCTCGGACACGACGCCGGCCTGCATCGAGCTCGAGTTGCGCGACGCCTGGGTCTGGGACATGTACCGGCCCGCTCGTTTCGTGCCCGAGGTCCGGGTGGTGACCTTCCGCGACGTGAACGTCGAGCGCCTGCCAGAACAGGAGCTTTGACCCCACCTGCCGACCGTTCACCGGTGTGGGCAACGGGATCGAACTCGGCAGGAAAGGCGAAGACCGGGCGGCCGCGCACTACCGCGCGGCCGGCTACGCGGTGCTGGCCCGGAATTTGCGCTGTGCCGAAGGAGAGATCGACCTGGTCTGCGCTCGCGGCGACACGGTGGTCGTCTGCGAGGTCAAGGCGCGTCGTCGCGACCTCCACGGCCACCCGATGGAGGCGGTCACGCCCGCGAAGCAGCGACGGCTCCGCCGCCTCGCTGCCGCGTGGCTGCGCAGGCAGCGCGCCACATGGGCCGTCGTCCGCTTCGACGTCGTGACCGTCCTCGACGGTGAGGTCGAGGTCGTCGAGAACGCGTTCTGACTGACGGCCGATTAGGCAAACAGGCCGGCGGGCCGGGGGGCCAGTCAGGCCGGCAGTAGGGTCGGTGGCCATGGACACATCGACAGAAACGCTGATCGTCGAGCGCAAGGACGGCGTCGTCACCGTCACGATGAACCGGCCGGAGCGCAAGAACGCGGCAAACGGCAAGATGCTCCGGGAGCTTCGCGCCGTCTTCGAGGAGATCGAAGACGGCGGCGAGGACCGGGTGATGGTCCTCACCGGCGCCGGCGGCGCCTTCTGCTCGGGCGCCGACCTTTCCGATCCCGACGGGCCGGCGACAGATCCCACCCGCTCGGGCCTCGCACGGATGCGTCGTCTCGGTGACGTTGCTCTGGCCCTGCACCGGGTCACCAAGCCGACCATCGCCAAGGTCGACGGCGTGGCCGTGGGCGCCGGGCTGTCGCTGGCCCTCGGGTGTGACCTCGTCGTGTGCAGCGACCGAGCCCGCCTCTCCATGATCTTCTCCAAGCGCAGCCTGGCCCTTGACAACGGCGCCTCATGGCTGCTGCCGCGCCTGGTCGGCCTGGCTCGCGCCAAGGAGATCGCGCTCTTCGGTGGGATGTGGAGCGGGGAGGAGGCAGCCGAGATCGGCCTGGTCAACCGCGTCCTCCCTCTCGACCAGCTCGATGAGTTCGTCGACGACTGGGCCACCACCCTGGCCGCCGGGCCGCCCTTGGCGCTCTCCATGACCAAGACGCTCCTGCACGCCTCCTCCATGTCCTCCATGGAGCAGGCAGTCGAGGACGAGGCCCGGTGCCAGGCCCTCAACTTCTCGACTGCGGACACGAAGGAGGCCATGGCGGCGTTCGGTGAGAAGCGCGAACCGGTCTTCATCGGCCGGTGAATTCGGGGTCTCGGCAATAGAGTGGGATCGTGCGCAGCGGGGTCGAGGGTATGGTCGGAGAGACGGCACTGGTGACCCGGGCCATCGAGGGCGCCCACCACCCCGGCCGGATCCGGGCCCGCGGCGAGGAGTGGCTCGCCATCCCTCTCGACCCCGAGGAGGTCGTGCCCGTCGGTGCGAGCGTGGTGGTGGCGGGCATCGAGCGGGGACTGCTGCTGGTCTACGCCGTCGAGGAATAGCCGGAACCGGAGAACCGGGACCGGAAGAAGGAGAGCGTCATGCTGATCGCCGGAGTATTCGAGGTTGCGATCGTGACGGCTGCCGCCGTCGTCGTGGGAGGCGCCATCGGGCTCTTCCTGCTGTCGCGTTTCGTGAGGATCGTCCAGCAGGGGAGCGTCGGCGTCGTGAAGCGCCTGGGTGAGTTCCGCGGCGTCATGCAGCCTGGCATGCACGTGCTCGCGCCGTTCATAGACCGGATGGACAAGGTCGACGTCCGCGAGTTCCCGATGACCGGCGACCAGCAGGCAGTGATCACGAAGGACAACGTGTCGCTCCAGGTCAGCGCGACCATCTTCTGCCAGGTGATCGACGTCAAGTCGGCCCTCTTCGAGATCAACGACTTCCAGCTGGCCGTGGACCAGCTGTCGCGCACCGCCCTGCGGGCCGTCTTCGGCGAGCTCTCGCTCGACCAGGCCCTGAGCGAGCGTGAGCAGATCAACAGCCGCATGCAGGACCACATGGCCGACGCCACGGCGAAGTGGGGCGTGCGGCTCAACCGGATCGAGATCCTCGACATCACCCCGCCCATGAACGTGATCCAGGCGATGTCCGAGCAGAAGGAGGCCGAGCAGCACAAGCGGGCCGCCATCCTCAAGTCCGAGGGCGACCAGCAGGCTGCCGTGAACCAGGCCGGCGGGCGCAAGCAGGCCGCCGTCCTCGAGGCGGAGGGCGCCAAGCAGTCGGCGATCCTCAGGGCCGAGGCCGAGATGAAGGTCCTGGAGCTCCAGGCGGAGGGTCAGAAGAAGGCGCTCGAGCTACGCGGCGCCGGTGAGGCGGCGCGCCTCACTGCGCTCGATACTGCGACCATCAACCCCAACACTCTGGCCGTGCTGCAGCTGCGCGCCCTCCAGGACATCGCCACCTCCGACAACACGAAGGTCGTGGTGCCCTACGAGGCGACGAGCCTCATGGGCGCGGCCGAGGTCCTCTTGTCGGCGTTGCGCAACGACAACCCCTCGCTCAACGGTCAGGGAGTTCCGGCCGTTCAGGCGGCCGAACCGAGGAACGGGGCGTCGGGGAGGGGGAACCCTCCGCCGCCTCCGCCCAGCCGGTAGCGGTCTCTCGCAGAGGCGGACGCGGATGCCACGTATGAAGGCGTGCTGATCACCGTCGGCTGACACACGACAGAGCCGACGGCGTTCGCCGTCCGACAGAGGCCGGCGACCGTTCTTCGACGTGTTCGCCGCCATCGCGTCCGCCACGCTCAAAGGTGCCGTCGGGTGTCGCGTGTCGGTGGAGGTCCACGTTTCGAACGGGCTGCTCAGCTTCACCATCGTCGGCCTGCCCGACGCGGCCGTCCGCGAAGCGCGAGACCGCATGCGCGCTGCCGTGCGGCCGCGGGCGGCCCGCTCCCTGCGGGTGCGCTGGTCGGCCGCCCACGGTTCCGGGCACCACACCACCAGTCCTCCATCGTGTCGCTGATTGGTGGCGGCAGTTGGTCGCTCCGGCCAGGTGAGGTCAGCCTGGCAACTCTCAGAGTTATGAAGTGTCCCCAGAGCTCACGCCAGTGGTCTCGGTTCCGGGAGATGCCGGGTGCCGCCAGTCACACGCGACGGCGGGTGCCAGTCATGCCTCCCCCGATGGACTCGGTGGGACTAAGGAAGGCTCTCGATGATGGAGACCAAGTCCTCGCGGTGAAGTCCAAACCTACGAGCCTGAGTGAGCAGCTCTCTGGCTTGGGCCCAAATCACTCCACGCTCGGGCTCACCCAAGACACTGACACCGCGACCACGGCGAAACTCCAGGACGCCTTCGTCTCGAAGAATCCGAAGAGCCCGCAAGACGGTATTGGTGTGCACCCCGAGAACGGCGGCCATATCTCGGGCGGGAGGGAGGCGTTCACCTGGACGTACATCTCCGTTGGCAATGTCACGGCGGATCTCCGCTGCGACTTGGTCGTGGAGGGATAGAACGTCACCTCGGTCGAGCTTGACGTCGCGCATAGTGACAAGCATAGTAGCACTATAGTGTCCGAGACCACCACAGTTCCACGTCCGGCTCCCGACCTCGTCGATCACGAGCTGGTCATCCCTGAAGCTCGACGACGTCAACACCGGCGCTGGCTCGTTGTCTGCCTCGGCGTCGTCGTCGGCGCAGCGCTCGGCGGTTTCCTGGCGGTGCGTAGAACTACACCGGTACCTCAGACTCCCGCTTCTCTGCTCGCGCAGCCACTTCATTTCCCCTCGCTCGCGCCCGGCGCCAGCTGTCCCGCCTCTCCAGGCACAACGTTCCACACCTTCTTCAACGGGATCGCTCTGGGTAGCGGCCCGGTGCGAGTCCTGGTCGGCAATCGAGGCGACCTGCTTCGTGGGCGTGTCGATGTCGGCACAACACAGATCCCAGGATGGTCTGCGCTTCAAACGCTGTGGTTCAGCATGCCCGGCTACGACGGGCCGTTTGTCGTCCGTGCGAAAAATCTCAACGGGACGAGTCCGATCGAAGTCCAATACGGTTCATCACCTGGATCAGGACCTCTCGTTGTCCCGGCGGGGCCGACATTGAACACCCAGGACGGCTATCGGACCGTTCCGGGTGGCACGTGGGTCACTTCGCCGGGATGCTACGCATGGCAGGTGGACGGCCGGAACTTCAGCGAGATCATCGTCGTTGATGCTCGTTCATTGAACAGCGCGTAACGACGTCGCCCGAACCGTCCGATCCTCTAAGCGCCGAGGTGCCGCGTCTGTCCAGGCGACAGGAGGCACACTCAAGCAGGCAGAGCCAATGCCCTGATCGTCGGCCCGCTCAGACACTCGCCCCACACCTGGCCGCCGGGAGGAAGTGACTACATACGAGCCTGCGGCAGGCCCATCCGCTGTCCTGTCCATAACGGGTACCCAAAGAGTCACTTTCCACGAGGCCATGATTGTCCTACTATGAATAGGACTATGTTCGACGTCAACATCGACCGTGACGAACCATTCGCCCTTCACGAGCAGGTCACGGACGAGATCCGCCTGGCCATCGCCGAGGGAAATGCCGGGACCGATGAGCGGCTCCCGCCGGCGAAGGACATCGCCGCAGTCCTCGGTGTCAACAAGTGCACGTTGCTGCGTGCCATGCACATGGGCCGTACACATACTTCGCGACGAGGGCCTGCTCGGGTTCATTCGAGGTCTCGTGACCACAGTGACCGGGACAGCCGAAAACAGTGCCGACCTGCGACAATTGCGAGAGCGCGTCGAGTTCGTTCGCCATCGAGGCTGCCGGCGAGAAGACGTCTTTCAAATGATCGACACCTTGCCATGACGCTCCGCGGCCAATGCGTCAGGCCCTGTCGTCGGCGGTCGTCATGACGCTTGTCGCCCAAGAGCCAGCCCCGACGACATCACACGACGACACACAGGTTCTGTTTCGAGAGGCCCGCCAGCGCCGCCGTCGTCGCCAACGAGGAATCGGCATCCTCATCGCTGTCGTCCTTGCTGCTGTGCTGGCGGCAATTGGCTTCTTGAACCTCCGCGCACCCGCCCCCACTCCTGTTCCCAAGTCAACGAACGCTCCGTCTCCACTCTCAGCGCCTCCACACACTGGGGCCAGCTTGGTGTACGCACTGGGCGACCTGCGAGTGATCGATGCTGATTCGGGGCAGACCTCCGCACTGTCGCTCCCGGCTCCGGCGGGGGGCGCCAGCGATCTTTCCATGCTCCGAATAGGCGGCTCCTTCATCCTCAATAGAGGGGACATCGCCTGGTTGTATCGAGCGGGTGACTTCGGCACACCCCTTGAACTAGGCCCCTCACTACGAGTAATTGCCGGTCCCTCGAAAGGTGAGGTGTGGTTGTGGGGAAATACTCCGTTCGGATCCTCCGACAGCGGATTTCTGCGCCTGGTCAACTTCTCGGGACAACAGCTTGGCACTCCGATCGAACTTCCAACTGGGTGGGTCCCGAGTGGCGGGGTTGTCGATGACGGCATTGTCATCTATCAGCCGATCCCGGGTCAGAGCACCTCGTCGAACCCCAATCTCGAGGTGTGGAACCCGCTTTCGCGCCAAGTGATCCGGGCCTTCGACAGCGCCACCGAGGTCGCCGCCAACGGAGAGATCCTTGCCTGGCAAGACGCGCGGAACTGCACGCCTCACTGCCTGCTCCACCTCACTGATGTGCGGACTGGGACCCAACGCAATCTGCTGATGCCTCACGGAACGACACCGGAATCCGGATCCTTCTCCCCGGACGGAAGGACGCTGGCCGTGCCAGTCTGGTTCGATCTTGCACAACCTCCACGCCGGTCCAGCACCGCAGTGGCGATCGTCGACGTCGCCACCGGGAGGATCAGACTCCTCCCAGGGTCCGAGCAGACGCTCGTCAACCCCGACCCGGGCACATCGGGCATGTTTGAGCCGACCTGGTCACAGGACGCCTGGGTGTTCTTCACCGCCTACGGGTCGCGACACATTCTCGCCTGGCACGAGGGCCGCCCAAATGCCGTCGTCCTCTCACACGCCGGACTGCCCCACCTCTCGCCCTTCGGAGCCGTTCCCTCGATGATTGCGTTGTAGCCCGAGTTCGTACTGCGAGCTGTGAGCAGACACATGGCTGTGTCGCTCCAGTGAGCAGGGCCTCGACCGACCTCGCGTCCGACTCAATGGCCGATTAGGACATCGAGCTTCCACCCCCTCAGGCTGACGCAGGACGAGAATCGAGACCCTGGCACCGTGCGATACGTGGGTAGCGGATTTCATCGACCCCCAGGGTGATGCAATGTTCCCGTCACGGTCAGCTGTCTCGGTTCCGGGCATCGCCGGGTGCAGCCTTCCGTTTGGGGCGACCCTGCAGTTTGTGGGGTGGGCGGCATTCGGGGCCATGCGTCATGGGCGAAATGTTCGGAATGCACTACTCTGTAGTGCAGACGCACTACAGGAGTTGACCATGCCCCGTCCCACATCGTTTCGCCTTCCTGAGGAGCTCCTCGAACGTCTCGAGAACGAGGCCACCTCAACCGGGGCGTCTGCAACCATGTTGGTCACCACCATTCTCGATGAGGGCTTGAAGACCCGTCGCTTTCCAGGCATCGTTTACCGGGATGGACCCACGGGCAGGAGGGCGGCAGTCGTAGGCGGTCCCGATGTCTGGGAGATCATCCGGGCGATCAAGCAGATGCCGGGCAAGGATGAACGTCGCGTACGGGCCCTGGCCGACGAACTCGCGCTTTCTCCGGCACACATCCGATTGGTCATCGATTTCTATGGGGCCAATCCGAGCGAGGTGGAGGATCGGATCGCCGCCGACGATCTGGCCGCAGAACAACTCCGCGAGCGCATCGATCGCCGAGAACGCCTGCTCTCTTCGTGAGGTGGCTGCTGGACGAGATGCTCCCGCGGTCCGTGGCCCAGCTGCTCAGCGCGCGGGGCCACGACGCCGTGTCGGTCCACGACGTGGAGCTGGCCGGCGCTGCCGATGACGATGTATTCGAATTCGCGGTGGCCCAGGATCGACTCATTGTGACGGAGAACTTTGCTGATTTCGTCCGACTCCTTGAAAGCCGCCAGAGCAGCGACGCGCCGTGTGTGCCGGTCGTCTTCGTTCGCAAGTCCAACTTTCCGAAGGGCGGCGGTCTCGCTACTCACCTGGCCAAGCATCTCGACTTATGGGCTCGCGACCATCGGGACCCATACGTCGGTGCACATTGGCCCTGACCGCGGTGCCGATCGATGCACCCCGAGCGAGCCCGAACTGCTCGACATGATTTGGAACGCCGTCGCCCGCACCGGTTGAGCTGCTCTCGGACGAGGACACCGCGACACCATGCGCGAGACACCCATGGGCGCTCTTGCCCTTGGCAAAAATCCCTAGCTCTCCAACTAGCGTTCGGGTAGCGCTCGACCCTTCAGCGAGGACGGTAACGTCACGCGACGACCCGCTCCGCCCCGAACGAATGGAGGATCGAGCATGACAAGACTCAAGAGATGGTCCGCCGTGAGCGCGGCCGGGACGACGGTATGTCTCGCCGGTGTCATCTGTGTCGGGGCCGGTCTTGCCGGCGCACAGTCCAACGACGCGATGAAGCGTTCGGTATCTGAGGCGTCACCCGACGCGACCCCGTTGAAGCCCGGCACGTACAACTGGTTCATCGACGGCGTCGACGGCGGGACGATCACGTTCGCTTCGAACAACACCTACACCAGCACTCTTGACGGTGGCGACTCCGGCACCTGGGTCCAGGCCGGCGAGACGGCGGGATTGAGCATCACCAGCGGCAACGACGCGGACGGACTCTGCGTGTTCGCCGGACATGTCAGCAACACCGGCAAGGCGATGTCGTTCGCCGCCAAGCCGGGCGACTGGGCCTGCCCAGGAGTTGGCTCGAGCGGAACCTTCTACATCAAAAAGGGTGCGGCCGCCGCAGGCGAGCACAGCGCTGCGTTGGCGCGTGCGAGCGTCCGGCCCAACACCGCTGGAAATATCGTTCCCGGTACCTACACCTGGACCTCGACCGGCGGCTTCAGCGGCTCCATGAGCATCGCCTCGGGCAACACCTACGCCATCACGATGAGCGTCGACGACTCGGGCACCTGGGCCCAAGGGGGGAGCGCCTTTGCGTTCAGCATCTCGGACGGCACCGACGAACAGGGCGGCTGTCTGGAGGTGGGCAAGGTCGACACCACCGGTACCGCGGTCGGAACCACCGCAAAGCCGGGCAACTGGGTCTGTCCCGCCTTCCGGACCCACGGGTTCTTCGTGATCAGCTGAGCATCGCACGAGCTGAGCGGCCCGCCCGCATCGGTTGACGCCAGCGCAGTGTGCTGATGCCTCGAGCGTGTGGCGTCGATTGTCCCGAGAGGACGTTCTTGGGGACCTTCCCCCCGCTCTTTTTGGAGCGTCGGCGGACGCGCACGTCGGCGAGGACGCTGAAGCGCTCGGCGATTATCGTCTTGGCTTCTTCGGCACTGACCGGGCGCCCGTCGGTATCGCAGACCACGTGGGGTGTGCCCCGCTCCATGACCGCCGAGGCCCACTGAGCCAAAGTTGGCGGATGCAGAGCGCGCCGATGTGGTTCTTGCCCGTTGTTGGTTGTCGCTAGATGTCCAGCACGTCAGCGCCCGATGTTGGCACACTGTCCGTCCTTTCACTCGACGACTGACGCTGCGCTCTCGATACTTGCTTGTAGACCCAAACATTGGATCCCGCACCGGCCTAAAGTGGATGCACCAAGGTCTTCGAGGTTGTGGAAGCGCCTGCGACCGTAAGGGAGGGCTGGGAGGACATGAGCGTTGTCAAGGTCATCGACATGATTGGGAGGTCGCCTTCGAGCTCGGATGATGCGGTCCGGAACGCATTGACGGAAGCTCGAGTGGCCTTGCGCAATATCAAGGGACTCGATGTCGTGTCGGTCGGGTTGCGCGTCGACAATGTCGACGAATGGGGCGCACTGGTTCGTATTCCGTTCCTCATGGAGAATGTCACCGAGTGATTTGTTGACTCGGCTGCGGGACACTTGGTCGTCGCGATTTGTGATGTCAGCGAGAGCTACAGACTCGATCATTTAGGAGGGATCACGTGGCCGACAACGTCTATTCGATATCGGAAATCGTCGGTTCTTCGAAAGAGAGCATCGATGATGCGATCCGCAGGGCGGTCGAGCGGGCGTCCAAGACGTTACGCAATCTCGATTGGTTCACGGTCAGCGAGATCCGGGGCCACATAGACCAGGAGCAGGTCTGCCATTACCAGGTCACATTGAAGGTCGGGTTTCGCCTCGAGGAACCCTCGTAGGACGCGCTGTCAGTCCGTAGGCTCTCAGTCCGTAGGCTCTCAGCCCATAGAGGCAAATGGAAGGAGGAGCACCGCCGTGGAGATCGACCGGGACGAGGCGATCAAGACCCTGAACGAGATCGTCGAGCTTGAACTTGCGGGTGTCGTGCGCTTCACCCAGTACTCGCTTATGGTGTTCGGGCACGCCCGCATCCCGATCATGAGTTGGATGCGCGAGCAGGCGCAGCAGTCGCTCGCCCATGCGATTCAGGCGGGTGAGGAGGTCACCGCACTCGGAGGCAGCGTATCGCTGGGTATCGGAGAGCTGGTCGGTACCCACCACCCGTCCGTCGACGATATCCTCCAAGAGATGCTGGTCCAAGAGCGCCGAGGCATTGTGTTGTACCGCCAGCTCCTAGCGCTGGCGGAAGGATGCAGCATCTCTCTCGAAGAGCTGGCCCGTCAGATGATCCGCAACGAAGAACTGGATGTCGCAGAGATCGAGAAGATGCTTCGCAAACGTGGCGACGCGTAGCCGCGTTAGTTCTCGACGGGACCGCGACCTTGAAGGGTCCAAGAACGCGGCGAGGCAAGTTTTGCGGAACTTCGTAGGAGGGACGGCTGGCGGCGAGGGTCGGACCTGGCTTGCCAAGAAGGGTCGGACCTGGCTTGCCAAGAAGCGAGCGGTAGTGCTCGGTCGCCGGTCGAGCGCGTTGCGCTCGGCTCAAGAGGCGGAGCGTTGCCGTCAAAGTTGCCAGCCGCGGCCTGGTGTCAGGCGGCGCGGTCGTACTCGTCGAGTACCGATTTAAGCCGGAGCTAGGTCTCCTTGCTGGTCCCAGGTCGGATTCGATAGCTCGCGGCGAAAGACCAGCCGCCCCGCGTCGTCAGCTTCGATTTTCCAAGCTCCCAGCCTTCAGCATCCTCGTCTCTAAGCATCTCGGCCAGCGTGCCCACGTCGGGACTCGGCGGTTCCAGCTTGTACTCCCAGTGAGTTGCCATTGCTCAGCGAACCATGGCTTCGGGCCCGGGAATCGGGGGCAGTGGGTTCAGCTCTGGTTCGGGGTCGACGGGAGTCGGTACTTCCGGAATTGTCACGAGAGTGGCATACCCAACTCGGGGGCTGTGAAAGCACCCAATCGAGTGAAAGCTGACGAATCGGCATCAGCCCTCGATGAAATACGTACAGAAATCTTGGCCCAGGGTTTCTGCCGGCCCTCGAGGCGGGCGATCGGGGCTGGCCGCCTCCAGTAGAGGTTGCTGGAATTGTCTCGAGTCAAATCCGGAGCATCTTGTAACCGTTCTGAGCTCAAGCACGTAGCAACACAAAAGTTCGCACGATTGCTCACCGGGTGCGTACGGCAAAGACCCCTCTGGGTCTACACACTGAGTTTGGTTTACGGTGGTGCGACTGATCATGCCGAGCTGACGACGGGGTTGGCGAAGGCCACGACGACTCGACCCGGTGGCGACGCTGTGCCAGGTGGACAATGACTAGGCCAGCAAAGACGAGCCCCATGATCGTTGACGGCGAGGTTCGGCATCACAGTCCAATCGAGTCGGTCGCAGGCCCGACCTTTCAAACGCACGAGGATGCTGGCGGGGGCCATGTCTCATAGCTCGGGCCCGCTCCGGTGGCACCGACCCCTCCCAGCGAAACGATTTGCGGCGGTCCTGGGCGATCCTGTGCCCGACGGCTGATCGTCATTGTTACGAGGGGATCTGGACCTGCTGGGCCTGGGCCAGGAGCGTGGCCCGATCGCCTGGGAGGATGTACCCCTCCTTGATTGCTTTGTCCAAGCTGGCCGTGTACTCGGCCAGGTACTTGTCCTTCGTCTGGTACAGGCTTGTCAAGGTGCTCGGGCTGAAGGGAACTGCAGACCCGAACAGCGCACAGAGCTTGCTGGCTCCGGCCGGTGCCGCGCCGCTGAGGGTCGACACCGGGACATCGACGGCCGGTGTCCGTACCCCGCCGATGACGTTGCCGTGGCTGTCCAGGGCCAGGGTGGGCGGCTTGGTGCTGCTCAGTTTGAACCGGGCCGGCCTGGGTGGTGGTGCCCCGTCATCCACCCACTTCGTAAAGGCGGCAAAGGCCGCCTGGACCACCGTGTGCTGGGGTCCATCATTGACCGGCGTGGTGCAGCCGAGGATGCTCGCATCTCCACCGACCTCATAGGCATCGGCATGGGATGTGCCGGCCACCTGCCACGTGCGGATGCGAGAGGTGTTGGGCTGCTGTGCCGGGGCGTAGCCGAGCTCGATGAGGTCGGTCTGGGTTTCGAACATGAACACCGGCACCCTGAGGTCGGTGCGGATGCGCAGGTTGTTCGGGCCCTGCTGCTTGCCGGTGATCGGGGTTCCGCTCAGCGGAGCACCGGGGCCGCCCCGACTGTGGATGAAGATCCCGTCGAACGTGTGCGTCAGTGGCTGCAGCGCGTCGGCATAGGTCGTCAGATAGAAAGCCGACTGCGATTCACCCAGCGCCAAGACGTGCTTGGGATGGAGGGTGCCTAGGACGCCGTTCTTGGGGTTGTGCAGGGCCTGACCAATCTGGGCGTAGATGTCCAGGGCGTACTGATCGCCAGGTTGGTGGAGGGTTCCGTAGCGAGCTGGTTCGGACCCGACCAGGCCGCCGCTCGCGGCGGCGTTGGCGCTGCCGCCCGGGGTTCCGAGGATCGGTGCACCACCGTTCACGCCGAGATGCTGGACCGACACTGCCACGTAGGCATTGCCGGCCCGCATCAGTTCCGGATTGAGGTAGTCCCAGTCCGGAGCCGACTCGCCGGCCGAGACGTTCATCCACTCGACCACCACGTTGCCGTTGAAATGAGCCGGATTCTTCGGTCGCCGGACCAAGATCCGGGTCCGGTAGGAGGCCGTGGTACCGGGCACGATACTCCACCGCCCATTGCTTGGTTCGGACTTGGCCGTAAACGCAGTGGCCTTCCCCGACGCGAAAAACTCCTCTTGGACGTAGCCGTTGGCGACCAGCTGCAAGGGATTCGCACTGAGCGGTTCAATGACGCTTCCGGTAGTGATCGGGCCGGTAAAAGTGGCGGCGGCCTGGTAGGTCGAGGCCGGGGCGGTGGCTCCCGCCGCCGTTGTGCCGAAGGACCCGCCCCCCGTGCCTATTACCACGGTGGAGATCAGCCCGGTCAGTCCCGTGATCGTTCGTGTCAAGCGCCCATGCATGTTGCCCATCTCCCCCGGACCCGATGTTGCCGGTTCGCTTGTGCCCCGGGACCCGTCGTTGCCGGCAAGACCCTACATGCGACACCTGTTACATCTCCCCTTGGGGAAGATCCACGGGGCCACCTTTGCCAATGATGTCGAGTTCAGCCCAGCTCAAGAGCTGGTCGACCTGGCGGAGCGTTGCCCGTACCTTGACGCTTGCGATCTCGTCCTCGTCCCGACCGATGGCCACCGCCGTGTGCGATGCCTTGTGGGGATCGATCCCGATCATCACATCCATGAATACCTCCTTGGTTGTAGGAACCATAGGGGCACTCCCGCTTGCAGATGTTCAGTGCTCGGTCCTCTTTTGAGCCACTGCGTGGCGAAGTCCGAGCGGGAGGCTGTTCGTTAGAAAGCCAACTGGCTTGTGCCAGCGGCAGGCTCATGAGAGCCAGCCCGCACGAACCTCTAGGTGCTAAGAATCCGCTACACACCTTCCACTATTCTCAAGCAGGCACTTCGGAGATGCCCATCTGCATTGACTCGGGAGTGAGGTTGCCCAGAAATAGTGGACACGCGATTTATGCGGCTTGTTGCTTGAGGGCCAACGTTAACTCGTAGCGAACGGGACTCAGGTTGCCCGCCTTGGTGCAACGACGCTGGTGGTTGTAGAAGTTGATGTAGCGGGCGATCCCGGCACGGAGTTCGTCGATGGTGGCGAAGGTGTGCCGGTAGAAGTACTCGTGTTTGAAGATCGACCAGAAGCTCTCGGCGCTGGCGTGGTCATAGCAACTGCCCGTCGCTCCCATGGAGCGGACCAGTCCGGCGGACTCGCAGAAGTCCACGACCTTGCCATCTGAGAATTGACTGCCCCGGTCGGTGTGAAACACCGTTCCGACCACCGAACCCGTACGCGTCGCCGTCGATTGCTCGAGCGCCTCGAGGACGAGCTCGGTGCGCATGTGGTCCTCCACTGAGAACCCCAGCACCCTCGACGATCCTTCGTCGCGAACGGCGCAGAGGTAGGCCTCGCCGTCACCGACGCTGAGGTACGTGATGTCAGACGTCCACAACTCGTCGATGCCGTCGGGATGGAAGTCCCGATTCACCAGGTCCGCCGGGTAGATGGCCGCTGGATCGGGGCTGGTGGTGACCTTGAACAAGCGCGGGCTGACCCCGACGATCCCGAGGGCCCCCATGCGGGCGGCCACGGTGTTGGCGCTGACGTGTTCACCGGCCTCATGGAGGTCCAAGGTGATCCGAGGAGCGCCGTAGGTGCCCTTCGAGTTCTTGTGCACTCTGATGATCTTGGCGTCGAGATCGGCCCGGCGAACCTCGCTCGGCAGCGCTGGACGGTCCTGGGCCGCCCTCCAGCGGTAGTAGCCGGCCGTGGAGACCTCCAAGAGGCGGGCCATGCGGGTGATCTCGAAGTTCGCGCACTCGGCGGCCATCAACGCAAATCTCTCTGCTTTGGTGGATTCGAAGCGAAGTACGCGGCAGCTTTTCCCAAGAAGGCCAGGTCCTTGTCCTGCTCGGCGACCTGACGGCGCAACCGCACGAGCTCGGTCCGCTCCGCCGGCGTCAACGGCTCATCGGACGAAGCGACCACCGCGTCGAGCCGACGACGCTCATCGCGCACCCATCGGGCCAGCACGCTGTCCGCCACCGACAGCTCGGCCGCCACCTCGGCCACCGTCCTGCCCGTATCGATCACGCGATGAGCGGCCTCTGTCTTGAACTCCAGCGTGAACTTCCGCCTTGTAGCTCCCATATCGGACATCCTTCCAGCCGACCAAAAGATCGGCTTGTCAGGTGTCCACTAATTCCGGGGAACCCCAGAGCGCGTTAGGGGCGACCTAAAGAGCCGACCACCAGGACTGCGCTACAGTCCACGAGCCGTTGTGTGGCTTCAAATCGCGCCTTGAATATTCAGCGACATGTCGGAGCGCATTCGTGAGCGGGCTGCTGCTCGTGTAGCCATCCCGTTTGTTCGACCCGATCGACGTCGTCCTCGCATGGCACCGTTCTCCGGTCAGACGTGTCTGCGGGCTCGTGCTCTGGCAACGGTTGATCCCCCGACCGCAAACAGGCTTGCCGCAGCGATGAGTCCAGTGGTCACTTCGATGCCCCCTAAACCGCCGCCGGCCAAGCCCACTATTGTCCCGGCGATCCCGGCAGCGATCAGGGCTGCCCCGAGCCAGTAGAACCCCGCAAAATAGAGTCGTCCGAACGCGAGAAAATGTACTCCGACCACGCTGGCGAACCAGGCGATGACGTATTCGTGGCGTCCAGTGGCTCCGAGGAGCGCAGCCCCTCCAAAGAGTGCGACCACCTCCAGGACCACTATGCGTCGATAGCTCGGCGACGAGAACATAGACCCCGATCCATTCTCGCGAACGGACTGCCGCAGGCGAGCGCTCCAGAACAAGATGACCAGCCCGACCACGATCCCGACCATCCGGATAGCCGTCGAGACCGCACCGGAAATCCCCGACGCACCCCATTCGGTCCAGGCCAAACCGAACACGCCCGAGATCATGGCCCCCGTCAAGGCTCCCCGGTCTGGAACGGGCTCGACACCCCCCACGACCTCGACACTAGGGTCCCTGCGAGGCGCTTGTGACGGCCAACTCGGGCAAGGACAACGACGGTTCCACAGGAAACCTCCGACGAGAACCCCATCGATCAGACGGCTCGCAATGTTGGTGGTGCCCATATCCGAAGCCAAAGGAGACCACGGCTATCACATACCGCCGCCACCGCAAAGCCAATGTAGTGACCACGTCAGGCCCTAGGCTCAGCTCATGGCGCAGGGCGACGTTCCAACGTCAAGGGGTGGCCCCTTCCAGCGACGTCGGGAGAAACGTCAGCTCGAACAGCTCGCCAAGGCATCCGAAAGGGAGGCAACACCAAGAACCGCCTCGGCTCACATCAGAGTTATCGAGGATCAGAATGATGCTGCAGACCAGGATATCGACGGACAAGAACCCAATTCTCCAGTTGCAGACACTCCGCAAAGCCGTACTGGTGGCTTTCATGTGCGAGCCGTGCCGATTGATCAGCCGCTTGACGAATGAGTAAGCAAGCCGCGACTGGGGACGGGACGGTTGGGCAGTTCGGCACGACGGCGTGACGTGAGACCATTAGCGGATGTGTCGAGTCCGAGGATTCCGGCGCTTCCCAAAGCGAATGCACTGGAGTCTGATCTATGGGGGCGGGAGTTGCCCGCTGCTCGGGCGAGCTGCGCATCGATGCAGGCTTGCTCACCACGAAGAACGCCAAACGTGACCAGCACCTGCGCTCGGCGGACTTCTTTTGACGTCGAGCACGACCCGACCGTCGTGGTGACGGTTCGACGCCTCGTCCCCGAAGGGCGCGGCGTCCTCAAAGGCCAGGTGACTCTGGAGGCCGCTGGACATAGCCAGGACCTCGCGCCGATCGTCGAGGTGGTAGGGGCGAAGTCTGACACCGTGAGCCTGCGGGCAGAGCTCATGGTCGACCGCTCTTCGTTCGGGATGACCTGGAGCCCGCTCAAGATGGCATCGAGCGAGGCGCGTGCCGTTGTCAACGCTCGATTCGTCCGGAGCTGAACTGGGGATGGCGTCGATCCTTGGAGCCCTTGGTTCGTCGGTCGAGCATCTCCGCTCTGTCGTGGAACCCCTCAGCGATGCCCAGCTCGACGAGCCCGCGTATCCAGCTGAGTGGACCATCGCCGACGTCCTCTCGCACATCGGGTCCGGGGCTATCATCACGCAGCGGCGACTCGATGACATCGTCGAGGGGAAGGCAACGCGCGATGACTTCGCCCCGGGGGTGTGGGACACCTGGAACGCCAAGTCAGCCCGAGCCAAGGCGGACGACGCTCTCGTAGCGGACCGTGACCTACTAGAGCGCATCGAATCGCTCTCGGACGAGGCTCGCTCGAGCTTCCGTTTCTCAATGGGTCCGCTTGAGCTGCGCTTTGATGGTTTCGTCGGTATGCGGCTCAATGAGCATGCGCTGCACACGTGGGACGTCGAGGTCACCATCGATCCGACCGCGACGGTGCCTACCAAGGCCGCGGCGCACATTGTGGACAACCTTGAGCTCATCGCTCGCTTCACCGCAAGACCGACGGGAAACACCCAGGCGATCGCGGTGCGCACTGATCAACCGAGGCGAGACTTCTCGATCGAACTCTCTCCCGAAGTGGTCACCCTCGGAGCGGAGGATCAATCGCGCCAGCCCGATCTCGAACTTCCGGCCGAGGCATTTGTTCGTCTCATTTACGGCAGATTGGATCCAGCTCACATCCCGAGCACCGTGAGCGACGATGGTGTGTTGGAGGAGCTGCGCGAGGTCTTTCCGGGTCCGTAGAGGATCCGTAGCTTCGGCAAACGAGGACAAGGTGGACTGCCACCGAAGTGCGATGCAGGGCGTACACTCGGCGCTTTTGGCCGAGATGATACGAGGGTGCCGCGGAGGAGCGAACTCAGCTTTCTGTGCATGGCATTGTAATTCTGGGTGGTCCGCAATGCCGCACGATCTGGTCATGCCGCTGGCGTCATCAGTTCAGTGTCGGCGGGATAGCTTCGCTCTAGACATCCCACGGCCCGATTTGTCAAGCAGCTTTGGCGAATTCGTTCTCGGGTCGATGGCCCCAGGCGACCGATTCGTCGTAGGCGACGTGATGGGTGAGGCAGCCGTGGAGGATGCCGACGAGGCGGTTGCCGAGAGCCCGTAGGGCCTGGTGGTGTCCGTCTCCTGCCGCGCGTCGGGCGTCGTAGTAGGCCCGGGCCCCCGGCGAGGCGCTGAGGGAGGCGAAGGCCCACAGGTAGATGGCGTCGGCCAGGCGGCGGTTGCGGACGTGGCGGGCGAGGACCGTCTTCTTGGTGCCCGAGGCCCGGGTGATGGGCGACGTGCCGGCATAGTTTTTGCGAGACTTGGCGCTGGCGTAGCGGTTCGGCTCGTCGCCGAACTCGCCGAGCACCCGGGCGCCGAGGATGGTCCCGAGTCCTGGCAGGGAACGGACCACTTCGGCGTCTGGGTGTGCCTCGAAAATTCGAGGAGAGCTCCTCGGCCAGGCGGCCGATCTGGGTGACCATCTCGGCGAGCACCGCCACGCTGGCCGCCACCGAAGCCCCCATGGCCGCCGCCACCGCAGCGGGTGCCGCGAGCTGCTCGGAGCGCAAGGCCGCTTGGATCTCGACCGCCCGTTCCTCGACCCGTCGCTGGCGCCCGCCGCGGCGCAGGGCGGCGGCGATCTTCGAGCGCGACAGCGAAGCGCCGAGGACCGGCGTCGGGGCGATGCGCAGCACCTCGAGGGCATCGCCGCTGGCCAGGTCGTCGAAGGCGACCAGGGCGGCCGGGTAGAACTCGCGCAGCGTCGAGCGCAACATGTTGGCCTGGCGGCCCTTGGACCACACCATGGACTGATGGGCCCGGGCCAACACCTTGAGCGCCTCGACCTCGTCGGTGTCGGCGGCCACCAGCCGGTGGTGGTGGCGGTCGGTGCGCACCATGTCGGCGAGCACCTCGGCGTCGCCGGCGTCGGACTTGGCCCCGCTCGTCGAGTGGCGGTCCCGATAGCGCGACGTCGACATCGGGTTGACGGCGTAGACCTCATAGCCGGCGGCCACCAGGGCGCTGACGAAGAGGCCCCGGTCGGTCTCGATGCCGATCACCACCTCGGCGGGCTCCTCGACGTGCGCGCCGACGAGCTCGTGAAACCGGGCGATGCCCTCCACCCCCTCGGGCAGACGGGCCTTGGCGAGCCGGCGACCCTCCTCGTCGGCCACGTGCACGTCGTGGTGGGCCTCCGCCCAGTCCACACCAACAAAGATCATCTGGTGCCACCTCTCTCTCGTCGGACCAGCTTGCTGAGCCTCGAGGTGGCCAGCAGCCCGCTAATGGATCAGTGCTCGCGGCACGACATCCCACCAGCCGTCACGGCAACCTCACCGACCAGCAGGGGCACGATCTAGAACTAAGGCTCGAAGGCCCGGCGAAAGTCAGTGCTCACCTGCTGGCGGCTCGGAACCAGCCTCACCCGTCCAACGAGCGAGGTGGTCGATCCCCATTAGCGAAGTCCTCATCAAGCGAAATCGGATGGCCGACCAGTTGTCCAGAAGGCGCAGGGCAGACACTCCAGTTCCGATCCGTGCCACCGTTCGGTGTCGGACCTCTTCGGCGACGGGGGGCGAGAGCTGCTCGGCCGACTCAATTTCGCGGAGCCGTGGAACTCGAACCTTCACACCGCCCTCGTCCTCATCGGCTCCCTCGATGAGGAGATCCGTTGCTGGGAGAAGGATCTGCGCGCCCTCGGAGCCCATCACCACTACATCCCGTCGCTCACGACCGTGCCCGGGGTGGCGTAAGTTCTCGGTTTCACCATCGCCTCGGAGATCGGCGACATCGCCCGGTTCTCGGGCCCAAAGAAGCTCGTCGGCCGCACCGGGCTGTGCCCTTTTGTCCGCCAGCCCAGCGGCAAGGACCATCGCGCTCCGCTGGTCAAGAACGGCCCCAAGTACCTGCGCTGGGCCCTCATCGAAGCCGCCACACACGCCGCCAGGCACCCGGCCTCTCGCGACCCCTACGAGCACACCGCACGACGACTCGGCAAGCAGCGGGGCAACAAGGTCGCTCGGGTGGAGGTGCCCCAAAAGCTCGCCGAGGCCAGCTGGCACATGCTCACAAAGTCCGAACCCTTCGCTCCGGCAAAGTCCCAATCCCCTCTGGCCGCTTGACGGCCCTCACTTGAGCTGGACCTGATCCGAAACAGTACGACGGGTCGGGCAACGGAAGAGGCGTGGGTATTTTCGGCAACTCCGGCAACTCTTGAGATCACCTGCCCAAAGACCGGCGGTCTGGCGCACCCCGCCGACTGGATTGCCGCGGAGTTCGGTGAAATGTGAGGTCACCACACAATGGGTTCATTTTCGCGGGACACGAGGAGCGGGCATGAGTTCCAGTAAGAAATTCGTGTGGGTCATGGGGGTACCACTGCTTGCTTTGTCGGCATTGATCGGTTCCCCAGCATTGGCGGGAGCGACCGGCAATGGGCCCCTGGACGCAGCATCGAGGCCGGAGGCATCCCTCGTACCTGCAGTGACTGCCTCAGATTGGACCACCTTCGACCAGAACTCGCTGCGCAGCGGGGTCGACAGCTCGGGCAACTCGTTCTCACCGGCCTCCGCGGCGTGGATCTCGCCCGCCCTGCACGGCCAGCTCTACGGCCAGCCCCTGGTCTACGGCGGGCGGGTCTTCGCCGCTACCGAGAACGACACGGTGTACGCCCTAGCCGCCGACACCGGGCAAGTGCAGTGGTCGACTCATCTGGCCACGCCCGTAACGGCCTCAAACCTGCCGTGCGGGAATATCAGCCCGACCGTCGGTATCACTGGCACTCCGGTCATCGACACCGCCCGCTCGGAGATCTTCGTGGTGACCGACGAAGCCGCGACGCGAGTGGCGTCCCACCACCTCATCGGCCTCAACCTCCACACGGGAGCTGTCGTGCTCGACGAGGTCATCGACCCGCCGGGATCCGACCCCGCCGCCCAGCTCCAGCGGGCCTCCCTGGCGTTGGACGACGGCAACGTGATCATTGGGATGGGCGGGAACTACGGTGACTGCAGCACTTACCACGGCCTGGTGATCTCGGCCCCCGAGGGAGGTGGGACGCCGACCACCTACGTGGTCGCCAACCAGGCGGGCGACGACCAGGGCGCGGTATGGATGGGCGGGGCCGCCCCCAGCGTCGACGCCCAGGGCAACGTCTGGGTGGCCACAGGCAACAGCGCCCGTCATTCGTCCAGCGACACGTACGACGAGAGCGACAGCGTGCTCAGGCTCAGTCCCTCGATGCAACTGCTGAGCTCCTTCGCCCCGACAACCTGGTACAACGACAACGCCGCCGATGCCGACCTGGGGTCCACGGCTCCGGCCCTGCTGCCCAACAAGCTCGTCTTCCAAGTGGGGAAGGCCAACGGGTCCAATGCACCGGTGGCCTACGCCCTCAACGAGTCGGCCTTGGGTGGGGTGGGTGGACAGGTGGCCAGTGGTCCTCTCTGCCAACCAGGGGTAGACGCCGACGGCGGATCGGCCGACCTCAACGGGACCCTGTTCGTGCCGTGCCAAAACGGCGTCACCTCGGTAACCGTTACGACGAGCACGCCCACCCCCAATTGGACCACCACCAGCGGTGCCCAGGGGTCGCCCATTGTGGCCGGTGGACTGGTCTGGTCGATCGGCAACGGCAATCTCTACGCCTTGAACCCCAACACAGGGGCCACCGTCCAGAGCTTCTCCATCGGCTCGTCCTCGTCGTCATTTCCGTCGCCGTCGGCCGCCGACGGCCTGGTGTTGGCCCCCGCCGGGAACCGAATCCACGCCTTTGAAGGTCCGGGCGGCCTTCCTGGTCCCCCTCCCACTATCAGAACCTTCAGCCCCACCTCGGGACCGGTGGGGACGGTCGTCACGATCAAGGGCACAAACCTCACCGGGGCTACGCAGGTCACCTTCAAGGGCGTGAAGGGGACCATCACAAAGGACACGGCCATCAAGATCAAGGTCATCGTCTCGGAGGGGGCCGCCACCGGCAGGATCAAGGTGGTCACACCCGACGGCACGCTTGGTAGCGCCACCTCGTTCACAGTGACCTAAAACCCATCCGTCCAGGTCATGCGACCAGTCGGTACTCGTGGATGACGCCACCCAAGAGGTCGGATCGTCAGAGATGTTCGACATTCTCCTTGCCGATTGGACTGGGGTTGATGCCAGTTTCGCACGGTGCCTGCTGGCCGAGGGAGCGGTGAGGGCGCTGCAAGTTGTAGTGCTCGACGTACTCGGCGAGCACCGCTTGGAGGTGACGTCGTCCGAGGATGAGCATTTGGTCGAGGCATTCGCGCCCGATGGTCCCGACGAATCGCTCCGCGATGGCGTTGGCCCGTGGACCGGGATTTTGAGGGTCCTGATGCCCTCGGCGGTCACGGCGTCGCGTGCACCGAGGCGGCCGTCGAGCACGCCCTGGCCTGCGCGGTACGGCGCATAGCCGCTCATGACGACGAGCGGGCTGTGCTCGTGCACGAGGACGCTCATCAATTGAACGCCCTTCAGGTCCCTGGCCGCGCCACGTTCAAGCTCGTCGACCCCGACGGGTTGCTCGCCGAGGCGGAGTGCGACCTTGGAGTCATGATGCGGAACGACCCCATGGAGCTACTCGAAGGCGATCCCTGGGTCAGAGCGCACTGGCTGGCGTAACGCTGCGGGCCGGACGCCACGGCGATCTGGGAGTGGGGCGTCCTGGAGCGGGTGACGAGCGGACTGCGGTGCACCCGGATCGACCTGCAGCCGTTGGGGCGGCAAATGCTTATGGTCGCCGACCGAATAGCCCACTTTGTAGGCGCCGTGCGCGTATGTCGCCGTATCCCGGCGTTCTGGGGTCGCTTTTGGCCAGCCCTAGGTTCTTACGGAGTCGAGTCCGTTTCTGCGGTCGTCTTCAAGCGGCTCAGAGTTTGCTCCATGCCGCGGAGCAGACGTTTGTCTCTGCGCATGAGGATGTTGGAGAGGACATGCACCCAAGGAGCCCAACAGAACTCGTACGACTCGGTCACCAGGGTGCCCCCGTCGCTCGATTCGAACCGATAACGCCACTTGGTCGACTCGCGGCTCTCGTGCATTGTGCTGAAAGCAAACTCACGCCCAGGATCAGCGGTTGTCACCCTGGCCGTGGTCGACCATCGGTATCGAGCGATGCGGTTGTCACCTCGGAACCACGAACCGACATTCGGACCGCTCGCCCCGTCGATCCATGCGCAACGGGTGCACTCGGGGCTCCATTCGCCCATCCTGGTCACGTCTGAGACGAGGCGGTAGACCTCTTCGGGTGGGACGGAGATGGTGACTGCAGCATCACCTCGAGTCGCACCGGCCACACGTGCACGATATCCAGTGAGAACGCCTTTGACCCGGCGAACTGGGCTAGGTGCTGCATTGCATTAGTCACCTGGATCCGACGGCCTTCAGGTACCGGACCCGTAAAGAAGCGTCTCACCGGTTCGACGCACCTCGACCTGCCAGCCGAGCGAGTGAGCCCGGGCGATCAGGGCTGCGCGACTGCGACCGAGACCCGCCTGGCTTTCTCCCCGACGCCCACCCGCAAGGAATGGACGGTTTGACGATATGACCCGATCAGAGTCTCCTCGCGATAGCCGAAGCCATTGTTGAGACAGAAGGCGCGCACGATGCTCTGGGCTCGGGCTAGGTTTGGCCGGGGCATGCTCGGGAAGAGGTGATGCTCGATCTGGTAGTTGAGTCCCCCTAGTAGCAGGTTCGTCCAACGGCCTCCGACGATGTTCCGCGATGTCACCACCTGGCGATGAGCAAAGCTGAGGCCCGAGTCGGCCTCGATGATGGGCATGCCCTTGTGGTTGGGGGCGAAGCTGCAGCCGAGATACACCGAGAACACAGCGTGTTGGACCGCGACGAAGGCGAGCGCTCTCAGCGGCGAGAGCACCCACAGCACGCAGGTGAGGTACAGGCCGGCATGCAAGGCCAGGAGCGCACCCTCCATAGCGGCGGTCCGATCCCGCCGCCGCATCAGTCGCTGAATGCCGAGCACATAGATGCCCGTGCTGCGCAGGATCATGAGAGGGAAGAACAGCGGCGCCCGCCAGCGCGACAAGAAGCACTCAAAGCCGCATTGCGTCGACGGTGACTCGCCCTTGGCTGCGCGCGATGCCGGGCCGTCGCTGATGTCGGGGTCGTGGCCCACCTCGTTGGGGTGGGCGTGGTGCGCGCTGTGCTTAGGCACCCACCATCCGAAGCTCATGCCGATGAGCACGTTCCCGACGGCCAAACCGAGCAGCCGGTTAGCGCGTCGGGTGCGGAAGACCTCATGGTGACCGGCGTCATGGCCGACGAAGCCCATTTGGGTGAACATCAGCCCGAGAAAGGCCGCCATGGCCAGCGCGATCCATGAGTTGCCGATCAGCGCCAAGCCGGCGAACCCCGCACCGTAGGCAGCGAGCGTCAGCCCGATCTTGACGCTGTAGTAGCCGGGACGGCGCTCAAGGAGTCCGGCCTCACGGATCTGCTGGGCAAGCAGGCTGAAGTCCCCTGTCGATGTGTCCGTCGCCGTCTGCACGAAATCTCTTCCCGTAATCGGTCACAGAGCGCCGCCAGGGGCCGGGACAACACCGAAAGCATCGCGCTCTCAACTCGCATGCAGAACTCTAGACGCCCTGGGCGGCAGGGGTCTCTGGCATCGCCGGCGGCGTCGAGCAGCGGCAACTGTTCGGCCGGGGTGCTTTCATACGCGAAATGCCCTGTTTCACACGGTCCAAAAGGCCTTGGCAACGGCCCTATACCTCTAGCCCAGTGAGCCGGTGCTTCTACTCAACTGCCTCCCGCCCGGCGTACTGGACTATCCGAGGTCACCTGTCGGGTCGCCAAGGCGACCATTGGTCGCATGGGTCCTGAGCGTCATCGGACACCTCCACACCGCATTGCCTTCCGCAACTTTGCCTTCCGCAACTGCGGGCTGAGTGGGTGCGAACCGGGATGCTCCGGGCACTCGGGCCATGTGGGTGAACGGCCAAGTCTGAAGAGTTCCTCGGTCGCCCACTCTTGAACTTGGTCAGCCTTTCCTGGTGCTCGCTGCTGCGGTCGGCGGCAACTGGGTCTTGCGGACGCTGGTCACGGACCTCTGGCAGCGACGGCCGCGTCAGCCCGCCGCCCTACGTCCGCCCGGGCGAGACCGCCGACCCTGGGGCTAGGAAAGACCCTGGGACTAGGAAATGGGCCTGCCCGGGACGAACGAGGACGGCGCGGGCTGGCCCCGGAGCCGATCAGGCGGACCTGAGTAGGGTGCGCTGGACCGGCCGGTGGTTCACCCTGAAGCTGGCGTACTTCGGCTTCTCGTTCCCCAGCTGCGCCACGGCACGGTCGCCGCCGGGCGTGGGAAAGACGACCTGGCCTGAGAGAAGGCCATGACGACCCGCTGATCGCTGCCCTCGACTGCCCCAGGCGGGCGGCCGGTTTCGAGCTCCGCCTCGAACCGCATTAGAGGCTCGCCGCCGTGCTCGTGCTCGAGCACGATCACGATGTGGTGGCGGCGGTTCGTCTCCGCCCAGTCAACGAGGATCGTGATACCGATGCCGAAGTGGAACGGCGGCACCTGCACGCCGGCCAGCTGGTTGACCACGCTCCATCCTGAAGGATCCAAGAACGTGGCGAGGCAAGTCCTGCGGAACTTCGTAGGAGGGACGGCTGGCGGCGCGAGAGTCGGGGCTGGCTTGGCGGGAAGCGAGCGGTAATGCTCCGTCGCCGGTCGAGCGCGGAGCGCTCAAGAGGCGGAGCGTTGCCGTCAAGGTTGCTCGCCGCGACTTGGTGTCAGGCGGCGCGGTCGTACTCGTAGACGATGCCGCCGAGGGCGTCGCGGCGGGTGATCGCGACGGCGGTCAGGAGCGCTGACGGGTGGGGGATTGGCTTGGCGAGCGGCAGGCCACGGTGTGGTCTGGCCTGGTTGTAGTGGCGGACGTACTCGTCGACCACCGATTGGAGATGTCGTCGTGAGACGACGAGGAGGTGGTCGAAGCATTCGTGGCGGACGTGCGTACGAAGCGCTCCGCGTACGCGTTCGCACGAGGAGAACGCACCGGGGTCCAGATGGTCTCGATGCCGATCGAGGCGAACACCGCGTCAAAGCTGGCGGTGAACTTGGTGTCGCGGTCGCGGATAAGGAACCGGAAACGCTGGCCGGTGTCATCGAGGTCGGCCGCGAAGTTCCGTGCGACCTGGGTCACCCATGGGTCGTTTGGGTTTGGTAGTGACACCGAGGACGTGGACGACGCGTCGCTCCAGCTCGATCTCGAACGCCACGTCGTATCGGCGGACCAACACAGTGGCGACATGGAAGAAGTCGGTGGCGACGATGCCCTTGGCGTGGGCAAAGAGGAGTTCGCTCCAAGTGGGGCCCTCACGTCGGGACGCCGGTGCGAGACCGTGCCGGCGCAGTTCCAAACGGCGCTCGTCGTCGACACCGTGACACCGAGTTTCTTGAGTTCGCGGACGATCCCGAGGTTGCCCCACCGGGAGTTCTCCCTCGCCAAGCGCCACATCAGCTCCATGGTCTCTTTGGGAAGGGCCGGACGACCTGGTCGGCGGTGCAAGAAGGTCCAGGAAGCGGTAGGCGATGCCCCGATCATCGCCTCCAGCACAAAACGCGGATGGATCTTCGGGTTTTCCGCGACAGGCTCTACGGTATCGAAGGATTGGGGCACCCAGCGCTTACCTGACGGGGCCCGCCAGTTACTTACGATGGAGCACATGACGGGGGTATGTGATGGCCTTCTGGTTGAGTACGGCGAGAGCATCGGCGAGTGCGACCTTGGCGACGCCTGCCAAGCGCTCGGATCACGAGACGACTATCCGGCCTATCGCGCTGCGCATGGCCGCGTGATCGATAGCGGGCAGTCCGGAAACCAGGACGAGTACGGAGGCGAGGCCTGACTCCGGGCGCGAGAGCGCACGCTTGGGTCTAGGCCGTGCCGTGGGATGGACACCTCCGAGGTTGGCGCGCGCGGCCGCCGTCCTGAGCCGGCATCAGTCCCGATCTCAATCAGGCAGTGCTGGGCGATGTGGAGGATCCGCCTCCTGGGGCTAATGGGCGGATTCAAGCAGGTAGCGACTACCACTCGGCGTGAAAGTAATTGTGGACCCGCATGATCTGCGGGGCCCGGTCCCTCAGGCCAGCAAGGCGTAGGCGTCGGCAGCAGCGGTCAAGACCTGTCTCCTCGGCGGCGGTGGCCGGAGCCGCCCCGCCTACCGGCTACTCGCGGCCCCACTTTTGCTCGCCCTCGAGTGAGTAGCCGGCGCAGCTCCCGTCATACTGCGACCGGGACTTCGGCCAGGGACGGGGGCCAGACCAGCCGCTTGCCGTGCCCGCGCCACTGAACGACGAGCATGGCGTGGTCGGCCTGACACCCATCGAACCCGAGCCCGAAGCGGCCAAAGAACGTGGTGCAGCGCAGCCGACGGGCGGCCGCGTAAAGGGCGGCGTCCTCGACCACCCCCGTCTCTTGCACGCAGCGGAGCGCGATGAGTACCGCCGCATAGGCCTGGGCGGCTGGGTAGTCGACGCCGCCGACGCCGGGTCGGGCCTGGAGGCGCGGCGTTACCCGGGCCCGCAGCGATCGCATGACGTCGGCGGGGCGGGGCCCAGCGTCGGGGTGGAAGCAGGCTCCCTCCTCCCACTGGGACGGGGCCAGGACACCCTCAGCAGGGACGTGGGCTGCGAACGCGCTCAGCCCTGCGGCTACCGTCGCCACTACCGGGGGCCGCCGGCGTAGTCGGTGGATGAGCGCCACGTCGTCGGCGAACGAGCCCGCCGCCAGGAGAACCTCGGCGTCGGGCTCGTCGGGTACCTCGTCATGGGGCACCACCGCCACGACCCCCATGCCCAGCCGGGCCGCGGCCTCGCCCGCGCCACGGCCCGCCGAGCTCCCGAAGGCGCCCCGGCCAGCGGCGACAAGCACCCGGGCGCCCGGCACCCGGTCGGCTACCGCCTCGAGGACGGCGACGAAGTAGCGGCTCGCCGGGGCTGGCACCGACACCACGTCAGACATCCGTTGCGCGTCGTCGGCGCTGCCACCATGGTTCCACAGCACCCGGGCCCGCTCCGCCGACCACCGGGCGGCCTCGACGACGAGGTCGCTGCCGTACGGTCCGATGACGAGGTCGGCGCGCGCGAGCACGTCGAGGGCGTGGCGCACGCCAGCCCTGGTGCCGCCGTCGTCGAACACCACCACCTCGGGCGTGAGCGTCCGCTCGCCGACGCGCACACCACCGCGATAGGCCACATCCGCGGCGGCCTGTTGGAGCCCGGCGGCGGCCAGCCGGCCCAGGTGTGCGTAGCGGCCGGTGAGCGAAATCGGCGACGCCAGCACCAGGGAGCCGTCTGACCCACGTGGCTCAGTCATCGCCGAGGAGGGCATCAGCGAGGCGCTCCACCGGGTCGGGGCTCCTCCGACGATCGCGACGTCGCCGAGCTCGGTGGCGACGTCGCGCAGTGAGCAGGTCTGCACCGTGTAGTCGGAGTCCCAGGCTCGACATAGAAGGACACCGGGACCGTGCAGACGATGAAGTCCTCGAGCGCGGCCGCTCCGCCCGTGCTGGTCGGCCAGCGTGAACGCCCGCTATCTTTGCTCCCTCCCTCAGCGGCGGTGGGCGGCGGTACCACTTCACCTCCGACTCGGCGCAGGGAACTACCAACACGTTCGGTGTGAAGAGCATCTCAGTCATGGTGACCAAGCCTTAGGGGTACCTGAGCGCCGCTTGGGTCATTCCTTTCGTCGATCTTCGGCACACGACCTCTCACTCGTCAGATCATCCCGTATGGGCTCGTCTTGACAGCAGCAATCGACTCGGCCGCAAACCGAGGCACGGGATCCGGCATCGAACACGCATCCACACTCGGCGCAGCGAACTTCCATCATCGCCGAGCGTAGGCCTCCTGGCGGACTTCCCAGCCCCGTCGCATGAGCTGGGCGGATGAGTTTACGGCACCCACAGGTCCAAAGCCGCTAGAAGCAGAGCGCAGAGGGCCTCCTTCGTCGGTGGAGGGGAAGGAGGAGGTGGCGAGACGGGCCCGTCAGCTGAGCCGATGCCGCAGGGGATGCTCGGGAGGAACTTCAATCAGACGAAGTTCGATGCCGTGGGGATCCTCGATCCACATTTCGTCGAGCCCCCATGCCATCCGTCCGCCCGGTTTCTTCACGGTAACACCGGCCTGGCGCAACCGACGCTCCTCGGCGGCCAGGTCGGCCACCTGGATCCATAGCGTGACGGCGTCTCCCGCTCTGTGCGCCGACCCTTGCGTTACCTCTAAGAAGCCGCCACCGAGGAAGAACACGACCCCGGTCACGGCTCCGGCCGAGCCGTACTCGCGGTAGACGCTGAGTCCGAGGGTCTCCTCGTAGAAAGCCCTGGACCGGTCGAAGTCCTCCGTGGCGATGATGGTGCGGCTAGACAAGACGTCCATACCGCCATGCTGTCATCCGGTGCTGGCCACGTGCCCGCGTTGTCAAAGCCGCTGTCCACCCTTCCTTCGTCTCAGGGTCAGGCTGCCCGCCGCTTCCGCCAGCCCGCGGCGACGAGCTCGAGGCGGTGTCCTTTCACCACCGCACGTCAGTTGGCGCCTCGGGGCGCTCAAGGTCCATCTGGTGTCCCGATGGAACGCAACTGCGAAGATCGGACAGGCTCGGCAGTCCGATGCACGAGTACAAACCAGCTGGGCCATGTCACGGACGAGGTTTTCGGCACCCACGCGGTCTGTCCGAGCGGCGTCCCCGAGCGGGATCTGGCGAGGGACGCCCTGTGCGTGCCGAAGTACGATCGCGAGGTGACACCCGAACAGACCAGCCACGAGGAGGTCAGAGAGACCACCGCCGCCACGGGCAGGACAATGCGCCCGCAGTCGGTTCCTGTGAATGTGTACGAGGCCCCCGAAGCTCTTGTCGTCGTCGCACCATTCCCAGCGGTAACGCACGACGACGTAACGATCGAATTGAGCCCAGGCATCCTTCGAATCTCGGCTCGCCTACGGAGTTCGGGGCCCCGGGAGTACCTACTGCGTGAGTGGGAGTACGGGGGATACGAACGAGAGATCGACCTCCCGGAGGGTTACGGCAGCCGCGTCGAGGCCAGCCTCACCAACGGTCAACTGGTAGTCCGGGTTTTGAGGGGACCGCAAGCTGGCACGCTCTCGATGCAACCGAGTTGACGTAATGCGATGAAGTGGCGGGGCCAGGTCGACACCCTGATCACCCGCCAACATGGCGCGGCCGTTCCGGATCGGAGCGACGGGCGGTCCGGGCTGTTGTTAGCAACCCGGGCTAATCACCCCACCTTCGAGACGGGACGTGCCGCTTTCAATGTGCGACTGGAAGAGCTCGGTCGACGACACCCGAGGGTGCCACTGCACTTCGAGTCAGGCCCAACCCACCAGCGTTCCCGAAGCTATTGAGGACCAGCGGCGCAGCGGTGGATCCTGCAGTGCATTGTCACTGTTCGGGGGCACCCGACATAGGGTGCGGCTGTGGAGATGACCAGCGGTCTCCGACGGGCCTTGTTTTGGAGCTACTCCTATGGTCCCTGGATCGTCGCGGCAGCCTTTTCCGTGAGCGGGGTAGTGCACCTCATCCGCCCCGTCACCTTCACCGCGATCGTGCCGCATTTCCTCCCGTTCTCGACGGCCTTGGTCTACGCCACTGGAGTCGCAGAGTTGATCTGTGCCTTTGGCCTCTGGCGTCGAAAGCGTTGGGCCGGGTATGCCGCCGAAGTTCTTTTGTTGGTCCTTTGGCCCGCAAATCAGCAAGACGCCATCACGACCCAGGAAGGTCATGATGTTACGGCACGGCCAGGGTGGTCACCTGGTTCCGATTTCCGCTTCAAATCCTACGGATCTGGTTTGCCTTGCAATCGGGTCGAACAAGAGCCGTGGGATCTCCAACACGTCAAGCGTGACCGCCAGCACGCAGGGTCCACGAGTGGGTCACCGTGCCGGCGTCCTCGGTCTAACGCCATCGTTCGGCCCGACCATCTGGGACACCCCGGGGCTGCCCGACGTAGCCTTCTCGCATGACGAAAATGGCAGAGCGGCTTCAGGAAGCTCGGGTCAAGATACATGCAGCGCGCGACGCGGTACATGGCGACGAAGGAGCGTCACCAGTACTTGTCGCGGTGGTCAACGAGTTCGCCAAAAAGGCGGCCAAGGCGGCCGTGTCGCCCGACGAACGCGTGGCCGTAATCGAACTCGAGCAGGCGGGCGACAGCGCCAAAGCAGCAGCGGAGGCTGACGCTGGCGCGTCACCGGCTACACGGGACGCAGTCCTAGTGTAGTGACACGTAAATAGTCGCGCGATAGGTGTATGATGGGTTGATGGCCCGTCCACCCGCGCCACCACTACAGCTCAGCAAGAAAGAACGCACTGCGCTCGAAGGTATCGCAGCGAGCGTCTCGTTGCCGCACCGTGCGGTGAGAGAAGCCAAGGGCCTGTTGATGGCTGGTGACGGTGTGGCCAATTCGAGCATTGCCGAGACTCTCGACGTCTCACGGTCGACGGTTCTGCAATGGCGGAGCCACTTCGAGTCCGACGGGGTGAACTGGGTGGGCGAGGTGCACGAGGGCCGCGGTCGCAAACCGGTCATCACCCAAGAACAGATCGACCAGATGATCAACGACACGTTGCACCTGACGCCGCCTGACGCCACTCACTGGTCGAATCGCACCATGGCCGAACACTGCGGGCTCTCACGCACGACGGTCCAACGCGAATGGAAGGCTCGTGGGATCAAGCCTCACCTGGTCAAGACCTTCAAGGTCTCGACGGACCCTGACTTCGAGGGCAAGCTGATCGATGTCGTCGGCCTCTACATGAACCCGCCCGACGGTGCCATCGTGCTCAGCTTCGACGAGAAATCCCAGATCCAGGCCCTCGACCGCACCCAGCAGAGCCTGCCCATGAAGCAGGGGCGCCCGGGGACCGTCACGCATGACTACAAGCGCCATGGCACCACCACGCTCTTCGCCGCTCTCAATGTCCTCAGCGGTGAGCTCATCGGGCATTGTTTCTCAAGGCACCGCCACGAGGAGTTCTTGGCGTTCTTGCGCCTGATCAACCGTGAGGTCCCCCGAGGCAAAGAGATCCACGTCATCTTGGATAACTACGGCACCCACAAGCACCCTGAGGTGGTGGCCTGGCTCGAGAAGCACAAGCGGTTCCACTTTCACTTCACTCCAACCAGCTCTTCTTGGTTGAACATGGTCGAGCGCTGGTTCGCCGACATCACGACCAAACGGATCCGACGGGGTAGCTTCGGCAGCGTCCCCGAGCTCGTCAAGGCCATCGAGGACTACATCGCCCATCACAACGAGGACCCCACCCCGTTCCTCTGGACCAAGACGGCCAAGCAAATCATCACCAAGGTTCGCCGAGGACGAGTGGCCCTCGAGACCGTGCGTCAATCACGCGCTATTTGAGTGTCACCGCACTAGAGGCTCATTTGGTGATCTGCGTAGCGAAGGGCGAGCTCGATCTCTGACGCTCCCCACGGAGGGCGGGCAAGGGGCGTCAGCCGACGCTCTGGCCCGGCGGTCGAGATCCGAACAAATCTGGTCGTGTCAGCCCCACCACTTCGGCGACGTACAATTCGGGTGCCGATGTCGTTACTACCCAAGGGCGCGTTCTCCCAGCTCGAGGAGGTGAATCCATGAAGGTGTGGATCGATCAGGATCTATGCACCGGTGATGGGCTGTGTGAGGAGATCGCGCCGGTCGTCTTTGCGTTGCTCGACGACGGTCTCGCCTACGTGAAGGAGAGCGATCAGGTTCGTTGCGAACCGGGCGGTGCCGCGGGCATGGCGCTTGTGCCCGAGGACCTCGAGGAGGCGGTCACCGAAGCGGCCGAGGAGTGCCCCGGGGAGTGCATCTTCATTGAGTCATAGAAGAGGGCAACGCGGATTCGCGTCGGTGTTTAGTAATGACCGTGCGGCGCATGACGTTGCGATTTGGCTGATCGCTACCGCTCGGCAAGGCTGCTGATATGTCGCACGACACATCGTGGTCAGACGCTGCTACAGCTCTCACCGAAGCGTTGCATCTCGCAACGCCCCCGATCGCCATCACGTTCTCCGAATCGGCTCCGGCCGGGGTGGCGGCGTTCGACTCCACCCTGCCTCAGCCCACTCCTGACGGTCGGACCGGTCGGGTTCCCGCAGGGTGTGTTTTTTGGACCAAGGCAGTCGAACGAACGTTCAGCACCGTTGCTCAAGACCACGGCAACTGCAGCGTCGGAAGTCTCACCCACGGGTTCGTGACTCTCGACGAGGTTGCCGGTCGCAGTGACGTCGCCGCCCTGGTCGAGTCTGGATGGGTGACAATGGACATGGTCCCCACCATCCCGGTCGTGGCGGATCGACCCGAAGTCGTGACCTATGGCCCACTGGCAGAAGCCCCGCTCGATCCGGACGTGGTGATGATCCGCATAAACGCCAAGCAGCTCATGGTGCTTTTTGACGCGCTCGACGACTTGAGAATTGACGGCAAGCCTCAGTGCCATATCGTGGCCGTGGCCAAGGAACACGGAAAAGTGGCGGTGAGCGTCGGTTGCATGCTGAGTCGTACCCGAACCGCAATGCCCAACACAGAGATGACGTGCGCCATTCCCGCACGCCGGCTCCACGAAGTGGTCGAGCGGGTGCGAGCGACGGCCGCAACCGACGCCATCGTGGCGTCGTACGCGGCGGAGGACGCCCGCCGCTTCGTCGGCCACTAGGACCTACTTCTTGGCCGCCTCGTAGTACGGGTTGGTGCCGGCCGCGTGGTCGGTCACGTCGATCACCCGAGTGATCTCTGGGACCGACTCGCGCAGAGCTACTTCGATCCCCTGGCTCAAAGTCACTGTCGCCATCCCGCAGCCCGCGCAGCCGCCGCTCAAGCGGAGATACGCGGCGTCGTCCTCCACCGCCACGAGGTCAGCACGACCGCCATGGGCCGCAATGGAAGGGTTGATCTGCTGCTCGAGCACCTGGAGAACGCGCTGCGCCACATCGCCGCTCAAGTCGACCGGTAGGCCCGACATCGCCGGGCTGGCGGCGGCCGGAGGCTGGTTCGGGTTCTCGATCACCATCCCGTCCCCACTCAGGTCGAGGACAGCCCCGCGCACCTGAGCGATGCTGTCGGCGGGCACCACCAGTGCCAGTCCGCCCTGGTCGTGTAACCAGTCTTCTTTCTGGGCGTTCGAAGTCGCCTGAAAGTACATCTCGTAGGTATACGCGCCACCGCTCGAACCGCTGATCTCAACCCAAAGTGCGAGGGACTCCTCTTGGTCCTCATCGGCCCGTAGCTCGAGGACCTTGGCCAGGGCCGCTTCGGTTGCTCGCAGGACTGGCACCCCGCTGCTATCGATCACGTGTGTTGCCCTCGTCTCATCGTCTGGGTGCTCGCTACCATCGTAGGGCCATGCCCCGGATCCTCTTGTTGCTGCCGACGACCACCTACAGGGCCTCGGACTTCTTGAGTGCGGCTGCTCGCCTGGGCGTCGACGTCGTGGTCGGATCCGAGTACCGCCAGGCCTTGGCCGGATCCATGGGCGACCGAGCCGTCGTCGTCCCGCTCGCTCGAAGCGACGCCGCGGTTGAGGCCATCGTGACCCTCCATGGTCGAACTCCTCTCGACGCCGTCCTCGCAGTCGATGACCAGGGAGTCACGGTGGCCGCCGCGGCGGCCGAGCGTCTGGGGTTGCGCCACAGTCCGCCGGCCTCAGTCGCCCTCACCAGGGACAAGGCTCAAATGCGCGAGTGCCTGGCCGCCACGTCACTTTCCCAGCCGGTGTTTCGAATTGTTGCTCACAACGCCGACATCGCCTCGGCGGCGACCGAGATCGGGTATCCGTGCGTGGTCAAGCCCGTCTCCCGGGCGGCCAGCCAGGGGGTGATCCGCGTCGATAATGAGGACGAGGCCCAAGCGGCCGGGGTCCGAATCCGCGCCATGTTGGGACCCTGTGTGGAGCCCCTGCTCGTCGAGTCCTTCGTGGCTGGTGCCGAGGCGGCGCTCGAGGGCCTTCTCGTCGGGAGTGAATTGAAGGTGCTGGCGGTGTTCGACAAGCCAGATGCCATGGATGGGCCCTTCTTCGAGGAGACCATGTATGTGACCCCGTCGCGTCTACCGCCAGCGATCCTCGCCGCGCTCGAGGCCACGGCCGCTCGAGCGGCCGTGGCGATGGGGTTATCCGAGGGACCGGTACACGCCGAACTGCCGCGTCGGCGCTACGGGGACGGTCACGATGCTCGAGCTTGCCGCTCGCTCCATCGGCGGTCTGTGCTCGCGGGCCTTGAATTTCGGCGCCGGGGTGAGCCTCGAAGAGGTCATCATCCGTCACGTACTCGGGCTCGGGCTGGACGGGCTCACCCGTGAATCCCAGGCCTCGGGCGTCATGATGCTGCCGATCCGGTCGGGGGGGATACTGGCCCGGGTGTCGGGTCAGGAGGTGGCCAGCGGCATCGAAGGAGTTGTCGGTGTCGAGATCACCATTCCCGTCGGCCACACGGTCGTGCCACTTCCAGAGGGTGATCGCTATCTCGGATTCATCTTTGCCCGCGGACCGACGCCCTACGATGTCGAAAACGCACTCCGTCGGGCAGAGGTATGTCTCGACGTCGCGGTCGTCTGACTCGCGACTCGGAAGGACGACCCGCCAATAGGATCACGGTCGTGCGAGTCCTGTTGGTGTCCACCTACGAGCTGGGACACCAGCCCCTCGGCGTGGCCACCGCTGCCACCGCACTCCTGGCCGCTGGGAATGACGTCCGCTGTATCGACGTCGCCGTCGACTCGCTCGATGGCGCCGCGGTCGATTGGGCCGACCGAATCGCATTCTCCGTGCCGATGCACACTGCAATGCGCTTGGCCTTGCTGGTCGCAGACACGGTCCGGGCTCGCCGACCCGAGATTCCCTTGTGCTTCTTTGGGCTCTACGCGGCGGTGAGCCGGGATCTTTCCGTCCAGTCGACCGCCGATGCAGTTATTGCCGGGGAGTACGAGTCGGGCCTGGTGGCGTGGGTGGGCGGGATGGACCCTGGGCCTGCGATCCAGTTGACCCGTGTCGAAGCACGCGTGCCTACCCGTCATCTTCTACCCCCCCTCGATCGCTATACCCAATTGGTGGTCGGCGATGAGGAACGTCTGGTGGGGTCGGTTTCGGCCAGCCGGGGCTGTTCGCACCGCTGCCGGCACTGTCCGGTGCCGGTTGTCTACGACGGTCGGGTCCGCGTTGTCGACGAGTCAATAGTCATGGCCGATGTCGATCAGTTGGTCGACGGCGGCATCCGCCACGTGACCTTCGCCGACCCCGACTTCCTCAATGCCCCGCACCACTCCCGCCGCATCATTGCCGCCATTCATCAGCGCCACCCGCACCTGACCTTCGACTGCACGACCAAGGTGGAGCACATCCTGCGCCACCCGAATGTCTGGCCCGAGCTAGCAGTGGCGGGTTGTGTATTCGTCGTGTCCGCGTTCGAGTCGGCGGGCGACACGATTCTTCGACACCTCGACAAGGGTCATAGCGTTGCGGGAGCTTCCCAGGCGGTGGCAATTCTTCGCGATCATGGCATCGAGGTGCGCCCGTCGTGGTTGCCGTTCACGCCCTGGACGACATTTGAGGACCTGAGGGACCTTCTTGACTTCGTGATAGCTCATGACCTCGTGGCGAACATAGACCCGGTGCAGTACAGCGTTCGTCTGTTGTTACCCGAGGGTTCGCTGCTACTCGCCGACGACGCCCTGTTGCCTCACCTCAGGCACTATGACCAGGCTCGGCTGGGGTGGACCTGGTCGCACCCAGATCCCGAGGTCGACCAACTCCAAGCAGACGTGGCAACGTTGGTCGAAGAGCGCGTCGGACAGACTGCTGCCCTCACGTTCAGCGAGATCGACGCGATGATCCGTGCCAGGGTGAGACCTATTTCACCTCCCCCTCCCCCTGGATCTATCTCAAAGGGACCGGCGGAAAATCGAGCCCGGCTTAGCGAACCCTGGTTCTGTTGCAGTGAGCCCACCCAGGAGCAGTTGGCGCCGCTCGTGGCACTTGGCTCGCCGGGCTGACGCGAGATCGGGCGCTGGCCCGTTGTAAAAACTCGAGGCCGATCTTCTACGAGCCTGATAGGTGGGACACTTCGGGACAGGTGGAAAACCCGGCGAACAGCGTCAGCCAAAGATGGCCGATGACGTCCCGTAGGCGACGTCGTCGGAGGCGCTATTCACAATCAACACGAACTCGGGAGGGCGCTCGCAGTCGGATTCCTGGATGATTCAAGCGGTCCAGGCTCCCGCTGCCACTCCAACAGACACCATCACTGACCATGCCCCCGTCGGAATCTCCACAGTGATTCCGGGCGTGTCAGGCAGGTTCATGACGTCCACAAGGCCTGAGAGTCGGCCTGTACCGTCGCCCTTGAAGAGATACGGATCTGATGTCGCGACGAGGTATTGGGCCTCTCGGTCCCCCAAAGTTGCCGGTGATTCGGCTGATCCGACATGCACTTTAAACCCAAACGTCCCGTCGGCTCGAATATTGACCGGCACCAGTTCTCCTGCGGCAATGTGTCGTTCAATGTCGCGGTCCTCAAGGAATTCTCGCTCCCAGGTGTCATAATCAACGAGGCCCAGACACCGCTCGGATTCCACAGTGCGAACATTCCAGCGTCCGTCCGAATGGCGCGGTCCGGAGGAACGACGGCGTAGGGTGGCCTAGATACTTGCTAGCGGTATGGTCTACCTGACAGTGCGGGTCGCCCTCAGCGCGTGCAGTTCTGCGCGGACACGGTGAACCTCGGCAAGCGCTCGCGCCGTACTCGCGTCGGCGATCGCAGCCTGAGCCTGCGCGTCGCGGGCTGTCGCGCTTGCGCGTGCCTCACTCTCGTAGAGCTGATCGCGTTCTCGTTGCGCGTGGGTGAGCGCTTCCTCCAGGCTGTGTGCCCACTGTTGTGCCTGGTCGACTTGGCGACTCCACACATACGGGACGAAGCCATCGAACACATTGGCGGGAATCGCAAGCGTCTGCAAGAGCGCCGCCTCGTCGGCGTGGGCATAGAAGCGATTGAGCCCGTCGAAGAGGGCGAGCCGGTAACCCGCTTCGAAGAGCATCGGTTCCCAGGCCTCGTGGGCCGGTTCATCGGACTTTGGCACGGTCGCTTCTATGACCAGAACCCGGGGCCGGAAGCTGTACCAGTCGGCCCCAGCGAGCACCTCGCGCTCGAAACCCTCTACGTCCACCTTGAGGAAGTCGACGGGACCCGGGACGTAGTCGGCCACGACCTGCGCGAGCGTCCAGATGGGCACCTCGATCGGAGTGAAGTCCTGGCCGTCGGCCCGGTAGCGCTCAGCGATCTCGGACACCATCGTGGACGCGCCCCGGTCGATCGGAGCATCGGGACCCGGCCACCTTGGCTTCTCAGTCGGTTCGACGAACAGCTCCCCGTGCCCGGCCGTCGCACCGAGCGCGACCCGCAGATTCGTGTCAGCCGGCCGTGCCGCGCAGAGCCGCTCGTGTTCGCGCGGGAGCGGCTCCACGTTCACGCCCCGCCATCCCCGTTCGGCAAACGCCGCGGTGACCGAATCCAATACGGGGTCACCGGCACCAACGTCCACCCAGAAGCCCTCCGAGTTATCAGGGCGTAGGGCGCGGGCAAGCACCACATCCTCCTGGTTCTGTGCATACGACACGAACGGATCACGGCTCATCCGTCGCCTCCCGCACGCGAGGCGGCACACCGTTTCCCGGACGAGGGCGCCGCGGTCGCTTCGTGTGAATCAGCGACGTTCGCTCGCGCCTTACGCCCGAGCTGCCCGACGGCATAGGGGTGATCATATGGGTATCGCAGCGCGTCCCCCCGGCGTCCAGATCGGTTGGTTGGCATGGGCAGAGGCATTTTGGCGATCCGATCGTTGGCTTGACGGGTCCACGGAGGTAGCTCGCCCGCGAGTTGTTTGTAGAGGGCGAGCTGCGCGGCGGGGGAAGTGAGCACCATTGGGGAGTTGCCAGGCGCCAATATCTCGATCACCCCCACCGTTTTATGCACAGGTACCCTCTAGTCGCAGTAGTCAACGTTTGCACTTTTTGGCGCACACTACTCGCGGGAGACAGCGCCGACGGCTCGCACTCCCCGCAGGGATGACTCCAACCGCGCGTGTTGGGGCAGTCGAGGACGCTCATAGAGGTTGCTCGGGGCCATCAGCGCCTGAACGCAAGGTGGCTACGCAATGCCTCGTCGAGACTGGTGACTGATCGGGGTGCTAACGAACGGCGACTGCCCTCCCGCTCGACGATCTTGCCACGACCGAAAGGGAATACCTTGGTGAACAAGCGGTACCGGACGTCGACGCCTGGGACCTTGGCGAAGGCGCCCTGGGGACCGATCGTCACCCTCTCGACCACAAGAGGGGGGCTCACATAGAACACCTCGAGCAGATTTACCTCTCGAATCTGTCCTTTGTGCGGTCAATGCGGCTCGTGCGCGCCTGCGCTGCAAGCCATTCGTCTGAGCGAGTCAGCTGTTGTTCGCCGGGGACGTGCTTGCTCCCCACTGGACTGTCCGTCCTGGCGCCGCAGCGCCGGCAAATCGCTATCCGTCCGTTGGTCTCGGGAAGATGATGTTTGTCGAGCCGATCGCCCGTTTGCAATGCTTCAAGTGATGCCACAGCTGCCCCATGCCCCGCTGTTGCCCTTCTTACTGCCGACGCCCGATGCCGAACGGAGCCGATTGGAGGTTCGCGTCAGTATGGACGGGAAACCAGTGAGTAGTGGCGAGCGCCTGGAACCAAGGTGCGCAGCAGCTCGGCCGCCGCCGTGCCTCCTGGACCAGCAGCAGTTATTCGGTTCTGCGCCATTGGGACTCGGCATGATGTTCCAGGTGGTCCCGTCGAAGGTTTCGGCCAGGGTCTCGTTGCCGGAACTCTGGTAGGACGCTGTCCCGACCGCGACAGACCACGACGAGCTGGTGCACGAGATGTCGCTTAAGGCGTCGGTGCTCGGAGGCGGAAGCTTCGTTCCAGCGCCAGCGTCTGTGGCGGGCGTTCCGAATACCCCGACGAGACAGGTTGGGAAGGTTGCACACGCCAACAGCATGATCTGCCTCCGTGCCGGACCAGGTACCGGCTCGCTGAGCACTCCCGCAGACAGACGAGCGATCCTCATGGGCACCCCTTGGTCGTGAGCCCTTTGGTCCAGTCGGTGCTTCCCCCGCTGAGCTCCAGTCAATCATCTTGCCAGAGTCAAGCGATCCAACCGGATCTGCGCCGCAACACTCAAGACCCTCGCCTCGTTGCCATGTTGCCGCATCCCTGCCAATGCCTACTCGCCGGCCAGAACCGACTAGCCCCGACTCTTCACGAGAAGTCCGAGACCGGCATCGTGGGCATTTGATCGGGCGTCCAAGCGAGTGCTTTCGTCATTGACGATCGCTCGTGATGCACATGCCGGTCATTTTTTACTTCCCGACCGCTCAGGGCCCGTCCGAGGACGTGATGGGTCAAGAGGAGGTCCGAGACGAGGCGGAGGTTGGAGGCGCTCAGGTGATGGCGGCGATGCGCCGATCGGCGCGCACGATGGCGTCCGCGCTCGGCCAGTGATCGAGGACACGGATCACGAGACGCCGTCGGCCACGCACCAGGCGTCCGGGAGCGTGGAGGAACGACCAGCGCAGCGCCTTGGGCCGAGCCTTGGCCAGCGCGCCGTCGAGGCAGAGCAGCTGGAACCAGCGCACGAGGTCGGCGGCGAGGGCGACGACGAAGAGCCAGGCCCGATTGGCGGCGAGGGTGCTGAAGGGGAAGCGGAGCATCCCGGACTCTTGAGACGCAAGATGTGGTCTTCCACGTGCGCGTGGGCGCGCATGGTGACGTCGAGGTCGACCGGATCACCGTCACAATCGGTGTAAAAGCCCCAGTAGCGATAGTCGAGCGCTTTGAACAGGCTCTGTTGAGCGCCCGGGTGCAGCGGCTCGCGACGGACGATGAGGCGCGTGCCTCCCGGATAGCGCGAGAGGTCGACGAGGTCGCTGAGCTCGATGACCGACGCGCCTTCGCGGAGCCCGCCGTCTTGGCGCAACGCCGGCCTCCAGCACTCCTCGAGGCCGACGGCATCGAAGATGGCCCCTTGGACCTGGGCGTTCGTGCGGGCGACGACCATGAAGGAGACCCCGCGGGAGCGACATCCGGCCATTAAGCCCTCCGAAGCCCCGGCCGAGTCGGAGCGCACGATCACCTGGCGTCGCCCGGTGATCTCTTCTCCCAGTGCCTCGAGCGCACCGTCGAGCACGGCCAGGTTGTCGACGACCGCGTTGGCGGTGGCGTTGCCCGGACGCAAGAGCTCGGCCAGACACTCGCCCGTCGCATCGGCGAAGCAGAAGATGGGATGAAACCCATAGTTGCCCTTGTAGGTCGCGGCCGTTGCCTCCTTGAACTCGCTATGGATGTCGACCAGCGACGCGTCGATGTCCATGATGACCGGAGCCTTTCCCTGCGTCGCGGCCGAACGTCGCCAGACCTCGGCGCGCACCGGACGCAGCGACGTGTGGAGCTTCTCCAAGGTGACCGCATCGATCTCGTGGAAGGCCCGCCACAGCGTCGAGTCCGAAGGGACCGATCCGAAGAGGTCTCCCTGGGCGCGTAGGTGCTCGATGTCGAGACAGGACTCGCCGCCTCCGGCGAGCATGAGCGCGGCGTGCACGAGCACCTTGCCGCGGTCGTGGAAGGGCAGACGTTCTCCACGCACAGGGATCGCCGCAGAGGGCGCCGCGCCCAGTCTCATCCGGTCGGCAAAACACCCAATGGCATGGAGTCCGACATGAGCCGCCACCAGGTCGCCACGAGATTCCACCATCGCCGGGCGTGTGCTGTTAGCGTGCATCTCGTAGGTGCCCTTTCTTCCGGGGGTCTGTCTGGCTTCGCAACCGTCAGAATCCCAGGTTGAAAGGGCACGTGCGCGGATACGCGCTCGTTAGGGCATCAGGACTCGTGAAGAGTCGGGGCTAGCCGGAATCGCCCGATCGAGGCGCCTTGGTACGCAAGTCATCGGCACGTAGATGAACTGGCTCGTAGCAAGGAACTAGGACGATGTTGAGACGGCGCATTGTACGATCAGGCGTCAACCCGACTCAGCGGGCTCGGCCCGGGCCGATTACAGGCTGAAGGGCACCAACATGCCGATCGCAGTGCCTTGGCAGGGTGATATCGCAATTCCGGACGGCGAACCAAGCGTGCGACGGTCCTTTATCGACGCGAGGGCAGTCAAGATGCCCGGCTGATTCGGGTTCGGGTCGGCTTCCACAATGAGAGGTGGACACACGGCTCGTGGCCGGAAAGGAGGCGGGACATAGGGGCCTCGATGGTTTTACCAAGCCCCACTTCGTCAACACCGCCAGGCTCACTTTGGGTCGTCGCCGCAACCCCCGGCTGAGGACCCGATTAATCGTTGTGCGCCGTTTCGGGTGCTGGCCGCCTCTCGTGTTCGGGTGATGCCCAGCGCGCGACCCAACCGGGCGTTCCCCTTTTCAGCGTGCGCCAACCGTGAGGCCAGCAACGCCCCTAGCAACGCTCCGAAGATCTCCAGAACGATGGAGACCACCGACGTGTGCCGTGCGTGGAAGAGGAACTTCCCGGCTGCCAGCACCACTGCAAGCACCGCCGCGAGCCCGGTAGCGATAACCGGGCGCACGGGTGGCCTCCGAGACAAGACGATCAGGAAGCCCACCGGAATGAAGGACACCATGTCTAGTAAGACGTCCAGCCACGCCCCCTTACCGTTGGGTGGGAAGGGGAGGATGTGGTCCGGGAGGTAGAAGTAGCTCTTAGGAATCGACAATGCGCCTGGGCGGACGTAATTGACCACATCGCCCGCTGTACGCACCTGCGCAAGACGGATCTTGCCCTGCCACGGACGTCCACCGTGGACCTCGTCGCCCAGCGCAATCTGTCCTTGGCCCCAGGCCCGCGCGGAAGCCGCTGGGACGTGCTCGGTCAGCCGGGTTTGGCCGTCGACCGCGATCCGGATGTCGTCGTGCTGCAGCATTACGTCGACGGTGTTCCACCGCTGCGATTGGAGATGCGCGTCGACGGCAAATGGCGGGTCACCATTGGCGTCTGACCCGGGACGGCGCAGGTACACGAGCAGGCCAGAGTAATCCTGCACGATGGCGAAGTCGGTGACAAAAAAGTTGGCGGCCAGCATCATAATCGAGGCGTTCTCTTGCAATGACTCCGGGTCGAACTCGAGCCGGATCTGGGCGAGGCCAGAAGTGCGCGCATCCTCGAGCCAGGCTGGTGTTCCAGGCGTACGAGCGTTGTTCATCTCTCCGAACTGCAAAGACCCGTCTGCGTCTCGTGTCACCTCATTGCGTACTGTTCGCGGTGGGCTCCACTCGAACGGGTAGTACGAGATGACAATGAGCAGAAGGATCATCGCTAGCAGAGCGACGCGACATGCACCTGTGATGCGGCCACGCGCAGCTGGTTTCACCCCCGAGTTGTTCAGCGTCTGCGTTGTGCTCGTCGTTCTGCCCTCCACACCGGCCGTGAAACCGTCGGGCTGAAACGAATCGTCGGCAAGGAGAGAGCCCGCGGCCCGCCGATAAGTGGAGCGCGACGGGCCGCCCGGTGATACGGCGCGAGCCGGGAGCGCTGCCCGTTGATCGGTCTGGGTCGGCCCAGGGTGCGACCAGCGTGTCGAGCAACCCGCTGGAGCGTGACTACGAGGCACCATGGTTCCACGCCGAGTCAGTGGTTTCTCGTCGTGCGCGATGGGACTCGTCCCGAGTGTCGGTTAGGGGCTTCATCAGTGGAAGAGCCAAGAAGCGCATCGCCGGTTTGAAGGTCACGGCCACCTACATGGACTGGTCTCATGGAAGCGGACCCGAGGTGGCGGGTCCAGCGGAGGCCCTGGTGATCATGATGGCTGGGCGCTTGGTTGCACTCAATGATCTCTCGGGCGAAGGAAAGGCCGCGTTGGTTACCAGGCGTTCGGTCCACGAAGTTGTCGTCGGTCACGGGCTGCCGTGCCCCTCGCCAGGCGCGGTGTACAGGGTCTCGTGAGCCCCAACCGTTCATCTACATGCTCGCCGCTGTCGCGTCCGCCACGCTCAACGGCGCCGTCGATTCCGCCGTCCGCGAGCCGCGCTGCCGTGGCTCTTCCGTCGGGTCACTGTGAACCCGGCTGGCGATTCGTGGTACTCGCTCAGGTGGCGCGGGAGTGCCTCGACTCTCGTAGAGGGAGCTACCGCACGCAGGACAGCACGGTCATCCTTTTGCGCCATGAACTCCCTCACAAGTGAGCGGTCGTCGTCAAAGAGGAACGCCTTGAGCGCCTCGTCTGAAGCGCCGCCGTCGCAGAGCTGGCGATCCGAAAGGGGATCCCTTTGGCGGGACTCAAGCTTTTCTTCGGTGCCGTTCTGGAGAAGTAGCAAATGAAGCCCGGACCAGCCGACCGCGCCCGGGGCCGCGTAGCGGGCATGCTGTAGCGGTCTTTCGGGCCGGCGATGGAGGAGGTGCCTGTGCGAAGCGTCACCCGGTTGCTCGTAGTGAGCACGATTCTGGTGAGCGGTGCCGTCATCGGCGCCGGGGCTGGTTCGCCCGGAGCAGCCGGGCCAACGGGTCAAGGCGTCACGGCCACGACGATCCGGGTCGGCATCCCCTACATCGATTTCTCGGCCATCAGGAAGTTCGGTATCACCCTCGACCAGGGCAACTACCCCGACGCCTATAAGGCCATCATCGCCGACCTGAACGCCCACGGCGGCGTGAACGGCCGCAAGCTGGTGCCTTACCTCCTGGCGGTCAGCCCGGTAGGCACGGCACCGGCGGCGACGGCGTGCACCCAGCTGGATGGGGACGACAAGGTCTTCGCCGCGATCGCGCCCTTTGAGCCCGCCTGCTTCCTCCAGCAAGGCGTACCGACCATCGCGGGGTCGTACCAGGGCGGCCCGGCCTCCGGCATCGCGCCGAACTTCACGTTGACGCCGCCGCAAGCGGCCTACGACCCCGTCCAGCTCAAGGTGTTCGCGGACGAGGGCGTGTTCAAGGGAAAGAAGGTCGGGATCTTCGCCGGGCAGACCACGGACCAAGACGAGCTCCACGTCGTCGAATCGGCCTTGCGCTCCCTTCACGTCCCAGTCGTCGCCACCGCGGTGGACGCCGGCGCATCGGGTGACACGACCGCCATCAACCAGCAGGCGAACATCATTGCGCAGCGCTTCCAGTCGTCCGGTGTGAACGAGGTAGTGGCCGTCGGCGAGGGCTCCCTCGTCTGGCCCGACGCGCTCCAGGCCAACCAGAGCACCTACCACCCGCCCTTTGTCGCCACGAACGAGGGCACGATTGAGACGGCGGTGCTCGCCGCATCTATCAAGCCCACCTACCTGCGTGGCGTGCTGACCTCGAGCCCGGTTCCCTCGAACTACCAGATCTGGCACACCCCCTTCGTCCAGCACTGCGACAAAGTCGTCCACAAGGCGTACCCGTCCGACAAGATCACGCCACCCACCAACCCGATCAAGGGTTCGGACCAGACCTTCTTCTCGGTCGAGTCGGCGTGCGTCAACATGGCGCTCTTCACCACCATCGCCAAGGCCGCCGGCAAAGACCTCACTGCGGCCAGCTTCGAGAAGGCCGGCTACGGGTTGCGCAACACCGCTATCCCCGGGGCCGCGTCATCGGTGTCGTTCGGGCCCGGCCGGTCCTACCCGCTCGGCCCCGTCATCGTGGTCACGTACGACCCGGCCAAGAATGTGTTGGACTTCGCCAACTCGGCAGCCAAGACGTAGTCCGCGGGTGCCGGAAACTCATCGGCCCAGTTCAAGCGACGAACCGGTACTCGAGGATCAGGCCGCCCATGATGTCGGTACGTCCGAGGTGCGCCGTCGGTCTCACGGGTCGGATCCGGAGTGGCGTCGACGATGGACGGTGCCCGGTGGCTGAGGGACCAGTGCGGACGATGCCAGTTGTAGTGCTCGAAGATCTCGCAGAGCAGGGCTTCGAGGTGACGTCGTCCGAGGACGAGCCTCCGGTCGAGGCACTCTCGCCGGGCGGTGCCCACGAATCGCTCGGCGATGGCATTCGCCCCCGGGGACCCGGACCGGGTCTTGATGATCCTGATGCCTCTGAGGCGAAGACGGCGTCGAAGGATCCGGTGAACTTCGTGTCTCCGTCACGGGTGAGGAACTTGAGCGCGCTCGCCTGCTCAGCGAGATCCACGCAGATGTTGCATGCCTGCTGGGTGACCCAGTCGGTGATCGGCTTGCCGGGCACACACGCGATCCGGACGACCCGGGTGTCGTGGAGGATGAAGAAGAGCACATAGGTCCGGCGGAGCACCACGGAGTCGACGCTGAAGAAGTCGCAAGCAATCAGGCCCTTCGCCTGAGCGGCCAGGAACTCTGCGCAGGTTGGCCTTGATCGTCTCGGGGAAGGTCGGCGCCGGACGGTGGACCTGGTGCCGGAGTATCGCCACCTCGTTGGCGCACATGACGACCCGATCGCGAGTTCGGTGTCCGCGGGAACGAGAGCCAGATCAATTTCGAGGGACGCGAACGAACGCCCGGTACAGGAAGGAAAGCGCCATCACAGGATGCTCGCCAGATCAGGACCCTCCCGTCAAAGTCCAGCCCAGCTGTTGCAGATCGCGTTCACCACAGGGTCAAGGTCTGGTCCAATTTCGTTCGGACGAGCACGCCCTGCCGCGCTAGACGTTCAGGGGCGGGCGCTCGCGAAAGGCCAAGCTCCGGGCCCCCTCAGGCACCGCATCCAGGCCCTTGGTCACGTCGCCGACCCGAGGTCCACACGCCGCGGCCACCTTCGCCAACGCGGCCATGTCGAAGCCGTAGAGTGTCGCCGCCGTGCCGCCCAACATTGCCTGCGCCTCTGTCGGCTCGACGTCGGAAAAGGTGCGCTGCAGTGCCTCCAGGGAAAAGGGGAACGTCCCCTCGAGGTGGGGGTAGTCCGAGCCCCACATGATGCGGTCAGCACCGATCATCGCCCGCCGGGCACAATCGGAGGGGTGCATGAAGCTGGCTGCGACATAACAGTTCGTGCGCCAGAACTCGCTCGGCAGGCGCGAGAGACGCAATTCATCGAGGCTGCGCAGCTCGCCGATCCCCCCTCCGGCGATGCTCGAGTAGTGGCCGTCCATGGCCTCGAGCGCCGCTGGAATCCAGCCGCTTCCCTGCTCGGCCAATGACATGCGCAAGGCTGGGAACCGGTCGAACACCCCCGACAGTACGAGCGTCCAGAACGGCCGGTGCGAGAACCACGTCGTTTCCATCAACCACAGCAGCTGCGAGCCAGGGTGCTCGCCGTAGTCCGGCGACGCGCTGCCGCCGTGCGTGTTGATCACCACGCCCCGCTCCTCGCACGCCCTCCATACCGGGTCGTACACGCGCGAGTGAAGCGGCTCGATCGGGGCCCCAGGCGGCACGCCAGGCAAGAGGACGCCCCGCAGATCGTGGTCGGCGATCCAGTACGCATCGCGCACGGCCTCGTCCACGTCGTTGAGGAGGATCTGGCCGATCCCCGCCCGGCGCCCCGGCGCCGCTGCGCAGAACTCCGCCAACCAGCGGTTGTGGGCCCGCAGGCCAGCCAGGCGAAGTTCGAACTCCTTCGCTGACGGCACGAGCGCTGTCAGGCCTCCTCTCGGGAAGAACGGCGGGACGGTGTTGGGGTAGATGACCTCTCCGACGATCCCGTCGGTTTCGAGTTCGCGGATGCGGCGGCCGCTATCCCAGTTGCGATCGGCGTCGGCCCCGCCAGGTCGCCGAAGGGGTTGACGTGGTGGTCGGCCCAGTCATCGAAGGCATCGTGGTAGCGCGATTCGAGGAACGGCTTGTAGCCGCGCAGGTCGGCGCCGGCGTGGCAGTCCGCCGAGATGACCGTATAGCGGTCGTCGCTCTCCACGCCGCCTCCCTATGTCGGCTGCAGGCGGGCGATCATCCCGTCGTAGCGCTGGTGTCGGAAGGGCCACACCCACTCCGGTGGAACCGTGCGGAGAATCTCGCCAGTTTGGGTCTGTTGGCTCTCGGTGTAGGTGATGGAGATGATCTGCCGAACCGGTAGCTCAGCCAGGGGGTCGAACGGCGAGTCGCGCAGGATCACCTCACCCTCGATCCGCTCACGGAACCGGTCCTCCTGGGTCCGTCGCACGTGGACGAGCGACGGATCGCCGTCGAAGCGATCACCCGCCGGGTCCATCAGGAATTTGAAGTAGAACGCGAATCGCTCGTCGATGGGACCCGGCGTCAGCTGCTCGACGGCACGCCCCCGGACCTCGACAAGGTCGACGCCCTTGCGGCTCATGGTGGCGACCACACCCGCGCCGTTGCGTTTTATCGAAGCAGTCCCGAGCTTCTTCGGCTCACCGAAGGTTTCGCGACCGCCGAGCACCGCCGCCTCGGTGCTCATGATCATGAGCAGGTCATAGGAGCCGATCACGCCGTCGCAGGAGCATCGCACCGCGACGGTCCCTGCCGAGAGTGGGCCGTCGGGCATATCGACCTGAGCGAAGTTGGCGCGCACCCACGGCTCGGCCACCTCGAGAGGCTGTGGGAGGACCGATGCCACGACGTCCGCATCGGTCTCGTAGATCGCCAGAAGGTTGCGCGACCACATCGGCTCACCGGTCGACATCTCCGGCTCGGTGTGCATGGCGGCGTAGCGGATCATGGGTGCTTCCTCGTGGTGATGTCCCAGGCCTCGTGGTCGGTCAGCCACGGGCGTCGGGCCTGCCTGTACGGCTCCCATTTCTCGAACACGCCGGGATCGGTCTGACCCAGTTCCTCGGGCGTCGGGCCCGATCCGTTCGGCGATGGGCTGCAGCTTGACTAGGTCGAAGCCGTAGAACTCGGCTTGGTTGAGCCCGAGGATCCTTGCCGTCTCGTCGGGGGGGACGTCCCAGAAGCGGTCCTTCAGGAATTCCCGCGTGTATGGCCAAGTCCCCTCGGGGTGCGGGAAGTCGTTCCCCCACATGATGTTGTTGACCCCGATCTCGTAGCGGCGGCCGAGCTCGCGTCGGCGGCGTGTTGGACGCGCCAATGGCGCAGTTCCGGTCGAAGTACTCGCTCGGCAGCATGGTCAGCACGCCACGGGGGTCGACCAGCTTGCGCATGCCGTGCTCCCGAGTGGCCATCATGTCCATGCGCCAGAGCATGTCGGTCACCCAGAAGCACCCGGCTTCCGTGACTGCCATCTTCAGCCGAGGGAAGCGTTCGAAGACACCCGTGAGCAACATGAACCACAGCGGCCGGGCCGTGAAGAAGATGGTCTCGTAGCCGTACACGCTCATCCATCCACGGTCCTCGCCGTAGTCCTCCCTCGGCGCCGGCCCCGAGTGACAATGCACCGGTAGGGACAGTTCCTCACAGACGGACCAGACCGGGTCGTAGTCGTGGCTCGTGTAGGAGTCATAGCCTGTCCAGCGCGGCGGGATGATGACACCGCCCGTCAGGCCCTCACCGTGCGCCCGCCGTATCTCGGTGATCGCTCCGTCGATGTCGCCCAGGATGGGCGCGACGATGAGGCCCCGGCGACGCTCCGGGCTCTCCGAGCACAGTTTGCGCCGCCCACCGGTTGAAGGCCCTGGCGCCTGCGAGCAGGTGGGCTGGGCTGCGCGTGGCAACGGGGTTGAAGCCCGCGCCGAACGGTGCGCCCATCGTCCCAGTGACCGCGTCGGGTCCCGGGAACACCACCTCGCCACATACCCCGTCGTTGTCGAGCTCCTTGTCCCGACGTGGCCGCGTCCCAGCCACCGCGAAGCCCGATCTCGTGGAGGCTCTCGCTTTCCTCCTCCGTACCGAACCACTCCTCTTGGAACTCGTCGTCGCCGGTGAATCGCGTGGCGTTCGAGCAGCCCCTCCCGATCCGAGAGCTCGTCATCGAAGTCGAGGCGATAGGCCGGATCGAGGAACTCGCGGTAGGCGGGAGAATCCGGCCCGGCATGGCAATCCGCCGAGATGATCACATAGTGGGTCACGAGAACACGCCTTTCTCCTCCACCGTCGGTAGCTCGGCGGCTCCGATGTGTTCGGCCCGTCGCCGCATCAACTCGCCAACCGACACCGTGTCGGCCGCGATGATGAATTTCCCGTCGCGCAAGGCCCGCAACAAGCTGTGGCCCTGTTCGACCAGGTCGGCGACCTTCCCACCGCTGGCCAGCACCCGCGCCTTCACCTCCTGGTAATCCCATTGCGGATCGACGTGCGGGCGCTCGCGGCTCAGTTCGGGGGGCCGGTTACGGCTGCTGTTCCAGAGCCCCGTTTCGAGGAGCCCGTCCCCGCCGGGATAGAAGATGGCAGCGCGCAGCTTCGTGCCGCTGAGCGCGAATGCGTTGGCGAGGCACTCGGTATAGGTGCTGAGGCCGGCCTTGGATGCCGCGTAGATCGCCAGATCGGGCAAGGGCTGGTAGCCCCCGTTGCTCGAGGAGGTATTGACGATCCACCCGTCCTCGCCGCCGTCCATCATGCGGGGCACGAAGGCGGCCACGCAGTTGGCGGCACCGAAGAGGTTCACGCCGAAGCACCACTTCCAGTCGTTCGGCGTCCAGTTCCAGGGTTTGGCCACGCCGCCACCGCCGACGCCGGCGTTGTTGAAGAGGAAGTGGCACGCACCGTGGCGGTCATAGACCTCACGTGCACAGGCCTCCATCGACTCCGGCCGGGAGACATCGGTTTGGATGCCGGCGAGGCGCTCCCGCCCGAACCTGTCACCGAGACGCCCCACTGTGTCCTCGAGCACCGGCTGCTCGATGTCAGCGACGACGACGGTCGCCTCCTCTTCTAGCAACGCCTCGACCAGCCCGGCCCCGATCCCGCTCGCCCCACCCGTGACGACGGCGACCCTGCCGGTCAACTCACCCACCGCCGAAGGATATGCGAGATTATGAGAACGTCGCTACTAGCGCTCCCGCCCCTGCGCACTGCTCGGTTGTTCCTTCTACCTCATATCCTGGCAGGTTGATTCGCCAAGAAATCTTGGCTGAATTGGGATGTTCGGCGGTCGAGCTGCGTTCGTCGGGTCTCGTTGAGTCGACTCCGTTCGTGTAGGCCGACGCCAGTTGGCGGGTCGACGGGCGCACCAAACCCCAATATCAACAGCTGAGCCGCTCGAACATCATCATCAATTGAGGTTTGTCGACGGAATCAGCGCAATCGCAATTTTGTGGTCGGGCCAGGGTGTGCTCATCCGGGCCGACCTGAACGACGCGGCCATGGTCAGGATGCTGATCCACGAAGTTGTCGTCGGTCACGAGGCGGCTGGCATCTCGCCAGGCGGGAGGTACTGGCTCCCATGACGCCGACCGTTCTCACGCATGCTCGCCGCCATCGCGTCCGCCTCGGCGTGGACGGTAGGAATCTGCATCGCCTTCGTCCGAGTCGCCGTAGGCGCAAAGGATCGGCAAGGGCGGCAAGCACAACGCATCGAGGAAGGGCGCGCTGGCGAAGTAGTCAGAGCAGCGGGCGGGGTTCGACTTCCGTCATGATTCCTGCTTTGCTCGAAGCAGCATCACGAGTTCTTCGGGAACGAGACGGTTGCCAGCGATGTGAAGCATTGCGCGGTGTTTCCCGAGCCGCAACTGGTGCCTGAAAACGCTTCCATGGTGCCGTCGGTGCCGATGAAGAGGGTTCCCGTGATGCCGTCGTTGGTGTAGACGGTGATGTACAGGTTGTGCACCGGCCTGTCGGCCGAAGGAAGCGTGGCAAAACCGTCAACTCCAGGGGCTGGCTGTGCCAAGGAACCCGAGAGGTAGACGACACCGTTGGAGACGCCAGCGCTCGGTGCTCCAGAGCCGAAAGTGCTGTTCTCCGACACCCACCCGTTCACCAACGTCAGCTTCTGGAAGCTAACCGTGTTGGGGAGGCTCGCACCGCCGCCGAGCTGACTTGAAGCGTATGCCGCACCGCCCAGAGACAGCACGAGTGCCAGGGTCGCAATGACAAGTGCGGGCGTCTGTAGTACCCATGATCGCCGCTCGTACCGGGAGGCGCTGGCGGTGGTCTTCGACTGGAACATGAGTCCCTCCTTTATCGCCCGAAAGACAGGGAGAGCCGTCGTGTCTGCCCACCCGCGGGCTACACCAGCTAAAGACGCACGACGCAAGGTGTCAACCTTCACTGCGACGAAACAAGGCGCTGACCGGGAGGTGTGTGGTGGTGAGCGCTCGGACGGTCGCCGTCACGCAGCACCGGCTGTCCGGCTCACCAGGAAGAACACATGGGATCACCATCACGGCCGAAGCACGCCGAACGCAGCACGCTGGGGAGTGCACGCAGCTGATACCGGGCTGAACCCCCGCCGGGCCTTCGCCTTCCGGAGCTGTCCCCTGATTGACCCGCCCAGTGAAACGCGATTTCTCCCCGACGCTGTAGCAAACACGCCTGAAACGAAGGAGGCACACCGTGGATGCGGTCCGCCTCGATCCGCATATCCGCATTAGGTGCTCGCCGCCGTCCTCGTGCTCGAGCACGAGGACGATGTGGAGGTGGCGGTTCATCTTCGCCCAACTAACGAGGATCGTAATATCGATCCCGATGGGGAACGAGCGAGTGGGCGGGTAGTCAAAGGTCTGTAAGTGAGACTCCCCAAGGCGCCGAGTCTCGCAAGCCAGAGCAGAAATATGCGTCCGGGCGTAGGCTCCATCGAAGGATTTTGTTCGTTCCGAGGATCGTCACGGACCAGCGGAAACCGCGAGGAGGCAGACGATGCGTAGGATCAGAACTGACTGCAGTTCTCTGCGTCAGGCGGCTGCGATCGCCACTCTTCTGCTCGCGGGGGTTGGTTGGCCTGTGGCAGTCGGGGCGTCCGCGAAGCCGCCGGCACTGAGCGGCCCGGAAGTCTTTGGCCTGGGTTTCAATTCCCCCCATGGCGTTTCGTCCGACGGCACTCACGTGTGGGTTGCCAATTGGCAGGGTAACAGCGTGACCGAGCTGGACCCCTCCAACGGGGCAGTGGTCCACGTGCTGAAGGGCAAACCTTATGGCTTCGACGACCCCGCCGCCATCTCCTCCAACGGCACTGACGTGTGGGTCGCCAACGGCGCAGGTGACAGCGTGACCGAGTTGGATGCCGCCACCGGCGCGCTCGTGCAGGTGCTGTCCGCCTTCAGTTTCTCCTTCGACGACCCCGACGCCCTCTCCTCCAACGGCACTGACGTGTGGGTCGCCAACGGCGCGGGTAACAGCGTGACCGAGTTGGATGCCGCGACCGGCGCGCTCGTGCAGGTGCTGTCCGCCTCCAGCTTCTCCTTCGACAACCCCGGCGCCATCTCCTCCGACGGCACCGACGTGTGGGTCGCCAACGGCGACGGGTAACAGCGTGACCGAGCTGGATGCCGTCGACCGGCGCGCTTGTGCAGGTGCTGTCCGCTTCCAGCTTCGGCTTGGATGACCCCGACTCGATCGCCTCCGACGGCACCGACGTGTGGGTCGCCAACGGCGCGGGTAACAGCGTGACCGAGCTCGACGCCTCCACCGGCACGCTCGTACAAGTGCTGTCCGCATCGAGCTATGGATTCGACGACCCCGACGCTGTCTCGTCAGACGGCACCGACGTGTGGGTCGCCAACGGCGCGGGTAACAGCGTCACCGAGCTCGACGCCGCCACCGGCGCGCTCGTGCAGGTGCTGTCCGCCTCGAGCTACGGCTTCGACGACCCCGACTCGATCGCCTCCGACGGCACCCACGTGTGGGTCGCCAACGGCGCGGGTAACAGCGTGACCGAGCTCGACGCCTCCAACGGCACGCTCGTACAGGTGCTGTCCGCCTCGAGCTACGGCTTCGACGACCCCGACGCCATCTCCTCCGACGGCACCCACGTGTGGGTCGCCAACGGCGCGGGTAACAGCGTGACCGAGCTGGATGCCTCGACCGGCGCGCTCGCACAGGTCATCACGGGTTCAAGTTATGGCTTCGACGACCCCGACTCGATCGCCTCCGACGGCACCCACGTGTGGGTCGTCAATGACGGAGATGACAGCGTGACCGAGCTCGACGCCTCCACCGGCGCGCTCGTGCAGGTGCTGTCTGCCTCCAGCTATGGCTTCGACATTCCCGTCGCCATCTCCTCCGACGGCACCCACGTGTGGGTGGCCAATTTCGAAGGCGGCAGCGTGACCGAGCTCGACGCCTCCACCGGCGCGCTCGTACAGGTGCTGTCCGCGTCCACCTATGAGTTCCGGGTTCCCGACGCCATCTCCTCCGACGGCACCCACGTGTGGGTGGCCAATGAGGCAACCAGTAGAGTGACCGAGCTGAAAGCATCGACGGGCGCGCTAGTCAGGGTGCTGAAGGGCCCCGCGTACGGCTTCAACGAGCCCGACGCCATCTCGTCCGACGGGACGCACGTGTGGGTTGCCAACAAGCTCTACAGTGACCGAAAGCCTGGCAACGCGGTGATCGAGGTCGAGGCTTCCACCGGGGCACCCGTCAGGGTGATCGACGGCTCTGAGTACCATTTCAAGTACCTCACAGGTGTCTCCTCCGACGGTACTCACGTATGGGTCGCGAGCGGCGGACGGAAGAGTGTGACGGAGCTCGGCGCCTCCACCGGGGCGCTGATCAAGGTGCTGAAGAGCCCCGCGTATGACTTCGACCACCCACAGGCCATCTCGTCGGACGGCAACGACGTATGGGTCACGAACCCGCCAACGCAAACGGTGACGGGGTTCCCGGCGTCCCGACGGGCTCCAGGCTAGAGGGGTCTGCGCTCAGTTCAGCGGAAGGAATCGGCGCGGCGATGATGACTGGGAGGTTCCGTGTCATGTCACCGAATGCGACAGGCCGACCCGGTTCTCTTGGACGGTCCTCGAACCCGACAACTCCTCTTCACGATGGTCGTACACCCTGGCAGTAGAAGGCAACGCCACACTCGTCGTGGAGCGATTCGAGCACGGACCGAACTACAGCTTCAGCTCACCCGCATTTGGGCGGAAGAGCACCCGGCCGAAGCCTCACGCATCGTCCGAGACCGAGCGGAGAATCTGCGGGCGGGCGTGATGGCAACACTGGTGAATGCCGAGCGGGGTTCTTCATTCACAGACCGCTTGATACCGGAACGCCTATGCCAGGACGGCGAAGCTCTCGTCGCACGGTGTCCCCTCTCCGGTCGGTATCGCTGCGCCGACACGATCATGCGATGACCGCACCAACCGAGGCTAACGAGTGGGGAGCCCGAACGTCGTAAAGACAGTTTGTCCCTCGGCGTTGTCACCTATCACGATGCAGAAGCCTATGTTCGAGCAAGAGACGCTGCTCCAGACTGCTGACCCGTCAACAGCGCGTGCATGACGAATTTCGCTCCCCGCAATCGTTACGAGCACCCCTTCGTTCGACGAGTTGGAACCCGCGGCAACGCAATACTCGGGACCTGCGCACGCTGCGCTGTCCAGCCCGTTGCTCCCGGCTACGATTTCACCTGTCCCGGGGGAGCGCTTGGTGATTATCACGACGTCACCGACAGATGCTGTCGAGCCGTCGGCCGACTTGCTGCCCACTGCAATGCACGTGAGCGACGAATAGCGGCATGCCACAGCATTGTTTGCGTCAATTACCTTCGTGTGACCAGCAATCTCTTGGTCGATAGGCAACATTCCCGAGTAGCCGTTGGAATTGTAGGTACCGAAGTCTCCGACGGCGATGCAGGCTCCATTGCCATGGCAAGCGATCCCATTGAAGTTCCCGCCTCCTATTGGCGCCACCGATTCAGTTTCGGACACGATGATCGGGCCTAGGTATTGGTCGTTGCCGACCGCAACGCACGATTGGCCATAGCATGAGATGGCGTTCAAGCTCACATTATCTGCTGTTCCGGGCGTTCCTTGACCGGTCACCGCATATATGGCGACGGGGATTCCGTCTTCGATCCCCACGATCAGGCCGACACCCTGCATCAGTCCGGCTATGTATGGTTCGTAAGCACTCCCGACGGCAGTGCACCATGTGGGTCCCGCGCAGTCCACCGACGCCAGACTCAAATCAGAGAGATCTTGATCACTGCCTGTCACGACCGACACCGTCCCAGGCATTCCGTTAGTCATCGGCAGCACTTCGGCACCGTCTTCCCCTGTTCCGACTGCGACACAGAAATTCTTTCCGTTGCAGGACACTGCTGCAAGGCCGCTGACGCCTGGGATGACTTGGACCGGCCCGACACCTGACGGTGTCGTCGCGGACACGGCTGTTGTTCCACAGAGAGCGAGCGACGACACGGAGAGGATCATCGCGGCGGACAGCTTTATCAGGAGTCGAGACCTTGGTGTCCGGACACTCGACCTCGCGTTTTTCCCGAACAACCGCAATCTTGACAAAGGTTCCACGGCTGCCCTTTCGTTCCCTGTCGCAAGGCAGGACGACACGGAGGCGCGACGTCACGAAGCTGCTCCACCATTCTTGTCCAGAAGGGTCTTGGCTGCTCGGTGGTCGGACGCCTGTCAGGTCGACCCAGTCTCGCCGGGGCAATGAGCAGTCGATGGGATACCACGAAACCAGTACAAACTGTCAGAGGCGACTGGCCTGGCAGGAGTCATTACGGCTCCATTGTCGCAGGTAGAACCCTCGTCGCTGAGCGCCGGGTACGTCTATCACCACTGTCGGTTCGCCCCTGTTGGGTGAGAAAGCTTTATGGCGGCTCGCCCGACACGTCGGACCGTTAAGCGTGGTATCAGCTCGACGACACCTCCCCGGGCACGATCGCTGTCACGAATACCAGCATTTCGGGCGCGTCGTGTCAGTCTGAACAGGTCTTTTTGGACAACGGCGACGGAACCGCCGGGAACCAGACCAACACTGTCGCCAAACATTCGTGCAGTGTCCGGGTCGCTGACAGCGAAATAGTCGGCGCCAAGCCCAGCGAGTTCACGCAGGTGGGCGAGTTGGGCTGCGGTCTTGGTCATCGCTCGAAGCCGTGAGGGTGGCGTCAATTTGGGTCGAACCCCGACCACGATCCGCCCCCTGGCGTTCAAGGGGCTGGTGATGGTCGCCGCTCACGTGCGGAGCGAGGGGAGAACGAAGTCCCCGGAGAGGCCCGATGATGGAGAAGCTGACGAGAGCACTGTCGCGAGTGGGCCGCGGCCAAGGTGGCCACGGCGCAAGAGGTGCTGGCCAGCGAGGTGGTCTCCTCGGTCAGCGGGGAAGATCGGCGAAGGTTCCTCGATTTGCAGGCCAGGCTGCACGACGACTCGGCCAACAACGTGATGTTGATCTTCGCTCTGCATGCGTGAGCGTCTGAGCGCGGGCAGCACGGCTCTGGCGTCTTGCCACCCATGCGAACGACGCTCAGGCTGGCTCGTGATGCCGAAGGCAATGTGCGGGCGTTGCGCCGAAGGACAAGCCCAGTGTCGCTGAGACCGAGACGAGAACGGCCGTCATTCGGGGCTTCAGCGTCGCCACCGCCTTCGAACCAGCCAGACGTCGGGAAAGAGCCTCGCAGAACCACCGGGACCGCACCTTCTCGCCGGCGAGGCTGCCCGGGGCTCGGAGCTGCAGTCTCAGAGCTGATCGAGTCCAAGGGCTTCGCGCTCGACTCCGTCGCCGACGCCAGCCATCTCCAAGGGGCAAACGGGCAGACCAACGGGGGGAGTCAGGGGGTTCAATTATCCGGGCCGACATGGACGACGCGGCCATGGTCAAGACGCTGATTCACGAAGTCGTCGTCGGTCACGACCGGACTGACGCCTCGCCCGGCGCGCAGGTACTGGCTCCCATGACGCCGACCGTTCTCACGCATGCTCGCCGCCATCGCGTCCGCCACGCTCAATGGCGCGCTCGGACGTCCCGTCTCGGTCGAGGTCCACGTCTCCAACGGGCTGCCGGGCTTCACCATCGTCGGCCTGCCCGACGCGGCGGTCCGGGAGGCACGCGACCGCGTGCGCGCCGCTGTCCTCTCGAGCGGGTTGTCCTGGCCCCTCCGTCGGGTCACCGTCAACCTGGCGCCGTCGGGCGTGCGCAAAGGCGGCGCCGGACTCGACCTCCCCATCGCCGTCGGCCTCCTCGTGGCCACCGGCGAGATCAGCCCAACCCCCACCGAGGGCCTGGCCTTCTGCGGCGAGCTCGGCCTCAACGGTGCGCTCCGCCACGTCCCGGGCATGATCGCCCTTGCCGACGCCACGGCGCCGTTCGGCCTCGTCGTGCCCCTCTGCGACGTGCGCGAGGCCGCGCTCGTGCGCGGCGAGCAGGCACATGGGGTGGCCACGCTGGCCGAGCTGGCCCGGGTGCTCCGGGGCCAGTCCGCATGGCCCCCGCCACCGCCGGCTCCACCTGAGAACGATGCCGCCCCAGTACCCGATCTGGCCGACGTGCGGGGCCAGGCCCTCGGGCGTCGTGCCCTCGAGGTGGCAGCGGCTGGGTCGCATCATCTCTTGATGATCGGGCCGCCCGGCTCGGGCAAGACGATGCTCGCCGAGCGGCTCCCCGGCCTCCTCCCGCCGCTCAGCCCCGACGAAGCGCTCACGGTGACGCGAGTCCATTCGGCCGCCGGCGGCCCGCTGCCCGCGGGCGCGCTCGTCGGCCGCGCTCCCTTCAGGGCGCCGCACCATCAAGCCTCCGTCGTCTCGCTCGTCGGCGGCGGCAGCTGGTCGCTGCGGCCCGGTGAAGCCAGCCTGGCCACTCACGGCGTGTTGTTCCTCGACGAGCTCGGCGAATTTCCGGTGCCCGCGCTCGAGGCGCTCCGTCAGCCGCTCGAAGAGGGCGTGATCAGGGTCAGCCGCGCCGGAGGCACTGTCACCTTTCCGGCGGCGTTCCTCCTCGTGGCCGCCATGAACCCATGCCCGTGCGGGGAGGGTGTTTATCTCGGCGCCTGCGCGTGTACGGCGGCCGCTCGCGCCCGCTACCGGCGACGGCTCTCCGCGCCGCTGCTGGACCGCTTCGACCTCGCGGTCCCTCTGTCCCGGCCCGACCCGGTGCAACTGCTCTCCTCGCAACCGGCGGAAGGCACAGCCGACGTCGCCGCCCGCGTCGCAGCGGCTCGTGCTCGCGCCGACGACCGCACGCGCGCCTCGTCGCCCGTGCCTCCGTTGAAAGACGAGGCCGCCGCGTTGCTCGCGTCCAAGCTGCACGCCGGCGAGCTCAGCGCGCGCGGGCCTCGCCAAGGTGACGAGGGTCGCGCACACCGTCGCCGATTTGAGCGGCGAGGACGTCGTGTCCTTCGAGCACGTCAGCGAGGCGCTGTCGCTGCGCTCAGCCCGGGCGGCGGTGCTGGCGTGACCGATCCACCGGAGGAGGCGTATGCGATCGCCCTGGCGAGCGTGGGCGGCCTCGGACCGGCGACGCTGCGAACCATGCTCTCTGAGGACCTGCCGTCGGTGGCGTGGTCGCGCCATTCTGATTCGCTTCGCGGCTCCAGCTCCGATCGCTCTGTTGCGGCGATCGCATCGACGTGGGAAGCGCATGCCCGCCTCGGGATCTCCGTCCTGCTCGGAGCGAACCCGGCGTACCCCCGTCGCCTCCGAGCAGATCCTCAGTCCCCCCCGATCCTGTTCTGCCTCGGCGACCCGAACGTCCTCGAGGGCGCACCGAGCGTGGCCATCGTCGGGACCCGCAGCCCGACCCGGTACGGGCTGGGCGTCGCGGCGCAACTCGGCGCCGAGCTCTCGGCTGCTGGCGTCAGTGTGGTCTCCGGTTTGGCCCTCGGCATCGACGGCGCGGCGCACGAGGGAGCGTGCGCCGCCGGTGCGCCCCCGGTCGGCGTCGTGGCCGGTGGTCTCGACGACCCCTATCCACAGCGTCACGCCCGGCTTTGGGCGCGCGTCGCCGAGCGAGGAGTCATCGTCTCGGAATCGCCCGCCGGGGTCGGCACCGAGAAGTGGCGGTTCCCGACGCGCAACCGCCTGCTGGCCGCACTGAGCGACGTGGTGGTCGTCGTCGAGAGCCGGCCCGGCGGTGGCTCCAGACACACGGTCGACGCCGCGCTCACCCGGGGTGTCCTGGTGGGCGCTGTGCCGGGCTCCATTCGCAGCCCGACGTCGGAGGGAACGAACGCGCTGCTGGCCGAGGGTGCGATTCCGGTGTGCGGAGTCGCAGACGTCCTGATGGCGCTCTCGCTCTGCGGTGCGATGCCTGTCACACCCCCGGCGAGCCTCGACCGATCCGCCCCGCCCCGGCCCCCGAAGGGGACGGCGGAACGTTTGATCCACGACGTGCTGACCGACGAACCCACGCTGGTCGACTCCCTGGCCGAGCTGAGCGGTCTCGACCTTTCCACCGCGTGCGGGGCGTTGGAGCGCCTGACCTCGGGAGGCCTGGCTCAGGGCGACGGGGGGTGGTGGGTGCGGGCCTGAGACTGGCGGGCCAGCAACGCTGTCCGCCTCTGCGAGAGAATTGGCACTGTGGAGGTGCACCCGCGGCTGGACGATCTCCTGGCACGCGCCCAGCACCGCCGACCCTGGGCGCCCGAGGACACCAAGTCGGGCGCCCGCTTCGAGCGCCTCGTCGTCGACGGCGAAGAGCTCGTCCTCAAGCACCAGGACCCGCGCGACGACTGGTTGCTCCGGGCCGCTGGCGATCCCGGTCTCTCCTACGTGCGCCTCTGGGAGAGCGGTCTGCTGGACCGGCTGCCAGCGGTCATCGATCACGCCGTCGTGGCCGCGGCGCACGACGGAACCGAAGGCCTGGTCCTGTTGCGCGACGTAGGCGACACGCTGCTCGACACCGGTACCGAGTTCAGCCCCGAGCTGCACGCCCGGCTCCTCGACCACATGGCGGCGATGCATGCCGCCATGTGGGGTTGGCGCGACGACGTCGGTCTCACGCCTCTCCGGCGCCGCTATCAGCTGTTCTCCCCGGCGGTCGCCGACGCGGAAGCCGCCCGCGGCAGCGACGCGCTCGTGCCCACGGTCATGGCGCAGGGATGGCCGCTTCTCGGCCAGCACGCGCCAAGGCTGGCCGCCGTCGTGTTCCCGCTGCTCGACGATCCGGCGCCACTCGTGGATGTGCTGAACACAGTGCCGCACACCCTCGTCCACGGGGATTGGAAGGCGGCAAATCTCGGTTGCCACCCCGACCCTGACGGCCGCACCGTCCTGCTGGACTTCGGCGAGGCGCCGGGGGAAGCATCCCCACTTGCCGATCTCTCGTGGTACCTGGCCTTGAACACCGCGCTGCTCCCAGAGTCGAAGGACGACACGATCAGTACGTATCGAGAGGCACTCGAGCAGCACGGCATCGACACCGGCGGCTGGTGGGACACGGCACTTTCCCTCGAGCTCCTGGGGTGCATGCTGCAATTCGGCTGGGAGAAGGCGCTCGCCGGCCCTGGCGACGAGCTGTGGTGGTGGGAGGAGAAGGCGCTCCGAGGCTCGGCCCTCCTCGGGTCCTGACGTTCGTCGAACCTCAGATCCGAGGTTCGACAGCCCGCTCTGGTGGGGTCGTCGCCCGGCCTGGCGCAGCGGTTCGGTGCCCGTGGCGCCCTAATCTGCGACATCGTGAGGGGACGGTTCGTGCCGGCGGGCTCCGGTGAGACCCCGCGCCTGCGGGAGAGCGCCGAGCGCGCGGCCGCTGAGGGGGCAGACGCAGTCATCGTGCGCTCCAGTGAGCTCGGGGACCCGATCGTCATCGCGGCCGGACTCGCCGACACCGTCCCCCGTGGGCTGCTGGGAGCCGCCTTGAGCCTCGACAAGGACGGACGCCACCCTTCCGTCCTGGCGCGGGACATGACCGCTCTCGACCACGTCTGCGCCGGGCGTGCTGTGTTGTGCCTGACATCGCCGTTCGACGACGGAACGGTCGAGGCCATCGCCATCTGCCGAGCCATGTGGCGCGACGGCGTCGCCCAGAGCACCGGGCCGCGTTACCCGCTACCCGGTGCGGTGAACCGGCCTCTCCCACCCGGTCGCGACAGCCCTCTGCTCGCGCTCGACTTCACGGACAGCGACACGGACGAAGCCACCGCGTCCAAACCCTGGGCCACGCTTGTCGACCTGCTCGTGTTCCGGAGCGGGGACCCGCGCGATGGCCAGTGCCGACTCGAGCGGACCCGGCGCGCATGACGGAGGTGACCGACACCGCCCGACCGACGGACGCACCAACCGTTCGACACGAGGAGCGAGCCACCGAACGTCAGACCGCGGTCACGGGCAAGACGCTGCCCGCACTCACAGGCCTGCGTGGCGTCGCCGTGGCGGCCGTGGTCGCCTACCACCTCCAACTTGGTTGGGCCTCGGGCGGCTACCTCGGCGTCGACCTGTTCTTCGTGCTCTCGGGTTTCCTCATCACCACGTTGCTGCTCGAGGAATGGGTGGGCAAGCGCCGCATCGACCTGGTCGCGTTCTGGGGACGCCGCGCGAAACGGCTGCTACCGGCGCTCTTCCTCGTGGTGGCCGCGCTGGCGCTCTACCTCTTGTTGAACGCGGCGTTCGGTGGCCCTGGCGCGAACGCTCTCGTGGACCTTGCTGGACTCCGAGGAGAAGCGATCGCAACGCTGCTCTACGTCAACAACTGGCATCTGATCTTCGCCCACCAGTCGTACTTCGCGCAGTTCTCGACACCCTCACCGCTCCAGCACACCTGGTCACTGGCGATCGAGGAGCAGTTCTACCTGGTGTGGCCGCTCGTGCTCCTGCTCCTCTTGCACCTGGCGCGCCGCATCTGGCGACAGGCCGGAGTGGCCCTTGCGGTGGCGCTCGGGCTCGCGTCCATGATCGCCATGGCGGTGATGTTCCAACCGGGTGTCGACCCCTCCCGGGTCTACTACGGCACCGACACCCGGCTCTTCGACCTCATGGCCGGTGCCGCCATTGCCTTCGTGGCCGCGTCGAGGCCCCAGCCCCGCCCCGGGGCACGGCGCACGCTCCATGTCGCCGGTCCCCTCGCCGCCGCTGCGCTGGCGGTCTTCTGGGTCGTTGCGGGCACGTCGGCCGGCTTGCCCAAGGACTACATGTTCCAAGGCGGGTTCCTCGTGTGTGCCGTCCTCGCCGGGATCGTGGTCGCCGACGCCCGCCTCGTCGAGCAGGGTCGGTTCTCACGCCTCCTCTCGGTCCGGCCGGTGTACTTCGTCGGGGTCATCTCCTATGGCATCTACCTGTGGCACTGGCCGGTCATCGTCTATCTCTCCGGGGACCGCACCGGCCTCGCGCCCGTGCCGCTCGACCTGGCTCGAATCGGGGCCACCCTCGCCTTGTCGACGGCGAGCTACTACTTGGTGGAGCGCCCCATCCGACGGGCCCGGCTGCACGGGTGGGTCCGAGCCTGGGGGGCGCCGCTCGCCGGCGTGCTGAGCGCTGCGATCATTGTCGTCGCCACCATTCCGTCGGTGGCCGACCCCGGCCGCGTCCGCCGGTACCGCGCACCTGGCGACGTCGACCCACACCCATACGACGGTGCCCGGCGTGGGCGGGTACCAGACGCAGCAACCGATCCGCCTGGCGAACCGGCCGACACCGGCGAACCCCCTCCGCGTGACGGTCATCGGTGACTCGGTCATGCTCGACGCCTCCTTCGGCATCCGAGCGGCGCTCGGGGCCACCGGGGAGGTGGCCACCTCCCTCAACACCATCGACGGTTTCGGGCTCGTGAATGCGACGATCTGGCCCCAAGCGTTCCCCCAGATCATCCGGGAGACCCGAGCGCAGATCATCGTGGCCTCGTGGAGCTGGGACGACTCCGGGCCGACCACACCCAACGCGCTCCACCAGCCGGCCCAGTACACGAAGCTGCTGCACCGGGCCGTCGCCACCTTGTTGGCGCCCGGCAACGGGGTCGAAGGCGTGATGTTCACCCAGTGGCCCTATCCCGTCGCCGCCAACACCGCCACTCCGCAGGAACGTGCGGTCTACCGGGATCGAGTGCGCGGCAACACGGCCTGGACCCGCATCGCCGAGGAGATGACCCGCCAGTTCCCCGGACGCGTCATGTACCTCCCGATCGCGAGCTCCTTGACCTGGCACGGAAAGTACCTGGCCTGGCTACCGCCGAGCAACGAAGGCCGCACGCCGCTCGACCAGTGGGTCAGGGCGCGCAAATTGGACAACCTCCATCTTTGTCCCGAGGGCGCAGCCCGCTATGCGGACGCGTTGCTCACCGACATGAGAGCAGTCTTCTCGCTGACGCCGGCGAGCCCGGATTGGATGCAGGGCGACTGGACCTCCAATTCCAATTACAACGACCCGCCCGGAGACTGCCCGGATGACCACCCCACGGCCTACCCGTAGTCCTGGCCGCCGAAATCGGCGTTCGAGGAACCTCGACCTAAGCTGCGAGCGATGACTGCCACAACCGCGACCCGCACCGAGAGCGACTCCATGGGGGAGATCGAGGTACCGGCCGACCGCTACTGGGGAGCCCAGACACAGCGCTCGCTCCTTCACTTCGACATCGGCACCGAGACCATGCCCAAGCCACTCATCCGGGCTTTTGGCATCCTCAAGGGTGCGTCGGCCGGCGTCAACCGTGACCTGGGCAAGCTGGACGGCGGACTCGCCGGCCTGATCGAACAGGCGGCATCGGAGGTGGCCAAGGGAGCGCTCGACGAGCACTTCCCGCTCCACATCTGGCAGACGGGAAGCGGGACCCAGACCAACATGAACGCCAACGAGGTCATTTCGAACCGGGCCATCGAGCTGGCGGGCGGGGTGATGGGGTCCAAGCAGCCGGTCCATCCCAACGACCACGTGAACATGTCGCAGTCGTCGAACGACACGTTCCCTACCGCGATGCACATCGCCGCGGTCGAAGAGATCGTGAACCGGCTGCTGCCATCGGTCCGAGCGCTGCGCGACGCCCTCCACGAGAAGGAGTTGGAGTTCGCTCAGGTGACGAAGATCGGTCGGACCCACCTGATGGATGCCGTTCCCCTCACACTCGGGCAGGAGTTCTCAGGCTACGTGGCCCAACTCACGGCCGACATCGAGCGGATCGAGGCCACCCTGCCCGGGCTCTACGAGCTGGCGCTCGGCGGCACGGCAGTCGGAACGGGGCTCAACACGCATCCCGAGTTCGGTGAACGGGTGGCCCGAGCCATCGCCGATGCCACCGGCCTGCCCTTCGTCAGCGCACCGAACAAGTTCGCCGCGCTGGCCGCGCACGACGCGCTGGTCTTCACGCACGGAGCACTGCGCACCCTGGCCGTCTCACTCATGAAGATCGCCGACGACCTGCGCTGGCTGGGCTCGGGGCCTCGCAGCGGGCTGGGCGAGCTGTCGCTACCCGAGAACGAGCCGGGCTCCTCCATCATGCCGGGCAAGGTCAACCCCACCCAGAGTGAAGCCATGATCATGGTGGGCATACAGGTGCTGGGGAACGACGCCGCGGTGGCGAACGCCGGCAGCCGGGGCAACCTCGAGCTCAACGTGTGCAAGCCCGTCATCGCGTACAACGTGATGCAGTCGATCGCGCTCATGACGGACGCCTGCCGCTGTTTCCGGGAATTCGCCGTCGAGGGACTGCGTCCCAATTACCAAAAGATCGAAGAGCACCTGAGGAACTCGCTGATGCTCGTCACGGCGCTGAACCCGATCATCGGGTACGACAACGCGGCCAAAGTGGCAAAGAAGGCACACGCCGAGGGCACCACGCTGCGCGAAGCGGCCTTGGAGCTCGGCCTCCTCACCGCGCAGCAGTTCGACGACGCGGTCAGGCCAGAGGAGATGACCCGTCCATGACCATGAACGAGCCGGTGCTGCTCCCGAACGAGGTCGATGCCGCTCTCGAAGAGCAGGGCCTGGCATGGACCCGAGACGGAGACGAGCTCAAGACCTCGGTCCGCCTGCACGATTTCGCCGCCGCGCTGGATTTCGTCAACGCGGTGGGATCGGCGGCCGAGGCGGCCAACCACCATCCCGACATCGACATCCGTTGGAATACGGTCAACCTGGCGCTGTCCACCCACAGCTCCGGTGGCATCACCCTGCTGGACCTGGCCCTTGCCGCTGCCATCGACCGCCTGCGGCCGGACGGCCGGGAGTCCTGAAGACCGACGTCGGCTGAACCGCGTGGACCGGGCCGAGGTTCATGCGCGACTGTGCCCCCCGTTTTGGCTCCCCTGAAGGTGACGGGCATCATCCGGACCGCGTAGGCGTTATTCCCTCGGAGGGAGCCGAGAGCGACAGCCTCGGTAAAGGGTCTTCGCATTAGCGTTCGGGCGTGACGAGTGTCCTTCGCTCTGCACCGTGGCGACGAGCTCCTTTTCTCTTTCTGAAACAGCCAGCCGTTGCAGTCGCCGTCGGCGCCACGGCGATCATCCTCGGGGTGAGCGCTGCCGCTGCGCCGCTCTACCTGGCGTCGGTGGGTTCTGCATCGGTATCGCTCCAGATGGCGCAGACGTGCGTCACGTCCGTCGGCAACGTTGCCGTGGGGGGTGGCCCGCTCTCGGGTATCGGCCAGGCACAACGATCCCTTCAAGCCCTTTCGGCGCACACGCTCGAATCGGCCGGAGCTCCTCGTTCGGCGCTCCTCGCGCCATCGCTCACCATGGTGGACAACGTGGCGGCAACTCGGGCAGACGCAGCAGGAGCCGCGCGGCCGGCTCAGCTCGCCACGGTCACAGGAGGCCTCTCGCACATTCAAGTGCTTTCGAGCAGTGGTGGTCCGGGGGTCTGGGTCCCGGACGACTATGCCGAATTGCTGGGAGTCCGTGCGGGCGGCACCTTGCGCCTCCATTTCGACGACCCCAATGCCCCTTCCACTTCGGCGCTCACCTCAGCGCGTGTTCGCGTCGCCGGGATCTACCGCCAACTGGTAGGGACCGTGCTTCCGGCGTTCTGGTGCTCACTCTCCGACGTATTCGGGAAGCCCGATCAAGATTTTCCGCCACCTCCCGTCATCCTGGCCAACGAGTCGACCTTTCGGATGCTCCTCCCTTCCATGCACGTCAACACCGTCAGCTTCATGATGTGGGATCAACCTCCTTCTACGACGCTCTCCCTGGGCGACGCGCAGCGAACCGCCTCGGCGGCGCAGCGGTTCTTTCATGACCTCGGGAGCGGTGTGCATCACATAGCCGGCGGATATGAGGTCAACGAAAACGATGCGCCGCAGTACACCTTCGTCGTGGCGCATGCCGTTGCCATCGAACAGGCCGTACGGCAGGGGATCCTTCTGGCCGCAGTGGCGGGGGTGGCTATCGCCACCCTACTGATGGCTGCCGCCGGCAACTACTGGGCCGATCGCAGACGGCATGAGATAGCCCTGCTCGTGTCGCGCGGTGTCGGACCAGTGGAGTTGGGGCTCAAAGCCTCACTCGAGATGCTGGTCCCGATCGGCCTCGGGGCCGCGTTTGGCTGGTTGTGTGGGGTTGGGCTCGTCGCACTGATCGGCCCCAGCTCGGCCTTCGGTTCGGTAGCTGTCATCGACGCCTTGTGGCTCGCTTTGGGCGGCGCTGTAGTGGGAATGAGCCTGGTCGGGTTGGTCGCCGGTCTGCGTGCTCGGTTTGGGACCGAGCACACGGTCGGATCTAGGGGGTACCGCTGGGCGAGGGTCCCACTCGAAGTCGTCGGTCTGGGCGTGGCGTTGTGGATCTTGATCAATCTCGGCAATGTCTCACTCGAGGCGGGTGGCACATCAGCCGCAGCTGTTCAAACGGGATTCGTCGTCTTCCCGCTGGTGTTCCTGGTCAGTTTCACCGCATTGTTCGCACGGCTCTTGGTGGTGGGACTGCGACGACCGCGGGTAAGGACCGCAACCAAGGACGCTCGGGTCCCTCTGTGGCTCGCCACAAGGAGGCTGATCGGAGCGCCCGAGGCGGCGGGTGTCGTTGTCGCCGCGATTGCCGTCCCCCTCGGTGTCTTCGTCTATGCCGCTGCACTCACGCAATCGGAGGCGTCGACCCTGCACGCGAAGGCCGAGACCTTCGTCGGCTCCGACATCGCCGCCAACACGAATTCCCTCGTTCGATTGCCATCTTCACTGGCGGGGACGGCAACCGACGTGCTGGTCGGCCGCAACGAGACCGTGGGCCCCACAGATGTCGACGTCATCGGGGTGAACCCTTCGACTTTCGGTCGCGGCGCCTTCTGGGATTCGTCGTACTCGAGCAGCTCGCTACCGTCGCTCATGAGCGACCTCGCGGTATCGGCCCATCGAAAGGGTGCGGTACCGGTCATCGTTGCGGGTGACCCGTCGCTCTCGCTCGGCCCCGGACTCAGCTTCACAGGATACGGTGGCTCGCCATCACCCTTCCGAGTGCGGGCGATCGATACGGCGACAGAATTCCCAGGGCAGAACGGCACGACGCCGGTTTTGGTGATGACGCGTGCCGATCTCTCTCGGTTGGATCCCGCTGCCGGCAGCCAGATATGGGCGCACGGCTCGGCGAGCAATGTGCTTGCCAGTTTGGCCCGCGCACGCATCAGGGTACCGATCATCGTCTCTTCGAGCTCCGTTCTCAATCAGACGTCATTTGCCTCCATCGGCTGGACATTCGATTACTTGGAATCACTCGGCATCCTCACCGGGGCCATCGCAGTCGGTGGCCTGCTGCTCTTCGTGACCTCACGGAGCCGGTCTCGAGCTCTGTCGTACGTGCTCGCCACCAGGATGGGCCTCGTGCGCCGCACACACGCTCTCTCATTGGCCTTGGAACTCGGGAGCCTTTTCGCCGCGGGTGCGGTCCTGGGTGTGGCGCTCGCCTGGGCGGCCGTCGAAATCGTGAACGCCCACCTCAATCCGCTGCCGGGCATACCCCCGACGGAGCTCGTGGAGGTGCCCTGGGTCGCTCTTGGTGCCGGCGTGTTGGTTGCGCTCGGTGCGTGGTTCCTGATCACCGCGTGGGCCCAGGATGTTGTGGACAGGAGCCAGCCATCGGAACTCTTGCGGTTTGATGACTGACGGCAACGACGCCGGCCGCATTGCCATGGCGTGTCGTGGCGTGAGTAAGACCTATTTTTTGGGTGACTCGAGCGTGCGCGCCCTCGCCGACGTGAGCATGCGAGCACCGGTCGGGCGGATCACTGCCGTGTTCGGTCCCACGGGATCGGGGAAGTCCACGCTCCTGCGCTTGCTCAGCGCGGTTGACCGTCCCGATGAAGGAGAGGTGCTCTTCGGGGACATGTCCATAGGAAACCTCTCGGCCCGTCGACGCAGACGGTTGCGGCGACATGAGATCTCCTATGTCTTTCAGGAGCCGAGCCAGAATCTGATCGGGTATCTCAGCGCCCGCGACCAGCTCGTGCTCTCGGGGCAATTGAGAGGGTCGGCTCTTGATGGCATCGAGGACCTGCTGGACTCGGTCGGGTTGGGAGGGCGTTCGAGCCACCTGCCCGACCAGCTTTCCGGCGGGGAGCAGCAGCGGCTCGCCGTCGCGGCAGCTGTGATGGGCGACCCCAAGGTGGTGCTCGGCGACGAGCCGACGGCTGAGTTGGACCGGGCTTCGGGAGCCCGGCTTCTGTCTTCAGTGGTCGACTTGGCACACGCCGGCACAACGTTTGTGATCGCGTCGCATGACCCCGCGGTCCGTGAGATCGCCGATGTCGTTGTCGAGCTCCAGGACGGACGGGTGCCGTCATGATCGCCACAACACCCCAACCCCCACCAATCTCCCAACCCCTTCTCAGGGCTGTCGGAATCAGCCGACGTTACAGGCGAGGGCCGGAGACCATTGATGCCTTGCGCCGGCTTGATGTGACCTTGCAACCAGGAGAGCTTGTCGCCCTCGTGGGACCGTCGGGATCCGGAAAGACGACGCTGCTCAACTTGTTCTGTGGATGGGAGCAGCCCGACTCTGGGCACATCGAATGGCGGGGGAGGTCCGACGTCGCGTTGGCCAGTCTGAGCTGGTCGGAGGTCTCTGTCGTCCCGCAGTCATCAGGACTCTTAGAGGACCTGACATTGAGTGAGAACGTGTCGTTGGCACGGAGGCTGAGGCCAACGCCAACGCCAACGCCGACGCAGGTCGCGCCCGTCGCCCAAGTCAGTGACGAGGGGTATGAGGCTGAAGAGATTCTCGCCCGACTGGGGATCGAACACCTGAGTGGGCACCTCCCGCGTACGACCTCGCTCGGGGAGCAACAGCGAACTGCGGTGGCACGGGCCTTGCTGTTGAGTCCCAGCCTGGTGCTGGCCGACGAGCCGACGGCACATCAAGACGCTGTGTCTGCTGAGAAGGTGATGGACTTGTTCTGCGATGCAACGGCATCTGGCTCGTGCTGCCTCATTGCGACGCACAGCGTCAGTGCTGTCTCCCGGGCGGACCGTGTCGTGATGCTGGCCACTTGAGCGAGGAGCCGGCAAGAGCCTCTAGGGGTTGGCTCCAGTCTCACCGCAGGCTCCGAGCGTCCCGGGTGCGCGTGGCGACGTCGGCTCAGCCCTCGAGCGGTTCGAGCAGCGAGTCGCGCAACGTGGACACCAGGGTCGGTTCCCCCCCGATCGCTTCCACGTACGCCTCAATGGAGCCGTAGCGTTCGCGTGCGTAGTCCAGGAGGACCTGCATCTTGTGCGGCTCGGCCGTGAAGACGCCTTCGATGGAGTTGAGCCGCTCCTCGCTCTCGGGATACTTGAGGACGATCTTCTCGCGCAGACGCCCCATGGCCGCCGCGCTCAACGCGTAGTCGGCGACGACGGTGTCCTCGGGCACGCCCACCAACGACAGCACGATGGCCGAGAGCAGGCCCGTCCGGTCCTTGCCCGCCGTGCAGTGGAAGACGGCGGGGAGCGCGTCCGGCGAGGCCAGCACACGGAGCGCCGCCACGATCTGATCCCCTGAGGTGTCGAGCATCTCGAGGTACTGCGATTGGAGCAGATCCGGGCGACGGTCGAACTCCTCGGGATCCGGGATCGTCTCGATGAAGGGTAGGTGGTGGAACGAAACCGGGTGTGCGTCGACGTCGAAGCGGCCTCGCTCGAGCTCGCCGGCTGAGCGCAGATCGACCACCGTCCGGATGCCGAGCCCGCGCATCATGGCCAGGTCGGTCTCGGTCAGCTCACCCAGCCCGTCGGCCCGGAACAGGAGACGCCAACGCGTCCGGTGGGCATTCCCGGCGGGGTAACCACCCAGGTCACGGAAATTGACCGCACCCTCCAGGGCGATGAGTCGCTCGGGAGCCTCCGCCTCGGCCGCCTCCACCTCCGTCCCGCTCACGATCTCACGAGCTCACGAGACCGGCATGTCCCAGAGGGGGAACCACCGGGACAGGTCGGCCTCGAACGGCAGGTCGGCGCCGACCATGGAGCGGATGCGCAGCTCGAGCTCGGTGTCCCGGCGCTCCTTCGACGCGTCCACCGGAGCGAAGGGATAGAACGTGCCGCGCTTGAAGAGGTAGACGAGCCGAAACGGCTTGGCGTCCCGGGAGGCGTCGGGCCCGGGGACGAAGCCGAAGACCGAGCACAGCAGCTGCGGCCCCCATCCGTTCTCCTGCAGCGTGGCGTTGGCCATGTGGACCTTGGTCACCAGCTCCTCGAAGTCGGACGGGTCGTCGACCATCAGCCAGCCGTAGTCGAAAGAGTCGACGCTTTGGCGGAAGCCTTCGCCGACCAGTTCGGCCACCTCCTTCTGGGCATCGGCTGCGGCTTGGCCGGCGGCCGGCTTCCAGCACACACCGCCGTGGCCCGACGATACGAGCCCACCCGCGCTCTGCAGGGTCAGTGCGGCGGTCGGAAGGGCGAACAGCGCGTCGAGATTGGCGCGCACCGGCTTCGTCCGCCCCAGGATGGTGTCAAGGAGCCCCACTTCAGTGTGTCGTCGTCCGCAGCCGATCAGCTCGCCTGGCCGAGCTGGTGCTCGAGCGACTCGAGCTGGGCCAGCCGGCGCTCGAGTGTGGGGTGGGTGCGGAAGAGCTGCCCGAAGCTGAAGCCCCCGCCCCCGCCCTGGGTGGCCCCGTTCGCCACGGCCGGGGCAAAGAAGAAGGCGTTGAACGGCTCGGCCGCACGGAGGTCACGCGTCGGGATGCTGCCCATCTCGCCCGTGATCTTGACCAGCGCCGAGGCCAGCTGGGACGGGCGCCCGATGAGCAGCGCTCCCGACCGGTCCGCCGCCAGCTCTCGATAGCGCGACAAGGCCATCGTCAGCAGGAAGCTGACGACGTAGACGACGATGGAGACCAGCAACACGATCATCTCGACCAGCGCAGCCTGGCTCTGCTGGTTGTTGCCTCCGCCCCGGCCACCGCCGAAGAGCTCCGAGTAGAACATCACCCGGGTCAACAGCCCGGCGATCAGCCCGAGCCCGCTGGCGATGGTCATCACGGCCACGTCTCGGTGTGCCACGTGCGAGATCTCGTGCGCCAGCACCGCTTCGACCTCGGGCTCGTCGAGCCGCCGCAGCAGGCCGGTCGTCGCGCACACGACCGCAGCCTTGGGACTCCGACCGGTGGCGAACGCGTTCGGCACGTCGGTCTGTGCGATGGCCACCCTCGGCTTGGGCATGTCGGCCAGCGCGCACAGTCGGTCGACCACCCCGTGGAGCTGTGGCGCCTGCTCGGGTGTCACCTCCTTGGCGTGCATGGCGTACATGGCGATCTTGTCGCTGAACCAGTACTGGCAGAACAGGAGCACCGCCGCGATCACGAGGACGAACACGAAGGAGAGCCCGACCGCAATCAGGACGCCGATGACCGCGGCGTAGAGCACGACCAGGAAGAGCCCGGTCAAGAACATGCGGGTCGTCAACCCGCGGTCCGGCTTGATGTTCCGTGAGATGGCCATTAGGCGCCTCCGACCTCGCTCCCTTCGTTGCCGCCCCGACCGTCCCCCCCACTCCCATCACTACCACCCGGCTCGGCCGCCGGCAGCGCGGCGGCACCGGCTCCGGCCTCGGACCCGGTTCCGATCTCGGCCTTGAGGGCCGCCAGCTCGTTGTCGACCTGCGAGGTGGACGACACCTTGTCCAGCTCGCGCTGGATGTCGTCGACCGGCGTCGTGAGATCGTTGAGCGCACCCGAGGCGAGCAGCTCGTCGATGGCTCCGGCACGCGCCTGCATGGAGGCGATCTTGTCCTGGGCCCGTTGCATGGTGGCACCGGCCGATCCCATGGAGGTGGAGATACCCGACACGGCCTCGCCGACCTTGGTCTGGGCCTCGGCTGCCGTGTAGGAGGCCTTCATGGTCTCTTTCTGCGTGCGGAAGCGCTCGACTCGGGTTTGGAGCTCCTGCGAGGTCTGGACGAGCTTCTGCTCCTGCTCGGTGATCTGGTCGTGCTGCGCCTTGAGATCGGTCAGCTGCTCCCCGAGCGCGGCGCGCCGGGCCAGGGCTTCGCGGGCGAGGTCCTCGTTGCCCTGCTGCAGCGCGGCCTTGGCTTGGTTCTGGAGCTTGTCGGCCTGCTTCTGCAACGCCTGGGCCTGCAGCTCGATGCGCTTGCGCGCCGTCGCCACGTCCGCCACGCCACGCCGGACCTTCTGGAGCTGCTCGAGCTGCTTCTCGTAGGAAAGGTCCAGCGTGTCCCGCGGATCCTCCATCTTGTCCAAGGCCTTGTTCGCCTTGGACCGAAAGATGTCTCGGATCCGACTGAACGTGCCTGCCATGGACCACGAGCATAAGGCCCAGCGGCCCAGCGGTGGCACCGGTTTGGCCTGCCTGGCCAGGCAGCCCTGCCACCCCCGGTAAGGTCACGCCGATGCCCGAACGCCTCTGCCTGCTCTGCGTCCACGCGCACCCCGACGACGAGGCGTCCAAGGGGGCGCCGACGGTTGCCCGCTACCACGCCGAGGGCGTTCGCACGGTCCTCGTGTGCTGCACCGGGGGCGAGGAGGGCGACATCCTGAATCCGGCCATGGACACGCCTGAGGTCAAGGCCGATATCGGGCCGATCCGGATGGCCGAGCTCAAGGCGTCCGCTGACATCATCGGATACGACGAGACGGTCCTGTTGGGCTACCGCGACTCGGGCATGCCCGACACCGAGGCCAACCGCCGGCCGGACTCGTTCGCCCAGGCCCCGCTCGACGAGGCGGTCGAGCGCCTGGTCGCGGTCATCCGTCGGGAACGGCCCCAGGTCATCGTCACCTACGGCGACAACCAGTCGGGGTATCCGCATCCCGACCACCTCCGGGTCCACGAGATCTCCGTCCTGGCTTTCGACTCCGCCGGTGACCCGGACCGCTACCTGGAGGCTGGCGCGCCGTTCACTCCGGCCAAGCTCTATTACTCGGTGTGGTCCGGCGAGCGCTTCCGTGAGATGCAAGCCAAGTTCGAGGAGCTCGGGATCGAGTCGCCCTTCGACGAGAAGTGGATGGAGCGCATGACGCGCACCGAGCCCTACACGACGACCATCGACGTGAGTGGCTTCAACCACGTGCGCGGTGAAGCGCTCAAGGCGCACGCGACCCAGGTCGATCCCAACTCCCCGTTCTGGTTCGGGCTCCCGCCCGAGGTACTCCGCGGCATCCACCCCTACGACGAGTTCCGCCTGGCGCAGAGCAGGGTGGGGCCGGTCGACGTCACCGAGGACGATCTCTTCGCCGGGGTGCGATAGGCCCGACGCACCGTTCGGGTCGGGACGCGGCGTCCGCGTCAGGCGGTGGGCCCGAGGAATCCCCAGCTGATCACGCCCGCGCTCTGGAGCAGCACCAGGATGATCGCCGTCGCGAGCAGGCCAAGCAGTGCGACGGTCAGGACGGTCCGCATCATTCGGCCGCGCTTCCCTTCGCGTCCTCGCGCGTGACGCGGCTTCTCAACAACCACTGCGCTCAACCACGACCGCCTTCTCGCGCCAGCTCGCGCAGCGGCCGGTACCCGATCAGGATGGCTCCGGCCGCATCGAGCGACCGTCGGACCCAGCCCTCGTCGCAGATGATCCGGTGGTCGTCCACCCGGGACTCCCAGTCATCGGGCGCCAGCGAGCGCAACTCTGCGCTGTCGACTGCTGGATGCAGGAAGAATTCGGTCACGCCCGGTCGCAGCGTGGCGATGTCCTTCTCCAACACGTGGCGCGAGCCGACCTTGGGTACGAGCCGCAGGTGGTCGGTGAAGACAGCGCCGGCTTCGGCGGCCACGGCGCGGGCCGGAAAGCCGGCGAAGCGCTCGACCGTCGCGCCGACCATGCGCAGCGGAAGCCCGAACTCCGTCGCCAGCTCCAGGTACACGTCGAAGAACTCGGGCCGCATCTGCATGGTGCCCATGTGCGCGTCGAGATGGCTGACGTCGAATCCCCACAGGATCGCCCGTTCGATCTGGGCCCGGCACTCCCGGCGCACCTCGTCGAGGTCCGCGTGGTCCCACACGTCCTCGACGGTCCGGGGAAAGCCGCCGTCGCCGCCGAGGAGCGAGGGCGCGTGGGTGATGGGTCCCCAGCGGTAGAGCTCGTACTCGGCGGTCACGGTCAGGTGGACACCGACGTCCTCACCGCGGTAGCGGCTGCTCGCTTCGCGCGCCCAGGGGCACGGCACCATCAGCGTGGCGCTCGTGACGGTCCCGGTGCCGAGGCACTCGAAGACACCGACGTTGGCCGAATGGCAAGAGCCCAGGTCGTCGGCGTTGATGATGACGAGCTTGGCCTCGGCCGGGTACCCCAACCGCTGAGCCAGGTTCGGCTCACCCATGGTGCGCTGCTCCTCTCGACACGTCCGCGTCCTGGGCACGCGCGTCCGCTGCGATCTTCTTCTGGAACTCCTCCATTCTTGCAGCCAGCGCGGGATCTCCCAGCCCGAGGATCCGCACCGCCAGCAAGCCGCCGTTGCGGGCCCCGTTGACCGCCACGGTGGCCACTGGCACGCCTTTCGGCATCTGAGCGATAGAGAGGAGGGAGTCCAGGCCGTCAAGGTTGGCGAGCGCGACGGGGACGCCGATCACCGGGAGCCTCGTGACGGAGGCGAGCATCCCGGGCAAGTGGGCGGCACCGCCGGCGCCGGCAACGAGCACCCGCAGGCCGCGATCCGCCGCGTCATGGCCGAACGCGATCATGTCGTCGGGCGTGCGGTGCGCCGACACCACCCGCACCTCGTGCGGTACCCCGAATTCGGCCAGGACGTCGACGGCGCCCTGCATCACGTCGAGGTCCGACGAGCTGCCCATGACCACCGCGACGAGGGGCGCGTCTCCGAGGTTCATCGCGCGACACCTGCCGGGAGGTCGACCCCGTCAGGGACCGCAGTGCCGAGGGCGAGCGCGGCCGACCAGGCGCGGGTGCGCGTCGCCTCGGCGTCGAGTCCGCACACGGTCACGTGCCCCAGTTTGCGTCCCGGCCGTGCCTCCTTGCCATAGAGATGAACGTGGGCGCCCTCCACGGAGAGGCCGCGGGCCAAGAGGGCGGCCGGATCTTCGCCGTTCGGCCCACCAAAGACGTTGACGCTCGCCACGGTCGGCTGCTGGAGCACGGGCGAGCCCAGGGGTAGGTCGAGCACGGCACGGACGTGGTTCTCGAACTGGGAGGTCACGGAGCCTTCCATGGTCCAGTGCCCCGAGTTGTGCGGGCGCGTCGCCAGCTCGTTGACCAGGAGCCGGCCGCTCGACCAGAAGAGCTCGACGGCCATGACGCCCACCGCGCCGGCGATCGAAGCCACCTGCTCCCCGAGTTCCGCCGCGTGGGCCGTGACCTCGGCATCGAGACGCCCCGGCACCAGCACCTCGCGACACACGCCGCCGACTTGCGCCGTCTCGACCGCAGGCCACGCGACCACCTCTCCCGAGGGACGCCGCGCCACCAGGACGGCCAGCTCCGCATCGAGCGGGACCAGCTCCTCGACGACGACGCGGCCGTCGATCCGTGACAGGACCAGCTCCGCCTCGTCCGGGTCGGCAACCGTCCACACTCCCTTTCCGTCGTAGCCGCCCCGGGCCGATTTCAGGACGAGCGGCCAGCCGTGGACAGAGGCGAACGCGGCGACGGCGTCAGCCGCGCCGGGTCCGGATTCCACGACGGCGTAGGCAGGGACCGGCACGCCAGCCCGGTCGAGGGTGGTCCGCATCGTGGCTTTGTCGACGGCAAGTTCCAAGGTGCCCGGTCCCGGCCGCACGGGAACGCCGTCAGCCACGAGCGCCGAGACGAGCTCGAGGTCGACCTGTTCGTGGTCGAAGGTGACCACCCGACAACGCTCCGCCAGCGCCCGCAGGTCCGAGCCCGTGAACGGCGAACCCAGTACGACCTCGGCCGCCACCGCACAGGCGGCATCGTCGCGCTGCTTCGCGAGCACCGCGATTGAGAGCCCGAGCGTGCTGGCCGCCTCTCCCGCCATCCGCGCCAGCTGCCCCGCGCCCACGAACCCGATGTCGCAGCGGCTCAGGTCGCTCGCCTCCGCACCGCGATTGGCGTAGACACTGGGACCGGCACATCGAGGACACTAGGCGAGGAGGATCGGCTGCCATGGCCAAGCCGTTGCGCATCGGGATGCTGTTGGACGTGGACAAGCCGCTCGACGACACGGTGGCACAGCTGCGCGGCTTCGCCGATGCCGGCTTCGACCACGCGTTCGCCGTCCAGATCTTCGGCCCTGACGCGCTGACGTGGCTGGCAGCCGTCGGAACGCAGGTGCCGGGCATCGGGCTGGGGACCGGCGTCGTGCCGGTCCATCCGCGCCATCCCATGATGCTGGCGCAGCAGGCGCTCACGGTGCAGGCGGCGACCGCCGATCGGCTGCTGCTCGGCATCGGGCTGTCCCACCAGGTCGTCGTCGAAGGGGTGTGGGGCCTGAGCTACGAGAAGCCCGCCTCCTTCATGCGCGAGTACCTGGCCTCCCTCATGCCGTTGTTGCACGGAGAGGCGCCGCGGAACACGGGCGAGCGGGTGACGACGAACGCGTTCGCCCCGCTCGACATACGGGATGTGAAGGCGCCGCCGGTGCTTCTCGCCGCACTGGGCCCCACCATGCTGGAGCTGGCGGGAGCGCAGACTGACGGCACCATCACTTGGATGACGGGGACCGGCACGATCGGCTCGCACATCTCGCCCCGCATACGACAGGCTGCTGCGGCGGCCGGCCGGCCCGAGCCTCGTGTGGTCGTCTCCCTGCCGCTGACGGTGACGGTGACGTCCGACGTCGACGCGGCGAAGGCGAGCATCGACGATGCGTTCTCCATCTACCCCAACCTGCCGTCGTACAAGGCGATGCTGGACAAGGAAGGGGCGCAGAGCGCGGGTGAGATCGCCTTCGTGGGCGACGAGGAGCATGTCGCCGGGTCCATTCGTGCGCTGGCCGACGCCGGTGCGACCGACTTCGTTGCCGCGGTCGTCGGCGACGAGGAGCAGCGCGCCCGCGGCTTCGCGCTGCTGGCGGAGCTGGCTCGTTCCTGAGACCGTCAGCGTGAAATCGACGTCGTCTTGAACTCGTTGAGCTCGGGGTGCTCGTCGAAGAGCTCGACCACGCCTTCGATCGTGTGGCGGGCCGACGCGGCATCGCCGTCCGGGCGAGTCGTCACACGCACGAACACGGCCCGATCGCCGACGATGAAGGTCGGCACACCGAAGACACCCCATTCGTGTGCGGCATCCTCATGGGCTTGCCGGAGTGCGGTCATGGCCGCACCCGACTCGACCTCGGCGACGACCTTGTCCCCGGGGACGCCGGCCCGTTCGAGCACGTCCGCAACGACTCCGGCCTCGCGGAGGTCACGCTTCTCGTCGTGGCGCGCACTGAACAGGGCGACGTGCGCCTCGAGGAACCGGTCGGGGTACTGATCGCGCACGACCAATCCGGAGGACAGCGCGAGCAGATCGCTCGTCTTGTCGGGGTCCTCCCAGACCGGGGTGCCGCCCTCGGGGACGTGCACCTGGCTCAGTGAGAAGGGCAGGAAGGTCACGTCCCATCCCGCTCCGTCAGCCAGGGCGAGCGCGACATGTTCATGGGCGTTGCGGGCGAAGGGACAGCGGTAGTCCCACGTAATGGCAAAGGGCTTCACGTGCTGTTCAACCGACCGTTGTGCGCGCGCATTCCTCAGCTGGTCCGGCGCCGGCCCTTGGCGCCGGGAGCGACGAGGTTCACCAGCGGACGCAGGCCCAGCCCGAGAACCGATCCGATCACCGCCCCGCCGATGACGTCCGTCGGATGGTGGGCCCGCAGGTGGATGCGGCTCACGGCCACGGCCGAGGCGAAGGCCACATAGGCGGCCGTCTGGGCGTCGCTGTCCCCCAGGACGAACGAGGTGCAGAAGGCGGCCAGGGTGTGCCCACTCGGAAAGCTGCTGGTCGAGGGGGTGCGAACCGCCGCAACCAGGTGATCGTCGGGCCGTTCGCGCTCGATCGCCGCCTTCACCGTCCTGCTCACCAGGAGCGACGACACGCCCGCCGCCCCGAGGGCGACCACCGCCCGTCGCCGTCGCGGGCCCCTTCGGCGTCCTTTGAGCAGAGCCAGGGCGACCCAGACAAGCCCATAGTCGGCCAGGTTGGACACGACGGCCGCCGTTGCATCGACCCGCGGATTGCCACGGAACGGCTCGAAGGCGGCATCGACGACCTGGTCGACCCTGCTCAGGTCGACCGTGTTCAGGTCGATCCTCCCCACAGCGACACGGCTCACGCCGACGCCGCTCGGTTCGTGAACGTTCACGCGGCGAAGGCGGGGCAGTCGGCTTTGAAGTGGCAAAAACTGCACAGCGGGCCGACGTGGGGTCGGAAATCCTCGGCGTCGCATGCCCGCTCGATCGCCGTCCAGACGGCGACGGTGCGGCGACGTTGTCCCCGGATCGTCTGCTCGCTGGCCACGGACGTGATGGCGAGGGGCTCGCGCAGGTGGAGAAGTCGGACCTCGGCGGGTGCGCGACCCAGGACGCTCTCGCACAAGAGCGCGTACATCTGCACCCCGACGAGGCTGCCCCGCTCGTAGCGTTCCGACGGTGCCCGGCCGGTCTTGTAGTCGACGACCCTGAGCGAGCCGTCCGGCTCAATGTCGAGCCGGTCGATCTTGCCCCGCAGGCGCATCCCGTCGACCACCGTCTCCACCCCGAGCTCGACTCCGACCGCTCGCACCGAGTCAGGGTCCTCCAGGGCGAAGTAGTTGTCGATCAGAGTGCGTGCGTCGTCAAGGAACGCCGCAGCATCCGTCGGACTGAGCTCGAGACCGAGGAATTCGGAGTCGTCCTGAAGCTGTTCCCAGGCGCGGGAGAGTTCGTCGGCGCCGGCTGCCGGGCTGCGGGTGCCTTGGGAGTGGTTCCAGAACAGCCCTTCCAGTGCCGCGTGGACGAGCGTGCCCTTGACCTTGGCTGGCGAGGGAGGCTCGGGTCGGCGCTCGATGGCAGAAAAGCGGAACGCCAGGGGACACCGGGTGAACGCGGTCACCTTCGACGGCGTCAGGGTTCGCGGCAGGTCGAGCGCCATCGGGGTTCAGGATACGACCGGGTTGCTCCACGGATGCTGATACCGATCGTCCACCGATCGTCGAGCGCCAGGGACGATCGTCGTGACGAGAGAGGTGATGCGGTAGAAAGGGCGTCACATGATCCCGCCTGTCCGTGGCTGACCTGCGCCGTATCACGCGGTGGGCTGGCTTGCGTCCCGGAGACCCGGTCCAGGTCGACGGCACGCGTCTCCGGGGCGCCTCGTGGGAGTTCGTGGCCCACGTCACCAACGGCGAGACCGGCGAAACCTGGGTTGAGGTCGTCGGCGGACGACCGGGTGACCGCGCCGTCCGCTCCTTTCGTCCCGAGCAGCTGTACTCGCCATCGGCCCGACCCGGCCGCGACCCGTCTCTGGCCGATGCGCCGGGGCTCCCGCTGAGCTGATCACATCGATCCATGAGGCCACCGAGGACCAGAACACCAGCGACATGGAGGATCACACCGAAGCCGTGACCGACCCCCGCATCCCGACGCTCACGACCGAGCGGCTCGTGCTCCGTCCGCTCGAGCCTGGTGATCTCGACGACCTGGTCGCGATCCACGCCGAGCCGTCCTTCTGGTGGTACCCACTCCGCGGTCCCATGCCGCCTGAGCAGACCGCGCAGTTCATCGACCGCGTACGGCAGAGGTACGAGAGCGACGGCTTCGGCGTCGAGGCGGTCGTCGAACGCGAGAGCGGGCGGCTCATCGGATGGGCCGGACTCGCCGTCCCGCACTTCCTGCCTCAGATCCTGCCGGCCGTGGAGGTGGGCTGGCGCCTGGCCACTGCGTTCCGTGGCCGCGGTCTGGCTACCGAGGCCGGCGCGGCGGCCGTCGATTTCGGCTTCGGGCCGGGCGGGCTGACTCGCATCGTGAGCATCTACGAGCCCGAGAACGAGCGGTCCGGTCGCGTGATGGAGCGCCTCGGGTTCACGCTCTGGCAAGACGGACTCGCCACCGACCGGGGCGAGCTGGTCTCGGTGATGGAGCTCCATCGGGCCGACTGGGAGCGCCGGACGTCGCGTGGGTGATCTCGGAGAGCAGACGGCAGTCGAGACCGTCGGCGACGGGAGGTACCGGGCGACGCTGCACGCGGACTGGGAGATCTGGGGGCCGTGTGGGGGATACGTGGCCGCCGTGGCTCTGCGCGCCGCGGGCGCCGCGGGCGCCGAGAGCGCCCAGGGGCGTCCTGCCACCTTCTACTGCCACTACCTCTCCGTCGCAGCATTCGGCCCGGTGGACGTCCTTGTCACGACCTTGCGGGCCGGGCGGACGGTCTCGGCCCACCGGGTCTCTCTCGTCCAAGGAGGCACCCCGGTGCTCGAGGCCATGGTCTGGTCGGTGGGCGAGGTCGAGGGCCTCGAGCACACCGACGAGCGACCCCCGGAGGTCCCCGGGCCACACGAGCTCCCAGCGCCACGTCGAGACCCCGATCGGGGACCGGGATTTGCGTTCTGGGATAACTTCGACCAACGGATGCCCGAAGACGGGCCTTGGCCGCCCCCGGGTCCGCTCCCTCCCACGTGGCGGACCTGGGTGCGCTATCAACCGACGCCCACCTTCGACGATCCCTGGCTGGAGGCGGCGCGTTCGCTGGTGATCCTCGACGTGGGGAGCTGGCCGTCCGGCTCGCGGCCGCACGCCTACCGGCAGCCCCCGTTCACCGCGCCGAGCCTCGACCTGTACGCCGCGTTCCACCGTCCTGCCATCGGGTCCCCGTGGTTGTTGCTCGACGCGCACTCGCCTCTGGCCGAGGGCGGCATGCTGGCGTGGACCGGCCGGGTCTGGTCCGAGGACCGCCGCCTCCTGGCCAGCGGGGGTGGACAGGCTCTCTTTCGTCGCGTGGGTTGATCGCCCCGACTCACCGACCACGACCAACCGACGCCGGCGCGAGACGGTCGGCCACTCCTCACTCCACGCTCATGACTGCGATCATTTCGAGATGACGGGTGAGACGACCTCCTCCACCTTCCGTGAGGACGAGGGGATGACGATCGCACTGGACCCCGTCGATCCTGTTGCGGTCGCAGACATGCCCGAAGGAGAAGTCGAGATTGAGGGCGGCGACAACCGGGGGAACGTGCCACTCATCGGGGGTGCACTCAGGCCGCGCCGTTTTGCGCTCTCGCTGACTGCCATCACTGCTGGCGCGCTGTTGCTTCGAGTCTGTTACGTGCTCGCGTACACCCGCTACCAGAACCACACGTTGTACGACTCGTTCTGGTACTACAACACGACCTTGGGGCTGCACCTGGGCGAGTTCTTCCGCGCCCCGTTCAGCTTCAGCCCCACCGCCGCCCATCCACCGATGACCACGCTCCTCCTGGGTGCCGGAACGTTCATCATCGGGCTCCACGGGGGCATGACCTCCTCTTTGCTCGTCATGGCCTTTCTCGGCTCGGCGGTCGTCGCCTGCGTGGGTCTGCTGGGGCGGAGCGTCGCCGGAGCCTGGGTCGGCCTGACCGCCGCCATCCTGGCCGCCCTTTTCCCGGACTTCTGGATGCCGAGCGGCATCCTCATGTCTGAGACACCGGCCATGTTGTTCATGGCCCTCATCCTGCTGGCCGTGGTGCACCTCCTTCGGTCGCCAAGCGTGCTCGCCGCGGTTCTGCTCGGCCTGGCGTGCGGAGCGGAGGCGCTCACACGGGCTGAGCTGATCCTGTTCGTACCCGGTCTGCTCATACCGGCCACCCTGACCGCGCGAACGTCGTTTCGCCGTCGATTCCTCTTGCTGGGCGCCGCACTGGCGACGACGACGTTGGTGCTGGCGCCTTGGGTGGGGCGGAATCTGGCCACGTTCACCGATCCGACGTACATCTCTAGCGGGGACGGGCTCGTCCTGTTGGGAGCCAACTGTCCTCAGACCTATAGCGGGCCTCACATGGGCCAGTGGAGCATTCAGTGCGCCATATCGGTGAAGAGCAGTGGCGACGAGTCGGTGCAATCGTCGCGGGATCAGCACGCAGCGGTGCAATTCATCGAGAACCACATCGACCGCCTTCCGGTTGTCGTACTCGTTCGCATCGCCCGCGTGTGGGGGCTCTACGACCCGACCCAGATTGCTCAATCGGAGGGCGAGGGAAGGCCCGCGATCGGTTCCTTGGCCGGGCTCGGCGTCTACTACTTTTTGGTGCCCTTCGCCGTCGCCGGCATCGTCATTCTGCGGCGGCGGCGCATCGCTCAGTGGTTCCTCTTGGTTCCGGCCGCCGTCGTGACGCTGAACAGCGCGCTCTTCTTCGGACTTGTGCGGTTTCGCGCCCCGTTCGAGGTCTGCCTCGTGGTCCTGGCCGCGCCGGCCATCGTTCTCCTGGCGCAACGGCTGGGAAACGCCCGCCGTCGAGCTGGCTCACGGTCTCGCAGTGTGTCGGCCGTCGAAACCTCCATGGCGGACGTCGATGAGAACGCCCCCTCTCAGACGCCGAGTCACAGCGCCTGATCGGCGGATCGAACCGCGGCAGGGGCTCGACCTTCCCTTCGATTCCTCCGACGCGACCCACGTCGGAGTGCCGAACTTCCACGTCTGGGTGACGAACTACGGCGGTAACTCGGTGACCGAGCTGAGTGCGAAGACGGGCGCCCTGGTCCAGGTCATCTCGGGCTCGAGCTATGGGTTCAACGAACCCCTCGCTATCTCCTCCGACGGGACCGACGTCTGGGTCATGAATGGCGGCAATAACTCGGTGACCGAGCTGAGCGCCTCGACGGGCTCTCGGGTCCAGGTCCTCTCGGGCTCGAACTACGGATTCAACGGTCCCGTCGGCATCACCTCCGACGGGTCCGACGTCTGGGTGCCGAACTACGACGGCCAGTCTGTGACGGTGTTCCCGACCTGAGTTCTCACAGAAACAGTCCTGCGCTCCAGAGGCAACGTGGTCGCGCACGGTTGGATGCCCGTCCCACCGCGACTTCGAAAATCAGGCGGGGTGATCGGCGCGGGCGGACATGAGCTACACAAGCGATACTTCACGTAGCGGGTGGAACCCACGGCACGGTCAGGATCCCCACCGCAAAATGTGGGCGGCAACGATTGCAGCGAACCGACCCAACTGACAACTGACAACTGACAACTGACTTGGAGGGGGACCGTCATGTCGAGGCAGAAACGTCCGTCACTGCGAGCGCTCCGATTATCCGCCGTGTTCGCCCTCATGGCAGCATCACTGATCGGAGGGCTGGGAATATCGTTGTCCTCGGTCGCTGGGGTCGACGCCAGGCGCTGCCGTCAGCGGGGTCCAGGTGTTGGGGTGGGGGTTCTACGAACCCGACGCCATCTCCTCGGACGGGACCCATGTCTGGGTGGCGAACAATGGCGGCGACACGGTGACCGAGCTCAGCGCGTCGACGGGTGCCCTGGTCCAGGTCATTCAGGGCTCGAGCTACGGGTTCGACTATCCCGACGCCATCTCCTCGGACGGGACCCACGTCTGGGTCGCGAACTTCGGCTATGTCGGGGGGTCATTTGTCAACTCCGTGACCGAGCTGGACGCCTCGACGGGGGCCCTGGTTCAGGTCCTCTCGGCGTCGAGCTACGGGTTCGATTTTCCCGAGGCCATCTCCTCGGACGGAACCGACGTCTGGGTGGCCAACGACGCCGGTCAATCCGTGACCGAGCTGAATGCCTCGACGGGCGCCCTGGTCCAGGTCATCTCGGGCTCGAGCTACGGGTTCAATTCTGCCGACGCCATCTCCTCGGACGGAACCGATGTCTGGGTGGTGAACAGCGGCGGCTCCGCGGGCCCCGTCAACACGGTGACCGAGCTCAGCGCCTCGACGGGGGCCCTGGTCCAGGTCCTCTCGGGCTCGGCCTATGGGTTCGACGAGCCGGGCCTCATCTCGTCGGACGGGACCCATGTCTGGGTGTCGAACTACCGCGGTAACTCGTTGACGGAGCTCAGCGCGTCGACCGGCGCCCTGGTCCAGGTCATCTCGGGCCCGAGCTACGGGTTCAACAATCCCTACACCATGTCGTCCGACGGCACCCACGTCTGGGTGGTGGACGCTGCGGTGAGCACCGGCGTCTCGTTGACCGAGCTGGACGCCTCCACGGGCGCTCTGGTCCAGGTCATTCCCGCCTCGAACTACGGGTTCAAGGGTTTTAGCGCCATCTCCTCCGACGGGACGAACGTCTGGGTGTCGAACTTCGGGGGCAACTCGGTGACCCAGATCAGCGCCTCGACGGGCGGCCTGGTCCAGGTGATCCCCGGCTCGAGCTTCGGGTTCAACGCTCCCGATGACATCGCGTCCGACGGGACCCACGTCTGGGTCGGCGAACTCCGACGGCAACTCGGTGACCGAGCTCAGCGCATCGACCGGCGCCCTGGTCCAGGTCCTCTCGGGCTCGAAATACGCCTTGAACCATCCCGGCGCCGTCTCCTCCGACGGGACCCACGTCTGGGTGGGGAGTATCGACCGCGACTCGGTGACCGAGCTGAACGCGAAGACTGGCGTCCTGGTCCGGGTCATCCAGGGCTCCACGTACGAGTTCAGGTCACCGCGCGCCATCTCCTCCGACGGGACCCACGTCTGGGTGTCCAACGAGGGCAATGGCCCCAACAAGGTGACCGAGCTGAGCGCGCGTCGACGGGCGCCCTGATCCGGGTGATCAAAGGTTCGATCTACCAGTTCAGGCAGGCCAGGGCCGACTCCGACGGAACCCACGTCTGGGTTTCGAACATCCGTTCGGTCACCGAGCTGAGCGCGAAGACGGGCGCCCTGGTCCAGGTCCTCTCGGGCGACGGGATCGGGAATCCCGACCTCCCATCGTCGGACGGTACCCACGTCTGGGTGGCGAACTACGGCGGCAACTCGGTGACCGAGCTGAACGCGTCGACCGGCGCCCTAGTCCAGGTCATCTCGGGCTCGAGCTATGGGTTCGACGAGCCCTACGCCATCTCCTCCGACGGGACCGACGTCTGGGTGCTGAATGGCGGCAATAACTCGGTGACCGAGCTGGACGCCGCGACCGGCGCTCTGGTCCAGGTCCTCTCGGGCTCGAGCTACGGGTTCAACGATCCCTTCGGGATCACCTCTGACGGATCCGACGTCTGGGTGCCGAACTTCGCCGGCCAGTCCGTGACCGTGTTTCCGACCTGAAGTCCCGCACAGAAACGGCCCTGACAGAGATTCAGTTCACCTCGTAGCCGTCCATGCGGGCCAGGATGCGCAGCATGACCTCGTCGGCGCCGGCGCCGATGGAATCGAGCCGCGTGTCGCGGAAGTAGCGGGAGGTCCAGCTCTCGTCCATGTAACCCATGCCGCCGTGGAACTGCACCGCGCAGTCCGCCACCTCGCGCTGGAGACGCGAGCCCAGCAGTTTGCCGACGGTGGCGTAATGGGTCGCGTCCTCGCCGCGCACGCACGGCGTCGGCCGCCGTCCGGGCGTAATGCTTGAGCACGTCGTGACGGGCCGAAAGCTCGGCGAGCACGAACTGGAGATGCTGGTTGGCCAGAAGTGGGGCGCCGAAGGCGCGTCGCTCGCGCAGGTACTCCTTGGTCCGGCTCGAGTGCGAGCTCGATGGAGCCGACCTGCTTGTAGAAGGTGATCAGGCGCTCGGCCTGGAACTGCCCCATCTGCTGCTGGAAGCCCCGGCCGACCTCGCCGATCGTGTTCGAAACGGGGACGCGCACGTCGGTGAAGGAGAGCTCGGCCGTATCGCTCGACCACATCCCGAGCTTCTCCAGCTTGCGGGAGACGGCGACGCCCTCGAGCGTCGGTCGGCACCACGATGAGCGACATGCCGCTGCCCGCCGGGCTCGTCCGACGTCCGGCGCCAACAGGCAGAGCCAGTCCGCCTGGGTGCCGTTGGTGATGAAGAGCTTGGAGCCGTTGATCACCCATTCGTCGCCATCCCGCACCGCTCGCGTGCGGATGCCGGCGACGTCGCTCCCGGCGTCGGGCTCGGTGACGGCGATGGACGTCACCACCTCCCCGCGGACGGCGGGCGCGAGGTAGGCCTCCTTGAGCTCCGGCGACCCGTAGTGCGCCAGCGCGGGCGTCGCCATCGCCATCTGCACCGCGATGGCCATCGGGACCCCGCCGCAGCTGACCCGTCCCAGCTCCTCCCCGGCGATCATGGTGAAGGAGTGGTCGGCAGCCATGCCGCCGTACTCCTCTTCGTACTCGAGGCCGAGCAGCCCGACGGCGGCCAATTTCGGGAAGAGCTCGTGGGCCGGGAAGGTGCGGGCCGCCTCCCACTCGTCGACGTGCGGCTCGATCTCGCGCTCGAACAGGTCGCGCAGGGTCTTGCGGAAGAGCTGGTGCTCGTCGGTCTCGATCACCGGTCGAACGGTACCACCGCCAATTTCCGACTCTCCCCGGGCAAGGCCCCCCTACACTCGCCATCCGTGGGCGATCGGCTGGTCGGCGTGCAGGAACTGGACGGCGTGCGCACCGTGACGCTCGACTCGCCGTCCAATCGCAACGCGCTGTCGTCACGCCTGCTCGACGAGCTGCTGGCAGCACTGGTGGACGCGGCGACCGACCCGGCCGTGCGGGTCGTCGTGCTGACGGGCGCCGGGACGGTGTTCTGCTCGGGTGCGGACCTCTCCGAGCGCGGGTCCGCCGCGCCCAACCGCATGCCCGAGATACTCCGGACGCTGGTGGCCTGCCCGGCACCCGTCATCGCTCGGGTCAACGGCGCCGCCCGCGCCGGCGGGCTCGGGTTGATTGCCGCCGCCGACATGGCCGTGGCTGCAGAGGCGGCCACCTTCGGCTTCAGCGAGGTCCGAGTCGGGGTGGCGCCGGCCATGATCCTCGTCCCAGCGCTCCGCGTGGTCGAGCCCCGTTTCCTCGCCCGCGCCGTCCTGACCGCCGAGCCCTTCACGGCGCTGGAGGCAGCGGCGGCCGGGCTCCTGACCGCGGTCGTGCCCGACGAGTCGGCGCTCGACGAGTGGGTGGCAGGCGCGGCTCCGTGCCATCAAGAAGTGGCTCGCCCGGCGCGGTGCAGGCAACGAAAGCACTGCTGCGCTCGCTGCGATCGCGCGGATTCGACGACGGTCTCGAGCACGCGGCTCACCGTTCGGCCGAGTTGTTCGCGAGCGAGGAGGCGGCCGAGGGGATGGCCGCCTTCCTGGAGAAGCGCAGGCCGGCCTGGGACCCGGAGCGGTGAGGGACGGCGCGCCGTGACCACCCCGCTGCGCACCCGCCTTGCCACCGGCAGCGAGGAGTTCGTGGCCAACGCGAGCGCCATGCGAGCCATGGCCGACGAGGTGCGCGCGCGGCACGACGAGCTTCTCGCCGGGGGCGGCCCGCGCTACGTCGAGCGGCATCGGGCCCGCGGCAAGATGATGGTGCGCGAGCGCGTCGAGGCTCTCGTCGACCCCGGTACGCCTGTCCTCGAGCTGTGCCCGCTCGCCGGTTTGCACACCGCCGATCCCGTGGGGGGCGGCGTGGTCGTGGCGCTGGCCGAGATTTCGCACACGCAGTGCCTCGTGATCGGGAACGACCCGACGGTGCGCGGCGGCACCACGAGTCCGACCACGATCCGCAAGCTGCTGCGCGCCATGGACGTGGCCGAGACCAACCGGCTCCCCGTCGTCATCCTGGTCGAGTCGGGCGGGGCGGACCTGCCCCGCCAGGCCGACGTCTTCGTGCCCGGCGGCGAGCAGTTCCGGCGATTGACCCAGCTCTCGGCCCAGGGCATCCCGACGGTCTGCGTCGTGTTCGGGTCCTCGACCGCCGGCGGCGCCTACCTGCCCGGCATGAGCGACTACACGGTGATGGTCGAGGACCGTGCTCGGGTCTTCCTCGGCGGCCCTCCGCTGGTCAAGATGGCCATCGGCGAAGACGCAGACGAGGAGGAGCTCGGCGGGGCGCGCATGCACGCGCGGATCTCGGGCTTGTGCGACTACCTGGCGCGCGACGAGGCCGACGCGCTTCGGATCGCCCGCGGCATCGTGGCCCATCTCCATTGGCGCCGTCTCGGTCCCGCACCGATCAGCGCGGCGGACGAACCTCTGTTCCCCGCCGAGGAACTGCTCGGTGTGGCGCCGGTCGACGTGCGCGTCCCGTTCGACTCGCGCGAGATCCTGGCCCGGATCCTCGACGGGTCGCGCTTCGAAGAGTTCAAGGAGGCCTACGGGCCACAATTGCCCTGCGGCTGGGGCTCGCTCGGTGGCTACCCGATCGGGGTCCTGGCCAACAACGGCATCCTCTTTTCGCCCGAGGCGCAAAAGGGCGCGCAATTCATCGCCTTGTGCAACCGCACCGACACGCCGATCCTCTTCGTGCAGAACATCACCGGGTTCATGGTGGGCACGCGGTACGAGCAGGGCGGCATCATCAAGGACGGGGCGAAGCTGATCAACGCCGTCTCGAACTCGACGGTGCCGCACCTCACCCTCATGGTGGGCGCCAGCTACGGTGCCGGCAACTACGCCATGGCTGGCCGCGCCTACGACCCGCGCTTCGTCTTCACCTGGCCCAACCATCGCATCGCCGTGATGGGACCGAAGCAGCTGGCCGGCGTGCTCTCCATCGTGCGCCGGAACGCGGCGGAGGCTGCGGGGCGGGAGTTCGACGAGGAGGCCGACGAGGAGCTGCGCGCCGCGACCGAGCGCCAGATCGAAGAGGAGTCGACGGCGCAGTACGCCACCGGGCGGCTGTGGGACGACGGCATCGTCGACCCGCGCGACACCCGCACCGTCCTCGCCGTCGCGCTGACCGCCGTGCACTCGGCGCCCGTGCGCGGGACGGCCGTCTTCGGGGTGGTGCGGCACTGATGGGACGGCGCGCACCGAAACCCGTGCGCCGGGTCCTGGTGGCAAACCGGGGTGAGATCGCACGCCGCGTCATTCGCGGCGCGCACGACGCCGGGTGCGAGGCTGTCGCGGTCTACGCCGCCGACGACGCGCGGAGCCCGTACGTGGGCGAGGCGGATGCGGCGGTGGCGCTGGACGGGGTGGGGCTCGCCGCGACCTACCTCGACCCGGCCGCCCTCGTCGGGGCGGCGCGACGGGCCGCAGCCGACGCGCTCGCACCCCGGCTACGGGTTCCTCTCGGAGAGCCCGGACCTGGCCGAGGCCTGTCGCGACGCCGGCGTGGTGTGGGTCGGACCACCTCCTGAGGCGATGCGGGTCATGGGGCACAAGGCGCGGGCGAAGGAGGTGGTCGCGGCCGCCGGCGTCCCCGTATTGCCCGGCGCCGTCGTGCCATCCGGTGCCGACGAGGCCGCGCTCGGGGCCCTGGCCGAGCCTGTCGGTTTCCCGCTCCTGGTCAAGGCCTCGGCGGGCGGGGGCGGACGGGGCATGCGCGTGGTGGAGCGCCCGGACGAGCTGAACGAGGCGGTGAGCGCGGCGCGGCGTGAGGCATCAGCCGCGTTCGGATCAGACGAGGTGTTCGTCGAGCGTTTCCTGGCCGCGCCCCGCCACGTCGAGGTGCAGGTGCTCGCCGACGCCCACGGCGGTGTCGCCCACCTCTTCGACCGGGAGTGCTCGGTGCAGCGGCGGCATCAGAAGGTCATTGAGGAGGCACCGGCCTCGGCCGTGCCGACAGAGGTCAGGCATCGGATGTGGGACGCCGCGGTCGCCGCGGCGGGCGCGGTCGGGTACGAGAGCGCGGGGACGGTCGAGTTCCTCGTCGAGGGGAGCGAGTTCTGGTTCCTCGAGATGAACACGCGGCTCCAGGTCGAACACGGTGTGACGGAACTCGTGACCGGCCTCGACCTCGTCGGGCTGCAATTGCTCCGTGGCGTCGGGACGGCCGCTGCCCTTCGGCCAGCCCGACGTCCGCGCCACGGGCCACGCCGTCGAGGCCCGCCTGTGTGCCGAGCGGCCCCGGGAGGACTACCGGCCGACGCCGGGAACGGTGACCCATGTCCGATGGGCCGAGGGGCCGGGTGTGCGCACCGACCGTGGGGTCGAGTCGGGCAGCACGGTCGGCGCGGCCTATGACTCGCTCGTGGCGAAGCTGATGGCCCACGGCACCGACCGCGACATGGCCGTCGAGCGCTTGGCTCGGGCGATGCGCTCGTTGGAGCTCGACGGCCTCGAGACCAATCGCGACCTGCTGGCCGCCGTGCTCGACGACGACGCGTTCCGCCGCGGCGACATCGACGTCCACTATCTCGAACGCCGGCCCGACCTCCGAGACGCCGGCCTCCCCGCCGCCGCGCGCCATCGCCACGCCGCCGCCGCGGCGTTGGCGCTGCTGGCCGAGCGCGGCGCACGGAGCCTCGTGTCGATCCCGGCGGCCGGCTGGCGCAACGTCGGCACGGCCCTGCACGCCGACGAGCTCCGCGACGGCGCCGGCACCGTCCTCGTGCGCGCCCCCTCGCCGGACGCCCCGGTCACGGTGCAGGTGGGAGAGCACTGGCAGGAGGTGGGAACCGGTAGCACGGCCGCGGGGCGCGACGGCACGGAAGCGACGGTGGACCTGGTGTCCGCGGCCGACGGCCTGCGCCGCCGGCACCGCGTCCGACTGGGCGCCCACGGGGTCTGGGTGAACGGGCCGGAGGGACAGTCGACCTTCGCGCTCCGCCTCCCCGACGACGAGGGCGAGCGCGGGGGCCAGGCGGGGGAGTGCCGCGCCCCGTTGCCCGGCGCGGTCACCAAGGTCCTGGTCGCCGTGGGCGACGTGGTGGCCGAGGGCGACCCCCTGGTCGTGTTGGAGGCGATGAAGATGGAGCACACGTTGCGCGCCGACGGTGCCGGCTCGGTGCGCGTCGTGGCCTGCGCGCCGGGCCAGCAGGTCGACGTGGGTGATCTGCTGGTGTCGTTGGAGCCGGCATGACCGGCGTGACCGCGTGACTGGCGTGAACGACGTGCACGAACGTGCCGGGACGCTGCGCGTGGCCAATTGCAGCGGCTTCTTCGGCGACCGCCTCGACGCGGCGCGTGAGATGGTCGAGGGCGGCCCGATCGACGTTCTCACCGGGGACTGGCTGGCCGAGCTGACGATGTACATCCTGCACAAGACGCGCCAGCGGAGCGGCGGCTGGGCCCGCACCTTCCTGCGGCAGCTCGAGGACGTGCTGCCGGCGTGCGTCGAACGGGGCATCACCGTCGTCTCCAACGCGGGCGGGCTGAATCCCGAGGGACTGGCGGACGCGGTCCGCGAGCTCGGCCGCCGTCAGGGGGTGGACGTCGCGGTCGCCTCGGTCTCGGGGGACGACATCACGCCGCGCCTGGGCGAGTTCCGCGCCGTCGGCGAGCGCTTCGTGAACCTCGACACCGGCGAGGAACTTCCCGACGGCGCCTCGGTGGTCACCGCCAACGCGTATCTCCGCGCCCGCCCGATCGCCGACGCACTGGCTGCCGGCGCGCAGGTCGTCGTCACGGGCCGGGTGACCGATGCCGCCCTCGTGGTGGGCCCTGCGCTCCACGCCTTCGGATGGGGAGACGACGATTTTGACGCCGTCGCCGGCGCGGTGGTGGCCGGTCACGTCATCGAGTGCGGCGCGCAGTGCTGTGGCGGCAACTACGCCTTCTTCGAGGAGATCCCCGGCCGGGCGCGGATCGGCTTCCCGATCGCCGAGGTGCACGCGGACGGCTCGTGCGGTGATCACCAAGCATCCCGGGACCGGCGGAGCGGTCACGGTCGGAACGGTGACGGCGCAGCTGCTCTACGAGATCGGTGGCCCGCGCTACCTCAGCCCGGATGCGGTGGCGCGCTTCGACACCATCGAGCTGGTCCAGGACGGGCCGGACCGCGTGCGGATCGGGCGCGTGCGCGGCGAGCCGCCGCCGTCGTCGCTCAAGGTCACCGCCAACCTCGACGGGGGCTGGCGCAACTCCATGACGCTGGCCCTGACGGGGGCCCAGGTGGCCGAGAAGGCCGCGCTTCGCCGCCGATGCCGTGTGGGCGGGCATCCCGGGCGGGCGCGCCGCCTTCGCCGAGAGTGCGGAGCAGCTGTCGGGGGACCTGGACGGAGGCGGCATGGCGTACCTGCGCCTGGCGGTGCGCGGCGACGACGAGCGGGCGGTCGGCCGGGCCTTCTCCGGGGCCGTCGTCGAGACCAGCCTCTCGAGCTACCCGGGCACCTTCTTCACCTCCGCCCCTTCGGGCGCCCAGGGCGTGGCCCGTTACTGGCCGACGACGGTGAGCGCCTCCGCCGTGACGCCTCGCGGGTCTGCCTCGGAGGGGTCGAGGTCACGCCGTCGCCGTCTCGGGGCGGACGCGCCGGGCTGTCCGGGAGGACCGGGCCGCCCGAACCGGCCGAGGACGCCGACACCGAGTGGCACCCGGGACCCGGACCCCCGCCGCTCTCAGGGTCCGGAGGCCTCGGCGAAACAGAACCAGCCGACACACTGACTATCCCGCTCCACGTGCCTCGTGGGCGCCCGCTCGGGCGACAAGGGAGGAGACGCCAACGTGGGGCTCTGGGCCGATGCCGACGACGTCGCGAGGTGGCTGTTCCACGACTTCTCGACCGAGCTGTTCCGGACGCTTGTGCCCGAGGTCGGCTCCCTCCGGGTCGAGCGTCACCCGCTGCCCAACCTGCGTGCCGTGAACTTCGTGGTCCACGGGTTCTTGGGTTGGGGTGTGGCCTCGAACCTCCTCCTCGACACACAGGCGAAGGGACTGGGCGAGCTGCTGCGCTCGCGCCAGGTCGACGTACCGGCGTCGCTCGTTGCGTCGGGCCCGGCGGCGGCGCGGCTGGGCGGCCCGCCGGCGCGGCGGCAGCCTAACGGCAGGAATCCGAGATGGAGTTCGTCCGCGTCCTCGCCCTGATCGCCGGCATGTGCTCGTGCTGGGCAGCCTGTGGAGCGTCTTCTCGGCGCTCGTCGTGCCGCGTGTCACCTCGTCGCGCGTGCAGCTGTTGCTGGCTCGTGCGATCGCCGGGTCGGTGCAGAAGCTGGCACCTCGGCTCCCCACCTACGAGGTGCGCGACCGCGTCCTCTCCTTCGTCGGACCGGCCGCCCTGGTGTCGATGTTCGTCCTGTGGCTCTGCCTCGTCGCTGCTGGGCTTCTCGCTCATCATCTGGTGGGACTCGGGGCTCGACTTCGCCTCCGCGTTGAGCATCGCCGGGTCGTCGGTCTTCACGCTGGGCATCGCGACGGCGAACGACGCCGGGCCGCGCACGCTCGAGATCCTGGCGGCGGGGGTCGGGACTGCTGGTCTTCGCCCTCGAGATCGCCTATCTGCCCGCTCTCTACAACGCGTTCGCCACCCGCGAGACCGAGGTCACGCTGCTGGCCGCCCGGGCGGGCACGCCCGCATGGGGTCCCGAGATCCTGGCCCGGCACAACTTCCTCGACACGATGGACGAGCTGCCGCCGCTGTACTCCGAGTGGGAGCGCTGGGCCGCCGCCGTCTCGGAGAGCCACGCCAACTACCCGGCGCTGATGTGGTTCCGCTCACCGGTGTCGTCGCGCGAGCTGGCTGCTCGGGCTGGTCGCCATGATGGACTCCGCCGCGCTGTACCACTCGGTCAGCCCGCAGCAGACGCCGCGAGAGGCGAGGCTGTGCCTGTCGATGGGCATCAATTGCCTGCGCTCCATGGCCGGGCGCTCCATATCCCGTACGACACCGATCCTTTGCCGACCGCCGACATCCGCCTCACCAGGAGCGAATTCGAGGACGGCTTCCGCCGCCTCCACGCGGTCGACCGGTTCCCCCTCGAGCGCGACCTCGACGAGTCGTGGCGCCACTTCCAGGGCTGGCGGGTCAACTACGAGCCCATCGTCGACGCGCTGACCCGCTTGACCGTGCCGCCGCCCGCGCCCTGGTTCGTCGCCCGTCCCGAGCTCGGCGACGCCGAGTGGCCGTCCGTGCTCAACCGCACGCCGGACGACCCGGCGGGCGCTCAGCCCTTCGGATCGAGCAAGACCTTCAAGACGCCGTCGGCGCGGGAGTCGAAGAGCTCGTAGGCCTCGGCGGCACGGCTGAGCCCGAGGCGGTGGGTGAAGGTCTCGGCCAACCCGGGGAAACGCCCCGACTGCACCAGCGGCACGAGCGCCGGCCACGTGCCGGGTATCGGGGCGAAGATCGTGCGCACCGTCAGGCTCTTGAGGAAGACCAGGCCCATGGGGAAGGGCAGGTCCATGCTACAGGTTCACGCCGACCACCGAAATCGGTCCCGCCGGTGGCCGCGCAGGACACGGCCTCGAGCACCGTAGCGTCGGCACCCACCGCCTCGATGACGGACTCCGCACCCCGTCCGCTGGTTGCCTCCAGCACCTGCTCGGGCCCGGGACCACGACGGGCGTCGATCGGCTCGGCGCCGAGCCGTTCGGCGCGCGCCAGGCGCTCGGGCACCATGTCGACGGCGAGGATGCGCGCCGGGCCGAACAGGGAGGCGCACTGGACCGCCATGACACCGACCGGTCCGAGCCCGACCACGACCACCGTCGAGCCCGGGGTGATGTCGGCGCGGATCGCGCCGACGAAACCCGTCGGGAGGATGTCGGTCAGGAGCACAGCCTCCTCGTCGGACACGCCCTCGGGGATGGGCAGGGCGAAGGAGTCGGCGAACGGCACCGCCATCGCCTCGGCCTGTCCGCCCGGGAGGTCGGGCATCGTCCCGAACGCTTTCGACTTGCCCGCGCAGACACAGGTTGGGCCGGCCCGCTCAGGCACGGACCGCACACGCCGCAGCCGATGACGCCCGACACGAGGACGCGGTCGCCGACGCGCAGCGTTCGCACGTGGTCGCCGACCTCGGCCACGGTCCCGATCGCCTCGTGACCCAGGCGGATGCCCGCCCCGGTCGGTGCGTCGTGGTACAGGTGCAGATCCGACCCGCAGATGGCGGTCCGCTCGACGGTGACGATCGCGCCTGCCGGGCCGGGCAGCACGGGGTCGGGCACCTCCTCGACACTCACGTGGCGCGGACCTTCCAGGACGGTGGCTCGCATGCACGCACGCTACCGGAGCCCACCACGGACTACACTGCCGCGATTCGTTCGCCATGACCAGCATCGTCCTTCATCCCTCCGTCGCCGGTGAACCCGACACGGTCGAGCTCGCCGTTCTCGTCCGACGAAGACATCGACGCGTTCTTCGACACCGAGGACCTGTGGGCCGTGATCGTCTGGAACGACGACGTCACGACGTTTCAGACCGTGATCCAGGCGTTCGTGGAGATCTTCGGCCACACCGTCGAGCGGGCCGACCAGCTGGCGTGGAAGATCCACCGCACGGGCAAGGCCGTGGCGCGTTCGGCCCAAGGACGAGGCCGAGGCGGCGGTCCGCGCCCTGCACCGACGCAAGATCTCGGCCACGCTCGCCCGGGCCTGACGACCCGCCGAGCGTCACCCGACGAGCGTCAGCCGGTCAGCCGGTCAGCCGGTCAGCCGCTCGCCGTCAGCCAGAGGGTGTGGCCAACCGCGCCGTGAGCCGCTCTTTCACCGCCGGCCACTCCGATGCCACGATGGAGAACCGGGCCGATGTGCGCACGGTGTCGTCCGAGCCGGGCCGGTCAGCGCGCATGATGCCGTCGAGCTGCCCGCCGATCCGTTCGATGGCCGCCCACGATCGTTTGTTGCGCACGTCGGTCTGCAGCGCCACCCGGTGCACCTGCCACACCTCGAAGGCGTGGGTCATCATCAAGAGCTTGGCCTCGGTGTTGACCGGGCTCCGCTGAGCCGACCCGGCCAGCCAGGTGAAGCCGATGTCCACCACGTCGGGGACGCCGTGGCGCTGGTGCGTCGCCCCGGGCGGCCACTGCCAGAAGGCGATCTCGCAGAAGCGGGTCGCGCCGACCACCCGATCCGCACCACGACCACGTCGCGTCCTTGCGCATGGTGGCGAACGCCACGTGCGCACCCGATGCGACCTTGTCGAGCGCGTCCGCCACGTAGTCCGTCATCTGCTCGGGCCCGTCCGGGGTGTAGGTCCACTGGTAGTTGCTGCGATCCTCGGCCGCGGCCTCGACCAGACGCGGGATGTGCGTCTCGAGAGCGGTTCGAGCCGGACGAAGGTTCCTTCGAGGGTGAACGGCTCAATGCACCGCCGGCAGCGACCGCGGTGCCGGCGTCGGCTCCGGCTGTCGTGCGCCGTCGGCGGGCCGGCGGTCGGGACGACGAAGTCGCGCTGGCGCACGAGCGCGAAGGCGCCGACCGCGCCGACGAACGCGACGACGGCGCCGATGTCCATCAGGTGGTTCAGGGTGGTCGAGAACCCGACGTGGTAGGCGTGGATCAGCGCATTGCGGGCGGACGCGACCGGGATCGACGGGGCGACCTGGCGAACCTCGCCGGCAGCCATGGCCGCGTCGCAGCTGTGCGCCGCCGCGGTGGAGCACCGCCGCACCGCTGGGCGTCTTGGCCAGTTGCGACCCGGTGTGCGAGACGATCTGGCTCTGGAACACGGCACCGAGCACGGCGATCCCGGTGGCGATGCCCACCTGGCGGAAGGTGTTGTTGGCGCCCGACGCCATGCCGCTGCGCTGAGGCTGGACCACCGAGACGGCGCCCGACGCCAGCACCGGATTCACGATGCCGATGCCGATGCCGCACGACGATGAAGCCGGGGAGCAGCACCGTCCAGGTCGAGTCCGGGTTGCGTGCGCCCCATGAGGAAGAGCCCGGCCGGTGATGATGAGCATGCCGACGCCGAGCAGGTAGCGCGACTGGACGCGCACGGTCAGGCGGCCGGCGAACGGCGCCACGAAGAACGCCAGCAAGCGTCAGCGGGAGGAAACGGACGCCGGCGGGCAACGGGCCGTAGCCCAGGCTGTCCTGGATGTAGAGGGTCAGGTACAAGAACATGGCGAAGATGGAGGCGGCCAAGGTGAAGGCCACCACCGACAGCCCGGCGAAGGCGGGGATCCTGAAGAGGCCGAGGTCGAGCATCGGGTCTGTTCGCTCGAAGCTCGTTGACGAAGAACAGACCATGAGCAGACCGAGCCAACGAGGAGACGCGACGATCGTGGCGCTGCCCCAGCCGAGGTCGTTGCCGCGGACGAGCGCGAAGACGAGCAGGAACAAGCTGGCCGAGAACGTGACGAAGCCGACCCAGTCGACCCGGCGAGTCCGCGGGTCCTTCGACTCGGCTGACCTTGGCGAAGCGTGATGAAGATGGCCACGACGCCGATCGGCACGTTGACGAAGAAGATCCAGCGCCAGCCGATGGCGCTGGTGATGGCGCCGCCGACCAGCGGTCCGACGGCCACGGCGCCGCCGATGACCGCGCCGTAGATCCCGAACGCCGTGCCGCGGTCCCGCCCGTGAACGCGTTCGCGATCAGGGCGAGCGAGGTGGCGAACATGATGGCGCCGCCGACGCCCTGCACGGCGCGCGGCCAGGTTCAACATCAGCGGGTCGTCGACAGGCCGCACACCAGCGACGCGACGGAGAAGATGGCGAGGCCGACGGCGAAGACCGTCCGCCGGCCGTAGATGTCGCCGACGACGCCGGCGGTGAGGAGGAAGGCGGCCAGTGTGAGGGAGTAGGCGTCGACCACCCACTGCAGATCGGAGAAGGTCGAATGCAGCGAGCGCTGGATGTCGGGCAGCGCCACGTTCACCACGGTGATGTCCAGCAGCAGCATGAAGATCGCCGTGCAGACGGCGATCAGGGTCCACCACTTGCGTTCGAGGCCGGGCATTCGCGGAGTGTACCGAGGTCGTGTTCACGGCTCGTACAATGTGATGTGATCGTCGGATCGGGACTGACCATCGAAATTGGCGACCGGACCCTGGTTGTCCGACGCCTCCTTCGTGGTGGGCGCAGGCGAGAAGGTGGGTCTGGTCGGCCGCAACGGCACCGGCAAGTCGTCCTTCATCTCGATCCTCGTGGGCGAGCCGACGCCGCAGCTGCGCCACCGGGGCAACGTCCGGCTGCTCGGCTCGTTCGGGTACCTGCCCCAGGCACCCGTGCCGGGCGGGCTCGGCCTCGAGCCGACCGGCTTCTCCCACATCCTCTCCGCCCGCGGCCTCGACGTGCTCGACGACGCGCTGGGCGCGGCCCGCAAAGCCATGGCCGACGATCCTTCGGCGGAGAACATCGAGCTCTTCACCGACCTGCAGGAGAAGTTCCAGTCCAACGGCGGCTACGAGGCGGAATCGGTCATGGCGCGGTTGGCCGACGGCCTCGGCCTGCGCCAGGAGCTCCTGCTCGAGGACATCGACTCGCTCTCGGGCGGCCAGCGCCGCCGGGTCGACCTCATGCGCGTGCTCTTCCAAGAGCCCGAGCTGATGATCCTCGACGAGCCGACCAACCACCTCGACCGCTCGGCCAAGCGCTGGCTGCTCGACGAGCTGGCCCGCTTCCCCGGCGCCTTGCTCGTCGTGAGCCACGACCTGAAGCTGCTCGACCACGTCGATCACCAAGGTGCTGCACATCTCGAACCAGCGGCTGACCGAATGGAAGGGCAACTACTCGAAGTTCGAGGCCCAGCACGAGGCGGACCAGTCCCAGCGCGAGCGTGCCGCCGAGCTCGAGCAGCGCGAGATCACGCGGCTCTCCACGCTGGCCGACTCCATGCGCGGCCAGCACCGAGAAGCGGGCGCGGAAGGCCAAGTCGCTCGACAAGCGGGTCGAGCGGATGGAGGTCCAGCGCACGCAGGTCGACAAGCGCGACGAGGCGAGCAAGTTCCAGCTGCCCGTCCCGCCGCGCTCGGGAGCCATCCCGCTCGAGGTGGCCAAGCTCGGCGTGCGCTACGGCAGCAACGAGGTCCTCGTCCGACGTGACCTTCCACGCCGGCCGGGGCGACCACATCGTCATCATCGGCCGCAACGGTGCCGGGAAGTCATCGCTCTTGCGCTGCCTGGCCGGCGTCCAGGAGCCCACCGAACGGCGTGGTCGAGCTCGGGTGCCAACGTCACTCGTGGGCTACTTCGCCCAGGAGCACGAGCAGATCGACCCCGACCTGACGGCCCTGGACAACGTGAGCGACGCCGTGCTCAAGGCCGAGAAGGACCGCCGGGCCCTCCTGGGCTCGTTCGGCCTGCCGTCCAAGGCGGCCGACCAGATGCCGCGCCGACGCTCTCGGGTGGAGAGCGGGCCAAGCTCGGGCTGGCCATGCTCTCGGCCGGCGAGGCGAACCTGCTGCTGCTCGACGAGCCGACCAACAACCTCGACCCCTCGTCGATCGTCGCCGTGGGCACGATGCTCGGCGCAGCTGGCCCGGGCACGATCATGGCGGTGAGCCACGAGCGTGGCTTCGTCGAGGCGCTCCGCCGACCTACTGCCTGCGGCTGCCCGAGGAGCGCTTCACGCACTGGCGCGAGGAGTACCTCGACGACGTGGAGATGCGCTAGGCGATCGAGCCGACTCGGCCGCGCCGACGTCGGCTACGAGACCCAGATCTGCGTCGGCCAGAGCACGCCCTCGTCGAAGGCCATGCCTTGGAGCCCTTCAGCGTCGTCGGGTTGGCGAAGTTCTGCACCTTGGGGTTGGCGACGACGGCCCAGGTGTCACGGGCGAGCCACAGGTACGGGATGTCCTGGGCCAGGTACTGGTTGACCTTCTGGTAGGCCTTGACCCGGACGCCTCGTGCTCGGTGGTCGTGCGCCCGGCGATGCAGCGCGGCCTGAATCCGGGGGTCGACGTTGCGGGCCATGTTGAGCGCCAGATGGGCCCGAGGCCAGCTGGGTCGTCCACCACACGTAGTTGAGGTCGGGGTCGACCGCGCCGAACTGGCGCCACAGGGTGGCCTGGTAGGTGCCGGCCAGCGCGTCGTTGATGATCGTGGCCTGGGCCAGGATGTTGATGTTCACCTTCATGCCGGCGTCTGGAACGCCTGCTGGAGGAACTGGGCCGCCCGCAGCGTCGTCCGGGGTTGCTGGTCGAGTTGAGGGTGAAGGTGACCGGCTTGCCCGTCTGCTGCTGGATCTGCTTGACCAGCTTCGCCGCGCCCGCTGGGGTCGTACGCCGGGTAGGCGGTCTTGGTGTAGTACTGGCTGCCGGGGAGGAACAGCCCGGGCATCGGGGCGTCGACGCCCTTGTCGATCACCTTGGAGTACTGCGGCCGATTGATGCACTTGGCCATGGCCACGCGCAGCGTGTGGTTGTTGAACGGCGCCGCGGTCGTGTTGAGCATCATGCACTGCACGGTCGGCTGGCCCGAGCACCTGGCCGCTGTTGTCGTAGTAGGACCACTTCTTGTTGCCGCGGAACTGGAGCAGGCTGTCGGGTGAGTTGGTGTGCATCATGTCGATCTCGCCCGTCTCCAGCGCTTCGGCGCGCGACGTTGGGATCGATGATCGGCTTGTAGGTGATGGAGTCGAGGTAGGGGTAGCCCTTGCGCCAGTAGTGGGGGTTCGCGTGGCGGTCATGTGGCTGTTGGGGACCCAGTCCTGGAAGACGAAGGGCCCGGTGCCGATGGGGTGCGACGTGCCCGTTGGGGTTGTTGAGCATGGAGGGCGCGGCCACGTAGCCGGTCTGGGCCTGGGCCAGGTAGTAGGGGAACGGCGCCCACGGCGTCTTCATCGTGATGGTGCACCGACATGGGCCCGGTGACCGAGCGCCGGCGATGTTGGTGGCGAACGCGGGCCCGGTCAGGAGGGAGGTGGCCTGCCTTCTCGAGGTTGAGGTGCAGCGCGGCGGCGTCGAGCGGCGTGCCGTCGTGGAAGACGATGCCCGGACGCAGCGTGATGGTGAACGACGGTGAAGTCCGGGTTCGAGGTGATGGACTGGGCCAGGTAGGGCTCGACGTCGCCGGCTGGCGTTCACGATGGCGATGGGGTCGAAGACCGTCCGGCCGTAGAGGAAGCCGCCTTCGTCCCAGCGGGCCGTCGTCGGGTCGAAGCCCGCTCTCCTCGGTGTCGATGCCGAAGGTGAGCGATCCGCCCCGCTTGGGCTTCGCCGTGGAGATGCCGTTCCGTCCCGGGGCCGTTGGTCGCGGCGGCCCCGGCCAGGCCCGCGTCACGCCCATGGCCCCGGCGATGGCCGCACCGGCCCCGAGCGCCAGCCCTCCGGCCAGGAACGACCGGCGATCGAATGACGACTGCGGCATCGCAACCCCCCAAAGTCTCGAATCTGTCTCCGCCGATACGGACGGTCGCCACGGGCGACTGCGGCAGGTTACAACGCGCGTGACCGATTGCGGGTGGCGCGTCCGGTGTGGCAACCTGGGCCTCACCCAGCGACATCCCAGCGAGACCAGGGGAGAGGAGAGCACGGATGACCATCGCAGCCGGAGACCGCGATCCCCGACGTGAAGGTGTTCACCTTCGGGGAGAAGGGGCCCGAGGCGACCACCTCGGCGGAGGTCCTCGGCACGGGCAAGGTGGTCCTCTTCGGCGTGCCGGGCGCCTTCACGCCCGACCTGCTCGGATCACCACCTGCCGGGCTTCGTGATGCGGGCCGACGAGCTGCGCGGCCAAGGGCGTCGACAAGGTCGTCTGCGTCTCGGTCAACGACCCGTTCGTCATGGGCGCCTGGGGCGAAGACCAGAAGCGTCGGGCGACTCGGTCGTGATGCTCGCCGACGGCAACGGCGAGTTCACGGAGGCGATGGGGCTGACCATGGACGGCAGCGGATTCGGCCTCGGCTCTCGCTCGCAGCGCTTCGCCGCCATCATCGAGGACGGCATCGTCACCTGGTTGGCCGTCGAGCCCGGTCCCGGTCTCAGCGTGAGCTCGGCCGAAGAGGTGCTCGCCGCCCTCTGACCTCCGGACCTCTGATTCGGCCTCTGCACCTCCGGACCTCCGGATTCCGGCCTCCGCACCGGAAGGGCCGGCCAGTGTCCTTCAGGTCACCCAGTAGCCCAGGTTGTACATCGCCTGGAAGAGCAAGGCCGCGACGGCACACGTCCCGACGGCGAACACGACGAGCCCGACGAGCGACGGATGACGAGCGCCGCGCCGACGTAGAGCGGCATGGCGACGCTGACGTAAGCGCGCCTGCTCTCGCTGACTGGCCCAGACCGGGCGTGCGTAGGGGGAGATGGTGGTGCAGGCAGCGAGCGCCACGATGACGAACGACACGACGACGAACGACACCGGGATGGGTGCCAGCTCGCCCACGGGCGCCGGACCAGCCCGGCGCGCGCCCGAGGGCCAGCGCGACACGCAGAACCAGGCCAGCACCACGACGAGCACCGTGGCCAGGACCAGCGCCACGTCGTCGAGGATCCATATCCAGCGGAGGTTGGACCAGGTCGGCAGCGTTCCGCCCGCCGGCGGGCCCGGGCCGACGAGATAGTCCTTGAGCGCCAGCACGTTGCGATAGAGCCCCACGAAGGGCAGCAGCTCGGTGCGCCGCCAGTCGTGCAGGGCGCGCACGTACTCGAACGGGTCGCCGAAGCGGGCCCAGAGGAAGCAGAGGTACGCCGCGATGCCGATCCCGCTCACGATGGCGTAGCCGGCGATGCGAGCCAGTCCCCGTCTTGCCATGAACGCCGTCACGACGATGGCCAGAGTGAGCGCGACCGACTCGGGCGAGGTGGCCGAGGCGTAGGCGGCCACTGCCGCCGCAGCCCAGAAGCGCTCCCGCTCGAGCAGTGCGAGCACGGCCACGATCTCGAGGGCGAAGAGTGCCTCGGAGTACGGCGCGAGGAAGAAGAGCGAGGTCGGCACCCAGCAGAACAGCAGCACGGCGACGAGGGCCACGCGTGGCGAGTAGAGGCGGGCGGCCAGACGGTGCAGCACGACCGCGCCGGCCACGAAGGCGACCCACGAGACGGCGATGGCCGAGCCGAGCCAGCTGAGCGAGCCGAAGGTGAGCCCGTGCACGAGCGACACGACGATCGGGATAGCCGGGGAAGAAGGCCGTGCGAGCGGGGAGCGTGACGGGGTAGCCGTGCTGCGCGATGAGGAGGTAGTAGACGCTGTCCCAGCGCTCGAACGCTCCGAGCCAGGTGCCCCCGTTCAGGGTGCCGCCGGGAAGGTGCTGGCGCGACTGGGGCAGCAGCACCACGACGAGATGGGCGAACACCACCCCGAGCACAACTCGAGAGACGGCCACCCAGAACGGCACCGACACCGCGGGCCACGCCCGTCGCGCCGATTGCAGGAGCGATCCGGCCCGTGCCGGGGGCCGACGATGAGGACGACTTGGGGTTCGGTCGCCTCGTCGGGCGGTCCCGCCCGGTCCTGGACCACCGTCCCCACCGGGTCATCGTACGTGAGGGCTGCGCTGGGCGTCTGGGATCTGGGGCCTCCTCGGAGACGGCTCCGACCAGAACTTCCACACTCCGTCCCGGCCGAGCCAGCAGCGAGAGCGGACAGAGCGGAGCCAGAGCGAAAAAACCAGAGCGAGAAAAGGGGGAGAGGACCAGTTGACATGCAACCGTGCGCCTGCTTAAATAAGAAACGCAGCTATGCGGTTGCATAACGAACCAAAAGAGAGACACGTCAATCAGAACAGGACCATCCAGCGACAGAGCGATGCCCGAACACGACCACCATGAGGTCCTGGCTCCGGACGGGTCCAAGGACACGGTGTCCGTCCCAGGACGCGGTGTCCCAGGACGCGGTGCCCTGTTCAAGGCCTTGAGCGACCCCGGACGCCGCACGCTCCTCGACCGGCTGAACGACCGCAACGGCCTCAGCCTGAGCGACTTGTGCGTCGACATGGGCATGACCCGCCAGTCCGTGACCAAGCACCTCGATGTGCTCGAGGCCGCCAACCTGGTCACGGCCGTGCGACGGGGACGAGAGCGGCTGCACTTCCTCAACGCCGCTCCCGATCAACGACATCGCCGACCGCTGGATCCACTCCTACGACCGGGCGCGGGCGGAGGCCCTGTCGGATCTCAAGACGGCATTGGAGGCCACCCCCATGGAGCAGCGCACCGCATTCGTCTACAACACCTACATCGAGGCCACGCCCGAGCGGGTCTGGCTGGGCTCACCGACCCCGACTTCACGACCCGTTACTGGCGCCACCCGGCCTCCGGCGGCCTGACGCTGCGCTCGGACTGGAAAAGGGCTCGACCTACGACGCCGTCTACGACGAGATCGGGCTGGCGGTCTCCTACCCCGAGCAGGTGATCCTGGAGTCCGATCCCTACCGCCGGCTGGCCTACACCTGGCACACGTTCTCGCCCGAGTGGGCGACGGCGCACGGGATCGACGAGAAGGCGGTCGCCGCCTGGCGGGCCGAGCCCCGCTCCAAGGTGGCCTTCGACATCGAGGAAGCGGGCCAGGGCGTGGTCAAGCTCACCGTCGTCCACGACGGCTTCGAGCCGGGCAGCGGGGTGCTCGAGGGCGTGAGCCACGGATGGCCCGCCGTCGTCTCGAGCCTGAAGTCGCTTCGGAGACCGGGTCGGCCCTGCCCTCGTCGTAGAGCGGCGGGGCTCGCCCCGATGCTGACGTCAGCGTTCGGGGGTCACCCCGAACCGGTCGACGTAGAAGGCGAGAGCGCGGCGCCGCTCGGCGCGGTCGAGGCCGAACTGCGCCAGGTCGTACTCGACGGTGCCATGGCGACCGCGGGGGTGCTCGGCCATGAAGTCGGACATGGCGGCGCGTGCCGCCTCGTCGAAAGGCTGCCCGGCGAGCCGGTAGACGCGCTCGACCATGGCTACGTCGTCGGCCATGAACTCGTCGAAGTGGACGTCGATCGACTGGTCGGCCGGTAAGCAGGTCCCGGTCGTGGCGCAGCGGCGCAGCATGCGCTCGAGCCGGTCGGCCCAGTAACCGCCGATGCCCTCGAGGTCCACCCGGTCGCGGGAGAGCCGGGCCGAGTAGGCGAGCATCGTGATCATGGACGCGGTCACCGAGACGGGGTCACGATGGGTGACGACGAACGTGGCGTCGGGGAACGTGTCTCGCAGGGGGCCGAACTGCTCCAGGTGCTGCGGCGACTTGAGCACCCAGCGCGTGCCGCCGCGCAGCCACTGGAGCACCTGGAGCACCCGCAGAGGTAGGCGTAGCTCGGGCGCTGGTCGCGCGTCAGGTAGGCGTCGCGCCACGGCGGCATGGGCGCGGTCGTCTCGAAGAGCATGGTCGAGAAGTCGATGGCGAGCAGCTGGATCTCCTCGTGGACGTGGTCGACCGTCATCTCGTGCATGCGCTTGAAGTACGGCATGGCGACGTCGAGGAACGACAGCGCGGTCGCCGTCCGTTCCAGCCGCGGGTCCGGTGCGCCGGGCGCAGGACGCTCGCGGTCGGCCAGGACCGGCTCGAGGCTCTCCCAGTAGGGGAGCGACCGCAGGGCAGGGTCGGCGGACATCAAGTTGTGCAGGTGCGTGGTGCCGGTCCGGGGCAGGCCGCAGATGACGATCGGGGCGGTGATGCGCTCCTCGAGGATCTCGGGGTGGCGCCGCACGAGGTCCTCGACGAGGAGGCGGTTCTTGAGCAGCCCGAGGATGAAGGTGTGCTGCTGCAGGACGCCGGCGCCGTTGAACCCGCCTTCGTCGCGCATGGCCCGGCACAGCAGGTCGAGCCTCGCCACGAAGTCGGCGGCGCCGTAGTCGTCGAGCTCGGTCTCGGTCGTCGGCCGCCTTCATCAGCTCGGCCGGGTCCAGGGTGAGATGCGAGCCGGCCTCCTCCATGAAGTCGAGGATGGCGCGCGCCTCGTCGGGGAAATGCGGCTCGGCCAGATCGTCGATGCGGACGGGCGCAGGACGGAGGGCTCACACCGACGCCACCGGCACGACCTCGACCTGGGGCTGCTCGGGCGTCGTCGTCGGGGAGGAACCAGCGGAACCAGATGCGGCCCTTGCGGTGTCCGGCGGTCGACACCCAGTTGGGATGCGGTCGGTCGCCGGTGCGGCGACGACGATGGTCCACGAGCCGTCGGGCTCGTAGACGACCTGCGCCCCGTTGATGGTCACGCGCTCGTAGTCGTAGTTGTAGGTGTGCAGCAGCGGGTTCCACAGGCACATGTTCCAGAAGACGCAGCCGGGCGAGCGGCCACGGATGACGAGGGCCTCGTCGTCGGCGAGCTCGAACGACCCCATGGCATAGGCGGCGTCGCCCGGCCGCCCAGCCGAAGGTGGTCGTCGGCACGGGGTAGGGCGGATCGATGGCGTTGGGCGTTCCGAGCGGGATCGGCACGATGCTCGCCTGCTCGCGCACCCAGGTGGCCATGGCCCGGAAGCGCCGGGCCAGGTCGGCGTCGTCCTGGCGGTAGGTCGTCGGGAGGATCGTCCGCCTCGATGTGCCAGCGTGCCCGCCGCCCCGAGACCGGGTCCTCGAGGTAGTCCCGCGTGATGGCGGCCACTGCGTCGTCCTCCAGACCGGATGTAGCCGACGTCGGGCTCGTCGGGTTCGATCCGCGAGAGGACGACGTGGATGGAGCCGTCGGCGCTGGCGCGGCGCGTCCTGGCTGTTGAGGGTGCCGACGATGTGGGTCGAGTACCTGACCGTCGTTCGGCTCCGCCGTAGACGGTAAGGGAGAGGTAGACGGCGTCACCCGGCTCGATGCGCACCCGGTAGGTGCGGCCCGGGTCGATGGGGGCGTACCGGTAGTAGGCGTCTGCGTTGTCTCCGCCCCACTTCTTGTAGGGGCCGACGATCTCGACGAAGCGTGGACGCGCCGTGTCCGCCCAGAGCTGCACCTCGGCCGCCACCTGCAGGATGGACAGCACCCACTTGTGCGCTTCGAGCAGGGTGTCGTGGTCGTCCTCGGCGGAGAGCAGCTCCACCATTCGGGCCTGGGCGGCACGCACCTCGTCGAGCAGTTCGGCGAAGGCCGTCTCGGTCTCGGTCGTCATCTGCCCTCCGGGTCTCGGTTGGGTAGCGCCGATCATATGGAAAGCGTGCAGGTCCACACAGTGTGGTGACGATGTCGCAGAGCGGCCCTCAGGCGAGGCGCCTGGGGCGGGCGTGCGTGCTCGTCTCTTCGCAGAAACCTCTGTGGTCATCGCGTGCTCCGGCTGGGCGCGGGCGGAGCATCTGATCACCTCACTCCGGCAGACCGGATCAATACCTGGGTTGCGCGGATGCCACTGTGTCGGCGGTGTCCGAGCGAGCCATTGGGTTCCCGCCCGGTGAAGTTGCCCACCACCCCGGGACCACGCTGTCCCGGGGTGGTGGGCTGGCTCGTGACCGCTGGTCCGGCGCGGCGCCGACCGGCGGGCGAGCGACCCGCTCGGATCAGTTGATGCTCGGCTGAATGACGAAGGTCCCCTCCGACGCGAAGCCGGGGCAGAACCAGTTGCCCGGCTTATCGCTCGGTTCCGACCGCTGTACCGGTGTGGTTGACCTTGCCGACGAAGATGCAGCCGCCGGAGCGATCGGTGCCGCCTGTGATGCTGAATGCCGCGGCGCTCCCGCCTTGGACCCACGTGCCCGAGTCGTCGTGATTCAGCCTGCTGGTGAAGGTGTTGTCCGACGCGATGGAGATCTTCTTGGTCACACTGCCGTCCAGGGTCCAGTTGTAGGTTCCGGGAACGATCGCTCCCGCGGTCATGGGTCGCACGCTTGAGTGAGTGAACGCGTCGCTCAGCGCCGGTGTCGCCGGGCGCTCGCGGGGCGTGATGAAGAAGGTTCCGGACGACCCGAGGCCGGGGCAGGTCCACTGGCCAGGGTTTGCTGGCGAACGAGATGCCCATGCCACCGTGTCCACATGTCCGGCGAAGATGCAGCCTGCGGCTGCGTCCGACCGAGCGGCGATCACCATTCCCCAGGTCTTGCCGGCCTGGACCCACGTGCCCTGAGTCTCCGCCGTCGATCGGGCTGGTGAAGGTGTTGTTCGAAGCGAACATGATCGACGCGGCCTTGTCACCGTCGATGAAAAGTTTGTACGTGCCCGGCTTCAACGGGGAGGCGTCGGGCGACACCGCGCCGACCGATTGCCTCAGCGGGTCGTTCGACTGCGCTCCGGCCAACGCCGGGCCTATTCCGATGACGCCGGCGAGGGCGAGAGCTCCCCCTCCCGCGGCCACCGCCGTCCACTGCTTGAGATGCGTCTTCCTCTTGCCATGCACCATGTCATGCCTTCCTTTGGTCAGGTGTGAGTTTCGGCTTTTGCGTTTCGTTGTTGAGTGTCGACATCGAGTTCGACATTGCTCCGCCCTGGCCTCCGCGTTGGCTGACAGGTGAACGCTGCACACCCTGCGTGAGATTGACCATCTGCTAAGAAAATTGCTGAGAAAGATTGCTGAGAAAGATTGCTGAGTAGTCACTGAGAACGGCCCGAGTTCCGGCGAAGACGCGAAACACCCCGGGACAACGCTCGCCCCGGGGTGTTGGCTCGCTTGCTCTCACTCGATCCCACACCGGCGTCGACCGGCGTGGGAAAAGCGGTCAGCTCTTCTTCTTGAGGATGAAGTACCCGGCCGTCCCCGTGCCTGGGCAGGCCCAGTTGCCAGGCTTCGCCGTGGTTCCGACCGCGGTGCCGGTGTGGTTGACCTTGCCGACTTCCAGGCAGCCGATGCCGCTGTCGACCCCTGCGGTGATCGAGAACGACATGGCGCTCCCGCTTTGGACCCAGGTGCCCGTGTCATTTCCGCTCAGCGTGCTGGTGTATGTGTTGTTCGACGCGACGGACATGATGCCGCTGTAGTAGCCGTCCTCGGTCCACTTGTATCTTCCGGCAAGGATTTTCCCAGCCGCCATGGGCACCACACTGCGGACCGCGAAGGCATCGCCGTGTGTCTGCGTCGCGCTCGCGCCCGGCGGCAGCGGTGCGATGTAGAAGGTGCCGCTCGTCGCGCCGGGGCACACCCAGTGACCGGGCTTGGCGGCGTACGAGACCATGGTGCTCGAGATCGCGTGTCCGGCGAAGACGCATCCTGCTCCGGCGTCCCCACCTCCGGTGATGAACAGCCCGAACGTCTCGCCCGCCTGCACCCAGGTTCCCGAATCGCTCGCGATCGTGCTGGTGAAGGTGTTGTTCGACGCAATCGAGATCGCTGCCGTCGGCGGCGCCGTTCGACGTACCACTCGTAGGTGCCTGGACTGAACGGGACGGCGCTCGCTTCTACCGCACTCGTCGAGTGCTGGAGCACGTCACCCGAAGGCGCCGCACCGGCCAGACCTACTCACGCCGACGACAGCGGCAAGGCCTACCGTCGCTCCTGCCGCAGCCACCGTCCATCTCTTGACATAACCCATGCTGTCGCCTCTCTGCTCCAGGGTCGAGGGCCCGGAGGGTCCACCTCGCCATCGTCCTTGCCACTGCATGGAACGTGACGCGTGTTGCATCGCGGTGACTTCGAACATACGCCGCGGTTGCGAGCTGGTTGCAGGACGATCGCACGTGTCCCGGTCGCGGCTCGGACTCACCCGGCTCGACGTCAGCGGAGACGCCTTGAAGTCCAGGTCCAGCATCCATTCAGCGTCACGCCTGGTCCCCGAATGCAACGTGTTCTCGGAGGGCTACCTCGTAGGTCGCGATGGTTTCGACGGGAGTGTCACCTGCTTCGATTCAGTTCGTTGGCCGCGAGCGAGGGTCGACTCAGGCATCGAGCGTGCGGGGCAGACCGAAGCGATCGAGGACCGTGATGTCGAAGCGGATCAGCGAGCTCACCCGACGGCCGGCCAAGGTGCAGGCGAGCAGACCCGAGGCGTGGGCGACGCCGGTGACCGGATCGACGATGTAGAAGCCGATTGCGGGTTGACCGTTGGCGCGGGTTTCGATCATGCGGAACGACCGACCGGGATGGAACACCACAATACGGAGGAACTCCGCTGCCACTTCGCGACCCACGTATTCGATTGGCACCGGGGGCATCGCCAGGACGACGTCCTCGGTGAGGAGGGAGACGACGGCGTCGAGATCCCCCGCCTCGTAGGCCGTCGTGAGCCGTTCCACCACCTCTCGCTCAGCCGGCGAGCCCGGCTCGGGTGGAGGTGGCGGCGTCGATGCCGGTCCGAGGCGCTTGAGTCCGGCCCGGGCACGCTTGAGCGCGCTGGTGACGGAATCCTCGGTCGTGTCGAGCAGGCCTGCGACTTCCTTCGCCGGGTAGCCGAGCACGTCGCGCAAGACGAGCACTGCGCGTTGGAGCGGCGGAAGGTGCTGGAGCGCGGTGACGAAGGCCAAGGAGATGGCTTCGCGGGACTCGATGCGAGCGTCCGGTCCAGGCTCGAGGTCTGCGACACCCTCGAGGAGCGCGTCCGGGAACGGCTGGATCCAGTGCACCTCATTGAGCCTCGTGGGTTCCGGGAGTGGGGCGTCGTGGGGCGGCATGTCAGAGGACGGACGTCTCCGGGCTGATCGGAGCGCATTGAGGCAGCGGTTGGTGGCGATCTGATAGAGCCAGGTGCGCACCGAGGCCCTGCCCTCGAACCGTCCGAACGCACGCCATGCCGCGAGCATCGTCTCCTGGAGGGCGTCCTCGGCGTCCTGGAGCGAGCCCAACATGCGGTAGCAATGCACCTGGAGCTCGCGGCGATGCGGCTCCACCAGCTGTTCGAACGCAGCGGTGTCTCCCGCCCGCGCCCGATCGATCAGGTCCGTCATCGTTCCATCCTCGCATCACCCTTTCCTCCCGGGCATCGCCCATGGCGAAACGTCCACATCGACGTATCGACACCGTCGACGTCCGAAAGTGGGCGGATGGTGAAATTTCCGGCGAATCGCCCACTTTCGTCGGCGTTGAGTGTCTGCATTCAGGACATCACGACGCCCGGCGTGCGCCGGGCCGAGACAGAGGAAGAATTGCGATGCCGAAGTACCTGTTTGCTTACCGGGCACCCAAGAGCTACGCCCCCGGAGACCCAGAGGCGATGGCCAAGTGGACTCGATATTTCGAGGAGCTGGGAGACTCCGTCGACCAGATTGGGAACCCCGTGTTCACCGCCTCGACGCTCGGGGCGTGCGACGAGAGCACCCGCCTCGGCGGTTTCTCGTTCATCAGCGCGGACGACCTCGAGTCAGCGGTCGCCCTCGCCAAGGGAGCGCCGTCGATCGCTACGGGCGGCGGTGTCGAGGTGGGGGAGATCACCGAGCTCATGTGAGTGACCGCGGCACGACGGAGGAGGGAGGGCGTCCGATGCGGTTCGTCGAGCTCGGGCGCCCTCCGCCCCCGCGCCGGCGTGCACAGCCGGCGAGTGTGCGGTCGGTCCAGCGCTTCGACTGTCCGAAGTTGATCATGTTCCCGCTCGGATCGGCCAAGGCGAATTCGCGCATGCCGTGTTCCTCGTCGACCGGCGCCGTGACGCGGAACACGAGGACCACCAACGTGCTGTGCTCGTGTTCGACGGCGGGCACCCTCACGTAACGCGTACCGAGCGACTGAACCGAGCAGGACCACCGAATGTGGCTGTGTTCAGCAGGTGCTGTGCAGCAGCGCGGCCACACGCCGCCCGCTCTCGACGAGCGTGTTGTACCGGGAAATCGCCATCGAGGTCTCGGCGTGAACGAGCTCGACCTCGTGCTGCTCCAGTAGGGCAACCGTCTCTGGTCGCGCCTTGAGGCGCAGGTCACGCCCTCGGCTCAGGACGACAACGTCCGGATCGAAAGCCAACAACTCATCGAGGTCGGCGGGCTGGATCCCGGGGTCATGACGGGTGTCGGTCTCGTTCCAGTCCCATTCCCTGGCGCCGCCGGGCCACAGCTTGACGTCACGGAAGTCACCGTAACCCACCACCTCGATGTGGCCCCAGCCGTTATCACCCACCCGCGGCGATTTCCCAGCGTCGCTCACGACACAAGGATACGGTGCCTCGACGTCCTCGTCCGACCCCGTTGTGAAAAGAGCCCGGTGGAGCAGCCGAGGTTCGACGCCTGTCGAAGGTTCCTTGCACGCACACCTGGGGGACAAACTCAATCCGAAGCGAGGTGCATGAGGCCTCCTCCGACCTCGCTGAACCCGCACGCCTCGATGTAGAACGGTTGCAAATCCGGCGCGAAGTCGACGTGGAGGAACTCGCAACCCGCTCGGACGCGCGCCATCGCTCGCCGTCCGGATCAAGCCGACGCCGACACCGCGATGCCGAGCGTGGGCCGCCACCATCACATCTTCGAGAAAGGCGTGCACCAGGCCGTCCCAGAGGACGTTGGCAAAGCCGATCAGCTGGTGCTCCATCCGCGCCGCCACCCAGCCGAGACTGTGTCGTCGGCACAGCTCGACCCAGTCCCATTCGGACTCGTCATAGAGACGGGTCTCGAACGCTTCGGCGTGTAGGGCGTGGACCTCCTCGTTCGAGAAGACGCCGCGCCACGAATACGTCGGCGCATTGACCGGCTCCACGCTCGTCGCTGCCATCAGGCCCAGCAAAATGTCAACGTCAGGATCTGGGCCGATCGAAGCGGTCGAGATTCATCACCCTGGCCCATGCCGCGACGAGGCATGATCTCATTCTGGTCCGACTCCGGACTGTGTCAACCGGGTTCGTCCCGCTCCAGATGAAGGGACATGCCCGGAAGGCCGAATCAGCGGACGAAGCCCGGAGCCTGGCTCACGGTCTTGTAGGCCTCCTCTCGGACCCGTGACAGGTCCGCGGCGTTGCGTGCTGCCGTGTCGCCCGGGCGAGGCGGCAAGCCGAATCCCGTGTACATCACGCGCCGCTCGCTCTCGATCGGGGGATGGCTCATGTGCATCGTGCAGGAGCAGTGCACTGTGACGTCGCCTGTTCGGGTCGGCAGCGGCACGGCGGGAAGGTCCCAGGTACGACGGAAGAAGGCCGGCTGGACGAGCGCCCGATGAGAACCTGCCACGACGGCCAGCTGTCCCGACCGTTCGTCGGCGCTCGTGACCGAAATGCCAACGGTCAACCCGCAACACTGGTACGAGTGCCGACCGAGGCTGCAATCCTTGTGCCACGGTACGTCCGAGATCCCCTCGACGACGCCGATCGGCTTCACGAGTGCCTCGATCAGGTTTCCCTCGACCCGCGGCCGATGCCCGTCACCGGTGAGGGACGCGATGCGCAGCAATCGGTCGTCGCTCAGGAGTGCGGCCGTCGTTTGGCTGTGTTCGTGGAACCACTGGAGCCGGACAGGCCGGCGCTGTCCCGCCGCCGTCGTGGCCCACCAGGAACGCCCGTCGTTTGGCTGGTACAGGGAGAACGCTGAGTCCATGTCGGCTGCGACCCGCTCCATCTCCTCGACGCTGAACACGTCGGTGAGGTGGAGGTATCCCGCTTCAGTGAGGAAGTGGCCGGCCTCCGCCGGGTCGTCACCTGGAGCGAACGAGCGATGGAGGTCCAGCGGCTGCCCGGCGCGGTCCTTGAATTCCACGGAACCGGCGGTATGGACGGGGCGGCCGTCGAGTAGTGAGCGAAGAACCACCCACCAGTCGAGGAAGTCCTCGAGGCGGCCGCGCGGCATGTCGAGGGTCCCCGCAGTGAACAGGGTCATCGGCGTCCGCAAGTCGTCGACGATGTCTCCCAGCTCGGACTGATCGAGCCGGACGGCTGCCTTACCGTCGGCCCCGGGTGCGACTTCGACCGAGTCCCCGACGATGCTCAGCGTCCACGAGCCAACGGGCGTCTCGAACGTCAGGGGGCGGACACCGAGCTCGAGCGCACCGGGGATCGCGAGGAAGGAACGCTGGTCCGAGAGCCGGGGCAGACGGTTCTCAAAGAGATCGACGACGTCGATCGCCTGGACGTCGACGTCGTAGCGGGTGCGCAGATCTACGGTCATCGCCTCTCAAGAGTACCGTCGCATCGATCGCCTGTCCCAGGACCGCACGCGACGGCGGTTTCCGGCGCACTTTGGAGCCACGGCGGTCATCGTGGCTGCGGGACGAGGCCGTATCCCATTTCGGTGTGACTCGCCCGTTCGGCCGGGAAGCCGGCAGGCTGGCACGCCCCGACCTCGTTGCCCCGACCTCGTTGCCCCGACCTCGTTGCCCCGACCTCGTTGCCCCGACCTCGTTGCCCCGACCTCGTTGCCCCGACCTCGTTGCCCCGACCTCGTTGCCCCGACCTCGTTGCATGCTCATTTCTGACTGCGGGTGGGACAAGCCGCCATGGGACACATCGGGCAACGTAGAGGTCGCTCATCACCTAGATTTGAGGTCCGGGCGGTCCGGGTGAACCAGCGAACGAAGGTACAATCAACAGAGCCCCGACCACACTGCCCGCACTCGTGCTGAGGCGAACGTTTCTCTCGTTTCTGGATGGCCGGAGCGGCGTCCCCAGCGAGTTTGATCACCGGCGATCACTCCCGGCTCCGGCCACGCCGGCCGCGATACCGTCCTTGCACAGGCTGGCAATGCGGGCTGCTCATCATGCGTACTCAGGTCCGCCGACCCTTGGTTGAGCTGCCTGTCCACAGGGCGAGAGGATCGTGAGGTTGGAGGCGTGCGGTCGATCGAAGCTGCGGTGGAGTCGCAATTCGCGCGTTGGGCCGGCGGTGGAGTGGGTGCCGTCGAACGAGATGTGCTTGGAACTGACCGTCCGGCCGACATCGCGAACCTCTTCGAGTGCTTTTGCACCGATCAGCTTTCCGCGAAACCGGAAAGTGCCCTCTTTTACGGTGCCTCCGCTGGATGTGTTCTCGGCGTCCGGCTCGAATCGGGGGACGACATCGTCATCAAGGCGTACCAGCAACGTTGGAGCTCTCAGCTGCTCAGCGCCGTCCAGAGAACGCAAGTGCGGCTCGCTGACGGCGGCATCCCATGTCCGCGTCCTCGTCTTGGACCGACGCAGTTCGCCGCTGGGCGACGAAATCTCGCTGTGGCGGAGACCTTCGTCTCGGATCCGGGTATGCGCCCTGGAAGATCGGCTCGGGAGCGAGCGGTGTCGGCTCGTGGCCTCGTGCTCCAAATCACTCTGTGTCTCGACTTGGACTGTGCTGAGGCGCTGGCCTCGCACCCGCTCCGCACGCCCGACGATCGGCTCTACGGCGAGCCTCACAGCCCGATCTTCGATTTTGAAGGCACCACAGAAGGTGCAGAATGGATTGACGACGTGGCGCGCCGAGCGCTTCTGGCACACGAACAAGACAAGAGCGCCGCGGTTGTTGCTCATACGGACTGGTCTGCTCGCAACGTCCGATTCGACGATCAGCAGCTCTTGGCGGTCTACGACTGGGACAGTCTCGCCCTCGTCCCTGAGAGCACCGCACTCGGCCAAGCGGCGATGACCTGGTCCGTGACGGCAGATCCCGGTGGAACGACGTTCCCGGAGTGGGACGACGTTCTGGCGTACATGGACGACTATCAGCAGGCAAGAAGCCGCCCACTGACGGCTGCTCAGCTCCGGTCGGCGCGCGCGCAGCGGCGCTCTACACCCTCGCCTATACGGCTCGGTGTGAGCATTCGCTCGACGTAAAAGGGATGGCCCGATCCGACCAGAACGCGGCTCGAACGCGACTCGATGAGTCGAGCATGGGTTTGTTGGAGCTCTAGGTCGCGCCTTCTGGCCGCGGCAGCCTGCCACGAGTGAGTGGGGATGCGACGGATGGATCAGCCGGGCGCGGTGGGCTGCTTCGCACTATGACATCCGGGGATGCCGCACGAAGCGCGGCAGTACACGATCGTGCTGAACGTTACTTCGTTCGGCAGGAATCGTTCCATGCCTGTTCACCGTCGGCGTCGTAGAGCGCAATGGCCAGGTCGTCCTGCTCCGCCGGAGTCGCAACGTTCGGACGGACGTTGATCAGCTGGGGCATGCCGGCCAACTGGGCCGCCTCGTTCCACGTGGGCTGGCTGAATTGGAATCCACCCATGTACGTACCCCCGGGGGAGACGGCGGCGTAGTTGCCGCCCGACTCGACCTGAAGGACACATTGGAGGAAGGGAGGCAGTGACGGGTTGCCCGACGACGCGCCGGCGCCGTTCCCCTGTGCCGCTGACGGGATGGAAGAAGACGCGGGTTGCGGCGTCGTCGTAGTCAGTGATGTGCGCGAGCTGGCAGCAGCCGCCGCTGCAACCTGAGCGGCGCGGACCGCCGCCGCAGCGGCCGCAGCCTCTTCCGCCTGCTGCTGTGCTACAGCTGCGGCAAGCTCGCCCGTGATCTCGGACTGCTTGGATTCGAGTTCAACTCCGGTTTGGCGTGACGCGCTGAAGAAGCGTTGCCTCCTGGTTGGTTGTTGCTTGGTCCTGTGCCTTTTGTTGTTCGAGCGTGACCCGTTCGGCATGCAACTCGTTTTCATCGGTATGAAGAGCGTCGATGGTAAGCGCGATATCGCCGCTTACCACTCGTTCGTACACCCCTCTCGCAAGCCTTTGGTTCTGGTTGCCCTCGAACATCCCCGCCATGGAACCGTCGAGCTGCGGATACAAGTTGATGTAGGCCGAGACCGCCTCAGCTTGGAGTCGCTTGTGATCGCGGTTCACCCGACTGAGGTCGTTGCGAATTTGGTCCTCGCTCGATCGGATCTTCGCCTCGTCCCCTTGGACCTTGGCGCCATCGACGTCGTACTGCTGCTGGTACGTGTCGATCTGGAGCTGCTCCAGCACCAGATCCTGGGCGATCTGGGCCGCCTTCGCCTTGAGATTGGTCACTTGGTCGGCTGCGACAGGTCCCGGAGACACAACCACCGTTGCGGTGATTCCGGTGACGAGAGTCAGGCTCGCCAATCCAGTCGCAACTCCAGCGAGCCGGACTCGGCAACGGAGACCTCGTTTCGTCGTCCGACGATCCTCGACGGTCACGATTGCAGATCGTTTAGTCGCTCCCAGTCGAAAATGCAAACCGAAGCATTGTGCTTGTTCCCAAGAGTGATGCATCACCGGCGTTCGCGAATATGGCACAGCTCGAGGAAACAGGTCGCCCAACCGCATGAATTGCGTGCGTGACCAGCGGTGGACCCGAGTCACAGCAAATGCACACGTCGAAACGTGCACCCATATAACGAGCACCTGTGCTGGATGAGCGACGCTGTCCGCACGTGACACGTGCGCGACGTCCGGCATCACGATTACCACAAGTGCTGCTCGTGGTCGTACCGGGATATTCAGGACCCCGTTGCTACCGCCCCGCCCTATTCTTGGCTGCAGCGGCACTCTTGTGCCGCGTCAGCCGCTCGACGGACGGCAAGAGCAGCAGCAGCCTTCAGTCTTCTCAGATCGTCCTCGGCTAATGCCACGGCCCGCCGCGATTTGTCGACCTCTGCGTCAGCGCGCTCCACCTCGCGGTTGGCCAACTCAATGTCACGTTTCGCCGCAATCATTACCGCGTCGGATCGCTTACTCTTTGCGGTACGAACATGCGATTCGGAACCGGCGTCGGCAAGCCCGAGACCCGAATAGTGCAACGCGGTGGTCAATCGACCGGAACGAACGGACTCAGCCGCGTTCGGATCGGCGAAAGCCGCGTCGAGGGTCGTCTCAAGATCCACGGCGGCCGCCTCGGAAACCGGCTGTCCGCGGCTTAGCGCCATGGATGTCGCCTCTAGGAGCAGCTTGGCGATCACATCTTGCTTCTTCTTCGAGACGCTACGGATCAACTCGCCGTCGGCACGATTTTGGCCTTTTCGTAGTTCGCTGCCCAACGTGAGCAAACGCGCCAGGTCTGCGGCTCGTTCCTGGGCCAAAAGGTTGACGAGCCAAGCTCCGACGGTAGGTTTGTGCAGCTTTTTCACCGACGCAGCAAGTACCGTGTCGCCGGCTTTCCGAGCCTCCGACACTCTTGTGTTCCGAGCGGCCGTGAATTCGTTCGGGGGTAAGCAGTAGAGCTCAGCGGCCACACTCTCAAAGGTCACATCGAACAGTTTGCCCGGCGACGTGCTGGGAACCAACCGCATCCATCGAGACCTCGTCCGTGAGGACGAGAATCGCCAAGAGCGCGGCAAGGGCGGCTGGGTTCCGAGATGTCGTTGTGCCACCTCCGTCGCTGGGGCGAGTCGCAACGGATAGGGGTCGGGACTGAAAGAACTAGGGGAAATGCGTGGTCACGTACTCGGTGACGTCCTTTGCACATTCATCGGGAGCTCTCATTGTCGTGTCCACGACGAAGTCGTAACAGACACCCGCGTGGACCCGCAGAGCTTGGTTCACGGCCATCCCATGGATCCGGTCACCACGCTGAAATTCGCGATCCCTTGCCACCTCTGGGTCGCACTGAACACCGACCCACACGACCGTGAGGTTCCGAATCGAATCAGCGAGTCGAGCCTGAGACTCCCCTCCATCGAGGAAGACCTCATCGAGGATCACCCCGATTCCCTCAGTTGCTATCGCGGCCATCCCATTCCGCCAGGCGGATTCGGCCCGGCGAAACCTGTCACCGACGGTGACCGAGCCGTCGGGACCGAAGCTCAACGAGCCACCGGCTGAAGTGTCGCTTGGTCCGAAGGACAAGGCGCGAATCAGATCGTCGACTCCGAGAACCAGCCAGATGCCCGGAAGACCTCGCTGAAGGTACGAAGCAAGTGTGGATTTTCCCGAGCTCGATCCGCCGTTCAAGACAATGACATTGACGGGCACCCGACGAGGCTAGCGGGCAAGACCCGAGAACTGGAGTGGCTTCAGACTCCGCGTCCGGGACGCCCTCGGCACTATGGTCGTCCCATGCAGGTAGGGGCCGTGACAGTCGAGGGCGTTTCCGACGGCAGCCTCTCAGTGCCACCAACGGTATTGTTCAATAAGACCGACCAAGATTGGCTCCAGCATTCCCAGTTCCTCGACGCGGACGGAATGCTGCCCATCGAAATGGGCGGTTTCCTCGTGCGCAGTGGCGAACATGTTGTTCTCGTGGACACAGGTATCGGTCCGCATGCTGATTCGGAACGGACCGGGATATTCATGAGAAGCCTGGCCGCCCTTGGTGTCCAGCCCACGGAGATCACTGACGTCGTATTGACCCATCTCCATTTCGATCACCTGGGATGGGCCACCGACGGAGAACGCCGACTCTTCGACGAAGCGACGTACCGATGTCACGAGGCCGACTGGGATTTCTTTATGGGTGCCAACCCGTTCGATGACAGCTTGGCAGTCTCGTTGATGGGTGGGCGAACTTCCGCGGAGTTGCTTCCTCCGATTTTCGATCGGCTCGAGACGTGGAGCGAGGATCGCATGATCCTGCCCGGCATCGATATACGCAGCGCACCCGGCCATACACCTGGCAGTACGGTGATAGTCATCTCGTCCGGAACGGAACGAGCCATGCTTCTCGGCGACGTCGTGCATTGTCCTGCCGAGCTCCTCAGCGACGACTGGGAAATGATCGGTGACGTCGACAAACAGCTCGCACAGCGTTCGCGTGAGGCTCTTGCGAGAGAGCTCGAAGGCTCGGACATCCCGGCCGCTGCCACGCACTTTCCTGGACTTCAGTTTGGTCGACTCTTGACTGGGCAGGGTCAGCGACGGTGGACGTTTGGCTGAAACGGGGTGAGCCGGCAGCCGGCGGGACGATTGCAGATCCGCCACCAAGCTGGCGTTCAGGACGCTCCACACAGTTTTTGTTCCCGCCCGTCGAGGCGACGCAGTCACAGGGGTGGGCGGCATGATCTGATTACAGAGAAGACGCGAGATCGTGGCTTGCACTCTGGTGTTGTAACTGACCGCCTTCCTTGCCCGTCTGAGAGAAATGGCACCACGAACTAGAGGGAGACCGTGGTCGGCTTCGAGAAGGTGCGAATCGCAGCCGTGCAAGCGACCGCAGTGATACTCGACGCCGAAGCCATCATTGACAAGGTCGTGTCACTGCTGTCCGAGGCCGTCGACGTTGGCGCCCAGTTCGTGGTATTCCCCGAGTGCTTCGTGTCGATCTACGCGAGCGGAGCTTGAGCGGCGGCGGCTGCGACGTGGGCCGATGGTTGCGACGAGTTATGGGAACGAATGTGGGCATCGAGCATCGACGTTGATGGTCCGCTCGTGGACCAGTTGTCGAAGGCATGCGCCGAACGCAACGTTCATATTGCCATCGGTGTCAATGAGCGTGAGGATGAGAGGCCGGGCACTCTGTACAGCACGCTGCTTGTGATCGGGCCAGAGGGTCTCGTACACCGGCACCGAAAGCTGATGCCGACGATGCACGAGCGAGTGGCCCACGGTGTCGGTGCAGGTGATGATTTGGACGTTGTCGTGATTCCGGGACTAGGCAGAGTCGGCGGGCTCATCTGCTGGGAGAACCGGATGCCGCTGGTAAGGTTGGCGGTCTATCAGGGGTGGCCCGCAGATCTGGCTCGCCCCGACTGCTGATGACAGCGAGGGATGGATCATATCGATGCGGCATATCGCCATCGAGGCGGGTGCGTTCGTGGTCAGTGTCCCCCAATAACATTCCCGCGTCGGCCTTCCCGGAGGACTTCCCTTTGCCGCTTCCCCATGATGTCGAGGTCTTCGGTCGGGCGCGTGCATAGTGTCACCCGTTGGCGACATCCTCGCTGGTCCGCTCTATGACACCGAGGGCATCCTCACCGTGGATTGCGATCTGCGCGATGCCCTTCACGCCAAGATGTACTTCGATGTCGTCGGGACACTACGGCCGACGCCCACGTATTGGCGACCAATCCACGGCGACCGGAACCAAGCTGACTGCTCGCCAACAGCTCCGCCGGCACACATTTCCACACGATGCGCCAGAGGGGACAGAAGGCGCGGAACGACCTACTGAAATGGGATGCAATCGCTGACCTGTTGGCGCTCCATTTCGCCGTACGGCATACCGTTCATCGTCTGCTCGCTCTCTTCCATCCCGTGATGGGTCATGGTTCCCATTGCATGAACCAGATGTGGGGACCACCGTCCGGCGCATCGAGGTGTTCCGCGACGCGAAACCCATATCGCGAGTAGATGGCCACATTTCGCTCTGCGCCTGTCGAGAGGAATGCTCCCAACCCGCTGGATTTCGCTTGAGCCAGGCCTGCCCGGATCAGAGCCCCTCCATACCCTCGGCCTTGCTCCATTGGGTCCACGGCGATCGAGTCGAGTTGCCAGAGAGCCTCATTGGGGCTGCGTACGTCGATCCAACTCCAGAACGCCTCGTAACGGTCACCCCCGTCATCAGACATTTCGAGAATTCGTTCCTGGTTCCAGGGGTGCACGTGCAACTGATCACAACGACCAGGGGGAATCCAGACTGCGGCCCCCTTCCCCGAGTCCACCTCCCAGACGAGGTCGAGCGTGACGGCAACCTCCAGAAAATAGGTGAAGCAGCATGTGAACCGCTCTGCAGGACTCTGCTTCCCGCCGATTGACCAGAGCATCATGGGATCATTCTCGAAAGCGCGACCGAAGACCGGGGCGAGCACCTCGACGCGATCCTCCCCGGCGAGCGAGACGTGGTCGGACAGACGATCCATGCCGTTTCCACTGTAATGATTTGGGTCAGCTAGCCGGGGTAGTCGTGAACAGTGTCGGAGCGGTGAAGGCACCTCATCGGCGCTCACGAGAGCCTTGTGATCCCTCTTGTTTGCGCCCGTCATCCTCGCCGGGATCGGTGGCTGTGGATGTGACTTTCAAGTCCGCTTGAGGGGCGTGATTGGCGGAGCTCAAAGAGAGATCGGGTGCCATGCCCGGGCCTGATGGTCCGCCACCTCGGGGTTCGATTGGTTGGACGGCGCGGGTACCTCAGTCCAACCAGAAGCGCCACATCTTCGGGTCAGCCGCGAACCAGCTGGTACTCCTCCAGGTCTTCGAGGGCCGGTCGCACGTCACTCCGGACACGTGCCGCAAAGACGAGACGAGTCGATCGTCAAGTTCCTCCCGCGTGAGCTGTCCTCTCGCAAAGGCTCGCTGAAGAACTCCGGCCGCCCGGTCTTTGCCTTTGTCCCCGACGCGCAATTGGCTCCGAACAGTCGATTTCTTGCCAGGTTGCGGTTTCATCGCGCCGACAGACTCAGCCTACGACCGGCAACTCGCCGACCCGCAGGGGCCGGGACCCACGGAGCGTCTCACCTGTCCGAAATGATCTGGGGTGGTTAGTCGATTCGCCGGCGAGCGACGAATACGTATTCAGAGCTGTCGTCGGCAAATGGTTCACCACAGAACCCCGAGTAGAGCGCCTCGACCTCAAGACCGGCTACGTCTAGCAGACCGAGCCACTCGTTCTTCGTTGTCCACCACAGGCTGCTTTTCGCGCCGTCGTCGAGTCTGATGTCAATGCGGTTGTCTCCCACTGAGTAGTGGACGGTGTGCGGTATCGGCACGTCAAGGTGGTTGTCGTCGTAGCGGGCGGCGACGCGGTGGTCGAACGCGAAGGCGTTCCAGGCAAAACGTCCTTGTGAGCTCAGCGATGCAGCTACCCGCTCGAAGGTACGCCGCCGGTCCGCCCACGTCGGCAGGTGCAGCAGCGCACGGAACGGGCAGTAGATCAGTGCAGCCGGTCCGTCCAGAGCAAGATCTCTCATGTCCATCTGCCGAAGATCAAGATCTACGCCGGCCTCAACGGCACGGACGCGAGCCTGCTCGAGCATCCCAGCCGAGGTGTCAATGCCGGTGACGCGCCGTCCGGTTGCTTGTGCGACTGGGACCGCCACGCGTCCGTTGCCCACGGCGAGTTCCACCAAGGGTCCATTCGATCGCAGGGCCAGATCGACGTAGAAGTCGACGTCAGCGGTCATGTGGGCCGACCACTCGTCGTAATGGTTCCCGAAGGCCTCGTCCCAGCTCACTGAGGAAGGCTACCGCTCCGACCTCCATGGTCTCCGGAGAGGCGAAGGGTCGGATCGTGCTAGGTCGGCGCGATCGCGCGGCAACCTCCTTCCGAATGGATTTCAGGGCATCCCAGTGGCGTCGTCACTGTGTCAACACTCACTTAGCCCACGCCTGGATCGAAGGGTCGATAAACATGTCTCGGTATCGCTCGCCGGGCTCCCTTGATCGTGTCTCAAGTCCAATAGAGTGATCGGCGTTGGGAACCCAAACAGAGCGGGTTGTTCAGATGTTCCTGCTAATGCAAACTTGTGCCATCGAGCGGCGTGTGTCCATCTGCCAGGGTCAGCGTGGACCAAAAGGAGGTCTAGTCAACTGAGCAATTCCGTGTTGATCCTCGGTGGTGGCGTCGCCGGCATGTCGGCGGCGCAAGAACTCGCCGAGCGAGGTTTCTCCGTGACGGTCCTGGAGGGTCGTGACCAGCCGGGCGGAAAGGCGCGCAGCTTTCCGGTTCCCCATTCGAGCACTTCCGGTCGAAACAGCCTTCCCGCTGAACACGGATTCCGGTTCTTCCCGGGCTTCTATCGGCACCTTCCAGACACGATGCGTCGCATTCCTTACCGCAACCAGGCCGATGGAGTCTTGGACAACCTCCGCGAATCAACGGAGACCGAGATCGCTCGATCAGGTGGCCTGCGACCGGTCAAGCTACCGGCACACTTCCCAAATTCGGTCGGCGACCTCCAGCTGATACTTCAAACCGCGCTCCATCCCATTGCCCAGCTCACCCCTGGTGACTACGCCTACTTCGCCAGCAGACTTCTCATCCTCCTGACCAGCTGCGAGGAGCGCCGCTACGACGAGTGGGACCGGGTGAGTTGGTGGGACTTCTCGGGAGCGTCTCACCGATCAGTCGCTTACCAGAAGTTCATGGCCGACGGACTCACTCGAACGCTAGTGGCTGCTCGCGCACGCGAGATGAGCGCGCGTACGGGGGGCTACACCTTGCTGCAGCTCCTCTTCGACTTGGGCACTCCAGGTCGCGAGGTCGACAGGGTGCTCAATGGCCCTACCAGTGATGTTTGGATCTCGCCATGGTTTGCACACCTGGAGCATCTTGGGGTCAACTTCGAACTTGGCGTCCGGGTCGAAGAGCTAGAAACGCAGGCCGGTCGCATCAGTGGCGTAATCGTCGCTGACTCCAGAGGCCGGAGACGAGTCGCGGCGGACTGGTATGTCGCTGCCGTGCCGGTCGAGCACATGAACCGCCTGGTGAACGACGCCCTCCTACAGGCCGATCCCGGGCTCGCCCAGCTGTCTCGCCTCGTCACACGCTGGATGAACGGCATCGTATTCTTCCTACGTCGGGACGTACCCATCGTCCATGGACACGTTATCTACATCGACTCGCCGTGGTCGCTCACCTCGATCTCGCAGGCCCAATTCTGGACCAGCTTCAATGCTGCCGACGTTGGACAAGGAGATGTGCGAGGCGTCTTCTCCGTCGACATCTCGGATTGGCAGACCCCAGGTCTTGTCTCAGGCAAGACGGCCATGGACTGTACGCGAGAAGAAATCGCCACCGATGTCCTCACCCAGCTCCGGGCGCACCTTGCACCGACTGACCCGCAGGCTCTAGCCGAGGACAATGTCGTGTCCTGGTTTCTGGACGAGGACGTTCGGTTTCCCGAGGTGAGGGAAGCCGAAGGGATACGTACCGACATCAATCTTGAACCGTTGCTCGTCAACACGACCGGATCGTGGCAATACCGCCCAGACGCCGCTACTGCCGTACCCAACCTGTTCTTGGCTGCTGACTATGTCCGCACGTTCACCGATCTGGCAACCATGGAAGGCGCCAACGAAGCCGCTCGTCGGGCAGTCAACGGGATTCTCGCGGCCTCGGGTTCGAAGGCGCGACACTGCGAGGTGTGGCCACTTCATGAGCCAGCGATCTTCGCGCCCGCCCGGCTTCTTGATCGATTGCGTTTCACGCTAGGCCGACGTCATCGAGACTCACACCTGTGAAGTCCTGACCAGTTGGCAGCACGGAATGGCGCCGCAACGCTGTGAGCTGGACCCAACGGGAGAGCGGCCGACCGGGATCGAAGCGGCATCATCAGCTTCGGAAAGGCGCCCCGGGTCACTTGTAAGGCCTGGCACTTTTGCGAAAGCTCCTGCTCAAGGGCACTGGTGTATGCCGCTTGATGGCAGCATTGACCACCGTTTCCCATTCATTTGTGGTCTGTTTGTGGTCTGAATCGCGAGGTCCGCTCGGCGCTCATGGTGATGACCGTGGCGGCCCGCTGCACTGGTCAGTATCGAAGTGACCGGGCACGAGTGGACGAGGCATGTCAAGGACGCCGTAGGCGAGCGAGGAACGAAGCGCAGCGGCATCCCGGAGCGGTCCTTGACGTGCCGGGAGCGAATCTGAGGTCACCATGGATCAGGCTGGTCCGTGAGGACCCGCCTGGATGCCCCGCGGACGTCTCCGAAGCGGTGTACTGAGGCACTGCGGGTATATCGTTCGCGAAGTCCAAGCAGATCTCGAGGTGAGTTCTATATGACAGGTGACATCTCCGGCCCGAGCGGGCTGCCAGTACTCATCACTCTCGTGATCGTTGCTGCGATCTTCGTGTCGATTCTTGTCTGGAGTACTCGGTCGAGGCGACAAGACAGGTCGTAGCGATCCCCCTACCGATTGGCGTATGGGGCACCCTCCATGCGATTCCTTAGGAGCCTTTTCCCACGCTGATGCCAAGCTGAATCGCTCTCGCCACAGGAGACAGCCGATTCCTTGGACCATCCAGTTGCAGTCCATTCGAGACTGCTATCGGCGGTTGGGCCACGAATCTGGGTTGTTGACCCCGGTGGGGCCAACTGGCTGCATGCACCAAGAAAGGGTGACAGATGAACACGTCGCCCGCGGACCCGATTGCGAACACTTCCCCGCTCTTCGATTCTGGGAGCGGGATCTCCGATTCTTGGCCTTCGTATGCACCAGGCAGGCCTATATCTCCGGCGGGAGCCAGAAGCTTCGCCATCTCGAGATGAGAGCCGGGGAGCAGGCGGCTCGGTGCGTCGTCCATCCCCACGTCAGAGATCAGGCACAACAAGAGCAACGCCCGCCCCTTCGATTGGTAGTTCACATACCAGCGGGCGTCACCGGGTGGTTGGAAGCTCGAATCGATGTGCCACCCCGTGTCGCCTGGATCCTCCTGGCTGGGAAATCTCACCACGAAGGCACCCAGGTTGGGGCGGTTCTGCCAGGGATCGGGGTTGACCAACTGGTCTACGGCATCGAGCAAGCGCGGGGCGTTGGCAGCCTGCCTGACACAATCTCCCGTCGGCACACCTCTGACCACTCGTCGTCGCCACGTGTTCGGGCTCGCAAGGTCGATGCCCAGCTGCTGGGCTGCTAGGAGACGACATTCTTCAGCCAGCTCTCTCGGAAAGACGGAACGAACTACGAGGTAGCCGTCCATAATGAAGCGTTCCAGCTCCGGTGGCTCCAGCACCCGACCATTGTGATCTATCCCACCGTGCCGGCGGATGGTCATTTAGCGGAACCCGTGTCGGCACTTACAGAATGGTGGTTCCGTCCCTCCGTTATGTCGGAGGAGCGAAGACTCGGAAATGATGCAGAGCTGCCGAGGTTGTGCGGCAGCCTCGCGGTCTGAGCCGTCTGACGGTGGTGGCCGTAGAGTAAGAATTCCCGATTTCCCTTGGCGAGGAGGTGGGTGATGCCGACTGGCAGTGTCCTCATTGTCACCTGGGATGGCGGAGGAAACGTACCTCCGGCTCTAGCTCTTGGAGCGCGGCTGGTAGGCGCTGGTCACCGCGCACGGCTACTGGGAACGCGCTCCCTCGAGCCAAGGGCGCTGGCCGCCGGATTGACATTCAGTGGCTTTGATTCGGTTCCAACATGGCCCAAAGGCGTGGCCATGGACGACGATGGCGCCCGCTTCGAGGCCATGCTAAACGGCCCCGAGGTCGCACAAGACATCGTGAGTGCCGTCAAGGCGGATCCCCCCGACGTGCTGGTAGCCGATTGCATGATGGGAGCGGCATTTGCCGCCGCTGAGTTCGTCGACATTCCCCTGGTTTTGTTGGTACACGTGCTGTTCCAGCCGTTCGTCACCATTTGGGGCCAGTTCCTCCTTGACGAAAGCAAAGCCCGCGCAGCCTTAGGACTGCCCGTTCTCGATGAGAAGCCCACAATGGACGACGTTCTCGCCCGGGCTTCGCTGACCCTCATTTGCACCCCTGCCGAGTTCGATTTTCCAGAGGCGCCCTTGACCACGACGACTCACTATGTAGGCCCGATCTTTGCTCCGGGCACCGGCGGAGAACCTTGGGCCCAACCATGGGGCCCTGACGACGAACGGCCCCTCGTGCTCGTCAGCCTCAGCTCAACCCTTCAGGGCCAGGATCGGGCCCTTCCGCCCATCATGGAAGCGCTGCGAAATCTGCCAGTGCGGGCGTTGCTGACCCTCGGAAACGTGATCATCAAAGACGAGTTGGTCGTTCCACCCAATGTGGCGGTCGTCGACTACTTACCGCACGAGGCCGTTCTTGGCCACACATCGTTGGTGATCAGCCATGGTGGACTGAGCACGGTAATGGCCGCGCTCGCCCACGGCGTTCCGCTCGTCTGTATCCCTCAGGGCCGAGATCAGAGCTTCAATACCGACAGGGTGCAAAGTTGTGGCGTAGGTATCAGCGTTCCTCAAGATGCACAGTCAGAGGTCATCGCCGGAGCGATCCAGGCCGTGCTGGAGAACTCGTCCTTCACGGAATCGGCGCGATCATTCGCGACGATCATCGCCAACGCGGGCCATGGCTCGCAGGCCGTGGAGCATTTGGAAGCATTGTTGACTCAATAGCGCATGCCCTTGACAACGACCTTGATCGGTCCGTCCCATGACATCGCCAACGCCTCAGCGAACCGTGGTCGTGGCGTATTGGGCCCCCACGGAAGCCCCGGTGATGAGTTCGGAGGGCATCGAATCGGCCGATCGCAGATGCCGGACACCGAGCGGCCCGGCGCCATGCATTCCCCGCCCCCAAGGTGCTGCGGGGTGTCACCCCGGCCCGGCGTTAGGAACTCACCCCAGGCCGGGCTGGTGCGCTCTATTTAGCCTAAGAAATCTGCTGCTCGTGAGACGGGAGCGACATGTCAACTCAGTCCAGCTCGAGCATGCTGATCAACGGGTTTGGGTTGCTCTTCGTGATCTTGAACGCGTTCGGTCTGGGCCTCAGGCTTGAGGTCGGCAAGCACCTAGCTCGGTCCTTTGCCCATTGGAAGATTGCCGTCTGGGCGTTGGTGACTAACTTCGTCGTAATCCCGCTCCTGTTCATTGGCTATCTGCTGACGGTGGCGTCGTCAGTTCCCGGAGAGATCAAAGTCGGATTCTGTGTCGCAGCCCTGTGTGCAGGTATGCCTGTTGGTGCTCTTGACTGTCGGGACCATCATCGTCCTCCCGCTGGGACTGCCCCCCGCCGTCCATGCGGTTGACTCAAGCCTCACGATCTCTGTGTGGAGTGTTGCTTGGCCACTGTTGCTCTTCTTGGCCCTGCCGGTGTTCCTCGGGTGCGTCTTCAGGCTCTGGTGGCCCGACCTAGAGCCGCCAACGCAACAGTGGGTTGTCCGAATTTCGATCCTGTGTCTGCTCTTCAATCTCAACTTCACGCTGTTTGCGTATTGGAGTCTGTTCGTGAAGGAATGGGGTACGTACAGCTACATCGCTGCCATTGCCGGACCGTTCATCGGCCTCGGTTGTGCTTACCTGCTCGTTTCCGGCCTGCGAGTCAAAGACGTGGGGATCAGGCATGCGACCGAGGTGACCACGGCAGTGCGCAACATCGCCCCGATGCTCCTAATGATGATCTTCCCCTTTAGATCCGATCCGCTGGTCACGGTTTCGATCACGATCCTCAATACCGTTGGCCTCGTGACGGTTCTTCTATTCGCTCTGATGTGGAGGCGCGCCGCCTCACCGTCGGACCCTCACGCATCGACCGGCCAGCAAGCGATGGCGTTGCCATCCGCACGGGCTGTTTCGACGCCTCAGATGGGTATCCCAATGTGCCTGCTTGAGAATGTAGGCAGACGTTGCGGTTGATCCGTAGCGTTGAGAGGTCCTGGTGGGTTCGCTCGCATAGTGCCTGCCGCCGGCATTGCTGGCTGGCTTTCGTACGAAGAGCCTCCCGCCAGGGCTTCGCCATGGAGTGGCTCAAAAGAGGATCGAGCACGAACAGTCTGCAAGCAGGAGTGCCCTCTGTGGTTCCATCACGACCAAGGAGGTAGTCATGCATGTGGTGATCGGCGTCGATCCGCACAAGGCATCGCACACCGCGGTGGCCATCGACGAGTCAGAAGACGAGCTTTCGAGCGTCAGGGTCCGGGCCACCCGCCGCCAGGTGGACCAGCTGGTCGCTTGGGCCGAACCGTTCGAGAAGCGCACCTGGGCCATCGAGTCGGCCGCAGGGTTGGGCTACTTGTTGGCCCAGCAGCTGGTCGCCCGGGGCGAGGACGTCCTCGACGTACCCGCCACCTTGGCCTCTCGCGTCCGGGTGCTCGCCACCGGCCATTCCAACAAGAACGACCCCAACGACGCCCGCTCGGTGGCCATCGCGGCCTTTCGGGCTCCGAACCTGCGCAGCGTCGAAGCGGCCAATCATTGTGAGGTCCTGCGGCTCCTCGCCAAGCGCAACAGGGACCTCGGCAGTCATCGGACCCGGGTGATCTGTCGACTCCACGCGCTCCTCGCCGAGCTCGCACCGGGGGGAATTGCCAAGGAACTCTACGTTTCAGACGCCGAGCGGCTGCTGGCCAAGGTCGCACCGCAAACCCCGGCCGAGCAGGTCCGCTACGACCTCGCCCTCGAGTTGCTCGACGACGTGCGCCGACTCGACGCCCAGATCAAGGAGTCGCACCGCCGAATCCGTGTGGCGCTCAAGGCATCGGGCACGTCGCTGACCCACGTCTATGGGGTGGGCCCGATCATCGCCGCACAGCTCATCGGCTACGCCGGCGACGTCGGACGCTTCGCCAACCGCGATGCCTTTGCCTCTTACAACGGCACGGCCCCGGTCGAATGGTCCTCGGGCGGCCGCATCGCGCACCGGCTGTCGCGGCGCGGGAACCGAAAGCTCAACCATGCGCTCCACATGGCCGCCGTCACCCAGATCCGTAATCCCGGGACTGATGGACGCATCTACTTCGAGCGCAAGGTTGCCGAGGGAAAGACCAAGAAGGAAGCGCTCCGCTCTCTCAAGCGCCAGATCTCCAACGCTGTCTACCGCCAGCTCCTGCTCGATCTCGAAAGGGGTCCGGGAGGACACTAGGAAACGACTCGTAGCCTGCGTGGTCGGCTCTGCATCCTGAAGGCCGGCTCTTCGGCGAAGTCACTCCCGGACCACTCACAAGCCTATGCACTTGTGCCGTCTCATGACGGGCCGATTCGTCGCGCCCAGAACCTCCTGAAATTGGGGTCTTGACACAAAGAGGATTCGTACGGGAACACGCCGCATACTGTTCGGGGACATGGCTGATCTGACTTGTTGCCAGCTGGGCGGTCCGTAACGACGAGATCGTGCCCCATCAGGCCTGTGGCTGGGCAAGGTAAAAGGTGCGGCCGCTGACCTTGGCCAGCTTGCTCGCCTCCTTGAAGGTGTCAGTCTTGAACCACTGCATGGCCCGCTCCATGTCATCGGTCTTGATGTGGAACAGCGCAGCCTTCGGGTTGTCGATGTCCTGGTACGCGGGCCCGTCGGTGATGCCGAAGGCTGCCCGGTTGGAGGCATGCAGGTAGTGCTGTGCCTTCCACGCCTCGAAGTCATCCGTTTCGATCCTGATCATGATGTCTTGCATGCCCCACCTCCCGTGGTGTCGCCCTCAGTGGATCGTAGGCCCAGATCTGTGAACGGCGCAGTCGAGAAGGGTTGCGCTGACGAAGTCACTCGCTGGGGGCCGAAGATCGGCATAGTTGGCACGCGTCAATGATGACCGCCACGGGAAACCAGGCATCTAGGCGTGTCCCCAAAGGTGCCGAACCGCCCCACCGTCCTGGCGAACGGGAGCACCTCCGGACTGGTCACTCCGATTCGAGGCAGTCGCGATCCTTGCAAGTTCTGGCTACAGCTCTATCTTGTAACCGTCCAGATCGCGCACGCAGGGATAGGGCTCAATGGAAGCCTGCCCCCAGACTCAAGCCCACTACGCGACCTTGCTAAACCCTTCGATAGCGCCCTGCCTTTGGTCAATCACACGGGGGCGCTCAAGAAGTCAGCAACGATCTGCGCCACCTCACTTGGTCCGCTGCGGTCTGGTCCGAAGTGATCGAGCTTGGGGAAGACATAACTCGTCGAAGCGGGCAGGGTCGTCCTCAATGCATCCAGGGCAGCCCAGACGTAGTCGAGTCGGCTGCGACCTCCAGACATCAACAGGACGGGAGCGTTGATCTGTCCGTAGTTGCTTATCGTGTTGTTGAGCCGCGCCACTTCTAGATGCTCCCGCAGGTTGGTCTCCAACAAGCCGTACATCGTATGTCGGCGATTGGCCCTCAGCGCGAGCAGCAGCATCGGCCTCATCATCCAGACCGGCATCCGGCGAGCTGGCGCGGGGCCAGTTGCCGCTGAGAAGACGGCGAGCGCGTCAAGGTCGTGGTGTTCGGCCAGACCCGTCCGGTATCGGGGAACCCAGTCCATGGGGATTAGGCCGCCCACAGAGACTCCCGGCTCGTAGACGGCGATCCGATCGAAGCTGGAGTTGTTGCGGGCTGCCTGGTGGGCTATGAGCCGCCGTAGCTGTGGCCCACAAGGAATCGTGCACCAGTCTCGACTTGAAGCGCTTCGACATCCTCTCGTTCTCGATCCATTCCGTTGCGGTCCCCTTGCGCTCCGCTCATGCCTCGACCGCGCCGTTGGAGGGTATGCACCATGAATCGATCGCCTAGGGCGTTGGCGAAGTCGACGTAGTCTTCGGCTCTCGACAGCACTCCCGGAATCAGGATCAAAGCTGAGCCGTTGCCGGCGGTTCGCACCTCGATACTCGTTCCGTTCGCTGAGACAATCAGGCTTGTAGTCGTGGGTTCAGGGCGGGTGTTCTTTGTGGGCACAGTTGTGATCCTTTCTGGTCGGTCCGGCGTCAGATCGGAAGGCCAGGAAGTCACATGTCGACAGGTCCTATGGAAGGATCGGCCCGCACCTCCGTTGATGTCGTGGTGGGGTGCCCAGAGGTAGACCTGGAGCGAACCCAGTTGGTGAACGCTTCGACGGCGTCTACCACGGCGAAGAACCTGATGGATGGGAAGCGGTCGAAATTGTGTTGACCGCCGGGCAGCTCTGCGCACAGCACCGGGCTGGTCGACGTTGCACGCAGCTTGTCGGCGAACTCTTCGGCGTGGGCGGCAGCAATCATGGGGTCGCGTTCTCCCGAGATGACGAAGAAGGGCGGCACGTCGGCCCGGGCGTACGCCCCGGGGTCCGAGGGACGGGGTTCGAACGAGCCTGGCGAACCGTAGAAGCCGTAGAAGCCCACGGCTGCGCTTACCGTCGTGTCCGCCTGTTCGAAGTCAGGTTGGAACGTCGAATCATTGGCGGTCAGCGCACACATGGCGGCAAGGTAAGCGCCGGCCGAGCCACCGCACACCACGATTGTGCTGGGATCGGCACCGTAGCCTTCGGCGTGCGAGCGTAGCCATGCGATCACACGCTTCGCGTCGATGACGCTGTTTGGGAACGCTCCCGCCTGGCGCAATCGATAGTTGGCGCTAATGCACAGCCAACCCCCACTGGCAAGTCTGTCGAAGAGTACCCTTGCTTCTCGGCTCTTCTTTCCGATGACGAATCCACCGGGATGAAAGTAGATGAGTACGGGCGAGTCGACAGGACAGCAGCGGTGGCGATACACGTCTAGGCGGTTGGCAGAGCCTGCAGGGCCATAGGCAATGTCGCGATCGCGCCGCACGCTCCTGGCTGGAATACGCAACGGTGAAATCATTGCCCGCAGCAGGACCGGGAGCGTGGTGTGCCGGCTCCTATCCGGTGCTTCGCCAGCACCTCGCCAGTTGTCGCCCAGGGAGCGCGTCAGTGCATGGTCGAGGACAGCGCGTGCCTGTACGGCCCGTCTGATGACCACGGCCGAACCGGCCAGGGTGCACACAGCTATTGCTAAGGCCACCCGCCCGAGCGGTGAATCAATGGCACCTTGGGCGGCGGCCAGCGCCGTGTTGGCCACCAACCAGTACACGACCAAGAACGGCAGCTCATTGGCGACACTCTCGAAAATGAACGAAGGGCCGGCGCGAGGTCCTCGAGTAGCTCGTGGCCACAACGAAAGGGCCGTTGCCAACGCACCGACCAAGACACTAACCAGATAGCCGGAAGACACAGAAAGTTCTTCATACCCAACGATCGCGACAAATCACGCCCGACCGTGTACGAATCCATCATTCTTGACAACGGGGTATCCCATATGCCGAACTGTGGCACCCCAGCCCGGCGATCGGGGGCCTCGGTAGCAAGGGGTGGGATACTTCGGACGTGGGCAGCAAAGGAATCAAGCGCAGAAAGCCGCACCGTCCGCTGCCCCCAGCTCGTGGCGGCGCAATCAGCGAGTCAGATGAGCCGCCGATCATGTGTCCCTCGTCTGGCTCCGGATTCGAAGCGGACCCGTTCAGCACGGCGGGCACTGCTCAACGACAGGCACTTCGGAGAGAGCGGCCGACCGGGATCGAACCGGCATCATCAGCTTGGAAGGTCCTCCAGGCCGATTTCGATGAACTGCTGTGAACTGAAACGCCAGGTCAGCCGAGTGCATGCACTCCGGCGTACGGTCCTGATCGACGGCGCAAGCGGGATATTCGCGAGATGAAATCCTGAGGCAGGAACGGCTGTCGGGACTGGGACAGGTTCTATGCTCGTGCCGTGGAAGGGAGCCACCTCCGTGACGAACGCCGCTGAGACACCCAGATCGGATCAGGAGCTCGAAGCCCGAGAAGCCCTGATGCGCGAGCAGTTTCAGCGGCAGAAGGACTGCTGGGACGAGGCGACGCCAGTTGAGGACGCTCTCGACAAGCTCAAGGCAAAGATCACTCACGAGAAGTGAACAATTGGACGGTCCGTCTGGATCGCTCCATTGACATCGACTCCTGGGCCGAGGGCCGGCCCTTTGAAGCGATCGCTGCTCTGCACGACTGGCTTGCGGGCTGTCGCGAGGTTGGGCCACCTGCCGATGTCTGGCTCGTCGAGCTTGAGGAGGGCTATCGATATCGCTATTGGCTGGCAGAGAACAACGTCACGATCCAATTCGTCGCCGTCACCTATGAGCGGTGGATGCTCGTCACGAAGATCGACTGACTTGCGGGGGAGCTATAAATTGGGCAACCATTTCGCTCACGAATGACTGGGGTTCTTCGGACGTGTCCACCTTTGCCGCGTCATCCCGCCAGAAGCAGTTCGTCTTGATTCGCCACGATTCATTGTACGCCGCTGACCAGAAATAAATTCACGGTTGTTCAGACACGGTCACCTGAGTCTGGCGGTGTTGCTACACCATTTGCTAAAGCAGGACCGGGTTGGCCGAGCCCCGGCGTGAGCCGTAAATTTCGTCATTGCGACCGAAGGCGCCCGAGTCTCTCGGCAGCAAGGGAGACCGGCACGGAGATCGGCTGGCCGAGGAATCGCGAAGCGAGGGTACCGGAGGCCGCCAGTTGCCTCGGTAACATAGAGACATGGCCGCCCAGCCGGTGATGAGTGTTGAGCGGTTGGTCGAGCGTGTTCGTTACGCGCCGCCACCGACCGGCGATGATGTGACTGTCCTATGGGATGGGCGGCGTATCGACTCTCGCGAGGCCGCTCAACAGTGGCTCGCGGAGCTTGCTGCGAAGCGGGCAGAAGAATCCGCTTCGACAGATGACGCCTCCTGACAGTCCGCCCCACGACCTCGGTCTCCTCGTGGAGGTGTTAGAGCGACACGGAGTTGAATACCTCCTCCGTGGGTGGCGTGGCCCGCGGATCGGTTACGGAGCGACGCGACCAACCGAGGATACTGACTGTGTCGTGCGGCGTGAGCGCGAGAACCTTCGGCGCCTGACAGCGGCGCTCAGGGAGCTGCATGCCCGACTTCGAATCGGAGGCATGAGCGACGAAGAGGCGCGCTCCCTTCCGGTCCAGGTTGATGCTTCGATGCTCGAGACCGCCGGCATGTCGACCTGGATGACCGAGGCCGGCAAGCCCGGCAATCTCCGCCTTCACTCTTCGGTGGAGAGCCCTCCGCGCTCGTCCTCGCTCGACCAGGCCAAGTCGTTGTGCACGTCGACCATGCGGTGCTGGTCGACGACCCAGGCAGCAGTGTCGGTGGAACTCCTTCGATTTCTGACCTTTCGTTGACCGGGTTAGGGAGCAGGCGGCTTCCTATCGGTCACCGTTTACATGACCATGGCCCATTCGAGGTATCCGGGCAATTGTGGAATGGTCACGATTCAGTTGGGACCTTCGCGCCTGGTGAGCCAGTAGCACCTCTGTTAGAGGTTAGGTATTGGAAGGTGAGAGGAGACTACGTGAGGCACGCCTTGCGCTACAAGATTCTGGGTGTCGCTGCGGCCATGTTCTCCCTCTTGATGTTCGGCGGTTTGCCGGCCGTCGCTGTGACGACCGCTCATTCTCCTTCCCATGGGTCTAGTGGGTCGGGCTCGGCGAGAGGTGTAAAGGCCGCTGCACTTGAGAAGGGAGTCTCGCCATTGGGCAACGTGATGGCTGCATTACGTGCCGGAAAGATCACCTATTTCCCCGGCCTCGACTACCCGATGGGGATCACGGCGGGTCCCGACGGCGCCTTGTGGTTCACCAATTACCACAACAGCTCGATCGGGCGGATCAGCACGACCGGGGTGGTCACCAACTACACCGGTCCGGGCATTGCCGGGTCGCAAGGGATCACGGCAGGTCCCGACGGTGCCTTGTGGTTCACCAACTCCGCCAACAAATCGATCGGGCGGATAAGTACGACCGGGGTGGTCACCAACTACACCGGCACCGGCATCAACCAGCCGATCGGGATCACGGCGGGACCCGACGGTGCCTTGTGGTTCACCAACTCCGCCAACAAATCGATCGGGCGGATAAGTACGACCGGGGTGGTCACCAACTACACCGGTTCTAGCATCGATGTGCCGATCGGGATCACGGCGGGACCCGACGGCGCCTTGTGGTTCACCAACGAATACAACAATTCGATCGGGCGGATCAGCACGACCGGGGTGGTCACCAACTACACCGGCACCGGCATCGGGGAGCCGCGTGAGATCACGGCGGGTCCCGACGGCGCCCTGTGGTTCACCAACGTGCTCAACAATTCGATCGGGCGGATCAGCACGACCGGGGTGGTCACCAACTACACCGGTCCCGACATCGCGGTGCCGATCGGGATCACGGCGGGACCCGACGGCGCCTTGTGGTTCATCAACAACGCCAACGACTCCATCGGGCGGATCAGCACGAGCGGGGTGGTCACCAACTACACCGCTCCGAACATCAGCGACGCGTGGGGGATCGCAGCGGGACCCGACGGCGCCTTGTGGTTCACCAACCGACAGAGCAACTCGATCGGGCGGATCAGCACGACCGGAGTCGTCACCAACTACACCGGTCCCGACATCGCGGAACCGCATGGGATCACGGCGCGTCCCGACGGCGCCTTGTGGTTCACCAACTCCGCCGACAACTCGATCGGGCGGATCAGCACGACCGGGGTTGTCACCAACTACACCGGTCCGGGCATCGCCGACCCGGAGGGGATCACGGCGGGTCCCGACGGCGCCTCGTGGTTCACCAACTCCGCCGACAACTCGATCGGGCGGATAAGTACGACCGGGGTGGTCATCAACTACACCGGTCCCGGCATCGACGAGCCGCATGGGATCACGGCTGGTCCCGACGGCGCCTTGTGGTTCACCAACTCCGCCGACAACTCGATCGGGCGGATAAGTACGACCGGGGTGGTGACCAACTACACCGGCATCGGCACCGACGAGCCGCGAGAGATCACGGCGGGTCCCGACGGCGCCTTGTGGTTCACCAACCACCTCAACGACTCGATCGGGCGAATAAGCACGACCGGGGTGGTCACCAACTACACCGGCACCGGCATCGACGGGCCGTACGGGATCACGGCGGGTCCCGACGGCGCCTTGTGGTTCACCAACTCCGCCAACAAATCGATCGGGCGGATCAGCACGACCGGGGTGGTCACCAACTACGCCGGTCCGGGCATTGCCGGGTCGCAAGGGATCGCAGCGGGACCCGACGGTGCCTTGTGGTTCACCAACTCCAACAACTCGATCGGGCGGATCAGCACGACTGGGGTGGTCACGAGATACGCCGGGAGCGCCATCGGAGAGGCGTACGGGATCACGCCGGGTCCCGACGGCGCCTTGTGGTTCACCAACGCAAGCCCCAGCAGAGACTCGATCGCGCGGATCAGCACTGCGCATTCGGTGACCACCTCGGTAACACTTGGGCCGTCTGGAACGGCAACGACTCTCACGGGAGCCGGATTCACGAGCAGCGAGAAGGTCACCGTCAATTACCTGACCGGGCTGTCCTCGCCAACCAAGGTCTCCCTGTGCACGGCCACCGTCAATACAGACGGAACCTTCACCTGTGACACTGCGATCCCCGCTACCGCTGGAGGGACCGGCACCCATGTCATAACAGCCAAAGGCAAGACCTCGGGGACGAAGGCGAAGACGCTCTTCTTGCTCACGACTTCCTGAAGTCGCCCAGCTGCCTGCGAGACGGACGACGAGCGCCGAACGTTGACGAATCAACACAACTCCTTTGAGCTGCATCATCGGAGAGCGCGGCCGACCGGGATCGAACCGGCATCATCATCTTGGAAGGCGCCGCGGGTCACCGCTTCGAACTGGTGTAGGTGCAAAATGTCCAGGAAGAGGACACCGGTGTACATCACTGATACGCCGTATCGACCATCATTCTCCGATCACTTGTGGTCTGTTTGTGGTCTGAATCGGCCGAGATCTCTTCGATGCGGACTCGATGACAGGGACCGATCGCTGCGGGTGACGGCGGGTGGCGTGACGCGAGTGGACGAGGCAGGTCAAGGATGCCGAAAGCGAGCGAGGAACGGAGTGCAGCGGCGTCCCGCAGCGAGCCTTGACGTGCCGGGCGAGGATCCGACACCACAATGGATGTGGCCGGCCCCCAGGTCCGGCCTGGATGCCCCTGCGGGTCGTAGGGCCGGGTCCACGTCGCCGTGAAGGCGACTCATCACATGACCCTGATTCGAAAGCCTGTGACCGGTCCGTCGCCGATGCAACCTGTGGCGCAGGGTGGCACCCCAGCCCGGCGGAATGGGCGATCCACCGCCTTGGCCCCCGGCGTGGGCGTCGGGAGCCAGCGTCAGTCAGGCGGCACCATCTCGAATTGAGATGGTACGCCGTTCTGCTCTGACCACACTTGGTAGCGAGTTCCTCGCTTTCGAGGCTGAACCGCATCAGTTCCCGGACAGCCGCCCACTTTGATTGGTATTGGTTGATCGTGTGGGTTGCCCCATGTGTTGACCAGAACGGTTCGCGGACGCTTCTGGGCCGGATCCACTGAACCGAAGAGAGTTCCACTCAAGAGCCCGACGATCCTGCCGCCGAGGTTCCTGCTGACAATGCGTCGGAAGCGATCAGGCAGTTTGGGCGCCTCGACGTGTGGCCTCCGAGCATGGCGGAATGCCGGATCGAAGGTGAGGACATCGGCGCCTTCCGCTACTTAATCCTGGACAGAGGTGTGGGCACCATCACCGACCGCTTGTCGCCATCGACGACGACCAGCATCGATTGACCTCCGAGCGTCCAGAATCGCCGTTCCGAGTCACGTTCTACATCGGGAACGTCGAAGTATTCGCTTCATTTGATTTGCGGACTGTCGTCGTGTGGACGATCGACTTCGAGTCTGAGCCCGAGGTCAGTGAGGCTGTCGCCGTGCTTCTGAGGGACGCCGTTGGTGAGGGTCTCGAGGGAATGGAGGCTGATCTGCGGCCCGCAGGTTGATCAGCGCACAGACATGGCGTTCGGGGTCCGAAGTTCACCTCGTCGTGCCGAAGCGTCCCACCGACATCATGGACGTACGGGGGCACCCCAAGATGGAATCAGCGTCCTACCACGTGCACGACTACCATCGTCGCAGGAGATTGCATGCCACACGGGAAGCCGAACATCTTGGTCATCTGGGGTGATGACATCGGGATCTCTAACCTTAGCTGCTACAGCGACGGTCTCATGGGCTACCACACCCCCAACATCGACCGGATCGCCGACGAGGGTGTCCGGTTCACCGACTACTACGGGGAACAGTCCTGCACGGCGGGACGCGCCGCGTTCATCTGCGGGCAGAATCCAGCTCGCACGGGCCTGACGAAGGTGGGCCTGCCCGGCGCTGAGATTGGCCTCCAGCCGGAAGACCCGACGATCGCCACCGCGCTGAAGGCGCACGGCTACGCCACGGGGCAGTTCGGCAAGAACCACCTCGGCGACAGGGACGAGCACCTGCCGACGATGCACGGATTCGACGAGTTCTTCGGAAACCTCTACCACTTGAACGCTGAGGAGGAACCCGAGCTCGAGGATTACCCCCAGCCGGAGGACTTCCCGAACTTTCGGCAGAACTTCGGCCCCAGGGGCGTGATGCACACGTGGGCCAACGCGGATGGCAGCCAGCGCATCGAGGACACGGGTCCGCTGACCAGGAGGCGCATGGAGACCGTCGACGAGGAGTTCCTCGGAGTCGCGAGCGTGTTCATCAAGGACAAGGCCGAAGGAGAGACGCCCTTCTTCGTCTGGTTCAACTCGACCCACATGCACTTCCGCACCCACGTGAAGCCAGGAAGCAAAGGCCAGTCGGGCCGGTGGCAGTCGGACTACCACGACACGATGATCGACCACGACCGGCTCGTGGGCCAGATCCTCGACCTGCTCGACGAGCTCGGTCTGGCCGACGACACGATCGTCTTCTACTCGACGGACAACGGGCCGCACATGAACTCGTGGCCCGACGCCGGCATGACGCCGTTCCGTGGCGAGAAGAACACGAACTGGGAGGGCGGGTATCGCGTACCGGCCGTCGTGCGGTGGCCAGGCCACATTCCTGCCCACACCGTCCTCAACGGCATCATGAGCCACAACGACTGGTTCCCCACCCTGCTTGCCGCCGCCGGCGTCGATGACATCGCCGAGCAGCTGAAGGCGGGCGCGGAACTGAACGGCACGACCTACAAGGTGCACCTCGACGGCCACAACCAGCTCCCGTACCTGACGGGCGAGACGGACGAGAGCCCGCGCAACTTCTTCTTCTACGTCAACGACGACGGCGACCTGGTGGCCATACGCTACGACAACTGGAAGTTGGTCTTCCTCGAGCAGCGGGTACAAGGGACGCTGCAGGTGTGGGCCGAACCGTTCACCGAACTGCGGGTGCCCAAGATCTTCAACCTGCGTACCGACCCCTACGAGCGAGCGGACTTCACGTCGAACACCTACTGGGACTGGATGCTCGACCACGCCTTCCTACTGGTTCCGGCCCAATCGTTCGTGGCGCAGATGCTGGCGTCGTTTCTTGAGTTCCCGCCCCGCCAGGAGGCGGCCACGTTCGGCATCAAGCAAGCGCTCGACAAGCTGCGCGCCGGCCTCCCGAGCACGTAGTTCAACTCAGATGTGGGCGAGCGCGGATCCCACGGAGCTGCTCAGAAGTCCACCACGCAGGGAGGGGACCGTGACCCGGCGGTGCTCCCGCTCGACCGTCATGGCCCCAGAGGCGCTGCACGGCATCATCCCCCGACGGCTCGGAGCGCGATGAGAAAAACGGCCGATGAGGAGCTCGCCCCGAGGGTCCTCGAGAGTCCTCGAGCCGCCGGTGTCGCAGGCGTCCTCTTCGCACTGATGTTCGGTGCCATCGTCGTCCTCTTTCGCAGTGTCCTGCCGTTGGACCCACGATCGGCGGGGGCGTTGCTGACAGATGCGGGCGAGCGCCGTGACCTCGACTTCGCACTGGCGCTCATCCCCTTCTGCGGGATCTTCTTCCTCTGGTTCCTAGGGGCCGTCCGCGCCCACATCGGCGAAGCCGAGGACAAGTTCTTCGCCACCATCGTTTTGGGGAGCGGCTTGCTCTTCATTGCCATGCTGTTCGTGTTCGGCGCCCTTTTCGGCGCCCTCATCAGCCTTGCCGGACTCTACGACGGGGACCCGCCACTGGCCCTCTGGCGGCTGGGTCGGGAGATCTCGTTCAACATCGCCATCGTCTATGCGATGCGGGTGGGCGCGGTGTTCATGCTCTCGTCTTCGGTCATCGCCCTCCGCCTGCGGATCCATGCTCGCCCAGTCATCGTGGTCGGCTTCGCCGGTGCGCTCGTCCTGCTGTTCGCGAGCCCAACGACCCCTTGGCTGCAGCTCGTCTTTCCCTTTTGGGTGCTGCTGGTCAGTATCAACATCCTCGTCCTCTCGTACCGGAACGGGCACCGGAGTCTCACGCCATGACATCGGAGCTGCTCCCTGCCCGGCACCGTCCGGATCAGTGACGTCGTACCCGTGCGCGTCGAACGACAGCATTCCGGACGGTAACCCGCTCACCATGGTGTTCTCCCGGTGACCATCGTCCGGAGTCTGTTCGTCACGGTGCGGCTTCGACTACATCTCCCGTCTCCGACGATCTCCGTAGAGCTAGTCGGCGCGGTCCGAGGGTGAAGAACCCGCTGAAGGTACGCGGGGGCACGCTGCGCAAGGACGCCTCCGCCGGCCTTGTGCTCGGGGTGGTGAGCGTCCCTGACGGCCTCGCCGCAGGGCTGCTTGCCGCGGTCAACCCCCTCTCGGGTCTCTACGCCTACATGTTTGGCACGCTGACGGGCGCTCTCTTCACCAGCTCCTCGTTCATGGCGGTCCAGGCCACCGGTGCCATGGCCATCATCGTCGCCGACGTGCCGGCGGTCCACACCGGGAGCGACCCGCAGCGTGCATTGTTCACGCTCTCGGTGCTCACCGGCATTGTCATGTTGGCCGCGGGACTCCTGCGACTCGGTTCGGCGCTCCGCTTCGTGTCGAATGCGGTCATGGTGGGCTTCATCAGCGCCGTCGGCGTGAACATCATTCTCGGGCAGTTGGCCAACCTGACCGGCTACCACGCACAGGGAGCAAACCGCGTCATCCGCGCCTTCAACACCTTGATCCATCCCGGCCAGCTCCATCTGCAAACGCTCGGTGTCGGGTTGGCCACGATCGGGCTGATCCTCATCCTTGAGCGCACCAAACTCGGCCCGCTGGGATTGGTGGTCGCCGTCATCATCACTTCGGCCGCCTCTGCCGCCCTGGGATGGACCAACGTGGCCACCCTGAACGATCTTGGTGTCATCCCCCGATCGCTCCCGTTTCCGACGGTCCCAGAGTTGCGGGTCGTACCCGTGCTCCTCATCCCGGCGTTCTCGCTTGCCTTCGTGGGCCTCGTGCAGGGAGCCGCCATCACGGCCAACTATCCCCGGCCTGACGGAAGCTACCCGGACGCGTCCCGGGACTTCGTCGGGCAGGGAGCGGCCAACGTGGCAGCCGGGGTGTTCCGGGGAATGCCTGTCGGAGGGTCGCTCTCGGCATCCTCGCTGAACAAGAACGCCGGCGCACGGTCACGCTTGGCGCTCGTCTTCGCCTCGGTGGTGATGGCCGTCGTGATCCTCGCCTTCAGCGGCCTGGTCGGGCACGTCGCCATGCCCGCACTGGCCGGCCTGCTCATGCTGATCGGCTTCCGGACCATCAAGCCGGCCGATCTCCTGTCCGTCTGGAGGACCGGTGCCGTGCAGAAGGCCGTGCTCCTCACGACGTTCGTGCTCACGATGCTCATCGCACTGCAGTACGCCGTTCTTGTCGGAGTCGGACTTTCCGTGATCCTTCATGTCGTGCGCCAATCGAATCAGATCACCATCAAGCGATGGCAGATCGACGCTGACGGACACATCATCGAGTCTGATCCGCCGCGCGGACTTCCATCGAACGAGGTGGTCGTTCTCCAGCCCTACGGGAGCCTGTTCTTCGCCGCGGCACCCGTGTTCGAGTCGGGGCTCCCGACACTCATGGACGATTCCTCCAATTCAGTGGTGATCCTTCGGCTGCGTGGCCGCAGCGAACTGGGGACGACCTTCATGGACGTGCTGCACCGGTACGCCGAGAGCCTCATGGACGCGGACAGCAAGCTGGTCATCGTGTCCGCCAACGAGAGGATTCAAGAGCAGCTGCGAATCACCGGGATCACCGACTTGATCGGCGCCGACAACGTGTACTCCGGCGACGAGCGGGTGGGTGCGTCGCTCGAACGTGCACACAGCGACGCAGTTGCGTGGGTCAATGCACATCGTCGTTCCAGAGGGGTCTCCGGGACTGAATAGGGCTGGGTTCGACCGGACCGCAGGCCCGGAACGCCGGATGGAAGCCATTGGAACGCCAGGCTCTGCTCCATCGGCATGCGGGCCAGCCTCGGGATCGTCCCCCCGAATGCTTCGCAATGTCGGGGCCGCCTTCGTAGCTGGCAATTACCTTCGTGGCTCTCATCTACCAACACGCATCGGAAGAGCGCGATGTCTTATTGCAGAGCGACTGTCGGCGATGACCGACGAGGCGTTGAGAAAGGCTCAACGCACGAAGCGCAGCGACGACAGCGACTTCCGCTCTGACGAATCGATGTGAGCTGAATGTTCGGATGTGAGCTGAGTGTCACTGACGGCGCTACTCGTGGTCCGCCTGTGGTCTATTTGTGGTCTGTATCGGTTCAGGGCGAGTGTCTGATCGCACTCGTCGGCCCGAGCGATCGCATCTACCAGGTACTTCCGGGAGAGCGGCCGACCAGGATCGAACTGGCATCATCAGCTTGGAAGGCTGAGGTTCTACCATTGAACTACGGCCGCGGAACGGGGCGCAGTCTAAGCCCCTACTCTCGGCTCCGTGGACGCGCTATTCGATCGGGTCGGGGGTGAGCCATTCTTTTTCGACCTGGTGAATCGCTTCTACCTCGGCGTCGCGGGAGATCCTCTGCTACGACCGCTCTACCCGGATGACCTCTCCGAGTCCTCCGAGCACCTGGCGCTCTTCCTCGCCCAGTACTGGGGTGGCCCGACGACGTACAGCGATCAGCGCGGCCATCCGCGGCTGCGGATGCGACACGCACCGTTCGTGATCGGCCTCCCCGAACGCGATGCGTGGTTGCGCCACATGCTGGGTGCGCTCAGCCGTCTGGAGCAGGAGCAACGGATTTCGCCCGGGGACGCTTCCGAGTTCCGGGAGTACTTGGAAATGGCGGCGACCTCGCTCGTCAACTCGCGCTGACGTGCGGGCAATTGCTCGACCTCGACAGTACGGCTCAGTACTCAATCGTTGAATACCGGCTTGCGCCCCTCCTTCCGGGCGGCCACGGACTCCTCGAAGTTGCGCGTGGTGATGCGGACGAACAGCTGGGCCGTTCCCTCCGCGTCCATGTGCGACTGCAGGCTGCTGGCGTCGAGGCTGTTCCACAACGCCCGCTTCGTCAGCTCCACGCCGGCACGGCTCCAACCGTTGATCCGATCGGCCAGCTCGAAGCACGCCGGGAGCAGCGACTCGCGCGACACGACGTCCGAGACCAGTCCGATGCGATCGGCCTCGGCTGCACCGATGTCGCGCCCGGTCAGCATGATCTCGGCGGCGCGCGAATGGCCCACGGCGCGGGGGAGAAGGAAACTGAGCCCGAGCTCGGCCGCGGTCAGCCCGTTGTTGATCCCTGCGGCGCGGAAGTAGGCGTCGTCGGAAGCGATTCGCACGTCGGCCGCAAGAGCGAGGCAGAATCCGCCACCGATTGCAGCACCGTTGACCGCGGCGATCACGGGTTGGTGCAATCGGCGAATGGTGCTGATCACGTCGTCGAGCATCCCCATGGAGCGAAGCGCGATCGTCGGCAGCGTCAGGCCCTCGATGTTGGGCATCGTCCCGGGATTCTCGTGGTCGGCGCCCGAGCAGAAGCCGCGCCCCGCTCCGGTGATCACGACGACCCGCACGTCGTTCTGGTCCCCGATCTCGCGGAGAGCGTCGCGGAACGGGACCATTACGTCGAAGGCCATGGCGTTCATTCGCTCCGGCCGGTTCAGCGTGACGACGGCGACATGTGGGTGGGGCCGGGTGACTTCGGTGAATGACATGGCCCGGGATGGTAGGCCGAGTCGCAGATGATGGCCCTCTCAGGGCGGGTGGTTCGTGTAGCCGGGCTGTCGTGCGGCGCCCGATTTTCTGCGGGCCGGCTGTTTGCCGCCGTCCTTGCGGGCCAACCAGCGGAGACGGGCCGCCCGGGCATCCCAGTCGTAGACGACCGCCGTCCCCGCGACGAAGTCGTCCAGCGCCCGGCGTTCGCGTTGGTAGACGATGCCGAGAAAGCCGATACCAAGAGTGAGGAAGCAAAGGCCGAGGCCGAGCGTGCGCAACACGGCCTGCCGGCGGGCTATGGGTCCGCCCTCGGCGGTCACGACCTGGAGCCCGAACGTCGCCATGCCGAGCGTCTTCCCGCTGAGCGCCCACTGGTACGCTGAAGTAGAAGAACCCCCATCCGACCAGAATGCAGAGATCCAGGATCCGGTGGTTCGAGAAGGGCTCCACGAGTGTCCGGTGATCAATTTCAGGAAGGCCTCGTCGCCGCGATTGCGAGCGTGTAGGCAACCCACGCAACGACGACGTCGATGACGAAGGCCACGAACCGGCTCACCGCCCCCGCGTAGTTGCCCTGGCGACCGATCGTCTGTTCGCGGCGGCGGGACTGGGACGGTGGTCATGCCGGAACCGCGGCACGAGCAGAGGCGGCCCGACCGGCCAGTCGTTCACCCTGCTACCCCGTCCGATCAGCCGGTTGCCCCAGCGGAGGATGAAGTCGTCGAGGCCCACCCCCTGAGACCTGATCACGTCGAGGATCTCGGTCAGCACCCCCGGTGGTCGAATGGGCGATGATCGACCCGATCTCGGTGTGCTCCACCAGAGCGTCGATGTCGACCTTCTCGATGACGGCATTGATGTCCATCTTTTCGATCACCTTCTGGAGATCGACCCGGTCGATGACCTTGTCGAGGTCGACCCGCTCCAGCACGGCGTCGAGGTCGACCTGGCTGATGACGCTGGTCCACGTCGACCTTTTCTATGACCCGCTCGATATCGATTCGGTCGATCAGCGCGTTGAGGTCGATGGCGTCCAGAACCAGCGAGACCACTCGTTCGGCGACCGCCTGGGCCAGTTGCTCGACGCGGGAGCTGATCGGATTCGAGGTCACGCCGCCTCACACCGCTGTGTCATCCCGGTGATCTTTTCACTTCAACCGGCGCGGATGGGCGATCGGAGCAGGTAGCGTCAGAAACGTCGGGGCACGCCCTGCGACACGCAGGCACGGACGCCGAAGAGGAGGCAGCTTACGTGGAGTTCGAGCGATATGACGACGGGGTGCCCTCTTGGGTCGACCTGAACAGTCCGGACCTGGCCAAGTCCAAGGAGTTCTACAGCGAGGCCTCTTCGGTTGGACCTGCCCCGAGGGACCTCCCGAAGCCGGCGGGTACTCGGTCTGTGAGATCAACGGAAAGACGGTGGCCGGCATCGGGCCGCAGATGAGCGAGGACATGCCGCCCATGTGGACCACCTACGTCAACGTGGACAGCGCCGACGACGCCGATCGCCAAGATGAAGGCCAACGGCGGCAATGTCTTCGTCGAGCCCATGGACGTGATGGACGTCGGCCGGATGGCCATCTTCGCCGACCCGCTCGGCGCGGTCATCGGAGTGTGGCAGCCGGGGCAGCACACCGGCGCGCAGCTCGCCAACGAGCCGGGGACCTTCGGATGGAACGAGCTCATCACGACCGATCTCGACCGGTCGAAGTCCTTCTACAAGTCCGTGTTCGGCTGGGATGCCGACGACCAAGGCCCTCCGGGAGGCCGCCCGCCTACACCGAGTGGAAGCTGGGAGGGAGGTCGATCGGCGGCATGATGCTGAAGTCACCCTGACATGCCGGCCGACATGCCGCCTAACTGGGGCGTCTACTTCATCGTCGACGACACCGACGCCATCCGTGGCCAAGGCCAAGGAGCTCGGTGGCACGGTGTTCGTGGAGCCGACCGACATCGAGCCGGGACGTTTCGCCGTCATCGCCGACGACGTCGGCGCCGTCTTCAACGTGCTTGCGCATGAAGTCCGAAGAGGCGAGCGCCGGCTGAGCCGGGGCGCCGGATTGCGCCGTGGAACGCCGTCGGCTGGGCCGCACCGGCCACGAGAGCAGTGTTGCCGATCCTCGGCGGCGCGGCATGCTGGGCCGCATCGGAGGAGGAAGCCGGCGACTGGTTGCGCCTCGCTCTGGCTCGGGGAGTCAACCACCTCGACATCGCACCGCAGTACGGAGCAGCGGAGTCCGTGGTCGGACCGCACTTGGCGGAGCTGAGTGACCGGATCTTCGTCGCCGGCAAGACCTTGCGCGCCAACCCCGACGGGGTCATCCGCCCAGTTCGACACGACGCGCCGGCTGCTGCACGCCGATGTGCTCGATCTCTACCAGGCCCACGCCGTCACCTCCGTCGCCGAGCTGGACCGGCGCTCGGCCGCCGATCGAACGAATCTTGGAACTGCGCGACCGGGGCCAGACCCGCTTCGCCGGCATCACGGGCCACGATCTCGAGGTGCCGATCGCCCACCTCGAGGCGCTGCGCCGCTTCGATCTCGACACGGTGATGTTCCCGGTCTACCCGGCGCTCTGGTCCCGCCCCGAGTACCGGGAGCCGGCCGAGGAACTGCTGGCAGACTGCGCCGAGACGGGACGTCGGGCGTCATGGCCATCAAGGCGGTGGCGCGACGGCCCTGGGCCTGACGGTTCCCCGCTGGGCGACGCCGTGGCAGGCACCGACGCCACGGCGGACCGCTGGGCCCTCGCGTGGTACGAGCCTCAGCGCAGCGACGAGGAGATCGACCGCGGCGTCCACTTCGCCCTCTCGACGCCGGGCGTCCACGCCTTCTGCACCCCGAGCGACATTCCCGCTCCTGCCGCGGGTGCTCGGCCGCGGCCGAGCGCTTCACCGGGATGGGCGACGCGGAGCGCGCCGGCCGCGGTGGAGGCGATGGCGGGGGAGCAGCTGATCTTCCCCATGCCGCGCGATGACCGATCGTTCGTCGCCCGACCTCGGGCGCGCACCCCCGCTCATCCTTCGCGGACGGCGGCGACCACGGCCCTGAACGCGTCATCGTCCGCCGGGTCCGCCGGGCACCCCGATGGTGATGCCCTGGCCGAGCTCGGCGAAGCGCCCGAGCACGAGGTCGGGCAGCTCGTCGAAGGTCCCGCACGGGCACCAGTTCGTCGAGCACCTCGTCCGAGAGGACGCGGCCGAGGTCGTCCCAGCGGTCGTGGCGCACGAGGTCGCGGAGGCGCGGGCCGAGGTCGTCCCATCCGTAGAGCGTCGAGCGTTGGGGCGTACGCCGGCGTCGAGTACAAGAAGGCCAGCAGCCGGCGTTGGCGCTCGCGCTCGGCCAGGACGGCTTCGGGCGTCCGGCCGTCACGACGCTGGTCCCGATCACCAGCTCGAAACCGTCGCGCGCGAGGTCGCGGCCCCGTGCTCTTGGCACCCTCGGCCAGCGCGGGCAGGCACCGCTCGACCAGGTAGCGGGGGTTCGAGTTCGTCGGGTGGCTCACGAACCCGTCGGCGACGGCACCGGCCAGCGCGCAGGCACGGTGCTGCACCCCTCCGAGGTAGATCGGCGGCGCCACCGTGGCGGTGTCGGGCCCGGGGTTGAAGTACGGCTGCATGCGCGTGCAGCCGGTAGTGCGCGCTCTCGTAGCGGGGAGCCTCGCCCGAGGCGAACGCGGCGAAGGCACGCCCTGACGGCGCCGACGTAGTCGCCCAGCCGGCCCACGGGGTCCGTCCCGAACGGCACGGCGTAGCGGTCCTCGATGTTCTGGCGGATCTGCGTCCCCAGACCCAGCTCGAACCTCCCGCCGCTGAGCCTGGAGAGGTCCCAGGCGGCGTAGGCCAACAGAGTCGGGCTGCGGACGAAGGCCAGGGCCACGCTCGTGCGCACGACGATGCGATCCGTGTGCTCGACGGCCAACGTCGCGACCGTCATGGCGTCGTGGACCGTCTCGGCCACGTGGAGTCCGTCGTAGCCGAGTCGCTCCACCCTCGTCGCATGGGCCGCCACGCCCGACCAGATCGAGGCGCGGGTCCATGCCCGCGTACACCCTCATCCGGGAACGTCGCCGGGGGTCGGGTCTCCGACCCGCCCCCGGCCTGGTCGCGGCCGCGGGCCATGATGCCCTCGCGCTCTCCGGCCAGTCGGGACTGGTCGAAGCGGTCCGCCATCCATCGGCGTGCCCACGCCGCCTCCGCCTGCCATGCCTCGAGTCCGGCCAGCGCGCTCACGTCCTCGTACATGCGTCGGACCTCGCGCACGTTCTCGGACGGGATCGACACCACGGCCGCCGCGATCTCCCGGGCGCGCGGTCAGGAGATGTTCGTGGGTCACCACCTCGACCACCAACCCCCACGCCAGCGCCGTCGGGCGTCGATGAAGTCACCGGTGAAGCTCATTCGCCGTGCCCGGTCGATGCCGATCACCTGCGGCAGCCGGATCGTCAGGCCCGCCCCGGGCATGGCGCCCACCCGGGCGTGGGTGTCGGCGAAGCGCGCCCGATCCGACGCGATCAGGAAGTCGCACGAGAGCGCGAGCTCGAGCCCGCCGGTGACCGTCGGGCCGTTCACGGCGCCGATCATGGGGGTCCGGCGAGGCGGGATGATGCCGAAGTGCTCGAGTTGCTGGTTCATGCGCTCGCGTAGGTCCGAGCGGTCCTGGGTGGCCAGCGACTTGAGGTCCATTCCGGCACAGAACGCGGGATCCGTCCCGGTCAGGATCATGCAGCCGACGTCGTCACGCCCGTCGAGCTCGGCGATCGTCGCGTCGAGCTCCCGGTTGAGCTCGGCCGAGATGGCGTTCCTCGCCTCGGGCCGGTTCAGCGTGATCGTCGCCACACCCTCGGCGACCTCGACCAGCACCAACATCTGCGTCCCTCCCATCGTCATCCCGTCCCCGTCGCGACCGACCGAGTCAGCCCAGCCTCCCATGGCGGTCTCGCCCCGCTCCACCCGGCTCCCACTCGCTACGGAGCAGGGCGAAGCTCTCGGCGTCACGCTGCTCACCGTCGATCCGCTCCCAGCCGCGCAGGAATGCCTCACGCCGGAATCCCGCCGCCTCGGCCGTCCGGGCCGACGCCACGTTCCACGGCTCGACGAACAGGTGGAGGCGCGGGACGGCGAGTTCGCCGAAGGCGAAGGACACCACGGCGCGCAGCGCCCAGGCCGCCAGGCCGTGGCCCCTGGCCTCGGACAGGATCCAGTAGCCGACCGAGGCGCGCCCGCTCTCTATCTCGCCGAGCCACAGCCCGATGGACCCGATGCCCCGCTCCGGCTCCGTGGCCGAGGCCAGGACGAACGAGTAGCCGTCGCCCAGCTCGGCCCGCCGGTGCTGGCGTTCGATGAAGTCGCGCCCGGCGGCGTCGCTGTCGTCGTCGGGGCACCGACGAGACGGCCACGATGTCGGGATCCTCCGGCCGCCCGGCGCGATTCGAGGTCGAGGTCCGACATCCGGAAGGGACGCAGCACGACCGGTCCGGCGGAGAGGTCCGGAACGTGCAGCGGCGGCGCCACCGCCGCCGGGTCGAAGCCGTCCCCCGGCGCTCGAGGTCGGAGCGGGGTCACCGCAACGGGAAGTACCCGGGAACGAGATGATGCGGGGTGTCCAGGTACCCCTTGGCTTCGGGCGGTCCGCCGAAGCGGCCGTGGCTCCACCGCACCTCCATGTGCCCGGCCAGCTCGTGGACCTCGTGCGTGGCGCGGTCCCGCACGACGGCCTCCCAGCCGACGCGCGGCTGTCCGCCTCGCTGTGCCGTCATGGACACGGCGCCCAGGGAGTAGTGGCTGGCGCCAGTCCCACGGCGTGGCGATGCGCAGGCGCAGCGAGCGGGTGGCCGAGGAGCCCAAGCACGAAGTACGGGGCACTCCCCATCCGGAGCAGGCGCCAGAGCATGGCCTCGCCGGTGCCGCCGTGCCGCTCCATGGCCGAGTCCCATCGGCGGACGGACACCAACGAGACCCGTTCCGAGAGGACCTGGTACGCCTTCTTGGCCTCGCCGGGCCACCCACCCCTGAGCCAGGTCGCGAGCGCTTCGCGCTGCTCGATCGAGAGGTCGACGGCCCGCGCCGGCAACCCGCGCAGGGCGGTTCGCGACGCCACCGTCGCCCGGCCTCCGCCGTCGTGGGCGAGGAGCTGTCCCCCGCCCGAAGCCCCGGCGTCGCCCAGTCCCGGAAGCGCCGGTGCGCCGGAGACCCGGCTTTCGCGCCTGCCGCCCGTGGTTCCCGCTCGTGCCTGGACCGCGACGGCGCCGTTCCCGCATCACCCGCCGATGCGACTGCCGCCCGGACCTCGTCGTAGAGCGCCTGGTACTCGGCGGGAGCCACCTCGGCGTACCAGTCGCCACCGCCGCGGCCCGTCCCCTCCGGGAGGCTGCTGCGGGCAGGTCTCTCCCGCCGCCCCCCGACGGCCCCTGCCTCCACCGCCGACGAGCAGGTCGTCGAACACGTGCGAGGGCGACACGTTGAAGAGGATGTTCGAAAGGTACTTGCAGCTGATCAGGTAGACGTGGTCCACCCGCAGGTCGATCGGCGCCACCTCGTCGCCCGGCGCCCGCCCGGTCCCCTTCCACTCGACGACCCGCGGTCGCCTGCCCGCGCAGGCCGTCCGTCGGCGGCGAGGAAGGCCCGGCCGTTCTCCCAGGCGGCATGGAACTCGGCGTCGAACGCGTCCTCCCTCGCGCAGGTGCTGCAGGTGTGTCCCAGCATTCGGGGGAGAGGCTGTGCATCACGGCCGAGCGCGACCGCAGCGCCTCGTCCACCGTGGCGAATCCCCAGCATGCCCAGGGCGGTGCCGAGCTCGGTCACCATCGTGCGGTCGCTCGGCATCTCGGGCATCCTCCCATGGCCGGGAACGATCGGGCATGACCCGATCCGGCCCTCCTTGGCTCGGACGGCCGTGTCTCGCGGCCGTCAGTCCGAGAAGAGCGGAGTGAGCTGCAGCTCCAGCGGGCCCACCTCGGCCTCCGCCGCGGCGTGCAGCTCGGTGCTCTCGTACACGTCCACCGCCACGCCCGTGCGCGAGATGAACGCGAACACCGCGTCCCCCCAGCGCTCCTCGCGCAGCGCCTGGCGCAGCGCGTCACGTTCGCCCGCCGGCAGGTCTCCGCCCGGCGTCGTGGCCACGAGCTGGCAGGCGAGCACCCAGTTCAAGGTGGCGAGATCTTCGGCCACGAACACACGCGGCGGGTCGTCGCGCACGACCGCACAGGCCACGACCGTGCTCATCGCCTCACACGGAGCCGGGCACCACGTCCGCCGCGGCCCAGAACCCCGGCAGGGGCACGTCGGAGCGCCCGCGTGCATAGGCCGTCAGGCGTTGCCGCGCCGTCGGAGAGGCGAGGTCGACGGCGTCGAAGAACGCTCCGGGTCCGGCGGCCCGCAGGGCGCGGTCACCCTCGGTCCCGGGCCGGGGCAGCTGGGTGGTCAGGACGACGACGGGGGAGAACCCTCGGGCCGACATCACGTGGGCCCGACCCAGCGTGCGCCACACCGTCTCCGAGCGCGCCATGCCGCCGCGGTAGGCCGAGTTCGGACCCGCCACGTCGAAGTACCACGGTCGCCCCTTGGCGTCGCGGGCCGAGAAGCTGATCACGAGGCCGACCCCGCGCAGGCGGGCGTTCGGGCGCACCTCGGAGAACCCCGCCGTCTCGATCGCCTCCCGGGCCAGCGCCGCCGCCGACGCGCCCTCTCCCGCGACCTCGTCCCGGGCCGTCCCCGTCCAGGCGGCGCCTCGGCGGCGAGCCGCTCCTGGGCCAACGCCACGTACGCCCGGTCGAGGTCGTAACCCACGGCGTCGCGTCCGCAGCGCCGGGCCGCGATCAGGGTCGACCCGGAGCCGCAGAAGGGGTCGACGACGAGGTCGCCCTTGAACGTGTAGAGCTCCATGAGGCGCTGGGGGAGCTCCACCGGAAACGGGGCCGGGTGCCGCACCCGCACCGCGCTCTCGGGCGGGAACTCCCAGACGTCGAGCGTGAGTGCCATGAAGTCGTCCGCGGCCATGGTGCTCTCGTGGGGCAACGCGGCCGCGCGCCGCTCCTTGGGGCTGAGCGCTCGTCCGAATCGTCCCTTGCTGGCGACGACGACTCGCTCGGTCACGTCACGCAGCACCGGGTTCGTCGCCGAGCGGAACGAACCCCACGCGCACGAGCCGCTCGCCCCCTCGCCCTTCTGCCAGACGATCTCCCCTCGGGGCAGGAGATGGAGGTCGTCCTGCACGATGGCCATCACGTCGGCGGCCAGGCTGCGATACGGCTTGCGCCCGAGGTTGGCCACGTTGACGGCGATCCGCCCTCCCGGCTCGAGCACGCGCTTGCATTCGGCGAAGACGTCGCGGAGCAGCTCGAGGTACTCGATGTAGGAACCGGGCACTCCCTCGCGGTCGAGCTCCTCCTCGTACTGCTTGCCGGCGAAGTAGGGCGGCGAGGTGACGACGAGGGCCACCGAGTCGTCGTCGACGTCGTCCATCCTCCTGGCGTCGCCGCAGATGCAGCGCACCCCGGGCTCGTGCGGGTTCACGTGCTCGTCGGCGCTGAGTTCCGGTCGCCTCGAAGCGGTCGTAGAACGCGTCGGCGACGTGCGACTCGCGCCGGCTCACGCCGAAGCTCGAAGTCGAAGTGGCGCCGCGGCGACGCGAAGGCATGATCCGGCTGACCCTACCGGCCGGTCCCGGCGCGGTCCCGGATATCCCACGACCAGCCCCGAAGGTGACCGTGCCGACGATCCGCCTGGCCGACCCGATCCGCCGTGCTGAGTCGATCCCGCTGAGCATGGCCGAGACGTTAGGGGGAGGGTGTCTCAGCTCCATCGACCTCTCAGCGCTGCGACCAGGGACTTCGGCCAGAGGAGTCACCCTGTCGGAACCGTCGATCAGTGGTCAAGAGATCTCCCGCCCCGAGATGTTCGGCGGTCGCGATCACCAGCGCGTCGGGCAAGCGGAGTGACCGGTGTCGGCCGCGCAGCGCTGCAGCTCGCCCAGCGATGAGTTCGATCAAGGGCTGAATCCGGAGAAATCGTCGGCAGAAGCTCGATGCCGGCTCCATCTGCCGTGCGCCCGCCCGCGCTGGATGGACAAGAGCCTCGGCGTAAGCCGAGGCGGGTAGCACCAACTCGGCGGCGTCCCGGGCGAGTCACATCTCGTAGACCACGAAAGACGTCGGCCGCCCCACGGTGTCGTAGAGCGAGCGGGCCCGACCGTTGTACTGCTGGGTGTGCCAGTAGACGTCGTCGGCCCCACGCTCGGTCGCGCGCGCTCTTCACCGCCATGAGCAGCGCCCGGCCGACGTCAGCGCCCCGCGACGTCGGCGCCACGAAGAGATCCTCGAGATAGCACTTCGGCCGGCGCGACCAGGTCGAGGGGTGCACGACGCAGTTGGCCAGGCCGATGCCGTGCCCTGCGTCGTCGACGGCCAGCAGGCCGAACATGGCGTCGTCCCCGACGCAGAGCCGTTCGAAAGTGGCCCGGCTCGTCTCGTCGCGCAGCTCGGCTCGGTAGAAGGCGAGGTAACCGGCCCAAAGCGCACTCCAGTCGTCCCAGTCCTCCATCGCCCAGCGTCCTGATGGTGCCCACCTCGCCAGCTTCCCACCGGACCGCCGCGGAGGACGGGATCCCACCGGAACAGGCCGAAGATCGTGCTCGTCGCGACCATCGTGTGCGCTGGCGCTACCTGTCTCGCGACGCCCGCAGGGCCGTCGACGCCGCATCCGTCGCCGGCGGAAATCGGGGTCGTCGAACTTCTCGCGCACCTGCGTCCGGCGGGCCTGGAGCTCGCGGTGCGTGAGGGTCGGCGTCGACTCGTCCAGGCCGAAACCCGCCCTGATCCCGCTCATGTCGGGAGCCCAGGCCGCGTCGCCTTCCAGGCCGAGCTGAGCCACGATCCGCTCCCCGTGCTTCTGGGCGAACATTGAGGGCGATCGACTCGATCTCGGAGAACAGGTCGATGTCCGGGGCGAGCGAGGCGATGGCGCCGTCGAGGAACACCATGTTCTTCACGAACAGCATCAGCTCCTTCGGCAGGCGCGCCCCGAGGGCGAGGAGCGCCTTGACCGAGCGCTGCATCTCGCCGACGAGCTCCTCCGGGCTGAGCTGGGTGGGGTCGATGGGCGGCCGGTCGAGACCGAGCTGCGCGATGACGTGCTCCACGTCGATGTCGTCGGGCAGCGCGCCCAGATCGCGCATGGCCGCCACCTGTGCCGGCACGTCGTTGTTGGAGGCGCCGACGAGCATGGAGAGCAGCGCCAGCCGCTTCGGTTCGGTCATCCGGCCCGTGATGCCGAAGTCCATCAGTGCGATCTTCCCGTTCGGCAGCACGAAGAGGTTGCCCGCGTGCAGGTCGCCGTGGAAGATGCCGTGCATCAGGGCGCCCTCGAGGAACCCGATCATGGCGGCACGCACGACCGCTTCGGTGTCGATGCCCGGCCGAGCGCATTCCGGTGACGTCGGAGAAGCGGAACCCGTCCAGCCGCTCCATCACCAGCATGCGACGCGTGACCAGCGAGGGGTGCGGGCGCGGCACCACGAAGTCGCGCTGTCCGAGCGCGGCGAACGTCATGGCGACGTCGAGCATGTTCTCGGCCTCGAGCCTGAAGTCGAGCTCCTCGGTGATCGTCTCCGCGAACAGCTCGACGAGCGCAGGCGGGTTGGCCAGCGCGGCCACCGGGATCCTCCCGACCAGGTGCGGGGCGAGCCAGGCCATCACCGCCAGATCCTGGGCGACGCGCCGGGCGACGTCCGGTCGCTGCACCTTCACCACGACGGGCTGTCCCGTCGAGAAGCTGCGCCGCGTGCACCTGCGCGATGGAGGCTGCCGCCAGCGGGACCCGCTCCACCGAGGCGAACACCTCGTCGATGGGGCGGCGGAGGTCCTCGGCCAGGACCCGCTCCACCACGGCCCAGGGTTCGGCCGGCACCTCGTCGCGGCACCACTTGAACTCGGCCACGAGCTCGGGCGGGAAGATGCCCTCGCCCGAGGCCACGATCTGGCCGAGCTTGATGTAGGTCGGCCCGAGCTTCTCGGCCGCCGTCCGCAGACGCCGCGAGATCCCGGCCACCGACGCCGTGCCGCCGGAACGTCTCTCCCTGAGGTACCACAGGCCGATGGCGCCGCCCGAGGTGACGCACCGAGATGACCATGCGGGCGCCGGGCGGCAGCCAGCCGCGGTCGGACCAGAGAGGGGAGGGATGCGACGAGCCCGGCGCGCAGGGCTGCGTCGTGCGGCGCCATCGCATGGCATCGGGATCGACGATCCACGGCCCGCTGTCGCTGAAGGCCCCGATGGCGGTGTCGGGTGCCTTCACCAGCCGCAGCCTATTGGGTCCACTCGCCGGACCCGCAAAGTAAACCCCAAGAGGTCCAGACGGTGTCTCCGCCCGACCGTGGCCAGCTGAGTCCTCGTACACGCCGGCGACCGGCGAAGGGTGTACGCACAACGGATCGAGGAAGGGCACACGAGGAAAGAACACGCAAGAAAGTGGAAGAAGGGCTGAAACGTTTTCGAGGTGGGCCGAGCGTGCCGCTGAAACACTTTTGCGCTCTGTTTCGTTAGGTAGGTACCGGCATCACCCGGGAACTGCATATCGGATACGTCATACGAGTACCGAGGGGGGACGAGATGGGCGACGAATGGCGTCATTCGAAATGCGCGCGTGCCTATACCTCGTCACGTCGCCTCTTTTCCCGGACCATTCCTTTTGCCGGAGAAGGTTCCCCTCAGGGGCTAGGAGAACAATTGACACTCTTTCGGCTACCTCGCCGTTCCTTAAGGCCGTCAGAAGACGTCAGAAGGATCTCTGAAGAGCGTCCCGGTTCGGCCGGTCAAGAGCCAATAGATTTGGCGCAGCGCTCCGATGCAGTGGCGATCGTGACGGATGAGCTGAGCCGCTGGGGTCAGTTCGTGACCCGTTCTCATCGCGACCTCGTGAATGCGATCTGCCGCTCCGGCACGTCGAACGAAGTTGCCGAAGGCGTGCTCGAGACGCTGACCGCGATCCGATGGCACGGTCGTGCGCTACCGCACCCGAGATGGACGGTCTCGGTACCGCCGGCGCTGGTTGTGGGAGGTCGTAAAGCCCGTGGACACCGACTGTCGACGAAGACCTGCTGCCGCTTCGGGGTCGACAAGCTTCGCACGGCGTCCCGCGTCTCGGTTCAGTGCGTGTGCGCCGGTATCCGGGCGGCTGCTCTCCTCCAGGCCGCTGCTAGGGCGACGGCTTCACCAGCCCGGACTGGAAGGCGAAGACCACCGCCTGCACCCGGTCACGCAACCCGAGCTTGGCCAGGAGGCGGCCGACGTGCGACTTCACCGTCGCCTCCGAGACGAAGAGCCGCTCGGCGATCTCGGCGTTGGAGAGACCTTCGGCCACGGCGAGCAGCACTTCGTGCTCGCGTTCGGTCAGTCCCGGCCAGCGCCAGCTCCTCGCCGCCGGGGAGCATTCCGTCTCCGTCGTCGCTGCCGGAGAGGTCGGGCAACTGGTGGGCATACTCCTCGAGCAGGCGCCGGGTGATCCTCGGCGAGACGACCGCGTCGCCCCGGGCCACCGTTCGGATGGCATTGACCAGCTCGGGGGGCGGAACGTCTTTCAGCAGGAATCCGCTGGCCCCGGCGCGCAGAGCACCGAACGCGTACTCGTCGAGGTCGAAGGTCGTCAGGATGAGCACTCGGGTGGCGTCGTCGGTCGTCGTGATGGCTCGGGTCGCCTCGATCCCGTCGAGCACCGGCATGCGCACGTCCATCAGAACGACGTCGGGGCCGTAGAGGCCGGCGAGGCGCACGGCGTCCTGGCCGTTCTCCGCCTCGCCCACGATCTCCATGTCGTCCTCGGACTTCGAGGATCATGCGGAAGCCCTTGCGCAGCAGAGCCTGATCGTCGGCCAGGACGATGCGGACCGTCACGGCCCCGGCGGACGTGCGGCAGCGGCGCAACGTGGTCGAGATGCGCCATCCTCCGCCGCCGAACGGCCCGGCCTCGAGCGTCCCCCCGAATGCGCGCGGCGCGCTCGGCCATGCCGGAGAGCCCGTGTCCGCTCCTCATGGCCGTGGTCCCCGTCGTCGGCGGCACGTACCCGGTGGCCAGCACGCTGTGCCGCCCGTCGTCAGTCACCTGCACGGTGACATCGGGATCGTCGAAGTCGAGGAGAACCTCGACCGCCGACCGGTGCCTCCGCGTGCTTGAGAGCATTCGTGAGCGCCTCTTGCACCAGCCGGTAGACCGTCAGCTCCGCCGCCGCGGAGAGTTCGAATGGCCGGCCGCGTCTCTTCGACCTTCACCCGCAAGCCCGGTCGCCCGCACGCGGTCGACGAGCGCGTCGAGGTCGGCCAGTCCGGGCTGCGGCGCATACGCGTGCCCTCGCTCTGCCCCCCGGCGAAGGGCCGACGACCCGGTCTCCGAGCCGTTCGAGCCGTGTCCCGGCCGGAATCCCTGCTGACCGTCTCGCCGCAGTCGCGCGGCCTGCGATCCTTGAGCTCGCAGATTGCCGTCACCTCGTCGCCCAGTCGCCGACCCGCTCTGGAACGGCGAGCCCGTGGCGGGCGGTCTTGCTGCGGGCAGAGCGACGGCGGCGGGTGGATGCGGCCTTCGCGCAACACACCGAGCATGCGGCGCATGTCGGTCAGCGCCTCACGGCCGGTGCCCGAAACCTCGCCCATCACGTCGGCCGCGCGTGCCGGATCGGTCCGACGCGGCGGCAGCGGCGGCGCCGTCGGCCAGGGTCACCATCACTTGGATGTTGTGCGAGACGACGTCGTGCATCTCCCGCGCGATCCGGGCCCGCTCCTCGATTGCGGCCAGCGACGCCAGCTGGTCGCGCTCTCGTTCGAGCCGCTCGGCCCGATCGGCCAACCAGTCGAACTGGCTGCGCACCGCGCGCACGACCATGCCCGGTCAGCAGGGCCGTCAAAGCCAACGCACGTCACGAACACCAGCGACTTGAAGTCGCTGCCGACCGGACGCCAGCGCACGGTGGCCATGACGATCCCGGCCTCGAGGACGGCGGCGCATGAGGACCCACGCCCAGGGCGAGACCGCCGCGACGGTGTAGATGGCGACCAGGAGCGCGACGTCCGAGGGAAGAGGCCCCGTGACGAGCCACTGCGTGAAGGCGACCACCGCGATCATGAAGAAGACCGTGACGGGCGAGCGGCGACGAAGCATCAACGGGAACGCGATCGCGGCCGGAGAACCACAGATCGATCGCCGGCGCGGCCTCGTAGAGCACCCACCAGGCGGAGACCGCGAAGATGGCCGTGGCGAGCGCCAGATCGACGTAGGTGGCGTAGCGGCCCTCGCGGGTCGAAGAGCCCTTCCAACCGCCGCCACCCGCCGTCGAGCAGGCGGTCGGGGTCGGCCCGGTCTGCCCCGGCGGGCTCGGGCCGAGGGTCCGTCTGGCAGTGGACGGCGCGGTGAACTGCCGTCATCGGTTCCTTCGCTCCCGGGTCACAGGACCGGGGGTCGGCCAGCCATCGTAGTGGCGAAATGCCGGCTCAGGGGGTCCGGGTCCCGAGAATTCCGCCCCGTCCTCCCGTTCGCGACCGACGGCCCGAGACCTCCCTCATCCCCAAGGATGACGGACGACGCCCAGGATCATTCCTTCGGCCACTGTTCGGGGCCGCGGCGCAGTCGTAACTTCGTGGGTGCCAAGGACTTCGGGCAGCGCAGGAGAGCGGGTTGTTCCGCCCCGAGCAGCAGCGCAGCCTGCGTTGCCCGAGGGACCGGCCCAGGAGAGGATGCCCGGAGAGGCTGGCGGGCCCCGGGTCCGACCCTTCGGATCCTTGATCCTCGTGGCAGGAGGCCCGTCCAGGCCCTCTGATGTCGACGTTCTGATTTCGATCCTGTCGATCCCTCTGATCTCGACCTCGTGGTTCGCCGCTGTTCGGAATCAGGGCGCGCCGAGCGCCGCCTGCCGGCACGGTTCGAGGTCGTCGAGGACCTTTTCGACCTCGTCGGGGCCAAAGGCGAAGAAGAGAGCCGCGACGGCGTCCGCTCCGGCTTCCGCGTACTGCTCCACCGCTTCGGGCGTCAGCTGGTTGAAGTACGGGCAGACGGTGATCCGCAGCTCCTCGCGCCGCCGCCCCGCCGCCTCGAGGTGCACGTCGAGCTCGCGCAGACCCTGCGTCAACTGCTCGGGGGTCCGGTTGAAGGTGTGCCAGCCCTGTCCCAGCCGGGCGGCGCGACGAAGGCGCGGCCGGGGTCTCGCCACCGATGTGGAGGGGAGGGTGCGGCTCCTGGACCGGCTTGGGGTACATCTCGCAGGGAGGCAGGTCGTAGCTCTCGCCCGTGATACGACGACGTTTCGTCGCACCAGAGCGTGCGCAGGACCTCGACGTACTCGTCGGTGCGGCGGCCTCGCCGGTCCCAGGGCACCTGGAGGGCATCGAACTCCTCCTTCAGCCAGCCCACGCCGATGCCGAGGTCGACCCGCCCGTCCGAGAGCCAGTCCAGCGACGACACCTCCTTCGCCACGTAGACCGGATTCCGCTGCGGCAGCAACAGCATGGCGGTGCCGAGTCTGACCGTGCTGGTCCTCGCCGCCAGGTAGGCGAGCGTCACCATCGGCTCGAGCAGGCCCGTGCCCGAGGGCGCCGGAATCCGGCCGTCCTCTGCGTAGGGGTAGCTGCTGGCGTAGCTGCTCGAACAGCACCACGTGCTCGCCCACCCACACCGTGGCGATCCCGCGCTCCTCCGCCCCGGCGGCGAGGGCGTCGAGCATGGCGTTGGTCGTCATCGGGCTCGCTGTCGGCACCCAGAGGTCGAACTTCAACGGCCCTGCCCCTTGTCCGCCGATGCCCCGCAGTACGAACTCGCAGATGTCGTCCGCCGCGTACCCGGCCGGAACCGGCTCCGGCTCGCCGGCGCGGACGGAGATGCGCGCCGAAGATCTGCTGGCCGATGAGATTGACGGCGCGGTCGGCGTCGAGGTCGGCTCGCAGCTCCCCGGCCTCGACGCCGGCGTCGACGATGTCGCCCAGGAGCCGGATCATGTCGAGGCCGATCAGCATGAGCGCACCGCCCACCACCGCCGAACCCGATGCAGCCGAGGTCGATTGGGTCGCCATGGCGAGGCGGAAGAACGCCGGGCTCTCGTCGATGCGTTCGAGCAGGCCCAGCACGAGCTCGCGCAGGCGCTCCGTTGCGGTGGCAGTCCTCGGCGATGCCTGCGACGGTGTCCTTCATCCGCTCGTACATGGACTCGAGGCTCGCCCGGAGCAGGTCGTCGCGGTTGGCGAAGTAGACGTAGACGGTGGAGCGCGGCGACGCCTGCCTCCGCGGCGATCTCCTCCATGGGGACCTCCGTCGTCCCGCGTTCGCCGAACAGCCGGCGCGCCGTCTCCATGATCTGCTCCCGCCGGAAGTCGCGGATGACGTTCTTCAAGCGCATCGGGGGCGCGGCGCACCATGGTCGGCCGGAGGATCCCGTCGTCAGCCGGCGACGCGGTTCGACGGCGAAAAGGCGACCGGGAGGTGTTTCACCCCGTTGATGAACTGCGACTGGAGGCGCTGCATCTCGCCATCCTGCCGGATGTCGGGCAGTCGGTCGAGCAGATGCTCGAACATGACCCGGATCTCGAGACGGGCCAAGTTGGCCCCGAGGCAGAAATGGGGCCCACCGCCGCCGAAGGCGATGTGCGGGTTCGGGTCGCGTGTCAGGTCGAAGGTGTCGGGATCGCTGAAGACCTCCTCGTCCCGGTTCGCCGACACGTGGAAGAACACGACCTTGTCCCCGGCGGCGATAGGGTGTCGCTCAGGATGAGGTCGACCATGGCTGTCCGGCGGAAGTTCATGACGGGGGACACGAAGCGGAGCATCTCCTCGACGGCGGAAGGGAGGATGCTGCGATCGTCCAGCAGACGGCGCCACTGCGTCCGGGTGCACGAAGAAGGCGTGCATGGCTCCGGACATGAGGTTTCGGGTCGTCTCGTTCCCCGCGACGGTGAGCAGGAGGAAGAAGAGCTCCAGTTCCAGCTCGCTGAGATTCTCGCCCTCGACCTCGACCGAGGTCAGCACGCTCATCAGGTCGGCGTGGGGATCCATCCGCTTCCGGGCGAAGAGCTCGGCCGCGTAGGCGTAGAGCTCCATCGCCGCCTCTTGAGCGAGGTGCGCCTGGTCCTGGTACTCGGGGTCCTCGTTGCCCACCATCCGATTGGACCAGTCGAACATCCGATGCCGATCGGCCTGCGGGCACGCCGAGGAGCTCGGCGATGACCTGGAGGGGGAGCTCCGCCGCGACATCGGTGACGAAGTCGGCATGCCCTGTCTCGATCACCTCGATCGATGATGGCGTCGGTCGAGCGATGGATGCTCGCTTCGAGGTCGCGCACCATTCGAGGCGTGAACCCCTTGTTGACCAGTCGGCGGTAGCGGGTGTGGAGCGGCGGGTCCATGTTCAGCATCATCAGGCCCTGCTGGGCGACCTCCTCCTCTCCGAGCTCGAAGGGCATCGTCCCCTTCGCGCCCGAGCCGAATCGCTCGAAGTCGCGATTGACCGTGACGCAATCGTCGTGTCGGGTCACCGCCCAGAAGCCGGGCCCGCCCGGCTCGTCCTGCCAGTGAACCGGGTCGTGGCGTCGCAGGTGGGCCAGCCAGGCGTGGGGCACGCCCGCAACGAAGGACCGGGAGTCCGACAGGTCGACGGGCGACAGGTCAGCCAATGTGCTCATGTCTGGACGGCTCCTCTGAAGAATAAGACAACATGTCCGATATATGAGATGGTACGTCCAGATCCGTCGGAAATCAACCGTCTCGCGCCGTCGGAGACGCGTCCGGGGCGGCGGAGTGGTCGCCGGGGCACCATCGTGGCCAGATGGCACGGCCGCGGGCCTTTCGGGGAGACTCCCTCCATGACCGTCCTCGTGACCGGCGGTGCCGGCTATATCGGGTCGCACACCGTGCGCCTGCTCAAAGAACGAGGCCGTGACGTAGTCGCGCTCGATTCGATGGAGTTTGGCCACGCCGCCGTCGGTCGGCGACGTCCCCCTCGTCCGGGCCGACGTCGCGAGATCGACGGGCGGTGCTCGAGACCGTCGAACCGATTCGGCGTGGACTCGGTCATCCACTTCGCCGCCTACAAGTCGCCGGCCGAATCGATGGCACAACCGCAGCGATATTTCGAGAACAACTCCTGCCACACAGCCTCGCTCCTCGAGACCCTGCACGAATGGCAGAGTCCGCCGGTTCGTCTTCTCCTCCACCTGCGCCGTCTACGGGACTGCCTCGTCCGTGCCGGTGTCCGAGGATGCCCCGGTCCGGCCGGAGAGCCCGTACGGGGAGAGCAAGGCCGTCACCGAGCGGGTGCTTCGGCTGGTACGACACCTGCCTGGGACCTTCGCTCGGTCAGCCTGCGCTACTTCAATGCTGCCGGCGCTTGGCCGGACGGGTCCATCGGGGAGGACTGGACGGTCACCATCAACCTGATCCCGCTGCTGATGAAGGCGATGCTCGGACGGAGCGCGCCCCTCCAGGCTGTACGGCACGGACTACCCGACCCCCGACGGGACTGCCGATCAGGGACTACGTGCACGTCGTCGACCTGGCCGACGCCCACCTCAAGGCGCTCGAGCACCTCGAGCAAGGAGGGGAGACGACGGTGTTGAACCTCGGGACCGGGTATCGGTTCGTCCGTCCTCGAAGTCCTCGCCGCGGCCGAGCGGATCACCGGCAAAGCCCGTCCCCTACGAGCTCGCGCCTCGGCGCCCAGGCGACCCCGTCGCGCTCTACTCGGACAATTCCAAGTCCAAGGCACTGCTCGGCTGGTCGGGGACGAGCACGCTCGACGAGATCCTTGCTTCCGCCTACGCCTGGCACTCGACCCACCTCGACGGATACGACAGCTGAGACGGTCACGGGGCTGAGCCCGCCCTCGTTCGGAGATGTCGACGGTCATGCGCCCGCTCCGAGAGCTTGGTGCTCCCAACTCGGGCATGTCCAGGCCGTGCTCTCGGAGAGCGCCACCTCCGGACGTCGAAGGCCACCGACTCCGAAGACGACCCGAGCCCCGCGAGCGACTCCGTCAGCGGGGCGATGACGGTGACCGACTCACGACCCTTGGTGGCCGTGGAGTCGAGAGGGGGGTCGTGGATCGGCCTGCTCGCGTCGTGAACCTCGCCGATCATGACGGGCGCCGGCCTCTTCGTCATTGACCCCCACGTGCGCGAGGGGGTTTGCCGGTGTCCCACGTTGCACGTCCCAGAGGTGATGGCGCACTTCGTGGGCGTTTCGCTGCACGACGTCGAAGGCACAGATGACGCCGACCTCCGGATGCGGCGTCTCGGCGTCCTGAGGTGCTTCGATGCGCAGCCTGCCGCCAAGCATGCGCGGCTTCGATGAGGGCGACGAGGCCGACGACCGGGGAAAGGTCGTCGTACGAGCGAACCTCCGCCATCACGTTCTCGTCCCATACCGGCACGCCGTAGGAGGGATCGGCGCTGAGTCGTCCAGAGTCGTTCCGTCCCGAATCTCAGGACATCGACGGTGTGCCAGACGTATCTGCTCGCCGACCACAGCCCGGGTTGGACCGCTAGGGAAGGGTCGACCCGGGACATCACCTCGCCGAAGTCCGCAACCTCTCGGACGCAACGACCAACCAGGCTCTCGTAGTCCTCGACGGCCAGTCGAAGCCGCATTCGGCGCACCGCCCAGTCGGCAGGCCGTCTGAGCCGCCGCCGCTCATGATCCGACGACGGGCCCGCACGCCCATCAGCGCCTGCCTTCGGCGTTACCCATGTGCCACGCCGAGCAGAAGTCGCACCGGTACACGTTCAGCTCGAGACCGGTGTCGTCACGCCGCTCGTCGGCCACGCTCAGGGCCTCCGCCTGCGAGCGGTAGGCCGTCTTTCGGGGCGCCGTCGGCGCGCCAATGGGCTCCGGGATTGACACGTCGGACCGCGTCGGACTGCGGGGGTACGTTGCGTCGTCGTCTTGCCTTCCGCCGACCCATCGGTTCATTGTGTCCTTCGAATCACGAGCGTCGACACGACCGGTCGAACAACCATCCGGCGCCCCCGACGCGCCTCGACGCGCCTTGGTTCGACGGAGGGGGAATAAGGGCCGAACCGGGCGCGTCGAAGCAGGCCTCACCCTAGTGGTCGTTTCCCGCGATGCCGCGCCGAGAACCGTTTCACCCGTTCCAGGCACGACCGAAATCGGCGCTGCGGCGTGGGCGAGTGCGATGCCCGATCTTCGCGGCCACCGTCCGGCGAGGACGGGCTGTGTCACTATGACGCCATGGCTAAGACCGTGATTGTGAGGCTGACGGACGACATCGACGGCGGCGACGCCGATGAGACGGTGCACTTCTCCCTCGACGGCACGTCGTACGAGATCGACCTGAGCAGTGGCAATGCGACACGCTTGCGCGAGGCGATCCGGCCCTTCGTCGAAAAGGGCCGAGTATCCGGCGCCAGCGTGCGGTCGCGAGCGGCTCGCTCCTCCGCGGGCCGACAAGACCCTTTACTCGCAGCTCCCGTCCGACGAGAAGGCGCGGCTGAGGGCCTGGGCGGACATGCCGACTGCTCGGCGGATCAGCGACGAACGAGTGAAGAGCTGGTTCGCTGCGGGACGTCCCTGACGCCGTGTCGTCCTGCTCTGCGGGACGGCCCTCACGCCGGGCGGGCGTGGCGTAAGGCCGAGGACTCGGCGGCAGTCCTCGGAACCCGGCCCAGAGTCCCCATCTCGATCACGAAGGACGTCGCCGCAGCCACGCCGTTCAGGAACAACTGGTCTTGCTGATCTTGTGGTGATGTTGAAATCGGTCGTTCCCACGGAGCCGTGATCGACGAAGATCGTCCGGCCGGCGGTCGCCGCGTCGATGCTGTAGGCATCCCACTCGTTCATCATGGTCTTGAGGCAGTGGCGAGCCACGGCGAACGCCGTCGTCACCGCCTGCGTCGCCCCGTAGGACGTCTGTAGCGACGAGAGCTTGATTCCGATCGTGGGCCACCGCGGCGGGTGGCCGTCATCCCGCTCGAATGCATCGATCGGGAAGTTTCGCAACATGCCGCCGTCCACCCACGTGACCGTCCCGGCCTCGTAGCGCGCTCCGACGGTCCTTCCGTCCGGGGACGGCAGTTGGACTTCGGTGGCCTTGCGCATCGAAGGTCACCGGGTCGAAGAAGAAGGGGATTGACATCGATGCCCGTACGGCGTTGGCCACCTTCTGCTCGTCCCGGAGCCACGCCGTAGTAGCCGTAATCCCATGGCAAGTGGACGAGCTGGCCGCGGGTGATGTCAGAGGTATGCACGACGAGCCGGTAGCGGCGATCGTCCGGAAGGCTCATTCCGGGGTCGTCCGCCAGGGTGAGCTTCAAGTCGGCGAATGTCGTGACCCCGAGGTTGGCCGAGCGTCGTCTCGATCCAGTTCTCGATGTAGCTACCCGAATAGATGCCGGTTTCATGGGTCAAGATCGCGGCGTCGGCGAGCTGCGTCGCCCTCCTTGCCGAAGTGGTCCAAAAACCGGTGCATGGGTCCCTTGGTCATGACCTGACCGAATTTGAACGTTTCGAGCGACCCTTCAACGCCGTCATCGGGACACCGGCCTTTGTCATCGACGCGATGAGCGCGGCGGCGATGGCGCCCGCGCTCGATCCCGCGATGCGCTGGAACTTGTACCCGGTCTCGGCCAGAACCGACACCGCACCCACGATGCCGATCCCCTTGACGCCGCCCCCCTCGATGGCGAGGTCGGCCACGAGCCCGCTCGGCGTCGGTCCGGGGTAGGCGTCCTTGGCGAGGAGCTGCGCCGCCGCTGCCTCGAACCGGGCTCTGGAGTTCCGGCGGGCCGGGAGAAGCCGTATTCGGCTCCGGGGTCGATGACGATCCCCAGCGCCGACGGAACTGACTCGATGGAGGTCATCGACGGTCCCCTTCTCGCGTCGGCGGGCAGATTGGGCGAGCCGTTCACGCCACGCCCGATGGGCGATCCTAACGAGGGCCAGCGATCCTCACCCGGGAAGGAACGGCACTAGGTCGTCGTGGCGGCGACGGAGGACAGAGACCCCGTGGAGGTTGCCGGAGAGACACTGATGGCCGGGGCACGAGGCCCCGGCCATCAGTGTGGAACGTCGCGGTAGCCCGCGGGCGTTCCCGCGTCTGGTGTGTCCGCTTCTACTGCGGGGGACCGGAGCTCAGCTGCACCGTGGCGGTGTGCGAGTTGCCCGACGAATCGGTCCAACCGACCGCCACCTTGTCGCCCGGGTGGTAGCTGCTCATTTCCGGCCGTCAGGTCGTTGGCCGAGGTGACCGAGTGGCCCCCGAGTGAGGTGATCACGTCGCCCTCGGCCAGACCGGCCTCTTGCGCCGGCCCGTTGGTCACGACGCCCACCATCAGCGGCACCGCTGACGCTCGACCCCGAGTTGCCGTTGCCGGAGTTCCCGGAGTTCCCGGAGTTTCCGGAGTTTCCGAAGAAGCCGCCGAACCCACCGCCGAGCCCACCGAGCGACGAGCTCGACGAACCTGTCGGGCTGACCTCGACCCCGAGGAATGCCGTCGAGCCGATGTGGATGGTCGACGACGAGCTACCGTCCAGGATCGCCTTGGCGAGGGTCGTCGCCGTAGAGATCGGGATCGCATAGCCCTGACCGACCGCTGCGACTGGAACGAGAACCCGGCCGAAGCGGCGGTGTCGATGCCGACGACTTGGCCGGAAGTGTTCACGAGCGCTCCGCCCGAGTCACCGGGCTGGATGTTCGCGTTGGTCTCGATCAGACCGCTCAGCTGCTCCGACGTGCCGTCACCTTCGTCGCTGGCCGTGATCGACTGGTTGACCGCGGTGACCGTGCCGCCGGCAGCGCTCGGCGTCCCGCCGGTACCCCCGGCGTTCCCGACACCGACCACGTTCTCGCCGACGGAGACACCTGAGGTGTCCAGCGATGCCGTCTGCAGTCCGGACGCGTTGTTGAGCTGCAGCACCGCGATGTCCTTCGTGCGGTCGTAGCCGACGACCTTTGCTGAGTACGTCTTGTGGTTGCCGACGTCGGTCACGCTGATGCTCGTCGCGCCGTCGATCACGTGGTTGTTGGTGAGGACGACGCCGTTGGCGCTGAGGACGATGCCGGTGCCAGCAGCCTGCTCACCCTGGTATCCGACCGTCGTGTTGATGTCGACCAGACCGGGGTCGACCTTGGACGCGATGGCGTTCACGTCGCTCGGGCCGGAGAGCCGGACGAACCCGAGCTGCCCGACCCGCCGGAGTTGCCGGAGTTGCCCGAGTTGCCCGAGTTGCCGAACGTGCCGCCGAAGGGGAACCCGTTCCCCGAGCCAGCGTTCCCGTTGCCCGAGCCGTTGCCGCCGGAGCGGAACGGCAGCTGCGCTGCCGCCCGAGGCGGGCGCGGCAGACGGGTTGGACCCGCCGGCGCTCCATGCGCGCGTGGCCGATGCCGACGCCTGCGACGAGGAGTACAGCCGCTGCCCCGCCGGCCAACGAGCGCGTTGCGCAACCGGTGATCCGGCTTCGCGGCAGTCGAAGGGCTACCTCGCGGGGGGTGTGTACCAGGACGGGCGGTCGGCTGGGTCGGCGGCCCGCCGAACCTGCGCCACCGAACTCGTACCCAGCGCCGTAGCCGGGCGCCGCGCCGTATCCGGGGGCGGCACCGTACCCGGGGGCGGCACCCGTGGCATAGGGCACGTCCGCGCCGGGGGCAGGCCCGTGGACGGAGCCGCACCCGTACGCGGCAGGGTCGCCGGCACCCGCGGCGGGCGTGCCGGCGAGGGCTCCCATGGCGTAGGTGCCGGGCATGGCGACCTGAGAAGGCCCGGCACGCCGAGCGGAGGCGTGTCCGGTTGTGCCGGAGGCGTCAGTCCAGGGCCCTGTTGGGAGTCGGGTTCGTCGCCGGGAGGGCGATGGCCTGCGCCGCCGGTCCTCGGGGACGGCGGCGTCGGAGGTCCGCTCCATTTCCGCCCTCCCGCTCCTGAGCTATCTCGTCGTTCTGGTCCTCGTGCATTCGGCGTCCTCCGTCCGATCCCTGCCAGTCGCAGGGTTTCTGTGCTTCATTGGACACCCGGGCCCTGAATGCCAGGTCAGAGATAGATATGAGCACCATAAAAGTTGGCTGAGCGTGACGGTGCAGCGTCGGCGCCACCGAGTTGGAGACACCCCTGACCAGGCGTTCTCGAGCCAGGACCGGCGTGCTCGAGACACCACGGTGCCACCGAGAGACGCCCCAGACGGCTCAGAGAGCACCGGCGGGGCCGCCAGCCACGGCGTCGGACGCCGCACCCGTGCTCCTCGACGACCCTTCGCGGAACGGACGTGGCCGGGCTCGGACGGTTGGGCGGACCGGTCTACGCTTGACCTCGGATTCTGCTCGACGCAGGGGGGCCTTGTGGACACCGCGATCTTCGACGCCGACAGCCATCTGATGGAGACGCCGGACTGGCTCTCCGGCTTCGCCGGAACCGACCTGCGCCAGCGTCTCGAACCGCTCGGCCTGGACGGCGCCGGCTCCGGCGCCGACGAACTGATGGCCAGCCTGCCCGAACTCTGGGAGTCCCATCGACACCAGGAGGTAGGCGCAGAGGTGCTGACCGGTCCGAAGGGCTGGATGGCTCCGGGCGCTCTGGACACCGATGTCCGTTCGAAGGTGCTCGACGCCCTCGGCATCAGTGCCCAGCTCGTGTTCCCCACGTTCGCGCTCGGGCACTTCGCGCAGAGCAAGGACCCCGACGTGCTCTACGGCGGTACGGCGGCGCTCAACCGCGCCATGGTCTCGTGGTGCGCGCCCGACCAGCGCCTCAAGCCTGTCGGCTATCTCCCGCTCAACGACCCCGAGCGGGCGGTCGCCGCGCTCGAGGAGGCGCTCGAGGGCGGTGTGGCCGCGGTTTGGGTGCCGTCGGACGCCCCGGGTGACTTCTCACCCACCCATGTCGACCTCGATCCCGTGTGGTCCGCCCTGGCCTCGGCCCGGGTGCCCTTCGTGCTCCATGTCGGAGGCGGCAAGCTGCTCCCTCGCGCCTTCCACAACAATGGGCTGCCCCGACCCAAGGACTGGTTGGGCGGCGGGGAGAACCTGCGCTCGAAGGACTTCCCTGTCGTGCACCACTCGCCCGAGCGATTCCTCGCCTGCATGGCCCTCGACGGCGTCTTCGATCGCCACCCGGACTTGCGTGGCGCGGCCATCGAACTCGGCGCGACCTGGGTACCCGGCTTGCTGCGCAACGTGGACCATGCGCAGCGGTCCTTCGCCGAAGTTCGAACCGGTCCTGCGTGGGCTCTCGCTCAAGCCGTCGGAGTACCTGCGCCGGCAGGTCCGCTTCACTCCCGTTCCCCTTCGAGGACACGGCGTGGCTGCTCGAGCAGTGCGGACCGGATCTCTTCATGTTCTCGACGGACTACCCGCACCCCGAGGGTGGCAAGCGACCGTTCGAAATCTTCGGCGACGCGGTATCGACCTTCGACGACTCCACCCGGGAGCGGTTCTTCTGGCGCAACGGGGCCGAGCTGCTCGGGCTGGCCTGAGGCTGACCGATGGCGGGTGCGACAGCCCGGACACTCGAGGTCGAACGCATCGCGGGAGCGCTCGGCGCGACCGTCACCGGGCATCGATCTGACCGAGGTCACCGAGTCTACCGAGCTCGACGGTCTCACCCGCGCCCTGGCGGAGCACCTCGTCGTCTTCCTGCCCGGTCAGGACCTCAGCCTCGACGACCTCGAGCGCATCACCGATTTACTCGGTGGGCGCGACGTCACACCCTTCGTCGACCCCATGGAGGGGCGGCCCTACGTGATCCGCGTCGTCAAGGAGCCGGGCGACGTCCTCAACTTCGCCAACGTGTGGCACAGCGACCTCAGCTACTTGACCGAGCCCCCGGCCTACACGCTCCTGCACGCGCGGGAAGTCCCCGGCTTTGGCGGTGACACCGTGTGGTCGAACCAGTACCTCGCCTACGAGACCCTCTCACGCTGGTCTGCGCGGCACCCTCGACGGGCTGCGCGCCGTCCACTCGGCCGGCATGGCCTACGGCACGGGCGGCCTTCTCGACCAGTACAAGGAGCTCTCCTCCATGGCCATCGCTCCGTCCGACGACGCGTTCGCCGAGCACGTCCATCCTGCAGTGCGTCCGCCATCCCGAGACCGGACGTGTGGCCCTCTACGTGAACCCGGTCTACACCACGCGGTTCTCGGGATGGTCCAAGGAGGAGTCGGCGTCGCTGCTCTCGCACCTGCACCGGCACAGCATCAACGAGAACTTCACCTGTCGCCTGCACTGGAGCGCCGGGACGCTGGCGATCTGGGACAACCGCTGCACCATGCACAACGCGCTCAACGACTATTCGGGCGTGCGACGTGAGATGTACCGCACCAGCGTGAAGGGCACGGCACCAGTCGGCCCGTCCTGAGCCTTCGTCGTAGCGGTCCGGAAGCGAACGTGAGCCGCTCCTGGGGTCGCAGGGTGGAGAGCGGGAAGGACCGATGACCGGCGTAGGGTGACCCGGTGAGGGCACGACGTGCTTCGGCGGCCGAGCAGTGCCGCGCCCAGCTCGAACCCCTGCTGGGCGAGGACTGGGCGGCGCCGGTTCCCGGTCTCGACTTCACCGTCGCCTCGGTGCTCGCCCACGCCGGAAACGCCGCGTTGTGGTACTCGGCCGACATGTGGAGCGGGCGGGAGGACAACGCTGCCTTCGACGTCAAGGTCCTCGACGGACGCGCCGAACGAGAAGATCCTGACCAGTATCGAGGTCGGGGCGAGAGTCCTGGCGTGCGGCATCGACGCCGCGCCGGACGACCTGCGCGGGTTCCATCCCTTCGGCTCTCCGGATCCGCCGGGATTCGCCGCCATGGCGTGCGACGAGATCCTGGTGCACACGGCCGACGCGGTGGCGGGCCTCGGCCGCAGCTTCCGGGGCGACGAGCGGATGGCGGCGGAGGTGCTGGCCCGTCTCTACCCCTGGCACTCGGTGGACGGCGACCCGTGGGTGACGCTCCTATGGGCGAACGGCCGCGTCGAGCTACCCGGCCGGCCGTTCCAGACCCGCTGGCGCTGGCACTGCGAGCCGCTCTCGGAGTGGGATGGTTCTGCCGCCCAGGGTGCGGGGAGTCGCCCCGGAAGCGAGCGCAGGCTCAGGATCCTGACTTCGACGAGGGCCGCCGCAGGACGACGGTGACCCTGCGCATGGCCGGTGACACGGTCACGGTCCCGGCGGACTGGTTCACGGTTCCGGCGCTGGTGCGCGCCGACGCCGTCGATGAACGACGGCAGCTCCAAGAGGACGTGCGCCGGCCGGTATCGACCCGCTGAACGTGAGGTGACGCGACGTGGCGGTGCTCCGAGCCGTGCGGATCCGGTCGGATCGGTCGTCGATCGTGATCGTGACCCGACGCGGTGGCCGTCGGTCGTCGGGAAGTTGCTGACCGAGAACGTCGTTCCCGGACGGAGCCACGACGGCGGGATGCCGCGCCCGACGACGAGGTCACCGTCGGTCCGCTGGGCCACCAGCTGAATCGAGCAGGACCTTGTCTGCGCCGGCCATGCCCCAGGCGTGCGGGCGAGGATCCCTGCCCGCCAGCCGGATGCGTGCCGACCCACGGCGAGGCCGCCGGGGCGCTCGAGCTCTCCCACCACGAATACGGGCCGCTCTGGGTGTGGGAGATCATGAACTCGTAGTCGACGATGCCCTGGTCGCGGTGAGCCGTCCACGGGCGCGGCAAGCCCGGCGGAGCCCTGGGCGGCGTCGTAGACGCTGGCGTAGAAGTCGGACGGGAATCCACCGGTCGTCCCGGAAGGGAGGGAGCCGCGGAGCCGGGCGAACCCGTAGTCGTAGGTGGCGTCGATCATCGTCAGCATCGGCCCGTACTCGGATGCCCCGAGCAACGAGCCCTCCCAGGCCCAGATGTTCAACGGCGAGGTCCAGTTGGCGTCCTCGGGATCAGCACATCGGTTCGCGTCGTTCGGTTGGAACAGCGCGCAGGGGAGATAGTCCAGGTGATTCGTCGGCCATCGTGGCCGAGAGCGCGGTGTCGGTCGCGGCGAGGAGGCTGTGGTACTCGCGCTCGGCCCAGGCCTCTTCGGACCGGTCACCCGACACGCTCGGACAGGTAGCGGTAGGCGGCGAGACCGAGGAGCGCCTCTTCGTCGTCCTCGGTCCACTCGCCCTGCGTGTCGATGTCGTCGGTCTCCTCCATCGTGCCGTCGCGACCGGTGCGGTCATCCGCCACGAGCATGCGCGGCCGCCTTGATGCTCGGCTGTTTCGTTCCGCCCGGCCCGTCGGTGGCGAAGTTCGCCTTGACGAACTTCAGATCCCCGGTCTTCAGGAGGTACACGGCCCAGGGCACGGGATACGTCCACAATCCGTCCACATACTGGGTCGGGTCGCCGACCACACCGCGGGTGTCGGTGAGGAGCGCATGCGCGTCCGCGAAGTCGCCCTGGGTGAAGAGGTTGGTCAGGATGCCGACCACGTCGTGGCTGAACTCGCTCTCGTAGCCGTTGACGCCCGTATCGAGGTGGTTCCCGCTGCGCGGCGATCTGCGTCTCGACGAAGCCACTGTCGTAGGCGTCCACCAGCTGCGGATCGGGGAGCTCGAGGCGAGCCACCGATGCGAGCTGGTGTTGCCAGAACTCCTTCATGTGGGCGAAGTGCTCGTCGAAGCTGCCCGCCCCGGCGAGTGCACTCGCGGTCGGCCAGGGGTTCTTCGTGCCGAAGCGGTCCGTCGCGACGACGTAGTCGTGCCTCGAGGTGGAGCGCGGGGCAACGACGTCGGGACCGTCGGCGATCGGGACGAGGTCGGGAGACGCGAGGGGGTCGGCGTCGACCGGGTGTCGCGTCGGGTTGGTGACCGCGACGCTGCTGTACACGGCCACGTAGGGATCACCATGGAGGACGACCCGGTCGGCGAACTCGGTGATGGCGACGACGGCCCCATCGTGATGGAACGTCGTCACCTGGGCCGGCAACCAGCCCTCGGCATCGGTCCATGTGGTCGGGCTCCCGTCGTAGATACCGAACCCTTCGTCATGGAAGAGCCCGTGGGGTCCGTCCTGGACGAGGAACGTGCCGCCGAGGCAAGTGACCACACTGTCGAAGTCGCCCTCCCACCCGATGGCCGACGCCGTGGCGCCGGCGCCGGTGAAGGCGTCGGTCGAGAGGTTGTAGTTGCACTGGTACGCGGGAGCGGGGCCTCCGGCGGGTGCGGTCGTGGGGGGTGTGGCGGATGCGGCGGGTGCCGCGGTCGCCGCTGCGGCGGCGGCCCCGTGGCTCCAGGATCCGGCCGCCCAATGCTCGATGCCCGATCCGAAGCCGAGTCCTACGCCCGCTCCGAGTAGGGCGCCGGCGAGGGCCGCGTCCCGCAGACGCCGGAAGGGTCGGACGTTGCGGCGTCGATGTCGGAACGATCGCGCACCGGCGTCGCGGCCGGCGCGGGGAACGGAGCCCGGACCCGGTTGTGCTCCCGTCGACATGCGGAGGAGCCTGACACGCGGGTCTCCGCGCCGCTCGGCGCGGTCAGCCGGCGTCGGCCAGGGCGACAATCGGCTGGTTCAGTGGAAATATGCCCATCGAACCGTTGAAGAGGGCGTCGCCGAAGTTGAAGACGTCGCCGTCGGCTGCGACGAGCCAGTAGCCGTCGCCGTCGGGCGTCCTTGCCATCCCGACAACCGGCGCATTGAGTGCCGTGCCACCCATGGAACCGAAGAACCCGGCGTCGCCGAGAGTGAAGATGCCGCCGTCGGCTGCGACGAGCCAGTAGCCCTTGCCGTCGGGCGTCGGCGCCATGCCGACGATGGGAGCGTTGAGCTCCGTACCCCCCTTGGAACCGGAGAAGCGGGCGTCGCCGAAGGTGAAGATGCCGCCGTCGGCTGCGACCAGCCAGTAGCCCTTGCCGTCTGGCGTCGCCGCCATCCCGACGACGGGCGCGTTGAGCTCCATGCCACCCCTGGAACCGAAGAAGCCGGCGTCGCCGAAGGTGAAGATGCCGCCGTCGGCTGCGACCAGCCAGTAGCCCTTGCCGTCTGGCGTCGCCGCCATCCCGACGACGGGCGCGTTGAGCTCCATGCCACCCCTGGAACCGAAGAAGCCGGCGTCGCCGAAGGTGAAGATGCCGCCGTCGGCTGCGACCAGCCAGTAGCCCTTGCCGTCGGGCGTCGGCGCCATGCCGACGACGGGGGCATTGAGCCGAAGGCTTCCGAGCGATCCGTCGAAGGGCGCAGATCCGAACGTGAAGATGCCGCCGTCCGACGACGCCAACCAGTAGGACCGATCGGGTGGTGGCCCGGGAGACGCCGTGTACGCGAGCACCTGTGATGCGGTCGTGATGAGGAGCATGCCGGCGCCGACGGACGGCGTCGGAAAGTGGTTGGCATTCGCTCCGACGCTGAGCTGTTGGACGGTCCGACCAGTCGCCGGGTCGATGGCAAAGAGCGAGCCTCCTCCAGGTGGTCCGAAGGCCCAGAGCAGACCCCCGGCCAGGATCGGCGGCGTCGTCGCACTTTTGTTGGTCCACAGCACGTTGAGGCCCGGTGGGCTCGAGCTCACGTTCACCGCCTCGATCCCCCCCTGACAGGGGATGTAGACGACGCTGCGTTCGATGACCTCTCCGCCGTCCACGTTCGAGTTTGGACAGACGGAGGCCGACGCGACCTGGCCGCCGATACCGTCCAGGGCGGCTTGGTTCAGCTCGTAGGCCGTGTGCGCCTTGCCCGCCTGCAGCACGGTGCCGTTTGACAGCAGCGCCGGCGGGCTCGACCCGAGATCTTGGTCGATGCTGTTCTGCATGGCCCAGTCACTCGGAGCGAAGATCTGTTTCAGGCTCAACTGAGACGAGAGCTCCACCACGGAATTGCCCCCGTCGAAAGGGTCGCCCGGCCCTGCGTCGCCGTTTCCAGTCGAGACCCAGACATTCCCGGACTGGTCGACGACGGGCGCGGCGCCGCCCATCCACACCGCGCCCCTCCCTCCCTTCGGCCCGCTCGTCACGTCGAAGAAGTTCGCGGTCCCGCCAGTCTCCGGCACGCCGACGACCCAGCCGTGGTAGGTCGAGCAATCGCCTGCGTTGCCCCCGTAGCCGAACACGACGCTCCCGTCGCTCAGGTTCAACCCGGTTCGTTGCAGGATCGCGGCGGTATCTGCGCCGGGCGGATCGACGTCCTGGTCGAGCTCGACGGTGCCTGTTTCCGTATCGAGCCCGATCAGGTGGTGAGACGGAACCCCGCTCACCGACTCGTCTGCCACGGCGAAGATCTCGTGCCGCGCCGCGTCGATGACCGGAGTGCCGGTGATGCCCATGTTCGGCGAGATGTCGCCGCAAGGCAGGGTATTCGAGGCCACGGGTGTGCCAACGTGAGTCGACCACACCACCTGACCTGACGAGGCTGACAACGCGTAGACGGTGTCGTTCTCCGTGGCCGCGTAGACCATGCCGTCGAGCTCGAGGGGCTCTCCGTAGAGCTGGCCGTCCAGCTGCGGCGACGCCCAGGCTCGCACGACCGAAGGGAAGGTGGCACCCGACGTGTCGACGCCCGTCTCTTCCGAATCACCGTGGTACACGGTCCAGGACCCGCTGTCGGAGGTGGCCTCGGCGGCGCTGACCGCCGCCGGCGTGACGGCTGAGGGAAGTACAGCGAGTGCGACGACGACGCCGCCGAATAGGGCGAGCGTGGACGTCAGCGCATGTCTCGAGGCCCTTCCCGCCTTCGCCCCGAAAAATGCACGGGTGCGCGCTGCCCTATACCGAGTGGACATGTGCATTGCGGCGGCAACCTATCCGGTGCCGGGAACGGTGTCTATCGGGCTCCGGACGGTGTCGACCGATTGGAAGTTGGCGCCGCGTCAATCGAACCAATCCCGCGGCGTTCTCAGCGGCGTACGTACCGGATGAAGGGCAGACGGTGACCGTGACGGTTCCGATGACTTTGTCGTTTGGATCGGCGTCCCGTGGATGGCACTTGGTGTCAGGCGGCCGGGGCACCTGCCGGGCGGAACACGACCTTGATGGCTTGTGAGGACCCGCGGTCGATCGCCGTCTCGATCGCGGTGCGGAATTCGTCGAGGCCGAACTCGTGCGTGACCACGGCCGAGTCTGGGAGCAGGCCAGCCGACAAGATGTCCAACGCACGATCGACCGAATGCCGCGCCGGACCGCCGGCCAGTCCTGGAGCTGATCCCGCGTCGACGGTGTGGTCGATGGAACCCACCAGCGCCGCTTCCTTGTACCAGACCGGTGTCAGGTCGACCTCGCTGATACCGGCCGCGCCGAGGAGCAGCACGGTGCCGCGATGGGCGACGCACCGCAGCGCCTCGGTCACGCTCGCAGGTGCGCCCACCGCTTCGACGACGTAGGGAAAGCCGCTCATCAGCATGGTGTGGCGCTTGCGCCCCACCAGACGCGCCCCGGCCAAGGTGGCCAGCTCCTCCGCGTGGCGGTTGTCAGGATCGCTCATGACGACGTGATCTGCCCCGCACGCCCGGGCCGCGGCCGCCTGGTGGTCGTGACGCGCCAGGACCGTCACCGGGCAACGGGGGAACAGCCCGCGGAACGCAGCGAGTGCGGCCAGTCCGATGATGCCGGCGCCGACCACGAGCACGGGATCGCCGTCGTTCGGCGCAGCCCGCATCAAGCCGTGGCACGCGATGGAGACGGGCTCGTAGAGGCTCGCGGCACGATCGGGAACGGTGTCGGGCAGCACGTGGAGCATGGACGAATGGGCGACGACCTGGTCCGCCCAACCACCACCGAGGTCCTGCGTGAAGCCCAGTGATCGACCGGCGCTCAGGATCCGGCTGTCGAGGTTGAGGCACGAGGACGTCCAACCACGCTCGCAGTTGGCGCAGGGCGGATCGATGCCCCGCGGCAGGCAGGGGATGCACGGATCGATGACGACGCGGGTCCCGGTGGCGACGTCGCTGTTGGGTCCCGCCTCCACCACGACGCCCGCGGTCTCGTGCCCGAGGACGAACGGGAACGTCTCCGACGGACGCGAGCGTCGGCGAGGGGCCCGTGTTGTGGGCGAACAGGTGGAGATCGCTGCCGCAGATTCCGCCGGTGGCGACCGCCACTCTCGCCCACGACGGTCCGGGCAGCACCGGCTCGGGCAGCTCGGCGAGAGACGCCGGGAACTCGGGGTCGACCATGTCGAACTGGACCGCACGCACCGCGGCGAGCGTAGGCGCGGTGTGGTCGCACACGAGGTGGGGGGGCGCGGTGGGGGATGGACCTCGGCGGACGATTCGTCAGGCGCGGTGCGAGGGCCAGGACGGTGCCGCCGACGAGGGCGGGTCGTCCTGGGCGTGGGTGGATCCGCGTGCCTCGGTAAGGTCGCGGCTCATGCGGGTCCCCGACTCGACCCTGGACGAGGTGCGCCAGCGCGGCTTCTCGCTGGTGGAGGGATTCCTCGACCCGTCGGAGCTCGCCGCCGCTCAAGAGGCGCTCTGGCTGCACTTCCCGAGACCGCACGACTACTTCGCCGACCAAGGACCGTTCTCGCGATTCGAGGCCAGCCAGTTCGCCGGCGTCGAGGAGTTCCCGTACCGCTCGTGGGACCTGAACGGCCTGGCGGTACACCCCGACCTCGTGGACATGGCGGAGCGCTACCTCCAGACGACAGAGCTCCATCTGTACAAGGTCGAGCTCTGGGCGAAGTATTCGGGCGCCGTCGACTACGACCAACCCCTGCACCGTGACTACGGCAGCCACAGCCTCGTCGTGCCACGCCCCGAGGCCGCGGTACCAGCAAGTGACGACCTTCGTCTACCTCTCCGACGTGACCGACCGAGGATGCGCCGACCTGCATCGTTCCCTACGACGAGGGCCGTGAGGTCCCCTACACACCGCTGTACTTGCCGTTCGGCTCGCTGGCCGAGGCTGAGGTTCGTTGCACCGGCCCGGCGGGGTCGCTGCTCGTCTACCGCACCGACATCCTCCATCGCGGCTCGAACTTCCTCGCGCCGGGACGGTCGCGTTTCTCGCTCCTCGCGGACTTCCAGGTCCGCGGAACCACCTGGGGCGGCAAGATGGCCTGGCCCAAGCAGTCACCTGACCGCTGGGCGAGGTTCATCCCTCAATGCAGTGTGCGCCAGCGTGACCTGTTCGGATTCCCACGTCCCGGCGACCCCTACTGGGACAGCGAGACGCTCGACGGGGTGGCGGCGCGCTATCCCGGGATCGACCTGGAGCCCTACCGGGCGCCGACCGGTCGTGTCTGACCCGGTGTGGGGCGTACGGCGCGAAACTCGTGTCGCCTTTGCTGCAAGCTCCTGACTGGCCAGCGAGATTAAGGGAACGTGACGACGATCGAGGCGAAGGGTTGGAGCTTCCCGGTGTCGACTCCGAACTTCGGAACGCCGATGTAGCACGTCTCAGTCACCTGGGGCGGCTGCCCGGTCATGGGGCAGGCCTCGACCTTCATCTTCGTCCTGGAACTTGCCGTGACTGTTCACCGTCACGGTCTTTGTGTTGTCGGTGTTGCACGGGCTCTGCGGCACGACCCACATGGTCTGCGAGCACTCGACCAGACTGAACCGTCCGGCCAGGCACGAAGTGCGCTCCTTTCACCACCGTGTCCGTGTTGACCATCACGTTGTTCGGATTGACCGTGATGACGGGAGGGTTGGGCGACGCAGCGACGGCATCCGGCGCCATCACGAGGGACGCGAGGCCGAGACCTCCCAGGAGGGGGACCGCGGCGAGTGGGATCCTGCTGAGGTTGATCATGGATTCGATGGTAAGAGAGCTTTAATCAAATGTGAAGACTTCTCTGCGTGAAATATTGGTGACGGCAGGGTGCTGAGGCACAACGCTTCACCTTGAGCGTAGGAATTTCACGCGCCTTCACGGTCCGGTCACGCCGCCTCGATGGCGGTCTCCGACGATGAACCCTGACGCTCCGTCGTCACCGCCCTGGATCGGGCCAGACCCGCCAGTGCGAACCGCACCGTTGTCGCCCGTCGGATTGTTGACATATGTTGATATAGGAATATGATTCTGGCATGGCCCGTGCTGCGACGACCGCCGATCCGTTCAACGCCATCGGAGCACCGGCGCGCCGGGCGCTGTTGGACGTGCTCGCGGAGGGAGAGGCGACCGTCGGTCAGCTCGTCGCCCGGATCGGACTGCCGCAACCGCAGGTCTCGAAGCATCTCGGCGTGCTGCGCACCGTCGAGCTCGTCTCGGTCAGGTCGGACGGCAAGAACCGCCGGTACAGATTGAACGGGGCGCAGCTCAAGCCGGTGCACGACTGGGTCACGAGGTTCGAGGGCGCGTGGAACGCCCGCCTCGACCGCCTCGACGAGCTCGTGGCCGATCTCCAAGTCAGTGAGGCGCGAGACCGAATCCCAGACGAAGAGGAGGATCAGTCATGACGGCCGAACGAAGAGGGCGTGGGACGCCGCAGGGCTCTGCGGCGGTGACGCTGCCCAGCGAGACGGAGATTGAGATCACGCGCGTGTTCGATGCGCCGGCCGGGACCGTTTTCCAGGCGTTCACGATCCCAGAGCTGGTGAAGCAGTGGTGGGCGGATCCTGCCGACGAATGGCTCGTCTGTGACATCGACTTGAGGCCGGGCGGCAGGTGGCGCTGGGTATTCAGACACGGCCAAGCTGAAGTCGGCTTCCATGGCGAGTATCGAGAGGTCTCGGCACCGCACCGCCTGGTGTACACCGAGCTGTTCGAGATGCCCCGTGCACCTCTCCCGGAGGACACCTCACCGCTCGCGACGTTGAGCCTGACGGAAAGGGACGGGACCACGATCATGACGCTTCGCTCGCAATACCCGTCGGCTGAGCTGCGAGACCTGGTGCTGGCCAGCGGCATGGAGGAAGGGATGCAGCAGTCGTACAACCGTCTCGACGACGTGGTCTCCGACGCCGAGCCCTCCACGCTCTGAGGTGCATTCGCGGAACCGAGGTGGACCGATCGGCGGCGATACCGATCGGGAGACAACGGTCTAAGACCGGTCGCCCTTGACACCGCGATCCGCCGGCGCGTGAATGTTCCGGGCGCTGCCGGAAGAATCTGAACGAAGGATTCGTACATGCGATTCGAGCAGAGGGCTGCTGCTGGATTGTTCGTGGTCCTTGCGTCGATCTGGTTCGGATCCCCGTCGGTCGGCGCGGCCCCTTCCCGCTCGATGACGCGGGAGATGGTCTACGTGGCGAACGCGGACAGCGGACCGGTCACGGCCTACCGCACGGCTTCGTCGGGCTCGGTCGAGCCGGTGCGGACGCTGGCCAACCCGAAGCTTGCCAATACGGTGTGGGATCCATGGACGGTCGCGGTGGACTCCTCTTCACGTGTCTACGTCCAGACGTTCGTCTCCGACGCGACCAGCTTCGTGTTCCCCCCGACATCGTCGGGACTCCCGTCCCGGGTCTTCCGCGTCACAGGGCCCGATTCCCAGAGCATCGCCGTCGACGAGGACGGTTTCGAGTACGTGATGGGAGGCGAGGGACCGCCGCAGGTCTTCGTCGCAGCACCGAATGCCGACGGCATGCCGTCGACCGACTATGCCGTCAGTCCGGTCCGCCAGTTCTCGACCGAGCAAGACGGCGTCGAGCCTTGGGCCAGCACGCTTTCGGTCGACAAGCACGGGGATGTCATCGCAGCGGTCACGAAGGCCTCTGGCAATGCCATCGAAGTGTTCCAAGGCGGCGCGACGGGATCGCCACAGCCCTTGAGGATCATCACGGGTTCTCGGACCGGCCTCGGCACGTGCACCAGCTTCCAGGCGTGCGAGCATGTATCGGTAGCATCTTCCCCGTCCACCGGGAGGATCTACGTCGCGGTGTCGTCACCCTCAGGCACGCATATCGCCGTCTTCGCTTCCGGAGCGGACGGGAACGTGAAGCCGAGGCGGACGATCGAAGGCAAAATGACCGGTCTCACGGGCAACGTCGTCACGGGTATCGCCGAGAGCCAATCCTCGGGAGATGTGTTCGCGATGGTCAAGGCCAGGCAATTCGGTGGTCCAGCCGCGGTGGAGGTCTTCGGCCGGCACGCCGATGGCGACGTCGCGCCGCTCAGGAGTTTCACGGACCGCGTCACGGGCTTCAAGGACGCCCAAGGAATCGCTGTCGGCGGTTGATTTTCGCGGTCGCCGTCGGCCCCCGTCTGCCCTGGCGGATTGCCAATGACGCGTTCCGCGGCGATCTACAGTCAGGTGATGAGCGTTCGGTCGCTGTTCCTCAATGCCCGCCAGCGTCGCACAGTCGCCCCGGGTGAGGTGATCTACGCCGAGGGTGACTCGGGCACGCACATGTACGGAATCATCGAAGGTGCGGTCGAGTTGCGGAAGTCGGGTGCGCTGGTGGCCCGGTTGGAAGCCGATGAGGTCTTCGGCGAGCGGGTGCTGATCGACGACCATCCGCGCGACCTGACCGCGGTGGCCGTGGAGCCCACCATCCTGGCCGAAGTCGACCGCTATCTCTTCCTCTTCCTGGTCGACGAGAGCCCGAAGTTCGCCCTCGACATCATGGGCGCCCTTGCCATGCGCCTGCGCAACTACGACAACTGGGTCGCGAGCCTGATGCAGTCGAATGCATCCTGACCTCGGCTCGAGGAGTGCGGTACCTCTCGCGGGCGCCCGGCGAGCCTCGCGTTCGACGCAGTCAGACGGTGTGTGAACCGAAGAATTCCCACCGTAATCAATCCCTGTCGGGTTGCTCTCCGTAACTTTCACGGAGATGCCGCCTGGGAGCGGTACCGGAAAGGGAGTGGAAACCATGGGAACCTCGAGGTATGGACTCGCCACGCGCGGGTGTCGCGGTCGCCGCGGCAGCCGGGATCGCCGTCCTGATGCCGGGGCTAGGCCCCGCGCAGGCAGCATCGCCGAACGGCATGGGCGCCACCGTCGTTCAGGAGGTGAACCGCAGTCCGATAGGGAACATGCTGGCGACGGCCGGTGGTGCCAGCCTCTACACAACCAAAGGTTCCTGCACGGGATCGTGCCTGTCGGTATGGCCGCAGCTCTTGATGCCGACGGGCAAGACCAAGCCAAAGGGTGCCGAATGCCTTGCAACCGTGAGCACCCCGGGCGGCCTCCAGGTGACGTATCACGGGCAGAAGCTCTACACCTTCACGGGTGACTCCGGTACGAGTGTGAACGGTAACGGCGTGGGCGGCTTCAAGGCCGCGAAGGTAACGAAGGCCTGCCCGTAGTTCCGGGTTCGGAGAACCAAGCCTCGTGAAATGGGCGCCGACTCCGCTGAAGACCGCGTCAGTGAGAGACAGGGGAGGGCGCCGGCCGGTTGAAGCGGGTGTGAGCGGGGTTGGCTGAAGCGGAGGTAGACAGCGTCCGCTTTGGGTCAGCCCCGCTCCGTCCGTGGCGCAGCTCGTCCCTGACTTCACGGTCGAACGGCACCGCTGCCAGGAACACATCACACCGACACGGGTCCTAGAGCCCGTTCCTTGGCCCCCGACTCAGAGTCCGGCCATGCGTTGACGGGGCTCTCGGTCCGTTGTTCCGGCGACTCCCTGATCGCTTGGATGAGCTCGGTGATCGCTTGGATCAGAGAGTGGGAAGAAGGCTGCGTGGAGTAGCAGGTTCCGTGGTTGGCTACACCGCTCCGGACCAACCTGAGAAGCCCCTGGCGAACAGCTATTGCCCGATGAGACTGGTCCCAGGTTGTCGGTCTTGGTACCGTTTCCGCTCGCTTCGCTAGAAACAATGATCGCGCTGCAGGCGCTGGAGCTGCAGGGCGGAGGCGATGCTCGGGGGGAAGGAGTGGTCCGTGGGAGGCATCGATCCGTACATAGTCCTTGGCGGCGCCGTGGTCGGGTTCCTGGTTGGACTGACTGGTGCGGGCGGCGGCGCACTTATGACCCCCATGTTGATCCTCCTGTTCAACGTGAAGCCATCCGCCGCCATCTCGAGCGACCTGGTGGCTGCGGTGTTCATGCGCCCGGTCGGTGCCGCCGTGCACCTGCAGAAGGGAACCGTCAATCTGCGTCTCGTCGGCTGGATGGTGATGGGTTCCGTGCCGATGGCGTTCCTCGGTGCCTATTTCCTGCATCTTTTGGGCAATAGCTCGTCGGCACAATCGAACATCGAAAGGGTGTTGGGCGCGGCCCTCTTGGTGGGATCGGCCGCCATGCTGCTCCGCTACTACCTCGACCGGCGTGGCGACAACAAGCGGTTGGGTGTCGTACACGACCTCACAGTTCGACCGTTTCCCACACTGGCTATCGGCATGATCGGTGGTCTGATCGTCGGCTTGACTTCCGTTGGCTCGGGTTCCCTCATGATCGTTCTTCTCTTGTTCCTGTATCCGATGTTGGGTGCCAATCAGCTCGTAGGCACTGATCTGACGCAAGCGGTGCCTCTCACCGCGGCGGCCGCGCTGGGCGCTCTCGCCTTCGGTCACGTCGAGTTCACGGTCACGACGTCGATTATTCTCGGCAGCGTGCCCGCTGTGCTGGTCGGTTCGCTGTTCAGCTCCCGCGCACCTGATCGCTATATCCGTCCGGCCATCACGTTCGTGATCTTTGCCTCGGGTCTGAAGTACGTGGGCGTCAGCACCACCGCATTGGGGTGGATCCTGTGTGCTGTACTCCTAGGCGCTGCCACGTTCTGGCTGGCGTATGTCAGGCCATGGGAGAAGGGTGCGCCGATGGACGACTCCGAAACGGAGCTCGAACATCAAGATTTGCCTGAAGCTCTCGATCCGTCCCCATAGGCCAATCAGAGGACGGTTGCCGATGTGAGTGCTCGACCACGGTCCGCTCGGTCACATCGACTCCATCACGCGACTGGTGAGCACATCCGGCGCCATGAGCGGGCGAGCGAGATCGGCCGAGAGGCCATAGCGCTCCGACAACCACTCGGCTGAGAGGTACGTCATCCACACACGGTTCTGGTCGTCCTCCCACACGAGGATCTTGAGAGGCAGGTCCATCGCGGAAAGCGGGGCCGACTGCATCACAGGAGTCCCTGCAACCGGATTGCCGAAGATCATCAGCTTCGTGTCACGAAGAATGAGTCCCGCTCCCTTCGCCGTCTCGCTCTGGTCGATCACGGCAAAGACCGTTGCGCCGGCGTCGTGCATGATCTCGCTCAGACGCTCGAGCGTGTCGGACACAGAGAAGGTGCTGGGACGATTGACAATGCCAGGGACCTCGTTGGCCCCATAGGGAAGATCGCTGGGCTCAGGCATGTTTCGGCACCTCCCGATGGGTCAAGTGTGAACTCTCCCAAACCGACCGAGATCCATCGCCTCGCAACCGGTGCACCCCTATTCGTCGGCGCGTTCGGACATGCGCGGCGGCTGTCAGCGTCGATAGGTGTGTGACGAGCGTTGCCTGAGTGGCAGTCGACTTCGGAACCACACCGGGAGCCTTGCAGGGGATCATACGGCAGCGCAGGAGCAACTCGAAGAGTGCTGGACTCGGTCCAATCCGACCCGAAGCCTTTCGCGCCGCTCGTTCAACCAGGGCCGACTCGACTATTCATACATTGGTACGAGACGCATGCGGGGCCGCCTCAATTGCAGCAGGAGGATCTCACTCATGAGCCGCTTCGTCATCGACCCACCCACACTGCTTGAGCTCGCGGTCGGCGAGGACCAAGTGATGCCCACTGACCGGTTGGTAGCGCCGAATGCACTGCGTTCGCAGGCACTCAACCAGCTTCTCGAGCACGTGCGCGACAGTGTGCTCACGGAGGATGCGGCGCTGGCGATCCATGAACGGATCACGCAAATGAAGATCCGACTGCTCGGAGATCGAGTCTCACGACGGACGGCGTGGGAGATCGCCCGCCAGAGCGGCGGAACGATCTTCGACGCCGAGTATGTCGCGATCGCGAAGCTTCAGGCCGACGCACTCGTCACGATTGATGCCCGATTGGCCGCGATGGCAGCCGACCTCGTTCCCCTGGCGAAGCTGACTGACTTGCTCGACAAATAGTGGAATCACCGACTGCGGCATCAAACTCAGTCGATTCCCAGTTGAATTCCTCGATGCCGCAAACGAGAAATGCTTGCAAAGGGGGTTGGCGCCCGCCGAATGTTCAGATATGGTTTGTCACGGGCCGTTTACCATCACCGATTCGTTCAGACGTCTGGAACGGGCGATCGGTGGAAACGTGAGAGGGTGGTGGGACATGTTTCGAAGGGTGGCGTCTTTTGGCGCACTCGTCGCCGTGTCAACGGGTCTTGTTGTTCTGGTTCCATCATCGGGCATGGCGGGAGCAAATCCTCCTCCAGCGACTGGAAAGGCCATCTGCAAAATTGCGTCGGGAAGCGGCACACTTTCGCCCGGTCTGACCGCAGCCGGTAGCCCGGGCGGAGTCAAGATCCAGTTCACTGCGACGATGGTGGTCGGAGGGTTCTGCGGAGGCACCGTCACCTCACCGTCGGGGGTGACCGTCAACGGCGGGACCGTGAAAGGAGAGGGTTACTACAATCCTGTCCCTTCGACGGCGAACGGCAGCAGTTGCGCCAACTTTGCAGGTTCGGACGTCGTCGGGAAGATCAAAGTGAAGGTCAATTGGGCCGTCACCGGTCCCGCAATCGCGCCGACGAAGGTGGTCTACAAGAACAATTCTGGAACCGTCTCCGGCTCCGGTACGGACACCATCAATCTGAACGCTCCGACTGGAACCGCGGTGAAGTCGGGTTCCTTCACGACGCCGGCATCGCCACACCAGCTCGTCCTGGTGACGTCGATCCCTGGGCCGACATGTGGATCTGGCTCGTACTCGACATTCTCAATACTTCCGGGAAGCAACATCTCGATGTAGTCGACTCCTCCCAAAGGTATTGATTCCATTAGTTCTGGCGACTTGTACATTTCCCTCTGAAGGAGGCGGACGCATGAAGAAGCTTTATCGACGCATGATCGTTGGCACGGCAGGCGTGTTGGTCTTGACACTCGTTCCGGTTGTGGAGGCTGGCGCTGTAGTGAAGTTCCAGCCAGTGCTTCCAGGCGTGGTGACCTGTAACCCGTCGCAAGGCGTGTGGTCTGGGTCGATCACGTTCACCCCTCCGATTCTCAATAGCGGCACAGCCACAACTGAGAAAATGGTCGTCAAGGCGACGTTGGGCAACTCGGCGAGCCCGTGCGTCACGACTGCAGGCATCGCCGTCGCCGGAGCGATCAAAGGTACCTTGACCTTCACCGGAGCGAAGTCCAACAGGTGCTCGAAGATCTTCAATGGTGCATCACATGTCCCGACCACCACGTCGAAGTTCAAGCTCACGTGGATTACGCCGCCCGGAGCTCCGACACCCTGGAAACAGCCCTCGTCGTTCTCCGTTGTGGGTGCGCCGAGCATGACCAGCTTGAACGTCACTGGAGGAACGGTTACCGGATCGTTCTCACCGTATGCGACGCCGAATGCCATGCTCTCTGACTCCACGTGGGGAACGACTGTCCCTCTGGGGTGCGCATCGAGTTCGGGAATCTCCAGCCTGACCCTGGGAACGTCAGCCGGCACGTGGTAGGGCGTTGGTTCGAGTAGTTCCGGTCTCCATCGTCTCAGGGCGGAGGTAGCGGCTGTCGGTTCGTTCGTCCGACGTCGGATAACTCCGGCGTGGGACCAAGGACGAGGCCTGGAATAGGAACCGAAGCCCAATGTCGAATGGTGTTCAGGCGCTCCAGCTGACCGAACGCCGTGAACAGCATCAGTCCTCGGTGTCCCGGCACAAGCAGAATGGGTGCCCGTCGGGATCGAGGAGAACGCGGACGTTGTCTTGTGGTTGGAACGTCGCGACGTGCGCTCCGAGCGCTAGCGCGTCCGCCACAGCGGCATCGAGGTCAGCTACCTCGATGTCGAGGTGCATCATCGTCCGCTGTTCCCCAGGCTCAGGCGGCCAGATCGGCGGAACGAAGTCCTCTGCCTTCTGAAAAACTACGAAGACAGAGTCCTGCGGTGGTTTGACGATCGACGTACCGGGCTCCTCGTGGACGACCGGCCATTCGAGCAATATCGAGTAGAAGTGTGCTAGTGCGGCGGGGTCCGACGCTTCGATCGTCGTGCCCCACCAATTGCCTGCCGAACGGCCTTGCATGATTCGATCGTAGGCGTCTGGCCCGGCGTGCTGTCGTGCGCGTCTCCGTGCTGAACGGCGATCGGTCGGTTTGCCTCACGCAGGCCAAAGTTCTTGTGATGCCACCAAGGTCGACGGCCTGACCAGCTCGAGAGATGGTCGTCGGAGGAGGCCGCCCACTTACTGGCCTGAATCCGCCTCGCGGAAGGCTGCATTCCACGAGCGGGTCGACCGGATACTCAAGTGAATCTCCGCGGAGTTCTCCGATTGCACGGTGGTGACGGTTTGCCCCGCTGGAGTCATCATGGCGTCACTACGGGTGCTCTTCGACATCCCGCACCCTGGAACTGGGGCAAGGATTCGGCCGACGAACACTGGACTCACCGAGCGGGAACACCGTGACCGCTTCGCATTTGAGTGGATCGATTCGCCTGTTGCCGGTCAGCAGGGTTCCGTTTAGAAAGAGACCTCAGGGTCCCCGTCCGTACTGCGAGATGTCGAGCACCGCCGAGAGCCACGGCACGGCACAGAGGGCGCCGTCGATAGCGTCCGTCTCGGTCGCGAAGCTTCTGCCCGAGTAGTAGGCGATCGGTGTCCAACCGCCCATGTCTTCTGGGTCGCGTCGGAACTCTTCAAACCCGAATGTGCCGTCGGGCCGCTTGAAGACATCGACGCAACGATCCACGGATGGTGTCGAAGGGCTCGACAAGACCAACCACGAGGGGTCCAATCGCGCCGACATCGCCTGATGGTAACCCGGAGCCTTCAGTAACTCGTGAGTGAGATGGCGCAAAGGTGCAAAGGGTCTTCGTGTCAAGGGCATGCGCTGTACACGAATTGTCAGCTCGATGGCGATCGATGTCATGGTGATCGGCGGAGCGCCGGAGTCGTCGGCGTCGAGGGCCTCATGGGCTCCGCAGGAGACGGTCCACGCACACCTGGCAGCGCCGGTCCTCCGGCGTTTGGCTCCATTTCAATCGTGGATTGCCGTAACCCACGTCGAGGCCACACCATGTCAGGGCCCGTTCTGGGTCGGACAAGTGCCACAACGAAGAGTCGCCCGTGATCTCCTTTTCGGTCTGCGTGCCATAGCCCAGAAGGTGAAGGAGGACGCCCTCGGGCTCCATCTCCACGGCCATGGTCGTTCAGAGTAAAACCGTTCCGCCTCTACTGCTGCGGTCCTGATAGTCGTCCCGGTGGTCCCGAGGAACAATCCGCGGCGCGGACCTTTACCGCAGCGTGGCTCGCGAAGTTCCGCGGGACGAAGTAGACTGGGGCAATTCACACGTGGGGCCGAGCTGCGGACCCACAATTCGGCTGCCTGCACGATTGCTGATCCCCTCGAGCACCGCTTCGAGGGCGAAAGTCTGAGACCGGGCCGACTGGAAGAAGGTTCCGTGAAGAAAATGGCGAAGTTGACTTGGCGGGTCCGAGGTTCAGGCGGCACCTGCACCGCCGAGGTCGACCATCCACTCCGCGGTTACCGGGTCAATCCAAGGAGCCGATCTCAGCCTTTCGCACCAGCGACACCCGAAGCAACGACTCCGACTGTTTCATGGATCTCCTTCGACGGAGACGTGTACTGGGTTCGGCTTTCAACTGCCAATGGCTGGCCGCGGACGATCCGAGTGACCCAAAACGATGTGGACGGAGTGAGGCCCTAGACATCCGGGGCTTGGGACGGCAGGCGCGGAAAGGCTCTGGCGAATTTTGGCTCGTTGGATCACGGTAGAGACGTAGCCGCAACCGGCGGATTCTCACCGACGTTAAGCCCAGTTCACGACCTTGAAGAGTCTCAATGGCTCGGGAGATGGCCGAACCCATGCCTCACTGGTCGCGGCTGGGAGCACAGCGCTTGGTGATAAAGTACAAGCCGCCGAAGCAGTCTTCCGGCGTGGCCCGTTCGAATTGACACCCGAGTTGGCCTTTCTCAACTCGAACGGAGCATCTGACATTTCTTCCTTTCTCAACCTTGGGGTTGGCGCGACCCTTTCCCAGCGCCTTGACGACCTGGGAATCTCCAGGCCGTTGCCGATTCAAGTGGCGACAATTCCCGCAGCGCTCGCCGGACGCGACATCTGCGGCCAGGCCCCCACGGGCTCGGGCAAGACGCTCGCTTTCGGCCTCCCGCTCGTCTTGAACGCCAAGGGCGCGGGACCCGGGCGGCCGGGAGCTCTTGTCCTCGTTCCGACTCGTGAGCTGGCAGAACAAGTCCGCGTAGTCCTGGCGAGCCTCATGGGCCCCCAAGGCAAAAAGGTCGTCGCACTCTACGGGGGTACCGGCTACGAAGGTCAACGACGGGCGCTGCGCCGAGGCGTCGACATCGTGGTGGCCTGCCCGGGACGGCTTGAGGATCTTGTCGAGAGACGTGATGTGAACTTGAGCCGAGTTCGCACCGTGGTGCTCGACGAGGCGGACCGCATGGTGGACATGGGCTTCGTTCGTCCAGTGTGTCGGTTGGTCGATCAGACGGTGCCAAGACGCCAGGTTTTGTTGTTCTCTGCGACCATGGGCAAGGAGGTGGAGGGCATCAGCCGGCAGTACCAGAGCGATCCGGTGCGCTGCCAAATTCAGGCCGAACCGTCGCAAGGGGACGACGTCACGCACCACTTCTGGCAGATGCCGCGCGCCGATCGGGTGAAGATCACCGCCGAGCTGATCGCACAACACGGGCAGGCCTTTGTGTTCTGCCGGACTAAGCGCGGCGCCGACCGGGTGGCGCGCCAGTTGGAGGCGGCCGGGGTCGTGTCGGCTCCAATCCACGGCGACCGGTCGCAGGGGCAGCGAGCAAGAGCGCTCGCCCGGTTCGCCAACGGCAGAGCCCACGCCCTCGTGGCCACCGACGTCGTCGCCCGGGGAATCCATGTCGACAACGTTCCCTGTGTTGTGCATTTCGACCCGCCGGCCGACGCCGAGAGCTACGTGCACCGTTCCGGTCGTACCGGTCGGACCGGGAACACGGGCACCGTGGTGTCCCTGGTGCCAGTCGAGCAACAGCATGAGGTGCGGGCGCTGCAGAGAGAGCTCGGATTCCCAGCCAAATTCACGGTGCCCTTCGAAGCGACGGCTGCGTCGTCGGTCCCTCACCGACCGCCGATGGGTCACAGGGTCGAGCAACCCGCCGCGCAACGCCAACCTGGAACGATCAAGTCGTCATAACGCGACCGCGTCCCGGGTGAACGGGACAGTCAAATTCTTCGACGCGCGGCGCGGCTACGGCTTTCTTTCTGCCCCGGACGGCAGCGATGTCTTCGTGCATCACTCCAAGCTTCAGTGGCATGGATCGAACAGACCATTCCTGCGAAAAGGGGAACAGGTCGACTTCGACCTCGCCGCCGGTAGGCGTGGTCAGGAGGCTCGAAACGTCAGGGTATCGCCGCGGGTGGCATCGTGACCGCCGGCAGCGCTTATCCCGCAGGCACAACAGTTGGATGAGATCGAGGAGAACAGGATTCGCGGCCGCTCCATCAGCGGCGCAACACGAGCGCATCAGCGCAAGCAAATGAATGAAATGAGAGCAAGGCAATAATGGCAACCGGAACAGTGAAGTTTTTCAACGTAGAAAAGGGATTCGGGTTCATCACCCCGTCAGAAGGCGACAAGGATGTCTTCGTCCACTACTCGAACATCAGCGGCGACGGCTACAAGTCGCTCGATGAAGGGCAGCGGGTTGAGTTCGACGTCGCAAACGGGCGAAAGGGTCCCGAAGCGCAGAACGTGCGGGCCGTGTAGCAACAGGCTGCGAAACGCGGGAGTGTTGGAAGCTCAACACTCCCGCGTTTGCTGAACCACATGGCGAGACGTTCGACACGTGCTCTGTCTTCCCCTGTGTCGGATCGCATGCGGCGTCCGGACGGGGCTGTAGGCGTCGCAAGGGGAATCGCGGACGAGCTGCGTGTCCTCCATCTCGTGGGCCACACACCCCGTCGTACAGCGACCCTTGCACTGTCCCGAAACCAGCACAGTCACGACCTTTCCGACGGCTCCGGTTCCTTCGACCGGGGCGCCGTCGAATTCAGCCGGGCAGCTCGCGGAGACAGGATTCAACCCAGTCGATCTCGAGTCGATCGCCGCACTCCTCGTGCTCACGGGCTGAGCGGGACTGTTCGATCGTCCTGCCAACCTTGTGGTCTGAGGGCGAGCGCGATCGGAGCGGCAACGGCGGTCGTGACCTCCGATGCACCATCATCTGAGGGACGCTCTGACGAAACGGAGGACAGGTGGGACGACTGCTAGTCGACAAGGTGGCGTTGGTGACCGGCGGGGGCGGAGGCATCGGCGGGGCGTCCGCCCGGGCACTGGCGTCCGAGGGATCGGCGGTGATGGTGGTCGACGTGGACGAGGAAGCGGCTCGCCGGGTTGCAGCGGAAATCGGCGGCTCGGGCGGGACGGCTGAAGCGATCGAGGCGGACCTCGCGGACGAGGACAACGTGCAGCGGGCAGTGGCGACTACCGTGACACGCTTCGGCAGGCTCGATGTGCTTCATAACAACGCAGCGCTCACCGAATCGGACTTTTTGTCACGAGACACCGCCGTGCCCGACCTCGACCTCGCGGTGTGGGAGCGGACGATGGCAGTCAACCTGCGGAGCCAGATGCTCACCTGCAAGCACGCCGTGCCAGAGATGGTTCGCGGCGGAGGCGGCTCGATCATAAACATGTCGTCGGGGGCCGCCATGAAGGGCGACCGCACCCGGACCGCGTACGGCGTCTCCAAAGCCGGCGTGAACGCCCTCACGATGTACGTCGCCACCAGTCACGGCAAGGAGGGCGTGCGGGTCAACACCATCGTGCCGGGACTCATTCTCACGGACGCCGTCCGTGCCCACCTCGACGAGCGGACACTGGCCCACCTGGCCAGGGGCTGCCTCACGCCTTATCTTGGCCAACCAGGCGACGTCGCTGACCTTGTGGTCTTCCTCGCCTCCGATCAGTCGCGCTACATCACCGGGCAGATGATCGTCATTGACGGCGGTATGTCGGCCCACGTCGGGCTGGCTCAGGAGGACTGACGCCGGTCGACCCTTTAGGCTCACCCGCCGCCTACGACGACGGGCCGAGCACGTAGTCCCCGGATTCGGGGTCGTGATACCAGCCACTGGAGGCCTGAGTCCCGCCGTCGACGTGGATGGTCTGACCGGTGATGTAGCTCGAGAGCTCCCCGGCCAAGAACACAGCGGCGCCCGCCATCTCGTCGACGTGGCCGGCCCGACCCATCGGCACCGTGAGCCCGAACCTGGCCTCGGCCCCCGGCGGGGCCACTGACTTCAGGCCCTCTGTCATGGTGATATCGGGGGCAAGGGCGTTCACCCGGATGTCGTGGGGCGCCAGCTCGAGTGCCGCGGTCTTGGTGAAGTTGATGACGCCAGCCTTTGCCGCTGCGTATGCCGCATAGCCGGGCGCGGCCCGGACACCTTCGATGGACGTCACGTTGATGATGCTCCCGCCCGTCCGCCGATCGACCATGCCCCGAGCAACCAACTGGGTGCAGAGGATGACGTGCTTGAGGTTGGCGCGATAGAGCGCGTCGAAGCCGTTTTCCGAGGTTTCGAGCAGCGGAGAGGAGAACACCCCGCCGGCATTGTTCACAAGGATGGTCACCGGGCCCAGCTCGGCGATGGTTCGTGCAAGGGCTTCGTCCACCTGGTTGGACTCCCGGACGTCGGTCACGATGCCCAGGCCGCCGACCTCTTCGGCGCCGGCGGCGGTTGTCTCGGGATTGCGCTCCCAGATGGCAACGCGGGCCCCGAAGGCAGCGAAGCCTCGGGCGATGCCCCGCCCGATCCCCGAGCCACCGCCCGTCACGACCGCCACCCGGCCGCTCAGGGACGCTGACGAAGGTCCGAGTGGCATCGGGGCGACAGTACAGTAAGCCCGAGGTGCAGTAGGGCGAAGGCGCTCCGGCGCCTCGTTCGAACGAACGATCCCGTGAAGCGGGGCGTGAAGGGAGTCGCATGCCAAGAATTGAGCCCATCCCGATGGACCAACTGGCGCCCGAACCGCGCCGCGTCATCGAAGAGGGAGTGGCCGACGGCTTGTACGCCACACCGGTTCCACTGCAGATCTTTGCCTACAAGACCTCGCAGATCATGATGACGCACGCGGCGCGAGCGTCGTGGGGACAGCAGTCGTTGCTTGGCGGCCGGATTCTCGAACTGCTTCGCATCCGCAGCGCCCAGCTTGGCGAGTGCCAGCCCTGCATGCAATCGCGCAAGCACGACTCCATCACCGACGAGGACGTCGCCTGCCTTATTACGCCCGGTGGTTCAGAGCTGACCGACCAGGAGCGGCTGGCGGTCGAATTCCTCGATCTCTTGTCCGCCGACCATCACGCGATCGACGCGGACTTTTATCGGCGCCTTGGAGAGGTGTTCACGACGGCACAGATCATCGAGCTCGGGTTCGCCTGTGCCAACTCGATGGGGTTGCACCGCTTTATCCATACCTTGGACGTGTTCGGGGAGGACGAGCCGGTCATCCGTTTTCGCGCCGACCAAGTCGATTCGGCAATGCCGGACCGCTCGGCCCTCCCCACCGCGTGACGCAGACGGTACTGGTCACAGGGGCGACCGGCCTGGCCGGTGCCAACGTCTGCAAGCTGCTGACCGAGCGGGGCGACCAGGTCCGTGCCCTTGCCCGGCCCACTGCCGACACCGCCCCTCTCGCCGCCATGGGAGTGGGGGTCGTGACCGGCGATATCACCGACGTCGACGACGTCTTCAGGGCGGCGAAGGGAAGCGACGCCGTCATCCATTGTGCAGCGCTGCTCGGCGGCGCCAGCCAGAACATGGCCGACTTCGAGGCCGTAAACGTCGGGGGATCCCGCAACGTGCTCGACGCGGCGGAGCGACTCGACCTGGGCCGCGTCGTGGCCGTGAGCACCGGGACGTTCTTCGATACCGGGACAGGCCTCGACCGCGAAGACGCACCCGTCTCCCGGGAGCCGAGCGATGACCCTTACACCGTCACCAAGATGGCGGCGTTCCTCGATGCGATGGCCCGAGCCGATCGTGGGCTCGACGTGGTGAGTACGCACCCCGGTGCGATCTTCGGCCCGTCACCGGTCGCCAGCAACGCCCTGGGCATCACGAGTTTCAACCGGGTGCTGGTGTCGGCCCTGCGCCAGCGGATCGAACGGTACCTCACGTTCCCCGTGAGCTGGGTCTTCGCCGAGGACATCGCCCGCGGGTGCCTGCTGGCCCTCGATCGGGGTGTGGCGGGGGAGCGCTACATGCTCGACGGCCAGCCCGAAGACGTGGTGAGCATCGCGACCGCCTGCAATCGCATCTGCGAGTTAGCAGGCATCGAACACCACGTGGTCGAGGTCGAACCCTCTGACGACCCCGAAGTCCTCAAGGTTTTTGGGCCGACGCTGGTGGCCATCGCGGCCAAGGCGGCTGCGGAGTCCCCGGTGCGCCGCCCGCTGGGCGAGAGCAAGACTTTTCAGCGCCTCGGATACGACCCCATCGGCCTCGACGAGGGACTGGAGGCCACGACCAGGTGGCTGCGGGAGATTGGACGCATCGGGTAGCAGCTCACGCTCGACGGCTCGGGTGCTGGTCAGGATCGTCCCTATTCGGTGACGACGCAGACCGAGGATGAGCAGAACGAGCATTTCGCAGCTCGCGCGTCGGCTACTCAACGAGACCTGGAGCTGAGACGCCAAGGCGATTCCGGCGCCGGCCAATCAAAGAGGCACTGGGTACGCCGGCCATAACCTGTTCAAGTTCGCCGACCTTCGGACATCGGGACGGCCAACTGCTTTCTGTCGATCGGAAAGTACAGCCCTTGTTCCGAAGAACACGTCGTTAGTAATGTTTGCCGTTGAAATTACAGCTTGACTTCTGCTCCCAAAGCCCGACGGAGAAACTATGTCGCTACGAATCAATTCGGTGGCTCCGGACTTCGAAGCGGAGACGACCCAGGGTCCGATCACGTTCCACGAGTGGATCGGCGACGGCTGGGCCATCCTCTTCTCGCATCCGAAGGACTTCACCCCGGTCTGCACGACCGAACTGGGTTACATGGCCGGGCTGGAGCCCGAGTTCACGGCCCGCAACACAAAGATCATCGGTCTGAGCGTCGACCCGGTTTCCAGCCACGGCAAATGGGCCAAGGACATCGAGCAGTCTCAGGGTTATGCCGTCACCTACCCGATGATCGGCGACCCCGAGCTCAAGGTGGCCAAGCTCTACGACATGCTGCCCGAAGATACGGGCGATTCCTCCGAAGGAAGGACGGCGGCCGACAACCAGACCGTCCGGTCCGTCTTCGTGATCGGTCCCGACAAGAAAGTCAAGGCGTCGCTCACCTACCCGATGAGCACCGGCCGGAACTTCGACGAAGTGCTGCGCTTGCTGGATTCGTGCCAGCTCACGGCCAAGCACCAGGTGGCCACGCCCGTGAATTGGCAACACGGCGAGGATGTGATCATCGTTCCCGCCGTTTCGGACGACGATGCCCGCCAGAAATTCCCCGCTGGCTGGAAGGCTCCGCTTCCGTACATCCGACTTGTTCCCGACCCCGACCGCGTAATCGACGCCGAAACCACCTGAGCCACGATGAGGCGGGCGGCGCTGCACACTCGGTTCGAGGTGCAGCCGCGGGCACGGTGACCGGTGCGGTGCCCGATAGACGTTGACGCCAGTACGATCTTCGACCGACGCCGCCCGCACCAAGGACCAATGCGTGACCGCGAACCAGCAACAATCTGAGGCCTGGAACGGTTCAGAATCCACGCACTGGGTTGAGAACGCCGACCGATACGACCGCCAGTTTGCGCCGCTCACCGACGCGCTATTCACTTCCCTTCCACTGAGACCACATCACGCCGTGCTTGAAGTGGGTTGCGGGTGCGGGGCAGTTTCCCGTAGGGCAGCCCACGTCAGCCGCAGCGTTCTTGGTGCCGATATTTCCGAGCCGCTGCTCGAGGTCGCCATCGACCGGGCCCACGCCGAATCGCTCAATAATGTCGAATTCTTGGTTGCAGACGCGCAAACGTACGCCTTTGCGGAGAGGGCATTTGATTTAGTGATCAGTCAGCTCGGCGTCATGTTCTTTGACCAACCAGCGTCTGCGTTCGCGAACCTTTGCCGCTCGCTCGTATCGGGTGGCCGGATCACGTTCACGTGCTGGCAAGGGATTGAGGCCAACGAGTGGGTCTCGATCCTTGCCGAGGCGGTGGCGCAGCATGTCGCGCTTCCCTCTCTCGGAGGACAGGCTGGCGGGCCGGGCATGTTCTCTCTGAAGGATCCTGATGAGATCGTTGCGCTGCTTGACCAAGGGGGCTTCACCCGAGTCGAGATTGAGCCCGTTTTGCCAACCGTACTGGTCGGCGGGGGTGGCACTCTTGATGAATCGGTCGACTTCCTGCTCGGTGTCGGTATTTCGCGGGGGCTACTCAGACACGCTGATTCCGACGCACGTACCCTCGCCGTCGAGAGGGTACGTGGATTGCTCGCCAAACGATACGAGCCTGGCCTCGGCGTCCGGCTTGGGGCCGCCGCATGGCTCGTCTCCGCAACCAAATGACGAGAGCTCCATCAGGAGCCGGGATCGGGTCTGTCAAACGGGTTGCAGCCGCGGTAGGTGAAGGCTCGACCGCCGCGATGCTGGTACGAGAACGGCTACAAGCTTCTGCACGACTGAATCCTTGAGGATGCCCGGCGGTTGCTGGATTTGGATCAGTGACGGTCCAGGTCCAGCTGAAATGCAATATCTCAGTCGATTCCCAGTCGCTGTCATCGATCACGTGGCGAACGCTCGAAGAAATCTGGAAAACGCCGTGTAAAGGGTTGGCGTCGGACGGTTGTTCAGTTATGGTCTGTGTCACAAGGCGTTAACCATCGTGGGTTCGTTCACTGATCTGAACGCGCGGCGGTCCGTGGTAACGCGAGAGGGGTGGGAGATGTTTCGAAGGTTGGCGTCTATCAGTGCGCTTGTCGCGGTGTCGACGAGTCTCGTTGTGCTTTCATCCTCTGGTGTCGCGAGAGCGGTTCCTCCGCCAGCGACCGGAACCGCCATCTGCAAGATCGCTTCAGGCAGCGGCACCCTCTCGCCGGGTCTGACCGCGGCCGGTAGCCCGGGCGGCGTCAAGATCCAATTCACTGCGACCATGGTGGTCGGAGGGTCGTGCGGAGGTAGCGTCACGTCTCCTTCTGGGGTGACCGTCACCGGAGGAACGGTGAAGGGACACGGCTTCTACAACCCCGTTCCCTCGACGGCGAACGGCAGTAGTTGCGCGAACTTCGCCGGTTCGGACATCGTCGGGAAGATCGTGGTGAAGGTCAACTGGGCGGTCACCGGCCCCGCGATCGCGCCGACCAAGGTGGTCTACAAGAACAACACGGGCACCGTCGTCGGATCCGGTACGGACACCATCAATCTGAATGCTCCGACGGGAACCGCGGTGAAGTCGGGCTCCTTCACTACGCCGGCATCGCCACACCAGCTCGTTCTGGTGACCTCGATCCCTGGGCCGACATGTGGAACTGGCTCGTACTCGACGTTCTCGATTCTTCCGGGAAGCAACATCTCGATGTAATCGAGCGTCTCGCGGAGTCGGATGGTTCGAAGATTATGGCTGCACTTACAGATCTCGAATAGGGGGAATGACCGAATGAAGAAGCTCTATCAGCGCACGATCGTTGCAACTGCCGGTGTATTGGCGTTGACGCTCATCCCGGCTGTGGAGGCTCAAGGAATCACGTTTCCGCCACCTCTTCCGGGGATGGTGACGTGCAATCAGTCTCAAGGCCCGTGGTCAGGGTCGATCAGGTTTACTCCGCCGCTCACCAATGGCGGCACGGCGACGACCGAGACGATGGTTGTCAACGCGGCGTTGGGCAACACGGCGAGCGTGTGCCTGACGAATGCTGGCTTCGTCGCCACCGGAGCGATCAAGGGCAAGTTGATCTTTACGGGAGCGAAGTCGAATCGGTGTTCGAAGGTCTTCAACGGCCTGTCTCGGGTTCCGACGTCGACCTCGAAATTCAAGCTCACGTGGGCTACCCCGCCGGGAGCTCCAACCCCTTGGAAGCAACCTTCCGCCTTCTCGGTGGTGGGTGCGCCAGGCATGACGAGCCTGACCGTCACCGGCGGAACCGTCACCGGATCGTTCGCACCGTACGCAACGCCGAACGCCACGCTGTCGGACGCGGAACTGGAGCACAGCCGTCCCCACGGGATGCGGATCGAGTTCGGGTCTCGCCAGTCTGACGCTGGGAACTTCGTCCGGGACGTGGTAGAGCCCGGCGGGCATTCGTAAGCCCTTGGCCGCGAAGCGGAGATAGCAGCTTCATTCCATCGTCGGGAGCAGACGGAACCCCAGGCATCGAACGGGTGCCAAGGAACATGAGGGGTCGCCTGGCCGCTCGGCATGTGCCGCCAGGAAAGATCGGCATGTGCCGCCGGGAAAGAGGAGACGAGATGGCCAGCAATAAGGAAATCATCGAAAACGCCTATGCAAGTTTCGCTACGGGCGACGTACCCGCCGCCCTGGGTGTCATGGCCGACGACATCCAGTGGACCGAAGCCGACGGATTTCCACTCGCTGGCACGTACGTCGGTCCTCAGGCCGTGCTCGAAGGGGTGTTCATGAGACTCGGGGAAATCGGCGATGACTTCGCAGTGGTGCCCGAGCAGTTCGTCGTCGACGGTGACACCGTCGTGGCGCTCGGGAACTACAGATGGGTGCACAAGAGCTCCGGAGAGCCAGCCGTCGTGAAAATGGTCCACGTGTGGACTCTGGACCGTGGCAAAGCTGTTGCCTTCCAACAGCACGTCGACACCCTCAGGGTTAGCGAACTCAGCTGACCCCAGTGCGCCCTGGGCGCGACGCCATCAATTCGGGCGTGCAAATTCTCGAACGCTATGAAGGCGTCGGCGCACCTCCAACGATGCTCACGGTTTCTCCTGAGCACCCTTGGAGGTGGCGGGAATCGACCCCGCGTCGGTTGTCCGTAGCCCGCCCTGATGAGAGCCTCGAAACTGCGGTCTACCTACGCTTACGATTGTTCACGCCTCGCCGGGGTTGCCGGAACTCTGTGGCCTTCGCGTGCCCCGTGTGCCCTTTTCGTGCCTTACGACCCGGAGACGCGCCTCGCTGATGTCGATGATCTCGGCCGGTTCGTCCGCTACGGCCGTCGACTCGCGTAGCTCGTCGAGCTGGTCGGTGAGCTTCTGTTGGGCACCCTCGAAGAGGTGCCCATACTCCCGCAGAGTGACGGCTTGATCGGTGTGTCCCATCCGTTGCGAGACGGTGAGAACGTCTGCCTTGAGGTCGACAATCAGGGGGAAGGCATGGGAGTGCCGGAGGTCGTAAGTCCGGATGGTCTCGTCGAGCCCCGCCCGCTTTAACGCCGGGCGGATGACGTCCTGGCGGAGCTTGTCCCGGTTCACTGGGTTCCCGCAGCGCGTCTGGAAGAGGTACTCGCCTTGGTCGATGGGCGTGCCGCGACGCTCGGCCCTCCTGGCCAGTATCTCGACCCAGACAGGTATCGGGATGGACCTGTCGCCGGCTTCGGTCTTCGTAGGTCCCGTCACTTCCTGCCGGTAGCGTTTCGTGTTGTCCGCGTTGCATCGATTGCAGCGGTGGATGAGCTGCTCGCGGCGACCTACACCGAAGTCTGCGACATGCTGACGGATCAATGGCTCCAAGTGGAGGCCGTCGCACTCGCCCTCATCCAACGTCAAGAATCAGCGCCGGCCAGCCTGACTATTTGCACGGGAATCACCCGGCACGTGGGGCCCCTTTGGAGGAGGTGATTCACATGTTCTCCGACTGTTCATCGGTCCACCTCAGCATGCCGGCGCAGCTTGAGTCTGCCCACTGAAGGGCGGATCAAGGTGTTGTTGCGTTGGGTCGGTCGACTGTGCGCCGATTCTGATTGGAAGAAGGTGCACCGCACCGACCAGGGGGTGTAACGCTTGAGGAGCTCATGACAGGTACTTGTTGATGGAGTCCGAATCTCGATTTCGCGCATTGTTCCTGCGCGCCTATCCAGCTCTCGGGCGCTATGCGAGCTATCGGGGCGTTTCGATGACCGACGTGGACGATCTCGTATCTTCAACTCTTGAAATTGCCTGGCGAAAAATCGACGAGGTTCCGCAGGACGATCCGCTTCCCTGGCTGTACGCCGTGGCACGAAACCTCTTGCGCAACCTTCGTCGTTCGGACTATCGCTCCGCCGCGCTCTTGGCGCGGCTTCCAATTCCGGAACCCCATCCCGCTCCGAGCGAACCGAACGACGATGGTGTCACAGCTCTCCGAGTAGCGCTTTCTGCCCTTGAAGAGGACGATCAAGAACTCCTCCTACTCGTCGCGTGGGATGGCCTGAGTCCATCGCAGGCAGCGGTTGTCCTCGGGTGCACGGCAGTTGCTGCTCGGACACGCCTGCACCGTGCCCGTAATCGTCTTGCCGCACAGCTTGGTCTCGAATCGACCGTGCAACGGCGGAGTCCCAGCAGACAGTTACGAGATGACACGCACATCCACATTTCGCCAACGGAGGTATCCGATGCCTGACTACCTACTTGATGACCAAGTGCTGAATACGCTGCACAACGCCCGGCCATCTGTCAGTTCCGATTTCTTCCGATCTGATAGCCCCGAAGCCGCTGAGCTGCTCGACAAGATCCTGTCGATGGACCGAGCGTCGATGTGCAGGGCACCGACGGATCGTTACGGACACACCGTTGCGCGAGTCCGGACCCGACGATCCCCGGTTCTCTGGATCTCGATGGCCGCCGCTGCCATCTTGATCGCAGCCGTCGCGGTGCCGCTAACAATCAGCCGGAACTCGCGGCCACCGGTCTCTGTGGCAGCAGCCTGGAGGCTCACAGGTTCCATCTCCCAGCCGGCGTGGGCGCTCCAACCGACCATAGGGTCGGATCCGTTCTGGCTTTCCTGTCCTTCGACGACGACGTGCTATGCCACCGGTCAGTCCGCGCCTGAGCCCAACGGCATCCAAACGGCTCCTCCTCAGGGCGTGGTCGAGGTCACGCACGACGGAGGGGTGACGTGGCAACAGTCGCTCCTGCCGACAGTGGGAACTCTCGTCAGCTCGATGACGTGTCCGACCGCCGACACCTGCATGCTGCTCGGGGTCGCGTCAGGTGCCGCTTCCAACAGTCAGATCATGTTTACGACCACCGACGGTGGCCAGAGCTGGACGACGCTTCCGGTGCCCGGGGGGTCAGGTGACGCAGCACTGCTTTTGTCCTGTGCGACTGCGTTGAATTGTGACTCCCTGCAGAATGTGCCGGGTCCCGCAGGTCTCGGCGTCAGATACATCTCGAATGTGACGACCGACGGTGGCCATACGTGGTCGTCGTCGGCGATGCCCGGCACCTTCCGGGGGTATGCCCTGGTGTGTAACACTCCCGACCTCTGCATCGCCGCTGGAACCGAGCCGACCGGCTATCAGATCACCGACCCGACCACTCAGGGGCGCCCAGCTGCCGTGTTCTATAGCTCTGACGGAGGCGTGACCTGGACCAGGGGTTCGGTTCCTGCCGGGGGAGACGTGATTGGTTCCATGTCGTGCGCTGACCCGTCGCACTGTATGGCCATCGACACCACCCTAGGGACCGGTCTCCGCACGTCCGGCGTGTTGATCACCGACAATGGTGGCCAGACCTGGTCAGCCTCTCCCTCGAGCAATCTCACCCAGTTGAATCTTGTATCGATCTCATGCCCCACTGACTCGGACTGTTGGGTCTCGGGCTCAACCTTGCCAGCAAGAGGAGGTGAGAACACTGACCTGCCAGGAGTCATTCTGTCCACGCATGACGGTGGACAGACTTGGGCTTCCGAGCAAGTCCCCACTGATCAGGGCGTACCCCTAGGAGTCATCGGTGGGATTGCGTGTTGGGCCGTCTCGGATTGCCTTGCGCTCGCCAACACGCCTTCGTCATCGTCGATTCTCGGTCAGCAAGTGGTGCTGGCGAACGGGCGCGGTACCCAGCAATGAGTCCAACCACGTCTTAGTCCTCGACAATCGCTGGCTGACACCAGGCATCTGTCGCATTCATGCCATGTTCTGTCCCGATCATGGTGACGAAAAAAGGTTGGTAGGTGGATGTCCTTCAGGTCCGGGTTAGCCAACAAGCAGCTCGCGCAGGCGTGTGGGTTCTGATTCCACGGAGGCTGTCCCCGCTCAGATCTGAAGAGCCCGAATGTCTGAAGCCGTGGCCGCCCTCGTGTGCCCTTTTCGTGCCGTTTGGGGTCGGCGCCGGCGCCGATCAGCGAATAAGAATGCCCTGACCTGCGGGAAAACAGAACAGGGCATCGTGGAGGTGGCGGGAATCCCACCGGTAGATCGCGGCGCACGACGGGCAGCGAACCTCCGACCGAGAGCCGCATGCCTTGAGGACGTCGCCGCCGGGGAGCGAGAAGCTCGAGAAGGTCACGGTCTGCTCCCCGGGACGACCGGAGACGACGAAGCCGCGCAGCCGGATGGGACAGCTGCACCCGCCCCATTGGTCGCCCTGAGCCAAGAAGTCGGCGATCTGGCCTCGTCGCCCGTGGCGGACGATCGCTTCGAGCATGGCGTGGTCGTCGGGATCCATGGCGGCCACGGTGGAGCGCCGGTGTGACATCGCCGCAGGTCAGAAGTGGTATCCAGCGGCACCCAGCGAGTGCCAGTGAGACACAGTGAGTGCCAGCGAGACACAGCCGGACACGAAAATTTCTCGAAAGAAATTTTCGGCGGAGGGGCCTTCGGCGCCTCCGGCCTTCAGCGGCCGTCGGCGTCGGGCCCCACTGACCGAAGCTTCTCCGAACTTCAGCCCAGAGATCTCGAGGCTCCCCGAGCGTCGATGGGAGAGCTGTGAGGAGTTCCTCTACCTGATCAAGAGGCGACAGCTCCTCGCAGAGATCCGATAGCTGATCGGCTATCATGGAGCCATGGCCAAGACCCCTCCCACGACGGCGAGCGCCTTCTTGCAGTTGGCGCGACTCCGGGCGGGTCTCTCGCAGCGAGAGCTGGCCGAGCATGCGGGCGTCGCCCAGTCCGAGATCGCGCGGATCGAGAGCGGCAAACGTGAGCCGAGCATCCCGACGCTCCAGAAGATCCTCGCCGGCGCGGGCTTGGAGCTGCGCTTCCAGTTGGACAAGCTTGACGACCACGACCGCGTGCTCGCCGCACGTCATGCTCGGCGCTCCACGTCCGAGAAGGAAGCCGTCGAAAGGCGCCATCAGCGCAACGTCGCCAAGTTCGCCAACGCCAAGCGGAGGTGAGGCGGCCCGAGGTTGAGGCAGAAAGCATCCTGGCGGTCCTCAACCGTCAGGGGGTCGATTACCTCGTCATCGGTGCATTCGCCGCCATCGTCCAAGGCGCGCCCCTCGAGGCGACCCACGACGTCGACATCATCCCTCGCCGAGACAGTGAGAACCTGCGCCGGTTGTCGGCTGCGCTCGATGAACTCGACGCTCGCATCCGGGTAGACGACCTCGAGGAGGGCCTGGTTTTCGACCATGATTCGGCGTCGCTGGCGGCGATGACGATGTTGAACCTGACTTGTGCTGCAGGCGATTTCGACATCGTCTTCTCGCCCGCTGCCACGCCGACGGGCTTCGACGAGTTGGTCGGATCCTCGGTCAGGGTCCGAGTCGGTCGGGAGGACGTCTCGGTGGCGAGCCTGGAGGACGTACTGCGCTCCAAGGAGGAGGTCGGTCGGGAGAAGGACGTCCGGGCCGCACTGGTGATCCGGGCGTTCCTCCGGGATCGCCGGTCTTAGGAGCCGATTCGTCCGAGTCGTGGGGGGCGGTGGCTCGATTCCGTCCCCGCTGCGGGACACCGTGCCCGTGTCTTTTTGTGTCCTGACCTTGTCCAGCGAGGTGTCGGTGCACCTCCAACAACGTCCTGGTCTGCATGTTCGCAGCCAAGCCGCTCTTGGAGGTGGCGGGAATCGAACCCGCGTCCTCCGGAGCCGCAATAGGCCTTCTCCGAGCGCAGCCGACATGAGATTGTCGAGGGCGGCACCGCTGCCGGCGGCAGTGTCGCCCCGTAACCAACGAAGATGTCCTCAGCGCTCAGTTGGTGAGAGCGGTTGAGTAAGCCCTACTGAATGACGCCCAGGACCCGATCCGTAGGGCGGGGACCGGCCGGACGTCGCTACTTAAGCAGCGAGGCTGAGCTGAGTGTGCTCGGCGTTTGTTTTTGGTTCCGGCTCTTTAACGTGGCTCCGGAGACCACGGCTCGCTTCTCCTACCTTGACGACCGAAGTCGAAACCAATCACCCCCGTTGGGTTGTTGTCGCCCCTCACGGGCTCCTCCCGGCCACTTTGGCCAGTCCGTTCATTCTAGGCGACTTACGGGCTTCAGTCCCCGCCCCAGCGACCCACCTCCTTTGTGGCCCTGGCCGCCTCACGTTCGGCGTCGCGGGCGATGATCAGGTTCCGCTTGTCGTAGAGACGGCGACCTTTGGCGAGCGCCAGCTGGACCTTCGCTTTGCCGTCGCGGAAGTAGAGGGACACCGGGATCAAAGTCAGCGACTGCTGCTGCGTCTTTCCCAACAGCTCGTCGATCTGGGCCCGGTGGAGGAGCAGCTTGCGTTTCCGGTCGGGCTCGTGGGTGCCGAATCCGGTCGAATACTGCCAGGGAGGGATGTGCATCTGAAAGAGCCACATCTCGCCGTCGTCCACCCGGGCATAGGCCTCGCTGAGTTGAGCCTTGCCCTCCCGCAGCGACTTCACTTCGGACCCCTTGAGCGCGATCCCGGCCTCGAACGTCTCGAGGAACTCGTACTCGCGTCGGGCGCGACGGTTCGTGGCCACCGTCCGGTCGCCTGTCCGCCCTTCGCGGGCAGCCGCCCGCTTCGCGATCTGCTTCTTCGCCCTGGCCATAAGTTTTCCGAGGGTACCCTGCGATGATGCTTCGGCTGGCCCGAGACCTCTACATGCAGATGGTGGCGCACTGTCTGTCGGGTCTGCCCGACGAGGCGTGTGGCCTCCTTGTCGGGTCCTACGGGGGAGACGAGGCGACCCACCTCTTCCCGACGCAGAACGCGGCCGCCTCGGCCATGGTCTACGAGATCGATCCTCGGGACATGCTCCGCGTCGACCGGGAGGCACGGGCCCTCGGAGCAGACATCGTGGGTGTCTTCCACTCCCACACCCACACGGACGCGTACCCGTCGCCGACGGACGTGGCCCAGGCTGCCGACCCGGGCTGGCACTACGTGCTCGTCTCTCTGCGGGAGGCGCATCCGGTGGTGCGGAGCTACGCCATCAGAGGTGCCGAGGTCACGGAGGAGCCGCTCGACGTGCCAGGGCTCGACGTGCCAGGGCTCGACGTGCCGGGGCTCGACCCGTCGGGACTTGACCTGCCTGAGCTGGGGGTTCCGTAGCTCGGGAGTCCGCTCACCACGGCTTCGGGACCGGTCGGTGAGCTGGCTGACTGGTTGCCCTCGCCGCGGTCGGATGTCGAGCACCTGTAGAATCGTTACCAGATCAGTCAACAATCGGTGTCGGCCGATGTTCGGTCCCGAGCCGGACCAGCCCTGGTGCCGGGGCGGCCCGAGGCCGTTTCGTCCTGACCGAGTGCACGCCCAATTGAGCCCGACGAGGAGGCCCCGTGGCCGTCGATGTCCGCCTACCCACCGTCTTGCGCACCCAGGCCGGCGGAGCGTCCGTGGTCAGCGTCGACGGCGCCACGATCGGGGAGGTCCTGGGCAAGCTCGTAGCCGAGTACCCCGGAATGGCAGGCCAGGTGCTCCAGGACGACGGTTCCCTGCACAAGTTCGTGAACATCTACGTCGACGACGACGACGTCCGCTACCTCCAGGGCCTCGACACGCCTGTCGCCGACGGCGCCGAGGTCTCGATCCTGCCCGCAGTCGCGGGCGGCTGAGGGCTCCGGGTTTGGAGCCGGTGGGACCGTCGCAGGCGTCGCCCGAGCCGGCCTCCCGCGAGCGTGGTGCCGGACCGGGCGGGGCGTTCGCCAGCGTGCTCGACATGATCGGGAACACCCCTCTGGTCGACGTCAGCGCGCTCAGCCCGAACCCGAGCGCCCGCATCTACCTGAAGCTCGAGGGCCAGAACCCAGGCGGTTCGGTCAAGGACCGCGTCGCACTCTCGATGATTGAGGAGGCCGAGCGGACCGGCGTCCTCCGCCCCGGTGAACCCGACCAGGTGCTCATGGAACCGTCCTCGGGTAATACGGGTATCGGGCTGGCCATGGTGTGCCGGGTCAAGGGCTACTCGATCAAGGTGGTGATGCCGACGAACGTCTCCGTCGAGCGTCGCCAGCTGCTCGAGCTGTGGGGGGCGGAGATCATCGAGTCTCCAGGTCCGGAAGGATCCAACGGTGCCGTGCGCATGGCCCGCTCGCTCGCCGAGGAACACCCCGAGTGGGTATTCCTCTACCAGTACGGGAACGCAGCCAATCCCAAGGCGCACTATGAAGGCACCGGGCCCGAGATCCTGCGCGACTGCCCGGCGGTCACGCACTTCGTGGCGGGTCTCGGGACATCCGGCACCCTGCTCGGAGTCGGGCGGTTTCTTCGGGAAAAGCTCGGGGACGCCGTGTCCATCTGGGCCGTCGAGCCGCCGTCGGGTGAGATCGTCGACGGTCTCCGCAATCTGGACGACGGCTACATCCCGCCGATCTTCGAGGAGCTCGGTGGCGCGGATCTGCTCGACCGGAAGACCGTGGTGCGGCCGAAGGAGTCGATCGAGTGGACCCGGCGGCTCACCGAGGTGGGTGTGTTCGCCGGATTGTCGACGGGAGCGGCCGTCGCGGGAGCGGTGAAGTGCGCATCCACGATCGGCGAGGGGGAGCAAGCCTCCATCGTGGTGGTGTCCGCGGACGGCGGCTGGAAATACTTGTCGACCGGCGCCTGGACAGGCGACCTGGACGAGGTCGCCGAGCGGGCAAAGCAGATCATCTACTTCTGATCGGTCGTCGACTCCGGATCGGTCGTCGACTCCGGATCGACGGTCGACGCGGGACCGGTGGTCGCCATCCGTCGCATCGCCTTCGCATAGCTCAAGGGCGCGAGCGACCGGGCGATCGGCGCCATGAGAGGCAATCGGGACGCGTTGATGTCGATGTGAGGGCCGCCGATCCGGTCGGCGAGGAGCGTGGCGACTTGATGCGCGCTTCGTCGCACCATTTTCGGCGGAAGGGTGCCGCCGTCCTCGTTGCCCGACAGACCCATCGCCGTCGGAACCCAACCCGGGTACAGCACGTGAACATGGACACCTGAGCCGGCAAGCTCGTGGGCCACTGATTCGCTGAAGGCTGAGACTGCCGCTTTGGACGCCACGTACGCGCCCTGCCTCGGCTCGGGCGCTCGTACCGAGTCCGACGAGACGTTGACCACGATGCCCCGTCGGCGCGCGACCATGCCGGGCAGGACGGCGAGCGTTCCGGTCACCACCGGGAAGAAGTTGACGTCGAAGACCCGGTGGACGGTGGCATCGCCGCCACTCCACACCGTGTCGGGACCGGTGAGCGGCAACATGAGGTCGACGCCGGCGTTGTTGACCAGGATGTCGAGCCGGCCGAAACGATCCGCGATACCGCGCAGTGCGTTGCGATAGGCCTCCGCGTCCGCCACGTCGCAGACGGTGGTCGTGCTGTCGGCGGTGCGGCGTACCAGCTCACCAGCGAGCTCGTTGAGCAGGTCCTGGCGACGGGCCATGCCGACGACGGTGGCCCCCCTCTCGGCCAAGACGAGCGCGATCGCACGACCGATGCCCGATGACGCACCGGTGACGACGGCGACCTGGCCGTCGAGACGGGACCGGGACGGACGGCGTGTCGGCTTGTTCATCACGGTTCTTCACCCTACGGGCTCGGTCTGCCCTACGGAGTGGTGCGGGATTCGCAGGAGAGTCAACGCTCCGGGGGGAGTGACGAGACTCAAGAAGTCCTTTATCACCGTACTGCGAACCGGTGATTGTCAGGCGGACACCCCGCTCGTGCCGTAGTGGAGGTGGACAACACCGTTCTCGAAGCAACGATCGGCCAACAGCGTGAGCTGACAGTGAACGTCGTCCGGCAGCGCGCGTTTTCCACCACCGACAATGACCGGGTTGAGGAATAGATGGCACTCGTCGACCAAATTCGCAGCCATCGCCTCGCCCGCCAGTTCGGCTCCGCCGATCATGATGTCGCGGGCCGAGGCCTCCTTCAGTTGCCTGATCGCCGCGGGGTCGAAAGCTCGTTCAATCCGGGTTCGCCCGCTCGATGGCGTCTGCAGCGTTCGGGAGTAGACGATCTTTTCGGCCGCCCGCCAGATCTCTGCGAAGTCCCGTATCACGGCGGGTTCGGTGCTGGTCGGCGCGGTCTCCCAGAACTGCATGGTTTCGTACATGCGGCGCCCGTAGAGGTGGGTGCCTATCGGTCGCACGAGATCATTCACGAAGGCATACACCTCGGGATCGGGCATGGCCCAGTCAAAGTTGCCCTTCTTGTCCTCGACGTATCCGTCAAGCGACGTGATGGCTGAGTAGATCAACTTGGCCATGTCGACCCTCCGTGGTCATTTGAATGCCGGCAGTCTCGTGGGTTGTGATCAGTGTCGTCAAGCTGTTCTTGACGTTCTTCATGCGTCAAGCTAAGATTGACGCATGGCTCCCGCCCCTCTCTCGCTCCAAGACGCCATCCACTGGGTCGACAACGCGGCGAATGAACCCGAACCCCTGACGAAGCTTCACACGGCGTCGGTGCTGGCCCAGGGTTTGGCCGAGGTTGGAGACGCTGCGCTTGGCTACTTCGTTGATCAGGCTCGACACGCGGGTCACTCGTGGTCGGAGATCGGCGATGCCCTCGGAGTCTCCAAACAAGCCGCGGCAGCAGAAGCACACCGTGCGGCTGTCTCTGGGTCCCAACGCTCCGACCTTCGAACACCTGACGCCCCGGGCGCGCACGGTGGTGACCGAGGCCGAAGCGATCGCTCGGAGCTGGAGACACGGCTACGTCGGCACCGAGCACCTGCTCCTGGCCCTCTACTCCGAGCCGCAAGGCCTCGCCGCGCAAGTCCTTGTTGGCCTGGACTTTCCCAAGAAGACGGCCGAGTCGGAGGTGGCACACCGCGTCGAGCACGGTTCGGGGGATATCGAAGGAGATCTCATCTTCACCCCCAGGGTCATCGCTGCCTTCTCGAGCGCACTGTCGTCAGCGCTCGAGATGAGCCACAACTACATCGGCACCGAACATCTTTTGTTGGGGCTGGTGCGAGGTGATGGCGTGGCCGCCGCAGTGTTGCGGGATTCCGGGCTGAGCGAAGAGGTCATCGCTCGAGAGGTGACGAACACGCTGGCCCGTTATATCCAGGGCGGGGAAGCAGTGAAGGTCTCGAGGCAGCGGAAGGTGGCCAGAAGGGCGTCGTCGAGCAAAGTGAGCGATGCGACGAGCAGGGTGAGTCGGACGACGACAGCGGGTCAGACGAAGAAGGCCGGTCAGACGAAGAAGGCCGGTCAGACGAAGAAGGCCGGTCAGACGAAGGAGACGAAGTGAACGGATAGACCGTCGCGTCGGCATCGACTCCCACGGACGGTCTAAAGCGAGTGCGGGGAGCTCCTTTCTCTTCGCCCTCTCCCTTCTGTTCGATCTCTTCAGCCGAGGCGCTCAGCGTCCGGCGAGCTCGCACAGGTTGATGACCGTGTTCCAGTTTCTCGACGTACTCACCACCCCGAGCCGTCGTTCCAGGAAGGTTCCGGTGAACTTGGTCCCGGCGTAGCCACCGGGCGTGTACACGAAGACCTCTCTGCCGTCGACGAGGAGCTCGTCGTTCCCACTCACCGGAAGTTCCAGGGATGCCACCACCTTCTTGGGGGGCGCGTGGTCGAGGAAGGTCACGTGATGACGGGCAGGGTTCGCTCCGGCCTTGGCGTAGGGACTGGCTTTGCCGATCCTCAACAGGTCGCTGACTGTTCGCAGCAGCACCGCTGGCGAATCGCCGAAGTCGGTTGCGAGTTGCTGCTCGATAGCCGCGGCGAGCGCCTTCTCGCTCCTTGAAGGAGCCGTGAAGAGGACGTTACCGGTCTGGATGTAGGTCAGGACTTCGCCGAACCCCAGGACGTCGAACGAGGCCCGCAAGTCGCTCATCGCGATGCGCCCATGACCCGCGACGTTCACACTTCGAAGGAGCGCGATGTAACGAGGCACCGACCGGCAACCTACCGGCGTTCGCCAGCCGCCCGTCCGGAACGACCGGGACGCGCGGCATCGGAGGCGGAGCGGTGATGCGTTCGGTGAAGAGAGAAACGGCGCACGTCGATGGGAGACCGGTCGCGGCCCGGGTGCTGCCGACCACCGGTTCCAATCGCCAGGTCGGCCATCAATTCACCCAACAGCGGCCCGAACTTGAAGCCGTGTCCGCTCGTTCCGCAGCCCACCACGATCCGTCCGATGCGGTCGATGACGAAGTCGGAGTCATGGGTGTTGTCGTAGACGCACCGCTCGGTCGCGACGGGCTCGGGATCGAGGCCGGGCAGGAGCCGGCTCACCGCAGATCGGAGCAGCGAGACCAGTGCAGGATCGTCGTCGGCCAGCGGTTCGGAGCTCGACGGGTCGAACGAAGAAAGTGGGCTTCCTCGAGTGTGGTGGGAGACCTTGTACGTCGTGGCCAGGTCGTTCTCGGCGTGCTCGGCGCCGGCCTGCTCAGTGTCGGCGTGTTCCGTGACGTCGTTGGGAACCGCGGCGGAAGACTTCGGCACGGGCAAGCCATAGATCATGTCGGATCCCCACTCGATGAAAACGGGCAAGTTGCACTTTTCGTCCCGGCCCCCGGCGGCTCGGAAGTACGCCACCTGAGGCAACGAGGGTGCAGCAACCACGAGCTCGGTCTGCCTGCCGTCTGACAGGATCAACGAGAGTGCACGAGGACCGGCACAATTCGACGACGACGCTCGCTCGAATGTCATCGCCGGCAGTCGTGCGCACCGAGACTTCACGGTCGCCATCGTGCAGCGACGTGACTTCGACGCCGGTCCTCACCTCGAATCCGCCGTCGTCGCGGAGCGTGTGCAGGCAGTCACGTGCCGCGAGAACGCCCGAGGCTGGCTCCAAAAGAGTGGGACCATCCACGGCGATGCCCGGATACCTCGCGGCGACCTCGTGGGCACTGGGCCGTTCGAACGGTGCGCCCGCTGCTTGCATGGAGGTAGCAATTTCCTCGACGTCGGCGCCGAAGGTCACCTGACCGGTCTCATGGAGGAGGGTGCGGCCGATCCGAGATTCGAGCCGGACCCAGAGCTCTCGGGCCCGCATCGCCATCTCGACGTAGAGGCGGTCGGGGTATCCCAGCCGGAAGATCCGGGCGTCGCCCTTGGAACCGGAACGCTCATGGCCCAGCTCATTCCCAGCTTCTAGGACAACGACGCCAGCGCCCCGCCGTGCCAGGGCCCATGCCGCCGACAACCCCAAGAGTCCACCTCCGACGACTACACAGGTCGACGTCGACTTGGTCGTCCGGACCTTCTCCACCGTCACGGGCACCACCGCGATGTTAGGGAACCCACATGTCGTAGGCACGGGTCGTGGTTGGTTCGAGCAGCTGTCCTGTCGGTCGCACCTGCAGACCGCCTTCCATGCCTTCGGAGCTTGGCGATACGCTCCTCGCGAAGTGACGACGACGTTGGACGTGCCGGTCGAGGCGACCGATCGCCCTGCCGGCCCCGACAGCCCGTCGCGGTTCGGCCGGCTGGCGCGTTTCGTTGGCGGCCACCTGCTCGCGATCGCGCTCTTCGCCATCCCGAGCGTCGTCCTGTGGTGGCACGTGTGGAGCGGGCATCCCTCCGCCACCCTGACCTGTGGCTGCGGCGATCCCGCCCAACAGGTCTGGTTCACTGCCTGGCCGGCGTGGGCCGTCGCGCACCTCCACAACCCCTTCTTCTCGGGCGCAGTCAACGTGCCCGATGGGGCGAACCTGCTCTCGAACACCTCGGGCACGCTCGTCGGCCTCGTACTCGCGCCGGTGACCTGGTTGACCGGTCCCGTCTTCTCCACCAACGTCGCACTGACCCTGGCCCCAGCGCTCAGCGCGTGGGGATGCTGGGTCGCCGTCCGTCGGGTCGTGACGGTGAAGGTCGCCGCCATCCCCGCGGCTCTCATGTTCGGGTACTCCGCAGCCGTTCTGAACTACCTGATGTTCGGCCACGTCTCGGTGACAGTGCTCGCAGTGCCGCCTCTGTTCTTCTCCGCGCTCCACGAGATCGTGATTCGCCAGGAACATTCGGTTCGTCGTGACGCGCTGACTCTTGCCGCGCTTGTCGTCGTGCAGTTCCTGATCTCTCCAGAGGTTCTCGTGATGTGCCTCTTGCTCGGCACCATCGGGCTCGTGGCGGCGGCCATCGTCGGTTGGAACAGGATCCGGCAAAGGTACGTCCATGCGCTCCTGGCACTCGGGATCGCGGCCGGCATCTCCGTCGTCGTGCTGGCGTACCCGGCCTGGTACGGCCTGCACGGTCCTCAGTCGGTCTCGGGCGTGCTCTTCGCTCTCGCTCCGCTGGTCGGAGTTCCGCTCTCGGGCTTCTTGTCCCCGGGGCACTACTCAGCCGCGGCCAACCAATTCGAGCGCTTCGGGGGATATCTCGGCCGGAACGGGCCGACATCCGACTACGTCGGCGCGGGTGCCGCGGTCCTGTTCCTCGGGTCAGCGGTCATCGCCCGCCGGCGACTCCTGACGTGGATGCTCGTGTTCATGACGGTCGTGACGATCTGGCTCGCTCTGGGCGACTATGTGATCAGCGCACCGCACGCGCTCGCCGGCACGCTGTCGCATCTCCCGATGCCCTGGAGGACGCTCTCGAAGTTCCCGGTCTTCAAGGAGATCCTGGCCGACCAGTTCTCGCCGTTCATCATGCTCTTCCCCGCCGTCCTCGTCGGGATCGGTCTCGATGCAGCCGTCACCAGGCTTCGTCGCTCTGATTTGGGCGCCGGCTGGTCCGCCACGCAGGTGCGCGTGGTGTCCGCAACGGGTGCCCTCCTCGTGGTCCTCGTCGCCATGGCTCCCGTGTGGGCCACGTTCGACACCCCGTTCACCGTGCTGAACGTGCAGCAGCCGAAGTACATGGCGCAGGTGGCTCCGAACCTTCCCAACGGGACCGTTCTTCTGACGGTTCCGTTCGCCGTCACGGGGTCAGCACGACCCATGCTGTGGCAGGCCGTCGACGACATGCACTTCCGCCTCGCCGGCGCCGCCCTCAAGACGCCGAATGCACACGGAGGTCCGGTCGACATCGGCGTCCCCGGCTCGGCCCGCCGGATGCTTTCCGACCTCACGTTCGCGGGGAAAATCCCTCCCTCGGGAACGGCGGTGCAGGCAGCGACGATGCGCCGAGCACTCAGGATGTGGCACGTCGATGAAGTCGTGGTGGCCGGAAAGAGCGTGGATCCGGTCTACGCCTCGGGCTTCCTCACGTCGGTACTCGGCCGCGCGCCGGCCTTCGTCAAGGGCGCCTGGGTGTGGAAGCTCCCCCCCGGATCGTTCTCGACGCCGCCGGCGATCGCGCCGTTGCTCGCGGCATGCGCCACCGCGGCGAAGACGCCTGCTCTGCGAAAGGATCCCCTCGCGATGTCACGGTGTGTCCTCTTGACGGCGGGGTAGACCTGATCCGGACTCGGCCCGATCGGGCCCGACCCGGTCCGATCGGGCCGGCGTAAACTGAGCTCGGTGAAGACGCGGCCCATTCTCCACCTCTCGATCCCGGTTCGTGAGCTGACCGAGGCGCGCGATTTCTACGTCGCTGTCCTGGGCTGCGAGGCGGCGCGAGCACGTGAGGGCTTCTGCGACGTCTGGTTCCACGGCATGCAGGTCACGCTGCACGAGCGGCCCGACGAAGTCGGTGCTTCGACGAACGAAGGTGCGGCTGCGGGAAGTTGCCGCCATTTCGGAGTCACGCTCGGACGTGAACAATTCGACGCGGCCATTGCCCGGGTGCAGGCGTCCGCGGCGACATGGATCGTTCCACCCGGCACCGACGACTACGGGCTTCCGACCGAACAGACGAAGGCAAAGCTGGCCGATCCGAGCGGGAACGTCATTGAGCTCAAGACGTACCCCGACATTGAGGCCGCCCTCGAGGTGTCCCCCGAGACCGGTCTCACCGGAGTGACGGTGACGAGCCAGGCCGGATCGGTCGGCCGGGGCGCCTGATCCGAGTACACGAGCCTGGGCATCCGAAGACGGACGCAGGTTCCGGGGATGTCGGCGGGTCCATACTGCATGCGTGTCCGCTGCGGAACCTCCTCTCCCTCAACCAGCCTCCGAGCCGCCCGACGCGTCCGGCTTGCCACCTGTGGATCACGCGACTGATGACGTGGCGTCCCGTCGCGCGGCACTGGACTATCTGGCGACCAACGTGGCCGATTGGACACGTCAGGCCGCCGACCAGCGCGAGGCCGGCAGACGGGCGTGGACCAAGCCGTCTCCGACGTGGGGCATCTTCGCCGTCCCGGAATCGGAGGTTGGGATCCTGCCTCACGAGGCGACCGGACTCAGAACCCTCGAGCTCGGATGCGGCACGGGCTACGTGTCGGCATGGCTCGCCCGGCGGGGCGGGATCCCGGTGGCGTTCGATCCCACTCCGAGCCAGCTCCAGGTGGCGGGCGAGCTCCAGCGAGACTTCGGGAAGTCCTTTCCTTTGGTCCGGGCGGCGGCGGAGTACCTCCCGTTTGCCGACGACTCTTTCGACTTCGCGATCAGTGAGTACGGCGCGGCCATCTGGGCCGATCCGTACAAGTGGATTCCGGAGGTGGCACGGGTACTGCGGAAGGGCGCAGAACTGGTCTTTCTCGGCAACAGCTCGCTCGTCATGCTGTGCGCCGACGAAGACGACGACGTGCCGGCGTCCGAGCGGCTGCAGCGGCCGCAATTCGGCATGCATCGGTTCGACTGGTCGGCTCCGGACTGCACAGAATTCCACCTGAGCCACGGCGACTGGATCCACCTGCTGCGTGCGAACGGCTTCGAGATCCTGGAGCTCATGGAGCTGCGGCCGCTTGTCGGAGCGAGCACCCGGTACGCCTTCGTCTCGTACGAGTGGGCGCGCCAATGGCCGTGCGAAGAGGCCTGGAGGGTCCGACTGACGGGCGGGTGAGCGACGACCCGCCGCGATCGTGCGCCAGCGCGCCGCTCGGGGTGGGCCGCGAGGATTGGCGTACGGTGTCGGCACGGGCCGGTCGCAGCGTTCGTTCGTCTCATTCGAACAGCTCGCCAGAATCCGCCCCGGAATCCGACGAAAGGGAGTGCAGTGCCAGCATCCGACGTGCGTGCAGCAGGGGACGCCGGTCCGGGAAGGGCCTCGAGTTCAAAAGGGGATACCAGCCCGGCCGGATCGCCGACGGCCGACTCCCTGGCGGCGCGGCGGGACGGCCGGAGCGTCGATCAACTGCGGCCCGTCAGCTTCCACCGCGACTTCACGGTCATGGCGCCCGGCTCGGTGCTCGTCACGTTCGGCCAGACCAGGGTCCTGTGCACCGCTTCGGTCGAGGAGCGAGTCCCGCCGTGGATGCGCGGGACCGGCCGCGGGTGGGTCACGGCCGAGTACTCGATGCTTCCCGGTTCGACGCCCGAGCGAGCCTCCCGGGAGGCGGCCAGAGGGAAGCAGTCGGGCAGGACCCAGGAGATCCAGCGGCTGATCGCCCGTTCGCTGCGCGTGGTGTGCGACCTGGTGACGCTCGGGGAAGTGCAGATCACGGTCGACTGCGATGCGCTTCAGGCCGACGGCGGCACACGTACCGCTTCCATCTGCGGCGCCTACGTCGCGCTGCACGACGCCTGCACTCGGCTGGTGCAGGCCGGGACGATCAGCACCCATCCGCTCACCGACTCGGTCGCCGCCGTGTCGGTCGGGATCGTCGACGGCGTTCCCATGCTCGATCTGCCCTACGCGGAGGACTCGCGAGCTGAAGTTGACATGAACGTGGTGATGACCGGAGAGGGCCGATTCGTGGAGGTGCAGGGCACAGCCGAGGGGATGGCCTTCACGCGCAGTGAGCTCGACAACCTTCTCGGCTTGGCCGAGGCGGGCATCACGCAGCTTTCGGAAATGCAGGCGGAGGTGCTCGCCGAACCCCCGCCCCGGAGGTGACCGCCGGGTTGGAGGTGGTGCGTCTGGCTCGTCGGGGGATGAAGCGGCGGAGGTATCGGTTGGCGGAGCGATCGGACGCGGCGTCAGGATGAGCACGGATCTCGTCCTGGTTCTGGCGTCGGCGAACCCGGACAAAGTCAGGGAGATCCAATCCGTGCTTTCGATCGCTCTCGATGTGACGCTGCTGCCGCGTCCCGCGAGCGTCCCGGACGTCGTCGAGGACGGCGAGACGCTTCTCGACAACGCGCGATTGAAGGCTGCGACGCTCGTCGCGGCGACGGGCGAGGCGGCGGTGGCGGACGACACCGGACTGGAAGTCGAGGCGCTCGGTGGCGCGCCCGGCGTCTACTCCGCCCGATACGCGGGAGAGAACGCCACCTACGCCGACAACGTCGACAAGTTGTTGCTCGAGCTCGAAGGGGTGACCGGCACGAAGGGCCGCGCAGCACGCTTCCGCACCGTCGCCCTCGCTGTCTTCCCCGACGGCTCCGAGCTGTGGGCCGAGGGAACCGTCGAAGGATCCATCGCCACCTCGGCGTGTGGCACGAACGGATTCGGGTACGACCCCGTCTTCGTCGTCGAGGGCTCGGAAGGCGGAGACGGTCGCACCTTCGCCGAGATGTCCGGAGAGGAGAAGGAGGCGGTCTCGCATCGAGGGAGGGCGTTCCGGGCTCTTGCTGCGCTGTTGGCGGAGCGGGAGTCGAGCTAGGGCTCCGTCGTGGCCCGGGCGGCTCGCGGGGGATCCGGGTCCGGAAGACCGGATCCGAGCGTCAAAGCAGCGCCCCGGCGAGCTCCCGGTAGCCGGCGAGTGGGACCGAGTCGTACGGCGCCACGACCTGGACGCAGACGTGGTCCGCGCCCGCGTCGTGGTGCTCGCGTACGCGCGCGGCGACGACCCCGACGTCGCCCCACGGCACCACGGCGTCGATCAGTCGGTCGCTCCCGTTCCCTTCGAAATCCTCGTCCCCGTAGCCGAAGGTGCGCAGGTTCGAGGCGTAGTTCGGCAGCTGGAGGTACCCGCCTGCGTAGGTGCGGGCAGCGGCTCGCGCCGAGACGGGATCTTCGTCGAGGACGACCGCCACCTCGGGCGCAAGGAGCGGACCGTCGCCCAGGATGCCGCGGGCTCGTGCCGTGTGCTCGACCGTGACGAAATACGGGTGCGCGCCGGCGGAGCGTGCTGCAGCGAGCTCGAGCATCCGAGGGCCGAGCGCGGCCAGCATGCGGCGATCTGGTGGGACCGGTCGATCGTCGAGCGCATCGAGCGCGTCGAGGTACTCCACCATGCGGGAGTACGGCTTGCGGTACCCCTCCACGATGGCCGAGTGGCTGGCGCCGATCCCGAGCAGGAAGCGTCCTGGGAACCGTTCCTCGAGTCGGGCCACGGCGTTTCCGACGTCCTCAGGCTCTGTAGCCCAGATGCTCACGATGCCGCTGGCGACGACGATCCGCGTGGTCGACGACAACAACGTCTCGAAATGTGGAGAGAGCCCAGGATCGAAACGGCCGGACGACCACAACGCGCCGTAGCCCATCGACTCCAGTTCGGCTGCCGCGTCGGGGCCGGCCGCGTCGGGACTCTTCCACGAGCCACTCCACCACACTCCGACCGGACCGAGGTCGGGCGAACTCATGGTGTGGCGGGCTCGCCGGGCTGGACGCCTGACGTCGACGCACCCGGGGTGGTCTGAGCGGCCCGAGCCTTGTCCCGTGCCTTGCGCAGGTAGGCGACTCCCTGCGTGAGCGACTGCTGAATCAGTCGGTCGTTGTCCTTCGAGATGAAGGCGTGAACCCGTTTCTCGAGCAACACCCGCAGGAGTGGATTGAAGGCGTGGTAGGACTCCGAGAAGTGGACGCGGGTGCGGCCGTCGCCGAGATCCTCCAGGCGGGTCCGGCCCTCGGCCTCGGACCACAGTGGCCGGCCCACGGCGTTGTACTTCCACGAGACCTTGGGCTTCACCTCGGTGAGCCACTCCCACGACTGCCCCTTTCCACCCGTCAGGAGGTACCGGGGCACCCGGAAGGTGCAGTGTCGGACGAGCCCCTCACCGACGTCGTCGCCGGGATGGAGGATGTCGATCGTCACGTCGCCGTTTCGAGTGTGCGGGATTCTGGCCCAGAACAGCTGCCAGAGCTCGTCCACCGTGGCGTCGATGTCCACGAAGTAGTGGTGTTGCTGCACCGCCTCACCCTATCGTCGCAACCTGTGCGAGGCGCTCTGAAGCGGTGAGGATCACCTACGTGGTGCCTCGATACGGCACCGAGATCCGCGGCGGCGCCGAGACCGGGGCGAGGATGCTGGCCGAGCATCTCGTCTCCGACCGCGGTTGGGGCGTGGACGTGTTGACCACGTGTGCCGTCGATGCGATCACCTGGCGCGACGAATACGCCGCGGGAACCAGCACCATCAACGGCGTCACGGTTCGGCGCATCGAGTCGGAGGCGGGCCGGGACGACTCATTCCATCCTTTATGGGCGTCGTTACGCTCGGCTCCCGAACGCGCCAACAGCAGTGACGTGGAACGCCTGATCGATCTGCAGGGACCGAGGTCACCTGCGCTCCTTCGCGCCGTCGAGTCGAGCGACGCCGATGTGATCGTCTTCTACCCCTACCTCTACTACCCGACGGTACGCGGGCTTCCGCTGGTGCGTGAGCGCGCCGTGATGCACCCGGCTGCGCACGAGGAGCCCTTCTTGCACCTGCCGGTGTTCGACGAGCTGTTCGCATCCTGTCGCGGCTTCGTCTTCCAGACTCGTTCGGAGCGGGCGCTGGTGGAGCGGCGCTTCGACATCGGTGGCGCGTGGCAGGTGCTCATGGGTCTCGGCGTCGAGGAACCGGACGCGGCGGAGGTCGGCACCGACCCCGCGACGGCGCGGACATGCTTCGGCCTGGGCGACGACCCCTACCTGCTCTGCATCGGCCGGGTCGACGACGAAAAGGGGACCGGCATGCTGTGGCGCTGGTTCCGCGCCTACAAGGATCTCCATCCTGAAGCGTTGCGGCTCGTCCTCGTCGGGCAGGTCGTCGATCCTCCGGATCCCGCAGACGACGTGATCGTGACCGGGATCATCGGCGACGCCGCCAAGTGGGGGCTCCTGCGGGGGGCTCGCGCGCTGGTCGCTCCCTCGCCGTACGAGGCGTTCTCCATCACCGTGATCGAGGCGCTGACCGCCGGTACTCCCGTCGTCGTCAACGGCCTGTGCGGACCCACAGTCGAGCACTGCGAGGTGTCGGGTGCCGGCGTGTGGTTCGAGGACTTCGCCGAATTCGAGGCCGTGCTCCGGCGCATCACAGGCGACGACGCGCTGCACGCCACCCTGGCCCGCAACGGCCGGCGATATGTCGATGCGAATTTCCGCTGGTCGGTGATTCTCGAGCGCTATTGCGGGTTCTTGGAGGCATTCGCCGCCGGGAAGGGCGTGCCGTAGCGGTCGAGGTGCGCCTTCTCGCTCAGAGGACGGCGACGGGGCGGTCCGAGTGGACCAGGCAGGCGTCCGAGGGGGACGACGGCGACCGGGACGATCTCGGGCGGAAGGCCGAGCAGGCTCGCCAGCTCGTTACCGGCCAGCGCCGGGAGCGTCGTCAGCGTGGAGCCCAGGCCGAGCGTGTGCGCGGCCAGCAGCAGGTTTTGGACCGCCGGGAAGACCGACGACGGGATCGACTGGGCAAAGGCGAGCCGGGTGTCACCACAGACCACCACGAGCACGGGCGCCGCCGCGATCCCTCCCATGGCGCCTTCGTCCACCTCGCGCAACATGGCCGGCGGGAGCCGGTCCTCCTCGAGCGCCCTGGCCCCTCCCTGCCAGAGCCGGGCCGATATCTCGCCGATCCGCCCACGGATCGCAGGGTCGCGGACGACGATGAAGACGTAGGGCTGGGTGTTCTCCGCGCTGGGCGCATGGGTCGCTGCGGTGAGGATCCGTGTCACGGTGTCGTCGTCGACCTCGTCGGACAGAAAGCGCCGAGCAGCCCTTTGGGACAGGACCACCTCGAAGAACTCGCGTGCAGCGGGTGGGTCGGACACGACGGCCGATGGTACCGGTTGCCCTCGTGCGAACGGATTGGGCCGTGCTCCGGCGACCAGCTACTTTGTGCGCTGCGCCAGCCCGGGGCCGGTTCGGCTCGTTCCGATTTGCACCGGCGGGGGGACAGGAGGCACAAGGTGGCAGACGACGCCGCATCGATACAAGAGATACTCAAGGGCATCATCGGCGAGCCGACGGGGAAATCGAAGGTGCTGGTGGAGCGCGGGCCCGTCATGCACTTCGCCGATTCGGTGCTCAGCGCCAGCCCGATCTACCACGACCCCGAGGCCGCTCGGGCCGCCGGATTCGACAACATTCCCGCTCCGCCCACCTGGCCGTTCGCCATGGAGTTCTCGGGGAAGTTCGCCGAGCTGCAGCCTTCCGACACGCCGGCGGGCAACCCGATGGTGAAGGCCATGGCGCCGCTGATGGCCAAGGGTGGCCTGATCCTCCACGGGGAGCAGGAGTTCGTCTACAACCGCCCGGTCCAGGTGGGTGACGTGCTCGAAGGCAACGGGCAGATCGCCGACGCCTATCAGAAGGAGTCGGGTGGTCGGACGATGACGTTCATCGTGACCGAGACGGTGTGGACGGATGAGAAGTCGGGCGAACCAGTCGTGACCGTGCGCTCGAACATCATCCACCGCGCGTGAGCGGGATCAGGAAGGGAAGGAGCGATCAAGATGGGTGAGCGGACGCTGACCTTCGATGAGGTGAATGTCGGTGACGAGGCACCGGTGATCACGCACACGCTGACGAGGACCGACCTGGTCCGCTACGCCGGAGCCTCCGGTGACTTCAACCCGATGCACCACGACGAGGTCGCAGCCCAAGGTGCAGGTCAGCCCAGCGTGTTCGGGCACGGGATGTTCTCCATGGGTCTGCTGGGAACCGCGCTCACCGACTACGTCGGAGTGGGGAACGTCGCCCGCTACCAGGTGCGGTTCGCCCGCCAGACCTGGCCTGACGAGGTGCTCTCGTCGAAGATCGTGGTGACCGGCAAGCGTGAGGAAGGCGGCAAGAAGCTCGTCGATCTGTCCGTCTCGCTCGCGAACGCCGACGGTGAGAACAAGGTCGTCGGGGAAGCCACCGCCGTCTTGGGCTGACACCGGCGGCATCGGTCCGGCGCCTCCCTCGTGCGCCGGTTATGTTTCCATCAGCACGAGGACCGACCAGCCGAAGGAGTGGTGGTCATCATGGGAACAGAACTGCTTTCTCAGGGATTCGCATCGACGGGAAGGGTTCTTGCCGGCGTTTCGTCCGACCAATTGGACGCAACCACGCCGTGCGCGTCCTGGACCGTTCGGGACCTGATCAACCACATCGTGGGCGGGACGACGTTCTTCGCCGTGACGGCCGAGACGGGTACGGCGCCGGGCGGAAACACGTCCGATTTCACGGCGGGCGACTACGTATCCGCATTCAAGGAGGGCGCAGCCAGAGCGGTAGAGGCCTTCGAGGCCGAAGGCGCGATGGAGAAGGTGATGAAGCTTCCCTTCACCGAACTTCCCGGGAGCGCGTTCGTGAACATCGCCACGATTGACACCTTCACCCACGGCTGGGACCTGGCCCGGGCGACGGGGCAACCGGCCGACCTCAATCCCGAGCTTGCCGCGCAGCTCCTCGCCATTGCGCAAGGCTTCCTGCCCGATTCCCTGCGAGGTCCCGACGGCCAGGCTCCCTTCGGGCCCAAGGTGGAGCCGGCGTCGGGTGCGTGCGCGGCCGATCAGCTCGCGGCATTCCTCGGCCGACAACCCTGATCGGGCCGTCCTGATCGGGCAACCCTGATCGGGCGGTCCCGGTCGGGCGGTCAGCGCGGGGCATAGTCGATGCGCTCGAACGGCCACCGCGCGGCCAACCACGTGCTCACCGTCCGGAAGAGCGGCACGTCGAGCTCGGCCCGTGCGGCACGGACCCACGAGCGCACCGAGGCGTCCGCCGCGCCGTCGCGTGAGGGGTAGATGTACACACATCCGATCACCTCGTCGCCGGGATCGGACAGCACGGTGTAGGTGAACCCGCGCCGCGCCCCGAAGTCGGCGGCGTGGCCCTCCAAGTCTCGGTGGTTTCTTTCCAGCGTCATCGGCTCGTTCGGCCACGAGTACGTCTCGAAGCCGGGCGTCGAATGGATGTGCTCGATGCTCGAGCTCCAGGCCAGCAGGTCGCGCTCGTTGTGCTCGACGCCAAGAGGAGTCAGGAAGAAGCCATCGCCCCTTGGCGCAGGGGGCGGCTCGAAAAGGGGATCGAAGAAGGGCGTTCCCTTCACGGTCTCCGCGCCCTCGACGGACTACGAGGGTTCGAAGCGAACGTGGAGACGAGCGGGTCCCCAGATGCCGAACGTCTGCGGCTTCCACTCGATGTCTCCGTGGCGAGTGAGGCCGGGCATGCAACGGGCCAGGATCGGCAGAGCCTCCTGCAGCTCCGCCCGTGCCAGTGCCGCCCCCATGCAGTGGTGGATCCCCGCGCCAAAGGTCATCTGGGAGGCGTTGCGCTCGAGCGTGATGTCGAAGGCGTCGGGTCGCTCCCACGCATCCGGGTCGTGGTTGGCGCCTGTCAGCGACGTCGAGACCAACGTGCCGGTGGGGAAGAGCACGTCGCGGTAGACGATCTCCTCCGAGGCGACACGTGCCGTGCCGCGCACTGCTCCGAGGTATCGCATCGCTTCCTCGACCGCTCGCGCCGCCAGCTCCGGCTGGTGGGCCAGGAGCGACCATTGATCGGGGTGGTCGCTGAAGAGGGCGACGGCGCAAGCGAGCTGGTTGCGAGTCGTGTCCGTCCCGGCCATCAGGACCGCCTCGGCCAGCATCGTCATCTCGTCCGTCGACAGCCGGTCACCCTCCTCCTCAATGGCGATCAGATCGCTCAGGAAGTCGTCACGGGGATCGGACCGTCGTTCGGCGATCATGTCCGTCACGTAGTCGGTGAGCTCGGCCGCCGCCCGCTCGATCAGTGGCAGGTCCTCGGCCAGGTTGGCGTTGAAGATGCGGAAGATGTCTGTCGCCCAGGACGAGAAGAGCTTCCAGTCCTCACGCGGCGCACCGAGCAACTCGCAGATGATCGGGATCGGATAGGGCTCGCAGACGTCGGCGACCAGTTCGCACTCGCCCTGACCCGCGACCGCGTCGACCAGGTCGCCGACCACGGCGCGCATGGTCGGCCGCAGGCGGTTGGCCGAAGCCGGCGTGAAGGCCGGCGCGACGAGGCGGCGGAGACGCGCGTGCTGCTCACCCTCCATGGTGAGGATGGACTGCCCCCTCCGCTCGAGGTAGCCCGAGCCCTCCACCCCCTGGAGCTCGGTGATGGAGGAGACGGCCGAATGGAACCGGCGGTCGCGCAAGACGGCGGTCACGTCCTCGTGCCGGGTGACCGTGTAGCCGAACTCGGTGCGTGCCAGCCAGTGCTGTTTCCTTGCCTCGGCCACGGCGGCGAACGCGTCGTTGCGCTCCATCCCGAGCGTGTCGAGAAGGGGGAGCTCCAATTCGGAGACCGGGATGGGCGATGCGACCACGGTGCGGGCTATTCCTTCTGGTCCTTCAGCGCCGGGTGCCGTGACGCCAAGAGCGGGAGAATCAGCGACTTCGGCGTGAGATGCGCGACCGCTGCCGTCACGCGGTTGGCCGTGCCCGGGATCACGACCGCACGTCCGGCATCCATTCCGTCCACCGCAGCCCTGGCCACGTCGGCCGCAGGGACCCACATGATCTTGGGCAACGACTCCGACGCTTCCGCATCGGTCATGCCGGCCGCCTCGGCGAAACCGGTCTCGACCGGACCGGGGCACAGCGTGGTCACCGAGACGCCGGTGCCGCGCAGCTCCGCACCGAGGGCGCGCCCGTACGAGAGGACGAAGGCCTTCGCGGCGCCGTATGCCGCCTGTCCCGGCAGCGGTTGGAACGCCGCAGTCGATGCGGTGTTCAGGACGGCACCGCGATGACGCGTCACCATCCCCGGCACGAACAACGTGCACAAGTCGACCACTGCCTCGACATCGGTGCGCACCGAGCGCGAGCTCGTCGTCGCGCGTCGCCTTGCTCACCGGGCCCATCGTCGTGAAGCCGGCGTTGTTGACCACGACGTCGACGACAAGGCCGAGCGCGTCGATCCTTCCCGGCAGCTCGGCTCGAGAGCCGGCATCGGTGAGGTCGGCGCCGAGCACTTCGACTCGAACACCGTGCGACTGCGCCAGCTCCTCGGCCAGGGCCAACATCGGGTCCTCTCGTCGAGCGAGAAGCGTCACGCCGTGGCCCCGGCGGGTCAGCTCACGGGCGATCTCGGCGCCGATGCCCGACGAGGCCCCGGTGACGAGGGCGGTCGTGCCGTCCTTCGGTGCCGGGAGCGCCATGGGCAGAGCGTAGGTGAAGGGGTGGGAGGAAGGTCACGATTGCGTGAACTCGGTGTCTCCTGTGGGGTCCCTGAACAGGGCATTCGCGAATTCCCAGTTCATGTGGGGTTCACAGAGCAACGGGCAGGGCGGATACTGGAAGCGAAGTGAGGAGCAGCCGGTCGCACCCTCGGCTGCCAGATTCGAAAGGAGCTGCCGAGAATGTCGACAGGCTCTACCGAGGAGAGCGGTCCACCTCGCTGAGGATGCGTCACCGATTTCGAATCGGTGACGCGACAGAGCAGCCCGCGTGGCGAGAGGCCCGGCGTCTGACAATGGCCGCGCTCGCGCCGGTGCGTGTGCCGGCCGGCCGACAAGGCGGCCCCCGCACCATCAACGCCGTAGGCCGGGGTCCGTGAGCTGCTGACAGCACAACGAATCACTACAAAACGAGTCAAGGACCGGCCCGAAGGGTCGGTCCTGCTCGCGTGTGGGCTTCAGTGATCTGGAGCTCCGTGACCTGGAGCTCCGTGACCTGGAGTTCCATGACAAGGTGGTGCATGGCAGGGACCCGCCTCCCGATGTTCCCCCTCTCCGGTGTGCTCTTTCCCCATGCGTCGATGCCACTGCACGTGTTCGAGGCGCGCTATCGCGTCATGCTGCAGGACTGCCTCGAGACTGACCGACGCTTCGGGGTGGTCCTGATCGAACGCGGTTCGGAGGTCGGTGGGGGCGATCAGCGCTCCTCACTCGGCACGCTCGGCGTCGTGGTGGCTGCCGCGGGGCTTCCCGACGGCCGGTTGCTGATCGAGGTGCAGGGCGAGGCGAGGATCCGCGTGCTGAGTTGGCTCCCGGACGACCCGTATCCACAGGCACTGGCCGAGGAGGCGAGTCCCGAAGCCGACACGGTGCCCGAGGCACTTCTCGAAGAGGCCACGGCCCGAGTCCGCCGCGTGCGGGGGATGCTCTCCGAACAAGGCGGAGCTCGGGCCTTGCCCCCGGGTACCAGCCTCGACGGAGGCGGGAACGCCGAGCGGGCTTCGTGGAACCTCTGCGCGGCGGCGCCCGTCGACGCCTACGACGCCCAGCGACTCTTGACGGCTGAGTCCACCTCCGAGCGGCTGGGCCGTCTCGTCGAGCTGATGAAAGAAATGGAGCACGATCTCCACCGGCTCTTGGCGTCGGAGTGACCTCTCGCGAAGCGAAGGTGGAATAGTTGCGTGACGGTGACGACGACCAGGAGGCACATGGCATGGCCATCACACCGACCAGGGAGCAGTTCAGCGAATTCGCCCATGGCGAGCGGGACGGCGAGGTGGTCATGATCAACCTGTTGCACTTCGCCGCGCCCGACGGCGAGAAGGTCGAGACGGCAGAGACGACCGATGGCGAGTCCAGCGGCGCACAGCCGAGCGGCGCCTCCGAGTACCGCCGCTACAGCGACGACGTGGTCAAGATGGTCGAGGCCGGGGGGGACGGGTGCTCTGGACCGGCAGGCCCGAGCACGTGCTGATCGGGGACAACGACACCGACGGGTGGGACCTCGTGGCGCTGGTGTCGTACCCAAGCCGGTCGGCCTTTATCGACATGGTCACATCTCCCAGTTACGAGCGGGCTCACACCCACCGCGAACGCGGCCTCGATCGCACGGTGCTCCTCGCCTGCGAGCCGCTCTTGGACACGCTCGGCAGTCGTGGCGAGGCCTGACATGCCCGAGGACGTGCAGCCACGTCGCAACATCCTCTTCATCACCAGCGACCAACAGCGCTACGACAGCCTGGGCTGCAACGGTGGCACGGTGGCGCGCACGCCGGTCATCGACCGTCTCGCCGCGGAGGGCGTGAACTACACGCGTGCCTACAACCAGAACACCGTGTGCATGCCGGCGCGTTCGACCATGCTCACGGGCCAGTACGTACGAACGCACGGTGTCGTGGCCAACGGCATCGCCTTACCGTTGGACGCTCCTTCCGTCGCGGCCCATCTGGCGGAGAAGGCCGGGTATCGCACCGCACTGCTCGGCAAGGCGCACTTCGAGCCCGGCTTCGATCCGCACCTCCACTTCGAGGAGAACGCGCGAGCAGCCCGTGGCGACACGGGTCCGTGGCGCGGTTTCGAGCGTTCGGAGCAGGCGATGCACGCCGCTGCGGTCGGCCGGATGTCCATTGCCCATTACGGGCGCTGGCTGGAGGCCAACCACCCGGAGCACCTGCACAGCTTCGCCGGACTGTTGCAAGCGAAGCCGGGCGGCGACACCGGTGCGCCTGAGACCAAGAACAACCCGATGCCTCGGGAGTGGTACCACACGGACTGGGTCGCCGATCGCACCGCAGACTGGCTGACCTCTCTGAACGAGGACGACCCGTGGTTCTGTTGGATGTCCTTCCCCGATCCCCATCACCCGTGGGATCCGCCGGCATCGGAACTGCAACGGGTTCCCTGGCAGGATCTGGACCTCCCTCCGGGACACCCGGGCTCCGAAGAGAGCATCCGAGCCGTTCTCGAGCGCAAGCCCGCACATTGGCTGGGGTACTGGGACGGCTCGTTCCCGAACATGGAGGGCGGACCGGCGAGCTTCGTCCCTTCGAAGTTGACGGACGACCAGATCCGGGAGATCAACGCCAAGACGCACGTGATGAACGAGCTCATCGACGACGCCTGCGGACGCGTGCTCGACGTGGTCGCCTCGCGGGGTTGGACCGACTGCACCGATGTGATCTTCACGACCGACCACGGCGAGATGCAGGGCGACTTCGGGCTGCTCTACAAAGGTCCGTACCACACCGACGCACTCATGCGCCTTCCGATGGTGTGGCGACCAGCGCCGAGTGCCGGTGTCAGCCCGGCCGTCGTCCGCGACCCGGTCGGCCAGGTCGACCTGGCGCCGACGTTCTGCGCCATCGCGGGCGTCGAGCCTGGCCCATTCATGCAAGGGCAACAATTGCCGATGGCGGACGGCGACTCGGACCGGGAGCGGGTGCTCTGCGAGTGGGACAGCCAGTTCCCGGGCTACGGGATGCACCTTCGGTCGATCTACCGTGGCGGCTGGCTGTGCACGGTCTACGAGCCGTCCACGGCCGGCCAGCCGAACGGGCTGGAAGAGACGTGGGGCGAGGCCGTTCTCGCGCCGTGCCCCGTCGTCTACGAGCAGTCGTCGGTCGGGCCCGGTGGAGTCGCCATCGCGACGGGCGAGCTCTACAACGTGGACGACGACCCCTACCAGTTCGAGAACCGCTGGGACGAGCCCTCCCGGCAGGCGCTTCGGGACGATCTCATTGCCGACCTCTATGACAGCCTGCCCCGAGAGGTTCGCACGTTGAAGGTGGAGGCTCCGGCGTAGTTCCTCTCCCTCAGCAACGCACTGTGTGCTCCGGCCATACTTTGCGGCCGTCCGAACCCTGGCGGGAGGCGGTCTGCCTCCGGCAACGACGAAGGAGGCACGATGTTGCGACGGGGCGGCAGTAGTGGCGGCAGGTCTCGCGGTGACGGCAGGCGTCGGTTTCGCAGGAGGTGGCGGGCCGGCTTCGGCGGCGTCCCCGGCGCGGCACATCGGAAAAGGTGCGCAGTGGACGCTGGAGGCGAACAATGGTGACGGCTGCGAAATCGACACCTTTGCCGGGAACGGCACCTTCGTCAGCGACAACTTCAACGACGCGGGAAAGTGGCATGGTGGCGCGTCGACGATCAAGCTGAAATGGACCGCGGGTGACCTCAGCGGCTACATCTTCAAAGGCACGTTCACCACGACGGCCGTGAAGGAGTACAAGGGCTCGATCATCGGCCCCAACCCTCCGCCCACTGCCCAGCTCGTCAAGGGAGTGGTTTCGAGTTGGGACGGCAGCCGCTGCTGAGCTGGTGATCGACGCGGACCGGTGCGTAGTCCTTCTGGCGGATGACAAAGGAGAAAGCAATGTTTCGACAGGCGGTGTTGGCGGCAGGTCGGGCCTTGACGGCGAGCCTTGGTTTGACTGGCGTAGGTGCGGCTTCGGCGGCGTCTCCGGCGCTCCACATCAAGCCGGGCTCCCAGTGGACGCTGGGGATCAACCGTGGCGGCTGTGAAGGCGAGACCTTCCATTCGAACTTCACCTTCACCGGCCAGTTCGGCGGCGACAAGGGCACCTGGAGCGGTGGTGGTTCGACCCTGCACATGACGTGGACGGCCGGTGGTCACGCCGGCTGGATCTTCACCGACAGCACGTTTACCACGACGGCCGTGAAGGAGTACAAGGGCGTCCTCACCGGCGGCGGCAACAGCTCCGGCGCCGAGGTGGTCAAGGGAGCGAGCTGCTCCTGAGCGATTCAGACCCGCCTCAGCCCAGCCCTTCGAGCACTGCCTCGAGGAAGTCGGCGGGAGCCTCGACCATGGGATAGTGGCCGACGTCGCCGAGTCGGATCACCGTGGCATCGGGACGGGCCGCGAGCGAGGGTGTCGACCATGGCGGGGACTGCGATGGGGTCGTCGAGTCCCCATACGACATGGAGCGGCGACGGATCGGTTTCGATCGCACCCGTGAACCGTCGCTCGTTCGACCGCCGTTCTTCGATGTAGCGGATCAGTCGCGGGAGCACGCGGTGCCCGTCGTGGAGGAGGACCTGGCGGGCGGCAGCCGGCACAGGGTCCTCCGGCCAGCCCTCGGGAACCGTCGGCGTCGTCGGGCTGAACGTGTCTCGCAGCGTGCGGGTCAACGAGTCTTCGTCGATGGGCACACCCGGGGGCAGGAGAGCGTCGGGCAGGCTGAGCAGGAGCTGTTGTCCGTCGGTCAGGTGTGCCTGCGCGATGTAGATGCTCCCGTTCGTCACGACGCGGCGCCCGATCTCGACCGGCCACGATCCCTCGCCCCGCCTGGCCAGAAGCTCGCCGCCCACCGTGTCACCCATGTCATGGGTGAGCAGGTCGACGCGGTCCACGCCGAGCTCCGCCACGAATGCGGCGGCCAGGTCTGCTTGGAGCGCCATGGTGTAGTGCCGGTCGGGTTTGGCGGACAGGCCGTAGCCGAGCATGTCGAGGAGGAGAACCCGGCGCCCCTGCCGCAACCCGTCGAGCACGGCTGCGAAGTCGAACGACGACGTTGGGAAGCCGTGCAGCACGAGGAGGGGAGGGTGTCGTTCGTCTCCGAGCGGTGGCGCGTCAATGGTGAAGACGCGTTCGCCGCACAGTTCGCGGGTGCGTCCGAGGTCCAGCCAGCCCATCTCCGTGGTGACGGTCATGTCCCGGCCAGCTTGCTCACGACCGGCGCCAGGGTCTGCCAGGCGTCGGACTCGATCGACCAGTACGAGATCCCGTACTCCTCACGGCGCCACTCGAGCTCCTCGGCCATCTCGTCGAGCGTGCCCACGAGTGCCAAGGGCACGTGCAGGGCGTCCCCCGGGTCGATCCCGAAGGCGGGTGCCATCGACTCCGCCAGCGACGACGCGTCATCCGTCACCATGACGAAGCCGATCAACGAATTCAGCTCGATCTGCGCGAAGCGGTCGCCGGCCGCCTCCTTGACCCAGGCCACCTTCTGCCGTGTGCGCTCGGGCGTGGCGTCGGCGGCGGTCTCGGCGCCACCGGTTCCCTCCCGCAGGTTCACGTTGATGCCGACGATGTCGGCGTGCTGCGCTGCGATCGAGAGAACCCGTTTCCCCCCGCCCCCCACGATCAGCGGCGGCCCTGGCCGCTGGACCGGCCGGGGCGTCAGCGAATGGGCCAGGACCTCGTAGTGCTCTCCGTGGAAGCTGAACGGGCCATCGGTACGGAGGAGGCCCTGCACCACCTTGATCGATTCCTCCAGCCGATCGACGCGGACCGCCGGGTGGTCGTAGCGCATTCCCGCTTGGTCGTAGTCACTTCTCATCCAGCCGGCTCCGAGGCTCATCTCGAAGCGGCCGTCGCTCAGCACGTCGAGCGTTGCCGCCTCCTTGGCCAGCACTACGGGGTGGCGGTAGTCGTTGCCGAAGACCAGCGCACCCACTCGCAGTGAGGTCGTTGCCGCTGCCGCGGCCGCCAGGGCCGGCACCGGTGCCAGTTGGTCGCCGAAGTGGTCGGGCATCAGCAACGCGGAGTAACCGAGGTCCTCGACCCGGCGCGCCTGTTCCGCCCAGGAACGCGCCGTGCCTTCAGGCGGGGAGCTGAGCTGAGCGGCGAAGCGGAACGGACGGGAGCCTGGCATGGCGCCAATCGTGCCTCATGCGCCGCCGGCGTGCCTCATGCCGCGCCGCGGTGGGCCGGGCCGACTTGCCTAGAACGGAGTCGGCGTGAGGACGGTGCCGTTGTCCGTCATGACCGACCGCGGGTTCAGGCTGGGTCAGTCGCAGCAGGAGTCGCGCCAGCCGCATCCCGCGCATCGAAAGTGCGCGTGTTCTGGATGGAGCCCACCACCACACTGCGGGCACTCGGCGAAGGTCCCGAGCGGCGATCGCTCACGGGTCGACTCGGTCGACGTGCCGCCTCCGTTGGTGGAGGCCGGCGGGCCACCGTCGTGTCCGCAACGAAGGGGCATGGTTCGCCGACGGTACTCGTCGGTAGGTCGCGAGGGGTGCATGCCCCCGACGGAAGGCCGATCGATGGACGCCGCCTCAGACGACCGAGAACGGAGGGATGTCCGATCCGATGCCCTCGAACAAGTCTCCTTTTGCTGCGACCAGCTCTGCTGGGGTCCACGCCCCGTCGCGCGTCAGCGCACCCACCGGCTTGAAGGCGCTCATGACGTGGACGTTCCCGCCGAAGACCACGAAGATCTGTCCACTTATGTCCGCCGAGTCCGGCGCGGCGAGGAAGCCCACCACGTTGGCGATGTTCCGCGGGTGCCAGGCGTCGAAGACTCCCTCCTGGGTGTTCATGTTCATCGTCATCGTTTCGGTCATGCGGGTACGGGCCCGGGGTGCGATGGCGTTGACGGTGACGCCGTAGCGGCCGAGCTCCCGGGCCAAGACCCAGGTCATCGACGCGATGCCGGCCTTGGCGGCGGCGTAGTTCGCCTGGCCCGCGCTGCCGAAGAGCCCGGACTCCGAGCACGTGTTGATGATCCGTCCCGAGACCTCCTCACCGGCCTTGGCGCGGGACCGCCAGAAGACCGCGGCGTGATGCGCCGTGGCGAAGTGACCTTTGAGGTGGACGCGGATCACATCGTCCCAGTCCGACTCCTCCAGGTTGAAGGACATCTTGTCCCGCAAGATCCCCGCGTTGTTCACCAGGATGTCGAGGGAGCCGTAGGTCTCGACGGCCTGCCGGATAAGGCGCTCGGCGCCCGCCCACGAGCTCACGTCTTCACCGTTCACCGACGCCTCGCCACCCGACCGGGTGATGAGGTCCACCACCTCCTGCGCGGGGTGAGTGTCTCCTCCATCCTCGCCGTGGAGCCCGGCTCCGACGTCGTTGACGACCACCTTCGCCCCCTCGGAGGCGAGCAGGAGGGCTTCCTCGCGGCCTATGCCTCGCCCCGCGCCGGTGACGACCGCCACTTTGCCGTCGAGCAATCCCATCGTGGTCCTCCTGTGTCTCCGATGTCGAAGTTGCTGTGATCGCGTCCGTGGACGGCCGCGATCGTGCTGCGGTCCGGTCCGGCCGTCGGATGTTCCTTCCCGGCCGAGAGCGCGCCCGGGGCGCGGTCCCTGCGACCCTCGGCAGTGGAGCCGCCCCAAAGCGGCACAGAGTGTGGCCGATGCCGGCACCGGGAGCAAAACGCCCCGGGCGGATTCGCCTCCCGCTCAACGCTCCTCTCGCCTCACCCGCTCCAGAACCGCATTCGCCAGTCCCACGACCTCCGCTGTCACGAGTCCGACGAGCTCGAGCGTCCTGTTCCGGGCGTCCGTCCGACCGAAGCGCCCGGTGAGGCTCACCAGGACCATGCCCTTGGGCGGGCGCGCCTCGAGGGCACGGTCCGAGGCGCCCGCGACGCAGAGAACTGGGACCGGGGGCTCGTTGGCCCGGGCCAGGGCCAGGACACCGCCAGGGACCTTGCCGTGGAACGAGGAAGGGTCGACGTGGCCCTCGCCGGTGACGACCAAGTCGGCTCGCGCCATTCGCTCGGCCAGTCCCGTGAGGTGGGCGACGAGTTCGAATCCCTGCTCCATACGTGCACCGAGGGCGAGCAGGCCGCCGGCCAAGCCACCGGCAGCGCCCGAGCCGGGCAGGGACGTGACGTCGATCCCGGTCTCCCGGCGATATCGCGCCGCCAGGTGCACCAGGCGCTCGGTGAGCGTCCCGATCTGCGCCTGCGTCGCACCCTTTTGCTTCCCGAAGATCCTGGCCGCATCGGTGAAGGTGGTCGTGACGTCGCTGGCCACGATGACTTCGACGCCGGCCCATGCCGCCGGTAAGCCCATGGTCTCGTAGGCGCCGAGCCCGCCGTCGGTGGTGGCCGATCCGCCGCATCCGACCACGATCCGGCGAGCACCCGCGTCGCGGGCGGCGAGCAGCAGCTGCCCGACGCCCCTCGTGTCCGCACGGAGTGGGTCGTCGCCCCGCGGCCGCGGGACGAGAGCCCGGCCGGCGGCACGCGACATCTCCACGACGGCCGTGCTGCCGAGCATCCGCCACTCTGCTTCGACTGGTTCGCCGAGGGGGCCGGTCACCACCGTGGTGTGGGACTCGCCGCCCAGGGCGTCGAGGAGTCCTTCGCCGCCGTCTGACATCGGAACTTCGTCCGCGGTCCACCCCGCCCGCCGGGCCGCGCCGGCTACTGCGGAAGCCACCTCGAGCGCGGTGGCCGTGCCGCGGAACTTGTCGGGCGCTGCGACCACGTGGAGGCTCATGCAGGGAAACTACGTCGCTCGAGCCGCGGTGACCCGATCGGCGCGGAGGGATCCAGCGCCGGTGTGCCGGAGTCGGGTCGAACAATCACCATTCGTGGACTGTTCAGATTGTTAGCGTGACGGTCCATGCAAAGTCTGCGAGGCGCCGTGCGGCGCCTGCGCGGCCAGCCGTCGCCGACGCCGATTCCCGGCTCGGAGCAGTGGCGCGGGCTCTCGGGACGCCCCGCCACCGAGGTACTCGACCTGGTCTACGAGCTCGTCTTGGGCCGTGAGCCCGACCCGATGGGTGCTCAGAGCTATTTGCACGGGCTCCAGAGCGGTGTGATCTCGCCGCAAGAGCTGACTGGTTGGGCGGTGGCGTCGGGGGAGTGGTGGTCGGTGACGCCTTTTCGGGGTCTCGGGCAGTCACTCCACTTCAGCCGCATGATGTTCGTGCGTTCGCTTCCGTCGGGACGGCGCATCCTCGACCTCGGTGGCACGGCGCTCGGCAACTCCACCGGCGCACTGGTCCTCATGGGTTACCCCTACGAGTTCGACGACCTCGTGGTGATCGACCTACCGTCGGACGAGCGCAATGAGCTGTACCGGGAAACGGACGCACACGAAGTGACCCAGACCACGCTCGGTCCGGTGCGATACCGGTACCACTCCATGGTCGACCTGTCGGACTACCCGGACAACTCGGTCGACCTCGTCTACAGCGGGCAGTCGATTGAGCACGTGCCGCCCGACGTCGGGGACACCGTGCTCTCCGAGGTCCGCCGAGTCCTGCGCCCCGGTGGGCACCTGGGCATCGACACGCCAAATGCACGCGTCACTCGGCTCCAGCAGCCCGACTTCATCGATCCCGACCACGAGTACGAGTACACCGACGCCGAGATGAGGGAGAAGCTGGCAGGCGCCGGGCTCGACATCCTCTCCGCCGTCGGGCTGAACCACGCGGGGCCGAGTCTGGCCACGGGTCGTTTCGACACTGACCAGGTCGCTACGGCCAGGGGCATCTTCCACGAGATAGCAGACTGTTATCTGCTGGCCTACGTCTGCCAGGTCCCGGACTGAAGGACCAGGCCGCGCGGACGGCACGTGTGCGTGGTGTGCGGGCGAGAGGACTTGAACCTCCACCCCCTTTCGGGGACCGGGACCTAAACCCGGCGCGTCTGCCTGTTCCGCCACGCCCGCGGCGGACCCGGAGTGCGGGTGACCGGGCATTGTAGGCTCGGCCGAGCACCTCCGGTTCCACACGGAGTGGGAGTCAGAGGTCCACACGACCTGCGCGCTCGGCCCCACACCCGAGAGGACGAGCTGGGTCTGGCGACTCGGTCGTCAACGGGGTCCCCGTCCACCCGAAATGTCACCTCGCCACGAAGCGGCATGGCGCGCTGGCGTAGGTGGTCACGGCGAGCGTGGTGCTCCCGATCCTCTTCCAGGCTCTGTACAACCTGAACCACCAGCTTACGTTGGAGGGAGGAGAGGACCCCGAGACGTCGACTCCGTCACTCCGTGCCAGCCCGATCGGGATGGCACGGAGTACGCAGAGCGGGCCAACGCGAAGAGCTCGGCGTGGCGGAAGCAACGATCAGGTGGTCGTCGACCAGCCCGCTCGCCTGTATGTGAGCGTAGACGATGGTCGGTCCGGAAATTACCATGATTCACTCTACAGAGCGTCGGAAAGTTGGCTTCGATCGGTGACGCCGAGCTTGGCGAAAGCCTTGTACAGGTGGGTCTCAACGGTCCGAAGTGAGACGGAGAGCTCGGCGGCTATCTGGGCGTTGGTAGCCCCTTTCGATGCGAGCAACGCGGTCTCGCGTTCTCGCCTCGAGAGTGGGACGGAGGAGCCGGCCCACTCGAGGGCCGGTGTCCACGCTCCCTCGCAAAGCTGGGCCAGCGTTGCGGAGTTCCTCGCTGCTCGCGTCGCTCTCACTCGAAGGCCTTCACGCTGCCATGCTGCTGATGCCGTCGCCCACAGCTCCGCGGCCACGAGCGAGGACCCCATCGCAGCGAAGGCCTCCGCGGCTGCTTCGATGGCAGATGTCTCGGCGGAAAGGAGGGCCGTAGCGTGAAAAGCGATGGCCGCCGACCAGGCTCCGTCCACGTGCTCGGCGAGCCGCTGAGCACGCCTGGAGGCTCCGTGCTCGCCCAGGCGGAGCAGGTCGTGGAGTATGACAAGCTCGAAGCTGGTCTGGCCTCTGGCGGCGGCGAGCTCGGCGGCGGACCATAACTGTGTGATGGCCGAGGAAGTGAGGCCGTTCTGGGCGTCGACCCAAGCCAGGGCTCGCCGTTCGTCAACTTCGTATACGACCAGCCCCGTGCGTCGTCGTGACGCTGCCTCGAGGGCTGCCGCCTTGGCCTCGTCGTGGCGTCCGAGGAGGGCGTAGCTTTCAGCGGCGAGGGCGAGACCCCATGACGGCTCCCTCGAGGGATTGTCGCGGAGGGTGACCAGGGCATCACTGAGCAGCCGGCAGGCCGCCAACGCCCGGCCCTGGAAGAGGAGAGCCCGAGCCCGGTAGGCATTGAGCAGTGGCATCATCTCCGCTGGGAGGTTCGCGGCTTCACCCACTGCGAAGTCCAACAAGCTCAACGCTTCGCCGGCCCTGCCCGCAAGGAACAACGCGGAACAGCGGGAAGTGACCACCCACGACAAAGCACGCGGGAGGCGGTCCCGCAGCCGCAGCGCGGTCTCGAGGGTCCCGTCGCTGAGTGCAAGTGCCTCGTCTATCCGGCCAGCCATCATCAGACTCGCCCCGATGGAGCTGAGCGAACGTACCCGAGTCGTGTCGTTGTCGGCCGAGGCGAGTGCGGCCAAGCCGAGTTCGGCCGCCTCCGCGAAGCGAGCTCCAAAGGCGAGGAGCGTCGCCCGGTGGCCTTGCAGCAATGCCGCAATTGCTGAATCAGTGACGTCACGCTCGATGCGCTCCAGAACCTCGAGGCCCTCGTCGAGACGGCCGAGCCCGTATCCCAACGCTCGCGTCATGGTGTCGGCCAGCCGTTCGCGATCAGCGTCGCTCGGCTCTGTTCCGAGCAAGGGCGAGAGCGCGGCCACTGTCTCCTCGAAGCGGTTCTGGCCGAGCAAGGCTCCACCGAGCACGAGTTGGGCATCGAACCGGTCCGCGCCCGCGATCGCCGCCCGCGCCAGACGCTCAGCGAGCTCGTGGTCGCAGAGGATGTCGGCGCTCCTGGCCGCCTCCACGAGAGCAGTCGGGCCGATGAATTCGCCAGCGGCTTCGCGCAGCAACGCCAATTTCGAGCGTGGCTCCTGGCAGCTGGTCGGCGGCAGTGGAGAGGTGCTCTGCGAGCTCGTGGCTGATCCGGCGGTGAAGCGACACCGGCATGGCGGCGCGTATCGCCTCGCCGAAGAGAGGGTGAGCGAGGCGGACCAGCGCGCGCTGACCAGCCGTTTCGGTGGTCACGAGACCCCGGCGTTCCAGATCGGGCACCGAGACCTCTGGGGCTAGAAATTGCGCGCTCGGAAGGGTGAGCGGCTCTCCGACAGCCAGAAGCTCCAACAACCCTCGTTGTGCGGCTGCGAGAGCGCCCAGGCGGGCGGCCAGCGTTTCTCGCAGCCGAGGGGCGACGCCGAGTCCGCCGCTCCAGCACCAAACCCCATGGCGAGGAGAGAGCGTCCCTGCATCGAGCGCGTCACCGATGAGCTGGCGTGCGAACAGCACGTTCCCTCGGGTGACGGCCCACATCCGGTCGAGGGTCACGTGCTCGACCATGTCACCGAGAACGCCTTCGATCAGCTCGTCGAACTGGGCTCGCGAAATTGGTTGCAGTTCCAGGCGCGGCGCCGACCCGTCGCGGTAAAGCGCCGCCACCGCGTCGGGCGGCGACTCACCACTACGCAGGGTGAGGAGCACAGAGGCAATCCGGGTGGTGGCGAGATGGTGTACCAACGCGGCCGAGAGCTCATCGAGGAGATGAATGTCGTCGACCGCCAGCACGACCGGGCGACCCTTGGCACGGCGACCCAGGTGGCGTCCGATGACCGCCAGCAGGTCGACCCGGTCGATTGTCGCCAGATCGCCGGGCAACAGGTGGGCCATGGCGCCAAACGGGAGCGACCGGGCGGACTCCGTCGCCGTGACCACCTCGACATGGCAGTCTGATGCCGCTTCGACCGCTTCGCGCATGAGCCGGGTCTTTCCCACGCCTGGCCGCCCGGCGACCACGACTCCGCACAGACTCAGATCAGACATCACCCTGGCGATATAGGCCTGCTCCTCAATGCGACCGACCATCGGCCATCGCACCATCGCGGAGAGCCCGGCCCCATCAGAAGAAAAATCAGTAGTCACCACTGAGTGCATCGCCGCAGGGTTCAGGCACGATCACAAGGATGGACGCCTCCGGACTCGACGAGCTCCCTCAAGCCTACCGGCTAGGGCTTTCACTGCGAGCTCTGGGCGCCGACGACGACCTGATCGCCGAATGCCTCGATATCGACGTCAACAGCGTCGCCCTCCTGCTCGACATCGGCGCCTACAAGCTCGAACAAGTCAGACCCGCTGCCGAACGTACGGTCACTACCGACGATCGGGACACGGTGACGTGAACCCTGTGGGAGCCGATAGGCCGGCAATACGCCCACGATGTACGTCCGGGCTCCTGGGTATCTCGGCGGGAACCGACCCCCTCACTCATCGGATATCCCCCAGGCGGTCGATGTTCGGCGGAGAGTTTCGACGAACAGTACCGATATGACCGAGCCTGCTCTCGTAGGAGAGAAAGGACCCCAAGCGGTCGACTCGGCACTTCTGCCGGTCGCAGCGGGACGGCACGTAGTACCCCAGAGTGACCAGAAGCGAGAAGACCACTCCGAGGAGGGACGACGACGCCTGGTCCGTTCTTCATTGTTCATTTAGTCGGTGCCGGGGCACGTCGGCGCGTTCAAGCAAAGAGAGGACAACCCATGACCACCACCAAGAAATACGAGGACGCGAAAGCGGATAGGGCGTCACCCGTCACGACGAGAGGGACGAACACGGGTACAACGCAGGGCGGGAGGCTCCACATGATCACTCTCAGCAACATGCACTCCGCCTGGCGACACGGCGGGAGAGTGACCGCGCTCCTCGCGGGGATGGCCGCACTCGCCGTGTCGACGCTCGGCTTTGCCTCGGCCGCCGGCGCGGCCGGAACCACACCGAGCTTGGTCAAGCCGTCGGGTATCGAGGCTGCAAGCTCGTCGGTCTATCTCGCCGGCTACCAGGCGACCCCAACTGGTGGGCTGGCGAGCGCCAGCGTCACCTTCACCGTGCCCACCGTCTCGTGCACACCCACGGACATCGCCGACGGCGCGTTTGTGCAGACGGGGGTGTACACGGACACGTCTCGCACGTACGCCCTCATCGAGGCCGTTTGTACGCAGAGCAGCCCAAAGTACTACTACCTCCTCGGGACTCGATCGGGCGGCGTCCAGCAGCCCGCAGCGGCGGGCGACGTCGTCGTCGCCTCGCTGTTCCAGTCGGGCACATCGACCTGGGCCGAGATCCACGACCTGACCAACGGCCAGTATTGGTTGGACGACAACAGCGTCAACCAAGGCGACACCGTCGTCGACATCGGTACCTACAGCGAAGATTTTGTCGACTTCCCGGTTCCGACCTTCTCGAAGATCAAGTTCACGAACGCCACCGTCAACGGGGACTACCTGGCCTTCGACAGCCCGACCGAGTACAACACGTTGAACGGGGGCGACCTCCTCATCAAGGCCGGCGCCTTGACGACGAGCGCAACCGGCTCGAGCTTCTCTGACACGTTCAAGCACGCCTTCTAACCGAACCTCGTGGATGCTGCTGCTGCCGCTGTCGAGGCCCCGCCCGGGCGCGCTTAACGGAAGGACCCGCTGAAGGAAATGAACCGAGCAAATGAGAGGTCCGGTGAGCGTCACGAAAGAGAGACCCTGACTTGTCGGCTCCGTCACTTGTACCCACCCCGTTGGGACCACACGTAGTACCCAAGAGTGACCCGACAGTGGAAGACCACTCCGAGGAGGGACGTCGGCACTCGGTTCTTTCTTCAGTGTTCATCTGGTCGGTGCAGGAGGTGGCGGCGCATTCATGCAACGAAAGACGACCCGTACAACGAAAGGGAAAACCATGACCACCACCAAGAAGTACGAGGACGCCAAAACGGATCGGGCAGCACTTTTTACGAAAGGAAAGAGGTCCAGGCCCATGAAACGCTTCACCCGGCGATACGCCCCGTCGTTGGCGACACTGGCCTTGGCCGCGAGTGTCGTACCGCTCTTTTCGACGGCGGCGTCAGCAGCCCAAGAACCGATCAGCCCCCAATCGACGGCTCCGGTCGTCTCCTACGGTGGCGGCCTGGCCACCACCGTCGTCGACGCGAACCACGACGTGTTGCTCTTCTCCCAGGCGACCGGCGTGACCACCTGGGCCGAACAGACGATCGCCACCGCGGCCCGCGCGCACACGTACTTCGACCCCGAGATCGCCTCCAATGGCGACGGTGGTCTGGTGATCGTGGCCCTCGACGCCGACGACCACCTGTGGTCTTGGAGCGGGAGCGTCGGCGCGAAGTTCCATCGCACATCGGTTTCTGCCACGAGCACGTACTCGACCCCGTCGATCGCCTATTCGCCGGCCGGCGGGAACTTCGTGGTCACCGCCACCGATGCGAGTCGAAACGTCGACTTTTGGTACCAAAGCGCCGGTATTTGGTCGCCCGAGTTGGTCGAATCGGGCCAGCACGTGCCATTCATCGGCTCTGTGGTCACGGTGACCGACACCGGGGTCGTCGTCATCGCCACCGACAACGACTCGGAGATGGACACCTTCTACCAGCCCTTCTTTGCCTCGGGCTGGACGCCCAAATCGGAGTCCCTCGGCGGCTACATCGGCCCGTCGGTGGCGTGGTCCGGGACCGACGTGTTCGTGGCGGTCGACGAGGCGGGAGTCCAATTCCCAGATCAGTCGCTTCACGTGATCAGCTACACCGACGAGGGCGTCTTCATCTCTGACACGCTCCTCGGCGAGTCGACCGGCACCGGTGAGTTGGCCGGATCCGCCATCGTCTGGTCCGGCTTCGACGTCGGGGTAGTCTCCGAAGACGCCGGTGACGGTGAGCTCAACTTCTTCTATTCGGACTCGAGCTTCGTCTTCCACTTCGAGCAGGTGGCGCTGAACACCGCGAAGCGCGGTTACGGCTTCTTCCCGGGAATCGCGGTGGCCAACGACAGCATCGAGATCACCGACGTCTCCAACGCCGACCTCTACGGGTTCTCCCAGCCCTTCGGTGGGAGTGGGTGGCCCCACCAGGTCATCGCCAAGTAGCGCGGTCGTTGTAAGGATCAACGGGAAATCGAGGGCCGGTGCGTGAAGCTCCGGCCCTCCCGGTCGCCAGCGGGGTGGCCGTACGGGCGCCGACGCGGCTGATGACGGGGGCCAAGCCGGCACCGGATGTCACCAACGTGTCACCAACTTCGTCGTGACCGTGGCTTCGCCGGCGGAAATCGGTCTCGCCCCGTGACGGCTGATATCCCGACGACGTGCAGTTATGGCACTCGTCCTCTTCGGGCGACCCTGGGGACAACCCAGGAGAGCGGGACCGAAACCCGGCGCGTCTGCCGATTCCGCCACGCCGCAGATGCGCTGGCCAGCGACGTTCACCCGGCCCAGGGCGCGAGCCGACGGAGATCAAGAGCCGATGCGGTAACTGGCCACGGCGGCCCACGCCCGACGTGCATGAGCCCTGAGTCCCCAGGTGTGCTCCAGCTGGGGTGCCTTGGCAAGTAGCCTCATGACATGGCCGACACACCACTTCATACCCCGAATGCCCACGTCATGGCCGCAGCGCCCGGTGGCGGGCTCGACGCGACCGGGGACATCTTCCAGCGGCTGCTCAAGGAGCGCATCGTCTTCATCGGGAGCGCCATCGACCAGGTGACGGCCAACCTCGTCTGTGCCCAGCTCGTCCTCTTGGAGGCGGAGGACCCCGAGAAGGACATCTCCCTGTACATCAACTCACCGGGGGGCTCGGTCACGGACGGCCTGGCCATCTACGACACCATGCAGTACGTCCGACCGGACGTCTCCACCATCTGCGTCGGACTGGCGGCCAGCATGGGACAATTCCTGCTCTGCGCCGGGGCACCGGGCAAGCGCTACGCGCTTCCGCATTCCCGGATCCTCATGCACCAGCCGTCGGGCGCCATGCAGGGCCAGGCGGCCGACATCGCGATCCAGGCCGAGCAGATCATCTACCTCAAGCGGATGATGGCCGAGCGCATCGCATTCCACACCGGGCAGCCGTTGGAGAGGATTGAGACGGACTCCGACCGCGACCGCTGGTTCACGGCCGACGAGGCCTGCGAGTACGGCTTCATCGACCAGGTCATCGACCGCTCGGTCGCGACGGCCGGGAATGTGACGGCAGGGAATTCATAGAAGTGGCACTGGACGTCCCGGCCTCCTCGTCGGACGCAGACACGGAACTTGAGGAGGTCGTCGAACACCACGTGCCAGACGCCTCGCCCATGGCGGCTCAGGCGGACGGCGTTGCGCCGCGCCGTGCCCAGAGCGGCCAGATCACGCGGGTGGTCGCACCGACCATCAGCGTGCGTAAGCGGCTGCGTGAGCTCTGGTTGTCGCGTGAGCTCCTGATCTACCTCGTCCGCACCGAAATCAAGGTCAAGTACAAGAACTCGGCGCTCGGCCTGGTCTGGTCGATGGTGGCCCCTGCCATGACGCTGGCCATCTACTTCATCGTCTTCCAGATCGTGCTCGGCAACAGGATGCCGAACTTCGTGATCTTTCTGTTCGCCGGGCTGCTCATTTGGAATCTCTTCCAGCTGGGCGTCCTCGCCGGAACGGGCGTCGTAGTGAACAACGCCGGGATCGTGAAGAAGGTGTCGTTCCCTCGGGAGATTCTCGCCTTGGCTGCTGTCGGGTCCGCCTGCGTCTTCTTCTTCTTCCAGTGCCTGGTCATGATCGGGTTCATGGTCGTGCTGCGCGCGCCGCCCGACCTCCTCTACTTCCCCCTGCTCGTCCTGGCACTGATCACCGGGGTGATCCTCGCGTCGGGCCTGGGGATCCTGCTCTCTTCGATCAACGTGTACCTGCGTGACACCCAGCACCTCATTGAGGTGGTACTGACGGCGTGGTTCTGGGCCTGCCCGATCGTGTACTCGTACCAGACGATCGCGAGCAAGCTGGGACCGCGCCACCTCACCTGGGTCTATCTGCTGAACCCCGTGACACCGCTCGTGCTGGTTTTCCAGCGCTGCCTCTACGCCAAGCCGATCGTGAGCATCTCGGGGGTGGTGACTCCGGTCCTCCCGCTCCACGGCTACCTCTGGTACACCGTGCTGACGATCGGAGTCCTCATCGGGTCCCTCGTCCTGTTCTTCGTCGCCCTGGCCGTGTTCGGGCGGCTCGAAGGCAACTTCGCCGAGGAGCTCTGACGTGGCGAATTTCGCCGTCGACATCCGGGACGTCTCGAAGAGGTTCCGTCTCGCGCACGGCCGACCCAACACGGTCAAGGAGCGCATCATCCACGGTGGGAAGCGTCAGTCCGTCGAGGATTTCTGGGCCTTGAGCCATGTGTCGTTGCGGGTCGCGGAGGGCGAGACCGTCGGCATCCTCGGCCGGAACGGCTCGGGGAAGTCGACGCTGCTCAAATGCGTCTGTGGTGTGATGCAGCCCACATCGGGCGAGGTCGCCGTCCGGGGAAAGCTCGCCGGCCTCCTCGAGCTGGGCTCCGGTTTCCAGCAGGACCTGACGGGCCGGGAGAACATCTACCTGAACGGATCTCTCCTCGGCATGGCCAAACGCGAGGTCGACCGGGTGTTCGACGACATCGTCGATTTCTCGGAGCTCGAGGAGTTCATCGACGGTCAGGTGAAGTTCTATTCGTCGGGCATGTACGTGCGCCTCGCCTTCGCCGTGGCGGTGAATGTGAACCCTGACATCCTGGTCATCGACGAGGTGCTCGCCGTGGGCGACGAGCGGTTCCAACGCAAGTGCATCGACCGGGTCCTCGGGTTCCAACACGAAGGCCGCACCATCTTGTTGGTGACGCACTCGGCCGATCAGGTGCGAAGCATCTGCGACCGCGGCATCGTGCTCAGCCACGGAGAGCTCGTCGGTGAGGGGGAGCCCGGCGAGGCGACGCGCATCTTCCGCGAGGGACTGTTGGCCGAGGGCGCGGGAATGTCCATCTTCCCGGCCACGGTCGCGGTGCCGGCGAAACCGGATTCGCAGAGCGCCGGTGCTTCGAAGGGCACGGGTGCCGCCTCCACCTCGGATGACGAGCGTCCGGTGCGGTTCACGTACATCCAACAATGGTTCTCGGGCGACAACAGCATCCCCTACATGTGCACGGGCGACGCCTTGACGATCGCCGTCGGGTTTGCCGCGTTCGGGCCGATGGAGGACGTCGTCTTCTCGCTGGAGATCCGGGGCGACAACGGCGGCATGCTGATGCGGACGGACACCTCCATCCTCGGCTCACGCATGGATCTGCCCAAGGGTGTCGGAACGATGCACTTCGGGATCGAGCACATGCCCCTGCTCGACGGGAATTTCACCTACGCCCTGGGCATCCAGAGCAGGAGCGGCGTGCTGTACGACTGGTTGGAGCAGGCCGGAACCTTCGAGGTCATGAACCCCGGGAAGGCGACCGGCGTGATCAACATGCAGGTGAGCACCGCGCTGATCGAGACCGAGCCCATGGACGATCCCTCGGCCGTCGTGAGCTTCGAATTCGACAGCGCAACGTCGGAGCCGAGCGCCACCGTGGCGCACATCTATTGAACGCGGGAAGACGGTGACGGTCGACGATCCCCAGGCGTACGTCCAGCAAGTGATGGCCGAGATCGCCGAGGAAGTTCGTCTGCGACGGGCTTCGGGCGATCTGCCGCCGAAGCTCGAGCGCGAGCTGGACGAACTGTTCCTCGCCCATGCGCCTGTGGGTGGCCGCGGCAGCGACCCTGGGGAAGCGTTGCGGATGGTCGACACGATGATCTTCATCGACCCGGTGGTCCCCGTCGAGTCCAACCGGGCCGGTGGGGCCTTCGTCAAGAAGGGCATGCGCTCGGCGCTTCTGTGGTACGTCCGGTGGGTCACCCATCAGATGAGCCAGTCGACCTCGGCGGTGAGCAGGGCGCTGCACAACATGGACGACAGGCTCACGGAAATCGCGGGCGAGTTGGACGCGCAGCGCGTCCCCGACGCCGGTGTGGTCGAGTTCCCCGCTCTGCACAACGAGAGCGCGTGGTGGGTGGAGGCGGCGGTCGGAGCGGTGGCGAAGTCCCCGGGCCGGGTGCTCCACACCGCCTGCGGCGACGGCTGGCTGGTCCGGCGCATCGTGGCCGCCGGCGGGGACGCCTACGGGGTCGACCCAAGACGAGCGGTCGTAGAGACGGCTGCGCTCGGCACCTTGGACGTGCGCGACGAGAAGGTGACGGACCACCTGCCACACGTCGCCGCGGCGAGCCTGGGTGCCGTCGTGCTGAGCGGCCTGGTCGAGGGCATGGCCGCACGGGAGCGTTCGCACCTTCTCGGCCTCATCGGCAGCCGCCTGGCTCCGGGCGGCACCCTCCTCGTCCACAGCGTCGGCCGCGACGCCTTCGAGGCTCCCGAGGCCCCGCCGGAGGCCGACCTGGCCCCCGGGAGACCGTTGCGGCCCGAGACCTGGTGCTACCTGCTGGAAAGTGCAGGGTACCGGGCCGACGTTCGCCGCGCCCCCGACGGCGTCGACTATCTCGTCACCGCTGAGCGCGCCGTTCTGAATCCCTATCCGCACGAAGAGCCTTGAACGCCGCTGCCGGTGCGCCGGTGGCCGTGCACCAGTTCGTTCCCACGCTCAATCCGCACGACGCCACCGGGACCCACACCCTCATGATCCGCGACATCCTCGCGCCGGGCCGGGTGGCGCTCCGAGATCTTCGCCGAGGCCATCCACGACGATCTCGCCTCAGAGGCCTACAAGCACTGGATGTACCCCGAGCACGCCGCAGATCGTGACGTGGCGATCTATCAGTTCACGACCTCGTCGGCCGTCGCCGGATATCTCGCCGAGCGGCCGATGCCGCTCATCCTCGACTTTCACAACATCACCGACCCGGAGTACTTCGCCGTGTGGGAACCGCACAGCGAGGCGCGGGCCGCCAAGGCGGTCGAGGAGCTGAGGCAGCTCGCGCCGCGCGCCGCGTTGGGACTGGCCGCGAGCGCGTACAACGAGGTCGGCCTGCGTCGGGCCGGCTGCCGACGTACGGCGGTGGTGCCGGTCCTGGCCGACTACGCGCGGGTCGTCGAAGAACCCGATCCCCGGGTTGTCGCCGAGCTCCAGGCGGCGAAAGTACGGGCGGGTGGCGGTATCGACGTGCTCTTCGTCGGCCGAGTCGTGCCGTCGAAGGCGCAGCACGAGCTCGTCAAAGCGCTCTGGGCGTACCGACGCCTCTACGACGTGCGGGCGCGTCTGCACATCGTCGGTGGTACGACGAGCTTCCGGTACCTCGAGGCGGTCCGCAGCTTGGTGGACGACCTCGGATTGACCGAGGCGGTGCGCATCGTCGGCGAGGTGTCGGATGCCTCACTTGCCGCGTACTACGACGCAGCCGACGTGTATCTCTCGCTCTCTGAGCACGAGGGCTTCGGCGTCCCATTGCTCGAGGCGATGGCTGCCGGCGTTCCGGTGGTCGCCCGAGGAGCCGGCGCCATACCCGAGACCGTCGGAGGGGCCGCGTTGCTTCTCGATTCGGGTGACCCGACTTACATCGCGGCCGCGCTCCAGCGGGTGTACACCGACGAGGCGCTTCGTTCGTTTCTCGTCGCCTCGGGCCTGGCCCGGTTGGGGGAGCTGACGGGCGACGACGTGGCGAGGCGTGTGATCGCTGCGGTGTCTCAGGTCGCGGGGCCGCCGCGATGAGGATCGACTTCGTCACACCGCGCTACGGCCCGCAGGTGGTCGGCGGCGCCGAGTCGGCGGCGCGCCAGTTGGCCGAACATCTCCGCCTCTCTACGGACTGGGAGTCCGAGGTACATACGACCTGCGCCCTCAATCCCCATACCTGGGTGGACGAGCTGACGCCCGGCGACTCCGTCGTGAACGGCGTCCCGGTCCACCGTCATTCCTCGGACCACGGGCGGCTCGACGACTTCTACGGCATCGACGGCCGCATCCGCCTGGCACCCCGCCTCGCCACACGGGACCAGGGACGGCGTTGGGTGGAGTACAACGGTCCGGTCTCCAAGGACCTGATCGACGCGGTGTCCGCCTCCGACGCGGACGTCGTCGCCTTCTATCCGTACCTGTACCACCCGACGGTCGCCTCCATCGGCAAGGTGAAGGCCCCCGCGGTGCTCCACCCCGCGGCGCACGACGAGCCATGCTTGTATCTTCCCGTCTTCCGCGGCACGTTCGGGGACGCCGATGCGATCTGTTACCACACCATCGCCGAGCGCCGCCTCGTCGAGCGGACCTTCCCGGTGGCGGAACGGCCCCAGATCGTGCTCGGACTGGGTATCGGCGAATCAGCGGGCCAGGGTCGCCGGGGAGGCGAGCTGACGGGTCTGGGAGATCGGCCCTACGTGGTCAGCGTCGGCCGGGTCGATGAGCACAAAGGTTCCAAGATGCTGGCCGAGTACTTCACGACCTACAAGGAGCGACGGCCCGGACCACTTGCCCTCGTGCTGGTCGGACCGGTCTCGTTCGAGTTGAAGCCCCATCCCGACATCGTGACGACCGGCGCCGTCAACGAGCCGGACAAGTGGGACATCGTGCGCGACTCGCTGGTTTCGGTGTCGCCCTCGGCGCTCGAGTCGTTCTCGCTCGTCGTCATCGAGGCCTGGGTCGACCGCGTCCCCGTCGTGGTGAACGGTACATGCGGTCCGACGCGTGAGCACTGCGAGACCTCGGGTGGAGGGCTGTGGTTCACGTCGTATCCGGAATTCGAGGCAGTTCTCGACCGCCTGCTGGCAGACGACGACCTCCGTGCCCGCCTCGGCGAGCGCGGCCGGGCCTACGTCGAGACACACTTCGAATGGCCCGTGCTGATCTCTCGCTACGCGGAGTTCCTCGAGACGGTCGCGGACAGAGGACGTGGCGCAGCGGGTCTCTTCTGAGCTCATCCAAGGCCCGACGACGACCGACCAGGCCAGTAGCATCAAGAGCGTGTCGTCTTCGGCCTCTCGCTCCCGCGACGCCGCCGGGGACGAAGATCGGCCGCTCGGCTCGACCGAGGGCGCGTCCGATCACGAGCCCGTTTCAGACGAGGGGCGGTCCGAGGCCGGCGCTGCTTTGCATGAGGCCTTCACCCGCCTGCAGCCGCAAGGGAGCGACGCGTGGAATTTTCTCGGCGCGTTCACGCATCTCTCCAACCGATCCCGGTCGCACCACCCTGTCGCCTCCGTCACACCCGATGTGGCGCCCGAGTCACCCGATGCTCCCGATCTGGCGCCCGACGCTCCCGATCTGAGCGAGGCGGACAGGGCTCCATCTGGGCGTCCCGGCGTCGGGGTGGATCGCATTCGTCGCTTCATGGACCGTGGGGTGGAGATCGAGCGCGCCAAGGCCGAGCTCGGGCAGACCAAGGCCGAGCTCGGGCAGACCAAGGCGGAGCTCGGGCAGACGAGGGCGGAGCTCATGGAGGCCAGGGCGGAGCTCGGGCAGACCAATGCGGAGCTCGAGGAGGCCGTCGCCCATGTCGTGGAGGCGTTCCGATTCCTCTCGGCGCGAGTCGAGACTCTCGAGTCCCGAATCGCGGCACAGGACGACCCCATCGACGGTGCCGCCTGGCTCGCGCCGACGCGGGAGCTCGGTGCCTGGGTCGAGCCGATCGCAACCTACGTCGTGGATCGCACACCCGGGGGCGACATCGTGCACGCCGATTGCGGCGACGGCATGCTCATCGCCGCGATCGATGCGGCCGGGGCGTCCACGCGGGGGGTCGAGCCGCGCGGAGACGTGGCCCTGCATGCGCTCGAAAAGGGATGCCGAGTGACGATCTGTGAAGCGTCCGAGCACCTGAGCATCCGAACTCCACGCTCGCTCGGGGGCATCGTGTTGAGCGGTGTCGTCGACCGCCTGCCGGTCGCCACCGTGGTCCCACTTCTGGCGCAGTGCCGCCGGACGCTGGCCATCGGTGCGCCATTGGTCGTCGTGGCGGAGCCGACCGGAGCCGAACAGACGTGGGACCCGCCGGCATCGGAGATCCTCGCTGGGCGACCGCTTCACGTTGCAACCTGGGAGATGCTGATCGAGCGCGCCGGGTTCGCGGCGATCAGCCCGCTCTCCGAGCCCGCCGGCGCCGAGCGGGACTGGCGGGTGGTGTTGGCTGCCACGGCGCCTGCATGAGCGCCGCACGCCGCCTGGTCCTCGTCGCGCTGCTCGTCGGAGCGCCGTGAGGTCCGTCCACCAGTTCGTGCCGACGCTGCATCGCGGCGACGCCGTGGGACGCCACACCCTGTGCCTGCGAGACGTCCTCGCCGCGAGGGGTGTCGTCTCGCGCATCTTCGTCGAAACGCCGGATCCGGACACCGAGGGAGAGTCACAGCCCTACACGACGTATTCCGACGCGTCTTCGGGTGACGACGTCCTCATCTACCAGCTCGCGACGGCCTCGGGTATCGCCTCGTGGCTCGCCGCCCGCAACGAGACGCTCGTCGTGAACTACCACAGCATCACGCCGGCCGAGCATTATGCGCCCTGGGACTACGGCATGACGCTCCACCAGCAGCGTGCGCAGGCCGAACTGGCACTGTTGGCGTCCCGCGCCACGCTCGCGGTCACCGACTCGAGCTTCGACGAGGTGGAGTTGGGCGAGGCGGGATACGCACGCACCGCCGTCGTGCCGCCTGCCGCCGCGCTCCCGTCGCTGATCGACCGAGCGGCTCGCGCCGACCCGTCCGACCGCGCCGACCCGTCCTCCCGGTCCTCTGAAGAGGCAGAAGGCGCGCGGTGGCTGAGCGTCGGCCGCATCGCACCGAACAAGGCCCTCCAACACGCGATCGCGGGTCTGCTCGTCGCCCGTCGTCATCACGATCCCCGGGCTACCCTCCACATCGTCGGACGCCCGGTCGTGCCGGTCTATGCGCGCGCGTTGCAGCGGTACGCCGACGAGCTCGGTCTGCACGACGCCGTCACCTTTTACGGAGCGGTCGAGGACGCCAGGGTACGCGAGCTGTTCGATGCGGCCGACGTCTTGGTCCTCACCTCCGAGCACGAAGGTTTCGGCGTTCCCGCAGTCGAGGCGTTGGCGGCCGGCGTGCCGGTGGTGGCCAACCGGGCGGGGGCGTTGCCGGAGGTGGTCGGCGACGCGGGGGTCCTGGTCGACGCCACCGATCCCTACGCACTCGCGCAGGGCGTGACGACCGCGCTCGAGTCGCGCCGAGACCCCCAACGCCGTGCCGCCCGGCTCGAGGCCGCGTGCCGGCGCCTCGATGAGCTCGACCTCGCGACTGCCGCCGACCGGATCGTGGACCTCGTCCTCGCCATCTGAGCTGGGCCGTCTGAGCTGCGCCGCCTCATCAGCGTCCTCTAACAGCGCCCTGACCAGCGCTTTCTGATCAGCGACCGCCGACGGCCGCCTCCACCAGCGAGACGAACCGGCGCGTCGAGGCCGCGAGGTCGAATTCCGCCGCTCGGGCCAGCCCCGCTCCAGCGAGCACCGAGTAAAGCTCCGGATCGGCCAGCAGCCGCCCGACCGCGGCCGCAAAGATGGCCGGCGACTTGTCCGGCAGCACGAGGCCCGCGCCGGCCACCGTCTCGGGCACGGCTGTCACGCCATAGGCGACGATCGGGAGCCCGTGGCCCATCGCCTCGCCCAACGGCACGCAGAACCCCTCATGGTCCGAGGCGCTCACGAACACGTCGGCGGCACGGTAGTAGGCCTCGAGCTCGTCGGGGGAGACGGAGCCCGCAAGGTTCACGGCGTCGTCCAACCCGAGCTCCGACACGAAGGCGCGTAACGCCGGCTCGTAGGTCTCGCCGAGCGGAGAGCCCACGAGATGGAGCCGCGCCGCCGGGTCGTAGAGGCGGCGGAGCACATCGAGCATCTTGACGAGGTCGTGTGGCGCCTTGTGCGGCGAGATCTTCCCCACGTACAACAAGTCCGCGCCCCATCACGCGACTTGCGATCGCTCAACCGCGCCATCAGCTCAGGATCGGGCCGGTCGCTCTTGGCGGTCATGTCGATGAGCAGCGGCACCACCGCTGTTCCTTCGTAGCCCAGCGCGTGGAGCTCCGACTCGTTGAAGGCGGAGTCGGCGACGGCGAAACGGCTCTGCGGGGCGAGGCGCGCCAGCTGGGTACGCCCGAGTGCGACCTCGTAGGCCACGTTGGGTTCCCAGTCGCGTAGAAGCGCGGCCGGCGTGATGTTGTGGTAGTTGACCAGCTTCGGCTCGGCTCTCGCGGCCAGGATGTCGTAGACGGGGCTCCCGATCGATGCTTGATACAGCAGCCACCGCTCGCGGCCCCTCCGGCCGAGTTCGGTCACCGGCCGTCCCTCGTGCTCGACGTCCGGCGTGAAGCTTCCGTAGTAGACGTCGGACTCCATGCCCGCGGCGCGCAAACCGTCACGAAGGTTGAGCGTGTGCACGCCGATGGCGTCGCGGCTTGCGAGTGACGGGATCACCTGGTCGACGCGCATCGGGCCTGAGTGTATCGGTGGGTCACCGTTTCGATTTCGACGGAGATGCCCCACGATCGGTGCGGCACCCGTCTACCATCATCGGATCGTGTTCCTCGAAGACCTTCTTCCCGTCGGCGTTTTCGGAGGCTCGCGAAGAGGCCGTGGCCTTCGTCGCCGGCGTCAGGCACGACGTCTGCGCCACGAACACCCGCGCCGTCACACCGCGCGCTTCGCGGCGTTTCTCGTCATGCTTTCGTCGGTGGTCGGAGCTGCGGCCGCCCTGGCCGGTCCTGCATCGCTCGCGGCGGCATACCCGTCTTCCACGGTGACCGTGGTCGGTCACGGGTGGGGTCACGGCATCGGCATGAGCCAATGGGGATCGCTGGGGTACGCCCTCGGGCAGGACGGCGGAGCGGGGAACTTCACCTACCAGCAGATCCTCGGGCACTACTACGGCGGCACGACTCTCACGCAGACCAACGACGCCACGTCCATGCACAACGGCAACGTCATCGTGTCCATGACCGAGGTGACCGGGGGTGACACGATCGTCACGGCCCCGGGCGGAGGCGCGGTGGACTTCCCGGGCGGGTCGGCTCCGGCCGTGCTCTTCCACCAATTGAGCCCGGCGGTCTTCGAAATCGAAACGGGCGCTACGTGCGCCGGTCCGACGTGGACGCCGGTCGGTACCGCGACGAACCCGGTCGCCTCGGCGGCGGGAGGTGGCCCGGTGAACCTGTGCACGGACAGCGGCACCATCGAGGTCCACGGCACCCTGGGTGCGTTGACCAACTCAGCGGGGCAGTCGCGCGCCGTCAACACGTTGCCGATCGAGCAGTACGTCGCCGATGTCGCGCCGGCTGAGTCACCCTCGAGCTGGGCGTCCCTCGGCGGCCCAGGACCTCAGGGCCAGTCGTGGGGGTTCCAGCAGAGTGAGGCCCAGACCGTGGCCGCGCGTTCCTACGTCGAGGCGAGCCCCCTCGGCTACGGCGGGTATGCGGACACGTGCGACCAGGTCTGCCAGTCGTACCCCGGCATGCGATACGAGACCCTGACCTCCGAGGTCGCCGCCATCGCCACAGCCGGCCAGGTGATGATGGTCAATGGCACCAGCACCGTTGCCACGACGCAATACTCCGCTTCGTCCGGTGGGTACTCGACGGGAGATCAGTTCCCTGCGGTACCGGACGCCGGCGACTCCATCTGTATTCCGGGGGTGTGCAACCCCAACCACGCCTGGATGACGAAGGTCCCGGTGTCGTCGATCGAGGCGGCGTATCCGCAGATCGGTACCTTGACGTCCATCAGTGTGTCGCAACGCAATGGGCTGGGGGATCTCGGAGGGAGGGTGGAGCAGGTGACGATCACCGGGACCTCCAGTACGGCGACGGACACCGGTGCCGGCTTCGCGTCCAACCTCGGGCTCAAGTCCGACTGGTTTGCAGTGGGCAGTCAACCGAGTGGCGGGGTCGGCGGGTACTGGCTCAATGCGCCCGACGGCGGCGTGTTCAGCTTCGGCAACGCTCAGTTCCACGGCAGCATGGGCGGTATCCACCTCAACATGCCCGTCGTCGGCATGTCGGCCACGCACGACTCGGCGGGCTACTGGGAGGTGGCGTCCGACGGGGGCATCTTCACGTTCGGCGATGCCCGGTTCCACGGTTCCGTGCCGGGCGTGCTCAATCCCGGTGAAACGCTCAACCAGCCGGTGGTCGGCATGGCGACGACCCCCGACGGTGGTGGGTACTGGATGGTCGCCGCTGATGGGGGCGTGTTCTGCTTCGGCGACGCCACCTTCGAGGGCTCCGTGCCCGGTGTGCTCAAGCCTGGTGAGTCGCTCAACAAACCCATCGTGGGCATCGTGCCGACCAGCGACGGTCGGGGCTACTGGCTCGTGGCGTCGGACGGCGGCGTGTTCGCCTTCGGCGATGCCGGCTTCGTCGGGTCCCTCGGCTCGTCGCCGCCTCCGACCCCGATCGTCGGCGTGGCTCCGACGGCCGACAACAAGGGGTACTGGCTGCTCGAGGCGGACGGCGTTCCGCATGCGTTCGGCGACGCTCCCGTCGTCGGGGTCAATGGTTCGTCGCCCGGACCCGGCTCGTTGAACAGCGCGATGACGGCGATCGTCGCGGACGGGACAGGTGGGGGTTTCGACGCGGTCGACGCTTCCGGTCAGGTGTTCGCCTACGGAGACGCGCCCTGGTTCGGCGATGTGTCCAGTTCTGTCAACGGCTTCACGGGGAACGTGGTGGGCACCGCCGCCACAACAGGCTGACTTCGAACAGGCGACTGCACAACGACGACTAAGTGGCCGTCGACGTCTCGGCGCGCTCGCGACGACTCAGCAGCTGACAGCGACTCAGCCCACCTCGTTCCGAGCTACCTCAGACAGGCGTGGGAAGTGCCGGAGGCGTCCCAGCCGGCCCAATCGCCCGGCGTCGACGCCCTGGTCGGCCGCGTTGAGCAACCGCAGGTCACCCCGGCTGTTGCCGTAGGCCCACAGCAGGGGCTGCTCGCCTCCATTGTTCGAGAGAAGACCCCGTGAGCGGAGGTGGACGACCAGGCGGGCATACTTCTCGGCGCCCCGACAGTTCTTGCCTTCGTAACCCCCGGTGAGCAGTCCGCCTCCCCCGACGGCAAGCCGAGTTGCAACCACGCCGTCCATCCCGAGAAGGTGACCGGACGGGACGACGTAGCACTCGGGGGAGGCCGAGACGATGACCGTGTGGTGACCCTGACCCCGGTGCCAATCCAAACGTCGCTTCGTGTCCCCCCGTAGGTGGCGATGGAGGTGGCGCTCGGCGAACGCCGCGCCGCGCCGGTCCACCTCCTCCTTGGACAGTCCACCGAGGAGGCGGGTGAACAGGGTCTCCTTGACCGAATCGGCCTCCGAACCGCCTGTGAGGGCGGCCCGAAGCAGGCGGGGCGACAGCCGCACGACCGCTCGGAGGACCGGCCACCAGCCGCGAACGGAGACAAGGAAAGGAAAGACGCTGCCGCTGTCGGTCAGCGTGCCGTCGAAGTCGAAGGCGGCGACCGTGACCCGGCGAGTGGGATCCGCCACGTGTTCAGCGGATCGGAGTACCACTGCGGCCTGCCCCCTTTGCGAACTGGGCGGCACCCGCCAGGGTCTCGCCGCTCGAGATCACGTCGCGTCCCCGGCGGGCCTCGTTGACCGCCGCTTCTTCTTCGGTGAGGCCCCACTGCTCCAGGGCGCTCATGCGGTCGGAGCGTAGGCAGACCTGCGGGAGCGCGGCCAACTCGAATGCGAGGTCCACGGCGGCCTGCCGTGCCTGGCCGGGCGGCACGAGCCGGTTGACCAGGCCCATGGCGAGTGCCTCGGGCCCCTCGACGGCGCGGCCGGTCAAGATGAGGTCCATGGCCCGTCCGTGGCCGATGATCCGGGGGAGTCGCACCGTACCGAGGTCGCACAGTGGAACCCCGAAGCGGCGGCAGAACACGCCCAAGACGGCGTCCTCGGCGGCAACCCGCAGGTCGCACCAGAGCGCGAGCTCCAGGCCACCCGCAACTGCGAACCCCTCGACGGCCGCGACGACCGGCTTCGTGAGCGTCAGGCGGGTAGGGCCCATCGGCCCTGGTCCCTGGTCGGGGATGGGTCGGCGATCACCCTCGGAGATGGCCTTGAGGTCGGCGCCGGCGCAAAACGTGCCACCGGTACCGGTGAACACCGCCACGGACGAGCTCTCGTCCGCATCGAATTCCTCGAATACCTGGAGGAGTCGAGCCGCGCAGCGGCTGTCCACCGCGTTTCTCCGGTCGGGCCGGTCGATGGACACCACGGTGACCGGGCCTTCCTTCTCCACGATGACGCCCGAGCTCGCATCGGGGCGCGACCCAGGGCCGGACGAAGGGCTCATGGCTGCATTCTCGCATGGCGCGGAGAGACCTTCCGGCCATGCCCCTTGGCCTCGTTCCCAGGTGGGACGGCAATTTCCGCATCTGGCCGCCGAGGTCAGAAATATGACCAATCGTGTCGACAATTGGGCGGGCAACCGGTAAGGTCACAACCCGCATACAGGCGAGCAAATTTGAAAATCCAGGAGGATTCAATGGCAGTACGACTCGGCGACACCGCCCCCGACTTCACCGCGGATACGACCGACGGAACCATCAACTTCCACGAGTGGCTGGGTGACAGCTGGGGCATCCTGTTCTCCCACCCCAAGGACTTCACTCCGGTCTGCACGACCGAATTGGGCGCGTTCTCCAAGGCCAAGCCGGAATTCGACAAGCGCAACGCCAAGCTGATCGGCCTCTCGGTCGACTCGGTGGAATCCCACAAGGGCTGGGCCGGCGACATTGAGGAGACCCAGGGATCAGCTCTGTCCTTCCCGTTGATCGGTGACGAGGACCGAAAGGTCGCGGACCTCTACGACATGATCCACCCGAACGCCAACGACACCCTCACGGTGCGGTCGGTGTTCATCATCGGGCCGGACAAGAAGGTCAAGTTGACGTTGACCTACCCGGCCTCGACGGGGCGCAATGTGGACGAGATCATCCGTGTCCTCGATTCGCTGCAGCTCACGGCTGACTACTCGGTCGCAACACCAGTGAACTGGAGCGACGGGGAGGACGTCATCATTGTCCCCGCCGTGAGCGACGAGGACGCAAAGAGCCGCTTCCCGAAGGGCTGGAAGGCCCTCAAGCCCTACCTGAGGGTGACGCCGCAGCCCAACCGCTGAGGGTCCGAGCAAAAGGGTCCGAGCAGACGTACCGGAATGGACCGACGGATCGGCCTACGGGCCGATGCGTCCCCGTCCGGGACATCGCATCGGGACGTCAGGCGAGACGTGACGCTCGAAGGCTGCTCAGCCCTGTTCGGGCGTCCCGACGAGCTCGTCGCGCAGCTGGCGCTTGAGGACCTTTCCCTGCGGGTTGCGGGGGAGTGGTTCGGAGCGGAACCAGACGTGCGTGGGCACCATGAACGCGGCAAGGTGGTTCTTCACGTGGAGCGCCAGTTCGTCGGCGGTCACCTTTGCACCGGGCCGTAGGACGACGACGGCGCCGACCTCTTCGCCCAGCGTGGGTTCCGGAACGCCGATGACGGCGCAGTCGGCCACACCCGGGTGCTCGAAGAGCGCGGCCTCCACTTGGACCGAGTACACGTTCTCGCCGCCCCGGATGATGACGTCCTTCGCCCGGTCCACGATGTAGATGAAGCCGTCCTCGTCCAACCGGGCCACGTCGCCGGTGTGGAGCCAGCCGCGCGTGAAGGTGCTCGCCGTCTCCTCGGGCCGCTGCCAGTAGCCGCGCACGACGTTGGGTCCCTTGACCCACAGCTCGCCGCGCACGCCGGGGCCGCGCGGGAGGGTGCCGTCGGGTTCGTCGCCGGCGTAGTCCTCGGGCACGATCGCCACGTCGCAGACCGGCACGGCCGGACCCACACTCTCGGGCTTGGCGACGTAGTCCGCGCCCGAGTTCATGGAGGTGACCGACGAGGTCTCGGTGAGGCCGTAGCCGTTGGAGGGTTGCCCGACGGGCCACGCGTCGCGGATGCGCCGGACCAGATCGGGTGGTGCAGGGGCACCGCCATAGGAGACGCCCCGGATAGAGGACGTGTCGTACTTCGAGAAGTTCGGCGAATCGAGCACCTGCATGACCATGGCCGGGACACCACCGAAGGTTCCGATCTTCTCACGCTCAATCAGCTCGAGGGCTCGCTCGGCGTCGAAGTGGTGCATCATGATGATCTTTCCGCCCGCGGCCAGGTTCGACACCATGACGGAGTGGCATCCGGTCGCATGGAACAAGGGGACGGAGAGCAAGAACGCGGGCTGTGTCCTCGTACCCGTGTCCTCCAACGTGGCGGTACCGAAGCGCGTAGAGCCGCGGGTGTTGAGGAAGAAGAGGCTCATTAGGTTCGTGCACATGTTGCGATGCGTGCCCACCGCACCCTTGGGCCGGCCAGTCGTGCCCGACGTGTAGAAGATGGTCGCATCGTGCTCAGGTTCGATCGTGACGTCAGGCGGAGTTGCAGCGTCGTCCACCTCTCCCAGAAAGAGCGGGAACGGCCACTCCGCGACCGGGAACCGTTCAGAAGGTTCGGAGACTTCGAGCGGCGACTCCGGTGTGGTGCGGTGCTCGTCGGCCACGACCACCGCGTTGAGCGTGTCCAGTCCACTGAGATAGGAGCGGATCCTGTTGGCCCGCTCGGTGTCGACGAATACGACCTTGGATCCAGAGTCCTCGAGCCCGTATCGGAGCTCCTCACCGCTCCACCACGCGTTGAGCGGCACGACGACCGCGCCGGCCAATGTGGCGCCCCAGAAGGCCATGACCCATTCGGGGATGTTGCGCATGATGATGCCGACGCGGTCGCCCTGCTCCACGCCGAAGTTCGAGCGCAGCCGGTGGGCCAACGTGCAGGCGATGCGGTAGTGCTCCGAGAAGGTGGTCCGCTCATCCTCGTAGACGAGGAACGGCGCGTCACCATGAGCGAGCGACAAGTCGATGACGGCGCGCAGCGACGGCGGCGCGTTCTTCCACGTCCGGGTCGGGATGCCGCGAATGTCCACCTCCTGCATCTCGAAGATCTGCCCGGGCGCGGTCAGGGTCTCGTTCGCCTGGGCGATCGACATGGACGGCGTGTCCTTCGGAGTCACGTTGCCTCCTTGCTCCGGTCGGGAGAGCCTTTCACGTCGCGAGGGCCGCTCACGTCGGGCGAGCCACTCACGCCGCTGTCCTTTCCGGCCGCCGTGTCGCCCAAGCCAAAGAGCTCCTTGCGGTAGTAGGCGAGCTCGCTCACGCTCTCGCGGATGTCCTGCAGAGCGCGATGTCCGCCCTTCTTGACGGGAGCCGCCTTGTGGACCTGCGGGCACCAGCGGCGGCACAGCTCCTTGACGGTGGACACGTCGACCGAGCGGTAGTGAAGGAAGTCCTCGATCTCGGGCATCTGGCGGGCCAGGAAGCGCCGGTCGGTCCCGATGGAGTTGCCGGCCAGGGGGACCGTGCCGGGCTCGGTGATGTGCTTCTTGAAGAACTCGAGCGTCTGCGCCGCGGCATCCTCGATCGTGGTCGTCGAGGCTTGGATCTCGCCGATCAAGCCCGAGCGGGTGTGCATCGCCCGCACCACGTCGTCCATGTCGGCGATCTGTTCGGGGGTGGCGTGGACGACGAGGTCGGGCCCCTCCTCAATGAGAGTGAGGTCGTCGTCGGTAAGGAGGCTGGCGATCTCGACGATGGTGTGGCGATCGGGATCGAGCCCCGTCATCTCCAGATCGATCCAGGCCAGCACCGGCGGCATGCTACCGGCCGGCGGGTAGCGTCTTGCGATGCTGCGCGTCCCGCTCCACCTGCTCGATGCCGACGCGGCGGTCCCCTCGTACGCCCGGTCCGGCGATGCCGGTGCGGACCTGGCCGCTCGGACGTCCGTCGTGTTGCGCCGCGGCGGGGACGCGCCCTGGTGCCCACGGGCCTGACCGTCGCCATCCCACCGGGTCACGCCGGCCTCGTCCTGCCCCGGAGCGGCCTGGCGCTGCGATACGGGGTCACCTGCCTCAATACGCCAGGGCTCATCGATTCGGGCTACCGCGGCGAGCTCCAGGTCCTGCTCGTCAACCACGATCCCGAACTGGACTACAGGGTCGAGCAGGGGGACCGCATTGCGCAGCTCGTCATCGTCCGCGTGGAGCAGGCCGACTTCGTGACGGTGGCGCCGGAGGAGCTCGGAGAGGCCGAGCGCGGCAGCGGCGGGTTCGGGCACACGGGCACCTGACCGCGGAAATATGCGTGTCCCCGGCAGGAGAAAACATGCGTGACTCCGGCGGGAGGAAGGGGTAAGAAGGGTCGGTGATGAAGGCGCTCGAGGGGATGGACGCCGCGTTCATCTCTCTCGAGACCCCGACGACACCGATGCACGTCGGCGTCGCCCTCGTGCTCGACCCGCCCGAGGGCACGCGGTCGCTGTTCTCTCCTTCCACCCGGTACGCACAGATCCGTCGGACTGTCGAGCAGCGACTCCATCTGGTGCCCCAGCTGCGCCAGCGGGCGCTGCGGGTGCCGTTCGGGCTGTACCACGGGGTGTGGGCCGACGATCCGGACTTCGCCCTCGACGACCACCTGCACCGGGCCAGCCTCCCGTCCCCAGGGGGACAGGACGAGCTCGATGCGTACGTCGCGTCGGTGATGGGCCGCCCGCTCGATCCCGACCGGCCGCTGTGGGAGATGCACGTGGTCGAAGGTCTCCAGGGTGAGCGCACGTGCCTGATAGCCAAGGTTCACCACTCGATCCTCGACGGTGTCAGCGGCGCGTCAGTCCTCGCCGCCTTCTTCGATCTCTCCCCCCACTCTCGTGTGGTCGCGCTGCCGCCGGAGTGGCGGCCGGACCCGCTGCCGTCGATCATCGAGGTGCTGCGGCATGCCGCCTCGTCATTGGTGCGTCATCCCGGCGAGGCTCTCGGTGCTCTCCAGGCCGGGGTCGAGACGGTGGCCGAGCTCGGGCGGCACAAGAAAGAGCTCACCGGCCGCGGCGAGCAACCAGCGCCTGGATTCTTCGCCGGACCCCGGACGTCGTTCAACGGCGCAGTGTCGAACCGGAAGCGCTTCGCGTCGCTGACCGTTCCCCTCGACGACGTCAAGCTGATCGGCCGGGTCTTCGAGGCGACGGTGACCGACGTGGTGATGGCGACGGTCTCAGGCGGCCTGCGCCGGCTGCTCTTGGCGCGCGACGAGGCTGTGAGTCCCTCCCTCGTCGCCGTGGTCCCGGTGTCGACCCGCGGACGGGGGGACCGGAGCCGAGGAACCGGGCAAGGCCAGCGGACTGGGCAACAGAGGGCAACACCGGGGAACGGGGCAACACCGGGGAACTGGGCAACCAGATCTCGGGCATGTTGGTGTCGTTGGCATCCGACGTCGAGGATCCGGTCGCGCGTCTCGATGCGGTCGGAGAGTCCTCCAGGGTGGCGAAAGACCACGAGCAACTGCATCGAGGGCGCTTCCTCGGTGACCTGGCGCAGCTCGCGGTTCCGGCCGTGACCACGCGCCTCGCCCGGGCCATGGCGGGGACGCGGCTCTTCGACCGGGTCTCGCCGCCGGCCAACGTGACGGTGTCGAGCATCCGCGGCCCCGGGGTCCCGCTGTTCTGTGCGGGGAGCCGGGTGAGTGCCGTCTATCCCGTCGGTCCGATCGCCGAGGGAATCGGTCTGAACGTGACGGTCATGTCGTATCTCGACCGCGTCCACTTCGGCCTGTTCGCCTGCCGGAAGCTCGTTCCCGAGCTGGCGGAGGTCGCATTGCACATGGACGACGCGCTGGCGGAGCTCACGGTGTGCGCACTCGAGGCTCAGAGGGCGACTGCTTGATCCTCCGCCGGCACGGGCTGATCGGTTGGCATGGGCTGATCGGTTGACGGGGTTCGATCGGTTGATTTGAGAACGTAGAGGCGAGCGGCGTGAGCCGGGGGAGTCGGTCCGGCCCACGCCGCCCTGCCTCCGTCTAGCGGGATGTCGTTGCTACGACCCCGCCGACGAACCGCTGGGAGGCGAGCCGTAGCCGGCCCCAGGATGCGAACCCGATCCTGCTCCAGAGCCTGATCCAGAGCCCATGTTCGGGCAGTTCTTGGTGGAGGAGTTGGAGTTGGAGTTGGAACCGGAACCCGGTGCGCTCGACGATCCGGAGGTGCCCGAGCTGCTCGAAGACGGCGTCGGGGCGGACGAACCTGACGACGAGCTGCTCGAGCTCGTCCCGCTGTTTCCGGTGCCCGAGTTGGACCCGGACGACCTCGTGGTTGCCGCGTTGGCGACCAGCGCACCGCCGCCGACGAGTCCGGCGGTGAGCGCGCCCATGGCAAACACGTTGCGCAAGCGAAATTTCATGAGTCTGTGAGCCCTTTCTGTCGTGTCACGCCACCCACTGGGGTGGATATGGCACAGCGTGCGCCACCGACCTGTGAGCAGTCGTACAACCCGCTCAGCCAGTAGGTGGAGTTCGCTTGCGATTGGGTGACGATTCTCAGGAAACGGCGGTCGGTGTGGGAGAAATGGTCGACGTGGGGGTCGGAGGAGGAGTTGCGAGCGAACGGTAGTGCTGGCGCCAGATGAGGCGGTACACCTTGGTCCAGCGGGGGATGGAGCGCAGCCCCGGAATGAACGGGAGGAATATCAGCGCGAGGCTCAACACCATCATGATCGTCCACACCTCGAGGTCAGCATTGTCCGACGTGTTCATGGGTGCGACCTGGTACCACATCGTGTACAGCCAGAGCCAGGCCTGTCCCGGGTAGTTCCCCGTCTCGTTCATCATTCCCCACTGCGGGCCCTGGAGGTGCTGTTGCGTCGCGACGTTCGACAGGTACGTGCCGTCGGCGAGGAACAGGAGCGGCTTCGTGTAGTCGGTGTTGTAGAACTGACCCTGACTCAGGAGGTTGCCATCGAGCGCCCCGCTCTGCGCCATTTGGGTCAAGGACCCGATGATCATGCCCACCGGGCCGTAGCCACCCCGGGGAACGTGCAGGCGACCGTGGACGTTGGAGGCGTTCGCGACTGCCTTTTCGTAGGCGGAAGTCCAAGCACTCTGCTGTGACGGCGAGGCAGCGTTATAGCGGTCGAGGGAGGCCTGGAGGACCGGCCGGTTCGGGAGCGTCTCGAGAGGCCCGATGACGAAGTCGTGCGCGGTGTCGATCGGGATGTGCACGCCGAACCACTGCGCCGGCTCGAAGAACCCTGATGTGCTGCACGCTCCCTGCGTTGTACGGCGGACCGTACGTGGCGACGCCACTCGTTCCGTCCAGCTCGGTCGTCGCGGTCTGTGCGAAGTCGACGGGGTCGACGTTCGACCACGTCTTCAACGTGATGGCGTGCTCGTCCGGCGACGAGAACACCACCGCCAGCACCACCATCAGGAGCCCGACCGCGACGAGGGCGACGACGCCTTCCTTGACGATGTCATACGGGACGTAGCGTCCCTTCCACTCCTTGACGTCGCGATCGGGGTTGAAGCGCCGCCGCTTCGGCGAGTCCGCACTCATGCCGGCGCTTCCGAATCTGCCTCGGTGAACTCGACCGAAGAGTGACCGTCTTCGAACGGCGGCACGATCCCGCGCCTTCGGACCATCAACACGTGGAGCCCGGCGATGACCACGACCGCGATCGGAAGCAACACGATGTGCCACATCAGCATCTGCCCGAAATTGAGGACGTTCCACACCGCGCCGGCGCCGGTGGCATTGATTCCGTCCTTGGCCTGGGTGGATATCCACTGCGAGTCGAAGTTCTGCTGGGACAGGTACCCAGTGAAGGCTGCTCCCACCGAAGCGAGAAACGACACGACACCGGTCGCCCACGTGAGCTTGCGGTTGCCGCGCCACGCCGCCATGAAGAACTTGCCCCACAGGTGGATGATCATGAAGAAGAAGAGGCATTCGACACTCCACAGGTGGAGGGAGTTGACGAAGTGCCCTGTCGACGACACGTGCCACCAATTCGGCCCCATAATTGCAAGCACACAACCGGTGACGATGACCCAGAACAGGCTGACGACCGTGAGGACTCCGAACACGTACACCCAGGAGGCCATGTAGGCGGGCTGCCGGTCAGGGATGAGACGGTCCGGCGGGAAGGCGTTGACGGCTGCCCCGCGGACACGGGCGGTCCACAGGTGGCTGTCTGCCTCCGAGATGTCGCCGTCGGTCTCAGGCGCGGAAGGGCGGGTCGGCCTTTCGATATCCGGCGTGTCGATGCTCATCGGTCCCGCTCCTTGCGTCTGGGGAAGGGAAGCACGATGGCCAAGATGAAGACGAGGATCATCAAGAGGATGACCACCAAGTTGGCCACTGACAACTGGATGAAGCCCCAGTGGATGTAGCGACCCGATCCGTTCAGATTGACCAGTGCCGCCAACAGAATGCTGACCATGAGGACACTGTGAGACCCGGAACGGCTCAGCACCAGGGCAATTCGTCACATGGGCGGGGACGTTCCGACGAACTCCCTGGACCTGGCGCTTTTAGCGGCGGCGTGCCCTCCAGCAGTAGGCGCGCATTGGCACCTGGACCTCGTCCAGATCCGCCTGCTCCGAGATGGAATCGAGGTAGCGCCTCATGGCGTCGAGATGGGCCTGGCGGCTTTCCTCGCCCATGGTGATGACCGAGCTGTAGGTCGTGGCAAGTGCGACGAGGTCCTCCTTGGTCATCGGCCTGTGCCAGCGGACGAGCATTGCCTCGTGTGGGAAGAAAGGACTGTCGTCACCCGCGTCCACGTTGACGGCGTGGCGACCTCTGCGACGTCGGTCGGCCTCGGCTGCCTCGTCAGACGTGAGCTCGACTCCGCCCGCCCAGAGATTTCGCATCCAATCGACGGAGCGATCCGGCCCGCTCCAAACCAACGAGAGCCGCCCACCGGGTCGAAGGACCCGGGCCGCCTCGGGAACCGCCCGCGCCTCGTCGACCCAGTGCCACGCCGAGGCAGCGAGCACGACGTCGACGGAGGAGTCGGCAGCGGGCAGCGCTTCGGCCTGACCTGCTACTACCTTCACCCCTGCTCCTGCCGCTGCGTTCGACAAACGGGTGGAAAGGACGGCGCGCATGCGATCGTCGGGCTCTACGGCCGTGACATGCTCGAGGCGTTCAGCCAGGAGTCGGGTGAGAATGCCGGTCCCGGCGCCGATCTCCAGCGCGTCCCTGGCACCCTTCGGCACGAGCCAGTCGAGTGCCTCAGGCGACGGTCCAGGACGGAGGCGGTCGTAGTCGCCGGCGACGGCCCCGAATGCCTTGCTCAGGACGGCGGTCTTCTCGTCCTGGCGCATGAGGACGAATCTATCGAAGGAGATGCTCGATCCACGAGTGCCCTGCCGGGATGCGGATCGCTCGGGTCCGCCGCCGACCACCCGCCCTGGTGACCCGGTGCGGTACAGTGGTGCCACCAACGCGGAAGTGGCGCAGCGGTAGCGCATCACCTTGCCAAGGTGAGGGTCGCGGGTTCGAATCCCGTCTTCCGCTCCATTGTACCAGGTCAGAGGCAGTTTCTCAAGTTACTCGGGCTCTTGGGACTTCAGCGGGGAGCGGACAGATGACGTCAGTGTGTCCGACGACGTCCGGGCGGTCGACATCGAGCTTCCATCTGAATGCGTCACCGACCGCTGAAGGCTCGTGTCGCGCACGTGTGTGGGGCCCCGTCAGTAAAGAGAGCTTGTACTTGCGCGCCCGTGTGTTGCCCGACACGCAAAGCGGTTGCCTCCAGACGGTCCGGGCGCGCAGCCTCGGGTGGCCGTTGACGACTTAGCGGTCGATCCAGCCCGCCACATCGGTGTATCGAAGGCTAAGAGGATCCGAGTGTCGAGATGGCCAGTGTTGTGGCTTCAGTGATGCCGAGTTGTCGCCCGACCGCAAAGGCCGAATCGAAAGCATCACCCAGCGATGAGCGAAGCGTGTCGATTGCTTCGTCGCGGAGCCACGTATCAACTTCTTCAGTCCTGAGTCCCAGCGAATCGCGGGCTGTGTCGCTCGCGGCCAGCAGCGCCGCAGCCGCCTCGTGGTTGCCTGAGCGGGTAGCCCATACACTGGTGGTGAGCAGCACGTACGCCAACGACCTCGATGCAATGGGCTGGTGGCTTGGAATGGCCACCAGTAAATCCTCTCGGGCTTCCGCGTCCTTCCCTTGCATCAGTTCAACGACGGCCATATTGATGTGAACTTGCATTTCCCGGACGCGGTCACCGAGCTCTGCACTGATGGCCTGACATTCACGCCAGTGTTCTTCAGCTTCCGTGAATCTCTTCGAATACATCGCCACAACCGCGAGATTCCCGACCAAAAATGCTTCTTGGTTTCGATCACCTGACTCGCGAGTCAGGTCCAGAGCTTCCATGAGATGGCTGCGTGCCTGGGTGAATTTGCGCTTGTCGACTTCGGCCCATGCCTTACATGCCAATGCTCGCGCCGATGAGGTATCTGTCTCCGGTTTCTCTCGAAAGAGCGAGGGCCTCATCGGATACCGCGTCCAACTTCTTGAGGTCACCCGTTGTCGTGGCCTCCCATGCATAGAGAGTCAGCACCTCAGCCCTGAGCTCAAATTTGAATCCTGCTCGTTTGCGATCATGAGCGCTTCATCGAGATAGGGGCTCACTCCTTGATCCGACGCGAGCCGACACACAGCTACCAGGGCAGCGCCAAAGAGGAGCCGGTCCACGGCAGGTCGCGTCCGTTCAACGAGTGTGACAAGGGTACCGAAACCCTCGCGCGGATGGCGAATTTCCCAGAACAAACGCAGACGCACCGCGAGTCGGAGCGCTGTTTCAAAGGAGCCGTCGCGGCCGAAGGTATCTATGGCTACTCGGAGATTGTCGTGCTCGGCGTCCAAGCGGTCCAGCCACGAGAGCTGATCGGGACCGTCGAGATGGGTCGCCGCCTCCTCAGCAAGTTCAAGGAAGTGGCGGGCGTGTGCTAAGCGGACGTCATGTTCGGCGTCACCAGCGTGCGAGGCGAGTCGCTCGCTTGCGTATTGTCGGATGCTTTCCAGGAAACCCAGGCGGAGCCTGATGTTCGAGTGCTCTGACTGAACCAGGCTCTTGTCCACCAGGGAACCAACGATATCGGCGACCTCAATGGCGTCAGCGTCGTCGTTGGCTGCGACGGCTGCGGCGGCTGCGAGGTCAAATCCTCCTGCAAGGACGGACAAACGCTCAAAGACGGTGCGTTCCGGTTCATTCAGCAGGTCGTAGGACCAGTCGATAAGGGCGCGCAAGGTCTGCTGTCGGGGTACTGCCGAGCGACTGCCTCCAGTGAGAAGTCGGAAACGGTGGTCGAGGCGTTCCGCAATATCCGCGAGCGCCATAGTGCGGAGCCGGGCACAGGCCAGCTCAATGGCCAATGGCATCCCGTCGAGTTGTCGGCACAGCTCTGCAACGACAGGTCTCGTTCTGGAATCAAGGACAAATTCTTGCCCCTGGTCTCTGGCACGTTCGACAAATAGCGCGATCGCCTCCGAGGAGCCGGGGTCGTCAGTGTCCACACCGGGAAGGCCGAGGGGCGGTACCCGGTAGAGCCGTTCGCCTATCAAACACAGAGGCTCCCTGCTGGTCGCCAGGATTTGCATTTCGGGACACGAGCGAAGCAGCGTATCGACAAGCATGGCGCAGGCATCGATCAGATGCTCGCAGTTGTCGAGAACTACGAGTAGACGCCGGGATCGCATTGCATCGACAAGAGTGTCCATGATTGGGCGATCGGGTTCGTCACGTACTCGGAGAACGGTCGCCACCTCCATGGGAACGAAATGAGAATCGTTCATCGGTGCAAGATCCACGAACCACACGCCATCGCTTGAGCCATCGACCAGCTCGGCCGCAACGGCCAGGGCCAGGCGGGTCTTGCCGGCCCCACCCGCCCCAGTGAGAGTGACCAAGCGGTTCGTTTCGACCAGCTCGATGATCTCGACCACCTCCCGCTGGCGCCCGACAAAGCTGGTGAGCTGGGCGGGCAGGTTGTTGTCGAGCTCGGGGTTGTCGAGGGAGCGCAGCGGCGGGAACTCTGGCTCGAGACCCGCTCCAATGAGCTGGAAGACGTGCTCAGGCCGGCCCAGGTCCTTGAGGCGGTGTAAGCCGAGGTCGCGCAGCGACACAGTCTGCTCGGGAGCGTCTTCGAGGAGCTCGGCGCTGGTCCCCGACAGGACGACCTGGCCGCCGTGGGCGATGGCCTCGAGCCGAGCCAACCGGTTGACGGCGGGACCGAAGTAGTCGCCGTCGCGCTCCTCGCACTCGCCGGTGTGGATGGCCATCCGCACCCGCAGTGTGATCGCTGCGGGCCATTCCTCGTTGCCTAGCAGTTGCTGGGCCTCGGTGGCTGCCGTGACGGCTTGCCCAGCTGCAGGGAACGCCGCGTGGAAGCCGTCGCCCTTCGTCTTTATGACATAACCCGCGTTCTCCTCGATGACCCGGCGAACTAGTTCGTCGTGCCGACTCAGGGCGACCGTCATCTCCTCGGGGTATTGCTCCCAAAGCCTCGTCGAACCCTCGATGTCGCTCATGAGCATGGTGACCGTCCCCGAGGGCGGTCGGGATCGGGTGGAGGACACGGACACCGGAGCGGGGGCGTCGAGTTCGGGGTCCTGGTTCAAGATCGCCAGTTCGAGGGCCTGGATCGCTGGCCCGGGGTCGACCCCGAGCTCTTCGGCGAGGACCTGTCGGCCCGCTTGGTAGGTGGCCAGCGCATCGGCCTGGCGCCCCGAGCGATAAAGGGCGACCATGAGCTGGCGCCGCGGACCTTCGCGAAGCGGCTCGGCGCTCACGAGTGCCTCGAGTTCGGCAATCACTTCAGCATGGCGCCCGAGGGAGAGATCGGCCTCGGTCCGTCGCCCGAGGGCAAGGAGTCGGAGCTCTTCGAGGCGCGTCGTCTCGCCCTTGAGATGGTCCGAGTAGACATCGGTCAAGGCGGGGCCTCGCCAGAGAGCCAGCGCCTCGCGCAGTCTCGCCGAGACCTCGGCTGGGTCACCCGTCGCGGCGCCAGTCAACTGCTCGAACTCTTCGATGTCTACCTCACCTGGCCCCGTCTGAAGCACGTAGCCCTGAGCGGCCCGAGAGAGGACATCCCTGCCACCGGCTCCGGCCAGCTTCTTGCGCAACTTCGAAATGTGGACCTGTAAGGCGTTGGCCGCAGTGGCCGGCGGATCGTCCTCCCAAAGGGCATCGACGAGCCGGACTATTGACACGGTCTGGTTGGCCCCGAGCACCAAGGTGGCGAGGAGGACCCGCTCGCGATCGCCTGGGAGCGCCACGGCCTGGCCGTCGTCCCCGATCACCTCGAGTGGACCCAAGAGCCGATAGCGCATCGCTGCTCCCGTCGCTCGGGCACCGCGCGTAGGTGCCCGAAGATAGCCGCCTCACCAGGCAATCTCTATGGTACAGCCCTCTGACCTGGGGTTTCAGCGTCACGTCAGGGCACCTTCAGTGGGTCCCCTCATGCTGTCAACAACACCGACACAGGGTCGGTCAAGAAAGAAAGGAACCACCCATGAAGAACCGTATCCGCAAGATCCGGCGCCTCACCCGCCACGGCAGCTGGGGCTGAGAGGAGAACCGAAATGAAGATCCCCTTGATAATGCTGAGCTCGCTGGTTCGATTCCAGCGAGCTCACCACACCAAGTTGTGTGGTACCCAAGCGCAAGGGCAGCGTGTCAGTTGACTATTCGGTCAGGTGGCAATGGAAGGACCGCTAGTGAACGAGGGGGCGCAACGGGGGGGGAAATACCTGCAGGAGTGGCACAACCGCCACCCCGGGGCGTCTTCGGCGATGCTGGGTTCCCTGGCTGACGAGATGGGCCACAGCTCATACGAAGTGCTGGCTGAAGCCCTACGACACGAAGGAGGCGAACCAGTCCTCGATCTTGCCTGCGGAGACGGCCATCTTCTCGGCCTGCTGCGCACCAACCAGGTCTGCCTCGGAGCGGATTGGAGCCCTGCTGAGCTGAGTGCCAGCTTCCGGGGTTTAGGTCAAGGTGTCCCTCTAATCCGAGCCGACGCCGCGCGGTTGCCCATCGCCACTGCCACGATTGGATCTGTCGGTTGCCACTACGCCCTGATGCTCTTGCAGCCGCTTGAACAGGTGCTCAGCGAACAGCCCGAGTCCTCTGCCCCAATGGCCTTCTCGCCAGCGTGCTTCCAGCACCCCCACCCGAGGACGCTCAGTCGCCAGTTTCAGCATTTCGTGCTGCCTGGCAGGAGGTGAGCGCAACATTCACGCTCGATATCCCCCCGATCCAGGACGACCGAGCTCTGCACATCGAGAGCCTGGCAATGATGCTCTCCGACGCCGAGTTCACTTCAGTGGTAGTCAAGTCGTTCTCGGTGTCGAAACCGATGACTATCGATGAGGCCATTCAAACCCTGCTTTTGACCTACCTACCGGATCTATTACCCGCTGCTGGCTTTGCCCAACTGAAAAGAGCGCTTGAGTCCGAACTGGCCAAGCTCGCCACCGACGGCGAGACCATCACGTTTGTGCTGCATTCTGACCTCGTAACCGCCCGACGCCGCTGAACCAGCCATTCGTGTCCTATTCGAAGGACTCGGCGGAAAATCTGATGAGCCGACCGAGCGCGAGATCAACAATCTCGTCGGTACTCATTGCAAGGCCGGCGTCGTAACAGATCTGAAATCGGTCACCAAGCTGCGTCCGAAGCGCGGTGATGTCAGGGTCTCTGTATCTGTCGAGCCCCGATTCCCACTCGGCGCCGGTGGAATGGATTAGGGCGCTGGCGCCGCCATGGAGCGTCGCTGCCAGCCTTGCGTCGCCAGAATCCGAAGCACAAATGGCTAACCCCAAGATGTCGTAGGCAGAGTCACGTCGTCCCCCGCGGAGCCGGTGTTCCCGGAGAGCACGAACTAAATTCGATTGGGCTCTCATCCCGTCACCCTGCTCCAGCGCGATATACCCAAGGTTTGAGAGAATGGTTGCCGACAGACCAGGACTGGAGTTCAACTCGAGTGCTCTCTCCCACACGTGGCGCGCCTCAACGACCTTGCCCCCATTGAGTAGGACGTTCCCATAGTTGCAGAGCAATCCTTGAGCTATGAATACGTCGCCGACACGATCGACGACCGATAAGGCCTCTTGGTAGATCGCTTCAGCACGGATGAGATCACCCGCTTCCGCAACCGGTGCGCCGTAATAATTCAAGGTCTCGGCAAGGAGCGCCGGGTCGTCGAGGCTTCGCGCGATGGCGATGGCTTCGCTCGCTGGGGCTAGACCCTCGGCCGGCTCTCGCCGAAAGGCAGCGCTGTAGCCAACAAGGCCGAGCGCTTCGGCTTCGATGATGCGATCCCCTGCGGCGCGAGCGGCGTCCACGGCGTTGCGAGCGCTGTCGGCATTAGCCACAAAATTGAAATATCGCGAGAACGTGTGTCTTGCAGACGAGAGCGGCCGCTTCAGCTCTCGGCGAGACCGTGCCCCCGCCGAGATCGATGGCCTGGTCAATCGCCTTGACGACCCACGACGTCGTACTCTGCGAACCACCAATATCGGCGCGTAACGCCGAACAGTTGTAGGACCTCGGCCGGCTTACCGACGTCGAGAAGATACTCGACCGTCGCTCGTAGATTTGTGTACTCCCGATCGAGACAGGCAAACCACGCACCCTGAGACGGACCCCGCAAGTGCGGTGCGGCACGGTCTGCATACGAGACGTAGTAGGCCGAATAAGCGGCGAGGAGTTGCTCTGTTTCGGACGGTCCCGCGGCGTCGAGTCGCTCCATCGCGTACTGCCGAAGGGTCTCGAGCATCCCATGGCGGATAGTGTCACATGAACTATCGGTCACGACCATGCTCTTGTCGACGAGCGAAGTCAGGAGGTCGACGATGGCGGCCGTCGACAAGTCGTCGAGCGCGCACACTGCCTCTGCGGCCTCGAGGTCGAATCCGCCCCGGAACACGGACAGACGCCGCAGCAGCACCTGTTCGGGCTCGCTCAGCAGGTCATGAGACCAGTCCACCAGGGCCCGCAGGGTCTGTTGGCGTGGGAGGGCGGTGCGGCTGCCTCCCGTGAGGAGCCCGAAGCGGTGCTCGAGCCGGTCCTGGAGCTGGGCAAGCGACATGGAGCGTAAGCGAGCTGTCGCCAGCTCGATGGCGAGCGGCATTCCGTCGAGGCGACGACAGATCGAGGCGACGGCCGACCAGTCGTCGCCAGGGAGAGCAAAACTCGGCAGTTGCAATCGGGCGCGGTCGACGAACAGCATCACCGCACCCGAGATGGCCACGTCGGCCTGCTCTATTGTGTCTTCAGGGGGTAGGGACAAGGGCGGGACTCGGTAGACGATCTCCCCGTCGATACGCAGAGGCTCGCGGCTGGTGGCCTGCACGTGGATCCCCGGGCAGTGCCGCACGATCGAGTCGACCAGGGTGGCGCAGGCGTCGATGAGATGCTCACAGTTGTCGAGGACCACTAGGCGCCGTTGGCCGCCCAGCACATCCAACAATGTGTCCAAGGTGTCTTGGGCCGGGCGCTCTGCCACTCCCAGGGCGCTCGCCACCGTCGAGGGAACGGCCCCGGGGTCGGTCACGTTGGCCAACTCGACCAGCCACACCCCGTCCCCAATTCCGTCGAGTAGCTCGGCGGCCACCTGTAGGGCGAGCCGGGTCTTGCCTACGCCCCCGGCCCCGGTGAGGGTGACGAGGCGGTTGTCCGAGACTAGTTTGCGAACCTCGACCGTCTCTTCGTCACGGCCCACGAAGCTGGAGACGAACTCGGGCAGGTTGTTCGAGAGCGCCGGGTTGTCGAGCGAGCGAAGCGGTGGGAACTCGGCAGGCAGGCGTTCGACGTCGAGTTGGAACACCACCTCGGGGCGACTCAGGTCCTTCAAACGGTGCGTTCCCAAGTCGCGCAACTTCACGTGGGACGGGAGGTGGTCCGACACGACCTCGGCGGCGGCCCGGGAGACGAGGACCTGTCCGCCATGAGCAATGGCCTCGAGCCGAGCCACCCGGTTCACCGCCGGCCCGAAGTAGTCGCCGTCGCGCTCTTCGCACTCGCCGGTGTGGATGGCCATGCGCACCCGCAGTGTGATCGAAGCAGGCCATTCCTCGATGCCCAGCAGTTGCTGGGCCTCGGTGGCTGCCGTGACGGCTTGCTTAGCTGCAGGGAACGCCGCGTGGAAGCCGTCGCCCTTCGTCTTTACGACATAGCCCCCGTTCTCCACGATGGTCCGGCGCAGCAGTTCGTCATGCCGGCTCAGAGCGACGGTCATCTCCTTTGGGTATTCCTCCCAGAGCCGCGTTGAACCCTCGATGTCGCTCATGAGCATCGTGACCGTTCCTGTCGGTGGACCGGCTGTCCGCGCTCGGCCCGCGGTTGCGAGAGGGGCCTCCAGCTCGGAATCTTGGCGGAGGATCGCCAGTTCGAGGGCTTGGAGCTCGGGCCCGGGGTCGATGCCGAGCTCTTCAGCGAGGACCTCTTGTGCCGCACGGTAGGTGGCGAGCGCGTCGGCCTGGCGTCCCGAGCGATAGAGGGCGAGCATGAGCTGCCGCCGGGGACCTTCGCGGAGCGGATCGGCCTGGACCAGGGCCTCGAGTTCGCCGACGACCTCGAGATGGCGCCCCAGGGCGAGGTCGGCATCGATGCGGCGCTCGAGGGTTGAGAATCGGAGCTCTTCGAGGCGCGTCGTCTCGCCTCGGAGGGAGTCCGATGAAACATCGGCGAGTGCCGGGCCACGCCAGAGGGCCAGCGCCTCGCCCAGCCTCGTCGAGATATCGGCCGAGTCGCCGGTCGTGGCGCTTGCGAGGTGCTCGAATTGGTGAAGATCGACATCGCCAGGCCTCGTCTGAAGCACATAGCCCCCAGGCGCCGAAGAAAGGTCCTCGCCGGCCCCGACTGCGGCCAGCTTCTTGCGCAACTTCGAGACGTGGACCTGCAAGGCGTTAGCGGCGGTGGCCGGCGGGTCGTCCCCCCAGAGGGCATCGACCAGGCGGTCTGTGGACACGGTCTGGTTAGCCCCGAGCACCAAGGTGGCGAGCAGGACCCGCTCGCGATCGCCGGGGAGCGCCACGACCGCGCCGTCGTCCCCGATCAACTCGAGTGGACCCAAGAGCCGATAGCGCATCGTTGCTCCCGTCGGTCGGGCTCGGTGCGTACGTGCCCCAAAAGATAGCCCTCCCGCCAGAAACTCCTCGTTATGTGACCAGCTGACCTGGGGTTTCAGCGTCACGTCAGGGCACCTTCAGCGGGTCACCTATGCTGGCAACAGTCACCGACAAAGGGGTCGGTCAAGGAAGAAAGGAAAACGACCATGAAGAAACGCATCCGCAAGATCCGGCGCCTCACCCGCCACGGCAACTGGAACTGAGAGGAGAACCGAGATGAAGAACCGAATCCGCCGCATCCGAAAGATCCGGCGCCTCACCCGCCACGGCAACTGGGGCTGAGAGGAGAACCGAGATGAAGAACCGAATCCGCCGCATCCGAAAGATCCGCCGCCTCACCCGCCACGGCACCTGGGCCTGAGAGGAGAACCGAGATGAAGAACCGAATCCGCCGCATCCGAAAGATCCGCCGCCTCACCCGCCACGGCTTGTGGGGCTGAGGTCATGCCCAGTCCCCGCCACGCACATGGCGGGGACTGGCGCGCCTACCGAGAGAAGGAATGAACACATGGTGGCTCCAGATACGCCAACGCTCGCCGTGGGGGTGGAGCGCCGCGACTTCGGCACCTACGGAGTCGTCGCTCCGCCCGGTGCGGGCTCGATGATGCACCTCGAGCCCGACGAGTTCGCACTGCTCGGTCTCATCGACGGAACGCGCACCCAAGTACAGATTGAGGCAGCCGTCGGGGCGCCGGTAACCGAACTGCTCGGTGACCTCTGGGACGAGGGCTACCTCGTCGGCGCCCCCCAGCCACTTGACAAGCGGGTCGCGGTCACGCTCCACGGCGTCGAGTTCGCAGGCTTCGACAGCTTCGTCCAAGCCCTCAACCGCCGCTTCGGCCACACCGTCTTCTCGGCCCGCACAGCACTCGTCTTCGCCGTCGTGGCCCTCGGCGGTCTGGCCCTCTTCGCCGACCAGGTGGCGAGCGGCCAACGCCTCACCGTCTCGGCCGCCTCGCCCATCCTCGCAGTGGTGGCCCTGCGTGTCCTCGGACTGGCTGCCGTCGGTCCGCATGAGACGGGTCACGCCTTGGTGATGGCGCGCCATCAGCGCCGCGTCGGCCGGGTGGGAATCGGCTTCTACTGGGGGGCGCTGACGTTCTACGTCGATGCCTCCCAGGCGCTGTTCCTCCCACGGCGCACCCGCATGCTTCAGTCCTCCGCTGGGATCCTCACCGACCTCGTCGTTTTCGGGAGCGCCTCAATTGTCGCGATGACCGGCGGCGACGCCACCTGGGCCGTCGTGGTTCGCGAGTTGGCCGTCTTGGGCTATCTCAACATCATCATCAACGCCGTGCCCCTCCTCGAACTCGACGGCTATTGGTTCCTCGCCGACGCGCTCGACCGGCCGACCCTCGGGCGTGATGCCCGCCACGCCCTCGCCGCCGCGATCCGTGGGCAGCGGGCGAACCTTGGGCTCGCGGCCTACGCAGCAGCAAGCCTCGTCTTCGGAGTCGCTCTGATCGCTCTCGGGTTCGCGGCATGGTGGGCCCTCTTCGGAGGGCTGTTCCACATCCTGTGGGATGGCGGACTCGGCTACAAGGTCCTGGCGGCCTACCTTGTACTGCCGTTCGTGCCGATCATCATTCACCTGTTGGCTCAGCCCGTCCGCTACGTGCGAAATCGAGCCACCGCGATGGAACTCGCCGTTGGGTCCTGAGTCAGCCCGTTCGTTGGGTACAAGATCCTGGCGGGCTACTCCGACGGTTGTTCGGGGCATCTACGAGACTGCGGCGGCTCTCGCCGACTGGGATCGAGCCGCGCTCGAGGTGGCATAAAGACTCGGTTTCCGACCGAGAGCTCCGAAGACAGTCGTGCTCGGTCTTGGACGTGACGGCAATGGATTGCAGCCGATAGTAGAGCGCTCTACTACAGCGGCTAACTGGATGGACGGCCTGGAAACTGGGTGGACGGAGCCGCACGTCAACGGACGGGCGGGATCCAGAAGGACGAAAACCCTCACCTTGCCAAGGTGAGGGTCGCGGGTTCGAATCCCGTCTTCCGCTCCAAGAGAAGTCCTGGCCGGTACTCGCTTCATCTGAGCGTCTGAGAGTGTTCGCGCCGCTACGAGCTCCCTGTGAAATCGCTGATCGGAACCCGGCCGATCCAGGAGTTCAGTTCACCCGATGGCGGCGATGATCCTTGCGCGATCGGGTTGCCCGACGTCGCTCGCCAGTCACCCCACGCGCCGTAGACATACTGGGATGTCACGGCCACCCAGGACACGTCATCCTCTGCCAGCTGCGCGGGATCGGGTGGGGGTGATAGCGCGGAGTTGAGCTTCACTGGTGCGCTGAAGGTCTTCCCGTTGTTGCGCGAAACTGCCGCGAAGACGTTCTGGTAGCCGGGCGTCAATTCCGACGTCGGATTGTACGGAGGGTAGGCATTGCGCCACAGGGCAGCCAGAACCCCCGTAGGGCCATAGGCAATCCAGGGTTTATCGGTGATATGCGCGACCGATTGATGCCCAAGGATCGTTGGACTTGTCCAGCTGCTTCCCGAGTTGTTGGTCGCAACGACCTCGACTTCTTGGGGCACAGTCTTCGTCGCCGGGAGGCCGGGTAGACCGCCGGAAACAATGGCCCCGGGCAGCAACTGCACGGCGTAGCGGCCCTTGTGAGAAGGATCGCCAGCAATGAGAACACCCGACCCCGATTTCAAATTGTCGAAAACGACGTGGCGGTTCCAATGGGCTCCGGCATCAGTGCTGGTCTCGAAGATCGCACAGGGGCAGGTGTGGCCAGGTGCGGCGCTCGAGATGTACCCCGCGGCAAGGACACCGAAAGCGGCCGCAATATTGCCGTCACCCGACTCGGGGTACGTGTTGCACGTGACATTGTGGTTGGGGTTGGGCGCCGGAGTCTCTTCGCAGTCAAGCGCCTCTACGCGCCCCCATGTGCGTGCCTTGTCATGGGAAACGGCGACGTACCGCTCGGGATGACCGGTCGTCGATACGTAGACCGCACCGGTCGTCTGGTCCACGACCATCCACGGACGGTCGTAGGGGTTGACCCCGAACGCTCCGATGGGTTTGGGGGTCATGCCTCGATTGACCATCCCCTGTAGATCTTGATCGGTCAGCACTGCGCTCAACGGTCCGAAGGACCGACCGCCATTGGTCGACCGGAAGACCGCGATACCGCCCTGGGGGACGGTGAAGTTAAAGGGTGGAGGACCCGGAGACGTGGAGTGCACAAACACGCCTCCCGCATAGATCGACCCGTCTGGTCCGCTCGCTTCGATCGGATCCCCGGCACCGTTGGTGCTCAACGTAAACCCAGTAGCACCAGGAAAGCCATGAGCGATCGAATACGGGTTCGGTCCCTCTGAATAGCCGGACGTGCGCAACGGTGTCTTATCGGCCGACCACGTCTTACCGCCGTTGAAGCTCACCTGAAGACCGCCTGGCACGGCTGCGAACGTGTCGGCAGTCGTGTTCTTGGTGTAGGTGTTCCCGACAACCGTGTGGCCCATCACGATATTTTGAGGATTCTTCGGATTGATGGCGAGCTCTGGCTCTCCGCCCCTGACCACCTCGTTCATCACGTTGACTTCGAGGCGCCCGCCTCCTGCTGCTGCGCCACTGACGGTGCCTGCCAGTGTTGCGAACAGCGGTACGGCAACCCCCAAGGAGGCGAGCACCATCAGCCAACGAGCATGACCGCGACGAACACGCATGAGCGTCGAACCCCTTTCTCGCAGCGCCCGCCACAATCGGAAGACGGCAACCAAGTGTCCAGGCGAGAGATCACCTCTGCCCAGGTCGTCGACGCATGCGGCCGGCATCCTGGGATTGGTCGGACCATCTGGCCGGGAGGGCGGGAGCGCGTTCTCAACTGCCTTACCTCGGCACCAGCGATGAGGAGATCCACTCGCGACACGTCTTGCGAACGCCGCGCATGTCTGTGAGCCCGCTGTCTGTCAGTCTTAGGGCAGCAAGTCCTCGCATGAGTCCATGGAGGAGCACCGCGGTGGCGATCGGGTCGACGTCGGCCCGCACCGATCCGTCTTGCTGGCCCGAAATGATGAGCTGGGACAGCCCTTCGTAGCTGCGCCTCTCGGCGTCCGCCATGCCGTCAACCGACGCGCCGGAAGGAAAGGTCGAGCCCCACATGACGAGAAGTGCTCGCTGGTCGGGTGTGGGGTCTTCGAACATGTCGAGGTAGGCGTCAACGGTGTGGAACACCTCGTTGAGCGCCGAGAAGTCTCCGGTTCGTTCCGCTTGGATTCGCTGGGCCTCCCGCATCTCCTGGCCGATCCGGCTCTGCGCTCGCTCGGCCAGGCGGGCGACGAGCGCGTCTTTTGAACCGAAGTGGTGGGTCGGCAGACCTCGGCTGACCCCGGCGCGTCCTCCGATGAGGGCCAACGACGCGCCCTGGACCCCACGTTCGGCGATGACCTCGGCGGCCGCCTCCAACAGGCCGTCTTCGGACCTGCTCCGCCGTTCGGCCTGGCTCCGACGGGCCGACACCTGCGTCATGGTGGCGAATTTACTTGCTTGTCAGCTAGCAAGCAAGTATCTTTGGCAACTGCTGCCGGAGGTGCCCCACGCAGCTAAACGTGGCCCGCCAAGAGCAACTCGGACCAGGCACTCGGACCAGTGATCGGCCGTCGAAAGGAAGGGCATGTCGCAGTTCGATGTGGTGATCAAGGGCGGGACCGTGATCGACGGTCTGCGCACGCCTCGCTACAAGGCAGACGTCGGTATCGCCGGTGGCCGGGTGGTGGCGATCGGCCGGGTGGCCGCAGCCGACGGCCGCGAGGTGGTCGACGCCTCGCACAAGGTCGTGGCGCCCGGCTTCGTCGACCTGCACACGCACTACGACAGCCAGGTGTTCTGGGACCCGTGGTGCACCATGTCGGGCTGGCACGGCGTGACCAGCGTCGTCATCGGCAACTGCGGGTTCGGGTTCGCCCCCTGTCGGCCCGAGGACCGTGAGCGGGCCATGCTCACCGTCTCGCGCAACGAGGCGGTCCCGCTCAAGACGATGCGCGTCGGCATGCCCTGGGACTGGGTCACGTACCCCGAGTTCCTCGACAGCGTGGACCGCACGCCCAAGGGCGTGAACGTGATGTCGTTCGTTCCGCTCGCGCCCCTCTACGCCTATGTGGCGGGCGTCGACAACGCCAAGGCATACCGGGTCACCGCGGAGCAGCTCGACGAGATGTGCTGCCTGCTCATCGAGGGCATGGCGGCCGGCGGATGTGGTTTCAGCGCGCAGGTCTCCGGAGAGATCGGGAACGTCCAGCTCGACTACGACGGCACACCGATGGTGACCGACTGCATGACCGAGCCGGAAGTGATCGCCTTCTCCCGGGCCATGGGCTCGCTCGGTCGCGGGACGGCGCAGCTGACCGGCACGCTCGAGACGGCAGCCCTGATGGCACGCGAGAGCGGCCGCCCGATCATCTGGAACGCCCTGTTGGCCGACGGTGCCCTCAACCAGCACGGCGGGGCCAAGTACAGCCACAAAGACGCTCTCAAGCAGCTGGCGTACCTGAACGAGGAGGAAGGCCTCCGCGTCTTCGCCCAGGCGCTCACGACCAACTTCGTCTCCGAGTTCACGCTGGAGGACTACAACCTGGCCGACACGATCCCCTGCTGGCGCGAAGCGTGCCTCGGAACCGTCGAGGAGAAGATGGTCAAGTTCGCCGACCCTGCTCGCCGCGCCGACATGAAGCAGATCCACGAAGAGCGCGGCGGCCTCTTCGGCGCCGGCTACGACCTTACCGACATCAAGATCCACTGGATCTCGAGCGACGTACCGGGTGCACAGGGGCTGAAGGAGACCTACGAAGGGTTCACCGTGGGAGAGGTGGCGGCCCGAGAAGGCAAGCACGAGATCGACGCCTTCTTGGACGTTGCGGTGGCCGGCCAGCTCCGGGTCGGTTTCGCCACCCCGATGCTGGTGACGCCGCCCGAAGCCATGAAGGAGATCGCCACGTCGCCGGTGGCTCTTCCGGGCGTGAGCGACGGCGGCGCCCACACCAAGTTCGTGACCACGGCGCGCTATCCCACGGAACTCCTCGGCTACTGGGTGCGCGAGCACGAGATCATGTCGCTCGAGGAAGCCCACTGGCGCCTCTCCTATTACCCGGCGGTGGCGGCCGGCCTGAAGGGCCGGGGCTTCCTGGCCGAGGGAGCACCGGCGGACGTCGTCGTCTACGACCCCGAGACCATCGACAGCACGCCACAAGAACGCGTCTGGGACTATCCAGCCGGCGAATGGCGTCTGATCCAAAAGGCGGTCGGCTACGACCGGACGATCGTGAACGGCGTGACCACCTTCGTGAGCGGGCGAGTGCACCGGGGACACACCGGGCAAGCTGCTCCGCCACGGCACGGACTGAGGAGGGAACCATGCCTGCCGCCGAATCCGAGATAGGGAAGGTCTTCGACGCGGACAACCACTATTGGGAGGTCACCGACTCCTTCACCCGGCATCAGCGACCCTGCGTTCGCCGATCGCGGTGTCGTCCTGAAGGAGGTCGACGGCAAGCCCCACTACTTCTTCGGGGAGCGGGCCCACCCGATCATCCCGGGTCCGGGCGACGTCCACCCCCGTCCGCGACCCGGCGCGCTCCACGACTACTTCGCGGGGAAGAGCAGCAAGGAGCGGGTCGGGAACGAGCTCGCCTGCGAGGACCCCGCCGCGCATCCCGAGTGGTTCAACCGCGACGCCCGGCTCGACTGCATGGATGCCCAGGGCGTCGAAGCGGCGTGGTTGTTCCCGTCGCAGGGCGTCTGCATGGAAGGCCCGATGCAGCCCGACATCGAGGCTTCGATCGAGGTACTCCGGGCGTTCAACCGCTGGCTCGACGACGACTGGGGATTCGCGTATCAGGACCGCATCTTCGCCGTCCCGTTCCTGACCCTCTCGGACCTCGACCGCGCCGTCAGCGAGCTCGAGTGGTGCCTCGATCGCGGCGCCCGCGTCGTCACGATCCGCAACGGACCGGTGTTCACGCCCGAGGGGTTGCGCTCCCCGGCCGATCCGGCCTTCGACGCCTTCTGGGCCCGAGTCCAGGAATCCGGCATCGTCCGTGACCACGCATGCCGGATTCGAAGACGGCTATACCGATGTCGCTGCGGACATCGCCCAGACGTGGGGCCTGGAAGCCGCACCGGAAGGCGATCGCCGTCCAGACGCGGCGGCGGTCCAGTCCGCGTCATTGGTGGCCCAACTCATGAAGCACCGGCTGATCGGGGACTTCGCCACGGTGCTGGTGGCACACAAGCTGTTCGAGCGCTTTCCGCGGCTCAGGGTCGCCTACATCGAGAACGGGGCGGACTGGGTGCCGCGGTGCCTCCACTCGCTGCACATGCTGGGCGGTCAGAACCCCGGCATGTTCGCCTCGGATCCGGTCGAGCAGTTCATCGAGCACTGCTGGGTGGCGCCCTTCGTCGAGGACAACGTCGAAGACCTGGCGCGACACCTGCCGGTCGAGCGGATCCTGTTCGGCTCGGACTGGCCACACGCCGAGGGACTGTCGCAGCCGCGCGACTTCTTCGCCAATGTGGCGTCGTTCTCGCTGGACGACCAGCGCAAGATCATGGTCGAGAATGCCCGGTCGTTGACCTTCGCCTGAGAGTTCGGACGCGCGGGAGTCCGGCTCACGCCGGAGTGTGGTCAGTTCGGGGGTGTGTGACTTTCCGAAATCGTCGCTGAAGTCGTTCGCACCGGATAGTAGAGCGCTCTACTACAGCGGCGAACTGGATGGACGAGGTGGAAACTGGGTGGACGGAACAGCACGTCGGGGAACTGGAGCCAACCTCCAAGACGGAACGCATCACCTTGCCAAGGTGAGGGTCGCGGGTTCGAATCCCGTCTTCCGCTCTCAAGCGTCGGTCCTGATCGCATGCAGGACGAGATCGGGAGTCTCCATTTGGGGCCTATGTGGCTCTTCCGGTATTTGTGGCTCTTCCGGTATTTGCGGGGTGAGCCCTCACGTCACCACGATCGAGTCGAGGACTCTGAAGTTGGGCTTGCCGGCGTAGCCGATCTAGGTTTTCAACATGGTGAAGCAGGCCGCATCCCGTCACGTAGAGGCCCGGCTGCTGGCCCGTCATCACACTTGCCGGCGCGGTGGCACCGACTATGGACCACGGCACACTCTCCCATGACCGGAACCAAACTGCGTCCCGCCCAAGTTTTTGGACCCGTCGGGGCCAGATCGAGTTTCGGACGGTACGCCTTGAGAACCTCCAGCAGCTCGTCGGACGCATCAGATCGAACTGATGGGGACTCGCTCGACAGTCCAATCTCGTAACTGCATTGGGTTACTACACGGCGCCCGCTTTTGTGGCACCCTTCACAGTGAGCATGTAGTTGTCGCCTGTGTTCACGGAGTATCTGCCGGCGATGAAGAAGCTCCCGAAGCCGAAGACGATCTGGGTGTCGGACCACGACGTCACGGTGATCCCGATGCAGTCGGAAGGGTAACCTCGCCCGGCGCCCCAGTTGCCCGTCACGTCAACGAAGGACAGCGAGGATCCGTTGTCGAACCCCGTGTAGGCCCCGCAGACGGGTACACCTGGGGGCGGGGTGGTACCGAACCCGGTGCCGGTGACGGTCACGAGTGGCGCGATTGGCGGCCCAGATACGGCCACGTTCGAGATGGTCTGATAGGTGACGGTCCCTCCTTCGCGGCCCAGGCCGGTGAGGTTCAGGGTGTAGGCGTCACCGTAGTTAAGGGGGCCGTGACTGTTGGAGCAGAACCCGAACGTGAACACGATCTCGGTGGGGGTCCAGGTGGACACGATCAGGCCGATCTGGTCCATGTTTTGCGGGTCCGGGCCGTAGCCGGCGGCCCAGCCTGCAGTGACGTCCTGAAAGAGGACCGAAGAGAAGTCCTGGCCGCCACACTGGGCCGGGGTACCTATGGGCTCGCTCGGGAGGTTGGTGCCCGAGACCGTGACCGTCGGGTTGGTTGATGTACCCCCGAAAACGACGTAGGGGAAAAGGGTCGTCACCGTGCCGCTGGCAGTGACGCCGAACAGACTTACGAGGAACTGGTCGCCGTTGACCGTCGGGTTGTAGCTGCTGTAGCCGCTGCCAAAGCCGAATACGACCTGAGTGTTAGTCCACAACGTGACGGTCAGCCCAAGGCAGTCCGGGGGCTCACCGGCGTCCCATCCGTTGGTTATGTCGACGAACCGCACGCCGGTGAAGACCTCTCCCCAGTCACCGCAGCCGGGCGCAAGTCCGACCGGCGCGGCGCCAAGGTTGGAGCCCGTGACGGTGATCGTCGGAACGGTGGCCGTTCCCGTGACGCTGACCCCGGTGATCGTCGAGTACCCGACCGTGCCTGTGGCCTGCGTGCCCAGGACGTCGAGAGAATACTGGTCGCCACTGTTCAGCTGGTATGCGGAGTTGCTCCCGTAGAAGTTCCCAAAGCCGAAGACGATCTCGCTGCTCGTCCAGGTTGTCACCTGCAGGCCGATGCAGTTGCCCGTGTGTCCTGCGTTCCAGGACTGTGTCGTGTCGCTGAACTGTATGTGGGCGAAGTCCATGCCGGTGGCGCCGCAGCCGGCGGCCGTTGAGGGGGCCTGCGACCCGAGATCGCTGCCCGTCACCGTGACCGTCGGCTGCGCGACGGTGCCGCCGATGGTTACCCTGTTGATCGCGGTATAGGCGACAGTCCCGGTGTATGTCGCGGTTTTCACGGTCATGGTGAACCCGTCCCCATTTTGGAGGCTGAACTGGGGTAACACCTGATATTCGTTCCCAAAGCCGAAGACGATCTCGCTGCTGGTCCAGGTTGTCACCTGCAGGCCGATGCAGTTGCCCGTGTGTCCCGCGTTCCAGGACTGTGTCGTGTCGCTGAACTGTATGTGGGCGAAGTCCATGCCGGTGGCGCCGCAGCCGGCGGCCGTTGAGGGGGCCTGCGACCCAAAATGGCTGCCCGTCACCGTGACCGTCGGCTGCGCGACGGTGCCGCCGATGGTGACCCTGTTGATCGTCGGCGTCGGGCCGATGGTCACGTTTACCGGCGCCGAGGCGATGCCGTTGGCAACGACCGACATCGTGCTCGTGCCGGTCTCGGCGTTGGGTGGCACGGTGAAATCCGCGTAGGATTGGAGGCCAGGCGTGACCGACATAGAGCTGGTGAAGGACGTGCGGGCGTAGAAGACGTGGCCCGTCGCTGTGGTGGTGATGCGGACGATCGGGTAGTTGGTTGCGTTCTGGTTGTCGTCGCCGAAGGCGCTGCCCTGAGTGAGTCCGTTCAGCTGGGTTCCTGTAACTCTGTAGCTCTCACCTCGGACCATCGAGTTCAGGAACGAAGTGATCGTCGGCTGCCACGCGGGCGACGGCGCCTTCGGGTCGGTGTAGAGGTACATAGTGCCCAGGTTTTGGTCGTTATCGACCAGAACCTGGCCGTCGGGTAGGACGAGCATGTGCGTGGATGCGGCGGATTCAGTTCCATTTTGCGGGCTCGGCCAGTCGGTGGCGACCTCGTTGAGATTGGTGCCATTGAAGACGAAGAAGTGTTGGTTACGACCTTCATAGCTGGCTGCAAGCAGGACCTTGCCGTCGGGGAGAACTGCGCCGGGGGCGTCGTTCGCGACATACTGATCCCCGTTGATCACCGGCCAGTCGGGTACTTGCGGGGTCGTCTGCCAGGTGCCGGTGGCGGTGTCGTAGACCGCGTTGTGCTGGTTACCACCCGCCGCGAATACTGTTCCGTTCGGCCGGAGCAACATGGGACCGACCTCAGACTGGTTTACGATGTCCACGGGCGTCGTGCCGGCCGAGGACCACGTGCCGGTCGAGGGGTCGTACAGCTCGGTGTTCGGATCGTGGGACACGTCGACGGTCAGGACCTTGCCGTTGGGCAACAGCGACATGCCCTCCTCGGCGTAGATGTCGTTTTTGCCGCTTCCTGTTGGCGTCCAGGTCAGGGTGCTCGGGTTGAACAAGGCGGCCGATGTCGAATAGTTCTGCCCGACCATGAACGTGCCGTTCGCCAGCACCACGCTCGGTGAGTCGCCGATCTCGTTCCAGCCGGCAGGCGGATTTACCGGGGTCCAGGTGTTGGCTACCGGATCGTAAATCGCCCCGAGCGCGGTATCATTCTGAGACGGCGGCTGGCCAGAATCCCCGTTCGCATAGTTGAACTCACCTCCCACGACAAGCACGCGTCCGTCTGGAAGTATCGCCGACGCGGTCTCATATGGGACGTACCCTGCGGGCATGCTGGCCAGCTGGGTCCACGTCCCGTTGGCGTAGCTTCCGTAGGCGTCGGGTGTGAGCTTCCACCACGGCGATCCACTGTTCGCGCTAGCCTGCACCTGTTGCACCATCACGGTTCCGTCGGTAAGCAAGAGCATGTTGCCTGCGTGGAAACTCGGCTCGTTCGTTAATGCATGCCAGGGATCCGAGCTTCCTGCGGTCCCACCCAACTGAGGATGCTGATCGGGCGTGACGTGCATCGGACCCGTCGGAGGAGGATCCGCGATCGACCTTGCGTGTCTAGCAGTCGACGCGGCGCCGCCGGTTGGCACCCGCCCAGCTCGGGCGTTTGACGCCACACCCCGACCCGTCTCGCCGGATCTGAGCACAGACACGCCGCAATTCCCGACACCTGCAGCAAAATCACCGACAATGCAGCGGCCGAGACCAACCGCTTTGATCCCCGCACCGTACCCCCCTAGAGGTTTACCGCTAACCCCGACTTACCGGTCAAGCAGAGCAAGCCGCTCACGCTCAGGTATGGCAAATAGCCCAAAACAGCCACGGGCCCTAGACTGAGCGTGGCTCCACCACCCTTCAGGCTCGGAGTATTGATTCCCGTGCCTCGGGCCACTGTCTCCCCTTTCAGCAAGGTCCCACCACGGGACGTCGACATCACTATCCTTCTTTGGAATAGGGGTGTCAAGCGGTGGGATAAGCGACAGCCTGACCGGGCGACCGGAAGCCGCCCTCAACGGCGACCACTCCGAGCGCGCAGTCCCATACATCCCGAGCGCATGGCACTCTGTGCACGAGCCCGACAATGTCCCCCTTTTCACCTCTGCCACGTCGTATTGGACTGGCAACGGACGGCATGTCCCCTGACGCGATCGTGTCCGCTCTCCGACGTGACGCAAATCGAATCTTCAACGTAGACGCGACCATTAAGTTGATAGACATGCGTCTCTTGTTGGTGGCCTATCCCGGAGCTGGGAAAGGCACGCAGTCGGCGAAAGTGGCTGCGCACTATGGAATTGCTCATCTGTCCAGCGGAGTTCTGTTGCGCGATGAGGTGGTTCATGGCACACCGATTGGGCGGATCGCAGCTGGCTATCTAGAGCGGGGCGATCTCGTGCCTGACGAGGTGATGATCGAAATGCTATGGCCTCGCGTTGTCGAGGCGGCTCACAGCGGTGGGTATGTACTTGACGGTTTCCCGAGGACGTTGCGCCAAGCCGAAAAGGCGCATTCTTTAGCCAAGAGCGTGGAAGGTGTCGCACTCCAGGCTGTCGTTTACTTGCGAGTCAGTCGTGATGAGGCGCACGATCGACTGAAGTCACGCGCCGACCGGGAAGAACGCAACGATGACACTGAGGCTGTTATCGCACACCGCTTTGAGGTGTTCGAGTCCCAGACGCAGCCGCTGCTCGATTTCTATGCCAGGCGCGGAATACTTGTTGAGGTCAACGGTGAACAATCTGTCGAAGAGGTATTCGCTGACGTGATTATCGCCATAGGCAGCCTGCCCAACAAGCCATTCGTCCGGATCTAGGTTCACGTCAGCGGCGAAACTGGCTATGGTTCACCTGCACTTTGAGGTGTGTGCCCCGACGTTCACGTGAAACGATGTTGGCATGGTGATCCCGCTCATGCTGGCTACATTGACCGACCGTCGCGACTTCGGCGACGATTGGCTGCTCGAGCGCAAGTTCGACGGTGAGCGCTGCGTCGCACGCAAAGCGGGTAACGACGTGCTACTCGAGTCGCGCACTGGCAAAGATCTCACCCGCACCTACCCCGAGGTCCGCTCCGCAGTGGCAGCTCAAGAGTCCCGCGACCTCATACTCGACGGCGAGGTGGTGGCATACGTCGGTGACCACACATCTTTTACCCGACTCCAGCAGCGCCTCGGGGCGACCAGGCCGTCTCCAGAGCAGGTGGCCAAATATCCGGTCGTCTACTGCGTGTTCGACCTCCTACAGGTCGACGGGGACGATCTCAGGAACCGGCCGCTTTTCGAGCGTCGCGCCCGGCTGATGAGGACGATCCGGTCCAGCTCGGCACTGCAGGACACCGAGGCTTGGCAGGACGACTCACAGCGACGGTTTGCCGCGGCTTGCCAGTCCGGCTGGGAGGGCCTCATCGCCAAGCGCGCCGACGCACCATACGTCGCTGGTCGCTCGAAGGACTGGTTGAAGCTGAAGTGTATCTGGGAGCAAGAGTTCGTTATCGGCGGTTACACCGATCCCGGCGGCAGCCGGACGGACTTTGGTGCCCTGCTCGTCGGTTACTACGAGCAGGACTCCCTTCGCTATGCCGGGAAGGTTGGCACCGGCTACACCAAGGCGACACTCCACGAGCTCGGTATCCGGCTACGAAATCTGGAAACGTCTGAGCCGTCGTTTGTCGACGTGCGGCCGATTCCCCATGGCGCGCACTGGACGCGGCCTGAGCTCGTCGCCCAGATCGGATTTGCAGAATGGACGAGCGACGCTCGGCTGCGGCAGCCGCGCTTTCTCGGGCTCCGCGACGACAAGAGTCCGGCGGACGTCGTTCGAGAGCGTCCCCAGTGAGCACGGACGGCGGGCCATCAGCTGGCGGCAATCGCGGTGGCGTCTGGATAAAGCGTGATTGATCTGCCTGGTGACCCCGAAGCGGTGGAAGACAATCCGCAAACGGACGAGCCCGATCGCTTAGCCGCTGACGACCCAGACCTTCGCTTCACCCATGCCAACGAGAGAACTCTTCTGGCTTGGAATCGCACAGCGCTCGCACCGATCGGAACGGGTGTCGCCGGCACACCTGACGGCCTTGAGGCGCCCATCGCCGTGAGGGTCCGACTCTCCGTCGAGGCCGAGATGGGATCGGCGGCGTGCAGTCGTCATTCGCTGGCACTCGGGATCGAGAGCCTTCCAGAGCCCGAAGGGTCCTAGGCAAGACAGGTCGATAGTAGAGCGCTCTACTACAGGGGCGGACTCGCTGGACGGGCTGGAAACTCGGTGGACGGAACCGCACGTCGGGGGACCCACCAGACCTAAACGCACGAAAACCCTCACCTTGCCAAGGTGAGGGTCGCGGGTTCGAATCCCGTCTTCCGCTCCATGTCTTCCGCTCCAAATTACGAGGTGGAAGGCCCCCTTGAAGTCCTCCCGCTGGCTCGAATTGCGATCACGATCGCCGGCGTCGTCCGCTCCAAAGCATGAGTCACGACGTTGTAGACGTCCTCTATCCGTTCTACGAAGAGAGGCATACAAGCCAGGCCGGGTACCCATGAGCTGATCGAACTGCCCTTCTAGAAATTCGTCCCGGGCGGCAACGAACGTGCGAGAACTCCAAGTGGGGAGCAGCAGCTAAGGGGGCGCCCCATCTCAATATCCGCCGAGGGCGAGTTGCAAGTTCTCGCCGCCCATGCTGCCCGTCGCTCGGGTCACGCCGCTGGCTGCGCCTTCCCTGACGCCGGTGCTGAAGAGGTCGCAACTGTCACCGTCGGTGCAAGTGCGGGGGATGGCGGCCTCAACCACCGCTCGAGCCATGCTGACGTAACGAATGACACGGCAACGGCGAGGATCACCACGGACACCACTTCGAAGGCATCAGATTGTATGAAGACCAGTGTCAGAAGAACCGACGAGAGCGGAAGTCCACCCATCGCCACGACGGACATGGCTCCCATACCCATGGCCACCGAGTCCACCAGAGGCAAACCGGGAAAGTGGGAGAAGGCGATCCCGATGGTGGCACCGATGAATAAGCCGGGAAAGACCGGGCCACCTTTGAACGCGCCCATCGATGCGCTGTAAGCGAGTCCTTTGCAGACAATGAGCAGCATGATGGCTCCTAAAGACCAAGTCGCTGCGTGTTGGACGAGCGGCGCAAGACCCGATTGACCGGAGAAGAGAACGAAATGCGAACTCTTTCCCGTCTCCTCTGCGAAGAACACGGCCAGACCGCCGATGACCGAACCGAGCACCGGTGTCACGATCACTTTGTGGCGTGCGACGAAGGGCTGAATCTGAAGGGCCAGACGACGGATGGCTGTGCCGACGACCGCTGCCACGACACCGATCACGATGCACCATGCGAACTCGCTCCCGGTCGGAAAGCCGGTCTTTGGAAGATTCGGCACGCCGAACGACGTGACCCCCGTCTGCGTTACATCACTGAGCGCCACAAAGACAAGGGCACCAACACCCGACGCTACGAGCCCGGGCAACAGGATAACGCTGATGAGACCGCCACCGATCCCCGCCGCCTCCAACAGCAAGAAGGCACCGACAAGCGGTGACCCCAGCAGGCTCGAGATGGCCGCAAAGCTTCCGGCGGCCCCGATGACTGCGACGGCTTGCTTCGGTGCATCCTTCTTGATGAGATGCACGATGAGCACGGCGAGGACCATGCCGATTACGACCAGCGGCATTTCCGGTCCCAAGACCCCGCCTAAGATGAGCGTTGCCAGCGACGCCACGACGACGCTCGGCAAATCTTTCGGCCCGAAGCTCCCTCCCATCGCGAAGCCTTCAGCGGGATTGTGGCCTCCCGACCCCGGTAGGTAGCGCAACGTCGCGCCGACCATCAACCCACATAGCGCCAGTATGGGAAGAGGCCACCACACGGGCGCACCATGAAAGCCAAGCTCGCTGGGAAGAGTACTGAAAAAGTACTTCTGGCCTTGATTGACTGCCTTTAGGTAGTAATACGCGGCGATCGCTACCGGGACGCCAGCCAGAGCACCCATGACCAAGAGCGCGACGTACTTCTTGCTCTTGACGAGCTCCAACGGGGTGGGAGGACTCGGTGCAGTCGGCGTGGCTTCCTCAGGCATTCTCGAATCCTCCGATCAGATAATCGCCCCACGACGAACCACTATTCCTCCCTTTCCGCTTCGATCAGTTGGGACACCGCCTCGATCAGGGCAAGGTGAGTGAAGGCTTGGGGAAAGTTCCCGAGATGCTCGCCGGTCGACGTGTCGATTTCCTCGGCGTACAGATTGAGCGGGCCAGCGTAAGAGAGGAGCTTCTTGCACAGGGCGCGTGCCCGATCGGCCTCGCCGATCATGGCCAAGGCGCTCACGAGCCACCACGAGCAGATCGTGAAGGTTCCTTCCTTGCCGGCGAATCCGGTGTCGGTGGTGTCCACCTTGTAGCGAAGCACAAGGTCGTCCTCGGTCAGCTGGTCTGCGATGGCCAGCACCGTCGCCTTGATGCGCTCGTCCTCAGGAGGCAAGAACCCCATGATGGGAAGAAGGAGCAGGGAGGCGTCGAGCTCGTCGTTCTCGTAGGCCTGGCGGAACAGTCCATGCTCGTTAACGCCCTTGTCCAAGATTTCGGCCTTGAGGCTGTCCGCCGCTTGCTGCCATCGTGTGGCCCGCTCTCTGTCACCGCGTTCTTGGGCCAGGTCGGCACCTCGATCGGCGGCGAGCCAGCACATCACTGCTGACTCGGTGAAGTGCTGGGGTTCGCCCCGGATCTCCCAGATCCCTTGATCAGCGTCGCCGGCGTGCGCGATGGCATCTTCAACGAAGCCGGCGAGGCCTTCCCACACCGGCTCGATGATCTGCTCGGCCCCCCGGTGCAGGTGGGAGTCCACGGCGTCGACCAGCATGCCCCAGACGTCGTTCTGGTGCTGGTCCCAGGCGCCATGCCGACCCGTACCGGCTTCGAGTCGCGCCAGCCGGAGAGGTGGTCGATCGTTCTTTCGGTGAGGTCTCGCTCACCGCCGATCCCGTACATGATCTGGAGTTCGGAGAAGGGCTTGTCCAAGTCCTTCCCCCGGACCGCCTCGAGGATGAAGGCGAAGTACTCGAGGGCCTCCCAGTCGTAACCGAGGCGATAGAGGGCACGCAGCGTGAACCCGGTATCTCTGATCCAGGTGTAGCGGTAGTCCCAGTTGCGCGCCCCGCCTGGGGTCTCAGGTAACGAGGTGGTCGAGGCGGCCATGATCGCCCCGGTCGGCGCGTAGCTGAGCCCCTTGAGGGTCAGCGCGCTGCGCTCGAGGAACGGACGCCACGGATGGTCCGGAAATGAGCCGGTGCTGAGCCAATCCCGCCAGAAGTTGACCGTGGCGGCGACGTCGGCGTCCGCCTCGACCTGGGTGGTCGGTGCCGGCCCCGACCACGAGAGGGCGACGAAGCCCGACTCACCCTCGTTCAGGGCGGCCCGGATGTAGGCGCGTGCTCCGACTTGGCCGAGCTGAAAGCTGGAATGCAGCCTGAGGGCGACGTCCCCGTTGGGCGGGCTGACCGCCATGGAGTGGTAGCCGTCAGTGTCGTAGCTCCAGGTGCTCGGTGTGGACCCGTAGTCGAACATCGGGAGGCACATCGCCACGACGTCGACCTTTCCGGAAATGCAGGTGGCAGTGCGCAGGATCGTCCCGACCCCGGCGCCGACCCTGGGGACTCGCTCGTAGCCGGCACGCCGCCCCTCGTCGCTCACGGGCCGGACGACGAACATGTCCTTTACGACGAGCCAACCGGTCGGTGTGTGCCATGTCGTCTCGAGGACCATTGTGCCGGGTACGTACCGGCGTTGATCAGGCACGAGAGTGTTGACCGGGCCGAGCCGAAAGCTCCCGGCGGTCCGGTCCAAAAGTGCGCCGAACACACTCGGCGAGTCCGGTCGGGGCAGGCTGAGCCACTCGATGGAACCGTCAGGCGCAACGAGACAGTTGTTCTCGCAATCTGACAAGAACCCGTAGTCGGCGATCGGGGGGAAAATGCTCATGTGGCATGCTCCATTCGTATTCGGGGTTCGGTCGATGAGACAAATACAGACTGGTCGGTTGAGTCGACGCACACGATGAGATCCCAAAGTAAATGAGGAGAATTCTGATCCTGGTGCCCGACGAGTCCTTTGTTCACTGCGCGAGCACCACCCCGAAATCAGGCAGCTCGGCGCTGTTGATTGAACTTGACCGCGTTCACCACGATGCGCACGACCAGGCCCAAGAACACCAGATCCAGCCACATCTGCAGCGTGACTGCCAGGCGAGCAGCTTCGGTCTTGGCGGTGATGTCGCCGAAGCCGACGGTCGTGAAGATGGTGGTGGAGAAGTACATGGCGTCGGTGCGGCTGACCGGTCCGCCGAACGTTGCGTGATTGGCGCGAGCCATGAGGAAGTACGTGGTCGCGAAGAGCAGCACGTAGAGCGGGACGCTGAGAGCCAGCGCTTCGACGGCACGGCTGATGGGGTGATCGGACCCGACGATCCTTCGTGACCTGCCAGGCGATGATCGCCACGAGCGCAAAGACCCCGAGCGCCACCTCCGCCACCACGCCGGCACTTGGAGCCGTGGTCCAAGGGAAGCACGAAGTAGAGGGCCACGACCAAGGCGATCGTGAGACTCGTGCGCACGATTGCGGCGGCGGCGAGTCGTCTGTCGACCTCGGAGACTCGAGGTCGCTGATAGGACCGATGTTGTGCCGGCGCCTCTGTGGTGGACACGGTGGTTCCCTCTTGTTCTGGAACCATGCGTCATGCCGTCTTGGCAGAGTGCTTCTGGAGCCGGTCAGCCACGAACATCACCATCACCCCGATGCCGACACCGATCATGGTGAAGAGGACCCGCCGCCCCTCGGCGGCGTAGTCCGTCGGCTGGGGCAGGTCCGCCGCGATGAGCGCGGCACAGGCAATCGCGGCGGCGTAGTAGGCGTAGTTCACACCCTTGATGGCAATTCCGAGCCCAGCCAGGAGGATGATGATGACCTCGAGCGTGTGCTTGGAGCCGACCAGGATCAGGATCGGTATGGCGGCCGCAGCACCCATGGCCGCACCCACCAGACGCTGCTCGCCGAAGAGCTTGGATTGCTCGAGGCTCGGCTTCATCGCGACGATGGTGGCGATGGGCATCCAGTCGGCGCTGGGCAGGTTCCCTCCGAAGGCGATGGCGGCGGAGGCGGCCAGGGCCAGGGACCGGATCAACGCGAAGAGGACGATCGGCCGGGTCAACGGCACCGGGGATTGGCTCCCCGGGAGGTCCATGACCGGTGCGGGCCGCCATCTGCCCCTGCTCGCCACCCACACGACGAACATCAGGGCGATCCACGCGGCGGCCCCGACCAGCCAGGCCAGTGCCTGATCCCAGGCGCTGATCTTGAGGTGGCCTGTGTCATGCGTGGCCAGTGAGAGCACGACGAGGAACCAGACGTTGAGCAGCAGACCCGCAGCGAATCGGTGGACCCCGAGCTTGACGGCCAAGCCGCACGCCAGCGTCACGGCGAAGACCGCAAGGACCACGAAACCCCAGGCTTCATCTCCCACGTAGAAGCCGAAGGCCGTCACCAGCGCACCGAGCAGGGCGAAGAGAGACATTCCCTCCATCCGCTTCCCAATGGTTCCGCCTGGGTCACTCTGTGCCACCAAGAGGACGGCGAAGACGACGGGGACGAAGTACTTCTGTTCGTTCGTCTGCACGATGACGAACCACAGCAGGAACAGGAGGGCCGCGACGGCTGCGCCGCTCTTGACGTTCAGCTTCTTGCCGTCGGCCGCGAACACCTTCTCTATCTGGCTCTTAGTCCAAATCCGAGCCATCAGACGTGCTCGAGGGCGCCTGGACGAGTCGCCATCTCATCCTCGGCGTGAGCGACGATCGGGAAGCCGCCCTGCCCCACCTCGAGCGGGGTGCGGTGAAACCCGTGGAACGTGATCAGGCCGCCGGAGAGAAATGCCGTGTCGGCGAAGTCGTGTTGCCTGAGGATGCAGTAGGCGATGTAGCTGCGGAAGCCAGATCGGCAATAGGTGTACACCGGGCGGTCCTTCGGCACCTCGCCGAGCCGGGCACGGAGCTCGGTGTAGGGGATGTTGATCGCCTCGGCGATGTGCCAGTACTCGTACTCGGCCACCGTGCGCACGTCGAGGATCGTCGTCGCTCTCGGCGCACTCCGGATAGTCCTCTGCATACCAGAGGTCGATGTCGCCTCGCAGCAGGTTCGAGGCCTGGAACCCGATCATGTTGACGGGGTCCTTCGCCGATCCGTACGGAGGCGCGTAGGACAGCTCGACGTGCTCGAGGTCGTAGACGGTCATGCCGGCGCGCAGGGCGATGGCGAACACGTCGATCCGCTTGTCCACGCCGTCCCAGCCCAGCACCTGGGCGCCCAGCAGCTTCCCATCCGATGGGGTGAAGAGCACCTTGATGAACATGGGCGAGCTACCCGGGTAATACGCGGCATGGTCGTTCTGGTGGGTGTACACCTTGCGGTGCTCGATCCCTCGCTCGCGCAGCTGGGCCTCGGTCAGTCCCGTCCCACCGGCGGCCATGTCGAACACCTTGACGATGGCCGTCCCCTGGCTGCCCCGATAGGCACTCTCGTGACCGCAGATCGCCTCGGCGGCGATGCGCCCTTCCCGGTTGGCCGGGCCGGCCAGCATCGAGAGGACCGGCTCGCCCGTCAGCAGGTGCGCCGTCTCCACGGCGTCGCCGGCCGCGAGGATGTCGGGGACCGATGTCCGCATCTGGGCGTCGACGCCGATGCCCCCGAGCGGCCCGGTCGCCACCCCGGCCATCTGCGCCAACTCGGCGTTGGGTCGCACACCGACGGCGAGCACGACGACGTCAGCGGTCAGCTCGGAGCCGTCGGAGAGCTCGACGACGAGCTCCGCGCCCTTCTCATGGATCGCCTTGGCCGAACTGTCGAGACGGATGTCGACGCCGTGGGTCGTGACGTGGAAGTCGAGGATCCTGGTCATCTCCGGGTCCAGCCACGGCATCAGACGGTCGGTCCGCTCGACGATCGCGGTTTCCAGGCCTCGGGTGCGAAAGGCCTCGGCCATCTCCAGGCCGATGTAGCTGCCTCCGATGACGACGGCCCGAGTCGCACTGGCATCGAGTTCGGTGATGATGCGATCCATGTCGGGGATGTTGCGCAGTACATCGACCCGTAGGGAGGTCGGCCCCGGGAATGGGTGGTCGGATGGGTTCGGCCCCGGGGCACAGCACCAGCTTGTCGTAGGCCTCGCGGTAGGTCCGCCCCCCTCGACCTCGTGTACCTCGACCTCTTTTGCCGCCGGGTCGATGCCGACCACCTCGTGGCCGGTGCGCACGTCGAGCGCCAGCGAGGCGGCCAGGCTCTCGGGGGTCTGGAGCAACAGGCTGTTGCGGTCGGGAATCTCGCCGCCGATGTGGTACGGAAGGCCGCAATTGGCGAAGGAGACGTAGCGACCCCGCTCGAGAATCACGATCTCGGCCGAGTCGTCGAGCCGTCGTACCCGGGCACCGGTCGACGCGCCCGCGGCTACTCCTCCCACAATCACCACCTTCATGGCGACTCCCCTTCGACTTGTTGGGCGAGAGTGCGCATCAGAGTCGAAGAATCACCCGTTGCCCCGACAGGCTCGCTCTCGGCAGCGTGCTCTGGTTCTGGTTTGAGGACCACGCCGACGGCGCCGCCCCCGGCCGGACTCGATCCCTTCTCCTTGACCGAGAAGTCCTGCGTGGGTTGGCTCATCGACTGCGACCTCTGATGGTGCGACCGGCGAGGGCAAGGTCGCGGATCTCGTCCGTCCTCCCGATGCGGGCCGGGCCGGGCCGGGCATGCTTCGGGTCTTCACCCGTCGGTTCCCGAGTCTGGATTGACCGATACGAGCTCGACGCCAAGTTCCTGGACGCGGTCGATGAGCCCGAGAAGGTGGGCCTGATCGGTCACGTTGCCGGTCAGCACCGTCGTGCCCGCGAGCCGCTGCAACTCCATGCCGTCAAAGAGGACTCCGAACGAATCACCCAGCTCCCCGCGAAGGACAAGCCGATACCTGCGGGATCGCAACCAGTTGTCGTCCATTTCGACGCAGACTTACATTCAAGTAGGCGACCCGTCATCACCTTCCGCCGGATTCACCTAGGGGAAGCTGCTGGCCGGCCAGGCCAGATCACCGGTCCCCACCCCTGGCCCGGCGCCCGGCCAATCTTCACAGACAATGAAAGACAGAGGTGGGCGGCGCAGCCGACCGAGCGGCGTCCGTTGCGTTCGCCCTTAGATGCTCGCTAGAGGAGGCCGAGTTCGCGGCCCCGTGTCGAGCGCCTCGGCCCGCGAGCGCACCGCGAGCTTGCGGTAGATCGACCGAACGTGGCTATGGACCGTGCTGTGCGCCACATACAGTTCACGACCGATATCTCGCTCCGACAGATCGCAGCGCAGGAGCTTGAGCACCCGGTGCTCCGGCGGCGTCAGCTCGAGATCCTTGCACGGGGCGCGGCGGATCTGCGCTGGCCGCTCGAGGGTAGACAGTGACTCGGCCAGGATCCCCGGATCAGGGCAACGCTCGAGGATCGAGCTGGCATCGGCCATCGCGGCCGTAGCCTCCTTGTGCTCGCCCACGGCCTCGAGCACCGGCGCCAACCCGAGTAGCGCATGAGCCACCTGGAGGGCTGGCCAAAGATCCGCGCCAGTGCGACGCCGCGCTCGAGCAGCGGCAGCGCCTCCTCGGGCCTGCCACGCGCCACCAGCGATGTCCCCACCGCCTGCGGAACCGTTCCGACGGTCTCTTCAATGCCGTGCTCGCGTCCGAAGTCGGCCGCCGTTTCGGCCAACATGCGTTGCTCGTCTACACGGCCCCGCTCGCCGGCGATCAGCGATCGATAGGCCAGCGACGACGTACCGGACAGCCACTGGGCGCTTGAGGGCGCCAGCGCCGCCGACTCCGCGAACCACTCGTCGGCCTCGTCGTGCTCACCTTTGAAGTACAAGCCCACGCCAACCGCCCAGCACGCCAAGGACCGCCAAGGCGACCCTGGGCTCTCGAGTTCGACCACCCGGCGGGCATGTTCCAGCTGGGCGCCGGCATCTCCCCACGGGAAGCCGGCCCGCAGCATCGTCAGGCTCGCCCCAGCGGAGCCGAACCCGTCCCGCAGCGGTTCCGCGCCCAGATCGCCCAGCCGTTCGATCGCGGCGATGGCCTGCGCCGCCTCCTCGTGCTTCGCGGAGAGCGAGAGCACCCACGCCTGGATGAGGAGCAGATGCACCTCGCTCGTCAGTATTTCGTCGGGGAGCTGGCCTAGCCAGGCCAGGACGGTGTCGTACCTCCACGTGTTGGCGTAGCTGATCCAGAAGGTTTCGATGAGCTCGACCGCTTCGGCGTACTCCTCGGCCGCCACGGCGTGCTCGATCGCCTCGTCGGTGGTCCCGTGATCACGATGCCAGGCGTAGGCGCGGCGGTGCAGTGCCGGGGCCAGGCCCGGCTCGCGCCGCTCGAGCTCGACCCGGAGCAGCTGCGCGAAGACAGGGTGAAAGCGGTACCACCCGGCCTCCTCGTCGAGCGGGACCAGGAACAGGTTGCTCCGTGAGAGGGTATCGAGCATCGGCGCGGAACCCTCATGCTCCATCACGGCATCGCAGAGAGGGCCGGACAACTGTTCGAGAACCGAAGTGCGGACCATGAGCGCCTGCGCCGACGGGTCATGGGCCTCGAGTACCTCTGACACCAGAAAGTCCACAACGTGACGGTTCGACCCGCCAAATGTCTGCACGAAAGCGTGGCGGTCGGCGGCGGCTCCAGCGAGAGCGCGGCGAGATAGAGTCCGGCCGGCCATCCCTCCGTCTTTTTCACCAGACCGTCGACGTCTTCGGGCGCGAGGTCGAGCCCGAGGCGGCCGTTCAGGAATGCGTCCGCCTCTTCGGAGGTGAACCTCAGATCCGCGGCTCGTAGCTCGAGCAGTTCGCCGTGGGCGCGCAGATTAGCCACCGGCAGGCTTGGTTCGGTCCTGGTGGCGAGCACGAGATGGAAGCCGTGCGGCGCATGTTCGATGAACCACCGCACACTGGCGCGAGCCGGTTCGCTCGACACCCGGTGGAAGTCGTCCATGATGAGGGTGATCTCACCTTGGCTCTCCAGCTCGTTGACCAGACGACGCAAAACCAGATCAATCACCGGTGTCACGACCGAATGCGCCGACGCCGACTTGGCGACGTCGGGGTTCGCTCGGCTTAGCGCCGCGATCGCATGCGACCACAGGACCACAGGGTCGTTGTCGCCCTCGTCCAGCGTCAGCCACGCAACGGGTCTCTGAGCGGTCTCGGCTTCGTACCAGGCCGAGAGAAGGGTGGTCTTCCCGAAGCCCGCCGGGCAGGCGACGAGGGTGAGTCTGCGGTCCGATCCGCTTCGAAGACGTTCGAGAAGGCGCTGGCGCGGGATCGACTGATCGCGCACGGGCGGCGGCCGGAGCTTGGTGCGCACCAGGGTCGTCTGCTCAACGCCCGAGCGCCCCCCGCCGTCCGCGGCGGAGTCTCGCGGTTCAACGGGGCCGTGGCGGGCCTCCGCCACCTGACGGAGTGGTCGGCTCGACCCCCGCGCACTACCGAGGGCCTTCCTCGTAGGGCACATAACCATTAGCTTGCCAGTTCAGTTTTCTTGGGTCTATGGGAGAAGGTCCCTATTCAAGGCGGCGTGGCTCCTTCACTCGCTCTCAGACTGGCTTACACGGTGACGCCAGAACCCCATTGATGTGCCGGCCAGGCACGTCACCCCCGCGAGCGGCCAGCTCCCCGTTAGGCGACGGGATGCCCAAATCGAACACGGCGGGCGTTCTATGGCGGCCGGCCCGTGTGCCATATTTCGTGTCCACACCCGACGAATTGTGAAACGGGCAGCTTTCCCCTAGGTGAATCCGGCGGGCAGGTGATGACAATTCGCCTACATGAGTGTGAACCTGCCGAATGAAAGACCGACCGTCACATTCTCTCGTTGATAGCCAAATCCCAAGATACGACCCAAGGAGTCTTCCCATGCCCGACGACACCCCCGTCCTGGACACAATCGCTGAAATGACCGCAGCATCGATCGCTCACTGCGGGCTGGATGACGACCAGCTGATCCTGGTGCGACTCGCCGCCCTGGCTGCCGTCGACGCACGCCCGGTGTCCTACCTGGCGCACATTGGCCCGTCGGTCGAGGCCGGGGTCACACTCGAGCAGGCACAAGACGTCCTGGTGGCCGTTGCTCCCATCATCGGGACGGCTCGGGTCATTACAGCCTCAGAGCACATCGCCGAGGCTCTCGGCGTGGCCATCGCCGTCGTGGAAGCTGAAATAGATGCCGGCGACTGAGCGACCCTGCACCAACTGAAAACATTCTGAGATCAACCGAGGAAAAGGAGCTACATCATGGCAAAGCCCGACAGCGTGTTCGTCTACGTCGGTACGTATCCCAGCGAAGTGGCGGCGCGCGCCGACTACGACATCGTCAAGGACCTCCACGCCGAGAAGGCGGTCGGCACCTACGACGCCTCGGTCGTCACCAAGGATCCGGACGGCAAGGTCCACGTCAACAAGGACGAGACGTCGACCCGCCACGGAGCCTGGGGTGGAGCAGCGGTCGGCGCCGTCGTCGGCATCATCTTCCCGCCGTCCCTAGTCGTCGGCGCGGCAGTCGGGGCCGCGGTCGGCGGCGTGGGCGGCCACCTTTGGAAAGGGATGTCCCGGGCGGACGTCAAAGAGTTCGGGGACATCATCGACGCCGGACAGGCTGCCCTGGTCATCGTGGGCGAAAGCACCATCGAAGCCGCCCTCGACAAGGCCGGACTCAAGGCCGAGAAGCATGCGGCGAAGGAGCTCGACGTGGACCCCAAGGACATCGACCAGGCGGTTCAAGAGACGGCGAACGAGCTCAGCTGACTCGGCGCTGGGCATCGGTGCCATTCCGAAACACCTGGAACAACCAACTCACGAACAGGGGTTTGCATGACTTCTACCGAAACGCAAGTCGTTGAAGAGATGTTCGCCCAAGTAGCCAGCGGCTCGAAGAGCTCAGACGGGGTGCTCACGCTCTCGGGCGTGTCGCCCGCCACCTTGTACTTCTCGGACCGCCCCTAGCGAGTCGTCGGTCACATGACCAACGAGCAGTTCGTCGAGGGTTGGACCTTGGGCGAGAACAACTTCGCCGCGGCCCCTCCGAATGCCGTCCTCTCCTACATCGACGCCGGAGATGAACCGACCGGAGGATTGCGTTGTCATACTGAGCGATCCGAAGATCGATGCTGATTCGATTCGATACTCGTATCAACTCCTGGAGGGCTCCGTGCCCCAGTCATCGGGTGCATGCACTCTGTTCATCGACCCCTTGGGGCGCCCCCTCTCGCCGGTCTCAGTGGCGGGGATGCGTCGTCGGCAGCGGCGGCGTGGCTGAATGGGTTGGGGTCCCACCGTCGTGCGACAGCAGCATCGTCGCTTTTCCTCGCCGGTGTCGCGGCAGTCACTCGATGGAGGGTTTAGATGTCTAGCATGAGTGCCACCGACACGGCGGCCAGCGTCAAGGAGTTCGGGCAGAAGTGGTGGCTGCTGGCTGTATTCGGAGTCATCACGGTCGGCTTCGGTGTCGTCTTGACGTTCAAGCCCGGCAAGTCGGTGCACGCCATCGCCATCATCATCGGTATCTGGCTGTTGATCCTCGGCGTCGTTCGGTTGATCCAGGCGATCGGTGCGTTGGGCGAGCGAACGGGATTCGTGATCGTGGGACTCCTCGCGATCGTCATCGCGCTCCTCTTGTTGCACCACACGACCACGACGGTCGCTGTCCTCGGGTTCATCGTGGGTATCTTCTGGACCATCGGAGGCATCTCGGAGCTCTTTCACGGCTTTAGCGTGGACGATGGCGGCGTGAGCTGGCCGACCGTGATCCTGGGGCTGATCGCGACGATCATCGGAATCCTCTGCCTGGTCTACCCGTCCCTGTCGCTCTCGATTATCTGTGTGATCGTCGGACTCGGGATGATCGTCTACGGCATCGTCATAGTCATGGCCGCTCTACAGGTCCGCAAGTCAGAGCTGAGAGCCACACATCACGCGGGGCATAGCCCGCCGAGTGGTGGGTGAGTCGTGTGTTCGCTCGACCCCAATGTCTCAGGTCCGGGAGTGGTCCAGCCAAGGGGAGCCGGCGCTGACGTGACTGGAGACATTCGCGTGCCCGTCGCTACGTCTGGTGACGAGTTGGTCCGTCGCCTATCCATTGTGCAAACGATGCGCCTCGAATTCGGGCGGGCGCTCCGAAACCCTTACCGTGGTGCCGTCCGTCGTCGTAGTCAACGGCCTGTTCGTGGCAGGACTCTGGGGTAATGGGCGCCAGGGGCCGGGAAGGACTCGTTGTTCTCCCTCCACGGGCGCCTTGCCTTTGCCGTGGTCTCGGGCGGCTGGATGATCGCCGACGGCCCGGTAGGCGATGGGATGCCCGATCGCACACCGCGGCGGTGTCCGACGGCCGGGCCGTGTGCTCCATCTGTGTCTGCGCCTCGAACAACTGTGAAACAGGCAGCTTTCCCCTAGGTGAATCCGGCTGGCAGGTGATGACAAGTCGCCTGCATAAGTGTGAACCTGCTGGATGAGAGACCGACCGCTCAAGGTGTGGTTCGAGTTGACCGGCAGGGCGTTGCACTTGTCGAGAGAAGCAAAGTAGTGCCATCAGTCCCTCAATCGGATGCACAGAAAGAATGGAGAAATCATCATGGCTAAATCCGACCCGGTGTTCGTCTACGTCGGTACGTATCCCAGCGAAGTGGCGGCGCGCGCCGACTACGACATCGTCAAGGACCTCCACGCCGAGAGGGCGGTCGGCACCTACGACGCCTCGGTCGTCACCAAGGATCCGGACGGCAAGGTGCACGTCAACAAGGACGAGACGTCGACCCGCCACGGAGCCTGGGGTGGAGCAGCAGTCGGGGCGCTCGTCGGCATCGTCTTCCCACCGTCCCTAGTCGTCGGCGCCGCCGTTGGTGCGACGGTCGGCGGGGTAAGCGGTCACCTGTGGAAAGGCATGTCCCGAGCCGACGTGAAGGAGTTCGGGGACATCATCGACGCCGGGCAGGCTGCCCTGGTCATCGTGGGCGAGAGCACCATCGGTGATGCCATCGAGAAGGCCGACCTCAAAGCTGAGAAGCACGCGGCGAAGGAACTCGACGTGAGTTCCAAGGACATCGACCAGGCGGTTCAGGAAACGGCGAGCGAGCTCAGCTAATCGAACCGCAGTGCATGCACTGAACCCCCGGCGGACTGCCCCCCGCAGCCGTCAATCTGGGAAACCGAATGGAAAGGCAGAGATAGATGAGTGAGGACCGACCGCTTCTCGACACGGTCGTGGACATGACCGCAGCGTCCGTGAGTCGCACGAGCCTGAACGACCGTGAGCTCATGATCGCCCGGGTCGCCGCATTGGCCGCTGTCGACGCTCGGCCGGCGTCGTACCTGTTGAACATGGCCGCGGCCAGTGTTGCCAATGTTGCGGGCCTGACGCTCGAAGACGCCCAGGGCACGTTGATTGCCGTTGCCCCGATCGTCGGTACGGCGAGGACCGTGTCTGCCGCCACTGCGATCGCCGAGGCCCTCGGACTGGCCGTGGCCATCGAGGACGCTATTGAGGAGAGGCAAGTATCATCCTGACTTACCGTCACTCCTTCGCTGTCACCCACCGGCTGTCCTCGATTCCACAACGGTCCGAGGACTGCCGGCCGACTAGCGAGACCCGCCGTTGGAGCACGCCCGACGCTGTTTGCTCGGGCAGCGCCCCAACGGATACGGCCTCGGGCAGCGCCTCAACGGACACGGCGGAGCCCTGACGTGATCGGGGGAACCCGAGTACCCGTCGCTGCGTCCCGTGAGGAGGTCGCCCTCCCGGCATCCATGCCGCAAGCGGTGCGCCTCGAATTCGCTCGGGCGCTCCGTGCCCCGTACGTGGTGCCGTCCGTTGTCGTGGTCAACGGTCTCCTCATGGCGGGGCTGTGGTGGTGGGCACCAGGGTCCTGGAAGAACTCACTGTTCGCCCTCCACGGGCCGCTGGCCTTTGCCCTTGTCCTTGGCGGCTGGATGATTGCCGACGTGCCGGCCACCAACCTCCTCGGGCCCGACCCCGAGCGCACGAGGGCGGCGCTCGATGATCCCGTGATGTTCCGGCGTCTGCTCCTCGCCAAGAACCTCGTCTTATGGGCCTTCGTCGCCCCGGTGTGCAGCGTCGTCGCCGTGATCATCGGCACCTCCAACCACGACTACGTCGCCATGGTCATCACCATCATCGCCATTACGGTGATGCCGTTCGGGGTCTTGGGGATCTCGGCGTGGGTCGGCATCCGCTTCCCCTACCACCCGATCCCGATGCAAGAGCGCTGGGAGCATCGCCACTCCGGGCGACACCTGTGGGTGCGATGGCTCGTGCTCGTCGTGACCCCCTACGGTCTCGTCCCGGCGCTGGCGTTCGCGTTCATCACACCCACGCTGTTGCTCTGGGGGATCTCGGCTCAGAGCGGGCTTACCGGCCGTCTGTCGGACGGCAAGTACGCGCTGGGTGTGCTGATGGCTTGTGGCTTGTCGCTCGTCGGAGCGGTCTTCGGACAACGCACGGGCGCACGATGGGCCTGTCGTCGCAAGAAGAAGCTGTCAGCGTACCTGGCCGATCCGTCCCTCGGGTAATGCGGCAGCCGGGATCAACACCGAGTCGACCTGTATGTACGTCTATCCAGCGCAGTGAAGAGAGGTATGAAATGACCACAGCCGTCGAGCATCCGACCCATAAGGAGCGTGTCGCCAGGGGCAAGGCGGCCCGAGAGGAGTTGCCACGGGAACGCCATGGTGAATGGTCGGCCGACCAGCGCAAGCAAAAGCCGCTCGATCTCTTGGCTGAACAGGGACTGACTCGCGTTCCAGAACTCGTGCCGATCCGGTACGGGCGGATGGCGGCGACACCGTTTACCTATTACCGGGGCGCCGCGCTGCCAATGGCGGCGGACCTCTCCACGGGGCCACGCACGAGCCTCGATGTCCAACTGTGCGGCGACGCCCATTTGTGCAACTTCGGGGGCTTTGCGTCGCCCGAACGGGACCTGCTCTTCGACGTCAACGACTTCGACGAGACCTCCCCGGGACCCTTCGAATGGGATCTCAAGCGCTTAGGCGCCAGCTTTGAGATCGCCGCCCGCAGCCGCAACTTCCCGGCCAAGGAGGGTCGGAAATTGGTCATCAATTCGATGAGCGCCTATCGCGAGGCCATGCACGAGTTCGCCAAGATGTCCAACCTCGAGGTGTGGTACTCCCACCTCGACATGGCCGGCACCGTGCAAAGGTGGGGCTCCGAAGTCAGTAGCAAGGTCCTGGCGGGATTTCAGAAAACCGCCACCAAGGCAGAATCGAAGGATCAGCTCAAGGCTCGAGAGAAGCTCACCGAGGTAGTCGACGGCGAGCTGCGCTTCCGCAGTGATCCCCCGTTGCTGGTTCGGCTGAGCGAGCTTTACAGCGATACCGACGCTGGGCAGATCCACCACATGATCCACGAGGGCCTTCGCTCGTATCGACAGACCCTCAACGAGGACCGTCGCCACCTACTCGAATCCTACGAGCTCGTCGACGTGGCCCGGAAGGTCGTCGGAGTAGGAAGTGTCGGCACTCGGGCCTGGGTCGCTCTCTTCAAGGGAAACGACGCCGGCGACACGCTCATTCTCCAGATGAAGGAGGCCGAAGCCTCGGTGTTAGAGCGCTTCTGCACCAAGAGCGTGTTCAAAAACCATGGCCAGCGAGTCGTTGAAGGCCAGCGCTTCATGCAAGCGGCGAGCGACATCTTCCTTGGCTGGCACCGGGTCCCCAAAGGCATGGACGGCAACCCTCACGACTACTACTTCCGCCAATTGTGGGATTGGAAGGCCTCCGCCGATGTGGACAACATGGCTCCAGAGGCTTTCCTCGTCTACGCGAAGATGTGTGGCTGGGCACTGGCTCGAGCCCACGCCCGATCCGGTGACCGCGTGGCCATCGCTTCGTACCTTGGGTCTGGTGACGCCTTCGACCGGGCGATAGCCGACTTCGCCGTCGCTTACGCCGAACAGAATGGACTTGACCAGCAAGCCCTCGTCGACGCCATCGCCGACGGCTCGGTGCAAGCAGAGCTCGGTATCTAGTCCCCGATTAGAAGAAAGACGAGGAGGTTACGCTTTCAATTTCAGCAGACAAGGAGAAATCACAAATTGAGGCCCGTCAGTCCCGCCCATAACGCGGCTGATGAGGTGCCCGACTAGTTGAACCTGGAGGAAATCATGTTACTTGCGTATAGCTACCCGTTACTCGGCGTTATTTGGACGCTTCTGGTCTTTGCGGGACTCGTCTTGTGGATATTCATCGTCATCTGGTGCTTCATCGACAACTTCCGGCGTCGGGACCATGGCGGTGTCGCCAAAGCGCTGTGGTTCCTATTCATCGTCTTCGTTCCCGTGATCGGCGTGATCGCCTACCTCATCACGAAGCCGTCTGCCGCGGATCTCGTGGTTACGACGTAGCGGCCCGGAAAGCGAGCTGAAGGTCGCCACAAAGGGAAGCAGGGGAGTGACGTCCGTACCCCACGTCAAAATCGCCCTAACAGCCGAGGTCGGTATTCGTGGGTCGGTTTGGTCTCCATGACGGGCGGACTCTTGTCCGAGGTCGTTTTGAACCAACTGACATAGCGGTTCACCAGCGGCGACGCCGAGAGCCCGTGAACGAGGACCGACAGGCCGACCGTGAGGTACGTCACGGTGGCGATATCTGCAGAGTGCGGGAGATGGGCATCTTCGACGATCACCGCGAACACGATCGAGGCGAGTCCGCGCGGGCCGAACCAACCCATGAAGGCAACGGTTGCCGGTCGGGCATGGGTGCCGAAGACCGCGATGGCCACTGGCACCATCCGCACGACGGTCAGGCTGAGCACCGCGTAGAGCACGATGTGCCAGCTCAAGTGTTTGAATGCCGGGCCGAGCAGTATCGCCCCGAAGACGAGGAACGTGACGCTGTCGAGCGTGGCCCCGGTCTCCTCGGTGAAGAGCATGGCCTGGGCCACCTCGTCTCGAGCAAGCAGACCGAAGAGAGCACCGGCCACGAAGGCGGCGATGAACCCGGATCCCCCGAGTGCGTTGGCCGCTCCGTAGGCGGCAATCGTCGTCGCCAGGGGTACGATCTGCTGCCACGTCTTGTCGATCAGGTTTCGCCGGCCGGCGAGGACGACGATGCCGGCGGAAAGCAGGGCAGCGCCCACACCACAGAGGACGCCGTAGCCGATCTCTTCAGCCACCACGGTCAGTGGATGGGCCTCAGCGCCGGCGGCGGTGGCGAGAAGGATGAGCAGCAAGGGCACGCAGATCCCGTCATTGAGGCCGCTTTCGACGTTCAGCGACTGCCGCACGACCTGGGGCAGCCGGTCATCGGTGACGACGGCACTCCCGAGTCCGGCGTCGGTTGGAGCCAGGACGACCCCGAGGATCAGGGCATCCCTGAGGGTGAACGACTTGAAGAGCGCAAAGGCCGTGAGCCCACCGGCAACGACGGTCAAGATCAAGCCGACGCCGAGGAGACGGACGGGCATCGATGCTTCGCTCTTCAGTGCACGCAGGTTTATGCGAGAAGAGTCAGAGAACAACACGACGGCGAGGGTTGCCTCGGCGAGCGTCCGAACGAGCGAGCTGGTCGGTCGGGCTGCGAGCTCGTCGAGCGCCAGAGGTCCCACGAGAACGCCGATGGCGACGACCAGGATCGCTGGGGTGAGCGGAGTCCCCGACAGGTACCGCGACACGGATGCGACGAGCAGCAGCGACACCCCGATGATGGCGAGCCCGGCTCCCACCGCTAGAGGCCGCCTTTTCGCCGTTCGATGAAACGCATACTTCCTGAGCATGCCATGAAGCGGCCGGGGAACCGGGTGATCCCACCCGTGAACGCAATGCTGCAGATGGTGTTCGCGGCTCGGGTCTTTGGAAGCCAAATCGGTGCAGGGGTTCCTCGGCACCCGGTCCCCACTGTCCTTCGGGTTCGATCAGGTCACGCCGAGCGATGCCGCCCTTGTCGGAAGTCGACGAACAGATGAGACAATCGTGAGACTCGATCACTAGGAAGAGACGAGAAGCGATCACAATAGGAAGAGAAGGATGAGACCAGAAAGAGAATCGGAAGCAAGCGAAAGAGAATCGATGAGAACAGAGCGCGAAGCAATGAGAACAGAGCGAGATGCGATGAGAACAGAGCGAGAAGCCATGAGAGCGGCAGAAGTCGAGGTAATGAGACCAGAAATAGAGGCGATGAGGCCAGAGATCGTGGCGATGAGAGCAGAGATGGTGGCGATGAGAGCAGAACTCGACACGTTGAGAGCAGAAAGAGAAACGGAGAGAACGAAAAGAGAAACGGACAGAACAGAACGAGAGACGGAAGGGGCGGATCCAAACGCCTTGCGCCACATTGGCGCCGAACTGGCAGGGACAACCAGCGAGATCCTCGGATACTGCAACCGATTCGTCCGGAAAGTATTCACCGGAGCTTGAGGTGTCTGCGTCAGATGGTCGGAACTCGACCAGCATTCGAAGTGACCTCCGTACAGCCTGCGTGTCTCCTGCCGCGAAATGGCGAGCGGCCGCTCCAAGAGAGCTGATCAGTGATAGACCACCAAAACAGCCTGAGCTGCGGTCATGTGCCCGGACGCGGAGGATGAGCAAATCGCAAGAAAAGGTCGAGCTCGCGTTGTGAGCGACAGTGAGGAAGGACTGAACGCGGAGGGAACGCCTCACGTCGGCGAACCGCGGTGGCCCATGGCTCTGGCCGTCTTGACAACGGGTCTCCTGCGGGCGACGTTGCCCCCCGAACTTCGAAACGGGGACGCGCGATGGCTGTTTCCCGTCATCGTGGTGGCTCTGCTGGTCGCTCTCATCATCGGCGACCCCGGACGTATCGACCGGGACCGTCCCTGGTTGCGGGTGATGACCAACTGCCTGATCGCGGTGATCTCACTCGCCAACGCCGATGCCGCTGTGCGACTCGTGGTGTCCATCATCAATGTCTCGGCTTTCACCAATGATGCGAAGCTCCTGTTGGCCAGTGGTGGCGCCATCTGGCTGACCAACGTCATCGCCTTCGGCCTGTGGTATTGGGCCCTGGACCGTGGCGGCCCGGCGGCCCGTGCCGGAAGTTCGAGTCGACCCCCCGCGCTGGTGTTCCCCGAGATGAAGAACGAGGAGTTCATCGGGGCCGGGTGGATCCCGAGGTTCGTGGACTACTTCCATTTCTCGTTCGCGACGGCAACCGCGTTCAGCCCCACCGATGTCTCGGCAATCCGGCCGTGGATGAAGCTGATGATGATGGCGGAGGAGGCGATTTCGCTGGTCGTCGCCTTGCTGGTGGTAGCCCGAGCAGTGAACATCTTGAAGTGAGTTTGTACGCAGCTGAGGCCTCCGCCTTGTTGATCGGGACCCAAACCGAACACGGTCGTAGTCATCGAGACCGATTTGGAAACTGCGACGCCTGCTGGTCTAGTGGGTCGCGAGGTCCTGCAATAAATGAGGCCAGGCGGACCACTCCCCAGTCACGCCATCGCCTCCCGAGCGAGGACCAGTGCCCTGGCACGCACCGAGCGCTCGCGGTCGATGATCCCGAGAAGACGTCGTAGCGTCACCGACTTGGCGTATGTCGCGCTCGTGTCCCGCCGCTGTCGTGGGGGGGGGCTGCTGGAATGTCCCGATGGTGTGCTGCGATATCCACAGCTCAGTGCCATCCGAGGGTTGATCTCATAGTAGACCGCTCTACTACAGAGGTGGAGTGGATGGACGGGCTGGAAACTGGGTGGACGGGACCGCACGTCAGGGGACTCGCTAGACCCAGAAGGACGAAAACCATCCTGCCAAGGTGAGGGTCGCGGGTTCGAATCCCGTCTTCCGCTCCATTGTAGCAGGTCAGGGATGGTTTTCAACCTGTCTGTGGTCGAGTCCTTCGATATCCTCAACCAGTCGCATCGTTGTCTGGTCAGATTGGCGACCGCTTAGAGTCTCGTCCGCTCACAGTACGGAAGAGTCGGCGCAACCAACTCATGTTCCAGGGGCCACCGACTGCCGTCATAGCTCGAGCATAGGGGCATGGAGGAGTTTTGCGACGAGCTGCGAGGTCGTCGATTCGACGAGGAGCTGTTCGTGGGGTGCGGGCCGGGCGAGCTTGCCGGCGTGGCGTGCGAGCACAGCTCGCCGCATGTCCTCAGCCTCGGCGCGGACCGCCATGATTGTCGGCAGGCGTTGCTCGCGTACAGCACCGGGCTGTGTATCTCTGCGCTCATCTCGCACGATCGCTTCGGCGTGCTCGAGCGCGGCATGACCCTGCGCACCGTTAGCGGTGACGATGCGCGCGAGGTCCTCAAGGTCGTAGAGAATCTTATTGATTGCAAGTTTCTTGCCCGCCAGAGTTGAACCAAGGGCTCCCATCCGAAGTCGGTCGCACTGCGAAATGGCCGGACCTCGTCCGACCATGATGTCTCCGCGTAGGACCCTGAAGAAAGACGGCGGGCCTTTCAGTGCAAGTCCAGAACCGTTCGCAAGCTTTCGTCGATCCCCCGTAATTCTTCGGGAGCAAGATGGCCCACGAGTTCACCCAGCCGGCCCGAATCGACCGCACCGACCTGCTCGACGAGCACCCTTGTGGTTTCGCCGGCGACCTGTATTTCGGGACGAAACGATGCCGCACAGGGCACTGAGTGACGTCGGAGCGACGAGAACGACAGATCGGGGAAGCATCGCATCGGCTTGGACGACCACGCCAAAGCGCGTTCCATACTGTTCGTGCCCGGCCCCCTTGCGAAGGCGGAATCGAAATACGTCACCCCGGCGCACGAAGGGATTCCATGAGTTCGGCCACTGCGAGCATTTCCGAGCGATCCTCGTCGTCCGCTTCGAGAGCAGCGACTTCAGCTGACAGTTCATCGTGACGCCGCATGGCGTGCGCCGCTCTTACCAAGGACGTCCTGATGGCCTCGGAGCGACTCATGCCGGCCGCTTCCAGGGTGCGCAGGGCCTGTTCAGCCTCGTCGTCTAGCCGAACAGATATTGCCTCTGTCATGTGCTCAGTGTATCACGATTCGTGATACACCCGCCCGGTCGTGCGCGGGACCTGTAGTAGACCGCTCTACTACAGCGAAGGACTGGGTGGACGGGCTGGAAACTGGGTGGACGGACCCGCACGTCACGGGAGTGGAGCAGATCCGAAAGACCAAATCCAACACCTTGCCAAGGTGAGGGTCGCGGGTTCGAATCCCGTCTTCCGCTCCAACCAACCAACAACCAAATCCAAACTACGAGGTAGAGACCGGTTTTTCAACCTCTACCTCTTATTTCGATGGCCTTATCTGCTCCGTCTCCGTCGTCGAGATCCGACTCGTTGAATGACGACCGGCTCGGGGAGGCACCTCGATAGTTCTTGGAGGTCTTCCTCGTCCGATGTAAGAACTGTCGACCTGCCGCGACCCGCGGTTAGGACTACATGGGCGTCGACTACATCGGAGGTCTCGGCTTCGGCCAGCAGCCCTCCAACCTCATGAGCTTCTTGAGGAATGAAGCTGACAATATCGCAACCGCGCAGCAACCTTCGCAGCTGAACCTGGCGTGGCGACCGGCTCACCTGAGCCACTACCGGCGCGGTGGTGACAGGGACGACGCCCATTTCGAGGCGAGCACGGTGATCGGCCCAGACGTCGCGCTCATTGCGGTCCGCGGCGATCAAAAGACCCGCGTCGTAGACGATGCTCATGCCGAGCGACGTTTACCCGAAGATCGCATCTCATCCGCGACACGCTCGCGGGCCGATCGGAGCTCGGTGTCGGTCAGCGGGCCGTTCTCCTGCTCCCATTCGGATGCTGCAACCAAGCCGTCTCGCAACAGAAGCGCCCGGCGTGCTGCGGCCGTCATCCAGGCTGAGACGCTCAACCCTTCCTCGGCGGCCGCGGCGACGACCCGCTCGTGCACTTCGGGATCAACTGTGATCGCCAGCTTCGGCGAAGGCTTACCTCTAGGCATAAGACAAGTCTACTACCAAGGTAGGAGGGTTGTAGACGTAACATTGCGCTTGCCCGTCGGTCTGGACTGAAGTGCCAGCATCTGCCTGCCATCTCGCCGTGTCGGGACAGGTGGTCGCACGCGTGCCTGCTGCGAGTTAGGACCGCGCCGACGCCCGCGAGGGTCATGCTTCGATTTCGGCAAGGGAGCTTCGCACGGTGCTCCGCCCGTGCAGCGAGCCCACAGGGGTGCGAATCCCGTTGGGGCTGGAACTTGGCCGAACCCGGATCGGCGGACCGCGCGTGGCTGAATGCGGCCTGGGTGTGGGTTGCCTGAGGTCTTGGCATTGCGATAGGCGCGGGCTACTTTTGGCTCAGGGTTCTGGAAGTACCGGTTCAGAACGCAGGCCAGCGTAAGCTCCACCGGTTCTCGCACCTTTTCGTGAAAGGGGCCTGTACGTCACCCGACACGCCGCCACCCCACGAGGCGATCGCCGCACTCAACGATATCTTGAGCGAGGTCATCGACGTGGTGCAGGACGTCAAGCAGGCTGACCGGAAAGTCCCCCGGAACCATGAGATGCACCGGGAGCTCGAGAGGCTTCTCGAACACCTGAAGACTTGGGCGAGCCTTCTCATGGCAGAGGACGAGCAACTTGGTACCTCGCCCCTTGGGAGCATGCCAACCGTTGCCGGCCGCACACCACCGAACCTCTGGGCTGGAACCCCGACAGACGAAGAGGTTCGCTCAACCGTCCTTGGTCTTCTTGACCGACTCTCGGTTCACTTGGCGGCTGCCCAAGGAGAACAAGATGATGAGGGCGCACGGACTCTTCTGGGGAATATCCAACAACAGCTCATGAGCCGTGTCCGAGCACTGAGCGATCTCTGAGCTCTGCGACCCGGCTCAACGAGGCCCACCCACCACAAGGAGCAAGACGAATGTTGCGCGTTGTTCGGGGACGAAGGCCTGGCTTGGAGATATCGGGCGACAGTAGAGCGCTCTACTACAGCGACGGATTGGGTGGACGTAGTGGAAACTGGGTGGACGCAACGGCACGTCGGGAGACCGGAGCGGACCTCAAATACAAAAACCCTCACCTTGCCAAGGTGAGGGTCGCGGGTTCGAATCCCGTCTTCCGCTCCAAACTAGCAGGTCAGAGGCGATTTTTCAACGCCGACGAATGGTCTGGCCACGGGGCAAAATGTCGCGCCAACGAGGTTCGAAGCGCACGCTGCAGCTGTTCGTTGGATGGGATCAGCCACATGGCAACGTCCATGCCTGAGCACCGGCTGCCCTCTCGGCAACTCAGTGCGTCAACGTATGGGAAAGAGACCATTCACGAAGTCGTTGCGAAACTTGAATATCGGGTCGTACTCGACCATCAGCCGTTCGAAATCGTGAGCGCGCTCATAGGAGCTGACCATCTTGCGGGGCGAAACCGAAGTGACCTTGCCCCAATGAGGACGAGGGTCTAGCGGCAGAAGCCGCTCCTCAATAGCGGCGAGTACTGGCAACATGGCTGACTCATTGCGAGCCCATGTGAAATGAAACGCGACTGAGTCCCTCCCGTAGGCGGGACTCAACCACAGTTCATCCACGCGGACCGTACGTATCTCGCTTACGAGCAACACTGGCGCGAAGAGGTTGCTGATTTCGCGGAGCGCTGTTATGGCCTGTTGCGCGACCTTGCGCGGCAGGAACAACTCTGACTGCAGCTCACTCGCTACCCCCAAGGCTGGTTTGGAGCGGAAGTGTGGCAACCGTTCATGCCAGGGACCCACAACACCCAATTGCTCCGTGCACAGTTCTGGTGACATGCCTGGCACAGGATGGACCCTGCGTTGTGTTTGCCTGCCAGCGGTCCAACTCGACATGGGCCGGTCAGCTCGTTGCTTGACCCAGACGCTGGCCTCACCGCTGAACCAGTCCGTGAACGCGCTCACGCTGTATCCTGCGCTGAATACTTCATCCAGCCGATCGTGTATCTCGTCGAGGGGAACACCCAGATAAACCCGCTGCGACATCTCGTACGCTGGTTCGATATCCAGGGTCAGCTGGGTCACGATGCCCAGAGCGCCGAGCGCGACCACCGAGCCGCGGAAACGGTCTCGATGGATATCCCGTCGCAACTCGACGAGGTCCCCGTCCGACATCATGAGCTGCATTGCGGCGACCGAGGCGGCCAGAATGCGTTGATCATCGCCAGATCCGTGGGTACCGGTCGCGCATGCTCCAGCGATCGAAATCTGCGAAATCGAGGCCATGTTCGCCAGTGCGAAGCCCGCACGATGCAATTCCCCGGTCACCTCTGTGTAGCTCATGCCGGCAGCCACCGTGACCGTGGAGTTCGCCGAATCGATGGCGAGTCTTTTGGGCAAGCCGTCCAAAAGCACCAGGTTCCCGGCGGTATCAACAATGCCACTGAACGAGTGGCCATAGCCGAGGGCTCGTATTCGTCTGTTTTCACCGACAATTCGACGAAGGTTGTCGATTGATTCGGGCCTGGCCACGCGTGTCGTACCAAAGATGACGTTGCCGGCCCAGTTTGTTCTTGGCATGGGTTGGGTGATCTGCCCACCGGGATTCCTGTAAGGGCTGGGGGCTGCTGGAGTTATTTCGTTGCTTTCCTCCTTCATGCGAGTGACCTCCTCGACCAAGGGCTCGGCAGTCGACCGGCGAATGTCACCGTCACGAGGCGTACACCCCGGACGCGGCTACCGCAAATACATGACCACGGTAGGTGACCGTCAGTATCCGTGCGGTTCCGTTCTCTTGCGGAACGGAGTCGGAACGCACGCCTTCCCGGCGTCGGGGCCAGGTCGCCACAGCTCGCAGCGGAAGAGTCGCATCGCTGCGGTTCTGAACCGGAGACCAAGCGGTAGTTCGTCTTGCGTCACATCGTTGCTCTGACTGTCGCTATTGCTCCGCGTCTTTCGGTGCGGTGCTGTTGACAGCTGTTGATCGCACTACGACGTGATCTGACCTACCGGGCGCGGTACGGTTTGGAGTTCATTCAGGCGCGTAGGGGCATGGAGGAGTTTTGCGACGAGCTGCGAGGTCGTCGATTCGACGAGGAGCTGTTCGTGGGGTGCGGGCCGGGCGAGCTTGCCGGCGTGGCGTGCGAGCACAGCTCGCCGCATGTCCTCAGCCTCGGCGCGGACCGCCATGATTGTCGGCAGGCGTTGCTCGCGTACAGCACCGGGCTGTGTATCTCTGCGCTCATCTCGCACGATCGCTTCGGCGTGCTCGAGCGCGGCATGACCCTGCGCACCGTTAGCGGTGACGATGCGCGCGAGGTCCTCAAGGTCGTAGAGAATCTTATTGATTGCAAGTTTCTTGCCCGCCAGAGTTGAACCAAGGGCTCCCATCCGAAGTCGGTCGCACTGCGAAATGGCCGGACCTCGTCCGACCATGATGTCTCCGCGTAGGACCCTGAAGAAAGACGGCGGGCCTTTCAGTGCAAGTCCAGAACCGTTCGCAAGCTTTCGTCGATCCCCCATAATTCTTCGGGAGCAAGATGGCCCACGAGTTCACCCAGCCGGCCCGAATCGACCGCACCGACCTGCTCGACGAGCACCCTTGTGGTTTCGCCGGCGACCTGTATTTCGGGACGAAACGATGCCGCACGGGCACTGAGTGCCGTCGGAGCGACGAGAACGACAGATCGGGGAAGCATCGCATCGGCTTGGACGACCACGCCAAAGCGCGTTCCATACTGTTCGTGCCCGGCCCCCTTGCGAAGGCGGAATCGAAATACGTCACCCCGGCGCACGAAGGGATTCCATGAGTTCGGCCACTGCGAGCATTTCCGAGCGATCCTCGTCGTCCGCTTCGAGAGCAGCGACTTCAGCTGACAGTTCATCGTGACGCCGCATGGCATGCGCCGCTCTTACCAAGGACGTCCTGATGGCCTCGGAGCGACTCATGCCGGCCGCTTCCAGGGTGCGCAGGGCCTGTTCAGCCTCGTCGTCTAGCCGAACAGATATTGCCTCTGTCATGTGCTCAGTGTATCACGATTCGTGATACACCCGCCCGGTCGTGCGCGGTACCTGTAGTAGACCGCCCTACTACAGCGAAGGACTGGGTGGACGGACTGGAAACTGGGTGGACGGACCCGCACGTCACCACTTCGTGACAGGGAAGAGCGTGTTCATCCTCCACGGGGCGAAGAAGTTCTTGGAGCGGGCCAAGCGACCGATCGAACACGCTGGACATCCCACCACTACTTTGGGAAATTGGTATACGACGGCCGTGTTTTGGAAACCTCAGGCGGCGGTTTCGTCAACGAACGGACGCTTCGTGCCAGGTGTGGCGTTCGACTTCGTGCAGGTGCACCTGAACACCGTGGACCTATCCCATCTCAACCCCAGAGGCGGAAGAAAGGTCTGGGCTGATTGCTACTGATAGTTCGGGAGAGGACCCGGAAGTCTTTGAGGCCGACGAGGTGGGAGACGATCTCGGTAGGATCGACGTACACAGAGGCGTGGAGGATCGTTTTTCACACATTGAGACTGAAGCGCCTCTGTGTCTCTGTGGTGGATCCCCGCTGACGCCCCGCGAGCCTTCAGGGCGCGGTCAGGAGAACGTCAGACCCCGCTGAAACCGGAAGAGCCCTCAATGTACGAAGGGACTGCGGGGCAACGTAAGACTGAGATCCTGCGATGACAGCAGTCCCGGTGGGGCCACGACGACGTAAGGAATCGCATTGACGACCCGCATCGCTGTGGCCACCATGGCCCCCGCGCCAGCCTGCATCCCCTTGATCCCCAATCGGGCAGGATCGTCAAGGGTGCATGCCATCTCGCAGTGGATGTTGGGCTCGCCCTCGATATCGATCTGGTAGCCAACTCCATGTTCGGTACTCGGCCACTCCGGCGCGACATCAAGCGCCATACGCGTCACATGCGCGATCTCGAGTGCCTCGTAGCCTTCGACGACTCCGATGGCGCGTGTGCGAATGGCGCCACTCGTGCCAGCTTCGATCGTGCCGCACGCTACCTGGAGTGTCCGTGACGTCGGAATGCGCTCTACGGATTCGCGAACTTCTTGAATCTCGACCCCAAGGGCGTCCGCGATCATGTAGAGGCCACCGGCCCACTCGTGGGTCACCACGCCGGGCATACAGATGAAGGGTTCAAAGTCCATCGGACGGCCGAAACCCATCCCGTCCATCATCACGTCGGCGACCGCGTAGTCATCGTAGAGTCCAATCTCTGTCGACTTAATGGACTTGATGGTGCTGGACTGCGTGGTCAACACGAGCGCGAGTTGGTCCAGGGCAAATCCGGGCTCGATGCCCGAGGCGTAGATCGACGCCCGTCCCGCTTGCGCCGCCCGTCTCAGCTGGTCGCCTGCAACGGGGTCGAATACCGGTGGAAAGATGAGGCGGGTCGAACTCGTGGTGACCACATTGATGCCCGCCTCGAGGAGGCGAACGTAGTCCGGGACCGATGCCGCGTCCCGATCGGGCCCGCTCGCGGCGTAGACGACGCAGTCGGGCTGTTGTGCGATGAGCGCTTCGGTATCGTTTGTCGCGGGCAGGCCGATCGGCGTACCGTTCGCAAGTTGACCGGCGTCCACACCCACCTTCTCCGGCGAGTGAACCCAGACGCCCACGAGCTCGAGGTCTCGTCGCTGCTGAATGGCGGCGATCGAGATTGATCCGATGCCGCCGGTAGACCACACGACGACGCGGAGCGGGTTCTTCGACTCGTAAGACATGGGCTCCCCCGGGGGACTCTTCGCTGCTGAAGTTAGCTGGCCGTTTCAGGGACTCGGCACGTTGGGCACTCAGCCGTCCCGATGTAGGAAGCCGTGAAGGATCGCCTGGGTGAGCTCATCGACGATCGCGGTTCTCGACGGCTGTTTGGTTCCAAAGTAGGTCGAACGCAACGCAGCCATGCCGGCGATCATCGCGACCGTCGAGTACGCGGCCAGATCCGGGTGGTTCGAGCGCATCCCCCGAATGGCCATGCCCTCGGCGCTGATTCGGCCGAGGACGGCCAAAGCTTGGCGGATGTCACCTATGCCGGCTTCACCCATCTCCTCCTCGCTCAGAGCATCCGATGCCAACAGCGTGAGAACAAGGCCCTGATGTTCCACGAACACGTCGTAGAGCTGTCCGACGAACTGGCTGGCCAGCTCGTCTTCGTCGGTCTCCTCGGGGACGACCGCCTGCCACGTCCGGCCGAAGTCGTCGACGAAGCTGGTGAAGGGAACGACCGTCGTCTCGCGGAACAGGGCGGCCTTCGAGCCGAAGTGACGGAAGAGCAGGGGTTCGATGACGCCGGCAGCCTCAGCGATCTCGCGGGTGGTGGTGCTGCGGTAGTCCTGGCGGGCGAAGAGGTCGCCGGCGGCGTCGAGCAGGAGTCGCCGCGGCTCGCCTCGGGGACGGCGCGTCGCGCGGGCCGGGCTCCGTGCCGCTGGTTGCTTGTTGGTCGAAGGTCGCTGGGACACAGTCGTTCACTCTTCCAGCCGACGCTCGGCGGCCATGAATGAAGATAGTATACGCTATCTAAGCGGTCTGGAGCTTGCTTCGAGGGGGTGGGGACATGGGCGCCGTCATCATGCTGGGCACGTTGTTCGGACTGATCGTCCTCATTTTCGGCCTGGTGCTTCGCTACGACCCCGAAGCGCGTCGTGTTCCGGGCCAGGAGCGTGACCGGTGAGCCAGGGGTTGACCCCGTTGCTGACGGCAGCCATCGGCTTCGCCTACGTCGGAGGGTTCGCGTTCGTGGCGATCGGCGTGTACCTGACGTATCGCCGCCGCCGCCTCCACCCCCTGCTGCTCGTCTGCATCGCGGCGATCTCGATCTCGTGGATCGAGGCGCCCTACGACTGGGCGGTCTACGCGCAGTTCGCGCCCGCCATCCCTCGCATGCCGTCGTGGTGGCCGTTGGACATGACATGGGGTGGGCTGCCGGCGTCGGTCCCCATCGGCTACATCTCCTACTTCGTGACGCCCGCCCTCGTCGGCGCCGCACTCGGGCGACGGCTGAGCTCGAGGTTCCACTGGCGCAGGCCGACCACCCTCCTCGGTGTCGGGCTCGTCGTCGGCTTCCTCTGGGCCTTCCTCTTCAACGGGATCCTGGGGGCACGGCTCGGCGTCTTCTACTACGGCCGCGTCATCCCCGGGCTTGCGCTGTGGCAGGGGACGAAGCACCAATACCCGCTCTACGACGCCCTCGCCATGGGCGTCATGGTCATGGTCTTCTCCTACATCCTCGGACGGACGGATTCCGAAGGACGCACCGTCATCGAAACGTGGGCCGACGCGAGCTCACCCAGCCGTCTTCGGTCCACCGTCCTGTCCATCGTCGGTGTCGTTGTCATCGCAAACCTGCTCTACGGCTTGGTCTTCACGCCCCATCTCGTGACGAAGTTGGAGGGTCAGGTGACCGCAGGACCGACGGCTTCACTGTTTCCAGGCGTGCCGAACCAACCGCTTCAGGGCGCCACTCACCTGGGTCCTTGACCCGGTCGATCGAAGGACGCGCATGACCCCGACAACCCCTGCTGCAGCTGTCCACTACGACCCCTACGACATCGACATCGACGATGATCCGTATCCGAGCTGGCGCCGGCTCCGCGACGAATCTCCGTTGTACCGGAACGAGGAGCTCGACTTCTACGCGCTGAGCCGGTGGGACGACGTCAAGCCCGCACTGATCGACTGGGAGACATACCGCTCCGGCCACGGCACGGTCCTCGAGATCATCAGCGCCGGGGTCGAGATCCCGCCCGGGATCCTCCTCTTCGAGGATCCGCCCATCCACGACGCACACCGAGCACTGCTCGCACGCGTGTTCACACCGAGACGCATGCTCGATCTCGAACCCCTCGTCCGCAGCTACTGCGTGAGCGCGCTGGACGCGTTGGTCGGACGAGACGAGTTCGACGTCATCGGCGAGTTCGGTGTCGAGGTCCCGCTGCGAACGATCGGATTCCTCTTCGGCATCCCCGAAGCCGATCAGCTCGCCTACCGCAAACGAACCGACGAGGCGCTCGCCACCGACGGCACGCCGATCGCGTTCGAGCAGTCCTCGTTCGACAACGTCCTGTCGGTGCTCGCCGACTATGTCGACTGGCGTTCTCGGAACCCGTCCGACGACCTCATGACCGAGCTGCTGAACGCCGAGGTCGACGAACCCGACGGCTCGCGGCGTCCGCTCTCGCGCGACGAAGTGGTCACCTACGCCAGCATGGTCGCCGGTGCCGGCAACGAGACCGCCACGCGCCTCATCGGTTTCACCATGCAGCTCCTCGCCCAGCACCCTGAGCAGCGCCATCTGCTGGTCGATGAGCCCTCGCTGATCCCGAACGCCATCGAGGAGATCCTTCGCCTCGAGTCACCATCGCCGGTCCAGGCGCGCTACGTGCAGCACGACGTCGAGGTGCAGGGGACGATCGTGCCGGAGGGGTCGACGATGCTGCTGCTCAACGGCGCCGCGAACCGCGACGAGCGCCATTTCACGAGACCCGATCACTTCGATGTCCATCGCGACGAGGGGCCTCATCTCTCGTTCGGTTTCGGGCTCCACTTCTGCCTCGGAGCCGCCCTGGCCCGGCTGGAGGGGCGCGTCGCCCTGGAGGAGATCCTGCAACGGTGGCCGGCGTGGCAGGTCGACACTGACATGGGGAAGATGGCACACACCGCCAGCGTGCGCGGGTGGGGGTACCTCCCGATACGTCCCGACCGGAAGCGCCGCAATGGCTGAGGGGCACGGCCAGACGACGGACGAGCGACCGTCTCATCGCACGCCGCGGTCGCTGAGCACTCCCAGGGGCGGGAAAAGATCGCGAAGCGTCGTCATCACTGGAGCGTCCCGAGGGCTTGGGCTCGCGACCGCGACCCACCTGCATCGCCAAGGGTGGACCGTGGTCGCGGCGATGCGAACCCCCGAGGCCGGTCTCCCACGTCTGAAGGAGAACCTCGGTCAAGCTCACGAACCCAGCAGGCTGATCGGAGTCCGGCTCGATCTCGAGGACCCAGACTCGATCGACTCCGCCATCGCCCGAATCATCGAAACGGTGGGTGTGCCCGATGGACTCGTGCACAACGCAGGACTTGCCGGCGCCGGAGCAGTCGAGGAGATGCCGGTCCCGGTGGTGGAGCAGATCTTCGCAACCAACCTGTTCGGGCCGATTCGCCTCACCAAGGGCCTGCTGCCGGGTATGCGAGAGGCAGGCCGGGGCCGCGTGGTGGTCGTGTCGAGTCATGCTGCGACCAGCGGCATAGGGGCGGTGAGCGCGTACAGTGCCAGCAAGAGCGCGCTCGAACGGTGGGCGGAGTCGCTGTCGATGGAGATCGCACCCTTCGGCCTCGGAGTGAGTGTGCTGGTAACCGGGACGTTCAAGACCGACATTCTTGAGCTCACCCAGACGTGGAAGGACGCGACCGGTCCCTACGCGCCGCTCCATGCCGCGCTCGAATCGACGGGTGACAAGATGACGCGGTTCGCTCGCAGGCCCGCCCGGTTCGCGCCGGTTGTCGAGCGCGCCCTGCAAGACACGAGGCCGTTCGCACGTCATGCCGTCGGGCCCGACGCCCTCGCCATCGTGTGCGGCAACCGCCTCCTCCCTGCCGCGCTGGTTGCAGTCCCTCACCATCCGCGTCCTCGGGCTTCCGCGGGCTGTGTAGCGCAGATGTTCACCCTTCGCTTCGACATGCGGGCGCCGACTTGGGCGGCTCCAATTGAGGACCTCTATGCCGCAGCGGTCGAGATGGCGGCATGGGCGGAGTCCCGCGGGGCGGTCGTTGCGGTGCTGTCGGAGCATCACGCCACCGTCGACCGTCATCTGCCGTCGCCATTGATCCTCGCGACGGCGATCGCCGCTCGAACAGAGAAACTGCCCATCTTGGTGGCCGCAGCCGTGCTGCCGTTCTACGAGCCAGTCCGTCTGGCCGAGGACATCGCCGTCCTCGACATCATCAGCCGGGGCCGGGTCGCGTACGTCTTCGGCGTCGGACATCGACGGGAGGAGTACGACCACTTCGGTCTCGAGTTCGGGGCTCGCGGGATCCGAGCCGACGAACGACTGGCGACGCTGCTCGAGCTCCTGCGGGGCGACGAGGTCACCGCCCCAGGACGATCGACGCGCCTTGAGCCCGTCACCGACGAGCGGGGGTCCGCAGTTGTTCATCGGGGGCGGAAGCCCCGCCGCCGCCCGCCGGGCTGGCACGTTGGGTCTCGGCCTCATCGCCCAGACCGCCAGCCCCGGCCTGAGCGAGGCCTACCAGCAGGCGTGCCGGGAGGCCGGGCACGAACCAGGGTTCGTTCAGGTGCCGGACCCGGACGCAGCGACGGCGATCTTCGTTGCCGACGACGTCGAGCGGGCCTGGGACGAGCTCGGGCGCTACCTGCTCCACGACGCGATGACGGCGGCGGCATACCGGCCCGAAGAGACCGAGGTGGCAAGCATCAGCACCGCGACCTCGCTCGATGAGCTCCGGGCCGACAGCTCGTATCGGGTCGTCACGAGCGAGGAGGCCACCGAGCTCGTTCGGGCCGGCACCGTCCTCCCGTTGCTGCCGCTCTGTGGAGGGGTGCCGCCCGAAGTCGCCTGGAGCTACCTCGAGCGAGCCACCGAAGCCGTCGTCCGCGCCGGCAGCAAGCGGATCCCGGAAGGAGCAACAGAATGACAACGCCGAGCAGGCGGGTCGTTGTCTGGTCCACCGGATGGTATCGGTTCGAACGCCATTCGCGCCATCGCCCGTCGGCCCGACCTCGATCTGGTCGGTGTTTGGGTACACACGGCCGAGAAGGTGGGACGCGATGCCGGTGAGCTCGCCAACATCGGCCCATTGAACATACTCGCGACCGATGACGTTGACTCGCTGATCGGGCTCGAGCCGGACTGCGTCATCTATGCCGCCAGCGGCCCCGAACGCGGTGCCGGCGCGGCGGCGGACTACGAACGACTGCTGGCCGCAGGCATCAACGTCGTTACGACCACATCGACAGAACTGGTGCATCCGCCATCGGTCGACGAAGAGCTCCGCGCACGGCTCGAGCGCGCAGCGCGGCGGGGGGCGCTTCGCTCTATGCGTCGGGAATCTTCCCCGGCTTTGCCTCGGACCAGCTCGCGCTCGTCGCATCCACCCTGTCGGGGAGCATCCACACCATTCGGGCGCTGGAGATATCGCTCAACGACCACTACCCGGTGGCATCCGTGATGATGGACGGGATGGGCTTTGGGCGCCCGCTCGACTACGAGCCTCACCTCAGTCAGCCTGGCTTCATCCCCGCTGTCTGGCCGCGCGCCTATTGACTTGATTGCGCGCGGCTTGGGGGTCGAGATCGAAGAGATTCGCGGCCGGCTCGATCGCGCCCTGACCGAGCGCGAGCTCGAGGTGGCCTTCGGCACGATCCCAGCCGGCACTTGCGGAGCCGTACGAACGGTGGCCAGCGGTGTGGTGCTTGGCCGGGAGGCCATCGTCATCGAGCACGTGATCCGGATGGCTCGCGATGTCGCTCCCGAATGGCCAACGTCCGATCACGACGCAACGTATCTCATTGAGATCGAGGGCCATCCCGACATTCAGCTTCGCCTCTCACTAGGCCAGGCCGAAGGGCACAGCGCCGGCAACAGTGCCATTGCGGCTACTGCCATGCGGGTCGTCAATGCCGTCCCCTTCGTCGTCGCTGCCGACCCGGGACTCCTCAGTTCACTCGACCTGGGCCTTACGGTGCCCCGACATCCCTTCGACCAAACATGACGGGACGTACAGCAGCTCCGGTAAGACCTCGCCGCGGAAGTCGCGAGGCCGTCCGCCATGTAAACCCAGCGACGAGTTGATGCATCGTCCGCCGTCGCACGATCGATTGGAGTTCACTTTGTTGCGATTGATGAAGACCGGATTTCTGGCCTCGGCGATCACCACCCTCACGGGGGCCGTGCTTTTCGCAGTCACAACGCCAGCATCGCCATCTGGGACGCCCCTGAACATCACCTATATCTCCTCGCTCACTGGACCAGCAGCATCCGAGTACGGCAACTCCCAGCAGGGGTGTGAGGCGCGGGTCGACCTGCAGAACGGGGAAGGCGGTGTGAACGGGAGGAAGATCAATCTCTCGGTCGTCGATGACCAGACGAATCCGACGTTGACGTCGACCGCAGTCCAGGGCGCAATTTCCAAGGGTGCGGTCGGAATCGTTGCCAATTCCCCGTTCTTCTTCTCGGCTGCGAAATACGCTCAGCAAGCCGGACTTGCGGTTACTGGCAACTCTTCGGACGGCCCCGAATGGGGTGAGCAGCCCTACACGAATATGTTCGACGCTTTCCGGGGCAGCGAAAACCCAGTGACACCGGTGAACAGCATCTTCGGCAACTTCTTGAAGGCGCACGGTGGAACGACCATCGGCACCTACGGTTACGGGGTCTCCCCACTTTCGGCCGATGCAGCGATCGGCGGCGCCAAGTCGTTCCAGCGGGCTGGGGGCAAGGTCGGTGTTCTGGATACGTCCGTTCCTTTCGGCGGTGTCGACTTCACCTCTGAGGCGTTGATCGCCAAAGAAAAACACGTCAACGCGATCCTTCCGACCATGGACGACGACTCGAACTTTGCGCTTCTCACGGCACTCAAGCAAGCAGGTGTGAAGCTCAAGGCGGCTCTGTTGTCTGTCGGTTACGAGCCGTCCGTCGTCCACTCACCCGCGTGGTCGAGTCTTCAGGGGGCGTACTTCTTGTCCCTGGCCCGTCCGTTGTCGTTGCCCAACGCGGGTACCGAAGAGATGGCTGCCGCCCTCACGAAGTATGCACACTTCACCAAGAGCGAGTTTCCTAGTTACGGTCAGGATTTGTCGTGGCTCGGTTGCGACCTCATGATCGAAGGTCTGCAACATGCGGGACAGAACCCGAGCCGGGTCGACGTCGTCAAGGCGTTGCGCAGCATCAAGTCCTACAACGGGAACGGGTTGCTGCCGATCACCATCAACTACTCGACGGTTTTCGGTCACGACCTGCCCCAGTGTGCCTGGGTTCTGCGGGCCGAGAAGTCAGGCTTCGTGCCGATCTCGTCCAAGCCCTTCTGTGGCACCGACTACGCGGGCACGAGCACCCGGACAGGCTCGTAGGAGTCCAAACTAAGCATTGGCCATCAGTCAGTCACACCCAACCAGCTAGCCCAGCCCACCCACAAGGAGGAAAGAACCGTGTCGTACGAGAGCCAAGCGGAGCCGATCAAGCTCGGCTACCTGTTCGATTTCCTTCTGCCCGATGGCTACCCAGAAGAAAAGCGGCTTGACCTCACCCGCCCGTTCGAGCTGGTGTTTCGGCAGGCGCATGAACGTGGAATCCTCGACCGACCGGTCGAGATCGTCTTCCGGGAGGTCGAGGGTCTCCCCAAGGGTTCTGCCAAAGCCGTCATCGACGCCTACGGCGAACTGGTCGAAGAAGGCTGCCTCGCAGTCTTCGGACCGGCAATCACGGATAACGCCGTGCCGACCCGCGAGGCCATCGAGTCGCGGTTCTACGTACCTGCCATCTCGGTAACGGGCACCGAGGACTGGCTCGGCGAATGGACCTTCTGTCTTCCCCAAGGCTCGATGACCGACGAGCCCATCTTCTGGGTTCAGCTTCTCGCAAAGGGCGGGCATGGCACCGTTGGCTGTCTGATCGAACAGTCCCTCATTGGCGAGTCGTACATCCGCAACTTCCGCCAGGCGTGCGCTGCGCAGGGCATCCGGATCGTCGGGGAGGAATGGATCGCTCAGACGGCACAGGACGTGACCGGCGCGGTCCAGAAACTGCATGAAGTCGAACCCGACGCACTGGTCCACTGCGGATTCGGTTTCGGCGTCCTCGGTGTCAACCCGGTCCTCGATGCGATCGGCTGGGACCCGCCTCGATTCATGGGCACCGCCTTCCAAAACGCGTGGATCAACGAGCGGATCTGGAAGTCGATGCTCAACTGGACCGGCGTCGACCAATACGACCCGGCCAACCCGGTCGGCCAAGCAGTTTCTCGATGACTTCGATGAGACGTATGGCCGTCGCCCCGAGTACTGCGTGCCGGTCGTCAACCGAGACCTGGCGACAGTTCTGACCCATGCTTTCGCGAACGCGCATCCACTCACGCCGCGGGGAGTGAAAGAAGCTCTGGAGCGAGTGAAGATGGTCCCCGCCGCCAGTGGGGCGCCCGGGACTTATCTGTCCTTCGGCAAATGGACCCGTCGCGGGTGGATGGGTGCCGGGTATCTGGTGGCCCGGCGCCTCGATCCTGATGGCATTTCGGCCCACCTCGTGGATCGCTTTGGCCAGCTGTGACGCCCGACCGCATTGAATCTCCGACGGAGGAGTACCGCCAACAGCTGGACGGCTACGGCGATGTCACACGCAGCCATTTGTTTTTTGTACAGGCTCCTCTCAACCACTTCACTTCTCCCAAGACCCCGACGCACCCAGTGGCTCGACATGTGGTCGGGAGCCGGCTTCGCTTGAGGCTGTAGTAGAGCGCTCTACTACAGCGACGGACTGGGTGGACGGGCTGGAATCTGGGTGGACGGAAACACACTTCAGGGTGACCTCGCGGACCCAGACGAACGAAAATCATCACCGGGCCAAGGTGAGGGTCGCGGGTTCGAATCCGGTCTTCCGCTCCACCACTGTCTTCCGTTCCAAACGACCAGGTGGGGCCTGTTTCAAGCCTTCCAACGCATTTACATCAAGACGACGCAGACGTCCCATCGACGCGCTCAACTACGTCGCCATTAGAGGTCTTATAGTCCTTTATGGGGCGTCGCTCGGCCAAGCCTCTCGACGAGGTTCGTCGGAAACGACAGTCGTGACCTGATCGTCACGGGGCAAGCCTGGGGCGTCTCGAGTCTTCGCCTTGCGCTCTCGAGCTGCATGAGCTTCCCTGTTGGCGGCTCGTTTGTCAGCGATCTTCACTTGGTTCCCTTCTTCGAAATATTTGGTGTGCCGCGTTAGGTTTCGGGCTCAGCCAGCATGTCGAGCTGCGGCTTTGGTACTCGAGAATCGTGATGGCGTTCAGAAGAACAGCGGTCTCAACGGGCTGGGCAGTCGTTGGTTGCCAGCCGCTTGAGATGAACATGGTTCACTACGGATGGGGGAGTGGTTCCGTTCGGAATGACGATCCCGACCCGATGTGGCTACGACGTACCGAGGCCTCCACGGTTGCATCCAGAGCCCCGGCTAGTCGCGTGGACAGGCGGATGGATATTCGGCACCCACACCTTTGATGCTTTGGTCAGTACCGCGATCCAGCAGGACCGAAACGCCAACAAAGCGGCTCCAGAAGGAGCCGCTTTGTTGGGTCAGTGCCGGTTCCTCACGCCCCGGCGGCGGCTGGCTCGACGGCCTGCACGACCCCTGGGGCGTGGGTGATCTCGACCTTGTGGGGCTTGGCCTGCTCGACCACCGGGATGGTGATCGTCAGCACGCCATCCTCGTACGTGGCAACGATATGGTCACGGTCCAGGCTCTCCCCGAGCAACAGCTGGCGCTTGAACTCGCCCTGGGCTCGCTCCATCACCTCAATCTGATCGTCCTCGCCAGGGGTCCAAGTGCGTGTCCCCCCCACGGTGAGGACGTCCTTTTCGACCGTAAGCTCGATGGAACCTGGATCTGCGCCGGGCAGGTCAAGAAGAATCTTGAATTCGCTATCTCGACGGTATGCGTCCACGGGAATTCCCCGGGGACGCCGTTCGCTCAGCATCTCTTCTGTGATCCGGTCGATCTCTCGGAATGGCTCAAATCGCATCAACATGGCCGCATCCTTTCGCTGACCCTCGAGTAACTCGGCGTCGGCGATAGTCGGGCCTCGGTGTCTGCCACCATCGTACTCTCAAATTATGTAACTCGTGAACAATTGCGAGAAATAATTTGCTATACTTGTGGTCGATGGCGAACTGGGGCTTCCTCACCAACCACGGCCGGGCCCTGGTCTGCATCGCCCACGACCCGGGGGTCCGTCTCCGCGACATCGCTACTGCGCTCGACATCACCGAGCGCAGTGCCTACGGCATTGTCAACGACCTGGCCGAAGCCGGCTACGTGGTGAAGGACAAGGACGGCCGTCGCAATCGCTACGAGGTTCAATCTCACCTGCCGCTGCAAGAGGCCATCGGTCGAGAACCGACGATCGGCGAGGTGCTGGAGCTACTCGTCGATACGAACACCTTTGAACCCGGATCCAAACGGTGAAGCTTTACCGCTGCGGTATCCTCGGATAGCGATTGCCTCGTTCCCACGGCGTCCGGGAGTACCGGTGCGTGCAGGTCCGGTGGACGGTGAACACGGGAGGAGGGCCGACGTGGATGACGCGACCATGCTCGCCGAACTCTTACCGACGGCCGAGCGCTTGGTCGACCGCCATCTCAGCATGGCCAAGGAGTGGTTTCCCCACGACTTAGTGGAATGGCGGCCGCCACCACAGGTCGCAGACGCGGAGCCCCTACCCGATGGTTTGGCGAGTGCCGTCTTCGTCAACGTGCTGACCGAAGACAATCTGCCGTACTACTTCTCTTCAATCGACAATCTTTTCGGCCGGGACGGCGCCTGGGGCTATTGGACCCGACGGTGGACGGCCGAAGAGGGGCGCCACTCGATCGTCCTACGGGACTACTTGATCATGAGCGGACACGTGGACCCCGTCAACCTGGAGCGGGCCCGGATGGCCCAGGTGACCGGCGGCGTTTCCCCTCAGACAGCGACCATCGCCGACGCGTTCGTCTATCTCGCCCTCCAAGAGTTGGCGACCCGAATTGCCCACCACAACACCGGGAAGGCATTGCCTGATGCTGAGGGCTACGCAGTAATGAAACGGGTGGCGGCTGATGAGAACCTCCACTATCTCTTCTACCGAGATCTGGTATCGGCCGCGCTAGAGATCGATCCTTCGGGGATGATGGACGCTATCAAGCGTCAAGTCCTGGGGTTCGAGATGCCCGGTACCGGCATACCGGACTTCGCACAACATGCAAAAGCTATTGCCCGAGCTGGGATCTACGACCTGAGCGTGCACCATGACTCCATCCTCCGGCCGGTGGTTCTGGGCCATTGGGACGTGGCCGGCAGGCAGGGTCTCAATCCGTCGGCCGAGGCCGCTCGGGACCGGCTCTTGCAATTCATCAACCGGTTGGGCCGGGCGTCCGCCCGATTCAAAGAGCCGCGAGACGCCCTCGATAGCGGATAACGCGAGCCACGGACCTCGCGGTTGTCGCCGTTTTCGTCCGGCCCATCCTTGACGCCGCGTCCCGTGGGATGGCGCGGCTGCAGACTTCAGACGAGCCGGGGTGCCGGGAGCCGAGGAGAGCCGGGTAACAGTCTGAGGGAACTCGAGCGATAGCAGAGCGCTCTACTACGGGGGACGACCCAGTGGACAGGATGGAAACTGTGTGGACGGACCCGCACTTCAGGGGACCCGCGAGACCTAAACGAACGAAAACCCTCACCTTGCACGGGTTCGAATCCCGTCTTCCGCTCCATTCTAGCAGGTCAGAGGAGGTTTCTCAAGCCTCTGGCGGGTGACGGATCTCTTCATCGAATCTCGGGTGAAGCTGTATTTCCGGCGACGAAGGCCACTGTGTTTTCCGCCTATTTGGTCATCGACGCAGTTCGAATCCCGTCTTCCGCTCCAACTGGGCAGGTCAGAGGTGGTTTCTATTTCTCACGTCGACTTCGCGAATGTCTTCGAAGCGAGAAATCAGGGACACTGTGTCTTCCGCCCTCGAAGCGGTTGAGGTTGGACGGGGGCGCGTGATCACCCCAGGCCGACATCCAAGAGTGCCGCACGGAGAAGGCCGTTTTCGTTTCCACTCGCCATGATCACCTGCGCTCGAAGGACGGTGGCCGCCGCAAGAGCCTCGCGAGAGAGCAGGTTCAATCCGCGTCCGGCTCCATTGAGTTGGCTAGCCATTGTCGGCGCTACCTCTCGCCAGTTCAACAATTCGATCCGTTCTGGTAATTGCAGCACGGCACGTAGAACGGACTCCCGGCGAATCGGAGGAAGTGACATCAACGGTCTCGACAGTGCCCCGCCCGCTCCACGGATGGCCGCTTGACACAAGCGCAAATACCAGCAGCCGGTGGTGACGATGCGGTCGTCAGGCAATGCCGTCTCCCCGCGCAACAAGTCGGAGAGGGTCTGGTCGTCAATCAGGACAGTCAGAGTGTCGACCTGCGGCTACTGGTTGGCGAGCTCGGGATCTCCAAACCCAGAGCTCGCCGCTTCCCAGTCGGCGTTGCCCAGGACTGCATCGCGCACTTTGCTGAGCCCGCCGGGAACGAGCACGACTGAATCGCCAAGGTCGATCCACCCAACGACTCCGCCTTCATCGAGGCCCCACCGGTGTCGCGTCTGGGCGGGCAATGCCATTTGGCCCCGTTCGCTCACCTTGACTTCACCTGTTTGGGTCATGGAAACCTCACAATGCAATCTAGTCTATGTGCATTGTAGCAGGCGGCTGCAGGTTCGGAGTCGAGACGCATGCCCCATTTGAACGGGTCGAAGCCTCCCAATCGGCTCGAAGGCTCGAAGTCTTGACGTAGGTAGTTATGTATCATATAACTGTTACCATGACAGTAACTAAAAATGGGACCGAGCTTCTGGCTCAGAGCGCTGCGGGACGAGTCCTTCTCTTCGGGGCCTCCCGTGGTCTTGGCCTCGCACTGGCCGAGGCGTGGGTCGAGGACGGCTGGCACGTCACTGCCACCGTTCGCAAGACCGGAAAGACCGCGCTCCACGAGCTGGCCGAGCGGCACCCAGCGCAGGTGGAGATCGAGACGCTCGACGTGACTAGCCAGTTCCAGATCGCTGCACTGCGCGACCGCCTGGCCGGCAGGATGTTCGACCTCCTTTTTCATAACGCCGGGACTGCCAACCAGCCGGACGGCACTGTCGCTGAGACCTCGACCGATGAGTTCGTCAAGGTGATGGTCACCAACGCGCTCAGCCCGCTGAGAGTCATCGAGACTTTCGAGGACTGTGTTGAGCCGACCGGAACGATCGGCGTCATGTCATCGGGGCAAGGCAGTGTGGCCAACAATACCAATGGCGGTCACGAGGTCTACCGTGGCAGCAAGGCGGCCCTCAACAGTTACATGCGCAGCTACGACGCCCGTCACCGCGGCGAGCAACGAACCCTGATCCTCATGGCCCCCGGCTGGGTCAAGACTCACCTGGGCGGACCCGATGCCCGACTTCGCATCGAGGAAAGCATCCCGGGCGTGGTCAAGGTGATCGACAGCCTCCGGGGCCAGCCCGGACTTCATTACGTCGACTACCTGGGGCAGACGGTACCGTGGTAGGTGCCAGGTCCGGCGCGGTCTCGAAGGCCGTAAAGATCCCGGCGAGTTCGGCGCAGCAGGCCTGGACCCTTCTGCGCCAGTTCGTCGATGAGCACAGTCGGCATGGCGACCTCACAGAATCACTTGGCTTCAGCCTTGGAGCCGGGCGGGGCAAGGTCCTGTTCCAGCTGCGGACTGGACCACTGACGCACCGTCAGCTCGCTGAGTGCAATCAAACTACTGGCCCCTACATCTCGGTCGTCGTCGACAAGCTCGAAGAGCACGGGCTTGTCCAACGTGGTCCCCATCCCGACGACGCCCGTCGCAAGCTCGTCTCTCTCACACCAAGCGGGCTCGAAGCCATTGCCACCGCGGAAGCCATCTTGTATCGCCCGCCTGACGCCATGACCGCACTCTCGGAGAAAGAGCTGAAGCAACTAATCGACCTGGTGCAGCGCGTCCTCGACGCTGACGATGGGACCTGAGGGTCACGGCGCTCAGGGCGCCCTACTTGAGGGTGGCCGTGTAGCGGCGACGCGGTTAGACGCCTGGTAGGCGAGAGGGGCGTCGGAGGGACGCGAGGACCGCCAAATCGCTTCGTAACATGTAGTAGAGCGCTCTACTACGGGGGCGAACGGAGTGGACGGACTGGAAACTGGGTGGACGGAAGCAGCACCGCAGGGAGCGGGGTGCCACCCTGAGACGAAAACCACTCACCTTGCCAAGGTGAGGGTCGCGGGTTCGAATCCCGTCTTCCGCCTTCGACCTGGTACCTCTGAGCTGGACCGACGCGAGTCCTCCCGCTTTCTGCTCCAGAGTGTTGCCGATCGCGCGGGACAGGCTGGACTCTGGTCGAAGCGCCGACGGTCGCTGAACGATGGGCCGGGTCAGCCCGGAGTCGCCGCCCGGCGCACGAGCCGGTGCAGTCCCATGGTGACCGCCGACTCCTCGGCATGGCGCAACAGCACGGCAACGCGTTCCTCGTCTCCTTCCCGGCCGCGCTGGCGGAGCGTGCGGGCCAACTCCACCTCTGCTGCCACGACGAAGGGTTCGGCGCGCATCCGAAGGGCCAGCCGCAATGCAGCTTCGAAGTGGACTTCGGCCAATGCGAGGTCGCCAATGGCGGCGGCGAGCAGCCCCAGATACTGGTCGGCCGGACCGACGCACGCGGCACCGGGTGCGCGGAGGACGACGGCTGTTTCGGCGTAGGGCCGCAAGACCTCGTAAACGCTCAGCGCGTGGTGACGCGATGCGTGTCCCAGCGTTCCGCATGCTGCCGCGGCGCACGTGAGTGACACTCCCTCCGTCAGATCGTAGCCCACCCGTTCCCAGCCCAGACTGGCCAGCACGTCGAGCTGTGCCAGCGACGCCTCGGCGTCGCCCTCCTCGGCAAGGATGAGTGCCATCGCGGCGGGAAGGATCGGGAGTTCACTTGCCGCACGAGCGGCGATGGACCGGACCGTCTTGCCAAGTCTCTTCAGGTCGTCCCGCTGCCACCACGTCCATGCCATGAGCACGCCGTAGAAGGCGAAGGCCATGTCGTTGTAGCTCTGGCCGGTTTCCAACGCCGTCCAGCCCACCACTCGGCGTCGTCGAACTCACCCGAGACGAGCGCCATCATCGCCGCCAGATTGGAGGAGAGCGACACCACGAGTGGATGGGGTGGCCCGGTGTCCCTGGTCGCGAACTGGAAGAGCTCGTCATTGACTGCGTCGACGTCGCCGCGTGCCAACAGTTCTCGCACTCGCCACATGTGGCCGTGCAGCGCTAACAGCTCGTCGCCCGCGTCCTCGGCGATCTCACCGACCTCGCGCCCAGCGGCCAGCCGTTCCGGAGCCGCCGTGATGTCCCACAGCGCGTGGATGCGCGGATTGAGGGCGAAGGCCAGCGTGCCGCGGTCGTTGAGCCGGCGCGCCATCTGGACCGCGGCCGTGTCGAGCTGCAGCGCCTGGTTCACGACGTCCCGCTCGGGAACCGGGTCCGAATAGATCAATACCAGGCCGAGTCTGGCCATCACCATGGCGCGGAGGTGCGAGTCCTCCCGGGGCAACAGTTCCAGGGCCTCTTGGAGCAGCCTGAGCTGGTCGGCGTCCGAGCTCACGATGCCAAGACCGTTCAGCGGCCCCGCCCGCAGCGCAGCTGTGGCCAGGCGCTCGGGGTCCCCGATGGCGCGGGCAAGTTCCGCTGCTCTTTCGAAGTTCGCGTCCGCGGTATCGCGGTCACCGGCGCGGTTCTGGGCCTCCGCCAGCGCGATCAACGCATCGCAACGCGATGACTGGTCGTGGTCCCCGAACTGCTCCGCCACCTCGAGGCTGCGGGTGAAGTGCCCGACCGCTTCCTCGAAGGCGAGTAGGCGCACGGCGCGTTCGCCGGCAGCCATGCCGTAACGGAGGGCCTTGTCCGCGTCGTCCAGCGCCGCACCCATGTAGAAGTGGTGGGCGAGTTCGTTGACGTAGTTCTCGAGCTCGTCACCATGTGCCCGCTCCGTCGCCACCGCGACCTTGTGGTGGTAGCGCACCCGTCTCCCGCGGAGCAGCTCGTTGTAGATCGCGTCGCGGACCAGGGAATGGCTGAACGCGTACAGGTCACGACGCCCCCCCAGGTGCCGGAGCAGTTTCGACTCTTCGGCCAGGTCGAGTGCATCGAGGCGCTGTTCGGCGGTGAGCTCCGCCGCCTCGGCCACGATGGCCGCCTCGCATTCGGTCCCGGCGACCGAAGCGGCCTGAAGCAGGTAGATCACGTCCTCGGGCAATCGGGACACCCGTCGCGCCACGAGCTCGCGGATCGCTTCGGGCGGATTGAGGTTTGGTGGCATGGACGTGTCGGTCTCGTGGCCTTCGACCAGTTGCCGCAGCATTTCCTCCAAGAACATCGGATTGCCGTCGGTGAGCTTGACGAGCTGGATCGCCAGCTCCGGTGCTGCGGCCGACTCGGCCAGCTCCTTCACCGCCGACTCGCTCAAACCCTCCAGGTGTACCTTCGCCGCGCTGCGGTCGGATCGCAGGTCGGTCAACACCGGACGCAGATGGTGCTTCGACGGGACCTCCGAGTCGATGTACATCGCGATGATCCCGAAGTTCGGCGCATCGGCACTGCGCAGGATGTGGCGCAACAGCAGCAGGGTGGGCTGGTCGGACCAGTGCAGGTCGTCGACGACCAGGAGAACAGGGCCGCGAGCGGACAGGCCGTTCAGGGTCTGGGTGATGGCACCGAAGAACCGGTACCGCTCGGTCTCGGGGTCGCGTGACTCCTCCTCAATCATCGGCACGTGCTCGCGCAGCGGCAGCACGAGCCGCGCCAGCTCGGTGAGCTGCCACTCGGGGAGGCGAGTGACCAGATCGGCCGACACCGATTGGAAATAGCGCCCAAGTGTTTCGGCGAAGGGCTGGAACGGGGCGATCGGGTCTTCGTCGCATCGACCCCACAGGACGAGCACCCCCTCGGTCTCGAGCGAGCGGGCCAGCTCGGCCACGAGCCGGGTCTTGCCGATGCCCGGTTCGCCGTCGACCAGCAGCAGTTGAGCTTCACCGCGGCACGCGGCGCGCCACCAGTCACGGAGCTGCACGCCCTCCCGCTCGCGCCCGACCAGCGGTCCTTCGTTGGGACCGGACGGCACCCGGGCTTGGTAGGCGGGCACCGTCACCTGATCCGGCTCGGCGGTCTCCGTCCGTTCGGGCGGCACGGGGAAGTCGAGGGCCGGGTCCTGCTCGAGGATGGCGTGCTCCAGCCAGGTCACGTCGTGACCGGGATCGAGGCCGAGCTCGTCGAGCAGGATCGCCCTGAGCTCGCCGCAGACGCGCAGCGCCTCAGCCTGACGGCCCGACCGGTACAGGGCGAGCATCCTTTGGGACCAGAACCGCTCGCGGAAGGGGTGGGCGCTGGTCAGGGTTTCGAGCTCGCCCACCAGGTCATCGTGCCGGCCCATCGTCAGCTCGGCGTCCATTCGTGTTTCGATCGCGGTGAGGAGGAGCTCTTCGAGGCGGCGGGCCTCAGCCCGGGCGAACGGCTGGTCGCAGACGTCGCTGTAGGCGGCACCGCGCCAGAGGCCCTGAGCCTCGGTCAACAGCCTTCTCGCTTCGGTCGGACGGCGGCGTCCGAGCTGGCGCCTGCCTTCGCTCACGAGATGCTCGAAGCGGTGGGCGTCCGTGGCCGACGCCGGCAGGTCGAGTACGTAGCCGGGCGGACGCGTCGACGATGAGCTGTCCGGTCGCGTCGGCTTCGCGCACGTGCTTGCGCAGCCGCGAGATGGTGGAGCGCAGCGCGATCTGTGCCCCGTTTCCCTCGTGCTCGGTCCACAGCGAGTCGACCAGGCGGTCGACCGAGATCACCAACCCGCGGTCGACCAGCAATCGGGCGACGAGGGAGCGGGCCTTGGCGCCGCCGATGTTGATCACCTTGCTGCCCCACACGACCTCGACGGGCCCGAGGACGCGGATCTCGAAGCCGGTGCTCGGCCCGACGCCGCTACTCACCTGCTCCTCGACGTCACTGTGCGGCGATGCCGGGCCAGCTAGCGCGGGCACCAACGTGAGAATGCCGTCGGACCCCGTTGCCACGACTTGCGGTCGCTTGGCTGCGGCTCGAATGGTCGAAGCGACGCGATCGACCAGATCGGAGGGTGGCTCGATCCACACGGCGGGATCGGCAAGATCCTTTCGGAGCTGAACGAAGTCGGTCACCAGCGTCAAGTCAGTCGGCCGGTGGTCAACACCAGCGATGTACCGAGTACCGTCTTCCGGATCCCATCGGAACCGGCGATCGGAGACACGATTTCGTTCCTTTGGTAGTCACCGGTCACGGAGAAGCCTCCTGGGGCCGGTCCTCATTATACGAAGTCTCTTCTGTCTTTTTCCTTTCGTCGAGCCTGTGACGTAGGAGTCTGACCAACCTTCGGTGGGCTCGGAAGCTCCGGGACTTCACGGTCCCCAGCGGGATAGCCAACCGCTCAGCGATCTGAGGATGGGTCAGCCCCTCGAACCATTGCAGGCGGATCAGCATGCGCTCATCGAAGGGAAGCGCCTCGACGGCGCGCCGGACCTCTAAAATTTCATGGATGCGTTCGGCGGAAGGAGGCAGGCTGACGAGCTCCAGGTGGGACGGATCGGCACTCTCGAGGCTGTCGTGACGCCGGTGGCCTTCTCGTCGGTTGAAATCGATCGCCACATTCCTTGCAATGGTGGCAAGCCACGGCTCCAGGTTTCGGTCAGGGTTGAATGTCGCGGCCGCCCTCCATGCTTTCAAGAACGTCTCCTGCGTGGCGTCTTCCGCCAGAGTCCGATCGCCAAGCACCATATAGGCCACGCCGTAGACCAGCCCACCGCAGGCCGCGTAAACGGCTCGGATCGCGTCAGGTTCACCTCGTACGAACGCCGTTATCACTCGCCCAGACACCACCTCTGGCGAGGTTAGCGACCTGTACTCGGCGTTGGATTGCACGTGACGCGACAGTTCTCTGAAAGTGCACTAAATGTGGCAACACTGCAACGCCGCCGAACTTCTCAATTCATTACCAATTCGCCGCTGCCGTACATGACGATCTCCGCTGATTTCTTGAGGCCATTGTTCCGTGGTCATAGAGCGTTCACCCTCACCCAGTCATCATCTGCGCCGCTTCGGCGACGTGTCGATTCAGCCATCTACATGCTGCGTTGAGTTGGTTTGGGCTGGATACGCAGCCAGGTGAATCAGAGAGCCCTCATATTCCAACCCGATCCCGACAACCGGTCCTCGCAGGAGGATCTCACTTCCTAGTCCCACGCCGACACCGGCATCCATCTCACAGTCATTGACCAATCCCAGGAACTCCTGCACTGCCCCGCGCTATTTGTGGCTCCGCTCGGATGGGTCGCATCGAGTGCGTGTCCAGCGACAATGGGCCGAAGGTAAGGGTCCAGGGTGTTTCGGTTGTCGAAGAGGTCCATCCCGAGCACGCGATCCCCAGAGGCACAGACGACGCCGATTTGGTTTGGGAGAGCCTTGATTCGGCTGAGTTCTTCTTCAAGACGTTCTTCGATGTGCTCTTGTACTTCATCGAGCGCCAGTGAATCCGACAGCCGCACTCCGTGCTCAGCTCCGTACCGGCGAACCGACTCCCAGATGACGCTCTGTTTTGAAGTCCGCCGGGTTGGGTCGTTGCCGCGGGACTCGAGATGAGAGGTTTTGGCCGATCGCAACGATCCCGAAGCGACCCTGTTCTTGTCCGAAACTGCGCCAAGCCCTCTGGCTCGCCAGCGCCCCTCTTCGACACAGGAGACCGGCACCGTCGTTCTCGTCATTGGCGGACACAGAACCGTGACGTTCATGGTTCGGTTCTGGTTCATCCCTATCAACATCTCGCCCTCAAGAAGCAGTACCGGAAACGATGACAAGTTGTTCACCAGCAGGCAGGAGACGTCAGGGCGGCTGAGCTCGCTGACTTCGATCAGGCCGGCTCCGATGGCCTCGGGACCAGAAAGGTAGGAGACACGGGGTGGACCGATGCCGAGCAAGGGAAAAATGCTCAGGTCACCCAACTCGATCTGGTTTCCCAGTCCGAGATCTACCCCGAGAAGGTCCATCTTGAATGCCTCCACCCCCAATTTGGGTCCAGAAAGGGGACTCCTAGTGCTTCTCACTGGGACATTACGGCCGCGGAGCCCTGTTGGTTCGCGGCAGTCTGGTCTCCTTCTAGGGCGTGCGATTGCGCGCCGCCCGTGATCTGCTACGTCGACCGGGGGTCACGGGGCCAGCCTGGAGGTCTGAGTCGGGATCGGTCCGAAGCGGAGCGGGAATCGCCAGACCGAGTGCGTAACTCTGGATCAGGTAATCGACGCAGGTGGAGGTAAATGCGGGGTCCTCGTCGGGGCTGAAGACACCTCGCGCTTCGCTGAGCTCGACGTAGCCGTTCGTGGGCCTCGTCGAGACAGTAACCAGGACTCGACGCTGCCAGCTGCGAACGAAAAGAATCCGCCTCCGATGGTGGAAGGCCGGCGAAATCGAACCGCCGTGCTGGACTTTGCAGGGGTGCGCACCAGCAAGCTTCTCGTCGTCCAGTTTGGCAGCACCTTGTCGGCGCTCCCAGGCGAACGCAGACACACAAAACGTTCTCCACGGCACCAGTCACCACGAATTGCACCCGACCAAGGGAGTGTCCGCGGCGCCGGTCGATTGACATTGGCCGCGACCAGTCGTACTGTGGACTTCTCACACACGGCTGGCGGCTTTGGCCGGGGGAGCGTTGTCAATGGCACATCAGAGGTTTTCCGCGATCGTGGCCGTTTTTCCGCTCGCATTCTTCGCGTGCATCGCTACAACTGCGACTGTCGCCGAGGCATCACCGTCTACGGAACACGTATCCACCACTGGGAACGACACGGGCAACTGTATATCGGCGCCATGCGCGACGATCAACTACGCGATTACTCAGGCACCGGTTGGCGGAACGATTGCCGTAGCTGGCGGAACATACGATCAGACCGTCGACATCACAAAGCCGATTACTCTCAAAGGCGCCGGTTCATCCTCGACCATTATCAATGGGGCGGGCATCGATCCGAGCGGTAATGGCTATTACGGTGTCGTGTATGTGGGTACAACAGGTGGCCTCACGACGATCAAAGGCTTTACCATTACGAATCCCTATCCCGACTCATACACCTCCGGTGAGCCCGAGGCAGTAGCGCTCGCTGATCAGAGTTCGTCGGATACCGTCGACGTCATCAACAACGTCATCACAGAGGGAACCGCGGACACGAATGCGTCGACGGACTTTCCAATCGGAATCGACACGTTTCTTAACGCAGCCACGACCACGATCTCGGGCAACACCATTTCGGGTTTCTTCCAAGGTGCCTTGCTCGAAGACAATGGCCCCGCCGCTGTCTCAAGCAATACATTCACCGGTGAGATCGCGAATACCTCTGGGAGCACCGTCTATCCGGCCGAGGGCGTCTTCTTCCTTTCGGATGAAGCAGGGTCGCTGACCGGTCAAGACGCCACATCGAACATCTTCGAGGACTACTCGGGGTTCGGCGTCGCGATGGACGCGGGGTACAACAACGGCAACTGCTCATCCACGCCATGCAATGGATCCATGACCGGCGCCATCGACAGCAATCAGTTCGCGCTCACCGGTGGGTCCACTGGTGCTGCCGCCATTGCTCTGTCTGCGCTCAATACCGGCAACGTGCTCACCGTCACTGCGAACAGCGACAAAGGTTACACGACCTCTCCTAACGTTGGGGTGTCCGTGAGCGCCACCGGTGGTGGGCAAATCAGCTACACCGAGAGCGGAACCAAGATCAAAGAGCACATCTGATCCGAGCTGAAAGCCGTAGAGCACGCGACGTCCTTGGCCTTCGTGGTGTAAGTGCGTGTCTCGAAACCTCCGATCTGGTTACGGCAGCCTTGAGGGGTTGAGGTTCATGTGCCTGGTCTTCCTGACGACCGGGAGTGGGTGCGACCCTTCGGCACTTATACGGGTGATCCGCCACCTGGACTGAACGTCCGGGGAGCCTTCTTCGGACGCAGTCCATCCGGGAGCCGGTCATGGTGGCCACCATGGCCTCTTACCTGGACCAACTGGGCGTGTCGGCCCGTCGGACGACGGTGGGCGCCACCGAACTGGCCCTGCGCCACTTCTCCGGCCAGGTCACGCAGGCCGATCCGGCGTGCACCTCGATCGCTGCTCTCGATCGCCGCCACATCGAAGCGCACAAGCTCTGGCTGGTTGCCCGACCCGGCCTGCGTCCGGTCGCCGCCCGGACCTGATCGGCCCATCGCGGCGGCGCTGAAGGTGGATCCGAGCTCGGCCACTGCCGGTTGTGGACGAGGCTGAGCAGCGCCCCAAGGCTCGCAACGTGCGAGTTGGACCGGGCGTCCGCCCGGTTCGAAGGGGCCCCGAGTCGCGCTCGGTAGCAGATAGCGCGGGCCACGGACTTCGCGATCTCGCTGCTGTCGCCCGTCTGATCCTTGGCGTCGCGACCAGTGGGATGGCGCGGCTGCGGACATCAGGCGAGCCGCGTAACACAGCCTCTTGGGACTTGATCGATAGTAGAGCGCTCTACTACAGCGACGGACGCAGTGGACGGGCTGGAAACTGGGTGTACGGAACCGCACGTCGGGTGACCCGTCAGACCTAAACCGACGAGAACCCTCACCTTGCCAAGGTGAGGGTCGCGGGTACGAATCCCGTCTTCCGCTCCATTTGTCCAGGTGGAAGGCCTTGTTTCAATTCCTCCCTCTGGCTCGAATTGCGATCATGTTCGTTGTCGTCGTCCCGCTCCAAAGCATGAGACATCAAGACGTCGTAGACGCCCCGCATCCGTTCTGCGGAAAGAGACCGGGCTCTTCTCGGCCCATGTCCCGAGAGAGCAGTCGGGCTCATCCAGTTTCGCTGTTTGTCAGTAGATTGGAAGCAAACTCAATGGCTGCAGCCGGGCTGGCGAAGTAGTGCTGACTGCCAGCATGGAGGTCGCGGAAGCATTGTTGGATGGGCCCGTCTCGCAAGGCGCGGGTGCCGGCCAACAGGTAAGCCTGCCGAGCGATGTCGGCTCCGTCTTGGTTTACCTTTCGGCACGCTTCGCGTAAGAGGCTTGCGGTGAGCGCTGAGATCGCGCCTTCGCGAGCTGCCTCCGCCTCGGCGGCGGTGCACGCCTCTCGTACCCAGGCCCGCCCGGCGCGGACGCGGCCCTCCAGCACGCCGAACTCGTAGAGGAACCGCTCATTCGTCGAAAGAGACGATGTGGCGCCGAGGCGCGTGATAGAGCTGGCGACCGCAGCGAGCTCATCGAGCACCCGGCGTGTCACGCCGAGGGCCCAACCGGCATGGCCGGCGGCTGTGAGGGGGAGAACGCCGAGGGCGTAGAGTGATCCGCCGCGATAGACGGTCGGCTGGAAGAAGTTGAAGGCCTGATTTCGTGGCACGTGCACGTCGCGCAGGCCGTAATCGTAGCTAGCCGTAGCCTGGAGGCCCAAGACGTCCCAGTTGCCATGCAGATCGGCTTCGACCGCGGGGAAGCAGGCGAAAAGGTACTCGGCGTCAGACCCCTCCTCTGTGTTCGTCAGTACCCCTGCTCCCGCCCAGGCAGCATGGGCGATGCCGCTGCCGAACTGATAGTCGCCGTTGATAACGAGCTCGTCACCATGTGAGGATGCTGTGCCGTTCGGCGCGAACTGCCCGGCCATCAGCGGAACTCCGTGCGCAAACACCGTCTCGGCGCCGGCGTCGTCGAGGTAGGCGCCGAAGTATGCCGCCGTGCAGTCGGCGGCGAAGTAGCACCAGCCTGTAGAGCCGTCGGCACGTGATACCGCTTCGTAAACGTCGACAATGTCGGGCAGGGCAAGCTCGGTACCCCCGACAGCCCGAGGCACCATCAGCCCGAGCAACCCAGCATCCATGAGAAGCTCCATTGACGCCCGAGGTATGGGTTCGCCTGGTGGGGTCAATCTCGCGTGTGCGTCGAGCTGATTGAACAGGTCGCGGGCGGCCTCGAGCGGCGATGTTGGCACAGACGAATCCTTCGGGAGTTGGGGCAAAGGCGAGCCGGGTTCTCTTATCTCATAAACTCTGGCTTACTCTAGGGCCCGATACCACTCGGCCAAGAGTGCCACCAAGCTCGACTTGGAACTCGAAGTTGTGTCGTCGGCAGCCTGGGTCGCGTCGGCGTCGGCGGGTTGGTGTAGTGGTGCTTTCCACCGTGGCGCGTGAGTCCCTGTCACTGTCGGGCACGAAGCACGACCGGCACCGGCGGCCGTTCGGTTAGGTCGAAGGTGGCCATTCCGTCGATGCCGATCATGTTGGCGGTCCATGGCAACGCTGGGGGCGAGGCGTCCGGATCGATGCGGAACCGCCAGGCGACAGCGGCGTCGGACTCCGGAACCTCGGAGGGATCGATCGGCTCGACTACAGCCTGAGGATTCACGGTCCACATCAGTGAGTCAAACGTCGGGGCGTCCGGCTGCTTCAGCCAACTGAGCGGGCTCCGGGTGACGTCGTCGTCGAGTCCGTCGCACGCACTGACCCAGAACCGTCCCGAGGAGTCGTCGTCTACGGCGACGCCGGAGCGCACGTAGTCACCGGGGAGGAGCGGGTGCACCTGTAGCAGCTTGGCGATAGCATCGATGCCGTCGCCCCGTATGTGGAGAGCCTCTCGGAGGCGCTGCACTGCCATTGGCATCATGGCGGCCCGGTCTTGCACGGCGAGGTCGTCGAGCACGTCTGATCCGTAGTGCTCGTCGATGTAGGTGTAACCCGAGCGCATCAACAGGTGGATGTCGAGCAGGAACTCCTTCACCTGCCGGACGAGCACGGCATGGGAGAAGTCTTCGAGTCGAAGGGACGGCTGAAATTCGCCGGCGTAGTCTTCGAGCCCACCCGGCTCGCGTGACTCGCCTACCTCGAATCGGAAGTCGGCCGCCCTGGTGGTCTCCATGAGCGTGAGCATCGGATGGTCGGGACGCGGGTTGGCTCCGGCCGTGATACGAACCTCCCAACGGCAGTGGGCACCGTCTGGGCCCTCGACGGGCACCGGGGGCCGGTGAATCGGGTTGGCCCGAGCCCCCGGGTTGTTCACGGCGAGCGTGGCGTCGAACGTTCGGTCCTCCATGTCGTGACACATGTTGTGGATCGATGTTGAATCATTGTTGGTGGCAAGGCGCACGTACTTGTAGGCGCCGCAGTGGGCCAGCCAGAAGTATCCGAGGTCGTGGTCGACCACCTCGAACCGGAAGTCGAGGTAGTGGTGAGGAGCACCGATGTCGAATTGGAAATTCTTGAAGATCTCGGCAACGCCGTCACCGCTGAACCCGAGACTGTCCTTGTTCCTTGCGGTGTAGATCGGGCTTGCACCCATCCACTCGCCGTCAGCGATTGCGATGGTGGCCGGTTCGCCGCCGAGTAGGGCGAGGTGGGGAATGAAGGACTGGTTGTGGATCATCGACAGGAGCATGCTTTCCCGGGCGAGCCGGGCCAAGGTCCTGCGGGAGAGTCGTTCGAGGCTCCAGGCGGGATCGAACGGTCCAGAGTAGTCATCGGTCACGTGTGTGGTCACGTATTCCCTTTCAGTTGGTCCGCGCGGTGCGCGTCCGCTCACAGCAGTGGCACTCTTCTGCTAATATAGCGCAGGCGCTATGTGGAGTCAGGTTGAACTTGAACCAGAGGTTGGTGAGTGGTTCTTGGGTTTGGCCACCGAGGACGCACATCGCGTGCGCTTTCACATCGACAGGCTCGCTGAGTTCGGTGCCACGCTCGATGAACCTCACACTCGACAACTGGACGGCAAGTTTCGAGAACTTCGGTTCTATCTGCCGGGCCAGCCGACACTGATCACATACTGAACTGCACCGGGGCGCAGGATCATCCTCCGTGTTCATGATCCCACCGCAGGAGCGCAGAGAGATTCGACGAGCGAAGCTGGCGATGGAACGGTGTGCCTCCGAAGGGCACACGACCGACGAGGAACAGGACATATGGGCAAACGAATGAGTTGGGACGATGTCAAGGCAGAGCGGCCTCTCGGCGACCAGGGTCGTGCCGTGTACGAAGATGAAGCACGGATCAGCGCATTTCGAACTCTCGTGTACCGACTGCGAGTAGAGGCAGGGCTGACTCAGGCCGATCTGGCGCATCGAATGCGTACCACCCAGTCAGCGATCGCTCGCATGGAGGGAGGTGGGACGCGTCCGACACTCGAGACACTCGAGAAGCTCGCGGTGGCTGTAGGGGGAGAACTCGTCGTAGGTGTGGGGGAGAATCTCTCTGAGAATCGCAGTATCGCCAAACTTGTGCGTGACGGTCACGCCGTGATCCGCCATGCCAGCTGACCGTCGGAGCCGTGTTCGTCGATAGTCGAGCGCCCTACTACAGGGGCGAACGCAGCGGACGGGCTGGAAACTGGGTGGAAGGACCGCACGTCGTAGCACTTGCCAGACCCAAACCGACGAAATTACCACCTTGCCAAGGTGAATAATGCGTCGCCGAACCTGCGATCTGGTACCCCGGTGCCTGTCAATAGGGCCGGTTGCTATAGCCGGGATTAGCCCAGCGCGCCCTCCGCGGAGAGAGTTCGGTGTGCGACTAGGAATGCCTGGCGGCCGGCGGGAGTTCCGCAATACGCAATGGCGTGGATCAGGACCTCTTGGATCTCCTCGACGGTCACTCCGCTGCGAAGCGCACCCTTGACGTAGATCCCTAACTCATCGAAGCGCCCGAGTGCCGTCAGCATGGCGAGGTTGATCATGCATCTCGTCTTGGTGTCGAGTCCTGGTCTGGTCCAAGCCCAGCCCCAGGCCACCTCCGTAACCGCTCGCTGAAAGGCCATCATGAACTCGTCGCTGTCACGCAGATTCGAATCGACGTATTCATCACCAAGGACCTCCCGTCGTCGTTGCAGTCCCCGCTCAAACAACTCACTTTCTGCCATTGCATCCCTCCATGTCCAGGGTCAACACCAACCGAGACAGTCTCGCCAGCGCCCTGGAGTTGGCGCCCAATGATTCCATGGCACCGCGTGGCGCTCAGGAGGGATACCCGACCGGGACTGCGGGTCATGCCGGCATCCCGGAGGAGGGCGTTTCGGCCCGGACGAGCGGTATACCTCCTAGGTCCTGATTATGAGGGGTAGGCCCACATGCAGGTCGTCGACTCCGGCACCTCGCTGGGACGTATTGCCCCTGTCCGGAGTGCGATGTAGGCGCGAACGGCGGCCCGTTGTTTGAAGCCCCAATTGTCGGGCGAGGGAAGGGTCCTATGCCGCCTTTTCGCTCACCGTGACCTCGAAGCCGAGCGACTCGATCCGGCGTTGGAGCCGCTTCGCCTCAATGGCCGGATCGTTGCGGAGCTTAAAATGCCGAGCACCGGGGTCTTTCGTAGAGGCACCGTTGGTGAGCAGATGCGACGCGACAGCCCAGATGGAATGGGTCACGGCGACCACCACCTTGTTTGGTCCGCGCCGGCGGGCGATGCACGAGTACGCCCATGATGTAAGAGTCGACGGCACCGACTGAAGTGCTTCGATAGACGTTACGTTACGAAAGATCTGAGGAGCGGGGTCATTCGCTTGACCCCGAAAAGATGCGTCTTGATGGGTCTCGATTGATAGTAGACCGCTCTACTACATGGGAGGACCCGGTGGACGGGCTGGAAACTGGGTGGACGGAACCGAACGTCAGTGGATCTACCGGACCCAGACGAACAAAAAGCTTCTCGGTTTCCCGACGAGGGAGCAGCGAGGCTGACAACGGGGGACAGGGTTCAGCGTTCGAGTTGTGTCTGCTCCATTAGAGCGCGACCTTCTTGATCGTGCGTCCTGCCGTTGTCCGAGCGTTCGACGAGTACATCGGTGCCTTTCGTAGGCGATGCCGGAGACGTGACGCGGTCCCAGCAACGTATTGCCGGGGACAGGCGTCGATCTTTGGCTTCAGGCAGGGATCGCCGTCCGTAAGGCCTCGACGACCTCGAGTTCGTCGAGGGCCAGTTCGCAGCGTGTTCGCAGTGCGACCCCGAGAGCTTGCGCGTCGGGGCCGGCGTATGAGGGCATGAAGGCGAGGAACGTGGCGACGACGGTGTAGCCGGCTTGGACGCGATGGGCGGACCAGGCCTCGTCGAAGCCGATATGTGTGCCCCCGGCGGCCCGGACGGCGTCGAGATAGAGCCGGAGCAGATCCCGCTCGGACCGGCGACGCTCCATCGGGTCGACCGTCATCGTGAGGAAGTAGCTGATGTCACGGAGGTGGGTGCTCACCCGTGACAGGCCCCAGTCGACGAAGCCGACCCGCCCGCGGTCGAGGAAGACGTTGCCAATGTGGGCATCGCCGTGGATGTAAGTCTGCGGGCCTGCGTTCCAGAGCTCCTCGAGCCGGGCGTGGTGATCGACGAACAGCTCGCCGACCGCCACATACGACGGTGAGAGCGCGTCGGCGTTGTGGTCGAGGACCATACGCATCAACTGGGCGGCGACGTCGGTCGGCTGCGGCCGGGCGACCGCCATCCAGGGGGCGGCGGCGGTGCGGGCCGCGGGATCCTCGAACCGGGCGTGGAAGCCGGCCAACTCCTCGAGCGCGACTGCGGCGGCGTCGGCCGTCACACTCCACTCCCCGTCGGAGAACGTGCACCCGCCGGCAGCGAGGTCCTCGAGGAGGATGGCGAAGTTGCCGTCATCGGACGAGGCCGCGAAATATGCGTGGGGCACCCGCAAGTCGAGGGACCGGGCGACGTCGGCGTAGAAGCTCGCCTCCCGCTCGCCCATGCCGCTGGCGCCGATCATCTCCCTGTGGGCCGGGTCGAGCGGTGCCAGCTTCACGAACAGCGACGACGGCCCCTCATTTGGCGTCGCATAGCTCAGGGCGATCCGCACCCGCTGGTTGGTGGCGACCGCATGATCCAGGACCTCCACGTTCACGACCTCGGCGCCGAGAACCTCAGAGAGCCACGCCGGGGTCAGTTCTGCCGGATCAACGGGAAGCGCGCACATTGGGCAGACCTAAGCACACGCGGCCCATCCCGCGTCGCCTCGCGCCGATGCCGTCCATGCGGCCCGACCGGCGTACCTGATCAGCAGCGAACCCAGAGAGCTTTGGACCGACTGACTCCGATGCGAGGATTTGCCCGGCAATGATGGAACCTCTCAGCGGGGTATGCTGGCATACCATGAGGCGGACAACCGTGAAGCTTCCCGATGACCTCGACGCGCGGCTGAGGCACGAGGCCGAGAGGAGACGTATCACCGTCTCGGAGCTCACCCGCGAGGCGATCGAGAACCATCTGGGCGCACGCCCGACGGGACGGCGTCGAATGATCGCGACGGCCGCTGGACGAAGCGGTTCGCACGACGTCTCAGTCCGCATCGAGGAAATCCTGCGTGATGAGGTGACCAAATAGCCGTCCTCGTGGATGCAGGGCCGCTCTATGCCTACGTCGACGCGGACGACGGTCATCACGACGAATGCGTCGACCTCCTCGAATCCCATCCCGGTCCGCTCCTCGTGCCCATGTTGGTCGTCACAGACGTGGCTTACTTGATCGCAACCCGAATCGGCGCGGAGGCCGAAATCCGCTTCCTCGGAGACTTCGCGGCCGGCAATCTGATCAGTGAAACGGTCGCTGGCGAAGATTGGCTTCGGATGGCCGAGCTCGTTGCCACGTATCGCGACCTACCGCTCGGCACCGTCGACGCCTCGGTGGTCGCCGCAGCCGAAAGGTTGCGGCTGAACCAGATCGCCACCCTGGATCGCCGCCACTTCACCGTCGTACGGCCTTCTCATATTCCTGCCTTCGAGTTGATCCCGTAGCGGCATGGAGAACGGCTCGGCCCAGGCAGCGATTATCCGGGCAGCACCGAACCGCTCGTCTCCTGAGCTTTATCCTTCCCTTTTGCCCGGCGCGAGCCCGATCGCCGCGGCCACTCGATGGCCTGATCGCACAGCACTCTCCATGTAGCCCGCCAGAGTCTCGGTGTGCTCGCCCGCAAACCAGATGGCGCCGTGCGCCTGGCGCAGCAGCGCCCAGAACCGGGTCATCTGCCCAGGGGCGTACACGGCGTAACCCCCTCCCGTGTACCGCTCGTCGGCCCAGGCCATGGTGGTAGCGATGCCGCTCATGTGCCGTCGGCCTTCGGGGTAGACGACGTTGAGCTGCTGTTGGAACGACGCAATGCGGGTCCGATCACCCAGCGCAGCGCCGGCCCTCGCGGCATCTCCGGTCACGAACTGAGTGAGCACTCCGGGCCGCTCGGCTCCACCCGTCATGGAGTCGGTCGCATCCCAGCCGACTCCGAAAGGCAGGTCGGTGATGGTGAAACCCGACAACCTCTCGGGCAGCCAGAAGCGCCTGTCGTACTCGGTAGAGACCTTCAACGCGTGTCCAAGCTTGAGCTCATTGATCATCGACGCGACCTCTGAGGTAAGCGGAGGAACGAACGAGACCGCTCGGAGCGTCGGTGGCGGAACCGCCAAAACGAGATGTGCTGCGTCAATCGTTGCGTTGTGCCCGGCATGCACGCGTACGCCCCACGAATGTTGTTCGATCTTCGTGACCGGCGAGTCGAGACGCACGGCAGTTCCCAGGTCACGCGCCATCGCCTCGGGAAGGGCGCTGTTTCCCGCCGCGATTCGCATCGTCTCGACGCCTGATTCGGGCAATGCCTGGTCGACGATTGACTGCTGTAGCACGAAGAGAAGCGACACTTGGTCGAACTGGGCGTTGTAGTTACCGCGGTAGTCTGACTGCACGAGGAGTTCGGCATTGGCATCAAGTGCCTGAGTGGCTGCAAAGTCCTGAAGTGATTGCCCGTCCCACAGTTCTGCATGCGCGGCGAGTTCGGGATTATCCGGATCGAGGTCACCGGCCATCCGGATCAGTGCGTCGCCGAACGCAACGTATCCGGTCAGCGCCCGGGGGTCCGCGGTGGCAACAGCATGGAGGACGCTCCGTCTCCCGCCCCTGTATACCGCTGCGTTATCCAGTTTATCCGTCGGCCGGTGAGCCATAGCGAGGCGATAGTGGCGGGCCAGCGCCTGGATTTGGTCATGGTTGGAGTCGATGGATTCACCGCCGGCCTCGACATGCACCCCAACGGCGAACGGAGAATACAAAGTGTGTACCCGTCCGCCGACGCGATTACGGGCTTCGAGCACGATCACGTCCCAGCCCCCGGCACGAAGAGCTAGCGCGGTGGCCAGCCCGGAAAGCCCAGCGCCTACCACGACGACCCGTCCCCTCGTCGTAGCTTCTGGGCGTGGCCTTATGTTGAAGTCCCCGAAGACACCCGCCGCTGCCGCTATGCCAGTGGTGCCCAAGAATTGCCGGCGGGTCAGCGCCGAAGTCGGTCGCACCGCGTCATGCTAGTGAGCGCCGACTCCCGTGCGCTCCCCGGTGAGTAGGCCTGACATCGATGAACCAGTCCGTCGTCATGATCGCCTGTCGCGTGCAATTTTCGGAAATCGACCCCGCTCGACGGCCGACACGTGCCGACCTTTAGGCGCAGATTTCGAACATCCCGAGAAAGACACGATTTGTCGACCTTCGGTTTTTCCGCCGACGCGGCTTGCACCAGAGACGCCCGAGGTGTTCAATCCAAACGATCGACTGCGATGACGCAGGCGACGTTGTCTTCAATGGGATACAAGCCACGGCGTTGTATGAGGCAGCAACGGCGAGCTTCGCCTCCGATGGATCGCCGGCCCGTGCCAACAAGGCGGCCCGGAGCTTTCGGGCCACCCGGCAAGGCCGCTCCGCAGCCGAGCCGGCTCCGTTTCGACCAAGTGACCTCACGAATGCCGAATGGTCGAGATAGGCCGCTCTCGCGCTCATCGATCCACAATAAGGTTATTGCATCCGACGCGAAGATTGCCCTGCGTGCTGCTGCAGGCAGACCGAGCCCCGCACTGGTGTGGCAATCGACGGTCGTGTAGAACTGTCGCTTCGGGCAGCGAGAGGGTTTCGGAGGGGTGGCGGCATGAGGGGTTGCATGGCGAGTTGTCCTGACCGTGTTCGCCACCGTGCTGATGATGTCTGGCGTTCGTGGCAGCGGAGACGCCGGTCCCGGCGGGTGCGGCGGCGGCCATCACGCCACCGGACCTGCAGATCCTGGTGCCGACCGATGACATCTCCATTGGCAACAACCCGGTAACACACGATCGCCAACTCCAGTTCACCCACATTACGTGGGACGCCGGCGCCGGGCCGTTCGCCATTCAGCCCCACTACAACGCCAACACCGGTGTGTCGACCCTCGTGCAGGACATCTACAGCCGCACCGGGCCGAAGACGTGGGCCGTCGATCACACCGTCCCCGTCGCGGTGAACGGCACCTACGATCCGCCGAGCGACTACGGTTTCCCCTGACCCGTTTCACCCTCAATGTCGCCAACCCCGACGGCACGCCCGGCGCCTTGGTGGCGGTGAGCCCGAAGACGGACTACTGCATCACAGCCGACACATACGTGGGCGGCGTGCCCCACACACCGAACCAGACGTCGCCGCCCCAGGACAACTGCACCAACCCGACGAAGCTGCTCGGCTTCAGTGTCGGCTGGGGCGACGAGTACGACCAGACCGACAACGGCCAGCCGATCGATTTGACCGGTGTGCCCGACGGCACCTACGTGCTGCAGGCGACTGTCGATCCCCAGCATGTGTTCACGGAGAGCGACTCCACCAACAATGTTGTGGACACCGAGCTCCAGATCACCGGCGACAGCGTCACGGTCCTCTCCCAGGACAGCCCCGTCACAGTGCCTCCGACGATCGCGTTGACCAGCCCCGTCCGCCGGTGCGCAGGTGCAGGGGACCGTGACCCTCTCGGCTACAGCGACGGCTTCTGCTCCCGCAACCGTTGCGTCGGTACAGTACCTACTGGACGGCGAGCCGCTTGGACCGCCGGTGACGACGGCGCCGTATGCCGCCTCGTGGACGGTGGGCAACACTCCGATCGGTCGTCACACCCTCAGTGCTCAGGTGACCGACTCGAACGGCAGCGTGGGCACGGCACCGGTGGAGAAGGTGCACGTCGTCCGCGACAGCTCGGGCGGCCTGTCGATCGACACCTCGACCACCCAGAACGGCCGGGGCGCGGTGTCCATCAAGGCGTTCTCCACCACAGTTGCCGGGGACACCCTGGTGGCGTTCGCCGCCTTGGACGGTCCGAGCAACGGGACCCAGACCACCAAGGTCAGCGGTGCCGGCCTCACGTGGCATCTCGTGACCCGGGCTGACGCCCAGCTCGGTGACGCCGAAGTGTGGACGGCGACCGCGTCCGGTGTGCTCAACAACGTGCGGGTGACATCGCGACCAGAGGTCAGCGGCTACGCCCAGCAGCTCACGGTGCTGGCGTTCTCGGGCGCCGCCGGCACCGGCGCGGCAGCGTCAGCCTCGGGGCCCACCGGCGCCCCCAGCGTGACGATCACCACGCCAGGCGGCCGGTTCCGATTCCTTCGCGGTGGGAGCCGACTGGGACAACGCCATCGCCCGGACGCCCGACACCGGGCAGTCGCTCATCGACCAGTGGGTCGACTCGACCGACGGCGATACCTTTTGGGTGCAAGGGTCCTCGGACACCAGCACCGCAGCCGGGGAACCGGTGACGATCGACGACACCGCCCCGACAACCGACCAGTGGAACATGGCAGCCGTGGAGGTGACACCGGCCCCGGCCTCGCCGCCCGAACTGTCGCTGGTCAACCCGGCACCCGACCAGGTGGTGTCCGCCGCCATGCCGGTGGCGGCCGTGGTCCACGATGGGGTGTCGGTGCGCTCGGTGCGCTTCCTCGTCGACGGCCGTCCGGTGGCGGCGCCGGTGGGCAGCCCTCCGTACGCGGTGCGCTGGGACACGACGGAGGTGAGCAACGGCGCCCATACCCTCACGGTGGTGGCCACCGACGCCGAGGGTCGCACGGTCAGGGCCGACGAGCAGCGTGGTGGTCGAGAATCCGGCCCCGCCGATGACTTGCTTCGTCCTGCAGGCCAGCGTGAGCGCCCAGGGAGCGGGCCGGGTGATCGCCCCGGTGTTCCACACTGCCTCCGCCGGGGAGCGCCTGGTGGCGTTCGTACAGAGCGCTCCGGGCACCTCCCACCGCGCCATGGTTTCGGGGTCGGGTCTGGACTGGCACGTGGTGCGCCGCGAGCGCAGCCCCCAGGGCGACGTCGCGGTGTGGACCGCCGTGGCTCCGAAGGTGCTCGACGCAGTTGCCGTCTCCTCGACCGTGCCGACCGGGGACCAGAACCTGACGGTGATCGCTATGGAGGGAACCGAGGGTCTGGGGGCCTCGGTCGCGGCGTCGGGCAGCCGCGGGCGCCCGGGCGTGTCGCTCACCACCACGAGGCCGACCTCGCTCGTGTTCGCTGCCGGCATCGATGCCGGTGCGGCCACAACGATTCCGCCCGGCTGGGCCGCGATCAGTCAGCCTGTGCACCTGGCCTCGGGTCGAACGGCATGGATTCAGTACACCAACCAGCCGACCAATGACCCTCCCCAGACCGTGACCCTGCCGCAGCCCGGCGACGGCGCGAGAAGGTTGGGCCGACCGTGCGGTCGAGCTGCCAGGCGACGGGGACTGATCTCTCGACATTGCATGCGTCGGCCGCTATCGGTGGCGAGGCGTCATACCCGACTCAGGTGTGGATGGGATCGGAACGTTGTCCGTCGTACCCCTTTGACCAGCTACAGACGGTGCGACGACGACAGTGGCTATTGCGCCATTGGCGGCTGACGTGAAGTGAATGGTCATCGTTGACGTGATGCCAAACTTTCGAAGTGGGATGCGGAGCAAAGGAAGCGGTGCGAACCGATCGGTCTACGGAGGGTTTGCTCAAAGACATGTGCCCGTTCGTCATCAACAACCTTCTCATCCGAGCTGGATCTCAGCGATGCCCGCATCAAGCTTGGCCAGTGTTTGCTGCCGTTCAAACTGAATCTGCTATCGATGTCGAAAGGAGTGCCTGCTCGAGCGGTCGACGAGAGTAATGCCGAGCTTCCGAAAGATCTTGCGCAAGTGGTAGCCAACAGTGCTCGAGCTTAAGAACAGCGTTGCCACCAAGGCCTCTCCCGCGGCACCGATCTCGGCCTGCATCGCGGGTCGGTCGATCGGCTCGCTCATCGCCAGTTGTACTGTTCCGGGTAGCGTTCGGACGCCGCCCGGCCCTGATCGGCCCATCGCCGCGCGCTGAAGGTCGGATCCGAGCTCAGCCGCTGTCCGGGCCATATTTCAAAACACCGAGCACGACAAGAGGAGTTCGATGTCTGGAGCAGGTTCGTGCCCGTTGGGGTTTACACGGCGTCAGGAGATTTGAGAGTGTGCCCACTTCCTCACTTCGACAACGGCATCACGCAATTGCTTGGAGTCAACATCCCGATCGCGAATTCCCCCATGGGTTTTGTTGCAAATCCGTCGTTGGTGGCTGCAGTCGCTCAGGCGGGTGGCATTGGGCTCGTACCTGGCTCGGTCGGCATCAAATGGGCTCAGAAAGACATCAAGCGCGTGCGCGATATGACAGACCATCCGTTCGGCGTCAACTTGCCGATTGCCTTTGTGAGAGACCCAAAGATCGCCGACATGCTGGTCGCCGAGAGTGTTCCCTTCGTGACGACTTCTGCCGGCTCCCCATCGGCCTATACGGCGATTCTGAAATCTGCTGGTCTCCGAGTCCTTCATGTGGTCACTTCGCTCGATACCGCGAAGGAAGCGGTCGACGCTGGGGTCGACGGTCTCATCGTCGAGGGTATCGAGGGCGCCGGCCTCAGGGGCAAATCGGAAGTGGCCACAATGGTGTTGCTCCCCCTCATTGCGCAGAAGGTTGACATTCCTCTCATTGCTGCCGGAGGGATCGCCGACGGCGCCTCTATGGCTGCTGCGTTCGCCCTTGGGGCCGAGGGCGTACAGATGGGGACACGAATGCTTGCCTCGGTCGAAGCAAATGTGCATGACGGACTCAAAGAGGCGATACTTCGGGCGTCAGAGACCGACACAGTCCTCATCAACCGCCACAACAACAAGCCATTTCGTGTCCTCCGGACGGACACGACCAGTGCGCTCGAGTTCGTGGCGGACGGAGACCCCGTGCAGGACCTTCTTCAGAATGTCGGTATGACGTATACCCAGGGAGTTCTCGAAAATTCGATCCCATCCGTCGGACAGGTCGCTGGGCGGATCGAAACTCTTGTACCTGCCGCCGAGATCATCGAGAACACGGTGAAGGAATTCGCTGCGGTCATTTCGCAGCTTGAAAAACGCTATCTAGTGACCTCGTAGACCCCAGCTTTGGATCCACGATCGCAGAGCGGCTCGGCACATTCGACAGATCTCCTCGGAGACAGTGCAATGAAATGTGCAAGCACCGTGGGTCGGGTTCCAGGGAAGAGGCCGCTCACGGACACTATGTCCGTAAGTCCGTCGGGTGTCGCCGGCATGAGATTGGAGAGATCGAAATTCGATGTTTCCTCCCCCGAGGTGGAGTGAAGCGCTCCTTCGAGAGGCTCCATGGCAGCGAAGTCTTCATGCTGAGCGATCCCTATTGCGGAGAATGATGCGATCGGCTGGGAACAGATGAACGCAGCAACCTGACGCGACGCGGATGGACTGATGCCAAGGTGGGCCTTTACCACTGCCATGTGGCGACCGGCTGCGGTCAAGAAGGCGGCGCAGTCGTGGAGACTCAGCCCTTTGAGCAATCCGTGAAACGCCAATGTCCATCCTGATCGTGGACTCGAGTCCCGTCACGGCTGCCAGACTTAGGTCGATGGCTGACAATGGCTCGCTCCGGCGATTCTTGAAGATGGTGATCCGCCCCGCGATCTACGGGCGGCGCACACCGCTGGAGGTGTCGGCCCACCACCTACGCGGCGAACCGATTCCGGCCATGGAGGCCGTGCGGCGACCGTTCATCCCGTTCGAAGTGGGCGACGCCTGGGGAGGCGCCTGGGATACCACGTGGTTCCGGTTCCGGGGATCGATCCCGAACTCGTGGTTCGGGGCTGAAGTGGTGGCCCTGATCCACCTCGGCGGCGACCAGATGGTCGGCTTCACGGCGGAGGGCCAGATCTGGGACACCGGACTCCGGCCCGTCCAGGGACTCCACCACCAGCACCGCGAGTTCGTGCTCGCTCTCGAGGCTCGGGGGGACGAGGCGGTAGAGTTCTTCGTCGAGGCGGCTGCGAATCCGATCCCGCCATGGCACCTGGCCGACTGGCCCATGCTCTTGCCCGACTACTCGGGTGCACCGCTCTATAGCCTCGGGACGGCCGAACTGGCAGTCGTCGACCGGTCCGTCGAAGGACTCTTTCTGGACATGCGGATCCTGGGGGAACTGGCCGCACTCGACCCCGACCGATCTGAGCAGATCACGCCGGCGCTGGACAAGGCACGGAGCATCATCGACCCCGAGAACGTCTCCGACTCGGTAGTCGCGGCCCGGGATGTGTTGGCTCCGCTCCTGGACCGACCCACGTCCTCGGCCAACACGGTCGTGGCGGTGGGTCACGCCCACATCGACTGCGCCTGGCTGTGGCCACTCCGCGAGACCAGACGCAAGTGCGCAAGGACCTTCTCCAACCAGCTGCGCCTGCTTGAACGCTACCCCGAGCACCACTTCGTGTGTAGCCAGGCCGTGCAGTATCAGTGGATGAAGGACGGATACCCCGACCTGTACGAGCAGATCGTGGAGCAAGTCCGATCGGAGCGATGGGAGCCGGTCGGCGGTATGTGGGTTGAGCCGGACACGAATGTCCCATCGGGCGAGTCCCTGGTGCGTCAGTTGGTGTACGGCAAGCGATTCTTCGCCGAGGAATTTGGGGTCGAGACACATGAATTGTGGATTCCAGACGTCTTCGGCTACTCGGCCGCTTTGCCCCAGATCGCTCGTGAGGCCGGCGTCACTTCATTCATTACCCAGAAGATGAGTTGGAACGACACCAACGCCTTTCCACACGCATCCTTCTGGTGGGAGGGCCACGACGGCAGTCGCCTGCTGGCCCACTTCCCCCCGGCCAACACCTACAACGGCGAATTCTCCGTGAGTGAGGTGGCCTCCGGTCAGGAACGGGGCCTGAGACGTGATGGCACGGCCATCAATCTCTACCCCTTCGGCTACGGCGACGGCGGGGGTGGGCCGAACCACACCATGGTCGAGCGCTTCCGCCGTATGAAGGATCTTGATGGCCTGCCTCGTGCGGAGATCGGCACCGTCGCGGATTACCTCGATCGGTTGGCGCAGGAGGCCGACGACCTCCCCGTCTGGGTAGGTGAGCTCTACCTCGAAGCCCACCGGGCCACATTGACCACGCATGCCGAGGTCAAGCTGGCCAATCGCCGCGCCGAGGAGGCTCTTCGGGGCGCCGAGCTGTGGTCGGTGGCGGCATGCCTCGACCGGCGCACCGACCTCGAACGAGCCTGGAAGCTTCTCCTGCTCCACCAGTTCCACGACATCCTTCCCGGGTCCAGCATCCACTGGGTCTACGAGGACACGGCGCGTGAGCACGCCGAGGTGCTCGCCATCGTGGTTCGGTCACATCTGAGTCCCAAGCTGTCGTAGCCGGGCGAGATGGGGCCGGGGACGTGGTGGCTTTCAACTCATCGTCCACCGACCGGACCGAGGTGGTCGAACTGCCAGACGGTTCGCTGGCCCTGGTGTCGGCACCAGCGTGCGGCTGGTCGACGGTGTTGCCTGACCGGTCGCCCGGCGGCAGAGAGCAGGTGACCATTGGCGAGGGCTGGTTGGACAACGGATTTCTTCGGGTGGAGTGGGACGGTAGCGGTCTGCTGACCTCGGTGTGGGACATCGTCGCTGGCCGTCAGGTCCTGGCCGACGACGAGCGCGGCAACTTGTTTCAGCTCCACGACGACCATCCGCGCGCCTTCGACGCCTGGGACGTCGATCGCGCCTATCTCGAACAAGTCACCAACCTGGTAGCCGTGGACTCGATCGAGGTGGTGGAACGCCATCCGCTTCGGGCTGGGGTTCGATTCACTCGCTCCTTCGGGGCCTCGACCATCACCCAGACCATGCGCCTAGCCGCCGGGACGCGGCGGCTCGAGTTTCACACCGACGTGGAGTGGCACGAGCGACACCGGTTCCTGAAGGTCGCCTTCCCCGTCTCAGTCCGCTCCACCCGCGCGACCTACGAGATCCAGCACGGCCATCTCGAACGGCCGACCGTCGCCAACACGAGCTGGGACGAAGCGCGCTTCGAGGTGTGCGGCCACCGGTGGGCAGATCTCAGTGAGCCCGGCTACGGGGTGGCCCTGCTCAACGAGTCCAAGTACGGCTACGACATCCTCGGACACACCATCCGGCTCTCGCTCCTCCGCGCCCCGGGCTTTCCCGATCCCGAGGCGGATCAAGGCGCCCACCACTTCGCCTACGCGCTGTTCCCCCACGAGGGTGACCTGCGGGACGCCGGGGTCATCGCAGAGGCCGAGCACTTCAACCTCCCCCTCACGCTGCTCGCTGGTCAGGGTGACGGCCGGGTGGTGTCAGTCGATCGGCCGGGGGTGAGTGTGGAGGCGGTCAAGTGGGCGGACCGTTCCGATGCCGTGGTGGTCCGCCTCTGCGAGGTATGGGGCTCCCGCGGTCCCGTACGCGTGACGCTGCACCGTCCTTTCGTGTCAGTGGTCCGCACCGATCTACTCGAGCGTGTGGTGTGCCCACTGGCCGGCCACGATGGAACCATCGAGCTCGAGCTCCGGCCCTTCGAACTGGTCACGCTGGCCTTCGACCTCGGCTGAACCACTCTTCCTCGGGGCCTTCGCCGAGCATCCTGGAAAGCGTAGGTGGACAAGTCGGGTGCCACGGCGGGATGACACCGAGGAGCGAGGTCGACTGGCGGCGGCTGCCTCGGCGCGAGCGACGCTGAGTTGAGTTCGACCTGGCGATAGTAGAGGGCTCTACTACAGCGACGGATTGGGTGGACGTAGTGGCCTGCCCGAGTAGGTGCCCGGGCAAACATTCAGCACGACAGACCGAGAACGCCCCGTCCCGGCGAGTATCAAATCGGGGAACCACGTAGGTGCGTGCGCTGTGGATCGCATGACCTGCGGCTAATGGCGCTTGCGCCTGTCATGCTGTGACTGGGCTCGCTTTGACTTTCGATTACGACGATTGGCATCACTGTGGGTCGTGTGCCCTTCCTCGCGTTCGAAATTCTTCCGCCGACGGGTCATGCTTGTGACTCCGCCAGCGACCAAAACAATCGCGAGAAGACTAAAGATCAAGATGTAAAACATGGCTCATTAGCCCATGGACGATTGGAACGCGGCGGTCCAAACGATTCGTCAGCGCCGTTGCGACAGCAGTAGCACTGCCTGGCGATCCCGGGCACGTGCCTAGGGGCCAGGGATCGTATCGGCGTCCCGGCCCCGTCGCGGCGGGCCGCTTTCGCGTCCGTATCCGGCAACGAACGGGTACACGAACCGAAGTTCCGGGCCTCGATCCAGCGCTTTAGGGTCAGGTTTCGTCCTCTCCATCCGCGCGGGTCAGTCAGCGTCTACCTCTGCCTCGATGAGCTGCGAAGCAGAGGGCCACGGCTTCACGAATACCGCAGCGCTCCTCCTATCCGGCAGCGCCCTCGATCCCGACGGCGACGAGGTCTACGGGGTGAATCCACTCGTCGGCCAACGCGATACCCCCGGCGTCGACGATTGCGTCGCGGAAAGGGATGGCCCATCGATGCTCGAGCAGGAGGATCGCTGCAGCAGAGCCGTTGGGAATGGTATCTGCGACGAACCATGCCTCCTCGTCAGGGATCAGGTGACCATCGGCGCCCGCCTCCGCGCCCGCCTCCGCGCCCGCTTCAAGGTCACCGGCACCGAGGCCGATCAGTGCTCCAGCAATCGCACCCATCTCCATCGCTTCTTCCGAGCTCAGATCGCTTACCTGAAGTGCGGTGATGTTCCCATTGTCGTCCTTGTTGACGACGAGGGCGTCGACAATCCGTACGAACTCGTGCTCGCGTAGTTTGCCCAATTCTGCTGCGATCTTGCCGGTGAACTCCGGCTCTGAGAAGCCCAACACCAGCATCTGGACGGGTCCCATAGTCATCGTCTTCCTCCTTAGGAACTTGAAAGCAGCTTCTGCTTTTGCATGTCGAACTCTGCTTGCGTCAGCACACCATCGTCGAGCAGCTTCTTCAGGTTCTGGAGCTGGGTGACCATATCGTTCCCGGCGACATCTGGTGCGCCCGCAGCCTCCGGGGGCGGGGCATACTGCTGGGCGGGAGCCTGTTGTTGGGCTTCGGCCTGTGCCTCCCCGGACTTGGTGCCGGCGTGGTGTGCCACCGCTGCAACGCCCCCGATGACCGCAGCTCGCCGAAGTGGCCTTCTCCTCATCATGGCGGATCCTCGATTCTCAAATCAGTCGACCGGACGGGATCCGGTCCAACATGGATTGTATCGGACTGCCAGTCGTCGTTTCTTCGTACTTCCAGCCGGAGTGTGGAACTACCATCACAAGATCGCCGGGTTGCTGCCGTATCCAGATCCACGACTACGTGGCTCGTCGTTCGTTCTGCGTCCGTTTCGTGAGCACGACTTCGCCGCCGCCATGGAACTCGGGGATGATCCGGTCACCGCATCCTCAGTGCCGCCGTTGCCAGCAGGTAACCCAGCCAGTGTGGTGGAACTGTTTGAACAGTACCGATCCGACGGCGAACTGCTCCATCTCGCCATTGCCGAGCTGGGGAGCGATACGTACCTCGGAGAAGTCATGGTCATGATGGGCGAACATCAGACCGGCGAGTACGGATGCGGAGTCGTACCACGTGCTCGTGGCCGAGGCATCGCAACCGAAGCCCTTGGCTTGTTGGCCCGTTGGAGCGTCGATGCGCTCGACATCCGCCGCCTTCAAGTGCTCGTTGCAAAACAGAACTCACCGGCTTTGCGACTGGCCGAACGAGTCGGCTTTCGACGGGAGGGCATACTGCGAGCGTACTGGGAGCAAGAGGGAGCTCGGCTCGATGTCGTGATGTTCTCGATGCTCCCGGGTGAGCTCCCTGGCGGCAAAACGTAGGCGGTCGAGTAACAAGCCCCACAGGTATCGCCCTGGCGCCGAGGTCACGGGCGGATTCACGCGCCGCTCTTCGCACCCTGTGCTGCTTCGAGAGGGCCCTCCTTCAGAGCTTTGACGCCATCGCCTTCAACCTGGGTGGTGACCTTCGCTGCACCGCCGAGGGCTCCCTTGACGTCCGCCGTGTCAATCTCGGACACCGGGGTGATGATCCCGGCCATGCCTTTGGCAATCGTCCCGCCGACCTAGTCAGTGCCGTGCCAGGCATCGTTTGCCTCGGCGCGAATGGCGCAGACCGGGCCATCTGGGGCAGTTCAACTCGGAGCGATACCGTGCGGTTCTGTAGCCTCAGAACTCCAGTCCCCCTAGCGCGGCCGCCGGACTACGACCAGAGTTCAGCCCGGCGCGACCACCAGGCCTCGGCGGCGGTCATCGCGCCTTCGGCCTCGCGGATGCCGTCGCCCACGAGTCCTGCGGTGGCAGCCCAGTGCAGGGGTACAAGGACTAGAGCCCCGGGGAGCCATCGGTACTCGTCGCGAGTCAACGGTTCCGGAGCCGTGCTTTCGTAGGCGTCGAGCAGTCGTCGCGGCTCGGGCAATTCGCCGCTGGGTGCGATCTGGTGCAGGCTGGCCGCGATGTCGTACAGCCGCTCCCTGACCCTCGCGAAATCCAGGTCGAAGGTGGCCCATGAGCCGTCTGACAGTTCTCCCGCGTTGCCCAATTTGTAGTCCCCATGAATCGGAGCGCATGGCAGTTCGACCTCCTTCCGGAGCTTGGAGAGCTCGCCAGTCAGTTGGCGCATCCGATGCACGACCGGCTCGCTGCGGGGTCCGAGCCTGCGGCGTGTGAAGCCGACCGAGTAACGCAGTTGGCCGAAGGTTCTGTGGTCGTCGAGGGGTTCGGGCGGACTGGGCTCCCAGACTGCTTTGAGCGCAGTGTGAACGCGTCCGAGCTCCTCGAATACGCGGACGTATGAGTCCTCGCCCGTCCGTGGCTGCACGTGATCGATGAACTCCTCAAGCTCAGCCCAACGATCAGCGACCCTCAGGAGGTCGCAGCCGGAAATCGGAATCGGCCGAGCGACGCGGACTTGCGTCCGCTGGAGCCGTTCCCGCAAGCGCCGCAGTCCCGCGACTCGCCCGCGGCGGACCCAGGGCCTGTGAACCCGGAGGACAACCGGCGGCTCAGCGTCTATCCGCACGTTGAGGTTGAATCCACCGCCAATGTCTGCCCATCCGGCCCCGCGCGCGACGCGGTCGATCAGGGCCGAGACGGCCGGATCATCTGGGCTGGCTCTAGGTCCAAACCAGCGCGGCAAGGCAGGGGGAGAGGTCGAAGCTTCGATTCCGGTCATGGCAATGGCCCGCCAGCGCACCCGACGGAGGGTCCGCCGGCGAACCCATCCTCCTCGACGCGGGTCGATCGTGCCACGCATGTGCCGGTCGGCGACAGGGCGAACGTTGGATGACGCGGCACTAGCTTGAGGTTCGCTATGGGGCGACGAAAAGGATGGGTAATAGGACCGGGGCCATGGTCGGAGGTCGGTCCACGTCGGATGCTCCCCATTGCGACCGGAGCACTGCTTCTCGCCATTTCGACCTGTGTCGTGGCGCTCTCGGGCGCGCAAGCGGCGGCATGGACCTCCACCACAAGATCCGCGACCAGTGCGCTGACTTCGCCCGCGCAATACGGCGTCGGCCAAGAGACCCTCAACCTCGTGGATACCAGCAGGAGGACCCCGGCCAATGGCAGCGCGCCAGAACTTCCGTATCGGAAGCTGACCACCTGGGTCCTCTACCCGTCGACGGTCGCACCCACGAAGTATCCCGTCGCCAACGCACCGCACGCGATCGCCGGCGAACCCTTTCCGCTCATCGTCTTCGCGCACGGACTCGATTCCGAAGGCTTCATTTACGACCCGCTGCTCGAACAGTGGGTGGAACAGGGCTACGTCGTAGTCGCGCCGACCTTTCCACTGTCCAACATTGTCGCATCAGGCGGCGACACGGCCAAAGACCTGGCCAGCCAGCCGGGCGACATGTCATACGTCCTCACCCAGGTCCTCACCCTCTCGGAGGAGTCCGGCAACCTCCTCTCAGGCATGATCGATCCCAAGAGAATTGCGGGCGTAGGCCATTCCCTCGGAGCAATGACCGTGCTCGCCTGGACCGAGAACACGTGCTGCCGGGATCCCCGGGTCGATGCCGCCGTCATCATCGACGGTACCGAAACGAACTTCGGCCACGGGAAGTTCTTCCAGGGTCGAACCACACCAGTCCTTGTGCTCCACGGCACGGCGGACAAGACGATCCCGTACTCGGCCGGGAAGAAGATCTACGAGGACGCCAAGCCTCCAAAGTTCCTCGTGAGCCTGATTGGAGCACCTCACGTCTCGTTCCAACAACTCGGACTACCCGGTCAGAAGCCCCCGAAATGGGAGAACGTGGACGTGCAGACCGTGCTTGACTTTCTCAACGGGGAGTTCAACCACAGTCCTGCTTCATTGCGACGATTGGCCACCGTCGGCCAGCAGTCCGGCCTTGCTCGTCTTCAAGAGGCCACCAAACGGTGACGGACAAGATCTTGATCCGCCACATGCTCCGCTCGCCCTTGGGCATGAGGTACCCGTGTGTAAACCTGCGAGGGGAGAATGCCGCTGGCGCACTGTCTGCACTCATACTCATGCGCCCAGACCTTGCAGCGCCGGATCGAGCGTTGGCTCCGTCCCGCGCAGAAAGCCAGCTCGTGATGCTCACCGATACTGATCGGCTCGACATTCTCGACGTGGTAGCTCGAGCGGATGATGCCGCGAGCTGGCGCGACGTCGATGCATATGTCGCGCCTTCTTCACCGACGATGTCCTACTCGACGGCGACATGGGCGATCACCACGGTAAAGAGCAGTTGCGCGAATCGGTTGACCCAATCTGGAAGTCCGAAGGACCCAGCAGTACACACTGCTCCTTGAACGCAGTTGTCGACGCCAGTCGACGGTGATTCAGATCGCGCTATCGGGACGTGGCCGGGCGGTATGTAGAAGGCCTCGCCGACCTCGAAGACCTCGTCACGGTCGGCGTACCGTGCGGTCATCTTGCCATTGAAGACGTAGCCCCAATGTGGGCACGGGCATCGGTCGTCCGGAAGCCCCTTCATCAATGGCGTCGCGTCAATGTCTTCGAGGAGCGACGTAAAGCTTGCGGTGTAGCCGTCGAGCTCGTCGCGCAGATCCACCACCGGTCCAGCATCCTGGCGATGTGGCGCGCTGTCCCTTGAGACCTTCTGCATCTCGATCGCCTCGCATGGTCTGCGTCGTGGCGCAGGTTAGCGGTCACGCGGTGTTCCATCCCAATCTTTGTGCCTTCGCGAGCACTCCGCGTATTTCGATCACACGTGTCTCATGTGGGAGCAGGAAGCCGTCCTGATTCTGTGCGCCACTCCTCGTTTCGGACCGGTAGCGTCACTGCGGCGCGCGGGATCACCCTGCGTTCTCGGTTCGCTTCGTGGCATCCACGAGCAACGCCAGCACCTCACCAATCGTCCGTTCTCGACCGACAACTTCTCCCAGAGGCAACTCGGTCTGGATGGAGTAGCGATTGCGGCGGCCCTCCTTGTCCTTGACGACATAACCGGCGGCAATGAGATCGTCGACGATGGCAAAGGCCGTGCGCTCCGTGATGCCCAACGTGGTGGCGATGTCGCGTAGGCGCATCCCAGGGTCGTGAGCGATGCACACGAGGACTCGGGAGTGATTGGTCAGGAAGCTCCACTCCGTCATAGAGGCATCATAGTCGCCATATTCAAGAAATATATTGCATGTATTAGCGAACAGGTCTAGTCTCATTAGAAGGGACCGAGGCTCGACCGCCGACGGCGGTCACGTACTCGGGTCCACGAAAGGATCCTGCCATGGGCGAGGATCACGTCCACGTCGTGTTCGGGACCGGCCAAGTCGGAAACGCACTCTCCGCTCACCTGTTCAGCTTGGGCCTTCCCGTGCGCGCCGTGTCCAGGCACCGACCCTCCACGCTGGTCGAGGGTGTTGATTGGCGGGCTGCCGATGTCACCGATCCCGAAGCTGCCATTGACGCGGCCAAGGGCGCGTCGGTCATCTACCAATGTCTCAACGCCCCGTACACCGAGTGGCCAAAACGCTTCCCGCCCCTGCAGCGTGGAGTGCTGAGTGCCGCTGAACGCAACGAGGCGCTCTTAGTGACCTTAGAGAACCTATACGCCTACGGCCCGACGCACAGCACACCGATGACCGAGGACCTCCCTCTGGCCGCGACGACGGTCAAAGGTCGTGCCCGCGCGGTCGATGACCCAAGAACTGCTCTCCGCCGCCGAAGCCGGTCGGGTTCGGATCGCCATCGGGCGCGGCATCGGATTTCTTCGGCGCAGGAGTCACCGAGACGACGCTGGGGGAGCGGGTCTTCGCCAATGCTGTGTCCGGTCGACGAGCCGACTTTCTCGGCAACCCCGACCTGCCCCACACCTACAGCTATGTTCCCGACATCGCGGTCGGCCTGGCCACCCTCGGCACCGATGCGCGGGCAGTCGGCCAGGTGTGGCACCTGCCCGGACCCGAGACCGTTACCACCCGAGCACTCCTCGATCTCGTTGCCGCCGAGAGTCGGACATCCGGTCGCCATTCGCTCGGTCCCCAACTGGTCATGCGGGCCCTCGGCCTGTTCAACCCGACCATGCGGGAGTTGGTGGAGATGACCTACGAGTTCGACGAGCCCTTCGTGCTCGACACCACCAAGTACGAGTCCACATTCGGCGCGGGCGGTACCCCGCTGACCGCAGCGCTGACCGAGACGGTCATTTGGTATCAGACGCAAGGAGAGCGCCAGAATGACGGTTCTCGAGTCGCCGGTAGGCGAGCTGAGCCCGAAGGTCGCATGGTCGAGACGGGTACGCCGTGTCGGTGGTTTCATTCAGCTGGCCTTCGCCGCCCTTTGGCTCGTGCGAGGCAGCCTCAACGTGCACAGGTCGGCGGGGATCGCACTGGCCGGCGCCTTCAGCGTGATGGTCCTCGCCGTCTTGGCCTACGGCATCCGGGTCACCGCGGGCACCGGTGCCCGTCCAGCCGGTCAAGAAGCCAAGCGCATCGAGCGTTCCGTGACCGTCGCGACGATGATCGAGCTGGTTGCAGCCTTTGTTCTGCCGGTCATCGTCATCGCCGCCGGCCATTCGGACTGGGTACTGCCGTCCATCGCCATCACGATCGGACCGCTTCTCCTGTGGCTCGACCATCTGGTCCACATCCCCCGGTATCGCCCTGTGGGTTGGGCGTTGATCGTTGGTCCCGTGATCCTGGTTGCCACGATGTCGGGTACCGCCCTCGTCGCTACCACCGGTATCGCCGCCGGCATTCTGCTCTTGACGACCGCCGCCGCCGGCTTCCACGACCTCGCCGGCCTTCGAGCTCCTGGTCGATCAGCCACCGTTCGGCTCCGCCCACAGGCTCCATGAGCGCCAACGAGGTAGAAGCACCATGACCGGCTTCAGGCCCTTCTTCAACCCTGCCACCGGGCGAATGGATCAAGTACACGGCCCTGGCCGAGGACAGCAGCGGAGCCTTCGTCCGGTTCAACTGGCGCAGCGTGCCCGGCGGCGTGATCACCGAGCACATCCACCCTCACCAAGAAGAGCGCTTCACGATCAAAGAAGGTGAGGCGCACTTCACCTTGAACGGTCAGCGAACTGGTGGCCCGAGCGGGTGAGACAATCGTCGTGCCTGCTGGGGCCCCTCACTCCGAGGGAAATGCCGGATCGGTGGATATCGAAGGAATGGTCGAGTTGCGGCCGGCCCTGCGGACCAAGGAGTTCCACGAGGCGTTGGCCGGGCTGGTCAACGACGGCAGGACCACGCCAAGGGGAGCACCGAAGAACCCGCTCCAGCTCGGGGCGACCTTCTGGCATTTCCGACGCGAGAGCCGGGCGACGTCGCCACCCATTTGGGCACAGAATGTCTTTCTCCCTCCGTTGGCGATCCTGGCGAAGGTCTTCGGAGTCCACCCCTACTACGAGCGCTGGGACAGCCGGATCGGCTGAGCTCGCAGAGGCCAGCTGAGCGACGTCACCAGTACGACCCCAGCGATCGATCGACATCATGGATGGGAGACGAAATGACGATTGACCAGCGTGAGGCAATCCATTTTGGTCACGCAACCCAGTGGATCCGAATTCGGGGGGTTGACACTACGAACCCGGTGCTCCTGTTGATTCAACAGGGTCCGGGCCTGCCGGTGATGAACGAAGCCAACCGCTTCGAGCACCTTCTCGGGCTCGAGCAAGCTTTCACGGTTGTCTATTGGGACCAGCGCGGCTGCGGTCGTTCGTTGCGGGGACCAGCTGAGCGGGACAGCATCAGCATCTGACGCAATGGTGTCCGACACCGTCTCCATCCTCGAGTGGTTGCGAGACCGCTTTGGCAAAGAGGTCTTTGTGATCGGCTTCTCTCTCGGGGGTGCGATCGGGGCCTACGCTGCGGCCCGGCGACCAGACCTTGTCGAGACGCTGGTGGCGGTCGGAATGGACATCGATGGTGTGGCCGCCGGCAACACCGCTTACGACTTCGCCCTCAAGACCGCTGTCGAGCGCGGCAAGCAACGCGCCATCCGGCAGCTCGAGATTATCGGGCCGCCCCCGCACCTCAAGCTAAAGCAGTTCTCGACCCGGTCCGCTGGGCCACAAACTTCGGCGGCGTCACCACCCACGAGACCTACCGCTCGCTGGCCCGACAACTCCTCGCCAGCATGGTGCGGTCTCCCGACTACTCGGCCGGTGACATCCTTCGAACCCTGCGGGGGATCAGCGCCACCCAGGCCGCGCTCCTCTCTGACCTCGCACGCATGGACCTGATTCGCTCGGTGACCCGCCTCGAGGTACCCGTCGTCATGGTGCAAGGTCGCCTGGACCGGGTGGCGCCAGGCGAAGCAACTGAGCGGTTCGTCAGCTCTGTGGAGGCACCCAGCAAGCAGCTGGTGTGGTTTGAGTTTTCAGCTCATACGCCGCATTTCGAGGAGCCCGACAAGTTCCGCGATCTCTTATGCGAGTTCTCGCCAAGGAACCCGCACAAGCGTGACTTCTCGAGCCGAGAAGAGCCTGGTCCCACCCCCAATCGACGGCTTGCCCATGCCCATGGGTGAGGTGGCCGGACGATCCGCTACGTGCCTACCGTGCTGCTTGCGGCGGCGTTGAGGACCACATCGGTGGGCCAGTGAGACCGACCGGTCGATAGAGAGCGCTCTACCACAGCGCGGACGCAATGGACGGGCTGGAAACTGGGTGGACGGAGCTGCATGCCAGGGGACCTTCCGACCCAGAAGAAAGAAAACCCTCACCTTGCCGAGGTGAGGGTCGCGGGTTCGAATCCCGTCTTGCGCTCTCGAAAACCCCCCAGGTAGAGAACTACTTTCCGTGTGCTTCCTTCGCCGGGAGGACCGTCAGTTTGATACGACGTGGTCGGGTGCACCGGCCCAGACAATCCTTCGAAGGTCGCCACACGTGGAGCGCAACCGTCATGTCCACACGGGCCGCTCGGCGCAGTGGGTCGCTTGCAGGTTGCGGTCTTGGACCATCGCCAACAACTCCTGCCGCCGCACGCGGCACGTGCACACTAGGAGCCGCTCGTTGCTGGCAGTCCGTAGGTGTGGAGGGTACCCGCGGTGTCGGTCACGAAGACCTGCCCGTTCGCGATGGCGGGCGAGGTCTCGACCGGTGCGCCCACATTGGTCCTCAACAAGGGGTTGCAGGTAGCAGCCCCGCAGCCTGATGCTTTGAACGCGTACAGGTCGTCATTGTCGGAGCCCACGTAGACGACGCCGCCCGCGACCGACGGCGAAGACTTGACGCTACCGCCGGTGTTCGCCCGCCAGAGCGGTTGACAAGTGGCTGCCCCACAGCCGGTGGCCGGGAAGGCGTAGAGGCCACCGTCATCAGAGCCCACAAACACTGTGGTGGTGGTCACCGCGGGAGACGACTCGATAGCGCCCTTCGTCTGGGCGGTCCATGCAGGCGTGCATGTCGTCGCCCCGCAGCCTTGCGCCGGGAACGCGTAGAGGGTATCGGTAGAGTCGGCGATATAGACGTAGCCGTTGGCCACGGCCGGCATCGTGCTGGTGCTCACCGAGCCGCTGAGGGTCGCCGTCCACAGCGGCGTACAGAACGTCGAGAATCCGAAAAATGGATTCGGAAGAGGTGAGGAGGGCGGACCGCAGTTGGTCGTACCGGTGGCATCGAAGGCGTAAAGAGTACTGCCCGAGACGGCGTAGAGGGTGCCCTTGGAGACCGCCGGCGCGGTAACGGGCAATTCGCCAATACCGTAAGGCGCCGGGCCAGCAGTGAACACTGAAGCGCCTGTTGCTGCGTCCACTGCCTCGAGGTCGGTATAGGTTCCGGGGGGACCAGATGCACTCCAGCTCGCGTACACGGTCTTGCCGGTCACCGCGGGCGAGGTTGCTCTACCCTGCCCACCGCTGACAATGGGCGCGCCTGTGCTCACGCTGTACGCGTACATCGATCCGGCGATCACGTCGCCCGGGCTCTCAAATGCGGACGTGCCGATCCATACCGCTCCGGCGTTCACCGCGGGCGCCGACAATGACGTGACAAGCTGCCCGGCCAACGCCGGGAAGGAGTCGGACCACTGGGGACGGCAAGTCTTGGGCGCCGTCGCCGTGCAGCTAGTACCTCCCGATACATCGAAGCCGTACAGCTTGCTCTTGGGGATGGCGCTGGCCGTCAGGAAGACGTGCCCATCGGCCACCACCGGGTCGGACCCAGGACCGACGAGGCTCGCGGTCCATTGCTCGGTGAGGTGCCTGGCGTTCGCCGGGGAGATCGTGATGTCGGAGGCGCTGTCGCCGGTCCGGTCCGGACCGAAGCGGTCCAGCGGCCACTGGCATGCCCCGGCAACAACGGCGATCCCAGCGAGGACCCCGAACAGACGAAGCATTCTTGCCACCCGTCACTCCTTCACTGAATTTCCAAAGCCATTCCCGGGCACGGATCGACCGCCCCACTGGGCACGAACCGTACAGCAGCTGACTCCTATCCGTCGGTGGTGCGCGGGGGTGGGTTGCCCGCGAGCGGCGCGCCGGTGAGGGTCGCCGCCGCCGCCGCTGCGCCGCTGCGATCTTCGAAGAGACCAGCTTCCCAGGCCTAGGCTTCCGGTTTGTCGATGGTGTGGATGTACGTCTTTGGACTCACCTCGAGCGTGTGGCCGACTTGCGGTGGGCGGGTCCACGTCACGTAGGCGAACTGGCAAGACATCAGATGTCACAGGAAGTGGAGCTGCACCTGACCTTCTTACGCCGGTCTGTGCTCCAGCCTGAACAAGCCACTGAGGAATGTCTGGTAGCGAGTGCCGAGTGGCCCGTGTGCACCCCGGGGGACCATGATGCCCTGGGGTGCTTCGTTGTCTTACCGAACAAGCGTCGCGTAACGCATTCGCAGCATCCGGCACGCACCGCGTATGCCCGGGCTGTCATCCTTCGACGAGACCAAGAGACGAGCGTTGAGGGCTTCGGCTGCTGCGACCGCCTCCGAGCCGAGGGTGGAAAGACCCGAATGCTCCGAGATAAGTTGGCCCATTCTCCAGGCAAGTTGGCGCATCGGCACCACTTCGAATTCGTCAGGTAGCGCTACCAAGGCAGCGACCAGTGCGTCTCGCTCATTTGGGTCCCAACCGCCAAGCAAAGCTCCGCCCCGTTGGCCCGCAGCGCTCTTGCAGAGGCGGGCGTACCAGAGATTGGTCGTTGCCAAATCATTTTGCCGGATCGCACGACGAAGAGCAGCATCGGGACCGACCAGCCAGTCGCGAAGCAAATGGTCGTCGAGCAGCAGCATCAGGTACTGCGTAGATCGGGGTCATCCTCGGCCGCGACTGCCGCATAGTGGGCGTCAGCAGACAACAGTTGGTCCAGGAGACGTCCGCGGTATCCGGCAGGAAGGGTGAGGACTCCGAAACCCAGATCAAGGACTTCGACGCTGCCGCCCCCCTCGAGATGCCAACGGCGCCTCACCGCCGCCGGCAGGCTCATCTGTCCCGAGGAGGAGACTTTGAACCTCTCTGCTGTCGTCACGAAGACCTCCTACTTGGTGACCTACCGGTTTCACCAAGTATAGGACGTCTGGGTAGGGGCCCTTCGCGCCCCTGGCGGTAGTAGACCCTCACTACCCGTCGGATGCCATCGCATTCCGTAGACGCTCAACCAGACAGTACGGCACGTCAGTGAATAGTTCTGGGCTCTGTGGACGAAACAGAGCACCTTGCCGAGGTGGGGGTCGCGGGTTCGAATCCCGTCTTCTAGTCGAGCTGCCTCGTCCCGCTCGGCGGCGATGTGGTGGAGGTTGTCGAGATCGTCGATGGCGTAGTAGTCGGCCAGGACGCAGCCATCGAATCCCAGTTCGCCTCGGAGCAGGTCGGTGAGGATCTCGGGCGAGCCGGCGACGGCCAGGCCCGTCGAGGTCGTTGTAGGCGTTCATCACGGTGGCCACGTCAGCCTCATGAATGGCGGCGCGGAAAGGCACTGCGTCGACGTCGCGGAGCTGGCGCTGCCCGATGGCGACTTGTCCGTGGTTGAGGCCTCCGAGGGTACTGGCGTGCCCGACGAAGTGCTTTCCGCAGCAGTCGACGCCCTGGCCCTGCATGCCCCGGATGTAGGCCACCCCCATACGGCTCACGAGTTCGGGATCCTCGCCGTATGTTTCTTCGAGGCGGCCCCACCGGGGGTCGCGGGCGACGTCGAGGACGGGGGAGAGGGCCAGGCGGCCGCCCATGGCCCGCACCTGCCGTCCGATCACCCCCGCAACCTCCTGCACCAGACTGGGATCCCACGTCGACGCCAGACCGATCGCCTGGGGAAAGCTCGTTGCTCCTGGCCCCATGAGACCCGAGAGCGCCTCCTCGTGGGCGAGCGCCGGGATACCGAGACGGGTCCGCTCCTCGAGGAAGCGCTGGATCCGGTCTATTGCTTCAGCGGCTGGCACCGGGTCGAACCCGGTGCCAGCGATGCGTGTGATCTGTCCGAGCCCGTCGGCGAGGTGGTGCTCCATGAGCCTGTCGTCGAGCTGTCCGTCTACGAGAAGGGCTGAGTACCAGACTCCGCCCAGTTGGGCACATTTCTCCTCAAGGGTCATGCCAACGAGGCGGAGTGGCGATTCCCGACCAGTGCCGTTCCACGCCGGCTCGCTCGAGCGTGAGCGCGAGCGGCAGCCACGTCATCGACGTAGGTTCCGCCACGGCCATCGCACCGGGCCACTTCTCAGCCGCTTCGCTAACGTGTCGAGCCCGTTCAATGTCGCTCCGACACCGAAATCGTCCACCACCTCACCGACCCAATTCGCGATTGCACTGCCTGAGCCCGCCTGAGAACGATGTGTAGTAGTCCCGTTGCTTCTACTCCACCTTCGCCATACCCGCGGTCGGCCGTCACCGCCGCCTGTCAAGTGGGCTAGTGGATGAGAACCTTGAGCGCGTCGTGCTCCGCCGCGTGCTCGAAGACGTCGTAGGCTTCAAGCATCTGGTCGAATGAGAACTCGTGCGTGACGAACTTCTCGGCAGGAAGCTTGTGCTCGGCAACGAGTTTCAGCAGCATCCCGAGGGTGTTCGTGTTGACCAGGCCCATGGAGATGTCGATGTTCTTGATCCACAGCTCGTTGAGGGCGAGGTCGACCGACTTGCCGTGCACACCGATGTTGGCGACGTTGCCGCCTGGGCGAACGATGACCGTTGCCATAGTGAACGTCTCGGGAACCCCGACTGCCTCGATGGCGACATCGACGCCCAGGCCGTCCGTGAGCGCGAGGACCTGATCCTTCCAGTCCGGATCACCCGAGTTGACCGTGTCGGTGGCACCGAAGTCGGCGGCCCGGGCGAGCCGAGCGTTGTCCAAATCGATGGCGATGACCTTCGACGGCCCGTAGAGCCTTGCTGTCATAACGGCCGAGAGGCCGACGGGGCCGGCACCGATCACTGCGACCACATCGCCCGGGGCCACCTGCCCGTACTGCACGCCCATCTCGAAGCCGGTCGGCAGGACGTCCGAGAGCAGGATGCCCTCGGCATCGCTCATGCCTTCGGGGACCTTGTAGACCGAGTTCTCGGCGAAGGGAACCCGAACGTATTCGGCTTGGGTCCCGTCGATCATGTAGCCAAAGATCCACCCGATTCCGGCTATGCCCTCAGGGTCGAGACAGTGGCTGTAGAGACCTTTGCGACAGTTCGAGCACTTCCCACAAGAACTGACGCACGCGACGATGACTCGGTCGCCGACGGCCAGTTGGGTTACTCCTTCGCCCACCTCGGTGATCACACCGATCCCCTCGTGCCCTAGGATGCGGCCGAATTCGACCTCGGGGACGTCACCTTTGAGGATGTGGAGGTCGGTACCGCAGATGGTCGTGGCGACCATCTTCACGATCACGTCGGTCGGCTGTTCGATCTTCGGATCGGGCATCTCATCCCAGGCCATCTTGCCAGGACCCTTGTAGATCAATGCCTTCATGACGGACCTCCTGCATTGGGCAGTCCGAGCGGCGCTTTGCGACTCGGGAGACCGACATTCACGTGAATGAGAACAAGCGTGCCTCCGCGTCCGAGTGTACGGGCTCTCGGATCCACCGACTACGGACGAATGTCCCTTCTTCTGTTCAGCCGGGTGATCCCGACGGGCTGCGGTTCGCGAGGCTGGACGATCAACAAGAAACGCACCCAGCGTTTGTGGCGCAAAGCAGGCCTACGGCGGTCCCAGCGCTGTACGAAGCGCCGCCGGCTCCGGTCCGACTCGGCGGAGCGTTTCAGCGCGGCGTACCCGAACTACGTGTGCGCGATCTTCAGATGCTCTCTGTGAGGCGGCATCTCGGTTACTGACCGAGCGAATGTGTGCTGATGCCTGCGATTTCTGAGTGCCCGCTACCACGGTGGTGGATAGTTGGCGCACCACTCACAGACACTGGCGTTCACGGCGGATCGAGTCGACCTTCCTTACCCCACGGTAGCCCGGATAGATTGTCGGAATACTCATTCGCTTCGGACTGGAGGAAGGCAGATGGCTAAACCGATCCCAGACAGCTACCCGCGCGTAACCCCATATCTATACATCGACGGCGCCAAGGCGGCCATCGAGTTCTATAGCTCCATCCTTGGTGCCAAGGAGAGGATGACGATGCCTGGCCCCGATGGAAAGGTCGGCCACGCCGAGCTAACCATCGGGGACTCCGTGATCATGTTGGCTGACGAGTTCCCGGACATGGGCGCTCGTGGACCGAGGTCCGTCGGCGGCTCGCCGGTAACCATCCACGTCTATGTCGAGGACGTCGATGCCACGTTCGATCGAGCCGTTGGCGCAGGCGCCTCGGTTCTCCGGCCGGTAGAGGACAAGTTCTACGGGGACCGGGGCGGCGAGTTCGAGGATCCCTACGGGCATCGCTGGAGCATCGCCTCCCACATCGAGGACGTCTCGCCCGAGGAGATGCAGAAGCGAATGGGCGAGATGCCCGGGTAGCCGGGGGGCGGAATCGAACGGGTTCGCGTTGGAAAGAGAGCCCTGGCCTCTTCGAAGTTTACTTCGCCACAACGTCCAAGACCTCCAATGATGGTGGTCGATCCAGTGGGGTCCACTGCCTGAACCTGGCTCCTCTGTCGGTCCATGATTCGACAGCAAGGTGCGGTCTTCCCCGCGTCGTGTGGATCTCGTACCGCTTTCTCGTCGAGGTCGGGACTACCTGCGTGCTGAGCGGCCGGCGACTACGACCGATCGGGTGGGTCGTTGCCGTTAGCCGAAGAACACTTCGGCTTCGGCAAACAGCTCCGGTGAGACCAACTTGAGGATGGCCGTGGCCTCGCTCAACGGGATCAGGTCGATGGCTGTCCCATGCAAGGCCACCATCTGACCAGAATGGCCGTGGTGAAGAGCGTCAACAGCGTGCAGCCCGAAACGGGTGGCAAGAACCCGGTCGAAGGCGGTGGGACTACCACCTCGCTGCACGTGACCCAAAACGGTCGCACGCGCCTCCTTGCCGGTCCGCCGAGCGATCTCTTCCTCCAGGAAGGTGCCGATTCCCGTGAGACGCTCATGGCCAAACGCGTCAACTTCGCGAGGGCGTGCGGGCATAGTGCCTTCGACCGGCAGCGCGCCTTCGGCTACCACGACGATCGGCGCGTAGTGGCTAGCGAAGCGCCGCTCGATGAACCCACACACCTCTTCAATCTGAAATGGACGTTCTGGTATGAGGATCACATTCGCCCCACCGGCCATGCCGGAGTGCAGGGCGATCCAGCCAGAGTAACGTCCCATGACCTCCACGATGAGCACTCTGTGGTGGCTCTCGGCCGTCGTGTGAAGGCGATCGATCGCCTCGGTGGCGATCGTGACGGCGGTGTCGAATCCGAACGTGTAGTCGGTGCCTCTCAAGTCGTTGTCGATGGTCTTGGGCACCCCGATGAGCGGTAGACCTGCGGCAGCGAGCCTCGTCGCGACGCCGAGGGTATCCTCACCGCCGATGACGATCAGGGCGTCGAGACCCAACCGCTCTACCGTCTCGAGGACGCGGCGCTCACCGTCAGCGGAGTTGTAGGGATTTGTACGACTGGAGCCAAGGATGGTGCCTCCACGAGGGAGTATGCCTCGGACATCGGACACGTCCAGCGGTAGGGCCTCCCCATCGAGCGGGCCCCGCCAACCATCGCGGAAACCTAGGAATTTGTCTCCATGATTCTGAACGCCCTTGCGGACGACAGCCCGGATGACGGCATTCAGTCCTGGACAGTCACCGCCACCCGTGAGCAGACCGATCCGCACTCGCCGTGAGTGTAGCGACAAGGAACGACCGAACCGACCAAGAGAGGGCGGGTCTGTCAAACGCCATGTACAGCGCCGAGCTTCTGCAGCGCCATACTTTCGTGAGGGTCGCAACCGCGGGACTAATGACGGGTGTCAGTGAGTCTAAAGTCGCTGCCTGAACGTCTGGTTGCCAGTTCCGGAGGGGTCAACGACCGAGAGGCCGTGCAGCCACTCGACGTCAATGGGAGGTACGACGGTCGCGAGCCCCGGGTTACGGCGGCCGATAGTGGAGGGAGCAATAGGGATGTCCGACAAGCTGACAACCTGCTTGTGGTTCGACCACGGTGAAGCCCGCAAGGCGGCCGAGTTTTACGCGAAGACCTTTCCCAACAGTCGCATCGACGCGACCCACTCGGCTGCTTCAGAGTATCCCGGCGGTTCAATTGGAGACGAGCTCACGGTGAACTTCACCGTGCTCGGCCGATCGTTCGTGGGTCTCAATGGTGGACCGAATTTCGTACCGAACGAGGCCGTCAGCTTCATGGTTCTGACCGATGACCAGGCTGAGACGGACCGGTATTGGAACGCGATCGTCGACAGCGGCGGAGAGGAGAGCGCTTGCGGCTGGTGCAAAGACCGGTGGGGCTTCGCCTGGCAGATCACGCCTCGAGCCTTGCTGGAGGCGATGAATAGTCAGGACGAGGCAGCTGCAAAGCGGGCGATGGAGGCGATGATGACTATGAAGAAGATCGACATCGCAGCAATCGAGGCCGCGACGCGCGGATAGGGGCTTATAGGGAATTCAAGCGAGAGGCGCTCGACCGCTACGGCTTCGACGGTGTCCCGTAGACCGTCCCAGCACCTGAAGGGTGGCGCACTTGGAGATGCCGTATCGGCCTTATGAGGGCGTGTCGCGAGTGGTGCTACCTGGAGGCGGGTCGGTGCCCGGGGCTCCGCCATCGCTCACGTGCTCGGTCCACTCGGACCCCGACCAGTACCGCTTCTCATGTCGCCCCGTGGGGTCAATCAGCCAACCCGGAGCGATGCCGGTGAACGCAGCTTGCCGAGAAGAGCCGTCGACGGCGTTCGCGGCTTGATCAGTGGATGTGGTGTCTGCGAACGAGCGGGTGGCGGCAGAGGCCCTCGAGCGACCCCGGCGGCGCTGAGAGGACAGCATCCGCAGGGCGAACAGGGCGACAAAAACTAGCAGGGCAATCGTGGAACCGTGACCGTAAATCGTGACCACAGTCTACTGTGCCGGATCGGTCAGGTGGCGAGCGCCACCCCGGCGATTCATCAGCAGTATCGGAAGACGTTCGGGCTCCGGATCACCCAATACGGTCTCCGATCACTCTCGACACGCGGGTAGCGAAACGGGAGGCGGTCGAATCGAAGACGCCGGGTGATCCCGATTCCCTGTTCGGGAGCGACCATGTACGTGTGAGTTCTGATATCCATCGGCGGTCGTCGCGAAGCTGCCCTTGGGCACGGAACCCGAGACCTGGGTAGGGGAGCGGGTTGGCAATCGGAGCCGAACACAGAGCGCGCCGGGTGCGGGCACGACGATCCGTCGATTCCAACACCTCGCCGTTCGTAGACCGCTCTACCACGAGGGCGGACTCAGGCTGACCGAGTGAACGAGACGAAGACGCAATGGTGTCGCCAACGGCCCTTGACCCCCTGCCACCGATATGTGAATCAACCCTGCGCAACGGGACTCGAAAGAGGCCGGCATCAGGTCGTGTGGACGTTTGGTCCGTTACTTGGTACCCAAGACGTAGAACCCATTGGACAGGGAACTCAGCGGAGCGACGGTGAACTGCGAAGCGGCCAATCCCTCGTGGTTGTTCGAGGTGTAATTGTACGTGCCCAGGAGCCCCTGGAAGTTGGCATTCTCAATGAAGGTGCGGATGCTGCCCGGGTCATAGGCGTTGACACCATCTGCGGCGCTGCCGAAGAGCTGAATGGCGTCATACCCTTCCGCATAGGGCGTGATGGGGCCGCCGAGCCGTGCCTGATGGAGTGCACGGAGCACTCGGGCACGGAACGACGCCAGAGTGACAGAAGCGTGGCGTGAAACCGCCAACGACTTCGGCACGATCACCTGGACGCCGTTGATGGCCGCGGTCGGAAGCACCGGAGCACTCTGGGTGGAGGCGAGGACGGGCAGTGTTGAGCCTGCGTCTCGCGCGCGGCGAGCAACGGGGCCAAGGTCGATCCGCTGTCGAACAGCACCGCTCGCACGCGGGTGCACCGCCTGGAGGTCGGTCCATACCGACCGCGCTCGCGACCCGGGAATCGACGACGAAGGTCGTTCCGGTGACCGTGAGACCGGCGGAGCGGGCCTCGTTCCGAAATGCCGTGGCCCCCTCGGCGGCCAGCTGCGAGCTGGAACGAACGAGAGCAACGTGGTCGAGGTGCTCCCGCTTGGCCGTCGCCACAAGCACGCTGGCCTGGTCCGCCGGCGATGATGCGATCGGAAAGGTGTTGGGGAACTCCCGGGGTTTGAAGGTCGCGGCCAGAACGGAGTAGCTGGCGGCCGTGGTCCCGAACGCACCGATGTGGTCCAGGTTGGCCGGATTTTCCGCGGCCAGAAAGGGTCCCGTGAGGAACGAGACCTTCTCCTCATTCACGAGGTCCATCAGCGCCTGATTGTCGACAGCGGGGTCGGAGCGATCGTCTTTGTAGAGCAATTCCAGACACCGATGGGCCGTGAGAACGCCTCCCGCGGCGTTGATCCGATTGACGGCCAACTCGAGGCCGAGCAATTGGGCACGCCCCGCCACGCTGTCGGACCCGCTGAGAGGGAGGGAGGCCCCCACTTCGACGACGGCCGAGGTGTCGCAGCGCCCTTGGACGGGTAGACGGTTGTGGCTACACCGAGGCGGGGCGCGGTGTGACAGCCCGTCAAGACCAAGGCGGCCATGGCCACACCAAGGAGTCCGACGGCGGTGTCGCGGGCGAGTCGGCTCATGTGGCGGCGACTCCGAGATATGACTCAATCACACGCGGATGATTCAGGACGTCCTCTGGATTCCCCGTCGTGACGACGGCGCCGGTGTCGAGGGCAATGGCTCGATCGGCCAACTGGCGCAACAAGCCCATGTCGTGCTCAATGAGGATCATCGAACAGTCGAGACGGCGCTTGGTTTCGAGGAGGACCGGTGCCATGGCTTCGGTCTCGGCCTGGGCCAAGCCCGGCGGACGGCTCGTCGAGAAGGACGATGCTCGGGCCCATGGCGATGATCACCGCCAGCTCGAGAAGGCGCCGCACACCCGTCGATAGATCAGAGGTCAGCTGGTCTGAGTACTGCGCCAGTCCGAGCGGCTCGAGGATCTCATCGCCGGCCCGACGCATACGGCGCTCCGATCGACGCACGGTCGGAAGGCACAACACAGCCGCCGCCGCCCCGGGCGAACGGGTGTGGTGTGCGATCGCCACCATGACGGACTCGTGCACCGTGAGGCCTGGCCACAACCGGGCGGCTTGGAAGGAGCGACCTAGCCCGTGCTCCGCCCTTCGATAGGCGGGCCAAGACGTGATGTCGTCATCTCCCATCGTGATTCGCCCTCGCTCGGAGCGCCGCTCACCCGAGAGCAGTTCGAAGATGGTGGTCTTGCCCGCACCGTTCGGCCCGAGCAGGCCGAGGATCTCGCGCGGGTAGAGGTCGAGGTCGACATTGTCGACGGCCACCACCCCGCCAAAACGCTGATAGAGGCCACGAGCCGACAGGGCGGCATGGTCAGAGTCCGCAAGTGCCTCGGACCGGCGCGCCACGCTTGGCCCGTTGACGGTCACCGCCGAGGTGGTATCGGTCGGCGAATCGTTGGCTCCGCCCAGAAGCACGGCCCTGACGATGTCCTCGCGGTCGAGCAAGTCGGCCGTCGGCCCGCTGAAGACCACTTGACCCTTCTCCATGAAAACGGCCCGATCACAGAGCCGGAGGGCGAGATTGATGGACTGCTCGACCAGGATGATGGCTGTGCCCTGATCGTGAATGCCCTTCACTATGTCAAGCAGGCTCTCGATCACAGTAGGAGCGAGCCCGAGGGACAGCTCGTCGATGATCAGCAGTCTCGGTTTGGCGATGAAAGCCATGGAGAGGCTGAGCATCTGCTGCTCGCCTCCCGAGAGCGAGCCCGCCGGGGTGTGCCAGCGGCGGGCCAACACGGGGAAGTAATCGAGCACCGTCTCGGTGGCCCGGGCCAAGTCCTGGTCATCGCTGTCGTAGAGCCAACCGGCCACCCGCAGACACTCGGCCACGGTGAGCCCGGGGAAGATGCCGCGACCTCCGGGCACCTGCAGGATGCCGGCTTCGGTGATCCGGTAGGCCTCGTAGGTGGTGATGGCCTTGCCGTCGAACATGATCTCTCCAGCGGTTGGCACCACGAGGCCGGAGAGAGCCCGCATCAGCGTGGACTTGCCGGCGCCGTTGGTGCCGAGCACCGCCACCATTTCACCGTCGTCCACGTCGAGGTCGACACCGAAGACGACCTGGACGCCGTCATAGCCGGCATCGAGCGAACGGACCGTGAGGAGATGGCCCATTCCCGCCGCCCGTTCCCGGCGCACGATCTCGTCCGCCCCCTCGGTGATCTTGCGCTTCGCGATGTCCTCGGCCACGAAGCGGGAGGCCGAACGCAACAGCGACGCGCCGATGACGAGCATCGGCACGAAGATCCAGAACGAGGCGCGGTAGCCGAAGGCATTGGTGACGAGTGAATTGACGGTGGGCACGCCGTTGGGGGCCCCGATGACGAGGACGCCGAAGGTCAGCCAGACGGTCGAGAGCCCGAAGCCCAAGGTGAGCGTGCGGGTCGGCAGCGCCACAGAAAGCATGGCGTACACACCGGCGATCACCACGGCCGAGGCGCTCGCGAAGACCAGCTGCGCGAAATAGGCCACGGCCACGTCGGGCGCCAGAGCCAGGCAACATGCACCGGCGGCGGCAGCTACGGCCAGCCAGGCGATGGTCCGTATTGCCTTCCCCGGATCGGCGGCGATGCGCCGGGGCAGGATCATGGTTCCGATGACCAGGCCGACGACCGCTCCCGGCTCGGCCAGGCCGAAGAGCAGAGCGCGGTTCGCCGCGTCCTGATGGAAGACGTTCTCGTAGTACGCGGTGGCGTAGAACGTGAAGCCGAGCACGGTCCCCAGCAGGAACGGGAGCGAGTAGTAGATCAACCGAAGCGATCGGGTGGTGGCGATGACCCGGGCGGCCTCGGGCACCGTGGCCGGTTCGTCCGGAGGTTCGGGGCGGTCCGGATCGTCCCGTTGGAGGCCGCCGGCAGGGACCGGGCCCGGGAGCCGGGCGGCCACCACGACGAAGACGAGGGCACCGACGGCCAGGACGAAGAACGACGCCTGCCAGCCGAAGGCGTAGTCCAGGGTCCCCACCATGAGCGGGCACAGGCTGAGGCCGAACACGAATGCCGCCCGCTGGGCCAGTATCACCCGTGGTCGCAGGCTGACCGGGTAGTAGTCGCACAGGAGGGCGTTCTGGGTCGAGGTCAGCGCGCCACCGCCGAGGACGACCCCGATGGCGCCGGCGTAAAGCAGGATCTGATTGGGGACTACGCCGGCGAGCCACAGGACAGCGGCGGCGGCGGCGAAGAACCCGCCCGCCCCGACCAGAACGCTCGTCCGCGAACCCCGGTTGGCCACCAGGGCCAAGAGGAAGTCAGGGCCGAGGCCCGTCTGCAGTTGTTGGACGGCGACCAGGGCCAGGATTGAGAGATCCTGGTGGTAGGCGTCCTGCATGTCGGGCAGCAGGAGGACGAAGGTCAGGGCGCTCATAGGCAGGATCGCGCCCACGCCCATGACGGCGACCAATGGCCATGGCGAATAGGTGCCCGTCAGGCGTGAAGGCCTGGGCAGGAGCAGTGAGGGATGGGTCGCGTCAGCCATGGGCACCCGAATCGAGGCCGAGGGTGAGCACGTCGGCGGTCTGGCGGTCCGGCGACACGGGCCGTGGTGCTCCTTCGTCGTGTGGCATGGGGGCGCCGCCGGCGTCCTCGTCGGGCCGGCGCCAGATGCCGGCGGCGGTGATCCCGCGGCGGCGTGCGACCACGCGCAAGAGCCCGTCCCGGCTTCGGTTGAGGAGGCCGCCGATGCCTTCGGGCAGAAAGAGCAGGAGCAGCAGGATGCCCAACCCATTGACCAGTTGGGCGTAGCCGGAAGGAAGGTAGTACTGGGCTCCCCACACCACCACGGCGCCCAGGATCACACCGGGCATGGAGCCCAGGCCGCCGATGACCACCATGGAGAACATGGTGATGTTGATGTCTGCGGTGAACGACCCGTTGTTGATGCCCTGCTGCTGGACGGCGAAGAGCGAGCCGGCGAATCCGGCGATGCCCCCCGAGATGGCGAAGGCCAGCAACTTGTAACGGGTGGTGTTGACGGCGCCCGCCCGCGCCGCCGGCTCGTTGTCGCGGGTGGCGATGAGGTCCCGGCCCGTTCTGCTCTGGCGAAGGGAACGCACCGCCAGGAGGACGAGGAAGAAGCCAGCCAGGCAGAAGTAATAGACCTGGGCGTCGGAGTTCAAGACGCTCGTCCCGAACAGCGTCGGCCGATTTGCCTGGGTGGTGACGAACCAGGGCAGGTAGTTGGGTTGGAGGAAGTACGACGAGGCGGTCACACCGAAGGCCAGGGTGGTCACGGCCAGGAACGGCCCCGAAATGCGCAGAGCCGGGAGCCCAATGAACAGCGAGACCAGGGCGCCGACGACGACCCCGAGCGCCAGTGCGGCGAAGAAGTCCCATCCGTGGCGGGAGTAAAGGACCACTGTGGTGGCGCCCCCGATGCCGGCCAGCCCGAATTGCCCGAGCGAGATCTGTCCGGTCCATCCCGTCAGCACCAGGAGCGAGAGGCCGACGATGGCGTAGACCACGATGAGCGAGGCCAGATAGGTCTGGCTGTCGCTGATCAGCAGCGGGAGCAGGGCCACCACGGCCACGAAGGCGACCTTCATGATGCGGAGGGTCCAGCGCACCTCGGGCAGGCCGGCCAGCTGGCGGGGGATGGGCCGTGCTGCGGCCACGTAGCGCCAGCTCGACTGCTCGGCCTCGCTGACCCGCGAGCGGGAACGCCGCTGCAACAGGAGCGCCACGACGATGACGATCACCAGCGAGGCGTCCACGTAGGTCGTGTTGGAGTACGTCCAGGTGGCCCCGGCATCGAACACGCCGATAGCCAGTGCCGCCACCACGGTCCGGGGCATGCTCTCCATCCGCCCGATCACGGCGGCGGCCAGAATGCGCAACAAGATCTCGTCGCCTCCTGCGGTGACGGTCTGGAATCCTCCGAACCCGAGCACGGGGACCTGCAACAAAATGGCCAGAGTGGACAGGACGGCGGCGATCACCCAGATGACGGTGTCGAGGCGGTTCACGGAGATCCCGAGCAGGGTGGCCCGGTCGCTGTTCTCGGCGGCCGCCCGGATGCCCAGCCCGTACTTGGAGTAACGCATGAACAGCCCCAGGGCGCTCGCAACGAGCAGGGCCCCCGCCACGGCCACGATGTCGTTGCCACTGAAGAGCACCGGACCGACGGTGAACGACACATGGAGGGGCGTGTTGACCGATTGGCTGTTCGAGGCGTTGAGGCACGACTGGTTGGTGGCGGGGTTGCAGAAGAGGACGGGAGCCACGGTGGCCAGCCCGGTCAGGAGTTGGGCCAGCCCGATTGTGGCCACCGTGACGATCAGCCGGGAGCTGTTGCGGAAGTGGCGGGGTAGCAGGCTGGCCAACGCGCCGAGGATGACGGCGGCGGCGATGCCGGCGCCCGCGGCGAGCACGAAGGGAACCCCGTAGGTCACCACCAGCTCTATGGCCAGCACGGCCGGCAGCACGCCGATGGAGGCCTGCGCGAAGTTGATGATGCGGTCCCCGCGGTAGATGAGGACGATGCCCACGGCCAAGATGGCGTAAATGGCGCCGTACACGATGCCGAGGAGCACGATGCCGAGGGGCAGGCCCTTGGGCAGCGTGGTGTCCAGGAGAATCCACACCCCGATGGACCCGAAGAACCAGCCCAGGGGGCCGCGGGTCGACCGCCACAGCGAGGCGCCACGCTGACCCAGGCCGCGGCCCGCCTGACCCCCCAGGGGCGCGGTCCCCTCAGAAGTGGTCACGTTGGTCGTCACGCGCTTCGCCCCGAGGTCTCACGCGGTGCGGCCCACCACTGCACGACGTCCATCCCACCCCCCAGTGGTCGCGCCCTGACGGGGCAAACGTACCGTGCCCTCACTAACGTTTCCGGGCAAGCAGACGGCTGGGTGGGGGGATTGCCGCCGTACATCCGTCAGACTCAAAGGGGGGGCCATGACATCGTCGGGCCAAAGTTCGGTCAGCGTCTCGTCGCGACACTTCGCTCGGCATCCGATGGTTCGGGGGGGACGTTCAGCCACTGTGCTGGGGGTGGTGCTGCTGTTCACCGCACTAGTGATGGTTCCGGGGGCGGGCGCGTCCAGCACATCCCCGGTGCTGAAGAGCTCGGGACCGGCGGGTGAGGGACCGTACCCGTGGGCCTACCCGGCCTCGGGCGGCATAAAGGCGGGTACCGGCTCGACCAGATCGGGCGCCGCGTGCACACCGTCGGCTCCGCAGTTCGACTCGCCGTATGCTCCGCCGTGCGTTCCGAAGTTCACCGGCAACAACGGCGGGGCCACCTACAACGGCGTCACGGCGAGCACCATCACCCTGGCCGAGCGCGAGTTTCCCAGTGCCGCCGACACCCAGGAGATCGAGGCGCAGGCCAAGGCGTCCGGGGGTGCCATCCCCCAGGTCATCAGCCAGGTGCAGCAGGTCTTCCTCAACTACTTCAACAGCGTCTACGACCTCTACGGGCGCAAGGTCGTCATCAAGCCGTACACCACCCAAGCCAGTTTCACCACCGAGGAGCTGGGGCAGGGTCAGCCACAGGCCTGTGCCGACGCCGACACGATCGCCAATCAGATGCACGCTTTTGGGGAAACGGGCATCACGAACGGGGACTCCTTCGGAGGCACGGGCCCGTTCTCCAGCTGTGCCGCCCAGAAGCACCTGGTCGAGTTCGACGGTGACCCGTATTTCGACGAGGCAGCGTTCGAGGCGCTCAATCCCTACGTGTGGTCGATCAGCCAGGACTGCAACCGGATCTCGGCCTCCGAGGCCGAGGTGGTGGCCACCATGCTGGGTGGGAAGAAGGCCATGTACGCCGGTGACCCGACTCTGAAGGGCCAGGTGCGCAAGTTCGCCGCCTTCGTGCCGAACGTCCCCCAGTACCTGGGCTGCACCAAGGACTTCGTCAATTTGGTCGAGCACAAATACCACATGAACAAGAGCGAGCTGTCACCCAGCTTCGACTACAACCTGGACATCGCCACCTTCCAGCAGTCGGCGCAGCAGGCCGTCATTCAGTTCAAGGCGGCCGGGGTGACCACCGTCATCTGCTCGGCCGACCCCTTCTCGCTCGGCCTACTGACCAAGGCGGCGGCGGCCCAGAACTACCACCCCGAGTGGTTCATGACCGGCTCGGCCCTTACCGACCTGGACCAGGTGGCCCAGGGGGAATACGACCTGCCGGAGATTCAGGGCCACATGTTCGGCATGTCTGAGAGCGCGCCCTCGACCGGCACGACCGGCCCGCATTCGCTGGCCGGCCAGCTCTACCAGAAGCTGACCGGGCACCCCATCCCCAAGGGCACCGACGGCAACTACGGCGGTCTGGTGGCGATCTTCAACGACCTGCAGGCGGCCGGGCCCGACCTGACGCCGAGCAACATGGCCCGGGGGATCCATGCGCTGCCCACGCTGGGCGCGCCGGCCTACCAATACGGTCAGTGGACCTACAACGTGGGACCGACGGGGACGCCCGGGGGCGGCGACCACACGGCGAGTGACGATGCCCGCTTCGTCTACTGGGACGGGACCAAGACGTCGCCGCTCAACGGCGTGACCGGGACCTTCGTGGCCGTCCTCGGTGGCAAGCGCTACACGGTGGGCCATTGGCCGACCACCCTGCCCCCGGTCTTCGGGGCGGGTTGACCACCGAAACGGAGGTGAGTTCGCGTACACACGTGCGGGTGATGGAGCGACGGGTGCCTCACTCATCGGTTTGGTGAGGACTTGGAACGATTGAGAAGCCCGTAGAGCTCAGCCACCCAGCTCCCGGACTTTCAGGGTCGCTGGCATCTGCCGCGATCGTGTCAATCAGGGCTCCAGTGTCAGCCAGGCCCACAGCGAGATCGCCGAGTCCTTCCTTGGAACGAGCCACCGGGGTGACTCGAGAAGGACCGTCGGCGAATTGACCAAGCCGCGGCCCTGAGGCCCAGGTCAGCCTGCGGGCCCCGAACGTTCGGCTCCGTGGTGCTGATCCGGACTTGCCACCCAGGCGAAGGCCTCGGCCAGGGACACAAGAGTCGTCGCGTTTGCCTTCGGGGCTAGTTCGATGACGCGGTTGGCTATGGCGACCCGAGCCTCGTCGTAGATTTCGTTGAAGTGCGCCATGGCAGCCTCCATGCACGTAGATGGTCGGAGTCTCTCACGCGGGCACCGCACTCGACGTCGGCGCGTGCTCGCGACAGACCGCCTCGACATACCCGCTCCAGGCGAACCACGGCCGCCGACGGCCGGCATGGAAAGGTGTCTGGGCGCCTGGTGTTCGAGCCGGTCGGCGACACGATTGATGGCACGGCCGATCCCGATCGCTGAGCCTTCAGCACGATGATGTTGGCCGCCGGACTCCACGTGTAGACGTAGACGGGCCCATCGCCGTCGTTGTGGCCAGCAGGGAAGTTGAAGATCACCGCAGGGCAGGCGGGGGCAAAGTGGGTGAGGGATGTCGGACCTTTCTCAAACGTCTCGTTGTTGAGGGCCGTGCAAGGTCATTTGCCATGCTGCCTTATGTCGGTTTGTAATTGGTCGATTCGGTCAGCGAGTTCCTTCAGCCCACCTTCGGTGTGAATATCGAGCCGATCGAGAATCTGCACAGTATCGTCGTACGTGTGTTGTGATCGGACGTCGCTGGCCACACTCTGCACATTCTGGCCGACCATGATGACCGATAGCAGCACGAGCTGTAGGAACGTTTGCGCAATCCAAGCGATTATGCCCTCGCCACTCGGCTTCAATGCAGCCGGCAATCCAATCAAGGCGATTACCGCAAACACATAGGCACACCACATCGATCCAACGACGTTGGTCAGGAAGACGGCAATCTTGGCGTTGACTCCGTCGGCCTTCTGGACCTCGGATCGCAACCCCCGAATACTTATTGCTTCGCCAATGTGATGGTGTGTCTTGACGGGTCTCGGTATCTGAACATCATTCATCCGGCACTCCTTTCGGTACCAGACCCTCTCACGTGCGAGCGAAGGTGTGGTGTCTCGGGAAGGACACCGACGCGGCTCTTGAACGTAACCTACGTAATCGGGCTGAACGTTCTGCTTGCGCTCCCACCGGACCCGCACCGAGGCGCTCCAAAAGGGGTGACCGACGGCAAGGACTAACCTAACGAGACATCTCTGACCGGTCAGTCAACTGGGAAATGTTGTTGATCGTTTGTGGGGAGTTCGAGAATCGGCGGCTCAGTCACTTGTCGAAACGGACGAAAGACCGAAGACCCGGCCCGTTCGACTTTTGTGAGGGAGTAGATGTCGCGGCCGGACTCTCTGGGTCGTCCGGAAGAGGTCAGCCCTTCGGACACTGAAGATCGGTGGCGATGCTGGCTGGCCGACACAACGACTGCCGATCGTGTTCCTCAATTGCGTGTCGATAGACGTCGACGTATTCATCGACCATGCGGCCGCTGCTGAAACGTTGGACGGCAATTTCTCGAATTTTCCGTCGGTCGAGTTGGTCAACGTGCGCTATTGCCGCAACCGCCGAAGGGACGTCAGACACTACAGAACCCGTCACGCCCTCGACGATCAGTTCGGGCATAGAGCCGCGCTCAAAGGCAATCACCGGTGTACCACATGCCATGGCTTCGACGACCGAGAGCCCGAACGGCTCGTCGAAGCCGATCAAGTGGAGCAGAGCCAGGGCACCGCCCAAGAAGGAGGAGCGACTCTCCGCCGCGACGGGTCCGATGAACTGGACTTGGTCGCCGTCAAGGTGTGGCACCACCTCTCGCTCGAAGTACGCCCGGTCCTGAATGATTCCTGCGATCCGAAGTGGGAAACCCGTCGCTTTCGCGGCATCGATCGCGGCAACTAATCCCTTGTCCGGGTGGATACGTCCAAAGAAGGCCAAGTAGGAGCCAGGATCCGGAGCCAGCGTGAACGCCCCGGTGTCGATCCCGTGATGGATCGTTGCCACGTAGTCGAGAGCAGGATTCCTGTCGGCATCGCTGATGGAGACGTAGAACGTTACGTCGTTGTACTTGACGTATACCGGCACAATCTGAGGCGAAGAGAAGCCGTGGATCGTCGTGACGACGGGAGTCGGAATCAGTCTGGAATAGGTGAGCGGGAGGAAGTCGAAGCTGTTGTGAATGATGTCGAACTCAGCCGCTTTCTCGAATACCTCCGAGATGTGCAAGCACTCGGCAACTTTCGGGTCGATGGCCGCGTCCTCCGACCACCCACGGGCGATCACGCTGGACAGGCGAGCCGAAGTGTCCGAATCTCCGGTGGCGAAGAGGGTCACGTCGTGGCCTCGGGATACGAGTCCCTCGGCCAAGAGTGAGGTAAACAGCTCCCACGGTCCGTAGTGGCGCGGCGGTACACGCCACGCAATCGGTGCGAGTACCGCAATGCGCACTGTGCCTTCAGCGCCCCAGTCGCAGGCGATCAGCCTCTTTGTCTCGCTCTGCCCGTTTCTCCTTCTTATCCCGCCTCTTCTCCTTGAGGGACTTACCAGACTTCTGTTCGGCTGGTCTCTGGGGTGACCTATCAGGCATGATGTTCTCCTATCGTTGGCGGGGAAACTCGAGTCAATCGGGACTGGATTCCAGTGATGCGAGGAGTTCGTCGAGGGGCACGGTTGCCACTCCGATCGAAGAGTCTCCGATCCCATATGGAATGACCAGGGTGCCGGCGTGGAGGAGAACGCCACAGGAATACACCACGTTGGGCACATAGCCATCCTGCTCGTCGTGAGCAGGGCTGAGAAGCGGTTCAGGCAGCCGGCCCAGGATCCGCGTCGGGTCTTCGAGGTCGAGCAAGATTGCTCCGACATTGTAGGTGCGCATCGGACCGACCCCGTGGGTAAGCACCAGCCAGCCGGCGTCTGTCTCGATCGGAGACCCGCAGTTACCGAGTTGAACGACTTCCCATGGAGTTGTGGGTGTCTGGCATGCCAATCCGGCTTCCCAACGCCGTGGATTCTCCGAGTATGCGATCGTGTTCGATTCCCGGTCACTTCGAGACAGAGCGGCGAAGCGGCCCCCGATCCGGCGCGGAAACAGAGCGAGACCCTTATTGGTTGCTGCCGCTCCGACCATCGGCGAAGAAGTGAAGTGCACAAAATCCGAAGTCTCCAGCAACTGCTGAGCGATGTCGGTGCCGTTGTAGGCGGTGTAGGAGGCGTAGAAGATAACGCTGCCGTCGTCTTCGATGAATCGCACGAAACGGGCGTCTTCCATACCTCGGGATTCGGCGCTCATCGCGGGCATGAGCACCCGTTCGCTCAGCGGTGTGCTGTCCTCGAAGCAGACGCTGTAACTGCGCTCAGCGATCCTCCGCATGAGGCCGATCGTCTTCTTCGCTTGCCTACGGGTCGCCGCGTGGTCCCCGAGAATGGTGAGCCGTCCCTCCATCTCCGCTTCGGTGAACCTCGGTCTGAGGTGAGCCAGCACGTAGTCGCCGTCATCGCCGCTTCCATGGAGCCGACGGAGCTCAGCTTCGAAGACCTCTGCCTCGAATATCGCCCCGTTCCGCCGGCCTTTCGTGGCAAACGTCGGATTCGGATCGAGATCGACCTCGCCCGAACTACTGATCGTGCCCGTGCGAAAGCCAATGGAGGAGCTGTGTCCCTCGCCAATGCCTCGGACACTCATCACGAACCGGATACTGCCGGCGCGGACACCCGACTGGTCCGGGTGTAACACCATGCTTGGGTTGCAGAGGGCGGCACCCTCAACGGCGTATTCGCTTGTGAAGGTGGCCCCAAGCAGCAGGCGGCGGGTTAGTGAGAGTTTGCGTTCCGGGTCGAGGCGCTCAGAGAGCTCGTCGGCATGCCTGAGGAACGTGTCGGTCAAGCCGTGGTGGCGACCTCCGAACCGCGCCACGACGTCGTCGTAGCTGCGCTGTACGTCGTCGTCGGTAAGTGCCAAGACGCGTCGCAGCACGGCAGATGATCGGGACTCTTGCTGGTCAAATCCTTCATGTCCCGGCACAAAGAGGCGGAGCACCACTCTCGACCTGTCAGCCCCAATGCGGACTGGACTGCGACTGGCCAAACTCCGAGCTTGACCAGTCATGGCAAGACACTCACCGAGGATCGCGCGTGCTGCAGGGTTGTCAGAAGAGCCAGCGTCGACTCTGTGCCCTGGTTGAGATTGGCACCGTGCTTCTCCAGGCCGTCAAAGGCGCCCCCGGTGGTGGGGTCCCACATGACGACCCCAGCGTCGTTGTCGCCGAGGAACCAGGCTGCAGCAGCGTTGATCCCTTCCAACCATCGTGGGCTGCAATCAACCGTCTGGGCACGGGCACACGCATCGGCGAGTGCCGCCACCTCAATTGGCTGTTGGTCGAACCGAGGTCCATGTTTGTCGGGATCGATGCCTCCGACGGGGGTGACCGATAGATGCCCTTGCCGAGTTTCGCGGTCGAGCAGCCATTCCAAGAGGGCCAATCCCCGCCGTTGGAGGACCGGACGCTCGAGCGCAGAACCAGCGGCGATCATCGATTCGGGGAGGGTCGCGTTGGCGTAGGTGAGCCGCGGCTCGGGCCACCGGGCCTGTCCACGTCGGGCGGTACCGCTCATCGCATCTGCGGCATCCGACAGAAGGCTGCGGGCAAGCACGTCGTCTGGATCCACATTGATCACCTCTGCCGCGCCCAGCACAGCGAACGCCATGGCTTTCGGCCACGGTGATCGTTGCCGCATCGCTCGCTCGAGTCCCTTCCTGGCCAGGTGACGTATCAGATGGTCGTCACTGTGCGAGACGGCCGTGCCAAGCCCCCAGATACTTCTGCCCCAGCAGTCATCGAGTGCAGTGCGATCCTCCCACTCACCACTTCTGTCCATTCGATTCCGACACCGACCCTGCGAGTCCAACGCGTCCTGTAGGAACCTCAAGCTGAGCATCGCGAGGTTGCGCATCACCGTGGTGTGGCCTCGTTCCCGAGTGGCAGCGACAAGCACGCGGGCCATATCGTCAGTGCAGTAGCCGTGTTCGGGTCGGGGCTCGCTGAAAAGGGCGTGTTCGAAGGTGCCACGCTCGTCGCTCAGATGTATCAGGTGGTCGAAGTTAGGCTCGGGAACTGCTGGCGACGAACTCATACCAGAGCGAGCCGCTCGGTGAGGACATCATCGGCAAGCTTCAGGTACTGGCCTGCCACAACCGACCATCCGAGGCCCGGGGCGAGCCGCGACGCCTCTGCGGCCATTTTGGCAGCCAGCTCAGGTCTGGTAAGGACCCTCCGCAGGGCGCGAGCCATTGCGTCGTGGTCATCGTGGTCAACGACAAGGCCGGCGCCGCTGGAGAGCAACTCGATCGCGTGCGGAAAGGCGGTCGCCACCACTGGGCGTCCGGCAGCAATGGCATCAACAAGGACGCCGGACGTCACCTGATCCTTGGAGTCATATGGTAGGAGGACGACCTTGCTGGACTGGATCAACCCCGTGAGCGACGCCACGTCGCGATAGTCGGCGTCGAAAGCGACGGATGAGGAGATCCCGTGCCGCTCCGCCTGCTCAATCCGGTCCAGACGGTACGACTCTCCGTGAGTAGCCAGCACCTTTGGGTGGGTCTGACCGGCGACCAGATAGCGCGGTCGCATCGGCAGGTCATGCAGTGTGCGCATGGCCTCAATGGCGCGTTCGATGCCCTTGCCCGGTCCGATCAGCCCCCAGGTCAGGATGAGCGGCCGGCCTCTCCGATCTGGAACGACACGTGCAGCAGGGATGGCGGCACCGTGGGCGATGGTGGCCACTCTGGAAGCGTCTACGTCGAATCCGTCACAGATGCGGACCCGCGCCGCCTCTGTCATGACCACCACCTGGTCCGCAAGAGCTGCGACGTCGTTCAGAACAGACCGCTGATGCGGCGTGGGGTTTGCGAGGATTGTATGGGCGATCACGATGATGGGGACGTGAAGACCGCCGAGGACCTCGAGCACCTCGTCCCCGTCCCTACCCCCATAGAGGCCGTACTCATGTTGCACAACTGCCACATCGAACTGGTTCAATGCGTCCGAACTGGCGATTACGGAGTCCCGACATCCGTTGACCAGCTCGCCGGCGACCAGGTCGTTTGGCGAAATCTGGCTGTGCGCGTCGACGACCCGAACCACGCCGACCTGGGTATTGTGCGTTGCCAGTCCGGTCGCCAGCGCAGCGGTGAAAGTGGCTAGACCGCACGCAGTCGGAGGGAATGAGCTAAGAATCCCGATGGAGCAGGCGCGACCATCAAGGCCATCGATAGGCAAGCTCGGGACACGCACAGATCCTCCTCACAGAGGCTCGGTCGAGGCGTCGAACCTGCACGAGGCAACGCTGGCCGTCGTGGCCGTCCTGCCCAAGCGAAGCGACTCTCCCAAGGGGATGAAAACTGAGCCTACCGCACAAACCCGACTGTTCGTTCGTCGTCTCAGCGCCGAGATCACCGCCGCGTTCGCCACGGCGGGCCGAGGCGGTCTTTGGCTCTCGTGGAAGTCGACTAGGACCTCAAAGAGACTTCGCTTGTATTGGGATCACTTTCATGTGAATCAAGGCGAGCGGAATTGCGGAGACGCTGCGAGCCACGATGACCTGGCTCCGATCCTGAACTGCGAGAACGCGGAAGCAAATGCAGAGGACAGAGGACAGCTTCAAACAGAATCCTCTGAACCAAACGGCAAACCGTTAACCGGCCCGGCCGGGACGGTCGTCAGCGGGGGCATTGCCGCGAAGCTGATGTAGCAGTGCGCGTTCGTCTTCTCCAAGAAGTTTCGAGAGCTGCACCTGACGAGGCTTGCCGGTCGAGACGCGATCCGAGAGAAGAGCGAGGTTCGCCTGGCTGTGTTCGAGGAGGAGTCGGAGCTCGTCACGTTCCGCGGCAATGGTCCTCGACTCCGCCTTCGCTTGCAACAGGTCCCGCTCAAGATCGTTGATGCGGCTCTCGAGTCGCTCGATCCTGCGTCGCGCCCACGACCCGTCGCTTCCTCGCTGTCGGTTGCCCTCGCTCAGGGTCTGCATCACCTGGAGGAGCAACGCAGACGCCATCTTGTCGTAGTCCATCTCCGTGTCGTCTGCGCCATCGAGCGAGTGGTCGACGTTCGAGGGCGTAGTGTCTCCGGCGGCCATGATCCGATAGGTCCGCTTCCCTCTGACCTCTCTCGTCAGCTCGCCTGCCCGATCCATGTTTGCGATTAGCTGGGTGAAGCCGGCATTGCTCCCCTCGTAGCCGAGGACCTCTTTGAGCTTGGCGGTGGCTCGCCCGGTCGAATCCTCAAAGGGCCCGTGTTGGACGAGATATTGCGCGACCTGCTGGCGACTCTGACGTCGCGACATAACACCTTCTCCTTGGCGACTCATACGGGGAGGCTTACCGACGTCGTGAGTCAAGTCCTCGGACAGCTCCAGGGCTTCCTCCCCATCATCGTAGCTTTCAGCTTACTTTGCGGAGACAACCATCGGTACTTCGGTACGAGTCGTTAAAACGACTGAGCAGAGCCATGAAGCCGAAGGACTAGGCTGGCAATAGGCGTAGAGCCTGGAGACCCCTGGTTCAGTCGGTCGAGCACCAGCCGACGTAAGAGGCTCCGTCACTGGTCCAGATCGATCGCGTCCGGACCATGAGCCAGACCAGTACACCGCAGCTGGCTCTGCGTATGCGCGCCGCACTCTCAACTCCGGATGAGTCGATACCGGGCATTTGTCGTGTGGGCCGCTGTAACTGTACGGCGCGGTGTGCAGCACCACCCGCGCCACCGCTGAGGTCCTGGCAACGAACCGGTCATTGGCCCCTTCTCTGCGTCGAACAGGACACCGCGAGGAATGAGCGCCTCGCGGCGTTGACTGAAGAAGCTGGTAGGTTGTGTGCAGTTCAACTTGAGCCACTGCGCCCTCGCCTGACGGGGGAGGATTGGGGGGTTCCATGGAACCCCGGCCGTACACTTCAGCTGTTCGTCCCCAATGAGCGGATACCCGCTGAAGCCCTAGATCGTTCCGATCGAGAGTCTCCTGGTCTTCATCGAGAGTCTCCTGGCAACGGGGCACCGTTAGCCTCTGGCTGCATCGTTGTACGTGACTCCATCAGGAGTGGAGCTGTGAGGTGACCGTGTAGAGCGGCCGCCTCCCGCTATGGCGCCATTTCCAGCGCGGCGTGGCGACGCACGGCGATAGTCGTTCGAATTCATCACCTACTCTCGAGCAGGCTTTCCTGCGTGCTCGTGTAGAAACGAGGAAGAATCATGGCAACATCAAAACCGAATGTCGTTCTTGTCCACGGGGCCTGGGCCGACGGGTCTTGTTGGAGTGCGGTCATAGAAGGGCTCCAGGCCAAGGGGTACAACGTCACTGCACCGCAGTTTCCCGAAAGTTCGCTCGCAGATGACGTGGCCCGGCTCCGACAGGTGCTCAATCGCCAAGACGGCCCGACCGTCGTCGTCGGTCACTCCTACGGCGGGCAGATCATGACCTCTTTGGGCACCGATTCACCCACTGTGGTCGGTCTCGTCTACATCGCAGCCTTCGGGCTCGACGAAGGCGAAACCATCGGGGGATTGTTGGCGCAAGGGCCTCCGACCCCGGCACTGGCGCATCTCGATATCGACGAGCATGGGTTTGCCTGGTTACCCGAGGACGACTTCGTGACGCACTTCGCCGCGGATATCGCTCCGGCCAAAGCGAAGGTCATGTTCGCCGTCCAACAGGCCCTGTCAGCGTCCACGCTCGGAGACGTAATGGGTGTCCCAGCCTGGAAGTCGCTGCCGTCTTGGTACATGGTGGCGTCCAACGATCAAGCCATCCCACCCGACGCTGAGCGTCTCTTCGCTAAGCGCATGGGCGCGACGACCGTTGAAGTTCCGAGCAGCCACGTGGCGATGGTTTCGCATCCAGAGGATGTGATCAAGCTCACCGAGACGGCAGCAGAGACGTGGGTGAGCAACGGAAAACTCGCCAAAGTCTAGGGAACCGAGCCCAGGGCTGCGGCTTCGCGAGTGCCGTCACTGGCCTCCATTGGTGGACTCCACTGGAGGCCAGCCGGCCACAAGGATATCAACACTTCCGCGGAGGGCACGATCCATGCCCGTCTACTCCCGCTCTTTGCCTGACGTCGCCGTTTCGGGAAGACCCGGATAGGTGCATACAAATCAAAGCGGCGCGCCCTCGGCGAGTGCCAGAATTCGTGGGTTGGATCCCTCAAGTAGGCGTTGTTGCCGCTCGATGGTGTTGTGGTACGCGGCGTAGAGCGCGGCCCACTCGGACGATCGCAACGGATTCAGAGGCCGGTGACCTGGATAACGAAAACCACATCGCCGGCAAGTGTGACTCGGCGTGGGGACGGCAGCTCTTGAACGGGAGGCCTCGGGCGTCGTGGTGCATGAAGGAGGGCACCACACTCATCTTTGCTGGCAGTCGGGACAGCCAACACAACGTCCCAGCCGGGACTGTTTGGAAGAATCTTGGTTCCCATCATCAGCCGGGCTCGGTCGGACTGAGTCAGGGTCCAGCAGCAGCGGGATGAGTCACTCGTTTTGGACGGCTCAGCGTGGCTGTCAGTCCGGTGAGGAGGATGTCGAGGCCGCGTTCGAGCTCGGCAGCGCCGTCGTAGGAAGCCAGTACCGGGGCGAGGCTACGAAGGAGCGGGAACTCGCCGATCGGTAGTCGCTGCAGTCCAAGCCGCAGCAGGTCATCGGTCTCCTCGGGGTTCTCGACCAGCTCCTGCAGCTCGTTCAGCACATGGCCGTGCAGGAAGCCGAACAAGGCCCGGTAGATGTGCAGGGCATCGGGTCCGCTGAACCCGGCTCCGGTGAGCAGGGCGAGGACGTCTTCGAGCGGGCGCAAGGTGCCCTTGGGGCGGAGTGCGAGCGGGGTGGCCAGAGGACGGGTCACGAGCAGCGGCACCACGTGTGGGTGGGCCAGAGCCAGCCGGCGGTAGTCGCGAGCGACCGCGCGCAGCTGGGCCGCCCAGTCGGGGTCCGTGCGATCGACGCTGAGCTGGGCTAGTACCGTCTCGGCGACGTCGTCGAGCAGGGCCGCCTTGTTGGCTGCGTAGCGGTAGAGGATCATCGGGTCGCGGCCGAGCGCGCCCGCGAGACGGCGCATTGACAATCGATCGACCCCGTCGCGATCGACGAGCTCCAACGCAGTCGCCAAGACGACATCCCGGGTGATCTTGCCGTCCCGCTTGGCGTCGCTGTCTTCGACCGTACGGTCAGCTGCCAAGGGGTCATGAGCCAAGGGGGTCATGAGTGAGGTAGCACCTTCTCTCGGGTGGATGGGACCGCTGGCCAAGCTACTCCAACGTAGATCTACGGTGTTGACACAACTCTAGGCGGCCACTACGCTGTCTGTCTACGATGTATTTGGAGTTGTTGTGATCATCATCCTCGGGCTCGTCATCCTGGTTGCCGCGGTTGTGGTCGGCGTGGCCGGCGTCCTGAGCAACGCTGGAAGTGCCCACCCTCTCGCCCACGGCTTCGCGGTGTTCGGCTACCACGTCACGGGCTCGACCGGCACCCTGTTCCTCTACGGCATCGTGGTTGGGGCAATCGCCGTGTTGGGGTTCAGCCTGCTCCTGGCCAGTGCACGCCGAGCCTCTCGTCGAGGCCGCGCTGCGCGCCGAGGACTCAAGCAGTCACGTCGTGAGACGGCTGCCGTCAGCAAGAACCGCGACGAGCTGATCGAGGAGCGAGAGAGCGCCCGCGCCGGGATCGTTCCGGCGGACGGCTCCCACCCGGGGGACACACTCGACCCGGACGATGCGCCACCCAACGTCCTTGCGTCCTCAGCCGTTCTACCAGCGCCGCAGTGAGCGGGGATTTCGACCCGGTCTTGGCCATTCAGGCTCCGACCGCCAGAGCGAGAGTGACAGAAATGGCATACACGAGAACCAGATCACAAGAATCTCGACGCATCGCTTCATTGCTCGTCGAGCGCAGAGTGTCAGGCGCGGCCATGGTGGCCGTGCTGGGCACCGCCCTCTTCTTTGGCCTCATCGGATTTGCTCTCCATGCGTTGTGGGTGGTTGCCGTCGTCGTCATCGCACTGGGTCTTGGCTACGTGTTGGCCAACGGCCGCCAGGAGCGCATGGAGGCTCTCCATCGGCGGCGCGAGAACTCCCATACGACCGATTAGCTCCGCCCTGGCCTTGGATGTGCATGCATCACATCTGTGTGTAGCACCTACTCGAGACGGGCATAGGAGAGTGTGTCCTCGCGACCCGAACAGGGCGCACAAGGACAGAAATACCTGAAAATTCGCAGAAAAGATTCGACAATAGATGAAAGGCACACATGACCAACGCAAGCGAGAAGGACACCGGCCCCGAAGCCGGCGTAAAGGGAGTTGTCGAAGGCATCAAAGGCAAAGCCAAGGAAGCGGCTGGAGCCGTGACAGGCAGGGATGAACTACGGCGTGAAGGACGTGCTCAGCAGGAGAAGGCGGACTCACAGCGTGATGTCGCAGCGAAAGAGGCCCAAGCCGAGAAGGCTCGCGCCGAAGCGAAGGTACACGAAGCCGACCAGCGCAGCCATCAGGACTGAACGTGAACTGTTCCAGCGCGGGCCATCGACTCGCGTTGGAACAGTTCCCGACGGAGCGACAAGAGCCCGCGGAGCCTCTCGTCGATGCGAGAATGTGAGGATCGGTGGCTGAAGAACATTGGAAGAACAAGCCCGAAGCCCAGGATCTCTCGGGTGCAAAGTCGTATCTGTCGTTGCTTGTGGGCCCAGGGGAAGCCGCCAAGCTGGCCAAAGCGCTCCGGAAGCAACAGACCCTGGAATACCACCCGGCGAAAGACATTCTGCGAAGCTCGGGTCTTCCACTCTTGGCGCGCGACGACTCCGAGGTTGCCGCCGATCTCGAGAAAGTGAAGCTCGGCAAGAAGCTCACACCGGTGCTTCTTGTGCAGGGCGTCCCCCTTTGGGTTGCGGACGGCTACCACCGGATATGTGCGAGTTACTACATCGACGAAAAGGCCCTGGTTCCGTGCCGGATCATTCCCGGCGGCCATCATCGCTTCGAGTGAGTTGTTGCCCCACGCCGTGCTAGCAGACAAACGGACTCGACCGTCTGGTCGAATCGGTCTCGGACCGCACAACTTCCCGGGGCTGGTCGCGTTCTTTGCGCGTCGAGCATTGCGTCCCCCGCAAGAACCGGAAGAGCCGGGAAACGTAGAGTGCCGTCTCCAGCAGGGAAAGCGTATGCACGACAGCCTCTTCGACGCCCGAGAGGCGGCGAGAGTGTCGATCGGATCGGGACTTGCCGGCGTCGCGCCGACCTTGGCGGGCCCCCGTGATCAGCCGCGTCGGCGCCCCTACGGCCACCCCGCTGGCGACCGGGAGGTCCGGTGCTTGGCGCACCGGCCCTCGATTTGCCGCAGTGATCCGTGGAACGACCGCGCTACTTGGCGATGACCTGGTGGGGCCACCCGCTCCCGCCGATGGGCTGGGAGAACCCGTAGAGGTCGGCGTTGGAGACGTCGGTGATCTCGACGCTGTCGTTGGCCACCGCGATCCCCGGGAAGAAGTTGTAATCGCGATTCGCGGTGCCCGTTGCCACCGGCTCTTCGTGGAAGACGAAGTCCGAGTCAGAGTAGAAGAAGTTGAGCGCACCGTCGCCCTGGGCATCTTGGGACACCACCCCGACGTTGAAGCCGGACCAGACAATGGCGGTCCCGGTCAAGCTCCCGGTGGTCGTCGATTCGCCCAGGGCGGTGTTCGAGACGAAGACGCCCTTGTCGCTGTAGCTGATGACGTGGAGCGACTGGTCTCCGAATTGCACGCCCGCCTGGTCGATGGCCACCAAGACGTCGGTCCCGGACCACGCCACCGACGGGTCGATGTAGCCGCCGGGGGACGTCGAGGTGAGGGTCCAGCCTGAGGCGAAGAACGGCTGGTAGAAGACGTCGAGCTCCACGTTGGGATCGGTGGCGACGACGACGACCCCGGTGTCGCTCACCGTGACCACGGTGGCGAGGAAGGGCACGGCCTGGCCGCTCCGAACCAACTCGGGCGACCACGAACCCGCACTTTGGTACCAAAAGTCGACGTTGCGACCCGAATCGGTGGCGGCGACGACGAAGTTCTCTCCGGCCGGCGAGTAGGCGATCGACGGGGTCGAGTACGTGCTCGTCTCAGAGACCACGCTCTTGTGGAACTTGGCGCCGACGCTGCCGCTCCAGGACCACACGTGCGCTTTGCCGTCGAGGGCCACGATCACCAGGTCGCCCGCACCGTCAGAGGCGATCTCGGGATCGAAGTAGTCCTTGGCGCGCGCCGAGGTGGCGATCGTCTGCTCGGCCCAGGTGGTCGCGCCGTTGGACTGGGTGAAGAGCAACACGTCGTGGTTCGAGTCGACCTCGGTCGTCGCCAGCCCACTCCCGTCCGAGACGACCGGAGACGTCGACTGGGGGCTGATTGGTTCTTGGGCCGCCGAGGCCGACGTCGAAAAGAGCGGGGCGACGCTCGCGGCCAGGGCCAGTACCGCCGACGGCAGGGCACAACGTCGGGCGAAGCGGGTGATGGGCATGGGCTTCTTCGTCCTGGCTCTCGTCGCGGAGGATGACGCCGGGTCCGCTTTGGCGTCCGGGTCGTTCTTGGTGGTCATGGTTTTTCCTTTCTCTGCGTCAGTTCCGCCGTGCCGTCTGCACCGACGAGACGAACTCTGAACAACGGACCGAACGCCGTCGACCCTCCTGGGCCGGGTCTTGGCACGCTCGGTCATCCTGAAGTACAATGCGCCGTCGTTTCGGACTCAGGAAAAGTGACGGGATTGTTCACTCGGGGTCCTTTCCTCTCCACCTGAGCAGGTCCGTCATATCCCTACTATTCGCCCAAACTGCCCGCCGAACATCGACCATTTGGGGGATATCCGATGAGTAAAGGGTCCCGTCCTCGCAGAGATACCGCGGCGCCGGGACGTCCCTCATCGCGCGCCGTGCCGGCCCATATCCCCCAAGCGGCCGATGTTCCCGGATAAACGCCATCAGCGCGACCGACGACCGTAAGAAAGCGGCCGTCTCTTCCGCTCGAGGCGCGTGCAGCACTTCACCACGTGTTGCGCGCTGAGGTCATGGTTGACGTGATGACGTGGGCATACCATTCGTCTTCACCAGAGCCCTCGAGTGCCTCGACGGTCGTGAGCGCTCCGTCCTGGCGGGAGAGGGCAGTTGCCATCAGCTCCGCACCGCGTTTCAGGCTCGGGTCTCCGAGTGCCTCGCTCGACGACTCGCCGCATCTTGCCAATTCGATGCCTTCTTGCTGACACGAACACCGGCACGGGCGGCGAGGACTCGAACGGCGTTATCCGGTTGATCACGACCATCAGGGATGCAGACAAGCGGTACGCCACACGAGAGCGCCGCATTGACGGTCTGCCAGCCGGCGTGGGTGATGACAAGTCGAGGCTTCGGGCAGAACAGCCTTGTGGGGCACAAATTCTTCCGCTTTGGTATTCGCAGGGAGGCGAAGTTGCGCTATGTCAATGGCGGGACCGGCGGTAAAGAGGACTCTGGCTTTCAGGCCATCGACGGCGTCGAGAACGCGCTGGACGAGGGCGTTCTGGTTCATGTAACTGGTCGAAAAGCTCACCAGAATCAGTGGATCTGAGTTCTCCGGCGGCCAGGGAGAGCGCCATTCGCCGCTGTAGTGTTCGAAAGCCGGGCCGACGTAGTGCACGTTTTCCGGCAACGACAGGGAGCCGGCAAAGTCGAGTTCTGGTGCCGTCAGGACATAAATGCCGGCCACGGAACGTAGCTGGTCCTCCCAGGCGCTCAGCGGTGCGAGTCCACGCTCAACCCGGACCCGGTTGAGCTGGGGCAATCCTGCGGCTGAGAATCGCCGGAGGAAGCCGTTGAGGGCCCGGTCACGGAGAGAACCTACGGCACCTGCCATCGGCTTCATTCCGCTGAACAATGGCGGTGCGCCGGAAATAGGCAATGGATAGGGACAATGCACCAGCGCCACCGCGGGGATCCCGCAGCTCTCGGCGGCCACCGCCGCGCCGAGAAAGAGCCAGTCGAACACCACCACATCGGCCGGCCAGTCGCCCAAGATTGCGGCGCACTGCCGAGTGCCCTCTGGCAGTGGCTCGATCATTGCCCCATCGCGTAACCGCACCGCGGCGCCAAATGGTGTCTTGGCCGCCCAATCTCGCACCGAATCGGTCTCCGCCCGAGTCAAATCGAGTTCGGCGGTAGATCCTTCGACTTCGATCACCGTGGCGCCCGTTCGCTCTACTCGCTCTCGGCCTGCCCGGTGGGCCAAGACGCGGACGTCGTGACCCCTCTCGACCAGGCAACGGGTGACTGCCAGCTGAGGCGGAGCGTTCCCGCTGAAAGCAAGCAGTGATTGAAAGCACTCGCATCGGATTTCACTTTAGTTATCATCAAGTCAAAATGTCAAGAGGATCCTCCGGACCATGCCGACAAACAAACCCCAAAGACGCTCCTATCGAATGACCGCTCGGGCCGATGCAGCCGCGGCAACCGGCGAACGTCTGCTTGCCGCGGCTTGGGAACATTTTGGTTCCCGACCGTACGAAGAGGTGCGTCTGCAAGACATCGCCAGTGATGCCGGAGTCACGGTGCAAACCTTGTACCTGCGATTCGGCACCAAGGACGATCTGCTCACCGCGGCGTATCGGTGGTGGGGTAGACAGGAAGTTGCTGCTCGCGACGCCGCTCAGGGAAGGGACGTTCGCCGAGGCAGTCGACAATTCTCTTTGCCCACTATGAAGCACATGGTCTCGCCATCCTCCGGATGTTGTCTCAAGAGGATCGATTGCCGGCCGTTCGAAACCTGATGGACGCAGGTCGCGACTATCACCGGAAGTGGGCCAAAGGGACATTTGAGCCTTTGCTGCATGGATTAAGAGGACGAAGGAGAGAACGGCGCCTGATCGGTATCATTGCGGCCACCGACGTCCTCGTTTGGAAGCTCTTGCGCGTGGACATGGGCGTCGAGCGGGCTGAAGCAGAAGAGATCGTCGCCGACATGGTCCGAGCCTCGAGCGCCGAGACCTCGACCTCAAGAAAGGTAGAGCGCTGGCCTACCTAAGGGTCAATGTCGCTGCTGTGGTAGTGCAAAGGCGCCAGAGGACACTCGTCGGCTTGACGATGTGGGCTGGGACTCGAATCGCAGTCGGAGCTGCTGACCGACGAGGCCGTGGGGCTGGAACGCGTGAGCATCGTCTAGGGACTCCACAAAATCGTGGCGCACTGCGTAAGCGTCATGGTTGCCCAGGCTTATGCCAGAGAGAAGTTGATGGCGACCCAAGACGGCTCGTTTCTCGACTGCCGGCTACTGACCTTCATGGCCCTTGCACTAGTCGTCTGCGTGATGGTGCACGTGGTGCGAGCAACGAGAATGCGTGAGTGCTCGCAACCGCGTCGTCACGGCACCAGCTGACCAAAGCGGGTGCGATCAGACGTAGGGCGACCGGCTACCGCGCAGTCTCCTTGTGATTTCGCTCTCATCAACGCAGAAAGTTCAGGCGAGGTCGAAGCGATCGAGGTTCATGACTTGATCCCACGCGACGACGAAGTCTCGCGACGAACTTCTCCTTCGAGTCGTCACATGCGTAGACCTCCGAGATGGCTCGCAGCTGGGAGTTCGAACCGAACACGAGGTCGACGGCAGTGGCGGTCCACTTGACCTCGCCTGTGGCTCGATCGCGACCCTCGAACTCGTTCTCGCCCGAAACGGATGGCTTCCACTCCGTGCTCATGTCGAGCAGATTCGCGAAGAAGTCATTGGTCAAAGTCTCGGGCCGATCGGTTAACACGCCGTTCCGGGATTGCCCGGCGTTGGCGTTCAGGGCCCGCATACCGCCGATAAGGACCGCCGTCTCAGGGGCGGTCAAATTCAGCATGAACGCCCGCTCGACCAGCAGCTCCTCCGCCGGCCGCTTCTCTCCGGCTCGGAGGTAGTTGCGGAATCCGTCAAAGATCGGTTCGAGGACGGCGAACGACTCGACGTCGGTCTGCTCCTGGGAGGCGTCAGTGCGCCCCGGCTGGAACGGGACGGTGATGTCGCTGCCGGCTTTCTTTGCCGCCTGCTCGACACCCGCGCACCCGCCCAAGACGATCACGTCGGCCAGCGAGACCTTCTTGCCGCCCGACTGCGAGCTGTTGAAGTCCTGCTGGACCTGTTCGAGGGTCTGGAGCACCTTGGCCAGTTCGGTCGGGTTGTTCACCTCCCAGTCCTTCTGCGGCGCGAGACGAACCCGTGCCCCGTTGGCCCCACCCCGCTTGTCGGTGCCGCGGAAGGTGGCCGCCGATGACCACGCAGTGGAGACCAGCTGGGAGACGGACAGTCCCGACGCCAGGATCTTGCTCTTGAGGGCAGCGATGTCCTCATTTCCGATCAACTCGTGATCGACCGCGGGGACGGGGTCCTGCCACAGCTGTGGCCCCGGAACCCACGGGCCTAGGTAGCGCGTGACGGGACCCATGTCGCGGTGCAACAGCTTGTACCACGCCCGGGCGAACGCGTCGGCCAGCTGGTCGGGGTTCTCGTGGAAGCGCTTCGGCGATCGGCCCGTAGATCGGATCGAGCCTCATCGCTAGATCGGTGGTCAGCATCATCGGAGCGTGCCGTTTCGACGGATCATGAGCATCGGGCACGGTGTCCTGCGCCTCGGGATTCTTGGGTTTCCATTGCTTCGCACCCGTGGGGCTCTCGGTGAGCTCCCAGTCGTATTGGAACAAGTTGTCGAGGAACCCGTTGTCCCACTTCGTCGGCTCGTTGGTCCAGGCACCCTCGATCCCGCTGGTGAGCGTATCGGCGCCCTTGCCACTACCGAAGGTGTTCCGCCAGCCGAAGCCCTGCTCCTCGATGGATGCACCTTCGGGTTCGGGACCGCCGTAATCCTCACTGACTGCGCCATGGGCCTTACCGAACGTGTGGCCACCGACGATGAGCGCCAGCGTCTCCTCGTCGTTCATGGCCATCCGGCGGAAGGTCTCTCGGATGTAATTCGCCGAAGCGAGTGGGTCCGGGTTGCCGCCCGGACCTTGCGGATTCACGTAGATCAGGCCCATGTGATCGGCGCCGAAAGGCCCCTCGATGTCCCCTTCGGCGGCGTGGCGTTCGTCCCCCAGCCAGGTGTCCTCAGGGCCCCAGAAGATCTCGTCGGGCTCCCAGATGTCCGGGCGCCCGAACCCGAAGCCGAACGTCTTGAACCCCATCGATTCGTAGGCGCAATTACCGGCGAAGATGATCAGGTCGGCCCAGGAGATCTTCCGGCCGTACTTCTGCTTGACCGGCCACAGCAACCGGCGCGCCTTGTCGAGGTTCGCGTTATCCGGCCAACTGTTCAAGGGGGCGAAGCGCTGAGCTCCCTCGCCGCCACCGCCCCGGCCATCGGCGATGCGGTACGTGCCGGCGGCATGCCACGTCATCCGGATGAAGAGCGGTCCGTAGTGGCCGTAGTCCGCTGGCCACCATTCCTGCGACGTGGTCATGACCTCGAAGACGTCCCGCTTCAGCGCTTCGACGTCGAGGGTGGCGAACTCGTCCTTGTAGTCGAAGCCCTCACCCATCGGATTGGACAGCGACGTGTGCCGGCGCAGCATGGAGAGATCCAGCTGATTCGGCCACCAGTCCCGATTCGAAAAGGGCCGATGCGCCTTGGGAACCGGCGACGGAATTGCCGGGCTCTCGCTTTCGCTGCCGGTGTCAGGCATGTCGATCCTCCTGCTTTCTTACACCATCTTTCTGACGGCTGGTTGGTTGTGAACAGTCGGCGCACAGGCCACGGAAGATGACCTCAGTACCCGATATGGCGAAGCCCTGGCGTTTCCTCGCCGGGAGGTCAAGTCCGGCAAGGTCACAGTGCACGTCGCGGATCGCTCCGCACTCGGTGCACACCAGGTGATGGTGGGCGCCGGTCACCGGGTCGAAGCGAGAGGCGCCTGTCCCCGCGTCCACCTGCTGGATCTCACCCAGCTCCACCAAGTCGTTGAGGGTCTGGTAGACGGTGCGCAACGAGATCGTCGGCATCTCTTCACGCACGGACTCGAAGACCGTATAGGCGGTCGGATGGGAGCTGTTGTCCTCTAGAACCCTGAAGATGCACTGGCGTTGGCGTGTTATTTTAAGACTCCGATCCCGGAACAACTGGGTCAACTCGGTAGGCGTCTTCACTTTGCCCCCAGGAAACAAACTGCGACTGTGCAGCCATGATAGAGGTCGCGGCCCCCACATGACGGTGGAGTGCCTAGGGTCCCGCAATCCCTATTGCAAGCGATGAGGCACTCGTTGGGAGATAGGCCAGGGCTCTGGGTGCCGGTGAGCGGTAGGGCCCAGTCGGCCGCCACTTCGAAGGGCCCGGCGCTGCCGTACGCGAACCGGGATCGTGGCGCACCCATCAACTGGGAGACCAATCGCGTGCGTGGCGAGAGCAAACGGCACTCGACCGAGCCACGGACGCAGAATCATTTTCCCGGTCCACTTTCGCAGCTGACTCCGCGGGCGATACGTGCCAGTGATACCCGAAGTTGCGGGTGTCACAGTCCCGTTCGGGGCGACGCGACACTGGACGCTGAGCTCTGCTGCGCAACGGCGCAACCTCGGTGGTCATCGCCGAGTTGTCCTTGGCCACTGAACCCAAGATCTTCGGTAGGGAAGCAGGGTGCGCGGTCCCTCTCTGCCTAAAGATCCGTTTGTGCAGCCAGCGCCCTCGTTCGAAGCGTCCTTTTCTCAACTTTGCCGACCGACGTGCGTGGCAGTGCGTCAAGGAAGATCACATGTCGAGGTCGCTTGTAGGCGGATTTTTCCCTGGAAGAGAGCCAGTACCTCCTCCGCCATGACCATGGAGCCGTCGGCGGGTACGACGAAGGCAACTTGGACTTCGCCCTCATCATCATCCGGCACGTCCACCAGGGCAGCAGCCGCAATTTCGGGCGCTTCCTCGAGGACCGATTCGAGATCGGCCGAAAAACACATTGGATACACCGACGATGATGACCTCTTTGATGCGTTCCAGGATGTGAAGAAATTCTTCGTCGTCGAGCAACCCTGAGATGTCACCGATCGTAGGTGAATGAAAGGCCACCCGTGTGTCCATCGGTGTCAGTAATCCGCACCGCCTCCGTACCGTGACCTGGTGGGGTCGAAACCATTATTACGGTGTCGTCCACCACGCGAAGGCGCACCGGACTCCCACCGAACGTGATACCTGTCGTCAGGGTGAACCCACGTCCGGTGATCTCTACCCGTGTCCCTCCGGCGCCCGGTCCATGAGACGGCGCGAGTGATGTCGGCACTGGGGGCGAGAACTCAACCGCCCCTATATCGCATGCACCGCCCTGAGGGCGCGGGACGCCGCGGCGTGTCGACCGTCGCCGGGCAGGCGACGGTCGGTCCGGCGTTGACGACCGGGCTCCTTGGAATCGGCGGTTCGGAAAGCGTCGGCCCTCCGTACTCGCCGAGCGCCCGGAGCTGTGGGTCGACACCAACCAAGTCGTGCGCGCCGACGCTGAACCCACAGGTCGCATTGGCATCACTCTCGAGGTTGTACCCGGCATCAACCAGGCTGCCTTGGAAGTTCTCGCAGTTGGTGCCCTGGGTCCCGGTGTTGAGAGCGACGATGACGCCTGAGATGCTCTGAATCGTGCTTCCCGTTTGGTTGTCAATCCCACCCCCGGTGGTCGCGTGGTTGCCGGTGATGGTGTCGTCGGCAAGCGTGAGGATGTTTCCGAAGTCCTGTTCAACAGCGCCCCCCTGACCCAGGGGATCGCTCACCGAGTTGCCTACGAAGGTGTCATCGCTGACGTCACTCATGGTCCCGAAGACGTTGACGAGTGCCCCGCCGTAACCGTAGACCGAATTGTTCTCGAACAAGTCTTCGCTCAGGTCGCCGATCGTGCCACCGTTGTCGATGGCTCCTGCGTATTCAGACCGATTGCCGGTGAACGACGTGCGGTCGAGCGTGTTGATTGCGCCTTCGTTATTGACCGCACCAGCGCCGTTCTGGGCAAAGTTCCTCTCGAACACGTCACCGTTCGCAACGTCTATGGTACCGAAATTCGTGAGGGCGCCACCGTAACTCTGCGAGGAGTTGTTCACGAAACTCACGTCGACCAATGCCGTGATCGTGGCGTAGTTCACGATGGCTCCGCCGGGATCGACCGCGACATTGTGGACCAGACGGTCATGCAGGAGAGCCAGCGTGCCGCTGTTTTCGATACCCCCAGCGTGAGCAGGACCGTTCCCGTTTCGGATCGTCACGCCATCCATCGTCAAGGCCCCTCCGGCCTGTACGAGGATCGCCTGACCCCGGTGATCGGCGTTAATGGTCGTGGACGACTCGCCGGCACCGTCGATCTCTACGGTGCCGGTGACAACGAGGCCGTACTCCTGGTACTCGCCCGCGCCCACATCGATGATCTTCTTGCTGGCCGGCTGGAGCAAGGCATGCCCGATGGTTGCACACGGACGCATCGGGATTGCGCACGTATTGCCTGTATCGGATCCGGTTGCTGAGACGTAGAGCACCTGGGTCCTGGACGCGGTCCCAGTTGCAGATTGGGCCACTGTGGGAACGAACGTCACCATCAGCGTGAGCACCCAACTGGCACTCGTCACCGTCACCCGGCGCAGGACCGCGGCGGACGCGAGCCGCTTCCTTCCGCATCTCATCCCGGGGAGACTATTCCTCCGGAGTTCTAGAGGAACAGTCTGAATCGGAGAACCGCGCCGGCGTCGTAAGGGACGTGATCCAAATCGAAGGAGGATCGACGGCTGTGAAGATCACCACATTTGGGCCCGATCTGTCCTCAGCACCCCGCAACTATGGCGGTGAGGAACTCGGCGATCTCGAGTGCGTTGTGATGAGGACTGGATAGGACGAATCACCTGAGTTCGGCGCACCATCACGGCTGGGTGAACTCGGTGACACGTCGTCGGATCGAGCGCGAGCATCGTCGTTCCTAGCCGCGCAACATCTCGACGCACCGAGCGAATCGAGTCGTCTGTGGCCTCCTTGGTGAGCGGCTCGACTGAGTCGTACATTTCCACGGGCTCGTTCTGCACCGATTCGGTCGAGGTCGTCCACAACATCTATCTGGCTCAGTGCAGAGGGCGAGTCGCTGTAGATCCGAGGGTCGTCTGGAAGTGGGCCGCGTCAACTCAGGATGTCCTTGCGATTGAACCACCACCACGCAATTGTGAGGAATACCACGACATATGGCACCTGCACGAGCACGCCGCGAATCAGATTGCCGGTGTTTGGCGCGCCGAAAAACAGGTGCTGCCAGACGTTGAGGTAATGAGTGGGATAGATGTAGCTTGTTCCGTTCAACGCAGAGATGTTGTTCAATATCTGCGAGAGAACTCCCAGTCCGACCCCTCCTGCTACGGCCGCCAAGGCTCGATCCGTCATTGTCGAAAGCATGAACGCGAATGAGAGGTAGGCCGCCTGGCTCCATGCCACGTAGACCGTCGCTAGGGTGAGGCGGCCAAGTGCCTGACTGGACGACAAAGTTGTGAAGCCAGGAACTTGGACCGAGTGCCAGCCGAATAACACGGTCCCGATCGCCAACGCGACGAGGCTGATCAGAAGAGTGGCTATCAGGGCGAGGAGTAGGCTCACCATGAGCTTGGCCGCAAGAAGGCGGCTGCGCGTCACCGGACGAAGGAGCAGGTACCTCAGCGTTCCCCATTCTGCCTCGCCGGCTACCGTCTCGCCCGCAAACAACGAGACGATCACGATCAGGAGAAACGCGCTCACCTCTGTCAGTGCTGTGATCGCAACGTTGATCGCACCCGAAGAGGACAGGTCGAAGAGGTCGCCAACGCCCCGCGGCGGGTTGGCCTTGAATGCCGCCGCTAATACGATTGGGACCAAAGTAACAAGGGCCATTCCTACGTAGGTACGAGGCCTTAAGAATTGTTCGCGAATCTCGACCGAGATCACGGGGCGGCACTGTCCAGAAGCTCGATGTAGGCCTCTTCGAGGCCGCGCCGTGCCATGACCGTCTGGACCCCGACACCTTGGTTGACCAGAGCGAGCACGATGTCCTTGCGCTCGGCTCCGTTGAGCTCGAGAACGATGCCCTTGCCCTGAGGAACAACCGTCCGGCAGATGGAGAGACCTTCGAGCACCGAGCACGCCGCGGCGACGTTGTCGACCTCGAGGTAGACGGTCGTTCTACTCGATACCAGGTCTGCCACGGGTCCGGACTTGACCAGGCGACCCTCGCTGATCACCGCAGCGTGGTCGCAGAGCTGCTCGACCTCGCTCAAGAGGTGACTGGAAAGCAGCACCGTTGTCCCAGATGCGGCTGCCCGGCGGACGACAGAGCGGACCTCACGGGTCTGGTGTGGGTCGAGGCCGTTGGTCGGTTCGTCGAGAACGAGAAGTTCCGGCTTCCCGAGAAGCGCCTGAGCGATTGCCAGCCGCTGACGCATGCCCTGCGAGTACGTCTTGAACTTACGTTCGATCGCATCACCGAGAGCAGCGACTCCAAGGACCTCGTCCATGTTGGCGTCGGCGAGAGGCGAGCGCCCCGCCCTCCAGTAAAGCTCGAGGTTCTTGCGACCCGACAAAAAGGGGACGAAGCCTGGAGCCTCCACGAGCGAGCCCACCTTCTGGAGGATGGACGCACCGGGCGTCACGGCTTGTCCAAACATGGAGATCGTGCCATGGTCCGGTCTGATCAGGCCGAGCAACATCCGCATCGTCGTTGTTTTTCCGGCGCCGTTCGGTCCGAGCAGGCCAAACACGCTCCCCGCTTCGATCGTCAGGTTCAGCCCGTCGACGGCCAGCACTTCCTTCGAGTAGCGCTTGGTGAGATCTTCGATTACGAGCGGACGTGGTGTCAAAGCATTCCTCCCGAGACGGTCTGTTGACTACTCGGGGTCGGCATGCTGGAGCGAATCAAGCCGATCAACCACCATGGAGGGGCACAATATCCGCCGAGTCCCGCCGATTTGCGTTCAACGGACGTCGACTTGCGGATGATGAACCAGCCCTCGGGTACGGAGTGGCTCCATGCGTTCGCCGAGTTTTCTCCCCACGTGGGTCGACCTCGGAGTCCTCTGCTCACAACCGCCTCGTCGGGCCCACGGCCACTCAGGAAGCATCTGAGCGCTGGGAAGAGTCCATTGGCAGCTTCGAAGGACGCGGAAGGGCCCACGCCCCTTCACCGCATCAGCCGCGCATCAGGACAGGACGTTACCCACTCGAACGACCCTTCGCAGGGGAGCTGCGGGCCTCTCCTCGGACGACGAGGGCCGCGATATCGATGGCGGCACACAAGATGCGGTAGTCGTTGCTTCCGGCGCTGAAATTCGCGAGGCCCCCGGTTCACGCGTCTGTCATTGATCTGGCGTTGTGAGCGCCTGACAGTGGCAAGATCAACTCCGGCCTGCGATCGTCCCTAAGCCGGTACTTCGCAAAACGTAACTTCTGGCGGAGTGCGAAGGTGGTCAGCAGAACCCGTGTGATGTCGCCAGAATGGTGGGGTGAAGGCCGTTCTTCTCGACTGGCGGGGGACGCTCGTCGTTGACTTTCCGGACGCCTGGTGGCTCGAACGAGCACACCTGATGCTCGGACGCACGCCCGTTCGAGACGAGATTGAACGTCTGGCTCGTTCTCTGAACCGCGCCGCGATGGAGGGCGACATCGAGCAGGGGTTCCTCACCGAGGACTGCAGCTCGGAGGGTCATCGGGAACACAACCTCAGATGGTTCCGGCGCGGGCCTAGACGAGGACCTGGCGCTTGCGCTCTACGGTCTGGATTTCGATTCCGCGAATCACCCGTTCTATCTCGATGTCCCGTCCTTCCTCCTAGGCCTGCGGGATCGCGGGACAGCTGTCGCAGTGGTGAGCGACATCCATTTCGATCTTCGCCCAGAGTTCAGGAACGCAGGTCTCGATCATTGTGTCGACGCCTTCGTGCTGTCCTTCGAGCACGGAGTGCAGAAGCCAGATCCACAGATGTTCCAGCTGGCCCTGGACCAACTGGGTGTCGACCCCGCGGATGCCGTCATGTTTGGGGATCGAGCAAGTCGAGACGCAGGCGCTGGAGCACTTGGTGTGACGACCGTAATTCTGCCCCCACTTCTCTCGGCGGGTGAGAGGGGCCTCCGACCCTTCCTCAGTCTCTGCGATGGCGACTAATGCCGCGTCAGGCAGCACTTGTCCTGTCCTCCAACGGCACATTGTGAACAGCGCACCCCGTGATGACCTCTGCGCTCACGCGAACGGCACGGCGAAGTCGCAGTAGGGCCCGGGTCTGACTCACGAGGCCCGCGAACCCTCCTCGACGCGTCGGTAGAAGGATCGGGCCCGATCGAGGACAGCGAATCAGATCCTGGAACTGGGAGTTGTCGACGAAGGTCCCGTGTTCAGCAGCGAGGTTTTCCACACGCTCCAACCAGTCAAGGCACCATCGGGCGAGGCACCAGGAGCGGGAGCGGCCCCGAGCTCACCTCCACACCAGAGCTCTGGACACGAGCAACGACGAGCCCGCGGGGGAGTGGATCGGGGAGGCAACGCCGTATGGCGTCAAACCAATCGCCGGTCTCGCCCACCAAGGTCCAGAGGTGGCTCAGATCCAGAAACGATTTGTACTCGTCGCCCGGTATGTCGCCGACCTCGTGTCCCCAGTCCAAGAGAGAGGTCGCTTGCAGCTTGCGGTATTCGCGCAACATTGCGGCTACCGGCGCCGGAGCCAGGACGGACTCGGGCAGGTCGCAACACATCGCCTCGGAGCTTATGCCGACGGACCACGATCAACTTGGAGGGCAGTCCGGTTGATCGGACAGCAATCAAGACGACAGAGGACCAATGCGTCAGTTCCGAGAAGGTGGCGCAACGCGGTCGCGTTGGGAACCACGAAGTAGCGTCTCGCCAGCGGCGGCAGAGCGCCGGTTGCTGGGTCGACCAAGGGGTTGGAAGTGACCTATCGTGTGGTCCAATGGTCCGTCGGTGGGGTCGGACGTCACGCATTGCGGGCGCTCATCCGCCGGCCCGAGATGGAGCTCGTCGGGGTGTTCACCCACGGGTCAGAGCGCGCCGGACGCGACGCTGGTGACCTGAGCGGGCTTGGCGTGGATACGGGGATCAAGGCCACCACGGACACCGAGGCGCTGCTCGGGCTCCGCCCTGACTGCGTCGTGTTCACGTCCGTCGGCGAGACTCGGCCGAGGGCCGCTCTGGCGCATCTCTCTCTGATCTTGCGCTCAGGCGCCAACGTGGTGTCGAGCTCGTTGATGAACCTCATCTACCCGTCAGCCGCCGATCCGAAGGTGGTCCATGAGTTGGCGGACGCCTGCGCCGAAGGCGCTACATCCTTATTTACGAGCGGCATCGACCCCGGATTCAGCGGCGAAGCGCTTCCCTTGGTCGCCCTTCAGATCTGCGAGCATGTGGAAACCATTCGTGTCCAAGAGTTGGCGGACTACGGAATGCATCCGGACCCGTCGTGGGCGGCTCCCTACGGCTTCGGGCAGCCGCGCGGCGCTCCCGCCCCGATTCTGACCCCCGGCGTCCCCACCTTCTTCTGGGGTGGAGTCGTTCGCTTGTTAGCTGATCAGCTCGGTGTGGAGCTCGACGGCATGGAGGAGTTCTGCGAGAGGTGGTACGCGCCGGAGACCTTCGAGGTGCCCATCGGCCGGATTGAGAAGGGGACGCTGGCGGCGGTTCGTTTCGGCGTGGCCGGAGTGGTGCGCGGGGAGCGACGCCTGTTTGCCGAGCATGTCACCCGGATGCGGTCGGACGTGGCGCCGCAGTGGCCTCAGCCGCCGGCGGGCAGTTCGATTCACCGAGTCGAGATCTTGGGCCGGCCGTCGCTGACACTCGATCTTCGCCTGGGGGACGAGGCCACCGCCGGCCAAGGGCTTCTGGCCACCGCGATGCGGCTCGTGAACGCGATCCCGGCCGTCGTGGCGGCACGACCCGGACTGGTCGGCGCGCCCGATCTGATCCTTCGTCCGAGCCCCGGCCTTTTCGCGAGCCCGAGCGTTTCCTGAGGGCGACGCATGACCGCCGCGGCGTAGGTGTCCGACATGTCGCGGTCCGGACCGACCTCGCCACCAGGCCAAGGTAAAGGCCGCAGGTCGAATCGCGTTGGGGCTGCGAATTGGCGAAGCCGCACACGGGCGACGCTCGCCGTTGGGCAAACCTACTGCGGAATCAAGGCAATGGTGCGGCCGACAGTGTCCCGCCGCGCCATCGCGTCGATGGCTGCCGGTATCTCCTGGAAGTCGACGACGCGCCCAATGACCGGCCTGACCCTTTTCGAACGTACGAGCGAGACGATCTCGTCCATGATTCGGGAGCCGAGCTCACTGGGAATGAAATTCCAGCCCATGCCCATCTTGAGGAAGGCCAATGCGTCCGGGTCTTGGTACGAAAGGAGGACTCCGCACAGCTTGAGATTTCCCAGAGCGATCCGTCGAGGCACGAAGAACTTCTCGTCTGCGACGATCTTGTTGGAAGCAAAGCCCATCATCAGGTATCGGCCGTTGTACTTGGTGCACTGCAGTGACTTCTCGAAGACCGCCTCGCCGACATTGTCGAACACCACATCGACCCCCTGGCCTCCCGTTTCGCTCAGCACGATCTCGGCAAAGTCGCTCGTGTTGTAGTTGATCGTCACGTGAGCGCCCAGTTCTTGGCAGAGACGGACCTTCTCGTCGGTGCCGGCAGTCGCGAAGACCTTCGCGCCACGATCTACGGCGAGTTGCACGGCCGCCGAACCCGAGCCGCCGGCGGCCGCATGGATGAGGACGGTCTCGCCCTCTTGAAGATCGGCTCGGTCGATGAGACCGAGCCAGGCCAGGTGAAAGGGGAAGAACAATGCTGCGGCATCGGGCAGCGGAATCGACTCTGGCATCTCGAACGTCGATGAGACGGGACAGATCGCATATTCGGCGAAACCGCCATACGCCCCGGTGGGAATCGACACCACCCGCCGGCCAGCCCACTGTTCGGTGCCATCACCGCAGCGATCCACCGTGCCCATGACTTCCATTCCAGGGCTGTACGGAAGTTCGGGACGAACCATCATGTTGCCGCCGGTGATCCGTTCGAGGTCGTTGAGGTTGAGCGGGATCGCGTGGACCTTGATGCGCAGCTCCCCTGGACCCGGGTCAGGAATCGGGACCACATCGAGCTTGAGCGCCTCAAGCGGCTGCCCGTATTCGTGGGTTCGCCAGGCCTGCATCTCGCCGGCTGTTGCCATCGGCTCCGACACTAGGGCAATGCCTCCTCTGGAATGTCGAAGAACTCCTGATACGCACGCGTCCGCTCTCGCAGGAGACCTGCATCGAGGCCCGTCTCAGCGAACGAGTACCTATGGCCGCCGTGCTTCTCCTGGGGGTTGGCGGCCAGGAAGGATCGCATCGCTTTCTCGGCCGCGTCGGTCAGCTCGATGCCCAGGCGTTCGTAGATCGTCCTCACGACGGCCATCGGGTCCCGAAGAAAGTCCCTGAATAGGACGTCCACGGCTTGTCCGGCCGGCACGGTCCCGTCTCTTCGCGCCTCGATAGCCCTGTCAAGACCGAGGACGATATCGTCCACCCACTCGGCTGCGACCGCCGAGATCGAGACTTCGTCGCTCGCGAGACGGCGAAGTAGATCGACGAGCGATGCCAGCGAGCAGACGACGCGCAGCGGATCTCGATGGGTCTGGACGATCAGCGCCTCCGGATACTCGTGGAACATGGCATTGAGCGACCACAGATGGGCTGGCGACTTGATCACCCATCGCTCGCCGGAATGCGCCGACTGCAGGTACTGCAGGAACATCCGGTGATACCGATAGGCGGGCGCCATGTCGGCCTCGATGGAGAAGCCACCGTTGGTACTCCGGCACCCGATACTGCGTCGAGAAGATCATGCTGCGAAAGTCGCCGGCCGTGATCCGTACGCATTCCTGGCCGAGCCTGGCACCCATGTCGTGCATGGCGCTGGAACCCCGGAATGAGCAGGTCTACGTTGGCCAATTTGGCGTCCACCTCGTCAATTCGTGGATCGGACTCGTAGGTCGCCGTCTCTGGTGGCGGCCATGGCTGGTCGACCTCCCAGGTCAGCGGCACCCGGTTCGCTGGGTCCTGGGCCAGGACATCGAACAGGATGGTCGTCCCGGTCCGCGGTTGTCCGAGGACGACAATCGGGGGCCGGATATCCGCGTCAGCGATCGAAGGGTTGCGCTTCACCCAATCGACGACGCGCAACCGGCCGGTGAGGTACTCGACGACGTCGGACCCAGCGATGACACTGCCGACTTCGGTCAGGGCACCCCTCTCGTTCAAGTCAGAGATCAATCGCTCGGCCCCCTCCTTCCACGACTCATCGCCGAAGTCGGCGAGTCCTGTGGCTTGCTGTGCTTGATCGGTCAGTTGGCCCAGTGCAAGCGTTCCGGTCGTCATCGCTGCAGTCTTACACGCTGATGTCGATTCGTGCACCGCTGGCGACACGGGCCACCTCCGGCTAGGGGACTCAACGACAGCTGTGCTCGTGTCCATCGTTTGTCGGCCCATTCGAGGGGACTCAGCAGGATTCGTCGCTCGGGTTGAACGGTTTTGCCTACTTGAGCAGGCGTTATGGAATCAGTCCACCTCCCAGTACCGACCTCACTGCTCTCAAATTGGCGATCCGCGCTCGTTGCGGCTGACGGACATCCACCACAGGCCGCGCAACACCGGAGTGATGCCGATCACGGAGACCGTCGACCGGTGCAAGCGCCACGACCGGCGGTCGTTCAGTTCCGAGCTCAAGTCCGAGATCATCGAACGCTTCCGTTTCGACGACCGCTCGGATTCCCCAGGTGGCCAAGGACTTGGGAGAAATCCGGTGGGGGTGAGTCAGGTCCTATGCATCGAAGTGACGCTTGAAGAACGCAAGGGCCTCATCCCGCTCGAAGAGGGGGATTCCGACGTGCGGGCCAGGGTTGATGTGCATCGTCTTCTCCCCTGAGCCGAACGCGTCCCAGAGGGCAAGGCCGCCTTCGCGGGCCATGAGTTCGTCATCCCACTGGAAGAGGAACAGCAGTGGAATGGTGACTCGAGCCGCCCGCTCCTTTTGCTCTTCGTTTCCTTCCCGTAATGCACCGAGACCGAGTACGGCTGCGCTGATTCGAGGTTCGTCGGCGAGTAGTGGGACGCCGAATGCAGTCCCCATCGATACGCCCCAGTAGCCGAAAGGCCCACTGGCCCATTGCTCGTTGGTGGCCAGATCATCGAGGAGCGCCTTCCACTCCGTGATTGCTTGACGGGCGGCGCCAGCCATTGCTCGAAGGCGCTCCTCCGGGATCGGGGCGAGACGTTCGCCTCGTCGGCGCGTCAGAAGTTCGGCTCTGGCGTCACTCTGCTCCTCCGTCATCCGATCGCCGTGGCCGGGGGCGTCAAGAGCAACCACCCCGTAGCCCCCGTGCCTCACGAGTTTCCTGGCCAGGCCGAGGACATTCGGAACCCGTTTGTGCTGCGTGCCTCCGTGGCCGATGAGGATCGTTGGATGCGGAGCTGTGACCCCGGCGGGCAGCCAGTGGATGCCCGGCACGGTCTCGTCGTTCACCACGAGATCGAATCGGCGCTCGACGACTCCCTTTTCGGACACTTCGTCAATGAGATCCATCGTTCACCCTTCCCATGCGCACCACGTTCCCAACACGATATGTGAATCGACCATCGGCCAGGGCAGTCGCAACGACGCCAGTGCTCGTGGGGCCAATTGTTGCCCGGGTGACGGTGGGGAGTTCGGCGGCCCTCTGCTCCAAAGGAGCTCCTGGGCAGGGTGGAAGCATCGCCAGCAGAACCGCGGAGCCTTGCGGAGAGCCTTGATCGCTGTGCGAGTCTAGGGTTCGGAAATGCCGCGCGATGAGGTAACCGGTTACTGCTGGCCGCAATCAGTGCGCTCAGGAGAGCAGGTTGGTGTGCACATGTCATCGTCGGGTGGCCGGCCGGTACGGGTTGAGGTTGCAAGGGTTGGCGCGCTGCGCGAGATCGTGTTTCATTCTGGCGCGGTCGCGACTGAGGAGCATGAGACGCCGAAGGATGCGTCCTCAAACGGGTGTGAATGGCCTATCAGTCTCACACTCGAAGTTGAGCCAACATGGAGGTCCGGCTACTACGAGGTCGTCATGGAGATCGCTGTTGGCGAAAAGGTGCGCCGTGGTTTCGCGTTCTTCGTTGTTCGGCCTTCTTCGGGTTCGCGCATCGTGATCGCGCTGACGACCAATACTTGGCACGCCTACAACGACTTTGGCGGATCGAACCTCTATACCGGAGGCACCCACGTCACCATGAAACGCCCGATGTCGGCGGGCTACCTCTATAAGCCTCCGGGCAAGGGCCGCCGCGTAACGGGTACTGGCGCTCCCGATCCGCAGAACGCCGCACACGTGGGTTATATCCAGATCAACCATCTCTCAGGTTATGCCGGGTCAGCAGGTTGGCCCGACTGGGAGCTTCCGTTCCTGGAGTGGGCTGAGCGCCAGGGCTTCGAGATCGGTGTGTGCACAAATGCCGACCTCGAAGAACATCCCGAAGTGTTGGACGACGCCAGTCTGTATCTTTCGGTCGGTCACGACGAGTATTGGTCTCGAGGAATGCGCGATACGGTCGATGCATTCATTTCAAAGGGCGGCCATGCGGCATTCTTCTCGGGCAATACGTCGTTGTGGCAGGTTCGGATCGAGGGTGACGATCACGACGTAATGGTGGGGTACAAGGGCTACTTCAAGAACGACCCGCTGATGGGAACCGACCGCGAAGCGGAGGTGACGACCTTCTGGTCGGACGTGATCGTCGGTCGACCAGAGAACTCTATGACAGGCGTCTCGTTTACCCGAGGTGGCTATCACCGCATAGGTCGCAATGTGACTTCTGGACTCGGTGGTTACACCGTGCACCGAGCAGATCACTGGATCTTCGCCAACACCGGTCTCGGCTACGGCGATGTGCTCGGAGCCTCGGCGACCATCGTCGGCTACGAATGCGACGGGTGTGTGTTCACCTACCGAGACGGACTGCCTTACGCGACGGGTGAAGACGGTACTCCTTCGACGTTCGAAATCCTTGGCACGTGTCCGACGCAGCATTTTACGCGGGAGACCGCGCCTCGTCCGCCTAAGCCGACCGAGCCGAGCGAGTTGGAGTACATCGCGTCACGTGTGTTCGGGACGCGTGACTCCGAGGCAATGGAGAGAATTCGTCACGGTCACGCGGTCTTGGGTGCATACACAAACGGTGCCGGTGCGACCGTGATCACATCGGGGTCCACCGACTGGGCTCACGGACTGGCAGCTCGAGACCCCCAGATCGAACAGATCACCCGGAACGTGCTGACACACTTGGGGTAGAGCTTGCGGCCGTCGCTGCGCTACATCACGTCTCCGTGTGTGCGTCAGTCTCGCGGCCCTTTGGTGTCTGCGCGGTCAGGGGCTGAGCTGTCCTGTCGGTCGGATGACGAGCTCGTTGATGCATACCCCGGAGGGCAGCGCAAGCATCATCGCGATGACTTCGCCAAGGACCGCCGATGGCACGGGTCCGGTCCCGTCGACGAACAGTGGTGCGTCGTATGCCGGCACCTCACCATCGACGACGTCTGGTGCCATCAGGCCCTCAGTGTCGAACATGCCAGGCATCACATAACTGACGTTCACGTCCGATGGCGCGAGCTCGAGCCGCAGAGCGTCAAACGCGGCACGCAGTCCTCGCTTGGTAGCTGCATAGATGCCCATGCCGGGCATCGGGGTTAGCGCCCCGGTCGATCCTATGAAAATCACATCGCGCCGCCCGCTGTCCTCGAAACGGGCTACCGACGACCGGACAGCGGCGAGCGGCCCGAGAAGGTTGAGCTCGATGAGGTCGCGCCAGCGCTCCGGGCTGCCCGAGGCCATTGTGCCGACCATGCCTCGCCCCGCGACGGCGACAACCGCGTCGAGCCCACCGAGCGCACGTGCCGCCTCGTCGACGGCTTCGTCGAGCCGGTCCAGGTCGGTGACGTCGCAGGCGATCGGGACTGTCCGTCCGCCCAGCTGTTCGCTGAGCTCGACGAGCCGTTCCTTACGTCGTGCGAGCATCGCAACGGCGCCACCGGCGGCCACGACGGATCGACTCACGTCGGCACCTATTCCGCTCGAAGCCCCGGTGACGAGGACGCGCCGGCCGTCTAGGTTGGCGGACATCAGATCAACGATCCCGTTGGTTGGTTGACCCACTCGCTGATGATCGGTTCCATGACCCGGTTGACGAGTTCGATGCGGGTTCTTCCCGGTGCGTGGCAGTACGCGAACAGTGTGGATCCGTCGTCGAGCGGAGTCGTCGCTTCGAGCTCCATCCCGTGTTTCATAAGCGAGGCTACGTCGGCATCGACGTCATCGCTCCAGTAACCGAGGTGGTGGATGCCCGAATCCGCTGGAACCCAAATCGTCCCCGTGATCGTCTGGAGAATCTCGATCCGTGGCTCGTCGACGGAGTAGACGATGCGCATCGGGACGGTCTGCTCACCGGCGGGCGTCGTGATGAGCTGTTCGATGGAGACGGGTTCGCACCACCGATAGCCGTAGGTGGCACTGAAACGGGCCAGGGTTTCGTCGAAGTCGTCGACGACGATTCCCACGTGGTAAAGGTCGGCTGGTTTCATCTGTCTCCTGTCTGACCGACGGCAGAGATCTCCTGCTCCAGCCACCGAACTTCGCTGAAGTTCTCGTTGCCACTCCGATCGAGCAGTAGCTGCAGAGCGCCCCGCTTGACTTCTAGAGCGGAAGGGTCCGCCTCAGCACCCACCATGTCAACAAGGTGCAACGCCTCCAAGGGACGGCCGGCGTGGACGTGCTCTCTGGCACGCTCGACCAAGGGGACGGCACCGCCGGCCAACTCGACCAGATCGCCCCACACCGCACTGGGCGGCACGGCGTAGAGCTCCGTGGTCGACTCGTATCGGAACCAGCCCGTGTGCTCTTCGAAGACTGCCCGGACGATCCATGACACTTTGCCATGGAGCTGAGGGAGCACCAGGTCGTCGGGGAGAGTGACCGTTTCCATGAGCTCCCACACCGACCGCCCGGCGTTCATCCCTTCGATCGTCCAGTCCCGGATGTATGCCGTCGCGTCGCGGACCTTCCGCAGCGAACGGGCGATCTCCGCCGCGCCTTCGAACCGATCGTGTCCAGTGATCAGTACCTCGGGTTCAAGCGCGATGACACGGTCTACGCCATGGAGAAATGTCTGCGCGCTACGGATCTTGTCGCCTCGGATCGTGTAGAGGTTGGGTACGTGTCCGAAGACCGGACCGAGAAGATTTCCGACGAAGACCGTCCGGTCGCCAGGCAGCCATACCACTAATGCATCTGTCGCTTCGCCGGCGGGAACGGCGTACAGCTCGAAGAGTCGCCCACCAAGCGTGAAGGCGTGTGAGTCGATGAACGTTGTTGTGACGTCGGCTTCGGGAGGCAAACCCGCGGCGAGGTCGTCGGGCCGGATCAGGCCCCACAGCTTTGCAATCCGCCCGGCGTAGAAGGGATGAAGGCGGCGCCAGTACTCGCGGACGTCGGCGTGATTCGCCTGCGCCACCGTCTCGACTCCTGGTCCCGTGAGCTCCGACCAGCCGCCGACATGGTCCGGGTGCCCCTGGGTGAACACAATGACCCGCAACGCGTTCGTGCTCGTGCGGCTGAACCTTGCGCGGATCTCCGGCGCTTCACTCGGCAAGCCGGTGTTGATGAGGACGTCGCCTTCGCTCGTAGTCACGAGGTAGGCGTTCGCAATGCCGCGGGACATGTACATACCGGCGCCGAGGTCGACGGCGTCTTGTGGCCCGAGACCGGCGTTGATGATGTCTTCCAGCGACTGGCTCACCCGAGCAAAGACCGTCCTCCCCGATGACCGGTGAAGCCTAACATTTGTTCCGCTCGGGCGATATTATCCTCGGCCATGACGTTGGTGGCTGGAGCGTCCGCGGCTTCAGACGTGATCGACACACTTGTCCATCAGGCGTCCGAGCGCGCTGGTCTCCATGATCTCGGTCCGGGCTCTTGGAGGGAGGGGCTCGCGACCCTCGTCGAGACCGTGGAGTCCGCGCCATACGTCGAGCCTTCGGGACGTGCCGACTTCCATGGCCAGGTCGTCGACGCCCTGTGGAACAGGTTGCGCGTCGTCGAGTTTCACAAGCAACACCCGGAGCTCGCCGAGGCGCGAATCGAGCGACCGCTCGTCGTCCTCGGGCTGCCGCGCACGGGCACCACCGTCGTGAGTTATCTCTTTGACCAGGACCCCGCACGGAGATCGCTGCTCAACTGGGAGGCGGGCGACTCCGTACCACCACCGACCGCGGAGAGCCTTCGAAACGATCCACGGTGTTTGGCGAAGAAGGCTCAACTCGATGAGCTCGCGGCAGCACTGCACGAGGCACGCTTCCCCGTCCCGCACTGGGAGGACGCCGACGGCCCAACCGAGTGCACATTTGTCCTCAACCAGGACTTCAAAGCGCTCATCTGGGACATGATCATGCCCACGACGGCATACGGGGAGTGGTTCCTCGACGTCGACATGACGAGCGCATACGCATACGAACGCATGGCGCTGCAGGTACTTCAGTCGAGCGCGCCGGGCATCTGGTCGCTGAAGATGCCCTCCCACGCCGTCCACATCGACGCCTTGCTCAAGGAGTTCCCGGACGCCCGAATCGTGTGGGCGCATCGCGACCCGTTCAAGGTGACTGAGTCCTACCTCACCATGAACGAGCTTGCCCGTTCTCGAATGCTCGGCACGGAGATGGACGTCACGACCTTCGTCCCATCGGTTCTTCGCCAGCTTCGGGCGCATGTCGATCGACCAATGCGCACCCGCGCTCGGATCGGCGATGACGGATTCTATGACCTTCATTACCTCGACCTTCTCCGCGACCCTGTTTCGGAGATCCGTGCACTCTACGACTGGGCGGGCGACCCGTTCCCTGCCGCGCTCGAGTGCCGAATGCTGACCTGGCTCGCGGGTAATCCGCAGCACAGGTTCGGCCGACCGTCGTACGACCTGGCGCGGTTCGGCGTCAGCAGAGCTGATCTCGAGCCCATGTTTGACGCCTACATCTCGGCACTCGACGTCGAGTTGGAGGGTGATTCATGAAAGCGGCGATCACAACCTCAGCCGGTGACTTTTCGGTCGCTGAACTCCCGGACCCCAGACCGGGGCCCGACCAGCTCGTGGTGCGGGTTGCAGCGTGCGGCGTGTGTGGATCCGACATCAAGGCGCAACCGTTCATGCCACCGGGAACGGTCATGGGACACGAGTTCGGCGGAGAGGTCGTGGCCGTAGGTTCGGACGCCGGCAGCTCTGGTTGGCGCGAAGGCATGACGGTCGCCGTGTTGCCGGTGGTCTCGTGCGGCAGTTGCGGATTGTGTAGCGGTGGCGACGTTGCACATTGCTCGTCCGTGCGGTTCATCGGCATGGGGAGGGACGCCGGGGGATTTGCCGAGTTGGTCGTCGTTCCGGCCCGGCACGCCTTTGGGATCCCCAACGAGCTGCTACTCACGCACGCGGCGCTTGTGGAGCCCTTTGCCGTCGGTCTGCACAGCGCGGCAGCTGCCGAGGTCGGTCCTGGCGACCACGTCTTGATTGTCGGGGCCGGCGGAGTGGGGCTCACGACCCTCGCCTGGGCTCTTGCCCTTGGCGCCGAACGCGTCACCGTGGTGGATCCGGCTCCGGCGCGGCGGGACGTGGCTCAGGCGATGGGCGCAACGGATCTCCTGAACTCCGTCGCAGATGCGGATGATAAGAGCTACGACGCACTCATCGAATGCGTAGGACGGCCTGACTTGGTCGAAGCATGCGTGGTCCCCGCGCGTCCTCGCGGCCGAATCACGATCGCCGGAGCATGCGACCAGCCAATCAACGTCGAGCCGATCAGCGGACTGCTCAAGGAGCTCACCTTTCGGTTCTCGCTCGCCTACCGACCAAACGATTTTACGTCGGTGATCGACGCATTTGCGACCGGACTCATCGACCCGAGCTCCATGGTTGGGCCTGTGGTCGACCTCGATCGTGTGGGCGCCGCATTCGAAATGGTCCGGGCTACAGCGGTCGTCGGCCGCGTACTCGTGGCACCGACCACAGAGTGATGTCCCCTGAGGCGGTGTGACGTTGCAATCCGCGTCTCGGGAGAGGAGTGAAGAGAAGATATGCGATCTCGTGCCGTAGGAGTCTTCGTCGTCATCGCCTTGGTGATTGGTCTCCTCACCGGCGTGCTCGGTCTCGCGGCGAGTCGGGTTTCGGCATCGGGTTCGCCCATCACGCTTGCGTACATCACCTCGCTCACGGGTGAGGCAGCTTCGGAGTTCGCGGGTTCGCAGGCCGGATTCATCGCGCGGATTGACCAGCAGAATGCGATGGGGGGCGTGAACGGGCACAGACTCGTGCCCCTCGTGATTGATGACCAGACCAGTCCGACTGCGATAGCGACCGCGGTGCAGGAGGCCGACTCGAGGGCATTCGGCATCGTGTCACTGAGCCAGCTCTTCTTCCTGGCGGACAAGTACCCGAACCAGCAGGGTGTTCCTGTTACCGGTACGTACACCGATGGACCGGAATGGGGCAAGCAGCCCTACACGAACATGTTCTCGTCGGACCACGGGAGCGTTGATCCCAAATATCCAGTCAATACGCTGACTGGCAGCTTTCTGAAGCAGCACGGAGGTACGGTCATTGGGACGTACGGCTACGGCATTGCACCGCTCTCCGCCGCATCAGCTCGAGGAAGCGCGCGATCGTTCCAAGACGCCGGAGGCAGGATCGGCGTCGAAGATACGACCGTCCCGCTCGATACGACAAACTTCACGTCGACCGCCCTCGTAGCGAAAGAGAATCGGGTGAATGCGATCGTCCCGAGCCTCCAGAACGATTCGAATTTCGCACTGGCTACGGCGCTCGCTCAAGGCGGGGTGAAGCTCAAAGCCGCGCTGTTCCCCACCGGCTACGACCCAGCCGTGATCCACTCACCCGTCTGGGCGTCGCTGCAGGGCGATTACTTCGTGAGTCTTTTCCGCCCGTTTTCGGTGCCCGACGCCGGCACCGAGCGAGAGCAAGCTGCCCTGGAGAAGTACGCTCACTTCAGCAAAACGCAATTCGCAACGTTCGGGCAAACCGAAGCGTGGCTCGGTGCAGACCTCATGATCAAGGGGCTCCAGATGGCCGGATCCAGCCCGTCACGAGCGGCCGTCATCAAGGATCTGCGGAGCATCAAGGCCTACAACGGGAACGGACTCTTGCCGATCACGATCAACTACTCGACCATCTTCGGTCACGATCTGCCGAGTTGTGGATGGATCTTGAGGGCGCAGAAATCGGGGTTTGTCCCGATTTCCTCCCATCCCTTCTGCGGACACGACGTCCCCGGCACGACCACGATCTCAGGGTCATAGCGGTCGTTCGACAGGGTGGATTACACACGACGACGAAGTCAGACGGCTGGACACTCGGGCTGACGCCCGCTGATCGTGGTGAGTTCCTTGAATTCCGCCGCCCAATCGCGTCTCGCTCCTTCAAATCCAAGCGACGTAGACCGGGGGTTACTCTTCGCGACCGGTGCTTACGGTTCTGGGTAGCTCAGGTCTGGCGGTCAGTCGAATGGGACTCGGGCTGGCCGCGCTCGGCCGACCCGGCTATATCAATCTCGAACACGCATCGGATCTCGCCGGGCACACAGCCGTGGCGTCGTTGGAGCGGTTGACGCACTCGGTGCTGGACGCAGCCTACGAGCAGGGGGTGCGCTATTTCGACGCCGCGCGCTCGTACGGACTGGCGGAGGCGTTCTTGGCGGCATGGCTGGAGCGTCGTGGACTTGGACCCGGCGAGGTCAGCGTCGGCTCGAAGTGGGGCTACACCTACACCGCCGATTGGCGGGTGGACGCCTCCGAGCACGAAGTGAAGGATTTGTCGGTGGAGGCGTTTCGTCGCCAGCTGACGGAGAGCCGCGCGCTGCTCGGTACGAATCTGCGTCTGTACCAAATCCACTCCGCGACGCTAGAGAGCGGAGTGCTCGAGGACCGCGTCGTGCTCGATGAGTTGGACCGGTTACGGGCCAGCGGGGTGTCGATCGGGCTCTCGGTGACCGGCCCAAGCCAAGCGCAGACGATTGAACGGGTCCTCGAGATCGGCGGCTTCGACACCGTGCAAGCGACCTGGAACCTGCTCGAGCGGAGCGCCGGTTCTGCGCTCAGCGCGGCCCACGCGGCAGGAATGGGCGTGATCGTCAAGGAGCCGCTCGCCAACGGCCGGCTCACCGCCCGCGGCGATGTGGCGGAGCTCGCCGACGCGGCGTCCATCGCGGGGGTCACCCCCGACGCGTTGGCACTCGCCGTCGTGCTCGCGCAGCCGTGGTCGGACGTCGTCCTGAGCGGCGCCGCCAGCGTCAAAGAGGTGGAGAGCAACCTGGCCGCTCTCGCATTCCAAATCGACCCGCAACTCATCGATCGCCTTGACAACATCCGCCAGGACTCTTTTCAGTTACTGGCAAATGCGCGGCGCCCTCCCCTGGAATTAGGCTCTGCCTTTCCGAACGACGGCCTTCGTCGCCCGGTTCGCTCCCTTGATCGGAGTACCAATCGCGCCGACTCGATCACGGCGGATCGCGGGTTCCATCTTGATCTGCGGTCTTCTCGCAGGTCAGAGAAGGTTTCTCTCTTAACCCGCAGTTCGTGAAGTCCCGGTTCTCGTGTAGTGAGGTCGCTCGCATCTGTGCTGTTCCGAGGACGCAAACAACGGGTGCCGTTTCAGCTCAGAGGTCGCGACGAGGCCACCTCGAAGACCGTGATCTCAACGCTCCGGGGTACTGGCCCGGTATTGGCTCCCGGGGTCGCATCCCTTTGGCGGGCAAGGTGCCGTTGCAGGTGGTCGTTTGATTCCCATCGCTCAGACAGGATGACGCGTTCAGAGTCGAGGGGATCAGCGGCAATTACGTATTCCAGGCAGCCATCTTCTTGTCGAGAAGAGCGCATTGCCTCGATCCTTGCCACGACGAACCGGTCCCGTTCGTTGGGGTCAAACAGGAACGCTCCCTGCAAAATGACATTGGCCATGTCCATTTATAGGCGATGACGAACCCTCCGGGCATCTCGTTATCCACCCAGGTGAGCGTGCATCGATCCGGGCGTTACGACCGCAACCCCAAGAAGAACTCTCTCACGTCCGCCGAGAACTCAGTCGGCGCTTCCCATGCGGCGAAATGGCCTCCCCGAGCAGGTCTCGTCCAACGTACAACGTTGTATGCGGCCTCTGTCCAACTCCGGGGTGGGTAATTGATCTCGCCGGGAAACTTCGCGATCGCGGTGGGTACAGTGATCCGGTTCTTGGGGATTGCTTCCCGGCGAGCCTGACGCATCTCCCAATAGATTCGCAATGAGGACGTCGCCGTGCCAGTGACCCAGTAGGCGGTGATGTTGTCAAGAATCTGGTCGAATGTGAAGGCGGCCACGCCGCCATCACTCCAGTCGTGTACCTTCTCGACGATCCAAGCAGCGAGGCCCGCAGGCGAGTCCTCGAGGGCGTAGCCGAGGGTCTGTGGCCGAGTTCCCTGAATCTCTTGATAGCCCACACCTGATCGACGCCAGCGTTTCGCCGTGTCGATCTCCAATTCCTCTTCTTTCGTCAGCGCTGCTTCGGGAACTGGCTGGACAGCCGTCACCATGTTCAGGTGCAGTCCAATGACCCGTTCGGGATGTAGATCAGCCAGGTTTGCTGAGACGAGTGAGCCCCAGTCGCCGCCCTGCAGCCCGTACCACTCATACCCGAGCTCATCCATTAGATCTGCCCACCCAGCCGCGATCCGGCGCGGGTGCCGACCGCGCTGGTTCGTTGGACCGGAGAATGTGAAACCCGGCAAGGACGGTGCAACGATGTGGAAATCGTCCCTCAAGAGTTCGATTGCGTCGAGGAACTCGAGGATCGATCCGGGCCACCCATGAGTTATCAGAAGTGGAACGGCATCCGGTGTGACTGATCGTGCGTGCAGTACGTGTATCCGAGTCCCGTCGATGTGCATCAAGTACTGCGGGTACGAATTTGAGTCGGGATTCGATCTTCCGCCAGTCGTAGCTCTCTCGCCAGTACGACTGCAGGTCGACGAAGTAGTTGCGCTCGGTTCCCTGCTCCCACCCGATGTCGGGAAGCTGATTGGGCAGCCGTGTTCTGCCAAGCCGCGTGCGCAGATCGTCAAGAACCGCATCGGGTACAGCGATCGTGAAGGGTTCCTTGCCCATTCACGTGGTCCCGCCAGCCTCTTCCGCGGTGAGTTCCGCCGCGGGATCGGCTTCGAGGCGATCATCAGAAATTGCTTGGCCGCTGCGAACTGAGAAGCCATAATTGCCGTCTTCGAGACGCCGTTCCGCCCTCTCGATCGCGGCCAGCCTTTCTTGCAACTCGGCGCGGATCGAATCGTCCATGCCTTCCTTGGTGAGCGGTTCGGCCGAGTCGTACATGTCCCCGGGCTGGTTTGCCGCCGTTCGATCGTCGTCTCCCACAACATCCAGTTGGCCCAGCAGCTGCTGGAGACGGAGGCGCTCCGCATCGAGGAGTTCCTTGGCCTTCACATATTCCATGAGTACTCTCAATCGTGGTTGTATCAGTTCGGAAACCCTAGATCGTCCGATCGGCCCCATACCTGGAGAGCTGATCAAACCGGTCCACTGGCAGGCCCTGAGTCCAGTCAGTCTGCTGTTCCGAGCCGAGGGGAGTCCGGGCGTACTTGTCGGGGATGGTCGATCCTCCGGGTCGAAGACCTCACGCCGTTCGCTGCGGATGGATTCTCTGAACATGTGAGCCCAAACGGCACTCGCGGCTCGTCTGGCCTGAGAGATTCAGCTGGCCAAGTCGCGCGATTGCCGATGCGCGGGGTACGGTGCGGGTAGCTGAGCGTGACTCGTCCCCATTGTTCGACATCGTGCCCTCTTTCCGGGAGCTCCCAACGAGGAGGAAACGGACGTGACCAAGGCAGTTCGCTTTGACCACTACGGCGACGTGGACGTACTCGAGGTCGTCGACGTCGCACCACCGGTGCCCGGTCCGGGCCAGCTCTTGATCCGGGTCAAGGCGGCGGGGATCAATCCGGGGGAGGCCAAGATTCGCCAGGGAGCGCTGGCCGAGCGCTTCCCTGCGACGTTTCCCTCCGGCCAAGGAAGCGACCTCGCCGGTATCGTCGAGCAGCTGGGGTCGGCATCGACAGGAGCGTGGAGTCCCGGCAACGAGATCATTGGTTTCACGAACACCCGGTCCAGCCAGGCAGAGTTGGTGGTCGTCGAGCACACCGACGTCGTGAGCAAGCCGCCAGCCGTTCCTTGGGATGTGGCGGGTGCGCTCTTCGTCGCGGGAACTACGGCGGTAGCAGCAGTGGAGGCCCTGTCGCTGAGGCGCGGTGACACGGTGGTGGTCTCGGCAGCGGCCGGCGGAGTCGGCTCACTTGCCGTTCAGCTGGCCGCCCTGAAAGGCGCCAAAGTCATGGGAATCGCCAGCGAGGCGAATCACGAGTGGTTGCGACACCATGGCGTTGTTCCAATCGCCTATGGCGAAGGGGTGATCGAGAGAATCCGGGCGGTGGTGGATCACGTCGACGCGTTCATCGATACCTTCGGTGGTGACTACGTAGAGGCGGCGCTCGCCCTTGGCGTCCCGCCGAATCGCATTGACACGATTGCCAACTTTGCCGCTGAGGCGAAGTATGGCGTGAAGTCGGACGGTAACGCAGTCGGTGGAAACGCGGCCGTCCTGGACCACGTTTCCCGATTGGTCGCTGGCGGGACACTCGAAGTTCCGATCTATCGCACCTATCCGCTCGACAAGGTGCGTGAAGCGTATCGGGAGCTCGCACAAGGGCACCTACTCGGCAAGATCGTGCTCATCCCATGAGAGACGGAATTCACACCTCGTCATCACCAGAACCACCGTGAAAGGACGCGACATGCCACCATCGGAAATCAGCTTTGACGCCGACATTAAGCCTCTGTTTCGAGAAAAGGATCGCGAGTCGATGCGGAGATCTTTTGACCTCTGGTCTTACCCCGATGTCAAGACCCACGCTGGCGCCATCGCCGAACGCCTGAAGAACGGTTCCATGCCCTGCGACGGTGCGTGGCCCGCTGAAAAGGTCGAGTTGTTCGAGCGCTGGGTCGAGCAGGACAAGCCGGAGTAGACCTCCTCGACCGTATCGACGCCATTGCGTCACGTGGCGCCGACGTCGCTGGGTTCCAGACGATCGTAACCAGCCGCCGCCACCAAACCTGAGGTGCGGCGATGCCGAATGGACGAACGCACCGCCGCCCCGTAATACGGAAGGACACGGCCGAGATGCGAATGGTCAGCGGGGGAGTGGCTTGTAGGAGCTGCGGTCCATGCAGGCACCGATCCCTTGGCTCCCTTTCGAATAGTCTCCTGGCACGCTCGGGGCGCCAATCCCATGAAGAGGAAGACCGCTAGTACGATGCCCCGCAAGCGAGCCGCGATGGCTGATCCCGACGGACGCGAGTTCCTCGGGAAGGTGGACCCGGTACTCGCGCGAACTGATCGAGGCGCGGCCAGACTTTCGCCCACGGGCGTGGATGGATGAGCTCCCTCCACTCGACGCCTTCGGGACGCTCGTTTTCCAGATTGCGGGCCAGCAGCTCTCGGTCCGGTCGACTCGGGCGATCATCTCGCGTCTCCAGGAGCGATTTGGTGGCCACATGCCTTCTGCGGCCGAGCTGCTCGCGGCTGACTCGAAGGTTCTCAGAGAAAGCGGCTTCTCGGCTCGAAAAGGCGACACGTTGCGGGCGCTGGCGCAGAGGTTCGTCGATGGGCGCATGAGTGAAGAGGCCTTCTCGACCATGTCGGACCAAGAAGTCGAGGAAGTCCTGACGGACGTCCCCGGGATCGGGCCGTGGACGGCGCGCGGCTTCTTACTTGTGGGCCTGGGTCGTCCGGACGTGTTCCTCTCGGGCGACCTGGCGCTGCGGCGCACCATCCAGCGAGAGTACGCATTCGATCACTTGCCGACCGACGACGAGCTGGTCGAGCTCTCGGACCGTTGGCGGCCGTACCGAAGCCTGGCTGTGAGCTACCTCTTCGCGTCGGAATACGGCGACCAGTAACGAGGGGCGAGTGATCGTCGTCGACGTCGGACCGACGGAGCTCTAAATCGGATCCGGTCTCGGTTCGTCCAGGAATGATCCCTCGCTTGACTCCGGGCCTGAGCGGGGCCATGTGAGGGTGTGGCGGGCCTCGTGAGCTCACTCACCGTTCTCTGCTGTGCTCATCCGAAACGGGGACTCTGCTCAGTGAGTGATCTGAGCGACGCTGTTCACCGCGCCCGCCTCGTTCTGATCGGCAGAGCAGGTTTCACCGACAAGCTATCCGTACGCGGCAAACGTGGCGTCGACGTGGCTCCTTGAGCCCCGTGTCGGGCGTCGCAATTGGGTGTTCGGAAGCGAGCGACGTCAGTCCGCCGCGCTGGAACACCAAGCCGGCAACGATCGCGCCGGCAACGAAGATCAAGGAGGACCACAAGAACGCCGTCGTGTACGAATGGAGCAGGGCTGCTCGGAGATTGCCGGGCGACACCAATCGACCGGCCAAATAGGACGTGGCAGCGCTGGCGGCCACCGTGTTGAGCAGGGAAGTGCCGAGAGAGCCCCCAACTTGTTGTGCGGTGTTGAGGGTCGCCGACCCGACACCGGCGTCTTGGGGGGCCAAACCGAGGGTGCCAGTGCTGAACGCAGGGGCAACACTCAGTCCGAACCCCAATCCCAACACGATGAGATAGGGGAGTACATGCGAGACGTAAGAGGAGTGCAACCCGACCAGGTGGAGCCCGAACAGCGCCGCAGCGGACACAAGCAAACCGATTGGCACGACCGGCTTCGGCCCGAACCGTGGCAGGAGGATGCGATTGGACACCTGAGCCGTCGCGGCCAGAGCAGCCACCAAGGGAAGGAACGCGATGCCGGTCTTCACGGGACTGAACCCCAGCGTGCCCTGGAGGTAGTACGTCAGGAACAAGAAAACGCCGAAGATCCCGACACTCGCGAAGAGCATCGCCAACACGGACCCACCTCGCGTTCGATTGAGGACGACGCGCGGTGGGAGCAGCGGGTACTTCGCCGTCGTCTCGTAGTAGGCGAACGCAGAAAGCAGGATCACCCCAGCGGCCAGGAAGCCGATGGTGTAGGTATTGCCCCACGCCGTGGTTTCGGCGTGTGAGAACCCGAAGACGAGCGAGAAGAGTCCACCAGCAACCATGAAGAGACCCGGCAAGTCCAGGGGATCATGGTCAACACCCTCGTCGGTCTTCAACCAGAGCAGAGCGCCGACGGTGGCGATGGCTGCAAACGCGAGGTTGATGAAGAGTGTCCATCGCCACGATGCGTAGGAGGTGAGGATGCCTCCGAGCAGGAGCCCGAGCGCGCCGCCCGCGCCCGCGATGGCGCCGTAGATGCCGAAGGCCTGCCCACGCTCGCCTGGGTCAGTGAAGGTGGTCGTCAAGAGAGCGAGGACAGAGGGTGCGAGGAGAGCCCCGAACGCGCCCTGGACTGTTCGGGCGATGACGAGCATCGCGAAATTTACCGAGGCACCACCGATGGCTGAGGCCACAGCAAATCCAATCAACCCAATGATGAGTGCACGCTTGCGTCCAACCATGTCCCCTATACGTCCGCCGAGGAGGAGCAAGCTCCCAAAGGCAAGTGAGTACGCGGTGACGATCCATTGCCGATCGGCGTTGGAGAAATGCAGATCGTGCTGAGCGGTGGGAAGGGCGATGTTTACGATGGTGCTGTCGAGAATGACCATCAACTGGGCGATTCCCAGCACGGCGAGAATCCACCAACGCCGTCCGTAGTTGGCCTGATCGACCGAGATCCCGCCATCACCTTCGTGCTCCAGCGTCATCAATGCGGTCATCAGATCCTCAGTCTCACAAGGTCCGGCAGAGCGATCCTAATGACCGAATCATGGGAAGCCACACATGAAGTCCCTTGGTCGGTGCAACACGATGCGTCTGCTCAGGGCCCTCGCCGCAGGAGCGGTCGCCGGGCCTTCGCACTCAAAGCAGTCGTACTGGATCGCACTCGGGACCAGGCGGTTTCCGAGATTTCAGAGCGTCGGCGGCTCACGCCAACGTGACGACACCAGCAAGGGACCCCCGCTCACTCACTCGCACAGTTCGCGAGGAGGCAGTCGATCTTCGAGCGTCACCTCAAGCCGGGTCCCTGTAGCTGCTGTTGCCCCACCTGGACGATGACCTTGGCCGCGAGGATTACCCCACAGGTTCGAGCCTCATCTTCCGCTCTCATCTCGTTCGGCAGCTGGCGGACCAATTTCGGGCGCTTACCTGGACGATGCCACCATGGCGACGCCGGCTGACGCTATGGAACACTGAGGGCGTGGCTGACACCCCGCGTTCGTTCGTCTTTGACGTCGCAGCGGTCCCTGGCCTAACCAACGAGGAGATGCTGGCCGGCACGCCCGGCGCCGAGGAGCTCTTCGAACTGCTGGGCCGGGATCTCGTTACCCGCACCCTCGTCCAGACGGACCGGCTCTGCGTCTACCACGAGTCGGCCAAGCCGGGTGAGCGGGTCAAGCCGCACAGGCACGGCACCTACCAGGTCAACTACGTCCTTCGAGGAGAGTTGCGATTCGGCAGCCAGCGAGTCACCGCCGGAATGGGCTATTTCTCCCCCGACTCCCTTTACTCTTGGACGGCGGGGGAGGAGGGAGCCGAGTGGATAGAGATTCACTCGGGACTCGGAGGCATTTACACCGACCAACCCGACAAGTAGCCCGACGCGACTACCGCCGCCGCGGTCCGGCACTACACCTTACGTGACTTTGAAGACGGGCACGATCGTACTTGCCCAGTCGCTTCGACAAATGTCTTAGCCTTGATTCGATGACAGATGTCGAGGTATTTGTTGATCCAAGCTGTCCATGGGCCTGGGTGACGTCGCGTTGGGTACGGGAGGTCGCGCCTGCTCGAGACCTTCGGGTCTTCTGGCGCTCGTATTGCCTGGAGATCCGGGACGACTACGGGGTGGCAGCGACAGTACCCGAGGAGTACCGGCAACAAGCCCTGGAAGGCCACGCCATCTCCCACTCGATACTGAGGATCTTCGAGGCGGCACGCGCTGAGACGGGTGAAGATGCGGTGGACCGTCTGTATTCGGCATGGGGCCGGTCCTACTTCGGGAGGAAGCGCCCGAAGACGAAGCAATTCCTCGCCGAGTGTGTCGCTGCCGCGGAACTCAGCACTTCATTGGTCGATGCCGCAGAAGATGAGAGCTGGGACATACCCATCCGAGATGCCATGGAGGTGGCATATGCCTTCGGCGGCCCGAAGACGCAGACGCCTACGATCGTCGTTCGGACCGACCGACCTCATGGATTCAAAGGACCCGTGATGGCGCCGGCTCCGACCGGTACCTCGGCTCTTCTCTTGTGGGACGCGATCCAAGTGATTTCGGAGCAAGAAGGCTTCTTCGAGCTCACACGACCACGCTCGAACTCACCCCGTGACTTTCTGCGTGACTGACAGATAGCCGGTCCGAACCCCGGTGATGCTGGCCCGCGCCGGCAGCGCAGTAGTCAGAATGGCTCTGCAACGGTGTCGTCGCCGATCCCAATAGATCAGGTAAATCGTGGACGCTCAATTCTTGAGACGCCGGTGAACTCAGCGGACCGATCAGCTCTATCGATCCCTCTCGCTCGAGAGTTCACGCTCGATCGCCTGCACAAGTGTCGGATCTTCGGGAGCGACAGCAGGAGCGAAGCGCGCAATGACCGCTCCCTGGCGAGATACGAGAAACTTCTCGAAGTTCCACAGCACATCGGGGTCTTCGGTTGGCGACATGGCGTGCTTGCGCAGGTTGGCGCGCAACGCCTCTTTGTCGCCTTCGGCGAACGGCACCTGTGACGTGAGCTCAGTGTAAAGCGGGTGCTGATCCTCACCAACGACGCTGATCTTCGAGAACATCGGAAAGCTTACCGAGTACGTGCTGCTGCAGAACTTGGCGATCTCGTCGTTCGTTCCAGGTTCCTGGCCGCCAAAGTTGTTCGCCGGGAACCCGAGCACGATGAGGCCGTCGTCGCGGTACCGCTGGTAGAGCGCTTCGAGACCCGCGTATTGAGGGGTCAGCCCGCACTTTGAAGCAACGTTCACGATCAAAAGCACCGAGCCGGCGTACTCGCCGAGCGAGGTCACGTCGTCGCGGATCGAATCAACTTGGATGGCCTGCAATGCGGTCACGACCTGTCCTTCCCGGGAGCCTGTCACTGAATGGTAGTATAGTTGTATGTTGAAAGTAAATATGATGGCGAGAGGGAAGGTGTGAGTCCAGCAGCGGGATCGATTGACGAATTCCGAGGACGCCCTTCAGACCGTGTCCCGCGCGATAACGCAGGTCCGCCTGCACGAACGAATTCCTGCGCTCCGCGGGAGTTCGTCTGGACCGCGCCGGTGCTGCTCTCTTGTACAAGCTCTCCATAGGCGGTGATGCGCTTCGGATCACTGACCTTGCAGAGTTGCTTGATGTCGATGCCCCGAGTGTGACGCGCAAGGTCCAACAACTTGAAAGAGATGGAATGGTCACCCGTCAGACGGATCCCGACGATCGACGAGCGACGAGGATCCGAATGACTCCGGCGGGGCGACGCGTTCTTGAGAGAATGCTACGAGCGAGACGAGACTGGCTCGAACGCCTCTTGATCAGTTGGGACGATAGCGACCTCTCCACCCTGGCTGCACTGCTCAGCCAGTTCGCCGAGGAGTTAGATCGGGACCTGGAGGCAGTGCGTGCCTGAATTGACGATGGCAGCTGTCGACGAGACGGCAGGCCGCGACGAGCATCGCCGAATTCCTGGTTGTCTTGGCGGCGCTGATGCTCGGCATGGCTCTCGCGGCCCTTGATCAAACCATCGTTGCCACTGCCTTGCCGACCATCGCAGGTGATCTCCATGGGCTGAACCACTTGTCCTGGGTGGTAACCGCCTATCTCCTCGCCACCTGCATCTCAACGCCGCTATGGGGGAAGCTGGGAGACCTCTACGGCCGCAAGGGCCTCTTCCAACTTGCCATCGTCATCTTCTTGGTTGGCTCCATGCTCTCGGGTATCTCGCAGACGATGGCCGAGCTCATCGCCTTTCGGGCTGTTCAGGGCATCGGTGCAGGAGGATTGATGGTTGGCTCGCAAGCCATCATGGGAGATGTCGTTCCAGCGCGACAACGGGGCCGGTACATGGGCTACTTCGGCGTCGTCTTTGGAGTGACCAACGTGGCGGGTCCTTTGCTCGGCGGGTGGTTCACCGAAAGTCTGTCGTGGCGCTGGATCTTCTACATCAACGTGCCACTGGGGATCGTCGCCCTCTTCGTCGTGGCGACTGTCCTGCACACTCCCGTCCATCGCGTCCCTCACACCATCGATTGGGCCGGGACGGCATTGCTATCGATCGGCGTGACCAGCATCATTTTGCTGACGACCTGGGGTGGCTCGGAGTATGCCTGGGGATCACCCATGATCTTCACCCTGGGGCTGATCTCTCTGGGTACCCTGCTCACTTTCGTGTGGATCGAATCGAAGGCCGCCGAACCGATTATCCCGCTACATCTGTTCAGGAACCGCACCTTTACGGCTACCTCTGCCGTGGGGTTCATCATCGGCTTTTCGATGTTTGGTGCCATCATCTACTTGCCCTTGTATCTTCAGGTCGTCCACGGCGCCACGCCGACCCAATCCGGACTTCAGCTGTTGCCGATGATCGGCGGCATGCTGCTCACCTTCATTTCGAGCGGCCGACTGGTGACCAGCACCGGTCGGTACAAAGTGTTCCCGATCGTTGGAACAGGAGTGTTGGCTTTCGGTCTGATTCTCCTCACGCGTCTTGGCCCCAACACCCCCTATTGGCGAGTTGCTCTCTTCATGTTCGTTGCAGGCCTGGGCATCGGACTCGTCATGCAGGTACTCGTCGTCGCCGTTCAAAATGCCGTCCCGTACAGCGAGCTCGGAGTGGCGACTTCGACGTCAACGTTCTTTCGTACCATCGGTGGTGCCTTCGGTGTTGCCGTTCTTGGTGCCGTGTTCGCCAACGAGTTGAGCTCGCAACTTCGAACACACGCCAGCGCGGCAACGATGAAGATCGCCAGCAGCGCCAGCATTTCTGCGAATCCGGCACAGATCCAACGCCTACCCATCGAGCAGCGCACCTTTGTCGTCAGAGCCTTTAGCCACTCGGTCGAAACCGCCTTCTTCGTGGCTGTGCCGTTTGTCATCGTAGGGTTCATCTTGAGCTGGCTGATCAAAGAGATTCCGCTAAGGACGACCACCTTCACGGCCCCCGCACCTTCGGAGGTTGCTGGGGTTTGACTACGAGCATGCAGAGACGTGGCGGTACCAATGGACCTCCAAATGAATGTGACGCTAAATGGGCTGGGGGACCGCGGGCGGATGTAGATTTCAGGATGGATACTCGGCTGTTCGTCGCTCAACCAAAAGTGATGATGGCGGCCGCTCAACACCGCGGCGGGATGCTCACACGTCTTGGCGCTGCTCAACGTGCTGGAGTTCGATCCAAAGCGGGATCAAGTACCAGATGTAGGCATTGGTGAGCGTGTACTCGTTGTCCTGGTATCGCGTCGTCATGGCACCGACATCAGTGACTTGGACGCGGGAATCCTTGCACCCGTACGCCTTGACCCGATCCAGAATCTCGAACATCTCCTCTTTGGAGGAGATCTCTAATCCGAAGTGATCCATGTTCGGTGTGACCATGAATTTGATCCTTCGCCGGCAACAGGTAAAGGAACTGGCCCAACGAACCGGTGTAGAGGATGAGGGGATTCCCTTTCTCAGTACTGTTGTCGCCTTCGATCCATCCGAAGATCTCTGAGAAGAATTCCAATATGGCGGCACGCCCGTCTTCGTCCATGACGTCAGCATCAACGCTGATCGCCACGTGATTGATCCGGGGAGAGAACGAGCTTGCGTTCATGACGACGACAAGCTCGGTTGAACGAGGACCTTGCTCGGTATCTCCCCCCGGGCGAGCCGCTCCATCGACACCATCACATCGCTGAGCGGAATGTCGTCCGGTTCGATCAATGCGTCGAGGGGTAATTGGCCAGTGTCGAGCAGGTCCACTGCCGGCTGGAAGCCGTCATCGTTGTAGTTGTAAGCCCCGATGATCTCGAGCTCGAAGATGATCATGCGATTCTGGTTGATTCTGGGAGGTTCGAAGCCTGTTCCGACGATCACAAGCGAGCCTGCGTAGTCGAGCTGCCCAAGCCCGGCCTCGAGGGCGCTGGCCTGGCCCGAGCATTCGAACACCACGGCGTAGGGCGCGTCGACTGGAAGAGCCATTGGCGGCGGTTCAAGCGAACCCGGCGCGACCACTTGGGCGGCCCCCACAGCGAGCGCCCTTTTGCGGCGGACGGGCGACGGCTCGCTGACGGTGATGTCAGAGAGTCCATGGGCACGCAGCACAGCGACGAGCAGCAGGCCGACGGGGCCGGCTCCGGTGACCAGGACGCGATCGTCCGGGTGGACGTCGGCGAGCCGCAGTGCGTGCAGGGTGATGGCCATCGGCTCGGCCAGTGCGGCCACACGGGTCGAGAGGGAATCAGGAATCCGGATCAGGCTGTCAGCTGCCACGGCCTTGTACTGGCAGAACGCGCCGCGGTACCCGACGAAGTCTGGCGCGGCGCGGTTCAAGCACACCGAAGGACGGCCTCGCCGACAGGGTCGGCAGAAGCCGCATCCCGGCGACGTGTTCCCGACGACTCGGTCTCCGGCTGTCCAGTCGGAATCACTCGGTGCGGCCGCCACGATGCCGGACCATTCGTGACCGAGAATTGCACCCGGTTTGGCATATCGCTCGAGCACCATGTGTAGGTCGGAGCCACAGATGCCGCACTCGGAAATCTCGATGAGCACCTCGCCCGGCCCCGGTTCTGGGCATGGCACCTGCTCGACCGCAATTTTGCCGTCTCCCACATAGACGGCTGCCGACATCAACGCGGATGACATGACGCCAACCATAGGGATTCCGAACGCCGGCCGCACACGATGACCACGGTCATCGTTTTCACGTTTTGCGCTCCGCCCCGATCAGCCGCCGTGAAGCTGAAGTGCCGATCGTGGCACGCTCGACCCGCGCCCCGGATTGGGCGTTGGGGGCGTGCTCATGGCCGGGCCGACGAGGCAGCGCGAAGCCGGTGTAGGCGACACGTCGCTCCCGGCTCGTCGGATGCGTTGAACGGTGCAGAGTGCAGGACATGTGCACCGAAACGTCACCGCGCCGGCGCGTAGCGTCACTGCGGGAAGGTCGAGAGTCTCGTCTACCTGTGCTCGGCCGACGTTCGCCCGGTGTGAGCCCGCGATCACGTCGAGCCCTCCGTGGGCTTCGTCGACGGGCGTGAGGCAGATGCCGATCGTGAGACCCGAACAGAACATCGAGTGTCCACCACGGTCGCAATCCTTGTGCCACGGAAGGCACACCAGTCCGTCGACGGAATCGACTCGCTTGAGCAGGCCTTCAGCGGTCACATCGGCGAAGTGCTCGCCGAAGGGATCTCCTGGGATGTGGCCGTCGCCGAGCAGATTACCGATGGAGGCGTACCGGTCGTCGGCGATAAGCGCCAGGAGGGCCGGCGACTTCTGCGCGAAATCGAGAATCCGGCAGGGATAGGCCTCGCCCGCTCGGGTCGTCGCCCACCACGATGTGCCGTCGTCAGGTCGCGCCGCATTCGACCGCAGAGCTGAGGTCGGCATTGACCGCATCGATCTCCGCTTCCGTGAACACATCTTGAAGCAGAAGGAATCCTGCTTCGGCGAGGAAATGCGCGGCCGCTGCCGTCGGTTCTCCGAGACAGAATCGCTGATCGAGCTCGAGGGGCGATCCGTCGATTGAAAGCAGCGAGACTTCGCCCGGTTGGTAGACCGCCCGCCCGTCGAGGAGTGAGCGGAGCACCGGATCCCAAGCGCACAGGGCATCGTTCGAGGCCGGGTCGCCATCGACGCGTCCCGCGATGAGGAGACCGAGCGCCGTCCTCCGCTCACAGAAGAGGTCCGCGAAGGCGTGTGAGTCGAGCGCGACGCTCAGAGTGGCGTCGGCCGCACCCCGGACGACATCAATAGTGTCGGGACGCGGAGAAAGTGTCCACAAGGCATCGTCCACTCGGATCGTGATGGGAGGGAGGCCGAGCCTTGCGGCATCTTCGGCGGCACGGCCTCCGTGGCGGGCGACGGCCTCGCACCAGGCTTCTTCGAAGAACGATGCAGGATCGCCGGGGCCTACAGCGTTGATCGGCCGTGTACGTGTGTCGACGCTCATTCCGATCCTCCCTTCGCTCCCGAGCCGTCGCATCCCGGGAGCTCGACGAACTGATCGGCCCCTCGCCACAATACGGCATGATCGTGCCACCCGGCCCATTCGACGGCGAACGGGTGGCGGGAGGGTTCTCTTACAAGCACCGATTCAGCTGAGTCGCCAAATCTGTTCCGCCCGCCGTACCCTGTCGAGTTCCGAAGCGCTCGTGTAGCGCCATCAATGGACTCGTTGGATCTGGTCAAACGACGCGAGAATCCGCACGCGCCCCAGAGGAGCGGGCCGGTGCGTTCTGTGTGAACCTGATCAAGAGTCAGCGATGACGGCCCACGACGCGATAGCCGAACCGATGGTGGTCCAATAGCCGTATTGCTGATATATCTGCTCGGCCCATGCCTTTTGAGCTTTTAGGTCACCGATGGACGAGGGTACCTCGGGATCGCTGGCATTGCGGATGGAGCACCACGCTGGTGGCTTGTCCATCGTTGACAGGGCCAACGGTAGGCATGCATCATCCATCTCTTCGGTGTGCGCCTCGGGGTCGTTGGCGACCACGCCGTACGTGTCGTCGGTGTCGGCGAAAGCGAAGTAGTCGACCGTTTCCACATCACCCCCGAAGGTGAGGACCGGGTCACGGGTGGCGACCGGCCGAAGCCGGCCCCCGTTGGGCGCGACCAACGTCGGGAACAGGCGTGCGTTTGGACCCTCGGGACGTGCCCGTCCGGTGAAGCGCTCTTGGGCCCAGGGCTTGGTCTTGAATGTCTCAGTGCAGTTGAACTTGGCGTTGGTGCAGACGAACACGTCGCCCAGCTGGGTCGAAGCTCCGATGCCGCCGGCGGTGCCGGTTGTGATCACAAGCTTGGGGCGGCAGTCGCCGATCATCTGCCGCCACAGCTGCACGATCGGCGCGGAAGATGAGTCGGTGGCTAAGTGCAGACTGGACTTGGCAACCACGACCCGAGCGCTTCCGATCTGAGTGACGGACCACCGGGCAAGGTACTTGGCTTCCCGAGCAGGGGAGCGCTCGGTGAGCTGGGACTCGTAGGCGGACCAGTCCTTGGTATAGGTGGCCCAGTCGGTGGTTTTGCGGCCTGGAGTCAGCACGTCGGCCAGCGCTTGGGACTCAGCGGTTGTCCACGTCACGCACAGCACGTCGCACCCCGGCAGGTCTGTTGACGGGGTCACGTCGACAGGAGCCGGTGCCAGCTTCTCGGGCCAGGGGATAGCGACCATCTCCTGCCGGCTGATCTGCGGGTCGTAGGTGATCCGCCTGAGGGCCTCTGCGACAACCGTCATCGTGGACTCCGCTTTTCCATCGGCATGTCTAACTCCTCGGTGACGAATTGGGCCGTATTTTGGAATCCTTCCGCATGCTCGGGGATTCCGTGTCTCGGTCAACTGGCCGTAACGACATCTCCGCTCCTATCGGCATACGGTTCAAAGCGTCTGACCCCGGAGCAAAGCGGGTGGAGTCGGGATGTCGAGATCCCGATCCATATGGTTCCGGAACGAGCGGTGTCAGCTCGGAGGGGCGAAGAATTCCAGCGCAATGTTGTCCGGGTCACGAAACGACAGACCAGAGCCATACGGTGCGTCCACGATTCCTCCGTTGGCGACATCGAGTTCGTTGAGCCGACGCTCCCATTCCTCCAGTTCGCCACGATTCGCACAGGCAAACGCCAGATGATCGAGGCCTGGTCGCCGCTCATCGAAGGGCTCGGAGCTACGTAAGTCGGGGAACTGATGAATGCCGACCAGTGTCCCTCCCATGAGCCAGACGACGTGGTGGAACGGACCGGTATCCTCGTTCAGTACAGGTTCCGCGTCGAACAGAGCTCGGTACCACGGGACGCTTCGCTCGAGACTGGTCACCGTGAGTGCTACGTGGGTAATCGCTGGGAACTCAGGCATATCTCCTCCTCTTCGAAACGAACGGCGAGTATGCCGTCCCTCGCTCTCTTGCCCGCTCGGTTGTCTCGTGCCTGTCTAGCTGATGGTGTGTGAATTTACGACCTGGGGCTGAGATATTTCTGGGAGAAGTAAAAACGTCCAATTGCCCTGATCGCAAGGCTCCGTCGCGTCGATAGCCGAGGCGACGCCGCAATTAGGCAACCGGACAACAGGAATCCTGTCGACCGGCCACCGACCTCGCCTTCAAGTCTGTGCAGTATTCAGCCTCCGCAAGGCCGTTCCTTTGCATCAAGGCGTCCGTGACCAGATAATCCACGACGAAGTCGGTGGCTGGTCAGCCGCGCACTGTGTGCGATGGGAGATCTGGTAATACGTTCCCGGATCCGGGAGATGATCCTCGACGATCAAAGGGTCGGCCCTTGAGGTCACGCTGAGGCCGAACGAACAGAAGCCTGGAGAGGGTTGCACCACCGTCTCGATATCTGTCCCCGCGATGATCACCGCGACGATCGGGCGCTTCAAGGACGAAGGGGGCACGCTCGTTGCGCCAGCGACCCACTCATAAGTGGGCAATTCAGCGTTGAGTGCCGAGACACTCAGCGAACCAGATGGCTGTGAGGCGGCGACAAATGCGGCAGCGTCGGCCGCGGTTCCGCCGATCTCGAACATTTGCGGCAATTGTTCGAGGTCGAAGCCGAAGTCGAAAGATTGGCCCCAGTTGGAAACGAGCGTCACGCCGGCGGAACAAACGGCAACGATCACAATCACAGGAAGAAGGTCCACAACCCATTCCTTGATGGGACTGGTTCGCTCCTCATCGGCCGGACCCTGTTCTGGACTGGCCCACTTCGTTCGCCGACTTCCGCGGTGGAGATGACGAGACGCTGCGGCCGGGGCTCGACCGATGAGGTGCGAGGAATGCCATGCGCTGGCCATCAGATCTCTTGCCAGTCCACGTTGTGGAGCGACCCAGAAAGCCTCTGCCCGAATTGAACGCTCGCCATTCCTCAGTTATGTCAAATATGACAGAAGTATGTCAATAGGATGACGGAAAGTTTTCCGCCGCCTCGTGGCCGACGTATACCGCAGGCTGCCGTCCGAGGATCCAGTCACGACCACGGTCGTCTCGGTTCGCACGGAGAGCTTCCGGCACCACTACGGCGTCGTGAGGGCGTGCGTCGTCAACCCACGTCGTGTCGGAACGCCAGGCTGACTCGGGGTCCCGAACCTTTTGCCTTCGGGACACTGTGTTCGAAACGGCGTTGCGTTTGACCGCCCGTAACGAGCAGGTCACCGTGGCCAAGCCTGAACGCAATTGACCTGAACGCAATTGGGTTGCCGCCTCCCTGCGGCCGTAGGAGGAACGTTCGGGGTTCACCGATCGATACGAGCGCGACGACGGGATCGACGATCTCGGGCGGTATGCGGTCGCGGTGCCAGGCCACGCTGTCGCGCCCGGCGCGATAGAGGTTCATTCCGACAGAATCGAATCGGACGTCATAGTGTTCCGACAGCGCCACCCGAGCATCATCGAGCCACGGGTACCTGCCGGCGATCAGCTCTTCGATCGTCTGCCAGGAAGTGAGCCGTGGTTCATCGACCTGCCGGTCGTACATCCACCGGCGCCTCTGGCTCCAGGCGATGCTACGTAACAGTTCCTCGAAAGCCCGATCCGAACCCTGTAGCCAGCTGGGGCAGTAGTCCACCCAGGAATCCCCGTCGAGGTGGGTTCGCTCCAGTCCACGGAAAGCAGTGTCGACCGCGGTGCTGTGTTCTGCCCACAGTGACGGCTGCCAGGTCACAGCCGGAACGCTTCGAGCACTGCCCATGGCGACTGTTGTACCCGGAAGCATGGATCAGCCGATCGGCGTCCGGAGGAATGCCTCCGACCATCGTCGGCAACAGGATCGCCCGGTTCCGAGGCGCGACCGGGCACCATGTGTCCCGCGACATCGCCGTGTCCAGCGACATCGCCCCGGTGGGGCTACCCGAGTTGCTTCCAGATCGCGTCGACGCGCCCGGGCAGCGTCGTGTCGATACCCTCTGTCGTGAGGGGCACAAGGTTTCGCCGCACGAGGTGAGACGCGAGATCGTGCTCCCCGGACGAGGCGAGAAGCGCGGCCTCGAACGCGAGGCCGAGCCGGTCGACCAGGCCGCGAAAATGCCATGCTCCGAACTCGGGATCGCTCGCGGCACGCCGTGCCTCGTCGAGCGCACGAGAAGCGATGCCGGCGAGTTCGGAGCCGAGCTCGCCTGATCGCGACGCGAGAACGTCAAGACGGTCGCTCACAACGTCTAACATGGGCAGGCGGCGGCAATCGTTGAGTATCTGTGCGACGAGGACGTTGTGCGCACCTTCCCAAGACTCGTAGACGATCGCGTCACGGTACAGGCGAGGGAGCACCGAGAACTCCTCGATCGCACCGTTGCCGCCGAGCACTTCGATCGCTGAGTGGATGACGTCGGTCGCCTGGAGACTGACGAGGTACTTCCCGACGTTCACGCAGAAGCGATGGAGCACCACGTCGATGTCGCTCGCGCCGCCGCCGTCGATGAGGTCCTCAAGCCGCGTGACTTCGAAGCAGAGGTGGAGCGCGGCACTCTGACTCGTTGCCATGTCCACGACGCGCTCGGCGCACGGCCGGAAAGGCTTCGATCGGCTGGCCGAACGCCTCGCGGTGGCGGGCATAGGCACGCGCCTCGAGGACGGCGCGGCGCATCATGCCAGCGTCGCCGAGGGCAGTCATCCATCGGCTCGTATTCAGGACGACGCCAACCGCGGTCTTGAAGCCGTCCGCGACGGGTCCGACAGGCCAAGCGAGCGCGCCGTCGAAGTCGATCTCAGCCGACGCCATCCCCCGGGTGCCGAGCTTGTCTTTTAGGCGCCGGATCGAGAAGCCGTTCGGCTCGCCGGAGAGCAATCGCGGGATTACGAAACTGCCCAGACCGCGCGTCCCCGCTGGGCCGCCTGGCACCCGGGCCGTCAGGAAGAACTGATCCGCGTCGGCGACCGAGCAGAACCACTTTTCGCCCGTCACGCGCCAGGTGCGGCCGTCCCCCGTCGGCACCGCCTCACACACGTTCGCCCCGACGTCGCTTCCACCTTGGACCTCAGTCAGAAACTGCGATGCGCGCTCGGCAGCGTCATAGTCGCGATCGACGAGAGCCGGGAGGAAGCGCTCCCGAACGTCGTCGTCGGCGACCCGTCGCAGCGCTCGGGCAAGCCCGATGGTGCATGTGGCAGGGCACGCGTGGCCCGCCTCGCCTTCGAGAGAAAGAAGGTAGAGGAGGACGGCCTGCTCGAAGGCCCGACCCGGTTCGTTCGACAGCGCCACGAGGCCTGACCGCCAGACCGCCCGTCCCGCCTGGTGATAGCTCGGGTCGAAGACGATCTCCTCCGTTCGCCGACCGAGCCCGTCCCAGCGGGCAAGCTCGGGCAGATGCGTCCGATGCTCGTAGCGGCGTGCGGCCGGGCCGATGACGGTGACGACATCGTGGGCAAACGCACGCGCCGACGTGCGCAGAGCCTCGAGCCGATCGCCGGCGAGGTGGCAGCTCAGGAGCGCCTGCAGGCTGGTGTCATCGGCGAAGGGGTCGATCGGAAAGGAGCGACGCCAGGCCTCGAACGCCGCACGTGCCGTGGCCGTCTTCATGGTGCAAGTCTCGCGCCGCCCGGCTGGGCAGGAGTCTGTGCCGTCGTACGAGAAGTCTCCCAAGGGCGGTGACCGTGATGCGATTGGAATCGACAGGTTTGAGCACGAGAGCTTCCGTACGGATGCGGATATCGCCTCGCGTGACCGCTCAGGTTGGCTCGGCATCGACCGTTGCGCTCAAAACCATCGTGGGTCGCCCGGGTCGCGCAACAAGTCGTCGGCTCCGACGGTGTTGGTTCATGGGACGCCGACAAGGCCGGACGTACGGGTATAGGACGTGAGTGAGCTCAAATTCTCGACCGTCTTTCGCCGAAGCCGCCCGGGCCCGAGGAGGGCACACGCAACGCCGAGTCGACGGCGACGAAGGTCGAGGAAGGCGCACAAGAGGTCCGTAACCACAGCGCCTTCCGCTGGTTCGCCAGATTCGGATTGCTCGAACGGGGCGCCGTGTACCTGTTGGTGGGAGCGTTGATTCTAGAGATCGTCGTGAACGGACGTCCATCCTCGGCGACGGACAGTCAGGGAGCTTTCGCTGAAGTTGCACGCCAACCGGCGGGAACCGAGTTGCTCGTGGTCGTCGCCATCGGGCTTGCTGCCTATGCGATGTGGAGGTTCGTAGAGTCTTTCTCGTGCGGTCCGCTAGGGGAGAGGGTCTCGGGTTGGAGCCGCGCGGGTTGGGTGGCCATCGGTGTGTTGTACGTCGCCCTGTGTGTCGACGTCGTCAGGATGATCGCTGGATCACGTCCGAATGGTGGTCCGGAACAGCACCCGTCATCTCTCGCCGAGAGTGTTCTTCGAGTACCTCTTGGACCTGAACTGCTAGGCCTCATCGCCGCCGCGGTCACGGCGGGGGGAATCATCCTGATCGTCTGGGGTGCGATGCACGACCACACAGAGCCTTTACAGGCCTCGCGAATGAAGCACCGAGCCACCTTGAAGGTCGCGCGATGGAGTGGCATCTTTGGCAACGTCGCTCGGGGCGTTGCGGTCTTGCTGGTGGCGTCATCACTCTTTGTATCCGCTGCCTCCGACAATCCGACAAAGGCCAAATCTCTCGATGCGGCGCTCCAAGGTTTGAGTGGGACCCCAGGAGGTGGTGTCCTCCTGATCATCGTCGGTGCAGGTTTTCTGAGTTTTGCTGCCTATTCCGCCATCGACGCCAGGTTCCGACGTGTATAGATCGAATGTCATGTACGTCAACACCAAGCGGCGATCAGTGCGCCGGGTCCGTCCCCAACTCACCTTGACGCCGTCGCGTCGCATCGAACGGTGGAACCAGAGCATCGAAACCACGATCGCTGCCCGGGTGAGCCCGTAGGAAGCCACCGTGCGCTCGAGCACGAAGTTCCGCAACGACGTGCTGAGCAAGAGTCAGATGGTGAAGGCGGCGTTGGACAGCATGACAGCCGCCCAAAGCAGCGAGATCTGGACGAAGAAGCGTCGCACGGCCGGGCGCCGGAACAGCTCGGGCTCGGGCGGGCACAACTCGCGGGCCATGCGTTCGACGATGGGGCGCCTGACAATCGCCGAGCCGAAACCCTCACGGACCGGGTGCGATTGCGTCTCGGCGTGCCTCCATCCACTCGCGAGCCGATCGATACCCCGCGGCGGCCAGGGTCGCTCCCTGTCCGAAATCGAACGGTGAGGGAGCGTCGAGCCCGGGCGACGGAACGATCCACACCGCGCCACCCCGCTCGCGGGCGCGCCGGTCGGCCACTTCGAGCTGGTCGCGCTGCATTCTGGCCGTGACGAGCGAAACACTGTTCATAGCCATGGCCACCGCGCCCGAGGTGGCCGGAGTCGCGGAGCAGTTGCGGTGGTGAGTACATAGATCTCGTCCGCCCCGAGGTCGAGGGCCTCGGTGGCGGGGGAGCTGGTGGAAAGGCTCCCGTCGATCAGCCAGCGGTCTCCGAACCGAACCGGTGCGAAGATCCCGGGGATGGCCGAACTAGCCAAGAGGGCCGTGGCGACGTCGCCCTGTGCCATCAGGACCCGTTCACCCGTGAGCGCGTCGGTAGCCAGCGCCGCGAAGGGTAAGGGCGCCTCCTCGATCCGCTCGATGCCGAGCCAAAGCTTGATCAGATCGCGCAGGCGACGAGTGGTCACAAGGTGGTCGCGCAGACCCAGGAACCCGGCAAACACGCGCGCAAAATCGAAGCGGAAGACGTCACGTCGTCGCAGGCCGCTCCACGCCGTCTCCAACGCACGACAGCCGTCCACGCCCGGGTGTGTGGCATAGAAGGCCGCGTTCAATGCCCCGATAGAGCTGCCGACCACAAGGTCGGGGGCGACGTCGCCCTCGACCAGCGCCCGCATCATCCCCGCCTGCATCGCCCCGAGATTGCCACCCCCTGAAAGGGCAAACGCAACGGTTCCCATCAACGTTCCACCCTCATGGTGTGCCGGCGGATTTCGATGTCTCGCCCACCGTTCACCGTTCAGTCTCCGTGTCCGGACCAGCCGCCAACGGAGACAGCGCGAGTCGACCACCCAGCCCTCGTCCCCTGCAGTGCCGTCGCCTGATCAGCACCCCCGGCGTCTCGAGCACGATCCATTCTTACCTCGTCTCTCTCGCCGTTTCTCCTGTCACGCGTTTCGAGCGCACGCCAGGCGGTTCTCATCGAACCGGGACCCGTCTCGAGAACGCCACGCAACGCCCATCCCTCGCGGCGAGCGTGTGCATGTAGGGTTCGTGTCGAGCTGCGCCAGAGGGTTGTAGAACGGATCCATGGGAGCGCGAGAAGAGTGAAGACCAGAGCCGCCGTCCTCATGGAGCAACCCGGCAAGTGGCAGGTGATCGACGCCGATCTCGATGCACCACGTGAATTCGAGGTGTTGGTGCGCATCGAGGCCTCCGGTCTGTGCCACTCGGACGATCACGTCGCTAAGGCAGATGGGGTCGTCCCGCATTTTCCGTACTGCGGCGGACACGAAGCTGCCGGCATCGTCGAGACGGTCGGTCCGGGCGTCCGGTCGCTGCGACCCGGGGACCACGTCGTGTCTTCGTTCATCCCCGGCTGTGGACGGTGTCGTTGGTGCGCCTCGGGAAGGCAGAACTTGTGCAACCACGGAGCGGTGCTCGGTCAGGGCGGGATGCTCGACGGCACGTTCCGGCTGCACTACGAGGGTGTGGGCGTGGCTCGCTCGTCGATGATCGGCGCCTTCGCCGAGTGGTCTGTGATGCCCGAATGGTCGTGCGTGCGGATCCCCGACCATGTCCCGTCGACGTCAGCTGCCCTCCTGGGTTGTGCCGTGCCGACCGGTTGGGGCTCCGCCGTGAACGCGGCCGAAGTCCAGCCGGGTGATGTCGTCCTGGTCATGGGGGTCGGTGGTATCGGCATCAACGCGGTGCAAGGTGCGTCCCACGCCGGTGCCACCCGGATCATCGCCGTGGATCCCGTCCCGCTGAAGCGGGAGGCGGCGCTCCGGTTCGGCGCGACCGATGCCAGCGAGTCCGTGGAGGACGCGACCGAGTTGGCACGATCGCTGACCGACGGGCAGGGCGCGGACGCCGCCATCGTCTGTGTCGGGGTCCTCACCGGAGATCACGTCGCGCAGGCCGTCGACGCGGTACGCAAGGGTGGGATCGTGGTGGTGACGGCCGTCGCGCCGAGGGCCACCGTCGGCATCCCGGTCAACCTCCTCATGCTCGCCATGTACCAGAAGCGGATTCAGGGTTGCCTCTACGGCATGATGTCTCCGTCCTCTGACGTCCTCAGGCTTCTCGGCATGTACGAACAGGGTCAGCTGAAGCTCGACGAGCTGGTCACCCGCACGTACACGCTCGACGAGATCAACACCGGGTACGAGGACCTTCATGCCGGCACGAACATCCGCGGCGTGATCCGGTTCGACTAGCGCGCGCCGTGGCGGGTCCGCTTTCCGGCCTGAAAGTGGTCGAGCTCGACTGCCACGGTCCTGGACCGTTCGCCGGGATGCTCCTGGCTGACCTCGGTGCCGACGTGGTGGCGATCGCCCGTCCGAGCGACGTCGTGGTCGATCGCGACGAGGACGGGATGGAGCGATTGCTCCGGGGCCACCGCCGGATCGACCTCGTGACGCTGTGGGAAGCGATCGGTTGCCATCGACCTCAAGCACCCAGAGGGCGTGGCGGTCGCGCTGCGGATGACCGACCAGGCCGACGTCGTCGTCGAAGGCAGCCGCCCCGGTGTGACCGAACGGCTCGGCCTCGGGCCCGAGACATGTCTCGGGCGAAACCCCCGACTCGTCTACGGCCGGGTCACCGGCTGGGGTCGCGACGGCCCCTACGCACACCTGCCGGGACACGACATCAACTACGTCGCGCTGGCTGGCGCGCTCGACCACCTGCGCCGACCGGGCCAGCCGCCCATGGCGCCCCTCAACCTTCTCGGGGACTACGGGGGCGGGGGGATGCTCCTCGTGGTCGGCATCTTGGGCGCGCTGGTCGAGCGGGCGTCATCGGGGCACGGCCAAGTCGTGGACGCCGCCATGGTCGACGGTGTGTCCCTGCTCATGACGCTGTTCTTCGGGCTGCGGGCCGAAGGGCTGTGGTCCGACCAGCCGGGCTCGAACATCCTCGATCTCGGTGCTCCCCAATACAACGTCTACGAGACGGCCGACGGACGGTACGTGTCGGTCGGGGCAGGTGAGCCGAAGTTCTATCGGGAGCTCTTGCAACGCCTCGGGCTGGACGAGTCGCTGGTCGGTCAACGGGGACAACCTGAGACTTGGTCCTCGGGGCAGGAGCTCCTGGCGGCGACCTTCAAGGAGAGGACGCTCGCAGAGTGGTGCGCGCTGTTGGAGGGTACCGAGACCTGCTTCGCTCCTGTGTTGACGCTGGCCGAGGCGCCGGGCCATCCACATCATGTCGCTCGGGGGGCCTTCGTCGAGGTCGACGGAGTCGTGCAGCCCGCTGCGGCGCCCCGGTTCGACCGGACGCCGACGGCATCGCCGGGGCGACCGGTGGTCGCCGGGCAGGACACCATCGACGCACTCGTCGACTGGGGTGTCGAACGGGGGGACGTCCGATCGCTGGTCGAGGCGGGAGTGGTCAGGCAGGCGCCGCCGCGTCTGATTACCGACTCCTGGTCAGGACCGCCAACCGTGAGCGACGACGACAGACGCCGTCGGGCGTCCTCGTCGAAACCGATCTCTTCGAGGATGTCGCGGGAGTGCTCGCCCAGTCCGGCGATTCCTGGCCGTGCGCCCGGTCGAGGCGCCGGTCCGAGGCGAGGAGGAAAGCACGGTTGTACGACTTCTCCTCGATCCCCCCAGCGGTAGGAGACGACGCGACCCAGTTGCCGGTTCACGGGATCGTCCACGAAGCCGTCGGTGAATCCCGACCGATCGACGTCTCGTACCAGCTCGACCGGGACGCCCACCGCGCCGAAGCGCGTCCAGCCAATGGCGTGCCGTGTGAAGGCGAAAGGCCGATTCGAGGATTCGCTCTTCTGGCTGCAGGTCTCCGGGGTGCATGCGGAGCGGCGGAAGCTGCGCCGGCAGCTCGTCCACCGCCACCACGTCGCGCAGCGCGGACCAGGTGTTGGAGTCAGGAACGGCCGAGCGCGAACCACTGCCCGTCGGCTCCTTGGTACAGCCGGTACGCCGCGCCGTATCCGTGTTGGTCGCGATCGACGACGGGTCCGCCGACAATGGCATCCCCGGCGAGGAAAGCGCCTGATTTCAACAGCAGTCCTGCACCGAGCAGACTGCTCGATACTCGTTGCCCACCACCCCGCCGGAGCCGCGGTAGAGCCCGGCGAGAACACCGCACGCGGCGACCCAGCCACCGGCGACGTCCACTGCGCCCCAGACGAGGAAGGTAGGTGGTTGCCCGGTTCCCCCCTGGCCGTCCTCCACTCCCGCCAGGGCCTGAGTCAGCTGGTCGTTGGTCGGCAGGAGGGCTTTCGGGCCGTGCTCGCCGAAGCCGCTGGCGAAGCTGTAGACGACGTCTGGATTGGCCGCACGAACGGTGGCCTCGTCGTAGCCGAGCCGCTCTGCCAGTCCCACCCTGGAGTTGTGGTGCAACACGTCGCACCAACGGAACAGGCGGTCGAGGACTTCGGGCGCATCGGGCGCCTTGAGGTCCACGGCGATTGCCCGCTTGCCGCGCTGGCCCGCGGCGAACATGGGTTCCATGCTCCGGTGGACGTCGCCGGTGATCGGCTCGACTTTGACCACGTCGGCCCCGAGCTCGGCCAGCACCAGGGGAGTGATCGGTCCGGCCAGGTACGCCGACAGGTCCAGCACGCGCACTCCGCTGAGATAGGGCCCAGGTCCACCTCGTCGGTGTCCACCATCATCGGTAGCGGAGGACCAGACCTGCACCACCGGACCCAACGTGCTGATCCGACCATGGACCGGGTCGTCGCGCTCGAGGGCCAAGCCGACTTCGCGCACGTGCGCATCCCGCAGTGCCTCACCGGCGCGCAGGACCGGTTCACAGCGAAAGTCGTGACCTGCCAGTTGTTCGACCCACCAGTCCCGGTCACGCGTCTCGAACCGGGTCGCCCAGCGGGCACCCCGCTCCACCATGGCGCCGCTCATGAGGTCGGCGTTGTAGCCGTGCTCGCTCGGAGGGTCGCCCATGTGCTCGAGGAACGCCTCGTATGCTCCTTTGGCTCCGAACCAGAGCTGGACGTATCTGCCGTCGGCGCACCGGTAGGAGAGCGACTCCTTCGGACCCTGCTCCTGCCAGAGCAGTCGGGTCGACGCTGAGTGATGCTCGGCCCGGCCCAGGATCATCGGGAGCAAGGCCGCGAACCCGTCGTAGATGGACGTCTCGGCCCAGCAACCAACCCCGGTGATCTCGCGTTGGTAGAGCCCGACGAGCGCGGCGACCGTGGCGGAGAGCGCGGCTCCGGCCTGACCGATGGCGAGGTCGGGGAACACCGGGCCCTCGCCCTTCTGTCGCCTGATCTGGTTGGGAAGGCCGGCTCTGGCGGCGACGAGGAGCTCCAAGTCGGCGAGAGCACCCGCCGCATTGCAGCTCGGGCGCACGCGGACGGCGGTCAGCCGCGGGTTGGCCCGGGTCAGCTGCGCGCTGCCGATACCCTGCCGCTCCACCAGCGAATCCGGTCCGCACAGGAGCGCGACGTCGGCGTGACGGACGAGGTCGGACACCACCCCAGACGGCGCGTCGGGAGGAACCTCGAAGAGCGCTTTGTCCCGGTCCCAGACGCGGGAGAATTCGACGCCTCGGTCCAATTCCGAAGGCCCGTCCAACTGGACCCGGGCGACATCTGCTCCCAGATCGCGCAGGAGGGCACCGGGCAGGCTGCCCGCCATCCCGGCACCGATCAGGCTCACGCCGAGCGAGACCTCGACGACGCGCACTCCCTCGAGCGGGTCCCGCACCGAACCAAATCGCCTGAGGGTGTCGCCGGTAATTGCCCTGGTCACAGCGAGATGGTAGCTGCACTGTCCCTCGACGACGTCTTCGTGAACGCAGGTCCGGATAGTGTGACGGCCGCCTGTGGGAAGCGAGTGCTCGCTCAGTATGGAGCGCTGCCCGAGCCTGAAACGCGGGTGCGAGGAAGGATCCGAATGGGATCCGGGGGAGGAATCGTTCGATGCGAACACGTGAGTCCACGTCGAGCGGCAGGACCGGGGGTCGGGGTCGTTCGGCGCTTTGCAGACGACCGAGCACGGTTCTCGGCGCCGCCCTCGGCGCCACGCTGGCCGGCCTGCCGCTGACTCTCCTCGCGACCACGCCCGCGCCGGCGTCCGCGTCGGGGGCACCGATCACCATCGCCTACGTGACCTCCGTCACCGGTGCGGGCGCACCGGAGGACGGCTCGTCCCCCGCGGCGTTCAAGGCCCGCCTCGAGCTTCAGAACGCGCAGGGTGGTGTGCACGGACACAAACTGGTGCCGCTCGTCATCGACGACCAGACCAGTCCGTCAGAGATCGCGACGGCGGTGCAGGATGCGGACTCCAAGGCGTTCGCCATCGTGTCGCAAAGCCCGTTGTTCTTCCTCGCTGCGAAATACCCTCATCAACAGGGCGTCCCCGTGACCGGTTCGTATAGCGACGGGCCGGAGTGGGGCGAACAGCCCTATACGAACATGTTCGCGGCGGACAACGGGAGCGTCGACCCGAAGTATCCGGTGAACACGCAGCTCGGAACGATCATCAAGGACTTCGGGGGGACCGTGCTGGGCGCCTACGGGTACGGCGTTTCCCCGTCCTCCAGCAGGGCGGCGATCGCGACCGGTGATTCGTTCAAGCACGCGGGCGGCAAGGTCGGCGTGGTCGACACCTCCATTCCTTTCGGAAGCGCCGCCTTCACCAGCATCGCGCTCACGGCCAAGCAGAACGGCGTCAATGCGCTCGCTCCCGAGATGGACTCGAACTCGAACTACGCGTTGGCGGAGGCGCTGAAACAAGCGGGCGTCAAAATGAAGGCGATGCTCTTCGCCACGGGCTACGAACCCGACGTGATCCACTCCCCGGCGTGGTCCTCGCTACAGGGCGGTTACTTCCTCTCGTTGTTCCGTCCCTGGTTACTGCCCAACGCGGGCACCCAGCAGATGCAGGCGGCAATGGAGAAGTACGCACACTTCTCCAAGAGCGACTTCCCGACCTTCAGCCAATACGAGGCATGGGCGGGGGCCGATCTGATGATCAAGGGATTGGAGCTTGCGGGAGCGAATCCGACCCGCGCGGCCGTGATCAAGGACCTCCGGGGTCTCAAGTCCTACAACGCCAATGGTCTGTTGCCGCAGAGCCTCAACTACTCGACGATCTTCGGGCACGACCCGGCACAGGAATGCTCCTGGATCGTTCAGGCCCAGAAGAACGGCTTCAAGGTGGTGTCGTCAAAGCCGTTCTGTGGCAAGGACCTCCCCGGAACCTCGACCGCGAACGCGACGTCCTAGCGCCAAAGAACCCGATGGCCCGGCTTTTGTCCGGGGTCGACCGTCTCAGTGCGTCGAGGCGGCGGAAGGCGTCATGACGCCGCCGATCGGATCGACGACTTCGGGGTAGGACATCCCATCGGCACCCTGGGACTTCACCGAGGCGCCCTGGGGCTTCCCTGCGGCCCCACTCCTTTCCAGTTCCCGCGTGAAGGAGCGGACCTTGGACTGGAGCTGGTTGTACGGACCGGTGCCCGCCTTCGAGCCGGCGACGAATCCGACTGCGAAACCGATGAGCAGGAGCAACTTCTTCATGAGACTTCCTTCTCCAAAATCGTGCATCGGGGTCTCCATGTTGCGTACCCGCTGGAGCCACATTCCATGCGCTCGCCAGTTCCAGAGGCGGATCCCTTGTCAGGCGGATCAGTTCGGCCGGGCGGTTAGTCGGCTCGGTTCAGCCCCTCGACGTGGGGTGCAAGTACACCGGCCCAGGCCTGGTAGCCCGCTGCCGTGAGATGGAGATGATCGCGGGTGTACTCCTCCCGGAGCTCACCCGCGGAGTCCGCCAAGGTCGGCCAGAGATCGATGAATTTTGCGCCGGTCTCCGCCGCGATCGCCCCGTAGCGAACGTTGAGAGCTCGGAGGCGGTCGGAGTAGTGGGCTGTCCGGGGCATCAGGCCGTTGAGCACGATGTCCGCAGCGGGCGCACGCTCGCGGATCCGGTCGACGATTTCCCGGCAGCGCGTGGCGATCTCGTCGAGGCGACGACGTGACCGCGGGCCGTGAAGGTCGTTGGTGCCGACGAGCAGCGAGACGAGCCGCGGCTCGTTGACAGCGTCGTCGAGCCTCTGGCGAAGGTCCACAGTCGTGTCGCCGCCGATCCCACGATTCAGAACGGGAACGTCGGGGAACAACTCGTCCCACAGTCCGCCCTCGGTGATGCTGTCACCGAGGAAGAGGACCCGCCCGGGAGGGGCGGGGACGCGGAACAGCTCGCGTCGTCGTGCTGCCGGTCCACGGGTGAGGGCGAGGACTTGAGGACCGGCGACGTCCAGAAAACGGTCGAGCCTCACCGTGACACGGGCGCGTCGACGTCGTCGTCGACGTGAGCAAGGGCCTCGGCCCGACCGAAGCGAGGACGACCCAACCACACGGCGAGCAGGCTGAGCAACACCGCGCACACGGCGAGGATCAATGCCGCGATTGCGGCCGCATTGTCGTTGCCCCCGGCCGTCGTCGCTGTTGACGGTCCTGCGGCCACCGCAGCCGTCGTGGTGGTGGCGCTGCCGCTCCCTCCCGACGCCGCCGTCAGGGTGACGATCGGCGCCGGGTGCTCTGGGTTCGGAACGGCTTTGCTGGGCACCTGGATCCAGGAGACCACCGACCCGTCGCTGTACGTCTGGATCGCCTTGAATGTGAGCTGCGAGGTCCCCGTGGGTATTCCCTGCGCAAGGACGTTGAACTCTCCGAACTGGCCGACTGGGATGGTGTTCCCCGTCCAGTCGATCTCACTCGTGGTCGACGTGAAGGTGCCGTCGTCGGTGGTGACGGGCTTGGGGAGCGCCGCCTTGATGACGGAGACCTGCCAGCCGGATCCAGCCTCCGGGTTCACCAGGACGATCGGATGCCCGAGAGGAAACTGGATCTTGAGACCCGTCACCGTGGCCGTGGCCGATTCGTTAGGGACACGGAAGGTCAGGATCACGTCGTCAGTCCCTTGCGGGATGCTCGAGGGGCTCACCGTGACGTGCGCGGCGGCTTGCGCCGCGCTCGAGGAGGACGAAGGTCAGCGCGACCAGTGAGGCCAACCCGAGTCTCTTCAACATGTGCTGCATCTTCTCCTGCAACGTGGGTCGATCTAATGGACGACGTCGGTGAAGCTCACGTTGGGCTGGCTGAACTCCGAGACCTGCACTTGGAGCACGATCTGCCACGTTCCGACGATGGGCGGGTTGGGACTGTTGGGCAGGACGAAGCGTCCGACGCCCGCCTTCTTCATGTCCTCTTCAATTGGTCCTACGTTCTGCGAGGGAAGGACGAGGTAGACGGACACGCTCTCGGCCAGCTGGGCCGGCACACCGCTGGCTCCGGTGAACTGCACCGTCCAGTCGTTCACCAGGGCCTGGTTGGGCGTGATGTGCAACGTCACCCGGCCGCCGTCGAACGGCTGGGACTGGTGGAACGGAACGGGCGCGGGAGGAAGGGAGCCGTTGCTCGGGGTCCCGTTCGCCAAGACTGCGGTCACGCCGAGCACCGCGACCATGCCGATGGCTTCGAGGCGCACGGTCGAGACCAGCCGTCTCCACCCCAGCGCGATCACCGGTCTCCTGTCCGAGGCGGCAGCCGAGAGCAGACCGGGAAGGAGAAGATAGCGGTTGTAACCGGCAAGGAACAAGAGAAGGGCGACCAGTGCGATCTTCACCAGAAGGAGTTGCCCGTAGCCCGTATGGAACAGGTTGGCCACCGAGCCCACCTCGGCCACGGCAAGCAGCGTTCCGGCGACCAGGATGCCGGCGAAGGAGATACCGGCCATGGTCGAGAAGCGGCCGACGATCCGTGAGGTGTTGGCCAGCAACGCGCCCTCTCGTATTGGGTCGCTGGCACTGGTGCCGAGGAGCACCGACGCCGGGACGGGCGTGCGCTCCAGCACCGCGGTCCGGGTCCCCGCCACCCCGGCGACCTCGCGGGCGTCCTCCAGAGTCCCTCGCGGCGCGCCGTCCGGCGGTCCCGGTCCAAGGAGTGGCGGGCCCTCCTGGCCGTCGACCCGGCGTGTTGCCGCAACCCGCCGACGCAGAACGGTGACCAGGCCGAAAATCCCCCCGGCCCACATGGCCACGAAGACGACGTGCACGATGTCGGCCGGGATGCTGAGCCAGCGTTCGGGCGACACGATCGCGTGCCCGAACAGCACGAACGCGCCCGCCGCGACCAACAGACCATAGAAAGCCGCGAACTGACGAGCGATAGTGGCGCGTAGATGGAGCGAGGCGAGGCAGAGCGCCAGTCCGACCAGCTGTGCCGCGCACTGCTGTCCGAACTTCCCACCGAATGCCTGCGTGTCGATGCTCCAGTGGGCCAGCGGCGCCCAGCCCGCCGCCCGTCAGGTCTGCCTGTGCCGCCCCGGTCACCAGCATGCCGAGCAGGCCCAGCGCGGCTGCGCCGTAGGTCCAGCGCCTCAGCCTGCGCTCCTCCGGTCCACCGCGCAGGATGAACGCCAAGAAGAAGGCGAGGCCGGTGGCCACCAGCACGCCCAGGTAGACGAGGAACTGTCCGAAGTCGTCCACTCGGCTGGCCAGCGGGGTGCGCGGACGGGCCAGCGAGGTGACGGCGCCCGCCGCGGCGGTCACGTGACCGACGAGGAACACGAGGCCGCCACTGACGACGTGACCGTCGACCGAGGTCACCGTGTAGTCGCTGACGTAGGCGCCCGGCCCGAGCGACGCCGGCAGGACCGCCCGAAGCGTCGCCGGAGCAGGGTGCTGCGATGCGATCTGCACCTGCTGGCCGCCCGAGTTCAGGACGACCAGGCCTCCGTCGTCCGGCTGCACCGGTTGGTCGAAGTTGACCGTGACGGCGCGAGGCGGCGTCGACACGTGCGAACCCTGCGCCGGTGACGATGAGGTCACGGCGGCGTGCGCCGCGGCGGGGGAGGCCCACGCCGCCAGGGCCACGCACGTCAGGAGGCCCGAGAGCGCGACCCGCCGATGCGCCGGCCGGATCGAGCTCATTCGCCTCTGATGTCCGGTCGACCGCAACGAGCGTCGGCGGCCGTCGGGATCAGGACTGGCGGTCGCAGAAGCCGATGGCGTTGGTGAGATCCGTGTTGCCGGGGCAGTAGACGTGCAGGTTGTCATGTGAGAACACGCCTTGTGGGCTCTCCCACCCCGGGACGACCCAGGCGTGCACCATCCACACCGTCTTCGGCATGAACTGGCCGTGCACATCGGCGCACTCCTGCGGTGTCACGTTCTGGTCCGCCGCGAACGGGACTCCGATCTTCCCGTCGGCGAACTGGACGCAGACGTTCGAATGCCGGTGCCAGTGGTCGTTCGGGCCGATGAAGCCCGACGGCGGCTTCGCCGTCATCGAGATGTACATGACGCCCACGACCGGCGCGTCGTTCGCCGTGCTGGCGTAGATCCACGACGCCGGGTACGCCGCGTTGACGCTCCCGTCTGGGTTGATCCCCTTGAACACGTCGCCGTTGATCAACTGATAGTGCGCACCCACGCCCGGAGCCATGCCGCCGGCGAGGATCATGCCGGCAGCCTTCGCCGACGCGACGGTGGGGAAGCGCATTGCCGCTTGATAGGCCTGGCTTAGCTGCTGGGTCAGGATCACCTGGTCGTGGGCGTTCAAGGGGACCCACTTCTTCAACTCCGACTGCTCCGTGTCGTTGCCGGCCACGATGCTCTGGAAGGTCTTGGAGGTCTCGCCCGGAACCTTGACCGTCGTCGCCAGGGCCAGCGCTGCCGACGAGCCACCGGGGCTGGCCGCGGGCCGCGATGAAGACGCGGTCACCGCCTCGGTCGTGGCGAAGAGCCCGCCGATGGCCACTGCCGCGACGGCGACCGGGACGACCGACCCGATCACAGTGGTGCCGGACGACCAGATGCTCCCGAGTTGCGGCCGGAGAGCCAGCAGCGCTCCGGCCAGCACCGCGATTCCGGCCAGCCCGACACCGATGCCGACCGTCGCGTCGGACACCGTGTGAGGGCCGGCGACAGAGAGCCAGAAGCCCGCGACCGCGAGGTTGCACAGAGAGGTTCCGACGAAGAGGGCGCGAGAAGGCCGGGTGAGGACACAGACGGTCAACGCCACCTCGGCCAACGCTGCGATCACGCCCACCGTGGCGCGGGTTCCGTGTAGGTGACCGGACGCCATGGCGAAGAGCAGAACGGCCGAACCACCCAGCGTCACCGCCAGCAAGACGTGCAACGGGCGGCCCGCGCTCCGGTCCTCCTTCGGACGATCTGCTGCGGTCTCGGCCTGCCCCGGACCCACGTCCGCCTCGGAGAAGACGGCATCGACCCGTTCGATCAGGTCTGTCATGTTCCCTCCCCTGATTCGCCGCGGTCAGGACGGCCGTCGGCGCCGGAAGGTTATCTCATGCCCCTCGAATTGCCCCCTCAATTGCGCCCACTCGAATTAGCCCCATTTGCGCTGGTGGTGAGCCACCACGGCACCGGACTGCAGCCACCGCGTCTCCGTTCAACGTCTCTCCCCCGTGGCTGAGGGCCGCTGTGGGATCATCCGGAGCGTGTTCGACCTGCACGGACGAGTCGCCCTCGTCACCGGCGCCGGCCAGAACGTGGGCGAGGCGATCGTGGGAGCGCTCGCCGACCAGGGTGCGCGGGTCGCGGTCAACGACGTCGTCGCCGACCGGGCGCAATCGGTGGCCGAGAAGATTCAAGCCAGCGGGGGGCAGGCCATCGCTCTGCCCTTCGACGTGACCGATCTGTCTGATGTCCGCGCCTCCGTCGACGCGCTCGGCCCCGTAGACATCCTGGTCAACAACGCGGGCAACGGCGGAGCGGAAGGGATGTCCGTCGGTCAGTTCGTCGATCTGGAACCGGCCGCGTGGGAGGGACCGATCCGGGTGAATCTCTACGGCGTGCTCCACTGCTGCCACGCGGTGGTGAGGGGGATGTGCGAACGCGGGTGGGGCCGGGTCATCACCATCTCGTCGGGAGCGGGAACCGCCGGCGTCAACATCGGCGTGACTCCGTACAGCGCGGGTAAGGGCGGCGGTCTCGCCTTCACCCGGAGTCTCGCCCTCGAGGTGGCGTCCAGCGGGGTGACAGCGAACTCGGTTGCGATCGGACTGATCGCCTTCACCGGTGACTCAGACATGACGGCGCGTCTCGCGCGGAGCATCCCGGTCGGGCGGACCGGATCGCCCGAGGACGTCGCGGCGGCGTGCGTCTGGCTCGCCTCCGAAGAGGCCGCGTGGGTGACTGGCCAGACCGTCCAGGTAAACGGGGGGTCGGTGACGACATAGTGCCTTCTCACGCAACGCGGACATCGGCGAAAAAGTTCGACATGGGGGACGCGACACGGCGATGATTCCCGCTCGGCTGACGCTCGTCACTCTCGGGGCTCGAGATCTCCCGGTGCTTCGTCGCTTCTACCGAGGCCTTGGCTGGTCTGAGGTGGAGGGAAGTGACGACGGATGGACTGCCTTTCTCCTCGGCGGAGTCGTGTTTTCGTTGTTCCCGGCGGAGGCTCTCGACGAAGAGGCCGGTTCGGCCGCGACCGGTCCGGGTGGATTCACCTTGGCGATGAACGTGGACCACGAGGCAGACGTCGACTCGACGTTCGCAGCCGCGATCCAGGCTGGAGCGCGTCCCCTGGCCCAACCACAGGGTCGTTCCTGGGGTGGCCGCAGCGCATACGTGGCGGATCCCGAAGGGAATCGGTGGGAGATCGCGTGGGCGCCAGGGCTCGTCCTCGGTGAGCGCGGCGAGGTACTCCGGTTTGGCTCGTGAGGCCCGTGTCACACGCACGTCGACGTTCCTCATCCAGGCCGAATTCAACCGGGCTTCAGCGCCCCGCACCGGCCCGACCGACTAGCAGAGGGCCGCTGCGACGCTGAAGGCGACGATTTGGGCGACCTCACCTCGCGTCGGCGTTCGCTCCGCCCACAGGTATTCGGCGACCTTGCCCAAGGTGGCGTGGGAAACCAGCGAAGCGAAGAGCTCGGGGTCCGTGCACCCCAACGCGGTGAACGGCTCGTGCAGGAGCAACGCCAAGGTCGCGCTGGCATCGTGCGGGCGATGCTTCCCGACGCTTCCTCCGTTCCAGAGCACGGCCAACGTGGGCGCAGCGATCTCCCGCTTCGTCTGCGAGAGCACACCTTCCACCCACCGTCGCACTTGCTCCTCGGGCAAGGTGTCTTTGTCCATCTGGTGGCGCAGATACCCGGCCAGGCGCTCCGTGCCGTCCTCGAGCAACGCCGCGACGAGGGCGTCCTTGGAGGGGAAGTGGCGATAGAAGGCATCGTTGGACAGACCGGCGGCCGCGACGATGTCGGCCACGCGGGGCCGCGACCTCGTCCCGTGCTGGCGGATGACCTCGAGGGCGGCGTCGAGCAGGCGCCGCACTTCCTCGGCATAGTCGACGCCGCGCCGGGCCAGGGACTGCCGCGCGATTCTGCTGGCGAGGTCCTCGACCGGCGCTGGAATGGAATTCTCCAACATCAGAATGTTATTCTGGCAGCGGACGAGAGGAGACCGCAATGGCATGGGACTTCCAGACCGACCCGGAGTACCAAGAGAAGCTCGAGTGGGCTGACAGGTTCGTCCGCGAAGAGGTCGAGCCGCTCGACTACGCGTTCCCACACCAACAGTTCGTCCCATTGGACGGCGTCCGGCGCACCATCGTCGACCCGCTCAAGGACGAGGTGCGCCGCCAGGATATGTGGGCCACCCACATGGGACCTGAGCTCGGCGGCCAAGGGTACGGCCAGCTGAAGTTGGCCTTGCTCAACGAAATCCTCGGCCGCTCCCAATGGGCGCCGATCGTGTTCGGCTGCCAGGCCCCGGACACCGGCAACGCCGAGATCATCGCCCACTACGGCACGTCGGAACAGAAAGAGCGGTACTTGCGCCCGCTGCTCGACGGCGAGCTTTTCTCGTGTTACTCCATGACCGAACCTCACGCCGGAGCGGACCCGACCTTGTTCAAGACGCGGGCAGTCAAGGACGGCGACGAGTGGGTGATCAACGGTTGGAAGTATTTCTCGTCCAACGCCAAGACCGCCTCGTTCCTCATCGTCATGGCCGTCACGAATCCCGACGTCAGCCCGTACAAGGGGATGTCGATGTTCCTGGTCCCCAGGGACACGCCGGGGGTCAACATCGTCCGGAACGTGGGACTCTCGGGCGAGCCCATCAACGAGGGGTCACATGCGCTGATCCACTACGAGGACGTGCGAGTACCGGAGTCGGGTCTGCTGGGAGGAGACGGCCAGGCCTTCGTGATCGCGCAGACCCGCCTCGGTGGCGGCCGGATCCATCACGCCATGCGAACCATTGGCCTGGCGCAGAAGGCAATCGACATGATGTGTGAGCGGGCACTCAGCCGCGAGACGGCCGGAAGCCTCCTGGGAGACAAGCAGTTTGTGCAGGGTTACATCGCTGATTCCTATGCGCAGTTGGTGCAGTTCCGATTGTTCGTGCTCTATACGGCGTGGGAGATCGACAAGTACAACGACTACAAGCGGGTGCGCAAGGACATCGCGACGGCCAAGGTCGTCATGCCGACGGTCTTGCACGACATCGCGTGGCGGGCGATGCAGGTGCACGGCGCTCTGGGCACGACGAACGAGATGCCGTTCTTCGGCATGATCCACGGTGCCGGTGTCATGGGTCTGGCCGACGGTCCGACCGAGGTCCACAAGGTCACCGTCGCCCGCCAGCTCCTGCGCGACTACAAGCCGACCGACGGGATGTGGCCGACGGAGTGGATCCCGCAGAAGATCGACGATGCCAAGGCCAAGTTCGCCGAACAGCTCGAGCTCGAGGTGGGAAACCTGTGATCGACGTCGACCGTCTCGGATCGTGGATGGACGAGGTCGGCCTGCCGGGGAAGGGCGAGGATATCGAGCAGCGGTACCTGTCCGGAGGTTCGCAGAACGAGATCTACGAGATCACGCGCGGCGAGCTGCACGGAGCAGTGCGTATCCCCCCGCCGTCGGCTCCGGAAAGCCGAGACTCCGGGATCCTCCGGGAGTGGCGGATCATCGAGGCGCTCGAAGGCACCGACGTCCCGCACACGGCGGCGATCGCAGTCTGCCCGGATACCGACGTACTGGGACGGACCTTTTACATCATGGGTTTCGTCGAAGGGTGGTCGCCGATGGAGACCGGCCGGCGCTGGCCCGAGCCCTTCCACTCCGACCTCGTCGCCCGGCAGGGCCTCGCGTATCAACTGGTGGAGGGCATCGCGCTCTTGGGGTCCGTCGACTGGAGGGCGAAGGGTCTCGACGACCTGGGACGGCCCGACGGCTTCCACGATCGGCAGGTCGACCGCTGGAGCTCCTTCCTGGAGCGGATCAAGGGCAGAGAGCTGCCGGGCTTCGACGTCGCGGCGGGGTGGCTCCGCCAGCACCGTCCGATCGACTTCGTCCCCGGCCTGATGCACGGCGACTACCAGTTCGCCAATGTGATGTTCAAAGACGGTGCGCCGGCTCGCCTCGCCGCCATCGTCGACTGGGAGATGGGCACGGTGGGCGATCCCAAACTTGATCTGGGATGGGTCGTCCAGTCGTGGCCGGAGGACATGAACGATCCGTCCCTCTCCGGCGCGGGGTACGCGGACCTGTACGGCCTGCCCACGCGCGACGAGCTCGTGCAGCACTACGCCACGGTCTCGGGTCGTCAGGTGGACGACCTCGACTACTACGTCATCCTCGCCAAGTGGAAGCTGGGGGTCGTCCTCGAGCAGGGATACCAGCGGGCCGCGCCCGACGACGAGAAGCTCCAAGCATTCGGCCCGATCGTCCTCGACCTGATGAAAGGTGCGGCCGAGCTGGCGGAGACGACCGACTATCGCGGCTGAGCCCGGGGAGCGCCACCGGCTCCGCGTTCGATGAAGGATGTACGCCTTCAATGGGAGGATCCTCCGTAGTCCCGCCGAGGCCGCGGGCGCACAATCGCCGCGTGAGCATGTACGTCAGAGTTCTCTGCGGAGCACTCGAGGAGTGGGATCAGGACCTGAGTGAGGACGACCTCTTCGATCACGCGGTGATCTGTCGGGCCGCCCTCCCAGCCCACGCACTGGGCGCGGGCGGGTGGGCGCAAGCCTCGCTGGCCGCCGAGGTGGCGTACGACCGCGCCCTGATCAGCCTGGCCGCCGTCCACGGGATCGACGTCCACGCCCGGAACTTTGCGCATCCGGGCATCGAGCGCATGCGCCTCGAAACCGCTCTGGCGCGTCAAGGCGTCGACTTGGAGCGAGGCGCACGCCCCTCTGGGCGCAGACTGCCGCCTAGTTCTCCCTCTTGAGCCTGGTGGCGAAGATTGCCGCTTCGGTCCTGCTGCTCATCTTGAGCTTGCGCAGCAGGCCGGTGACGTAGTTCTTCACCGTGTTCTCAGACAGGAACATGGCCTCTGCGATCTGGCGGTTCGTCATCCCCTCCGCGATGAGATCCAGGATCCGGCTCTCCTGCGGAGAGAGGGACGCCAGCGCTGGGGTCGGCCTTGGGTGGGTTGGCGATGCGCTCGACCACCTTCGCCACCGCCCGGGGATCCATGAGCGATTCACCGGCGGCCACCCTCTTCACGTCTTCGATCAGGTCGCGGGACTTGATCTGCTTGAGCACATATCCGGCCGCGCCCGCCATCACACTGGAGTACAGGGCTTCGTCGTCCGCGAAGCTGGTGAGCATCAGGCACGCCAGCTCGGGCATGGCTGAGCGCAGCTCGCGGCAGACCTCTATCCCGTCACCCTCTTCCAGGCGAACGTCGAGGATGGCCACATCCGGTTTGGCCAAGGGCACACGGGTCAGGGCATCGGCAGCCGTTCCCGCCTCCCCCACGACCTCGATCTCGTCGTCGCTCTCCAGCAGGCTGCGGATGCCCTCGCGGACGAGATCGTGATCGTCCAGGAGGAAGACGCGGATGGCCATCGACACATTCTGTCAACGATCCGGCCTGAATGGCTCCGCTGAGCGGTGACGCTCGCCCTACGATCGCTCCGGTGCCGTTCTCGCGCGTGAACGATCCGGAGAAACTGAAGCGCCTGATCGCGGCCGTCCTGATGGTGTCGGCCGAGATCGAGCTCTCGGCCCTATTGCGGCATCTGGTCGAGGAGGCCAGATCTCTCGTGGGTGCCCGCTATGCCGCACTCGGTGTGCTCGACGAGACGCGAACCGTGCTGGAGCAGTTCCTGACCGTTGGGCTGAGCGAGCACGAGGAGGAGCGGATCGGCGACCGGCCGACGGGACGTGGCGTACTCGGCCTTTTGATCACCGAGCCTCACCCCCTGCGCCTCTCCCACCTCGACCATCATCCGGAGCATTACGGAGTGCCGCCCGGCCACCCCGAGATGAACACGTTCCTCGGGGTCCCGGTCCGCGTGCAAGACGAGGTATACGGCAATCTCTACCTGACCGATAAGGCCGGCGGGATCGACTTCACCGACGACGATCAGGCCCTCGTCGAAGCGCTGGCCATTGCCGCCGGCATCGCTATCGAACACAACCGCCTGAAGGACCAGGAGCGCACGAGGGGAGTCCTCGAGGACCGTGACCGGATCGCCCGCGACCTGCACGACAAGATCATCCAGCGTGTCTACGCGGTGGGTATCGGGCTCCATGGCGCGATGCGCCTCGACGACCTCGAACGGTTGCGCGAGCGCGTCTCAGTGGCCGTTGACGAACTCGACGAGACCATCGCCGACCTCCGGGGCGCCATCTTCGAGCTCGGACAGACCGCGGTGCTCGGCGGCCTACGTCAGGCTGTGGTTCGCTTGTCCCAGGAGCTCACCGAATCCCTGGGTTCACGGCCGTCGGTCAGGTTCGTGGGCGCCGTCGACAACACCGTGCCCCAGCCGATCGGAGACCACGCCCTGGCGGTCGTCCGAGAGGGCTTGACCAATGCCGCGAAATACTCGAACGGGACTCGGTTCGAAGTCGTGGTGCGCGTCGACGACGACGTGACCGTGGAAGTCGTCGACGACGGCTGTGGCATCGAATTCCCCTTGAAGAACCCGGGCCTCGGCCTTTCGAACCTGCGCAAGCGGGCGGTGCGCCTGGGCGGCACATTCGAGGTGCTCCCCGGAGTCAAGGGTGGGACCCGCCTGGTGTGGTCGGTGCCGCTCTGAGACGATCAGTCCGACTCGCCACCTGGGTCCTTGCATCCGCCAGCCGAAACGCCCATGATGATCGGCCGACACACGCGCACGGGGCCCTGAGCAGAACGAGAACGAGGTAGTTGTGGAGCACTTTCTCGAGACGTGGGGCTACCTGGCCGTCTTCGCGCTCAGCTTCATCTCAGCAATGGGGATCCCGGTGGGCGCGGAGCTCGCGCTGATCTACGGCGGGGTCCTCGCCAGTGGCCAGGTTCCCGGTGAGACCCATCCGCTCAACCTGGCGGCAGTGATCGTCGTCGCCATCGCGGGCGAGATGCTCGGGGCCTTAGCCGGCTACGGCATCGGGATGTACGGGGGCCGGCCGCTGGTCGACAGGGTGGGGAAGTACGTGCTCCTGACCCATAGGGACCTCGACCGGGCCGAAGCATGGTTCGCCAAACGTGGGGAGCCATTCGCCTTGCTAGGCCGCTTCGTCCCCCTGTTGCGGTCATGGGTCTCGCTCGTGTGCGGACTCGGCGAGATGGCGCTCGGCAAGTTCGTCCTGTTCTCGTTCATCGGGATCGCCCTCTGGTCCACCGCCCTGGTCTCGCTGGGTTACAGCCTCGGCGCCAGCTACAACCACGTGCTCCATGCCTTCAGTGCCGCCGGGTATGTCATCGGGGCACTGTTCGTGGTGGCCGTGATCATTGCCATCGCGCACCGCTGGCGCGTCTACCGGCGCAATCGTGATGCGGAGCGACTCGAGACCGACGCCTGAACCGGACGCCTGGCGCCTTCACGAAGCGACGCCCCGCCTAGCCCGACCTACGATGGCCGTCGATGGGAGAGCCGTCGACGGCAGCACACGCAGCACGCTCGGCACCGCCGGCCGGTGAGACGGACCGGTCGTTGCGGGTTCTTGCCGCGAAGGTCGGCCTCGACGGACACGACCGCGGCCTGCGCGTCGTGGCACGCATCTTGCGCGACGCCGGCTGCGAAGTGGTGTACGCCGGCCTCCGGCAGTCCCCAGAGACCATCGCCGCCATGGCAGCGCAGGAGGACGTGGACGTCGTGGGCGTCTCCATGCACAACGGGGCGCATCTGACGCTGGCACCCGCTGTCATCGGCGCGTTGCGGGACGCGGGACTCGATACGCCCGTAGTCATCGGTGGGATCGTGCCGCCGGACGACGTTCCGATTCTGCAGCGCGAGGGTGTTGCTGCCGTGCTCGGACCAGGTGCCTCGAACGACGAAGTCGTTGCGGCCGTGCGCGCCGCCGCCGACAGCGTGCGCCGGTCATAGCGCTCAGCCCGTCGCCGCGCCGCTCTCCGACAAGGAAGCAGAGCGAATGGACGCGGCCAGCAACTGCACTGCCTCGTGCCAGTCGCCCACCACGCCGACGTCGCAGTGCGCGAAGACCGGTGCCTCACGATCGGCGTTCACGGCCAGAATGGTTCCGGCCGAACGAACGCCGACCATGTGGTTGAACTTGCCGCTGAGGCCGAGGGCGACGTAGAGCCGGGGAGCGATGGAGCGGCCCGTCACCCCGACTTGGCGTGCCCGTGGCGCCCACCCTTTGTCGGTGACCTTGCGGGTGGCCGCGAGCTCGGCGCCGAGGAGCGACGCCAGCGGGCTCAGCAGCTCGTATTCGTCTGGATGCACGCCGGTGCCGACACCGATGACGGTCTCCGCCCGCGCCAGCGTCTCGAGCTCGTCGTTGCGACGTTCGCTGACCAGGCGCACACGACCGCGTGCCGCGACCTCCCGGACGCGGAACGGGGCCGTCGTGTCACCGGGCTCCGACGTCCACGGGATCATCACGCCAGGGCGCACGGTGGCCATCTGCGTGCCCTGCGGGCACGTGATATCCGCCACCAACGATCCGGAGAACGCGGGCTTGGCCGCAACCAGCCGTCCGCCGAGCACGGAGAGCGCCACGGCGTCGCCGACAAGGCCCGACCCGGTTGCAGCCGCGACGCGGCCCGCCACCTCGCGACCGAACGCGGTGCTCGGTGCGAGCAGGGCCCAGGGCTGTTCTTCGGCGACGTAGGACGCGACTGCCGCGGCCACGTCTTCGGCCATGGCGGAGCCGCGCAGGAAGACGACCTGGTCGGCTCCACCGGGTGGGTCGGACCCCTCGGGGCAAAGGATCTCGATGCTCGCTCCGATGCGGCGACCGATGCGCTGCGATTCCGCCTCCAGCTCGGCGGCGATCCCGGGGCGGTTCGGCTCGGCGAGTATCGCGATCACCCGCCGGCCGACCGACCCGTCCGCCCCGTCCGCCCCGTCCGGCCCGTCTGTGAGGTCGGACCCGTCGTCGCCCATTCCCTCCGACCGGACCAACGGGCGCGCACCGTCCGACACGTTGAGCCCTCCTTCGTCCGGCCCGAGCGGTCCGAGCGCACCGCGTTCGCACAGGATCGCCACTGCGGCGTCGACCTGCTCCGCCAAGGGGCCGTCGAGCACCACGGGCCGGCGTTCGTGCACCAGGACCCTGGTCTCGCCGACCCGGGTCGGGCTGCCCGCGGCGCCCCAGGGACCGGGTCCGAGGTCGGAGGCTGTCATCCGCCGCATCCGCCCAGGGTCGACGGCAGCCCGACCTACCGGGTCCACCTTGCAGGGTTCGCACAGGCGCTCGGCCACTGAGAGCACGGCCGGCAGATCGACCTCCACCTCCGCCGATCCGTCGTCGAGCTCGAGTTCGAGGAGAAGGGTGGACCGGGACCCGGCTTGTTCGAGGCCCCGCACACCGCTCGCGAAGGGCAGGTCGAGGAGCTCGGCCACTTCCGGTCCCACCTGGCCCGTCTCGCCGTCGAGCGTGTTGCGACCCGCCAGCACGAGGTCGAACGGTCCCGCCAGGCGCAGCGCCGCCGCCAAGGCCCGCGCCGTGGCCAAGGTGTCGGAGCCGGCGAAGGCAGGGTCGCAGAGGTGGATGCCATCGTCCGCCCCCCAGGCCACCGCCTCGCGCAGGGCGTCCTCCGCGCTCGGGGGCCCGAGGGTGAACACGGTGCAGGTACCGCCGGACGCGCGGGCCAGCTCGACTCCTTTTGAGATTGCTCGTCGGCAATACGCGTTGAGCTCGAGACTCACGTCCTCGCGCACCAGCCGGCGGTCTGGCCCGAGTCGCATCTCCTCCGCCACCGGGATCTGCTTGACGAGGGCGGCAACGCGCCAGGGTCGATCTGGCGCGTCCGAGGCGTCCGACGCGTCCATCACGTCCGGGGCGTCCGACGCGTCCGACGTGCTCGACGTTTCCGACAGGCCCGAGGAGGAGGCCGCCCTCACGTCGTCGACTCGCTGAGCGCGAGGCTTAAGGACTCCTCATCCTTGACGTCCGTGACGGGTGCGGCCGCAGTCGCAGTGCGTCCACCTCGGCTCCATGACGCCGCGGCTGCTGCCAGGCTGGCCAGGATGGCGAAGTCGAGCGCAGCATCGAGCCCCTTGCGGAACGGATCGGCGATGAGGCTCGGGAAGAAGCTTCGTTGGGCCAGTGCGGCCTGTTGGCTCGCGCTGAGATGCGCCAGGGCGCTGTGTCCGATCAGATGGGCGATCGGGTCGTAGCCGAGGAAGGCGGCGAACAGCGTCGAGATCGGCGGCAGGTGCGCGGCCTTGTCGGCTACTGGTGCCGGCACGCCGTGGTTGAGGAGCCCGGTCGAGACGTTGTGGGGCAGCGCGCTGGCCAGTCCGAGGATCATCAGCGTGAAGAAGAGGCCGATGGACACGACCTGTGCCGAGTTCTGGAACGTGGTGTTCATGCCCGAGCCGGCGCCGCGGTGCTCGGCCGGCAGGCTGTTCATCACGCCGGTCCGGTTCGGCGAGCCGAACGACGCCATGGCGAGGCCCGTGAAAAAGAGCAGGATGCCGAAGACCCAGTAGTTGAAGTCGATGGGGAGCGCCTCGAGGAGTGCGAATCCGATCGCGGCGCCGATCATCCCGCCGGTGGCGAACGGCCGGGCGCCGAAGCGATCCGACAGGATTCCCGACACCGGTCCGGCGATCAGCATCCCGACGGTCAACGGGATGAGGGCGATGCCGGCCCACAGCGGCGTCGTGGCGAACGAGTAACCGTGCAAGGGCAACCAGATCCCCTGGAGCCAGATGATCAACAGGAACATGAGCCCGCCCCTGCTGATGGCGGCCAGGAAGCTGGCGAAGACGCCGGCCGTGAAGGCGCGGATTCTGAAGAGCTGGAGACGGAACATCGGCTCCTTCACGTGCACCTCAATGAAGCAGAAGGCGACGAGTAGGAGCAGGCCGCCCACCAGCGCCCCGATCACCCGCGGGTTGGTCCATCCCATGGCGTGGCCGCCGTAGGGCTCGATCCCGTAGGTGATGCCGACCATCACGAGCACCAGTCCCAGTGCGAACGTGACGTTGCCCGGCCAGTCGATCCGTGAGGCCCCACACGTCCCGAGCTCGCGCAGGCGCAGGTAGCCCCAGACGGTGCCCAGGACCCCGACGGGCACTGACACCAAGAACACGAGCCGCCACTCAATGGGGCCCAGGATTCCGCCCACGATCAGGCCGATGAACGAGCCGCTGAAGGCCGCCGCCTGGTTGATGCCGAGGGCCATGCCGCGCTCGTGCTCGGGGAAGGCGTCGGTGAGGATGGCCGCTGAGTTGGCCATCAACATCGCCGCGCCCACGGCTTGGAAGATGCGCATCACGATCAGGTAGATCGCCGCCGCCGGTCCGGTCATCCAGGTCACGCTGAGCGCCAGGGAGAACACGGTGAACACGAGGAAGCCGACGTTGTAGGTGCGAACCCGTCCGTACATGTCGCCGAGTCGGCCCAGGCTGACCACGAGCACGCTCGACGTCACGAGGAAACCGAGGATCATCCACAAGAGGTAGAAGCTGTTCGACGGGAGCAACGGATCGATGCCGATGCCCCGGAAGATGTCGGGTAGCGAGATCAGCACGATGGAGCCGTCGATCGTCGCCATGAGCATCCCCAGCGTCGAGACGAACAGCGCCGTCCACTTGTAGCCGTCGGGCACGGGAGTACTCGGGTCGGGTGGCGACCACCAGTGCCCGCGGTGGGCCGGTGCGGGGACGTGCAACGAGGGCGGGGAAAGAGTGCTGATCACTCCAATTTACCCGTGGAGGGCGGCGCCAGGGGCCCGCCAGGATCGGCCCCGGTCGCACGCGCCCGGGTGCGCACTCAGCGGCCGAGCGCGCACCCTTCGGGGCTTCGGGGATCGGACGCACCTGCGAAATGGGCACCCGCCGGACCATCGCGGACCACCTCGATGATCTGGGCGCAGCCGACGGCGACGGGGTCGAAGGCCCGGATCGGGCGGACGCGGTGCCCCCGCCGCTCCAGACCCTCGGCCCAACCACTCGGCGCGTCGGACTCGACGAGGACCGTGAGATCGTCGCCCCACCAGAGCCGGAACGGCCCGGCCGATGGCGCGTCGAACGCGAGCCGGGGCGCCGCGATGGCCGTTGCGGGGTCCTGGCCGGCCCGGAGCATGCGCGCCAGGAGCTGGAGGAGGACGTGGGGTTGGGCATCGCCTCCCATGGCACCGACGAGATGCGTCAGCCCTCCGTCCGGCGTCGTCGCCAGCATGGGCGAGAGGGTGTGCGGCGGACGACGGCGCGGGCCCCATTCGGCCGGATGGCCCTCGACGAGCGAAAAGCCGAGGCCACGGTTGTGCAGGAAGATACCCGTCGACGGCTCGATCATGTGGGTCCCGAAGTCGAGCGCGTTCGACTGGGTCAACGACACGCCGAGGCCGTCCGCGTCGAGGGCGCACAAATGGGTGGTGTCGCCGTCGCCGACGCGCGCCACCGGCGAGCCGGAAGAGCCCTGACCCGGCGCAACGTCGGGCGGCGCCGCTCCGTCCGCCGCCACGCGCCCGGCCGCCGCGGCCAGCCGCTCGGAGGCGAGCAGCGCCCACCCGTCTGCGCCGTCGTAGAGCACCGCGGGTCGGTCGTACCCGGCCGCACGAGCCGACTCCACGACCAGGTGCGCCCAGAGGGGGTCGTCGGGTTGGTCCCCGAGTCCGACCGCGTCGGCGATTCCCGCCCCGGCCAACGTCAGGTATCCCTGGGAAGGAGGAGGGACGGTCCACAGGTCGTGCTCCCAGACGCGCAGCCGCAACGGCGCGCACCACTCGGCGACACTGGTCGCAAAGTCGGACTCGTCGAAGTGGCCACCACCGAGGGCGAGCAAGCCCCGTCCGAACTCGCCTCGATAGAACGCGTCACGTCCGTGGTCGGCAACGGCGCGCAATGTCCGTGCCAGGCCGGGCAGCGTGACGCGCTGACCCACCTCGAGCGGTCCGTTCGGGCAGAGCTCGCGCGCTCCGGGCAGCTCGTGAACGAGGTGGCTGGCCATGGCCAGCATCACCGAGGCCGAGAAGCCGTCCTCCGCCAGCTCGATCGCGGGAGCGAGCACCGCGGAGAGCGGGAGTCGCCCGAACCGCTCGTGCAGCGCCAGCCAGCCGTCGAGCGCGCCGGGCACCTGCGCGCTTCGGACGTCGTTCCGTATCGGCATCGTGCGCATGCCCTCGGCGCGCAGCCGCGCCGCGTCGGCCCCGGATCCGGCACGTCCCACCCCGAGCAGCGCCAACGGCTCGGAACCGGGCGGCGAGACCATCGCGAGCACGTCGCCCCCGAGCCCGCTCATGTGCGGCCCGACGACGGCCATGGCCGCGCCGGTGGCCACGGCGGCATCGGCCGCGGACCCGCCTTGCGCCAGGATCGCCAGCCCGGCTCCGGCCCCGGACTGGTCGGCCGCGGCCACCATGCCGCGCAGCGCGCGTCTTGGCCCGAACGGCGCGAGCGGGAGGGTCATGGTCGGCGAGGCCTCATGTCCAAAAGTCTCATGTGTCGAAGGCCGCCACTCAAATGACGACGACCGAGCGCAACACCTCGCCGCGCTGCATGCGACCGAACGCGGCTTCTACGTCGTCGATCCCGATCGTCTCGCTGACGAAGCCGTCGAGATCGAGGCGCCCGGCGAGATAGTGCTCGACCAAGACGGGGAAGTCCCGAGACGGCAGGCAGTCGCCGTACCAGCTCGGCTTGAGCGCGCCGCCGCGTCCGAAGAACTCGATCATCGGCAGGTCGATGCGCATGTCGGGCGTCGGCACCCCGACCTGCACCAGGGTCCCGGCCAGGTCCCGCGCCAAGAAGGCCTGCTCCAGGACCGCCGGATGCCCGACCGCCTCGATGCACACGTCTGCGCCGTTGCCACCCGTCGCCGCTTTCACCGCTTCGACCGCGTCGGTCGTCCCGGCGTCGACCGTGTGGGTCGCGCCGAACGAGCGGGCCAGCTCGAGTTTGCGCGGGTCGAGGTCGACCCCGATGATGGTGGCCGCCCCGGCGAGCTTCGCCCCGGCGACGGCGGCACACCCGACTCCGCCGCACCCGAAGACGGCGACCGAGTCGCCGAGCCCGACGTTCCCGGTGAACATGGCGGCACCGAGGCCGGCCATCACGCCGCACCCGAGGAGTCCGGCCGCCTCGGGCCGCGCCGCTGGGTTGACCTTGGTGCACTGGCCTGCGGCCACGAGCGTCTTGTCGGCGAAGGCGCCGATGCCGAGCGCAGGGGAGAGCTCCGTGCCGTCGGCCAGCGTCATCTTCTGCGTGGCGTTGTGGGTGGAGAAGCAGTACCAGGGCCGTCCGCGCCGGCAGGAGCGGCACTGGCCGCACACGGCACGCCAGTTGAGGACGACGAACTCACCCGGGCTGACCTCGGTCACCTCCGGGCCGATGGACTCGACCACGCCCGCGGCCTCGTGACCGAGCAAGAAGGGGAAGTCGTCGTTGATGCCACCCTCCCGGTAGTGGAGGTCGGTGTGGCACACGCCGCACGCCTGGATGCGCACAACGGCCTCGCCCGGCCCGGGGTCGGGCACCACGATCGTCTCGAGCGAGACCGGTTCTCCCTTCGCCTTCGCCACCACACCGCGCACGTGCTCTGCCATGCAGGGCTCCTCCTCAATGCCGGCGGTCGTCCTGCTCGAGGAGCGACCGCGCCGATCCGATCCATCGCCGCCCGCGTTCGGCCGCGTCACGAACAGCGCTCGGCCAACGAACAGCTCTCGGTCCGCATGGTATCGGCAGCTGGCTCTGGTGGCGCAACGACGATTCGTCGGTCGCCACGACCGGTGCGGCGCTTACCAACCAGGCTGCGGCGCTTACCAACCAGGCTGCGGCGCTGTCACCAACCAGGTGGCACGACGAAGATACAGAACGGGTGTCCCTCCGGGTCCGCGTACACGTAGAGCGGCTCGAACGGGTGGTCGAAGCGGTCCAGCAGGAGCCGGGCCCCCAACCCGAGCGCCCGCTCGTGCTGCGCCGTGAGCGTCTCGGCGTCGGGCACGCTCAGATCGAGGTGGAGCTGCTGGGGCACGTCGGATTCCGGCCACGTCGATGGCGGGAGCCGATCGACGTGTTGGATCGCGATTCGTGGCGATCCGGAAGGATGCAGAAGGACCAGCCAGTCGCGACCGGCGGCGTCGTCGATTCCCCGGGGAGGCGGCTCGTCTCCTTCGCGGTACTCGAAGCCGAGCAGCCCTCGGTAGAACTCCGCCAACCCGCGCGCGTCGGTGGCGTCGAGCACGACGGATCGCAGAACCGGGAAGGAACCCTCCGTCACAGGGCCGACATCTTCGCGTGCCTATCGTGACGCTGCATGCGGCAGGGCTACGTCACGCTCCCCGACGGCTGGCGACGGCAGGAGGGCCGGGGTCTCGGACCCTTCGTCACCCGCGAGCTGTTCCGACGTCCGGACGGGATGCGACTCGTCTGGGAGTCGCGGTGGCATCGCAAGCACCCCGGAGGCGTGCCGGCGACCGCCATCTGGTGGGCTCCCGGCGCCATCGCCTGGTGGATCGGCGTCCTCTTCGCCATCGGATCCACCTGTTTCGCCCTGGGGTCCTTTCCGCCGTACGCCATCGCTGTCGGAACCAACCCCGACAACCTCACCTACTTCATCGGCTCCATCTTCTTCACGACCGCCGCCTTCTTGCAGTACCACGAGGCGGCCACCACGCAGACGGAGCTCCTGGGACCCGAGCGCCGTGGGCTTCGCGCCCTGTTCTCGGTCCAGCATCGGCGGATCGACTGGTGGGCCTCGCTGATCCAGTTTGTCGGCACGCTCTGGTTCAACCGGACGACGCTCAGCGCCCTCGTTGTCGGGTTGGGTTCCTCGACGAACCATCATCCGATCTGGCGGCCCGACGCGCTTGGGTCCGTGTGCTTCCTCGTCTCGAGCTGGCTGGCGTGGGCGGAGGAGTGCGACGGCTCGTGGGCCTGGCGGCCCGGCCGGTTGTCGTGGTGGATCACGGCGTTGAACCTCTTCGGTTCGGTCGCCTTCGGCGTGTCCGCCGTCGCTTCGTACGTAAAACCGAACGGGCAGTTGGTGAGCCTCGCCCTCACCAACCTGGGTACGTTCGTCGGCGCGCTCTGCTTCCTGGCCGGTGGAGTGCTCCTGTTGCCCGAACGCGCGGCCCCCCCGCCACCGGCGGAGTCACCGGTCGAGGCGATCGACCATCAGACGGGCCGCGCTGCCTGAGAGAGACGTACGCTCGACCCAACCGACAAGGCGGAAGAAGGAGGTTGCCCATGCTCGAGACCATCGAAAGCCCAGAGAATGTCGTTGCGCTGAAGGTTGTCGGCAAGCTCCAGAAAGACGACTACGACGCGGTGTTGCTGCCGGCACTGCGCCGGATGATCGACGGCCCCGGTGAGATCCGGTTGGTGCTGGTGCTCGCCGAGGAATTCGAGGGGCTCACCGTCGGAGGCACGGCAGCCGATGCCGGGCTCTACGTCAACGAGCTCTTTCACCGCGAGCTCTCGAAGTGGAAACGCTGTGCCGTCGTGACCGACCGGGATTGGCTGCGCAATTCGATCGCCATGTTCCGCTGGATGATGCCGGGCGCGGTCGAGGTGTTCGAGCCGTCACGGCTCGAACAGGCGATCGCCTGGACCGCCGCGTGATCCCGAGCTGCGGCGCGGCGCTCCCGGTGAGCCCCGCCGGCGTCGGAGCGCCGGCGGATATCGCTTGACCGTCTGAAGCGGAGCGCGCTACGGCTGAACCATGCGGAGTTGTCCGCCGAATGCGCTCACACCCTTTCCGTTGCCGGCGGTCCCGGTCGTGGACGGGCCGTGGCTGCCAGGGAGCGGCTCCTCCTGGCTGTAGATGTAGAGCGGGTGGCCGTTGTAGGTGACCTGCTCGGTGCCGTCGAAACGGCTGATGACGCCGATCGCGCCCGCGTTGACTCCCGATCCGGCGACCGGTGCGCCGGCCGTCGTCACGGGGATGAAGTCGGCTGCGCACGGGCCGTAGCACGTGCTGAAGTTCGGCTGGTCCGAGCTGAAGGTGTAGACCGAGACGGCGACTCCGCCCGGCGCGACACCCGGCAGCATCTCGACGGCGAGCTTCGTTGCGTGGTAGTTCGCTCCGGGCTGGGGCGCTTCCGTTTCGAGATTGGCGGGTCCGGTCGCGGGCGTGCCGTCGGGCGCCATCAAGAACCACGCGGTGTGCCACGGTGGCAACGGCTCGACCGTCTCGTAGAAATTCGCCCCGAAGAAGGAGTTCGGGCCCGGGTCGAAGAGGTAGAGCGGGTGAGTGTCGTAGGTGACCTGGTACGTCCCGAGGTCGGGACGCTTCACCTCGCCGAGCAGCGACGCGTTGACACCGTGACCCGCGATCGGGGGTCCGTTCGTCGTGAATGCCGGCCAGTCAGCCTTCCGGTCGGTCTCGGGACCGGTGCACGAGAGCGTTCCTCGCGATTGGGTGTGGACCAGTGTGGTGGTGCACCCCGGCTGGTAATGGTTGTCGTCGACGTACGCCGGAGGGTCGATCGTGGCGAAGTACAGCGACGAGCCCTTGACGAACGGGCCCGCCGCGCCCTTGCCGCCCACGACAAGAACCTGTCCGTACGGCCCGTTCTCGAGGGCCACCACGGCGCGACCGGACCCGCCGGCCGGGCTCGTTCCCGACACTGGGTTCACCGGGAGTGCCACGAGGGCCACGATCACCGCGCCTGCACCCAGAGCCAACATCCGTCTGAGCATTACCGCCTCCTTCGCCTGGGACCGGATCGCCTTACCCGGACCGCCTACGCCCCGCGCCATTGCCACGTGAGCGTCGCCCCAAAGTTTGCCGCGCCGTGACCTCCCTGGCAAGGGCCAACGGATGACCCGGGATCTCTCCTGGGACGCGGGATTATTCCGTGGACTGGGGAGCGCGCAGACGGCTGCGGTAGGTGCTGACGAAGAGGAATCCGGCCGCGGCCAGCGGCAGGATGATCGCCCCGGCCATGCGCTCGCCGGCCAGGAGGAACGCCAGCCCCACGACCGCGCCCGTCGCCAGCGCCAACTCGGGCGTGTCGCCAATGAAGAAGTCCCACCAGAAGTGGCCGAACGCGCGGAGGGCGCGACACCGCTGCGTCACGATGTCGGCCTCCTCGGTACGGGCGACGCCGGAGCCGGTAGTTGGGTGCGCATGAGGGCGGTGTAGGCGAAGTAGACGGCGACGAAGAAGCCGACCAGCACGGGGATGGCCAGGTCGCCACCCGGCCAGTGCACGCCGGCTCCCTCACCGACCCAGAACACGCCGAAGCTCGTCAGCATCACCCGACCGCCGTCTTGATCGTGTTCTCGGGGACCTCGCTCAGCTGGCGGGAGACGAGCAGGCCGACCACGCCGACCAAGACGACCGCGGCGCCGGCCGCGAGCGCGGCCAGGCCGAGACGGTGCTGGGCCGCGCCGAGGCTGATCACGATGATCACGACCTCGGTGCCCTCCAGGAAGACGCCCTTGAAGGCGACCATGAACCCCACCGGGTCACGCCGTGGCGGTCGAGGCGCCGCGTCGTCCGCCAGCGCTACCTCCACCGGCATCCGGGCTGCCCCACCGGCTCCGAACTGAGCTCGGCCACGGTCTCGGCGTAGATCTCGTCCTCGTCGTGCATGGCCTTGTGACCGCTGGAGCGCAAGATCGCCTTGCGGAGCCACGACAGTCCGAGCACCAGCAGCAGCGCCCCCACCACGACGCGGAGGGCGTCGATGGGGATGTAACGGATGAGGGGGACGCCGACGACGACCACCAGCACGCCGAGGACGAGCGCCGCCGCCGCTGCACCCTCGAGCGCGGAGCGCCAGCCCCGGCTCACCCCGCCGCCACGACCAGGGTCAGGGCCTCGACCATCTCGACCAGGCTCGCCCCGAACACCGCGAGGACGAGGACGAGAGTGGACGAGTGGTGTGCATGGGCGCTCGCTTTCGAAATTACTTCGTGGCGCCCGCAGGCACCGCCCAGCCACGCGCCGGCGGTAGTGTTCGGCCTCATTGACCAGCGGCTCCGATTGGGCCTGCGGTTCCGATGGGAAGGGAGCGTTCGCCATGGGGGAGGAGCGAGCCGACGGCGACGGCGGGCCGCAACTTCGTCGTCGTCTCGGCCGACACGCATGCTTCCCCGGACAGCCTGGAACACCACCTCTCCTACGTCGACCCCAAGGACCGCGAGGCCGTTGCCGCCTTCGGGGACATGTCCTCCCTGGCCATCACCATGTTCGGCGGGTTCGACCCGGGCGAGGTCGACGAGTCCGATCCGGTGCGGGCCACGGCTGCCCGTCGCTTGGCCGGCATGGGCGTCGACATCGACGCCGCCGCCGGCTGGCTGGCCACTACGGCGCCGACTGGGTCGTGCCGGGCGACGGTGATGGGCGGCGGCTCGAGGTCCTCGAGGAGCAGGGCATCCACGCCGAAGTCACCCTGCCCGGGCCGATCCTCGCCGGCGGCCTGTCACCCGCCATGTACCTGGGGGCCGACACCGACAAGGGTCTCGAGGTGGTGTGGCCCGCGCTGCACGGCTACGTGCGCTGGCTCGCCGACTTCTGCGCCGCCGCGCCCGGACGCCGCGCCGGCTGCATCCCCATCGACTTCCACGACATGGACCGGGCCGTCGAAGAGGTGGCGTGGGCCCGAGCCAACGGCCTCTTCGGCGGCGTGATGCTTCCGGCGATGTCGGTCGGGTCCCGGCTGCCGGGCTACGCCGACGAGTACTACGAACGGTTCTGGAGCGCCTGCGTCGATCACGACATGGCGGTCACCCTGCACACCGGTGCATCGGGATCGGCGACCGACACCAAGTTCCTCTACGACTCGGTTCACGGCGGGATGCTCGGGCTCTACGAGGTCTTCGTCTTCACCCGCAGGCCCCTGTGGTTCATGATCTTCGGCGGCGTCTTCGACCGCCATCCCGACCTGAAGGTCGTCGTCACCGAGAACGGCGTGCAGTGGCTCCCGTCGCTCGTCCGTGACATGGAGTCCTTCTTCGACACCCATGGCGGCGCACCGGTGCGCCGCTATCTGAAGATGCGCCCACGTGACTACTTCGAGAAGCACGTGTGGCTCGGCGGCTCGCTGATGAAGCGCTACGAGGCCGAGATGCGCGACGAGATCGGCATCGACCGGCTGATGTGGGGAGCCGACTACCCGCACCTGGAGGGTGCTGCCCCGGTCCACCGTGAGACGCTGCGCTACATCTTCGGCGGCTTACCGGAGGACGACGTCCGGCGGATGCTCGGGGCCAACGCGGTCGTTCTGGGGCTTCGACGGCGACCTGCTGCAGTCGGTGGCGGACCGAGTCGGCCCGACGGTGGACGACTTGGCCGAGCCGCGTCGAGCTGGACGACATTGAGGAGACCTTCAGCTGGAGCCTGGCCCGCCCGGTCCCGCTCAGCACCGCGCGGTTGAGAACTGATCTCGGCCTTGATCTCGGCTTCAGGCGTCGTCGCTGACCACGAGCCGGTACCCGAGGTCGACCGACTCGCGTTCGAGCAAGTCGGCGTACCGGTCGTGCCAGGCCCCGCGGCGGAGGTCGGCCTCGAGCGCGGCCACGCCTCGAGCCATGACCGCCGGATCGGCCAGAGCCAGGCCTGAGCAGTTGGCCCGCACCTCAGGGTCGAGGTACGCCTCGGGCCGACGCCAGTACGCCCCGAGCACGCCGTCCTCCATGTCGGCGGGCACGGCAAGCGACCTCGCTCTTCGTCGCCCCGATGAGCCGTCGGCCACCGTCGCCGCATCCGGGCCGAGCTGCCGGGCGTGGCGCCCAACTCGGGGAGGTAATCCTCGAGAGCCAGAAACGCGCGTGGACCGTTCGAAGTCGATCGCCAGGACGACCCGGCGCGGCGCGACCCGGCACAGCTCGGCCAGGCCGGCTTCCCAGTCGTCCCAGTGGTGGACCGTGAGGACGGCCATGGCCACGTCGGCGCAGCCAGAGGGGAGCGGTAGCGCCGACGGCGCTCGCCCGAACCGACCGGGGCCGCATCCGGGCGGCGCTGGCTCCACCATGACCTGCGAGGGCTCCACCGCGACCACGGACCGGTCGGGCGGCTCGTAGGAACCTGTTCCGGCGCCGACGTTGACGACGCTGCGTCCGTGACCCGAGCTGCTCCGCGATGGCGGCCTCCCATCGCGGATCGGCGCCGGCGATGCGCGACGTACGCCGCGCCCGATGGTGTCGTAGACGGGCGATGTCGTCACGGCCGCACGTTGTCGCTCAGGCTGCGGACTTCTCCAAGATGTGCACGCCACAGGCCGAGCCCAGCCCGATGACGTGGGTCAGTCCGACCTTCGCCCCTTCGATCTGGCGGTCGCCGGCCTCGCCGCGGAGGTGGGTGGCCACCTCCCACACGTTGGCGATGCCGGTGGCCGCGATCGGGTGTCCCTTGGACTCGAGGCCGCCCGACACGTTGACCGGCGTCGTGCCGTCGCGCCAGGTGGCGCCCGACTTGAAGAAGTCGGCCGCTCCGCCCCGCTCGCACAGGCCCGAGGTTGTCGTAGTGGACGAGCTCGGCCGTGGCGAAGCAGTCGTGCAGCTCCACCAGGTTGAGGTCCGCCGGGCCGACGCCCGCCTGCTCGTAGGCCTGCGCCGCCGCGTTGCGGGTGAGGTCGTTGACGTTCGGGCAGGATCTGGCACGCCTCTTCCCACGGGTCGGTGGTCAGGACCGAGGCCGAGATCTTGACCGCCCGCTTCTGCTGCTCGAGCGACAGCGTCTTGAGCTTCGAGCCCGAGACGACGACGGCGGCCGCGGCACCGTCGCAGTTGGCCGAGCACATCGGCCGCGTGTTGGGGTAGGCGATCATGACGTCGTTCATGATCTCGTCGAGCGTCATCTTCTTCGTGTAGGCCGCCAGCGGGTTGAGCGTCGAGTGCGCGTGGTTCTTCTCGCTGATCTGGGCGAAGAGCTCGAAGCTGGTGCCGCCGTACCGGTGGCCGTACTCCATGCCGATCTGGGCGAAGACGCCCGGCATCGTCTCGGTGCCGATACGGCCGTCGACGGGGCCACCGCGCCGTAGCGGCCGTGCGGCGTCCACGTGTTGGAGTCCGACGAGCGGCTCCCTCCGGCCAGCAGGCCGGCACCGGCGAGCTTCTCCACGCCGACGGCCAGGCCCATGTCGGTCTCGCCCGCCTTGATGGCCATGCAGGCGACCCGCAGCGCGGTGGCGCCGGTGGCGCACGCGTTCGAGACGTTGTAGACGGGGATGCCCGGTCTGCCCGAGCTGCTTCTGGAGCATCTGGCCGATGGGCGCCATCGCCCATCAGGTTGCCGGCGCCGATGATGCCGATGTCCTTCATGTCACGCCGCCGTCGGCCAGCGCACCGTGCACCGCCTCGGAGGCGAGGTCGACACGTCCTTGTCCGGGTGCTTGCCGAACTTCGTCATGTGGATCCCGAGGATCCAGAGCTCCTCCGATGCCGATGCCATCGTGCTCAACCTCCCAGTGGTTCGAAGCCGAAGCCGACGGCTTCGGTGCCGTCGTCGTCCGTGCCGATGACCTCGGTGGCCAGGCGCACCTTCATTCCGAGGCTCACGTGGTCGGGGTCGGGCGTCACGTTGATCAGGTTCGCCCGCACGCTCGTCCCCTCGCAGTCGACCACCGCGGCCACGAAGGGGACCGGGATGCCCGGCGCGGCGAAGCGACACGATGGTGAAGGCCCGCACCTCGCCCGTCGTGGGGACGTCCACCTTCGTGAATTCGGTGCCCCCGCAGGAGGCGCAGGCGTTGCGGCGGTCGAAGAACCGGGCAGCCGCACGACGTGCACTCGTTGGCCACCAGGTGCGGGTTGTCACCCAGCTCCAGGTAGTCCACCAGCGGGATCTGCTGCGCCATCATGCTCCCAAGTTCGGGTCGAAAAGTTCGTTCTCAAACTACCGGCTGCTCCGGCTGACCGGCGAATCACCCCCGCCGGACGCTGATCGGGCCCGAGTCGGCGAGTGCACGCCGGGTGAGGGTCCGGCGGATGCGAGGCGGCCGCCCTCCTGGACACCCGGGTGCAGGACACCCCGGTGCGATCGGCGCTCGCCGGTAGGTTGCCCGGTATGCGATACACACACCTGGGCCGGACCGGCCTCCGCGTCAGCCGCATCTGCCTCGGCACCATGAACTTCGGGCCCGAGACCGACGAGCCGACGTCGTTCTCCATCATGGACTCGGCCATCGACGCCGGGCATCAACTTCTTCGACTCGGCCAATGTCTACGGCCGCTCCAAGGGGCGTGGCGCCACGGAGGAGATCGTCGGGCGCTGGTTCGCCCAGGGGGGCGGACGCCGGGAGAAGACGGTGATCGCCACCAAGCTCTACGGGGACATGGGGGAGTGGCCCAACGAGGGCCGGCTCTCGGCGCTCAACATCCGCCGGGCCTGCGAGGCCAGTCTGCGCCGGCTCCAGACCGACTACATCGACCTGTACCAGATGCACCACGTCGACCGCGGCACGCCGTGGGACGAGATCTGGGAGGCGATGGAGGTGCTGCGGCAGCAGGGGAAGATCATTTATGTGGGATCGTCCAACTTCGCCGGGTGGCACATCGCCCAGGCGCAGGAGGCGGCGGCCCGCCGCAACTTCCTCGGCCTGGTGAGCGAGCAGTCGATCTACAACCTGGCCGTGCGCCGTGTCGAGGCCGAGGTGTTGCCGGCAGCACAGGCCTACGGCATCGGGGTCATCCCGTGGTCGCCCCTTCAGGGCGGGCTCCTCGGGGGCGTGGTGCGCAAGGAACGCGACGGCAGCCGCCGCTACGCCGGTCGGGCCGCCGAGACCATCGAGGCGCGCCGTCCCCAGCTCGAGGCCTACGAGGACCTGTGCGCCGAAGTCGGGGAGGACCCCGGCACCGTCGGTCTGGCCTGGCTGCTCACACGCCCGGCGGTGACCGCGCCCATCGTCGGGCCGCGCACCGCCGAGCACTTCGGCTCTGCCCTGCGGGCCGTCGAGGTGACTCTCGACGACAAGGTGCTCGACCGCCTCGACGAGATCTTCCCCGGGCACAAGACGGCCCCCGAGGACTACGCCTGGTAGTCCGAGGACGTCGCCCAGGTCGACTTCTGACGCTGCTAGCTGAACCGGCCTACGGCCTGACCGAACCGGTACCCGCGAGCTCGGGCTCGGGCTCGTCCACCGGACTCGGCGCCAGGTGCTGCGGTCAGGTCGTCGGCGTCGACCGAGACATGCGGCACCACGCGGTCGAGCCAGCGCGGGAACCACCAGTTGGCCTGGCCGAAGAGCATCATCAGCGAGGGGACGACGGCCATTCGGATGATCGACGGCATCCACCAAGATGCCAGCGGCGAGGCCCACACCGAACTCCTTGATCACGCGGTTGCCACCGAGGATGAACGAGCCGAACACGAGGATCATGATCAGCGCGGCCGCGGTGATCGTCTTGCCCGTCGCAGCCAGTCCGTTTCGAACCGCCACCTTGTTGACGCCGCCCGACTTGAGGTACTCCTCGTGCATGCGCGACACGAGGAACACCTGGTAGTCCATCGACAAGCCGAAGAGGATGGCGAACAGCATCACCGGAAGGAAGGCTTCGACGGGGCCCGTTCCCTGCAGGCCGAGGAGTGACCCGAGGTCCCCCCACTCGAAGACCGCCACCAGGATGCCGAACGCGGCCCCGATGGACAGCAGATTCATGCACGCGGCAGTGAGCGGGATCAGGAGGCTGCGGAACACCATCATGAGCAGCAGGAACGACAAGCCGACGACCAGCGCGATGAAGAGCGGCAACTTCGATGCGAGCACGTTGGCGAAGTCGATGTAGATGGCGGTGGATCCCCCGACCAGGATCGAGAGGCCCGACTGCCCGACGGCCTGGGGAATCGTGTCGTCCCGGAGCCGGTTCACCAGATCTGTCGTCGCGGCGTCCTGCGGGGCCGAGTCCGGGTACACGTTGACCAGCATCACGTCTCCACTCCCGGTCCTGCTCGGGATGAAGACCGGCTGGGCGACGTGGGCGACGTCGGGCTGTTGGGCGACCTCCCGCACCACGTCGTTCACGGCCGCTCGTTGATCGGGCTGGACGACACCGACCAGCTGCAAGGGACCGGTGAAGCCCGGGCCGAACCCCTTCGACAGCATGTCGAAGGCGACGCGGGTCGGAGTGCCTGCGGGATCGGTTCCCTGGTCGGCACTGCCGAGGCGCAGCGAGAAGAAGGGAAGGGCGAGCACCACGATGATGGCCAAGGCGAGTCCGGCCGAGAGCCACGGAAAGCGCTGGACCCGGTTGGCCCAGTTGGGCCAGAAGCCCTTGTTGTCTGCCCCGACGATGCGCGGCCCGTTCTTGGCCAGGTTCTTCTTCTGCGTCCGGCTCATCACTTTGGGGCCGATGAACCCGAGCATGGCCGGCAGCAACGTGAGCGCCGCGATCATGGTCAGCGCGACGCCGACTGCGGCGGCCAAGGCCAGGCCGTACAGGAAGCTCACGCCGATGGCGAACATCCCGAGCAGAGCGATGCACACGATGATGCCGGCGAACATGACGGCGCGGCCGGACGTGTTCACCGCATTGACGATGGAGGACTCGACGTCGCGCCCCCCGACGAGGCCCTGTCGGTGGCGGGTCACGATGAACAGGGCGTAGTCGATGCCGACGCCCAGCCCGATCAGGAGCATCACCTCGTCGGAAATGCTCGGCATCGACAGAAGGTGGCTGAGCAGGCCGATGATGCCGACGGCGGTACCGAGGGCGAAGAGGGCCGAGACGATCGGGAGGATGGCGGCGAACACCGAGCCGAAGATGAGGAGGAGCACGACCAGAGCGAGGAGCACACCGAGCCCAGTGCTGCTGAACGACTGGTTGTTCGCGTTCTCGGCCAAGGCGCCCGTGACCGAGACCGTGAGGCCGTGCCCCGACGTACTCGTCACCGTGTCGACGAACTTCTTGGACTCCGCGTTCGAGATGTCGTTGGGCTGCTTCGAGAACTGGACCTGCAAGAAGCCCACCGTTTTGTCCGCGTTTATCTTGCTCGTGTCGACGAGGTTGCCCGCGGCATCGTACGGGCTGGGCGCCGAGGTCACGAAAGGAAGCGCCTCGATCTGGTGCGTCATGTCGTTGATGCGCTGGCCGATGGCCGGGTCGGTCAGGCTGGCACCACCCGACGTGCCGAAGACCACCTGCTCGGTGTCACCCGACTGGCCCGGCGCCACCGACTTGAGGAGGTTGATCGCGTCGAAGGACTGGGTGTGCGGGAAGTTGAAGTTGTTCGAGAAGTCCGTGCCGAGCGACTTCACGGTGCCGATGGAGAGCACGAGGAGCCCCAGCCACAGCAGGACGACAAGACGACGATGACGGACACACCACCCGGCCAGGGTGCGCATGAATGGGAGCTCCTCGGAAACGTTCGGATTTCGCCTGACGGCGACTCGATGACGACTCGGTCAGGATCCTTCGAATGTCGGATCGCTCGACTCTCGGGATCCTTCGAGCCTCAGAATCCCCGAATTGTACCGCCCGACCCCATCACCGCGGACTTGGGGTTCCCTCACGCCGGTGTCGGAGCGCATCGTGCACCGGCTGGGCGAGTCGGTCGGGCGAGATCGCAGACCGGGCGACCAGACGACCGGCCAGGACCGGATGTGACTCGGGCACGGCGAAGAACGCCCGTGCGTCGAGTGTGAGCAGGGTCAACGGCGACAGCGCCACCACCGCGATGGACGAACGCAGCCGGTTGAGCAGCGAATGCTCGGACCACGAATCGCCCCGAGCGAGGAGGCCGATCGGCGTGCCCTCTCGCTGGACGACAGCGTGGCCGTGGACGATGACGTGCCAGAAACGCACGGGCACGTCCTGGGCCTGCACCACCTGGCCGGGGTGAGCGGTGGTGACGTCTCCGCACGTCGCGAGCTGGTCGAGCTCGCTCGGGGGTAGACCGGTGAAGAGCTCGAGCGAGCGCAGGGCGTCGGCATCCACGGCTGGAGGATCGAGATAGGTGGGCTTCACGGTGTCCTTTCGGCTCAATGGTCCCCAACGGAGCTTCGAGGGCCGCCTACCTGGTTCCCGTGATGGTGGTGCCAGTGGTCTGATCGCCGCCACAGCACGAAACCGACGACCACGAACACGAAGAAGGGGAAGTGGTAGACCGGCCACCAGGGCGCCACCGCCCCCACCGCCAGGAGAACCACCGCGGCGAGGGCGAGGAAGCGGAGAGCGCTGCGGCGACGAGGCGGCGGGGGCGGGGGCTGGGTGGCGAGGCGGGGAAGGTCGTGGAAGAGGCCGTTGAGCTCGCCCCGGGTCGTGGCCGACATGCAGGCATCGAGTCGGGCCTTGAACTCGGCCTCGTCGAGGCGGCCCTCGGCGTAGTGCCGCGACAGCTTGTCGGCCACCCCGTTCCGCTCCTCGTCTGACGCACGCAGGCTGGCGTCGGGGTCTGGCCCTCGCGCCGGCCCATCGGGTAGGCGGGGTCCCATCGATACCGCATGGAGTGCTCTCCTCTCGGTCGGCGGTCAGTCAGGGCGGTCTGGTTGACCGCGTCAGTCGTGCCGGTCGTTTCGGTCGTGTCGGTCGCTTCGGTCGTTCACCAGGCTCGTGAGCGCTCCCGGGCGAAGAGCTCCTCGGCCATTGATTGGTCTGTGTCCTCGTCGGGGATCAGCAGCCAACCGGCGAGGTAGAGGGGCACCGTCAGGCCGCCGACGAAGGTGAGGGCGACGAAGCCGATGCGCACCAGCGTCGGGTCGACGTCGAAGTAATCGGCCAGGCCCAAGGCGACTCCTCCGAGCATCCGACCCCGCCCGGCCCGGTGCAGGCGCTGCTCGGGGCGGTATGACGGACTCGCGGTGGCAGTGATGCTGGCCGTGGTCCCGCTGGTGTCGTCCGGGGCGGCGTCCGTGGTCTGGGTGTCTGTGGTGTCTGTGTCCGTGGTGTCGCTGGTGTCTGTGGTGTCACTGTCCATGCCACCAGGGTGCGCCGGACCTGGCCACACGTGAATCCGGCAGCACCCTGGTCCGACCCTGACGGCGTCCCCGAGCGATCAGGGATGTCCCTGATAGCCAGGGCAGACGGGGCCGCGCGATCATCGGAGGATCGCTGAGGTCCCACGTCCAGACTCGCGGCCTCCGCCCGAGGGTGGCCGCTCGACGACGCCTGGACCCGCGGCGCGCCCTGGGAGTGCTCGCCGCGGGGCGGGTCCTGGGAGCCCGGCCCGCCGTGGGCGGCCCCGACCGTCACCACCGAATTCGCCACCCGCACCACTGGCGCTCCTTGCGGCGCAGCCCCGAGAACCGGGTGCTCGGAGGCGTGTGCGGCGCGCTCTCGCACGCCACCGGTATCGACGTCACATGGGTGCGGATCGGCTTCGTCCTGCTCACGCTGATGAGCAGCGGCTTCGGTGTCCTGGCCTACTTCGCTCTGTGGCTGCTCATCCCGCTCGAGGGCGAGAGCACCAACATCCTGTCGAGGGCAGTGTCCGACCGGCGCGGCATCCGGCTCCTCATCGCCTCTGGTCCCGGTCCTGATCGTTGTCCAGTTCGTGATCACCGCGCTCCACGCCGGTTACATCGGCTTCATCGGATGGCCCACCATCCTGGCCGTCGGCATCGGGATCATCATCTGGCGCAATGCGGACGATTCGGAGCGGAAGTTCCTCGAGAGCGACGTCGCCCCCATTTTCGGTGGCGACTCCCAGCACCGGGGACGCCGCATACTGGTCCTGCGGGTGGCTCTCGGCGTGGCCCTCGGTATCGCGGGAGCTGTCTGCCTGCTCGAGGCCAAACACCCGAACCTGGCCTCCCTGCGTCCCATCGCAGGCGCGTTGCTGCTCTTGGCCGCCCTTGTCGTCATCCTGGGGCCCTGGTGGCTCGGCATGGTGCGCGACCTCATCGCCGAGCGGCAGGCCCGCGCTCGGGCGGAGGAACGGGCCCAGATGGCAGCGCACGTCCACGACTCAGTGCTCCAGACGCTTGCGCTCATCCAGCGCTCGGCCGACGACCCCCAACACGTCGTTCGCCTGGCCCGTTCCCAGGAGAGGGAGCTGCGGGCCTGGCTCTTCGAGGGACGGGCGCCCGGGGCCGTGAGTGAGGACGCGAAGACGCTCGCCGAGGGGGTCGGCCTCCTCCAGCGCCAGGTGGAGGCGGACCACGGCATCGCCGTTCAGGTCGTCCTCGTGGGGGACTGTGAACTCGATGATTCGCTGCGCGCGCTGCTCGACGCGGCCAAGGAGGCGACCGTCAACGCCGCCAAGTGGTCGGGTGCCGACCAGGTCTCGCTCTATGCCGAGGTGGAGCAGGACTCCGTGATGCTCTACGTGCGAGACCGCGGCCGGGGTTTCGACCCGGACACGGTGCCGGAGGACCGCCAGGGCATCGCCCAGTCGATCAAGGCGAGGGTGGAGAGGTTCGGAGGTCGTGCCGTGATCCGCTCCGCCCCGGGCGAGGGAGCCGAGGTGGAGCTCTCCATCTCCCGCCGGGAGCGGGTCAGGTGAGCCCCGAGTCGGCGCCACCCGCCCCGCTGGCCCGGCGGCCCCGCATCTTCCTGGTCGAGGACCATGCGGTCTTCCGGGCGGGTGTGAAGGCAGAGCTGGGCGACGCCGTCGAGGTGGTGGGCGAGGCGGACGAGACCGCAGCCGCAATCGAGCTCGTCAACGAGCGGGTGCCGGACGTCGTGCTCCTGGACGTGCACCTGCCCGGAGGCGGCGGCCATGCCGTGATCCGTGGGGTGCTCCCGGTCAACCCGGGGGTCCAGTTCCTCGCCCTCTCCGTGTCGGACGCTCCCGAGGACGTCATCGAAGTGATCCGGGCCGGAGCTCGCGGCTACATCACCAAGACCATCTCGGGACCGGACCTTCTCCAGGCGGTCTACCGGGTGGCGGCCGGCGACGCGGTGTTCTCGCCCCGGCTGGCCGGGTTCGTGCTCGACGCCTTCTCCCACGGGGGAGCACCGACCTCGGGACTTGATCCTGAGCTGGACCAGCTCTCGCCACGTGAGCGAGAGGTCCTGCGGCTGATCGCCCGTGGCTACACGTACAAGGAGGTGGCACGCGACCTCGGGATCTCGGCCCGGACGGTCGAGTCGCACGTGTCGTCAGTGCTGCGCAAGCTCCAGCTTTCGACCCGTCACGAGCTCACGAGGTGGGCTGCCGACAGGCGTTTGGTCTAGAAAGAGGGGCCATGTCCGAGGACCTTGCCGACGAGCACCGCGACGCGGCCCTGCTGGCCTCCATGGCCGGCAAGGCCCTCGTGGAGCTCCGGGGCGACCCGGGCGACGTGCGGGACATCGGGGCGGCCGGCGACCGGCTGGCCCATCGCCTGCTGGTGAGCGAGCTGAATCGGCTCTACCCGACGGACGACGTCCGCTCCGAGGAGGGTCTCGAGCACGTGTCGGGCGACGGCCGGCTCTGGATCGTCGACCCGCTCGACGGACGCGTGAATTCCGTGAGGTGCCGCGCACCGACTGGGCGGTCCACGTCGCCATGGCCGTCGGGGGCGTGGCCGTCGTTGGCGCGGTGGCGCTCCCGGCTCTCGACATGGTGCTCTCGACCCCGCGGCCCCCGACGCTGCCGCCCTATCGCAGTGACGAACCGCCCCGTCTGGTGGTATCACGGAGCCGGCCGCCAGACGTGGCGTACGACGTCGCTGAGGCCATCGGCGCGGTCATGGTCCCGATGGGTTCGGCCGGCGCCAAGATTGCGTCGGTGATCCTCGGGGAGGCTGAGGTCTACGTGCACGCCGGCGGTCAGTACGAGTGGGATTCGTGCGCGCCGGTCGCCGTGGCGACCGCGAGCGGCTTGCACGCCAGCCGGCTCGACGGGTCACCCTTGCGCTACGGAGATCCCGACGCTTGGCTCCCTGACCTCGTGGTGTGTCGGCGCGAGCTGGCAGAGAAGGTGCTCGCCGTCACCACGACGCGTCGCGGGGCGTACTGGTAGCCAAGGTCCGGCTCGGACGCGACAGGACCCCGCCTCGTTGTGACGCGGGGTCCTGCCTTGTTCACTCTTCTCGTCGTTGAGCTTCCTGGTCCTCGTGCTCGACAACTCGCACCGGCGGGCATGGCCCGCACGGCGAGAGCGTGAGCCGAGACGTTAGATGGCCCGGACGTTCGCGGCCTGCAGCCCTTTGGGACCCTGGTTGGTCTCGAACTCGACCTTCTGGCCCTCTTCGAGATTGCGGTAGCCCGTTCCGGAAATCGCGCTGAAATGCACGAACACGTCGGGGCCGCCACCGTCCTGGGTGATGAAGCCGAAGCCCTTCTCACCGTTAAACCACTTCACGGAACCAGTTGCCATTGAAAACCCACTCCTCTCCTGGCCAGATTGACCCAATTTCGGGGGTCGCGGCCGGTGGCTCATACGAGCCAGAGGGATTTCCAATTCTTTACTGGTGGTGCCCTCAATCAAAACCATAGCGCGACCGCGGCCCGCGTGGGCGTTTGCGGCGACCTGCCCCGCACGGCTCACACTTTGTTCACGCGAGCCCACGAGCGGTCGTGCCTAGGAGGGGCCGGCGGGCGGAGCGCCATTTGACACAAGTGTCCGAAGGGGCGACGAGCGGGTTGCGCTGATGCCCGGGGGTTCCGGGGCGCTCTGAGACGGTTCCTCGGCAGTGGTCACATTCGGCGACCTCGACCGAACCCGATTCGGCGGCTGCTTCACCGGGGATGGCATGGTGGACGTTCACTCGGTTGGCATGGTGCTCTGCGTCCGGGTCGCAACACGAGGTAGCCGAGTGGAACGGCGAACGGCAACCGCAGGCTCAGAGAGGAGCGCACGCGTGTGCGCGTGCTCTCGGCACTGGCGTGTGCCGGCGCGGCGGGTGCGGCGAGACGGAGGGGCGTCGGATGGCGAGCCGAACGACAAGTTCCAGATCGTTGGACCGACGATTTCGGGGAGCGTTCGACAGCGAATACAAGGAAAATTCCAAGCGCGATCGCGTTCTCGACCGTCGGCGAACCGGTCTCGTTCTTCACGAGTGGAGCGACGACGTGGAGGTCGCGGTGTTCGACACGACCGTCAAGCGTGCAGTCGTGGTGCCGTGTCGCGACCGGCTGCCCGTCAGCGTGCGTGTGGGCACGACAAGGCGATCGCTCATGGCATCGTCGTGTGGCCGGACTGTTCGGTCGCACGATCCTCCCGTTGCGGGCATCGCACTGTGCGAAGCGGACAGTCGCGGGGTCGTGGCACACCATGTGGTGTGCGCGAGGAGGTGCGCGCGAGGTGGTGCGCGCGCGAGCGAACCTTGCCATCGATGGGGGTGGCGGCGGCGCCGCCGAAGACGGCACGGTCGAAGAGACGTCCCCCCCGCCTCCGGTCCGACTTCGGCTGGTGGGAGCCCGTTGCCGGGCCCGTCTGATCGGGGAATCCCGAGCCGGGTCACGCCTGTGAAATCGTCCGGGTAGCCCAACGGTCGCTCGGGTAGGATCAGCGCATGATCGTCTGGAACTGGGTTCAGCAGCACCGGGTGCTCTCCGTCCTGATCCTCGCCGTCGTGATCGTCACGACCGCCGGCGGCACGGCCTGGGCGCTCGTGTTTCGCACGGTTTCTTCACCCGTAGGCCTGCGCGAGGCGTTGCGCGTCTACCGCAAGGATCAAACGGCCAAGGTGCTCGGTTCGCTCCGGGCCCATTTGCCGGCCCCGGGCGTTTACACGTACCGAACCAGTGGCGGCGAGAGCCTCAGCCTCGTCGGTATGAGCCGCGGCTTCCCGTCGCGGACCTCCATGGTGGTCGCCGACGACCTGTGCGCCACCGTGAGTTGGTTGCCCCTCGTCGAGCACACCGAGACCACGACGATTTGCGCGACTTCGGGAGGCGGGCTCCAGCTGCCCAGGTTGGTGACCTTCGAATCCATTGCCGGCTCGCAGACCACCTCGACGATCACGTGTCCAGCCACCGCCTGGCTTCTGCCGCCCAATTCGTCCAAAGACACGCATTGGAGCGCCGCCTGCTTCCTCGTCAACCCGAAGGAGCGGGTCTCCATGACCGGAGTCAACCTCGGGCCCTCGATCATGACCGTCGCCGGTCAGGCCGTCGACGTCGACCACGTGCGCGTGGACCTCCGCTTCGAGGGCGCCCAGAGCGGGACAAATCCGACCGACTTCTGGGTCGTCCCGTCGACTGGCCTGATCGTGCGCGAGCGCGAGCTGGTCTCGGCCGACCAGGGCGGTGTCCACTACAGCGAATCGATGGACGCCGTCCTCACTGGGCTCTCACCGCGCCGCTGATCGCGACGCGGCGGAGCTCCGTTCGGCGGCCGCGGCGTCACTCCAGGGAGGGCGCCCCTCCTTGCTCCACCGCCGACGCCAGGCGATTCGGCGCGATCAGGCAGTAGCTCTCGATGATCATCTCGGTCACCTCGTCCCAGTCTGGGGGCGCGACCAGGTCGAGCCGAAGCCCGACCCAGCCTTTGGGCCCGACGTAGGCGGGCACGAAGAAACGCTCGGCGTCGGACGCCACGAGCGCCTCTTGCGCCCCCTTGGGTGCCTTCAGCGTGACGAAGCTGCCGTCCTCGCTCGTGAAGACGAACAACTTGTCGCGCACCCGGAAGGCGGGCGCAGTGTGGCCGCCGAACGGCTTCTCGACCACCTCGGGCAGATCCATGCAGATGGCCCGGATGCGAGCGATCGTGGATGCCGCGCTCACTCCGGGACGTCGCCGGCTGCCGCAGCAGCGGCGGCCCGGTCGCGTGCCACGGCGTCATAGGACTCGTAGTCAGAGCCGGTGTCGTCCGCGAACTCGAACTCGAGCAGGCCCGCCTCGCCCCAGCGCTGGCGCAGGTAGCCGCCGTTGGCGTCGAGCAGCCCGAGCTTGCGCACGTTCGGGACGAGCTTGGCAAAAAAGCCCCGGGCGAATCCGCCGGTCGGATTGACCTTCGTCTTCTGGGCGGCCTGAATCATGAACGGGACGACCTGCTCGGCCGTGGTCCCCATGCGCTCCCAGACCTCAGGCGTGGTCGCCCGCGCTCGCGAGTTCAACGTGGCGTCGACGAGGAACTCCTGGCGCTCGAGCAGCTCGGCCTCGCTCAAGGAGGAGTAGTACTCCGAGAGCGTGAGCACGCCGAAGGCCACGTGGCGCGCCTCGTCGGACATCACGTAGCGGAGGAGCTTCGAGAGCAGCGGCTCGTTCGTCCGCCGCAGCATGTCACCGAACGCGGCGAGGGCCAGTGACTCGATGACGATCTGCATCCCGAGGTATGCGATGTCCCAGCGCGAGTCCTCGAGGAGCGACCAGATCTGCGCCTTGAGAAATGGGCTCATGGGGTACGCGTCGCCCAGCTTGGTGTGCAGATACTTGGCGAAGACTTCGGTGTGGCGTGCTTCGTCCATCGTCTGCGTCGACGCGTAGTACCGCGCATCGATCCAGGGCACGGTCTCCACGATCTTGGCCGCGGTCATCATTGCGCCCTGCTCGCCGTGCATGAACTGTGACAGCGACGCCTTGAAGAGCTCGATACCGAGCTCGACGTATTCCCGCTGGCCCCACGACGCCAGCGGCGAACCGGGGAGCGTGCCGGCGACACGCGCCATGCCCAGCACCGGGCTCTCCTGCTCGGACACCAGGCGCTCGGGATCGACGTCGATGGCCCAGTCGAGGTCCGTGACGCTGTTCCACTGGGACCCCATGGCTTTCTCGTAGAGCTTGACGAGCTGGCCCCGATCGCGTTCGTAGTCCCAGAGGAACAGCCGGTCCGCGTGGTCGTGGACGACCTGGACGGCCTCGTCGACGTCGTGTCGCCCCGGCAGCGGAGGAGTCGCCCCGTCAGCCACGGGTCAGCTCCTTCGCCCGCCCATGTTGGCGTTGGGCGCCGCCTTCGCCACCAAGTCGGGCACGACCTTGCCCAGCTCGGCCGGGTCCCAGCGGTCACCCTTGTCGGCACCGGGTCCGGCCACCCAGCCCTCGGCGACCGAGAGGTGATCACCCTGGACGTTGAACACCCGGCCGGTGACGTCCTTGGACTCGGGGCTGCCCAGCCACACGACGATGGGCGCGATGTTGCCCGGGTCCAGCGGGTCGAATTCCTCGGGCTTGCGCTCCGGCGCGTTGGTCGCCATGCCGAGGCCCTCGGTCATCCTCGTGAGGGCAGCCGGTGCGATTGCGTTCACCGTGACGCCGTAGCGTTCCACCTCCTTCGCCGCGATGATCGTGAAGGCGGCGATCCCGGCTTTGGCCGCGCCGTAGTTGGTCTGGCCGACGTTGCCGTAGATCCCTGAAGGCGAGGTCGTATTGATGATGCGGGCGTCGTTGGGCTCGCCGGCCTTCGTACGGTTGCGCCAGTACTCGACGGCGTGGCGTGTCGGCGCGAACGTGCCCCGCAGGTGCACCTTGATCACCGCATCCCACTCGTCGATGGTCATGTTGACGAGCATCCGGTCGCGCAGGATCCCCGGTTGTTCACCAGTACGTCAATGGTGCCGTAGGTGTCGATGGCGGTCTGGATCATCCGACCCGCGCCCTCGTAGTCCGAGACGTCGTCACCGTTGGCGACGGCTTCGCCGCCCATCGCCCGCACCTCGTCGACGACCTCGCCTGCCGGTCCGGTGGAGGAGCCGGTTCCGTCGATCTCGGCGCCGAGGTCGTTGACGACCAGCTTGGCGCCCTCGCGTGCGAACGCCAGCGCATGCTCGCGCCCGATGCCGCGCCCGGCGCCGCTGATCACGACGACTCGTCCGTCACAGATACCCACGATTCACTCCTTTGGTCCTGGACCGACCGTCTGTGCGGCTTCGTGGCCTTGGTTCGGCGCCACCGCGTCACCCGCGCTCCGGGCCTCTCGGTACTGGTCCCTCAGTTTTCGCTTGAAGATCTTCCCAGTATCCTCCCGGGGAAGCTCGGGGACGAAATCGACGGCTCGCGGGCACTTGTAGTGGGCCAGGCGGTCGCGGCAAAAAGCTTGCAAGCTCGGCTGCCAGCTCATCGCTCCCCTCCACGCCCTCGGCCGGCTGCACGACCGCGAGCACGGTCTCGCCCCACTCCTCGTCGGGCACGCCGATGGTCGCGACGTCGCCGACGGCCGGATGCTCGAGCAGTACGGCATCGACCTCGGCGGGGTAGATGTTGACCCCGCCCGAGATCACGAGGTTGGCCGTGCGGTCAGTCAGGTAGACGAAGCCGTCCTCGTCCAGGTAGCCCATGTCGCCCAGGGTGAAGTATTCACCTCGGAAGGCACCGGCCGTCTTGTCAGGGTCGCCGTAGTAGTCGAAGCGGGTGGTGGCGGGGGAGCGCAGAAAGACGAGTCCGACCTCGCCCACGGGCAGTTCGTCGCCGCGGTCGTCGGCGATCTTGACCAGTCCGGGCACCATCGGGCGACCAACCGTGCCCGGGTGCCCGAGCCAGGTCGCAGAGTCCACGAGTGTGCCGAGCCCTTCGGTCGCCGCGTAGTACTCGACCACGATGGGACCGAGCCACTCGATCAGTCGCTGCTTGACCGCCACCGGGCACGGAGCCGCACCATGGATGACGAAGCGGAGGGACGACTGGTCGTAACGTGACCGCACGTCGTCTGGGAGCGCGAGCAGACGGTGGAACATGGTCGGCACCATGTGGGTGTGGGTGATGCCGTGAGCCTCGATGAGGCGGAGTGTCTCGACGGGGTCCCAGTGCTCCATGACCACGAGGGGCACGCCGTAGAGGAAGGGGACGGCGACCGAGAAGGCGAGCGGCGCAGCATGGTAGAGCGGTCCGGTGACCAGGTGCGCGTCGATGCTCGACTCGTACTCCTCGTCGTAGCCGCAGAAGTTCACCACGGCCAGGGCGCTCGGCGGTGCGCTGTCGCGGTGGACGCCTTTCGGCCGCCCGGTGGTGCCCGAGGTATAGAGCATCTGCGTGCCGCCGACCGGGTCGTCGACGTCGGCCGCGTCCTCGCCGGCGAGGAGGTCCCCGTACGTCTCGAACCCGCGCAATCCGGGCCCGACCGCGACCCGCACCAGGCCGGGACCACCCGCCGCGCGCCGCCAACTCCGCGTGCTGGCCCAGCTCTCCCGAAGCCACGAACACCTTGGCCTCGCAGTTCTTGACGATGTAGCCCGCCTCGTCGCCCGTCAGGTGCCAGTTGATCGGGGTGAGCCGAAGGCCCGTCCGGTTGGCGGCGTAGAGCACCTCGAGGAACTCGGGCCGGTTGGTGCACATGAGGGCCATCGCGTCACCGGGCCGCAGCCCGCGGGCGCGCAGGGCGCGTGTCAGCCGGTTGACGTTGGCATTCAGCTCGCCGTAGGTCCGGTCGCCCTGCGGGCTGATCACGGCGGGCCGTTGCGGGATTCGCTCGGCCCACCAGGCGTGGAGCATCCCGACGGCCGACGCGGCAGCCTTGTCCTCGGGCACCGTCATCATGCCGTGTCCTCGACGGTGGCCACGACCTCGACGGTCGCGACCCGCTCCACCCCGGACGTCGGTTGGAACAGCGGCAGCTGCCGGCCGTCTGACAGCCGCTCCCATGTCAGCGCCAACGGCATCCCGGCGTACACGTCGTGCGGCGCGCACCCGACGACGTTGGTCATCATGCGCACCCCCTCCTCGAGGTCGACGAGCGCGACACAGTAGGCCCGTCCGTCGGCGAATGCGGCACCGGCCCGTTCTGGCCGGTGCTCGACCACGGCCGCGTGCACCGTGGCCCGTCCGCTGGCCTCGCGCCAGGACATCTCAGTCGCCGGCGAGCTGCAGCGCGGGCACGTGACGCGCGGGTAGAACACAGGCCGGTTGCAGGCGTCGCACCACTGGAGCAGGAAGACACCCTGGCGCGTCGCCTCCCAGAACGGTGCGCTCTCGGGGCTGACCGGAGGTTCACGCCGAGTGGGAGCGGCCTCGGGCTCTGGGCTCGGGCTCATACGACGTCCTCGGTGCCGAGCACCACCGTCGACATGACCGAGAGGAACATGCCCGATCCGTGGGCCACCGCTACCGAGGCACTCGGGACCTGGCGGGCGCCGCACTCCCCACGCAGCTGACGCGTCGCTTCGACGAGGAGGAACATGCCGTACATGCCCGGATGGGTGTAGGAGAGCCCTCCTCCGTTGGTGTTCATGGCCGGGCGGCTCCCACCGGGGCCGAGTGTGCCCTCTGCGGCGAAGGGGCCGCCCTCCCCCTTCTGGCAGAAGCCGAGGTCCTCGAGATGGAGGAGTTGGGTGATGGTGAAGCTGTCGTAGCCCATGAGCACGTCGACGTCCGTGTGCCCGATCTCGGCCATGTCGAAGGCCCTCGCCCCGGAGATCACTCCGGGTGTCGTAGTGAGATCGGGCATCTGGCTGATCACCATGTGATCGGAGCACGTCCCCGCACCGAGGACGTACACGGGAGGCTTGCGCAACGACCGCGCCCGGTCGGCGCTCGTCATGACGAACGCGCCGGCTCCGTCGGTGACCAAGCAACAGTCGAGCAAGTGGAGCGGGCTCACCTGGAGTGGCGACGCGAGCACGTCCTCGACAGTGAGAGGCTCTCGATAACGCGCACGCGGATTGAGCTGCGCCCATTGCCGTGTCGTCACGGCAATCTGCGCCAGCTGCTCCGAGGTCGTGCCGTACTGGTGCATGTGGCGCGCCGCGGCGAGCGCGTACGGGCCCATGGGGGTCCGCAGCCCATAGGGCATCTCCCATTCCGCCAAGGGGTTGAAGGCGCCCCCCGGTCGCCGAAATCCGCCCCTTGGCGCTCGCCGCCGGTCGCTTCGGGGCGTGGCCGCGTACACGCTCACCACGACGTCGCACAGGCCGGCGGCGATGGCCGCTGCCGCATGCTCGACGTGCACCTCGTAGCTCGATCCTCCCGTCATCGTCGACTCACAGAAGCGCGGGTGGAGGCCCAGGTACTCGGCCAGGGCGACCGCGGATTCGGCGTGGCACACGCCGTCGACGTCGGAGAGCGCCAGACCGGCGTCCTCGAGCGCTTCGAGCACCATCGCCACCTCGAGCGCGCGACCGGTGCGCTCGAGCTCCCCCGTCGGGGAGACGTCGTCGGCCACGCCCACGATGGCTGCGGCGCCGCGCAGGGTCCGATCCGCAGGACTCATGGCTCGCCCGCTGGCCCGGCTGGCCTACGCCGAACCGCTCAGGCGTTCTTCGGCAGTTCGGAGAACGGCGTCACGCGGTCGTTGTTGGGCTCCTTGGGGAGGCCCAGCACGCGCTCGCCGATGATGTTGCGCTGGATCTGGTCGGTACCGCCGTAGATGGGTGGCGCCTGTGCGAACAACGCCATCTCGCTCACGCTTCCGGCGAAGGGGTCGCCGGTGGCGTGCTTGAGCGCAGCCTTGTCGTCGCTGTCGTAGGCGTGGAGCATGCCCGCCGGTCCAGCGATGCGGAGGCCGAGGTCGCGGGTCAGTCGTACGATCTGGCTCATGGAGAGCTTGGCCACGTTGGGCATGCCCGGAACGTCCCCGCCCTGCTCCTTGACTGCCTTCAGGCGCAGCGTGTTGAACCGTCCGAGCTCGCCGAGCGTGTAGAGCTTCGCCAGCTCCTGGCGGATGCCGGCGTCAGTGTTGACCCCGCGAGACTTGGCCAACCCGATGAGGACGCCGGGCCCACCCCGCAGGGCACCCATGGCGCCGGTCGTCGAGCCTGTTCCGCTGCGGGCTGCCCGCTCGCCGGTTTGTGCCACCAGGTCGCCGACTCGCTTCGTGAGCATGCCCATGACCGAGCCGGGCTGCGCCATCCCGCCCCCCGCTGCGTTGCCGCCGCCGGAACCCAGTCCGGCCCGCTCGTTCATGAGTGTGGTGTTGGCGGCGGCCCATCCTTTGTTGAGGCCTCCGATGAGGGCCGAGTCGGCGACGCGAGCGTCGGTGATGAAGACCTCGTTGAAGAGGGCGTGGCCGGTCATCTCGCGCAGCGGTCGGACGTCCACGCCGTCTTGGAGCATCTCGAAGGCGAAGTACGAGATCCCCTGGTGCTTGGGGACGTCGGGATCGGTGCGGGCGAGCAGCATGCCGAGGTCGGCGTACTGACCCCCAGAGGTCCACACCTTCTGACCGTTGACCACCCACTCGTCGCCATCGCGCACCGCCCTGGTCTGCAGTCCGGCCAGGTCGGAGCCCGCTTGCGGCTCGCTGAAGAGCTGGCACCAGGCCTTGCGTCCAGTCACGATGTCGCGCACGTAGAGGTCGATCTGCTCCCTCGTGCCGTGCGCCACGATCGTGGGAGCAGCGAGCAACAGCCCGAGTCCGGCCGGCGCACCGAGTGCGCCGAAGTTCGCGATCTCCTGCTGCACCGTGACCGCGTCGGCGCGTGCCATCCCCTTGCCGTACGCGTCCGTCGGAAGTCCGGGGGCAGACCATCCGGCCAGCCCAAGACGCTCCCACCATTCGCCGACGGTCAGGTCGGGGTCCCAGTTGGACGCCAGCCAGGCCCGGAGGTCGCTGAGCTGCTCCAGGGTCTGGGTGGTTTCGGTCGTTGCGGTCGCGGTGTCGGTCACGTGACGAAACTACAACGACACGGGCAGCGTTCGGCGGGCGACCGGTTCAGCGAGGCCGATCCAAATCCCATTAGCGTCACCGACGATGCAAGACGACCCTCTCGAGCAGGCCTTCGACGCCTGGGTCGCGGCCCAGAAGGCGGCCCTCGACGTCGTGCACCAGGCGTCGGGGGTTCCCGAGTCTGCGGTCGACCTGGCGGAGGGGTACCGGTGGGTGACCAGACTCTCGCGCCTGGCGCTCGATTGGTTCGTGGAGAGATCCGACCCTCTCCACCCACAGCTGTTCACGCTCCAGGACGAGTACCGCAAACTCCTGGTGGACAACCCCGACGTGCACTACCTGTTCTGCGTGCTCGACGACAGCCGCTCGTACCGCTTGGTCGGCCGCCGGGGCCAAGCGGCCTACATCGGCATGACGTTCGGCACCCCCTTCGGCCAGGGCCCTGTCGGTGGGCGCACCGGCACGCAGACCCAGACCCATGTCGACGAGTTCGAGATCGGCCCCGACGGCGAGGTGGACATCCTCATCGCGCCCGAGGCGTCGATGCCCACGCCGCGGCCGCGCAACTCGGTGGTGCTCGAGCCGGGCACGGCGCAGCTCGCCATACGAGAGACGCACTTCGTGAAGTCGCCCGAACGCCTGGCATGCCTGCGCGTCGAGCTGGTGCCCGAGCCGGGCGAGAGGGTCCCGCCGCCGCTGCTCTCCAGCGAGGAGCTGGCGCCGAGGCTCGAGCGGGCCGCGATGTTCCTCACCTTCGTCGGCTCGACCGCGATGCAAATGTGGCACGACGCGGCGACGAACATGAACACCTTCGGCGGCCAGGCAGGCGCCAAGCACGTGGAGGCGCAGGAGGACGAGGTGCGCTCCCACTCCAACGCGGAGATGACCTATCACGGCGGACGCTTCCGGCTCGAGCCGGGCGAAGCGCTCGTCGTCACCGTGCATCAGCCCGACAGGCCCTTCCTCTACTGGGGCCTGACGCTGACGTCGCCGTGGATGGAGAGCTTCGACTACCGCTATACGACGACGGCGCTCAACAACGAGACGGCGACACGCTCTGACGATGGATCCTGGCGCTTGGTGATCGCGCCGGAGAGTCCGGGCGCCGGCGTGGACAACTGGCTCGACACGGGCGGGCGGCTCGAGGGTTACATGATCGTGCGTTGGGTGCTGGCCGACCGACCTCCGCACCCGAGCGCCGAGGTCGTCCCGATCGGAACACTGACGAGCTGACGCTCTTTCGCACTCCCGATCCCGACACTGCTGTCACGAACGGTCTGCATCTCGGGTTCGTTGGACGCCATCAGCTGTGTCACGGCGGCATGGTGCGTCGCTGCCGGATTCTTCAATGACAGTCTGGACAACACGTACGGCCTCATCGAAGTGCTCTCAAACGGCACGTGGACACCGGCAGTCGGTCCTACCCCTTCCCAGTCGATCCAGTCGGGCCTCAGGTCGGTGCAGTGCTTCACGACCACCTCGTGTGACGCCGTGGGCTTCTACGGCGGCCTCTCGTCGTTGCCCCAAGGTCACCGCGTGCGTCGGCATCGGGCCCTCTGATGCGAACGGAGGCCCGGCCGATGCAGCGATTGAACAACCCCGTTCCTGATCCGGGATCTCGCTCGACGTCTGACCCGAGAGCATTGCTGGGGCGACAGCTCGGGGTTGGGACAGTTCGATGGAGTGGGAGGAGGCGGTTCCGTCGCCCCTCGGATGCTTCCGGCGGCCTGAGTGCGTCTTGCACCAGATGGGCCGGAAGGATGGCCCGCCGTCAGGGCGCCGGGGGGCTCCCCGCTAACAGCGAGAAGATCTCCACCATGGGAGCGGACCCGTTCACGCCGTATTGCGGGTCGATCAGCCCGGTGCCGGTCTGTCGTTGGGCCCACATGGTGGAGGCGAAGCTCTGCGCCTCGGTGACATAGCTCGGGTCGGGCGCAACCTGGTCGAGGAAGAACAGGTTGCGGAAATAGATGGCGTTGAACGCTGGTCCCTGGTTGTCGAGCGTCGACCCCGCTCCGAAGTGGGCCACGGCCGCCGCGGCCGTCTGTTCGGCCTGGTCGAGGTAGGCGGTGTTCCCGGTGGCATCGGAGAGGAGCACGCCGGCACCGACCATGACCCCCTGGTTGTAGCTCCAGATCGTCGTGTTGACGCTGCCGTCGGAGTTCACGTGGTCGTCGTAAAGACCGCTCGCGGTGCCGAGGCAGGTGACGACCCACTGGTACATCTCCGTCGCCCAGGTCAGGTCCGTCGTGTTCCCCGTCAGCTGATAGAGCTCGAGACCGAGCTCTGCGTTCCCACCGTTCGCGGTGGCGTTGCGCTGACTGCCCGCCACGTCCTCCCAGAAGACGCCCCCAGGGCAGCCGTCCGACGGGCTGGTGTCCCAACCCGAGATGGCGAAGTCGAACTCGTCCTGGGCCGCGGTCAGGTCGGAGGAGGTCGACGTGAGGGCGTAGGCGTGCACGAGGTTCAGCCCGACCCAGGCGTTGTCGTCGTAGTAGGTGGATCCACCAGGACCGAGCGGTGGCGCTACGGCCGACTCGTACGCTGGCGGCTGGGATGCACCGGAGGGCGAGACCTCGTTCGGGTCGTAGTACTTGGCGAGACCGACCAGGCGAGACGCGACGTCTGCGGCGTAGTGGGAGTCCCGGGGGGCGCCGTAGAGGAACAACGTGCCGGCCGTGGCGTTGGTGAAAGGCCACAGGCACGAAAATTTCCCGCACGTGTTGGACGGCGCTCCCAGGTAGAGAGACTTCTGGGTCTTGTAGAAGTTGGCTTGGAGGGCGTTGTAGGTGACGACCGCCTCGCGGTGGACCGTCGGGGTGCCCGATCCGGATGATGTTGCGGCCATCGCGGGCACCGCGGCCACGACCGTGGTGCCGAATGCGACGATGACACCCGCCAGCCAGATCGCCGGCCCCCGCCGGGAACGCCGCTCGACGTGTCGCTCCGATGTCGTCGGCCCCCGCATGTCGGTGGACCCTATCGGCACCGCCACCCGCCGACGAGGCGCCCCCTCCGGCACCGTCCTCAGACCTCCGACGGCACCCCGTAACGCTCTTGGTACGGCGTGACCTGTGCGCGGTGGGTGGCAAGGTCGAGCCCGGTGTCAGCGAAGGAGTAGTCGTGGCCGCCGACACGGCCGGTGTGACGGGCCGAGAGGTACGCGTCGAGCCGATCGCGGAACTCGCCCGCTATCTCCAAGTCCCAGCCGGCGTAGAGGCGCTCGATCGTCGCCATCGGATCGGCGACCAGGTCCCGGTAGACGACGTCGGTGATTTGTTGGTCGGGAATCGTTCCGGCATCTCGCTCCTTGGCGACCTCGTCCATCTGCATCTCGAGTCCCATGGCCATGAACTCGATCAGGATGCCGTAGTCCACGTGGTCGGAGTGCATGTAGTGCAACGTCGCCATCAGGTCCGCGAGGGAGCCGATGACCCGCAACGGGTCGCGGTGGGCCATTACGACCCGCGCATCGGGATACGTCGAGAAGAGCAACGGCAGGGCAGACAGGTGGGAGGGCGCCTTGACGACCCAGCGGGCAGTCGGTCGCTGGGTCACCCATTGCAGCGTCTGGAGATGGCGCTTGTGCCAGTCGTAGATAGGCGCCTGGTCGATGCTGCTTTTCCAGACGGTGTAGGAGGCGACGTTGTACATCCCGGTGTACATGTCGCTCGAGAACTGGTGGGCGAAGGCGAAGATGCACTCGGTCGGCAACCGGCCGCCGTTCTCGTGCATGGCGGTGAAAGCGGGGACCATCTCGTCCATGAGCCGGATCTCGTCGTCGCACAGATCGCCGGAGGCCTCGTCGTACGGAACGCTGTGCAGCAGCTCCCACAGCAACGGTGGCCGGTTGTCGGGATCGCATGCCAACAACTCGTGCAGCAAGGTCGTGCCCGACCGACCGAAACCGGTCACCACGATCGGACCCGGCACAGGTTGGTCCAGCACGGCGGGCTCGCGATTCCACAGGTCCACCATGCGCAAACGGTTCTGCAGGACCAACTGGAGCTCGCCACGCACGCGAAGGCGCCCCGGCAGGTGCAGCCGGGCCTCGGTCCGGAGGGACGCGCACAGGCGCTCGAACGGCTCCTGCCACCAGGTGTCGCCGAAGTCGTCGAGACCGGTGGTCGCGCTCGCTGCGGCGCGGCAGGTCGTCAGGGTGGAGCGAGACCAGCGACGCCCCGTCGTCGCCTAGGCCCCGTCCGAGGGACACCATCTTCTCCGTCCAGGGGCTGCGCGGTGGTGGGACCCAAGGCATGAGGCGGCCACCGTATCCGTCGGCGGGAAGACCGCCGTGTCCGTCGACGGGAAGACCAGGTGTCCGCCAGCGGGAAGAATGGTCGGATGAAGGGAGCGGTCCGGTGAGCGAGGTGGCGGCCCTGAGTGCCGACGAGCTGATGGAATTGCTGGAGACCGGAGCGCGGTACCCGCTTGGCGCCGGGTCAAAGGTGACGCAGCTCGATCACGCGCTCCAGACGGCGAGAGCCCTCGAGCGACTCCACCCCGACGACCCGGAGCTGGCCGTCGCGGGGCTGGTGCACGACATCGGGCACCTCCTGCCGGATGGTTCTGACGAGACCCACGCGGAGGACGCCGCGGCCGCCGTGCGCACGTCGCTCGGGGAGCGGGTCTCCGGGATCGTGGGACTGCATGTTGATGCGAAGCGCTATCTCGTTTCGGTCGAGAGCGGGTACGGCGGCGCACTCTCCGCTGACAGCGTGAGCTCGTTGGCGTACCAGGGTGGCGCAATGGGATCAAACGAGGTGGCGGCGTTCCTGGCTCGCCCCTTTGCTCCGGACGCAGTGGCGCTTCGGCGGTCGGACGACCTCGGGAAGGACGAGGACGCCGCCGGTACGTTCGGGCCCGAAGAGCTGGCGCGGTGGGCGGCGCTGCTGCGGCGCTGCCTTCGTTAGGCGCTCGGCGAGGGGGTAGCGAGGCGCTCGACGGCGGGGCGACGGCGCAGGGAAGAGCCAAGCGCTGGGAGAGGCGAGACGCAGAGTCGAAAGCGAAAGGAGAGCTGTCGTGCTCGAGGTCCCGCGGGTGGTGTGCGCCAAGGCGGAGGTTGCCGGGGCCGACGCCTGGCTACGTGGGCTGTCGGATCTTGTGGCGTCGTTGGAGTCCGAGTGGGGGATCCGGGTCGGCGCGGTCTTCGAGGACGCCACGGAGGCCTTCGTGGCCGAGGCGACGATGGGGGACGGAACGGCCGCTGTCCTGAAGCTGGTGGTGCCGCGCCCGTCCGGAGAGGCCGACAACGAGATCGCCGTGCTCCGTCACTGCGCCGGTGAAGGTTGTGTCTCGCTTCTGCGAGACGACGCGGAGCGCGGAGCGCTGCTGCTCGAACGGCTCGGTCCGTCGCTGCACACGCTGCGCCTTCCCGTGGACGAGCGCCACCAGATTCTGTGCGCATCGGCGCGTCGGGTGTGGCGCCCCGCCGACGGCCTCGGCCTGCCGACGGGAGCGGAGAAGGCGCGTTGGCTGGCGGCATGGATTCAGCAGGCCTGGGAAAGTCTCGGGCGGCCGTGCCGTAAGGATGCGGTCGACTACGCACTGCGCTGCGCGCGGTGGCGGGAGCAGAGGTACGACCGGGACCGGGCCGTACTCGTCCACGGCGACGTCCACCAGTGGAACGCCCTGGGCGCGGGCCAGGGCTTCAAGCTGGTCGACCCAGACGGTTTGATGGCCGAACCCGAGTACGACCTGGGCATCGTCATGCGCGAGGACCCGACAGAGCTCATGGCGGGGGACCCTTGGGACCGAGCGGTGCGACTTGCCGCCCTGACCGGGACGGACGCCACAGCAGTCTGGGAGTGGGGGGTGGTCGAGCGCGTCTCGACCGGGCTCCTCGGTGTGCAGGTCGGCCTGCAACCGGTGGGGGATCAGATGTTGCGGGCGGCCGAGCAGGTGGCCAGCTTCGCCTGACGGCGCGGTCTGACGTGCTCACGGCCGGAGTCTCGACGACCGGCGAGTTTGCGGTCCGCGGCGACGGGACGTCAGCATCGAGCGCGTGGAGACGCCCATCGCCGGGCGATGCGACTCGCGGTTCGCCGGCGTACAGGTCGAGTTCGCGCGCAACTTCGCTGAGCGGGGGGAGGTCGGTGCCGGCCTGTGCGTCGTCGTCGAGGGAAGGGTGGTCCTCGATCTTGTCGGCGGGTGGGCCGACCGCGCCCGTCGGTGTCCGTGGCGCGATGACACCCTCGTCGACATGTACTCGGCCGGGAAGCCGTTCGTCGCTTTGCTGGCGCTGCGACAGGTCGACGCGGGACGCCTTGAGCTGGACGCGCCGGTTGCCTCCGTCTGGCCGGAGTTCGGACGAGCGGGCAAGGAGGCGGTGACGGTACGCCAGGCGTTGTGCCATCGCGCCGGGGTGCCGGCCATCCGGCGTCCTCTCACCAACGACGACCTGTGGGAGTGGGACACGATGGTCGGTGCGCTCGCCGCGACGGAGCCGTGGTGGGAGCCCGGGACGCGGCACGCGTACCACACCAACACCTACGGCCACTTGGTCGGCGAGCTGGCCCGCCGCACCGGCGACGGGTCCTGTGGTCGACAGTTGGCCGCGCTGGCGGGACCGCTGGGGGCCGACGTGCACTTCGGTGTGCCGGCCGACGACCTGCACCGCTGCGCCGAGGTGCTTTTCGCTTCACCCCGGGGCGGCGCTGAGCCGGACCTGTCCACCTTGGAAGGGGACACGCTCATGGAGATGACCAGCTACTTCAACCCGCCCGGATACTCGTCCTTCGGCGTCGTCAACACCGAGACTTGGCGACGGGCGGAGGTTCCCTCGACGAACGGTCACGCCACGGCAACAGGAATCGCGCGCCTGTACGCCGCTCTGTTGGAGCCGGGCCGACTGCTGTCGCCGAGCCTGCTGTCCGAGGCGACGTCTCCGCAGTCGGAGGGGTACTGCCCGATCCTGCATGACGAGGTCACCTTCGGCCTCGGCTTCAAGCCCACCACGCCTCGTCGCCCCTTCGGTCCGAACCCCGGAAGCTTCGGCCACTTCGGCACAGGGGGGGCTGTCGGCTTCGCCGACCCGGTGGCGAGCGTCGCCTTCGGGTACGTCATGAACGATGTGATCCCGCGTTGGCAGAGCACGCGCAACCGAGCACTCATCGACGCGGTGTACGCGTCGATGTGACACCGCGTCGGTTGGACGTGGAGCGCGTCGTTGGATGCGAAGCGCGTCGATTGACGGAGCATGTCGTTTAAGACGCAGCATGTCGTTGGATCGCACCAGATTGGTTACATCGAGCCTGCATGTTCAGCGCCGGTTGCGGGTGCTGGCCGGTACAGTGACCGGCGTGCCGGGGGAATCGGCCCGGTATTTGGCGAGAGGCGGGCCCGAAACCCTGGTCGGAATCGATCGCGGTCGAGGCGCTCCGGGAACGGAGGAAGCACGATGGCATCGAAGTGGTTGGCGCGAGCACTGGTGGCGGCGACGGCCGCGATTGCGATCCCAGTGGGCACGGCGGCTGGCCTTGCGGGCGCGGCGGCGCCCCGAGGGTCCGGGATTTCGCATTGGCTGGGCACGTGGAGCGGCGAGATGTCGCAGACGCCCGAGGCCAACCCTCCGGAACCCCAGAACCCCTACCAGATCTCTTTCTCCGTCAGCTCGTTGACGACGAAGAAGGTGGGCAAGGTCAGCTATCCGCAATGGGAGTGCTCGGGCAAGCTCAAGCGGGTGTCGGCGACGGCGTCGACGTTGACGCTCAAAGAAGTCATCAAGACCCCTGGTCCTTTCGGCTGCGAGGGCGAAAACGTCACGATTCAGTGGACCGGGAATGGCACCGCCACCTGGACGGGCACGGTGGGCGGTATCTCCGAGACCGGGACAGTGACCAAGAGCTGATCGTCTCAGCGCCGCGAACCGGCGCGCAGTGCGAATCGGCCTGGAGCAATGCGTTGTATCTGTCCGAGCTGCCGATCACTTAGCCTGCCGAGGAGATCCCGGTGCGTTGGGCACGGTCAGATCGTGCCGGCGAAGACGGTGTCGACGAGAGGGGCAGGACGATGGACACCCTGATGGCCGAACCGAGCCGTCGCGTCGACGCCGTCTTCGCGGGGGTCACGCCGCAGCGTCGGGTCACCGTCGGGTTCCGGTTGATCCTCGCCATACCGATCGTGGTCGTCGCGCTCTTCGTGGCGATCGCATTCGGGGTGGTCGTGGTGATCGCCTGGTTCGCCGCGCTGTTCATGGGACGGCTCCCACGGTGGGCGCACGACTTCTTGAGCGACGTGGTGCGATTCTTCACGCGCATCCAGGCGTACCTGGTGTTGTTGACCGACCGATATCCGCCCTTCTCGTTCGAAGACACCGACTTCCCCGTGCGCCCGCTGATGCCCCCGCCGGGCCGGCTCAACCGTTGGGCGGTGCTCTTCCGGCTCGTTCTCCTCGTCCCCGCGGCCGTCTTCCTCCAGATCGTGCAGTACGGGCTGACTGTTCCCTTGCTCTTCGTGGCATGGCTGATCGTCCTCGTTCGCGGCGAGATGCCTCAGGCGCTCTACCGTCCCTACGCCGCCTTCGTGCGCTACGGGCTCAGGTTGTCGACCTACGAGTGCATGGTCACGTCGGAGTACCCCTGGGGCATGCTCGGGGACCGCACGACGTCGACGTACATGACGCCACTCGGTTCTGCTCCTCCGCTCGTCGGCGGCGGAACCGCCGAGGGCGGGATGTGGACACCGCCTCAATATCCGCCGACCCAGTACCCGCCGCCCCAGTACCCGCCGCCCCAGTACCCGCCGCCCCAGTACCCGCCGCCCCAGTACCCGCCGCCTTCGCCGGCGCCCGGAACCGGCCCGCCTCCGCCCGCGGCGCAGTGGGAACGGTTCGGCGCGCCGGTGGATCCTTCGAGCATTGGCGGCGGGCGAACGTCCGCAGCATCCCTCGTCCTGACCGGAGCGGCCCGGGGCTGGATGATCTTCGCCATCGTCTGGGGCTCGGTGGTCTTCGTCGGCGAGGGCGCGCTCCAGAACCTCGCCGACGCGAAATCACAATGATGCTGCCACCCAGTACAACACGATCGTCTCCGACTACGACTCGACCACCCGGGCGCTCGTCGCCGCCGGGAGGTCGGTGCCCAACTGCCCGACGGTCGCCTGCGCCCGCCCGTACGACACCGCGGCCACGTCTTCGCTGAACGCGTTCGGGGACGACCTCCGGGCGATGGACGTGACGGGGGAGGCGTCGGGTGCGCAGCAGCACGTCGAGAGTGATGTCACGCAGCTCTCCTCGACGCTCACACAGCTCGCCGGCAGCGCGAGCGCCTCGGCCTACGCCAGAACGGCCCAAAGGAGCGACCTCGATGGGTTGCTCCAGACCTACTCCAACGACGTGCGGAGCCTGGTCGACTCGCTCCAACAGGCTGCGAACGAACCGTTCTGAGCGCTGTCGTCCACGCTGTGAGCTTCGAGTCCCTCGTCGAGGAGGGTGCCAGCGTCCCGGTCGAGGGATGGGACTTCGGCTGGTTCGAGGGCCGGGCGACCGAGGAGCGACCGCCGTGGGGATACGCCCGACTGATGGGGGAGCGGATGGCGGCCTCGCATCGTGCGCTCGACGTCCAGACAGGCGGTGGTGAGGTCCTCTCCGGTATCCCAGAGGCCCCGCGACTGCTCGTGGCGACCGAGTCGTGGCCACCAAACGCCACCCTGGCGCGGGAACGGCTCCGCCAGCGAGGTGGCCACGTCGTGGCCGTGGCGGACGAACCCACGCTCCCGTTTGCCTCGGTGTCCTTCGACCTCGTGGTCAGCAGACACCCGGTCGTTACGCTCTGGGACGAGGTGGCCCGCGTGCTCGAGCCTGGCGGTACCTATCTCTCCCAGCAAGTGGGAGCCGGGTCGAACCGGGAGCTGACCGATTTCCTGATGGGCCGGCAGCCGGTGAGCGGGCGGCGCAGTCCCGACCGGGCGCGGCGGGCGGCGGAGGCGGCGGGTCTCGAGGTGGTGGACCTGCGGACGTGCACCCTTCGGGTCCAGTTCTTCGACGTCGCGGCCGTCGTGCACTTCCTGCGCAAGGTGTGCTGGACCGTGCCGGGGTTCACGCCGACGGCATACGAATCCGCGCTGCGGCGCTTGCACGCGCAGATCGAGCGCGACGGGGTGTTCGTCTCGCACGCGACGCGGTTCTTGGTCGAGGCGCGTCGACGGGATCGGCGGACCTCCGCCCGGACCGGGCTACCATCTCGACTGCGATGACGGCTCCGCACCCGCCCTGCTGACGCGCGGATCCGTCGGGCGACTGAGCCGGACGGGGTCGCCGGAGAGAGAGGTCGCCGGTCGGGGTCCCGGATTGTGGCCGGGTGTCACCGCGGTCGCCGCGTACGTGGTTCTCGCCGTCTACCTGTGGTGGCACGTCTGGTCCAGCCACCCCACCGCCCTCGCCAGCTGCGGCTGCGGTGACCCCGCCCTGACCACCTGGTTCCTCGAGTGGCCGGCTCACGCCTTGCGTGACGGTCACAGCCCCTTCTACTCGTCCGCCTTGGCCTCTCCGGGTGGGGTGAACCTGTTGTCGAACACCGGGATGCTGGCGCTGGGCCTGCCCCTCTCTCCGGTGACGTGGCTGTTCGGATCCGTGGCCAGCCTCAACGTCGCCCTCACCCTGACGCCCGCCCTGAGCGCCAGCACGGCGTACCTGATGGTGTCGCGCTGGGTGCGCTGGAGGCCGGCCGCCTTCGTCGGCGGCCTCACCTTCGGGTTCTCCCCGTTCGTGTTGGCGAACGCGGCCGGCGGCCATGCCAACCTCACTTCCCTCTTCGTGCTACCCCTCTTCGTGATCGGCCTGGACGAGCTGTTCGTCACCCAGCGTCGAGCGCCCTGGCTGGTCGGTGTCCTGCTCGGGCTGTGTGCAGTGGTGCAGTTCTTCTTGAGCACCGAGATCCTGGTCGTGGCGGTCATCGCTGGGGTGACCGGAATGGTCCTGCTCCTCGCCCTCGGCTGGTGGCAGGACCGCGACGCCACCTGGGGCCGCATCGCGCACAGCCTGCCGGGGTGTGTCAGCGCCGTCGTCACGGCCGGCGGGCTCTTGGCCTACCCGACCTGGTTCGCCGTTGCCGGTCCGGCGCACCTCTCGCAGCCGGTGTGGCCCAACGTGGTGACGTTCGATACCTACCGCCCCCTCGACCTCGTCTCACCGGCCGCGCCCGCAGGGTGGGCGAACACCTTGAAGCTTTGGGGCTACTTCGGCACCACGTTGCCGGCGGAGGTCTACGTGGGTGCCGGCGTCGTCGTGGTCACCGCCGCTGCGCTGCTCGTGTTCCGGCGAGAGCGGCTCTTGTGGCTGTTCGGCGCGCTGGGGTTGGGTGCCGCGTGGCTGTCCGTGGGCATCGTCGGCACTTCGTGGTGGACGCCGTGGCGGGTGCTCGTCCATCTTCCGATCCTTCAAAGTGTCATCCAGTCGCGGTTCATCGTCGTCACCTTGCTCAGCGCCGCGGTCACCGTGTCGGTGGCGGCCGACCGGACGCGCTCGGCGGTGGTGGCATATCGCGCCACACCGCGGGACGACCGCACGGCATGGTGCTCCCGAGCGGCGAATCGGTCGACGGGCGGCGCGGGGTGCATGGCCGGGACTGGCGGCGAGCGGTGTGGCCGCACTCGCGCTCGGGCCCTTGTTCGTGGTCCTCGTCCAGGACGCGCCGCTCGCCGTGCAGCCGGTGGCCGTGCCGAGTTGGTACGCGGCGGACGCGCCGGGACTCCAGTCCGGATCGGTCGTCTTGGCCTACCCCCTGTCGAACTCGGGTGTGCAGTCCCCTCTGGCCTGGCAGGCGGTCGCCCGGATGGCGTATACGCAGAACGGCATCTCGGGCCCGCAGGGCCTTGCCTTCCGGGCCGGCACCGCGGCGACCGGAGTCCGGGTGCTCAACCGGCTCTCGCTGGCCATCGGGCCCTCACCTGCGGGCACTGCCGCCGCATTCGACGCGGTGCGCCACACTCTCCGCGTCTGGGGCACGACCACGGTCGTCGTGTCGCGGGCAATTCGGACCGAGGCTCATCGGGCAAGGCCGGGACGCCTCCTATGCCGCGGCCTTCTTCACCGGTGCGCTCGGCCGGCCGCCGCGCCTCGAGGGCGATGCCTGGGTCTGGCACGACGTCGAGCGTTCGCCGGCTCCGTTGCGTCTGCCCGCCGGTTCCCTCCTCGGCTGCTGGTCGGCCAACCGGAGGGCACCGATACCCAACCGTGCGCTGCCGGCGTGCGTGCTCGGTTTGGCACGCTGAGCCGGCGTCGTCGGCGTGATTGACAGAGAAGCCGGCTCGTCGAGCACACCGGCTGGCTCAGCTGGCCTGGCTCACCGAGCTCATGTTGTAGTCGGGGATGCGAAGAGGCGGCATGATCGCCCGGTTGAGGTACTCGCCGAACTCGCGGCCCAGCGCCCGCACCGGAGTGCCGACCTCGGTCGCCCGTGAGAGAAGGTCGACCGGGCTCTCGTTGAACCGGAAGTTGTTGGCGGCGGCCACCACCGCACCGTTCTCCACGAGATAGACGCCGTCACGCGTCAGGCCGGTCTGGAGGAGCGTCGACGGGTCGACCTCGCGGATGTACCAGAGGCAGGTGAGCAGGAGTCCACGCTCGGTGTGCGCCACCATGTCGTCGACCGTGCCGCCACCAGCGGGCGCACCCCCGGTGCTCGCGCCACATCGCAGTACCAGATTGTCGATGTAGGGACCCATGGGCACGCCCGAGCGCGCCGCACCCGCCCGGTGGTAGCGCAACTGCGCCAGGGCTCCGTCGCGAATCCAGTCGGTTCGGGACGTGAGCATCCCGTTGTCGTAGACCGACACCTCCGAGCTCGACGCCTGCGTCGCGACGAACGGCGTGCACTCGATGCCCACCTCGCCCGGGTCGCTGTACAAGGTGAACGGAAGCGTCGAGAGCCGGTCGCCGACCCGTGTCCCGCCCGCCCTCGCCGCGAGAACACGGTGCGGCCGTCCTCGGCGTCGCGCCCCGACAGGCCGTCGTAGGCCAGGGTGGCCATCATGTCGGCCACTCCCGAGGGAGGCATGATCACCTCGTAACGCCCGGCATCGAGCGCCACCACCTTGGCTCCCCAGTCGAGGCGGCGCCAGATCTCATCCGCCATGGAGGCGAGGGACGGGTCGATCGACGGTTCTGCCACCCACGCCGAGCCGGAGCCGTCCGTCGTCCGCCCGACGAGCGAGACGGCGCTCGTCGGCTGCACGTGTGAGAGTCGGAGCCCGGTGGAGCTGCCGAGATACGTGGTGGCCACGTCATGCTCCGCGAACCCCGCCAGCACCACGTCGCGTTCCCGAGCCTGCCCGAAGGCACCCGACAGCGAGGACAGCACGCCGTCGAGGACCGAGGAGTCGGTCTCCTCGGGTCCGAGCCCGAAATCGCGGGTTCCGTTCCCCCGGCCCGGTTCGACGAGCGCGAACGCGTCGTCGGCCGGCGGTGCCGCCTCGGCGTCGGCCAGCGCGGCCAACACCATGTCGTCAACGCCTTGGAGCCCGACGACACCGCTGCGCCGCGCCGTTCCCGCAGACGCGCCGGCGAAGACGACCACGCTCACGCTTCGGCTCCGGTGCACCCCGTTCGTCGTCGTCTTGTTCAGCGCGAAGCGCACGTCGGCGTGGCTTCCCTCCTCGACGATGATCACGCAGCCGTCCGCCTTGGTGGCGGCCGCGGCCGAGACGCCGCGCTCGACGAGCGCCTGGGCCTCGATCATCGCGTGACCGCCTGCGTACGGCTCACCATCTCGTCACCGGAGACTCACCGGCCGGACTCGGCTCGGGCGTTCAGGATGCGTACACCCCTCACCAGCACGGATGGGCAACCATGGGACACCGGCGCCACCTGGCCTGGCTGGCCCTTGCCGCAGTTGAACGCACCCCCGAGCACCCAGGTTGACTCGCCCCCGACCGCTTCCATGGCGCCCCAGAAGTCGGTGGTGGTCGCCTGATAGGCGACGTCGCGCAGTTGCCCGGCCAGCTGGCCGTGCTCGATGCGATAGAAGCGCTGCCCCGTGAACTGGAAGTTGTATCGCTGCATGTCGATGGACCAGCTCTTGTCGCCGACGATGTAGATCCCGCGCTCGACGCCGGCGATCAGGTCCTCGGTGGTCGGCCCGCTCGCGCCGGAGTGCGCGAGGGAGACGTTGGCCATCCGCTGGATGGGGACGTGCATCGGCGAATCGGCGAACGCGCAACCGTTGGAACGCTCGAAGCCCATGGACGCCGCGATGCCACGGTCGAGCTGGTAGCCGACGAGAACTCCGTCGCGCACCAGGTCGAAGGACTGGCTGGCGACGCCCTCTCCGTCGATGGCCACGGTCGCCAGCCCGTGCTCGACCGTGCGGTCCCCCGTGATGTGCATCACCGGTGACCCGTACTGCAAGGAGTTCAGCTGGTCGAAGGTCGCAAAGCTGGTTCCGGCGTACGCCGCCTCGTACCCGACGGCGCGGTCGAGCTCGGTGGCATGTCCGATCGACTCGTGGATCGTGAGCCACAGATTGGAGGGGTCGACCACGAGGTCGTAGGTCCCGGCATCGACCGAGGGAGCGGCCAGCTTCTCGGCGAGCAATTCGGGCAACTGGGCCAGCTCGCTGTCCCAGTCCCAGTTCCCGTCGCCGGCCGGTCCGCTGAGGAACTCCCAGCCTCGCCCGACCGGCGGCGCGACGGTGCGCATCGTCTCGAACCCGGCGTCGTTGAGGCCGAGGGCCTCGAGCTGCGCCTGCAGCCGGACGCGGTGCTGCGTGGCGCGAGTGCCGTTGAGGTGAGCGAGATACGTGTCCTCCGACACGGCCAACAGCGACGCGGTGGTGTGCGCCACGGCGGGGTGTGCGCCCAGCCGCCCGCTCCACTCGGCCAGCAGCGCGATCTTGTCCGCTGCCGGCACCGTGGTCGGATCTACGTCGAAGGCGCTCGACCACGTGACCTCGCCGTGGGACGGTTCGGGCGCCAGCTCCACCCGACCGCTGCCGGCTCGGCTGGTCACTCTCGCCATCTCCATGGCCCGGCGCGCCAGGTCGGCCGCCTCGTCGGTCCCCACGTCGACCGTGGCGGCGAACCCGACCGCGCCGTCCATCACGACACGCACGGCCATGCCGTAATCGGTGTCGTCCGCTGTCGTCTCCGGCTGTGCGTCGTGGAGGCGGACGGTCTGGCTCCGGATCCGCTCGACGCGGAGCTCCGCGGCCTCACACCCGGCCGCGGCGCCCAGCGCGGCGTCGGACACGGTGGCGAGGACGTCGGTGTCGAGGGGCATCAGGCGACCGGTGTGGGTTGGCGCAGGGGGAGCCCAGCGGCGGTGTAGATGGAGTCGATGAGCTCCATCGTACGGATGGCGTCGGCCGACGTCGTCGGAAACGAGGTCCCGTTCTCGACCGCGGCCGCGAACGCCTCGAGCTGGTAGTCGTACGTGGCCTTCCGGCTGAAGCGCTCCTTGCGAGTTCCCGACTTCGTCGTGACCTTGAGGCGATGTCCGTGCTGCGGGGCGAACGGGTTGAAGACGGAGAGCTTCCCGTCGTCTCCGGTCACCTCGGCACTGAGGCGGAGGATGGAGCTCGAGAACATCGAGCAACCGACGTGAGCGCTGCCTCCGTCGGGAAGGGAGAACCGGGCATCCATGGCCCGGTCGACGCCGGGGGAGGAGAGCTTGGCATCGGCGCTGGTCACCCGGGGCCCCGGCGAGAGCAGACGGAGGAGGGAGACCGGATAGCAGCCCATGTCCATGGTCGCTCCGCCGGCGAGATCGAGGCGATAGCGGATGTCTCCCTTCTTCCACAACGGGGCGGAGAAGGCGATGTCGATCGACTCGACGTTGCCGAGCTCGCCCGAACGGACGATCTCGACGACCCGCTTGGCCAGCGGGTGGTACTGGTAGTGGAAGGCCTCCATGACGACTAAACCGGGGTGGGAGTTGTCGGCCTCGGCCACCGCTCTGGCCTCGTCGGCGTTGGCCGTGAACGGCTTCTCGCACATGACGTGCTTGCCGGCGTTCAGTGCGGCTACCGTCCAGTGCCCGTGGAGTCCGTTGGGGAGGGGGTTGTAGATCGCGTCCACGTCCGGGTCGGCGATCAGTTCCTCGTAGCTGTCGAGGACCCGTGGGATGCGATGTTTCCGGGCGAATTTCTCCGCCCGGGAGCGATCGCGCGCTGCCACCGCCGCCACCGTGACCCGGCCCGTGCGCCGCGCCGGCCGTACGAGGGCGACGGGGGCGATGTGGGCCGCGCCCACGATTCCGATTCTCAGCATGCGGGGGTCACCGTCGGGGGACCTGCTCCCTCCGTCGCCCTGAGGGATGTCCTGCGGCCGAGCGGGGCACCCCGGAACCCACCGCCTGACCCCGGACGCCGCACGTGTACCGACCGGTGGCGCGGTCCTCGGGCGACGTGGCTGGGCGCAGCATGAGCACGGACGCTAACGCACTGGAGCACCGCCCATCGCTGGGGCACATCCGGGGACTGGACGGCATCCGCGCCATGTCGGTGCTGGCCATTATCGCTTTCCACTCCGGTCTCAACTGGCTGCCCGGTGGCTATTACGGCGTGGACTCGTTCTTCGTGCTCTCCGGCTTCCTCATCACCTCCTTGTTGGTGAAGGAGTGGGGGACGAGCGGCACGATCCGGCTCCGGCGCTTCTGGGCCGGCCGAGCCCGACGGCTGCTACCCGCGCTCTTCGTCATGGTCGCGGTGGTGGGTTTCGTCTTGGCGGTCTGGCCCGAGGTGCTCGCCACTCCTCATGTCGTGGGGGACGCCCTGGCGGCGGTGTTCTACGCCTCGAACTGGTACTCCGTCTCGAGCAGCGCGACCTACTTCACCGTGTCCGCACAGCCCTCGCCGTTGCTGCACACATGGTCTCTGGCGATCGAGGAGCAGTTCTACCTCGTCTGGCCTCTCGTGGTGCTGGCCGTGCTCAAGTGCGGAACGGGTCGACGCCGTGCTGCTCAGAGCCGCTCGGTCCCGGTCATCGGCGGCGGCGAGCTCCTTCTCCAGGATCGCGCCCCGGCCTGGACGCGACGACGGCGTCTCCATGTGCTCTTCGTCGTCGCGTGCCTCGGGTCGCTCGCGTCTGCGCTGACCATGGCCATCCTGGCGCCAGACGGCTACACGACGCGGGCGTACTACGGCACCGACACGAGGGCGCAGGCCCTGCTGGTCGGCGCGGCTATCGCCATCGGGTTGACGCTCTGGCGGGAGGGCAGTCGTCGACCGAGGTTCGTTCGTTCCGCCGCGGTGCTCGGCCTCGCCGGCATGGTCGGGACAGGAGCCATCTGGGCCACGACGGCCGAGACGTCGAAGTTCGCGTTCTGCGGGGGATTCCTCGTGGCCAGCCTGGCCGCTGGTGCGGTCGTCCTCGGCGTGGCCGCCGCGCCGCGTTCGCTCGCGGTTCGGCTGCTCGAGCTGCCTCCCCTGCCCCAATGGGGTCGGATCTCGTACGGCATCTACCTGTGGTACTGGCCGGTGCTGCTCATCATGTCCGGGTCGCGTCTGCACTGGGGCGTCTACGAGCTGTTCGTCGCTCGGGTGGCGGTGACGGTCGGCATCGCTGCGCTGAGCTATCGGTTCGTCGAGATGCCGATCCGGCGTGGCGCGCTCCGGCGGTGGCGCTCGGTCGTCGCTGCGCCGATCGGCGCCGCGCTGGCCGTAGGAGCCGTGTTCGCCGCCAGCACGCTCGTTCCGGTCGGTGCGTCGGCGCTGAACGGCGCGCCGCCTAACCCGGCAAACAGGGTGAACGCGAAGTCCGTCGACGCGGTCGAAGCGGCCGCGGCGGAGGTGCCCTCCCCGGCAGCTCTCCTGGAGCCTCCGATCCTTACGAAAGACCCGGCTCGGAGGGTCAAGGTGCTCTTGGTGGGCGATTCCATGGCGGGCTCGCTCGGTGTCGGCCTGGGACGCGACGCCGCCGCGCACGGGATCGAGTTCGTCAACGAAGGGATCCCCGGGTGCTCGGCCTCGACAGACGGCGTGCCCAAGGTTCAGATCCTCATCTACTCGCTCCCGCCGGGTGGGCCGTGTGCCCAACCCGGAGCGGGCTCGCTCTTCGCCACATGGCAGCGGTGGATCGACCGTTTCAATCCCGATGTCGTCGTCTATCTCGGACGCGGTGAGACGTTGAACCAGCAGGTCGACGGGCAATGGCAGAACCTGGGCCAGCCCGCCTTCGATCGCTACGTGGCACAGCGTTTTCGCCAGGCGGTCAGCATCCTCGGTTCGCGTGGCGCCACCGTGGTCCTCTTGACGTCGCCCTACTACAGCAGCGGCGAGTTGCCGTCGGGTTCGCCCTTCCCCGAGGACACCCCTCTCCGGGTGCGGATCGACAATGAGACAATTCGCTCCGTGGCCGCATCGACCCCAGCCGCCGAGCTCTCCGCCGCACATGGCACGGTCGCCCATGGAAAGGCGGCCGGTGGGCTCGCCGCCGGTCCAGCCGGCGCCGCCCGGCCCGTCGCTGTTCCGCCGGTCGCGGGAGGGCACAAGGTCTACGTGTACGACCTCAACCGGCTCGTCACTCCAGGCGGCCACTTCCAAACGAGCGAGCACGGGGTCACCCTTCGCTGTGGCGACGGGGTTCACTTCACGCCCTTGGGCGGGATGTTCGTGGGGGTGTCGCTGCTCCCTGACTTGGCCGCGCTGGGCCAAGCCCACGCGGCGTCTTCGCCCGGGGGGAGCTGGCCCGGTCCGCTACCACCAGCGCTGCCGCCATGGTACGAGAAGCTGTCCTGCCACTAGTCCGGCGAGCCACGGAGGCCGACATCGAGCCGATGGCCGCGCAGCTGGCGAAGACCTTCTGGGACGACCCAGTCACGAGCCACATCTTCCGCACGGAGAAACGGCGCGACGCCGGGCTGAAGGCGTACTTCGGCACCCAGATGCGGGCGGACTACATGCCCTTCGGTGGCTGCTGGACCACAGACGGATATGCGGGTTCGGCCATCTGGGCTCCGGCGGGCAAGCCGTTGCTCACGGGTCTCCGAGGCGTGCTCACGATGCTGCCGGTGCTGCCGTACGTGGCGGCGCGCCTGCGGACCACGCTGCGCATCTTGAACCTGGTGGAGTCGATGCATCCGAAGGAACCCCACTGGTACCTGGCGACGCTTGGGACGGCGGTCGAGCTCCAGGGGCGCGGCGTAGGGAGCGCGCTGATGCGTCCCGTGCTCGAGCACTGCGACGCCGAAGGGTTACCCGCCTACCTCGAGTCGTCGAAGGAGCGCAACGTGCCCTTCTATCGGCGCCACGGCTTCGAGATCGTGCGCGAGGTATCGCTACCCGACTCGGGTCCGAAGGTCTGGACCATGTGGCGCGAGCCTCGGGCTCACTCCTGAACCGGGATTACCCCCAGAGGGGATGTCCAAAATGGAGACCATGGAGAGGAAGAAGCCTCGTCCACCTCGCTCGTTCACGCTTCAGTTCAAAGCTGCCATGTCGGGCGACGCCGAACGCGCTGGTGACATGCTCCGAGAGGTGAACCGAAAGTGGGACCGACAAGCCGGCTTTCACGATCACTACGAAATTCGATGCACGATGGCCGTGTCGCCGACGAACGAGACTTGCACCTTGTGCCAGAAGAACTGTGACGGATAGGTGATACCCGACAGAGCTGAAAACCTCGAAGGGAGACCGGGCTGCCATCCGTTGGCGGTAAGTTGCCACGCCGCGCCCTGAACCACATCGTACTCGGTAAACCATTGCAGCTTTCCTGGAGTGATGGTGAGCGATACCGGTCCTCGTGGAGTGGCCTTTTCGACCGCGAGGGCAATGGTTCTGGCCAGTCTGATCTCATTGGAATCGACCTGCGCGGACGCCGCCGTATTCAGCTCGGGCACGGCGAAAACAAAAACCCCTAGAGCAACTACGAACAGCCCAACGATTCCGATGAACCAGCCTGTGGTGACGCGACGAACTGTCGGCCCGAAGTCACGATGGACTGAGAACAGTGGGTGTTGGGCTACCGATCTTACGATCTCGACGAGAGCCCATATTGCGATGATCCAAAGCAGAATCCCTACCGGCCACAAGATTCGATCCAGATACCAGAGACTTAGGCCAACACTGGTAGGGGTTCTGGCGAAAGTGACCACGGTGGCGAGACAAAGGATCATTCCCAGTCCGGCGGCGGCAGCAAGCCTCTTGTGTCCCGTTCGCCAGGCCACGACGAGAACGAGGAGGCACATCAGCAAAACGAATAGTCCGGTGGTGGCTGATTGAGTGGCAACCAATCCAAAGAAACCGAGACCAGGATCTCCCCTCAGCCATATGGGGGTCGGAGATCCTGCGAAGGCAAGGTTCTTCAATCCGAATGAGATTCCGAAGTCCGCGCCATCCTTCAGTTGCAATATCGAGGACAGGTTTCGCGGATTTCCTGTTGCCTCCTGGATCAACGTTGGAAGCCAACAGACGAATCCGACAGCTATCCCCCAGTCCAACCATTCCCATCGTTCCGGCTTACGCGCGGTCATCGCAATGACCGGAGCGCCGATTATCAAACCCAGAGCAAAGAAGAAAAAGAAGACTTCTGCCTGGATAGCCACTGATGCTGTAGCCACCAGCCACGGCCACCAACCCAACGAGCCCGAGGCGACCACCCAGGCCAAAGCGATACTGGCCAACATGAAACAAAATCCAAGGTAGGGATTCCAACTGGGTGCTGCCAAAACCACTGGAACGAGACAGGCGATCCCGAAGGTGGCCAGGCCAACGATTCCGCACGCCCATCGATTGCCACTCCGCCAAAGACCTTCGACTGAGAGCGACAGTGCGAGTCCTATCAGTATCGCCGCACCCCACAATGCTCCGTTTGACGGACTGAGGTGGACGGGAATGGCGAGCAGCCAGTACTGGAGCGGCCCCGGGTCATAGAGGAAGTGGCCGGTATCCCGTGACAACGTCGAGAATTGGCCGAGCAGTGGTGGATGCAGAGACAACACCTGGTACGAGCGAATCGAGATCGTCGCGTTGTCTTGAATCGCACGCCAGCCGCGGTGAATCTCGATCACGACTGGAGCCAACACCAGAACCCATATGGTCACATGGGTCGACACACGAAGGAGTTGTTGATACCGAGACCGGCGCTTTGACGAATCGTCGGACGCCGTGAATTCCTGGGGCATTCCCTCCCCAGTCAAGGACTCCTGAAACTGCAACCGCCTACCTCCCGTCAGAACACAGCAACGCCTGGGCCGCGTTCAGGTGTGGGTGACGAGAATACGTCTAGGGGCCGGTGGGCTGGCCGTGGGCAAGCGCCGTCAAGGGCCGGGCTCGCGCCCAGGATCGAGACCGCGAGACAAGTTCTGAGTTCGCTGGGTCACGTGGAGGACACGAGATTTTCGGTGAGAACCGGGACACTCAATCACTTGTGCCGTGAGCTGGCACGTCCGGTGGTCGGGCGCGGCATCGATCCGCGGACTTCACGCTTTTCAGGTCGGGTGGATTCCGTCGGGCATCGACAAGGTGTCGTGGACGACGACGCCCAGCACGTCGATGACGGCTCGGGCTGGCGCGGACGGCAGACTGCGGCGCCGTTGCGCCACGCCCACCCGCCGCCGGGGAAGGCCGTCGACATGGAGCACGGAGAAGCGTTCCCTCAGGTGTCCGGGCACGGCCGTCGCCGGCAGGATCGCCGGCCCGTACCCGTCGAAAGCGAGTGCGGCGATCAGTCGGACACCGTCGAGCTCCATCGTGGGCGAGAGCACGACTCGGGCGGGGACGGTCGGCGCTGTCGATCTCGGCCCGGAGCGCCGTGCCGGGCGCCGGAAGCAGCAGGTCGAGCTCGGATAACCGTTCCATCGGGACCGATCCGGCCCGGGCCAGAGGATGGCCCGGGGGAAGTACCGCAACCAGGTCCTCCTCGAAGAGCTGGGCGGCCATGATCTCGTCTCCGCTGAGGGGGAACGTGACGACGGCCAGGTCCAGCTCGCCCGAAGCCAGCTGCTGCTCCAACTGGACGCTGGAGCCCTCCGCCACGTTGAGGTGGACGTGCGGATGGCGGATCCGGAGCAAGTCGAACAGCTGCGGTATCAGCCAGCGCCCGGTGGTGCCGATCATGCCCAGCCGGACCGTGCCGACGACTTCAGCTCGCATGGCGGTGACGTCGGCCACCATGGCCTCGAGCTCGTTCATGACCCGTCGGGCCCGCTCGATCACCACCAGGCCCTCTTCTGTCGGACGGCCTGACGCCCGATCGACCAGCTGGACATCGAGCTCTCGCTCGAGCCGGGCCACATGGGCCGACACATTCGACTGGACTGTCCCGATGGACGCCGCGGCGGCAGAGAAGCTCCCGGTGTCAGCGATGCCGAGAAGTGCTTGCAGATGTTTCAGTTCCATTTCGGAGATCTATGCCCGATCTGCTTGCTGGAGTTATGCTTCTGATCACTATATCTGATAGGAAGTATCTCTTAGAACTGATTGACAGATTGTCCGAATCCCGGCAAAATATCTTTCAGACCACAGGGACTCGGAAGCCCCCCCTCCACCCTGGTGAGTCTCGAGAAGGGATCGTCCTCCCCCCCGGCGATCCCTTCTCCTAATTCCGGGCCTATTTCGCCATCGGGCCCTTTTTTTCCGTGGTCCGAACCGATTCTCCGTGATTGGGCCATACTCCGTGGTTCGGGCCATTCCGTGGGTGTGCGCCTGCCGTCGACGGCGCCGATCCGAGACCGCGCCCAGGCGGGGCCGGCGCCCCGCACTTCTCTCGAAACAGGCCGTAGACCAGGGAGAGAGGGCGGTCGAGGTGCCTTAGGCTTGGCTCATGGCGTCGAGCGCTGTCTTCGTCGATCTGGACCGCACCCTGTTGTGCCGGGCCTCGGGGCAAGTGATCAACCAGGCGCTGGTCGACGAGGGTGTGCTTCCCGCCGGGCGTTCCATTCCGGGGGACCGCTTCCTCTATGCCGTCAACGACCGTCTCGGCGAGAACCTCCTCGCCATGGGTCTCGTCCGGGCTGCCGCCCGTGTCGCCCGCGGCTGGCGCCAGGACCAGGTACAGGCCGCCGGCCAGCGAGCCGTTTCGGCGCTCAGCGAGCTGGTGGCGCCCTTCGCCCCACAGCACCTGGCGTCCTTCCGGGCCGACGGCCACGCGCTCGTGTTGTCGACGACGACGCCGGTCGACATGATTGCGCCCTTCGCCGAGGCGATGGGTTTCGACGATCTCATTGCCACCGCGTACGAGACAAAGGACGGGCGCTACACCGGCCGTCTCTACGAAGGTTTCGTGTGGGGCACCGGGAAATTGCGGGCCGTGCGCGAGTGGGCCGGTGAGCACGGGATCGACCTGTCCAGCTGCCATGCGTGCAGCGACAGCATCTTCGATGTCCCGCTGCTGTCCAGCGTCGGCTGGCCCCATGCGGTGAACCCGGACCCGTCGCTGACTGTCGTGGCCACGGCGCGGCGCTGGCCGGTGGAGCACTGGGACCGGCCCCCGGGCGTACCCAACGTTCTCGGGCTCGAGCCCTATCACCTGCTTCGGCCGTTCATTCGCGATCTGACCTTTCCATACGCGCGCTTCGACATCGCCGGGCTCGAGCACGTTCCTGCGCGTGGTCCGGTGTTGCTCGCCGCGAACCACCGGAGCTACTTCGACGTCGCAGCGCTCGCCCTGGTGGCACGCGGTATCGGCCGACCGGTGCGATTTCTCGGAAAGAAAGAGATCTTCGACGCTCCTGTGGTCGGTCAGATTGCGCGTGCCATCGGTGGCATCGCCGTCGACCGCGGCAGTGGGTCGGACCAACCCCTGCGAGCTGCCGAGTCCGCCCTCAAGGCGGGCGAGGCCGTCATCGTGTTGCCACAGGGGACGATCCCGCGTGGATACGACTTCTTCGACCCCGTCCTCCGCGGTAAGACCGGGACCGCGCGGCTGGCCGCCTCGACCGGAGCAACCGTCGTCCCTGTTGGCCTGTGGGGAACGGAGAGGGTGTGGCCCCGTTCGTCGCGGGTGCCCGACGTCATGCAAGTGTGCAAGCCGCCGACGGTGTCGGTACGGGTTGGCAAGCCGGTTGCGTTGTCGCTGAGCGACGCCAAGGTGGACACCGAGACGATCATGGAGGCCATCACCGCGCTGCTGCCTCCGGAACTGCGGGTTCGCCACGAGCCCACGCCCGAGGAGCTGGCGCGCACGAAGCCCCCTTCGTGAGGACGCGGCTCGCCAGCGCGACCACGCGCCTCGTCAACACCGTGTCCCGACGGCTCGGCCGCGGCCAGGGCACGGTCGCCGGGGGCAGAGCAGGTCTCGCGGTGGACCCTCGTCTGCTCGAGCACCTGAGCGTCGGCCGACAGGTGGCACTCGTCACCGGCACCAACGGGAAGACGACCACGACGCGGCTCCTCGCCGTGTCGCTCGGCGCGAACGGAGACGCCGTGGTGAGCAACGAGACAGGGTCGAACATGCCGCCCGGCCACGTGGCGGCGCTCGTCGGGACCGACGGTGCTCGGGCCGCGCTGGAGGTGGACGAGATCTACCTTCCGCGGGTCCTCACCGCGACGTCACCGATCGCGGTGGTGCTGTTGAACCTCTCGCGGGACCAGCTCGACCGGACGAACGAGGTCCGCCTCGTCGCAGGTCGCTGGCGGGCGGCCCTCGCCGCGTCGCCCCATACGCACGTCGTGGCGAACGCCGACGATCCGCTCGTCGTGTGGGGAGCTGAGGCAGCACGGCACGTCCACTGGGTCGCCGTTGGCCTGCGCTGGCAACTCGATGCCGTCGGCTGCCCCTCGTGTGGAGGCAGGATCGAGTTCCGGCCGGGCGGCTGGTGGTGCACGGCCGAATGCGGATTCACGCGACCAGACCCCGAAGCAGTCCTGGAGTGCGCCGAGGACGGATCGGCGAGGGCCACATGGGCCGACGGGCGCGCGCTCCCGATCGAGTTGGCACTGCCGGGCCGTTTCAACCGTGCCAACGCGTTGATGGCAGCGGTTGCCGCGGAGGTGTGCGGGGTGGACGCAGCAACGGCGCTTCCGGCCATGAAGGGCGTCGAGGAGGTGGCCGGCCGCTTCACCATCAGGCCTCTCGGCGGGGTGGAGTCTCGCCTGATGTTGGCCAAGAACCCCGCCGGATGGGACGAACTGCTCGACCTTGTCGTGCAAGACGGGAGCCCGGTCACGGTGAGCATCAACGCACGCGTCGCCGACGGCACCGACCCGAGTTGGCTGTGGGACGTGCCCTTCGAGCGATTGTGTGGCCGCGCCGTGGTGGCGACGGGCGAGCGTTATCGCGATCTGTCCGTCCGTTTGTTCTACGCGGGTGTCGAGCACCGGACGGAACCCGACCCCGTTCGCGCCGTGAGCCTGGCCGCAGACGGTGGTGCCGCGACGGTCGACGTCATCGGCAACTACACCGCGTTCCACGATCTGCTCGGGGCGCGTGAGTGAACCGGGCGTTGCGCGTCGCGGTCGTGCACCCCGACTTGCTCGGAACCTACGGCGATGGTGGCAACGGCCTCATCCTGGCCCGCCGAGCCGAGTGGCGCGGACAGAGTGTGGATCTGCTGCAGGCGACGTCTGATCGCGCGCTGCCTGGTGCAGACATCTATTGCCTGGGAGGGGGCGAGGACAGTCCGCAGGTGCGGGCTGCCCGGACGCTCGCCGAGGACGGCACGCTGGAGCGGCGGGTCGCCGAAGGGGCGGTGCTTCTGGCTGTGTGCGCCGGCTTCCAGGTGGTGGGCAGATCGTTCCCGGGCGCGGAGGGCGAGCTGCACGAGGGACTCGGATTGCTCGACGTGACGACGGTCAAGGGGGACGGCCCCCGGGCCGTGGGGGAGGTGACGGCAGAGTCGGACTCTGCCGAGGGAGTGCCCGACCTGCCGACGCTGACGGGCTTCGAGAACCACGGCGGGCGCACCCGCGTCGGCCCGGGCGCCTCAGCCCTTGCGCACGTGGTCTCGGGGGTCGGGAACGGCGACGGCTCGGAGGGGGCCGTGTGCGGGCGCGTGATCGGTACCTATCTGCACGGGCCGGTGCTGGCCCGGAACCCCGCGCTCGCCGACGTGCTCCTCGGTTGGGCTCTGGGCGAGGACCAGCTTGTCCCGCTGGACGACTGCGCTGCGGACGACTTGCGTGCGGAGCGCCTCGCGACTGCGAGCCGACACCGATGGAGGCGGAGGCGGCCATAGCCGGAGCGCCTCACCAAACCGCTGGCAGCAGTTTCCTGGTTCTCGTCCGATAGGCGGCGTAGCCGTGCAGCTCGCGCTCGAGCAGCGTCTCCTCCGCGTCGATCCGGCGTACGTACGCGGGGACGATCAGCGCAGCGACGGCGCCAACAACCGGGAGGCTGCACGACGACAGTGCGAAGCCCGTCCAGACGAAGAGCGAGCCCAGATACCCAGGGTGTCGCAGATGGCGGTACGGGCCGCGATCGACGACCTCCTGCTCGTTGGAGACCCGGAGCGTCCGCGTGTAGGACTGGCGAAGGGTCTGCATCGACCAGGCCCGAAGGCCGAGCCCGGTCGCCTGGATCACGAGCCCGAGCAACGCGATCGGCCAAGGTAGCGGTCGGACGGGAATGCGCCTCAGGGCGGGGGCGCTCACGGCTGCCACCGCGAAAGCGGCCGTCAGGTCACGCGTGCTCCCGGCGTCGCCTGGAGCACCGTGCAGCGCCGACGCGGGACCGGGTTGGCGCGTCGCTTCGACCGCGAGGAACCCCGCCACTCCCGCGTATCCGGCCAGGAACCACCTCGACCCCGGCCGGCGCACCCCGCGCGCCGCCGGCCTCACCCGCCGCGTCATCGTCGTGGTGATCGGGCCATCCGGGACCAGCGCGGGACGTCGGGCCAGTCGGGCCGCGACCTCGCTGAGGGTGCCGCCTCGAGGGCCCAGGCCCGGCGCCACGACGACGCCTCGGGGCCGCGATGGGCGACGTCGGCCCCGGTTGCGGGGTCCGCCGTGCTGACCGAACGGCGTGCCTGCCACCAGTCGGTCCGGACCTCCCGCGCCAGTAGTGCGACGGCAGCCTCGACCCGGTCGGAAAAGCGATGGGCGCTCTCGCCTTCGTCGGGCGACATGGGCGGCCCGAACAGCACGGCGATGGGGGAGCGCTTCAACCGGCCACCGTGACGCGAACCCGTGCCCGAGCCCCCAGGCGGCAGCGCGTCCCGCTCAGGTCGCTTCGGAAGCAGGTGACGCGTCCCATGGAGGTAGACCGGCACCACCGGACGCCCGGTCCGCCGGGCCAGGTAGGCCGCTCCTCCCCGGAACGGCTGGGTCCAGCCGTCCGGCGAGCGGCCCCCCTCGGGGAAGATGACCAGGTTCCACCCGTCCTCGAGCAGCGACGCTGCGGTGTCGGCCGATCGGCGGTTGACCTTGCTCCGTTCGATCGGAATGGCCGCCAGCGCGAACGACCACAGTGCCGCCTTCCACGTGCGGTCGAAGAAGTAGTCCGAAGCCGCCGCGACGACGGTGCGATGGCGGAACGCAACCGGGAGGGTGGTGAGCAACAACGGGGTATCGAGATGGCTGGTGTGGTTGGCCGTGAAGATGACCGGCCCCTCCAGGTGGGAGAGATGCTCCAGGCCCCGCACCGTCGCCGGGGCCAGGACGCGTGCCGCTGGTCGGGCGACGTTGTCCATCACCATGGCGCGGCGCCAGCCGGACCGGGTAGCGCCGTGACCAGTCATGGTCGTAATCCAGCCCGATGTGCCGTTCGGGGTCGGGACGGGACACCGACGAGGGCCACGTTGGTGCCGCCAGCGGGAAACGGGTCGCAGCGAGGCGACCCCTCAGCCGCGCCGCGTCCATCAGTGCACGTCTGCCATGAGGATGGGGGGGTTGTGCAAGTGGGTGAGCGAGGGCGACGCTCCGACGACGTCGGAGGCGATCTCCAAGGCGTCGTCGAGGGAGCTGGCCGGCGAGAACCCGAGACGCCGCACTGCGGCCGGGTCGCCACCCACCACGACGACGCGGCCCAGGTGCGCCAGCGCGTGCGCGCACCAGTACCACATGTAGAAGGGGTGCACGCCGTGGTAGGCGTGACCTGTGCGGTAGAGATGGATGTACCACGGATCCGTGGCGAAGGACTCCTCGAATCCCTTGTGCATCTCGACCGGATCGACCGTCTGGGTCAGCACCTGCTCGTAGAAGTCGATGTAGCTCGGGTGGTGCGACGGGTGGAATTCGGGTCGAGTCGGGTGCCGCATGATGACCACGCCGCCCTCGCGTACCAGCGGACGCCCGCGGTACATGTTGAAGAAGTAGCCCAGGCCCAGGCAGGCGACGAGGATCGGGTTCATGATGGAGTTCACGTTGTAGGGGCAGATGTAGGGGAGACCCATCGTCAGGACGTCGGTCTGTCCTTCGACGTCGACCCCCTGCTGCGACCAGATGTGCTCGGTGGTCCGTTCGTGAACCGCTTCCACCTCGCCGGCCTGCACCGAAGCCACCGCGTGCGGCGACTTTATGGAATGAAGGACTTGACGCGCCGCCCGAGCGGGGAGCGCGGCCAGTCCGGTTGACGAGGCGGCGTAGGTGGCCCGGTCGCGTACCGACCACTCCCACTCGCGTTTTTGCAAGAAGCGGAATGCCGGCGGGAACGTATCGTTGTTGAGCGTCGTCTCGATCTGGAACACCTTCACCCCGGACGCCGCGATGTGACGCCCCATACGCCAGTTCGAGGAGTGCAGCTCGGAACGGTGCTGGTCCATGAACGAACGCGAGTGACGCATGGTCTGTGGGTTGTGATGGTGGCGCAGGCTGCGATAGCTCGCCAGACCGGTCGCAACGCTCTTGTGTCCGCCGTCCATCGACACCAAGTTGATGTTGACGTAGACGAGCAGGTCCGAGGTGGCGGCTCGACGGTTGATCTCAACCACCTCGCCCTGTTCGGTCTGGCCCAGGTCGATGAGGTTGGCCGGGTCTTCCGCGTCGTGCTGGGTGAGCAGGCCGTGAGGGGCGAACGCGTCGTAGACCCGGTTGCCGAGCGCGTGCCGCAGCTCGGGCTCGGTCATGCGGCGGTGCAGCGCCAACGCGGCCACGAGCACCACGTCGTCGACACCGGCCTCCGCCGCCATGTCGAGCACCGTCTCGATGACCATCTGGCGGGCGTCGGGTGCCTCCATCGGCGGGAGAGGCAACGAGATGTCGTCGAAGCAGATGGTCAGCTTCATCCCGGGCCGGAGCAGCGTGGGCAGTGGCGCGCTGTCCCCAAGCGGGTGCAGCAGTGCGTGTCGGATAGCACCGTAGGGGTCGTCCAGCGCGTCCACCGGCTCGGGGGCGTAGATCACCCGGCTGCCTTCGGGCAGCGTCTCGAGGACGAAGCCCTCGCCGTTCCAACAGAGGGTCGGAGGTGTCGACTTGTCCACCGCGAGCACGAATCCGGGACGGCGGCTCATCGCGAGTCCCTGACGCGACCTCGAACGCGATCTTCACCGAACCCCGTCGTCCGGCAGCCCCGGCGTGGGCGACCGCGTCCTCATAGCGGGCCAGCGGGTACGTGGCCGAAACCAGTTGGCCGGTTCGCTGGGCGGCAGCGACCTCGAACGCAAGGTCGAAGGTGGGGACATTAAGGGCGCTGGTTGCCGCAGCGCCGGTGCGTCCGCCTGCTCCTCCGTCGCGCGCCCGTTCGCTGTCGGCGGCACGTCGGGTGGTCTCGGTCCCGTAGGCGTACGCGCCGGCCAGCCGAACCTCTCGGTGCCAGAGCGGCGCCAGGTCGACGCTGACGCGGCCTGGCATGCCGACGAGCGACACCGTTCCCCTCGGGCGAACCATAGCGAGCGACTGCTCGATGGACTCGGCGCTTCCCACGCAATCGATTACCACGTCGGCGCCACCGGACAGGGTTCCTGTCGTTCCTGGCGCCCCGCCGTAAGAGAGCACGCGGGTATGACGCCGGACGGCCCGGGGCAATTGCTCTGGCGCCAGCGCCTCGGTGCATCCGAAGGCGCGGGCGAGACGCTGCTGATGCCCGTAGCGCGCCCCACGAGCACGGCCGCCGGCGCCGCGCAACGACCGGTCACCGCGAGATGCGTCAGCGCCGCGGTGACGAGCAGGCCCAGCGTTCCCGCGCCGACGATCGCCACCACGTCGCCGTCGGCAATGGGAGCTGCGAGCACGGCGTGGACGGCGCAAGCAGCCGGCTCGACCGTCACTGCGTCGACATCGCTCAGGTCGTCCGGTACGGCGTAGAGCTGGCTGGCGTGCGCGACGAGGCCGGAACTCGACCAGCCTCCGCCGGTGTCGGCGCAGTATCCGGTCTGGAGCCCCGGCCGGATGTGACCGAACGCGACGTGCACGCAGTTACCGACCTGGCCGGCCGAGCAGGCGGCGCATGGTGGGGTAATCCCACGCGCCGCGCATCCGAGGACCGGCTGGAGGACGACCCGGCTCCCCGCGGCGAGGGCAGCGCCGTGGGCGCCGTCGGCGTCCTCGGCGAGCCGACCCACGACCTCGTGGCCCGGGACGAAGGGAAACGAGACGATGTCCTCGAAGTAACGCGAGCTTCGTCCGTCGAGCGTTGCGAGGTCGGAACCGCAGATACCCGACAGGAGCGGGTCGACGCGCGCCCAGCCGTCGGCCGGCGTCCGGGGCGGGTCTCGCTGAATCAGGCGCAACGGCCCGACACCGGCCCCTCGCCCCGACCCGAACGAGGACACGAGCCTTGCCGCGGCGTACCGCGGTACAGAGCGTTCGAAGAGCAGCGTCGTCACCGGCCCATCACCGCCCTTGGGATCTTGACGTCGAAGGGACCGAGCGGCAGTGGCCGGTGCGAGCCGCCCGGCGCCTTGGACCAGTGCTCCACGTGCCATCCCCGTCGCCGGGCGATCGCCGACAAGCGCGCTTCGGGGTTCACCGCAACGGGGAAGCCGACCGCCTCGAGCATCGCCAGATCGCTGGTCGAATCGGCGTAGGCGACCGATTCCTCCAGCGAGAGCGTGTGCCGCGCGGCATACTCGTCGAGCAGCAGCGCGCGCGCTTCGCCGGTCGGTGGCAGGGTCGTCAGGTGGCCGGTCAGTCGGCCGCCCACCGCCTCCATCTCGGCGCACACGATGTCGTCGAAGAGGGGGCGAATCGGCTCGATGACGAAGTCCAACGCTCCCGTGATCAGGAGCGTGCGGTGCCCGAGCGCCCGGTGCGCTCTCACGCGGGCGAAGCCGTCCGGAAAGCTGCGCGTCAAGAGCTGGCGGTGGAAGAGCTCCCAAGAATCCGACCGCAGCTGCGCGATGGGAGCGCCCTCGAAGCGCCGGTAGAACGAGCGCAGGAAGTCGCCTCGGTCCCGTCGGTCGAGGGCCAGCAGTCCTGGCCCCTGGCGGGCGAGGTCGGCGACGAAACGTGCCCGCCTCGTCGGAGAAAGATGGCGGCTGGCCAGCCAGGCGTACGTGTCGACGACGTTCGAGGCGAGCAGGGTGTGCTCCAGGTCGAACGCGGCGAGGTGCCGGTCGGGCGACAGGATCGCCTTGCGCTGCCGCTCCGGTCGTTTGTCCACGACGGACTTGCCGGGTTTCGTTCGCACGCGGGTGTGCTCGAGGACGGACGGGAGGTGCACGTCGTAGACGTAGTGGTCCCAGTCGATGGCGCCGGGATCGAAGGCGAAGTGGGTTTGGTCGTCCGCGTCGCATGAGCCCCACAACTCGAGGAGGTTGTCGATGCGGTACCTCGCGTCGGTCTCGGTGTACGCGCCGTACAACGTGACATAGCCCAGGGCCCGCTTGGCCATGGCGTGGCGGTCCTCGATCTGGGCGGCCAGCTGCGCCTGCTTCCCTCGGATCGGCAAGGCAGTGATGACCCGCTCCGCGAGCGTCATGGCCGTGTCGGCACGCTTCAGCTGTCGCTGCACCCGCCCCCGGCCGGGGAACGACCAGTCCGGCACGTTGATCGGTTGCCCGCGGTCGTCGTAGAGCGGGTTCCGACCGAAGAAGTCTTGCCCCAGCTCGACGAGTCGGCCGTAGCGCAGGGGGTTCCGCACTCCCGACGCCACGTGGTACACCTTCGGCTTTCCAGGTTCGGGTCCGCGCGCCGCCACGGCGAGTATGGCCGCCACGACCATATCGACTGGGATCACATCGACGATCCCCTCCGGTACCCCGGGGAATTCGCGCAGAAGACCACGGGCGTACGAGATGATGATGGGCTCCGCCATCCGGAAGCCACGGATCCATCCCGGACGTGGCTCGCTGAGCGCAGACTCGATGATGGAGGGACGGACCACGGTGATCGGCACCGTGCCCTCCCACTGCTCGACGAGCGCCCGCTCCCCGAGTGCCTTGGTGAAGGGATAAGCGTCGGGCCATCCCAGCGAGAGCGCCCGAGCCGTGCCCGCCTTGACGAGCTCATCGCTGACCCACTCGTCCCGCAAGCGCTCCGCGCGCGTCGCGATGAGGTGCTCCCCGGCCGCGCCCGACGTCGGACCGTGCCTTCTTGGTGAACCGTTGGAGGCGCTCGGGGCGCCGGGATTCGGCTTCGAGGTCGGCTCGCACCCGGCGCGCCGCCGTGACCTCGTCCCGCCAGGAGACGTCGAGCGTGAAGCGGTTCTCGCTCAGCAGGTCTTCGCTCGCGTTCCCCTGGTGGGTGCTGGCGACATATGCGGTCGAGACGGCGATCATGTGCGCAGGCGATGCCAATGGCTTCGCCACCTCCGCCATCGCGGCGGCGACTCTCGAGGGACCGAGCAGGTTGATCTCGACTGCTTGGGAGAGCGGCGCGTCAAAGGACACCGTCGCGGCCGAATGGACCACGACGCCGGCCTCTGCCAGTGCGGCGCGACCGGCCTCGTCCAGGCCGAGCCCGTCCTGCCCGACGTCGCCGGGCACAGCATGAAGCCTGCGAGCCACGATGTCGCTGAACTCATCGCCCCACTCCGCTCGGAGGCGGTCGAAGCAGTCGTTCTTCACCACCTCGCGGGCGAGGCGCGCTGCGGCGTCTGCCCGACGCCCGGGCCTGATGAGAAGGGTGATCTCGGCTTCGGGGATGCAGCGAAGGATGCGCTCGACCAGGGCGGTACCCAGGAACCCGGTGGCGCCGGTGACGAAGAAGCGCTTGGCGCGGAGCTCCCGCTCAATCGGCACAGGAACTGTCTACCATCGGTCGGCCGTTTTGTCTACCATTTGGTAAGTGGCCAGTTCCGTGGCGGCATCGAACGATCTCTCGACAGCTCCCCCCGGCTCGGAGCGATCGACCCCTTCCGTCCCGAGCAGTGGAATCGAAACCTCGGGACCGACGTCTCCCGCCAGCGGCACATCTCCACCCCTGACCACCCTGAGACGGGAGCCTGCTCGCCGACTCACGCCGGGCCTGTGACTCCGTCCACCTCGCTGCCTGCTGCCGGGACTGTGACCTCAGGATCGGCGACACCGGCGGCCCGGTCGACGACGAGCGAGCGCATCCTTGATTCTGCGCTGTCTTCCTTCGCCCGACGTGGCTACGAAGCGACGTCGCTCGACGCCATGGCCAAGGGACTCGAGATCACGAAGCAGTCGATCCTGTACTGGTTCCCATCGAAGGACGCGCTTCTCGAGGCCGTCATTGCCCGGAGCGCTCTGGACCTGTCCGAGGCCCTCGAGTCCGCGTTGTCAGGTGCCGGACGGGGATGGGACCGCGTCGAGGCGGTCGTGCGCTCTGTGTTTCGCCTTGCGGCTGGGCAGCCAGAGCTACTCGGGCTGCTCCGCGAAGTCGGCCGGCTCGGACCTCCTGCCGCGACCCAGATGACGCTTGCGCTGGAACCGCTCGTTCAGCGGGCGTCTGCGTTCCTCGAAGCGGAGATGGACGCCGGCACCATGCGGAGACATGACCCGCGCCTTCTCCTGCTCGCCATCTACTCGACGGTGATCGGCATGGTCACCGAGGTCGAGGTGCTGAGAGCACTCGGCGAGGAGCCGACGGCGCGCTCGCTCGTTCGGCGCCGGGCCGACGTGCTCCGGCTCCTGCGGTCGGCGCTGGTGGTCGAGGCCCAGGACTGATTCCAAGCCCGGGACTGATTCCCACACGACTACGGAAGCCCGAAGCGCCTGGCGCCGTCGCGGCTCTCTGACGCCGCCTTTTCGGTAGGTATTGAACTCCGCACCTTCCTATTCGGCGGGTTTGGCGCGATTCCGCAGAGTTTGAGGCTATTCCGGAGTTTGAGGCTATTCCGTGGATTTCGGGATTTTTCGCCTCGGGGGCGATTTTGGCGTGTAGCGCTTGTTCGCCGTCGGTGTCTTCGGCCCCGATGTCGCCTTCCCCGAGCTCTTCGAGGATCGTGTCGTCTTCGAGGGGGCTCCAGCCGCGCTCCGTCCGCGGGTACGAGTAGAGGCTTGCCGGGCGACCGCCTTCGAGTTGGCAGTCCCGTACCGATTGATGCGGAAAGCCCGGAGCATGAGCCAACCGCCGAGGAGAACGAGAGCCAAGCCGAGTGGCAGCAGCACAAGGGTGAGCGCGAGCCCGTTGAGCATGAATGCGAACGCGACGATGGTGCGCTTCCGAAGCCTCAACGCCACCAGTCCGATGACGCAGAAGATAAGGACAAGCCCACCAACCAGGAGGGCGTCTGGACCCACCGTCACCGTGGCCTTGCCGTTCTTCGTCGTCTCGTGCACTGAGCTGACGTAGACGGCGACACCGATCGCGACAACGGCGGAAAGCACGATTCCGAGGACAGACCACTTCACCTCCTGCTGGTCGAGTCCGTTCATGGCCGCCTTGCGCTGGTCCGCAGGAACGATGTATTCGGGGTCTCGGCGCAGACTGACGGATGGATCCCGGTCCGGCCCGGCGATCGCCCTCACGGCGCGATCCATCCAGTTCTGGGGTGGATCGGGCTGGAGGTCCCCGTGCGAGGTCATCAGGCCTTCAGGGTACCGGGGTGTTCAGCATGCCTGAAATCACCTTCTCGAGCTGTCACGGATCTCGTTGCTTGGCAGGGACTGTCGGTGCTGGCGATTCGTGTCGATTTGGGTAAGCGCCTTCCTTGGAGGGGTCACCCTTGGGCAACTGCATGTCAACTGTGGTCTGCCCGAACGGGTCCCCGCAGGAAGGGACCGTCCGCGGTCTGTCCGGACTTGTCGGCGTGAGTTCCCGCTCTCCGGTTGTCGCCAGAGCGGACTACGGTTGCAACCCGAAAGCCCGTCGGGGCGCTTAGCTCAGTTGGTTAGAGCGCAGCCTTCACACGGCTGAGGTCGTGGGTTCGAGTCCCGCAGCGCCCACTCAGACCGCAGCGCCCACGCATAACCGCTCGTTGGCACGATCGCTGAACACAATGCTCACGGTGGAATGAGCTTCCCCCGTCCGTCGGAACGGGGGAAGCTCAAGACTCTCAACAGGAGGAGCCTCCCATGCCTGGTGTCTTCGTAGTCACCGACAGCTCTAGTGACTTGGAAGAGAACGAAATCGACCCTTTCAATATCGAGATCGTGCCCCTCACGATCAGATTTGGGAGCGAAGAATTCAGCGACCGCCAGGACCTTAGCGTCGAAGAATTTTACCAACGCATGGCGAACACCGAAGACCTCCCCCAGACGGCCTGCCCGTCGCCCGGTGCGTTTGAACGGGCTTTTCGCAACGCAAGAGACGCTGACGCTGAAGCGGTGGTCTGTCTCACCATCTCGAGCGACTTGTCAACGACGTTTCAGTCAGCCCTCACCGCGGCCGCCGCCTTCGAAGGGCAAATGGCCGTCCATGTGATCGATAGCCGGACGGTGTCGAGTGGGATCGGCACTCTTGTGATTGAAGCCGCCAAATTAGCCGCCGAGGGGGCCGACATCGGCACAGTATTGGGTCGAGTCAGCGACCTCGTCCCTCGCACGCACGTGTTTGCGGCTCTGAACACGTTGGAGAACCTGAAGAAGGGTGGGCGAATCGGGGGCGCGACGGCAATGGTGGGGTCATTGCTGTCGATCAAGCCGGTGATCGACCTTACCGGTGGCGTCGTCCACGAGGCGGGTAAGGCTCGGACTCGCAAAAGGGCGCTGCAGATGCTCTATGAACGCATGAACGCAGCGGGCCTCATCGAGCACGTTGCGGTGATGCATTGTGGCGCCCCTGACATCGACCAGTTCCTCGACCTCATCGCCCCCCGCTTTCCCCGAGAGGCCATTCGGATCGGCACGTTGGGTGCGGTCGTGGGCGTGCATGGCGGCGCCGAGATGATCGGTGTGAGCTGGATTGCCGCCGCGTAGGAAAACTGCCCGTTTGCCTGGACTGCAGGACAGAGAGGTAGTTCTCACGCGAGACCACCGCGGCCGCTGGCAAGGTAATGGAGATGGCTTTCTCACAACGATATGTAGGTCTGCCACTACGACCGAGGACTTGGCCGCTCGAATGCGTATCCACGTTGCTTCATGAAGTAGGGCACCACTTCGGCATGGGGAAGAGCGGCTGCGAGAGCTCGGTTAGTCCTAGCCTCCCCTGGGATTGCACTCCTCTCCATTGGCATGCTTGTGGTCGTGCAGTTTCCTCTACGTTCCCCCAGACCCGGGCGACACGCTGCACACTTCGGATCCCACCGGGCCTTGGTCCTGACCGAGAAGAGACCGCACCTTGATGAGGCTCGAACGAATACGAGTCTTGGCCGTGCCCAAAGGGATCGCCTCGGCCTCGCTTATCTCTCGGGCGGTGTAGCCGTAGAAGGCGGCTAGGACGAGGGCCCGTCGCTGCTCGACGGGAAGACGGGAGAGAGCGATCTTCACCCGGTTGGTCTCGTCTGCGACGGTCGTCATCTCTTCGGGTGTCGATCCGCGCGCAGGTTCGTCCCCGTAGATCAAGGCTGTTGGGTCAGCTGGCTGGGCGCCCTTCCGTCTGAGGCTGTCCACTGCCAGATTGCGGGTGACCGTGAGCAGCCAGGTGGCCACCGAGCCACGGCGGGAGTCGTAGGACCCGGCGTGACGCCATGCCCGGATCAGCGCCTCCTGGGCGATCTCCTCGGCCTGTGTCGGATCAGCCACGATGCTTCGTGCGAGCCCGTAAACCCGCCGTTGGTACTGGCGCACAAAGGCCCTTCCCGCTTCTGGGTCCCCGCGGCCGAGCCCTATTAGTAATTCCTCATCGGAGGGCCCACCCTCAGGCTCTGAGCGCGGTGAGGTCGCCAGGGGGATGCTGGGGTACACGAGTAACCTCTATTTCAGACACCGAGTATCGTTACTATGTGACTATAAACTCACCGCTTCCATTACGCAAGGGGGTGTAAACTAATTCTGCTGGCTCACTCGACGGCGTAGAGGAGAAAAGAGGATGGCTCAGACCAACGCTGACGGTCCAGGTGGCCAGGACGACGGGTACCGAGCGCACCGGCGCCCGGGACGACCCCGCGACCCCGGCTATGACAAGGCCATCCTCAACGCCACGCTCGAGATACTCAACGACAAGGGCTACGCGGGGCTGACCATCGACGGCGTGGCAGCGAGGACGGGTGTGGGCCGACCCACGATCTACCGGCGTTGGCCGTCCAAGCCGGCGCTGGTCATTGCCGCCCTCACCCAGTCCGCGGGCCTGTCTTCAATACCCGACACCGGTTCTCTTCGTGACGACCTACTGGCCTTCCAGCGCGATCAGGTGAGGATGATGGACATGCCGGCATCCCGTCGCATTACTGCTGGTCTGGTGGCTGATCTCGTGGCCGACCCTGAGCTGGCCGAGACCTATGTCGGCGAGTACGTGGGCCTGCGCCAATCGTCAGTGTGGCAGGCGCTTCAGCGGGGCATCGAACGTGGCGAGCTTCGACCCGACGCTGACCTGTCCCTGATATATGACCTGTTGATTGGGCCTCTCTTCATGCGCTCGGTTGTGCGCGGCGAACGGCTCGGACAAGACATGGCGGAACAGACGGTCGACCTAGTCCTCACGGCATTTGGGACTAGTGGAAAGAGCCAACCGCGTCGAGTGTCTTCTTAGCCGCGGTCACTGACCTCATCGAGTCGCAGCGCGAGGTCTACGTTTCTCCGCGCTCAGATTCTGGCAGCAAAGCAGTACCTGATCGTGGAGCGTCGCCTCGACGGTGATCTCACCAGCACCCCGCCGTTGTGCGCATTGACCGCTGCTGCGCTGTGGGTTCCGACGCGGGTGTCGACGCCGATCAGACGTCGACGATCTCACACAGACTGTCGATGCGTCGCTCCTTTGCCTGGAGGTACGTGGTCGGTCCGGTCGGGAGGGAGAAAGGCCGAACTGTGATGGGACACGCCGCCGTCGGATCCCTGCGGCGGTCAAGTTCCTGATCAGACCAGCGCTCCACCTGGGCCGGGCCGGACTCACGAGCGGACAAGTCCTCGGCAAGGCACGAAACCACTCTCGCAAGGATTCACGCTCGGGATCACCGACCCACAAGCCGGACATTCAGCGTTGCTCTTCGGACCGCAGATCGTCGGGCACGTGACGCAACGGAGCATCTACCCTTTCGCGCCATGCCAACCTCTCCGGGGCTTCCTGACTCCGGTTTGATTGAGGATCTTCCAAGGCGGGATCTTCTCCGGGGTCTATTTCACCTGCTCTTTGGCCGAGAACCCGTATTGAGCGATGACGGGGCTTACGTAATGGCCTTGGAAAACGGAGAGATGAGCCCGCGCCAACTCGTCGAGTGGCTCGTCCATTCTGCCGAGTGGAGCCACCAGGCTCCCATGACAGAACTGGGCCCAGCACTCCACTATGGCCGCGGAGTATTCGTTCGGTCACTGCCACGGGCGCGCCGGATATTGGACATCGGGGGTGCTTCTCTCGGTGATCCAACGGGTGCGCTCATTGTTCTCGGGTATCCGTATACCTTCGAGGAACTGGTCATCGTGGACCTCCCGAGCGACGATCGCCATCCCCATTATCGAGAGGACGCTCGACCCCAATCGATGGACCACGAATTTGGCCGCGTCACGTATCGATACCACTCCATGACGGATTTGGGCGGGCTTCCCTCGTCAACCTTCGATTTGGTCTACAGCGGACAGAGCATTGAACACGTGACGCGAAGAGATGCCGAGCTGGTCATGGAACAGGTGCGACGAGTGCTCAAGCCGGGTGGCACATTTGCGATCGACACGCCGAACAGCAGATTGACGCGCCTGCAACGGCCGAACGACTTCATCGACCCAGACCACAAGTACGAGTACTCGAACTCCGAACTCAGTGCGATGTTACGCGGCCATGGGTTCACAATTGAGCGAGAACATGGGATCAGCTACGGCGGCCGGTCGATTGCGAGTGGTGTCTTCAAGGAGGGCGAGGTAGCCACGAAACGCGGATTGTTTGACGAAATCGAAGACTGCTATCTCTTGGCGTACGTGTGTCGTCGTGCGAGCGCAAACCCTCGGACGACGGCGCGGATGGTCTGGTGGAGAGCGATACGACCTACGAGCCGGCTCGGACGAACAATGAACTACGGTCGACGCAGATGGTCTGAGTTGCGTTCCTGACGAGGTGCGTGCCCTCATCAATGTCGGGTCACCGTCTGCCGGGCTGGAACGGCCCCGGGTACCGGTCCAGGCGCGCCTATCGCCGTCGCCCTCGCTCTCACAATCCTGTGGCCCGCCCGATGGCTCGGGACGGCTCCGAACGGCGGTACGACGGATCGCCCGAAGGCAGGTCGTCAAGACGCAAGGGTCGCGAGTTTTGGGAGGTTCGCACCCAGCTCCGCTCCAGCTCACCCCTCTGCGATGGCTGTCTGTTCATTCCCGCCCACGGACAGATCGGTCGCGATTGGAGGTGGGCACAAGCATGTTTCTCATGGCCGGCACATCGTGGGGAGTCCGGGGATCCATTCGATGGAGATCAATGGTCAGCCGGAACATCGTTGGTCTGTAGTTCTGTCCTCCACGAGTCTCAGCCCAGCGGTCACGTGACAGCACGTCTTGGGACTGATCGGTAAGCACCACAACATGTTGCGCCTCTCTGTCGGGTGGGCGCTCTACATCTCGCGTCCGTTCGTCATCTTGACCGACGTCGGAATTTCGCGCGATACCTTTCCGCCATGAACGTGTGCGTTTGGGCCTCACTGGATCGAGTTTGGACGTGGCCTCGCAGAGCTACTGCGATCACCATCGTGCTGGCGGGCGTGCTCCTTGCACCGTTGACGAGCGTCGGGGGTACCGTGGGAGCCGCCGCGGCGCCATCGACGTCCTTCTACGAGCAGAGTGCGTCCGGCCAAGCGCTCTACTACCAAGGAGAGGCCGCCGGTCAGGCGGGGACCCAAGGCCTTGTCATCTTGGATTTTGGCCGTCCCGCCTCCGATGGTTCGAGCGACGGTACGCTGAGCTTTTCGCGTACTTTTCTTTCCTTTGCCGCAATCAGCACCGGCGTTGAGAATTACATCATGGGCTATTACAACTACGCCCCGGCCAGCACGACGCTCGACGTGGTCGTAGGAACGAACGACAGCTGCGGCCTGTACCAGCCGTGCAGAGGCATCGTGTGCGGCTGTCCCTATGAACCGGCGAATTACATCACGTGGGGGAAGGAGCTCGCAGAAGCGGTGGAACAGCTTGGCGAGTGGTCAGCGCAATTCGGCTCTTCCAACGGGTACACGGACACCGTTCGAGTCGTGGCCGGAGACGATGCCGAGCCAGCTTTCGATCCTGGGTACTACAACACCTACGACGTGATGGAGGGCTACGCACAGGTGGTGGGCGGTAGCTACCCCCCGATGGTGGACTACGGCTCAGCGGACCCGGGATACTGGTCCGAGGATCAGCTTCTCCAGGTTGCGAACAACTTCCCCCCTAATGTCGCGATGCCAGAGATCTACAACTCTGCCCAGGCCGCGGAATGGGCGGGCTTGGTGGCCTACGCCAAGAGCAAATATGACGAGGCAGTCACTCTGTATGGAGTGTTGACGACGGCTGCAGGCACGCTTACCCCCCAGGACGCCGTGTCCCAGACGCTCGGCGACCTCGCCCCGATCACCAGCCAGACCAGCGTCGGCTGGGTATCGGCGATCACTCACTGAGGACAAATGTCACTCGTTGTGTTCGGTCATTTGAGAATCTGACCGCCTACTGCCCCGTAGAGATAGCTCAACTCGCAGACTTGCGTCGCCGTGTTGGCCGATCTCGTGGTGGGCCTCTCGTCTGTTCTGCAGTTGGGTTGTGGCGGTGGTGGCGGAGAGTCGATTGTGACAAGGCTTGGCCTCGAGCCGATACGGTGTTTCTGTGAGCGGTCCGCGCGTACCGGGTGGCGTGGTGCACAAGCTGCCCGCAGATTTGCGAATGGCGTTGATGGCCAACCCGACGGCCCTCGGAGCTTGGAAGGACATCACGCCTCTGGCCCGCAACGAGTTCATCTGCTGGGTCGAGAATGCCAAGCAGAAGATGACCCGAGACCGCCGGATTCGCCGAACGCAGGAGGAGCTGGAGGAAGGCCAGCGTCGGCCGTGCTGCTGGCCTGGGTGCAGCCACCGCGAACGTACGGGCAGACCGTAGCGATTCAGCGAGAGCGAGCGGACTCGGACCTGAGGATGAGCTGTTCGGGGCCGCTCACGGTCAGCCCGACCTCGTCGTGAACCAAGTCCTTGGTGCACTCCTGTTCCGATCCGACTGTCATGTCTTCTGACGAGACCCTCGGTACTGCCGATGGCGTGTGGTCGGCGAAGGATCGGTAAACGCCCTTCTCGAGGGACTCGGGCGTGGCGCGCCATCGCCCACCTCGACATGACGCTCGGCATGGGCGACGACTGGACGGCCTTCGCCCGCTTCATGGAGCGAGAGCGCAGCGTGGCCAAGCAGGCGAGCGACTACGTCGGGCTCAACTGCTTCGTCGGCGTCTCGCCCTTTGACGCCCGCCAGCTCCCGATCGACCAGCTGGTGGGCAAAGACGAGCTGGGCCAGCCCTTGGCCGGCTTTCACCTCGGGGCCGACGCCGCCATGTTCGGGGTGGACTACCCCCACTTCGAGTCCTTCGTGCCGCACACGGCGGACAAAGTCGCCTCCCTCGTCACCCACCCGAGCGTGAGCGAGGCCGACGCCCACAAGGTGCTCTTTTTGAACGCGGCCGAGCTCTACGGCTTCGACCTCGACGTGCTCGGGCCCCACATCGAGCGGGTCGGCTTCGAGCTCGCCGACGTGCTCGCCTCGAGCCCAGCCTGACGACGAGGTGATGGGGTGGGAGCGGCTATCCATATCGCAGTGTCTCTACCGGCGGGAAACCAGGGCAGCGATCAGTAGCCGGACTCCAGAGGTCAGGCGTCTGTTGCTGGTATCGGGTTCGCCTTGGGCAACCGAATGGCCGCACCGAGACCGATCAGCCCGAAGACGCCGAGGACGACCATGGCGATGCCGTAGGAACGCTTTGGGTCCGCCAGTCCCGCGACGAGGATGGTACCGGCCAACGCAGTGCCCAGCGAGGAGCCGAGGTTCGACACGCTGCGTGAAAGTCCTGATATTTCTCCCTGCAAGCTTTCGGGGAAGGACGACTGCACGACGTTGACCGATGGTGTGAGCATGAGGCCGAGTCCAGTCCCAATCAAGAACAGTCCCGGAGCGAAGTACCACGCGCCCGGATGACCTTTCACCAGCACCAAGAGGACGACGATTCCTGCGAGAGCTACGACGAATCCCGTAGCGATGAGGGCCCGCTGGCGAAACCGCTGCGCAAGAGGACGGGCGGCGAGCGAGGACAACAGAACGCCCACCGTCGCCGCGGTGAAGATCACTCCCGTTTGGATGGCGTCGTAGTGCCGGACGACCTGGAGATACGCGGCGACCGTAAACGACGTGCCGAGCAAGAGCGCCCACTGCACGTTCTGAGTCACCAGAGCCAGATTGGACGTGCGGTTGTGGAACAACGATGTCGAGAGCAGCGCCTCACGTCCGTCGCGTTCGCGGTGGCGTAACCACAGGAAGAAGCCGACGAGCACGGCGATTCCGAGCGCGATGAGTCCTGCCATCAGTGCGATGCTCTGGTCGGCGGCCAGGATCCCTCCAACGAGGATCACGAGCCCGGCTGCGGAGAGGATCGCTCCTACGACGTCGAACGGCCGGGTCGGATCGGGCGGCACTGGATCGACCAGTCGACGTGCAAGAACCACGATCACGACGATGACGAGCGCTTGAAAGATGAAGGCAGCCCGCCACGTGATTGTCGTGGTGATCACTCCTCCGATCAATGGACCCATTGCTGCTCCGATGCCTCCCGACGCACTGACCACTCCGAAAGCCCAAGCGCGGGACTTCAAGTCAGTGAAGAGCAAGGTGGTCAGGATGTAAACGGGCGGGATCAGCAAGGCGGTGCCGACACCTTCGAGAATGGAATTTCCAAGGATGAGGACGCCAATCCCGGGGGAAACTGCACTGAGGACCGCGCCGATGCCATAGACGATCAGTCCGATCGTGAAGCATCGCTTACGTCCGAACCGATCCGTCAGCTTCCCGCAAGGAATCATCAAGGCGGCCATTACCAACAAAAAAAGCGTGATACAGACCTGTACTCCCTGAACCGTCGTGTGGAGGTCGATGCTGATGTCGTTGATCATGACGTTCATATTCGATCCAGCGAAGCTGCAGATGAACTGGGCCAATGCCAGCGGGACGAGCATCACCCTGAGCGAGGGGGTCGGGGTCTTAGATCTCGTCGTCTCGGTCATGAGGAAAACTTCCTAATGGCTGTCGGTTGACGTACGCTTCACACACCATAGAGCCCCTCTCGGTCGGATCGGAGCCTCTTGTTCCAGCGGTTTCGGGGAGGTGCACGGGACAGAGATGTGACGCGAGGTGGTGATCCGTCGTTGGATTCCGATTTCATCTGGAGCGGCGAGCAGGGTTCGATCCACGTCGAATGCGTGACAAACGATGACCCGAAGTTCTGGGGTGTCTGGCACTCGACGGCAAGAGGATTTGCCGTCTGTACGGCAACCGTTCAGTTCCCAATCCTCGGTTATCGTTCGATGTTCGGATGGGTCCAGCTTGTGCGCTCCTCCGACAACGAGTCGGGCGGCGCTGCCTTCGAGGTGGATCCGTTCTCGCTCTTCGGCGATGCTCCCAATCCGTACTGCTGGTACGGCCAACGCCCCGTCCTCTTCGATGCTCCTTCACGGCCGCGCCGCCAGCCTTTGGACTGGACAGCTCACAGTTTCTTGGCTGCGACCCCTCTCGACGAGGTAGCCGAGCTCAAACCGAGACGAGTCGTCCCGATCGTCGGTTTCTCCTGGGGGTTCACGGACTCGGGGTCTGAAGTCGCCCTTCAGCCTGTCACGATTCTCCCCAGGGAGGCGTGGGACTCTCATCTCCAGATCTTGCGGAAGACCTACTCGCTGTGGGTCTTCTCTCCAAGCGAATTCGGGTAACCCGCCGAGTCCGTAGAGGTCTTCGTACGACGGTAGAACGGTCTCTGGACCAGACCAGCCAGAGATCGCAGCAGGATCATTTGATGTCGACGGATCGCCTCGGTACCGGCATGAGGTTCGAAACTGACAGCTGAGCAGTTCGACGGCGAACGCCCTATGCTCAGTGAGACCGGATGAAGCTCCGGTGGGAGTGGTTGACCCGAACCGCCTCATGGCTGATGGCTTCTACCAGGACCCAAGTGGTCTGGTAGGTGTCGTCATTGCTCCTCCAGGCCAGGACCCAGGAGGAAGCGATGAACATCTACTACGAGGCTGCGATCTGGATCGGGATGGCGCTGCTCGCTGCTCTTGTCAGCATCCGCATCGCAGTCCCGGTTGCGCTCGTGGAGATCGTTGTGGGAGCGATCTCTGCGAACGTGCCGGGTGTCAAGGAGCACATCACCCAGGCCACCTTCGTCACGTTCCTGGCAGGAGTGGGCTCGATCCTACTGACATTCTTGGCGGGAGCCGAGATTGACCCGGTCTCCCTCAGACGTCACTGGAAGGCGAGTCTCAGCATCGGGATCGTCTCTTTCGTTCTGCCATTCTTTGGCGCCTTTGCGTTCTGCTATTGGGTGCTGAACTGGCACCTCCGAGCCGCGGAGATCGGCGGCATCGCGCTGTCCACCACCTCCGTTGCCGTTGTCTATGCCGTCATGGTTGAGACCGGATTGAACCGCCGGGACATCGGAAAGCTCATCTTGGCCGCGTGCTTCGTCACCGACCTGGGCACCGTGCTCGCTTTGGGTGGGTTCTTCGCCACCTATGGTTGGCTTCTTCTGCTCTTTGCAATCGTCACTCTGGTTTCGCTTTTCTTGGTGCCGCCATTGGTTCAAGGCGTGATCGTCCATCTAGGCCACCGAGTGAGCGAACCAGAAGTCAAGGTGATCCTCGTTGTCCTATTCGTCCTTGGAGGCCTCGCCAGCCAAGCTGGCAGCGAGGCGGTTCTGCCGGCCTATCTGATCGGGCTGGTGACGGCCGGGGTGTTCCTCCACGACCGCGTGCTCATGAACCGATTGCGTTCGATAGCTTTCGCGTTCTTCACTCCGTTCTTCTTCCTTCACGCTGGAACGCTCATCTCGGCTTCTGCCCTTATATCCGGAGCCGGCATCATCTTTGCCCTGCTGCTCGTCAAGCTCGTGACAAAAGTACTTGGTGTGTGGCCAACGGCCGGCATGTGCGGACTGCCGAAACGCGAACGTGCGTACACCACCCTTCTGATGGCGACAGGATTGACGTTCGGCTCTATTTCGGCTCTCTACGGTTACACCCACCACTTCATCGACCGGACCCAGTACACCGAGCTCGTCACGGTCGTGATCCTGTCGGCTTTCATACCGACCCTCATCGCGCAGCAGTTTTTCCAACCTCGAATCGTCTTCGACGTCGAAGAGGAGGAAGCTTTGGGCGCGGAAGATATGACGGTCGTGCAACACAAGAGGCGAGTCGACACCGCACTTGAACCACCCGGCGTCGCTTCCACCTGATCGCGTGGCAACATTGGGTATTCCTGGGACGCAAACCAGTACGAGGATCGTCACCGATGGCGCCGTCGATCTGCCCGTCGACCTGAACGAATCCTCTCCGCTCGTGACCCAGGTTCCCGGAGAGCTCTGGACACAGGCAGGGCCGCTCTCCGTCGAGCGCGGCGAATTTTGGTCGCGCCTCCGAAGCGGCGAGTTCCCGTCCTCGAGGCCGCCGCCAGTCGATGCCCTCGCGTCTGCCTACCAGGCGGGTGGCGCGGTCATCGGACTACACGTCTCCGGCCAGCTCAGCATGACAGTCCAGCATCCGCGTGAAGCTACAGCTGGTATGGGGCCGCGAGTGTGTGTCATCGACACTGGCTCCCTTAGCGTCGGTTCAGGGCTTCTCGTGAGAGAAGTGTTGCATGCGTGCAGGCAAGAGAATCTGCCGTCAGTTCTGGAATTGGCTCAGTCGCTCCCATCTCGGCTCCACACTTTTGCCCTCGTCCAAGATGTCGACGCGCTGCGCCGCAGCGACCGCGCTGGTCTGCTATCCGGCGCGCACCTGGCGCGAAACCACCCCCTCGTTCTCGCCATACGGGGTCGGGTCGTTCCTCTGGCTCAGCCCAAGCGACGTAAGAGAGCTTTGGATGAACTCGCCACGCACTTACGCCACCGGACGGGTGCGCCGCCTCGCGCCTGGGCCTTGGGCCATGGCGACGCGCGTGATATCGATGCAATCGAAAGAGATCTCGAAATCGTGATGGGGTTAGAGCCGGCGTTCGTGATGTATCTTGATCCGACGGTCGGGGCCCATCTCGGACCAGACTCTCTCGTTGTCGGAGTGCTCTCCGAGGTTGTCGATGGCTAGGTGCGAGGTCGCCTCGGATCCGGATCATCGAGCGCCAGCGCTTCGGCTGATTCGAGCTGAACCTTCGTGACCTTCTCCCGAGTGACAAATGATCGCGGTGCCAATTCCTTCACAACTGCGAGGAACGACTCGACCTGCTCGGGTGTGTCAATCAGTTCTACGGTTATCGGGAGGCCGATGTTGGCGTCTGGGAAGCGCGAAGATCGCAGATGACCGGATGCTCCGTATCCTTCGATTCCCTTCCAGACTGTGACGCCGGCCATGCCGTCCTCACGGGCTCGGTTCAGCAGTTCATCATGAAGCGCCTGGTGACGCACACGATCGTCTTCGCTCAAGTAGATGACGATTCTGATTCCCGGTTCACCAGTCGACGTGTCTCGCCCTCCCCAATCCGGTTCTGTGCGAGTCCCGAACGTACGATACCGCCGGAATGGGGGTGGAGCGGGCGTTCGCCAAGGCCCGGACCCTGTCCTCGACCGACGTCACCGGCACGGAACGGGATGCTCCCGACGTGAGCGCGCACCCTATTTCGCGATTCAGGGGGTATCCCGCGACTCGTCTGAGCGTCTACATGACATTTCAGGATCACGCCGGACATAAAGGTCTCGAAACCCAACTGGTTCGACGTGCTCGAAACGCGCGGATCTCGGGACTCACGGTGTTTGAGGCCCTCGAGGGCTTCGGAGGGTCGGGTGAGGTCCACCGCACTCATCTGGTATCGGACAACACGCCTCTGGCGATCGTGATTGTCGACACGCCTGACAAGGTCGCGTCCTTCTTGGATCTTGCTGCGGATTTGCTCAAGGACGCCAGGATCTACCTTGACGAGGTCGAGGTCATCGAGTTCTGACGTCGACCGAATTGCTTGAGCAATTTGCCGAATCGCAGCCGGACGTCCGCGATTCCAAAGGGAGTGTGATGATCAGCGGGTGCGTCACGGGGCCGGCCAACGCGAGCCCTTAGCCAGCCCAGACAGCCAGCCCAGACACAGGAGAACGAGCAGATCACAGTCAGGCCAAAGCGCACGAGTCGAGTCTCGTTCAGGCAGCGAACAGCTTGCTGTGGTTCAGTGTCTTGTTCCCGTGCTTTCCCAAGCGAGGAGGGCACCGAGCGATACTCTGGAGTCGTGTTCGAACGTTTCACCGACCGGGGGCGCCGGGTGCTTGTTTTGGCTCAGGAAGAGGCGCGCCTGCTCAACCATGGCTTCATCGGCACCGAGCACATCCTTCTCGGAATTATTTGTGAAGGCGAAGGTGTCGGGGCTCGGGCGCTTGAATCGTTAGGGGTCTCGCTTGAGGCCGCGAGAGAGGGTTCGTGAGACGATCGGGCTGGCCGGAGGCGCACCTGCTGGCTCCCCGCCGTTCACGCCCCGGGCCAAGAAGGTTCTCGAGCTCTCGCTGCGGGAAGCACTGCAGCTGAACCACAGCTACATCGGCACCGAACACCTGCTCTTAGGCCTGGTGCGCGAAGGCGAAGGTGTCGCGACCTTCGTCCTCACAAACCTCGGAGCGGATCCCCGCGGGTCCGCCAAGAGGTGATGCGGCTCATTTCTGGAGAAGAACATCCTCCCGGTTCGCTGTCGACGGGAGAGATCTCGCGAACCGCGCCCGCCGCCAAGGCGGGTGAGCCGTGCTGCCCACGATGCCGTGCCCCCGTCTCCGATTCAGCTCGCTTTCGCACGCTAGAAGTACTTCCAGACAGTCGTGACGAGGATGCTCTCTCGGTAAGGGTCGTGTTCTGTCAGGTCTGCGGCACCGCGCTGCACATGTTCGAAGACAACCGCACGCCGTGACGCTGTCGGGGTGTGGGAGATGGCATGTAGATGAGCCCCGTACGGAGACAACCCCGTCGATTCAGGAGTTCGCCTCGGCGGCGGTGAGCTGAGTTGAAGGCATGGCGGGTTCACGAATTCGGCGAACCGAAAGAAGCCCTGCGGCTCGATGAGGTGCCCACCCCAACCGCCGGACTTGATGAGATTCTGGTACGGGTCACGGCGACGACCCTCAACTTCAACGACGTCGACGGAGTGCGGGGACGGTATCGAACCGTTCGTCCTCCTTTGCCATACATCCCAGGGATGGAGGTGTTGGGCCGGGTCGAGAGCGCTGGAGTCGGCGCCGAAGACTGGCTCGGAAAGCGAGTGGTCGCAGTACCCAGCGGCGCAGTCGGAGGCTATGCGCAGTTCGCGGTGTGTCCCAGTGCGATGGTCTTCGAGATGCCGCCCGAATCGGAGTTGACTGACTCGGTTGCGGCAGCGGTGTACCTGCCGTTTCACCTGTCGTGGCTCGCACTGAACGAGCGGGCGAAGGTCCAGATTGGCGACATCGTGTTGGTTCACGCCGCAGCCGGTGGCGTTGGCTGCGCGGCGCTACAGCTGGCGCTGAGCGCCGGCGCCCGGGTGATCGCGACCGCTGGTTCAGCAGAGAAAGTCGAGTTGTGCCGTTCCCTTGGCGCGGACGTCGCAATGAACTATCTCGACCACGACTTCGTGGACGTCGTGCTGGAAGCGACCAACGGCCGCGGGGTGGACGTCGCCTTTGATACGGTCGGAGGCGACGTCACCACCAAGACCTTTCGTTGCATGGCGTTCAACGGCCGTCATCTTCTTGTGGGATTCGCGTCCGGCATCGAGGCAGAGGATCTCGGGATCGTGCCGAGGCCGGTGCTCTTCGGGAATTTCTCGCTGTTCGGAGTGTGTCTCGCCTACGTGGACGATCCCGTTCAAGCCAAGAACCTCTCCGGTTACAATTTCTCCCTCGCGGGCCGACGGAATACGTATCCATGAAAGCGTCCTCAACCTCATTTCCGATGGTCGTCTGCAACCGATCGTGGGTCGGGAAGCTCCGTTCCACGACCTACCCAAGGTCCTTCAGGCCATGGCGGATCGTATGACGGTTGGGCGGAACGTCGTGCTCGTGGATTGACTCTTTGCGCCGACCGGAGGCTCGTGGCGAAGGTCGTCTCGGTCCGGGCGCCAGGACCACGTCGGCGTTCAGTGATCGCCGCCGCCGGTATCGTCTCATCAGCCGACGAGAGGAGCGGGGGTCATGCCGACCGTTGAAACTGTTCGGGGTCCGGTGGACACCCTGGAGTTGGGGCGCACATACATGCACGAACACGTCTTCATTCTTGACGCCGATGTGCAGCAGAACTACCCAGCGGAGTGGGGTAGTGAGGAGGCACGTGTTGCCGACGCCGTTGAAAAGCTGAGCGCCCTTGCGGCACAGGGGATCCGTACGATCGCCGACCCGACCGTGGTGGGCCTCGGGCGCTACATCCCCCGAATTCAGAGGATCGCCGAGCTCGTGCCGAGCCTCAACATCGTGGTGGCGACCGGCTGTTATACGTACGACCAGGTTCCGTTCTTCTTTCACTACCGGGGACCGGCACTTGCTGAGGCACTCGGAGGAGATGTGCCTGAGCCGATGGTGGAGATGTTCGCTGAGGACATTCGTGAGGGCATCGCAGGAACCGGGGTGAGGGCAGCATTCCTCAAGTGTGCGATCGACCAACAAGGAATGACGTCGGGGGTGGCGCGGATCATGCGGGCAGTCGCCAGGGCCCACCGAATCACTGGAGCCCCGATCACGGTCCATACGCATCCTGAGTCCCGCTCGGGTTTGGCGGTGAAGCAGCTCTTATGCGATGAAGAGGGTGTTGACCCGAAGCGGGTGATCTTGGGCCATTCAGGCGACAGTACCGACCTCGACCACCTGAGTTCTCTGGCGGACGAGGGTTTCATCCTGGGGATGGACCGATTCGGGCTCAATATCGGCACCACCTTCGAGGCGCGTGCAGACACCGTCGTCGAGATGTGCCGTCGTGGTTACGCCGACCGTATGGTGCTGTCTCATGACGCGGCCTGCTACATCGACTGGATTGACCCGAACGTGCTCGCGCTGCTCACGCAATGGAACTACCTCCATATCCACGACGATGTGCTTCCCTACGTTCGGGAGCGGGGCGTGAACGAAGCTCAGATCGACGCGATGCTGGTGGAAACACCACGACGCTATTTCGAGGATAACGCCCCCTATTGAGCCGGCACACCTCCGCGCGTGACGCCATGTACGCCCGGTGGCTCAGCCGAAGAGCACTGGCAATGAGGTGGGGGACCGAAACACCTGCCCACGGATGTGGGGATCGTCTCCGTGTGGATCGAGCCTGAGGTTTGGAAGACGATCGAGCAGAAGGTCGAGGGCTACACGCATCTCCATCCTGGCCAGGTGGAGCCCGAGGCATGCATGTGGCCCATGACCGAAGCCGATATGAGGCTTGGACTCACGGAAGATGTCGAAGCGATCTGGTTCGTTCCAACGGGTCTCGTCACGATTGGCCGATGCAAGCATCAGCATGACCGTTGAGCCCGCCGGAATGGACTCACCGGCCAGGTCGGTGTCCCGGGTAGCGAGCCGTGTGATGGTAAGGAGCGGGATCTCGAATCGCAGAAGCTCCTCAATCGCCTTTGGGATCAAGGAGCGGTCGGAACGCACGGCCTCGAGTTGGTCGGGATGCGACAGCAACGTGAAAAGAAGGTTTCCCGTTGAGCGGTATGTGGTCTCGATCCCAGCGGGCAGCAGCAACCGGATGAACGAGAAGATCTCCTCGTCCCCGAGGCGCTCTCCGTCAAGCTCGGCATGAGCAAGCTCGCTGATCAGGTCATTGCGGGGCCGGTTGCGTCGCTCACGGAGGATCTCAGCCAAGTAGTCCCTCACTTCGCGGCACGCGGCAATGGCTTCGTCCCGCTTCGTATGCACGCTGAGTATCGATATCGACCAGCGCTGAAATTGCCGGTAGTCCTCGGTAGGCAGGCCAAGAAGACTGGCGATCACCTTGGTTGGGAACGGAAAGGTGAATTCCCTCACCAGCTCAGCTCGATGCCGCTCGAAGAAGGCGTCAACGAGCTCGTTGGCGATCGGTACGACGAGTCCCGTTTCCCACTCGGCGAGCACCTTTTGCCTGAAGGCGGTCGTGACTAGTGAGCGATAGCGGCGATGCTCAGGATCATCCATGCCGAGCATGATGTGCTCACCCATGACGTCCCCCATGATGAGGTCGATGATGTGAGCGGACGAGAAGGTCTCGCTGTCCCGTAGGACCTGGGCGACATCGTCGTAGCGGTAGACGAAGAAGACCGCGCTCGCATCCTCGTGTGGCATGTCGGATGCGTCCACACGCTGGACTGGCGTCGCTCGACGTGCGGCCGCCAGCTCTGGGTACGGGTCCCGGACATCTCCCGCGACTGCGTCGTCGAAAAGGCCTATGCCGTCGTCTTCTCGTTCGGAATCGGTCACACTCTCCGAGCTGGTCGCCGTCGGGGGTTCCACCCCACCCTCCTGTGAACGAATGTTTGGTTCGACCCTAATATTCAGGCCCGTCGCCGTCAATGCCACAGGCGGGGTCGCAGGAGCGGCTCGACGTTGCGTCGGGGCCAGTGCTCGGCAATCGGGCACTCGCGACGGTCACTCTGCGACCGGGTGCCTTCGCGACTTGTGTAGTGGGTCATCTTCGAGACCGAGGAACAGACGTTCGATGGAATCAGTATCGACGGCGAGATCGTGCCGCGGACGCGGCCCTTCGTTGAGGATGGAGTACCAGCTTCCGTGGTTCCGCGGGCGGAATGTATCGCCGCTCTTATCGGACTCCCGGACGGTGTCTGCTCGACGAGCCCGTCATGTGTCCCGCAAGGAGGATGGTGTCCTAGACAACAGAGGCGACCGTGGGCCGGTCTTCTTGGCTCCCGCGTGTGTTGTGCCTACGTCTCACGGACCGCCCGAAGGAGCACATCGGCCACCCGACGCAGGCAGGGTGACGTTTGGACGCCCGGACTGAGCGGTCTCCCACCCGTCCCAGATGCCTGCCGAGAACGGTCCCGGCTGGCCCGCTTTCTGGTAGTAGCCCTGAGGGTCGTAGACCTTGGCGGTCGGAAAGGGGTACGGGCAGGCGACGGACGTTGCGGCTCCACTTGCCCGGATAATGGCGAAACTGCCTCCGTATATGAAGAAGTAGCACGCGTTCAGGATTAGGAACATCACCACGAACGAGCCGAGAGCCGGCCTGCCACTGAAGGCGCGAACACGCTGGGCCAGCTTCTCGGCAACCGTGCGGCCCGTGTCGTCGCGGTAGAGGAGCACGCCTGCCGGGATCATCACGGCCGTTACGAGTGTCGACTCCCACAGAAGGGGAAACTGGTACGGCTTGCCTGTGAATACGGAGCCGAAGGGAATGACTTGTGAATAGATGTAGAGCTGCGCTCGGATCAGGATCATTTCCTGTACGGCGTCGTAGACGAATCCAATGATGTAGATGAGCACCGCAAGGCTGATCAACGGGTGCCGCCACACGAACGACGTAACGGGCCGCCTCCGCTGGATCCGGTGCAACACCCAGATGCCGATGAGACCAGGCACGAGATAGAACATCACGTAGCCGAACACGATGAAGGGCTCGACGGTGGGGGAGAGCGACACGAGCGGCCAGGTCTCGGGCCAGTGCCAGAGGCCGGGGTTGTAGACCGCGTAGGGCGCCCAGTTCATGATCGGGTCCTGCCACACCAGCGTGGTGCACACGATCGCCATGAGGAGGATGGGATGTTTGGGCCAGCGCCACCAGGCAATGGTGAAGATGACGATGATCTGGGCCATTTGTATGACCGTTCCGTACTGCAGGAAACCAAGCCAGTGCGTCCAACCGAACAATGGGGACACATGACTGGCAGACACATGCAGGGCTGGATTCTTGATCCGAGTCGCAACAGCTCCGTGGCGGGCGTTGTGGCCGATCAGGACCACAACGGTCAGCACGGCTGACACCACTAGACCCCAGACCACTGCGGGCCGGATAGACGCTCGCTCTGCAGGAGTCGTGGTTGGCGGCTCCTCCTTGAGCGAGGAAGTGCGGTCGAGCTGCGTCGTCATGCTCTATTGCTCCCCGAAGCGGCCCACGAGCTCAGATTGTCCGAACTCTGGCCCGAGTCTCCGCGCCACCAAGTAGCCCGCACCCATCCAGCCACGACGTGTCCATTTGCCGAAGGAGAGCCGTGTACCGGGTGCACCGGCGGCCGCAGGCACCATCTTGACCCGTTCGAGGGCCTCCTTCACCGCTCTCGGTGTCAGCGGATGGGCTTCGGCGAGAGCGTGGAGCAGCACGGTTGCTACGTCCCTGTTCATGACGGGGAGGCAGTACTGCGGACGTCGACCGCAGGCTGCTTCGTAGTCGTCCAAGAACTCCTGGCCGACCGGGTTCGTCTCGTCGTATTGGTCGCACCCGGTCCAGCCACGGATGGCCTGCCACATCCGCTCGTTGATCCAGGCGTTCTGAAAAGCCGTGCCCATGATGCGGGGTGGGTCCCACCCCAGCTGTTCGAGCACCGGATTGACGAACACGGCCCCGAAGCCGAAGCCGCAGTGCACGATGGCTTGGACCTTCGCACGGTGCAAGTTCTCCACGGCACCCGAGATGTCCTGCGCGGTCTGAGGGATCCACTCCTCGGCCACGATGCGAACGCCTTTGGCCTTGCAGGCCTTTCGGAAGTTTCGCAGGTAGGACTCGCCCACGAGGGATTGCTCGACCAAGACACCGACGTCGGCGCATCCGTCCTTCGACAGGAGGTCGACCCAAAAGATGGGTTCGTCTGTCATCGATCCTTGAGGCAGCGAGAACGTCCATTCGCCCAGCCAGTCGTCCGTCCCGGTCACGCTGAGAGCCGGCACATGGAATCGGTCTTCGATCGCCTCGCGGGTAGGAACACAGTTGTCGGTGATGTGCGGGCCGAACACGGCGAGGCAGCCCTCCTCCACCAAGCTGGCGAACCCGTCGATGACCGCCTTGGCCGTTCCCTTCGGGAGACCTTCGACTTCGCGAAATACGATCTGGACGGGCCGATCGAGTACACCCTCTTCGAGGGCCTTCTTGAACACCAGCTCCAGGGGCAAGACGAGGTCGTCCCGCGCCTCTTGGGGATAGCCCTCCGGGAGCTTGAAGTCGAAGAGATAACCGATCTTGATCGGCTCGGCTGTGCTTTCGTAGGACACGGACCCCCCTGCGTTCGACACGCCGTTAACCTGACATTTGTTCCGAAAGGCTAACGACCAGCTTCTGAAGCGTCAATCGGGCAGACAACTCAATCGGCGGTCGGAGCGACGTACGTGTCGATCAGTTCGATCAGCCCGGCCGTGATGACCGGGTCGTCGGTCAGTGGTCCGGCGACGGCAGCCCGCGTGGCATCGCGAAGATTGAGCCCTTCCGCCACCAGCTGACCGGCTGCGACGAGTACACGAGTCGATGCCACTTCGCGCAGCGCCGCGGTCTCTAAACGGCGGATCGCGTTTGCGAGACGCACGAGTTCGGCGGCAACCGTCGGATCGACGCCGGACTCGTGAGCCACGATCTTCTCTTCCACCTCCGGCGGCGGGAAATCCATCTCGATCGCGACCATCCGCTGCCTCGTCGAATCCTTGAGATCCTTCAGCACGCTCTGGTACCCGGGATTGTAGGAGACCACGAGACAAAACCCCGGAGCTGCTTCGATCGTCACGCCGAGGCGGTCGATTGGCATCTGTCGGCGATGGTCCGTCAAGGGGTGCAGGACGACCGTCGTGTCCTGACGTGCCTCGACGATCTCGTCGAGATAGCAGATCGCACCTTCGCGAACCGCTCGGGTCAATGGACCGTCCATCCAAATGGTTTCGCCACCCTGGAGGAGAAACCGGCCTACCAGATCGGCGGTGGTCAGATCGTCGTGGCATGCGACCGTAATGAGGGATCGCTCGAGATCGTGCGCCATGGCTTCTACGAAGCGCGTCTTGCCACAGCCCGTTGGCCCCTTCAAGAGAACGGCCAACCGTTGCCGGTACGCGGCCTTGAAGACCTGCTCCTCGTTCCCCACAGGGATGTAGTAAGGCCGCGCCTCGCTCGTCAAGGAAGGCTCCTTTCCATCTTGAGACGCTCTCTGGTCCGCAGCCGGCGCTGGACTCTTCGTCGATTCGTCTCGGCCGACTTGAGGGCCAAGCCGAAGAGCGGGCCCACGACCTGGGGCAGCTGATCAGCCCGCGGGATGACTGCATGCGCCGCTGTGCCGAAGACTCGCTGGAGTTCGGAGGCGCTCGTCGGGCCGCCGATGCTGAGGCAAAGACACCCGTTACCTGTTCTCCTCGCTTCGGCAAGTGCGCGCCGGGCATCCGCCTCCCCGTAAGCGGATTCGTAGCCATGGTCATAGGCGAACCCGTCCGACATGACGACCAAGAGGCGTCTCGCCGTGCCGGCGTCGCGCTCCAGGACGGCTGTCGCGTGACGGATGGCGGCGCCGAGGCGCGTATAGGCACCGGGGACACAACCGGCGAGACGCCGTAGGGTCCCGGTGTCGAGGTCTTCGGCGAAGCGTTTCACCGGCGAGACATATACCAAAGTTCGTCCCTGCGAGCGGAAGCTGTACAGGGCGACGCGATCTCCCAAATCGTTCAACGCGAGCAGGAGTCGGGCGGCTGCCGCGCATTGGTGCTGATGAACCGAGCCACCCAGTGGACTGGCCTCTCCAGTCGATCCCGAGACGTCGAGCAGGACAAGGACGGAGAGGTCCCGCCGGCGACGGACCATGTCGATGTAGACCTCGTCGTCGGGCGGATAACCCGCCATTGCCTCGATGCGTGAGTCGATCGCCGCATCGATGTCCACCTCAATGCCTTGGAGCTGGTGGTTGCGACGTTCTAGTTCCATGCCCAGAGGAGAGAGCGCTCGACGCAGCAGGTGGGTGTCGGGACGAAGCACGGGCGTGCTCTCGGCGGGTGTGGGGTCGTCTTCCCAGACGGTGCACCACTCGGGGCGGTACGCCTGTTGGTGGAGGTCCCATTCGGGATATGTGGTGCCGCGTCCTTCGAGCGGTTGCTCGAGACCAACCCCGGAAGCGGCAGCCGTGCTGGTCGCAGTCGGTGCGCCGGATGATCCGCTGCGCCGGGTCCAATGGGTCGGAGAGTCGGCGCCTGGTGGACCACTGCCCGTCGACCGCTTGTCACCGAACATCCTCTTGAGCAAACGGCCGACTGCACCACCGCCACCGATCGGGCTCGAGAGGATGTCGACGGCAAGGTCGTCATCATCGTCGTCGTCATGGAGCTCCTCAAGGAGCTCGCGAGTTATCGAGCGAGGCACATGGGCGGCCCCGACATCGGAGTCCGGGTCGGAGCGCGCGGCTGAGGCCCGAAGGGCCCGCACGACGATGGCGCCGAATTCCGCCGGAGGATCATCGATCGGCTCGCCGCTCATGGCGATTGAGAGCGACGCGGCGGACGAGGTGGAACGTGTTGCGAGCGACCGGTCGATGACTGATCGCACGGAACGAGGAAGGATGGCCTCCATCGCGAACAACGCTCGGTGACCCTCCACCATGAGATAACGGCGACTCACGGCCCTCCGTCGCCCAAGGTGGGCAAGAATCTCCGGTGGGAAGCTGCGGCAGGCCAGCAGGGAGGCCTGCACGGCAACGGCCATGATCTGACCCTCGCGAGGCGCCGCGGCATCGACGTAGACGGTTGAACCGTCCGTCCATGAGGGCGTGCCGGGCGGTGTTGCAACGGCGACATCGACTGGACAGCCAGCGATCGCCGATGCCACGAGCTGCAAGCGTTCTGGACCATCGGTCGCCCTCGACGTCACCGCGACAACACCATCGAAATGCGAACGACAAGCCCGCTCAGATGAAAATACCCCGTCGACGGCATATCTCGAAGACCTCATCAAAGATGGATGTGGGAACGATGAACGTATCCGTCGCGGACATCTCGGCGAGATGACGCTCGATGTCTTCAGCTGCAGGCACGGAACCTGGCTGGCTCATCCATCCCTCTGACAATCCGGCGAAGACGCGGGAATAGCGACCAGCCACCGCCGAGTAACTGTGGTGGCTGAAATCGCAGCTTCGGCTCGCCAGGTAGACGACGATGGGACTCACGAGCTCGGGATCGATGGCGGAGAGGAACGGTTCGACGGCGGCGTCTGCACCCCCACCGACGGTCTCGCTGACCATACGCGAGTAGCCGAATGGGAGCACGCAATTGGCGAGGATCCCATGCGGTTCGCCCTCGATGGCGATGACGTTCGCCAACCCGAAGACCCCCGACTTCGCGGCGGCGTAGTGGGCCGAATTCGGTTGTCCGAACAGACCGGCTGAGGAGGAGATGAACACGAAACGGCCGTACTGCTGCGCCTTCATGACGCGAAAGGCGGGCTGGGCGAGGTAGAAGGTGCCGTGAAGATGCACGTCGATCATGCGCCGCCAGTCGGCGGTACTGAGCGAATCGAAGGGCGTCGTGTGGAAGATGCCTGCATTGCTGATGACGGCGTCGAGGCGGCCGAAGTGGTCCAGGGCCGTGCGCACGATCCTCTCGGCACTTTCCTCACCCGCCACCGAGTCGTATGACGCGACAGCGACTCCTCCTGCGTCTTCGATCTCGGCGACGACGCCGTCAGCTGGGCCGGGGTCCGATCCATCTCCGTGCATGGTGCTCCCGAGGTCGTTGACCACCACGGAGGCGTCCCGGCGGGCGAGCTCGAGCGCGTAAATGCGCCCGAGTCCTCGCCCCGCTCCGGTCACGATCGCCACCTGGTCGGAGAAGTCGATCACTGGGAGCCGCGTCTCGTCCCAGGTCTGCGTTTCCATGTCGACCAAACCATTGTTCCAAGCTAGGGACGGATGCCGGACGGAGTCAATCGAGACATCAATGGCGCGCTAACGCTCCGCGCAACACCGTCTCGCGTGCGAGGGATTGCGCGCCCTGGACGCCGGTTTGGGAGACGGGAGATCCTGCCCCCCACATCGCCTCGAGCACACAGCGGGCGCGAAGATCGGCGTTACCACCTTCGAGTCGAAGCTCGCCGTCTCGTGTACCGGCACTGACCAAAGCACGGACGTGTCGAAGCTGCGTTGGGAAGGACACGCCCAGGCTGGGTGAGCTCGTCGTGCTCGGTGGGGACTGCCGCATCCAGGCCAGCGTGATCCGAACTTCGTCGCTGAAACGGTCGAGGACGTTGATGGCAACCCACATCAAGGCGTCGAGCTTCGCCAGCGGAGACGATTCGGATTGCATGACGGCATCCCAAGCCCCAACGACCTTCTCCGAGTAGGAGGACATGATGGAAACCAAAAGTTCGTCCTTGGATCCGAGGAGCCGGTACACAGTGCCGGTACTCAGGCCGGCCGCCGCGGCGATGTCCCGCATGGTCGTCGCTTCATAGCCCCGTCGGCCGAATTCGGTCCGAGCCACTTCGTGGAGATGGCTCAACCTGTCGTTCCCGTGGCGGTCGTCGACGTTCCAGGGGACGATCGCCCGATGCGCGGCGCGAAGTGCTCGAGAACGATCGAGCGAGGCGTCGGACGGAGGCCGGACGGCGATGCCATCAAGAAGAATCCGTATGCGCAGGTCAGGAACACTCTGGCCACCCGGGGTCAGGTGCGACACGCCCACCCCGACGTGGAGCATGCTCTGGCAAAGACGATCGGCAAGCAGGGCGAGATCGATGCCCTGACGGATCTCGCCTGATTTTCGACCCGAACGGAGCACCTCGAGCATCGCAGTCCGTATCGGGTCGGGGGTGTCGAGCGCACGATTGGTCGAACCGTCATCGAGAGGGGCTGGTGGCTCGTACAGCGTAAGGAGCAGCGCCGCCCGGTGTTCGACGCCACACGCGGCGATGGCCCGGCCGAATTCGAGTATGCGTTCGATGGTGGTTCGTGGATCTGGTTCGTAGAGGCCGTCCCGAGCTTCCTTCGCGAGGCGTTCGAGGTCGTCGCGGTACCGGTGGACCAACTCGACGAGGATGGCGTCCTTCGAGTCGAAATGGTGGTAGAGACTGCCGGGCAAGATGCCTGATGCATCCGCGATCTCCGCGAGCGATGTACGGAATCCCGACGACGCGAACAACGTGGCCGCGGTCCGGAGGATCTCCTCCCGGCGCGCTCCGTCGGACGGCATCGAACCGTATCGTAGCGCCGGGAAGTGGAGGCGATTCCTGATCAGTTGGAGTAGCGTGCTCGAGCGAGCGGAACGTTCGGTCGGCGGAGTGTCTCGTTGCGTTTTTTCGAGATTTCGCTTGCCGCTTCTCGACACCTGGCCGGATGGCGAGCGTTGACGGGCTCTTCCGGGACACCGTACGATGCGGACCAATTCTCAGGTTGAAGAGGAAACGAGGCCGGTGGGGGGGTTTCCGTCGGCCGTCCGGGGGTGGCACATGTGGTGGGCACGCATCCCATTGGTGTCCGCCGTGTGCCCCACGATGATCGATGCGTCCAACTTCGCCCTTGCCACGTCCTTCAAGCGGGCGGGAGTTCGACCCTTCTCCATTCCCGACGCGGGCACCCAACAAATGTCTGCCGCGCTGCAGAAGTACGCGCACCTCTCGAAGACTCAGTTTCCGACGCTGTTCCAGTACGAGACATGGGCCGGTGCCGACCTCATGATCAAGGGCCCGAGAATGGCAGGGCCCGATCCAAGCCGTGCTGCCGTTATCAAGAACCTCCGTCGGATCAAGGCGTATGACGCCAATGGGCTGCTGCCCAACCCCATCGACAACGCCACGGTCTTTGGCCACGACCCGCCACAACAATGTGTATGGGTGTTGCAGGCATGCATGAGCGGCTTCGTCCCGGTGTCGACCAAACCCATCTGCGGGGCGGATCTCTGGGGGACTTCGACCGTCTCCTCACCCTCCGGCTGATGCGGCCTGGGAGCCCTGCCTCCCGGCAGTCAACGGAGGAAACGATCCGCGCGACCGAGCGCTCTCGCTGATCGAGGCAGCCCACATCCTCGTGCGCACTCCTGTTCGGCGCTGTCGTGTCCGTCGTCTACGAGTGGCCCGTCCACTTCGGTGGCCGCTTCTCCAGGAAGGCGGCCACCCCTTCACGGGCATCGGCGGATGCCGCGACGGTCTTCAGTGCACGTTCGGTCGCGTCCCACCCGGCCTGATCGTCTTTGGACTGCAGGGCGTTGATCGCGGCGAGGCAGGCCTGTACGGAGACTGGGGAGTTGGCGCAGATCTCTTGGGCGAGGGCGAGCGCGGCGTCGAGCGCACCGCCGGGTTCCGCGATCGTGTTGACCAGGCCGACTTCGTATCCCCGGGCCGCATCGATTGGCCGACCGGTCAGAATGAGCTCGCGGGCGACGTTGAGGGGAAGGGCTCTCGGTCCACGGAAGAGACCGGCGCACGTCGGGACCACGCCGATGCGTACCTCCGGCAGTCCGAAGCGGGCGGTCTCAGAGGCGACGACCAGGTCGCAGGCCAGCACGATCTCGAGCCCGCCGCCCAGCGCGGCTCCCTCGACCGCCGCGATCAGCGGCTTTCTCCGTTCCCGCCGGATGACGCCGTACTCGCCGCCGCGGGCGGTGACGTAGTCGCCGAGCGCGGTGAGATCGCTGCCGGCGGAGAAGACGTCGGAGGTGCCCGTGAGGATCCCTACCCACAGTTCGGGGTCGTCCTCGAGCTCGTTGAGGGCGTCATCGAGCTCGTCGGCCAGCACCCGATCGACCGCGTTCCGCTTGTTGCCGCGCTCCATGGAGATCACCAGGATTGAGGCTGTGCGCCTGAGTCGCACGAGCCCTTGTGTTCCGCTCACATCGTGGCCAGGGCTCGCAGGGGCAGCAAGAGGGCAGAATACTGCCAGGTGACAGGGCGCTGCGCACGCACCCGCTCCGATAGGCGATACTGGAGGCCATGCGACGAGTGCCGCTACTGGCCCCGTTCGCCTGGGGGGTTGCTACTGCCGTTGCATCGGTAGTCAGCTGGCTGGGGGTGGGTGCCGTGACACGTGCGGTGACTGCCGCGCCCGAACCGGTCATTCCCGCGCAGAGGATTGCTGCGCATCACCCGCACCTGGTGGTGTCGCCCCCTCTCGACCAGTTGGCGGCGGAGAACCCGCAGAGCACGACCACCACAACGTCGCCGCGCATCGTGGTGCGACCTCCCTCACCAACCATTGTGGTGCCGACCACGGTGGTCTCACCCTCTGGTTCGACGACGACGACGACGGTGCCGACGACCCAGCCCCCCGCCAGTCCTCCGGGTTCGGGACCCGGAGGCACCAAGGTCGGTCAACCAGGGCCGCCGCCTCCACCGAAATCCGTCACGGTGACCTTCAGCAATGCGGGCGGTCAGATGACGGCGACCTGCACCGGCACGGTCATCGTCTTCGACAGCGCAGTCCCCAATGACAACTATCAGGAGACGACCGAGAACCAGGGACCCCAGACGGTGGAGGTCTACTTCAGCAAGGGCAAGAAAGACCTCGTCTTAGAATCGAAATGCTCGAACGGCGCCCCTGTTTCGGAGACTCCGAGCGGGTGGGGCGTAAACCCGGGTCAGGGCTCACCGAACCCGGGTCAGTTCTGAACCTGGGCTGTTTCCGCGTTCTCGTTGGAACGGCGCCGCGAGCGTCGAGGTGGGGTGGGGTGGGCCTCGGGAACCTCGAGCGCGGCCGAGGGTGACTTGAACCATTGCACCGCCACCGAGTCGGAAGCCGGTGCTCACGCTGCCGTTCGCGCGTTCGGCCGTGCGGCGGACGATGTCCAGGCCGAGACCGGTGGAGCCCCCTCCGCTCAGACCTCGTCGGTCGACCCAGCCCTCGGGGAATCCGGGTCCCTCGTCTTCGACGACAAGCACCGCAGTCGTCTCCGTGCCGGTGAGGGTGACGCGGAACGGCGTGCGGTCGGGCGTATGCGCCATGACGTTGCCGATGAGCGAATCCACCGCGGCGCCAAGCTCTGAGCCCGGGAGCGGAACGGTCAACTCGTTGTCCGGCAGGTCCGATGTCCACGGCCGTCGTTGCTCTTCGGCGAGAACCGACCAGAAGGCGAGTCGCTCTCGAACGGTCGCCGTCGCGTCGCAGATCTCGGGCACCTTGATGGGGCGCACCTGGCGCACCTGGACGATGACGCTGTTGACCTCTTCGGTCAGCTCGTGCACGGTGGAGCGGATGCGTTGGCGGTCGCCCTCGTCGTTCAGTGTGTCCGCTTCCAACGCAAGCGCCGCCAGGGGTGTCCGGAGCCGGTGCGACAGGTCCGCCGCCTGTTCGCGCTCGAGGGCCAGCAGCTCGATGATGCGCTCACCCAATCGGTTCACGGCGCGCCCCATGTCCTCGATCTCGACCGGTCCCGCGGGCCTCACCCGCGCGTCGAGCTGACCCTCGCTCAGCCGCCTCGTGACGCTCTCGAGGTTCTTGATCGACAGCACGAGGGAGCGACCGAGCCGGTCACTGAGGAGCAGGGCCAAGAGGAGCACGCAGACGGCAACGCCCGCCAGGACGGCCCAGGCGCCCACCACGCCGGCTTCGAGCAGCTGGTCCGGAACGTTGACCAACCCGACGATGACGCCCGACCGGACCCGCACCGGCACCCAGATCCTGGTCTCGGAGTTCGACGAGGTCGTGAAGGCCTTGCCCCGGCGGGCGAGGGCCAACTCGGACGGCGGAACCGACATCGCGGGACCGACCTGTTTGCCGTCGGGGAGGAACACCGTGGCCTGTCGGCCCATGCCGTTCACGTTGAGCTCTCGGATGACCGATACGAGTGAGGAGGACGGTGTCTGCGAGGCGAGGATGCTCGAGAGCGAACGCGCCTCCTGATCTGCGACGGACATCGCCCGGTCGGCTGCCACCACTTTGACGACGGCACCGAGCGGGATCAGGAAGGCCAGCGTCACCATCGCGGTGACGGCCAGCACAGTCAGGTTGAGGCGTCGCCTCATCCGTCCGGGTCGACCAGCTTCACTCCCGCCCCCCGCATCACGTGCAAATACCGTGGCTCAGCCGCGGTCTCACCCAGCTTCCGCCGCAGCCACGACAGGTGGACGTCCACCGTCTTGTCCGCACCTCCCAACGGCTGGTCCCACACGGCGGCGAGGATCTCGCGCTTGGACACGACATGCCCCGGTTGGGACGCCAGGAAGGCGAGGAGGTCGAACTCCTTGCGGGTCAGGTCCAGTTCCTTGCCCTTGAGGCTCGCGACACGGGCCGACGTGTCCACCCTGAGGTCGCCGACGACCGCAACGGGGTCTTCGCGGCGCGTGGACCGGCGGAAGACGGCCCGCAGCCGGGCTTCGAGATGATCGGCCGAAAACGGCTTGACGACGTAGTCGTCGGCACCGGCGTCGAGAGTACGCACGATCACGGCTTCGTCATCGCGCGCCGTCGCGGCGACGACCGGGACCTCGCTGACGGCCCGGATCATCTTGAGGAGTTCGAGCCCGTCGATGTCGGGCAAACCCAGGTCGAGCACGACAGCGGCCGGTGGGTGCTCGACGACGGCGCGAAGACCCTCCAACCCGGTGGACGCCGTCGTCACCTCGAATCCACGAGCCGAGAGCGCAGCTTCGAGGGAGCGACGGATCCGCTGGTCGTCCTCTATCAACATGAGTGTCGTCACGGCACCAACCGAAGATTGGACGGACGAGCAGTGGGCGTGCAGGACCAAGCTGAATGGGCGATCACGTCATGAGCCTAGACACCACCCCCATGTCCGTGGGGGCCGGACCGGTTGGATCGGGCCTCATTTGCCGCGTTCCGGTTGGCCGAGTCGTCGGACTCCACGTCCACTCGGCGGGGGTAACGGTGAGTTCACGTCCCATCAGGACCCGGTTCCCCGCGAGCCAGACGCTCACGGGGATGAAGCAATTCGATGGGTCCGGGCACCTACCATTCACCTGCGTGGCCGGCATTTCAATAGGCGTACCGCCTTCGGTTCCTCCGTCGGTTGGGGCCACCTGATGGGCCGCCGCATCCGCTGGCTGGGCGTCGTGATGGTGCTCGCCCTCGGCCTGATCGTGATCCAGTTGGTGAACATCCAGCTGGTCAAGGCCAAAGCGCTTTCCACCTCTCCGTACAACCCCCGACTGGCGTACCAGCAGTACACCAACCCACGCGGCACCATCTACGCCGGGGACGGCACGGTGCTGGCCCAGTCCGTCCGTGTGACGCCCACATCGGCCTACCAGTACCACTACATGCGCCAGTATCCCGACGGTTCCCTGTTCTCGGGGATCGTCGGGTACGACTCGCCCTTGTTCTACGGCAGAACTGGCATCGAGGAGGAATACAACTCCTATCTCGGGACGCATCAGGAGGCGCCCCAGACGCTGAGCCAGATTCTGTTCCGGCAGAAGCTGCCGATTACGACTGACGACGTCACCCTGACGGTCGAGCCGAGTCTGCAGCAGGCGGCCTGGAACGCGTTGACGACGCTTCCGCCGGGGGCCAACAAGGACGGAGCGGTCGTCGTACTCAACCCGAAAACCGGGGCGGTGCTGGCCATGGTCTCGAACCCGACGTTCGACAACAACGTCATGGCCAGCCCGAGCCTGGCTGCGGAGAAGTTGGCCTACTTCAGCTACAACACGAAGGATCCGGAGGGGTTTTTCCCCTTGCGGCCCATCGCCACGGGTGAGTACTTCTTCCCTGGGTCGACGATGAAGGTCGTCACGAGCACGAGCGTCTACAACCTGAAGCCGTCGCTGGCCAACTTCAACTACCCCGTTGCCCCGTGCCAGACGTTCTCCGACGCGCCCCTGAACCCGCTGTGCAACGATGGATCGAGTCCCGCCACGGCCGACCCGTGCGGTGGGACCATGACCGTCATGCTGCCGCAGTCGTGCGACCCTGGCTACGGCGAACTGGGTGTGCAGGTGGGCGTGGACACGCTCCGTCAGCAGGCAAACCTCTTCGGCTACAACGCCGTGCCTCCGATCGACCTCCCGAATGTCCTTGCATCGACGGTGCAGCAGCTTCCTGCAAATGCACAGCGCGAGCAGGCGGACACAGCTATCGGCCAGAAGACCGTGAAGGCGACTGCGCTCCAGAACGCGATGGTGGCCGCAGGCATCGCCAATGGCGGGGTCGTGATGACCCCTCACCTGATGTCGCAGATCCGCGACTCGAAGGGCAACATCGTGACGACGTACACCCCCAAGGCGATGCCGCGCTCCGCCAGCTCGATCGCGGCGCAGGCGGTGACGTCGCTCATGGAGGGAGTGGTCACTCAGCCCGGGGCAACGGCATCGGGGGTCGGCTTCCCGTCCTACCTCTGTGCGGCGGTCAAGACCGGGACGGCCCAGACGGGTCTGAATCTCAACGAGGACTGGATGATCGGCTTCGCCCCGGCGAACAACCCGCAGGTCGCGGTCGCTGTCGTCGTCCCGGAGCAGACCCAGAGCTCGGACGGTGCGTCCGTCGCCGGGCCGATCATGAAGTCGGTCCTGGAGGCGGCGGTCCCTCAGAGTTCGGTGAGCCAGCCCTGCACCGTGGCGGCACCCCCGGTGACGGACTTCACGACAGTCACCACTCCGGCTCCAGCACCCTGAGCAGCTCCCGACCTCCGGGCGGCAGCTCAGGCTAGGGCGAGGTCTAGGGCGTTGGGCGACGAAGCGAGGCGAGCAGAACGGTAATCTCTCTGCGTGTCTGCGCAGATGCATGAGATTCCGACGGTCGACGAGGTCCGGCCAGCCGTGGGCATGCTCAAGCTCCTCGGCGACGAGACCCGGCTGCGCGTGATCTGGGCGCTGATGGAGCACGAGCGGTCAGTCAACGAGCTGGCCGAGCTCGTGGGGGCGCAACCCGCTGCTGTCTCCCAGCACCTGGCCAAGCTGCGCCTGGCTCGGCTCGTTCGTACCCGTCGTGAGGGCACCCGCATCTTCTACGTGGTCGACGACGCGCACGTGCGCCGCCTCGTCGAAGAGGTGCTGCTCCATGCGGACCACGTGAGCCGCCATGAGTAATCGTCCGTGCCATGGGGAGACCGGCAGCACGACGGCCGAGGCCGATCAGCGCGCACTGGTTGTCGCGCTCGGCCTCCTCGTGGCCTTCATGGCCTTCGAAGTGATCGCGGCGATCGCCGCGCACTCCCTGGTGCTCCTGGCGGACGCCGGCCACATGCTCGTCGACGTCGGCGCCATCGCCGGCTCGCTCGTGGCCATCCGTCTGGCGACCCGGCCCGAGACACGGTCGCACACCTACGGAATGAAAAGGGCCGAGATCCTCGCCGCTGCCGGCAACGCGATCGCACTCATCGTCGTTTCGGCGATGGTTGCCTTCGAAGCGGTCTCGAGGCTGCTCCACCCGACGCCGGTCGATGGCGCCGTCCTGATCTGGGTGGCCGCGGTCGGGGTCGCGGTCAACGTCGCCGCGACTGCGACGCTCGCGAGGGCCAACCGGCGCTCGCTCAACATCGAGGGTGCGTTCCGTCACATCTTGACCGACCTCTACGGGTTCGTCGGCACAATGGTGGCCGGCATCATCATCGTGGCGACGGGTTTCTCCCGCGCCGACCCGCTGGCCTCGCTGGTCGTCGTCGCCTTGATGCTCAAGGCGGCTGTGCAGCTGCTCGGGCCGGCGGTGCACATCCTGTTGGAGGCGACCCCTGAAGATATCGACCTCGATGAAGTCCGCCGCCATCTCGTTGAGCTGCCCGAGGTGCGCTCGGTCCACGACCTCCACGCGTGGACGCTCACCTCGAACCTGCCCATGTTCACGGCGCACGTCGTCGTCAGCGACGAGTGCTTCAACAGCGGCGAGGCGGGCAGAGTGCTCGACCACTTGCAGAACTGCCTCGCGGGACACTTTGATGTCGCTCATTCGACGTTGCAGCTCGAGGCCATTGGACATATCGAGCACGAGCTCGGAGGCCATGCCTGACAGGTCTCATCCCCGCCGGGTGGGCCGTATGGTCGCGACGAGCTCGACGTGCTCGGTCATCGGAAACAGATCGAAGGCCCGCAGGCCGGCCAGGTCCCAGCCGGCGTCGAGCAAGACCCGAAGGTCCCTACTGAACGACGCAGGGTCACAGGAGACGTAGACGACCGAGCGCGGGGCCGGCGTCAAGGCGGACACCGCGCGCATCAGCGCCGTCCCGGCTCCCTGCCGAGGTGGATCGAGCACGACAGCACCGGGTCTGCCGATGTCGGCGGCGACGAGGCGGGGCGTGACCGAAGCACGGCGGACCTCGAGGATGCGCTCGTCGAGGTGGCGTGCGTTGTATCTGGCATCCTCGCAGGCGCGCCTGTCGCGCTCGACGGCCAGGACCCGGCCTCGCGGCGCGGCCGCCTCAGCGAGTGGAATGGAGAACAGCCCCACCCCGGCGTACAGGTCGACGACGTACGCGCCAGGGGCCGGGTCGACTCCTTCGAGCACGGCACCGAGCAATGCCGCGGGTGCACCGACGTGCGCTTGCCAGAACACCCCGGGCGAGGTTCGGTAGCGCCGCCCAACCACGTCCGTCTCGACCGCCGACGGCGGCCGACGTACGGCGCCGTCGATCACGAGGCCCGCGTCGAGTGCCCCCTCGGGCGGGCTGGCCCGGCCTCCCCGAAGGGACGTGACGCTGACAACACCGCTCCGACCACCGGGGCCGCCGACTCCCGGCGTGCCGGAGACGACCTCCACCTCGGCTGCTCCCGGCCACCGGGCGTCGAAGGCCCCCGTCGCCGTGATCGCAGGCACCGCGATGGGACAGCGGGCAATCGGCTCCACCTCATGGGATCGGTGGCGTCGGAACCCGGCGCGCCCGTCACGGTCCACGGCCAGCCGCACCCGGCCACGCCAGCCGAGCCCGCCGTGATCTCCGTGGACGGGTTCCACCTTCACCCTGCGCTCCACGCCTGCCAACCGCCGCAGCTGCTCCTCGACACGGGCCGCCTTCAAGCGGCGTTGGCCGTCGATCGAGACGTGCTGGTAGTCGCACCCGCCGCAGCGGCCGGGTCCGGCGTGGGGGCAGGGCGGCTCGACCCGGTCAGGCGACGACGAGATCACCTCGACCGCGTCGGCGCGCGCATACGTCGAGGTCTCGGCGGTGATCCGTGCCCGCACTCGTTCACCCGGCAGGGCATGGCGCACGAACACCACCCGTCCGCTGTCATCGCGGGCAACGCAGCCCCCACCCGCGGCCACCGCGCCCACTTCCAGCTCGAGCTCGCTGCGCTCGGAGTGTGAGACCTGTCGGTTGCTCAGATGGCGCGGTGTCGTACGGGCAGCGTAAAGAGAACGCGAGGCTCGTCCCGCACGAACGTTCCCCAACGAGGGCGGGCTCTTCGGCTACCAGCTCCTACCTGCATCTCGGGCGAGAGATCGCCGCGCCCGGGCCCCTTTGTGGAAGAGTGCGCGTCGTACCGCCGCATGATGAGGTGAACGTGCCCGTGACCTGGAGGGAACCGGTTCTGCGACCGTCGGCGACGTGAGAGAGCCCTTCCCGGTTTGACAGGCGCAGGCGCGGTTGCCATCGTTCGCGGTTGTCGTACGCACATGGAGGACGCGGGTTCGACCGGTCCTTGAATCGAATCCGGCGACAGGCGCGAGGCACAGGCATACGACCCGATACAAAGGCACGAGACCCGGGACATTGTTGAGACGCACCCGGGACTCGGCACCCGAGGCACTTTCCGAGACTGGCGCGGGACTCGGGACCCGCCTCCCAGGAGCGGGATACAGGACCCCACGACCCAAGACACAGACCGAGTGACAAAACCGAAAGGACGACCGATGATGTTGAAGGACAGGGTGGCGATCATCACAGGAGGCGGGCGCGGCATCGGGCGCGAGCACGCCCTGCTGTTCGGGTCGCTCGGGGCAAAGGTCGTGGTCAACGACCTCGGCGGAGCGGTCGACGGGTCCGGTTCCGACGTCTCAGCGGCGCAGTCGGTGGTGGACGAGATCGTCGCTGCCGGCGGGCAAGCGATCGCGAACACCGACAGCGTGAGCTCGTTCGATGGCGCCCGGGCGATGGTCCAGGACGCCGTCTCGACGTTCGGCGACCTCCATGTGGTGGTCAACAATGCCGGGATCCTTCGTGATCGCATGCTCGTGTCCATGAGCGAGCAGGAATTCGACGATGTGATCGCGGTGCACCTCAAGGGAACCTTCAACATGACGCGTCACGCGGCTGAAGTGTGGAGGGAGGCCGCCAAACGCGGCACAGTCAGCGACCGAGCCATCGTCAACACGAGCTCGGGCGCGGGTCTGCACGGCAACGTTGGGCAGACGAACTACTCCGCCGCCAAGGCCGGAATCGCCGCCATGACCATCGTCAACGCGATGGAGCTGAACCGGTACGGCGTCCGGGCCAATTGCATCGCCCCCGTTGCACGCACACGGTTGACTCTGCAGACGCCCGGCATGGGTGAGTCGATGGGGGCACAGGTCTTCGACCCCGAGAATGTGTCACCTCTCGTCGCGGTCCTGGCTGCCGCGACCTGTCCTTTCAACGGGCAGGTGTTCAGCGTGTATGGCGGCTCGGTTGGGATCTACGCCGGGTGGTCGATCGTCGACTCGGTCGAGACCGACGACCGTTGGACGGTCGACAGCCTCGCCCAGGCCATGGAGAAACTTCCCCACACCGTTGAAACCACGAGCCAGATCGACCAGCTGGCGAAGCACATGGGCCGCGCCTGACATATCGGTCGACAGGCCCCTGGGGACGTACGGCAGCTCCCGAAGGGTCGAACCCTCATAGGCTTCGGGCATGAGCGATGGTGACCCTGGCGAAGCGGTCGGACACGACGAGCGACTCGATGCTGCACTGGCCAGCGCCGAGGTGTACCCCCTTCTTTGCGCCGTCGCCCACCTGACCGGAGACCTCAGCGTCCTCCGAGACGATCTCGTGTTGGACCAGGGTCAACTTCTCGTCCCCGCACATGGGCTCACACCCGAGCAGGAATCCGAAGCGAGGCGCCTCGCCGGAGACGCCCTGCGCCGCGCACTCCCGCACCGGCGCCGCCGGCCAAGCTGACCCTTCGCAGAATCCAGAGCATTGCCGGCGGATCTTCGACTTCCTCGTCGGTCGTGAGTCCACTCCCGCCTGGGAGGTCTTCTTGACCGAAGAGCTGTCGCTCGAGGGAACCGATCCTCGCGCACCGACGTGGAACGTGTCCGACCATGGCGGCACGTTCCGCTGTGCCGTCGTGGGTGCTGGTGCCTCTGGGCTGGCGGCGGCACACAGACTCCGCCAGGCTGGCGTGGACGTCACAATGTTCGAGAAGAACGGAGACGTCGGGGGCACGTGGTTGGAGAACGTGTACCCCGGGTGCCGCGTCGACGTACCGAATCAGCTCTACAGCTTCTCGTTCGCCCAGACCGACGACTGGGTGTCACGGTTCTCCGCCCAACCGGATCTGCTGGCCTACCTCCAGAACGTGGCCAAGGAGTTCGACCTGGGTGGGTGCATCCGCTTCCATAGCGAGGTCACCGAAGCAAAGTTCGACGACGATACGGGCTGGGCGCTCACCGTCCGCACGACTGAGGGCGACGGGGCTGCAGGTGCGGAGACGAGCGACGTGGTCGAGCACTTCGACGGGTTCGTTTGCGCCACCGGCCAGCTCAACCGACCGTCGCTTCCCGCCATCGCCGGCCGTGAGCGTTTCTCGGGACCGTCGTTCCACTCGGCGGCCTGGGACGAAACCGTCGAGTTGACCGGGCGGCGAGTCGCTGTCATCGGGACAGGCGCCGAGCGCGGCGCAGTTCGTCCCCTGCATCGTCGACGAGGTGGCGCACCTCGACGTGTTCCAGCGCACACCGCCGTGGCTGCTTCCCACCGAGAACTACGGTGACCCCTTCCCCCCAGCGTTCCACGACCTTCTCGCGCTCGTGCCGACTTACGCTCGCTGGGACCGAGTCTGGCAATTCTGGCTGCTGCACGAGGCGCTGCTCGGCGCAGCGCGCGTCGACCCGGAGTGGTCAGGAGACGGAGAGTCGGTAAGCGCAGCCAACGACTTCGTCCGCACGATGCTCGTCGACGTCCTGCGCTCTCAGGCACCCGACCCCGAACTGTTCGAGAAGATGGTCCCGCGTTTTCCACCCTTCGCCAAACGCGCGCTCCGAGACGACGGGCGTTGGGCGGCGTCGTTCGGGCGGGACCATGCAGAACTCGTCACGACGCCCATCCGGGAGATCACGGCCGATGGCGTCGTCACCGACGACGGTGTGCACCATCCGGCCGACGTCTTGATCTACGGCACGGGGTTCAGCGCATCGGACTTCGTGGCACCCATGCGCGTCGTCGGGCGTGGGGGAAAGGAGCTCAGCGACGAATGGGGAGGGGATGCTCGCGCCTATCTCGGCATCACCGTGCCAGGATTCCCCAATTTCTTCATGCTGTACGGGCCGAACACCAACCTGGTCATCAACGGCAGCATCCTGGTGATGGTCGAGTGCCAGGTTCGCTACATCGTCGAGGCGATCGGTCGGATGCGGGCGGCGAGGCGGCGGACGATGTCATTGCGGAGCGACGTCCACGAGCGCTACGGCGCCGAGATGGAAGAGGGCAATTCTCACATGGTTTGGGGCGTCGCCGACGTGCCGACGTGGTACCGCAACGCGCGCGGCAGGGTGACACAGAACTGGCCCTTCGACCTGCTCACGTACTGGACCCGAACGCGTGAGCCCGACCTCGCGGAGTACGAGCTCACCTGAGGTGAGGGGTCAGGCCGGGACGGCGCCGAAGACGGTGACCGGAGTTCCCGGCGGGATCATGGCCAGCTGCGCGAGGTCGGCATCGTGCATCCGTACACAGCCGTGGGAGATGGCCGCTCCGGCCGTACCGATCAGAGCATCGGCGTCCGAGGTGATCGGTCCATGGATGGCGATGATGGCGTCACCCGAGTCCTGCCAGTCGGAGATCGTGTCGGAGTGGTCGGAAGTGACCAATACGAACGGCCCGTACCCCGGACTCGGAGGGGGGACCTTCATGGTGACGAAATAGCTGCCGTCGGGGGTGGGATCGTCCGGACTGCCGACGCCAGCGGGGAAGTTGAGGATCTCACTCCCGGCGTCATAGACGGAGAGCTGGTACGTGGTCAGGTTCACCACGATGGAGTACGGAATGGACGAGAGCGTCACGTCGCTCTGCTGCACCCATGTGGTCGACATGTTCGGACGCTGGGCCAGTCGCACGTCGAGCCATCCTCCCGGTTGGGTCGCGATGACGGGAAGCATCGACGGGTACCCGTACCAGCTCCCCGGTACGGTCATGTTCGACGGTTGGCCGGGTGCCGGATAGCCGGGGATCGCACCGTTGGTGGTCGCCACGACGGTGGAGACCGGAGTGCTCCCCGGCGGCACGATGGTGGTCGTCGTGGTCGTCGGTGGCGGTCGTGGATCCCGGTGCACGACCCGATGGGTATGCGAGAGGACCGGGTCTGAAGTCACCCAGCCAGACGCGCCGCAGCCCGCCACGACGACCGCCATGGCGCAGCTGGCGGCGACCACTCCAATTCGGCGAAGGCTTTTGAGCACCTGAATCGGCCGCCCATCGTACCGACCGGACGGCGTCGCCATGGGCCGGCCCGTTCACCTGCACCAGGTCACCCTCGAAGGACAGGACTGCGGGTCAGGAGGGCGACACGTCGGGACTCCCGTCCCACGGTGGGTTGGGTTGGAAGAACCGGCAACCCCAGTACGTGCGATCATCTGTCCCTGTGACGGACCGCGAGCGAGTGGCATCGGGCTCACCCTTCGAGCCCAGCGTCGGGTTCAGCCGCGCCCGTGCGAGTCGGTGAGCGCGTCATCGTGTCGGGCACCGGGCCCGTGGTCCCCGACGGCGCGTGTCCCGCCGACCCTGCGGCCCAGACGAGCCGTTGCTTCGAGATCGTCGCGACAGCGTTGGCCGAGGTCGGGGCATCGCTCGACGACGTGGTCCGAACCCGTCTGTACCTGACGGATGTTGCCGACGCCGGCGCCGTCGGTGAAGTCCACCGCGAGCTGTTCGGCGACGTGCGCCCTGCGGCGACGATGATCGTCGTGTCGGGATTGTTGGACCCCGCCTGGAAGGTGGAGGTGGAAGCCGAGGCGGTGGTTCCCAGAGGCGACGTCGACGACCGCTGACAGCGAGTTCAGGAGGCGACGGCGGCCATGGCGGCAGCGGTGATGTTGGCGCCGCGTTGGTCCGCGGTGATGCCGGACTCCATGCGGTTCATGACATAACAGACAGTCAGCTCCGTGTCCTGATCGACGATCACGATCGAGCCGCCGTAACCGCCCCAATAACACGCGTGCGGGCCGAGCGGGAGCTCGGGCGGGTTGCTGAGCCCGTATCCCATCCCCATGCGCTGCTGTACACCGAGCACCCTGTCGATGCCGTCCGCCTGCACCTCGAAGATGGGATCGGTCCCCGTGGGGGAGAGGAGGCGCACACCTCGTGCCTGGCCCCGCCCGGCGATGACCGACTGGACCGCCGCGACCGATCGAGCGTTGCCCTGGCCGTTCGCCGCAGGGATCTCAGCCCGACGCCACCAGGCGTGGTGGGCGTACGACGCGTCGATCGGTGGGTTCATGAAGGTCTTGAGCATGGTCTCGCTGACTTGTCCCTCGAACTCGGCGGCGTCGATGGGGGGCGGAGGGATGACGTTGGAGACCCGGTGGTCCTCGCTATCGGGGAGCCCGATGTGGAAGTCCGCATCGAGCGGCTTGGCCACCTCCCGGGCGAACCAGGACCCGATCGTCTCGCCGGTAATCCGACGGACGAGCTCGCCGATCAAGTAGCCCTGCGTCACGGCGTGGTAGCCGCTGCCGTTCCCGGGCTCCCACCACGGCGCCTGAGCGGCGAGCAGCGACGTGCACAGATCCCAGTCGGCCAGTTGCTCCGGCCGGATCGGCTCGTCCCAGCCGGGGAGGCCGGCGGTGTGGCCCATGACGTGGCGGACCAGAACCGTGTCCTTTCCGGACTGTGCGAACTCGGGCCAGTAGGTGGCGACCGGGGCGTCGAAACTGAGTTCGCCCCGGTCGTGGAGCATGAGAGCGCACACGAAGGTCATCGTCTTGGTGGTCGACCAGACGTTGGTGAGAGTGTCGCGCTCCCACGCCCTCGACTTGTCGGGGTCTGTCCATCCGCCCCAGATGTCGACCACCGGCTCGCCGTGGTGGTAGACCGCGACGGAGGCACCGAGGTCCGCGCCGCTTTCGAGCTGAGCCCGGAGGGTCAAGCGGACCGCATCGAACTGTTGGTCGCAGGTGCCTTGGACCTCTGCCATGTCATACCCCTTTGTTTTGTCTGGTTCCTTGCTCAATTCCGTGGCTGCTTCGGCCTTCGAGCGGACCGGGCCCGTGACACGTGCTGCCGTTCGCGGAGTTCGTCCTCGGCGTCACGTCCGTACGGCCTGGCCAGCACCGGCAACCTATTGGGCCGAATGAGGCGGCGCCAACGCGCCGGGTGAGGCGGCGCCAACGCGCCGGGTGAGAGCTGAGAGCAGACCGTCGATATCGTCGAGTCAGTGGAACCAACCGACGCGGTCATCGTCGGGTCCGGGCCGAACGGTCTCCCGCCGCGCTGACGTTGGCGAGAGCGGGCTCGGTGTCGAGGTGTTCGAGGGTGCATCGAGCGTCGGAGGAGGAGTCCGTACGGAGTCTTTGACCCTGTCCGGTTTCCGCCATGACGCTTGCGCCGCGGTTCACCCGTGGCTCGTCGTGTCCCCGTTTTTCCGTTCGGTGGATCTGCGCGCTCTCGGCATTGTGTTGTGCCAGCCGGAGGTGGCCTTCCCGCAGCCGCTCGGGGACTCGGAGGCGGCCGCGGTGTTCCGCTCGGTGGGGGAGACGGCGTCGCCCAGGCACGACGCGGCGGCCTACCGCTCGTTGCTCGAGCCGATCGTCGACGGGCTCGAGCACATTTCGTCGTAAGTATTCGGCCCGATGCGATCGGTTCCCGCGCACCCGCTCGAGTTGCTGCGATTCGCGACGGCGGGCGTTCCTTCGGCGCGCCACGCCGTCCGCGGGCTCGCGACGGGTTCCGGTCGAGCGATCATCGCCGGCGCCGCGGCACACTCCATGCAACGTCTCACGGCGCCACTGACGGCGGCGTTCGGCCTCCTGCTCACGGCCTATGGCCACGTCGCCGGATGGCCGGTCGTCGAGGGAGGCAGTGTGGCCATCGGCGAGGGGCTCGCGGCGGAAGTGCGGCGATTGGGCGGTGTGGTGCACACGGAATGTCTGGTGGGATCACTCGAGGAGCTGCCACGGGCCCGAGCCGTCCTGCTCGACTTGGCTCCCCGACAGTTCCTGCAGCTGGCGGGAGACGCCGTGCCTGAGCAGGCACGGCGTTCGTGGGCGCGCTTTCGTGCAGGCCGGGGGACGTGCAAAGTCGACTGGGCGCTCAACGGACTGGTGCCGTGGAACGCCGACGTCTGCCGCCGCACGGTGAAGGTCCACGTCGGCGGCACCTTCGAAGAGGTGGAGCGTTCAGAGGCCGCGGTCGCTGCGGGCATGCACCCCGAGCACCCGTTCGTCGTGGTGGCGCAGCCCTGCGTCGTCGACTCGACCCGTGCGCCTGAGGGTCGGTACACGCTCTGGGGCTACTGCCACGTGCCGAACGGTTCGGGTGCGGATATGTCGGAGCGGATGGAAGCGCAGATCGAACGGTTCGCACCGGGATTCCGAGACTTGGTGCTCGCCCGGTCCGTGCGGCGGCTCAAGCGGAGACTCACGATCCCAACCTCCTCGGAGGTGACATCAGCGGCGGTGCGGCGACGCTACGCCAGACGCTGTTCAGGCCGGTCGGACAGTGGAACCCCTGCCGCACCCCGCTCGATGGGGTCTACCTCTGCTCCGCATCGACCCTGCCCGGAGGTGGCGTGCACGGCATGTGCGGGCAATTGGCCGCGCACGTGGCGCTGAAGGAGCGGTTCGGCGACACGAACCGGGTGCGCGTCTCGCTAGCGCTGCTCGACGAGGCCGCGAAACGCTTCGTGCCGCGAGGGAAGAACGACGTGCCGAGTGATCTCGACGGCTTCGAGCAGGCGGCGGTCGTGCGACACGAGGAGAAGGGTGCCGCCATATGAGCGCAATGCTTCTTCCAGCTGCTCGATCGCGGGTAGATCGAGGTGGTTCGTGGGCTCGTCGAGCACCAAGAAGTTGACGCCCCTGGCAGCGAATGCTGCGAGTTCCGCCCGTGTGCGTTCACCGGGTGAGAGCGACGAGGGCGGGCGGGTGACGGCATGCGCATCGAGGCCGAATTTCGCCAACTGCGACCGGGCCGCTCCAGTGGCGAGACCCGTGGCCGCCTCGAACGACGCGACGAGGCTCGTGGCGTCACGGAGCACCCGGCGGTCCTGAGCCAACTCGCCGACGACCACGCTCGAACCGAGCAGACGGCTCCCGGCCGCGAGGGGCACACGACCGAGGAGGGCTTCGACCAGGGTCGTCTTCCCCGTTCCGTTCGCGCCCACCAGCGCCACGCGGTCGGCCCAGGCGATATCGAGGGTGAGCGGCCCCAGAGTGAGATCTCCACGACTCACGACGGCCTCCTCGAGCCGAGCGACCACTGCTCCCGAACGCGCCGATTCGCTGATCGTGAACCGAAGGTCCCATCCCTCCCAGGGTTTCTCCACGACCTCGAGTGTTTCGAGGGCGCGTTCGGAACGACGGGCCCGGGAGGCCAGCTTCTCGGTTCGATTGATGCGAAAGTCCCGTTGCGCCTTGTCGTTGTCGCGAGGCTGGCGTCGCTCGCGGGTCACGCCGGTCGTCGCCCATTGTCGTTCCCGTTGTGCTCGGGACCGCAGTTGGGCTCGTTGAGCCTGGTACTGCGCATAGGCCTCCTGGGCGTGCGCTTGTTCGGCCACCCGCTCGGCTCGATACCCGGACCAGCCACCGCCATGAACATGTCCCGTGTGCGAGTGGGGATCGAGCTCGATCACGTCCGACACGGAACCGTCGAGAAAGGCTCTGTCGTGCGAGACGAGTACAAGACCTCCGCGACGATGGGCAGACCATCTCCTCGAGGCGTTCCAACCCGTCGAAGTCGAGGTCGTTCGTCGGTTCATCGAGGAGGGTGATGTCGAAACGAGCCAGGAGGATGGCGGCCAAGGCGGCCCGTGCCCTCTGCCCACCGGAGAGGGCGGAGGTCGACCAGTCGGCGCTCGACGGGGAGAGGCCCACCTGGTCGAGTGTTGTGATGAGGCGAGCCTCGTAGTCGCCGGCTGCCAACGACTCGTACCGGGCCAACGCGGTGGCGTAGCGGTCATCGGCTCCTGCCTGCTCCGATCCGAGGAGCGACGCCGCTGCGCCGAGCTCGGCCTCGGCCTCGGCGAGACCCGTGCGTCGCAACAGCATGTCGCGGACTGTCTCGCCATGCACCGGTGTGTGCTCCTGCGTCAGGTAACCGACGGTCGCCGCAGGGGGGTCGATGATGACTCGACCCTCGGTCGGCGCGATCAGGCCCGCCAGGATCTGGAGCAGCGTGGATTTCCCGACGCCGTTCGGCCCGACGACGCCGAGGCACGTGGTCGGGCCTACCGAGACCGAGACGTCGTGAAGAACAACGCGCCCGCCGAGTTCGTGACCGATCTGTCGGGCGTGAAGTGTCGCGGCGAGAGCGACAGGAACAGGATGGGTGGGCATTGCAGAACTCCAGAGTGGAACAGTCGGGACAAGCAGTGCCTGTCCGTCGCGGTTGGCACTGGATCGTGAAAGCGTCCTGTTCTGCTTTACCTCACGCTGTCATCTTACGCGATGGCGAGCCGGTGGGAGGCCGTCCTCGATGGGTTCCTGGTCGTGAGGGTGTTGTCCCGGCGAACGGTCGGCCTCGCGGCCGCTTCAGCCTGTGCCCCGTGCCCGTGCCCGTGCCTCGTGCCCCGTGCCCCGTGCCCCGTGCCTCCCGGCCCGACCGATGTAGGAGCGGCGCCCCTGGAAGAATGACGCCTCCCCGTGAAGACCATGACCTTCGCCTCCACGACATCGACGACCACGTCCCTGCCCCCTGCCCGAGTGACGCACCGACGGCGTCGACGGCGTCTCGTCCTGGTCGCGGTGGCGGTGTTGGCGATCGCGACGTTCGGTGCGATCGACGCTCCGCTTGTTCGTCTTTCCGGACCTGAACGCACCGGCGCCGTCCGATGCGATCGTCGTCCTGGGGGGCAGCCAAGGTGCCAAGGCGGTCGGCGAGGGTATTCGGCTGGCTCAAGAGGGATTTGCACCCACGCTCGCCCTCTCCGTCCCGCCGTCAACACGTTGTCCATACCGACTCAGGGCTGTACCGAACGTTCACCTTGTCTGCTTCGTTGCCGAGCCGCAGACCACGCAGGGCGAAGCTCGGTCCATCGCGAAATTTGCCTGGAGACCTGCACTGGCGCCGGGTCATCGTCGTCATGCCGATCCCCCAGGCCTCGAGAGCACGGCTGCGGATCGGGCGCTGCTTCGCCGGACAGGTGCTCGAGGTCGGCGTGACGCCAGAGGGCCCATGGGGATGGACGAAGGAGATCGCCTACGAATGGGGTGCGATGGTCAAGGCGGTGGTTCTTCAGCCCAGCTGTTGATCGGAGGCATCGGGCCCTTGCAAGCCTACCGGCGCAGCGGACCACCGGACCACGTTGCTTCGATGCCGCGGAGGTCTCCGTCGTCGTCCGTCCAGCGGCCGACGGCAGTGAAGCCGGCGTGCCGCAGATCGACCTCGAGGAGCTCGTCCTGAACACCGCCGACCTCCAGGAGCAACGCGCCACCCGCGACAAGGTAGGCCGGGGCGGCTGCGACGATGCGGAGCAGGACATCGGTACCATCCGTGCCCCCGTCGTAGTGCCCTGCTTCCTCGAACTCGAGGGTGTCCCGTGGAAGCAAGGCGAGGTCCGACGTGGGCACGTAGGGTGCGATTGCCACAACCAGATTGACCGAGCCGAGGGTGTCGTCAGGTAGCGGCGAGAACAGATCACCGAGATACGAGTCGATCCCGTTTTTCCGAGCGCACTCGATGGCGATGGGGTCGATGTCTGTCGCGAGGACTCGGGCGCTCGGATGCGCCCGCCGTAGTGCCATGGCCAAGGCGCCGGATCCCGTGCAGAGGTCGACGGCCGTTCCCCCGTCCTCCATGCGGGCGATGGCGCGGTGCGCCAGCTCGATGCTCTGCCACCGTGGGACGTAGACGCCTGGGCGAACTGACACCGTCATGTCGGCGAAGGTGACTCCACCCGTGATCCACGCAAGTGGTTCTCCAGACAGCCGGCGGGTGAGAAGCACCCTCAGGACTGCCTCGTCACCATTCGCAACGGCCAGGAGCTCGGCCGCTTCGTCGGATGCGGCCACGAAGCCGGCGCGGGAGAGGACGGCCGTCAGGCGCGCTGCCTCGAGGCTTGAGTCTGGATCGCTCAGTCGGCCGTCGCTCCGCTCACGTCTTGACCCGGACCAACGGGGTCGGGCCGGCCGACGACGGTGGACGTCGGGGCGGCAATACCAGCGCCGTCCGGCACGATGTCGACGGCGGCCAGAAGGGTGTCGCCGTGCACCGGCTCGGGGGCCGGCCCCGCCGGAGCGTGTTCGTCTCCGGCGTGGTCCGTTGCGGCGTGGTCAGATGCCGCGTGGTCAGATGCCCGCGTGGTCCGGCAGAAACAGCGTCGGGACGAAGGCCATCAGGATGGTCGCCAACCGCCCACCAGAAGGTGTGGGCGAATGCTGCGGCGACCGGGTCGGCGATCTGGGGCGGCAGTTTCGTGGTCGCCGAGATGACGCCCGGCGCTGCCCCCGGCCTTCGAGCCGTGGGCCCGAGGTTCGCGAGGATCTGACGCTCGAGCACGACGGCGAAGAGCGCAGTGGCGACGGAGCCACCGATCAGCCGCACGATGTTCATGACCGTCGAGGCCTTTGGGATCTCCGCGTGATTGAGGTCGTAGTAGGCCGCCGCGGTCACCGGCATCATCGCAGAGCCCGAGCCCGACCCCGCGGACGAAGAGGCGTGACGCGAGAAGCACCTCGCTGGTCGAAGTCGTGACGAAGCAGAACGGAATCGTCGCCGCCGCCATCAGCAGGATCCCGTAGGGAACCACCCGACGAGGGCCCCTACGGTCCGTGACGCGCCCGGCCCAGCGCATGATGCAGGCCGCCCCGAGACCTTGGGGGGCCATCAGGAGCCCCGCTTGCCAGGCTGGCTGACCCTCGCGCCACCTGGTAGTAGATGGGCAAGAGGAACATCGAGCCGAAGACGGTGGCGCCGATGACGAAGATGCAGACGTTGGCGATGGTGAAGTTGCGGTCTTGAACGGATTGAGATCGAGCAACGGGTTCTTGACACGGAAGGCGTGGAGTACGAAGGCCAGCATGAGGCCGACGCCCAGGACGAAGCTGACCACGACGGACGTGCTGGTGAAGCTTCCAGTGGTGCCGACCTCGGACAGGGAGTAGAGGAGAAGCGGCAAGTCCGGGTGACAGCAGACAGAAGCCGAGCGTGTCGAACGGGGAGGAGAAACGTTCGTCGGTGTCGAACTTGGGCAGCCAGCGACTGGAGAGGATCAGCGTCATGATGCCGATCGGCACGTTGATGTAGAAGATCCAGCGCCAGCTGTAGTTCGAGACGATCAGCCCGCCGATGCACGGGCCCCATGACCGGTCCCATCACCATGGGCACGCCGATGATGCTCATGACCCGGCCCATGCGCTGTGGGCCCGCCGCCCGAGCCAGGATCGATTGACCGACCGGCAGCAGCATGCCGCCGCCGATGCCCTGGAGGACGCGGAAGAAGATGAGGGAGTTGGCCGACCAGGCCAGTCCGCAGAGGCTCGAGCCGATACGAACAGCGTGGTCGAGCTCATCCAGATCCGACTTGGCCCCGAAGCGGTCCACGGCCCATCCCGTGACCGGGGTCACCAGGGCGAGCGCCAACAGATATCCCGTCGCGACCCACTGGATCGTGGCGACCGAGACGTGGAAATCCCTGGCCCAGCGTGGCCAGGGCGACCGCCACGATGGTCGTGTCGAGGATCGACATGATCGACCCGAGGACGACGACGGTCGAGGTCCGCTGGAGCTCGGGGTCGAGCGTGAACGTGTCGGGACGAGGGGTGGTGCGAGCCATCGAGATACTTCATAATACTCAAAGATATGAAGTATTGTCAAAGAGTTCAGGCGGATGGGACAATCGCTCACGTGGGTCTGGCCGAAGATGTGTTCGAGCGCCTACGCCACATCACCTTCGAGGGCGAGCACGTCGAGCGCATGGCCGCGCTCAACGTCCGGATGAAGCTCTCGCCGGGCGTCATGAAGATGCTGATGCGTCTTTCGAAGGACGGACGGTGTCTCGATGGGCGAGTCGCTCGTGCGCATCGGCTGGATCCCTCGTATGTCACGGCTTTGGTGGACGATTTCGACGACCGAGGCTTGGCGCGGCGGGAGCCCGCACCCTACGACCGGCGGGTCAAGATCATCGTGCTCACCGACGAGGGCGGGGCTGCGGCCGAGATCGACGCGTCCTCTCTGTGCCTCCGGCCGCTTTCAAGGCGTTGTCGCAGTCGGAGCTGCGAGCATCTGCGGGATCTGCTGGACAAGATTCTCGAGCAGCCGGACGCCGGCCGTCGCGGTCAGCATGGAACGCCGCCGCCGCTGGCGCCTCAGGCGGAGGTCGGCACGCTGTGAGCGGCAGTCGGGGCCGGCCGTCCAATAACGTCTGGACCGATGCCCGCGGATGGGGACGTGCCGGCGGTAGCCGTCGAACATCTTTCGAAGTCCTACGGCGACACCGTCGCGGTGCGCGACGTGCAGCTTCGAGGTGCAGCGGGGCGAGGTGTTCGCGTTGCTCGGGCCGAACGGTGCGGGCAAGACGACGACGGTCGAGATCCTCGAAGGTTTCCGTGACCGCAGCGGCGGTCGCGTCGAGACGCTCGGGGTAGACCCGGCCGAGCGCAGCACCCAGCGCTGGCTGCGCACGCGCATCGGTGTCGTGCTGCAGGAGCTGGCGATCGAGCCGTACTACTCGGTGCGCCAGGTGCTGACCCGCAACGCCGGCTACTACCCGAGCCCGCGTCCGGTGGACGAGGTCATTGAGCTCATCGGGCTCGGGGAGAAGGCGGACGACCGCGTGAAGCGGCTCTCGGGAGGACAGCAACGCCGGCTCGATGTTGGCCTCGGGATCATCGGCAACCCGACCTTCTCTTCCTCGACGAGCCGACCACCGGGCTCGACCCGTCCGGGCGGCGCGAGACCTGGGAGCTCATCCGGCGGCTGGCCGCGGCGGGGACGACGGTGTTGCTGACCACGCACTACATGGACGAGGTCGAGGCGCTGGCCGACCGGGTCGCCGTCCTTTTCGGTCAGGAGATCGTGGCCATGGGCACACCCTCGTCGATCGGCGGCCGCGACCTCGGCGCGGTGACCATCCGTTTCATGTTGCCCGAGGTGCCCGGTCGCTGCGATCGGCGACCGCTTCGCATCGACGGCGACGGGCGGTGACGGCGGCGGGGACTGGTCGGACGACGGACGACGGTCGAAGGTGCGATAAGCGAGGACGAGTGGCAGTGCTCCATCGACCTGACCGGATGGGCTCTCGAGGGAGGCCATCGTTGGCGGGCTGTCGGTGTTCGGGTCTCGCTGGAGGACGTCTATCTCGGGTTGACCCAGGCTCGGGTTCCCGACCCGAGCGCTGGAGCCGTCGGAGCCGGAGGCCGCGGCCAATGACCGCGCTGCCGACGTCACCGGTGCAAGGGCACGTCGGACTTCGTCAGGGGTCGTTCCGGGGTCGACGATCTGCCGCTGGTGGCTGCGCCAGGTGGGGTTCGAGCAGCTGTCCTTCTGGCTGAACCCGATCGGCGCGCCGATGACGATCGGTTCTCGGTCGTCTTCGTGGTCTTCTTCCGCTCAACGTCGGGGGACTCGACGGTCGTCGTACCTGACACATTCGCCTGGGTCAGTACTACCTGCGGGCCTTCGCCACTTATGGGATCATGGCCGCCTGCTTCAACATGCTCGCCATCACCCTGGTCAACCGCCGGGAGATGGGCCTGCTCAAACGACTTCGCCTGAGCCCGCTCCCGACCTGGATGCTGCTCGCCGCCATCTTCGTCAATTCCATGATCGTGGCCGGTATCCAGATCGTGCTGCTGCTGGTGGTGGGTCGCGTGGGTTACGACGTCCACGGACCGGTCCACGTGTGGTCGTTCCTCCTGCTCGTCGTTGTCGGCATGCTCGCGTTCACGGCCTTGGGCGTCGGCATCAGTACGCTGGTGCCGAACGCGGACGCGGCCGGTCCGATGTGAGCCTGACCTTCTTCATCCTGGTGGCGCTCTCTGGGCTCTACTTCCCGCTTCGTCCCGGCTCGGGACTCGCGACGTTCACCGACTTCTTCCCGATACGCCACCTCATCACCGGCCGGTCGACACGTTCACCGGCGTCCCGGGAAGCTCGCCCTGGAACGACGTCTTGGTGATGGCGGTCTGGGGCCTCGCCGGCGTCTTCGTTGCCCTGCGGCGCTGGTCGTGGTCACCCCGACGAGGTTGAACGACCGGGGCCGGGACGGGGACTGGGACCGGACGCTCCTTGTCCGGCGGCGAGACGAGGTCCAGGTCGACTAGACACGACGTGGTGACTGACGAGACCACAGAGACGACCGTTGCGAGCGAAGCGGCAGAGACGACCGAGACCGGTGGACCGAAATCTGCACGACGCTCCGATTCCGCGTCGGAGCGTCCGGCTCGGGCGCTCGACGACCATCTACGGCCTGCGACTTATGTCGCCACGCATCCCGAGCGGCCCGCCGTGGTGACATCTTCTGGCGTGACCGTGACGTTCGCCGAGCTCGAGGCGCGGTCGTGCCGTCTCGCCCAGGCCCTCTTCGCCCACGGGCTCCGAACTGGGGACCATGTCGCCGTCCTGCTGCCCAACGACCACCGGACCCACGAAGTCGTGTTCGGTGCCCAGCGCTCGGGTCTCTACTACACGATGGTCAATACGCATCTGACGGCAGAGGAAGCGGCCTACATCGTGAACGATTGCGGCGCCCGCACGCTCGTGACCTCGTCGAAGCTGGGGAAGCTCGCCACCGAGCTGGTTCCACTGACCCCGGCGGTCGAACTGCGCCTGATGATCGGCCAGAGTACGGGTGGCCCTGACGGACCACGTCGACTACGACGAGTTGGTCGGCGCGTATCCGGGCGAGCCTCTCGCCCACGAGGAGGAGGGCTTCCCGATGCTCTACTCGTCGGGCACCACCGGTCATCCCAAGGGGGTCCGTCGGCCGCTGACTGGCGAGCCCTTCGGCACTTACGCCACCCTCGTCCCGATGCTCGAGCGCATCATGGGCTTCGTCGAGGGCGACGTCTACCTGAGCCCCGCGCCGCTGTACCACTCGGCGCCGCTCGTGTGGTCCTGACCGTGCACCGCATGGGCGGAACGGTCGTCGTCATGGAGCGTTTCGACCCCGAAGAGTGCCTGCGCCTGATCCAAGAGCATCAGGTCACACACGGTCAGTTCGTCCCGACCATGTTCGTACGGATGCTCAAGCTGCCCGACGAGGTGCGTGCCCGCTTCGACGTGTCGTCGTTCGCTCGGTAGTCCATGCCGCCGCCCCCTGCGCTCCTGAGGTCAAGCGCCGCATGATCGAGTGGTGGGGCCCGATCATGCATGAGTACTACTCGGGCACGGAGGGAATGGGCATGACCTGGATCACTCCGCCGACGCCCTCTCGCATCCCGGCTCGGTCGGCCGCGCGATCTGGGGACAGGTCCACATCTGCGGCGGCGACGACGGCGATGCCGAGCTGCCGGTCGGCGAGACCGGAGTCGTCTATTTCGGCGGACGGAGCGACGCCACCTTCGAGTACAACCACGACCCGGAAAAGACCCGCCAGAGCTTCAACGCCAAGGGCTGGGCCACCCTTTGGGACGTGGGCCACGTCGACGAAGAGGGCTTCCTCTACCTGACCGACCGCAAGCAGTTCATGATCGTGTCCGGCGGGGTCAACATCTACCCACAAGAGGTCGAGGACGTCCTGGTGTTGCATCCGGCCGTCGCCGACGTGGCCGTGTTCGGCGTACCCGAGGCGAGATGGGAGAGGAGGTCAAGGCGGTCGTGCAGCCGGCGCCGGGTTACGAGCCTGGGCCCGCGCTCGAGGCGGAGATCATCGCCTTCTGCCGCCTTCACCTTTCGCACTACAAGTGCCCTCGATCGGTCGACTTCACCGACCAACTTCCCCGCGGAGAGAACGGGAAGCTCTACAAGAAAGGGCTGCGTGAGGCCTACTGGGCCAACTCCACGCCCAGCACATCCTGAGTTTCGGGAGGCGTGCGCACGTCGGCGTACCAGGCCAGGACCAGCGCGACCACGGCCCCGAAGAGCAGAACGTCCGTGATTCCGACCGCGGCGACCACCGGACCGATCAGGAGATTGCCGATCCCCACGGTCCCGCCGAACCCCATCATCCACAGCGCCATCACCCGCCCTCGCACGCGCTCGTCCACACGGGCTTGGAGGGTGGTGTTGAGCGCGGTGATGAAGGCGAAGTAGAAGACCCCGATGACGGCGACGTTCACGTATGCGGGTGCCGGGTTGCGCTCGAGGGCGAAGCCGCACAGGGTCAGCGAGTATCCGACCAGGCACACCCGTACGATCATGGGCTTCGAGGTCCGGGCGAAGACGGTCCCGATGGAGATGGCGCCTGCGAGAGCCCCCGCGCCGAAGCAGGCATAGAGGATGCCGTAGTCAGGGGAGTTCGAGAGGTTTATGCCCAGGTTGTGGGCCGCCACCACCGGCATCTGGCCGATGAACGCCAGCGCCAGCAAGGAGAACACGAAGACCGTGACCAGGCACCGGCCGACGACGGGGTCGTGGCGGGCGACCGAGACGCCGGCCGTGATCTCGCGCCAACGACTCGCCTTGCCGACGACGGAACCCGACCCAGGAACCGCGGGGAGGGTGACCATGAGAAGGGCGCCTACGACGAACAGGTATGTGACGGCGTTCCCGGCGAAGACCCAGGCGGGACCGACGAGGGAGTAGAGGACTCCGCCGATAACCGGTCCGATGACCCGGGACGCGTTCATCTGGGCCGAGTTCAACGAGATTGCCCCGGTCAAGTCCTCCCGCCCGACGAGGCCGGGAAGAATGGCCGAGTAGGCAGGGCCGAACATGGCGCTGCCGGCGCCCACGAAGAGGACCATTACGACCAGCAACGCGTGCGACGGGTTGCTGCTTGCCGCGACGAGAGCCACGCCGAGTGAGAAAACGAGTTGCTCGAGGGTGAGCAGTATCAAGAATCGCTTTCGGTCCACCTTGTCGGCCAGCCAGCCGCCGACCATGGGTAGGACCAGGGTCGGGCCGAGCTGGGCGAAGATCACGACGCCGACGAACGTGCTCGAGTGCGTCAGGTCATAGGCGTAGGCACCGAGGACGACGTTCTGCATCCAGGTGCCGATGTTCGACGCAAAAGCACCCAGGAACACGATGCGGAACGTCCGGTGCGACAGCGCGGCCCGGGCCGTACCCCCATGCGCGCCGAGCGGAGTGTCGCCGTCGACGACCGCGTCCTCGATCTCCTCGATGGAGTAGTCCTCGACCCCGTCCTGATCGCCCGCACCGTCGCCGGATCGGCCGGTCGACTCGAGCGTCACGACGCCAATGCTAGGGGAGCCTCCGAAGACCTGGTCGAGTCGGACGCGGTACGAGCCCCCGTTGGCAGGTACGTACGAACGCCGTTCGGACGTCTGAGCAGCGGATGATCCCGTACGGACCCAATCTCGACGGCCGTGGTACGGTTCCACTGCTCCGGCGAGCGCCGGGGTGGCCCAAGTTCAGCGAAGTCCGGTCGAAATCCGGCGCTGTCCCGCAATGGTGAGGCCCCAGATGGGGTGAGCCCAGCCGCCTGACTTGGGTCGACGTGACCGGTCCTCGGAAGAAGGGCGGTTCGTTCGATACCCCTGTCGGGTGTCGGAGCGGGCGCAGTCCCTCTTCCCACGCCGACGGAGGATGATCGATTTGCTGCTCAGGTCCACTCGGACGTCGAACACGGGGGTCGCGCCTGGCCTCGTGAAGCGGAACGCGAAGCAGGCAGCGGTCGTAGTCGTAGTCGCGGTTGCGACCGCGACCCTGAACGTGGCACTGCTGCTGCAAGGGTGGGGTCCTGGTGCCGCCGCCGCTGCGGCTGTCGCCGCGAGCGCGCGTCGCCGAGCTCGAGCTTTCCGGTGACCGTGCACGCCGCCAACGGTGCAGTCAAGATCCCCGTCCGCCCCACGGCTGTCGTGTCCCTCTCGCCGACTGCGACCGAGATGCTCTACGCCATCGGTGCCGGCAAGCAGGTGAAAGCAGTCGACTCGGACTCTGACTACCCGGCCGGCATTCCTCATACGAGCCTGGACGGGAACGACCCCAACGTCGAGGCCATCGCGGCGTACAAACCCGACCTGGTCGTGGTCGCCCAAGAGGCACCCGGGCTCAACTCCCAGCTGGGAGCGCTCCACATCCCCGTCCTCTACGCGCCCGCGGCCACGACGCTCAACCAGGTGTACCAGCAGTTCGACGAATTGGGCGGTGCGACGGGTCACGTCCCGTCGGCGAAGACGGAGGTCAACAAGATCAAGGGCCAAATCGGTCGGATCGTGCGTTCGGTGCACCGGACCACCCATCCGCTCACCTACTACTACGAGCTCGACCAGACCTATTACTCCGCGACGTCGAACACCTTCATCGGACGGCTCCTGGGGTTGTTGGGACTGCGGAGCATCGCCGACGCAGCGAAGGGTGCTGCAGCGAGTGGCGGCTATCCACAGCTCAGCGCTGAGTTCATCCTGAAGGCGAATCCCAACTATGTCTTTCTGGCCGACACGCTGTGCTGCGGACAATCGGCCGCAACCGTGGCCAAACGACCGGGGTGGTCCAACTTGTCCGCGGTCAAGGAAAGGCGCGTGCTCGCTCTCAACGACGACATCGCGTCACGTTGGGGCCCGCGCATCGTCGTCTTGCTCAGCGACGTCGCAGCCGAACTGAACCACCACCATCCCGTCGGATGAGTCGATGACCACCATTTCCGTCGCCTCAGCACATGAGGTCGACGGGCGCGGGCGCGGGGCGGGCGCGGGCGCGGGAGTGGGCGCGGCGGTGGGCGAGGGCTGGAGGCACGCCGCTCCTGGGTCCCGATGGTGGTGTCGGCGGTCTCCCTCGTTGCCGTCGCGTTCGTCGCGGTCTGCGTCGGGCCGGTGGCGATCCCACCATCGCAGGTGCTGGGACGCTGCTGTCCCACGTGCCCTTCGTGCACTTCCACACGAGCGTGCCGGCTGTCAACCAGGCCATCGTGTGGCAGCTCAGACTGCCGCGGGTGGTGCTCGCGGGCTTGGTGGGAGCGATGCTGGCGGCCGGCGGCGCCGCCTACCAAGGAATTTTCCGCAATCCACTGGCCGATCCGTACCTTCTCGGCGTGGCGGCGGGCGCGGGATTGGGAGCCACGATCGAGATCGTGTACGGCGGCGACTCGTCCGCTCTCTTGCCGATCTTCGCTTTCGTCGGCGGTTCGCTCGCCGTCGTGGCGACGTACGTGATCGGGGTCGCCGGCGGGCGGCGAGCGTGGGGGCGTTCCATCGTGCTCGCCGGGGTCGCCGTCGCGGCCTTGCTCACGGCGGTCCAGACGTACCTCCAACAGCGTGATGCCGAGCAGATCCGCCAGATTTACGACTGGATTCTCGGGAGCTTCTCGCTCGCATCGTGGTCGGACGTGACCCTGATCCTGCCCTACGTCGTGGTGAGCGGTGTCGTGCTCTTGGCTCACCGGCGGATGCTCGACGTCCTTCGTGTGGGCGAGGACGAGGCCGGCACGCTCGGTCTGCACCCGGCACGCACGCGGTTGATCGTCGTCGGTGCGGCCACTCTGGGCACCGCGGCGGCGGTCTCGGTGTGCGGTCTGATCGGGTTCGTCGGAATCATCGTGGCGCATACGGTGAGGCTGACGGCCGGATCGAGCTATCGGACGGTCCTGCCGGTGTCCATGGTCGGCGGCGCCGCCTTCTTGGTCGCGGCGGATCTCATGGCCCGTACGGTCCAGGCGCCGGCCGAGGTCCCAATCGGCGTTGTGACCGCGTGTGTCGGGGCTCCTTTCTTCCTCGTCGTGCTGGTGTCGGGACGGGCGAGCCGGCGTGTTGGGGCCGGTGCCGGTACGGATGCAGGCGGTGGGGCCTGATGAGGAAGGGGGATCGGCGGGGGACGGGGACGATGGTCCGTTTGGCCGACCGGCGGGCCTCTCGATTGGCCGCCACCGCGCGCAGGACGTCGGGCGCGGGAGACGGAGCGGGGGACGGGGACGCCATGGTGGAGATCTCGTCCGTGACCGTGCGCTACGGGAGAACGGTCGTGGTCGACTCGGTCTCTGCCTCGGTCCGGCACGGAGAATGGGTCGGACTGATCGGAGCGAACGGTGCCGGGAAGACCACGCTCTTACGGGCGGTGGGTGGCTCGGTCGAGTTCGAAGGCGATGTGAAGCTCGGAGGCCGTACGACCAGGTCGATGAGCCGGCGTGAGCGGGCCCGGAGTGTTGCCTCGGTATCGCAGTCTCCCGAGCTACCCGCAGACATGACGGTGTTCGACTACGCGTTGCTGGGACGGACGCCGCACATCCCGTACCTGTCCGTCGAGTCGCGGACTGACCGGTCCCACTGTGTGGCAATCCTCGAGCGTCTCGACCTGTTGGAGCTGGCCGGACGTGAGCTCTGGAGCCTGTCGGGAGGCGAACGCCAGCGGGCCGTACTGGCGCGGGCGTTGGCCCAGGAGGCCCCGGTGCTGCTGCTCGACGAGGCGACGAGCGCGCTCGATCTGGGCCACCGGGTCGAGGCCCTCGAGATCGTCGACGAGCTCCGAAGTTCGTGGGGTCTCACCGTCGTGAGCGCCCTGCACGATCTCACCCTGGCGGGCCAGTTCGCCGACCGGTTGCTCCTGATGTCACACGGTTCGGTCGTTGCCTTCGGAACGCCCGAGGAGGTCTTGGACGAGAACGTGCTGGAGTCGGCGTTCGGTTGCTCGGTGCGTATCGTGCGCACGGGAGACGGCGATCTCTTGATCGCACCGCGACGGCGACGGGACGGAGCCGACGCACTGGCTCTTTTGGCGGAAAATCGTGGGCGTGAGAGGGAGGAGGTGAACCCGTGACGACGGAACCGGTGGTTGGTCGAGACGGTGATGCTCGTACAACCGATATTTCCGGCCATTCCCAACAGTCCGGACAGTCCGGACGGTCCGAACAGCGAGTACCGCTCCCTGTCCCCGAGGAGCCGCCGGCGCGCCGTCGAGTGGATTCGGTGGTCGTGCTCAACACGGGCGACGGCAAGGGGAAGTCAACGGCTGCCTTTGGCGTAATGGGTCGTGGGTGGGCTCGGGGTTGGCGGGTCGGTGTCGTGCAATTCATGAAGAGCGGGGATTGGAAGGTGGGTGAACGAAAGCTCGCCGAACATCTCGGCGTCGACTGGTGGACCCTCGGGGACGGGTTCACCTGGGAGTCCGACGACCTGGACGAGTCGGCCGCCAAGAACCGCCACGCCTGGTCTGTCGCCAAGGCCAAGCTGGCCTCGGGTGAGTATGACCTTCTGGTGCTCGATGAGCTCACGTACGTGGTCAACTACGGCTGGGTGGATGCGGCCGACGTGGTCGCGGGCATCCGTGACCGTGCGCCTCGGACCAACGTGGTGGTGACCGGTCGCGATGCGCCCAGTGAGCTGGTCGAGGTGGCGGACACGGTGACGGAGATGCGCATGGTGAAGCACGCGTACGAGCGCGGTGTCCGGGCGATGAAGGGCATCGAGTATTGACGGGGTCAGCGTTGAGCGGCCGACCTGTTTTCCGCTGGTCGAAGCTGCACGTCGGCACGAACCGGTCAGGGACGCCGGCATTGGCCGCCATGGTGTGGACGTTCGATGCGCCGCTCCTCGCGGCCTCGACGGCGCTCGTAGGCGGGGGTATCGGCCCGAGGAGTTGGGTCGTCAATGCCCAAGTACCGAAGGGGTACCAGCGCACCGATACGGACCGCCACATGAGCGAGATCGTCGCCGGCTTGGGCCTCGATGCGTCCCTCGGATGCGGCGTCGGCATGCTGACCGCTGCTGATTTGGCCCGTTGCGGACGCCGTGCCGTGGACGGCGCCGCGAGTGTGGAAGCCACGGTGGGACTGACGCGCCCGGTGAGGGCAGCAGCGCGTGACGGTGACGGTGACGGTGACGGTGACCACCGCGACCCCGACCTCGACCTCGACCTCGATCTCGACAACCAGGTGTCGACGCCTCTCACTCCGAGAAACGACGCACTTCCGCCAGAACCCGGGACGATCAACATCGTGGCGTTCGTCGCTGCCCGTCACGGCGACGCCGCGCTGTTGAATCTTCTCTGTACGGTGACCGAGGCGAAGGCACAGGCGCTGTCGGACGCCGGTGTGCCGGGGACCGGCACGGCGTCGGATGCGGTGACGCTCCTCTGTCCGGGGGACGGAGCGCCGGAACCCTTCGGTGGTCCACGCTCGACCTACGGCGCTCCGCTGGCCCGGGCCGTTCACGCCGCCGTGCTGTCGGGGGCGTCAGGACACGGACCGTCAGGACACGGACCGTCAGGACACGGACCGTCAGGACACGGACCGTCAGGAATGGGAGCAGGATCCCATGAGTGACCTGGCAGCCTCACGACCGTGATCACGTTGGTCCTCGGAGGCGCCCGCTCTGGAAAGTCGGAGCTGGCAGAGCGGATCGCCGGGCAAGCGAGCAGTGGCCCGGTCACGTACGTGGCGACGATGCACACCGGTGGCGACGCCGAGCTGGAGCGCCGAGTGGCCGTACATCTGGCCCGTCGCGATCCAACATGGACCACGGTCGACGCCGGCGACGACCTCCCAGGCCTCCTGCGATCGCTCGCTGGCACGGTTCTTTTGGATTCGCTCGGCCCGTGGGTGGCATCGCGTTCCCACCTCGAGTGCCCGCCGGACTCGGATGCGAACGGGGATGCGGACGCACTGTGCGCCGCACTGACTGGTCGGCGGGACGGGGACAGTGTCGTCGTGTCCGACGAGGTTGGCCTGTCCGTGCACCCGTCGAGCACCGAGGGACAATTGTTCCGCGACGCCTTGGGAAACGTGAACCGCGCCGTGTCCATGGTGGCCGACCGCGCCTATTTAGTGGTCGCCGGACGGGCACTGATCCTCCCCGAGCCCGCCCTCCTCGATGCACCCTCCAGCGTCTTCATGACCGACGGGCTGCGACTTACAGACGACGTGCACCCCGGTCATGGAGACCGGGGGTAGCGAGGCCCCGTCTGTCGTGCGACGTGCTCTTGCCTTCCTCACCGTGCTCGGCCGAGCGGCGCCGCCCACGCCCCGTACCCTGGCGTGGTTCCCGTTCGTCGGGGCGGTCGTCGGGGCTCTGGTCGGCGGGAGTTGGTGGCTGGCGTCACGCGTGTGGCCGGGAGTTGTGGCTGCCGTCATCGCCGTCGCGTTGGACGCCGCGATCACGGGTGGGCTGCATCTCGACGGGCTGGCAGACGCCGCGGACGGGCTCATCCCCGCCGTCGACCGCTCGCGACGGCTCGAGATCATGGCCGACCCGAGGATCGGTGCGTTCGGGACGGTGGCCCTTTTTCTGGTCCTCGCCCTGCGCATCGCCACCATGTCCGCCGGCACGGCGCGCCCACTGGCCGTGGTTGCGTTGTGGACCGGCTCGCGCACGCTCATGGCAGTGATCGCCCGCACGGTGCCCAACGCTCGCGACGCTGAAGGGATAGCGAGCGGTCACGCGTCGTCGTTCGTACGTGACTCGTCCACGTCGGCGACCGTCGTCGGTGCGTACGGTCTGGCGCTGGCAACAGGATGTGCGGCGCTGGCACTGGGCAGCCGCGGCATCGTCATGATGGGAGCCGAGGTCGTGACGGCGGTCGCCGTGACGTGGTTCGCCGTGCGAAGACTCGGTGGCTACACGGGCGACGTGCTCGGCGCCGCCGGGGTGCTGGGGGAGACGGCGGGACTTCTCGCATTGGTGGCGAGATGAGCCGCACGAACCGGACCAAGGGACCCAGTCCGAGGACGTCGTCGCGTGCCCTGGGTGCCGCACTCGGCATCGCTCTCGACCGCATCGTCCCCGAACCGCCGGCGGCGGTCCATCCAGTCGTCGGCTTCGGGAGCGTCATGACGAGCCTCGAGCGCCGACTCCATCGCGACCGGAAGACGGCAGGGCTCGTACATGCCTCGGCTGGTTTGGCGCTTGGATCCCTCGCCGGCCTGGCCGTACGTTCTACGGCGATCGCGACGGCGACGGCCGTCGCGGGCCGCGGTCTGCACCAGGCTGCGCACGACGTCGAGGGGTTGCTGCGGAGCGGCGACCTGGAGGGTGCGCGGCGCCTTCTCCCGGCACTGGTCGGTCGGGACACGAGTGGACTCGATGCGACCGAGGTCTCCCGTGCCACCGTCGAATCCGTCGCCGAGAACACGGTCGACGCCGTCATCGCACCGGCCTTCTGGGCTGCGCTGGCCGGAGCGCCGGGCGTGCTCGCCTACCGGGCTGTCAACACCCTGGACTCCATGGTGGGCCATCGCTCGCCCCGGTATGCCAACTACGGGTGGGCAAGCGCCAGACTGGACGACGTGCTCGCCTGGGTTCCCGCCCGCGTCACGGCGGCGCTCGTCGCGATCGTACGGCCCCGCCGGGCGACGGCCGTCTGGCGGGCCGTCAGGTTACAGGCGCCCTCCCACCCCTCGCCCAACGCGGGCGTCGCGGAGGCAGCGTTCGCCGCGGCGCTCGGAGTCCGGTTGGGCGGCATCAACCAGTACGGCGACCGATCCGAGGTCCGCACCCAGCTCGGCACCGGCCGGACAGCGTCGGTCGGGGACATCGATGAGGCCGTACGACTGTCCGCCCACGTCAGCACGGCCATGGCCGTCGCACTGACAGCGGTCGCCGTCCTCGGGCACCTCAGTTCGACCCTCCGGAATGAAGCACACAGGGGTCACAGGGGACACGAAAGGCGCAGCGGGCAGGAAAATCACAGGGGCCAAAGCGTGCACAGGGGCCAAAGCGTGCACGGAGAGAACCGAAAGCCGGGGCGATCGTCGTCGTGAAACTCCCACCCCCTGGGCCTCATGGCGGTGACGGGGACGCCGTGGCGCGGTCCCTCGGTCTCGACCCGGCCACCGTGCTCGATCTGTCCCTGTCCCTCAATCCCCTCGCCCCCGATCCGGCTCCCGTCGTACGGAGGCATCTCGAGGAGGGCGCGCTCGGGCGGTATCCCGACCCCCGCGATGCGACGTCCGCGCTCGCAAGCGCCATCGGCGTGGAGCCAGAGCGCGTGCTGCTCACGAACGGCGGCGCCGAGGCGATCACGCTCGTCGCGGCGGAGCTCGGGGGAACCGTGGTCGAGGAACCAGAATTCGGACTCCATCCACGAACGCCGCGCTCGTACGGCGGCCCCCGCTGGCGGTCGAACCCGCACAGTCCGAGCGGCCGCCTGGCGGCATCAGGAGAGACGGCCGACATCTGGGACGAGGCCTTCTTCCCGCTGGCGGCCGGTCGCTGGACGATCGGCGACGGTGCTCCGGTCGTGGGCTCATTGACCAAGGTGCTCGCCTGCCCGGGCCTGCGGCTCGGATACGTGCTCGCCGATCCCACCCTCGTTGCCCGTTGCCGTGCGCGCCAACCCGCGTGGTCCGTGAGTTCGCTGGCGACGGCGGCGCTCCCCGACCTACTCGAACCGGTGGATTTGCCCGCTTGGGCCGCGGGCGTTGCCGCCCTCCGCCAACGCCTGGTTGACCTGCTGTCGTCGTACGGGCTCCGCACCCGACCCTCCGACGCCAACTGGGTTCTCGTGGAGCGGGCGGGGCTCCGCGACGCGCTCGCCCCTCACGGCGTGGTCGTCCGAGATTGCGCCAGCTTCGGGTTGCCCGGCGTCGCGCGGATCGCCGTTCCTTCGGACTCCGGCCTCGATCGGCTGGCCGCCGCCCTTCACGCCGTGGGACTTCGACGCGGCGGTCTTGCAGGCGACTCGCCTGACCACTCGCCCCACCGCCCGTCTCGGCCGCGCGTCTCCGGGGGCCGCGCATGACCTGGGAACGTCCGGTGCCACTCGTCGGTGACACGTCCACGGCCCGCCAACGACGTGATGAGCCCCGGGCGTGGGCCCTCGACGAAGAGGAGCGGGGGGCCTTCTACGCCATACTGCACGGCCGCCGCGACATCCGGCGCTTCAGGCCAGACCCCATCCCGATCGACGTGATGGAACGTGTGCTCGGCGCAGCTCACGCTGCGCCATCGGTGGGGCACTCGCAGCCCTGGCGATTCATCGTGGTGCGAGACCCCGCAACGCGCGAACGGGCCACCGTGCTCGCCGACCGGGAGTGGCACCGTCAGGCGGCCAAGCTTGCTGAGCGCCCCGGTCGGCAGATGCTCGATCTGCAGCTGCACGGTCTGCGCGAGGCTCCGGTTGGCGTCGTCGTCTGTTGCGATCGGCGTACGCCGCCCGAAGGCGTCCTCGGTCGGGCCACCTTCGTCGACGCGGACCTCTGGTCGTGCGCCTGCTCCATTGAGAACCTGTGGCTCGCCGCTCGAGCAGAGGGTGTCGGCGTTGGATGGGTGACCTTGTTCCGACCCGACGAGCTGGCATCGCTGGTCGGACTCCCGGCCGGCGTCGAGACGTTGGGATGGTTGTGCCTCGGCTGGCCAGACGAGCGGCCTCCCGAGCCGGGTTTGGAGCGCTCTGGGTGGTCGGTACGACAGCCTTTGGACGAGGTCGTGCTCTGGGAAAGGTGGAACGACGGCGCTCCGGCGTCTCCACTGTCGCATCTTCCCGACTCTTCTGTGCGTGCTCCGGCCCCGGACGCCGTCGTTGGTGCCCGCGATGAAGCGGACGTCTTGTTGACGCCACCAGGATCCCTTGGTGTGCTCGATCGCGCCGTGGATCGGCTTGTCGCACTGGGTTTGGACGTGCCGTCGGTTCGAGAGGCGATTCCGGACTCGCTTCTGCTTCCTGCTCGGCCTCTCGTTCGGCCTCCCGTTCGGCCTCCCGTTCGGCCTCCTGCTCAGCCCTCGGTTCCGTCAGTCGCTCGAACAGCGGCCGAGATGCCGTGCCCAGTGACGTTGGTCGTCGCTGCGGCCGGGCATCCCGTGACCCGTCACGGGGTGACGACATATGCCGATTCCGTCACGAGGGACGTGCTTGAGGCGACCGTCGCGGGCGAGTCTCTCGGAGCCGTCACGGCGAGCATGGTGGGAGCAACCACGGTCGCGATCGATGCGGGCGTGCCTGGGGACGCGGTCTCCGGAGCACTCTCCTGCCGGCCGCGAGGCCTCCGCGGGGACTTGGTCGAAGTCGACGCGATGGAGCTGGACGACGTCGAACGCCTCTTGGACGAGGGCCGGGCCCTGGCAAGACGCCTCGGCCCCGGCCCGGTCCCCAGCCCCGGGATCGTCGCGCTCGGAGAGGTTGGCATCGGCAACACAACGGTCGCGGCGGCACTCGTCGCTTCCGAGCTTCATCTTCCGGCAGCCGAGGTCGTGGGCCTCGGTGCGGGCGGTGACTCCAAGACGTTGGATCGAAAACGCAGAGTCGTCGGATCGGCAGTGGCGCGAGCGCACCGCAAGTACCCCCAACTGCGTGACTCGCGCGACGCCGACCCCAAGCACGCAGTGGTCGCTCTGGCCGCCTTGGGTGGACCGGAGATCGCGGTACTCAGCGGTGTCGTCCTTGGTGCGGTAGAGATCGGTTCCCTCGTCGTCATCGACGGCCTCGTCACCGCGACCGCGGCCATGACGGCAGTGTCGATCGAGCCGGCCGTCGCGGCGCACCTGGTAGCGGGCCAGCAAAGCCGAGAGCAGGCCCACAGTGTCGTCAATACACACCTCGGCCTCGAACCGATCCTCTCGCTGAGACTTCGGGCCGGCGAGGGTGTCGGCGCTCTTCTCGCGACTCAGATCCTCACCACAGCGGCCGCCGTCCGGGCCGGTACGGCGCGGACGCGCGAGCGCTGACGAATCCAGCCGTCGTCCGGCCGACTCCGTACCGACCATCCCCACACCACACGACGCGGCCGAATTCCGAGGCCGCCATCGAGAATCTCTGCGTCGGCCTCACAAAGGAGCAGGCGTACTAGATCCTTCGCGAAAACGCCATCAAGATGCTGGAGCTCGACCGGGTCTGACCGGCCACCCCGTTCCTCTCATGCGTAGGCGGGGCCGCGCTGCTGACGAGTGACCGCGGTCCAGAGACGCGACGGTCGCGACGTGGAGACGTGGCCGTTCGGGCCAACGAACCGAAGCTCGTCGTTGGCGTTTCCCGACACGGACCATCCTGACGAATGGACCAGATGATGGTGGTGCTCGCACAACGTCACGAGGTTGTCGAGGTCCGTGGTTCCGCCCGCGCTCCAAAGGGTGACATGGTGCACGTTGACGAACGTCGCATTGGCGCAACCGGGAAACCGACAATGCCGGTCTCTTCGTAGGACTTCTCGCCGCTGCACCGCTGTCGCCCACCGTCGGGCCCGACCTTCGAACATCGTTCGCCCCACATCGTCGTCGATCCCGATGGCAAACGTGGCCTCGCACGCGAGCCGCCTCACCACATCGGAGTGCAGGTAGCCACCGATTTCGAGCTCGCCGACGAGCTCTGACTCCATCGCCGGATTCCGAGATGAGCGTCGAGAGGGGCACGTGTGCCACGACGAAGAAGGAGTTTGGAGCCCCATGTGTCTCCACCCTTCCGTCTCCACCGCGGCCCGTCGCCCCTCGCAGCAACATGAGGAGCGCGTCGTGGAGGCGCTGGTCCCATCGGGTGTCCCGGTCACACTCGATCCGTTTCGCCGTGTTCACCAAGAGCGTCTTCAGCTCGGCGTAATTCTCCGGCGCAAGCTGGGTCGTGATCGTCCGCAGGCTGTCGTTGAATCGCAAGGTTCGAGCGTTGCGACTGGCCCCTGGCGGGGGAGTGCCCTTCGAGGCGTGCGCCAGGGCGGCGAGCTCGCTGACAGACGACGAACGAGCCGTGTCACAAAGCTCCTCATCGGTCTCCGGCGTGGCCGTGTCCACGACGGCGCGCACCTTGTCGAAGGTCACCTCACCGCCACTCAGCGCATCCGCCAGGCGCGGAAGGTCATCGAGTCGTTCGGCCACATGGGACCAGGCCCGGGCTGTCGATAGCGAGACCCCGCAATGTTCGGCTGCCCAGGTGTCCAATGACGTCGCACCGTCTTCGCGGAACCCGTCTCGCCGCCCGAGCTCCCTCAGAAGTTCGAGAAGCCGGGCAGTGTAAGCCGCTATTGCACGGCTGACTTGAGAGATGTCCTCTCGTAGCTGTTCGGTCGAAACCTTCCACGCCGGCTCGGGCTCGGGCTGGGGCTCGGGCTCGGGCTCGGCTTCACGTCGGGAGAACGGTCCGCCGGGTGGCCCGGAAAGAGCACGAAAAAGAGCGAGGGAGGAGGAGAAGGACAGGAACGGGAGAGAAAGGAGTGGAGAGAAAGGAGTGGAGAGAAAGGAGCGCAGAGAAAGGCCCAGAACGTGAACGGGGGAATGAGCACGTCAACGAGAACAAAAAGAGGAACGGTTAGAAGAAAGGTGATCGAGGACGACCTCGCAGAAGGGAATTACTCGACCGACGTCAACGTCGCGTTGGCGAGCGTGCCCGTGGTGCGCAACGCCGAGACCACTCCGGCCGCGGCCGCGATGCCGGCCAATACGTACGCCGTCACCGTGAAGGCGTGCTTTGCCGCGTCAGTCGTTCCGCTTCCGCCCCCGGTAACCGTGAAGATCATCCCGGTGAGTGCGAGACCCATTCCCGTGCCCATTCCTCGGGTCATGTTCAGGACCCCCGACGCCATGCCGGCTTGATGAGCCGGCGCGGCTCCCATCACCGAGGCGTTGTTGGGCGAGGTGAAGAGGCCCATGCCAATTCCCACGGCAGCCAGGGCGGCGAGCAGCCCCGGCGTGGCGGGCCGGGCGGCCGCGAGGAAGACGAGTCCGAGCGTCACCAGCACCATGCCCGACACGGTTGGTGGTCGGGCGCCCACACGGTCCGCAAGCCGGCCGGCCAGCGGCGCGACGATCCCGAAGGCGAGGGGCATCGCCATCAGCTCCAGGCCCGCGCGTGCGGTCCCCAGCCCCTCGCCGCGCTCGAGGTAGAAGGGGATCACGAGCAACACGCCGAACATGACCAGGTACGCGCCGAAGCCGCTCAGGATTCCCGTCGAGAACTGACCGTTGGCGAAGAGTCGAAGGTCGAGCATCGGATCGCGGTCCCTCCCCTCGTGCCACACGAACGTCAGTCCCAAGACGAGCGCCACGATGAACAGACCGATGATCAACCACGAACTCCATCCGACTGGCACGCCGAAGGAGATGGCTGAGAGCAGAGCCACGACCGACGGGAAGAACAAGGCCAGCCCGAGCCAGTCGAAGCGGACCCGTTCGCTCAACCCTCGACTGCGTGGGACGAGCAGTATGGCGGCGACCGCTCCAAAGATCCCGAAGGGAACGTTGACGAAGAAGATCAGTCGCCATCCCCCGGCCGCCAGCAGCAAGCCACCGACCGTCGGTCCGACGGCGAGGCCCAACGCCTGGGCGGCGCCCTGGAGACCGATCGCCTTTCCCAATGCCCGGCCCGGCACGACCAGCACGATGATGGCCAGACTGTTGGCCTGGAGCATGGCCGCCCCGACAGCTTGGATTGCCCTGAAACCGCACAGTGCGCCGAGACTCGGTGCGAGCCCGCACAGCGCGGATGCGATCACGAAGATGACGAAGCCGTACACGTACAGAAGCTTGCGGCCCCACATGTCGGCGAACCGTCCGACTGCGGTCACCGTTGCGACGAGGACCAGGAGGTAGGACAGACCGACCCAGGTCACCGCACCGACCGACGCATCGAACGTGTGCTGAAGCGTCGGAAGAGCGACCGTCACGATCGACGCGTCGAGCTGTCCCATGAAGGCTCCGACGCATACGGCCGCGACCCGCGAACCAGTGAGCGTCTGGGTGCTCCCGGATGGATGCCGGCCGCCTGGGTTCCACCAGGAGGCGATCCCAGGTCCATGTCCAAGGCTTGGTTGGCAGCTCTCCTGATAGTCCAGACCGTGCCTGCGCTCGTCCGTCGGTCACGGCCCGCCCCATCCACGACGGAGCCACCACCCGGAGGTCCTGCCCGGCCGCCACGTCGGCCTCGCCGCCGTCGCCGCGGCCGCGGCCCGCGGGGCAGTGGAAGTCGTGGATCCCGTCGCCCGCGGAGCGCCCGGAGCGCTCTCTACGTCGTGCGGAGCTGGTCAGCCCGTCCACAAAGGTTCGTTGGCCACGAATCCGGCGTCCTCTCCCCACGTGTTCCGGTACGTCACCTCGTGGACCGGTCGTCGCCGGGCGACGTCCCAACGGCCCGTGGGGTAACCGAAGCTCACCGTGCCCGAGAGGTGCCAGCCCTTGTCGTTGGGCACGCCGAGGATCTCGAACGTCTCCACCGGATGGAAGAATTGGAGCAATGCAGTGAGACAACTCCCCACTCCCTCGCTGCGTGCCGCGAGCATCGCGCTCCAGACGGCGGGATAGATCGACCCGCCGGTCGGGTCGTGCTGGGAGAAGGGGAACAAGTAGAGGGGGACCTTCTCGAAATGGTCCGCCAGCCATTGTGCGGACCGTTGGATCTTCTTGAACTGCACGGACTCGGGGTTGTTCGGATCCGCCTCGGCCGCGTCGACCTGGGCTTTGTAGACCGAGGTCCACAGTTGGCTCATGGCGTCTTGGTACAAAGGGGCGAGCGCCGACTTCTTGGAAGGGTCGTCAAGGAGCAGGAAGCGCCAGTTCTGTTGGTTGCCGCCCGACGGGGCGCGGATGGCCGCGTCCAGGATCCGAGCCTGAATCTCAGCAGGAATCGGATCGGGCCGAACCCGGCGCATGGCCCGTGTCGTGTAGAGCGCTTCGTGGAGGTCCATGGAGCGACACTAGGTCGTGACCCAACCGCTCGTCTGAGTGCGCGGGCCGTTCCGCCCGAATCAGCGCAGACCTTCAGTCTGAAATCACGTGGGTGCCGCCTTCCCCACACAGAGGTCGGTCAGGCCGTGGCGCCCTCGTTCACCAGCTGCAGCCGCTCGACCGCCTCGATGTACTCCTCGACCATCCCGAGCACCACGTCCTTGGTGCGTCGCACGCTCGTCGCCCGTCCGATGATCTGACCGGCTGGGTTGAAGTTCACGTCGCGTGCCTCCTCGGGATAGGCGTGACCCCGGGAGACGCACTCGATCGCCACCATCATCTGCAGCGGCATGCCGAGCGGCTTGGGGTTCCCCGGCGCGTCCCAGGCGTCCGTCCAGTCGTTCTTGAGCAACCGGCACGGCTTGCCCGTGAAGGAGCGCGAACGGACTGTGTCGCGCGACGTGGCCTTGAGGTACGACTCCATCTGCTTGGGCGGCACGTCGGCCTCTTCGACGGTCAGCCACAGCGATCCCGTCCACACCCCCGAGGCGCCCATGACCATCGCAGCCGCCATCTGCCGGCCCGAGCCGACGCCGCCGGCCGCCAACACGGGCAGTGGCGCCACCGCATCGATGACCTCGGGCCACAACACGATGGACCCGACGTCACCGGTGTGGCCGCCGCCCTCCGAGCCCTGGCAGATCACGATGTCGACGCCGGCCGCCTTGTGGTTCAGCGCGTGCTTCACCGAGCCGGCGAGGGCGGCGACGAGCATCCCGTGGTCGTGGACCTGCGCGATGACGTCGTCCGGCGGAGTGCCCAGAGCGTTCGCAACCAGCTTGACCTTGTCGTGGCGCAGGATGACGTCGACCAGTGGAGCCGCGGTGGCCGCCGTCCAGCCCAGCAACTCACGACGTGGCCCACCCTTGAGCTCTGGAACGCCGTGGTCGGCCAGGATCTTCTTGGCGAAGGTCCTGTGTTCCTCGGGGATCATCGCCTTCAGCTCTTCCTCGAGCTTCACCGGGTCGAGCTCGCCCATGCCCTCGTACTTGCCCGGGATCACGATGTCGACCCCGTACGGTCGATCACCGACGTGCTCGTCGAGCCAACTCAGCTCCACCTCGAGCTCGTCGGCGCTGAACCCGACCGCGCCGAGCACGCCCATGCCGCCGGCGTTGGTGACCGCAGCGGCCACATCGCGACAGTGGGTGAAGGCGAAGATCGGGAATTCGATCCCGAGACGCTCGCAGAGCTCGTTGTGCACCGGGACCTCCTCCGTGACAGGCAGACGCCCGTCCGACGATCAAACAAGTAGAACAGATTCTACTTTGTGGCCGCCGCCCTGTCCTACCTGGACCGTTCCGGCGAGGCACGACCCGGACGACCCGGACGACCCGCACGACCCAGACGACCCGCACGACCCAGACGACCCAGACGACCGGGACGACCCAGACCACTCGACGATCCGGACGTTCTGGTCGATACGGTAACGGCCGGAATTCAGGCGGCGTCCTCCTGCTCGGCGAACTGGGTTCGGTACAGCTCGGCGTAGAGGCCGTTCGCCGCCAGCAGGCCGGCATGGGTGCCCCGCTCGACGATTCGACCCTGGTCGACGACCAAGAGTTCGTCCGCCTCGCGGACCGTTGACAGCCGATGTGCGATCACCAACGACGTCCGGCCGCTCAGCGTCTCGCGGAGAGCGCGCTGTACCGCCGCCTCCGACTCGGAATCGAGATGAGCCGTCGCCTCGTCCAGCACGACGACGTCCGGTGCCTTGAGCATGAGCCGAGCGAGCGCCACCCGCTGCTTCTCGCCGCCCGAAAGCCGGTAGCCACGTTCACCCACGACGGTGTCGAGCCCGTCGGGGAGGTCGGCCACGATGTGCCCGATCTGCGCCTGATCCAAAGCGGACAGCACGTCTGCCTCGCTCGCTTCAGGCCGCGGTAGAGCAGGTTCGCTCTGAGGGTGTCGTGGAAGAGGTGTGGATCCTGCGTGACGACACCGACGCTGTCGCGGAGCGAGGCCATGGTGGCGTGGCGAACGTCGACGCCGCTCAGACGAACCGTGCCGCCGGTCACGTCGTAGAGTCTGGGCACGAGGTTCGAGATCGTCGTCTTGCCCGCTCCGGACGGCCCGACCAGCGCGACCATCTGCCCCGGCGAAACCGTGAACGACACGTCGTGCAGCACTTCGCTCCGCAGCCCGGCCTCGAGCACGGCCACGGATTCGAGGGACGCCAGGGAGACCTCGTCTGCGCCTGGGTACGTAAAGCGCACGTGATCGAACTCAATCGATGCGGCGCCGCGCGGGACGTCGACCGCGTCGGCGTCCTCGTCGATCATCGGGACGATGTCGAGCACTTCGAAGAGTCGTTCGAACGACACCAGAGCCGTCATGACGTCGAGATTGAGGTTGGAGAGCTGCGTGAGCGGTTGGTACAGCCTTGTCAGGTAGCTCGTCAGCGCGACGACGGTCCCGACCTGGAGCACGCCGTGCACCGCGGCAACGCCGCCGACCCCGTACACGATCGCCGTCGCCAGCGATGCGGTGAGTGAGAGCGCGACGAAGAAGACCCTGGAGTACGTGGCCTGGATGATCCCGATGTCCCTGACCCGGCCCGCCTTGGCCTCGAACGACTGCGCCTCGGCCTCGGGTCGTCCGAGGAGCTTGACGAGCATCGCACCCCCCACCTGGAACCGCTCCTGCATGACCATGTTCATCTCGGTGTTGAGGTTGTAGCCCTCCTTGGTCAGGGCTCCGATGCGCTGGCCGACGAAGCGGGCCGGCACGAGGAAGAGCGGGACCAGCAGCAGCGCGGCCAGGGTGATCTGCCAGCTCAGGAAGAACATGGCGGCCACCACGATGACCACGGTGACCAGGTTCCCCACCACGTTCGAAAGGAGGTCGGTGAAGGCCTGTTGGGCGCCGATGACGTCGTTGTTGAGTCGGCTGACGAGCGCGCCGGTCTGGGTCCGGGTGAAGAACGCCAACGGCATGCGTTGGATGTGGCGGAAGACCTTGGAGCGCATGTCGTAAATGAGGTGCTCGCCGATGTAGGCGGAGATTCGGCGCTCAGTCAGGGCGAGAAAGGCGTCGACCAGGGCGAGAATCGCCACCAGGACGGAGAGCCAGATGACGAGATCCTCGTTCTGCTTCAAGATGCCGTTGTCGATGAGGGATCGCAGGATCAAGGGGTTGATGGCGATGATGACGGCGTCGAGGATGACGACCGGCACGAAGATGGCCAGGATGCGGCGGTACGGGACGGCGAAGGTCAGCATCCGTCTCGCGGTGCCCTTCTTGACCCGGTGCTGGAGGACCGCGCGGTCTTGGCGCATCGATCGCATCCCGCCCCAGCCCCCGCGACCGCCGCCCCCGTGGCCACGCATGTTCATGCGGTCAACCTACTGGGAGGTCGCCCGTTTCTCGCCACTGGGAGGTCGCCCGTTTCTCGCCGGGGGTCGGCGCAAGGCGCGTTCTTCAGGCTGTGCCGCCGACGGCATGGACGCCACCGTCGACGTGGAGGATCTCGCCCGTGGTCATGGGGAACAGATCGCTGAACAGCGCGACGCAGGCCCGGGCCACCGGTTCCGCGTCGTGCACGTCCCAGCCGAGTGGCGCACGTTCCGCCCACGTGTCCTCAAAGGCAGAGAATCCCGGGATCGACTTTGCCGCCATGGTCCGTACCGGGCCGGCGGCCACCAGGTTTACCCGGATCCCTCGGGGGCCTAGCTCCTTGGCCAGGTACCGAGACAGGGACTCGAGGGCGGCCTTGGCCACACCCATCCAGTCGTAGACCGGCCAGGCGACCGCCGCATCGAAGTCCAGGCCGACGACCGACGCACCCATGTCCGCCCCGGCCACGGTCAGGAGGGGCAGGAAGGCATCGACGAGTGCCTTGAGCGAGTAGGTCGAGATGTGGAGCGCCGTGGACACGTCGTCCCAGCCCGCGGCGAACATCCCGCTGCCGAGGCAGTCGGGCGGTGCGAACCCGATGGCGTGAAGCAGCCCGTCGAGACGACCCCAGCGCTCTGCCAAGGCCGCTCCGGCCGCCCGGAGCTGATCGGGCGCGGTGACGTCGATCTCCAGCACCTCGGGCTCGGTGGGGAGCTTGCGGGCGGTGCGGCGAGTGAGGGAGAGGGCCCGACCGGCTCCCGAAAGGACGATCTCCGCGCCTTCCTCCTGCGCCTGGCGCGCCACCGAGAACGCCAGCGAGGCATCCGTCAGCACGCCCGTGACCAGGAGTCGCTTGCCGTCGAGGAGTCCCACTGCCCTCCCGAGGCTAGCCAGCCGGTCAAGTCGTCTCCGGCGACGGGTATGCGAAGGTAGGGACATGCACGTGGGGATACTCGGTGGCACCGGTCCCGCCGGTCGCGGGGTCGCGGCTCGGCTCGCCCAATCGGGGACGGCCGTCACGATCGGGTCGCGCGACGCCGAGCGGGCGGCAGGGGTGGCCGCCGACCTCGTCAAGCGTTGGCCCGGGCTGCACCTCGACGTGACAGGCGCGGAGAACGCCGAGGCCGCCGAAGCCGACGTGGTGATCGTGGCGACGCCGTGGGACAGCGCCCTGGTCACCGTCCGGTCCCTCCGCCAGGCACTGGCGGGAAAGGTCGTCGTCTCCATGGCCAACGCCCTCGTGAAGGACGGTCGCGAGATGCTGGCGCTCATCCCCCCCAGGGGGTCCGTCGCCGCAGCCGTGCAAGCGGCCCTACCGGGGTCAATGGTCGCAGCCGCGTTCCACCACCTGCCGGCTGCGGAAATGGAGGACCTCGAATCGGGGTTGGAAGCGGATGTGCTGGTCTGTTCGGACCACGAGGAGGCCACGTCGTCGACCTCCGATCTCATCGGGCGCATGCAGGGGCTGCGTCCTCTCGACGCCGGCAGCCTCAACCAGGCGGCAGCAATCGAGGCCTTCACCGCGGTGTGCATCACGATGAACGTGCGTCACCGGGTGCACTCGACGCTGCGGATCGCCGGCATCTAGGTCGATCGGGTCGGGGCGGCGGGAGAAGTTCGTGAGGCTGTTCGACACGGCGAGGCGGTCGGTGGTTCCCTTCGAGCCGGGACCTGTGGTGACGATGTACACGTGCGGCATCACTCCGTACGACGCCGCACATCTGGGGCACGCTTCGGTGTACCTCGTCTTCGACGTCCTCCAACGCCGCCTCCGAGACGCCGGTCACACCACCCGCTGCGTGCGCAACGTCACCGACGTCGACGACGACATCTTGCGGAAGGCACGAGAGCTCGGTGTCCACTATCTGGACCTTGCCGCAGAAGAGATGGCGCGCTTCGACGCCGAGATGGGGCTCCTCAACCTCTTGCCGGTCTACTCCGAGCCCAGGGCGACGTCGGCCATCTCGGAGATCCTGTCCCTCATCGGCATCGCACTCGAGGGGGGTCACGCGTATGAGGCCGGCGGTTCCGTGTACTTCAGCGTGGCGACCTTTCCTCGATTCGGACAGCTGAGCGGTTACGGACGCGCCGACATGCTCCGCCTCGCGGCCGAGCACGGGGGTCACCCTGAGGACCCGAACAAGCGGGACCCTCTCGACTTCGTACTCTGGCAACCCTCACTTCCCGACGAGCCGGCCTGGGAGTCGCGATGGGGTCCGGGCCGGCCCGGCTGGCACATCGAGTGCTCGGCGCTCGCGCTGAGGGAGCTCGGAGAGACGATCGACATCCACGGTGGCGGGCGGGACCTCGTGTTCCCGCATCACGAGTGCGAGACCGCCCAGTCCGAGTCGGCCACCGGGGTGCAGTTCGTACGACTCTGGCTCCATGTGGGTCTCGTGGGTCTGGACGGGACGAAGATGTCGAAGTCGCTCGGCAACTTGGTCTTCGTCGGGGAGCTGTGCAAGGAGTGGGAGCCTCCCGCCGTGCGGCTCGCGCTGCTCGGCCACCACTACCGCGAGGACTGGGACTGGAGCACCGGCCAGGACATGCCCGCGGCCGCCGTGCGGCTGGCCCTTTGGACCAGCGCACCCGAGGGGAACGGCGGCGACGGGGGCGTCGGGGACGACGAGGGCGACGGGGACGACGCGTTGGCCGCGGTGCGAGCCGCGCTCGACGACGATCTCGACACACCGGCCGCGCTGCAAGCGCTCGACGCCGCCGCCGCCGCCGGCCGCCCCGTGGCCGAAGCGGCGCGACTGTTGGGCATCGACATTTGATCTGACCGATCTGCCCGGTCGTGTCCGATCCGTCCGGTCTGCCGGATCGGATCGGCCCTGAAGGTCCAGTACCCTTTGTTGTTACGTAGAAGGCGCCCGGACCAGAGGTGATCGGTGGCCGGTCTCCGGCTCGGCGGCCTGTCGTCGGTCACATGCTGTGCCGGCCGAACAGGAGAGAGTGAACGATGGCAGGCGTCATATCGGTACGGCTTCCGGACGGATCCGCGCGGGAGCTCGCCGAGGGCACGACGGCTGCCGATCTTGCCCAGTCCATCGGGGCCCGGCTGGGCAAGGCCGCTTTGGTCGCTCTCGTCGACGGGCACGAGGTGGACCTGGACACCGAGCTCACCGACGGCGCCGAGGTTGCGATCGTCACACCGGACTCCGACGCTGGTCGCGCCGTGCTCCGTCACTCCACCGCCCACGTCATGGCCCAGGCTGTGCGACGGCTGTGGCCGGGGGCGAAGTACGCGATCGGTCCCGTGATCGACAACGGCTTCTACTACGACTTCGAGCTCCCTGGCGGCGCGGACTTCAGCGACGAAGATCTGGAGCGGGTCGAAGCCGAGATGCGGGCCATCGTGAAGGAGGACCAACCGTTCGCGCGCCATGAGCACGACCTGGAAGAAGGTCTTGAGATCTTCGCCGACCAACCCTTCAAGCAGGAGATCATCCGGGCTGTGGGTACTGGGACTGATGAGGTGGACGCGAGCGGATCCTCCGTGAGCACCTACCGCAACTCGGACGCGTTCATCGACCTGTGCAAGGGACCGCATGTGCCCTCGACCGGCCGGCTCGGCCACTTCAAGCTCATGCGTGTGGCCGGTGCGTACTGGCGCGGCGACGAGAAGCGCGAGCAGCTCCAACGCATTTACGGAACGGCATGGGAATCGGAGAAGGCCCTCGCCGCCTACCTGCACCAGCTCGAGGAGGCGGAACGTCGCGATCACCGCAAGCTCGGTGCCGAGTTGGACCTCTACAGCTTCCCGGAGGAAATCGGCTCCGGCTTGGCTGTCTTTCACCCGAAAGGGGGAACGATCCGGCGTCTCATGGAGGACTACTCGCGTCAGCGCCACGTCGAGGCGGGCTACGACTTCGTGAACTCGCCCCACATCACCAAGGCGCACCTCTTCGAGGTGTCGGGCCACCTGGACTGGTTCGCCGACGGGATGTACCCCCCGATGGAGCTCGATGGCGGCACGCAGTACTACCTCAAGCCCATGAACTGCCCGTTCCACATCCTCGTCTACCGCAGTCACCAACGCTCCTATCGCGAGCTGCCGATGCGGTTGTTCGAGTTCGGAACCGTCTACCGGTACGAGAAGTCGGGGACGATCCAGGGTCTCATCCGGGTACGGGGCATGACGCAGGACGACGCCCACATCTTCTGCACTCGTGAACAGATGGACGAAGAGCTCGTCCGGACGTTGCACTTCGTGCTGGACCTGCTACGTGACTACGGCCTCGACGATTTCTATCTTGAGCTCTCGACGCGACCTCCGGGCAAGGCAGTGGGTAGTGACGAGGACTGGGATGTGGCAACCGAGGCCCTTCGGCGGACGGCGCTCGAGATTGGCCTGGAGCTGGTCATGGACGAGGGCGGCGGCGCCTTCTACGGCCCCAAGATCTCCGTCCAGGCACGAGACGCCATCGGGCGCACGTGGCAGATGTCGACTGTGCAGCTCGACTTCCAGCTCCCGCAGCGCTTCGGGCTCGAGTACGTGGGTGCAGACAACGCCCGACACCAGCCGATCATGATCCACCGCGCCCTCTTCGGGTCGGTAGAGCGTTTCATGGCCGTCCTGATAGAGCACTACGCGGGCGCGCTCCCGACTTGGTTGTCGCCCGAGCAGGTTCGCGTCATCCCGGTGACCGACACCCACCTGGCCTATGCCGAGTCGGTTGCCGCGGCCTGTGAGTCCGCCGGGATCAGGTCCGGGGTCGATTCGAGCGGCGGAAGCCTCGGTCCGCTCATCCGACGGGCGAAGCTCGCCAAGATCCCCTACGTGCTGGTGGTCGGTAACGAGGACGTGGCGGCGGGCACGGTCGGCGTGAACCGCCGTGGCTGGCCCGGCCGGCCTGAGCACGGCGTGTCGGTGGACGACCTCGTGGCCGAGGTGGTCGACGAAGTCACTCGCAAGGGACGACCCGAGGACCGGGTGTCCGGGCCCGGGGAGCCGGCGCAGGAGGCGACGGCGTGAGGCAACGGTGAGCCCGAGAACGTGAGCCTCGAGAACCTATGGGCGGGATGGCGCAGCGAGTACATCGCCGAGGCCACGGCGCGTGAGCGGTCCGGACGCGACGACGACGAGCATTCATGTGTGTTCTGCCGGCTGGCGGCGAACGGACCTCCGTCCGAGGACAACCTCGTGGTATGGCGTGGCCACGTCACGTTCGCGGTGATGAATGCCTATCCGTATGCCACGGGGCACATGATGGTGATGCCCCTCCGCCATGTCTCAGACCTGGGTGATCTGACCGATGCAGAGTCAACCGAGCTGTGGTCGACGTTACGGCAGTCGCTCGCTGCTATCGAGGCGGCGTACGAACCTGACGGGCTCAACCTCGGCGCCAACCTCGGCCGCGCCGCCGGAGCCGGCATCCCGGCTCACGTGCACCTCCACGCGTTGCCGCGCTGGTCGGGCGACACCAACTTCATGACGTCGGTCGCGGGGACACGGGTGATGCCCGAGAGCCTGCAGCTGTCCTGGAAGAGGCTGAGCGACGCCTGGCCCGCCTAGCGGCGCGGCGGGCGGGCCGCAGGAGACCCCGGCACTCCTCGATACCGGGCGGGCTCCGACCGTGCCTCCCGACGCGACCCCGACGGCCGCGGAGCCAGGCGGAGAGGGACTCCGCTCCGAGCCTCGCCGCCGGGGCGTGTTGCGAGGGGCGTGGCCGGTCGTTCGCGTCCTGCTCGGCCTCGGCATCGTCGGGGTGGCGGTGTGGTTCCTCTCCTCGAAGGGTTCCGAGTTGGCCGGGTTCGCCGACGTCTTCAAACGCGTCGACTGGTATCTGATTCCATTCGCCTTCGCCGCCGAGATCGGGTCGTACATCTGCTTCGCCGCGATGCAATACGAGCTGCTCCGTGCAGGCAAGCTTCGTGCGCCGTTCGGCCCGCTGGTCAAGGTCTCCTTCGGCGGCCAGGCGCTGACCAATTCGCTTCCCGCTGGTACCGCGGTGGCGTCCGTCTACGGATTCCGCTGGTTCCGCCGCTTCGGTGCGGACAACACGCTTGCTGCCTGGGCCTTGGCCGGCACGCTGGTGGCCAGCGTCGTGAGCCTCGCCCTCGTCGCCTTGATCGGATTGGGCATCGCGGCCGACGAGGGAGCCTCGCTGGACCTGGTTCCGGTCATCGTCGTGGTGTTCGCGCTCACGCTCGCCCTCGGAGCGCTCTTCGTCTACGAGCGACCCCTCCGCGCGGTGGTGACGGCGACGATGCGGACGTCGGTCTCCATCTTCGGGCGCCCCCGCGGTGACACTGCGGCACAAGTCGAGCGGATCATGGACTGGATGACGGCGGTCCGTCTCGGGTGGACCCAGGTCGGCCGAATCGTGACGTGGGGGACGGTCAACTGGCTGCTCGACTGCGCCTGCTTCGCATTGATGTTCGTAGCCATCGATGCCCCGATCCCATGGAAGGGACTGCTGCTCGCCTACGGCGCTGGACAGCTGGCCGCGACGCTGCCGTTCACACCCGGGGGCCTCGGTGTGGTCGAGGGGAGCATCACGGTCGCATTGGTCGCTTTCGGCGGCGCCGAGTCCACCACCGTCGACGCCGTACTCTTGTATCGCGTCATCAGCTTCTGGTTCATCCTCGCAATCGGGTGGCTCTTCATCGGCCAGCTGGTTTTTCAGGTGAGGCGCGGCAAGTGGAGCCGCCAGGCCATGGCGTCGGAGGTCGAAGCGGGACCCGTCGCCTACGAAGGCGAGCCGGCACCGACGGCAACGCCCGCACCGTCGCCCACCGCAGCGGGGGACGTCGAAGAATGACCGATCGCGTGAACGGTCGACGGCGCCACCCGGGATTCCTTGCCGGCGGCATGTTGGCAGCGGCCCTGCTCGCCGCGTGCACCTCGGCGCGCACCGACGTGGGGACCTCGGACGAGTCGTGTTACCTCTCGCTCCCCGCGGCGACGCATGCGGTCGGAGGGCACGGACACCTCGAGGGAATCCGCAAGCTCACGTCCACTCAGCTCCGGCAGCTCGCCCCGCGGCTCGACAGTGACCTGGCGGGCAAGGTGCCCGCTCGGCAGAACCTCTGTGTGGCCGCTTTCACCGGCCATTTCACCTCAGAGGAAGTGTCGAAGCCGTTGGGACGGGACCAAGGCGTGTTCGCCGTGGTCGTCCTCACCACGCCTCAGAACCGGCTGCTCGGAACCCTCGTCCTGCGCCGGGTGCCGGTGCGCTTCAGCCACACGCACCCCTTCTGAGCATGGATTGAACGTGGATGGAACGTGGATGGAGCGCGGATCGTGCGTGGTTCAGCTGTCGAGTTTGGGGATCGTCCCGACCAGGTGCTCGGGCACGGCGTCGTAGTGGTCGTAGGTCACCTCGAAGGTGCCGCGTCCCCGGTCAGCGCACGCAGGTCCACCGCGTAGCGCGTGAGCTCGGCCGCCGGCGCGGTCGCCGTCACTACTTGGTAGCCGTCGACCTCGGCCGGATCGGTCCCGATGATACGAGCCCGCCTCGAGTGGAGGTCGCCCATGACGTCGCCCTGGCACTCCGAGGGGATGGTCACCGACAACCGAGAGATGGGCTCCAAGACGATTGGCCCTGCCTCCGACATGGCCTGGCGGACGGCCTGGGCAGCCGCCATCTTGAAGCTGACCTCGTTGGAGTCGACCGAGTGCGCCTTGCCGTCGTCGACCGTCACGGACACGTCCACGACTGGATACCCGTAGAGGCCGCCCAACGCGAACGTCTCCATCACGCCTTTCTCGACGGCCGGGATGTACTGGCGCGGGATCGCTCCACCGACGACCTCGTCGTGGAACTCGAAACCCTGGCCACGCGGCAGCGGTTCGAGGCGGAGATGGCACACGCCGAATTGCCCGTGCCCACCTGACTGCTTCTTGTGCTTGCCTTCGGCCTGAGCCGCCCGGGTGATCGTCTCGCGATAGGGGATCCGCAGGTCCTCGCGCTCGACGTGCACGTTGCACTTTCGGTCGAGGCGCTCGAGGGAGACGGCGAGGTGGACCTCGCCGCTCACGCCCAAGATGGTCTGGTGCGTCTCGTCGTCTCGGGTGACCGTGAGCGAGGGGTCCTCGTCACAGAGGCGCTGGAGCGCGGACATCAATTTGTCGTCGTCGGCCCGCGTCGCTGGCTTGACGGCCACCTGGAGCGCGGGTCTCGGCAGTGGGGGCGGGGCGACCGTGACCGGCTGGCCCTTCGGCGCCAGTGTGTCGCCGGTACGGGTCCCGTTCAGCCGGGGCACCGCGACGAAATCGCCGGCGGGGACGCTCGTGGCCGGAGCCGTGGCGTGGCCGGCGATGCTCTGCAGCGCGTGGAGACGTTCCTCGTCGCCTGGTGCGCGAGTTCACGAGGATGGCGTCGGGCTCCAAGGTGCCCGAGATCACCTTGCACAGCGACATCTTCCCGGTGTGGCTGTCGTTGTAGGTCTTGGTCACCGTGAGCAGCGTGGGTCCAGCCGGGTCGCAGGCGATCTCGGTGGTGGTGTCCCCGGCCCCGGCGGTGACCGGACCCCGCGTGGCCGGGTTGGGGCACAGTTCCTCGATCAGCCGAGCCAGTCGGTCCACCCCCACGCCGCTCGATGCGGAGCAGCACAGCACCGGGAACACCGCACCCGAGGCGACGCCGCCGGCCAGGCTCTTCTCGAGCTCGGCGTAGTCGAGCGTCTCCCCGTTGAGGTAGCGCTCCATCAAGTCGTCGTCCCCGACGACGATTCCCTCGACGAGCTGCTCGTGGACGGTGTGCTCCTCGTCGACGAGGTCGTCGGGGATCGGGCCCTCGTGCCCGGAAGGCGGCACGCTGCCGTCCACGGAAGCAGCTGCCCCAGGCGTGTCGTAATGGGTGGCGGTGTCGTCGAGCAGGTCGATGACCCCATGGAAGTCCGACTCGTGGCCGATGGGCAGCTCGACCGGCGCCACGCCGGCGCCAAAGGCCTCCCGGATCTCGGCCAGGGTGCGGTCGAAGTCCGCACGCTCCCGGTCGAGCTTGTTGACCACGATGACTCGGGGCAGTCCGATGCGCGCCGCGGCCCGCCAGGCGTCCTCCGTTTGTGCCTGCACTCCGTCAGTCGCGCTGACCACGACCACGGCGAGGTCAACGTTGGCGAGGGCGGTCAGCATCTCGCCGGCGAAGTCCGCATACCCCGGCGTGTCGAGGAGGTTGACCTTTACGCCGTTCACCGTGAACGGGGCGAGTGAGGTCGAGATGGAGAGCTGGCGTGACATCTCCTCGGGCTCGAAGTCCATCACCGTGGTGCCCTTCTCGACCGAGCCCCGCCTCGCGATGGCGCCCGTGGCGGCCAGCAACGCCTCGGCCAGGGTCGTCTTGCCGGCGCCGTGGTGGCCGACGAGTGCGACGTTGCGAATAGCGGTCGGGTCGTGTGGCACCTCGTCCCTCCCCTGGGAACGGCCTCGTGCGGGCCGCGGAGATGAGTGTACGACCGCTGGAACGCTTCCCGCTCAGGTATCTGGGTGCCCTACGCCCTCCTGCTGGCCGCTGTGATCGCGGTGGGCGTCGACCCGAGCCGATCGCGGTGGGCGTGAGCTGAGCCGATCGCGGTGGGCGGCGACCGGACTACATGTGGGGTGTGGTCGTTGCCGCCGATCGCACCTTCAGGTTGACGTTCATGCCGAGCGCCTTGTGGCCGGGAATCGGGCAGAAGATGTCGTAGGTCCCGCTCTTGAACGTCACCGTGAGCTTCGCGTTCTGTCCGGGCGCCAGGTTCTTCGTGTGTGGACGCTTCAGACCGGGCCCGGTGATCTCGAGGGAGTGTGTCACGTGGCCCTTGTTCTCGGTCTCGAACGTGTAGCGGCCCGGAGTGAAGGAGTGCTTCGACAACGCGATGTGGAAGTCGGTCTCGATCGCCTTCACGAGGGGCGGCTTGCTGCTGGCCGCGGCGGGGGCCGCAAGGGCGGTCCCAGCGACGAGGGACGCGGCGCCGGCCAGGAGCGCGCCGGCCAGCAGCGCGCCGGCCAGGAGGAGGGAGGCCGCGCCGGCCAGGGGGACAACCGACAGCGGCACGGAAACGGGCGAGGAATCGTTCGGAGGAGCGTGCTCGCGGCCGCCACCGATCCTCGATGCGGGTTCGGCGCCCCTCGATGCGGGTTCGGCGCCCCTCTATGCGGGTTCGACGCCCTTCGATGCCGGTCCGGTCGATGCCGGTTCGGCGCCTGTGAGCAATGCGGGTTGGGCTGCGGTGGGCTCGAGTCGTGTGCCCGCCGCGATGCGGCCAGGTGGAACGTGGGGCGGCCAGGATCACTGTCCCTGGGCTACGTTCCGGCCGGCGTTTCGGATGGCGGGCTTCTCCAGGATGGAGGCCCCGAACGGGCTCCGATGGGGAGTCGGACAAGGGGGACAGGAACCTCAGCCTCGTGGGAACGGATGGTAAACTCCTGCGTACAGCGCCCGGACCCGACCCGACTCCCCGAGGCGCTGGACGAGGAGCTCGATGTTCGACGGTCGCTGGCGAGCGGCGGTCGACCGGTCCACCGGCCCGGTCGGCGAAGCGTTGCATCGCCGAGGCATCACCGCGGACGTGCTCACTGCGACAGGCCTCGTGTCGGCGACGGTCACTGCGCTGCTGGTCGCCACCGGACACCTGCATCTCGCAGTTCTCTTCCTGATCGTGACCGGGTTGCACGACCTCCTCGACGGGCCGGTGGCCAAGGCAGCCGGGACCGCGTCCGTCCGCGGCGCCTTCTTCGACTCGGTGACGGACCGCGTCGCCGACGCCGTGCTCATGTTCGGGTGCGCCTGGTACCTGGTCGATCGCCACGAGGGACACCTCGCGCTCCTGCCCATGGCCATATTGGCGGTCGACCGCCCTGGTCTCCTACGAGCGGGCGAAGGCGGAGTCGCTCGGGCTCTCCGCCAAGGGCGGTCTCATGGAGCGCGCCGAGCGGATGGTGCTCTTGGGCGTCGCCTTCCTGAGCGCCTCCTTCTTCGTTCCGGTGCTGTGGGTCATGTTCGCCCTGATCTCGTTCACCGCGGTGACCAGTTTCGTCGGGTCTGGAACGCGGCGTCGGGACGGGACGAGGTCATCCGGCGGCGGATCGAGGCGTGGCGGGAAGGTCGGGTGGACTCTCGCTGGCGCGCCTGGCGAGAGGGCCGAACGCCGAGCGGCGTCCCGCCGTCGACGCTCTCAGCTCGACCTCGCGGCGCACCCGTCGGGCGGTGGCGGGCACGCCGCCAGGAGGCGTTGAGCAGCCGTTCGGGCCGGACACTGCGGGAGCGCCGACGACCGCGCGGCGGCACTCGGGCGATTCGCGCAACGGCGCCGCCGCCGGCTCCGGCCGGAGTCCTCGAGCGCCAGCGCCGCCGAGCGCAGTTGTCGTCCTCCTCCTGAGCACGGCGGCTGTCGTCGATGCTTCCCGCTCGGGGCCTGGATGCGGTCGCGATGGCGACAGCTCCTGTTCGCCCGACGTGAGGGCGTAATCCTTCGGTGACGCGCACGACGTCGGCAGTGAGCGACACCGTCCGGTACCTCACCTATCGGGGTCTCGGCGAGGCGATGGGGCAGATGTCGGGACCGGTCGCACAGGGCATCGCCGCGGGCGTGGCCCGGGTCATCGCGTGGCGGGACAGCGAGGCCGCTGGCCATGAACGGCGCCACATGCGGCGAGTGCTGGCGAGCGAATGCCCCGACGGGGTCGAGCCCGACCCCGCGCTCGTCCGCCGCTGGAGCCGGCGAGCGTTCGGCCGTACGCGCGCTACTGGGCCGACGGCGCGCGCCTTCCCTGGTCGAGCGCGCAGGCGTCGGGCGCGGTTCCGGCTCGAGGACGGCGCCGAGCACCTGCGCGCCGCCTTGGCGCTCGGCCGCGGCATCGTGATGGCGCTGCCGCACGTGGGCAGCTGGGAGTGGGGCGGAGCCTGGCTGGCCCTCGAGGGCATGCCGCATGACGGCGGTCGTCGAACGGCTCGAGCCCGCCGGAGCTCTTCGAGTGGTTCGTGGCCAACGGGCCGCCATGGGGCTCACCGCCGTGCCGCTGGGCGAGGGTTCGAGCGCGGCGCTGCTGCGCGGCGCTCAAGGACGGCGAGCGTGGCCGGCCTGGTCAGCGACCGCGACCTGGTCGGCAACGGCGTGGAGGTCGAGTTCTTCGGCGAGCGCACGACGCTGCCCGGCGGGGCGGCCACGCTCGCGCTGCGCACGGGCGCGCCGCTGGTCCCGGTGGTCGTCTATTCGGGACCGGGAGACTGGCACACGGGCGTCGTGCACCCCCCGCTCGACACCGAGCCGGCGGGGCACGCTCGCGAGCGACGTCGCCCGGGTGACCCAGGAGCTCGCCACCACCTTCGAGCACGACATACGCCGCCATCCCGAGCAGTGGCACCTCTTCCAGCCGAACTGGCCGAGACGACCCTCGATGAGGATCGCCATGGTGTCGCCGTACGCGCTGACTCGACCCGGCGGCGTGCAGGGCCAGGTCCTCGGCCTCTCGCGTCACTGCACTCCGCGGGCCTGGGTCACGAGTCATCGGACCGTGCGGGCCCGGCCGATCCGGCGCTGGCGGGTCCATCGTCCGAGGTCGTCGAGCGAGACGTCGTCGTCATCGGTCGCCCCACCGGCGTCCGCTCCAACGGCTCGGTGGCGCCCGTCGCCCTGTCGCCCGACGGCAGCGGCGCGCGCCGTGCGCGTCGTGCGCGCGGGCGGTTTCGACGTGGTCCACGTGCACGAGCCACTGGCCCCCGTCACCGCGCTACGGCCTGGTCGCTCGCGCGCCGCTCGCCGATGGTCGGCACCTACCACCGGGCGGGCGTCAGCCGTTGGGTGCCGGTGCTGCAGCCGCTGGCCGCGCCTGGTCGGGCGGCGCCTGCAGGTGCGCGTCGCCGTGTCCGAGGCCGCCCGGGAGACGGGCGAGCGCTCGGGCGGAGGGATCTTCGAAGTGCTCTTCAACGGTGTCGACCTGGCGCGCTTCGCGTCGGCCGAGCCCGATGCGCGACGCCGAGGGCCGGTCCGACCGTGTTCTTCGTCGGCCGTCACGAGGAGCGCAAGGGACTCGCGTCCTGCTCGAGGCCTTCGCCGCGTCGACCGACCGCGGTGTTGTGGGTGGCGGGCGACGGACCCGCCGACGAGATGCAGCGGCGCCGCCACCCCGAGTCCGACCGGGTCCGACTGGCTCGGCGTGCTCGACGACGGAGAGGTGGCCCGCCGCCTGGCCGGGGCAGACGTCCTCTGCGCGCCGTCGCTCGCAGGGCGAGTCGTTCGGCATGGTCGCTCCTCGAGGGCATGGCGGCGGGCTGCGCGGTGGTGGCATCGGACATCGAGGGATATCGAGAGGCCGCCGGTGGACTTGCCGCGCTGGTCCCGCCGGGCGACGTCGACGCGCTCGCCCGCGCGCTCGGGCGGCCCTCGCCGACGCCGTCCGGGGAGGCGGGGCCTCGTGCCTCGAGGCGCACGAGGCGGCCGGGCGCACGCCCGCGCCTGGTCGATGGACGCACTGGCCCAGCGATACCTGGACGTCTATCAACGGGCCATCGTCGCCGGAAGCGGCGAGAGCGCTGAGGCGGTGACGGCAGGCTGATGGAGTCGTCGTGAGGTGACGTAGGCTTCCTTCTCCATGGCCGACCAGAGTGACAACGCTGGACGCCGGCTGGAGGCGGCGGGAGCGGATCGTCGGCCGGAGGGAGCGGCGGCGGCGGTACCGGTCAAGGAGGCGGGCGCGGGGGCACGAACCGCAGCCGGAGCCGCAATCGGAACAGGAACCGGAACCGGGCGCGAGGAAGCGACAACGACCGGAGAGCTGCGGGGGCGACCGGCGCGACGAGCTCGAGCGGCACAGGTTCCGGAGGTGGGGGCGCACGCTCCTCGGCGAAGGGTGGTTCGGGCCAGGGCGCCGCGGTGACGCCGGTCAGGGAAGCGCGGCCCGACAGCGCTCCGGAACGCCCCAGAACGGACAGCGAAGGGGCCAAGGCGGGAGGCAACAGGGCGGGAGGCAAGACGGCGGGAGGCAAGACGGCGGGAGGCAAGACGGCGGGAGGCAACAGGGCAATCGGCGCCCGGAGGGCTCGGTGGCCGTGGCGCCCTCGGCGCCGATGCCGGCCGAGCCTGAACCGGCGCAGCACGGCCTCGGCGCGCCGAAGATCCTTTCGAGCGAGGTGACGGCCAACCGGCGACGCGCCGTCATGCTCTGCGCCTTCCCCGCGGTCGTGCCCGCGCTCGTCCTCGGTGTCGTGCTCACCGTTGCGGTCTCGTGGATCGTCGGCGTGGTCGCACTTGTCGTTGTCGGCGTCGGGGTGGCGTACGTCCTCTGGCGGCTGGCGCCGAGCCGCGCGCTGCGGGCGGTCGGCGCGGTCCCGCTCCGCGAGCACGACGAGCCCCGCCTGACGAACATGGTCGAAGGGCTGTGCGCCACCTTCGGAGTGCGCGTCCCGTCGCTCCATCTCGTGCGTGACAGCGTCCCCAACGCGTGCGCCCTTGGCCGGGACGCCACGTCGGGCGACCTCGTCGTCACGAGGGGCCTCCTCGACCTGCTCGATCCCATTCAGCTCGAGGGAGTCGTGGCCCACGAGCTGGCCCATGTGAAGCGGGGGGACAATGGAGTGTCGTGCGTCGCCATCACGCTGGCTGGGCTCCTCGGCGGCGAGGCCACGCTCCGCCGCAGCATCGGACGGCGCTCGTCACGTGAGTACCGGGCCGACGTCGTGGGCGCCTCCGCCGTCCGCTATCCGAGCGGTCTGCTGAGCGCCTTGCAGCTGATGATGCGCGCCGATGCGCCCGCCCCCGGCTCCGTGTTCGGCCGCGACCGCTTCGGCGCGACCCGTTGGGTGTGGATCGACCCGTCCGTCGGCCACCGAGACGACCCCGAGGTCCCGGGCGATCTGGACGAGACCGCGGTCCGGGCGGCGGCGTTGAGCGAGTGGTGAGCCGAGCGGCGACGTCGAGCACCGTCGAGCACATGGTGAGTGGGGACGGCGGACCCTCGTAGACTGGCGCCATGACGACCGGGACATTCACCGTCAAGCGGGGGTTGGCGGACATGTTGCGGGGCGGGGTCATCATGGACGTGGTCAACGCAGAGCAGGCCAAGGTGGCCGAGGACGCGGGTGCCGTGTCGGTCATGGCGCTCGAACGAGTACCCGCCGACATCCGCCGCGACGGCGGGGTGGCGCGGATGAGCGATCCTGTTCTGATCGAGGGGATCATCGACGCGGTGACGATCCCGGTCATGGCCAAGGCCCGCATCGGCCACTTTGCGGAGGCGCAGGTGCTACAGAGCCTGGGCGTCGACTTCATCGACGAGTCGGAGGTGCTCACGCCGGCCGACGAGGCGCACCACATCGACAAGTGGCCGTTCACGGTTCCGTTCGTGTGCGGTGCCACCAATTTGGGCGAGGCCCTGCGACGGATCAGCGAGGGCGCCGCGATGATCCGCTCCAAGGGAGAGGCGGGCACCGGCAACATCGTCGAGGCGGTCCGGCACCTGCGCTCCATCCTCGGAGACGTGCGCGCCCTCACCCAGGCCGACCACACCGAGCTGTACCGGTGGGCCAAGGAGCTGGGCGCACCAATCGGCCTCGTGCAGGAGATCCACGACGCCGGCCGCCTCCCGGTCCCGCTCTTCTGCGCGGGCGGCATTGCCACACCGGCCGACGCCGCGCTCGTGATGCAGCTTGGAGCCGAGGCCGTCTTCGTCGGCTCGGGCATCTTCAAATCCTCCGACCCCGCCCGCATGGCATCGGCGATCGTGGAGGCCACGGCGCACTACGAGGACGCGGAGCACGTGGCAAAGGTCTCGCGCGGACTGGGCGAGGCGATGCGCGGCCTCGAGTCGTCGGCGTTCGGAGAGCATCTCGCCGACCGGGGGTGGTAGGGCCGCACTCACCCATCGGTGTGCTCGACCTCCAGGGTGACGTCCGGGAGCACCTGGCCGCGCTGGAGGAAGTAGGTCGTCAAGGCCGGTTGGTCAAGCACCCGGAGGACCTCGACGGGGTCGACGGCCTGGTCCTGCCCGGGGGCGAGTCGACGACGCTGTCGATGCTCTTGGAGTCGACCGGTCTCTTCGAAGCCATCGGTGACCGCTTGCGCGGGGAGGGGTCGGCGCTGCCGGTGCTCGGGACCTGCGCCGGCCTCGTCCTGCTCGCCCGCGCCATCGAGGACGGCCGGTCGGACCAGCGCTGCTTCGGGGCACTCGACGTGGTGGTGCGGCGCAACGGCTACGGACGCCAGGTCGCCTCGTTCGAAGGCGAGGTGGAGCTCGGCGAGGGCCCTGCGCTCCCGGCGGTGTTCATCAGGGCTCCGCTCATCGTGTCGATTGGCGACGAGGTGGACGTCCTGGGCCGGTTCGACGGGGTGCCCGTCCTCGTGAGACAGGGGCCGATCGTGGCCTCGGTCTTCCATCCGGAGCTGACGCCGGACCGCCGGGTGCACCGCATGTTCGCCAGCCTCTGCGACGAGCGCTGAGAAGCGGTCGAACCGAGGTGACGCCTCGGGAGTCTCAGTGTGCATGTGGGTGAGGCTCGCAAAGCACGTTCTGGTCCTCGTCGTCCCGGCGGTGCTTGGTGTAGTCGCAGTGCTCGTGCCCCTCGGCCCCGACGAAGCCACCATGGTCGGCGCGACAACGGCGACGGCACCGGGGTCAGGGCTCGTCGTCCGCTCGGGCCACGTCTCCTACGAAAGCTGTCGTGCGTCCGAGGTCACGCTGACCGTGAGCGTGGCCCGAGGCGCCTTCGTGCCCGGGCATCTCGTCCGGTACCTCGTCGTGCTCAGGAACACCTCGTCCCACTCCTGCACGGCGCCGGGGGCCGGCCTGGTGCACGCTCCGCTGCCATTCGTCCTCGGACCGTGCTCACCCGTCTCCGTACGGATCACCAACGGTCGTGGCAGGGAGGTCTACCCACGTGACGCGCCGCTGAGCTGTCCGGCCATCCTGGGCCCTCCGATCCCGCCCCATCACGCGATCAGCTCGATCGGGACGTGGGACCAGCGATCGGCCGGTGGCGCCGTGCAGCAACAGCCTCCGGGCAACTACACCCTCATCGTCGGCGGGGCGGTCCGAGTCCCCGTACGGCTCGCCCTCGGTCCACAAGCCATCCCCGTCCCGATTCCGATCCAAGGCGGTTCACCGACGACGGTGCCCATCACACGGCCGACGCTGCCCCGGGGCCCGCTCCCGACCCTGCCGACCCGGCGCAACCCGGCCCCCGCGACGCCTGCGCTCACCACTCGGTCGGCTCGGATCCGGTTCGAGAACTGCCACGCGAACCAGGTCGTGATGAGCGTCTCGGTCCCTGTTCGACCTGTACCTCTGCGTACGCCGCTGCGATACACCGTGCAACTCCACAACACCGGCAACACCGCATGTGGTCCGTCGGGAAACCAGTTCCCCGGAGCGAGTCGAGGTCTGACCCTCGGGCCCTGCGGCCTCCTGTCCGTCTTCGTCTCCGATCGTTCGGGACGCGTCGTGTACCCAGGATCGATGCACTACATGTGCGCCCTGATGGCACCGATCTCTCTCGGACCAGGTGCCACGGCGACGGCCACCGGGACGTGGCTCCAAGACGAACAGGCCGGCAGCCGGGGCTCTGGGCGCTCGAGTCAGGCGCCACCGGGTCCATATCACCTCAGTGTCGTTCCCTCGCTCGGCGTCCCTGGTACGCCGTCCGCCCGCGTCGTCCTGCCATTCTCCATTGCTCCCCAGACGGGGGCGTACCCGGTCCCCGGTCCGACACCGACGATCCCCGTCCCCGGCTGACGGGCTCCCGGGCTCCGTGCCAAGCGGTGTCGTTAGAATCGAGAACCCGTTCCCAGCAACGGGGTAAGCGCTCCACGGTTGAGCGCTGCGGATGAACGCCAGGAGCGAGGCAGGGGCATACATGTCGGGTCACTCGAAGTGGGCGACCACCAAGTACCGCAAGGGGGCCCAGGACAAGGCCAGGGCCAAGGTCTTCGCCAAGTGCATCAGGGCCATCGAGGTGGCCGCGCGCGACGGAGGCGGCGACCTCGATGCCAACGCGACCCTGCGCACCGCATTTCAGAAGGCGAGGGCGGCCAGCGTTCCGATCGACACGATTGAGAAGGCCATCAAGCGAGGCACGGGCGAGCTCGAAGGTGTGCGTTACGAGGCGATCAACTACGAGGGCTACGGGCCCGGCGGCGTGGCCATCATCGTCGAGACGCTGAGCGACAACCGCAACCGCACCGGCGCGGAGATGAGGAACCTTTTGGGTCGCAACGGCGGCAACATGGCCGAGCCCGGGTCCGTCAGCTGGCAGTTCGAGCGCAAGGGGATCATCACCGTCGGGCTGGACAACGACGAGGACAAGGTGATGGAGATCGCCATGGAGGGCGGCGCGGAGGACCTCTCCTCCAATGGCTCGGCCTGGGTCGTGACCAGCGCACCCGCGGACCTCGAGTCGGTGCGCCAGGCGCTCGACAGTGCCGGCATCACGCCGGAGTCGGTCGACCTCTCGCTGGAACCGACCTCCCTCGTCCCGGTCTCGGATGAATCCGAGGCGAAGAAGGTGCTGCGCCTGCTCGAAGCCATCGACGACCATGACGACGTCCAGTCGGTCCACTCGAACGCCGACATCCCCGACGAGGTGATCGCCGCCTTCGAGGGCTGAACGGCGAGTCGGTCGCTCTCTGCGGGGTCCGCTTCTGAGCGGTCCGCCACCCCAGAACACCGCCGGACTATCCTGCGAACGCATGTTCGCATTGGGCGTTGACCCTGGCCTCTCGCGGTGCGGCTACGGCTTGGTCGAGCGCCGGGAGGGCGGAGCACTGCGGGCAGCAGCAGCGGGCGTCATTGAGACGGATCTCGACGACGAGCTGGCACAGAGGCTCCTCGAGCTCCACCAGGAGCTCGAGGCCCTCGTGGCCGAGTTGCGGCCCGATGTGGTGGTGGTCGAACGGGTCTTCTTCCAGGTCAACGCGCGCGACCGCGATGTCGGTAGGCCAGGCGAGCGGCCTGGCGCTCCTCGCCGCGGCGTCAGCCGGATGCGAGGTCGCCCAGTACACGGCGAACGAGGTCAAGCTAGCGCTCGTCGGATACGGCGCAGCCACGAAGCAGCAGGTGCAGCGCATGGTGGCCCGGGTCCTCAGCCTCGATACGGTCGGTGGTCCGCCGGACGTCGCAGATGCCCTCGGCCTCGCCGTGTGCCACCTCTCGTCGGCCGGGCTGCGCCGAGCGCTCGAGGTCACGAGGATGAAGGAGAAGCGATGATCGGACTGCTGCGAGGGCGCGCGGTGATCGCGGACGGGGGACGGCGAAGTAATCGTCGACGTCGCCGGGGTCGGCTACCGGGTCGCGGTCACGCCTGCGACCGCGACCGCGGTGGTCACCGGTGGAGCCGGGGAGGAGACGACTCTCTTCGTGCACACGCACGTGCGCGAGGACGCCATCGTCCTCTACGGCTTTGTGCACGACGACGAGCGACGCTGCTTCGAGGTGCTCCTCGGCTCGCACGGGGTTGGCCCCGCGCTGGCGCTCGCCATCGTGGGATGCCTCTCGCCGGCGGCGCTCTCCACCGCCGTGCTCGAAGACGACGTCGAGACGTTGTGCACCGTGCCTGGAGTCGGTCGCAAGACGGCGGCGCGACTGATGATCGAGCTGAAGAGCCGGCTCGATCTGCCGGATCTGTCGACCGTGTCGGTGGCCACGGCGGGTCGCGATGCACTGCCGGCGTCGCGTACCTCGCGCGCGGAGGCCAGAGCGGCGCTGAGCGAGCTCGGCTACGCGCCCGATGAGATCCGGGCTGCGCTCGACGGCCTGCGCGACGATGTCGGCGTGGAGGAGATGTTGCGGCTGGCCCTGCGAGAACTGGCCTCGCGGTGAGCCCGAGGGCTCGCCGCGAGGTGCTGGCGGTCGCGGACGACGAGAGCCGGGTCGTCGACCCCGCACCGGCCGACGGCGAGGAAGAGCTCGAGGAGCTCGGCCTCCGGCCGCGCTCTCTGTCCGAGTTCGTAGGTCAGGCCGAGCTGGTCGAGCATCTCGCCATCGTGCTCCAGGCGGCGCGTCAACGCCGCCAGCCGGTCGACCACATCCTGTTCGCCGGGCCGCCCGGGCTCGGCAAGACGTCGCTGGCCGGCATCGTGGCCGTCGAGATGGCGGCCGGTCTGCGCATCACGGCGGGCCCAGTGCTGACCCGCGCCGGTGACCTCGCCGCCCTGTTGACCGATCTGCAGGACGGAGACGTCTTGTTCATCGACGAGATCCACCGCCTCCACCGCTCGGTCGAGGAGATGCTGTACTCCGCAATGGAGGACGGCCGGCTGGACATCCTTATCGGGAAAGGTCCCACCGCACGCTCCATCCGCCTGGAGCTCCCTCACTTCACGCTTGTCGGCGCGACGACGCGCACCGGTCTCGTGTCTGGCCCGTTGCGCGATCGATTTGGCTTCGTCGGCCGGCTCGACCTCTACGGTCCCGCGGACCTACGCGCCATCGTGGAGCGTTCGGCCCGCATCCTCAAGGTCGGGATCGACGACGATGGAGCCACCCGGATCTCGGAGCGTTCCCGCGGTACGCCCCGAGTGGCCAACCGGCTGTTACGCCGTGTGCGCGATTTCGCGGAGGTGCGCGGCGACGGCTTCATCGACGGAGCGACCGCCAACGAGGGCCTCGAGCTCTTCGGCATCGACGAGCTCGGGCTCGACAAGGTCGATCGTGCCATCCTCACGACACTCTGCTCGCGCTTCCGCGGCCAACCCGTCGGCCTCACCACCCTCGCGCACTGTGTCGGTGAGGAGCCCGACACCGTCGAGGACGCATACGAGCCGTTCCTGCTCCAAAGCGGCCTGATGCAGCGCACCGCTCGGGGACGGGTGGCCACTGAGCGCGCCTGGGCCCATCTCGGGCGGGTTGGCCCTCCGCCCTCGCCGTCGCCCCCGCTCTTCTGAGCGACGAGCGCTCAGAGCACTCGACTGCACGCGCCGCGTCTCGTCCTGAGCTAACCTCTTTTGGAACGCGCCACGAGCGGGAAACGAGGTGATCCGATGGCAGGCACGATGACTCGGCTACAGCCGTCGGTGCGCGCCTGCGCGGACCTCCTGCCGCTCGCGGCTCTCGCCGGACCGGTGATCGGAAAGCCGAAGTCAGGTCCGGCCGCAGGCCGCCCCGGCTTCTGACGGCGCCTCAGCGCCTCCCCGCCGCTCCCCGCTGAGCGGCTCCCGATCCTCCAGCTCGTAGACCGAGCCCTGCCTCCGGGCACATCCCTTTCTTTTCTTTTCCTTTCCTTTCCTTTCCTCGCACCACAGGAGAAGTCCCATGGGTGAACGCACCCTCTTCCCGAATGCATCAACCAAGGACACGCTGGCCTATTGCTGGATCCAGATGCGACCCGACCGCGTCGGCTTCGCCTGCAGCAGCACCGCCATCGTGCTGGGTACGCTCGCCAACGCCGTCGCGGCACCGCTGGTCTTCGCCGCGCTCCTCAGCCGGATCGCCGAGCTCGGGACCCAGCAAGACAAGGACCTGTGGCACACCTTTGGCCCGCTGATCGTGGCCTACGCGCTGATCCTCGTCGCCGCCGTGGTCTTCGGCCGTCTCGGCGGCTGGCTCAACTGGGGCGCGACGCTGCGCGCCTTCGGGCGCTCGATCACGAACGGGTACGACCACCTGATCGGACTCAGCCACGGGTGGCACACCGACCGTCCTTCGGGCGAGGTGATCGCGACCCTGGAGACCTCGAGCTGGGCCTTCGTCGAGCTCATCGACGCCATGGTCTGGGGCATCCTGCGCATCAGCGTGACCGTGCTGGGCGCCATCGTCGTCCTCGGCATCGTGGCCTGGCCCGTGGCGCTGGTCATGGCGGCGCTCGTGTCTGTGTTCATCCTTGTCCTGTGCTTGCGCATGGGCCGAGTCGTCGCGGCCGAGAAGGTTTTCTCGGACTCCCACTCGCGAGCGACCGGCGTGATCGCGGACACCATTGCGAACCTGACGACCGTTCGGACCCAAGCGGCAGAAGACCGCGAAAAAGACCACGTGGCCGATCTCGTGGCCGACTCGGTGAACGCCGACTACCGCGCCCGCCGCGTCTTCACGGCGACGCGGCTCCAAATGGAATCAGCCATGGCCTTCTTCAACTGGGCCGCAGTTGCCGTGGGTGTCGTGCTCGCGCTCCACCACGTCGCCGCCGCCGGTGCCGTCTACCTGATCCTCTTCTACGCCACGTTCGTCGGCACCAGCCTGGAGGAGTCGTTCGAGTTCATCCGCATGCTGTCGCGTGCGGTGGGGCGTTGCGCAAAGTTCGCCGGCATCGCCGCGACCGAGCCCGACATCGTCGACGTGCCGAATGCGCCGGACCTCGTTGTGCCTCGGGGTCGGGTTGAGTTCCGCGCGCTGCGGTTCGCGTACCGCGACGGCGCGCCGCTCTTCGACGGGTTGGACCTGCGCATCGAGCCGGGCGAGCACGTGGGGTTGGTCGGGCCGTCAGGCTCGGGGAAGACCACGCTGACCAAGCTGCTCCTCCGTTTCGCCGACCGCGACGGTGGCGCGATCGAGATCGACGGTCAGGACATCGCACGGGTCACTCAGCACTCGCTGCGGCGTCACATCGCCTACGTACCGCAGGATCCGCAGATGCTCCACCGCACCATCGCCGAGAACATCTGCTACGGCCTGGAGCTCCCGGACGGTCCCGACATGGACCTCGTAAGGACCGTCGGCGACGCCGCGTGCGTCGACGAATTCGTCCAGCGCCTCCCTGCGGGGTACGAGACCATCGTGGGGGAGCGTGGCATGAAGCTCTCGGGCGGTCAGCGCCAGCGCGTCGCCATCGCGCAGGCCATGGCCAAGGGCGCCCGGGTGCTCGTGCTCGACGAGGCTACCTCCGCGCTCGACTCGGAGTCGGAATCGTTGGTGCAAGAGGCCCTGTGGCGTCTGATGGAGGGCACGACCGCGTTGGTCGTCGCCCACCGGCTGGCCACCATCGCGCGGATGGACCGCATCGTGGTGCTCGAGCACGGGCAGGTGGTCGAGCAGGGCACACATGCCGAGCTCCTCGCGGCTGGTCGCGCCGGCGTCTACGGACGCCTCTGGGAGCACCAGTCGGGGGGATTCCTCGCCGCCTAGAGCTGATCGATGACCGGTTCCCTGAGTCGCGGTCCTCTTCCCCGGAGGTCGAGACTTATCCGGAGGTCGTGACGCTGGCCGGGCCACCTGCTCCTCTCCGGTGGCCCGGCCCCGAGCGGCCGCCCGGCCACCCGCAAGGGCCGATGCCGGGTGAGGCACCTCGCCCTGGCGGGCACCGACGGCCTGCCCGTGCTATTCCGGGGCAGCGCCCGCCGGGGAACCCCTGAACGCACGCACTAGGGTGGCGCTTTGCAACTGCTTCGGTGCAAGGACCTCCTATGACGTTCCTCTTTTCTCTCGTCGCCACCACGTCCACCAGCAAGTCGAGCTCCAACCCGCTGATCACGCTGTTGCCGCTGCTCGCCATCGGGCTGCTCGGGTACTTCTTCTTCATCCGGCCGCAGCAGCGCAAGGCCCAGGCGGCCCGACAGTCGCAGAACAAGGACATCGAGGTGGGCGACGACGTGCAGACCGTCGGTGGGGTCATCGGTACGGTCCTCGAGATCCACGGTGATCGCTACACGCTGCTCACCGGAGCATTGAACGACGAGGGGAATCTCGACGGGCCTCAGCCCACCAGGATCGTGTTCTTGCGCCAGGCCATCGCCAAAAAAGTCGATCGGCTCTCAGACGTCCAGGACGTCCAGGTCGCAAAGGAGGAGTCCTCGAGCAACGGCGACGGGACCCACGACTCCCAGCCGGCAGACGATGGGGAGGCCGAAGAGGCGTGAGCCCCAAGTCCGGCGGCCGGGCCCAGCGCCAGCATCGGCGGAACCTCCTCATCAGCGTGATCGCGGTGGTCGCGATCTCGTTGGTCTCTTTCGCCGCCGTGTTCGCGGCCAAGTGGTCACCCCGCCTCGGCCTGGACCTCGCTGGCGGCGTTGCCGTCGTTTACACGGCGGAGGGCAACCACATCAGCCAGTCCGACCTCGACGAGACGGTCAACATCTTGAATCTGCGTGTGAACGGTCTCGGCGTATCGGGCTCGCAGGTCGAGACGACGGGGAAGAACCAGATCTCCGTCTCGATCCCGGGCGTCAAGGACGCCCAGCAAGTGCTGAACCAGATCGGTCAGACGGCGCGCATGTACTTCCGCCCCGTGCTGTGCTTCGCCTACCCCCACGAAACGAAAAAGCACGTGTCGCTCCAGCGTGGAATCGGAGCGATCCCGGCGTGCTCGAGTTCCTCACAGCTGACGGCGGCGAACCTCAACGTCCAACCGAACAACTCGCCGCAGGGGTACACCCAGAACAACGTTCCTCCCGACGCGCAGTTTGTGACGTATCCGTCGAGCAGCGTCGCGAAACCCGACTACGCCCGCAGCACGGTGCTCCTGCCCGGCTTGCGGAGTGCCTGTGGCCGCGGGGGCCTTCGGTGCGTGCTCGGCCCGTCCCAGATGACGGGGCGCTCGATCTCGGGCGCCACGGCAACCCAGAACCAGACCGGCCAGTGGGTCGTCGACTACACGCTGGCGGGTTCGAAGGGATCGGCGTTGTGGGACAAGGTGTCACAGGAGAACTTCCATCAGCTGCTCGGGATCGAGCTCGACGGGAACGTGTACTCGGCGCCGATCATCCAGCCCACCCAGGCCGCGTGGAGCTCGTTCGACGGCCGGGGTGAGATCTCGGGCAACCTGACCCAGCAGGACGCCCAGAACTTGGCCCAGGCGATGAACTACGGCGCGCTGCCGATCACCCTGAAGGCGGCGACGTCGGAGACCGTGTCCGCCACGTTGGGCCACTCGGCCCTCGTCGCCGGCCTCGCCGCCGGCGTCGGCGGACTGATCCTCGTGCTGCTCTACGTCCTGGCCTACTACCGGGCGCTCGGCCTGGTCGTGATCTCGGGGCTCGTGCTCACGGCGATGATGCTGTGGGCGATCATCTCGGCCCTCGGTCACACCTCGGCGGCACCGAGCTTCGACCTGGCCGGCATCACCGGACTGATCGTGTCGATCGGCATCACCGTGGACTCCTACATCGTGTACTTCGAGCGACTGAAGGACGAGACCCGATCCGGACGATCGGTACGAACGTCGGTGGACCGCGGCTTCAAGAGCGCGTGGCGGACGGTGTGGGCGGCGGACTTCGTCTCGTTGCTGGCCGCGATCGTCCTGTACTTCGTCGCGGTCGGGAACGTGAAGGGATTCGCGTTCTTCCTGGGACTCTCGACGATCATGGACATGGCCGTGACCTGGTTCTACACCCGGCCGCTCGTCATCCTCCTGGGTCAGAGTGAGCGGCTCCAGGGCACGGGTGCGTTCAGCATCTCCACCGGGCTCGGCGCCAACCAGCCAGAACCGGCCGTGGCCGGCGTCGGCGGCATGGCGGGTGCGGCAGCCGGGGGTGGTGGATCGTGAGCGACAGCAGCGGCAACGGCAAGCACGACGACGCCAGCGCCCTCGACGAGGTGAGCGAGGACGACGTCGAGCGCCTGGAAGAGGGCGTCGATGTGAGCCAGCTCGACGAGGACGAGCTCATCACGGTCGACGTCGCGGCGCGGACGCTGCTGGCCAAGCCGCGCCGAGGGCACGGCCCGATCGCCCGTCTTTACCGAGGCGAGACCCGCTTCGACTTCGTCGGGCGCCGCAAAATCTGGTTCGGCATCTCGACGCTCATCATCGTGCTCGGGATCATCTCCATCGTCCTTCGTGGCGGGTTGAACCTCGGGATCGAGTTCAAGGGCGGCACCGAGTGGACGATCGCCGCACCGGGGATCACCCAGACGCAGGCCGTCAATGCCCTGAATGGGACGGGGCTGATCAACCCAACGGTCGAACTCCTCGGCACCGGGACGAACCAGACGCTGAACGTCCAGTCGGACATCAACCGGCTCGCCGAGTCCCAACAACAGGCAGTCAACCTTCGCGTGCAAAAGGCCATGCTCGAGCTCACCTCGCCGCACCACTCCACCGGGTCGGCGGCGACAACGACGACAACCGCGGCATCGTCCTCGACGACGACCACGACGCAGCCTCAGAACGCGGCACTCAAGTCGTCGTCCGACAAGATCAGCATCACCACCGTCGGCCCGACGTGGGGTTCGTCCATTACGGACAAGGCCATTCAGGCCTTGATCATCTTCTTCATCGTCGTGGCGATCTACATCAGCTTCCGCTTCGAGCCGAAGATGGCCATCGCCGCGTTCATCGCGATGATCCACGACGTCCTGGTGGCCGTCGGCATCTACTCCATCTTCAATTTCCAGGTCACGCCGGACACGGTCGTGGCCATCCTGACCATCCTGGGCTACTCGCTCTACGACACCGTTGTCGTGTTCGATCGGGTCCGTGACAACACGAGAGGCATCGGCAGCAGCGGCCGCATGACCTACCCGCAGCTGATCAACCTCTCGATGAACCAGACCCTGGCCAGGTCCATCAACACGTCCATGGTCGCGATCCTGCCGGTGCTCGCCGTGCTCCTCATCGGCGCCCAGCTCCTCGGCGCCACCACGCTCCAGTCCTACGGGCTCGCCCTCTTCGTCGGACTGCTCTCCGGTGCGTACTCGTCCATCTTCATCGCATCACCCGTGCTGTCCATGATGAAGGAGCGCGAGGACCGCTGGGTCTCCGTCGCCCGACGGCTCGAACAGCGCGGCGAGGGCCATACGTCGTATTCGGCCGTCGACGCCGCGACGATGGCCACCCAGATCAGTGTGGCGGCCTCGGGCCAGGCTGTTCGGTCCGGCGGCGGAGCTGCGCCTGCCCCGTCACGGTCGAAGAGCAGCAAGCGCAGCGGGCCCATCCGTCCGGGCTCGGGCAGTGGCGCCGGCACCGGCTCGGGCGCCGGCACCGGGTCGGGCAGTGGCGGTGGGAACGTGACGGGGACAGCTGTGATGGACCGGCAGGCGGGGTCGAGCCCGTCGTCGACGTCGGCCAGCCCGGCGCCGGCCTCGCAGTCGACTGGGTCGGCTCCAGGGCCACGGCCGCGCAAGAACAAGGGCAAGCGTCGCCGCTGATGCGTTCAGTACCTCCCCGGCGTCGGGGGGGTCCGGATTTCTCGTTCCTGGCAGGTACCCTGGAGCGATGGTGTCGCTGGCCAAGGTGAGCGCCACGACGCAGGCGCAGACACACGAGTTCGACGTCGACGAGCTACTCGCGCCTCTTCTCGGCGAGTTCGCGCGCCACCGGCCTGACGACGACCCGGGCGCCATCATCGAGGCCGGCCGAACCGCTGCCGCGGCCCACGAAGGCCAGTTCCGCCGATCGGGCGAGCCCTACATCACCCATCCCGTCGCCGTCGCGACCATCGTGGCCGAGCTGGGCCTCGACGGACAGACGGTCGCCGCCGCCCTGCTCCACGACGCCGTGGAGGACACGGGTCTCACCCTCGACGACATCCGCTCGACCTTCGGCGAGGGTGTGGCCAGGGTGGTCGACGGGGTGACCAAGCTCGACCGGCTGCAGTTCAACTCGAAGGAGGCGCAGCAGGCGGCGACCATCCGCAAGATGCTCGTCGCCATGGCCGAGGACTGGAGGGTCCTGCTGATCAAGCTGGCCGACCGTCTGCACAACATGCGCACCCTGGCCGTGATGCCCGAGTGGAAGCAGCGCCGCACGGCGCAGGAGACCTTCGACGTCTACGCGCCGTTGGCGCACCGCCTCGGCGTGCAACAGGTGCGTTGGCAGCTCGAGGACCTCGCCTTCGCCACGCTCCATCCGAAGCGCTACGCGGAGATCGAGCAGATGGTGGCGGCTCGCGCTCCCCGAACGCGAGGAGTACCTCGAGCGCGTGCTCGTGCACGTGCGTCAGCGCCTGGAGGAGATGGGGATCGAGGCGGATGTGAGCGGGCGGCCGAAGCACCTGTGGTCCATCTACGAGAAGATGGTGGTCCGGGGCAAGGAGTTCGACGACATCAACGACCTCGTCGGCATCCGGGTCGTCGTCGAGTCCGAGAAGGACTGTTGGGCCGCGCTGGGTGCCATCCACGCCATTTGGGCACCGGTGCACGGGCGGTTCAAGGACTACATCAACACGCCCAAGTTCAACATGTACCAGTCCCTGCACACGACGGTGATCGGGATGGACGGCAAGCCGGTCGAGGTGCAGATCCGCACGTTGGAGATGCACCATCGCGCGGAATATGGCATCGCGGCGCACTGGGGCTACAAGTCCAAGGAGGACAGCTCCTCGGAGATGGCGTGGCTGCAGCGCATCGCCGACGTCGAGCGCCAGACCGACGATCCGATCGAGTTCCTCGAGGCGCTCAAGCTCGACCTCGAACAAGACGAGGTCTATGTCTTCACCCCCAAGGGCAAGGTGATCGCGCTCCCGGCGCGCTCGACCCCGGTGGACTTCGCCTACGCCATTCACACCGAGGTCGGGCACCGCTGCATCGGGGCGCGGGTCAACGGCCGCCTGATGCCGCTCGAGACGCAGCTCAGCTCGGCCGACACGGTCGAGATCATCACGTCGAAGTCGGCCACGCCTGGTCCGTCACGTGACTGGCTCCAGATCGTGGCGTCCACCCGGGCGCGCAACAAGATCCGCCAGTGGTTCTCTCGGGAGCGACGCGAGGACGCCATCGAGACGGGGCGCGAGGAGATCTCACGTGCGCTCCGCCGCGAAGGGCTGCCGTTGCACAAGCTGCTCAACTCGGCGGCACTCTCGGAGGTCGCCGCCTCCATGAACCTGGCCGACCTCGACGCGCTCTACGCCGCCATCGGCGAGAACCAGGCATCGGCCCAGTCCGTGGTGCAGCGGTTGGCCCGGGTGCTCGCGCGCCGGTGACGCCGACGAGCAGCTCCCGACGACGGCCCTGCGGGGCGTCAAGGCGCCGCGTCCGGGGCGGCGCACCTCGACCGGCGTCTACGTCGAGGGCCTCGACGACGTGATGATCCACTTGGCCCGCTGTTGCACGCCGGTGCCCGGCGACCAGATCATCGGCTTCGTCACTCAGGGCCGGGGGGTCTCGGTGCACCGGACGGACTGCGCCAACGCGACCGCGCTGGCCGACCAGTCCCGCGAGCGGCTCATGGAGGTCGAGTGGGACCGGGGCAACGAAGGGGTGTTCGTGGCCACGATCGAGGTGCAGGCCTTCGATCGCTCCCGCCTGTTGGCCGATGTGAGCCGGGTCGTGTCCGAGCACCACCTCAACATCGTCGCCGCCCGCACGGCGACCACGCCCGACCGGGTCAGCCGGATGTCCTTCGACGTGGAGCTGGCCGATCCGACCCATCTGCACTCGCTGATCACTGCGCTCAAGCATCTCGACGGCGTGTTCGACGCCTACCGGCAGCTCCCGGGCCAGAAAGTCTGATCCCCGTCGTGGAGGAGCCACCCATGAGCCCGGGGGCGAACGCGCCCGCGTCGCCCGCGTCGCCCGCACGGACCCCGACCGGCATGCACGACGTGCTCTGGCCCGAGTCCGCCCGGTGGGAGGACACCGTGGCGCGGTTTGCCGCGCTCGTCGAGGCGGCCGGCTACGGCCTCGTCCTGACACCGGTGCTCGAGCACGTGGGCGTCTTCCACCGCGGCATCGGAGAGGGGAGCGAGGTCGTCGGCAAGGAGATGTACGTCTTCGAGGACCGTGACGGCCAGATGCTGGCCTTGCGCCCCGAAGGCACGGCACCCGTGGCACGCGCCTTCGCCCAGCACCACCCTGTGCCGCCCTGGAAGGCCTGGTACGTGGCACCCTCCTTCCGCCACGAGCGGCCCCAGCAGGGGCGCTACCGCCAACACCACCAGCTCGGGGTGGAGGCGCTCGGGCCGGCCGACCCCGATCTCGACGTCGAGGTGGTGACGCTCGCCCACGACTTCTTCGCGGGCCTCGGGCTGCGCGACGTGACGCTGAAGCTGCACTCCATGGGCGATCGCGTCTGCCGCCCCGGGTACGTCGCGCTGCTCGGGGACTACCTGGCCGAACGGGCCGATCAGCTCTGCCCCGCTCACCGCGTCCGGCACCTCGAGAACCCCTTGCGGGTGCTCGACTGCAAATCCGAGGAGTGCCGAGAGGCGACAGCCGACGCGCCCCACCTGCTCGACCACCTCTGTGACGAATGCCGCGCCCACTTCGAACGGGTGCGGGCCGGGCTCGACACCCTCGGCGTGGCGTACGACATCGATCACCGCCTCGTGCGCGGCTTCGACTACTACACCCGCACGACCTTCGAGTACGCCTCCGGCGCACTCGACGCGGCGCAGAACGGCATCGGGGGCGGGGGGCGCTACGACGGTCTGGTGGAGATGCTGGGAGGCCCGCCGACGCCGGGCATCGGCTTCGGCATCGGCATCGAGCGCGTGTTGCTCGCCTGCGACGCCGAGCGCGTCTTCCCCACGACGGCGTCGGAAGCGACGCGCCGGCTCCATGCCTACGTGATCGACACGGCCGGCGGAGAGGCCGCCGTGGTGCTGACTGCAGAGCTGCGGCGGGCCGGCCTGCGCGCCGACCGGGCCTTCGGGGGTCGCTCCATGAAGTCCCAGATCAAGTCGGCCGATCGCTCCGGCGCCCTGGTGGCGCTGGTCGTAGGCCCGCAGGAGCTCGATGCGGGCACGGTGGGCCTGCGCCCGCTGCGCAGCGACGACGTGCAGCGCCAGGTACCTCGGGCCGACGTGGTGAGCGAGGTGCGCCGCGTCGTGGAGAATACGCAGCCGATATGAGCGACGTCGTCCCCGAGAACCGTCCCACCGCGATGCGCACTCACTTGTGCGGCGTGCTCCGGCCCGTCGACGTCGGCGCGACCGTGCGCCTGTGCGGTTGGGTGGCGCGCCGGCGCGAGCACGGTGAACATCTGGCTTTCGTCGACCTGCGGGACCACACCGGCATCGTCCAGTGCGTGATCGACGGCACAGTCGAGGTGCGCAGCGAATGGGTGGTCCGCGTCAGCGGGACGGTCCGACCCCGTCCCGAGGGGACGGTCAACCCCGCCCTCGAGACGGGGGAGGTGGAGGTCGGAGACTGCACGGTGGAGGTGCTGAACGAAGCCGAGCCGCCGCCCTTCGGGGTGGACGACCGGGCCGAAGCCGACGAGCCGGTGAGGCTGCGACATCGCTATGTGGACCTGCGCCGCCCGCGCATGCAACGAAACATGCGCCTGCGCTCGCGGGTCAACGCGGCCATCCGCGCCTCCATGGTGCGCCAGGGTTTCGCCGAGGTCGAGACGCCGTTGCTGTGGGCACCCACGCCCGAGGGGTCTCGCGAGTTCTCCGTTCCGGCGCGTCTGCACCACGGCTCGTTCTACGCCTTGCCGCAGAGCCCGCAGCTGGCCAAACAGCTGCTCATGGTGGGCGGCATGGACCGCTACTTCCAGATTGCGCGTTGCTTGCGAGACGAGGACTTGCGTGCCGACCGCCAGTTCGAGTTCACCCAGCTCGATATGGAGTGCTCCTTCGCGTCCCAGGACGACGTCATGGGGTTCGTCTCCGAGGCGGTGCTCGACGCGGCCGAGGCCGCCACCGGAGAGCGTCCGCCGGCGATTCAACGCATCACCTGGGCCGACGCGCTCGACCGGTACGGGACCGACAAGCCCGACCTGCGTTTCGGGATGGAACTGGTGGACCTCACCGCCCTGTTCGAGGCGACCGAGGTCAAGGCGCTCTCGGGCGCGGTCGTCAAGGCCCTGCTCGTCGCGGGTGCCGGCTCGTCCCCACGCTCACGGCTCGACGAGATGACCGAGCAGGTCAAGGCCTCGGGAGCCGCCGGCCTGGCCTGGTTCAGGGTCGTCGACGCCGAGTCGGGACCCGGTCTCGACGGGCCGTTGGGCCGCCACCTGTCGACGGCCGAGCGCGAGGGCATGGTGGCGGGGACCGGAGCCGCGCCCGGCGACCTGGTCCTGGCCGTCTCCGACGAGCACGCGACGGCATGTCGGGCGCTCGGCGCGCTGCGCGTCGCGCTCGCGGCGCCGCCCGTGAGCCAGGGCCCGCACCGCTACGTCTGGGTGGTCGACTTCCCGATGTTCGAGGGCTACGGTGCCGACGGCCTCCCGCAGCCGGCCCACCATCCCTTCACCATGCCGTACCCCGAGGACCTCCCGCTGCTGTCGAGCGATCCGCTGGCCGTCCGCTCCCAGGCGTACGACCTCGTCCTCAACGGGTGGGAGCTCGGCTCGGGGAGCGTCCGAATCCACCGCAGCGACATCCAGTCCCAGGTGTTCGACACGCTCGGGATCGAGCCCGAAGAGGCCGAAGCCCGGTTCGGGTTCCTCCTCGGCGCCTTCCGTTACGGGGCTCCACCCCACGCCGGGTTCGCCTTCGGTATCGACCGCCTCGCCGCCCTCCTGGCCGGCGAGGAGAACATCCGCGAGGTGATCGCCTTCCCGAAGACGCAGTCCGGCGCCGACCCGTTGACCGGGGCGCCGTCACCGCTGCCTGCCGCGAGCCTGGCCGAGCTCGGAATCCGGGTCGTGGTGCCGCCGGCCGCAGCCGAGCGCGGCGGCGCGGACGCGCCCAACCCGTCACCGAGCTGACGACGGCGGCAGGTCGGTGAGCCTCTTCGAGGACGCCGCCGAGCAGCGTCTGCGGCGCCAGGCGCCGCTGGCCACGAGGCTCCGGCCCCGCACCCTCGACGACGTGGTCGGACAGCAGCACCTGGTCGGGCCGGGCGCACCGCTCCGCGTGCTGGCCGAGACGGACAAGGTCGGATCCGCCATCCTGTGGGGCCCGGCAGGCACGGGAAAGACGACGATCGCCTACCTGCTGGCGGCGACCACGTCCAAGCACATGGCCACTCTGTCGGCCACCGCCGCAGGGGTGAAGGACGTGCGCGAGGCGTTGGCGGACGCCGAGCGACGACTCGGGGAGCAGGGCCAGGGCACCATGCTCTTCATCGACGAGGTGCACCGGTTCTCCAAGTCACAACAGGACGTGCTGCTGCCGGCAGTCGAGAACGGGCTGGTGGTGCTCATCGGGGCCACGACCGAGAACCCGTACTTCGAGGTCAACCCGCCTCTCATGAGCCGGTCCTCACTCTGGCGGTTGCACCCGCTGAGTCCCGAGGACCTGCGCACCCTGGTGCGGCGCGGCCTCGTCGAAGAGCGTGCGCAGGCGCCGGACGACGCGATCGACGCGGTCGTCGCCGCGTGCGAAGGTGACGCCCGCGCCGCGCTCACCACGATTGAGGTCGCGGTCGCACTGGCCCGGGCGCGTCCCGGTGCGCCGGACCCAGTCCTGTTGGGCCTCGACGATATGGCGAGAGCCCGTGACGGGCGGCTGTTCCACCAGGGTGTCGACGAGCACTACGACCAGATCAGTGCCTTGATCAAGAGCGTGCGGGGTTCGGATCCCGACGCCGGTCTCTACTGGATGGCGCGCATGATCGAGGCGGGCGAAGACCCGCGCTTCCTGGCCCGGCGCATGGTCATCCTGGCCAGTGAGGACATCGGACTGGCCGATCCCCAGGCGCTGCTGGTGGCCGAGGCCGCGGCGCGGGCGGTCGAGTACGTCGGACTTCCGGAGGCGGCGCTCAATCTGGCCGAGGCGGTGATCTACCTGGCGCGCGCGCCCAAGTCCAATGCCGTCGTGGTGGCGCTCGGCCGGGCCCAGGCTGACGTCCGCTCCACCGTGGCCCAGGAGGTGCCATCCCATTTGCGCGACGCGCACTACAAGAGCGCGGCCGCGCTCGGTCACGGCGAAGGCTACGTGTACCCCCACGACGATCCGTCGGGCGCGGCGGGGCAGCAGTACCGCCCCGACGCCCTGGAGGGCAGGGTGTACTACGAGCCGTCCGAACGCGACGACGGCGCCCACGGTGGGGGAGCGGACCGATGACCCCGGCGTCCGAGGAGATCGTCGCCCGGGGCGGCCTGCGACCGCGATTTTCGCCCCGGTAAACTGGTCCGATGGACGCCAACGGACTCAGGGCGGCCTTTACGCGCTTTTTCTCCGACCGCGGCCACGCCACCGTGCCGTCCGCCAGCCTCATCCCGCACGACCCCTCCGTGCTGTTCACCATCGCCGGCATGGTGCCGTTCAAGCCGTACTTCCTCGGAGAGGAGCCGGCACCCTGGCCGCGGGCCACCTCCATCCAGAAGTGCTTCCGCACTCCCGACATCGACATCATCGGCACCGACTCGTACCACTGCACCTTCTTCGAGATGCTGGGGAACTTCAGCTTCGGCGACTACTTCAAGGAGGAGGCCATCCCGATGGCCTGGGAGCTGCTCACCGAGGTCTTCGGCCTCGACGGCGAGCGCCTCTGGGTCACCGTGCACGAGACGGACGACGAGGCGGAGCAGATCTGGGTCGACGAGGTCGGCCTGCCGGCGGCGCGGATCCAGCGCATGGGTGACGAGGACAATTTCTGGGCCATGGGGGACGTCGGTCCCTGCGGCCCGGACTCGGAGATCTTCATCGACAAGGGCCCGGGCTATGGCGAGGACGGAGGTCCCAAACACGGCGGCTCGGAGCGCTTCGTCGAGATGTGGAACCTCGTGTTCATGCAGCTCTCCCGCGACGCGAGCGGTCGTCTGAGCGAACTGCCACGGAAGAACATCGACACGGGCGCGGGACTCGAGCGCATCCTCCCGGTGCTCCAGGGCCACGACTCGGTCTTCGACACCGATCTGTTCGCCCCGATCATCGACGTGGCCTCCTCGGTCGTCGGACGGGCGTACGGCCGCGATGAACGGACGGACGTATCGCTACGCGTGCTGGCGGACCACGGCCGGGCCATGACCATGCTCATCGCAGACGGCGTCCTCCCCTCCAACGACGGCCGCGGCTACGTGTTGCGCCGCATCGTGCGCCGCGCCGTCATGGCGGCGCGGCGCCTCGGCGTGGACAAGCCCATCGGCCCCCGTCTGGTCGATGTGGTCACGGACGTGCTCGGTGAGGCATGGCCGGCACTGGTCGGTCAGCACGACCTCATCGTCAACGTGGTGGCGCGTGAGGAAGCGGGCTTCGATCGCACGCTGCGCGCCGGATTGGGCCGCCTGGAGGAGGAGCTCGCCACCGGGACGGACGTGATCGGGGGCGAGGTCGCCTTCGCCTTGCACGACACACACGGCTTCCCGGTCGAGCTCACCGAGGAGCTCGCCCGTGATGCCGGGGTCGAGGTCGACCGGGCCGGGTTCGACGCCGCGATGGCCGAGCAGCGCAGGAGGGCCCGTGCCGCCGCCCGGACGGTCCGGGCCGGTGACGAAGCGGTGTACCGCGCTCTTCTCGAGTCGGAGGGCCCGACGCCCTTCGTGGGCCGTGCGCCCGAGCAGTACGAGACGCCGGCGCGCATCGTGGCCGTGCTCGGCGGCGGCGCGGAGGGTGTCGTCGAGATCTTCCTGGACCGCACGCCTTTCTACGCCGAAGCGGGTGGCCAGGTCGGCGACACGGGGACCATCGTCACCGAATCGGGGATCGCCGACGTGTCCGACACGGTCTACGCCGTCCCCGGACTGGTGGCCCATCGGGCCACGGTGAGCGGCGACGTGGTGGCGGGGCAGGACGCGCTGGCCACGATCGACGGAGAGCGTCGTGAGGCGATCCGGCGGAACCACACCGCGACGCACCTGCTCCACGCCGCGTTGCGCCAGGTGCTCGGCGACCACGTGCGCCAACAGGGGTCGCTCGTCGCGCCTGACTATCTGCGCTTCGACTTCTCCCACCACGCCCAGCCCACCCGGGGGGAGCTCGACGAGGTGTTCGAGCTGGCCAACGAGGCGGTGCTCAGCGACGCGGAGGTCGAGACCACCGAGACCTCGCGCGACGAGGCGGAGCGCATGGGCGCCATCGCCTTCTTCGGCGACAAGTACGGCGCGTCCGTGCGCGTCGTGCAGGCCGGTCCGGGATCGCTCGAGTTCTGCGGCGGGACGCACGTTGCCGGCCTTGGCGGCATCGGGCCCATCAGCCTCGTCTCGGAGAGCTCCATCGGATCGAACACACGGCGGATCTTCGCCCTCACGGGCAAGCCGTCGCTCGCCCGTTCCGTCGAGCGGGAGCATCTGGTCCACGATGCGGCCGAGCTGCTGCGGACCGAGCCCGACGATCTGCTGGCCGGCATCACCCGGGTCATGGAGCGCCAGCGCGAGGCCGAGCGGGAGCTCGGCCGGCTGCGCCAGCAGGCGAGCGCGACCGAAGCGTCCGCTCTGGCGGCCGACGCCGGGTCGACGTCCGGGGTGGTCGCGGCGCGCCGGGACGGAGTCCAGCCCGACGACATGCGCGCACTGGCCCGTGCGGTGCTGCACCGCGACGGGGTCCGTGCCGTGGTGTTGGCGGGCTCGCCCGACGGGACGAAGGCATGTGTCGCGGCCGCCACCGGAGGAACGCCCGACGCCACCGAGCTGGTGCGGGCCCTGGGGGCGCTCGTGGGCGGCGGTGGCGGCGGAACGGCCGAACTGGCGCTCGCCGGCGGGCGTGACCCGTCGAAGATCGATGCAGCCCTGGCCGAAGCGCGACGGCTCCTGACGGCGTGAACGGCGCTCCGACACGGGCGCGACGTGCGCCCGGGCGCGGTCGGGTCGCGGCATTGGACCTGGGGTCGCGGCGCATCGGCGTCGCCTACAGCGACAGCGCGGAAGCCTGGCCAGCCCGTGGGGGACCATCGAGCGCAGCGGAGATCCCGAACGGGACCGAGCCGCGGTCGTCGACGCCATTCGAGACGTCGACGCGGTCGCCGTGGTGATCGGGCTGCCGCTCAGTCTCTCGGGGCAGGTCGGTCCGGCGGCGCGCGCCGCCCTCGACGAGGCCGACGCTCTGCGCCGGGCGCTCGAGCCCTTGGGGGTGGACGTGGAAACGGCGGATGAGCGGCTCACGACGGTCGAGGCACAGCGCTCCCTGCGCGAGGCCGGCCGAACGGGCCGTGCCGCCCGGCGGGTGGTCGACAGCGCCGCGGCCATGGTGCTCCTGCAGGCCTGGTTGGACCGATCGGAGCCGAGGTGACGGAGCTCGACGGCGAAGGCGGGTTCGACGAACCTGTCGCCGCGAAAGACCAGGTGCAGGAGCCCCCCGAAGAGGAAGTGCCGGTCGCGGAGCGAGACGAGGACACGGCCGAGCATCCGATCGAATCCACGCGTACGCAGCGCCGGGCCGTTCAGTCGGCCCGCGTGCGCCGCCGTCGTCGTATCGTGGCCTGGTCCGCCGCCGGCGTCCTCGGTCTCGTGGCGTTGTTCATCCTGTGGTACGAGCTCGAGTCCCATGCCCTCGGGCCGACGGGCCCGCAGGTCGTCGTGACGGTCCGGCAGGGCGAATCGACCGGCACCGTGGCCTCCGACCTGCACCAACACGGGGTCATCGGCAGCGCCCTGGCCTTTCAGATCGGGGATTTCTTCCACGGCACGCCAACGGTGCTGCCGGGCAGCTACGCCATGCACAAGAACCAGACCTTCAGCGAGGTGCGTGCCCTGCTGGCTGCGGGTCCGAACGTCTTCCCGATCGACGTCCGACCCGGCTACACCTTGAACGAGGTGGCGGCCCGGGTCGACGGCTTGCCCGGGCACGCCGTCGGCGGCTTCACCCGGGCCGCCAACAGTGGAGCGGTCCACTCTGCGTTGTCGCCACCGGGCTCGCAGGACCTCGAGGGCATGCTCGGCACCGGCACCTACGACGTCGTCCCCGGGGAGAGCGACCTGACGATCCTGCGTCACATGGTGAACCGCTTCGACGGCCAGGCCAGCGCGGCCGGGCTGAGCGCGACCCGAGCCGCAGCCTTTGGGCTCAGCCCGTACCAGCTCCTCACGGTCGCGTCCATCGTCGAGAAGGAGGGCTACTACCCGGTCAACATGCCCGACGTGGCGCGGGTCGTCTACAACCGGTTGTCCCGCGGTATGCCGTTGCAGATGGACTCGACCGTGCTGTACGCGCTGGGCCAAGACGGAGGCCCCGTGACGGCCCAGGACGAGCAGCTGGAGTCTCCCTACAACACCTACCTCAACACCGGGCTCACCCCCACCCCCATCTGCATGCCGTCGGCGCACGCCCTGGCCGCTGCGGTCGACCCACCGGCCGGGAACTGGCTCTACTTCGTCCTGGTGCAGAAGAACGGTGTCATGGCCTTCTCGGACACGTATGCGGAGCAGCTCGCGAACGAGCAGCTGGCCAAGTCGCGTGGGCTTCCCTGACGCGACACCACCCGTGACCATGCCCGAGCTGCGGGCGGCCGCCGGTCCCGACATGCACATGGTGGGCGTGATCGGCAGCCCGATCGCCCACTCGCTCTCGCCGCGGCTCCACAACGCCGCATTCGAGGCCCTCGGGCTCGCGGGGACGTGGCGCTCCGCCGCATTCGATGTGCCTCCAGGCCAGGCGGCCGCGGCGCTCGCCGACATGCGCCGAGCGGCCGTCACCGGCCTGTCGGTGACGATGCCGCACAAGGCCGAGGTGGCAGTCCTCGTCGACGAATGCACCGCCGTGGCGCGCCGGCTGGCTGCGGTCAACTGCGTCGTGAACGACGGTGGCGTGTTGACCGGGACCAACACGGACGGCGAAGGGTTCGTGGCGTCGCTGGCGCGCGGCGTCGGCTTCGACCCACGAGGCCGACGCTGCCTCGTCCTCGGCGCCGGCGGTGCGGCGCGTGCGGTCGTGCTCGCCCTGGCCGACTCGGGGGCCGGGGCGGTCGTGGTGGCCAACCGGACGCCGGAGCGGGCGGTGGCGGCGGCCGCGTTGGCCGGCCCGGCCGGATCGACCGTCTCGCTGTCGGAGTCGGCCCTGGCCGAGGCCTTGGCGCAGGCCGATCTGGTGGTCAACGCGACGCCAGTGGGGATGCAAGGTGTGGCGGGCGACGAGGGATGGACGGCGGACCCGCGCCGTCTCGGACCGGGTCAGGTCGCGGCCGACCTCGTGTACGCGCCCCGCCCGACCCCGTGGCTGTCCCAGGCCGCGGCGTCGGGCGCGACGGTGCTGGACGGCCTCGGCATGCTCGTTCATCAGGCCGCGGCCCAGCTGCAGCTCTGGACCGGCCTGGAGCCGCCCGTCGAGGCCATGTGGGACGCGGTCGCCGACGGCCCGTCGCCCTGAGGGGATCAGGTCGCGGGCTCGGTGGGCCAGAGCTCGGCCTTGGCCAGTGCCGCCACCGACTCCTCGCGCAGGGCGGCCGTGAGCGCATCGCGCTGCGAAGGAACCGTGTGGAGCATCAGGCGTACGGTCACCGTGGAGGCGTCCGCGTCCGCCACGCCGACGAGCGACGGGGGCTCGGTGCAATGGGCGGCGAACTCGGGTCGCGCCGCCACCCGGCGTGCCGCCTCCTCCAGCGTGGCGCGCACCCGTTCCAGGTCCGCGGCGGTGGCGCCAGGCAACGGCAGGTCGACGACGGCGCGTGCCCAACCCCGTGAGAGGTTGCCGATCAGACGGATGTCGCCGTTCGGGACGACGTAGACGGTGCCGTCGATGGCGCGGAGGCGGGTGAGACGCATGGTGACGTCCTCGACCACGCCGGTCACCCCGCCTACCGTCACGGAGTCACCGACGTTGTATTGGTCCTCCACCGTCATGAGGAGCCCCGAAAAATAGTCGCGGACGATCTGTTGCGCGCCGAAGCCCAGGGTGGCGCCGATGATCGTGGCGCTGGCCAGGAGCGGCGTGAGGTTGATGCCGAACAGACCGAGCACGATGGCGCCGGCCACCACGAAGACGAAGAAGCGCCACACGTTGGCCACGACGCCGGACATCGTGGCGACGCGTGCACCGGCTCGTGGAGATCCCGAGCGCGCCGAGGCCTGGTTGGCGAGTCTCGTCAGAACGCGGCGGACCACCTTGGCGCCGTAGCGCGCCACGACGAATGCCACGGCGACGACGAGCAGGATCTCGACGGGCCGGATGACGAGGTCGGTGACGGTCGACGCCGTCTGTGGGCTGACGCCGAGCTTCACCAGCAGGTGGTAGAGCCACCCACCGCCCTCGTCCACCGTGCCCACCAGGGCAGGAGGGAGCGGCAGGAGGGGGGCGGTCATGACCGGTATTCTGTCCCCGAATTCGCGTTATGACCACACTCGGCCGAACACGCGCACCCACGCGGCGCGCCCTCTTCTCGTTCGACTTCATCCTCGTGGTCGCCACGCTGGTCGTGGCCGCCGTCGGCGTCGTGATGGTGTACACCGCCACTCGCGGGGAGCTGCTCGCGCACGGCGACGACCCGAAGACGTTCCTGAAGAAACAGGCGCTCTACGTCGTGCTGGGCGTGATCGCCATGGTCGTCGTGGCCGTCTTCGACTACCGCCGACTCGAGCCGTTCGCCATGGTGATCTACTGGTTGACCATCCTGGCGCTGCTCGGCGTCTACGTGGTCGGACACAGCGCGCGAGGGCGCGGCGCGCTGGTTCAGCCTCGGCCCACTCCAGCTGCAGCCCTCGGAGTTCGCCGTCTTGGCGTTGATCCTCGCCGTGGCGTCCTATTGCGCGCGCCGCGAAGAAGACGGGCTGGCGTGGCGCGACGTGTTCCGGCTGCTGATCCTGGCGGCGATCCCTATCGTGCTCGTGCTGAAGCAGCCGGACCTCGGTACGGCCATGATCATGGTGATCGTCCTCCTGGTGCTGCTCGCCGTGGCCGGCCTGCCCGTGCGGATCCTGGTGATGCTGCTCGTGGGCACCGCGCTCGTGTGCCTGGTGGCGATCGAAGGCGGGTTCCTGCACGCCTACCAGGTGGCCCGGCTGACCTCCTTCCTGGACCCGAACGTCAAGAGCCCGAACGCCTACCAGAAAGAAGCCATCTACAACCTGCAGCAGGCGACGAACGCCATCGGTTCGGGCGGGGTGTTCGGCTCGGGTATCGGACACGGGGCGGCGACCAACCTCGGCTACGTGCCCGAGCAGCAGACCGACTTCATCTTCACCGCCGTGGGCGAGCAGCTCGGCTTCGTCGGCGGGGTCGGGCTCCTCGGCCTGCTTGCGGTGATCGGCTGGCGGATGCTGCGGGCCGCGGTGGTGGCGCGCGACGTCTTCGGACGCTTGATCAGCGCCGGCGTGTTCGCCTTCCTCGCCTTCAGCGTCTTCCAGAACGCAGGCATGACGATGGGGATCATGCCGATCACCGGGATCCCGCTCCCCCTGGTGAGCTACGGCGGGACGGCCGTCCTCGTCTTCTTCACCGCCGTGGGCCTTGCGCTCAGCGTCGGGGCACACCGACGGTTCCGGTGACCGAGGTGCACCCGGTCGACGGGGCGGCGCCGGACGCCGCAGCGTCGCGGTACCGGGTGACCGACGTCGAAGGGGTCTTGCTCGATCTGCCCGCGCAGTTCCCGGCCGTCACGCTCGTCGAGAACGAGCCTCCCGGGCGGCACCTCGTCTTTCCGGTCGGCCTGGCCGAGGGCACGGCGATCGCCGCCGCGCTCCGCCGCATGGACTCCCCTCGGCCCATGACCCACGAGCTCTTCTCGCAGGTCCTCCAGCGCGCCCGCATCGACGTGATCGCCTTACGGCTGGTCGGCCGAGAGGACGGCGTCTACCTGGCGGAGCTCGACCTCATGACCCCGACGGGTCGCGAGCGGGTGGACTGCCGGCCTTCCGACGGGCTCGTCCTGGCCCTGCGCATGCCCGTTCCCGCGCCGGTGCTCGTCGACGAGCGGTTGCTCCAGACCTCAGGCGACGTCGTCCCGCTCGGTCCTGATCCGGGCTGACGGTCCGACGGGCGACGGGAGCAGCCCGGATCTGATCAGATCGGGGCCATGACCGTCATCAAGATCAACGCCATCACGGTGCCCGAGGAGGCGGGGGACGAGCTCGCCCGCCGCTTCGCCGCACGCGCCGGAGCCGTCGACGGCCAGGAGGGCTTCGAGGGCTTCGAGCTCCTGCGGCCGACCGACGACCGGCGTCAGTGGCTCGTCGTGACGCGCTGGCGAGACGAGGAATCGTTCTCGCGGTGGGTCTCGTCGCCCGCGTTTGCGCACGGGCACGCCGGAGCGGACCGGCCGGCACCTCACGGCGGCCCGGTATCCGTCTCGTCCGAGCTGTGGTCCTACGAGGTGGCCGGCGGGTCTGAGCCCGCCTGAGCCAGGCCGCGTCCGGGGACCGCCAGCGTGTCGCGCCGCGGTTGGGTCCTCTTTTTTGCCATGGGCGTCATCTGGGGGATCCCCTACCTCCTCATCCGCGTCGCCGTCCGTGCGTTCCCGCCCCCGTCGCTGGTGCTGGCTCGAACCCTGCCGGCCGCGTTGCTTCTCCTTCCGATCGCGGTCCATCGTGGCGAGCTGCGTGCGGCTCTTCGCCGTTGGCGCTGGGTCGTGGTCTTCGCCGTCGTCGAGATGGTGCTGCCCTGGCTGTTCCTCTCGTCGGCCGAGCAGCATTTGGCCAGCTCGACGGCGGGACTGCTCATCGCGAGCGTGCCCCTGATCGCCGCCGTGCTCTACCCCGTGCTCAGCCCGGGACACGACCACATGGACCGACGCCGGCTGGCCGGCCTGCTCGTCGGGTTCGCCGGGGTGGCGGCGCTCGTGGGTATCGACGTCGCCGGGACGGATCTGACGCCGGTGGCCGAGATGCTGGTACCCGCCGTCGGCTACGCCCTCGGCCCCCTCATCATCAGCCGCCGGCTCGCCGGCGCGCCCAACCTGGGGGTGGTCGGCTGCTCGGTTGCGGTGGCCGCACTGGTCTACGCCTGGCCGGGCGCAGATCGCTGGCCAGCACACGTCACGGCCGAGGAGTGGCTGGCCGTCGCCACTCTGGCCCTGGTGTGTACCGCGCTGGCGTTCGTGCTCATGTTCGAGCTCGTCGCAGAGATCGGTCCCTCGCGCTCGACGGTCATCACCTACGTCAATCCAGCCGTGGCGGTGCTCCTCGGGGTGACGTTGCTCGGCGAACCGTTCACTGCCGGCATCGCCGTCGGCTTCCCCCTCATCATCGTCGGGTCTGCGCTGGCCACGCGGGGCCCCGAGGAGATGAGCGCAGTCGCTCAGCCCTGAGCAGGCCCTCCCGGTCCGCTATCCCGCCGGCACCATCGGCGCTTCACCCGGGGCGCTGGCGCGTCCCACCGCCAGCATGGTCTTCTGGGTCTTCGCACCCTCGTCAGAGATGCGCAGCAGCAGCGCGATGAGGACGTAGTTCGCGAGCAGGGACGAACCCCCGTAGGCGACGAACGGCAGCGTGATGCCGGTGAAGGGCAGCAACCGCGTCACGCCCGCCATGATGAAGAAGGCCTGGAACCCGAGGGTGAGGGTGAACCCCGCGGCCATGAGACGGGGGAAGTCCGACCGCGCCGCCTGCGCGATGCGGAGGCCGGCGCCGACGAACAGGATGTAGGCGAAGACGACTGCGGCCGCGCCCACCAGGCCCAACTCGGTGCCGATGGCGGCGAAGATCATGTCGGTGGTGAGGTTGGGAGTTTGCCCCATCACTTTGTCGAAGCCCAGCCCGGCGCCGCCGACGCCTCCCGTCCCGAAGCCGAACCAGCCGAGCGCCAGCTGCCCTCCGCCCTGGACGCTGGGGTGGGTGGGCGTCTGCCAGGGGTCGAGCCACGCCTCGACCCGGGTGTGGACCTGGCCGAAATAGCGTGCCGCGACGTACGCGCCCACGGCGAAGAGCACGACGCCGAAGACCAGGTAGCCGAAGCGTCCGGTCGTGAGCCACAACATGGCGATGAAGACGGTGAAGAGGAGCGCGGCGAACCCGACGTCGCCCTCCAAGCCGATGACCGCCATGGCGGCGCCCCAGGCCACCAGGAGGGGGAGGAGCGGCCGGGGATCGAGCACCAGCCGGTTGCCGAGCCGGGCGGTCGGGATCGACAGCAGCTCCTTGTTGGCGGCGAAATAGGAGGCGAAGTAGATCACGAGCAGGATCTTGGAGAACTCGATCGGCTGGAAGCGCAGACCGCCGAAGTGGACCCAGAGGCGCGCTCCGTTGACCGGGCTGAAGAACAGCGGTGCCACCAGGAGGGCGCCCGCCAGCAACAGCAGCAGGTAGCGATAGCGCTCGAGGTCGCGCGAGTGCCGGACCACCAGCAAGGTGAGGACGTAGAGCCCCACTCCCAGTGCGGTCCACGCCGCCTGCTCGCGTGCGACCGGAGGGTTCCAGCGCGCGATCACCACGTAGCCGATGCCGTTGAGCAGCGCCGCGAGGGGGAGCACGACGGCGTTGGCGTCGGGTACGAGCCAGCGGTTCGCCATGTGCGCCACGAGCGCCAACCCGAGTACGACGCCGAGGAACGGCCCGATGTCGGCGGGGATCTTCGAATTCACGGCCAGCTCGGCAATGACGTAGAGCGCGACGACGAGCAGCGATCCGAAGAGGAGCAGCCCGAATTCGGTCCGCCGCCGGGGTTTGGGGCCGAACGTGTAGCGGGGGATCGTGGCGCGACGAGTTCGGGGCGGCACGGGCCGAATCGTAGTGGTGGCGGTAGGATTCGCGGTGCCATCCCTACCTGCCGACGAGCCCGCCCATGACCCAGACCGAGCGCCAATCCGACGACGTCGAACCGTCGCGTCCCGAGTCGGCCCGCCGCCATCCGCCGACGTACCAGCAGATCGAGGCCTTCGGCTCACAGCGGTTCACGAACCGCGAGCAGTCGCGCCTCGACTTCGGAGCACGCCTGCTCGATCTGGCTGAGGACGACGGCCTGCCCCTCTTGGAACGGACGAAGTTCCTCGCCATCTTCTCCGAGCTGCTCGACGAGTTCTACCAAATACGGGTGGCCGCACTCGAGGACCAGGTGGCTGCGGGCGTCCGTATGCGCTCGGTCGACGGGATGCGCCCGGGCGAGCAACTGACGATGATCCGGGGCCGCGTCGAGGAGCTGGTGCACCGCGAGGACCACATCTTCCTCGATGAGATCGTCCCCGGTCTGGCGGACGCAGGGATCCGCCTCTCGAGCTGGTCCTCGCTCGACGACGAGGACCGCGAGCACTTGGTCGACGTCTTCCAACGCGAGATCTATCCGGTGCTGACGCCCCTGGCGTTCGACCCCGGCCACCCGTTCCCGTATATCTCCAACCTCTCGCTGAACCTCGTGGTCGAGGTGCAAGAGCCGTTTTCGGCCGAGCGCCGCATGGCGAGGGTGAAGGTTCCACCCGTCCTACCGCGCTTCGTGGTGATGCCCGACGGCGAGCGGTTCGTCCCGCTCGAGCAACTCATCTCGGCTCACCTCGACTCGTTGTTCCCCGGGATGACCATCGGCGACCACTACGCCTTCCGGGTCACTCGCAATGCCGACCTGGCGCTCGAGGAGGACGAGGCGGACGATCTGTTGATCGCCATCGAACAAGAGGTTCGGAAGCGGCGCACGAGCAAGAAGGCGCTGCGCCTCGAGATGGAGGCCGACACCCCCCAGGACATCGCCGACATGCTCGCCAACGAGCTCGAGGTCGGCCGTGACGGCGTGTTCCGAGTCTCCGCGCCGCTCGACCTGAGCGGGCTCTGGGGCGTCTACGCCGTCGACCGTCCCGACTTGCACGGTGAGACGTGGACGCCGATGACACCGCCGCGTCTGGCCGCTGCGTCCCAGGATCCGTCCGAGTTCTTCGCCATGCTCCGCGAGCACGACATCCTCGTGCATCACCCGTACGACTCGTTCGCCACCTCGGTAGAGGCGTTCGTGGCTCAGGCGGCGGACGATCCGGCCGTGCTCGGGATCAAGCAGACCCTGTACCGCACCGGTGGGGACAGTCCGATCGTGTCGTCGCTGATCCGGGCGGCGGAGAACGGGAAGCAGGTGGCCGCCATCGTCGAGCTGAAGGCGCGCTTCGACGAGGAGGCGAACATCGGGTGGGCCCGTGCGCTCGAAGAGGTGGGCGTGCACGTGGTCTACGGGGTCCTGGGTCTCAAGACGCACTCGAAGACGGCCCTGGTCCTGCGGCGCGAGGACGACGGCGTACAGCCCTATTGCCATGTGGGCACCGGGAACTACAACTCGAAGACGGCTCGCATCTACGAGGATCTCGGACTGCTGACGGCGGACCGGGAGATCGGGGCTGACGTGGGCGAGCTCTTCAACTACCTCACCGGCTTCTCGCTCCATGCCGATTACCGCCAGATCCTCGTGTCGCCGGTCACCGTGCGCAAACAGATCACGGCCATGATCGAAGAGCAGGCCGAGGCGGGTCCCGAAGGCCGCATCATGCTCAAGATCAACGGGCTGACGGACGCCGCCATGATCGACGCGCTCTACCGCGCCTCGGGTGCCGGTGCCAAGATCGATCTCGCCGTACGCGGCTTGTGCCGTCTGCGGCCGGGAATCCCCGAGCTGTCGGAGAACATCCGCGTCCGCTCCATCGTCGGCAGCTTCCTCGAGCATTCGAGGATCTACCGCTTCGGCGGTGCACCCACCGATCCGGCGGCCGGCCCGGGGCTCCCTCTCAAGGTCTACATCGGGTCGGCGGACCTCATGGGCCGGAACCTCGACCGCCGGGTGGAGGTCGTCGTACCGGTGCACGATCCCGAGCTCCAGGCCCGGCTCTTCGAGGTGCTCGACCTCACCTTCGCCGACGAGACCAACGCCTGGGAGCTCGGTCCGGATCGCCGCTGGCGGAGGGTCCGCAACGTGCACGGGGTCAGCTCTCAGGAGCGCCTCAAGGAGCTGGCGTTCGAGCGTGCCCGCCGGCGACTCGACACGGACCTGCGTGTGGGGGAGACCGAGGCACGCGAGCGTGCACGGTAACCCGCCGCCGCAGCCTATTTCGCAGAGAATGCCGTGACAGTGTTGTCCGCGGAGTTCGTGACCCAAACATGGGTGCCGTCCGAGGAGACCCCGACAGGCGTGTTGCCGACGGCGATGGTCTCAGCGACCGAACCGTGAGAGGCGTTGACCTCGGCGACGGAGTTGCCCCCAGAGTTCGCGACCCAGACGTGGGTACCGTCCGAGGAGATCCCAAGGGGCTGGGTACCGACAAGGAACGTCCGGACGACCGCACCGTGAGAGGCGCTGATCTCGGTCGCAGTCTTGTCTTCGAAGTTCGCAACCCACACGTGGGTGCCGTCCGAGGAGATCGCGCTGGGCCGGTTGATACCTCTGAGGGTCCGGACCATCGAACCGTCTGAAGCGTCGAGCTCGGTCACGGTGTTGTCCCCGTTCCCGACCCAGACGTGGGTCCCGTCCGAGGAGACGTCATTGGGATAGCGACCATCGGCGATGGTCTGGACGACCGAACCGTCGGCAGCGTCGAGTTCGGTGACGGTCTTACTCCGAATGTTCGCGACCCAGACGTGGGTCCGATCCGAAGAGATGGCAATGGGAAGGCGACCCACGGCGATGGTCTGGACGACCGAACCGTCAGTAGCGTCGAGCTCCGTGACGGTGTTACTCAGATAGTTCGAGACCCAGACGTGGGTACCGTCCGATGAGATGGCAATGGGAGAAACACCCACGGCGATGGTCTGGACGACCGAGCCGTCAGCCGCGTCGAGCTCGGTGACGGTGTCACTCCTCTGGTTCGCCACCCAGACGTGGGTACCATCCGAGGAGATGGCATTTGGTCCGCCGCCCACGGGGATGACCTGTTCAGCGAGTGGGGTCACCGGTGCCGAGGGTGTCGAGGGCTCCCCGGTGCCGTTGGTGTTGGTGGCAGTCACCGTGAACGTGTACGAGGCCCCATCGGTAAGTCCGGTCACGGGGCAGTAAGTGGCACCGGAGGTCGTGCACGACATGGCTCCCGGACTGGAAGTCACCGTGTATCGGGTAATGGGACTTCCGTGTTTCGCAGGAGCTGTCCAACTCACAGCGGCAGACGTGTCTCCAACGTCGACCGCCACCTGCGTCGGTATTCCCGGAACACCCGGTACGACCTCGATGGGCTCAGACGACTGGCCCGTCCCATCGACGTTCGAAGCACTGACGGTAACTTCGTAGACATCCCCGTTCAGGAGACCGACGACCTTGCAGGACGTGGCACCCGTCGTACTGCAGGTTTCGCTCGACGATCCACCGACGAGCGCGGCCTCAACGGTGTACCCGGTGATCGCGCTTTCCCCGTCACTCGTCGGGTCCACCCAGCGAACGGTCGCCGAGGCCTTACCGGCAGAAGCACTCACCCCGGTCGGAGGTCCTGGAACCGTGGTCTCCGCAGAAGCGGGTACCGCTATCGCGGTACCCGCGACAAGAGCACCGGCTACGAACAGGATGGGCAAAGCCCATCGGCTCGCTCGCGACACACCTTCCACTCGCCTGCATCCAGCACCCATCTCGCGCCTCCTCGGTCTACAGGACACTTCTTCCGAGCATGTCGAGCACCGATTCTGTTGCCGGCGCAAACATCCTCATCGACGACTCGCCCTTCGCCGCGTGAAACCGGCTGCCGGGCCTCTGCTCATCATCGTCGCGGCGAGGGTTGCCAGTGGGAAGGGACGAAAGTCCCTCTCGCCTGCCTCGCCATCGACGCTGAACCCAGCTGAACTCAAAAGCTGAATTGACGAGGAGCGTCGTGAGGTTCGCTGGTCTCGAGCACATAGGGGTTGGACCTCGAGGGACGAGTACGAGGACCAGGTCGGGGTCGCCGATCCCCGTCGACGTGCCCTGTTGCGACGTCAGGTTGCAGTCACAGCGGGCGACGGTTCGCAGGCCACGGCGAGAAGATGCGAGCCCCGCCTGGCCAGCGGCGGTGACGAGGAGCGCACCACGCGCGCACCCGGTGACCACCATCAGTTTCTCCGGGTCTCCCTCTCGATAGTCGCTCCTCAGCGTCCCGATGACGACGTTCCGTAGGCGGTCGAGCGCATCGAGCATGGCGGGTGCCGTGCGCGTCCACCGGCGGCACCACGAGGAACGTCGCGGCGAGGGTGCTGCCCTCGGGGGCGCGGTCGCGGAGGGACCCGCAGAGGTTCACCGCCGCCTCGAGGGTCATGTGGTCGAACAGCTCTTCGCAGACGAAGAGCGACGGCTGCAGCGCGTCGTGGCCGGCGGCGTCGAGCGACACACCGACGGGCTCGGCCCTCGGGTCCGCCCCGACGTAGGTGACCCCGTCGGGGTCGGCGCCCAGGGAGTCCAGGCGCCGGCGCTTGTCGGCCTGTGTCTCGGGACGGTCGACCTCGAACCAGCGGGCCGGTCCGCCCCCGAAGCGCAGGGCACGCCCGTCGTAGCCCGCGCCCAGGAGCACCACCTGCTCCACGCCGCGCCCGATGGCGTCTGCCACTTCGGAGTCCACGAAGCGGGTCCGTTCCTCGAACCGGCTCGCGCGACACGAGCGGCACCGGCGCGAAGCCGCGTACGTCGCGGTCGAGGGCGCGCTCCACCTCGGGTCGCCCGCCGGCGTCGAGGGGCGGGTACGTGCCAGCCGGGCCCGCTGGGCCGCGGCCCGCCGGGCGGAGAGTGATGGTCGCCCGGGGCGCATGTGTGGTGCCGCGGTCAGGACGCGGCCGGCGTTGCGCCCGCGCTGGTGGCCCGTGGGCGCCTCAAGCGGAGCGAGAGGTAGGAGACGCCGCCGAAGGGGATGGGCAGCCAGAAGTTGACCAGCCGCCAGCTGAGGACGCCGGCGGCGGCCACGCCACCGGCGACGCCGAAGCGGGTGAGCACCGCGACGATGGTCAGTTCGACGACGCCCAGGCCGCTCGGGGTGACCGGGATGACCGCCAGGATGTTGGCCAGCCCGTAGGCCACCAGCACGTCGATCGGGCGAGATGTGGGCGCCGAAGGCAAGCAGGAACACCCAGAGCGAGGCGGCGTCGAGCAGCCAGTTGGCCGCGGCCCAGATGCCGGCCCGCGCAGAGCAGATCCGGGCTGGAGAAGAGGATCTTCATGCGGTCGGCCACCTTCTGCACCAGTGAGGTCACCGTCTCGGCCCGGACGAAGGGCAGGCGGTCGGCCACCTTGCTGGACGAAGGCGGCGGCCTGCTTCTCGCCCCGGGTGAGCAAGTAGACCAGCCCGGCGAAGATCGCGAGCAGGAGCACGCCGAGGATGGCGGCGAACCCGTAGAGCGGGTTGTAGCCCTGCAGCGGGATGGAGATCAGGAGCGCCAGCCAGAAGATGACGTTGAGCACGACGGCCGACCCGATGCCCTGGGTGGCCAGCCCGAAGGCCGCCGTGCTGCCCGAGCACGCCCGACTCGGTGAGCAGCCGGTAGCTGGCGGCCGTGCCCGGGACGGTCCCGCCGGGCAGGACGTGGCTGATGGCCAGCGCCCACATGTTGATGCGGAAGATGCGGAACCGCGGCGGGCGCGCCGGGCGACAGCACGGTGTGGGTCAGCTCGGCGTAGGCGGCCAGGGCGCGCCAGCTCGAGCAGGACGCCCAGGACCAGCCAGAGGAAATTGAGATGGCTCAGCTGGTGGAACTCTCTTGCGGGCGCTGGCCAGCTCGGGCAGGAGGATGTACTCGCCCACGAAGAAGAGGAACAGGATCATCAACGTGATCTTCACGTTGCGCGGGATCCACGCTTGCCGCGTCGGCCGCGCGGAGCGGCGTCGTCCGCCGGTCCGGGAGTGGCTCGGTTCGAGCCCGCCTGCTCGCCCTCGTCCATCGCGTCTCATGCTTTCACGTCGGCCTTCCGATGAAGCGCCTCTTCGGGAGTCCGAGCTGCCATGCTGGGCGTCATGGCGGACGAGGCTCCCGGCACCGTGGCGGTCCCGGCTCCGGGCAGCGCCGAGCGCCGGGGCGTGCCGCTGGCCACCATCGTCGTCGCGGCCGCCGTCGCCATCGGGCTGCTCGACCTCAACGCGGCCCTGATCTCGGGCTGTGGGTGCTGCGCACGATCGTCCTCTACGTCGTGATCGCCTTCTTCGTCACGCTGCTCTTCACGCCCGCCACCCGCTTCCTAAACGGCGGGTGGTTGCCCCACGGCGGCGCCGTGCGCTGGTCTTCCTCGTCGGGCTTCTGATCGCTTCGTCGGCCTGGTCTACCTCTTCGCCGAGCCGCTGGTGACCAGCGCCATCCACTTCGGGAAGCAGATCCCCGAGCCTGATCAAGGAAGCCCGGCAAGGGCCACGGGCCGCTCGGGCAGCTCGTCTACCGGCTCCACCTGCAGAAGTACCTGTCGGAGGGATCGTCCAAGCTCACCAAGCAGATCACCAAGGTGCTCAAGCCGGCCACCGCGCTCTCGGTGGGTGCGGCCGCCGTCTCGACCCTCGTCGCCCTGGTCACGATCGCCGTGCTGACCTTCTTCACCATGCTCGAGGCGCCGCGCACTGTGGCGCGGCTTCCTGGGCCTGTTCCGCCCGTCCACCGCCGACCGGCTCGACCGCGTGGTCAACGAGTCGATCCGCTCGGTCACCGGCTACATGCTGGGCAACTTCCTCACCTCGGTCATCGCCGGGATCGTGGTCTGCGATCACCCTGGCCATCCTCGGCGTGCCGTTCGCCGTGCTCCTCGGCGTCTTCGTGGCCCTGGTCGACCTGCTGCCGCTGGTCGGCGGCCTGCTGGCCGGGGTGCCGGTCGTGGTCATCGCCGCCATCCACTCGGTGCCGGCGGGCATCGTCATGCTGATCATCTTCCTGGCCTACCAGCAGATGGAGAACCACGTCCTCAACCCGGTCATCATGAGCAAGACCGTGCGGCTCAACCCCTTCTGGGTGCTGCTCGCCGTCCTGGTCGGCGCCACCCTGGGCGGCGATCGGCGGCGGCCTGGGCGCCTTCGTCGGCGCCCTGATCGGGATCCCCGTCGGCGGGGCGCTCCAGGTGATCGTGCGCGAGCTCCGGCGGGGCCCGGAGCGACCTCGCCCCGGTCGAGCCGTGTCGCCGGAGCGAGGAGCCGGGCGAGATCTGACGCTGGGACGGCCCTGGGCGGCGAGGTCGGGGCAGGGAGGCTCCGCGCCGGGGCGCGAGCCCACGACGCCCGGCGAGGCACGGGAGCACGGCGAAGACCGAGGCCGGAGGCGGAAGGCGGTCCGGCCGCCGCGGACGGCTGGCCGCCCGGTCGAGGCGGCGTCACCCCCTAGAATGCGCGCCATGCGGCCGCTGGTCGTCATTCCGACCTACAACGAGTCGGAGAACATCGAGCGCATGCTGCACCGGATCCCCGAGTGCCTGCCCGAGGCCGGCGTGCTCGTCGTCGACGACGGCAGCCCCGACGGCACGGCGGAGCTCGTCAAGGCGGTGGCGGCGGAGCTGCCCGACGTCCACCTGCTGGCGGCGCGCCGACAAGTCGGGGCTGGGCAGCGCCTACCGGGCCGGCTTCGCCTGGGGACTCGAGCGCGGCTACGACGCCTTCGTCGAGATCGACGCCGACTTCTCGCACGACCCGGCCGCGCTGCCGCGCGTTGTGGCGCCGCTCGAGCAGGGCTACGACGTGGCCATCGGGTCCCGCTACGTCGAGGGCGGATCCATCCCGAACTGGGCCTGGCACCGGCACCTGCTCTCCCGGGGCGGCAACGTCTACGCGTCCGCCGTGCTCGGGCTGGGCGTGCCGCGACTCGACCGCCGGCTACCGCGCCTACTCGGCGCCGACATCCTGCGCCGGCTCGACCTCGACCGGATCCGGGCCGAGGGCTACGGCTTCCAGATCGAGATGACCTACCGGGCCAAGCAGCACGGGGCCGCGCATCATGGAGGTGCCGATCACGCTTCGTGGACCGCACGGCCGGCGAGTCCAAGATGTCGTCGTTCATCGTGGTCGAGGCGCTGGCGCTGGTGACGTGGTGGGGCCTGGGCCGCTGTGGCACGGGCTGCGCGGCGCCGGCACCGGTTCGTCCGGCCCGACGCCGAGCCGCACACGGCGGAACGACCGTGAGCGGCGGACCACGGCGGTGCTGGCACGAGCGGGGCCCACCGCGGCGCCAACGTGAGCCGAAGATGCCGGTGCCGGCGGCAGCGGGACCGAGCATCCGGTGCGCTCGGCATGACGCTCGAGGCGCCTGCGGCGCGCATCCTCGTCGTCGACGACGAGCCCAACATCGCCGACCTGCTCTCGGCCGCGCTCCGCTTCGAGGGCTACCACGTCGGTGTGGCGGCGACCGGCGCCGAAGCGCTCGACCAGGTGCGCACCTTCCGACCCCACCTGGTCATGCTCGACGTGATGCTGCCCGACTTCGACGGCAACGAGGTCTGCCGGCGGCTGCGCAACCAGGGCGAGCAGGTGCCGATCGTCTTCCTGACCGCCCGCGACACGGCCCAGGACAAGGTCGAGGGCCTCGCATGGGCGACGACTACGTCACCAAGCCCTTCAGCATCGAGGAGCTGATGGCCCGGGTCGGCGCCATCCTGCGCCGCGCCGGCGAGGTGGCGGCGGCCGACACGTCGATCCTGCGCTTCGCCGACCTGACCATGGACATCGACACGCACGAGGTCTGGCGCGACGAGCAGCACATCGACCTCACGGCCACCGAGTTCAACCTGTTGCGCTACCTGCTCGAGAACGCCCGCCGGGTCATCTCGAAGTCCGAGCTGCTCGACAACGTGTGGGGCTTCGACTTCCACGGCGACCCCAACATCGTCGAGACCTACATCAGCTACCTGCGCAAGAAGATCGACGTGACCGAGCCTGCGCTCATCCACACCATCCGGCGGGTCGGCTACACCCTGCGCCTGCCTCGGGACGGATGAGCCTCCAGCGGCGGCTGGTCGCCGTCATGGCGCTGCTGCTGGTGGTCGGGCTCGTGGTCGCCGACGTCGTCACCTACGTCTCGGTGCGCTCGTTCCTCTACGGCCAGGCCGACGACGACGCTGGCCCAGGACGAGGCGCTGGCCTTCAACTACCTCACGTTCGCCGCCGCGCACAACCAGCCACTCACCAGGAGCTCGGTGTCGCGCCGGATCTCGGCCGACGTCTACGTGATCGTGCTCAACCGCGAGGGCCAGGTCGTCGCTCGCGCCGCCCGTCGGGCTCGCCAGCTCCACCCCGACCCCGCCCCGGTCCTGACCCGGAGCCTCCCGGTCCAGCAGGTGCCCCGACATCTACCGCGGCGTGCACGTCGGGCGCTACGCCGGCACGTTCCGCCCCGACCCCGACGCCGTCGTGCTCGCGGCAGCACGGGCGACCCCGACGGGCGGTACCGGGCGGTGGCGGTCAAGGTCCCCCAGGGCACCCTGGTCACCGCGCTCTCGCTCAACCCGACCAACGACACGCTGGCCTCGCTGCGCAAGGTGGAGCTCGTGGCCAGCCTGGTCCGTGCTGCTGGCCATGTGGTGCTAGCGCTGGCGGTGGTCCGGCGGGGCCTGCGGCCGCTCCGCGAGATGGCGGACACGGCCGACGCCATCGCCTCGGGCGACCTCAGCCGACGGGTGCCCGAGGAGCGACCCGAGCAGCGAGGTCGGGCGGCTCGGCGTGCCCTGAACGAGATGCTGACCCAGATCGAGGCGGCCTTCGCCGAGAAGTCGGCCTCCGAGGAGCGCCTGCGCCAGTTCGTGGCCGACGCCTCGCACGAGCTGCGGACGCCGCTCACCTCCATCCGGGGCTACGCCGAGCTGCTGGGCCGGGGCGGCTTCTCCGACGAGGCGAGCCGGCGCAAGGCGCTCAAGCGGATCGAGGAGGAGGCGACCCGCATGGGCGGGCTCGTCGAGGACCTCCTCCTCCTGGCCGAGCTGGACCGGGGCCGGCCGCTGCGGGCCGAGCCGGTCGACCTCCACCGCATCTGCGCCGACGCGGTCGGCGACACCGTCCGCCGTGGCCCAGGGCCACCGGACTCGGCCTGATGCCCGGCGGCCCGGTCGTCGTGATCGGCGACGCCGAGCGCCTGGCCCAGGTGGCCCACAACCTGGTGCGCAACGCGCTGGCCCACACGCCGCCCGGCACGCGATGTCCACGTGGTCGACCGGCGTCGACGGTCCGATGGGCTTCATCGGGTCGCCGACAACGGCCCGGGATCCCGCCCGACGAGCGCCGCCCGTGTCTTCGACCGCTTCTACCAGGGCGACCAGTCGCGCTCGGGCGCGGGACCGGCCTCGGTCTGGCCATCGTGCGGGCCATCGCCGAGGCGCTCGGCGGCACGGCCGAGGTCCGGTCCACTCCCGGGCCGGGGGCGTCACTGTCTGGTCAGGATCCCGCTGGCCGGCGCCGGCCCGACGCCGCCGGGCACCGGTCAGAGCCGGACGCTCGACCGTCGCACCGGACGGCCGCTTCGCTCAGCGCAGCTGCACTGAACGCCCCGGGCAGCACCGTCTCGAGCACGGTGGCGAGCTTCACGTCGGTCTCGGCCGCCTCGGCGTCGGGATCGGAGCCGGCCACGATGCCCGCGCCGGCCCGCAGGGAGAGGCGCGGCCGTCGCCGTGCAGGAGGGCGCTGCGGATGCCGATCATCCACTCCCCGTCCCCGGTCGCGTCGACCCAGCCCACCGGCCCGGCCCAGTAGCCCGCGGCGCCCGCCTCGACCCGGGCGGCGATCGCGGCCAGCGCCTCGGCTCGCGGGCGTGCCGCCCACGGCCGGCGTGGGGTGGAGCCGGTCGAGGAGCTCCAGGACCGGGCGCGTCGGGCGCAGAGGTTCCCTCGATCCGGGTGCCCAGGTGGGCCACGGAGCGGAAGGCCACCAGCGACGGCGCTTCGGGCACGAGCAGCTCGTCGCACAAGGGCGCGAGCGCGGCCGCGATGTCGTCGACGACGAAGCGGTGCTCCTCCCGGTCCTTGGCCGAGCGGGCCAGGCGCGCTGGGCGTCGGCGTCGGCGCGCGCCGTGTCGCCCCGGGCCACCGTGCCGGCCAGCGGATGGCAGGTGACGCGCCGGCCGTGCCGGGCCACGAGGAGCTCGGGGCTGGCGCCGAAGAACGTGCCGTCGGGCACCGGCATGGAGAAGACGGTGCAGGTGGGCTCGGCCGGCGCGCAGGCGGCGCAGCACGGCGGACAGGTGCGAGCGGGCCGTTCAGGCCGACCGTGACGGGCCGGCGACAGCACGACCTTGCGCAGCGTGGCGCCCGGGGCCCGCATGGCGTCGACCGCATCGCGCCACCACGTCGCGGTAGCGGTCGGACGAGAGGTCGGTGGTCACGCCCGTGACCGCCGGGACGGCACCGTTCGCGCACGTCCGGCTCAGTCCCGTACTGCCAGATGCACCGCCTCGAACAGCTCGTCGGTTCCGGGCAGCGGGCGTCGTCGGCCGGCCCGACCGCGGTGACCCAGCGGCGGGTCACGCCGTCGGCGTCGCGCGCGATGCCCATGGTGAAGCGGGGGACCACGAGGTGCCCGGCCATGCGCTCCGTCGAAGGGCAGGGCGCCGAGGGCCAGCGGACCCGGACCCGGGACGGCGCACCGGATCGTCGCAGGGGATGGCGGCCAGCGCCGCGGCTGCCTGGTCCGCCCGGACGCAGCTGCGCCGTGCCCCAGCCGACCAGGGTGAGGCCGGGGCGGTCGAAGAGCACGGTGGGGCTGCCGTCGAACTGCAGCGGCGTCGGGCCCGTACTCGAGCGGGACGGTCCGGGCGTGGAGCGAGGCGGCGTCCTCGACCCGAGCGTCACGGCATCCCGGTGCGGGTGGCCACCACGAGCTGGCTCAGCCCGCCGGCCAGCGGGCCGGATGCCGACGGCCGGAGTAGCCGGCTCTGGCCGAGCATGCGGCGCAGCACCGGGGCGGCCGGCAGGTAGGCCACCGAGCGCGGCAGGTAGCGGTAGGCGTCGCGGTCGGAGAGCACGGCGCCGAGCACGGGCACGGCGCGGGTGAACCAGACGTCGTAGCCGGCGCGCAGCGAGGGGCGAGCCCGGGGCGTCGACCTCGAGGACGGCCAAGCGCCCGCCGGGGCGCAGCACGCGGGCGCGCCTCGGCCAGGGTGGCGCCGAGGTCGGTGAAGTTGCGCAGCGCGTAGCCGCAGACCAGGCCGTCGAAGGTGCCGTCGGGGAAGGGCAGCGCGGCGCCGTCCGCCTCGACGAGCGGAGTCGTGCTCCGGCGTTGGCGGCGAGCATGCCGGCGCTGAGGTCGGCGCCGATGACCCGGTAGCCCCGGCGTGCCGCCAGGCGGGAGAGGTCGCCGGTCCCGCAGGCGAGGTCGAGGACCAGGGCCCCGGCGGGCAGGGCGAGGGCGGCCACGGTGCTGCCGCCGCCAGCCCTGGTCGAGCCCGAACGTCATGAGCCGGTTCACCAGGTCGTAGCGGGGCGCGATGGTGTCGAACATGGCGCGCACGTGCGCCGTCTTCTCCGGTCCGGTCGGCAGCGCCGGCGGCCCTCGGTGAAGGTCGATCGGACGAGCGACGGCGCGGCGTGGCGGGTCACGGGCACCGGGCGCGCTCGATGCTCAGCGGTAGTAGCGGTAGACCACCTGGGCCACGCAGGCGGGCTTGGGTGCGTCCGTGACCTCGAAGACGAGGTCGTAGGTGACCTGCACGCCGCCCTCGACGTCTTCGACGCAGGCGACCGTGACACCCATGCGCAGCTCCGCGCCGACGGGCACCGGCGACGGGAAGCGCACCTTGTTCGCAGCCGTAGTTGACGCCGAACTTCATGTTGTCGACCCGGATGATCTTGTTGAGGAGGCACGGGGCCGAGCGACAGGGTGAGGTAGCCGTGGGCGATGGCGCCGCCGAAGGGCCCCGTCTTGGCCCGCTCGGGGTCGACGTGGATCCACTGGTGGTCGCCGGTGGCGTCGGCGAACAGGTTGACCCGCTCCTGGGTGATCGTCTGCCACTCGGAGTGGCCGAGCTGCTTGCCGGCCAGCTCGTGGAAGGCGTCGACGCCGTCGACGGTGGTGGTCATGGGTGCGCTCCTCGCTGTCGTCGGTGGTCCGTGCCAGCCGTGCCGGGACGCTACCAACGCCGAGGCGGCTCACTACGCTGGCCGCGGTGACCCATGCCCACGAGCACGAGCAGGCGATCCCGTCCACCATCACCGCGACTCGGCGGCGGTGGCGCCCGGGCGGCTGTCTTCGGCATCAGCGACGGGCTGGTCACCAACGTCTCGCTGGTGCTCGGCATGGCCGGGCGCCAACCCGGGCGGCTCGATCGTGCGCCTGGCCGGCGTGGCCGGGCTGGTCGCCGGGTCCTTCTCCATGGCGGCGGGGGAGTACCTGTCCATGACGGCCCAGCGCGAGCTGCATGGAGCGCGAGCTCGAGGTGGAGCGCCGCGCCCTGAGCCACAGCCCCGAGGGGGAGGCGGCGGAGCTCCGCAGCATGTACGTGCGACCGGGGCATCGACCCCGCCGTGGCCGACGAGATGGTCGCACGAGGTCATGCAGGACCCCGACCTCGCCCTCGAGACCCACGCCCGCGAGGAGCTCGGCATCGAGACCGCAGAGCTTGGGATCCCCCTGGCAGGCGGCGGCCGCCTCCTTCGTCACCTTCGCCTTGGGCGCCTTCGTCCCGCTGGTCGCCCTGGCTCTTCGACCTCGGGCACCGCCGGCGCATCGTGCTGTCGGTCGTGCTCAGTGCCGGCGGCCGCGCTCGTCGTCGGCGTGGTCCTGGCCCGCTTCACCGACGCTCCCGGATGGCCTCCGCGCCTGCGCCAGCTCGCGGTCACCGCGGTCGCCGCCGCTGTGACCTACGGCGTGGGCCGGGGCGCCGGGGTGGGCACGCGACCTGACGACGCGTCGGACGAGGCGGCTACAGACCGACTGTCCCGGCGGCGCCCTCCGCACCGGCGTCGACCCGGCCGGTAGGAGCGGTCGACGTGGTCGACGCGTGAACCCGAGCGAGCGGTAGAGCGCGACCGCGCCGGTGTTGGTCGGCGTCGGTGTAGAGCATGCCGACGGCGCACGCCTTGCCGCGCCAGCCAGTCGAGCCCGGCCACGGTGAGGGAGCGGCCCCAGCCCTGGCCGTGATGGCGCGGGTCGACGGCGATCACGTAGATCTCTCCCAGGACGGGCTCGCGGTCCCGGTGCACCTTGGTCCAGCACGATCCGATGAGGCCGGCGCCCGAGGGGTCGTCGGCGACCAGGAAGCCCTCGAGGTCGACCCAGTCGGCGGCCAGCCGCTCGCGAGCTGCTGGCGACGTCCAGGCGCCCTGCTCGGGGTGGCCGGCGAAGGCGCGGTTGTTGGTGTCGAGCCAGGCCTCCTCGTCGCGGCCGGGCACGAAGGGGCGGGTGACCAGCGGGCGGGCCGTCGGCCCGGACCGCGGGCGGGAGCGGCAGGGGCACCCGCATCTGGAGCAGGTCGCGCTCGGGGGCGAAGCCGGTGGGCGCGCCGGTCGTCGTCGTCGGTCCGGCGCCGAATGGCCCAGAGGTGGACGGCCGCCGGCCCTGGCCGCACCGGCGTCCTCGACGGCACGGCGGACCAGAGCGTCGAATACCGGTCGTCGTGCCGCCGGTCGGGGTCGACCACGACGTGCACCGCCAGGGAGACGGCCCGGTGCGGGGCTGAGCACGGCGCACCCGGCGAGCGCTCCGTCCGGCGTCGTGGCCGAGCACGAGCCCGCGGTCCCGCCGGCGCCTCGACCTCCGCCGGTCAGCGCCAGTCGCTGCGGCTCGGGCAGGGGCGGGATGGTCGTCGGCCGCGTCGGCCCGCGCCGGACGCAGCGCGGCGAGGGCGGCCCGCTGACCGGCGCTCGAGGTCGGCCAGCTCGACCACGTCCACGTCCACGGGAGCCAAGGTAACCCGGTACGTTGACCCGGTGGCGAAGCCGCAGGACACCGAAGGGGCGGGCCCGGCTCGCCGTCGAGCGCCTGGCCGAGCTCTACCCGGGCACGGCCAAGGAGCTCTGCGCCCTCGACTTTCGACGAACCCGTTCCAGCTGCTGGCGGCCACCATCCTGTCGGCCCAGAGCACCGACGCCCGGGTCAACATGGTCACGCCGGCGCTGTTCGCCACCTATCCGGACCCGGCCGCGCTGGCCGCGGCGAACCCCGAGGAGGTCGAGGAGATCATCCGCTCCACCGGGTTCTTCCGGTCCAAGACCAAGAGCCTGATCGGCATGGCCGCCGCGGTGGACGAGCGCTTCGACGGCGAGGTGCCGACGGCGCTCGAGGACCTGGTGACCATCCCGGGCGTGGGGCGCAAGACGGGCAACGTGGTGCGCAGCGTCGCCTTCGGCCTGCCCGGGCTCCCCGTCGACACCCACGTCCTGCGCCTGAGCAAGCGGCTCGGCCTGACCGACGGCTGCCGCCGGCCGAGCAGGGCGACGCGGTCAAGGTGGAGCTGCGCGCTCAATTCCATGATCCCGCCGGCCGAGCGGGGGGCGTTCAGCCTGCGGACTGATCCTGCACGGGCGGAGCCGTCTGCGTCGCCCGGAAACCCCGTGTGCAATCGCTGCCCGTTGGCCGATTTCTGCCCTTCCGCCCAGTAACCGCGCCGATGGACTTTTCGCCCTTTTTCGGGCAATTTCGCGTTCCGCGTGCTGAAATTCGCAAGCCCAGAGGCTACCATTCGAACTGGAACCGGTTCCCGCCACCTGGTTCCAAAAGAGTCGTTGCTGGGATCCGCCTCCTGGCCGACTCGCCCAATGCCGGCCTTCGGGCCGGCATTGGTGTTTCACGCCCTGGTCACCCGCTCAGTCGCCTGGTCCGGCCCGCCGCACGTGGTATTACTCGGGGTGCTACCCTTGGTGGCCATGGTCACCAAGCGGTCGGTCTCCCTCGATGACGAGGTGGCGGCGGCGGTCGAGGAGGCGGCCAAGCAGGACGGCGTCTCCTTCAGCGCCTGGCTGTCGAGCGCAGCCGAGAAGCAGCTCAGAGTCCGCCAGGGCCTGCGCGGCGTCGCCGCCTGGGAGGGCGAGACCGGCTCGCTCAGCGCGGAGGAGGTGGCCGCCGGCGAGGCGCTGCTGGCCCGGCTGCGCTCCGGGGTCTCGGGCGTCGCGTCCCGCGTCCGCCGGCGATGAGCGCCAACCGGCGCGAAGGCCTGGTCTACGGGCTCGGTGCCCTGCACGCGGCGGCCCGGGGCGACCGCATGATGTGGGCGCTGCACCGGGCCGCCCTCTCCAACGGGATCGTGCCGGTCATCCCCGCGGTGACGGTGGCCGAGGGCTACCGCACCGAGGCGCGCAGCGACCGCATCGCGCGAGCTGCTGGCCGGCACCGAGGTCGAGCCTTTCGACGGCGAGGCGGCCCGCCGTTCCGGGGAGATCGCCGCCCGCTGTGACACCTCGGACCTGAGCGTCGTCGCCGTGGTGGAGGTGGCCGAGCGCCGCAACTGTGCCGTGGTGGCCCAGCGCCAGACCGTGCTGCGGACGGCGGCCGCGCTGGTGGGCCACGAGCTCGTGCTCTACGCCGTCTGAGGATGCGGATCCGCTGAGCGGCCTGAGTCGCGCTCGCGCGAGGCGTAGCGCTGCAGGCGGCGCAGCGCCCCGCCCAGCGAGCGCTCCACCGCGATCAGCTCGTGCGCCATGTCCTCGTCACCCTGGTTCAGCGCGCCCTCGGCCATGGCGGTGACCCGGTCGGTGCAGCTCCTCCAGCTCGAGGAGAGGGACGAGAGCTCGGCGGCCGACGACATGCCCTGATCATGGCCGATACGGCCGAGCACCGGTGCGGCGGACGCTCGCGGGGCTCGACGGTGGAACGCTCCGCGAGCGCCGCCGGTAGCCTTGTGTCCTCATGCCCCTCCGTGTCCTGGACCTCCGCGGCACCGCGCCGCCCTACGACGACGTGCTGCCGCGCCCGGACGCGCCGGGCGCCGACGTCCACGACGCCGTGGCCGGGATCCTGGCCCAGGTGCGGGACGAGGGGGACGCCGCCGTCATCCGCAGCACGGCCGCGCTTCGACGGGGTCGACGTGGCCGGCGGCCTGCGGGTCCCGGCCGAGGAGATCAAGGAAGCGGGCCGCGCCACGGGTGACCCCGGCCCTGCGCGGCGCGCTGCGAGACGGCCTTCGACCGCATCGTGGCCTACCACGCCCACGAGGGCACGCCTCCGGGGGACCACGTCGACGGTGGCATCACGGTCGCCACCTGATCCGGCCGGTGATCCGGGCCGGGATCTACGCGCCGGGCGGTCGGGCCCGCTACCCCTCCACGGTGCTCATGTGCGCGGCCCCGGCGCGGGTGGCGGGGGTCGGTGCGCCTCGCCCTGTGCGTCCCGCCGGCGTCCGACGGCCGGGTGGACGACGCCACGCTGTGCGCGGCCGCGTCGCCGGGATCGACGAGGTGTACCGCATCGGCGGGGCCCAGGCGATCGGCGCCCTGGCCTACGGCACCGCGAGCGGTGCCCGCGGTCGACGTCATCGCGGGGCCCGGGAACGCGTACGTGGCCGAGGCCAAGCGGCAGGTCGTCGGGTGTCGTCGGCGTGGCCTCGGCCTTCGCCGGTCCTTCGGAGATCGTGGTGGTCGCCGGACCGTCGGCCGCCCCCGGCCTTCGCCGCCATCGACGTCGTGGTCCAGGCCGAGCACGGTCCCGACGGGCTGGCCTGGCTCGTCACCTGGGACGCCGACCTGCTCGAGGCGGTGGTGACCGAGATCGACCGCATCGTCGCCGCCTCGCGCCCGCGAGGCCGACCTGGAGTCCACGCTGGCCGACCTCGGGCATCGCCTGCCTGGTCGACGGCCCGGACGAGGCCCTGGCGGTGGCCAACACGATCGCGCCCGAGCACCTGCAGCTGATGGTGCCCGAGGACGAGCGGCCTCGACATGCTCGACGGGGTGCAGAACGCCGGCGCGGTCTTCATCGGCGACTGGTCGCCGGCCAGCCTGGGCGACTACATCGCGGGCCCGAACCACGTGCTGCCCACCAACCGCACGGCGCGCTTCGCCTCGGCGCTGCGCGCCGACGACTTCCGCAAGCACGTGCACGCCGTGACGGTGACGCCCGAAGCGATGCGGGCGCTCGGCCCGCTGGTCGTCGTGCTGGCCGAGACCGAGGGGCTCCCGGCCCACGCCGACTCGGTGCAGCGGCGCCTGGACGCGCTCGATCGACGGAGGACCGGCGCCGTGAGCGCGGTGCCGCCGGTCCGGCCCGATCTCGACCTGGGCGAGGGCTACCACTCGCCCCAGGTGGAGGCCGAGGTGCGCCTCAACACGAACGAGTCCCCCTTCGCCCCTCCCGACGAGTGGCGCCAAGAGCTGCTGGCGCCCTGGCCGACGTCTCCTTCCACCGGTACCCGGACCGGCCGGCCACCGAGCTGCGCCAGGCCTTGGCCGACCTGCACGGGGTGACGCCGGACGAGGTCTTCTGCGCCAACGGCTCGAACGAGGTGCTCCAGTGCCTGCTGCTCGCCTTCGGTGGGCCGGGCCGGCGCGCGCTCGTCGTTCGAGCCCACCTACGCGCTGCACTCGCACATCTCGCGCATCACCGGCACCGCGGTGGTCGAGGGCGGGCGCGACGACGACTTCCAGATCGATCCCGAGCGATGCGCGTGGCGCTGCTCGGGCCGAGCGCGCCCGACGTCACGTTCCTCTGCTCGCCGAACAACCCCACCGGGCGGGCCGAGCCGCCCGGCGACGGTGGAGGCGGTGGTGGCGGCGGCGCCCGGCCTGGTGGTCGTGGACGAGGCCTACGGGCAGTTCTCCCCTTGGAGCGCGCTGGCCCTGCGCGGTCCCGGCCAGCCCGGGCTCGTCGGTGACGCGCACCTTCTCGAAGACGTGGGCGCTGGCCGGCGCCCGCCTGGGCTACCTGGTGGCCGACCCGGCCGTCGTCGCGGCCTGCGAGGCCGTGGTCCTGCCGTACCACCTGTCGGTGCAGACCCAGACTGGCCGGCCTGCTCGCGCTGCGCCACGTGCCCGAGATGGAGGCGCGGGTGGCCGGCATCTCCGAAGAGCGGGGACGGGTGGCCGCCGCCTTGGCCGACCTCCCCGTGGACAGCTGGCCCTCGGACGCCAACTTCATCCTGTTCCGGCCGCGCCAGCGCGACGCCGACGACGTCTGGCGCGCCCTGCTGGATCGCTCGGTCCTCATCCGCAACTGCGCGAGCTGGGACGGGCTCAGGGCTGCCTGCGCGTCACCATCGGCACGCCGGAGGAGAACGACCGCTTCCTGCACGCACTGAAGGAGAGCCTGTGACCACCGCCGCCCGCCGCGCCAGCAAGGACCGCGCCACCAAGGAGACGACGATCGCCATCGCGCTCGACCTCGACGGCTCCGGGCCAGACCGAGGTCTCGACGGGGCTCCCGTTCTTCGACCACATGCTCGAGCAACTGGGCAAGCACGGCTCCTTCGACCTCGCGGTCAAGGCCGACGGCGACCTGCACGTCGACGCCCACCACACGGTGGAGGACGTCGGCATCGTGCTCGGCGGCTGCCTGGCCGAGGCGCTCGGCGACAAGGCGGGGATCCGTCGCTTCGCCTCCATGCTGCTGCCGCTCGACGAGGCGCTCATGGCGGTCGCGCTGGACCTCTCGGGCCGGCCCTACCTGGCCTACGGCCTCGACTTCGCTCCGGACACCCCGGGCCTGGGCACGCCGCCGTTCGACCCCCAGCTGGCCGAGGAGTTCTGGCGGGCCTTCGCGACGGCGGCCAACATCACCCTGCACGTTCGGCGGGTCGAGGGGAAGAACACCCACCACATGCTCGAGGCCAGCTTCAAGGGGGTGGCCCGCTGCCTGCGCGACGCGGTGCGCGTCGAGGGAGGTGGCATTCCCTCGACCAAGGGGAGCCTGTGAGGCGGCACCGCGCGCGTCGCCGTCCTCGACTACGGCATCGGCAACCTGCGCTCGGCGGAGAAGGCGCTCCAGCACGTCGGCGCGGCGGCCCGGCTCGTCACCGACGCCGGCGACGTCGAGGCGGCCGACGCCGTGGTGCTCCCGGGAGTGGGTGCCTTCGGTGCCTGCGCCCAGGCGCTGCGCGAGAGCGGGCTCGAGGCACCGGCCCGCGACGCCATCGCGGCCGGCGTTCCGTTCTTCGGTGTGTGCGTCGGCTTCCAGCTGCTCTACGAGTCCTCGGTGGAGAGTCCGGGCGCCACGGGCCTCGGCGTGTTCTCCGGCACGGTCGACGCCGTTGCCGGCAGGGGTGAAGCACCCGCAGATGCAGTGGAACGTGCTGGAGCCCGCGGGGACCGCCGTGCCGCGCCCTGCTCGAGGGACTGGGCCCACGGCCCTGGGTCTACTTCGTCCACTCGTTCGCGCCGCCGGTCGGTGCGGAGACCGTCGCCGTGTGCGACTACGGCGGACCGGTGGCGGCCCTGGCGAACCGCGGCGCGCTGTGGGGTGCCCAGTTCCACCCCGAGAAGTCGGGCACGGCGGGCCTGGCCCTGCTGGCCAACTTCGTGGCCGGCCCAGGCCGCGGCGCTGATGGAACTCATGCCGGCCATCGACCTGCGCGGCGGCGAGGCCGTGCGCCTGACCCAGGGCGACTTCGACCGCGAGCAGCGCTACGGCGACCCGCTGGGCTGGCCGCAGCGCTACGTCGACGCCGGCGCGCCGCTGGATCCACGTGGTCGACCTCGACGCGGCGCGCACCGGCGTGTCCCACGAGCGCGGCGCGCTGAGCCGGATCGTGCGCCTGGCCTCGCGACGGCCGGCGTGCGGGTGCAGACGGGCGGCGGCATCCGCACGGAGGACGACGGCGGCCGACCTCCTCGAGTCCGGGGTGACCCGGGTCGTGCTGGGCACGGCCGCCCTCGAGGAGCCCGACCTGGCGGCCCGCTGCGCCCGGCGCTGGCCCGGGCGGGTGGCCGTCGGCCTCGACTACCGGGTCGGGCGACGACGGGGTGGCCGAGGCGCTGGGGCACGGCTGGAGCCAGGGTTCGGGCCGGGCGGTGACCGAGCTGCTCGACGCTGTGGGCGGGACGAACCCATCGGGGCGGTCGTCGTGGCCACGGCGGTGGCCCGCGACGGCATGCTCGAGGGCCCGACCCGCCGGGCTGGCCGCGCTCCTGGCCGAGACGGCGCTGCCCGTGGTGGCCTCGGGTGGCGTGGCCGCACTGGCGGACCTGGCCGGCTGGCCGGACCTGAGGCGGACGGGCGCCGGCTGGCCGGCGCCATCGTCGGCAAGGCCCTCGTCGACGGCCGCTTCAGCGTGGAGGAGGGACTGGCCGCGTGCGCAGCATCCGGCTGATCCCCTGCCTCGACGTGACCGGGGGACGGGTCGTCAAGGGCGTGCGCTTCGTCGACCTGACCGACGAAGGTGACCCGGTCGAGCTGGCGTCGCGCTACGACGCCGAGGGCGCGGACGAGGTGACCTTCCTCGACATCACGGCGTCCTCGGACGGCCGCGACACCATGGTCTCGGTCGTCGCCCGCACGGCCGAGCAGGTCTTCATCCCCTTGACGGTGGGCGGTGGCGTGCGCAGCGGCCGGACGACGCCCGCCTGCTCCTGCGGGCGGGCGCGGACAAGGTGGGCGTGAACACGGCGGCCGTCGAGCGCCCGCTCCTCGTGCGCGACATCGCGGACGAGTTCGGGGGCCAGTGCGCGGTGGTGGCCATCGACGCCCGCCGGCGAGCCGGGCGGGTCCGGACTGGGAGGTGCACACGCACGGCGGGCGGACCCCGACGGGCAAGGACGTGGTGGGCTGGGCGGTCGAGTGCGCCGCCAACGGGGCCGGCGAGATCCTGCTGACCTCCATGGACCGCGACGGGACCAGGGACGGCTTCGACCTGGCCCTGACCCGGGCGGTCGTCGACGCCGTGGACGTCCCCGTCGTCGCCTCGGGGGGAGTCGGCCGGCTGCAGGACCTGGTGGACGGCGCGGTCGACGGCGGGGCCGACGCGGTCCTGGCCGCGTCGATCTTCCACCGGCGGGAGTTCACCATTGGCGAGGCCAAGGCCTACATGGTCGAGCACGGCGTCACGGTACGTCCCGTCTGACCTGGAACGACGCCTTGGTGCGGTACCGTGAGAGGGTGCCCACGTCGACGAGGAAGAACGGAGCAAGCGAGGCCGCGGCGGATGACAAGCAGCCGATCTCGGTGCTCTTCGACCGGGTCATGGTGCAGATCTCCCCCACGGACGGCGAGCGCCGGTCCCGTGCGGGCATCCTGATCCCGGCCACCGCCCAGATCAGCCGCCGCCTGACCTGGGCCGAGGCGGTCGCCGTGGGCCCGCACGTGCGCACGGTCAAGATCGGTGACACCGTCCTGTTCAACCCCGAGGACCGCTTCGAGGTCGAGGTGCACGGCGAGGAGTACGTGATTCTGCGCGAGCGCGACATCCACGCCATCGCCTCGCCCCGCAACGACAGCGGCACAGGGCTCTACCTTTGAGCGCCGTGCCCGCCGAGGGGGTGCCGCTCCGCGCCGACGAGGCGCTCGTGGCCGAGGTCGACTTCGCCAAGGGCGACGGCCTGGTGCCCGCCATCGTGCAGGACGCCGAGCGACGGCACCGTCCTGACCGTGGCCTACATGGACGCGGAGGCGCTGCGCCGGACCCTGGCCACGGGTCGTTCGTGGTTCTACAGCCGGAGCCGCCAGGAGTACTGGCAGAAGGGCGAGACCTCGGGAGACCGGCAGTACGTGCGCGAGGTGCGCATGGACTGCGACGGCGACGCGCTCGTCGTGCTGGTGGACCAGCACGGCCGCGGCGCCTGCCACACGGGCGAGCGCACCTGCTTCTACCGGACCGTCGGCAGCGGTCCGGGCGTGCCGGTGCCGTGAGGTGCCGATGACGCGGTCGCGGCCGTGCTCGACTTTCAGGCCTGATCCGGCCGAGTTCGCCGCGCTGGCCAAGGAGCACGAGATCGTGCCCGTCTGGTGCGAGGTGGTGGCGGACACGCTCACGCCGGTCGCCTGCTTCGCCAACGTCGTGGGGGAGGGCGAGGGTTTCCTCTTCGAGTCGGTGGAAGGCGGCGAGCGCTGGGGCCGTTACTCGTTCGTGGGGCGCCAGCCGCTGGCCACCCTGACCGCCCGCGGTCGCCGCGTCGAGACCACCGGCCAGCTGGGCCTGTCCCCGTCCGACGACGGCATCCTCGCCGCCGTCGAGGCGCTGGTGACCCGGTTCGAATCGCCGAGCCTGAACGGCCTGCCGCCCCTGCACGGAGGCCTCGTCGGCTACCTGGGCTACGACGTCGTGCGCGAGGTCGAGCGTCTGCCGCACCCGCCGGACGGACGACCTGGGTCATCCCGACGCGGCGCTCGTCGTGATCGGGCAGTTCTGCGCCTTCGACCATTGGCGCCAGCGCATCGTCCTGGTGGACAACGTCGTGGTGCCCCGAGGGTCCGGTGGCGTGCCCGATCCGGGCCAGGTGTCCGAGGCCTACGAGGGTGCGTGCGCCCGCCTGCGCCAGCTGGCGGCGGACTGCGCGCAGCTCGCGGCCCGGTGAGATGGTGGCGGCGCCCCCGGCCGGACTCGAGAAGGCGGCGGCAGAGCGGACGATGACGTCCGCTGAGTACATGGCGGCGATCGACGCGGCCAAGGAGCACATCCGGGCCGGTGACATCTTCCAGGTGGTGCTCTCGCAGCGCTACGACCTGATGCTCGAGGCCGATCCGTTCGACGTCTACCGCGCCCTGCGCCTGCTCAACCCGAGCCCCTACCTCTACTTCCTCCGCTTCCCGGAGGTGACGGTGGTCGGGGCGTCGCCCGAGCCGATGGTGCGCCTGCGCGACAAGGTCGTGATCTCGCGTCCGATCGCCGGCTCGCGTCCCCGGGGGGAGAACGAACAGCACGACCGCTTGCTCGAGGGCGAGCTGGCCGAAGACCCCAAGGAGCTGGCCGAGCACATCATGCTGGTCGACCTGGCCCGCAACGATGTCGGGCGGGTCGTGCGCTTCGGGACCGAGAAGGTCGACGAGCTCATGACGATCGAGCGCTACAGCCACATCATGCACATCACGTCGCAGGTGTCGGGCGAGCTCTCGGAAGGCAAGGGTCCCATCGACGTGCTGCGGGCCACCCTGCCGGCCGGCACCCTCTCGGGTGCGCCCAAGGTGCGCGCCATGGAGATCATCGACGAGCTCGAGCCGACCAAGCGCTGCGTGTATGGCGGTGTCGTCGGCTACATCGACTTCTCGGGCAACCTCGACACGGCGATCGCCATCCGGACCATGGTCGTGACCCCGGACGGCCGGGCCAGCGTGCAGGCCGGCGCGGGCATCGTGGCCGACAGCGACCCGCAGTCCGAGGACGAAGAGTGCGCCCACAAGGCCGGGGCGTTGCTGGTGGCCGTCACGGCAGCGCGCCGCATGCGCGCGGCGCGGGTGACGCCATGATCGACGTCGAGACCGAGGCGCTGCGCCGCGGCGCCGGCGCCTACCGAACCGTGCCGCGACGTGCTGGCCGTGCGGGGGCCGGACGCCGAGACGTACCTGCAGGGACAGCTCAGCCAGGACCTCGGCTCGCTGGCCGTGGGGCGCCTCGGCTGACTCGCTGCTCCTCGAACCCGACGGGAAGCTCTCGGCCCTGCTCCGGGTCACCCGGACTCGACGGTCAGGCGATTCGTGCTCGACGTGGACGCTGGCTACGGCGAGACGGTGGCGGCGCGCCTGCGCCGCTTCCTGCTCCGATCCAAGGTCGAGCTCGAGCACGCTCGACTGGCGCTGCCTCTCGCTCCGCGGGCCGGCGGTGCCCGAGGCGTCGCCGCACCCTGCTGGTGCCCGGACCGAGCGCGGTGTGCTGGCGCTGCCTTTCGAGTGGAACGGGTGGACGGGTGTGGACCTGCTCGGGCCGGCCGACGTCGTGCTCGGCCCGCGACGACCTCCCCGCCGGCCTGGTGCGCTGCGGGGCCGACGCGGTCGAGGCGTGCCGGATCGTGGCGGGGGTGCCGGCCATGGGCACCGAGCTCACGGCCAAGACCATCCCGGCCGAAGCGGGCCTCGTCGAGCGCACAGTCAACTTCACGAAGGGGTGCTACACCGGCCAGGAGCTGGTGGCCCGGATCGACGCCCGCGGGCTCGAACGTGCCCGCGCCGGCTGGTCGGAGCTCGTCACACCGGCAGGTCCGACGTCGACGAGCCGTTGGTCCGCGGGCATGACGCTGCACGCCGGCGAACCTCCCCCGGGCGACGGCGCGGCGGACGACAAGGTGGTGGGCACGGTGACCTCGGCCGCCCAGAGCAGCGAGCTCGGCGGCTGGGTCGGACTGGGCTACCTGCACCGGAGCGTCGAGGCGCCCGGCCCGATCCGACTGCGCACCGGCGACGGCATCGGTGGTTCGCGCCCGGTTCCGCGTCGCCCCGCTGCCACTGGTCGACGCTGCGGAGGACGGCTGAGCCGGGACTCGGCCCTCCGGCGCGGCCAGCACGAGCGGCGCACGGTGGCGCTGCTCGTGCTGGGCGCCGCGTACTCGTTGGTCGCAGCCGCCACGACACCCTTCAGCTGGCAGGCCGATCTGATGACCGCCATTCCGATCGCGACCCTGGCCGTCGGTGCGGTCGTGTGTTGGCCGGCGCATCCGGCCAAGGCGGCCGCCCCGAGCCACGCGCACCCGTACCGTCCGTGGGTGATCGCCTTCGCCGCCGTTGTGACGTGGGAACTCCTCAGCGAGATGGTGCCCGGTAGCCGTGGCAACCACCCGACGCTGAGCTCCATGTTCAACGCGGTCGATCGCGACTATGGCCTCAAATTCCTCATGTTCTTCGGCTGGCTGAGCCTGGCGTGGGCGGTGATCCGGCTCGGCCGCCCGGTCTCGCGATGACGTCGGCCGCGCTTTCCTACGCCGTCTGGGCCGCGCTCGGTGCTGCCGTCCTGGCCGTCGGACTGGCCTCGCGGCGAGGTACGTGTGCGACTCCCCGCGAGGTCTTGGCGCGGCTCGCCACCGGACCGGTGCTCCGGGTCGTGCTGGTGGTGAGCATCATGTGGGTGGGTTGGCACCTCTTCGCACGCTGAGCGTCAGCCGTCACACTTTCCTCATGGAACGCGTGGTGTTCCTTCACACATCGGGTCGACCATGCCCCGATGGGACTCCTGGCCGGACGCACGGAGCTGATCGACTCCACGTCGCTGCTCGAGGACGGTGACGCGCTGCGAGCGCGGATCCGTCACGACGGGTACGTGTTCGTACGAGGCGTGCTCGACCGGGAGTTGGTCGGGGCGCTCGGTCGACGTGGACTCGACACGTTGCAGGCGGCGGGCTGGACCGAATCCGGCAACGACCCGGTCACGGCGCCACCCCGGCTCCCGGTGCGGGCCGTCGTCATGCGAGACGCCTTCTCCGACCCGGCGCTGCGGAGAATCGTCCTCGACCCGGCACTTCATGCCCTTGCGTTCTCACCTGCCCTGAGCGGCCTCGTCCACCGCATCATGGGCCCGAGCGTGTTCTGCTATCCGCTGAAGATCCCGCGCGTCGTCTATCCGTCGTCACTGGTGCCGGCGCATCCGGGCAACCTCGTGCACAAGGACTTCCGCGTGACCCAGGATGTCTTCACCTGCTGGGTCCCTCTCAGCGACGTGCCCACGACCCTGGGTGGCCTGGCCGTACTTCCGGGCAGTCAGTCCAACACCCGCGTCGCGCCCCGGCCGCTCGAGCGCCTGGAGCCCGGTTGGCACACCACCGACTACGAAGCCGGCGACGTGGTGGTCCTCCATTGCATGACCACCCACGCGTCCTTGCCGAATCTCGAACGTCGCCTTCGCTTCTCGGCCGAGTATCGATGGCAGTTGGCGGACCAGCCGGCTCCGAGGCGAATGGTGCTCGGCCCGTTGGGTACCGAGCTCGGGGCGCGCGTCTTCCGGCACGCACCGTGGTGGCGGCCTGTGCCACCCGACCTCCAGCTGGTGGACGACGAAGCGGAGATTCAGGGTGGCCGGCCGACGGTCCCGGCGTCGCGGTTCGTGGCTGTCACCCCCGATGGTCGTGGCAGGCAGCCCCGCTCGGCCCCCTCTCGGCACCGTGCAACCCAAATGCAATCCCTGTACACGGCCGATGACACGGGCGGGGCGCACGCTGTGAGCCATGAGGCGCTCGAGAGCGGGAGACAGAGGTTCGGCCGCGGCGGAATCCGCCGGGTCGCTGCCCGAGCTCAAGCCCTGGCGCGAGGCAGGCTGGATCTTCCGTGACGGCGCCTGCATCGCAATCGAGCGCCGGGGTGAGGAGACCCGGGTGCGGGTGCAGGCGGACCGATGATCAGGGTGTCGCAGCTGGCTGAGGACGGCACCGAGACGGCCGTCGTCGAGATGGACGACTTCACGGTCGAGGTGCTCTATTCGGGGATCGCAGATCTCCTTCGCGATGCCGCGGCATCGCCACCGGTGGTCGGCGCCACAGTCTCCGAGCTACCGCTCCATGCGCGTCGGCGCCGCGAGAGGATCCTCAACCAAATCGGCGCGTGAATCCTCGGCGGATCGGTTCGGATCCCGGAGCCTGAGTGTCGCGTGCCGCGTCGTGGGGTCGCGCCGAGCGTGGTGACCCGGGTGGCCGCCGGTCCCGAAACGACGCCCGGCGAAAAGAGCGTGGCCCTTGGGGTCAAAAACCCGCCGCTAACCTGGGTCCGTCATGCCCTCCTACCTGGCGGAGATCCTCTCCTCCCATCGCGCGGGCGGCCGAGGATGCCCGCCCCCTCGGCGCTCTCATGGAACGAGCGGCGCAGGCACCATCCACACGGGACTTCACCGGCGCGTTGCGGGTGGACGGGCTCTCGTGCATCGCGGAGATCAAGCGCCGGTCGCCGTCGATGGGGGAGCTCGACCCCGGCCTCCAACCTGACGTGGTGGCGAAGGAGTACGCCGCCGGGGGTGCGGCGTGCATCTCCGTACTGACCGACGCCGACTACTTCGGAGGCTCGTCCGCCGATCTGGCGTCCGCGCGCTCGGCGGCCGACCTGCCTGTGCTGCGCAAGGATTTCACGGTGCAAGAAGCCGACGTGGCAGACGCCCGACTCATGGGTGCCGACGCCGTCCTGTTGATCGCGGCGGCGCTCGACGACGCCGAGCTGCGTGGGTTCTCGAGAACCGCGGCAGAGCTCGGGCTCTCGGCGCTGGTCGAGGTGCACGACGAGCGGGAACTCGAGCGGGCCCTCCTGGTGGGAGCGAGGCTCGTCGGAGTGAACCAACGTGACCTGCGGACGTTCGAGGTGGACCACGAGCGCGCCTGCCGGATGGGCGAGCTCATTCCTCCGGACGTCACCGCGGTGGCGGAATCGGGCATCCGAGACGGCGCGGACGCCCAGCGCCTGGCCGACGCCGGCTACGACGCCATTCTGGTGGGGGAGACCTTGGTCCGTGCCGGCGACCGCGCCGGAAGCCTGCGCCGGCTGACGGGCCACCCGGTGGCGCCGCGGTGAACGACGAGCTCGTCGTCAAGATCTGCGGCATCACGTCGGAGGCAGATGCGTTGCTCGCGGTCAGTCTTGGGGCACGCGCGGTGGGATTCATGTTCGCGCCATCCCCTCGGCAGGTCACCGTCCAGCTCGCGGGCGACATCGCCAAGCGTCTCCCGACCGAGATCGTCACGGTCGGTGTGTTCCGCGACGAAGCGCCCCAGCGTGTGGTCGAGGCGGTCAAGGCCGCCGGCCTCACCGCGGCTCAGCTGCACGGGCATGAGTCGGCTGAGGAGACCCAGTGGGTCCGCGCGCGCGTCCCGCTCGTCATCAAGGCCTTTCCCGCGGGAGACCCGACGATCATCCGCTTCGTCGAGTTCGGGGCGGACTATCTGATGGTCGACGGCCACAACCCCGGATCTGGTCAGGTGTTCGACTGGCGGCTGGCCGAGGGGGTGGTGGATAACCACCGTCTCGTCTTGGCGGGGGGCTTGCGTCCCGACAACGTCGCCGATGCCGTGACCCACCTTCGTCCGGCCTGGGTCGACGTGTCGACTGGCGTCGAGTCGTCGCCGGGTCGGAAGGACCCACTTCTGATTCGCGACTTCATCGCTGCCGCCCGGCGCGCCGACCTCGAGGTCCGGGCGCGGCAAGGGGTCGCCGCCGATGCCGATGAGGGTGAACCATACGACTGGCGGGACGGGTGACCTCTGATCTCATGACCGAGCCGGGCCCTGACGGCCGGTTCGGAGAGTTCGGTGGCCGCTTCGTCCCCGAGTCGTTGATGCCGGCCTGCCTCGACCTGGAGGTGCAGTTCCGCGACGCGTGGTCCGACCCGGATTTTCGTTCCGAGCTGGACGGGCTGCTGCGCGACTACGGCGGGCGCCCGACTCCTGTCACCCGCTGCGCTCGCCTGTCCGAGCATCTCGGTGTCCAGGTGCTCCTCAAGAGGGAGGATCTGGCCCACACCGGATCGCACAAGTTGAACAACGTCGTGGGCCAAGCCCTCCTCACGCGACGGATGGGAAAGACGCGGATGATCGCCGAGACCGGGGCCGGCCAGCACGGGGTCGCCTCCGCCACGGCCGCGGCGTTGTTCGGCCTCGAGTGCACCGTCTTCATGGGCGAGGTCGACACCAAGCGCCAAGAGCTGAACGTGTTCCGCATGGAGCTCTTGGGATCCGAGGTGCGCACGGTGACTTCGGGCAGCCGGACGCTCAAAGACGCAGTGAACGAGGCGATGCGCGAGTGGGTGGCCACGGTCGACACGACGCACTACTGCCTTGGCTCGGTGATGGGTCCGCACCCGTTCCCGTACATGGTCCGCCAGTTCCAGCGGGTCGTCGGGGAAGAGGCGCGCCGGCAGTGCCGGGCGCTGCTCGGCGGCTCCGACCCCGACGTCGTGACGGCGTGCATCGGCGGGGGGTCCAACGCAGCGGGCACCTTCGCCGGCTTCGTCGACACTGGCGCCCGTCTGGTCGGCGTGGAGGCCGCGGGAGGTGCGGCCATCACGAACGGGGTTCCCGGCGTGCTGCACGGCATGTACTCGCGCCTCTTGCAGGACGAGTCGGGCCAGATCCTCGAGGCCGAATCCATCTCGGCCGGGCTCGATTATCCGGGGCTCGGCCCCGAGCACGCCCATCTCGCTGCCGTCGGCCGAGCCGAGTACACGACCGCGGACGACGCGGAGGTCCTCGACGCCTTCCGCCTGCTCAGTCACACCGAAGGCATCATCCCGGCGCTCGAGTCGGCCCACGCGTTGGCCTGGGTCGCCCGGGCGGCGGGCACCGACGCGCTACCCGAAGGCTCGACCGTCCTCGTGACTCTCTCTGGTCGAGGGGACAAGGACGTCGCCCAGGTCCGAGAGATCCTCGGGACCGCTCGCGGTGGCTGAGCTCGAGCAGGAACTCCGGTCCCGGCGAGAATCGGGTCGCAAGCTCTTGGTCCCGTACCTGATGGGCGGTATGACCGAGGACTGGACGGAGACACTGGCCGCCGTCGTCGCCGCTGGAGCCGACGCGGTGGAGGTCGGCATCCCCTTCTCGGACCCGATGATGGACGGCCCGGTGATCCAGGAAGCATCGGTGCGTGCCCTCACCCGAGGCACTGTGCCCGGCGAGGTCCTCGACGGAATACAACGGGCGCAAATCGGGACACCGGTGGCCGTCATGACGTACTACAACATCGTCTTTCGAGCGGGCCACAAGCGCATGGCGCGCTCACTGGCCAGTGCCGGGGTGGCCGGAGCCATCCTGCCGGACCTGCCCCTCGAGGAGATCGGACCGTGGGCCGTGGAGGCCGACGCGGCCGGAGTCGAGACGGTGCTGCTCGTTGCACCATCGAGCCCGCCCGAGCGCGTGGCGTGCATCTGCGAACGCGCGCGCGGTTTCGTCTACGCGGTGGCCCGGATGGGCGTGACCGGCGAACGCTCCGACACGGGGAGCAACGTGTCGGGAGTCGTCGGTCGCATCCGGGAGCACACCGATATGCCCGTGTGTGTCGGCGTCGGCGTGTCGACGCCCGCTCAGGCGGCAGAGCTGTGCCGGGTGGCCGACGGGGTCGTGGTCGGCTCCGCCCTCGTCCGTCGACTACTCGAGGGAGCCGGGCCGGACGGTGCCTCCGAGTTCATCACGGCGCTGCGTCGGGCGATCGACTGACCGTCGCCGGGAGCTGTCTCAAGACGGCCGCTGCGATGGCCCGTTGACCCTGAGCCGTCGGGTGAGAAGCGCGCCAGACATAGCCTTTGATGTTCTGTTCCGCCTTCACCGCCGCCGCCGTCAGGGGCGAACAGGACATCTCGCCGTGGAGTGCCGTCGTCGTGTTGCAGGCCTTGGCGGCGAGGATGTGCTCGGCGTCGGTGGCGAGGGTGAGATCCGATACACGCTCGCCGGAGAAGACCCACGGATCTGTCGTGCACATGGCGTGCGCGTCGACGACGCGAGAGATGTCGACGAGAATCACGTTGTGGACCCCATGGGCCCGCGCGTCTGCGACGGCGCCTGCGACGGCCCGGTTGAGTGCTCCCAGGACGACCTGAGCGTCGGCATAGGCCCGCGTGGCGCCCAACCGGAGTCCAGCGCAGACGAGGTTCGTACCCAGCCCCGACGCCCCCGTATCGTCGGCGATCTGAGAGGGTTGCGGGATCGGCTGGTAGTAGTCGAGGACGGCCACGGTCCGGGTGTGGGGAGCCGTGACCTCGATGGCGCGAGCGAGGCTCGTCCGGACGTTCGCCAGCTCCCGGGCCACCGGTGTCGTGACAGTGCCGTTCGAGACGCAATCGGTGCCGAGCGAGAGTCCCACCCCGCGGATGTGCACGAGGTCGTAGACGAGGCACTGGGCGAAGTGGATGTCGTCCGCCCCGTCCTGGATGAGGACGAGGCGGGCAGGGTGAACGACGAGTCCGGCTGCGGCCACCTCGTTGGCCAGGTTGCGGGCCGGACGGGGCGGGCGCGGACATTGCCCGTCGAGCGACCGGTTGTCCGCCGGGTCGGCCACCGCTCCGCTGATGGCCAGCTGGTCGCCGACGAGATCGCAGTTCGTGGGCCGCACGGTCATGTCGAGGCGGAGGTCGCGGGCGAGAAGGGTGGGATAGGCCTGTTCCGAAGGCCCCTGGGACACCGCACTCGGCGGGAGGCCTTGCTGGGGGGTCAGGTACGGATTGGCGAGCCCGTGCCCGTAGGGGACGGAGTCACCCAACGCCACCGCCCGTGTGCTGGGCGCACGCGTCGTCGGAGCCGGCGCTCGGGTGCTCCTGGTGGCGAGAACGATCCCTCCCGCGATGAGCGCGATCACCACCACGCCCATGACCACCAGGAACACTGGTGCGCGCCACCATGCGGTGCTCGAGTTTCGCGGCGTTCCCACTCGACGGACCTCGGGACTTGGGACGCCGCGGCGAGCGCCGCGGCGGAAGCGCGACCTTACTGGGTGGGTTCAGTCCGGGGGCAGCAGCACGAGGCAGCCGTTGTGGCCACCGAACCCGAACGAGTTCGACAACACGGCGGTCGGCTGCCACGGTTCAGGTTCCCCGTGCACGACCCGCAGGGTGATTTCAGGGTCCGGCTGCTCGTAACCCGCCGTCGGAGGAATCGTGCCGTGGTGGATGGTGAGGACGGCTGCGACGGCTTCGATCGCACCTGCCGCAGCCAGTCCATGGCCGGTCACTCCCTTCGTGGAGGTAACGAGTGGTCCGGGCTCGCCAAAGACCTTGGCGATGGCCCGCGACTCGGCGAGGTCGTTGAGCGGCGTAGAGGTTCCGTGCGCGTTGATGTGTCCAACGTCTGCGGGCCCGATCCCGGCATCAGCCAGTGCGAGCTCCATGCAGGCGACGGCGCCGGCACCGTCCGGGGACGGTGCGGTGATGTGGTGCGCGTCCGCCGTGCTGGCTGCACCACCGAGTTCGGCGTAGATCGTCGCCCCGCGTGCGACGGCACGGTCCCAGTCCTCGAGGACCAGCGCGGCGGCACCTTCGGTCAACACGAAACCGTCGCGCCGCGTGTCGAAGGGGCGTGAGGCGCCCGAGGTGGAGAGCGCGGTCATGTTTCCGAACGCGGCGATCGCGACCGGCTGCATGCTGGCTTCGGAGCCTCCCCCGACGGCCACGTCGCAGCGACCGGTTGCGATGAGCCGCCCGGCGGCGGCGATGGCGTGCGTGCCGGCGGCGCATGCGGTGCAGATGACCTCCGAGGGGCCGCGCCAGCCGAGTCGCATGGAGATGCCGGCCGCTCCAGCGTTGGCCATCATCATGGGCACGAGGCGCGGCGACACCCGGCGCGCACCTTTCTCGTTGTACACACCGACCTGGTCGGCCAGAGTCTCGAGACCTCCGACGCCGGTGGCGAAGACGACACCCGCCTTCGCCGGGTCGACACCGAGGTCGCCGGAGTCGTCGACGGCCATCGCAGCAGCCGCGACGGAGAACTGGGCGAAACGGTCGACTTGGCGCACCTCCTTTGGGCCGAACCACTGCTCGGGCTCGAACCCCCGGGCCACTCCTCCGACAACGGAGGGGTGGAGCAGGCCGTCCCACAGCGCGTCGACGCCGACGCCGCAGCAGGTGACCGCACCAAGCCCGGTGATCGCGACGCGCCTACCCGCGATAGGCCCGTCCGGTCCGATCCCGAGCTGCATCAGAGCTTCGAGGAGACGAGGTCGAAGGCCTGGCCCACTGTCGTGATGTCCTCGAGCTCCGTCTCATCCACCGTGATGTCGAACTTTTCCTCGAGTGCCATCACGAGCTCGACGAGGTCGAGGCTGTCAGCGTCGAGGTCGTCCGCGAACTTCGCGTCCTTTGTGATCTTCTCCGCCGGCACCTGCAACACCTCGACGGCGCATTCCCGGAAGGTCTCGAACGCTGCGTCGCTGTCCATTTCGCTCCTTTGTCTGCCTGTTCCCAACGCTACAGGCCCATGCCGAGCCCGCCGTCGACCGGTACCACGGCGCCCGTCATGTACGCCGCAGCATCGGATGCCAGGAAGCCGACGACTCCGGCTACGTCCTCGACCGAGCCGACGCGGCCCAGTGGCACCTGGCTCGTCATCGCAGCGACGCGCTCCTGACCCAGTTCGGCGGTCATGTCGGTGTCGACCAGGCCCGGGGCGACGACATTGACGGTGATGTTTCGGCTGCCGACCTCGCGGGCCATGGCTCGGGCCATGCCGACGAGCCCTGCCTTCGATGCGGCGTAGTTCGCCTGGCCGGGCAGTCCGACGAAGGCCCCGACCGAGGACACGAAGATGATCCGGCCCGCGTGGAGCCGCAGCATCTTTGCCATGGCGCGTTTCGCGACGCGAAAGGAGCCGGTCAGGTTGGCGTCGATCACTTCGAGGAACGATGACTCGCTCATCCGCAGCATGAGCGAGTCCTTGGTGATCCCCGCGTTGGCGACGAGTACCTGCACCGGCCCCCACCGCTGCTCGATCTCGGCGAAGGCCGCCTCGACTTGGTCAGGGTCGCGGACGTCGCATCGAACCGCGAGATACCGATCGGGATCGGCACCAGCCGGGGGCGAGGGCGGGTCGGCGGAGCGATGGGTCGTGGCCACGCAGTCGCCGTGAGACAGGAACCACGAGACGCATCCCGCCCCGATGCCGCGTGCGCCGCCTGTGACGAAGACGACCGCCATTACTGGACCGTGTCGGGCACGCGGAGCCATACGAGGGGCTGTCCGTCCTGGACGCGCTCACCGTCGGCGGCCATCCAACGGATCACGCGGCCGGCGAAAGGTGTCCTCACCTCGGCGACGCCGACGCGCCCGACGAGATCGCCCACCTCGACCATCGGCGAAGGCGCATCGCCCTCATCGAGAGTGCCCGGCAGCAAGCCCGCGCCAGGCGCTGGCAGCGACGCCTCCGGGGAGAAAATCCCGCTGCCGGGGCTCACGACCACGCGTTCGGACATGTAGAGGTGCTCGCCCTGGTGCAGCGCGGGCTCGGCTCGCCACGTACCGGCTGCACTGACTTGGTCCATCAGGGTGTCGAGGTCCTCGGGCTTGGACACTGCGAGCGACTGGATCTCCGGCAGGCTGCGTTTGGCCAGACCGCTCAACACGCCACCCGGTCCGAGTTCCACCAGGGACGTCAGCCCGAGATGGGCGAACGTCTCGAGTGTCTGGCGCCAACGGACCGGGCTGCAGAGTTGCGCCGACAACAGCCCCGGCCACTCCGCCGGGTCGTCGTGCACGCGAGCGTCCACGTTGGCGACGACCCGGACCTCCGGGGTGAGGAAGGTGACATCGGCCAGCGCCTTGCGCAGTGGAGCGCGAGCACCCTGCATGAGGGGGGTGTGGAACGCTCCCGAGACCTGAATGGGCATGACCCGCTTGGCGCCGAGCTCCTTCGCAAGATCGCCGGCCACGGCGACGGCCTCCGACGTTCCTGCGATCACAACCTGGCCGGGGGCGTTGTAGTTCGCAACCCAGACGTCACCCTCGGCACGCTGGCAGGCGGCCTCGGCATCGTCGTCGGTGATGCCGAGGAGCGCGGCCATCGTTCCCGGGGCCTCCTCGCCGGCGCGGGCCATCGCGTCGCCGCGGGCGACGACGAGCTCGATTCCGTGCTCGAACCCCAGAGCACCGCTGGCGACGAGCGCGGTGTACTCGCCGAGACTGTGCCCGGCACACGCTGCCGGCGTGAGCCCGATCCGTTCCACGGCGTCGAGCACGACAAGGCTGAGGACCGTCGTCGCGAGCTGGGCGTTCTCCGTCTTGGTCAGCTCCTCAATCGGTGCATCGAGGAGCAGTGCGGCCAGGTCGCGTTCGGCGGCCTCGGACGCCTCGCTCACCACTTCCCAGGAAGGGTGGTCCACCCATGCCGCACCCATGCCCGCGCGTTGTGAACCCTGCCCCGGAAAGGTGAACACCAACACGTGGACGACGGCTCCGATCGACAATGGACGCTGGTCGCTCCCAAGTGTGGCACGTGCTGGAGGGTGCAGCTCAAGTCCGCCGGCCGTGTTCGCACCTCCGGTAGGACGCAAAAGAAGCGCCGTGACCTGGGAGATTTGTTACCGAGCAGAAACTTGGTGCGATTGCCGGTACGAAGAACTTGCGAACCGCGTACGGAGGTGAGCGGGTTCAACGGTGTGAAGAGGTGTGCGAACAGTTGCCGCGACGCGCGGCGGCCACCTCGAGAGTCTGCGTCGGCGAGCGGAAGCCCTCCGCATGACCGTTCACCGCGACGAAGGTGGCGCGTGTGGCGAGTGCCTCAACGCCGTCGCCAGTGCTGCCGAGCGCGTGTCGCTCGCTCGGCACGCCAGTGACAGTTTTCGCATCGCCCTCCGGTTGGGCGACCTCGCGGCCCGCCGTCTGACCTTGGCTCGCTGGCGCCCAGGGGCGACGCTGACGGAGAGGAGGTGGAACCTCGAGTGGAGATCAAAGACCGGAAGAAACTGGAAGGAGGAGGCCCGCGGCGCGGATTCGATTGGACGTATCCTCGGCTCAGCCGACGCGGCTTCGACAAAGGCCCCGTTTCGCTGCGGGGCGCCGGGGACGACCACATGGGGGGACCGATGGAGCTGAAGCCCACGCAGATCCGGATGACGCGCGCTCCGAGACGTCAATCGTCGCTCTCGCGCTCGACCAGGCGGGCGACCGTCGCACTCCTTGCGTCGATGGCGTTGTGCGGGACGATTCTCGTGGGCGCGACGCCGACCTCCGCGTCGACAACGGCCCTGTCGAGCAACGGCGAGTGGCCGGGTGTCGGCAAGATCTGCGAACACGGGGCCGGCGGTCCGGCAACGGCGCGGGGTGTCACCTCGAAGACCATCGAGATCGCCGGGTTCAACGATGCCAACAACACGGTCCAACCGGGCCTCGACATAGAGCTGTTGCAGGCGGGCCAAGCCTTTGCAGCGTGGTGCAACGCCTCCGGCGGCATCAATGGCCGAAAAATTGTCGTGCAAGATCGCGACGGCGGGCTGTTCAACGATGCCCAGGTCACCAACGAGGCCTGTCAGGCGGACTTCATGGCCGTGGGCGGTGGCCTGGTGCTCGATCAACCGACGGTTCCGATCCGCGTCGGCTGCGGTCTGGGCGAGATCACTCAGTTCATCGTCTCGGACCAGGCGGCCGCGGCCCCGCTTCAGGTCAACCCTGCCAACGGCAGCCTCACCGAGTGGGAGGGTGGTTTCTTCGGCGCCTTGGCCAAGAAGTACCCGCAAGCCATCAAACATTTTGGTGACGGGTCCCCGAACACCCCGAGCGTCATCGCGCCCATCACAAAATGGAAGGACACCGCGCTCGCCCAGGGTTACAAACTTGTGGATTGGCAGTTGCCGCCTCTGCAGGTGACGGACTGGGGTCCTTACATCCAGGAACTCGAGAGTAAGGGCGTCCAAGCGCTCGAGCCGGCGAACTATTCCAACATGGTCCCGTACATGCAGGCGATGGCGACCGCAGGGTACAAACCGACCTTCATCCTGATGCCCACTGCCCTCTACCTTCCGTCGACGAAAGCGGCCGCCGCCGCGGATCCGGATCTGCCGCCCACCTACCTGGCGGTGGGGAACTGGCCCTTCGAGCTGGCGTCCGAGAGCCCTGGCCTTCAGCAGTTGATGGCCATCATGAAGAAGGACGCCAAGAGTGGGTACAAGCTCGACTTCGATGACGAGCTCTCAATGGACGCCTGGATCCTCTTCGCCAAGTCAGCCAGCGCGTGCGGTGCGCACCTCACTGTGTCGTGCGTGCTCAAGAACGCGGCGTCACAGAAGAATTGGACCGGAGGGGGCCTCGCGCCGCCGGTGGCACACCTCGGGTTGTCCGATTCCAACCCGGCTCCGTCGGACTGCTACGCGATCATGGACGTCAAGCCGAACAAGTTCGTCTACGACAAGGCGATCACGCAGCCGAACAACGACACCATCTGGCACTGCGACCCGAAGACGCTGTTCCGGGTGCCGGCGAACGCCTGAGCCACCAATCTGTCCGGCGACCCGCCGGCAGAACGCGGATTGAGAGAGCATTTGGCCTCGTCAGCCGCCGCCAGGGAATACCCTGAATAGATCGAAAGTTGTCGACGAACTCGTCGCCCATGATCACGAGCAGAGCGACACGGTCCAAGAAATTTCAGAAACTTCGCCTCAGGTGTCGATTCTCGGGCGCGCCGTTCGTCTAATCACATCCTGACCGCCACTCATCGACGAGGAGGAAGCAATGAAATACGTGGTGCTGATCTACCAGGGCTCTACGCCACTGCCGGGCTCGGACGCCTGGGGCGCATTGGCCGAGGACGAGCAGAAACAGATCTACGCCGACTACGGTGCTCTCAACCAAACACCTGGCGTCACGCCTGGCGTCCCGATGGGGCTGCCGGAGAACGCGACCACCGTTCGAGTCGAGAACGGCAAAGCGCTGACGACGGACGGGCCCTTCGTGGGCATGAAGGAAGCCATCGGTGGTTACTTCCTGCTGGAGGCCGACGACCTTGATGCCGCGATCGAGGTCGCTGCCGGGATCCCTGCCGCCCGATTGGGCGGGGCCATCGAGATTCGACCCTGCGAGACCTATTGGTAGAGACGTTCGAACAGATATTTCGCGACGAGTGGGGTCGGGTGGTCGCAACGCTGATCGGTCTCCTCGGCGACTTTGACCTTGCAGAGGAGACGGCCCAGGAGGCCTTTGCTGTGGCAGCGGAGCGTTGGCCTCTCGAGGGAATACCGAGGAATCCTCGCGCCTGGCTGACGACGACTGCTCGCAATCGGGCGGTCGATCGGATCCGCCGAGAGCAGGTCCTCGCTCGTATTCAGTCCGCGTTTTTTCTCCACGAGTCCGAACAGCATGTCGATGACGAGATGGACGTCTCGAGCATTCCGGACGAGCGCTTGGAGCTCATCTTCACGTGCTGTCATCCCGCGCTCGCACTGGACGCACAAGTTGCGCTCACGCTGCGGACGCTCGGCGGCCTCACGACTGACGAGATCGCGCGCGCCTTTCTGGTCCCGGAGCCGACGATGGCACAGCGACTCGTGCGAGCCAAGCGGAAGATCAAGGCGGCGGGCATTCCCTTTCGGGTTCCGCCTGCCCACATGCTGCCCGAACGTTTGGATGCGGTGCTCGCGGTTGTGTACCTCATCTTCAACGAGGGATTCGCCGGTCGTGACGAGCTCGCGGCAGAGGCGATCTGGCTCGGGCGCGCTCTTTCCGATCTGTTACCCGACGAGTCCGAGGTGCATGGGCTGCTCGCCATGATGTTGTTGCTCGATGCGCGGCGGACCGCCCGCTTCCGAGGTGATGAGCTCGTACTCCTTGCTGACCAGGACCGCTCGCGCTGGGACGCACAGGAGATCGCGTCCGGCCGCTCGTCACTCGACCGAGCCCTGGAGCTCGGGGGCCGGGGCCAATATGTCCTGCAAGCGGCGATCGCCTCGTTGCACGCCGAGGATCAATGTGACTGGGTTGAGATTGCGGCGCTCTACGGCGAGCTGGGCCGGCTGACGGGATCGCCCGTCGTCGAGTTGAACCGCGCCATCGCAGTCGCCGAGGTGCAAGGTCCCGACGCCGGCCTGCGAATCATCGATTGCATCAGCCTGAAGGACTTCCGTTATCTGCATACCACACAGGCAGAGCTGCTTCGTCGGCTCGGCCGGTTACATGAGGCGCGTGAGGAGTACCTTCGGGCGTTGCAGCTCACGGACGATGGTGCTGAACGCCGATTCGTCGAACGGAAGCTGACCGAACTGGGACAGGAAAGGGATGAAAGGTCTTGAATCCTCGCCGCCAGGTCGAAAGCGCTCAGGCTTCAGCTTGAGTTATTGGCGAGTTCCCTCTCAAAGACTGGCTGCCCGGCGAGCCTCGATCCAACGCCGAACACGGAGCTCGTGCGCCGCGGGGTACGTGTAGCCGAGTGATCGCGCCGTCTCAGAAGCGACCTCTGCAAACATGTCCAAGGTCGCGAACAGGGCATCCCACGCTTCTGACACCTCGAAGCGAGACCGTGTCTGCCGGAGGGAGAAAAGCCAACGCTTGTCTGCCCAATCCGGGATGTGCCGTCCGCCATACCAGGTGTCGCCACGCTGAGGACTCTCCGCCATGGAATGCCACTCAATCATGGTCAAGAGGCATTGTTTCACTTGATGGTCGACTGTCTCCAACGCCATCCACAGCTCGCCGCGGACGAGTTGTTTTGATTCCCAAAGCAGCAACCCCAGCCCGCTGTAGACAGTGTTGAGGTAGACGTGGCGCGCCGGGAGCTCCCGGCGACCATGGCCCGCGTGGGCCGTGATGCGTTTGGCAAGCCCAGCCCGATCGAAAAGCACCTTCGTCCCCCGAGCGGAAATGGTGAGCCACGCATCAACCTGCGTGGTGACCGAGACCGGCAGACAGCGACGAAGGGCGGGCCAACGTGAGAGGCCGCTGACCACGATTCCCAGCAAAAGGGCTTGGAAGCTGGACACGAACGCGAGATCGACGACGAGTGGTCCGTCGTAGATCGCTTGGCCGACGCGCTGACCTCCGACCGGCGACGGATAGGTCCAAGTGAACAGTGCCGGAGGAGCGATGGACGCCAACCATGCAGATGAGGACAGGCATCGGGGCGAACTGGTGATGACCATGAGGTCGAGATCGGAGAGCACATCGACCATCTCCGGATCGGCTGCAGAGCCAAGCAGGAGGACAGCGTGGATGGTGCGCTCGAGCTTGCATCGCTCGACGAATCGATCTAAGTAGTCGACCATCCGCTCAGCTGCGGAGGTGCTATGCGGCGTTGCCACCGATGTCGGATTGTAGGTGCTTCGCAACAATGCGGCTGCGACCCACGCGAACTGGACGAACGTGCTCGAGGGTCACGCCGCTCTCCTTCGAAGATGGCGCCGCGCCCTTCCGGACAAACCTCTCAGATTCTGGGGGCGATGGGCGTCATCAGCCATAGGGAGTTCGATATCGTCCATCGGCCTGCTACGAAATGCCGGCGGTGCTCGCCGCGACCTAGTGTCGTGAGTCAGAGATCCGCGCGCAATATGTAGCCAGTGTGTCGAGGATCTCATCAGCACTCTTGTGCCAGACGAACGGCCTGGGCTCTTCGTTCCACGTGTCGATCCAGTAGCTGATCGACGATTCGAGTTCTTTGGTGCTGCGATGGGTGCCGCGTCGCAACCATTTGGTCGTCAGTTCGGCGAACCAGCGCTCGACCAGGTTCATCCACGAGCTGTAGGTGGGCGTGAAGTGCAGCGTGAAGCGGGGATGGCGCAAGAGCCAGCGATGGATCTCGGGCGTCTTGTGGGTCGAGGAGTTGTCGACCACCACGTGGACGTCGAGGTCTTCGGGCACGCTGCGGTTGATCAGGTTCAAGAAGCGGCGGAACTCCAGGGCGCGATGGCGCTCGGTCATGTCCGAGATCACCCGGCCCGAGGCGATGTCGAGGGCGGCGTAGAGGTTGGTGGTGCCGCCTCGCACATAGTCGTGGGTGCGCCGTTCGGGGAGCCCTGGGCGCAGCGGGAGCACCGGTGCGGTCCGGTCCAAAGCTTGGATCTGTGTCTTCTCGTCCACGCAGAGCACCAGGGCGCCCTCGGGGGGGTTGAGGTACAGGCCCACCACGTCACGGACTTTTTCAACGAACTGAGGATCGGGGGAGAGTTTGAAAGAGTCGACCAGGTGGGGTTTGAGCCCGAAGGCCCGCCAGATGCGGCTCACCGCCGATTGGCTCATCCCGGTCGCCTTGGCCATAGAGCGCGTCGACCAGTGCGTGGCATCGCTGGGCGTTTGTTCCAAGGTGGCGACGATGAGGGCCTCGACGTCGTCGTCGGTTATCGAGCGCGGCACCCCGGGGCGCCATTCGTCGTGGAGGCCCTCCAAACGATTCGCTATGAAGCGTCGCCGCCACTTCGACACCGTGGCTTCGCTCACCCCGATGCGACGGGCCACATCGCGATTGGTGTGACCGTTGGCACACTCGAGCACGATGCGACAACGCAAGGCCAGCGCCTGCGCGCTCTTAGGCCGGCGCGCCCAACGCTCGAGCGTGTCACGCTCGTCGTCACTGAGCACCAGCTCGGCTTTGGGCCTGCCCCGCTCTGCCATCGCTGCCTCCCATCGTCGTTGATGAAAGGAAGAACGCGGGGCAACAGCAGTAAATTCCTATATCTGAAAGAATCTCTGACTCACGA
>CAWGPG010000003.1:0-126572 GCA_963824445.1 uncultured Acidimicrobiaceae bacterium | reverse complement strand
TATGTGCTCACGGCAGTAAGCGCTTCACCCGTTCGGACCTAAAAAGTTAAACCGGCTGGGTCGTGTGTTTTGGAGCTATACCGCGTCGTTCGCGGTGGCGAACGGCGTTGCTGCTGTGCTGGGCGTGCAGATGAGGGTGCCGTATCCGGTTGGGCTGATGACCTTGAAGCGGATGTTGCCGCCGTACCAGTTGACGACACCAGGTCCTCCGGGCGGGTCAGTGGACACGTCTCGGTACGTCATCTTCATCGGCCCGCTAGATAGCGATCCGGCGACGGGGACCACGATGGCCGCCGCGTGGGTGTCGGTCGAGGTTCCGGGATGGGTGAAGACCCAGCCCGCCCCGACGGTAGATCCGCTGAGGAACGCCACGGTCGGAGGATCGGGCACCGTCACAACGATGTTCTTGACTGTGATCGGGCTGGTGAGCGGGTTGGGGATGGTGAACACGACGTTGGCGACCTTGAACTTCTCGTTGGGTTCTTCCGCCGTGTTCACGCTTCCCGTCCCAGTTACGGTCACATTGAGGCTGAAACCGACGCCCGCCGAGTTCGAACAGGTGTAGGGCACCGTCACGGCCCCGGCTTGAGTCACGGGTCCGACCAGGCCTAGGAGGGCAGCAACAACCGCCGCCGATGACATAGCAGCAAGCGAACGTTTCAAGATGTCCCCCTTGTTGACCGTTTCGCCCGACGGAACGACCAGAGGGTATCACAAGGTGAGGAGACAGTGCCGGTGGCCCTGGCCGTTCTGGTCGATGGCTCGGAAGAAGCGACGGCCCAGCTTGGCGCTCAACTGGTCTTAGTGCAGAACATGGGTCATATGTGCGGCAGGTCGGCTCGAAGCCGATCGTCCCCAATCCCTCGCAGATTGCGCGAGAGGTGGTGAGCGTCTTTAACCGTGAGCGAAACATGTGAGATCCATGCGTCCCGGTTGGCCGAGTCCACCCACCGATTTTCGCGAAGAGTGTGACGCGAGCAGTCAAAATCAGCCTCGGCTGCGCAAGACTGGTCGCGGGTTCGGCGTCACGACGTTGCGGGTTCACTGCAGGCGGGATCTGTTTCAGCTGCAGCGGGCAGTCAGCGTGTTGCTCGAGGGCGGTGACCTGAGGCCAAGCCCTTGGCTTTGGCATGTCGCCCGCCATTGGCCGTCGGCGCTCGTCCAGAACAAGGTTGGCGTCCCCGAGGTTTCGTTTGAGGCGCATGCAACCGCGGCAAGCACGCATTGAAATTATTGATGCGGTTTGAGGGTGCTGTGTTACAGGAATCGCACCCTGCCGGTCCTCGGCCAGCTTATTGTCCCACTTCAAGAGGTCGGATCCGCCAGTCGGGTTTTGCTTTGCTAGGCCCTCCGACACAGACCACCTCCGATACGATCAAAACCCGAGTCCTTCATCCCGACTTCTGGTAGCGGACGTGCAGCGGCGGCGCGCCGTGCACTTTTACGTCGAGGTAATCCGGTAACACGAAAATCTCCTCGATGAACTCGTCGATCAGCACGCGTCGTTCGACCTCCGTCGCGGCGTTCCACGTCTTGCCGACGTCGAGAGTTGCGAGCATCTGCGCGACCGTGTCGAAGTGCAGAGCGACATCGTCCGAGCGCGCCACCTCGACGCGTGCATCGTCCACCTCGCGCTGTGCCTCGCGCAGGGCCACGGACAGACGCGCCTCCTGGGACTATGTCGCATGGTTGCGACAAGCCCTGCCGCAGGAGGCAAAACCGCAGGTAGGCCGCCCATCGGGCGGCCTTGGCCATTGTGACCACCGGCTCCGTCCGGGCCTGTCAAGGCTCCCCCTACGGACGGCTGTGCCGGCCTTGACCGACCCTGACCTCTCGGGATTGGTCCGGAGGGGTGATTCTGTACGTCATCTGGCGTACACTGAGTCTATGGCATCCAAGACCGAACGACTGAGCTTGCGACTCACCCCTGAACAGGACGCTGTCCTGCGCAGGGCCGCCGAGGCTCGAGGCGAATCGGCGAACGATTTCGTTCTACGCCATGCGGTCGAGGCGGCCGAGATGGAGCTCGCCGATCGACGGGTCTTCGTAGTCGACGATGCTGCTTGGGGCGAACTGCAGGATCTCCTTTCGGCCCCGCCGGCGCTTCCTGAGACGACGGTCAAGCTGCTCTCGAATCCCTCGGTCCTCGAGCGACCCGCTTAGTGGCCTACGCCGGTCCGGAGCTGTTGTCCGGCCAGCATCTGGTTGAAGGGTTTGACTGCGGCAAGGCGGCTCTCAACGACTGGTTGATCCGTCACGCGCTGAACAACCAGGCGAGCGGTACGAGCCGCACGTGGGTCGTCGTCGAAGCGGGCTCTCATGACGTCGTCGCTTTCTACGCCTCGGCGACAGCATCGGTTCTCAGATCATCCGCACCGAAGAGGATGCAACGGAATCAACCGGAAGAGATACCCGCCATCCTCCTGGCCCGCATGGCGGTCGATGCACGACACGCGGGTCATGCGCTCGGTGCAGCTCTCCTGAAGCACTTCATGCTCAAGGCCCTCGAAGTAGCCCAATCCGTAGGAGTGCGGGTCCTGCTCATCCACTCCAAGGACGACGAGGCGAAGAGCTTCTATATGCGCTACGGATTCGTCGAATCTCCGTTTGATCCGCTCGTCTTGATGATGCTTCTGCAAGATCTCTGACGGACGGCCGGACCCAGTCTCTCAGTGCTAGCGACAGCAAGCGTCAGTCCAGTTTCCACGCAGAATTTCGTGACCCCAGGCCGGCGGTATGGGATGGCCTATAAGCAGTCGGATACTCCGCCGGTCTTAGGTTAAGTCCCAACGAGTGGTTCGAGTCGATCGGGGGATCGGTCGGAAAACCGGCCCCCTGATTGCCCCGAGAGGCGATATCTCAAGGTCCTTGGCACTTCGGTGCCCGAGGATCCCCCAGACGCGACGATCACCGCGTCAACCTCAAGCAGCAGTTTCCACACAACAACTTGAGGAGGATCACGGTGAACGTCGGAACCACTATCAACGAGCAGCCTGGCTTGGCAAGTACCTCGAAGGGGCGGGCGGCGACACGGACTTGGCCCAGGCCATGTTGGCCGCCTTCGCCGAGGCGCTCATGAGTGCCGAGGCGTCCATGCAGTGCGGTGCCGCCTATGGCGAACGAACCCCCGAGCGCGAGATCTCGCGCAATGGCTATCGCCTGCGTCCCTGGGACACCAGAGTCGGTTCGATCGAACTCGCCGTGCCGAAGCTCCGCCGCGGCGTCTACAGCCCCGAGTTCTTGCTCCAGCCCCGTCGCCGCGCCGAACAGGCCCTGGTCGCGGTCATCTGTGCGGCCTATGTGGAGGGGGTCTCGACGAGGAGGGTCGACGACCTGGTCAAGGCCATGGGGATCGACGGGATCTCCAAGTCCGAGGTCTCGCGCATGGCAGCCGCCCTCGACCAGGTGGTGACCGAGTTCAAGGAGCGCCCCTTGGACCAAGGGCCCTATCGCTACGTGTGGATCGATGCGTTGACTCAGCGGGTACGCGAGGGGGGCCGGGTCGTCAACATCTCGGCCGTCATCACCACGGCAGTCAACGCCGAGGGCCGGCGCGAGATCATCGGCTTCGAGATCGCCACGACCGAGGACACCGCGGCGTGGACCGCGTTCTGCGGGCCTTGGTGGCCCGGGGCCTCTCTGGCGTCGAGTCGTCATCTCCGACGCTCACGGGGGCATCAAGGCGGCCATCGCCCTGGTCTTCTCGGACGCCTCGTGGCAACGGTGCCGCACCCACTTCATGGCCAACCTGGCCTCTCGGTGTGCCAAAGCCAACTGGCCCATGATCGCCACCTTGGTGCGCTCGATCTTCGAGCAGCCCGACCGTGACACCACCTGCAGCCAACTGGCCGACGTCACCGACAAGCTGACCCAGGCCGGTTTTGTCGACGTCGTGACCTACCTCCTCGACGCCGCCGACGACATCTTGGCCTTCAGCGCCTTTCCCACCGAGCACTGGCCCAAGATCAGGAGCAACAATCCCCAAGAGCGCATCAACAAAGAGATCCGACGACGCACCGACGTGGTCGGGATCTTCCCCAACCGAGCCGCCGTCACCCGCCTCGTCGGGGCGCTCTTGGCCGAGCAGACCGACGAGTCGGCTCAGCAAGCGCTACATGAGCGCCGAGTCTCTCAAGACGAACAAGGTGCTCGACCCCTCGCCCGAGGACCCGCGGCCGGCCATCGACGCCGCCGGGAAGGAGGCCGCCACTGACAGCGCAACATAGGATCACCAATCAGAGAACAGGTTGATGCGAGGGACGTCGCACCTCAGCACCTCGTACACCACCCGTTGGGACTCAACTCCGGTCTTACCCCGGGGGCGAAGAACTCTAGTGCGATGTTGTCGGGGTCTCGAAACGACAATGCCGAGTAGTAAGGCGTGTCCACGATGCCACCGTTGGGGATGCCGAGTTCGTTCAGACGGATTTCCCATGCCTTTAACTGATCGCGGTTGGCACAGCCGAAAGCCAGATGATCGAGCCCCGGCCGCCGCTCGTTGAACGGCTCAGTGCTGTCCAAGTCAGGGAACTGAGTTACGCCAACGATTGTGCCGCCGGTAAGCCAAGCCACGCGCTGGAACGGACCTGTGTCCTCGTCAAGGATTGGGTCCGAGCCGAACAGATCCTTGTACCAAGGCACACTCCGTTCAAGGCTCGTAACCGTTAGCGCCACGTGAGTAATCGCTGGGAACTCAGGCATCTCTTTTCTCCCTTCGCAACTCGTGGACGCAGCGAATGCTACCTCTTTGGCTGGAAACTCTCGGGGAGTAAAAGCTATCTGGCAGCACCAGTCGCCGCGCTAACTGAGGCCCCAGTCCCCGCGTTCGGGGGCAGTCTTGTCCTCAATCTGTGGAGGCAAGGCCGAGCACCGATGATCTGAGTTATCCCGTGCCCGGTGTGGCTGCCGGATCGGATCTGTCCGGCGCCATTACCGAGTCATCGATCAAGTCTTAGCGATCTACTGCCGGAACCCGCCCGCCGTCACCCTGCCGATGACCACATTGTCCACGGCGAGGGCGCCCACACGATTGCCGCTACTGGGCCCCGAGAGAACCGGCTCAGGGGAGCAGGTTGTGAATCTCGAATCCTGATTCTTCAGGTGGGGTCTCGAACCCACCCTCAATGCCCTTCTGCATGCGTGGAACAAGGGTTCCGTCGCGGAACTTCTCCCAACCGTCTTTTGAGTCGTGTACGGCCACGATCGTCCAGCCGCCCTCGGAAGCCCCTGCGGCATGGAACAACTGGCCCGCTGGCAAGCCACCGCCTGCGGGATGAACCTCGCCAACGGTCTTGTCGTACTGACTCTGCGTCCCGCCGGGAAAGAAATGTATGACCCCGTACGCCATTTTGAGCTCCGCTCAGTTGAAGGTGTGCTCGGCCGTCGTATCTACCGGCACGGCCCACTTGGTGAGCCAACAGGCACCCTACATCGGAGTGCCCGAGCCCACCCTTTGAGAATCAAAGCCCACGCCACCTGGTTGCCCTCAGTCCCGGCGGTATGGGGCACCCGGCCCGCGGGTTCTCCCGCAGGCGAGCGAGGTGGCGGCCTGAGCGCATAGGGGGCATTCTGACCGGATGTACGCCGAGACTGAACGAGCAGGCCTGTGCGAGTTTCTCGACATGCAGCGTGAAGCACTGATCGAGAAGCTGCAGGGAGTCTCTGACGAAGACGCCAGGCGAGCGCCGACCGTGAGTTCGCTGTCGCTACTGAGCTTGGTGAAAGCACTCGGCAATCTGGGAGCGCCGCTGGTTCCAGGTTGTCGTTGCCGGGCGCAGCTTCGCGGGAGAGTGGCCCGAGGTGCAGCCACAGGACGAGAACGGGTTTCGGATCACCCACGACGACACCATCGAAACCGTTGTCGCGTACTACCGAGAGCAGATCGCTGCTTCGCAGGAGATCCTCAGAACGGTTGATCTCGACGCGCCGTGCGCATGGCGAGAGATGGCTGGGAACCTGCGGTGGGTTGCGGTACACATGATTGAAGAGACCGCCGGCACGCTGGTCACGCTGACATCATCCGCGAGACCATCGACAGCAGCCGCACGTAACAACGTGTCTCGACGCGGCCTTCCTTCTTACGTTCGTCATTCGCCAGAATCGTTTCATAAACGCGTGCTCCCGAAGTGCCGTTTGAGGCGCATGCAACTACGGCAAGCACGCATGGCAAATTGGTTGATACTGTTTGAGGGTGCTGCGTTCAGGATCCGCACCCTGCCGGCCTTCGGCCGGCCTATCGCCCCAGTTCAAGAGGTCGGATCCGCCAGTCGGGTTTTGCTTTGCTTGGCCCTCCGACACGTGACAACCCCACGCGCAGTGGAAGCGATGATCTTTTCGCCCTCCTCGCTTCGCTGATAGCGAAGATAGACACCCGCAGCGCGGTACACCCGTTGGCGTTCTGCAGTGTCCGAGTGGGCCAAGACGGTGGTCAGCCCGCCGACCCCTTCGAGAAGATCACGCACCTCTTGTTCCCTCAGCAGACCCGGGTTCAGAGCCCTTGTAGCTGTCGATGACGGCTGTGGCTGCAGCGAGCTCAACCTGGACGGCGCGGGTGCGCTCCGTGACGAGAACCGGGTCCAGGCCGGCGTCCAACGCGGCGAGTACTGGTCGAGCTTCTTTAGTGCCCGTGGGCCTGGCGGCGCGCCCGGCGAAGTTCGGCGGGCTCGCTGGATTGATGGTTGTCGGCATCGAGATGGCCGACACCGTGGCCTCGAGGCGTTCGGGTGAGGACAGGTCCGCCAGCCACTCGTCGACCGCCGGCAGGACCCGGTTCTCGGCTACGAAGAGGGTCTTCGGATGGCCGTCGTCGGCCGGGTAGTCGTTCCGGTAGGTGCACTGGTAGCCGATCCGTTCCGAGCTGCTCTCGGCGCTTTACGGTGTGGCCCTGCATCCTTCGCCCACAGCGGGCACAGGTCAGGAGGGCCGCGTAGGGCGTAGCGAGTGTTTTGGGGCCGATCGGGGCGTGGCCCAGGCCTCGCCGGGGCCACGTCTGTCTGCGCTTGACGCCAGACCGACTCGCTCACGATTGCGGGCACGGTGCCCTCCGTCTCGACGACCTCGGAGGCCGGCGCCGGGGACATTCGGGTGACGTTGCCGGCGGCGGGGTCGTTCATGTCGTAGAGGCGTTCGACCTTGCGGTAGCGCCCGTAGATGCCCTGCCCCGTGTACTTCGGGTTCATGACGATGGCCCGGACGGCGCCGAGCGACCAGGCCCGGCCGAGACGTGGGGTTTCGCTCCCGGTCGGCCGCGGAGGGGCAGGGTAACCCTTGCTCGGTCAGGCGTGCGGCGATGGTCCGGAAGCCGACGCCCTCGACCCGCCAGGCGAAGATCTGCTCCACCACCTTGGAGGTCTCAGGATCCACGGCCAGATTGGTCAGCTGGATGCCTTGGCGGGCCTTCTCCGGGTTGGGGTGCGGCACGCCGGTACGCACGAGCTGGTACCCGTACGGCGGTCGTCCACCGAGGTAGCGACCTTCGACGCCATCGCCTTCATAGAGGTCCGCACCCGTACCCGGAGACGGTTGCGCTCAGCCTCGCTCAGTCCGCCGAACAACGACATGAGGAGATCGTGCGCCTCGGACTCGGGATCGACGGGACCGCCGACTTCGGGCACCCAGAGCTGGACGCCCCAGTGTGCGAGCTGCGGCAGGATGTTCTGCACCTGGCCCGCCGACCCGAAGGCTCGCTGCGGCTCGCCGACGACGATCCCAGTCCAGCCGCGAGCCGGGTTGGGGAGTTGGCGATGAGTCGGGCCGCTTCGGGACGCCGGGGCCAGGGGACGGACCGAGAGACGTCGGTGTCGTGGGTGACCGACACGATCTGGGCCCGCCCGACGATCAGGGCACTGGCGTGGGAGAGCTGCCAGCGCAAGCTTTCCTCGGGGTTCTGCTGGTCGTCGGTGGACGTCCAGGCGTAGGCGGTGAGTGGGATGAGCGGCTCCGAGGACGTCATGCGGCCCTCTCGGGACGTTCGGCCCGCCGGGCGAGAGCCGCCCGGACAAGCTGGGCCAAGGCGGCGGCCAGATCGGTGGTGAGGGACGGCGGGTCTTTCGCCTCGAAGACGATCTCGTTCTCGTCGCTCACGGGAGCCGCCCGGTAGAGCTGCAGCATGACTTCGGAGGATATCTCCGCCCTGCGCGCGAGGAGGGTGACGGCATGGAGTGCGTTCCATGCGCCGTGACCCCGTGAACGAATGACCAATCCTCGTGGCAGCCAACGCTCAACCTCCCTGGACCGATGTCGGCTTCTCCTTGCCCGGCCGGCGAGCGGCGACTATCGGCCCAGAGCGATGAAGGAACTCCTGATCTGGGCCCTTCGAATTGCGACATCGACCTGGCGCAGCGGGCCTCGTTCGCCCAGCACGCGGCACTCGGAAGGGTGGCCGAATCAGAAGCTACGGAACTGAGTGCAACGCCCGAGGTGTGATCTCGTCTTGGGGTCTCACCGGGGCCACGGTGTCTTCGCGGAAGATGCATGGACGAGTCCTGCGCGGATTCCACCACTGTTCCCCGATGCCGTCACCCTGCTCCGATTGCCGCGGGTTCCCGACCTGGTCGCTCGCATAACTCCTCGCCCGGCTGAACGGTCAAAGATAGCTTCGCTTCTCTCGATCTGACCCCCCAGGGTTGCTTCTTCTTCGATGTCCAATGGTTCATGTCGCCAACTCCGCCGGGAACGCAGGAGTGTTCCCTCGGATTACCGAGTTCACGGACCCCGATGCTTGTTTACTCTGGGAAGAGGCCTGGTGCCAGGACGATAGGCCCAGGGGCCTCTTCCTGCCTGGATTGCTTTCTGAGTCCGTTGTCGTCCTCGGTCGAATAGCGAACGACCGAATCCTGGCTGGCGGAATCGTGAACCGGAGCGCAGACGCCGCTGGAATCTCCAATGTCTTCTCCGAAGCAGGTTCATCGAGCAGAGACATGGTCCGCCCTCGCAAATGTGCCCGGACATTCTTCCCCGATCTCCCGCTATCGCTACGACTGGGGCGAGGCAGCGCTAACGCTCGAGAACAGTGGGCTCCAAGCCGTTACCGACTCCGGGTGTGGCTTGCAGGTCAGCCGATGGCAATCGACCCTGAGCCGGCGTACGGGGGCACCCCCCGGGGACTCGATGTACACCGATCCCCGACTAGGAGTTGTCTACGAGCTCGGCAATCTCTAGGAAGCTCAGCGTGGGAGATACGCCGTACAACCCGGTCACCCTCTCGCGAAGTTCGTCGGTGAAAAGATCTTCCGCCGCCTCCTGCGAATCCCATACGTAGAAGTTGATCGCACGCTGCTGCTTCTCGTCGACGGTGAAGACCTTGAGCGAAGACCCGGCAGCCCCTCGAACATCTTCCGCGGATTCTGGCCACCTCGACCACCCGAGAGCGATCGAAGTTCCCGTCGTAGTCGAATACAACGCCGACACCGATCATGGTGCCTCCTCTCCTCGGGCCATCGAGACTTCTTACCCGTATGGCTTGCCGCCATTGAGAATCCCACACCCAGGTAGCGGGGTCCACCGGCCACCGCTCGGTCGAGAATGCGCTACCAAGGACAGGACGAAGCCGGTCCTCAGGCCGGCGAACTGGGGCGCCCTAATGTCCCTCCGAAGCATTCCTGTCGTCACCGCAGTAGAACACAAGTATGCGAGTTCTGGTGAGTGCCGTTCCGGCGATCGGCCACATCGTCCCCTTGCTGGATCTCGCGGAATCCCTGCAGGCATCAGGCCACGAGGTTCGGTTCGCTACGAACAAGGAGCTCCACCGGCTGGTCGTCGTCGCCGGGCTGCAACCAGTCGAAGCGGGGATGAGCGCGGCAGAGATGCGAGATGAGCGCCTTCGGCGCTGGCCGGAAACCGAAAGACAACCGGCCAGCAGGTGGGCGACGCGCCATGTGGGCGCAGATCATGGCGCCGAGCAGCCTGCATGACCTTCTAGCGATAGCGACGGACTGGCGTCCACATGTGGTTTTGCACGACGAAGGTGACTATGCCGGACCGGTTGCCGCAGCACAATCAGACGTCCCCTGGATAACTCATGCATGGGGGAGCCCGCTGCGCCCGACGAGCGAGCTGGTCGAACTCGAGGAGACTGCGTCGTCGCTCTGGGCGTCCAACGGGCTCGATGTACCAACTTCGGCTGGGCTCTACACCCATGCGCTGGTGAACCCTTGTCCTCGTTTCTTGCAGAACGACTCCCCCGGAGCAACTGTCGAGTGGCCGGTACGCCCCTCGTCCTTGGACGAAGAGGGCGACTTGCTCCGTGCCGACGCCTATGTCGGTTTCGGAACTGTTCCCCTCTTTGCGAATGCACTGGCCGAGCTGACAGCGGCGGTCCGCAGCTGCACCGAGCGCGGTATGCGAGTCGTCGTCACTGCGCCAAGCGAGGATCTGCGAAACGAACTCGCCGCGATCGACACGCACCTGGTCGAGGCCCGTGAGTTCGTCAAGCTGAGCACCTTGCTCCCCTCCTGCAGGATCGCAATCACCCATGCCGGAGCGGGGACGGTGCTCGCTTCGCTCAGCGCAGGCGTACCGCTTGTGCTCGTCCCGCGGGGCACACCGAGCCAAGTTCGAATGGCTGAGGCGTGTGAGAGGGCTGACGTCGGCAGGTCCTGCGCAGGGCACGCGGATATCGAGACGGCGGTCACTGACGTGCTCTCAAACGCCGAAATCGCTTCCCAGGTAGAGGCAGGCGCCAATCAGATCGCCATGATGCCAACCGGAGCCGGTGTGGCTGTGCACGTTGACGCTTTCGTCAGCGCCTTCCGCTGATCAGTGGATCGCGTGTCGAAGCCAGCGCCGATCATCCCAGTGATGCGTTGCCCGTGGTCCCGACGGACCGTGAGTCGAGGTCGACGGCGCCCACCATCCCGGCGTTCGGGGATGCCCTGCTGACGGCTTCAAAACATGTCGGGTTAATTACATCTGCACTGCTAGGCGGTTGCTGCGTTCGAAGGCTTCTTTGAAAGGAAACAACGCACCGAAGGCGGTAACGGCAAACAAAAACATGATCCACTGCCCACTCACCAGGGTCCGTGCGAGTGTTGAAACGGGTGTAATGCCTGATCCAGTAGGGGATAGGTTCCCCAAGGAGAGATAGAAGGAATTGCAACGGGCTCAGTGACCCTGACTGATGGGGATCCGAGAAGTTCTGTGTCTGTCCGTAAAGCCGATACAACCCGGCATAGAGCATCACGACGGCAAAAACTACGAAGAAAAAAGCAGGCCACGCCTTGCCGAATTCTAACCCCCCCGTATGTATCGCAATAGAGATAGAGCAAAAGGCAGAACAGAATGAGGCCCCCCATCGTTGCCAACGACAAGCCGACCGCTCCGCCGATACTGCTAAAAGGCCGGCTGGGTTTGAGGAGGCCGTTAAGCAGAGCCGCTGAGATTCCGAAGATCACGATGCCCACGGGGAGAATAGCTACCAGCCAGAGTTTCTTTGGATGTTTCTGTGCCCATCTCTCTACCCGAGAGGATCGATGCTGGTTCGGACCTGCGCCGGTTCCATTGCTCACTGGAACACGGTATCCCTGAACGCAAAAGAGGGTTGCAGTCCCGGCGGTCGGGGATACCCAATGGCTCGTTCAGCGAATAGGCGTAAGAGACTGAATGGCCAGGCTTCGAGATGCCAGGGCGACGAACGTAGGTTGCCCGGTCACGCTGGTCTTGTACGTGGCTCTTCGGATCACACCAGGCCAGCCCTCCGAGGATCGGCTGGGGATTCGATGGTGCCAAGCCGCAGGGTGCGCCGAACTCGACGAGTCCGACGGCGCCGCCGTGGAGAATCACATCGACTTGCCCTCGGACCACTCGAAGCGGTGGACGGGGCGCCATGACGAGGAACCCGCCATTTGTGATATGCGCATCGAAGGCCGACGCCCAGGTCATGCGCTCGCGAGCCGTCATGCGGGCCTCGTAGTACCCGGTGCGCACAGGATAGAGACGAGCACGGACCAAGGGCCGAACGAAAAAGCGAGATAGTCCTGGTATCCCGCCGTGAAGGGAAGGGTGGCCTGACTACCCCCGTAGTACGGCACGGCGCGACCGCCTGCGCCCCGATACACGGCAATGGGATGGCCGAAGAAGAGCCGCGAGACCGGACCGTAGGCGGGAATCACATCCTTGTCGCAGCACGACACGGCTCCCGATCGGACCGGCCACGCCACTTGACCGCTTACCGTCAACTCGAAGTGGCTGAGACCGAGGGAGCTGGCGTAGCTCAACGAATAGCCCCTTCCATCGGGAAGGCGAATGAGCATCGTGGTCCGGCCTCCGTGCGAGGTCGTGGGAGGTGTGAAGTGTGGTGGTGGAGAAGCCAGGCTTGGCCCCTTCGCACGTGGTTGTCCGCCCTGGTCGATCAGGAGCGCCGATCCGATGGCGGCGACGAGAGCAAGGCTGACAACCGCGGTCATGCGCCGTCGGCGGCGCCTCTGGTGGGCTTCGGGGAACAGCGCTACACCGTCGTCACTGATCTTTTTGCTCGGAGATTCGTGGGTGATGGTCACGGCAGATCCTCGATGAGTTTCAGAACGTCATCTCGGCGGTAGCCGTATCGCCGGGCAAAGTCGACAAACTCTCGTGCCCGGCTCACCACGAGGCCATGTTCAGGCCCGCCCACCACTGTCACGCCACGGCCACGGCGGAACTCGAGGAGTCCTTCGTCTCGCAAGATGTGCAGAGCACGAAGCACGGTGTTCTTGTTCACACCGAGGACGCCCGCGATGTCCTTGGCCAATGGCAACCGCTCACCCGGACCAGCCTCCCCCTCGGAGATCGCTCGGCGGATTTCGGCAGCAACTTGATCGTGCAGAGGGACGGACTCGCTTCGGTCCACTTGGACGGTCAACATGGTACTAGTCATGGTAGAACTATCTCTGCCTTGTGTCCATGGCGAACCTCTACCAAGCGCCTGCCCCAGTCGTGCCGTACGGGGCGTAGGTATAACCGGGTCTTCGGATCTAAGCGGGGTCGCGGAATACGCACGGCGTTGGATGCAGACTGTGCCGACGGCGTTCTGTGCGGCTCCGGCTGATGGCGTAATGCGCTCCGAACGGACATTCTGTGCGGATGCCGACGATGCCGTATTACCGACCCGACTTGGCGCGGATTCACCATGAGGCTTTCGGCTTTCACGCCGATGCCGTTGCGCCAGGCATTCTCAGGCTGTTGGAGCCCGTGCGCGAGCGCGGCGGGTTGGTCTTGGAGATTGGCTGTGGTTCGGGGTTGTTGACGAAGTATCTCGTTGAGGGCGGCCACCGGGTGCACGCAACGGATGCATGAGCGCCATGGTCGATCTGGCGCGTGAGTACGTGACGGGAGCCGAGGCGATCGATCAGTTACGACTTCCGGACGATGCCGTGCCGCCCGCTGACGCAATCGTCAGCGTGGGACATCCGCTGAGCTATCTCGACGATGAGGAGCAGTTGAGCCGCGCACTTGCTGCCCTCGCTGGCGCGCTTCGTCTGGACGGTGTGATCGCGTTCGACTCCGCGACGTTCGGTGGGGCGAGGCGCGCCGCGTAGAGCCGCCAAAGGTTTGGTTCGGTGAGGATTGGGTGCTCATTACGCGTACGTCGGTTCCGAATCCTCGAACGTTTCGGGGGGACATGACAATGTTCGTCCGTTCGGGCCCAGAGTCATGGCGACGAGACGACGAACTCCACGACAACATCCTGATCGACACGGACGGGATTCCCAGGTCGCTCGCGAGCCACGGCATTCGAGCTGAACTCCGCCGCTCGTTTGGAAGCGAGGTACTCCCGCCGGGTCTCGTCGCCGTCGTCGGAGTGCAAACGGCCCATACATAACTGCCGTTCCGCGCTCGCCGGACGGAGCGCGATCGGCCACTATGCGTGCCCAGAATGCGCGCCGACGACGCCACTCGGTCCCAATGCGGAGCTGCTCGTCAGCCGCCAAGTAACGCGAGCGGAGACCTGGCCGCCTGCGTCCCGACCAGAAGTCAGTAGACCTTGAGCACCTCGGCGATGATTCCAGCGACAGCTTCGTCTGGTAGTTGGGGATCGCACGTCACCTGCCACGCATAGGTGTCGAAGTTGGTCGGTTCATGCCCCAGCGTCCACTCGATCGTGATCCTGCCAGTGGGCGGAAGGCTGGTCGGGTCCATGAGCTCGATCCTGTCAGCTCAAGTGGGTCGGCCGTGCTGGAATCACTCGTGCAGCAGAGCGAAGACGAGATGATGGAGGCCCTACTCGGCATCCCGAACGTGCACGTGTTGTCGCTCGAAGAGGACCCGGCGGGTCTTCGGTCGTGATCGAGACGATGGAGGAGTCGGCGCTCTGTCCGTCGTGTTCGCAGCCGGCGGTGCCGGCGGGTCGTCGCTTGGTCGAACTCGACAGCGCCAAGCCGTTCTTCGGCCGAGCGCTCCATCTCACCTGGCAGACACGTGGTTGGTCGTGTCCGAACCCGGCGTGCTCGACCGAGTCGTTCTTCGAGGAGGGCGAGTGTCGAGTTGGCGTGGCTGTACAGCTCGCGGACCGCCTCCTTCGCGTGCCAACGCCGTCGCCACCTCGCCCTTCGGGTCCCCAGCACGCATCAGGCCGAGGAGCTTCTCCCGGCCGTTGTCGTCGAGGCGCTCGTCGGCCTTGGTGAGCAGACGCCGGCAGCGATAGAGCGGGTCGGACTTGCGGCCTCGGTGGCCGAGGGTCTCGTTCTGGACTCTCCGCCGGCACTCATCGAGCCTCTCGTTCGCGAGCTTGACCACGTGGAAGGGATCAGCCACTTGCCTCGCATCGGGACCGTCTCCGTCGAAGACCGACCGGTACGGTCCCGACAGATCGAGCGTCGCGCACCTTCACGGCGTCGCAGCCACTCGTCGCCCTGGCGCAGCGAGCCATGCGATCGGGCCTTCGCCGCTGACCGACCGGGCACGACGTCGAGCAACTGGCCACGGCCGACATCGACGATCGAGGTCGAGAAGGACCGGCGGCGGTAGCGGCCCTCTCTGCACGAACAACACCTCGTCGAGGCCGAGTGCGGCCACCTCGCCGAAGCGGTCCGGGTGATCGACGAGTGCGGCTCCATAGGCGAGCACGGCGTCGTTCACGGTGTGCCAGTCGCAGCCGAGCACGTCTGCCACTTCGTTCACGCTGCGGCCGTAACGCCCCACCTCCAAGGTGGCGAAGCGGCCGGCCCGATCAGTCAGGGCGAGACGAGGAAAGGCGATCCGCTCGTCGGTCTCGGTGAAGCTTCCCATCGGGCAGTCCTGCTCGGGACAGCGCCAGCGCGCCTTGTGCCAGGCGAGCGTTGTCGGCTTGCCGAAGCAGGGCAGGTCGACGAAGTTCACGACACGGCGGTCCTTCAGATGGGCGAGCACGCCACACTCCGGACAGCCCGGCCGTGATCCGCGACACCGGACGTGGATCGTGAGGGAGTCCCGCACGACTTCGATTCCGAGCACGTCCACGTCGGAAGTCCGACGAGCATCTCCACCATCCGCGCCGGTTCCGTCTCCACTCTCTGCGTCCCCTCGAGTCGACAAGACCCAGACCCTCGCAGACGCGTAACCCCGGAACGTGGATACTCCCCCGTCAGATCCGAAGTGCCGTATAACCACGGATCTGAGACTGGAACGGCCAGCTCTGCGTCCAGGGTTCGACCCGGGACTCGCAGCCGGAGTACCGCCAGAACCACCGGCGCTCCACGGCGTCAAGTCGCCGGCTGAACCTCGCTGGCGAGGCTTTGGGAATACATCGACCCGAGCTGGGGCGAGTGCCGTGCGCCACTTTGGGGCGGACTCTTCCGTCGCGGGGACACCCTCGCATTTTGGATAAAGGGTCGGTCTGTGGATGAATCGGCGCGGCCCGTGGCATCGATAGGTGCTGATATTGAGCGGGTTCTGGGTATCCCATACCGCCGGACTTGAGCGTGGGGATTCCCCAGAGCCTCCACGAAACCCAGGGCGCTTCAGTCCTATGGGGCTGACCTGTAACCGATATGCCGGTCCACGACCCGGGTTCACCGATCTCTCGAAGACGTGTTACCTGATAAGAGCCTGCCCTCTTCAAAGAGTGGCCCATCATTGGTCTGTCCGCTGTCCTCATTCCCGACAGTTTCCTCGAAAGGACTTGACATCATCCATAGGAGCATCGGACCTGGGCGTGGCTGAACGGCACTTCGGGGCTACCCGTCAGCCCAAGCCAAGGGGTCAGCTTCCTTGAAGGTTCGAGAGGAGGTCCTGGCCTGTCGGATTACGTGCGGACCGAATGCTTCACGCGTCGATCTAGAACACCCGCCGAAATCAGGAATGCCAGGATTCCCAGCACAGCCGATCCCGCAAGCCATAGATGAAGGCCCAGGGAAAGCACAAGGAAAAAACCGACCCCGACGATCAAAGACCAAGCCACAACCCAGAGCGACGCACAAGGGCAAGGCTATCCCACCCTGTGGGCGGCTACTTGTCTGCGTCATCGGGTTGCCTAGATCGGCCCGCGGCGACGGATCCGAGTGCGAGAGTTCTCAGAACACGTTGTCCGTCGATCGTGCTGAGGGTGCCCAGACCGCCGGGATGGGGTGCCACCCTGCGGCACTTATGGGACGGGCCAACTGTCGATTCGCTTGTGCGTTCTGAGCTGAGACACCCAGCCTTCGTCGTTGAGCGCCGAACCGTCGACGTGTCGCGCTGGAACAGTTCACGTTGGCCATTGACACGGCCCCCGCTTAGCCTCTGCCATCGATGAGGGTGCCCGATGGTTGTTTGGCGGACCTGCGGGAGCGGGGCTATCTGGTCTTCGAGGGCTTCCTCGGGGCCGACGAGCTGGCGGCAGCCCAAGAGGCTCTCTGGCTGCACTACCCCCGCCCAGAGGAGTACTTCGCCGACCCAACAGCTCACACCTGGCTGGCAATGAGCCAATGGGACGGCCTCATCAGGTGCCCGTGGCGATCGTGGGACCTCAACCAGCTGGCCTTTCATCCCGACCTCCTCGACCTCGCGGAGCGCTTCTTGGGCTCGGCCGACCTGCATCTCTACGAGGCGGAGCTTTGGGCCAAGTACGCCGGCGCCGCCGACTACGACCAGAGGCACCATCGCGATCTCGGCAACCACAGCCTCGTCGTCCCCAAGCGGTCCGACCCGGCCACCCAGATGGCGAGCTGGATCCTCCTCTCGGACGTCGGCGAGGACGACGGCCCCACCAAGGTCGTCCCGCTGTCCGTCGGGGAGAGCGTCCCCTACTGGCCTAACACGCTCGCCGGATCGGCGAATGACTACGTCACGAACTACCTCGCGGCCGGTGCCTTTGCTACTGAGGAGATCTCGATGACGGGGTCGGCAGGGACCCTGTTCTCCTTCCGAAACGACATAGTGCACCGCGGGTCGCGCATGACCGGCGAGCTCTCAGCCCGATTCACCATGCTCACCAACTACGACGCGTGGGGACCGCGCTGGACCGGCAGGGTCGGGTGGCCTACCCAATCGCTTAGTGCGGACTGGGGTGAACTCATCGAGAGGGCCACTCCCCGGGAGCGGTCGGTGTTCGGGTTCCCCGCTCCCGGTGACCCGTACTGGGACGAGCAGACCCTGGCCGACACTCAAGCGCGTGACCCCGGGGCCGACATGACGCCCTACCGCTGAAGTCGCCCGCGTTGCAGCGAAGGCCGGGCAGAGGCACGGGCGTTCGGACGTGCCCCAATCCGCCGGGACAGTGGCTATGTCAGATTCCCCATGAAACACTCGCGTCGTGAGTGATCCAGCTCGAGTCGATTGGGCTTCGTCTGTTTCGGACAGCGAATGGATCGCTTCACGAGTGGGTGACTTAGGAGAGGGAGTTACATCGGTTGTTCCCACGGGGTACGAGGCTTATGCCCGTATTTTGCATCCGGCTTGCGACGAGGGCGATACAAGGGAAGAGAACTCACCCGTCCGGTGGAGCACCATCGCACAATGGAGTGGCCTCGAACTAACGAGGCTGGCCCAGTTCCACTCCGTCGCTCTCAAACCAAATGGAGTTCAAGAAATCCCGCCCTATGACCGCGGTCCTGATGAGGGGTCGATGATTCGGTCCGACTTTGAGGCGCTTGTGTCGATCCTTCAACGATGGACGGTCCCACCAGAAGAGGTCTTCTTCTGCATTTGGGAGGGGTGGGGCTGCCTCAACGTCCCCGCAGAGGTCGAGAAGGGCCCGAGAGTCAGGCTGCCTCACCGCGACTACCTGCTCTATCGGGGGCAGGTTCAAACCGCGCTAGTAAACGTGGCGGAGGATCCGTGGCGTCAGACTCCGAACCTATGGTGGCCGCGAGATCGTTCGTGGTTCGTCGGGAGTGAGATCGACCTGACGTCAACCTATGTGGCGGGCCCGAAAGGTCTCGTTGATGAGCTCCTGAACACGCCGGATCTGGAGGCCTTGCCAGCCTTGCCGGACGATCCTCTCACCACCGTGGAGCCATGGCTACGAGAGCGAGTGGCCGTGGCGCTGAACGAGCTGTTCGAGAGCGGATCAACGGTCGTCTCGCTCCCTGTAGGTTGGGTCCGAACCGAGATAAGGCGAGACCGTCGAGGTCGCTGGACGGAGCTGACATCGGCTTCCGAGAGAGTTCTGCGAGGACGAAAGCGGACGGGCTTCTCAGAATCTCCAGTCCGTTATGACCGATATGAGGATGCCCGCCGCGCTGCGGAATTGGGAATTACGGGGTCGCTCATCGACCTTGCGAACTAGAGGAGCACTCGCCCAGTCCGCCGGGTGTGCGGCACTGGTCAGACCTCTGTCTGCGCCCGGTCCGAGAAACTATTCAGGACTCAGAACGAGCTCCCTGGCTCTTCAGCGATGAGACGACATTCTCCTGGCGTGTATCGAGGTGGCTAGCTGCATCGAGCGGGTACCCGTTCGAGTAATCGGGCTTCCAGTTCAGATTTGCACCAACGGTGAGAAGCCGTTCTGCAGCTCGCCGCTGCCCACCATCGCAAGCGTGAAAGAACGCCTGGGATACCTCCTCCGGACTCGGATCAGCGGCTAGCAGTTGCTCCAAACGGTCCAACATCCCAAGCGCCGCTGCAGGCGTTGCGGGTGGGCTCGAGGATCACGGTCACCGAGGCACCGTCGGGAATCTTCGCCCACAGGCGCTCGAGATCAGTGGTCGTCGTGCGGAACTTCCACGACGACCAGATGAACTCACCTCGCTCGTCGGCCAGGCTGCCCCGATGGTCGGCTCGACAGGCGACGTCGATGCCCAACCTCACTTCACTCATCACGTGGTCCTTTCGCTGGTGGTCACTGATCGGTCGGCTCTCCGTCGTCGACCGCTGCACGTTCCGCAGGGGTGTGACCATCCAGACATTCGAGAAGCAGGGGTCCGACTCCATGATCGGCCGCCGAGTTCCAGAAAAGGGATGCACGTGCGTCGGGAGGCTCGTCTGATCGACGATCACCGTTGAGGAGTCGAGCTGTCGCTCGCTCCGACCCCAGTTCAGTCAAGCCAGAAGAACCGACCCGACGCACCCTACGAAGGGCTTCTGCCAAATCGGTGGATGCCCGGAACCAACGCTAAATATCCCGGTTCGCCGGATCGGGTGCCGCCAGGCGGCACGACTGGGACAGGCAAACCGGCGTGTTCGGCGCGTTATCGGGACGCGTCGCTCCGCTCGGATGGGGGAATCTCCAGGCCGCCCTACTCGATCCGTTCACTCGCCATCACACGCGGCGTGTCGGGGAATCCTTCAAGGATTCCCCGACACGGTTCGGGCGATCAGTGCAGGGCCGGCTCCAGGTGCTCCGTCTCCGACAGATCCACCACCGGAGTGGCCGTTCCCCGGGAGGCGGCCCGCTCGGTCAAGATGTCGAGCACGAGCAGGCTCAGGTTCGACACGGCGGCCGCACCGATGATCGTCGTGATCAACGCGATGCCCCCGCTGGTCACGTGGTACCCGAGCACGGCTCCGACCACCGCACCGACACCAGCGGCACCGATGCCCTTGGCCCGCATCGCCTTCGGCGTGTCGGTGCGGACCCAGCCGGCGTAGACCCCGAGCCAGATCGGCACCGCGATCGAGACCACTGCCAGCAGCTGGTCGTCGAGCGGCCCGCTCGGCCAGAGCCAGAACCGCAGTACCAACAGTGCGCCGAGGCACCATCCGCCGAGTCCGAACACGATCGGACCGGCCGAACGGATCCATGCGCCCGTCTTGCGGCCGGTACCGCCTCGGCGGCGGATCCGGATCGCCAACACCACGAGCCAGATCACTGCCACCAAGGCGACGCCGATCATTGTCGCAAGGATTTTCTTGGCAATCGCTGCCTGCGTGTCCGGCGTGGCGAAGCTGACCTCGTTCGGGGTGTAGCGGGACGTGTCGACCTGGCCGGTGGCGTAGAACGTGGTCAGCAGCTGCGTGCTGGCGCTCGGCTCGTAGGCGTCGAAGTCGTCCACGTGCCCGAGCCCGGACAAGATGACCTGATGCCCGTTGGAAAGGTGCGGCAGCAGCTCCTTCGTGGCGTTCTGGGCCGGCGTTTCGAAGTCGAGCGTCCCGCCGATGAGCAGCGTCGGGACGTTCGAGTTCTGCACGCTGGTGTACTGGTTCTCGCCCGGGTTGGCCGGCCAGGCGTGAGCCATGCCTCCTGCCCCCCACAAGAACTCCCCGAGGGGATTGCCGATGATCGAGCCCCGGTCCGCGCCGGAGCTGAAATAGCGCTCGACGGGCTGCGCGTCGGCCATCCCGATGCTTGCAAACTCGCCCCAGACGAACGACTGGGGAAGGACGAGATTGGCCATCGCCGAGAGGAACCACAGGCCGCTCGGGTCGCCCTGCGCGGCGGAGATCCACGAGTCGAGGGTCATCGGCCCAGTCAGTGGCGAACCCGTCGCCTCCGTGAGCCCGAGGAACGTCCCGACCAGGGCGTTGCCCGGCTTGATCGGCAGGGATAACCAACTGCTCGGCATGTCTGCCGCCGTGTGCTTCATGCTCGCGGCGAGGTTGGCGGTGCGGGCGCGGCAGGCAGGCTGCTTCGCGCACAGCGCCGAGTAACGCTCGATCCCCTGATCGATCTCGGCTCCGCTGTAAATGAAGTTTCCGGGCGGGTTGACCCCGATCATCACTGAGCGGTCGACACTGTTCGGGTACCGCCATTGGTAGATCATCGCCAGACGGGTCCCGGCGCTCTCGCTGAGCAGGTCGATGCGCTGGTAGCCGAGCGCGACGCGAGCGGCTTCGATGTCGTCGGCCTGCTCCGCCAGCGTGTAGCCGGCGAGGTCAACGCCGCTTCGCTCAAGCCGCTGCGCGCACGAGGCGAAGGCCTGGGAGTACGCGCTCAGCGACGCTTTGCCGAGGTAGTCTGCGGAGTTCTCCAGCGCCGCCGTCACCTCGGGACAGTTCAGCGCCGAAGAGCCGTCGACGCCGCGGTAGCCGACCATGACGACATCGTGCTGGGCGGCCAGGCGGCTCGCTTGGGGAAACGTCATGTTGGTAATGCCCGGGCCGCCGTTGAGGTGGAAGATCGGCGCCAGCGGGTGGGATGAGCGAGCCAGGATCCGGGTCACCGGCAGCGCGATCAGGCGCGACCGGGGGTCTGCCCGGTTCTCGGGCACGACGAGCGTTCCGCAGTCGGCGCGGTAGCCGCCTTTCTCGGTGGAATAGGTGCACGGGTGCATGGTCAGCTGGCCGGCGTGCGCCCCCTGAGGGACCGAGACCGCGGCGTCGCCGGGTGCGAACCGGATGTACGCCAGGCCGAACAACATCACCCCGATGACCACCAGGGCAACGATCCGACTGGGGCTGTAGATCCGCTTTGCCTTCATGACGATGCCTTCCCTCGGTCCTGCGGAAACGCGGTGGATCCCGCAACACCACGGTGACGACCGCGCCCGGCGGAGTCGTCGGCCGCGAGTGCGATTCGCGCTCGTCCCGCGGACGGATTCGAGACTCGTCCTCGAGGAGGAGGTTCGAAATGACGCGGTCCGGTGCCATCCGCGTATTCAGCGGCTCGGATTGCTGGCGCGGAGGTTCGGCCTCGACGTGCTCATCATCGTCACCGCGATCGAGAGCGCGATCGAGATAGCGACGCAGGGCCATGAGGTGGGCGGCCCCAGCTTGTCGACCTGGCTCGCGGCGCCGGCGCTCGACGGAACGGCGGCAGTCGCGCTTGCGGGCCGCCTGTGAGGCTCAGGTGGGCGTGGCGCCCGGTACGAGCCCGGTCTGGTATGCGAGCACGACGACTTGGACACGGTCGCGGAGGTCGAGTTTCTGGAGGATATGCGAGACGTGGGTCTTGACGGTCGTCTCGCTGATGTAGAGCTCCGCGCCGATCTCTGCGTTGGACAGGCCGCGGGCGATGAGCCGGAGGATGTCTTGCTCGCGTGCGGTGAGCTCGTCGAGTTCTTTCGGCGGCTCGAGGCGAGGGATGCGGGTGAATTGGTTGATCACGCGTTTGGTGATCGCGGGTGAGAGGAGCGCGTCTCCAGCGGCGACGGTGCGGACCGCCTCGATCAGCTGTTCGGGGGGGTCGTCTTTGAGCACGAATCCGCTCGCGCCGGCGCTGAGTGCTTCGTAGATGTATTCGTCGAGACCGAAGGTGGTGAGGATCAGGATCCGCGCGGTGTTGTCGGTGGCAAGGATCCGGCGTGTGGCCTGGAGCCCGTCGAGCTCTGGCATGCGGATGTCCATCAGGATCACGGTCGGGTCAAACCGCGCCGCCTTGGCCACCGCTTCCAGTCCGTTGCTTGCTTCGGCGACGACTTCCATGTCTTGTTCGCCGGCGAGCAGCATTCGGAAGCCGGCGCGGACCATGGACTGGTCGTCGGCTATGAGGACTCGGATCGTCATGGCCGGTCTGGGGTGACTGGGAGGCGGGTGCAGAGTGTGAACCCGCCGCCGTTTGTCGTGCCTGCGGTCATCTCGCCGCCGTAGAGTCTCACGCGCTCGCGGATGCCGATCAGTCCGTGGCCGTGGCCGTCGCCGTCGCTCGGCGTCGCGCCGGTGCCGTCGTCGCGCACTTCGATCCCTACCTCGTCCGGCGCATACCGGACGGTGACCTCCGCGTGGCTGGCGCGGGCGTGCTTGAGCGCGTTGGTAAGACCCTCCTGAACAATCCGATACGCGGAGAGGTCGATCCCTGGCGGGAGCGGGAAACGCTCCCCGTCGAGGTGCAGCTCGACGGGGAGCCCGGCGCGGCCGATCTCCTTCACCAACGAGTCGAGGCCGTCAAGGCCGGGCTGAGGCGCGAGCTCGACGCCATCGCCGTCACGGCGCATCACACTGAGCAGACGGCGCATCTCCGCCAGCGCGCCGCGCCCGGCCCGCTCGACACTCCTGAGGGCATCGCGATCCTCGGCCATCGCGTCGGGGAGCTGGTGCCTGACAGCGCCGACTTGCAGCACCATCACGCTGACGGCGTGCGCGACAATGTCGTGCAGCTCGCGGCGCGATCCGCGCCCGCTCCTCGGCCACGGCGACGCGCGTCGCTGCATCCCGCTCCTGCTCGGCCTGTGTCGCATGCGACTCCGCCACCTCGGCCTGCTCGGCCCGCGCGCGGACGGCAAAGCCTGCAACCCAGGCGACGGCGAAGTCGACGGGAATGAAGACGAGCTGGTCGATCGAGTGTCCGGGGATGTTGTAGATGAGGGTCGCCGCAGCGCCGACCATGATCGCCAGTCCGAGGCCGGCCCGCCGAATGTCCCGAACGTTCCCGAGCAGGAATGCGGCCACCAGCTGCATCGCAAAGAGGGACTCGGGGTAGGGGATCAACAGCGGGTCGACGAACGAGATTCCCGCGGCCAAAAGCCAGAACGCCGCCGGTCCGGCAAACGGAAACCATCGCCGCGCGAACAGGGATAGCACCAGGATCGCGAGCGCGGGAAGGCAGAACCACAGCGTCGTTGTCGGAGCTCCGGACGAGCCACGTCCGAGCACCACCTCAAGCATCGCCATGATCGCCAGCAGCGCGATGAGCAGGTCGAACCAGTACGTGCGGGCGAGATGTCCGATCCGGCTCACGCGCTGAACGTACTCCACCCCCTCCGTTCCCGCCTCCTACCTAAGTAGGAGTCGAAATCGTCGGATGGTTGGAGCCGCGATCCTGATTTTCCTCCTTTCCCGGCGGTCATCGTCGGTGCAGTCTCTGCGTTTGGACTCCTTCAGGCCTTCGTGATCTTTTGTTCATCTCACTCGTCGTCGCCGTGTGGCTATTCCTCTGGCCTGACTCAACTCGCTCCTGAGAGCAATACGCCCGGTCCCCGGGGTAGCCCAGTTCGCCGGGAAGAGGCGAATGCCAGTCTGGCCTGATCGGATCCGTTCCAGAACAGGCTTGGTGGCATGATTGGTCGCGATGAGCCTCGAACCACCCGAGCGAACCCGCGAGTACCGCAATCACCACCTCGACAGCACACGTTGGGACCAGTTCGTACCGCGCGATGACGACATCTTCGTTACGACCGCATACAAGGCTGGCACGACATGGACGCAGCGCATCCTGGCTGCTCTGATCCTTGGACCAAAACCCCTGCCTGCCAGATTGAGCGAAATATCCCCGTGGATCGATGCTCGGTTCATGGGTCCTCTTCAACCGATTCTCGATCGTCTAGATGCACAGCGCCATCGCCGGTTCATAAAGAGCCATCTGGCTGCGGACGGACTTCGGTTTTTCCCACAGGCCAAGTACATCGTCGTCGGCCGAGACACCCGTGACGTCTTCATGTCGTTGTTCAACCACTATTCGTCCTATACGGACATGATGTTCGAACTGTTCAACGACTCTGATCGGCCTGGCCCGGAATTTCCGCGTTGCCCGGCGACGCCGGGCGAATTGTGGCCAGTGTGGGCAAAAGAAGGATGGTTCGGATGGGAATCTGATGGCTGGCCATTCTGGTCACATCACCACCATCTCTCGACTTGGTGGGCGATACGAGAGCTTCCTAACGTGTTGTTCGTCCACTTTGGTGATCTCAAAGCCGACCCTCAAACCGAGATGCGTCGGATTGCTGAGTTCTGCGCCATCGATGTCAGCGAGGACTCCTGGCCTGCTCTGCTCGCGACGGTGGGACTCGACGCCATGCGCGACGAAGCACGCCACTTCGATGACCGCATGGCCATGGTCTGGAAGGGCGGCTCAGACAGCTTCTTCTACAAGGGCGACAGCGGTCGATGGCGCGGGGTGTTGACGCCCGACGATCTTGCTCTCTATGAGACCTCCGCGTCGGATCTCGATCCGGCGCTTCGACTGTGGCTCGAAGGCGGGCGCCATGCAGCCGGGATCAGTACATGGCGGCCGGACTCGACGAGGACGGAGGCGGGCTCGGCCGGGTCGTAGGTGATCCTCAGTCCCATCGCCTCGCCGTAGATGACCGCCCGCTGCTCGGGAGTGGCCTGCGACAGCTTGGTGAGCACCTTGCGCGGTGAGGCGACCAGCGCTGTATCTCGGTCTCGGAGAGCGTCCGCTCGCTCGGAGCGGCCGACGCCAGCTCGCGCTCGGCGGCCTGGCGCGCGCCTTCGGCCTCGCGGATCCATCCGGCGACGAGATCGGCCGGAGTGTCGTTCTCGAGCGCGATCCGGTACTGGCGGATCCGACGCTCGCACTCCGCGATCGTGCGGCGGGCCGCCTCGGCGCGCGCCGCTGCCGCGTTGTCCGGTGCTGACTGCGCCGCACTGAGCGCGGCCACTGTGGCGTCGAGATTCTTCGGGTCGAAGAGGCCGAGCAGCCACTCGTCGAGGGCTGGCGTCACGAGGGACTCGCGCAGGTACACCGTCGGCGGATGCGGGTGGCCGTTCGCGCCCACGTACTCGCTCTTCCAGGTGCAGCGGTAATACGGCCCGCCGTTGTTCCAGCTGCGGCTCATTCGGCGCCCACACAGCGCGCAGAAGACGAGCGAGCTGAGGCAGTACGTGCGAGCCGTGCGGCGCTTCACGACGACCTGGCGATGCGCTCCGACCGACGCTGCTCGGCTGCCGCGGCGAACGTCTCGGCGCTCACGATCGCCTCGTCAGTCGCCTCGGCGCTCCAGACCCATTCGCTCGGATCGTTGGCTTTGCTGGCTGCTCTACCCCGAGGGAACGTTTCAGTTCCTCGATGGCGGGCGGTTGGATCTCGGCGTGTGCCGCGACAGCACGCTCGACGCCACGAATGATTACGAGTCGTTCGTCGAAGTTTCGAGTCCGTCGCCTTCAGGGCATTGGAGGCCTATCAGGTGCTCTCCACGGTGCAGCCCAACGGCGCGAGTTCGGGCACCACGTCGCCCTCGACGGGCTATCACGAATGACGCCGCCCGGGTCCGGTGGGGGTTTGGATTTCTTTCACATCGGCCCCGGGCGGGAGCCTCGCTTCGTCCCCGGGATCGCCACGTCCCAGAACGGTCGGCTGGTCCCGTGTCATTCACGCGGCAGAGGCAGGCCGACGAGTCAGTAATCGGCGCGTTTCGAAGGCAGCGACGGACACCGAAGGATCAGCAGCCAACCACTCCCTTGACCAGCTTTCCGTTGTGGCCTTTACCGTTGCCGCTGAAATAACCGACAAAGGCCGCGGAGGCCGTTCGCCGGGTGCCGTGGAAATTCCAGCCCGTGTGGACCCCGGCAAACCAGTTCATCTTGATCTTGCCGATGCCGAACTGCCACCCGCCGCTATCACCAAAGGTTGTCGAGTGGAACGAGTGGTCGCCGGAAAGGCTTACGTTCTCACACCATCCACCCGTCACCTTCACGGTCCAGGGATAACCACAGCACTTGATGTGTGGCAATGGAGACGCTGGCGAGGCCGCACCAGCACCAGCACCAGCACCAGCACGACCCGAGACCTGGCGTCAGGGCCAGACCTACCGCTAACGCCGCGAACGCCGCAATCCTCCGGAGCATTGCACCCTCCCTCACGTGGTTCGAGCGGCCTCACCCGCTCTACGCCGACCTGGTCGAGCACACGCCGAAATTGCCTGCGATCGCGAGCACCGCACCAACGAATCCACGCAACCAAAGGTTGGTGTCGGCCCGCTCAACCAGACCGATCCTCTCAAGAAAAAGCTTTTGCCCTTTTGCACCGACCGTCCAGTGACGAAGGTCCCTTTTCCCCGGCGGACCTACCGTGTTTCCCGGCGGACCCACCGTGCAGTCCGACAGCGAGTGGGCTGGATCACGCCGCCTTGAGCAGGACTTTGCCCCGGAGCGTGGCGTATGTACTCACGGGATCGATCCACTCGCCGTTCAACTGGACCTCGCCCAGGTAGATCCGCGAGCCCAAGATGCTGAGCACCGTCGAGTACTTCACGCCGGTGGCATTCTCGATCATGCTTTGACTCGCGCCTTCGGCTCGCATGGTAAAGATGCGACGCACGACCGGCGCCATGTCGTTGGGCACCAGCTCGCCGTCGACGAGGTCGTAGCCCGTCTTGGGGCGGTTGACCCACTTCCCCTGTCGTACCGCCTGCTGCATGCCCATGCGCTCGTTCTCGGCCAGCTGCTCTCGGTAGAACTGGGCGAAGGATCCGAGGATGTTGTAGAACATCCGGCCCGTCGCCGAGGACAGGTCGATCTTCTCGGTGAAGCTGTGCAGGGCAACGCCCGCCTGACCGAAGCGGTCGGCAAGGAGGATCAGATCGCTGAGATTCCGAGACAACCGGTCGAGGCGCCACGTGAGCACGTTGGCGACATGACCCTGTTCGACCATCGGGAGGAGTTGTTGGAGGCCGGGTCGCTCCATGTCCTTGCCCGAGCGGCCGGGGTCGGCGATGACGGTGACGTCGCCCAGGTCGTGCAGCTCGGCGTACACCCGGAGCTTGTCAGCCTGCCCGTCGATCGAGAAGCCCTCCGCTGCTTGCTCCTCGGTCGACACTCTGCAGTAGGCCACCGTCAGCATCGTTCCCGCCTTCGTGCTCGCTGCTCTCGTTGCGTTCGCTCTCGGCCACCAACCGCAGGCCGATCCGTACCAGAACGGCAGCCACCCGCTCGTAGTCGGGTCCGTCCCCGTTCACCGGTGCTCCAGCTCGGCCCGGCGCCGGACGACCCGATCGGCGAAGGGGACGTGGCTGACGATCTCGTAGGTGTGGAGATGATGCCTGACAGCGACGAGCGTGTCGTCAATCCCCTCCGAGTCGAGGAGAGCGGCCATCGAGACCAGGTAGCCGTTGAGTCCGGGCATAAGGCGGGCGATCGACGTCCGGCGCCTCGATTCATGCAGTCGGGCCAGGCCGACGGCTCGGTGCCGCAAGGTGGCCTCCTGCACGGATCGCCACTCGGGAGCCAGAGGCCAACGGGAACGGGTCCGGTCGGCACTGACGGAGCGGTAGGTGAGCCATTCCTCGGTGGCGTAGCTCCAGAGGTCGCCCATCGCCTCGAGGGCCTCCAGCGGTGTGTCGATGCCGAAGTCGACCAGGCCCGGGCGCCCGAGCTCGAACTCGACCCGGTGCACCGGGAGACCTTCAACGAAGCGCTCGCCCCAGACCTCGTACCACCACGAGCTCCCCTTCGCCCCGACGTCCGCCGTCTTGTCGTAGATGCGGGCGCAGATCGTTTTGGTCTTGCGGCTGCCGAACTCGAAGCCGGTCAACGTGCCGGCCATCTCGTAGGTGCGACGGGCGTCGGCCCGACAGACGAACCGAGGTGCGTCCTCGAGACCGAACCACCACCCCCTGCACATCGACGAAGAGATCAAGACGACTGAGCGAGAAACGCAGCGGGCCGAGCTCAGGCTCGAGCAGCTCTTGCAACGCAGCGAGGACGCCGGCGGGGCCGACGGCGTGGAGGAACTCGCCCCGGGGTTGGATGCGCACGCTCGGGAGGTGTCGGCTCTCGGAGAAGCCCAGGCGTGCCATCGGGTGGTCGAGGCAGAAGCGGTACTTCCCCCATCCATAGGGGGCGACGCCGAACCACAGATCGCCGATTTGGCATGGTGCTGCACGTCGAAGATCTGCGGCCCATAGCCGGGTCCCCTCCAGACGGGACACGAAGGCGCTCGGCAGCGTGACTCGGGCCGAGAGATACAGGGCGTCGACCCCAGACGCCAGCTCTCGTACTGCATCAAGTGGCGTATTTGCGACTAGCTGGTCAGAGGTCGGCGACGAGAAGGTCACGGCGGCAGATCAGGCGATCAGTGGAAGAAGCCGGGCGGGCGGTTCTCGATGCGGCTGGCGATGTTGGCGGCCCAGGCCTTCTCACAGTCGAGGCGGATGAAGGGGAAGGCGTACTCGTCAGGATGGGTGCCGTAGCGGGTGCGGAAGCGCCGGATCTTGCGGAAGATGGTGGCCCGGTGCCAGCCGCCCTCCTCGAGGGAGGCGAAGCCGCCGGCCATGTGCCAGGCGACCCAGAAGCCGATCAGCTCCGATTGCTCCATGGCGTCCTCGGCGATGTCGTCACGGACGAGTTCGTCGTACTGCTCCATCCGGTCGATCGCCTGCATGGGGAAGGCCTCGGCCACGACGTCCTCGTCGAGGGAGTCGAGGTAGGCGTACAGGCGGTCGGCCGCCTTCCCGCCCCCTTCTACGCTGTCGCTCTTGTCGGCCCGGAAGTCTGGCTCGTCGGTCATGGGGCACATCTTGTCGCATGGGTGCGACAACTGGGTGTTCGACCTGGTCAGACGGGGATCGGGCAACTAGGCCGCCCAGCGGGCGGCCTCTGCCTTTGTCCCCCAGGAGGCTGACCGGGCCCCTCAAGGCTGCCCCTCCGGGCGGCTGCGCCGGCCTTGACCGGCCCTGCCCTTGCCAATGGGCTCGGGTCTCGGTGGGATCATCGCGAAGTGTCCGAAGAGATCCCGCCCGAGTTGGAGGCGTCAGCCCGAGTCCGATGTGGTGCTGATCCGCCGTCTTGTCGCCGCCTGAAGGCGAGGGACGGACTCTTGGGAGTTGGTGGAGCAAGTGCTGCGTCGGGCGGCCAAGCAGAATCGAGCGGCGCTTGAACGCCTGGGTCGGTAGATAGCCGGCGCCTTTGACGCCGAACGAACAGGCGGCTGGCACAATGGAGATGTGACGAGCAAAGTGACAATCGAGCTTCCTGACGAGGTTGTTGCCGGAGCTGAGGCTGAGGCCAAGCGTTCTGGCACCGATGTGGCCACGGTTGTCGAGCGAGCCCTCGTCAGGGATCTGGGATTCCGGGCGATCGAACGAATCCAGGAACGCTTCGATCTCGACGAAGAAGCAGCGATGAAGTTGGCTTACGAGGAGCTGCGGGCTGTCCGCAAGGAGCGTCGTTCGGCTTGACCGTCCGGGTTGTCATCGACCCCGGAGTATTCATCTCTGCGTTATTCGGGAGGGGCGGTCCGCCCGGTGCGATCGTGAATGAATGGAAACGGGGTCGATTCGAGTTGGTGGTGTCGCCCAAGGTGGTAGCCGAACTGGTCGAAGTTGTCAGCCGGCCGAAGTTCTCGAACCAGATTTTCTCGGAGGACATCGCAGAGCTCGTCGAGCTGCTGCATCGGGAGGCGACACTGCGAACGGACCCGCCAGATGCTGAGCGTCTCACCGAGGATCCCGATGACGACTATCTGGCCGCCCTCGCCGAAGAAGCAGCGATCGATTACCTGGTCACCGGAGATCATGCGCTCCAGCGATGGAGGTCCGACGCCGTGAAGGTCGTGTCGCCTCGAGAGTTCCTCGAGCAACTTGGAGATTGACGATGCAGTTTGCGGGTGCTGTGTTACCGGTGTCGCCCCGCTGACTCGCAGCAACTGACGGTCCACCGTGACGCTCTGAAGCGGCCAGTCAATGCGGTCGCTCGTCACTCCCCCGGCGCGGTCGTGTGCATGGGCCCGTACCGTATTCCACCGCGATCTCGCGGCCACGAACTCCAAGAAGTCATCGATCAGCTGACCGACCATGTAGCGGCGCTCACCGTCAGGACGGACACGACACGCGAACCTTGGCTCCCATTCCACGTGGATCACCTGTACCAAGGTTCACGACCGCGTGTTGCGACCACTGCTCTGCGCCGCGGACGTCCCTCCGGCGTCCCCGGGGTTTCGCCGCGCCCTCGCTACCATCGATCACCCGTCACAGAACACGTTACAGCCGCACGGCTTGGGATGGCCGCGTGAAACTTGTCACATCGTCCCGTGGTTCGACCCCTTAGCGGGGCTTAGCCGCGACCCGCGGCATTGAGATCGACGTTCCCCCCGGTCCTACCAAAAGGAGCCGTTATTCCCAGGGACGGCGGAGGCGGACGGTCTATGTGCTGGACTCGATTGCGATTTCGTCGAGGGTATCGAGCGCGAGATCGATGGCGGCTTCGACATCAAGTGGGCGGACTCGGTCGAACGAACCATCGCCGCCCAGACGTTGGGCGAGCCGCTCTTCGATGGTGCGCTCCACACTCCGTTCGATATCAGAACCGGGAGCGCTGTACGACGCACGGGCGGTCTGCAGGCTCACGAGCAGCACCGCCGCGGTCTCTACCCCCCCTGCCGCGTTCGATCAGGCCAGTCACGCTGGACAGAACCAAAAGGACACGTTGGCGGTTGCCGGTGTCATGGTTACCGACAATTCCGCGTCGCCACGCAATGGCGGTTTCGCCCAAGCGATGTTGCACGAAAAGCACGACACCACGGAAGAACTCGGCCAGAGCGAGCATCGAGGGGAAGTTTGCACGGGTTGCCAGCGTGACCATTTCATCAAGCAGAGCAAGGGTGCGGTCGGGCTCGACGGAGATGACCGTGAGTGCCATGGCACCGAGCCATAGCCCCCGCAGCGTGTCACTGCCTGCCTGTCCGACGTCGCGTCGGACCTCGTCGGCGAGACGGATCGATTCTTCGCTCCCAGGCGTGAGCAGCACCATGAACCACAACAGGGCGACTCGGCCCCACGCGGCCATGAAGCTGTCGCCTATGGCTCGGGCGGCCGCGATGGCTAGTTCCATATGCTCGATGGCCCGTCGGGTGTCGCCATCAACGTTCATTGAGTAAGTGGCGAGGCCGTGAAACGAGTGGTACGGCGAAGATTTCCCCGCGCGCTCGGCGTGTTCTGCCGAGAGCTCGGCGTGCTGGGGGATACCGGGGTAGCCCATCTCCGCCTTCATCCAGGCGAGCTGACCGTGTACGCGACTGAGACGCAGATCGTCGTCAGCCAGCGGGTCGATAGTCGCCTCGAGCCTCGCGATCATCTCGAGCAAATGGTCACGCCAGATCCAGAACGGGTGCAGCTCCCACATCACGTCGGCGGCGATTTCAACCTGATCGTGGTCCTGATACCAATCCAGCATGAGCCGCATGTTGTCCAGGTCGGCAGAGAGCCGATCGAAGCTCACAAGGTCGTGGGGACCGGTGAGCTCCGGGGAGATCATCCCGGCCATCAACCTGTAGTAACTGGCATGTCGGGCCCGTACCTCGGCCGAATTCCCGGAGCTCAGGAGCCGGTTGGCGACGTACTGGCGGATCGTCTCCAAGAGCCGGTAGCGGGTCTCCTCTCCGGGCTCCGCCACGACGAGTGACTTGTCGACCAGGGCGCTCACGTGCTCGGGCACGTCGAGAGCGTCGATTTCGTCGTCGGCCGCGACCGTCTCGGCGGCACCGAGCGTGAAGTGGCCGGCGAAGACCGACAGCCGGTCAAGCACGGCCCGTTCGGGGTCGGAAAGCAGCTCGTAGGACCAGTCGACCGCTGCCTGCAGGGTCTGGTGGCGCGCCCCCGCGGTGCGGCTGCCGCCGGTGAGGAGACGGAACCGCTCGTCGAGGCGCTCGAGGATCTGAGCCGGGGCGATAGCACGGGTGCGGGCGGCTGCGAGTTCTATGGCCAGCGGGATACCGTCTAGCCGGCGGCACAACTCGATGACGGTCTGCTCGGTCTGGGCGTCGAGGGTGAAGTCAGGCCGGGCAGCACGGGCCCTGGTCACGAACAGCTCGACGGCCTCCCCGCCGGTCTCGGTCGCCAGGGGGGTCACCGGCAGGACTTGCTCGGCCGGGATACCGAAGGCCTCGCGGCTGGTGGAAATCACCCGAACGTTGGGGGCGCTGGTCGAGATGGCGTCCACCACGGCCGCCACACCGGCCACCAGATGCTCGCAGTTGTCGACCACTAGCAGCATCCGATGGCGGCGCAACCGGGCGCAGAGACCCCCTATTTCCGCTTCGCCGGGCGCCAATGTGTAGTAAAGCGTCTCCAACATCGCTGCCACGACGCGTTGGGGATCATTCACCGTGGCCAGGTCCACGAGCCAGACGCCGTCAGGGTACTGGGGCTGGAGGGTGTCCGCCACTTGCAGGGCGAGGCGCGTCTTGCCCACCCCAGCGGGGCCAGTCAACGTCACTACCGCACTGTCGACGACGAGTCCTGAGATCCTTTCGATTAGTTGAACACGGCCGACGAACCTGTTCGGCTGCACCGGCAGGTTGCCAGGCAACGTGTCGACCGAACGTAACGCCGGGAACTCACGCACGAGGCCGGGTGAGTTGATCTGGAACACCCGCTCACTGCGTGTCAGATCACGTAGCCGGTGCTCGCCGAGGTCGACCAGCGTCATCTCGTCCGCCAGTGAATCCCGGATCAGATCGGCGGTGACCCGGGAGCAGACGATCTGACCGCCATGGGCAGCCGCCATGAGGCGGGCGACCCGGTTCAAAGCCGACCCGAAATAGTCGCCGTCGCGTTCTTGCACTTCACCGGTGTGCAGCGCCATTCGCACCCGCAGCTCTGTGCCGGTCGGCCATTCAGATGATGCCAGGTGCTGCTGGGCGGCGGTTGCGGCCTCGATCCCATTCCTCGCCCGCCCGAACGCGGCGGCGAAACCGTCGCCGCCCGTCGAGAACACGAACCCGCCTGCGGACTCCACCGCGGCGCGCAGCACCTTGTCGTGAAGCGCCAACGCCTCGCGCATCTGCTCGGGCAGGACCTCCCACAGACGGGTCGACCCCTCGATATCCGTGAAGAGGAACGTCACCGTCCCCGAAGGGGGCTGCGGCACAAATGAGACACTACCCTGGGCTTGCGCGACCAACCCCGGGCGATCTTCCGCGGCCCTCGGGCGACAGTCGTTCCAGAGCAGGTCACAGAGGTCGACTCGGCGGATGCCGCCGAACGGTGTCGGACGAGGTCAAAGGGCGGGGGTCCTCTTCCCTCGGGCTGATCGGGCTAACCACACCGAGATGAAGCGGAGAGACGCAGCTCGGCTCGACTTCACTTCTACCGATCTGGCGTGTCTAACTCGCCGAAAAACGAGCACTAATGCCAGATCGGCCGACCGGGACAGCCTCACGACGGCCCGCTACTCGGCGATCTGCACCGCCGCGAGTGTCCCAATAACACGCTGTCACCCCTCCCCCAGTGATCTCAAAGGGTCCTCGACAGTGGAAACCGAGGCGCTCTGGCATATGACGGCGGGCGCCGGTGAGCCGAAGGCGCAGTTCAGCCGGTCAGCCGTACTTCTGGAACCACTGGTTGGGAACAGCCTCCGTTGCAGGGCCAGGCGTCGATGGCTGCCCGCGGCAGAGTTGCTGCCTTGATAGACCTCAACGTCGAGGTCGAAATAGGGGTTCGAGAAGTTGTGGCTGGTCACGTTTTGTAGCGACTCGGCTGGCTGGGTGTACCACCTCTGGTAGGCGGCCCGGCTCCGCCTGCCGGGCTTCAGGTAGAGCTGGTCGCCGGGAACCCCGTCGGTGGCGACGCATGCGTTGTAGCCAAGTTCTTGATCCGCCTGTGGGACCCTGCCTTGGGTACGGACCAATATTGGCCAGTGCTGTAGGTCAGCTGGTTCTGGATCACGCCCCCGGATTGGCTCACGTCGACGTACAGGCCCGAGGACTCGGCCGCGAGGAATGTGGCGGCGCCAGACGGGCGTAGGCGGCGCCACCGGTCGCGACTAGGACGGCTCCGGAAAGGCCGCCGCACAGGGCCAATGTGAGCAGGACGGAACGAGATTGGCGAAACCGCATGTTGATCGTTCTCCTTTTGCTGCCCGGCCCGCCAGTCGAGCCACAACGGACTCCATCATGAAACAGCGTTAACAAGCCGCGACAGGGTGCCTACAGGCGTGTTTTTGGTGTGTGCACCCCTTGGATCCCGAAGGTCGCACACCGCAGAGCGAGTCGCCTGGAGCGCACACACCCGCGGCCGATAGGGGAAACGTTGCCCGATGCCGAGCTAGGGCGTGCGTATGAGGGGGAAGCTGAGAGACATGCCCAGGAGGACAATTGGGCCCGACTGGACGGTGATCAACCGCCAGCAGCAGCCAGAACGGCTCGACTCGGAAGGCGGTCCTAAGAAGGAGACGCGGGGGGCCGCTCCGGGAGCCGGTCGGTAACGAGCGGAACCTCTCCAAGTGCAAACCCTGCTCGAGGTGGCAGCTCAAGGTTTGAGCGTTACTGGACCCAGAACCCGGGCGGCCAGGCCATTACCCCGATTCGTCCGGCACATCACCGACCACCGGTTCGTGACCTTCTCGCTGTTGATCTCGCTCTTGACGGAGCCGAGTGGCTGTCAGTCGGTCTTGACGATGAGCACAGCGCAGGATGCACCGTGCGATACCGAATTAGGCACACTTCCAAGGAAGGCGCCGCGCCCCGTGCATTCCCTTGCTGCCCACCACCACCAGGTCTGCGGCGACCGCTTCGGCTACGTCGAGGATCGCGCTCACAGCGTCCCCGTTGACTGCATGAGCCTCGACCTCGAGACCCTGGGCCCATGACGACAACGCTCGCTCGCCTACTTCGTTGGCCGCCCGCTGCTGCATGGCGAGCCCGGCACTCGTGTCCGTGATCGCTGCTCCGGCGGAACCGGCGGCCACCTCGAACCTCGATACCTTGAATGCAGTGACAGTGTGAAGCTTCGCCCCGCACAATTGGGCCAGGCTGGCGGCCGCCGCTACTGCTCGATCCGCTGTAGGTGACCCATCGGTCCCGACAACGATCGTCTTGTACATGCGCACCTCCCTCATTGCCTTCAGCTCACCGTAGCTCGTAGGCGCTCAAGGCCAGCGATCAAAGGAGTTTCCCGTTTCGGACCGAACAGAAGGCGAATGGGGCGTTCGTCGGCCGAGGCTGCATCTCGCCGCCCAATCCGCGCTCGAGCGTGACGATCCTCGTCGAGATTGCTCCGGTCCACGAGGGATCTCAGGATCTTGGCACGCCCTTGTCACCTCAGCGACATCGCCCAACGAGAACCGACGCAATGCGCGGATCCCGTCGGACAGGGGCCAGTGGGCTCGGGTGACGGTGCCACATCGAAGACCGTTGCAACCCCCTGCCTGCCGCCCCAGAGCCTCCAAGAATCCCAGGACAGTTCAAACAACCCGGTGGCACAGTTGAAGCATGACCGAAAGCGCCGTCGAGCGAGGGACACCGTCTCTGGAAGCCAAGACGACTGACGACGAGGAATCTCTCATCGCTCGCGTCGCTGCGGATCGTAGGGCCCGCAGGGACACCGCCAAGGACGTCGAGAAGCTTCTGCGCTTGGCGGGGAAGAAGAACCGAGCTGCCCTCGACCGGCTCGCCAAGTAACTCGCCAGGTGACCGAAGACGAGGGCGGCGAGGTCGTCTACCTCACTGAGGCTGACTCCGGCGTGCGACAAACTGCACTTGATATCGTCGGCCCGTGGCGGTCTGGAAAATGCGAAGGTCAAAGCGTAGGTCCGCTCGATTGTCGGTAGCACGTGGGGTGTGGGCTGCCCTCGCAATCCTCTCAGTCTTGCTGGTGCCGCCCACATCGCACGCTTCGGCTGCTCTGCGGTTCAGAGTGGGTGCAGCTATCTGGCTTGAACAGTCTGCGAACCCAGCTCCGCTCGGAGCCGTGCAGTACGTTGCTTACACCGAGTATGTGCCCAATGGCTCGGTCACCTTCCTGCAAGATGGCAGCCCCATCCCAGGCTGTGTCCGGGTGCCGATCGTCGGGCGGACGTTCGCCAAGGTTGCGAAGTGTCACGCGATCTACACCGCGACTGGTACCTACAACGTGCAAGCAGAGCTGCTCGGAGGAGCGGGAAAGGTTCAAACATCCTCCGACGCTTTTGCCGAGGCCATCGTGCCCGCTGGCTCGACCGCACCGACACCCACCACTGCGACCCTAAAGTCTGCCCGCAATCCGATAGCGGGTGGCTCAACCGTCGATTTGACGGTCAAGATCACACCTCCTCCAGATGGAGGGACGGTCACCTTCCAAGAGGACGGGACGGATTTGATGGCCGTCTCTGGCCCCTACTGCTACGAAACGGGTCTGAGTGTAAAGGGAAAGACGGGATGTAGTGTGCTCGTCCTCGGCAGCGCGGGAACAGAGCGAGTGCCGCTCTCGGTGGTGTACACGGGTGATGCGAACTACGGCTCGTCTTCGACAGTCATATGGGAGACCGTCGTAGGCTGATCGCTGCCTCTGTGGCGAAGCACCACAACAAACTCGACTGGTCCTGCAACCTCAATCATGGTCCCGTGTGCCGCCGCCCCCCACTCAACGTGGTCACTGCACAATCGTCTTCGCCGATTGAACGGATCCCGCTGGAAGGCCGCCGAGCGATGATCCCGCTGTTCTCAGGCGGCTGCGATCGTCGAAGCGGCAGCAGGACGAACTATCTCACTCAAGGATTTCAGTATGCATGCACCAGCGAACGACTCATTCGAGTATCCGGTCCTGATGCAGTTTGCGGGTGCTGTGTTACAGGATCCGCCCCCTGCCGGCCTTCGGCCGGCCTATCGCCCCAGTTCAAGAGGTCGGATCCGCCAGTCGGGTTTTGCTTTGCTTGGCCCTCCGACACGACAGGGTGGCCCCGCTCGAAAGGCTGCAAGCGCGAGGCGATCAGTAGGACACCTGAACCGGCGTCACAATTTGCTCGGCGGCGGATCCGCTGCCGACCTGACCGAAGTTGTTGAGCCCCCAGCAGTCCACCCCGCTTGAGGTGAACAGGGCGCAGAAGGTGTCTGAACCTTCACCACCGGTGAGCGACGCCACGCCGCTGAGGGTACCAATTCCCCCCACGCCCGCCACCTGGTCCGGTGTGTTGCGGCCGATAGGACTCGCACCGTAGATGACCTCGTCGCCGAGCTCGCCGTCAATGCCATATCCCCAGCAGTCCAGTCCGCCCGAGGTGAGGAGGGCGCAATAGTCATCGGTAGCTTCGGTGAGAGACGCCACGCCGCCGAGGTTGCCGCTGCCGCCCACGCCTTCGACCCGGACCGGCGTGTCGCTGCCGGTAAAGCTCCCGTTGCCGAGCTCGCCGTCGTCGCCCCTTCCCCAGCAGTCGACCCCGCCGGAGGTGAGCAGGGCGCAGAAGAAGTCGAATCCGTCTGTGACAGACGTCACGCCGCTGAGGATGCCGGTGCCACCCACGCCTTTGACATGGACCGGCGTGGCGCTGCCCAAGTCAGGCTTGGTGTAGAAGATCCCGTTGCCCAGCTGGCCGAAGAAGCCGTCTCCCCAGCAGTCCACCTTGCCGGATGTGAGAAGGGCGCAGAGGGTGCCGTCAGTCCCGGTGAGTGACGCGACGCGGCTGAGGGTGCCCGTGCCGCCCACGCCTTCGACCTGAACCGGCGTGGCGCTGGTGGTAAAGCTCCCGTTGCCGAGCTCGCCGTCGATGCCAGCCCCCCAGCAGTCGATCCCGTCCGAAGTGAGGAGCGCGCAGAATGTTTCGTTATCACCAGTGAGCGATGTCACGCCGCTGAGGATGCCGGTGCCACCCACGCCCTCGACCTGAACCGGCCAGGCGCTTTCGGTATCGGTGGCCCCGTTGCCGAGCTGGCCGTCGCTGCCATCTCCCCAGCAGTCGACCCCGCCGGAGGCGAGGAGGGCGCAGAAGGTGAAGCCGGTCCCGTCACCGACGACGGCCTTTACGCCCGACAAGGGTGGAAGTCCACCCGCTCCGGGGGCGACGCTGACCTTGATCGTCTGCGTGGCTTCGTTGGCCGTGCCGCCGGCTCCGCTTGCCTTGAGCGTGATCTTGTAGAACACCGCCGTACTCGACGTGTTCTCGGGGAACTTCAGAGTCTGGAAGACGGGGGTGGTCTCCGAACAGGTGAACGTGCCGCTGCCAGAGAGGACGGTTGGCTTGGCCGAGAGGGTGCACGAGCTGGCGTGGGTCACCGAGCCCGAGATCGTCGAGCCCCCATAGAGGGTTGTAACCGACGCCGGCGTGGCCGCCAGCCCGGTGATCGTCGGCGTCGATCTCGGATTAGCCGCCAGAGCGGCCGTCGGAGTCGGACGGGTGGGTGCGACTCAGCCAATGGTCTTTTCGGCTGACGAGACCACCGATATAGGCGATGACTTCGGGATGCCTGTCGCTTCGGAGTACACGCGCAACAGCAGGTTCAACGGAAAGATCGAATTGGTCCAGATTGACATTGGCGATGACAGCCACGACCACCTGGTTAACCCCGAGGAACTGATTCGAGTGGCGATGTCGCGTCAGTAGCCTGCCCCGACGTGCTGTTTGAGGTTGCTGTGTTACAAGACCAGCACCGGCCCATCCTCCCGATTGCCGTAGAGTTCTGACGCCGTCGCGAGTCAGTGCCGCAATGCTCCGAGTCCTTCACGGAACGCATAGACGAGCAGGACGTATCCGGCCAGAGGATCAGCCCACCACCAACTGAGGGCGGCGTTCAAGACAAGTCCAGCTAGCACCGCGGTGGCAAGAACGCCATCGACGAAGGTGACCCGACCTTCGGTGCGCAGCGCAGGGTTGTCGAGCCTCCGACCAGTGGACTCCTTTCCAGCCGCAAGGGCGAACATGACGAGAGCCGTTGCCAGTGTCCAGCCGATCCCGAGGGGACTGTGCCGAGGCTCGTAGTGAGCAGCGAGCACGACGGTGCTCTGAACGGCGAGGTAGACCCCCAGAAGCAGAAACGCAGCGCCAATCATGCGCAGTGCGGTGCGCTGACGTAGCTCGGATGAGTCCGATAGCTCCCAAATCACCACGGTGCTCGCCCCGATCTCGATCAGGGAATCGAGTCCGAACCCACCCAAGGCCACCGATCGAGCAGTGATCGCAGCGATGGCGAGCACCACCACACCCACGACGTTCCAGCCGAGCGTCACATATTCAAGGATGAAACCCCGGCGAAGGAGTATCGCTCTCTCTTCCGCCAAGCTCATGCCGGTAGTGCATGGGGCGACAAGATCACCGCTCGGCACTCGGGGACGGCTTCGAGGATGACTCCGGAATCAGTGCTGGGTCGATGCCCACGCCACCCGCCGCACTGCTTGCGTACACGGCAAGCGCGAACCGCAACACCTCGACGGCCCCTTCTGCACTCCAGAGCAAAGGACCCTCCCCAGTACGGAGCCAGCGCAGCCAGTGGCGTCCGGAGTCCCGGAAGCTGCTGGCCCAGTCGTCGTCGAGCGCATGGTATGCCCGTACCTCGCCGTCAACGTAGGTCTCGAGGCTGGGTTGTTGAATGCCCCGCCCCGTGCAGCGGTTCACCCGTGCGTAGCCGAGACGGCCAGTGACCTCCCACCTTTCGTCATTCGTGTAGTAATCGGACCGGAGATACATGTCAGGCGCCAACGTGATGTCCCACACACCGCGGATGCCGTTCTGGTGTTCCCAGACGATGGTGGTTGGCGCGTCAATCTCGATGTCTGGCAGGACTTCGGTGCTGCCCACCCATGCCCGCACCTCACGCAATGGACCGAAAAGCCACAGCGCCGTAGAGAACTTGTGCCAGCCGTCGTCGAACACCAAGATACCCCGGCCGCGGCGCATCTGTGCGAACTGCCATTCGAAACTGGACCGAGGCACGTCCCAGCCACCACGACCGCTGCCAACCATCTTCATGTGGTATCCGCTCACTGCTCCGAGGGACCCCGACTCGACCGTCTCCTTCAACTTCCGCAACGGCTCATAGAACAGATAATTCTCCATCACCCGCAGGACGCGGTCGTTGACTCTTGTCGCTTCGAGCATCTGGTAGGCCTCGCCGAGCTCACTACACATCGGCTTCTGCAAGTTCAGATGCCAGCCGTAGCCGAGCATCTCACGGACCCCTTGGACATGGAGCGGGCTGGGAAGCAGAACCTCGGCAGCATCGACCGCCAGGCCACTCGACGCGAGATCAGCCGCCGTGGCGAACACGCTTGCCCGGGGCCACTCGGCTTGGCGTTGGGCGCGACGCCGCGGATCAGGATCAACGAGAGCAACGACCTCGACGTCCGGGTTGCCTCGGTAGGCTCGAACGTTTAGGTCGTAGATGCGACCGAGACCGACGAATGCAGCCCGGATCGGGCGGTCGTAGGGAATGAACGTCATGATCGTTTGCCTTCTCTTCGTCGCACTGCGCTGCACCGGTGGCAAGCGTGCTTGAGAATCTTGATGCTGTTCGAGGGTGCTGTGCCGCCAGAATCGACCGAGGCGACAGCGGGCCCACCTACTATCGCAGGTCCCAGTTGTGGAGCCGCCAGTCGGCTTTCGCTCATCTGGCCCTCCGACACCGCAGGACACTCCTGGTGGGACCCCTTAGGTAACGTGGTATCGCCGCCGTGACGCACTGGAGGTCCCAATGACCAGCATGCCAACAATCGTGTCGGAGGAGGAGTGGCGTCGGGAGCGCGATGCCCTCTTGGTGACGGAAAAGGAAGCCACACGTCGACTCGACGCCATCGCAGCAAAGCGGCGACGACTCCCGATGGTGCGCATCGACAACGACAAGTACGCCTTCGAAACGACGCAAGGCCCCCAACGACTCTTGGACTTCTTCGTGGGCCAATCACAGCTGGCCGTCTACCAGTTCATGGACGTGGGCCCGGAAAGCTTCTGTCCGGGGTGCACTAATTTCACAAACAACATCGCGGCCCTGGCAACGCTATCCAAGAATGGTGTCAGCTGGCGCACGGTCTCGGACATGCCACTCGAACAAATGTCCTCCTACTGGCGTCTCAAAGGCTGGGATGTGCCGTTCGCATCCTCGCATGGGACCACCTTCGCGGCCGACTGCGGCGTCGATGGGGGATTCCTGCTGAGCCTGTTCCTCACGGACGGTCAGGAGGTGTATAGGACTTATTCGACCACACACCGAGGCGTGGACCGCATGCTGTTCGTGCACAACGTTTTGGATCTCGCGGCATACGGACGTCAGGAGGATTGGGAGGACTCCCCTGCGGGATGGCCGCAGTATCCCACCTACGGCTGAGTAATCAGCCGCGTCTCACCGTCTCCCGATGGAGAACTGGATCTCTTTGACCCGCGCTCGCCCGATCTCACAGCACACCCGAATCCAAACGCGGTGCTGCGACTCTGGTGCAAGACGATCGAGTAAGGCGTCCGGGGCTTCGCCACAGCTGTGGAAGGTTCAGCAGCCGGCCACGGCTCTCTTGACCAGCTTGGCGTGGCCGGTGCGGAGACCTCCAAGGGTGCCCTTGTACTCGACCGGCGTCGTCGTGGAAACGAAGTGGCTGCTGAAGGTCAAGCCGGTGACGACCCCCGACGTCCAGACCATGTTGAGTGTCGATCCGCCACCACTCCAGGTGCCCGCGTCGCCGCCAAGTTTCGAGACGAACGTGCCGTTGGACTGGAAGACCTCCGCTTCACACCCAGCCCCTTTCACTTCGAGCGTCCAAGTTGCGCCATTGTGGATGTGGAGCGCCGGCGTCGCGGCCGAAGCCGTGCCGGCTTCCGCCAGTCCGAGGGTCGCCGTCAAGGCGAGGCCCGCCAGGGTTGCCGCGAGTCGTCTCATCACGAACAGCCTCCTTCGTGTAATGGGTCGACATTGCTCCCGCGTTGTTGCACCGGGATGACGAGGCTGTGACAGCGAGAGGAGTCGGTCGGTCAGGTCGAGTTCAGCGATCTGGACCCAACCAGACCTGAACAATCGGTCGCCAAACGGCGCGACTGACCGCGCGGTCCATGTCAGCGGCAGACATGGGAGAGAGGGTACGGCGATGACGTTCTCGTCAGTCAACGAACGAGCCGGCCCCTCCATACCGCCTATGAGGGCGCTGTGACGGTGAAGGCGCCGGCCGTGGTCAATCCGCCGACTCCGGTCGCTTTGAACTTGGCTTTGCCTAGCGCCGCGCCGCTGGGAACGGCAACGGAGACGGAGAATCCACCTGAGGCGCTCGTGGTGAGGGAAGCGACCTTGGTCTTGGTCCCTTTTCTGTCGATGAAGCTCACCTTGACCTTCTGGGACGACAGAAAGTCTGTCGCCGAGAGCGTGACCGAGGTCCGAGGTGATCCAGCGGCCGGCTCGGCACCGATGAGTGGGTGATGGACCGGCTGCCACGTCGGCATGGTGTTGTATGGCTGTCCGGGATCGTCGGTCAATCGGGTCGCAGTCACCGTCTTGTCATCACCGACCGTGCTGGGTGATGCCTCCCACAGCTGATTCGATCCTTGGCCCTCATTGGCGGAAAAGACAATCACGGTTCCGTCCGGAGACCACGATGGCACGTACGCGTCGGCGACGATGTAAAGGGCCACCGGACTGGGCGCCGCTCCGCTTGAGGGCATTGTTGCGATGTTGCTATCTCCGTCGAAACAGGCTGTGCTGAATGCGATCTCGGTTGCGTCGGGTGACCAATCTGGCTGGTCGCTGTTGCACGAGCCCGATGTGAGTCGATCCACCTGCGAATTGGTGATATTGACCGTGAATACCTGGCGGAAGCCGGTGCCGTGGACATCCGACGCGTCAAAGGCGATGAGCTTCGACGTCGGGGACCATTTGAGATCGGCGGGGCTCAGGCCGGTGGTGATTTGCCTGGGTTTCCCTCCTGCCGACGACACCGTGTAGATCTGGCCGTCGTTACCATTGATGTAGGCCAACTTTGTGGCATCCGGAGACCAGGCGGGATCGTCCTCCAACGGATTGCCCGTTACGGGTACAGCGCGGGGCTTAGACCCGTCGGCGTTCATGATCCACAAGTGATACCCGGAGATATAGGCGATTCTGGTGCCGTCAGGCGAGAAAGCGGGCCGGGTCTGCCTCGGCCCATTCGGGTTGAGGACGGTTTCTCCGCCGGAGGAAAGGATCGCGATTTGACCGTTGCCGTGGGAGAAAGCGATGACCCCGTTTGCGCCTCGGTCGGCAGCCCCGACGGATCCGCTTGGCAGCAGCATCGTGATCGTCGCCACCAGCGCCGCCGCGAAGGCAACTGTGATCCTCGACAACCATGTGGATGATCCGCCAGCAGGACGTCCGAACAGCGACCTGCGACGATCTACACAGATGCTACGAAACAACGCACTTGCCCCTCTCATCTGGTCCGAAACTGTACGGACAGCACAAAATGGACCGGAAGTATCATCGAACACACGGCCTGAGCGCAAGAGTGCAGCGGGATCTCACCGCGCCAGATATGAAAAACGCTCCGTGTGGGGGTCGAAGCCGAGAGAACCTTTCAATCCTTTCAGTACTGCTCACACCAACGGCAACCAAAGGTCCTCGGGAAGCATCCCTCCGGCACCGGATCGCGTCCCAGTCCAGGACGCCTGACGAAATTGGTGAGCGCCTCAGTCGACCCGTCCGACACCCGGACCAACAGATAATTGAGATCTTGTCGTCGTGGAGCGGTGTACGTCTACCAGCGGCTCAATGCACGGTGACCAACCAGTTCCCGGCGGTCTTCGTCGAGTCGACCTGCTTGGAATCCAAATTCAGATTCCAGACCGAGACCCTGACGCGGTTACCGGGCCGAAGCTTGTAGACAGACCCATACTCTCCGGTGTACCCAGAAAAGACGATCTGATGGTTGGTCCACTCGGTGACGGTGCACGTCACTGAGTCGTAGTTGTTTGCCGCGATGTGACAGCCGTTCCAGTTGCGAGTCTCGTCCGTGAGCTGGAACCACTGGTTATCTGAGCCGGTGAACGTGTTCCCTCTGCCGAAGCACGTGCCCGTGATCGTGATCGTCTGAGTCTTCTTCGCAAGAACCCTGCTGACCGACGTGATTCTTGGCACGGTCGTCGGGGTGCAATCCACCGTGGGGTGGACTCGGTGTGCCGCAGCACTGGCAAGCGGTGCGGCCGAGAGCAGCGTTGTACTCCCCGCGATGATGAGTAAGCCGGACATTGCAACAAGTAATCTCAGTTTGATCGACATGTGCGCCCGCCTTGATCGTTCATCGCAGCACCATGCTCGCGTATAAGTGAGCGTGGTGCTCCTTATTTCCTTTGAAACGGAGCGATCCGGCATGCAGGAGGGCCGTCCATTGCTGGCGCCCTCATCGAAGCAGGTCGAGGTCCGCACGCTCACAGCGGCTCCACCCTGGCAATGCCTTCGACGGAGAGGATGGCGAACGACTACATCATGCTCGACAAATTGGTCACTTCGTTCAGCGGAACGTGAGGAGATCCGGCTCCCGTTTGCCTCGAGCCTGGCGCTATCGGCTGGCGCTACTCACTTGGTCACCGGCGACCATGGCTCGGAGTGACGGCGTCCAAACGAAGCCGTAGGTGCGGTGTTGCAGGACCCGCACCAGCAGGAACACGCGCCGCGCCGCGCAATGGCTAGCCTGCCGCTGTGTTCGATAACGACTCGGTGACGTTCGGGTCCCGTTCGCTGCCGGACAGGGGTCCTGTCGGGCTGTTCGACGTACTCGATCTCGACGTCATGGGTCGTCGTCGAACCATTGTTGCGACGGGGGCAGTAACTTGAGTCCCGTAAGGGAGTCCGATATCGAGTACGTCCTGTTCGACCTCGGTGGAGTTCTGATCGAACTCGGGAATTTGCCTGACCTCCAAGTGTTGACCGGGTTCCACGGTCACACAGATGCATGGCAGCGGATCTTGGAACCCTGGATACGACGATTTGAGACAGGCGAATGCTCGGCGAAGGAGTTTTCGACCGGAGTCGTCGCCGACTGGGGGGTCGACATCACGCCAGCGCAGTGGTTAGGGATCCTCCAAGCATGGCCGATCGGCCCCTATCGCGGTACCGCTGAGCTTCTCTTGGGGCTTCAGCAGACCGTAGCGATCGGATGCTTGAGCAACACGAACGCCTTGCACTGGGAGGATCAGAGTGCACGGTGGCCAGTGCTTGAGATCTTCGATCACCGATTTCTTTCCTTCGAACTGGGTCTAAGGAAACCCGACATTGCGATCTACCTAGCCGTTGCCGACCACCTGCCGTATAACCCCGCCCGGGTGCTCTTCTTGGACGATCTGGGTGTGAATGTCGATGCGGCCCGCTCTTTCGGATTCCGGTCTGAACAAGTCCGAGGCCTCGATGAGGTGGTGGCAGTGCTCAAGGACTCGGGGCTGCTGAGCGCCTGGGAGGGAATCCCATACGGCCGTGAAGACTGAGTCCAGAGCGGCCCCTCCGAAAGGTTGTTTCGTGCTGAGCAAACAACCAACTCCCAAGATCGATTGGACGATCCCACCAACGAACGTCAAGGCCTCTCGAGGACGGCCGAGTTCGGCCAGAGGAAGATCGTGGTTGATTGCCGGAGTTCTCGTTGTCGTTATGGCGACAGGCGTCTCCGTGTGGTGGAGCCGCCGTTCGGACCACCCAGGAGGCGATCCGAACGGCAGTGTGTTGAAGGTCATGGAGACCGTCGAACGGGCGCTTCCGTCCGGGTCGACCCGGATGAGCCAGCGTGCCACGGATTCGAAATGGGGACCTGCCTGCCCTTCTTTTCCGAATGCTCATGCTGGTTGGAACGAAGCCTCGGTCTTCGTCAACTTCTCTGATGCCGAGGACGCAGACGTGGTAACCAGCCAGGTTGGGGCGGTTCTCGAGCAGGAGGGCTGGAGGTTCGCACCGATGCGTATCACGCATGGTCAGGGCCTCGTACCGCACTGGACTCGGACTGTGCATGGAGGTCCACACATAGATGCCTTCGTGTACGCAGTACCGAATGGGTCCAGCACTTGGTCTCTGACCGCGTCGTGGCAGCCGCCCGGTCCAAAGGATCAGAGCTGTCCCTGATCGTGTGATATGAGCTACCCCCGAACGCTCCGTCGACGAGACGCTGGGGTGAACCTATCCTGGAGGTCAGGAGCACCATTCTTGGTGGCCTTCATAGCGATCGCTTGCGAGTGGGAAACCCTGAGGGCGGCGAACGAGCCGGATCGTGCGATCTCGAAAGGCTACGACGACGAGCAGGCTAGACGCCGGTCCATGGCGGCGTGACGCCACACTCGTCGGCGATCACCCGGCCCGCTGCCCCGACAGGCAGTGCCCAAGTCTGCAGCCCGACCACACCGTCAACCTCTATCCCGCCCCCTTGTTGCACACCCCTCACAGCAGCCGCGGTGAGGGGCCCGAAGTCTCCGTCGACCACCAAGGGGGGTCGGGGGGGTTCAGCGATCTCGTTCACTGCTGTCTGAAGCTTCTCGACCAGAGCCCCCGTGGACCCCTCCTGGAGAGTAGGTGGCTGAGGCCCGTCACCGCCCAACGCTCCCCACGTGACCGGTCCCACTATCCCGTCGACGGCAAGATTCTTACCCGTTTGGAACTCCTCCACCGCTGCCTTTGTGATCGGACCAAAGATCCCGTCGATCTGGTTGTCGCTCAGAGCAAAGCGGACCAAGAGGTACTGGGCCCATTCGACCACTTCGCCCTGTGATCCCTCAGAAATTGTCGGTGGAGTTGGCACGCGAGCTCCCTTCATATTGTCCGCCCTAGAGCCGACACGAACGATCTCGCTGGAGGATCTCAGTCTACGGATCAGCAGCGACTTGGTCGAGTGTCAGGGAGCTGATGGCGTTTTCGGGTGCCGTGTTACAGGGGCCGTACCCGAACTGTCGCAGAGCTCGGATCGGCCTCTCGCGGCAATTGTTGGGTCCGACAGGTGTTCCGAGTGCCCACTACCCTGTCATGGTCCCCGCAAGCACAACGACGCGCTACGGAAAGTCAGGCGATGTTGACATCGCCTCTCAGGTGCTGGGCGAGGACCAATTGATCTGCTCTTGTTCACCGGCTTGATCATCCCGATCGACTGCATGGACGAGGAGCCGTCAATGGCTCGCTTTCAGGAGCGATCGGCGTGTCAGATGCATGTATCTACCACGATTCCAGCCTGATGACCATGGATCAGTGGTTTGCTCCATCGGCCTGTCCGACGCAGACGCCATCACTCAACAAGTGCCTGGTGACGTCGGCAGAGTGGCAGAATTGGTCATGTCACTCCCCGGGGCATCCGGCCATGGAAACGTGGCGACCGCAATGCTTGCGCTCTTCAATCAGGTTCATGATCAGTTACGCAAGGAGATCAATGGGCTTGACTCCAATGCCCTCAACTGGGCCCCCGTCGTGGGTTCGAACTCCATTGCCACCATCCTCACGCACCTTGTCGGCTCTGAGGACGAGACTCTTCGCTGCGTGGCGGCCTTGCCATCCGCACGCGACCGGGATGCCGAGTTCGCCGGCAGCGAGCTCACCATGGGAGAAGCGTTTGCTCTTCTTGACGGGGCAGACGAGCTCATGACCACCGTGAGACCGCAGATCGATTCCGATCGTCTGAACTCAGTCTTCGCCCTTCCAACACTTCCAGCCGAAGAGTTGCGTTCAGGGCTCACCTGGTTGGTCGGAAACTATGGCCACGCCTGTGAACATCTTGGTCAGATCCAGCTCACAAGGCAGCTCTATCAAAATGAGAGATCGGCACATTCATGAAGGCACGGAGCCAGCGACGTAGTGGGACACGGACGTGGGGCAGACGTACGCGCCTTTACGCGCTTGCCTTGGTGTCGATCATCATTGCCATTGGATTGCCGGAGCTCCGATCAACGACTTCGGCTTCGGGGCAAACGACCAGTGCTGGTCCACAACGCATCATCATCGACACCGACCTCTCCTTGTGGTGGGATGACGCAACAGCGATCGGGATGGCCAATGTCCTCCAACTGCGGGGCAAGGTTGACGTGCTCGCCGTCATGTCGGATATCCGAAATCCGACAGCGGCCGCGGCGCTGGACGCCATCGATACGTTCTACGGCCACGAGCGCATTCCGATCGGTGCCGTGGCCGACAGCTCTGCCGACACCGCGCCCCACGGGTACAGTGACCTACTTGCGGAGCGACTCCCCCATGCCATTCGGAACAGTTCCGAAGCTCAGCAGGCCGTCCCTCTCTATCGGCGCGTCTTGGCTGTCCAGCCGAACCATTCGGTGACGTTCGTAAGCATCGGTGGCTACACCAACTTGGCGGGGCTCTTGCGCTCTCATCCAGGTCATGGCAGCTCACTGTCCGGACGAGCGTTGGTCGCAAACAAGGTGAAGAGACTTGTGATCGAGGACGGCCTTTTCCCGATCGGTGGCCCCCCGTTCACGAACGAACGTCTTGATATTGCTGCTACCAAATTTCTGGTAGCCCCTCAAGGGTGGCCCACAGCATTTGCCTGGGTCGACGGATACACGGGCATCAACACGAAGGTTGGTGGGAACCTGTGTTCGTCGGCGCCGCAAAAGAACCCCATGCGAATCGTCTACTCGAAGCTCTTCAATTGCGGGCCGCCGGGGGACGGTGACTGGGACGGGCCGACGCTGTTGTATGCGGTCGGCGCCGCCGCTGGCGCCTTCTCCGTCCTCGGTCAGGGTGGCGCTGCGGTCATCAACAGCAAGGGTGGACTCTCCTGGGGATCAGGCGCCCACCATCCACAAGAGGTCTACATCCATATCGCGGACCAAGCAGAGCTCAATGCGAGGATCAATTCGCTCATTGACAGCCCATAATTGTGACGGGTTGCCTAAGCTTGCGGACGAAACGCGCCGCACTGTCGGGGACCGCAATCCGGTGTCACACGCCACTCGAGCGGGCGACGCTGGCGGTGGGGCTCCACACTTCGGGAGGCGACGAGTTCGACTGTTTCCGTGCATCCGCGATGACGGTTCTACGAATTCGAAGGTAGCCCCTCCGGCTCCGGCCCTATGGCGTGAGATGGGTCTCGACAGGCTCTTCCTCGTTGAGACAACCTTAGAATGCGAATGTGACGTCGATAAGCCTCGCGCAGCAAGAACGCAAGACTCTCTGCGACCTCTTCACCGAGCATGGCGCCGACGCACCCACGTTGTGCGCTGGTTGGCTCACGGGTGATCTCGCGGCGCACCTTGTTGTGCGTGAACGGCGACCTGACAGTGGACCGGGACTCGTCTGGCACCCTCTGGCGGGTTACACGGACAAAGTACGGCGATCAGTGCGAGATCGTATGTCATGGGACGAGCTCGTGGAGGCCGTGCGGAGCGGGCCACCCTGGGTCCTCCGTCCGTTCGATGGTCCGATGAACACCGTCGAGTTCTTCATCCACGTGGAGGACGTGCGTCGCGCACAAGACGGCTGGGAACCTCGGGAGATCTCCCCGGCTTTGAGCGATGTGCTCTGGACGCGCGTCGGGCCTGGCGGGATGGCGAAAAGAGTCCCCGCAACGGTCGTCATCACCTCGCCGGGAAGAACCGACAAACAGGGCGGCTCTGGGCCGCTCCTCACGCTTTCGGGTGACCCGAGCGAGCTCACCATGTTCGCCGCCGGTCGCCAAGGGGCGGCCAGGGTTGAAATCAGCGGCGACGCCGAGCTCGCAGCCCAGCTGCGCTCCGCGATGCTTGGCATCTGATCACCGGACCTGATGAGAGCGGCGTGTCCAAAGGGGCTGGCTCAGCAGGCATGGAAGCGTGGCGCATCTGGCATGCAAAACAGGTGGCCCTAGAACTCGAAAACCGTGGAGTACTCGCAGGACCCGCCCGATCGGCGACGAGGACGCAGGGGTACCTGTAGCCTAAGCAAGCGCGATTGTCACATCACGAATGAGGTTCGCCGATTGCCTGCTTGCTCCCGCTGCCTGGTTGAGGTACCGCCAAGGACCGCACTTTGCCCAAAGTGCGGTGCCGCCATCAGGCCGACTGTCCTGCCACGACCGACGCCAAAGCGTGTCAAGAAGTCACGACAACGGCTGAACGCCCTCGATCACAGAGATCGGGTCGTAGGCCCGGCCACCTTGGTCCTTCTGGTGTCGTTCTGGCTGCCCTGGTACAGCATTGGCCCCTTCTCCGTTGACGGACTCACAACCCATGGCTGGCTGTTCATCGCGGTGCTGGATTCGATCGTGCTGGTTCTCTATGTCCTCATCGTTGCGTTCGGCGCGGGCGACCTGGCTGATCAGGGTCGCTTGTCCAAGAGTCAGCTCCTGACGCTCATGACCGGAGTCAATCTGGCCCTCGTGGTGCTGGGCTTCCTGCTCAAGCCGTCCGGCCTCAGTTGGTCGTGGGGCGCTTTTCTCGCAGTGGTTGCCGCAGTCGTGGCGTTTTTGCCCTTTGGCGTTCCCCTCGTACAGGCCCAACGCAGACGCTGATCCGTGTCCCCTTTTGCCGGGTCCATCGCTCCACCACAGAGCGCGCTTACGATTTCGTCGTATTGACCACTTTTCCTCAAGCGCTTCAAGAAAAGGGGTGTAGCCGGTGTCCTCAGGCGAAGACGTGCCCCCGAGCACCCTCTCGAATTCACCAGAGATCGCGCTGGCCGAGGGGAGGCTCGCCGTGTTCTGCGTGGGCTTGGGCGCTCTCGCGACCACTCTGATCGCCGGTGTCGAATCGATTCGGTCCGGCTCGGGCCAGCCGATCGGTTCGCTCTCACAACTCGGGACCGTGCGCCTCGGTCGCCGAGATGAGCAGCGGGTCACGCGCATCGGCGACCTGGTCGCCCTCGCCTCCGTCCATCAGCTTGACTTCTGCGCCTGGGATCCCTTCCCAGACGACGCCTTCGTCGCCGCCAGCCGGGCCGGAGTTCTGGACCAGCCATCCATAGAGCGGGTCGGCGCATTCCTGCGGACGATCCGGCCCCTTCCGGCCGTGTTCGACTCGTCGTACGTCACTCAGGTGCACGGAACCAACACACGCTCAGAAAGCACCCATCGAGAGCGAGTCGAGGCGATCAGGACGGACATCATGACGTTCCTCAATGCGAAAGGCTCTGCCCGGGGCATCATGGTCTGGTGTGGGTCGACCGAGGGACTTCTCCCCGAAAATGAGGCGTATCACAGCCTCGAGGCTTTCGAGGCGGCGCTGGACCAGAACGACCCGGCTATCGCTCCGACCATGCTCTACGCCTACGCTGCCCTCGGGGTCGGCATCCCCTTCGTCAACTGCTCGCCGAACCTCTCCATCGACACGCCGGCGCTCACCCAATACGCAACGGAACATTCGGTAGCGATTGCCGGTAAGGACCTCAAGTCCGGTCAGACCATGGTAAAGACGGTCCTCGCCCCAATGATCAAGGCCCGGCTCCTTGGACTCTCGGGCTGGTACTCGACCAACATCCTCGGAAACCGGGACGGCGAGGTCCTCCAGGACCCAGACAGCTTCCGGGCGAAGGAGCAATCCAAGCTCGGAGTACTCGAGGGCATTCTGCAGCCTGAGCTCTACCCCCAACTCTACGGCGACATCGAACACCAGGTCTCAATCAACTACTACCCGCCGCGTGGGGACAACAAGGAAGGGTGGGACAACATCGACATCTTCGGGTGGCTGGGTTACCCGATGCAGCTAAAGGTCAACTTCCTCTGCCGTGATTCGATCCTGGCGGCGCCGCTCGTCCTCGACCTGCTGCTCTTCACCGACCTCGCCCAGAGGGCCGAGATGCGCGGGATCCAGGAGTGGCTGTCCTTCTACTTCAAATCGCCCCAGTGCGCACCAGGGGTCTACGCCGAGCACGACCTGTTCATCCAGCTGACCAAGCTCAAGAACACGCTGCGCTTCCTGGCCGGCGAAGAGCCTCTCACCCACCTCGGGCTCGAGTACTACGACTACTTCTCATAATGTCCGACCCAGTCGGCATGCGCCTTCGCGATGGTGAACGGGATTCCGAACGTTGACCTGGGGCTCGTGACCAGGAACTCATCAAGGTGGACGGTTCGACGCCGACGCACCACTCCTCTCGATTGTCCCGTGCCCGGATGCCGGCCCGGACATAACCTGCGCTGGCATGCGCAGTTCGATCAGCGTCGTACGGAAGTGGCAGCTCGCTCGGGTCGAGGGCGAGACCGAGCTGATGAATGCGGCATCGCTCGTGAAGCAGGTCATCGCGCACTTGGCCCTTGAGTTCATCGATGATCTCGACGAACCCGTTCTCGGCGAGATCACCGTACGCCACGTTCTGACTCACACCACCGGGCTCCCCAACTGGCGCCCTGAAGGAGGTCCACTTCAGCCGCTGCGTCCACCTGGCCAGCGCTGGGGTTACTCGGGCGAGGGCTTCGTCCTGCTGCAGGATCACCTTGAGAGGCGAACTGGTCTGTCGATCGCCACGCTCGCTCAAGACCGGGTCTTCGGGCCTCTCCTGATGAATCAAAGCCGCCTGGCAGATCCCGATCTCGCCTTGTACGGCTATCGGCCGCTTTTGACCACTGCCGCCGATTACGGACGCTTCTTGGCTCACGCCCTTCGACTCAGGGATGCACGTTGGGAACCGCTCTGGCGCATCGACGACGAGCTTGCCTGGGGTGCGGGCTGGGGCATCGAACTCGGCCCCCCGATTCATGGGTGGCAATGGGGTCTCAACGACGACGCCAACAATTTCGTCATCGGCTGTCCGTCGACAGGTGACGGTGTTGTCATTTTGACGGACGACCCCAAGGGTCGCTCCTACTATCGAGGGGTAGTCCAGCGCGAACTTCCCGGTGATCACGCGGCTCTGCGCGTCGAGCAGAATCAGACATGGCTGGCTCTGTGCAGTTGAGAGCGAGTGATTGCAGTCAACACGAGGCCGTCAGGCGTCTTCAACGACATCGGTTGGCGCCCCCGGCATGGACATCGAACCAGCCTCCTTCGCTCCGTCGGGCGGTGATCCCGTCACTGATATCTGGAATGCGAGACAGGGATCGCTGCCGTGCGGCCAGAAGTACGGCGGGACCGGCGAGACAGACGAGACCGCGGTAGCTGTTGATCCGACGTGCACGCACCAACGATTCGGTGTGATCCACCGGCAGCAGCTGAGGCGCCTTTCAAGCGATCAGTTCCTCCAGAAGAACTCCAGCTGGATGTGGTCGGGATCGCGAAACGTCAGCATGGCGTTTCGCGTGTACTCGGGTTCTTTGATTCCCGAGTGCTCGATACCCAGCCGATCCAACCTGCGAACCCACTCGTCGAGGTCTTCTCGTCGGTCCACCAGGAGCTCGAAGTGGTCGAGGCCGGTACGGAACTCGCTGAACGGCTCACCGTTATTCTCTTCATGGCCAACGAGGCACAAGACCAGCCGACTCGTCGGCTCTACAAGGGCGACGTAGCGCAGGTGACCATCGGGCGTGGAGAAGTCGTACATTTCTTCGAGTCCGAGCAATTCGCTGTACCACGCGGCACTCCTCGCTGGATCTCGAACGGTCAGGTTGATTTCGATGCGTCCGGAAATCGATGGCACAGACCGAGTGTGCCAGTTTGGTTGAGGACGGCGAAGCATGGTGCGTGGGGACGCGTCCTGGGACCAGCAGTCCGGCTGCCCCATCGGCACATGCAAGCCCTATGCCGAGGGAGGATCCGGCGTCGAGGGCCGTCAGCTCTGTCCGATGGAGGCCGGAACCGCTCTAGAGGCTATCCACGGCTCCGCCCACGGTCCGGGGTCACCAAAATGCTCCCGGTGAGTTGCGCTCTCCCCCATCAACGTCGTGGGTGGTTCTGTGCGTGACCAGCCGCGGCAGCGGGGGTCGCGTCGCCGTAGATTCGTCCGCCAGAAGACTCGCACGGAGTGGAGCCCTCCGCGTCGAGAATCGGTGTTGGTCGGCCCCATCGGTACAAACACCAGCACGCAGCCGCTTGAGCACACACGAAGACAGCGATCACGACGACCACGTTCACGGGAGGCTGCCATCGACCTCCTATCAGCTGGAAGGGTCCGCTACTCCCGTCAATGAACCTGTGAAGCGTCGTGATGAGACCGACGACGTTGGCGGTGAGCAACGCCACGTAGCCGAGCCACACGCGGCGGTCCAACCATGCGCCCTCAGACCGCTTGCTGTTCGCGACCAACAGTGCGGCGAGCAGTGGAATCCCTGCCGCCAACGGTACGGCGTATCGGCCCTGCCAAATGTCGCCGTATTTACGATCCCCCGCAAATGTGATCAGTACCGGCAGAATGACTGCGGTTGCGATAAGACCAATCAACACCAAGGTCTGGCGGCGAGTTGCTACCCGAAACCCAAATACGATCAGCATTCCCAACACGGCGAGACACAGGACCAGAAGGAGCGTCGGCGCCGTGTCATGATCGACCAGCCCAAAATCTCCGAAAGTGCCCTGGACCCACGACCAGGTGTGGCCGAACGCTTCACCGACGAGCGTGAGGTTGGACTTCTTTGGAGACTCCCCCGCGCCCAAGAACTGGAATGCGTTGGCAGTCAGGTCCCACACCAGTGCGCCGGCGGTCGACGCGCCAACGATGACGGACCAGGCGCGGAGGTCAGTTCGACGAGAAAGTGAACGCCATCGACTCCTCTCCAAGAGAGCGCAGACAGTTGCCACGATGCAAAGAAGCCAGAGCGGCGACAGGCCGCGAGTCCAGACTAAGACCGCAGCCGCAAGGCCCGCACGACGGACGAACCGAGAGGTCTGAACCGGAGTGTTGGAAGTCGTCAAGGCCAGCCCCGCAGCCCACAACGAGATTGCCGAGGCGATTTCCAGCCCACTTGGGTTGACTCCGCTCGAAACATACAGGGCGGTCGGAGTGAGTGCAGCAAGGACACCCACTGCAGCCACTCTTCCGCGTCGCGCAGTGAGCGCCGAAAGGAAGGCCGAAGCCAAGAAGCCAGCGCAGATTGCATCACCGAGTAGGCGCATCAGGAAGATCCCGACCTTGCCGGCCGAGGCCAGGGTAGGCGTACCGACGAGCAAATAATAGAGGGGTGGATACGCTCCGACGTAGGTCGTGACCTGAACCGGATGCGTGGGTCCTCTCAGCAAGTGACATGCGCTGGCGGGCTTACGAGCGAGAAGCGCAAGGCATACGCCATAGTCAGATGCGTAATACAAGTTTCCAGGAACATCGACCGAGTAATACGGATAGAAGTACCGGCCCTTGTGATAGCCGACGTATCTCCCCTCGAACTGCCCGCGAACAACTGACTCCGCTCGGATCACATGAGCTGACTCGTCGGGATTGGAGAAAAGTGGGCTCGAGAGACTCCACATCGCCATTGGAAGAAACAGCAGGCCCGCGAGTGAGACCCACCGCCTGCGCTGGCCCGCCACCTCCGCGACGTTAGACGCCTGACTCTCCGGCCTGCCTCCCCCAGCGACGGTCCGGATCAACGACATCAGTCGGACGTCTGGTGTACGTCAACGTCAAATGCCGGTGGTGCCCCCGAGCAGCGTCCGTATACAAGGCAGGACCGCATTTGATTCCGAATGTAACCGCGAGACGGGCCTGATGGAGGCGCGCGAGGGTCGCACGTTGTCTCGCCGGATCAGGCGTCTCGGCGCACCAGAACCCAGCACCCGAGCCCGAGGGTCACGAGCGTGTACAACACGAGGAGCGCGAAGCCCGTCCAAGGACTGAAGGCTGGACCGATGCGATCGGGCACTCCATTTGTGGAGAACATGACCAGGCCGATGTTGGCCGGTAGGTAACGAGCGACGGCGTTGCTGATGGAGGTGGGCAATGCCTGCACGATGAGTGGCAGCACCAGGACCACCCCGACGAAGGCCGAAATGGCACCAGCCGTGTGTCGGATGATGGTGGCCAGTCCCAACGCCAAGAGCCCGAGCACGGCGAGATAGAGGCCGGCACCGACCACGGCTCGAAGCACGCCCGGCTGCCCCAAAGACGCGGAACCGCTCGACGAGAGCAGGGCCTGGATGTTGTGGGGGATCTTCACACCAAGTTGGTGGGCGCGCTGTGCGACAGCTGTCGACGGACCCACGGCCTTCTTGCCAGACAGGATGGCTTGGCCAATGGCGAATGCGGTGAAGGTGAGGATCTCACTCGCTACCACTGCAACCGCTCCGAAGACACACACCTTGGCGCCGAGCACGATCGGTCGGCGTGGCACCGCTGACAACGTGGCGCGGATTGTGCCCGTGCCGTACTCGGCACTCATGACCAGCACGCCCAGGACGCCGAAGATGAGCTGCCCCAAGAAGATGCCGATCAGGCTCCGGCGTGTCGGATCGTCGATGATTTCCGAGGCACTCACCGTGCCGGTGCTCAGTGCACACAAGCCGATCACGGCCACTCCGGTGGCCACGAGAGTCCACAGTGTGGAGCGGACTGTCCAGAGCTTGGTCCACTCCGCCGCCATGGCCCGACGCAAACCGACTCGGCCAGGAGGTTGGTCGATGGTGAAGGCGGTCGCTGGCCCGAGCACTGTCGTCATTGCCCACCTCGGAACTCGACGGCGTCCTCGGTCAACTCCATGAAGGCATCCTCGAGGGATGCGACCGGAGTGAGCTCGTGTAAGGCCAGGCTCAGCGACGCGGCCAAGTCGCCGACATCCGGCGCCGACAAGCCGGTGACGGTCATCGATCCATCCGGATCAGCGATGACATTTCCTCCGGCATTCGTCACCGCATCGGAAAGTTGGTGCGGTGTTGGCGTTCGAACCCTCACCGACTGTCGAGAGCTGCGGGCGACGAAATCGGCCACGGAGGTCTCGGCGATCAGCTTGCCCTTGCCGATGACTACGAGGTGATCGGCGGTCAGGGCCATCTCTGCCATGAGGTGGCTCGACACGAACACAGTTCTGCCTTCGCCCGCCAACTTCTTGCACAGTGTGCGTACCCAGCGGATACCTTCGGGATCAAGCCCGTTCACCGGCTCGTCGAACAGAAGCACCGCCGGATCGCCGAGCAAGGCTGCCGCGATGCCCAGCCGCTGACCCATGCCGAGCGAGAATTTGCCTGCCCGCTTGCTGGCTACCGATGTGAGTCCGACCAGCTCCAACACCTCGTCGACCCGTGTCCTCGGAATTCCATTGCTCCGGGCCAAGGTCAACAAGTGGGCGCGGGCGGAGCGGCCAGGATGGATCGCCTTTGCTTCGAGGAGCCCGCCCACTTCCCGCAGTGGCCATGGCAAGTCGTGGTACCGCTGACCCAACACGGTGGCCGTGCCCGAGCTCGGCACGTCAAGACCCATGACCATGCGCATCGTGGTCGACTTGCCCGACCCGTTGGGCCCGAGGAACCCGGTCACGGTTCCAGGGCGCACGTCAAAGGAAAGGTGATCCACGGCAACCACGTCGCCGAACCGCTTGGAGAGCCCTCGCACCTGGATCACCCTCAGATTGTCGCGTGGCCACAGGGCGGGTTGATATCAGGGAAGACCCGGAAACGCTCTGCCGGAAGACCCGGATGACCGCCCCTGTCCGCGACCCCCGGGTGTCTCGGACGTCCGCGTGTCGACCAGCAGGAAGTAGTTCGAACAAGCGGACGAAGTTGAAAGGATCACCGCTCATGTGAATATGGACTGTTTGTGGGCTGGCCGAAACTGTACGACCAGCCCACGCAAGCGTCTGAACGGTTCGGGGCTTGATGGCAACGGCCATGCCACCGCCGCATCCCGAGCAGTCGGTTCCGCCGGAGTGAAAGTCCCGGAATCAAATGCTGAAGACTCAAGAACTTCGCTCTTCGTTCCAGCTTCCGCACTTCACGAATCGTCAGCGTTGTGCCTTAAAACGGCACAAAGGGTTCGGTGTTGGTCTGCGCGTTCGAACTGTCCTGGCAGACCACGAAAATTTAGAATTTTGTTTGCACGAGGAATGCCGCGGGGAGGTCATGTCCGGCAATGATCGGGGGGATCCATTCGACGCGAGCACCGCGATCGGACTCCCTGGCATCCACACAGACAAAGTCCACCACCTCAAAAGGAGGATTGACAAGGTGATCAAAAAGAGAATCGTTCATGGATCCATCGCGGTTGCAGCCGTTCTCGCACCCGTCGCGGGTTTCACCGCAATCGCGGCCGGTCCGGCTTCGGCTGCTGCCAAAGGGATCACCTGCAGCAAGTTGAGCGGCAAGGCGAACACCTCGACCGGCGCCGTCACCACCAAGCTGTCCGGTTGCACCGGAAACACAGGTGGATCAGGAACGTCCAAGGGGACGATCACTGAAACATCCGGCACGGTCAAGTGGGCCAATGGGAAGGCAACCACCGCCACCCAATCGGCAGCGTCCGGGTCGGGTTGCCCGGCAGGTCAAGTTACCGAGGTCCTCAGCGGCAACGTCACCAAGGACAGCACGAAGAGCACCACGGTTGGAGCGGCAGTGAGCGCGACCGTCTGCGCGAAATCAACCTCGAATCCGGACGTCGTGAAGCTCAGCCTTCTGTCCGGTACGAAGTTCATCTTCGCCGCCTGACAGCTACGACAGTCCCATTTCAATCGCCGAACGGGGGCTCGCCAGTCGTGGCGGGTCCCCGTTCGGCGCGTCCACGAACATCAAGCCTTGTGACGAGCGACTTCCTGCTCCGTTCGATCTGGGTTGCCACTCTCGTTGCGGGATGCTCCATCCGGGCGCTCGAGCTTCTTTCGGACCTGTGACGGGCTCGTGACGCAGTCGTGAGGCGGCACGACCTGACCCGGGACTTCGCTCCACGCCTTCGAGCCAGCCGCAGAAGAACTGCTTGAGATGTCGGACTCAGGCCCGAACCGGATTGTGGTCGGCGATTCGGTCGGAAAGAATAGCGACAGGGAGGTGGGATTGATGATGGCACTCCTGAGGACCGGAGGCTGCACCTCACCGGAAGAATGGCTGTGACCATCTTCCACTCGGAGACCTGTCGCACACAACGAAACCGCGGCATCAGAGTACGTGACGGCCGAAAAGCCGCGGCCCACCTGCCGCCAACCAGCTCGTTCCTCTGCATTGGCGCGGCCATCGTGGCGGTGGTCGTCGCAACCGTACTTGTCGCTGCTCCAGCTTCGGGCGGAAGCGCTCGAAGCGAAGGAACATCGTGTGCGAGCTACGTAGGGCCTTTTCCCGAAGGCCCCTTCTCGCTGAGTGGTTGCTCCGATGTCGCCAACACCGGCGGCTCGGGATCACTCGACAACCGGACTGGCGTCATCACGTGGGCGACTGGTCACACGACCTCAGTCACCTACACCTTGACCCCGGTGAAGAAGGACGAGCGGGAAAAGCACCAGTGCCCAGCCACCTCGGCGGCAGAGTTCAAATTGCGCGGCATGGTGACCGCCGACAACACGGGCTCCATCAAGGTCGGAGGACTGGTGACCGGGGAGGTCTGTGGACGCGAGAACGGAGTACTGGTCAACGAGAAGGGCACCCGACTGAAGATCGTCTGACGCCAACTCCGAAACCCTCCCGCGACCGCCCTCTCCCGCCCTGTCCCGTGCGGAGGCAGGGCGGGAGTTCGTATTCAGGCTGCTCTCTTAATTCGCGATCAGGTCACGACCTTGTAGTCGATGCCGGTGTACGGCGTGCTGGAGTCGTACACCATGAAGTCCAACTCGACAGTGGCCGTGGCGGTGCTGCACTGGGTCACTCCAGTGAACGCTGCCGGCGTAACAAAGTTCTTCCCGTTGACCCTCTGGGGTATTGAGAGAAGGGCTCCGTTGAGATAGCCGGCCACATAGTTGTCCGCGAGCACCTGCCCCTTGAGTTTGAGGACAGCGCCCGGCGTGCATTTGAGCACGGCATCGTATTCGTAGATCGCTGGTGGCAGGTTGGGGGGATAGGTCACTGGATTCGTGCAAGGCGCGGCATTGTCATCCGCACCACACTTGTTGATACTGACCCAACGCGTCGTCGGGATGATGGCGCACCACGGACGAGGTGGCGCTCCGCAGGAGAGCGGAGGGACCTGGTCCTTCGTGACGATGTGCAATGTGTAGCCCGACGCGCACGTCGGGGCAGACGTGAAATACGACGGTGGCAGCGAGTTGTAGTTCGCTGATGTCACGCCGCTCGGATTGACGCAGAGTGAGGTCGAAGACCCACTGACGTACGTCGCTGCACCGGCGCTCGTTGCGGTGATCACCGAGAAGAGCATCGGCACCACCGTCACGGAAACGGCCACCGCGGCGAGAGAACGCAGACGGTGTCCGGACCTCCTACCGCCGAATAGCCGAGAACCTGACTTCGCTTTCATAGCCGCCCCCTTTTGGTAGAGCACTCAAACGAGAACCGTCTCGGCCGCCATCTCCCATTGAGCACGGTCCGCCCGGTCCCAACTCCTATTGCTAGCCTGATTCTCAGGTTACGTCAAGGTTCTGCGCTCCAGAGTCCGCACCCACAGAGAGCTGTTCGGCCAGATGGAGACGGCGAGATGGAGATCGTCGGTGAACCGCGACTCGGTGGTGATATCGGTGACCCGGTGCGCATTGAGATCGAGGTCTCTCAGCTCGAGTGAGCTGCAGACTCCATTCGCGCACATGCGTGATTCACGCCGCGTGCGTTCCATGGGACCCGTGAAGAGAGGACGGGTCGAGAAGGATGCGACGGGGTACGGCGCGTCGTCAAGCGCTCGGGCCGGCGCCTGCGGAGTGCTGTGGTTCGCACGTTGATGGCGAAGAGGTTGATAGCGCAGAAGGTGAACACACACCACGTCGTCGTCGCCCACCGACCGGCGCCCGTCGGGTTGCGGCAGCTCGCACTGCGCGGTGGCGTGATATCCGTTCAACAACCCAGGGGTACGAATTGATTCAGAAGGCTCAAGAGAACCTAAAAGTCAAACGTACAATCCCGCAGTCGAAGACGTCGGACATGAGATCGACTGCACCGCGAGGACTGGTGAAGAAGGAACGTGTCACCTCGTCCTTCGCTCCATGCGGGCCATGGTGTGCGGTAGGCGTCCGGCCGTTTGCAGTCACATCTTCCGAGCGCAACAACGCAACCCCCATAGGAATTTTCCCTCGCAACACCGCACAGTACGGGCTAGCTTTTTTCTCCAAAATCCACTCCACCACAACGAGAGAAAGAGAGTGAGGTACGCATGAAGACCTGGCAGCGACGTATGCGCGTCATCGTGATTGCGGCTGCGAGCTTCATCTTGTTGGTGACTGTCCTACCCGAGGTGGCTTCGGGCTTCGGGCTCAGATCCCTCGCGAATCGTCTCGACGGGCCGGCGGCGACGTCATGTGGGAGCTCTGGCAGCTCTGGCAGCTCGTCGACCTGTAAGAACGGAACGGTGAACGGGACCGTCGTCCTCATCGGCACGCCGAAGGGCTTCCACCCCGCGGTGCTCGGTGCCGAGGCCTGCACGGGTTCGGTGTCCACGCCGTGTTCCAATCCGGTCTCGACGGTCGCAGGAGCGAATGGCGCCTACTCGCTGTCACTGGCCGCAGGGAGCTGGTCGTTGTTCGGTTTCTACCAGATCACAGCTGGAGGACCTGTGTTCTTCGGCGGCGCAGTCGGCGAGAACGTGACAGCCGGTGGGACGGTCAACAACGTGAACCTGGACGTTTTCTACGTGAAGCCGGCCACACTGGCGGGAACGATCACCGTCACCGGCGCGTCGTCGAACGACCCGATTAAGAAGCTCACGGTGGTCGTTTGCCCGTCCTCGGTCGCCTTCGGCGGCGGTACGGTCCCCAACGGGTGTGCGAGTGGATCGACGAAGCCCTCACCGAAGGGGAGCGCTTCGGGTTCGTACTCCGTGACCAACCTCGCCCCCGGTAGCTGGACCGCCTATCCCGGCTTCTGCGCACGCTCCGGTTGCGTCACCCACACGAGCGACAGTCAGACGGCCAAGCTCAAGTCGGGAAAGACGACCACGCTGAACCTGAGCACGGCGTTCCTCGAGTTCGGGCAGGCCCTCCTCTATGGGACGGTCACCGTCACCGGTGCGCCCTCCGGGTTCACCCCCACGCTCGGCGTCAACGCGTGTCAGCTCGCCGGCAATTGCGAGAACGTGAACGCGACAGGTCACGGGAAGTACGACATGATCCTGACCAACGTCGTGCCTGCTGTCGGTGCCTGGTCGGCGAAGGGCTTCTACGTGAAGCAATCGTCGGGCAACCCGGCCTACGGATTCCCGCTCCCGGTGGTCGCGGTCACGGGGGCCTCCATCCAGCTCAATTTGTTCGTGCCGTACCAGGGTTCCTAGGCCTCGTCCGGGAACGCATCGGGCCAGGAGCACGCCGTAGCGATCCCCGTTGCGGCGTGCTCCAAATGGCCCGGCACGAGCAACAAGTTGCGCAAGCCGGCGTAGACCGAAAGAATCCCGACCCGTGATCAGCACCATCCTCAAGAAGGCCGCGGGCAGCGGCACGACCCTCAGCCATCACACGACGAACCAGCTGACCGAGATCGGATTTCTTTTGATCTTGATCACAGGCATCTGGCTGGCTGCGTCGGAGATACCAGCGTTGCGAATCCAGCGCGCCAGGAACGTCGTGGCGGGTCTTTGCCTCGCCGTCGCCGGCCTGTTGCTCATCATCGCCGCGCACTGGGGAAAACTCGGATAACAAGCGTGCGGCGGTCCACCACGGCCAGCGGGCGTGAGTGCTCGTTGCGCGGCGGCGACACCGACGCCTCGGAGGCGGTGGAGCCGGTGGGTACGGCCGCGGGCGCGGTGTCGGGCCGACGCCGATCCTGGGACCGTCGGATCTGAGCATGGCTCGGCGCGCCGATCAACCCAGGACACACCTCGCCGACCTCCTCCGGGACAAACCGGGATGGCGCCTCGAGCCGAGGACAACACCGGGTGCCAGTCCGTTGTGGTGCTACGTCGACGCCGGACAGATCGAGCTCTCGGTGACCGCGGAGCGCGACGGCGTCCACCTCTTCGTCATGGACAGCGACCGAGAGCTGGTGTTCTCCAATGCGAACGGGCTCGAGACGTGGTTGCGAGCCCACAAGGGCGAGTCACTCGACGAGGCCCAGCCCCGCCCGGCGGGTAAGGATCGGTTCCGCAAGCTCTTCGATTGGGGCTAGCAGAAGGCGCGACGGGTCGCGGACCGCTGTCGGCCCTTTCGCGTTTGCCTGCGGTGCGCCGTCCGCCACACCCGTACGTCGTCCTCCATGGGTACGACGCCGGGCGCCGCGCCGGGCGCTACTGCCCCGGCAGCGACGGCGTGGTGTTGTTCGTCGACTCGGGCACCCGCACCGCCCAGAGCTGCGCATACCACAGGAGGCTGTCGCTGCGGGGCGTCGGGGTGACCCCGCCGATCCGACGGCTCCAGACCAGGGCGGTGGGCTCCGCATAGAGCGGAAGCGACACCATCTCGTCCCACAGGTCGGTGTCCGCCTGCTGGTAGGTCGTCGCGGCCGTGTTCGCGTTCAACTGCTGTGAGGCGGACGTCACCGTCCGGTCGAAGGCGGGATCGTCGTATCCGGTCCAATCCTCGGATCCGTTCCGGCCTGGCGGCCCGAGGAGCATCGTGTACCAGCCCAGCGTCTGGCTCAGGTACGGCGTGAAATCGGTCGGCATCACCGCCAGGTCCGCCGTTCCGCCGGCCAAGGCCTCGCCGGTCTGGGTGGCGTCGGGCTCGGCCGTCATCGTCGTGGCGAAGCCCGCGTCGACCAGGTCGTCCTGGATGGCCGGCGCCGCCCTCGTCGCCCAGGGGTCGGCGGCGTCGTAGACCAGGCGCAGCGTGAAGGGCACGCCGAAGGCGGAGTGGTACATGGGATCACCCCCGCCGCGGACCAGGCCAGCCGCCGACACGAAGGCCGCGGCCTGGTTCGGGACCGGGGTCACCGGGAAGTTCACGCTGCCGCTGGCGGCGATGTGGGTCGTCGGCGTGGACGAGGTGGACGACGCCGGGACGGTCGTCGTCGTCGACGATCCCGCTGGCGACGTGTAACCCGGCTGACCCTGTGCATAGACGTGGCTGTCCGCCACCTGGACTCCGGGTGCGGCCCAGCTCACCTCGGTGTTCACCAGCTTCTGGCGGTTCACCGACAGCGCGATCGCCGCCCGCAGATCAGGCGAGAGGTCGGAATCGAGCGAGCTGGCCATGTCGAGCTGGAGTTGGGTGCCCGAGAGATCGACCTCGCTCGACGCCCCGGGAAGGCTCGTCATCGAGGAGAGGAAGGACGGCGTGACCGTGCCGGGCTGCGCCACCTGGACCGCGCCCGAGCTCATCCAGTGTGCGAGCTGGTCGGTCGAAGAGGCGATGCGCACGGTGATCTGCCGCGCATTGGCCGGTGTCCCCCACCATTTCGGGTTCTGCACCAGCGTGATCGACTGGGGGGATACGTCGGCGATCTCGAACGGCCCGCCCGAGAGGTCGATGGACGGGTCCACCGTCGTGCACGCCGGGTTCCATCCCACCTTCTCCATGACGTGCGCCGGCAGCAGGTCGGTGAAGAGGCTCCGCCAGTCGGCGAAGGTCCTCTTGAATCGAACGGTCACCGTGTGGCCCTGGTTCGACCCGGTCACCGAGGCAATGTCGCGGTAGCCGGCGATGCTCGCCACGTCCTGGCCGCCCGGTGAAGTGTCCTCGCGCTGTTGCTCCCAGGCGTAGCGGAAGTCTGCGGCCGTGATCGGCACGCCGTCGGACCAGACCGCTTTCGGGTTGAGGGTGTAGACGACCGTTTCGGGCTTGCTGGTGTTGATCAGCTCGGACTGGGCGATCAGGTTGTTGTTGGCCGTCGGTGCGCCCGCCGCATTGACCACGTACGGGCTCGGGAGGACGGCGCCGAGCACGGTCAGTGTCCCCGGGGTGTCGCCTCCGGGAGTGTTGGGGTTGCACCCGGTCGGGCTCTCCGTCGTCCCGAACGCGATGTTCCGGTTGGCGACGGCGACGTAAGTGACGTTCGTCGTACCGGCTCCGCTGGTCCCGCACGCGGCCGCGATCGTGGAGACCAGAGCCAGGACGGCCGTCATGGAGGCGATCCCGTGCCACCGCCGCCCGGGGCGCCGGCCCCGGCGCCTCACTGCAGCCGGAGGTCCAGCGTGATCGTGGTCAGGGCGAAGATGACGGCGACGGTCACGGTGATGCGGTCCAGGTTCCGCTCCACCACCGTCGACCCCTGGGCCGCCGCGCCCACGCTGCCGCCGAACATGTCGGACAGGCCGCCACCTTTCCCGCTGTGCATGAGGATGAGGAAGATCAAGCCGACGGCGGTGATCACCTCGATCGCGATGTACACCCAGGTCAGTGCGTCCACGGAGCCTCCAACTCGGCGGTATGGTGCCCGGAGGGGCCTAGGAACGGTAGCAGGCGGCGGTGGCCCGGATGATGTCGAGGAACCCAGCCGCCTGCAGGCTCGCGCCGCCGACCAGGAGGCCGTCCACATCCGGCTCCGACATCAGGTCCCCCGCGTTCTCCCCGGTCACCGACCCGCCGTACTGGAGCCTCACGCCTGTTGCCGCGGTGTCGCCGCCCAGCTTCGCCACCAGAGAGCGGATGAAGCCGCAGGCGTCCTCGGCGTCCACGGGGGTGGCCGTGTTCCCCGTGCCGATGGCCCAGATCGGCTCGTAGGCCACCACGAGCCCGGCGAGGACTTCTGCGCTGATGCCGCTCAGCGCGGCCATGACCTGCTCCTCCAGGACGGACTCCGTTCGACCACCCTGGCGCTGCTCCTCGGACTCCCCCACGCACACGACCGGGGTCATGTCGTGGCGGAGCACGGCCCGCAGCGTGGCCGCCACCGTGGCGTCGTCCATACCGAAGAGCGTGCGTCGCTCGGAGTGCCCGACGATGACGTGGGCCACACCGAGACGGGCCAAGAATCGCGGGCTCACCTCGCCGGTGCGGGCCCCGGCGTCCTCGTGCGAGCAGTGCTGGGCGCCGAGCGACACGGGGATCCGCTCCTGCTCGACCAGCGTCTGCACCGTCCGCAGATCGGTGAAGGGAGGGTGGACCGAGACGTCGACCCGTGACACGTCCTCGGGTTTGATCCGCAGGCCCAGGTCGCGGACGGTGTGCAGCGCCTCGATGTGGTCGTGGTGCATCTTCCAGTTCCCGCTGATCAGCGGGCGGCGGCGGACCGCCGTTGGCGGCTGAGAAAGCGCCGGACCGGTCACCAGCGGGGCGCAGGCGCGTTCGGTGCCTGGCGCAACGCCTCGATCCCCGGCAAGTGCCCCTCTGACTCGATGAAGGACAGTGACGCCCCGCCGCCCGTCGAGAGGTAGCCGATCCTGTTGGAGAGACCGAGCTCGTCGAGGGCGCTCGCGCTGTCGCCTCCCCCCACCACGGAGAAGCCGGGGCAATCGGCGACGGCCTGGGCCACGATCCGGGTGCCGTTCGCGAAGCGCCTGTCCTCGAAGGCTCCGAGCGGCCCGTTCCACAGCACGGTGCCCGCCCCGCTCACGACCTCGGCGAAGCGCGCCGCCGTCTCGGGCCCGATGTCGAGGCCGGTCCAACCGTCGGGCAGATCACCCTCAATCACCTTCACGCTCCCCCGCGACACCGTCCCGGACTCGGGGTCGGCGTCGCCTCCGGTCCCGGCCGGGGGTGGCCCGAAGGTGCCCCCCGGTTCGAGGGCGCGGGTGTCGCTCGGGAGCACGATATGAACGCCCGAGCGCAGCAGCCGGCGGCACTCCTCGAGGTGCGACTCATCGAGGAGCGAGTTGCCGACATGGTGGCCTTGCGCCGCCAGGAACGTGTACGCCATGCCGCCCCCGACGACCAGCGTGTCGACCTTGGAGGCCAGCACCTCCAGGACGGCCAGCTTGTCGGCCACCTTGGCGCCGCCGACCACGGCGACGAAAGGCCGTGCCGGGTGGTCGAGGAGGCCGCCCAACACCTCCACCTCGCGGGCGAAGCGCAGTCCCGCCGCGCTGGGCAGGAAGTGCGGAGGCCCGACGATGGAGGCGTCGCGGCGGTGTGCCGCGCCGAACGCCTCGTTCACGTAGGCGTCGTAGCCCCGGATCATGCGCTGCACGAAGGCGGGGTCGTTCGCCTTCTCGCCCGGGTCGAATCGCAGGTTGTCGGTGAGCGCCACGCCCGGGCAGAGCGCGTCGAGCCGGCCGCGCACGGGGTCCATCTCCCACCGTGGGTCTCGCTCCCCCGCCGGCCGGCCCAGGTGCGACGTGGCGGTCACCTCGGCCCCGCGGTCGAGGAGCCACTGCAGTGTGGGGAGCGCGGCCGTGATGCGAAAGTCGTCGGCCACGGTCGCCGCGCCGCGCACGCCGATGTGCAGCGGGACGTTGAAGTCGACCCGTACGAGGACCCGTGCCCCGTCGACCGCGTCCTCCGGGAGGTCGTCGAGGGTGGGGATTCCCGCCAGTGCGGCCGCGCGCCCGCCCGAGGTGCCCATGTCGCCGGTGCGATCCCTCAGCTCAGCGGCCTTCGCCCGTGCCGGTGCCCACGCCGACGAGCACCGTCAGGTCGACCAGTCGGTTCGAGTAGCCCCACTCGTTGTCGTACCAGCCGAACACCTTCACGAGGGACAGTTCGGCGGCGGCGTCGGTTCCCGCGGCTGCGCGTGCGCCCGCGCCACCTCCGCCGATCGGCATGACCATCGTGAGCCCCGCGTCGAAGGTGCACGACGCGGGCGAGCCCACGATGTCGCTCGATACGATCGGGTCCTCGGTGTACTCGAGCACGCGCTCGAGCGGCGGCTTGGCCGCGGCTTCGGCGAAGGCGTTGTTGACGTCGTCCACCGACGGCCTGCCCCGCACCACGGCGGTGAAGTCGGTGATCGATCCATCCGGCAGCGGCACCCGCAGGGAGATCCCGTCGAGGCGTCCCTGCATGGACTCGAGGACGAGGCCGGTGGCCCGGGCGGCACCGGTGGACGTCGGGACGATGTTGGCCGCACCGGCGCGTGCACGCCGCAGGTCTTTGTGCGTCAGGTCGAGCAGATTCTGGTCGTTCGTGTAGGCGTGCACCGTGGTCATGAGACCGCTCACGATGTCGAAAGCCTCGTCGACCACCTTGACCATGGGCACGAAGCAGTTGGTGGTGCACGAGGCGTTCGAAACGACCATGTGCCGGGCGGGATCGAAGTCGTCGTCGTTCACGCCCACCACGAACGTCGCGTCGGCGTCGCCCGAGGCGGTCGAGATGATGACCCGCTTCACCGAGCCGCCGAGGTGCTTCGCTGCGTCGGCCCGGCTGGTGAAGCGCCCGGTCGACTCGATCACGACGTCCGCTCCGAGCTCGTCCCAGGGCAGCTGCGCCGGGTCGCGTTCGGCCATCACCCGGATCGGCTGGTCGCCGACGATCAAATCGTTGCCCTCGACTTGGACCGGCACCGGCAGCCGGCCTTGGGTCGAGTCGTAACGCAGGAGATGCGCCAGAGTCTCTGCCGACGTGAGATCGTTCACGCCCACCACGTTCACGTCGGCCCCGGTCGCCAGGACGGCCCGTAAGAAGTTGCGCCCGATGCGCCCAAACCCGTTGATTCCGACTCGCACGGTCATGTCCTCGTGCTCCTTCTCTCGTCCGTCATCAGTCTCGTTCTCGCGCGTCTCGTTCTCGCGCGTCTCCGTCCTCGCGCATCTCGTTCGCGCCTCGTTCTCGCGTGTGCGGCACTGCCACACCAGCGGGACCGAGGAGGCCCTCGACGCCCTCAGGCCAGACGTCGGTTCCGGCGCCCGGGCGTACGTCGCGGTCACGGCGCTCGACGGTTCGCCAGCTCCATTGGCCCAGGCACCGGTGCCAGTCATCAGGGCGCCTATGCCAGCAGACCCGAAAGCGCCTGCGCCAGTTTGGCCGGGCTGTGGACGTGAGTGTTGTCACCCGTCAACGGGAGGTCGAGCACGGGCACGTCGGTCGCGCCCACCTCCATGATGCCGATGGTGTCACAGACCACCAGGTCGACCGGGACATGGTGCCTGGCCAGGGCGGCCACGTGCGCCGCCACGTCATAGCCCTCGGTCTCAGGGATCTGCGGATACAAGTTGCACACGTAGACCACTTGTCCTTTGGTGGCGGCGACCGCCTCGGCGATGTCTTTCACCGCCACGGCGGCCAACACGCTCGTGAACAACGACCCTGGGCCGATCACGACCTGGTCCGCTTCCATGATGCGTTCGACCACCAACGGCGGCGCCTGGGCATCTTCTGGCACCAGCGACACGGTCGAGATGTTGCCGGTGCCCATCACGGCCACCTGTCCCGCCACCGTGCCCAGGGCCGACTCGGCCTTGAGCACGACCAGCTCCGTCGTGGCGGGGAGGACGTCTCCGTGGGCCCCGAGGAGCGTCGCCGCCTCTCGGACGCCGAGGACGAGATCGCCCGTGGCGTCGATGAGCCCGGTCAGGATCAGGTTCCCGAGGGCGTGCCCGTTCAGCTCACCCTCCTCGAAGCGGCGCTCGAACGCGAGGGCGAGGGCGGAATCCTCGTCGGCCAACGCGACGAGGCACTTGCGGATATCGCCGAGCGCCACCACGTTGAACAGCTCCCGGAGCCGACCGCTGCTCCCGCCGTCATCGGCCACCGACACCACCCCCGTGAGGGCCCCGGCGTACCGGCGGGCCGCCTTCAACGTCACCGCCGTCCCGTGACCTCCTCCGATGGCGACGACCGACGGTCGAAGCCGCGTCATCGGTCGATGTCCCGGTGGAAGACCGACACGGCGTACTCGTTCGCACACAGCCGTTCGGCGAGCGCCTCGGCCAGCGCCACGGACCGGTGCCGACCCCCGGTGCACCCGATGGCGATCGTCAGGTAGGACTTCCCCTCGCGGACGAACGCCGGCAGGATGCTCGTGAGGAGATCGTCGACCTTCTCCAAGAACGCCTCGGATTCTTGCTGGCACAACACGTAGTCGCGCACGGGTTTGTCCAATCCGCTGTAGGGGCGCAGCTCCTCGACCCAGAACGGATTGGGCAGGAAGCGACAGTCGAAGACGATGTCGACGTCGAGCGGGATCCCGTGTTTGTACCCGAACGAGATGACCGACGTCTGCATGTTCGGGATCTCGTCGTCGCCGAACGCCTCGAGGATCCTCGAACGGAGTTGGTTCGAGTTCAGCTCTCCGGTGTCGATGAGAAGGTCCGCACGCTCGCGCACCGGCTCCAGCAGTCGGCGCTCGTCGGCGATCGACTCCTCCACGCCGCGGGCGGCAAGTGGGTGACGGCGCCTGGTTCCCTCGTAGCGACGGACCAGGACGTCGTCAGGCGCATCGAGGAAGACCACCCGCACGCGCGAGCGGCTCTTGCGCAGCTGGTCCAACAGATCGGGGAGATCGACGAAGTACTCGGCGCCGGTGTTGGCGCCGCCGCGGCCGATCACGAGCACGACCCGTTCCAGTCCGGAACCCGGCCGGTCCACGATCTCGGCCATCTTCATCATGAGCTCCGCCGGCAGGTTGTCGATGACGAACCAGCCCAGGTCCTCGAGCGTCGCCGCCGCGGTCGACCGTCCCGCGCCCGACATCCCGGTGACGACCAGGAACTCGCTCACGGACGCGCTCCGCTCACCGGGCTCCTCCTCGCTCACGGCGTCCCGGATGTCTCGCCCCTCCCGTGTGGCGGCGTCCCGTAGCGTCGGATCCCAGCTCATCGTCCCCTAGCCTGTCGCACCCCGTCGTACACGGCCAGGGCAACGGCGTCGGGCAGCCACGGCAATGCGTGGAGCTGCTCGAGCGTCGCCGCACGCACTGCGTTGACACCGCCCAGTTCCTTGACCAGGCGAGCCTTGCGGGCGGGGCCGAGCCCGGGGATCCCGTCAAGGATGCTCCTCGTCATCCGCTTTCCCCGCCGTTCGCGATGGAACGTGATGGCGAAGCGGTGGGCCTCGTCACGCACCCGCTGGAGCAGGTACAGAGCGTCCGAGCCGCGGCGGATCCGCACCGGGTCGGGCGATCCCGGCCGGTACACCTCCTCGAACTGCTTGGCCAGCGCCGCCAGCTCCACCTCCCTCTCCAGCCCAAGGTGGTGTACGACCCGTTCGGCCACACCGAGCTGTCCCTTCCCCCCGTCGACGAGGAGCAGATTGGGCCGGTAGGCGAAGCGCCGCGGGCGCCCGTTACTCATCGGTTTCTCAGGTTCCATCAGTGCGGTGAGCCGTCTCGTCAAGACCTCTTCCATCGCGGCGTAGTCGTCGTTGCCGGCCACGCTCTTGACCATGAAGCGGCGATAGTCCGATCGCTTGGGCAGGCCGTCTTCGAGCACGACCATGGAGCCCACGTAGTCGGTCCCTTGCAAGTGGCTCATGTCGTAGCACTCGATACGGAGCGGTGCCTCCTGCAGACCGAGCGCGAGCTGGAGCTCGGTGAGTGCCTTTGAGCGCGCGTTGTGGTCGCTCGCCCGTCGGAGACGGTGGCGGGCCAGGTCTTCGCTCGCAGTCCGCGCCACCATCTCTTGTAAGGCGCGCTTGGCGCCGCGCTTGGGCACCGAGATGTCGACGGGACCACCTCTGGTCGTCGTGAGCCAGCTCTGCAACAGCTCTCGATCAGCCGGCTCCTCCGGCACCAGAACCCGTCGTGGCACCTCTGCTCCGACCGCGCCGTACACCTGCGACACCACGAGCGACATGAAGTCGGCAGGCGAAAGGTCCTCCACCTTCTCGGCCACGAAGCCGCGGTGCCCCACGACTCGCCCGCGGCGCACGCGGAAGATCTGGACCGACGCCTCGAGCGGGTCCTCGGCGATCCCGACGACGTCGAAGTCCTCGGGACGGTCGGAGACCATCTGCTGGGTCTCGGCGGCCTTGTGCACCGCGGCGATACGGTCACGGAGACGCGCCGCCCTCTCGAACTGGAGCTCGTCCGAGGCCGCCAGCATCTCGCCCTCCAGACGGGCCAACACCGGTTCGGTGTCGCCCGAGAGGAACCCCATCAGATCCTCGACGTACCCCGTATACGCCTCGTGGTCGACGGCGCCCACACAGGGTCCCGAGCAACGGTCGATGTCGTAGAGCAGACACGGTCGCCCCAAACGTTCATGGCGTTTGAACTTGGTGTCCGAGCACGTCCGCACCGGGAAGCTGCGCACCAGCAGGTCGAGGGTCGAGCGGATGGCGCCTGCGTTGCCGTACGGCCCGAAGTACCGCACCCCTTTTCGCTTGTGGCCACGGACCACCGCCGGGCGGGGCCACTCCTCGTTGAGCGTGACCGCGAGCCAGGGGTAGCTCTTGTCGTCCTTGAGTCTCACGTTGTAGCGGGGCAGGTGCGCCTGAATCAGCGAGTGCTCGAGGATCAGCGCGTCCACCTCGCTGTCGACGACGACCCACTCGACATGGTCGGCCTGGGCCACCAGCTGCGCCGTCCGCGGGGGCAGTTTCGCCGAGTCCTGCCAATAATTGGGCAGTCGATGGCGGAGCGACTTGGCCTTGCCGACGTACAGCACCCGGCCTTCGGCGTCGTAGAACTGGTAGGACCCGGGGGCGTCTGGGATGGACCCGGTCGGGGGCCGATACTGCATCTACTCCACTATGGCGCGGCGAAGCCCGTTCCATGCGCGTCCGACACCGCCCGCGGCCACCGACGCCCGGAGAGACCTTGACGCCGCCGTCCTCGGGACTGCGGCAGCGCCCGGCTCATGGGTGAGCGGCAGGCCTCGCCGCCGTGGGTGGGAAACCGCCCGGCAGGTGGTGAAGGCGGATAAAGTGGCTGGTGCCGGCCTGGTATCCGGCAGACAACCTCGCATCGAGGCCGACATACCCGCGGATGGGCGACCAGGCTGTCCCCGCCGGCCAGATCGATGCTCTCCCTCGAAGGGGGCAGACACGATGTTCAGGCTCCAGAAGCCGCTTCCCGAGCGCTACAGCGCCGCGTCCGAGGCCGATCTGGCCGAGATGATCGGCTCCGCCCGGGCCGCCCTCGGCCCCAGAGTCTTCGTCCTCGGTCACCACTACCAGCGCGACGACGTGATGCGGTGGGCCGACGCACGGGGCGACTCCTTCGGCCTGTCCCGTACCGCCGCCGACCAGCACGAGGCCGAATTCATCGTGTTCTGCGGGGTGCACTTCATGGCCGAGTCGGCCGACATTCTTACGTCGCCACAGCAACAAGTCGTGCTCCCTGACCTGAACGCGGGCTGTTCCATGGCCGATATGGCGGACATCGACCAGGTCGAAGAGGCCTGGGACGAACTGGCGAGCGTCGTCGACGTCGACCGTCTGGTTCCGATCACCTACATGAACTCCGCCGCCGCGCTGAAGGCCTTTGTCGGTCGCCACGGCGGCTCCGTGTGCACGTCGTCCAACGCGCGCGCCGTCCTCACGTGGGCGCTCGAGCGCGGCGATCGCGTCCTCTTCTTTCCCGACCAACACCTCGGACGGAACACCGGCTTCCAGCTCGGTTATGGCGCCGACGACATGTACGTGTGGAACCCGCGCCAGTCCCTCGGCGGCCTGGTGGAACGAGAGGTCAAGGAGTCGACGCTCCTTCTGTGGAGGGGGCACTGTTCCGTGCACCAGCGCTTCCGTCCCGAGCACGTGGACGCGTTCCGGGCCGAGCATCCCGACGGCATCGTGATGATCCATCCCGAATGCGCGCACGAGGTCGCCCAGGTCGGCGACGTGGTCGGCTCGACCGACGCCATCATTCGCGCCGTCCACGCCGCTCCCGCCGGTTCCGTGATCGGGGTAGCCACAGAGATCCACCTCGTCAACCGCCTCGACCAGGAGTCCCCGGACAAGACGGTGATCTGCCTCGATCCGCTCGTCTGCCCGTGCTCCACCATGTCCCGCATCGATCCCCAACACCTGGCCTGGGTGCTCGAAGGACTCGTCGAGGGCGAGGTCCGCAACCGCATCACCGTCGACGCCGACACGGCGGAGTGGGCCCGGGTGGCGCTCGAGCGCATGCTCGCCATCACCTGAGAGCGGACGCTCGTTTTCGGGCGCCCGCCGACCGTCATCGGCTTCGTGCCGACGGGCGGCTTCGACTCACGCGGCGTCGCCTTCCCAGGCGAAGCCGTCCGGGTCGACAAATTGCCCGCCCTCGCCGGAAATGACGATCCGGTGAGACCCGGTGCCCTCCGACGCGACGCCGGCGTCCTTGGCCAGGGCCCGGCGACCGTAGAGCGCCAGCTTCACGTGCGAGGGCGTTGCGTCGAACTCGACGTACTTTCGACCGAAGCTCCTGGTAACCACCAGGCCTCGTTCGGTGTAGAAGCGCTTGCTCGCCGCGACGTCGGTCGCTCCCACGAGGAGCACGATGTCGTCGATCTCCTTCGTCGCCGGACCCGTGTCCTTCTTGGCTGATGTCGCAACCTTCCAGATCGCTCCGTCGGGCGCCGCGACGGCACCGCCGTAGCCCCAGAGACTCTTCTTGACCGGCTTGAGTTCGGTCGCGCCGCCTTCGAGCGCCGCGCCGATGAGGCAGTCGACGGTCGCCGGCTGGGACACGACGAGCGAAAGCGTGAAGCCACGAAAGCCAGATGTCGGTGCCTCTGAACGCCGGAGTTGGAGCCGGGAGTCGAGATCGAACGCGGAACGGTAGAAGGCGTCCGCAGCCGCAGGGTTGGGAACCTCCAGGGTCACGGACGTGATGGAGGTCGGAGAGACTTTGGTCGAAGTCATGGCTGAGCCTTTCTGGTTCGAGATCATATTGATAGTAGCACTTTCGATTTGAGAGTACTACTATCACGAAGATGGATCCCGATGTCAAGACCCCCCGCCGACAGGAGCCCGAGGACCCGAAGAGGTCCAGGGAGCCCGGGGATCCCGAGAAGAGAGTCGCCCGCCAGGCGCGGACCCGACGCACCTGGGAGGCGGTCGTCGAGGCGGCCCGAAGTCTCTTCATCGAGCGCGGCTATGCCGCCACGACCATCGAGGCCATCAGCGAGCGCTCGGACACTCCACAAGCGACGGTCTACCGCCTCTTCTCTTCCAAACTCGGGATCCTCAAGGCGGTGCTCGACGTGTCGGTCGCAGGCGACAACGAGGCCGTCGGGATGCTCGACCGCCCCCACGTCCGCGCCCTGCTCTCAGACGAGGACCCGGACAGACAGCTCCAGGGCTTTGCCGCGCTGGTTCGCGACGTCATGGACCGTGCCGGTGCAGTTCATCGCATCGTGGCGGACGCGGCTCGGTCAGACGAGGAGGCGGCGTCATTGCTGGCCGAGATCGCTCGACAACGTCATGAGGGCCAACGCCGCATCGCACGGCAACTCGCCCATGGAGGCGCCCTGCGACCTGGGCTCAAAGAGCGTGACGCCGCCGACATCATCCATGCCCTGGCGTCGCCCGAGGTGTACGGCCTCCTGGTCCTCGACCGAGGCTGGAACGGCGAGCGCTACGAGAAGTGGTTGACGTCGATTCTCGGTGACCAACTTCTCGCGGCCGCGGCGATCTCGTCGTGATCCGGTAACGGACCGAACGGGAAACCGGTACTGGCGTGCCGAGCGCGCCGCAACGCGGAGTCTGCCGGTAGGTTCCAGGCACGACCCGGCAGCGGCTCGAAGAGTCGCGGGCGAAACTCCCAGGAGGTCACCGGTGCGCGACTACCCCGCTCCCCCCGTCCCGTCCAACCACGTCGAGCCCGTTCCCCGGCGCATCCGCGCTGTGCTGGCCGGCCACACGGTGGTGGACACCACGGATGCTCGCTACGTGTGGGAGTGGCCCGCGTTCCCGCAGTACTACGTTCCCCTCGCCGACGTGAGGGAGGGCACCCTCGTGGACGAGGGCACGTCGGAGGAGACGCCCCGAGGTGACGTGAAGCTGGCCGGGCTGCGCATCGGTGACGTGCATCGCCCGGGGGCGGCCCGAATCCTGACCGCGGCCAAGGTGGCCGGTCTCGACGACACCGTCCGCTTCGAGTGGTCGGCGCTCGACGCCTGGTACGAGGAGGACGAGCAGGTCTTCGTCCATCCGCGCAGTCCCTACTCGAGAGTCGATGCCATCCGGTCCACGCGTTCGGTACGGGTCGAGTCCCACGGCGTCGTGCTGGCCGAGTCGTCGTCACCCGTCATGTGCTTCGAGACCGGATTGCCCACCCGCTACTACCTGAACCGTACGGACGTCGACTTCACCCGCTTGACCCCCTCAGAGACGGTGACTGCATGTCCGTACAAGGGCATCACGAGCGGGTACTGGTCGGAGCTGGTCGACGGGCGCATGCATCCCGACATCGCCTGGGCCTACGACTTTCCCTCGCGTGAGCTCTTGCCCATCGCAGGCATGGTCGCCTTCTACAACGAGAAGGTCGACATCTTCGTGGACGGCGACCTGCTCGAGCGACCGCAGAGCCGTTCGACTTCGGCGCGCCGCTGACGCGCTGGTCTGCGGCGAGGGCCGGCTGGGTCGAACGCGCCGCCGGTCGGCGGCCGGCACCTGTCCGAATCGGACGCGCCCGCCTCGTCTACTTCGTCATGCCGAGCACCGGCTTGAGCACCTCTCCTGTGTAGCTTCCGGCCGTCTTCGCCACTTGTTCGGGTGTGCCCTCGGCGATGACCATGCCCCCCTTGTCTCCGCCTTCGGGCCCGAGGTCGATGATCCAGTCGGCCGTCTTGACAACGTCGAGGTTGTGCTCGATCACCACGACGGTGTTCCCCTGTTCGACGAGCCTGCCCAGGACCTCCAGCAGGCGGCGGGTGTCGTCGAAATGCAGACCGGTCGTCGGCTCGTCGAGGATGTAAAAGGTGTGGCCGGTCGGCCGCCGGCTCAGCTCGCTGGCCAACTTCACTCGCTGCGCCTCGCCGCCCGAGAGGGTGGGTGCCGGCTGGCCGAGGCGCACGTAACCGAGCCCGACGTCGACCAGCGTCTGCATGTGGCGCGCGATCGGAGGTTGACGTTCGAAGAAGCCGAGTGCCTCTTCGCACGACATGTCGAGCACGTCGGCAATGGTCTTGCCCCGAAAGGTGATGTCGAGGGTGTCACGGTTGTAGCGCGCCCCGTGACAAATCTCGCACGGGACGTAGACGTCGGGGAGGAAGTGCATCTCGATCTTGATAGTCCCGTCGCCCGCGCAGGCCTCACAGCGGCCGCCTCGGACGTTGAAAGAGAACCGGCCCGGCTGGTACCCGCGCACCTTGGCCTCTGCGGTCTGGGCGAAGAGGCGGCGGATGTGGTCGAAGACCCCCGTGTAGGTCGCTGGGTTTGATCGCGGCGTTCGGCCGATCGGTGCCTGGTCGACATCGACCACCTTGTCGAGGTGTTCGATGCCCTCGACCTTGCGGTGCCGGCCGGGCAACGCCTTGGCGCGGTGCAGCTTCTGGGCCAGCGAGCGCAGGAGGATGTCGTTGACGAGCGTCGACTTTCCCGAACCCGAGACTCCGGTGACCGCCACCATGCAGCCCAGCGGAAACGAGACGTCGATGTCGCGCAGGTTGTGCTCACGCGCGCCGCGGACCGTGACGACGTCCCCGGTGCCCGGTCGGCGGCGCGCCGGAACGGGGATCGACCTCTTGCCGGAGAGGTACTGACCTGTGATCGATGCCTTGTTCGAGACGAGACCACCCCGCCCCTTGACCGGCCCGGCGTGGACGATGATGCCGCCGTGCTCGCCGGCACCCGGACCGATGTCCACGACGTAGTCGGCCGACCGGATCGTTTCCTCGTCGTGCTCGACCACGATGACCGTATTGCCCAGGTTGCGCAGACGCTCGAGCGTGCCGATGAGGCGACGGTTGTCCCGCTGATGCAAGCCGATGGACGGCTCGTCCAACACATAGAGGACTCCGACGAGGCCGCTGCCGATCTGGCTGGCCAGCCGGATGCGCTGCGCCTCACCGCCGGAGAGGGTGCCGGCCGACCGGGCCAGCGACAGATAGTCCAGGCCGACGTCGAGCAGGAACTGCATCCGCTCCAGCACTTCCTTGAACACCCTGTCGGCGATCATGTGCTCGCGCTCGCTGAGCTCGAGTGTGCCCATGGCCTCGACCGCGGCTTCGATCGAGAGGCTGCAGAGCTGGTAGATGTTCCGACCGCCGACCGTCACTGCGAGGGACTCGGGCTTGAGGCGGGCCCCGCCGCACGCGGGGCAATCGACCTCGCGCATGAATTGCTCGATCTGCTCGCGCGACCAGTCGGACTCCGCTTCGCCGTGGCGACGTTGGAGCCAGGGGACGATGCCCTCGAAGTGGGCGTCGTAGGAGCGGGTGCGGTTGAACCGGTTCTTGTAGGTGACCCGAACCGTCCGGTTGCCGGTGCCGTAGAGGACGAGCTTCTTGTCCTTGGCCTTGAGCGACTTCCACGGTGCGTCGAACGAGAACCCGCCGAGGTCGGCCACCCCCGCCTGCAGTCCCGTGAAGTACTCGCTGCGTGCTCCCGCCCAGGGCGCCAGCGCTCCTTCGGCCAGAGACAGGGAATCGTCCGGCACGACCAGATCGGGGTCGACCTCGTACTTCGTACCGAGGCCCGCGCAGGAGGGGCATGCCCCGTACGGAGAGTTGAACGAGAAGTTGCGTGGCGCAGGCTCCTCGAAGCTGATGCCGCAGTGGGTGCACGCCAGATGTTGGGAGAAGGTGATGGCCTCGTCCTCGTCCGGTGTACCGCCTGCGTCAGTACCGGCACCGCCGGCGCGGCCGCCCCGGGCGGGGTCCCGCGCACCGTTCATCACCAGCACCTCGGCCGAGCCTCCGGTGAGCTCCAGGGCCGTCTCGATGGACTCGGTCAGGCGTTGGCGGATGTTGTCGCGGCGGATGAGACGATCGACGACGACCTCGATCGTGTGCATTTCGTAGCGGGCGAGGTTGACCTCGGCGCGGTCGGCCAGCTCGAGTGGCACCCCGTCGACCCGGACGTGGGCAAAACCCTGCTTGGCCAGGTCGTCGAGGAGGGAGCTGTACTCACCCTTGCGTCCCCGCACGACGGGCGCCATCACCTGGAATCGGGTGCCCTCGGGCAGCTCGAGCACACGGTCCACGATCTGCTGCGGCGTCTGGCGGGCCACCGGTCGGCCACAATTGGGGCAGTGCGGATGGCCGATCCGCGCGTAGAGCAGGCGCAGGTAGTCGTAGACCTCAGTGATCGTCCCGACGGTCGAACGTGGGTTGCGCGAGGCGGATTTCTGGTCGATGGAGATGGCCGGCGACAGGCCCTCGATGAAGTCGACGTCAGGCTTGTCCATCTGGCCCAGGAATTGGCGGGCGTACGCCGAGAGCGATTCGACGTAACGGCGCTGGCCCTCGGCGTAGATCGTGTCGAAGGCGAGGGATGACTTGCCTGACCCCGACAGTCCGGTGAAGACGATGAGTCGGTCCCGGGGCAGATCCAGGGACACGTCACGAAGGTTGTGCTCCCTCGCCCCGCGAATGACGAGACGGTCGGCCATCCGGTTGAGGATACCGGTGGGGTGTGACATCGCCGGCTGCTCGCGCCTCGGTTCCCGACCGGGTCGCCGGCCGAGCCCTACTCCGGCCGAGCCCTACTCGAAGGCCATGTCCTCCTCGCCCCAGTACGCGTCGACCGCCGAGATCAGACCCTCGTCGGTGACCGTGAAGATCTCGACACCCCGGATGTGCATGGTCGACCCGCCCGCGACGCCGGCCGTGATGTGGAAGGTGATGGCCGCCTTGTCCGCGACCGGGTGCAGTTCACCGACCTCGAACCTCATGGTCTCCGTCGCTTCGAAGGAGCGCTGCATGAAGGCACGGATGGCGTCGCGACCCTCGTTGGGCGGGGTCGGGTACGGATCCACCTGGACGGCGTCGGGCGTGAAGAGGGCGGCGTAGGCGTCGGGGTCCCTGGAGCCGACGGTCGCCGCATACCGCTCGATCACCTCTTTGAGCTGGGCCGAAGTAGGCATGGACGCAGACTCTATTGGCTGCGTCATCGGCCGCGTCATTGCCTCCGCGATTGGCTGCGCCCTACCCGGGGATGGTGCTGCGCAGCTCGGCGATCTCGTCCCGGAGCAGGGCCGCCTCCTCGTAGCGGAGCTCGGCGGCGGCGGCCTTCATCTCGGCTTCGAGCTGCGACATCAGCTCGAAGACCGCCGCCGGCGTCGACGCCTCGCCCTCAGCCAACAGGGTCCCCGTGGCGCCGGCTCCGACGCCCGGTCGGCGGTTGCCCCGGACGGCCGCGTTGCGCCGCACCTCGGCCCGGCTGCGTCCCGCCCGGGTTACCCCGCCGTCGCCGCTCCCCCGGATCCGCTCGAGAATGTCGGTGACCGACTTGCGGATGGTCTGGGGATCGATGCCGTGCTCGCGGTTGTAGGCCATCTGGAGCTCTCGGCGGCGCTGGGTGACCGAGACGGCCTCGCGCATGGAGTCCGTGACGGTGTCGGCGTAGAGCACCACCATCCCGTCGACGTTGCGGGCGGCCCGGCCCATGGTCTGGATCAGTGACGAGGCGGACCGCAAGAAGCCCTCCTTGTCCGCATCGAGGATGGCCACCAGGGCGACCTCGGGCAGGTCGAGCCCCTCGCGGAGGAGGTTGATCCCCACCAGGACGTCGATCGTGCCCAGCCGGAGCTCGCGCAGGATCTCGATTCGGGTGATGGTGTCGATGTCCGAGTGCAGGTACTGCACGCGCACCCCGGCGTCCGCCAGGTAATCCGTGAGGTCCTCGGCCATCTTCTTGGTCAAGGTCGTCACCAGGACGCGCCCACCGGATCCGACCGTCGCCCCGATCCGGGCCAAGAGGTCGTCGACCTGTCCCTTGGTGGGCATGATCGTCACCTCGGGATCGACCAGTCCCGTCGGCCGGATGACCTGCTCCACCACCTGGTCCGAGTGCTCCAACTCGAACGGTCCCGGGGTGGCCGACACGAACACGGTCTGGGACACGCGCTCCACGAACTCGTCGAAACGCAACGGACGGTTGTCCTTGGCCGACGGCAGGCGGAACCCGTGATCGACCAGGACGTCCTTGCGCGAGCGGTCTCCGGCGTACTGCCCGTGCAACTGGGGCACCGCCACGTGGGACTCGTCGATCACGCAGAGGTAGTCCTTGGGGAAGAAATCCAGCAGCGTGTACGGCGTGTCGCCCGGTGCGCGCCCGTCGAGGTGCCGGCTGTAGTTCTCGACCCCGGAACAGACGCCGGTCTCGGCCAGCATCTCGAGGTCGTGCTCGGTGCGGACCCGCAGGCGCTGGGCTTCCAGCAATTTGCCCTGCTTCTCGAACTCCTGGAGGCGCTCGCGCAGCTCGACCTCGATGGTGCCGACGGCGCGTTGGATGATCTCGTCGCCCGTCACGTAGTGGGTCGCCGCGTAGACGGCCACGTCCTCCATCTCGTCGCCCATCTCGCCCGTCAGCACGTCGAAGGGGACGATCCGCTCGATGGTGTCGCCGAACATCTCCACCCGGAGGGCCGCCTCCTCGTAGGCGGGGTGGATCTCCACGGTGTCGCCGCGGGCGCGGAACGTCCCCCGGACCAGGTTGACGTCGTTGCGCGGCGTACTGGAGGTCGACGAGCTTGCGCAGCACGTCCCGCTGGTCGACCTGCTCCCCCACGGCCAGACCCAGGATGCGGTCGCGGTACTCGGCGGGTGAGCCCAAGCCGTAGATGCAGGACACCGACGCGACGACGATCACGTCGCGTCGCATGAGAAGCGACGAGGTGGTGGCGTGGCGCAGGCGGTCGATTTCGTCGTTGATGGAAGAGTCCTTCTCGATGTACGTGTCGGTCGCCGGAAGGTACGCCTCCGGCTGGTAGTAGTCGTAGTAGGAGACGAAGAATTCGACCCGGTTCTTCGGGAACAGATCTCGAAGCTCGGACGACAGCTGTGCCGCCAGCGACTTGTTCGGCTCGATGATGAGGGTGGGTCGCTGGACCTGCTCGATCATCCAGGCGATCGTCGCCGTCTTGCCCGACCCGGTGATGCCCTGGAGGGTCTGGTAGCGGTCGCCCCTCTTGACGCCGTGCGCGAGTCCGACAATGGCCTGCGGCTGGTCGCCCGAGGGCTGGAACGGTGAAACGACCTGGAACTCGGCCATCGTCTTGTCGAGGCTACCGGGGGGATGTGACGGGTCGGGCGTGGGCGGTGAAGCTTGGACGTCAGCGGCGACGGGTCAGGCGTGCGACGCGTGCTCCCGGCGCTCGTCGCGGGCAGCCACCAGCCAGTCCCAGAGCCGCACCACCTCCTCGTCGAGGTGGGCGCGGTCGCCGGAGTTGTCCACCACGAAGTCGGCCTCCTTCAACCGCTCTTCGCGTGAGACCTGAGATCGGATGCGCGCCTCGGCATCGGCCCGGTCGAAGCCGCGCTGGTTCAAGAGGCGTTCGAGGGCCACGTCCGTCGGGCAGTCGACCACGACCACCGCGTTCAGCTTCACCGTGTCCCGGTGGGCGGCCGTCAGCAGAGGGATGGCGAGGACGACGATCTCGTCGGTGCCCTCGAGCGCATCCCGCGCCTGGATCATGGCGATGCCGATGGCCGGATGCGTGATGGCGTTGAGGTCCTGGCGGGTCTTCTCGTCGGCGAACGCGATCGCGGCGAGCGCCGGCCGGTCGATGGTGCCGTCGGCCGCCACGATCCCGGGTCCGAAGCGGTCGATCAGCGGCTGGTAGGCCGGTCCGCCCGGAGCCACCACGTCCCTCGCCACCTGGTCGGCGTCGATGAGGACGGCGCCGCGCTCGACCAAAAGATCGGCGACGGCCGACTTGCCCGAGCCGATGCCGCCCGTGAGGCCGACGGCGAGCATCAGCTCGTCGGGGAGGACGCCGGCACGTCCGAGGAGCGCCGCGGCTTGCGCGCCACGGCGAACAGCACGAGCGTCGTGTCGTCCACATCCTCGGTCACGAACCAGTCGTCGGCGGTGATGCCCGTGGATCCACCGCTGTCGTCCCTGGCCACCAGCTTGTACGCGAGCGGGAGCAGGCGGGTATAGGCCCAGACGTACCAGGAATGCGGTATCCGGTGCCGGAGGTCGAAGACGTCGAGGCGCAGGAGCTTCCCAGCCCGGGCGCGCCTCGCGGCGAAGTCGGCCTTCACGTGGGGGGCGGCGTCCACCCCGCCCAGCCAGACGTCGCCAAAGTGGCGCTGGAGCATGGTCCGCAACTCGTGGCGCCCGAAGAGATGGAGGTGGAACGGGTTCTCGAAGTCGGCCGGCTCGTTCGGCGTGAGCACGAAGACGGCGCCATCGTCGGCGGTCACACGCGCCAGTTCGGCGACGTGCGGCTCGGGGTCGGTGAAGTGCTCGATCAGATGGGACGAGCACGCCGCGTCGAAGCTGCCATCGGCGAACCCGAGTCGGGTGGCATCCGTCTGCGCCACCACCAGGCCGTCGGGGCCGTAGCGGGCCGAGGCGGTCGCGACCGCCTCCCCCGAGTAGTCGGCGCCCAGCACGCGGCGACCGGGAGCGAGGAAACGGACGGACTCGAAACCCTGTCCGCAGCCCACATCGAGGATGCGCGCGTCGCCGACAGGCATGGGCGCCTCGCCGTCATCGGCGTGTCCGCTGCCGGCGCGCCCGTCGGCGGCGCCCGTCGGCGAGGGCCTCGAGGCGTTCCAGCACGGCCCGGTAGCCCGCCTCGTGGAGGGCCAGCAGGGAGTCCGGCGTCACCCCCTGTTGGGGGCGTTCGCCCGTCAACCGGCCGCTGCCGCCCCCGTTGTTGCTCAGCCGACTCGAGCCGATGCCTCCCCCGCCGTCCGTCGGCCGGCTCTTTGTGCTGGTCGGCATCGGCGCTGGCGCTCCCTTCGGCCTGCCACTCCGGCTCGGTGTGGCCTGCTTACACTACCGGGCGTCGAATTCGCCCCCCCGTCCATGAGCTCGCCCACCTCCACCGCCCTTCGCGGGTGGCCAGCCGCCGTCAGACGGGACCGTCAGAGCGGGACGGGGCGAGCCGCCGGTGGGGGTCCGCCGGGAGACGGGGCCGTCGACACCCGACCGATCGGGCGTTGGCAGATCGGGTCCTGGTCGGCGGAGCGCTGGTGGCGCGCCGGGGGTCTCGTCATCCTTACCGTGCTGGCCTACGTCCCCGCGCTGGCCGTGCGGCCAGGTGTCGTGACCCCCGACACGAAGACGTACCTCTATCTCGATCCCACCAAGTTCCTCAGTCAGGTCCCGTTCCTGTGGAACCCGACCGTCGCCCTCGGCACGGTCACCCACGAGTACATCGGCTACCTCCTGCCGATGGGCCCCTTCTACCTCCTCTTCCACGTGCTCGGGGTGCCGGTCTGGGTGGCCCAACGGCTCTGGCTGGGCTCCATCCTCTTCGTCGCCGGGGCGGGCATCATCTACCTGTGCCGGGTGCTCGGCCTCGAGGGGCCCGGACCGGTGGCCGCCGCGCTGGCGTACATGCTCTCGCCGTACTTCCTCCAGTACGCCGGACGGATCTCGGTCATCCTCCTGCCCTGGTCCGGACTGCCGTTCCTCGTCGGCCTCACCATCGTCGCCCTGCGCCGCGGCGGCTGGCGCGAACCGGCACTGTTCGCGGTGGTCGTGGCGTGCGTGAGCGGCATCAACGCGACGTCCATCATCTATGTCGGCGTCGCACCGCTGCTCTGGATCCTCTATGCCGTCCTCGTCCTGCGCGAGACGACATGGCGCCACGCCGGCGCCACCGTGGCGCGCATCGGCGTGCTCACCCTCGGCGCGTGCGTCTGGTGGATGGCCGGCCTCGAGGTGGAGGCCGCCTACGGGGTCAACGTCCTGAAATTCACCGAGACCGTCCCCTCCACCTCCGCCACCTCGAACGCGTCCGAAGTCATCCGCGGGCTCGGCTACTGGTACTTCTACGGCAGCGATCACTTGGGAGCGTGGACGAACGCGGCCATCCGGTACACCCAGGACGTCGCGTTGATCGCCGCCTCCTACGCCGTCCCGGTGATCGCACTCGCCGCCGCCGCCTTCGTCCGCTGGCGCGAGCGGGCGTACTTCGTGGTGCTGCTCTTCGTCGGGCTGGTGCTCGCCGTCGGCCCCTTCCCCTTCACCGACCCCACTCGTGTCGGCAGCCTGCTGCGGTCCTTCATGACGAACACGACGGCAGGCCTGGCGCTGCGGTCGACCGACCGGGCGGCGCCGGTCGTCCTGTTGGCGCTGTCGATGCTGCTGGCCTGCGGTCTGAGCGCGCTCTGGCGGCGCGTGCACTGGGCGGGGCTCGCGACGGCTCTCCTCGTCGGCGGGCTCGTCGTCGCCAACAACCCGTCGATCTTCAACGGCGACACCATCGCCAACAACTTCACCCAGCCGGCCTCCCTTCCCTCCTACGAGATGGCCGCCATCAACCATCTCAACGCCACCCACCCCGGCACCCGGGTGCTGGCCATCCCCGGCAACGACTTCGCTTCCTACCGCTGGGGGGACACGGTCGACACGCCGCAGTCGGCGTTCCTGAACCGGGACTTCGTGACACGCGAACAGCAGATCATGGGCTCCATCGCCACCGCGGACACTCTCTACGCGCTCGACTCCCCCATGCAGGACGGCACGGCGAACCTCAACGCACTCGCCCCCATGGCGCGGATCATGGGTGCGGGCGACGTGATGGCCGAGTACGACCAGCGCTACGAGCACTTCGCCTCGCCCCAGCCTCAGCTGCTGGCGCAAGAGCTGGCCCAGACGCCCCAGGGTTTGTCCGACCCCGTGTCGTTCGGGGCGCCCCGACCCAACGAGCCGACGGTGTCGATGCTCAACGAGCAGGACCTGGCCGCGCCGGCCAATCCGAAGTGGCCGGCGCCCATCGTCGACTACACCGTGTCCAACCCGAGGCCGTTGTTGCGGGGCGAGTCCAATACGGGTGCGCTGGTGATGGAAGGGGACGCCACCGGGCTGAACAACCTCGCCGGCCTGGGCATGCTCGATACGAACAGCGCCCTCTACTACGCCGGCACACTCGCGACGGAGCCGACCCGCCTCCAACAGCTGGCGTCGCAGGGCGCGCACCTGGTGGTCACGGACACCAACCGCAAGGAGGCGTTCCGCTGGGACACCCTCACCGCCAACGCGGGCTTCACCGAGACACCCAGCGACAACCCCTCCAAGACGGACTTGAGCGACAGCCCGGTCGAGCTCTTTCCGCACACCGGCGTGAGCTCCAAGACTGTGGCCTCCTACGTGGGTGCGGTCAACGTCACCGCCAGCAGCTACGGCAACTCGGTCTCCTATACGCCCGAGGACCACGCCTACAGCGCCATCGACGGCAACTTCGACACCGCCTGGATCACCGGGACGTTCCTGCCCGACCCGTCCGGCCAATGGTGGCAGGCTCAGTTCGGCCACACCGTCACGGCTGACCACATCACGCTGGTGCAGCCGCAACGCGGCGACCGGTCCCGTTGGGTCTCGGCCGTGACGCTGACCTTCGACGGCAAGCACCCAGAGCGTTTCGCGCTGACGCCGACGTCCCACACCACGACGGGACAGACCCTGCATTTCCCGACGCGCACGTTCCACACCGTGCGGATCACGCTCGACGGCACGACCAATTCGCACGTCTCTCCGCTCAACGCGTCTGCGGTCGGCTTCTCCGAGGTCGAGGTCCCGGGGCAGACGGTGCGCCAGGTCATTCAGATGCCGAGCCAGATGCTCTCCACCCTCGGCACCGCGTCGACGGCGGACCGGCTGTCGATCGTCATGACCCGCCAGCGGACGTCGCAGTATCCGCCGCGCGACGACCCCGAGACGACGATCTCGCGATCGTTCAGCTTGCCGTCGACCCGCTCCTTCACGCTGACGGGGAGTGGCAGCCTCTCCGCCCTGTTGCCCGACGACGAGATCGACCGGCTCGTCGGCCGCACGCCGACCACATCCGACGGCGGGTATGTGGCGTCCTACTCGTCGGGGCGGCTCCCCGGCGACCTCAATGCCACTGCCTCGGCCACTCTCGACGGGAATCCCACCACCGCCTGGCAGCCGGGACTCGGCTCGTCCTCGCAGCTCGGCACGACCCTCACGTACGACCTGTCCCACCCCGTCGCGCTCGACCACCTCTCCATGCAGGTGATCGCGGACGGCCGCCACTCGGTGCCGACGTCCATGACCATCACTGCCACCAACGGCACCGGGAGCAGCGCCGGCACGTCGGCCTCCCAGACCCGCACGATCGCCCTCCCTCCGATCGCGGACAGCACGGTCCCCGGAGCCGTGACCAACGTCCCCGTGACCTTCCCCGCCCTCGTCGGCTCCCAGTTCGTCATCACCTTCACCGGGGTGCGCGACGAGTACGCCGCTAACTACTACTCCGCCGGCCCACTCGCGCTCCCGCTCGGCGTGGCGGAGATCGGCATGCCTGGAGTGCAGAGCCCGGCCACGCCGGCCCAACTGCCGGGCACCTGCGTGTCGAACCTCTTGTCGATCGACGGGCACCCGATCGACGTCGCACTCGTCGGCTCGACGCAGAGCGCGCTGAACGGCGGTCAGATCCAGGTGGTCCCGTGCGGGCCCGACGCGCACGGCATCACCCTCGGGCCCGGCACCCACGTCGTGCAGACCGCCACCGGACACACCGCGAACTGCGTCGCCACGCCGTCGACCTGCACCGGGTGGAACCTCGATCAGCTCGTCCTGGATTCCGCCGCCGGCGGAGGAACGGGTGCAACCCCCACCCCCACGTCTGCCGGGACGCCCCAACTGCCCGCCACCCAGCCCGGCGCGGCGCCGGCCGTCACGATGACAGCGAGCCACATCGATTCGAAGACGGCCACCGTCACCGGGGCCAAGGAGCCCTTCGAGCTCGTGCTCGGGGAAAGCGTCGACAAGGGCTGGCACGCGACCGCGGAGCCCGGACGGCACGCGCCTGCGGGCGCCCATGCCGTCGACTTGGGTACCTCGGAGCTGGTCGACGGCTTCGCCAATGGCTGGCAGATCTCCACGCGGGACTTGGCCGCTCTGGGTGGCTCGAGCTTCACGGTGGAGGTGACGTGGACGCCGCAGGACCTCGTCTGGGGCGCTCTGGCCATCTCGGGTGCCACGATCGCCCTCTGTCTCGTCATCGGCTTCCTGCCAACCCGGTCCCGCCGTTGGCTTCGAGCACGACTTCCTCGACGTCTGCGCGGTCCCGCAGGGCCGGACGCACCGGAGCGGCCGTCGACGCCTTTCGACCCGCCGACGCTGACGATCCCGTTCGTGCCGGCTGGGGGCCCGCCGTCGGATGTCGAGGCATCCGGCGGTTCCGGATCCTCGGCGCCGCCATCTGACGATCAGATGCCGGACGCACCCGTCGGGGACGCTTCTGTCGCCGAGACTTCGCTCACGAACGCGCTCCTCTCGGTCACTTCACCGTCTCCGTATACGTCTTCCTCGTCTTCAACCTCGATCACGGGAAGCGACGGTGCGACCACTGGTGACGGAAGCCGACTGGCCACTGTCGACAGAACGGAACCCGGAGACCTCGAGAAGTCTGATGGCGCAGTCGAGCCCCGTCGCACCGCAGGCGCCGTAGGGCGCGCTGTCGCCGTCGGCCTTGTCACCGGTGCGATTGCTGCCATGGTCGTACCGCTCTGGGCAGCGCTTGGTGTGGCCGGCGTGGTCGGGGTCGGCCTGTACGTGCCCTGGGTCCGAGGCCTTGCCACCGCAGGAGGTGTGGCGTTGATCGCCGCCGGATGCGCGTCCGTGGTCTACGGCCAGGAGGTCCACCGCTACCTGTCGGGTTCGAACTGGCCAAGCTCTTTCACGAGGGCCGGAAACCTCATCTGGCTCGGCGTCGTGCTGCTGTTGGCCGACGCCGCCATTTCGGCGTTTCGGTTGCGCCTTCCACGACCCCTTGGATCGCGGGCTCTGCAGTCAGCCCAACCGGTCACCGCTCCACCCGAACCAGGTACGACGGAGCGGGAGACGACGGGCCGGCAAACGACGGACCGCGAATCGACGAAAGTGGATCCCGCCGCAAAGGATCCCGCGGCAGAGGATCCCGAGGCGGAAGGGCGAGACGAGGGAACAGAGCGAGTTGGCCAGGCCCGAGAGGAGCCACAGCCCGATGCGCTCGTAGAAGAAACCAACGGGGAGGACGAGAGCGGAGACGACGCTCAGCCACCGTCGCCATCGACGCAGCAGGCTAAATAGCCGGACGGCTGTGGTCGGCTTCGCAGCCGTGAGAGCTCGAGAGCTCGCTCAGCCTCTTGTGGCAGCTTGAGCCGCCAAAACCTCCAGCGCCCGCCGTGCGGTGGCCTCCCACGTGAACCAACGTGACCGAGACAGTGCTCCCTTGGACAGGCGGTTCCTCAACACGTCATCGCTGAGCAGACGGTTCAGCGCCGTCTGTAGATCACCGGCGTCGTCGACGAGGATCCCCGATTCACCATCGACGACGGCGTCTGCGTGCCCGGCGATCGCAGTCGCGACGGCAGGAGTCCCACATGCGGCAGCCTCTGTGAGGGTCATGCCCCACCCCTCGCGCTGCGAGCTGCTCGCAACGACCCACGCTCGGCGATACCAGGACACGAGGTCGTCGTCGGACGCTCGGCCCGGCATGCTGAGCCAGTCGGTTGCCCCAAACTCTTCACGTAACAATTCGAGCTGGGGACGTTCGTAGCCCTCACCGATGATGACCGCCTCGAGGCTCGGGTGGTCGACCTTCAACTTGGCCAAGACACGGATGAGAACGTCGAATCGCTTCACTGGTACGAGCCGACCCACGGCCACGACCAATGGAGTGGACGAGCGGCGACCTCCGGCACGGAATCGAGCGTCGATCCCAGGCGGAGCGACGCTGATCTGCTCCGGGCGAAAGCCCAGCATGTCGATGATCTCGCGTCGCGAGGATTCTGACAGCGTGACGATCCGGCTACGCCGATACAGCGGTGGCGCAACGCGACGCTCGATGGCGTCGCCCAATCGGGCCAAGCTCGGAGGCAGGACCATGCCCCACATCTCCGCATGCACGTGATGGAGGAAGACGATGCGGGGTCCTCGATACCAAAGCGGCGAGAGGAACGGCATGCCGTTCCAGACCTCGACCAGAGCGTCCCCGGGGCGATGCCCCATCCTGAGGCCCTCCCACGCCGCCCCAGGGAAGACGGAATAGCGGCCGGCCTGTCTGACCACCCGGTACCCGTCCCTCGTCAGCACTCTCGCTCCTCCCGGTACGGCCGAGGTCCGGAACGTGACATCGAGACCTGCGGCCGCCCACAGAGACGCAACCTTGTGAGCATGGAGCTCCGAGCCGCCCGCCTCGGGGTCGTCGAGGTCGCGCCAAGCAACGAAGTGGACGCGACGAATTCCGGAGCGCGACGCCGAGCGCGGCGAGGTCTTCGAGGCCCGCCGGATCGTTCGACAGCTCGCTTGCGGGTTGTGAGCCGAGAAGGCGCGAACCCGTCGGGAACCAGGGCGTCTCGATGCCACCGTCATCCCCGCCGAGGTCCGGCTCAAGAATGGAACCACCCACGGGCGCGACCCTCCCCTGCTCGTCACCCATCCGGTTCACGTTAGCTCCGAAGCTCGCGGCCCATTCGAAAGCGGTGAACGAACGCAAAACCTACGACGATCACCGCAAGAACCGAGGTCTGCACTCCAAGATCCACCAGCGCAGTCGACCGAGGTGCACCGTGTGTTCCGAGGACTGCGAGTGTGAGGACCATGGCTCCTGCAACCAGGACAACGGCGACCCATCGCCGGCCGACCGCAAGCAGGTACATCGTCAGCACGACGGTGACACTGAGAACGATCATCGCCAGCACAAGAGGCGCAAGCGCAGATGCCGCCGAGGTGTACTCATGGTGGTAGACGATCGAGAGCAACTTCTCGGGTGCAAGCACGGCCACGCCGAAGAGGAGGACGGACGGGATGGCGAGCAGGACCAGCACGACCGCGAGCTGTCGAAGCGCGTGGCCACCTTCCCGCCAGCGGATCGCCGCCTCGGGTAGCAGGTAACCGCCCAGCACGATGGCGCCGAAGACGATGGCCTTACTGGTCACGGACACGGCCGCGTATGCCCCACTGTGGCTTGGATTGTCGCGTCCAACGACCAGGACGTCGACGTTCTGGAGTACGGCCACCATGGAGAGGGACACCCATGCGACGATGAGATCTATCGCAACCGCACGTCGCTGGGACGTGGCTACCAGGAGAACCGGGTCTGGACGGATCGCCGCCTTCCAACCTGCTGTCGCCCAGGGACGGGACACGCCACCGCCCGCCCACGCTCGAACAGCTGCATACCGGGCATGGACGGCAGCAACCACTTCGCCGATCAGGACCCCGACCGCTGCGCCTGACGGGCCGAATCCGGCGAGCACGAGGAGGAGGACAGCGACCAGCCGCACGCCGATCTCGACGACGAGGTTCACCGCGAGCGGTCCGTAGCCACGCCGAGCCTGTAACAAACCGCGATCGAGGGAGAGCAGCATGAAGAACGCTGCGGCTGTGAGGATTGCCGCGATGCCGATGCCACTCTGCTGATTCAGCAAGACCGCGATCGAATGGCGAGTCGTGAAGACCAACGCCGCCCACACGAGAACCAACAAGGTGCACTGGCGATGCACGCGACCCGCCCATCGGCGAACCAGGTGGCCGCTGCCGTCCTCGTGCCAGATCGTGACGCGACGCACGACGGCCACAACCACCGCAGATCCGGGCATGGAGATGATCAAGAACAGCCCAGTCAGCTGATTGAGCACGCCATAGCTGTGCGGCGTCAGCAGTCGTGCCAATGCGATCGTGAGCACGACGCTTGCGCCATTGGCAACGACGCCGGCGATTGCGAGCGGACCGGCCTGGAGGATGCCCGCTCGCATGGACTCGACACCGGGCTTCGACGCGGGATCGACGAGGAGCTCGGCGCCGAAGTTCGGGCCCACCGCGTTCGGGGCGAGGGACATCGCCGCCGGCACGCCTTCGACCAGGAGCTCGGCGGGGCCCGCTTCTGACTCGAGTTCTTCGGTCACGACCGTCTTCGTCCTTGCGCCGACTCCACGCCGTCGAGGAGAGCCATGCTTCGAACGGGGACAGGACGTTGACCCCAGCGGACAGCTGTGATGCAGCCACTCCCGTCGGGACAAGCGCCGGAAGTCACGTCAGGCTGGGCGCCAAGGCGGCGTCGGACGAGGGACGCGGTGCCTGTCGTGGGCACCCTGGGCCCGTCGGGAGCATTCGATGTCCCAAGGAAGGCACCAAAGTGTGAACCGGCGTTGGCTGCAGACCGTGCAAGGTGGCAACTCTGGCACCAAATCGAACGGAACGTCGGGCGTCGATCACTCACGGGTGCGCCGTGACCGGTGAACCCACATCTCAGCGACACCGACATTGCCCGGACCGGGCGGGTTGTGCTTTCGCAGAGTCGCATTCCTCGGGCAAGGTGCACTCCCGATGCAATGAGAGTCTGGCTGGTGTTTCGTTTCTTGCGCCAGGCTCCGTGCCCGGCAGGAGCGCGTGAGCGGGATGCGTGCAGCGAGACCGGGTGCAGCCAGACACCCGGCGGCGGACCGACCGCACACGGTTCGGACGCCAGAAGCCCGATGAACTGCGATCGGATCGGGTGCATCACCGCGACCGAGCCAAGACAGCGGCATGGGCAATGCATTCAGGCCCGCGCATGCTTGGCCGGGCGAACCGCCCCGCACGACCCTCGGCGATGGCGACGCAGCGGGCGACATCTGTCGGACGCACGGCCCAACCCGCGGCGATCTGAGGTTCCGTTTGCGTCGTACCGCGGACGTAGGAATCCACATCGTTCCAGACCCAGGCACCGGCTTCGAGCGTTGGAAGTCTCCCGAGAACGGCCGTCATGAACGAAGCCGCATACGCGGGATCGGTGCCCTGCTGCGTCAATGGGGCAGCGAAGTTGGAGGGGATGACCACAGTCGTCACCTGCCAATACGCCAGGGCGCGACGGACCGACAACTGCTCGGTCGGCGTCGCCGTGGGCAGAGGGAGATTGACGTTGAGCGCGAGGCGAGCGAGAACCTCGAATCCGGCGCGAGCGGGTCCGGCGCGCGAGGCCACGCCCTGGGGACCGCCGCCACCTGCCTGGCTGTAGTGCATCCGATTGACCGCCTGCCAAGCCTCGCTCGTCTGGATCACGGAGAAAGGTGCGGGATACGACAGCAGCACGCGATCCGGGGGTAGATGCGGGGCGACTTCGGTGTACCAGCGCGGAAGGATGACCCGTTCCATGGTGAAAGGGAGCCTCGGCCCAAAGGTCACGGCGATCGGAACGAGGGCGACCGCCGCCGTGGCGACGGCGGCCAACGTCGCGAACACTCGGCGTGCGGCGGCGCGTCGTCCATTCCCGAAGTGATGGGATATGCCGCCATCCGACCGCGTGGCGCCGTTCCGACGTGTCGGCAGCGACGCAAAGCCGCCGCTCCGGGGCGTGGCTGCTACCGGATGGGCCGTCGTCTCCTGGCCTTCCACGGCGGCCAACGAGGACCCGGCCCCGACAAAACCTGACGCGTGGACACGGTCGATGATGATGCCGAGCATCACGGCCGCGGCCAAGAAACCAACGACCACGAAGCGCTGGACGATCACGTTTTCGACGACCGGGAGCTTCGCCAGGAGCGTCGCCAACGCGAACTGCCCATGGAGCGAGCCGACGGACGCGAACCCGCACAGCACCAGCACGAACGCAAAGAACCAGAGGCGGACGTCCCGGCGGAACGCGACCAAGCCTCCAGCCAGCACGGCGACCATGCCCCAGCCGAAATACGCGCCGGATGCCAGCTGGGAGCCTAGGTACCCGGTGAGGTATTGGTACACGTCCATGCCCTGGATGTAATCGGGTTGGACGAAGTTCGAGGGCAGGTAGCCACCGACGGTTTGAGTGCTTGGCCATATGTGACCCGAGAGGTGCCCTGGACCGTCGAGGGCGAACCAGGTTGGCCAGGCCAACAACACCACGCCGACTCCGCATCCGACGGCCAAACCGATCGCAGCATGACGCGTCCGACGACGCACTTCGGCCGGATCGATCAACAGGGTGGCCAACACCAACACAACGATGCTGACCGCGGCCACCATCACGACGATGACGAGGAGTTCCGTGGAGACGAAGAACTGCACGAACAGGAGGACGCCCAACGCCAGCCCACCGGTCCAGGCCTTGTAGCGCTGACGCACGAGGATCTCGTCAAGTGTGATCAAAACGAGGGGGATCACCATCAATGCCGCTGTCATCAGGTGAGCGAACTCCATGTTGACGATCACGAAGGGTGAGAAGCCGTAGAGCAACCCGCCCAGGAAGGCCGCCGGCCACCACTGCGTCCAGCGACGCAAGGCGGCGAACGCGGCGAGGGCGCTGAGCGCGGGGGTCAACGTGGATGCCACGTTGAGGGAGGCGACGGGGCCCCAGATCCAGGTCACGGGAGCTAAGGGAATGGTGATCGCTGGGACGGACGTTTGCGACAAGAGGTTGATCCCCGTGGGATGGAACAACGCGGTGGAGAAGAACGGGTTCTGTCCGTGTTGGAGCGCCGTGGCAGGCCATTGGAAGAACCACAGGAACAGCGCGGGGTCGCCGCAGCCGCAGAGGGTGTGCGTGGTGGCGCCGGCTGCCCACGCGTGCCACCACAAGACGACGCCGACAACCAGATAGACCGCGGCCGCGCAGCCGTAGGGGACCAGCAGGCGGCGCGCCCGGCGGCGGTGTTGGCGGCGGTGGTGGCTCACAGCACACTCGGGACCCTCCGGCGTTGGGGTTCGAGCGCCCTCATGCGCCGCGTCCGCAGAGCTGATCTCCCGCGTCAGCGACGCGTCCTGCGAGCGTGGGCCGATGCCTTCGGTTCCGTCCGCAGGCTCTACGTCGAGCCTGCCGCTCTTCGGTGGGCCAGGTGCACGTGGGGTGTCTGCGTCGGAGCGGGATGCCGTTCTGCTCTCGCTGGCGGCAGCCTCCGAGGCGGGTGGCGCCGCCGAGCCCGTCGACGATCCCAGCGGTGAGTCACGAGGCGCCGCAGCCGCCACCATCCACCTCCGCCGGCCGGGTTTCAGCCGGCGTCATGCGCGCCCGCCGCTGCGACACGCCGGGGCAGGACGGGTGCGTCGCGACCGGTCGAGCCGGCCTCGTGGTACTCCTCTTCCACGTTGACCGACCAGATGTCGTGTGTCGCCCCGAACATGTTCTCGACCGTCAACAGGGCGGTGTACATGGAGTGATCCTGGTTGTTGTACTTGTGCATGCCGTTTCGCCCGACCGGGTGGATGTTGGGCGCTTCGGTCTCGAGCCACTTGCGGATGGTGGCCACGTTGTCCTTGTAGGAGAAGTCGTAATACGGGTACGCCTTGGGAACCCGGACGACGTAACCCTGCTCGACATCGCCATCGGCGGCGAGACCAAGGGACACGAGCTCCTTGGTCCCGAGAGCGATCAATTCGTCGTCGGCCGTGTTCCACATTTCGTCGCCCTCGAAGACGAAGTACTCGAGACCGAGGCAGGTGCGGCCGTCCTTGACCAAGTACGGCGACCACGATCCGTAGTTCTGAATCCGTCCGACCTCGACGTCGGTGGCATGGATATAGATCCAGTTGTCGGGGAAGCTTCGCGACTCGGGCACGATGAGAGCGACCGTCAGGTAGTCGCGGTAGTGCAGGTCGTCGGCGGCGGCCACGACCTCGGGTGGCGGGGTCGGCTCGATGGTGTGGACCAGCTCTCGCATCGGAATGGTCGACACGACGGCGGAGGCGGGCGCCGTCTTCGTCTCGTCGCCTTGGGCATACGTCACCGACGTTGCCCGGCCGTTCTCGACGTGAATGCCCGTGAGCCGGGCCTCCATTTCGATCGTGCCCCCGGCGGCAGCGACCTTCTCGGTGCAGACCTCCCACATCATTCCCGGGCCGTATTTCGGGTACTGGAACTCTTCGATCAGCGTCGTGATCTCCGTCTGGCCCCGCTTGGGGAGGATCGCGTTCATCACTGCCTTGCGGAGATCGAGATTCTTGACCCGCTGCGCGGCCCAGTCGGCAGGCATCTCGGAGACGGGCACGCCCCAGACCTTCTCCGTATAGGTCTTGAAGAAATGGCGGTAGAGACGCCAGCCGAACCGAGCGACGAGCCAGCCTTCGTAGTTGTTCTGGTCCTTTGGGGGGCGGATGCGCGCCCACACGTACGAGAAGCCACACAGAATTGCTTCCCATATACCCAGGTTGCGCAGCGCATTCACGGCCTTGAGGGGGTAGTCGATGAACTTTCCTCGGTAGTAGATGCGGCTCATCCGCGGGCGGAGCATGAAGTCGCCCTCGGGGAGGATCTCGTGCCACAGCTCCTCGACCTCGGGCACCTTGGTGAAGAACCGGTGACCACCGAGGTCGAAGCGCCACCCGTCTCGGACGACGGTGCGGCTGATGCCTCCGACCTGGTCGTCTGCTTCCAGGACCAGCGGATGTTGGCCGCGCTTGGTCAGCAGGTAGGCCGCCGTCAGGCCACCGGGACCCGCGCCGGCGATGACGACGGGTGGTTCCGTTGGCACTGCCACGAGCAGGTCAGGATAGTTGACGACCCGGTGGAACCCGGATTCGGGAGTTTGTTGTCAGCTCCGGATCGACTCCGGATTCCGTGTTCCCGCTCGGCCGCGGAGCCTCTCCGGGGCGGCGCGCGCGGTCTAGCCCCTCGTTGGCGCAGGGGCCTCGGGCTGAGCACGCTGGTTCCGAGGGCCGTTGTGGAGGCGCAGAGCAGTCGTTCTGTGACCTGCGTGGTCTCACCGCCCGAGGCGGAGGTTTCGATGTGGGCTTCCGGGCAGGGGTCGACCCGTCATTGCAGTACGGATGCGTACTGGTTTGGCCATGCACAGAGATTGGATCGGGGTGGCGGATTCGCCTGCGCCCTCAGGGGACCGAGATGTTCAGGAACGCCAGCAGTGCGTATCCCGCCAGGGCGGCGGCAAGGAGTGAGAGCACCGCTCGCTCGATGCGGGATCCCGTCAGGATCGTTGCGGCGGCCATGCTCAGCGGGAAGGCGGACAGGGCGTAGCGCTCGAACGAATCGAGGTTGGCGCCGGACACGGCGACAGCGAGGACGGCTCCAGCGAACAACGTGTAGGGCGCCGGGAGCCGTCGCCAACAGACCAAAAGCATCGCCAGCGCGAGCAGCACCCAGGGCACGTGGAGCGCTGTGCCCACGTGATGGTGCAGCAACCCGGTGGCATCGTGGTAGAGGGTGCTGAACGGGTCCGCCAACCCGCCGTGATGAGAGTTCTGCAGCTGGACGCGCAGGGGCGCCCACCAGTCCCCCACGACGTGCCTCGACCATGCGAGAAAGGCGACCAGACCCAGGAACGGGGCCCAGAACGCGACGAGGCCGACGATGCGGGCGCTCCGATGGAGCCGGGGCCACCAGCGGATCAACTCAGCCGCGACGGCGAGCGCGAGCAACACTCCGATGGGGCGAGTGAGGGCAGCAGCGAAGGCCAGCACACCTGCGACGGCGAAGTGTGGCCGTGGGTCAGACGTCTGGACACTCTCAGTCTCTGCAGCCACGACCGGGGAAGAGCCGGCGACGAAAGGTCCTGCGAAGGAGGAACCGGCGATCGCAGGGCCGGCAATGCTCGAACGAACAGGACGAAGGGCGAGAAAACAGCCGATGGCGAACAGCAACAGCATCGATTCGGCGTAGCCCATGACGAGGACAAAGGCAGAGGGAAGCAGGCTGAGTATCCAGATGCTGCGGCGGGCCATGTCACGGTCTCCCAGCTCGCGGCGCGCCAGCAGGAAGAGAAGTGCCGTCGCAACGAAGGCCGCCAGGTTGGCGAGCACGACGAGCGCAGCGCCGTCGTGGACACCTGGCACCCACGCCAGCACGTGAGTGAACAGAGGGAGCGCTGGGAAGAAACGAAGTGACTGGCTGCCGAGGGGCGCATATCCAGTGCGGGCGATCGTCTCGTACCAGCCCGCGTCCCATCCGAGCAGTCCCTGGTGCACGCGGAGCGCGACGCCGGGCGACGCCGGATGAGTCCGGTCGACGACGAAGTGGGCCATGCCGAGGGCGCCCAGGACCACGATCCGGGCGACGGCGAACGGCAGCAGCGTCTCTTTGACTGCTTCGGGCACTTTCTTCCAGAGGTCAGCCATCCCAATGAGCGCACGGTCACGCCCGACCGGGCCCACTGGTTGAGCCTCGGAACCCGCTGCCCCAACGCCCGGGCGGTCGACGGTGAGGCTCGCTTCGTGATCCGCCCCCTGACCGGGCGCCTCGACGCGCTGACCCGGAGCACCAACGCTCTGGCTCACCGCCTAACCACCCCCGATGCTCCTCGAAGCGCTCCGACCCATAGAAGCAAATGTGCGCACCCAGAGACGCCAGCCCCTCACGGGGCAGTCCACGAACGCGTGCGAGATGGGAAGGTCCGGGCACACACTGCGGTCAAGAGACGGGAACACGTGCGGTCTAAAGGGCTGCAATCAGGTGAAAAGGCGATCTGCCTGGGCTGACCGTAACGCACGGCTGCCCGCCGATGTTTGACCCAAGGCTCATGCCCGGGATGCCGCCCGCATACCCCAGATGCATTGGTCGAACCCAGTTGGTGGTTCAACGAGAGATCGGATGACGCCGTCGTGCAAAGTCCGTCCCTCACTCCTACCCGGCCCGGGCCCGCCCCCAGTCCGGCCCGCGCCCGCTCCGTCCCCGGCCTCTTAGTCCTGAGCGCGCTCGCTCCCGTGCCAGGCCGCACCGTCGCCACGCGTCGCCGCTCCCCAGCCCGGCTCGCCGAAGTCGTCCCCCGGTGGTCGCTGCGGGGGATGGAGTCCAACTGGACCGGCACCACCGGGGACCACTTCGTTCGACGAGATCCGCCGGACCTGGAGCCTCCTCAATCACATCTGGAGCCTCCTCGACACTCTCTGAGGTGGGCGGCATGGTAGGAAAGCAGCGTCCGGTCTAGGATCAGGCGCCGCTGGGTGGGTCGGCGACTGAACCGACGGAGCGGGGCGGCAGAAGCCGGAGAAGACGAAACCGGATAGAGCAAGCTGACAGCTACGGAGGGGTGGGAGGGACGCCGTGGGCCGCTACGTCACGAAGAGATTGGTGCTGCTGCTCATCATCATCCTCTTCGTGTCTGTCGTCTCCTTCTTTCTCGTCCACCTGCTGCCCGGCAACCCGACCGACACGATCCTCGGGCCCAACGCCACGGCGCACAACGTCAAGATCCTCGACCACCAGCTCGGTCTGGACAAGCCGTTGTGGCAGCAGTACTTCATCTGGATCGGCCACGTCTTCCAGGGGAACCTCGGGCAGTCCTTCACGACGCACCAGACGACGTGGAGCATCATCCAACAGTCGTTCCCGATCGACCTCGAGCTGATCATCTTCTCTCAGATCATCGCCTTCGCATGCGCCTTTCCGATGGCGATGCACGCCGCACGCCGGCCGAACAAGCTGTTCGACCAAGCGTCCAACAGCACGACCTTCGCCATGTTGGCGCTGCCCCCGTTCGTGATCGCGCCCGTCCTGGTACTGCTCTTCGCCGTGCACTGGCACATCTTCCCGGGTCCTGCGTCCTACGTACCCATCACGCAGGACTTCTCGACGAACATCCACGCCATGCTGCTGCCTTCCCTCGTCCTGGCACTCGGCTCCATCGTGGTGTACTTCCGCCTGCTGAGGAACGACCTCATCTCCACCCTCCAAGAGGACTTCATCACGATGGCCCGCTCGAAAGGCTTGTCAGACCGGCGCATCATGTGGCGCCACGCGCTGCGACCGTCGTCGATCTCGCTCCTCGCCTCAGCCGGTGTGACGATCGGCAGCCTCATCGCCGGCACCTTCGTGGTCGAGTTGCTGCTGCAGATGCCCGGGCTGGGTTACCAGCTCATCTCGAGCGTGAACCAGGACGACTACACCGTGGTCCAGGGCATCACCCTCTTCGTGGCCGTGGCCATCGTGATCATCAACTTCATCTTCGACTTCCTGTTCACCATCGTCGACCCGAGGATTGCCCGTGAGTAGCGTCGCCGTCGCACACAAAGAGGCCTTCGCCGACATCAAGGAGGAGATCGCCGCCGAAGCAGCGGCGGATCCCACCAAGAAGAAGCTCGGCCCACTCTTCTGGGTGTGCTGTTCATTCATCGTCCTGGTCGCGGTCCTCGCCACCTTCGCCAACTTCCTCCCACTCCCCAACCCCGACCTGGGGAACTACAACAGCGTGCAGAACGGCGGACCAGGCTGGGGCCATCTCCTCGGCACCGACGATCTCTACCGGGACATCCTGAGCCGGTTGATCTACGGCGCCCGGGTCTCGCTCGTCGTCGGGTTCGGCGGGGCGTTGATCGGACTGGTGATCGGCGGCATCCCGGCCATGTTCTCCGCCTACCGGCGCGGCCGCGTCGACACGTCACTGAACACGTTCTCGTACATCGTGCTCGCGTTCCCGGCCATCGTGGCCGTCATCGCCATCGTGTCCTTCTGGGGACACTCGCTCTTCAAGATCACCCTCGTCATCGGGATCGCCGCCTCTCCCCTGATCTTCCGGGTGGTGCGGGCGTCGACGCTCTCCTACGCCACACGTGACTTCGTCCTGGCCGCCAAGGCGCTGGGCGCCAGCGACAGCCGCATCCTCTACCGCGAGATCCTTCCGAACATCACGCCGACGATCGTCTCCTTCGGCCTGATTGCGGTGGCAACGATCATCGTGCTGGAAGGTTCCCTGGCCTTCCTCGGACTCTCCGTGCAGCCTCCGACGCCGAGCTGGGGCAACATGCTCAACGAGGGGTCCAGCCTCCTGACGGGCGCCAAGGGGCAGACCAACCCGTGGCTGGTGATCTTCCCCGCTACCGCCATGTTCCTCCTCCTCTTCAGCCTCAACGTGGTGGCGGACAAGCTGCGGGCGTACTTCGACGTCACCGAGATCAAGTTGTGAGCGACGTCCGCCGACCCCTGCTCCAGGTCGAGCACCTGGACGTCTCGTTCGCCACGTCACGCGGACCGCTGCGGGCCGTGCAGGACGTCTCGCTCACGCTCGGGCACGGCAAGACGCTCGGCATCGTGGGCGAATCGGGGTCGGGCAAGACGGTCCTCTCGCGCGCCATCATGGGCCTGCTGCCGATGGCGTCGACCACACAGACCGGTTCTGTGCGATACGACGGGACCGAGATCCTGAACGCCCCGGTCGACGACCTGCGCAAGCTCTGGAGCACCCACATCGCCATGGTGTTCCAGGATCCGATGACGTCTCTCAACCCGGTCCAGCGCATCGGGAACCAGATCACCGAGCCGCTCAAGATCCACCTGAAGCTGAGCAAGAGCGAGGCGAAGGAGACGGCCCTCTCGCTCCTGATGCAGGTGGGCATACCGTCCCCTGTCGAACGCTACGAGGCGTACCCGGCCCAGCTTTCCGGCGGCATGCGCCAGCGCGTCATGATCGCCATCGCGCTCGCCTGCGCGCCTCGGCTGCTCCTTGCCGACGAGCCCACCACGGGCCTCGACGTGACCGTCCAGGCACAGATCCTGGATCTGCTCGGGACGCTGCAGCACGAACGCGAGATGGCGATGATTCTTGTCACACACGACCTCGGCGTTGTCGCGACGAGGACCGACGACATCATCGTGATGTACGCCGGCAACGTCGTGGAGCGGGCCCCGACGAACGTCTTGTTCAAGAGCATGGCCATGCCCTACACGGAGGCGCTGCTCAACTCCACGCCACGACTGGCGAACCCGAGCCACACTCGCTTGACCGCAATCGACGGTCGACCCCCCGACCTGCTCAGCCCTCCTGCCGGTTGCTCCTTCTCGCCGCGCTGCCCCTATGCCCAGGAGAAGTGCCACAACGAGAAGCCGCCACTGGTGGAGGCGGAGCCCGGCCACAGCTACGCCTGCTGGTACCCACTGCCGGCTGGCACCGGCCGCTCGCCGGTGCCCATACGCATCCCTGACACCACCGCAGACGCACCAGCCGGCACGAGTGCGAACGCACCCGACATCACCTCCACCGACACCGACGGCGCGACGGACACACCCCTCACCACGGCTGCCGGAACGGATACCACCCCCGACGCCGAGACTCGGGAGGCAACGGCGTGACGGACACCGTGACCGATCCCCAGGCGCCGCCCGATGCCGCCGCGGAGCCGCTGCTCACCGTCGAGGACCTCTACGTCACGTTCCAGAAGGGGAACCAGGCCGTGCAGGCGGTCGCCGGGATCAGTTTCACGCTGCGAAAGGGCGAGACGCTCGGCCTCGTGGGCGAATCTGGATGTGGGAAGACGACCACGGGCCGCGCCGTGGTGCAAGTGGAACGGGCGACCTCCGGCAAGATCCGCTTCGGCGATACCGAGCTCACGGCCCTCGGCCGCGGCGACCTGCGGACCTTGCGCACGCAGGTGCAGATGATCTTCCAGGACCCGATCTCATCCCTCAACCCGAGGCGACGTGTGCGCGACATCGTGGCCGAACCGCTCACCATCTGGAGGATCGGGACCAAGGAGGAGCGGCAGAAAGCGGCGTACGCCATGCTCGAGGAGGTCGGCATCGATCCGTACCTCAACGGCAGCCGGCGCCCCCGCGAGTTCTCCGGGGGCCAGTGCCAGCGCATCAGTATCGCCAGGGCGCTCGTGCTCAAACCCAAGCTGTTGGTGTGCGACGAGATCGTCTCCGCCCTCGACGTCTCGGTCCAGGCGCAGATCCTGAACCTGTTGGAGGATCTCAAGAACGAGTTCGGCCTCACCCTCCTGTTCATCGCGCACGACCTCGCCGTCGTGAAGAACGTGAGCGACCGAGTGGCGGTGATGTACCTCGGTCGTCTCTGCGAGGTCGCCCCCTCCGACGTGCTCTACCAGGCCCCGGCGCACCACTACACGTCGGCGCTGCTGGCGTCCACGGTCGAGCCCGACCCCGAGGCGCCCCGCGGGGGTGCCGCTTTCGGGCGAACCGCCGAGCCCGATCAACCCGCCTTCGGGCTGTCGCTTCCGCACCCGCTGCCCAAGAGCCGAGGCGCGATGTGCCGAGGAGGTGCCCGAGCTGCGGGAGATCGCACCCGGCCACCAGGTGGCCTGCCACTTTCCCATCGGCACTTGACGGATTCCGACCGGGCGGGGGCCGCCCCGGCTCCACGCCGCATCGTCGCGGCGGCCTGCCCGGCGTTCCCCAACCTCCACGACGACTGGCCGCCTCTTCGGGCCACGCTGGCCCGTCGCGGCGTCGAGGCCGACGCGGCAGTGTGGAGCGACCCCGACGTCGACTGGTCGGCCTACGACCTGGTGCTGGCGAACGGGGCATGGGACAACATCCACCACGTCGACGCGTTCCTATGCTGGGTCGACGACGTGTCTGGCGCCCTCGGCGTGCCCGTCGTCAACTCGCCGGCGGTGCTCCGTTGGAACATCGACAAGCGCTACCTGCGCGACCTGGAGGCGGCCGGCGTCCCAGTGGTCCCGACGATCTGGGTGGAACCTGGAGGAGATCCTGATCCGGCCCTGCTCGGGCTTCCCGTCGGCGAGATCGTCGTCAAGCCATCAGTCTCCGGGGGAGGCTTCCAGACGGCGCGCTACCGACCCGACGAGCACCACCGGGCCCGACGTCACGTCGCCGACCTCGTCAGGTCCGGGCGCACCGCCATGGTCCAGCCCTACCAGCAGGCCGTCGACGACGTTGGCGAGATCGGGTTGATCTTCGTCGGTGGCGTGTTCAGCCATGCGATGCACAAGGACCCGATGATCCCGCCAGGCGCCGCGCCGACGGACAGCCTCATCGAGTTCCAGCTCGTGACGCCCGCCTCGGCGTCGGCCGCCCAGGTCGAACTGGGCCACGCTGCTGTTGCCGCGGCCGAGCAACTGCACGGCCCTTCTGCCTACGCCAGGGTCGACACGGTCGAGGCCGACGACGGTCAGCCCGTGCTCCTCGAGCTCGAAATGCTCGATCCCGTGCTCTTCTTCGACACCGACCCAGCGGGCGCCGAACGCTTCGCCGACGTCCTGATGAAGATGGTCTGAACGCTCCACCGCACCTCGGAATCATCGACTTCCCGACAAGCTCTTCGGGGAGCTACCCAGAGCGTCGGTTCGCCGAGTGCCAAAGGACCTGTCGGTGGACGATCCGCGGGGCTCCGATTCGCCGATTCGGACTCCCGAATGATGTGTCAGGTGGACAGTTGTGCAAAGTGGGCCAGCGACGAGCCCCAATGGTCTGGAGCGACCGGACGTGACGCTCCCGACCCAGGCTTTGCAACCACTCTCGACGACTTCACCTCTTGGTCGCTACTTTGCGCAGAAAGGGCACGAGTCCGCTGAAGAAGGCATTGACCGGGTACGCCCCTGCCGGGTCGTTGTGGGCGTAGGTGCTCTGCCGGTTGATGAGCGTGAGGTTCGCGTTCGGGATGCCGGACTGCGCGGCGAGCTGTCGGGCCGCGTCGAGCGCTCCCAGACCCTCCAGGTGCGCCCCGAAGGCGTAGATCAGGAGGTTCTTGGGCAAGTCGTGTCCCATTGTCGAGTGGACGTCGAGGACGACTTGCGCCAGGTTGGCGTTGCCATTGTCCACCGCCATCGTGTCGTCGGTCAGACGCTGTGGGAAGTACCACTCGGTGCCGTCGACGTTCAGCATGGGGTAGCCCGAGAACATGGTCGCGAATCGCCTGATGGGCGTGAGGGCGCCAGCCTCGTTCCAACCGTAATACCCGTTCGTGAGGGGTTGGGAAGACAATCCACTTCCTAGATGGGCTTGCGCCGCGGCCAAACTGAGGGGTGATGTTGCAACGTTCAACGCATAGCCGTATTGGCCCAAGTTGGTGACCTTCACGGGGGGGACGATGTCGGATGGCAACAGCCCCGACGTTTGTCCGAGCGAGGGCTGGTCGGGATAGAGCAACGCCCCCAGCGATCCGGTGGCGTTGAACAAGCCGGCATAGGGCGCAGGGATCCCGCCGAAAGAGAGCCATGGGGACGCACCGGGCGCCTCCAACGTCTGCAGCGCCGCGGTCGCCTGCTGCGCCGATGCGGCCGGACCACTTCCCCCGTCGATGTAGACAAGCCCGGCCAGATCGTCGGCTCCGGGGCGGCCGTCGAAGTCCCACGTCGCATACGCGGTCACGACGGAGCCGCCCAGGGAATGGCCGCCGAGGACCACCGTGCGGCCGGACTTCTTTGCCGCTGCGATGACGACATGGAGATCTTGGACGGCAACGTTCATGCCCCACTGTTTGGCGAACTCAACCGTGGAGTTGGGCACCGGAGTGAAATGTCGTGTAATGCTCGGATCCTTGAGGTAGCCAAGGTAGTAGTCATACAGTTGCTTGGCGCCGACCTTTCGCTGTTTGGCCAGGTTCAGGACGGACTCGTCTTCAAGGAGCGTCTCTCGGCGCTCGACCGCCCAGACCTGCCAGTTCGGCGACGTGGCAACGATCCACTTTGCGAGTGGCACGAAGTAGGCGGCAGCAGCCGACGTTCCCGGTTCCAACACGAGGACGTTGCGTGCGCCCGACGGTCCGACCTTGATCACCCCCACCCGGTCGAGTTTCTTCGGAGTGCCCCGAGCGGGATAGCCATGCATCCAGGTCACGGTAGGCAGGTCACCGCGCCAGCGCGGCCGCGGCACCGTCCGCGGCGGAGGGAACGAGCATGGCCCCGCACAGGATGACCGCCAAGAACAGAGCGAGACTCAATCGCCGGGCCGCTCTCCCTCCTGATTCGAACGACGGCCCGCACCACACACCGGTCCCGAGTGACATGGTTCTGAACCTAACCGTCCCGACGTGATCTTGGAAGGTCGTGACTACGATCCCAGAGCCACGGCTGGCGCTCCTCCGTCGGCGATTCAGCGAAGGGGTGGCTGTCGTCCTGAGGAAATGAGCAGACCGCTCCACGGATCTGTGGTCGTCCGAGCAACCTCGTGATCCATCATCCAGAGGGTGTCGCATTCGATGAGCGATCGGGAGAGTTCATCCGATAACGAGAAGTCCCGATGGAAGGCGGAAACGACATCGTAGGTATGGAGAACGAGCTCGTACGCAGCCCTTGCTCGCCAATCTGATGGCGCCAGGGCAAAAACACCGTCGGAGGCAGTCGTGCCTTCGGGTGCAGCGTCGAGAACGGTCTGCAGAGCACCCAGAATCCCCCGCAATCCCACGAGGAGGTCTTCTGGCGTCGCACCTGATTGCGCATGGAGTTCGTGGAAAGGGAGGAACCCTGACTGGGCCCGTGCCGCCACCTGAAAGGTGTAGGAGAACAGGCAGTCGATCAAATGATCGACGGTCTGCCAGCAGCTCCACTCCAGACCAAAAGCGGGTCTCGACCAATCCTCTTCCAGGACCTCCAGAATCGCATGAAGAGCAAAATCCGACAGGTCGCTCAGCTCCTCGGACCTCATCGATCCATTCTGACAAGACCGGCGGATCGACCGGAGCGTCAGGCTGGAGGGGCCTAGCCTTGTCGGCCATGGCTGTGACATCCGCGTGCTGCTCGACGTCGGTCGATTGGTGGGTCAGGCTGCGATCGCACCCGGACCTGCCAATCTGCCATTCCTGCCTTGGCGGGCTCAATGGGCAAAGAGACGGCCAGCTTCAACTCCTGTCGAGCACATGGCTGATCACGGGGTTCGAACCAGTGTTCAACGTGGAGAGCGTGACTCGCTCAGCCGGTTGGTACGAGCGTGCGGGCTTCCAAGTGTCGTTCCACAACGACGCCTATGCCTTCGCCCACCGTGATCAGGATCTCACCATCCACTTGGCCCAAGTGGGAGCTGACGATCTTCCGGGTCACGGTGGTCTTTACATCTACTGTCTTGATGCCGACCGGGTGGCCGAAGACTGGAGCCAAGCCGGAATCGAGGTGAAAGGGCCTCGCGATGAGGACTATGGCAGGCGCGAGGGCTCGATCCGTGATCCTGACGGAAACGTGATTCGCTTCGGTAGTCCGATTCGCTGAGTGGTGCCAATCCATCTCCCGGACGACGTCGGGAGTATCCCGGTACGCCAGGTACCCTTTCGTTGTCCATCGCTGACAACTGTTTCACGGAACGACGGATCGAGCCTCAGCTATCCTCCCGGGCGTGATCACTCTCGCGGACACCTTCGTCCCCGCAGGCACAGCGATTTTCGTGACCCTCGTGCTCGCCGTGTTCTTGCTCGCCGTGGGACTGGTCTTCCGGCTCCTTGTCAGCACCGCGTTGCGTAGTTACCGAGAGTGGGTGGCCGGACGCGAGAGCAACCCCAGCCGAGGCTGAGGCCCTTGGACCATTTCCCTTGACCGTCAGACCAAATGTGCGTGGTGGCTGTAGGAAAGTTGTCCTGATCGTCGAGGTTTCTCGAGGAGATTGTTGCCCGATTACGTCGACGTGAAAGTTCACGGAGCTCCTCCGCTGCACGTGCTCTACCGGGAGGTTGGACTCAGGACCCGGGTTTTGATCGTGTCGGGGGAACATCGTCACTGACGCACGACAACCGACATCTAGTCGCGTTCGACGAGGTTGGCGAGGCGGTCAACAGAGGCCCGAAGTTTGTCGGCGGTGGTTCGCGGGCACGGTCAAATCGTCCCTCGTCGGTCAACCGTGTCCAGTCGTAGGTGTGGGTGACGCGTGTTCGCGACGGCTCTAATGGTTCTAAGACCCAGCGCCACATGTGTCCCGGCGGCTCTTGCCCCGGCTCGGCGGGCTTCCATGCGATCCGCCTGCCTTCTTCAAACTCGACGACGTGGTTCTCGCGGACACTTCCTCGTTTTGTCCTCATGCTGAACATGTCACCCAGTGCCCGGACTCTCTGGCCTTCGGCCGCCTCGGACAGGTTGTCGTTACCGTCCCATTGAGGTTGTTGCGCCGGGTCGGCAATGAACTCGAAGATTTTCTCAGCGCTGGCCCCGATGTCGCGGCTGGCGCTTGCGACGCACGCGCCTTCCTCGGGACTGCTCACCTCAAAATCCAAGCACAATATTGAGGGGTCAAGTGGGATCGCCTCACCTCTTCGGGGTCCGGCGGATCTCTGCACAACCCAGTTCACCGGATACAGGCGAGGTCGAACTGACTGGGTATCCGGCGTCCCTGTGAGGCGCTCAGCGCGGATTATCTTCTGTCGAGGTTCTGTTCGGAATAGCATCGTCGGAATGCGGCTAGGTGCGGCCGTCGTTGCTTTTTGTGCAATCGTTGCTTGCGGCTCCTGCACAGGGACGAAACCGACTGCCGGCCCGCGAACGACTACCACCACAACGACATCGGCTCCCACCACTGCAGCGACGAGTCCGACGACAACGACTTCGACGGCCCCTCCCTTTGGCGCCCGGAGTTTCACAGTGTCAGGAGTTGTTCTGTCCGATGGCGATTGGCTCACCGTTGGACTACATCCGACAACGGCGCCAGTCCACTTGCAGGCGTCAAGCACGGTCGCTCTAGAAGTTTGTCCAGCTGGGCTCGATGGTGGTTTGAACGACAGTTCGTGGCCAACATTGTTCAAGTTTCCGAGCTGTGTCGGCCTAAGCGCCTCGGGCGCGGCGACGCTCCCATCCACGGATGGTTCGACACATGTTGCGTTCGCGGTCAAGGCCTCCTCGGCCGGCGCCCCGTTGAACCCTCTCGAACTCACGGTTAGCTACAGCGCCACCGACTCTTTCGTTGAGGTCATACCACCGGCTACGTCGAGTCATACGTATCTGACGGTGACGTACACGCCGCAATCAACCACAACCGCTGCGGAAGCGACACCAGTCAACCGAGTGACACCTGCACCGGGTTACTCGCTTGACCTCATGCAGGCGGGTCGAGCATTGACTGCATCCGTACCCTGCGACTTTCCCACTGAACTGACCGGCTGCTTCGGAGGAGTCACTCCGGGCGTCGCAGTCGAGGCGCAACTGGTCGGACAAGGAGCAACGGTTGTGCTCAACCTGGAATGGAAGTAGTAACTCGGACGTAGCCATCACGGAGTTCGCTCACAACAGCACGGCGTCCCAGACCGCCGCTCGGTGGGGCCGATCGCGCAAACGGAACTGTCCATTGTTCCGATCGCGGCCTCCTGCCAGGATGGGCAGATGGCAGTAGCGGGCGGTCCTCCTGGAGATATCTCCGCGCTGTTCGGAGTTGAACGGAGCCGCTTACTCGACCTCTTGAACTCGCTTGAGCCCTCGGACTGGTCGCGAGAAACTCCCTGTCCGGGGTGGAGCGTCCTCGGTCTGGTGAGCCATCTGGTCAACGGCGACCTCGGCGTGCTGTCACGACACCGAGACAACTACCTTGGGACGCGACCCCCTGATGGCGCCGATGAGTCCGAGTTCATCGAATGGCTGGACGACCTGATGCAGGCGTGGGTCTCAGCAACCAGGGGACTGAGCCCGAGGGTCGCCATAGGCCTGCTCACCTGGAGTGGTCCCCAGATCGTGGAGCTTTTCGCCGGGCAAGACCAGATGGCCCGAACCGCGCATGTCCAATGGGCTGGCACCGAGCCGTCCCCTGTCTGGTTGAACCAAGTTCGGGAGCTGTCGGAGTTCTGGATTCATCGTCAGCAGCTGCTTGATGCCCTTCACCGGGGACCGGACCTGCGAAGTGACGTCCTCGAACCTGTTTTCGACGGTTTGCGATGGGCCTACCCGCACCGTCTCGCCAGGCAGAAGGGATCGCTCGGAGACACCGTGACGATCGACATATCGGGACCGGTAGCCGTGACGTGGCACATAGTTGCTTCCGGGCAGGGTTGGAATTTTACCGAGGTCCCCGGCAACCAAGTGGCGACGATTGCCATGAGCACCGACGAGGCTTGGAGATTGCTCACGAACAACCTGTCGCCAGAGCGACAGACTGTGCTCACGATGTCAGGAAATTCCGTCTTGCTCGAAGTGCTCCGCAACACTCGAGCCATTATTGGTTCACCCAAGTAGAGAGAAATGCGTCAATTTGACGGGCTTCGGGCGGGAGCGGATCCAGGACCGATGAAGGGCGCTGTACTGTGTGCGTCTTAGTCGGAGGGACCTCATGGGCGATCTAATCGATGAGCTCAGCGATGCTCGATCGGCTTACGAGCGCCGGGATTGGCGCGGCGCGTTCGACCTGCTGACGGCGGCTGAGAGTCGCTCGCCGCTCGCGCCTGAAGACGCCGAGCTGCTGGCAGAAGCGGCACGGTGGGCACGTGAATACAGCGCCATGATCGACGCCCTGGAGCACGCCGAGGCTCGCTACGAACGCGTCGGCAAACGAGGCCTCGCGGCGAGAGCCGCATTGTCGCTGTGCCGTGAGCATTTCGTCCGCAACAGCCTTTCAGAAGCCGGAGGCTGGCTGGGTCGTGCTTCCCGCCTGCTCGAGGACGAGCCCGAATGCTCTGCCCACGGCTACCTGCAGTGGGCCCTCGGACGAGCCGCGTGGACCAACGAGGACTCCAAGTCCGCCTTGGACTATGCCCGCGAGACGAGCGCGATCGGCCGTCGGCTGGGCGACATCGATCTGGAAGCCTTCGGCCTGCACGACGAGGGGCATGTGCTGATCGCTCGGGGCGACGTCGATGCGGGTCGCGCCTTGGTCGATGAGGCTGCTGCCCTGGGAGGTGCCGCCAGCGACCCGTACACCACCGGGATGGTCTATTGCGGCGCGATCTGGGCCTACCGCAACATGGCCGACTGGCGAAGTGCTGGCGAGTGGACCGACGCATCGTTGCGATGGTGCGAGCGAGAATCGTTGAGTGGGTTTCCCGGTCTTTGTCGGTTCCATCGCGCCGAGGTCCGCCGTCTTCGCGGGGAGCTTGACAGCGCCGAGCGAGACGCCCTCGATGCCATCGAAGAGTTGACGCCGGCCAACCTGATCGCGACCGGATGGGCCCTGACCGAGCTTGGTGAGATCCGGCGGCGAAGGGGCGATCGATCAGGGGCCCGAGACGCTTTTCGACGTTCCCAGGAGCTGGGCGGACTCCCCCAGCCCGGACTGGCGCTTCTGTTGCTGGACGAAGGTAAGCCTGACGCTGCTCTCGCCAGCATTACCGACGCGTTGGCCCAGATGGTCGGCGTCCACCGTGAGGACCGCGGTTCGGTTCTACCCGCAGCGGTGACCATCGCCTTGGCAGCGGGACAGTTCGACCGCGCCGGCGATGCTTTGGCCGAGCTGGAGTCATGGGGGAACTCGTTCGGTACCACCGCGGCCCGTGCCTCTGTCGCCGAAGCGCGCGGCCAGGTCCAATTGGCCAACGGCGACTCAGAGTCCGCGATCACCTCGCTTCGTGATGCATGCCGGATGTGGTGCGATGTCGACGCGCCATTCGAGGCGGCTCGTGTTCGGGTCATCGTCGCCGGAGCGCTACGGGTTGGTGGTCAGGAGTCCAACGCCTCGGGGGAGTTCGAGGCGGCGCTTGACCGCGTTCGAACGTCTCGGCGCGCTCGGCGAGGCAGAGCGGGTGCGCTCGATGCTCCAATCGGCCCGGCGCAGCCGGGCTACCCGGAGCCTGATGTTCACCGACATTGTCGACTCGACCAGGCTTGTCGAGGTCCTGGGTGATGACGCCTGGGGAAACATGCTGGATTGGCATGACCGTACCCTGCGTCAGTGTTTTCACGCAGCCAACGGTCGGGAGATCAACCACGAAGGAGATGGTTTCTTCGTGTCGTTCGCTGATTCCCTTGACGCCGTCGAGTGCGCCGTTGCGATCCAGCGCACCCTGGCCGATCACCGCCGTGAGCATGGCTTCGCTCCGCAGGTGCGCATTGGTGTCCATGCCACCGAAGCTGTCGACCTCGGCAATGACTACTTGGGTAAGGGAGTCCACGAAGCCGCCCGTGTCGGTGCCGCCGCCGGCGCAGGAGAGATCCTTGTGACCGCAACCGTCATCGAGTCGGTCACCGACCACTGCCAAATTGGTAACCGCCGTGAACTCCTGCTGAAGGGCCTCTCCGTCCCACTCAACGTCGCGAGCGTCGAGTGGCAATAGCCATTTCCGAGCACCGTTCCTCTGCTCCGTTCTCATACCGGCTGGGAGCCATCAACGGTCGGTTGGGAGCCAACATTGGATCGCAGCTCAGCAACGAGGGGGTCGGTGAGGACCCGAATGTATTGGTCCTCCTCGAAACAACCGGGCTATAGCGGCGCGGGGAAGCCACCCTTCGACTTCGCGCAGGGAATACCAGCAGCTGAACCTCACACCTGGTCATCGAAGGGATCGGTTCAGGGCGACCATTCACGCAGCTGCATGCGAAGACCGCTTCTCGAGGGCTCTCACGATGCCCGTCCGGGGTCGTTGCTGTCGCAAGTCGGAGCATGCCATGGAGCACTTCGATCGTAGGAGCTGCGTGCCCTCATACGCCGGATAAGGCAACGACGAACTCCTGGTGTCTGGCGTTTTTGAGCTGTCAGTGCCAACTATCGTCGGTCGAGAATCCGTTCGGAGACATCACTATGGCCAAGCTCATCTACATCGCGAATGCGTCGCTCGACGGTTACTGCGAGGATCGGGACGGCGGCATCAACTTCGGTACCCCCGACGAGGAGTACTTCAGTTTCATTAACGACCTTGAGCGCCCGGTCGGCACCTATCTCTACGGACGCCGCATGTACGAAGCGATGGTCTACTGGGAGACCGCATCCATCTCTGACGAGCCACCCTGGGTGGTGGACTTCACCAACATTTGGCGAGGAGCCGACAAGATCGTGTTCTCGAAGACCCTGGCATCGATATCAAGCGCGAGGACCGCCCTCGAGCCGGAGTTCAACGTCGAGGCGATTCGGCAGATGAAGGTTGCCACGACCCACGACATCACGGTCGGCGGAGCTGATCTCGCTGCCCAAGCGTTTGCGGCGGACATGGTGGACGAGTGTCACTTGTTCTTCTGGCCACTCGTGCTGGGAGGCGGCAAGCCCGCCCTTCCCAAGCACGGGCGTCTCGATCTGCAACTACTCAATCAACGACGCACTCGTGGCGGCGTCGTCCACCTTCACTACCGCTTGACTCAATGAAGACCTTCCGTCTGGGAGACCCGCAACGGGCTGAATCCGGGTGGTCTCAGAGGGATCGGGGCGTGCCGTTCCGACGCGTCTACACGAGACGCTGACGGCTTGGCGGGTTGAAGCTCTTGTAAACAATCTCCAAGTGATTGCCGTCGAAGTCGGCGATGTTGGCGGCGTAGTAGCTCGGGCCGAAATACTCGCGTATCGCCGGCTCGCCCTCGCTCGTACCGCCCGCCTCAATCGCTGCAGCGTAGGCAGAGTCGACCTCGTCCTCATTGTCAGCGACAAACCCGACATACAATCCGGTCTCACCGGACTGGCGCCAGCGTAGCCAGATACTGGAGCCGACTGCGACGCCGGAACCGTATGCCTGGTCGGCCAATCCGTAGAGATCCGGGACTCCGGCGGGTCCGGTGGAGGAGTCGTAGCTCCCGAGTTCTCTCCATCCCAAGGGCTCGAGAGCCCGTGCATAGAAATCCAACGAGCGCGGCACTTCGCTTACCGAGATGTAGATGTGGTCAATCACTGTTCGCTGGGCCGCAGCCCCCCGCAGCGGAGCTCAGGCTCGCGTCACCGCAATAGCCGCGTCAGGCTCCATCACACGGAAGGTGAAGCTCTCCTCGAGATACAACCGCACGACCGATGCGTCGTGGTCGCTGTAACCGACGGAGAGGTCCTGACCCGAGTCGATCACGAAATCGCCGCCCCTGAGGCTGAGCACGATGCCGCCTTCGACACCGGGAGCCCAGACGAGCGGACCGCCGAGGATCTGACGGAGATGGTCGAAGAGCAGGTACCCGCCGTGCTCGGTCGTCTCCACAATCCCGGTGTAGAGATCCGGTCCTATCGCCATGCCGTAGGGACCGCCGATACCGGCGCGCCGCAACACATCGGCCGCTTGGGCCACGGCCATGGGGTACTGCTCCATGTCCTCGCCGAAGGTCAACGTGGCATGTGATGTCGACTCGGTGATTCCGAGAATCCCGGCGTCCGCGTACCCGTGAAAGATGGACACGTTCTCTGCGAGGGCGATTTGGCGTACCGCTTCGTCGAGCTCCGGCAGCTCGATGTTGCCCGCTCCCCGCTCGGCATCGTCCAGCTCCTCTCGCGAGACACTGAACGAGGTCCGCAGTTCGACGAGGGTTTGAACGCGGCGCTTGAGAGCGGCGACACCCTCGGCCGGCGACGGTACCTCTTCGACCCGTCCCAGGTCCGTGGACGAGTAGCCCCAGCCGTGAGGTCCCGACAGGTCGACGAGCTTTCGCGCCGCCAGATGAGTCTCGAGCCGACTCTTGGCCTCGTCCTCGATTTGCTCCCACGCTGCCTCGGAGATGGGAGCGAGCTCCCGGTACAAGTGGTCCATCACTCCCTCCCCATCAGGCTGCCGATGCCGAGCGACCCTGTCGGTTGGGAGACCGCCGCCCCTCCCTCGCCATCTTCGACGGCTTCCGCCTCCACCTCCGTGATCGGCTCGCTGGTGAAGAGGTACGTACGAAGATGCGCGTCGAGTGTCGGGTCCCGCCGTCGCAGCCATTCGAGCGTCATGGACGCATGCTCCTTCTCCTCGTCGCGGTTGTGGGCCAGGACGTCGGCCAGGCTCGAGTCCTTCGTGGCGTGAACCCTCTGGTCGTACCAGTCGACTGCTTCCAACTCCTCGATCAACGAGGTGAACGCTCGATGCCGGTCGACCGTCTCCTCGCCGAGCAGATCTGCGGGCTCGTGCAACCCTTCACTCCCCATGGCGCGCCGTCTCCTGTCGTCGGTGCCGTGTCAGTGGCCCAGTGGTAGGCCCGGCTGACATTACCGGCTTCGTGTGGACCGCGACTCCGACCTGACCGCGCTCATGCCCGCTCACGCGGTCGCCAACGTTCGAATCGATAACCGATCCCGCCGTCGTGCTCGTCCGGACCCTGCTGGGTGACGACGAAGTCCTCCCGGTAGGGCGGGAAGAACTTCGTGCAGCCGAAATCCCCCAGGACTTGGGTCAGGAAGACCTCGTCTGCCGCGGCGATCGTGCTCGCATAGACGCCCGCGCCGCCGATGACCCAGATGTCGTCGTCGACGGCCTCGGTGGCAACGTCGCCCAGGCTTTTCACCGGGAGGAAGCCGGCTCGAAGGGAGTCAGCTCGAGAGGTGAGCACGTAATTGATGCGGTCGTGGAGCGGAGCCGCGAACTCGGTGTAGGTGGATCGGCCCATCACGATCGCGCCATGCTCGGTTTCTCGCCTGAAGTAGATCTTGTCGCCGGGGATGTTCCAGGGAATCCCTTGATCCGTGGCGATGCCGCGGCTGAGGTCCAGAGCGGCGATCAGCCGGATCACGTCGGGGCCGACGCGGCCTCGCGCTCCATGCTCTGGACGTCGAAGTACACCGGAAGGAGGAACTTCACGTAAAAGGCGTGCACTGTGAGCCCGGGATACACCAGGTCGTCGTAGCGGATGACCTTCACCCGGTCGTCCTTTTCGGCGTAGCGCTCGCATTCCTCGAGGAGTCGATCTACCTCATCCCGCGTGTCCTGTAGGAGACCGAGGTGGTCGTAGCCCGGTGAGGACATCGGCTTGTCGCTCTCGGCGAGAAGGATGAACTGATCGGGGTCGGGCATCAGAATGTGGCACGTCTGGCCGACCACCTCGGTGTCAAACCCGCGCCAACCGAAGACCGAGCCGTAGAAACCGTCGACCTCCTCGCGGAAGTCGTCCGTCAGCGTGCCCCTCGGGAACGTGAGCTCCATGTGGTTGAACCGCATCGGGCGTCCTCCTCCTGTGCTCCGGGACCTGCCCGTCCGTCTCGACCGACTGCTCCGGGCCTGGTCGCAGTCCCTTGATGGAGGTGAGGCAGCCGGGCCGGGGCGGATCACAGATCCCGAAAAGAGAGCGATCCGGCGCGCATCGCTTGACGGGAGAGCGAAGGAGTGCTCGCGTCCAAGATGCCGAAGGGAAGTGAGGGGCCCGACCACTCGGGGAGGCTTAGATGCGTCGGTTCTTGGGCATGGTCCAATGGCGCCGATGGCAGCCGTGTAGCGATGGCGCTCGTCGGAGTGATAGCGATCCCTGGCGGTCCGGCTGAGGGGAGCGGCGGCTCGGTGACGGGCCTCTCCTTCAACGCTGTTGAAGGCTCGGCCTTCGCCGGCAACGTGGCCTTGTTCGTGGACCCCGCGTGCGCAGCCACCTACAGCGCCACGATCTCGTGGGGAGACGGCCAGGTTTCGTCGGGCGCGATCACCTACAACGGTACCTGCGCCGCGGGATACAACGTCGTGAGCAGCCACACGTATGCGGAGGAGGGCATCTATCAGACGTCGGTCTCGGTGAGCGGCACCGACGGCTTCTCGGGCACGGGAACAGGCACCGCCACGGTGTCGGACGCCGCGATCAGCCTCAGTCCCCTGACCGTGACGTTCACTGCGGAAAGAGCTTCGAGGAGAACGTCGCGGTCCTGCGCGACGCCGATCCCGCCGGTGCTGCGTCGGACTACGAATCCACGATCAACTGGGGCGACGGGCACACATCGGCGGGTGTGGTGAGCGCGGCGCCGGAAGGAACCTTCGACATCGCCGGCCAGCACACCTATTCGACTGCGGGTATTCATACGATCCATGTGACGGCCAAGGATGTGGGTGGCGCGTCGGCGAAAGTCACGACCTAGCGTGGGATCCCTCGTGGTCCACGGTCTCTCCATCAGCCCGCAGCACGGCGTGACCTTTGGGGGCAATGTGGCGACTTTCGTCGATCCGCTGTGTACGGCTGGGGATTTCTCGGTCTCGATCGACTGGGGTGACGGTCAGAAGTCGTCGGGCGCCATCACTTCCAACGGCAACTGCGCGGCAGGGTACAACGTCTTGAGCAGCCACACCTATGCCAACGTTGGCACCTTCAAGACCGTGGTCAAGGTGACGGCGTCGAACGGCGAAGGTGGCAAGGGGAAGGGCAGGGCAATCGTTTCTTGAACGACCAGCCTGAGCGCTGGACCGTGTTCGATCGAGCTCCCCCGCCGCTACTCCGCCGCGGGCGCCGCTTCGGTGGTCGGCGGCACTGCGTCGCCACCTCACCGGCGGGAGCAACGTCGACCTCACTGGTGGGAGCAGCCTCGCCGGTGGGAGCAGCCTCGCCGGTGGGCCGCAGCCTCGCCGGTGGGAGCAGCCTCGCCGCCCTCACCATCGGTCGGGTGCGTCTGGGTGCCGACCTCGGCGACGTATTCGGCCCACGCCGCCTGCGCTTCGGTCTCCGGGGTGAACTCTCCCTCGGCGTAGTCGAAGCCGATGTAGTTCCCCTCCTCGTCGTAGGCGTGCTCGCCGAAGGCCTCGCGGTACTCCTCGGAGACCTCGCCACCCTCCGCCGCCTGCTTGATCGACAGCGAGATACGACGGCGCTGCAGGTCGATGTCGATGATCTTGACCCACAGCTCCTCGCCAGGAGTAACGACCTGTTCGGGCAGGTCCACGTGGTGGACCGCCATCTCGCTGATGTGAACGAGGCCCTCGATCCCGTCGCCCACCTGGACGAAGGCGCCGAAGGGGACCAGTTTGGTGATCCGGCCGTAGACGAGCTGCCCGACGGCGTGCGAGTCGGCGAACTCCTGCCAGGGGTCGGACTGCGTCGCTTTGAGCGACAGCGAGATCCGCTCCTTCTCCAGGTCGACGTCGAGCACCTCGACCTCGATCTCGTCCCCCACCTGCACCACCGACGACGGATGGTCGACGTGCTTCCACGAGAGCTCGGAGACGTGGACCAGGCCGTCCATGCCCCCGAGGTCGACGAACGCGCCGAAGTTGACCACCGAGGAGACGACGCCGCGACGACGCTCGCCCGGCTTCAGGTTCTGCAGGAAATCGCCGCGCTGCTCCTTCTGTGCCTCTTCGAGCCACGCCCGGCGGGACAGGACGACGTTGTTGCGGTTGCGGTCGAGCTCGATGATCTTCGCCTCGATCTCCTTACCCACGTAAGGCTGGAGCTCGCGCACCCGGCGTAGCTCGACCAGTGACGCCGGGAGGAATCCTCGCAGACCGATGTCGACGATGAGACCGCCCTTGACGACCTCGATGACCGGTCCCTTCACCATCTCGCCGTTGTTCTTCTTCTCCTCGATGGTGGTCCAGGCCCGCTCGTACTGCGCCCGCTTCTTGGAGAGGACGAGGCGTCCTTCCTTGTCTTCCTTCTGGAGGACGAGGGCCTCGACGTGGTCACCGAGCGAGACGATCTCCTCGGGATGCACATCGTTGCGGATGGAGAGCTCGCGGGCGGGGATGACGCCTTCGGACTTGAAGCCGATGTCGAGCAGGACCTCGTCGCGATCGATCTTGACGACGGTCCCTTCGATCACGTCCCCGTCGTCGAACTCGATGATGGAGTCACCCATCGCCTGTTCGAGATCGGCGTCGCCCAGGTCGTCATCGACGATGGGCCGCGGGTGGTAGTTGCCTTCAGCGTCGAAGGTACCCATCTGCTCGGGAGAGAGGAGGGAAGTGCGTGCTGTCGTGGTGTCGGTCATGGTGGTGATGCTCCTTGCTGGGTTGCGACCTGCAACCTCAGGACCGCGCCGGGGTCGGGTCTCGTCGAATAGGGTGCCCACCACACGGCGCCGGCGGGCGTTCCACGATACCAGCTGCTCAGAGGCCCGTTTCCCCGCCTACCTGCGGGATTGGGCCCACGGATTGGGCCCCGACCTTCATGAGCTCTCGGTGCGCCGCGTCGTCCGGCTTTCGCCGCGCCCGCCAATCAGCCCTTCGCCGCCACCCGCCAGTCAGCCCTTCGCCGCCGCCCGCCGGTCAGCCCTTCGCCGCCACCCGCCGGTCAGCCCTTCGCCGCCACCCGCCGGTCAGCCCTTCGCCGCCGCCCAGCTCGACCCCGACGCCATCGAGATGGTGAGCGGGACCTGGAGGTCGGCCGCCCCGGTGAGCGCGGACTCGGTGAGGCGGCGCACCTCGTCCTCCTCCCCCCTGACGACCTCGACGATCACCTCGTCGTGCACCTGGAGCACGAGCCGGCTCGTCAGTCCCTGGGTCTCGAGGTCCTTGTCGAGTCGAACCAGCGCGATCTTGAAGATGTCTGCCGCGAGTCCCTGAATCCCCGCGTTCATCGCCTGGCGCTCGGCCGCCTGGCGCAGCCGGTAGTTCGACGCGTGGAGGTCCGGAAGCGGGCGGATGCGCCCGAACATGGTGCGGGTGGCGCCTCTGATCTTCGCCTCGCCCACCGTCTGGTCCATGTAGCGCTTCACGCGTGGGAATGCACCGAAGTAGCTCTCGATGATGGCAGCGGCCTCTTCGACTGCAACGCCCAGGCGCTGGCTCAGCCCGTACGCCTCCATGCCGTAGGCAAGGCCGTAGGACACCATCTTGCAGAATTCGCGTTGCGTGTGGGTCACCTCTTCGGGCGACACGCCGTAGACCGCGGCCGCGACCGTCCGGTGCACGTCCGCACCCGAGGTCATGGCATCGATGAGGCCGGGGTCACCAGAGAGGTGGGCGATCACCCGCAGCTCGACCTGGTCGTAGTCGGCCACCAGGAAGGTGGTTCCCTCGGCAGGGACGAAGGCGCGGCGGAACTGCTTGCCGATCTCGCTTCGCACCGGGATGTTGTGGAGATTGGGCCGGTCGGAAGAGATTCGACCGGTCCTCGCCACAGTCTGCCCGAACGAAGCGTGGATCCGGCCATCCGGTTGGACCTCGGCGAGAAGGCTTTCGCCATAGGTGGACCGCAGCTTCTCCACTTCGCGGTACGAGAGCAGTGCATCGATGATCGGGTGTGCGCCGCGCAGGCTCTCGAGGGTCCGGGCGTCAGTCGAGAACCCCGTCTTTGTCTTCTTGCCCGGCGTGAGCCCCAGCTCTTCGTACAGGACCGTGCGCAGCTGTGGCGTCGAGTTGACGTTGAACTCGTGCCCGGCCAACTTCTGGACCTCTCCTTGCAGCGTGGCCGCGGACGCCTTGAGGGAGTCGGCGATCTCCTGGAGCTCGGCGCGGTCGATACCGATGCCGGCGACCTCCATCTTCGCCAGCACACGGACGAGCGGAGTCTCGATGTCGTCGTGCAGCAGGACCATGTCCTCTTGCCGGATTCGCCGCCGAAGCCCGTCGGCCATCGCCACCACGTCGCACGCGTCTGCCGCCGCCTCGTGCGCCACATCGCGCTCTGTTTCGCCCGGTTCCGCGATGTCCAGCGTCAGCTGCCCCGTCTGTTCCCGGAGCTGTTGCAGCTCGTACTCGCCCGTCGATGCGTCCAACAGGTAGGCGGCGACCGCAGTGTCCATGTCGAGACCCGTCATGTCGACGCCGAGCGGCAGGAGCGAACGCATGACCTCTTTGACGGCGTGGCCGACCACGGGCTCGGACAACACGGAGTTGAGCTTCTTCACCACCGTCGCCGAGTGAAGTTCATCGCCGCGGACGTATACACCGTCACCGGCGTGCGCCCCATCGGCTGCGACCAGCACGATGCCTGCCAATTCGCTACGGCCAGGGGTCCCGGTCCACCGAGCCACGACCGCCTTGCGCGCCTTGCCGAGCGCGTCGAGGTCTTTTGTGACCTCGCTCGAGGTCGTCGGTACCGTGACCTCGCCCAGGACCAGGTTGGGACCCTGCGCGGCCTCGTCGCCCGCCGCGAGTCCGCCGCTCGACGCTCCAGTGCGCATGCCTGCGGCGGTGCCCACGATCCCACCCGGCCACGCGCTGCCTTCCTCGGGTTCACCCAAGAATCCGGCTGCCATCAATTCCTCGAGGCGCTGCCACACCGTCTTCATCTCGTAGTGCGAGAAGACCGCTTCGGCCGTCGCCAGGTCCCATCCACCCAAGGTCAGGTCGGCGACATCGACCTCGAGAGGCACGTCGGTCACCAACGGGATGACGCGTGCGTTGCTGCGCGCCAGCTGCTCGTTGTAGGACAGGTTCTCCCGAAGCTTTGGTGTCAACTCACTCAGGTGCTCGTAGATCCCATCGAGGTCGCCGTAGGTCGTGAGCAGTTTGGCGGCGGTCTTCTCCCCCACTCCGGGGATGCCCGGCAGGTTGTCGGAGGGATCGCCGCGCAGGGCAGCGAGCAGCACGTATTGCGACGGGGGCACGCCGCAGCGTTCGATGATCCCGGCTTCATCGTAGAAGGAGTAGTCGGTGACTCCTCGCTTGTTGTAGAGCACCCTGATGTACGGATCCCGGACGAGCTGGAAGCTGTCGCGGTCCCCCGTGACGATCACCGTCTCCGTTCTTCGCTCGGCCGCCTCGGTCGCCAGCGTGGCGAGCACGTCGTCGGCCTCGTAGCCAGGGGCCTCGATCAGGGGAACGGCAAGGGCCGCCAGTACCTCGCGGATCATGTCGAACTGGGGCATCAGCAGGTCGGGCGTCGCCGAACGGCCAGCCTTGTAATCCTCGAGCATTTCGTCTCGGAACGTGGCACCGGGAGCGTCGAACGCCACGACCAGGCCCGACGGTCGGCGTTCCCGGATCAGGTACACCAGCATGGAGCTGAAGCCATGGACCGCGTTGGTGACCACACCGTTCGTTGTCTCGAGGGTGTCCGGGAGAGCGAAGAAGGCGCGGAATGCAAGGGACATCCCGTCGAGCAGGAGCAGCGGTCCGGTGCGCTCCCGGGTCGTCGTCATCAGACGACGAGACTACGGCGTGAGCGTGCCGTCGACGACCCTTTGCGCCACGTCGCGCATCTTGGCGCGGGTCTGCATGGCCGTGCGCTGGATGAATCCGAACGCCTCGCTCTCCTCCATGTCGTCCCGGTCCATGAGGATCGACTTGGCCTCGTCGACGACGCGCCTGGTGGCGATCTTGTCCTCGGCCCCGTCGGTGGATCGTTCGGCCTCGGCGTCGATGGCCCACTCCTGCCGAGCCCGGGCCAGTACGTCGGCAATGGCCGGCAGCAGCTCCCGGGGCTGGAAGGGTTTCACCAGGTAGGCAGAGACACCCGAGTCCCGGGCCTCCTCAATGAGGTCGCGCTGGCTGAATGCGGTCAGGAGGAGCACGGCGACCTGGTGGCGGGACGTGATCTCGCGGGCAGCTCGAAGCCCATCCATCCCCGGCATCTTGATGTCCAAGATGGCCAGATCGGGCCGATGCTCCTCGACGAGGGTCACCGCCTCGTCACCCCGGCCGGTCTCGCCGACGACGACGTAGCCGGCAGAGAGGAGGATCTCCTTGAGATCCAGTCGCACGATTGCCTCGTCTTCGGCGATGACCACGCGGGCCAGCGTCTCTTCGGTCACGAGTTCCCCGAGGGCACGTGGGCCAGCAACTCGTCCTGGCGCTGCTCCAAGTCCAGGACCGTCCTGTTCAGCGCTTCGCGGGCTCGCTCCATGGCCTCGGCGTGGCGCGCCGCGTCGTTGTGTTCCTGGGTGGCGAGCGGCGTCTCGGACACGAGCGCGCGCACGCGCGCTTCGTCCAGGGACTCGCGGACGACGACGAGCTGCTCGTCGAGGACTGCGAGCTCCTCACGTGCACGCACCAGGCGGGCGTGCGTGTCGCGGATGCGCCGTTCCAACAGGGCTCGATGCATGGATCGTCAAGTGTAGGTGGCGGGAAACCAGCGACGCCGCGCCTGCAGGCGGTTGAGAATTCCCTGGTCAGGCGTATACCCGACGCCAGGCTCGTCGGGTACCCGGACCCATCCGTCGACGACGGGCGGGTAGCCACATGGGTCGACCTCGAGGTAGTCCGCCGGGTCGTCGAGGTCGGAGACGAGTCCCGCCGCGTCCATGCTGAGCCGGGCGGCCAGCGCGAGGTTGGAGGCCCGTCCGAGCCCGGACTCGAAGAAGCCGCCGATGAACACGGGGACGCCCGCCGCGGTGCACGCCGCGTGTGCCGCCCGGGCCGCACGCAGGCCGCCGAGCCGCGCCGGCTTGAGGCAGGCGACAGCGCACGAGCCGTACCGCAGCGCGTCACGGACTCGGTGCAGCGACGAGAGCGACTCGTCCAAGCAGACGGGAAGTGCCATCCGTCGAGCCAGCTCCGCCGAGGCTGTCAGATCGGCCGGCGGTAGCGGCTGCTCCACACAGAGCACGCCGAACTCGGCGAGGCGGCCCAGATGCCCGGCGTCCTCAGGTCGGTAGGAGCCGTTGGCATCGACCTGAATCACCAGATCAGGATGGTCCTCGCGTACGGCATGCACCGGTTCGATGTCCCACCCGGGTGCGATCTTCATACGCAGCCGGGTCACACCCCTGGCGACGGCTCGATCCGCTGATCGCCGCAGAGTCGACAAATCACGCTCGGATGGGATACCCACGAATCCCCCGACTGCCAGGGCCTCGAAGCCCGGGGCCAGTCCGATGGAGCGCGCCAGCGATTCTTCGTTGGCGCGTAGCTCCAGGTCGGCCACGGCCATCTCGAACGTGGCCGCCAGCTGGCGGTCGACTGGCCTCGTCCCGAAGAGCTGAGCCGTCTCCGCCGACGAGGGCAGCTTGCCGTCCCGTGCCGCGCTCGGCCTCTCGCAGGCGCCTTTCTCCCCGCTCCATCGCGGCGCTCTCAACCGCGGCGATGGGAGGATCCACCGACGTGCCATCGCTCAGGGCCGCACACTCGCCCCAACCCGAGACGCCGTCCGCTGCCACTCGTACGAAGAGCAAGGACCGCACTCGGTGCGTCCCGGCTGCCGTCCCTACCTCCATCCGGAACGGAATGTCGACTCTGACGAGCTCGACGCCTTCCAGCCTCATGGCCGGATCGCTCATGGCCCGCTCCTCGGCAACGCCAGGAGGTGATTCCCCTGACGGGCTTTTTCTGTTGACCGGAAATCCCTTCGTCTTGGCGCCGCTTCGTTCGGGTGCTCCCTCGCCGCCGGGACGTCTCTCATCCTCAGACCATCCCTGCCGACGCGTCCACCCGTCCCACGGTAGAGGCCAGACCCTCGACCGGGACCCCACCTTGTACGCTCGCGCGTTCCAGCCCGGATGGCGGAATGGCAGACGCGGCGGCCTCAAAAGCCGCTGTCCGAAAGGGCGTGCGGGTTCGAGTCCCGCTCCGGGCACTCACCGTTCCGAGCACACATGGGTCGCTTCGGGCTCTTCGGATTGCGGCGGGGCGCGTCGTTCGCGAAACGGAAGCACTCGACGCCAAGTGGAGGGGAATGTGCCCCACCGACCGGGCGATGGAAGTCACCCCGTTCGACTGCTCGGGACCACCGACCGGACCCGGTACGTCAAGGTGACGACCGTCGAGGAGGTGGAGCGGCCGGAACTGCGTACGTGGATGAAGGAAGCGAGCCGCACGCTTGGTTGGAAATGAAAGATGCCCGTCAGGGCTTCGGTTGGGTGCGCACCAACCTCCGCGACTGGCTGACGGGTGAGTGCCCGCGGACCCCGCTGAATCCGAAGGGCCACACATGGCAGGCCCATCATCGTTCACCCCAAGGGCGCGACGACCTCGGCCAGGCGAAGCCGAGGTGTCGCCCACACCCAGAAAGATCCACCCTAGGACCGTCCCCCTAGACCTTCCTGTCCGCGTGTTGAGGTTGCACATCCACCCCTTTGAGGGGTCAGGCGATGGACTCTGTGGTTCCCACTACAGAGCCAAGGAGCCCATCACCGTGACCCCAGCAGAGATCATCTACCAACGACGTATCGCCGTGTTGGAACATGCCCAGCGCACCGGAAACGTGGCCGGGACTTGCCGCATCTTCGGCATCTCTCGGACGTGCTACTACGAGTGGAAGAACCGGGCCGACCGCTATGGCCTCGAGGCCCTCATGCCCAAGGAGCGCCGCTCTCCCCAGATGCCCTCGGCCACCCCGACCCATGTGCTCGAGCGGCTGCTCACCCTGGCCGTGCTCGAGCCGACAATCGGCTGTCGCCAGTACGCCGATCGCCTGGGCGACCTGGGCTTCGCCATCGCCAAGTCCACCGTGCAAAAGCACCTGGTCGCCCATGGGCTCGGCACGAGGGCCCAGCGCCTGGCGCGCTCGGCTGCCATTACGGCGGCCACGAGCGGTCTGGTGACCGAGGCGGGAAGAGACGACGAGCCTTTCGGGTTCTGCCTCTTTGGCGCCGGGCCCGGCGAGCTCGTCTGCGTCGACAGTTTCTACATTGGCAACCTGAAGGGCGTCGGCAAGTGCTACCAGCTCAGCGCCATCGACGTCTTCACCCGGTGGGCCTTCGTCTGGCTCGTCGTCGGCACCCCCGACGCCGCGGTCTCGATGCGCTTCGTCGAGCGCTTGGTGCGCCACTATCGCCGCCACGGGGTCCGAGTTCGTGCGGTCGTGTCTGACAACGGGCCCGAGTACAAGGCGACGGACTTCACGACCGCCCTTGTGGCCAAGGGGATCGACCACGTGCGCATCCCGCCTCGTTCTCCCAACCACAACGCCGTGGTCGAGCGCTTCCACCAGAGCATCCTCCAAGAGTGCTGGCGCCCGGCGTTCCATCGCCGGCGCTTCACCTCGCCCCGCCAGCTCCAGGCCGAAGCGGACGCCTGGCTGCTCACCTACCACCGGCGCCGACGCAATCACGGCGACTACATGCGTGGACGAACTCCTCAAGAGGTCCTCGACAGCTTCAAGTCCCGAAAGGCAGCATGAACACCATCAGGTACCGCAGCGTCCATCTGTCACCTCAACTCCCGGTCCGGAAGCCCTAGACCTCCGGGTGCGGACTGTCAGTGTGCCACGACCACCTTGCGGCGTGCTTAGCGAACTCCCACAAGCTCTTGCGCCCTCCAGGTGTCCTGGACGCTTCCCACCCTCCCCATCACAGGTCGCCGACAGTGCGTAGCATTACGCGGTCCGTGTCGGCGGCCCGATGCATTGCTGGTCCTGAAGCCCGAAGTGTCGTGCACCTTTCGCTAGCAACCACCCACCTCGGCCACCAAGGCGTAGGCGAAAGGGTCGCTGGATTGGTGCATCACGTCAGTGGATCTTCGTACGGCGTTATCTGATGGATCTGAGTGCTCCCGAGGTCGACGAGGGCGTCCACCTCCGGCGGAGAACAGCGTGAGCGACGACGAGCGGATCGGCGAACAGATCGAGTTCTACCGTCAACAAGCGCGCCAGCTGGCGACGCTCGGTCTCATCGACATGGCGCCAGACGAGCTTTCGGCGGTAGCGCTGGGAACCCTCGCCGGAGTCATTGACTCGTACTGTCCACGGAGCTCGCGCTGTCTGGAGCTTGCTTCAGGTTGGGGGCGCTTCACCAGACCGCTACTTCAACGGTGCCAGCAGCTGACGGTCGTCGACGCCTCTGCCGAGATGCACGCGATCAATCGTGCGTTCAATGGCGAGGCACGAGTGGAATACGTCGAAGCGGACCTGTTCGAATACGTGCCTCAGGCGCGCTTCGACTTGGTGTTTGCCGGATTCTGGCTCTCGCACGTCCCCGCGACGCGGTTTGGACCTTTCTGGCACATGGTGGCGACAGCGCTCGCGCCGAACGGGCGTGTCGTGATGGTCGATGACGGAATCCGCGATTCTGATGGCGTGGCACAGTTCGCCGACGATCCCACTGGTAGCGATGCCCATCGCAGACTATGGGACGGTCGGGAGTTCACCATCGTAAAAAACGCCTACAACCCATCAGAGCTGGAGAGTTTCTTGAGCGACCTCGGTTGGAGCGCTGTAGTCACCCCGCTCACTCGCGAGGTCTATGTTGTGGTTGCCTGGAAGCGATAAGCGCTGTCGCCGATGAGTTTCGCCGATACCGCCTAG
>CAWGPG010000002.1:0-75349 GCA_963824445.1 uncultured Acidimicrobiaceae bacterium | reverse complement strand
GCGCTGCGGGTGATCGAGGACGTGCAGACGCTTATGAACGACCCGAACGATGCCGCCGCGGTGCGCAACCTCTCGAAGGAGGAGAACGTGCTGGCGTCGGACCGGCGCCGCGCCCTCACCGACGAGAACGCCGCCGACCGCGACCTCGACACCCACCTGCAGCCGGTGGACCTGCCCCCGGTTCCTGCGACGCCGACCTCGCCGACGACTGCGCCCTCGAGCTGCCGAGCTCCAGGCGTCGGGGTGGCGCCGCCCCGCTTGGGAGTGTACGGCGACGTGCCCCGGCGGCGCTCCGCGGGCGAGCGTTTTGCAACTCCGTATCGGCGTCCTCCTCTGACTGGAGCCAGGTGGGCGCGTTCCAGAAGATCACCGGGATGAAAGCGGCCGCCGCCACGAACCAGAGCACCACCGAGGAATGTGCTGGTCGGCTGCCGCGCTAAGCCCGCCGGCCGCGTGATGGAAGTTGTAGTAGAAGCCGTAGTTCGACAGGCCGGTGACGTCGGCGAGGACCCAGAACGCCCACATGGAGAAGGCCGCCAGCACAACCCGGCGGAGGTAGCGGGAACGAGGCTCGAGCGGGGGCGGGGACACCGGCTCGAGCCCAGCCCGAGCCCGAAGGCGAGCAGGATGAGCCCTTCGATCACGCCGAGCCAGCCGTCCGCGCCGAGCGTGCTCACGGGGCCGGGGGCGTGCCAGGCGATCGCCACCCGAGGTCGGACGCGACGAAGGCGAGCGCCCACGGCAGCTCGCGATGGCGTCGCCGGCGGTCGGCCAGGCGGTCGGCCGGGCGCGGCCGCTCCCCCGGCGCGTTGATAGCCGCCAGACGGAGCAGGCGCCAGGGGGCGCCGAGAGCGACGAGCGCGGGGACGGCGACGGCGAAGAGCGAGAACTGCAGCGCCGCGGTGTACTCGGTGCGACGCGCCTCGGTGGCGAGCGGCGGGACCAGAGCAAGGACCGCCACGACGACGGCCGCCACCAGGCACACGGTGCGCCAGTTCGAAGAGCGTCGGCGGGGCCGCCCCTGGGCAGCCCCTTCACTCATCTTGTCGAGCGGCGCCTGGTCGGCCGGCGAACGAAGAAGCCCCAGATGCACACGACCGCGAGGGTCCCGATCGGGACGGCGACGGTCAGAGCCTGAGTGCTGGCGAGGCCCGCAATGATCACCGAATCCCTCCTCTGGTCTCAGATGACATACAAGAGTACCCAGAAGAACGTCTCGATCAGGGCGATGAAGCCCCAGAAGTAGGTGCAGCCGTTCAGGTTGACCCGGAACAGACGGGCCACCGGCAGGGTCGAAGTCGGTGCGCCACCGTCCTGCGCCATGGCGGGGCGGAGTCGGAGCTCCCGGGCGAGGATCGTTTCAATCCAGTAGGTCCCGCTGAGCAGGACAACGATGTTCATCGCCCCCCAGGCGATGAAGCAGGACGCGTACCCGCTCGAACCCGGGAAGAACGGGAGGGCGGTGAGCTGCCAGATCTGGAGACTGACGGCCAGAAGGCCCCCGAAGACGGCCAACCACCCGGACACCTGCCAGTCCAACGTCTTGTCGGCACGAAAGCGTCGCTCTCCGTACTGGACGATCAGCACGCTGGCGACGCTGACGGCGAAGATGGCGGCGCCGATTGCGGTAGGTGCGGTGATCCCCCCGGGCCGCCACAGGTTCTCGTTGTTTGCCGAGCGGAGATAGAAGTAGGCGAAGGCCAGCGACGCGAACGCGAAGACGAAGATGCCGATGAGCAGGCGGCTGCCGGTCCACAGCGCGCCCTCCTGGGCGCGCAACTCGAACGCGATCTCCTCGGGCGTCTCCTTGAGCTCGGGGAAGCTCTCGAACCGCTGGTTCTCGACCGGTTGGTGTGCCATGGCCTCCTCGCTACCCTACGCAATGGGCGGACGGGGATCTCCGTCGCGTTCGACGCCGGTGCCGAGATCCTCTGGGCTGACCGACCCCGCGGGCGCCGCGCCCACCGCAGCCATATCCCGACCCAGGTCGGCCACGGGCAACGCGTCGGGCTCCCCGTAGTGGTACGGGTCGTTCGTGACGACCGGGATGTGCTCGAAGTTGAACCAGGGCACCGGCGTGGGCGTCTGCCACTCCAGCCCGAGCGAGTTCCACGGGTTCTGCGGCGCCGGGTGCGGGTTCAGGTAGATCGACCAGACGAAGTTGACGATGAAGAGGAGGAACGACGCGCCCAGGAAGTAGGCGCTGACGCTCGCGATGTCGTTCAGGGTCTGCAGGTTGGTCGCGTACTCGAACACCCGTCGCGGCTGGCCCAAGATTCCGATGAAGAACATCGGGAAGAAGGTCAGGTTAAAGAAGATGAAGAACGTCCAGAAGTGCCACTTGCTCAGTTTGCGGTTCAAGGTCTTGCCGGTAATCTTGGGGAACCAGTAGTAGAAACCGCCGAAAAGGGCGAAGATGAGGCCGCCCATGATCGTGTAGTGGAAGTGCGCGAGCACGAAGAAGCTGCCGTGCACCGTCACGTTGACCGGGACGTCGGAGAGGAACACGCCGGTGACCCCGCCGATCAAGAAGTTGAACAGCATGCCCAGACAGAAGAGCATCGGCGTGTCGAATCTGATTTTCGCCTTCCAGAGGGTCCCGAGGGCGACCAGGAAGAGGAAGCCGGTCGGTATGGAGATGAGCTCCGTCGTCAGCATGAACAGCGGGCGCATGTCCGGGTTGATGCCACTCTGGAACAGGTGGTGTTGCCAGACGAAGAAGGAGAGCAAGGCGACGCCCAACATCCCGGCGGCGGCCACCTTATAGGCGAAGAGCGGCTTGCGGGTGAAGACCGGCAGGATCTCCATCACGATCCCGAAGCCGGGTAAGGCCATGATGTAGACCTCGGGATGGCCGAAGAACCAGAACAGGTTCTGCCATAAGAAGTTGCTGCCGCCGTGCTCGTTCACGAAGAACGCGGTCTGCGCGGTGCGGTCCAGGATCCCGAAGAAGCCGGCGACGACCAAGCAGGGGGTGGCCAACGTCAGCAGGGCCGTGGTGGCCAGAATGCCCCAGACGAAGATTGGCACCCGGCTCCAGGTCATTCCCGGCACGCGGTAGTTGATGATGGTGGCGGCCAGGTTGAACCCGGCCATGATCATGCCGATGCCGATCACGGCGAAGCCCACCAGATACGAATCCATGCCGCCGCCCGCCTGCGTTTGCAGCGGCGCATAGCCGGTCCATCCGGTGGGGAACCCGCCGAAGAACAGCGCGCTGAGGATCACCAGATAGCCCGCCATGAAGATCCAGAAGGAGAAGGCCTCGACGCGAGGGTACGCCATGCGCCGCGAACCGATCATGAGCGGGACGAGCCAGTTCCCGAGCGGGCCCACCACGGCCGAGGAGGCCATCATCATCATGATCGTGCCGTGCTCGCTCACGATGGCGATGTAGACACCGGGGCCGAACACGTGGCTGGTCGGGCTCAACAGCTCGGTGCGGATGAGCATCGCCAGCAGCCCGCCGGTGAAGAGGAACATGAGGACGCCCACCGCGTACTGCCAGCCCACCACCTTGTGGTCGTCGGTCATGCGGAAGTAGCGGGCCCAGGTCCTCTCGGGCGGGGGTGGCGACAGCTCGTAGCCGAGGATCTTGGACACCGGGTAGGTCAGCCCGCCGATGCCGGCCATCCAGCCCGCCACACCGAACGAGAGCCCGAGCACGATGGCAACGGAGTTCAAATCGGAGGCGCCCGAGGTCTGGGCGTAGCCGCTGGCGATGACGTTGCCGAGCCAGTGCCCGATCAGGTAGCCGACCACGCCGCCGGCCATGGCCCACAGCAGATGCGGGCGGAGCCAGGCCGACCGTCGCCACGCCGGCGGGACGCGGGGCGGTGCACCGACGTCCTCCTCGCCGGGGTACTCGAATTCTTCGGCCTGGGTGGTGTCAATCGCCATCGCTGTGCACCCTCGTCTCGGGAAGCGGGCGCGGTCGCCGCCCGCAGGGATTGGCGCTCATGTCAACCGGCCCCCTTTGCCTGCGGTGCGCCGTACTGCTCGACGTGTGAATAGGGATCGACGTTGTCGGGGTAATAGCCGCCGTCTGCGCCGTTGGCGTCGGGCGTATAGGTCAGCCGGTACGGCGGCAGCAGCGCCGTGTTGTGGCGCAGCCGCGCCCTGGTCAGCGTGGCCCACGACTCGAACTGCTGCTTCGTGACGACGACCCCGTAGTTGAACATGGCGCCGTGCCACAGGCCGCACAGCTCGGCGCAGCGGACGGTGAAGCGGCCGAGCTGCTGGGTGGTGGTGAAGGCGACGTTGTTGTAGTCCGGGTTGGCGTCGGCCTTCACGCCGAGTTGGTAGGCCCAGAAACTGTGGATCACGTCGAGCGATGTGACGTTGAACTGGATCGACGTGTCGTTGGGGAGGACGAGCTCGCTGGTTTCGAAACCGCCGAAGGTCGGATAGCGGTAGGTGAACTTCCATTGCTGCCCGATGACCTGAATGGGCAGGATCGTCTTCGAGGCCGGCGTCCAGATCGGGCTGGCGCCCTGCCCGCCGCCGGCACCGCCCGGCTGCACCAGCTCGTAGGTGCCGAAGCCGAAGAGGAACATCACGAGAACCGTCGAGCTGACGATCCAGCCGACCTGAATGCCGAGATGGCCCCTGGAGGTCGGCCCGGCCACGGGCTCGGGGCCGCCCCGCGATGCCCGCCACGTGATGACGGCGTAGAGCATGTAGATCCACACGGCCAACAGGACGGGTATGGCGCAGATCATCAAGATGTTGAAGTCGAACTGGGCGCCCTCCGCCATGTTGGTCATGGTGCCGGGTGGCATGTGCGGACCGGCCGCGTAGTAGAAGAGCGGGTCGAGGATGGCCGAGAGGACGACCCAGATGGCGATCAGGCGCCACCAGTGGTGCGTCCGGTCGGGGTCAGCGGTCGAGTCGGCGGTGGCGGGCGTCGACGCGGCGCCCGCCGCTTGGGTTTCGCTCACGCCACCACCTTCATGAACCCGCCCATGTAGCCGAGCGTCCCCATCGGGCCACCGTTGCCGAAGAGCCAGCCGGCCCCGCAGGGAACGAAGCACTGCCAGCGGTAGTCGCCGGGCCCCGGGCTCGTGATGGAGAACCTGATGATCTTGTGCGGAGAGCTCGTGGTGCAGGGCGCCGCCCCACACAGGTTGGCGTTGCCGTTGTTGCCGTACAGCGGCACGCTGACGCCGAGTTCGGGGATGGAGAAGGTGTGGCCTACGCCGTTCCCGACGTTCGAGTTGATGACCCGGAACACCTTGCCGTTGAGCGTGGCGACGTTGCCGGCGGTGCCCGCCACCTGGCCGAGCTGCTGGTTCCGCAGCGGGCTCCCCGAGTCGTAGTTGTAGATCGTGAAGTTGATCCGCGTGTGCTGGGGCACCTGGAAGACCGTGGTATGCACCCACTGGCCCTGAGGCGATTCGACCAGATACGACACCCAGTCCGGGTGGTTGCCGGATCCGAGCGCCCCGACCGCCTGCAGCCTCACGTTGACCGGCTGCCCCGAGGCTCCCGCCGAGTAGTCGACCACGGGCGGCGTGCCGAGGAGGGAGACGATGAGGATAACCGCGGCGACGGCGCAGAGGGCGAACAGGACGACTGTCACCGACACCTTCCACGCCAAGCTCATGGACCCCTCCCGAAGCTCCAGAACCTCCGCAGTCTGAGAATCAGCTCTGAGGCGACGTTAGGATCTCGTAACCGCGCCGTCAACTATTACGCAACTGATGCGAGGATTCGCTGCAACGTCGGCTGCAAGCGACGGAATCCGACCCGGCACCGGGGGTCCGTGCAATGTTCAGCCGGGCGGTACCCGCTCGGCCGGCGGGCGGAAGGCCTCGAGCGGTGGCGCCGGACCCCGGTGGAAGAGGCGGTCCACCCCGAGCGAGAAGCCCTCCTTGTCCTCCATGGCACGCCGGATACACACGGCCAGCGCGGGGATGGCCCAGAAGTCGCCGCAGACCCACAGGACGGCGGCGCCGATCTGCTGGTCGGCGTAGGGCGACAGGCTGACCCCGGGCACGTGTGCGTACACCGAGTACCAGCTGGTCTCGGTGAAGATCGACATCGACATGGCCAACACGAACATGACGACGTTGGTCGAGATGATCGCCCCGATCTGCCACAGCGGCGACGTCTTCAACCGGTACGGGTACGACGGGACGATCTGCAGCCAGAACAGGACGCCCGTGAGGAAGAGGCTCGCGTGCATGAGCCAGATGTGGATCCACTGGTTCTCCTCGGCGGTGTCGAAAAGTGACGGCACGTGCCAGATCAACATCACGACGTTGAACGAGATCACCGCCGTCCACGGGTTCACGACGAAGCGCCCGACGGCGCGCAGGCCTCCAGAGAAGCGGCCGAGCAGGAAGAATTGCATGAGGTGCCGGCGCAGACCCACGGGCAAACCGTGCAGCAGCGGGAGCCAGGGGGCGCCCGCAACGATGAGAATCGGCGCGAAGAACGCCAGGAGGATGTGCTCGATCATGTGCACGAAGAAGTAGTCGTCGGACCAGTAGTCGATCGGCGACGTGACCGTGAGCAGGAGCAGCGCCAGGCCGGCGTAGAAGAAGATCGAGCTGAGGCGGCGCTTGCGCGTCCGTGCGGGGACCGAGCGCCTGCGCAAGTTCGCCAGGCCTAGTTCGTTGAGCACGACGATGAAAGCCGCGGCGATGACGAAGGGGTCGAAGCTCCAATTGTCGACGACGTAGCTCACTCGGCCCCTCCGTCCGGCGCAGGGATCCCCGTCACCGTACCCCCGCGGGTACAGACCGGCTCGCCGGCAACGCCGCTAGCCCGACGATCCATAGGCCAGTGGGACCTCGAGCGTCTCCGCAGCGGCCCACTTGGTGCCCGAAGGCGTGAGGCCAAAGACATGGAGCACCGGGCCGTCCACGGTGAAGGCGTCGAACGCGGCGGCGGAGTAGGCGGTCGCGAATGGAGCGACCGCCGCGAGATCGACGCTGGCGCGTGGAGGCGGAGGCAGCTGGGCCCACCCTCTCCCGGGAAGGATCTCGTCGGCGGAGCGGCTCGGCCCGGATCCGATGAGCACCGCCGCACCGCCACCACCGCTGATCGCCGTCGACACCACAGAATCCGTCCGGCCGAGCGGGAGCGGGGCAGAGACGCTCCATGGGCCCGTGTCCGTTCGCCAGAGGGCGACCAGTGCCCGCCGACCACCGCTGTCCGCGTCGACGAGCGCCGTGGTGGTGAGGCCGCTCGATCCGAGGCGGAGCACCGTGGTGGTCGAGCTGGCGAGGGGTCCGGGCAGGCGAACGCCGGTCGGGCGCCACGAACCCGACGCTTCACTGAAGACCGCCACCACGCCGTTGTTCCGGCAGCCGGTGGCGACCAGTGGCGTCGAGGTGGCAGTACCGAACGTCACGGCGTCGAGTGCGCTCGCTCCGCAACGGGGCGACACGCGTTGCAACCGGGACAAGGACACGAAGGGCGACCATGACGAGAGGTCCGGTCGTGCGGAGAGCACGCTGCGGCCCACGATGGCGAGGCCACCCTCTTGCGGGCCAGCCCCGTACGCGAGTGCGTCGGGGAGCGGCGCCAAACCCCCCGGGAGGAAGATCGGGTTCCAGTTCCTGCCGCTGTCGGTGCTCAGCGACAAGGGGGAGAAGTGCAGCAGTTGGCTGGGCAGCGTCCCGACCAGCACCGCTCCCGTCGTCACTCCCGCCACGAGCCCGCCGTTGTCCGCCACACCCTGGGGTGTGACCACGGTCCACTGAGACGATCCCGGCACGGCGTGGAGCACCTGCCAGAACGTGTTCGCCTGGTCGGACAACTGTCCCATCGGGAGGACAGCCCACGACGCATCAGTGGTCTCTACTGCGCCGGCAATCGGCACTTCCGGCGCCGGGTTGGCGGCAGCGGGCGCGTCTGCGTCCAGCGGGTACGCCAAGGTGGCGCAAGAAATGAGACCGAGCGCGGCGCAGCGGAGCGTGGCCGGACCGCGAGGCGTGCGAACGCTCACGAATTGAGGACTTGGTCGATCCGGCTCTGCAGCAGAGATGAGAATGACGACGCGAAGAGCTGCGTCGGGCCCGGGTCGTCGATGAGGGCGTCCCGCTCCCGACCCTGGGCGTCGATCACGAACGCCAGGTCACTGTGGGCGATCATCGCCCCGTTCGCCACGGTCTGCACCAAAATCCCGTAAGAGTTCCAGACGCGCTGGAGCGCCGGCACAGATCCGGTCAGGAAGTACCAGTTGGAGAGATGGGTGAGGTCCTCCTGGCGGTCGAAGGCGTTGGTGAACGACACCGAGCGGTAGATCGGGTTGGCGACGATGGCGACAAAGTCCACCCGGGTGGCCTGTCCCGCCAGGCCCTGGGCGGCGTGGCGGAACTCCTGCGCGATGAGCGGGCAGTCCGAGGTGCAGACCGGGTCGAGGAAGGTCAGCGCCACCACGTGACCGTGCAGGCCGGCCAGGTTTACGGGCCGACCGTGCTGGTCGGTGAGCGCGAACTGGGGTGCGGGCGAGTCGAGAGCATTGGGGGTGCCGTCGAGCGCCTCGGTCAGGATCGGGTCGGTGTTCCGGTTGACCGTGGCGACGGCCATCGGGGCGGAGCCGATGAGGACGATGCCCAGCGCCGCGACCGCCGCCAGGGAGCGCAGCAGGTAGGGGAGCGTGGCGCGTTCCCACCACTTCGGTGCACCGGCCTCCATCTCCCCGGTCGCACGCGCAGGGATTCCGGTGGGCGCGCCCGATTCGACGGGCACCGGCACCCGCACCATGGCGACGTATCCGGCGACGAACAGGAGCGCCATGGGCAGCATGGAGTTGGGGTCCGTGCCCAGGCCACCGAGGAACCCGAGGTCCTCGACGAGCACCCAATCGGCCAGGCAGAGCACGACCAAGGCCACGAGTCCCGCAAGGACGATCCGCCGCCGGCCGGTCACCAGAAGAGCGCCGACGGCCGTCAGCGACGCGACGACGAAGAGATTGACGGCCCATCCGTGCGCCTGGACCAACGAGCCGAAGGATCCCAGCCACGACGACAGGAAGCCCGGCTGGGGCGTCTTCGCCATCTGCTGCACCATCGCGGTCAGCGTCCCGCCTCGGCCCTGCCAGTACCCACGGCCCGGCCACGCCTGCAGCACGGCCATCCCGATTAGGAAGACGCCGCCGAGGCCGACGATCGTCCGCCCGAGACGTGGCGTGGAATAGGCGCGCTCGGGAAGTGCGACGAGGACCCCGCCGATGCAATAGAAGAGGACGGCGCCCGGCGCGCCGAAGAGCCAGGTCGCGCCGGGCGCGAAGATCCCACCGAACGCCTCTCCGAAGGCCCACACGACGAGACCCCAACCCAGGCTCGCTAGTCCTCCGAGACGTGACCAGCGGCCGCGTGGTGCGACCAACAGCCAGATGCCCAGCCCCAGCTGGATCCACACCGTTGCGGCGGCGGCCTGGATGGGGTGGTCCGACCAGATCGTCACGCCGCTGTCGACCAAGTGCTGGACCCAGGTGGCCGACGCGCTGGACGACGGTTGGATGACCCCGGACGGAAGACCCAGGGGCATGGACGACTGCAACTGGAGCAGGCCGTCGAGGATCCACAGGCATCCGAAGCCGATGCGGACGACGCGCCGCGCCACGGGCTCGGGCGCGGTGGTGGCCTGGAGCGACGTCGGAAAGGTGCTCAGTCCCTGTTGCTTGAGGCGGCGGTACTGGACGGTCCGCACGATGTTGAAGCCGATCGCGCAGAGGGCGACGACCAGAAGAACGATCAGGAGCTGGTGGAAGAGGGCCGTGTGAAAGGTCGAAACGATCAGCGAGTTGCCCGTCTGCAGTGAACGGCCCATGCCCGGCATGGAGCTAGTGGCCTCCCTCGATCGGCCCTCTGAATACAGGACGACGCATCGCCGTCGACATTACCGCCGGCCTTCGCGGCTCCGGGATGCGGCGCCACGCCGCATCCCGCGCTGGTGCCGGCGCTTGCCTGCGTACTCGTGCTCCGAGATGATGAGGGCTGACGCTATGACCGAATTTGTCGCACCAGCGGTGCCTGCTCCGGTCCCTTCTCCGGCGGCCCTGCGTTGGCTGGCGTCGAAGGACACGGATTTCCTGGTGACGAAACGCTCCGTGCGGGCCGCCGTGGTCATGCCCAGCGCCTTCGCCGTCGCCCACGTCGTGTCGTCGAATGGACAGGTTGGCCTTTTCGCAGCCTTCGGTTCGTTCGCCCTGCTGCTCATGGTCGACTTCACCGGAACTCTCCGGGAACGGGCGGCCAGCTACATCGGCCTGTACGCGGTCAGTAGCGGTCTCATCGCGCTGGGCACCGTTGCGTCGACCCATGAAGCGGCGGCGGTGGTCGCCATGGCGTTCGTGGGCTTCGCGGTGCTGTACGCCGGAATCGTCTCGCCGGTAGCGGCGACGGCCACGACCGCCGCGCTCTTGACGTTCGTGTTGCCGGTTGCCGTGGCGGAACCGGCGACCCAAGTCGGGCCCCGGTTGGTGGGTTGGACGCTGGCAGCCGCATTCTGCATTCCGGCGTGCCTGCTGGTCTGGCCGACACCGTGGCACGACAACCTGCGGCGGAGGGTGGCGATGGCGGTGTCGTCCGTGGCCCGGCTGGCCGATGATCGCGCGCTGCGGCAAGAACGATCCCGGTGCTATCGAGGCCGTCGAGGCCGAACTGACCCAGTTGCGGGCCCAGTTCTCGGCCACGCCGTACCCTCCGACAGGAGCTGCATCAGGTGCGGTCGCGGTCTCGAAGCTGGTGGGTCGGGTGGAATGGGTGGCGGGCAACACGGCGATGCTGGGCGACCAGCACTGGATGGCCGAACCACCCGCTGCGTTGGCCGTGACGCGGCAAGTGGCTGAGACGCTGCACCAGGCGGCCGTGCTCATCTGTGACGAGAACGCCCATCCGGTCGACGACCCGGCTCCCATCCGCGCGTTGCAAGAGTCGACCCGTCGGCTCCAACGATTGATCGGCGACGAAGTCCAGGACGAAATCTCCAAGATGACGCAGCCGGTTCCTGCCGCGTCGCCTGCGTCAAGGGACCGCTCAGGGACCGTAGACGACGATGCCGTATCGGCGCCGGATCCCGGGCTTCCATGCCCGGGCGCTCGGCATCGCGGCCGAGATGGTGGCCGACGCCGCGTTGGAGGCGGCAGGGTCTGAAGGCCTGCTCGATCAACGTATGGACACGCTCGGCCGAAATTCCCGCGTCCACCTGCACCGGATCTTGTCCCACGTGTCGTTCCGCTCTGTCTGGTTCCGCAACGCGGTGCGGGGCGCCATCGGTCTTGCCATGGCTGTTGCGGTCGTCGAGGTCACGGACGTGCAGCACGGGTTCTGGGTCGTCCTGGGCACGTTGTCCGTCCTGCGATCGAATGCGCTTGGCACCGGTGCCACCGCCTTGCGCGCCGTCGGGGGCACCGCGCTCGGGGTGGTCGTCGGCTCGGCCATCATGGTCGGCGTCGCTGACCACTCGGTCCTGTTGTGGGTGCTGCTCCCCCTGGCGGTTTTCTTCGCCGGCATGGCACCTTCGATGATCGGATTCGCGCCGGGCAGGCAGCGTTCACCTTGACGGTGATCATCCTGTTCAACATCATCGCGCCGGTGGGCTGGAAGGTCGGACTCACCAGGATCGAAGACGTCGCCATCGGATGTGGCTGTGAGCGTCGTCGTGGGTCTGCTCTTCTGGCCCAGGGGTGCAACGGCGGCATTGGGACGCGCACTGGCCGCGGCCTTCGTGGCCAGTTCCGGCGTATGTGGGGGACGCGGTGGAGCGGCTGACGATGACCTCACGTGTCATCGACACCCGACAGGGCCATCGATGGCCGTCCCATCGCGCCTACCTGCTGCTGGACGACGCCTTTCGGCAATTCGTCGCCGAGCGCGGCGCAAAGGTCGTCTCTGTCGAGACGGTCGCCCGCCTCTTCACGGGCTCGAACCGCCTGCGGCTGGCGGCGTACACGCTCGAATCGCTTCCCGTCCGCCCACCCGATCCGGGCCAGCCCGAGGTCGAATCGGTCGCGGTGGCGGAGGCCGTGCTCCGCGACTCCTACGGGTCGAATCACCGGTGGTACCAGGAGTTCGCAGACGTTGCTCGCCGACCAGCGCCAGACAATGGATCCGCTGCCGCCGCACAGCGATGTCCTACACCACGCACTGCAGGACGCGATCGACGACGTCAGGAGTCAGCGAGCGCGACGATCGGCTGCAGACGACGCTGCAAATGCTGTGGGCGGACGAGCTGCTCGAGAACCAGAGCCAGTTGCAGGCGGATCTCCTGGCGTCGGCGGACCTCTTCCTCCGAGGGAAGCGCCGGGGCGTGCTGATCTAACACCCCTTGGGCTCCGCTTCCACGCGGTCCCTCCTGGATACAGTGAGGCGGACACAGCGCCAGCGATCGCAGACGTCAGAGAGGTCCGGTTCGAATGCGTGTCAGGGGGTTTCGCCGTCGCCTGGCTCGAGATCGACCGTTGCCGTCTCGGTCGGCCTGCGGCGCGCTCGTCGTGACCGCCGACGTGGCCACGGCGAGCGACCACGACCACGACGTCGGTGCCCGCTCACCACGACGACGGCGCCGCAGCACGTGGTCAATCAGCCGAACCTTGACGCCCTCACGCCGCACATCCAGGCCCTGAGCGGACCCGGGGTCCAGTACCAGTCGAGCAGCGGACCGTCCCCGCAAGGATCGGGTGCCGGGGCGCCGACCTTCTTGCATTCGCCCGGCGGACCGTATCTCTACGACGCCAACGGCCGCATCGTGCTGCTGCACGGGACGAACGTCGTCTACAAGCACGCGCCGTACATCGCCTATCCCGATCCGGGCAAGCCGTGGGATTTCGGTGCGGCGGACGCCGCGAGGATGCGGAGCCTCGGTTTCAACGTCGTCCGTCTCGGGATCGAGTGGCAGGCCCTCGAGCCGGGATCCGGCGGTCCCAACCAGTCCAAGATCTGCTCGCCCGGTCCGCCCGGGAACCCGCACGAGTTCGACCGCGCGGTGGCCGAGCGCTACCTGCGGCACGTGGCGGCGACGGTGCAAGTTGCTGGGCCGCTACGGGATCTACACCCTGCTCGACATGCACCAGGACGTCTACAACTCGAACTTCCGCGGTGAGGGAGCGCCCGATTGGGCCGTGTGCACCGACAACGTGCCGATCGTGCCGAGCGGGGGCCGCTGGTCGAACAACTACGCCAACCCGCAGCTGCAGACGGCCGTGCAGCATTTCTGGTCCAACGACGTGATCGGCGACCTCCAGGGCAATCTCGACCTCGTCTGGGCGACGGTGGCGAATTATTTCAAGGACAATCCGCTGGGTTGTCGGCTACGACCCCTTCAACGAGCCGTTCTCGACCGAGACGCAGGTCGCGTCCGAATCGACCTTCACCGGCCAGCTGGAGTGTTTCTACACGGGGAAGGCCCACACCGGTTTCCTGGCGAACGGTGCCACCCCGCTCGTGTGCCCGTCCGACGTGCCGGACAACGGCGTGATCCCGGCGATCCAGGCCGTCGATCGCCACCACCTGATCTTCGTGGAGCCGGACATCTACTGGGTCACCGGAGGGAACATCCCGTCCCAGTTGGGTCCGATGCCCTTCCAGCGGCTGGTCTTCAACTTCCACGTCTACTGCGGCGACCGCAGCCCGCTGACCGGCAACCCGACCAACTTGCTGCACTGCCTCCAGTCCGAGGAGACCGCGGCGGCCGAGCAGGACATCACGCGCCTGTCGATGAGCTCGCGCGTCCCAGTCGAGCGGGCCCGCCATCTTCATGAGCGAGTTCGGCGCGACGACGAGCACGGCGCTGGTCGGGATTCGACACCGAATGGGCGGGATTGGACCAGGTGGGTTGGGCCTACTGGGCCTGGAAGTACTACGACGACCCCACGGGATCGTCCGCCGAAGGCCTGGTCCGGCCCGACGGGAACTACACCCCGATCGTGACGGTGCTGTCGCGGACGTACCCGCAGGCGGTGGCGGGCACGCCCAACTCCGTCCTGTTCAACCCCTTCACGGGTGCCTTCAACATGGTGTACGCGCCGACCCTGGCCGCCCGGGGAGCGACGCGGATCGTCATTCCGGCAGCAGAGCACTACCCCAACGGCTGGTGCGCGGCCGTCAAGGGCGGCCGCATCACGTCAGCGCCGGGTGCAACCCGCCTGACGGTTCAGACCGCGGGCCATCCCGAGCAGGTGTCCATCTCGGTGACGGCGGGTGGGTGCCCTTCTGGTTGAGGCTGTCACGGCCGGATCTCGGCTCGGATCCGCCTCTCTTGCGCCGCCATGAGCGCGTCGGCGTGGGGAGGGATCGCGGAGAGCTTCGCGTCGGCCGGCGGAAGTGAGCCGGTGGGCAGCTCCGTACAGATGGTGTGGAACATGGCCTGCTGCTCCGGTGAGATCGAGCCGGCGGGGAGGGCGGCCGGGCCCGAGAACGGGTTCTTCGGTGCTTTCAGGACCGGGGGTTCGGCGAAGGGCGGGTTCTTCGCATCGAGATCGAAGAAGTCCAACATGTTGTGTGCGTTGGCGTCGCGATAGGTGAGAGCCGGGAGATTCCACTTGGTCTCGACGAGCTTGAGGATGGACGTGTGGTCGAACGTCCGATGGGACACGTAGTCCCGCTTGGAGCGAGCGGAGACCACGCAGCAGGGCACCCGGAAGCCCGTGTAGTCGTATGCGCCCGGCAGGTCGCCCGGCTTCAATGCGGGACGCACATTGTCCGGTTTCACCGCCGGCTGCGGTGGGACGTGGTCGTACCACCCTCCGTGTTCGTCGTAGACCCAGATCAATGCCGTCTTCTCCCACTTGGGCCCCTGCATCACCGCGTTGATCACCAGAGCGGCATATCCCTCACCCACCGAGATGTCCCCGTCCTCCTCGGAGAAGTTCGTGTAGGGATCGACCAGGCTCAAGGCGGGAAGGCTCCCCGACGCCGCGTCGGTGAAGAACTCGCTGACTGGGACGGCTTTCGTCCGATTGTTCAAGAAGACCGGATAGAAGAGGGCACAGGTCGGCAGGTCGGGGTAGTAGTCCTTCCACGAGATACCGTGCTCGTTGAGGCGGTCGAAGATGGTGCCGTTGGGGGCGTCGACCATCGAGACGCCCGTCGCGTCGGTGCTGATGTTCCCGAGCGCGGTGCCGGCGATCAGGAAGCGGCGGTTCGGGTAGGTCTGTGCCATCACCGAGCAGAAGTAGCGGTCGCCGATCGGGAACAGACGGGCCATCGAATGGTAGAAGGGGAGGTCGTCGCTCTCCCAGTAGCCCATGGCGGCGCCGCTACACGCCTTGACGAAGCCCATGTTGGTGCCGTGGTCCCATGACGTGTGCGACGCGTTCCAGGACTGCGAGATGCCCGAGTCCATCTCGCCGCAAGTGTTCGGGTTGTGGAACGAGCGTACGTAGCCGCCCGAGGGATCGGGATTGTAGTTGACGGGCTTTCCGTCGGCCCCGAGGGTCAACCCGTCGCCACGACCGAGCGTGCCCAGGTGGTCGTCGAACGAGTGGTTCTCCATCATGAGCACGACGATGTGCTCTATCTGCGGCATCGTGTCGACGCCGGGCGGAAGATGCGGATACGGACGCGATCCGGGTGGGAGGAGCGATCCATTCGGCCCGAGACCCTTGGCCGCTGTCGCGGCTGCGTAGGCGTCGCTGCCGACGGCGGCGGCGAGCCCGGTGGCGGCAAGCCCGCCGACGACGGTCCCGGCAAGGAGTGAGCGGCGCGAGATCCGCTGTATCCACGATGTGTCCCGTTCCGGGTGCTCGGTCATCGGCGTACGGTAACCGAGGACCCGTTGTCCCGTCGTTCGCGCATCGGGACTGTCGGCATGCGGGCCCCATGAAACGTTCTGGTCACCGATCGGTCACGAAGGGGCCTCGAAGCACCCCCAACCGGATTCGAACCGGTGCTGCCGCCGTGAAAGGGCGGTGTCCTAGGCCGCTAGACGATGGGGGCGGGGCCGTGCTCAACGAGCACGGTGTTCCGAGCCTAATGGGCCCCGATGGGGATGCCCGGCGCCGGCGTGTCGCGGACCAGCGGGGCTGCCAGCACTTCGGGCGCGTGGTACGTGCAGGCGAGGAAGGTCTGCACGGCGCCGATGACCAGTGCGATGGCGCCGATGATGTGGACCTCCACGAGCAGGGCCGGCAGGTGTGTGAAGTACTGCGTGTACCCGACGGCTGCCTGCGCCACCATGACGGCCATGAGGATGCGCGCCGAGCGGCGGACCCGTTCGGGGACGTCGCCCATGTGGAGCGCCACGACGAGGCCGACGGTGACGCCGATCAGGAGCAGGGCCAGGCTCGAGTGGAGCTCGGCCATGTCGCGCAGCGCAATGGGGATCCGCTTGGCGACCTGCTGGCCCGACGCGTCGCCGGCGTGCGGGCCCGAGCCGGTGGTGGCGGTACCGGCGCCGATCACCAGCGCCAGCAGCGCGAGGAGCCCGTAGTAGAGGCGGACGAGGGCACGCGGCACCAGCAGGCGCGCCGATCCCGGCACGTAGTCGCGGCTGGAGCGGTGCACCAGGACGACGGCGTCGACCAGCAGCAGCATCGATGCATAGAAGTGCACCATGACGACGTAGGGGTTGAGCTTGGTGTAGACGACGATCCCTCCGAGGACGGCCTGGGCCAGCACGCCGGCCACGAGTCCGCCGCTCAGCCAGACGAGGTCGCGCCGGCGAGGGGCACGGAAGATGGCGCCGAGAAAGGCCGCCGCCACCGCCACGGTGACGACGACGGTGACGAGGCGGTTGCCGAACTCGATCAGGCCGTGGAATTGCAGCGCCGGTGTCAGGTGTCCGACCGAGCATTCCGGCCAGTCACTGCACCCCAGGCCCGACCCGGTCAGGCGGACCGCGGCGCCGGTCACGACGATGAGGGCGGTCAGGACGAGGGCCAGGACATTGAGCCGGTGGCTCAGCGCGGCCGAGACGGTGGGGGTACGGCGCCGCGACACTCGGCCCCAGCGTACCGGGGCCTGCCGCTTGGTCCCGGGCGTGCCCCCCTCGTAGGCTGTCGTGCGCATGTCCACCGAGGCACCCGCCCTCCCACTCCGGCGAGCCGGATGGTCGTGGTCGACCGTCGGGGCCTATGTCGCCCTGACCAAGCCACGGATCATCGAGTTGCTGCTGGTCACGACGCTCCCGACCATGGTCGTGGCGCGGCGGGGCCTGCCTCCGGTCTGGCTGATGGCGGCCACCCTCGTCGGCGGTGCGCTGGCCGCGGGTGGCGCCAACGCCATCAACATGGTCGTCGACCGCGACATCGACCGCCTGATGAAGCGGACCAAGAACCGTCCGCTCGTGACAGGCGCCATGACGCCCACCGCGGCGCTTGTCTTCGCACTGACCCTCGAGGTCGCCGCCTTCGTGGAGTTGTGGCTGGCCGTCAACCTGCTCTCGGCGGTCCTGGCCATCTCGGCCACCCTCTTCTACGTCTTCGTCTACACGCTGTGGCTCAAGCGCCGTTCCACGCAGAACATCGTGATCGGGGGCGCAGCCGGAGCGGTGCCCGTCCTGGTCGGATGGGCCGCCGTCACCGACTCCCTGGCGTGGGCGCCCGTGGTGATGTTCGCCATCATCTTCATCTGGACGCCGCCGCACTTCTGGTCCCTGGCCGTGCGCTACAAGGAGGACTACGCGGCGGCCGACGTGCCGATGCTGCCGGTGGTGGCATCAATGAAGCGGACGACCACCGAGATCGTCTACTACACGGTGGCGCTGGTGGCGGTGACCTTCTTGTTGGGTCCGGTGGCGCACCTGGGTTGGATCTACATGCTTACGGCGGCCGTACTCGGCGCGGGGTTCCTCTACCTCGTGACCCGGCTGTGGGGCTTGGCCCAGAACGGCCAGGTGACCGGACGCGACGCGATGAAGGTCTTCGGCTACTCCATCACCTATCTCACGGTGCTCTTCGTGGCCATGGCGGGCGACGTACTGGTCAGGGCGTACCTTCACTAACCTCGCCACGCGATGACCGACGCAGCGCCTCCCGATTCGTCGGCGACGCCTGCGCCGGGGTCCGTGCCGGCGCCGCGCCGGCCGCGCAAGATCTTCCTGGTGATCGGCGTCGTCGCGGCCGTCGCTCTCGGTATCGGCCTGTTCACGAGCATCGGCTCGGGTGACGGCACGGGATCATCGGGCGGTTCGGGCGGCCAGCCGCAGGCGGGCGACCAGTTGCCGTCGTTCAGCGCGGCCAACATCGGACCGGTGGGGCCGAGCGACGTGGCCGTGCCAGGTCGCGGGGGAGGGCGAGGGACGCCCACGGTCCTGCTGTTCTTCGGCAACTGGTGCGCCAGCTGCCACCAGGAGCTCCCTCCATTGGCGGCGGCCGTGCGCCAGCAGGACGAAGCGGGCGGCCTGCTGTCGAAGATCCGCGTCGTCGGGGTCGACAGCGAGGACTCGACGTCGGACGCCAAGTCGTTCATCAAGAGCTCGGGCGTGCGCTTCCCTGTGGCCTACGACCCCAACGTGACGATCACCGAGGGCACGTTCGATTTCCACGGCGATCCCTACACCGTGTTCGTCAAGGGCGACGGGACCATCAGCCAAGTCGTCGCCGGGGCGGTGCTCTCACCCTCGTCGTTCACCGCCGACGAGCGGGCCCTCATTCCCAGCGGAACGTGAGCGCGGCCGCGGTCGGGGCGGCCACGGCCCAGATCGCCAGCACGATCCACGACTCGGCGGGCACCGAACTGCCGGTGCCCAACGTGGCGTGCAGCGCCGCCGAGAGCGCCGCGGGGGGGAGCAACTTGGCGAACGAGGCCAGGCCGCCCGGCAGCTTGGCGAGCGGGACGATCATGCCTCCCAGGAGCAGGAGGACGACGTAGAGGCCGTTGGCGGCGGCCAGGTTGACCTCGGCCCGGAGGGTCCCGGCCATGAGCAGCCCGATGCCGGCGAAAGCCGCGGAGCCGAGCAGGATGGCGCCGAGCGCGCCCGCCACCATGGTGGTGGCGTCCCCACCGGGGTTCCAGCCCAGCGCGAGCCCGACCGGGAGGAGCACCGCCGCCTGCACGACCTCGACGGCGATGATGGTGACGATCTTGGCGCCCAGCAGCCTGGGGCGGCCGAGCGGGGTCGAGCCGAGGCGCTTGAGCACGCCGTAGCCGCGCTCGAAGCCCGTGGCGATGCCGAGGGAGACCATGGCGGTCGACATGACGGCCAGGGAGAGGATGCCCGGCACGAAGAAGTCGGCGGGTGTCGCCGTGGGCGTGGACACGACGGACACCTTCGAGAAGAACAGGAGGAACACGACGGGGATGCCGAGGGTCAGCAACAGTGTCTCCCCGCGGCGCAGCGTCATGAAGATCTCCGCACCGGTCTGCGCGGTGAGCGGGCGCAGCGCGCCGGAGGCGGTGCTCACGCCCGCCGCTTCCCCCGCCGGCTCCGGCGTCGGCGCGTCGGCTCGGCCGGGTCGTCGTAGGTCGAGGCGGCCCCCGCGCCGACCGCCTCGAAGTAGACGTCCTCGAGGCTCCGGCCAGCCACGAGATCGGTCAGGGTGGTGTCGCGGTCGGCCAGAAAGGTGGCGACAGCGGCGGTGACGGCGGGCGTCGGCCGGTCCGTGGCCTCCACGCAGTAGCGACCGGGGATCGTCTCGGTCACCACGGTCCCCGGACCGACCGCCTCGGCGAGCGCGCCGGTGTCGAGAGCCGGGTCGCGCCCCGAAAGTGACGACCGGCCGAGCTGCGCCCGGTGCGCCGGCGTTCCCGGCGGTCAGGTCGTGCGGTGTCCCCTCGAGCACGATGCGACCCGACGACATGATGACGATGCGGTCGGCGATCCTCTCCGCCTCGGAGAGCTCGTGTGTGGTGAGGACGACGCACACGCCCCTGGCCTTGAGGCCGCCGACCACGGCGCGGACCGCGATGCGGCCCTCGGGGTCGACGCCCGACGTGGGTTCGTCGAGGAATGCCACTTCGGGCTGCCCGACCAGGGCCAGCGCGAGGGAGAGGCGTTGCTGCTCGCCGCCCGAGAGGTGGCGCCAGGGCGTGGCGGCGACCGCGCGCAGGCCGACGAGGTCGAGCAGCTCGTCGGGTGGCACGGGGTCGGGGTAGTACCGCCCGAACAGGTCGATGACCCGGCGCGGACCGAGCATCGGATAGACGCCGCCGCGCTGGAGCATGACGCCGATGCGACCGGTGAGGGCGGAGTGGTCGCTGACGGGGTCCATCCCGAGGACCCGCACCGCGCCGGCCGCAGGCCGTCGGTAGCCCTCGAGGGTCTCGATCGTCGACGTCTTGCCCGCCCCGTTGGGTCCGAGCACGACGAGTACCTCGCCGGGTGCGGCGAAGAGGTCGATCCCGTCCACCGCAGGCGGCATCCCCGCTCCGTAGCGCACGGTGAGACCCCTGACCTCGACGGACGGCACGGCGTCGCAGGCTACTTTGAGCAGCGATGATCGATATCCGGGTGCTGCGTGAGGATCCCGACGGGGTGAAGGCTGCGCTGGCTCGGCGCGGCGTGCAGGCGGCGGAGGTGGACGCGGTGATACGGGCCGACGTGGTTCGCCTGGAGCGGGTGCGGAGCGCGGAGTCGATGCGGGCGGAGGTCAAGGAGCTCTCGCGTCAGGTCCGGCAGGCCAAGGAGGAGGGCGACGATGCCAAGGCCGCCGAGCTCAGTGCCCGGAGTCGCACCCTCGGTGCAGACGAGCGCGCCGCTGCCGCCGAAGCGGACGCGGCGGAGGAGCAGGTGCGCACCGGATTGCTCTACCTCCCCAACGTCCCAGCCGAGGACGCGCCCGACGGGGAGGGCGAGGACGACAACGTCGAAGTCCGCCGGTGGTGGCCGGGTCATGACCTCGGGCGTCCCGAGCCCGGCCGGGCGGACCACCAGCAGGTGCCGCACTGGGAGATCGGCGAGGCCCTGCAACTGCTCGACATGGAACGCGGGGCGCGGCTGGCCGGCTCCATGTTCCCGCTCTACCGGGGGCCGGGCGCGCGCCTGCTCCGCGCGCTGACGGCGTTCGCCATCGACCGCCACTCGCCCGACTACGAGGAGATCCGCCCACCGACCGTCGTGCTCACCGAGACGATGACTTCGACGGGGCACCTGCCCAAGTTCGCCGACGACGCCTACCACGTCGAGCGCGACGACCTGTGGCTGATCCCGACGGCCGAGGTGCCGCTCACGTCGATGCACCGGGGCGAGATCCTGGAGGAGGCGCAGCTCCCCCTGCGCTTCACCGCGTCGACGGCCTGCTACCGCCGCGAGGCGGGCTCGGCCGGCCGCGACACCCGCGGCCTGCTGCGCGTGCACGAGTTCGACAAGGTGGAGCTGTTCGCCTACGCCACGCCCGAGGGTGCGCTGGAGGCGCAACACGACATCTTGCGTCGGGCGGAGGCGATGCTCCAGGAGCTCGAACTGCCCTACCGGGTGCTCGACCTGTGCACCGGGGACCTCAGCGGCTCGTCGGCGCGTACCTTCGACCTCGAGGCCTACGCGCCGGGGGTGGACCGCTGGCTCGAGGTGAGCTCGGTCAGCTGGTTCCGCGACTACCAGGCCCGGCGGGCCAACGTCCGGTTCCGCCCGGCCGGGGGAGGCCCGCTGCAGCTCGTCCACACGGTGAACGGGTCGGCACTCGCCTGGCCGCGGATTTGGGCCGCCCTCGTGGAGAACGGCCGCCAGGACGATGGGACGGTCATGCTGCCCGAATGCCTCGCGCCATACCTCGGCGGGGACCTGTTGCTCAAGGCGCCATGACGGTGGCGGCTGTCGGGAGGTGCCGGGAGGTGAGGTCTGCGCACTCTCAACGATCTCGTTTACAGTTTGGAGAGAAACTCCCCCTGCTGTCCTTTCCCCCCTTGCTCCCCCTTCCCCCCTTGTTCCCCCGCCATCCCCTCCTCGGCGGGAGGCCGAGTCCGCGTCACCGGCTGCGGGAGGTGAGGTCTCTGCAGACTCTCAACGATCTCGTTTACAGTTTGGCGAGAACGTCCCCGCCCAAGGGGCCGGGTCCGGATGACGGCGGAGGGTCTGGGCACCGCTGCGAACCGCCTGGCCTGGGCCTTAGAGGCGATCCGGGAAGCGGCGGCGCTTCGCCGCCACCGTCGAACGCCCAGGTGCGGACGGGCTCGACGCGAACGTGCCCAGCACCCCCGAGTGGAGCGTCCGCGACCTGGCCCACCACGTCGGCCAGGTGCAGCGCTTCTGGGCCGAGAACGTGCGAGCGGGCAACCCGGACGGCCCGTGGCCCGGCGAGGCTGACCCCCCCGACCGACGACGTCCTGGCGGGTTGGTTGCGCCAGGCCAGCGCGTCCCTCTGCGACGCGCTGGAGGCGGCGGGGCCGACCGCGCCGTGCTGGACCTGGTGGGGAGAGCCGGCGACGGCGGGAGCGGTGGCCCGACACCAGGTGCAGGAGATCGCGGTACACACCTGGGACGCCGAAGCCGTCGCGGCGTCGCCCGACCCACTCCGCCGCGACGTGGCGGACGACGGGGTGGCCGAGTTCCTCGAGATCGTGCTCGGGTCCTCGGCCGACGCAGCTGCCGGGCGCAGTGACGTTCCGGGCGACCGACACGGGCGGGAGCTGGCGGGTCGCCGGCGCCGGGCCGGGCCGGAGGCAGGCCGAGGTCAGCGCGACGGCGTCCGACCTGGTGCTGATGCTGTACCGACGCCTCCCCGTGGCGGACTGCGTCGTCGAGGGGGACCCGCTCCTGGTCGCCTCCTTCCTGGCCCTGGTCGACACGTCGTGACCGAGCTCACGTTCCTGGGGACCGGCAACTTCCTGGCCCCCCCGGGGCGCTACTGGAACAGCTTCGTGATGGACGAATCCGTGCTGGTGGAGCCGTCTCCCACCGCCCTGCCGCACTTGCGACGTTGCGGCGTTCGAGGTCGACGCCATCGAGGTGGTCGTCGTCTCGCACTTCCATGCCGACCATTGCTTCGGATGGCCCTTCTTCCTCCAGGCGGCGGCCGAAGCCGGCGGTGGCCGCACGCTCTACGTGGCGGGGCCGCCCGGCATCGAGGCGCACCTGGAGAACATGAACGTGGTCGGTGCCGTGCAATCGGTGACCGAGATGGCGCGGGCGAATTTGGACCTGCGCTTCGTCGAGGTCGACGGGACCTGGCAGGAGGCCGGGCCGCTGCGCTTCCGGGCAGTCGAGGTGGATCACGTCCCGTATCTGCGCTGCTACGGCTACCTGTTCGACCGCGGCAGCCAGGTCGTCGCCTACTCGGGCGACACCACGCCGTGCGCACGGGCTGAGCGAGCTGGCGCGCACGGCCGACGTGCTCGTGGTCGAGTGCAACGGGCGCCACGCACCGCCCGGGGCCCGGACCAGCCACATGGACGAGGACGCCATCCGCGCGCTGCGGGTCGCCCACCCAGACGTGCAGCTGATCCTCACCCATCTCGGCGAGCAGGTCGACACGGGCTCCATGGAGGGCGTGTCGATCCCGGAGGACTTCGAACGCCTCACGGTCTGAGCGACCCGGAGAGGCGACGCCGGTGGACCTCAGCTGGCAGCCGCGAAGCGATAGCCGACGCCGCGGACCGTCGTGATGAGCACCGGCGTCGAGGGATCGGCCTCGATGCGGGAACGCAACCGCTTGATGTGGACGTCGAGCGTCTTGGTGTCGCCGATGTAGTCGGTGCCCCACACGCGGTCGATCAGCACGTCACGGGTCAACACCCGCCCGGAGTTCTCGACCAGCAGGCGCAGGAGCTCGAACTCCTTGCGGCGCAGGTGCACCTCTTCGCCGCGCACGAACACGCGCCGCTGGTCGAAGTCGACCTTTATCCCGTTCGACTCCCAGATGCCGTCGCTGCCGAACTCGATGGCGCCGGACACGTCGGCGGACTCGGGGCCGCCGGGGGTCCGGCGCAGCACGGCCCGCATGCGGGCCACCAGCTCGCGCAGGCGGTAGGGCTTGGTGACGTAGTCGTCCGCGCCGACCTCGAGCGCGACCACCGTGTCGATCTCGGTGCCCTTCGCGGTCACCATGATGATGGGGACCTGCGAGCGCGTCCGGATGGTGCGGCACACGTCGATCCCCGACAGCTTGGGCAACATGAGGTCGAGCAGGAGGATGTCAGGGTCCGTCTCTTCGAAGAGCATGCAGCGCCTCGCTGCCGTCGCGGGCCACGGTGACCCGGAACCCCTCGTTGGACAAGCCCGATCATCGAGCGCCTCGATGAAGGACTCCTCGTCCTCGGCCAACAGGACCTTGACCGGTCCTTCGCCGGTGCGCCGCACGGCCCGCCCTTGCTGCCCGGTCGCCTTGCCGGTGCCGGCCTTGCTCACGCGACCCGCTCCGCCTGAATGGGCAGGACGAGGGTGAAGGTCGATCCCTCACCCTCGCGGGACTCGACGTCGACCCAGCCCTGGTGGTTGTTGGCGACGTGGCGGACGATCGAAAGGCCGAGGCCGGTACCGCCGGTGTCGCGGCTGCGGCCGTGGTCGACCCGGTAGAAGCGCTCGAAGATGCGGTCCAGGTCCCGGGCGGGGATCCCGATGCCGTGGTCCTGCACGGACAGCCGCACGTTGTCGCGCTCCTCGATGCGCCAGTTGGGCGGCACCGCCGCCGGGTGTCTCCGCCGGACCGGTCCCGGCGGCGTCCCCTTCGACGGGGACCGGCGGATGCCGGTCGCCGTGGTGCCCGTCGCCGCCGCACCCGAGCTCCCGGCGTCGTCGGCTGCCGAGTACTGGTCGAGGATCTCGGGCGTGAAGACCGGCTCCACGATGCCGTCCCTGTCCGTCCGTGCCGCGCCCCGTGCTCCGCCCCGTGCGCTTCGCGGGAACCCGGCGTTCTCGCCGATCGGGCACCCCGGGCACCTCTCCGGTCGGGGGGGCGTCCCAGGCGCGGCCCTCGCCGCTCGTCACCGCCGTGCTCCCGACCGACGGGTGCACGAGATTGGGATTGGTGCGCTGCACCGTGCCCGTCACGACCACCTTGGAGTTGTCGTAGGAGTAGGTGATCGCGTTCTCGAGCAGTGCGTGCATGGCCGAGACGAGCTGCCGCCGGTCCCCCATGACGGCGACCGGCGGGGAGGGCTCGTGCAGGACGATCTCGATGCCGCGCTGGTCGGCGGTGGCCCGCACCCGCTCGATGGCGTCCGCCATGACGAGGTTCACGAGCACCGGCTCGCGTGGCGGCGCCTCCTCGGACTCGATGCGCGACAGGTCGAGCAGGTCGTCGATGATGCGGCTGACCCGGAACGCCTCGTTGTGGATGCGGCCGGCGAGGCGCTGCGCCACGTCGGGGTCGGGCTCCGAGACCAGGGTCTCGGCGAGGAGGCCGAGCGCACCCATCGGCGTCTTGAGCTCGTGGCTCACGTTGGCCACGAAGTCGCGCCGGATCTCCTCCAGTCGGCGGCGTTCCGAGACGTCCTCGATGAGCGCGATCACCCCGAGCGGCCGGCGGCCGTCGTCGATCTGGCGGGCACGCACCTGCAGCGTGCGCCGGGGCGGCCCGTACAGGTCGAGGGTGCGCTCGGCCGATCCCTGGTGCCAGGCGTCCTCGAGCACCTCGGTCACCGCCTGGGCGGCCAGGGCGTCGCCGTGGCGGCTGACCATCAGGGCATTGGCGCGGCCGTTGCGGTAGATGACCGTGCCGTTCTCGTCGCACAGGACCACACCCTGGGTGAGGGTGTCGAGCGAGCGCCGCAGGCGGATGGCGTCGGAGCTGGACTCGGTCACCGCCTGGGCGGCCCCGCCGGTCACCTGCTCCAGGTAGGCCAGAGAGGTCTCGATGTTGTACTCGTCCTCGGGGGGATCGAGCCCGAGCCGGGTCCCGAGTGAGGCGAGCCGTTGGGAGATGGCGCGGCGCCCCGAACGCCGTCCCAGCAGGGCTCCCGTCCATCCGACCAGCAGACAGACGACGACGGCACCCGCGATGAAGAGGATCTCCTGCGTCTGGCTCAGACTGATCTCGCGCGGGAGGGAACGGCGGCACGCCCCCAATATGACAGGGCTGGGGAGCGCGGGGCGACCTCCCCAGCCTGTCGCGACCTTCTCGCCACCGATCGGGAACCCGAATTCGATCCCGGACTGTCACGCTGGCGTCGTCACGCTGGCTCTGGGGGAGGGGACCCGCGATGCCGGCACAGATCTTTCATTGGGGCGGGAACCCCGCCGACCGCGACCTTCTCCGTTGCGCCCTCGGCCCGTCGTGCCTCGGCCCGCGCGGCCTCGGCCCGTCGTGCCTCGGCCCGTCGCGCCGTCGGCCCGTCGCGCCGCGGCCCGCGGCCCCGGCCCAGGACCCGCCGCCGGCGACCGGGTCCGGGGGCATGCAGCTCTCCTACCGCCCCGATCCCGAGCAGACCTCCCCGCGCTTCTACGTCGCGGTCAAGATCAAGTTCGCGGTCGCGGCCGTTTTCGCGGCACTGTGGGTGTCGTTCTCTGTGTGGCTGGCCCTCCCGTGGATCCGCGACACCGCCGGCTACATCGGGCTGCCCGCCTCCATCGTCCTCATCACGCTGTTCGCGTTCATCCCGGGCGGCATTGGTCGCGTTCCTGCTGGCCAGCCTCGTGCTCGACCGCCAGCCCCGGCTGACCGTCGAGCATCCGACCCTCGGGGTGACCGTGCTCGTCGCCGCCCGGAACGAGGCCGCGTGCATCGGGGAGACGGTGGACTACCTGGCGCAGCAGGACTACGACGGGCCCTGCCGGGTGATCCTGGTCGACAACGGTTCCACCGACCGCACCGCGGCCGTCGCGCGGCGCGGGCCGAGGCCGCGGGGCTCGGCCTGTCGGTGCTGACGGAGACGACGCCGGGCAAGAACAACGCACTCAACACCGGTCTGGCCGCCGTCGAGACACCGCTGGTCATCACGGTCGATGCGGACACGCTGCTGCACCGCTCCGCCGTGCGCCTGCTGGTCGCCCGTTACCAGTCGTCGCCGAGCGACGTCGTCGCCGTGGCGGGCAGTGTGCTGGTGCGCAACAGCCGATCGAGTTTCTGGGCGAGGGTCCAGGAGTGGGACTACTTCCTGGGCATCGCCTCGGTGAAGCGGATGCAGGGCCTCTACCAGGGCACGCTGGTGGCCCAGGGGCATTCACCCTGTACGAGACGAAGGCGGTGCGCGACGTCGGCGGGTGGCCCGACGCCATCGGCGAGGACATCGTGCTGACCTGGAAGCTGCTCCGCACGAACCGCCGGGTGTTCTTCGAGCCGCTCTCGGTGGCGTTCACCTCGGCGCCGCGAGGACCTGCGGACGTTCGCCCGCCAGCGCTCGCGCTGGGCCCGGGGGATGATCGAGGGGCTGCGGACGCGTGCCACCGTGGCACCAGCCGCGGCCCATGGCCCGCGTGCTCACCGGTATCGACCTGGCCATCCCCTTCCTCGACACCGCCTACGTGCTGGCCTGGATACCCGGCCTCGTCCTGGCCTGCTTCGGCTACTTCTGGTTGGTGGGGCCGATGACCGTCGCCGTGGTCCCGCTCACCGTGCTGGCGTACGCCTTCTTGTTCCGGCGGCAGTGGCACGACGTGTTCAAGCCCCTGGGACTGCGGGTGCGCAAGAACGTGCTGGCTCTGGTCGCCTTCCTCTTCGTGTACCAGATCCTGATGTCGGCGGTGTCGGTGCGAGGGTACGGGCAGGAGCTGTTCGGCCTCCGCCGCAAATGGAAGTGACGCGAATCGCCCTCCCTTGGTGAACCGTTCTCCGGGCAACGGCGGCACCGGAGGTCCCGGCGCCGGACCTCACCACGGAGGACACCAATGGTCGTCTGGCACCTGGCCGATGTCTCGCTGAACCCGAGCGTGAACGCGCTGCCCGGTGGGGGGACCCTGCAGGAACTGACCAACGGGCTCGGTGCGTGGGCCCTCATCGCCGCCCTGGCCGGTCTGCTCGTCGGCGCCGCCGCCTGGGCCCTCGGTATCCACGCCCAGAACTACCAGCAGTCGCTCGTCGGGCGCCGGGCCGTGCTGGTGTCGGGTCTCGCCGCGCTCCTGATCGGTGCGGCACCGCCGATCGTCAACTTCTTCTTCCACACCGGCACCAACCTGCACTGATCGTCCGGCCCCGTCCCGGAGATGCTGGCCGCCGGCTGCACCGGTCTCGACGCCCTCAACCCCGTCTGCCAGGTCGGGAGCATCGGGGGCTCCATCGCGGCCTCGGGCTTCGAGTCGGTCCTCAACGGGATCAGCCAGTGGGTGGCGAGCGGTGCCGAGTGGCTGCTGGGCCAGATCGGCGACGTGCTCGTGTCGACGACGACGGTGGACGTCGGAGCCACCTGGTTCCGCGCCCACTACGGCCAGATGACGGCGCTGGCCGGCGTCGTCATCCTCCCCATGCTCCTCGCCTCGACGCTGCAGGCCGTGGTCCGCCAGAACGCGGGACAGCTCGTGCGAACGTTCCTCGTGCAGCTCCCGCTCGCGCTGTTGCTCGCGGCGGTGGCGATCCAGGTCGTCGTCCTGAGCCTGTCCGTCACCGACGCCATGAGCACGGCGGTCGCGGGCGGCTCGGGTGCCGACGTGAGCTCGCTGCTGACGGCTGTGACGACGGGACTCGTCGCCGCCGCGGCGGACCCGACCATCGCCAGCTTCGTCCTGTTGCTCATCGCGCTGCTCGTCGCCGTGGCCGCGTTCGTCCTGTGGATCGAGCTGCTGATCCGGGCGGCGGCGGTCTACGTCGCCGTGCTCTTCCTGCCGCTTGCGCTGGCCACCCTGGTGTGGCCCGCGGTGTCGCACTGGTGCCGGCGGCTCGTCGAGACGTTGGCGGCCCTGATCCTCTCCAAGTTCGTCATCGTGGCCACGCTGAGCCTGGCCGCCGGCGCCGTCTCGTCGGGCACCGCCGGCGACGGGCGCCCATGGCGCCGGGTTCTCCGCCGTGCTGGCCGGCGGCGCGCTCCTCGTCATGGCCACGTTCGTCCCCTTCGCCATCCTGCGCCTGATCCCGGCGGTCGAGGCCGGTGCCGTCGCCCATCTCGACGGGCTGCGCGAGCGAGGGACGGCCGCCGTGACGCGGCTGCCCCGGTCCGCGGCGGGCCACGTGCTAACGAGGGGCTCGAGGCGCTGGGTGACGCGCGCCTGCTGGCCCAGACCGCGAGCGCGGTGGGGCGGGCCGCCACCGGGGGCGACGGGCTCCGCGGGGGCGGCGGCGCAGGGAACGAGGGAGCGGGCCGGGCCGAGGGCGCCCGGACGCGTCGGGCTGGCCGGGGGCGAGACCCGGACTCGATGCGTGCGTACGACGACGCCGTCAGCGCGGGGGTGGTCCGCCGGCTCGCCCAAGGGACCCAAGCCGATCCTGCGGTCGGGACCCGGCGACGGACGCGGCGCCGCCGGGCGGACGGCCGACGGACTGTCGGGCTGCCGGCACCGACGGGCCCGGCGACACCCGAGGACGCGTGGAAGTGGGAGGGTGTCCCGCCCGGCCGCAGCCTGATCGGCAAGGTCGAGGCCGGACAGCTGCGCTACTACATGGACGACGACGGCCACGGCCCGCGCATCGTGGGGCTGCCGCCGGCGTGGCCGCCGGGACGAGCGCCGGCGGACGCTGGGTGAGCGCCGTGTCGCGGCGACGGCGGACCCGCTACCGTTTCGGCCCCCGCGAGCGCGGCGGCGCACTGGCCGGATGGCGGGCGGGCCAGATCGTCACGCGTGGCGGTCGGCCTGGTCTTCGGCGTGCTGGTGCTGCGTTGGGAGCCCAACGCGGCGGGCGTGGCGGCGGCCATCGGCATCCTCGTCCTCTACGGCGCGCTGGCGACGGTGCCCGTGTCGGGCCGCACGGGCGACGAGTGGCTGCCCGGTGACCGTGTGCTGGGGCGCCCGCCGGGCCGGCCCGTGCGGGGCGCGGCACATGGGCGCGCTGCGCGGGGTGCGGCTGCTGCGGGCCGACTGGCACGACATGGGTGTCGTGCACGACCGGGCGGACGCGCACGCTCACCGCGGCGCTCTCGCTTGCGCGGCCGCGAGCTTCGCCCTGCTCGGCGCGGACGAGCAGGACCGCCGGGTGGGGGCGTGGGCCTCGGTCCTGACGTCGTTCGCCCGCGAGGGCTCGCCCGGTGCACCGGGTGCAGTGGGTCGCGGCGTCGTTCCCCGACGACGGGCAGGATGTGCGCTCGTATGCCGCCACCGAGGCGGTGGCCGGACGCGGCCTCCGCCTGCACCGCCTCGTACGAGGCACTGCTGACCGACATGGACTCGCACACCTGCGCGCACGACGTGGTCCTGGCTGTGCAGGTGCGGCTCACCAAGTCGGTCGAGGTCGGGTGCGCCTCGCTGGCCCGCGAGGTGGGATCGCTGGTCCGCCTCCTCTCCGACGCCGATGTCGAGGTCGAGTCCGTGCTCACGGCGGACGACCTGGCCCGTCAGCTGCTCCGCACCTACGAGGCCGCAGGCCCGTCCGCCGGGCGATGCGCCGGCTCGAGGACCCGTGGCCCATGGCGATGGAGGAGAGCTGGTCGGTGGTGCGCGTCGACGGCATGGTCCACGCCACGTTCTGGGTGGCGGAGTGGCCGCGGATCGAGGTGCGCAGCGACTTCCTGGCTCCGCTCCTCCTCGGCTCGGCCCGCTCGACGTTCTCGGTGGTGATGGAGCCGCTCGGGCCCGACGCCGCGGTGCGCAAGGTGGAGGCATCGCGGACGGCCGACCTGGCCGATGCCGAGCTGCGCCGGCGGGGCGGCTTCGTCTCGACGGCCCGGCATGCCCGCGAGTCGGAGGTCCTGGCCCGCCGCGAGGCGGAGCTGGCCGAGGGCCATGCCTCGTTCCGGTACTCCGGCTACGTCACGGTGTCGGCGCCGAGCGAGGAGGAGCTGGCGGCGGCCTGCGACGTCGTCCAGCACGCGGCGGGCCAGAGCCGGCTGGCGCTCCGCCGCCTCTACGGCGACCAGGCCTCCGCCTACACGTGCACCCTCCCGCTCTGCCGCGGGCTGCGCTGAGGCCGGCCGACCGCGCCCTCCGCCTCTACCATGACCCGGTGGCTGCACGCACCGGCACCGGACCCGCGGGGAACGGTGCCGCGGCGACGCAGGCGACCGCCAACCCGGTGCGCAACGTCGTGGTGCTCCTCCTCGACAGCCTCAACCGGCACATGCTCGGGAGCTACGGCGGCGCGGAGTTCGACACACCACATCTCGACCGCTTCGCCCGCGAGCAGGCGGTCCGGTTCACGTCGCACGTCACCGGTTCGCTGCCGTGCATGCCGGCGCGCCACGACATCTTGTGTGGGTCGCTCGACTTCCTGTGGCGGCCGTGGGGCTCGATCGAGATCTGGGAAGAGCCCATCACCCAGCAGTTGCGGCGGGCCGGGGTGACCACCGTGCTCGTGTCGGACCACCCGCACCTCTTCGAGGTCGGGGGCGAGAACTACCACACCGACTTCAGCGCCTGGGACTACGTGCGCGGCCACGAGGGCGACCCGTGGCGGACCTACCGCGACCCGACGTACATCGGGGCCCCCGCCCTACCCGCCCGCGGCGGCGGGTGGTACTGGGAGCGTCTCGGCGGGTCGCGGCGGACGACCGGCCCTACGACCGGTCGCGCACCTTCTTCCGAGCCGAGGAGGACTTCCCGGGCCCGCGCACGATGCCGCGCCGCGGCGGGCTGGCTGCGCGCGGCGCCCCGGACGACGCGCCCTTCTTGTTGTTCGTCGACGAGTTCGACCCGCACGAGCCGTTCGACACGCCGGAACCGTGGCTCGGGCGCTACGACCCCGACTGGGAGGGCGAGATCCTCATCTGGCCCCCGTACGACGTCGGTGCGGTGGCCGCGGGGCGCCTCAGCGAACGCGAGGGCCGGCACATCCGGGCCAACTACGGCGCCAAGCTCAGCATGATCGACCATTGGGTCGGCGAGGTCTTCGCGGCGTTGTCCGACCGCGGGCTGTGGGACAGCACGGTCGTCATCGTCTGCACGGACCACGGGCACTACCTCGGCGAGAAGGACATCTGGGGCAAGCCCGGCGTCATGCAGTACGAGCCGCTGGGCCACATCCCCCTGCTCGTGCATTGGCCCGGCGTCGCCGGCGGCCCGCGTGCGCGGCGCTCACCACCAACGTCGACATCAACGCCACCATCGCCGACGTGTTCGGCGTGGTGCCGCGCGGGCACGGCGCACGGGGTGTCCCTCGGTCCCCTCGTGGAGGGCTCTGCAGCGCAGGTCCGGGAGTGGGCCATCGGCGGTGTCTACGGGAACTGGGTGCAGGTCACCGACGGCCGCCGCAAGTACGCCCGCGGCGCCGCCGGGGAGAATTTCCCCCTCACATGTGGTCGAACCGGTGGTCGACCATGCCCGTCCACGGCTTCGAGGACGCGGTCCGGCTGCCGCCGCCCGACCGGCGGGCCCGGCTCGGCTTCATGCCCGGGTCGGACATACCCGTCATCGTGCAGCCTTTCGAGCCCGGTGACCGCCTCCCGTTCTGGGTGGGCCACAACGCCGTCGACGCGCACTTCCTCTTCGACGTGTCACGAGGACCCCGACGAGAACGAGAACCTCACGGGGACGGCCGCCGAGGCGGACATGGTCGAGTTGCTGCGGGTCGCCCTGCGGGCGGTCGCGGCCCCGAACGAGCAGTTCGAGCGACTGGGAGTGGGGTGAGGGACGACGAGGTGCCCTTCGTGCTGCCACGCGTCCCCGCGTCGGCCGGCGCGCTGATCTTCGACGACGGCGGCCGGCTCCTGGTCGTCAACCCCACCTACAAGGCGCACTGGACCATCCCGGGCGGGATCATGGAGGCGGACGGGGAGACACCCTGGGAGGCCTGCCGCCGCGAGGTGCGCGAAGAAGTGGGCCTCCTGGTCGAGCACGGCCGACTCGTCGCCGTCGACTTCCTCCGACCCCGGCCCTCCAAGCCCGGCGGGCTGCGCTTCCTCTTCGACTGCGGCATCCTGCCCGACGCCACGCTGGGGTCGATCGTCTTGCAGTCCGAAGAGCTGTCCGAGCAGCGACTGGTCGAGCCTGCGGAGGCGTTGCGACTGCTGAGCGGCCCGCTCCGGCGCCGCGTCGGCGCTGCGCTCCCGGCCCGTGCACGCAACGAGTGCGTCTACCTCGAGGACGGGCGCCCGCACTGACCCGACCCGAGCGCCCGCTCTTCGTTCTACTTCGCGATACCGAGCTCGAGGGGTGCCTGGCGGGCGAAGTACAGCGCGGTGGACACGACGATGAAGGCCGCGATGGCGAGCGCCCACTCCGGGTGGAGGTGGATCACGAGGGCAGCACCCGCCAGCGCGCCGGCGAACATGCAGATGGCCGAGGCAACCCTGCGCCCGGCGTGGGGATTGGTCCCCCCGGCCAGGGACGAATCCGACGCCAGTCCGGTCAGCGTCATGGTGAGGACGGTCGTCGTCATGTCGGCGACGCCGAAGTGCCGCACGGCCGCGTTGCGGACCCCCATGGCGAAGGCGAGGAGCGCGATCACGGTGAAACGGGGCCAGCCCGCGCCGATCGCCGGCACCGCGGCGGCGACGATCGCGGCGACGGCCGTGAAGGTCGCCTCGAACACCAGGGCGACCAGGAGCAGCATCCGTTGCGGGCTGATATGACGTGCGAGGCGGCCGCCCACGACCGCGCCGACCAGGAAGGCACCGAGCGCGCAGAGGCTGGCCGGCACCGAGAAGCTCAGCGCACCGGCGAACGCGAACCCGATGAGCACGACGTTGCCGGTCATGTTGGCGGTGAAGACGTGGCCGAGACCGAGGTAGCTCACGGCGTCGACGAAGCCGCTCACCACGGTGAGCGCGCCGAAGGACACCAGGAGGGGTTGCGGCGGAGGATCGGGCTCGCTCATGTGCGTACCACCTTTCCCGCGCCCCGGGGCGGTCGCGGCTTCCGTCAAGGTAAAGGACGGAAGGCCGCCGCTCAATCGGCGTCGTCGGCCATCTGCGAGAACCAGCGCGAGACGTTGCTGGTCCGGCGTGGCGGCGCGGCCGATCCACATGGAGGCGGCGGCCACCCGCCGGGCCCTCCCCGGCGCCGACCCCACGAGGAGCTCGTTCCAGAAGATCCCCCACCCACCGGCAAGGGCCTTGCCGATCCCGGGCGCCGTCAGCACCCGCCCGACCGCCGCCACCGCCGCGGCCGGCCGACCAGCGCCGCATGACCGGTGGCGGCCACGCGCTGGTAGGGCAGATGCGACCGGGCCAAGGTGCGGCGGTAGTGCACCGCGGCGTGCGCCCGGCGCGGCGAGGATGGCGCCGGCTGCCGCGCACGCGCTCGTCATGGCAGGCGCGATGCCCTCACCCTGGAGAGGATTGACGAGTCCGGCGGCATCTCCGACCAGGAGCACGCGCCCGGCGGCGGGTGTCGTCCCGACCATGCCCATCTTGAGCCAACCCCCCAACCGGCGCGGCAACGGCGACGACGACCCCGTCGAGGAGACCGAGCCGCACCAGCTGCTCGACGAAGGCGGGGAGCCGTTGCACCGCCGCGGCCCCGGCCCGGCGGTCCGCCAGCGTCCCGATGCCGATGCCGAGGTTGGCGCCGCCGTCGGGACCGGGGAAGATCCAGCCGTAGCCGGGAACGGCGCGCCAACGTTCCTGTTCCCACAGCACGATGGCCGGCAGATCGACGTGCTGGTCGACGTAGCAGCGCACGGCGAACCCCCACAGGACGCGTGACTCCTCCACCAGGGAGGCGACCTGGGCAACGTGGCTGGTCGCACCGTCCGCCCCGATGACGAAGTCGGCGTGCAGGGCACCGCCGCCGTCGACCACGAAGCCGTCGAGACCGGCATCGGACCAGAGGGGGACGTCGGCGCGGCCCTCGACGGGTTCGGCGCCGGCGTCGAGCGCGGCCGTGCGCAGTGCATCGTCGAACACGCACCTGGTGACGGCACGGGCTCGCCCCGGGTACGTGGCGCCGTCGAAGCACGGGAGCACGACCCGGCGGTCGGTCGGCCCGATGACGACCATGTCACCGACGTCGAGACCCGGGGGCTCGGGCACGCCGAGGTCGGCGAGCACCTGCAGGCCCCGCGGCCCGACGAGGTCTCCGCAGGCCTTGTCCCGTGGGAAGTGCGCCTTGTCGACCAGGCCGACCCGGGCGCCGGCGCGGGCGAGAACCAGGGCGGCGGTGCTCCCCGCCGGGCCGGCCCCCACGACGAGCACGTCAAAGCGCGTCGCACCCATGTCGGCTCCCTTCGAACGTCGACCGTCTACGGTGAGATCCTCACACCTGAGGAGGCGGTATGGAGACCCGGGCGCCGAACGACCCGAACCGGTTCGCCCAGCAGCTCTTCTCCCCGCTCCCGGCACGCTACGACCGGCTGGCCGAGGTGTTGTCCATGGGCCAGAACGGCCGCTGGCGCAGCGCCATGATCGATCACATCGTGCCGGAGGATCCGGCGCTGGTGCTCGACGTCGCGTGCGGGCCGGCCGGCGTCTCGCTGCAGATCGCCGAACGCACGCGTGCCGACGTGGTCGGGATCGACCTGACGCTCGAGATGCTGCGCCAGGGCCAGCGGAATGTCGCCGAACGGGCCATGGCCGACCGGGTCCGATTGGTCGCCGGCCGGGGCGAGCAGCTGCCGTTCGCCGATGCGACCTTCGACGCGCTCACCTTCACCTATCTGCTGCGCTACGTCGACGATCCCGCGGCGACACTGTACGAGCTCGCCCGGGTGGTCAAGCCGGGAGGCATGGTGGCCAACCTGGAGTTCCTGCTCCCGCAGAGCCGCTTCTGGCGGTTCTGGTGGTGGGGCTACACCAGGCTCGTCCTCCCGGTCGCCGGGCTATGTCACGGGGGGCAAGGAATGGCGCGAGGTCGGCCGGTTCCTCGGGCCCAACATCTCGGCGCACTACCGGCGTTATCCGCTCGACTGGACGGTCCGGGCATGGGGCGAGGCCGGACTGGTCGACGTCGGCGTGCGGCGGATGAGCCTCGGCGGTGGGCTGGTCATGTGGGGGCGTCGCGCGTGGCTGAGGCAGCGCGCCGGCGATCGGCCGCCCCCGGAGCGTCCGGCCTTCTACGCGGCGCGCCCGGGTGGCTGGCGGGACTGGTGGACCCTGCTCCACCCGCCGTACACCGCGTGGCACCTGGCCTACGTGGTCATCGGGGCGTGCCTGGCGCCGGTGGTCGACACGACGCGGCTGATCGCCACGCTTCTCGCCTTCTTTCTCGCGGTCGGTGTGGCGGCGCACGCGCTCGACGAGATGCACGGGCGGCCGCTGCGCACGCAGATCCCCACGCCCGCGCTCGTCGGCGCAGCCACGGTGGGGCTTGCCGGTGCCCTCGTCCTCGGCGTGGCCGGGGTCGCCCAGGTCGGATGGGTGCTCGTCCCGTTCCTCGTGGTCGGACCCGTGCTTGTGGTCGGGTACAACTTCGAGGTCTTCGGGGGGATCATGCACAACGACGTCGGGTTCGCCGCCAGCTGGGGTGCCTTCCCCGTGCTGACCGCCTACGTGGCCCAAACCGGGACGCTGGCGCTCGCGCCGGCCCTGGCTGCGGTCGGGGCGCTCCTCCTGTCATTGGCGCAGCGAGCCCTGAGCACGCCCGCCCGCTTGCTCCGCCGGCGCGCCGTCGACGTCAACGGGGTCGTGTCCCTGTCCGACGGCGCGCGGCAGGCGATCGACCGGCGGGCGCTGCTGGCCCCGCTCGAGCACGCGTTGCGGGCCATGGCGTGGGCCGTGGTCCTGGTGGCCGCCGCCCTCGCCGTGGCCCGGCTCGGTTGAGCGCATTGGATCCGGCGCCGGAACTCGGCCGCCGTGATCTGGACCGCCGCGACGACCCAGCGTCCTCCACAACGCCTGCACAACGAGCCGAGGTGCTTCGTATTCTCTGACATTCTCCGACAATTCTCGGGTGGTACATCTCAAGTCGGGTTCCGAACCCGACGAATATCTCGCTCAAGCTGACTTCTCCGCGTCTACTCCCCACAACGTGGGAACAAACGGGAGAAGGCGAGAAGCAGAGGTGGTACGTCTCACATGACACTTTTCATCATCAGCATCCCGCTCATGCTGGTTGCGGTCGGGGTCGCCGTGGTCCCGTTGCTCGCCATGTCACACAGAGAGGTGCGCCACGTCGCGGAAGAGTTCGAGCATCGCCGCGAGCAGCACCGTCTGGCCCATCAGGCACACCACCATGCTCACGCGACACGACCCACCGCGGCGACCGGACCCTCGAGCACGCACCGCCCGGCAGGACCGAGAGGCTGGGTAGGGATGAGCCGGCACTCGTGCAGAGAGGCTGAGCCTCCGAGAAATCGTTGCCCCAGGGAGTGGATCCTGAGCGATTGAGGGTCCGATCCGAACCACGACTCGGGCCTCGCGGCTCGGCGAGCGCGGCGCAGCGAGGGTGAGTCAATCCAGCCAGTACGCCCACATCCGTGGGTTTATCCGTACCAATTGGTACTCCTCGAGGTCGTCGAGCGCCGGTCTGAGGTCGTTGCGTACGTGGGCCTCGAGTACAACGGACAGGCGGTGGTCCAAGTCATCTTTGGAAAGCTGGCCTTTTGCAAACGCTCGCTGGAGAAGTCCGGCAGCGAGTTCCTTGCCTCGATCGCCCACGCGGAGACGACCTCTCACGGATAACGGGTCACCGGGTGGGGGTTCGACTTCATCCGCCCGCGAGCATAGGTCCAGAGATGATCTGCGCAAGTCGGATCTTGACTGCTGCAGACTACGGAGCGTCGCCCTCGAAGGCCGAATGCATCACCACACCCCAATCTTCGGTTCCGAGAGTCCGAAGCCGCCGCTCAGCAATCCGCCAACCGTCGGGATGGCGGACGACTGCGTCGTGGTAATAGCCCCACAAGCGAGGCGTGACCCCGTCGGAGCGCCGATGCCAGGCGTACACCGACGTGTGCACGGACGCATGATCTGGGTCCTCGAAGGTCACGAGGACGTTCGCATTGTGGTGGCTCGTTGCAGCAAATCCCGCCTCGGGATTTTCGAACATCCGCCGGAGACCTGCGCTGGATCGCACGGTGTGGTACGCAGGTCCGAAGTCGACCACGCAGTCCTCGGTGAAGAGCTCCACGACCTCGTCGTACAGCCGGTGATCGACGCAATACGAATAGCGATGGACGAGATCGACGATCTCGTCTTTGGCGATCAGCCGCCCGACGGCGGCAGCGTTGTCACTGTCCATCGGTCCTCCGAGACCGGGCGCTCGACGCGCACGCACACTGCATCGTTCCAAGTTATCCACACGACTGGAAGTGTCCACCGGACGCCGTAGGAGTCAGGTGTCGGCTGCCTCGAGTCTCCTGCGGAAGCCGGCCACCGTGATCTCGACGGCTCTACGGCGGGGTATCCCACACCCTGAACAGGGATTATCAGGGGATTCGACCTGTCTCCCTGCTCCACGGTGCCGGTGCGGCGTACTGGTACACCCTGAGGTGAGGGTGTTGGTGCGACATCGGGTGTACTACCTGCCTCCAGCCTTCGACCCTCGCGGGTTGCGGCTCCGGATACTCGCCTTACCGGCAAGTCGACCAACCTGCCGAGTCCGAGACAACACTGCGTCACTAACCCAGGCGTAAGGGGGGGTGACCTATTGGGCAAGCCGGTCGATATCGACCGAAATCTCCACCGCCGGAACCATTCCTCTGTTCTCAAGCCAGTGGGTGGTGTTCCTGTCCTCGGGCCAGCCCACTCCCGGCCCATAGTCCGTAGCGGCTCCATTTCGGTGGTCAGTGATCGTTCCTTGCAGTATGTAGACGATGCCTGGTCTGTCCTTATGGTCGTGAATCGGGCCGAAGACGGCTCCCGGCTCGAAGGTGAACATACGCATTCGAAGTTGACGCCCCGCCATGCCCTCGATCTCAGGGCCAAGGTCAACGGTTGTAATTAACTCCGCCGTGACACCTTTCGTTTCAGGTACCGCCTCTTTATTGCTCATCGTGCTCACCTCTCTGGACCTAGCGTCCCAACCCTCGTACTCGTCCCTCGGGCGTCGACCAACTCAGTGACGGGTCGCTCCTCTACTGGGAGCAGTCTTGTCGGTCTTCGACGACGGCGCCCGGAAACGCGCGGGCTTACTCCGGTGTGCCGAAACGGACAGCACGGTAGTGCTGACGGATGGCGATCGGGTTGCGGCGGTTGGGAAGAGTGCCCCCAGTGTGCTGTGCAGAGGCAGGGGGCCGACCGGAGTCCGTTCCCGCGCTTTCGCCCACCGCTGGATGCCCACCGGGCGCCATTAGTCAGAGTCAGGTGTCGGCTGCCTTGAGTCTCCTGCGGAAGCCAGCGACGGTGCTCTCGACCACCCGGTCGTGTCCCCACTGCAGGAGGGGATGGCCGAATCGGCTGGCCAGCCGCATCGCCGGCTGCAGCATCTCGACGTGCCACCACACCTCGGCCCACGTCCCCCCCTCCCGGGGACGCAGACTGAGTCCCGCTACGCCGGTGAGGTCCCCCCCGACGGTGGCGTCGATTGAGTGCGGCCGGACGCATTCGCCCAACTCGACGCGGAGCCGCATGCGATAGGGAAGGGGCGGCGAGACCACCCCGTGCAGGACCGACCCCTGGGTCAGTCCGCTGCCTTCGAGCTCGCATTCGGAGAGCCAGGGCCACCAGCGCTCGTACTGGTCGACCTGCTCAATCCGCTGCCAGAGCTGCTCGGGGGACAGGTCGAAGTGAAAGCCGTGTCGGTAGTCGATCACCGGTGCCGCCACGCTCATCACGCTACGAGCTCGCGCCCGGACGGACGTGCGGCCGGCCCGACCAGGTCACGACGCCTAACCTCGACCACGCTGACCTCTGCCTTGTCCGCCGCGGTGACGGAGACCTCGACCGAGCCCAGCAGCTCGCGATGGTCGCCGCTGAAAGGGCCGTCGAATACGGCAGTGGCAGGCTCCGTGCCCGAGCTGAAGCAGTGCTCGCCAACCTCTGAACCGTCCCCTACCGCCGCGAAGGTGTCATTTCTCCGCAGGTGGGTCCATCATGCGTGCAACGGACGCCATGAGTTCGTCAGCCTTCGACGACGTCATCGAGGCAAGGCGTCCGCCAGAGAAACGATCGTCCTCAGTGACGTCCGCAACTGCGAGAGGAGGAAGTGGTGGGCCAGGAACGCCAAGGTCAAGTTCGATCTCGGCGAGAACCAGGCCCTGGAGAGGCGCGCCAAACTCGTCCACCGAGAACACCACCTCGCCGACAGGCCAACGCCAACGGGTCTTGGACAAGACCTCCCCTCCTTTGAGCTGACCCAAGTGCGTGAACTCTTGCTCGGTGAGATACATGTTCGTCAGCTGAACCAGCGAAGGGCGGAGAGGATCATGTCGCACTTTCTGCCCGAGCTTGTGCACGACCGTCGAACCATTTCGCGCTCGGCGGAGGCGCAACGTTGAGTTGCTCAAGTAGGTGTCAGTGATCTCGACCGGGTTCGTGACACCTTCAGGGAGACGGCGCAGTAGCCAGCGCTGTTCTCGTTCGGTTACTGCGTAGCGCCCTTCACCGGGGATGCGGTCGATCACCTGGTCAGTATCGTCCTTGCCCCGTTCACCGGCTCGGCCGCTCGAGCGCATTGCCAGCCGACAGGAGCGTTCCTGGGGCGATCAAGGTGACCAGCGCCCCGAGACGCGCTTGTGGCGGATGATGCGGCGGCCCACAGGTATGAATCGTGCCATGACGCAAGTTGAGCCTCATATCGGTGCCCGGCGGTGACCACACCACCGGCGTTGGTGCGACTGACTGCGTTCCAGAGCGACGCGTTTTGCCTGGCCGGAATCACCCGGGGCCACGAGATCCCCAGAGTTCTGAGGCAAAATCCCTGATGGATCTCGGATTGCGTGACAGGGTCTACCTCGTCACCGGAGGCAGCCGCGGCCTTGGTTTCGCCGCGGCCAGCGCACTCATCGAAGAGGGAGCGAACGTCGTCGTCGCCTCCCCTCATGAGGCCACGGCTTCAGCAGCAGTGGATCGTCTCGCTGAGAACAGCACTGCAATAAACGCCTCCACCTGGGTCGTCGTGGACAACGTGGATCCTGACGTGCCAAGTCGACTCATGGCAGCCGCGAACGAGCGCTATGGCCGGTTCGACGGGGCGCTCATCAGCGGGTCCGAAGAATGAAGCAAACGATTCAGTGTCAACCCCGCACAGGCGCACTCAGGGGGAACACGTCGCCCCCTTTGTCCTGGATCGTCATTGATCGGCCGCCGTCGATCAATGCCGGTCCGGAACGCGTCGACAGGCTGTACGTCACGCGGCCGAGACAGAGTCCGTAGCAAGGCCCTCGTTCGTGTCCGAGTGAGAGTACGAAGAAGCTGGCGTTGTCCAGGTGTTCCGGCAGGGCCGAGGCGCTGACAAAGTTCCACCTGGTGCTCGTACGGTCACTTTTGTGACGGTCGAGTTCGTCATGGCGACGAAGAATCGTTGGCCGTCGCTGGCTGTGTGAAGGACCGAAAGCCAGACAGAACGTTCCCACAGTGGCGGAGTCTGGAGTCCGGGCGAATTCGTCTCGCATATCCAGGAGAGCACCGATCCGCGGTACGAAAAGCCCAGGCAGATCTCCCCCCCAGGCGAGTGAAACGTGTTGGTTCCGCTCTCACGAGCCAGGGATGGCCGGAGAAATTCCCGGTCGCAACGGGCTCCTGTCCGGCCTGGACGGGTTGAGTAATGGTGACCCGGCTCATGAGTTGCAGACCGAGTTGGGCCTCAGAGACCTCCTGTGAAGAGCCGCTCCCGGCCACCAGGAGCGCCGCGCCGCCACCACGATGACCGAGATGGCGATGACCAGCCCTCCAACTACGACGGCCGCTCGGCGTGGCGTCCACCAAGGATGCGCAGTCGGACCCAGCTCGTCGAGTTGGAGGACCGGTGCAGGCGGGGCTGCGTCGACCATCTCGAGAACACAGGAGCGGATCTTCTCGTCCAATGAGTGATCAGTCGTCATGAAGCGCCTCTCTCAGTCGGTGTCGGGCCCGTGCCAAATGCCGCCTGACCGCACCCTCACCGATGCCGAGAGTCTCTGCGACTGCGCGAGGAGTGAGATCTCCCCAATAGGTCAGGACAATCACCGCACGTTGTCGGAAGCTGAGCTGCTGAATGGCCACAAGCACTTCGGGCCTCGGTACAGGCATATCTGACTCGTTTTCGGAGGCCGCAGCTGCCTCACGGAGCCGACGACGTGAGTTGGCTCGGTGCCACTTGGCTGACTCGTTCACCACGCTTTTGAACAGGTATGCCCTTCGGTCTTCAATACCCGACCATCCCCGGCCGCTCACGCAGCCGAGAACGGCTGCTGAGACCACGTCAGGGGCATCGGAGGGACCGACCAGGCCTGTGGCCAACCTCGTCAGGTCGTCTGCATGCTTTCGATACAGCTCGTCGTCTCCGACCACACCTATACGATCCCGCAACCGAGCGTTTCGGGTGACAGGGAGCTGGGTCAGAGGGCTCGAGCGGAGCCGCTGCCTCAGACCGCTGGCTCGGTGGCAGTTATGGGGCCGGACGATATTGATGGCCGGTTCTGTGGCAGGCGGTCTAGCGGCGGGTGAAGGTGAGATGGGTGACGCCGCTTGGAGAGCTGACGGACTCCATATCGAAGCGCTGTTCGAGCTCCTCCAGCCCGTCCCATAGGCGCTCGCCCCGCCCGAGGACAATAGGGACGATCACCACGTGCATGTAGTCGATCAGGTTGGCGGCAAGAAACTGGCGGATTGTCGACGGGCCTCCGCCGATGCGGATGTCCAGGCCGCCAGCGGCCTCCTCGGGCAATCTTCAAGCGCCTCGTCCGGAGTGGCGTCGATGAAATGGAACGTCGTCCCGCCCTTCATCTCGATCGAGGGCCTGGGGTGATGGGTGAGCACGTATACCGGGGTATGAAAGGGCGGGTTATCGCCCCACCAGCCCTTCCACTCCTCGTCCGCCCACGGTCCGCGTCTGGGGTCCGAACTTGTTTCCGGCCCATGATCTCGACCCCGATGCCCGTAGCCCAGTTACTGGCGAAGGCATCGTCGACGCCGGTGCTTCCGCCTGCGTCGCCCTGCGGTGTCGTGAAGGCCGCGGAAGGTGCGGGTGGGAAAGAACCATTCGTGGAGCCGGGTACCAGCGTGGCCGAAGGGCGCCTCGAGAGTCTGGCCCTCACCGGTGCCGAATCCGTCGAGCGACACCGAGAAGTTGTGGACCCGAACGCGTGACATCAGTGTTCCTCCTCACGGGTAGTCGTCGTCGGCGGGTGGTGAAACCACTGGGCTGATGCCGTCATGACTAGCACGCCATTCCTCATGTGAACTTCCACGCTCCCTTCCGTTACCAATGCTGCCAGCACCTCTGAGATGTCTCTGAACGACGGGACTTGAATCGACAGCGGTCGCGGAACGAAGTCTCCAACGGGAGTGTGGGTACATCCAGAGCCTAGGGCAGAGCATTCCAGACTGTCGGGTAGGGGTGCCACCGTTCGAATCCACGTACGGCCCGTTCGCCACACTGTGCCGAGAACGGGTTCGAGTCAGCCCGCTGTGAAGCGCTACGGCTTCAGGTCACAGACCCTTCTTGACGGTTCGTTCCAGGATTCCGAGTGTGGCGCGCAGGGCCGACTCCGGCACGATCGGGAAGCGGTCCTTGATGTCGTCGTTGATTTTCGACCAGTCGTAGTAGATCGTCACGTTGGTGACCCCCTCCTCGCCCGCATCAAGGCGGTACCCATAGAAGTGCGGATACGGGATGTCGGGTCCGAGATCCCAGGCGATCTCTTTGTCGCGCTCAAAGACGATGATGTGGACAGTCACGTCGTACTTGCCGAGCGGAACGTCATTGAGCGACTCCCGATCCATATGAATGACGAACGTGTCTCCTACCTTCTTCGCTGGCTCTCCAGTGAAGGACTGCAACATTCCAGAAGCGTCGATGGCCACGTGCCCTGCGGGACTGCGCACGATGTCGAATATCGCCCCAGGTGGCGCCGGGATGGGGCGGGTCACCTCGAGCCGGTCGGGTAGGTAGACGGTATCGGGCATGTGAACTCCTCATCGGTGCGAATGAGCTAGTTGGCCAGGTCGAGGTATTTCGACCCGACCAGCTTCCCACGCCGACACTCGGGCGTCGTGGGAAGTGGGTATCCCTGTACGTTGCCGGACCGGGGCGAGGCCAAGCTCCACGAGACACGGTCCGGGGGCGACCGTTCCCCGCCGTGAGAGAGCGTCAACCACGCGTCCCGGCCCACCAGGTGACCACGCGGAACCTCGGGGCGGCGTACCCCTTCATCGCCGAGGCGGGCCTGGGCCAGCGGGGCGTCATCGTCGGTGACGACCTGCTCGGTGGCTCGTTCGTCTTCGACCCGTTCGAGCTCTACGCCGCGGGAGTGGTGAGCAATCCGAACATGGTCGTGTTCGGACAGATCGGGCGGGGCAAGAGCTCCTTCGTCAAGACGTTCCTGTGGCGACAAGCCGTCTTCGGCCGCCGGGCCTGGGTCGTCGACCCCAAGGGCGAATACGCCGACCTGGCCGATGCCTGGGGTGTCCGGCCGGTGGCGCTGCGTCCCGGCGGTGCCATCCGGCTGAACCCGCTCGACCCCGGACCTGACGACGAGGCACACGGGGCCCGACGCCACGGGGCGGAGACGGACGGAGCTCCTGGCATCGCTGGCGGGCGCCTGCCTGGGACGGAGCCTGGTGCCCCGCGAGCGGGCCGCACTGGGTGCGGCGCTCCTCGACGCCGAAGGGGTCGATGGCGCGCCCACCGTGCCGATGGTCGTCGAGGCGCTGCTCTCCCCGAGCGAGGAAGCTGCCGCGCTCGCTGCGCACGGAGCGGCGCGCACTGCTCGAGGACGGGCGCGACGTCGCGCTCGAGCTGCGCCGGCTGGTGCACGGCGACCTCTGCGGCATGTTCGACGGTCCGACGACACCGGGTCTGGACCTCTCGGCACCCCTGGTCGTGCTCGACCTGTCCGCGCTGTACTCATCGGCCGCGCTCGGCGTGTTGATGGCCTGCGCCACCGCCTGGTTGCAGGCGGCGCTGGCCCGGAAGGCGGTCACCGACGGCGCGCCGACCGGTCGGGGGCAGTTCTTCCTGGTGGTCGACGAGGCGTGGGCGATCCTGTCGAACCTGGGCGTCGCCCGGTGGTTGCAGTCCTCGTGGAAGCTCTCCGCGCCTTCGGCGTGTCCAACGTGGCCGTCCTGCATCGGGTGTCGGACCTGCGCTCCGTCGGCGCCTCGGACTCAGAGCAGGTCGCGCTGGCCCAGGGACTGCTGTCGGATTCCGAGACGCGGGTCGTCTACGCGCAGTCGCCGGGCGAACTCGATGCCGCGACCGAGCTGCTGTCGCTGTCGCACACCGAGGCCGACCTCTTGCCGCAGCTCCGCCGGGGCATCGCTTTGTGGAAGGTGGGCCAACGTTCGTTCTTGGTACAGCACCGCCTCAGTGCGCTCGAGCGGCGCATCGTCGACACCGATGCCGCCATGACGGGCCGCTAGAGGGGTGGTGGACGTCCGCGGCGGCTGCCTTGCCGGTCGCCCTCGGCGGGCGCGTTGCTGGCCGGCATGTCGTACCGAGCGGGCGCGCGGCCGGGGACGCAGGCGCGGCCGCCGCCCGCGCCGCCGGGGCGCCCGCTGGGCGAAGCGGCGAAACCTTCGTCCGCTCCTCGTCAACGCGGAGGATCCGCCGACCGGTCGGCTCCTCCTCGGGGTGGTTCCGGGCGTCGTCCGCCCCGCCGGTGTCGCCGCCGAGCGGGCCCAATCCCTCGTCGTCGTGGGCCCGACGCAGAGTGGGAAGACCACCAGCCTGGCGGTGCCGGCCATCCTCGGCTGGCGTGGCCCGGTGGTAGCCGCCAGCGTCAAGAGTGACCTCCTGCGCGGCACGCTCGGTGTCCCGGGCGCGGCGCGGCCGGGTCTGGTGCATCGATCCGACCGGCAGCACGGGCGCACCGGCCAGCACGTGGTCACCACTCACCGGCTGCGCCGAGTGGCATCGCTCCTGCCGGGTCGCGGCCGACCTGTGCGACGCCGCCAAAGCGGACGGAACGACCCCCGACGGCGACTTCTGGTACGCGACGGCGGCCAAGATGCTGGCACCACTCCTGCACGCAGCGACGCTCGAGGGTCGCACCATGGCCGATGTCGTGCGCTGGGTCGACACGCAGGAAGTCGGCGAGGTGGCCGGCATCTTGGAGCGACGGGCGACACCGGAGGCCCTCGACGCGGCGCGGGCGACCTGGTGCCGCGACGAGCGCACGCGCAGCTCCGTCGTCACGACGGCCGAGACGGTGTTCGCCCCCTTCACCCCTTCGCCGCCCGGGCGCGAGCGCCGCGACCCCTTCGAGCCGGATTCCCTGCTCCACGGTGCCACACTCTGTACCTGTGCGCCCCCGGCCCACGACCAGCGCCGGCTCCGCGGTTACTTCTCGGCCCTCACCCAGCAGGTCCTCGCCCACGCCTTCACCCGCGCCACGCAGCGGGGCGCCGCTCGACCCCCCGCTGCTCGTCGTGCTCGACGAGGCGGCCCACATCGCGCCGCTCCCCGAGCTCGACGGGCTGGCCGCCACCTGCGCGTCGCACGGGATCCAGCTCGTGACCATCTGGCAGGACCTGGCCCAGGTCAAGGGCCGCTACGGCGCGCGCGCGCCGACCGTCCTCAACAACCACCGGGCCAAGCTGTTCCTGCCCGGCATCGCCGACCCCGACACCCTGGAGTATGCGAGTCGTCTCGTCGGCGACGAGGAGGTCACCCTTCCCTCGGTGACCCGCGACCCCTCGGGCCGGCGCTCCACGACGTCGACCACCGGGCCGCGTCGGCTGCTTCCGCCCGAAGAGCTGCGTTGCCTGCCCCGGGGCCGTGGCGTCCTGGTCTACGGCACACTGCCGCCGGCCCGCCTCCTGCTGCGTCCGTGGTTCTCGACGAGTCGTCGGAGCCGGCTCAGCCGGTTACGCCACCCGTGACGGCCTGGGCATCCGCCGCGCCCGTGGCGGCGCGGGCACGGCTCGCGCGGGCGCGCTGCTCGGAGCAGGTCCCGCTCCGGCGTGTTCGTCGCCAGGCGCGCGGCTCGCTCGAACTCGGCGGCCGCCTCGGCGTGGCGCCCGAGCTTGTCCAGGAGGTCGCCTCGCACGCTGTAGAGGAGGTGGTAGCGCTCGAGCGTCCGGGTCTCGACGAGCTGGTCCACAAGATCGAGCGCCGGACCGGGACCAGAGGCCATGGAGATCGCGACGGCTCGGTTTAGCTCGACGATGGGCGATGGCGCGGCGCGAGCCAGCTCGCCGTAGAGCGTCACGACCTGCGCCCAGTCCGTCTCCTCGGGCCGGAACGACCGCGCGTGGCACGCCGCGATCGCGGCTTGCAACGTGTACGGCCCCTTCGTCTCGCTGAGTGCCTCGGCCCGGGCCAGCGCAGCGTTGCCCCGGCTGATGAGGAGGCGGTCCCACGTGCGGCGGTCCTGGTCCAAGAGGAGAACGGGAGCGCCGGTAAGGCCGGTACGGGCGCGCAGGCGCGAGGAGTGGAACTCCATCAACGCAACCAGTCCGTGGACCTCGGCCTCCTCGGGCGCCAGGGAGGAGAGGACCCGGCCCAGCCGGAGTGCTTCCGCGCACAGCTCTGGGCGCAGCCAGTCGTCGCCCGAGGTGGCCGAGTAACCCTCGTTGAAGATGAGGTAGATGACCTCGAGCACCGCGCCGAGCCGGGCGGCGCGGCCGTCACCGCTCGGCACCTCGAAGGGGACGCCGGCCTTGGCGATCGTCTTCTTGGCGCGGACGATGCGCTGGGCGATGGTGGGCTCGGGGACGACGTAGGCCCGTGCGATCTCGGGCACGGTGAGGCCCCCGACGAGGCGCAGGGTGAGCGCGACGCGCGCCGGCACGGACAAGAGCGGGTGGCACGCGACGAAGATCGAGACGGAGCTGGTCGTCTTGGATCTCCTCCGCCGATTCGACGTCGGCCAATGCCGTCCACCCCGGCCGGGCCGTCGGACTCGAGCGCACGGCCGACCTGCGCGTACTTTGCCGCCAGCGTACGGTCGCGGCGGAAGAGGTCGATCGCCTTTCGCTTGCCGACCGCGGTCAGCCACGCGCCCGGATTGGCCGGGGTGCCGTCCCGGGGCCACTGGCGGAGAGCATCGACCAGCGCCTCCTGGGCCAGATCCTCGGCCAGCCCGAGGTCACCGACGCTGCGGGCGAGGGTGGCGACGACACGCGGGAACTCAATCCGGTAGACCGCCTCGATGGCGGCGGTCGAATCGGTGGCCGGCACGCCACCGATTCAACCACCCGCCGTTTCGACCACCCGGCCCGATCGGACGGTCCCGCTCCGCCTCACATGCAGGGACGGACGCGGACCTCACCCTCGCCCAGCACGGCTGAGGAAACGCTTGGACCACTCGATTGCCTCGTCCCTGTCGCGGCACTCCATCAGCGCCCAGCCACCGACGAGCTCCTTGGCCTCGGCAAAGGGTCCGTCGACGACGGTGAACTCGCCGTCCTTGAGGGCGATCTTGGCGCCCTCGGACGTGGGGGCGATCCCGCCGGTGGCGACGATGACGCCGGCTTTGGTGGCTCCCTCCACGAACGTGCCCATCCTCTCGTACAGCTCGGGGGGCGGCGGCTCAGTCGGCTGGTCGGCCTCGTTGGCGAGGGTGTATCCGAGGAATCGCATGTGTGCTCCCTTTCTGCTCCGTGAGGCGTCCGTCGCCTCACTCTGGCAGAGCGTCGAACGGGCCGAGGGCGAAATCGACACGGCTGGGGAACTCTCCGGACCCGCCACCCGGCGCGGACGGGCGGGCGTCTTGACCACCCGAACCGGGAGTCCGTAGCCTCGCCGCCAGGGGGGGTCCAGCGGATCCGAAGGGGGTCGAAGCATGTCCAGCCAGGGTGGTCGCGGTGAGGTCCGCATGCTCATCGGGGGCGAGCTCGTCGAAGCCGCCTCGGGGAAGCGGTTCGACAACGTCAATCCTGCGACCGAAGAGGTGCTCGGCGAGGTGGCGGACGCGTCGGCCGAGGACATGCGGCGGGCCATCGCCGCGGCCCGCGACGCCTTCGACCGCTCCGACTGGGCGACCGACCGTCCGCTGCGCAAGCGCTGCCTCGAGCAGCTGCAGGCGGCGCTCGAGTCCGAGCGTGAGCTACTGCGCGAAGAGGTCGTCGCCGAGGTGGGAACGCCCCGCATCCTGACCTTCGCCGCCCAGGTCGACTGGCCGCTCGACGATGCGCTGCGGTACCCCGCGAAGATGATCGACGAATTCCCGTTCGAGCGTGCGCTGGCCGACTCGAGCCTCATGGGCTCGGCGAGCCGGCGCGCGGTCCACAAGGAGCCCATGGGCGTCATCGGCGCCATCGTGCCGTGGAACTACCCCGTCGAGGTCACGCTGAACAAGATCGGCCCCATCCTCGCCACCGGCAATACGGTCGTCCTCAAGCCGGCGCCGGACACCCCGTGGAACGCGACCCGCCTCGGACGACTGGTGGCCGAGAAGACGGATATCCCGCCCGGCGTCGTCAACGTCGTCACCTCGTCGGACCACCTGGTCGGCGAGGAGCTCACCCTGTCCCCGGACGTCGACATGATCTCGTTCACGGGCTCGACCGCGACCGGAAAGCGCATCATGGAGAAGGGCGCAGCGACGCTCAAGCGTGTCTTCCTGGAGCTCGGGGGCAAGTCGGCCATGATCGTCTGCGACGACGCCGACTTCGCCTCCGTGGTGCCCGGGGGTTCCATGGTGTGCGTGCACGGCGGCCAGGGGTGTGCCATGCAGACTCGCATGCTCCTCCCGCGGTCGCGCTACGACGAGGGGGTGGAGCTCATCACCACCGCCATGGGCACGGTTCCCTATGGCGACCCGACCGACGACGGGGTGCTCATGGGCCCACTCGTGAGCGCCCGCCAGCGCGACCGCGTGCTCGGCTACATACAAAAGGGTCAAGAGGAAGGGGCGAAGCTCGTCCACGGCGGTGGGCGGCCCGCCCACCTCTCCAAGGGCTGGTACGTGGAGCCCACCCTCTTCGTCGACGTGGACAATGCCATGACCATCGCACGGGAGGAGATCTTCGGTCCCGTGCTCTGCGTGATCCCGTACGAGGACGACAACGACGCCGTGCGCATCGCCAACGAGTCCCGCTACGGGCTGTCCGGCGGCGTGTTCTCGGGGTCCGAGGAGCGGGCCACCTCGATCGCGCGGCGGATCCGGACGGGGTCCATCAGCGTCAACGGCGGCATGTGGTACGGGGCGGACTCGCCCTACGGCGGCTACAAGGACAGCGGCATCGGCCGTCAGTGCGGCCCCGAGGGGTTCGAGCAATACGTCGAGACGAAAGCCATCGCCTGGCCCCTCGCCTGAGGGATCAGCGGACGGGCCACTCCGCCAACAGCACGTCGACGGTGACCAGGCGGCCCACGAACGCCAGGCTGTGGGCGAGGACCGAAGCGTGGTGTTCGGGCGGGGTGCCGACCACGGCGTCCACCGGGATGGTCACGGCGAAGTCCTCGTCGGCGGCGCCCACGGCCACCAGGACGACGGCGAGGTTGGTCGAGACGCCGGCCACCACGACCTCCTCGACGCCCAGGTTGCGCAAGACGGCCAGCACCTCGGTGCGATGGACGGGTGAGATGCCCTGGCGTCGCGGGAACACCAGGTCGCCCGGCGCCACCCCGACCTCGGGGACGACCTGGGCCGCGGGATGCGAGTCGCTCCACTCGGCCGTCGAGGCGGTGGCGCGCATGAGCGGGGCCTGGCGGTTCGCCGTGCGCCCTCCGGCGGCTGGCACATAGGTCAGGTGGGCCACCTGGACTCCGCTGGCTCGGGCGCCGGCGGCCAGGCGGCCCATGGCGGCCAGCGCGGGCCGGGCGGACTCGGCCAATGTGGGGAGCACGGACAGGTCCCCCACCACGCCGCGTTGGCACTCGACGAACAACAGCGCAGTCCGCTCCGGCGCGATCATGTGTTCACCGGCACTGCCGGTTCACCGCGTCAAGAGCATGCATCCGGCGATGGGTCCTCCCCCGTTGGACACGACCGCGACCTCGGGCCGACCCGGCACCTGGCGGGCCCCCGCCTCACCGCGCAGCTGCAGGCAGGCCTCGTGGAGGACCCAGTAGCCGTGCATGCGGCCGGCGGAGAGCTGGCCCCCGTAGGTGTTGAGGGGCAGCGCACCGTCGAGGGCGACGCGTGACGCGCCCTCGAGGAAGGGGCCGGACTCACCGTCGGCGCAGAACCCCAGGGCCTCCAACCAGGCCATGGTCAAGAAGGTGAAGCCGTCGTAGAGCTCGGCCAGGTCCACGTCGGCGGGGCGGAGATCGGTCGCGTTCCACATCTCACCTGCTGCGTCGGTCGACGCCATCTTCGGGTAGTCGGGGCGTTGATCCCACCCGCCGGCGCCGTCGGAGCCGCCGACGGCGTCGACGCGCACGGGGTGCGCGCAGGCGTCGGCATGTTCGGCGCCCGACACGACGACGGCGATGGCGCCGTCGACGGGCACGTCGCAGTCCAAGAGCCCGAAGGGCTCGGAGATCATGCGGGCCGAGAGGTAGTCCTCCATGGTGATGGGCTGCCGATAGACCGCGTCCGGATCGAGCGCCGCGTTGCGCCTGCTGTTGATGGCCAGCCAACCGATCTGCTCCCGCGTCGTGCCGTAGAGGTACATGTGGCGCCGCAGGTGCATGGCCAACCAGTTCGACGCCGAGTACGCGTGCATGGTCAGGATGCGGGTGATGTCGCGCATGGCCGGTGGGACCCCCATGGGGCCGCCGACCGACCGCTCCACTCTCGCCTCGCCGCCGATCATGTTCACGGTGCGGTACACCAGGACGTGGCGCGCCGCCCGCGGGCCACGGCGGCGCAGGCGTCGACGACCGGCGTGAGGAGCCCGTAGTAGCCCAGCGACCCGCCGGTCCACGTTGGGGAGATGCCGAGCGTCTCGGCGGCGACCGCGAGCGGCGTGTCGCCGATGGTGGCGATGCCGTCGACGTCCGCCGGCGTGAGGCCGGCGTCGGCCATGGCGGCGAGCGACGACTCCGCCGTGAGCTCCAGGGCTTCCAAGCCGGTCTTGCGGCCGATCCGTGAGATCCCGATGCCCGAGATGAGAGCGCCCCTCACCCGTTGGTCCAGCGTCACCGGCTCAGGTCCACCCCTCGGGATCGGGCTCGAAGAGCGGCACGAAGACGTCACCCTGTTGCTCGAAGACGACACGCACCGGCAGGCCGATGGCGACGTCCCGGACCGGACAGTGCACGATGTCGGTGGTGAACCACAGCCCGTCCTGCTCGGCGAGCTCGACGATGGCGATCACGTAGGGCACCGGGACGTCGGGATGGAATCGGTGATGGTTCACCGTGTAGGTGAACACACGGCCGCGACCGCTGAGCGTTGCGTAGGCCGCGATTCCGCCGCAGTCCGGGCAGTCCAACGAAGGCGGAAAGACCCACCGGTCGCAGGCGGCACAGTGTGGCAGGCGCAGCTCGCCGGTGGCGCCGGAGGTCCAGAACTCCCGGTTGCCGTCGTCGAGGGGCGGGGTGACGCGGGGAGCGACCGCCGTCATGCGAGGCCTCGCCCCGGGCTCCGGCACGACGAGGTCACGGGGTCATGGTAGCGACAGTGATGGCGGAGGCCGCCGGCCTCATGCCTCGAGATCCATCTCAGCGAGCACCCGAAACGTGTCGGCACCCAGCTGGGGAGCCCGACGGCCCGCCACCCGCGCCCGGGGTCGGCGACCACCGTCGCCGGTGCGACCGGCAACGTCGGACCGGCCACGGCGGCGCACACGCCCGCCATCGAGACGTCGAGCAACCAGCGCCCGCCTGCGGCCAGCGTGTCGAGGCACGCGTTGGCCGCCGACAGCCCGGTGAGCGGATCGGCGACGGCGTCCGCGCAGAACATCGGCGTCCCGCCCGCCCAAGCCACCAGACCGCCGGCCACCGCTGCGTCGTCACCGAAGGCGACGCGGTTGGCCGCTGCGCCGGCGCGACCGTGCCCCGTGATGGAGATCCACACCTGCGGGCCGCCCTCTCGGACCACGTCGCCGCGCGCGATGCCCGAATTGGGCCAGCGCGCGGGGCCGGCTGGCCTCAATCACGACGTCGGCCCGCCGGACCAGCGCGCGGAGGCGACGCGTCCCCTCGCTGCTCCGCAGATCGAGGGCAACGGAGCTCTTGCGCCAGTTCAGGAGGTCGAAGAACGCGGCCGCGCCCGCGCCGGGCCCCGTCGGGGCGACTGGTCGACTCCACTTTCACCACCGTGGCCCCGGCACCCGCCAGCAGGTCCCCACAGAGTGGACCGGCCCACAGGGCGGAGAGGTCGACGACGAGCAGGCCCTGCACCTCCGTGGCCGGCGACTCGCCGAGACGCTCCGCCACCACCGCGGTCGCGTCCGCCGCCTCGCCGAGCCTGGCCACCGGGAGGCCGAGCACCGCAGCGCGCTCGACCAGTGCTCGCAGGATCCCGCGAGCCCACGGTCTCCCCGATGGCGGACCAGGTGCCGGGGCCCGTCCGAGGCGTGTCATCGAGCTCGAGCCAAGCCGGGACGAGTTCCAGGTCGTCGGCCCGTGGAGCGAAACGGCCAGCCACCCGTCGCCGGCCGGGAGGAGACGGCAGCTGCCGCCGCAGCTCGTGGTGCCGCGCCGCCACAACCCCATCAGCGCGGCGCGCTCGCCGAGCAGGGCGAGCGGGTCCAGTCCCGGGAAGACGGGCGCCAGGCGCTCGACGCCCTCGACCAGGCCGCTCGGGCGGACCGAGCGGTTCGTCCGGGCGCCCGGTCAACGCCATCGCGCCGCTGGCCGCCCAACGCTGCCACCCGGTGATCGTCCACGCCGGCAGGGTAACGTCATCTGATCCTCGACCTCCTCAGTGCCGAAGCACTCCTCGCCGAGCTGCGCAGCGACATCGACCCCGAACGCAGTGGCGCCGTGATGGTCGCCCTGACGGAAGGGATGCCCGCACCCGGCCATGTGCCCGACGAGCGGAGGACGAGCCTCCCCTTCGTCGTCGTCGGGGTGACCCGTGGCGCGGTCGGCGATCGCGTGGCTCGAGCTGTGCGACGTGGTCGTCGAAGAGGGCGACCCGGCGCTGGGCCGGATCGAGGAGAACCTGGCCACGCGCCCCATCACCGGCACCACGCTGGCCCTGTTGCTGCGCGGGCAGCATCGTCTGTCCGTCGGCGACGGCCTGGTGGCCGAGTCCAGCGGCCTACTCGGTCCTGCAGTCGGGGCCCGAGTTCGCGGCCTGGCGTGCCGCGCACCCGCCCGTGCACGGACCGGGACGGGGGCCCGCGGGTGGCCATGCGAGCGCGACGGCGCCACCCTCGCCATCACCCTCACCCGGCCCGCCGCCTCAACGCGCTGGACGCCCAGATGCGCGACGAGCTGGTCGAGGCGCTCACGGTGGCCGCGGCCGACCCGAGCATCACACGGGTCGAGCTGCGCGGGGAGGGCAGGGCCTTCTGCGCCGGCGGTGACCTCGACGAGTTCGGCTCCCGGTCCGACCCGGCGACCGCCCATCTGATCCGGCTGCAGCGCAGCGTGGCGCGCGCGCTGTCCCGCCTCGAACAAGGACACGGTGACCTACCTCCACGGGGCCTGCGTGGGTTCCGGCATCGAGCTCGCCGCGTTCACCGACACCGTCGTGGCCGCGCGCGACACCCAGATCTCGCTGCCCGAGATCGGTCTCGGCCTCGTTCCCGGCGCCGGCGGGACGGTCAGCCTGCCCCGCCGCATCGGCCGCCTCCGCACGGCCTGGCTCGCGTTCTCCGGGTGCACCGTCGACGCCGACGACGGCCCACGCGTGGGGACTGGTGGACGTGTTCGGAGGCGCTGAGCGCCGTCACAGACCGGGTACAGAAGAGTGTCCTCTTTGCGCCCGGGCGTTGCGCACGACGACGGGCGCCGGCGGGACGCCGTCCTTTACGCTCAGGCCCAGACCATCGCAGGAGGATCGACCGAGATCATGCCGAACCTGAGTGCCGAGCGTGGACCGGGGCTCCGGCGCGAGCCGCGCGAGCTGTCATGACCTCGACGTCGCGCCACGAACATCACGCCCCGCCCCACGCGCAGCGCGCCCGGGGCGCCGCGGCGGCCAACGACCCCTTCCCGGGGGTCGAGAAGGTCAGGCCCGGGCTGTGGAGCATCCCGGTGCCCGCTGCCCAACAACTCGCTGCGCTACGTGCTCGTCTACGTCTTCGAGACGGACCGCGGCCCGTACCTGATCGACGCCGGCTGGAACACCGACGACGCCTTCGGCGCGCTGCAGAGCGGCATGGAGGAGGTCGGCTGCGACATCGGCGACGTCCAGGGTGTGCTGGTGACCCACATCCACCCGGACCACTACGGGCTGGCCGGGCCGCATCCGTGAGGCCTCGGGCGCCTGGATCTCCCTGCACCCGGCCGACGCCGAGCTGATCCACGACCGCTACGACGAGCCCGACGACCTGCTCGACCGGGTGGCGGCCGCGCTGCGCCGGATGGGCGCACCGGCCGAGGAGCTCGAGCCGCTGCGCAACGCCGCCATGCCGGTGCGCCGCTGGTCGACCCCGTCCTCCCCGACGTGCTCCTCGAGGACGGGGCGCGGCCCGAGGTCCCGGGTGGGACCTGACCGCCATCTGGACGCCGGGGCACTCGCCGGGGCATCTGTGCTTCTACGAGTCGAGCCAGGAGCTGATGCTCTCGGGCGACCACGTGCTGCCCCGCATCACGCCGAACATCCCGTACCACCCCCAGGCCGGGGCGAACCCCCTGGGCGACTACCTGGCGTCGCTCGACAAGCTCGAGCCCTACGAGGTCGACGAGGTGCTGCCGGCCCACGAGTACCGCTTCGACGACCTGCGGGCCCGGCTCGAGGAGCTGCGCCAGCACCACCGGGACCGCTTCGCCGAGGTCATCGCCATCCTGCGCGAGGGACCGCACACCGCCTGGGACATCGCGTCGCACATGAACTGGTCGCGGTCCGTGGGACGACATCGCCGGCTTCATGCGCCGTGCCGCGGTGGGCGAGGCGGTCTCGCACCTGCGGGCGCTCGAGATCGACGGCGTGGTCCAGGTCGAGGACGGTGAGCCGGCGCTGTGGTCGCTCACGGACCGGGCCGGCCGGTCACCTCCGCCCTCGAGCGGCGCGAGCGTCGACCGGACGACGGCTCCAGCGTCGGGCCAGGCGACGTCGCCCGGGCCAGCACGGGCACCTCGGCCAGCGAGCGCAGCCCGTCGTTGAGATGCGTGCAGCAGTCGGTGGCCCGCAGCCGCTCCAGCACCTCCGTGCGCATGGCCCGCAGCTCGGTGCCCGCCATCCACGACGCGTTCGGCGCCGCTCCCGGGCACTCGGCGTAGGGCAGCACGCGTGGCACGGCCGTCGACCGAGCGCAGCACGCCCGACGGCCGGTCCGCCTGCCCGAGGATCTGGTACTCGTGCACGACGTCCTCCCCGCCGGCGGGATCCCAGCAGCTGTCGCGGAACATGGCGTCGATCCGGACGCTCCCCGCCCTCGTCCCATACGTCGATGCGACGAGCGCGGCGCATGGCCGATCGCCGGGTGGCGTCGAGCTCGTGCCACCCGACCGGGTCCGCCGGATCGGCCAGCGGCCCGGGCCGGGCCGTGTTCTGGCGGATGCCCCGAGAGGTGCCGTCGCTCAGCAGCGAGCTCGAGCCGGCGCGGAAGCCCGAGCAGATGTCCCATGATCCGGCGGGGGCCCTTGGCCATCCGCTCGTGGATCTCGGGGATCTGGTCGGCCCAGCGGAAGAAGGCGAAGCCGGAGATCAGCGTGGCGCCGGCCAGGTCGTCGAGCAGGAGGTGCAGCGGGGTACCGCCGGCCACCTCGTCGGGCAGCTCCTCGGCGATGGCCTTGCGCAGATTGCCGCCGGCACGCCGCCCGACGAGCCGTTCGCAGACCCGTGCGGCGCCGGATCCGCACTCGATCCGCTGGATGTCGTGGCTCGCGGCCGGTCACCGCGTCGAGGTCCGCCGGCGTTGACGACCACGGGCTCGCCCCGCGACGCGGGCGTCAAGAGGTCCGGGCCCGACCCTTGAGGTGGAGGTCGGTGCCCAGGCCGTCGGGCCAGGACATCAGCATGGTCGAGGTGCGCCGGACCGAGCCGGGGCCGGCGCGCCGGGGGTGCGGCGACGGGGTCCGAGGGAGGGGGACTCAGCGACGGCCTCGCCGGGGCCCCCGCTTCGCAAATCATGTTTTCAGCGTACGCCGCACCGCAGAGCGCAGCGCACCCTTTCGGACCACTCTATTGCCGAATGCGCAGGTCAAGGGGCATGAGACGCAGGACTCGGCCCGGGTACGCTCGGCCCGATGACGACGCCCTCGGCCGGCGCGCGTCGTGCCGCGCCCGGGCGTGGACTGCAGCGCCAAGCGGGCGGCCAAGGTGGCCGACCGCATCGTCGAGGACGTGCATGGCCCTGGGGTGGCCCGTGGGCGAGGTGCTCGGGTCCGAGGCCGACCTCCTCGAGCGCTACCAGGTCAGCCGCGCCGTGTTCCGCGAGGCCGTGCGGCTCGTGGAGCACCAGCAGGTCGCCCGCACCCGGCGCGGTCCGGGCGGCGGCCTCGTCATCACCGAGCCGACGATCGGTGCGGTGATCGACGCGGTCGTGCTCTACCTGCACCGGGTCGGACGCCACGTCTCGACGAGACTCTCGAGGCGCGCATCATCCTGGAGGAGATGGCCGCCGAGCTCGCCTCGGACGGCCGAGCGGGCCGACGAGGCCGACCTGGCGGCGCTCGGAGAGGTTGCCGATCACCAACCGGTCGAGCCACGCATCGAGCCCCCGGATCTGCATCGCCCTGGTGGCCGCGATCAGCCGGAATGCCTGCCTCGAGTTGTTCGTCGACGTGCTTCGTCGGAGGTGGCGCATCTCTACTCGCCGGAGCGGCCGCAGGCGGGCCGGCGCCTCCAGCCGTGAGACCGAACACGCCCACGCCATGATCGCGCGAGGCCGTGATGGCCGGCGACCCGGGACTGGCCCGCACTCGCATGCGCACGCACCTCCAGGCGGAGGTCGGCGTCTTCCGCCACCGCCGCTCCACGAGTGCAGTTGCTCCCCGACTCCGTGGTACTGGCCGAGTCGGCCCGCGGGCAAGGGGGCCGAGGCGGTCGCACGCCGCATCTCCCGGACATCGTGGTCACGAGAACCTCCAACCGGGGGACCTGGTGGGCACGCGAGCCCGAGCTGATCGAACGCTGAGGGCGTCGAGCCGGGCGCTGCTGCGCGAGGCCGTCCGGCTGCTCGAATTCCACCACATCGCCCGTATGCGCCGCGGTCCTGGCGGTGGCCTCTTCGTCATGGCCCCGAGCGCCGACGCCGTCACCGAGGCGGTGGCCATCTACCTGGCCCGCCGCGGCATGCAGCTGGCCGAGCTGGCCGAGCTGCGGACCGAGCTTCGAGTCGCCGACCAGACCTTGCCGCCGAGCGCATCGATGCCGACGGCTGGCGAGCTGCTGCGCGCGCGCTTGACGCGTGAGGAGAACGCCACCGACGCCGAGCGGGGCCGAATCGGTCGCACGACCTCCATGCGGCCGTCGCGGCGACCGCCCATAACCGGGCCCTGGACCTGGTCGCCCTGGTGCTGGTCCGCTTGAGCCCTCTGCACTCGCTGCAGCGACCGGCCCCGAAGGGCCGCCCTCGGGTCAGCCCAGAGGTCCTCCGTTCGCACGAGAGCATCGCCACCGCCATTGCGTCGGGCGACCGGGAGCTGGCCCGCCACCGGATGCGCCGCCACCTCCAAACCGTCGGCGGCCCGACGAGCTGATCGCCCCCCGAGACTTCTTATCTTTTATCTTGCCCTTATCTCCCCCTGGCCTTCTCCAAATATCTCGCGGCAACAGTGGGCTGATGCGGAACTACAAGGGTAGAGCCATCGCCGCCGGCATCTTGTGCGCCGTTGCCGCCACGATCGCCGTCTGGAGCGGTCCGTTGGCGGCGGCAACCAATGCATTGCACTCGAACGCGCCGACCCCGGTTCAGGTCAGCACCCGTACCCACGCAGGAGGTAGGACGAGCGGCGCGCACGGGCTCCAACGCCCCGGTCCCCGTCGGACTCGGGTTCAGCTCTTCGGCAGAGCCCCTTCTCGGCCACGGCTTGGTTCGACTTGCTCTGGTTTTCGGCCTCGTGGGCGAAGAGCCAGCGCCGTCGTTCCACTTCGTCCTCGGCGGCGTTCAGATTGTCCTTGACCAACGCCAAAAGGGCGGCGGGCGTGCGCACCAGTTCGTGGGCTATCTCGTAGGTGTGGGGGCGGAGCTCGTGCGGCGGGAGGACGGCATGGACCATGCCGAGCTCCAGCGCCCGGGCGGCCGGGATCCTCTCGTTCAAGAAGTAGAGGCGGCGGGCCAGCGCTGTCCCGCCGATGTGTGTCCAGAAGAACGAGCCCCCGTAGTCGCCCGACAACCCGTTGGGCGTGAAGTTCGTGGAGAACACCGCCTCCTCGGACGCGAAGCGCAGGTCGCAGGCAGCGGCGAGGCTGCATCCGGCCCCGACGGCCGGCCCGCCGACCATGGCGATCGTCGGCTTGGGCATGAGGTGCAGGAGCATGGCTGCGTGCAGGTCGTGGCGGGACAGGTCACCGGCCAACGCGTCAGCGGGGACCGCCTTCTCGCTGCCCGCTCGCCGCGACCGACGGTGGACTTGACGTCACCGCCCGAGCAGAAGCCACCGTGACCCCCTGCGGGTGCGGCCCCGGTGAGGACGACGACCTTCGTCGTCGGGATCCTCGGCCATCCGGCGGACGGCGTCGTCGAGGCCGGCGATTAGCGCGCCGTTTAACGCGTTGCGCCGGGCCGGCGCGGTTCAGTGTGATGGTGCCGATCTGGTCCGTGACGTCGGCGAGGATCACCGGCTCCTCGCCGGATGCCGAGGCCGAAGTTGCTGGACTTCTCGCCATTCGTTTCCTCGCTCGTTTCGTCGGACCAACCTATCGCCGGAGTGAGACGCCCACGCTTCGGGGGGCACGTGCGGCCATGCCCTACATTGCGATGACGTGACGACGAGAGTCGAGCGAGAGAGGAAGGTTGTGGCCTGATGAGCGATACGGAGGACAAGCCCGAGCCGGTCCTCGTGAAGGAGCGGCGTGGGGCGGTGGTCGTGCTGCGGCTCAACCGTCCCGAGGCCCGCAACGCGCTGAACCCCGAGTTGCTCACCGCCATCGGCCTCGGCATGTTGGAGGCCGAGGACGACCCCGATGTCCGGGCTGTCGTCCTGACGGGAACCGGGGAGAAGGCGTTCTGCGCCGGCATGGACCTGCGCGCCTTCGCCGAGGGCGGCGCGCTCGGCGGCGAGCCCAGAGGGCATGCAGGGTTTCGCCCGCTTCACCCAGGGGGACATCGGAGTGCCGATCGTCGGCGCGGCCAACGCCACGGCGGTGGCCGGCGGTTTCGAGCTGCTGCTCGGGCTGCGACGTCGTGGTGGCGTCGGAGGCGGCCTCGTTCGGTCTGCCCGAGGTCAAGCGGGGGCTCTTCGCGGCGGGCGGGGGTGTGTTCGTGAGCACGCGGATCCCGCTGGCTGTCGCCCTGGAGCTGACGCTGACCGGCGATCCCATCGACGCCGGCGCGGGCCCTGTCGCTGGGGTTGATCAACCAGGTGGTGCCGCCGGACGAGGTGCTCGATGCTGCGGTGGCACTGGCCGAGCGCATCGCGCGCAACGGGCCACTCGCCCTGCGGGCCACCAAGGAGCTCGTGCGGACTGCGTCGACCGACCTCGAGAAGGCACGTGCGCTCGCCGCCGAGTGGCAGCCGAAGGTCTTCGGCAGCGAGGACGCCAAGGAGGGTGCGACGGCCTTCATCGAGAAGCGCGATCCGGTCTGGAAGGGTCGTTGAGCACAGGGCTCACCTCGACAACGGCCTGACCGGCCTCGGTGCGGCGATCAGCGGCTGGGCGGGGGCGACCCCTCCAGCCGCGGCTCGGTCGACCCCTCCGGTGGGTCGTCGTGGCGCCCGGCGAGGTGCATCGGCAGGGTGACCCGGGCGACGACGATGTCGGATCGGCTGCGCAGCGCGCTCGAGAGAACGATGTCGAGCTGGTTGTGCAGGATCCGGTAACGCCACTTGTCGGGACGGATGACGGGGATGAGCACGACGAGCTGATCGTCGGGGCGCTCGTCGCGGAGCTCGTCGATGAAGGCGACGATCGGCTGGACGACGGAGGCGTAGTCGGTGTGGAGCACCTTCAGGGGCACGCCGGGATCCCACCTCCGCCAGTGGCGCCTGAGCCTCTCGGCGTCGTGCGCGGCGTCGTCGCCACCGCGAGGACGACCGTCACCGCGATCACCTCCTGGCCCAATGACGTGGCCTCGCACAGCGCGTGCTCGGTGAGCAAGGAGACACGGTTGACCGGCACGATGACAATCGTGTGCTTGGGCTCGGGCTTGGGCGGCGTCTTGTCGATCGCCAGCTCCTTCCCGGCCGCGGTCGTAGTAGGCGTGGATGCGGAGGAAGAGGACGATGAAGGCCGGGATGGCGATCACGACCACCCAGGCCCCCTCGGTGAACTTCGAGACCAGGAAGACGATGGTGGCGATGGCGGTGATGCACGCGCCGACCCCGTTGATGACGGCGCGGCGGCGCCACCCGGGCGGCCGGGTCTTTCGCCAGTGCACCACGAGTCCGGTCTGCGACAGCGTGAAGCCGATGAACACCCCGATGGCGAAGAGGGGGATCAGGGTGTTCGTGTTGCCCCCCACCGCGACGAGGAGCGCTCCCGCCAGGACGGCGAGCACCACGATGCCGTTGGCGAAGGTCTGGCGATCGCCCCGGATGGTGAAGAGGTGGGGGAGGTAGTTGTCCCGCGCCACCAGGCTGGCCAGGACGGGGAGTCCCCCGAAGGAGGTGTTGGCCGCCAGGGCCAGCACGATGGTGATGGTGATCGACACGATGTAGTAGGCCCACCCCCGCCCGACGGACATCGCCATGATCTGGCTCAGCACCGTCTGGCCGCTGCGGGGCCCGATCTGCCACCGCTTGGCGAGGACGGCCAGTCCGAGCAGCATGGCGCCGAGGATGAGGCCGAGCAGCATCTCGGTGCGTTTGGCCCGGACGGTCCTCGGCTCTCGGAACAGCGGGACACCGTTGGCGATGGCCTCGACGCCGGTCAGCGCGCTGCACCCGGCGGAGAACGCCTTGAGGACGAGCAGGAACGTCACCGCCTTGAGACCGCTCGTGGGCAGCAGCGACGTGCCCAGGGCGCTTCGTGGAGGCCGAGGGGATGGATGAGACCGACCGCGATGATGGCGAGCAGCCCGACGATGAAGACCATGGTCGGCAGCAGGAAGGCCCGCGCCGTCTCGCCCAAGCCGCGCAGGTTGAGGACGGTGATGAAGAGCGAGGATCCCCAGGCAGAGCGGGATGGTGGCGCCGTCCAGGGAGGGGAAAGCGGACTGCAGCGAGGCCACGCCGGCGGCGATGGAGACGGCGACGGTCAGCGTGTAGTCGACGATGAGCGCCGCGGCGGCGACGAGGCTGGTGTGCCGCCCGAGGTTGGCCCGGGACACGGCGTAGGCCCCGCCGCCCATGGGGTAGGCGTCGATGACCTGGCGGTAGGAGAAGACGAGGATGGCCAGGAGAGCGACGATGGCGACCGTGATGGGCAGGATGAGGTGCAGTGCACCCGCGCCGGCCACCGCCAGCACGAGGATGATGGCCTCGGGCCCGTAGGCCACCGACGTGAGGGCGTCGAGCGAGAGGGCGGACAGCCCCTCGACCGGAGTGATCCGTTCCTTGGCCGTTCCCCGCGCCGACCGCGGTCGGCCGATCAGCAGGTTCCAGACGGAGATGTCCCGGTCGTTGCGGGGATCTGCCATGGAGAGGCACTCTATGAGGCCCGGCTCCGACAGACGGGTAGGGCACGTCGCCCCGCCGGTGGCCACGATCGTTGCCGACCAGGGACGGCGTGAAACGGAGGTCCGCATGCAGCTCGACACGCTGGAGTACGAGGAGTCGGACGGTGTCGCCGTGGTGACGCTGAATCGTCCGGAGGTGCACAACGCCTTCAACGAGACGATGCAGCACGAGCTCAGACAGGTGTGGCAGTCCCTGCGAGGCAATGAGGCCGTGCGGGCGGTCGTCCTGACCGGGGCCGGTGAGCGAGCGTTCTGCACGGGGATCGACCGGGGCGAGGTGCCCACCACCGAGGCGGAGTACTACTTCGACCCGTACACCTACGAGGACCCCGGCAAGAACATCGGGCCGCGCAGCCAGGGGTTGTGGAAGCCGGTCATCGCCGCCGTGAACGGGATGGCGGCTGGCGGCGCCTTCTACCTCCTCGGGGAGTCGGACTTCATCATCGCCTCGGAGAACGCGACGTTCTTCGACCCCCACGTGACCTACGGCATGCCGGCGGTGTTCGAGCCCGCCCTGATGGCCACGCGCATGCCCTTCGGGGATCTGATGCGGATGACGCTGATGGGCACGCACGAGCGGATCTCGGCCCGCAAGGCCGAGATGATGGGCATGGTCACGCAGGTCGTGGCGGCCGGCGAGCTCTCCCAGGTGGCACACGGCGTCGCGGCCACCGATTGCCTCCCAGCCGCCGGCCGCGGTCCAGGCCTCCCTGCGGACGATCTGGGCCACCCGGGACCCGGCGAGGCGGTCAGGTCAGCGAGCTCGGCAACGTCTTCTTGAACCTCGCCATGAGCGTGGAGGCGCTCGGACAAGGGCAGGAAACCTTCCGCAGCCGGCGGCCCGAGCCTCCGACCGTGCGCTAGAGGTCCGACAGCGAAGGCCGGGATCATGGAGTTCTGGGAACTCACCGCCGCGAGGCCTGCCGGGACACCCTGGCCCAGTACACCCACGCCGGTGACCGGTATCTGCTCGAGGAGTTCGCCTCGGCGTTCTGCGAGGACGGCGTGCTCGAGATCCGCGGCGCCGCACCGCTGCAGGGACGCCCCGCCATCATGGAACGGTTCGGCGGCACGGGCGAGGCGACGCGGGTGCGACGGGCAGCTGGCGGGCGGTGGAGGACGGACGTCCACGGCGGGTCGTCCGCCACAACGTGACCAATGTCAGATTCGAGGCCGTGTCGCCGACAGAGGCCACCGTCGCCAGCTACTTCACCGTCTTCACGGAGATCGGGCTCGACCACATGGGGCGCTACCGCGACCGTCTGGTTCCGGTGGGGGAGCGGTGGCTGATCGCGCACCGCTTCGTGTCCGTGGACTGGCGCTCGCCCGACACGATCTACGCGGTGCCGGGGACGACGTAGGACGGGCTGACGCCGTGCGGGTCCCGCCGCGGCCCGGACAGCTAGTCGATGAGCGGGTCCCGCGGCAGGCCGAGGATGCGCTCGCCGATCTGGTTGCGCTTGATCTCCGACGTGCCACCGGCGATGGACATGCCGCGGTGCATGAGCACCATCAGCGCCGTGATCGCGCCGGCGCCGTCCGCGTAGGCCGTGTCGGGCCCGCCCAGCGCGGCCATGATGGCGGCCGCCTCGTGTCCGATCTCCGAGAGCACGAGCTTGGTCACGTTGCCCTCGGGCCCCGGGCCCGCGCCCCTCGACGGCGCGATGGGCGCTGCGCACGTTGAGCGCCGCCATCGCCTCGCTCCGCGCGATGTAACGCCCGACCCGCCCCGCTCCGCCCGCCAGCCGCTCGGGGTGGGCGTCGAAGCGGCGCGATCACCATGTCGACCGGCATGGACGGCGCCACCCTGGCCGCCGCCGATGGACACGCTCTCGTTGCCCAGGGTCGCCCGGGCCACGGTCCAGCCGCCGTTGACCGGTCCCACCACGTCGTCGTCGGGCACGAAGACGTCGTTGAAGAAGACCTCGTTGAACTCCGACTGGCCCGTGACCATCTTGAGCGGGCGCACCTCGACGCCGTCGGCGTGCATGTCGATGACCATGGTGGTGATGCCGTCGTGCTTGGGGACGTCCGGGTCGGTCCGGATGGTGGCGAGGCCGAAGCTGGCGTAGTGCGCGCCGCTGGTCCACACCTTCTGGCCGTTGATGAGCCAGCCGCCGTCGACCCGGGTCCCCCGGGTCTTGACCCCGGCGGCGTCGCTGCCGGCGTCGGGCTCGCTGAAGAGCTGGCACCAGACGACCTCCTGGCGCAGGGCCGGCATGACCCAACGGGCCACCTGGTCCTCGGTCGCGTGCTGAATCAGGGTGAGGATCACCCAGCCGGTGATCACGTACTGGGGCGCGTGATCCCCGGCCGCCGTGAACTCCTGCTCGATCACGAGCTGCTCGACGGCGCCGGCGTCGCGCCCCCACGGCTTGGGCCAGTGCGGCATCACGTAGCCGGTCTCGATCAGGGCTTCGCGCTGGCCCGCCGCGTCGAGGCCCGTGCACCCGCTCGGCGAAGGATCGCACCTCGGCGCGCATCGGCTCGGCCTCGGGCGGCAGGTCGACGGCTGCCGCGTCCGGCGCACGCCTCGCGCGGACGAAGTCGGTGACGTCGCGGCGCGGCGGCCTCGGCGTCGACCACGGCCTCGAGCGCGGTGGCCCGGCGGAGATAGAGGTGGGCGTCGTGCTCCCAGGTGAACCCGATGCCGCCGTGCACCTGGATGTTGAGTTGCGCGCACTCGTCCGCCGGCCGCCAACGCGAGTGCGGCGGCCATGGCGCGCCGCGTACGAGAGCTGGTCGCCGCCCTCCTCGGCCGCCCGGGCGGCGTCCCACACCGCCGCGGTGGCCAGCTCGGACGCAACGAGCATGTTGGCGCAGTGGTGCTTGACGGCCTGGAACATGGCGATGGGCCGGCCGAACTGCACGCGCACCTTGGCGTAGGCGGCGGCCTGCTCGGTGCACTCGCGCGCCACGCCGGCCGCCTCCGCCGCCACGAGGAGGCGCGCCAGGTCGACGAGGCTGCGCCGCCCGCCGGGGATCACCTCGACGGGCGCGCCGTCGAGCGTCACCCGGGCGCGTGCGCCGCGTCGGGTCGAGGTTGGCGGGCACGTCGACCGTGACGCCGCCCGCGGCCACGTCGACCACGACGGCGTCGTCACCCGCCGGCAGCACGAGCACGTGGGCCAGGCCGCCGCCCAGGACGGCCGGCGCCGTCCCGCCGGCCCGCCCGCCCGCGCACCGTGACGTCGGACGACAGCCCGACGCCGCCGAGTACCGACCCGTCGGCCAGGCCCGGGCAGCAGGCGCCCCGCCAGCTCCGTCGGACCCTGCCGCATCGATGACCGCGCTGGCGATCACGGTGGGCACGAAGGGCCCGGGCGCCACGGCGCGGCCGAGCTCCTCGACCACGACGACGAGCTCGGGCAGGCCGAAGCCGGAGCCACCGCGCGTCCTCGGGCAGGTGCAGGCCCAGCCACCCGAGGGCAGCCAGGTCGCCCCAGAACGGCGGGAGGCCTTCGGTCTCGGCTTCGAGCAGCGCCCGGGCGGCCCCTCGGGCATCGCGCTTGGCGAGGAAGTCCGAGGCGGTCTGCCGAGGGCCCGGTGGTCTTCGGTGATGGCGATCGGCATGTCGAAAAGGATCCTCTATTCGTCTTCTATCCGTCTTCGTGGACTAGTGCCACTCGACGTTCCCGACGTTGAGGGCGACGGAGAGCCCCCTCAGATCGAGTTCGCGGCGGTTACGAATCTGGCGGTGGTCGGTGACCGACTCGATGACGGCTGCGGTCACAAGGATCTCTCCAGCGCCAGCGGCGGCGGCGACACGGGCGGCTTCGTGGACTCCCTTGCCCAGGTAGTCATCGCCAAGGTCGACGGCTTCGGTGGCATGGACACCAATGCGCACTTGCGGAGCGAAGCCATGCTCACGACGGTGATCGGCGAGGGTGCGCTGAATCGCAATGGCGCACTCCACGGCGTCAAGGGGATCGGCGAACGATACGAAGAACCCATCTCCTTCGTGGTTGATCTCCCGACCGTTGGCTGCGTGAAAACACTGACGCAGGGTACGGTCATGCCAGTCCAGCATGTTTCCCCATGCGTCATCGCCCAGGACCTCGACGAGCCTGGTCGAGTCGACAATGTCGGTGAACATCAGGGTGCGGGTAACCCGGCGCGGCTGGGCCGCTTGGAGCATCGAACACGCCCGCCGCGGCCTCTCCGACCGCGCCGAGGCGTTCGAACGCGCTCAGCGCCGCCTCGAGCTCGCCCGTGGCGTTGGACTGGTCGCCACCAACTCGTAGCGCTTCGGCGACGACGAGGCGAGCACGAGCCGCCTCGAACGGCGCGTCGACCTCGCACCACAGTCGGCATGCCTCCCGCAGCGAGCGGATCGCGGCCTCTGCGTCGCCATAGGCCAATTGGATCTGGCCGCGCGCTTCGGCGACGGAGGCGAGGGCGGCAGTGGTGCGGAACGACTTCCCCCACGCCTCCAGCTCGGCCAAAGCATCACGGGCGCGGTCGACCTGACCGGCGGCCAAGGCGATCGTCACCGCTGCCGGGAGCACCGAGCCGCGGTCCTCTCGGTGGACGCCGACCATCTGGGCCAACGCGTCGGTAATGCTGGCGAGAGCCGCGGCAGGCTTGCCTTCGTCCAACAACAACAGCGCGAGTCCCGGCTGGGGCAGTCCGCCCAGCTCCTGGGAACGTCGAAAGGCGTCTCGGGCCCCTGATCGGTCGCCCCTTCGCCGCCGGATCTCCCCGAGCTCGGTCAGGGCCCATCCGGTCGCGATCAGGTTGGCCGGCATCAACTCTTCGATCGCATCGAGGGCGTCTCGCTCGGCGTTGTCAAGCTCCCCCGAAGGCGGCGGACCTCGAGCGCGATGGAACCGACAAAGGCCGGGAAACCCGCTCAGGGATTCTCGCTCGCACCATCGCAACGATGCGTCGGTCCACTCGCCGGCACTTTGCCAGTCGGCCATGTTGCGGTAGGCCCAGATCGCGCCGCAATAGACCATTCCGGTGGTGTACGGATCGCTGGCGGCACCTCCCATGGCGGCCGCCTCATCGACCAGGGCACGACCCGCGTCCACGTCGCCCCGAGAGATCAACACGTGCCCCTCGTCGTGCAAACCGAAGGCTTCGAGGTCGATGTCACGCAGCCGCCGGCCGATCGCGCTCGCCTCGCGGGCGTGGTCGAGGGCGGACGTGGAATCCTCGTTGGCCCACGCGGCTCGGCCGAGAGCCCACTGCAGGTAGCCGTGGGCCGAGCATTCGGGCTCCTCCTCGAGCAGGCGGGAGGCACGGCCCAGCCAGCCTCCGGCCTCAGAAAGGCTGTTGCGGACGAAGTGCTCACGGCACAGCGACAATGCGGCTCCCGCCGCGAGCCCTGGTTTGCCGACGCGTTCGTAGCGAGCCTCGGCCTGCTCCAGGGCGTCGATCATGGCGCTGTACTCACATGCCCAGCGTGCCGCCTCTGCCAGCAGCTCGGCATCTTCCGGCGCGAGCGGCGAGCGCCTCTCGGCCGCCGTCAGGAGGTCGAACGCCCCACGCCAATCCCGGCGCTCGTAAGCCGATCGAGCGTTGCTGAGCTCGTCGATTCGATCGCCCATGAGGTCCCTCCGACTAAGACCCAGACAGTACAGCGTCCTTCATCTGTCCTAGGTCTGCTCACGCCGGCGGCCGGTCGCCTTTTCCCGCGAGCCACTCTCTTCGATTGCCTCTGCGGTCTAGCGACCGGCTGGATGCTCCCAGTGCGCCCGCCGCTCCGCGGCGAAGTCGCCCGGTTCGGCCCGGCCTACCTGCGCCACCTTCCCGGTGACCGGCGCCCCGTCGGCGTCGCTCATCGACCCCGGGAGCAGCAGCTGCTCCTGGTAGAGCGTCGCCCCGAGGACGCCCTGGCGGTCCCGCAGCGAGCCGTGGTACGTGCCCCGCGCACTGCGGGCCTTGACCGGGCGCAGGTCGACGAGCACCCAGTCGTCGGCCCGGATGTCCTCGTGGAACCAGAGGGAGTGGTCGATGCTCGGGCCGCCCCGACCGATGAGCGACCGGTGCCTGCTGGCCGAAGCCGGTGCCGAGGTCGGACAGGTACGTCAGCCCGGCCCGCTGCATGCAGCGGGTCGCGCCGAGCGAGGCCGCGGAGCGCACCCACACGCAATCGGTGAAGACGCCCTTGAGGAAGTCGGTCGGTGTGACCTCGCGCACCTGGAGCAACGGGGTCCACCCGGCCTTGGCGGTGTCCTCGGGCTCGGTGGTCGTGCGCCGGGGCGCATCGTCGAAGTGCCCGCCCTCGCCCTCGGCGTGGAACGAGGTGATCATGGAGAAGATGACCTCGCCCTCTTGGACGGCGACGACGTGGCGGGCCGAGAACGAACGCCCGTCCCGGTCGCGGTCGACCTCGAGGATCACCGGCACGTCGCTGCGGCCCGGCCCGCAGGAAGTAGCCGTGCAGCGAGTGCGGGAGCCGGTCCGGCTCGACGGTGGCCGCGGCGGCCAGCAGGCACTGGGCCGCCACCTGCCCGCCGTAGAGGGTCTGGCGCGGCCCGTAGTTGGCGTTGCGCCCCCGGAAGAGGTCGCGGTCGACCCGCTCGAGCGTCAGCAGGTCGAGGCCAGGTCCTCGGCGAGGTCGAGCTCCATCAGCCCATCAGCCCCATGAGCCCATCACTCCTCGCCGTCCCGCCCGCACCCAGTCCGCCCAGGTCTCGATGCGCCGCCAGAACAGCTCCCGTGTGCCCGCGAAGTTGTGCATGTGCGCCATTCTCGGACAGATGAAGAGGTCCACGCTCGGGGACGACAGATAGGCCCGCGGCTCGCCCCGCGGATCGACCAGCACGTCGCGTTCGCCGAGGGCCACCAGGACCGGGCAGCGGACGGCCGCCGCCTCCGCCGCGACGCCGCCCGGGGTGACGCACCACAGCGCGACGGTCATCGGCACGGTGCCCGAGCCCCAGGCCGGCACGTCGCCCCGGCGCGACGGGAAGTCATTCAGGTCACGCCGCACCACCTCGGGATCGACGTCGTCGTAGTGGAAGCCCCAGGCCATGGCCGCGGGGCCCGGAACGGTCGGCAGGGTCGAGCTCGGCCAGCGCCGGCCCGTTGGTGACGACGCCGTCGGAGGGCACGGCGTCGCGGGGCACCCACGCCAGCACGAGCGGCGGCGTGCCGGGCGCGGTGGGCGGGTGGGTGTGCACGGCGCTGTAGCCCAGCACGGCGATGCCGTCGTAGCAGTGGTAGCGGCCCTGTTGCACCACCGTCAGGCTGCCACCCATCGACTGCCCGATGCCGATGGTCACCGGGCGCTCGACTTTCGAGAGCCCGTCGACCAGGGTGCCCGCCGCGAGCTGCCGCAGCACCTCGGCTTCGGCGGCCTGACTCGCCGCCACCACCGGGGTGTACGTCAACCGTTCGGAGTCGTGCTGGGAGCTGTCGCCCACGCCGAGATGGTCGACCGAGACGAACACCCAGCCCCGCTCGGCGTGCCAGGCGGCCTGGGCCCCCGAGGCCGGGCCCGGCAGATCCTCGGTGTAGTAGCGCCGCGAGTAGCCCGCGCCCGGCTTGGCGAAGCACACGACGGGATCGGTCCCGAGCGTCGTCGGGGACGGTCACCGTGAGCGCGACGTGCGCCGGCTCGCCCAGACCCGCCGCCTCGGTGACGTCGACCTGGAGCTCGCGGTCCATGGAGCCCACCGCGCTGGGACCTGCTACTTCGGCGCGAAGCGCTGCCCGGCGTCCAGGCGGATGCAGGAGCCGTTCAGCATCGGGTTCTCGACGATCGCCACGGCGAGCTTGGCGTACTCCCCGGGGCGCCCCATGCGCTTGGGGAAGGCGGCGTCCTTCGTGAGGACGTCGGCGAATTCGTCCGGGATGCCTTCGGTCAGGCCGGTGCTGAACAGGCTGGGCGCAATCGTCAGGACCCGGATGCCCAGGCTGCCCAGATCACGGGCCATGGTCAGCGTCATGCCCACGATGCCGGCCTTGGCCGCGGTGTAGGCCACCTGCCCGATCTGACCCTCGAAGGCGGCGATGGAGGCGGTGTCGATGATGACGCCGCGCTCGCCGTCCTCGGGCTCGTTGCCCGACATGTGGAAGGCCTCCAGCCGGTTGAGGTTGAACGTGCCGATGAGGTTCAGCTCAATCATGCGGCGGAAATCGCCGAGCGGGTGCGGTCCCTCCTTGGTCAGGGTCCGCTTGGCCTGGCCTCCTCCCGCCGTGTTCACCGCGATGTGCAGGCCGCCGAGCGCGGCGACGGCGTCGGCCAGCGCGGTCTCGACCTGCTGTTCGTCGAGCACGTCGACTTCGTGGAACGTGCCCCCGAGCTCCTTGGCGACCTCGGCGCCGGCCGACGTCGGCAGGTCGAGAACGGCGACGTCGGCCCCCCTCTGGTGCAGGAGCTCGGCGGTGGCTCTGGCCATGCCGGAGGCGCCCCCCGCGATGACGGCCTTCTTTCCCTCGATCTCCACGGCGTGTCCTCTCTCTGGGGTGCCTCTGACGTCTCTCTGACGTGCTCGGGTCTCTGAAGTGCTCGGGTTTCTGTCGTGCTCGAGCCCAGGCGTCGAAAAGTATCCTGATGCGGCAGGCCAGAGCGAGCCGGGCCGGTCCGCCGTCCCGATCGGGAGGGTGACGATGACCACGACAGGCCGTGCTTCGTTCCGGAAGATCCCGGGTGCGGCGCCGGACATCATGCGGGACTACGACCTGGCCGTGCTCGGCTACACGGAGACGGAGTACGCCCTCGAGGGGGCGGCGACTTCGTACGAGCTGGACGGCGAGCGCGGCCGGGACGGCCGCTGGGACGTGACCGCGGGGCCCGAGGCGCCCTTCCGGACCCGCTTCGTCGTGCGGCGGCCGTCGGACCCGGCCCGCTTCAGCGGGACGATCGTCGTGGAGTGGCACAACGTCTCGGCGGGGATGGACGCCGCCCCCGATTGGGGGTTCTTCCATCGGCACGTCGCCTGCGAGGGCCACGCCTGGGTCGGCGTGTCCGCGCAGAAGGTCGGCATCGACGGCGGAGGGTTCGTCGAGGGCATCCACCTCAAGCTCCTCGCACCGGAGCGCTACAACGAGCTCGAGCACCCCGGCGACGCGTGGTCGTTCGACATGTTCTCCCAGGTGGGCGCGTTGTTACGACTGCCCGCGGGCGAGAACCCGTTGGGTGCCGGCCTGGTCGCCGAGCACGTGCTGGCGGCGGGCGAGTCACAGTCCGCGGCCTTCCTGGTCACCTACGTCAACGCGATCGACCAGCACGCGCGCGTGTTCGACGGCTTCTTCGTGCACGGACGGCCCGGTGTCGGCGTCGCACTCGACGGGGTGTTCGTGCCCACCGCCCGGGGTGGGGACCTCACGAGGGTGACCCGTGCCATCTCGGCCAAGGGCGAGCGCATCCGCGCGGACGCCAGGGTCCCGGTGCTGGTCCTCCAGAGCGAGACCGACGTGATCCTGCTCGGCGGCGGGCTCGCCGAGCAGCCCGACGTCGACCACGTCCGCGTCTGGGAGATGGCCGGCGCGGCGCACGCCGACACCTACACGGTCAGCGCCGGTCGGCGCGACGACGGCACACTGAGCGGCGAGCGCCTGGCCGAGCTACTGCGCCCGACCACCAACCTGATCTTCGGCCGGACGGCATCGCCGATCAACGCCGGGCCCCAGCAGCACTACGTGGCGCAGGCCGCATTGTGGCACCTCGTGCAGTGGGTCACCGACGGCACGGCACCGCCGACTGCGCCGCGGCTCCAACTCGACGACGCGGGGACCGGCTATCGCCTGGACGACCACGGCAACGCGCTGGGCGGCGTCCGGACACCATGGGTGGACGTGCCGAGCGCCGTGCTCTCGGGGCTGGGCCAGAGCGGGGAGTCCTTCGCGATGCTCTTCGGCCGGACGGTGCCCTTCGACGAGGCCGAGCTGACCGCCCTCTATCCCGGCGGCGAGGCCGACTACATGGCGCGGTTCGAGTCCGCCCTCGACGCCGCCATCGACGCCAGGTATCTCCTCGAGCAGGACCGGGCCGAGATACTCGACGTCGCCGCCGCGTCCTACCCGCTGCGCCTCGCCGATTGACCGGTCGGGGACCGTCTGCGAAACGGGGCCGGGCCCGGGTACACTGTCTGCGACGCCCTGTCGCACAGTGAAAGGAGGGCCGGTCATGAGCTCAGAACCTCATAGTTGCCAGCCCCCACAGCCGTGCCCCGGCGTCGCTTCCCGCCTGATCTAGCTGCGCGCTGAGTCAGGCGCCCGCCGCCGGGGTCCCCCGCAGGTGCATGCCACCTGCGCTGCCTGCGTTTCGCAGGTCCTTCGCCCGCTCCGACGCACCTGCACGTGGTGTCTCGGATCCGCTCGACCTTTCCAGCATCGAGACGGAGAACCCTTCCCCGGCCGTCTGCCGACTCCCGTCATGGCGTCCGACGGTCGAAGAAGCGTTCTCCTCGCACAAGGAGACCGCCATGGAGAACTTCACCCACCTCGCGCCACCGGGCCGGGACGTCGTCGTCCTCGACGACCCCCACGTCGGCCACATCAACGGCGCGCTCGGCACCATCGCGTACGGCGACACGGCAGCCCGCCCGAGGCTTTCGCTCAAGGTCAAGACCCTGCTCGCCATCGTCGGGCCGGGGCTCATCGTCATGGTCGGCGACAACGACGCCGGCGCCTTCTCGACCTACGGCCAGGCCGGCCAGAATTTCGGTACGCACCTGATATGGACGCTCGGCCTGTTGATCCCGGTGCTCTACGTGTGCCAGGACATGGTGCTTCGCCTCGGCGCCGTCACCGGCGTCGGGCACGCCCGGCTGATCCTCGAGCGCTTCGGCAGGTTCTGGGGCGCGTTCAGCGTGATCGACCTGTTCCTCTTGAACGCGCTGACGATCGTCACCGAGTTCATCGGCATCTCCTTGGCCGTCTCCTACCTCGGACTGCCCAAGGTCCCCTCGGTGATCGTCGCCGCGGTGGCCATCGTCGGCGCGGTGAGCACGGGGAGCTTCCGGCGCTTCGAGCGGCTCTGCTTGATGCTGGTCGTCGGCTCGCTCCTGCTCGTCCCCCTCGTGCTCATGGTGCACCCGCCGATCGGGCAGGTCGCCCACGACTTCGTCGTGCCCCGCATCCCCCACGGCGCACCACTGTCCTCGGTGATGCTGCTGGTGATCGGCATCGTCGGCACGACGGTGGCCCCGTGGCAGCTGTTCTTCCAGCAGTCCTACATCATCGACAAGCGCATCACGCCGCGGTGGATCAACTACGAACGTGTCGACCTCGTCATCGGCATCGCCCTGGTGGTCGTCGGCGGCGTGGCGATCATGGGCTTCTCGGCGGCGGCCTTCGCCCACACCCCGGGCTTTGGGAACTTCACGGACGCGGGAGGGATCGCCCACGGGCTCGCCACCTACGTGTCGCGCACGGTGGGGGACCTGTTCGCCATCGCCCTGATCGACGCCGCCATCATCGGCGCCGCCGCCGTCGGGCTGGCCACCGCCTACGCCACGAGCGACGTGTTGAACCAGAGGCACTCCCTCCATCGGCCCGTGACCCAGGCCAAGGGGTTCTACGCGTGCTACGCCGCGCTCATCGCGCTGGCCGCGGCGTTGGTGCTCATCCCCCGGGTGCCGCTCGGCCTCTTGACGCTCGGCGTGCAGGTCCTGGCGGGCGTCCTCCTGCCCAGCGCCGTCGTGTTCCTGGCCATCCTGTGCAACGACAAGGCCGTGCTCGGACCCTGGGTCAACGGCAGGAAGCTCAACATCGTGACCGGGGTCATCATCTGGGTCCTGGTGATCCTGTCGGTCATCCTGACGGCCAGCGTCCTGTTTCCCGCCATCACGGGCTCACAGATCGTCGCCGTGATGGCGGTGGGCACGGTGAGCGGGCTCGTCCTCGGCGCCTTCCTCCTGATCCAGGGCCGTCGACACCGCGACGAGGTCAGTGTGGACGACGTACTGGCCGAGACCCTGCACCGCGACACCTGGCGGATGCCGCCGCTGGCCCGCCTCGCGCGCCCGCGATGTCGCGCCAGCGCAAGCTCGGGCTCATTGCGCTGCGTGGCTACCTCGTGGTCGCCCTGGCCCTGGTCGTCGTCAAGATCGTCGAAGTGGCGGTCAAGTGACCGGAGGGAGGGACGGAACGAGGACCGCGGGCTCGAGGATGGCTGAGGGCGTGGAACAATCGAGCCCGTGAGCGACGCCGAGCCAGGCCGGGAGCGGGATCACCACGGACTCGCGGTCCTCACCGAGGTCGAACGGCTCACCCAGCGCTGATCATGGGACACGAGGGGACGAATCGAAGGGGAGGGTTCTCCGTGACCACGTCGTCGAGCACCGAGCTCTACTACGACCCGTACGACTTCGACATCGATGCGGACCCGTACCCGATCTGGAAGCGGATGCGCGACGAAGCACCCCTCTACTACAACGAACAACACGACTTCTACGCCCTGAGCCGCTTCGAGGACGTCCGGCGCGGCCTGGCCGACTGGAAGACCTACATCTCGGGGAAGGGATCCGTGCTCGAGCTCATCAAGAGCGGCCTGGAGATCCCGCCGGGCTCGATCCTCTTCGAGGATCCGCCCGCCCACGACGAGCACCGGAGCCTCCTGAGCCGGGTGTTCACGCCGCGGGCGATGAACGCCATCGAGCCCGAGGTGCGCGCCTTCTGCGGCCGGACCCTGGACCCGCTGGTCGGTTCCGGGCGCTTCGACTTCATCCACGATCTGGCCGCCGAGATGCCGATGCGGGTGATCGGCATGCTGCTGGGCATTCCCGAGGAGGACCAGGTGGCGATCCGGGACCGCCTCGACAAGTCCCTGCGCCTCGAGGAGGGGAGCGCCCCCACCCCGCAGCAGGACATCGCGTCCGCCGGCGGTGACGGGTTCGCCCAGTACATCGAGTGGCGGGCGGACCATCCCTCCGACGACCTGATGACCAAGCTGCTGCAACCCTCGATGACGGCCG
>CAWGPG010000001.1:560000-773379 GCA_963824445.1 uncultured Acidimicrobiaceae bacterium | reverse complement strand
AGCGCGGGTTCGGTCGTCCTCGAGTCAGGACTGGCCACGGTCCAAGGCTGTCCATTACCGAGCCTCAACGATTTAGCTACTTCGACCTGAAAAAGTCGATGTGAAAGAACCTCGTGACCAGCGCGTCCGTGTTGGCCGGGTACTCGCGTTCGGGCCTGAATGAAACAACGATGGCTCCACACACCCTTCCCGGAGCGAATGAAGCCATCGTGTTGCGCACCGAGGTAGACCCTCAGCCGACCCTGTGGGAAGCAATCCTCCCGCCCGAGTTCTTGGCCCTTCTACCTGGGCTCGAACAGATCGACCACGTGCTTGACGACCCGGTCTTCTTCGAGCCCTTCGTCGCGTTCTTCGACCCGGTGATCGGCCGGCCGTCGATCCCGATGGAGACCTACCTGCGCATGATGTTCTTGCGCTTTAGATACCGCCTCGGCTTCGAGACGCTCTGTGCCGAGGTGACCGACTCCTTGGCCTGGCGACGGTTCTGCCGCATCGCCATCACCGATGCGGTGCCGCACCCCACCACGTTGATGAAGATCACCACGCGCTGTGGGGAAGGCGCGGTCGACCAATTGAACGAGGCGCTGCTGGCCAAGGCGAAGGCGGCCAAGGTCGTGCGACTCGACAAGGTCCGTGCCGACACCACGGTCGTCCCGGCAATGTGGCGTATCCGACCGACTCGGGTCTGCTCGCCAAAGGGGTGGCCACGCTCACCAAGAGTGTGCGGGCGCTCCAGAGCCTCGGTCTGGCCCGGCACACGCGCTTTTCGGGACCGCACACGTTCGGTGCGCCGACGCGCCCACCAGGTCGCGGCGTGGCTCAGGAGGCGTAGCGGCGAGGCCAAAGACGAGGTGCTCGCCCTCACCGGCGAGTTGGCCACCATCGCCGAGGCGAGCATCAAAGAGGCCCAGGTCATCGCCATCAACGCCCGTCGGGCCCTGCGCCGCGCCGGTGGGGAGGCCTCGGGCAAGGCGAGCGCCCTCGTCTTCGAGCTCGAGCGCACGATCGCCGTCCTCGTCGTCATCTCCGGCGGGCGAGAGGTCGAGGTTCTCAACGTGATCGACGACCACTCGCGTCTGTGCGTCGCCTCGGTGGCCCGGGTGACTTACAAGGCCATCGACGTGGTGACGACCTTCCACGAGGCGGCCGCACGCTGGGGCTATCCCGCCTCCATGCTCAGCGACAACGCGGCGGTGTTCACCGCGGCCTCCCGTCACGGGGTCTGCGTCATGGAGTCAGAGCTCGCCTCGCTCGGGATCGTCTTCAAGCACTCGAGGCCCGAGCATCCCCAGACCTGTGGGAAGGTCGAGCTTCCACCAGACCCTCAAGCAGTATCTGCGCGCCCAGCGCCGGGCGCGCTCGTTTTCTGACCTCCAAGCACAGCTCGACACCTTCGTCGCCTACTACAACGAGGTGCGCCCGCATCGTGCGCTTGGGCGACGAACCCCCCTCGTCGCGTTCTCCGCCCGCAAGAAGGCCCGACCCCAGAGCAAAGGCGTGGTCGTCCCTCCGCACTGTCGGATCCGCCAGGACAAGGTCCACACCGGAAAGATCACGTTGCGCTATCGCTCGGACCTCTACCACGTGGCCGTCGGACGAGCCCACGAGGGGCGACGGGTGTTGATCCTCGTCGCCAACCGCGACGTGCGTGTTCTCACGCCCTCCGGAGAGCTGATCCGCCACCTCCGGCTTGACCCGAGCCGGCTCTATCAGCCCCTCGGCGTCGGAAATCGTCCATGATGTCGCGCGACAGTCGTCCATGATGTCTCGCGACACGACATTTGTGTCGGAGGGGGGACTCGAAACAATGCCCAACGCGCTTTTGACGCCTACTCGGCGTGGGGATCACCCCACCTCGGAGCGACAACCGATGGCCACCCGGTGCGCGAGGTGGGAACCACAGACCTTTGGCTACCTGCTGCCTAACCGGTGGGCGCGGGCGCACGCTTCGGGCCGCCTCCGGACTCCTCGCGAAAATAAGCAGCCGCGATATTGAAACCGACAATTGCGGACCCAGGCCGGCGTTTAGGGCGACCATGTCTGTCCGACGCTGTCGGGCAAGGCAATGACTGAGATGCCTTCCTCCTGGCACAGGTCGAGCAGATGCGGATCGGCGGAAGCGAGCTGAGAACCGGGTTGTCGCGCTGTCTCAGCCGCCACGCAGTCGGCCAAACTCACGGCTCTACTCTTACGATGGTAGTGCCGGGCTCGGAGCAGCCCGGCTTGTATGGCTAGCGCCGCCTCGACAGCAGAAGGAGAGGCAAGGCCCAGTTGGGCCAGGTCGAGTACTGCCTCTTCTTCATCCGCTCCCATCATACGCACCAGGTGATCGATGACCTCTGAGACACCGAGAGCCGTTAACGCCGCTGTTTGTTCCCCTTCGATGAGCTGCTGGACCTGGGCGGCTGCGGGTTCATCCCGCAGCAGAGCGAGGACGGCAAAGGAGTCGAGAACGATCATCTCCCGCGGTCTCGGGATGCGTCGTCGATTCTCGACTGCCGTCGAATGCGATCACTATTTGCCCCGCGCCGCCGATACTTCCCTTTGAGCTGCTCAACGGGTTCAGCTGGCAGCGGACGAACCACGACTCGATCCCCGAGATCGACCATGACGACTTGGTCAACGTTCCATCGAGCCCGCGCCTCGGCTGGAATCGATACCTGGCCATTAGAAGAGACCTTCATCACATAGTTGGTGGTCATTCTGGCCCCCAGACATTGTATGAGTTCGTGATATCATTGTATATGACGAGAGCCACAGAGGGTGCCACCTTTGCCGGAGGGGGCAGGTTTGGCACTAGACCCACATCCCCTCACAGTTCGACCCCCTGCGAAACCTCGACCCGTGGCTCCACGCCGTGATTGATGGGCTGGTTCATTGTGTCCGTGCTGATCGCCTTCGCCCGCTCCCCTGCCGCCAGCGCCCTCTTGCGCTGGGCCGTCTGTTCCAGGTCTTCTCGATCCGGAGCCGCGCCGAGCGGGCGCTGACCCTCGATGTGCCAGCGGTCCCGGTAGGCCGCGACGGTCGACACCTCTCGCAACCAGCGCTCCCGCTGGGCTGGATCCGCTCGGCGGATGTCCGAGCGGCCGCACCCAGCTGTGCCTGGCCGCAATCGCCTCTTCAGCCAACGACAGAGCCCGTTGTTCCATGGCTTGGTCCCTCTCGGCCAGGGCCCGGGCCATGTCCGGGTCCGTCACACCCTGGGCTCTCGGGATGAGCCCGGCAATCAGCTGTCCGGTGTGCCGGCGCCTGCCACCGGCGGCCTGGGACCAGCGGTCGATCCGACTATGGAGAACGGAAGCGACATCGGCGGCATCGGCCAGGGACTTGCCCGCGACGAGCTGTGGCAGGGCCGCTTCAACGTCGAGACCGCGTGCTTCGGCGTCGCGCAATCCCGCGAACAGCGGACCCCGGGCCGCGCTGGCTGCCACGGTGGCCAGGTCGTCATCGGAGAGTCCCGAACGCGCGAGGAGGGCATCCCAGCGCTCGGCTTGCGCCTCGGTGGCCAATGTCAGGTACTCGGCGGAGAGCCGCTCCATGCCCTCTGCTTCGTGCTGCTCGCGACGGATCATCTCGTGGGCGGCCACCTCGGCACCTTCGTTGCGCAGCACACCGACGAGGACGCCCTTTGGCCGTCATTGGCTCCAACGCTTCGTCGTGGGAGGTCTGAGGGTCGGGGTCGTAGTGGGTGTCCACGTAGAGGCGGTTGGCCTCCTTGCCCCGGGTGGCCGAGACGTAGAGGACCTCTCGGGTGGTCGTCGGACCGACCATGGCGTGCGCCGTGTCGACCGTCCTACCCTGCGCCCGATGAGCGGTCGAGGCATAGGCGAGCTCGACATGCTCACGCACGTAGTCAGCCGGCACGTGGACCTTCCCGACGCCATTACGTCGTTGCAAGGTCAGCGAGCCGTCGGCATGTGAGCCGGTCACGCGCCATTGATCGCCATTGCGGACCCAGTGCTTTCCGGTGCTGAGGCGTCGGTTGTTCTGGCGGGTCACCACCTGGTCGCCGATCCCTGCCGTCGCACCTCCGGACACGGTCACCCCGTCCCCCGAGACGCTTCCGGCGGCAATCCGATCGGCCTGGGCCCGGGAGTTGAGTTCGCCGACGGTACCGAGATCCGCGGCGATCATCAGGCTGGTCTTGCCCTCCTCGATGTCCTGCTTCCATGCCTCGTAGAGGGCGTCGAGCATCTCGTCTCGGCTCCCTCCAACCACCCGGCCATGGGACGCATAGGCGTCGATGGCGTCAGGGGACCCAGCCCGCAGTTCGACACTTGCCGTCTTCTCCCATGGATTCACGAACCGGCGTACGTCGGTGAGCTCTGGCGCCAGAGCGCCCCGATCGTGTACCAAGGCGGCGAACATCCCGCCGGCATCGATTGCGCTCAATTGGGCCTGATCCCCCACCAGGACGCACCTTGGCCCGGGCGTCTCGGGCGGCGGTCACCAGCTCGTCCAAGGCGAACGTCCCGACCAAGCTCGCTTCGTCCACGATCACCAACTGGCCCGCCCGAAGCTGCCATCGGGCCACTTCTTCTTCGGCCCTGACCAGTTGCGCGTGCAGAGCGGATCGATGCCGCGACGTTCGCGGGAGAGCGCAGCGCTGGCGCGCAGGTCGGCAATCTTTACCAGTCGCTCGGCTTCTTGGCGGTGCTCGTGGAGCCACTTGGCGGTGTTCTCCGTGTCGATCCCCAGCTGTTCGGCCAGCACCTCTGCCGCCGCGGCCGAGGGGGCCAGCCCGAGCACGGAGCCCGCGCCATGCTCGGCTTCCCAGGCGGCCCGCAATCCGGCCATCGTGGTCGACTTGCCGGTGCCCGCCGGTCCGACCAACACGTCGAGCCTGCGGCCCGAGGTGGCGATCTGCTCCACCGCCAGCGCCTGATCGATGGAGAGGGGATGGCTCGGGCCGGGCGGGGTGCACTGACGTGACGGCGGCCACCGTGCCCGTTGCGACGGCCGGGCCATCCATTTCTCGCCCCGCCTCGAGCAGGCGGGCCTCGGCTTCCAATGAGGATGGCGGTGGTGTAGATCTCGTGCCCCTTGGCCCGGAACCGGCTGGTCCCATCGGCCCGGCGCAGGCGCTCCGGCGTGAAGTGCAACTCAGGTGCCGAGATGAGCAACGACTGCCCGGTGGCCAGGTCGGCGGTGCGCTCGGCCACGGCAATCCGATCGTCTGGAGAGGCGAAGCGGACACCGTGGAACTGGCGATGAACTTCAGCCAGGACGTTGGCCCGGGAGAAGGTGGCCCGACGCTCGGAGACCTTGCGGATCGTGACACGATGGCCGCGTCGGAGAGGATCTCGTCGGCCAGGTCGCCGGCTCGGAGCAGCGGCAGGTCGTTGCGCTCGGACAGCCCAGCGACCCATGCGTTCGGGTCACGTCCGACGTAGTGCTCGGCCCGCTCGGCACCACCCGTCGGTCATCGTGCCGAGGCGCGCGATGCTCCTTGGGCGGCCGGGTCTCGAGGGTCGCCCGCTGGCGCAGTTTGATGATCTCGACCGTGGTCGGCTGGCGCCCGTGGGCGGCGACGAACGCGGGAATCAGCACCTCCTTGCGCTCCTCGATGGCGGCGGCCCGTTGCGAGAACTCGGCCATCAGGGTCTCGGGAACCCCGGCCACCTCCCAGCGGACCTGGTCCGAATGCCGCCGTGATCTTTCGTCCCAGTCCCACCCCAACTCCTGGGTCAACAGGTCGGCCAGGACGCCCTGGTGCAGCTCTCCGAGCATGACCACGCTCTTGAACAGACCCCGCGAGTCGAGCGTGCGCCACGCCCCGTCGGAGACCGATCGGGCCCGGTTGGCCACCACCACATGGTCATGGAGCTGGGGGTCACCGGCCCTCGAATCCCAGTGGGTGAACGCGGTGGCCACCACGCCCTCGACGTCTTCTTGCACCACGCCGTTCTTGCCCGAGCGCGAGTGGAAGACCTCGCGCTCGGCGTAGGTGAGCACCACCTCGATGGCCCGGCGGTGGCAGGCATAGATCGTCGCCTTGGTGTCGGCATCGGCCAAGGCCCACGCCGTAGAGATCGACTTGCTGGGCGAGAAGGTGAGGTCGAACCCGGCCACCGGCGTCCGGTTGGTCCCGGTGCCTGCTCGTTCCGGGGCCTCGTGACGGTCGGTCGGCTCGATCCGGTCGGCGGTGCTGGCGACGGTGACCGACGGGACTCCCTTCGTTCCGCATCCGCGTCCCTCGGAATGAAGGCCGAGAGCGGATCGGCGGACGCCCCAGCGATTCGCCGGTGATCGGATCGGCACACATCCCGAGGAGATTGAACAGATGCTGCTCGCTGACCTCTGACCCGATTTCGACCCCTCTTCCGCCATCGAGGGCGGCCAGGCCAGCGCCGAGGAACACGCCCGGCGGCGTACCGGACGCGGCGTAGTAGTCGGCCAGACTGCGTCGACTGATGGCGCACCCCGTCGCCGGCCGCCACCGACTCCATCAGGTACCGATAACCCGACCCAACGTCATCCTGCGGATCGAAAGCACGGCCCATGCCCACTACCGGGACGCCGGTCGTCCCACACCCCACCGACCGATCTCCGACCACAATCGGCCCCTGGAACCCCTCTGATGCCATTCGTGTGGAGCAATCTGATGGTGGTGCTGATGGACTGATGGTGTGCTGATGGACTGATGGTGGTGCTGATGGCCTTCTTGTGATGGTGAGGTGTGGGAAGGTCCGGACGCTGGTCTGTGAAGTGGTGTTGCGGGTGTGTTGGGGCCGGTCGGGACGTGGGCGCGGGCGTCGCCAGGGCTCGCTCGGTCTGCGTCTGAACGCAATCGTTGCGAACGACGCGCCCCTGCGTCGTTCGCATAACCGACGACGACCACCGGCAGCGAGCGGGGTCCAGTCCCGGCGAGGGTAGCCCCCTGGGCAGAGCGAGAAGTTCTGGCGGGGTTCGCCCGATGGGCGATCGGGGACGATCACGAGGCCGCCAGAACTTGTTGCGAGCCGAGCCGGCGACTTGACGCCGTGGAGCGCCGGTGGTTCTTGGCATGGCTCAACTGGAGCTCCTTCAACGCTCTGGGCAAGCAACCTGATGGAACGGTGAAAGTCCTACTGGAGAGGTGCGAGAGCGGCCGAATCGGGCTCAGTGCTAACCCGAGTTCGCACGTCCTCCGAGTGGGACCCCGTCCTTCAAGTGTGCTTGTACCTGGACCTTCCTCCGTAGCGTTCTACGCGCTCTTCCGCGTTTCGTTCACGACTATGGACGGGATTATGGACGAGTTCTTTCGGCCCCTCGCCCATCTCTCCGACGGCACGAGTGCTCCTCTCACCATGTGGTCGAGAAATTCATTCGCGAGTCAACAACTCTCGGAACTCATTCGGAGGATCAAATCGGGCGACCCATCCCATCGGGAAGAATCACTCAGTCTCCGTGCCAACACCCCATGATCGCAGCAGCGACATCGAGGGCAATGCTGCCGGTGCTATTGGAGACTTCTCGGGAAAGTCCGGAAGTGTCGACCAGGAGGACCTTCCAGTCCTTCCGGACCACGACAGATCCGTCGCGGGTTTTGAAAGCGCCCTGGCCTAGTGCGTACAGAGTTTGCTTCCGACCCAGTTCAGTGCCGAGCGACCGGAAGTAGCCAAGTGTCTGTGACCAGCTGGAGAGCTCCTTGACCGACACGATCATCGTGCCGAGTTTGAATCGGTAATCGCACGAGTAGCGGTGGTCGAGCCAGGTCTTGTCGACCACAGTTGCATGTTGTTCGACGATCTGGTTGATGTCGCCGGCCGCCTTCGGGGCACAGATCATCGTCGCGAGCCTTGACGGAGTCCTCCCTGCGGCTTGTGGACCCGCGGCCGTGGTGGACGTAGAAGTAACTGCAACGAGGACGATCGCGACGACAGCCGCTGTCGCGACAGCGAGGACGACCCAGATCCATCGTGCCCGCCATGCTTGACGTTGGCTCGACGTAGTGGCCATCGTCAGCCTGTCTTCAGGACCGCGACGACGTGGCGTAGCGGGCGATGATGCGTGCTCGGGCTGGCGCCGGTCAGCATGGGGCCGTGGCCACGGCGAGTTGGGGCGAAGCCGTCACGGCTTCGGTGTGATCAGGTTTGGGTGCGCCCGGCCACCGATCCGTACCTACGTGGCGAAGCCGTGAGCTGTTCCAGACGACGAAGCTGGACGACAGAGCCATGGCGGCCCCGGCGATGAAGGGGTTGAGCAGCCCGCATGCCGCCAAGGGAATGGCCGCCACGTTGTAGCCGAAGGCCCAAGCGAGATTGCCCCGGATGGTTCGGTACGTATGGCGTGCGAGATCGATCGCGGTGGCGACCACACGCAGGTCATCCCGCAGGACGATGAGGTCGGCAGCGTTTTTGGCCACATCCGTGGCGGATCCGACCGCCAGCCCCAAGTCGGCACTGGCGAGGGCGGGCCCATCGTTGATGCCGTCGCCGACCATGGCGACTTTCCGCCCTTCCGCCTGTAAGCGCCGTACGACCGCCACCTTGTCGCCGGGCAGCGTGTCCGCGACGACGTCCTCGACGCCGATGGCCCGCGCGATGGACTCGGCCGCTTGCGGGTTGTCCCCCGTCAGCAACGTGCAGCGAAGGCCCAAGCGCGCCAGCTCACGGACAGCCGGCGCGGCGGACGCCCGCGGGGTGTCGGCGAGGGCCAGGGCACCCACGACGTCACCGCCCCGGCCGACGAAGACGGTGGTCCATCCCCTTGACGCCCACTCGTTGGCAGCAGTCTCCAGCTCGGGCGGGATGACGCGGCCTCGCCCGGTGAACAGCTCAGCACGCCCGACGGTGACTTCTGACCCGTCGACCACAGCGCAGGCTCCCCACCCCGGAAGCGCAGTGAACTCCGAGGAAGCCTCCAACCTGCCCGTCTCGTCGAGCGCCGCCTTCGTCACCGCGCGCCCAACGAGGTGTTCGGACGACTGCTCGACCGCGCCGGACCACCGCAATACCTCTACGGGGTCACGCGCCTCAGCGGCCCGAAGCTCGGTGACCGCCATGTCACCCCATGTCACTGTGCCGGTCTTGTCGAGAAGGACGGTGTCCACCTGTCCCGACAACTCCAACGCCTGGTGGCCCTTGAAGAAGATCCCAAGTTGGGCTCCTCGTCCCGAGGCGACGAAGAGCGCCATGGGTGTGGCGAGTCCAAGTGCGCACGGGCAGGCGATGATGAGGACCGAGAGTGCCGTGGCAAAAGCACGCTCCGCCGGTGCGCCGGCGGCCAGCCACCCGACCAGCGTGAGCACGGCCAGCACCAGCACGGCCGGGACGAAAACACCCGAGACGCGATCGGCGAGCCGCTGCGCACCCGCCTTCTGGTTCTGGGCGTCTTCCACCAGTCTGAGCATCTGCGCCAACTGCGTGTCGCGGCCAACGCGCGTGGCGCGCACCTCGAGCTGGCCGTCGAGGGACACGGTTCCTCCGACCACGCTGTCACCGACCGTCGACTCCACCGCGAGCGACTCGCCGGTCATGGTGCTTCGGTCGACCGCGGCACGCCCCGACACCACGACGCCGTCGGTCGCCACCGTCTCGCCTGGGCGAACCACGAATCGGTCGCCCACTTCGAGCTGCTCGACGGGGACCCGGACCTCGCATCCGTCTTGCCCGACGACAACGACGTCACGAGCCCCCACCGCGGCGAGGGAGCGCAGGGCGCTGCTCGAGCGCCGCCGGGACAGCGCCTCGAACCAACGGCCAGCCAGCAGGAAGGTCGTCACCCCGGCTGCCACGTCGAGGTATGTGGCGCCACCGGGCAGATGGAGCCAGCTCGAAAAGGATCTTGCCGAATGCCCGTGTTGGGGTGCGTCGAGGACGAACATGGCATAGAGGGACCAAGACGTCGCCGCCAGGATTCCGACAGACACGAGCGTGTCCATGCTGCTCATCCCGTGGCGAGCGGCCCGGGCTGCGGCAACATAAAAGGGCCAGGCCGCCCACGTCACCACAGGAGAAGCGACCAGGATCACGACAGCCTGCCATCCAGGGAACCGGATCTCGGGGAAAAGCCAGAAGGCGAGGGAGACGTCACACAACGGCATGAACAGGATCGCCGACACCACGAGGCGTCGCCCGAGCGATCGGACCCGCCGGTCGAGCTCGTCGAGCTCAACGGCCACGGGTAGGCCCTCGGCAGCGACGTCGGCGTCGTAGCCCGCCGATTGGACCGCCTCGATCAGCCGCTCGGTCGCGACACCGGGTGCCAAGACTGCTCGAGCGCGCTCAGTGGCGAAGTTGACGGTGGCGTCGACGCCCTCGAGCAGGTTGAGCCGGCGCTCGATCCGGGCGGCGCAGGCCCCGCATGTCATTCCGCGGATCGAGAGCGTGACCGCCGACGGGGTGTCCCGAGGTTTTGGAGGAGCGTCGGGGACGGTTAAGGAAGGCATCCTGAACTCGGAGAAAAGGTCGGGCTTATCCAGGCGGGCTGCGTGAGAGCGACGCTACTACCGCACGTAGGCGACGCCCAGATCACGACGTCTCCGATGGCTCTGGCTACCGATACCCTGAAACTTGGTGGGGCACGGGAGACGGGGGCACTCCTCCACTGGCCCGACATGCAGCAGAAGGGAAGCAGGAGCGCGACCATCGTCGGAGCTGGAACAACCGAAACGTACGAGAGATCAATCAAATGGACGACATGAAGTCCCCACAGACGGCGATCGCCGAGCTGAACGTTGAGGGAATGCACTGCCAGTCGTGCGCTTCCCTCGTCGAGGAGGTGCTCCTCGACGACTCCTGCGTCGCAGCCGCCGTCGTAGATTTGGGCGCCGCTCGAGCAGTCGTGACCTATGTCCCGACGATGACCTCGGTCGGCCACCTCTGCGAACTGGTAGCGGCCGTGGGCTACCGGGCCTCCCCGGCAGCTATCTCGTGATGTGGCGTCTGGATGCTCACGACCGGATCGGACGGCGGCGTTTGTCAGGCCACACCCCTCCGCGTGAGAGTCGCTGACGCCAAACGGCGAGTTCGACATCGACGATTTGCGCTCTCAGGCGAAACTCTTGGCCACTACGTCGGCTTCGGCTCTTGTCGCCTCGCTCAGTCTGGTCCCCGAGCCTCTGGCAGGAAGGGTGCTAGGAAGGTGAATGGTGCCTACCTCGTGTGACAACCCGCGATGCACCTGCTCTCCGTGCACGTGTGGCACGGATTGCCGCTGTCGCGACGCAAAGCTCGGTGACCTCGAGCGTCAGGTGATGGACGTACTTTGGGATCAGCCCGGACAGGAGCGAACCGGGCGCGACGTGGCAGACGCCCTCCCTCTCTACGCCTACACCACCGTGGCAACTGTCCTCGATCGTTTGACCCGCAAGGGATTGGTAGGACGAAGAAGGGACGGCCGGCTCGTCCGGTTCTGGGCCCTCGACACAGGCTCCGCCCTCGCTGCCCAGGCCATCCGGGAAGCGCTTGAAGCGACTTCCGATCCGACTGACGCGCTCTCTCGCTTCGTCGACGAGGCCCACCAGGCCGAGCTCGACGCGCTGCAACGTGCCCTCAAGGCACGCCGCCGTAAGCCAGGCTCGAGGCGTTCGTAGCGCTCGTCGCACCGACGGAGGTTTGGTTGAGTAGGCGCTCAGACATCCGGTGATGCGCGCCCTTTGGCCGACACCTCCCACCGACCCCCGTCGACCCCACCGATCCGCCCGGAAGGGCTTGCGCCCAATTACTACGCCGAGTAGTAATAGCGAGGGGATGCTGCTGCGTTTGGCCGTTGCGGCTGGGACCCGGAGCGTGCCGCCGTGACCGGTTGGCTCGAAGTGACCGGAGGTTGGCTAGGGGTGAGCGGGGAATGACCATCACCACAGAAGCGCCAGTTACCCCACCGGTTGAGGCGCCCACTCAGAGATCGACGGCGCCGCGGCGACGTGACCTCCAGCGGACGTTCCGGTTGCTCTTGGCGACGGTATGGCTGATGGATGCCGCCTTGCAGCTGCAGCCCTTCATGTTCACCAAGGGATCCAACGGGTTCAGCGGGATGCTCAACGGTCTGGCGCCGGGCAATCCGACCTGGGTGTCCCACACGATCACCTGGAACGCCTCGGTCGTCGACCACCAGCCGGTGCTGACCAATGCGGCGTTCGTGGGCATCCAATTTCTGATCGCTTTCGGCATAGCCTGGCGTCGGACCGTCCGTCCCGCCCTGGTGCTCTCGATCGTCTGGTCTCTCGGCGTCTGGTGGTTCGGCGAGGGCCTGGGAGGAGTGCTCACGGGGGCCGCCACCCCACTCGGCGGCGGGCCCGGGGCGGTGCTCTTCTACGCACTCCTCGCCGTCTTGTTGTGGCCTTCAGATGGGCCGAACGAACCCTTTGTGGCCGCCCGCACGGTGGGCACGAACGTGGCCCGCGGTATGTGGGCAACGCTGTGGGCCGGCCTGGCGGTGCTCACGGTCCTCGGCCAGGGTCGTTCCCCTCAGGTTCTGCACGACCTCGTGGCCAAGATGGACAGCGGGCAACCGGGATGGGTCGCCCGTGTCGACCGTTGGTCAGAGTCCAACCTCCTCCATCACGGGACGACGGTCGCCGTCGTGTTCTCCGTGTTCTGCTTGCTGGTGGCGCTCAGTGTGTACCTCCGTCCCAGCATCACCCAGATCGTGCTGTCCGCCGCGGTGCTCGACTTTCGTTTTGATCTGGGTCACGATCGAGAACTTCGGGGGCATCCTCGCCGGAGGTGCGACGGACCCCAACTCGGGACTGCTGATGATCTTGCTCATCGCGTCGTACTGGCCTTTGACCAGAGCACAGACCTTCGAGCTCTCCTTGGCGAGCGTCGAGAGCCAAGTCCAGACAAGGTCGGAGGCCTGAACGTGGTCGGGCACCCCGTTGGCCTGTACTACCTCTTCGGCGTCCTCATGCTCGCCGTGGCGGCATATTGCCTGTGCTTGCTCGCCATAGCTGCGCGAATCCGTCACGCCCCCGGTCGTGACGTCGAGCTATCGCATTTCGCGATGGGAATGGCCATGGCGGGGATGTTCGTCACGGCGTGGGCCTTTGGTCCGGACATCGTGTGGGAGCTCATTTTCCTCGGATTCTTGGTCCTGTTCATCGTCCGCTCTTTCCAGTCCATCGGTCGCTTTGGGCCCCACGTCCCACACACGGCGATCCACGGGCTTCTGAGCTTCGCCATGCTCTTGATGTACTGGTTTCCCACCCGTGCCGCCTCAGGGGCGATGTCGATGTCCATGGGTTCGGGGGCTCACGAATGGATCCGGGACTGGCGTTGGTCGTCGTGTTCGCGTTGTTCGCCTCGGCCATCTTCACGGTCGCCTCTCCCAACCGGGGGGCGACCCACTACGGAACCCACTGCGCCGGTGGACGCCGTCCCAACCCGATCCCAATCGAGGGCCGGGCCGAGGAGGGTGCGGTCGCGACGCTGAGCGCGCCCGTCACAACCGGCATCGGCGGGATTCTCGCTCGGCCAAGCCTGGTGGATGCGTCCCACGTCATCATGTGCGTGGCGATGGGGCTCATGCTGCTGCTGATGATCTGAGCCTTCGATGTCATCCCTCTGCGGCGCCAGCGAACGACTCCCTCTGCGTCGCCCGAGCTGGGCTGCGGGAGAAAAGGCGTACTCGCAGCCCGGCCGCGGACTTTCGCATCTGCGCGCCAGCCCCTCGGACGGGGCGCAGTCGACTCGGCCCGTTGTCTGGGAGGCAGTGGCGGGCAACGGCGTCATGGCAAGGAGCGACGCACTGGGTGCCCGTGCTCTCGCGATGGCCGTGAGCTGTCTCGTGCCCCGTCCGATAATTGAACCGCCGACATAGCAAAAGGAGTTCCATGTCGAGCACGGATACCCAAGACACCGTGGAGGACGTCGACGGCGACCTCGAATCGGTGCCCCAGAGGTTCTGGCGTCCGATCGGGAGTCAGCGGACGCTGCAGATCGTCCTCGGCGTGTTCTGGCTCATCGATGCTGGGCTGCAGTTCCAGTCCTTCATGTTCCACCGCAGCTTCGTCGAGACGTACGTGTTGGCCAACGCCAACGGGCAACCGACGGTCGTGTCCTGGGTCATCACGAACATCGGCCACTTCATCGAGCCCCACATCGCAGCCTGGAACACGCTCTTCGCGCTGACGCAGGTCGTCATCGGCCTCGGCCTCTTGTATCGACCGACCGTGCGCTATGCCTTGGCGCTCTCCTTTGCCTGGGCCTTCGGGGTCTGGGTGCTCGGCGAGGGGATGGGGATGGTCCTCACGGGCAACGCGAGCGCCCTCACCGGGGCACCGGGTTCGGTGTTCATGTACGCCATGCTCGGGCTGCTGGCGTGGCCGACCGGTCGCGACCCCGACGACGCGGCGGTCGGCGTTGACTCTTCTGCCTCGGCATCCGGGGTCGGCGGTTCGGTCACCGCACTCGTCGTGTGGACGGGGTACTGGTCGCTCGCGGCGGTTCTCTTCCTCCTGCCGCAGAACCGGACCACGACATCGATTTCGAGTGCCATCACCGGCATGCAGGCGGGCGAGCCCGGTGCCTACTCTCACCTTCTTCACGGCGTCGGGAGCTCCCTTTCCTCCACCGGGACCGAGTGGGCGTGGGTCCTGGCGGGCTTGTCACTCGTCATCGGCTTCGGCCCACTCCTGAGCCGCCGGCCTGGCGGATTCCTGGCGGCCGGCGCCGTGCTGTCCTTGGCCTGGTGGGTCTTCGGACAGGGACTCGGGGGCATCTTCACCGGGTCGGGCACCGACCCCAACACGGGCCCGATCATCGCGGTGCTGGCGATGGCGATGACACCGGCGCGGGTGGCAGTCCCCTACGTTGGACGTACCCCGCTCGCCGAGGCAACTCGACGGCACGCGGCGTTCGTCGGGCTGGGGCTCGGGGCAGTCGCCGCTCGCCCTCTTCCTGAGCGCCGACTACCCCGCTCCGTCGGGGGAGTCGTCCGCCACGGCGATGAGCGGGATGACCGGCATGGCGGGTTCGGGCTCGGCGGCGGTCGCGGCGTCCGGACCGAGCACAGCCAGCTGCAGCGGGACCAACCACGCCGGCCTGGTCGTCACCAACAGCCCAATCATGTCGATGGGCGGGACCGTCACCATGAACATGAACGGTGCCGACGCGAGCGCGGCCGCAGGCATCAACTCGGTCAAGGAGAACTGGCACTACACCGGCCCCGCGTTCCCGACCGCGCTGGCGCACCTTCTTTTGGCCAACGGCGGCAACAGTTCGACCCATGTCCGCATGGCCCGCTCGGGCTGCGCTCCGGAGCCCACCTTCTCCGACCAGATCAGAGCGACGCAGTTCGTGCAGGCAACGAGCAAAGCGGTTGCGCCGTACGCCACCCCGGCGGAGGCCGAGGCCGCCGGCTATCAGCCCGTCTCCCCGACCGACTACCCCGTCGTGTACTACGTCAACCCGACCATCGTGGCCGAGAACGAGGCGGCCGAGCGCACTCTCGATCCAAATGCGATCGACGGGCTTGTCTACGCCACCACGCCCTCGGGGACCCAAGTCCTCGTCGCGGCCATGTACCTGCTTCCCTCCACACTGACGACCGACCCACCCATGCCGTACGGATCACTCGTCCAATGGCACCTGCGAACCGACCTCTGCGTCCCGGCGACTGCGACCCAGGGGACACCCTTGACCATCACCGGCTTCGCACCGTGCCCATCCGGTTCGGCTGTCGGACCGACGCCCTACATGAGCATGGTGTGGCAGGTGCCGGTGGCCGGAGGCCCGTTGGCCATCCAGCCGCCTGATATCCAGATCGTGCAGGCGGCCACGATGCAGACCAGCTCGTAGCGGTCACCGACGAGACCGGCGTCTCGTCAGACCAAAGTTCGAACGAGTTCGGGATCGCCCTTCGACTTTCGCGTCTTGAGCCAACTTGGACGCTCCAGTTCCACAAGTAAGAAGACCGTTTGGAATCGTGCATACATTTGCATCGAGATGCTGACCGGCCCCGCTGTCGTTTGAGCGAACACGGCGGACAGCGTCGGCTCTGCAGCGGAAGAATCGCATCCAATCCGGCCGATATCGCGGTCGGCTTCGTCCATTGTGTTCGACGGTGCTCCGTCCGGGCCGTCAAGGTCCGGCGAACGACATGTCGGACGCCTCGGCTCCCCCGACCCCTGACTGACCGAGCACGGAGCCGAGATCAGCTCGCCGCGGCCCGACGACCTATTCGTTGCGCTCGTCGTCGTGTTCGTCGGTTGGTCGTATGCCCATGACAGCCCTCCCGTAACTCTTGGGACGAATCTCGTCCCCTACCTCTAAAGGCTGATCGTGGCTGCTCGCCGGCCGGGCAAGTGAAATCCGCCATCGATGCTGGGGAGGTTGAGCGTTGGCCACCACGAGGGATTTGTCGTTCGTTCACTCTCTCCCGGCGCACGGAACTCACTCCATGCCGTCATATGCCTCCGACACGGCGCGGAGGTATCCTCCGAAGTCATGCTGCAGCTCTACCGGGTGGCTCCCGTGAGCGACGAGGAGGAGATCGTCTTCGAGGCAATAGACCCGCCGTCCCTCACCACCGAACTGGCCGCCGCATTGGCCCAGCTTGTCCGGGCGGCTCTTGCCCGGCGAGCCGAACATTCCGAGAAGGCCGCGTGACCGCCTCGGAACCGCTCATCGCACTCACCGCCTATTGCCGGACCTCCACCGACGACCAGCAGAACCCCGAGGAGAGCTTGCGCTGGCAGCTCTCCCGCGCCAGCGCCCTTATCGTCGGGCGAGCCCAGATCGTGTCGGTCACCCACGACACGGACGTCTCCCGGTCCGTCCCCTGGCCCCGGCGTCCCGAAGCAGCCCGACTCATCGCGCAACTCCCGAACCCGACTCGGGCTGGACGGGAATCGTTGTCGGAGAGCCGCAGCGAGCCTTCGGGTCAGCCGGCCAGGTGCAGAACATCCTGCCTCAACTCGCACACTGGGGCGTGCAGCTCTGGGTGCCCGAAGTCGGCGGTCCCGTGGATCCCGAGTCCGAAGCGCACGATCTCCTCATGTCTTTGTTCGGCGGCTTGAGCAAGGCCGAGCGCAACCGTCTTCGGGTACGGGTGCGGACGTCGATGAAGGCCATGGCACCCGAAGGTCGCTACCTCGGTGGACGACCGCCCTACGGGTACCGGCTCGTGCGTACCGGCGTGGCCGCATCCCAACCCGGAGAAGGCCCGCCAGGGTATTCAACTGACCAATCTGGCCGTCGATCGTGCGACTTCGAAGGTGGTGGAGCAGATCTTCGCCTGGCGGCTCGAGGGCGTCGGCTTCCGGACCATCGCCGCTCGCCTGAGCGAGCAAGGGTTCCCCTGCCCGTCGGCGGCCGACCGGGAGCGAAACCCGCACCGTCTCGGACGTGCCTGGTCGCTTGGCGCGGTGCGAGCCATCGTCATGAACCCGAAGTACAAGGGGCAGGGCGTTTACGGGCGTTACCGCAAGGTCGAACGCCTCTACGACGTGAACGACCCCGCCGCCGGGAACGTCACCGGGATGTCCCCAGCGCCGGCCTCCGAGGTCGTCGAGACGGATGGCATCGTGCCCGCAATCGTGACCGAGTCGGTCTGGCGTCAAGCGCAGACAGACAGGGCTCCGGCGACGCCCGGGCCACGCCCCGACCGGCCCCAACACACGCGTCTACGCCCTTCGGGGCCTCCTGATCTGTGCCCGGTGTGGAAGGAGGATGCAGGGTCACACTGCAAAGCGCAGAGGCGGTGCGGAGCGAGTCGGCTACCAGTGCACCTACCGGAACGACTACCCGGGCGACGAAAGACATCCCAAGACACTCTTCGTAACCGAACACCGGGTCCTGCCAGCGGTCGACGAGTGGCTGGCCGACCTGTCCTCACCCGAGCGTCTGGACGCCACCGTGGCGGCCATTCTCGAAGCCGACAACGGCGGATCCAGCGAGCCCGCCGAACTTCGCCTGGCGCGCCGCCAGGCCCACGAAGCGCGAAAAAGCTCGACCAGTACCTGGCCGCGCTGGACGCCGGCCTGGACCCGGTTCTCGTCACAGAGCGCACCCGCGCTGCCCAGGTTGAGTTCGCTTCAGCCACTGCCGTGATTGACGCCTACAAGGGCTCTGGACCCCACCTGTTGACCGGACGGGACGTGCACCAGCTACTCGAAGGGGTCGGCGGCCTGACCGCCCTCTTGGCCCACTCAGACACCGCACAACGGCAGCGCGTGTACCGCGCCGCCGGTGTGTGTCTTCGCTATCAGCGCAGCGAGGAGGGCGAAAAGGTCATCGCGTCCCTGCGTGTGGGGTTGTCGCGTGTCGGAGGGGGGACTTGAACCCCCACGCCCTTGCGGGCACCAGCCCCTCAAGCTGGCGCGTCTGCCTATTCCGCCACTCCGACGGGCGATCGGCTGAGAATCAGCGTCCGACAAGTTTAGCTGAGCGCTGAACCCTGCGGCCCCCGTCGTCGGCGGCCGTAGCCAGCTCAGCCGTCGCCGCTCGAGGTGCCGGCGTCCTGACGTCGGGCTAGTTCACGCTCCAGATCGTCGATGATCGCCCCGGAACGGTCGTAACGGATGTGGTTGTCCTTCCATACTGGCCCGGGCCAACCGGGCAGAAGGCCGCGGTCGTGGCAGAAATACTGCGCCTCGATCGTTGTCCCGTTGAGCTGATGGGCTTCCTCTGCCGTACAGAGCCAGGTGACCACCTTTGCCACGACCTCTGGCGGCGCGCCGTCTGATGTGATGCCGAACTTGGCCATGTCTTGGGCGATCCTCTGGGTCGCGATGAGGCCTGGTTGGACGTTGAACGAGCGAATGCCGGACTCGGCCAATTCAACGGCGAGAAACCCGGCAATCCGGTGGAAGGCACCTTTTGAGATCCCATAACCCATACCCCAGCCACCGGCCCCCGCTGGTTTGCGTGGATCCGCGTACCCAGCACCAGAGGTGATGTCGACGATCGTCCCTCCGCCGTCACGGATCATGGCAGGAAGCACAAGCTTGTTGATCTCCAACGGCGCCAGAACGTTGGCCCTGAGCTGCTTTTCAAGAAGGTCCATGGGAGTGTCGAGGAAGCGGTCCATGTGCCCTGGCCCGATATAGCGCCCGTTGTGCACCACGACGTCGACGTGGCCCTTTCGCTCGAGGGTGGTGGCGACGGCAGCTCCGAGCGACGCCGAGTCGAGGAGGTCCGCTACGAGCACCAGTGCGTCACCACCGGCCTCGTTCACGAGCGCGGCGGTCGTCTCGAGACTCCCCGGCAGGGGAGAGGTGTCGGACTCCCGCAGCGTCGAGGAGTGCTCACGACGCTCACCCTCTGCCCCTGTCCGAGCCGTGAGGGCCAGGTCGAAACCCGCACGGGCCAGGTCGATCGCGATCGCCTTGCCGATACCCCGGCTGGTACCCGTTACGAACGCCACCGGTCTGGTCATGTGCCTCCTCCCTTCGACGCCGCCCCGTACGCGCCTCGGCTTCACGGTCGGCTTGGGGCGATTCCCCTGAAAACCCAGTCATTTGATAAATATCAGAAACCGACCCCTGGGGAAGGAGCAAAGTGGCCCTCGCGACACCAACCTTCGCAGACGGGTTCGTCTTCACAGAAGGACCCCGCTGGCATGACGGAGAACTCTGGTGCTCGGACATGCATGATCACCGGGTCGTTGCGATCGACGAAAACGGGACCGTACGAACCGTGGCGGAGATCTCCACTGACGAGCCGTCAGGGCTCGGATGGCTCGAAGACGGACGACTCATCGTCGTCTCCATGGAGCGCGGCGAGCTGCTTCGGTTGGAGCTTGACGGTTCTCTGGTCTGTCACGCCGACCTCTCCGCTCACGTTGTCGGTTCGCTGAACGACATGATCGTGGCCGAGGACGGAACCGCCTACGTCGGCGACATGGGGATGCGGATCCACGGCGCCGGCGAGCGGCGACCGGGACAGGTCTTCCGCGTGGCCCCCGACGGATCGTTCGACACGGCGGCAGACGACATGCACGCGCCGAACGGCATGGGTCTCAGTCCCGATCAACGAACCCTGTTCGTGGCGGAAAGCGCAGGGCTTCGCATCACCGCCTTCGACCGTGCCGACGACGGGACACTGTCGAACCGTAGGGTCTTCGCACCCCTCACCCCCGGCGACCCTGCTGCCGGCGTCTCTGCGCCCGACGGGATGTGCCTCGACGCCGAGGGAGCGGTCTGGTACGCGGATCCCATCGGTCGGCGTGTGGTGCGAGTGGTCGAGGGTGGAGCGGTGACCGACATCGTCTCTTTCGCGCCGGAGACTCCCGTCGCGTGCGTCTTGGGGGGTCAGGAACGGCGCACGCTGTATGTGTGCGTCGCGATGGCGTGGAGACGCGACGAGTTGGCGGGAACTCGCACCGGAAGGATCGCATCCCTCGAGGTGAGCGTGCCTGGCGCGGGGCGGCCATAGCACCGCGTTCGCCGGGCTCTCAGCGCAGCATGATCGCTCCGCCGTCGGCCATGATCGTCTGCCCGGTCATGTAGCGGCACCCCTCGGACAGCAAGAATGCGATGACGGGTGCGATGTCCTTCTCGGTATCTCCGTCGCGGGCGATCGGTTGTTCGGCGAAGGTCGCCGCGAACGCTGCGACCCGCTCCGGCTCGGTCGGAGGGGACCGGTGTGCGACCGACACGGGGCACACGCAGTTGACGACGATCCCATACCGGCCCCATTCCCTCGCCGCCACCCGGGTCAGGGCACGAATCGCCTCCTTGGAAGCCGCGTAGGGACCGAAGCCCGCAGAGCCCAAAAGGGCTCCGTTCGATCCCATCGTGACGATTCGGCCCCAGCCGTGCTCACGCATGTGGGGGAAGACCGCCTGCATGGACCACAGAGTTCCTTTCGGCCCGGTCTCGACCAGCGTGTCCATGTCCGACTCGGTGACGTCTTCGAGCGGCGTGACCGGCCGGAATGTCTGCGCGTTGGCCACCAGCCCGTCGATCCGGCCAAAGTGGGCCACCGCCTCCTCGACGAGAGCGAAGGTGCCATGACGGTCGGCCGCGTTGACCGCCCGGGCGACCGGCTCCTCGCCGCGTGCCGCGATCTCGGAGCGGACGTCGTCGATGCGCTGCTGCTTCCGGCCTGTCACGGCCAGGCGCACGCCCCGCTGGGCCAGATACAGCGCGATGTCACGTCCGATGCCGCGGGTCGCTCCGGTCACGACGACCACCCGCCCGGCCAGATCGTCGTCAGCCATCGCGCCGTTCGCTCACGTAGATCGCCGTCGCCTCGGCGGTGGTCGCCCCGTCGACCACGATCTCACCGGAGGCGAAGCTCTTCCTGCCGTCCCGGCCGGTGAGGCGGGCCACGATCTCCACCGGGACCCCGAATGGGGTGCCGGCGCGGAGAGAGACGGTGAGGGACACGGTCATGCCGGAGACCCCGGCTGAGGTGACCGCGGTTCCAAGGACCTCGTCGAGGATCAGGGCCAGCACGCCGCCGTGCACCCTGCTCGGTGACCCGGCATGGGACGCGGTGAACACGCAGCGGGCCCGGACTTCACATGGAACGACACCAGTGCCCGGCTCTGGCTCAATCGGCCGCTCCAGCCACTCCACGGGCGGCGCCTGCGGGTTCAGCCGGCCCGATCCTGCCTGGAGGAGGCTCTCGACGCCTCGCTCTGCTCGTCGCACCAGCAGAAGCGGCTCCCGACGACGACGGGCGCGCAATACATCGGACGCGGCCGCGACGACCCTGGCGGCTTCCGTGCGCACCGCGGGGTCCACATCGGTCATCACCACTGCCTCGACCAGTTCCCGGGTGCGATCCACAAGTTCGAAGGCCTCGTCGGGGACCGACGACGACTCGGGCAGCTGTGATCCAAGCTGTTCAGCCAGCCTGGCCGCCGACTGGGGCCGAGGGTGGTCGGACGTCATAGATTCATCCTTCCATCGGCACGGCGAACCAACGCTGATACCGCTCGAACCGGCTCCGTTCCTCGTCCGGATTCTGGTGAAGTTCTGCGAACGAATACCGATGCGTCCCGAAGGCGTCTTTCGGACGCTCGGTCAGATACCCGTGCATGCGTTCCTCGACCGTCGGGTCGAGCTCATAGCCGAAGTGTGCGTACACGCCCCGGAGCACGCCCAAAGGATCGGTCATGAAGTCCTCATACCGCACGTGACGGGTGCGGGCGGGTTCGAGTGTGCCGTCCCGGGAGGCGGTCATCAGTCCGTCGAGCTCGCGCTCGAGCAGGTCGCGCTGGGACCGGCCGATCTCGGCGAAGTCCACGTGGTCGCTGTGCGCCCACCTGAGGTTGGCGATCAGGCTGGTCGTCGACGGCAGAACCGTCAAGGGGTCCCGGTGTGTCACGACCACTCGCGCGTCGGGGTACACGTCCATCAACGTTCGCGGCGAGCGGAGGTGGACCGGCGACTTCAAGAGCCACCGCCGTCGGGGAAGGCGCCGCTGGAGGATCTGGAGCACCACGCGGTGCACTTCGTATGCGGGTCGTAGTGACGAGAGTCCGTCGAGGTACGCCGCGTAGGAAGGGACCCGGTAACGCGCGGTGAACTCGTCGGACAAGAAGGCCAACGACATCGTCGACACGCACTCCTTCGGCATGCGCCCGTGGTAGTGGTGGATCGCGTCCAATCCCGAAACGACGGTCGCCATCTGGCGCAGCTCCCGCTCGGCCAGCGTGACACGACCCAAGTCGGGATAGCAGTCGGGTCGAGGTGGTGGTACGGGCCGGAGTAGCTCCCACCCCTCGGGCGCGGCGGAGGGAGGGATCGCAATTCAAGAGACCGAAGAGGATGGTGGTGCCGCTGCGCGTGGCCCCGGTGACGAACAGCGGCGCATGCAGCTCCTCCTCGAGGACACCGGGGTCTGCTCGCACGTACGCATCGATCTGCAGACGCACTTGGAGCAACCGAACGAGAAACAGGCGCGTCAACCAACGGCCGACGAGTGTAAGTCCCGCTTCATCCTCGAGAGCCCGGAGGAGGATGTCGAGAGGTTCGGCATCGGGGGAATCGGTCCCGAACATGTCCTTACCGGAAGGGTCGTCGAAGGCCAGCGCGGCCTGGGCTTCGGCGACCAGATCCTCGCGGACGAGCGGACGCATCGCGATCTCCGTGACCGGGGGCACCTGTCCGCGGTTCAGCGCGGCAACCCATTCGGGTCGCGGATCCGGTCTCCACGTCCCCGTGATCGACATCGACCGAACACTACGTCGGACGCCCGTCTACCCTTCCGAAGGTGGACGAAGCACGGTCTTGGCGCGATCTGCTGGCCGGGCTCGAACAGCTCGGCGACAGCGTCATGGCGAGCTCTCCGGCAGGCGACCGCGAGCGGCAGACCGAGGGGTTCGTGCATCTGGCGGAGCAGCTCTTGTGCTGGTTGGAGTGGTCGCTCGGCTACGGCGACCCGGCCTGGCCCACGTTCCAGCGGCAGAACGACCTCGTGACCCCCTGGGGCGGTCCGAACGCCGACAACGTCTACCGGCACGCCCGGGTGACTCCGCGGTACACCTACGTCGTCCGCGGTCAGATGAACTCCTGTGACGAGTTCGCACTGGCTATCAGGGAGGGTTTCCGCCACACGGACACCCCAGGAACATTGGTCGAGCTGACCGCGTCGGATATCGGCATCGGGCCGGGCGACGAGTTCACGTTGCTCCTTGGCGGGAGCGGCCCCGAACCCAACCGCGTGCCGCTGCCCGACGGATCCGTCATGTGCTCGGTGCGGGAGTACTACTTCGACTGGCGTGAGCGAGAACCGGCGGCGTGGACCATCGAACGGCTGACGGGCGAGCCCGGGTCGACACCGTCCTTCACCGAGCACATGGAAGAAGCATTGAAGCTCACGGAACAGTCACTGGTGTACTGGGCCGACTACATGCACTCGGCCCGGGCTCGCCAGGAGGACAACGCATTCGGATCGAAGGTCGACGTCCCGCGCGGGCTGAGACTCTCGCAATTCCTGTTCTGTTTCTTCGACCTCGAGCCAAACGAGGCTCTCGTCGTCGAGACGCAGATCCCGGACGCGCGTTACTGGAGCTTCCAGCTCTACGGCCTCGAGTACTTTCGGCCGCTGGACATTGGCCGAACCACGAGCCTCAACCATCGTCAGATGGCGACCGGAGATGATGGTCGGGTGCACGTGGTGGTCGCGCCCGAGGATCCGGGAGTTCCCAACTGGTTGGACACGATGGGCCGCCGAGCGGGGTTGCTCAACTACCGCCACTTCTGGGGAGCCCCACTTCCGAGTCCACAGACCCGGGTGGTGCCGATCGCGGACGTGCGTGACGTGCTGCCACCCGACACGGCGACCGTCGCTCCGGTACAACGAGAGGCTGAGATCCTGGCGCGGCGCCGGCATCTGGCGTGGCGGTTCCGGACCTGACGCGCCACGCTCATCCCCGCTCGAACGAGCCCTCCACCCGGTCTAGGAACGCAGAGATGGCCCTCGGGTAGGACAGGCGGTCCGGGCGGAAGACGTCGTGGGGTGCATCGGGCACGACGACGACTTCAGCGTCGGGCCGGACCGCGAGGTAACGAAGCACCGCCTCGTCGTCGAGGATCGAGCCCGGGCCACCCGCGCGCCACCAAGAGGGGTCCGTGCAGCGTCGTGAGCACGTCCCACAAGTCTCGCGCCACCGAGGCGGCCGCAACCTCTTCGAGCACGTGCCTCTGGAGACGCTCGCTCATCGGTCTTCCTCGAAAGCGCGTTCCCCACTGCGCGTCGGCAAAGGTTGGCGGTAGGCGCACCTCGACGGCTCGGTAGTCCACGATCGCCATCGACGCGACACGGGCCGGGTTCGTACGGAGCAGATCGAGTCCCCAGGTCGTGCCCCGCGAAAACGTCACGAGGTGGAACCGTTCGATCGCTTCCTCGTCGAGGACTGCCTCGAGGTCGGCGGCGTGGGCGGCCGCCGAATACCCCGTGCGAGGCGAGTCGCTCGCACCGCGACCACGAACGTCGACCACGAGAAGACGCCGAGGCGCCATCCACTCGAGCATCTCGGTGTACTCGAACGCTGCGTCCGAGAGCCCGGGGACGAAGAGTACGGGCAGACCCAAGGGGTCGACCGGACGGTTGTCGAGGTAGTGGACGAGCGGCCCGCTGCGACGCGTCCAGCCCTCGACCAGTTCGCCGGTCGTTGCCTTCCCGTCCGTCATGTCGCAAGCCTCCCGAAGGCGGATCCCGGGGGACCCGACCGCAGTCTTTCGGCCACGAGCTCGGCGCAACGCTCTGGTGGGAGCACCGACGTGTCGACGACCATGTCGTAGGTCACGCCAGCGTGCACAGTCTGCTGCCAGCGCTCCACGGCACGGACGCGCTCGTCATCTTGGTCTCCGCGTCTCTGGCCCCACGAGACCTCACGACGCCGCCAGATCTCCCCGAGCGGGCAGCGAACACCGACGAAGAGGACAGGAAGTCCTTCGACCGCCCTCGCACAGCGGCCCAGGATGTTGCGAGGTTGCGAGTAGTCGTCGTGATGGCCGACGTCGACGACGACGTCGAGGCCGAGACGGGCGTGCACGGCGACCGACTCGTAAAGGGCCACGTACAAGGACACGACCAGCTCCTCCAGGTCCGGACGTTCGCCGCCTGGGCGGAGTCCGATACCCGGCTGAAACCGCTCTGGCAACGAACGTCGTGAGGAGTCCACTCCGAGGTTGATCCAGAGTCCCGGCCACGTCTCCTGGATCGCAAGGCAGATGGACGTCTTTCCCGATCGTGGCGCACCGTTGAGCACCACGATGTGTCCAGATCCGATCCCCGTCACCTTCTGGTCATGGTCCGCCGCGTCGCCGGGCATCGACACTTTCGTTCCGCAGTCTCGCCGTCGCTCTCACCTCCTCGAGCCTCCGAGCGTGCAGTGGAGTGGAACCGGCGGCACCAACGTGGCGCAACCCTCGATCCGGATACCCGCGGGTCAGGCGCCGAGAGCGGTGTCGGTTGAGGGCAAGGAGGCGATGACCCGCCGCGCCAAGTCGGCGGGTGTGCAGCGGGCGGTGTGAGCCGCTCGGCGGAGGAGATCACCCACGTAGCCCGCCAGCATGACCAGGTCGAGCTTGGCCGAGCGGCCAACCAGGGGAATCGGTTCGCTGGCCCGGTCCAGTGCGCAGGCGGAGAGATCTGCTCGCGGAGCGCGAGCAGCGTCGTCCGGGCTTCGTCGTGAGAGCTGCCGCTCCACTGCAACCAGACTGAAAGGCCCAGCTCGACGGACAGGTCTCCCGACCCGATGTCGACCCGACCGAGCTCGGCCAGGCCTCGCAGCGCGGCGGGCCCGAACTCGGCGCACGGGGCGGGTGCCATGCGACTCAGTGTGCCGAACGGCTGTATCACGGTGGTGGATCACCCCTGGGCTGGTAGTTTGTGAACTGTGCCCCGCACCATTTGGAAAGGCGCGCTCAGCTTCGGGCTGGTGAACATTCCCGTGGGCCTGTTTCCCGCCACGTCCGACAAGAGTGTCCACTTCAACCAGTTCGAGGAGGGCACCTCGGACCGCATCCGCTACAAGAAGGTCAACGAGCGCACCGGGAACGAGGTCCCCCAGGAGCGGATCGTCCGAGGGTTCGACCTCGGCGGCGGCGAATACGTCATCCTCACCGACGAAGAGCTCGAGTCGGCCGAGCCGAAGAAGTCCCGCCAGATCGAGATCTCGGACTTTGTTCCGCTGACCGAGATCGATCCCGTCTACTTCCGGGCGAGCTACTACCTCGCACCAGAGGGGGCCGGTGCGGACAAGGCCTACGCGTTGTTGCGAAAGGCAATGGTGGACTCGGGCCGAATCGGCATCGCCACCATGGTGATGCGCAACAAGGAGTACCTCGTGGCGATCAGGCCCGAGGAAGAGGCGCTCGCGCTACACACGATGTACTTCTCCGACGAGGTCCGCACGCCCGGCCGAGAACTTCCCGAGCTCCCCGACACCGGCGACGTCACGGACCGAGAACTGTCCATGGCTCAACTCCTGATCGAGTCGATGGAGAGCGAGTGGGACCCGGAGCGTTTCCACGACACGCACCGCGAGAAGGTCGAAGCCCTGGTCGAAGAGAAGCGCGCCGGTCACGAGATCGTGCTCCCGGACGACTACGAGGCACCCACGAACGTCGTCGACCTCATGGAGGCTCTGAACGCGAGCATCGCCGCCGCGGCGCGCAACGGCGCCAAGGACGCGCCGTCGGGCACGGGCGAACGAGGACAGGCTCGCAGCGCCAGGGCCCGGAAGGCAGGGGCCAAGTCGCCTGCGCCAAAGGAGAAGGCCGGCGGCAAGCAGACGACGCGCCGCAGCGCACCTGCCCCCAAGAAGGCGGCGAAGGCGGCGAAGTCGAGCAAGGTCGCCAAGGAACCGGCCATCGCCAAGGCCGCACCGGCCCGCCGCAAGGCATCCTGACACCGACCTGTTCCTGAGCGGGCGCCGAAACCCGCCTCCGAGCGCTCCTTGGCTCAGAGCAGGCGTCGCAACGTTGTTGCATGGTTACGCCATAACGCGCACGAACAACGAGTCTGATCGCAAATTCGTTTCGTTCCGTCCTGTGGCGTGTAGGGATCATGCTGTGATGCGACTGTCAGGACACGCCCGGGACGTCCGGGGGAAGGAGTCCAGATGGCGCTAGCGGAGGTCCAGGTACCGCAGGAACGGATTCCCGAGTGGATCCGCTTCGACGGCCTCGTCCAGCTGATATCGGTGGACGGGCAGCGGACCGTCGGATGTCCGTACCGGGACTTGGTGACCGATGTCGGTCCCGAGGAGCTCAAGGCCCTTTACACCGACATGGCCGTCGTTCGCCGGATCGACGCCGAGGCCATGGCGTTGCAGCGCCAAGGCGAGCTGGCGCTGTGGGCGCCGCTGCTCGGGCAGGAGGCGGCACAGGTCGGTTCGGCACGCGCGCTCCGTCGCGACGACTTCGTCTTCTCGAGTTACCGGGAGCACGGCGTTGCCTACTGCCGGGGCATCGACACAGGAACCATGCTCCGACTGTGGCGCGGTTCCGCGCTTTCGGGATGGGACCCCTCGGCGTACAACATGGCGACGCCGGCGATCATCGTCGGTGCCCAGGCCCTCCATGCCACGGGCTATGCGCTCGGGATCAAGCTCGAAGGCGCCTCGTCCGCGGCCCTGGCCTATTTCGGCGATGGCGCGACCAGCGAGGGTGACGTCGCCGAGGCGCTCGGTTTTGCGGCCAGCTTCGTCGTGCCGGTCGTCTTCTTCTGCCAGAACAACCAGTGGGCCATCTCGGAGCCGGTCCAGGTCCAAGCCCATGGTTCCATCGCCCGACGCGGGCAGGGGTACGGCATCCCCGGATCCGGGTCGACGGCAACGACGTCCTTGCAGTCCTCGCCGCCACCCGGCTCGCGCTCGCCCGCGCCTCGTCGGGCCAGGGACCGACCCTCATCGAAGCCGTGACCTACCGCATGGGCCCTCACACCACATCCGACGACCCCACCCGTTACCGCTCGCGTGACGAGGAGGAGGGATGGCGCAGGAAGGACCCACTGTCGCGCCTTCGGGCCCTCCTGATCACCGAGGGCCTCTTCGACGAAGCGTTCGAGGCGGCGGTCGACGAAGCTGCGGACGCCCAGGCGTCGGCCATGCGAGCCGGGTGCCTTGCCCTGGCTCCGCCCGATCCTTCCACCCTGTTCGACCACGTCTATGCCGCGCCGCATCCGCTGCTGGAGGAGGAGCGTCTGGCGTTCGCGGAGTACCACGCCGGCTTCGACGAGGCCTGAGGTCGACCATGGCCACGGCATCGACCAGCGCTGCCGCGACGAGCACTCTTGCGCTCGGCAAGGCGATCAACGCCGGGCTCCGACGGGCCATGGAGCGCGACCCCAAAGTCGTCCTCTTGGGTGAGGACATCGGCAAGCTCGGCGGCGTGTTCCGCGTGACCGAGGGCCTGCAGCGCGACTTCGGGACCGAACGGGTCGTCGACACGCCCCTCGCCGAGTCCGGGGTCATCGGAACGGCCGTCGGATTGGCCACCCGGGGTTTCCGGCCCGTGTGCGAGATCCAGTTCGACGGCTTCGTCTACCCGGCCTTCGACCAGATCGTCTCGCAGGTGGCCAAGCTGCGGTACCGCAACGAGGGCCGCGTCGCCATGCCTCTCACCATCCGCATTCCCTACGGCGGCGGCATCGGGGCCGTCGAGCACCATTCCGAATCGCCCGAGGCCTACTTCGCGCACACCGCGGGTCTCCGCGTGGTGACGTGCAGCAACGCCGCGGACGCCCACCGGATGATCCAGCAGGCGGTGGCGGCTGACGACCCGGTCGTGTTCTTCGAGCCGAAGCGCAGGTACTGGGAGAAGGGCGACGTCGACCTCAACGAGCCTCCCGATGCCGTGCCACTGCACCAAGCCCGCGTCGTCACCGAGGGGACCGACGCCACCGTCGCCACCTACGGGCCGCTGGTCACGACCGCGCTCGATGCCGCCGGAGTCGCGGCGACGGAGGGCACCTCGGTCGAAGTGGTCGACCTGCGCTCGCTGTCACCAGTCGACTTCGCCACGCTCGAGGCGTCGGTCCGCAAGACGGGCAGGCTGGTCGTCGCCCACGAGGCGCCCGTGTTCTGCGGGCTCGGCGCCGAGGTGGCGGCTCGGATCAGCGAACGTTGCTTCTACCACCTCGAAGCGCCGGTCATCCGGGTCGGCGGCTTCGACACGCCCTACCCGCCGTCGAAGCTCGAGGGCTTCTACCTCCCCGACGCTGATCGCATCCTCGACGCCGTCGATCGAACGCTCGAACCGTTCGGCCCATGAGCGACGTCAGGTCGTTCCGCCTGCCGGACCTCGGAGAAGGCCTGACCGACGCGGAGATCGTGGCCTGGCACGTCGCCACCGGCGATGCGGTGGCACTCAACCAGGTTCTCGCCGAGGTGGAGACCGAGAAGGCCGTCGTCGAGTTGCCGAGCCCGTTCGCCGGCACCGTCGTCGAGCTGCTCGCAGCGCCGGGCGAGACGGTCGCCGTGGGCGCTCCGATCGTCACGATCGAGACCGTCGCGAGCGAGGCGCCTGCTCCCTCGGCTGACGCTTCGGACCAAGAAGGCATCGAGAAGGAGTCACCGCCCCAACAGGTACCGACCCTGGTGGGCTACGGGCCGAGCGAAGCGGTGCCGAGTCGGCGTCGGTCGAGACGCCACCGATCGCAGCACCACGAGCACCCCGGAGGCGCCACGGTCGAATCCGGCACCACACGCGATCAGAACGCGCCGCCGGCGCGAACCAGTGGACCTGTATTCGGTCAGGGCGAGGAGACGGCACGGCCGCTGGCGGCCCCGCCCGTCCGCTTCATGGCGCGACAAGAAGGCGTCGACCTCGCCGACGTCGCCGGGCACGGGCCGGGCGGCATCATCACCCGCGACGATCTGGCGGCCTACATCCGAAGCGACGCCGGGGCGCCCGCGACGACCGGGTCCCCGGGAACGGCCGACACCGCATGGACCACCGGAGACGGCGGGAGCCGGGAGCACGCACCGCCCGAACCGACCCGCACCCCGCTCCGCGGGATTCAGAAGCGAATGGCCGAAGCCATGGTGCGAAGCGTCGCCGAAGCGCCACAAGCGTGCGTCTTCTTGTCGCTCGACGTGAGCGAGACGACGGCACTGGTCGAGCGTCTTCGCTCCAACCGCCGATTCGACGGCGTCCGGGTCACCCTGCTCAGCATCGTCGCCAAAGCCGTCCTCCGTGCGCTCGATGAGCACCCCGAGCTGAACTCGTCGATGGACGGCAGCCGCCGTGAGATCCTGTCCGGGCCGCATGTCAACCTCGGCATCGCGGTGGCGGCGCCGGCCGGACTGCTGGTCCCGAACATCCCGGCGGCGGAGAGCCTCGGTCTCAAAGACCTCGCCCGTGCCGTGGGCGATCTCACGACACGCGCGCTCGAGAGGGCCGATGCACACCGGCGGAACTTCGGGGCGGCACGTTCACCATCACCAACGTTGGCGTCTTCGGCGTCGACGGGGGAGTGGCCATCCTCAATCCGGGAGAGGCGGGAATTCTCGCCGTCGGCGCGGTCCGGCGGACGCCATGGGAGCATGAGGGCGAGGTCGCATTGCGCGACGTCGTGAGCATGAGCCTGACGTTCGACCATCGTCTTGTCGACGGTCGGCAAGCGTCGGGCTTCCTCACCGCGGTCGGGCGCATCCTCGCCGATCCCCTCGAGCTTCTCGCCTTCGCCTGAATCGACTCGCCGGGCTGAATCGGCACCCTGGCGCCGTGGAGCGAGGCGCGTGGGTCAGGCCGATTCCGCCAGGAGCCGGACCAGTCCCTCGCGCATCGTCCGGAGCTGTTTCTCCAAGGCCTGGAGCTCGCGAACGAGCCGCATCGCCTCCTCCCGGTCGAGAGCCGGGGCGCCGGGACGCAACATGGCCAGCGAGCGCCGCAACGACTCCAGCTCGAGTTGACGCTCCATGCGGATACGAACATACGTTCGCCGCGCCACCGTCAGCAAGGGCCCAGCTCAGCGCCGCCCGCTGGCGACGTGCACCACGAGGCGCCCGAATTCGAGCAGGTGCCGGTCGCATAGGAAGTCGGTGCGCACCCGGAGCCTGGCCCGGCGTCCCATGGAAGCCATTTCCTTCGGCTGGTCCAACAGGCCGGCCAGGGTCGCGGCGAAGGCGTCGAGATCGCCGGGATCGGTGAGGAGAAGTCCCGTGCCCGGCGTCACCTGGTCGACGATGCCGCCCACGGCGGACGCCACCACCGGACGCGCCTTCCACATGGCCTCGGTGACGGTCAGGCCGAAGCCCTCCTGCAGGCTCTTCTGGACGACGACGGTCGCGTAGCGCTGAATCGCGTTGACCAGCAGCGCGTTCGCCGTGACGTCTTCCATGGGCAGCGTGACGAGCCGGATGGCGTCGCGCGGCGGAGAGGGGCAGCGAGCTCCACGCGTCGAGACACTCGGCGAGGACGTGCGCGCCCTCGGGGTCGTCGGTGACACCCTCGGTGGCGGGTCCGACGAGCGCGAGGCAGCAGGCCGAGCGGCCCGCCAGATGATCGGCGAAGCCCCGCAAGACCCCTGCCATGTCCTTGAGCCGGTCCCACCGCGACACCTGGACCACCAGCGGCGCGTCGGCCGAAAGCGGTCCCGCACCCCCGAGGACGTACGGCTGGGGGAGCGGGTGGCCTCCGTCGACGAGCCCGGTCCGCCTCAGCAGCGTGGCGACCTGTGCCCGTCTCAACGGGCGGTTCTTGGGCGACAGTGGGTCGATCGACGGTGCGACGATCCAGACGTCGGAGCCGGCCAACGATGGGGGCACGAACCCCGCGTGTGAGAACACGAACGTGTGGCAGGCCGCCAGGTGCGGCGCCAGGAACGCCCATCCCTCCTCGGTGAACCGGTTCGAGCGGTCCGACCCGATGTGACAGCGCCAGACGACGTGCACGCCGCGCTCGACCAGCGGCCCGGCCAGGCCGGCAGTCTGGGGATCGTGCAGGAAGACGATGTCGCCCGGGCGGATCCGTCCATCCAGCTGTGCGGCGTTGTCGTGCAGCACCGCGGTGTAGTGGTCCGCTTCGCCCGGTCCGAGATTCTCGCCGTCGCCCGGCGCACCGTGGAGCCGGTTGTGCAAACGCTTGGTGATGGTGAAAAAGCGGTCGTCGCCACCGATGACGATCCACCGGGTGTCGACCCCGGCGTCGTCGGCATATCCGACGAGGAGGCGAAGCATCTCGGCGACCCCGCCACCGGTCGCAGTGGCGCTGATGTTCCAAACCCTGGCCCCGCCGATGAGTCGCTCGAGCTCGGCGGCCGACTCCAGGAGTGCTTCGACTCGCTCGTGTCCGATCACGCGGCTGAGCCTGGCGACCGGCATCGGCGGCACCTCGATGTCGCGCGGCGCGCTCACCTCCACAGCGTGGTCGAAGCTCGTCTTCGATCAGGCGCACATGGATTCACGAGTCGGCCTCGGTGAGGGCTGACCGAATCGTGTCGACCGTCCGCGCCGCGTCGTCCAACGTCACGACGAGCCGTTCGAAGTCACATCCCTCCAGCTCGACCGCCACCGCAGGGCCTTTCCCGTGCACGGCGGCGAAATCCTTTCCGAAGCCGCCCCGCCGGGTGCCGACGGCGATCACGTGGGAGAGCCCCGTCCCAGGCGCGCGCATCCCGCGCAATTCAGGCCAGGGGTCGTCGACCACTCGCACCGACGTCACGCCTCGCAGCGGCACCCGGATGTCGCCGTGAAATCCCTCGGCCTTCTCGAGGGTGCCCATGTGGAGTACGAGCTCCGTCCCTTCCACCCGCAGCTCCGCCACGGCCCCCGAGTCTATGGAAGGACGGCGAAGGTCGATTAGCCTCGCCCGTCTGTGTCAGGCCCGCCTCCATGGCCGCCGCCGCCGGGCGGGACCTGGGTGCTCGATCTCGACGGGGTCGTCTGGTTGACCGGGCGCCCGATCCCCGGGTCGGACGAGGCTGTCGCAACTTTGCGCGGAGCCGGAGTACGGGTCTTGTTCGCGACGAACAACTCGGCCCCGACCAAGGCAGAGCTCCATCGGCGTCTTCGAGCCTGCGGCATCACCGCTCCGGACGACGACCTCCTCACGTCGGCCGACGTCGCCGCGGCCATGCTGGCGCCCGGCTCCACGGCGATCGTCGTCGGCGAGGACGGCGTCATCGAGTCACTGGCGGGTCGCGGCGTCACCGTGGTCCACGAGGGCGCCGCAGATACGGTCGTCGTCGGACTGGACCAGCACCTCATGTACGGGGACCTGGCCCGTGCCGCGGCTGCGGTCCGTGCCGGCGCCCGGCTGGTCGGCACGAACGACGACGCGACCCTCCCGACACCCTCCGGGCCCGTGCCCGGCGCTGGTTCCATCCTGGCGGCCGTGTCCGTGGCCTCCGGCGCTGAGCCCGAAATCGCCGGCAAGCCCCACCGGCCGACCGCCGATGCCATCGAGGCCCGAGTCCGCGCCGGCGAGATCCGGGCGGTGGTGGGTGACCGGCCCTCCACCGACGGTGCGTTGGCGGCGCAACTGGGCGTCCCCTTCGCCCTCGTCCTTTCGGGCGTCACTCCACGGGCCGACACCGAGGACCTGGCCGGTGGAATCCGGCCCTCGGCGGTCGAATCCGACCTGCTGGCCCTGGTCCGCACCTGTCTGGCCTGAGCGCGCCCGCCGCACCGGCCATCGCTGTGGGCCCATCACGCGTCGCGGAGCCCCGACGTCCGAACCCAACCAGGCCGACCCACCGCAAACCGCCGGTTCACGACGAGGCGACGGTGGGTACCGAAAGAACACGAAGAGCGGAGAAGTGCTTGCTACTAGCTAGCACTTCGGATACTCTTGTACCATGGCAAGCAACGAGCGGATCCGCAAGTACCTCGATGCGGGGAACGTCCTCACCCGAGTGCAACGAGGCAGAGCAGAAGAGATAGTGCGAGAGTTGGTGAACGCCGGCGACCTCCGGCGTGACCAGGCACAGGAGTGGGTGGACACGATGGTCGACCGCAGCCGCAACAGCAGCGAGCAACTCCTTGAAACGGTACGCAGAGAGGTGGCCGCCCAGCTCAACAAGATCGATACCGCCTCCCTCGAGCACATCGCAGAGCAGGTGGCCGAGATCCTGAAGCGATCGGCCGAGGCCGGGCAGAGCGCGACGAAATCCGTCTCGAGCCGCGCCGAGAAGGCGGCGAAGGGAGTGCGCAGCCAGGCCGAGAAGGCGACCAGCGACGTGCGCAAGCAAGCCGGCAAGGCGACCAGCGACGTGCGCAAGCAGGCCGGCAAGGCGACCAGCGACGTGCGCAAGCAGGCCGGCAGGGCAGCGACCGATGTCCGCACGCAAGCCGGCAAGGCGGTCAAGGACGTCCGGGCCCAGGCGGGCCGGACGGCGCAGCAGGCCCGGGACGCCGCCAAGAAGGTGATGCCAGAGCGCCGTCATCGCCCGACGTCGACCGCCACGTCAGCGACAAAGACCGCGGCGAAGAAGGGTGCGGCGAAGAAGTCCGCCGCCAAGAAGTCCGCCGCCAAGAAGTCCGCCGCCAAGAAGTCCGCCGCGACAAAGACCGCGGCGAAGAAGTCCGCCGCCACGACGAAGAAGAGCACGCCGAGGAAGTCCGCCTCCAAGAAGGCCGCCAACTGACACCGGGCGCGGGCGTCCGCCGCCGGCTCGATACGGAGCTGGTCCGGCGGGGTCTCTCCCCCTCACGCCAGGACGCACGCCAGGCCGTCGAGGCCGGGTCCGTGCTCGTCTCGGGTGCTCCGGCCGACAAACCGGCCCGCCTGGTGGCATCGGACGAGCCGATCACCCTCGTCGGGCCTCCGCCTCCGTTCGTCAGTCGCGGTGGCCAGAAGCTCGATGCTGCGCTCGAGCGCTTCGCCGTCCCCGTCGAGGGCCGCCGCGCCATCGACGTCGGCGCGTCGACCGGCGGGTTCACCGACTGCCTGCTCCAGCGCGGGGCGGCCCGCGTCTACGCCGTCGACGTGGGTCACGGGCAGCTGGATCCTCGCCTGCGGGCCAGATCCACGCGTCTGCGTGCTCGAGCGGGTGCACGCTCGGGACCTCTCGGTCGACACGCTGCGCGCCGCCGACCCGGCCTTCAGCCCGTGCGACCTCGTCACGGCCGACCTGTCCTTCATCTCGCTGCGCGCCGTGGTGCCCTCGCTCTGCGGTCCCGTGTCCGACGCCGGCGCCGATCTCGTCCTGCTGGTCAAGCCCCAGTTCGAGGCCGGCCGGGCCGTCGTCTCGCGGGGACGCGGCGTCGTGCGGGACCCCGCCGCTTGGCTCGAGGCGCTCTCTGGAGTCACGTCCTCACTTCGTGACGCCCGAACCGGCATCATGGGGGCAATGGCCTCCCCGCTCACCCGCCCGGCCGGCAACGTCGAATTCCTCGTGCACGCACGCAAGGGTGTCGAGGGTGTCGACGAAGCGGAGACCGCCGCCCTGCTCTCCGCCGCCGTGTCGGAGGCGGCACCCGGTCCCTCCCGACCGGCCGAACCGCCCCACGCCGGAGAACCGTCCCACGCGGGAGTGCCCCCAGCGCGGGCACGGTACCCACGCCTGGCGAAGCGGGCTGATCACCGGCCCGACGTGGCGACCGTCACCTTCCTCGTCCATCCCAAACGAGCCGACGCGCTCGCCCTCGCTGGCGATACCGCGGCGTGGCTCCAGGGACACGGCCACAAGGCCCGCATCCTGCAATTCAGCGGACCGGACCGGGTGGCTGAGGACGACACCGAGACCGACCTCGAGTCCGTCGACCTGGGCGGCAGCACGGTCGCCGTGAGCCTTGGTGGCGACGGCACGTTCCTCCGCGTCGTCCGTCTCGCGGCGACCGCCGACGTCCCGGTGATCGGGGTCAACTTCGGGCGACTCGGCTATCTGCCAGATCTCGGTCCGGATCAGCTGCGTCAGGCCCTCACGAACGTCTTCGAGGGCAAAGCGTCTATCGAGGAGCGCTCGCGCGCTGGAGGTGTAGACCACGCCGGCCGTTCCGACGACACCGGCGGTTACGACGACTGTCGACGCTGCTCGCGCTCAACGAGGTGGTGATCCAGAAGATCTCCTTCGGTCACACGGTCCGACTGAGGACGACCATCGACGGCGAGACGGCGCTCACCTACTCGGCCGACGGGCTCATCGTGGCGACGCCGACTGGGTCAACCGCCTACAACCTCTCCGCCGGTGGCCCGATCCTGGCGCCCACGCTGCGGGCGATGGTCGTGACGCCGGTCGCCCCACATTTCTCTCTCGACCGGAGCCTGGTCCTCACCGACGAGCAGGAGGTCGGCATAGAAGTGGCGCTCGACCGTGCCGCTGCGCTCGTGATCGACGGGACGGACCTCGGCCGCCTGCGGCCCGGATCCACCGTGCGCTGCATCGTGGCGGAGCGTCCCGTCCGCGTGGTGCGCAACGAGCCGCAGACCTTCGGCGGCATCCTCCGCTTCCGGCTGTTGGCCGACCGGGCCCGCCAGAACTGAGCTGGCGGGCCGTGCACGCCGGACGCCAACGGGGGGCACGCGAATGCTGACCGAGCTCCGGGTACGCGACCTCGGCGTGATCGACGACCTGACCCTCGAGTTCGGGCCGGGCATGACCGCGCTCACGGGCGAGACCGGGGCCGGCAAGACCCTCGTCGTCGAGGCGCTCCAGCTGGTGCTCGGTGGTCGGGCCAGTGCGGCCATCGTCCGCTCCGGGGCGACCGAGGCGCTGGTCGAGGCGCGTTTCGTCGTCGGGATGGACCTGGTCGACGACGACGGCCACGGCCGTGAAAACGGCAAGGCCGTTGAGCGGAACGAAGAGCGCGCCGGCGGCACCGAGCGCGAGGTGATCGTGGCCCGTTCGGTGGCCGCCTCCGGGCGGTCCAAGGCCTGGATCGACGGGCGCATGACCCCGGTCGGCGTGCTGGCGGAGTCCGCGACCGGGCTCGTCGAGCTGCACGGCCAGCACGAGCACCAGTCGCTCACCACACCGGGCTCACAGCGGGCGGTCCTCGACGCGTTCGCCGGTACCGATCTCGGGCGGGTGCGCGAGCTTCGTGCCCGGCAACGCGAGCTCGACGCCGCGCTTCCGCGCTCGGAGGAGACGAGCAGCAACGTGCCCGCGAGGTCGACGTGCTGCGGTACCAGGTCGACGAGATCGCCGCGGTCGCGGTGGACGATCCCGACGAGGAGGAGGCGCTGCGACTGGAGGAAGAGCGCCTCTCCGACGCTGGCGCGCTCCGAGAGGCGGTGGCGCTCGCCGCCGAGCAGCTCGACTCGTCCTCGGGAGAGGGTGGCGCGCTCGACCTTCTGGGACAGGCGGCCGGGGCGCTGGGTGGGCACGAATTGCTCGAAGACCACAGCGCCCGCCTGGCCGCCGTCGCGGTGGAAGTCTCGGACCTGGCTCGCACGCTACGAGACGAGGTCGAGGCGTTCGAAGACGACCCCGAACGCCTGGCGCAGGTGCAGGAGCGACGGCGCCAGCTGGCCGCACTCAGACGGAAGTACGGCCAGGACCTCCGCGCCGTCCAGTCGTTCGCCGAGGAGGCCGCCCTCCGCCTGGCCTCACTCCAGGATGCTGAGGGCGTCGCGACCCGCCTGGGTGACGAGCGCGAGGAGGTCCAGGACGAGCTGGACGAGGCGGAGGCGGCCGTGCGCGCCGTCCGAGCCGGGGCGGCCGACGAGTTCGGACGCCAGGTCGAGGAGCGGCTTTCGGCGCTGGCCATGCCCGAGGCGCGCCTCGAGGTTCGCGTCGCCGCCGCGGGCGCGGTCGACCCGGTCGCGCTGGTCCTCGGAGCCAATGTCGGCGAACCGGTCCAGCCCCTGGCGCGTGTCGCCTCCGGCGGCGAGCTGGCTCGGGCCATGCTGGCGATCCGCCTGGTCGGCCCGGGCGGGCCGGACACGATGGTCTTCGACGAGGTCGACGCCGGCGTCGGCGGTTCGGCGGCTGTCGCGCTCGGCGCTCGCGCTGCACGAGGTGTCGAGGACCCGCCAGGTGATCGTGGTCACGCACCTGGCCCAGGTCGCGTCGCGAGCCGACGTGCAGATCCGCGTCGTCAAGCACGAGCGCGACGGGCGGACGGTCACCACGGCGACGGCGGTGACGGGAGAGGAGCGAGTGACCGAGTTGTCGCGCATGCTCTCGGGCCACCCGCGGCAGCGACGCCGCCCGCGCACACGCCCGCGAGCTCCTCGACGTACCGGGGGAGCCGGTTTCAGGCACTGCGGCGGACTCCGTGACGGGGCCCTCCACCACAACGCCGGCCTCAGTCGATTAACGTGTGGTGGTGCGACGCGGAATCTACGCGCCATGGTTCGCGCTGATGGCGCTGATGACGGTGGCGACGCTGGTGACGCTGGTGACCCTGCCGCTGACCCTGCTGACGGTGACGAGGCAGCCGGCAACGATGCCACCGGATACCCGGAAGGCGGCGTGAGCAAGTTCGTCTTCGTCACCGGTGGCGTCTCGAGCTCGCTCGGGAAGGGTCTCACCGCCTCCTCGCTCGGACGACTCCTCAAGTGCCGAGGTCTGCGGGTCACGATGTGCAAACTCGACCCCTACATCAACGTCGACCCGGGGACGATGAACCCGGGCGAGCACGGTGAGGTCTTCGTCACCGAAGACGGCGGCGAGACCGACCTCGACCTCGGACACTACGAGCGCTTCATCGACGAGAACCTCTCCAAGCGCTCGAACACGACGACGGGCGGCATCTACCGGTCCGTGATCGAGAAGGAGCGACGGGGCGACTTTCTCGGCCGTACCGTCCAGGTGATCCCTCACGTCACCGACGAGATCAAGGACCGGATCCGCCGGCTGGCCGACGAGGACGTGGACGTGGTCATCGTCGAGATCGGCGGAACCGTCGGCGACATCGAGATCGTCCCCTTCGTCGAGGCCATCCGCCAGTTCCGCCGTGACATCGGTCGCGACAACGTGTGCTACGTGCACTTGACCCTCGTCCCGTACCTGGTGTCAGGCGAGCAGAAGACGAAACCGACGCAGCACTCGGTGACGGAGTTGCGCAGTCGTGGTATCCAGCCGGACATCATCGTCTGCCGAAGCGACAAGCCCATCTCCGACTCGCTGAAGCGCAAGATCTCGCTCCAGTGCGACGTCGCCATTGACGCGGTGATCTCTGCCGTCGACGCACCGAGCATCTACGAGATCCCGCTCGTCCTCCACGAGCAGGGCCTCGATGCCTACGTCTGCCGCACGCTCGGGATCAACGAGGCGGACCACAAGATCGATCTCACCGAATGGGAGGCGCTCGTCGACCGGGTCGAGTCGGTGTCACGACGCGTTCGCGTCGGCATCGTGGGGAAGTACGTGAACATGCCCGACGCGTACCTCTCCGTGGTCGAAGCCCTGCGCCATGCCGGCTTCCACCACAGTGCCCACGTCGAGCTCGATTGGGTCGACGCCGAGCTCGTGCCGGGCCAGCTGTCGTCCGACCGCCTGCGCGGGCTCGATGCCATCGTCATCCCCGGCGGGTTCGGCGAGCGGGGGATCGAAGGCATGGTGGCCGCCGCCGGCTACGCCCGCGACAACGACATCCCGTGCCTCGGGCTCTGCCTCGGGCTCCACGTCATGGTGATCGCGTTGGCGCGGGACCGCGCCGGGCTCGAGCGCGCCAACTCACGGGAGTTCGACGGCCTCTCCCCGCACCTGGTGATCGACCTCATGCCCGACCAGGCCGAGGTGACCCACAAGGGCGGCACCATGCGACTCGGCTCATACCAGGCGGTGCTGCGACCCGACTCCAAGGTGGCCAGCGCCTACGGAACCCTGGCCGTGACCGAGCGCCACCGCCACCGCTTCGAATTCAACAACCGATACAAGTCCCGGCTCGAGGCGTGCGGGCTGGTCTGCTCGGGCATGTCGCCCGACGGGCGCCTGGTCGAGTTCGTCGAGCTGGCGGAGCATCCCTATTGGGTCGCCACGCAGGCCCACCCGGAGTTCAAGAGCCGCCCCGACCGTCCCCATCCTCTCTTCCGCGAGCTGGTGGCGGCGGCGCTCGAGCGGGCGGAGGGGCGCGAGCCGCACCTGCTCGACCTCGACGCTGTCTCGTAGCGGGCGTGCCGGGGTTCCGCCGCGTCTCGGAGGAGCAGCTCTTGGGGGCCAAGGTGTTCCGGGTCGACCGCTTCCACGTACGGGACCCTGACGGCGCCGAGTTCGACCGCTTCGTCGTCCGGCATCCCGGCGCGGTGTCCATGGTGCCGGTGCACGACGACGGGTCGGTCACCCTCGTCCGGCAGTACCGCGCCTCGGTGGACGCCCTGGTGCTCGAGATCCCCGCCGGACTCCTCGATCGTGATGGGGAGCAGCCCGAGCAGGCGGCCCGGCGCGAGCTGGCCGAGGAGGCCGGCCTGGAGGCAGCCGCGTGGGAGCAGTTGATCGTCACCTGGAACACGCCGGGGATCAGCGACCAGCACACGACGATCTTCTTGGCGACCGGTCTCACGACGTGCGCGCCGCGTCCCGACGGCGACGAGGAGCATTTCATGACCATCGAGCGCATCAGGCTGGAGGACCTCGACGCACTGGTGGCCGACGGCACCTTGCGGGACGAGACCACGGTGCTCGGGCTCTACCTGGCCCGCGCCCGGCTGGCGGCCAAGGGACTGCCGGTGTGACGGCGGCCGTGCTGCCGCGCCCTGCCGAGGAGTTCCTCTCCTGGCTCGAGGTGGAGCGGGGGCGGTCGCCACGAACACTCGACGCGTACCGGCGCGATCTGGTTGCGTACGAGTCGACCATCCGTGCCCGCGGCGGCACCGCCGGCATGGAGGACGCCACGTCGGCCGACGTGGCCGCGCACCTCGCCGCGCTCCGTACCTCGCACACCTCGGCGTCGATCGCTCGCGCCCTCTCCAGCATCCGCGGCTTCCACCGCTTCTGCGTCGAGGAAGGTCTCCGAGCGGACGATCCAACCGTGGACCTACCCTCCGTCTCGGTCACCGATCTCTTGCCCAAGGCGCTGAGCGAAGAGGAGACGGAGCGGCTCTTGGGCACGGTGGTGGGGACGGGGCCTTCGGTGCTGCGAGACCGGGCCCTGCTCGAGGTGCTGTACGCGACGGGAGCTCGGGTGAGCGAGGTGGTGGCCCTCGACCTCGGCGACGTGGCCGGAGCGATCGACAGTGTCTCCCGGGCCCAGAACGGCCACGGCGACGGGGATCCGGCGTTCGTGCGGGTGCTGGGCAAAGGAGGCAAGGAGCGTGTCGTCCCCCTCGGACGCCTCGCCAGGGCGGCCTTGGTCGAGTGGCTGTCGGGTGCGGGACGCCCGCTCCTCGAACCCCGTCGCTGGCGCCGGCGCAGCGATGCGGAGGCGGTGTTCCTCAACGTGCGTGGCAGTCGACTCACGCGAGTGGGCGCGTACGGGGTGGTCAAGAAGTACGCCCTGCGGGCCGGTTTGGCGGATCGGGTGAGCCCGCACGTGCTGCGACACTCCTGCGCAACCCACATGCTCGGCCGAGGCGCGGATGTCCGTGTGGTCCAGGAATTGCTAGGCCACGCCTCCATCGCCACGACGCAGCGCTACACCAAGGTTTCGCCCGAGCACCTGCGGCGGGCCTACGAGGCCGCCCACCCGAGGGCGGGAACGCGGGGCGGCGTGACCGCGTAGCATGAACCCATGCCGAACGAGGCCCCCATGGTCGAGACCGCCGATGCCGACACCGACAGCGTCGACTTCGCCGCCCTGCTTCGTAACGAGCAGGCCGGTCTGCGCGCCCAGCTGAAGGAGCTCGGCTACGACGAACAGGGCAGCGGCCTCAACTACGACTCGAACTTCGCCGACTCCAGCCAGGTGACCGCCGAGCGCGGCGAAGCGGAGCGGCTCGCCACCGAGTTGCGGGAGGCGCTCGAAGAGGTCGATGCCGCGATCGCACGGCTCGACGCCGGGACCTATGGGCTCTGCGAAGTCTGCAGAAAGCCGATCGGTGAGGCGCGCTTGGAGGCCATGCCGGCCGCCCGCCTCTGCATCGTCGACGCCGCCAAGCACTAGGCGGTGCGCCCACCGGGAGCCCCCTCGGGCAGCCGGCGTCCGATGGACCCGCAAACGAAGCGCGCGCTGTGGATCGCAGCCGCAATCGTCGTCTTCGTTGCGCTCGTGGTGCATCACAACATCACGACGACCGAGATCATCATCTTCTGCGTCATGGTGCCGTCGATCATCCTCCACGAGGTGTCGCACGGCTACGTGGCGAATGCCTTCGGTGACGACACGGCCAAGCGCGCCGGACGCCTGACCCTCAATCCCATCCCGCATGTGGACCCGGTCGGGACGCTGCTCGTCCCCGCGTTGCTGTCGCTCGGGTCGGTCGGCTTCTTCGGCTGGGCCAAGCCCGTGCCGGTGAACGTCGGCCGGTTGCGGAGCCCGCGTAACCAAGGTGTGCTGGTGTCGCTCTCCGGCCCGGCTGTGAACGCGGCCCTGGCCGCGATCTTCGGTGTCCTCTTCGTGCAGTTCGTGCGGCCCGGTGTCCTGTCGTCGGGGACGTTCTCGACCGGGGCGCAGGTCGTCTTCTACGCCAGCCTGGTGAACGTCGGGTTGTGCGCCTTCAACCTGATCCCGATCCCGCCGCTCGACGGTTCGGTCCTCTTCGAACGGCTGCTCCCGGCCCGCTACTGGCCGACCTACCTCAAGTACCGCCAGTACACGATGCCGATCCTGCTCGGCCTGGTCATGCTCAACTTCTTCCTGTACCCGCACGGACCGCTGACGTGGCTCTTCGACCGCCTCTACAGCTGGTGGGCGGGCGTGCTCGGCGTCTGACGACCATCGGGTCCGGTCGGGCCGAAACCGCCTCCGCCAAGAGCCTGGACAGAGGGGCCCCCTGATCCGTAACATTGACTGTATGGTCAGTCAAAGAGGTCCACGCGGGCGAGGGCCGGTCGCGGCCCATGTCGGCTTGGCCGCTTCTGCGCCCCCGGCGCCGATCGATCCGCGCGCGTTGGCGGCGACGCTCGCACCCTTCGGCCGGAGCCGGATGCTGCCCCGTGAGGCCTACGTGGATGAGGCCGTGTTCGAGTGGGAGCGGGAGCACTTCTTCACGCGAGGCTGGCTCTGCGTCGGCCTGAGCGGGGACTTGGCCGCGCCGGGCGACCAGCGGGCCGAGTGGGTCGGCAACGGCGGCGTGCTGCTGACGCGCGAACGAGACCGGCGCGGTGCACGCGTTCGCCAATGTCTGTCGTCACCGCGGGCATGAGCTGCTGCCCTGTGGCGCGTCCGCGCACCATGGGCGGATCATCTGCCCGTACCACTCCTGGTCCTACGGACTCAACGGAGACCTCTGGACGGCGGCCGGCTTCAAGGACCAGGTCGCGTTCGACGGTGCCGAGCATGGGCTGGTCTCCCTCCCCGTGGAGGTGTGGCACGGGATGATCTTCGTCGATGCCTCGGGAAGTGCTGCGCCCCTCGAGGACGGCCTCGGCGGCCTCGAAGCGCTCGTCGCGCCGTACGAGCCCGAACGTCTGCGGGTCGCCGCCCGCCACGACTACGAGGTGGCGGCCAATTGGAAGACGCTGACCGAGAACTACCACGAGTGCTATCACTGCCCGGTCATCCACCCTCAGCTGTGTGAGGTCAGCCCCCCCAAGAGCGGTGAGAACTACGACGAGGCCGGGACGTGGATCGGCGGCTGGATGGACCTGCGCGAGGGCGTCGAGACGATGTCCCTCGACGGGAGGAGCGGATCGGCGCCGCTGCGCAACGTGCCAAACGAGGACCGGCGCAAGGTCGTCTACGTCAACGTCTTCCCCAACATCCTCGTGAGCCTCCACCCCGACTACGTGATGACCCACCGGCTCACGCCTCTCGCGGCGGATCGAACTCGGATCGAGTGCACGTGGGCCTTCGACCCGGACGCGGCGGCGGAACCCGGTTTCGACCCCTCCTTCGCGGTCGACTTCTGGGACATCACGAATCGGCAGGACTGGCTCGCCTGCGAATCGGTCCAGCGCGGACTCACGTCGCCGCACGCCGTCGCCGGGCCGTTGTCGTCGGAGGAGGAGGACGTCTACCGGTACGTCACCATGGTGGCGCGGGCCTATCTCGGCCAGCCGGTACAGAACCGCTCGCTCGCCTCGGCGGGTTGAGTCGAGCGGGCTGACGCTCCGCCCGCCTACGAGGTCACGCGAAGGGCGCTGCTCCTCGCTTGACCAGCTGCCCGGCGACGATGCTGCGCTGCACCTCGCTCGTGCCCTCCCAGATGCGCTCGACGCGCAACTCTCGGAAGAGGCGTTCGGCCACGTTCTCGCGCATGTAGCCGCGCCCACCGAAGATCTGCACCGCTCGGTCGGCGACGCGGTTGGCCATCTCGGACGCGAACAGCTTGGCCATCGAGCACTGGGTGTGCTGCACCTTCAGGTCGGCGCCGTCGTCGACCCCCCGCGCCGTCTCATAGACCATGGCGCGCGCCGCGAACAGCTCCGTCAGGGAGTCGGCCAGCATGATCTGCACGGCGCCGAGCTCGCTGATGGGCCGGCCCCCCACGATCCGATCCCGGGCGAAGGCGGTGCACTCGTCGACGAGCCGTTGCGCGCCGCCCAGTGCAGCGCGCCGCGACCATCATGCGCTCGTAGCGGAACCATTCGTAGGAGAAGCCCAACCCATCGCCTTCGGCTCCCACCCGGTTGACGGCCGGCACCCGCACCGACTCGAACGCCACGATCGGGTGGTGGTGGCTGATGGTGTGGGTGTACGCCGGCGTGCGCACCACCCGGACACCTGGTGAGGGGAGGTCGACGACGAACATGGCGTGCTGACCGGCATGGGGTCCGTCGGTCAGCTTCGCCTGGAAGAAGGCATACGCGGCGGTGTTGTACGACGTCACGTGCCACTTGACCCCGTCGAGCACGTAGCCGTCGCCGTCAGCACGGGCCGTCGACTCGATCGCGTCGACGTCGGAGCCTGCGCCCTCCTCCGTGATGGCGTAGCACTCCTCCTTCTCGCCCCGGATGCCCGGGAGCACGTAGTGCTCCATCTGGTAGGGCGTGGCCACCGCGGGGAGCCAGGCGGGCGGGGTGGCGGCGATCCACGCCAGGGCGTTGGTGACCCTTCCGACTTGCTCTTGGACCAAGACCTGCTGGAGCATGCTGCACCCGCCACCTCCAAGCTCGGCCGGCATGTTGGTGGCGTAGAGGCCAAGTTCATGGACGCGGCGGTGCTGCTTCTCGAGCACCTCTGGCGGCAGGTCCCCCCCGTTGAGCTCGGCCTCTTCCTCGAAGGGGATGAGCTCGTCGGCCAGCGTGCGCGCCCGAGCCTGGATTTCGAGATCCTCTGCCGTGAGGCTGTACATCGTCCGCTCCTCGTGTGCCTCTCGTCCGTCCCTGCTCTACCGATCGTCCGAGCTGTTTGACTGAAGGTTCAGTTTATGCGAGCGTCGGACTCGTGGTCGGCTGGACGAATGCTCGGGCGCGTGCCCCCGGGATTGTCCCGGACGCCGCGGACGCCGTGGTGGTCGGCGGCGGAACGGTGGGTGGCTGGTGCGCCACCTTCCTGCGGAACTCCGGCGTCGGTCGGGTGGTGCTGGTGGAGAAGGGCCGCCTGGGTATGGGTGCCAGCAGCCGGGCCGCCGGCATCGTGCGCAGCCAGGGCGGCACCCCGACGGCGGTACACCTCGCCGAGTGGTCGAAGCGCTTCTACGCCGCCCAGTACGAGGAGCTGGGCATCGATTCGGGGTTCGTCAGGCAGGGCTACTTCCTGCCCGCCTTCGACGACGCGCAGGTGGCGGCGGCGCGCACGCGCATGGCGATGCAGCGCGATCTCGGCCTCGACGTCGAGTGGCTCGATTCCGACCAGGCCGACGCACGGAACCCCTCCATGGCGCCAGGGTGCAGCCTCGGGGGGACGTTCCTGGCGGAAGACGGGTACATCGACCCGCCCCGCAACGTGCTGGCGTACGCGGTTGCGCTCGGACGTTCGGGAGTGGAGGTCTGCGAGGAGGTCGCCTTCACCGGGTTGCGCACGGTCGCGGGCCGGGTCATCGGCATCGACTCGAGCGCCGGGCCTATCGACGCCGAGATCGTCGTGCTCACCGGCGGCCCCGAGCTCGCACGCGTGGCCGCCCTCGCCGGAAGCGTGACGGTGCCAGTCGGAGGTGCCCGCCACCAGGTGGCGGTGACCGAGCCCCATCCTGCCTTCGACCCGACGCACTTCCCGATGGTGTTCGACCTCGAGGCGGGGTTGTACTGGCGTCCCGAAGAGGGGGGTGTCCTCTTCGGGATGAGCAACCCGGCGGAGACGCCCGGCGAGGCGCGCCAGATCGACTGGCGCTATCTGGATCGGATGCGGGACCGGTTGGCCGAATTGGTCCCGGCCACCCGCGGCCTCGGACTGCGCAAGGTGTGGGCGGCCACGATCGATTACACGCCTGATCACCTGCCGATCCTCGGCCCGGTTCTCACCGCCGAGGGTCCGGTGCCCGGCACCGTGATCGCCGCGGCGGGCGGTCACGGGATGATGTGGGGCCCGGGCGTCGCCCGCGCCGCCGCTGACCTCGCCGTGCACGGACGCTCCGACGTGCTCGACACCTCCGCGCTCGGGCTCGACCGTTTCGACGAGCACGGGGCCAGCCGGCTCGCGACCGATCCCATCGCGCTCCCGTTCCCGGAGAAGGCGAAGGGTTCGTAGAAAGGACCTCGGAGATTGAGGAAACCCGGCGGAAGATCTACGTGATCTTCTGAGCGCGGGGCGTCGAGCCGGTGTGCCGGGACTCCACCAGCACGTCGAGGGCCATGCATCCCGAGGGACCGCAGCGCAGTGGATTCACCTCGAGGGCATCGATCTCCTCGCCGAGCTCCTCCGCCAGGTGGGAGAACGCGACCACCGCGTCGGCGATCGCAGCGATGTCCGCCGCAGCACCGCCCCGGAAGCCTCGGAGGACCTGAGCGATCCTCAGGCCGCCGATCATCGCTTTGGCCCGGTCCTCGTCGAGCGGCGGGAGGCGCAGCGCCCGGTCCGAGAGGAGCTCGACCAACACGCCGCCGGCGCCCAGCACCACCAGGGGCCCGAGGTGCGGGTCCCGGACCAGGCCGAGCGCCAGCTCCACCCCCGCTGGAGCGGTGGCGGCGACCAGCACCTGCGATCCGAGCTCGGCCGCCATGGTGTCGTACGAGGTCGACACGGCGTCGGGATCGGCGAGGTCGAGCACCACGCCGCCGACGTCGGACTTGTGCCGTATCTCGGAGCCGGCCGTCTTGAGGACCACGGGAAAGCCGAGCCCCCTGGCCGCCGCGACCCGCGGCGTCACGGCTGCCGGCCGTGCGCACGGCGACGTGTGCGATGCCGTAGTCGGCCAGGAGGTCGAAGGATTCAGTGACGTCCAGCGCGCCGCGCCCGAGCCGCTCAGTCCATCGCTGGCGGCGCGCGGAGTCCAACCGCGAACGCGTGACGACCGGAGTCCTCGCGGCGCGGTCGCGGTGGAGGAGGAGGTGGCCGAGCGCGCGCAGTCCCGACCGGGTTCCCTCCAAGACGGGCACGCCGGCGGCACGGAGCTGGGCCGCCGCCGCCTGGTCGATCGCGTCGCCCACGTTGCTCAGCACGGCCATCGGCTTGGTCGTGGCGGCCGCGGCCGCGTGCATGGCGCGGGGGTAGCTGTCGTCCCCGTCGTACTCGGGGACGAGGTCCACCCCGAGGGCGACCGCGTCGACCGCGTCGTCGGTCGCCATCGTCGTCAGAGCGTCCGTGAAGAGCTGCTCCGTGTCCCTTCCCGTACCCCACAGATCCAGCGGGTTGTTCGGATGCAGTCCGGGTTCGAGCAAATCGTCGAGGACGGCCATCGTGCCGGGGCCGAGGGTGGCGAAAGGAACACCGAGCTGGTGGGCGAGGTCCGCGACGAGTGCCCGCTCCGCTCCAGAATCGTGCACGGTGGCGATTCCCCCGCCAGGGGCGGCTGGACCCGCCCTCCGGCCGGCGGAGAAGAGCTCGATGGTGTCGACCAGTTCGCCGAGGTCGGCCACCCGCACCACGTTGTCGGCGTCGCACAGCGCCTCCCAGGCGCCGTCGGTCCCCGCCAGCGCCCCGGAGTGGGCCGCCACCAGGGTGCGGCCGGCGGGGGATCCGCCCACCGTGAGGGCCACGACGACCACGTCCTGGCTGGCGGCCCGCTCGAGGGCGCGGCGCAGGGCGCCGGGATCGCGAAGGGTCTCGAGCACGAGGGCCACGACCCTGGTGCTCGGGTCGGTGAGGGCGTAGTCGAGGTAGTCGGCCGCGCTGGTGACGAGCTCCTGGCCGCTGCTGACGGCGAGGGTGAAGCCGAGCTGGCGTCGGGTGCGCAGCAGCGCCGAGAACACCGAACCGGAGTGCGTGACCAGTGCGACGGGGCCGGCGGCGATGGGGTCGCGCTCGAGGTAGCCCAGGGCCCGCAACCCACTGCTGACGTTGACGAAGCCCATGCAACCCGCTCCGCACAACGCCATACCGGCACCGGTGGCGATGGAGATGAGCCGCCCGCGCAGGTCGGCGGGCTCATGCGCGCTCCCGAAGATCACGGCCGAGCGGTCGCCACGGGAGGCGGCGAGCGCGAGCTGCTCCTCGAGCGCCGCGTCCGGGACCGCCAGGAGCACCAGGTCAACCGGCCCTGCGATCGCCTCGAGCGACGGAAGGCACGGCTGGCCGGCCACGACGTCGTGGCCAGGGTTGACGAGGTGGATCTCGAGGGGGCGGCGGGAGCTGCGATTGATTTCGGTCACCATGCGCTCGCCCAAGCTGTTGGGCCTGGGACTGGCGCCGACCAAGGCGACGGAGGACGCCTCGAGCATGGCCCTCACCGCTGAGGCCCGCTGCGTTGCCGCCGACTGGGCCGCATCGCCCGGTCCGGCCTCGGCGGGCTCAGAGCCGGCCCTCACCCCCAGGCGGGGCGCGGCGGGAGCGGAGCCGGCCGTTGGCACGCCGGTGGTCGCCGATGGCGGCGCGGGCGGCCTGCCAACCGGGGATTCCGCACACCCCGCCGCCGGCGTGGGTGGCCGAGCTGCCGTAGTACATCCCGCCGATGGGGGTGCGGTAGTCGGCGTACCCCGGGGCAGGACGCATGTGGAACAGCTGCTCGGCCGACAGCTCGCCGTGGAAGATGTTGCCGCCGATGAGACCGTACTCGTGCTCCATCTCGTACGGTCCGACCACGTCGCGATGGAGGATGGCCCCTTTCAGATTGGGTGCCACTTCGGCGTAGCAGTCGATCATCCGGTCGGCATAGGCCTCCAGCTCCTCGGTGTGGGGGGCGTCGGCGAAGTGCTGAGGCACCCACTGGGAGAACAGCGACATGATGTGGCAGCCCTCTGGGCACAGGGTCTTGTCGAACACGGTCGGGATCACCCCGTCGCTGAACGGCCGGGCGGCGGGGCGGCCCTCACGGGCGTCCTGGAACGCCCGCTCCATGTACTCCACCGACGGGGCCATCTCCACCGATCCGGTGTGGTGCTCTTGGAGCTCGGTGCCCGGATCGGCCAGGAAGTCGGGCAGTTCGGACAGCGCCAGGTTGATCTTGACCACGCCCGACCGGGTCTTCCACCGCTCGATGTCCTCCACGAAGGTGGCCGGGAGGTTGGCCCGGCCGACCTGGTCGAGGAAGGCGGTGCGGGGGTGGAGCGTGGTCACGATGACCGGCGCGGTGATCTCCTCGCCGCTCTCGAGGACCACGCCGCGGGCCTGGCCGCCCGAGGTGAGCACCCTCGACACCCGGGCGTTGAGCCGGATCTCGGCGCCGAAGCTACGGGCCGAGCGCTCGATGGCGTCGGCCACCGCGCCCATCCCGCCCTCCTGGAAGCCCCAGTTCCCGAGGTGACCGTCACCGATGTCGCCGATGGAGTGGTGCGCCATGACGTAGGCCGTGCCGGGTTCGCACGGTCCGGCCCAGGTGCCGATGACGCCGTTGACCGCCATGGCCCCTTTGACCTGCGGGGACTCGAACCAGTCATCGAGCAGGTCGGCGATGGACATCGTCATCAGTCGGGTGACGTCGGCGACGGTGCGCACGTCGATGCCGCGATTGCGCCACGCCAGGCGCAGCGTGTCGCGCAGATCGGCCGGCTTGTGCGAGCCGATATTGGGCGGGACGGTGAGCAGGAGCGGGCCCAGCACCTCGGCGAGGCCGGCCATCCAGGCGTCCCAGCGCGGCATGGCCTCGGCGTCCTTCTTCGACCACTTCGCGATCTCGTCGTAGTTGCGTTTGGCGTCGTCGGCGAAGATCTTGATCGACCCACCCTCGGGGAAGGCCTGGTAATAGGGACCCATCGGGAAGATCTTGTAGCCGTGTTTCACGAGTTGGAGCTCGTCCATCACGGTCGGCGGCAGCAGGCTCATCACGTACGAAAGCCGGGTCACCTTGAACTCGGGGGCGTCCGGCCACGGGGACTCGGTGGTGGCGGCACCGCCGGTCTTGTGGCGTGACTCGAGCACCAGGGTGCGGGCGCCGGCCCGCGCCAGGTAGGCGGCCGACACCAGGCCGTTGTGGCCACCCCCGATCACGATGGCGTCGTAGCGGTTGGCACCGCCCGAGCGGGCGGCGCTGCTGGGGGAGGTGCTGGCACTGGTGACTGTCATCGTCCCTTTCCTTCTGCCCGGTTGTTGGTGTTCTCTCCGCCCGTTCCTTGTGTTCCTTCTGCCGCCCCATTCGTCACCGGACGCGCACGCCGGGTGGCAGCGCGGGGTGGGAGTGTCTGGCAACCCTGGCACCGACACCGGGCCGACGGACGGTTCGAGGGCTTTCGACTGTTTGACTGACTGTTCAGTCTAAGCCCCTGATAGCCTTGGCGACAAGCACGGGCACGCGAGCCGGGACAGGTTCAGGCCGCGGCCGGATCGGAGCATGATGACCGCGGAGGACGTGGCGACACGGGAACAGCCCTCGGCGGAGCCACGGGCGGGCCAACGACGGTGCCGGAGGTGTCGGTGAAGGTCGGGGTAGACGAGGCTGGTCCCGTTGAACCGGGCGCCGCTGACGTCGCCGGTGCCGACGTACGGCGCGAACAGATGTTGCGAGCCGCCCTGGAGGTGATCGCGGAGCGCGGTTTCCCGGACGCTCGCATCGCCGACGTCGCCGAGCGTTCGGGCACCAGTCCGGCCCTCGTCATCTACTACTTCAAGACGAAGGACAACCTCCTGACCGAGGCCATGCGCTACGCCGAGGACGGATGGTACGCCGTGGGCGCGGCACGTCTGGCGGCCATTGAGAGCGCCACGGGACGGCTGGAGGAACTGGTGGCGATGACGTGCCTCCCCGAGTCGGTGGCCGAGTCCCCCGACTCGTGGGTGGTGTGGCTCGAACTGTGGTCGCAGTCGGCGCGCCACGCCGAAGTGGGCCGGGTGCGGGCCGACTTCGACCGCCACTGGCGCGAGACGATCCGCACCATCGTGGAGGAGGGCCAGCGCGAGGGTGAGTTCGGCGATGTGGATGCGGGCGAATTCGCGGTGGTGTTCTCGGCGCTGCTCGATGGGTTCGCGATCCAGATCGCCCTCGACGACGACACCGTGCAGGCGGCGAAAGCGTTCGAACTGAGCATGCGCTTCGCCGCCGACCGCCTGTCCTTCGAGTGGTCGCCTTCGACTCGCGTGGGCCGGGGGGCTGAAGGCCGGTCCCGGGTCGCAGCCATCACCTGCTAGTGCCGGTGGCGGAGATCGCAGCTGAGCGGAGATCGCAGCTGAAGGGTCTGCGTGCGAGCGGAGCGCATGGGCATGGGCGAGAATCTGAGCGAAGCGGGGCGAGAGTCTGAGGGAGGGAGATGCCCGTGACTGAGACCGGCGGCGAGGTGGAGCTCGTCTCCTTGCGCAAGCGGTTCGACGACGTGGAGGCCGTGGCCGGCATCGACCTCCATATCCGTCCCGGCGAGTTCTTCTCCCTTCTCGGGCCGTCGGGCTGCGGCAAGACCACCACGCTGCGGCTGGTGGCGGGGTTCGAGGAGCCGACCAGTGGACGGATCCTGCTCGACGGGATCGATGTGGCGCGGATGCCCCCCAACAAGCGCAACGTCAACACCGTCTTCCAGAGCTACGCGCTGTTCCCGTTCCTCTCCGTGGCCGAGAACGTGCGGTTCGGCCTGCGCTACAAGAAGGTGGGGAAGGCCGAGGCGCAAAAGCGGGTCGGTGAGGCGCTCGACCTGGTCCGCCTCGGCGGCTACGACAAACGCCGTCCCGGTCAGCTCTCGGGCGGCCAGCAACAGCGGGTGGCTCTGGCGCGGGCCCTCGTGCTCGAACCGGCAGTTCTCTTGCTCGACGAGCCGTTGGGCGCCCTCGACGCCAAGCTCCGCCGCACCCTGCAGGTCGAGCTCAAGGCCATTCAGGAGGCCGTCGGCATCACGTTCCTCTACGTCACCCACGACCAGGAGGAAGCGCTGACCATGTCCGACCGCCTGGCCGTCATGGAGGGCGGCCGCGTCGTCCAGACCGGCAGCCCCGAGCACGTGTACGAGGAACCGGCCGACGCCTATGTGGCCGACTTCCTCGGGGTCTCCAACCTCATGCCGGCCGAGGCGCTCGGCCCCGCCGACGGCCACGCCTGCCGGGTCCGGCTGGGCGACTTCGTCCTGCGGGCCGAGTGCGGCGCCGTGGGGACGAGCGGCGCGGTCAAGCTGGCCATCCGGCCGGAGCGAATCCGACTCGACCCGTTCGGCACGCCGCGGACCAACCACGTGCCGGGCATGGTCGAGCGGCTGGTCTACATGGGTTCTGCCACCAAGGTCATCGTTTCCCTCGCGCCCGGCCACTCCGTGCAGTCCCTCCTCCCCAATAGCGACGGCCCGGTGTCCTGCGTTCAAGGCACGCCGGTGGAGGTGTTCCTGCCGGCGGAGGCGCTCCGCGTCCTGCCGTTGACCGGTGACCAGGGTCTCGACACTCCGGCTCCCGCCGAGGGCGAAGCGGTCCGGCCGCGCGGAGGCGATGGGCCCGACTCGTACCATCGCGGCGACGACGACCACGATGCGACGGGCGGATCGGGGCGCGCACAGGCAGTAGTCCGCTGACGCAGGCTGTGGGCCGGCGGAGGCGATCCCCGACGCCGGCCGTCCCCCATCGACGCCGTCAGAGGCCGGCGACCGCCGTCAGTGCACCTTGGTTGGCGCTGGCGCCCGCACGACGCTCACCACGCGTCATCCACCGGTAGCCCAAGAAGCCAAGCGTCGCGACGATGAACGAGAGCACCAACATGATGGTCGCGAGCGCGTTGAGCTCGGGCCCGGCGCTGCCACCGTGGGTGTTGGAGTAGATCACCACCGACATCGGCTGGGTGCTCGCCGTCGACGAAAGCTGGTCGACGATGACGAAGTCGTCGACCACGCCGGCGAAGACCAGCACGGCGCTGGCCAGCACCGCCGGCATGAGCATGGGGAGCAGCACCCGCCACAGCGCGCAGCAGCCGCGACGCGCCGAGGTCGGCCGCCGCCTCCTCGTACTGGCGACCGATGGAGATCAGCCGGGCGCGCACGATGATCGCCGGCCAGCTGAAGTTCCACATGACGAGGGCGAGGACCTCGGCCATCGTACCGAGGTGGATGCTCGTGAACAGCTGGGTGAACACGAAGAACAGCGCGACGGCGAAGATCAGCTCGGGGATGACGAACGAGAAGATCATGACCGTGTTGGAGACACGGGAAGTACGTGAGTGCCAGCGGTCGATACCGATGGCGAACGCCACCCCCAGGGGAACGGCGATCAGGGTGGTGAAGAAGCTGAGCCGTACGGTCTGGACCACCGAGGCCCGCAGGGCCGGGTCGTGCAGCACCGAGTTCACCGGGTCGGTCACGTACCAGCGCAGGGAGAAGCCCTGCCAGGTGCTCTGCGACTTCCCTGCGTTGAACGAGAACAGGACGGCCAGGGCGATGGGCAGGATCGACCAGGCCAGATAGAGCCAGGTGAACGTCTCGAGGATCCAGGGCCGCCGCCACGGGTTCCGCCAGGGCGGTCGGCGCGTGCGGCGAGGCTCGGGCGGGAGCTCAGCCCCTTCCGGGGGGACTGACGCTCCCGGCACATCCGACGCGAGCGGCCGGCCGGTGGTCACCGCCATCTCAGAAGACCTCCGCCGACGCCCGGTTGGTCTGGACCACGTAGTAGATCATCGGAACGAGGAGGACGGCGAGCAGCAGCAGAGACAGGACGGCCCCCTGAGCCTGTTGGCTGGCCGTGTTGAGCTGTCCGTCGATGACGTTGCCGATCATGGAGGTGCTGGCGGAGCCCGACAGCATCTGATTGGTGTAGTAGTCGCCCATCATCGGCAGCACCATGATCAGCATTCCGGTCAGGATGCTCTGACGGCTCAGGGGCATGGTCACCCGCAGGAATGTGCGCACCCGTCCCAGACCCAGGTCCCGGGCCGCTTCGATGAGCCGCTGGTCGATCCGGTCGAGTCCGGCGTAGAGCACCAGGATCAGGTACGGGATGTAGCCGTAGACCAGGCCGAAAATCACCGTCAGCGAGAGGCCACCCAGCCAGTCCACGCTCGCCAGGTGGAAGAAGGCGAGCGACTTGTTCACGTAGCCGTCGGTCTGGAGCAGGTCGATCCAGGCCAGCATGCGCATCATGTAGCTGATCCAGAACGGCGCGATCAGCAGCGCCAGGAAGATCCCCTTGCGCCGGCCGCCGAAGCGTGAGACGAAGTACGCGGCCGGGTAGGCGATGGCGAGGGACATCAACGAGGCGATGGCCACGTAGACGACGGTGCGAAGGAAGATCGGCCCCACGAAGGCGCCGGCGCCGACGATGTCGTGGAACACCGCGGTGTAGTTCGCGCCCGTCCACTGCAGCGGGTTCCACGCCGGCTCCGGTGACTGGAAGATCTGGTTGAGCTCGCCACCGGCAATGGCCAGCACGACGTAGAAGGGAACCAGGAACAAGAGGACGAGCCAGACGATCCCGGGAGCCGCCAGGGCCGCCCAGATGAACCGGCCCTGGGGTTTGTCCGGAGTCGGGAGCTCGGGCAGAAGGCTCTTGCGGCGAGACCGTCGGGTCACGGGCACCCCGGCGGAGCGTCCCATCGGGCCGTCGATGCCGCCTGCGCCTCAGACGCCGCCGCTCACCCGCAGCCAGGCCTGCTGCCACGCGGCGGCGGCCGCGGGCGGCAGCTCGTACTCACCCACGCCGCGGTCGAAATAGGAGGGCAAGACGACGGTCGAGGTGAGGGACTTGGGCAGGATCTTTTCTGACACCAGCACCTGGGGGGTCACCCCGGTCAAGGGCTGCATGTACCCGTTGTAACTGATGTTCTCGAGGGCGTTGTGCGGATCGAGCATGTAGTTGAGGAACTGGTGGGACAGGACCGGGTTCTTTCCTCCGGCCAGCAGGACCATGGTGTCGTTGCCCACCGGTCCCCGTCCGTCGGGCGGGAACCAATAGCCGACCACGTCGACCGGCACCCCCTTGGGCATGTACGAAGCCGCAGCCGCCATGTCCCCGGACCAGGCGTGGTGGATCCAGATCTGACCGCTGGGAACGTTCGAGTAGTCGTTGTTGTCGATGTGCACGTGCGTCAGCTGGGCCAGCCGCTGGAGCGAGGACGCAGCCAGCTGGATTTGCGAGGTCTTGGTGGTATTGAGGTCGTAGATGCCGTTCTTCATCAGCCCCAGGCTCAACGACTCGCGGTAGTCGTCGAGGATGGCCACCTTGCCCTTGTACTTGGACTGCCAGGGCATGGCCCACGGGTTCGCCATGGCATACGGATTCTCCTTGACGTGGTCCTTCCGCCACGCGATGCCGGTGGTGTAGATGGTGTAGGGCACCGAGTACTGCCACTTCTGGTCGTAGAAGGGATTCTGGAATTCGGACCAGGCCTCGGTGATGTTGGGGATGTAGCTGTGGGTGAGAGGCCTGAGGAGCTTGCCCTCCACCAGCTGGCCCAAGACGTCGATCGTCGGCACGAACACGTCGAAGTTGAACTGGCCGCTCCGCAGCTTGGAGATCGCCTCCGACATGGTGTTGAACGTCGTGAGCTCGACCTTGCAGTTGTACTTCTTGGCGAAGTTGTTGAGAACCGCCTTGTTGACGTACGCCACCCAGTTGTAGACGCGAAGGGTGGCGTTGCGTTCGCTGGGCAACCCGGAGGCGATCGCCGGAGCGCCACTGGTCGCGGGCCACGTCACCGGGTTGTCGGGCCGGGCCAACGGGATAGGGGAGGCTGCCCGGTCTGCCGCCGCAGCCTGGCCGGCGGTCAACCCCTCGGCCACGGCCCCGAGTCCGGCCGAAGCCAGGCCCAGTCCCGCGGTCAATGTCAGGAACTCACGGCGCGACACGGATCGTTTCCCCCGGTCGCCGTATCCCTCACGAGGATGGAATGTGATGGCTCACCCCCTTGCTCATCGCCTCCGGGCACGCAACCCGGTGGCGCACTGTCTCCCCGAACCTGGCGGCTTTCGGACCCCGGTCTCGCCGGGAGCAGGCAGACGATAGGGACCACCGGAGCCGATGTCCGGTCACCGGCGGCTCCGGGGCCCGCCGCAGGACTGCCGACCGCCGGAAGAGCGAAGGCGCCGTCACCGGGCCAGTTCCGAGCAGAGGCCGGCAAAGTTGTCGACCAACCGGTCCATGTCGGCCTCGTCGTGCTGCACCGACACCAGCCACTGCTCCGTCTTGCCCCACGGCGGGAGGAATACGCCGTTGTTGTGCTGCCAGAGCCAGTGGGCATGGTTGAACCGGTTGTCGAGGCCGAGGAAGTCGCGGAAATCGCGCACCGGCGTGGTGGAAAAGACCACGCACCCCTTGGCGCCCACCGTGACGACGTGTGCGTCCACCCCGTTGGCCGCGATCGCCGCTTCGAGCCCGTCGCGCGTCCGCCGGCGCAGCACCTCCAGCCGCTCGTAGGCGGCTGGAGTCGCCACCGACTCCAGCATGGCCCGGGTCGCGGCCATGGCCAGCGGGTTCCCGTTGAAGGTGCCCACCATCTCGTAGTCACCGCGCGCCACGTGGGCCATCACCTCCTCGGTGCCCCCTACCGCGGCCGACGCCACGCCGCCGCCGATGGCCTTGGCCAGACAGACGAGGTCGGGAACCACTCCGGTCAGGCCGACCACACCGGCGGGTCCCGCAGTGAGCCCCGTCTTCACCTCGTCGAAGGTGAGGAGCGCGCCGTGACGGTGCAGCAGGTCCTTGAGCGCGGCAAGGTAGCCCGGGTCGGGCTCGATGATGCCCACGTTCATCATCACGGGCTCGAGGATCATGCCCGCAACCCGGCCGGGGTGCGCGACGAGGACGCGCTCGACCACGTCGAGATCGTTGAATCCCACGACGATGGTGAGGTCCAAGATGGAATGGGGGATACCGGTCGCTGCCGGAACTCCGTGCGGTGACTCGGGTGGCCCCACTTCGTCGGCCTCGGGGCAGACCGAGACCTGCACCGAGTCGTGGTGTCCGTGGTACCCGCCCTCCACCTTCACGATGAGGTCCCGCCCGGTGAACGAGCGCATGAGATGGACGGCGTCCATGGTCGCCTCGGTCCCGGAATTCGCGAATCGCCATACCGGCAGTTGCCAGCGCCGACCGAGCTCCTCCGCCACCGTCACCGCGGCTTCGGTGGGTTGGGCGAAGTGGGTGCCACGCCCGACCTGTGTCCGCACCGCTTCGACGATCGCGGGGTGGGCGTGCCCCGCCAAGCCGGCGCCGTACCCGCCGTGGAGGTCGACGTACTCGTTCCCGTCGAGGTCGTACACCTTGGATCCGGCGCCATGAGTGAGGAAGACCGGCTGAGGCCGGGTGATCTGCCAGCTCGAGGTGACCCCGCCGGCCAGCGACTGCTCAGCGCGCGGAAGCATCGCCGCCGAGCGCGGCTGACGCGTGACGAATGCCGCCTCCTGCTCCTCGATCAGCCGGTCGAGGCGTTCCGAGAGGTGCTCGACCGTTTCTGCCTCGATGGTCACCGCTGCGATCCGTCCCCCGTCGGCGCCGGGCCGCCCGTCGGCCGCCCTGGCGCGGTTCGCGTATATTGACTGAATGTTCAGTCTATGAGACGGTGGCGGAAGCCGCAACTGTGCGGCGGGGCGCTCGGCACGAAGGCGTATCCGGCTCGTCCTGGGGGAGTGATGCGTGTCTTACGAGAGCGCCACGCCACCGGACGCTCAGGATCGACGAGGGACTGAAGATCGACGAGAGGTAGGGACCACCGATGGCCAAGATCGTCTGCGTGCTGTATCCCGACCCGGTCGACGGGTACCCCACCGCCTACCCCCGCGACGGCGTGCCCCGGATCGATCGGTACCCCGGGGGCCAGACCGCCCCGACGCCCGCCAGCATCGACTTCGTCCCGGGACAGCTCCTGGGCAGTGTCTCGGGTGAGCTCGGGCTGCGTCGCTTCCTCGAGGCGGCGGGTCACAGTTTCGTGGTCACTTCGGACAAGGACGGCCCCGACTCGGTCTTCGAGCGAGAGCTGGTCGACGCGGACGTCGTGATCTCCCAGCCTTTCTGGCCCGCGTATCTCACCGCGGCGCGCATCGCCAAAGCCCCGGACCTCAAGCTGGCGGTCACCGCGGGCATCGGGTCGGATCACGTGGACCTGGCGGCAGCGAGCGCTCACGGCCTCACAGTGGCCGAAGTCACCTACTCCAACAGCATCAGCGTCTCCGAGCACGTCGTGATGATGATCCTCGCCCTGGTGCGCAACTACATCCCGTCCCACGGGTGGGTCGTCCGAGGCGGGTGGAACATCGCAGATTGCGTCGAGCGCTCTTACGACGTCGAGGGCATGGCCGTGGGCACGGTCGCGGCAGGGCGAATCGGCCTGGCGGTACTGCGCCGTCTCAAGCCGTTCGATGTCGTGCTGCACTACACCGATCGCCACCGGCTCAGCTCCGAGGTGGAGGCCGAGCTCGGGCTCACGTTCCACCCCGACGCCGAGTCCCTCGTGAAGGTGTGCGACGTGGTCACCATCAACGCCCCGCTCCATCCCGAGACCGAGGGCCTGTTCGGCGACGAGCTCATCGGGCAGATGAAGCGCGGCGCCTACCTGGTGAACACGGCCCGAGCCAAGATCTGCGACCGCGACGCCGTCGTGCGGGCCCTCGAGAGTGGCCAGTTGGCCGGATACGCCGGCGACGTCTGGTTCCCCCAGCCGGCACCGGCCGACCACCCGTGGCGCGTCATGCCCAACGAGGGCATGACCCCCCACATCTCGGGATCGTCGCTTTCGGCCCAGGCGCGCTACGCCGCGGGAACGCGGGAGATCCTCGAGTGCTTCTTCGGCGGTCGCCCCATTCGCGACGAATACCTCATCGTGGACAAGGGCGCCCTGGCGGGCGTCGGGGCGCACTCGTACAGCGAGGGCGATGCCACCGGAGGCGTCGGCGAGGCCGGCCAGTGAGCGCGCAGGCTGAAGGGCATCGGTAGGGGGACCTCACAAGGTCACGTCGCGCCAGGACGCACTCACCCGCGCCCTGCCCGAGTCTCGAGCCGGTTCGGTATCAGACGACCGGTGCGGTCAGGACGGGACGGAACCGCCCAGCGACGCCGGCACCCACCCGACGCTTCCCACCTGTTGTCGAACCAAGACGGGCGCGCGGTGCGACCCCGTTCCTTCAGAGCCCAGCGGTACAGGCCGCCTGCGCCCAGTCCCGGTCCGACATAAGCCATGTAGCGACCGGACGGGTCGATCTGGAAACCCGCTCCTGGTCCGTCGCCGATGAGCCCGGGAATGGCCGGCAGCTTCGCAATCTCGCGACCGGTCCGGACATCGATCACGAAGGTTTGTGTGGATTGCTCCGTACCGGTGATGTCGACGTGCCGACAGACGCCGATGCCGCTGTCCTCGTTGAGCAAGCCGGCAAAAGCCATGGTGTGGTCGGTCCCGAACGCCCAAGACGGTCCAGCCGGGCACCTTGGAAGCGGGATCGTCCGAGCGTCCTCGAGCCTTCGGTCACCGCCCGAGACGTCGATGACCCGCGTCGAGAGGTGCCACTTCCCGGCCACGAGGTTCTCCGTCGAGAAGGCGAGGTGCGTCGAGTCGGGGAACCAGCTCAGTCGCCGTATGTCCGGACCGCTGGTCGAGTAGCTCCACGTGGACGACGCGCCGGTGAGGAGGTCCCGCACGACGATCGCCTCCGGGGCGTCGCTGACCAACGAGACCCCGCCGAGCTTGGTGATGACCTGCGCGAACGTGAGGTAGGCGAGGTCCTGGCCGTTGGGGCTCACCACCGGGTCGTGGCCTGGCGCGACGAACGTGACCGGCCCTCCGGCGAGGGGCACGGCCATGACCCGCTCGATCGGCGGGGGAGACCCCGGACCGGGAGTCGAGGATCCTGGGACCGAGTCGTCGTAGTACACCGTGCCGTCGGCCGAGACGGTGGGTTGGGGTGTGCTGTTGAAGAGCCCGTCGTCCGTCGCCAACGTGCGCACCACTCGTCCAGTCCTCGACGAGACGACCTGTATGGCCATGGTGGATCGCGACACCTGCGCCCAGACGACCATGGCGGGAGGCATCCCCGCGTCGGCCGTCCCGACCGGATGCGGACCTTGGACGCGATGGAACGAGGAGCCGGGGCGAGATGGCGTGCCGTCACCGAAGCTCCAGACCGTCACGGCCACCAGCAAGACGCCCAGCAGGACGACGATCGTGCCCCACAGGTGCCGACGTCGCCTGCGCCGCCGCGCCTCTTCGAAGAGAGCTTGCGCCGAGTCCCGGCCGTCGTCGACACAGCGAGAAGGAGCATTCTGCGTCCCGCTCCACTCCGACTATCGAGGCGTCACGGTCGCGGTCTGCCGTCGATTCGTGGGCGGAGGGACTCGGTGTTGCGACCTTCATCAGACCCCTGTCGTTGTTCCAAGGATAGTACTACTATCTATAGGACTATGTTAGATGTCAACATCGACCGGAACGAGCCGGTGGCGCTGCACGACCAGGTCGCTGCCGAGATCCGCCGCTCCATCGCCGAGGGCGAAGCGGGCCCGGGTGACCGACTGCCCCTGGCGAAGGACATGGCCGCCGTGCTCGGCGTCAACAAGAACACCGTGCTCCGCCGCGCTCCACATCCTCCGAGACGAGGGACTCCTGGAGTTCACCCGCGGCCGGGGGATCAGCGTGTCAGGAACACCGCAGAAGGGGGCCGTGCTGAGCCGCGTCCGCGAGCTCGTCGAGTTCGCCCGGCGCCACGGCTATCGGCGCGAAGACGTCATCGACATGATCGCCGAGCTGCCGTGATCGCGACCGGGGAGCCGAGGCATGGGCGCGGCGGCGTGACCGCGCTTCTCGACGAGCAAGTCGTCGTCGAGTGCGATGCTCGCTCGAAGATCGACGCGCTTCTTCCGCGAGGCGAGACGGCGCCGGCGCCGTCGCTGGGCCTTCGGGTGCTGCGCCGTTGTGGTCTGTTCCGCGGTCGGGGTCGTGGGCGGCCTCTCGTTGACCGGGGGCAACGCGTCGCGTTCCGCGGCGGTCGAGCGCTCTGTCCATCCGGGTGGCGTCGTCACCAAACCGGCTTCGCCCCGCGTCGCGACCAACCTCGACATCCTCTCGGGCTCACTCCAGCTGAGGGTGCGATTCGACGCCCGCGGCCGTGCGCGTTCGAAGGTCCCCGCCGCTCCCGGGATGGCTCCGCCGGTCGCACTGGCGCGGGCGGGATACGTGATCGGCGCTGCGACGGGGCCGATCGGTACGTACGCGTCGATATCGAACGATCTTCAGACCGTCCTGTACTCCTGGCCCTCAGTAGACGGTTCCTCACCGGCGCCGGCCACCGACCGCGCCGACGTCTGGCTCACGGGTCCCGGTGGTCGCCCGGGCGTGGCCCAGGAGTACGACGGGCGCGGCCACGTCGTAGGTCCGCCAGTCTCGATTCCTCCCGGCATGGGAGTGACAGGCGAGGTCGGGACGACCCTCGTGCTCGTGGGACCTCCTCCCCAACAGGACCTGGTGCTGTGGGACCCTCAGGGGCATCGGCTTCTCTCCACACTCGGCCCGTGGGACCAGGAGGCCAGCTCCGGGTCGACGTTGGCGTGGACCGACGGCCCGGTGCTGCGCATGGCCACCGCCACTGGTTCCGTCTTGCAGACCGTCGAGGGTCCGCCGGGAGACTGGGCGACCTCGCTTGCGTTCTCGCCGTCGGGCAGCAGGATCGCGGTCGGATGGGCGCCGCGCCCGGGGTCCGCCCTGGCGACCGCGCGCGTGCGTCGATCGACGAGCACAGCGAGCTCGACGTGGTGGACACCTCGTCTGGCGCGGTGCAGCCGGTCCCCGGCAGTCAGGGTGCCACCGGCCCGGTGGCGTGGGCCCCGGGCGGAGGGCGCATCTTCTTCGGCCAGGCCGTCCGCCGTGGGTCGTCGGTCGCCGTCTCCTCGTATGCGCTCGGCGGCCGACGCGCCACTCTTCTCCGCCTCTCTGGAGCGAGCCTGCCGAAGGGCTTCAGCCCGCCCACGGCGGCGCTCGTCGCCTGGAGCGGCCGCTGAACGGTGGTGCCATCGTCGGCCGGATCGACTGGACCCGACAGGATCAGTCGGGGGGAGCCAAGAGACCGATCGCCCGGGCCGCGCGGGCGTAGGTGGCCGCAGCGACCTCGTGCGCCCTGGCCGCGCCGCGTTCGAGCACTGCGTCGACGTAGGCGCGGTCGCCCTCGAGCGCGACACGACGTTCGCGCACAGGCCCGAGAAGCTCGCACAGTGCTGCGGCGACGTCCTTCTTCAGGTCGCCGTATCGGGTGTAGGCGCCGGCCACCTCCTGCGGGGTGCGGTCCGTGGCCGAAGCCAGCAGGTCGAGCAGATTGGCCAGGCCGGGCTTCGCCGCCCGGTCGTAGCGCATTTCGCCGTCGGTGTCGGTCACGGCGCGACGGATCTTCCTCGTGATCTCCTCGTCGGAGTCGAGCAGGCCGATCGTGCCGAGCGGCGAGTCGACCGACTTCGACATCTTGCGCTCGGGGTGCTGGAGGTCCATGACCCGAGCCCCCGTGCCGGCGATCGCCGCGTCGGGAACCACGAAGGTCTCCCCGTAGCGGTTGTTGAAGCGGACGGCGACCTCGCGCGCCAGCTCCAGATGCTGACGCTGGTCGTCACCGACGGGAACGGCGGACGCGTCGTAGAGGAGGATGTCCGCTGCCATCAGCACCGGGTACGTGAACAGGCCCGCACGCACCGCCTCCTGGCCCTTGCCCTTGTCCTTGAACTGTGTCATGCGGCGCAGCTCGCCCATGGTGGTCGTGCACTCGAGGAGCCATGTCAGACGCGTGTGCTCGGGGACGTGACTCTGGACGAAGAGGGTGCAGCGGTCGGGGTCGAGCCCGACCGCGAGCAGGTTCAGCACGGCGTCGAGTGTGTTGGCCCGGAGCGCCTCGGGCGCGATCTCCGACGTGAGCGTGTGGAGGTCAACGACGCAATAGAAGGCGTCGTAGCCGTCCTGGAACGTCACCCAGTGCCGCAGCGCGCCGAGGTAGTTCCCCAAGGTGAAGTTGCCCGAGGGCGCGATGCCCGAGAGGACGCGGTTCATCGGACCGAGTTCGCCGCTGGTCGGACCGAGGACGACACGTGGGCCGTCATGGGTGGACGAGCCTGATCATGGGCCGACATGGTAGGGCGCAACCGGCGGCAGCCTTGCCGCGCTCCGGAGCCGCGGGGATGCACGGACGGGGCACATCGTTTCGGTATCGTCAGCGGGTGGCCTACGCCGTGTCGACCCCCGCCTTCGAGGGCCCCGTCGACCTCCTCCTGCATCTCGTCTCGACGCACGAGGTCGACGTCCTCGATATCCCGTTGCTCCCGGTAGTCGACGGTTTCGTTCGCATCCTCACGGAGCGCCGAGAGCTCGTCGATTTCAACCAGCTCTCGGAGTTCCTGCTCGTCGCGGCCATCCTCCTCGAGCTGAAGTCGCAGCGCCTGCTGCCGGGCCGGGATGCGCCTGACGAGGACGAGGACTTCGCCGGCTGGGAAGAGCGCGACCTCTTGCTGGCCCGCCTGCTCGAGTGCCGCGCCTATGCCGCGGCTGCCGACGTGTTCGTGGCGCTCGCCGAGCGTGCCTCGCGCTCGGTGCCCCGGGAAACCGGCCTCGACGAGCACTTCGTCGTGCACGCGCCCGACCTCTTGGCCGGCATCACCCCCGACGACCTGGCCGAGGCCTATCTGCGCGGCTCGGCGGAGCGACCCGTGCCGCGGGTCGACCTGTCCCACGTCACTGTGGACACAGTGTCGGTCTCCGAGGCCGTGGCCGAGCTGATGGCCGTGCCCGACGAGGCCCGAGCGACGTCGTTCCGGGTGCTGGTGGCCGGGTGCCGGACCCGCATGGACGTGATCGTCCGCTTCCTGGCGCTGCTCGAGCTCTGCAAGCGGGGCCGCGTCTCCCTCGGTCAGGGATCGACCTTCGGGGAGCTGCGGATCACCTGGCTCGCCGAGACGGAGCTCGTGGCGGTCGGGGGACGCGGGCTGGGAGAGCTTGCCGGCTACGACGTCGACGACTACGAGGGGTGAACGGGCAGACCATGGACGACATGGAGATGCGGCGGGCGGCCGAGGCAATCCTGCTGGTCGCGGTCGAGCCTGTCCCGCCCCGCCTCATGGCCGAGCTGCTGGAGGAGCCCGTCGAACGGGTCGAGAAGGTGTTGGCCGCTCTGGCGCGCCAGTATGACGAAGAGCAACGCGGTTTCGTGCTCGCTCGCATCGCAGGTGGAGCCCGGCTGCAGACGCATCCCGACCTGGCGCCCTACATCGAGCGCTTCGCCAACCGCGACGTTTCCCACCGCTTGTCGACGGCAGCGCTCGAGACGCTGGCCATCGTCGCCTACCGCCAACCGGTCTCGCGGGGACAGATCTCCTCGCTGAGGGGTGTCAACGTCGACGGCGTCACCAGATTGCTGGAGCAACGCGGCTACATCGCCGTGGTCGGTCACGCCGAAGGGCCCGGGCAAGCGGCGCTGTTCGGGACGACCGACCTGTTCCTGGAGCGGCTCGGCCTCGATTCGTTGGACGAGCTCCCGGCGGTCGAGGACTTCCTTCCTGGTCCGGAGGTGGCGGGGGAGATGGAGCGCGACCTGCAGTCCGCACTCGGCTTCGGAACGGAGTCGACCTCAGACGACAGCTGACGAGGGAGCGGGGGAGCGGCTCCAGAAGGTCCTCGCCCGAGCAGGGCTCGGGTCCCGGCGAGCTTGCGAGGAGCTGATCGCCTCGCGAAGGGTCACCGTGAACGGGGAGGTGGCGATCCTGGGGCTCCGGGTGGATGTGGCCACGGCCCACATCGAGGTCGATGGCGCGTTGGTCCCGGTCTCGCCCGACTTCGTGTACTACTTGCTGAACAAGCCCGATGGCGTGATCACCACGGCCACCGATCCCCAGAACCGCCGGACCGTGCTGCAGCTGGTCCCTGCGGAGCCGCGGGTGTTCCCAGTCGGCCGGCTGGACCTGCACACCGAGGGCCTTCTGGTGCTCACCAACGACGGCACGCTGGCCCAGCGTCTGGCCCACCCCTCTCACGGTGTGCCGAAGGAGTACGTAGCCGAGGTCGAAGGCGGCACCCCGGCGCCCGGCGCGCTGCGCCTGCTTCGCCGCGGCGTGGAGCTCGAGGACGGGATTACGGCGCCGGCCGAGGTGGGCGTGCTCGCGCCCGGCGTGTTGCGCCTCGTCGTGCACGAGGGCCGCAACCGCCTGGTTCGTCGGATGTGTCGCGCCGTCGGCCACCCGGTGCGCCGTCTCGTGCGCACCCGAATCGGCCCAGTGCGCGACGTCACACTGGCTCCCGGGCACTGGCGCACGCTCACGCAGAGCGAGGTCCGTGCACTGGCGGCGACGGCCGGGGGTTCCGGGGCGCTGCCGGTAGAGTGACCGGCCATGCCACCTGCTCTCATGGTCCGGGGCCTGCGCGGGGCGACGACGGTCGATGCGGACACCGTGGACCAGGTGACCGGACGCTCGCAGGAGCTGATGCGCGAGATCATGACCCGCAACGAGCTGGTCGAGGACGACATCGTCGAGCGCGTTGTTCACGACCACCGCGGACGTCACGAGCATCTTCCCGGCCACCGCCATCCGTGAGATCGGATTCGGTGCCGTCCCGTTGCTGTGCGCCGCGGAGATCGCTGTGCCCGGCTCGATGCCTCGCTGCATCCGCGTCCTGCTCCACGTCTACACCACGAAGCCGAAGAACGAGATCCACCACGTCTACCTGCACGGCGCCCAAGGGCTCCGCGATGATCTCCCCGCCTGACGGGAGGCCGGCGGAGAGAGGCCCGGGCGAAGGAGCGCCGCGCCGACGAGCGGTCGTCGTCGGTACGGGCCTCATCGGCGGGTCGATCGCACTCGCGCTGCGTCACCGGGGCTGGCACGTCTCCGGGATGGACGAAGACCCCGCACGCCTGCGCGAAGCGTCCGAGTCCGGCGTCGTCGACGCGGTGGGCGACGACCTCGACGCTGAGGTGGTCTTCGTCGCCACTCCCGCAGCTGCCGTCGCCGGTGTGGTGCGCCAGGTGTTGTCGACCGAAGGCAGGACACCCGAGGTGGTGGTCACCGACGTCAGCGGAGTGAAGACGGCCATCGTCGAGGCTGCGGACCACCCTCGCTTCATCGGCGGACACCCGATGGCCGGTTCGGAGCAGATCGGGCTGCACGGGGCCGATCCCGACCTCTTCGAGGGCGCGGTCTGGGTGCTGACGCCGACGCCTGTCACGGACCTCCAAGCCTTCAACCGACTCCAAGGGGTGGTGGTCGGCCTCGGCGCCGACGCCCTCGTGCTCTCGGCCTCCGACCACGACCGCCTCGTCGCCGTCGTGTCGCACGTGCCCCACCTCGTCGCGGCAACTCTCATGAACGCCGCCAGCGACGGCGCGCAACCGGACGGAACGCTGCTACGTCTGGCCGCGGGCGGGTTCCGCGACATGACCAGGGTGGCGGCCGGCCATCCCGGGATCTGGCCCGACATCTGCGACGAGAATGCGACGCCGATCGTCGGCGCCCTCGACGGTCTGGTGCGCGACCTGACGGCCGTGCGCGACCGCGTCGCCCAGCACGACCGCAGCGCCCTTCTCGAACTCCTCGGGCGAGCCAGCACAGCCAGACGGAGCCTCCCGGCCCGCGTCACCCGGCCCGAGAACCTGGCCGAGCTGCGCATCCCGGTGCCAGACCGCGCTCGGCGTCCTGGCCGAGATCACGTCCCTCGCCGCGGAGGCGGGCATCGGCATCTACGACATCGAGATCGCGCACTCGGCGGAAGGACCGCGCGGCGTCCTGATCCTCGTCGTCGACGCGTCGGAGGCCGGTCGTCTCGGCGACGCCGTCGAGGAGCACGGCTATCGCTGCCGGGTCCAGCAGCTCTCATGAGACCGGTGGGCCGATCGTGAGCGCGCCGCGGGTCGTGGTGGTCGAAGGGGGCGTGGCCTGCATGGGCACGGTCCGCACTCCGGGGGAGAAGTCGATCTCGCACCGCGCCGTGCTGCTCGGCGCCCTGGCTGAGGGGACGTCGCGGGTCACTGGCCTCTCCGACGGTGCGGACGTCGCGGCGTCGCTCGCCGCCGTCGAGGCCATGGGCGCAGGGGTGGAGCGTGCGGCTGACGGGACCGTGCTCATCCACGGCGGACGCGCCCGGCTGCATCGCGCCTCTGCGGCCCTCGACTGCGGGAACTCGGGCACCTCCATGCGCTTGCTCGCCGGGCTGGTGGCGGGTTTCGGGTGGGAGACCGAGCTGGTGGGGGACGATTCGCTCTCGGCGCGCCCTATGGACCGGATCGCCGAGCCCCTCACCGCCATGGGTGCCCGCGTGGTGGGCCGAGGCGATCGGGAGCTGCCACCGCTGCACGTGTCGGGGGGGGACCTCGAGGGGATCGACTGGACTCCCGCGGTGGCCAGCGCGCAGGTCAAGTCGGCCATCCTGCTCGCCGGCCTCTCGGCTCGCGGCACCACGGTGGTACGGGAACCCGTCACGACGCGCACCCATACGGAGGACATGCTCGCCGACGCCGGGGTGGACGTCACGGTGGAGCCGTGGGGACAAGGACGGGTGGTGTCCGTCCGGCGCTCCTCCCTTCGGCCCGTCGACCGGGTCGTGCCGGGCGACCCGTCGGCCGCCGCCTTCTTCGTGGTCGCCGGTTGCGTCGTCCCGGGCAGCCGCGTCACGGTGGAGCAGGTCTACGGCGGGCCGGCGCGTCTCGGATTCGTGTCCGTGCTCCAGCGCATGGGCGCGGTCGTCGCGCTCGAATCGGGCGAAAGCGGAACGGTCTCCATCACGGCGTCGTCCGGGCCCCTGCGAGCGACCGAGGTGCCGGCGACCGACATCCCGTCTCTCGACGAGGTCCCGGCGCTCGCCGTGGCAGCGGCGGTGGCAAAGGGCACGACCGTGTTCACCGACGTGGGTGAGCTCCGCGTCAAAGAGGTGGACCGCCTGGCCGCGGTGGCGGCCATGGTCGAGGCGTTCGGCGCCTCCGCGTCCGTCGACGGCGACACTCTCTCCGTGACCGGCACCGGAGGCGCACTCCGCGGAGCGTTCGTCGACAGCTTGGGAGATCACCGTATGGCCATGGCCTCAGTCGTCGCCGCGCTCGCTGCGCCGCCCGGCGACCGGAGCATCATCACCGGCTTCGGTGCCGTCGAGACGAGCTACCCCCGCTTCGCCGACGATCTGACGGCACTGGTCGGCGGTCTCCATGCACCTCGGCCGCTGCTCGTGGCCATCGACGGCCCTGCCGGCGCGGGGAAGTCCACCGTCTCGACCGAGGTGGCGAAGCGCCTCGGGCTGGACCGGCTCGACACTGGCGCCATGTACCGGGCCGTCGCCGCTGCGGCGCTGGCGAGAGGGATCGAGGTGGACGACACGGCCGCGGTGGCCGCGCTGGCGCAGTCGGCCACTATCGAGGTCGGCTCCAGAGTGGTGATCGACGGCGCGGACGTGACCGGCGAGATCCGCTCGCCCGCCGTGGGGCAGGCCGTCTCAGTGGTGGCCGCCAACTCCGACGTGCGCCGAACCCTGGTGGAACGACAGCGGGGCTGGGCCGAGGACCACGGGGGTGGTGTGGTCGAGGGCCGCGACATTGGCTCGGTCGTCTTCCCCCGGGCGCAGCTGAAGGTCTTCCTCACCGCCACTCCCGAGGAGCGCGCCCGGCGCCGTGACGACGAGGCGCCCGAAGGCCTGGCGCCGCCGGGACCGCATCGACTCGACCCGCGACGCCTCCCCGCTGCGCGAAGCCGAGGACGCCCACCGGCTCGATACCACCGGCCGTACGGTGCACGATGTGGTCCAGGAGGTGATGTCGTGGCTGTGAGCTCATCGGGCCCCGAAGTTGCCGGTAACGGTGGAACCGCAGTGGACGGTGAAGCCGCGGTGGTCGCCCCGGGACGACACCAGTCGTTCGAGGTCGACCCGCGACGAACCGCCTTGTACCGCGTCGAGCGGGCGATCTTCGTGTCGACCCTCTGGGCGTGGTTTCGCCCGCGGGTCGTCGGCAAGGAACACGTGCCGGTCACCGGCCCCGCCATCTTGGCCCCGGTACACCGCTCCTTCGCCGATTTCGGCTTCGCTGCCTTCTGCACTCGGCGCAAGCTCTTCTTCATGACCAAGGACGAGATGTGGAAGAACAAGGCGCTCGGCAGGCTCTTGCTCAGCGTCGGCGCGTTCCCCGTGCACCGCGAGTCCGCCGACCGCGAAGCGCTCCAACGGGCTGAAGAGGTCCTCGCGCGGGGACAACTGCTCGTCATGTTCCCCGAGGGGACACGACGGGAGGGGCCCGAGATCCGAGACCTGATGGAAGGCGCGACCTTCCTCTCGGCACGGACCGGTGCGCCCATCGTCCCAGTGGGAATCGCCGGCTCGGATCTGGCCATGCCAAAAGGGAGCCGCGTGCCCAAGCCCTACACGATCGACGTCGTCGTCGGGCCCTCGATCCTTCCCCCGCCACGCACGGGAGGCGGGCGGGTCTCCCGCTCGGCGGTACGCCAGGCCACGAGCGACCTCGTCGGGCAGCTCCAGTCCGTCTACGACGAGGCGCGGGCGCGCAGCGGCCGCTACTGAGAAGGGCTCGTGTCGGCCGGCATCCCGTCGGCCGGCCACGCACCGGGCTCGTCGCCGTCGTGGCCGTTGCCGTTGCCGTTGCCGTTGCCGTTGATCATGAGCGCCCGGTAGTGAGCCGAACGGGATAGGAGCACGTCCGCGGCGCGCTGGTCGAACTCGGCCGCACGCGTGAGAGCCCGCCGCAGGTCATCCTCGTCGCGCAGCACATGGACGGATGACGTGCGGGCCCTGGAATCGAGCGGGGAGTCGTGGCTCCGGCGGTGCAATCGCAGCTTCATGGCAGCCTCACAGCTCGGGTTGTGGATCGCCCTCTCCATTGTCTACCCGGATTGAACGCGATCGCGCGCGCCCCCCACTGGAGGATTAAAGCCACAAGAACGACGTTCGCCCGGCACGTCGTCGGCCGGGCATGGTCAGGCCAAGAGCGTCGTTCTCACGTGTGCGTGCCGGCGCCCCGCATCCGCCACCACGTGCCGATGACGACGCGGCCGTATCGGAACCCGAAGAGCCAATTCTTGCCCTTCTTGGTCGTGCCCGAGGCACGGGGTAGCCAGACCGTGGGACGCTCGGTGACCCGCCAGCCGCGCCGCATGGCCACGATCAGAAGCTCGGCCGTCTGGTATTGGGACTGAACGAGCCGATAGGCGACGTCCTCGAGCATGCTGACCCGCAAGGCCCGGTATCCGTTCGAGGTGTCGGTGAGCTTCGTGTGCCCCATGGCGCTCATGACCCAGGAGAACACCCGAACACCCGCTTTGCGGGTGCGATCGGTCGTGGTGTCCTGTCCGAGCACCCGGGAAGCCACCACGAAGTCCGCCTCGTCGTCGACGAGCGGCTGGAGCATGATCGGGATCTCGGCGGGATCGTTCTGACCGTCGGCGTCGAGCGTGACGGCGAACTGGGCGCCGAGCTCGATGCACAACGCGTACCCGACGCGGAGCGCATAGCCGTGACCCAGGTTCTCGGTGAGGACGAACGTCACCGCGCCGGCGTCAAGCGATACCTGGTCGGTGCGGTCGCTCCCGCCGTCGACGACGACCAGCGTGGTGACCGGCAGGCCGCACGCCTCAGCGGGCATGGCGGCCAGCACCGCGCCGATGTTGTCCTCCTCCTCGTAGGCGCAGACCAAACCCACGACTGGTGAAGCCTTGAGATCGGGGTAGCGGCGGTCGAACTCCCGGCGTGATTCCTCGATGACGCGGCGCGCCCTGTCGGGGTCGGTGTGGACGGCGGCGCCGGAGGTCGCGCCGCGCAAGGGACTCAAAGCGATTTCGGCGTCGCGAAGACCTGGCGGACCAGGGGTTCGAAATGCGAGAGCGGCTTGGTGGGGTAGTCGGGATCGAAGCTCGTCTGGTCCCACTCGTCGGCGAAGCGCTCGACCAACCCGAACCACGGCTCACCCCGGTACTGCTCCCGCGCGTTCGGGTCGAGGCCCAGGTGCTCGTAGTAATGCCGGCCCTGGAAGTCCTGATGCACCCGGATCATGTGGTACGTGTCGCTGTCTACGTAGGGACGGAGGATCTCGGCCGCGATGCGTGGGTGATTCATGACCGACACCGCCTTGCCGACGTCGTGGCACAGGGAGGCGACGACGACCTCGTCCGACGCGCCGGCCTCCTCGGCGCGGGTCGCCGTCTGCAGCGAGTGGACCAGCTGGTCGACCTCGAACCCGTCGACGATCGCCTCGAGAGAGGCCAGCATGGCCAGCACTCGTTCGGCCACGCGGGGTTGGTGCTCCATCGACTCGCTCACGATGTGCTGCCACTGCTCCGCGGTCGACTCGTCCATGCGGGTAAAAGTCATGGCCCGATCATCGCGCCGGCTCGCCGGAGGGGGCCAGCACCCTCAGGACGTCGGCGGCGGAGACGGCGCGGTCCTCGGCCGCCGGATCGGCTCGGGCCGCGTCGGGGCGGCCGGCCAGTAGAGAGAGGGTCGAGCCCACCGAACGCAGGAGCTCGCGAAGCTCGGGCGGCGGGGGGAAGTACTCGTCCTCGGTCGTCACGGCGACCTCCGTCACGCCCTCGGCCGGGGCCAGGCGCGCGATCACCTCGGCGACCAGTGCCTCTGGGGCCGAGGCACCCGCCGTCACGCCGACGACGCCCTCCAGGTCGTCGGGGAGCTCGTCGGCCTCGTTGACGCGCAGCACCCGGGGGCAGCCGGCTGCCCGGGCCACCTTCTCGAGCGCCACGGTGTTGGACGAGTTGGCCGATCCGATCACGACGATCGCGTCGGCGTCGGAGGCGATCTCCTTCAGCGCGGCCTGGCGGTTGGTGGTGGCGAAGCACAGGTCGCTGCGATTGGGCATCCACAGTTCGGGAAAGCGGCTCCGGGCCGACTCCATCAGGCCGCGCCATTCGTCGTGACTGAGGGTGGTCTGGGCCAGGAGGGCCACCGGCGTTCCGGCGGCGGTGAGGTCGTCGAGCGCATCGAGGTCCTCCTCGCGCTCGACCAGCCGGACCGACCCGGCGCGACGGCCATGGTGCCCACCGCCTCCTCGTGGCCGGCGTGGCCGACGTAGAGGACCGTGTAGCCCTTCCGGCTGCGCACCTTCAGCTCGTGGTGCACCTTGGTCACGAGCGGGCACACCGCGTCGACGACGGCGCCGCCACGCGCGACGGGCCGCGCTCGACCACCTCGGGTGCCGACCCGTGGGCGCTCAGCATGAGCGGGGCGCCGGGGGGTACCTCCGCCACGTCGTCGACGAAGACGACGCCCGTTCGCGGAAGCGGTCCACGACGTGCCGGTTGTGGACGATCTCGTGGTAGCAGTACACGGGCGGCTCGAAGACCCGCACCATCCAGGCCAGGGCCTTGATGGCCTTCTCGACACCGGCACAGAAGCCCCGGGGCTGGGCCAGCAGGACGCGGTCCGACTCCGGGCACAAAACCCAGGTTACTGGCACTAACCTGGTCCTATGTCAGCTCCCACGGTGACTTCGGTCACCGGGGCGTCGCCGGCAGCCCGCGGCGGCTTGGCCGTGGGCGACGAACTCCTCAGCCTGAACGGGCGTGAGCCGCGCGACGTCATCGAATTCCAACAGCTCGCCGACGCCGGCGAGCTCAGCGTCCTGGTTCGACGCGCCGGTGCCTCGCTGCCGCGCTGGTCCGGGTGGCCAAGGGCCGGGAGAGCCGCTGGGCGTCGAGGTGTCCTCGGCCGTGTTCGACCGGGTCCGCACCTGCGACAACCACTGCGCGTTCTGCTTCATCTACCAGCTGCCCAAGGGCATGCGGCGGAGCCTCTACCTGAAGGACGACGACTACCGGCTCTCCTTCCTCTACGGCAACTTCACGACGCTGACCCGCTTCACCGAGCTCGACGCCGAGCGCATCCTGACCGAGCGGCTCGGGCCGCTGTTCGTCTCGATCCACACCACCGACCCCGAGCTGCGGGCGCGCATGCTGCGCAACCCAAGGGGCGCGACCAGCCTGCGCTGGCTGCAGGTGCTGCTCGACGGCGGCATCGAGGTGCACGGCCAGGTGGTCGTGTGCCCCGGTGTCAACGACGGCGACGCGCCTCGAGGACACGCTGGCCGGGATCCTCGACCGTTACCCGGCGCTCGCCAGCGTCGGCGTCGTGCCGCTCGGGCTGAGCCGGTTCTCCACCGAGCCCGAGATGCGGCCGCACACGACGGACGAGGCGCGCCGCGTCCTCGACACCGTCGAGGACTGGCAGGGCCTCTTCCGCACGAGCGCTCGGCCGCCGCATGGTCTTCGCCGCCGACGAGTACTACCTGATGGCCGGGCCGCGACCGTTCCGCCGGCCCGCGCACTACGAGGGCTACCCCCAGCACGAGAACGGCATCGGCATGGCCCGCGCCTTCACCGAGAGCTTTCGCCGGCCGCCGGCGCGGCGGCCCCGGGGGAGTCCGCCACGGGTTCTTCGCCTCGGTCGACGCAGCGCCGGCCGCCGGCTACCGGGCGCCCCGACGGCGACGGTACCGGGCCGGGCGCGATGACCGGCCCCGTGGTCGTGCTGACCGGGACCTACGGCGCCGCGCGTGCTGGAGCCGCTGGTCAGCGGCGCACCAACGAGCGGACGTGCGTCCGGGCCGTGCCCAACGACTTCTTCGGCGGCAACATCGGGGTCGCCGGCCTGCTCACCGGCGCAGGACGTGCTCGGCGCGCTGGCGAGACGTCGGCGACGAACACCCGCTACCTCCTGCCCGACGCCTGCCTCAACGAGGGCCGCTTCCTCGACGGGCCGACCCTGGCCGACCTGCCCGCGCCCGGTCGAGTCGTCCCGACCGACGGTCCCTCGCTGCGCGCCGCGCTCGACGGCCGCTCGTACCGGCCCACGTGCGCCGCATGAGGCTGCCCGCTGGTCGTCGTCGCCGGCCGGCCCAACGTCGGCAAGTCCTCGCTCGTCAACCGCATCGTCGGGAGCGCGCGCCGCCGTGGTCGAAGAGGAGCAGGGGTCACCCGCGACCGCAAGGTGCTCGACGGCCGAATGGGCCGGCGTGCCCTTCAGCGTCATGGACACCGGGGGGTGGCTGGCCGCGGGTGACGCGCTCGAGGCCAAGGTGAGCGAGCAGGCTGAGCATGCCCTGGCCGAGGCCGACGTCGTCCTGATGGTGGTCGACGTGACGACCGGGGTCACCGAAGAGGACCTGGCCGCGGCCAGGTCATCCGACGGGCCGGCACGCCCGTGCACCTGGTCGTGAACAAGGTCGACGACGCGAACCGGGAAGCGGCCGCCTGGGAGTTCGTGTCGCTCGGTCTCGGCGACCCGTACCCGGTCAGCGCCCTGCACGGCCGGGGGACGGGCGACCTGCTCGACGCCGTCGTCGGTCCGACCTTCCACTGCGTCGAGACCGAGTACCACGAGCGAGGACGGCCACGACCCGTCGGAGGGCGTCGGGTCCATGCCCAGGGTGGCGATCGTCGGCCGGCCGAACGTCGGCAAGTCCACGCTCTTCAACCGGCTCCTCGGCGAGGAGCGCTCCATCGTGCACGACTTGCCGGGCACGACCCGCGACGCCATCGACACGGTGGTCGACACGCCCGACGGCCCGGTCTGCTTCGTCGACACGGCCGGGCTGCGCCGGCCGGCGCGACGACCGAGCGCGGCACCGAGCAGCACGCCACGCTGCGCGCGCTCGCGCCCTCGAACAGGCCGACATCGCCATTCTCGTCATCGACGCGACGGAGGGTGCGTCGCACCAGGACCAACGCCTGGCCGAGCGCATCGGTGTCTCGGGCTGCCCCGCCATCGTCGTGCTGAACAAGTGGGAGCTGGTGCCGCCCGACGATCGCGACAACGTCCTGGCCGGAGTGGGGGACCGGCTCGCCTTCCTCGGCGCGGCGCCGGTGCTCAAGATCTCGGCTCTCTCCGGGAGAGGGGTGCACCGGATCCTGCCCGCGTTGCGCAACGCGGTCGAGGCCTACCACCGACGGGTGCCGACGGGAGCGCTGAACCGGGCGGTCCAGGAGCTCCAGTCTCGCCAGCCCGCACCGCGGGCGCGCATCCGTTACATCGTCCAGGGTGCCATCGACCCCCCTACGTTCACGCTGTTCAGCAGCGGTCGACTGCCCCAGACCTACCTGCGCTACATCGAGCGCGGACTGCGCGAGACGTTCGAGCTCGGCCCGACGCCGGTGAAGCTGCGCGTCCGGATCGGTGGGCACTAAGGGAGCGGATGCACCGATGCCGTGGTGCGAGGAGTGCGACACGCTGGTCGAGGACGAGGACCTCGGCGAGGAGGGCGAGTGCCCGACCTGTGGGACGATCCTGGCCGAGCAAGAGCGGGGCCCGATCCCGTGGTACTTCAAAGCGATGATCGTGGCCAGCGTCATCTACCTCGGCTATCGCGGCTACCAGGGCGTGACCTGGATCATGGCGCACGTGTAGGGTCCGGCTCCGTGGCCCTCTACGCGCTGGGCGGCGTCGCGCCGAAGATCGATCCCGCGGCGTACGTGCACCCCGACGCCGTGATCATCGGCGACGTCACGCTCGGCGCTGCCTCGAGCGTGTGGCCGGGAGCCGTGCTGCGCGGCGACTACGGCACCATCACGGTCGGGGAACGAACCTCCGTCCAGGACGGGACCGTGATCCACGCCGGGCCGGGCTTCCCCACTGCGATCGGGAACGGGTGCGTGATCGGCCATCTGGCCCACCTGGAGGGCTGCACCCTCGAGGACGATTCGCTCGCGGGCTCCGGCTGCGTCGTGCTGCACTGGGCGGTGATCGGACCCGGCGCCACCGTCGCCGCCAACGCCGTCGTCCCCAACCGCATGGCCGTGCCCGCCGGCGCGCTGGCGATCGGCATCCCGGCCCGCATCATCGAAGGCCGATCGGACCAGGTGATGATCCGGGCGTCGGCGTCGCAGTATGTCGCCAACGCTGCCCGCTACAAGGATTCGCTCCGTCGGATCGACTAGTTCAGCCGCCCGGAGCGGCCGACCCTTCGTCGGTCCCAGCGGTGTAACCCTCGATCACCCGCCCAGCCGCACGCGCCGATGCGAGGTGGCCGGTCACCGTCTCGATGAAAGGCTCCTTCCCGATGGCGTAGAGCCTGGCTTCTGTCCGCGCCGTTGCCGTGGCCCGTCGCGGGGCGTCGCGGATCAGCGCGATCTCGCCGAATCCCTCACCGCGGCAGGCCGTATGCACCAGCACGCCGGCACGCCTGATATCGATCGAGCCTGAGGCCACGGCGTAGTAGCGGTCGCCTTCGTCGCCCTCGCGGAACAGCGTGGTACCCGCCGGAACGTCGACGGCCTCCAGCTCGCGAGCGACACCCTCGAGCGCAGGCGCCGGCAGTGGCGCGAAGATCGGGATAGAACGCAGCAACGAGATCTCCACCTGGGGCACGACCGCCGCGTCGTCGATGCGACCGAGACGCCGCCACAACAGCCCGACGAGGATTGCACCTGCGACAACCGGTGCGACAAGAGCGGCCCGGATGCCGCCGACCACCAGTGCGAGTTGGACCAGCACAGCGCCCACGATCAATCCGATGTCCATCAGCGCCTCGAGGACGGAGAACAGCCCGGCGACGGTGTCGGAGGGGGCGGAGCGCTGAAGGAGTGTCCGTCCGCTGACGTCGAACACGGTAGTGGAGAGGCCGGCTCCTGCGATCAGGACCAGTGCGGGCACGCTGCTCTCGCTCAGATTGATGAGCGCGATGGCGGCCGCCCCGGCTCCGAGCGAGCAGACCAAGGTGTTCTTCAGGTAGCGCCGTCCGATGAGGAACGCGATCACGAACGCGGCGATGAGTGCACCTGCACCCATCGCGGCGTTCAGGTACCCGGCCCCCCCGGGGCCCAGCCGGAGGTACGACGATGCCAGGACCACGCAGAGCACGTCGATGGCACCGACGAGCACGAAGGTGAAGGTATGAAGGCTGAGCAACACCCGGATCGGAGGGCTGTCCCCGATCGCGGATGCGGCGGCGTGGGCTCCGTGCCACCCCTCCACCCATGCTCTGGTGATCGCCCGAGCCGGTCCCGGACCGCCCTCCTCACGTTGGCCGTCTCTTTCGGCGCGGTCGGACTCGACCACTGTGGCTGCGTCCGACAGCCCGGCCACGAGGGCGAACGCCGCGGCGGACAGAAGCGCCGTCACTCCCACCGCCAGCGCGGGTCCCCGCCAGGCGATCATGAGTCCGCTCAGGGCAGGGCCCACGAGGCCGGCGACGCCGAAGGCCCATCCGCTGAGGACGTTGGCCGCCGTGAGCTCGTCGGGTGTGCGGACGACCGCGGGGAGAAGCGCGGCCTGAGCCGGGCGAGTAAGCGTGAGCCCTAAGGCGGTGAGCGGGGCGAGCGCGAAAACGACCGGAACGGGCGCGCCGGCCGCGATGGCGATGGCGACAGCCGCCATGGTGATCGCCTGCGCGGCGTAGGTCATGGTGAGGATCCGGCCCGGTGGTCGGCGGTCGGCAAGCGCTCCGAGAACTGGGCCGAGGACGATGCAGGGCACGAGCTGGACCACGACGACGATCGTCCCGGCGCGGCTACCACCGTGGGCGAAGGCGTAGATGAGTAGAGAGATCCAAATGCCGAGCTCGGCGGTGCCGAAGAGTGTGAAGGCGATCCCGACGCGGCGTAGTGACGGGTTGACGCTGGCGGTGGCGAGAACGGACCCCACCCCTCGGAGACGTTCCAGCACGAACGAACCGCTTATCTGTGTCCCACGACCAGGCTCATACCGGGAACCAGGAGCTCATGCTCCGAGTCAGTCGCGGGCGAACGCAGCCAGATCACGCGCCGTGTCCCGGCTTATGTCGGGGCAGGCGATAGCGAAGATCTCAGTTCCGTGCATCGTTCCCATGACCTGGCGGCACCGCGCCGGCACGCCGGCGGAGAGCAGCAGGCGGTAGAAATTGACGCCTTCGTCGCGCAGAGGATCGCACTCGTTGACGCTGATGACCGTTGGCGGGAATCCGCTCACGTCGTCGATCTCGGCGAAGGAAGGCCACGCGAGGGGATTCCCTTCGTTGAAGGCCTCGATGCCATAGCCGATTGCGCCACGGTTGTTGTGCAGGTGCAGGAGGATCCCTTCGTTCTCGATCGACGAGGGGCTCTCCGGTGTCGGCCACTGGCCGGCGATGTACGGGCACAGAGCGTAGAGGCCCTTGATCAATCCGAGGTCGCCGTCGCGCTTGAGGCGCAGTCCGCTGGCGAGCGTGAGGTTGCCGCCCCCGCTCTCACCCGCGACGACGATACGGGCCGGGTCGATTCGCAGCTGATCCGCATGGTCGACGACCCAGTGCAGACCGGACACACAATCGTTGAGGCCGGCGGGGAAGGGCGCGACCTCGGGTGCCGAGGAGGGTGTGACGCTGTTGCGGAAGTCGACCATCACGACCGCGACACCGTTCGCCGCGATGATCTTCGCCCACCCTCGGTACATGCCGTCGAAACACGAGAGAGAGGCCATCCCGCCACCGTGGATGTAGTAGACGCACGGTACGACGTCCTGGCTATCAGGCCTCGTGATGCGAAGCTTCACCGTGTTCCCGTCCGGCTGAGAGGCGAACTCCTCGACGGTGATGGCGAGACCGGCGGAGGGCGCGACCTCGTCGGTGTCGCACACGTCCATGATCGCCGTGAACGCCTCGCGATTGGCGAGGGCCTCCGGGCTGTTCGCCTCGGCCACGAGCTCCTCCCGGCTGGACACGTCGGGGACCGGCTCCATCGGCATGGCTCCCAGCAGGGCTCGAAGGCGCGGATCGAGACGGAGATCGGTTGAGACGTCGACGGTCATGCTGTCATTGGATCACATGCGCCAGGTCCGCTGCCGTGCCGTATCAGAACGAGCGTCTGTCCACTACGTCCCACGATCGGGGATCGCGAGTCGGGTGCCGGCAGTAGCTCACTCACCGGATCCGGACGGCCCGGACACGTCGGAGAAGGAAATATGGGTCGGTAGATTTCTGATCGAGAGGAGGTACGCAGAAGGTGGACAGGCAACCGATCACCGTCACGAATCTCGACCGTTACGAAAACCGGGTCTTGCCCTGGGACCGGCCTCATGACCTCCTCGAATCCGGTCCCAAAGGTCCCCTCGCCGGATTCTTCTTGGGAACGGTGGGAGAGGACGGGCGCCCGCACGTTGCTGGTGTCGGCGTCGTCTGGTACGACGGCGACCTGTACTTCACGAGTGGACCGAGCACCCGCAAAGCACGAAATCTGGCGTCCAATTCAGCCTGCACCCTCGCGGTCAAGTTTCCTGACATGGACGTGACTCTCGAAGGTGACGCGCAGCGAGTCGCGGACCAAGGAACGTTGCAGCGGGTGGCCACGATCTATCAGGATCTGGGGTGGCCGGCCGAAGTCACAGGAGACGCGTTCACCGCACCGTTCAGCGCTCCAAGCGCAGGTCCTCCACCATGGCATCTCTACCGGTTCACCTTCGAGTCTGTTGTGGGTTTGAGCACGGTTGAACCTCACGGAGCGACGCGGTGGACCTTTGCTCGGTGATTCGGTGCCTCAGACCAGTGGAACCCCATCTCGGCACGTCGAGAGGTACTCGGGGTGAAATGGCGTTGCCAAACTCGTCGGAGAACACATCGCCACCGTCTGACTAAGCAGTACCCGCGGGAAGCCGATCGGAGCCCTGGCGGCCCTCGTCTGTTCAGGGGCAGACCCTGTTCCCGCGAATTCGGAGGTCAAGCGTTTCTCAAACCCTCGTGACGCCGCGTATGACAGGCTTTACTTGCAATTCCGCCGAGTGCGATGAGCTGGAAACCGGAGGAAACCGCGATGCGACGAACCCAGACCCGGTTGCGCTGGATGTCGATGATCATGTTGGGCGCGGTGGTGAGCCTGTCCTACAGCCTGACGGGCGTGCTTGCCGGGACGGCCCCAGCCGGTGCCACCACCGCAAACCTGGTCAAGGACGGGAGTTTCGAGAAGCCAGTAGTCGGATCTGCTGGCTTCGCGCTGTTCTCAACCGGACAGACGTTCAATCATTGGACCGTGATCGGCGCCAGTGGAAACGTTGGCATCGTGAGCGGGACATTCAAGCAGAACGGCTTCTCCTTCCCAGCTGAGAAGGGTAAGCAGTGGCTGGACCTCACGGGCCTCTCGAACGCAGCGACGGGCGTCCAGGAGACAGTTCAGACCACCTCGGGCGCCTCCTACACCCTCAAATTCTGGGTCGGCAACGTCTACGACCCGGGCGGGATCTTTGGAACGACAAGCACCGTGAAAGTGCTCATCAACGGGAGCACCGTCGCCAGCGACACCAACTCCCAACAGGGGACGACTCTGGTGTGGCAAAAGTTCACCGTGCATTTCAAGGCGGCATCGAGCAGCACTCAGGTCGGCTTCGTCAACGGTGACCCGAGCAATGACACGAGCAATGGCCTCGACGCAATATCGCTCACCCGCAACTGACTCGAGGGCGCGACAACCTTGGCCAGGCGAAGCCGAGGTGTCGCCCACATCCGAGGTCCACCTGGCACCGTCCCCTGGACCCCTCCGGGCGGGCCATAAGTGTGCGACGGCCACTAAGCGGCGCGCAGGCCGAACTCCGCCAGTCCGGTGAGACCCTCGATGTCGCTGAGGGCAGTCGCCACCAGCGACCGCTGAATCCCAGCCGGAATCACAACGTTTCCCACAATCGACCGACCGCAAGGTCACCGTCGCATTTGATAGCGCTTCGACTGTGGGCGGCCAGCTCCTCGTGGAGGATTCGGCGAGCGGTGGGCGCAAAAGCCTGACCGTCCCGTGCCGCACGAGGTGTCGCGTAGTCTTCCGCCCGACCTTCTTCTGCGCTTCCCGTTGACCAAGGGTTGACAAGTAAAGCATTTGGTAGGGTGGTCGTTCCCCGGTTGATCCGTTGACCAGGGAAAAAGAAGTAACGGGCTGTGGCGCAGCTTGGTTAGCGCGCTTGACTGGGGGTCAAGAGGTCCCGGGTTCAAATCCCGGCAGCCCGACCATAACACCGCAGTTCAGAGGCTCTTTCCCGCGGGAGCATGGGGTCCGGGGGTTCTCGTCGGGCACCAACCGGGCACCAACGGGGGCACGGGGGCGCGATGGGCGCGGTGGTTGTTGCCAGGGGGCGCGGTGGTTTGTCAAGCGGGTACCGGGACTTGACAGGGGCGCGGTGGGCTCGGGCACCAACATCATCCGCGTGCCACCCCCGCACCCGCCTACGACGCCCAAGGGACCACAGTGGGGACTGTGCCGGCTGATGTGAACAAGCCCCCGTGAGTTCGGTAGCGACGAGCTGTCGAACTGGCCCTGACAGCACGGGCTTCCGAGCACAACCGCTCGGAGGGCTCTGCGTCATGCGCAGCGACTCGGCCATTCCGCTCTCGACGCTCGTCGGTAATGCGATCCGTGACTCGATGGGACCCACCCTCGACGACGGGCTCCTGCACGGCTCGGGCACCCGAAGCGGCTGAAGGTGCGGACCCGCGTGAGGCGATCATCATCGCCTACGGCGAACTCGGCGATGTCGGTGCCGTCGTGTCCATTGTCGTCGCCTTCTGTGCTCCCTCAGTCGTGGCGAGCGAGTGGGCACGCACCGATGCGAACGGTCAGTCCGATCCACGACGACGCCGATGCCAACACGCTGACGATCCGTCCCGGCGTCCGGCTGGCCGGCGTCCCGAAGCTGAGCGCCACACAGATCCTTGTGGCCGATGTGAGTGCGCTCTACTTGGTCCAGACCGAGGACTTCACCATCGAGATGAACGACCAGTACGCCTTCGCCAACGACGCCGTGGCGCTGCGGGTCAAGGCTCGGCTGAACGTCGCCGCACCGACGCCGGACAAATCGATGCGCCAAGCGAAGATCAGCCCGCCCGCTGGTCCGTAGCATCGAGGTCGTCACCATGACGGGGCGGGCCGGTGGCGACGTGACAACGGCAGCCGTCCGTCCCTCTGAGCGCCCCTGAGTGGCCGAAGGCCCTGGTGAGGCTGGATGCCCTTAACGAGCGAATCCCTCGGGGCCTACCCGTAAAGGGGTGTGAGTCGAAACGCCCGCCTTCGAGGGCTTTGACCAGCATCACCGTACGGTCGGCATTGGAGGCCGGGAACCGGGAGCGCGGTGCGAGTAACGCCGACCGGCGCCAGCCGGGCGTCGTCACTACCATGCCCCCCGTCATGGGCGAGAAGCTGAGCGATGCACTGCGACGTCTTTGGAGAAAGGACGAAGTCAGCTGGTCGCAGAGGGTGCTGAGGACGCCGCTCCTCATCGTTGTTTGGCCGTTTGTCAAGGTATACGAATGGCTCAATCCGCCTGAGGAGGATGCCAAGCCGAATCCCGTAAGGGGCTTGATTCGCGGGATACTCAAGATCGTCGGCTTCTTCGCAGATAACTTCACTCCCTGACGTTCGACCATCGACCCGACCGCAGTCAGTCAAGGGCCGCTTCTCGGGGAGCCAGCCCGGTACGGGCATGGCCTTGGCGCCGGTGAGGATCTAGTTCGCACGCTTGACTACGTGACTCGCCTGGAGGTCGCGGAGGTCGAGGCGGGTTCGTGGATCGGCCGCCCGACATTGGAGGCCCATGCACGTGCCATGCACTATCCCCGGGAACGGGGCAAAGGACTCCACGGTCTGGTCATCGGGGACGCCGACAGAATCGACCTTTCCGTGGATCGTGAGCGAGAAGTGATATTGCGGGCAGCCTCATGGTTCGAAGGATCGATGTACCGGACCGTCGAGGCACTCGATGCCCGCGACGAGACGTTTGCGTCGGATGCCTTCAAGATTGAGCCACTCCCTGGCCGAGACTGGGAACCACCTCCGAAGCCATTGAGGAGCTAACCAGACCTTTGTTGCGTGCCCCGAGGCGCCTGATCCGGACACCTTCGCTCGAAGTCGTGCATGTCGTTGGACTCAGCTGTCGGGCGTGACCGCATCCAATCGGCGCCGAACCTCCGACATGTTGACGTCGAGAGCGCCCAGCAGCACCGCCGCAGGGTCTGGTGATTGGAGAGTGAGGATCTGGGCCAACACCTGCTGGGCCGTGAGCTGGAGCTTCCGGCGATTGGGTTTGGTCGCATTCTCAAGTACCTTTTTTGCCGCGGGCGTCATGCGGAAGCGATCTTTCTTCATGACGTCTCTGATCCTCGGCTTCTTTGGCACGGTGCGCATCGGCAGTGACGGAGCGTCGGTGCCAGACCCCATACCCAGCGCACCCAGGGCCTCCTGATCGAGTGACTCAAGGGCCTGGCGAGCTTGCTGCAGGCTCACGCCCAACTCGACTTCGATCGAGGGATCCTCCAACAAGGCGAGCAAGATGTGATCGGTGCCAGTTCGGCGATCACCTCGGCGACGAGCCTCCTCACTGGCCCGCAGATAGATGGCCCAGGCGTGATGAACCTCTGGCACAACGGATTCGGTGGTCATGATGACTCCTTGTATTTGGTGTGCACGGATTGGCGGGTGATGCCCAACACGTCTCCAATCTGTTGCCACGACCAGCCTTTTTCCCGGGCGGACGTGACGTGGTTCGCTTCGACCCTCTCAGCCAGACGATGGAGCGCCAACGAGGCGCGAAGCCCAATTGCCGGGTCATCGGACGAGAGATTCGCGCTGAGCTCTTCGATGTCCATGTCTGTCAGCCTAAACTGACATCCCTTATTTGTCAACCTAAACTGACACGCCGGTCACCACATCGGAGTGCCGCAGATCGCCTAATACACGCGTGATCCACCAGGAACGACGCAGCGGTGGTGAGGCTTGCGCAATGAACCCATTCCCTGCGCTTGTTCGTTCCACCTCACCCAGCAGAGAGCAGCACTATTGCCTCGGTGATCCGGGTGTGGCTACGGGCAAAGTCTCGACGGCAGCGGCGTTCGGTCCGTGCATTCGGACATCAGGTCGAGCGAGCGTTGCTGCCGTCGGGTGATGCAGACCATGACGAACGAAGTGAGGACTCCGGAGTCCTCCGCCCGCCGTGCTGGCTTCGGTCAGGGTGAGGCCGCCTATCGCCCACCTTCGACACGCCTGGACGATCACTTTCGGAGTGAGTTCGAGTCGCACTCGCGCTTCGCTGGTTGGTCGACGGGTGGGCTCGGGACAGTCGGCTTCGGGTCGGGTCCCGCGGTAGGAGGGGCATGGCCACGCGCTCGACAAGCCATTCCCCAGAAACGCTACCGGACCAGGTCGAGCCAAACCCACTGCGCGTCTATGAGGTCCTCCGCGTCGTTCCATGGACGCGCACGCCGAAATGCAATCGAAACCTCACCATCGCAGCGCCAAGTCTTCGGACTCGTCACCGTGCGCAACCGTTCGTAACCGTTCGTCACGTTCTGACAGACCGTCCGGGCTGCAGTCGCGTGACGAGACCGTTAACTGCACCGGCCGACAGGGCAACAGTGTGAGACACAACGTCGGCGCGCTCGACCACATGCCACGACGCCAGACAGAAACGAACAGAAAGCACGAATCGCTTCTCCAACCAGACCGGGCCGGTAATCGCGATGCCTGAACGCGAGCGCTCCGTCCCCTCCTCGCAATCTGCTGGTCGTGTCGGCGGATGCTCGAGGCCAGTCCCGCGGTCCTTGAAGGGGGCGTCGGCATGTACTCGGCCTGCGTGGTCCTCTGTGTAACGAATTGCTTCGACGCGTCGCTGGCCTCGCCTCGTCCCAGGGAACTGGCGCTGTGGCAGGCACTCGGCCAGGTGACCCAACGCCTCTTCTCCGGGTTCTAAGAAGTCCCGCAATTGAAGGTGCTGCTCGGCCGAATCGCCGTGCGGACTGCGCACCTCGACCACTGAGGCGATGGGCGCGACGCACCGTGAAGGCGTCTGCTTACCGATACTATCGCTATATATCTCTAGGAGGACACAACCACGGAATCTCCGGCCACCACGGCCATCGAATGGCCCGTGGTGCCGTGAGACCGCTCATTCTCGTTGCCCTCCTCGATGGCCCTGCTCACGGGTACGAGATCATCAGGCGTCTCGAAGAACTCAGTCGCGGAATCTGGCGACCGAGCCCCGGGACGGTATACCCAACGCTTCAGATGTTGGAAGAGGCCGAAGTGCTGATTGGACATGATGAGGGCGGCAAGCGGGTCTACACCCTGACGGAGAACGGTCGCGAAGAAGCAGAGAGAGGGCGATGGCAATTGGCGTGGCCAAGCGCTGGGAAACAGCGACGAACCCCGAGGACGTCCACCGCTCTGACTTTCGGTCTGCGGTCGCCGACTTGAAGGTCGCGGCGACAGGTACGTGAAGTCGCAACGGCTGTCCAGATGGAGCGAGCAGTAGTCATCGTTCGCGAGGCTCGCCAGAAGTTGTATCAACTCCTGATTGATAGCTGATCGTTGCTGATTGAGGATTTCAAAAGATCATCTGTTTTCCGATAACAAGACATTGAGGAGGAACACCAAGTGACGCAATCAATTGCCCGCAGACGAAGCCACTTCATCGATCCAAATATTGACACCTACTCGCTAGAACGCTCTACCGGCCCGAACGAGTACCAGCGCACGCTGCAAGACGTCACGATTGAGAAGACGGGGCGAGCTGCAGGCATGCAGATTGGCGATGACCAAGCCGTTCTTATGGAGATGCTGGTCCGAGCTATCGGCGTGAAGCGTGCGATAGAGATCGGGACGTTCACCGGGTATTCAGCCCTCGCGGTTGCGATGGGACTCGTGCCCGATGGGCATCTCCTCTGTTGTGATGTCAGCGAAGAGTGGGGTGCCATTGCCCGAGACGCCTGGCAACAGGCCGGAGTGAGCGGCAAGATCGAGCTGCGCATCGATCCAGGTCTCGAGACGCTCCGTTCCCTGCCCACCGATGAAGTATTCGATTTCGCTTTCATCGATGCAGACAAAACGGGCTATGCCAACTACTACGAAGAGGTGCTTCAACGGTTGCGTCCCGGCGGCCTGATCCTGCTGGACAACATGCTCCAAGGTGGCCGAGTGGTCGACCCGGCCAGCAACGACGAGAGCGTCGTTGCTATCCGATCGCTCAACGATGCGATTGCGGTCGATCCAAGGGTCAAGGTGGTTCTGCTCCCCATCGGTGATGGCGTCAGCGTCGTGCAAAAGCTGTAGCCAGCCGAAGTCAGCGCTGATCAGTCTGGATCGTCGACCATGCAAGCGCCCGCACGCGACCCTTGATGCCGAGAGGTGACTTCGTGACCAATGCACGTAGCGAAACTCTTAACTCGAGCGATGAGTCAACACCTTTGGAAGAGATCCTGTACCTCGACGCTCCAGAAAGGAACACCTGCATGATCAGGGGGTTGAGTACGGACGGTGGGCTTCGACACTCCCGTCGCAGAAAGCAAAATGGATCCGTGACACGTTCAGTATCGGAAGTCGGATGCGCCGATACGCCGGTCGGGGGACCATCTCGTCGTAGGCCTTCTCGAAATGGCGACTGATCGACTGCCCAAAGCAGGCGGCACGTTGGCTGACCCCAGCCTTTGGCACCTTCGGGTCGTCGATACCCGGCCGCTGAGCGACACCCTCCAACGGGTGATCCTGACCGCCCCTGGGCTCGAGGGTCTTCAGTACGCTTCGGGTCAGGACATGATGTTGCGGGTGCCACGCCCGGACGGGAAGGTGACGAATCGCCGCTACACGATTCGCACCTTCGATGCAGCCCTCCCAACGGTGACCCTCGACGTGTCTCTACACGGCGCCGGGCCAGGGACGGATTGGATCCGAGCCGCCCGAATCGGCGACCACCTAGACGCGCTCGGCCCCCGCGGGAAGATCACACCCCGGACGGATGCCGACTGGCATTTCTTCATCGGAGACGAGACGGGCATGCCCGGAGCGCTGGCGATGATAGAAGCCCTCCCATCGGCAACAACGGTGATGGCACTCCTCGAGGTCGACTCGCCCGGAGACGAACAAGAACCCGACTCGCAGCAGGGCGAGACGTTGGAACTGCATTGGGTCCACCGTTTAGGCGAATCGGCCCCAGGCGACGCGTCGCGACTGTTGGCGGCGTTGGCCGATATCGCCCTACCCGTTGGCGTCGGACATGTCTACGTCGCGGCGGAAGCAGGCGTGGTGCACAGCATTCAGCAACAGCTGGCGGAACGGGGTCTGCCCTCAGATCAGATCTCGGCCAAGGCCTACTGGCGACGCGGCCTTCCCAATGCCGACCACGGCGAGCCCGTCCGCCCTGAGTGATGCTCGAATTCCCCTAACAACGCCCTGATTCTGGATCCCGCTGCAGCGGGTCTCGAACACAACTGCATGCCGCCCCGGGAGTTGGCACGACGACTGATACCTTCGTTCGGGTGACGGACGGTGCATCGGTGATTGACTGGCTGCTCGATTCCGACGCTGCAGTTCGTTGGCAGGTGATGCGCGACTTGCTCGACACTCCGGAGGTCGAATGGGGGCTGGAACGGAACAAGGTCGAGACGGAGGGCTGGGGAGCCAGACTCTTGTCGCACCAAGACGAAGACGGACAATGGGCGGGGGGCGCATTCTTCCCGTGCGGGTTCGACTCCAAAGAGTGGCAAGAAGTCGGACAGCCCTGGACCGCAACTGCGTTCTCGTTGTCGCAGCTTCGCGAGTTCGGACTCGATCCAACGTGTGTCTCAGCCAAACGGACCATCGAACTTGTCGGCGCCAACTCTCATTGGGATCACGACGGCGAGCCGTACTGGGAGGGTGAAGTCGAGGAGTGCATCAATGGCCGACTCGTCGCCGACGGCGCATACTTCGGAGTCAATGTCTCACCTCTCGTGGAAAGATTGGAGGGAGAGCGACTTCCAGACGGCGGCTGGAACTGCGAGCGTGCCAACGGCTCCTTTCGTTCGTCCTTCGCCACCACGATCAACGTGCTCGAGGGACTGCTCGAATACGAGCGATCCACCGGAGGCACACCCGCATCAAGGGAGGCACGGAAAACGGGGGAGGAGTATCTCCTGGAGCGCCAGCTCTTCCGGCGACTGAGCACTGGCGAGCCCGCTGACGAGCAGTTCCTAAAGTTCTTGCATCCAAACAGATGGCGCTACGACATCCTCCGCGGGTTGGACTATTTTCGGGCCACCTCAACCTTGACTGGCGGGGTGCCAGACCGCAGGCTTTCCGAAGCGATTGAGCACGTCCGTTCGAAGCGCCAGGAAGGTGGCACCTGGTTCCTCGATTGGAGGCTGCCCGGTCGCGTCTGGTTCGATACGGACGATGCCATTGCTGGACCCTCTCGGTGGGTGACGCTGAGGGCCCTCCGAATCCTCAAGTGGTGGGACAGCTGTACTTAGGTCGAGTTCCAACTGAACACGCCTACGGCTCGCTCACAACGCCGTTCGGACCCCACGCAAAGTCCTGAGACCCGAGCCGGCGGTCCCGGACCTTTCGCAAGAGCGAAAGGGGGGCGGCCCCCCGGTCAAGCGGCACAAGTTACGGCGGGCGAAGAAGGGAGAAACAGATGGGAGACGGATTGGACACTCTTCTCGCCAAGCAGGCGATCACCGAGGTCCTCTATCGATACTGTCACGCCGTCGATCGAATCGATCCCGACCTAGGCGCGATGATCTGGCACGACGACGGCCTGGCGCTGTACGAAGGAATCTTCGAGGGTACCGGGAGAGAATTCATCGAGTTCGTGTTCGATCAGCACCGAAACTGTGACGCCACATCTCATCAGCTGACCAACATGTTGATCGACGTAGACGGTGAGAAGGCCAGCAGTCAGAGTTACGTGACGGCGTGCATTCGGGCGAGCGGCGTCGATGTCATCGTCCGCGGTCGCTATGTCGACTCCTGGTCACGACGTAGGGGTACCTGGCGGATCGACGAGCGCAGGTTTACGAGCGACCTGATGCAGATCGTTCCCGTTGGGGATCAGGAGCTCCCGGACGGCTCGCCGCCCTGACGCGGTGCACGTGCTGGTCGGTGCCGGCCCGAGTCGGGCCGGCGAGATCATCTCGTCCAACGCTCGTCAGATAAGGCGATCGGGTCCACGCTGGCCCGTCTGCCAAGAGCTCGGTTTTGCGACGTGGGAAGGCCTGTGGGTTGATTTCGACGGACGCCATCCCTGCCTCGAGGAGTTCCGAGATTGGCTGCCGTCCTATCGGCGCCAGGCCTGGCGCTTGTCGCTCAAAGCTCTCGGAATCCTCAACGAGAGCCGTCCAAGTCGCGGAGGAGGCGTACCTGAACTTTCAGCGAGCTGGACGCTCGTTGCTGCGTGGGGTGCACGCTGCCCTGTCCAGCCCGAAGACCGTCGTGTCATTGGGACTCTTGACCAACGGGCCTCCCGACGTCCAGAGAACAAAGCTGGACACCTGTGGCATCACCGACAGTTTGACGCTGTCGTCATCGCTGGCGAGATCGGCCGTGGCAAGCCGGACCCGACGGCGTTTGCAGCGGTTCTCGAGCGACTCGGAGTCGAACCAGCGCGTTCCGTGACGGTCGGAGACAGCTGGAACATCGAAGGAGCGATGAGCGGCGGCATGCGCGCCGTATGGGTGACCGGCTAGACAACGCCTCACGACCGCTATCCAACCTCCACGTCGTTACGTCGGCCTCCTACGTCACCCCGGATTTTCTTGGAGTGCTCCCAATGCCCCGCTCGGACCGAATTTCGAAGCGGTGCAGATCGCGGAAGACGCCGATCTCAGCTCCGTGGTGGACCTGTTCGGTCAGGAGAACGGCCAGCACGCGGCCGGTTGGCCACTGAACGCCAAAATGAGTTGGCCGTGGTGCGTCCAGGTCGTCGTCCCCCAGCATGGCAAGGGTCGACGTGACCGGGATCTGACTCGCTCTGAGGTATTCGACCGCACCGGCCGCGTCTCCGTGGGGAGGGAGGTCCCAGAAGTTGCGCTGGCGAGGCCCGAACGAATGTTCCCAATAGATGCTATTCCCGTCGGCGATGTGGGTGATCCTCCAGGCAATGGTCGTAAAAGGAGGCGGAAAAGGGTGTACTTGGGGATAGTCGACAGTCCATCCACTCGGCGAGGACGACGACGGCCTGATGTTCCAGCAGTCCGGAACTGGTTCCCAACGGTACTCCTCGTCCGTGAGACCAGCGACCCTCGCAAGAAGGCGCTCGCACGAGTTCGACCACAGCTCACGCAGAACCTCGGTTGACGATGCCATCGGCACAGTGTGGCTCGCGATCGGTCATTGTGTGAGCACAGAGCTCTATTCCTTCATCGAGTGGTACGGAACGCGGCGACGTAGATGGCGCACGGATTACCGGGTTGCCAACCCGGAAGGGGATCGATTCGATCGATCTGTACGAAGCCCCGACCTTCCCAGAACGCCCGCGTTGCCACGTACGGCTCGTAGTCGCTCGATCGATCAAGCGTCTTGACCTCGACCACCTTTACGCCCTCGGCTGTCAGGGCGTCGGTGACGTGGCTCAGAAGCTGCGTGCCGGCACCGCGCCCCCGCCAAGAGGGGTCGATCGCCATCCAGAGGATTTCCGCAACGTCCGCGGATCGTCGGTCGACGACCGAAACCCCCACGATGTGATCGCCTTCGACCAGTACCCAGGCGTCGTGGGCCCTCACGTCGTGACTGATCTTCTCGGGCACGTCCGCGGTGAAATATGCATCAAGCCGTTGGATGATGCCCTTGATGGCTGGTGAATCCTCCGGTTGAAAGGAACGAACGGTCGGCACTCCACGGAGGGTATCTCCAACGAAGGACCGGAACCCGCCATCCACGACCCATGAAGTGCAGGTTCGCCAAACTCCCTACCGCCACCAACATCGGCTCATCCAAACCCGTAACGGTGTGGCGTCCGGGTGGGCGGGGTGTTCATCTCCCACGCCACCCGGAGCTCGTCGTGTGGCAAGGTGGAGGGTGGTGTCGCCGCCGGCGCAAACTCGCCCGTTCGAGTCCTTCTACGTCATCGTCAACGGTCCACCCGGAAGTGGGAAGACGACGCTGGCCACGACGCTCTCTACCCACATCGGCCTACCTCTGATCTCCAAGGACACCATCAAAGAGGCACTCATGACGGTGCTCCCGGCGGAGGATGTCGACTCATCCAAGTTGATCGGTCGAGCCGCGATAGCGGCCATGCTGAGTATCGCGTTGGAATCTCCAACTGGAGCAGTACTTGAGGCGAACTTCCACCGGACCCTGGCTGCCGCTGACCTCACGCGGCTTCCTGGTGACGTCATCGAGATCTTCTGTACCTGCCCGCGTGAACTCTGCCTCGCTCGGTACGAGCGGCGACAAGGCCGAGCATCGGGTCACTTCGACTCGGAACGAACAGACGAAGACCTTTGGAACGACGACGTGACCCACCCGATCGCAGGGGATTGGCCCGTGATCGAGGTTGACACATCGGATGTCGTAGACCTCGACAACCTGATCCATGTCATCGACCTGACTGGTTGTCGAAGAGGAGACTCGAAGTCACGGTCACGTGCGGGCCCGGATGCCGAGTCCCGTTCCGAACTCACCGGCCACTGAACCGACTTCAGTGTCGCCGGATCGGCCTCACGGGTTCGCGACGTGCACGCGGGGGCCGGCCGACCCCATCGCGCTCGGCCTCACTTCGGTCCAAGACCTATCGCCGTGAAGAGCGCGATCGTGAATGCGCTCATGCGCTCAACCGGGAGTGCCCGCGGAGACCACCACGAGACCGCCGTGGTCTCGTCCCCGTCGGGTGTGGGGGATCCGGAGATCACCTCGGCGTCGAACACCGTGGTGACGTAGCACGTCTGGTCGCCGTTGGGGTAGACCATCCTGTATTCGGGCCCTCCGACGACGCCCAGCAACGCGCCCAGGGCCAGAACCACCCCCGCCTCCTCCTCTGCTTCGCGCACTGCGGCTTCCTCCGGTGACTCGTCGGGCTCGATTGCCCCGCCGATGGTGGCCCACTGACCTGTGTCCGCGATCTGGACCAACAAGATGCGACCGATCTCGTCGCGAGGCAGCACGGCGACCGACGGAAGGACGAGCAGATCGTGGCCGACCTTTTCCCTGAGTCGGGCGACGTAGGGGGAGATCGCCATATCTGTGACTGCGAACTTAACCCGTCATGTCGGGACGGGCGACGGATGGATCCGAATTCGCGCATCCTTGATGCAACCGCGAACCGCTCTGACTCGCTGATGCCGACTTCATGTTCAACGAGACGGTGCCGTCGACTGAACATGCTTCAGCGTGGATGTCATCGTCTTCGACCCACGAACGACCGTTAGGCCGCGTACAACCGACGCGAACGAGAGCGAGAGACCCTTTCGTCGAAGATGGATCTTCATGATCGTTCGACCGACTCTGGAGACGCGGCAGTGTCGCCCTGTACTGTTGACGGCCTGCGGGTGAGATCCGCCTGGGGGAGGAGACGGAAGATGGGGATACTGCGGACCTCGCTTCTCGCCGCGGGTGCAGGCCTCATCACAGTGGCCGCAACCACGGTCTTGGCGGCTCCCGCATCCGCAGGGGTGGTCGGGACGTATCAATTCGGCCAGGACGGCACGTTCCCGGTCGGAACCATGACCTTGGCGAAGCCGCACACGTACTCGGACAACTTCCTCAACGGGACGACCGATACGGGCGTCTGGCAGCGGACCACCACGGGGATCAAGCTCAAGATCACCGCGAGCACCGAGCAGCTCGACGTGGGATGCGTGCTCAAGGGGACGATCACGTCGGCGGGATTCAGTTCGGCCTCCAACCCGGGCACCTACAAGTGTCCCAGTGGACTGACCGGCACGTGGTATGCGATCAAGAACTCCGGGTCCACCTCGAACCCTGTCGCGCCGCCAGACACGAACGGTTGGTCCTAGAGCTGAATGTCGGTCCAACCGTGCCATGACCTCTCTCGACCGGAACATCTCCGAGGACTCGAGTGACCGCCGTCACAAGTTTGGGCACCACAAGTCTGGGAATGAGCTTAGGGTGCCAATTGGTGAGATTTCCTGATGCTTCTCCCGTTGCAAATGAGTAGATTGCCGTGAGAGGTCTTGAAAGGGCTACAGCACCGATGGCGGACGAGTTGGGCCTGGAGCAAACCGAGGTGCGCCTCGCTCCCCACAACCCGGAATGGGAAGCACTCGGCGTCGCCGAGTGCTTCCTCGTCGAGCACTTGCTGGGAGACCTTGCCCTGGCCGTTGCCCATGTCGGGAGCACCTCGGTTCCCGGACTGGCCGCCAAACCCATCTTGGACATCGCAGTCGCGGTGGAGGATCGGACCGGAACCGACGAGGTGGTGTCACACCTCTGCCGGGCGGGCGACTACAGCTTCGAAGGTGACAAGCGGAGCGAGGGCGGTCTTCTCTTCGTGCGCGGGCATCCTCGTCGTACGGCGCACGTGCACGTGGTGGGGATCAAAACCCAGGCGTGGGGCGACTACCTCCGTTTCCGGGCCTTGCTGTGCGACGATGCGGACGCCCGCGGACGCTATGAGTCCGCGAAGCGCCGACTTGCACGCACCTACCCTCACGACCGGGCCGGGTACACAAAAGCCAAGAGCGGCATCGTCGAGGAGCTCCTCGGCGCCCACGGGCGTCGTCCGTCTCCGCACTGCGAGTAATCGCCCTCTATCGTGGGGTGAACGACCAAGGGAGGTAGGCATGGGCATCTTCCAGCGGGCTCACGACATCGTTCAGGCCAAGACGAACAAGGCGCTCGACGCAGCTGAGAAGCCGGATGAGATGCTCGATCTCTCCTACGAGAAGATGCTCGAGCAGCTCACGCAAGTGCGGAGGGCCCTGGTCGACCTGACCGGATCGAAGAAGCGGTTGGAACTCCAAGAGGAGCAGCTCCAGCACTCCGTCGACCATCTCCAGGACCAGGCCAAGCAAGCCCTCGCCTCGGGTCGTGAAGACCTGGCCAAGGAGGCGCTCTCACGCAAGGCCGCAGCCCAGCAGCAGATCGACGAGATGGAGCCGCAGCACCAGCAGCTGACGGAGGAAGAGGCGAAACTCACCCAGACCCTCGAGGCGCTGCAAAAGCGTGTGAACGAGTTCCGCACCCAGAAGGAGACGATGAAGGCCCAGTACACCGCGGCCAAAGCCGTCTCGACCGTCGACGAGAGCGCCGCCGGCATCTCCAAGTCGTTCAACGACTCCGGAGCGGCGTTGCAGCGGGCGCAGGACAAGATCGCGACCATGCAGGCGCGATCGGGCGCGCTCGACGAGCTGCTCGAATCAGGCGTGCTGGAGGATGTCGGAGGCGGCACCGACGACATCCAGAAGGAACTTGACCAGGTGGGTCACGACGCTCAGGTGGACCAGGAGCTCGCGGCCATGAAGGCCCAACTCGGGACCGGTGCGCCCGAGCCCGAAGCGATCGAGGCGGCACCGGCGTCCGATCCGCCTCCATCAGCGCCGTCTCCGGGTTCCTGAGGGTGCCGACCTGCATCGGCGACTGACTCGGCTGCTCAGCCGACCGGCGCCTCGCGCACCAGGGCGGCCACAGCGTCCCGCGAGTTGTGCTCCCGCGTCCTCCTGCAGGAAGTGTCCCGCTCCGGCGAGCGTGACGTGGCGGCACGACAGAGCGCCCGGCACCCGGGACCGGAGCACCTCGGCCCAACCACGGGTTCCGGGATCACCGTCCGAGAACGCGGTCAGGAACGGTCGGTCGAACGCGGCAAGCGCCTCGAACGTGCGCCGGTTCAGGCGGGCGCAGGCGCTACCAGGCGTGAGGCCCATGAGGAGTGGCAATTTGAAGCGGCCCCGCACAGAAGGACTCGTCGGGAAAGGGAGCGTCGTAGGCGGCTAAGACATCGGCGGAGAGGATCGACGACGATGCTCCGTCCACGAAGATGCTGGCTCTGAAGGGCGCCAACTCCTGAGTGAGGCGTTGGTAGTCGAGAAGAGCCTGCGCCACCGCGACGGTCTCGCCGGCGCCGGTGTGACATGGCCAGGCGAGGCGTCCGGCCAGATCGGCCCCCGCTGTGTGCAATGCGGTGTTGGCGGCGACGACCCGACGGACCCGCCTGGGCGCCGTGCTGAGGAGGGCGAGTCCGAACGGGCCGCCCCAATCCTGGACGACGAGCGTGAACGCCGCCAGACCCACGGTGTCGACGAACTCTCGCACCCATCGGACGTGGGCCGCGACAGTGTGTGCGGCCCGTTCGAGGGGCTTGTCGGAACGCCCGAAGCCGACCAGGTCCGGCGCCACGGCGCGCAAGCCGCCCGCGACCAGTCCGGCGATCACATGGCGGTACAGATATGACCATGTCGGCTGTCCGTGCAGGAGGAGCACGGGTTCGGCGCCGGCGTCTCCTTCGTCGACGTAGTGGACCCGCACTCCACTCGGCAGCGTGGCGTATCGCGGTTCGAAGGGGAAGCCAGACAGCTCGGCAAACCGCTCGTCAGGCGTGCGCACCAGATCCACGGCACGATTGTGTCCCAGGCGGCCGAGGGTGCGCCGCAGTGGCGCCCCCGACATCGCTCTGGTGAACTCGGCCACCGTGAGCGAACACTGCGACGTGGCCGTCGTCGGGGCCGGCCTGGTCGGCCTGTCTCTGGCCTACGAGTTGGCCTGTCTCGGTGTCTCGGTGACGGTGATCGACGCCGCGCACCGCGGTCGGGCGACCGACGCCGGAGCGGGGATCCTCTCCCCGGTCTCCAGCGCAGAGGGCGACGACGAGACGTGGCCGTTTCTTCGGGCGTGCGGTCGGCACTACGGCGAGCTCCTCGAGCGGTTGGCCGGCGACGGCGTCGACGTGGCCGGGACCGGATACGACGTCTGTGGCGCGCTCGCCCTCGGTCTGCGAGCGAGCGAGGAGCCATGGTTCGGCCCCCACGCCAGCCGGGTCCTCCGGCGTGGCGCGGGAGAGGTGCAGGAGATTTCCGCCTCCGAGGCGGCTTCTCTTTTCCCTCTGCTCGGCCCGGTCCACCGTGCCCTGTATGTTCTCGGATCGGCGCGCGTCGACGGGCGGGGGATGGCCGGTGCACTTCGTGCCGGCGCGATCCAACGAGGAGTCGCCTTCGTGGACGGCGAGGTGTGCGGAGTCGACGCGGCCGAAGATCGTCTGATCCGGCGATGCCGCGCCGTTCGCGATCACGGGTGGCGCGTCGGTCGCGTGCGATGCGCTCGCGATCGCAGGCGGGGCGTGGACGGCAGCCATGGGGGAGTGGCTCGGAGCACCGCTGCCGGTCGGCCCGACCAAGGGACAGATCGTGCACCTGCGCGTCGACGGGCCGACCGGATCGTGGCCCATCGTCCAACCTCTCCTCACGCACTACATCGTCCCGTGGCCGGGGGGACGCGTGGCCTGCGGAGGCACCTTCGAGGCGGACGCCGGCTTCTCGGTCACGGTCACCGCCGGGGGACTGCACGAGCTCTTCCGGGAATGCCTGACGGTGGCGCCCGGACTCGAGGGCGCGGAATACCTCGAGACCCGGGTAGGTCTTCGCCCGACCTCTCTGGACGGCAGGGCGCTGGTGGGCGCAGTCCCCGGATGGTCCAATGCATGGGTGGCGACGGGACACGGCGCGAACGGCCTGCTCCAAGGACCGTACTCAGCCCGTCTGCTGGCGCACGCGGTTGCCGGGGCCGTCCCGCCCTCTGACGAGGCGCCTCTGCCCGCGGGCTTCGACCCGGCGCGATTCGTCTGATCAGGACCCCGACGACTCGGTCGACGACCGCAGGCCGCCGTCGGCATCCCCCCAGCCCCCCGGCCACGCGATGAAACTGAGGACGTGATCGGGACCCTGTACCTGAACGGACGGGACGAGGAGGCGACGACCGAGAGCGTTCTGGCGGCGCTGGACGGTTCTGAGTTCTTCTGGCTCGACCTCGATGACAAGCCTGGCGACGGCTCGGTCTCAGAGCTCTTGCGCGTGCACTTCCAGTTTCATCCTCTCGCGGTGCAATCGGCCGAGCGCTTCCCGTCCCGTCCACGTGTGCAGGACTTCGACAACTTCATGTACCTGGTGGCTCGCGGCGCCGATCCCGAAAAGAAGGGCGACGCCGAGGTGCACTGCTTCTGGACGGACCGCTACCTCGTCACCGTCCACCGTGGGGAGTGCCGGGCCATCTCCGATGCGCGCCATCGCCTCGAATCCCGTCACCCCTTGACCACCGACCCGCTCCAGGTGGTCATCGTGTACTTCGTCCTGAGCTCGCTCGTGGACAGCTTCTTCCCCCTCCTGTCCAACTTCGACGACCGCATCGATGCGCTGGAGGACGACATCCTCAACGAACCGACCGAGACCCAGCTCAGCGAGCTCTTCGGCATGAAGCGGACGCTCATAGAGGCGCGCAAGGTCGTTGCGCCCGAGCGCGACATGATGGCGAGCATCAACGCCGGCGTCACCGAAGTAGCCGGGTTGACCGACGAGGGCTCCCGGTACTTTCGTGACCTCTACGACCACCTGATCCGGCTGGGCGACCTGGTCGACAGCTACCGGGATCTTCTGACGAGCGTCATGGACACCCACCTCTCGACGGTGTCGAACCGTCTGAATGTGGTCATGAAGCAGCTGACGGTGATCGCCACGATCTTTCTGCCGTTGACCTACCTCACGGGGTTCTTCGGACAGAACTTCGCCACGCTCGTGCGAAACATCATGCCCACCTGGACGTTCTGGGTATTCGGCATCGGCACCGAACTGGCCGCCGCCGCGCTCCTCTTCGTGTTCTTCCGGCGGCGCGGCTGGTTGGGCGGACCCACCGTCTGAACACCCCGGACGGCTCATGGCCTCGAGGTGTGCCGAGCCGTCCGGGAAGCTCAGGTCGAAGGTGTCAGCAGAGGCCTCCGGGGTTCGAGTCGCCGACCGGGGTGCAGGTGTTGCCGGTCCAGGTGTTGCTCGTACCCATATCGTCGATGTCGTAGAAGGTGTTGTTCTTCAGCACGTTGGCGGAGAACTGGTTCGAGGCGGAGTCGGTGTCCGCCAGGATGCCGTCCTGACCGTTCTTCTGCACCGTGTTGGTCGAGATGGTGTTGCCGTTGCTCGGCGTCCCGACGAAGCTCCCGGGTCCTCCGATGTAGATCCCGTCGCCAGTGTTGCCGTTCGTCTTGTTCTTCGACAGCGTCGCGCCGGTCGCGCTGAAGACAGAGATGCCGTTCTCGGCTCCACCCGTCACCGTGTTGCTCTTGATCGTCACAGGGTTGCTGGTGCTGTCCAGCTGGATCCCGTCGCCAAACCCGGGAGATCCGCCGGGTACCTTGTCCGTTGCGCCGGTCACCGTGTTGCTGGTCACCGACCACACACCGGGAGCCGGCCCTGTGCCGTCCGTACCGAGGTAGATGTTCACGTCGCTGTTAGAGACCGTGTTGCCCGAGACGTTGAGGGTTCCGGTGCTGATGATCAGCAGGCCGGCAGCGGTATACAACCCGCCGGTGTACGAGTCACCGGAGACGGTGTTTCCCATGATGCTCCCGCCGTCGGCATCGTAGAACTGAATGCCGTTCTGGGCGATCAGGCCCGTGGGACCGATGCCGGTCACGGCCGAGCCCGTGACGCTGCAGTCGGTGCCCGCGTCGTCGCACGTGATCCCGTTCTTGTCGTAGTTGGTCACGGTGTCGTAGTTCATGCCCACGCTCGAGTTGTGCCCGGCGTCGGATGCGACATATACGCCGAGACCGTCCTGGCAACCGAAGTCGGCCGGCGGGAGCTCGATATTCGTCACCGTGTCTGCGGTCATGGTCCCGGATGCGTCGTGGTAGTAGACGCCCACGAAATCGTTGACGCAGCTGTTGAACTGGTTCTGTGCCGCCTGGCCGTCGATGGTCAGGTTCGTCAGGTTGACCGTGGCGCCAGATGTCGCGTCGACAATGGCGTACTGCGACTGAGAGGTGTCGGTGTCAGTGTCCGCCGCGGGCAGGATCGAAGGCTCGATGATGGTCTTGTTCACCACCCCGATGATGGACACGTTCTTGCTGATCACCAGCTGCTCGGGGTAAGTCCCGGCCGCCACTTTGATCGTGGCTCCGCTCGGCGCTTGGGTGAGCGCGTAGGAGATCGTGGCGCACGGCGTCGCCTTGCCACAGGTGCCGACGTCAGATCCCGTCGACCCGTTCACGAAGAGCTTGCCGCCCTGGGCGCCCGCCACCGCAGGCGCCACCAACACCGCACCGGCTGCGATCACTCCGATGGCCGCCAGCGCGCGGATGTTGCGCCCAGCAGCAATTCCCAACACCTTCATCGCCACCCCCCGATCTTCCGCTGACCGTTTCTTCACGTGACGCGTTCGCGCCGCACTCCCGATGAGGCCCCCTGGGTTCGCTTGGGCCGCCACCGCCGAACGGGAGTTTGGCACACATGGGCGCGCCGTGCACGATTGGCCTCCGAAAGCGGCAGACGACTGCGCCCTCGCCCTCGCTTCCGGTCAGGAAGTTCGCGAGGGAGAAGGTGACAGGTGACCAGGCCGCGGCTGCGCGTGGGGCTCGTACTCCGTCCACCACGCTTCGCAGCCCACCGGCAGGGGGAAGCCCAGCTGTTTGCGCTGCTCGACGGCAGTGCGAACACGCTCTTTGTGCTCACGGATGAGCGACAACGTGCCGGCGATCGCCGCCTCCTCGGTTGGCGCGACCTGCCACAGGTCCTCCTCCAGCCGCCATGACTCGCTGCGCGCCTCAATGAGTGAATGCGTCGAGGCGGCGACGTCCGCGATGAGATCGTGATCACCCTCGGCCAGGACGTCGGCTGCTCGCAGCCACCCATAGTCGCGGTTGATGCGGAGCAGGCCGGGCTCCACCTCGAAGAGCCCCACCACGTCCACCACCGGGTCGATGGTGGTCAGCGAGGCGCCCTCTGGGAGCGGCGCGGCAAGGTTGGCCCGTTGACGGTCCGCGATGCCGATCATGCCCATGGCGCGCAGACCGATGTAGGCGGCTGGCGCGGCGGCGTAGTCGCGTTCGTCGCGGGGAAGGCCGAGCGGCACCGCGACGAGGGCAATGATCCGTCTCGCTCCAAGCCGAACCGCCGCATCGACCGGCACGATCTCGATGACCCCGCCGTCCACGTAGTCGTCGTCTGCCATGGCGCGTGGCGGGAACACCAAGGGGACGCTCGCCGAAGCGATGACCGCGTCGACCAAGTCCACCGGTCCGGCGGCCGGCCCGGGTGCGGGGGTGCAGGCGTCCGCCTCGACGATCGTGCCGTCCTCGGTCACGTAGCGCAGGACCCCGGCACGCATCGCGGTCACCGCGAGACGCAACTGCAAGCCTGGCTGTGCGACGAGCGCGGGGTCCACCGGACGGATGCCGCTCGCACCCGTGCGGAGGGCCTCGGCCAATGGGGCCAGGGTGAGCACCGAGCTGCCACTGGTCCTCAGCCGACGCCGAACCCGGGGCAGACGCAAACCCGCGCCCGCCAACAAGCGGAACAGGTGGCGCTGGCGACGGCGCCGGGCCCGACGGGCGTCGCGGCGGGCCCGGCCGGGAGAGGGTGACGGGGCAGCGGCCAACACTCCGGCCTGCTCGTCGTTCCAACTTCTCAGGGGGAAGGGCGGGCGCGTCCCTTCGGTGATCTCCTGGTTGATGGCGCGACCGAGGGCGGTGCCGTCGAGTGCGGCCAGCCAGCTCTGCTTGCCGAACACTCGCTCGGAACTGGTCATGGCCAGGACGTCGTCACCGATCTCGTCGACTCGCTCGGCCAGCTCGGGCAGTGTTCGCCCCTGGGCGAGCACCGTGGCGAGGACGGCGCCGGCCGAGGTCGCGGTCACGATCTGAGGGACGATGCCGGCGACGCCTACCAGGTACTCCAGGGCGCCCACCTCGAACGAGCCTTTCGTCCCCCCGCCGGCGAGGACGAACGCGGTGGGACCGTCAGAAGGGCTCGGCATCGGGTGAGTCTGTCATCGCGTCTGTCGGGTCCACAAAGGACCGGGGTGGCACCACGGACGAGTGACCGTCGCCGCGCCACCGCTCCTCGTTGCGCGTTCGTGTACTGCCTTCATCTCCCGGCTTCATCCCCCGGCCGCCGCGCCGACGACCTCGACCAGTGTCCCGGCCTGGGCCGGGGTCGCTGCCCACTCCGAGCGCGGCACGACGCAGCGGTCCACGGCGACAGCCACACCCTTCGGATCCGCGCACTCCGTGACAAGGCCGACGAGGTCCGCGATGGTGGCACCCACCTCGATCTCCAGCTGCTCGCCGTTGACCGTGAGCGCGAGTCGGTGTGCCGGCGTTTCGTTCATGCCGTGGCCCACGCGGCAATGTGCGAGCTGTCGCGGTCTCGGGCCAAGAGGCCGGAGACCGCGGCTGCGGTGAACGGTGCGAGCAAGATGCCGCTGCGGTAGTGCCCGGTCGCGACCAGCACGCCGTCGGCCTTGGTCCACCCGATCCGAGGCACGTTGTCCTCGCTGGCCGGTCGGAGTCCCGCGGCCGCCTCGAGGAGCTCGAGCTCGTCGACGGCGGGCACGATGGCGCGTGCATCGCAGAGCAGCTCGTGCACGGCCCCCGCCTGCACGGTGGTGTCGTCACTCCGCTCCTCGACCGTGGCCCCGACCACGACGGAACCGTCCCGGCGCGGCACCAAGTAGACCGAGTGCCCCCGCACGAGGCCGCGCACGGTCCGAGTGAGGAACGGGGCCGCGCCGGGGACGCCCAATCGGAGGATGTGGCCCTTCACCGGGCGGACCTCGGGGACCCCGGCGGACTCCAGACCGGCGATGCCGCGCAGTCCGGTGCCGGCCGCCAGGACGACGTGGTCCGCGCCGAGGCGGCGGCCGTCCTCGAGGACGAGCTCGGGTCCCGCTTCGAGTGCAGCGACCACAGCCGCGCTCCACGGCGACACCAGCGCGTGTGCAGACTTCGGCCAGGGCACCGAGGAGGGCACGGTTGTCGACCTGGTGATCGCCCGGCACCTCCATTCCGCCGCGGACCACCGGGCTCAGGGCAGGGACGAGTCGACGACACTCCGAGGCACTGCAGCGGCGCGATTCGAGGCCGAGCACGTGGTGGTAGGCGAGCAAGTCGTCGAGCGCGGCGCGGTCCGACGCGTCGAGCGCGACGGTCACCGTTCCGGTCGTCACGTAACCGACGTCGCAACCCGACTCTCGTTCGAGCGCCGCGGCGAAGGCGGGCCAAAGCCGGGCGCCGTCGAGGAGCAGGGTCGTGAGTGCCGATTCGCCGAATTGCGCTTCGGTGACCGGGGCGAGCATGCCGGCCGCGACCCAGGACGCGCCGCCGCGTCCGGGTTCGGGCGCGACCAGCGTCACCTCGTGACCATCGAGTGACAGGCGCCACGCGCAGGCCAGACCGATCACCCCGCCCCCGACCACCAGCACCCGGCGAGCCATGACGTCAAGCCTAGGGGGGTCGTCGTGTATTCTGGCTCTTCGACCTTCGGGCCAGCGCCGTCCCGGGTACCGCAGTTCACCCCAGACCCTTTCGGAAGGACGCCGATGGCCACTGGCCTCTACGACCCGGCATACGAACACGACGCCTGCGGCGTCGGAATGGTCGCAGACCTGCACGGACAACCGGACCACGACATCGTCGAGCGCAGCCTCACCGTGCTCGAGCGTCTGGCACACCGGGGCGCGTCCGGTGCAGAGGTCGAGACGGGCGACGGTGCGGGGATCCTCGTTCAGATGCCCCATCGCTTCCTGGCCACCGCGGCGTCCGCGGCAGGGTTCGAGCTACCGGAGGTCGGGAGCTACGCCGCGGGATTGGCCTTCTTGCCCGTCGACGGGGACGATGCCCTCAAGGCACGGGCGACGGTCGAGCAGCTGGCAGCCGAGGAGGGCCTCGGGGTGCTCGGATGGCGCGTCGTGCCGACGGAGCCAGCCGGGCTGGGGAAGACCGCCTTGAGCGCCATGCCCAGGATCGAGCAGGTGTTCCTCACATCCTCGGGAGGTGCGGCCGGCGACCTGATGGCGCTGGAACGCCGGGCGTTCGTGCTGCGCAAGCGGGCGGAGCGCACAGTCGACGGCCTCTACTTCCCGTCCCTCTCGGCACGCACCCTCGTCTACAAAGGCATGCTCACCTCCGAGCAACTCCGACAGTTCTTCAGCGACCTTCGCGACCCCTCCTTCGAGTCGGGCCTCGCGCTGGTCCACTCCCGCTTCTCCACCAACACCTTCCCCAGCTGGCCCCTCGCGCACCCGTACCGGTACCTGGCCCACAACGGGGAGATCAACACGCTGGCCGGCAACCGAAACTGGATGCGGGCCCGGGAGGCGCTGCTCGAGACCGCGCTGATCCCCGGCGACCTCTCCCGGATCTACCCGGTGTGCACGCCGGGGGCGAGCGACTCGGCCAGCTTCGACGAAGTGCTCGAGTTGATGCACCTCGGGGGCCGCTCCCTCCCACACGCGGTGCTCATGATGATCCCCGAGGCGTGGGAGAACCACGCCACGATGGACGAAGAACGACGCGCCTTCTACCGCTACCACGCCTCCCTGATGGAGCCTTGGGACGGTCCGGCCGCCGTCACCTTCACCGACGGCACCGTGGTGGGCGCGGTGCTCGACCGCAACGGGCTTCGGCCGGCGCGCTACTGGGTGACCGACGACGGGCTGGTGGTGTTGGCGAGCGAGGTCGGGGTGCTCGACATCGCGCCGGATCGGATCGTGCGCAAGGGGCGCCTCCAACCGGGCCGCATGTTCCTGGTCGACACGGCTCAAGGCCGCTTGGTCGAGGACGAGGAGATCAAGGCCGAGCTGGCGGCGGAGCACCCCTACGCCGATTGGCTCGCTACCGACCAGGTGCGCCTGGACGAGTTGCCGCGGCGGACCATGCTCACCCCGCAACACGGCAGCGTCGTCGCCCAACAGCGACTGTTCGGCTACACGAACGAGGAGCTGCGACTGATCCTCGCGCCAATGGCGCGGCAGCGGCATCGAGCCGCTCGGGTCGATGGGTTCGGACGCCGCCATCGCCGTGCTCTCGGATCGATCGCGTCTGCTCTACGACTACTTCACCCAGCTGTTCGCCCAAGTGACCAACCCTCCCCTCGACGCCATCCGGGAGGAGCTGGTCACCTCGCTCTCCGCCACCATCGGGCCCGAGGCGAACCTGCTCTCGGCCAGCCAGGGCTCGTGCCGGCAGATCTTGCTGCCGCTGCCCGTCATCGACCGGGACGATCTGGCCAAGCTCATGTACGTCAACGAACACGACGAGACACCGGGCTTCAAGGCCTTCGCCATCGACGGGCTCTTCGAGGTGGGCGAGGCCGGCACCGCCGGCGCACCCACGGCTGCCGGCGGTGACGCGCTCCGCCGTGCACTCGGTGACGTGCGGCGTCGGGTGTCCGAGGCCATCGCGGATGGTGCCAACCTCATCGTCCTGTCGGACCGCAACTCGACGGCCGAGTGGGCTCCCATCCCGTCGCTGCTGCTCACCGGGGCGGTGCACCACCACCTGGTGCGCGAGAAGACACGCACCAAGGTGGGACTCGTGATCGAGAGCGGCGACGCGCGCGAGGTGCACCACATGGCGTTGCTCATCGGGTACGGAGCGGCGGCGGTGAACCCCTACCTTGCGCTCGACACCATCGACGACATGATCTCCGAGGGCCTGCTCGAAGGGATCTCCCCCCGCCAGGCTCGGCGCAACTACATCAAGGCGGCGTGCAAAGGGGTGCTCAAGGTGATGTCGAAGATGGGCATCTCCACCGTGGCCTCCTACACGGGGGCGCAGGTGTTCGAGGCCATCGGGCTCGACCGCGCGTTGATCGACGAGTACTTCACCGGAACTTCCAGCCGCATCGGCGGGGTCGGATTGTCGGTGCTGGCGGCCGAGGCGGCGGCGCGTCACCACGCTGCGCACGAGCCGCGTCCGACCGAGCGCGCCCACCGCGAGCTCGAGGTGGGAGGCGAGTACCAGTGGCGGCGCGAAGGCGAGTACCACCTCTTCAACCCCAAGACGGTGTTCAAGCTGCAGCACGCCACCCGGTCGAAGCGCTACCAGATCTTCAAGGAGTACACGTCGCTGGTGGACGAGCAGTCCGAGCGGCTGGGGACGCTGCGCGGCCTCTTGAAGCTCCGCCCGGCCGCAACGGGCCCGATTCCGATTGAGGAGGTCGAGTCGATCTCGTCGATCATGACCCGCTTCTCCACGGGCGCCATGTCGTACGGGTCCATCTCGGCCGAGGCCCACGAGACGCTCGCCATCGCCATGAACCGGATCGGGGGGCGTTCCAACACGGGCGAGGGCGGAGAGGACGCGGACCGTTACACGCCCGACGAGAACGGCGACCTCCGCCGCAGCGCCATCAAGCAGGTGGCCTCGGGGCGCTTCGGCGTGACCGGCGAGTACCTGGTCAACGCGGACGATCTCCAGATCAAGATCTCCCAGGGGGCAAAGCCGGGGGAGGGGGGCCAGCTCCCGGGCTTCAAGGTGTGGCCGTGGATCGCCAGGACACGCGGCTCGACACCGGGCGTGGGGCTGATCTCGCCGCCGCCCCACCACGACATCTATTCGATCGAGGACATCGCCCAGCTCATCCACGACCTCAAGTCCTCCAACCCCCGGGCGCGCGTCCACGTGAAGCTCGTGGCGGAGGTCGGGGTCGGCACCGTGGCGGCGGGCGTGGCGAAGGCGCACTCCGACGTGGTGCTGATCTCGGGCCACGACGGTGGGACCGGCGCCGCCCCGCTGACCTCGCTCAAGCACGCCGGAATCCCCTGGGAGATCGGCCTGGCCGAGACGCAGCAGACGCTGCTCACCAACGGGCTACGGGACCGCATCGTGGTACAGGTCGACGGGCAGCTCAAGACCGGCCGCGACGTCGTCATCGGCGCGCTGCTCGGCGCCGAAGAATACGGCTTCTCCTCGGCGCCGCTGGTCGTCTCGGGCTGCATCATGATGCGCGTGTGCCACCTCGACACCTGCCCGGTCGGGATCGCAAGCCAGACACCGGCGCTGCGGGCGAAATTCACCGGCAAGCCCGAATTCGTCGAGACCTTCTTCGAGTACATCGCCGAGGAGGTCCGTGAGCACCTGGCTGCGCTCGGACTCCGCACGCTCGACGAGGCCATCGGCCGCGTCGATCTGCTCGACGTGGACACCGCGTTGTCACATTGGAAGTCGGCCGGCCTGGACCTCTCGGCAGTGTTGGCCCAGCCCGACGTGCCCGAGACGATGGGGCGGCGCCAACTACGGCTCCAGGACCACGGCCTCGAGAAGGCGCTCGATCATGCCTTCTGGGAGGAGTGCCAGCCGGCGCTCGACAACGAGACGCCCGTTTCGGTCGCGCTCCCGATCTCCAACGTCGACCGCACCGTCGGCACACTGCTCGGCTCGGAGATCAGCCGGCGTTACGGAGCCGCCGGACTGCCCGACGACACCGTCAGGCTGACCTTCACCGGCTCGGCCGGGCAGAGCTTCGGTGCCTTCGTGCCCCGCGGCATGACCATGCGGTTGTGGGGCGACGCCAACGACTACTTCGGCAAGGGTCTCTCGGGCGGGCATCTCGTCGTGCGACCGCCGGCCGGGTCGCCCTTCACCGCCGAGGAACAGATCATCGCCGGGAATGTCGTCCTCTACGGCGCGACGGGCGGCGAGGTCTTCATCCGCGGCCAGGTAGGGGAGCGCTTCTGTGTGCGCAACTCCGGCGCCACCGCGGTCGTCGAGGGCGTCGGAGACCACGGGTGTGAATACATGACCGGTGGGCTCGTGATCGTACTCGGGCCGACCGGTCGCAACTTCGCCGCCGGCATGTCCGGAGGGATCGCCTTCGTGTACGACCCGAGCCGGACCTTCGGCGAGCGGGTGAACCCGGAGCTGGTCGACGTCGAACCACTCGACGAGGAAGACCGCGCCGCGTCCGCGCGCTCGTCGAGCGCCATGCGACCGAGACCGAGTCACCGGTCGCGGCGCGGCTCCTCGATCGCTGGGACGACGAGGTCCTCGAGTTCGTGAAGGTCATGCCACGCGACTACCGGCGCATCCTGGAGGCGACTCGCCTGGCCGAGGCCCAAGGGAGGTCGATCGACGAGGCGGTGATGGAGGCGGCCCATGGGTAAGGTGACCGGCTTCATGGAGTACGGGCGCGCCCTGCCGCGGCGACGGCCCGTGAGGGTCCGCCTGCGCGACTGGCGCGAGGTCTACGAGCCCTTTCCCGAGGAAGCCACGCGCGAGCAGGGCGCGCGCTGCATGGACTGCGGCATCCCGTTCTGCCACGACGGCTGTCCGCTTGGGAACCTCATTCCCGAGTGGAACGACCTGGTGTACCGCGACGACTGGCCCGAAGCGATGGAGCGCCTTCACTCGACGAACAACTTTCCCGAGTTCACGGGACGGCTCTGCCCGGCACCGTGCGAGGCCGCGTGCGTGTTGGGCATCAACGAGGACCCGGTCACGATTGAGCGGATCGAGTACGAGATCGTCGAGCGGGCGTGGTCCGAGGGCTGGGTGACGCCGCAGACTCCGACGGAGCGCACCGGCAAGAGCGTGGCGGTGGTGGGATCCGGACCGGCAGGCCTGGCTGCGGCCCAGCAGCTGGTCCGGGCCGGCCACGACGTGACCGTCTTCGAGCGGGCCGAGCGGCCGGGCGGACTCCTGCGCTACGGCATCCCCGAGTTCAAGATGGAGAAATCCGTTCTCGACCGCCGGTTGGCCCAGCTGGAAGCCGAAGGGGTCACCTTCGTCTGCGCGACGTCCGTGGGCAACGTCGCGCCGACACCGGACGGGCCGGGAGTCCCGGAACCGGGCGAGGCTCGGGGCCTGGGGCAGGCCTGCTCACCGGACGTGCGCGTGCTGCCGGCGGCCGAGGTGCGCGAGCGCTTCGACGCCGTCGTCCTCGCTAGTGGGGCCACCTTGCCGCGCGACCTGCCTGTGCCGGGGCGCGAGCTGGGCGGCATTTATGGGGCCATGGAGTACCTGAAGCCGTCGAACCTCGTCCAAGAAGGCGCGCTCGCGGCGTCGCCGATCACGGCCAAGGGCAAGAAGGTCATCATCATCGGCGGCGGGGACACCGGAGCAGACTGCCTCGGCACGACGCACCGCCAGGGCGCCGCGTCGGTCCACCAGCTCGAGATCATGGCCGAGCCGCCGAGCGACCGCCTGGCCGACAATCCCTGGCCGCTGTGGCCGCTCATCTTGCGCACCTCCTCGGCCCACGAAGAGGGGGGCGAGCGTCTGTTCGCGGTGACGACGACCGAGTTCGTCGACGACGGCTCGGGGTCGGTCCGGGCGTTGCGCGGCCACACGGTCGAGATGCGAACCGAGGACGGCCGCCCCGTGTTCGAGGAGATCCCGGGAACCGAATTCGAGCTCGAGTGTGATCTGGTGCTGCTCGCGATGGGCTTCGTCGGCACCGAGCGACGCAACGCGGTCGACGAGCTCGGGGTGGAGGTGAGCAGCAGAGGCACCGTCGTCGCCGATGCGTCGTGGGCGACCAACGTCGACGGGGTCTTCGTCTGCGGCGACCAGACGCGAGGCCAAAGCCTGATCGTGTGGGCCATCGCCGAGGGCCGTTCCTGCGCCGCGGCGGTCGACCGGTGGCTCATGGGCACCTCGTCCCTCCCGGCGCCGCTGGTTCCCGGCCAGCTCGCGTTGCGCTGAGGAGCGGGCCCCAGAGCATCGTCGCTACAGTGCCGTGCGTGCCGTTCGCGAGCGTCGATGGCGTCACGCTGTACTACGAAGTCGAGGGCAGCGGACCGCGGGTGTTCTTCATCTCGGGGACCGGCGACGACCTGCGCCGCCGACCTAAGCCGAGGACCGGCGAACTGGCCGAATCCTTCGAGGTCCTGTGCTTCGACCAGCGAGGGCTCGGGCAATCAGACGTGCCACCCGGGCCGTACAGCATGGCCCAGTACGGCGACGACGCCGCCGGACTGCTCGATGCACTCGGATGGGAACACTGCATGGTGGTGGGTGTGTCCTTCGGCGGCATGGTCGCCCAGGAGCTCACGCTGCGGCACCCGGCCAAGGTGCGCCGGCTCGTTCTCGCCTGCACGTCGGCAGGGGGCGCCGGCGGATCCTCGTACCCGTTGCACGAGCTGTTCGATCTCGACGCTGGGCAGCAGGCCACGCAGCGGATGACGTTGCTTGACACGCGCTGGGACGAGGACTGGCAGGCGGCCAACCCGGACATGGTGCGCCTCATCGCCGAGGGCATGGGCGGTCGGGGCGGCGGCGACCCCGAATCAGCGCGCGGGCTTCATCTCCAGCTCGAGGCGCGCAGCCACCACGACACCTCCTCTCGCCTCGGCGACATCTCCTGCCCCACACTGGTCTGCGGCGGCCGCTACGACGGGATCGCACCACCGGCAAACAGCGAGTTCCTGGCTTCGCTCATCCCCGAGGCCCGAGTGGAGCTCTTCGACGGGGGTCACCTGTTCTTCATGCAGGACGCCACGGCTTGGCCGGCGATCGTGAAGTTCTTGTCCTCCGGGAGCAGCTGAGCCTTCGGCCCCGCGCTGCGGTCCGGTGCCGATGCACGGCGACCCGGAGGGCCGGACAACATCAATGCACAGAGCCGCTGCAAGTACATCGCTCTCTTGGCCCGCGCGCTCGACGTTCCAGCGACGCCGCACAGGTGAGAAGAGACCGGGATGCACCTCGTCGAGTCGATTTCTCGTCGCGGCATTCGCCGACACGACGCGTGAAGGTGAAGCGAGCGATTCGACGGTTCACGCCATTTCCGGTGCAACCGTGACCACTCTGTCGTTTCGGCTCGGCGTCAGCCGTGAAGACCGGATGGGTCGCGCGGCGGCCTGTACGTGCTCCCCAGTCGTTCGCCTCGTGGCACTCCTGAGCGTTATCTTCAGCCGACTCAGATCCGTTTTGTGAGACCTGTACTGACTACACAAGGGGCACTAATGAAAATCCGCCATGGGATCGTTCCTCTCGCCTGCGTCCTGGCGCTCGTCGGTTCTTTGAGCATTGCCGGACAGGCGGGCGCACGGATCCAGCTCGCACAGGTTCCAGGTCGGCCGACCCACGTCTCCGTGTCGCCGATGGACTCGGCACTCGGCGTTTCCTGGAAGGCTCCTCGCTCGAACGGTGGTGCGCCCATCAAGGACTACGTCGCGACGGCGGCTCAGGTCGGGAACGGGTCCAAATCGAAATGCACGACCACCGGGGCAACGACCTGTGTGATCTCAGGGCTCGTCAACGGTCAGCCGTACTCGGTGACGGTTCGAGCCAAGAACAAGGCCGGGCTCAGTGCGCCGTCCAATGCAGTCATCGGGACACCGGCCGCCGCTGGAGGAATCGGCTTCAACGACCCGTACGACATCGCCTTCGACGGGTCGAACCTCTGGGTGACGAACGACGGCAACAACTCCGTGGTCGAGTTCAGTCGGAGCGGATCGCTGGTCCGGAGCCTCTCCGGTGGCTCGTACGGGTTCGACGGCCCGAGCGACATTGCGGTCGCAGGAGGCCATCTCTGGGTCACGAACGAGCTCGGGAACTCGGTGACCGAACTCAACACCAGCGACGGGTCATGGGTCAGGACGATCTCGGGCGGCTCCTACGGGTTCGTGTTCCCTGCTGGGATCGCATTCGACGGCACTCATCTGTGGGTCGCCAACACCGAGGCGAATTCGGTGACCGAGGTCAATGCGAGCGATGGGTCGTGGGTGCAGACACTTTCGAGCGGCAGCTACGGCTTCGATGTGCCGACCAGTGTGACGGTCGACGGCTCCGGTGTCTGGGTCGCGAAATTATCACGGTAACTCGCTGACCGAGCTGGCGGCTGCCTCCGGAGTCTGGGTCCAGACGGTCAGCGGTGGCTCCTACGGATTCGACGGGCCCAGCAACGTCGCAGTCGCCGGCTCGGATCTCTGGGTGACGAATCAAGGCACCTACAGCAGTCCCGGTGACTCGGTCACCGAATTGAGCGCAACCGGGTCGTGGGTGCAGACCCTGTCCGGCGGCTCGTCCGCGTTCGACGCGCCATTCGGTATTACCTACGACGGTGCCAACCTGTGGGTGGCGAATGCCTTCGGGAACTCGGTCACCGAATTCTCGGGATCGGGCTCGTCGATCCGAACGCTCTCTGGTGGGTCCTACGCGTTCAATGAACCGACCTTCGTGGCCTCCGACGGCACTGATGTCTGGGTGACCGATCAGGCTGGGAAGTCGGTTACCGAGGTCCAGGCCAGCGATGGATCCTGGGTGGCGACCTACACCTGATGGAGCCGCCCCGGATCTCAGGGGCTCCGCCGTCGTCGTGACCCATCTCTCGGTCACGGCCATGTCCGCCTCAGGAAGGGACTGGCAGCCCGTGCAACGGCTGGTGGGGGAGGAGACCGCGCCAGACGCTGGGCAGCCGGAGGGTGAGACGCTGCAGCTCCTCGCGATGCAGTTCCGCGAGGACTTCGAGCAGTTTCGTCCCCGCCGGAGTGAGCTGGACCCGCACGACACGATGGTCCGCGGGATCGCGGATGCGGGCGACTAGACCCGCATGCTCGGTCCGGTCCACCAGCCCCACCGCGGCTGTGATGGCGTAGCAACAGGTAGTCGGCGACTTCGCCCACTGTCGGCCCGCTGTCGTCGGCGTGACCGCGCACGGCCAGGAGGAGCTGGTGCTGGGCCGAAGTGAGCCCGACGGCCTCAGCCTGCTGGTCGCTCCAGCGGAGGAAGCGCCGAAGGCCGGTCCTCAGCGTGAGCAGGTCCTCGTAGTCAGCGTCCGTCAGTCGCATCACATCGTGTCTCGATAACATCGTAGCACGATGACATCGTGTCACGATGTGATGCCCAGAGAAAGACAGTAGCCCCCGGCACGTCGGCAAGACTGACGCACGCATGGAGCGACGCATACTCGGTTTCGTCCAGGACGACGCGGGCGATTGGGTGGCACTGCTCGAGTGCGGTCACCGTCGACACGTGCGGCACCGTCCACCCTTCGAGGACCGCGCCTGGGTCGAGGACGCCGACGGCAGGGCCTCGCGCCTCGGCCTGCCGCTCGACTGCGGGCTCTGCGACCAGGAGGAGCCGGCGGGGGGCGAGCGACCGTGCCTGGCCGATCGTGTTTGCCCGGAGTGCGGCGCAGTCGTCGACGGCGCACACCGATGTCGTGTTTCATCACGGTCGACGAAGCGCGCCGGAGACTGAGGCGCCGGAGGCGCAGGATCGGCTCGCCTCGTCGACAGAAACCCGTTCATCGACGGCATATCCGAGAGGCCCGAGGCGGGATTCCCTCGTCGTCGCCGAGTGCGTCCGTCTGTACCATCGAACGAATGAAGCTGAACAAGGTTTGCAACATCGAAGACTGGGAAGCCGATGGACGAGCCTCCGTGATTCGCCGCCTCTTACCCTACTTTCTAGAGCAAAGCGCCGAGTTTCCCGATCACATGGAACACCGAAAGCACTGGGAGTACGCGCAGCTCCTTCTCGGTCTGGACCACCTTGAAGTGCTCGATCGCGAGGCGATCGTGCTCTCGGTTGCTGCCGGGCAAGAGGAACTCATCTTCGAGTTGACGAATCGCACCCGATGGGCCTTTGCCACTGACATCTACGGCATGGGACCGTTCGCCGAACGTGAGGCTGACGTCGCCATGCTCAGGGATCCAGACTCGGTGGCACGGTGTCCGTACAACCGACGGCGATTGGTCGTTCAATGCATGGATGCCCTGGACCTTCGCTTCGAGGACGAGACGTTCGACGCGGTGTACAGCCTCAGTTCAATCGAGCATTTCGGCGGGCTTGACGGTGTTCGCGCCGCTCTGGCCGAGCAGTGCAGGGTCGCGAAGGTCGGCGGAATAGTGGCCTTCACGACGGAGGTCATCATCAATGGAGCCGACAGCTATCACGACGGCCATTTGCTGCTCAGCACGCCCCAGCAAATCGAGTCGGCGAGTCAAGGTGTCCAAGGACTGAAGTTGGTCGAGCCCATCGACTTCTCGGTGAGTGATCGAACAACGGACACGGTGATAGCTCTCGCTGATGCGATTGCCGACTCGCACCGTGGCCACACCGAGTATCCACATATCGTCCTGGAGCTCGAAGGACGTTGGTTCACCTCGGTTTCCGTCTTTCTGCGACGGAGCAGTTGACACGCATCGAACGGCACGTGTTGCGGTTGCGTGTGCGGTCGAGGTGGGCCCGCCTTCGCGAGCCCACCTCTCCACACGTAAGGATCGACCGTTCCGCTCAGCAGCTCGATGCGCCGAAGCAGCGCACCGTGTTGGAAAGGGTGTCCTGGTAGGGCGAGTACATCTGGTCCGCCGGGCTCTCCTGCCCCGACGAGTTCAAGTAGACGTAGTCGTTGTGCCCGTTGATGTAACCGGGAGCTGTGTCGCTCCAGTCGATGTTCCAGGCGCCTCCGCTCGAGCCGCCGGTGAACGGACTGCCGATGTAGAGCGGGTTCTGGCTGTTGGCGCCGCCGTTGCTGTCCTGGCCTCCCGTGGCTGAGATGTCGGCTTCCATGTAATCACCGTTGTAGGGAGAGCCCGCCGGGTACCCGAACGTCACGAACTGCTGGTCGACCGCCCGGTTCCAGGCGAAACCGTCCCAGCCGACCGCCTGGCCCAGGGTGTCGCCGGTGATGTCCGATTTGCCAACTTCCATCGCCGCCTCGTCCTCGCTGAGGTCGCGGTTGTTCAACCAGGCGGTGGCCGTCTCCCAGCCGCCGTCCCAGGTGAAGATACCGAACGGAGCCCACTTCTTTTCATGCGCCACGGTGGTGTTGTTGCAGCACTTCGCGCCGTCGTAGGCAGGGATGAACTCCGCGTTCGCATCCTTGATTTGGTTGTTCGCTTCCGTGTTCACCAAGCAGTGGCCGGCCGTCCAGATCTCGTTCTCGGCCTTGCTGGAGTCGTGCGACGCAACTGATGTGGCCGAGCAGACATAGTTGCTTCCGTTGTTCTCGAAGAACATCGCGCCGTTCATTTCGTACGGATACAACTTCGTGTCCGCGATGCTGACCTGGAAGCTGTCGTACGGGTCGGTCGTCTCAGGCGTCGCCGAGCTACCGTGTGCAGTCGTCGAGCTGAGCGGGGCACCGCCCGGCACCGCGCCGGGTGTGCCCGTCGGACCGTGAGGCCCTGCCAGTTTGTGTGTGGTGCCAGCGGCGACGACGTCGACCGGGGTCGCCGACTTCAGCCGGGCCGCGGTCCAATACGCCAGGGTTGCGTCTTCGCTGGTCTGCACATGCGAGCCGATCGCTCCCGTTTGTGGCTGGCTGGCTGAGGCCAGGGTGCCACCCGAGCCGCCGGCCATGAAGACGAGGCCGAGGCTCGACGCTGCCGCGACGACCGCGGCCCGACTCATCAACGTCAGGAAGTTCCGGTTTCCTTTTGCCCGTGTCCGCTTCGATCGGCGTCCTTCGGACGCGCGGACCGACCATCGGTTCCTCTTCATGTGCCTCCTTTTGGGTGAACCGGCGGGAAAGACGTCCCGTCGTTTGCAACCGTAGTGCACCCTTTCGCGGCTCACCGACTCCCGGTTGCAGGACGCTGTGCAGCACGTGAGAGTCGGAGACGAAGATGTCAGGCGAATCCGGCCGGCCGTGTCGCACCGACGTAGGTCATCCCTCCCCACTCGGTGCCCGGCACATCGGGAAACGCCTCGACGCGCACATCGGCACCGGTGTGCGGCGCGTCGACCATGACCGGCTCGCCCTGTGCGACGCCGACGTCGATGCCCACGTGGTCGACGGACGTCGGACCTCCCCCGAAGAAGACGAGGTCGCCAGGTGCGAGCGAGCGGCCCGCTGGCAGCGGGGGCGTCGCATCGAACTGGTCCTGGGCCACCCGTGGGAGCGAGAGGCCCGCGACCCGGTACGCCGCCTGCACCAGTCCCGAGCAGTCGAAGCCGACTCCCGGCGTCTCGCCGCCCCACACGTAGGGCGTGCCGACTTGGGACAGGGCCCACTCCACGGCGACTGCGCCGGCGTTGCCCCGCAGTGCACCGATGCCGTCTCCCGCGTCGAGGCCTGGCCGTAGGACTCGGCGAGCGTCAGCACCTCGGAGACGTATGACGCCGAGTGGTTGTAGGCATAGATGGCTGCCGGCACGTTCGCACCGCCGGCGGCGCCATTGGCGCAGAGGAACCGCGCCGCGGCGAAGACGGCGTCGGTCGGGTCGTACGGGCTCGGCGGGTCCGCCCCGCCTGGGGGCACGGGCAAGTCGTAGGCGGCGAACGTGGCCGGTTCGAACTGCATCGGGCCTTCGGCGCCGGCCGGGTTGGCCCCGCTGTGCACTCCCGGCAGGTCCGACTGCCCGTTGTCGGACTCCACCGTGCCGATGGCCGCCACCACGGTCCAGGGCAGGCCGATGCAACTTGCAGTCGCCGCCTCCTGATACAGCGCCAGCATGTCAGGGGGGATGCGGGACACCGCAGGCCCGATCGCCTGTCCGCCGCCCCCGCCGAAGAGCGAGACGGCGGACGCGACCACAGCTGTGCCCAAGGCAGCCACGAGAAGGGCGGCCGAGAGTGCGACGACGACGACCGCCTTCACCGACGACGCATCCGTTGGTGGGCCGCGGGGCAGGGGAGCGCCACCGGCGGACGCAACCGAGGGGGGAGAAGCGAAACGAGGAGGACCACGGCTCAGAACGGTCGGCCCTGGTAACGGCGTTCGCCCGCGGGCAGCGAACAGGCGTGGTGGCCATACTGGGCGGATGAAGAGCACCATGCAGGACGCCCCGCTCCTGATCCGTGACATCCTCTACCACGGCCAGCAGGTGCACGGGGACAGCAGCGTCATCACCGTCGAGGCGGGAGGGCACCGGTCGGCCACCTTCACCGAGGTGGCGACGAGAGCCGAACGGTTGGCGGCAGCGCTCACGCGCCTCGGGATCAAGCAGGGGGACAGGGTCGGCACCTTCTGCTGGAACAACCAGGGACATCTGGAGTCCTACCTCGCCATCCCCTGCATGGGCGCGGTGCTGCACACCCTCAACGTCAGGCTCCCGGCCGAGCAGCTGACCTACGTCGTGAACCACGCCGAGGACCGCGTGATCATCGTCGACGCCTCGCTCGTGCCGCTCCTCGCCGCCGTCAAGGACGACCTCAAGACGGTCGAGACCATCATCGTCGCCGGCGAAGGAGACACCGGCGCTCTGGGGGACACCCTCTCCTACGAACGCCTGCTGGCCGCCGAGGAACCGGGCTACGAATGGCCGGATCTCGACGAGCGCTCCGCCGCGGCGATGTGCTACACGAGCGGCACCACGGGCAATCCCAAGGGCGTCGTGTACTCGCACCGCTCCACCTGGCTGCACACCATGGCGGAGCAGTCCGCGTCGTCGGTCGGCATGAGCGAGAAGGACCGGATCCTCATCATCGTGCCCATGTTCCACGCCAACGCGTGGGGCACGCCCTACGCCGCGTTCATGACCGGGACCGACATGATCATGCCGCAGATGTTCCTCATGGGCGAGCAACTGGCCAAGGTCATCAACGAGTTCCATCCCACGCTCGCCTGCGGCGTCCCCACCATCTGGAACGGGCTGCTGGCTCTCGACACTCCGATCGACTTCTCGACCGTGCGCGCCATCACGGCCGGCGGCGCCGCCGTGCCAGAGACGCTCATCGAAGCCTTCGAGGACCGATTCGGGGTGACCATCATCCAGGGCTGGGGCATGACCGAGACGAGCCCCCTCGCTGCCTTCGGCCTCCCGCCGGCGCGGCTCAAGGACGGCCACGACGAGATGTACTACAAGGTCAAAGCGGGCAGGATCGTGCCCGGTGTCGAGGTCCGCGTCATCGCGCCCGATGGGACCCTCCTGCCCAACGACGGCACGTCGGTGGGCGAGTTCGAGATCCGAGGTCCGTGGATCACCGGCTCGTACTACAAGGACGAGGATCCCTCGCCGGTTCGACCATGGCTGGCTCCGCACGGGCGACGTCGGAACGCTCGACCGTCAGGGCTACATGACGATCTCGGACCGGACCAAGGACGTGATCAAGTCCGGGGGCGAGTGGATCTCCTCGGTGGAGCTCGAGAACGCCGTGATGGCGCATCCCGACGTCTTCGAGGCCGCGGTCATCGCCGTGCCCGACGCCAAGTGGTCGGAGCGGCCGCTGGTCGCCGTGGTCCCCAAGCCCGGGCGCACGCCGGCTCCCGCCGATCTCGTCGCCTTCCTGTCCGACCGGGTGCCGCGGTGGTGGCTGCCCGAGCAGTGGACGTTCATCACCGAGGTGCCAAAGACGAGCGTGGGCAAGTTCGACAAGAAGGTCATGCGTGCCGCCCACGCCGACGGTTCCTACGACGTGCAGACGACGCCGCTGCCGAAGTGAACGGAACGAGCGAGGCCATGACCGACATGGCCGAGCGGATCGACCGGAATGGTGGAGGAGCTGACGGACATGGCCCTCGACGCGTTGCGACGCGCCACCTCGGGCGACCCCGACTCGCCCGAGGCAGGTGAGGCGCTCGCCCTCGAGCGCCGCATGGTGCGGGCCCGCCGGGCGCTCGAGCGCGCCGTCGTCGCGTCGAGCGACGGCGCCGGTGTCCGGCGCGACCGCCTCGACGACGGCGCCTGAGCCGGCGGCGCAGTGCGCCTGTTCGTCGCCGCCTGGCCCGACGAGGAGACACGAGAGCGCCTGGCCGCGCTCGGCTCGGCCGCGCCAAGGGACTTCGTCTCGTCGGGCCGTCCCGCTGGCACGTGACGCTCCGCTTCTTCCGGGACGTCGACGAGCCTTGGTCGACCCCCTCCGCGACGCCGTGATCAGGGCCACGACCGCGCTCACCGGCCCCGTGCTGCCGTCTCGGGCCGGAAACGGACTGGTTCACCGGGGTCCGCGTGCTCCAGCTCCCCGCGTCCGGGCTCGACGAGCTGGCGGCTGCGATCCGGGACGCCACGCTCCCGCTCGTCCCCGAGCCCGAGCCCGACGAGCCGCCGTTCAACGGCCACTTGACGCTGGCCCGGGCCAAGGGGCGACTCGGTCCGGCGGCGCGGGCGGAGCTGGCGGGGTCTCGAGGCCGAGTTCGAGCGTGCCGTATGTCGACCTGGTGAGTTCCACCCCCTCGCCGAAGGCCACGCTACGCCACACTGGCGTGGGCATCCCCAGTCCGCGGCCGACGACTAGCCCACCGGCGCGAGCTGCGCCACAGACCGTCCGGGCACCGTCCTCGGTCAGCTCTTCGGTTCGAACAGCTCGATGCAGTTTCCCGATGGGTCGTCCACGAGAATCTGACGACCGCCAATTCCGTCGACGATGTCATTGCGGAAGGAAGCACCGCGGGCTCGCAGTTGGTCCACCGTCGTGGCGATGTCTTCCACCTGGCGACCCGGTTCCATCCACCTGGCTCGGGAATTCGACCGTCGGGCATCGGCTGGCTTGTACCACCGGGTACCAACGCGTTGAGGGCGAGCCGCACGTCTCCTCGGGAGATCATGGCGAAGCCGGGACCCGGATGCATGTCGACTTCGAAGCCCAAAGATCGCTGTAGAAGCTGATCGCGGCGTCAACGTCCTTCACTATGTATCGGAACAGTGCCGGAGACATACCGAAACTCCTCTCTATTCGGTGCCTTTGAGATGTCGTGCGCCCGGCGAGGTCGTTCGCTGCGACGAGCAGCACGATATCGGCATCCGATATCGACTAGCGTTATTATCATGGATCTCGTTCGTGATTTCAACCGCGGCGCAGTGCAACTGCACGTGATGCACCATGCCCGGCAGGGCGAGGTGCACGGAGTTGCCCTCATCGAAGAACTGCGCCGACACGGACACCGCCTCAGTCCTGGAACCCTCTACCCGATGCTGCATCGTCTCGAAGCAGCGGGCCTCCTGGAGTGCCGGGACGTGATCTTCGAAGGTCGGCGCAGGAAGCTGTATCGATCAACGAGTGCCGGACGAAAGGCCTTTCGGCAGTGCCAGCGCGTGTTGCGTGAACTGGCGGAAGAGGTGTTGTTGCGATAGAGCATCGGTGTTCATCCGGTGCACTCGTTCACCGCGTCGATCAGCAGCCGGAGCCGGGCGAAGTGGAAGCGGTCGAAGCGGAAGGCCAGTCGAGGGAGCTCGGGTGGTCGTCACGCTCGGGCGGGAACGGGCCGACGGCACGAATGGCGCCGCGCAGCACGATGTCGGAGAACCGCCGGTTCAGATCGGCCAGCTCGGCCTTCGATGGCTGCACCTGCATTCGCAGCACCAGCAGATCGCCCACCCAACGGCACGAGTGGTAGTTGCGGTAGAAGCCCAGGACCTCCTGCGCTCGCCTCCTCCATGGTGTTGGTCACCTTGAACAGCGCGCGGTCGTCGGGGGAGACCCAGCCGGCCGCGATGGCCTCCTCCTCGAGGAAGCGCAGCCAGCCGTGCCAGTACGTGCCGCCGGGCGTCTCGACCATGACGACCGGTGCCGGCTCGGCCTTGCCCGTCTGGAGCAACGTCAGCAGCTCGAAGGACTCGTCCTGGGTCCCGAAGCCCCCGGGCAGGATGGCGTAGGCGTGCGACTCCTTGATCAGCATGAGCTTGCGCGTGAAGAAGTAGCGCATCTCGACCAGTTTGGGGTCCTGCGCGATGAAGGGGTTGGCTCTCGTCCTCGTTCGGCAGGCGGATGTTCACCCCGAAGGCGTGCTCCGCGCCCGGCGCCCTCGAGCCCCGCCGCCATGATGCCGGGGCCGGCGCCGGTGACCACCATCCAGTCGGCCGCGGCCAGCCGGGCGGCCAGGTTGCGGGCGAGGATGTACACCGGGTCATCGGGCCGCGTCCGCGCCGACCCGAACATGGTGAGCTTGCGGATGTGGCGGTAGGGGCGGAAGACCCGGAAGGCCTCCGCCATTTCGGCCAGCGCGGCGTTGGCGATCTTGAGGTCGCCGACCGAGGTGCCCTCGCGGGCCATGTCGCCGAGCGATCCCGACCATGGCCTGGAGCTCTCGGGCCTGCGCCGGCGAGAGCCTCTCGTTCTCGAAGAGAGCGTCGAAGGCGGCGTCGCGCACCGCCGTGTGCCGTCAGGGCCGACGCAGGCTCCTCGTTCACGCGCCCGGCGGGCGTGGCCGAGCGCGTAGAGCGTGGAGCGCTGCGCCAGCGGACGTCCGAGTGGCTCGACGATCGCCTCGAGCTCGTCGACGCCCATGCGCTGGCCGTGGCGTCGCGCCGGCCGCCCGCGAGATGTTCTCGTCCATCAGCGTGCCCCCGAGGTCGTTGGCCCCGGCCCGAGGATCTGCCGCGCCCCCTCAGCCCCGACCTTCACCCAACTCACCTGGATGTTGTCGATATCTCCCCGGTAGGCGATGCGCGCCACCGCGTGCATGAGCAGCGCCTCACGGAACGTCGGCCCGCGCCGGGCCCGGCGCTGGAGGTAGATCGGGCGTCGCCATGTGCACGAACGGCAACGGCACGAACTCGGTGAAGCCGCCCGTCTCGCGTTGGAGCGCACGGGTGCGGACGATGTGGCGAGCCCAGCTGACCGGTCGCTCGACCGAGCCGAACATGATGGTGATGTTCGACCGCAAGCCGACCGAGTGGGCCGTGCGGTGCGCCTCGAGCCACTCGTCGGTCGAGATCTTGTCGGGGCACAGCACGGCGCGCACCTCGTCGTCGAGTATCTCGGCTGCGGTACCCGGAAGCGTCTTGAGCCCTGCCTCCTTGAGCCGCGTGAGGTACTCGGCCAGGCCGACGTCCGAGCGCCGCGCCCCCTCGGTCACCTCGAGCGCGGTGAAGCCGTGAATGTGGATGCGCTCCGAGGCGGCGCGCACGGCCCCCAGAACGTGGAGGTAGTAGTCGCCGTCGAAGCTCGGGTGAATGCCGCCCTGGAGGCACACCTCGGTCGCGCCCTCCGCCTCGGCCTCGGCCACGCGACGTGTGACCTCGTCGAGCTCCAACAGGTACGGCGCGCCGCGAAGGTTGAGCGAGAGCGGCCCCTTGGAGAAGGCGCAGAAGCGGCACTTGAACGTGCACACGTTGGTGTAGTTGATGTTCCGATTGCGCACGAAGGTCACGGTCTCGCCGACGACCTCGCGCACGCAGGCCGTCGGCGACCTCGGCCACCAGGCGCATCTCGGGTCCCCGCGCCGAGAACAACGTGACGATCTCGTCTTCGCCGACCTCTTGTCCGAGGGCGACGCCGGCGAGGACCTCGCGCACCGCCGACCCCGCTCCCGGCGTCACCACACCTGGCGGCGCCCCCGCCTCGGCTCCGGGGCCGACGAGCACCGGCGGGCTCGCCTCCCCGCCCGAGCACCAGAGGTCCTCCCGGGCCAAGCCCTCGGCGTCGGAGCAATCCAGCACACCGAACCGAACGGCGGGGTCCAGCCAGCGCTCGGGCTCGAGGGCGTATTCGGGGTAGACGGTGAGCCGGGGCGCGAGCACGTGGCCTGCGGCCTCCGTGGCGGAACGCAGCACGTCGAGCGCCGGCCAGGCCCGCTCCGGGTTGACGTGGTCCGCCGTGACCGGTGACACGCCACCCCAGTCGTCGATGCCGGCCGCCAACAGCGGGGCCAGATCGTCGGAGAGATTCGGTGGAGCCTGCACGTGGATCTCGGAGGGCAGCACGAGACGAGCCACCGCGACCGCCCACAACAGCTCTTCGGGCGGGCAGGGCGCGGCGCGCGCCATCTTCGTCCCGGGCTTGGGCAGGAAGTTCTGGACGATCACCTCTTGCACGTGGCCGTGCCGTGCGTGTGAGGCGGCAATGGCCCGCAGGGTGGACAGCCGTGCCGCCCGGTCGTCGCCGATGCCGACGAGGATGCCGGTCGTGAAGGGGATGGCGAGCTCTCCCGCCGCCTCGAGCGTCGCGAGCCGGCGCGCCGGGTCCTTGTCCGGCGCGCCCGCGGTGCGCGGCCAGACCCTCGGCGAGCGACTCGAGCATCATGCCCTGGCTCGCCGCCACTGGGCGCAATCGCGCCAGCTCCTCGGGAAAGAGCGCGCCGGCGTTGGCGTGTGGAAGGAGGCCCGTCTCTTCGAGGACGAGCGCGGCAGGCGTGGGCCAGGTATTCGACCGTCGAGCCGTGGCCGTGCCGGTCCAGCCACTGCTGGGCTTGCGGGTAGCGCAGCTCCGGCCGCTCGCCCAGGGTGAACAGCGCCTCGTGGCAGCCGGCATCCCGTCCGGCGCGGGCGATGTCGAGCACCTCGTCGGGCGTCAGATAGGGCGCGGCGAGCCGGGCCGGCGCCTTGGCGAAGGTGCAATACCCGCAACGATCCCGGCACAGCATGGTGAGCGGGATGAACACCTTGGGAGAGAAGGTGACCCGGCGCCCGTGGGTCTCGTCACGCTTCGCTCCCGCCCAGGCCACCAGGTCGTGGAGTGGAGCCTCGAGCAGCTCGTCGTCGCTCAGCATCCGCGCCGAATCTACGGGTCGTAGGCCGCCGCAGCGACGCCTGGCGGTACGGGGCGGCCGAATATCTCTGCGTGGCTCCGTGGCCGCCGCGGTCAGAAGGTCGCTGCCTTGTCCGTCAGGCGACTGGATGAGCTCGTCAAAGGACTTGACGAACGCGTGCACGCCCTCGTCCTCGAGCGTCTGCTCCACGTCGTTCATGTCGACGCCCGCCTCGCCCAGGCGTGCCAGGGTGGCCTCGGCCTCGTCGGGGTCCGCGTCGACCGTGCGCCGGAGGGTGCCGTGGTTCTCGAACGCCCGCAGCGTCGGCTCGGGCATCGTGTTGACCGTGGACGGCCCGATCAGGTTGTCGACGTACAGCAGGTCGGAGTAGGCGGGGTTCTTCGTCGAAGTCGAGGCCCACAGCGGGCGCTGGACGCGGGCTCCCAACGACGCCAGCGCCTCCCAGCGCTCGCCGGAGAACGTGCCGTGAAAGTGCCGGTACGCCACCTGGGCCTGCGCCACCGCGGCCGTGCCCCGGAGCGCCTGGACGGCATCGGCGCCGCCTTCGCCTCCGGAGAGGGCCTCGAGCCGGCGGTCCACCTCGGTGTCGACCCGGCTCACGAAGAAGGAGCCCACGCTCGCCACCCGCGACAGCTCGTCCCCCCGGCCCGCGGCCACGAGCGCCTCGAGGCCGCGCAGGTAGGCCTCCATGACCTCGTCGTAGCGGTCGAGACCGAAGATGAGCGTGACGTTGATGCTGCGGCCCTCACCGATCAGCGTCTCGATGGCAGGCACGCCGGCACGCGTCGCCGGCACCTTCACCAAGAGGTTGGGCTCGGCGATCGTGTCGTGGAGCTTCCGGGCATCCCGCACGGTGCCCTCGGTGTCGTGCGCCAACGCGGGTGACACCTCCAGGGAGACGAATCCGTCCTCCCCGTCGCTCTCGTCGTACGTCGGGCGGAGCATCGCCAGGGCGTCCCTGATGTCGGTGGTCGCCATCTCCCAGTACGCCTCCTCGACCGAGTGGTCCGCCATCAGCGAGCGGAACTGGTCGTCGTAGACGTCTTCGCCCGAGATCGCGTTGGCGAAGATGGTGGGATTCGAGGTGATGCCGCGCACCCCGAGCGAGACGAGCTCGGCCAGCTGCCCGCCGCGCAGCCAGTCCCGGCGCAGGTTGTCGAGCCATGGGCTCTGTCCTGCGATCGCATAGAGGTCCTCGAGCCTGCTCATCGCTGTCCCTCCGATCCCCTCAGTCCGTGCCATTCCATCATCGAGCACTCCATCGTCGCGCTCGTGAGCGTCATGGCGAGACCTCGGCCGCCCTGGCGCTGGCGCCCTTTCCGTCCGTCCCGCCCGCCCCGTCGGCCCGGCCCCCTCCGTCGTTGCCGTCGCTCCGGCTCAGGAGGGCGCGTGCCCGCTCCGCCACGTGGTCGGCCGTGAAGCCGAACCGCTCCATGTTCTCGTCCCCGGGGGCGGACGCGCCAAAGTGGTCGAGACCGATGGAGTCGTCGGCGTAGCGATCCCACCCGAACGTGGAGCCGGCTTCCGTGCTCAGGACCGGTATTCCGGGGGGAACACGCCAGCGCGGTACTCGTCGTTCTGCTCCTCGAACCACTCCCAGCAGGGCAACGAGACCACGCGAGCCGCCACGCCTTCACGCGCCAGCGTCCGTGCCGCCTCCACGCAATGCTGCACCTCGCTTCCGGTCCCGACGAGGACGATGTCGGGCGCGCCTTCGGTGCCGACGAGCGTGTAGCCGCCGCGCCGCACACCCTCAGAGGCGAGCTCGGCGGTCCCGGTGAGCACGGGCACGTCCTGGCGACTGAGGACCAGGCCAACGGGACCCGCCGCTTCGACTGCCGCCCGCCACGCCTGCGACGTCTCGTTGGCGTCGGCCGGGCGGACGACAGCAAGCCCGGGCATGGCCCGCAGCGATGCCAGATGCTCCACGGGTTGATGCGTGGGCCCGTCCTCGCCCAGGCCCACCGAGTCGTGGCTCCATGAGTAGAGGACATGTGCGCCGGTGATCGCGGCCAGGCGGACCGCAGGACGCATGTAGTCCGTGAACACGAAGAACGTCCCGCCGAGCGGGAGCACGCCCCCGTGCTGTGCCATGCCGTTCATGACCGAACCCATACCGTGCTCGCGGATGCCGTAGTGGACCTGGGTCCCGCCTGGGCTCTGGCGCGACTGCACCTGCGCCCCCTTCAGCTTGACGCCGTTGTTCCCGGTCAGATCCGCCGATCCGGCGACCAGTCCGGGTAAGTGCGCGGAGGTGGCGTCGAGGCACTGATTGAGGGCGCGCCTCGTGGCCAGAGATGTGCCTGCGTCGTAGCTGGGCAGCTCGTCGGCCCACCCCGGGACGCCACGCCCGGCGTGCGCCGCGTCCCACGCGGCCCGGTCACCGTCCCAGGCGGCGAAGCGTTCGTTCCACGCGGCGTGGTCGCGCTCTCCCCGGGTGATCTGCTGGGCGTAGAACTCGCGAACGTCGTCCGGCACCCAGAACGTCTCGTCGGGCGGAAGCCCCAGGATCTCCTTGGTGGCCCGGATCTCCTCGGGTTTGAAGGGAACGCCGTGGGCGTCGGCCGTGTCCGTCAGGTTGGGGGCGGGCCAGCCGATGTGGCTCCGCAACACCAGGAGAGTGGGCCGCGCGTCGGGACCGTCGGCGGGGTAGCTCAGCGCCTCGTGGACCGCCGCCTCCAACGCGTCGACGTCGTTGGCCATTTCACCCAGTTGCCGCACCCGCCAGCCGTACGCCTCGAACCGCTTGACCGCATCATCGTCGTAGGCCAGCTCCGTTGGGCCGTCGATGGTGATGTGGTTGTCGTCGTAGACGGCGAGCAGGTGGCCGAGGCCGAGGTGCCCGGCCAGGGAGGCCGCCTCGTGGGAGAGGCCCTCCATGATGCAGCCGTCGCTGGCCAGCACGAAGACGCGGTGGTTGCACACGTCGGCGCCGAAGCGGGACCGCACGATGCGCTCGGCCAGGGCCATGCCGACCGCGTTGGCGAAACCCTGCCCGAGCGGGCCCGTGGTGACCTCTATCCCCGGGGTGTGCCCGAACTCGGGATGCCCCGGGGTCCGGCTGTCCCACTGCCGGAACCGGCGCAGGTCGTAGAGCGTCAGGTCGTAGCCAGTCAGGTGCAAGAAGGCGTACTGAAGGATTGAGGCGTGCCCGTTCGAAAGGACGAAGCGGTCGCGATCGGGCCACCAAGGGTCCCGCGGGTCGTGGCGCATCACGCGCGTCCAGAGCACGTGGGCCAGCGGTGCCAGTGCCATGGCCGTGCCCGAGTGGCCGGAGCTCGCCTGCCGCGGTGCGTCCATAGCCAAACCGCGCACCACGTTGATGCCGAGCTCCACCAGCCTCGGGTCCTGCGCGACTGGGTCCTGCGGCACGATGGCCAACCCTACCCATTTGCGGCGCGCCGACTCGCGATTCGTCGCTCGCGCCCGTGCTCGCGCAGTCCTGCCTCTCCACCCGCAACGGGTGCGTATTCTCCCGGTGATGCCTTCTCGCATGCAGGTTCCGCCGAACAGCGACCTCACACTCGGTATGACGTGCCTCGACAAGTCGACCCCGGGCCGGTGCGTCTGGCGCATGGTGTCCGATGAGCGCTTCGCCAACCCGGCCGGCATCATGCAAGGTGGGTTCTTGGGTGCGCTCGCAGACTCCTCCATGGGCGCCGCCGCGGTCACGTCCCTCGAGGGTCGGCGAGTCTTCGCCTCCAACGCTGAGATGAAGATCAGCTTTCTGGCCGCGGTGGCGCCGGGCTCGGAGCTCACGTGCACCGCCGAAGTCGTCTCGAGCGGTCGGCGGCTCGCATTCGTCGAGGCTGGAATCGTTGCCGTGGCGCCTGGGGCGACCGAAGGACGGTTGGTCGCTCGGGCGTCGTCCACCTACGTGTTCAAGGACCGCGACTAGGCGCCGACCAGGCACGAAGAGGCCGCAGCGCCCCGTGCGTTGTTGCACTTCGCCCACCAACGGACCAGGATGACCATCCACATGCCCCCAGCTTCGGACGACGACGGCCGTCACGGCCTGCGCCACGCCGGCGATGACGCCTTTCAGCTCACGGTCGACTATCTCAAGCAGGAGACCATCGACCCGCTGCGCGGCCTGGGCCGGTTCCTCTACATGGGAATCTCGGGGTCCGTCTTCCTGGCGTTCGGCATCCTGCTCATCCTCATCGGGATCTTGCGCCTGCTCCAGACCGAGACCGGCTCGGCGCTCACCGGGGACATGTCGTGGGTGCCCTACGCTGTCGTGGTCCTGCTGGGCATCATCGTGATCGGAGTGGCCGTGTGGCGCGTCACCGCCGGTCCTGGCCGTGCCAAGCTGCCCGAGGTCGAAGCCCGCCGCGGCATGCAGCAGGCGGCGACCCAGGAGGAAGCGGCGACACCACAGGTGACGGCACAGGTGACGGCACAGGTGACGGCACAGCAGCCGGAGACGGCACAGCCGGCGGTGTCGCCCGAGGACACGACGCAACAGATGCTGACACCGCCACCGCCCACACAGGAGGAACCCGGGACGCCGGAGGGACCTGGGACACAAGGAGGAGCAGGTTGATGCCGGGTACGACGACTCGAGCCGGGAGCAACGGACGGCGCATCATCACGCGCGAGGACCTGCAGGCCGCGTACGCGCAGGTGATGGGGGAGGGCGAGGCCACGGCCCGCTCCGCCGCGCCCGCGCGCTGGCCATCGGTGGAGCGGTCGCCCTCGCCGTGATCACGCTCGCCTTCCTGGCCGGGCGGCGGCGCGGCCGCGCCACGTCGGCCGTGGTCGAGATCAGAAGGCTCTGACGTGGACCTGCTGCTTCGACGGTTTCTGCGCGCCGGAGTCCGCCGCGGGCTCGGCGGCAACTGGTACTGGTTCCTCCTGGCCGGGGCGACCTTCATGCTGCGCCGGGTCCTCAACGACCGACCCGGGCCTGTGTCGACGCTGAAGGTGGCGCCCGGGGAGCAGTTGGTCATCACCGTGCGCGACCGCAAGACCCCGCCCGCCCTCGACGACTGACCGAGTGGGCGGCACCCTCTCGGTAGGGGAGCGTGTGCTCCTCGTCGACCCCAAGGACCGCCGGTACCTCATCACCCTCGTGGCGGGAGCGTCGTTCCACACGCACGCGGGCGTCGTGGCGCACGACGACATCATCGGCACGACCGAGGGGACCACGGTCGTGGGTTCGACCGGCCGCGGCTTCCTCGTGCTCCGGCCGACACTCAGCGACATCGTCCTGAAGATGCCCCGCGGCGCGCAGGTCATCTACCCGAAGGACCTCGGCGCCATCCTGATCGCCGCCGACATCTCGCCCGGCTGCCAGGTGCTCGAGGCCGGGGTCGGATCGGGCGCGCTCTCCATGACCGTGCTGCGAGCCGGCGCCTCGGTGGTCGGCTACGAGGTGCGCGAGGACTTCGCCGAGCGCGCCCGCGCCAACGTGCGGGCCACCCTCGGTCCCGACGCGCCGTACCGGGTCGAGATCCGTGACGTCACCATGGGCATCGACGAGCGCGGACTCGACCGGATCCTCCTCGACATGCCCGAACCGCACCAGGTGGTCGCCCCCGCAGCAGGGGCACTCCGTCCGGGCGGGATCCTGCTCGCCTACCTCCCCACGATCAATCAGACCGCGCTTCTGTGCCAGGCGCTGGCAGAAGAGTCGGCTCCGTTCGGTCTGGTCGAGACGCAGGAGATCATGCGCCGAACCTGGCACATCGAGGCGCGCTCGGTACGACCGGACCACCGCATGGTGGGCCACACTGGATTCCTCACCACGGCGCGCCGGCTGGGGCCGTGAGGGTGGCCGGGACCGAAGCCTGCCTGGAGCAGCGGGTCGGGAAGCCTCTAGGCCAAGAGCCGCGACGTGAGCGCTGAGGTGATCAGTCCCGCTCGATGAAGATGCACTCGCCGGGGCATTCCTCGGATGCCTCGACGACTGCGTCCTCGAGCTCGTCCGGCACTGCGGCCATGCCGGCGGAGCCGCCTGGCTCGTTTCTGACGTCGTCGCCCTCCTTCACGTAGGCGAGCCCGTCGTCGAGGAGGGTGAACACAGCCGGCGCGATCTCCTCACACAGACCGTCGCCGGTACAGAGATCCTGATCGATCCAGACCTTCATCCCTGATATCTCTCTTCCCTCGTTCGCACCGCCCGACGGGCCGGAAGGACCGTACTTAGACGCTCCACGAGCCGTCAATCCCGCCCGGCGGACCCTCCCATCGTAGCTGTCCGAACCTGTTGAACAGGTGCACGCAGGTCGCCGTGGGGGTTGCGGCTGTGCCGACCGGGCAGAGGGCTAGGGTGAGATGCGGTGGCCGAAACCCCAGATGAAGTCGCCGCCCAGGTCGAGGCGCTGCGCTCCGAGCTGGTGGACGCGGAGGACGAGATCCACGCGCTCCGTCGGCGGTTGCAGGAGAGCCCGGGGCGAGTCCAGGCGCTCGAGGAACGACTGCTCGAGTCGAAGGGTCAATTGGCGCAGGCGACGTCGCAGAACGAGAAGTTGACCTTCACCCTCCAGCAGGCCAAGGAGCAACTGGCCGCATTACGCGAAGAGGTCGAGAAGCTCACGCAACCGCCTGCCGCCTACGGGACCTTCCTGGGGGTCAACGACGACGGCACGGTCGACGTGTTCTCGAGCGGTCGCAAAATGAGGGTGAGCCTGCACCCCGACATCGACCCCGATGTCATTCGAAAGGGCAACGAGGTGGTGCTCAACGAGAGCCTCAACGTCGTCCTGGTCCGAGAAGGCGAGTTCTCCGGCGAGGTAGTGACGCTCAAGGAGCAGCTCGAGGACAAGAAGCGCTGCGTCATCTACGCCCGCGCCGACGAGGAGCGCGTGGCCGAGCTCTCCGACGACATGATCGGGACCAGGCTGCGCGCCGGCGACTCGCTCCTGCTCGACGTTCGTACCCAGCTGCTCATCGAGAAGCTTCCAAAGCTCGAGAGCGAGGAGCTCGTCCTCGAGGAGGTGCCGGACATCACCTATGCCGACGTGGGCGGCCTCGACGAGCAGATCGAGGCGATCACCGATGCGGTCGAGCTGCCATACATGCACCGCGAGCTCTTCGTCGAGTACTCCTTGGACGCTCCGAAGGGCATTTTGCTCTACGGCCCTCCTGGCTGCGGAAAGACCCTCATCGCCAAGGCGGTTGCGAACTCGCTCGCGAAGAAGGTCGCCGAAAAGACGGGTAACGAGAACGTCCGCAGCTTCTTCCTCAATATCAAAGGACCCGAGCTCCTCAACAAGTACGTCGGGGAGACGGAGCGCCAGATCCGACAGGTGTTCCAACGTGCTCGCGAGAAGGCCGACGAGGGCATGCCGGTCATCGTCTTCTTCGACGAGATGGAGTCACTGTTCCGCACCCGTGGCACGGGCATCAGCTCCGACATGGAATCGACCATCGTCCCCCAGCTCCTGGCCGAGATCGACGGCGTCGAGTCGCTCCGCGACGTGATCGTCATCGGCGCCTCCAACCGGGAGGACCTCATCGATCCGGCCATCCTGCGACCGGGGCGGCTGGACGTGAAGATCAAGATCGAGCGTCCCAACGAGGAGGCTGCCGGGCAGATCTTCAGCCGTTACCTCACGCCCAACCTGCCTCTCGATGCCGATGAGGTCAGCCGGTTGGGCGGCGGCGACCCCGACAAGGCAGTCCAGGCGATGATCGAGAAGACGGTGGCCGACATGTTCCGGGAGGACGACGAGAACCGCTTCTTGGAGGTCACCTACCAGAACGGCGACAAGGAGATCCTCTACTACCGCGACTTCGCCTCGGGCGCCATGATCGAGAACATCGTGCGTCGGGCGAAGAAGCTTGCGATCAAGCGGGTCATCGACGGCGACAAGCCCGGCATCTGCACCGCCGACCTCCTCGAGTCGATCCGCCAGGAGTACAAGGAGAACGAGGACCTGCCCAACACCACGAATCCGGACGACTGGGCCCGGATCTCGGGAAAGAAGGGCGAGCGCATCGTCTACGTCCGGACGCTCCTCAGCGAGGACCGCGAGGTGCACGGTGGCCGGTCGATCGAGCGGGTGGGCACCGGGCAGTACCTCTAGACGTTAGGGTCGCGCCGTGGCCACCACGAAGGTCTGCGGCATCGAGACCGAGTACGGGATCCACTCGCCGGGTCCGGAGCAGAACCCGATCGCCGCGTCGTCGGTGCTGGTCAACGCGTATGCCGCCGATGTCGAGCAGCAGATCGGCTGGGATTTCGAGGACGAGACGCCCGGCAACGACGCCCGCGGCTTCGCCCGTGAGGGCTCGCTGGCTCCCATGGTCGAGACGCATCTGGCGAACACCGTGTTGACCAACGGGGCGCGCTTCTACGTCGATCACGCCCACCCGGAGTACTCGAGCCCCGAGTGCCTGACCCCCTTGGAGTGCCTGCTCTACGACAAGGCCGGCGAGGAGGTCCTGCGGAGGGCCATGACCGCCGCTGCACTTCGCATACCCGATCAGCCGCCTCCCGTCGTGCACAAGAACAACTCCGACGGCAAGGGCAACTCGTACGGCTGCCACGAGAACTACATGATGGACCGAGCCGTGCCCTTCGCCAAGGTGATCGAGGGTGTCGTGCCGCACTTCGTCTCGCGCACGCTCTTTACCGGCTCGGGGAAGGTCGGAACCGAGACGGCGGCGCTCGACCCCGACACGGTCCACTTCCAGCTTTCGCAACGGGCTGAATTCTTCGAGGAGATCGTCGGCCTGGAGACGACGCTCAAGCGGCCCATCGTCAACACCCGCGATGAGCCCCACGCCGATCCCAAACGCTTCCGCCGGCTCCACGTGATCGTCGGCGACGCCAACCTCTCCGAGATCGCGACGTTGTTGAAGGTCGGGACCACCGCCATCGTGCTGGCCATGGTGGAGGACGACGCCGGGCCCACTCGGGACTTGTCACTCAGCGACCCGGTTCGGGCGCTTCATCAAGTGTCGGCTGACTTGTCCTTGTCCCGGCCTCTCGCCATGACGAACGGGTCCACGGCAACTGCGCTCGAATTGCAGTGGGAGCTGTTCGGAGCGGCGCGCAAGTACGCCGAGGAATACGGGCTCACGGCGCTTGGCGACGACGGCACGGTGGGTGCGCTCGTTGTCGAGCACTGGGAGTCCGTCCTCGAAGGACTCGAGTCCGATCCGTCCACGCTGTCCGACACCCTCGACTGGGTGGCCAAGCACGAGCTCCTGAAGGCGTACCAGGACCGTCACGGGTGCGACTGGCGGGACCCGCGCGTGGCGGCGCTCGCCTTGCAATACCACGATCTGAGGCCGGGTAAGTCCGTCTACGGGCGCCTGGGGATGCGCACGCTTGTCGATCCAGCGCACGTGAGCGCGGCCGTCGGCGAGCCGCCGACCGGGACGAGGGCCTGGTTCCGCGGTAAGTGTCTCGCCCGCTGGCCGGACGCCGTCGTGACCGCGAACTGGGATTCTTTGGTGTTCGACGTAGGCGCCGATCCGCTGCGACGCGTCCCTATGATGGATCCCTTGAAGGGAACAGCCGAGCACACCGCGGCGCTGCTCGCCCAGAGCACCGGGCCGGCGGACTTGCTCGAACGACTGAAATTCTAATTCTCAGGCGAACAGATTCGACACAGTCGAGGTACACAGGACGGGATCAAGGACCATGGCAGAGCAGGAACAGAAAAGGAGGGGGGCAGGCACCCGCTCCACCGAGGTGGAGGAGGAGCCGGCCGAGACCGTCCCCGCGGGCTCAGAACGGGGCGAGAAGATCAAGGCAGAGCTCGACGACCTCCTCGACGAGATCGACGAGGTCCTCGAGGACAACGCCGAGGAGTTCGTGCGCAACTACGTGCAAAAGGGCGGCCAGTAGCGCCCCGTGGCCCTGCCTCTCTTCCCCCCGGAGCGTGATCCGGGCCCGGACTTTGCCGGCTTGCTCCGGCTGACCTCGGGCCAGGGGGTCGCGCTCGCCGGCCCGAACGAGTCGGGCCAACCGCTCACGGTGCCGCACGGCACCACCGTGGTGGCGCTGCGCGACACCGACGGCGTCGTGATGGCAGGGGATCGGCGGGCCACGGCCGGCAACATGATCGCCCACCACGCCATGGAGAAGGTGTTCCCCGCTGATCGCTACTCGGCAGTGGCCATTGCCGGGACGGCCGGGATGGCCATGGAGATGGTGCGCCTCTTCCAAGTGCAGCTCGAGCACTACGAGAAGGTCGAGGGGTCGACGCTGTCGCTCGAGGGCAAGGCCAACCAGCTGGCCCAGATGGTGCGACAACACTTGCCCATGGCGATGCAGGGCTTGGCCGTCGTGCCACTCTTCGCCGGCTACGACACGGCGCGCGGCACGGGACGGATCTTCAATTACGACGTGACCGGTGGGCACTACGAGGACACCGACTTCCAGGCCACCGGCTCCGGCGGACGCGATGCACGCAGCACGGTGAAGCTGGGCTGGCGCGAGGGCCTGCCCCGCGACGAGGCGCTCGACTTGGCCGTCCAGTCGCTCTACGACGCCGCCGACGAGGACTCTGCGACCGGAGGTCCCGATCCGGTACGTGGCATCTATCCGATCGTCGCGGTCGTCGACGTGGACGGCTACCGCGAGGTGCCCGAGGAGGAGGTGGCCGAGCGCTTCACCGCGCTCGTGGCCCGCAAGCAGGCGGAGCGTGCCATATGAGCATGCCCTACTACGTCGCGCCCGAGCAGGTGATGAAAGACCGGGCGGAATATGCGCAGAAAGGCATCGCCCGAGGCCGTTCCCTCGTGGCCACGACGTACGACATCGGGATCGTCATCGTGGCCGAGAACCCGTCGCGCTCGCTGCACAAGATCAGCGAGATCTACGACCGCATCGCGTTCGGTGGCGTCGGCAAGTACAACGAGTACGACCAGCTCCGGGTAGCCGGCGTCCGGCACGCGGACACCAAGGGGTTCGCCTTCAGCCGCGAGGACGTCGACGCCCGCTCGCTGGCCAACCTCTACGCCCAGTACCTCGGCAACGTCTTCACCCACGAGATGAAGCCGCTGGAGGTCGAGATCCTGGTGGCCGAGCTCGGCGACACCGAGAACCAGCTGTACCACATCGCCTACGAAGGGACCATCACCGACGAGGACCGCTTCGCCGTGCTCGGCGGCGACGCCGAGACGATCACCGAGCGGGTCGCCGCGGCCTGGCAGGACGACTGGGACCTCGCCGGGGCGCTCACGGCGGCGACGGTCGCGCTGGCCGGGCCCGACCGGAACCTCGGGCCAGGCGACCTTGAGGTGGCCATCTTGAGCCGGGGGAACGGTCGGCGGACCTTCCGGCGCGTCCATGGAGAGGAGCTGGCCGGACTGCTGGCCTGACCGGCGGTACGGTGGCCTCGTGGATCGGCGCATCTTCGGGGTCGAGAACGAGTACGGGGTGACATTCACCCTGCGTGGGCAGCGCCGACTCAGTCCCGACGAGGTGGCACGGTACCTGTTTCGCCGAGTCGTGTCTTGGGGCCGCTCCTCCAACGTCTTCCTCGAGAACGGGGCTCGGCTCTACCTCGACGTGGGCAGCCACCCCGAGTACGCCACACCGGAGTGCGACCGTATCAGCGACGTCGTGGTTCACGACAAGGCAGGGGAATGGATCCTGGCCCAACTCGTCACCGGCGCCCAGGCCCGTTTGCGCGAAGAGGGCATTCGAGGCGAGGTCTACCTCTTCAAGAACAACACGGACTCGGTGGGCAATTCCTACGGCTGCCACGAGAACTACCTGACCGAGCGCAACGACGAATTCAACCGCTACACCGAGGTGCTGATCCCATTCCTGGTGTCGCGCCAGATCTACGCCGGAGCCGGCAAATTGCTGCAGACGGCCCGCGGGGCGGTGTTCTGTCTGAGCCAGCGGGCCGAGCACATCTGGGAGGGTGTCTCCTCGGCGACGACACGGAGCCGGCCCATCATCAACACACGCGACGAACCCCACGCCGACGCCGAACGGTTCCGCCGACTCCACGTGATCGTCGGTGACTCGAACATGAGCGAGTACGCGACCTTCCTGAAGGTGGGGACGACGTCGATCCTGTTGACCATGCTCGAGGACGCGTCGACCGTGCTGCGAGACCTCACGCTCGAGAACCCCATCCGCGCCATCCGTGAGATCAGCCACGACATCACCTGTCAGCGTCGGGTGCGCCTGGCCAACGGGCGCGAGATGCGGGCCCTCGACATCCAGATCGAGTACCTCGAACGTGCGTTGAAGTTTCGCGAGCGGCGAGGGCTCTCGGCGGAGGAGGACCAGGCGCTCGATATGTGGGAGCACTGCCTCAAAGGCCTCGAGGCCGATCCGACGTCGCTGTGGCGGGAATGCGACTGGGTGGCCAAGTACCGCCTCATCGAGCAGATGCGCGCCCGCCACGACGTCTCCCTGTCGCACCCCAAGGTGGCCATGATCGACCTCATGTACCACGACGTCGACCGCAGCCGTGGGCTGTTCTACAAGCTGCAGCAGCGCGACCAGGTGGAACGGACGTGCACCGACGAGGCCATCACCGAGGCGATGACCAAACCGCCCGAGACGACCCGCGCCCGCCTGCGCGGGGCCTTCGTGAAGAGGGCGAAGGAGCGGCGGCGGGACTTCACCGTGGACTGGGTCCATCTCAAGCTGAACGACCAGGCACAGCGCACGGTGCTCCTCAAGGACCCGTTCAAGTCACATGACGAACGGGTGGAACGTCTCATCCAATCCTTGTGACCGCCCCGTAGAGTTGACGTCAGATGTTGAACTTGGACCCGGCAAAACTCCTGGTGATCGCCGTGGTCGCCATCATCCTCCTCGGGCCTGACCGATTGCCCCAGGTGGCCCGCCAGGCGGGCGCGGCCTGGCGCTCGTTCAACGAGTTCCGCCACCGCATGGAGAGCGAGGTGCGCGACTCCATGCCCGACCTCCCGTCCACCACTGAGATCGCGCGCCTGGCCCGCTCGCCCACGGCGCTGCTGAACCATCTCTCCTCCATGTCGGACTCGACCGCGTCGACCAACGGCGACGGCGAACTATCGACCAACGGCGACGGCGAACCATCGACCAACGGCGACGGTCAGGTGACCGCGTCCGCCGCCGACAACGGCCAGACCGGCGACGAGCCGGCGGCGGCGGCGCCCCCCGACTCGCCGATGCCGCCCGCTGCGCCCGAACCGGCCGCTTACGACGAGCCGCTGCCGGGGACGGGACCGGCGGCGCGCCGCGTCCCCTCGGATCCAGGGGTCGTGGCTCCTGGTGATCCCACGCTGAATTGAGGCGGCGCTCGTGGTGACCATGCCGTTCACGACCAAGCGCAAGGGCCGCCCCTCGCCCGACAACATGACGCTGGCCGAGCACCTGGGCGAGTTGCGCTACCGCGTCGTGCTGAGCGTCGTGGCGTTCGTCGTCGCCGCCACCATCTGCGTCTTCGCCTACGAGCCGATCTTGCACTTCCTGCTGCGTCCCCTCTGCACCGTCGACGCGTCGACGAGGCATCACACGAGCGGGTCCGCATCGTTCCTGGTCACGTCGAACGGGACGTGCAACCTCTTCGTCACCTCGCCGCTCGACGGGCTGTCACTACGGGTGAAGATCGCCGTCTTCGGAGGGCTGGTCCTGGCCTCGCCGGTCATCCTGTTCCAGGTGTGGCGCTTCGTCACCCCGGGGCTCAAGGCCTCCGAACGCCGCTACGCCATCCCGTTCGTGCTGTGCTCGTTCGCGCTCTTCCTCCTCGGCGCCGCGACGGCGTACCTGACCCTGCCCCACGCGCTGGGTTGGCTGCGCTCGGTCGGAGGTCCCAACCTCGTCAGCATCTACGACCCCATCCCGTACCTGGGCTTGATCCTGGTGATGATGGCCCTCTTCGGCCTGACCTTCGAGTTCCCGGTGGTGCTCGTCTCCCTCGAGCTGGCGCGCGTGGTCACTCCGGCGCGGCTTCTGCGCTCCTGGCGATGGGCGGTCATCATCATCGTCGTGGTGGCCGCGGTCTTCACCCCGAGCTCCGACCCCTTCTCCATGTTCGCCCTCGCCCTACCGCTCACCGTGTTCTACTTCGTCTCCATCGGCATAGGGAAGCTGCTCGGACGTTGAGCGCGTCCCCGTGGCCCGTCCCCGAGACGGGCGGCGCAGCCGAGTTCGAGGCCGACCAGCCGTTCACCCTCGACGAGTTCCAGCTCGAGGCCTGCGACGCACTCGAGTCCGGCCAGTCGGTGCTGGTCTCGGCGCCCACCGGATCCGGGAAGACGCTCGTCGCCGCGTTCGGCGTCCATCGGGCCCTACGTGCCCGTGGCAAGGCCTTCTACACGACACCGCTCAAGGCGCTCTCGAACCAGAAGTACTCGGAATTGGCCGCGACCTACGGCGACGACCACGTGGGCCTGCTCACCGGAGACACCGCGCTGCGACCGCGGGCGCCGGTGGTGGTCATGACGACCGAGGTGCTCCGTAACATGCTGCTGGCCGGCTCGGACCTCCTCGAGGGTCTCCACACTGTCGTCCTGGACGAGGTCCATTTCATCCAGGATCCCTACCGCGGCGGCGTCTGGGAGGAGGTGCTCGTCCTGTGCCCACCGCAGGTTCGTTTCGTCTGCCTGTCGGCAACCGTCAACAATGCGCAAGAACTCGGTGGCTGGCTTCGCTCGGTCCGCGGTGACACCGCGGTGATCGTGGAGCGGCACCGTCCCATCGACTTGCGTCATCATTTCGCCGTACACCGACGCGACGACGAGGCGACGCTCCTGCTGCCCCTGTTTGAGCCGAACGGGAAGCCAGCGGGGGAGGGTCTGCGCGTCGACCAGGCGTGCCGTCGGGCTCTCCAAGGACGCCCGGGCCGGTGGCACGCGTCCGGGCGCGGCCCCCGAATGCCGTACCGGTCTCCTCGGCGCGCTGAGATGGTCGACGAGCTCGGAGCCCGCGACATGCTCCCGGCCATCGTGTTCATCTTCAGCCGCGCCGCCTGCGACGACGCCGTGCGCCAGATGGTGCGTGACGGCGTGCGCCTGACCGACGCGCACGAGCGCACCACCATCCGCCAGGTCGTGGAGCGCAGGGTCGAGCCTCTCGACGACGACGACCTGCGTGTGTTGGGGTACGCGGAATGGCTCGAGGGGCTCGAGCGTGGAGTGGCCGCGCACCACGCCGGGCTGGTGCCGATCTTCCGGGAGTCGGTGGAGGAGTGCTTCGCCGAGGGGCTGCTCAAGGTCGTCTTCGCCACCGAGACGCTTTCGCTCGGAATCAACATGCCAGCCCGGTCCGTCGTCATCGAACGCTTCACCAAGTACGGCGGGTCCGGACGGGCCATGCTCACCTCGGGCGAGTACCTCCAACTGACGGGCCGCGCCGGACGGCGAGGGCTCGACGAGGAAGGCCACGCGGTGGTGGCCTGGTCCAACGAGGTCTCCTTCGCCGAGGCGGCAAGGGTGGCCTCGGCACCCCCACCCGACCTCCGTTCGGCCTTCCGGCCCACGTACAACCTGGCCGTCAACCTCGTCTCCCGCTTCGACCGTTCCATGGCCGAGCGGGTGTTGGAACGCTCGTTCGCCCAGTGGCAGGCCCGCAAGCCCGACCTGCTGTCACGCCAGCTCGCGCACCGGATCGCCATCCTGGAGGCGACCGGCTACGTCGAGGGCTGGACCCTCACCGATGCCGGGCATCGTCTCTCCCGCATCTACCACGAGGCGGACCTCCTCGTCGCCGAGGCGCTCGGGGCCGGTCTCTTCGAGGGTGCGGAACCCTCGGTCCTGGCCGGCGTGCTCTCGGCGGTCGTCTTCGAGCCCCGCCGCGCCCGGCGTCTCTTCGGTCACGGCGTTCCGGCGCGACGACCCGGAACTCGGCGAACGAATCTCCAGGACCGTCTGGGGGAGTCCCGTCGATTGGAGCTGGCCCGTCGATGCGAGGCGGTGGGAGCGCTGGCGGAGCGCCTCCGGGTCGTCGAGGAGGCGCACCTGGCCCCCCGAACGCGCCAAGCTGCGCCTGGCCTGGCGACCGCCGTGTCGTCGTGGGCACGCGGGGCACCGTTCGGCACCGCTCTCGCCGTGGCTGGACGGGACGCGGGAGACCTCGCCCCAGGGGACTTCGTACGCACGGTGAAATCCGTCGCCGACCTGGCCCAGCAGGTCTCGCACGCCGCCCCGGACCTCGGAGTCGCCGCGGCGGCGCGCGAGGCGGCGGACCTGCTCGTCCGTGGGGTGGTCGCAGGAGGCCTTCCGGCCGGCTGACCCATCCGCCACCGCCGCGTCACCCTCGTTCTAGGGTGGGCCGGGCCATGTTCCCCTACTCCGAAGAGCGCTTCAGCCCGGACGAGGCGACGCTCCTTCGGCGCTACGTGACCAACCTGGATCAGCCGGTGTTCGCCCTGGTCAACCTACCCGAGGTGGTCAAAGGAGCGCTCTTCGCCCGGTACTCGCGCTCACCGAAGAGCTTGCGCCGACTCTTCCTCGACGAGTTCGTGCGCGACCTCGATGTGTCGGGCGACGCGACGTTGGACGCCACGGTGGGGCTGGCGCGCGCCGAAGAGCTGTACCAGAGAGTCTTCGTCGAGTACGGCGACGATTCGGTAGCGCAGCTGGGCGGAGTCCACCTCGCGTGCGAGCAGGCATCGAACGTGTTGTCCAAGGTGCTCGAATGGGGCCGTCTGATGGCATACCTGGAGCAGTCCACCAGGTACATCGCGTACAACCTCCGACTAGCCAACGGGCAGTACCGTTACTACCGCCCACCTGAAATCCTCGACTCGCCCGCTGGCGCGCGCTACGTGGGCGAAATGGACCGCATCTTCGATACCTACGGCGAGCTCCTGCCCACGCTGCAAGCCTGGGTCGCCGAGCGCTTCCCCCAGCAGGCGGGCGACAGCGACTTCGTCTACCGGCAGGCCACCCGCGCCAAATCGCTCGACGCGCTGCGCGGCCTCCTGCCCGCCGCCTCATTGTCCAACATCGGCATCTACGGGACCGGTCAGTCATACGAGCAGTTGCTCCTGCGCATGCGCGCCCACCCGATGCCCGAGGCGCGGTCCTACGCCGACCTCATGCTCGTGGAACTGCGCAAGGTGATCCCGTCGTTCCTCCAACGGGTCGACGTGGCCGACCGCGGCGGGGAATGGACCGCATATCTGGCCTCGACCCAGCGCGAAATGGCCCGTCTGGTTTCCCGTCTGTGGCCCGGCGAAGTGCCCGGGTCGGCGCGAAGCGACGACGCGGATGCTGAGGCCAACGCCGAGGTGACGCTCTTGGACTTCGACCCCGACGGTGAGGAGAAGGTGCTCGCGGCAGCGTGTTTCTCGCACCTCACCCACTCTGAGCGCGAAGCGGCCCGGCGCGTACGCCAGCTCGGGCACGACGATCGTGTCGCTCTGCTCCGCGCCTACGTCGGCGATCGCAGGAACCGTCGCCACCGTCCTGGACGCGCCTTCGAGCGCACGGACTACCGCTTCGAGCTCGTCACCGACTACGGCGCGTTCCGTGACCTCCAGCGCCACCGCATGCTCACGCTGGAGTGGCAGCGGCTCGGCATCGCGCTCGGCTACGACATGCCCGACCTCGTGGCCGACGCCGGCCTCGGTGAGCGATACGAGGAGGCCGTCGGCCGAGCCGAGGACCTCTACCGAACGCTGTACGCCGACTACCCGGAGCAGGCGTCCTACGCCGTCGCGCTGGCACACCGCATCCGCTACGTCATGCAGCTCAATGCGCGCGAAGCCGTCCACCTCATCGAGCTGCGCTCTGGCCCCCAGGGCCACCCGGCGTACCGCCGCGTCGCCCAACAGATGCACCGGGCCATCGCGGAGGTGGCAGGGCACCGCGCCCTGGCCGAGGCCATGTCGTTCGTCGACCACGGAGCGACCGACCTGGAGCGCCTCGAGCCCGAGCGCCGCGCCGAGCGTCGCCGGACCGCGAAATTTGCAGCCCGTTGAACAAAAAAATCGCAACGCATTGACCAGGGGTTACCCCCGTTCCCCCTGGTCAATGGGCCCAGGCGCACCTTGAGGCCCGGCCGTCGCCCTGCGTAATGTACGCCCGAGCCCCCGACGCCCGCAGAAGGTGAACTGCTGATGTTGGGAAGGGGGATGTGCTGTGAGAGGCGGACGCTGACCCTGGGGGTCGAGTAGAGAACGTGTGGCGTGACCGGGAGAGCCGGGCACGCCACATGGAGCCAAAGACCCCAGGGCGGCCCCGCCCACACCGCCCTCCACGGACCCGGCCGGAGCTGCCGAGGAGGACGCCGCAAAGCGATTGAGCAGCCTGTGCAAACGTCTATGCTCCGGCGGACCATGGCGACCAAGAAGAAGGACAGGGCCGAGGAAGTCGACACGGCCGAGCCCGAGCCGGAGCCCGAGGAGGACGAGCTCGAGTCCGACCTCGACGACGAGGAGCTCGACATCGATGAGCTCGACGAAGAGCCGCTCGTAGAAGAAGACGAAGACGACGACGACGTCGTCATCGACGAAGAAGAGGAAGAGGAGGAGGACGTCGCCGAGATCCTGACGCCGTCGCCCGCTTCCGTCGTCGAGCGCCCCGCCGAAGGCGAGGAGGAAGAGGAAGACGAAGAGCCTGACGACGAGGACGTCGAGGCCAGCCTCGACGTCATTCTGAAGGAGCGCCTCGTCGTCGAGGACGAGCCCGAGGACGAGGAGGCCACGGACCAAGAGGACAAGGCCGAGGGGAACGAACGTGTGCTGCCCAAGCAGCCAGACGAGTTCGTGTGCCGTTCCTGCTTCCTGGTCAAGCACCCGAGTCAGCTGGCCGACAAGAAGAACATGCTCTGCCGGGACTGTGTCTGAGGAGAACGGCTCGACGGCGGACATCGGTCCGGGGAGGACCTCCGTGGACGAGGACGGCAGAGATGCCGATCCTCTTCGCCGTGCCATCGACGTATGCCTGTTTGCACCTGTTGGCTTGGCGTTGACCGCGGTCGAGGACCTGCCCGGAATTGCGGCCAAGGGTCGGGCGCGCGTCGAGCTCGAGCTGAGCAACGCTCGCGTCGTGGGGCGGTACATGGTCTCGCGGGCCCGGCGCGAGCTGACAGGCCGTCTGGGGACCGGAACGAAGGGGAGCGGAGCGTCGCGCCCACGGCACAGCACGGTCGAGCACCAGCAGACCCGAGCGACGAGTTCGGGGCCGGACCGACCTGTTCCGGACCGGGCGGCGGCCGAGGTGGTCGAGCGTGCCCTGGCCGACTACGACACCCTCAGCGCGTCCCAGGTCGTGCGCCGACTCGAGAGCCTGGGGCCCGAGCAGCTCCAGGCGGTTCAGCGCTACGAAGCGTCGACGCGCCACCGCCGGACCATCCTCAACCGGGCCGACCAACTTCTCGAAGATGGCCCGGCGGCCCCAGGAGCGGCCGAGTAGGGACCGGGTGGGGCGCACGATGGAGCAGGCTCGGGCCGCCACGCCCGGCGACCACACCGCATGCGCCCGGTTGCTTGGCGCTGCCCTGGCGGAGACTGCGGCCGCACGCGGGGGACCGGCCCTCGTGGGCGACGCGACCCCCGAAGGGCTGTGGCACCGGTGGGCGGCCGCCTCGAAGGCGGGCCGGGATCAAGTCTTCGTGGGGGAGTTCGACGGTGCCGTCGTCGGTCTGGTGGCGGTGTCCGCCCGGCCACCCGCCGTCGGTGCGGCCCCCCGCGGCCTCATCGAGTGCTGCTACGTCGAACCCGAAGGCCGCGGGGTCGGCGTGGGTACGGCCCTCCTCGCTGCGGCGGTGCGCTGGTGTCAACAGAAGGGTTGCGACGAGGTCGACGCGTTGGCCCTCCCGGGGGACCGCTCAACCAAGCAACGCCTCGAGGGGGCCGGGTTCAGTGCCCGGCTCCTCACCCTCAGCCGACGGTTGGGCTGAACCGGCGCTCTGCGTTGACGCGGGGCGGAGGAGGCGGCGGAATGCGCAAGCCGAGCAGCTTCGCCAGTGCCGGCACGGAGCCGGACGCATGCCGAGCCGCTTGCTGGGCGACTTCGTCGTTGGGGATGCCTGCCGGCTTGACCGTCCGGCGAACCGGCGAGGCGACAACCGTGTCGAGCAGGCGCATCCACTCCTCAGGCGCGAGCTCGGCCGTCATGGCCTGACCGGCGGCCTCCGCCAGGCGCACCGCCAACTCGGCCGGACAGCGCGTCCCGGGCTCGGGCGGTCGCACCGAGGCCTCGAGCGCCTGCTGCACCCGTCCGTCGTTCAGCGCGTTCGTGATGCGAGCCAGCCATTCTTCCCGCAACGCCGCGGTCCGCTGGTCGAGCGACTCCTGGAGGGCCTTGGCCATTGTGCGGCCCTCCTCGTCGAGGTTCACGGTCCGCGACGCGGTGACGACGGCGCGGAGTTCGCGTAGGCGGTAGTCCTTGCCGGCCGTTTGCGCCACGGCGGCGCGGTCTTTCCACTCCGCCAGCCGCACGACCGGAAGGAGCTCGTCGGCCATGGCTAACAGTGCGTCGGACGAGACTGGTGGCTTCCCGCTCGATTTCGCCGCCGCGTTCTGCGTTTCGATGGCCTGGCGCACCGCATGCAAACCACCGCGCAGCAGCTGCTCGGCTACCGGGATCTGCTCCGGCCGCAGCGACGCCAGCATGGCGTTGCGGTGCGCGGTGGACGTCGGTGTCGCCGGCCGCTCGCCCCTTGACGGCCTCCCGTTCCGGTCACCGGGACGACGCCCGGCCGGCCGAGACTCCGCACCGCGTTGACGCTCTCCGCGTTCAGGACGGCCTTCGCCGTCGGATCGTCCGCGTCGTCGATCCCCGTCACGGCCCTCTCCGCCAGCGCCTCGTTGTCCGCCGCGACGCGGCCGACGCTCGCCGTCGTCGTCACGCCGACGCGAAGAGCCCGGAGCGAGGATCACCGAAACGTCGGGCGCGCGTTTGGGCGTGCCCTTGACTTCGATACGCCCCTCGACCCGTTCGGGCGAGCGCGCCGGTTTGGCGGGCGACAAGGAGAGGACCTCGATGCCCTCCAGACCGACCTCGACGTCGGCCCGCAGCACCGCGCCGACGGACTGACCGGCCGGCACGAGTCCGGCGTCCACCATGCCCTTGGGCTGGCGTGCACCCGCGGCGCGCCAGGTCCACGACCCATCCGCCGCCTTGCTCGTCAGCTCGATGTCGATCCGGCGTGACATGCGGCGGACACGCTACCGCGCCCGACGAGGCCACTACCGCCGGCTAACTGGGAGCTCGGGCCCGGGGCCCGGGGACGGGGTAGGGATCCCGTAACATGGCAGGACGTCCGCGAGCCGTGCCGGAACGCCCGGGCGTCCCACCGCCGACCCCGCCCCGGACGTGCGCGCCGGCCTGGCCCCGTGAGGAGGATGGATATGAACCAGGACAACGGAGAGCCTGGGACCGAGCTGGGTCACCAGGACGACGCGGCGGAACCGGCCGGCCCTGTCCACCCCCTCGCCGCACACGCCTCCGCCTCCGAGCCCTCTTCGCCTGATGCTGCTGGCTCCACTTTCGGCGGGAACGGCACCGCGTCGTCCGACGCGCCGGTGACTCCTGGGGTCGATGAGTCCGCCCCGGCGCCCGTGGGCCCCTCGTCCGTCGAGGCGCCACCGACGTACCCGGCTCCCCGCTGGGACCCCTCGTCGACGGGGGCTCCGGCGCCGGCCGAGGCAACGACGCCGGGCGCAGTCAGCACGGCTGCCGTCCCGTTCGCCTATCCGCCCCCGCCACCGCCGACCGACCCGACGTTCCCGACGCGCGGTGGCCCGGCGCCTCCCGCCACGGCCGGCACCAAAGGACGCGGGTGGAGGACGTGGCTGCCCGTTGCCCTGGTTGCCGCCTTGGTCGGAGCAGGAGTCGGAGCCGGGGTGACTGCACTCACCGACGACAACGGCAACACCAACAGCAACGATGTCACGATCCACGAGAGCACAGCGTCGCCGGGCGCGGCCGTGGTGAGCGGCAACGTCACCATCCCCGAGCTGGTGAACAAGGTTATTCCTGCGGTCGTCTCCATCGATGTGAAGGCCGATGGCAACGAGGACGAAGGCACCGGCATGATCGTCACCGCGGACGGTGAGGTCGTGACGAACAACCATGTGATCGAGCTGTACACCGAGAACGGAAACGCAGGATCGATCACCGTTACCGAGTACGGGCAGACGAAGAGCCTGCCGGCGACGCTCATCGGCTACGACCAGACAAAGGACGTCGCGCTTCTCAAGATCAACAACGCATCGGGTCTCCCTACCGTCACGTTCGGCAACTCGCAGAAGGCGGTGGTCGGCGACGCGGTCGTGGCGATCGGCAACGCGCTCGGCCTCGCCGCGGGGACACCGACCGTCACCCAGGGCATCGTCTCGGCGCTGGGCCGTACCGTGCAGGCCGGTGGTACGGGGACGGCGACCGAAAGCTTGCAGAATCTGATCCAGACCGACGCGGCCATCAATCCTGGGAACTCGGGCGGTCCACTCATCGACACCGCCGGACAGGTGATCGGCATGAACACCGCGGTCGCGGGCTCGTCGAGTGACGGTACGAACTCGCAGAACATCGGATTCGCCATCCCGATCGCCCAGGTCGAGGCACTGCTGCCCGAGCTGGCGAAGGGTGGGTCGTCGGGCAACGGCGGCGGGTATCTCGGCGTCGACATCACCACGCTGACGCCCTCCCTCCGCCAGCAGTACGGGTTCACGCCGACCCAGGGCGCGGTCATCCTGAGCGTCAACGCCGGCTCGCCCGCCGCCAAGGCCGGGCTCGAGCAGGGCGACGTCATCGTCGCCTTCAACGGGACGCCCATCACGTCGTCCGAGGACCTGCAAAAGGCGGTGCAGAACGCCAAGCCCGGCCAGAGCGTCACCATCACCTACTACGTGGGCGACAGCAGGCGGACGACAACGGCAACCCTCGGAAACCAGTCGGAGGCTCAGCAGCAGCAGTCGCAGGGGAACACCGGCAACACCGGCAACCCCTTCGGAGGTGGCGGTTTCCCGGGCTTCGGCAACTCCGGGTCGACCGGCTGAACGCCCTAGGGAGGCCCCGGAGCCGACTTCAGCAGAAGCTTCGGGCTCAGAGCGGGATGTCGAAGTTCCGTTCCGGGTGGGCCGGCGGGACGTTCATCGGCCGCGTCGGACGCCACCCGCTCGCCTCGATGTCCTCGAGGACGTGCGCCATGTTGTACGTGTCCTCTTCGTAGGAGAACTTCCCGTCACCGGAGTAGATCAACCGCGAATAGCCCGACTGGCGGTACGGCGTCCCGTCGGGCTTGGTGCGCGGCATGATCTGGGTCCACTTCACGACCACGTCGTCGCCCTCAATGGCCGTGAACTCGACGGGGAACTTCCAGTCCTCCATGCCCACCATTGAGTCGACCAGCCAGCGGGCGATGGCGTCACGCCCCTCGATTCGTCCCCAGGCGCCGTCGATGTAGACCGCGTCCTCGGTGTAGAAGTCGGCCAGCGCGCCGAAGGCGTCGGGCTCGAGCCCTTCGTCGATCCGGTTGCGCAGCTCGTGATAGCGGTCCACCGTGGTCTGGACCTCTTCACGTGGGTAGGGCATGGTTCTCCTCTCTGTCCTGGTCAGATCTGCTCGGCATCGTCAGGTCGGCGTGATCACATCGTCCGGGGGGATCAGCTCGGATCACGGCGCACCGAGCCTTCGTCGCGGTGTCGCGCTCGACACGCCTCCAGCTCCTCGAGAGCCTCGGCCCGCCCGACAAAGCCCCTCACCTCGACGGACTTCATCGGCTCCAGATCCTTGTAGATGCTGAAGAAGTGTGCGATCTCGTTACGCAGGTGCTCGGGCACATCGCCGATGTCGCGGGCGGCGTCCCACTGAGGATCGTGCGCGAGGACGCTGATCAGCTTGTCGTCGGTGCCCTTCTCGTCGGTCATGGAGAACATGCCGAGGACGCGCACGGACACGACACACCCTGGGAACGTGGGATCGGCCACCAGGACCAGCGCGTCGAGGGGGTCGCCGTCGCCGGCCAGCGTGTCGGGAACGAAGCCGTAGTCCGCCGGATAGGTCGTGGCGGTGAAGAGCCGGCGGTCCAGGCGGATGGCGTGCTGATCGTGGTCGTACTCGTACTTGTTGCGGCTGCCGGTCGGGATCTCGATGACGACGTCGACGACGTCGTCAGCCCGGGTCGTCACGATGGCGCGGGCGGCGCAGTGCGCATCGCGGGGTCGACCGGGCTCATGATGCCCACGCCGTTGCCGTCTGGGTCGCCCACGACGGCATAGCGCGCCCCCCAGAAGGCGTCGTAGGGATCCTGCTGCACCATGACACCTTCTGCTCGGAGCTTGGCCACCAGATCGTCGACCTCCTGGCGTGTCCCGACCTTGAACCCCAGCACGACACCGGTCCCGCCAGGCCAGCCACCGTTCCACTGGCCCGCGAAGACGGTGCTGTCCAGATCGACGTCGATCGGCGCAACGTCACCCTGCCGCGCCGCGGCGTGATGCTGCGCCCAGATGGCATCCGTTTCCTCGGTGAAGTCCAGACCGAGCCTCGCGTAAAAGGCGCGGCTGACCGGGACGTCACCGACGACGAGGTTCACCTGGTCCAGTCGGATGGATGGCACCGAGCCCACCGTACCGCTCAAAGCTGGTAGTAGGCGTTGGTAGGGGAGTGACGCGCCTGCAAGGCCGCGGCCAGCTCGGGCAGGCCCCGCCGGCCCGACCGCAAGGCGGTGAGTGTCGCCTCACGATTGTTGATGAACACCGCCTGGCCGTCGCCGGCCTCCGGGTTGACCCAGACAGCGGCCACCAACAGGAGCGAGCTCGCGTCAGCTTCGGCGATGGTGCCCTCGGCCACCGCGTCCATGACGCCCGACGCGACACCGGCGTGCGCCGCGCCCCATGTCAGACCGGCGTGGCGCTCGCCCTCGATGGACGCCTTGTTGACGAACAGTGTGAAAGGTCGCACCGCGACGCCGGGGACGACCGACGCCACGAAGGCGACGTGCCCCGCCCGGGGCGTGGCCAGGGCCGTCACCCAAGCCGTCTCGACGGGACCGCCCACGGCCCCGAGCACGGTGTTCACGTGTGCTCCGTTCGCACCCTCGCCGACGAAAGACTCGCCGAACTGCGTGCGCCGCCCGGCCTCCGCTCGGCCACCCGGTGCCGTGGTCACCCTTCGAGGGGCCAGGTCTCGGGAGGAGCGGAGAAGGGCTCAGTGCGCCCGTAGCGGTCCTGGCGGAGCAGGTCGCTGCCGAGGGTACCGGGCTTGGTGTCGTAGGCCAGGAGGCCCACGTGGCGCAACCGCGAGCCCTGTATCGGACTCACTCGGTGCAGCGAGTGGCGCCCCTCGAAGACCAGCAGCGTGCCGGGTCGCATCGGTAAGGTCTCGACCCGCGAGCGATCCCCTGCGAGCACCGCCGACACCTCGTCGTAGCGCTCGTCGTCCGCGCGGCGTAGGCGCGGCACCACCTCGAAGTCGCCGCCGGCCGCGGCGGATTGGAGGGCCAACGAGACAACGAAGTCGGTCTGGTCGAAGTGCCACTGCAGCAGATCGCCCTCGCTCATCACGGCCAGGTTCAGCGCGCCGAAGGGGTCGGCATAGCGGAACAGCGGACCGCGGTCGAGGATGGCCTGAATCAGGTCCTTCATCGGATCCCACTCGTAGAGCAATCGCAGGGGAGAGGTGCGCGGAGTGATGTCATAGGCGACGGCGCGCACGCGGTAGTCGGCGAAATGAAGGCGCGGGTGGTCGTCGGGCAGGGTGAAGTCGGGAAACTCGAGGTAGGCGGTGCCCTGGCCGCCCGAGGGGTGGGCGCGGGGGGCGAGCCTGTCGGCATCTCGCACCAACTCGGTGATGCCGGCCGGCGAGACGAATCCCTCCAACTCGGCCGCACCCCGGTCTCGCAGCTGCCGTCGTCCCTCGTCCACCACGGCGAGATAGGCATCCGACTCCGGGCTGATCACGGGATAGCGCTCGAGGTCGACCAGGTCGGCGGCGTCGATCACGGGTGTCGTCGGCAGTTTCCCTTGTCCTCTGGTCGTCACACGGGCCGTTCGCACTCGGCCGGCCCGCCGCCCGCCGGTCTTTTCCAGACGGCACGGTACCAGGCCCACCTGGCCGCACCTCGGGCAACTCTTCGTGGAGGTTTGGTGGCAGACAAGGCGCGGAGTGACGCCGGCCGTCGTGGGCCATGGCTTCCGTCAGATATGAAGTTGCACGACTCGAACGGACGTTCCGCCCTTAGCCCGCGGTGCGCTGGAAGAAGCCCCCTCCTCCGGCAAAACGACCGCCACCGCCGAAGAAGCCGCCGCCCCCTCCACCCAGCAGGCCACCCACTCCGACCGTGTTGGTGCTGGACGAGGGGACTGCTTCGCCGTAGTCCGCCAGGACCACACTCTGTCCGGGCGTCAGGCCCGAGAGCACTTGCGTGTACTCATCGCCCACCATGCCGAGCGTGACGATCTTGCGGGTGAGCTCGCCCTTGGAGAGCACGAGTACGTACGAGCGTGAACCCAGGCTCTGCACGGCCGAGGTCGGTACGGCGACCACGTCCAAGACCTTTCCGGTCGAGATGGTGATGTTGGCCGCCGAACCCGAGAAGATGGTGTTGTTTGTCGCAGGCAGCGCCACGAGGACGGGGTAGCTGTAGCCGGAGCTGCTCGATTCCACGGGGCCGACCTGAGCCACCGTGGCCTGAAGGGTGCCATTGATGCCGTCGACCTCGACCGAGGCGGACAGTCCGACCTTGACCGACGGGACCTGCGAACTGTCGAGCGTTGCCTGCGCCTCGTAGGACTTCGTCCCGATGATGGTGATGGTCGCGGTACTCGAGTCTGCGCTCACCGTGTTGCCGGCGCTGATGCCCACGGACACCACTGTCCCGCTGATCGGACTGGTCAGCGTGGCCGAGTTCAGCGCTTGTTGGTCGTTGGTCAGCTGAGCCTCTGCCGTATCGATTGCGGCCTGGTCGCTGGCGATTTGCTCCGGCGAGTCGGAGTTGCCCGAGCCGCCAGAGCCGGTGGTGCCGAGCCCGCTCCCCGACGCACCCGTGCCCGACGTGCCCGAACCCGAGTTGCCAGTGATGTCGGCGGTCAGTGTTGCGTTGGTTGTCGAGGAGTTGAGAGCGCTGTCGGCCTGGGCGGCTGAGGAGCCAGAGTTCCCGGTCTGCGTTCCGGAGCCACCGCTCGACCCGCCAACGGACGAACTGTTCGAGGCCGCAAGCAGGGCCTGCTGGAGGGCGAGTTCGTCTTTGGAGACGGTGCTCTGGTCCTTGGACACCTGCTCTTCGTCGGCCGACACGGTCTGGAGCGCGGCCTCGCAGGCGGCCTGGCCGGCCGGTGTGGCGGTGTTGGCGCTCGTGCAGTCGCTCTGGGCCTGGGCCAAGTCCGCCGACTCCTTCTGTTGGTCCGTGTTGAGCGTCGCCTCGTCTTGGGTCAGGACCTTCTGGTCCTCGGTGATGGTGGCGTTCTGCCCGCCGCCCGTGCCACCGGACGACGGCGTCGTCGTGCTCGTCGATGGAAACGACGACGATGACCGGGCGGAGCTCCCCGAGGGCGATGCGGACGACGTGCCCGAAGACGAAGAGGAAGGCGTTGTGGTTGAGGAACTCGTCTGCGCGTCTTCGTCCTCGGTGAGCTTGGCCTCGTCGGCTTGGACCGTCGACTGGGCCGAGGACACAGCCTCACTGAGCGCGGTCGTGTCGAGGGTTCCGAGCGTCTGGCCCGCGGTCACGCTCTCTCCCGGCGTCACCGCGATCGTGGCCACCTGACCCCCGACCTGGAACGAGGCCGACGCGTTGCTCACGGGCTCGACGTTGCCAACCAGGGTGAGCGTCGTGTCGACGTCGGAGCGGGTGACCGTGCCCATGCGGTAGCCCGTCGAGCCACCACTGGCCGCCGCCCACGCGGCGGCGGCTCCGCCGATGACGACGGCGACGACGACCGCGCCGACGAGGACGGCGCGTCGGTGGCCGGCCCGTCCCCAGCCTGAGCGCGATTTAGGCACCGCTACCGCCGCCGGGGAAGCCGCCGCCGGGGAAGCCGCCGTAGCCGCCCCGGCCGAAGCCGCCACCGCTCGCGGTGCAGCTGCGACCCCCGGTCGAGGTGATGCGCACGGTGGTCGCAGTGACCGCGCCGGTGCTCGCTGCCGGGCCGAAGGCACTGACGCAGTCACCGACCGCGAGATCGCCCGAGGCTGCCGACTGGGTTGCACTCACGGTGGTCGACTTCGACGAGGTGATCGTCAGCTTCACGTTCTTGGGCGCAGCCGGCTTCTTGGTGCTGCTGCTGGTCTTCGAGCTCGTCGAACCCCGGGCCGGGAAGTTCCCGAACGAGAATTGGGTCCCCGAGATGGTGACCGTCGATCCGTGCACGGCCGTGACCTTGCCGGACGCGACCGAAAGCGAAGCCAGTTGCTTGCGGAAGTTGCTCGAGCCAGAACCACCCCCGGGAAAGCTCGGGCGGCTCCCGTTCGTGGCGCCACCTTCAAAACCGCGGCCGGGGAACCCGCCGGCGCCTCCTGGAAACCCGCGGCCGCCTCCAGAGAACCCGCCGCTCCGAGCGGCCCCGGACGACGCGGTCCCAGAACGCGTGCACGAGCCGCTCGCCGTCGGCGTGGTGACGGTGATGGATCGGGCTGCGATGGTGATCTTGGACTTCTTCGAAGCGGTGCCGGTCGCCAGGACGCAGTCGCCCACGGCCAAGGAGCTCACCGTCTCGGACACGGTCTTGGAGAACGAGGTCGTCGGTGTCCAACTGACGGTCGTCTGGCCGGTGCTCGCGTTCTGCACCTCCATACTCGTGGCGCTCAGAGCAGCCACGCTCCCCGATGCGCCGCTCGGTCGGTTCGACGTCGTCGCACTCTCGGCCGGCGTCGCAACGACGGCCAGCGTCACGAGCGCGGTGGCGCCGCCACCCAGGCATCGAGCCCAGCGCCGACGATTCGAGCGTGGGTTGGTCGGTCTCTGCATATCGAAGGTTCCTCTTGCTCTTTCCTGGTTGCGGATTCGGGAATACACGGTCTGGGTGCTACTCGTTGCGTAAGGCGTCGATGGGGGCGAGGGCGGCGGCGCGGCTCGCGGGGTAAACCCCGAAGAGGACGCCAATCGCCAAGGCGATGGCGAGCGCCCCGACTGCGGCTGTTGGGCTTGTCGTCATGGGATCGCCGATGACGCCGGGTAGATAGAGCACGCCAAGGATCCCGGCCACGACGCCGACGATCCCGCCCAAGATCCCGAGCACCGAGGCCTCGACGAGGAACTGTCGGCGGATCACCCGGGGGGTGGCGCCGAGCGCTTTGCGTAGTCCGATCTCACGAATGCGCTCAGTGACCGACACCAACATGATGTTCATCACGCCGATGCCCCCGACAATGAGGGAGATGGCAGCGATACCGCCGAGCAAGATGGTCAGCGTGTGGTCGACTGACGTGTTGGCGGCGATGAGCGACTGCTCCGAAGTGATCGTGAAGTCCGCGTCGGTCGAGTTCGTGATCCCGTGGAGCTGGAGCAGCAGGTGGTCCGCCTCTTGGTAGGCCGCGGTGAGATCGGCCGACGATCGGGCCTGCACCGCGATGGAGCTGACCGAGTTGCGAGATGTGCCGCCGAAGATGCGCTCGGCCCCCGTCGAGATGGGGATGATCAGCGTGTCGTCGGGGTCCGACGTGCTCGACGAGGAGCTCGAAGATCCCGTCGAAGTGAGCACGCCGACGATGGTCACCGGAACGCCGTTGACGTCGACGGTCTGACCCACCGGGTCGCCGCGGCTGAAGAGCTCCGAGGCCGTGGTCGCGCCCAACACGGCGACCGCGCCGTGGTCCTTGACGTCTTGGTTGTCGATGAAGCGGCCCTCGGCGAGCGTCCGGCCCCGGACGCTGAGCCACGTCGGCGTCGTGCCCTGCACGCTCGTCGTCGCTGTCTCGCTGCCGGCAGTGAGCACCTCGGTCTGTGAGGTGATCGGGGCGACTGCTTTGACGTCAGGTGCGTCGACGGGGGAGGACAGCGCGGCGACGTCGTCCATGGTGAGCGTGGAGGCCGAGCCGAGCGCCTCGCGAATCCCGCTGCTCGAGGTTGAGCTTCCTGGGGTGATGGTCAACACGTTGGAACCGAGCGAGTTGATTTCCGAGGTGACCTGGGCCGAGGCACCCTCGCCAAGGCCGACGGCGATGATGACACCGGCGATCCCAATGAGGATGCCGAGCACGGTGAGGGCGGAGCGCAGTCGGTGGCTGCGCACCCCGTTGAACCCCGTTCGAAGCGTCTCGAGCCAGCTCACCGGATGCTGTGACTCTCGAGATGGCTCTCGTCGTGCTCAGAGAGCAGGCCGTCGCGGATGCCGACGACGCGACCGGCGACGGACGCGACGTCGGCGTCGTGGGTGATGAGCACGAGCGTGCGCCCGGCTTCGTAGAGCTCACCCATGAGTCGCATCACGTCGGCCGCCGACTTGGAGTCGAGGTTGCCCGTCGGTTCGTCGGCCAGGATCAGATCAGGTTCGGTCACGAGCGCCCGGGCGACCGCCACGCGCTGTTGCTGGCCGCCGGAGAGTTCACCCGGACGGTGGTTGACCCGACCGGCCAGTCCGACCTTGCCGAGTGCTTCCATGGCGCGCTCCTTGCGCTCAGCGCGGCCGACGGCGGCATAGGAGAGGGGGAGCTCGACGTTTTGCCACGCCGTCAGCGAGGCGAGGAGGTTGAACTGTTGGAACACGAAGCCGATGCGCCGGTTCCGAACCTCGGCCAGGGCGGTCTCACTCATGTGGCTCACGTCCTCGCCGGCGAGGTGGTAGCGGCCCGAGGTCGGGACGTCGAGGCAGCCCAGGATGTGCATGAGCGTGGACTTGCCCGAGCCCGAGGGTCCGATGATGGCGACGTACTCGCCTTCGTTGATGGAGAGGCTCACTCCGCGGAGCGCTGCGACCGAGATCGACCCGGTGCGGTAGACCTTGGTCACCCGCTCGAGCTCGATGACGGTACCGCCTCGGGTCACAGGGACCGGGGCTGTCTCCGTCGTGGCTGTGGTCACCCGCCGCCTCCGAAGCCACCGCCTCCGAAGCCACCGCCTCCGAAGCCACCGCCGGGGAAGGTGCGCGTCCCGCCGCCGCCGAGAAGGCCGGCGCCGGTCCCACCGCCTGGTGCCCGGAAAGTCACCTGGCGTTCGAGCACCTTGTCACCGGCCTTCACGCCGCTCAGGATCTGGGTCTCGCCGTTCTCTGCGACGCCGACCGTTACGTTCTTCACCACGTGGGCGCCGTTGATGACCTGGGTCACCGTGGCCTGGCCACCGCTCGTGTAGGAGATCGCGTTCGTCGGGACCTCGGTCACGTTGTTGAGCTGCTTCACGATGATGCTGACGTCCGCGCTCGCCCCGGCATAGAGGCCAGACGGGTCGCCCGTCACGTCGATCACCACCGGGAACGTGGTGACGTCAGAGCTCTGGCTGCCAAGGAGGCTGACGGAGTTGACCGTGCCGTAGATAGCCGAAGTCGAAGAGGAGCTACCAGATGACGAGGCCGAGCCGGCCGCGGAGGTCGCTGAAGACGAGCCACTGCCACTCAAGGTGATGTCCGCCTGGTCGCCGTCGGCGATTTGGCCGATCTGGGTGTCATCGACGGTCGTGTTGATGATGTAGGAGTTGGTGCCGATGACCACGATCTGACCCGTGCTGCCGGTGCTGCCGGTGCTCGTGCTTCCGGTGCCGCCGGATCCCGTATTGCCCGTTCCGAGTCCGGTGCTTCCCGTACCTCCCGATCCTGTCGCGCTGCTGCCGGAGCCAGTGCCTGACACCTGCTGGCCCACGGTGAGGTCGACTGAGGCCACCGTCCCCGCGATGGTCGAAGTCAGCGAGGCGTCGTTCAAGTTGGTCTGTGCCGTCGAGAGCGACGATTCCGCCGAGGTAACCGACGACTGGTCCGAATCGATCTGGCTGGTCGACGCGTCCGAGGACTCGTCGCTCGAGAGCCGGTCCTCGGCGGAGGAGAGCTGGGCTTGAGCCGCGTTGACCTCTTCGGTCAATGCCGTCGTGTCGACGGTGGCGAGCACCTGCCCAGCCGTGACCGTCTGTCCCGCCTTGACGTCGACCGCGGTGACGAGGCCCGAGACAGCGAAGTTCAGATTGGCCTGGCTCGCCGGCTCGATCGTGCCTGAGCTCGTCACTGTCTGCTGGATAGTGCCGGTCGTGACCGGCGTGGTGACGGTCGTGATGGAGAGTCCGGCCGGCGTCGACGAGCCGGAAGTCAGCCAGAGGCTCAGCCCGACGGCCGCCCCGATCAGGATGACGGCAGCCCCGACGAGGAGCCAGCGATAGCGTCGCCAGCGGGACGGCGCCTCGGTCGCAAGGACATTCTCGTCGTCGAGGGGCAGCGGCTCCGTGACCCCGACGGACGGGTCGCCGATTGCGGTCGGTGGCGCGTCAACCATGAGGTCAGCCCAGCAAAGGCAACTCAGGGTCAGCCTAGGTCTTCCTGTGAATCCGCTATGTATTCACCCGGGCAGATGGTGAGTACGCGCGGGACACGAACCCCCTGGTAGCCGGGACAAAGTCCCCGTGGACACCAGTCAGCCCGCGATCACGAAGGCAAGCCGAATCGGCCCGCGCATTCGGCATAGCTGGCAATGGGTCAATAGGCGTGGGCACGAGATTGCGCCCTCGATTCTCTAGTCCGCCGAGGTCTTCCCGAGATACCGAGATTGGAACTTCGAGGGGACGGAACCTCCAACGATCAGGAGCGCTACAGGATGCCATCGGCCGACAGAGCGGCGATGTCCTCCCACGAGTAGTCCGCCTCGAGCAAGACCTCCTCGGTGTGGTGCCCGAGTTCGGGCACGAGCGGATCGGGGGAACGTGCTGCTTCCGAGAAGCGGACAGGAGGGCGCACCATCGACACATGGCCCCCGGGAGCGTTCGGGTCGACGGCCTCCGCGACGTAGCCGTTCAACGCGACCGCCGGGTCGGCCACGACTTCGGCGTGGTCCCGCACCGGGGCGAAACGGAGCCCTTCGGCGGCAAGGAGCGCGCTCCACTCGGCCGTCGTCTTGGTGGGGAAGACCTCGTCGAGAATCGGCCACAGCTCGGCCTTGTCGTCCTCGAAGTACATCATGTGCGAGAAGCGATCGATGAGGTCGGGTCGCCCGATCGTCCGGTAGAAGGTGTCGCGCGCCGGGCCCGCCACACCGACGACGGCCAGCCAGCCGTCGGCAGTGGGGAAGATGCCGTAAAGGCCGGGGATCATGGGATGGCTGCGATTGCTCGGCCCAGACACCTCCCCGGTCATGAAGTACTTCGTGTACTCACCGGCCTGGGCCCAGATCTGTCCGCCCAGCAGGGACGTCTCCACGAGCTGGCCTCGACCTGTGTGCTCGCGGGCGTAGAGGGCGGCAAGTATTCCCGCCAGCAGGTTCTGGCCCGCGATGTGGTCGGCCACGGTGGCACCGACAGGGCTCGGATCGTTGTCACGCCCGCCTGTCGTGCTGATGAGGCCCCCTGCAGCCTGCCCGCTCAGATCGGCTCCTTCCCGGGCCGCATCGGGTCCCTCCGAGCCGAAGGACGAGCTCGTTGCATAAATGATGCGCGGATTCCTCCCCGCGACGACCTCGTAGCCGAGGCCCCAAGAGTCCATGGTGCCGGGCTTGAAGTTCGTGATCACCACGTCGGAGCGTTCCGCGAGGCGCAGGAAGACGTCGCGGCCTCGCGCTTGACGCAGGTCGAGGGTCACGCTGCGCTTGCCTCGGTTGAAAGCGCTGAACCACGCCGACCGGCGATCGCTGCGGCTGAGAGGCAGCCAACGGCTCTGATCGCCGAAGTCGGGCAGCTCGATCTTGACGACCTCCGCGCCCCACTCGAGCATCGTGAGGGAGGCCTGAGGCCCTTGGACGAGGAGGCCCGCCTCGAGCACTCGGACGCCGTCGAGTGGGCCCACGTACGCGCCCTCAGTCGGCGACGAGAGCGGCTGGCATCCACTCACCATAGGGCTCCGTCGACGAACCGAGGCGGAGTACGCCCGATCGCAATTCCGCATCAGTGTCATTTGGTCGACGCCAAACGTCTCGGCCTGTAGGCGCCTCCGGTTCTTGGTGTCGTCACCGTCCCGCTGATTGGACTCCACCGATGCGTCAGCCGTGTAACGCCGCGGATGCACGCCGGCGGAGAACCGAGTGCCGACTTGGGCACCCGACGGTCCTTACCTCGAGCCAGGTCTTTCCTTCCCGAAGCTCGTCTCTCCCCCCCTTGACCGCCGATAATGTTCATTATGTTAAGTTGAATATTGAGACGGTGACGTTGGCGTCGAGCCGGCCAACCCCCCTTCTTGCGGGAGGCGGCCAGCAACAAAGGAGCGAACGAGAGCCACGATTTGAAGCCTTGTCGCGGACAGCGCGGCGGCGATTGGAATTTCTGCTGGTTCGAGCGGGTTGCTCGTGTGGCCGGCATCGCGCTGAGCCACGATTGGCCCGCGGCGAACGTTCGTTGTCTTCGATGGAGAGGCACAGTCGGTCGGCGACGAGCCAGATCGATTCGGGCCATCCGCGACGACATCTGCTGGACGACCGAAGACGCACTCGTACCAAGCCTGCGAGGACTCGAGTGCTTGACCGAAACTGGGGCGCAGAGGGCGTCGAAGCTTCCGTGCGGCCGCACCGTGCCGGGACGGGGCGTCGCCTCGACGATCCGGAGGAGCGACAAGAGGAAAAGGAGAAAGGGCTTGATTCCGCAACGACAATTCGATAAAGTGACGTCCGCTGATCTCCCTTCGAAAGGTTTCAAGACCCGGACAGACGGAGAGGGAACTGCCAGGTAGAGGCCTTGTAGGAGGCGAAGAAATCAAGTAATATCCCCGGAATGTCCGGGGATATTTGCGCGGGCGCTTTTGCGCGCGATTTGGTTGTGGTTTTGTGGCCATGAACACCGAGGTTCTCCACCCCGATGCCGAGCTGCAAGCCGAACAGGACTACCTCGATGGCGCCCTGAACGCGCTCGGCGCGATGCGACGACGAGCAGAGCGTCTGCTCTCAGATCTGATCGCCGCCGGAAATCCGGATCTCGACTATGTCGCAGCCCTGTCCCGCCGAGTCTCACTCCTCGCCGACAGCCCCCGACCACTGCTCTTCGGCCGGATCGACGAGGAAGAGGGTCCGTCGTGGCACATCGGTCGGCGCCACGTGGAGGACGAGCGGGCCGACCCGGTCGTGGTCGATTGGCGGGCCCCGGTCGCCGTCCCCTTCTACCGTGCCAGCGCCAAGGAGTCCCTTGGCCTGGCGCGCCGGAGGCAGATCATGGTCGACCGCCGGAGCGTCGTGGCGGTTGCCGATGACCTCTTCGGCGGAGCGGGTGACGACACCTCCTCGACCCGGCTGAGAGGCGGCGACGCGCTGCTGGCCGAACTCGAGCGGGCACGCACCGGCGAGATGCTCGACATCGTCGCCACCATCCAGGCCGAGCAGGACGAAATCATCCGAGCTTCCCTGGCTCAGTTGCTCACCGTGCAGGGAGGCCCCGGAACGGGGAAGACGGCCGTTGGGCTCCACCGAGCGGCGTTCCTGCTCTACAACCATCCGCAACTCGCTCGCGACGGCGTCTTGGTGCTCGGACCTAGCCGGGCCTTCCTGCGCTACATCGCCCAGGTACTCCCCTCGCTCGGTGAGGAGGCCGTGGTGCAGACCACCGTCTCCGATCTTGCGCCGAAGGCCAAGGTGCGGACCGAGGAGCCGATGACTGTTCGCCGGCTCAAGGGTGATCCGCGCATGGCTGAGCTCCTGGCACGGGCACTCGCGGGAAGGCGGCGCGCGCTCGACGGCGATGTGTCGCTGCGCGTCCGCTTTGCTCGGGCCGTCCTGAGTGCTGAGCGAGTCAACGCTCTCGTCGGGTCGATCGCGGCGCGGCCCGGTCCCTACAAGGCCGGCCGGACGGCGCTGCGCGCACGCCTTGTCAGTGAGGCCCGCTCGGCCTTCCGCTCCTCGGCCCGGATCGGTGCGGACGAAGAGTGGTTCGAGAAGGAGCTCACAGCAACCGATGAGTTCGCCGGCCTCCTCGATCTGCTGTGGCCATCGGTATCCCCGGCCTCGCTCGTCCGGGAGCTTCTGTCCTCGCGCTCGCAACTCGAGCGATTCGCCGCCGGGCTGTTCGACCCCGACGAGTGGCAGCTGCTGCTCCGGCCGCGCGAAACCTCAGCATCCGCAACCACCTGGAGCGTGGACGACCTTGCACTGCTGGACGAAGCGTCCTCTCTGACCGGAGGACGTGCGAGGAGCTACGGCCATGTCGTCGTCGACGAAGCCCAGGATCTCACGCCGATGCAGTTCCGTATGGTGGCGCGCCGTGCGCCGTCGGGGTCCATCACCGTGCTGGGCGACCTGGCCCAGGCCACCGGGCCTTGGACCTATGGAGACTGGAACGAGATCCGGGCCTACTTGCCCACGCCTCCCGTGTACCACCATGACGAGCTCTCCCTCGGGTACCGGGCACCGAAACGCGTCCTGGACTACGCGTTCGCGTCTTCTCCCCGAAGCGGCCCCGGGCATCGCGCCGACCACTTCCATCCGCTCGGGACGGACCGATCCCCTGGTCCTCGAGGTACCGTCCAGCGAACTCCTCGTAGCCGGCCTGGCCGAGGCGGCGCGGGTCTCGACCACTGAGGCCTTGGTGGCGCTCGTCGCACCCATCGACCTTGTGCCGGGTCTCAAGCGTCTCTCGCAGCGCGACGACTCGGTCGGAGTCCTCGATCGCGACGCCATGACCAAGCCCGTCACCATCGTGCCGGCACCGGCGGCCAAGGGTCTGGAATTCGACGCCGTCGTGGTGCTCGAACCCGCCGCGATCGCCGGTGCCGATCGCCGTGGGCTCCGATTGCTCTACGTCGCAATGACGCGGCCCATCCAGCATCTGAGCATCGTCCACTCCGCTCCCCTGCCGCCCGCCCTCGCCGCCTGACGGCACCGGCGTCCCCTACGATCCCGTTCATGGATCTTGAAGGCAAGGCGGCACTTGTCACCGGTGGCAGCAACGGGATCGGCGAAGGCGTCGCTCGACATCTCGCGGCGCAGGGTGCTCGAGTGGTGGTCGCGGACATCGACGGCGCCAACGGAGCGCGCGTCGCCGAGGAGATCGGCGGCCGGTTCGTGCACACTGATGTCAGCGAACCGGCAGCGAGCGCGGCCGCGGTGGACTGTGCCGTGACCGAGTTCGGTGGCCTACACCTCGCCCACCTCAACGCCGGCGCGACGTCATGGTGCGGGATGGGAGACGACTTCGACCCCGAGCCCTACCGTCGGTCCATGGCCCTCAACCTCGACGGCGTCGTCTACGGCATTGCCGCGGCGCGACGGGCCATCCTGGCGAGCGGGGGCGGAACCATCGTGGCCACTGCGTCCATGGCCGGACTTGTCGCAGCCCCGTTCGATCCGATCTACGCGGCGAACAAGCACGCCATCGTGGGCCTTGTCCGCTCGCTCGGCGAGACCTTCGCCGCCGAGGGCGTACGGATCCACGCCCTCTGCCCGTCCTTCGCCGCCACGAACATCATCAAGGGATCTGAGCAGACGCTGATCGACATGGGATTCCCGATCCTCGACGTCGCCGACGTGGTGGCCGCCTTCCAACGCATCCTCGACTCGGAGGGCTCCGGCCAGTGTTGGTACGTCGTCGCTGGCCGGCCGAGTGAACCATTTGGTTTCCGCCGCGCTCCCGGGCCGCGGCTCGACTGAGGTCGTCACCGCTACTATTTTTCGCACCGGCGAAGGGTCCCGCCGGGGGTGCATGTAGCCCCGAACCGCTGGCTCGTCCGGCTGATGGCTCCTGACGAAAGAGGCAGGAGACCGTGGACGACCCAACCGACGACCAACGTCAGGACCTGGCCGCGATCCGACCCGGCCGCGCACACCATGACCTCTTGGACGACCCGGTCCTGCCGATACTCGGGCTCTCCCTCTTCACGATCGTCGCGATCGCCGTCGGTGGCGCGCTTGGCACCGTCGCCCGCTACGTGCTCGAGGCGTTTTTCCCTACCGGCGCAAACCAATTTCCCTGGACGACTCTTCTCATCAACTTGTCGGGTTCGCTCGCCATAGGGTTTCTCATCCCCCTCACCGACACCTGGTGGTACCGGCCTCGGCTCCTCCGGCCCTTCCTCGTGGTCGGATTCCTTGGTGGGTGGACCACCTACTCCACCCTTGCGGTAGAGACCACGTTGCTGATCAAGCATGGTTCGCTCGGCCAGTGCCTCGTCTACCTCGCCGCCACGGTCGTCGGGGGTCTCGGCCTGGTCGTGGTCGGGCACGCTCTCGGTCGAAGGGTGACCGAAAGATGACGGCCCACTCCCCCACTCTCGGAGTCGCGCTCTTGGTGGCCGGAGCCGGCGCCGTGGGCGCGGTGTTGCGGGCGCTGCTCATCCACCATGTGGGATTACGGCGAGACGACCCGCTTCCGGTCGGAACGCTGGTCGTCAACGCGTCCGGCTCTCTCGTGCTCGGTCTGCTGACCGGGCTCGAGCTCTACCACCACCTCGGTCCGCACGTCCTCACCGTGCTCGGCGTCGGCCTGTGCGGCGGGTACACGACGTGGTCCACGGCAAGCTGGGAGACGATCCACCTGCTGCACACCGGCCACCGCGTCGAGGCACTGGTCTACACCGTTGGCGGCCTCATCGCCTGCGTGGCCGCTGCAGGAGCGGGCCTTGGACTCGCGGGTGTGGCGTAGGGCGACTCTCGCCTCGGCGAGGCGGCGGGTCCCAGTCCCAGCGCCACGAATTGAAGAGCAACAGACCGTCTACGCGAGTCGACGGGCCGGCCCCGAAGGACCGGCCCGCCGACGCAATTACGCTCGAGGTGGAGATTCGATCCCCACTTCGGGTGTTCCCCCCGCTGTTACGAAATCGTGAAGTTGCCGTTCGCTACGTCGACGGCGCCGTTGTCCTGCTGGAGATCGATCGCGTAACTGCCAGCCGCGAGCGACGGAACCGTGCAGTAGCCGTAGAGGTCGCCCGACGCGTCGACCGTGGCGCTGCACTCGTAGGTGCTCCCGAAGTAGACGTACCCCGCGCCGTAGTTCGGGTCCCATCCGCTTCCCGTCATGGCAAAGCTGGTGCCGTGCCATCCGGAGCTCTCCGAGAACGAAATCAGTCGGAGCGAGCACCGTGATGGGCTCGGAGGCGGAGTTCGTCCCGTCGCTGATGGTCAACGTGTGCGTCCCGACCGCCACGCCGGCCGGGATCGTCACCATCAGGTCGGTGACGTCGCCGTTCGTGTCAGTGAGCGGGCTCGCCGGGTCGGTCACGAGAGTGCCGGAGACCCTCGAAAGCTTTGCCGTCACGCGGTCCTGGCCGCCAAGCCGTACGTGTCCACCCGGATCACGGCGCCCCCGGTCACCGTCGAGTTCGGCAAGTACTCGATCGCCGGCACGATGGTCAGGTGCCCGGCCGACCTCGAGATCGCTCCGCCGTCCTGCTGCACGGTGAGAGCCACAGACCCCGCCGGCATGCTGCGTACCGCTGCACTCTCCGTTCGACTGTCCCGGTCTTCGTCGCCGTCAAGTTGCAGAAGTTCCTCGTACCGGCGTACATGTAGACTGTCTCGTTCGGCCACAGACCCTTGCCGCTCACCGTGATGTCCGACTCGGACCTGCGCTCGTACGTGCCAACTTGACCTTCGGCTTGTACATGGTGATAGCGGCCGTCGCCTTGTTCCCGGCCGCGTCCTTGATCGTGATCGTCCCCGTCTTGGCGGTCGTCGGCAGCGTGACCTTGAGGTTGGTCATGGTCCCGTTGGTGTCGCTGGATGGATGAGCCGGGTTGGTAACGAGCACCGTGGTACCGAGGAGGCGGTCACGCTCGAGCTAGCGGCCAGACCCTCCGTGTCGACGCGAATGGTGGCGCCAGCGCTCACAGCCGGCTTCGGGAAGTACGTCACGTCCGGCATCACGTCGTGAACGAGGGGCCCCTAGCTGGTGATGTTGTTCGAATCCTCCTCAGCCAACGTCGGGTGCGCCCCATGTGGCACCGCGGCACTTTGCAAACCGTCGAGAACGTGCCGCTTCAGCGTCGGTGGTCGCACTGCAGTAGAAGGTGCTACCCATGTACAGCGTCGATGGTGTCGCTCCCCCTCCAACCCGATCCGTTGGCCACAAACTAGCCGGTGGGGTTCCCAGAATCTCGCTCCGAGCGAGAAGGTTGGCTTGTAGATCATGATGGCCTTCGTGGCCTTGTTCGAGCTTCCGTCTTGGAGGATGAGCGTATGCGCTCCCGCGTCGCATTCGAGGGAAGCGTGACCGAAAGCCCGTTCATGTTGCCCGATGCGTCCGTCGTCGGAGTCACCGGATTCGTGACGAGGGCCGTCGAGCTCGTGGTGTCCAGGTACGCCCTGACCACGCTCCCACCCGCGAAACCAGCCGAGTTGACGTTCAACGTCGTACCCGGGCTGAATCTGCTGTACGGGAGGTAGGTGATCGCAGGTGAGATCGTCAGCGTCGTCTTTGCGCTCTCAGCGTAGCTCTGCGTCTCGGCCAGGACGATCTCCGAACCCGCCGGCACTCCTGGATCTGGCACGCCACCGTCCGACGGTGCCCGTGGCAGCGCTGGCCGTGGGGTTGCAGAACGTCGACCCGCCTATGGCGACGTACGACTGGTGTTCGCAGTCCAGTTCGTACCAGACACCTGCACGTATTGTCCCGGACTCGTGCGTCGGCGTCACCGTGATCGTCGGTGACGCAGCGGCCGCCTCCGTTGCAGCCATGGCGACGAGCCCCAGAGATCCAGTCACAACTGCCGATGCAGCCACGACGGAGCGGATCAATGAGCGTCTCGCACGCGCTAGGGTCGCGCGGTGCCGACCGATTCGTGTCCAGTCATTTGTCACCCTTTCCTGTCGAGACACGCCAACGTCTTGACGTGGGCAATATACGACGCCTTTGTTTCACCATCAAGGATCACTTCGCGACAAATGTGCCGCGTCGAGCGGCCATTGGCACTCACAGATCCGAAATCTCACAGGTCAATGACAGAGGCACACTCGCCACCAAGTCGCCCGAACGTTTGTTGAGCCAACTGAAGTGCTTGCTCTATCGCCCACCACGAGTTTTCCTCGTGCCAGCGCCAAACGTCACCGACTTCAAAAGTCCGCACGCGAGTCGACGGGCCGGCCCCTAAGGAACCGGCCCGCCGACCAATTACGCCCGAGGTGGAGATTCGATCCCCCCTTCGGGTGTTCCCCCCGCTGTTACGAAATCGTGAAGTTGCCGTTCGCTACGTCGACGGCGCCGTTGTCCTGCTGGAGATCGATCGCGTAACTGCCCGCCGAGAGCGACGGAACGGTGCAGTAACCGTAGAGGTCACCGGACGCATCGACCGTGGCGCTGCACTCGTAGGTGCCAGCGAAGTAGACGTACGCCGCGCCGTAGTTCGGGTCCCAACCGCTTCCCGTCATGGCAAAGCTGGTACCAGCCTTGCCCGAGCTCTCCGAGAACGAAATAGTCGGAGCGATCACGGTGATGGGTTCCGAAGCGGAGTTCGTCCCGTCGCTGATGGTCAACGTGTGCGTCCCGGCCGTCACGCTTCCCGGGATCGTCACGACCAGGTCGGTGATGTCGCCACTGGTGTCAGTGACCGGGCTCGCGGGGTTGGTCACTAGAGTGCCGGAAACGCCCGAGAGCTTTGCCGTCACAGCGGTCGTCGCCGCGAGGCCGTAGGTGTCGACCCGGATTTGCGCTCCCCCAGTGACCACCGAGTTCGGCAGGTACTCGATCGCCGGAACGATGGTCAGGTGCCCCGCGGACTTCGAGATGGCGCCGCTGTCCTGCTGCACGAACAATGAGTAGGTTCCAGCCGGCAGGTACGGAGCGGTGCAATACCCGTTCACGGTACCACTCGGGCTCGCGGTGAGGCCGCAGAAGTAGCTCGTCCCGTCATAGATGTCAACCGATTGGTTCGGCCACAGGCCCTTCCCACTCACCGTGACGTACGACCCGGGCGTGGCACTCGTCACCGCCAGCTTCACTTTCGGCTTGTACACCGAGATCGTGGTCGTCGCCGAGTGGCCGGCGGCGTCCTTGATTGTGAGCGTGCCCGTCTTGGCAGTCGATGGGAACGTGACCATGAGATTGGTCATGTTCCCGCTGGAGTCCGTGACCGGATGGGTCGGATTAGTGACGAGCACCGTGCTGCCGAGGGTGGCAGTCACGCTGGAGCTCGCGGCCAGGCCCTCGGTGTCGACACGGACGATCGCTCCCGCACTCACAGCCGGTTCAGGCAGGTAAGTGATGGCCGGACCCGTCGTGAACGAGGCTCCCGTCGCTGAGATGTTGTTCGAGTCCTGTTGAACGGAGGTCGGATGCGAGCCTGCCGGTACAGCCGGGACGTTGCACACCGTCGAGAACGCGCCGCTTGCGTCGGTGCTCGCCGAGCAGAAGTAGGTCCCTCCCATGTACATCGTCACTGAGTCGTTCGGCCTCCAGCCAGATCCCGTAGCCCCGAACGCGCCACCGGCGTTCCCGGAGGCGGCTCCCAATGTGAAGGTCGGCTTGTAGATCGTGATGCCCTTCGTGGCCTTGTTCGAGCTCGCGTCCTGCAGGATCAACGAATGTGCTCCCACCGTCACGCTCGCCGGCAGGGTGACCGAGAGCGAGTTCAGATTGCCCGATCCGTCCGTCGTGGGAGTCACCGGACTCGTGGTGAGGGCCGTCGAACTCGTGCTGTCCAGGTATGCGTGGACGACACTCCCACCCGCGAAGCCAGCCGAGTTGAGGCTCAAGGTGGTCCCCGGGCTGAAGCTGCTGTACGGGAGGTAGGTGATCGAAGGTGAGATCGTCACCGTCGTCGTTGCCGTCTGGGCGTTGCTGTTCATCTCGGCCAGGACGTTCTCCGAACCGGCCGGCACTCCTGGAACCTGACACGCCGTCGTCGGAAGGACGCCGGACGCGTTGGAGACGGGGTAACAGAACGTCGACCCGTCGATGCTGACGTACGCCTGCGTGTTCGCAGGCCAGTTCGCCCCCGACACCTGCACGTACTGACCCGGACTCGTAGGCGACGGTGTAACCACGACCGTCGGTGCAGCAGCGGCCGCCTCCGTTGCTCCCGCGACGACGAGCCCCACCGACCCAGCCACGACTGCCGAAGCAGCCACGACGGAGCGGATCAACGATCGTCTTGCCCGCGCTAGGGGTCGCGTCGGTGCACGACCAGATTCGCTTCCAGACATTTGTCCACCCTTTCCTGCCGAGAATCGCCAATATCCCGGACGTCGGCAATATACGACGCTGGCGTTCGACCATCAAGGTTCTCTTTGCGGTGGTTCGCCCAAGCCGAACGACGGTTGTCACATGCCGGCGCGTCGGAGATATCTCACTTGAGGTGCAAGATCCGTTCAAACGCCTGTTGGATCACACAAGAGACCGCTCGACCTGCTCGTTGCCCTCAACTCGCTCGGATTCGTTTCCGACCCAGACTCGCGTTCTTCGTCCTTCGGTTCCCCAGGTGACCCCAGGTGAACCGAGTCATCGCGCAGCACGGGATTCGGCTCTCTCGACGATCGTCCACATTTCGGCCACCTCGGCGTCGGTCATGTTGAGGTCCTGCACCTTCCACGTCACCGTGTCGCGCAGGCGTAGGACGAGCTCGGCTCGGTCGAAGTGGGAGAGGAAACCGTTCACCAACAGCGCCCTGAACCGTCCGAGCAGCGCCGCCACGGCGCGGTTGCCAGGGATCTGACCGGCGGCCATCAGCACCCAAGCCAAGTCGACGTCGATGTTCGGGTCACCCATGCCGGCGTTGGTCCAATCGATGACGACCGGCCCGGTCGGACCCACGATCACGTTGAGGGGGTGCAGATCCATGTGCACGATTCGCTCCCCCGCGCCCACCGGTGCGCGGGGGAGGAAGTCGGGTGGCGCGATCTCATGGAGCTCGATGTGGAGCTCGGCCAACATTCGCGCCTGTCGTCGTATCGTCCAGGGCTGCCGCGCCAGAGCATCGACCATGGAAGGGCCGTCGATTCGTTCCATGATCAGATCGGCTCCGTCATCGGAGAGCTCTTCGACCGCAGGAACGGGAAACCCCTGGTCTCGGAGATAGACCATCGTGCGCGCCTCTTGTTCCATGGAGCGCCGTCGCCGCGCCCGGCGCAACACGAGACCTGGGCCGTATTCGAAGATGTCCGCATCGCGGCCTGAGGCGAGCAAGGGGCCGGGAGGCTTCACCTCGGTGAAGTTAGCGGGCGCGGTGCCGCGCACCCGTTGACCGGAGTCCCCGGAGCGGGACGCGGCCTTCTGAGCACGCCGTGCACGCGGACAGCGAGCGGATCGACGCCGGGGCGACGCCGGTGGGTGACTCCGAATTCGACGGCTCCTCTACACGTGACTCGGCACATTGTGGGTGAGCCGCAACGCGGTGCGCATCACCTTGTGTCCAGCGTCCGCGGTCACGCCGAACATGCAGGGACACCCGCCGTCGATCACCGTCACGCCGTGGGCTCGCCCATAGTCGGTTGCCGCTGCCGACACGCTGCCATCACCGAAGGCCCGGTGCATCCAGACGCGGTCGATGCCGAGGTCGACGCACTCCGTCATCGTTGCCTCTGCCGTTTCGGGCCTCGTGCCGATGACGACCCAGTCGACCCCGCCAGGCACCGACGAAAGATCGGGATAGCACGGGTCACCCTCGACGTCGCCTGCATTGGGATTCACGGCGAAGACCTCGTACCCGCGGTCTCGGAGACGCTGATAGACGACGTTGCTGCCGTGGTTCGCGGGGTGTCGCGACACGCCGGTCACCGCGACACGTGGGTGGTCGAGGAAGTCAGCTGCCGCGTCCTTGATCCTCATGAGGATCCGCCTCCAATTCTGATGTCTGCGTCTCTGCTGACATGGTGAGCCAGACGGTGCACCCTCCGCTACGGAGATTGGTCCCTTCGTCCGCCACGTCTCGTCCGCCACTTCTTCGCGAACGAGCCGAACACGGACCAGCCGGAGATCAACGCTCCCATTCGCGTCGTGTCGCCCGTACGACGGCTCAGGACGCTATCGACCGCGCCCAGACGGAGTGAACCGTTGCGCTCGTGCATCGAAATGGCTTCGCACGACGTTTGCGCAGGTTGCACTCATCCACGACCAATAGGTTGCGCCGACTCCTGAGGTACAGGGGGAAACACGCAACACTTTTAGAAAGGTGGAACGCAGGTGCAAAGAGGCGCGCGCCTCATCGCCGCATCATTGGGCGGCCTGATCCTCGTGGAAGCGACAACGGGGATCGCCTTTGCGGTGGAGTCTGCATCATCGGTGGCATCGTCGACTTCCGATGCTGTCATCAAGACAACCGGCGGTACGAATCTCAGCTCGACCGGCGGCATCCAGACAGTGGTCGAGAGCCTCAAATTGCCCAAGGGCTCCTGGGTCCTGCACGCCGACAACACGGCCGTCAACTTCGGGCCGTCGGACTACGTCCGCTGCACCATCTTCAGTGGCTCGACGAACCTCGACGCGCACGCTTCCATGGTCGGGAGCACAGCGAGTGGAAACAACGGGCCAGGATCAACACTGGCCACGATGAGCGAAACGGGTTCGGTAACTCTCACCAGCGGCACGGGTCGTCAGTGTCCAGTGCGAGCACGACGACACGAACGGGTCCGTTCCGTACATCGACGGGGACGCGGTCCTCTGGGCTCACCGGGCGACGAGCCTCGTTCAGCTGACGACGCCCTGACGACGCCTCGTTCGTCGCGGTGAACCGGTCACGCAGAGGGCGGCCCGGCTGGAGAATCATTCCGGTCTGGGTCGCCCTCGTCACCGCAGAGGAGCCCGGCCCCGCCCCCACGCTCCTACGTCCACCCGGCATCAGGTGGCGAAGGCCTCGGGCGGCGGACAATTGCAGACCAGGTGGCGGTCGCCGTAGGCCTGGTCGATCCGCCCGACGGGAGGCCAGTATTTGTCCTCCGTCCGACCCGAAGGAAACACGGCGACGTCCCGACCGTAGGAGCGCTTCCAGTCCTCGACCAAGGATGACGCGGTGTGCGGCGCTCCTCGCAACGGGCTGTCCTCCACAGACCAGCGGCCCGATGCGACATCCTCGATCTCGGACCGGATGGAGATCATGGCGTCACAGAAGCGGTCGAGCTCGGCCAGGTCCTCGCTCTCGGTCGGCTCCACCATCAGCGTGCCGGCCACTGGGAAGCTCACCGTTGGCGCGTGGAAGCCGTAGTCGATCAGGCGCTTTGCCACGTCGTCGATCATGACGCCGGTCGCCTTGGTCAGGGGCCGCAGGTCCACGATGCACTCGTGAGCCACCAGCCCGTTCTTCCCGGTGTAGAGGACGGGAAACGAAGAGGCCAGCCGTGCTGCCACGTAGTTGGCCGCGAGGACGGCCGACTTCGTCGAATCCGCGAGCCCGGCACTCGAAAGCAGCCTGATGTACGCCCAGCTGATAGCGAGGATCCCCGCGCTACCGAAGGGCGCCTCACTCACCGGGCCGATGCCGGCACGGCCCTCCGGGCGCGGGTGCATGGGATGCGACGGGAGGTAGGGCACGAGGTGATCGGCCACCGCGACGGGTCCCACGCCCGGGCCGCCACCCCCATGTGGGATACAAAAGGTCTTGTGCAGGTTGAGGTGTGAGACGTCTCCACCGAAACGCCCGGGTTCGGCCAGGCCGAGGAGGGCGTTCAGGTTGGCGCCGTCGATGTACACCTGACCGCCGTAGTGGTGGACCAGCTCGCACATCTCGATGATTCCCGCTTCGTAGACGCCGTGCGTCGACGGGTAGGTGACCATGATCGCCGCCAGGTCGTCGGCGTGCTCCTCGCACTTCTTCCGCAGGTCCTCGAGGTCGACGGTGCCGTCGTGGACCGCCCCCACCACGACGACGCGCATACCTGCCATCACGGCCGAAGCCGCGTTGGTCCCGTGTGCGCTCGAGGGGATGAGGCACACGTCGCGGCCAGCTTGGCCCCGGGCATGGTGGTAGGCCCGGATGGCGAGCAGTCCGGCCAGTTCGCCCTGGCTCCCTGCGTTCGGTTGAACGGAGACCTTGGCGTACCCGGTGGCTCGGGCCAACCACTCCTCGAGACTGTCGATCAATTCGAGGTAGCCGGGCACGTTCGCCTGCGGAGCGAAAGGATGGACATCGGCGAATCCAGGGAGACCGATCGGTTCCATCTCGGTGGTGGCATTGAGCTTCATAGTGCACGAGCCGAGCGGGATCATCCCGCGGTCGAGCGCGAAATCGCGGTCCGAGAGACGGCGCAGGTATCGCAGCATCGAGGTCTCGGAACGATGCTCCGAGAAGACCGGATGCACGAGGATCGGTCCGTGTCGCAGCAAGGCCGCGGGCAAGACGACGATCGGTGACAGTGCCCGGTCTGAGGCCGCACCGAACGCGCCGAGGACTGCCTCGACGTGACTGGGCGTCGTGGTTTCCCCGCACGTGATGCCGACGTGGTCGTCGTCGACCAGTCGCAGCAAGACGCCTCGTTCCTCGGCCTCCGCCACGACGGCCGCGGCGTGTCCGGGCGTCTCGACGACGACGGTGTCGAAGTACTCACGGTGTTCGAGCGTGAAGCCTGCCCGCTCGAGCCCCGTCCCGATCGCCGCCGCCCGGGAGTGAACCCGGCGGGCGATGGCACGCAGGCCCTCGGAGCCATGGTAGACGGCGTACATGGCAGCAACGACGGCCAGCAACACTTGGGCCGTGCAGATGTTGGACGTGGCGCGTTCGCGGCCTGATGTGCTGCTCGCGGGTCTGAAGGGCAAGGCGAAAGGCAGGCCGCTCCGCGGTGTCCACCGAGATCCCGACGAGCCGTCCGGGCAAGTCCCGCTCGAGTCCCGCCCGGACGGCCATGTAGGCGGCGTGCGGCCCGCCGTACCACAGCGGAACGCCGAAACGCTGCGTCGACCCGACCGACACGTCGGCCCCCCACTCCCCCGGAGGCTTCAACAGCGTCAGTGCGAGAAGGTCCGCGGTGACGGTGACAAGCGCACCGCGCTCGTGGGCCTCCGCGCTGAGCGCGGCGAAGTCGCGGACGGCACCCGAGCATCCCGGATATTGCTGCACCACACCGAAGAACTCACCGGCGGGCAAACCGACATCGAGGTTGGCCAACACCAACTCGAGGCCGAGCGGTCGGAGGCGGGTCTCCAACACGGCCAGGGTCTGCGGCAGGCAATCCGCGTCGACCACGACACGCGTGGACGTCCCCGCGGGTGCGACGATGCATGAGCGTGACCGCCTCGGCCACTGCGCTGCTCTCGTCCAACAGCGACGCGTTGGCGGTGTCCAGGCCGGTCAGGTCGGACACCATCGTCTGGAAGTTCAACAGCGCCTCGAGCCGTCCCTGGCTGATCTCGGGCTGATACGGGGTGTACGCCGTGTACCAGGCCGGGCTCTCGAGCACGTTGCGGCGGATGACGCTCGGTGTGACCGTGGAGTGGTAGCCGAGCCCGATCATCGGCTCTGCGGGCAGGTTGCGCGCTGCCATGCGGCGGAGCTCATCGAGCACCTCGCGCTCGGAGATGGCGGGCGGCAAGTCCATGCGACCCAGACGCCGCACGCCCTCGGGTACGGCATCGTCGATCAGGGCGTCGAGCGTGTCGTATCCGAGGACCTTGAGCATGCGCTCCTGCTCTTCGGGAGAAGTGCCGACGTGGCGGCGCAGGAACGACTCGAACGGCTCGAGTTCACTAGGCGACTGGTCTGACACGGAGGCTCCTCCTGTGCACCGCGGCCGACGCGGCGCGTCTTGGACGTCCTCCCCCGCTCTGTCGTCGAACCTGAGAGTCTCACCGCGTCCGGGCGGACGCGGCTTCCACCTTCGGTGCGGGCACCTCAGGGAGGTCCCGCTTTCCAGAGTTGCCTCGCCGGTGCGGTATTTCGGCCTGAGAGTTTCTCGGGGGGATTGCCCCTCCGGCGTCCCCTCGACTGCTCACTTCGGGGACTCTGGCGCACCGGTTCGAACGGCGTATTCAGTTGTGCTGCTCGCCATCATAGGGCGTGCTCAGGCACTCGACGGCTTACTCGGTGTCCTCCCGAACCGGCCATAGGGGCGGGCGTACGAGCGTCGCCTCGCGCTCCCTTCCCCGCTGAACGACGGTCACGGTGTCGCCGTCGAGAAGCTGTGCGTCCGCTTCGACGAATCCCAATGCGATCCCGCACTCGCGCATCGGGGAGAAGTTGCCGCTGGTCACGATGCCGACCACCGTGGAATCGGCCACCACGTCCGAACCGTCGCGCAAGGGTTGGCGCCCGTGGGTCACGAACCCGCGCAACCGGCGTGGAGGCCCGTTGACCCGCTCCTCCTCGAGTGCGGCACGACCGGTGAATTCGGCCTTGTCCCAGCCCACGACCCAACCGAGCCCGGCCTGCAGCGGCGTGATGCCCGGGCCGAGCTCGTGCCCGTGCAGGGGAAAACCCGCTTCGAGGCGGAGCGTGTCGCGTGCTCCGAGCCCTGCCGGGATCACACCCTGGCCCAGCACGGCCGACCAGAAATCGAGCGCGACCTCCGCCGGGACGGCGCATTCCACCCCGTCCTCGCCGGTGTATCCGGTTCCGGCGACGAGGCAGGTGGCGCCCCCGAACTCGAAACGATCGACACTGAAGCGGTGGACTTCGGCGGCGGCAGGCGACACGGCAGCGAGGCGGGCCCGCGCGTCTGGCCCCTGCACGGCGACGACCGCTCGGCTGTCGGTCACGTCCTTGCCTCCGATGGCGCCGACAACCTCACTGGTGTTCGACGCGTTGGGCATGACGTCGAATCGCTGCTCGTCGAGCCACCAGACGATCATGTCGTCGACGACGAAGCCGTCCTCGTCGAGCAGGTGCGTGTACTGGGCGCGGCCAGGGTGGACCCGCCTCAAATCGTTGCTGAGCGAGCGTTGGAGATGCCCGAAGGCGTCGGGACCGACGAGTCGCACTGTGCCGAGGTGGCTGACGTCGAAGGCGACGGCTCCTCCACGGCAAGCCCGATGCTCGGCGACCGTACCGCTCGGGTAGGCCAGCGGCATCGACCATCCGCCAAAGGAGACCATCTTCGCCCCGAGCGCGAGGTGCGCATCGTTGAGCGGTGAGAAGCGTTCGGACGCCGCGCCGGAACTCTCGTCGGGGTCCACGCGCCAGATTACGCAGCGGTGGATGCGACGAGCCTGAGGCCGTGTGACTCCAGCAGCGCCATGAAGTCGCGTTGGTAGACGATGTGGACCGGGACCTCTGGATACAGCTCGCGCATGCGACGCAGCTTCCGGTTCTTCCGCGTCACGAGCCGCTGGTCCGCTGTCGTCAACTCGATGAAGGCACCGCGCTCAGGGAGGTAGAAATCGGGCCGGAAGCCCGAGACGGGAGTGCCACGGTCGTCCCAGTCGAGTGGGAATTCGACAGGCTCGTACTCCCAGCGCTCCTCGTAAAGGTCCAGCAGTCGCGGCGAAGATCCGCTCGGAGGGATGAGCGAAGTGGACGTGCCCGGCCGGCGCGCCTGCGGGGTGACGCGTGCGTCCGCCTCGTGGCGAGGTGGACGTGTTCACTCCCCCGAGGCGCGCGCCGTCACCGTCGCACGCGAGGCGCTGGCCATTGCCGGCCTGCGCGGTCGCCCTGTCGAGGCGGACGATGTCCGCGTCGAGCTCCCCGACGACCCCGGCGAGAGGGACGATGTTGAAGACGCCCTGACCACCCGCCAGCAGGTCGACCACCTCTCCGTTCGAGCGCGCCAGGACCGAGCTCGTCCCGGTGAGCACGAGGTTGGCCGAGGCGACGTCGGAATTGAGGTCGTCGCGGAGGCACTCCACGGCGCGCCGAGCCGACTGCAACGAGACACCCGCGTCGAGCAGCTGCTTGATCACCTTGAGCTCGAGCACATCCGAATAGGCGTACACGCGGCGCGAGCCGCTCCCTTTCGCTGTGGCAACAGACGGTTGCAAGAGGCCCGTTCGGGCCCAGTAGTCGAGTTGCCGGTAGGTGATCCCCACGAGCGCGCAGACTTGCGGCCCGCTGTACCCACCGACCTGGGTGTTGGACACCACGGCCATTCCACCTCCCGTAATTCCACTCCGTCAGCGATGGTACCCGACTGCGGACGACAGCGCTGTAGTTACGGGGCGGTGTTTCCTGAACTCTCGGAGATGGCAGGTTCGATCCGCTCGGGCCGTCCGTCCGCCTCCCCGGCCGGCCAGGCCACCACGGACCCTTGCACTCTCAGTCCGATCCGTGAGCCGGCGTCGAGCGGCGTCCACCCGGCCACCCGGACCACCAGCTCCGGCAGCTGCTCGAGCTCGGGACGAACCCGGACCACGGCGTCGTGGCCGTAATAGAGGTAGCTCTCGACCGTGGCGCCTACGGTGCCCGGTCCGGGCTCGTCGATGTGGAGCTGCTCGGGACGAATCATCACGTGGGCGTCACCGCTGGGGGACGCCTCGGGCCAACCCTCGACGGGGAGCGGACCCAAAGGGGTGTCGGCGGTCGTGGTGGAGCCGACGACGTCCACCCTGGCGCGCACCACGTTGGGTTCCCCGAGGAAGTGGGCCAGCCCGGGATCGCGCGGTCGTCGGTAGAGCCCGGACGGCGTGTCGAGCTGAGCGATGACACCACCACGAAGCACCGCCACTTGATCCGCCATGGAGAGCGCCTCGTCCTGGTCGTGCGTCACCAGGATGCTCGTGGCGCCGGCGCGACGGAGCACGTCGAGCACCTCGGCGCGCACGCTCGCCCGAAGACCCGCGTCGAGAGACGAGAACGGCTCGTCGAGCAGCACGATCTCGGGATCGGTGGCCAGCGCTCGAGCGAGCGCCACGCGCTGCTGCTGGCCCCCGGAGAGTTGGTGCGGGTAACGCCGGCCCAGGCCTTCGAGCCCGACCATGTCGATGAGCTCCTTGACCCGCACCCGGCGCTGAGGTCCGCGACGCAGGCCGAACGCGATGTTGCGACCAACCGAAAGGTGCGGGAACAGCGCCCCCTCTTGGGGCACATAGCCGATACGGCGGTGCTCGCTCGGTACGAACATGTGTCGACCGTCGTCGACGACCTCCGTCCCCAAGGTGATCTGGCCCTTGTCCACGCGCTCGAAACCGGCGATCGTCCGAAGAAGCGTGGTCTTCCCGCTCCCGGAGGCACCGAGGATCGCGGTGAAGCTGCCGGGTGGCACCGTCAGATCGACGCCGTCGAGCACCGTGTGGTCACCGAATCGCTTGCACGCGGCCCGCACGGCGAGCTCCTTCATCTCGCCATTGTGGCCGCTGGCAGGGCTTCGGCCACGGTTGCGGCAACCACCGGCGCGGTAGGCACCCCGGCCGAGCGCGTCGGCAGACGGTCGAACCAGCGCCCGAGCACGTAGCTGGGCACGGCCGCGATCAGGACCATCAGTCCCGCGTACGGCGCCGCGGCCGAGTAGTTCAGGTTGGCCTGCTGGGCCCAGAATCCTGTGGCCAGGGTCTGCACTCCGGTCGGAATGAGGATGAGCGTCGCCGTGAGCTCGGTCGCCGTTTCGAGGAAGACGAGGCAGAAGGCTGCAGCCAAACCCGGACCGATCAGGGGAACGGTCACCCGGCAGAACACCGAGAATCGGCTCACCCCGAGCGAGTGGCCGACCTCCTCGAGGCCGACTGGTGCGCGGGTGACGGCGGCGCGCACCGCGACGATGGCCATGGGAAAGAACATCACCCCGTACACCAGGATCAGCAGTGGCGTGGTCTGGTACCAGCGGCCCTCCAGGAAGTGATTGGTCGCATACGCCGCGCTCAGCGCGATGACGATCCCCGGCACTGCCAGAACCAGCATGGAGGTCCGCTCGAGCATCCGTATGCGCCGCGCCGGGTGGCGCACCGAGAGCAGCGCGATCGGCAAGGCACCGACGGTTGCGACGAGGCCGGCCGCCGCGGCGTACCCGAACGTGGTGGCGGTAGCGGACCAGACGGAGGGACCGGGCACGTTCGAGCTTCCACCCTCGAGCATGAGGGCGACGATCGAGCCGACCGGAACACCGAGTGCTGTGACGACCACCGCGACAACGCCAAACAGCGCGGGCAGGGTGGCTCGACCGAGCGGTCGTGGTCGCGGCGCGCGAGCGACCCCGGATCCGACTCGCGCGGCGCGACTGCTTCCGCGTCCCAGACCCTCCCCGAGGAGCACGAGGACGCCGAGTGCCACGAGGATGAGTGAGAAGGCGCAGCCAGCGGCGGTGTCGAAGCCCACGGTGAACTCGGTGTATGCCTCGGTGGTGAGGGTGCGGAAGCCGAGGATCTCGAACGCTCCGAACTCGGCCAGGCAGACCAGCGCCACCAGCACGGAGCCTCCAAGGATGGCGAGGCGTGCCTGGCCCACGGTGACCTTCCAGAACGTGGCGAGGCGTCCGAGACCGAGGCTTCGGGCCACCTCCTCTTGCGCGGGGTCAGCGGCGCGCATGCTGGCCGCCGCCGGCAAGAGGACGAGCGGGTAGACCGCGAGGGTCATGACCAGAACGGCGGCCCAGAAGCCGCCGAAGGCAGGGAAGATCGCCCGCCACCCGAAGCTCACCACGAAGTCGGGGATTCCGAGCGGTACCACCACGAGGACAGCCCAGAGGCGCCGGCCGGGCAGGTCGGTGCGCTCGACGAACCAGGCCAACAGGGTCCCGAGCACCGCGCACAGGGCGGTCACGACGACGGTGAGGCTGACCGTGTTCCAGAGGAGTTCAGCGGTCAGACTCCTGAAGAGCAGCGGTCGCAGGGTCGACCAGCCCGTCTGGAGGGCCTGGACCAGAAGAAAGACGAGCGGAGCGACGACGACTGCGGCGACGACGACCGCCGCCGCGATCAAGAGAGGCGGGCCGGAGCGATGGTGCCCAGGCAGGTGACGGTGATGTCCGAACCGGTGGCGCAGGCGGTGTGCCGGACCTTTCTCGCCGTGACGCCGGTGCGTCCGGTGACCGCCTCCCCAACCCGTCTCAGACCCGGTCCCGTCCCCGTCGATGGCCGTCGCGACAGAACGTCGGTCCGGGACGGCCGTGCTCACTTCAGCCCGCCAGCGCGGTCACAGGATTTGCGCCTCCTGGAGCAGGTGGATCGCCAGCGCACCCGTCCCGAGCTGAGCGATGGTGATGCCGTTCGGCTGGAGCTTGTTCAGCGGAGTCTCCGGCTGTGCCGTCGTCACGCCTGATGCAATCGGGTATTCGAAGCTGTCGCCGTGAGCGATGATCTCTTGCCCTTGCGTCGAGTCGAGGAAGGCGACGAACCGCTGGGCCTCGGTCTCGTGCTGCGACGACCGCAGGACGGCGGCCCCCGAGACGTCGACCACGTAACCCACATCGCGCGGAGCGAAGTAAGCGATGGCCGAATGCATGTTCGAAGCTCCGACCTGGGCGCGCATCCGGTACCAGTAGTACTGGTTGACGATCCCGAGTGCGACCTGGCCTTTGTTGACCTGGTCCACAACGGTCTCGTTGTCGGGGTATTGGTGGCTGCCTGCGTTCGCTTTGAGGGACTCCAGCCACCGGAGCGCTGCTCCGGACCCGTAGGTCCGCGCCACCGAGGTGACGATGGGCTGAAAGTCCGTCTCGCCACCGGCGATGGCGATCTTTCCGCGCCACTTGGTCTGCGCCAGTTGCATGGCGGACGTGGGCAGCTGGCTTCGCTTGAGGAGCGAGCTGTTGTACACCATGACGCTCACACGGGCGGAGACCCCGGCCCAGAGACCCTTGGGCGAGTTGTACTTCGACGGGACCAGCGCCAGCGTGGACGAGTTGACTGGGTCGAGCAGATTCTTGGAGGCGAGGTACTGCAGCGGCGGCGAGTTCTCGGTGAAGAGCACGTCCGCCGGAGAGTGCGTACCTTCGGTCACGAGCTGGTCCGCGAGCAGGTCCTCGTCGTCGAAACGCACGTTGACCCGGATGCCCGTCTTCCGCTCGAACGCGTTGACCAGAGCCTGGGTGGTCTGCACGTGCTGGCCGCTGTAGAGGGTGATCGGCGCCGGGGCGGCACCGGCGGTTGTGGGCGTCGCCACGGCCGCGACGAGCAGGCCCGAGCAGAGCGAGAGGAGGAAGAGAATGGCGCGTGCGGCTCGAGACAGGCCCGCAAGGCCGCCCTTCCGGATCCTGGTGGACAACGTCCCTCCCCAACTTTAGGTCTCACTAATATTAGGCAGACCTAACTTTAGTAGATGTCGGGGCGCCGTCAATGTCGCCTGGCCGTAGACCGGCGGTCACAGCCCTCTGGAGGCTCACCCGGGGGCCCGGTCGGACCGAGGCGACCCCTCAGGAAGCGGCCGGAGGGCCGAAGTCGAGGCGCCCCTCCGTCGGGCTCGATGGCTCGGCGTGGAATCGAACCGGGATCCGCCCGGCCTCGCGGGCCGCCAGCCCAGCTTGGACGGCCAGGCGCATGGCCCGGGCCATGGTGGCGGGTTCGTGGGCACGGTTGACGGCGGTCGCCACGAGCACTCCGTCGCAGCCGAGCTCCATGGCGAGGGCAGCGTCGGATGCGGTCCCGATGCCGGCGTCGAGGATGACGGGCACGTCGACCGCCTCGCGCAGCAACGCGATGCTGTGGGGGTTCCGAAGACCGAGCCCGCTGCCGATGGGCGAGCCGAGAGGCATGACGGCGGCGCACCCGACCTGTTGGAGCCGGAAGGCCAGGACCGGGTCGTCGGTCGTATACGGAAGCACAACGAAACCGTCCTCGGACAACTGTTCGGCCGCGGCAAGCAGCTCGACCGCATCGGGTAGCAACGTGCGGTCGTTGCCGATGACCTCGAGCTTGACCCAATCCGTTTCGAATGCTTCGCGGGCCAGCTTCGCCGTGAGCACCGCTTCCCCAGCGGTCGCACAACCGGCGGTGTTCGGCAGCACACGGACATCGAGGTCATGCAAGAGCGAGAGCAACGAGCCCCGTCCCGACGCATCGATCCTGCGGACAGCCACGGTCGTCATGGCGGCACCGGACTCGACGAGGGCGGTGCGCAGCGCGTGGAGGCTCGTCATCCCGCCGGTTCCGAGGAGGAGGCGAGAGCCGAGAACCTCGCCGGCGATGGTCAGACCGTCACTCGATGCCACCGGAAAGACCCTACCCGTCGACCCGAAGTCCGCCCGAGATGTGACGGGTGGCGATCGACCATACCGGTCGCACGTATGGTGGCTCGGTGACGGAGACCGAACGGTGACGGAGACCGAACGGTGACGGAGACTCCTCCGAGCGCGCTCACCATCGCCGGCTCCGACTCGGGCGGCGGCGCAGGAGTACAGGCTGATCTCAAGGCGTTTGCCGCCCACGGCGTCCACGGGACGAGCGCGCTGACGGCCGTGACGGCACAGAACACGCACGAGGTGCGCGGGGTCGTCGCGCTCGATCCGTCCTTCGTACGCCTCCAAGTCGAGACGGTACTGGCCGACTTCTCCATTGGTGCGGTCAAGACGGGGATGCTCGCGACCGCCGACATCGTCTCCGAGGTGGCCGCGCTCGCCGACGCCGGCGCGCTGCCCCTCCTGGTGGTGGACCCGGTGTTGGTGTCATCGAGCGGACATCAGCTCATGGAGACCGCCGGGATCACCGCCTACCTCGAGCGGCTTCTGCCGCGTGCGCTCGTCGCCACGCCCAACCTCCGCGAGGCGGCCGTCCTCACTGGCAGGTCGGTCGAGGAGTTGACGAGCCTGGAGGCCCGGGTGGCGGCGGCCGAACAAGTTCGCTCGGGCGGGGCCCAGTGGGTCGTGGTGAAAGGCGGGCACCTCGCCAGCTCCGCCGACGACGTCGTCGCCGGGCCGGACGGGATCCGCATTTTGGCCGGCGAGCGGGTCGATACGCCGAATGACCACGGCACGGGTTGCTCCCTCTCGGCGGCCGTCGCCGCTCAGCTCGCCCGCGGCGCGACGGTCCCCCAGGCGCTCGATGCCGCCAAGTCCTTCGTGACCCGGGCCTTGACCGGCGCGGCGACGTGGCGACTCGGGGCTGGCCACGGCCCCCTCGACCCCTTCGGATGGTCGATGCGGCCGTAGGCTGGTCTCGCCATGGCGGCCGAGAGGACACAGACGACGATTCGCCCCGACGGTGGCACCGCCGCGCCCCCGTTGCGGCCGCCTTCTTCCCGAGGTGTGTCGATCCGTCCGGCCATGGTGGTCCTCGCGCTGGCCTTGCTCATCCTCGGGCTCTTCGTCACTCTGGGCCTGGTCACCTCGACGCGGGTCGCGCCGGTCCACCCCGTCTCGCACGACAAGGTTCCCGGCACCCCCCTGCGCGCCCGTCGCGGCGGCCGCCGCGCTCGCGCCGATCGTCGCCGACGGCCAGCCGCCGACAGACGTCCTGAACGCGGTCTTCCTGCCTGTCGGATCGATTCGACTCTCCTCCGCCGACGACACCGCCTCGGCCGGCCAGTACGACAGGGAGGTGACGCTCCGTTCTTCGGCGTCCCAGGGTGTCCTGCTCGGCTTCTTCGCGGCCGACATGCGCCTCCAGGGCTGGCAGGTGTTCGACCGAGGCCCCGCCTCGCACGACCCGGGTGCCCTCGAGGTGCTGGGAAAGATCGCCGGCTCGGACGGCTACTACTGGGAGATGGGCGCGACCGTCTCGGCCACCACTTTCGGTGCAGGGGCGCCACCCGGCGGCTGGACCGACTTCACCGTGAGGCTCTTCCAGATCGGCGACCAGTCCTGACGTTCTGCGTCCTCGCGTGCTGGAGTCCTCACGCCTTCCATCGGTAGCGAAGGTCCGGCGCACCCTCCTCGTTGTCACCGTCGCTCATGCCCACCACGACGAAACCGAGGGTTTCGTAGAACCTGCAGGCACGCGTGTTGCTGCGGAAGGTCCACAGGCTCAACTCGGCGGGTGAGAGCTGGCGGGCCAGTTCGACGAGCATGGTGCCGAGACCCTGGTGCTGATGATCGGTGGCGACGTAGAGCTGGTCCATGTCGCTGCCGTCGAGCGTCATCATGGCCACCACGTCGCCGCCTTGCTCGACGACCCAGGTACCACCCGCCGGAATGAGCACGTCGTCGACCCAGGTCCGGACCTCGGCCTCATCGTGGACGGGTTCCGGTATCGCGGGCACGGAGGCAATCCGGGTGGACCACCAGAGGTCGGCGACGGCAGCCGCGTCGGTCGCTCGGGCCGTTCGGACTGTTCGGGTCGTTCGGGCATCGTCGCCCGGTCGTGTTCGCTCCGCCTCGTGCCTCGACTGCGGCCCCGGATCCGAGCTCGGCACAGGCCGTGTCAGGGGGCGCCGGGCGTTGCTGCGTTGACGTCGCGAAGCAGCTCTCGTCGACCGACGGAAGGAGCGTCAGGCTCCCGCCCGGCATTCTCGCGCTCGGACCCGGCCATCAAGTAGGCCCAGACAAGGAAGTTCACCGGATAGAGCAAGTAGCCCACCCTGGGGTCGGGGGCCAACAGGATGAGCACCGCCAACACCACACCCGCCAGGGTGCACACCTCCGAAACGGTGCGCGGCGGGCGTCGGTAGAGATGGCGGGCCAGGAGCACGCCGAGGACGAGACCCACCGAGACCGGCAGCGCCCGACTGAGTGAGGGGAACCACGTCACGAGCTCATGCCCAGGCAGCGCGCTCGCCGCCGTCGACGGCACCGCGCTCAAGCCGAGTGGGAACAGAAAGACGTCGTCGAAGAGGGCGAACGGTCCCTGCAGCAAGAAGGGGAAGACGGCCGGGACCACCACCAGCAACATCCCCGCCACCATCGGCCATGGCCGGCGTTCGCCCCGACGCCCGCGGGCGGCGAAGAGGGCCAAAACGGCGAGGGGCCATGCGGTGAACTTCATGGCTGAAGCGATGCCGAGCACCACGCCCGACGCGAATGGTTGCCGTCGCTGTGCGAGCACCATGGCGAGGAGCAAGAAGGCCACGACCGGGATGTCGTCTCCTCCCGTCGCCAGCGGGAGCGACGCCAGTGGCAAGATGACGAGCACCTGCAGGGCACGGATCTTGCGTCGCCCGTCGGCGCGACACAGAGAGAGTGCGACAGCCGCGACGACCAGCGTCGTCAGGCAGAAAAAGATGCGGGCGTCACTGAGACCGCTGTTCGGCCAGATCTGGCTCGGTATGCCGGCCACGGCCATGAGCGGGAGGTACGGGAGGAAACCGGCGTAGTCCGGTTCTCCAGGCGCGTGGTAGGAAACGGCGTGGGGAAGCCGCACAATCTTGTGGTACGGGTCCTTGCCCCGCATCAGATCCTGGCCGCCCTTCTCGACGGTGACCACCTCAGGCTGCAAGTGCGAGCCAGGAACCCCGTCGAAACGCCAGAAGATCTCGAAGCCGAGCGGCACTGCCAACGACCCCGCGAACACGCACGCCGCCACAGTGAGGCGGGCCACCCACGAACGGCGGTGCTGACGTCCGGTCAGCGCTCCGGACTGTCGTCGCCGCGCTCGATGGAGCGCCCAGGCGAGGGCGGCAGAGACGACCGCGCCGAGTACGAACGGCGTCAGCGCCATCCGGCCCCACACTTGGTAGAGGTCGTTGGTGGACGTCCAGATGGTGGCGAGCGCGAACAGCGCACTCCCGGCATAGAGGATGGCGTCGCCCGCCTCGGGCGAGATGCGCTCGAGCTGTGCCCGGGCCCGACGCCATACGGACGCGACGCGAGACTCGGATCTCGTGCCGAGTTCGCGCTCCGGGAGGCGTTCGGTAATGCCGGCGGGACCGGGTTTCGTTGTCGTCATGGCGTCGCAAGAGCCTCGCGGAGAGGGGCGGCGCGCCGGCGCACCACCCCGTGGCACGGCGCTGAGGACACGCCTATTCTACGAGGTCCACCGGCCGCGGGACCGCACGGATCAGCGATTCCGTCCGTGCAGGTCCCATGGGGTGCGAGGTCGGACCGCCGAAGGCGGCGTCTCAGAGGCGCAACTCCTCCAGGTAGAACGCAAGCTCGGCCTCGAGGGCCGCAGTGAGGGTGTCCGCGCGGCGGAATCCATGGCCCTCGCCTTCGAAGAAGCGGAGTTCGCAACGGACGCCGGCCGCCGCGAGCGCATCGCGCATCCGCTCGGCTTGGGCGGGTGGCACCACGGCGTCCTCCGTCCCTTGCAACAGGAGGACCGCTCCGTGCATCTCGGCCGCTCGGGAGGCGGGAGAGCGTTCCTCGTAGAGCGCCCGGCACGCAGGGAGCACGCCGATCAGTCGGTCGGTGTAGTGGGCCTCGAAGTCGTGTGTCGTTGCGACGAGGCCCAGAAGATCGGTGACGCCGTACCAAGAGGCGCAAGCGCCGAACCCCGCGCCAGCCGCCAGCGTGTTCAACGCCGTCATCCCACCCGCGCTGCTGCCGCGGATGGCCATCTTCGAGCCATCGACCTCCCCTAAGGTCGCAAGGTGCCCGGCCACGTCGACGCAGTCCTCGGCGTCGGCGACGCCCCACTGTCCGCGCAGCTCGTCGCGATAGGCGCGTCCATACCCGCTGCTGCCGGCGTAGTCGACGCATGCCAACGCGAAGCCGCGCGTCGTGAAGAACTGCACCGTCACGTCGAGCCCGACCGGGCTCGAGCCGGTCGGTCCGCCATGGCTCCACACGATCAGCGGCGGTAGGGCGCCGGGTGGGCCGGACGCGGCTCGCAGCGCCGGTGGGTAGAGCGTGCCGTGCACGGGGCGACCTGAACGCCCGGTGACGACGAGCGGCTCGCCGCGGGACACATCGGCCGGTTCCACGGGCGCGGCAGGAGCCGCCCGGCGCACCCGTGCGCGCGAACCCGGCACCCACGTCCAAACGGAGGCGGCCGCGTCGGGCGTGCTCCCGAGGAAGGCCACCCCGGCGCCGTGGGCGCAGAGCGCGGTGATCGTCACGCATGGCTGGTCGAGCTCCCGGGGCACCCGCGCGGCGCGATCGCGATCGAGGACCACGAGGGAGTCCCGTCCCGACGAACTCATGCGGGCCACGACGGTGCCGTCGGCGAGCTCGGCCAGGGTGGACTGGCCGAGGACCCAGTCGGGCGAATGGAATTCTGCCTCCGCATCGGTCAACGCATGGCGTTCCTCGGAATCGTGCCGGCCCGCCTGCACGTACGGCTGCCACCACCCACGCCGGTCGGAGACGGACCAGAGCGTGCCGTCGCGGTGCCACGCGGGCTGGCCCACCGACTCGTCCGGTCCCCCGGCCACGGCCACCGGCGCGCCAACGGGCGTCAGGGCCGGGCCGGCAGACGCGTCGCGCCTCGCGGCCAGAGGAACGACGAGGAGCTGCGACGAGTCCCACGGCATGTCGGGATGATCCCAGGCCACGACCGCGAGCCACGCGCCCTGCGGGTCGACCGTCGGTGCGCCAAAGAAGTCGTGGCCGCCCACCAGGAGCGAGGCGAGCGGCTCCGTGGAGGCTGTGCACAGTGCGACGACCGCGGCACAGGTCTTCCTCCGCCGGCGGGGTGGGTCTCGCGCACCGCGAGGACCCACGCCCCGTCTGGTGTCGCGGCGAGTCCGCCGTGGCGGTGCAACTCCCCCGTAGACGGCAGCGGTGAGAGCGGCCGCGGGGCTGATGCGAGCCCGAGCGGGTCTGCGCAGAGCCACACGCGCTGGTCCGACTGGTCGACGTAGGCGAAGGCTCCTGCTCCCGCGCGGGCACCAGGCACAGAGCTCCGCCGCCGTACTCGTGGACGCGGCTGCGGATGCTCACACCATCGGGTGAGTGATCACGTCTCCCGTCTTCGTCTCCGCGTACGAGCACGACGCGCCCGCTCTCGGCGGGGCGTGACTCGAGCCAGTAGAGCGCCGCGCCATCGGAGCGCAGTTCTGAGAGCGACACTTTGGCCGCCGCGACGTCGGACGCCCGCAGCGGGGACGGCCATCGTCCGAAGGGGACGTTCGGCACGAAGAGGACCGTAGTGCCCGTGAGCGAAGGTAGCGGTGACCAACGGTGAGCCCGGAAGAGCACGGGGGCGGTTGCGGGCTTCTACAGTGATCAATGCATGCGCTTCCCCGCCTACCTGCTCACGAAGTCTGGCGAGGTGATCCGTCCGCGGGTCGTCGAGCTGTCGTCTGAAGACCTTCCTGCCGGCGATGTCCTCGTCAAGGTGGAGTGGTCGGCGGTGAACTTCAAGGACGCCATGGTCACGATGCCGGGGAACCGTGTGGCAAAGGGATTTCCCCTCGTCCCGGGGGTCGAGCTCGCCGGCGTGGTCGAGGAGAGCACGGCAGCCGAGTTCGCGCCGGGACAGCGCGTCATCGTCCAGGGCTACGACCTCGGCGTCGCCCACCACGGGGGCTTTGCCGGATACGCCCGGGTGCCGGCCGATTGGGTGGTCCCGCTCCCGGACCAGCTCGGCTGCCGCGAGGCGGCCGCGATCGGGTTGGCCGGCTTCACGGCGTTGCTCTCCATGCGCAAATTGCTCCAGCACGGCACGACGCCTGACGACGGCCCCATCCTGGTGACCGGCGCCTCGGGCGGTGTCGGGAGCGCGTCGGTGGCCCTGTTGGCGAGCGCCGGCTTCGAGGTCGTGGCATCGTCGGGCAAGACCGCGGAGCACGACTACCTCAAAGGCCTCGGTGCTTCCCAGACCGTCGGCCGGCGCTTCGCCGAGGCCGACGGCCGGACCCTCGGACCACAGCTTTGGGGAGGCGTGGTCGACTGTGTCGGCGGAGGCGCACTGGCGGAGGCGCTGCGCACCGTGCGCTACGGCGGTGCCGTCGCGGCCAGCGGTCTGACCGGGGGCAACGAGCTCGCCACTACCGTGTTCCCTTTCATCATTCGCGGCGTCGCACTCCTCGGCGTCGACACGGTCGTGACACCCATCGGCGACCGGAGGGCCTTATGGGCAGAGATGGCTGAGACGTTTCCAGTGGAACGTTGCGACGAGATGGTCAGCGAGGAGATCGGTCTCGGCGAACTCACCACCGCGCTGAACCGCGTGCTCGACGCTGCGGTGCGCGGGCGCATCCTGGTGTCGCCTCATCTCTGACGACCGGGGCCGACGCCGTCCCTCGTCGCGACGTACCGCCCGGGGACATCGAGCTGACGCTCACGAGGTGGCGTAGACGGGCGATACCCGGAGCGTGCCGTTGTCGCACGGATCCGCGGTGAGCGCGAAGTTCGGCGACGCCACGCTCGCTCCCGGCGGGGTGGTCTCGGCCATCGCGGAGCTCGGGCAACTCGTCTCGGATCCCACGGGGACGTCGGAGTACTGGAATGCGAACTGCGCGGTACCCGACGGCGACAGCGAAACAGCCGCCGGCGAACCGTTGGCCGCGGGTGACAAGTGGACCGAAAGCCCGTCCACCATCGTGACCTTGAGCGACACGCCGTTGCCCGAGAACAGCGCCATCACGGGATAGCCGTTCATGACGCACGGCGCCGAACCGATGTTGGTGAGGGTGACGACCCCCGTGATGGTGCCGGCTGCGCCCATCATCTGGCCTGCCGAAGCTGTGATGCGGTTGCACGCGGTCGTGCCGGCCGGCGAGGTCGTGGATGTCGTGTTCGAAGTGCTGGTGCTGGTGGTCGTGGTGGTCTTGAGCGTCGTCGTCGACGAACTCGTGGCAGGCGGACGCGACGTCGTGGTGGTCGTGGCGTGGTGGTGTGGGGCAGGACTTCCGCACGCGACAACGCCCACGCAAGCGCCCGCTCCGATGGCGAGCGCCACGAGGCGCGTCGTCACGCCTCGAAATCTTCTGGACGAACCGAGTCGAGGAATTGGCGGAACTGCCCTACGAGCTCGTCCGGAGTGTCATCCTCCTCGTCGTCCGCCTCGATCGCCAAGAGGATGCCCTCTGATTCCATCAGCTCGTCGGAGACGAACAGCGGGGATTCGGTGCGCACGGCCACTGCGACCGCATCAGAGGGCCGGCTCGACACCACGGTCCGCTCGCCCCCGTGCAGCAGGTGCATTTCGGCGTAATACGTCGATGCGCGAAGCTCGGTCACGATCACACGCTCAACGGTGATGTCGAGTGCGCCGAGCAAGTCCTTCATGAGGTCGTGCGTGAGCGGCCGCGGCATCGTGACGCCCTGGAGGGCGTACGCGATCGCGGTGGCCTCCGGGCTCCCGATGAATATCGGAAGCGTCCTGCCCTCCCCCTCGGTCTCCTGCAGGAGGAGAACCGGGGTGTTCGACTGCAGGTCCACCCTGACTGCACGAAGGAGCACTCGGACCATGCCTGAAATGTAGCGCCACCTTCGTGGCGTTGCGTCACCGGCCGGTCAGCCTCGCAGGTGGTGGCGCAATCCCACCCTGAGCAGCGCCGCCCGCATGGACTCGCCCAATGCGGCCATCTGCTCGGACCCGTCGAGCGCCCGCTGCCGGGCCTCGGGGTTCCTCTGTCGCAGCAGCGGAATGACCACCTGCTCGATCAATCCGATCTCACGATCGACCGCGATGCGGTATTGCCGCAGGTGCCTGGCCTCGATGCCGAAGACCCGGAAGGCGGCGGCCAGGTTGGCAATCGCAAGCGCCTCCTCGTCATAGGTCGGCATGCCGGCAACCGAGACGGACTCGACCAGGCCGTAGCCCTCCAGGGCCGCCAGCTCTTCGGGGCCGAGCCCACTTGCCGCGCAGATCTCGCCTGCCGTCATGCTGACACCGGTTACGACGGTGCTGCCGGCGCGGCCGGGCATTGCCTCTGGAGACCCCGCAGGTCCGGTCGCGCTCGGAGATACCGGAGCCGGCACCTTCGGTGACGCTGGCGATGTCGACGGCGGAGTCGTCGGTGACCCGGACGCGTCGGACCCGGGACCAGAGGAACCCGCTCGTGGCGCCGCGCCGGTGGTGGTCCCTGCGCCTCACCTCCCGGAGTCGACTGCCGCGACACCGGACCGCTCGTCGACGCCGCCGGGGCCGCAGTGGTCGCCGTCGGACGAGAAACGTGTGCGTCGGCGTGAACCGCTGCGGCACTCGGCGCCACGGCCGCGTGCGCTGTCGCGCTACTCATCGCCGCGTCGACGCTGCTGCTGCCGTCCCCGACCGGCGGCGCGCCCGTTGCACCGGGTCCGGCCAAGACATGCACGCGTGGATCGGCCGGAGTATCGGGGAGGAGAGCGGCACGGCGTGAGGCATCGGCGATGATGCGGGCCATCGCCTCGTCGTCCGCAGCGGTCTGTCGGTCGGCTGTCGGCCCCAGTGTCGAGAGGGAAGGCACCGCCATGTTGCCGTTGACCGTCTCCGCCGGTGAGGAGGGATCGTCCAATTCGCCGTCGGCCAGGCGGTCTCTGATCACCTTCAACGGGAGGAAATGCTCTCGCTGCTGGCGGAGCACCCAGCGCAGCCGCTCGACGTCGTGGTCGAAGAACTTTCGGTAGCCCGAAGGCGAGCGCTCCGGATTGACCAGTCCTTGGCTCTCGAGGAAGCGGATCTTCGAGATGGTGACGTCCGGGAACTCCTCTCGCAGCAGCGTCAGGACGTCGCCGATGGAAAGGTACGTGCGGCTACTCACTCGCCGCCTGCCGAAACGAACACCAGCTTGAACTTCCCGATCTGGACCTCGTCCCCGGGCGCCAACTTGGTCTCGTCGATGCGCTCGCGGTTCACGTAGGTCCCGTTCAGCGACCCGAGATCGTGCACGGCGTACGTGCCGTCACCGGCCGGCGTGATCTCAAGATGGCGTCGAGAGACTGTGATGTCGTCAAGAAAGATGTCGCTGTCGGGATGCCGACCGGCGCGCACGACGGTGTCACCCAGCACATAGCGCGCTGCCGACGTCGGGGCCGCGGGTGACGACGAGCACGCCCGCGCCGCGTGGGACCTCGACCTGGGTGACGTCAGTCTCGACGTCAGGAGCCTCGGGCTCGTCCGACGGGCGGAGCGTGACGGTGACGGGGTCCTCTCCGCCGGCCTGAAGCGGGTTCCCACACGAGGAGCAAAAGTTGACTCCGTCAGGGTTTCTGTGCCCGCAGTTGTGACAGAACACGGTGTCCACGGTACCCCACTCGACGACTGAGGTTCCCTTGTGTCGGACCCGGCCCATCCGGATTGCGTCACTCGGCGGTGAGAGCCTCGTACGCAGCCGCATCGAGCAGGGCAGCGGGGTCGGCGCCCGAAGCGAGTTCCAGCTCACAGATCCAGCCGGCGCCGTAGGGATCCTGGTTCATCGTCTCTGGCCCATCGGTCAGCCCCTCGTTCACGGCGACGATAGTGCCGGCAACCGGTGCGTAGATTTCCGACACCGACTTCGTGGATTCGACCTCGCCCAATTTGCCTCCAGCCTCGACCTCCGCACCGACGTCTGGCAGATCGACGAAGACGATGTCGCCCAGCGCGTCCTGCGCATAATCGGTGATGCCGACGCGGACGCGGCCACCGTCCACGCGCACCCATTCGTGGTCTTCCGAGTAACGCAGGTCTTCGGGGATGTTCACGGAATCGGACCCTAACCGACCGCTACCGCATTCCACAGCCCCGGCCGCACTCAGGCCAGGATGGCTCTGAGGCGCTCCGCATAGGCCGCGGCGAGGGCGTCTGAGCGAGGCAGATCCGAGGCTTCGGCCCACACGTGTGTGACCGGTTCCTCAGGGTCAGGCACCACGAGTGCCCAACCGTCGCTCGAGCGGACCTTGATCCCGTCCACCAAGACGAGGTCGACCCCCTCGTCCGCTTCGTCAGCGAGCTGCTCCATCAGTGTCCGCATGATGAGACCCTTGTGTTCCAACGGCGTCGGCACCTCTCGGCGCACGACCGGCATCGGGGGCATGGAGTCGACGAGCGTGGTGAGCGATGTGTCGCCGCGACCCAACAACGACACCAGCCGGATGAGCGCCGCCGCCGCGTCGAGTGCAGGGAGGAACCGGGGGAACGCGTACCCGCCGCGGCGATCCGCGGCGAACGTGACCCCGCCCGAGGCGGCGGCCTCCATCAGGGCGGCGCGGGAGAGCGCGGAGAGCACGACCTCCATGCCGCGCGCTTCGCAGAGTGCGACGGCCTGGTCGCTGACGGTCACGGGGAGAACCACCCGTCCGGCGCCCTCCCCGAAATCGGCGGTCAACTCCAAAAGGGTCATGATCGACTCGTCCTCGTCGAGCACGCGGCCCGAGTCGTCGATGAGCGTGAGTCGCTCACCGCCGGCGTCGATGACAGCGCCGAGGTCGGCGCCCGAACCGCGCACCGCTTCGGCAACGCGAGCCTCGCTCACCGCAGGGTCGGCTGAGATCATGCCGCCCGTCTGCGCGTACGGGTTGAGGCTCAACACGTCTGCACCGACTTTCGACAGGAGGTTGGGCATCACCAAACTGGCGGCGCCGAACGACAGGTCGAGCACGAGCTTCACTTGACGCCCGACGTCGCGACGGAGGTCGAACGCTTCGACCATATCTGCCGTGTAGAGCTCCAGCGTGCGGGGTGAGAATGAGATGTCACCGATGTCCGCCGCGGTCACACGACGGAATTCCTCGTGATGGTAGAGGCGCTCGACGCGCCGCTGATCACTCTCGGACAGATCGATGCCGCGTTCGTCGAAGAACCGTATGACGACCGACTGCGGATCATCCGGGCTCAGCCCGACGGAGAGGCCGGCTTTGTTGCCCCGACTGCGCACATGGTGGCGCGTCACCGGCATCGTCGCCAGCTCCAGGTCGTCCACGTTGACGCCGGCGGAGTTGCACCCGACCATGAGGGCGCGCTTGAGCACCCGCGCCGCGCGACTGGTGTCTCGTGACGCAGTGATGTACGAACCCTTTTCGAAGCTCGACGCCCACGCCTTGGCCAGGCGGACGGCCATTTCGGGACTTACGTCCACGTTGGCGATGCCCTGCACGCCCTCTCGTCCGAACAGCTCGCGCGCCCCGCCCGATTCCCAGACGATGGACGCGTTGACCTGCGCACCGGCCTCGACCACTTTCGCCGGGTAGATCTTCACCCCGGTGCGGATCTCTGCGTTGGCGCCGACGAGGCAACCCTCGCCCAGTACGGAACCCGGTTCGCAGCGCGCACCGCTGCGGAGGTCACAGGAGCGGCCGAGCACCGCTCCCTGCACGGAGACGGACGTGCCCAGGTACGAGTTCTCCCCCACCACCGAGCGCTCCACCTCGGAGCGCTCTCCTACCCGGGTATTGGCGCCCACCGTCGCATACGGGCCGAGGACCGCACCCGAGTCCACGGTGCAGTTCTCGCCGACGAACGCCGGGCCTTCGATGTGGACCGACGGGTGCACGGACGTGCCCTTCCCGATCCACACGCCAGGCCGCAGCTCGAAGCCCGACACTCCTACATCGACCCGGCCATCGAGGATGTCCTCGTGGGCTTTGAGGTACGCGGCCGTGGTGCCGACGTCCTCCCAGTATCCGGTGGCGACGTACCCAAAGAGCGGGTCGTCGGCTTCCAGCACGGCTGGGAACACCTCACCGGAGAAGTCCACCGCGCGTCCCTCGGGGATCTGCTCGAAGATCTCGGGCTCGAGCACGTAGATCCCCGTGTTGATGGTGTCGCTGAACACCTGCCCCCAGCCGGGCTTCTCCAAGAAACGCTCGATGCTGCCGTCCTCACGCGTGATGACGATCCCGAACTCGAGGGGGTTCTCGACCGGGCACAGGGCGATCGTGGCGAGCGCCTGGTTCTTCTCGTGGAACTCGACGACGGCGGAGAGGTCGATGTCGGTCAGGACATCGCCCGAGATCACCAGGAACCGCTCGTTGAGTTGTTCGCGGGCGTTGCGCACCGATCCTGCCGTCCCGAGCGGGGACTCCTCGGTGGCGTAGACCATGTGCACGCCGAGCTCGCTGCCGTCACCGAAATAGCTCCGAATGGCGTTCGGCAGGAAGGCGACCGTCACGACGATCTCGGTAATTCCGTGGCGTCGCAGAAGCGACACGATGTGCTCCATCATTGGGCGGCCGACTAGGGGCAGCATCGGCTTGGGCAGGTTCGAGGTCTGAGGGCGCAACCGGGTCCCCTCGCCCCCCGCCATGATCACGGCCTTCATGCCATGCTCCCGGCACGCCGCGCCGCCCGGCCCGCGCGGAGCGCCCGCCGCGCCGGCCCCACGTAGCTGGCCGCCGCCCACCAGGCCAGCGCCAGCCCGATGAGGCCGGTGACCCAGGCGATCGCCCGGACGGGCTCCTGCCACGTCGCCGTACCGTCGCCCAAGAGGAACGCCGGATACGCGAACATCAGGCCGAACGTGCCCGCCTTGCCGACCCAGAGCACGTCGATCCTCGCGGCACCCAAGACCGCCAGGAGGACCACGATGGCCGAGACGAGCACCTCCCGGACGATCGTGGCCAGTCCGAACCACAGCGGTACCGCTCCGTAGACCATCACCGAGATCACCGCGGTCCCGACGAGCAGGCGATCGGCGGTCGGATCGAGGACCTTGCCCAACGTGGAGACCTGGTGGTAGCGGCGGGCCACGAAGCCATCCACCCAGTCCGTCGCGCCCAGAAGGGCCAGCAAGACAGCCGATGCCGTCTGGCGGTGCAGGCCGAAGAGAAGCCAGATGAACACCGGGATGCACAGGAGCCGCACGAGCGTGATGACGTTGGGCGCGGTCAGCACGCGGTCCAGCCCGTCGACGGGACCCTCCTCGGAGACCACGGCCCGAGTCTACGGGCAGCCTCCGCGGGGCCGGGGCTCCGGGCAGGCGGTCTGTGCCAGAGTGGCACGATGCCCCGCTTCGAGCCGTTCCGGGGGGTCCGATACGCCCCCGACCTGGCACCGGTCGCCCAGGTGATCGCGCCGCCCTACGACGTCATCACGCCGACTGAGCGGATGCATCTCGCATCTCGGCACCAGGCGAACTCCGTGCTGGTGGAGCTGCCCGAGGCCGACCTCTCCGGGGGCCGCGACCGATACGAGGTGGCAGCCGACCTGTTCTCGCGCTGGCTGGCGTCGGGGATCCTCCAGGTCGAGGACCGAGCGAGTCTCTATCCGTACCGCATGACCGACACAGCCGGGCGGACGACGACCGGCGTCGTCGGCGCCCTCGGCCTGACCGAGCCCGGCCACGAGGGCGACGTGCTCCCCCACGAGCAGACGCTGCCCAAGGCGAAGAGCGACCGTCTCGACCTGCTCCGGGCCACGCGAGCCAACCTGTCGCCGATCTGGGGCCTCTCCATGGCCGCTGGAGTCACCGCGACCTTCGACCCGACCGACGACGACCCTGTCGCCGACGCCTACGACGACGACGGGGTACGCCACCAGCTCTGGGTGCTCTCCGATCCCGATGCCGTCGCCGCGGTCGGAGAGGCGCTCGGCAAAGCGCCCGTCGTGCTCGCCGACGGTCATCATCGTTACGAGACCGCCCGTACGTATCAGGCCGAGTGCCGGGCGGCGAACGACGGGCAGTCGGGACCGTACGACCTGGTGATGGCGTTCATCGTCGAGCTGGCGGAAGAGCAGTTGCACGTCGGCGCCATCCACCGCACGGTCAGCGGATTGCCCGAGGACTTCGACCTCGTCGGCGCCTTCTCGGAATGGTTCGACGTCGTCCGGGCCGGTGCCGCAGACGCACGCACGCTCGGCGCCCTCGAAGACTCCGGGTCGCTCGCTCTTGTGACGGGCGACCAGGCCTATCTGCTGCTGCCACGCCAAGGACTCTACGAAGAGGCCGGGAACGACCTGGACTCGAGCCTGGTGGCACTTGTGCTGAGCCGCCTCCCGCGTCATGACGTGACACACCGCCACTCGGTCGACGAAGCGATGGAGGCGCTGCGTACCGGCGACGGCCAGGCTGCGCTCCTGCTGCGCCCGGTGACCGTCAAACAGATCGACGAGTGGGCCAACGAGCGCCGGCGCATGCCGCCCAAGACCACCTACTTCAGCCCGAAACCGCGGACCGGAATGGTCTTCCGGTCGCTCGACGTCTCGTAGCGATGGAAAGAGACGGGACGGGGAAAGGAGTTTTCCGGTGAACGACTCGGTGACGGTTCACATGACGGCGACACCTGACCGGGTTTGGGACTTGGTTTCCGACGTGACCCGGATCGGTCGTTACAGCCCCGAGACCTTCGAGGCGGTCTGGATCGACGGAGCGACCGGGCCCGCAGTCGGAGCTCGCTTCCGCGGACACGTGAAGCGGAACGGAAAGGGTCCGATCTATTGGACGACGTGCACGGTCTCGGCGTGCGAACCGGGCCGCACGTTCGCCTTCGGCGTCGGCGACCCGGACAAGACCCCTCTCAACGTGTGGCGATACGACATCACCCCCGCCGGAGACGGGTGTGACGTCACGGAGTCCTTCTCGCTCTCACCGACGTGGTGGCTGCGGCTCTATTGGTCCCTCCTGGGCTGGGCGCGCGGCAAGACGAACCGCGAGGGCATGCGCACCACGCTCGAGCGGGTTCGTGACGACGCGGAGGCGGACGCGAAGACCGAGGCGCCCGAAAGCTGAGTTCCGGCGCCGGGTGCACGCCGATCAGGCTGCCGGGGGTTGCGCCGTCGCGGCCGTCTCCACTGTTGTAGAGGTCGTTGCGCCAAACCGGCCGGCTGGGGGAATCGTCCGCACCGTGGTTGGAGGTATCGAGCATCGTCCGTAAGCTCCGAGGCCTGTTGGGAAGCCGGCTCGCACGCTGATCAGTCGCGACGGTTCGCCTCGCGCCGTGACGCGGTAACGGCCCGCTGGCAGGACCATGTGGTAGCGGCTCGTCGCCGTCGGCCTGGCGAACTGGAGGGCGAAGTTGGCCAGCGTCCGCCCCCGCCATGCATCCACCTCCACGACAGGACCGGCCGGTTCGTCGCGGGTGGTTGGACGGCACGCCGGAGCCGTGCCCGTGACTTCGCCGCCGGTCGACTGCCCGTCGAACCCGAGCAGGAACGGAGCAACGTCGATGTCTCTCTGGCAGAACTCGAAGCCCGCGGACGAGGGCGGCGCCGATGACCCGGGCGGAGCGATGGATGCGACGACGGGTCGGCACTTGGACGCGCCGGCGTGCAGAAGCTCCCCGCCCTCGAGGAGCGCGGTGGCCGTCTGCCCGGCGCGTAACACGAGGACTGACGTCGCGGGCATCGTGCGAAGGGAGCCGCCGAATGGCCCGGACATGGGGTGGACCGCAAGCGGACCTCTCGAGGCGCCGCGATTGCGGAGCCGGACCGTGGGATAGGCGGGCAGGACGCAGACGCCGCGGGTCATGTTCACGACTCTCACGACCCAGGTCTCGAACGACAACGTTGGAAGGCCTGGGCCGACCGACAGTCTCGGGTCAGTCGTCGCGGACGTCTGAGGGGGCGCAGACCCGCTGGCAGGTGGGGCGTACGCCGTCGCTGGCAGGCCGGCGAGTACCAGGGCGGCGGCACCGGCCGCGATCGTTCGCCCCAAGAGCGAGCCGGTCACGGGTCGCCGAGTGGCGACCAGGTCGTTCCGTCGTCGGTGTGCCAGAGCCCGATGCCGTACTCGCAGATCCAACCGTCGGTCGCATTGAGGAATGTGACGTTGCCCGCGCCGCCGCTGTCGAAGCCGGCCGAGGCGAGGCTCGGCACGGGCACCCACGACGAGCCCCCGTCGGAGGTCTTGAGCAGGTCGGACCGTGAGGGAAAGATCCAAGCCGTCGTCGGCGTGAGGACGCCCAGGTTGCGGTGCCCGATGGAGAATGGCGCGACATACCCGGCCAGGGGAAGTGGGTTGGGCGGAACCGTCGTCGGCGGCGGCGTGCCCAAGCCGGAGGCGGTGGCTCGAAGTTGCCAGGTGACGCCCCCGTCGCTCGAGCGGTAGAGCTGTTTCGACTGCGATCCCGCGGAGGCCTGGCCGCCACAGATCAGCCAGACGTCGTCGGTGCTCGAGGCCGCGACCTCCGCCCCGAGGGCGTACGCACCGGAGCACGGTACGGGGCGGACGCTCCACGTCGCAGCTCCGTCGTCGGTGAGGAGGAGCTGCCAGGTGCTGAGGCCGCCGAGACCGGGCACGGCGGTCAGGACGTAGGCACGTTCCTCGGTGATCCGGGCCAGCTCGGCGGACGGAGTGGCGGACCCGCTGCCGGCGAAGACGCCCGGCACGGCGACCGGCGCCGGACGCCAGGTGCCGCCGCCGTCGAACGATTCCTCCACGACCAATGCGCACGTCGACGTCGCGACACGCGCTGTCGGCGGGCACGAGCGCACCAGGGCCCAGGCGTCGCGGCCGATGGCGCTGACATCGACCACGTCCGGCCCAATGGACGGCGCGGTGCCAGGAGAGACCGCCGTCATGTGTGACCAACAGGGGGGCTGCCGCCTCGGTCCCCAGTCCCCAGAGATATCCGTCGGACCCGGCGAACTCGAACTGGCCCGAGAGCCCGGTATTGCCGCCCAATCCCGGTGGCACCAGGTGGTCGTTGCGGACATGCCAGGTCGACCCGCCGTCGTTCGAAGCGGCGAGCAGCACCTGGCCGTGATGGAGCGCCAGTGCGTCGCCCTCGTTCGTACTGGAGAAATGGACGCTGAACAAAGCCGTGGTGGGCACCGGGGTGCCGACAGGCAGTGGCCCTTTCTGGAGCTCGAACTGGTACGAGGTGACCGAGGACGTGGACTGTGGTCCCAACCGAAGGCCCACGATGGCGAGTGACGCGCCCAGGAGCACGAGGCAGAGCCCGATGGGCAACGTCCAGCGCCGGCCGCGCAGGGCGCGTGCGCGCTCCAGCACGTCGTCCAGCTCGCGTTCTCCGGGACTGATCCCCGCGGGATCGTCAAGATGCTCGAACATCGCCCTCCGATGGTTCGAGCCGACCGCCGAGCCGTTGGCGCAGCGCGGCCAGGCCCCTCGACGCGTGCGTCTTGACCGAGCCGGCGGAGCACCCGAGCGCAGCCGCCACATCCGCCTCGGAGAAGTCGGCGAGATACCTGAGCACGACGACCTCGCGCTGACGGCGGGGCAACGACCTCAGGGCCGCCACCAAGTCGGCGCGCTCGCCCATGCGGTCGTCCACCACGCCGATCGGACCGGACAGCGCGCGCCGGCTGCGGGCCCGCCGTCGATAGCGGTCGACGGCGAGGTTCGATGCCACGCGGCTGACCCAGCCTTCGGGACGCGCCTCCAGCTTCGACCAGCGCAGGAGGGCGCGAGCCAACGTCTCCTGAGCGACATCCTCAGCCTCGGGACGGTCACCGAGGATCCGGAAGGCGACGCGGTACGCCAGGCGGTAGAGACCGTCGAACGAACGCTCGAAGGACCGGGAGACCGGCATCGCCGTCACTGCAGTCTCTGCGTTCGCTTCCCCACCGTCGGGCCTCCCGAAGCCGGCCGTCCGCCCGGCAGGGACCGGCTCACGACCGGTCGTCTGCCCTTTTCACGCTCGGGCGGTGGTAGTGGTTGACACCGACCGACTTGGACGTGGCGCCGGCGTCTTCGAGTGGTGCTAGTCCACCGTCCAGCTCGAGCCGGAGCGCAGGAGGGCGGCTACATCCCCGAGGCCCCGCTTGGCCTGGGCGTCGAGGATCTGCTCTGACATCTGCTCGCCGTACTCGGGACGTTCGACCGCCCGGAACACTCCGATGGGCGTGGGCTCGTAGGGTCCGCGAGCCAGCCGGCTCAGCGCGAACGCCAGGCCTGGATCCTCACGGGACTCGTCGTGCACCAGAAGGTCTTCGACGCCGCCGACGTCTGCCACGGACACGATTTCGAGTCCGCCGTCCGCCCGCTGGACGACGCCGCGCTCCTCGCCCTCGGGTCCGAAGACGATCGGCTTGCCGTGCTCGAGCGGGATGAGCATGCTCGCCCACGCGTCCCGGCTCGTGATCTTCTCGAAGGCGCCGTCGTTGAAGACGTTGCAGTTCTGCAACACCTCGACGAAGGCGGCACCACGGTGCTGATGGGCCCGGCGGAACGTCTCTTGCATGTGGCCGCGATCCATGTCGTGCGTCCGGGCCACGAAGGTGGCCTCCGCACCCAGCGCGAGCGACACCGGGTTGAAGGGTGTGTCGAGAGAACCGAAGGGCGTCGACTTGGTGACCTTCGCCACCTCCGAGGTCGGCGAGTACTGGCCCTTCGTCAACCCGTAGATCTGATTGTTGAACATCAAGATGTTCACGCGGACATTGCGGCGGAGCGCGTGGATGAGGTGGTTCCCTCCGATCGACAATGCGTCCCCGTCGCCCGAGATGACCCACACATCGAGGTCCGGCCTGGTCGTCGCCAGACCGGTGGCGATGGCGGGTGCCCGGCCGTGGATGGAGTGCATCCCGTAGGTGTTCATGTAGTAGGGGAAGCGGGCGGCGCAGCCGATGCCGGAGAGGAAGACGGTGCTCTCCCGGCGCACCCCGAGGTCCGGCATGAGCATCTGCACGGCGGCCAGGATGGAATAGTCCCCACACCCGGGGCACCAGCGGACCTCTTGGTCGCTGGTCCAGTCCTTGCGGGAGGTCACCGGGACGGCGGTCGCCACGATGCCGCCGGTCGATCCATTCCCGTTCGATCCGTTCGATGCGTTCGTCTCGCTCACGACTTTCCTCCGAGCAGGGCGGTGATGGCCGCTTCGATCTCGCCGACCCGGAAGGGCACGCCCTGCATCTTCGACATCGTCTGGGCGTCGACGAGGAACTCCGCCCTCAAGATCCGGCTCAGCTGGCCCAGGTTGATCTCGGGTACGAGGACCTGGGTGTAGCGCTGCAGCACCTCACCGAGGTTCGGCGGCAGCGGGTTCAGGTGTCGCAAGTGGACGTGCGCCGCCTTCATGCCGCGAGCCCGGACTCGCTTGACCCCGGCGAAGACGGCGGCGTATGTCGACCCCCAGCTGACGAGCAACAGCTGGGCGTCACCGGTCTCGTCGTTGACCGTGACCGGTGGAATGTCGGAGGCGATGCCGGCGATGCGGGCGTGGCGCAGGTGCACCATCCGCTCGTGGTTGACGCCCTCGTACGAGACGTTTCCGCTCCCGTCCGCCTTCTCGAGACCGCCGATGCGGTGCTCCAGCCCCGCCAGTCCCGGGGGTGCCCACGGACGTGCCAGCGTGTCCTCGTCGCGGACGTACGGCCAGAACGCGGCGTTGCCCTCCTCGTCGACGTGGTTGGGCTCCGCCGCGAAGGCGGGATCGATGTGCTCGTACGACTCGAGATCGGGCAGACGCCACGGCTCGGCTCCGTTGGCCAGGTAGCCGTCGGAGAGGAGGATGACCGGTGTGCGGTACTTGACCGCCAGGCGAGTCGCTTCGATGGCGGCGTCGAAGCAGTCGCTGGGGGTCTGGGGGGCGATGATGGGCAGCGGTGCCTCTCCGTGACGCCCGTACATGGCGTGGAGCAGGTCAGCCTGCTCCGTCTTCGTGGGCAGTCCGGTGGACGGCCCCCCGCGCTGCACGTCGACGACCACGAGCGGGAGCTCGAGGTTGATCGCCAATCCGATCGTCTCGGACTTGAGGTCGAGGCCCGGGCCGGACGTCGTGGTCACTCCCAGCGCGCCCCCGAACGCCGCGCCGAGTGCCGCCCCGATCCCGGCGATCTCGTCCTCGGCTTGGAACGTGCGGATGCCGAACTCCTTGCGGCGGCTGAGCTCGTGGAGGATGTCCGAGGCAGGAGTGATCGGATAGCTCCCGAGGAACAGTGGCAGCCCCGCCAGGCGAGAGGCAGCGATGAGCCCCCAGGCCAGCGCCTGGTTCCCGGTGACCTGGACGTACTCGCCTCTCTCGAACGTTGCCGGCTTGACCTCGTAGTTCGACTCGAAGAGCTCGGCGGTCTCGCCGAAGTCGTAGCCGGCGCGGAAGGCTCGTGTGTTCGCCTCGACGACCTGCGGCTTGCCGGCGAAGCGTTGGTTGATCCACTCGAGCACCGACTCGATGGGCCGGGTGTAGAGCCAGCTGACAAGGCCCAGGGCAAAGAAGTTCTTCGACCGTTCGGCATCGCGCGGCTTGACGCCAGCCTCCTTGCAGACCTCCTGGGTGATGGAGGTCATCGGGACCTCGTAGACGGTGTACGCGGCGAGCGAGCCGTCGGTCAGCGGGTTGTTCCCGTAGCCCGCCTTCGACAGGTCACGCTCTTCGAAGGAGTCACTGTTGACGATAAGGACGGTGCCTTTGGCCATCAGGTCGAGGTTCGCCTTCAGTGCAGCCGGATTCATGGCCACGAGCACGTTCGGGGCGTCGCCGGGCGTGAGGATGTCGTGGTCCGAGATGTGAACCTGGAACGCTGACACGCCGTTGACCGTCCCGGCCGGGGCTCGGATCTCTGCTGGGAAGTCCGGGAAGGTCGACAGGTCGTTGCCCAGGAGGGCACTGCTGGTCGTGAAGCGATCGCCGGTCAGCTGCATGCCGTCGCCGGAGTCCCCGGCGAAGCGGACGATGACCTGGTCGAGCTGCTCAGTCGTCACGTGATGCGTTCCCGATGCCACGGGCTGCCTCGTCTCGTTCTCGTGGACGCCGTGGAACCCGGCTCGTCGCCAGCCCGTCTCGCACCCGCCCGCGCCCTGGCGCGCCGCGCTCGGCGTCTTGTGTTTCGTTCATGTGAACTCTACCTCCCGAGCCGACACGTCCAGCGTCGTCCCAGCTCCAGGAGGTCGAGGATCCTCAGGCAATGGTGACCGCTGAGTCGAGATAGACGTCCTGGATGGTCTGGATGAGCGCGGCGCCCTCGGCCATCGGGCGCTGGAACGCCTTCCGGCCGACGATGAGGCCCATGCCCCCGGCGCGCTTGTTGACGACGGCGGTGCGCACGGCCTGGGCCAGATCGCTCTCGCCCTTCGACTCACCACCGGAATTGATCAGTCCGATGCGCCCGGCGTAGCAATTGACCACCTGCCAACGGGTCAGGTCGATGGGGTTGTCGGTGGTCAATTCGTCGTAGACGAGTGGGTCGGTCCGGCCGAAGTTGACCGCCATATACCCGCCGTTGTTCTCGGGCTGCTTCTGCTTGATGATGTCCGCCTCGATGGTGACGCCCATGTGGTTGGCCTGGCCGGTCAGGTCGGCCGACAGCTCGTAGTTCACGCCGTCCTTCTTGAATGCGGGGTTGCGCAGGTAACACCACAGGACGGTGAACATGCCCATCCGGTGTGCCTCGGCGAAGGCCTCCGCCACCTGCTGGAGCTCCCGGTCCATGTCGTCGGAGCCGAAGTAGATGGTGGCCCCGACGCCGACGGCGCCCAAGTCGGCCGCCTGGCGGACCGAAGCGAACATGATCTGGTCGTAGGTGTCGGGCGTGTGCAGGAAGGCGTTGTGGTTGAGCTTCACGATGAACGGGATGCGATGGACGTACTTCCGAGACGCCAGCCCGAGCGTCCCGAGCGTCATGGCCACCGCGCTGCACTCCCCGGCCAACGCGAGCTCCAACAAGTTCAGCGGGTCGAAGTACTCCGGGTTCTTGGAGAAGCTGGCTGCTGCCGAGTGCTCGATCCCCTGATCGACAGGCAGGATGGAGATGTACCCCGATCCACCGAGGCGGCCGTGCCCGAACAAGGTTCCCAGGTTGCGCAGCACACTCGGCGGCCGATCACTGTTCACGAAGACGCGACTGAGGTAGTCGGGCCCGGGGAGGACCAGGTTCTCCCTCGGGAAGGCCTTGGCCGTATAACTCAGGAGCGCGTCGGCGTCGTCGCCGAGAAGCGTGTGGAGGTCGGTGCTCGAGCTCATCAGACCAGCCTACTCCCGGTGCAAATTCCGGCCCCAGACGTGTGCAACGGCCGCCTGTACCGGTCCGTACGGAAGGACGCGGCCGAATAGATCCGGCGCTACTGGCGTTGGAACGGTCGGAGACCCGTAGGCTGATTTCGTCGGCGGGCACGAACAGGCGGTGGTGAGCAGCGGAGCCCGAATGAAGGAGAGCGAGTCCGAGCGCTGGGTGGGGCGCATCCCGCCGTGGACCCTCGCCGTCGGCGCGGTGCTGCTGATCGTCGCTGCGGTCGTCGTCTTCGAGGGACCCCCTTTCGCGATGCACCCCGATCGAGCCGTATCGAGCTCCCACAGCAACCACGGGCACACCAGGAGCGAGTCGGGGACCCCGAGATCGACTCGGCACACGGGGGCGACCGGACGGGACGGCGGTCTCACCATCGTCTCGTCGGTCCCTTCCGCGGGCGCACAGCGGGTGGAGACCGACACGACGATCTCGGTGTCCTTCTCCGAACCGATGGAGCTGGGCACGGTCAGGCCCACGTTGTCTCCCCAGATCGCGGGCACCTGGGTCGTGGCCGCTCCAGACACCCTGTCCTACCGTCTCAGGTCCCCGCTCATTCCGGGGACCCAGGAGACGGTCACTGTTCCCGGCGGGACGCACGGATTGCCGGCGAAGGACGGTGACACCCTGGCGTCCTCGGCCTCGCTGCGGTTCGGCGTTGCCGGGGGCGACGTCCTCCGCGTGCAACAGCTCCTGGCCGAAGAGGGATACCTCCCGCTGAGCTTCGTCCCTTCGGCGCGAGCACCGGCGCGGTCGGAGCTGGCCCGCGACGAGCGCGGATCGTTCCGATGGCGCTGGTCGACGCTCCCGACCCAGCTCACTTCGCAGTGGAGCCAGGGGTCGGAGAACGTGATCACGACCGCGGCGATCGAGTCGTTCCAGTCCCAGAACGGGCTCGGCGTCGACGGCCAACCGGGACCCGCGTTCTGGGCTGCCCTCATCAACGACTTCGTCAACCACAAGACCGACCCGGCGCCGTACGTCTACGTGCTCGTGAGCAAAGCCCTCCCCGAGAACCTGACCTTGTGGAACGACGGTCAGGCGCAGTACGTCGGCGTTCCGGTGAACACGGGAGCACCCGGAGCGGACACGACCGACGGCACCTTCGTCGTCTTCGAGCACGTGCGCTACTCGGACATGAAGGGGACCAACCCGGACGGGACCACCTACGACGACCCGAACGTCCCGTATGCCAGCTACTTCAACGGCGGCGACGCACTGCACGGTTTCCTTCGTGCGACGTACGGCTCGCCGCAAAGCAATGGCTGCGTCGAGATGAGCTATGCCGACGCCGCCCTCGTATGGCCGCTCACTCCTGTGGGAACGCTGGTCACAGTCGTGGGACCGAACTACGGCTCGGCACCGCCGTCCACGACGACGACGACCACGACCGCGGCACCGACGAGCACTGTGCCGCCGGCGACGACCACGACGACGGCTCCTCCGGCCTCGCCACCGCCTCCGCCGCCGCCTCCCACGACGACGACGGTTCCCCCTCCGCCTCCAACAACGACGACGACCCCGACGACGACCGTGTCGACGACAGTGTCGACGGGCACACCCGCGACGTCGACCACTCCATGACCCGGATGGGGCGCGGACCCATGATCGGAGCTGTCCGAGCTCTCGGAGCTACCGGAGCTACCGGAGCTACCGGAGCTACCGGACTTCCGTCGAATTCACTTCCGTCGAACGGTCTTGCGCATCACGCAATGCTTCGTGCCCAGTGGACGCTCGTAGCGGAACCCAGCCCGCTCGAACATTGTGCGGGTGCCGTTGTACAAATAGGAGGCTGACGTCTTCTGTCCTTGCGTGTCCTGCGGATACGTCTCCACCACACCGCCGCCGCCCCTCGCGATCAGATCGAGGGCCCCTCGCACGGCCTCGGCGGCAACACCCGTACGTCGGTAGTCCTTGTCCACGAACACGCAGGTCAGGCGGTATTTCGGCAGTGCCTTGAGGCCGACCTCGTACGCCTTCCTGAAGTTGATATGCGTGAGTTCCTCCGGAGGGCCGTACTGACACCAGGCCACGGCGATGTCACCGTCATAGACCAAGGCCGCGTGTGCTCCACCTTCGCGCACGAGACGCTCTTTCCAGGTTCGGTTGCCGTGCGCACCTCTGGGGTCGTTGGCGAAGTCCTTTCCGACACCTCGGTGGAACCACGTGCACCAACAACCGCCCTGCACGCCATTGTGCTTCTCAGCCAACGCGGCGAAGGCCTTCCACGTCTTGGGACCGAGAGGCTCGATGGTGTAGTCGCTCATGCTCTTCCTATAGGCGCGGGCGTCGGAGCTTGGCCGGTGACACCAGGACACTAGACGCGACCGATTCCAAAGATTCTCGTCCGCCAGGTTCACATGTCGGAGGGCTCATTCATCCTGTTCGGCTTAGGCTTCTCCCCGTGCCGAATGATTGGTTGTCTTGTACAACGAGTGGTTGCACGGGGAGCCGGCTCGCCTCATACGGTCGATGCCTTGCTCATCTCGATGCGGATTATCTCGACGCATACATGGGCACAGTCGCAACCGGTCGAACCATTGATGCCCGGGGAGTCGAGATCTCCTCCCAGCTGTTCTCTTTGATCACGGATCGTGTGCCTGACATGCGCTGGATCGACGCTCAATTCGACGCGGCAATCTTCGTCGGGAACGCGACGTTCACCTCCGCCTCGTTCGAGAGACGCGCCTCCTTCTTCAAAACAGTGTTCGAGGGAGAGCCCAATTTCGATTCGGTCACCTTCCGCTGCGACGCCGTGTTCACGGGGGCCCATTTCTTGTCCGAGCGAGACTGGGCCAGCTTTTGGAACTCTCAGTTTCATGGCACTGCCTTCTTCGACGGCGTGGACAGCCACGGCCAGTTTCACTTCGGTCAGACCTGGGTCCGGGGCGACGCCACGTTCGAGGGTGCCCATTTTCGGCAGAAATCCACCTTCGACCCCACTGAGATCGGTCGCAAGGCGAATTTTCGCGAAGCCATTTTTGACGACGTCGCCGACTTCAAAGGCTCTCACCTCGGCAGCCCCCCGGAGTTCTCCGGCGCAACATTTCGCAGCGAATTTCAGTTGCAGGGACTCTGCGTATTCGGAACCACCGATGGCGGCTCAGAACCACCGGCGGCCCGGGAGGATCGTTCGATTCTCTTGAACAACGTGCAATTCCAACGAGGCGTCGAACTCGTTTTGCGCGACGGAGCGGTACTGAAGGTCGAGAACACCTTGTTCGGCGGCCCCTCGACAATCCGGAACGAGCCTCGCATCACTGACCGGAAGGAGCTTGGCGTCAAACCAGAGCAGCCAGCCATCTCATCTCTCAGGTGGTCAGATGTAGGAAACCTGCTTCTCTCGGGTGTCGACCTCAAGGACTGCCTCTTTGATGGTGCCCACAATCTGGATCGGCTCCGTATGGAGAATCGTCCGCCTCTGCGCCGACCACCGCCCCTGACCTGGCGACGCCGATGGCGCTTGGTTCCCGTTGCCTTTCACTGGAGCCAGCGAGAGATTCTCCATGAGGAGGATATCTGGCGGGCGGAGAATCAATCTGCTCGATGGTCCGACCTTCCTCACGATGCCCCTCCCGCACTGGACGCGAAGGACGTCGCGGCAATCTATCGATCACTACGGAAGGGAAGAGAGGACAACAAGGATGCGCCTGGGGCGTCTGACTTCTATTACGGCGAGATGGAAATGCGGCGACGGGACACGTCCTCTTCGCGCACGGATCGGTTCGTGCTGTTCTTGTACTGGCTTCTTTCCGGTTATGCGCTCCGCGCCTCACGCGCATTCGTCGCGTTCGTGATCTTCACGGGCGTCTCGACCTTGTTCTTCTACTATTTCGGGTTCAGCCACAGTGTTTCGGTTGAGCGTGCGGTGGCCGTCGGGATTCAGAACACGACGAACATCCTCGGGCTGCAGCGGGATCCTCTCATCAACAACGGTTGGGGACTCGTGCTCTATGCCCTCCAGCACCTCATCGGGACCCTCCTGATCGGACTGACCGTCGTGTCGTTCCGCGGGCGGCTGCAGCGTTGAGAACGAGGCGCGGCCATCCTCTTCGGCCAGCCGGCCCGGCCCCCAAACCACGGGTCGCCGGTTGGTGCGTCTCCACTGTCGCTGCCGACGAGAGTTCCAATCCGGCTCGAGGGGGCTGCCCCAACCGAACCCGGTGCTCGAGGGGGCGAGAGCCGTGGGCACGTGTGAGACGATTCTGAACGGAAGGGGAACCGTGATGACTACTCCGACGAAGCGTCGACTCTCAGCACTCTTTCTCTCGTGGGAGGTTCCACCCTTCGTAGCTGGAGGTTCTTGGACGGCAACGTTCCATCTGGTCCGCCGGATGGCCGCTCATGGCGTCGACGTCACGGTTGCGACCCCTTGGTCGACCGAGTCGCTGCACCGTCGTCCGTTCCAGATCGACATCCCAACCGTTGGCCTCGGCCCTCCCGTGGAGACCGGGGATTCCGAGGTGGTTTCCCCGGCTCCATCCAACCTCTCGAACCCCTACAGCCCATACTCGCCGTACGGACCGAACACGTGGAGCTCTGTCTTTCCGTATCGGCACGAGGAACGGTATGCATCGTGGAGTCCGTACGAGCCCAGGAGATCGGAAGGTGACGAGCTGACGGCTTTCGCCGACCGGCTTGCTCGACTCCCGCAGATCGAGCGATTCGATTACGTGCACGCGGTCGACTGGATCAGCTGCGCAATTGCGGCGTCGGTGGCGAAGAGGACCGGCGTCCCCTGGGTCGCCCATCTGCATTCGCTCGAGATCGAACGCAATCCGGTGCAACCTTCGGAGTGGATAGAGAGCCTCGAGCGGCGGGCTATCACCGCGGCCGATCTGGTCGTCGTTCCCAGCGCAGTGACCAAGGCCAACATTGTCCGGCGGCACGGGGCGCTCACGACCGACGTGTTGGTGATGGCCAATCCGATCTCCATCACCGATTCCGAGGTCTCGTTCAAGGGCGTATTCGGATCGAATCGGATCGTCTTTCTTGGCCGGTTGACCAGACAGAAGGGCCCGGACCTCTACTCGGCGATCGCGGGTGAGGTGACAACGCGGGACCCGGAAGTCAGGTTCGATGTCTTCGGCGACGGCGAGTTGGCCAACTCGATCCGCGCATCGGGCTCGTCCGTCGATCTCCGTGGCCCGCTCGCGTGGGAAAACCGCCACGACGCCTTTTCCGGCGCCTCCGCGGTCATCGTGAGCTCACGGAACGAACCGTTCGGTATGGTGGTTCTCGAGGCGATGGCGTCTGGGGTGCCGGTTCTCTATCCGCACTACGCCGGGGTGGCCGAGGTCATCGATGCGGGTGTGAAGATCGACCCGCAGGACGTGATCTCATCCGCCAACGCGCTGCTCCCGCTCATTCGCGACCGACACAGCTGGAGCTCGGTCGTCGAAGGACAGGCAGCTTCGATCGTCGGTTTCGCGCGCCGTCGCGACGAACTGAAGTTGATCGACGCGGTGACGCGCCTCACCTGAGCGCCGCCTGCGACGTCAGCCCTCCTGAGCGGATCCACCCCGAGCACGCCCGCCGCCGGACTGCGCTCGTACCGAGGCCGCCCGTCGAGGCCCGGGCGGTCGGGCTCGCCCACGCGACGCGCCGAGGGCGCGCCGGCGCGCCGGCGCGTCGTACGCCTCGGGATCCGCCCGCAGGACACGGTCGAAGTACTCACGGGCCCTCGGGACGTCGCCGGCGCGTTCGTAGAGGTCGGCGAGGAGGTACCACTGGCGGATGTGGCGGTCGGAGGGATTGCGCAACGCCTTGGATGCGCCCGCCGACGCGAGCATGGCAATGGCGCCGTCAAGGTCGCCGCCGTCCGCCAGGCACGCCGCGGCCACGATTCTCCCTTCGGCCAACACCTCGGGATCGGGTGAGCGGTGCCGAAGCTCGGTCCAGAGGTCGGCCACCTTCTTCGGTTTGCCGAGCGCCCGTTCGCAGTCCATCAGGACCGGCAAGTGCTCGGTGGCGTCCGAGAGCTCGTCGAAGGCCCGCAAGTGCCGCGCCGCCTCGCGCCAACGTCCGGCCCTGTAGGCGGCCAGTCCGGCGAGCTCGCGCACGGCCGGCACCTGGGGCGTCTCATCGGTGAGCGGCTTGATGGCCCGGAGCGCATCGAGGAAACGGCCGCGCTCGTAGGAGCTCCAGGCAGACTCGGCGCGCTCGACCAACCGCTCGCGGTGAGCCGCGGTGGCGACGTCCGCGGCGTTCCGGATGTCGGTCGCGATCTCGGGGGGAAGCGTCCGCTTGGACTGCAGTGACGCCAACGCCGCGGCGGCCGTACCCGTGCGTCCGACGGCAGTACCGGATCCGAGGTTTGTCCGGGTCCCCGCGCTGTCGGACTTTCGCCGTCGCGCCTTGGGAGCGGGCGCGGAATCCTCCCACTCGTTGGCCGCCCTGTCGACGCGGACCCATTCGGCCTGGCGCGCCGGGGGTCCGGTGCCTCTCCGCCGGGCCTGCTCATGCTCGCCATAGGCGTCGGAGGAGGAAGGACGGCGCTCCCCGTCGGTGTCCCAGCGTGCCACCTCCCGGGCGCCTCGCCGAGCGACGTTGCCCCACTGTCGGGCTTTCCGAGGGAGCGCGGTGTCCTCTTCGGCGTGGCCCGAGTGGTCCGGGCGCCGGTCGCGGTCGCCAGGCCTACCCCGGCCCCCGGTCCGGTCGCCGCGGTCAGCGGTCGGGTCGCGGCGGTCGGTGCGGGCGACGGTCCGGTCGCGGCGGTCGTTGGCACGGCGATCGGCGTCGTACCGAGACGCCGACTCGCCCGCACGAGACCTCCCTTCGCGACGGTTGCCCGGAGTCTCGCCTCCTCGTTCCCCCCTAGGCGAACGGGAGGGTGCACCGCGCTCGGTCGAACGCGAGCGCGAGCTCGGCCGGCCGTCGTCGCGGGAGGCAGTCCGGCCGGTCCGAGGGGTTGACTGACCAGCGCGAGGGGTCCGAGGCGCGGCCCGTCCTGTCCGAGCGGCCGCTCCTTCCCCCCCGCCGCGCCGACTGGAACCGGCGCGACCTTCTCCTCGCGCTGGCCGAACGTGGGCCATCAGCACGTGCTCTCGATCCGCTTCCACCCGACCGGGTGCCCGCCCCACGAGCGGCGGAGTCCCGCCCACCGGCGTCTCCGCGGGTGTTCGCACCGGCACCCCGAGTGTTGCGCTCGCCCGACGGCCGTCCTCGCGCTCCTCCCTGTCGCTCCCCCGCCGCGCTCCTCCCTGGCGGGACCCTCCCTGCCGCGACCCTCCCTGCTTCGACGCCGGGGCGCGCCGGCTCGGTCGAGAGGGTTCAGCGGGCATCGGACGAGTGTACGTGTGCCGACCCAGCTCGATGCCCCGGGCGCAGCATCTGGTCGAGCACCACGACCGCAACAAAGGCGAGCCCCATCAGCACTGTGGCCACGCCGATGCCGAGACTGCTGGCCACGGCGCCCACCACGAGCACGGCCAGCACACCGGCGCCGACCAGCCCGAGCCGCCCAGCCGACGCACCGTCGATGCGCGCCTGCAGGACGGCCGTGACGGCGAGATACACCGCCACCGATACCGCGATCGCCAGGCCCGCTGTGGTCGCGCTCGCCGCACCCGCACCACCGTGCGTGCTGCTCGCCGCCACCTGGAGGCCGGCGCCGAGGGCGGCGATCGAAGCGAACACGAGGTAGTGCCCGTACCCCCAAAAAAAGGCGTTGCCCCTCGACAGGCGCAACCCCGCCTCCGAGGGATGCTCGAAGTACCACCACCAGATGGAGCACACGAGCAGCACGGCGCCGGCCGCCACGCCGACGAGCGACGCCGGCAGTCCGCCATGACGGGAACTGGCGTCATGGATGGCGACGGTGGCCGCCGCGATGCACTCCCCGAGCACGATGAGGGTGAACAGGCCGTACCGCTCGCTGATGTGCCCGGGATGCCAAGGCGTGCCGCCGCCGTCGCCGGCCCGCTCGGCCCAGGCGGGCACGAGCATCTCGCAGACGGCGAGGACGTAGAACGCGATGATCCCCGCCTCGTGGGGAAGGAAGAGTCTCGCCACCCAGCCGACTTGGAGGACTGAGATGCCCACCGCGAACCGCAACGCCACCGGTCTCCCGGCGGGGTCACCCGCAGCAGCCCGCAGCCATTGGGCCACCATGGCGACGCGCATGACCACGTAGCCGAGCGTCATGATGGCGAAGTCCCCGGGGTCGAAGGCGGAGGCGACACCGGCGGCGAGGATCAGCACGCCGACGATCTGGACGAAGGTGAGCAGGCGGTAGGGCAGGTCGTCCACGTCGTAGGCGGAGGAGAACCAGGTGAAATTGACCCAGGCCCACCAGATGGCGAAGAAGACGGCGAGATAGCCGAAGATCGCGGTGTGGTAGTGGCTCGCGGTCAGCGCGGCGTCGAGTTGACGTCCGGCTTGGGAGACGGCCACGACGAAGCAGAGATCGAAGAGGAGCTCGAGCGGGGTGGAAACCCGGTGGTCCTCGTCCATGTCCCGAGGCATCATCGGCAGGAGGCGGAACCGTCTGCGGCGTCGGTCGGGCCTGTTCGTCGCCGGCGCTCTCCCAACGTCTGGTGACGGTGTGTTTGTGGTGTTCGTGCGTACCGTTTCGGACGGCTGGGCGAGTGCCGCTTCCGACGACTGCGTTCCTGCCGTTTCGGACGACTGGGTGCGTGCGGTTTCGCTCGACTCTGCGCCTGGCGTTGCCTGAGTTCGAGCCGGTACAGACGTTCCGTCCGAGCTCCGCGGCCAGCGGGAGGCACCCACGGTCATATTCGGCAGTATCCCAGGCGCCCTCCATCGACGTGAGCGGCGGCCGCAGCAACATCCACTCTGCTTCTCTGCTTCCGCCCTGCCACCGGCAGTCCGTTCTGTAGCCAAGAACGACAAAATCCCCTCGAGCCGAAGCTCTGAGGGGATTCAGTCGATGAGAAATCCCGGCGGCGTCCTACTCTCCCAGGGGGCCTCCCCCCAAGTACCATCGGCGCGGGCGGGCTTAACTGCCGTGTTCGGAATGGGAACGGGTGTTTCCCCGCCGCTATGGCCACCGGAAACCGTGCGCTCGGCGGTCCCGATCGTTCTCGTCGTGTCTTCGACGAGCAGATCGGGGTCACGCCTGGCTGCGTCACCGCAGCCCTTGAGCGTCCCAAAGCGAGCACGAGCGAATAGAGCCCCCAAGCCCTCGGCCGATTAGTACCGGTCGGCTGAATGCATTACTGCACTTACACCTCCGGCCTATCAACGTGGTCGTCTAGCCACGGGCCTTACCAGGTTAACCCTGTGGGAGATTTCATCTCGAAACGGGCTTCGCACTTAGATGCTTTCAGCGCTTATCCCACCCGTAGGTCGCAAACCAGCCGTGCCCTTGGCAGGACAACTGGCACACGAGAGCTACGTCCGTCCCGGTCCTCTCGTACTAGGGACAGCCTTTCTCAAATCTCCTACGGCTGCATCGGATAGGGACCGAACTGTCTCACGCATGTTGATCCCGCATTACTACGGGCACAGACTATACCTTCACCCTCTTTCGAGGGGCTGGCGTGTTATGGCTTCCACAGGGGTCTGCGGACCGAGAAATCGGCCGAATGAAGCCATCTCTTCGCTGTTGCTGGCGAAGAAGTCGTTACAGGGGCACAACACACCCTTGCTACGCAAATGTTGCTCGACATTTGCGGCGGAGATCCGCTTCGTCTTCGAATAGTTTAGGGCTGCGAACGAATCCACTTCGCGTGCGAGTTGCAAGAACACAGCCGGATCCTTCACCCCTTTGAGTCGAGGGAGGATCGCGAGTGCTCGATGTACGTGCTCCTTCTTGAAGATCACGTACGGTTCGATTGCCTGGAGTAGTGGCAAGAGGATCGGCCGACTCGTGATCACCAGATCACTCATGCCGGTCCCTCGGTCCCGCAGATACCCGCCGCCACCGACGAGAGCCTGAATCATCTCAAGGCCTTCGCGGGCAGACGTGGACTGCGAGAACGAGACACTGGCTCGGATGTAAAACCCGAACCGGTACTCCTTCTGCTTGACGAGCTGGAAGTGGATACTCCCATCCCCGTCCAGGAATCCTGCAACATAGGACGCTGTAGACACGTTCATCGTGTGTTGGCCTTCCCTCGGTATTGCCCTGAACATAACGTTCGGTTGTTTCATTCAGGGTTTCACCGATATGAGCCAGTGAGCACCCAGGAATTACTTCCTGGGGACGCAGTGTTCTACGTTCTAAACCCAGCTCGCGTACCGCTTTAATGGGCGAACAGCCCAACCCTTGGGACCGGCTTCAGCCCCAGGATGCGACGAGCCGACATCGAGGTGCCAAACCTTCCCGTCGATATGGACTCTTGGGGAAGATGAGCCTGTTATCCCCGGGGTACCTTTTATCCGTTGAGCAACGGCGCTTCCACAAGCAACCGCTGGATCACTATGCCCTGCTTTCGCACCTGCTCGACTTGTAGGTCTCGCAGTCAAGCTCCCTTTTGCCATTGCACTCGACAGCTGATTGCCAACCAGCCTGAGGGAACCTTTGGGCGCCTCCGTTACATTTTAGGAGGCGACCGCCCCAGTCAAACTACCCACCTGGCGCTGTTCCTGATCCGGGTAACGGACCGAGGTTAGAGCCCCGGCACTAAAAGGGTGGTATTTCAAGGTTGACTCCACACTGGCTAGCGCCAATGCTTCAAAGTCTCCCACCTATCCTACACAAACAGTACCAAAACTCAACACCAAGCTGCAGTAAAGGTCCACGGGGTCTTTCCGTCCTGATGCAGCTAACGAGCATCTTTACTCGTACTTCAATTTCGCCGGGTCTGTGGTTGAGACAGTAGGAAAGTCGTTACGCCATTCGTGCAGGTCGGAACTTACCCGACAAGGAATTTCGCTCTAGGACTCCCTATATCGCTATAGGGCTAGGACCATATCTTCATCTCGTTGTCGACTCGAGATGGCCGGCGTGTGGCCTCTGAGGATTCCAGGTAACGCGACGGCTGGCGTCGATTCATTGTCTGCGTCATCGCCGCAATCCGGCTCATGCCCTCCACACTGAGGTGGAGACCCTGATCCATCATGCGAATGATGCCAGCAAACGTCTTGAAGTCGTCCGCTTTCGCCGTGACGAGTGGATGTTCTTCGAAGAACGGCGTGATCACATGCGACAGATCCGAGAGCCGTCGTACCGTGTAACGGCACAGACGTTCATGATGATTGTCGTGACGGGCTTGACGCCCGATGTGACCACATTCGAAGTAATGCTTCAATCGTTCCAGCGCTTTGACGCTCTTCTCTCCCTGAACCACCGTGAAGGACGGTTGGACCTGCCAACCGTGCCTTGTCGAGCGGTTCTTGAAGATCGGAACGCTGAAGCACCCTTCACCGTCGACGAAGCCGACGATCCACTCCGCGAAACCTGGCCTTTCCTGCTGATTGTCCGCACCGGACGGATTCTCACTGCCCATGCCACAACCTCAACAGAAGGCTGCGACACGGACGAGTACCGCCGGATACACGGAGTTTCCAGCAAATGGCCGGCTTCACTCTGCAAGATCACTCTTGCGAGGGGCAATCCCCGGGCACGATTCCGGGGGGTTCACCTTAGGACCGTTATAGTTACGGCCGCCGTTTACCGGGGCTTAGGTTCAGAGCTTCGTCCGAAGACTAACCCTTCCCCGTAACCTTCCGGCACCGGGCAGGCGTCAGAGCGTATACATCGTCTTACGACTTAGCACGCTCCTGTGTTTTTAGTAAACAGTCGCTTTCCCCAATTCTCTGCGGCCCCCTTGGGCATCGGGACGCAAGGTCCGTCACCCTATCGAGGCCCTCCTTCTCCCGAAGTTACGGAGGAATTTTGCCGAGTTCCTTAACCACAGTTCTCCCGATCGCCTTGGTATTCTCTACCCGCCCACCTGTGTTGGTTTGGGGTACGGGTACCGTGTCAGCTCGCTAGAAGCTTTTCTTGGCAGCATAGAATCAGTGACTTCGCCTGGGATGGCTCGGCATCGCGTCTCGGGATTGACAGGACCCGGATTTACCTAGGTCCCTCCCTACACGCTTACCCCAGGACAACCAACGCCTGGGCTCACCTATCTTCCTGCGTCCCTCCTTTGCTATCCGCCCCAGGGTTTGTCGGTTCGACCCGAAGGTCAGCCCCTTAGTACCCCTGGCTTGGAATGGGCGCGGACACGGTAGTACTGGAATATCAACCAGTTGTGCATCGACTACGCCTTTCGGCCTCGCCTTAGCTCCCGACTTACCCTGGGAGGATTAGCCTTCCCCAGGAACCCTTGGGCTTACGGCGGAGGAGTTTCTCACTCCTCTCTCGCTACTCATACCAGCATTCGCACTCGACCACGCTCCACGACGGTTCACACCACCGCTTCGCTGCGAGATCGACGCTCCCCTACCACTCCCGTCTAGGACGGGAATCCGCGGCTTCGGCTCTTGACTTGAGCCCCGTTACATTATCCGCGCAGGACCACTCGACCAGTGAGCTATTACGCACTCTTTTAAGGATGGCTGCTTCTGAGCCAACCTCCTGGCTGTCTTTGCGTTCCCACATCGTTTTCCACTTAGTCAAGAATTAGGGGCCTTAGCCGGCGGTCTGGGCTGTTTCCCTTTCGACCAACGAAGCTCATCCCTCGTGGTCTCACTGCCGGGTTCTAGAGCATCGGCATTCGGAGTTTAGTTGGGGTCAGTAAGCTTGTAGGCCCCCTAGCCCATCCAGTGCTCTACCTCCGATGCTGAACACCCGACGCTGCACCTAAATGCATTTCGGGGAGAACCAGCTATCACCGAGTTTGATTGGCCTTTCACCCCTTGCCACAGG
>CAWGPG010000001.1:0-557500 GCA_963824445.1 uncultured Acidimicrobiaceae bacterium | reverse complement strand
TTTACAACTCAGAAAGCCTTCGTCCTCCACGCGGCGTTGCTGCGTCAGGCTTTCGCCCATTGCGCAAGATTCCCCACTGCTGCCTCCCGTAGGAGTCTGGGCCGTGTCTCAGTCCCAGTGTGGCTGATCGTCCTCTCAGACCAGCTACCCGTCGATGCCTTGGTGAGCCGTTACCTCACCAACAAGCTGATAGGCCGCGAGCCCCTCCCGAAGCGAAAAACATTTCCTTATCGGATCATGCGGTCCGATAGGGGTATCCGGTATTAGCACCGGTTTCCCGGTGTTGTCCCAGTCTTCGGGGCAGGTTGCTCACGTGGTACTCACCCGTTCGCCACTCGCTCTTCATCAGTATTGCTACCGAATGGAGCGCGTTCGACTTGCATGTGTTAAGCACGCCGCCAGCGTTCGTCCTGAGCCAGGATCAAACTCTCCATCGAGACTCCGGCCGGCGACGAATCCGAAAATCGGGCTCGCAACCGGCCAAAATCGAAGAGTCGCCATGTTCTGACTCGAACTATGGCAACCGCAGACTTGAGCACCCCGACAGGGCGTCCGAGCCTGCGTTACTGCGTTATTGACGTTCAACCCGTCCGATCCGGACATCCGGTCGGCCGAGTTGCCCGCACTGGCTTTTGGCTCTCACTATTCCGTTTTCAAGGAGCGACCGGGCACATACCGGTCCTGCCGGTGGTGGTGCCGGGTGCCCGAAGGACTGTTCCGGACAGATTGCTCCGCTGGAGAGTCTCCTTCGGCGGTCAGAAGGCCTCGAGAGGCCGTTCCGACGGGATGCATACCGTATCAGACCGACCATCGCATCGTCAACGCGTTGACTGCAGACGGGACGAAACAGGCCTTGGCGGCCACCGGGAGGGCTGCGGGGCAGGCGTCAACCAGCCCGCATACCTTCCAGCGGACCTCCCTGGAGCTTCGACTCAGGCCACCTGGACTCGATTCGGCCCCAAAGATGCTACCTGGGGAACCAAGCCGCACCCGCGGATCCTTCCCGCGGGTGACGGCCGGCTCACGGTTCCACGCCAAAATCCGGGTCAGCTTCTCCGGAGACGGGCCGCCCCCTGTCGGGGTACTACGGTCCACAGCCCCCTCCGACACCGGCTGTGGCGTGCGAAGAGCCCCCTGGACCCCTCGCACGCCACCCGGCGTTCGAAGCTCAACAGGCTTTCCGCTCCTCCCCTCCCATCGCCCTGGGACCGCCCGGGGGGAGCGTGCGCTGCCCGCTGATCTCCTCGATCTACCGCTCGTGTACGAACTTTCGGAAATCTTGACCCAACGTTGTTGCAGCGCAGTGACAACCCCGTGACAGCACCAAACTGCCGAATTTCCCTCAATCGGCTGGTCAAAGCGCCGCGAAGGGGCAGTCCGGCGCTCGACTCGAGACCACCGCTCAATTCGAGACATGCGGATTGCCCGGAACCCAAAAGCGCCACCGTTTGTCCGTGGCCTGGCGGATGCCGATCCGCGTCCCGCGACCGGGACGCTTCGGCGGCGGGGCCCCGTCGTCCTCCAGCCGGACCCCTCGCGCGTACTCCTGCCCATCGGGCTGCTCCGCCGCTCCGCCGCGACGCTCTCCACCGGGCGCGGTCTCCTCCCGCGCCGGATGACTTTGATCCCTCCTCCTGTCGATGGCGTCGGCCGTCGTCCCCTCTGTGCCATCGGGCGGCCCCGTGCCGTCGAGCAGATCCGTCCCGTTGTGCGCTCCCGTGATTCCGAACGCCTGGCACAGCTTGGCCGGTCCGTTGCAGAGATCCCGCTCTGTGCGAGCTGCCGGGCGGGACAGCCGCATCGCCTCGATGCCGGCGACCGGCTCGAGCGCGCGCAACAGCACGGCTGCGGCCTCGCCGTCAGGTCCGCAGACCACATTCGCGCACCAGTGCATGCCATACGTGAAGTACACGTAGAGAAAACCCGGTGGCCCGAACATCACCGTGGTGCGGGCTGTCCGGCCTCTGAAGGCGTGGGAGGCGGCGTCGTTGACGCCGTGGTACGCCTCCACCTCGACGATGCGCCCCACGCGTTCGCCGTTCACCAGCAGCTTGTTGAGGAGCCAGGGCGCAACGACGTCCGGGCGGCCCTCGAGATCGCGGCGCTGCACCCGGCCACCCTGGCCGATACCGCTGAACGCCGCCAGCTCGGCTGCCTCCCTGGCAGGCTCGGATCATCGACACACGCTCGGAACCGCCGGGGAGAGTCGCGGACTGCGGCGGCTGTCCCCGGGCAAAGCTCGGTGAAAGAAGATCACCGGGGTGAAGGCGATCAGCCGGTGCGGGCGACCTCCGACGTGTCGGCGCTTCCAGCGCCAGTCGGTGGGTGCGGCGCAGGTCGCCTGCGCCGGTGAGACGCGTCGCTCCGTACGGGTGTTCCCACGGCGAGCCGGGTCAGTCGGGCCAGTTCGACCTCCATTGCCGCGACGAGCCCTGACAGATCCGGTACGGCTCGAGTGGACGCATTTGCTCCGATGAACAGAGAGTGCTCGTAGCTCTGCACCGTGATGTTGAGCGGGATGCCGTCGATCACTGGACCGAGGGGATATATGGCTTCGAGTCGCATTCCCGCGAAGTACAACGGGAAGTCGGGGCCGGGCACGTTGGAGACCATGAGATTGGCGGCGCGGGCGCGGCGCACGACCCCGCTGCGGACTCCCATTTGGACTGCCGGCCACGCGATCACCGGAGGGACCGCGTCAGTGACGAGGGCAATCGCAGGCCCGAAGCCGGCGGCGCGCTCCTGCCCTTTCGACGAAGCGCTGGCAGACGCCACGGTCCGCAACCGCTCGAGCGGGGTCTTGCGGTCGTTCGACAGTGGAACGAACATCGCCGAAAGCTGATTCCCCAAGTCTCGGCCTGTGCCTCCTGTCGCTGATGGTGGGCGGGTGGACACCGGGACCACGGCCATCAGAGGTCGGTCGACGTCCTCTCCATGGTCGGACAAATGTGACCGCAGCGCGCCGGAGCAGACGGCGAGCACGATGTCGTTGACCTTGACGCCGAAACGCTCGCAGAGCACCCGCACCTGCCGGAGGTCCAGCTCGGCGAAGGCCACATCGCGTCGGGGCCCAACCGGGGTCTCGAAGGTGTCCGGAGCTCCAAGCGGGAGGGACACCGGTCCGCTGTCGCGATCGGCGGCTCGACGCACGAGCCGTGCCGCGGTCCGGCCGACCTCACGGCCAGCGCGCCACACGCGCACCGGGCTCGTCGCGAGCTTCGGCAAGGCGTCCGATACCAGTCGCCCCCCAGAAGGCAGCCGCGCTGGCAACCAGGTTGGGGCTCTCTCCGTGACGGTCGAGCTCCCAGAAGGGGCGTCGGCGGAATCCTGCACGGCGCCCTCTGGGGTCAGGTCGAGCAGTTGGGCCATCAGCTGCACTCCAGCGACACCGTCGACGATGGCGTGGTGAACCTTGGCGATCAAGCCGATCCGTGCGCCAGCCATTTTCTCAATGACATGCATCTCCCACGGAGGCTGGTCCGGTTGGAGCGGCCGGCTCATCACGTCCGACACCGTTCGCACGAACTCGTCCGGTCCTCCTGGCGCGGGCAACGCGGCGCGATGGAGGTGGTTGGAGAGATCGAACTCCGGATCGTCCACCAATCGGGGAACGTCGAGACCGAAGGGGACCGCCAGGAAGCGACGGCGCAATGCGGGAAGGGTCGGAATGCGCGCCGCCAGGAGATCCCAGACTCCTTCGAAGCCGTAACCGCCGGGAACGCTCGCTGGGTCGAGAACGCACGCGTATGCGATCTCCATTGGGGTGTCCTGCGTGCCGGCGTACACGAACATCGGGTCGATGCCGCTCATTCGCTGCATTGATGTCGCCTCCGGGGGATGGGCGCTTTCATTTGGGCGCTGTCGAACCGATCTCCCACGGCCTGCCTGCAACGCCACCTCCCTCTTCGGCACCCCCGGAGGCATCACGTACGGCTCGGACGGCGGGAAGACGTTGTCTTCTTACGAAGGTCTCGCGTCCCGCGGTCGATCAGAACTTCACGACCAGCCTGCTCCACCCCGCGCGCTCGGCGCAACCCTCCTGGGTCTTCTTTACGATCTGTTCACCTGGGCTCGGCGTGGCGCTGCCTTGGGGCCGGCACCGTGGTAGGTCCGCCCTTCGGTTGGTCGCACCCGTTGCCGGTCCGACGGGCCCCAAGCCGGACGGTCTCGCTCAGGAGCGAAGATCAGGCGCTCGCGGGGCGCCACTGGGCGAGACGCGTACGGTCGACTTCGCGACGTCGCACGAATCTCGCCGATTGCTCAGCGACCGGCCCGGGACCCGCCCCGCCCGGGGTTCTGCGACGAGTCACGGCCACGCCCGGCTCCAGCAGCCCGACCGCGGGCTCGCCGAGGTCAGGATGAGCCGCAACGAGCTCGACCAAAGGCACGTGACGTTCGACGGATTCGCGCACGAGACCGCCGACGAGGGCATGGGCCTGGCGGAAGGGCATGCCCTGCTCGACGAGCATCTCGGCCAGGTCGATGGCGGACGCCGCCGGTCCGTCGGCCGCCTCTTGCATTCGGGCCTCGTTCCAGTTGAGCGTGTCGTACACGCCTCGGAGCGCCACGAGCGCGTTCGTGACCTGGGTCACGGCGTCGAACAGCGGTTCCTTATCCTCCTGCAGGTCCCGGTTGTACGCGAGAGGCAGGCCCTTGAGAGTGACAAGCACCGCGCTCAGGTGACCGATGAGCCGACCGGACTTGCCTCTGGCGAGTTCGGCGACGTCCGGGTTCTTCTTCTGCGGGAGCATGGAGCTACCCGTCGCGTAGGCGTCGTCGAGCGTGCAGAAGCCGAACTCCTCGGTGGACCACAGGACGAGCTCCTCGCCCATTCGCGACAGATGAACTCCAAGCAGTGCGAGGTCGAAGAGGGACTCCACCACGAAGTCGCGGTCGGAGACCGCATCGAGAGAGTTCTCGAACCGTCCGTGGAATCCGAGCTCTGCTGCCACGTAATCGGGGTCGAGCGGCAGTGACGATCCGGCAAGTGCGCCCGCGCCCAGCGGCGAGGAGCTCAATCGGTCAACGGTGGTGAGGATGCGGTCCACATCACGAGTCAGTGCCCACCCGTGAGCCAGGAGGTGGTGAGCCAAGAGCACAGGTTGCGCCCGTTGCAGATGGGTGTAGCCCGGTAGATAGACGTCGCCGGCGTCGGCGGCCCGATGGGCGAGCGTGTCCTCCAGGGCCATGATTTCGTCCGCCACCGCGACGAGCGATCGACGGCACCAGAGCCGCAGGGCAGTCGCGACCTGGTCATTGCGGCTGCGCCCGGTGTGCAGCTTCGCGCCAGCGTCGCCCGCCAGTTCTGTGACTCGACGCTCGATCGCAGTGTGCACGTCCTCGTCGTCGGGCGCGAAGACGAATACCCCCGTCGTGAACTCCTCCTCGACGATGTCGAGGGCGTCGATCAGCGACGCAACTTCGCTCTCACTGAGGATGCCCGCCTTTCCCAGACCTTTCACGTGGGCCCGTGAGCCCGCCACGTCGTCTTGGGCCAGTATCCGGTCGAACGGCAGACTCACAGTGAAGGCAGCCACCGATTCGGCCATCCCCGTCGAGATACGGCCTTCCCACAGCGTCATGAACTGCTCCTTACGTCCTTTCGGGTCGCACCGGGTCCCTGGCGGGACGACCACGTCGCCACGCCGAGGCCCCAGAGACGAACGAACCCCTCGGCATCCCCGTGGCGGAACGTGTCGGACGAGTCGTAGGTCGCGAGGTCGTGATCGTAGAGGGCGACGGGGCTCCGTCGACCGACGATGGTGCATGTTCCGGGCGCGGCGAACCGTAGTCGGACCTCGCCGGTCACATGGCGCTGGCTCTCGTCGACGAAGGCCTGGAGGGCTGTGCGCAGCGGTGAGTACCACAAGCCGTCGTAGACAAGCTCCGACCACCGCGGCTCGAGACGCGCCTTCTCGTGGTGCAAGTCACGTTCGAGGGTGAGATCCTCGAGATCGGCGTGGGCCGCGATCAACGCGAGCGCGGCAGGGCATTCGTAAATTTCACGGCTCTTGATGCCCACACGGCGGTTCTCCACCATGTCCAGGCGGCCGAAACCTCGGCTTCCTGCGGTTGCTCCCAGACGGGAGATCAACTCGAACGGATCGAGAGCCACATCGTCCAGCGTGACCGGCACGCCCGCCTCGAAGCCCACGACCACCTCGGTCGGTTCGGTCTCGGTGACCCGGGTAAGGGTGTAGACGTCGTCAGGCGCCGGTGCCCACGGGTCCTCGATAGCGCCGCATTCGATTGCCTTGCCCCACAGATTGTCATCGATGGAGTACGGCTTCGCCTTGGTCACCGTGATCGGAATCTCCCACTTCTCCGCCAGGTCGACACAGTCATCACGGCTGAGCCCCCACACCCGAGCCGGCGCGTGGATCGACAGATCCGGCGCCAGCGCCCGCACCCCGACTTCGAAACGAACCTGGTCGTTGCCCTTGCCGGTGCAACCGTGAGCCACCGCCGTTGCGTTGTGACGCCGCGCCTCGCGCACCAGGTGCCGGACGATCACCGGGCGCGAGAGCGCGGACACGAGCGGGTACTTCCCCTCGTACCTCGCGTTGGCTTGGAGTGCGGGTACGCAAAACTGCTCGGCCATCTCGCGGCGCGCGTCCACTACAACTGCCTCGACCGCACCCGCAGCCAATGCACGCTGCCGGACGGCCTCCCAGTCCTCGCCCCCCCGGTCAGCGGCCTGGCCGACGTCGACGGCGACCGCGACGACGTCGACACCCTCGTTCTCATGTAGCCAGCGCGCGGCGACCGACGTGTCCAGCCCCCCGCTGTATGCCAGCACCACCCGTTCAGCCATGTTCCTGGTCCTTCCCATTCAGGGCGATTCGACCTTTTTCGGCGATGCCCGTTTCGGCGATGCCCGTTTCGGCTGTGCCCGTTTCGGCCATGCCCGCTACCTCGCGCAGGCGAGTTGCCATTCGGTCGCCACCGACCTCCTCGGACGCCACAACCAACACCGTGTCGTCCCCAGCCACGGTGCCGACGACACCCTCCAGGCCACTTCGATCCAGTGCGGAGCCTACGACGTGGGCCGAGCCCGGAGGTGTTCGCAGGACGACCAGAAACCCTGAATGCGCCACTTCGACCACCCATTCACCGAGAACACGGCGAAGATGGTCGTCGGGAGCGATCTGCTGGGTCGGGAGCTCCGGCAACGCGTATGCGGAGTCCCCCCCAGGGAGGCGGACCTTCACCGCACCGAGGTCGTCGAGATCCCGTGACACCGTGGTCTGCGTCGCCTCCACGCCCTGATCCGCAAGCAGTGCTACGAGCTGTCCCTGGCTGGTCACCGGCTGCGACTCGAGCAGCTTCGAGATGCGATGCTGGCGCTGGTTCTTGGTCAGCCGACTGGACGACGTCACTTCTCCGCTCCCATAACCCATGACAGGATGCCGCGCATCGCGGCGCGGCGGTTGGCGGCCTGTCGCCACACCCAAGAACGCGGCCCTTCCAGGACGGACTCGCTGATCTCTTCGCCTCGATGGGCGGGTAGGCAATGCAGGACGGCAACCTCAGGACTGGCGAGCGAGACCAACGAGTCGTCAACCGTGTATCCGGAAAACGCCGCCAGACGCTCGGCGCGCTCGTCCTCCTGACCCATGCTTGTCCAGACGTCCGTGTAGATCGCGGATGCACCGGCGGCGGCTCGGCGCGGGTCGTCGGTCATCTGGACGGACCCTCCCCTGCCGGCTGAGTCTGCGAAGGCCTGCAGGGCGGAGAGCTCCGCGGGGTCGAAGGCGTAACTCGCCGGCGCGGCGATCCGCACCTCCATGCCTTCGAGAACGGCCGCCTTGGTCAGGGAACGAGCCATGTTGTTGGCGTCGCCGACGTACGCGATCACTCGTCCGGCCGGTCGGCCGGTCGCCTCGCGGAGGGTCAGCATGTCGGCGACGGCCTGGCACGGATGGGCGGCATCCGAGAGCAGATTGACCACCGGCACGTCGAAGTCGCTGCGCTCGAGCGCTGCGACCATACGTTGAAGAAGCGCGTGGTCAAACACGTGCGCACAGAGGATCCGGTGGTAGCACGCGAGCGTTCGCGCCACGTCCTCGGCCGATTCTCGGACATCGAGCCCGACTTCGTGTCCCTGGATGTAGACGGGGTGACCTCCCAGGTCGACAACCGCCATCTCCGTCGAGTTCCGCGTGCGCTGCCGATGGCTTTTCGAAAAGCAACGCGACACCGTGCCCTCCGAGACGGAGCCGCGGCGCATCGAGGGCGAGGGTCATCACGCTGTCCCATTCCAATGGGGAGAGATGGTCGATGTCGAGGAGGTTCCGCATGGTCTGGGCTGAATCCTGTCGTTGCTGTCGGACTGTCGTTCCTGTCGTTCCCGGCGTCCCGGTTCTTCGCCGTATCGTCGTTCGTCGTTTGGTGTCGATCCCGTCGTGGTCCTAGTGGCCGTCGCTCGTCGTGGACAGGACCTGCAACGCTTCCAGCGATTCCTTCAGGATGGCGAGGGCCTGATCGATCTCGTCGTCGCGTACGAGCAGCGGTGGAGCGAGACGCACGGAATCAGGGCGTACGGCATTGACGAGCAATCCGCGAGCCAGCGCGCTGGCGACGACCTCGCGCGCCTCAGGTGCCTGCAGCTGTGCGGCCAAAAGCAGCCCAGCACCGCGCACCGAGACGACGCCGGGCAACGTGCGCAACCCGTCGGCAAGCTTGAGGCCTTTCTCCCGAGCCCGACCGCAGACGTCTTCGGCCTCCATGACCGAGAGCGTCGCCCGAGCGGCCGACAGGGCCAGCGGCTGCCCGCCGAAGGTCGATCCGTGATCACCTGGTCCGAACGCTGCCGCAACTTCGGCGCGGGCCCAGCACGCGCCGACCGGCATGCCGTTGCCCAAGGCCTTCGCCATCGTGACCACGTCGGGTTCCAAACCTTGCGCCTGGAACGCGAACCAGTGACCAGTGCGGCCGAGACCCGTCTGCACCTCGTCGAGCATGAGCAGGATGCCTCGCTCGGTGCACAACGTCTGCACCGCGGCGAGATAGTCCGAGCTCGGCACGACGACGCCTCCTTCACCTTGGAGCGGTTCGAGCAGGACGGCCGCAACGGTCACCGGATCGAGCGCTTCGTCGAGGGCATCGACGTCGTCGTAGGGAACGTGTACGAACCCCTCGGGTAGGGGAAGAAATGGCAACTGCTTCTCGGGTTGCCCCGTCGCGGTGAGCGTGGCGAGAGTACGCCCGTGAAACGAGTTGTGGGCGCTCACGACGACGTGGCGGTCGCCACCGGACCAGCGACGAGCGAGCTTGAGTGCGCACTCGTTCGCCTCCGCTCCCGAGTTGGCGAAGAAGACCTGACCGCCCGCTTGCCCAGATCCGCCGTTCACCAGTCGATCGATCGTCCGGGCCACCTCGGGACCGAGTTCGTTCCCATAGAGGTTCGAGACGTGGCACAACGTCGTCGCCTGTTCGGCGATGGCGCGGGCCACCGTGGGGTGGGCATGGCCGAGCGAGACGACCGCCAGCCCGGTGATGAAGTCGAGGTATTCCGTGCCCGCTTCGTCGACGAGGACAGTGCCCTCCCCCCGCACGAAAGTGAGGGGAGGCTCGGCGTAGGTGCGCATGAGCGCGTTGCGGTCGGTCGCCGACGTCACGGCATCACCATCGTGCCGACACCCGAGTCGGTGAAGAGTTCCAGCAACAACGCGTGGGCCACTCGCCCGTCGAGGATGTGAGCCCGGCCGACCCCGGCTTGTACGGCGCGGGCGCATGCTTCGACCTTGGGCATCATGCCGCCCTGAGCGTTCCCGCTCCGGACGATCTCGTCGATCACGTCCAGCGACGCCTGATGGATGACCGTCGACGGGTCGTCGGCCACGACGCGGAGCCCCTCGATGTCGGTGAGGAAGATCAGCTTCTCGGCCTGGAGAGCCTCGGCGAGCGCCCCGGCGACTGTGTCGGCGTTGATGTTGTAGGCCTGACCGGACTCGTCGGCGCCGATCGTTGCCACGACCGGGATGAGGCCCTCCGCCACCAATCGTTGGAGCATGGTCGGGTCCACCACCGAGACGTTTCCGACGAACCCCAGGTCGACATGGCTCGGAGCGGCGGTGATCAGATTGGCGTCCTCGCCTGACATGCCCACAGCCAGCGGCCCGTGCACGTTGATGGCAGACACGATGTCGCGGTTCACTTTGCCGACCAGGACCATGCGAGCAATGTCCAGCGTGTCGGCATCGGTGACGCGCAGGCCGTTACGGAACTGGGTCTCCTTGCCCAGCCTGGCCATGAGCTCACCGATCTGCGGCCCTCCACCGTGCACCACGACGGGCAACATGCCGACGGCGCGCATCAGCACGACGTCCTGGGCGAACGATGCGAGAGGATCCGGCGCGGCGGCCGACCCTTCGGATTCGAAACCGCGGCCGTCTGCGTCACTGCCCGTGGCGGCGTGTAACGCGTTCCCGCCGTACTTGACCACGACGATCTTGCCCCAGAAGCGGCGGATGTAGGGCAACGCTTCCACGAGGACCGATGCAGTCTTTGCTGCGGCCGCCCTCTCCGTCCGTGTCACCTTCGGCGGCACGGACGCCGCCCCGGAGGCCGGGGTGCTCACGACGTCGTCCGGTTCTCGTCGATGTAGCCGTACCCCAGATCAGTCCCGAGCACCACAGCCTCGCCCGTGCCAAGGCCGAGGTTGCAGGTGATCTCGACGTGGCGGCCGGCCAGGTGGGCCGCCACCGCGACTTCGTCGTGGGCCGAGGCGACGCCCTCGGCGCAGACGATGATTCCTCCATAGGCCACCGATGTGCGGTCGATGTCGAAGGAGACGCCGGCCGATCCGAGCTCCGAGACCACGCGTCCCCAGTACGGGTCCTCTCCGAAGAGCGAGCACTGCACCAGCATGGAGTCGGCCACCTGGCGGGCGGCGGCGTGAGCGGCGGCGTCGCTCTCGGCACCACTCACGCGCACATGTGCCACCTTGGTCGCGCCTTCGGCGTCGTCCACCATCTGCTGAGCCAGAGACCTGCAAGCCTCGGTGAGCGCGTCGGTCAGCGCGACTGGTGTCGGCGCCGCGGCGTGACCCGAGGCGAGCACGAGCACTGTGTCATTGGTCGAGGTGCACCCGTCCACGGTGATGGTGTTGAAGGAGCGCGACACTGCTTGCGCGAGCGTGTCGTGGAGCATCGCTGCATCGCACGAGGCATCAGTGGTCAGGACCGCCAGCATCGTTGCCATGTTGGGCGCGAGCATCGCCGCGCCTTTGGCCATCCCGCCGACGACGAAGCCCGGACCGGAGACGAGCACCTCCTTCGGCACCGTGTCGGTCGTCATGATGGCCTGTGCCGCATCGCCCGACGCGTCGACGCCTGCGCCGCGCGAGGCCAGAATGTGCGGTACACGCGGCTCGACCACCTCGATCGGGAACGGGATGCCGATGAGCCCCGTCTGGCAGACCAGGACCTCCTCGGTCGTCGCACCGATCACGGCGGCGACGGCAGAGCACAGACGTCGGGCTGCCTCACGCCCTGGCTCGCCGGTCGCCGCGTTGGCGTTCCCCGAGGTGAGCACCACCCCCGCGGCGCGGCCACCGGTAGCCTCCAGATGAACACGGCTCACCTGAACCGGTGCTGCGGCAGCGAGGTTCCCGGTGAAGACTCCGGCCGCGGGCACGGCGCCGCCGTCGACTGTGGTCACGATGGCGACGTCGGACGCGTCGTTCGCCTTGATTCCCGCCGACCCGCCTGCGGCGACGAAACCGGCCGGAATCGCGACGCTCACGGGTAGAGCCCGGCGAGCGGGAGCCCCGTTGTTTCGGCCAGGCCGAGACAGACGTTGGCGCACTGGATGGCCTGGCCGGACGCCCCCTTGACGAGGTTGTCGAGTGCACACAGCGCGACGACCCAGCCGGTGCGGGGGTCGACTCGGGCAGTTACGTGCGCGACGTTCGCGCCGGCCGTCGCCTTGGTCGAGGGCGGTTCCTCGCGCACCACGACGAACGGCTCCGCGTCATAGGCGTCGTGCAGCGCCCCCATGACCTCGTCCGTACCCAGACGATGCGACCCGTCGGGACGGGCGTAACAGGTGGCGAGGATGCCACGGACCATCGGTGCCAGATGGGGAGTGAAGAGCACCTGGGCACCGAGGGTCTGCTCCATCTCGGGGGTGTGCCGGTGGGTCAGCAGTCCGTAGGCCACGAAGTCCTCGTCCACGGTTCCGAAATGGAGCGACTCCTTGGCGCCGCGACCCGCTCCAGAGACACCCGAGGCAGCATCCACCACGATGCCGTCCCGCTCGACCAGACCACCGCGCACCAGGGGGGCCAGAGCCAGCGCCGCAGCCGTGGGATAGCACCCGGGGACTGCGACAAGTGTCGCATCGAGGAGGTCGTCGCGGAACAGCTCGGGCAGTCCGTATACGGCCTCCTTCAGCAATTCCGGCGCGACATGCTCCGCGCCATACCAGCGTGGGTAGGACTCGGGGTCGCGGAGCCGGAAGTCCGCGGACAAGTCCACGATGCGGCCGACGCGGCTGCGCAGACTTGGCACGAGGGCCTGGGACTCGCCGTGCGGCAGGGCGCAGAAGACCAGGTCGAGGCCGTCAAGAGCGTCAAGCTCGGTCTCCTCGTACACGAGACCGGGATAGGCGGCTTGGAGGGAAGACGTGTGCTCGCCGACGAGCCCGCCTGCATGCGAGCGGGCGGTGGCCACGGCCACGTCCATCTCGGGATGCCACGCCAGCAGTCGTAGGAGCTCCGCCCCTGTATAACCGGACGCCCCGGCGATGCCCACCTTCATCGCATCATTATACACATAGTTGCATATTCATGCGGACGGACATCCGGTCTGGACGAAGAGCTCCGGTCAACAAGCTCCGGGCTGAGTGTGCGTTGAGGGCTGCGATTGCGGTCCGAGCTTCTTTTGCCAGAACATTCCCACGCCGACGATCTCGAAGCCCAGCATGTCGTTGACGGCGATCATCGGAGCGTTTTCCTGCGCGTTGCTGGTGCGAATCGTACGCACGTCCGGCGCACGCTCGGCCAAGAAGTCCAGATTGGCGAGCTTGACCGCGAGGCCGAGACGGTGACCGCGGTGCGCCGGATCGACGATGGTGATCTCCTGCCACGCCTGGTGCGGCGCGTCATCGGCGAGCAGCAACTCCTAAAAGGCCACGAGTCGTCCGGAAGGACGGTGCAGCGCAACGGCGGCGAGCGTGGAGTTCCCGCGCGTGGCGCAGAGCACGTCTTGCTCGCGCAACCGGTCGAGCGTCCAGACCTCTTCCTCCCTGTCCGCGTCACCCGAAGGCTCGTCGGTCGACATGCGACGCAGGAGCTCACATTCGTCCTCGCGGTACTCGTCCGGCCACGGCGCCTCGAAGGTGAACGTTCGATAGTCGCTCGCACCCCGCGCGTTGGCGACCACGGCGCGCAGCTCGTCGAGCAGCGCGGGATCGACCGGCACATCGAGGTGGCGGACGTTGCCCGGAAGTCTCGCCTCGAAGCCGACGCTCGGCGCGAAGTGGATGGAGGGGTGGTCCTCAGCCTCGTCCCGGGGCACTTCGACGATCGAGTTGAGGACATGCCGCCCGTCGGCCGAAGCGAGCCGGCACATCTCCTGGACGATCGCCGTTCCCACGCCGCGTCGCCGGTGGGCCGGATGGACGCGCACCGTGACCTCCGCGCTGTGGAGGTTGTCGCGCAGCGGCACCTCCATGGTCCCGACACCCAGGATCGGGCCTCCGGGCTCGCCCGCGGCGACGCCCTCGTAGCGCCGGTACTGGCCACGATGGCGAGCGAAGGCTTGGATGTCGCGCAGGGAGTATCCAGCGAGCCCGGGCCAGAGATCCTGTTCGACCGCGTGCATGACGCCATACCACTCGGACACCATGGCGTCGTCCCCGAGATGGAGGCGTCGGACTTCCACTCGCCCACGATGCCACGCGAACCGCGACCTCTCCGACGTACCAGACTCGGCCGGACCAAACGGATTCAAGCGGCGGACGAAGCACCGCGTTGTTGCAGAGACAGCTGCTGCGTCGAACCTCCGGCTCGGGTGTCCAAGTGAAGCAAGTTCCGTGCTCCGTGTTCCGTGTTCCGCGTTCTGCGTTCTGCGGTTCGGTTGTGTCGGCCGGGACTACGGGTCGGGACGGACTCGATCTTCCCGACGCTGGCTACGGTTGCTTCCCATGGTGCTCCCGGACAGTCACGTGATGGTTCTTCCAGATGGCCGAGACCTGGGCTGGCTGGAACTCGGCCCCCAACAAGGCCAGCCGGTGTTCGCGTTTCACGGCACGACCGGATCGCGTTGGAATTTCACCGTCGACGACGGGCCGGTTGTGGCGGCCGGCGTTCGTCTGATCGTCCCGGACCGACCGGGTTACGGGTTGAGCAGCTTCCACCGGGGACGACAGCTGCGGGACTGGGCCGAGGATGTGACCTCCTTGGCCGACCATCTGGGACTGGCGCACTTCGCGGTGATGGGCCTGTCGGGCGGGGGGCCGCACGCCGCCGTGTGTGCCCGATTCCTGCCCACCCGCGTCAGGGCCGCTGCCATCGTGAGCGGCGTGGCCCCACTGGCCGATCGCGGAAGTGAGGAGGGCATGATGCCGATGAACCAGCGGATCGCCGCCCTCGCCCGTCGAGCACCGTTCGCACTGACGCCGTTGTTCGGAGGAGTGATCGCCCTCGGGAAACGGTGGCCCGAGCGAATGATCGACGGGATGGCCAAGCAGTTACCAGCCCCGGACCGCGCCGTGCTGATGCGGCCAGCGGTCCGGGACGCGTTCCTCAGGGACTTCCAGCACGCCTCGGCGACCACCGGTCAAGCCGGGGCGCAGGACTTCGCCCTCTTCGTCAGGGACTGGGGGTTCAGGTTGGAGGACATCACCGTGCCTGTGCACATCTGGCAGGGCGACATCGATCGTAACGTTCCCCTCGCTCACGGCCGGCGCCAAGCCGATGCGATCCCAGGGGCCGTGCTGCACGAGATCTCCGGCGAGGGCCACATGCTCTTCGTGGATCACATGCCGGACATCCTGGCCACCACGGCTGTCGGCAGAACGGGTGGTTCATCGTGAATCGGTGTCGTGCGCGTCGCGCGTCCGCCGACTCAGCGAAGCGTCGCGCCGAACTCCTGCTCCACGGCCCGGATGCAGCGGGCGCGAAGGGACCCGACCTCCTCGTCGGTCAGCGTGCGCTCCGGCGAGCAGAAGCGGAGCCGGAAGGCGAGGGAGCGCGTTCCCTCGGCGATGCCAGGTCCGCGATAGACGTCGAAGAGCCGAACCGACTCCAACTCCTCCCCCGCGGCTGCACGCAACGAAGCAGCCACCTCGTCTGCCTGGTATCGGTCGTCGATGACCAGTGCGAGGTCGATATCCGAGGACGGGAAGCGGCTGATCGCCCCTCCTCCCGCCGGTCGACGCGGAAGCAGGGCTTCATCGAAGAGCAGACCGAGATCGACTTCGAGCCAGCCCACCCGACGGGCGGACGACACACCGCCCGCCGTCCGTGTGACGCCGAAGGCGGCGGCCACGTCGGGGTCGACCTCGCCGACGGAGCCGATTGCGGTCACCTCTCCGCCCGGGCTGCGGGCGACGAGGTGGGCGGAACGGGTGGGGTGCAGGCCGGTTAACGGTGACCCGTGCCCTCCAGGAGAGGCCAAGCGGATGCCGTCGACATGGAAGGTGTCGGTGAACACGTCCCACGCCGCCACCGCGGTGCGGGCATCGTCGCCGTCACGGGCGAAGACGACCGCGACCATCTCACGCTCGCCCGGAAGGACGGCGGTCGAGCTCCCACCGGCTCCGGCTCGCTCGAATACGAGCTGTGACCCCTCGTCGGGGTGCGAGAACACGACGCCAACCTCGAACAGCCTCACCTCGGGCTGTCGCCGGCCGGCGTTGTAGGCCAAAGCGCGCAAGAGACCCGGGAGGAGCGTGCGCCGGAGGAACGGCTTTTCACCGTCGAGCGGGTTCGACACGCGCACTGCCGGCCCGGAGAGGCCGACGTCGTCGTGATCCGCCGCCGAGACGAACGTGTCGGTCCATCCCTCCGAAGCACCGAGGCCGCACAGGACCTCCTTGACCAGTCGGCGTGAGCGCTGGAGCGATGTCAGACCGCCCGGCTGGGGCCAGGTCGGCATGTGGCGTGGCACGTTCGAGTAGCCGAACGTCCGAGCCACCTCCTCGATCACATCGTCGACACCGTGTGGCTCCGGACGGATGTCGGGGCGGTTCGTGGGCACGGTCACGGTGATGCTCTCGTCGCCGTTTCGGTCGTCGCTCGCGCCGTCGGCCAGGACGGAGAAGCCGATCGGTTCGATGAGATCCGCGATCTCGTCCCGCCCGAGCTCGACGCCGGTCTGGCGCCGGACCCTGGCGACGGGCACGCTCAGCGTGAACGGCATCGGCACCTCGCCTCGAACGTCGAGCATGCCGTCAGCCACCCTGAGCCCGGGCACGCTCTCGCCCAGGATCTGGCAGAACCGGGCGACCGACGGCTCAATGCCCCACGGATCGCAACCCCGCTCGAAGCGCGCCGATGCTTCGGTGCGCAGACCGAGCCGCTTCGATGTGCGGGCGATGGCCATGGGAGCGAAGTAGGCCGCCTCGAGCAGGACCTCGGTCGTCGAGTGGGCGATCTCCGAGGACGCGCCGCCCATCACTCCGGCGATGCCGACCGGCGTGTCCTCGCCGTCGCAGATGAGGCAGTCCTCACCGGTATCGCCGAGCCCTCGTCCTCGTACGCCGACTGTCCTGTGCACCCCGTCGAGCGTCTCGACGACCTCCCCTGCACGCGCCCGACGTACGCGCAGGCCTCGACCCGGCAGGAGCGACAGGTCGTACGGGTGGGTGGGCTGTCCCAGTTCGAGCATCACGTAGTTGGACGCGTCCACCACGTTGTTGATCGGGCGCATGCCGGCGAGCAGCAACCGTTGAGCGACACGACGCGGCGAGGGGCCCACCGTCACGTGATCGAGGACCGTCACGGTGAGGCGCGGGCACAGTTCGGTGGACTCCACGACTGCCGTCGCGACCCGATCGACGGTGCGGCCGCTCGGCACGGGAGCAGGTGGCTCGGGCACCTCAAAGGGAAGGTGCAGCCGGTTGGCGACGTCACGCGCGATGCCCGAGATGGACCAGGCGTCCGGACGGTTGCCCTCGACCGTGATGTCGAAGACCACGTCGGGTTCGAGCCCGAGCGCCTCCATGAGCGGCGTGCCGGGTTCGCCCGGCGCATCGGCGCCGAGGATCATAAGGCCCTCGCCGTCGTCACTGAGCCCCAACTCGCGCCCAGAGCAGAGCATCCCGTTGGAGGTGACGCCGCGCATCTTCCTGCGTACGATCGGCCCCTCCGCGTTCGGCAGGAGCGTGCCGACGGGTGCCAACGGCACGCGGTCGCCAACCTCGAAGTTGTGCGCGCCGCACACGATCTCCAGTGGCTCCGCGCCGGCGTCGGCGACGACCAGACGGATGCGATCGGCACCCTCGATGGAGCGGATCTCGAGCACGCGGCTCACGACGACGTCAGCCAGCCCCTCTCCCACGTGCTCGATGCTCTCGACGACCAGTCCGAGGTCGTCCAACTCGGCGCGCAACACCACGAGGTCGTCGGGGAACGGAGCGAAGTCCCGGAGCCAGCTGAGTGGTGCGCGCACGGAATCAGGCTCAGAACTGCGTGATGAAGCGGATGTCGTTCTCCAGGAAGGAGCGCATGTCGGGAATGGCGTGGCGCATTTGCGCGAGCCGATCGATGCCGAACCCGAAGGCGAAGCCGGACCAGTCCGACGGATCGATCCCTACGGCGGCGAACACCGCTGGGTCGACCATCCCGCATCCTCCCAGCTCTATCCAGCCGGTGTGCGAGCACGTGCGGCATCCCTCGCCCAGGCACAGCGTGCAGGTGATCTCGAACTCGGCGGACGGCTCGGTGAAGGGAAAGTACGCCGGTCGGAGGCGAGACTGCATCCCCTCGCCGAAGTAGGCCTCGGTGAAGACCTGGATGGTCCCGGCGAGATCACCGAACGTGATGCCGCGATCGACCACCAGCCCCTCGATCTGATTGAACACCGGAAGGTGTCGTGCGTCGGGTGTGTCGAGGCGGAAGCACTTGCCCGGCATGACGGCATGGATCGGCAGGGAACCCTCAGCCACGGCACGTTCCATCAGGTGGATCTGCACGGGCGACGTGTGGGTGCGCAACAAGACCGTCTCGGGCTCGCCGAGATCGAGGTACATGGTGTCGTACATGCCCCGGGCGGGATGCGCGGGAGGCATGTTGAGCGCTTCGAAGTTGTACCAATCCGACTCGGCCTCCCGTCCCTCCGCCACGGTGAAGCCCATACCGACGAAGAGATCCTCGAGCTCGTCCCGGGCCTGGGTCACCAAGTGAAGGTGGCCACGTGCAAGAGGTGAGAGGACCTGGTCCGGGACCACCTCGGTGAGGTCGAGCCGGTCCACGGCGAGCGCCGCCTGCCGCTCTCTCCTGGCCAAGGCCTCCCGCCTCGTCTCGAGCTCCGCCTCGAGGCGGGCGCGCGCCTCGTTGAGGCGACGCCCGGCCTCCTTTCGCTCGCCCGGATCGAGGGCGCCCAGGCGGCGATGGGCCCGAGTCAGTGCGGACCGCTTGCCGAGGAGCTCCGTCTCGACCCGTGCCAGCTCCGCCAGGGACGATGCGGACGCGATGGCACGGCCGCCCTCGGCGGCGAGGATCTCGACGTCTGCGTCCACATCGTCAGTCACATCGTCAGTCACGTTGTCAGTCACGTTCTCAGTCACCATGGTTTGGCCGAAATGCTAGATGCCGTCGCGGGCGTCGCCGGAGCTGCCGCCGGCTGACGAAGGCGCGGCGTCCGCCGCACGGCGCTGGCGCAACGCCTCGAAGCACATCACGGCGGCGGCCACGCCCACGTTGAGCGACTCGGCCCGTCCAGCCATCGGGATGGCCACGGTCCCCGCGAGCGACTCACACAACCCGGGATCGAGACCCGAGGATTCGTTGCCCAGGAACAGTGCCGTGGGCACGGACCAGTCCACGGCCGCATAGTCCTCGCCTCCTCGGACGAGGGTGCCGAGTGTGCGATAGCCACCCTCGGTGAGCTGGGTGGCAACCGACGCGACGGGAGCGCGCCACACGGCGAGGGGGACATGGAACAGGGACCCCGCCGACGACCGAACGGTCTTGGGGTTGTAGGGGTCGACCGAGTCGCCGGCGAAGACCACGGCGTCCACGCCCGAGGCGTCCGCACTTCGAAGCACGGTCCCGGCGTTGCCCGGGTCGCGTACGTCGACCAGGACGACCACGAGCGATGCCGGACCTGCGGCCCGCAGGCCGGGGGCAGGCTGATCGAACATCGGCAGGACGGCCAGGACCGGCTGTGGGGTGACGGTGTCAGCCACGCGTTCGAGGACACCCGCCGCGAGCGGGAAGACCCGGACACCGCCGGCCGCCGCCTGATCGCAGACGCGGCGGGATCCCGCGTCGGCCGCGCCCTCGGGCGAGACGTACAGGGACTCGACGGTGTGGCCCGACTCGAGGGCGCACCGAATGAGCTCGGCACCCTCGGCGACGAAGGCGCGCTCACTCCACCGCGTCGAGCGCTTCTGCAGGAGCCCGCGCAGCCGGCGGACCCGCCGGTGCGTGAACGCCAGCCGCTGGCTCAGGAAGCGACCTCGGCCGCCGGCGCGGCACGGAGCGCGTCCTGCGAGGTCCGCACCAGCGTGCTGAACGCGGCGGGGTCGGTCACCGCCAAGTCGGCGAGCACCTTGCGGTCGACCTGGACCCCCGCCTGGTGCAAACCGTTGATCAGCCGGCTGTAGCTCGTGCCGTTGGCGCGGGCGCCGGCGTTGATGCGCTGGATCCAGAGCTTGCGGAAGTCGCCCTTGCGCGCCCGGCGGTCGCGGTAGGCGTACTGCATTGAGTGCATGAGCTGCTCGTTGGCAGCACGATAGGAACGGCTCTTGTTGCCGTAGTACCCCTGGGCCTGCTCCAGGACGGCGCGGTGGTGCTTGCGCCCATGGACGGCACGCTTCACTCTGGCCATGGGTGTCTCCTCTCTCGGGGGTTGGGGGTGGGACGGGGGCTGGCGGTGCGGACGCGCTCAGATGCCGAGCATCCGGCGTGTGGCGCGCTCGTCCGCCTTGGAGATGTCGCTCTCACGAGCGAGCCGGCGCGTGCGCACGCTCGACTTGTGTTCGAGCATGTGCCCCCGAAAGGCCTGGCGTCGGCGCAGACGGCCGCTGCCGGTTACCTTGATGCGCTTGGCGGCGCCTCGGTCCGTCTTCATCTTTGGCATTGCTTCATCCCTCTTCGGCCGCCGCCGCGACGTCACTGACCCCTTCGACCACCGGTGCGCTCCCGTTGCCTCCAGCCTGGCTCGCTGCGGGTGCTGCCGCGGGATCCGCTCCCGAGGTCTCACCTACGTCGTCCTGGCGGCCGGCGCCACGGTCGGCGCGCTGTTGGTTCGATGCCCGCGACTGTGCGGCCTGGCGGGCACGCTTGTCGGGGGCGAGCACCATGATCATGTTGCGGTTGTCGAGCTTTGGCTCGGCCTCGATCTTGGCGATGCCCTCCATCTGCTCGGCGATCCGGTCGAGGATCCGCTTGCCGTGCTCGGGGTGGAAGACCTCGCGACCACGAAACATGATCGTGATCTTGACCTTGTGCCCATCGGCCAGGAACTTGGCCACCCGCCGAGTCTTCGTCTCGAAGTCCCCCGGACCGATCTTCGGCCGGTACTTCATCTCCTTGATCCCGACGTGGACGGTCTTACGCCGGCTCTCCTTGGCCCGCTGGGCCTCATCGAACTTGAACTTGCCGAAGTCCATGATCCGGCAAACCGGAGGGTTGGCCATAGGGGCCACTTCGACGAGATCGAGATCGAGTTCCTTGGCGATTGCGAGCGCCTCGGGCAGTGGCTTGATGCCTAGCTGGACACCGTCGGGGTCCACGAGCCGGACTTCACGGGCACGGATGCGGTCATTGATCCGGTGCTCTGTTGTGGTTTCAGCGACGATGCGTCATCGAACCTCTCACTCGGGCTCGCGGTCCTTCCGCAAGCCAATCGGTGGAGCGAGACCGGCCCGCGGGCAAAACCCGCGGCCAAGGACAATCGACCTGGCGCACGTGCTCACCGGGTGGGCGAGCTCACGGTGGCCAGGTGGAGACCCCTCAGTGGAGGCCCCGCTTCCAAGTAGTCAAGGTGCATACAGTACCAGCATGAGCAGCCTTTGGACACCGTCGGGCGAGCATTTCCCCAAGAAAGAGGGCGACGCCGAGACGCCTTCCAGCGGCCAAGGCCCGGTCGGGGGCGATCCGGGCGGGCGAAACCCCGGAGGAGGCGCTCCGCCGCCCCACGGCATGCCGCCCGGCGACTTCGGGCACGACACCATGACCCCAGAAGAGGCAGAGGAAGCCCAGAAGGCGGTCGAGGCCATGCGAGAGCAACTGGCCCACACGCCGGCGGAGGTCGTTGTGGCCAACCACTGCTACGGGCTCTTCGAGCTTGCCGCCATCTACCTCTCCCAGAGCCCGCCCATGTTGTTCCAGGCGAGACTGGCCATCGACGGGTTGGGGGCGATCCTCGACGCCCTCCAGGGTCGGCTGGGCGAGACCGAAGCCTCGCTTCGAGAGTCGTTGTCCCAGCTCCGCCTGGTTTTCGTCCGACTGGAGGGTGACGAGCGCACCGGAGCGCAGCCGTCGTCCGACGGAGGCGCCATGGGCTGAGCTCGAGTCTGTGACCCTTCAGACGGCCCGCGATCCGGAGGCGGCGAGGGCGAGGCCGTCGACGGTGCGCCCGATGAAGTTCCCGAGCTGCAATCGGTAGAGCCAGCCCGTCCCGGGCACCTTGGCCCGGAACGTGGACCGCCAGTGGATGGTGGTGCCGCTCACCGTGGGCGAAAGGTCGATCGTCGCCCGGTAGTCACGCAGCGGCAGGCCCGATTCGAGCACGTAGGAGAAGACGCGGTCCGGTGAACGCTCGACGACCCGTTCCCGGCTCTTGACCCGGCCGGTCGTGAACAGGCGGACCGCGCCCAGGCCCTCGGGCGACGCATCCCCAGGCTCGATCAGCTCGAACGACCCGATCGGCGACCACTCGGGCCACGTGGAACCGTCGATCAAGAGCCCGAACACGGCGCAAGGCTCCGCGTCCGACGTCACCGTGTGTTCGATTACCTGTTCACGCATCGCTTCCACCTTCTTCGTCACATCGTTGCTTCGGCACAACACTTCTGGTCCCCCAGAGTGTACCATTTGGTTCATGCGAGAGGAAACTCCGAGAGACCGGCTGCTCGAATTGGTGATCGAGCACTTCGCCCAGGACGGGCTCGGTGACCAGAGCCTTCGTCGCATCGCCGACGCGGTCGGCTCCAGCCACCGCATGCTGCTGTACCACTTCGGCTCCAAGGACGGACTGCTGGTGGCCGTGGCCCGGGAGGTCGAGGCTCGGACACGGATCCGGGTGGCCACCCTGGCTACAGCCAGCGGCGGCGCGACCGACGAGTTGATCCGGCTGGTCTGGGCCTATGTGTCGGATCCTGGACTGGCCGACCTCGAGCGGCTGTTCTTTGCCCTCTACTCGCGGGCGATCCAAGGCGACCCCGCGCTCGGACCGCTGCTCGAGGGCGACATCGCCGGGTGGCTCGACGCGAGCGCCACATTGGCCGAGGGCACCGGGGTCGGCGTGCCGCCCGATGTGGCACGCACGCACGCACGGCTCGCGGTCGCTGTCGTGCGCGGCTTGCTGCTCGATCTTTTGGCGACGGGCGAACAGGTCGAGGTGGGCGCGGCGCTCGACGCCTTCGCCCGGTTCTACGCGGGATGGAGATGGGAAGAGACCGGTGCGCGTGCTGTCGAGCAAGGGGCAACGACACGAGGCCAGACGTCTCGCGTCCCACCTCCCTGATCACGAGCGAAGGCGTCCCGTCGCACGAAGCAGTCGCGAGGCGCGCTCGGACCCTCAGCCGACCCGGAGGACCGATCGAGCCTCGAAGCGCCCGCCGTGGCCGGGTGAGACCATGATCACGACCGTGGCGCCGACCGTGATGTTCCGGCTGCCGTCGGCGATGGCGGTGGCGTGGAAGCCGAACGACGCGCCGGTGTCGTCGACGACGTTGCCGAGACCACGTACCCGGTCGAAGGACATGACGTGCCCGTGGCGGGGACCGGCGAAGGGGACGACACCACCCACGTCAGTGGACGATCTTGGAAAGCGGGAGCTCCAGGATGTCCGTCGCGCCATGGTCACGAAGCGCCGGGATGAGGGTGTTGATACCAGACTTGGCGACGACGGTCTCGAGCGCGAAGGCGCCACCTCCCGAGAGCTCCGAGATCGTCGGCGCCCGCATCGACGGGAGGACTTCGAGGACGGCATCGAGGTTCTCGGCCGCCACGTTGAGCTTCACGAGCACCTTGCCCCGCGCCTCGAGTGTGCCTTGCAGGAGGGTGAGGATCTGCTCCATGGCATGACGCTTCGCAGAATCCTCGGCTGATGCGGGTTGGCGATCAGCTCGGTGTGCGAGACAAGGAGCGTCTCGATGACCTTGAGCCCGGCGGCGCGGAGTGCGCTGCCGGTCTCGGTCATGTCGACCACGGCGTCGGCGATGTCGGGGACCTTCGCCTCCGTGGCGCCGTAGGAGAGGGCGATCTCCGCATCGATGCCGTGGGCCTGCAGGGCGCGGCGGGTGAGCTCGGGGTACTCGCTACTCACGCGCAGGCGTCCGGTGCGTGCGGCCGCCAGGCCGGCGAGCTCCTCGAGGGAGGAGACCGGCGAATCGGCGCCGACGGCGAGCACGACTCGGGCCGGGTTCGCCGTCGCCTTGGAGTAGGTGAGCCGGCCCAAGGAGACCACGTTGCTCCCCCGCTCCTCGATGCAGTCACGGCCGGTGATGCCGATGTCGAAGAGACCGTCGGCCACATACACCGGGATCTCCTGTGGACGCAGGATGCGCACCTCGTCGATGCGCGGGTCCTCGATCGTCGCCCGGTAGGCCACATCCGACGCCCGGCTCACCGCCAGATCGGCGTCTTCGAAGAGCTGCATCGTGGCGCGCTCGAGCGAACCCTTGGGCAGGACGAGGCGGAGCATGGGGTGCAATCTTCGCAGATGGCAACTGTTGGCCGTGGCCGGGATGGGGCAAGCTGAGCCGGTGCCACCCCCTTACGACGCCTCCAACTTCTTGAATCTGCTCGGCATCGAGATCCATCACGACGGGCCGGACGAGTACCCGCTGGCCCGGCTGACCGTCGCACACAACCTCATCGCGGGAACCGGCTTCCTGTGGGCGCCCGTCGTGATCACGCTCGCCGACGCGCTGTGCGCGTTCGGAGTGAACCACCACTGGCCCGAGGGTGCCAAGGGCTTCACGACCGTCGACTGCTCGGCCAATTTCATATCGAGCGCCCGCGAAGGCGATGTCGTCATCGCCACGGCGTCACCCCTCCACCATGGCCGGACCACGCAGGTCTGGGATGCCACGGTTACGAACGAGACGACCGAGCGGCTCATGGCGTCGTACCGCTGCACGCAGCTGATCCTCTACTAACCCCGGCCCGAAGGACAATGCCGAAAGCAATCAAAGGGAATGCATCGCGAAAGCCTCCAGAGCCGGCTACAAACCACTCCGACATCGACGACTGGGTCCGGCACCAAATGCCGCATCTCCAGCCCATCCTCGAGCGGTTGGACGAGACGACCCGAGCAACAATCCCGGGCCTGCACTACGCCGTGAAGTGGAAGAGGCCGTACTACGGGCGGCCAGAACTCGGATGGATCATCGAGATCGCCGCCTACGACGTTTCCGTGAAGCGAGCCGCACGCCGGGTTGGAAGTGAAGGGTGCAAGTCAGGGCTTCATTTGGGTTCGTACCAACCTCCGCGACTGGCTGACGTGTTCGTGCCCGCCGACACCGCTCAATTCCGAAAGAGCCGGAGATCACGCCTTCACGGCCACCCGTTGCTTCAGGACAGGGCCGTGGCGCGCAGAAGTCGCACCATCTCGATGCCGGTCAGCGCGGCCTCCCGACCCTTGTTGGTCTCGTCCGGCTCCGATCGTTCGAGCGCCTGCTCCAGGGTCTCGGTGGTCAGGACGCCGAAGACGACCGGCACCCCGGTCGCCAGCTGGACCTGCTGGATGCCCGAGGCGCACTGGCCGGCGACGAAGTCGTAGTGGCTGGTGTCACCGCGGATCACCGCCCCGAAGCAGAGCACCGCGTCCACTTTCCCCGCATGCGCGAACGCACGCGCCACCAGCGGCAGCTCGAACGCGCCGGGAGCCCACGCCACGGTCAGGTCCCGCCGGTCAGTCCCTGCCTCATCGAGCGCGCTGAGGGCTCCCTCGAACAGGCGCAGGGTCACGCCGCCGTTGAAGCGGGCGCAGGCGATGCCGATCCTCAGCCCGATTCCCTCGTGCGCACCGGCGAGCGTGGCGCCGACCTGCGCCGAGGCGATCTCGAGTGCGCCGTCGGGCAGCGGGGCGACGTCGGATCCGGCCACCTATCTGTCCAATCGGGCGGTTTCGAATCGGGCGGTTTCGAATCGGGCGGTATCGAATCCGCCGGTGTCAACAACTCGGGCCACGTCCACCCTTAGCGGACGTCGTCGAGGCCGTGGAGCAGGTGGCCCATGCGCTCGCGCTTCGTGCGCAGGTACGCGATGTTCTCGGGATTCGCCGACGGCTGGAGCGAGACGCGCTCGGTGATGTCGAGCCCGAATCCCTCGAGCCCGCCGTACTTGACCGGGTTGTTCGTCATGAGGCGCATGGTCGTCACACCGAGATCGACCAGCATCTGGGCGCCGATCCCGTACTCACGACTGTCGACCGGCAGGCCCTGCTGCAGGTTGGCGTCGACGGTGTCGTGGCCCTCCTCCTGGAGCTGGTAGGCACGGATCTTGTGGCCGAGCCCGATGCCTCGACCCTCGTGGCCGCGTAGATAGATCAGGACCCCGCGCCCTTCCTGTTCGATGAGGTCGAGCGCCGCGTGCAGCTGCGGTCCGCAGTCACAGCGCAGCGACCCGAACACGTCGCCCGTCAGGCACTCTGAGTGCACCCGGACCAGCACATCCTCGGTTCCGGCCACATCGCCCATCACCAGGGCCAGATGCTGCTCGTTGTCGAGCACGGACTCGTAGACGAGGGCGCGGAACTCGCGGCCCTTGGCGGGGATGCGGGCCTCTGACACGAGCCTGACCAGCTTCTCGTTCTGGCGGCGATAGCGGATGAGGTCGGCAATGGAGATCAGCGGGAGGTCGTGCTTCTTGGCGAATCGCTCCAAGTCGGGCAGGCGGGCCATCCCCGACTTGTCCTCGGTCACGATCTCGCAGAGGACACCGGCCGGTGAGAGACCGGCGGCGCGGCTGAGGTCGACCGTCGCCTCGGTATGCCCGGCCCGCTTGAGCACCCCACCGGTGCGATAGCGCAACGGGAAGATGTGCCCGGGCCGGTTCAGATCGGTGGGCCGCGTCTTCGGGTCGACCAGCGCGGCGATGGTGGCGGCCCGGTCAGCAGCCGAGATCCCGGTGGTCGTGCCATGGCGGCAATCGACACTGACGGTGAACGCGGTCCGTTGCGCCTCGGTGTTGGCGGTCACCATCAGCGGCAGGTCCAGCGCGTCGGCTCGTTCGGGCAGCAGCGGAACGCAGATCACGCCTGAGGTGTGGGCCAAGAAGAAGGCGATGTTCTCGGGTGAGGCTGCTTCCGCGGCCATGACGAGGTCGCCCTCGTTCTCCCGGTCCTCGTCGTCGACCACGACCGCCATGCCCAGGCGGCCGATGGCGTCGATGGCGTCGCGCACGTTCGAGAAGCTCATCAGGCAGCCAGCTCCACTCGGATGTCCTCACCCAGTCGCTCGACCGAGATGACCTTGCCTCTCCACACGTCGCCAATTGTGCCAGCCCCCGGCCCGGCGAAGAGCGGACGGCCGTCGTCGCCCCCGAAGAACGCAGCCGCGAGGTAGAGGACGTAGCGGTCCACGAGGCCGGCAGCGTGGAAGTCGTGGGCGACGGTCGCCCCGCCTTCGACCAGCAGCTCGAGCACGCCGCGGCGGCCCAGTTCCGACAGCACGTCAGCCAAATCCCCTGAGAGCTCGAGCGCCGGGCCGGACGCGGGCGTCCGGTGGGACCGAGCCGAGGACGACACGCAGAGGCTCGGACGTCGCCTCGCCGTCGCCGAGCCGAACGGTGAGCTCGGGGTCGTCCGCCCGGACGGTGCCCGCTCCGACGAGGACGGCGTCGGACTGCGCCCGCAGGCGGTGGACGTCGCGTCGGGACGCCTCGCCGGTGATCCACCGGCTGGTGCCGTCGGGTGCGGCGGTACGCCCGTCCAGCGTGGCCGCCATCTTGAGGACGACCCACGGCCGTCCCGTCGTCCGGTGTTTCAGGTAGGGCGCCAGTTGGTCGGCCACGCGTGCCGCCTCGACGCCCACGTCGACTTCGACGCCGGACGCCCGCAGCGTCTCGATGCCGCGACCGGCGACGAGAGGGTCGGGGTCCTCGATGCCGATCACGACTCGCGCCACTCCCGCCTCCACGATCCCGGCGGTGCAGGGCGGCGTCCTCCCGTGGTGGTCACACGGTTCCAACGTGACGTAGAGGGTTGCGCCCCGGGCCTGCTCCCCCGCCGCAGCGAGCGCCGCTGCTTCGGCGTGCGGGCCTCCGGGCGGAGCCGTTGCGCCCACGAAGGTCGTGGTCGAGGGGAAGGGGCGGGCACGATGACACAGCCCACCCAGGGATTGGGGGCGGTGGACCCGCGAACGGTGGCAGCGATCTCCACCGCCCGGCGCATGTGCTCCGCATCGTCCATGGCTCACGTCCTCGGGCTCACGGCAGTTCGTTCGAGCACGACCCTCCGAGCACGGCCCTTCGACCGGGACCCTTCGACCGCGGCCCTTCGTCTGCAATTGTAGAACACGTTTCATTTTTTGTCGAGAAGCGCAGGTCAGCGGCCAGAGAGACGACGCCTTCGAGCACGGCCACGAAGTCGCTCACGTCAGGCACCAGCGCCGTGTGGGGCGCCCGCGACAACGTCGCCTCGTCGTGAGCCCCGCTCAGGACGCCGACCACGGCCCCCGCGCCGGCATGCGTGCCCGCTTCGAGGTCGCTCACCGTGTCGCCGGCGACCGCCACGGCCCTCGGATCGGACACCCCCAGTTGTGCCATGGCACCGAGGATCATGTCCGGCGCGGGGCGGCCCCGTCCGACGTCGCCGGGCGAGAGGGCCAGGTCGATCTCGCCCGCCCAGTCCAGCGCAGCCAGTACAGCGTCGCGGGTCGAGGGTGCGAAGCCGGTCGTGAGGCAGACCAGGACCCCTCGGGACCGCAGCTGGCGAAGCACGTCCAGTGCACCGGGGATCGGCCCGACACCACCCGCGGCGACGGAGGCTTCGTAGGCGCGGGCGAACTCGGCCGTGGCGCGGGCCGCATCGCCAGGCGGGAGGAGCGCGGCGAACACGTCGGCTTTGGACCAGCCCATGGTGGCCCGCACCGTCTCGGCCGCCTGGTCGGAGCGAGGCGTTCCGGGCTCGATCCCCACGGCGCGAAGGGCCGTTTGGAACGCAGCCTCGACGGCGCCGTCGTCGCGTACGGTCGTGCCGGCCATATCGAGGCAGGCGAGCGCGAACGGGCCGATCATGCCGGGAGGTCGATTCCGGCCGTGGCGAGCGTGTCGGCCGCGATAGCCGGAGCGCAGGTCATGCCCCGCCCGCCGGGTCCGGTGACGAGGATCACCCGCGCCTCGATCTCTTCGCGCAGACAGACCCCGCCGTCTCGCCGCTGGGCGTAGATCCCGCTCCAGCGAGACCGCACTCGCGGGAGCGGCGCGCCGAGGATGCGGGCGGCGCGGGCCAGGAGCTCGTCCGTCGGAGCCTCGCTCAGGGCGAAGTCGAAGGGTTCCTCGTAGGCGTGGGTGTCGCCGACGGTCAGGCCGCCGTCGGCTCGCTGCACCAGCAGCAGCTGCATGTGGTGCGCGGCCGCGACCGGGCCCTGCGGGCCGAGGCCCTCGAGCGGCGCGTCGACGTACGCCGGGTAGTAGCGGAGCGTGTCGGCGTCCGCGATCGACGTGGTGAGGGCGGCGCCGAACGGCTCGGTCTCGAACATCTGGAGGCGGACCCGCTGCAGGCGCTCCGCCGGGCCGGAGGTGCCGTGCAGGTGGTCGTAGTCGGCTCCGGGGGCCACGACGGCGAGATCGCCGGCCCAGCGGGTGCCCTCGGTGTCGACCAGCGTGCCGCCCGGCTCGGCTGCCACGACGCGGTGCCCGGGGTGAAAGCGGTACTGCGCCGGCGCGATGCAAGCGAGGTGTTCACGCAGCGCGCCGAGAGCGCGCCGCGGCTCGACAGCCGCATCGAGACCGCAGTGCAGCCCTCCGGTCGACTCGCCCGCCACCGCGGGGTTGCGCTCCTTTACCTCGTCGGGCTCGACGAACGAGATGCCGCGTTCGGCCGCGGCCGGCAGGTGGGCGAACGCTTCCATGACGGCCCGCTCCGCCTCGGTGCGGGCGATGGTGAGCGAGCCGTTGGCCCGGAAGCCAAGTGCGGGCGACGTCGGCACCCACCTCCTGCCAACGCCGGCGGGCCCTCAGCGCCACGTCGAGCTCCTCGCCGCCGCGTCGGCCGCTCACCCAGATGAGGCCGAAGTTGCGGACCGACGCGCCGGTCGGTGCGGGAGCGGATTCGAGATGCACCACCTCCCAACCCGCACGCACCAGCTCGAGCGCGTGCCAGGTCCCGAGAACCCCGCCGCCGGCGACGACGGCGCGCCCGTCGTAGGTCACGAGGCAGGGACGTCGTCAGCGGTGCCGTCGTCCACGCCGCCCCGGCCGAGCACGGCGGCGCGAATGGATTCCGCCGTGTCCCAAGGCCGCTCGTGGCCGAAGACGGCGCTCCCGGCCACGAAGACGTTCGCCCCCGCCTTGGCCGCCACCGGCGCCGTGTCGACGTCGATCCCGCCGTCGACCTCCACGTCGATCGCCAAGGAACCCGGCGTCGACGGCGCGGCGTACCTGCTCGACCTTGCCCATGACATCGGCGATGAAGCTCTGGCCACCGAAGCCGGGGAACACGGTCATGCACAGCACGAGATCGACGCTTCCGAGGTACGGCTCCACCGCATCGAACGGTGTGTCGGGGTTGAGCGCGAGGCCGGCGCGCAGATCGAGGCTGCGCATCTGGGCCACGAGATCGGCCGTGCCGCCGATCTCGACGTGCACCGTGCAGCCGTCCGCACCCGCGTCGGCGAACGCCTGGAGGTAGCGCCCGGGCTCGGTCATCATGAGGTGACAGTCGAAGAACAGCGGCGTGTGGCGCCGCAGCGACGCGACGACCGGCGGGCCGATGGTGACGTTCGGCACGAAATGCCCGTCCATCACGTCGACGTGGAGCCAGTCAGCGGCCGCGGCCACCTCGCCGACCTGTTCGGCCAGCACCCCGAAATCCGCGGAGAGGAGCGAGGGGGCGATACGAAGCAGCCCGGCGGGACCGGGCTGGCGTGCGTCGTGCGGGCGCGTCGACTCGGGCATGGCCGGGGGCTCGCTCAGCGGAAGCGAGCCCAGCACAAGATCCGGCGGAACCCGTAGAAGTAGGGCTCTCTTTCGCCGAGCTCCTCAATGAGGCGCTCGCGGTAGCGCTCGACGAACGCGTCGAACAGCTCGGGCGTCAGCCGCTTTCGGTACGGCGTGAGCAGCGTGCCCATGACCCACTCGACCACTTCGGAGGTCGACTCGAGCTCGTGCCCGTAGACCTCCATGCGCACGACCTGATCCTTCGCTCCGAGCTCGTAGAGAAGGTCGGCGTAGAGCTCGGGTGAGAGGACGAAACGGCCGCGGTCCTCGGGAACGTCTCCGTCGAGGGCGTCGATGAACGGCGACTCGACGGCGACCTGATGCGCCAGCAGGTGCGAGGGATGGCGGTAATTCGCCGGCACCTGGAAGGCGAGCTGTCCGTCGACGCAGAGCGCAGTGCGCATGCGCGCCAGGAGGTTCAGATGGTCGTCCACCCATTGCAGCGATGCGTTGGCGAAGACAAGGTCGAGATCTTGTCCGAGCCAGGTTGCGATGTCGCCCTTCTCGAAGCTCAGCCCGGGCACAGCGGAGTGGTCGGACTGGGCGCGCTCGAGCATGGCGTCCGACGAGTCGATGCCGACCGTCTCCTTGGCCTCCATGTCGTCGTGCAGTACCTTCGTGAGCTCGCCGGTCCCGCATCCGAGATCGACCACGCGTCCGCCCGGGACGGGGTGACAGAGTCCCAAGAGATCGTCGAAGGGTTGCCGGCGCTCGGACCGGAACCGCTCGTACTGATCGGGGTTCCACCCATCGATCGGAGTGACAGTCACTGCCGCTCTTTCTACTCGGTCCCGAGGCGCTCCCCGGAAAGAGGATGGGCACCTCGGATCCAGTCGTCGACCGACATGGGCGAGCGGCTCTCGGGTTGCACGCGACGAAGCACGAGAGCACCGTCGGCCGTCGCCACCGCAGTCCCCACGAGGGTGCCCGGCGGCGCCTCCGTCATCACCTCCCCGTCGCGTGCGACGGCGGCGTCCAGAACGGTCAGACGCCGGCCGCGGAAGGTCGTCCAGGCGCGTCCGATCCGAACGACGCGACCAAGCTGTTCGGCGGTGCTCTGCCAGTCGAGCCGCAGGTCCTCCGGCGTGACCTTCGCGGCGATCGTCGCCTCCCCCCGCTGCGGCTCCGGATCCGGGAGGCCGCTCACACCGCCGGCCAGCGCGTCGACGAGAAGCGCGCACGCTTGCTCGACGAGCTCGGACCGCAACTGCTCGAGCGTCTCGTCTTCACGGATGGGGACGGGCGCGGCGAGCGTAGACGGGTCCCGTATCGAGCCCCTCCTCGATCTTCATGAGGCAGACGCCGGTCTCGGCGTCGCCGGCGAGGATGGCGCGCTCGAGAGGCGCGGCACCGCGCCAGCGCGGTAGGAGGGAGAAGTGCACGTTCAGCATCGGGATCTGGGTCAGGAGAGCCGAGGGGATGATGCGTCCGTAGGCCACGACGACGGCGAGCTCGACGCCGGCCGTCGCCACTTCGAGGAGCTCGTGGGACACGGGCACGCCGAGGTCGATCGCCGCGGCCTTGACCGGGCTGGGCGTCGTCGCCCCGCCACGGCCACGGCGCCGGTCAGGTCGGGTGACGCACAGCACCACCTCGTGACCCGCCTCGACGAGCGCTCGCAGCGGCGGAACCGCCATCTGTGGAGTGCCGAGGTAGGCCAGGCGCGACACGGTCCTACCGTACGCGGGGAGGCGACGGGCTGGTCCGAGAAACGCTGTCGCCTTTGTCGCCGTCAGCCGTGTACCCGAGTCTCCCTCAGCCTCCGAAGAGGCTCGACAGCCCGTCGGGATCGCTCGGGGCGAGGTCGAGGGAACGGGTCCGCAGGATTTTGAGGGCCTCCTTGCGCTGGTCCTCGTTGAGCCGCTCCACCAGGAGAATGCCGTCGAGGTGGTCCAGCTCGTGTTGGAACACCCGACCCTCGAGCTCGGTGGCCTCGATGGAGACCTCGTTCCCGTCGAGGTCCAACCCGACCAGGTGTACTGCGTTGGGTCGCACGATCTCCCAGCTGAGCCCCGGAATGGAGAGGCAGCCCTCGTCGTACGACCACTCCCCGTCGCTCTCGACGATGCGGGGATTTATCACGGTGCGAGCTCCATCTCCGACGTCGTAGACGAAGATGCGCCGCTGCACTCCCACCTGGTTGGCCGCAAGCCCGGTGCCCGGCGCCTCGTACATCGTCTCGATCATGGCGTCGACCAGGTTCGCCACCCCACCGTCGATGTCGTCGACCTCGCGGGTGCGTTCCTTCAGCACGGGGTCACCGTATTGACGGATGGTGAGGCCGGCCATCGTTCCAGAATACCGGCCGGCGGCGTGACGGCTCCGCCGGGCCCGGTCCTCTCGGGTCGCGGTCGAAATTCCGCGGCGGCCTCAGCTATTGGGGGCCCACTCTTCGGCCGGTAGGCAGGGATCGGCTGACCTCACGACGAAGGTCGTGTCGGGCGGTCACCAAGAGAGCGGTAGTTACCCCCCGCCTTGCATCGCCTGCATGTTCTTCGAAATGGCGGCTTCCGAAACAGCCAGCTCGTCAGTAGGACTGAACTGCACCCACTCGGTCCCGGCAACCGCTTTGGGAATATGTCCCGGAGGCATGTAGAAGGCGTCACCGGGTTCGATCACATCTTCATGGTCGGCGTAGCGAACGGTCATCTGTCCCTTGAACAGGTAGCCCCAGTGAGGGCACTGACACGAATCATCGGGCAGGCCCTTCAACATCGGCGCAAGGTCACCGTCTTGACGCAGAGTCACGAAGTTGACGGTGTAGCCATCGAACTCCTCCGTCCGATCCTCGGCTGGCCCCATGTCGCTGACCTTTGAGGCCGTTTCTCTCGATACCTTCGACATCGTGAGGCTCCTTTCGGGATTCGCCTACGAGCGGTTCATCGCATCCGCCGTCGGAACCGTATGGACCGTTTCGGTTCGCGTCCAGGGTCTCACCCTCTCGATTCGGGCCAATCAGCAGTTGCCTTCAACTCGTAACGAGAAACTCAGAGCGCATTCAGGTGATTCCAATGCGAGGCTCAGGGATGGTTCGAGAAAGTGCGATCGGCCCGCACCGCCTCGACGTCAGAGTCGCGCCGGGTCGACCTCGACGCGAAGTCCACGTCCCGCCGGACGGGGTGTGCGGGCCAACAAGTCGCACAGCGCGTCGTGGTCCGGCGCGTGCACGAGGAAGGACTCGGAGCCGAGCGGCGACAGAGTGACGGCACCGTCGGCGGGAAGCGTCGTCCCCAGCGCGTCGGCGTAGGCAGGCGCGAGCTTTCCCGAGACCAGGGCTAGAGCGGCGAACGGCGGGAGCGACGACAACCGACGGATCTCGAGCTCGTCGGCCGACAGCGACGAAGGATCTCCCCGGTCCGCCGCCACCAAGACCGGATGGTCCGGTACCCGCGTCTGCACCTGGACCCTCGCCCATGGCGGACCCGTGCCGCGCGCGCCGACAAGGCGCGAGGCGCGAACCAACAGCGACAGCGTCTCCTCGGTGGCGGTGAGACGCGGCGACATCAGATGCAGGTCGATGTCGAGAAAGACAACGGCCCCCGCCTTGCGCACGCGGTGCAGGACGGCCTCGGTTCCGACGAGGACGGGCGCAGCAGTCGGCGCGGACTCCGCTCCGGCGGTCTCGCGCCCACCGGTCTCTCGTCGTCGCGGTCCCGACACCTCGCCCACGGGAACCCCGAGCAGAGCCTCGAGCTCTTCACGAAGCCGGCTGACACCGGGACGGAGGATCCGCATACGCAGTCCGCCGCAGGCGACGCAGACGCCGGGTCGCGTATCGCCGCAGCGGGGGCAGCGCAGGGAATCCGCCTGTGGCGCCCGCCGTGCGGCGGCACCGCAACGGGTGCAGCGCGCAACCTCACCACATGCCGCGCACGCAAGCAGGCTGGCGCCACCCGTCCGGTTGTAGACGCAGATGAGCGGTACCGGGGCGTCGCGCCCATCCGGCCTCCCCACGGTCCGGCCCACCGCGTGGCCGCCCGCACGTTCGAGGACCGTGCGAGCAAGGGCGATGAACTCCGGCGAGAAGAGGCCGGTGCGCGGATCGGCTGCTCTGCGGTCCACTCGTTCGAGGCGGGCCCAGCCGTTGCGCTCCTCCGACCTCGTGGCCGAGACGACCGGCGCCGGCGCGAGCGACACGGGGGGGACCGGGGAGACCAGAAGGCAGGCGGCACCGTCGCGGCGCGCCCGTTCGACCGCAACGTCGACCGCGCTGTAGGTCGGTGCGCTCTCTTCTCGGTAGGCGGGATCGTGTGCATCGAGCACGAGGGCGGCGGAGAGCTTCGGCACAGGCGACCAGGCGCCGGCTCGGGCTCCGACGACCACGGGCCACCCGGCGCGCGCTTCGTCCCACGAGGTCGTCGCGGCGTGCCCCCGTCTCCGTAAACGGGCCGTGAGGCGCTCCGCCCATCCACTCGAGGGGACGAGCACCAGAACGGCTCCTGGGCGCGCCGCAACATCAGGGGCCTCCAGCACGGCGAGGACGAGGTCGATGAGGTCGGTCGCCGGGGGCAGCCGGACGACGTTCGACGCTTCATGGTCCGCTCGGGCCCACAGGCGCGCCGCCGTCGCCTCGCCCGGCGCGGGTTCGCCCGTCGGTCCCGTCGATGCCGGCCGTCCAGGCTGTGGCCATGCCGAAGGTCCGGCCGGCAGGTCGCGCACCACGGTCGACGGTGACGCAGCCTTCAAGAAGAAGGCGACGGGTCCGGCCCAGCGCCACGCGGCCCACTCGGCGAGCCGGACCAGCGCGGGAGGAGGGCCCCAGCCGAGCCACGATTTCAGGGGGACCACATCGACGCCGGCCGGGACGTCGACGTCAGTCTCGACCACCCAGCCGCGCACGGTGCGTCCGTGGAGCGGTACGCGCACCCGGGCGCCCACGGTGACGTGACCGGCGCTCCAGCCGGAGGGCACGACGTAGTCGAAGCTTCTGGAGAGCGCCGCGACCTCGGTGCGCACCCGTACGGTTCGGCCCGGACCCGCCGTGTGCCCCGCGCTCATCATGCCGGCCCCCTCAGGGGAGCCCGCGCCTCAGAGCCCGAGTGCGGCCCGAAGGTCGTCGACTCGGGGTGTGGCCTCCCACGTGAATTCCTTCTCGGAGCGGCCGAAGTGGCCGTACGCCGCGGTCTTCTTGTAGATCGGACGACGCAGGTCGAGGTCACGGGCGATGGCCGCAGGCCTGAGGTCGAAGATCTCCCGGACGGCGTCGGAGATCTTCTGCGGGTCGGCGGCCTCCGTCCCGAACGTCTCGACCAGGAGGGAGACTGGTTGCGCCACGCCGATGGCGTACGCCACCTGCACTTCGCACCTCTTCGCGGCGCCGGCTGCGACCAGGTGCTTGGCCACCCACCGGGCGGCGTAGGCCGCCGAGCGGTCGACCTTCGAGGGGTCCTTGCCCGAAAACGCTCCCCCACCGTGTCGGGCCATGCCGCCATAGGTGTCGACGATGATCTTGCGTCCGGTCAGACCAGTGTCGGCGTGTGGGCCACCGAGCTCGAAGATCCCGGTGGGGTTCACGAAGACGCGCAGGCCCTCGGTGTCGAGATCCGTGGGGAGCAAAGGGTTGATGACGTGCTCCACCAGGTCGGGCCGTAACCGGTCTTCGAGGTCGATGCCCCTCGCGTGTTGTGTGGAGATCAAGACGGTGTCGATGCGCGTCGGACGCCCGTCCTCGTAGACCACGGACACCTGTGTCTTTCCGTCGGGTCGCAGGTACGGCACGGCCCCGGCACGACGCACTTGGGCCAGTCGCTCCGAGAGGCGATGAGCCAGCCAGATCGGGAGGGGCATCAGATCCGGCGTCTCGTCGCAGGCGTAGCCGAACATCATCCCCTGGTCGCCCGCACCTTGCGCGTTGAGCGTGTCCTCGCCGCCCGACCCGGACCGAAGCTCCAGGGCAGCGTCGACCCCCTGCGCGATGTCCGGTGATTGCGCGTCGAGCGTGACCAGAACCCCGCACGTCTTGCCGTTGAAGCCATACGAGTCGTCGTCGTAGCCGATGTCGCACACCGTGTTTCGCACCAACTCGGGGATATCGACGTACGTCGTGGTCGTCACTTCTCCGGCCACGACGACCAGGCCAGTGGTGAGAAGCGTCTCGCACGCGACGCGACCTCGACGCGTCGCCTTCCAACATGGCGTCCAGTACGGCGTCCGAGATCTGGTCCGCCATCTTGTCGGGATGACCCTCGGTGACCGACTCCGAGGTAAAGGTCGTTCTCACGTGGTGCTCCGCTTCTGCTCGAGGTGGGCGATCACACTATCCAAAACGCTGTTCGCGACGGCATCCTTCGTGGTCAGGGCGATTTCCCGGTGCTCCCCGGCCGAGCCGAGCACCACCACCGCGTTCGTGTCGTGGTCAAAGCCGGCGCCTGGTGCGCTCACGTCGTTGACCACCAAGAGATCGACCCCCTTGCGCTCGAGCTTCCGTCTTCCTCGTTCGACCACGTCGTGCGTCTCGGCTGCGAACCCTACGAGGACCTGGCCGGGCAGCCGACGTGCTGCGAGCCCGGTGAGGATGTCCGGAGTCGGTTCCAGGACGATTTCGGGGATGCCATCCTCTTTGGACAGTTTGGCGGCGGCAGACACCTTCGGCCGGAAGTCGGCGACGGCCGCCGCCATCACGATGACATCGGCGTCAGCCGCGCTGTCGGTCATGGCGCGCTCCATATCGGCGGCGGTATCCACGTCGACGCGCCGCACCCGACCCACGACATCGGGTGGGAGTGCGAGCGATGACGCGGTGACAAGCGTCACCCGTGCACCGCGCCGCGCTGCGGCAACGGCGAGTGCGTGGCCCTGCTTGCCCGAGGAGCGATTCGTGATGTAGCGGACCGGGTCGAGGGGCTCCCGCGTGCCGCCAGCGCTCACCACCACCTGCTGCCCGGAGAGGTCGGCCGCGTCGCGTCCGACGCTCCCGCCGGCCTCCCTCCGCACGACGGACTCGCCCTCGGAGAGGAGGGCCAAGGCTTCCTCGACGATCGTCGCCGGCTCGGCCAGACGTCCCTCACCGGAATCACCGCCCGCAAGGCGACCGGACTCAGGTGGCACGATTCTCACGCCTCGCCGCTCCAGAGTGGCCAGGTTCTCGCGCACCGACGGGTGCTCCCACATCTCGGTGTGCATGGCCGGGCAGACGAGAACGGGGGCACGGGTGGCGAGGAGGGTGGCCGTCAACAGGTCGTCGGCCAAGCCGGCGGCATACCGCGCCAGGGTGTGGGCGGTGGCCGGCGCCACGACCACCAGGTCAGCCGACTGGCCCAGCATCGTGTGTGGGATCGGCGACGACTCGTTCCACAGCGATCGTTGGACGGGTTCAGACGCCAGGGCCGAGAACGTCACCTCGCCGACGAAGCGCGTGGCGTCATCGGTCAGGACAGGGACCACGTGAACTCCGGCATCGACCAGGCGCCGGCAGACCTCAACCGCCTTGTACGCCGCGATGCCCCCGCTCACACCGAGCACCACCCGGGGCCGCCGCGCCGAGGGGGTAGGTCGGATGTCGGCGTCCTCGGCCATCCGTGGCGTCACCGTGCCTCGGCGTGCGCCTTAGCTGGCGGTCGGGTCGTCGTCCCCGACGTCGAGCGGTCCGAGCACTGCGGCCTCCGCGGCCTCCTCGCCCACCTGTTCGAGCAGGCCGGCCTCCGCGGCGTCCGCTATGGCGGCGGCGAGGGCCGCCTCCTCTTCGGGATCGGGCCGGGTGAAGGTCGCCTTGCCCGCGGCGATCTCCTCGAAGGCGATCGACACCGGCTTGCCCGAGACCGACGCCACCTGGGGCGGGACGACCTTGCCGAGTCCTTCCCCGAGGCTGTTGTAGTACGAGTTCACCTGACGAGCCCGCGCCGAGCCCAGCGCGACGAGGGTGAACTTCGAGTCGACCTTGTCGAGCAGCTCTTCGATGGGTGGGTCCATGAGCGTGTGGCGGCCTTGGGCCATCAGGATTCCTCCGGGTTCGCGGCGCAGGGGGCAGCCGAGCGAGTCCGGTCGATTATAGCCGTGAGCTCCCCCATGGCTTGCACCAGGTCGTCGTTCACCACGGTGTGAGCTGCGATCTTGGTGCCGCGCTCGATCTCTGCCCGCCCGAGCTCGACCCTGCGCCGGATGTGGTCGTCGTCGTCGCCGCGGGAGGCCAGGCGGGCTGCTTGGACTTCCGCCGAGGGCGGGAGCAGCAGGATCACGATGGCGTCGGGACGCTGGGCCAGGACCTGCTCGGCCCCCTGGACATCGATCTCGAGGAGGACGTCGGCACCCGGGGGCGGGGACGGGATCGGACTCCCGACCAGATAGTCGAGGAACGATGCCCACTCGAAGAAACCACCCTCAGCGACGGCTTTTTCGAACGCTTCTCGGTCGACGAACACGTACGCGTCGGCTCGCGTTCTCCGGGGCGTGGGTTCCGCGTCGTCCAACTGCGGCTCAGCCACAGCCCCGGGTCGTTGGCCACCAGCTCGGCGGCAACCGTGCCCTTCCCGGCCCCACCGGGGCCGATGAGCACGAAGATCAGCGGCTCAGCGCGCAGTCTCTTTGAGCAGCGCTTCCCGCTGCTTGGCGCCGAGACCCTGCAGTCGCCGGCTGTCGCTGATGCCGACGGTCTCCATCAGGCGCCGAGCCTTCACCTTCCCGAAGCCAGGCAGCGACTCGAGCACCGAAATGACCTTCATCTTCCCGATGGTCTCGTTCGAATCCGCCTGGGTGAGCAGCTCCGCCAAGGTCAGCGACTCCATCTTCAGCTTGTCCTTCACCTCGGCCCGCTCCCGGCGGACCTTGGCGGCCTTTTCCAGTGCAGCGGATCGCTGCTCGGGCGTGAGTGCGGGAGGCTGGGGCATGGCGAGACCATAGCGCCTCTGCCAGGGACATTCAGCGAATTGCCCTCGATCCTGGCCATCGTGAATTGCCCGGATTCAGGCCATGCCGGCCGACAACTCGCGAACCAGCGATCCGGCGGCTTGGCGCAGCGTCTCGCAGTCCGGTCCGTGCCGCAAAAGTCCCCGTGAGCTGCTCGGCAGGACCGTGCCGAGCGGACATCCCGCAAAGCGCGTCCGCGATGTCTTTGGGACCCGCACCTTGAGCACCGAGCCCGGGGGCGAGAATTACCCCTCCAAGCTGGGATAACTCGAAATTCGACGGTGGAAGGGTGGCGCCGACGACTGCACCCACCGTTCCCTTCGGCACCTCTCCCGACGTGTTCAGACTGGCCACCTCCGCCAGGAGCATGTCCTCGACCGCCTCGCCGTCGGCGGTGCGCGCCCGTTGCAGGGCGCGGCCCTCGGGGTTGGAGCTTCTGGCCACGACCAGGACCCCGCGGCCGTCGCGCGCCGGCGAGCCGGACGAGGGGTGCCAATGCTCCCAGCCCGAGGTAGGCGTGCACCGTGACGGCGTCCCCCGCAAGGGGGCTGGCCGGATTGACCCATGCGTCCGCGTAGGCCTCCGCCGTCGAGTCGATGTCGCCGCGCTTTGCGTCGACGATGACGACCAGCCCGGCGGAATTCGCCTCGGCCACGAAGCGCTCGAGCTCTGCCATGCCCGCCGAACCGTGCCGTTCGAAGAACGCCGCCTGTGGCTTGACGACCCCGACGACCCCGCAGAACGCGTCGATGCAGGTTCGGCAAAAGGCGCGCAGTCCGTGCGCATCGTCGCGCAACCCCCACGCCGACAACAGCGCCCCCGACGGATCGATCCCGGCGCACAACGGACCGGTGCGCGCCACCGCCGCCCCGATCCGGTCCACGAAGCCCTCAGCCATCGTTCTCTCCTTCCGACGGTCGCGCCCGGCGAGGCACGCTCCTTGCCACTTCCATCCCCCGTGTTTCCGTCCCCGCGGTTCCAGCCCGACGGCAGGCACCGGCACGAAGATCATCGACCGAGATGGCCCGTTCGCTGCACCAGCGGGCCAGCTGACGGAGCACCTTCCACGGCGCCCGCGGATCCCGGAAGGTGGCGGTGCCCACCTGGACGGCGTCGGCGCCCGCCATGAGGAACTCGACGGCATCGAGCCCACGGGAGATACCGCCCACACCGACGATCGGCACCGACGGGAAGGCGCCGCGGCACTCCCAGACCGCCCGGACGGCCACCGGGTGTACGGGGGGGCCCGACAAGCCACCTCCTCCCGCTCCGAGCACGGGACGACCGGTTCTGGTGTCGAGGGCGAGGCCCAACAGCGTGTTCACGAGCGTGAGGCCATCGGCACCTCCTTCGAGGGCTCCGGCCGCGATCTCCACGATGTCGGGCACGTTGGGGCTGAGTTTCGCCCAGCGGGGCAGCCCGCAGTCCGAGGCCGCGAGGGCGTCGCGCCGTCGCAGAGGCCGAGTGGGCGAACATCCTCGACCGGTCCTCGACGTTGGGGCAGCTCACGTTGACCTCGAGGGCGATGATGGCGGCGCCGACGCTGGTCGTCCGGCTCGCGTCAGCGACCAGATCGGCGGCGCGGCCGTAGTCCGCCACGCTGTGGCCCCAGATGCTCACCACCACCGGGGCACGGGCCGCCGCCAGCGCCGGGAGATCGCGGTCGAGCCACGCTTCGAGCCCCGGGCCCTGCAGACCGACACTGTTGAGCATGCCCGGCCCCGCGTCATGGACCCGAGGCGCGGGGTTCCCGGGCCACGGACCGACCGAGAGTGACTTGACGACGACCGCACCGAGCTGGGCCAGGTCCCCGTACTCGGCCAGCTCCGTCCCGTGGCCCGACGTGCCCGATGCCGTCATGACGGGGTTGGCCAGCTCGACCGATCCGACCCGGGTGCCGAGCCCAGCCGGCACCTTCACGACGACGCCTGGTCAACGTGATGGGCGAGATGCAGGTCCTGGAGCGGACGCACCTCGAGGGGGTGGACACGCGCGTCGGCGACACCCGCAGCGGCGGCCCGCGCCGCGGCCAGGGTGGTGAGGCAGGGCACGTGGAAGGTCACTGCGGCCTGCCGGATGTGCTGTCCGTCCGCCCGCGGTCCGAGGCCACGCGGTGTGTTGACGACCAGTTGCACCTTTCCTTCCGCGATGAGGTCGACCGCGTCGGACGCGACTCCTTCCTCGCCCACCTTGGCGACCAACGTGTCCACGGCGACACCATGTGAGCGCAGGTACCCCGCGGTCCCGAGCGTCGCGGCGATGGAGAAGCCAAGCGCGCTGAACGAGCGCGCCACCCCGAGCCCCGCCGGCTTGTCGCGATCGGCCAACGAGAGGAAGACGGTGCCCGAGTCGGGAAGTCGAGTGCCCGCTGCCATCTGGCTCTTGGCGAAGGCCAATCCGAACGTGGTGTCCACGCCCATCACCTCGCCGGTCGAGCGCATCTCGGGACCGAGCAGCGTGTCCACCCCGGGGAAACGGTCAAAGGGCAACACCGCCTCTTTCACGCTGACATGGTCGAGCGACGGGACCCGGCCCACGATGCCCCGAGGTACGAGACCCTCCGCTCTGAGCTCCTCGAGCGTCTGGCCCACCATGACACGGGCTGCCACCATGGCCAGGGGGACCCCCGTCGCCTTGGCCACGAAGGGAACGGTCCGGCTGGCTCGCGGATTGGCCTCGAGGACGTAGACCTCGCCGTCCTTGACCGCGTACTGGACGTTGATCAGTCCGCACACCGCCAGGGCCTCGGCCAGGGCGCGGGTGTGGTGGTCGAGGGTAGCGACCACCGACGAGTGCAGCGTTTGCGGCGGCAAGGCGCACGCCGAGTCGCCCGAATGCACCCCGGCCTCCTCGACGTGCTCCATGATCCCCCCGATGAGGACTTCGCCTGTCGAGTCGCGGACCGCGTCGACGTCCACCTCCACGGCATCCTCCAGGAAGCGGTCGATCAGCACAGGGCGCTCCGCCGTGACACCGCCCTCACGCGCCAAGGCACCGGTCGAGAGCTCGTTCATCACCCGCCGCACGCTCTCGTCGTCGTAGACGATCTCCATGGCTCGACCCCCGAGGACATAACTCGGGCGCACGAGCACGGGATAGCCGACGTCTCCGGCGATGGAGAGCGCCTCCGCCACGCTCGTGGCCGTGCCACCAGGAGGCTGGGGAAGGCCGAGCTCGAGGCAGAGCGCGTTCCAGCGCTTCCGGTCCTCCGCCAGGTCGATCGAAGCCGGGCTCGTACCGAGCACCAGATCCGGAGGAAGTGAGTGCGCGAGCTTCAGCGGCGTCTGACCACCCAGCGACACGATGACACCGACAACCGTGCCACCGGCACCGAACTCGGCATCGAGGACGTTCGCCACGTCCTCCTCCGTGAGAGGCTCGAAGTACAGACGATCGGAGGTGTCGTAGTCCGTCGACACCGTCTCGGGGTTGCAATTGATCATGACCGTCTCGTAGCCGGCGTCGCGAAGAGAGATGGAGGCGTGAACGCAGCAGTAGTCGAACTCGATCCCCTGCCCGATCCGGTTGGGGCCCGACCCGAGGATCACGACCCGCGACCGTGCCGACGGACGGACCTCGTCCTCTTCCTCGTAGGTCGAGTAGTGGTAGGGCGTGAACGCCTCGAATTCGGCCGCGCACGTGTCAACCGTCTTGTAGGTCGGCCGGATGCCGTGGGACAACCGCTCCGCCCGGATCGCCGCCTCCGTGGAGCCCCGCAGCCACGCCAATTGTGCGTCGGAGAAACCGAGGCGCTTGGCGCGTCGGAGGTCTGCAGGTTCGAGCGAAGTGGCCGACTCGAGATGCCGCCGCTCCTCCACGATGCGTTCGAGCTGTTGGACGAACCACGGGTCCACCCGCTCAGGCGGCCCACCTCGGCGGCGTCGATGCCACGCCGGAGCGCCGCCTCGAGCTCGAAGATGCGCTCGGGTGAGGGGACGGCGATGCGTGCGAGAAGCTCCTGTTCGTCGAGCGCATCCAACGCGGCCTCGACCGGGTCGGCGTTCAGGCCGGACCGACCCTGCTCGAGCGAGCGCAGCGCCTTTTGCAGGGATTCGCAGAACGTCCGGCCGATCGCCATCACCTCCCCGACCGACTGCATACGTGTCCCGAGCAACGCCTCCGCACCGGGCAACTTCTCGAAGGCCCATCGCGGCACCTTGGTGACGACGTAGTCGATCGTCGGCTCGAACGACGCCGGCGTCGCCCGGGTGATGTCGTTGGGGATCTCGTCGAGGAGGTAGCCGACGGCGAGACGCGCCGCGATCTTGGCGATCGGGAAGCCGGTCGCCTTCGACGCCAGCGCGGACGAGCGGGAGACGCGAGGGTTCATCTCGATGATGACCCTTTTGCCGTTGGCCGGGTCCACCGCGAACTGGACGTTCGACCCGCCGGTCTCGACTCCCACCCGTCGCAGGCAGGCGAAGGCGTCGTCGCGCATCGCCTGGTACTCGACGTCGGTCAGCGTCTGCGCGGGCGCCACGGTGATGGAGTCGCCCGTGTGCACCCCCATCGCATCGAAATTCTCGATGGAGCACACGACGACACAGTTGTCGGCGCCGTCGCGCATCACCTCGAGCTCGAACTCCTTCCACCCTGCGATGGACTGCTCGACGAGGATCTGGCCGATCGGACTCGCGGCCAAACCCTCCGAGGCGAGTCGGGCGAACCGGGTTGCGTCGGGGGCGATGCCGGTGCCCTTGCCACCGAGGATGAAGCTCGGCCGCACCATGATCGGGTACCCGATCTCCTCGGCGATCTCCTCCGCCTCGCGCAGGGTGTGGGCGAACCCCGATCGAGGCACCTGGAGCCCGATCTCCTCCATCGCCGCCTTGAAGCGGTCTCGGTCCTCGGCCGTGGCGATGGCCTCCGGTCGGGCGCCGATCACCTCCACCCCGAAACGGGAGAGCACGCCGAGCTCGACCAGGCGCATGGTGAGGTTGAGTGCAGTCTGGCCGCCGAGTGTCGGCAGCAGCGCGTCTGGGCGCTCCTTCTCGATGATGGCGGCGAGCACGTCGGGGTCGAGAGGCTCGACGTAGGTACGGTCGGCGGTCTCGGGGTCGGTCATGATCGTGGCGGGGTTCGAGTTGGCCAGGATCACCCGGTAGCCCTCCTCGGACAGGACCCGGCAGGCCTGGGTGCCCGAGTAGTCGAACTCGCAGGCCTGGCCGATCACGATCGGCCCTGACCCCACGACCAGGATGGAAGAGATGTCCTCGCGGCGCGGCACGACGTCGTCCCCTACCGGCCGGCCTCAGCGCGCCCCGGACGTCCGGCCCTCGCCACCATCAGCTGGCGGAACTCGTCGAAGAGGTAGTGCGCGTCGTGCGGCCCCGGTGCGGCCTCGGGGTGGTACTGCACGGAGAACGCAGGTGCGTCGAGAGACCGCAGTCCCTCGACGACTCCGTCGTTGAGGTTCACGTGCGTCGTCTCGGCGTCGGGCACCGACCCGGACGCCACCGCGTAGTTGTGGTTCTGGCTCGTGATCTCGACCCGGCCGGTGGCCAAGTGCTTCACCGGGTGGTTGGCGCCGTGGTGCCCGAAGGGCAGCTTGTAGGTGGAGCCGCCGAGCGCCGTGGCGAGTATCTGGTGGCCGAGGCAGATGCCGAAGACGGGCACCCGCCCCACCAGGTCGGCGACCGCTGCCGTCGGCCCCGCCAGCGCGGCGGGATCGCCCGGGCCGTTCGAGAGGAACACGCCATCGGGTTGGAGCGAGAGCACCTCGTCGGCTGTCGTCGCCGCGGGCACCACCGTCACCGTGCCGAGCGTGGCCAGGAGTCGCACCATGGTGGCCTTGACGCCGAAGTCGTAGGCGACGATGCGCAGCGGCCCATCGCCCTGCTGCGTGCTCGGCGAAGTGCGAGTGACGGCACTGACGAGGTCGAGCCCGTCAGTGCCGATCGCGGCCGACGCGGCGGCGCGCAACTCGTCCTCCGATGCAGTGCCAAACGCACAGGGCATCGCGCCCGCCTGGCGCACATGGCGCGTCAGCCGGCGGGTGTCCACCCCGGTCAGTGCCGGAATGCTGTGGCGTTCGAGATACGGCTCCAGGGCCTGCTCGGACCGCCAGTTGGACGGCTCGCGGGCCAGATCGCAGACCACGACTCCGCAGCAGTGCGGGACGGCGGCCTCTTCGTCCTCGGCATTCGTGCCGTAGTTGCCGATATGGCTGCTGGTGAACGCGATCACCTGCCCGGCATACGAAGGGTCGCTGATGACCTCCTGGTATCCGCTCATCGTGGTGTTGAAGACGAGCTCCCCGGTCGAGACGGGAACCGATGCACCCGCGGCCTCCCCGGAGAAGACCGCACCGTCCGCCGTCACCAGGAGGGCCGAAGCCCGTCTGGCACCGGACGTCGTCGCGCTCACCGCTGAGCCACGGCGTCGACGACCACGGGCTCGCCCCGAAGCACGGTGTGCCGCACCGCGCCCGAGAACGTCCGACCGCTGTAGGGCGTGTTGCGGCTCCGGCTGGCCAACTGCGCCGGGTCGACCGTCGTCCTCGTCGTCGGGTCGAACACGCAGAGGTTCGCGGTCGCACCCGCCTCGACAGGGCCGCCGTGCGCGCTGTGCCCGGCCAGGCGGGCGTCGGTCACGCCCAGCCGGGCGATGGCGGCCGGTCGCGTGCTCATCAGCGCAAAGAGACCGTCGGGACCGACCAGAGGGCCGAGGACCTGCCACGCGATCGGCAGCGCCGTCTGCAGACCGAGCATGCCCGGCGGCGCCTGGTCGAACGGGACGTCCTTGGCCTCCGGTGCGTGCGGCGCGTGGTCGGTGGCGACGGCGTCGACGGTGCCGTCGACCAGACCCTCGATGACGGCGGCCACGTCCTCGGCCTGCCGCAGCGGTGGGTTCACCTTGAAGACCGGGTCGTAACCGGCCACCGACGAATGGGTCAGCAGCATGTGATGAGGCGTCGCCTCGGCCGTGATCGGCAAACCTTCGGCTTTGGCCCGCCGGACGAGGTCGATGGAGCCCCTGGTCGACAGATGGAGGAAGTGGACGGGCCCGCCGGTGAGGCGCACGAGCATGATGTCCCGCGCCACCATCACCTCTTCTGCTGCCGCGGGCTGCCCCGGCAGGCCGAGGAGGCTGGACCAGGCGCCCTCGTGCATGGCACCGTTCCCGGCCAGGGCGGCGTCCTCGCAGTGCTGGGCCAGCGTCACCCCGAGCCCCTTGGCGTAGTCGAGCGCGCGGCGCATCAGCGAGCCGTCCTGGACACCCGCGCCGTCGTCGGTGAAGAGCGTGACCCCGAGCGCCGCCAGCTCCCCCAGCGGCGCCAGCGCCCGGCCGGCACGGCCGACGGTGATGGCACCGGCCACCGCCACCTCGGCCGGGCACCCTGCGCCGAGGGCGATCACCTCACGGGCGATACCGGCCGAGTCGATCGGTGGCTCCGTGTTGGGCATCGCCACCACCGCGGTGTAGCCGCCGAGGGCGGCTGCCCTCGTCCCCGACTCGACGGTCTCCGCCTCTTCGCGCCCGGGCTGGCGCAAGTGCGTGTGCAGGTCCACCAGCCCGGGGCCGACCAGGCACCCTCTCGCATCGAGCACGGTGGCTCCGCCGGGGGGCTCGATGGCGGGAGCAAGGGCGGCGATGGTCGATCCGGCGACAGCGACGTCGAGACGAGTCGGGCCGTCCGGCCCGACGACGGTGCCGCCCCGGATGACGAGCGTGAGGGCGGCCCCTGACGACGCACGTGGGCGAGACGTCGAGCGTGCACGGTCGGCAGGTTCAGGCAACGGCGGGCACCTCCAGCGCACCGGGCTGCTCGCCGCCGAGCAGTAGGAACAAGATGGCCATGCGCACCGCCACACCGTTGGCCACTTGCTGCGTCACGACGGAGAGTGGCAGATCGGCGACATCGGAGGCGATCTCCACCCCGCGGACCATGGGTCCGGGGTGGGTGACGATCGCATCGGCCCGCAAGTGCTTGACGCGACGCGCGGTGAGACCCCAGTACGCCGTGTACTCGCGCAGGCTGGGGACGAACGAGCCGCTCCCGCGCTCGGCCTGGAGGCGGAGCAGCGAGACCACGTCCACGTCCGCCAACGCCGCATCGAGGTCGGTGGCCACCTCGACCGGCCAGCCCTCCAGCGAGGGCGGCAGCAGGCTGCCGGGTGCGGCGAGCATGACGTGTGCTCCCAGGGAGGTGTAGGCCAGCACTTCGGAGCGGGCCACACGGCTGTGGCGGACGTCGCCGACGATCAGGACGCGAAGGCCTTCGAAGCAGTCGACGCCGAGCTCCTCGGGTCTGACACCGGCCCGCTCGGCCAGCACCTGACGGACGGTGAAGCAATCGAGCAGTGCCTGGGTCGGGTGCTCGTGCCACCCGTCCCCGGCATTGACGACTCGTGCACGCTCCACCCACGACGCCACACGGTGCGGCGCGCCGGACGAGGAGTGGCGGATGATGACGGCGTCGATGCCCATCGCCTCGACGGTCTCGACGGTGTCACGCAGACTCTCCCCCTTCTTGACCGAGGACGCCGCGACGGCGAGCGAGAGCACGTCGGCCGACAGCCGCTTGGCTGCGGTCTCGAAGGAGAGGCGGGTGCGGGTCGACTCCTCGAAGAAGAGGGTGGCGACCACCTTGCCGCGCAGCGTCGGCACTTTCGGGACGGAGCGACGCTCCACCTCCGCGAACGCCTCGGCCACGCGCAACACTTCGGCGATGCCGTCCGGGCCGAGATCGGACACCGAGAGAAGGTGCTGGGGCATCACGGTCGCTTGTCCTCGAGCGTACCGATGAACACGCCGTCCTCGCCCACGTCGACCATTTCCTCGCGCCGTGTCGGGAGGTTCTTGCCGACGTAGTCAGGGCGGATCGGGAGCTCACGGTGGCCCCGGTCGACCATCACGGCGAGCTGGATGGCCCGGGCGCGACCGAAGTCGTTCAGCGCGTTGAGCGCGGCGCGGATGGTACGGCCGGTGAAGAGCACGTCGTCGACGAGAACGACGACCTTCCCCGCCAGGTCGCAGGGGATGTGCGTGACCGCCTCGGGCAGGACCGGCCGCAGGCCGATGTCGTCACGGTAGAAGGCCACGTCGAGCGAGCCCACCACCACGTCACCCGTCTCGATCTGACCGAGGGTGTCCGCCATGCGCGTGGCGAGCGGGACTCCGCCCGTTTGTAGCCCGACGAGCACGACGTCGTCGACGCCCCCGTTGCGCTCGACGATCTCGTGCGACATGCGCGTCAGCGCCCGCTGGACGTCGGCTGCGGTGAGGATCTGGGCATGGGCCACGAACACGCCCCCGAGGGGTCGCGTGTGACTGCGCTCGCGTTCGGCCACTGCTCCTCCTGCCGTGTGGGCCTCTCCGGACCCACTTCACGGTCAGATGACGACTTTAGCGCGGGTTGGGCCGGACCTCGCGGGCGATCGTGGACAGGACGCCGTTCACGAAGGCGCCGGATTCATCGGTCGAGTACTCCTTGGCCAGCTCGACGGCCTCGTTGATCACGACGGCGACAGGCGGTCCGTCGGGATCGAGCAGCTCGGCCGTGGCCAGCCGCAGCAGGAGGCGGTCGATCACCGCCATGCGGTCGAGGGGCCACCCGACCGACGCGGCGGCGATCCGGCGCTCCGCTTCTTCCCTCGTGGTCGTGGCGGCATCGAGCAACGTCCGCACGAAGGGATCGGGCGCGACCGGCAGGGCGGCGAGCACCACCGACGGATCCTGGCCCTTCAGCTCCGCCTCGTAGAGCAGCGACAGCGCCCGCTCGCGCTGCTGGTGGCGAGGTGCGGAACCGCCGACCTCTTCGTTGTCGTCGGGGGACATGGGAACCTGCTGCGGCGGACGGGGGTGGCGGGGTGGCGGGTGGCGGGCTGGCGGCGGCCGCAGCGACGAGCGGGGCAGCGGCGTCGGCGCAGGGACCGGAGGCGTCGGCCCGGCTCAGGCCCGAGTCAGGTAGTCGCCCGAACGGGTGTCGACCTTGATCACGTCACCGACGTTGACGAAGAGCGGCACCTGCACGACGTGGCCGGTCTGCAGCGTGGCCGGCTTGCGGGCGCCCGAGACCCGGTCGCCCTGGATTCCCGGCTCTGTCTCGGTGACCGTCAACTCGACCGCAGCCGGCAGGTCGACACCCACGATCTCGCCGTTGTACATCTGGAGATTCGCTTCGTCTCCCTCCTTCAGGAAGCTCGGAGCGGCGCCCAGGCTGGCCGGCGACGCCGACATCTGTTCGTAGCTCGTGGTGTCCATGAACACGAAGTCGGCGCCGTCCCGATAGAGGAACTGCATGTCGCGCTTGTCGATGATGGCCTGCTCGAGCTTCTCGTCGGCGCGGTAGGTGCGCTCGATCACCGCACCGCTGCGAACGTTCTTCAACTTGGTGCGGACGAACGCGCCGCCCTTGCCCGGCTTGACGTGTTGGAACTCGACGACGCTGAACAGTCCCTCCGGAAGGTCCAGGCTCATGCCGTTCTTCAGATCATTGGTCGAGACTGCCATGAATGTCCTTTGTGAATCGGGTGAGCGCGCGGGCGCCGTCTTCGGTCACGACGAGGGTGTCCTCGACCCGCACTCCACCATGGCCGGGCACGTAGACGCCGGGCTCCACGGTGACGACGAAGCCGGGGGCGAGGATAGCAGTGCCGAGCTGCGAGACCGTCGGTGCCTCGTGGATGTCGAGGCCGACGCCGTGTCCGGTGCCGTGCTCGAAACGCTCAGCCCACCCGGCGTCGGCGATGACGGCGCGGCAGACGTCGTCGACCTCCTTCGCGCTGATGCCGGGACGGACGGAGGCGGCGCCGGCCGCCTGCGACGCACCGACCACCTCGAAGATGCGGGCGAGCTCTCCTTCAGGATCCGCATCGACGCAGAACGTGCGCGTCATGTCCGAGCGGTACCCCTCGAAGGTGGCACCGAAGTCGACCACGACCGGATCGCCTCGTTCGATCCGGCGGCCACCGGGACGGTGGTGAGGTTTGGCCGAGTTCGCGCCCGACGCCACGATGGTGTCGAACGCCGTGCTCTCGGCTCCCCCGCGTCGCATGGCCGTGTCCAGCTCCAGGGCGAACTGCTCCTCGGAGACGCCTTGGCCGAGAAGAGGAAGCACCTCGAAGAGCGCCGCATCCGCGATGGCGGCGGCGCGTTCCATGCGCGCGATCTCAGCCTCGTCCTTGCGGGCGCGGAAGGCCTCGATGACGTTGGACGTGGCCACCAGCCGATCGCCATTGAGCAGCTGAGCCCAGCTGCGCTGCGCCGACCAGCTGACGTTGTCCGCTTCGAGCCCGACGCGGGCGACCGGCGGATCAGCCAAGAGGTCTTGGGCGGCTTTGCGCTGTTCTGACACGGGGCCGATCGTGATGTCGACGTGCGCCGCCGCCCCGGCCCGCTGAATCTGCTCGGACGACTGCGTCCGGTAGCGACCGTCGGTGGTGAGCAGCGCCCCGCTCCGGGTGACCGTCAGGATCCCGGCCGAGCCCGAGAAGCCCGTGAGATAGCGGATGTTGGCCAGGGTCGTGACGACCAGAGCGTCGATCTCGTGCTCGTCGAAGGAGCCACGCAGGTGGTCGAGGCGGTCGGTCACCGCGAGCGGTGGCAGCTCAGGTGCGGCGGTGGCGTACGGGTTGCGACGCGCTGGCGCATCAGCCCCGGTGCTCGGCGTGGTGACGCTCGTCGACGTGGTCGTGGTCATCGCAATTGCCCTTCCTGCTCTGTGCTCGTCCTGCGCCAGCTCGGCGTTCGATTCCGTCCTGATGTCAGCTGTGTCAGCGGTGTCAGCCGTGTTATCCGCGTCAACCGTGTCACCCGCGCCGCGCCTCTAACAGAGCGGCCACCGCATCGAGCGCAAGCTCGTACCCGAGCCCGCCGAATCCGGCGATGACACCGTTGCTGACCGGAGCCAGCACCGAGATGTGCCGGAACGGCTCTCGGGCGGCGGGATTCGAGAGGTGCAGCTCCACCACCGGTCCTTCGAACGCGGCGACGGCGTCGTGCAACGACCACGAGGTATGGCTGAGGGCGCCCGCGTTGATCACGAGAGCGTCGGCTCGCGTCCTCGCCTGGTGGACGGCATCGACGAGGTCCCCCTCGTGATTGGACTGCCGGTGCTCGATCTCGAGACCGTGGCGTCGTGCCGCCTTCTCTGCCCGCGCGACGTGATCGTCGAGGGTGTCTGTCCCGTAGATGTGCGGCTCGCGCTCCCCCAGGAGATTCAGGTTTGGACCGGAGAGCATGAGGACGAGACTCACGTGCGGGCTCCCATGTCTGCCAGGGTAGCGAGCACGTCGGAGACGGCGACGCCGCGCACGAGCTCCACTCCTTGTGGTCCGTCGAGAACGAACGCGAGGTCCTGCTGCGCCTTCTTGTCACGCGACATGAAGTCGACCAGCTCGTGCGCGTCGGCGTCGGGCGGGAGGTCCGTCGGAAGGTCGTAGCCACCGACGACGGCGCGGTGCTCCTCGACGTGGGCTTGGTCGATCCGGCCGAGCCGACGGGCGAGATGCGCGGCGAAGACGAGGCCGATGGCCACCGCCTCTCCGTGGCGCAGGTCCCAGGGATCGGGGGACGACTCAGCGGCCCGGCCGTTGCGGGAACGCCGCCGCGCCAGTCCGACTGCTTCGAGGGCGTGGCCCAGCGTGTGCCCGTAGTTGAGGACCATTCGACGCCCCGTCTCCCGCTCGTCCTCACTCACGACGGCCGCCTTGACGGCGACACACCGAGCGACCTGTTCCTCAATCGGCTGGTCCGGGCTCGGGGGTTCGCCGAGAAAGGCATACTTCGCCATCTCTCCTCTTCCGCACGCCCATTCGCGCGGTGGGAGGGTGGCCAGGGTCTCGGTGTCGCACAGCACCGCAGTGGGCTGCCAGAACGCGCCGATGAGGTTTTTGCCCTCAGGCAGGTTCACGCCGGTCTTTCCGCCGATCGCCGCGTCGACTTGAGCCAAGAGCGACGTGGCCACGTTCACGTAGGCGGTGCCCCGGTGGTACGTGGCGGCGGCGAAGCCGGCCACGTCGGTCACGATGCCACCACCCACGGCGACCACCACGTCCGCCCGCGACAGGCCTCGACGGGCAAAGGTCCGGGCGAGGTGCTCCACGGTGGCGAGCGACTTTGCCTGCTCGCCCTCCTCCATCAGACAGACCTCGTGGGACACGCCGGCATCGAACCCGTCCAACCACCCCGCGTCGACGATCGATTGCTGCGTCACGACGGCGGCACGATTGGCCGTCTCGGGCACGAAACGGGCCACCTCGTGTCGCACGCCGGGACCCACGAGGACCGGACAGGTCCGCTCGGCCAGTTCGACGGAGAGCGCATGCATCGAGAGGGCCTGCGTTTCTTCCCGCTCGCCCTACTGTCCCGCGCCTTCGGGCGTCGCCTGGGACCCGGCACCAGCGTTCCCGGCGGGTCCGGAGGACCCTGCACCAGCGCCCGTGCCAGCGCCCGCGCCAGCGCCCGCGCCTGCGCCCGCACCCGCACCCGCGTCGGCCTGGCTGTCGCGCCAGCGAGCGATCACCTGGTCGGCCACTTCTTCAGGCGTCGAGCCCTCTACGTCGATGCGGAACTGCGACACCTCTTCGTACAGCGGGGCCCGGACTTCGTTGAGCCGCACCAGCGAGGCGGCAGGATCGTCGTCGAGCAGCGGGCGACCCTCGCCGTCCCCCACCCGGTGGGCGAGCGTCTCGGGCCGGGCGCACAGCCAGACGACCAGCCCGCTCCGGCCGATCAGGGCGCGGTTCTCCGAGCTGAGCACCGCTCCGCCGGCGACGGAGATGACCGAGGGCTTTGGATCTCCACAAGCGTTGGCGAGCACCGTGGCTTCGGCGCGCCGGAAGGCCGCCTCTCCGTCGCGGGCGAACAACTCAGGGACGGTGAGACCAGTTGCTTCCTCCACGTCCGCGTCCGAGTCGCGGTACAACCAGCCGAGCCGAGTGGCGACCAGGTGGCCGGTCGTCGTCTTCCCTGCCCCCATCATCCCGACGAGCAAGATGTGGGACGTCATCCCTCACCAGCTGCGGGACCGCGACCGCCCGTGCCGGCGAGAGCCGCCGAGGGAGTCGAGCCGAGGGAAGCAACGAACCCGTCGCGGTTACGCACGATCTCCGCCAAGGAATCCCCACCGAACTTTCGCAAGGCTTCGTTCGCCAGCACCAAAGCGGTCATGGACTCCGCCACGACGCCCATGGCCGGAACGGCCGTGACGTCGGTACGTTCCCGGAAGCTGAGCGAAGGCTCCTTCGTGGCCACGTCCACCGTCTGGAGCACCGGCCGGTTCAACGTAGCCAGTGGCTTCATGGCGACCCGTGCCACCAAAAGGGCGCCGTTCGAGATCCCGCCCTCGATCCCTCCCGCCCGGTCCGTCGGCCGCACATAGCCGGCTGACGGCTCGTAGAGGATGGCGTCGTGCGCCTCTGACCCGCGCCGTGCTGCGTTGTCCCAACCGTCGCCGATCTCCACGGCCTTGACAGCCTGGATCGACATGAGCGCCTGAGCGAGGTTGGCATCGAGCTTGCGGTCCCACTGGACGTGGCTGCCAAGGCCAACCGGAACCCCGTACCCCAGCACCTCGGCCACCCCGCCCAGCGAGTCGCCCACCTTCGCCGCAGCCTTGACTGCCGCCACCATGGACTCCTCAGCCAACGGGTCAAAACAGCGGATCGCGCTCGTGTCGACCTTCTCCAGATCGCCCGGCCCCGGCCTCGGACTGTCGGACCCGGTCCGGGCGTCACCAAGGGCCACGATGTGGCTCAGGATCGACACCCCGAGGTGTGTCAGCAACAGTTTGGCCAGCGTCCCGGCGGCCACCCGTGCCGCCGTCTCCCGGGCAGAGGCGCGCTCGAGCACGTCGCGGGCATCCTCGAAGCCGTACTTCAACATCCCCGGCAGGTCGGCATGGCCCGGGCGCGGCTGGGTCAGCACCTTCGACGGCGCGCCGGGTTCAGGAGACATCTCCTCGGTCCACTTGGGCCACTCGGTGTTCGCGATCTCGATTGCGACCGGCGATCCCAAGGTCCGACCGTGGCGAATCCCGCTGAGAAGCGTGATCTCATCGGCCTCGAAGCGCATCCGGGGACCGCGTCCGTATCCCAACCTCCGACGAGCCAGCTCCTCGGTGATATCGGCGGCCTGCACCGGCAGACCAGCCGGCATCCCCTCCACGACCACGACGAGCGCGCGGCCGTGGGACTCGCCGGCGGTCAGGAAACGAAGCACGCGTCTACGCTACCGGACGCCCTCAACTGGGCTTGAGCGTTACCTGGCTCGTTACCTGGTTCGTTACCTGGTGCGTTCGATGGCCCCCGGAACAGACGCGGAGCCCGACCGGACGAGGGCTGGATCCGCCGCCGTGCGGCCCGGATCCGTGACCGGAGTTCCCATACGTCGGCCGTCCGTGGAACTTCGGAGAACGCGCGGGACTTAGTAGAAGGGGTTCTCCCCGCTGCCGTGGTCGGTGACGTCGATGACCCGGGCGAGCTCGGGCACCTCTTCGAGCAGGGCCGTCTCGATGCCCTGCCGGAGCGTCATCTGCGACATGGCACAACCCTGGCAGCCGCCGGAGAGACGGAGGTACGCCGTGCCTTCGTCGTCGTCGAGGGCCACGAGGTCGGCGCGGCCGCCATGGCTGGCGATGGACGGATTGACCTCTTGCTCGAGAACGGCGACCACCCGGAGCGCGAGCGGACTGGCGATTCCCTTGGCGAGGACCTCTGGGGGCACACCTGGTGCCCGCTCCTCGAGAGTGGGTGTGTTGGGGTTGACCAGGACGAGACCGCCGCCTCCATCCGCAGACCACTCCAGGCGGGCTCCACGTAGCCGCTCGACGCTGCCTGCAGGGACGACGATCTCCAGCCCGTCCTGCGTGTGGCGGGAATCGCTCTCGTCCGAGTCGGAAATCGCCTGGAAGTACAGGTCGTAGACGAAGGAACCGCTCTCCACCCCCCGTACCTCGAGCCAGAGGGCGAGCGACGACGGCTCGGGCTCTTCCGCCATCGCATCCCGAACGGCGGTGTGCGCTTCCGGTGTGAGGGTGACGACGGCCTGGAGACTCGAAGGAAGATCTTCGGTGGTTGTAACCATACGGTCATTCTAGGACCTGGCCCTTCACGGGCGGGCACCGGTGGGCTCCGCCGGGGCGACATCCCGAGTTGCCACGGCGGCATCCAGACGTGCCGCACCCGATTCGCCCGCGTCCAAACGCATCATCGGAGTCGCACTGATCCCTCGGTTGGTACTGGCCCTCGCCAATTTTTGCGACCAATTTTCGGCAATTGGCACCGGCGCTCGCTGAAGACGCGGGTGAGGAATCTCCAGGGCCACGATCGTCATCGTTTCGCCATTCGGGCGGCAGGGGCACGGAGCCGACGATGTGAAAGGGGAGACAACGCGTCGACGATGTCGGTTGACGAGAAGGCGACGTTGTATCGTCCTGGACGTGGCCCCAACTCCGATCGACATGCACGAGTGGCTGAGCTTCGAAGACGAGGACGAGGAGCGGACGTGGATCTTCGACGTTACGTTCTTGACGAGCAATTGGACGTGCATCTTCGGGAACGGGTGCCAGGGCGTGCTGACCGGGCCCGCGCCCGAGCTCGTCCAAGGTTGCTGCAGCTATGGGGCGCATCTGGTGGACAAGAAGGACGCGCGCCGGGTTGAGAAGACCGCTGCCACACTCACTCCCGACGAGTGGCAGTTTCACGGCACCAAGAAACAGCTCCTGGTGAAGAACAAGCATGGCGAGACAGTGACCAGGCTGGTCGACGAGGCTTGCATCTTTCTCAATCGCCCGGGCTTCCCCGGCGGTGCCGGGTGCGCATTTCACATCGCTGCTCTTCGACGGGGCGTCGACCCCGTGACCATGAAGCCCGAGGTGTGTTGGCAGCTCCCGCTACGGCGCGAGGATCACGTCGACGACGAAATCGGCCACGTGACCTCGACCGTACGTCAGTGGGACCGTCGGCATTGGGGCAAGGGCGGACTCGAGTTCCACTGGTGGTGCACGGAAGCTCCAGACGCTTTCGTCGGCAAGCGTCCGGTCTACGAGGCGATGGAGGGTGAGCTCAGACGGATGGTCGGATCGAAGGTCTACGAGCAATTCGTCGCGGCATTGCGCGATCGCGAACGGCTTCGTGGCCGCAAGGTCCCCCTCCCCCATCCCGCCGTACGGAAACGCAGTCGGACGAGGTCAGCCACGACCACCTGACCGGCAGGTCAGCACCGAAGCCTTCCAGACGGTCCCGGCGGGTGGCTCAAGGGCCGGCTCGGCGAAGAGCCGACGGCCGACTGACCGTCAGTCCTCGAGCGGATCGTCGTCCGCGTGCGAAGAGGACGTCGGCATCGATCCCAAGATGCGGTCGTATCGGTCTTCCTCGGCCATGCACCACGAAGCATGGACGTCGTCTGGCTCGGCCCCGCATTCAACGCACCGCCCTGAGGACTCCGTCGATGACCGTTTCAGACTCCGCGCTTCCTCGAAGCGCCGGTGGCGTCCCTTTTTCACGAGAACTCCTTGTCAAACCGGGTCCGCAGAAAAAGCGTCCCGGGCCCAAGCACCCCCCTGAGGCGCTTCGACCGCTGACACATAGTAGTGGTTTGGCGGCCGCGTGCCGCCCTTTCCCTGGTCAGAGGCCTGGTACAGCCGTGCGCTCCGGTTACGCCGAGGGCTGGACGGGTCGTTCCTGACCTAGCTGGCCTTCAACGACTGGAGGAGCCGCCTCGTCCAGAAGACGAGTCGGCCGACACGTAGACCGGCGACGATCCGGTCGGCAGGTCACCCTTGGGACGAGACCCACCTCGGTCGTCACGGTCCGGCCGAAGGCAGGAGGACGATCACTCGGACATCTACGCTGGCCGACGTGTCGTCCCCCGGATTCGACCCGCATGACATGGTGGTCCGATTCCGTGAACGAGCAGAGGCCGTAAGGGGTCGCCCGATGCCACCCGTCGAGGGTCCCGAGCGGGCGCGATTCCGTGAGCAGGCCCAGCGGGACTTCTCAGACTTCGCCATGATCGGTGACGCCGAGGCGGAGCTGGTCGACGGCATTCTCACCCTTCGCATCGACCTGCGGCCGCGTGAAGAGAGGAACAAGGACGAAGGCGGGTAAGGCCGGATCAACCTCCATAGTGCATGCGGGTGTCCTCCATTCGCAGGACCTCGTCCGGCTCGCCTCCGACATCAGTCACCTCTCCGATGCAGAGGGTGTGGCTCCCGAGCTCCTCGAGGCGCACGAGCGAGCAGAGGACGTAGCCGGCGGCGGCGGCCAAGACCGGAATCCGGTCAGCACCGACCTCGGTCACATCGTGGCCGGCCATCGACAGCACCGCTCCGTCCGCGCCCCGAGCGACCTTGTCCTCGGGCACGGGTTTCACGAACCGGCGTACCACGTCACGGTCTGAGCGACGGAGCAACGAGATCGCGAAGGCAGCACCCCTCGAAACGAGCCCAGCTGTCCGCGATTCCCGCTCCAGTGCCACCGCGACCAGCTTCGGCTCGAGGCACACCTGTATGACGAGGTTCGCGGTCATCAGATTGACGGCGTCGTCGTACCGGCTGCCGACGAGGTACAGGCCGCTCGGCAACGCCCAGAGGACGCGTCGTCGGTGCTGGTCGAACTCGATCTCGTCGCGGCGAACGGCCGCGCCGTCAGGATCGGGCTGCGTTGCGCTCCCGCTCATAGGAGGACACACCGGCTCATACGAGGACACTCCGGCTCATCCGAAGATTCCCCCGCTCGAATTGTCAGTGGTCGTCGTGGTGGTCGGCACCCTGCCGTCAATGGCACGGATCCGCTCGAGAACCTGCCGGTACAGCGCCTCGGCCTTGATGCCGTCCCGGTAGGAGGTGTTCAAGAGCGTCCTGTTGCTCGTCCCGGCGTTGTAGCAGTCGTTGGCCGCCGTGCCTTCAAGTCCGTAAGCCCTGGTCAGGAGCGCGGTGACCGTGGGATCGGGCGAGGGCAGGTTCGTATTGGCCATTTCGGCGTCGTTGAGCAGCGTGCTGCAGGCCGCGTGGATGGCGCCGGACCCGTTGGCGACGTCCTTCGGAACCCGGGCGTTGTCGGCCATGAGATTCCCGATGTCTCCTCCGAACCCGGTTCCGCTCACCCAGACGGACATCTGGTGAGCCGCCGTTCCCTCCTGGTCTGCTCCCGCACAGGAGGTGAGTACCAGCGCGCCCACGGGAACGGCCAAGACGGCGAGGACGAATCTGCGGACTCGCCGGCGCCTCACGTGGCCCGCACGACGTGGACGTCTCGCCGGCCGCGGCGCAGCACGACATAGCGGTCGTGCAAGAGGTCGTCGCGACCGAGCGTCCGGTCCTCTGCCGTCTGACGCACGTTGTTGACGTATGCGCCACCTTGCTCGATAATCCGCCTTGCTTCGCTCCGCGACTCCACCGCTCCGGTCCGCTGCAACGCGTCGACGAGCAAGAGGCCGTCCAAGACCTCCGCTCTGGGAACCGTCGTCGTCGGCGCGTCGGCCGTCACGGCGAGCAGCATCTCCTCGCTCAGTCCGGCGATTTCCTTTCCGAAGAGCGCGGCCGATGCCGCCTCGCACTTCTCGACCTCCGCGTCCCCGTGCACCATCGCGATGACTGAACGCGCCAGCGCCCTCTGGGCCGACCTGCGCTCAGGGTGAGCCGCCGTCGCGCGGTCCAGCTCCTCAAGGGCGGCATGCTCCAAGAAGGTGAAGTACCGCAGGTACGAGCCGACCACCTCGTCGGTCGAGTTGAACAGGAACTGGTACATGGCGAATGGACTCGTGCGAGCGGGGTCGAGCCAGACCGTCCCCGACTCGGTCTTGCCGTACTTGGTGCCGTCCGCCTTGAGCACCAACGGCGTGGTGAGGCCCCAGGATTCGTCGCCGCAGACCTTCCGGATCAACTCGACGCCCATGGTGATATTGCCCCACTGGTCGCTTCCGCCGATCTGGAGCTCGCAGCCGTGGTCGAGGTGGAGCCGGAGGAAGTCGTAGGCCTGGAGCAGCATGTAACTGAACTCGGTGTACGAGATCCCGTGGTCGGGCCGTTCGAAGCGCGTCTTGACCGACTCCTTGGCCACCATCTGGTTCACGGTGAAGTGCTTGCCCACGTCCCGAAGGAACTCGAGGGTGGATATCGAGCCGAGCCAGTCGGCGTTGTTCAGGAGGAGGGCGTTGTCCATATCGAGAAACTGGCCCAACTGGGGACGGATGCCCTCGAGATATCCCTCGATCGTTTCGAGGGTGAGCAGCTGGCGCTCGTCCTGCTTGCCACCGGGGTCACCGATCATTCCGGTGCCGCCGCCGGCGAGCGAGATCGGCCGGTGCCCCGCCAACTGGAAGCGTCGGAGGGTGCACAGTTGGAGGAGGCTGCCCACGTGGAGGCTGTCGGCGGAGGGGTCGAACCCGGCGTAGAGGGTGAGGCCTGGCTCGTCGAGCCGTTTCACGAGGTCGGGGTCCGTCATCTGGTGGATCAGGCCGCGGAAGGCGAGGTCCTCCGAGAGGGTGGGCATGTCGCGACTTTGCCATACGCAAGTAGGTTGATCGGCCTCATGGCGCCGCCGTTGCCGTTGGAGGGGTCGCCGCCGCTACCCATGGAAGGGGCGCTTCCGCCGGATTTGGTCGGGACGCTCTTCCGGGTCGGACCGGGGCTCTCCGCTGGATTCTCTGATCCCGGGTTCAGCGGCGCCGGTGGCGTGGGTGGGTCGGACCCCGAGGGCCTCGAGTCCCGGGGCTCGGGCGCTTCTGGAACGGATGCGGGTGCGGATGCGGGTGCGGATGCGGTGCGGATGGGTGGTTGGGCCGCCCCGGGGGCATTGCATGCGGTCGAGCTGCGCGACGGCGTGGCGGTGTCGTACGTCGCCCGTCCATCGGTTGCGGACGAGGGGGTGTTCTGGCACGCCGGCTCGCTGCTGGCGCTCCCCGAGGCAGGACTCCCGCTCCGCTACGACCGCTTCTTGGGACTAGAGAATTCGGCGGAGACCTGCGCGTGCCGATCGCCTCGCATGTTCGCCGGGTCGCGGCCGACGGATCCCGGATCCTCTTCTCGGTCGACGACGGCAGTTGGGAAGGTGGCGCGACGGGCGGCGCTGAGGGAGGCGCGGGCGGAAGGACGGACGGCGCGGGCGGGATCGAGTCCGAACGTGACGTGTTCTTGCGCATCGGTGAGTGGGATGCGGCAGGCGACCTGCGGACCGCCCAGGCGGTTGCTCTCGAGCGGGCGACGTGGCAGCACGACATCGGAGTGACGGCTGGGCACGTGGTGTTCATCGAGTCACCGACTCAGAGATTCCGTACTGCGTCATCGCTCATTTCCGTGCCCTACCGGTGGGTGCCCGGTGCCGAGAGCTGGATCGGGATCGTCGAGCGCGGCGGAGATGGATCAGCGGTGCAGTGGCTCAGCGTCCCGCAGTGTCTCGTCACCCATGTGATGGGAGCGTGGGAGGAAGGTGAACGAGCCGGGACGGGAGCAGGAACCGTGTACGAGCTGGTGGTCTGCTCCTACACGGCACCCGAGCACGATCAGCCGGTGGACCTCACCAGTTCGGTGGTCGGTCCCGAGGGCATCGGCCTGAGCCAGATCGGCGGCGGGATGGCCGTGCTCGAACGGTGGCGTATCGATGGTCACCGTCTGGAGCGAACGACGCTCGACGACCGCTACGTCGAGTACCCGAGGATCGACGCCGCGTGCGACGGTGCGGCGTTCCGATACGGATACTGCGTCGAGACGTCACTGAACGCCTCGGCGCAGACGGTTGCGGGAGGACGTGGTCCAGATCAGGTGCGAAGTCTCGGGCTCCTGCGCTTCGATCTCGTCCGGGACGAGGTCACGTCGTGGCATCCCGGAGACGGGTGTAGAGCGAGCGAGCCGATCTTCGTGCGAGCGGCAGACGGGCATGCCGACGACGAAGGCTGGCTCCTGACCGTGGTCGACGACATCGACCGTGGCGCCAGTGACCTCTATGTCCTCGATGCTTCCGAACTGGGACGACGACGGCCCGAGGCCGTGATCCACTTACCCGAACGGCTGCCGTTCCGGAGCCACGGGGAGTGGGTCCCGGCGGATCGGTACCGTTGAAGCCGCATCTCCGCGTCTGAGTGTGGGTCCGTCTGTCGCGTCGAGTGTCGGGTCGGTGCGGCGTGTCGCATCACGCAACTGACGACCGACGCGGGCCTGCTCGGCGGAACTGGAGTGCACGTCCCTTCTTCGGCGGCGACCGTTCTCGACCGGATGGCTCGCACTGCCGCAATTCGAGAACCAGGCTCGCGAAAGGTGTCGCGACGTACCGACGCCCTCGTGGCCACTGTGGCGCAACACCACCGGGCCATCTCCGCGCACCAAAGCCAGCTCCTCGCCGCAGTCGTCGAACTCGATCGCCGCAAGGCGTGGCGGGTCGACGGCGCCACATCCATGGTGGCCTGGCTGGTGCAACGGTGTGGCGTGAGCGCTGCCACCGCTCGCGAGTGGGTGTCCGCCGCAACCAAACTCCGGTCCCTCCCGAAGATTTCGGACGCCCTCGCGCAGGGAAAGCTGTCCTTCGACCAAGTCAAACCACTGGTCGAGGTTGCCCAACCTGAGACCGACGCGGAACTCGCGCAGCAGGCAACTCGTTGGTCGGCCAAGCAGGTCCGCGAGCTCGCGATCGCGGCCCGGAACCAGTCCGACCAGCAAGCCAGCGGCTTCTACGCTCGCCGCTTCCTTCGTCTCGATGACCGGCGGCGCGGCATCTCGGGAGTTCTCCCCGATGAGCAGTACGCCGTCGTGAAGCGCTCGCTCCTCGGTCGGGCCAGCACACGGGGTGGGAACCGGAAGCCTTTCGACCAGCGAATGGCCGATGCGCTCCACGAGATCTGCAAGCGCGACCTGGAAGGCACGCACGAAGCCCCGAGACGAGTCGACGGCAAGGACCCGAACACTCGCGAAGGTCGGGCCGGCGGGATGCGCCGCAACCGGCCCACGGTGGTCGTACATGCGGATATGGCCTTCCTCGCTGGTGGCAAGGGTTCGGCTGAACTCGACGTGTTGGGCCCGGTCTCGCGTGAGGTCGCTCGGCGGCTCGCCTGTGACGCCAAGGTGCTCGTGTCGGCAGACAGACCGAGTGGGCTGAGCCTGTCGCTCGGTCGCACACGGCGTGATCCGTCGGACGCGCAGCGTATCGAGATCAGGCGACGGGACAAGGGGTGCCGCTTTCCCGGCTGCAGTTACACGGAATTCACCGATGTCCACCATGTCGTTCACTGGGTCGACGGAGGCAGGACTGACCTCGACAACCTCGTCGAGCTATGCGATCAGCATCACCGCTCGGTCCATGAGATGCGGTGGACGATCTCGGGTGACGCGAACGTCGAGCTGGTGTTCCGCAGTCCGACCGGACGCGTATCCCACTCCACGCCGTCTCCAGCCTTCACTGCAGCGCGAGACGGACCGCCTGATTGACGGACTCGTGGAGAGCGACATTCTCGGATCGCCCCGGCATGACGGCCCTGATCAGCGTGGGTCCTCGTTTTGATGATGTGGCTCGACACAGTGCCGCTTCCAGTTCGGCTGTCGTGGCGACCGTGTCAACTCGGAGTCCGAAGGCGAGCGCGACCTCGGAGATGTCGGATGTGGGTGGGGTGGCGAAAATACGCTCGAAGACCGGGGTTTCGAATTCTTGCGCCTGTGGCAGGAAGGAGAAGATCCCTCCACCGTGATTGTCCGGGACGACGAAGGTGCACGGGCATTCGGGAAGGTTGACAAGTCCCGAGACGTCGTGCAGGAACGCCAAGTCGCCGAGCAGCGCCACGGTCGGTGTGCCCCCGACCTCCGACCCGGCCGATGCCACGCCCAAGGAGGTCGACACCAGTCCGTCGATGCCGTTCGCGCCGCGGTTGGCGAACACGCGCGGTGGCGCGGTCGTGGCAGGAGCGAACCACTCGAGGTCGCGGATCGGCATTGACGCAGCCGCCACGACTGCTGAACCCTGCTCGGCCGCGTGGCGATAGGTGGAGCGGGCAACGGACGGCTCGCAAAAGACGTCGCCAAGGACGTCTTCTATGGCGCACTGCGCACGATGCTCCATCTCGAGCCACGACGCCAGCCACTCGTCGCCACAGGGCACCCCGTCGGTCAACGCGGCTTCGAGCCAGGTGCGTGGATCGCAGCGGTGGAACTCCGTGGCAATACGATCTGGATCGGCCCATTGCCACCAGGGATCGACCACGACGACCCTGGCTCCTCGTGCCGCCGCGGCGGCGAGGTAGGCGCCGAGTGCTTTCGACAACCAGGGTCGGCCGAGGATCACCACTGTGTCGGGCGGGGGTGGCTCGCTGCGCACAATGGCATCGGCCGCGGCAATCGTTCCCGGCAGCCGGCACCGCGAGAGCGGATCTGCCAGCACGGGCCAACCCAGGTGATCGGCGAGGCTTCTCACCAAGGAGGCATCGGGTGGTGCGGGTACCAGACCACCGACCACGATGATCCCACGACCTCCCAGTGTCGGCGCCTCTAACTTGCCTCCAATTCCTCCAATCGATGACTCGGCGGCGCCGGCCGGGGCGCGATCGGGGCCAACCGCGGCGCTGGCACTTGCGATGACGCGGGGTCCGGGCAGAGCGGGCACGACGTCCGCTTGGCCGGTGAGCGGCTCACGAAACGCAAGATTGAGATGTACAGGACCGGGTCCGGAAGGTCCCTGGCTTGCCTCGGCGAACGCTCGCGCCGCGAGCGGTCTCCACGACGACTCCTGACCCGTCACGGGCACGCCCGGTGCGAACGACCATCGGGTCGCATGCCCGAAGAGACCGATCTGTTCGACCGTCTGTGCTGCGCCCGTCTCGTGCAGTTCCGGGGGCCGGTCTGCCGTGCAGACCAAGAGAGGGATGCCGGCGTGATGGGCCTCGACGACTGCCGGATGGAGCTCTACTGCGGCGGTACCGCTCGTGACGCAGACCACCGTCGGTCGAGCCGTTTGCATGGCTAGGCCCAAAGCGAAGAAGCCGGCACTGCGCTCGTCCAACCTGACGTGCGCGCGCAAGCGCTGCGCCAACGGGATGGCGAGGGGAGTCGATCTCGATCCCGGACAGATCACGGCGTCGCTCACTCCGAGCCGTGCCCACTCGTCGACCAGAGTTGCGCAGAACGTGGCCTGTACGCTCACGCGCCGTGCCACTTCACGTCGAGGCGCGCGGGTCGGGGCCTCCTCTGGTGATGCTCCACGGGTTCACCCAGACCGGCCGGCTCTGGGGTCGTTTCGGCGAGCGATTGGAGGAGCATCGCAGGCTCGTCTGCGTGGACTTGCCGGGCCACGGAGGATCCGATGCCGTTCGCGCCGATATTCCGGGCACCGCCGCTCTCGTCGCGGACGCCGTCCGCGGAGAGGTCGACGGCGGTCAGCCGCCGGACATCCTCGGTTACTCTCTGGGCGCCCGTATCGCCCTGCATCTCGCCGTCAGCGGTGCTTTGGAGATCCGCCGGATGGTCGTCATCGGGGGAACGGCAGGCATTGAGAACGACGAGGCCCGCGAGCGGCGGCGACGATCGGACGCTGAATTGGCTGACCGTCTCGAGGCCGCGGACGACGTCGCAGAGTTCGTCAAGCAGTGGCTCAGCGGGCCGATGTTCTCCGGCCTGCCCGCCGCCGAGGCGGGGCAAGAGGAGCGAAGCCGGAATACGGCTACTGGTCTGGCTTCGAGTCTGCGCCTGTGCGGTGCTGGGACGCAGGAGGCGATTTGGGACCGCATGGCGTCCCTGCAGCCATCCATGCTCACCGTGGCCGGAATGGATGACACCCGTTATGCGGCGCATGCCATCCGCCTGGCTCGGCTCGCTCCCCGCGCCGTCGCGTCGCTCGTGCCAGGGGGAGGACACGCGGTCCACCTGGCCCAACCGAAAAGCGCCACTCGGTTGGTCCTGCATTGGCTCCAAGACACGGAATGAACGACCTGGGCATCCTCGCCCCGATGTCATAACAACAATCCGACGGTGAGCAGCGCGCCGACGACCATCTGAAGTCGGGCGGTGCGCCCCAGCATCGGCAGGAGCGAACGGCCGGTCTGCTCACCGAGTGCCAGTCGCAACGGCGCCACCGCGACCGGCACTGCGGCGAGGGCGATGAGAGCCCACAACCGGTAGTGCGCGAGGACCACCACGGACAACCCCGTCGCGGCCAGAGTCGCGGCGTAGAGAATTCCACCGTTCCGTCTCCCGAGACGGACCGCGAGGGTCTTCTTTCCCGCCACCCTGTCGGTGTCGACGTCGCGCAAGTTGTTCGCCTCGAGGAGGGCGGCGGCCAAGAGACCGACTGGAACGCCGGCCCAGAGCACGAAGGCCCAGTTGTATCGGTAACCGACGGCATGGGCGCCGAACGAGATGTCGAACGGTGCATGCTGCACGTAGGCCGATCCCGCGGTTGCCACGAGCCCGAAGAAGACGAAGACGAAGAGCTCGCCGAACCCGAGGTAGCCATAGGGCCTGGGACCACCTGTGTAGGCCCAGCCCGCCAGACCGCACAGGAGCCCGAGCGGAATGAACCACCAGGTGACGCGGGCCGAGAGGATGAGCCCGGCCACTCCAGCGACTGCGAACGAGACGAGTGCGGCGATCTTGACCTGCCGGACGGTGGCGAGTCGACCGGCCACCAATCGCACGGGCCCGACGCGCTGCTCGTCGGTTCCACGAACGCCGTCGGCGTAGTCGTTCACGTAGTTCGTGCCGACCTGGATCCCCAGCGCAACCAGGAGCGCGAGCGCCGCGTTCAGCCACGAGAGATCTCGAGCGAACGTGACACAACCCGCGCCGAGACAGGTTGCCCCTGTGGGCGCCGTGCTGAGCGTGGCGTGGCCACTCGAGAGGTAACCCGCGGCCGTGCCGACCGCCACCGGGACGACGGCGGCCGGAAGGGTACGAGGGCGCGCGCCAGCGAGCCACTGGCTCGCGGTCGGGCTCACGGACGGCGCGGGAATCGAGAGAAGTCAGGCTTCCGGTGCTCCACGAAGGCGTTTCGACCCTCTTGCCCCTCTTCGGTCATGTAGAACAGCATTGTCGCATCGCCCGCGAGCTGCTGAACGCCGGCAAGGCCGTCGTCCGCGGCGTTCATACCCGCCTTGATCATGCGCAGCGCGATGGGCGAGAGGGTCAGGATCTGGCGGCACCACGCCACCGTCTCACGCTCGAGATCCTCCAGGGGGACAACCGTGTTCACGAGACCCCAGTCGAGGGCTCGAGCCGCGTCGTACTGCCGGCAGAGGAACCAGACCTCCTTGGCCCGCTTGAGGCCGATGGTGCGCGCCAAGATGGACGAGCCGTACCCGCCGTCGAAACTCCCGACCTTCGGTCCCGTCTGGCCGAAGCGCGCGTTGTCCGCTGCGATCGTCAGGTCACAGACCAAATGCAGGATGTGACCTCCGCCGATGGCATAGCCGGCGACCATGGCCACGATCGGCTTGGGGATCCGGCGCATGAGGACCTGCAGATCGAGAACGTTGAGCCGTCCGATTCCTCGTTCGGCCACCTCGTCGTCTCCCAGGTAGCCGTCATCGCCGCGGATCCTCTGATCTCCTCCGGAGCAGAATGCATCGGGCCCCTCGCCGCACAGGATGATGACGCCGACGTCCGGGTCATCGCGAGCTGCGGTGAATGCCTCGGTGAGTTCGAAGAGTGTCTGGGGCCGAAACGCGTTCCGGACCTCAGGCCGGCAGATGGTCAATTTGGCGATGCCATCGGCGACCTCGTAGCGAATGTCCTTGAATGTCCCTCGAGGCTGCCACTCGGGTGCCGGGAGGGCGCGGAGATCGTCCAGCGGATCGTGGGGTGGACCAGTGACCACGGTATGCACGGCGCCCTACGCTACTGTCCGGTGCCCGAGCTCGTTGCGCTCGATCTTCCCGGCGGACGTGGCTTTGTCGACGCGCTTCAGGCCATCTGGGACACCGGGGACGCCGCGGCTCCCCTCGATCCTCGACTACCGGCCGCGGCGCGACTCGCCGTCCTCGACGCGCTCAAGCCGACCCGCATCGTCACCTCCGACGGCGAACAGCACGCGCTCACTGGTGGTATTCCGGTCGAAGAGGGTGACGCGCTCGTCGTCGCCACCTCCGGCACCTCGCACAGTCCGAGGGGTGTCGTGCTGACGCATGAGGCGATCCTGGCGTCCGCACAGGCCACGTCCAAGAGACTCGGCCTGGATCCCTCGAGACACACCTGGCTTGCCTGCTTGCCTTTGGCACACATCGGTGGGCTCGCGGTGGTCACGCGCTCGATCCTCACCGCAACACCGGTGGTGGTGATTCCCGGGTTCGAAGCTCAGACAGTCGAGGAGCTCGGACGGTCCGGCCGCGCCACCCACGTCTCACTGGTCGCAACTGCGCTACAGCGTCTCGACCCTTCTGTCTTCACCTGTGTACTTCTCGGGGGGAGCGCCCCGCCGGTGGCTCTACCGGGAAACGTCGTGACGACCTACGGCATGACTGAGACGGGCTCCGGTGTGGTGTACGACGGGGTGCCGCTCGAGAACGTCGAGATTGGAATACGAGAGGCACCTGCAGACGAGGAGAACGCCGGCGGGCGTCGGGCCGAGAACAATGCCGCCGGGGGGGCAGTGGGACAGGATCCAAGGTTGGCGACAAGGCTGGAAACACCTCGGACCCCTGAGGGCGAGATCCTCGTCCGCGCTCCCATGTTGTTGCGTTGCTACCGAGCCGGGGGCGATGGTCGTGTCACCGGTCCTGACGGTCAACGCTCATGGTTCGCGACCGGGGACGCTGGGCGGCTGGACGAACGCGGAAACCTTACGGTGTCGGGCCGGCTCGGGGACGTGATCACGACCGGCGGCGAGAAAGTCTGGCCCGACCAAGTGGAACGCGTCCTCATCGCTCACCCCGGCGTGGCCGACGTTGCCGTTTGGAAGCGCGCCGATCCGGACTGGGGCGAGCGTGTCGTGGCCTGGGTCATCCCGGTCGGCGAGGGGCCGTCGTTGGACCAACTTCGCGACATGGTGACCGAAACCGTGGCTCCGTGGGCGGCTCCCAAGGAGCTGGTGATCGTCGACGATCTCCCACGGACCCCAGGGGGCAAAGTACGCCGACGTCTCCTCGACTCGGCGAGGCAGTAAATCGGTTCAGGAGCGGCCCTCGGGAGATCTGTCGCACTCGTCAGAACACGACACTCCTCGCTCATGAATCCGACGACGCGGTGTCTCCACTGATGTGTGCGGTCAGACGGTGCAGCTTGTCGGGGTTGGTGACGACACGCACTCCCACAATCAGGTCGTCCACGATATCGAGCACGAGAGCCATGACCACTGCGTCTTCGTGGACGAACAACGTTGCCGGTTGCCCGTTGAGAATGGCGGCATGTGGTACGCCCGTCGCCCTTTTCGCCACGTTCAGGAGGAAGCGCGAGCTCCTGTTCGATCCCAGCACGGGCCGCATTGCAGCCCGAACCTTCCCCCCTCCATCGGTCCAGACCACGACGTCGTCGGAAAGCATCTCCAGTAGGCCGGAGAGGTCACCCGTCCCACAGGCAGCCAGAAAGCGATCGGTGAGCTCTCGCCCGTGCTCCAGATCCGCATCGAACCGCTGTCGTCGCACCTCGACGTGCTGCCGCGCCCGGACGGCGAGTTGGCGGCAGGCGACAGCGCTGCGTCCCAGTGATTGCGCCACTTCATCGAACGAGTACCCAAAGACGTCATGGAGGAGATATGCCGCGCGCTCCGGCGGCGTGAGCTCCTCGAGAAGAACGAGAAAGGCCAACGAGAGAGAGTCAGCCTGTTCCACCGCGGAGGACTCATCGACGACGATCGGTTCGGGGAGCCAGGGCCCGGCGTACGTGACCCGGCGAGCCCGCGCAGACTCCAGTTCGTCAAGGCAAAGCCTCGTCACGACTGTCGCCAGATACGCGCTGGGTGAGCGCACGGGCGCGCTCCCCCGCTGGAGCCACCTCACGCTTGCCTCCTGGACGATGTCCTCGGCATCTGTCGCGCTCCCGAGCATGCGATAGGCGATCCCGAAGAGCAACGGCCGGCACTCTTCGAACGACGCCGTGTCGGAATCTCCGTCTGTGCTCGGCGCGCCCGTGAACTCGTCAGGCAATGGCGGCATCCGGCAGCTCCGCGTCACACCGGTCCGAGAATCCCTGGCTGCGGAGCCCCAGTCCGGCGTTGAAGCGCGACCGAAAGTTCTCGAGGGCGACCCAGGCGGCCAGCTCCACGAACTCCGCGTCGCCGAGGTGACTCCGGACACGAGCTGCAAGCTCGTCTGAGACTTCGACCGGATTGCCGGTTGCGACGTCCGCGTACTCGAGGACCGCCCGCTCGCGGTCGTCGAACAGACTGCTCTCGCGCCATCGGGACACTGCCCTCACCTTGTCCGGATCCGTTCCGCCGCGCATCCCCTCGTAATAGCCATAGTCGATGCACCACGAGCATCCGATCTTCGAGGCCACGGTCTGGACTGCGAGCCACCGGAGGGTCGGATCGAGCTTCTTCCAACCGAACTGGGCGGTTGTCTCGAGACACCCCATGGCAACGAGGACTCCGGAGTGGTGCGATGCTGCGGCGGCCGGCTCGACCATCTGGCCCATGCGGCGTCTGGTGTAGAGCCGGGCAAGACGAGGGACGATGCCTTTCCTGTTGCCGTCGAGCGGGACATGGGCCATCGCGACCACCTTCCGATCTTTCCTCTCCGTATTCCGTCGCTCACTGAGACGGAACAGGTGGCCCGGGTGTGACATGGCCCGTCCGAGGGTCGGCCGACAAAGCTACGGGGAGACAGTCCCATCATTGTCAGCCGACCCCGCCGGAGGGCTGCACCATCGTGCCCCCGTCGACCACGAACGTGTGGCCGGTCACCCACGACGATGCGTCCGAGGCGAGGAACAGGGCGGCGGTCGCGACGTCATCGGGAACCCCGAGTCGGCGAAGCGGGACGTGTTCAGCGATTCGCTCCCCCCGTGGGCCGTCCCACAGGGCAGCTGCGAACTTTGTCTTGACCAGGCCAGGGGCGAGAGCGTTCACTCGAACGTCCGGGGCGAGCTCGAACGCAAGCTGGCGCGTGATGTGGAGGACCGCCGCCTTCGTCACGTTGTACCACCCGATGTTCGGCTCGACCTCCAGTCCTCCGATAGAGGCCATGTTGATGACCGACCCCCTCAGACCGGCCTTTACGGCCGCGGCGGTCCACACCAGCACCGAGAGCTGGTTCACCTCGAAGGTCTTCTGGGCCCGGACCAGGTCGATGTCGATCATCGGTCCGAAGTAGGGATTGGTGCCCGCGTTGTTGACCAGCACATCGATGGACCCGAACCTTCGGATCGTCTCGTCGACACAGGACCCTGCTTCGTCCGGACGGCCCACGTGGGCCGCGAACCACGCCAGGCTGTCCGTCGGAGCCCCCGAGGCAACGAGGCCGCTCACCGCTTGGCCCAGGTCTTCGGGGGTGCGCGAGCTGATCATGACCTTTGCACCTGCCTGTACGAACCGTGCCGCCACAGCCAAGCCGATACCCCGGCTGCCGCCCGTCACGAGCGTCGTCTTGCCCTCGAGTGAGAGTTCCATTCCTCGAGCCTTCCACGGGGTCTGTCGGGTCGCTCCAGCCACCCGGCACGGCACGACACCTAGCATCCATGTCCGTGAACCGCTTGGCCGACGAGACCAGCCCCTACCTCCGGCAGCATGCCGAAAACCCCGTCGAGTGGTACCCCTGGGGCGACGAAGCGCTTCGCCTGGCCCACGAGCAGGACCTGCCCCTCTTCGTCTCCATCGGATACGCCTCGTGCCACTGGTGCCACGTCATGGCGCACGAAAGCTTCGAGGACCCGGCGACGGCGGCTGAGCTCTCGAATTGGTTCGTATCGGTCAAGGTCGATCGCGAGGAACGCCCCGATCTCGACGCCGTCTACATGGCGGCGACCCAGGCGATGACCGGTTCGGGCGGTTGGCCGATGTCGGTCTTTTGCACCCCGGACGGCCGGCCGTTCTATGCCGGGACGTACTTCCCCCCGGTCGAACGTCATGGGATGCCCGCCTTCCGCCATGTCGTGCGAGCGCTCGGGGAGGCCTGGAGCCAACAGAGGGACCAGGTCCGGGCTCAGGCCGAGACGGTCGTGAAGGCAGTCCGTAAGGAGATGTCACTCGCCGAGACGATGCATGAGGGTAGCGAGCAAGCGACGGATGCCGAGACTCCTGGTGCCATCGCTCTCGGTGCCTCCACCACCCGCTCTGACGTGCTCGACACCGTCAGGCTCCAGGAGAAGGTCGTTGCGGACCTCGCCCCCGGTTTCGACCCGACGTGGGGGGGCTTCGGGCCGGCTCCGAAGTTCCCTCGGCCTTCTCTGGTCGAGCTCTGCCTTCGCCAGTCACGCCGTGGCGGGGACGATGCTCAGCAGGCGCGGATCATGGCGCTGCGCACGCTCGACGCCATGGCCGCGGGGGGCATCTACGACCATCTCGTCGGTGGCTTCTGTCGCTATTCGACGGATGCCCGTTGGCTGGTGCCTCATTTCGAGAAGATGCTCACGGACCAGGCGCTCCTGGCTCGCGCCTACCTGCACGCATGGCAGGAGACGGGAAAATCCGACTATCTCGGAGTCGTGACCGAGACCCTCGATTTCGTGTTGCGAGATCTCTCGACACCCGACGGCGCTCTGTACTCCTCCTTCGACGCGGATGCCGGCGGAGTGGAGGGCGCGCACGCAACGTTCACACCGGCAGATCTGGAGATGGGACTGCCTCCAGAGCTCAGGCGTCCGGCGGCCGAATGGTACGGCATCACGGAGCGAGGCAACTGGGAAAGCCGGTCGATCCCGGTCCGTCCAGTCGGAGGCCCTCTCGCTCGTCCGGAGGAGATCGAGGAGGCGCGTTCCCTCCTGGCGGCCCTCAGGGCCAGGAGGGTGCAACCGGCTCGCGACGAGAAGGTGCTGACCGAATGGAACGCGATGGCCACATCCACCTTGGCCGAAACAGCATCCGCAACGGGTATCGCGACATACGGCACACGAGCCGAGGAGATCGGCGATTTCCTGTGGTCCTCTATGTACGTGGACGGGCGACTGATGCGCAGCTGGCAGGGAGGCAGGGCTCGCCACCTGGGCGTGGGTGCTGATTACGCATGGCTGGCGGAGGCCTTCATCCGTCTCTCCGAGTGGAGCGGTCGTGCACGGTGGAGGGCACGGGCGCTCGAGGTCAGCAGTCAGTTGATCGACCTGTTCCGCGACGATGTGCATGGTGGGTTCTTCACGACCGGTAAGGACGCGGAGCAGCTGGTGGTCCGCCCGAAGGAGTTCATCGACGGGGCGGTTCCGGCAACGAACTCCATCGCGGTTACCGCTTTGCTCCGGTGCGCCGCTCTTACCGAAGACCCGCGCCTCGAGGACGCCGCGACCGAGACCATCGAGCTCGCCCGACCGCTTCTCGAGCGGCATCCGGGAGCCTTGGTCGACCTCGTCGCCGCGCTGCCCATGCTCGATGGTCGCCAGGAGATCGTGGTGACCGGGCAACGGCCGGACTTGCTGGCCGAAGCACGCCGTCGCTGGCTCCCCGCTGCAGTCCTGGCCTGGGGGGAACCTGATGAGGGCCCCCTTTTCGTTGGACGTCCGGCTGAGCCTGCGGTCGCCTACGTCTGTCGCCGAAGGACGTGCCTGCTGCCGGCGCACGAGCCGGATCAGCTCGCGGCACAGCTCGACGAGGAAGCCCAGAGCCGATGACCAGCCCAGAGCCCATGACCAGCCCAGAGCCGGTGACCAGCCCAGAGCCGATGACCGAAGATGAAAGCCCAGAGGACCTCTTCGACCAAGAGACGGATGTCGAGGAGGAAACCGAGGACCTGCCGCGACCGCCCTCGCGTGGCAACGCGGCCAGGTTCATCCGGCGCTCCACACGTCGGAAGGGAAAGGTTCCGACCGCGGGAGGTTCGACGCTCCACCTCCTGGTGCTGGCCTCGACGGTCGAGGACACCACAGTCGTCGACCTGGCGACCCGCACCGTCATGCGGATCCGGGTTTCCTGGCCTGAAGGCCACGATCCCGACATCAACCCCTTCGACGTCGTCGAGGTCACCCTGGCGGACGATCCCGAGCGCGACGACCTGGCTCAACCGGAGGCCACGACCGTGGACGACCTTCCTCGTCACATCGGCACACTCCGCGGCCGACGGGTGCGAAAGCTGCTCGAGCGCCTCGTGGCAAGCCCGGACGGTCCGCTGCTCGGGTTTCCGGGTGCATCGGCCCCGTACTGGGAGTTCCGGGGCTTCCGACCGTCCGTCGCCCTCATCGAGCCGACTAGGAGCCCACAGCTCATCCGGCGCCGGGAGGACGATTCGACCTGGGTGCGGTTCGGCTGGGATCGCGACGACGTCTGGCTGCCGGTCGAAGACCGCAACGCAGCCCGGGCGCTGGTTGCGGCGCGCCGAGAGCGCCTCAGCGGGAAGAACCTCGCCAGTGCCCTGGGCTACGAGCCTCAGTACCTGTTAGTGGTGGTGAGCCCACCCAGGGACGGCCACTGCTACAAGGTGTGCGCCGCGATCTTGCCCCGGGGTTGACCCGCGGTCGGCCCCTTCTAGCGGCCGAGCTTTCCTCCGGCCAGATCCTCTGCCATGGCCCAGCCGAACGTCACCAGGCGATCGCCACGATTGGCGTCGAACTCGCCGAAGTGGGCGTCGACGCCGTCGGGGACCTTGACCTTCGGCGCAGAGAAGTCGATCCCGCCGGCCACCGAACCGTCACCCTTCAAGATGAAGGTCCGGTCGTCGAGTTTGCTTTCGCAGCCGAAACGCTTCGAGAGCCTCCGCGCCCAGGCCCGCTCCTCGCCTGAAGACCGGTGTTCGGGGAACGGCACAACGTCCTGAAGACCGGCGAAGGCTCGGAAACCTTCAGGCCCCATGAGGCGGGTGCCGAGCAGCACGTCCTCGTCGGGGAAGGCCAAGAGGGCACGTCGGTACTGGTCGGACATGATCCCTTTGAGGGCTGCCTCGGCCCGCGAGGTGCGGTCGACAAGGGCCAATCCGACGAGGAGGGAAGGAGTCCCACCGATGCGCTCGAGGGTGCAGAACGAGTAGCCCCGCAGCTTGTTCCCTTCTCGGGCCAGGGTGATGAGCACCCACGCCTCACGCTCCTTGGAGAGGAAACCAATGTCGAACCCAGGTGGACGGTCACCACACAGATCGGCCATTTCGCCCAACTCAGCGTCGCTGAGCGCAGTGCAATCCTTGGTGGTCACGACGATCGGCATACGTTGAGTTTACCGGCTGTGCGCTGGGCATTCCCAACCACCATCGACTCGGTCGCCCTTCGGAGACGGCCGTCGGCCGACCCGAGACCCTGCTCAGGCGGGAAATTTCAGCGAGTTAGGTCAGCACGGCACCCTGGCCGAGGAGCCGCTTGAGCTCGCCGACCAACCCGTTGCGGCAATCGACGTTGAACTCCGGGGGGAGCCGCAGAACCTTCGATCCGACGTGGAGAAGAACCGCCGAAGTCCCGGGGTGGCCGCTGAGGACTTCCTTGAGGCCGTCGACCTTCGAATCCGTCAGGACGCCGAGTGGCAGGGTGATGTGGAGGTCCTGCTCGCCGCGCTCCAGGACCGGCTGTGAGACCTCCATACAGACGATCTTGGGCTCGTCCTCCCGAGTGTCCAGCCGACCCCTCACGACCAGGACGGAGTCGTTCTCGATCATGTGGCCGTAGTCGGCCATCGTTTTGGGAAAGACGAAGACTTCCATGGCAGCGTGGAGGTCTTCGAGAACGAAACGGGCCATGAGGTCACCCCGCTTCGTGTACGAGCGCCGCAAGTCCGTGACCACTCCACCCACGGCACGCACCGGTGAGCGATCACCGGTCGGGTCTTCCTCGCGCATGTCGGAGAGCGCACAGTCAGTGTGCCGGGTAAGGGCGGCCTCGAACCCACGGAGCGGGTGGTCGCTGACATAGAGGCCGAGCATCTCCTTCTCGAACGCCAGGCGTTGCGCCTTGTCGAATTCGACATCGGGGATGACCACCTTGGTCGTGCCCCAACCCGGATCGGTCTCCTCATCCTCGAAGGCCGAGAACAGCGTCGCGATTCCGAGGTCCTGCTCACGACGCCGCTCGAGCGTTCGGTCGACGATGCCCTCGAGCACGAGGCAGAGGCCTTGGCGCGGGTGGCCAAAGGAGTCGAACGCGCCCGCCTTCACGAGCGACTCCATGGTGCGTTTGTTCAGCACGACAGGATCGACCCGCTGGCAGAAGTCGAAGATGTCCGTAAAGAATCCGTTCGCCTCTCGCTCGGCGACAATCCGCTCGACGAGGCCTTCTCCGACATTGCGCACTGCGGCCAGACCGAAGACGATCGCCCGGACTGCGGCGGGAACCGGGGGGTCATCGGTCATCGGCTCGCTGCTCGCACTCATATCAGGAGCGAACTCGGCCACGGACCGGTTGACGTCGGGCACCAGCACATCGATGCCAAGTGAGCGGCACTCGGCCAGGTAGACCGCCGTCTTGTCCTTATTGTCCTTCACAGACGTCAGGAGAGCCGCCATGTACTCCACCGGGTAATGCGCCTTGAGCCAGGCCGTCTGGTACGCCACGAGTCCGTAGCCGTACGCGTGCGACTTGTTGAACGCGTAGTCAGCGAAGGGTTCGATGATGTCGAAGAGCGTCGTTCCCAACTCCTCGCCGTAGCCCTGGGCGACACAGCCCTCGACGAACTTCTCGCGCTCGGCTGCCAGCAACGACCGGATCTTCTTCCCGCACGCCTTGCGGAGGTTGTCCGCTTCTTCGAGCGAGTACCCGGCGATCTTCTGTGCGACCCGCATCATCGACTCTTGGTAGATCATCAGGCCTTGCGTGTCGGCCAGGATCGGTTCGAGGTCGTCGTGCTCGTAGCTGATCGGTTTGCGGTTGTTCTTGCGGTCGGCGTAGTCGTTGTGCATGTTGGCCGCCATCGGGCCGGGACGGTACAAAGCGACCAGAGCGGCGACGTCGTCGAACGAGGTGGGGGCGAGAGAGCGCATGAGCGCGCGCATCGGAGCACCCTCCAACTGGAAGACGCCGACGGACTCGCCTCGCCGCAACATGGCCAGGGTGTCCTGGTCATCCAGATCGACCTGGTCGATGTCTGGTCGGATTCCGCTCGCCGACTCGACGAGGTCGAGGCTCCGTTCGATCACCGAAAGATTGCGCAGCCCGAGAAAGTCCATCTTCAACAGGCCAAGGTCCTCGACGCCGTGCATTTCGTACTGCGTGACGATGGGCGCGCCCTCCGGGTCGCCTCCGGCGTCCGGCTTGCGCTGAACCGGGAGGTAGTCCGTCAACGGGTCCCTCGAGATCACCACCGCGGCCGCGTGGATCCCGTCCTGGCGACGCAGCCCCTCGAGGCCCAGGGCGACGTCGATCACTTCCTTCGCCTCGGGATCGGCCTCGTGCATCTGGCGCAACTCGCTGGCGGTGGCGTAGCCGTCCTCATGGCCCTCCGTGCGTGCGAGACAGGCCCGCAACGGGGTGTCCCGTCCCATGATGAGCGGCGGCATCGCCTTGGCGATGCGGTCGCCGAGTGCGTACGGCTTCCCGAGCACCCGGGCGGCATCGCGCACGGCGGCGCGGGCCTTGATCGTTGAGAACGTGATGACCTGCGCCACCCGGTCGCTGCCGTATCGCTCTGCGGCGTAGCGCATCACGTCGGCTCGGTAGCGCTCGTCAAAGTCCATGTCGATGTCGGGCATCTGCTTGCGACCCGGGTTCAAGAAACGTTCGAAGAGGAGGTCGTAGCGGATGGGATCAAGGTCGACGATTTTGAGGCAATAGGCGACGCAACACCCCGCGGCCGACCCTCGACCCGGACCGACCCGTATGCCCGACTCGCGGGCGAACCGGATGAGGTCCCACACGACGAGGAAGTACGCGGCAAATCCCATGTTGCCGATGACGCCGAGCTCGTAGTCCAAACGCTCCAGCACCTGGGCCGGCAGCGGCGACCCATAGCGCTGACGCCGCGCCTTCCATGGTGAGGTCCCTCAAGTAGTCCAACGCCCGGTCCTCGTAGGCCCGACCGCTGAAGCGCTCGGGTACGGGGAACTCGGGAAGGCTCGGCCGCCCCAGTTCTATGTGGACGTCCGCCCTTTCGGCGATGAGCAATGTGTTGTCGCAGGCCTCGGGCACCTCGCGAAACAGCTGTCGCATCTCGACCGCCGTCTTCAGGTAATGCTCGGTGCCTTCGAACTTGAAGCGATTGGCGTCACTCAGCAACGCCCCGGTCTGGACGCAGAGCAACGCATCGTGAGCGACCGCATCTTCCCGATGGGTGTAATGGCTGTCGTTGGTGGCGAGGAGCGGAGCGTTCAGACGGCGGGCGATCTCCATCAGCTGCGGATTCGTGCGGTGCTGGTCCGCGATGCCGTGGTCCTGCAACTCGACGAAGAGGTTGTCGCGGCCGAAGATGTCCTGCAGCCGGGCCGCCCGTCGCTCCGCCTCCGTCTCGTCTCCCGCGAGAAGCGCCTGGAGCACGACACCACCGAGACACCCGGTGGTCGCGATGATGCCCTCGTGGTGTCGCTCGAGAAGTTCCCAGTCGACCCGCGGCTTGTAGTAGTAGCCCTCCAGGTAGGCGGCCGACGACAGCTTCATCAAGTTTCGGTATCCGTCGACCGTCTCAGCCAGGAGGGTGAGGTGGTAGTAGAGCTTCTGGCCGCCGTCGGTGTCGCCGCCCGTGTCGTCGACCTTGCCCCGCCGCACGGGGCGTTCGTGGCGCGACTCCGCCGCCATGTAGGACTCGGTGCCGATGATTGGCACGATGCCCTGGCTGCGACAAGCCTTGTAAAAGTCCAGGACCCCGTACATGTTCCCGTGGTCCGTGATGCCGAGCGCAGGTTGGCCGTCCGCCACCGCGGCCGCCACGAGATCGCCGACCCTGGCCGCGCCATCGAGCATGGAGAACTCGGTATGGGTGTGCAGATGCGTAAACGACCGCTCCGACACCGGCCTCCTTTCTCCACCTCAAACTTACACCGGTGTCATTCTCCCGGGCTCAGAAATCTAACCCGCCGCGCATCCCGCCCGGCGCGGACCGCCGCCCCTTTGTCGGGCGTCGCGCCTCCCACCGGCATCCACCCCAATCACATGGGCGAATCGGTGCGCCGGCTGGAGGACGGAGTCCGGCTCACGGCCCGCTAGAGATAGGCCCCTGTCCGCCCCGACTCGCCCGCCGACGGGAGGCCCCGTTGGCGCATCTCCTCGAGCTGAGCCCGCGCGGCCATCTGCTGGGACATGAGCGTCGCCTGGATCCCGTGGAACAACCCTTCGAGCCACCCGACAAGTTGGGCCTGGGCGATTCTCAATTCCGCCTCGCTGGGTGCATCGACGTCGAACGGCGGGGTCATCCTCCCCAACTCCGCGGCGAGGTCCGGAGACAGACCCTCGGTCAGGTCGTGCACCGACTGCTCGTAGATCTCGCGCAGGCGCACTCTGCTTTTCTCGTCCAATGGTGCAGCTCGCGCCTCGTCGAGCAGCGACTTCACCATCGAGCCGATGCGAAGTACCTTGGCCGGCTCGTTTATCGACTCGCCTGACTTCTCGGCTTCGTCGTCGCTCTCACCGGACGCGGCCAGGATCTCGTCGGGCGCAATGGCGTCGGGACTCTGCAAGGCGTTGGCTCCGTCCGCGCTGGCACGGACCGAGTCGCCTGCGCCACCCGCGGCTTCGTCTGTCGTCGGGGAGGTGCCTACCGCCCCCTGCCCGGTGCCCGGGGCTCCGTCAGCTGTCATCGTTCCATGTTGCCACCCGGGACCCGGCTCACGTGACGGCCGGCCATGCCAAAAAGGGGACGAGCATCTCGTCTGCGGTCAATGAGCCGTGGCGTCCTTTGAGCTTGAGCTCGACCGTGTCGGCCGGATCAAGAAAGGCGGTCCGGCCAAATGGGACCAGCGCGACGTCGCCCATCCGGGTTGCGACATCTCCGGTGGGAACCCCGCCCAGCCAGCCTTCCTCGATGATCTGCTCCCGGGTTCGGATCCAGGCGATGTCGCCATAGAGATCGGACGCCTTCTCGGTCAGGTCCCGCGCCGCCCCCGGGCGCGCATGGAGCCAGCGGAACCGGCCCTCCCCGGTGATGAGGAACACATCTCGCATGATGTCGTCGCCCAGGACCTCGACGGACGAACCCACCTCGACCTGCCCGTGGTCGGCCGTCACCAGCAACACGGCGCCCGGAGGCAGCACGGAGAGCACGTCACCCACGAGCCTGTCGACGGCGCGCAGCTCGTCGTCGAAGTGGTCGCCCAGGCCGGCGGCGTGAGCAACCTTGTCGATCCCCTCGTAATAGGCGTACACGAACGGAGCCCCTGCCGTCAGCAGTCTCCGGACACCCGTGACCAGGCCGGCTGGCGTGTACCACTGGTACAGATCCGCGCTGCCGAGATGGGCCGCCGAGAAACCGGTCGGCCCGTAGTCGTACCGAGTCACGACCGGGACGGGTCCCGGCGCGCCCGGAAAGGCCGGAAACGGCTGGAAGACGGGCGGGGGCACCAGGATCCGGGCGTCGGCACTGCCAAGTCGCCACTGCAGGACGTTGAAGACGTCACCATCGAGCGCCATGCGGTAACCCAGGACACCGTGTCGGGCGGGGACAAGCCCGGTCGCCAGCGAGGTCAGCGCGCATGCCGTCGTGCTCGGCGCGACCGAGGTGAGGGGGCTTCCCGATCCAGAGGAGAGCACCGGGGCGAGCGAGCGGCGTGCGGCCAGCTGCTGGGACCCGAGTCCGTCCAGGACCAGCAGCACGATCTGCGACGCCTCCGCGAGCCCATCAGGCGCCCAGCTGGGAATATCCCGCAGCTGCACCCTGCCGTCCCTCCCAGCCAGGACGCTCATGATCAGTGGCACGACGGAGTGAAGGCTCCCGCCTTCGAAATCGGGCAGGAGCGGCTCGGGAACGACGGTCGGAGCGTCGGGTGCCGGGCCCGTGGCCGCTGCGCCACCAGGGCCGGAGGCGTGGTCGGCCGGGCGCGGGCGTGGCGCCGGCGGCTCGCCGACCGTCGCCACGGTCGGCGCGGAATCACTCACAACGGCACACCCTATGACGCGGCACCCCGTGGACGGAGCCCGGCCCCGGTAAAATCCCGGTCGTGAGGGTCTCGACTCGTGGTGACTACGCCAGCAGGGCGCTGCTGTCCCTGGCTCTCCACGGCGCCGAGGTGCCAACGTCCGTGCGGGACATCGCCGAGAGGACCGGCCTCCCCCAGCCTTATCTCGAGCAGATCTTGTTGGCCTTGAAGGGGGCCGGCCTCGTCCGTTCCAAACGAGGTGTCGGTGGTGGCTATGTCCTCGCCCGCCCGCCCGAGCAGATCACACTCGCCCAGATCGTCTCGGCGGTCGACGGACCCATCGCTGCCGGAGACTTCGGAGAACCACACACCAACGGCGCCTGCGACCATGAGGGCCAGTGCGTCCTCCTCGCCGTCTGGGCCGACGTGGGCGAGACCATTCGGACCCATCTGCAGTCGTACAGCCTGGCAGACATGGTGGCTCGCGCCCGCGGCGACGTCGCTCCGGTGCCCGCATAGACCCTCACGTCCACCCTCGCGTCTACGGTCCCGTCGGTCGAGACCTCTCGTCTCGTCGCAGTCCTGGGTCCGACGAGCCCGCCATGTTGTGTCGTCGTGATGCACTCTTTTTGGGCGGCATCAACTGCTTTGAGACCGTGCATCTGCTTTGAGACCGTGTATCAACGGCGACGTTCGTGCCGGCACGACTCGCTCAGCACAGCTCAGCTCAGCTCAGCTCAGGACGGTCACAGGTTCCACGCCTCGATGGCCGGCCAGTCCAGATCCCAGCTGAGAACGCAGACGGCTCCGGCGCGAAGGAGGAACCACCTTCCCGCGGCGGGAGGCAATCCCAACCATCGGGCGGCGAGCACCCGTAGGAGGTGACCGTGGGCCACGCACAGCGTGTCTCCATCGGCCTCGAACGCTCGTGCGATGACACGGTCCGCTCGGCGGCCAACCTCCGCGCAAAGTTCACCTCCGGGCACCCCTTCGTCCCAGAGGCTCCACCCTGGTCTCTCTGCACAGATCCGAGCCGAAGTCAAACCCTCGTAGGCGCCGTAATCCCACTCGACGAGGTCCGGCTCGATGTTTCCGTCAAAACCTGCGAGTGCACAGGTCTCGGAGGCTCTCCGGAGCGGGCTGGTGAGAATCTGAGCGAACCCCCCCGGTTCGAGGCTCCGGATCGTCTCCCCCGCCGCCTTTGCCTGTCTTCGACCTTCGTCCAAAAGGGGAATATCCGTTCTCCCCGTATGTTGCCCTCCTTTGGACCACTGGGTCTCGCCGTGCCTGAGCAGGAACATCCTGGGGGACATGGCCCAGACCACCACGGCGCACCATCCGACGCAACTTGTCGTTCCGAACTAGGCACAGCTGAAAGTCGGCCAAGTGGGCGTCCGGGGTGCGTGCCCACCCAAGAGTGCGAACACCCGCCTGAGATGATCAGATCCACCCCCCTGATCAGGCTCATCCTCGGAATGATCTGACCCGGTCGGGGGTTGTAGAGATTGCGGGCCTTCCGAAGGTCGCATGAAGAGGAGTAACGCCCCCACGGACACGGGTGACCGAATGAGCAGGAGCAACGATACGAGCAGGAATAACCCGACGACCAGGAGTAACACGACCCTGACAAGGGAAAGAGGAAAGGGAGGAAACCCGACGCACGGGCGGGCACGTATCACCCGAGGCGAACCCCGACTGACAGTGAGCAGAGAGCGTCTGGAGCGAACATGAAGAGCGCGGTGAGCACATCCGACACCTTGGGGCTGATGTTGAAGGACCTCGACCAGTTCCCGATGCCCGACCATGAACAGCAGGTCGAGCTGGCCAAGCGGGTCGTGGCGGGCGACGAGGCGGCACGCAAGCAGATGATCGCGGCCAACCTCAGGCTCGTGGTCCATTGGGCCCGGCGATACCAGGACCGGGGCGTGGACATGGCGGACCTCGTCCAGGAAGGAACCTTCGGATTGATGCGCGCCGTCGACAAGTTCGACTGGGAGCGCGGGTTCCGATTCTCGACCTACGCCACGTGGTGGATCCGCCAGGCACTCCAACGCGCCGTGCAGCAGCACGGACGCACGATTCGCATCCCCCTCGAGGTCGGTGAGCAGATCCAGAGGCTCGAACTCACGAAGACCGAGCTGGCCACCACTCTCGGCCGTGCCCCGACGGAAAAGGAGCTCGACGACGCGACCGGGATGACGGCCGCAGAGCGCGAGTCGCTGGAGGATGTAGCCCGAGTGACGGCCTCACTCGATCAGCCCGCTGCGCTCGAGTCGTCCACTACCTTGGGCGAGCTCGTCGCGCCGGATGACTCCGACTTTGCCGGTGACGTCGAGGAGACGATGGTCTACGAGGAGGTGCGGGAGGCGGTCGATCGCCTGCCCGGACTCCAGCGAGATGTCCTCCGGCTCCGTTTCGGTTTCAACGGGGATTCGCCCGCCTCGCTCCAGTCGACGGCCGAGCGGCTCGGCGTCGGTGTTCGCCGCGTTCGGAGGGCCGAGGAGGAGGCGCTTGCCGCACTCTCCTTCGACAATGGGATCCTCGGGATCCACGAGGCCGCCTAACCAGTCGAGACGCCTCACGCGACGCGTCTTCGGCGCGCGTTCGACGCGCCTACGGAGCATCACCGGACGTCAGTTCTCGGTAGTTGTTGAGGTCACGCGGCAACGGCGACGTCAACTCCATGCGCTCGCCTGAAACCGGATGGTCGAACGCGAGCCGGAACGCATGGAGGAAGAAGCGCCCTTGGCCGAGGATACGGTCCGGCTTGCCGTATCGAGCGTCGCCCACGACAGGGTGCCCGATGGCCGCCATGTGCACACGGATCTGATGGGTCCGGCCGCTCTGGAGCGACAGCTCCAAAAGGGTGCTGCGCTCCCAGCGCTCTAGCACCCGGTATGCAGTGCGAGCTGGTTTCCCTGACGCCGACACAGCCATCTTGGTCGGTGTTCGAGCGGAACGTCCGATCGGAGCATCGACCTCTCCCTGGTCTGCCGCGACCTCGCCCGTCACCAACGCCACGTACCGACGTTCCATGGTCCGCACGGACAGCTGCTGGACAAGAGCCCGGTACGCGTCGGCTGTGCGGGCGATTGCGAGCAGGCCGGATGTTCCCTTGTCCAGCCGGTGCACGATCCCGGGTCGGTCGGGCGCACAGACGCCCGACGTGACGAGATCGCTCAGATCCGGAAACCGTGCCAGGAGGCCCCCGACCAAGGTGCCATGTCCGTGCCCGGCGCCGGGATGCACCACGAGACCAGCCGGCTTGTCCACGACCGCCACGGCCTCGTCCTCGTAGACGACCTGGAATAACACGTCAGGCTCAGCTCTGACCTGGGCCGCTGCCCGAATCGGTAGACGGATCTCGAGCGCCGAGCCCTCCGAGACGGATGCTCGCCCCACCCTCGCCGTTGTGCCGTCGACGAGTACCCGGCCCGACTCGACCAGATCGGCCGCGGCGGCACGGGAAACTCCGGCAAGCATCGCGACAACTCGGTCCAGGCGGACGCCCGCGAGCAACGCCGGGACCTCAATCGAGAAAGTCTCCGCCTCCGTCTCCGGGCCAGACGATCCGATCGTCACGTTGTGTCGCGTGGCCGCACGCGCCCTGGTCCCAACAGAAGAGTGGCGATGACGATGACGACGCCAACCGTAACGCTCGCGTCAGCCAGGTTGAACGTGGGCCAGTGGTTCAGCGTCACAAAGTCCGGTACATCACCACCATGTCCCCCGAAGAGCCGCTCGCTCAGATTGCCAACGGCACCGCCGAGGACCAATCCACCTCCGACGGCCAGCGGGACCGTTTGAACCCGGCCGACGACGACCGCGAGGATCGCGACCCCGAGGCAGAGCACGATCGAGACGAGAACGGCCCGGCCGCTGAAGAGACTGAAGGCGAATCCCGAGTTGAACGTCAAGGCGAACCCGAATGGCCCCCACACATGGTGGACGTCGTGGAGGTGAGCAACGGCGATCGACGTCGTCACCAGGTCCGCCGTCACGACCACGGCGGCGATGGCATACGCGAGGACCCCGGGTCGGGTCAGCGGCGCGACAAGCCCCCGCTCTTGCACGCCACGCAAAGGCGGGCATAGGGCAGCGCGCGCAGCCTGGGCTTGGGAATGGGCTGGAAGCAGCGTTCGCAGTAGCCGTAGGTCTTCGCGTCGATCCGCACCAGCGCGGCATCGATCTCCTCGACGGCTATGGCAGCCTGCCCCGACAGGGCCAGATTGCGCTCGCGGTCGACCGTCACGGTGCCGCCCTCCCCCGACTCCTCGTCGAACTGGACGTCACCGGGTTCACGTTCGAGCGCCAGCGAGTCCGCCTCGGCCCGGAGCGATGTCGCCTGTTCCTGGTAGATCGCACGCTCACCGAAAAGGGATTCCCGCATCTCCTCGAGGAACTTCGCGTCCTTTGCATACGGTCCCGTCTTGGGGCGAACCGGTGCCGGCTTGGGCTTCGGGGTAAGCGTGCTCCGACCCGAGGCGGCACCGTTGGCGGCGGGCGCACCACTCGAGACCGGTGACGTGGAAGCCTCCGGCGAGGCCGCGATCGTGGTGGTGGTGGCGCCCTTGGCGGAACGCGAGCCTGCCTTCTTCGCCTCCGCGCTGCGACCGGACGGAGCGACGGCGCCCTTCGTGGCCGGTGCCGACTTCTGAGAACCAGCCACCTTCTTGGCGTTGGTCGCTCCTGAGCGGTTCTCCGATGAGGTCTTCTTCGCGCTCGAGGCGGCGGTCTTCTTGGCGGTCGTGGACGCGCTCTTGGCGTTGGTCGTCACAGATGCGGCTTTTTTCGCGGTGGCTCCCTTCTGGGTCGAGGGCACGGCCCGCTTGGATGCTGCTGCTGCCTTGCTCACGGTTCGGCTCGCGTCCTTCTTGGCTACGGGTTTGGCGCCAGATCGCTTCGCCACCGAAGCCCCGGCCTTACTCGACGTCTTCGTGCTGGCCCCCGACTTCGGAGCGGCAGCGGGGCGGGCCACGGGCGCTTTCTTGACCGAAGTGCCCTTGCTCGCTGGCGTCATTGTTCCTCCTTCCGGATCACGTGCGTGACCGGTCCCCGCGTCTACCTCGGCGAGGGAGCGGGTGACGATAGCGGACCGCTCCCGGGGCGGGCAATACGTCGGACGCCCGCCACGCGGAAGGTCAGGTCAAGCTGCTCGAACTGAGCGAGGTGCTCCTGACACTGCAGCGCCGGTCGTATTCGGAAGGCTCATTGTAGGGGGGCCTGCATCCGCATCGAGCGCCATCGAGCCATCGCCGGCGCTCGGTGCCGCTTTCGCCCCTGTCGGCTTCTTTACGCCCATGAGCGAGTTTGCCGGTTGCACGTTCTCGTCCACCCACGCGAGGAGGTCCGAAAGGGTGGAGCGAAGGCGGCTGCGTTCCGAATCGAGGTGACGCGCCATGCTCTCGACATCGGTCGCCAACTCGGTCCGCGTAGCCTCGAGTCTTGCGACCTCGTCGCGCAACCTCTGGTTGGACTCGGCTTGCAGCTGCGCTGCCGTGGCTTCCGCTGCTGCGACGGACGCCTGAGCGGTCTCTTCTGCCGAGGCGATGAGCGCAGCAGCTTCGGCCTCGCTCTCGCGCTTGGTCTGGTCGACGAACTTCTGCGCAAGGATCAACGTGCGCTGAAGGGTCTCGTCAGAGAGACCCGATTCCGCCGCAGCAGGAGCGCTCTCGTCGCCCTCGGCAGCAGGCGCCGACCTCTTCTCGCGCTCGAGCTGGGCGATCCGCTCGCTTGCTTGGCGCAGCCGGTCATTCAGCTGACGGAGGTGCTCCTGTAGACCTTCAGCCTCCTGTGCGGCCTTGTCCAGGTACTCGTCGACTTCATCGACGTTGTACCCCTTCAACCCGAGCCGGAACTCCACCGTACGCAGAGTGTCGAGGATTGAGGAAGGGGTCTGGGAACTGTCCATGGGGAGCGAGTCTAACTCTGCCCTTCCCCCACTTCAGGGTTATTGTCGCTCCCCCGGAGGGATGAACTTCAAACCCGGTTCAGCACCGGGATGGCGACGAAAACCAGGACGAGGCTGACGACCAAAAAGGAGAGATCGAGGCCGCCCACGGGCGGCACGATCCGGCGTACCGGTCGCAGCAGCGGCTCAGTAGCCCGGTAGAGGAAGAGCTGCACACGGGCGAGGGTCGATCCCGGCTGAATACGGAACCAGCTCAAAATGGCGTAGGGGAACATGATCAGGATCACATAGAGCCAGATCAGGTTCGCGAGCCAGTGGAAGAGCGTCGTCACCAGCTTGTGAGAGTACTGGCTTCAGTCGCTGCCGAAGCCGCGCTCCACGAGGCGTTGCCGTTCCTCGTCGGAGACCTTCACATTCGTCGGTGCAAGAAGGAAGACCTGGTCGGCCACCTTCTCCATCTCGCCGCTGAGCGCGTACGTCACTCCGCTGCAGAAGTCGATCATCCGGCGTTGCAGATCCCGGTCGGCCATCTGGAGGTTCACGATGACCGGGCGGTTGTCCTTCAGCCGGTCCGCGATTTCCTTGGCGTCACCGAACTTCGAGGGTGCAACGACATGGACCCGGGCCGACGCCGAGGTAGGCGAAGGGGCAGGGGCCGTTTCGGCGGGCATGGCTCGAACGGATTGGGGGCGCGGGGTGACGCTGCTCGGCTGCGCCCGCGTCTGAGCTGGGACCGCTGACTCTCTGGGGATCGTCCGCACCCTGCTCATGCCGCCGCTGAATTCCTCGGACTGCTCCTGTTCGGCCGGCCGTGGCTCGACCCGGGTGGCCGACGAGAAACCACGCGGTGCCCGGTCTTCGAGGTCGTCGTACTCGTCGTACTCGTCGTCGAGTAGGCCGAGATAGACCATGGTCTTCTTCATGAACGAGGGTGCCATACCTTCTCCTGTACCCACAGCGTAGTGCCCGCTCCGAAGACTGGGCGGGACTCTGAGCGCCGTCCTTGTGCCGCTCGACGTAAGGGCCCGCCCCGAGGACCGTGCCTGTTCATAGGCCTGTTCATAGGCCTGTTCATAGGCCCGTTGCGACGCTGCACCGACACGCCTGGTCGACACGGCCGCCTCGAGCGAGCGCTGTGACCCCCGTTCGGGTCACTGGATTCCTCCGGGCGTTCCTGCCGGCGGCTGGGTGTCTCGCGATCGCGCCTCCGAGTCCGGGATACGAACTCCACCCCCAGCTGGACCCCGCTCGCCCCTCAGGTCCGGCACGCCGTTGCGGCCTCGGCGCGGCCGCTCACCGAAGAGGGCCCGGCCGATCCTCACCATGGTGGAACCGGCCGACACGGCCACTTCCAGGTCATCGGTCATTCCCATAGAACGCTCGGGGAGTCCGAGTTCATCCGCGAGCCTCGTCACCGATTCGAACGTCGCAGTGGCGCCGGCGCGATCCGGAGCCGCCACCGTCATGAGCCCCCTGACGTCGAGCCCGAGCCCGCGCAGGCTCGCCACCAGGTCGGGCACCGCTGCAGACGGGCATCCGTTCCGCCCTGGGAGACCGGTCGTCTCCACCTCGACCATGACCGCAGCGCCCGGCGCGAACCGAGCGATCCGAGCTCCTTCCGACTCGCGAGCAACGGTCTGCCAGACCCCGACGAAGGGCGCGAGCGAGGCCACTTTGTTTCGTTGGACCGCGCCCAGGAAGTGCCACCTGGGCCGGGCCCCGGCATCCTCGCCCGACTGCTCGCCCGACTTCTCGCCCCACTGCTGTGCCAGCTGTGCCTTGTCGACGAGCTCGGAGGCGTAGTTCTCGCCCACGTCGACCAGCCCCGCACCCACGGCGGCGCGCACCGCATCGAAACCGAAGCCCTTCGTGACCGCGACCACACGCACTACGGAGGCGTCGCCGCCCGCGGCGGCGATCCGCTCCCGGACTACAGCGAGGTTGCGGGCGACCTCGCCGCTATCGCAAGAAGGAGGGGACGTCGAAATCGTCGTCACCCAGGCCGAGCTCTTCGTCGTTCTTCCCGCCGGCAGCGTCGGCGAAGATGTCAACGGGCTCGGGAGTGTCGAGGATGGCGGAGACCTGTTCAGAGCGCGAGGGTGCGACCCCATCGTCCCAGCGCTCGAAGCCGGCGGCGATCACTGTCACCCGCACCTCGTCGCCCATGTTGTCGTCGATCACGGCGCCGAAGATGATGTTCGCGTCCGGGTGCGCAACGGCATGGATGATCTCCGCTGCTTCGTTCACCTCGAACAGCCCCAGGTCGGACCCGCCGGCAATGTTCATCAGGATCCCTCGGGCCCCCTCGATGGACGCCTCGAGCAGCGGGGACGTGATCGCGGCCCGGGCCGCGTTGGCAGCCCTCCCCTCGCCGATGGAGGAACCAATGCCCATGATGGCGGTTCCGGCGTTGATCATGATCATCTTCACATCGGCGAAATCCGTATTGATCAATCCGGGAACGGTGATCAGGTCGGTGATGCCTCGTACCCCCTGGAGCAGGACCTCGTCCGCCATCTTGAAGGCGTTCACCATGCTCGTCTTCTCGTTGGAGACCGTCAGAAGCCGGTCGTTCGGGATGACGATGAGGGTGTCCACCTTCTCCTTGAGGATCTGAATGCCCTTCTCGGCCTGCATGGCCCGTCGTCGGCCTTCGAAGGTGAACGGCCGTGTGACGACACCGATGGTGAGCGCGCCGAGTCCTTTGGCCACCTCGGCAACGATCGGTGCAGCACCGGTCCCCGTGCCGCCGCCCTCGCCCGCGGTGATGAAGACCATGTCCGAGCCCTGCAGTGCCTCCTCGATGTCAGCCCGGTGCTCCTCGGCCGCCTGCCGGCCCACCTCGGGATCGCTGCCTGCGCCGAGGCCCCGGGTGAGCTGCCGACCGACATCGAGCTTGAGATCGGCGTCGCTCATGAGAAGCGCCTGCGCGTCGGTGTTCGCCGCAATGAACTCGACGTTGCGGAGGCCGGCGTCGATCATCCGGTTGACGGCGTTGACGCCACCGCCCCCGACGCCGACCACCTTGATGACTGCCAGGTAGTTGCCCTGGGAAGGCACCGTCGTCATGAACTCCCTCGTCTCCGGCTCGATCGCCCACCGGCGGCACTGCCCCAACCGGTCACTCGCTGATAGGTGCCGCCTTCCGCCGGAGCGGACGCCGGAGCAAGACCCAATCCCTGAACCTTCGGGGAAGGTTGATGTTCACGATCAGGCAACGTGGACCCAACCATACGGGGGGTGTTCGGGCAGGTCAAGCATACCGATGTCACCCTGACGCGGCCGTCGGGGTCACCGTCGGCGCCCGTGGCACACTGACGTCGATCACGTCGCCGCTCTGCAAGGACGCACCGGCCAGGATCGAGGAGACGTCCTCGTACTTGGCCTCCAGCTGCGTCCCCGACCCGATGTTCACGACGATCGGCGTCGTCATGGCCAACTGCACCCAGCCGCCAGGTTCGACCGTGACTCCCGTCACCTGCGCGGCGAACGAGGGCGGAAGGGTCGTTGCAACCAGGAGGCCGACGCCGTCCCGGGTCGGGAGGATCGAGCCCGGCGCACCGGGCACCTGGGGCACCGACAGCGACCGGAGCCCCGCCGGCCGCGCCGCCGTCACCTGGAGCACACGACCGTCCGCGCTCACCGAAGCCCAACGACCGCCGGGCTCGGGCACCGCCACCAGCGGAGTCTCTTCGGTGACGGTGATCTTTACGCCGTCGGGCCACGAGACGGCGACGGCGGCCGACTTCACCCAGGGCAATTGCTCGATCCGGGCCGACACCGCACCGCGATCGACGTCCATTAGCGGCGTCCGTGAGGAGAGACCGGAGGCGGCTTTGACCTGTGCCGCCGTCTCGTGCGCTGCTCCGACGACCGTGACCGACCGAGCCGAGAACAGCGGTGAGTGCAGCAAGTACCAGGCGCCGACGAGGGCGGCGGTACACGTGAGAGCGATCGTGAGGATCCGGAGCCGGCGACGACCCTGCTGGCGGATGACCGCCGTCCGCCGCGCCGATATGCGGGGGTCGATCGCACGGCCTCGCCCACCTGGTCGCCGCTCCGACGCGGCAGGCCTGGCGGCCGCAGCCGCGTCCGGTGGCCGGCTCGTGGTCGTCGGCCCTCGGGGGCTCACCGAGGCTCTCCGCTCCTGAATCGCCCCTCGTCGTCCCGGTGACGTCCCTCCTTCACCCCGACACCAGCGACGCCGGGAGCACCCTCGTCGGTCCCGAGACGGTCGTCATCGGGAGACTCGGACACCACTCCAGTCTGTGCGCCCTCGAAGCCGAGAAGGCGGACCTCCGCCTGGAGCACCACACCGCAGCGCTCGGCCACGACCGAAATGACGTGATCCATCAGGGCCCGGACATCGTCCGCCCGGCCACCCTTGTCCGCCTGGATGAAGTTGGCATGCTTCTCCGACACGTGCGCCGACCCGAGGCGGACGCCCTTCAACCCCGCCTCCTCGATGAGCCGTCCGGCTGAGTCACCCTCGGGGTTGGTGAACACCGAGCCCGCGTTCGACCCGCCGGGCTGGTGCTCGCGTCGCCATCTGACGATGGAGGACACCGCGGCCCGTTCCTCTTCGGCCGATCCCGGCGTGACCTCGAGGTCGGCCTCCAGCACGAGCTGGGAGCCCCTCACGGAAGACGAGCGATACCCGTACGCGAGCCTGCTCACCCCGTCCGTCCCGCCGTCGTTGTTCAACAGGTCGATCCAGCGATAGCGAACGAGGCAGGACGCCATGTCTGAACCGTGGCCGCCGGCGTTCATCCGCACTGCCCCGCCGACCGAGCCCGGGACGCCTACGGCCCACGACAACCCATGCCAGCCGGCGTCCGCCGCCCGACGTGCCAGAACCGGCAGCGCAACGGCGGCGCCCGCCGTCACGACGGCTGGGCTCTCTGTCCCCGCGTGCTCTTTCCTTTCTTCCCCCTCTTTGACTTTCTTTTCTTCTTGCCCTTTCCTCTCTTCTTCTGGTGTGCCGGGTGACGTGGCCCCCTCGGGTGCAGAAGAAGCCCGCGCCGGGAGGTCGAGGCGGGAAAACCCTCGTCCGAGCTGGAGGACGAGCCCTTCGAATCCGGCATCGGCGACCAGCACGTTGGAGCCTCGACCGATCACGAAGACGGGGAGCCTGTCGCCCGACGCGTCCGCTCGAGCCACGTCGGCAGCGTCGGCAGCGTCGGCACAGGCCTTTCGCAACGCTTCGAGGTCCTCGGGGCCCTCGACCTCCACGAAGAGCGCCGCCGGGCCGCCGACGCCGTAGGTGGTGAGGGGACCGAGGGGCATTCCTTTCGTCGCCCGGTCTCCCAGCGCCAGCGCCAACGTCTCCAGCCATGAGGATCCCGGCGACGTCGCCCCGGTACCCGGACGCGAAGACTGGCGTGACCGAGGCCGCGACCGGCTCACCAACCCGGTGACTCCAGCAATTCCTCTGGCAGCGCAGTGAGGTCGCCGGCTCCCAGGGTGAGGCAGAGATCGCCGGGTCGGAGTACTGAGGTCACCGCACGACGCAATTCGTCCCAGCCGGGCGCATAGATGACGGGCAGCTCGGGCTCCTGAGCGCGGACCGCATCGAAGACCAACCGGCCCGAGACACCCGGGACGGGGCGCTCCCCCGCGCTGTAAACGTCGGTGATAACGAGAGCGTCAGCGTCCGAGAATGCCGTGCCGAACGCATCGGCGAGCGCCGCCGTGCGTGAGAAGCGATGGGGCTGGAAGACGGCAACCACTCGGGACCAGCCACCGCTCCGAGCCGTTGCCAGTGCGGCCCGCACTTCAGTCGGGAGGTGGGCATAGTCGTCGACGAACGTCACCCCGTTTGATTCACCGCGGAATTCGAACCGCCGGGCGACCCCGGCGAAGCGCGCCAGTGCCGCCTGCGCGGCAGCAAACGGTGCGCCCGCGGCCATGGCCGCCACGGCCGCCACGGCCGCGTTCCGAGCGTTGTGGCGTCCTGGGACGCCGATCGTCAGCGGACCCAGCTCACCGTCGGGCCCCCGCAGGGTGAAGGACACCGAGCTTCGCTGCGTCGCCAGGTCGACGACGTGAAAGTCGGAGTCCGGTGCTTCGCCGACGGTCGTCGCACCGTGCACAGCTCCGATCGCTCCAGCCGTTTCGTCGTCGGCGCACACAACCGCACCCTGGCTCGCCCCGGCCAAGAACTCGGCGAACGCGGCCTGCAACGCGTCGAATGTCCCGTAGTAGTCCAGGTGATCCGGCTCGACGTTCGTGAGCACGGCCAGGTCGGGCCTGATGGCCCGGAAGGTGCCGTAGCTCTCGTCCGCTTCGACCACGAGCCACGGGCCGGTGTCCCAGACCGCGTTCGTCCCGATCTCGTTTACGTCGGCACCGATGACGAACGAGGGCCTCAAACCAGCCTCGACCAGGATCAACGAGAGCATGGAGGCCGTAGTGGTCTTGCCATGCGTTCCCGCGACGGCGAGGCATCGCCGGGTGGCGCAGATCGCTGCGAGCATCTCCGAGCGAGGGACGACTCGAACAGAGCGGGTCGCAGCTTCGAGGAGCTCCACGTTGTCGGATGCGACCGCAGGCGAGTAGGAGACGATGTTCGCGTTGCCCACGTTCTCGGGCCGATGGCCCAAGGCTACGGTGACTCCCTTCGAGCGCAGTCGTTCCGCCACGGGCGAATCCTTGAGATCGGATCCGGTCACCTCGTGGCCCATGTCGCGCAACACCGTGGCGATCGCGCTCATGCCGGCGCCCCCGATTCCTACGACATGGATCCGAGTCCGATGGCGCAGATCGATCGCATTGTCTGGTCCGCCTGAGCCGGCCACCGTGGTCATGGCTGTTCACCGGGCATGAGCGTCGATCAGCTCAGCGACACGATTCGCCGCGTCGGGGTGACTGTGCGCACGTGCGGCGTGGTTCATTCGGCGCAGTCGCTCCGGGTCGGACAGCAAGGCTTCCAGCTCCTTGGCCAGACGCTGTCCGTCGCATTCCGCGTCCGCAAGGAGTACGGCCGAACCGATCTCGACCAGGGCCTGGGCGTTTCTCCTCTGGTGGTCCCGGGGGGCGCCGGGAAGCGGGACCAGGATCGAGGGCACGCCAGTGATCGACAATTCCGCCACCGTCATCGCCCCGGCCCGTGTGACGCACACGTCTGCCGCCGCGTAGAGCTCTGGCATCCGCTCCTCGAATGGCACGACCCGATAACACAGCCTCGCGTCGGCCGGTTCGACGCCTCCGACCGCATCGGACTCTTCGACGCCCACCGCCCCTTCCGTCTCTCCAGCATCGCCCGCTGGCCGATCGGACGGCGCGGTCTTCTTGGATCTCGAATCACTCGCTGACCCCGGAACCGTCGTGCCGGCATTCCTGCTGACCGACATCGGTCCGGCCTCAGAGTCGTTCTCGTAGTCGTCGAAGTCGCGCCGCCCCGTGACGTGGTACAGGGTGCGGTCCCCGTACGAGGCCCACTCCCTTGCGAGCTCGGCCACGGCATCGTTGATCCGCCTCGCCCCGAGAGAACCGCCGAATGCCGCAACGGTCAAGCGGTCTGGAGGCAACCCAAGGCCCGTTCGACCGGCCGCCGATTCCGCCACGGTGCGGTCCAGCGGATGAAGTTCGGGACGCACCGGAGACCCCGTCACCTGGGCACGAGGCAATTCGTCGTTCTCGAATGCAACTGCGTTCGCGGCAGCGAAGCGGCCGAGCAGTCGGTTGACCGCCCCGGGGACGGCGTCAGTCGTCATGCAGACCAACGGCACCCGTGTGAAGACGGCCGCCACACCGGCGGGAAACGACGCGTAACCACCGACGATCACGACGACGCGCGGTCTCCGGACGAGGAACGAGCCCGATGCGCGCGCACATGCCCAAGCCAGTCCGGCAATCGCGCCCACGTTCGCGGCAATAGCGGCCGGCTTCAGGCTGCGCCGGATTCCGCGGCCCGGAAGCAGCCTGTACGGAAACTCCGTCGTTGGCCAGATCGTGGCTTCCTGGCCCCGCGTCGAGCCGTAGAGCTCGATGCTGTCCGGCCGCCGCCCGCGAATTACCAGCCCACGAGCAATTTGAAGCGAAGGGACGATGTGCCCTCCAGTCCCTCCGCCGGCGATCACCACGTCGCGCCGAGATCTCACCGATCCCGTCCGGCAGCGGCAGCAGGCCGGTTAGATCCGGCAGAACGACGGTTGGATCCGTCAGAACGACGGGTGGATCCGTCAGAACGACGGGTGGATCCGGCGGCGCCCGTTGGACGAGTCGAGCTCCGGCGGGACACGCGAGCAAGCCGAGCAAGCTCGTGCGACTCACCCTGCCGTGCGACATTCACCAAGACCCCGGCTGCAGCCATCGTGATGACGAGGGAGGATCCTCCGAAGGAGATGAATGGCAGCGGAATGCCGGTGACGGGAAGCACGCCTACGACCGCACCGATGTTGATGAGCGTCTCTACTGCGATCCACGCCACGATCCCGAGGGCGACAAGACCTCCGAAGCGATCCGGTGAGTGGGTCGCCGCCCGTATACCTAGCCACACGAGGCTCCCGAGCAGCACCAGGACCAGGCAGGCCCCGACGATCCCCAGTTCCTCGCCGATCACCGAGAAGATGAAATCGGTGTGCGCATTCGGCAGATAACCCCATTGCTGCTGACCCCGGCCCAGCCCGGTGCCGAAAAAATGCCCCGAGCCCAGGCCGATGAGCGACTGGACCACTTGGTAGCCCGAACTCGAACCGTGGGCCGAGGGATCGATGAACGAGAGCAGTCGTTCGCGGCGATACGGAGAGATCAGAGCGACCACCAAGCCCAGGGCGACCAAGCTCGCGAGAACCTTCATGACCGGCCTGAGTCGCACCCCCGACACGAATAACAGCGACAGCGTGATGCAGACGAGCACGGTCGCGGTGCCCATGTCCGGCTGGGCCAGGATCATCACGCAGGCCAATGCGGAGACGATGAGAAGTGGACCGATGATGCGGCGATCCACCGATCTCTCGTCGAGTCGCCGCGCGACGAAATCCGCCGCGAAGAGAGTCAGCGCGAATTTCATGAGCTCCGACGGCTGCATCCGCAGCTGGCCGAAGCCGAGCCACCGGCTCGATCCCTGGGCGTGCACGCCCAGACCCGGAAGGAGCACTATGAAGAGCAACGCGAAGGTACCGGCGAGAATCAACGGGCTGAAACGGCGAAGTCTGCGATAGTCCAGCCGCGCCATCAAGACCAGCACGACGAGTCCGATCGCCATCCACATGAGCTCTCTGATCAGGATCGCCCACGGACTTCCGTAGGTGTCGATGGAGACCACCGACGAGGCAGTGCCAACCATCACGATTCCGATCACACACAGCAGAAGCACGACGAGCAGAAGCAGGCTCGAGACGCCGATGCGGCGCCCCGCCACGCGCAGCACAGAGTTGGGATCCTTCGCTCCCGGGGCCGATTCGTTTCCTTCTTTGCGCCCGGACTTCGCGCTCTCGGACGACGGCTTCGACCCTCGGACCAACATCGGCCGGCCGACCGACGTCATCGCCCTGCCCCTAGGGCCACGCACTTTGAGACCAGACCTGAACGGACCAGACCTGAACGGACCAGACCGGAACAGACGAGGCCTGGACGAACGAGACGCGAGGCTCCGAGCCGCGAAGCGCAGTCTCTGGGCGTAGACGACCCCGACGCACGCGACCCGACGCACGCGACCCCGACGCACGCGACGCCTGATCAGGCTGCGCGCGCCTCCGTGCTCGGTCCGACCCCCGACGCATCACGCCAGTCTCCCGCAGGCCGGCGAACAAGTGGCGGAGGGTCCCGCTCGGTCGCTCCGAACGCGACACGCACAGGACCGGATCGGTCTCGGCCACAAGTCGGACGCCACACAACGCGTCATGTGAACTTCGCCACAGTGAGGAAGTCGCCGTAGAAGATGCCGAGACCAAGTGCGCAGAAGAGGCCGCCCAATATCCAGAATCGGACGATGACGGTGGTCTCAGGCCATCCACCGAGCTCGAAGTGATGGTGGATCGGCGCCATGCGGAAGATCCGGCGGTGGAAGATCCTGAAGCTGATGACCTGGAGGATGACGGACAAGGTCTCCATGACGAAGAGGCCCCCGATGATCAAGAGCAGCAGATCGAGGTTCAGTAGGAGGCAGATCGCTGCGAGACCTGCCCCGATGGCCAGCGATCCCGTGTCACCCATGATGATCCGGGCCGGGGCCGCGTTCCACCACAGGAATCCGATGCAGGCGCCGGCCAGAGCCACCGAGACCAACGCCAGGTCGATAGCCGAAGCTGGGAGGACGTGGTAGATGGAGAAGTGCCGAAAGATCCAGTAGCCCATGATGGACAGCACGGCGAAGCAGAATGTTCCGGACCCGGCCGCGAGCCCGTCCACACCGTCGGTGATGTTGACCGCGTTCGACGTTCCCACGACGACCAGCACAGCGAAGATGACCCAGCCGACCTGCCCGAGGTCGACACCGAGAACGCCGTAACGGGTGAACGACAGTGCGGTGGAGACGTGTGCCCAGTGCACCGCCAGCTCGGCGAAGACGAGGGCGCACACGATCTGAGCTGCTGACTTGGCCCTCTTGTTGAGTCCGAGACTGCGCTTGTGGCTGATTTTGATGTAGTCATCGAGGTACCCGATCAGGCCGAACGCGACCACGGTCCCGATCGCCAGGTATCCCGTACGCGAGAACCGTACTTCGGTCCCGATGTGCCCGACGGCGTAGCCGAGGACCACCGAACCGACGATGGCGATGCCCCCCATCGTCGGGGTGCCCGCTTTTGCAACATGGGTCGCGGGGCCGTCCTCTCGGATGTGTTGCCCGAGATCGCGAGCTCGAAAGTAGCGAATCAGAACGGGGGTGAAGAGAATGGCGACCCAAAGCGCGACGCCACCCGAAACCAAGAGTCCGAGCACTGGCTCAGCGCTCCGGGGATGTGTCGCGAGGTAGGGCCCGTGGAACCCATGTGCTCGGGTCTGAGCCGTAGCGGGCCGCCAAGGCGCGACGCGCTTCTTCGGCGTCGTCGAAGGGGACCCGTTCTCCCGCGATCTCCTGGTAGGTCTCGTGACCTTTTCCCGCGATCACGACGACGTCGCCGGAACGGGCATCGCCGAGCGCACGCCGGATCGCGACGTGTCGATCGGGCTCGACGATGACCGGAGCGCCACGATGGCCGTCTCGTGCAGAGTGGCCGATACCCACCAGAACGTCGGCGATGATCGCGCCGGGATCCTCGTCCCGGGGGTTGTCAGACGTCAGGAATGCCACGTCCGAGTGCGCAGTGGCGATCCGCCCCATCACCGGACGCTTGGCCCGGTCGCGGTTTCCTCCGCATCCGAAGACGCACAACACGCGCCCACCCTCCTGGGCGAGTCGGTGTGCCTCCGCCAGCACAACCTCCAGGCCCGCCGGGGTATGGGCATAGTCGACGAGCACGGTGAAGGGAGGTGCCTCCAGGGAGGCGGATCCTGGACCTCCAGAGTGGCCCGGCTCGTACCCACCCGTCGGCTCGGACCGTTGATCCCTGGCACCTGCCGGCGCCGCGATCACCTGGAGCCGACCCGGTACCGGCGTGACGTGAGCCAAGGCCCGCGCCACGTCTGCAGGATCGATGCCCAAGGCCACCGCCGCCTCCGCCGCGAAAAGGGTGTTGTCGACGTTGACCGCGCCGGTCAGCGGTGTGGTGATCCGGATTCCCCGCCAGGTGAAGTCCGTCCGACCTGCGGCGAGCGAGATGTCAACCGCATCACTGTGGCGCACCGGGACGCTCGGTATACGAACACGCTCCAGGAGCCTTTGCCCCCACGAGTCGTCCACGCCGATAACGGCCGTGAGTGCATGGTCCGGAGTGAAGAGCGTCGCCTTGGCTTCGAAGTACTCCTCCATGGTGCCGTGGTAGTCCAGATGGTCGTGGCTCAGATTCGTAAAGACGGCAACGTCGAAGTGGATGCCGTCGACCCGGGACTGAACGAGCGCGTGGCTCGACACCTCCATGGCGACCGCGTGTCGCAGGCCGTCCGATTGCTGCCGGTCGCGAACGCCCGCCAGGACCCGTTGGACTTCGGTCGCCTCCGGCGTCGTCCGTGCACCCGAGAGTGTTCCTAGGACGTTCGTCGGGAGACCCGTCGCGGACAACAAGTCACCGAGAAGGTGCGTCACCGTCGTCTTCCCGTTCGTGCCCGTGACCCCGATCATCATCAGATCCCTCGAGGGAAAGCCGTAGAAGGCCGCGGCCAGCCGCGCCATCACTCCTCGCATCGTCCCGGGTGCGATCCGGGTCTGCACGACCTCGTCGTCCATGAGCTCAGGGATGAAGTGCTCGCAGAGGACGCCGGCTGCTCCTCGCTCCACAGCCTGTGCCGCGTATGCATGCCCGTCGGCCAATAGACCGGGGATGCAGCAGAACAAGTCACCGGGAACGGTTCTCCTGCTGTCATGCGAGATCCCCGACACCTCGACTGCCGCCAGGCTGCCCGTCGATTCGAGCACTTCGATGTCGTGGAGGAGGAGGCTCATCGCGACGGAGGGCATGACTGCCCCGACAGCGTTGCATGCCCAGGAGGATCGTGCGGCACGCTCCCCCGCACGTCTCCACCTGCGCTCACGTGATGTCCTGGGCTTGTGAGCTGGCAGTTTGTGAAGTCGAGGGCGTTGGTTTCGCCGTCGAAGCACCAGGGGTGGTGGGAATGTCGTAGCGATGCAAGGCGTAGCTCATGATTTGAGAGAAAACCGGTGCCGACACGGTGCCGCCGAAAATCGGCGTCGGGCGGTTCAGGACGACGATCATCGACAACGTCGGATTCGACGCCGGCGCGAAGCCGACGAACGTAGCCATGTACGCGCCCGGCACATAGGAGTCCGCCCCCGGTGTCGGGATCTGTGCCGTACCAGTTTTTCCAGCGACGGTGTAACCAGGTACGACGGCGCTCGTACCGGTTCCGGTGGTGACGACTTGTTCGAGCATCGAGGTCAGCTCGGAGTCAACGGCGGGTGTTATGACATCGTGGGTCGGCGAGGGCGGAGTAGGCCTGAGTGCTCCCGAGGGATCGAGCGTTCCCTCGACGAGCTTTGGCGCGACGAAAACACCGTTGTTTGCGACGGTGTTGTAGGCATCCAGAACCTGGAGGGCGCTGATCGCGTCGACTTGGCCGATCGGCAACGAGACGTAGTCCGTCGGCTCCCACTGAGACGCCGTCGCGAGCAGGCCAGGAGACTCGCCCGGGAAGCTCAAGCCGGTGGGAAGGCCGAAGCCGAGCGACTGGACCTGGGCGAGAAGCCGCTGTTCCCCGACCTGCTGGGCGATCTCCGAGGTCCCGATGTTGGATGATTGGGCGAGGATCTGCGTGGCGGTCAGAGTCTCGGTCGGATGCGGTTCGGCGTCGTGGAACGTGGATCCGTCCAGACGGATCTGGTACGGAACCGTGAAGGTCGAGTTGGGGTTGATCAGGCCTTCTTGCAACGCGGCAGAGAACGTCACCAATTTGAAGACCGAACCCGGCTCGTAGAGCTGCGTGAGAGCGAGATTCGTCGGCGCCTCGTCGACCGCATCCTGCGGACCGATGGAAACCACACCACCTGAGGCGGCCGCCGCCACCTGCTGGGGATCAGCCGGAGCGGGCCCTGCCCCGGGATGCGTCGCGACGAGGTTGGCCATGGAAAGGATTTGGCCGGTCTTGACGTCCATTACGACCGCGGTGCCACTGGCGGCGTTTGACGACTCGACGGCCCGTGCCAACGCCTGCTCCGACTCGTACTGGAGCTGCGTGTCGATCGTGAGCTCGAGTCCGGTTCCAGGTGTCGTCGCGACCTGATCGGTGATTGGTGCCTGCGGCAGCGTGACTCCGGAGGGAGACTCCATGATCGTCTCCCTACCGTTGGTGCCTTTGAGCAAGCTGTTGTATCCGTACTCGAGTCCGGCAGCACCCTGACCGCTCCCGTTCGTGAAGCCCAGCAACGGATCAGCAAGGTTCCCATTGGGCACTACCCGCTTCGCATCGTCGATGAGGGTGATGCCCGGGATCGCGTCGGCGGAAATCGTGCGGCCGGTCGACTGCGATATTTGTCGAGCCAGGACTACGTATCCGGACCGCCGCTGCAACAGCGGAACCAGCGTCGACGACTGCACATGCAGAAGTGGTGCCAGGGCGAGGGCGGTCTTTATCGGGTGTGCCACCTGGAAGTCGTCCGCCACGACGTCATCGGTCGGCACCGACAGAGCCAAGGGCGATCCGTCTCGGGCATAGATCCCGCCTCGCAGGGAGGGAAGCCTGACGGTGATCGATGACTCGCCACGTGCCGCCCTTTCGTAGGCTCCGGCGTGGAGTACCTGCACATCCACGAGCCGTACGATCAGCAAGACGACGGCGAGAATAAATGCGAACCGCACCAAGCGAACACGCCGGGTGAAGGTAGGGCCGTTCCAAGGGCTCCTCTTCGAATGCCCGGACCGACCCGATGACGCTCTCCTGGTGCGGAGGTACCGACTCGGTGCGTCCTGTCGTGCCGGCACCGATACGGGCGGGCGAGAAGCGGACATCGAGCGCGCAGTGGACGACGACCCCGGAATTGACGCCGGGCGCGGAACGGATGCCGGGCGAGGCAGAGACCTCGATCGTGAACCAGGTGATTGACGGGGCATGACGCGCCGGACGGGAGCGGAACGCGCCGATCCGTTCCCCTTGTTTCGTCGAGGAGTGGTGGCAGAAGTGGGGCGCGCGCGGCGAACGGGCGGTCGCGTGGTGGTGCTCATGGCGTCGTTGTCGACGTCGCGCTCGATGGAGAAGCCGAGCCCGATTGGGGTGAGGTTGATTGGGATGAGGTTGATTGGGATGAGGTCGACGACGCAGCGGGCGGCGCAGGAGCGACCTTCGGCGTCGGTAGTGGGGCGGACAACGGTACGTACGGCAGCTCGATGACTTGCGGCGGGTGGATCATGTGCAGCGTGTCCGACGCTGCCGCAACGATGCGGGCTGGCGTCTCGCGCTGGGAGACGTCGAGCTCCTGCTGGCGGTGTGCGGCCTGTTCGAGTTGAAGCTCCTGCTCGACTCCCGCCAGGCGGACCTGGCCGTTCGCCAGCATCGCCTGGCCGACCACCACTGCGAACAAGGCACTGAGCACCAGGCCCACGGCTGCGATGTCGAGCAATCGGCCGCGGCGTATCCGGCGTCGTCTGGCTTGGGCTCGAGGGACGACCTTGAGAGCGGGGGAACGGGTGGACTGGGCCCGGCCGTCACGCGCACCCTCCGAAGAGCGGGACCACCAATGCCCCTCCCGGCGTGCCGGCGCTCCGGCCATCGCGGTGGAGGGAGACGCCATCAGTCCTCTTCCACGCGGCAGATGGCGCGCAGCCGAGCAGCTTCAGCCCTGCGATTGACGGCGACCTCCGCCGCCGAAGCCTTCTTGGATCCGCGGAAGACGAGCCGATGGCGCGGCACCGCTCCGCAGACGCACGGCAAGCTCGGCGGGCACACGCATCCTCCCGAGGCTGAGTCGGCGAACACCTCCTTGGTCAGGCGGTCTTCACCCGAGTGATAGCTGATCACTGCGCACACCCCTCCGACGGTGAGGGACGACAACGCAACGGGAAGCGCAGCACGCAGCTCTCCGAGCTCGTCGTTCACGGCGATGCGGAGCGACTGGAAGACACGCCGCGCCGGGTGACCCCGGCGCCGGGCGGCCATCGGCACCGACATGGCCACCATCTCAGCCAACTGCTCCGTGGAGGAGACAGGGCGTCCGGCGACGATGGCGCGTGCGATTCGTCGTGCATATCGAGTCTCGCCGTTCTCACGAAAGAGTTCGGTAAGGGTTTCCTCGGACATCGTGTTGACCAATTCGGCCGCTGGTACGCCCGCCGACTGGTCCATCCTCATGTCGAGAGGGCCTTCTTGACGGAAGGAGAAGCCGCGCTCCGCCACGTCGAGCTGCGGGGAGCTCACTCCCAGATCGAACAGCAGACCAGACACGCGACCAACGCCGGACAAGAGATCGGCGAGCGACGAAAAGCGCGCGTGAGCCAGAGAGACCCTGTCTCCGAAGCGAGCAAGCCGGTGCTCCGCGGCCGCAAGGGCAGCCGGATCGCGGTCGATACCGAGCAGGCGCAGGCTCGGATACGCATCGAGCACGGCGGAGGCGTGGCCGCCGCCGCCAACGGTGGCATCGACGAACAGGCCCGGCGGCACCGCGTCGAACAGCGCGACCACCTCCTGGCGCAGCACTGGGGAGTGTTCGAACGGCTGGGCCATCGGCAGCTCCCCGACTGGTGGGTCGAACGGGAGGCGGAGTACCGAACGACCAGCATGGAAGCGGGTGGAGTGGTCTCCCATCTCGCCGGTCGAGGAGCTGCTCATGGTCCAGCCGGGTCCGTGCTCCCAGCGGTTGGGTGCCGCCGCGGAGTCTTCCGAGAGGACTGTCTCTTTGTGACGTTCCTCGGTCTGGCTCTTGTCTCTTTTGATCTTCTCTCTCTGGCTTTCCTCTCTTCTGTGGGCTCTCCTGTCGCTGCCCTCCTTCGCGTCTCGTCGTCTCGGTGTTCGACCGCTCTCCGTCAGCCCCCGTCGTCTCCGTCCAGAAGCCATTGCTCTTCGGGCAGTACCCGTTCGGCCCACTCGGTCGGATCCCACAGTTCCACCCGGTCGATCGCGCCGTGGACCAGGACCTCCGCATCGAGGCCGGCAAAGGTTCGCAGGTGTCCTGGAATCGGCATCCGTCCCTGTCGATCGATCTCGACCTCGGCCGAGTTCGAGGCCCACAACCGCGTCCGGTTCCGGTCGGCCCGGCCGGAGGCCGCCATGTCCTGCATCGCCTGCATCTGACGGTCGAACTCGCCCGGCGTCCAGAGGGCGAGGCATCGCTCCGTGTTCTGCGTCAGATACCCGCCGTGCTCGAAATGCACGCGGAACTTCGCCGGAAGGATGACCCTCCCCTTCGCATCGAGCGAGTGCTCGTATCTCCCGACGAATCCTGCCACCAGCTGTGTCTCCCACGGCGCTCCCTGGCCAGCGTCCTTGTCGTTGCTGTCGTATACCCTTTCACACCATTTCTCGCCACTTTACGCCCTTTCCCTCCCCGGCACAACTTAATTCGGGATGCAGTGAGCCAAAACGGCCTACGCCACAGCAGAGGCGGCGGGACGAAGGAGCTGAAAGTGCAAGAGCCGCCGCTGGGCCGTCGTCCCGTTTCTGGCCGGCGCGCGGTGCCGCCGGCGCTGGGCCGTCAGGCTTCGTCAGTCGGCGGTTGGCACCGGACCTCATTGGTCCGGGGAGATTTACGGGAGACCCTTATCCCCCGGCCCAACCAGACGTGCCCGGGCCGGCCGAACCGAAACCGCGGGAGGACCACGAGTCGAAGGACGAGAGGAGGTCGTCCCTGACGCTCTCGAGCGGCGCGCCGCCGGGTTCGTCTGTGAGGTCCGAGAGACCGATTGCTACGGAACAAAGCTCCCGCACCAGGCGGGCATGGCCCGTCTCGTCGACGTCGAGCAGCCCGACCATGGCCGCCGGATCCCACACCGTGAACGCACACGACGAGAACAACGATCCTTCCCGCGACCGCCATTGCGACAGCCCGACAACCTTGCGACCCGACGAGAACACTTCCCCTGGACCGCGCCCGGCGAAGCAGATCAGGTCTCCGAGTTCTCCGGGTTCGGACCGCCCGGCATGCGCATCGAGGCCATCCACCCCCGAGCGCGCCAGGGCGGACCGCCACCAGTCCGCAACCCACGCCGCCGCGACCAACACGTCCCGTTGCCAGAGAGGATCTTCGCGGGGAATCCACGCGTCGATCCAAAGGTGATTGCCCGGCTCGAGGAACACCGCGCCACCGCCACCATGTCGACGTACGACCTCGATGCCACGGTCGTGAACTTCGAAACGGTCGATGATGTCCGTGCGCTGCGTGCTACCCAGGACCAGCGTGGGCGTCTCGGCCTCACGGACGAGCGCGAGCCGCCGAGGTTCATCCCGAAAGTGATCGATCTCGAACAATGGGGACGCCAGCAACCTCAGCGGTCAGGAGGCCGCAGCGAGATATGGTTCCCACAGCGGGTCGACGTCGGAGAGATGCCGCAACCGCCACAAGTGGCCGTCAGGCGGCGCCGGCTTGACGCGGAGCGTCCAACCCAACTCTGAGAGCAATTGATCAGCCTTGACCAGGTTGTCGCGCTTGCACGCCGCTACCACGTTCGACCAGTCGTGCGTTCCGCCCCGACTACGCGGTATCACGTGATCGATCGTGTCGGCCGGCTGTGAGCAGTACACGCACAGGCCCCCATCGCGACGCAGCACGGAGCGACGTGTCACCGGAGGTGTGCGCGCCCAACGGGGAATCCGGATCATGTGGCGGAGACGCACGATCGACGGTACTTCCACCGAGAGTCGCGCCGAGTGGAAGACGGAGCAATCGTCCCTGATGGCAACGGCTTCGGCTCTCCCGGCCAGCATCAGCACGACGGCACGACGATCAGAGACGAGGGCCAGCGGCTCGTAGGTCGCGTTGAGGAGGAGCACCCGCCCCATACGACAGAGGCTATCCGCGGCGCGGCCGCGACCTCTGACACCATCTGAGAAATGCCGCAACATCCTCGGGGGTGGGCCCGACACCGCCTTGCTTCGGGCCATCGTCCGGGCCGCCGTATGCGGTGATCAATCGGAACTTCCAGTAGTCCTCGCCTGGTAGGGGGAGGAAGGGTGGCCGGCGCCACCAGCCTCGCCGGGCCAAACGGAACACCGCGCCCAGCGAGGCCAACCACAAGGTTGGATGGGCGACGACGGCGCGCAGCACGACTGCCAACTCACCAGGAGTACGAGGAGATTCGCGGCGCGACACCTCAGCTGATCGCTTCCATGAGGCCTGCGCCGCGCCAGCCGACCATTGCCGCACCGACGAGAGGACCGCGGTCTCCGAGTCCGCCCGGCACCAACTCCGCCCCTCGGGCGAAGTCCAGTCGGCACCGTAGGTCCATCTCGGCTTGCGCGGCGCGGAAGAACGGTTCGCCGAAGCCCAACGCGACCGAGCCGCTCACGACGGCGAGAGGAAGATCGAGAAGCGTCACGACATTCGCGACGGCGCGACCAACGAGTGTCCCGCAACGCTCGACGAGGTCGGCGGGTGCGAACTCGGCCGGCCTGCCCGTCATGGCTTCGAGCGCCGTGCCGGACGCTTCCGCCTCGAGACACCCGTGGCTGCCGCAGACGCACGTCCGTCCGTCGGGCACCACCGTCATGTGGCCGATGTGACCGGCGTTCCCGAGACGGCCGTCGAGCAGACGACCGTCCAGGACGATTCCGCCACCGACGCCCGTCGACACCACCATCGCCAGATAGTCACGCCGGCCACTCGCCGCACCGACCCATCCCTCCCCCAACGCAAGAGCCTTGGCGTCATTGTCGACGAACGTCGGCAACCGGGTGGATGCGGCCAGCCGCGACTTGAGCGGAAAGGAGCGCCACGCCTCGATGTTGAGCGGCGACACCTCGTCTCCACCCGGGCTCATCGGGCCACCGCACCCGACCCCGCACACCACGAGCCCGGCGGCGTCCGACACGTTCGAGGACACGACCTGATGAACGAGATCCTCGAGGTCGGCCCACAGGAGCTCCGCTCCCCCATGCAAGGCCTCATCCCCTGTGGCCGGACGCGTGGGTCTCTGCTGGCGCGCAACCAGCGTTCCCTCCCGGTCGACGAGACCGGCCCCCATCTTCGTCCCGCCGACGTCGACGGCGAGGGCCAGGTCGGAGGGCTGAGTCATTCGGCGGTTCCCGATCTCGCCGGGGGGCACGGAGTATGGAGATCGGATATGGGCGCCCAGATCCTCGACACCGGGGCGCGAACCCGCGCCATGCACCATTTCGAGAACTCGTGGTCCGCCTGGCCGCGGCGGCCTGGCCGTGGGTTCAGTTGTCGCGCCGGTGGAAACGGGAGCGGAACCAGTCGCGAGCTTCGTTGACGGCACCCTCGATCCCGGTGGAGCCACCTCCGGACTTCTGCTCCCCGTCCTTGTTGCGCGTCAGGTCAGCCCAGCCTGCTCGACCCATCCGCCGCAGGTTGCGCTCGAACCAGACGGCCGAGGCGAACATGATGATCACCCCGAGGAAGCCCGCAACGACTGACTTGCTGTAGAAGGCGACGAGCACCACCACGCCCAGAACGAAGGTGACCGCAGCCCACTTGCAGTAGCGCCCAGCGTGCCGGTAGACGGTCTCGGATCGCACCCGCTCCGCGAACTCGGGGTCCTGTCGAACCAACGACTCTTCCAGCTCCGCCAGAATGCGCTGCTCGTGATCGGAAAGCGGCACTACCAACTGCCCCCTGGGTCTGATACTCCTGTCTGCGCACCATGTTGGCACGACCAACCGGCGCGGACAACGAGAACGTACCCGTTCGGCCTGCCGCGGCTGGTGCACCTCACCACCTGCCAGTTTAGGTCTCGTCTCGGGCGCCCGGCACGCGGACGAGGAACGCCGACGTCGGCCATCAACGAGGTCGGCGTCGGCCCATGCCAGGTCCCCATCCAGGCGCCAGAGGCCCGGCCCGGGCGAGCACCCGGACCTTCGGATGCCCTCAGGTCAACCCTTTTCCGTCCCCTTGGGTTTGCGCCGCATGATGAGCGCGGCGATCAACGCACCGAGCAGGCCCGAGATCAGGATCACCAGGATCAGCGGCGCATCTCGGTGAAACACCCAGAATTCGATGCCGACCCGATGGAAGTTTCCGAGGGCGAACCAAATCAGGAGCACCGCGGCCACGGTGACCGCGATCAGTCGTACCTGCTGGCGCCGATCGAGGCGCCCGCCGCGGTCTCCGCCAGCGGGATCGTCGCGTTGTGCGACCTTGCGTGCCACGGCGACCAGTCTGCCGCGCCCGGGGCCTGCCGGCGCGCATCCTCGCCTCTCCAGGCGTGTCCTGCTGGTTCTGGGCCATCCGGGGGCGGGGGGAAGAGCCAGCCGGCGGGTGCGGCCGAGGTCCGGCCCGCCCGGCCCGGCCCGACGTCCCGGCCCAGACGACCCGGCCCAGACGACCAGGCCGAGAAGCGGCCACACCATCGACCATGACGAGGCGCACCTGCCATGGGACGCGGGCACACCTGCTATGAGAAGTGGTGGACGCCGGGGCGGCGGGGACGCGACACGGGCCGCGGAGACAGCAGCGAAGGGAGCCGCATGAGCGCGAGCGAAATGGTCACCGGAGCCCGCACCTTGTGGGAGCTCGTCGAGCGGCGGGCCGACTCCTCGCCTCATCACCCCATGCTCATCGCACCCGACGACAGCGTGACAACGTTCGGCGAGTTCCGGGACCGATCCGAACGCGTGGCGGCCGGACTCCAGACGATGGGGGTCCGCGACGGGTCGATGGTCTCGTGGCAGCTGCCGACCCGAGTCGACACGGTGGTCCTCTCCATGGCGCTTACACGACTCGGTGCGGTCCAGAACCCGATCATCCACCTCTACCGCGAGCGAGAGGTCGGGTTCGCCCTGCGGCAGACCGGCGCCGGCCTCTTCGTCATTCCCGGCACCTGGCGCGACACCGATTTCGCCGCGATGGCCGACCGTGCGCTCGATGGTGTCACCGAGCGACCCGAGATCATCTCCATCCAAGACGGGCTGCCAGAGGCCGACCCCGCGCTCCTTCCCCCGCCGCCCAGGGGGACTCCCCCAGAGTCCGCACCCATTCGTTGGATCTACTACACCTCGGGGTCGACGGCAGACCCCAAGGGTGTGCAGCACACCGACCAGACACTGATCGCCGGCGGTTGGGGCCTGGCGCGGGCGCTGGACATGAAGCCCGACGACGTCGGCTCCATCGCCTTCCCGTTCGCACACATCGCCGGACCCGACTACCTGGTGACGATGCTTTCGATCGGGTTCCCAGCCGTGCTCGTCGAAGCGTTCTCGGTACCCGACGTCCTGCCGCTGTTCCGCCGGCACGGGGCCACGATGGTCGGCGGCAGTACCGCCTTCTACGTCGCCTACCTCGCCGAGCAGCGGAAGAACCCGTCGCAACCGATCCTCCCGTCCCTCCGGCTGATGTCCGGCGGAGGCGCGGCCAAGCCGCCCGAGGTCCACTTCGAGGTCCGGGATGAGATCGGAGGCCGTGGGGTGGTGCACGGCTACGGCATGACCGAGGTGCCGATGATCTCCAACGGCTCACCTCATGACACCGACGAGCAGCTGGCGAACACCGACGGCAGGCCCGTCGAGGGGGCAGACGTGCGCATCGTGACCCTCGACGGCCGGCCAGCCGCAGCGGACGAGGAGGGCGAGGTGCGGGTCAAGGGGCCCATGGTGTTCCACGGTTACACCGACCCCGCTCTGAACGAGGAGGCATTCGACGACAAGGGGTACTTCCGGACAGGCGACCTGGGCCGGCTCCGGGCCGACGGTCACCTCACGCTGACCGGCCGGTTGAAGGACGTCATCGTCCGCAAGGGGGAGAACATCAGCGCCAAGGAGATCGAGGATCTCCTCTACACCCACCCGAAGGTCGTCGAGGTGGCCGTCATCGGGCTCCCGGACGCGGAGCGGGGCGAGCGTGTGTGCGCCGTGGTCCAGGTCGCCGACGACGTCGAACCACTCGACCTGGACCAGGTGGTCATCTTTTGCCGGGAGGCCGGGTTGATGACCCAGAAGATCCCCGAACAGCTCGAGATCCGCTCGGAGTGGCCGAGGGCGGGGACCGGCAAGATCGTCAAGAAGACCCTCCGCGACGTCTATTCGGCGTCGTGAGCAGCTCCCCACGCCGTCTCGGACCCACACCCGGCCGAGCCTTCGTCCTGCCCGACCCGATGGCCGGGCGGCCCTACCGAATCGTCTTCGTGTGCACCGGAAACATCTGCCGGTCCCCCATGGCCGAGGTCATGACGCGCGCATTGGCGGCCGACACCGAGCTCGCCGACAGGACCACCCTCGGCGCCCACCTGGAGCTGCGCAGTGCGGGAACCGGGCCATGGCACGAGGGCGAAGACATGCATCCCTTGGCGGCGGCGGCCCTCGCCGCGCGCCGGATACACGGACCACCGTCATGTCGCCCACCAATTCAAGAGGTCTGAGATCGCCCGGACCGACCTCCTCGTCGCGCTCGATCGACGGCACCTTCAGACGCTGCGAGGCTTGGGGGTGGATCCCGGCCGTCTGGTGCTCCTCCGTTCCTTCGACGCCAATGCCGGAACCGGCGTCGACGTGCCCGACCCGTACTACGGCGACGACGAGGTCTTCGACGAATGCCGGAACTTGATCGCCGGCTCGTGCGCCGGTCTCGTGACGGCACTCGCCACCCACTGGGACTCGCTCGGGGTGGCGTGACGACTCCGTATCCTTGAGACCTCCGAACGGCGACCGCTCGCCACTGTCGAGCCCCAGGACCAGGGAGATCATCGGATTTCGGCGATCAACCGACCCGTGAACGTCTTATCGCGTGTGAGATAGTGCCGGCGTGGTGTCACGCAGGGTCCGCCGTCGGCGGCGACAGTTCGCGACGGTGGGAATTCTCCTGCTTGTCCTGCTGATCTACTTCGCCTTCTTCTCTGGAGGTGGCGGAAAGTCGACGCCACCGGCCGCGGCCCGAAAGTCCCACGATGCGGTTGCCGTGAGGTCGTTCCCCGCGCACTCCCCGCTCAATCCCGACTGGAAGGGAGACGGCAAGTCCGTCACGTTCGGTTTCGGCGGCGACGTCCATTTCGCCGGCGTTGTCGGCAACAACCTGGCTCAGGATCCGGCCACCGCGCTGGGAACAACCATCCCTCAGCTCTTTTCCGGCACCCAGCTCCGCATGGTCAACCTGGAGACGGCTGTGACCGACGGGACCTGTCCCGAACCGCAGAACAAGCCGTACATCTTCGACGCGCCCGCCTCAGCGGTCACTGCGCTCAAGAGTGCCCAGATCACACTGGCGACAGAGGCCAACGACCACGGTGAGGACTGCGGGCCCCAGGGACTCTCGCAGAACCTCTCTCTCGCCACGCAGGACAGGTACCCGATCATCGGGATCGGGAACAACGCGGCCGAGGCCTTCGCGCCCTACCGTGCGACCATCGACGGCCAACGCATCGCGATCATCGCGGCAACCCAGGTCATCGCCGACAACCTCGTCCCGACATGGACGGCGACCGCGACCACAGGTGGCGTCGCCTCCGCGATCGATCCGACGGAACTGGTCCGTGAGGTCCAGCAGGTCCGGCGCAGCGCCGACACCGTGATCGTCTACCTCCACTGGGGCACGGAGACGCAATCCTGTCCGAATCCACAACAGGGACCCCTGGCGCAACAGCTCGTAAAAGCGGGCGCTGACATCGTGATCGGCGCGGATGCACATGTTCTCTCCGGAGCCGGATACATGGGAAGCGCGTACGTGGACTACGGCCTGGGCAACTTCGCCTTCTACGACAACACGCCACCCGAGACTTCGAGCGGGGCGCTCATCGTCACCGCGACCGGCCGGCACATCGTGAGCGTGACGTTCCGTCCCGCCGTCGATCAAGCCGGGCTACCGCTCCCTCTCACCGGCGGCCCGGCGGCGACGGCGCTGGCGAGCTGGATGTCGGCCCGTGGCTGCACGAATCTCTCCGCCGGCCCAGCGGCAACTCTCGCCACGATGCGCAACGAGACCGTTCCTTTCGTTGCGTCGGCTCCCCCGCCATCCTCCACTACGACGAGCATTCCGGGATCGACCGCCGGCAGCTCCTCCACGACAACCTCGACGACGACCGCCGGGACCACGTCCACGACCCCTCGTACGACGTCGACCACTGCCACGACAGTGCCTGCATCCACGACAACGTCGTCGACCGACAACGCGGGTGGTTGACGAACGGCCGCAGGAGCGCCCCACGAGCAGTCACGCCGTCTGGGAGTCAGGCGACCGCATCAAAGGTCGGTGCACCCGGTTCGAGCGGAACCCGAGCCGCTCGCGCCGTGAAGCTGATGGCGTGGTACCACCCACACAACATGAGGAGATCGAGGATTTGCGCTTCGTCGAACTCCAGCCGCAGCGCGGCCCAGAGCAGGTCTGACACGTCGCCCGTGTCGTGCAGGTCGTCGACCAGCCCGATCAACACGCAGTCCCTCGCAGCGTCCCAGCAGGGATCGTCGGAACCGCCGTGGACCAAGGACGTCACCTGTGCGGCCGTGAGCCCTGCCCGCTCCGCGAAGAAGGCCGTGTGCACGGCCCACTCGTACTCACATCCGCAACGGGCGCAGGTCCGGTCGATCACGATCTCTCGCTCCCGCAGCCCAACCGAAAGAGCCCGGCTCAACTGGTGCCGGCCCCACGGTCCCATGGCGACCGTCATCGCCATGTTCCGCACGAAGGTCCGGAAGAGTGCGATCGGGGGAACGCCGTTCGGCATCATCGAGCGCAGCTGTGCCTCGACCTCAGGCTCGAACGGTGCCTCCACGGGCGAGATACGGGACGTGAAGAGCACGACTCCACCACCTCCTCGGCTTTCGATCGATGCTGTGAACTCGGGCCTGGTCTCGATCGTTTCGAAATAAGAAACAGGACCTTTCGGGTACCCTAGCGTTTCGAAAACAGAAACGTCAACCGCCAGGAAACGAACTCCGCCATGCCAGCATCGAAACGCAGGCAGCCGTCCCTTCCGGTCCCTGGCCGGAGCGTGCGCGGCTCGACGTCCGGCCGCCCGCTCATGGCGGCGCTCGACCTGCTCGGACGCCGCTGGACCTTGAGGGTCCTCTGGGAGCTGCGCGAAGGACCCGTCGGAGCCCGAGAGCTTCGCAGCCGATGCGACGACATGTCGTCGAGCGTCTTGTACAGCCGCCTGGACGAATTCCGCGCCACCGGTCTGGTGGTCCAAGACGACGCCAGTGCGTACCGGCTGACCGAGCTGGGCCGCCAACTCGGGAGCGCCCTGGAGCCGCTGCAAGCGTGGGCGGCCCAGTGGGCGACCGACCTGCGCCGGGCCCGTCCACGAGGCTGAGCATCTGGCGCCGGGAGCCCGCCTGCTGCACCGAGTCCCGTGCATTGCACCGAGTCCCGTGCATTGAGAAGAGCACCGAACACTCGTTCTCAGAGGAGGGCGTAGGCCGCGGAGCGGACCGAGGACGGCCCGAAAGTGCGAGAGTTCAGGAATGGTCCACGACCCGGCCGCCTTTCGTGGCACCGCGCCGTACTACGTCGCCGGACGACCTCCCTATTCGACCCAGCTCCGCTCTGTCCTGCGCGATGAGCTAGGCCTCGACGGCACCGGACGACTCCTCGACGTCGGATGTGGGCCGGGCGTACTCACGATCGAACTCGCCGACCTCTTCTCCGAAGCCGTGGGACTTGATCCGGAGCCCGGGATGATCGCTGAGGCGCGGCGCCGGGCCGAGGCGCGGCGGACTCGACGGCGTCGGCTGGATCGAGTCCATCGCCGAGCGCATCGCCGATCTCGATATCGGAGCTTGCCGCGTCGTGACGTTCGGACAGTCCTTCCACCGTGTGGACCGCCGCCCGGTGGCCGAAGCCGTCTACGACCTTCTGGAGCCTGACGGTGCGATCGTGCTGGTCAGTCACGAGGTGGAGGGTCATCCCCGACCGCGTGGGCCGGATTTGCCCGCCATACCCCACGAGGACATTCGGTCTCTCATCTCGAAGTACCTCGGCTATCGCGTACCTCCGAGCACGGTTCCAGCCGAACGATGGGAGGAGACGCTCCGAAAGACCCGTTTCAAAAGGACGCGTCTGGTCGTTGCGCCGGGCCGGGGCGATCTCGTACGCAACGTCGACGCCGTGGTGGCGGGCTACTACTCCATGTCGTACGCGGCACCACCCCTGTTCGGCGGAGAGAGGGACGCGTTCGAGGACGAGCTACGGACGCTCCTCTACCGGCACACACCCGAGGGCCTGTTCTGGGAGTGGCCCGGTGACACCGAGATCCTCCTCGCCTTCAGATCCTGAACAGTTACCTGAGACCTCACGACGGCTCCGAGGCAAGAAGGGTCGGACCGAGCTTCGCCCGTCGACGTCTGCCGAACCGCGGAGGACTGATCCGCGCCGATCAGGGCAGTTCCACCTTCGACCACCCGTAGCGTTCCTCCGCGAAGGCCGACTCGTCCGGGAGACGGCCGTAGCGGAAGCGGATGTCGTCGAGGTCGTTGGGCTCGGTCACCGTCTCTTCCGAGAGCCGCAACACCATGTCCGCCTGCCGGCGCAAGATGCTGCGTTGCCATTCAGACGTGGTGTCGAGCAGGACCGAGCCGATCGAGTCCATCAGCCTGATCAACACGGCGGGATTGCCACCCGCCGACTGCCGGATCTTGTCGAAGGCGCGATTGACCATGCGGGCGTACGACGGATCGAGCTCGATCAACCTGACCATGCCGCGGGAGTCCCGGAACACTCCCTCCTCGAGGACCCGACCGGAGATTCGTCCGAGGCCCGCGGCCAGCCAGTCGATGCAGGTCAAGGCCGTGAAGGTGTCGTTGACCGCCGACGAGAGGGCGCGGATTCCGATCTCGACCAGCTGGTCGATGGCGAAAACTGGATCTTGCACCAAAGTGCGGTGGGGGCCGGTCACGTGCGCCTTCGAGAGGGCCCGGCCGATTTCGGGCGCCGCGCCACGCGGCCACACCGTCGCCAGCGGCCGTCCAGTCGCGAGGAAGTGACCGGGCCGGTGCTCCAGCCTGATGACCGAGTCGGTCCGGGTCGCGATGGAGATGAGCTGCGGATACCCGACGTACTGGAGGTAACCGCTCACCTGGGACGGAACCGTGGCGCCCCGCTCCTCGAGTAGCACGAGCAACTCGGACACCGGCCTCCCGGCCTCCTGCACGCCGCCGTCCTTCGGCCCAGCCTCGCCCACCCGCAACGGGAACTCGGCGTCAATGGAGTGCACGAGGTCGGCCGCGATGCTGGCGACCACGACGGGCAGCTGAATCGACTTCGCGATGTGGTGGATGAAGTAGATCAGGACAGCCAGATCGAGTAGCAGCAGTGCCTCGGCGACACTCGTGGAGAGATGAGGGATGAACTCACGGTTGGCGTTGGCACTGATCGATCCGAGCGCAAGTACGGAATACACGAACGTGCCGACGAAGACGCCCAGGGTCACCTGATTTCCCATGTCGCGTACGAAGTTCCGCATCATGCGGGGACCGAACTGCTGCGACGCCAGCGACAAGGCGAGGATGGTGATGGAGAACACGACACCGACGACGGTGATGACCGCGGCGGCAATCGCGATGAGCACTTGAGGGACCACGGCGGCTGTGCCGGTGCGGATCCAGAACGGAAGGGTCAGCTGATGGTGGTACGCCGCGAGATCGATCGAGAAGGTCACGACGAACAGCAAGACGGCCAACAGGATCAGAAGGCTCGGAACGACCCAGAGGGTCGTGCGCAGCTCCTCCCATCGCCAGCTCGGAAGCTCGCCTGAGTTCTTGTTGAGGCGCGCCGGCTGCGGCGTCGCGGGCCGCCCACTATCGCTCACGACAGCCTCCCATCGCGCGCCGCCATTCGGTGTTCATCCGTTCGCGACGACGGACGTCGTGACGGCCCGATGTCGAGACGACTGGCATCGTGAAGAAGAGGAATGGGTGGTCATCGGGGATCCGTGCTCGCTTGCCGACCAGTCTTCCCGGCACACCCGTTCACATCCAGGATACCTTCAGCTCGTCCGTCTCCCGGGACCCGGACGGCTGGGACCCACCCTTGCGACTCGCGCCCGGCACAGGTCGAAGCCCGTGGCTTCGTCCGTTGCATGTGTCACGACGGAAAGAACCTCGGCAGGTAGCGCCTGTTCGCGGCCAGCAACTCGTCGGCCAGCTCTGCGGCCAGCGGGTACTGGCCGATGATGGGGTTCGCCAGTAGGGCCCGTACGACCTCGTCGCGGCTACCCGAGCGGGCCGCCTTCACGGCCAGACGCTCGTAGGCCTTGACGTGTTGCACGAGACCGAGCATCTCGGGCGCGAGGGGTCGCTGTTGCAGCGGGTGCGCCCCATCGGCGTCGACGACTGCGGTCGTCTCGACGACGGCGTCGTCCGGGAGCCCCGGAACCGCGCCGTCGTTGCGCATGTCGACCACCTGCACGTCGCCCGTCCCGGCATACAGCGATGCCATGAGCCGGACCGCCGCCAGCGAATAGAACGCGCCGCCGCGAAACGACAGCGCGTCCGGTCTCGACGTCAACGTCGGATCACGGTATTCGTCGAGAAGTTTCGTCTCCAGCTCTGCGACGACGTCGGCTCGTGGCCGATAGCCCGTTGCGCGCTGCTGCGACACCTCGGCATCGTGTCCGTAGTAGTAGTGCACGTAATAGGAAGGCAACGCTCCCTGGAGCTCGAGGGCATCGAGGGAGGCCCCGCTCTCCAACGCCAGCTCGGGCCCGAACCGCTCGAAGAGTCCCGGCAGCAGGTCCAAGCCGACCGGTCCCGACTCACACGGCACTCCGGCATCAGACCTCGGCGCCGTGCTCCCGGCGGAATCCCTCCCGGCAACCATGCGGTTGTCAGAGCCCCGGATGCACGCGGATCGCACCCAGGTCAGATGGTTGAGGCCGACGTGCTCGACCAGGACCGTGTCTGGATCGACCCCGAGATAGTGCCCGATCCGCCGCTGCGCCCAGATGGCGACGTTGCACAGGCCGACGGCTCGATGACCGTCGTCGAGCAGAGCCTGGGTCACGATCCCGACCGGGTTCGTGAAGTCGACGAACCACGCGCCATGGTTGGCGCGCGCGGCCGTGCGCTCGGCCAGATCGAGGACGACCGGCACCGTTCGCAGAGCCTTGGCCAGGCCGCCGGCACCGACGGTCTCCTGGCCCAGGCAGCCGAAGCCGACAGGGAGTGTCTCGTCGACTCGGCGCGCCGCCTGGCCGCCGATCCTCAGCTGCACAACCACGAAGTCGGCCCCTTCGAGTGCAGCGTCGGGATCCGCGGTCGTCGAGAACGCGCCGGTCCACCCGCGAGCCCTCAGTATCCGCTGCGACAATCCGCCGACGACCTCGCGCCGGTGCTCGTCGGGATCGAGCAGGACGAGGTCGTCCACGACCATCCGGTCCTCGTGATCGCACAGGCCATCGACAAGCTCCGGGGTGTAGGTGCTGCCGCCGCCGACCACGGCCACCTTCGTCCCCACGTTTGCAACGTAACATCCGACGTACCATTCGGCCGTGTCCGAGCCCGCCGCTGCCGAGCCGGTCGTGCTGGCAGTCGATGGCGGAAGCACCAAGACCGATGCCGTGCTCGTCAGCTCCAGCGGTGCCCTCCTCGGCCGGGCCCGAGTAGGCCCGAGCAACCACCAGCTGATCGGGGTCGAAGGCATGCTCGACGCCCTCGCGGACGCGGTGCAGGCCGCCACGGCTCACGCTCGGTTGGACGCGTCCACCCGGCGGCCCGTCGCCCAACTCGGGGTCTTCTGTCTTGCCGGCATCGACCTCCCGGTCGACGAGGAAAGGCTCGCGCCGGCGATCGAGTCGAAGGGCTGGGCCGGCGACGTCGTCCTACGCAACGACACATTCGCCGTCTCGCGGGCGGGTACGACGGCACCGTGGGGCGTCGGAGTTGTCTGCGGCACCGGGATGAACTGTGCCGGGATCGGACCGGACGGTCGAAGCGTTCGCTTCCCTGCGCTGGCGGAGCTCTCCGGAGACTTCGCTCCAGGCGGCGCCTGGCTCGGTGTGCGTGCTCTCGGACTCGCCCTGCGGGCGTCCGACGGTCGGGGGCCTGCCACGTCGCTCAGCGCTCGGGTACCCGAACATCTCGGGTTCGCCGACGCCGAGTCCGTCCTCGGTGCCGTCTACGCGGGCGAGCTCGCCTACAACCGCCTGTTCGAACTGGCGCCGGTGCTCCTCGATGCCGCGGCTGCCGGCGACGTCCCGGCCCGGGAGGCAGCCGACACCCTGGCCGACGAGGTGGTGGCCTTCGTACGAGCGGCGGTGAACCGGCTGGAAGTTGCCGGCGAGGCGGTCGAGGTCGTCCTCGGAGGCGGCATCTTCGAAACCGACGACTCCGAGTTCCACGACCGGGTGGCCCGCGGGATCCACGCCACCGCTCCCCGAGCGCGGCTGGTCCACCTCGAGGCACCACCCGTGCTCGGCGCCGCGCTCCTCGGGCTCGACGCGCTGGGCGCCACCACCGACGCCAAGCTCGCCCTGCGGAAGGAACTCGGCGCCTGACACCGCCGGGCGAAGCGACGCAGAGCGCCTGGCGGGTCTACGCGCCGCCGCTGATTGTCGGGGTGGACCCCCCGGTGCCGCTCGCCGCCGCTGCCGCCACGCCATCCAGGCCGTGCGGCAGCGCGTCCGCCACCAGGCGCTCGTCGTCGGCCAGCAAGGCGTGTGCGAGCTCTTTGACCATCTGAATCACTTCGGGATGCTCTTCGGGGTTCCAGCCCTCCAGCAGATCCGTCAAGCTGGCGCGGCGGGCTTCGGTCAGCCGACCGAGTGCATCCATACCTGATGCCGTCAGGTGGAACTCGTGGTCGGCACCTTGAAGATGCTGGTCCACCATCCCGGCCGACACGAGCCCGTCCACGCCGGGCTGAATCACGCCGGGGTCGATCTTCAGCCGCTGGGCCAGATCCTCGACCGTGCACGCCGGGTTCTCGGCCAACCGGTAGAGGAGCCAGCACGATCGTGGCGGCAGATTGACGCCAGCCCGCTGCGCCAGTGTGTGGTACAGCTCTCCCCGGTTCTCACGAGCGGAGAAACGGGTCAGCGCCAGCTCGATCTCCTGCAACGACGACCGATGCTCGAGCATCCCGTGGACTTCGCCGACGTCGACCGTCTCGACCGTCTTGCGCAATGGCACCTCGGGCAGCAGGAAGCTCAGCACGAAGGCCACGAACGCGATGGGGGTGGCGACGAGGAACACGGTCTGGATGGAATGCGTCACCGCGTCGATGTACCTGGTGTAGAAGGCCAGGCCGGAGGCGGTCGACTTGAGCCTCTCGAGCACCGCCGGATCGATCGTCTGGGGGTTGAACGAACGCAGGACCGCCCGTGAAACATGGACCAGGGCTGGCGCGAACGTGCGCGTGAAGACGATCGCGTAGATCGCACCGAACACCGCGGTGCCGAACGAGCCTCCGATCATGCGGAAGAAGGTCGCCGAGCTGGTGGCGACGCCGAGATCCTGGTACGAGACGGAGTTCTGGACCGCGACCACCAGCACCTGCATCGTGAGCCCCATGCCGACGCCGAAGACGAACATGTACAGGGCCAGCACCCAACTGTTCGTCGACGCGTCGATCATCGAGAGGAGATAGGCCCCCACCGTCATCATCGCCGTCCCCATGATGGGGAAGATCTTGTACCGGCCCCAACGGGTCACCAAGCGGCCTGACGTCACCGACGCCGCGAGCATCCCGAGCATCACGGGCAGGATCCGCAGCCCCGACGCGGTTGGAGTGACGCCTTTGACGTTCTGCATGAACAACGGCAGAAACGTGAGCGCACCGAACATGGCCAGTCCCATCACGAAGCCGATGGCGCTGGCAGCGGTGAAGACCGGGGCACGGAAGAGCTTGAGAGGGATGACCGGCTCCTCCACTCGCGCCTCAACCATGACGAAGCCCACCGCCAGAAGAACCCCGAGCACGGCGGTGAACACGCTCGGCAACGATCCCCAGGGCCAGGTGACCCCACCCAGGCTGGCGAAGAGGATCAAGGACGTCGCGGACCCCGCCAGCAACGCGGTTCCGGCGTAGTCGATCCGATGGTGGACCTTGCGCAAGTGACCCGGCAGGACGGTCCCGGTGACGAACAACGCCACGATCCCGAGCGGGAGGTTGATGTAGAAGACCCAGCGCCACGACAGATACGTGACGCACAACCCACCGATGAGCGGGCCGATCACGGTGGCGACGGCGAACATCGCGCCGAACAGTCCCATGTACCGACCGCGCTCACGAGGCGACACCACGTCGCCGATGATCGTCTGCGCGCCGACCATCAACCCTCCCCCACCCAGACCCTGCAGGGCACGGAACACGATCAGCTCGGTCATGGTCTGACTGAATCCGCACAACGCCGAGCCGATGACGAAGATGACGATCGCGGCCTGGAAGAAGATCTTGCGTCCGTACTGGTCGCCGAGCTTGCCCCACAGTGGCGTCGACACCGTTGAGGACAGGAGGTACGCCGTCACCACCCACGCCAGGTGCGAACCCCCGTGCAGGTCCCCGACGATGGTCGGCAGCGCCGTCGACACGATGGTCTGGTCCAGCGCGGCCAGCAGCATGCCGAGCAGCAGGGCGCCGAGGATCAGCCAGAGGCGGCGCCCGGTGATCTTCTCGACCGCAGGTGCAGGATCTGCGATGCCGACGCTCACTTCACCCACCCCCTCCACCGTGCGCTCAAGGGATCGAAGGTCCTGATCAGGAAGCATCCTAGGCCGACGGCCGCCCGATTCCCCCGGACTCCTCGCGGCGGACACTCATCCCGACCTGAGCACGAAGAGAGCCTCGGGCAGGTGGGCGCGGAGCCCGCGCTACGGTCCGCTCCGGACTGCAACAGACACAGCCTCAACAGACACAGCCTCAACAGACACAGCCTCAACAGACACAGCCGCGCCAGACGGGAAGCGACAGACACTGGCGAGACCGACAAACGCGACCGACGAACGCGACCGATAAACACGACCGACAAAGGAAGGCACACTCCATGCGCACCCGCCTCACTGATCTGCTCGGCATCGAGCATCCCGTCATGCTGGCCGGCATGGGCGGCGTCTCCTATTCGGAACTTGCCAGCGCGGTCTCGGAGGCCGGTGGATTCGGGTGCCTCGGGGCGTCGACCATGGCCAACACCCAAATGGTGGCCGAGATGGCCGCCGTTCGAGCCAAGACCGACAAGCCCTTTGGCGTCGACCTCCTGACGGCCATGCCCGGAGGCCTGACCGAACAGGTGGAGCTCATCATCGAGGCCGGCGCAAATGCGTTCGTCGCCGGACTCGGTGTCCCCACCGAGGTAGTCGATCTGTGCCACCGCCACGGCCTGGTCGTCGTCAGCATGTGCGGGAAGGTCGAACACGCCCTTCGCGCCGTCGAGGCCGGATGCGACTTGGTGGTGGCTCAAGGAACAGAAGCAGGCGGCCACACGGGACAGGTGGCGTCGCTGCCGCTCGTGCCGCAGATCGTCGACGCGGTCGGGCGACGCGTGCCGGTCGCCGCCGCGGGGGGAATCTTCGACGGTCGTGGCCTCGCGGCGGCGTTGGCGCTCGGAGCAGACGGGATCTGGGTCGGTACCCGCTTCATCGCGACGCCCGAAGCTCGAGGTGTGCTCGGGTACAAGGAAGCACTGCTGGCCAGTCGGGAAGACCAGACCACGGTCAGCCGCGCCTACTCCGGCAAGACCATGCGTGTCGTTCGCAACGATTACACCGATTACTACGACGCCCACCCCGCAGAGCTCAGGCCGTTCCCGGAGCAACTCAGTGTTGCCTACGGCAAGGGAGCGATCCATCTCGGTGGTGACTCGTACACCGAAGGCGTCGACGTGAGTCGGGAGTGCTACCCCTCTGGTCAGGGAGTGGGTGCCATCTCCGAGCTCGTGGGTGCGGGCGAGCTGGTACGCCGCTTCGTCGTCGAGGCCGAGGCGGTCCTCGAGCGTCTCCACGCGTTCCGATGACTCCGACCGCTGTGCGGCCGTGACTGCGCCCCGAGGCGCGGTTGGCGATCCGACGCAGAGGGTCGCCCTGGTCACGGGGTCGAACCATGGGATCGGCGCAGCTGCCGCGAGGGCGCTCGCCGCCCGGGGCGTCGCCGTGGTGTGCGCCTATTTCTGCACCGAGGCGCTGGGCGGCATGGCGGATCCGTCCCTCCCTGCGACGTACCGGGCGAATCGCATGGCCCGCGGCGAAGTCGTCGCCGATTCGATCGCCAGCGGGGGCGGACACGCCGTCGCCGTCGAAGCCGATCTCGCCGACGCGGAGGTGATCCCGTCGCTCTTCGACACCGCCGAAGCCCAGTTCGGGCCGGTGCAGGTGTTGGTCAACAACGCATCCGGGTGGGTTGGTGACAGCTTCGCCCCGGGCCCCAAGGATCGTTTCGGCCGGGCGGTGGCGGCTCTCGCTCCCGACACCTTCGACCAGGTCGTCGGTGTCGACGCAAGAGCAACTGCGCTGCTCATCGCCGAATTCGCACGCCGGCACATCGCGCGGCAAGGGCAGTGGGGCCGCATCGTCGGCTTGACCTCCGGAGATGGCGACGGATTCCCCGAGGAGGTCTCCTACGGCGCAGCAAAAGCGGCCCACGTGAACCTCACTTTGAGTGCGGCGAGGGAGCTCGCACCTTTCGGCGTCACCGCGAACGTCGTGCACCCCCCCATCACCGATACCGGATGGATCAATGACGCGACGGCCGCCAGCGCCAAGGCGACCGGACAGCGGATTGCCCCGCCGGAGGAGGTCGCTGAGGTGATCGCCTATCTCGCGTCCGATGCTGCGGGCCTGATCAGCGGAAACGTGATCAGGCTGCGCTGAATCCGCACAGCCCGGCCCCTCTTCAAGCTCGTCCGCTTCGGCCAAACCGCGCTGGAACTCGCTGATCAGGAGGAGAAGCGCCTACCAGCCCAAACCCGTCAGGCCGGCGTTCGGTGCGCGCAGACTCGACTTCACGACTGTTATGATATATCGTTATAGTACTGGATCGTATATAATCGTACTCAATCGTATATATAACAGTCGGAGCCTCCAGCCTGAGACTCCTGACAGCAATCGGAAAGGGATTCGCGCATGGATCAGCAACGAGACAACGAGAACATCGAGAACCAGGTGCACGAGCACATCCACGACCATCTGCATGACCACCTGCACGGACACGGATTCGGCGGACGACGAGCCCGGGGGCCGTGGGGTCGGGTGGGGGCCGAGCGAGGCGGTTGGGGCGGACGCCGGCGTATGCGTCGGGGCGACATCCGGACAGCGGTGCTGGTGGCGCTGCGCGATGGGCCGGCGAACGGCTATGAGGTGATGCGGCGGTTGGAGGAGATGAGCGGTGGATTGTGGCGGCCGAGCCCCGGTTCGGTCTACCCCCACCTCCAGATGCTCGAGGAAGCCGGCGTGGTCGAGTCCGACCAGAGCGCCGGTAGCCGCACCTACAGCCTGACCGAAGCGGGACGGGCCGAGGCCGAGCAGGCCGATCTCCCATTTGGGGGGCGAGGTGACGGCGACGACGACCTGCGCAACCTGCGTCTCGCCGTCGGCCAGCTCGTGAGCGCAGCGAAGCAGCTGTCGGGCGCTGGGGCGCAGAGCCAAGTTGAGCGAGGCATCGACGTGCTCCAGAAGGCGAGGAAAGAGCTCTACCAGATCCTCTCCGAGGACTGACCGAGCGCCCGACCAACGATCGACCGGTACTGTGACCAAGAAACCATGGCCGTCTCCGCCGCTCCCAACACGCTCGACAGCGACCAGTCCGACGGCGCTCGGCCCATCATCGAGACACTCGGCCTGACGAAGATCTATTCGGGCACCGACTTTCGTGCTGTCGACGAGCTGAACCTGAGTGTGGGCACGGGCGAGGTCTTCGGGCTGTTGGGTCCGAACGGCGCCGGCAAAACGACGACGGTGGGGGTCCTGACCACGCGGGTGATCCCGTCCGGAGGTCAGGCCTTCGTCGGGGGAATCGACGTCGTCCGTCATCCGAGCCTGGCCAAGCAGTTGATCGGCGTGGTGTCGCAGCAGAACACGTTGGACCGGCAGCTCACCCCCTGGGAGAACCTTTACTTTCACGGCCTCCTGTTCGGCATGAGCGCCCGTGAGAGCCGGCAGATCGCGGACGACTTGTTGGACCGATTTCAGCTGACGAAGTTCGCCAAGGCTTCCGTCTACGCCCTCTCCGGAGGTATGGCACAGCGGCTCATGGTGGCGCGGGCCGTCTTCCACCGGCCCGCCGTCCTGTTCCTCGACGAGCCGACCGCCGGGCTCGACCCTCAGGGCAGGCTTGCCCTGTGGGAACTGCTCGGCGGCCTCAACGCGGAGGGCCAGACAATCATGCTGACCACCCACTACATGGAAGAGGCGGACAAACTCTGCAACCGGGTCGCCATCATGGACCACGGGAAGATCCTTGCCCTCGACACACCCGCAGAGCTCAAACGAGGCGTCGGGGCGGACACGATCGTGACGGTGAAGGCCGCCGGGGACCCCGACCGCCTGGCTGAGGCGTTCGCCAGCAGTCTCGAGGGCCTGACGCGGACACGGACCGTGCCAGGCGGCGTCGAGCTCCAGGTGAGGGGCTCGGAGCGTCTTGTCCCTCGAGTCGTCCAAGCGGCGGAAGCCGGGGGCTTCACCCTCGCCGACCTGTCCGTCGCCGAGCCCACGCTCGAAACCGTCTTCATCGGCCTGACTGGAAAGGAGCTGAGGGACTGATGTCGACGACGACGTCCGACTCCATTGCCGTGCCCACCTTCGGCGCTCCGTCGTCACGCCACGTGGAACTGCAGCCGGCACGCTCGGCGACGACTGCGAGCTGGGTATCGCTCCGGGCGCTCATCCGGCGCGACCTAGTCGTTCTGTGGAAGCACAAGATCGAGTTCACGGTCCGCACTCTCGTGCAGCCGTTCCTCTTGTGCTTCGTCTTCCTGTACGTCTTTCCGAAGATCGGACAAGGCATCGGAGCGGCGAGCGGTATCCCCGGTGCCGAGTCGGCATTCGCCACAGTGCTCGTGCCTGGCGTGGTCGGTCTCTCCATCATGTTCCAGGGAATCCAGGCCGTTGCCATGCCGCTGGCCCAGGAATTCGGTTTCACCCGTGAAATCGAAGATCGGGTCCAGGCGCCCTGTCCGATCTGGCTCGTCGCCATCTCGAAGGTGATATCGGGCGGCGCTCAGGGCCTCATCTCGGCGGCAATCGTCTTGCCCATCGCGTCGGTGGTGCACGCGGCGGGTGTCGAGGCGCAGATCAATCTCCATTGGGTCCTCATCGTGACGTTGGTCCCGCTTTCCTGCGCGTGTATGGCGTCGCTGGGGCTGCTCCTCGGAACGTCCTTCGAACCTCGCAACCTCGGACTGATGTTCGGGTTCATCGTGCTCCCGATCACCTTCCTCGGGGGCACGTACTACCAGTGGACGAGGCTCGCCAACGTCAAGCTTGGTTCGGTCCACTGGCTGCAGATCGTCGTGCTGATCAATCCCCTCATCTACATCAACGACGGTATGCGGGCCGCTCTCACCGATGCAGCACACATGCACCTGTACGTCATCTATCCCGCCATCGTCGCGTTCACTGTCGTGTTCTTGACGCTCGGCTTGCGAAACTTCCGGCGCAAGGTGCTGGCCTGAGCCGGCTGAGAGACCGGGCTGGCCTTCCGACGGGAGGACATGGTCAAAGGACGCGGAGGGCATCCGGGATCGCCCGCTCGACCCGCGTCATCGAACGCAAGACGTCGAGGCCACCGACCCGAGCCTCAGCCATTTCGAGGCACACCAGGAGGCTGGCGGCGACCGCCTCCGGCGGCGGGTCGGCCAGCGTCGTCGACCCCACGCTGGAGACCACGTCGTCGCCATGGACTACGACTTCGAGCACCCGGGTACGCAGGTATTCGCGCAGGGCGACCTGACCACCGGGCACGCGCAGTACAGGCACGGCGCGTGATGCCTCGGCGCTCTCGAGCAAGACGTCCAGGCGGTCCCGTGAAGTCGTGCAGGCCTCGAGGACGGTCGCGGCACCGCTCAGGGCGAACGCTTCCGCCGCCCCCTGGAGAGCGGAAGCAAGGGGGTCCTCACGGGGCGAACTTCCGTCGACGCGATTCGGGCCATAGAACTCCATCACGGTGACCTCTCTCAAGCCGCGAGGCTCAGGGTCGGACAACGTCTGTTCGAACCAGATGACTCCCTGCACCGCATGGGCGGCCACGCCGCCGACGCTGTAACCCTCGATCGCGCTCCCATCGTCCCACGCCTCTCCGAGCTCTGGGCTGTTCAGCAAAGACGCGAGCCAATCGACCGCACTGAGATACGCACGGCGCAAGTGCAGTGGCAGCAGGTCGCGGCTCACGACATCGGTGGGCGGAGCATTCTCAGCACCCGGCGCACTGTCAGCACCCTCATGCCGCCTCGGCTCCTCCCGTGCGACTCGACGCATTCGATTCCTGGTCCGAAAAGATGATTTCACGACGGGGGCCGCCCATCACCGGCTGGCCACAGACAGTCGCGGGTCGCGCCACACTGCACGTTCGGCCGCCCATTTCGGCAGCACGGCGCTATGGACAAGGGTATTCGGCGCGCGACCTGACGGAGTGGATAGTGGCGCCGCTCATCCTCAGCTGGGCTTGGGGGAAATTTCGCGACAAGCGCGCCGATGCCGAGCGACGCTGGGTATGGTGATCCAAACGCATGACCAGCGCGGTGTGATCGCTCCCGGTGGGTGGGGTGGCGAAGGGATTCGGATGATGACGAGCCGTCCAGGATTGCCGTCGGAGCTGCTCCAGCCCTACGCCGACGTCCGTCGGATGACCGAGTGCCTTTCTGCTCCCCTGAGCGCAGAGGACCAGACAGTCCAGACGGTGCCCGAGGTGAGCCCCACCAAGTGGCACCGCGCGCACGCCACCTGGTTCTTCGAGACCTTCGTCCTTGGACAATATGCGCCCGAGTACGTCCCCTTCCACCCCGCCTACGCGTACATCTTCAACTCGTACTACGAAGCCGTCGGTGCTCGGCATCCGCGCCCCGAACGCGGTCTCCTCTCCAGGCCGGGTGTGGAAGAGATCGCTCGGTACCGACAACACGTCGATGCCGCCATGACCTCGCTCCTCGCTGGCCCGGCCCAACCGGGCCTGTCAGAGCTGGTCACGCTCGGGCTGCACCACGAGCAGCAGCACCAGGAGCTGCTGCTGATGGACATCAAGCACGTGCTGTCCAAGAACCCTCTTCACCCCGCGTACGTCGCAGCCGAGTCCCCCGGAACGGGCATCGCGCCACCCAAGGCCGGCTGGATGGAGCACGACGGTGGCGACGTGGAGATCGGGCACCGCGGGCGCGGCTTCGGCTTCGACAACGAGTTCCCGCGCCACACCGTCTACCTGACACCGTTCGGTTTGGCCGATCGCCCGGTCACGTGTGGCGAATGGCTGGAGTTCATGGATGCAGGCGGCTACGCCCGGCCGGAGTTCTGGCTCTCCGACGGGTGGACCGTCGTAAACGCCGAGCATTGGGAGGCTCCCCTCTACTGGTTCCGCGATCCGGAACAAAGCGATGGCTGGTTGCAATTCACCTTGTCCGGGGTGCACCCGGTCGACCCCGACGAACCGGTCTGCCATGTCAGCTACTACGAAGCGGACGCATTTGCGCATTGGACCGGCCTGCGGCTTCCGACCGAAGCCGAGTGGGAGTCCATTGCGGTCACCTCTGGTGAGGGCGACAACTTCCTCTCGAGTGGTCCGGCCCATCCGCGCCCCGCACTGTCGCACAACGCGATGTTCGGCGACGTGTGGGAATGGACATCGAGCGCGTATTCGCCTTATCCCGGTTTCCGGGCGGCACCGGGGGCGGTCGGCGAGTACAACGGCAAATTCATGGTCAGCCAATACGTGCTCCGCGGGGGTTGTTGTGCCACGCCAAGGGGACACATCAGGCCGACGTACCGGAACTTCTTCCCGCCCGGCTCCCGCTGGGCTTTCAGCGGCGTTCGCCTGGCCCGGGACCCCTGAACCCATGGGCTACTCCATCGACGTGCACCTCTCTCCTGAGGAGGTGCGCCGACAGATGCAGGTCGACGCCGTCAAGGGTCTTCAGGCGGAGCAAAAGTCGATCCCTCCCGTCTGGTTCTACGACGAGCGCGGCAGCCAGCTCTTCGAGGAGATCACACAACTTCCCGAGTACTACCCCACCCGGGCGGAGAGAGCCCTCCTCGAGCAGCACGCTCTCGCCATCGCCGAGCACGCCAACGCGGACACCCTGGTCGAGTTGGGTGCGGGCGCGTGCGACAAGACGCGTGTGCTCCTGAACGCTCTGCGAGACGCTGGCACCCTCTCTCGTTACGTCCCCTTCGATGTCAGCGACGAGTTTCTGCGTAACGCCGCGGGCGCTTTGGCCGAGGAATACGACGCTCTTGACATGCATCTGGTGATCGGCGATTTCCATCAGCACTTGGGGCAGATACCGACCGACGGGACAAGGATGGTGGCCTTCCTGGGCGGAACCATCGGGAATCTCGACCCCGAGCAGCGTTCGCGGTTCCTCTTTGATTTGAACTGCACGATGTCGAGCACCGACTGGCTCCTTCTCGGGACCGATCTGGTCAAGGAACGAAGTCGCCTCGTCGCGGCCTATGACGATTCCGCCGGCGTCACCGCTGACTTCAACCGCAATGTGTTGCATGTGCTCAACGAGCAGCTCGAAGGCGATTTCGATCTCGACCTGTTCCGGCACGTGGCGGTCTGGAACGAAGATGAGCGATGGATCGAAATGCGCCTGCGCGCCCAGGAGGCGACCGAGGTTTCGCTCGCCGGCGCCGGCATCACGGTTCGGTTCACGAAAGGTGAAGACCTACTGACGGAGATCAGTGCGAAGTTCACCCCGCATCAGGTCGAACTGGAGCTGAGCGAGGCAGGATTCGTAGTTGAAGGCATGTGGGGCGCAGAGGAGGGAGAATTCTTGCTCTCGCTCGCTCGTCCCTTCTGCTGAACCTTCAGGAGGTGGCCCCGTCGACCGGCGCTGCACCGTGGATCGCGCTGGGTGCGTCGCTGACCAGTACGGCCATCTCGGTGTGGACGGGCTGCTCGTCCGGCGCGCTCATCACCTCGCCATCCGGTGATCCCTTTCTCGAGCGTCGCCGCACGAGCCACACGATCCCGAGGGCGATCAGGAAGACGACCGAGCCGATGCTCAGGATCGAGCCGAGGATGAGGTGCGGAGGCCGGTAGCGGAACGTCACCTCGTCGTGGCCTGCCGGCGCCGTAATCTCCTGAACGAGCTGGAGGGACCGCACGGGGACCGATCGGGCCGGCCTTCCGTTCACCGAGACCGAGCCCCGCCATCCGCTGTCCCAGGCCACGGACCGGATCACCGAAACCGGCTCCGGCGCGTCGACGCGTACCACTTCGGACTTGGTGTTGCTCGAGAGCACCCGGACCGGCACCCTGCGGCCCTTCGCGGTCACGGCGGTGATCGGTTCGGGGAGACGCCTCGAGGCAAAGACCGTGAAGCCCTGCGCCTCTCCCACCTGACGCCATGAACTGGGAACCACAGCTGCAGAGAGGGCACCGCTGAGCTCGTAGGGACGACCGTTCGCTGTGATGACCGCTTGCGCCGGCGGCAGCGGCCCGAGTGCCTGGACCTCGAGTCCAACCCCCCCCTTTGCCGGGAGTCCCACTGTGACCGTGCGCGCACCAGACGACACGGTCTGCGGAGCCGCCCAGCGGACCGTCCCGTTCGCCTCGAGAAGACCGAATCGCAACGCTGTGCTGGCCGGCACCGGCTGCGTGAAGAGCAGCGTGGCCGATTCCGCTTCGAGCGACTCGCCGAAGAACCACGATGCCGACTGACCACTGCTCATAAGAGGTCGCGGACCTGGGTAGAAGGGATAGGCGGCGAAATTGGCACCGAAGCCACGCTCGAGCACCGGGTCGTTCCCGAAGTGCTCGGAGGTCTGCTGCACCTCCGAGAGAGATCGCGGAAGCGCGGACAACGGCACCAAGAAATACTCGGGCAACGTCACGATCTCTTGGAGGTCGAGACGGTCCAGAGTCCCGGCTTTGAGCTCCGCGATGTTGAGGTCTCCCTGCTCGTGCGTGTGAGTCGTCGCTTCGTAGGTGCCGTTGACGATGGAGGCGTAGCCCGACACCGACGGCAGCCCGGCCAGGATGTTGAGGTCAGGTGTCCCCTGCGGACTCTGCGGATAGGTGTCGTACTGCTGCGGGTCGTAGCTCGTGATCCGCCCTCCGGGCGCCAGGTTGGCCGCCATGAGCCGCTGCACCGGCATCGTCCCGGCGACGAGCGCGTTCGACGGCGTGGTCGTGAGTTGACTCGACACGACCATCACCCCTAGGTCCGCTGCGACGAAGACGGCGGCGGCCCATCTCCAGCTCCGCTGACCCCACCGCGGCCTCAGCCAGACGATCGCGGCGGCGACCGCACAGAAGGCGAGGGCGACCAGTGTCGCCTTCCGCACGGTGTGCGCGATACCCGGAGAGATGGTGGTGCCGGCAAAGTAGCGAACGAGGGACGACGGATCAGCCAAGGCCCAGGTGGCAAGGCCGGCTGCCAACACGAACGGGACCGCGGCCATGAGGCGGTCGTACCTGCCCATTGAGTCCCGAGCCCGTGGCGCCTCGGTCCGATCGATCCACCCGGCGAAGAGCACGCACGCCGCGGTCGACACCGTGATCATGTTCCGGCTCTGCAGACGTTGATGCCCGTACAGCGGAATCATGTTGAAGAGGTGCTCGAGAGGAGTGGCGGGACCGACCGCCAGGAGGAACCCGAACAGGCCGACCAGGTACCACGTCAAGCGGTCGCGGCCGGCGATGCGGCTCGGCCAGCGCGGATGCAGAAGGGTCAAGACCGCGATGAGAGGGAGGATCCCGAGATAGATCCCTACCTCAGGGAGGTTGTAACCACCGAAGTACCTGTGCTCCCCCAAGTTGCCGTAGCCACCGTTGATGTAGGGGACCAGCGAAAAAACGGAAAAGCGGAGCGGGAAGCCGCCAAGGGCGGCGAAGGCTGCTCCGTTTCCTGCCCGTTGCGAGTTCGAAATGGCCTCGATGCCCGGGAGCCACTGGATCGCAGCCAGGGACAGGGCCAGGACTGCACCCGCGCCGCACCGCGACAACACCCGCCACCAGCGACCCGCGTCGAACCCAGCCGACAGCGCGGCGAACGCGATGACGAGAAGCGCTTCGTCCAGCATGGCCTCCGGGGCGCCGGCGAGGATCACGCTCGCGAAGGCGACACCGAGCACGATGGACCAGCGCCAGCGTCCGCTCCGGACGATGTGCAGCACTGCGAGCAGCATCCAGGGGATCGCAACGAAGCCTTCGGTCATGTCCAGGTGATTGACCTGGCTCAAGACCGTTCCAGCGAAAGCGAAAGTGCAGGCACCCAGCAGGGAGGCAACCGTCGACAGCGCCATCGCGCGCAAGAAGACGTACATGCCGATCCCGACGGCGGAGAACACGACGACTTCGGTGGCGATCCACGCCGCCCGGTCGGGCAACACGACAAAGAACCCGACCAGGGGATAGAAGGCACCGGCGTTGAATCCCGCCAGCAACGGGGTACCGCTGAAGATGTAGCTGTTCCAGAAGGGCAGCTGTCCGTGGCGGAACATCGACCCCACCAACACGTGGAGCGGATAGTTCTGCTGCAGATTGTCGCCGGTCATGAGCAGGTGGCCACCGAGGAGGTCGGGTAGCACGAAGATGGCCGTCGGTACGGCGACGAGCACCAGGTAAGGCCACAGGGGTCCGGTGTGCGCTCGGATTCGGTTCACGGCCGGGATCGACTCTCCGCTGTAGTCCGGCTTCTGCCGGGGAAGGGGCGGTCGTTGGCCGCGCCAGGGACTCGGGATCGGGCAGAAAACGTACCCCCATTACCCGGTGACATGGACGGCACCGGGTACCTCTCGCTGCTCCCTCTCGCAACCCTCGGCTCGTGGCCGACCCGGATCGTCACGGATAAACCGCCCACCTTTCGGTCATACGACAGAACGACGTCACCCACGCCTCACCCGGATCTTGCCCGAGACGCTGGGTTTTCGCTGAGACCCGGCTGAGAGCCATGGGAACGGCTCGAAAACGCAACTCCCGATGACCCGATCTGTGACAGAATCACTACGGTTCGATGACACTTTGCGATGACAATCTGCTTGCATTGTTGCGTGCTGCGGTCACGGTCCGTCCGCAGGCAGGCTGAGCGAGCATGAATCCCCTATGGAGCTCTTGACCCCCTCGACAGCCCCGTCGACGACGCAGCTCGACACCCGCTCCCCCACAGGGGACGAGAGCGGAGTGCCGTCACGCTGGACCGAGATGCGTCTGGGTCGCACCGCCGTACTCGGCGCGCTCGCCACCGCCTCCATCGTCATCGGTTCCGTGCTGGGCGGTGCCTCCTTCGAGACCCACCTTCCCGGATCGTGGTTCTTCGGAATGCCAGGAGGTCTCCTCGGCGGCGTTGGAAGCCGAGCCGTCTTGCCACCGGCTGCATCGCTTGCCCTCGTCTTCGGCGGGCTCATCCTCCTCACCCGGGTCTGGCTCGGGCTTCTCCGCGCCGTGGGGCGCCAGCCGGGCTTCGCCGTCAAGCGAGTCGTACTCGTCGTGGTGATCTGGTGCGTGCCCCTCCTCCTCGCCCCGCCTCTTTTCAGTCGTGACGTCTACACCTATGCCGCCCAAGGCGAGATGATGAGCCACCACATCAATCCGTACGCCTATGGGCCCGAGGTACTCGGATCCACGCCGTTCAACACCATGGCGGACTCGACCTGGTCGGGCACCGAGTCTCCGTACGGTCCGACCTTCCTCGCGATCGACGGCGTGTTGGACCAAGCCTCGGGCCACGTGTTCCTCGCCGACCTGCTCCTGTTACGGCTCCTCGAGGTCGGCGGGCTCGCGCTCATCGTGGCCGCGACACCCACGCTCGCCCACGCGCTCAAACGCGACGCGGCACATGCCGTTCTCCTGGGCGCCGGCTCTCCCCTCGTCTTGTTGTCGCTCTTGGCCGGTGCCCACAACGACGCGCTCATGCTCGGTCTGCTGATGGCGGGACTGGCGGTGGCGACGCGGGTCGGGACCGTACCGGGAGTCGTGCTGTGCGCGCTCGCGGCGGGTGTGAAGTCACCCGCTGCCCTCGGCGTGGTCTTCCTCGGCTGGGTGTGGGCCGGACCGGCCGCTCCCTGGCGCCGTCGCGTCGGCCATACCCTCGGTGCTGGACTGATCGCGTTGGCCACGCTCGAGTGCGTCTCCCTGCTCGCGGGAACCGGATGGGGGTGGGTGCGCACCACTACGACCGCAGATGCGTCTTTCACCGGGGTGACTCCCGTCAACATCGCAGCTCGGGTCGCCTCCGCGTTCAGTCACATCTTCCAGATTCCGTTCTCCACACTCGACGCTCGCCCTGTCTTCAGCATCCTCGGCCTGCTCGTCGCTGCCATCCTGGGCGTGCGGCTCTTGCTACGCGCTCCAGTTGAAGGCGCCGTGCGCAACCTCGGGCTCACGCTGTTGGCGCTGTCGCTGTTCGGCCCAATCGTGTGGGCCTGGTACGTGACCTGGGGAATCGTCGTGCTCTCAGCGGTGGCGGTGCCCACCGGCCGGCTGCGCTCGGCCCTCGTCGTGATCAGCACCTTCTGGGCTTTCGCCGGTGTCACGTCCGTCCACGGGGTGGCCGTCAGCATGTTTCACACGAACATCGTTGCGGACCTGCTCCTGATCGCCGCCCTTCTCGCGGTTGCGATCACGCCCCTCGAGCAGTTCGGCTCCGATCCATTCGGCCGATCTCCCTTGGCCCGGCCGAACCCGCCCGGGCTCGGTGACGGAGACAGACCTCCACGGTTGAGCGGCCCCGGTGCCGTCATCGGAGCGAGGTCCTGATCCAACCGCCTCAGTCGGCCAGGTCGAGACCCGAGTAGACCCGCTCGGGACGAAGACGCACCAGGAGCTCACCGGGCACCCCGTTGCGGTCCCCGTACTCCTCCGCCCGTTCCGATCCCATGTAGCGCCCGCCGATCCTCGTCGCCCACCGGCGCAGCTCCCCGACATCGTCGATGAGCTCTGCCCGGCCTTCGACCACGACGAAACTGAAGGGTGGCCGCTCGTCATCGACGCAGAGAGAAGCTCGGCCGTCCCGAGCCAGATTGCGGCCTTTGACCGTCGACGGACCGGTGTTGAAGAGCAAGGAGCCGTCGTCGTCCACGTCGAACCACACGGGCGCGAGGTGCGGCCGCCCATCCTCCCGCACCGTCGCGAGCTTTCCCGTGTGCGGCGGGACGGACGTGAGGAACGCTCGCACCTCATGCTCCGTCATCGGACGATGAGGCACCGGCTCAGGCGGGCTTGCCGCGGTGAGCGTCGTACACCTTGGTCCATCCCTCGATCATCGGAACGAAGGCGGCCGGGTTGTACGCGTCCTCCTCGTAGGAGAATTTCATGTCGCCCGCATAGTGCAGCACCGTGATGTTGTGGGCTTGGTGCACCGAACCATCCCCAGGGTCCTGCATCCTGTTCTCAATCCGACAGATCCACCATCCGCGTTCCTCGTCGCATACGCACCACGAGTGTGGGAACGAATCCATGGCCCGGTTCGGCCATTCGGCCATGAGCGGAGCGATCCAGGCGTAGATCTCCTCGGGGCCGTGGAATGTTCCGAACGTGTGCTCCAGGTACACCGCGTCGTCGGTGAACAGGTCGGCCCAATCCTTCCACTCCCCGGTCGCGGCGCTGCGCTTCGCTGTCTCGACGTAGTCCGCGTGCGCTCGATCGAGCTCTTCCCTACTCCATCTGTTCGTCATGATCTCAATATCCATTCACTCATGGTGACACTGCGTAACGTCGTCAGGTCCACAAACGCGTTGATCTCCTCGATCATCGTGGCCACGTTGGCTTTCATCAGCTCCGGGTCGCCTTCGCCACAGTAGAACAGCATCGGGTCTGTCACGTGCTCCAGGGAAGGCCAGGCCTCCTCCACGATCCCCCGCAACGGCGGCGCCCCATCGGTGATGGCACGGAAAACGGCGTTCCGAACGTAGCGACAGCGGGGCTGGATCGATTCGGTGATCGGAGAGATCCGGGTGTGCCATCTCGTCATCCACTCCGAGAGGGATTGCTGGGGGTGCTGCTCGAGGAGCGCGACCGTCAGGACACCGGGTGAGCGAGACCCGTCGGGCCAATGGCGCGGCTCGGACCACTGGTTCCCGCCGTAGTCGCGGTAGAGCGACTCGACGACTTCGTATCCGGCCAGCCGCGAGGCTTCGGATCGGAGCACCTCCTCGTAGGGCGCTCGGTAGTCCACCGCGTCGAGCCACACCGAGACCAGCGCATGCAGAGGCGTTTCCCCATCAGGGGTCGGCATCGGGGCCGGGATGTCGCTTTCGGGGTCCCACACGTCGATGGTCAATCCTCGGGGCCCGAGGGCGAGCAACTCATCGGCAACTGGTCCCAACACGATCTCGGAGACATCGGCGCGCGTGCTCGAGGGATCGAACCAGGCCAGATACATCAACTTTTCCACGGCGCCTCCCTGTTCCGTCCCCTCACCCCGCTCACCAGGTGAGCCCGAGCGCTTCGCGCATGGTGGCCTCGAACTCCTCATCCCCGAGGGTGCGCCGGAGGCCGAGCACCATGGCGGCATCCGGCCCGACCTCCACCCGCAACGGCGCGTTGGGGTCCTCGAGGGCGTCGGCCACCGCGTTGCCCACGAGCTCAGGTCCGGGCCGACCGGTGGGGCCGACCAGCGTCGTCACCGTGGCGCCCCATTGGCGGTGGAGCTCCCGGTATATCTCCGGGCCCTCATGGTCATCGGCGTGTTTCATCCCCGGTGCGATGTAGCCGGGCTCCACGATCACGACACGGATCCCGAAGTGTCCCAGCTCGAAGTACAGCGCCTCGGACAACGCTTCGAGCGCGTGCTTCGACGCGGAGTACGCACCTTCGAGTGGCGTTCCGATCCTTCCTTGAACAGAGCTGATGTTGACCAGGACGCCGCTCCCCCGCTCCCGCCACTCCGCTGCGACCGCCTGCGCCAGGCGCAAGGGACCGATCGTGTTCACCTCGAGGACGTGGGCGAAGGACGTCAGAGGATACGACTCGAGCGGTCCATACCCGGTCAAACCGGCATTGTTCACGATGGCGTCGAGCTCGCCGGCTTCATGGAGCGCACTGCGCACCGACTCGTCGTTGCTCACGTCGAGCGCCAGCACCCGGATCGACGGACTCTCGAGCTCTGCGAGCAGGGTGACGTCTCGCGCCGTCGCCACGACCTGGTGGCCCCGTCCGGCGAGCACCCCGACGGTGGCCCGGCCGATGGCCCGAGCCGCACCCGTCACCAGAACACGCATCGGCAGTCAGCTCCCGCGAGGCACCGAGAGACCGACCAGTTCCTCGCTCACCTGCCACAGCCGCTTCGCCGCCTCGGAGTCCTGCGCCCACTTGCGAGGTTGCTTCTCCTTGCACTTGACGAAGTACTTGCCGCTGACGTCATCGACCTCGGGCGAGGATGCAAGGTACACGGAGGTGCGGGCACCTTGGACCGGCGACAGGAAGAACGGCTGGGCGATCTTGATGCCGAACGCCAGCAGGCCACCAGCGTCCCCGTCGGCTCCGTACCCCGTGCGCACGGTGCCGGGATGCAGCGAGTTGGCGGTCACGGTCGAGCCGGCCAAGCGCCGAGCGAGCTCCAGGGTGAAGAGGATGTTCGCCAGTTTGGACTGCCCGTACACACGCATCCCCCTGTAGCGCACCTTGGTGGTCTGGAGGTCGTCGAAGGGCATGCCCTTACGAGCAGCGGAGTGCGCCGACGACGCCACGTTGACGACGCGTGCGGGCGCCGACATCCGCAGTCGGTCCAACAAAAGGTTGGTCAGGAGGAACGGCCCGAGATGGTTGATGGCGAACGTCGCCTCGAACCCGTCGACCGTCTGACTCCGCTCGCTCAGCACGAGACCCGCGTTGTTGACCAACACGTCGAGGCGCGGCGCGAGCTCGAGGATCTCCTCGGCGCCGCGTCGAACCGAGGACAGGTCGGCCAGGTCGAAGACGACTAATTGCAACTGGCCTGAACCGTCGAGCCGCCTCGTCAGCGCCGACACTGCCGCCCGCCCCTTGTCGGCGTTGCGCGCGGTGACGAGCACCCGCGCCCCCGCGGCCCCGAGCGCGGCAGCCGTCTCGTAACCGATCCCGGAATTGCCACCGGTGACAACGACCGTCTTACCGGTCATGTCGGGCACATTCATGCCGGACGATGAACTCACGCAGCCACGTCCTCTCGCAAGAGCGGATCCGGAGCCGGGCCCCGCTTGACAGCCAGATTCAAACACCAAACCGGACGGGCGGCGCCGGGCTCCCACGCCCGTCCCTTCCACGAACGCCCTCTGGCCGCAGTCACCGCCAGGTGTCGCGAGCCTCGACGAGTCCCCTCGTCGGGTGGAGGAAGCTCCCGCTCAGCGTGCGCTCCCCCGTGCGCATGTGCCAGTGCAGCAGCTCCTGGGCCGCGTGCCAGGCGGCCTCGTCCACACCGCTGCCGTCCTCGCCGCGAGGGCCGTGCTTCTCCGCCAACAGGTTCTCGACGCGCCCCGGATCCGACTCCAAGTCGAAGAGCAACGGAGGGAAGACGTTGGACGAGGCTCCGAACTGGATGAACTCGTAGCGCGGCCCGCGTGAGACCGCGAGCGAGCAGTGGCTCATGGGGAGCCCGAGAGCACGCTCGGCGTACCGGGCCACCGGGTCGGCGAAGCTCCATTCGAAGTGTGCGGTGTCGCGCCAGTGCTCGGGTGCTGCCTCTCCCCGGAGGAACGGAGTGAGCGGCCAGCCGTCGGCCTGGAGAGGCACGTCGGCGCCCAGGAATTCACAGATGGTGGGAAGCACGTCGACCGACTCGGTGACGGCGTTCACCACGCGGCCCCGACCCCCATCGCCCGCGGGAGTCGGGTCGACGACGATCAGCGGAACGTGATAGCTCTCGTCCCAGTAGCCGAGCTTCTCGAGCATCCAATGGTCGCCACCCATCTCCCCGTGGTCGCTCGTCACGACGACCATGGTCGACGACGACAGGCCGCTGTCCTCGAGGTACGAGAAGAGCGGACCCAGCCCGTCGTCCACCTCGCGCTGCGCCCCGTAGTACGTCGCCCGTAACTGACGGCGCTCGAGCTCGCCGCTCGGGACGGCGACCCACGGGAGCGCCAGGACGAGCGCGGCCAGGGGATGGATCTCGGCTTCCTCTTCTCGACTCGACGCGCCGACGAACGGACCGACGGCGTCTGCTTGATATCGGTCGTGATACCCGAGCGGATTCCGGCGTGGCGGGTGCGGCCGGATGAACGAGGCGTGGACGAAGAAGGGACGATCAGCGTTTTGCTCCAGCCAATCCGTGACCGCCTGGCGGATGAACACGGTCTGCGAGAGCTCCGGCGAGAACCGGGCCGGAGCCCAGCTCGTGCCGTGCGAGTCAGAACCTGGGAACCCTTCTAGAGGTTCGTACAAGTCGTGCGGATTCGCCGGCACGTCGACGCCGTGGGCGTCGAGCCAGCGTCCCCAGGCCGGGCTGCCCTGCTCCCATGGGTCCAAGACCACTGCCTCGAGCCCCGGAAGCACGCCTTCGTAGCTGTAGAGCCGGCGGTCGTCGGCGGGGACGGTCCGTGGATCGACCGAGGAGTCGGTGTACCCGAACAGCACCGGGTCGTATCCCATCGCCCGGGCGATCAGCGCGACGTTGGTGAATCGAGCATCGAGCGGCGTGCCGTTGAGCAGCGATCGGTTCGTGTGCTGATACGTCCCCGTGTACAAGCACGCTCGTGACGGTCCGCACGGCGCCGAGTTGGCCCAATGGTTGGCGAACAGCACGCCGCGCTTGGCTAGCGCATCGAGCGTCGGGGTCTCGAGAACGGGATGGCCAAGAGCCGAGAGGCAGTCCCCACGCCACTGGTCGAGCGTGATGAACAGAACGTTGCGGTCGGGCGGCACATCGACACTCTTGTCGATCCTGCGGCTCGCGCCGGCGACGCAGCGACCGGGGCGAGGCTAGAAACCGTTTGGGCTACGAAACGGTTGATTTTGTGAGGACCGCCGATCCGCTGAGGCCGCTCCGCCGTTACGTCAGGCTTCTTGGCGGTTCAACAGGTTCAACAGGTTCAACAGGTTCAACAGGAGGTCTGCACCGGGGCACCCCCGAGCCTGGTTCCGGCGCTGATGAGCCAGGCCCCTACCCTCGCCGAGAGAGAGCGGCTCACTGCTCGGCCCCCGGCTACCGGGAATCCGGGGGCCGAGCGGTGCGTCGGGGGCGTCTCCCGCCCCTCCGAAGTGCGCAATCTGGCACGCCGCTGCGTCTCTGCGGACATAAGCAGGTCGTGTCGGTGGGCGTCGGCCCTTGCTCCTGTCATCGTCGACTGGATCATCTCCACTCCTGGCCTGGACATATCGCTTCCTTTTCCGTACTGCTCTACGCATTTCATTCTATCAGAGATTGACAACAAATCAAGAATATCCTAATATAGGTGTATGCCTATGGTAACTACAGTATCCACACTGCCTCCTCCAGGAAGCACGTCGACGGTGACGGCTGCCCCCTCCCTGGCCTGCGATCTGTCCTGGCTCCTCTGTGTCGCTGCACAGCCCTCGATGCAGGCCCGGTATCCCGTCGTGGCCGAGATCTTCGACGGGAGGGAAGAGTTGGCGGACCGCGTTCGCGAGTTCTGGAACGACGGCTCGCAGGAAAGCTGCTTCGCCGAGATGCAGATCCTCGCCCTCCACTCCGGCGCCTTCTGCGAAACGAACGCCGAGGCGTTCTGGCAAGCGATCGAACGCGCGGTGGCCACCGTGCCTCTCGATCTGGACATCCCATCGGAGTCCCCGGAGGACCTCGAGGTGTACCGAGCACGGTTCACGCGACTCCGGAACTCCCCGGAGCTGCTTGCCGCGTACCTCGACCTGCTCAAAAACGTCTGGGCCCCCGTCGACGAGATGTGGCAGCAAGCCCTTCCTCTCATCGAAGAGGCCGGTCGGCAGGTCGTCGCGCAGTACGAGCGAGGTCAGACACTGGAACTACTGATACCAGCAGGGTGTGACACTCTCGCCGAGCGGCTGCCCGGGATCGTCTCGGACGTGGAATCTGGGCACAGCGAGATGCTCTTCGTCCCGTGCCTCTTCTTCGGAACGAGTATGTACCTGGAGTTCTCGGATCTCGTCATCATCGGCACCGGAGTTGCCAAGAGCGACGTGTCGGCCCGGGCGAAGACGGAGTCGGTGGCGCGTCGGGCGAAGGCGATTGCTGATCCCACGCGTCTGGCGCTCCTTCATTCGCTGGCTTCGACGCCGAGCACCATCGGCGACTTGGCGATGCTGTTTCGGCTCGCGCAACCGACGGTCTCCATGCACGTCAAGGTGCTACGCGAGAACGGGCTCGTCCACGCGAAACGAGAGGGCGGCAGGTTGCGCCTCAGTGCGGATCCTGCGGCGATGGACGCCCTCCTCGCCGACCTCCGCGGTGCGGTGCTTCAGGACGCCGGATCGGGTTCCAGCACGATTGGCAATGAGTGGATCCCGGCCACTGTGGTCGAGAGCACCCTCTCGGGCGGCCCCGTCACCTCATAGCGAGGGAAGCGGGCCAACAGCTCCTCGAGGAAGATCCGGCTCTCCAGTCGGGCCAGGCTGGCGCCGAGGCACACATGCTCGCCGAAACCAAACGAGAGGTGGACCGGGTTGAATGGACGTCGCACGTCGAAGCGGGACGCGTCGGGACCGAAGACTCGCTCGTCACGATTGGCCGAGGCGTAGATCATGCAGACGTAGTCGCCCCGCGAGATCGGTGTGGCGTTCACCTCCACATCCTTCGTGGCGGTCCGGCAGAACGCCTGCACCGGCGTGACCCAGCGGAGGCACTCCTCCACCGCGTTGGCCGAGAGTCCTCGCTCCGAGGCCAGTGCGGCGCGCTGGTCGGGATGGTCGTGGAGCGCCACGGTGGCACCGGAGAGCAGAGTCCGGGTCGTCTCGTTACCGGCGACGAGCAGGGTCAAGAGGAACATGAACAGTTCATCCTTGGTGAGCGGACTGCCCCCGACCTCGCTCGCCGAGAGCACCGAGACCAGGTCATCGCCTCGCCGTTCCTTCTTCGAACGAATGAGATCGAGGAGGAACGCTGAGAGCTCGCCCAGAGCCGTCGACGTCTCGTCGGGAGGCAGGTCGGGCGACTCTATGGCTGCATCGGACCATCGTCGGAAGTCGTCGCGGTCGGTGGCGTCGATCCCGAGCAACTCCGCGATCACGCTGAGTGGGAACGGAGCGCTCAGGGACGACACGAAGTCGATCTCCTCTTTCGCTTCAACGTCGTCGAGCAACGACGCCGCGCTCTTGCGGACGAACTCCTCCAGACCTGACATGGCGCGAGGTGTGAAGCGGCGGTTGACGAGTCCCCTGAAAGCGGCGTGCTCGGGTGGGTCCATGTGCAAGATGGAGCGCGACGACACCGAGGGCTTCCCGTCGCGGAGTGGGTCGTTCACGAGCGCGCCTCGAGACGAGCAGAAGTGCGCCGGGTCGCGACTGACGTCCCGGATGTCGTCGTAGCGGCTGAGCACCCAGAAGCCGGTGTCGCAACGGTGGACGGGATCGTCCGAGCGCAATCGTCCCAGCACCTCGTGAAAGTCGGGCCGCACGAAGAACGCCGGGTCACGCGGGTCGATGCGCTGGTTCCCGACCACACGCTCAGCGTACTGTGCTCGCCAGGCCTCACATCGCCGGCGTGCCTCTCGGGCCCACAGGGCACGCCCTGCCCCACCGACCCTGACACATCGACTTCACATACCCATGAACGAATCATCGCCCCCATGAACGAATCATCGCCATCCCACGAGCAACGGCCTGCCGTCGAGCCAGACCACGACAACAGCGCCCCGGGCTCCTCGGCCTACCGCGCCGCGGCGGAGCACGCGCCTCTCTCGGGGCTCGACGAGTTCCTGATCCACAACTCCCCCTATCCCGTCCGCGTCATGTGGACGCCGGACGCCCAGGCGTACGAGCGGGTCTGGTTCACGTGCCAGGACAAGGTGGGCCAGCTTCTCGTCGTGATCGGTCTCGCTTTCTATCCCAACCTCGGCACGGCCGAGGCGTTCGCCATCCTCAACGTGCGCGGACGGCACACGACCGTCAGAGCTCACCAACGGCTGCGCACCGACCGTCTCGAAATGAGGCTCGGACCCTTCAGCTTCGACGTGGTCGAACCGTTCCGTATGTGGCGTCTCCGCCTCGATCCGACGGGTGGAGACGCCGGAGACGCCGGAGACGCCGGAGACGCCGGAGACGTGGCCTACGACATCACCTGGTTCGACACCAAGCGGCCGGTCTTCCGCCAACTCGGTGCCGGCGTCATCGTCGGCGCACGGGCTCTGAGCCCCGTCGCCGGCTATGACGGCTTCGGGCGCCAGGAAGGGTGGGTCGCAGTCGACGGTGAGCGCTTCCAGCTCGCGACGACGACCCATCTGGGCACCCGCGACCACCACTGGGGTATCCGCGACGGCGTGGGAGGACCGGCGCTCTACCGGGGCCTGCAACATCCGCACAGTGGGGAGTGGGTCGAATTCGAGGACTTCGGCATCTGGGGCGACCACGTGCTCTACAACATCGGTGACGCGCGCCGGCGGAGTGCGACGTTGGCGGGGCGCACCCATCGCATGCGGTTCGAGCCCGAGACACACCTGTTGGAAGGCGGCGAGGTCGACCTCGTCTTCGCCGACGGCTCCGTCAAGACGATGTCCTTCGAGCGACTCGGACACCAGATCGCCTTCTTGCGCTGCGGAATGTACGGCGGTCCCAACGGCGGAACGCCCGACGGCGACATCTGGCACGGGATGAAGGTGGCGGAAGGGGACGACGTGGTCGTCCACCAGGAGACCTTTGACGTCAGCGATCCGGCCGTGCGTATGCGCCTGGCCGGGTTGGACCAGCACCACTGCCGCGTCACGTGTGACGGAGAGGTGACCTACGGCATCGTCGAGCCCTACGACACACTCTGCTACGACGTCTCCAAGGCGGGAGTGATGGGCTTCTCGCTCCTCGACGCGCCGCCCTGACCGCGCTTCAGCTGCTCAGCTCGCCGCCTCGAGCCGGTCCAGGAGGACGCCGGCCATCGGGTTCTCGATCCGCCCTGGCTCACGCCGGATCCGTTGATGACGGTCCTGGATGGCGAGCGCGCGCACCAGTGCGAAGACTTCGTGCCACCCGAGGTCACGGACCTCGTAGCCAGTTCGACGCTCGTAACGCCCCACCGACTCGGCCGTCGTGGCGAATCCGGGTACCCGACGTCCGAAGAGGGCCTCCATCATGTGATCGAGGCCGACGTGCCACCCGAGGTCCATCTCGCGTGGGCCGAGGCGCGCCAGGTCCCAGTCGAGGACGGCCACCACTCGGCGCCCGGCATCGAACACCAGGTTGCCCAACCTGACGTCGCCCCACAGCAGAACAGGCTCACGCTCGGCTGGCAGGTGTGCTCGGCACCACTCCATTGCGACCGAGAGCGCCGGCAGCGGGTCGCCCTCCGAGGCCCAGCTGATATAGGCGTCCCACTCGTCGAACGCGTCCTGGAGACGGGTCCCAGGCAGCACGGCGTCGAGACCGGTCGCTTCCCAGCGCACGCCGTGGACGGCCGCGATGGTGTCCACCAGCTGGTCGTGCATGCTGCGCTGCTCCGTGGGAGCCGCGCCGAGCACGTAGGGATCGAACAACGGTGCCGGTCCTGCGATCTGACCGCGGACCGCGCGGCATCACGAGGAAGGCGGTACCGATCCAGGACGGGTCCTCGACCGCCACGGCCGGGGCTGGGGCGGGGACTCCCGCCGCCGCGACCACGGTTTGGACGAGTGCTTGTGGAGTGAGGTCGTAGCGGGGAAAGGTCGGAGCGACCGGGGGCAGCCGCACCGCCACGCCCTCGTGCCCGGGACCGAAGTCGACCAACACGGTCTCGTTCGCCATCCCGCCCTCTGCGTGCACCAGCGACTGAATCGCCAGTACCTCTCCCGGCGGCACCAGGCCCGCCGCAACCGACCCCGCCGCGTCCGGACGCGGAACCAGCTCAGGGTGCGCCGAGAAGAACCGGCCGAGCCCCGACTCGAGCGCTTGGTCGTCGCGCCGCCCGCCCGCGTCCTCGGTCATCTACGGAAGGTAGACGACGGCCCGCCAGGAGCCGGTCGTCTCCACTCGGCACAGGGCGGTCCCCGCCGCGACCGACCAGGCGATGGCGTCGGCGCCTGCGTCTTGGGGGGCCGTCCGAACGAGCAGGCCACGGCGTGCATGGTCCTGGCGGACCGTCCAGGCCTCGGGCAGGGACACGCCCGCCTCCGACAGTCGTGCGACCGACTTTCCTCCCGTCGGGTGCATCAGCCCGATCGTCATCCCCTCGCGGTCGCGTCGGTCGAGCCTGGGCGGCACGATGGTGGCCATCGTCACCGGGGCCTGACGGTTGCCGAAGAAGGCGAAGAGTCCCGCGGAGGGCTGCGGCGTGGCGACGTCCTCGTCGACGCCGGGCATGAGGTTGACCCAGCCGCTGCCCGCCGCCCGGAGCTGCTCGAGAGACGTGGCGACCCGGCTCAGCTCGGGTGGGACGAACTCGATCGTGACCGTCTGGCGGCGTGCGCTCACCGCGCACTCACCCCTCGTCCTCGGACACACGCACCACCCGGCCTCCGCTCCAGCTCACCGCTGGCGCAGCCTCGACACCAAATGCTCCACCACCTCGCCGGCCGCCACATCACGACTCTGCCGGAAGCCCGTCCCTGCATAGAGGCTCATGTATCCAGTGTCGCCCGCCCTGGCCGCAGCCGCTCGCAGCGGGCGCGTCGCGTTGTTCACCTCGGGGTACGCAGCCGGCGCGTCCGGGTGGTCGCGCACCATCACGTTGACCAGCGCGCGCGCACGGCGCCCGCTGAAGGCTCGAGTGACGGCCGTCTGTCCGAAGGACGAATCGGTCAGTGCGTCCTTGTAGGCCGCTGCGGCGCCGCTCTCGGGACAGCGGAGGAACGCCGTGCCGGCCTGGACCATCGCCGCACCGGAGCCGATGAGCGCTTCCACGTCCTCGGGGCTGCCCACCCCGCCGGCTGCGATCAGCGGCACATCGCTGGTCCGTGCCAGCGCGGCCAGCAGCTCGAGGATCGGACGGTCCTGGCCGGCGCGTTCCTCGTTCGCGAAGCTCCCACGGTGCGCGCCTGCTTCGGCGCCCTGCACACAGAGGCAGTCCGGGCCGACTGCCAACGCCCGCGCGGCCTCGTCCTCCGTCGTGACGGTCAGCGCGACCAGTGAACCCACAGACTGCAGCTCCCGCACGACGTCGCGGACGGGCAGTCCGAACGTGAAGCTGACCATCGGCGGCGGCGCGGCCAACACGGCCTCGATCTTGTCCTCGTAGTCGTCGTCGTCCCATGTCGGTTCACCGAGCGTCGTGCCGAGCTCGCTCGCCTTGCGCTCGAGCGACGCGAGATACGCCGCCAGCGCATCGGGTTCGGATGTCGGCGAACCCGGTACGAAGAGGTTGACGCCGAACGCCGGGCAGCGCGTGGCACACACTGCCGCCATCTCGGCTCTCAATGCATCCGCGCTCTTGTAACCGCCGGCGAGGAAGCCGAGCGCCCCGGCCTCTCCGGCCGCCACGACGAGCTCGGCCGTGCTCGGGCCGCCCGCCATGGGCGAGACGGCAAGCGGGACCCGGCTCAGCGCCGCCAGCGTCCGCGGCCGGGCCGCCACGGACCGGTCGGCAGGGGCGCGCACACCCCACACTTACCCAGTGGCCGCTACGGTGGGCAACTCGTGGACCTCGACCTCGTCGACACGCTGCGCAGCACCGGGGCGGTGCGAGAGTTCCTGCCCGAACCGGTGGGTGACGACGTGGTGCGCCGCATCCTCGAGACGGCCCGATTCGCCCCATCCGGTGGCAATCGCCAGGGTTGGCGCGTCATCGTGGTCAAGGACCCGTCGATCCGAGCCGCACTGCGCGACCTCTATCTCACCGGATGGTACGAATATCTGGCCATGAGCGCGGCCGGGCTCGTGCCGTGGGCGCCGGTCACTGACCGGACCGCAGAGGCGGAGGCGGTGACACACGCACAGGAGTTCGCCGACGCCGCTGCTGACTCAGAACCGGGTTTCGCCGAGGCGCTGGACCGCGCCCCGGCGTTGCTGCTCGTCCTGGCCGATCTGACCGCGCTGGCTGCGGTCGACCGCGACCTGCCGCGCTACACGCTTGCGGGTGGTGCATCCATCTACCCGTTCGTGTGGAGCGTGCTGCTCGCAGCGCGTGCGGAAGGTCTCGCCGGCGTCGTCACCACCATGCCCGTGCGCCGTGAACCCGACGTGCGCGCGCTCTTCGGTTTCCCCGACTCCATGGCAGCGGCATCGCTCGTGGTGCTCGGCCGCCCGGTGTCTGCCCCACGTCGGCTGCGGCGGGCTCCGGTCGACTCCTTCACCTGGGTCGACCGTTACCAAGGACCACCGCTCGGCGCATAGGGCGTGACGACAAGGACACATCGTGACTTCGGCCGTGTGCTGAAATGGCCCATGGCTCAGAACGTGCTCGGCGAGGAGCTCCAGCCTTGCAACTTCGATCCCGTCACCGGCTTCTATCGTGACGGGTGCTGCAACACCGGGGCGGAGGACATCGGCGTGCACACTGTGTGCACGCAGGTCACCGAGGAGTTCCTCACCTTCTCCGCGTCCGTCGGCAACGATCTGTCCACCCCTCGCCCCGAGTTCGGCTTCGCCGGCCTGAAGCCGGGCGACCAGTGGTGCCTGTGCGCCTCCCGGTGGCAGGAGGCTTTCGACGCCGGGGTGGCGCCCCCGGTCGTGCTCGCAGCCACACACGCCGCCTCGCTCGAGTGGGTGCAGCTGGGCGACCTGGTCGCCCACGCGATCTGAGCCGTCGTGGGCTCGGCCCGTCCCGTCCGCAGCGTCCGAGCCAACAGCACATTCCCCCTGCTCAGATGCATGGGTGCGCGTCGGCGTGCACCCTCGTCGTTGCATCGTCGTTCTGTGTCGGTCTGACGTAGGCGCAAGAGGGCGAAGAAGGAACCGGTGGACGTGCGGTTCGGGGTGGCAGTGCCGACGTGGGGCCCCTTCGGTGACCTCAGTGTCGTGGCCGACTTTCTGAGCCTGGTGGAAGACTTGGGATTCCACAGCGCATGGTTCGCGGACCACGTCGCCATCCCCTCGTACGCCACCGACATCTTCGAGCCGCCGATGCTGGAGCCCATAGCGCTCGCCACCTGGGCCCTCGCGAGGCACGAGAGGTTGCACGTCGGAACTGATGTCCTGGTCGCGCCCTATCGTCATCCGATCCTGATCGCTGCCATGGCCGGATCAACGCAACGGCTGAGCGCAGGGCGCCTGATGCTCGGGGTGGGAATCGGATACCTCGTCGGTGAATTCGCGGCCCTGGGCATCGAAACGGACGAGAGGGGTGCGAGAACCGATGAGACCCTCGAGGCGCTCAGGATTCTTTGGTCAGGGATCGGACCGCACCGCTACGACGGTCGCTTCCTGCGGTTCGAGGACGTGTTGCCGGTCGCAGTCCCGGAGCAGCATGTTCCGATCCTCGTCGGCGGCAACAATGCGACCGCGTGCGCGCGGGCGGCTCGTCTGGGCGATGGGTGGCACCCCCTGTACCCGACTCCGAGCGACTACCGCTCGGGCCGACAAAGGATCGAGGCCTTGCGCACGGGCGACGGGATGCGTTCCGAATTCATCTTCTCTCTGAGCACAGCGCTGTGTGAGGTCACAGACGCACCCGTCCGTGCCGCCAGCTCGAACACGCCGATGCGACGACTTCGGCCTGAGTACAATTACGCACCGACGCTCCCGAAAGACGGCAATGGTCGTCCGCTCCTCTGTGGTGCACCAGAACAGGTGACGAGGGACATCGGCGCGTATCGCGACGCCGGCGTCGACCAGATGGTCTTGCGGGTCTGGAACTCCTCTTCTGGGTTCGGAGCAGACGGAGCGCTGGACCAACTGCGACGATGGGCGGAGATCCTGGAACTCTGAGCGCGAGATCCATCAGCATGTGAAGATTCGTGCACGCGGTGGCGCCGGCCGGGAACTTTGCAGCCGGCGTCCGTTCGGGCTTCGCATCAACCGCGAAAGGAGGCAACCATGTCCTCACCACGCACTTCGCAGGAGCTTCTCGACATCGAGGCCATCAAGCAGCTGAAGGCCGATTACTTCTTCCTCATGGATACGAAGCAGTGGGAGAAGTGGGAGGACCTGTTCACGACCGATCTTCGCGTCGCCGGACCAGAACGGATCCGCGAGGGCCGCGACGAGTTCACCGCGTTCGTGCGGAAGCACCTCGAGGGGGTGTTGAGTTGCCATCTTGGCTTCATGCCGCGGATCGAAGTCGTCGAGGGGGGCAACGCCCGCGGACGGTGGTCGATGTCCGACGATCTCCGCCTCCCGCCTGGACATCCCTGGTGCGAGGAACATTCGAGGCGACTCGGCTACGGCTACTACGAAGAGGAATACCGCAGACAAGAAGAGATCTGGCGAATCTCGTTCCTGAAGCTGACATATCTTCACACCTGGTTCGTTCCGGACTCGACGCCCTTGGCCGACACGAAATAGGTCGACGGTCGTCCACGGCGCATCTCTTTTCTGTATTCTCAGTCTCGAATCTGGTCGATCGCTCTTGTCCGTTCGGCCCGGGCACGAGTGCGCCGAGGAGACGATTGTGGAGGGCAGCCTCATGGATGGCGACAAGGTCAGTGTGGACCGGATCATCAAGGCGCCAGCCGAATCCATCTTCGCCATCGTGGCGGACGCCTCTCGCCATCCCGAGATCGACGGCTCGGGCTCGGTGGTCAAAGCGAAGGACGGCGCTCCCGAGAAGCTCGTCCTCGGCTCGGTCTTCGGCATGTCGATGAAGGTCGGCGTGCCGTACACCATGTCGAACACGGTCATCGAGTTCGAGCAGGACAGGCGCATCGCCTGGCAGACCCGGCTCTCGGGCCCTCTGGGCCGCTTCTTCGGCGGGCGGATCTGGCGCTACGAGCTCGAATCCGCAGACAGTGGGACGAAGGTCACCGAGACGTGGGACATCTCGCAGGACAAACAGGGATTCATGCTGCGCTTGGGCAAGCTCGACCGGCAGACCGCGGCTGCCATGTCGAAGACACTGGACAAACTGGCGGAGCTCACCGAGTCGTGACCGACGTCTCGACCGCCGTCGACGCCGCCTTCGACCAGTACGCCCTGCCCACGCTCTGCGAGTACACCCGGATCCCGTGCCTCTCCCCCGCCTTCGACCCTGACTGGGCCGCCAACGGTCACATTGAGTCCGCGGCCACGTTGTTGCGCCAGTGGGTCGACGGGCAGGCAGGCGGGTTCCGCTCCGAGATCGTCCGGCTCCCCGGCCGCACCCCCGTGCTCCTGGTCGAGAACAGTGGGGTGGGGGACCCCATCGTGGTCTACGGCCACATGGACAAACAGCCGCCACTGGGCGAGTGGCGAAGCGGACTCGGCCCCTACGAGCCCGTCCGGCAGGGCGACAAGCTCTTCGGCCGGGGAACGGCCGACGACGGGTACGCGACGTTCGCCGCCGTGACGGGTCTGGCGGCGGCGGGCGGCGGCCACGGCCGGGTGCTCGTGCTCATTGAGGCGAGCGAGGAGAGCGGCAGCCCGGACCTCTCCGCCTATCTCGAGCATCTGAGGGAGCGGATCGGCACACCGCGCCTCGTGATCTGCCTCGATTCGGGTGGGCTCAGCTACGACCGCCTCTGGCTCACCACGTCGCTGCGCGGCAACCTCGTCGTGACGGTGAAGGTCGACGTGCTCACCGAGGGCATCCACAGTGGCCAGGGGGGCGGCGTCGTGCCGTCGTCGTTCCGCATCCTGCGCAAGATCTTGTCGCGGATGGAGGACGAGACCAACGGCCGCATCCTGCTTCCCGGGCTCCAAGGGACCGGCATCCCAGAAGAGCACCTGGCCAATCTGCGCACCATCGCGGCCGACTTCCCGGACAGCACGGCGCCGGTCGTCGACGGGCTACGGCTGCTCGAGTCGGACCCGGTCGAGCGACTGGCGGCACGGACCTGGGGTGCCGCCCTCGAGGTGACGGGCGCCGACGGCCTGCCGACACCGCGTCAGGGCGGCAACGTGCTGCGCCCGTCCACGACGCTGAAGTTCTCGTTGCGTCTGCCGCCCGACGTCGACGCCGCCGAGGCCAGCGATGTGCTGCTCGGGGCCATCACGACCGACGAGGGCGCGCACATCACGATCGACATGGAGCCGGCGGCGCAGGGCTGGGTGGCACGGCCGCTCGGAAGCGACGTGACCGCCATAGTGGATCGGGTGTCGAAAGAGCGATTCGGGCGCGAGCCGGGTCGGGTCGGCGAAGGGGGCTCCATCCCGTTCCTGGCCGACCTGCAGAAGGGCTTCCCGTCGACGCCGATCGTGGCGACGGGCGTCCTCGGACCGCACTCAAACGCCCACGGACCGAACGAGTCGCTCCACATCCCGATGGCCAAGGCCGTGACCCATCTGGTCGCCGAGCTCGTGCAGGCGGGACTGTGACGGCGGCTGAGGGGGGCGCGGAACACGGCGCGCTGACCGGAAAGGTGGCGCTCGTGACGGGCGGCAGCCGCGGGCTCGGACGCGAGATGGCGCTCGCCTTCGCCGGGGCCGGAGCCGACGTGGTGGTCACGAGCCGCAAGCTCCAGAACTGCCAGGCAGTGGCGGCTGAGGTGGAGGCGATGGGCAGGCGGGGGCTCCCCGTGGCGTGCCACGTAGGGCACTGGGACGAGCTGGACGGGCTCGTGGAACAGGCCTACGACGCCTTCGGCCACGTCGACGTGCTGGTCAACAACGCCGGCATGTCGCCCCTCTACCCGGACCTGACGTCGGTGACCGAGGACCTGTGGGACAAGGTGCTCGGCGTCAACCTGAAGGGACCGTTCCGCTTGACCGCTTTGGTCGGCACCAGAATGGCCGCCGGAGAGCGCGGCGGGTCCATCATCAACGTCTCGAGCACCGGCTCGCTGCGGCCGCAGCCGCACATGCTCCCCTACGACGCCGCCAAGGCAGGGCTCAACACGCTGACCGAAGGATTCGCCAAAGCCTTCGGGCCGACGGTGCGCGTCAACTGCATCATGGCCGGACCGTTCCTGACCGACATCTCGAAGGCGTGGGACCAGTCGACGCTCGAGACCGGGATGCGCCACCACGCGCTGGAGAGAGCGGGACAGCCGGAGGAGATCGTCGGCGCCGCGCTCTACTTCGCCAGCGACGCGTCGTCCTTCACGACGGGCGCCATCCTGCGGGTCGACGGGGGCATCGGATGACGCCGACGTGCGACTTCTGGTTCGACCCCCTGTGCCCCTGGGCATGGATCACGTCGCGGTGGATGCTCGAAGTCGAGCAGGTGCGCGACGTCCACACCGAATGGCACGTGATGTCGCTCGCCATTCTGAACTCGGGCCGCGAGGACCTGTCGGAGGAATACAAGGCGCGGATGGCCCGGGCCAAGGGCCCGGTGCGCGTGTGCATCGCCGCCGAACAGGCCCGCGGACGCGACATCCTCTTGCCGCTCTACACCGCGCTCGGGACCCGTCTCCACATCGAGCGGCGAGGCCGCGAGGAGGGTGAGCTCGAGGTCGTCATCGAGGAAGCCCTCGACGAAGTCGGCCTGCCGAGCTCGATCGCCGCTGCGGCCGCCTCGACAGAGTTCGACGACGCCCTCGAGGGGTCGCACCGGGCGGGGATGGAGCCCGTGGGCGACGACGTCGGGACGCCCCTCGTCCACTACGACGGCCGGGCCATATTCGGTCCCGTCGTGACGCCGTGCCCCAAGGGTGAGGCAGCCGGGCGGCTGTGGGACGGCGTGCTGCTCTGCACCGGAACCGAGGGCTTCTTCGAACTCAAGCGCTCCCGGACGGCGCGGCCGAGCTTCGACTGAGGGGCCGCTCGGTCTCGACTTGGCGGTGTGGCCTCGACCGCGCCACGCGCATCGGCCCGGGCCCTGGCGCGTCCCCCGCGCCGTGGACCCGGGCCGCACGCCCGTCCATCTACGGCCTGTGGTTCAGGCCTTGACGATCATGAATGGGTCATGGTGACGGTGCCGGCATTGACCGTGACCACCCAGCCGTGCGTCGCACTGAAGGCCCCGGTGAAGGTCCCGTGCAGGATGGTGTAGACGTCGCCTGCGGTGAACGTCCCGGCCGGGTTCAGCGTACCGCCGAGGGTCCCCGAGCCGCTCACCGTGACCGAATCGGATCCGCCGCCGGTGTTCACGAAGGGCGCATAGGTGCCCGTCGAGCCGAACGTGAGGTTCCCCGTCACGCCGAGGGTGGTGCCGTTCACGGCGGAGGTATTGCCCATGGTCCCGTCGTTGACCACGTTGCCGGTGACGCTCCGCGTTCCGCCCGCGCCCGACGGCCAGGTCAGCGAACCGGTGCTGCCGAGCGTCAGCGTGTCGCCGGCAGGGAGCGTGACCGCGGAGTTGTTGCCACAGCCCGAGCTGCTCAGCTCGATTTCACCGTTGTCCGTGATGCTGCCCGTCGTCACCAGCTGGGCGTTCAGGCTGCAGGTGCCGTTCACGTCGAGGATCTGGCCGCTCGAGGGCGTGCCCGACGTCAGTGTGGTGACGCCCTCGGTCTCGATGGTGCCGGCACCGGGGGTCGACACCGGCGAGTAGAAGACGTTGGCGCCGTTGACGAGCACCGTCACCGTGCTGGCGATCGTGGCCTTCCCCTGCTTGAAGGTGTCGGGCGACTGGACCAGGAGCTCACCCGACCCGGTGATGGAACCCTTCGCGTTGTTGAAGGACGAGTTGGCCACCCCGCTCTCGGTGAGAGTCACACCCGACGCGATGTCGAGGGTGCCCTTCTGCTTGATGCCCTTCTTCTCCGCCGTGTAGGTGGTATTCGTGTTCACGTCGACGGTGCCCTTCTTCACGGTCATGTCGTCGTCGATGGTCCGGCCGCCGTTGCCTGCTCCCGTCAAGGTCTCGAGAAGACCGCCCTGGCCGATCGTGAGTGGGTCCTGGCCCGTGGACGAAGCGCCCGCGATGGTGGCCGCGTTGCCGCATTGTGCACTGGTCATGGCGATCGTGCCGGTGCTCGTCACGGCGGCGTCGAGGATCTCGTCCGCGTTGTTGCTGCAGACGCCGACGACGTCGAGCGTCTGCCCGCTCGAGATGGTCCCGTCCAGGGTGCCGGCACCGTTCGTGGTGATGAGCGACGACCCCGCTCCGGTGTAGTGGAGGGCGATGCCTCCGCTCGACCCGGGCGGCCCGGCCAGCAGCACGGGCTCGGTCCCCGTCGTGGTGCCCGCGCCCTGGTTGTAGGTGTTGCCGCCGTTGAGCTCGAGCACGCCGCTACCCGTCGCGTTCACGGATCCCGCGGTGTCGTCGGTGAAGGTGGTGCTCGAGGAGGCCGGCGCGTCCAAGGTGACGCCGTTCGCGACGTTCAGTTGATGCTTGTTGTCCCACGTGCCGCCGCTGTAGGAGGCGCTGACGTTGTCGTTCACCGTCCCTTGGTTGGTGAGGTTCCCGGTGACTGAGCGGGCGCCGCCGGCGCCGCTGTCGATGTCGATGACGCCGCCCGACTGGTTGGTCAGCTTCTTGCCCGTCGCCACGGCGAGGGTCGCGTTGTTGCCGCAGCCCGACGAGCTCAGGTGCACCGTGCCGGCGCTGGTCTCGTTGGCGTCCACCGTCGTGACCGCGTTGTTCGAGCACGTGCCGTTGACGGTCAGCGTCTGTCCCGAGACGATGGCACCATCGAGCGTGTCAGCCCCACCCTGGGCCACGATGGTCGAGGTGCCGGTGCCCGTGTAGTGGAGGGCGACCCCGCCGCTGCTGCCGGCCGGGCCGGCCAGGAGCACCGGCTCTCCCGACGTGGTGCCATTGCCCTGGTTGTACGTGTTGCTGCCGTCGACGATCAGTTGGCCGGTCTGGTTGGTCCCGTTGCTGACGACCGATCCCCCGGTGTCGTCGGTGAAGGACGACGGAGAGGTCGTCACGGTCAGCGTCTGCCCGTCGGCGAGGTTCAGCGCGCCAGCGTTGTCCCAGGTACCGGACGCGAAGGAGGTGACCGCGTTCACGTTGACCGTGCCATCGTTCGTGACGTTCCCGGTGATGGTGCGGGCGCCTCCGGCACCTGCGTCCACCTGGAGGGTGCCAGCCGACTGGTTGGTGAAGGTGTCACCCGCCGTCACGACGAGCGTCGAGGGGTTGCCGCAGCCGGACGAGCTGAGGTGCACGGCACCGGCGCTGCTCTCGCTGGCGTCGACGGTCTCGACCGCGTTGTTGGAGCAGGCGCCGTTGACCGTGAGCGTCTGTCCCGAGGCGATGGCGCCGTCGACCGTCCCGTCACCGCCCTGGGCCACGATGGTCGAGGAGCCGGTGCCGGTGTAGTGGAGGGCGATGCCCGATGTGTTCCCGGCGGGGCCGTTGAGCAGGACAGGCTCGCCCCCGGACGTCGTGCCGTTGCCCTGGTTGTAGACGTCAGGAGCGTCGATCACCAGCTGTCCCGTGCCCGTCGACACGACCGAGCCGCCGGTGTCGTTCGTGAACGTCACGCCGGTGGTGTTCGCAGTCAAGGTCTGACCCGTGGCGAGGTTCAGCGCGCCGGCGTTGTCCCATGTCCCCGACGAGCCGTTCAAGCCGAAGCTGACCGAGGCGTTGACGTTCACCGTCTTCTGGTTGGTGACGCTCCCGTTGATGGCGCGGCTGCCGCCCGCGCCGGCGTCGGTGCTCAGCGTGCCGCCGTTCACCAACGTCGTCCCGATGTCCAGCGTCGAGTTGTTGCCACAGCCGGTGCTGGTGAGGGAGACGTGACCGGTCGAGTTGATGGCGTCACTGTCAGGACTGGACGCGGTGTTCTTGGTGGTCAGCGTCACGTTGTCGGAACACGCGCCTTGAACGAGGAGGGTCTCGGCGTCACCCGTCGTGCCCGAGCCGACTACGAGTGCATCGACCGTCTCCGAACCGCTCGCAGGTTGGTAGGTGACGGTGTAGGTGCCGCCGACGGTGATACACGCCACGTCACCGGATCCCGGAACAGCACCGGTGCTCCAGTCCGCCGCGGTGTCCCAGTTGCCGCTGACCGCGGTCTTCCACGAGTCGGTGCACGCGGGTGGAGCGGCGGACGCGACCGATGGCGCGACGAAGAACGACGCGCCGGTGATCGCTGAGCCCGCTGAGTACGAGCGCGCACGCGGGAAGCGCACGCAGGGAACGGCGCAGGGAGTTGCGCATGGACCTTCTCCTTGAGCTGTATTGAATCTCCGCCTCGACAGCTGTGTCGTGTTCCGCCTGGAAGGTGAGACTCGCCAATGTCTAAACGGCACGATAACGCTGCATTGCGTCGTCCACAACTGACATTCAGGATCGAGGGCCTGGGTTGCTCGAGCATTCATTCGTCGTGCAATCGATACGTGGCGACCACATCGTCCTGGTCGACATCGGATCAGGTGCGGTGAATGCACGCGCGTCTGCTGTGGGCCTGCTGTGGTCATACTGTGGCCCTACGCTGGAAGAAGGCCCCCCAACAGGTGCGCCACACCACCGGGGCCCGCGGACCAGGGTCGCGGGCCTGGTCCGCATCCGACAGAGGAGGTCTCCGAGGAGCTCCCGGGCTCGTCGTCGATGCACTCCCGATTCATCGGAGTACACACGAGATGCATCTGTCTACACTCTGAGTGATACTTGTTCGCGAGGGCCGGAACGCTCAGACCACTCCGTCCGGGCCGAGAACCTTGCCCTCGCTGTTCAAGCTCAGAAGGGCTCAGGCGCGGACTGTGTACTCACCAGGATGGAAGCGTCGCGTGATCCGGCGGAACTTCCAGGTGTGATCGGGCCACAACGTCGTGTTTCGGCCGCGGTGGTCCAGGTACCAGCTGCCGCAGCCGCCCTCGACCCAGACCGAGTGCGCCAGACGAGATTGCAGCCGCTCGTTGTAGCGCCGCTGGACGCTGCGCTTGACCTCGACGCTCCGGACGCCGGACCGCGAGAGGAAGGCGACGGCGCCGGCCACGTAGTTGATGTGCGATTCGATCATGTAGATCATGGAGTTGTGGGCCAACGTCGAGTTGGGCCCGATCATCAGAAAGAGGTTCGGGAATCCGACCACGGCGGAACCGAGGTAGGCCTCGGTGCCGTCGGCCTTCCATCGTTCCGAGAGACGAAGGCCATCGCGTCCGATGATGTGGTGCGCATAAGGAGGCTCGGCGGCTTCGAAACCGGTGCCCATGATGACCACGTCGGTCGGGCGCGCGATGCCGTCTTGGCCCACCACCTCGTGAGCGGTGAAGGAAGAGACCGGCGCGTCGACCACCTCGACGTTGGGCCGGGTGAGCGACGGGTAATAATCGTCCGACAGGAGCAGGCGCTTGCATCCGGGCTCGTAGCGCGGTGTCAACACCTCGCGCAGTGCCGGGTCGGGGACCTGCCGGTGCATGTGGTCGAGCGCCCTCTTTCGGACGGCGGCGACCGTGCGGCTGCGGCGGCCGACGAAAACCGAGAGCAGTGACTCGAAGATGACGTAGATGCGCAGGCGCGACAAGCGCTGGAAAGCGGGGGCGCGGCGATACAGGGTGCGGCGCACGACCGAGGCCGCTCGGTCGCGTCGGGGGACGATGAAGGGCGGCGTGCGCTGGTGGAGATAGAGGTGCTCGACCACCGGCGCAATCTGGGGAACGAACTGGACGGCCGATGCCCCGGTGCCGACGACGCAGACCCGCTTGCCCTTCAGGTCATAGCCGTGCTCCCACCGCGCCGAGTGAAAAACCTTGCCTCGGAAGTCGTCGAGCCCCGGGAACGCCGGGATCGACGGCTCGCTCAACGAGCCCGTGGCCCAGATCAGCACCGGCGCGCTGTACTCGTGCCCGTCAGCGGTGCGCACGTTCCAGCAGCGGTCCTCCTCATGCCACTGCGCTTCCTCGACCGCCTGACCGAAGCGAAGGTGGCGGCCGACGTCGAAACGGTCGACGCAGTCGCGGAGGTAGTCCCAGATCTCGCCCTGGGAAGGGAAGGCACGCGTCCAGTCCGGGTTGAGCGCGAACGAGAAGGAGTACAGATCCGACGGTACGTCGCACGCGGCGCCCGGGTACGAGTTGTCGCGCCACGTACCGCCGAGATCATTCCCCCGATCGAGCACGACGAAGTCGTCGATGCCCATCGAGCGCAGTCGCGCCGCCATCCCGATGCCGGAGAAACCGGCGCCGACGACGACGACCCGGTGCGTCTCGGTCATGGCTCGGGCGTCACGAGGTCGAGGCGACGAAGTCGACCACGACCTTCGCCAGCTCCTCCCCCTTGTCCTCCTGGAGGAAGTGGCCACCACCGACGATGGTCGTGTGCGGCCGGCCCTGTGCGCCGGCGATGCGCTCCTTCAGTGTGCGATCGGCGCCCCGGGTGATGGGGTCGCTGTCGCTGAAGGCGCACAGGAAGGGGCGGTCGAAGGCGGCGAGACCGACCCAGGCGGCGACGTTGGCATCGTGGGCCGGGTCGTCGGGCCGCGAAGGGACCAGCATGGGGAACTGGCGTGCGCCCGCTTTGTAGGACTCGTCGGGAAAGGGCGCGTCGTACGCGGCGCGCACCTCGTCGGAGATGTCGGTCACGCAGCCGCCCTTGACGATGCCGCCGGCCGGGAACACGTCCACCTCCTGCGAGAAGCGCTGCCAGTTGAAGAAGGCCTCGCCCGGGTCGGTGTCACCGGTCGGCAGAAAGGTGTTGGCGGCCACCACCCGGGCGAAGCGGTCGGGGTGCTCGCCCACCAGGCGCAAACCGATGAGCCCGCCCCAGTCCTGGCCGACCAGTGTCACGGCGCGCAGGTCGAGGCGATCGAAGAGAAGCTCGCGCATCCACTCGACGTGTCGGGCGAACGTGTAGTCGCTGCGCTCGGAGGGCTTGTCTGATCGGCCGAAGCCCACCAGGTCGGGCGCCACGGCCTGGAGGCCGGCGGCGGTGATGACCGGGATCATCCTGCGGTAGAGGTACGACCACGAAGGCTCGCCGTGCATCAGGAGCACGACCGGCGCATCGGGGTCGCCCTCGCGGACGTAGTGCACCCGCAGGCTGGCGCCCTCGCCGTCGGCCACCTCGGCGTAGTTCGGGGCGAAGTCGTACCCGGGCAGGCTGGCGAACCGTTCGTCGGGGGTGCGCAGCGCCTTCATCGGGGCGGGAGCCTACGCCGCGTCCGGCGGCGCTGCAGCGGCCACGAACCGCCTATCCTGACGCGGACGTCGCCGGTGAACGGGGAGAAGCCGGTGGCCGACCAGCCCGACCAGCACGACGAGCAGGACGAGCAGAAGACGAGCAGCAGCAGAGGGAGGGACACGCCGATGGCCACGACGACCGACGCCGAATACGACCCGTTCGCCGCCTTCGACGACGTGGTGGCGGGCACGACTCGGGATCCCTACCCGTCGCTCGCCGTGAAGCGCCGGGAGAGCCCGGTGCGCAAGGACATGGCCATCTCCCCAGAGGCCCTGCCCGAGGGCATCGACGTCGAGCCCGGGTGGATGGCGTACCGCTACGAGGACTGCTCACGCATCCTGCGCGACGCCAAGACGTTCACGTCGACCGCCTACGACGTCACCATCGGGATGGTGATGGGTCACATGATCCTCGGGATGGACGACCCCGAGCACCGAACTCATCGCAACCTGGTCGCCCACGCCTTCCGCGAGAAGTCGCTGGCGCGCTGGGAGCCCGAGTTCATCGCCCCGATCGTCGACGAGCTCATCGACCGGTTCGCGGCAGACGGCGAGGGCGAACTGGTCCGCCAGCTCACCTTTGAGTTTCCCGTCCGGGTGATCGCTCGCCTGCTCGGTCTGCCCGAGGAGGACTTCACCAGGTTCCAGCGCTGGTCGGTGGAGCTGATCGGACTGGTGGCCGACATCGACCGAGGCATCGCCGCGTCCGAATCGCTGCGCGACTACTTCGCCGAGGTGGTGGCCGAGCGCCGCGCCCGGCCAGCCGAGGACGTAATCAGCGACTTGGTGTCGGCCGAGGTGGACGGCGAGCGGCTCAGCGACGAGGCGATCTATTCCTTCTTGCGCCTGCTCCTGCCCGCCGGGGCGGAGACCACGTACCGCTCGTCGGGCAACCTGCTCTACCTCTTGCTCACCCACCCCGAGCAGCTCGAGGCCGTCCGCTCCGATCGCACGTTGCTGCCGCAGGCGATCGAGGAGGGGTTGCGCTTTGAGCCGCCGCTGTTGTCGATCAACCGCACCACCACCTGCGAGGTGGAGCTTTCCGGCGTCACCCTCGGACCGGGCGAGAGCATCTCGCCGCACATCGGCTCCGCCAACCACGACGAGACCCGCTGGGACGACGCCGAGACCTTCGACATCTTCCGCCCGTCCATCCCCCACATCGCCTTCGCGCACGGCCCGCACATGTGCCTGGGTATGCACCTGGCCCGGCTCGAGACGAGGGTGCTCCTCAACGGTGTCCTGGACCGGCTCCCCGACATCGCGCTCTCGCCGGGGGACGCCGATCCCCACATCAGAGGCGACGTGTTCCGCTCCCCCACCTCGCTACCCGTGACCTTCAGCCCGGCCTCCTGATCAGACGCCGTCGCCGGGACCGACCAGGGCCGTCGCCCAGGCGGGAGCTCAGCTCCGCGGAACGTTCTTCCAGGCCAGCTCCTTGTCGGTGCGCACGTCGCCCGGCAGGCCGAGGACTCGCTCACCGAGGATGTTCCTCATGACCTCGGACGTCCCACCCTCGATCGAATTCGCCCGCACGCGCAGGAACATCTTGTGCACGTCGGGCGAACCCATGCCCACGAGGTCGGGCCGCACCATGGGGTAGCCGGCCGGGAAGAGCATCCCCTCGCTGCCGAGCAGGTCCACGCAGAGGTCGTAGACGCGTTTGTTCTCCTCGGCGAAGGCCAGCTTGGAGACGGATCCTTCCGGTCCGGGCGTGCCCGACTTCCGGCTCTGCGCCGCGCGCATGTTGGTCATGGTCAAGGCCTCGGAGCGGATGTAGCTGGAGACCAGCCGATCGCGCAGTGCCAGTGCCTGCTGCGAGGTTTGGCCCTGCCAGCGCTCCTTCCAGATGCGCATGGCCTCGGCGATCGGACCACCGCCCCGGCGGCCGACGCCGCCGCCGATGGACACCCGCTCGTTCATCAACGTCGTGACGGCCACGCGCCAGCCGTCACCGGCGTCGCCGAGCCGCGCCGTATCGGGCAGGCGCACATCGGTGAAGAAGACCTCGTTGAACTCTGCTTCGCCGGTGATCTGGAAGAGCGGACGAACCTCGACGCCAGGCGCGTGCATGTCGACCAGGAACGCGGTCAGGCCCCTGTGCTTGGGCACGTCGGGATTGGTCCTGGCCACGATCAAGCCGAACGACGAGATGTGCGCAAGCGTCGTCCAGACCTTCTGCCCGTTGAGCACCCACTCGTCGCCGTCGCGATCGGCCCGCGTCGCCAGTCCGGCCACGTCGGACCCTGAGCCGGGCTCGCTGAAGAGCTGGCACCAGATCTCCTCGTTCGTGAACAGCGGGCGGAGATAACGCGACTTCTGCTCCGCCGTGCCGTGGGTGACGATGGTCGGCGCGCACATCCCGTAGCCGATCGGGTTCTTCAGCCCCGCCACCGGCGCACCTCCGGCGTGGAGCCGCTGCTGGGCCCGCTGCTGGTCCTTGGGCGTCAGGTCCAGACCGCCGCAGTCGGGCGGGAAGTGCACCCAGGCCAGGCCGCGATCGAACTGCTCGCCGAGGAACTCGGTCGGGGTGGAGGAAGCGGGGGGATGGTCGGCCAGGAGGGCGTCCACCAGGTCGTCGACGTTCGCAGACATGGGCGAACCCTATAGCGTGCACTCGTGCGGGCACCCTTGCACCCTCGCCAGACACGGTGCACGCAACCGCACGGCGGTGCGTCGTGAGCCCGGCGGTGCGCCTCCCCGACGGCCGGGACCTGGCCTACGAAGAGTACGGAGACCCGGCGGGATTCCCGGTCCTCAGCTTCCACGGCGGTCTGAGCTCGCACCTGGACGCCGCCCCGGCCGATGGCGCGGCACGCGAGGCGGCCATCCGGTTGGTCGCGCCGGACCGCCCCGGCATGGGCCTGTCGACCTTCCAGCCGGGCCGGCGGCTCGTCGACTGGCCCGACGACGTGACGGCGCTGGCCGGCGCCCTCGGCATCGAACGCTTCGCCGTCATGGGCTGGTCGGCCGGTGGCCCCTACGCCGCGGTGTGCGCGGCCAAGCTCGGCGGACGCGTCACGCGAGCCGCTCTGCTCTCGAGCTCGGTGCCGCTCGATCTCTACGGGACGAGCCGCGGCCTGGAGGTCGAAGACCGCGCCTTCATCTTCCTGTCCCGCCACGCGCCCGGACTGGCGTCGTTGGTCATGAAGCTCAGCATCGTCAACGCCAGCAACGCCCGCCTGCTGCGTGCCGCCATGCGTGCCTTCCCGCCGGTCGACCGCTCGATTCTGGCCGAGTGGGGCCCGGCAGACCGCGCGCTGGCGTTCGTGCGCGAGGCGGTGCGCCAGGGGACGGAGGGATGCGTCCAGGACTACCGGATCATGGGCAGCTCGTGGGGCTTCTCACTGGGTGAGATTCGACTCCCGGTCCAGATCTGGGAGGGCGCGGACGACCGGACGGGACCACCCGGCTACCGGGACTTCCTCCGGCGGCACATTCCGGGTTCCACGGTGACGGTGGTTCCCGGCGAGGGCCACCTCTCCCTCCTGCCGCATCAGGCGCCCGCCATCTTCGCCGCGTTGACGGGTGGCCACAGCACCGAGTCGACGGCGCGGTGGAACGTGGGATAGGCGAAGATCATGGTGCGGATCGTCTCGACGAGGACGCGCGCATGCACGGCGAGCGAGAGGAGGCCCAGCACCTGACCGCTGTAGGGGCCGACGCACGTGCCGCCGACGACGACGGCATCGGCCTCCATCGCGCCAAAGACTAGAGCTGGCCCCAGTTGCTGACGCTCACGGGAGCCACAATGGGCGTGCCGACAACGAGCTGGATCTGGTAGTGGTTGCCCAGGGGCAAGTCCGCCGGGTCACCCTTGTAGATGCCCGTCGCCCTCCCGGGCGAGGTGAAGAACACTGTGACCGGCCCCTGGACCGACCCCACCTGGGTCCGGCTGAGCGGGATGCCCCACTCGGCGAAGTACTGACCGAGCGTGAAGCTGATCGACTTGCTCGGCGACTCGACGTGGATGATGCCGTCGTTCGCGTGGGCGTGGAGCCAGTAGAAGCAATCCCCCGTCGCCACGTACGGTCCCTGGCCCGTCTGCTCGGCCTGGAAGCCGGGGATGCCTATGCCGTAGGGGATGACCCGAGCTTTGCCGTTCACGAAGATGGTGAGGTGGGTGTGGACATGGCTGACCGTCTGCTCGTTGGTCTGGCACTGCACCCCGTCAACGTTCTGCCCGGTCGCCGCGTTGATCAGCGTGGCCAGTTTCGGCCCACTCGGGACGCCGACCGTCTCGGGACCGGGGGTCTCGGCCGGTGGCTGGACCCAGGACGACTTCATGGACTCTGGGATCGGCGAGAGTGCGACGTGAGGGTTCGTCGTCGACGCCGTGGGCCCGCCGCTCGAAGAGCCGGTGAATTGCACCACGACCACCACGACCACGGCGATGACGACGACGACGAGGCCGACGCGCACGAGGATGCGGTTGCGCTGGCGACGGCGCTCGGCCGCACGCTTCTCTGCCGCTCGGCGCTGGGTCTCCGCCCTGCGCTGGGCTTTCGATTGGCTCGCACTGGTCATCGGGGCGTCAGCGTATCGAACCACGCCCCCTGGTTGGCATCGTCCGATCGGTCCGCCTCGCCTCGGGCCACCCGAAGCCGGGGGCGCCCGCCCGGGATGCAAGACTGGGCGGCCGATGCCCGGCTCCTTCCTGGCCGGCGTGCGGGTGCTCGACCTCAGCATCTGGCGGCCGGGCCCGTACGCCACGTCGCTGTTGTGCGCACTGGGAGCGGACGTGCTCAAGGTGGAGCCACCGGGCGGCGACCCGATGCGGCGCTACGCCGGCCTGTTCGAGGAGATCAACGCCGGCAAGCGCAGCGTGATGCTCGACCTGAAGACACCACCGGACCGGGACCGGGCGCTGGCGCTGACACGGGAGGCCGACGTCCTCATGGAGGGGTTCCGACCCGGGGTGATGGCCCGGCTGGGGCTGGACGAGCCCGGCCTGCGAAGGGCGAACGCCGGGCTCGTCTATTGCTCCATCTCCGGGTACGGCCAGGAGGGAGAGCGAGCGCTGGTCCCCGGTCACGACGTCAACTACCAGGCGTGGTCGGGCGCGCTCACGCCGGAGGGAGGGCGGGCGACCATGCCCCCCCTGCCGGTTGCCGACCTTGCGGCGGGGATGAGCGCGGCCTTCGGCGTCTGTGCCGCCCTGGCTGGACGAGCGACCACGGGAGAGGGCGCCCGGCTCGACGTGTCGATGACGGACGTGCTCTCGACCTGGACCGGTCGCTTCGGTCCCACCCCGAACGACAGCGCACCCACCGGCAAGGCACCGACCGCGGTGCCCGGCTACGGGCTCTTCACGACGGCGGGCGGGGGGCAGGTGTCCCTGGGTGTGGTCGACGAGCAGCACTTCTGGTCGGCGCTGTGCACCGAGTTGGGCCTCCCGGACCTCGCCGGACTGGAGTTCACCGAGCGGACCGTGGACGGCAAGAGGCTCCAGGCCGAGATCGCGGCCGCCATCGCCACACGCTCGCAGGACGACCTGGTCGATTCGTTGCTGGCTGCCGGCGTGCCGGTCGCACCCGTGCTCGACCGCGCCGGAATGCTCGAGGCGGCCGAGTTTCCGGACTTCCCCATCCGGCTCGGCACGGCGGTGGCGCGTGGCCGGGTCCCGTTGCTCGACGAACACCGGGGCGAAGGCTTCCGCGCCCGTTCGTGACGTCCGGGCCGGCACGCGGCCGCCGGGACGACCCGACGCCGAGCGATCTCTTCTGGTCGTCCGGAAGCCGGTCAGGAGCTGGGCGAGTCTTTCGACGCAGACAGCGGCTCACGGACCGACGACGGTCCGAGCGGCCGCCCGGCGAGGGAACAGATCTCTTCGAGCGCAGGAAGCTCGTCCCAGTACTGGCGCAACGAGCAGATCCGCTCGCCCCGGAACTCGGCCACCGAGGCCCCGTGGATGACGACCCGTGCTCCCGTCGGCCCCATCACCACTCCCCCGGGCACCTTCAACGGACCCGTGTGAGTCATTGTGACGGTCCACTCGGCGCATGCGTAGTCACCACCCACCTCCAGCGCGGTGACCTCCGCCGCGGCGTCGGAGAAGGCATCGTCACGGTCTTCGAGCTCCGAGACGAGCTCGCCTAGTGACGAGACCGATCGAAGGGGCGCCCAGATCCTCACGTCGTCAGTGAGGAGCCCGCTGAGCGCCTCCTGGTCCCGATCGAACGCGGCGCGCAGGGCCTCGACGAGAACCGTGGCCCGCCTGCTGCTGGACGTCATCCTCCGTCCGCTGGAGCCAGCACCTTGGCTTTCGCGGCGGTGAACTCCTCGTCGCTCAACGCGCCGGAAGCATGCAGCTCACCCAATTCCTTCAGCCTCGCGGCGAGGTCCGTTCCTCCGGGAGCTCCAGGATCAGGCGGTGCGACACGGCGCGTCGAGTGGTAGGCCTGCTCGAGCTCCCGGTGGTAGGACGCCTGCTCGGTCTGGTTGCGCGGCAGCACGTAGGGCATGTAGGTCTGCCGCGGCCGTAAGAGGAAGAGCATCGAGCCGGGCCGTCAGGTCCCCAAGATCTTGGCCTTCTGCGCCGCGAACTCCTCGTCCGTCAGGATGCCCTGCGAGTGCAGCTCGGCCATCTCCTTGAGTTGGGCAACGGGGTCGGGAGCGGCCGGTGCCGGGGCTGGCTGCGGGGCCGGCTGGGCGTACTGCTGTTGCGCGTACTGCGCATCCTCCTGTTGCGACCAGCGGTTGGACTGGCGTCGCGACGCGGTTAGAGACGGCGGTGGCGGTACCGGCGACGACCGCCGTGCGGGCGACGCCACGAAGAAGTCCTGGCATGATCGTGTCCTTTCTCTTTCCTAGGGAACCGGCTTTTCAACCCTCGAGTGCGTCGAGTGCGGCGACGATCGCGTCCTGCGGGATGAACCCGGCCGACACGAGCTGGCCGCCGCCACGACGGAGCGCCTGCACGAAGTCGGAGGCCCAGCGGTTCTCGAAGAGCAGGATGCCTGCCGACGAACCCGGCTCGATCACGTTCGACGCGTCGGCCAGGTCGCTCTCGTCGATCAGGCCCGAGGAGGCGCCGGCGAAGACAGCGAGGTCAAGCTCACCGTCCGCGTCGAAGTCGGCCAGCTCGACGACCGCCATGGAACCGTCGTCGGCCTTGGTGACGAAGGTGAGGTCCAGGATCCGGATCAGGCCCTTGTCCACCAGGTCGACCAGGATGGGGAGTCCCTCACCGGTCATCTTGTTGCCCGGGAACTCCACGATCAGGTAGCTGATGGGTCCCATCACGCCGTCGTCTGCCACGGATCGACCATCCTTCCTCGTGAGCAACCTCCTTGGTGCCCGCCTTCAACGTAATCCACCGAGTACACCGGGAATCAACCCGAGACTGAAGGGAATCAACCCGACATTGGTGGTGCTCGGTCGTTTGACCGGCCAGCCAGAGTGGCGAGCCGCCTGCGGTCACGAATCGGACGTGACCACTTTCCACCAGGTCGGGTCCGGACGAAACGGAGCGGCCGGACGACCCGACGCAGACAGGTCGAAGCGGTACACGATCCCCGCCGACGGATCGGCGCGACGTTGCTCGTCGCTCCAGCCCTCCGTCGCCGTCGTGACGTAGAGACGGTTCAAGCCGGATCCGGCGAAGGCGCACGAGGTGCACTGCTCCGCCGGTATGCGGAGCTCTTGGCGCAGGACGCCCTCGGGCGAGTACCGCTGTACCCGGGCCCCGCCGTAGATCGCCACCCAGAGGTCGCCACCGGCATCGACGGTCAAGCCGTCGGGTACGCCGACGTCCTCGTCCACCGTGATGAGCACCCGGTCGTCGGAGATGGATCCGCTCTCGCCGTCGAAGGCGAAGGCATGCACCACCCCGGGCCCGCTGTCGGCCAGGTACATGACGTCGCCGTCGGGGCTCCAGTCGATCCCGTTGGAAATCGTCAGTCCGTCGAGCATCTCTTCGACCTGTCCGTCGCGCTCGAGCCGGTAGAGCGAACCCGCCCCGGGACGGAAGTCCTGAGCCAGCGCTCCCGCCCAGAACCGTCCCTGGGGATCGCAGGCGCCGTCGTTCATGCGGCTCCCGACGGGTGCGACCTGTCGGATTGGGCGGAGCGATCCATCGGGCGAGAGGTGCACGAATCCGCGCCCGGCAGCCATCATCCAGCCGTCGTCGTGGTCGATCGGCGTGACGGCACCGACGGTCCCGGGGACCCAGTACTGGCGCACGACGCTGAGCGCCCCGCCTGTGACGACGCGGAGTCGGTACACGCGCCCGTCGATGATGTCGACCGCCAGCAACTCGTCCCGACACGCGTCCCAGCGCAGTCCCTCGCCGAGCAGCGCTTGGTAGATCGTCGATGCGACGGCCTCGCTCGTCATGAATTGGTCGCCCCCGGGGGCACGCCTCGGCACTCGGCTCACACGTTCTGTCCTATCACTCGGCGCCGTCTTTGACCCTGATCGGTCTCGTGCGCCTTGTACTCACCGAACTGCTCGTCTGGAAATCGCGGCCGACCCCGCTGGAGAATCGCTCAGCTGTACACCAGGTCACGCCGACGAAAGGCCAGCAGGCCGATCACCGCGGCAAGAACTCCGATGCCTGTCACCAGCGCGACGGCAGGCCAGTCGGTGGGGGTGGCCGGTGCCGCGGCGACGTGGTGGAAGACCGAGGTGTCGAGCAGCCAATGACTGAGGGCGCCGATGCCACCAACCAGCTCGACGAGCAGCGACCAGGCCAACACGACATAGACACCAACAGCGGCGGCGCGGGGCCACACGCCGAGCAAGAGGGTGCCCAGACCGAGGAAGAAAAGGGCGGGAGCTGTGGCGTTGAGACCGGCGCTGAGCAGAGGTCCCAATCCAACGCCTGCGCTCTGGGAGCTGGCACCGAACCACGTGAACAGCCCGACGATGCAGCCGGACGCGATGATCAGGGCGAAGGCGAACCACAGGCGCCCGAAGAGCCAGCCCGTGCGCGACAGGTGCCTCGCGAGCAGATGGTCGAGGCGGCCTTCGGCTTCCTCGCCCCTGGCGGCGCCGATCTGGCCTGCGGCCACGAAGCCGATCAGGACGGCGGCCATCAGGAACGTGACGCCCAGGTAGGCAACCACGCCGCCGCCGGTAGCGCCGAGCTTCCCGAAGGCCTGCTGCAGGGAGGAGCCTGACAGCGTCTCCCCCGCCTCCTTCGCCACGAGCCCGAACAAGAGACCAGTGACGGCGAGCGCGACCATCCAACTCATCGCCGTGGCTCGCATGTTGCGGACGTTCAACGTCGAGGCACTTCGAAGCATCCCGAGCCTCGGTGCCCGATCGGCCCGATCGGCTATCACGCTCGCACCGACGTCTCGTGCCCCCGCGAGGCGGACTGCAGCCAACGAGACGACGAGCACGAACGCCGCGATCAAGAGCAACGGCCGCGGATCGCTCGATGTGAGGGGTGAGAGCTCCTCGACCCAGCCGAGAGGCGAGAGCCATGTGAGCCAGTGCAATCGGACGCCGGCGTCCCCGAGCATCCGCAGGCCGTAGCTGATCCCGAGCACCACCGCGCCATACCCCGCGGCCGCTCGACGTGTGGGCGCCAGCTGGCTGGTGAGTGCGCCCACTGCCAGGAACATCACGGCCGGGCTCGCCAGGGCCAGGGCGAGGAACATCGCTTGGCCCGGGTTGATGTTCACCTTCGAGGACAACCCCACGACAACCGTGATGAAAGCGGTGAGGACCCACAGCACGACGCCGGCGAGCGCGAACCCGCAAAGCGCCTGCGTCGTTGCCGCTCTCCGCGTGGTCTGCCCGGCAAGAAGGAGATCCCAACGACCGGCGTCCTCCTCGCCGCGCAACAGGCGTGAGCTGGTCATCAAACCCCAGATCGAACCGATGATCATGAGGGTCATCGATACCTTCAACACGATGAATCCGTCGACCGTCTGGAGATCGCGTGCGGGGCCAAACAGCGCAGCCGACGCCTTGTTGGCTCCGAATGTCCGGGCCAGCTGGTCGCGCTCGGCCTGCGTCCCGTAGATGGTCGTGTAGCTCCAGGCCGACGAAGCGACGAACGCCCCGAACACGTAGCCCCAGAGAGCGGCCGAACGTGAGGCGGCGCGCGCGGTCTTGGCGAAGACGACCGACGACGGCAGCCCATAGGCCGTGGCCCCGGTTGCGACGCCCATCTCAAGCCCGGCCACCGTCGCCGGCGCCTCCCTTCCCGTGGGCGCCGTAGTGGCTCAGGAACAGTTCCTCGAGCGACGGCTCCCTACTCTGGAGCGCGGTCACGTCGGTCTTGGCCAATTCCTCGATCAGCGGCTGGACCGAACCCTTCAACTCGAGGTGGACGCTGTGCCCGTCCTTGACGACACCGCTCACCCCGGGAACTCCCGACAGATCAGGGACAGGCCCAGCGAAGGTGGCGTCGACGGTCAGCGCGGCGAGGTGGCGTAGCTGGTCGAGCGTCCCCAATTCCACCAGGCGGCCGTGACGGAGGATGGCGACACGATCGCAGAGAGCCTCGACTTCACTCAGGATGTGCGATGACAGGAAGACCGTCTGCCCGCGTTCTCGCGCCTCCCGAACGCAGCTTCGGAACACCTGTTCCATGAGCGGGTCGAGGCCCGCCGTCGGTTCATCGAGGATCAGGAGGTCGAGCGCGCGTCATGAGTGCGGCGACGAGCACCACCTTCTGACGGTTGCCCTTGGAATATGTCCGGACCTTCCTCGACGGGTCGAGGTCGAAGCGCACCGTCAGCTCGTCCCGGTACGCCTCGTCGACTCGGCCCTGGACCTGGCCAAGGAGATGAAGGGTTTCCGCACCGGTCAGCTTCGGCCAGAGGTCCGCCTCCCCAGGCACGTAGGCAACTCGGCGGTGAGCCTCGACCGGCTTTCGCGTCGCGTCGATGCCGAAGACCTCACAACGACCAGCCGTTGGCTCCAGCAGCCCGAGCAACAGGCGGATGGTGGTGGTCTTGCCGGCCCCGTTGGGTCCGAGGTAGCCGAGGACCTCGCCCTGGTGCACGTCGAGGTTGAGGTCCTCGAGGGCGCTGACTTTGCCGAATCGCTTGGTGAGGCCTCGGGTGGTGACAGCGTCAAGACTCACTGTGAGCTCCTCTTTTGGCCTCTCCGTGAGGCATGCGGTCGACGATCACGGCCAGATCCACCAAGAACGCCGTCGATGGAAGCGCGTGCGTGCTGCGCAAACTCATTGCTGAGGAGTGGCGTCGAATAGAACTCGAGCTTCACCTCGGAAAGCCGCAGATTCCCTTCTGACTCGGTGCCCCTCACCATTTCGGCGAACTTGGCAGCAGCCCCCTCCGATCCGTCCACCATGGACCGTGCCACGTAGCGGGTGAACCGCAGCAGCTCCGGCTGCGCTTCTACGAGCAGTGCCGGGTTCTCGAGTTCTCCTCCCACCACCTGGCCTTCGATCCGGGTGATCTCACGCAACGCAAGGTCGTCACAGGCGAAGCAAAGCCTCTCTTTGGTACCGAAGTGGTGCTGCACGAGCCCCGGGGACACCCCGGCGCGCTTGGCCACATCTCTGATACTGGCCCCCTCGAAGCCGCGTTCAGAGAAGAGGTCCAGCGCGGCGGACCGGATTCGTGCCCGCGCTGTCAAGTCCGAGTCAGATCCTCTGACCGGCAGGGGTGCCGATGGTGCGCTCTGACCATTCATTCGTACAGTTTCCCTTACACACGTATCGCCAGTGCGGAACGTGTACAGAATGGCGGCCACGGTCGGCCCGTTTCGGAGTTCGCTACTGGAGAGCGCCCGGCGGACTGCCCCGCCCCGACGTCTTAGTCCACGAACTCAGCGGGGCCGGTCGCCCTTGATGGTGATGCGGCGCATGTGGCGGCGGTGACCTCGGTAGTCGAAGAGCGCGAAGTGCTGGACGCTCCTGTTGTCCCACATCGCAACCGACCCGGGTGACCACCGGAAGCGACAAGTGAAAGGCTCCTGAACTGCATGGTTGAAGAGGAACTCGAGGAGCGCCGTCGACTCGTTCGCTCGCATTCCTTGGATTCCCACGGTGAAGGCGCGGTTGACATACAGCGCTTTCCTGCCGGTCTCCGGGTGAGTGCGTACGAGCGGGTGGTGAACGACACGATCGGCGTTGTCGGCGGACTTCGTCTTCATTGAGTGCGACCGAGTCGAGTAGCCACCTTCGGCGTACTGTGGGCCGGCCGAGTGCTCCGCGACGAGCCCCTCCAGCAAGTGCTTCATGGTGTTCGACAGCGCCTCGTACGCCGCGTGTTGATTGGCGAACAACGTATCGCCGCCGAACGCAGGAACGTCGACCGCGTACAGAATCGAGCCGAGATCCGGCTGCTCGAGGAATGTCACGTCTGAGTGCCAGCCACCGCCGAAGTTGTACCGGTCGTCGGGCTCGGTGATGATCTCGATCACCTGGGGATGAACATCCATGCCTTCGACGAACGGATGGGTGTCGAGATCGCCGAAGCAACGGCCGAATCGCATTTGCGCTTCGGGGCTCAGGTCCTGGTCACGGAAGAACACGACGTGATGACTCAGGAGCGCCCGTCGGACCTCGGCCACCGTACCCTCCTCGAGGGGCACTGACAGATCGACGCCTCGTACGTCTGCCCCAACCGCCCTCGAGACCGGCTCGACCTTGATGGCCATCGGATACATCGTCGCGCACTTCGAACGCCTCGCATGGACCGACAACGACTCCATTTGGCAAAGCGCCGATATGTGGGCCATGCCCGAGGACCCAGCACGGACCACGATCTCAGGCAGCACGCGACCACGTCGAGTCCAGATCGAGGTCGCAGACCACGAGCGACCACTCGTGCTTGTCGGTCCGGTCCAGGAGGCCGGCAATGTCCGGCGAGCTCCGCGCAAGCGGGTCAACCTTGCTGACTTCCAATACGCCGCCCTATCCAGTCGCTCCAGCGCGGCGGAGAAGCCCTTTGCGTTCGGGTGCTTTTCCGGCTCGTACCAGCGTGGGTGACAAGCTCGACATTGAGCCAGCCCTTGTCGTTGATGACATGAGCCAGCTTGTCCTCATTCTCCGTCGGTCTTCTCAGGACTCTTGAGAAATACGCGCAAGCGTTTCTCTGGAGTCCTCAAGTTTTTCTCAGGAAGACTGGAATTCTGATGTGTTACCCAGCTTCATTTCGGGGCTTCCACAGGACTTCCTCAGGAGTAACCCATATTCGGATTTATTCCGCCGGCTGAGAACGAAAAACCTTGTTTCAGCTACGCAGTGAGCGCTAGTAATGCGTAGGCGGATTGGGTTAGTCGGTCTTGCGTCGGCTGCTCGGCGGAGTCTCTTGGCCCCTTTCGTTTGTCGAGTTGATCATCCAACTGAAAGGTGGAAAGAGATGCGTATCAAGTTCCTTGTCGTTCCGTGCATGGTGCTGTCCTCTGTTGCCATGGCGTGCGCTGTCGGCGTCGGGTCGGCGTCTGCCGCTTCTGCGGACCCGTTGGGAGGAGGATCGGCCTCTTCCGCTGCCGCGCACGTGTCTCCAAGCGTCACCCACAACTATCTGCTCAATATCAACCCAGGTGGTTTCACGTACAACATGAGCGTGACGGGCAAGACGGCGACGACAGTCAACACCGTGAGCGGTGACGTAGAGCACTACACCTTGAAAAAGAAGGCAAACGGGCATGTGAAGTTCACCGAAATCGGGGGCGGCAACTGCGTTCTAAAGGGCGTGAAGACTTCTTCGGGGTATAACACCGCCTCGACTCCGGGAGTAGCCCTTTGCGCCATTGGTACATACTCGTGGTACGCCACCAAGGCGTAACCGGCGCCGAACGGCATATCAGTAGAGACGGGTTCCTGGTTTGAAGGAACCGCATCGGGGCCCCAGGTGATCAGCCTGGGGCCCCGGCGCATGGTGAACCGTAACGACCGCTGGACAGGCCCGACGAACAGGCTGAACCGCGTCGGGCTCAGCTCGTGTAGAAGGTCCCGCTGATCCCGAGACCGGGACACGCCCAGTTTCGCGGTTTGGTGGCGCTCGCGATGGCCGTACCGGTCTTGTTGCCCTTGCCGACAAACAGGCAGCCACCGGCGCCTTCGGACCCGCCGGTGATGGTCAGGGCGACTGCCGGGCCACCCTGGACCCACTCTCCCGTGTCGTTGTCGAAAGTGCTCTTGAAGGTGTGGTTCGAGGCCAGTTTGATGGTGAACGTGTTGTCCCCGTTGAGGGTCCAGGTGTATTTCCTCGGAACGACCTGGCTGGCCGTGGGCACCGGGCGATGGCGGGTGAGGGCAGCTCCGTTCATTCGTGAGGACGTGCCACCTGATTTGACGATGTAGAACGTGCCGCTCGATCCGTCGTGGCACATCCAGTTCCCCGGCTTGCTGGCGGTGCCGATCCCTGTGCCGGTCGAGTTGAGCTTTCCGGCGAAGATGCATCCTTCGGGACCACCCGTCCCGCCGGTGATCGTCAGTGCGGCGGTGGTACCCGATTGGACCCACGTGCCCGTGTCTCCTCCGTCAAACGCAGTGGTGAAGGTGTTGCCCGAGGCGAGTGTGATCGTGGCGACTCCGTTGCCGTCAAGGAACCACGCATATGTCCCGAGAGCGAGCGAGCCGGTGCTTGGTGCCTGCGCACCGGCTGGACCGGCTCCGGTACCGATGATTCCGACCAAGGAAACCGCCACACTCGCGGGTCGCGACCCTCCAGTGCCTTCCTTGCTTGAGGTCCTGAGGGGCTGTTGCTCCTTCCGCCTCGGCCACGTTGACGGCGGCACCGTACACCGTTGACGAGGCCGCCGGCACAACCGGAATCAATGACTGCAACGGGATTGCAAAGGTTGCGGGAAGCCTGGGTGGTAAGGGCTTTTGCTCAGATGTCGTAGTAGAGCATGAACTCCCAAGGGTGCGGCCGTAAGCGGACGGCATCTACCTCGTTCGAGCGTTTGTAGTCGACCCACGTCTCGATGAGGTCGTCGGTGAACACGCCACCGACCTTCAGGAAGTCGTTGTCCGCCTCGAGGGCGTCCATGGCCTCTTCGAGCGACGCAGGGACCTGACCGATCTTCGCCAATTCCTCGGCCGACATCTCGAACAGGTCGTGGTCGACGGGCGCCGGCGGTTCGATCTTTTTGGCCACCCCGTCGAGCCCGGCCATCAGAATGGCGGAGAACGCCAGGTACGGGTTGCAGCTCGGGTCGGGGCACCTGAACTCCACCCGCTTGGCCTTGGGGCTCGGCGAGTAGACGGGGATCCGGCACGCTGCCGAGCGGTTCCGTTGTGAATAGACGAGGTTGACCGGCGCCTCGAAGCCAGGGACGAGGCGCTTGTAGGAGTTGGTGGTCGGCGCGGCAAACCCGAGAACGGCCCGTGCGTGCTCGAGGATTCCGCCGATGTACCAACGGCCGATGTCGGAGAGCCCGGCATAGGTCCCATCCTCATGGAACAGGGGCTCGCCACCGTTCCAGAGCGAGGAGTGCACGTGCATGCCGTTACCGTTGTCCTCGTAAAGGGGCTTCGGCATGAACGTCACGGTGTAACCCGCTTGGCTGGCGACGCTCTTGACGACGTACTTGTAGAGCATCAACTTGTCAGCCATCTTCAGCAGGGTGTCGAAGCGCATGTCGATCTCGGCCTGACCCGCGGTGCCTACTTCGTGGTGTTGGACTTCGATCTCGATTCCCACCTTCTCCATCGTCAGGATCATCTCCGATCGGAGGTCCTGAAAGTGGTCCATGGGCGGAACGGGGAAGTAGCCCTCCTTGTAGCGCGGCTTGTAGCCGAGGTTCGGTCCTTCATCCTTCGCTGAGTTCCAGATCCCCTCAATGGAGTTGACCTGGTAGAAGGCGGAGTGCTGGTCCTGGGAGAACCGGACGTCATCGAAGATGAAGAACTCCGCCTCAGGTCCGAAGTAGCTCGTATCCGCGAACCCCGTCGTCTTCACGTGCTCCTCGGCCTTCTTGGCGACGTACCTTGGGTCACGGCTGTAGGGCTCGAGGGTGACCGGGTCGTGGACGAAGCAATTCAGGTTCAGCGTCTTGTGCTGACGGAACGGGTCCACCACTGCGGTCGAGGGATCCGGCAGGAGGATCATGTCCGACTCGTGGATCTGCTGGAAACCGCGTATGGAGGAGCCGTCGAACCCGAAACCCTCGCTGAAGCCATCCTCGGTCAATCCACGAGCGGGAATCGAGAAGTGCTGCATGAGCCCGGGCAGGTCGCAGAACCGGAGGTCGACGATCTCGATCCCCTCGTCCTTCACAAGACGGATGACCTCCGCCGGACTGCGTTCCTGCATGACGACTCCCTTTCGTGGGTCGCGGTCGGACGGACGCGCCACGCCCGCTCGAAGCGATTCAGGTGCGGGACGTACTACCACAGCCCCCGTTTCGAGCGTGCCGACAATTCGCCGAGTTCATGCAACGTTCACAATGAACGTTCACTCAATGTGGCGCTCCTGCAGGGCCGGATCCGGCATGCAGTATCGGCGCCGGCCCGGAAAACCCAGGTCGAAGGGGGAGACTAGAAACCACGGCCCGAGCCGGCCCGACCGGGGTAGACCGTAGGGGTGGACGTCTCGACCCCGACGCGCACCGTAGGAGGCCGCTACCGCCTCGTTGGCGTCCTCGGTGAGGGCGGCATGGCGCGGGTCTACGACGCGTGTGACGAGCGCTTGCAGCGCCCCGTCGCGGTCAAGATCCTTCGACACGATGCGGCCGCCGTGCCAGGCATGCGCCGCCGCTTCCAGCAGGAGGCTCGGCTCGCCGCTCGGCTCGTTCACCCCAACATCGTGGCCGTCCTCGACTACGGCGAGGACGCCTCGTTCAGCTACCTGGTCATGGAGCGCCTCAGCGGCCGGACGCTCCGAGACGAGATGGCAGCGGGTCCTATTCCTGGTCAACGGGTCGTTCGCGTGCTCACCGAGACCCTGTCCGCTCTCTCCACCGCACACCGCGCCGGTGTCCTGCATCGCGATATCAAGCCCAGCAACATCTTGTTACCGGAAGACGGCTACGCCAAGATCTCCGACTTCGGGATCGCCAAGAGCATGGACGTCTATGGCGCGTCTTCGGACGAGACAATCACGGGCGTCGTCCTGGGCACACCGGGCTACCTCGCTCCGGAGCGACGCGCCGGACGGCCCGCGACGGTCGAATCGGACCTGTATTCCGTGGGTGCGGTCATGGTGGAGGCACTGACCGGACGACGCATCCCGACGGAGCCTGCTGCCACCGTCGAAACGCTCCCGCCCGACTTCCGGGCGGTGGCTCGACAATCGCTGGCGCCTGACCCGGCGAACCGGTACCACTCGGCTCTCGCCATGCTCCAGGCGCTTCGCCACCCCAGAACGGAACCGATCACCCTGGCGGCGACTCCGACCCTTTCTCCGTATGTCGCTCCGCCCACCGCTCCCTTCTCCGAAACGGGCTTCGGTGGTCCCCACACCGTACGCGCGTCGCCGCCTCAACCACCGACCCCCGTGCCTCGCCGTGCCTCTCGCGGTCGCCGTCGCCGTCGCCTGATCGGTCTGACCCTGGCATCAGTCGTCGTGGCGATACTTGGCGCCGCGCTGGTGTTCGGTGTGGATCCGAGCGTGCTACAGCCCTCGACGGCCACGCCTCCGAAGTCCCCGTCGGCGCAAGTCTCCTCCCAGGGGGGGTCTGCACCGACGACGTCTGCGGACCAGGTGGCGCCTTCGATCCGAGCGGTTGCTCGGCAGCTGGCACGTGGCGGCTTCCCTGACGATGCCGTGCTGGCCATCGCCCTCGACAACACCGCCGACCAGCCTGCAGGGCCTGACCGTCAAGCGGCGGCGCAACAGGACCTCGAGCTCGGACAGGTATTCCTCGCCGGAGGAGGCATCAGTCCGGACCAATATCAGAGTGTGGTCGCCGTCCTCGAGCAGACCGGCGCGACGGTGCCCACGACCACGACGACCACAACGCCTCCGGCAACCACACCGCCTCCGACCGACAGCCTCCCGCCTTCGATCCGCTCTCTCGTTCCGTCTCCGCCGCCATCACACGGCCACCACCACCATCACGGCTCGGACAACGGCCAGGGTTGAGTCGACCGCGCACCGCGACACAAGACCCGTACGCGACGAGAGCGGACAGTGACAGCATTGTTGACCGGTCAATGACTCGACTTCTCTGATCTGTCAGCAGCCGCGCGAAGACGAGGTCACAACCATTGACCCGCGACCACCATCGTGTTAGGACCGTAACCGGCATAGCCACGAGGTACCTCTGGCTCCCGAGTCGTCAACGGCGCAACGACCTCATGCTCTCTCGGGCCTGAGCTCGTTGCGCCGCGGGCGACGACAGAGAAGGAGGAACCTCGAATGAAGCTACGAAAGACCCTCGCCGTGGTGGCGGCTGTATCGTGTGTGGCATTCGGTGGTCTCGTCGGTGGCTTCGTCGCGTCAGCACAGACGGCGACGTCGAAGCCGAAGCCCGAGATCGACCGAGCCAACGCCAACATCGGCCTGCAGGGAACATTGAAACTCGTCCAATGCGCTGGCGAGGACGGAGTCAGCTACGAGACGTACTCGGGAACCTGGCTCGGGTCCGAAAGTCAGATCGTTCCAGACCCGACCGACTATTCGCTCTCGGGCGCTCTCACCGTGAGCGGCATCCAGTGGACCATCAATCTCAACACCCAACGCGGCGTCTGGACGAGCAAGATCGTTCTGACCAATGCGGCGGGTGTGGTCACGTACTCGGGGAAGATGACGCTGGTCACCCAAGGGCTTCCCAGCGCGACGGCCGCGCCCGCCGTAGGCCGAGGGTGGATCTACGCGCCGATCAAGCTTCCCGACGAAGGAGCCACGCCGGGTGACGACGCGCTGGTCGCCAACGTCGAGTTCCCGAACATGACTGCGAGCGGGGGCGCCGGATTCTTCGGCGACCTGGCCGGAGGACCATCGGCGCCCGACTTCTCGGTGGTGACGAACGTCTACCCCGCGACGAACAACGAATACTGCGGCGCACCGTGATCGGCGAGTGATCGAAATGGCGTGAACGACGGCGGGCGCGTCCCCTCATTTGGGGCGGGCGCGCCCGCCGAACGTCACTCGCCCAAAACGCGATCGGGCACCGTGCGGGGGACCACCGCGTCGGCCCACGGAGTACATCGATCGCGTCGCCCGCGATACGGTTCGCGTCATGTCCGATCGACTTCCCCTTGCCATCGTGGTTGGGGGTGCCCCCGGATCGGGAAAATCCGATCTGACCGACGCGCTCGGCAGACGTATTGGACCTTCCTGCACTGCACAAGGACCAGCTTGTACACGGCCGATGGAGAACGCTGGGACGAGGGCTTGATCTCGGAGAGTCCGGCGTCGAGCCGTTCTTTCGTTCGATGGAGCTCTGGGCCGACTGTGGCGTGAGCTTCGTCGCCGAGCAGACGTTCTATCCGGGACGGAGCGAGCCGGATGTTGCCCGTCGGTTGGCTCCGCGCTGCCGCCTGATACATGTGCACTGTCGGAGCACACGATCCTTCGAGCGGTGGCGCAAGAGGATGTTGACGGATCCTCTTTGCGGAGAAACTCGGATGAACACGCTCGTGCCCACGGTGAAGCGTCTTGAGTTGGAGCTCCTTCAACCGTTGGACTTCGGATGCCCCGTTTTCGTCGTGGACACGGATGACGGATACCGCCCAACCCTGGACGAGCTCGCGACCGAGATCGACTCCTTGTACAGCAGGCCGCGTGGTCATGAACTTGACCGTCTCGCTTCGGCTCCCACGAGCAGCGATTTGTGCTGAGTTGGGTGAACAACCTGTCAATGAGCAACAACGCCGGGGCTCCCGTCGGGCTACGCAGGCTCGTGCCACCAGAGCTGGTTGATGCGGCGCCGGGAACACGTCCGCACCAGAAGTGCGCCTCGGCGTTGATCGTTCGGCCGAGAGGAACCGGTCGGACCTCACGGGTCGGAGCTGGCTTCAGGAACGACCGAGGATGAGGCCGCTCGTCGGCACTCCCGTTCCCGCCGTGACCAGCACATGGTCCACTCGCTCGACCTGGTTGCACGACGTGCCTCGGATCTGGCGCACGGCTTCGGTGATGCCATTCATTCCATGGATGTAAGCCTCGCCGAGCAGGCCACCGCTCGTGTTCATCGGCAGCATCCCGCCCAGTGAGAGGTTCTCGACCGTGGCGAAGTCCTTGCCCTCGCCGCGTCCGCAGAAGCCCAGCTCCTCGAGCTGCATGAGCACGAAAGGGGTGAAGTGGTCGTAGAGGAACGCGGTGGAGATGTCCGCGGGCCCGAGACCCGAGGCTTCCCACAGCTGATTGGCGACGAGCCCCATCTCCGGAAGGCCGAGAAGATCGTCTCGGTAGTAGCTGGTCATCATCTCGCCGTCGAAGGTTGCACCCTGCGCGGCAGCTGTGATCACGGCGGGCGTCTGGGGAAGGTCCTGCGCCCTCTCCGCGGTGGTGACGACGAGGGCCACTCCCCCATCGCTCTCCTGGCAGCAGTCCAGAAGCCGAAGAACGGGTTCAACCACCCAGCGCGACGCCTGGTGGTCCTCGGTTGTGATCGGACGCCCGTAGAACCACGCCGCCGGGTTGCGTGCCGCATGAGCCCGGTCCACCACCGCGACGGGAGCAAAATCTTCGTTGGTGACTCCATAGGCCTCCATGTAGCGCCGCGCATGAAGCGCCACCCACGCTGCCGGCGTGAGGAGTCCCCACGGCGCATACCACGACATGAACGGCGGCGTGGTCGACATGTTCCCGGCAAAGCCTCCGAAGCGCATGCCCGAGCGCTCGTTCATGGCCCGATAGCAGACGACGACGTTCGCGACCCCCGAAGCGACCGCCATCGCTGCATGCATCACGACTCCTGCCGCGGCCCCACCGCCGTATGGGACACGGCCGAACATCGACAAGCGCGGAATCCCCAGGTTCCGCGCCACCTCCATCTCCTCACTGGAGTCGAGCGTGAACGTGACCAGGCCGTCGACGTCCGCCGGTTCCAGGCCGGCATCGTCGAGTGCGCTCCGGACGCTCTCGCACGCAAGCTGAAGTTCAGTCCGGCCGGACTCCTTCGAGAACTCGGTCTGGCCGATGCCGGCAATCGCCGTCCGCCCCGAGAGCCATCTACTCACGAGTGCGAGGAGGACAGCGGCAATCGAAGCTCTGCCGTCCCGGTGACGTGGTCTCCGATGTCGCCCGCAGCGACGAACTCGACCTCGACGACGCCCTCTCCGCCCTCGTCATGAAGAGCGGTCACCGACCCCGAGTACGTGAGGGTGTGGCCCGGGAAGACGGGGACGCCCAATCGAATGGCGAGTCGTGTGATCCTGGCCTCGGACCCGGCCCAATCCGTGAGGAACCTGCTGCAGTATGCGGTGTCCGAGAGGATGTTCATGAATATGTCGGGAGCACCCTGCGCGTTTGCGAACGAGCGATCGTGGTGTGCCGGCATGAAGTCCCGCGTGGCGATCGCACCAGCGACGATCCGAGTTGCTGTGACATTGATGACGAGCGGGGTAATGGTCGTCGCCGATGTGGACGGCAGAGAATTCGAGTGTCCTGGCCTTCACCTGGCCTCCCTCGGTGTGAACTGCGGCAGCACCAGGCCGTCGTCGAAGTGCTCGAAGGTCACCACGACCGGCAGGTCGATCGACACGTCTTCAGGCATCGTCCCCACGATGTTCGTCACAATCCGTGTCCCCTCCTCCAGTTCGACCAAGGCGACGATGTACGGATACTCCATGAACGGGAACTGTGGGTGCCGCGGCAGCACGAAGCTGTACACCTTCCCATTGCCCGATGCCTCGACCGCGCTCCAGTCGAGGGAGTTGCAACTCGGGCACATGGGTCGAGGCGGGTGCCGGAACTGCTCGCATTCCGCGCAGCGCTGGATCAAGAGCTTGTGCTCCTGGACGCCGCTCCAGAAGAACTGCGTGTCGCGTGTGACCGCCGGGGACAGTCGTACGCTCACGACGACGTGCCCGTCGGATCGAACTTGAGGATGCGGAAAAGCTGGCGACCCACGACCTCCCCGTCCTGATCGCTGTACGTCGTGAGCCAGGTCACGAATCTGCCCCGGCCCATCCGGGTCGTCTTCTCCTCGGAAATCGACTCGAAGACTGTCTCGGCGGATACGACGTCGCCCGGGCGAAGGTAGCGAACGATCTCGAACTCGGAATTGGTGGCGAGGGTCGCGGTGTACCCGGCCCGATCGAGCACCGACAAGGGGGACTCACCGGGGACAGGCGTGGGCGAGCCACCCCGCTCGGCGATGCCCGTGATCACCGGGGTCGCCATCGTCCAGGTTTGCAGCATCAAAGGTGGCGCAACGATGCCGCCAAAGCGTGACGCTGCTGCCTGCTCCGGATCGGTATAGACAGGATTCGCGTCCTCGAAGGCGGCGGCCCAGTGCCGGATCATCGGTATGTTGACCGGATCGGGCCCGACCCCGACTGCTTGGGAGCCGACTGGCTTGCCGATGAGACCCTCGAGAACTTCGTCGAAGTCGTCATCGTTCTCGGCCATGGTGATCTCTCCTTTTCACTCACGGCGATCGGGCCGTCTCGGGCTCTGCCGGATCGTGGTCCCGCCGACGCCCGCATGCCCGAGTCCTGAGCAACGGCCGCAACGTCACCATCGGCCCGGGCCCGAGTCGATGACGACGACTGGGGACGCCAAGCGAATCCTTTTACTAGCTTCTCTTTACATGTTTGTCAATTCTGGTTGAGGATCCGCCGGCCGAACGGTATGCTCCATGCGTGTCCGCGCTGGCCCAGATGGTCGAGCAGGACTCGGAGCGATGGACCACGGTCGACCATCTGCAGACGATCTCTGGAGACGTGCAGCGAAGGCTCGCGGTGGCTCTCGCCGAATCCGGCCATCACAGCCTGCGTCCGAGCTTTGGTCCGCTGCTCGAACGGCTCTACGAAGGAGCGCTGCCCGTCGGTCAGATAGCGACCGCGATCAACGTGAGTCCACAAGCGGCCAGTCGGGCCGCGCTGGTACTCGAGGGTTTTGGCTACGTCGCTCGCGTGTCCAGTGCCGTGGACGGACGCTCTCGGGTTGTGGTCTTGACGAGCCGCGGTCGGGACCTCATTGCGCGCGCTGGCGAGACGTTCGTCGAGTGGGAGCACGCCTATGAGGCGATCCTCGGACGGGCGTTGATCAATCGGACCCGGCGCGCGCTCGACGAGCTGAGGATCGAACTCGAGCTCGCGCTGAATCCGGTTTCCACTGTGCTGATCCGTTCCACCCACTCCATCGGATCCGTGATCCTGATTTCGCTCTGGGCCAAGCGCGAGATCGTGACATCGGTGAACCAAAGTGGTCACCACAGTGTGCGACGGTCTCATATCGAGCTGCTCAGCATGCTCAGAGCGAGGGGCGTGAGGATGAGCGACATCGCCCGGGAGCTCGGTGTGACGCGTCAGGCAGTCAGCGCAACCGTCCGGGAGCTCGAAGGTCTCTGCTACGTCGAACGCCGGCCCGACTCCACCGACGGGCGAGCGGTGCTGATCGCTCCGTCAGTCGAAGGGTCCGAGTTGCTCGACAAGGTCGCGGTCGCGGCACGCAAGTTCGAGGCGCGCGGCCTGGACGCTCTCGGCAACAGTCGCTGGAGCCGCTTCGCCCGCGATATGGCGCAGCTGGCCGCAGCGGTTTCGGCCGAACACGGCCACGTCACACCACCGGCCTTCGAGCGTCCCGTCAGACCCGATCAGTCGACGGATCTCGCGTCGCTGGCGGAGGGGCTCCGCTCCCAGCTCGGGGCGCGTCAGGCAGCGCGGTTGGGTGCGCTTCTCACAACCGAACAGTCACGACCGGCCGAGATCGGATCGCACCCCCGGGCAGCGAAGGTCCGGGAACGATGAAGCAGATCATGTTGCACGGCCCTGATGATTGGCGGCTCGACGACGTAGCGGATCCGAACCCAGGCCCTCGCGATGCACTGGTCCGGATCGGAGCCTGTGGCCTCTGCGGGACCGACGTGTCCTACGTGCGCATGGGAGGCTTCGGCGGACGGCCCATTCCACTCGGCCACGAGATGGCTGGCGAAGTGGCGTGGGTCGGAGCAGACGTGTCGGGGATCGGCGTCGGCGACCGGGTCATCGTGTGCCCCTCGGACGTCGGAGACGGCCCGATGGGAACGGGCGGGCCCCAAGGAGGGCTGACCCCGTTGCTCCACGTGCCCGACACGGCCGGCGGACGACGGCTCTACCGGGTCCCCGACGGCATGCCGGTGACGACCGCCGCGCTGGCCGAACCGCTCGCCGTCGGCATGCAGGCGGTGAACCAGTCCGGAGCGGAACCGGGAGACAAGGTGGCGGTGTTCGGCTGTGGGCCCATCGGCCTCATGTCGCTGGCCACCCTGTCCGACCGGGGCATCGACGACGTGGTGGCGATCGACCTCAGCCAGCCCCGCCTCGAGCTGGCCAAGCAGGTCGGCGCCGACCACCTGCTCGACGCAACTCGGGTCGACGTCTGGGCGGAGTTGAAGCGGATCCACGGCACGGCTCCGTTCATGTTCGGTCCCACCGCAGCCACAGATGTGTTCATCGAGGCCTCCGGAGCCGACACCGTGCTCGGCGACGTCTTGCGTCACGGTCGGGTGGGCGGTCGTCTCGTCGTCGTGGCGCTCCACTACCAGCCGGTACCCACCAACTACGTGGACGTGCTCATGAAGCAATTCACCATTCGGGGATCGATGGAGTACCCCGAACGCTTCGAAGACGCGGTGGACCTGCTGAGCCGCCGCGACCTGTCTCACCTGATCACCCACACAATGCCGCTCGAGCGATTCGGAGATGGCCTGGCGCTGCTTCGTGGGTCGAGAGATTGCGGAAAGGTCATGATCACCGTGGAAGGACCCGATGACCAACGCGCTCTCGTTCGATTTCACCGGCACCTCTGTCGTGGTGACCGGGGGCACGAGCGGCATCGGACATGCGGTCGCCCTCGGTTTCGCCCGGGCGGGGGCCTCGGTCACCGTCACCGGGACGCGGGCATCGGCGGACCGCTACGACACCGACCTCTCCATGGTCGGCTTTACTACGCTCGACCTGCGCGACGACGTGGCGGTCGATGCCCTAACCGAACGCCTGGGCACTCTCGACGTGCTGGTCAACAACGCCGGGGCCAACTTCGCGGGCGGACTCGACGAGTGGAGCCCCGATGGGTTCTCCGCCGCACTGGAACTCAACGTCGAAGGTGCCATGCGTCTCACGGTGGGCGCACGGGCGGCCCTTGCCGCGAGCTCTATGGCGGGAGGCGCCAGCGTCGTGAACCTGGTGTCGATGACCGCCTTCCGGTCGACCACGATCGTGCCGGGCTACTCGGCCGCCAAGGCGGCATTGACCGCCCTCACCCGCAACCTGGCTGTGCACTGGGCCAACGACGGCATCCGGGTCAACGCCGTCGCACCAGGACTCATCGATACGCCCATGACCGCACCGATGCAGGCCTACCCCGAGTTGCTCGAGACGGAGGTTGGACGGGCGGCGCTGCGGCGGATGGGTACTCCCCAGGAGGTCGCGGCGGCCGTGATGTTCCTCTCGAGCAACGCATCCTCGTTCACGACAGGTTCGGTGCTGGCCGTCGACGGCGGCTACCTGGCGTTGTGAGCGACGCCAGTATGACCGGTGATATCCACATCGACGACCTCGGCGCGCCCGTCCTCAGTGGTGTGCAGCGAATGGGGGTCGAGTACGGCGACTCGAAGCCCACACCGCTTACCGTCGACGCCGTGTGCGAAGAGGCAGTAAGCCGTATCGGGCTGGACGACTTCGGACCGGACGGCTTCCGCCAGCGGCTCGCCGTCCAACTCGACGAAATGGACTCGGACATCGAGCGCACGGGACTCGGCCGCATGTTGATGTTCGGTGATTCTGTTCGCGCCGCGGCCAACCGGCTCCGGATCCGTGACCTCTTCCGGCACCACCCGGAGATCTTGGACATCAGGATCGAGTCGCCTCTGATCGTCATCGGCCTGCCACGATCCGGCACCACCCACTTGGTCAATCTCTTGGCCGCCGACTCGAGATTCCGGTCGTTGCCGTTGTGGGAGTCGTACGAGCCGGTGCCGAACCCCGGCGAGCCGGCGGGAGCGGCCGGAGTCGACCCACGATGGTCCCGTTGCCAGGCTGCGTGGGAGGCGATGCAAGCCGGAGCACCGCTCGTCGCCGCCATGCATCCGATGAACCCCGATCATGTTCATGAGGAGAACGAGCTCATGGCGCCGGACTTCTCCAACTACAACCTCGAGTGGGTGGCACGCGCACCACGGTGGCGCGACTACTACCTCTCCCATGACCAGACTCCGCATTATGCCTACATGAAGGCGGTGTTACAGATCCTGCAGTGGTACCGGCCCCGCGAGCGATGGGTGCTGAAATCACCCCAACACCTGGAACAGATCGGCCCGCTGATGAGAACGTTTCCCGACGCCACAATCGTGGTGACCCACCGGGACCCAGTGGCGGTGGTGCAGTCGACCATCACCATGCTCTGTTACGGCGCTCGAACGGCCTACCGCACCCCCCGACCCGAGTGGTACCGCGACGTACTGGACCGACCGCATCGGACGGCTGCTCGACGCCTCACTTCGCGACCGTCACCTCCTGCCGCAGGAACGAACCAACGACGTGCTCTTCCACGAGTACATGGCCGACGAGATGGGCACGCTCGAACATATTTACGCCACGGCCGGAATGGACCTGACGGAGGAGGCTCGGGCCGAGATCAACGACTATCGGGTGGCCCACCCCCGTGGCAAGGAGGGACAGATCGCCTACGACCTCCGGGGCGATTTCTCCGTCACACCCGAAGAGGTCAGATCACGGTTCGACGACTACATCGACCGCTTCCCCGTCAGAATCGAGGTCATGTGAACATCCAGGAGCAGGTCGACCAGCTGATCGACACCCGGCCGGGGAAGGAGCTCCTCACCCCCGTCTACGACGACCCGGCCCACCCCGTTGTCGACGACCTCGTCTATCGATCCGGAGGGACGACTGCGTCGTACATGGTGCTCACCGACGGTGGTCGCCTGATCGTCAATACCGGGATGGGCTACGAGGCCCCCCACCACAAGAGGATCTTCGACGCCATCCGCCCGGGCCCAACTCACTATGTGATCACCACGCAGGGCCACGTCGATCACGTCGGTGGTGTCGATCTCTTCCGGGAGCCGGGCGCGGCCTACGTGGCCCAGGCCAACAACGCGGCATGCCAAGAAGACGACCGTCGCATCCGAGGCTTACGGATGCGAACGGCGGGAATCTGGTTCGACACGCTGGGAGCAGACGCGGCGCGGATCGCCAAGGAGAACCCCGGCGTCTCCATGCGTCAGTCCCAGCCGACTCCCGACCTGACCTTCGATGGACGCCTGGCACTGACAGCCGACGGCCTGAGGGTGGAGCTGATCGCCGCGGTCGGCGAGACGGTCGACTGCTGCGTGGTGTGGCTTCCGGAACACAAGGTCGCGCTCGTCTCGAACCTCTTCGGCCCGCTCTTCCCTCACTTCCCGAATCTCAACACCATCCGAGGGGACAAGTACCGGTTCGTGGAACCCCAGCTCGAGACCAACCGTATGGTCCGCTCGCTCCGCCCCGACGTCCTCGTGACCGGTCGCCATGAGCCCATCATCGGCGCCGACCTCATCGAGGCCTCGTTGCAAAGGTTGCACGACGCTGTCACCTACGTGCACGAGCGCAGTCTGGAAGGATTCAACGCTGGTCGTGACGTGTGGACCCTGATGCGTGAGATCGAGCTGCCGCGCGAACTACGCGTGGGCCAAGCCTACGGAAAGGTCTCCTGGGCCGTCCGCACCCTGTGGGAGTCATACGTCGGCTGGTTCAAGCTCGGTTCGACGACGGAGCTCTACCCCGACCCGACGCCGGCCGCGTTGGCCGAACTCGTCGAGGCCGCTGGTACCGACGTCGCACTCGACCGCGCCTCGGCCGCCCTGGAACGAGGCGACACCGTCGTCGCCATCGCTCTCGGGGAAGCAATTGCCGCAGTCGCACCCGGTCACGAACAGCTGCACGCGCTCATGGCCAGAGCTCACCGGCAACTGATCGAGCGAGGCGGCGCTGCGAACTTCTGGGAGCACGGCTGGCTCGGCACCGAGCTGGCCCGCTGGGAACGATGACTCCGCGTCTCGCTTTTCAGTCGTCCATCAGTCGTAGTTCCGTCGCGGCTCGTCGTTCCACGACCTCGTACCCGCGGGTGGCACCTGCCTCACGAGCCCGAGAAAGGAGGTCTCGTGCCCGTGTCGTGTCCCCCGGCGCCTGCCGCCGGGCGAGCATCCGACCCCACGACAGCTTCGTCTGCGCAGCGAAGAATCCGGCGTCTGCCTCTTCGCATGAGATATGGGCCGACTCGAAGGCACGCTCCGCTTCCTCGTAGCGCCCGAGAACCGTCAACAGTTGACCGACCGGACGACTGACGGGACCGGCGGTCGAGACGTCGGTGTAGAGCCACTGGTCCGAGAACGGTGCGAGCTGCCCCAGCACGGGCTCGGCGAACCGTGGTTCGCCACACGCGGTGGCCGCCTCGGCCAAGGCGATCATCCCCGTCAGCCAAGTGACGTCCAGAGGAAGCTCGAATCGTGTGCGTGCGAAGCCCTCGAGCAGCTCCCGGAGGTCCTCCTCGTGATCGGATTCGGCGTGCGCCAACGCCAGCACAGCGGAGAACACCGGAAGTCCCGGGTTGTCCGCGACGGTCTGCTCAATGAGCGGTATCAGCGTGCCCAACGTTCCCCGGAGCAGATTGACCATGATGAGTTGGATCCCGAAGACGACCGCGGCATCGGGCTGGCCGCCATCGTTGCCCAGCTGGAGTGCACGCAGCGCAAACTCCTCTCCGAGGCTGGAGTCGCCGGCGATAAGGGCTCGGGTGGCGCGTTGGAGCATGTGGACCCAGTTCAAGAAGGGAAAGTCGATCTGAAGGAGAAGGCGACCCTTCTGCTCAAAGCAACGGTCCATCTCCTGAATGTCCCCGCTCGCGCCGGCGATCAGCCGCCGCCCACTCGCCGCCGTACAGAGCAGGAGTGGGTCCCCGACTGACTCGGCGAGCGCCAGCCCTTCGACCGCACGCGTCATCGAGACGTCGAGGAAGTGTGGAACGGACAAGGGAAGCAGGACATGGTTGATGACCCGCACCATGGTGGCGTCGTCTCCGTCCGTTCTGGCAATGGTCAACGCCTCGTCGGCCAGGGCCTGCCGACGCTCGAACGAGCTGCCCACCGTGAGCTCCGTGCAGAGCGTGGCGAGGACGAGAGCCCGACGGACGTCGTCGGCCGGCAGCAGCTCGAGCGTTGCCTCGAGCATCTCGACCTTTTCTGCATCGATGGTGCTGACCGTGCTGAACGTTCCCCGGTCATTGGCGAGAGCAGCGGCCACGAGACGGTCGGTGTCGCCCAACTCGACGGCTGCCCGGCATGCCCCAAGGAGCGTTTCACGGAAGGCCGTGTCACCCGCCTGGCGCAAGGCCGTTCCCAGACCGATGGTCACGTCGAGTCGGAGAACAGGATCCGGAACCGCGCTCTGCGAACTCAGCTCCAGGGCTTGCGAGTAGAAGCGTACGGCGTCGGCCGGCGCCAGCGCGGCCAGCGCCACATCCCCCGCTCGACGGGAGTAGCTGATCGCCTTTGCGAGATCTGTCGGTTGGATCGCCGCAACCCAGTGCCGAGCCAGCTCACCGACGCGGGCGTCGGAGGCGTCCGACTCGAGGTCTTCGAGCGCCTGTGCGACCTGGCGGTGCGCTTGCGCTCGCCGCGTCGTGCGGAGATCTTGGTACAAGGTGTGCTGGATGAGCGCATGGGTGAACTGGAACCGCCCTGGCCTATCCGGGAGGTCGCGCACGAGTGCTGCGCCGACGGCGCCGTCGAGAAGATCGAGTACATCGTCGTCGGAAATGCCCGCGGCGTGGGAGAGAAGCTCGAGGTCGAATTCACGCCCGATCACCGCGGCCAACGAGAGCACGCGCTCGGCGTCCCTTCCCAGGCGCACGACGCGCCCACCGATGACCTCACGGACACTGTCCGGCAGGGCCGAGTCTTCAAGATCGTCCACGACTGTCCAGCGACCATCGTCGTCCCGGTAGATGACACCGCTTTCGGCCAGGTGTCGTAGGACCTCTCCGACGAAGAAGGGATTTCCGTCGGTCTCGCGATAGACCGAGCGAGCAAGGTCGAGGCCCCTGTCGTCGAGAACCTGGCCCGACGCGGCCTCGAAGTAGGACACCACCTCGTCGTCGTTGAGACCACCGAGATCTATACGTTGCACACCGCTGTGGCGCCGCAGGGCGCCGAGCGTGTCTCGCAGCGAATCGGCGTACATCAGCTCACTGTCGCGATAGGTGGCCAGGATCAGCACTCGCGGGATCTGCTCTGCGGCTGCGAGGTGTCGGAGCAGCATCAGGCTGCCCCGGTCGGCCCACTGCACGTCGTCGAACACGAAAACCACCGGCTGTGACCGCGAGACATGGGTGACCATCCCGACGACGGCCGAGAACAGCAGGTATCGCTCGGTGTCGGCATCGGTGGCCCGCGTCGCGGGAAGCCCGGGAAGCAGGGTAGAGACTGAAGGCAAAACGTGCAAGAGATCCGAGGCGTACGGCCGGACGTGCGTTTCCAGCCGCTCGTGGGACGCGTGTTTGACGTAGTGACCCAACGCTTCCGCGAAGAATTGGTAGGGGCTGGCCAGATCCTCCTCGCAGTGGCCGAACATGACAACGGCCCCTTCGTCGAAGGCCATGCCGGCTGCTGCTGCGGCCAAGGTGGACTTGCCGACGCCGGCTTCGCCGGCGACGAGGACCACCTCTCGGCCGCCGTCCGTCGCGACCCGCTTGTACGCATCGGTAAGGATGCGGAGCTCGTCCAGGCGTCCGATCATTCCTACGGACGGACCGGTGACGAGCCGAGCTGGGAGTGGGATCCGAGCCGCACTCGGGGCGGAGGAGGATGCCGGCGCTGGGCGGTGTTCGTGACCGTCGACTGGGAGCTCCAGCTGAGGCGATTGGTCCAGGACGGCCAACTCCAACGCCTGGAGCGCCGGGCCTGGGTCGATGCCGAGTTCCTCAGCGAGTAGTTGACGAGCCTGACGGTACACAGCCAGCGCGTCCGCTTGTCGGCCTGATCGGTAGAGCGCCACCATGAGCAGACCCCGAAGGGATTCACGGAGCGGATGATCGTGGACCAGCGCCTCGAGCTCGCCCGTGACATCCCGGTGACGACCACACGCCAGATCGGCTTCGACCCGGCGTTCGATGGTGGCCAGGCGCAGGTCATCCAACCGGATGACCGCCGGCAGGCTCGCCAACCCGATGTCCAGGCCGTCGAGAACAGGACCGCGCCACAATCGAAGCGCGTCTGTGAGACGGGCTGCCACGGCTTCGTGGTCCTCATCCGCGTCGCCGGCGGTAGCCAGGCGCTCGAACTCGACGGCGTCGAGCTGGCCCGCGGCGACGTCGAGGACGTAGCCCGGTGACCGGGCGCGCAGCACGGATTCGCTTTCCGGGGGCGTACCGAGCAGTTTGCGCAACCTGGAGATGTGCACCTGCAACGCATTGAGCGCCGTCTCCGGCGGCTGGTCTCCCCACGCCGCTTCGATCAGCCGGTCGCGCGAGACGACGCCGTTTGGCTCCAGGAGCAGGGCACCCAGGATAACGCGATCCACGCGGCCCTTGGCCACGACGGAACGACCATCGGGCCCGAGCACCTCGAGGGTGCCCAGAATCCCGAACCTCATGCCGCCTTGAAGCGTGTCCTCGCCGCCGTACGTGGGCACACCCAGAGCGTAGGCGACAACCGCGTTGAGTTGATTATGGCTCCATCGGCCCGGCCCGCTCGGCCGGCTCGATGCCGCGAACTCAAAAGGCCCGCGCTCGTGGCCTCAGCCCGCCACGCTGAAGTTGCCGCCGGTGACCGCCGCTGTCGGGTATGGACCCCATCCCGTTGAGCAGAGACCCGGCATGTTCGTCTTGAAGTTGTCTGTCATCGTTGCTGCAGTGACCAAAGGAAACGAACTCCCCGCCGCTGCCGAGGCGGTGGGGCCACCCCCGCCGGGGAAGGTGAAGTGGAATTTCGGTCCGGTCACGACCCAAGGCACTCCACCGTTCGAAGTCACGACCGTCGGTGCGATCGCTGGAGCCGAGATCCAGGTGTACGTCCACGTCACCGTGCCGTCCGTGTCCGTGGTCAGACCGGCGCAGTTGTTGGTGGGGTTCCAGAAACCCTGGACCTTTAATTTCGCGCCGGTGACGTTGACGGGAAGTCCCGTAGGGAGCGTGACGTTTCCCTTGCAGGCCTTCGACACCACCTTCCACGTGAACTTGTCACCGCCGGGGCTGCCGGCGGCCGTGAGCGCCGGGGAAAAAGTGCCGGTTCCGGTCGTCCCCGTGCACTTGACCGAGCCCATGCCCGGATTTTGAGCCCCGCTGACTCCCGGCGTCGCGACGATGCCCGCCAGGCTCACCAGAATCGTCAGCGCTGCGAGCAACCCAATCGGCTTCCGCACGATCGCCACCTCCCCCTACGTTCCCCGCCAAAACGTTGTGCTTTGGGGAAGAAGCACATGGCCGGGACCAAGCTGGACCCCATTGAAATCGCCTCGACGATTCGAGCGGGATGTTAGACATCTCGAGCGCAGTTGTCGACCCCTGTTGCGACACATGCGCCTCGGATGCAGGAACGAACGTGGTTCTGTGAAGCCTCGGACTTTGCGATTCGAGTCGGGCTGGTAGGAGCGACGGCGCCCCGGCGCCGTAGGGGGTGTGACGCCGGGGGGCCGTGTCCGCGAGCCTCAGTCCGTGGCGATACCCTCGATGCCCGCTCCGAGGCTGGCCACGTTGCCAAGGTCGGTGAGGGCGCCGCCGGCGCCCACATGGAACTCGTCGACCGCTCCTGCAGCACCCGCCTCGACGTAGAGCGTGCTCCCGTCAGTCGAGGCCGCCATGTCGATCGGCCCCGCGTCCGTGTTGGCGACGATCCCGTTCGTCCCCACCAGCGCAGGGGTGCCGTCGGAGGCGACGGTGTAGGCGCTGACCGTGCTGCTCCCGGCGTTCGCCACGTAGTAGTACGCGCCCACCGGCGTGATCCAGCACAATGCGGTCTGCCCGTCGGGCACCGATGCACTCAAGCTGCTCAATGCGCCATGGGCCTCGAGGGCATACGTGTGCACGGTGCTGTTCCCGGCTTCGGCGACGACGAGTTGGCCCGATGGGGTGAACGTGAATGCGAACGGCACATTGCCCGGGTCAGCCGTCACCGTGGGGTGTGCTGCGAGCATTCCGTGCGCGTTGACCTTGAACACTTGCAGCGAGCTGGTGCTGGCCTTGGTCGTCACGATCAGCTCGGAGCCGTCGGGACTGAACCCGACATCACCCGGAGACATCAAGAAGTTGGGCGGGTCGGTATTGGTCAGGTGGAGCGACCGCGAGGATCCCTCGATCGCGAACAGACGGTTGTTGACAATCCGGTAGCCCGTCACTGTGCCGGTATCGCCTGCGTTCAGTACGTAGACCAAGCTCCCGAAGACGGCGACGCTGTCGGGAAAGACACCGTCCGTGGGCACCACTTGCAGCAACCGGAGCTCACGACCATGGGCCGACAGCACCGACAGCGTGTTGCTGCCAGCGTTCACGGCGAAGAGCAGGTGGTTCGCCGAGTCGTACACCAGCGAGTTCTGCGAAGCCAGCTGGTCCGCCATGGCCCCCTGGGACTGACCACCGAGCCCGCCGGTCGCCACCACCGCACGCTCCGAAAGCCTGCCGTCGGAGTGTTCGTCGAGGACGGCCACTTGGTTTCCGTTGGGATTGTCGGTCTGCACGAAGACCGCTGGATACTGGGCCGGCGATTGGACGCCGGAATCGGTCTGGCCAGCGGCAGCGAGGCTCTGCGCACCGGACAGGGCTGCCGGGCCTACCGCGATTGCGGCACCGATGACTGCTGCTGCAAGCGTGCGACGGACGTTGACGCTCATTGCGGATGAACCTCCTTGCGACATGGCGAGCCATGCTTCGGCCCGCCTGACAGGAACGGCGTACTGGGAGAGCCGTGAAGCGCGCTCCCACCGTTAGAGACGCCGCCGAGGGCGCTTTGATTGCAAGGCGGTTGCCGCGCGTGCAGCCGAGACGACCGATCAGATGAGGTGGAGGCGGGCCGCCACCTCTGGAAGGCGCGCCATCGGCATGGCGGCGACGAGGAACATCGAACGGTGATCGTTGCCGGCCGGACGGTTCACGCAGTAGAGGGCGAGCGAGCCACGTGTGGCCATCCACGCCCTCGACGACGATCCGGCCACGAGATGCGAGTTGGCAGGCATGGGGAAGGGCCGGTCCGACGTGGCGGCGAGCGTCGTCACTCCGTCGACGCGATAGGCCCGCACCGCGATCGTCTGGCCGCCAATGTCGGAAATTGCTCACCGCTGCGTAAACCTGGGCTTTCAGCCGTCTTCGGCGCCATCATGGCGACGACCGAGGCGATCTGAGGAGGATCGCTCGGCTGACTACCTGACAATGTCCATCCGAGCAGAGCACCGACGATGGCCAGGCCGAGCGCCGCGCCGACCAGTAGTCGGCCTGGTCGGCCAGGCCACACCCGCGAGACGGATCGCCAAGCCCGTGCGCCAGGGCGCACCGACGCCGGCGCTCCCTGGTCCGCCCACGAACGGCCCGCCAGTCCCACTGAGACCGTCACCCGGTCTGCGAGGCCCGGCGGGGCCGGCACCCGGAGCCGCTCGATGGCCATGCGGGCGCCTCGGTCCTCTTGGACCGCTCGCCAGCAGTCCTCGCAACGAAGCAGGTGCTCGTCGAAGGCCTGTGCCTCGGCCTCAGAGAGTTGGCCGTTCAGGAAGGCAACAACCCGCTTCTCGTCACACGTCACGGCCGGCGTCCTCTCGGCTCAGCAAGGCGGCCAGCCGCCGGCGGCCGCGGTGAACCCGTGAGAGCACTGTGTTGCGGGGGCAGTGCAACTGCGCGGCAACTTCGGCCGCGGTGAGACCAGCCAGGTCCATCAGCACAATGGCCAGCCTCTGCTCCTCGGGCAAACGGCGGAGCGCTTGGCCGACCCGTTTCCCATCGAGGCCTGCCAGCGCCTCCTCTTCGACGTCCCGGCCACCCGCGGGGTAGACGTCAGCCTCGGGAAACGGGCTCTCGGCGACGCGGCGGGCCCGGCGACGCCCGTCGGAACGGACAACGTTGAGGCAGATGGCAACCAGCCAGGCACGGGTGTTCGGTCCACGATGGCTTGCAAAGGCGGAATAGGCCCTGAGGTAGGTCTCTTGGACCAGATCCTCTGCCCGGTGGTGGTCGTGCCCGGCGTGACGGGCCACGCGGTAGAGCACGTCGAGGTGCGGCAAGGTCGCCTCCAGGAACTCCTGCCCGTTCTCGTCCATACCCTCAGCCCTCAGCTCACATCACCCTGCTCGTCAGCCACAAAGACGCCGCGAGAGCATTGTTGATTGCATTCTTCGCCGTTCACGCCCCGGTAACCGCACACCGGGTCCCGGGCGTCGACATACCCGGGACCTCCATTGTGAACCGCCCGCGTGCCCACACATCGCTTCGGCGGCAACCATCGGCCTGCCACCGGCATCGCAGCCATCCTCAGACGACCGGGTCACCCAGGCGTGCGGTCGTCCTGTGAGAACTCGTCGTGATCTCCGTGTGTCCAGAACGACCGTTGCGACCTTAGTAGTCTCGACTCGACATAACAGTATGAGCGTCGGAGCAGTCGCCGATTCGCAGAAGGAGACGACATGCAGCTAGCCGATGTGACGAGCGGTGGTTTCATCGGGTTGTGGGCCATCCTCTACCTCGTTCTGCTGGTGACCCTGGGCATCATGTCCATCAGGAAGGGCCACTGGGTCATGTTCATCATTGGGCTGTTCATTCCGCTCTTTTGGTTCATCGGTGCCATCTTGCCCAGACGGCGCTGACCGCCGTGCTCGTCCTGGACGCCGGCATGGAGTGACGAAGAGGAATACCGACGACAGCTTCGCCAACGACATCGCCAAGGTGATCGGCGAAGTGGTGACCGAAGAGACGTCTCTCGTTACCCCGCAGCGAGGTACCGGTTGCCGAGCTCGCAGTGATTCAACAACCCTTCGGTACGGTCCGACGTCAGGTCTCTTGGCTCTTGTCAATGCCGCCGCTGACGAGTCGTCCCAGCTCGCCTCCAGCACGTTCAGGCCACCTTCAAAGCCATTCCCCCCGATGCGGCGGAGGCCCGCAGCCCCGCTCGGGTCTCGGCCGCAGTCACTGACATCAGTCGTTCGCTTCGGCGGCGTATGGCGGACCGGCTCGTCGTCGCCACGCCGCATGCCAACGGCGTTCCTTCATCGTCGTTCTTATCGATTCGCAACGCCCGCGAGGACGTCGGACGTCAAACTCCTGTGAGTTTCAACCCGACATCGTCGATGAACGCGTCGTTGTACGTCTGCCCGATCTGGCGGCTGAAGCTGAGCTGAACGAATGCGCTCCGCCGCGCCCTTCGGGACGGCGGCGGCATCCTTTCTCAGGAGGAGCTCGGTGACACCGCCTCGATCTGACTCCGTGACAGGACCAAGGGTCATGGAAGGACCGACAAGGAAGCCCTGGCTGTTCTTGAAGTCCACCTCCACGAACGCCTCGTCCGTTCTCGTGCCGGAACCCCCCAGCCAGCCGTGGAGCTTGGCCGACACGTGACCGGCCTTGATCGAATTCACGTAAGGCGCGAGATTCACCGTCTGTGTGGCCACGATCGAGTCATTCGGGTCGTTCGGTCCGCCGGCGAAGAAGTTGAGACCGCGCTTTGGAGGCCCGGGCGACGTTGACGTGGGGAATCCTCCTCCTGTCGCTCCGTACTTGACCGCGGTGAACGACGTTCCAGTGGAGTCTGTCCAATCAGGGACCGGGACGACAGCGCCCGTCGGACTGCCGGTTCCCAATTCGGCAGTACCGTTCTTGATCAAATTGTTCGTCATTGCCGCACCTGCAGGGGCACCGTTGGCTAAAACGAGCCCGAGCGGCGCAAGGACTCCAACGAGCACCATGGTCGTGTGACGTTTCACGATTCACCTCCAGCTTGCCGGATGTGCACGATATAGAAGCCTCATGAGAGACCGCTGAGAAACCCGGATCGTTCCGAGCTTCCCGAGACCTACGATCAAGACGTTCTCCGGATTCAGGCGAGCAGACCCAATGGCAGTCAGGTCACGGTGCCCCAGACGGCCGACCCGTGGAGATCGAGCGTTGGGGAAGACGGGTGGGGCGAGAGGGGCCTGGAGCGCAAGGCGGCCCAGAAACGACGCGCGGCGGGCGGCTCGGGCGCCGCGGGCGGCGCGGGCACCGGGAGCACGGCGGAGAGCGGGGAACCGAACCGGTCGACGTTGCCGGGCGTCAGTTCCTTCAACCTCTTCCGCTCCAACACCGGCAATGTGGTGGTTCGCCACACTCTTGTAGGGCGGTGCTGCGGAACAGCGGGCGCGGGGGTAGCCTTCGCCATAGCACGCCGCCGCAGTCTCCGAAGCCAGCGACTCCGCGCCTCTACAGATCTCGGGAACGTCGAGGCGGTTGAGAAGGGTCCTCCCTCCTCAGCAAGCGAGTCTCCGCCGGCAGGCAGACCGGAATCGGGACACGAACTGAGTCCTCAGCCGCTTCCTGCGACGCGTGAGACTGTCGTGACCCTTGACCGCGAAAGAGGACAGCGGTTAGTAATTAGAGCAGCACTAGTTTCAACCCCGCTCACAACAGGCGGCCCCCGTGCGGGAGAAGGGGGGGTTCATGTGTGCCAACGGCTCGACGCGGCACCATAGATCGCGTACAAGCGACTCGGATCCGAGCGCAGGCAATGGCCGGCCTCACGCGGCCGTGGTTGAGACCACTGCTCGCAGAGGTGGATGGGAAAGCAGGGAGCCGATGCTGCCAATACTGCGGGCCATCGCCGCGCAGCGCCGCCTCCCCTTCCCGAGCGATGCGCGCATATTGGATTTCGGCTGTGGCCTCGGTCGTCACGTTCAAGAGCTACGAGCTGAAGGATACGAAGCTCTCGGTGTCGACCTCGAGCGACCACAATTCACCCCGGGGCGCAATCGTATGTGGGATGAGGGAGAGTGCCTCTTTGTGTCCTCTCCGACCGGAGAGTTTCCCTTCGAGGATGGCTCGTTCGACCTCTGCTTCTCGACCTCGACGCTCGAACACGTCATGAGCTATTCGAAACCGATGTCCGAGATCGCCCGGGTTCTGAGGCCAGGCGGATACTCCCTGCACTTCTTTCCGGCCGGTTGGCGCCCCCTCGAGTCCCATACTCTGATTCCCTTTGGTGGCAAGGTTCATCCAACGCCCTTGGTGCGCGTCTGGGTGATCCTGGGCTTCCGACCACCTGCTTGGGCCAGAGTTGGCTCCGGGCCGAACAGCGGTAGCGCCTCGAGAACGACCAAGAGTGAGATCACAGAGTGGTATCGCCTCTTCTTTCTCAACGACGTCATCTATCTATCGGTGTCTCAAATAGGGCGTGTCTGCCGACGTTACTTCTCTCAAGTTGAATGGGTGGAGAGCGAATGGATCCGGGCTACTGGAGACCAAAGCAAGATTTCTCGCATTGTCGCCCCCTACCTCGCAGTGCCGGGCCTCGCAGCCCTATATCGCGCCTTCCATACCCGTGCACTTCTGTTGACACGGAGCTGACAGTTACGGACGGGTAGTCGAGGACACCAATCGGAGGGACGAGTCGTCGGTTCGCGCCTTCTGACGCGTTGCTGGCGGGTGTGGTGCTGTCCCGATCACCTCGAGGGGCTGACGGGTCGTCGGAGTACGGGCGAAGAGCGGGTCGGTGGCCCGCTGGCGCGTAGCCCAGACCTCGAGGTGTCGAGGATGACATGGCACGGCACGGGACCGCATTCGGTCCGCCTTGCGAGAAACCGGGACCTCCAAGAATCCAAGACGAGGAACCTAGGTCCTGGCCGCGATCCGTACCTGGTGGTTGACCCGAACGCCAATGCACTGGCGGCTGACGCCGACGGCGTTGCTACACGATCTGCTCCAGAGCGACTCTTGCAGCCCTCGGCGCTGAGCCACAGCGATTCGGGCATGTCCTTTGGTCGTCAACCATGGCTCGTCCCGATAGCGAGGGTCCGCAGACAGCACTGGCCGTTCACCTCGTCGGCCCCGACCGCGAAAAGGCCCTCCCCCGCACCTGCGACGGCGGACAATGAGTTGTCCACGAGCTTTCCAAGCACTCCCGGATCGGGACTCGAGACGATCCTCCAAGTCGAACCCTCGTACTGCTCGGTCAGAGTCAGAATCGAGCCATTGTCCTTTTGCTCCTGACCGACGGCCCAGACGTCGGTTGGAGAAAGCACGTCGATGCCCCGGAGCCTGCTTCCTTCTGATCCGACATTCGGGGTCATCGTGAGCGACCAACGAGAGCCGGTCCAGTGCAGGACGAAGGGTTCGGCAAAGTTCTTGTCGTTGACATTGAAGACATAGCCCGACGCCCACACGTCTTTCGTGCCGTCGGAGCTGACTGCGGTTAACTCGTTCTGGGCGACCTGGCCAGCATTGGTCACGTTTGGTGCGCTGACGATCGCCCACTTCTTTCCGTTCCAATGGGCGGACATATTGCCGTCGTCCCCATAGGATCCGACAGCCCACACATTGTCTGAGCTGATCGCAGTCAGAGAAGTGACGATTGCTCCCTCGACGATGGGTGATGTGACGAGTGACCACGAAGTTCCGTTCCAATGTTCGAACAGCATCGTGAGGATGTCCGCGTCGTTGTTGAGATACCACCCACCAGCCCAGATGTCGTCGGGTCCAGTTGCCGCGATGGCGTCGAGCGTGTTGGAGTTGCCGTCCACGACCGGGACGGCGTTCGGGCTGAGAACGATTGTCCACGCTGTCCCGTTCCAATGCTCGATCAGCGTGGAGCCTCCAGGAGTTGCGCCGGCTCCGCCGCTGAAGCTCGTACCGACGGCCCAGGCGTCGTCTGGACCCAGAGTGTGGACGGCTTCAAAGGTCGCCTGCTGTCCAGTCGGTTGGGGCACTGGTGCGATCGACCAGGCCGTGCCGTTCCAATGCTCTGCAAGCGGATGGTCGAGCGCGTTCTTGTCGCCGTAGATCCCAACGGCCCAAGCCTCGTCACGACTGGAAGCAGACACCCCTCCGAAGTAACTGTTGTTGACCTGCTTCGGTTTTTGGTTGACCGTATCCTCGACGGACCAGATCGAGCTCGCATCGTCCGTCATCGTTCTGGGAGGCGAAGCGTGCCCTGTGACGGCTGCCTCCGCACTCCGGCCGTACCCACGGGTGACGTCACAGCGCCAGCCGACGTCACCAGGGTGAGCATCACGCTTGTCGCCGATACTGCGACAAGACTGCGGGCTGAGTTCATGCTTGCTCCCTTCTGTAGGCCAGCATAAGGACAGAGCGACACGTGGAAAGACCCGCAGGCGTAGCGATTCAAACGCGCCGTAGGCCCGAACGCGGATCCCAGCCGAGGCTCGATGGCGGCCACATCAGCTTCGGCGGCCCCACGACGTCCGGAGGCTCGGGTTACTACTACGGTCCCCCCGCGCCTGCGCGACCGGACAGCGCGTCCCAAACTCCGTCCGAACCTGACATCGTGTCGACACCGTGCCCAGTACCCGATAGGTTGCCGCTCCCCATGCGCATGTCCGCTCTTTCTGAGGCAGTACGGCCCTGGGCATTCGTCGGGGCGAACGCTGGCAAGACGGCGAAGCTCGTCCTCGTCTCGGCTCTCCTCTCTGTGGCCGCGCGCGGGTGTCGCGCTCCCTATCCTCACCGCGGTGCCGGTGGTCAGCGCCGCCACCGCCACCGCGACTTCCACCAGCAACGGAGCGTGGACCGTGTACCACGGTGACAAGCTCGGCAGGGGGGTCGACAAGTCGGGGGCGTCCTTCTCTTCGGCCAAACTTGCCTGGACGTCACCCCAGCTCAAAGGACAACTATACGGAGAACCACTCGAGCTCGACGGCACCGTATACGTGGCCACGGAACACGACACCGTCTACGCATTGTCGGCCACCTCTGGTCACGTGGTGTGGTCGACCCATATCGGCAAACCCGTGGCTTCGAATTCGCTACCCTGCGGCGACATCTCTCCAACGGTTGGCATCACGGGCACTCCTGTCATCGACGCGGGCCGGCACGAGATCTTTGTCGTGGCGGACGAGACGGTGGATGGGGCTGCGTCACACCACCTGGTCGGTCTCAACACAGACACTGGCACGGTCGAGCTCAATCAAGACGTCGACCCATCCGGCGCGATCACAGCCGCGATCCTGCAACGAACCGGTTTGAACCTCAGCGACGGGCGCGTCGTGTTCGGGTACGGGGGCAACGATGGCGATTGCTCGACCTATCACGGCTGGGTCGTCAGCGTGCCTGAGACGGGTGGCACCGCGAAATTCTTCGACGTCACGAGCGGAGCCAATGGCGGCAAGGGGGCGGTGTGGATGGGAGGCGCCGCGCCAGTCGTCGATCATTCGGGAAACGTATGGGTCTCGACCGGGAACGGTGATGCTGGACCCGGCGACTCCTACGACGGAAGCGATTCTGTGATCGAGCTTTCGCCTCACCTCAGTCGGACACAGTTGTTTGCCCCGAGTGACTGGGCGGCCCAGAACAGTCACGACCAAGATCTCGGATCGAGCCCGCCTGCGCTGCTCTCGGACGGCTTCGCTCTCGAGGCCGGCAAGGCGCAGACTGCCTACGAACTGAAGCGCGCCGACTTGGGCGGTATCGGCGGCCAGGTCGCGTCCGCGGCCGTCTGCCCGGGCGGGAACGTGGACGGCGGCGAGGTCATCGAGGGCACCGTGGTCTACATCCCTTGCCAGAGTGGAGTGGAAGCGGTGAACGTGAACTCGAGTCCGCCCGGACTCCAGGTGGTCTGGAGCAACGGAGACGCGACGGCCCCGCCGATCCTGGCCGGTGGTCTGCTCTGGGCCATGGGAGGAGCGGACGACGGAACGCTCTTTGCCATCGATCCGTCGACCGGCCAAACGTTGCAACAACTCACGATCGGGGACAACCGGAACCACTTCCCGACGCCGTCCGTCGGCGCTGGCCTGCTCCTCGTCCCGACGGCGTCACAGGTAGTGGCGTACACGGCGGCGCCCTAAACCGCCGCCCTCCCACTGGACACCCTCGAGGCCACAAAGGAATCGGTCGGCGTTGGTAGGACCCGGTTGCTTTCGGTGGCTCTCGGGTCCGCCGTGTGCCGGCAAGCAGGGACACCTACTTCGTTGAGTTTGCCCGGAGTGCCTCTCCGTTCGCAACGAGACCCAATGGACGACTTCAGCCCGGACCAGAGACCTTGAGAACCGGCTTCGTGTAGCCGCAGTCACTCCGGGTCGATCAGTGCATGGACCATGTGCCAGGCAACCGAAAAAACGAATCTAGGCGAGCAATGTTTAGGCGTAGCAATGGTATAGGCGAGCAATGCTTACTTGCTACGGATCAGCCGCAACGTTCGCCGAACGTCTCAAAAGCCCCCAGATTCGGATCCACCGACCCGAACTGAGCCATCGGGTTCCCAGGTCGGCTGCCGCCGTGTCCGGGCTTGAGGACTCGAGCCGCGGCAACAAGTCGTCGCAGAGATCGAGCACTTCGTCGCAAGATCTTCGAGGACGAACGGTTGATGTTCTGCGGCAGTTCCGTTGGTCAGCCTCAATCGATCGGGGGGAGATGCATACGGCGAAGCCGCTTCTCCTTCACGTAGCCGTTCTCGGCGAACCATCGGGCGGAGTCACACAAGGCCTCGTTGACCGATCGCGGCGAATAGCTGAGTTCGTGGCGCGCCCGTGAATCACTGAACATCATGTTGGTCGTAGACATCCGAGCTGCCTCGAGGGCGGCAAAGGGCTCCCGCCTCAGGATGCGTCCCTCGACCACCTGGGAGACGGCTCCAACTCCCAGCGCCAGGCTTCTGGGAATCTGGATTCTCGGAGCGGGGAGGCCCGTCGTGGCGGCGAGACGCGCCAGGAAGGTGCCCATGCCCATGTTCTCCCCGCCGACGATGTAACTGCGGCCGATCCTTCCCCGTTCCAGCGCCAGGAGATGCCCGTTCGCAACGTCGTCCACATGGACCACGTTCAGGGTGGTGTCAACGAAGGCGGGGATTCTTCCGTTGAGGTAATCCAGCACCACCTTTCCAGTGGGCGTTGGTCTCAGGTCTCCCGGGCCGATAGGAAAGGTCGGGAGTACCAGCGATACTGGCACGCCCTGTCCGGCGGCACGAAGCACCTCATGTTCGGCCACGTACTTGGACCTCTTGTAAAGACCGAACAAGTGCGCAACATCCGCATAGCAAGTCTCGTCGGCTGCCTCGCCGAGGGCCGCTCTATTCAGTCCCAGCACTCCGACAGTGCTGGTGTAAATCACCCGCTCGCATCCTCCGAGGCGGGCAGCTTTCAAGACGTTGAGCACGCCTCCGACATTGACGTCGTAGAAGTCTTTGGGCTGAGGTGCCCAGAACCGGTACATGGCGGCCAGGTGAAAGATGAATCGTGCGCTACCGCACGCTTTCATAACGGCATCGGCGTCTCGCACGTCCACGGTGATCTGCTCGACGGGCAAGCCCCCCAGGTTCCCGACGTCGCCATTGGGCTCGACCAGCGCCGTCACCTCGGCCTTGCGGGCCAGAAGTGCCCGCACGACTGCTGAGCCAATGAACCCGGCTGCCCCGGTTACTGCAACCCGGTCACCCGGGTTGATCGTCGGATTCGTGCTCATTACCCCTGCGCCGAAGCGATGTGAACCGAGGATCCGTTCCCATTACTCGAGGAGCGAGGAACGTCGTACGCGGCATGCGGGCGTGCCTTGCCGGACCTTCGCAGCGCTCCCTTGGCCATGGTCCGACCGAATTCGAAGAGAAGGCCGGTGCCACTGTGAGCGTCTTTGAGCACGTCATCGAGAGCGCCGACGAAGTAGTCGATCTCCTCCTGGCCGCAGATGAGGGGTGGCAGCAGTTTGATGATGTTGACGTTGTCCGCCGCCACTTGGGTGAGAATGCGGTGGCGGTGGAAGAGGGGCACCACCATCATCTGGGAGAAGATGGCCGGACGCAGGCGCTCCAGTGCGTTGAACCGCCGGCGCAACGCTTTCCCCTGCGGTGGCCCGAACTGAAGGCCGATCATGAGTCCCTTGCCCCGTACCTCGTGGAACATCTCGTAGCGCTCGACCAGGGGGGCCAACGCCGCCTCGAAGGCGAATCCGCTCTGGCGGGCGCGTTGGATGATGTCCTCTTCGTCGAAGGTGGCCAGAGTGGCGAGCCCGGCCACCATGGCCAACTGGTTGCGTCCAAAGGTGCTCGAGTGCTTGAGCGCCTTCTCGAGCGAGCTATAGACCGAGGAGAAAACGCGGTCTGTCGTCAGGACAGCGCCCACGGGAATGAATCCTCCCGAGAGCGCCTTGGACACCGTGACGATGTCGGGTTTCAGATCCCAGTGCTCAAAACAGAAGAACTTGCCGGTTCGCCCGATTCCCGTCTGCACTTCGTCGAGCACCAGAAGGGTTGCGTGCGACCGGCAGAGCTCCTGGACCTCCCTCCAATATTCTGGCGGCGCAACGTAGACGCCCTTGCCCTGAATGGGTTCGACGATGAAGGCGGCGACATCCCCCTTTTTGAGCTCGCTTCGCAAGGCGTCAGGATCTCCGAAGGGCACGGAATCACATCCCGGGAGCAACTGGCCGAAGCCCTCACGGAACTCGGCGCCTCCGTTCAGCGCGAGGGCTCCTGTGCTCAGCCCGTGGAACGCGTGCTCAGCGAAGAGAATGCGCGGCCTCTTGGTGGCCACACGGGAAAACTTGATGGCCGACTCGATCGCCTCGGCTCCGGAGTTACAGAAGAACACGCGGTTGATCTCTTCACTGCAGCGTCCAACCAATCGCTCGGCCAGGATCCCGGGCAGAAGGGAGCAGTCCATCTGGACCATATTTGGCAGGTCGAGGTCGATGGCCTGGTGGAGCGCCGCCTTGAGCGCCGGATGGCTCCGACCAAGGGCATAGACGCCGAACCCCGAGAGGAAATCGAGGTATCGGTCACCCTCGGCGTCATAGAGGTATGAACCTTCGCCACGCACGTAAAAGCGGTCGAAGCCGATCGTCTTGAGTACCCGTCCGAGCTGGTAATTCAAGTGCTTCTCATGAAGCGCGAAGTTCTCCCCGTGCCGGGTCCGGAGCAGCTCGTTCAGATCGAATGCCATGCTTCCCCTTCACGACTCCTGCAAAGAATGTCCCACAAGGTAGTGGTGAGATCTCCGCGCCCAACTCGCTCGGCGTGCTGGAACTGGTGGTGGGCCACGTCAGGCGCTCCGGAAAGGGCAGAGAGGTTGGGAGTGCCTAGTGCCGGGTGCCGTCCGGAGCTCGACCGCGTGCTGCGGATCTCGGGTGGACGGAATCTAGGCACCCGGATCAGGGAAGGGAACGCCTCACCACCAATAGGCGCCTCGACTGGAAGACCGACAGTGAAGAAGGCGGCGACCCAATAGCTGGTGGACCTCGAGTGTCAAGGAGGCAGCGGGGCCACTGTCGCCCGAGTACCGGTGCCGCGTCCGGGAAGTGTCAACCAGCTACCGGTGCCACGCGGTCAGGAATGAACCGCGTCCGAACAAGCATTTGCTAGAGAAAATGCTGCAATTGCCCATGCCATGAGACTCGCCCGTTTCGTGGTCCGCCAGCTCTACGAGCTGGTGACCGAGCTGGCCACGCAGGGCTCTCGATCCTGGTCGTCGAACAGTCCTCCGCGCCGTCCTGCCCATTGCCGACTCGGTGGCTCCGTCATGCTCGAGGGCCCGATCGTGCGGGCCCGGTACGCCGCCACGGAACGATCTTGACGAAGGCTGAGTCCCATGTTCCCTGGGCACCTGAGCGCCTGCCGGCCCCTGGGTCTTCGGGTCCGCCTCAGAGTGCCGCGGCGGCCTCGCGCTCGCACGCCGTCCCCTCGAAGAACCGAGGATTCGCTCCAGCATGGAGCCGGACCGAATTCGTGAAGGTGAACTGCTCGAACTCCTCGCGAGTGACCGATCCCCGTTCAAGCAGTTCGTAGGCCTCGACCATGACGTTGCTCATCACCGGTGCGTCCCAGTGGGAGACGTCGCTTCCCAGCATCGGTCTCAGCGCGACGCTGGCGTCCTTCGAAGTTGAGGTGGAAACCGAACGAGATCAAGGGATCGTCCGCCTCGCAGCCGAAATAGAGGCGGGTCTCGAAGGGCTCGATAATGTCCTCGACCGTTGTGACCGAGGCCGCCGCGAACTCGTCGAGCACCGCGGGTCGCCCGGGGCGTCGGGATAGGTGTTCGCCCAGCTCGCTCAAGTTGTTCGTCATGTCCGTGCTTCCGTAGCGCTCCACCAAGGCCAGCACTGCGGCCACATCGAGGTTGGCAGGATCGAGATCATTGATGGCGTGCCCGCCCCGTTTTTCCCAGTGGCCGATAAGGTCGGCCAGCAGCGCGCATCCCCATGTGACCCCCCCTTCCAGGAAGCCGATGCGCAGCTCAGCAAAGCGCCGGTACACACCGCCGAGGAAGAGGGCCTTGCACAGGACCTCATGGGCCCCGGCGATCCCGTTCACGTGGTTGAACACGTAGTTGGTGATCGATCGGGCCGGATGCACCTGCTGCAAGGAGCTGTGGAATGCGGGAGCGACCTTGTTCCGCACGCAGGCCTCCCAGACCGGGTCGTAGTCGTAGGGGCTGTCGAGGCCGAACACATCGAGACGCGAACCCACCGGGGGTCCTTCCTTCGGTCCCACCGGCCGAAATGCATGACCGGCGAGCAGCACCGACTTGAAGCCCAGCTCCTGGACGGCGAAGTCGATCTCGGCCACGGCCTCGTCCGGGTTCTGCATGGGAATGAGCGCACCCGGCTCCAACCGATCGCGATAGGGGGCAAACAACGTGGCGAAGTACCGGTTGGTGGCCCGGCAGGTGGGAGCGTGGAGCTCGTCGTCGGTGCTCATGAGAAAGCCCAGGGTCCATGAGGGATAGATGAGCATGAAGTCGATGCCCAGCTCTTCCAGACGGTCGTACATCAAGCTGGGGAGATGGGCGGTGGCCCGGTCCCTGGGGTCCGACACCGGGTTCCCCCACCACGAGGGCATGGATCGCCACCCATCCACGACGGCAGGGACCGACCGGTCGGCTTCGAACACGGCAGTGTCCAGTTCCTTCAGGGCGTGAGCCCGAAAGCGGTCCCGGAGTGCGGCCCCGCCCACCTCTTCGAGATAGGTCAGCACCTCGTCGTTCAACAGGGGCATGAACTCCATGAAGTGCCCATCGGCGTCGATGATCGGATGCCCGACCTCCGAGCGGACATCAGCGGCCGTCATGTTCCTGGTCGTCGTCATAGGTGAATCCCCGACTCTCTGGCTAGTCGATGCAGCCCAGGTCGTGTGCCCAGTCCAGGTTCTTCCGGGCTGAACCCACATGGGCGATGTGCACGACAAAGCCCTCGCCTTGGTTCGGGTCGCCGTGCTCGATGCGACCGGTGTCGCGCTCTTCGGCCTCGGTGGCCCGATGATCCAGCTCGCGCCAGTAGGCGAGCTCGTCGTCGGTGGGCGAGAAGACTTCGTGCACCAGAGGGATGTGGTCAGGATTACCGATCATCATCCCGTAGTAGCCGAGGTCGCGAAGCTCGGTGGCCCACTTTCGCAGGCCATCGAGATCGTCGCTGTCGCCACCCCACATGCCGCTGATGGGGTAGCGGATCCCGGCCGCCTTCGCGTCGAGCAGGACCTTGGAGCGGAGGAAGAGGGTCTCTCTGCCCTCCGCCGACCACCGGAAGCCCAGCGCCTGGTGAATGTCGCCAAACCGGGAGATGGCACCACCCATGTAGAGGACCCGTTCGGAGGCCATGGCGATGTCATAGGCCAGGCGGAGCGCCTGGGCCGTCTCCAGGATCGGGTAGATGATCTTGGACTTCAGCGGCAGGCCTGCTTCGACCTCCATGCAGTTGAGGAGGGCGTCGGCCCCGTGTACGTCACGTGGACCCTGCACCTTCGGCAACAGTATCCCCGCCAGCTTCTCGTGCATGACCGACCGCAGGTCCTTCAGGGTTTGGCCGGTGTCGACTGCCTGTACCCGGGCGAACCAGAGCGGTGCTGGGTCGTCGGGCAACCGGGAGAAGAACTCCGAGACGATGGAGCGAGCCCGCTCTCGGTCGGCCTCGGAGCACGGCGTCCGAGGTTCCTCTAAGTCGATGACCACGGCATCGGCACCGTGGAACGGGGCCCTCTCGACTTGTTCCCTTTCGCTCCCGGGCACGAAGAGAACGGTGCGTAGTGGCCTGCTGTGCGCTCGCTCGTCGGACACAATCCCCCCTCGACCCGGACGCCGGCCCCGATTTGGCTGTTCTCTTTGGCAGAGTAGCAATGCATCGATTGCCCGGCAGCCGAGGCCGCAGCGGTGGTCAGGACCCGAACCGCTACGGCTTCACGTGCGTCGACCACCATCAGGATCCTTGCGTACTGCGTCCCTGTCAATGAAACAGGAGGTCGACACGCAACATCCATATTGCTGGGCGCCGTTTGTCTCGATTGGAGCCTGAAGTGACTTACGCCGGTGACGATCGACTCGAGCTTCGGCCATGGGAGTCGGAATCATCCCGACGAGAGCGTCCGCCTGACGTTGAGCCGGCTGCTGCTGACGGCCGAGCAGGCGTCGTGCGCCCTAACTGACAGTGACACCTGCGACGTCATCGACTCCCGTTCCGCCCAAGCTGCCGTCGAACTTGGCCGACCCGAAGGTGAAGATTCCACCGTCGGATGCCACGAGCCAATAGCCGCCACCGTCAGCGGTCGCTGCCATCCCGACCATCGGCTCGTTCAGGTGCAAGCTCCCGGTCGAGCCGTAGAAGTGGGCGTCACCGAAGGTGAAGATGCCGCCGTCTGACGCCACCAACCAGTATCCGCGACCGTCGGGCGTGGACGCCATGCCCACCACGGGCTTGTTCAGGTGCAGGTTCCCGGTCGAGCCGTAGAAGCGGGCGTCACCGAAGGCGAAGATGCCGCCGTCCGAGGCCACGAGCCAATAGCCGCGACCGTCGGGCGTGGCCGCCATGCCCACCACGGGCTTGTTCAGGTGCAAGCTCCCGGTCGAGCCGTAGAAGCGGGCGTCACCGAAGGCGAAGATGCCGCCGTCCGAGGCCACGAGCCAATAGCCGCGACCGTCGGGCGTGGCCGCCATGCCCACCACGGGCTTGTTCAGGTGCAGGTTCCCGGTCGAGCCGTAGAAGCCGGCGTCACCGCTCGCGAAGACACCGCCATCGGATCCGGTCATCCAGTAGCCGGCACCAGTTGACGTGGTCGCCATACCGACGATGGGCGCGTTCAGGTTCAACATGTATGGACCGTTGAGGTAGTTCAGGTAGTTGTCGTTGCCGAACCCGCCCAACTCTCCGTACTGCCCGTAGATGTAGTAGCCGTCACCGGGGTCGGTCGGCAAGATGTTGTACGCAATCGTGCCGGAGATCGCGTAATCGGAGTTCTCGCAGAAGAACTCCAACGCCACGGCAGTCACAGGAGTCGGGCCAGCCGCGAACTGGTACTGATCGAGCTCGACGTCCGCACTCGCCCCACCGCCGGGCATGGCCTCACCACACGACCCGGCACCGGCCACGACGGTCATCTGGCCGCCGACGTCCGGGTAGTCGGTGCCAGCCTCGAGTCCCGGAGGGCCAACCACAATGGAGAAGACCCCACCGTTCGGCCCCGAGCCGGCACCGTAGGACATGCACAGCGACAGGGTGTTCGTGCCGCAGGTGTCGTTCGGCCCATAGTTGGGCGTCGCGTTCGACCACGAGTACACGGACGTCTCGTTGCTCGCCAGGTCGGTGACCAGGATATTGGCCTGCGTGAGAGGCTGGCCGCTCTCGACGTTGTGCGGTCGGTCCGTGGTCGTTGCCTCAGAAAACCGACTTTCATGTGGGTAGAGACGCCCGAGTGCACCTCCCGGAGAGGCAATGATTCCAACGATCAACACGGCGCCGCAGAAGCCGGCAACCATCGGCCTGATTCGTCTGATTCCCTGTCGGCCAACATTCCAGTGTCCGTCCATCCGAGTCTCCTTGTTCGAGCACCGTGGCGAGCGATTGCGGGCCGAGCGGTACACCCTTGTCAGTGTGCGTTTCTCTCCTGATCCACACACACAAGTGCAACGTAGAGAACCCCGGTAAGGGCCCGGTAATACGTCGAAACCGCAAATAACCCAGCGTGTCGTGCGGTCGAAAGCTGGTGCCGACAGGCTGCGAGACTCCGATACCTAGGCGTTCACAGTGAGGGGTTGGGCTACGGCATCTCGGTTGAAAGCATCGAATATTGGTAGGGCCGACCTCGAGGATGAATGAACAGCATCCTCTGCTAAGTCAGATGTCTCCCCAGAGCCGGTCGCGAATCGATGAGTGTGAGATCGCGAACTGTTACTCGTCCCAGTCGGGATCCTCCGATTGCTGGCTACCGCGACTATTCAGCCTCTCGTCGAACTGGCCGACGAGACGCTGGACTCCACCCGTCGACCGCTCGAGCGATGCGGTGAATCGGGCTCGATAGTGGCCGACCGCGGCATCGAACTCCGCCGACGGAGGGGGTTCGTTCCCACGACGCACGTAACTCCCACGCCGGATGCGATCGAAATTCCCTTCACGTACCCACAGGATGAGCTCTCGGACTCGACGAACCGCGAATGGGTGCGTGAGCCCGATTTCGACCCAAGCCCGGCCCCATCGAGCAAAAAGGTCGTCATCTTCTGCATACTCGGTTGCTTGGGCGATGAAGGCATCGAGATTCATGCCCTCAAGTGCCCCGCCGGCCATCCGCATGAGCACCCGACAGGTCGCCATCGGACCACCCATGACGAGCGCACTTGCTCGGTCGCACGAAAGCTCCGCCGCGCGCGCCCACTCCAAAAGGGCCGTGTACAAGGCTTGAACCGGCAGTCTCGCCAGTCTCCCAGGGATCGAAGTTCTCAAGAAGTTGTGAAGGAGCACGAGAACGGTCGTGTAGTAGTAGTGCTCCGAGAGAACGTGCCCAAGCTCGTGTGCCAAGACCGCCTGGATCTCTTCGTCGCTGTACGAGCCTGCCAGTCCTGAGTTGATGAGGACCACAGGATTCTTCGCACCGACGGTCATTGCGTTGACCACGGGCGTCTGCGTCACGTAGAAGTCGGGGAGCGAATCGATGTCGAGCACATGCCCACTCAGCCGATAGGCCGCCCACATGGCTGGAATCTGGTTGTCCCCCACGCGGACGGCGTTGCCCACCAGGATCTGGCGAAGACGCCGCTCATGGGCCACGTCCGTCAACCGCTTTATGACCCTGTCCATCAGCGGGATGGAGTGCAGAGCCGACGTCGCCGCTCGGTCCGCCGGGTGCTCGTACGCTTTCGAACTGATCGCTTCGTAACGAAGCACCTGTTCGATCGTCACGCCGGATTCCCCCTTTTGAAATATGGATGCGACCACATCGGACAGGCGATCGGGAAGCGGCGTGACAGTTCCGTATCGTTCTGTTTGCCCAGACCCGGCATTGGAGCAAGCCGCCATATATTTCACCAACACTGATAAAACACACCTGAGTTCTGAGCCGAGAACGAAACGAGCCGATTTCGATGAATTTTTGGTCGTGCGAGACAGTGCTCATCGGTTGTTGAAGTCAGCTGCCACTCGTGGGACCGGTGTTCGGAGGCGCTCATTATCGACTCTCTTTCCCTCGTCCCTTTCATTGCGGTCAACCGAGAAGCCCGAAAAGGTTCCGTCTTCCGAGATATTCGGGGTTCAGGCTGAGGTCGAGTTCTCGCCGGGAGGAGTCCAGCGGAGATCGGGGCGGTCCAAGATGATGGCCGTATTCAACGCGTCGATCTCGGGCCCGGGATCCAGGCCCGACGATTCGATCAGGGTCTTCCGGAAGTCGTTGAAGGTCTTGAGTGCCGCATCTTGCTGGCCGTCGCGGTAGAGGGCCAGCATCAGCTGGCGTCGACGACGCTCGCGGAGCGGTCGCTCGGCCACCGCTCCCCTCAGGTCGGGTACGGCCGCACGGTGGTCGCCCAGCTGGAGTCGTCCGTCGAAGCGGTCCTCGACGGCGACCGCCCGGCGCTCCTCCAGGCGCGCCGCCTTGCCCACCGATGACGGGTGCTCCACCAGGTGAATGGGGTTCGATAGGGGGAAGTCACTATCGCGTCGTCCAGTGGTGTTCACCCGCCGCGCACCCGGCCCATAGAGTGAGCTCCGGCCGCTCCGAAGGCGGCAACTTCTGGCCGGCCAGTTTGGGCAATTCACCGGCCGCCTTCGTGACCTGGCTATGGTTTTCGGTCCACCGGGTCAGCCAAGCCGCAGGCCCGGTTCAAACACTCGACGGCACTACGGGCGTTGTCGAGGCCGATCGGCTTGGAGCTCGGCACGCGAACCAGCACGTCGTGATTTCGCTGCACGTAGATACCTGGCCGACCGTTCCAGTAGGCAACGAAGCCGGTCACCTCTGTCCAGGGAATGCGGACGTGAGTGAAGGCGACCACCTTGTCCAGGCCGCGCCCGTCGATTCTCGTGCCCGAACGGCCGTGAAGCCATACGACCGCGATGGCTCCGACGGTGAGGATGATCGCCCACACCACTTGCCCCTTTCGCGCATGGTCGACCCGGGCGTACTCCGAGGCTGCCGCCAGTCCGATCGCCAGCCCGAGCGCAGCCAGCGTGGCCGGCACCGTGTATACCCAGAAGCGCCGGCCCTGGCGTTCATTCCCGACGAGTAACTCCCGGACGCCCGGGTCGCTCGGCGGCCCATTGGCCCGACGGTCGCTCTGAGGATCGGCCCACGGCCCGGCGAGGGTAGAAGCCGTGAAGACGGGCGCTGTAAACCGAAACGACGAGGGTGTGTATGGCGGCGTCGCCCCTAAGAATTCGTTCAACAGCCCGACCGCCGAGACAAGCTCGCTCAGCTGGAACGTGTGGAACACGGTGGGGACCGCTACGCGCCTTGGACCGTGGGACACGTCGGTGAGGAACGCACCGATCCGGTTCTTCTCCAGGCAATCGAAGTAGACGATGTCAGACCAGCGCAGGTAGCAGGTCCGCCAGGCCTGCACACGATGGATCCCGTGCGGGTCGACGGTCGATCGCTGGCGCAGGATCAACAACTGCACCCCGACCGTGGCAAAGGCGAAGACGGCCGCCGTCACGACTTGGGCCGGTCGAGAGCGGTCGTGTTTGTCGAAGAGCGCCAGGGCCAGCATCAGGATGCTGAAGCCGAATCCCGAAATACTGCAAAATGCGATGAGGGTCTTTCCCGATCTCGTGTCCCAGGCCCGCCCGGTGAGCAGTCGAGACAACTCGGACCCGGGTTCGAGCACCGGGCTCCGGCGGCCCCTGGCCAACCAGCTGGTCAAGCCGGCGGGCAAGGCGGCCCGAGCGGCCGGAACGTCCTCCTCAAAGGTCTGCGGCTCCGTCGCCCGACTCAGCCCGAAGGAGCGGTTCAGCAGTTCGGCCGCTCCTACCGCCTCGCGCTTCGGGACCGCCGCCACGGTGACCGACGATGCGCCGGTCCGCTCAATCTGCAAAAGCCCCGTGGTCGATCCGGACTTCGGAACCCGCCAGCTGAAGCGCGCGACCTCGGACCAAGGGATCCATAGTCTCCCGGTTGCGCCCACGACGACGATCCCATCCCGTTCAGCCTTCGAACGTTGGCGCAGGATCGACCAGGCCCCGCCGACTGTGACGGCGACGACAACGGAAACGGTGACGAACTGAGCTGGGCGGAAGCCGTCTGTTCCGCCGGACGCGGCGCTGCCGGCAAGCGAGCCCGCGACAAGAACCCCGAAACTGCACCATGCGATGAACCAGAACTTGACGTCGGAGCGGTCCCACGCTCGACCGGTCAACAGAGCCGCGATCTCCGAGCTGGGTTCGACACGAGGATGCATTCCAGGTGGTCCGGATCTGGAGTCGGAGCCTGACGAGTCACCTGCGTCCCCCGCGACCCGCGTCCCTGTCCGTTCGCTGACCGTGCCGGGATCGACGCCGAGCGCCCGATTCAATCGCTGCGCGCGGTCCTCGCCTTCCGCAGCTGACCACTGATGAAGCGGGCTGGGAACTGCGAGTGTGCCGAGCGGAGTCTGGATCCACAGGCCCGGCATCCCGCCGACGACCGAAACGAAGCTCTGCACATCAGTCCACGACACGCGGCGGGTTCGCAATCCCCGGATCACCCGCAACCCGCGACTGTCGACCGATGTGCCGGACCTGCCGAGCAGCCCGAGGGCGATGCCCCACGCGCCGGCCAGGCTCAGCGTCGTCACCACGACTGCGGGGTCCTGGTTCGAGCTGTGCGCCAGGGAGGGCGTTCCGAACAAGGCCAGCTCGATGATGGTGAATTCGACCACCAGCCACGACCCCGTGATCACGGTGGCCAGGGCCCCGAACCGGGGCGTGCACCAGGCGCGACCGGAGACGAGCGCGGCCAGGTCCTGCTGTAGTGGTGACGTCGAGCTGCGCGCCATGGCCGTCACAGTGCCGAATCCCAGTAATGGCAGAGTAAGGAGCCCTTTGTAGGGCTCGAGAGGAGGGCCGGTCTCGACGTAGGCATGATGCGTCGGGTCTAGGGCAGGATCGGATTCTCGCCGGGTGGAGTCCAGCGCAGCTCCGGGCGGTTCATCCCGATGGCCGTGCTCAGGGCCTCGATCTCTGGCCCCGGGTCCAAACCCGACGACTCAATTCGAAATTCTCGAAAGTCGTTGAATGCATTGAGTGCCGCGTCCTGCTGCCCGTCGCGATAGAGGGCCAGCATCAGCTGTCGTCGACGGCGCTCGCGGCGCGGTCGCTCGGCCACCGCCCCCCGCAGGTCGGGAACGGCGGCACGGTGGTCGCCCAGCTGGAGGCGCCCGTCGAACCGGTCCTCGACGGCCACGTCCCGGCGCTCATGCAGGCGCGATGCTTCGCCCGCCCACGAGGGGTTCTCCACCAGGTCGTCCAGGGGTTCGCCCCGCCAGAGCTTGAGGGCTTGACCGAGCTGGGCCACCGCTGCCGCCGGGTGACCCTCGTCGAGTGAGCGACGGCCACGGTCGGCTCGCCGCTCGAAGCGGAACACGTCCACCATCTCCTTCGTTCCGACCAACCGGTAGCCGTGGGAGGGGGTTTCGATGGCCTCATTGCCGAGGATGTCGCGCAAGACGACGACGTGGTTCTGCAGCATGTTGCGGGCAGTGGCGGGCGGCTCGCTCAACCACACCGCCTCTTCCAGTTCACCGAGCGACACCGCCGAGCCGATGCGCATCGCCAACACGGCGAGCATCTGTCGGGCCTGACGCGATCCGATGTGGACGGTCCGCCCGCCGACGACGACCTCGAGCGGCCCGAGGAGCCGGATGTCCACTGCGGCCTTCGGTCGGGCGACGTTGCGGGTACTGACTGACGGCACCGAGACCTCACGGGAGGGCGGGGGGGCCTCCTCTCGAAGCATGATCAGTGTGGTCCAGCCGCCAACGTGGATCCGGTCACCTGCCCGAGTGGGAACGGCTGGTTGGCGGGAATGGGATCCGGCTGGTAGTTCAGATAGGTCCCGTTTGCCGACTCCAGGTCGACGACGGACCAGGTTCCGTCGGGCTGGCGCATGAGGACGGCATGGGGCCGCGAGACACCCAGGTCCTCGAGCCGCGCCGGACAGGTCGATGTCGGGCTTGAGACCTCGACGCACGCTGCGGCGACCGATTCCCATGGACTCGCCCACGAGAGGTGACCCGACGCGAGAAGGGGGTGTCGGGAAATGACATGTCGTCCGGGTCGACGATCTCGAAGAAGCGACGGTCGGACTCGACCAAGGCCACCCACAACTCATCGTCCCAGAAATTCGGGTGGACCGGGCCGCTTCCCTCACCGCAGTTCGAGCACGGATCGACAAGCGTCGTGGATCCGCAATGCGTACACACCTGGACGTCGCGGCGCTTTCCGCTGGAGAAGAGCTGGCAGCTTCGACATTCGCTGCCTTCGGCGATGATCCGCTCAGATCCCGGCCGCAGACGCTGCACCAGTCGGCGGTGTCAGACCGGTGCCCCGCCGGACAGTCGCGGCTCACGGGGTCTGTCGGGATCGTCCCCGCCGACCGGACGCTCAGGCGGCGAGTCGGAACCGGATTGCGCAAGATCGGCCCGGTCCCTGACCTGTTCGTCCACGTCCGTCTCGGAGCGGGGTGGCTTGAGCGTCCGATACGTCTTTGCCGACGCAGCTTCCGCGTCCAACATCTCCGATCGATCGAACTTGTCGCGAGGCCTCACCAGCCCGGTACCGGGGTCGTCCCAATCGACGACCTTGGACAGCTTGTCAAGCATTTCGTGATTCCCGGCGGCGTCTGCAAGCTGTACCGCCCTCCCCAGGTGGGTCGCGGCTCCCGCCATGTCGCCGCGTCGCCAGGCATCGAACCCCTGGTCTGCCGCGGACGCTATCTCGGGACGCGCCAAGCGCATCCGCCACCGCTGGTTGATGACGGTGGAGCGCGGAAAGTCGTCCGTCCAGACGGCCATCACGGGAACCTGCCCCGCCTTCTCCCCGTCCACCAACAGACTCACCTGGGCCCGCGCGCACGGTCTCGCCCACGCGGCAGCAGGCACCCGGACGCTGAGGTGGAACTCCCGGACCTCGTCACCCCAAGACCCGGTTGCGTACTCCCCGACCATCGGGTCGACCTCGACCCGTGAGCTCGTGAGGTCGATGTCGGGATCGAGCTGCTTGAGGAGCTCGACGCCTCCACCCTGCGTCGTGCGCACTTGGAGCGCAACCGAGCCGATCTGGCGGGCGAGCGCGCGCTCCAGCATCGAGACGAAGTCCTTCGTGAGCTGATCGGGCTTGGGCACGCTGCCGTAGGTCCCGAGCAGGCGCGGTTGCGATCTTGCGCAGCTCTGCCACCTCCCAGTCGCCGCCGACGCCTCGGCAGTCGCATTCGAAGACACCGGTGGCGGCGTCGAGCGCCCGCTCGAGGGCGCCAGCCTCGTCGTGCTCGTTCTTGCCGTCGGTCAACAAGATGGCATGGCGCTGCCCGGACTCACTCCGCACGAGGTGGGTCGCCAGCTCGATCCATGTGCTCATGGCCGTGCCACCGTTCGCGTCGAGCTTCTTGAGGGCTCTTTTGGCCAGATCGCGGGTCTGGCCGTGGACACGGCCAAGGGCGGCGCCGAGGGGAACGCCACCGTTGCCGTGCTCGTTCCCGTCACGACGGCGAAACGCACCCCCTCGGGCAGACAGTCGATGAGCGACGACGTCGCAGCCTTGGTCGCTGCGAGCCGCTCGCCCTGCATCGACCCGAAGTGTCCAAGATGATGATCTCGGTCCGCTCCGGAGGCGGTTCGGAGTCCCGCCGGCCGTCCCGGCGACCCGGTGCGGTGACGCTGATCACGACGTGCATCTGGTTCGCCCCTGCAGGCAGGTACTCGTTCTGGAAGCACTCGATGGTGAAGTCCGCCATGCTCACTCCTTCCTTCATCGCCGATGTTCGGCTCGGCTTCCCCCTCGGTGCTCTCACTCTCCATGCAGTCGGGGCTGAGTTGCCCGACGCTTCCGGCGTCACCGGGACGACGGCCACGGTGATGTTGTCGTGTCCCCCGCGTCGAGGGCGGCGTCGGTCAGCCGGAGCGCCACCGTCAGGCGGGTCGCCCGTCGCCTGGCTCGGCGCAGAACCAGCCGAGCCAGCTCCTCGGGGTCCTCGAAGTAGTTCCAGAGCCCGTCGGTGCACAGGAGGAGCACGCCGGGCGCGGCCACGTCGAACGTCGACGACGGCAGGATCGGTCGACTCGGCGTCGGCGCCGATCCAGCGGGTGATGTCGCCCGCCTCGGGTTCGGCGTAGGCCACTTCGGGGTCGACGCCTTCGGCCACCCGCTCCTCGGCGCACGTGTCGTCCACCGTGAGCTGCCGCCGGTCGCCGGCGGACGAGCCGAGCCAGTAGGCCCGGCTGTCCCCCAGGTTGCCCACCACGGACATGCCCGGGCACGTGACCGCCACGACCAGGGTGGTCGACGGCGGCGGGTCGCCCCGAGTCACCCGCAGCCAGGGTCAGGTCCACGACGGCCCGTCTGGGCCCGCTCGAAGGCCTCCCTCACCAACTCGCTGCAGGGTCTCGGGCCCTCGGGGTGCGCACCGTCCAGGGCGGGTCCCAGGTAGCCGGCGACCGCCGCTCACCGCGGCCTGGGCCGCCCGGTGGGCATCGACGGTCGAGCCGACACCGTCGGCACACGGCGACGACCCGCCGGTCACCCGCGACCACCAGGCTCAGCGCATCCTCGTTGCGGCGGCGTGCGCCGGCCTCGGTCCGAGACGCCGCGCGGCCTCTCCCAGGTCGACCTCGACTCGCTGTGCGAGCTCGGGCCGGGTCGGCTCGGGTGCGCTCACGGCCAACCGTCGCGCCCGGCGGCAGACAGTGAATCAGCCGCAGGCGGTACAGAAACGCTCGTCCTCGAAGACCACCTCTTGGCACGTCGGACAGGGCAGCTCGACCTCGTTCGCTGCGGTGGTCAAGTGAGGGTCCGGGGCCGGTGGGAGTTCGCCAGGTCGACCAGAGCGAAGCGCTCCGCGTCGTCGTGGGCCAGGCGGGCCAGGGCACGGTACGTGGTCTCGAGGCCGGATCGAACGCCCTCTTCGGTGAGGGGCACGCCAGCAAGGGACAGGTCGGGGTCGGGGTCGACCGAACCGTCGAGCAGCCCGGCGAGCGCCCGGGGGTGGAGGTCGCGGGTCAGGCCGAGCCGGACGGCCGGATCGGCCTGGAGCCGCCCGACCAGGTTCGCTGCCGCGGTCAGGTCATCGAGGGTCGGCTCGCGGCCGCCGACCTCGGTGCACCGGGCTCGGCACTCCGCGGTCTGGGCCGCCGCGTGCGAGCTGGACGACACCTGCACGCCTGGAGGGCGGCCACCGCACCGGCGCGGTCCCCGAGGGCAGTGAGCACCCGGGCCAGTCCGAAGCTGGCGCTGGCCAGCCCTGGGTCGGTGCCGGCGACGACTGCGTAATTGGCCGCCGCCCGTTGCAGGTCTGACGTGGCGCGACGGCGTGCCCCACCCCGCGCTCGGTCGACCATCCGGTCGTCGTCACCGGCCGAAAGCTCGTCGGCCAGCGCTCCTGCCAGCCGGGGTGCGAGCTCCCCCGGGAGCTCGCCGGCCACCGCAGCGAAGTACGACTGAGCGACGCGGGCCGACCGGCGGCGAGTTGGAAAACGCCCCGCCACCAGGCCGGCCGCCACTCGCCTCTGCGGGCGGCGAGTGAGTCCAATTCGAGCTCGGCGGCTGCCAGGTCGCCGGCCTCGAGGTAGGCCCGAACCAGGCGGAAGAGCACTTCGGGCGAGCGCGGCGCCGCGGCAAGGGCCGCCTGGACCTGGTCGGGGTCGGCGACGGCCACGGTGACCAGCGACGGCGGCCGCGGGGTCGAAGGGGTCGACAGCCGGAACGGGAAGGTCTGTCCATGACGGACCTTCGGCGCCGTTACCGAGCTCGGTGCTGAACAGGAGGCTGGGGGCGGGGCGGGGCTCTTCGCCGTCGATCGCCCGGACCTGGCGCAGCACCCCGAGGAGCTGCTCGGCCATCTCGCCGGCCGAGGCGAAGCGGGTCGCCGGGTCGGCGCGGTCGCCTTGAGCAGGAACAGGTGGAAAGCCTCGTAGCGGCTGAAGAGCTCCACCTCGCTGGCCGGGGGCAGGCTGTAGGCGTAGCGCTTCTGGTCCTGGAAGCCGGCGGAGGTCGATGCTCAGCACGGCCAGGGTCCGGCCGACCGTGTAGAGGTCCGAGGCGACCGACGGCCCGAGGACCTCGGATCTCGGGCGCCTGGTAGCCGATGGTGCCGTAGACGTCACCTCCTCACCGATGGCCACCACGCCGCCGAGGTCGATGAGGGTGAGACGGTCCTCGGTGTGGATGACGTTGTCCGGCTTGAAGTCGCAGAAGAGCAGACCCTGGCCGGTGCAGGTACTCGAAGGCCGGGAGGATGCCGAGGATGTAGGCGATCGCCTGCCCCAGCGGGAGCGGCTCGACTGGTCTCGGCCACGTGGCGGTGCAGAATCTCGCGGAACGACTCGCCTCCGACGTAGGCCATCACGATGTAGCCGGCACCATCGTGCTCGACGAAGTCGTAGATCTGGACGATGTTGGGGTGCTGAACCTCTGTCAGGAACTGACGTTCGGCCACCGCCGCGGCCATCGCCGCCTCGTCCTCGGAGTCGAGCAAGCCCTTCAGGACCACCCATAGGTAGCCCTGGCGGTCGGAGAGGTTCAGGTTCTGGGCGAGATAGATCCACCCCAGCCCCCCGTGCGCGAGGCAACCGGCCACCTTGTACTGACCCTTGACCATCTCCCCCGGCCGGAGCTTGGCGGTGAAGTCGAACCGGGCCCCGCACCAGGGGCAGAACCCCTTGGTCCGCGACGGCCGAATGCCCCGAGCCCTGCCGACCGGCTCGCCGCAGCGTGCGCACGTGCGCCGGCGTTCGGGCACCTCCGGATCGGTCATGACAACCGAGAACGGGTCACGCCGGGGTATGGACGGCACCTCGACGAGGCCGGCTCCAAGCTCCCCTCGGCTGCCTCTGACGAACGCGCTTCCCGAGGCTCGCCCGGTGCCGGTAGCAGATGCTGAACCGGCGCGGAGCGTGTTGGTGGCCGCAGCCGTGGAGCTGCTGGGCGCGGGCGGGCCGGGTGACTGTTGCGGGGAGGGCGGCGTCTGCGCGGGCGGAGGTGGTGGTGTCGGAGCGGCGTTCGTCGCGGCGGCGGGCGAGGGCGGTGGCTGGTGCGCCGAGGCTTGATGCCCGTTGATGTCGCAGTAACCGTACTCATCGATCGTCCCCTCGCAGCCCACCCGGGGGCACGGGTCTCCTTGCTGCGCGACCACGGATCCTGCTGCCCGGGAGATGCATGTCGGCGCGGACGAGGCCGGGACTGCGGGCGCCGGAGTGACGGCCTGGGTCGTGACGTCGGCCGCAGGACGTCACAGAAGCCTTCGTCGTCGATGTGACCGGCGCATCCCGGCCGTGGGCATGGCGTCACGACGAGTCTCCCTTGGACGGTCCGAGAGCGTGCTGGTATGAGCGGACGAGCGCCCGCGCCTGGTCGAGGTCACAGGGAGCCTGATACAGCGCGTCCCTTGCCGTCCGGGTACAGCCGATCCAGCTCGAGGTCCTCGCTTCGACCGAGGGCGTGCGCCTTGGCCCGGAAGGCCACCAATCGCCCTCGGAGCTGGTCGCGCTCGACCACGGTGTCGACGTTGGCCGTCGCCACATGCGCACAGTGCTGCTCCAGCTCGGCGACCCGCCGACGAAGGTCGCCCAGATGGCCACGGGCCTTTGCGGCGTCGACCTCGGCCTCGGCTCGACAGCGAGTGAGATCCTCGGTCGCAGAGTCGAGCAGCTCGTTGGCCGTGCCCAGCTCGCGGCGGCGGTCGGCCGACGCGGAGGACCTTGGCGGCGTCTTCGGCCGTCGTCCGCTCGCGCCTGCTCGAGCACGCGCCGGGCCACGTCCACGTCCGCCTCGATGTCGGCCAGCTCCCCGAGAAGGTCCTGGAGGAAGGCCTGGGACTCGTGCACGAGCTCGGCGACTCGGTCGACCGTAGCCGGAAGGGTGTCCAACACATCCTCGTCGAGGGCAAGCGGGTCGTCGCGAGCGACGGCGAGCGCGTCGGCCAGCTGACTCGTGGGCCGCGGCCAGCTCATTCGGGCTGACGGGTCCCCGCCGCCTTCGCCGCCGCTCGAGCCCATTCGAGCACCAGCTCGAGTGCCTCGAGCCGCGGAACCACGACCGTCCAGACGGCGCCGACTTCACTCATCAGAGCGAGTGCCTTGTCGTAGTCGGCAGACATGCGGTCGATCGCCTCCTGAACCGTGCACGGGTCGGTCGGCGCTGCGGCCTCGGTCAGCGATGGCCTTCCCCTGGGTCGGGGAAGTGCCATCGAAGGGCCGTCGAGCAGCTCGGTCAGCCGCGCCTGAGCAGCGCGGGGGACCGAGGACGCGAGCCACGAGCGTGCGTCACTCGTTCGAGCAGATCGGCCAGCGCGAGTGCCCCGCCAGAGGTTCTCGATGGAGGCCGAGGCCTCGGCCCACGCACCGGCCGTTCGACCGCGCAGCGTGGTCGAGGATTGGAGCATCTGTCGGGTCACGTCCGCGTCCAGCTCGACCAGGTTCTGACCGATGCGTTCGTGGAGCGCCCGCAGCTCGGCGATCCGCCGATCGAAGGAGTCCGAGCGGCGCGGCCGTCACGAACTCGCCTTGTAGGTCGCGGCCGGCGGGGACTCGGGAACCTTGGTCGTGGGCAAGAGTCTCTGTCGTAGAGGGACAGCCACGTGCCGTCGGCGCGCTCGTTGGCCAGGACGCCGTTCACGAAGCTGGTGAACTCGGGGTGGGCCTTGCTGATCGCCATGCCGTAGGGCTCGGGGCTGAACTCGGGCCCCACGATCTTGGTGTTGGGGTCCTGGGCTTGCAGCCCGTAGCAGGATGGCGTTGTCGGTGGCGATGGCGTCCACCTGGCCCTGTTGGAGCATGAGCAGGCAGTCGGCCCAGTTGTTGGCGCTCCAGGCTTCGATGTGCTCGGCACCGGAGACGGCCACCAGGTTCCCGAAGGAGTCGGCGCCGCCCGACGGCGCAGACCCGACTGTGGCGGAGATCTGGCCGGACCCGTGATGGTCGAGTTGCCCGGGACCAGAAGCTGCTCGGCCGCGTTGTAGTACACCGTCGAGAAGTCGACCGGGTACGGGTCCGAGGCGCTCTTGGTCTGCCGAGCGCAGTTGATCGTCATCGTCTCGGCCACGAGGTCAACCTGGCCGGTGGCCACAGCTTCGGCGCGATCGGCGTTGGGGATGATCTTGTAGACGACTGGCGGTGGATTCGGTCCGAAGATGGCCTCGGTTGACCTGCTCGACCATGTCGATGTCGAACCCCTCGAGCTGCGCCGTGCCCGGGTTGCGAAAGGACCACAAATACGTGGTCTGCGCCACCCCCGCAATGAGATAGCCCCGTGCCTGGATGTGGGCCATCCACGAGCCGGCCGGCATCTGTCCCGGGGTCGGCATCGTCGTCGGGGGCGGGTAGCTCGCCGTGCAGTTGGTCGGGTCGGGTGGGGATGCAGAGGTACGTACCATCTCCGCTCCGGCGGGCCGGACCGACGGGGTCGCGATCGCCCGGGGGGTGACGGCGTCGGTCGTGGCGCAGCCGGTCAGGGCGAGCGCTGCGACGGCGAGCATCGCAGCGGAGAGCGGCCGCCTGGTATGTCTGCTTGCGCAGCGAAGAGGTGACGCGGTTCACCGGTACTCAGCGATCCGGGCACGGAAGCCCATGAGAACGAGGACGGCCGCTGCGACGCAGAGCACGCCGGCCGCCCAGGCGAGGGCGGCGATATCCGAGGTGGAACCGGACATCGACTCGTCGAAGGACTGCTGCGCGGAGCCGATGGACGCCGCCAGGTCGTTGTCGAGCTTGGCCGACGCGGCCGGCAGAACGGTGGCAGCGTCTCCGTCGGCCTGCTGCTCCAAACTTGGTCTGCCGGTCCCGTCGAGACGTCGTATCTCTCCGTGCACAAATCTGTAGCCAGCCAGAGCGAATCGGGCCCGTCCGATTTCGGACCGCTCGACGGGGCCGGCTCCCGAAGACGCCGAGTCGAGCAGCGTCTCCATCGAATGCACGGTGGCCCGGTAGTCAGGTTGGTATTGGGGCTCGGAGTCTTGGGTCACCAGCGTCAGCTCGTCGTCAGCCGTGACGCGTAGTGCCCCGATGCGAGCCTCGGTGAAGAGGACCAGAGGCTCCGAACCGCCCGATGTGGCCGCGTCGACCCCCGAGGTCTGGACGACGACCGCTGCGGTGAACCACACCGCGAGAATGAACGTGGCAACGGTCGCGCCAACCAGGAACAAGTTGAACGTCCGACGGAAATGTCGGCTCATCCAGACCTGCACCACGACGAGCAGGACCAAGGTCACCAATATCAGCACCGCGGCGAGGGCGACCAACCACGATCCTTGCGCGGAGCCCAGGTCGCCGGTCAGCCGCTGGTTCTCCACCGCGTACAGACGATGGGCGGCCGGCAGGATCGTCACCTGCATCAGGTTGTTGGCCTCGCCGAGATACGCAGCCGCGAGCGGGTAGTAGCCCTGGCCTTCGTCAGAAATGGCGGTCTGGACCAACCCGGAGTACACGGGGACGTCGACCGAGACCGTCCGGATGGCTGAGGAGCCCGCGGCGTCGGTCCCTACCTTCTCTGCCGCGCCGGCCAAGTTCTGCGAGGCGCGAGCGAGATCTGAGTCATATCGCGTGCGCAATGCGCTGGGCTCGATCTGGCCTTGGAGAAACGAACCCGCAGCAGTGGTGTCGGCGTCGGAGAGGTATGTGTCGATCGCTTGGGCCGTGACCACCAATGGCTCGGACTGCTGCGAAGCCGCCGATGCGGCAGTGTGACGCTCGAGCGCGGCCAGCACAGTGACCAGGCCGGTGACGAGGACGAGCACCGCGAGCCCGACGGAGGTGAACCGGAGGCGTGACGGAGTGGCCCGGCGCACCCCGCGATCGCCGGTGCGCTCCTCAGTTGATCCGACCCTCTCGGCCGTCATCATCGGCCCGCCCTGCGCCTCCCCCGGGTCCGTAGCGGCCGCCCGATTCCGGCTCGGAGGTCCCGCGCCCCGTGATATGGCTGTTGATTATCACCCATCGCGGAGCATCGTGTGTTGCGGGGGTAATGGCTCGGTAAGGGCGACCGCCTAATACCGAAAACTGCCGGCGGTGCCGGGAAAGGGATTAGGCCATTGTTCCTGGCCTGGCTCAGTTATCGGAGCCGTTTATGGCCGTAGCCATCGTGTGGACCGTTGGGCCGTCAGCGTTGACGCATATCCGTTCCGGATACGCCGGGCGCGCATGTTGGGGACGGCGGCCCTCACTGGCCTGGGCATCCGATCCGGTGCTCGACACGCCGGCGGGTCTCACAAAGCGCCGGGCCATCATCTAGCCCGTCTCGCCGACCAACCCGGCGCCCGCGGACTTACCGGCCACTTACTGGCCCCATTTACCGTCTGGCGCAGTTCCCCCCGCCCTACGGCGGTACGGGAGGGCCACCGTCCGAGGGCCGATTGGACGAAGGGTCTGGTGATTTTGAACCGACCCCTGAAGACCGAAGGCGGTGGATCCTCCCCGGTGATGAGAAGAAAGGAAGGGTTCAATGGCATCGCTCACTGACCGGATATCCACGGTCGCAAGCTCCCTCCTGGAGCCGGACGAGGTGGTCACCGTGGCCACCAACTGTGTCCCGGCCGGGGACGTCTCGCGCCGGGCCTTCTCTTTCGGCTTGGCCGGCGCTCTCGGCGGATCTTTGCTCACGAAATTGGGAACGCCGGCCGAGCACGCCCTGGGAGGCGAGCCACTGCCCCGCGACCTGGCACTCGCACTTACGGACCGCCGCGTCCTCGTCGTCGCCCTTGGCGCGATGACAGGGCGTCCGACGACGGTGGCGCGAAGCATCCCCCTCGACCTGATCGCGGGGGTGAACTTTGAGACCGATCGCGTCCTCGTATCCACCGTCGGGCGGTTCGGACTCCTCTTCTTCGACGGTTCCCGGCTCGACCTCGAGACATCGGTCAAATCGGCGAGGCCCTTCGTCGATGCACTCCGCCTCGTCACCTCGCGTGGCGAGGCAACACGTCCCGAAACTACGGAGGTGTCCAATGATTGAACACTCGAGGGAGTGGGACCAGGGTTCGCCCATTGGCGGGGCGCCACCGGCTCGCCGGCGCACCTCGCGGCCCAACGACGCGCCACCCAGACCATCCTGATCGGCGCCCTTCTTATGGCGGTGGGCGTCGCCGTAAGCATCGGGACGTACGCCTACGCGGCCAGCAATCCGCGCGGCGGCCACTACTTCTTGGCCTGGGGTCCGATCGTCTTCGGCCTGGTCTTCTTGATACGGGGCGTGCGCAGTCGGAGTCGTGTCCGGTAGCCGACAGCCGTGCCGGAGGTACTGCCCTCGTCCCACCTTCGCTGCAGTAGCTGACCTCGGAGAGGTCGACCGTCATCCGGATGGTTAATGCCGACCGCGACGCTCCACTCGTCAGGACACTACGGAATGTCTCCCGGACTTCGGCCCTCCAGCGCCCGATGCCGGAGTGATGTTCCGCCTCCTGGTGAGGTTGCGTGGTCACCGAGTATTCGTGTGGATCCCGACCAACGCGGCGGCCTTACCGGACACTTACCGGACCCATTTACTGTCTCGCACGAGTAGGATTAAGTCTCCCGGCTGACGGGTGCACAATGGCGCGACGAACGGAACCGTGAGCTCGCCCTCCCGGACGTTCACGCTTTCGAACTCAAAGACAGGATCCCGATAACGGTGACCGAGCAGGGCTGGAGGCGGTTAGAGATGGCGATAGTTGAGCCGGTTTCCACAGACGTTTATTACCGAGGTCTCCTACGCCGACGATTTGGTCATCCTCTAGCGAAAGTTTCACTCGGGCTTCTGGTTTGTAGTTTGATCGCCGGCCTCACCGCCATGCCTGCTGTCAACGCTGGCGCTGCCAATACCATCAAGTCAGACAAGACATACGCTCAAGCTCAGCTGCTGAAACGATCGAATGTACCGAGCGGCTGGACGCAGTCAGGCAAAGTTTGGGTCGTACCAGTGTCGATCGGAACTCAGAGAGCATGCTGACGATGACTCGAGTATCCCGACCTCGCTACGTGTCTGGGAAAGTTTCCCGCGCTGAGCGTGCGTCGCGGCTGAGGCCACTGTCCCGGATTCTTCAACAACAAGCAGGAAACCGACCTCATTGACGTCGCCGACGTGTACACCAGCGCCAGCGAGGCAGAGGCCGACTTTCCGCCGTTGAGCAATCCGAAGTTCGGACAGATCGCTTGCTGCAGGTATTGGGTTCGTTGATTGTGGCTAACCGATAAGTACAACTGGCCGTCCGGCACCACGTTCCGTACTCCGATCGATCCATCTCCACCGGCTGAAAGTACGGAACCAGTCGGTGTTGATTGAAGTCGAAGTGCCAGGTGAAGCTGCCAGAAGGAGAAGGCACCACAAGCGATTTCCTTGTTGTTGTCGTCATCCGCCGGAGGGCCCATCACCGCTTAGCTAGAGATCGACCAGGAGACACGACCCCCTAGCCCGCTCAATCCGAGTCGTTGGCGAGGTAGCGGTTGACGGCAAAAATGAAGGCGCGCCCGCCGACCAATACAATCATCGCCGCCTGAACGCTCCAAGATCACCTTCCATTGGTCCTCCCCCTGTTAGCGCGGACACGTCATGTGCGGGATAGCCGGTCTCCGTGTGGGTCACACAGCTGTCACCCGCTCGTGGGACGTCACCGGGAGTTGACTGAAGGCGCACTGTGTTGTGGTGGCTGACGAAGGCGATGATCGCCCTCGTGGATCGCACATAGGTGTCCGAGCAGTTACGACGCAGGGGCTTGCGCTCCAAGTGTCGCTCAAGAAACGCTTCACCGCGATCACATTTACGACCTTGGTACGCCAGCGCACCGTCTCGAGGATGATCACCTTGGCCGTACCGCTTGGGTCTCTGCGTTGACATATCTGACTCGCGAACGGGCAACCAAGTCTGTCGACGCGGGCTCGACGCTTTAAGCTGGCTCAGCACGCCGCCAGCGGGAAGTGTCCGATGTGCTGGCAAAGCCCCGTGTCGTTCGAAGCCGACACCTGCACGCCCACCGGGGCCGCGGCCGGGGTTGCGCTGGAGCTCACCGTCACCCTTCCGACGACGAAGGCGACGGTGGCCAGGACGAGGATCGCCGCGGTGGCGAGAAGGATCCGAAGGGACCGGCCCATCGTGTGGGTGAGGGGGAGGGTGCTCGAGGAGATGGTCATGGTGCTTCCTTTCGTTGCCTCTCGCCGGTACGGATCTCCCATGCCGGTCGGCCGGGATGCCCGACCTCGTTCTAGGATGCGCCCCGATCCGGTCCCCCCACATCGGGAGAACTCCTGAGATTTGGTCGTCTGAAGCGGCCCGGAGAGTCGGCGGCGCCACCGCGTCGACGGTCCCGCGCCACGTGCCGTGGCTTGTTTTGTGCACCGGCCGCCCTCCTTTACGCCCTCGAGCTGGGGTGCCACACTGCGCAACCATGGGAGCCGGGCGGCGTGCGGCCGTGGCAGGCAACGGATGAGCCTCGTCGTGCCCGGACCGGCCGTCGACCTGCTCGAGCGCGGCGAGACGCTATCCAAGCTGAACGATCTCCTGGCGAGCGTGCAGGCGAGCTCGCAGGGACGGCTCGTGTGGGTGGGCGGCGAAGCGGGAATCGGCAAGACGGTCCTGTTGCGAAGATTCTGCGAACTTCAGGGCAAGCAAGTGCGAATCCTCTGGGGCGCGTGCCAACCATTGCGAACGCCCCGTCCGCTCGGCCCGCTCGTCGATGTCGCCGAGGCGGCCGGCCACGAGCTGGCGGAACTGGTCGCAGCAGCCGCGAGACCGCACCAGGTGGCGGCTGCGCTTCTGGAAGAGTTAGGCGGGCGGCGAGCGACGGTGCTCGTGCTGGAGAATCTTCACTGGGGAGACGAGGCCACGCTCGATGTGATCACGCTTCTCGCGGCGCGGATCACCTCGGTGCCCGCACTTGTGCTGGCGAGCTACCGCGACGATGCGCTCGAGCGCGCGCCCGCCCTACGGCTGGTGCTGGGTGAGCTGGCGCGGCGCCCCGAACGCCTCAAGGTTCAACCGCTCTCGCGGGCGGCGGTGGCGTCGCTGGCGGATCCGGCCGGGCTCGACGCCGCACAGTTGTACGACCTTACGGGCGGCAACCCGTTCTTTGTCACCGAGGTGCTCGCGGCCGGCGGTGAGAGGCTCCCCGAGACGGTCCGCGATGCCGTGCTGGCGCGCACCGCGACTCTGTCGGCTCCGGCAAGGCGGTTGCTCGAAGCGATCGCGGTCGTTCCCGGGGAGACGGAGCTGTGGCTGCTGGAGGTGCTCGTCGGCAAGCAACTCGACCGGCTCGACGAGTGCCTCGCGGCCGGGATGCTCAGAGCGACTCCGACGACCGTCGCCTTCCGCCACGAGCTTGCCCGGCTCGCGGTGGAGGAGGCGATCCCCCCTAATCGCATGCTGGTCTTGCAACGCGCCGCGCTCGAGGCGCTCGCCGCCCAAGATGATCCGGACTTCGCGCGCCTGGCCCACCATGCCGAGGCGGCCGGCGACGCCGACGCTGTCTTGCGCTGGACGCCGCGCGCGGCCGAGCGGGCAGCGCGGTCGGGTGCACATCGCGAGGCGGCGACACACTATGAGCGGGCGTTGCGGTTCTCCTCCGGACTCCCGATCGCCAAGCGGGCGGGGCTGCTCGAACGCCGCGCTCAGGAGTGCTACCTGAGCGCGCAGATCGAAGAGGCGATGGCCGCCCAACAAGAAGCGCTCGAGTGTTATCGCTCCGCCGGGGATCAGCTTCGTGAGGGAAACGCCTTGCGCGAGCTGTCAAGGATTCTGTTCTTCGTCGGCCGCACCAACGAGGGGGAAGCCGCGGCCGCTGCGGCGGTGGTTCTGCTCGAGAAGTTGCCACTCGGACACGAGCTGGCGCTTGCATATTGCAATGTCTCGCAGCGTCAGGCGGTGCTCCAGAAGGCCGAGGAAGCGGCAGAATGGGGCGGCCGAGCGCTCAAGGTGGCCGAGCGGTTGGACGACATGGAGGCGCTTGTGTACGCGCTGACCAACATCGGCATGGCCGAGCTGGGCGATGGCCAGGAGTGCGGCCGCGAGAGGCTCGAGCGTGCGCTCGCACTGGCTCAAGAGCACCGCCTCGAGGAACACGCGGGACGGATCCTCAATGCCTTGACGATGTTGACGCTGCAGCTCCGGCGGCTCGATGAAAGCGAACGGTATCTCGCGATCGGCCTGCCGTACTGCCGCGAGCACGGTTTGGACACGTGGCGCCTCTATCTCTTGGCTTGTCGCGCCAAGCTGCAGCTCGACTACGGCCGTTGGGACGAGGCGGAAGATATCGCCGCATCCGTCCTGCGAGATCCGCACAGCGCGTCGGTCGCTCGGAACTTCGCGGTGGTCGTCCTGGGACTGGTCCGAGTTCGGCGCGGTGACCCGGAAGCGGCTGCGCCCCTGGCCGAGGCGTGGAGCCTGGCCCAATCGACCGATGAGCTGATGCGCATCGGGCCCGCAGCCGCAGCACGAGCAGAATTTGCATGGCTGAACGCTGATCGTGCGGAGGTGGCCGAAGCCACCAACTCGGCGCTCGCCCTCGCCGTCGAGCGCCGGGTGCCGTGGGTCGCCGGTGAGCTGGCGTGCTGGCGCTGGCGCGCCGGCATCCATGAGGAGCTCCCCGCCGAGATGGTCGCCGAGCCCTACGCGCTCTCCATCGGCGGGGACTGGTCGAGCGCCGCAGAGCGGTGGCGCGACATCGGGTGCCCGTATGAAGCCGCGCTCGCGTTGGCCGATGCCGACGACGAGGGGGCCTTGCGTCAAGCATTGGAGGAGCTGCGGTCGTTGGGTGCTCGGCCGGCCGCCGCCATTGTGACCCGGCGGTTGCGCGAGCGCGGTGTACGGCGTATTCCGCGCGGTCCGCGGGCACGAACCGCAGAGAACCCGGCCGGCCTCACGGCTCGCGAGCTCGAGGTGCTGGCACTCCTGGCCGAAGGGCTGCGCAACGCGCAGATCGCCGAGCGCCTCTTCGTGTCCGAGAAGACGATCGACACGCACGTCTCGGCGATCCTGCGCAAGCTCGGCGCGCTGACGCGTGGCGAAGCGGCCGCCCAGGCCGCCCGCCTCGGTCTCATCCCCCCGACAGAATCTCGATGAGTTCGTGTCGGGTTCTGATTGGCGTGGAGGGCCCGGGTCAGCTGCCGGTGTTGCTCCACAACGCCAACGTCATGGCCGGTGGTCCGTCCTTACACAGCGTCAGGTTCCGATTCGGATGTCTCCGCTGGCGATGGGCACCGGCCCGTGCGTCGGCGTATCGCACCCCTTGGAGACCTTGGTGATATTCGGCGCGTAGGAGAAGCGGAGCTGTTCGGATCCGGCCATGGCCTGAGCGACGACGGTCTCGGTGCTGGTGCCGCTCGTCACCTTGCCCGTGATCGTGGCGCTGGTGCCGGCGATCGTCACGCAGGTGACCGTCGCTGTCCGAAGCGTGGCCTTGGTGGACGGTGTCGGCCAGCCGGCCTGGTAGTTGGTGAAGTACCCGGTGGCCGTTTTGCCGGTGCCTGAGGTGTAGATGCCGAAGACGCCGGTGGCACTCGCGCTCTGGTTGCCGAAGGCCAGCACCTCGTTGGTCGGGGGTGTGGGCGCGCTCACCTCGATGTCTCCGCTGGTGATGGGGACCGGTCCCTCCAAGGGCGTGTCGCAGCCCGGGGTGACCTGGGTGATATTCGGCGCGTAGGAGAAGCGGAGCACTTTGGCCCCGCCCACGGCCTGGGCGACGACGGTCTCGGTATTCGTGCCGCTCGTCACCGTGCCGGTGATCGTGGCGGTGGTGCCGTCGGTCATCACACAGGTGACGCTCGCCGTCTGGAGCGTGGCCTTGGTGGATGGTGTCGGCCAGCCGGCCTGGTAGTTGGTGAAGTACCCGGTGGCAGTGTTCCAGAAGCCTTCGGTGTAGACGCCGAAGACGACCTTGGCGGCCCCGCTCTGGTTGCCGAAAGCCAGCACCTCGTCAGTGGTGGTGATCCGTCCGATCGAGTCGTTCCCAAGATTGGTGAACCACAACGCCCCGTCCGTACCGTCGGCGATCCCGTAGGGCTCGCCGATCCCGGTCCCGGTGTAGTTGGTCACCGTCCCCGAGGTGGTGATCCGCCCGATCGAGTTGTTCAAGTCGTTGGTGAACCACAGCGCCCCGTCGGGACCGGCCGCGATAGCGTTGGGCCCGCTTATCCCGGTCCCGGTGTAGTTGGTCACCGTCCCCGAGGTGGTGATCCGCCCGATCGAGTTGTTCCCGTTGTTGGTGAACCACAACGCCCCGTCCGCACCGGCCGCGATACCTCAGGGCCCGCTGATCCCGGTCCCGGTGTAGTTGGTCACCGTCCCCGAGGTGGTGATCCGCCCGATCGAGTCGTTCGACGTCGTTGGTGAACCACAACGCCCCGTCCGCACCGGCCCGATGACGGAGGCTCGCTGATCCCGGTCCCGGTGAGTTGGTCACCGTCCCCGAGGTGGTGATCCGCCCGATCGAGTATACTTAGTTGCTCACCGTCCCCGAGGTGGTGATCCGCCCGATCGAGTTGTTCGAGTAGTTGGTGAACCACAACGCCCCGTCGGGACCGGCCGCGATACTCAAGGGATAGCTGACCCCGGTCCCGGCGTAGTTGCTCACCGTCCCCGAGGTGGTGATCCGCCCGATCGAGTTGTTCCCCGTGTTGGTGAACCACAGCGCCCCGTCGGGACCGGCCGCGATGCCTTGGGGATAACTGATTCCGGTCGCGGTGTAGTTGCTCACCGTGTTTGAGAACGCAGGCGGGATCGGGCTCGCGGCCGCCAACACCGTTGCCAGCACGCTCGAGGCCAAGATGGCTCGACCGTACTTTGGCCGCCAGGTGCTCAGCCGTTCCCAAGCCGTACGCACCCTCCACCTTCGTGCTGTTCCCGCCGAGGAGCGCAGTCCACCACTCCGTCCTTCGGTTTCACCGTGCCGCCAGGTATGCATGCGACGTGTGACCAAGTGAGGATTCCTTTCTTGGGTCGGTACTGCTCGTACCCGCGCTCCCCTCGAAGTGCTGGCTCAGCACGCCGCCAGCGGGAAGTGTCCGATGTGCTGGCAAAGCCCCGTGTCGTTCGAAGCCGACACCTGCACGCCCACCGGGGCCGCGGCCGGGGTTGCGCTGGAGCTCACCGTCACCCTTCCGACGACGAAGGCGACGGTCGCCAGGACGAGGATCGCCGCGGTGGCGAGAAAGATCCGAAGGGACCGGCCCATCGTGTGGACGAGGGGGAGGGTGCTCGAGGAGATGGTCATGGTGCTTCCTTTCGTTTCCTCTCGCCGGTACGGATCTCCCATGCCGGTCGGCCGGGATGCCCGACCTCGTTCTAGGATGCGCCCCGATCCGGTCCCCCCACATCGGGAGAACTCCTGAGATTTGGTCGTCTGAAGCGGCCCGGAGAGTCGGCGGCGCCACCGCGTCGACGGTCCCGCGCCACGTGTGGTGCTTGATTAGGTAAGGGAACTCCTCACCACCCGACCTCGATTAGGTAAGGGAACTCCTCACCACCCGACCTCGCATTGACTCTTCGGAACGATGATGCCCAGCCCGCACTGATTCGCCCGAAGGATTTTCGGACCGAGGGCGTGGCGCCGACGGCCCCTCGAGGGCCGGAGGCGACCACAACCCGCTTGGTGAGAGCTTTTTTCCGGGCCAAATCTCTGTCCCGCTGGTGCTCACTGTTTACGTACGCTGAGCTGGGACGACGCTTGACGATGGTCACGGCCGTTCGCCACGGTTGCGGCCATGATGGGACGGAGCGACGTCGCCATGCACCACACGCTCGGGCGTCATGTGAGAGAACACCGCCTCGATGAGTTCTTGGCCCAAGGAACGCGCTGTGGGTGGTGCGCCCATCCCATCCGCTTGCGTGCGACGTGCTCGGCGGCGATGACCACCGGGTCGTGTTCTCGAGCCACGGGTTCCCCGACAACGTGTTGCTCAAAGCCTGTGGCTCACGCAGCGAGCTGCGCTGTCCGTCCTGTGCCGTCCTCTATCGAGGCGACGCCCGTCACCTGGTTCGGGCTGGACTCGAAGGGGACAAGGGCGTCGACGAGGCGATCGCCGCGCAGCCGGCGGTGTTCCTGACACTGACGATGTGGTGGTCGGCCACGCCCTTGTCGGCGGTACTGCGGACCACATGGTGCCGGATGACGTCGTCGTGCCACCGCTGCATCAGCTGAGCCGCAGTCATTGACGCGTCGGGCGGTGGCAGCCCGTCGTCGAGTTGGCGCTGGAGCTCGTGGAGCCTGCGCACCGCCGCACTGCGCGTCGTCGCGCTCATGGTCCGGCGGACCGGTCGCCCCGGTGGTCGTAGCGGGTCATCACGGCGCCGATCCAGAGACCGTCGGAGCTTCGCCGGTAGAGCGAGCCCTCTCTGTTACCCGTCGTCCGCCCGTGGAGCGCTCCCTGTCGCCTCGCCAGTAGCAGAACGGTCGCCCGTTGCCACAGAAATTGCGGAAATTGCTACGTCACGGTTGTGACGTCAGCAGCGAGCCGAGACGAAACATGCCTCTGAGCTGGGAGAAGGCGAGTGGGCCGTAGAGGACTCGAACCTCTGACCCCTTGCGCGTCATGCAAGTGCGCTACCAACTGCGCCAACGGCCCTCTTGGCCACAGACCCTACCACCAGCGATTTGGCCGTCACGGCGGGCGATCCGTCCGAGAGCCGGTTCGTCTCGTGCCCCAGTGGACAGAGGCGCCCACCGGACACTTCTTCCTCGCAGCGCGGAGGGCCCTACAATTGCGGCTCGTGGCGACGAGCACGTCCACCAGTCCCCTCCCCGACCTCGAGTTCCCACCTTCGAGCGCATCGCCGAGGAGGGCTACACCGTCCTTCCCGATGCCATAGAACCCGACCTGGTCGCAGAGATCGGGGCGGCCCTCGACACGCTCGAGCACGACCTCGGCATCGGCCCGGCGGACAATCTGTTCGAAGGGCTGCACACGACCAGGGTCTACAACTTGCTCGTGCACGGATCCACGTTCCAGAAGATCCCCCTGCATCCCAACGTGCTGCCTGTAGTCGAAGGCGTGCTCGATCCGGGTCTCCTCATCTCGTCCCTCTCCTCCATCTCCATCGGCCCCGACGAGCAGGCGCAGCCGGTGCACGCCGACGACCAACTGATCCCCCTGACCCGGCCGCACGTCCCCATCATCTGCAACACCATGTGGGCCATCACCGACTTCACCGAGGAGAACGGCGCGACCCGCCTGGTGCCGGGAAGCCACTTGCGCGACGAGCCGCCCAATCCGCTCGAGCGGTACGACACCATCCCCGCCGAGATGTCCAAGGGCAGCGTCCTCGTCTGGGTCGGCAGCCTCTGGCACGGCGGAGGTGCCAACCGGACCGACCGCCGCCGCGTCGGTATCGCCATGAACTACTGCGCTGGCTACATCCGCCAGCAAGAGAACCAACAGCTCGGCATACCACCGGCGCTGGTCAAGACGTTCCCGCGCCGTCTCCAAGAGCTGGTCGGCTATTCCGTCTACAACGGTCTCGTCGGCCACATCGACAAACAGCACCCAGCCAAGGTCGTCCTGACCGAGGACGAAGGGGTCGACATGGTCTGGGACATGCTGAAGCCCCAGCCCGAATCCGAAGCCTGAGCATCTCCATTCAACCGAACGTCTCCGTCAGGCGGCTGGATACACCGATACCGGCGCGACCGGCCACACGTAGTCGCGCGGGTCGATCGGGATCAATCCCTGCGTCATCCGCCAGACGTCGTAGCCGCGGGCCCACTGCCGGTGCCACTGCGCTTGCGCGGCGTGCAACTCACCCAGCGCGCCGACTCTGAGCGTGCCGAAGCGGCCGGCCATGGTGGAGACCACTTGCAGAGATGCGACGGCGTCAGCCGTGGCATCGTGAGCGTTCCCGAGCTCCACGCCGTAGTGGTCGCACAGCGCACCAAGAGTCCGTCGCCCGCGGCGCCAGCGGTCGAAGTGCCGGTCGATGACCACCGCATCGAGCACGGGCCCACACCAGCCCCGGTCGGTGAGTCCATAGCCGAGCCACAACTTCGCCTGGGTGTCGAGGATGGTGAGGTCGTAGTCGAGCTTCATGCCCACCAGAGGGACCCCGCGCCGGCTGGCCGAGACGACGGCGTCGAGGACGAGCCCGATCGCCTGGTCCATCGGCATACCCTCTGAGCAGGCCCGCGCCGTCGAAATGCCGTGGACGGCCGTCGCGCCCTCCGGAATGTCCCGCCCTGGATCGACGAGCCCCGACCAGCTCGTGTCGATCACGCCGTCTTCCGCATGGACCAGCGCGTACGACACCGGCACGTCGTTGAAGCGGTCGACTCCCGTCGTCTCGAAGTCGAAGCCGAGCAACTCGCCGGCAGCCCAACCGCTCACGCAAGGAGCATGTCAGGGGGCTGTCACAGTGCCGCGGATCTCCGACGGGCGCCATCCGCCCGAACCCGGCGCAGGACGTCGGCGCCGCCCCCCCGCTACCGTCCCTGTCTCATGTGGCGTGTCATGTGGCGTTCGGGTGTCGTCGGCAGTTCCGGTCTCACGGACCGCTCGCGTGTCGGCCGGGCGCGCCATCGGAAGCCGGCAGTGGTGCCGGTGCTCGCCCTCAGCGCGGTTGCGCTCGCGACGGTGGCGATCCCCGGACCGCCGGCACACGCCGTCGAGGACAGGCCGCCGTCCTCCGCCGTCGCCGATCCGGCGGCACTCGTCCATCCGCTGGACGGCACGGGAACCGGTCCGGTCACGCCGGGGACGGTCGGAGAGTTCCCCGGGGCGGACCTCCCCTTCGGGATGATCCAGTGGAGCCCGGACACGAGCCCCAACGCGGTGCAGTCCGGAGGCGGGTACGCCTACGGCGACCACGCCATCAATGGTTTCAGCCTGACTCATCTCAGTGGGACGGGCTGTCCCTCGTTCCAGGACGTGCCGGTGCTGCCGACGGTCGGCGCCGTCGGCTCCGATCCCGAGGCCGCGACCGACGCGTTCTCGCATCAGCACGAAGAGGCCTCGGCGGGTCGGTACCAGGTGTCCCTCGCGTCCTGGCCCGATCTCTGCGGCGCTCTCGGTCACCACCCGCACCGGCATCGCCCGCTTCACGTTCCCCACGGCACGCAGTCGAACCTGCTGTTCAAGGTCGCCGGCAGCGTCAACCCGGTCACTGCGTCCCGCGTGCAGGTGGTCGGACGCGACGAGCTTGTCGGCCAGGTCACGAGCGGGCAGTTCTGTGGGACGGGAACGAACTACACGCTGCACTTCGTGGCGCTCTTCGACCGGCCCTTCTCGGCGGCAGGAACGTGGACAAGCTCGGGAGTCGCGCCAACCTCATCGAGCTGCACCGGGACCGACGTGCGGCGCCTACGTCACGTTCGACACCTCAGCCGAGCGGGAGGTGCTCATGAAGGTGGGCATCTCCTTCGTGAGCACCGCTGACGCCAAGCAGAACCTCCGCGCCGAGGACCCCGGGTGGTCGCTCGCGAACGTGAGTGCCCATGCCCGCGCCGCCTGGAACGCGCTGCTCACGCGCGTCGCCGTGTCCGGCGGCACCCCGGCGCAGCGGCACACCTTCTACACCGCCCTCTACCACTCGCTGCTCTTCCCCAACGTCGTGTCCGACGTGAACGGGGACTACCCGGGCAGCGACGGAAAGGTTCACAACGCCCGCGGCGGTGACGAGTACGCCGACTTCTCCGAGTGGGACATCTACCGGAGCGAGATCCAGCTCGAGTCGCTGCTCGCGCCCCGACGAGGTCGGAAACATGGTCCAGTCCCTCGTCGACGACGGGGAGCAAGGAGGGTGGCTGCCCAAATGGGCCATCGTCGGCGGGGACGAGTCGCAGATGAACGGCGACTCGGCCGACCCGATCATTGCCGACGCCTATGCCATGGGGGCGCGCAACTTCGACGTCGCGACCGCCCTCCGCCTCATGGAGAAGGGCGCGACCGAGAACGAGACGGATCACGGCTTGGAGATCGAGCGGCAGTATCTCAGCCAGTACCTCGGCCAGCACTACGTCAACGCCACGTCGCTGGACCTGACCTCCAGCGACTACTCGATCGGTGGATCGGCGACGCTCGAGTACGCCATGGACGACTTCGCCATCGCCCGGATGGCGGAGGCGGAGCACGACACACGCCCTGGCGGCGACCATGATGCGCCGCGCCGCCAACTGGGAGTACGAGTTCAACCCCGCCAACGAGTCGGTCCAGGCTCGGGGAACGGACGGGAGCTTCCCTCCCGGGGCTGCCTTCGAGACGTCGCAGTTCGAGCCCGGCGGCCAGACCGGGTTCGAAGAAGGCAATGCCGCGCAGTACACCTGGTCGGTGCCGCAGGACCTCGGCGCCGTGGCTTCGCTCATGGGCGGTGACGCCGCAGCGGCGAGCAAGCTCCATGACTTCTTCACCTCGCTGAACGCGACCCGCTACCAGCCCTACGACTGGTCCGGCAACGAACCGAGCGAGTGGGCCCCCTGGGAGTTCGACTGGTTCGGCGCGCCGGAGCAGACACAGCGCGTCGTGCGTGCCATCGTCGACGACGAGTACGCCGACGCGCCGGTCGACGAGCCGGGGAACGACGACCTGGGGGCCATCTCGTCGTGGTACGTGTGGGGGGCACTCGGTCTCTACCCGGTGACGCCCGGATCGGCCGACTTGGCCCTCGCCAGCCCCCTGTTCCCGTCCGTGACCATCACGTTGCCCGACGGCAAGCACCTCGTTGAGCATGCCCGTGGTGCCGCGGCCTCCCGACCCTACGTACGCTCCCTGCAGGTCTCGGGCGTGGAGCAGCCGGCAGCGACGGGAACCTGCGCAACCTCGCGCCGTTCACGTTCAGGCGGTTCGTCCGGGTCGTGGAGCGCTCCGTGGTTGCCGGCATCGGTCCTCGAGAAGGGAGCGACGCTCACCTACTCCCTCTCGCGCTCCCCGACTCGGGCTGGGCATCGTCACCCGCGGCCACCCCACCCTCGTTCGGGGAGGGCTCGGCGCCCGCGGTCGGCTATTCGATGCCGAGCGGCGGTGTCACCGTCACTCAGGGGCAACCGGCCAGCGTGCGCCTGGGGGTGGCGCCCGCCGGTGCGGACAACGTGGACGTCGACTGGAACGTCCAGGGGCCACAGGCCGGCGTGCGCGTGAGCCCCTCGTCGGGGGTCCTGAAACTGCAGAGCACGCCGTCGGGTGCGACGTGCGGGACGACGCGGGACGCCACGGAGTCCCTGGCGCTCACCGCCACCGCTGTCGGCACCTTTGCGGTGCACGTCGATCTCCGGACGACGGGGGGAGCGACGCTTCCTCCTGTCGTCATCGACGTGACCGCACAGCCTTGAGGGCGGTCCGGCCTGCTACGTTCCGCCGGAGGGTGCTCGCCTGCGCGCCGGCTGTCCTACGTCATTGCTCCGACGTTCGCAGGTCGTGAGGCAGGAGGACGTGCTGTGACAGACATGAAGGCCTTGCAAGAGAGCAAGCAGGGCCAACCCGATGCCAACACCTCCACTACGGCGCGCTCATGGCCGATCCCATCGAGTCGGTCCGAGCGCTGTACCGGCACGTCGGCCAGGAGGTGACACCTCTCCATGCCCGGCGTATGCAGGCCTTTCTCGACCATCGACTGCAGGACGCCTTCGGGCGCCACCGCTACGACGCCGCCGATTTCGGCTGGACCTATCCTGGCCTCGCCGTGGAAATCGAGGACTACATCGAGCGCTACGGGATTCAGGCGGAATCGGTCGGCGCGGCGCCCGGCGCCGACTCGCCGTCCCCGACCGGCGGCAAGGGACTGCCGCACGAACCGCAGAGGCGTAGGGAATACCGACTGCGTGGTTGCTAGTGTGCCTCTCCGGACGAGAACCTGTTCTAGGGTTCCCAGTGTCTCCCGGCATGAGACCGCGGTCCGTGCCGCGGACTGGGGGTAGGTCGATGACGAGGATCACGGTCGGGCGGGCTGTGTGGACAGCCCTGCTGCTCACGGCGCTGACGGCGACTGGAGTGGTTATCTCACCCGCGGTCTCCGGTGCGTCGTCCTCCATCCCCACCACGAAGTTCGGCACGCTCCCCTCGCCGTGTGGCAAGGGCCACGCGACCGGTGCTACCGACAAGGGCGTGACCAACACCACGATCAACATCGCCTACGGCGACGACCGTGGTTTCGCCGGCCTCCCGGGTCTCGACCAGGAGATGGGTGATGCCGTCAAGGCGATGATCGCCTGGTGCAACTCCGAGGGTGGCATCAACGGGCGCAAGATCGTCGGTGACTACAACGACGCCGCCGTCACCAGTGTCAGCTCGGCGATGTCCGCGGCCTGCAAGAAGGACTTCATGCTCGTCGGCGAGGGCTTCGCACTCGACGGGGTCGCCGAGGACACTCGGCTCGGGTGCAACCTGGCGGCCGTGCCCGGGTTCACCGTTGCCCCGGTCGCCGCCAATGCCTACGAGATGTACCAGGCCTCACCCAACCCGGCCGACTACAGCCCGGTCTCGAGCGCCTACCAGGTACAGAAGCTCTTCGGGAAGGCCAAGACCCAGAAGGCGGGCGAGTACAACTCGACCCTGTCCACGCAGCAAGTGTCGATGGCCAAGGCGGTGCAGGCCTACACCAAGACGGGCTGGAAGTTCCTCAACTGCCCGTTCCAGATCAACTACAACGGTGAGGCTAACTACACCCCGTTCGTGCAGAAGCTCCAGAGCTGCGGCGCACAGATCGTCTACAACGACTCGACGCCGGGCCCGACGCTCTACGGCGCCCTCGAGGCGGAGAGCGTGCTCGGTTACGACCCCATCTGGGTCGAGGACTCCGGTGCCTACACCGCCGCCTTCGCCCACTGGAACACAGGCGGGCTGGGCAACAACGTCTACGTCCGGCTGTCTTACGAGCCGCTCGAGGCCGCCAAGGTGGTTCCAGCAGTCGCGCAGTACCTCGCCGTCGTGAAGAAGTACGGAGGGCTCGTCTCGCAGCTGGGCGAGCAGGCGACGTCGTCCTTCCTGCTGTGGGCGACCGAGGCCAAGGCGTGCGGATCGACGCTCACCCGCCAGTGCATGATCAACCACCTCTCGAAGGTCACGTCCTGGACTGGTGGCGGTCTCAACGCCTCGGGCAATCCGGCGAAAAACCTGCCGCCGCCATGCGGGCTGCTGATGAAGCTCGACAACACGAAGTGGGTGCAGGCGTACCCGAAGAAGCTGGGCACCTTCGACTGCTCGTCGAAGTACGTGGTACAGAACACGGGTTCGGTCGTCGGCACGCCACTCAACGCCCAGCGCTACGCGACCCAGTACGCGACGTCCTCGGTCATCAAGCCACAGGGGTGATCTCGCGACGCACCCGCTCGAGCTCACCTGACGTGACCTGAGCGGGCGAGCGAGGCGCGGCTATGCACCTGTTCCTCGAGTACACGATCCTCGGACTGGTCACCGGCGCGGTCTACGGCATCGCGGCCTCGGGCCTCGTCCTCACCTACACCACCTCGGGCATCTTCAACTTCGCGCAGGGAGCGATGGCCATGCTGGCCGCGTTCACCTACTGGCAGCTCCGCTACGGGTGGAACTGGCCGGCGCCACTCGCCCTCTTCGCTGTGATCGCCGTACTGGCTCCATTGCTGGGGATGGTCCTCTACGGGGGCATCATGCCGCGGGCTGCGGCAGACGGCCGAAGTGACGAAGATCGTGGTCACCATCGGGATCATGCTCGGGTTGATCGCGCTGGCCCAGTGGATCTGGAATCCGGGCGTGCCGCGGACCGACAACCTCTTCTTCGGCGACGCGGCCAAGTTCTCGGTCTTCGGCGTCTCGGTCACCGACCACGAGGCCATCGCGCTGGGCTGCGGCGTGCTCATCGCCGTCGGCATCCGCCTCCTCTTCACCAGCACGAGGGCCGGAGTGGCCATGCGCGCCGTGGTCGACAGCCCCGAGCTGCTCCAGCTCAACGGCGGACGGCCCGAGCGCCTTGCTGCGTTCTCCTGGGCCCTGGGCGGCGCGCTGGCTGCGCTGGCCGGCATCCTCATCACCCCGATCAGCGGCGGGACCCTCGACGTCCACGTGCTCACACTTCTGGTGCTCGACTCCATCGCCGCGGCCATGTTCGGGCGGCTGCGGAGCATCTGGAGGACGTTCGGTGGCGCGCTCGTGCTGGGTCTGGCGGGCACGTACGTGCTCGGCTACTTCCCCGCGACGTGGTCGTGGGCGTCGAATTTCCGCATCGCCCTACCGATGATCGTCCTCTTCGTAGTGCTGCTCGTGCTGCCCCAGGAGCGTCTGCGCGGCGCCACGCTGCTCCGTACGAGGGAACGCTTCACCGTTCCGACCATTCGCTCGGCAGTCACCTGGGGCGCGATCCTGCTCGTGGTGGTCCTCGCCCTCGAGCAGATCATGAACACGGGCGACATGGGAGTGCTCACCATCGGCATCACCATGGCGATCATCGCCCTGTCGCTCACGCTCCTGACCGGCTATGCCGGAGAGATCAACCTGGCCCCGGTGTCGTTCGGCGCGATCGCCACCATCATCGTGTTCCACCTCGGCCTCTCGGGCACGGGAGCGGCCCAACGCATCACGGTGTGGGGCATCGTCCTGGGAGTCGTCGTGACCGCGGTTGTGGGCGGGCTGATCGCCTTGCCCGCGCTCCGTCTCCGAGGCCTATACCTGGCGCTGGCCACCCTCGCCTTCGGGGTGTTCGTGTCGGACATGATCATCGCGGACATCCTCCCGCACGTGCTGCCGATCTTCCACGTACATTTCTCGATCTTCCCCAACGGCACGCTTCAGATCCCCCCGCCCAAGCTCGGTCCGATCGACCTCACTTCGCCGAAGACCTTCCTCACGGTATCGACCGTCGTCTTCGTGCTCGTGGGCATCGGACTGGTCGGCCTTCGTCGCAGCAGCTACGGCCGCCGTCTCACCGCCATGAAAGACAGCCCGGCAGCCGCGGCCACCCTCGGCCAGAACCTGGTCAAGCTGAAGCTGTCCGTGTTCATGCTCTCGGCCGCCATCGCCGGTCTCGGCGGCATCTTGCTCTCGGCCGCATCGCTCAGTGTGAGCGACACCACCTACATCATCTTCGTCAGCCTGGCGCTGGTGATGCTGACGGTCGTCGGGGGTATCGGCAACGTCGCCGGCGCGCTGATGGGCGGGATCCTCGCCGGCACCGCGTTCACTGCGCTGACGTCGACGTTCCAGAACTTGAGCACCGACCACGGCGGTGGCGGTTTCTGGAACGTCATGGCCAACCTCTCGCTCGTAGCCCCTGCACTCATCGGGATCAGCCTCGGCCGCAGCCCGAGCGGTGCGGCGCCCGACATCGTGGCCGCCTACCGCCCGCTGTGGCGTGTGAAGGAGGTGCTGGCCATCGGGGTGCTGGCCGAGCTCGCCGCGTATCTCCTCGTCCTGACCGGTGTCATGGGCAACTGGTGGCTGGTCCTGGCGACCGGCATCATCGCCCTCGCGCTGCCGGCGATCGGCCGCGCCGTTCGTCCCGAGGCGTTCCAGGGCACTGCCGAACTCCCGGAAACGGGCCGAAAACGTGCCACGGTGGCGGTGAGCCTGCCGGTCGACGGCCTCACCCCGGTCGAGGGAGTCGCCGATGCCCGGTCTTGAGGTCTCAGGCATCTCCCTGTCCTTCGGCGGCAACGAGGTCCTGAGCGAGGTGTCCGTGTCGGTGCCCGCCGCCGGCATCACCGGTCTCATCGGTCCCAACGGCGCCGGCAAGACGACGCTGTTCAACGTGGTCAGCGGCTTACTCTCCCCGCGGACCGGGCGGGTCTACATCGACGGACGCGACGTCACCAAGGCGGGTCCCGCGGCCAGGGCACGCAGAGGTTTGGCGCGCACCTACCAGCGGCTCGAACTGTTCACCTCGCTCACCGTGCGCGACAACATCCGGGTCGCCGGCGAAATCCGCAACACCTGGGGACGCCGGGGCCGGATGGACGTCGCAGCAGAGACCGACCGCACGATAGAGCTGGTCGGGCTCGAGGACGTGGCCGAGCGCGAGGTGAGCGAGATCCCGACGGCGCGAGCGGCGTGGTGGAGGTGGCCCGGGCTCTGATGTCCCAGCCGAAGGTGTTACTCCTCGACGAACCGGCATCGGGGCAGACCGAGCGGGAGACCGAGGTGTTCGGCAGGTTGTTGCGCCAGCTGGTGGACGACCGCGGCCTCGCCATCTGCCTCGTGGAGCACGACGTGAACCTCGTGATGGGAACGTGCGGGCTCATCCATGTGCTCGACTACGGCGTGATCATCGCCAGCGGTCCGCCCGAGCAGGTCAAGAACGATCCGTTGGTGGTGAACGCGTACCTGGGTATTCCGTGAACGAGGTGACGCCGGTACTCGAGCTGCGAGACGTGCGCGCCGGCTATGGTCCGATCGAAGTCGTGCACGGCGTGAGCCTCGAGGTCCCCGAGGGTTCGGTGGTCGCCCTGCTCGGACCCAACGGCGGCGGCAAGACGACGATCCTCAACGTCTGCGCCGGGACCATCGCCCCGAACAGCGGAGAGGTGTGCTTCGCCGGCGAGCAGATCAACGGACTGTCCGCCGACGCCCGGGCGCGACAGGGCATGTGCACGGTGCCCGAGGGTCGCGGGATCTTCCCGAACCTCAGCGTGCGCGAGAACCTGCTCATGGCGACACAGGTCGGGGTGCGGATGAGCCACGTCGAGGAGGTGGCCTTCGCCCAGTTCCCGCGCCTGGCGGACCGGCGCAAGCAGCTGGCCGGCACGCTCTCAGGCGGGGAGCAGCAAATGCTCGCGCTGGCGCGAGCGTTCGCCACCGACCCCAAGCTCCTCCTCCTCGACGAGCTTTCGCTCGGCTTGGCCCCGCGCGTAGTGAGCGAGCTCTACGAGAAGGTGGCCGAGCTCGCATCCGCGGGCTTGTCGATCCTCCTGGTGGAGCAGTTCGCCCACTCGGCGCTGCCCATCGCCGACATGGTGGCGTTGGTACTCCAGGGCGTCATCGCCTCCCAGGGCTCGCCGTCCGAGATGGAGGAGTTGCTCTCCGAGAGCTACCTCGGTGCATGACCCTCGCCGGTTCCGGCGCATGCGTGCCGCGGTCAAGGGAGACCACGCCCGATTCACACGATGGCGGCGTGAAGACGGATCGGGCATTCTGTCCCTATGACTCCTGCTATGACTCCTGCTCCGGTGCACTTCGTGGGGAACATCGCGAACATCGATCGCGACTGGTCGATGAGCATCGCATCGGCCCCGCCGGGACCTCCACGACGGATCGACGGATACACGATCGGAGCCGTCACCGAAATGATCGGTCCAGGACCGCACGGAGGCGAAGTCCACCCCGACGGTGACGAGTTCCTCTACGTCGTCAGCGGAGCCATGACCCTGATCCTTGACGACGGTGACGAGAAGGCGGTCGGCCACGAGACGACGGTGATCCTTCGGTCGGGCGACGCGTGCATCGTTCCTCGAGGCGTCTGGCACCGGCTCGAGTCGACGGAGCCGAGCTATCTCATCCATGTCACACCCGGGCCGAACGGGGGACATCGTCCTCGCCGCTCAGCCGAGGGTTGACAACCTCGAACCCACACTGAGGTGCAGGTATCGAAGGAGTGACGGACGTACGAGGCGTCCTGGCGCGCCGCAAACCCCGGACGGAAACGCGAAGCCAGGTGCCATAGGAACGCGTCAGGACTCCATGTCGTGACCCGACGGGTGCTCGAAGGAGAAGCCAGGTCCGTTGTCGTTCACGACTCTTTCACGTTCCTGGTGCGGGTCGGCCCGGAAGCGAAGTTCTCGCTGCTCGATCCGGGCAAAGATGGCGTCACACGACGCTCGCTGTCACCCGCCGGGTTACCAACGCTCCCACTTCACGACGTCACCGAGTTGGCGCCGGCCGGTCGACAGCTCCGGCCGAGAGTGCTCGCCGGGAGTCGGATGGCCGACGGCAATGGCACCGATGGGCCGGTAACCGGCGGGCACGCCGAGGGCGTCGATGAGCGCCTGCTGACCCTGAAACAATCCGAAGAACAACGCTCCCAGGCCAAGCTCGACTGCAGTGAGCAGGATCATCATGACACCGAAACCGGTGTCGATGTCCCAGTACGGCACCGGCCAATGCTCCTCGCCGGAGAGTGGGGTGTGCGACTTGTCCGGGAGCGCGTAACGGTCGAGATACGCCTGTTTGTGGGCGAGCGGAATGATCACCACCGGAGCTCGGGTCAGCGAGACCGATTCGGACTCGCCTCGCCACTCTGGACCACTCGTCGTCTCCCAGAACATTCGGCGCTGTGTCGGGTCCGTCAGAACGACGAAGGCAAAACCTTGGCTGTACCCGGCTGAGGGTACCCGGGTGGCGTTCGCCATGAGCTGATCGAGAAGAGGGCGCGCGACAGATTTGTCCGAGAACTCTCGCACCATGCGCCGCCGCTGGACTACATCTTGGAACTCCATAGCTGGCACCGTACTTGCACTGCTCCATGGGAACGACCCTTGACCGGTGAATGGCGGCATCATCCTGATCCGGGACCCCGCCGACATGGAACACCGAGCCGACACCTGTGACCGAAGAGGGAGATCCACGCAGATCTCAGGAATTTCGCCGACAGACGAAAAGGTACTCGACGCCCAGCCTCCTGGTGATGAAAGGCACGTTGAGGTTGAAATACAGGTTCGGTCTGCGGACATACCACCGAGTGGGCTCGCTCCCATTGACGTTGTGGGCGGTCGGAAATTGCTTCTCGACGACGAAGTACTCGGACAGGCTGTCGCGGAACTGCTCGATGGGCTGCACATTGCTGTAGAGCCAGTACCGGTACGGTCGCCGGTGGCCGAAGTTGACATAGCTGACGATGAACCTGCCGCCGACCGTCAACAGATCCGCGATCTCGGCGAACTTCTGCTTTTGACGATCGGCGAAGTACTCGAAGACCCCCTGGGCGACCACCAGGTCGAACGGTGCGTGCTCGGATTCGATCGGCTCCTGCAAGATGTCGCATTCACTCAGGTTTTGCGAGTGCTCCTGCAGGGCGATGTCGATTCCGTAGTATCGGATGTTCGGCTCGAGGAGCTTCGCGAGCGTTGCCGGTCCGCAGCCGACATCGAGAAGGCGGTACTCCTTACCCTCTGCGAGTTGGTTCACGAGGCGCGAGACCTTGAGCATGCGGTGATGAGGTTCGGCATACTTCATGTTCTCACCGAGCCAGAAGTCGTGCTTGTAGACCGTTGCCGGTGTTTCAGCCATCACGAACTCGCTTCCGTCTGACTCATGTCAGGACCGCAAGCCTTCCGCATCGAACCACGATCCCCCGGACCCCTCGACCTCCGGGTAGGCGAGGCGGACTTCCGTCATCAGATCTGGCACGAAGAGGAGCACGGCATGGGGCGGATGTTCGACCAGTACCCCCGGATCGACGATCGGGATATCGGTCCCGGGCATGCGACGGCAGTGCTTCGCGGGTGACGAATCCACAATCGCGGGCAGGAGTCGTCGGTCCACCCCGGCCTTACAAAGCAGTGCTACGGCTCGTGATGCAGCTCCGTACCCAAGGACGCTCCTTCCTAAGGCTCGCTGAGCGACCAGCCATTCACGCAGCCCGCGTGCGTGGGACTCGGCATCCTCTTGAAGCCGGCCCACCGAAGCTGGCCTGCAGACGCCGAGACGTTCATCATCGGAGAGCAGTTCGTCCACCGAGGGATCCGGAGACAGGCCCGGTTCGCGGTGCCGGCTGGCCACCAGCATGACGGTGCCGCCGTAGAGATCGAACTGCCAGGCGACGCGTGGACAGAAACCCTCGCGCTCGAGCATCCCCGTCAGCGTGCTGGTGGAGTAGTACGCGAAATGGCCATGCCGGAGCGCATTCCACTGACCGAGGCGCACGATGGTACTCAACGGGTGGTACTGCAGGGCCAAGGCGCCGGACGGAGCGACTCGGGCCGCTCGCTCGGCGAGAGCTGCAGCTTGATCGGCCTCATGCATCATTCCGAACGAGTCCACGACCAGATCCGCCGGCCGGTCGTTTCTGGCGGCCGTGACGCCTTGGGCAGCCAGGTCGTCGAGCCAGGATCCTCCGTGGGGACTGGGAAATTCAACCACCCGCCCTCCCGCTGGGAGCCAGCCAGCACCGCGCAAGGCGGTTCACGGCGTCGTGAGCCTGGGCGACCAAGGCCGCAGGCTCGTTCCCACGTGGCTCCGCAGCCATGGTGGGCGCACCGACAAGCTGTGCCAGTCCGCACGAGGAGCAGAGCCACATTCGCAGGGGTGCAATGGGGTCTTGGCTGCGATCGTCAAAGGGCGAGAACTGATCGCACACGGGCTGAAGGCCGAGATCGAGGACAAGGTCGCCCGATCGCGCCGCACACGCCCGACAGGCCACCACGGTCAGCGGAGACTCACTGACCCGGTCGTCGACTCCTTCGACTCTTGGCCCGCCGGCGAGAAGACAAGGCGTCGCCACACGACCTAAGAGGGGCGTGCCGCCGCTCTGATACGAGCCGATGTTGGATCGCGCCGTGGCCAGTCTGTGGCACACCTGCGAACTGGCAACTGATCAGCCCTACCTTCGCGTCGGCCGGAGATCGTCGTCGACCAGGCTCCTTTCGATGTGTTCCGGTCGCCCGAAGTGCGCCTCCGACCTCCGACGACGTCGCGAAGGGTCGGTCAGCGATGAGTCTCCATATAGGCCGCGGCTTGCGATCGCACCAAATGAACCAAATTCCCCATTGCGAGGTTCGGGTCATCGACATGGAGTCCGAACGCCAGATGATGTGCCACGGCTCGGCGGGAGGTTCCGTCAAGCGGCCACGCCGCCGAGGTGTCGGATGGTACGGCGTTCTCACGACTCGGGACAACGGCGGGACGAGCTGACTTCCCCTGTGATCACGGCCCCGTTCGGTTACGACCTCGCAGCACGCGCCAGTCGTTGCGGACCTACGTCAGCCGTCGAATCCGTTCCTCGAGCGCAGGCACCCAATGACCTGCATAGATCGCCTGAAGGTGCGAAAGCTTCCAGTCTTGGCTGGTCACGACCCTTCGGCAGGCGTCGGCCGCACAGGAACAGGTCATGAAGAACCCCGGCGCACCCGACTGGGTCCCGTAGTCGATGGTCACCTCCTCCCCCGCCTCGATGTGACGACGAGCGGCGATTTCATATGGCCCGATGTGCCAGAGGTTGGGATCACAGCTGTGGTTCCCGTAGTGCACCTTGGTACCAGATGGGAGGACCAGATGGAGGTCGTCGCAGACAGCCAGTGTGTCAACGTAGTGAGATGCGTCCACGAGGAGATCTTGAACCTCCGATGTCGTGACCAGACGACCCCCGAGGCGCATCACGATACGGCCACCCTCCATGCGTTCCGACGCAAAGAGACCCTTGCCGGAGATATGGGATTCAGCAACGACGAGAACTTCGTCGACCCAGGGGTGCTCGTCTGGATGCTCTAGGACCACTCCACAGTTTCTCATCCACTCGAGAGGAGCCCCTGTCCTATGACGAGCCGCCCTTCTCAGTGACCGTTCCCCTCGGGGATGGCCATTCGAAGGACAGGCATTCGCCTATGGATATTCTGGTCCACTGATCGAGTGCTCGACTCAGTGCCTCGGACACCGCAGACACGTCCCCTGCCTTCCACCGCTCCAGATGAAAGGCGGCCAGTGCTTCTGCCCCGGCAAGTTCAGCCCGATGTTCAGCGATGACCGCTCGGCCGGGCTTCGTCCTCCGTCGCCCGGTGCTCTTGAATGTTGCGCCCTTCGAAATGAGGTCCCAGAAACCATTGCGGTAGCCGGTCGCTGCTTCGATGACGTACTGGCCCAAGTCGTGTGGGATGCCTTTGTTACCTGCCATCGTGGTACCGGGAATACGCGTCCGCTTACCCCGTGTCGCTTCCCAGACGACCCGTGGACGCCCGTGTGATTCTGCTTTGAAGAAGTCGACACGCACACCCACAACGTATCGAAGGTATCGATCAGCCGGGGCTCTCGGCCGTGAAGGGCACCGTTGATCGCCTCGACTAGGAACTTCCAGCTTGCCGATGGCAGAGAGAATCGAACCCTGAGTCGACCAGGCGAGATGTACTCGCTGGTGACGAACCCTGGGTGTCGAAAGCGGAGCAACCACCCCTCGACCCCAACCCACGGCTTCGACGATCCTCGTAGGTCGATCGGTCGGCACTCGGGAACGAAGCATTACGTCCGCCGGGCGGCAGGCCGGTCTGAGCGGGACTGGTATCCGGCAATATTCCCGACTCACGCCGTATCACCGACGGCACGTTCGCACTCCACTAAGCATCGGAGCGCGCATCGCCGCGTCGGACTTCAGTTGAGCACAGGGGTAGCAGTGAAGGTCCTGGTGGCAGGTGATCGAGGCTACATCGGGGCCGTTCTCGTTCCCTTCTTGCGAGCAGCCGGACACACGGTGGAGGGTCTCGACCTCGATCTTTACGCGGGTTGTGACTTCGGCTGGGCTCCAGAGGAGATCGGGCTGCGCCCGAGGGTTGACATCCGAGATGTCGAGCCTCAACACTGCGCCGGCTACGACGCCATCGTCTGTCTGGCCGCCCTCTCCAACGACCCGGTTGGACACCTGAACCCGGTTGCCACGTACTCCATCAACCTCGATGGAACCCTGCGCCTGGGTCGGGCTGCCAAGAAGGCTGGGGTGGAACGCTTCCTCTTCGCGTCCTCATGCAGCCTCTACGGTGCGGCCGGCTCCCAAGCCGTCACCGAAGAAGCAGAGCTTTTCCCGGTCACGCCCTACGGAGAGACCAAGGTCTTGGCTGAACGGGAGCTCTCTCTTCTCGCCGACGATTCCTTCAGCCCGACGTATCTTCGCAACGCGACGGCATACGGGTTCTCCCCGCGACTGCGACTCGACATCGTCGTGAACAATCTGACCGCGGTGGCAATGACGACCGGAGAAGTCTCCCTCGAGAGCGACGGGTCGCCCTGGCGACCGTTGGTGCACGTAGAGGACATTTGCCGCTCGTTCCTCGCCGTGCTCGAAGCACAGCGCGAGGTGGTGCACGACCAGGCCTTCAACGTCGGTCGCTCTGAGGACAATGTACAGGTCCGCGATATTGCCGAGATCGTCCGGGAGGCCGTCCCCGATTCGAAAATGTCGATCGCCGCCGCGGCCGGACCTGACCTGCGTAACTATCGTGTCGACTTCTCGAAGCTTACGGCGACGTTTCCGCACTTGGACCTTCGCTGGAGCGTGCCCGCCGGAGTGCGCGAACTCGTCGAGGCCTATACCGAATTCAACCTCAGCCACGACGATTTCAACTCCTCGACCTATGTCCGACTTCGGCGGATTCGTGAGCTGCTGTCGGACGGGCTCATCGATGACATGCTGCGTCTCGAGTCCAGTGCTCCCTTATCCATGACCAACTCTTGATCACATCACGAGAGCTGTGTCACGGACGAGAGCGATGGTGCCACCTCGTCGCGCTGTGACATGGCAGCCACCGGGAGGGGCCACGAAATAGCGAGATCCGGATCATCGAAGGCGATCGCGATGTCCTCTTTTGGATCGTGGGGCCGGTCGATCCGATAAGACACGTCCGCCGGCTCCGAGAGAGCCTGAAATCCATGGGCACACCCGGTCGGAACATAGAGCGACACCTGTTCCTCGCCACGAAGCACGAAGCTCTCCCAGTTGCCGTAGGTGGGCGACGAGGGCCGCAGATCGACGATGACGTCGTAGACGGCGCCGTACGAGCACCGGACCAGCTTCGATTCACCCGAACCCCCTCGCATGTGGAGGCCTCTGACGACGCCTTGGGAAGACCTCGAAACGCTGTCCTGGGTAAAGCGATCCGGATCAATCCCGGCACTGCGCGCTACTTCAACGTCGAACGTGCGGCAGAAGAACCCGCGACCATCGCGGTGCGGCGTCGGTACGAACAACATCGCACCTGAAATCCGCGGCACACCGTCTACCCTCACGGCACACTTCCACAACGGAGGTTCTGCTGAAGCGTCCAGTGGCCTACCGAACGAAACCATCGACGCCACCGCAGGTCACGGCTACAGGTCAACGGGATCATGCAGGCGCCTTGTCCCGTCCCGATACGATGGTATCGATCGGGATGAACGGCGTTGCCGAGAGTGGATCTTCGTGCAACGGCTCGCGCCGAAGAATCCGGCCAGCCACAGGCAGCGTTCTGGAGGCCATCCAATCCGCGAAGTGCGCATAACACTCCCTTTGATCGCTGGCCGAAAGTGGCGCCTTCCGAATCGCCCTGACGTACGCCCAGAGATATTCGCCGTACAGTCGAACCGTGGGGTGTCGCAACCTGTCTGCCCGTCGAGGATCGAACGTCACGCATCGGTCACGGACGGTCTGAGGAGGACGCCCGGCGTGCTCCCGGCGAAAGTACAGCCAGCCCGATACCTGCTGGAAGCGCCCGTACAACGCCAGCTCGGCGTTGAACATCCGATCAGCGTGGTGGTAGCTGCCCAACCCCATCATTCGCCGCAGGGACTGAGTTCGTATGACGCCATACTCGTAGTCATGGCCGCCTTCAAAGAGCACATTGCGAAACCGATCCGGTGGCCTCAACGAGTCCATGGCGACTCCGTGCCCGAACGTACCGAGTATGTTGCCTGACGCGTCGATCATTGCCGACCACGAGTGAGCCAGCACTGCGTCGGGGTCTCTGTCGAGTGCCTCTACGCAAAGTTGGAGCAGTTCACGCCCATACAAATCGTCGTAGGCTGCACACTTGAAAAACTCACCCCTTGCCTCTTGCACGACGAAGTTGTGGTTCGCGATCAGACCGATGTTGCGCGACTGGCGGATATACCTGATCCGTGAGTCCTGGTCTGCGTAACGACGACAGATGTCAGCGGTGCCGTCCGTCGATGCGTTGTCAGAGACAATGAGCTCGAAGTCGTCGTGACTCTGACCGAGTAGCGAATCCAAGGCCTCGCTGAGGAACTGCTCGCCATTGTGGACCGGAAGGCCGATGCTCAGTCTCGGCACTGAGCTCAGATCGATCATTCTGCGAGCCCGCCGCTCATGGTGGAGGCCCTGCTAGGCCCGCCCCCCGGGGCAGTCTTCTCGTACGACGACACCAGGGGCTGCACCACAGACTTCGTGCAAGTGAATGCCTCCGAGTACCGTGCTCGGCACTCAATACCCCGGAGCCGAGCCAGGCCCAGAAACACCTCGTCGTCCCACCAGTCGCGTCCGGCCTGCGAGGAGAAGCATTTGTTCAACAGCTCGACCTTGCGATGTGCAACGTCCGACGTAAGTGGAAAGTAGATGGAGGGGCGTCCGAGATCACCGTCCCACTTCGGAATTTCATACGACAATATGAGATGGTTTCGAAAAGCGGTCGGCAGCACCTCTCCGACGATTCGATGGTCCTGATGGGCATCGTGGCACGAAGGCGCGAAAATGAGATCTGGCTCGCACGTACGGGCGGCATCCTCCAAGACATCCTTGACACAATCCCACTTTGCGGGAAGCCGACCTTCGGGTAGCTGGTGCAAATCGATGGTGAGATCGGCGTCGGGAAAGAAGGCGACGGCCGCAGAGCGGGCCTCGCGGTGGCGTTCATCAGTCCCGGTCAGCACGACGTACCGAGCGCTCAATCCCGGACTGCTCTCGGCAAGCGAGAGCAGGGCACCGCCCGCACCGATCTCGATGTCATCGGGATGGGCGCCGATGGCCAAGACAGAAAAGGGCCTGCCCGCCGGCATCTCAAGATTCCAAGGAAGCATTGGCGCAGATCAGCGATCCCCTGGAAGGAATGTCGGCGTCGCCTCATCGACGGGAACCGCATTCATGGAAGAGGCGGCCCTCCGAGCTGGCAGGCCGGATCTCTCTGGATCCCAGATCATCCACGGACAGTCGGAACGGTGATACCGCTGGTCGAGCTGGATCCGCTCCTTCACGGTGTCGGCAGGCGACCAATAGCCCTTGTACGGGTAGGCCATGACACGGCCGCGACGCACCAGTCGAACAAGCGCGTCCTCAACGAGATCCTCGTCCTCGTTGAGCTCGTCGAAAATCTCTGGCCGGAAGAGAAAGTACCCCCCATTCTCCCAGTGGCCCAGATCGCGCATGGGCGTCAGTCCGAACACTACGCCGTCATTGCCGATGTCAACCGCATGATGCGAGGACTGCGGAGGGACGGCAAGGAGACTCGCTATTGCATCGCTCGAAGAGAAGCGCTCGATCATGTCTGGCAGCGGAGCGTCCGTGAGGACGTCGGCGTAGTTCGCCAAGAACATGGTCTCATCGGCGAGGAAGTTGCGTACCCGCCGCAGCCTCTCCCCGATCGGGGAATTCAGACCGGTGTCCACCAATGTGATACGCCAGTCGGAGATGTCGGTGCGGAACAGAGTCGGCTCTTGAGAACCTCTCTCCAACACGAAGTCATTGGAACGGGTTTCGTCATAGTTGAGGAAGAAGTCCTTCACCGCGGCCGCGCCATATCCGAGACAGAGCACGAAGTCGGCGTGGCCGTAGTGTGCGTAGTAGCGCATGACATGCCAGAGCAGGGGGCGCTCCCCGACGAGCGCCATTGGCTTGGGTGCGGTCGTGCTTGCATCACGCATTCGCATCCCGAGCCCGCCACAGAATAGGACGACTTTCACGATTCAGAACTCCCTCATACGATCTCGAGCTCCGGGATCGGAAAGACGAGGCGCGCCCCCCACGATCGGACGTATTCCAACTGTTCTGAGATTTCATCCCGAAGATTCCAGGGCAGGATCAGGATGTAATCCGGCCGGGTTTCGGCGAGGCGCGCTGGTTCATAGATCGGGATATGGGTACCGGGCAGAAATTTCCCCTGCTTGGCCTTACTCCGGTCGACCGTGTACCTCAGTAGGTCCTCGCGGATACCACAGTGATTCAGCAATGTGTTGCCCTTGCCAGGAGCGCCATACCCCGCCACCGTTCGGTCTTCTCGCGCAGCCTCCACGAGAAACTCAAGCAGGTCACTCTTGATTCTCAGAACTTCTCGGGCGAATCCGATGTGACCGGAGAGAGTGTGCAAGCCAGCAAGGCGCTCCTCCTCCAGCAAACCATTCACGCGGTCGCTCGGCTCACCCTTGCCGTCCTCCGGTCGCGCATAAACCCGCAAGGAGCCGCCATGGGTGTCGAGCTCCTCCACGTCGACCACGTACAACCCCGCCGTGGCCAGAGCGCGGCCAGCGGTGAGTAGAGACAGGTACGAGTAATGTTCGTGATAGATGGTGTCGAACTGACGTCGCTCGATGAGGCGGAGCAGGTGGGGGAACTCCAAGGTGACCAGGCCCGTGTCCTTCACCAGCATCCGTAGGCCGGCGGCGAAGTCCCGGATGTCGGGAACGTGAGCGAATACGTTGTTCGCGATCACAAGATCGGCCTGCCCGTAGCGCTCGGCGATACCCCCACCGGTCGTTGAGCCGAGGAACTCGACCACTGTTGGGATGCCCCGGGACACCGCAACCTCGGCTACGTTCTTCGCCGGCTCGACGCCGAGGGTTGGGACGCCGTGGGCGCTGAAGTGCTGGAGGAGGTACCCGTCGTTGCTTGCGACCTCTATGACGAGGCTGTCCACCGTGAGGGCGAGCTGATCGACAACAGAATCAGCGAACCGTTTGGCGTGCGCGACCCAGGAATCCGAATATGAAGAGAAGTAGGCGTAGTCGGAGAAGATCTCCTCACCCGAGACGTATGCCGGCAACTGCACGAGGAGGCACGAGGGGCACTGACGTACGTGCAGCGGGTAGAAGACCTCGGGTTGGTCGAGTGCATCCGCGGCGACGTAGCTCTCGCACAGCGGAGACATTCCAAGGTCGATGAACGTCTCTGTCAGGCCTACACCGCATAAGCGGCAGGCGCACTGGAACGGCATGACACCTCAATCCGACCGAACGTAAACAACAGGTAAAAGGGTGAGCACCTGAAAGAGAGTCAAGGACCAGCTCCCTGATACTTTCCGCACTGAGGTGGGACCTCGCTGGTACCGACTTTTCGCCAGATGAGTGCACTCACGACGACTCCGGATGTGCACGACCGTTACCGCCACTCAGCGTGGACTCAGTTCTCTCTGCCCCGTACCTCAGGCCGCGCGACGAAGACAACCAGATCTGCAACGAATCGCAGGGGTCGAGATCAAGCCGTCTGACCTGCCAAAGTGACTGCAAGCGGGCTGGTTACCCACCTCGAGAAACGAGCGTGCCAGAGCGCGTAGTCCACGCACAACAGGCAGGATCCTCGTCAAGGTGTTCCATCGATCGAGAGTTCGGGGCATCGGGACGCCGAGCCTCCCTGCTTTCATGCCCTCTCCAGGCTCACGAAGCCGGACCCGATGCGACATCGCGGCACGCCGTCGCGCTCTGACCGAACACGACGGCATCCAATTCGTCGAACTGCCTCTCAAGCAGTGCAACTTTCTCCTTGTTGCGGACGGACAAGGAGTGGCGCAATAGCTCAGAGCGGCGCTCCATTTCAAGGATCTGTTCGGTCAAGGCGCCTATGTCCAGTGACTCAACGGTGTGAGAGAACTCGGCCATACCCATGTCCGACATCAGGGCACTGTGCTTGGACGAATATCCAACCGCAATCGTCGGCTTGGAGAGCATCAGCGCGGCGACGAGGTTGTGGAAGCGGGTCGCGACCATTGCACCGAGCGGTTCCAAGGCCTCCATGACTTCGCTGAATGTGGACACGGGTTCGGCCACGACCCAGGAATCGTCCAGATCCGGTCGGAGCAGACGTATGGCGGCGAGTATCTCACGCACTGTTGCCTCGTCCGATCCATCAGTGTCCCCGATGAACAACCGGACCCTGCGTCCGTTGTCGATGAGCCAACAGACGATTTCCTTGACGCTGTCGACGTACCGGGCGGAAATCTCTCGAGCGCGGTCGCGGTCGTCGTTCGATCCGTCGTATGCCATGACGCCCACTCCGATCCTGGACCAGTCTCCTGCGCCATTGCGATGGTCCATTGGGAGGGGAAGGGAAAAGGCCAGATCGGGGAAGACCGAGTCTCCGGCGTCGACACCCCGCTGGCACATGGCTTCCCGAGAGCCTGTGTCGCGATATGACCGGTAGAAAGCCAAGCGGGCCGCCCAGTCCGAGAGGCATCGTGTCACTCGCTTGTGGATTGGGCCGGCTCCGACGCTTACGAAGGCCACCTTGGTTCTGAAGACTTTTCCCGCGGCGCTGAGCAGGAGAAGACCGTATGGGGTGTTCCACGGACGCAAAGGAAGGCTTGCTTCGAGAACGCCGGCACCTGGAACGATCACGATGTCGTGTTCTCGCACCCAAGCCGAAATGCGGAACACGTCGAGGATTCGACTCGAAAGCCTTAGAACGCTCGCCGGACCCGACCGGCGCGTCTTGTTGCGGTCGAAGCAGAACATCTGGACCGCGTTCATGCCGTAGAGCTCGGTCACCGTTTCCGGTCCGGAGCACATGGCGTCGACTACGGCAAACGGATGCCTGGTCTGTAGATACCGCAGCACTGCGTCCATCGATGCGTCGTTGCCGATGTTGCCTGACCCGAGAAGGCCGAAGAGGCCGACGCGATGCCCTTCGACCGTGCGCTTGGAACTTGCGTTCACGTGGCAGCCAGTGAAGCCGCTCCCTGTGCGGGGACGTGTATGTGAGCCCTCCGCATGTGATTCGGCTCCGTGACGTGTTGGGTGTGTCGCATTACTACGGCCGCAGTAGAGAGCACCGGGCACTCTGGGTGATACATCGAATTGTGGTCGGAGAACCATGTACCGCCGCCGTCTCTCAAGCGCTACGCCATCACGGTTAGCCGGCTAGCCGGGTTTCGGCTCAGCTCCACCTCCTCCATGAGTTGTCGGAGATGCTCGAGACACCGTCCTCTCGTTGGTCCGATGCTCCCGATTGGCATGCTCAATTGCTCGGAAATCTCCGTGTATGGGAGATCGAGATCGCCCATCAACAAACCGAGGAGCCGCTGACAGCGCGCCGGGAGCCTTTCAGCGGCGACGCGTATCGCTCTGACCTGCTCGTCCCTCAAAAGTCCGTAATCGAGAGGATCGAGCTCATCATCGGCCATCAGGTACATCTCATCGGTGGCTGAGACCACGGTTCGTCGGGTTGCGATCCTGAGACTCTCACGCCGCGAGGTCGTTGCCAGCCATGCGCCGAGCCGCTCTGGCTGTTGAATACGGTCGATGTTCTCCACGAGGCGAAGCCATGTTGTTTGAGATACTTCGGCGACGTCGGTGTCATTCAGACGGCACCGTCTGGCGATCGCTGCCACCAATCCGCCAAACCGTTGCACGAGTGTGTGCCACGCTTCGCTCGACCCGGAACGGGCCTCCATCACAATCTGTCCGAGATCGTCATCGTCGGTGAACGCCCTCTGCGAGGAACTCCGCCTGACCTCGGTGTCGGCTTCCACCATTTGATCGATCGCCACCAAATCCTCCCATTCCGTATTCCCGGATCCCTCGACCCTTCGCAACTGGTCGGCCGCCCACCGCGCCAGCTGTGGCACCGACATAGTCCCCGAATTTTTGGGACTCGTCATCCCCTTTATTGGGGAACGCTGGCGAATTCTCGGGGAACGTAATCACTCTCGCCGTGCAATGTTCCGAAGTGAAACCGGCCCAAGTGCGCGTGGCTAGAGACGCCGATGCATGCGTCGGGGAAGGTTGTGGTCAGGAACGCGAGAGAGGAGCGACTCGCTGATCAAGCCTCGGACGGCACCTCGGGCGTCGTCCGGGTTGGCCAGTACATCCTCAGCGCATGGGCGATCAACATCGGCACTGTCATAAGGAGGATGACGAGGTCGAGTCCAATCGACCAGTTGTCGACGTAGTAGAGATCGAGCCTGCGATACGCGTGGAAGGACGGATTGTCGCGCGCCTCCACCTGCCAGAGTCCGGTCATGCCTTGTTTCACGTTGTGCCGCCGCAATAGTTCTGCATCGAACTGGGCAACCTCCGAGGCGAGCGCTGGGCGGGGTCCCACCAGGCTCATCGTCCCAGTGAGCACGTTGAAGAGTTGAGGAAGCTCATCGATGCTGAGCGCTCGTATCACAGCACCGACCCTGGTGACTCGTGGATCCTGTCCGGACTTGAAGAGGGGTCCATCGGTTCGCTCGTTTGCCACGGACAGCTTGTCCACGCTCTTGTCGGCGTCGAGCACCATGCTACGAAGCTTGTAGACGACGAAGGGCTGCCCGTTCAGCCCGATTCGGACCTGTCGGTAGAGTGCCGGCCCGTTGTCTTCGAGCCGGATGGCGAACCAGGCAAGCAGCAGGATCGGAGCGGCGATCACAAGCCCGACTGCCGCTCCGAGCACATCGACGACGCGTTTCGCCACCAATTGCCAGGTCGGACGCCGTCCGGGTTCGACGTAGAGGAAGATCTCTCCGCTCATGGAAAGGCTGCGTACCCGGCGGGTGGCCAACCCCCGGAAGCCCGGACACACCTGTACGTGCAGGTTGTTTGCCGCACTGAGCCTGATGACATTGTTCACCTCGGCGGCAGAAAGCGCGTTGGCCAACACCAGGACGCCAGTGGCCTGGGTCTGGCTGGCCATCACGGGGAGCTCGTCCAGGCTCTGCGCGCTGGGCAGGTTTGCCCAGTCCGCGCAGGATCGTGCTTTCCCGATGATCGCTCGCACCTCGTAGCCGAGATCCGGCTGTGAGCGAAACATGGTCAGAATCTCGATGGCGTCGTCGTTCGTCCCGATCATCACGATCCCTCGGAGGAAACGTCCCCGGACCCTCTGCGCACACAGCCACTGCCGGAAAATCCAACGAAAGACGATCAGGGCGACCACACAGAACCCGGCCGCAACGACAGCCGCCTTGTAACTGCTGTCTCCGTCCCCCCGGATCAGCGCGAATGTCACTGATCCGGTGAACACGGCAACGGTGATCCGAGCCGTCTCCGGTCTCCGTTCCACGAAAAATCGCGATCTGTAGAGTCCGAGCAGCTGGATGGCAGCCAGCGTCACGATGGTGGCCGCAATTGCGGACCACCACCTGCGAGCTGCGGTGGTGTCAGACATGCTGACGCCACCCAAGGTGAGCCACACGACCGCCGCCGCCGCGATGTCGACACTCAAGAGCCGAGCTCTTAGGCCGGCGCTGTCCCTAGTGGCGCTCGCCGGCTCGGCGCCAGCATCTTCCTCGCTTTGTGTCAGACGGTGTGAAATAGAAGCTGACCGTGTATCCGCGAACACTTCTGCTGCTCGGTCGGAGATGTGTGCGAGGGTCTCGTCAACCGTGGGAACACGCAATCCGGTGCTCGGCTCAGATGACACGACTGCCGCCACTACCCCTGAGCCGTATAAGCCTGCCGCCTCATCCATGTGTCATCTCGCTGCAAGTCCTTCGAGACGTTGTGACGTTGATGTGTCGTGGGGTTCGGACCCAAGAAGGGGGGCTAGGCCGAACATGCTCGCCCGCACATCAGGTATCCACCCACCCCGAGAAGATGGACCGCCGCCATGGTGTTCTTTGGGAGGTCATCGCTCCCGGCCTGATACGAGATGTTGGCGTGGCTGCGTCCCACCACAAAAGGGCCAACGGCCGATGATGTCCGCCTATCAACACCGATGCTGTAACTACTCAAGCCAAATATGTATCAACACCGATGCTGTAACTATCGAAGTAAGGTGCGAAGCGCACGGGCAGTGCACGGGTAACTACAGAAGAAGTGCATGCTGTCGAAATCGCTGGATCGAGGAGGGGGCGACATGAGTCGAGGTCACGGTTTGCTGCAACCTCCCGCCCAGGACATTTCCCCTGCTGAGGGATGTCGGTCTTGCGCCATCGTGCAGTGGGCAGCCACTCAGAGCGGGTTCGAAGGAGCCGCCTACGTTGCCGAAACCGGCGACGAGGACGCCGTGGTCCTCAGTGGTTCTCAGTTCGCTGGCCTGGTTGTCATACCCCGGCGATGCATCGGCGGGCTCGAGGAACTACCGCCTCTTGCTCGTGCGCACGTGCTCGCTGCGGTTCGACGTGCGACGGTATTGGTTCGCCAAGAGAATCGAGGGACCACCAGCCGAATCGTCGCCTTGACCGATTCGTCGGCACCGACGGGCCACGTGTCCTTTCAGATTTTGTCGAGCAGTTCGGAGAACCCAACGAGCCCCGCAGCATGGTCACCACCACCACCCTGAGGAACCATTCGTCCTCACGCGTATGTTGCGACGCGTCACGTTGTTGGTTAACATCCGGCAAAGCGGGTTGGCGCGTTGAACATGGACAAAAATTGGCGTTGTCCAGTGAGGCCGGTCCGCCGTGATGGGCGGTAAGTATGAGTGCAATAATCTACTGCGACGTGCTCGAGGGTGCTGTGGTCCAAGCATCGTCTCGATCACTCACCGGACGTTCCTTGTCAATGGTGGCGCGTCGTGTCGGAGTTGAGCCTGTTCGCTTGCGATCATCGACATCGGATCGTGAAGGTGGTAGGTCCGCCGGGACCATCATGCGTAGGCGGACATCATGAGCACCTTCGTCCAACGCAGGCCTCGTTCATCGAGAATTCCGACGCGGATCCTGGTCACCGGGAGCGATCTGTTGGCTGGGGCCCTCGCGAGCGGCCTTGAAACCCACGGTTTCGCGACGATGCATATCGTGCCTAACGAGACGGAAATCGAACGTGGGATCACGTGGAGGCCCGATCTCGTCCTCTTCGATGTCCGATGGCTGAACGTCGCGACCGGCTCCTTGCTCATTGAGCAGTTCTGCCGAACGGGGCTACCGATTTGCGTGATCGACGCGACAGACGACACTGCTCGGACTGACGCGTGGCTCCGAATCGGGCCTTCGGAGATCATCGACAGACGCGAGCCGTTCGACCAGCTGTTTCGGACGATTACTCGCCTCCTGCGTATCGGCCTCCCACCACGGACTGAGCAGCCAGCATCCTCGGCGTCCAGAGCATCAACCCCCGTGGAAGCGCGGTGGCAAGATCCCTATGTACAACTTTTCGCAACTCTGACCTATCGGGAGGAGGCAGTACTTGCTGAATTGTTGGAAGGTCACTGCGCAGAGGAGATTGCGAAGGCGGCATACGTGTCGATCTCGACCATCCGCTCACAAATTAAGTCGATTCTCCAGAAGCTCGGCGTCAATTCACAGCTGGCGGCCGTTGCGTTGGCACGCCGTGCCGGATGGTCCCTCGAGGACCCCAGCGGCATCCGTTCCGAACGGCCTCTTCCGGTTTCAGCGGAGTCGGATCCCTACCTGACCGCGCCGCCCGAGGTTCACGTCGGGCTCGAACAGGAATCCACCGCGTAGACACAGGGAGACGAAGCCGTCTCAATGTGTGGAGCAAGGGTCTTCCACGCCTCCTTCGTCCGTGGAACCAAACGCTTCCCAGCTCGCGGGCCGAAGGACGTTCGACCCCACTGAGAGCCAGTTCAGGCGCCCGAGTCAGCTCGACGAGCGCTCTGTCAGCGATGCGGCCATCGACAGTCGGACAACTGGTACATGCGGAGCTGTTCTACACCCGGTCGGTCCGACGTCGAAGTGCTCGACTCCGTCGTGGTGGGAGATGCACGCCGGACAGAGCATCCGCACAATCCGAAACCTAGAACACCGAACGCTCACGGGTGTCTCGCTCTTGAACAACAACCTCAACGGAACTTCGCACACGGGATCGGTCACTCGGACAAATAGCAGTCGTCTCGTGTAGACACCCCACCGCTCTGTATCTGGCGGCAGTCCCGATGCTCGTTCTGATATGGAGTCATTCCGCTGCGGGCTCTCGTCCGCACCATCCCCAATGTCGACATGAAAGTTGCGGTCTTCGGCCTCGGTTACGTCGGCACGGTCTCCTCAGCGTGTCTCGCGGCGAATGGTCACGACGTCTGGGGAGTCGACCCGGATGGCGTGAAGGTCGCTGCGATCTCGGCTGGACACAGTCCAGTGCTTGAACCGGGTCTGCAGACCTTGGTGGCACACGGGGTCGCTTCTGGCGCTCTTCACGCAACCGTCCGGCCAGAAGAGGCCCTCGAGGATGCCGACGTGTCGCTCCTGTGCGTGGGGACCCCCTCCTCCACGAGTGGCGAATCCAACCTCACCTACATCTACCGTGTAGTCGAGGACATCATCCAGCCGCTCTCGGAGTCGCCCAGTGCGCCGGAGTTCCATACCGTCGTGATCCGAAGTACGGTCCCACCCGGTACGGTCGAGGACGTCTCCTCGATTCTGCAGGATGCCTTTCCGGATTCCGGCCCGGGCGTCGCCGTCGCAATGTGCCCCGAGTTTCTGAGGGAAGGTACGGGCATAGCCGACTTCTACGCGCCTCCTTTCACAGTGATCGGTGCCTCGGACGTACGGGCCATCAATTCGATCTCACGCCTCTTCTCATTCCTCGACGCTCCGCTTCGGGTCGTCCACCCGCGCACCGCCGAGGCTCTCAAGTACGCCTGCAATGCCTTCCACGCCACCAAGATCTCGTTCGCGAACGAACTTGGACGGATCTTCAGCCGACTTGGAGTCGACAGCCGAGAGGTGATGGGCCTCTTCTGCGAGGACACTTCTCTCAACATCTCGCCTCGCTACCTACGACCGGGGTTCGCCTTCGGCGGGTCGTGCCTTCCGAAGGACCTTCGCTCTCTCCTCTATCTGGCCCGTACCGAAAGCATCGACATACCTTTGCTCTCTGGCGCGCTCGCGAGCAACCGGCTCTCGATCGATGAAGCCATTTACCGTGTCGTTGCCGGTGATGGCCGCAGAATCGCCTTGCTCGGGCTGAGTTTCAAGCCCGGCAGCGACGACCTCCGTGAGAGCCCCTACGTCGACCTGGCGGAAACCCTGCTGGGCAAGGGCTACGAGCTCCGCATTCACGACTCCGTCCTCAACCCCACGTCACTCGTCGGCGCCAACCGCCAGTACGTCGAATCGAAGCTTCCGCACCTCAAGCGCATACTCACCGACAGTCCCAAGGAGGCGATTGCCGGCGCCGATATTGCGATCGTCTCCCATTCGAGCGAAGACGTCATCGAAGCGCTGCTTGACTCACCTCCGTCACGGATCATCGACCTTGACGGTCGGCTCGGAACGAAGATCGAAGCTCTGCAGTGCTACGAAGGCCTCGCTTGGTGACTGACACCAGGCAGACCGAACGGTTGACTGCTCGGTACTCGACTCGAAAGCACCCTGTGAAGAGCAGGCCTCGGCGCAAGCGAGAACGAGTCCTCATTCTCGTGCAGAACCTATCGGTTCCATTCGATCGTCGTGTGTGGCTTGAATGCCAGTCGCTCATCAACGCCGGCTTTCGTGTAGCCGTCGTCTGTCCAAAGGCACCGGGTGACCCGACTTACTACCGACTCAACGGGGTCGATCTCTACAAATACCCATCCTATGCTCCCGGGACCTCCGGTGCGTCCTTCGTCCTCGAGTATGTCTACGCGTTCGTCGCCACCCTGCTCCTCAGCCTAAGAGCAAGTATGAGTGGTCGGTTCGCCGTCGTTCAAACGTGCAATCCGCCGGATCTCTTCTGGCCTATCGGACTCCTGTTTCGCATCCTTCACGGCTCGTCCTTCGTCTTCGATCACCACGATCTCTGTCCGGAGCTGTACCAATCGCGCTTTCCGGACGGGAACCGGCTGATCTACCGGGCTCTGCGACTCATGGAACGTCGCACCGCAAGGACTGCAGACCACGTCATCTCCACCAACAACTCCTATCGACAAATCGTCCACGACCGCGACGGCATCGCGCCCACAAGTATGACCGTCGTCCGCACGGGACCCGACCTGAGCAAGCTCCGTCGCACCTCAGCCGACCCGGGCCTGCGACGGGACAAACGCCACCTCGCCGCCTACCTCGGCGTGATGGGACCTCAGGACGGTGTGGAGCTCGTCCTCGAAATGGCGAGTTACGTCGTTCACCAGCTCGGTCGTCGCGATATCGGCTTCACCCTCATCGGATCGGGGGATTGCTTCGATGATCTCGTCGCTCAGAGTCACCGCCTCGACCTTTCTGATTTCGTCACATTCACTGGGCGCGTCCCTGACGAAGAGGTAGCCGCAATCCTCTCCACAGCTGATGTAGGCATCTCGCCGGATCCCATGAATCCCCTGAACGATGTGTCCACGATGAACAAGACCATGGAGTACATGGCCTTCGCGCTACCAATCGTCGCGTTCGACCTTCGAGAGACTCGATTCTCGGCTGGCGGCGCAGCTGTCTACGCAACCCCGAACGACGTCGGTGAGCTGGCGCAGCTGCTGGTTGATCTCATCGATGATGAACCCAGGCGCCGAGAGATGGGAATAGTGGGACGTGCTCGGGTCGAACAGGAGCTGGCGTGGCATCATCAGGCTCCTCTCTACGTCGAGGTCTACGAGTCGCTGATCGCGCGTCCGCGACCTCGTATTGCAGCGATGGCTGGGCGCTGACCTGTGTGCGGCATAGCCGGCGCCTACCAACAAGTCGACGGTCTCGCGGCGACCCAGATGATGGGCCGGTGTCTCGACCACCGGGGCCCGGACGAGGCGGGTTCTTTCTCGTATGCCGACGAGCGAATCGACGTGCATTTCGCCCACCGCCGTCTTTCGATCATCGACCTACAGCACGGTCAACAACCCCTGGTCAAGCAGCCATTCGTGCTCTGCTACAACGGCGAACTTTACAACTATCGACAGATCAGAGCCGAGCTCGCCTCGGGTGGAGCCACCTTTACCACCACTTCTGATACTGAGGTCGTCCTCGAGGCATGGCGTCGGTGGGGACCTCGATGCTTGCCGCGCTTTCGAGGGATGTTTGCCTTCTCCATACTCGATCAATCGACTGGTTCTCTTTTCCTTGCTCGAGACCAGTTCGGCATCAAGCCTCTGCACTTCATCCGCCGGAAGGACGGAGTGCTGTTTTCTTCCGAGCTCAAGGCGATTGTGAGCGCGATCGGCTCCGAGCTGCGTATGCGTCCCCAGGCGCTTGCGGCGTCCATGCTTTACTACTGGGTCCCGGACCAGATGTGCTCAGTCAAGGGTGTCGAGAAGCTGCAGCCGGGGACTTGGGCTGAGTTCCGACCAGACGGCACTAGCCGCGTCGAGTCCTATTGGGACATCGTAGAAGAAGCGGCGGCGGCGAGAGAGTCCAACTATGACCTGAGGGAGGTCATAGAGGACTCAGTGAACGCCCACCTCGTGGCGGATGTTCCGGTGTCGAGCTTCCTTTCCGGTGGCCTCGACTCGAGCATCGTGACCGTGCTGGCGAAGCAGGCAAACCCCGAGATCGACGCCTATACGATTACATTCCGGGAAGAGGACCATCGGCTCGAAGCGATGCCTGATGATGCGACATACGCCCGACAGATCGCACAACGTCACGGCATCGATCTTCATGAGATCCAACTTCAACCTGACGTGGTCGACTTGCTGCCGAGAATGGTCGACATCCTCGACGAACCCGTCGGAGATCCGGCCGCTATCAACACTCTCCTCATGTCAGAAGGCGCTCGCGCCGCGGGCGTCAAGGTCATCCTGTCCGGAACGGGTGCTGATGAGCTGTTTGGTGGTTACCGGAAGCACCTAGCCTGTGTTCTTGCCGGCCGATACCGGAGACTCCCGACCTTCGTCCACCGCTCGACGAGTGGCGTCATTGAACGATTACCCGTCACCGCTCGAGGTCGTGGCCTTCGCTACGCGCGGTGGGCGAAGCGATTTGCGACGTTTGCCGAGCTTCCCGAAGAGGCAGCGTTTCGGAGGAGCTACAGCTTGTACGCTCCCGGCGAGTTGGCGGCGCTCCTCAGTCCCGATCTGCAGCGCGACATCCACGATGTATTCGAGCAGCATCTTCAACTCTACGAGGACAATCGGCTTTCAGATCAGGTCAACCGCATGTGTCTGGCGGATACCCGCATGTTTCTCCCAGGCCTGAACCTCGCCTATACGGACCGAGCCAGCATGGCCGCGTCAACCGAAGTCCGGGTTCCATTCGTTGATCCCGACGTTTTCAGGGCTGCCTTCTCACGGGCCGGAAAGGACAAGGTATCCAGTACAGCCGGGAAGATCGCACTGAAACGTGCCGCCGTCGCGTGGCTCCCGAATGAGATCGTGTACCGACCAAAGGCCTCATTCTCGGCACCCCTCCGGGCATGGGTGACACGAGACTTCCGCGAAGTGATCGACGACTCGCTGCTTGGGGGCGAGCTCGTCGCTACAGGGTTTCTGAACAGACCCGCCGTTTCCACGCTCGTTGAAGAGCATCGCTCGGCGCGAGAGGACCGGTCCAAGCAGATATGGCAGTTGCTTACCCTCGAATTCTGGTATCGCCACACTCGTCGAGCTGGAGTGGCTCTGTGACGACATTTCAAGGAAGGAAGTCCAAAGACCGGTGAAGCAAGTTGCACAGAACTACCGCTCGGGGGACCTTGCCGTCATAGACACACCCACGCCAGCGTGCTCCTCAGGCGGCGTACTCGTACGATCGCTCTACTCCTTGATTTCTACCGGGACCGAGATGATGAAGGTGGAGGAATCCCGGTTGTCACTGGTTGGCAAGGCACGCGCCCGGCCAGATCAAGTGAAGAAGCTGCTCGAGACAGTCCAGCAGCAAGGTGCGCTCACTACGTACAAGAAGGCCATGAACCGCCTCGACTCGTATTCACCGCTCGGCTATTCCCTCGCCGGGGTCGTACAAGAGGTGGGTAAAGGGGCTGAGGAGTTCGCAGTCGGTCAACTCGTGGCTTGCGCCGGCAACGAATTCGCGCTCCACGCCGAGATGAATTGGGTGCCGACCAATCTCTGCGTGCCGGTACCCGACGGCGTGTCGCCTCAGCTGGCTGCGTTCGGGACTGTCGGCTCGATCGCTCTTCAAGGAGTTCGTCAGGGAAACGTTCAGATCGGAGACACCGCGTGCGTCATCGGCCTGGGCTTGGTGGGACAGTTGGTCGTGCAACTGCTCCTGGCCTCCGGCGTTCAAGTGGTCGGGCTGGATCCGGACGAGGAACGATGCCGGTTAGCGGAGAAGTCCGGCGCCCTGCTCTGCACCGCGCCGGACGACGATGGAGCTGTGGCGGTGGAACAAACCCTGCTCAAGGCCTCAGGCGGAATCGGTGCCGACCGCATATTCCTCGTCGCCGGCGGTTCCTCCAATCAGCCGGTGGAGCTGGCGGCACGCCTCGCACGCGACCGCGCGACGGTCGTTGACATCGGTAAGTGCAAGCTGGACTTGCCCTGGAACGAATACTACGAGAAGGAACTCGACCTTCGATTCTCCCGCTCGTACGGTCCGGGCCGCTATGACCCGAGGTACGAAATCGAAGGAGTGGACTACCCAGCCGGTTATGTACGATGGACGGAGCGTCGCAATCTGCACTGCTTTGTCAACTCTGTGGCCAGAAAGGAGATCGATCCCGAGCCACTCATCGCCGGCATCTTTCCTCTTCGAGACGCGCCAAAAGTCTACGAGCAACTGGGTGCTGGCGTGTTGCGAGGTGTCGGCTTCCTCTTCGAGTACGACAAGCCGGATCCACAAGTTCTCGGTGATGGCCGACGGGAAGCTTCGCCTCGTAGGCAGACAAGGGCGGCCGCACCACGGGCCCATTCACCAACTCATCGTCTCGGCGACCACAGGGGTTCCGTGAGAATCGGTTTTGTCGGGGCCGGGAACTATGCCTCGTCGATGCTTCTTCCCCACCTCGCGAATCAACCAGGGATCGAGCTCGCCCACGTCGCCACCCGCCGCTCATTGTCAGCGGTCAATGCCCAGCGCAAGTTTGGTTTTGGACATGCCGGGACCGACCCGGAAGCAGTCTTCGAGGACCCAACGATCGACGCCATCTTCATCGTCACCCGACACAGTTCCCATGCCGAGCTGACATGCCGCGCACTCGAGGCCGGAAAAGCAGCATTCGTAGAGAAGCCGCTAGCACTCTCAAGTGACGAACTTGATCGCATTCTCGCCACAGTCGATGCTACCGGCAACGACCGGGTCATGGTCGGATTCAATCGGCGGTTCGCCCCGCTCCTCGTGGAGATGCGACAGACGTTCGGGCGATCGTCCGAGCCGACAAACGCCCGGTACCTAGTCAACGCTGGGCGACTCGCCACTGACAGCTGGTATCGAGACCTCGAGCTCGAGGGGTCTCGCTTCGTAGGCGAAGGTGGCCATTTCGTGGACACGATGAGCTGGTGGATCGGCAGCGAGCCGGTGGAGGTCATGACGCTGGCCGCGGCTGGTGCCGACGAAGTGCAGGTGAGCCTTCGCTACGGCGACGGGTCGCTAGCGACCGTGACCTATCTGACGAGCGCGCACCGGAAGTTCCCCAAGGAGACCTTTGAGGCTTCAAGTGGCGGGCGAACCGCTCGGCTCGACAACTTCAGGCGAGCCACGATCTGGTCGGGTGCCCGCGCTCGTGTCAGTCGCCACTTCGGTTCTCCGGACAAGGGTCAGTCCGCTGAGATCAAGGCCTTCATAAACGCAGTGCGCGCCGATGGACCCATGCCGATCTCCCTCGAGTCGCTTACCTCCACGACCCGCGCCACCCTCGCTGCAATCTCGGCGACCGCGAATCACACGCTACAACCACTGTGACTCGACCCTGGAGGGGTCGAACAAAGGCCGCACGATGAATTCCGTTGAGCTCGAATGGCGTCTGCGGCGACTCTCCAAGATGTCCGCATCCGAAGTGAGATGGCGCATCTCCGAACATGTGCGTCGTAGACGGTGGGCATCGCGACAAGTCGTGCCCGAGGCTCCACCTCGGTCGTGGGCACATCTCTCGGCCACAGACGAAGAGGCGCCCTGGAACTCCATTCGTGATCCGCAGTTTCGAGCGCTTCCCTCCAGAGAAATGCGGCAAGCGGTACCGAGTGAGGCGCGGCGAAGGGTCATGGCGGCCGCCGACGAGATACTGGCAGGACGATGGCAGCTCCTGGGAGTCACGCGTCAGGACATGGAGGTTCCGGACTGGTTCTTCGACCCCATCACCGGCCGCAGAGCACCCCAGGTCGACTATTGCTTCAACATCAACCATCGTTCCGAGGACGTCACTGGAAACGTCAAGCAGATTTGGGAGCTCTCCCGGATGCAGCACCTGACGGTGCTCGCGGCAGCCTTCATGCTCTCGGGGGACGAACACTACGCCGAACGCGTGGCCTCGCATCTCCGTTCTTGGTGGACACAGAACCCCTTCCTCTCCGGCGTACATTGGACGAGCGGGATCGAGGCCGGGCTGAGACTGATCAGCTGGGCCTGGGTGCGTCGGCTCCTCGACGGATGGGAGGGAACGGCTGATCTCTTCGAGTTCGACGAGGTTGCACGCGCCCAGATCTGGTGGCACCTGCAGTACCTTGCTTCATTCCGCAGTCGAGAATCGTCCGCCAATAACCACGTCATCGCCGAGGCTGCTGGTCAACTAGTCGGATCGCTTGCGTTCGACTGGTTTGCTGAGAGCAACCGCTGGGGCGAGGAAGCGGTGGGCGTCCTCGAGCGCGAGCTGAAGAACAACACCTTCCCGAGTGGGGTCAATCGAGAGATGGCCTTCGACTACCACGGATTCGTAACGGAACTGGCCGTCGTCGCAGCTGCCGAAGCGAGCTTCGCCGGACGTCCTCTCTCAACCGATCTCTGGGCTTCGCTGTACCGGATGTTCGACGTGGTCGCCGCGACGGTGGATGTTCATATCCGCGCTCCGCGCCAGGGTGACGGGGACAATGGGACGGCCCTTGTCGTCGACCCTCCAGCCGCTGAGCGTTGGTCGGGGCTCCTCGCGATCGGTGCGGCGCTATACGACGCCCCAGGATGGTGGCCTACGGTAGAGCCCACCGTAACCAGCACTTTGCTGGCCTCGATGGCCGGACGTCACGCCTCGGCATGCTCGGACCGCCGTCCGAACCACTACTCCGATGCCGGCATGACCCTGCTGCGGAGTTCACCCTCGGACGGTGCAGAGATTTGGTGCCGATGTGATTCGGGCCCTCATGGGTTTCTGTCAATCGCCGCCCATGCCCACGCCGACGCCCTCGCCGTCGAAGTGCGACACGACGGGGTCGACGTGCTGGCCGACCCTGGCACCTACTGCTACCACGGCGAACCCCACTGGCGCAGGTATTTTCGCTCGACCCTCGCTCACAACACCATCGAGGTGGGCGGCCAAGACCAGTCCCTCTCGGGCGGCCCCTTCTTGTGGACTCGCCACGCGCAGAGCAGCCTGGTCCAATTGGAGGGCGACGCGGGGGGGAACATCACCGCGTGGTCCGCCGAGCACGACGGCTACCGGACACTCAACCCACCTGTTCGCCACCACAGGACTGTTCGGCTGGACAGTCCACGCCAACGACTCGAGATCGTCGACCGCCTCGAGACAACGGGACGTCACGCTTTCCGGATCGCGCTACACCTGGGTCCCGACATCGATGCCCGCATGGTCGGGCACGCCGTCGAACTCACCTGGTCGTCTGGAACATCCATGCGATGTGCCAGCCTCTGCGTCCCCAGTGGACTGTCCTGGTCGCTTACGAGAGGTCAGACCGACCCGGTCCTCGGATGGTATTCCTCACACTTTGGAGAAAAGCAGCCAACCTGGGCGGTGATCGGAGAGGGAACGTGTAGTGGGATCGGTTCGGACACCTTCACGACGGTGCTCCAGTTCATCCGGTGAGTTGGGAGCCTGCCTCTGGTCGCTGTCACGCGCCGTGCTGTAGGACAATCCGAGTATCTGCACCGCTCTGATCTGCTCTAACAGAGTGTGGTCCACCTGTTGAGAACCGACTGATGGCCGTCCACGCGGGAGTCACCCCGATTCGGGATTCCCACCACGCCATGCCCTCCAAGCCTGCGGGCGGCCAGATCCGCTTGAACATGGCTCTCAACCTCCTCACCGAAGACCCGCGGCAACCTTCCGGGGCTCACTGGTGCTGGACGCGCATCGTCCCGGAAATGGCGAGTCGACTTCAACCGGGTGAAATCCTCCACCTGATGGTGAGCCCTGCGGTGCGGCACTATTTCCCACAGTCAGGTGACTCTGTTCGTTACATAACCTTCCCGTGGTCGAATGAGCATCGGGTCCTGCGTACGGCGAGTGAGCACCTCATGTCACCCGTTCTGCTCCCTCGTCACAATGTCGATCTACTGAGCACTGCGATTGCCCCTCTGGTGAAACCCACACGCTCACTTGTGATCCACATGAAGACGATGCATGCATACACGGCGCCGGAATCGCTCGGCCTCGCGCCGCGAACATACCGCCGGCTGAACTACCAGCGCTCAGTCCGCCTCGCGGACGCGGTCATCGTCAACTCCAACAGTCTGCGTGCTGAGATCGACGAATATCTCGAGGTCGACCCGCAGAAGGTCAGCTTGATATACGAAGCCGTGGACCACGACGTCTTCAAGCCGGGCAACCGCGATGCGGCGCAGGCTCTTTTGGCACCCCACGGAATCTCGCGGCCGTTCGTTCTTTTCGTATCGTCCCTATGGCGGTACAAGAATTGTGACGGCCTGCTGCGGGCGTGGAGGCTGGCGCGCCACGAGCTCGGAGGGCGCCAGCTCGTCATTGTCGGAGCCCACCGTGACCAACGATACGGAAATGAATTGCAGGAGTTGGCGGCCGAGCTGGGGATCGCCGACGACGTCGTCTTCGTCGGTGGAGTACCGAACGAACAGACCGTCCAATTCTACCGGGCCGCAGATCTGCTGGTATATCCGTCGTTCAACGAGACCTTCGGGTTGCCGATCCTCGAGGCGATGGCCTGCGGCTGTCCCGTCGTCACGTCCAACGTCAGCTCGATGCCCGAGATCGCAGGTGGAGCCGCCGTTCTCGCTGACCCTCATGATCCGAGCTCGATCGCTCGATCGATCCTGGAGGCCACCGGCGGTGGAGCAACCAGAATGAGGACCGATGGGATCCGTCGGGCCCGGCAATTCACATGGGGCGCTGTCGCAGCGGGGACACTCGACGTCTATCGCGAGGTTGCGGCGCGGCACCGCTCGCACGCACTGACCCAGCCTTGAAAAGGAGAATGGACGAAGACATCGTTAGGGCGCCCTCCGCCACTTCCTGGCGACAAAACGAGTGTCTTGAGGACTGGTTTTGTGGCGCATCCCGTCGATCGCTACGGCAAGCACACAACTCTTGACCGGGTGCCTCGATGGTCCTTGAAACCACACATTCGTGTGAGAGATTCGTGCCGGAGATACCGCTGAGTTCTGTCCGCGCTCGGACGAGTACAGACGATGGAGATGATCTTTCAAAGCGGACCGTTTCTGAACTATCCGACAACGCGTCAGACGGTTCGGCGACACCTCCGGTCGAGCGGCGCGCCACGCCGAGGCCGTGGGCTCGACGATGGTTGCTCGCAAGCCTCGGGGTCATCGTGCTGGTCGTGGTCGTGTTTCTGGCTGCGACCCTGCGCCTCATTGTGTACCCCGCGGAGGACCAACCGCGGCACGCCGACGCCATCGTGAGCTTCAATGGCAGTAACGAAGGAACGCGAGAAGCACTCGCCGCGTCGCTCGCTGAGGAGGGATACGCTCGCGTGCTGCTCTTTTCTCAGGGTAGCAGCGTCGCTGACACCCCATGCCCTAAGGTTTCTGGGGTTTCTGTCGTGTGCTTCGTGGACAGGACAGGCAACACACGAGGTGAAGCGGAGTGGGTCGGCCACTACGCTCAACGCCACCACTGGCACATCCTCCTGATCGTGCCTGGTCGAGGTCAGGCCACGCGAGCCCGTTTGCTTACAGGGCGGTGCTTCTCGGGACAGCTGATCGTCGTTCCAGCAGCCGAGCCCCGACCGCCGCTTTCTCAAATCATTCATGAGTGGGGTGGTCTGTTCGATACTGTCTTCGTCAATCGAAGCTGTTGACTTGGTCTCCGGACGGATGGCGACTCGGTTTCCGTTGCCAGGACGAGCCAGAACGTGCAATAGCACTGCAAAGAGCGAATCCTTCCACGGGCCTAAAGCCACAACCCCACCGGGCCGGACCGGCCGCCGCGAACGGTTGCTCGTATCGGAGCGACGTTCTCACGCTCATTGTAGACGTGGGTTGTCCGCGCGGCTTGGGCCTTGTCATGAACCTCACTGCCTGCCTAGCGGGCAGGCCGAGGTGTAGAGGCTCAAAATGACTTTGATCAATCGGTCGAATGCTTGTCTGGTCCAGAACGTCTCGTATCAGGACGCCCCTGCCGCGGCTCCCATCACCGCGTCGGAATACGGCATTCGTCGCATATCCGGTGTCACGGATTGATTGCTATGGCGCCATCTTCTTCTCATCTGCGTCGACTCGTCCGTAAGACACGGAAGATTCCATCCCGGATCGTCAAAGCCCCCTCGCACATTGGACGGTATGCCCGGGCCCTGAAGACAGATCCAGGCGAGACCTTGCGGTCCATCCCTGAATCCGTCTCGGGTCATCTGTTCGACGTCACCGTCGACTACCACGTCGAAGAGGACTTTGGGGCCGCCTTTCACGAGCTCCTCGGCCTTCCGTGGCCGTGTGCCGAACACGACCGCTTCAAAGAAGTCTGGATGGACATCGGAAGAGAGCTTGCGTCACGCGGACTCGCGTACGGTCGTTGGACCTACGGGGAGTACTCCGATGCTGATCCTGCACTGGGCGCGGTGACGTGGTGTGCCGTCAGGCACCTCCGTCCGAAAAAGGTCGTCGAAACGGGAGTGGCGCGAGGCGTGACGAGCCGTCTCATTCTCGAGGCCATGTCCGTCATCGGTGACGGCCATCTCTGGAGCGTGGATCTTCCTCATCCGCTCCGACCAGAGCTTCACAACGAGACAGCATCGGCAGTCTCGTCAGCGTGCCGAGACAGATGGACGTATGTCCGTGGCTCGAGCCGCCGGCAGCTCCCCTCTCTCGTGTCACGTCTCGGGAACGTGGACATGTTCGTGCATGACAGCCTGCACACCGCTCGCAACATGCGATTCGAACTGAGAACCGTGTGGCCGGCGATGGCGCCCGGTGGTCTCATCCTCGTAGACGACGTGGACAACCAGGCGTTTCGTGACTTCGTTCGAGAGTCAGGCGGACCTCCCTCGGTCGTGATGCGATCGGACGACGGACCGTGGATGTTCGGTGCGATCCGCAAACATCGCGCCACAGAGCAGAGTGGCCGGCTCTTGGCTCATGCCCCCACACGGCTCGCCGCGTGCGGAGGAACGGCCGACCAGCCAGAGCTATTCGACGGACAGCCAAGCTGACAACGTCGTGACATCAATTCCCGATCGTTCTCACGTGCCCTTCGACGCTCTAGTCCTCGATGGCCACGCGCGGCAAGCGCTCATCACCACACGCACGCTGGGTCGCCAGGGGTTGAAGGTCGCTACCGCTGAGTGTTCTGACTTGTGCGATTCGCGCTTCGGAGTTCCGACGTTTGCCTCGCGCTGGTCCCAGCGGACAAACCGACTTCCTAGCTATCACGACGATCCCAACGCGTACGCACGTGCAGTGATCGACCTTGCGAGTGCGCACCCGACGCGTGTGGTGATCCCATCGATGGACGGCTCCGTGGCCGCTCTTCGGTCGTGGCGCTCGTGCTTTGAACAACATGGTGTCGCGCTCGCTCTGGCATCAGAGGCAGCACTCGACGCTGCGAACGACAAAAAACGCACTCTCGCCTCAGCTGCTGAACTCGGAGTTCCAGGTCCGCGAACTATTCCGATTGAGTGTGTGGAGGAGACTCCGGCCGCTCTGAAGGAAGTAGGATACCCGGCGGTCATCAAACCGACCCAGTCCTGGGTTTCCAACTCCGGCCAGGCGACTCGGGTGGTATCCAAAGCCGTACTCGATGAGTCCGAAGCTCTCGCCTATGTGGAGCGCCTCATCGTGCTCGGTGGTTCACCAGTCGTCCAGCAGATGGTGAACGGTCCTCGAGAAGCAGTGATCGTCTTTTACGCACAGGGCCGGGTGTGGGCGACGTTCGCGCAGGTGGCATACCGCACCACACCGGTTCTCGGCGGCGTGTCGGTTGTGCGCGAGAGCATACCGATGCCGGGCGACCTGGAATCGGCCGCCTTGGCTTTGGTTCGCAGCCTCGACCTCGAGGGCTGCTGCGAGGTCGAGTTCCGCCGCGATGCCGTGGGGCGCCCTCTTTTGATGGAGATCAACGCCCGCTTGTCCGGTTCGATCGAACTTGCCATTCGATCCGGCGTTCCGTTTCCCGCTCTGCTCTGGCAATGGGCTGCGGGTGAACCTCTCGCCGCCGTACCCCGCTACAAGACCGGGATCAAGATGCGGTATTTGAAGGGCGACATGAAATGGCTGTGGGAGAACATCGAAAGCCGAGGAAGGCAACCGGATGGAGTTTCACCACAGACGGCCGTCGCGACCTTTGCAAGAGATTTCATCCATCGCCAGAGCTACGACTACTTGGATAGGCACGATCTCGGACCCGCGGTTGCCGCTCTTGCCGGAAATCCGCGGCTTGCCCGTCGCAAGCTCACCACGATCACACACCGCCCTGCCAGTCCGGCCCCGAATCAATCTTGACCTCAAAGGAGAATCACCTTGTCCAGCAACACTGATGTTGCGATAATCGGAGCAGGGCCAAACGGACTCTCCGTCGCTGCTCACCTGCGGCAAGCGGGAGTCGAGCACACGACGTTTGGCCGCACGATGGGTGCATGGCGGTTCAACATGCCTGCTGGAATGCGTTTGAAGTCCGAGCCATACGCCTCCGATCTTTCGGCTTCCCGTTCAGGCTTTCTCGCTCGCGACTACTGCAATCAGGCAGACGAGATCTACCACGGGCGAGTTATTCCCCTGACGCGAGAGCAATTCATCGACTATGGGACGTGGTTCGCAAATCAGCTCGTTCCGGACATTGACGAGTCCGAGGTTGTTTCGCTGTCGAAGGAATCAGCTGGTGGCTTCACGATCCGTACCGCCAATGATCAGTCCATGATGGCCAACAAGGTCGTTGTCGCCACGGGGATCATCCCGTTCGCCTATCTGCCGCCTGAGTTGTCGGGACTTCCATCCGACCTGGTCTCCCACTCGTCGGAACATTCGGACCTCGAACGGTTTCGTGGCAAGGAGGTCCTCGTCGTCGGAGCAGGCTCGTCGGCCCTCGAGACGGCGGCCCTCCTCCTCGAGCAAGGTACATCGGTAAAGTTGATCGCCCGTGACACCATCCTGTCCTGGCCTGCTCCCAACCCGGACAGTCCGAACGGGTTGCAGCGGCTACGGAGGCCGGTCGTCCGGCTCTGCGAAGGGTGGACCTGCTGGGGCTATGACCGATTGCCCGATGTGTTCAGGATGCTGCCGAAGCAAACTCGGGTCGAGAAGAGTTTGGGCTTTCTCGGTCCCGCCGGCGCCTGGTGGCTACGCGAGCGAGTTGAAGGCAGAGTGCCGATGCTCCTCGGCCACCATGTCCTTGGAGCCGCGGCAGTGGGCAATCGCGTCCAACTCACCCTGAACTCTCCCTCAGGTACGGTCACCGAGACCGCGGATCACGTCATTGCCGGAACGGGATTTCGCTTCGACCTGACTCGCCTCACCTATCTCGCCCCTTCCCTGCGCACGAATCTCAGGGTGTTTGCGGGTGCCCCTGTTCTCGATCATCACCTTGAATCCAACGTGCCGGGACTCTTCTTCACCGGTGCCTTGGCTGCTCCGAGTCTCGGCCCACTCATGCGCTTCGTCGCGGGCACGCACTTCACGGCTCCCCGGGTCGTGCAACGACTCCGTGGCAAGAGGACAGATCGATTTGTGCCCGCTCCCCGTGGATCTGAATCCACGAATACCCGCTCTCGGAGCGTTCAACAGTCCGAGCCCACCGTCGGTTCCTCGCAGCGTCTCGCATAAGCGTCGGAAGGAAGCGAACCTCGCGATTCACGCCTACGTCGTCAACGTTGCCCCTCTCCCGACCGACAGGCTCATATCGTCGCCGGGTCGCGACGCACCGGACCGACCACGGGATTTTACGTGCTGTTAACAGCCGCGCGTTGGATCTTGACAACGCCGACCTGATCGATCCCGCACGCTTCACGATCTGCGTTGGTTGCCGGCGCAGTTGGGTACGCCTGAGCTTGCGGGCCCGATGCGCGCTCAGCCCGAATCAGGTCCCGTCGCGAGATGTCGGAGGGGCCTGACTCCGCCCGCTAACATCCCGCGGACACACAGTTGCTGTCCGACTGGGCTTTGTCCGTGTGTCTGGTGCCTGCCCCGTGAGTTCGTCGACGAGGTGCCGAGCTCTTCGTCTGCCATGAGCGTGAAACCCAACTGGAGGTGGCAAGTCTATGAACCATCGAACCAAGTACGTGTTCGCCGGCGCATCTGTTCTGATCGTCGGCGCGATTCTCGCCACGGGGATCGGCGCTTTCGCTCAGACGCCGATGCTGCGGATGCATCCAGGCGCGACCACGACGACCACCACGACCATCCCACCACGGACGTGCACGAACCCGGTGTGGCACTCAAAAGGTGCAGATGTGTCAACAGGGTTCGGCTCCAGGGATATCTGGAGTGTCAACAACAACGCGTGGAGCGGCTCGCACGGCCCGCAGAAAATCTACGCGTGCACTCGGTCCAACTGGTATGCGGTATCGAAACAACCGAACCTCGGCGGGGCCGTCGAAACCTACCCGAACACCGAGTACGACGTCGGCGGCCGGAACACCCCGTCAACCAAGACGATCTCAAAATACCAATCGATCGTGTCAACGTTTTCGGAGGCGGACCCGCCCGGTGGTGGGTGGGACGCCGCCTACGACCTGTGGACGAACAACTGGACGAACGAGACCATGATCTGGAACCAGTGGGCAGGCTCCCAGTCGTATTGGCCCGGCCAGGCCAAAATCGCACTGAAGCTGGACGGCGTGCCGTACCACTTCCATGCCAACGGCAACGAACTGATGTTCTTCCGTGACACTCAGACGGCGTCCGGGTCGGTGGACATCCTGGCGGCGCTGCGGTGGGAAGTGGCGCACGGGTACGCCAAGTCCACCGACGTGCCGACCCAACTGCAGTACGGCGTTGAGGTCTGCTACACGAACGGTTCGGAGACGTTCCCCGTGACCGGCGTGACGTTCCATCTGAGCTAAGCAAGCCGGGGCCATGTCGGCTGATTCGGATCGCGGCCGCCAAGTGACCTCGGGCCGTGTACGCAACTGGACGGCCAGGGCGTCGGTCCCGCGGGTGAGTTTACGCGGAAGGGGGCACACGCGCCTCCTGCCAAGTAACCGATCGAGAATCCTATGGAGTTCTCGACGGCTCGTTGGGCTGACTTGAAGCGGATGCAGGACGCGGGGGCGCCACAATGAGGGAAGTGGCGTCCTTCACGAGCCGCGGTTGAACAGCCTTGGTGAATCGTGCGAGAGGTCCGCGGTGCGTCTCGTCAAACGATCGACGGACCCGGGACTGCAGAGTCAGCATCGCCGTCAGCGTCGCAGCTGATGTCAGCAAATCTGCTGTCGCTGCTCCAGTCACCCCAAAGGCCTTGACAAGCACACAAACGGATGCCACCGAAAAGGCCAGCCTTGCCACCTGAAGCATGAACAGGGGGCGCACCCGGCGCGTGGTGGTCAGGTTGAGAATCGGTGCCATGGCGAACGCATAGACCGTGATGGAGGCTGCGAAGATCCGTGCGCAGGGTGCGTACGTCACGAATTCGGGGCCGTACAGCAATCTCAGGAGCGTGGGTGCAGCCACCAGGACCACGACACCGCACGATGCCGCAGCCAGAACGACAGCTCCGGTCACGATGCGGGAAACCCGGGCCATGGCCACCCAGCCGCGCTCGGCAAAATGGCGGCTTGCTTCTGGCAGTCCAAAACTTCCACTGCCATTGAGCACGACGTTGACCGGTCCGAGGACCAATCCTTGAGCGGCTTTCAAACCTCCGAGTGCTGCGGGGCCTAGCAGCGCGCCAGCCACGATCAGAGAGAGCTGGCCCGCCCCCCAGTTCGCCGCACGTTCACTGGCCAGCCATCGGCTCGTTGGCCAGTGTGATCGAAGGAGTGCTTGTCCCCCGCGGAGCGTCGGGCGTACCGAGAACTGCCAGAACCCGTAGAGGGCGGCCACCGCTGCTCCGACGCCCCAAGCCGAGATGACGGCGAAGACCGAATGAAGGCCTACGAAGAGGATCGCCCCGAAGGCGATGGCCTGCACCGCGTTGAAAACGAGGTCGTTGTGGAGTGATTTCTTGGGTTTCGCCTGCATGAAACCGACCATGCGCCAGTAATCCTGCAAATTGAGTACGAGTATCCACGGGGCCACCGCAAGAAGGCCTACTCCGAACGTGTGTTGCCCGACGGCGAGGCACGTCGTCCCGACAGCGGCGACGATGCACGAGGCCATCACGCCAAGTAGGGCGACTGCGGCAACGCCCCGCCGTACGATCTCGTCTCTGTCGTCACGACGCATGTCGCCCATGATCGCCATCGGTTCGGTGATCACGGACCGATATAGCATCGTCAACAAGATCCAGATTGTGTAGGCCAGTGCAAATGCACCGAGACCCGCGGGACCACTGATCCGCGCCACAACTATCCCAACGACGAAATTGGATGCCGATGCCACACCCTGGTCGATCATCGTCGTGGTGGCCCGCGTCGCAGCGTCGCCGCGAACGGGCCATCGCCCTCTGAAGCGCTTGGCAGACATAGCAGTTACCCCGTCTCGGTCGTCGCGAGAGGGGCACTCGCCAGCCTGGGTACGAGTCATCGAAGTGGGTTCGGGCGAGGACGCAACGTGGAACGCCCGCAACGGGTTAGAGCCCGTGTCCTTCCCCGCAGATACCAGCGGTCAGGGATGGTTCCCGGGGCGTGCCTTTTGTCACGCCGATTGCAATGGACGGTGCCCACCCAACCCGGTCGGTACTCGAACGACTGGTGTCCTGGCCACGGGGACAGTCCCACCGCCCGTAGGCAAACGTCCCTCTCCGCACGTATCTTCCGCCAGCCTCGCGCCTCTGTCCAACCATTAACTCAGAGCGCGTAGAGCGACACCTCAGTCGTCAATCCGGGCTCGCAGACGTCACCACATCATCTGTTCTTGGGACCCAACTCAGTGCTCAACAGCGACCTACCCCAACCTTTCGAAGGACGCAGGTCCTCGGACGACCCTTCGATCGCCGGCGCCAAGATCTCCGTAATCCTCGTCACCGCTGAACGGCTCTTCGGGCTCGGGTTGGCCCGTTTGCTCGGCGAGGACGAACGGATACAAGTCATCGAGGTCTCCCAGGGTGAGCCGGAGTTGCTGGGGCTCTGCATGGCAAGGGCTGTCGACGTCGTCTTGATCGACCTGGAGCTGTCACGTGTGGATGGCATCGATCTTGTCCGGTTGCTCTCTTCGGAGTGCCCGATGACCAAGACATTGATCTTGACCTCCAATCCCGACTGGCGCGTTCGCCCGGCGATGGTCGCGGGTGCCGCAGGCATTCTTCTCAAGGACTCTTCCCCCGAGGCGATCCAGGCCGCCGTGGTCTCTGTCCATCTGGGCGATCAGGTGCTGTGCAGCGAGGCGGCTCAGTGGTTCCTAGGTGAGGAACGGCCCGCACATTTGACCCAACGGGAGTCAGACGTGCTGAGGATGATCGCCCAGGGTGCCAGCAACCCAGAGATCGCCACGCAACTGCAACTCGGTCAGAAGACGGTGCGCAATTACGTAAGCCGCCTCTACCGCAAACTCGATCTGAACAATCGCGCTCAACTCGCCATGTTCTTGGACCATACCGACATCACCCGCGACGGCCGGACCGACCCGTCCGGGAGTGAACTTTCGGTGCACCGCCCGTGACCGAGCAGCCTCTCAACCTGCGTGCGTCGCTGGTGGAGATTCGCCGACGTCGGCTGTTGATCATCGTCGTGGCGTCCCTCTGTGGGGTTGCGGGGCTCGCGTACGGACTCTTCAAGCCGGCAACAGCGACGGCCGTCGCGCTGGTCATCCTACCGCCGAATAACAACGGGTCCACTTCGGGCAACTCCGGTAACGCGGGTAATTCCGGTGCCGTTGGGAGCGGCATTGATACCAACGCCGTCATCGCAAGGAGCACGCCCGTTCTGGCTGCGGCCGGTGCCAAGTTGTCACCGCGACTCGGAGCACTAGGAGTCAAGAAGCTTGTGACCGTGACGCCGCTCAGTGGACAGATTCTGCAGATCCAAGCTCAGGATCCTACGAGCGGATATGCCGTGCAGCTGGCGAATGCCGTAGCCGCGAGCTACGTCACCTACATCGGTCAGTCGGAGGGAAGTTCGGCTCGAGCTACCGTGGCTGCTCTGCAGCGCGAATCGAGCCAGCTGACAAAACAGATCAATGACCTGCAGAGTCAGATCAACACCGTAACTTCCCGGATTGCCGCCGAAGGTGCGGGATCGAGCGCCGGCCAGCAAGACACGGAGCTGTTGGGCTCGCTTCGGAGTGAACAGAATCAAGTCTCGCTCCAACTCAACACCGTAAGCGGCCAGATCACAAACGCTCAACTCGCAAACGGTTCAACAGCCGACACCACTCGAATATTGCAGACAGCCACGATCCAACCGATATCCAAGTATAGAGAGCCCATAGAAGCAGCCATTATCGGAATAGCGATCGGACTGTTGGGTAGCGCGGCGTTCGTGCTCATGCGTCTCCAAACCGGGCATCGGTTACGCCTGCGAGATGAGATTGCGCGTGTCGTGGGTTCCCCAGTCATTGGCTCGCTCGAATCACCGCGCTGCGTCACCCCTTCGGACTGGCGGGACCTTCTCGACGGACGACCGCGTGCCACCGATGAGTGGGCCTTGCGGCACATACTTCACACCATTCCGACCGGAGGCGGCCGAACCCAGGCCGTTCGAGTGATCTCGTTCGTGGACGATTCACCCGCTCTGACCACTGGTCCCCGTCTTGCTCTCCACTCGGCCGCATCTGGAACGCCGACGACGCTTCTTACCGAGGAACCCGTTGCAGCCGGCGGCGACTCGTTCGGTTCCCTACGGGCAGTCCTCGCCGGTGCCGAGCCTGTGAGTCGGGGATTGCCGTTCACCATGGGGCTTGCAGAGACCGATGACACTCATTCCAACCTCGTCGTCAGAGTCACGGTCTTCGACGGGATACCGGCGAACATGACTTTGTTCAACGGCACGAACCTGTTGTCGATATCCCCGAACTTGGTTACTGCCGACGAGCTCGCCCAACTGGCGCTGGCGGCATCCGACAGCGGATTCGTCCTGGACGGTGTCGTCGTGGTGAATCCCGACCCAACTGACAGCACGACTGGCTCGATGAGGGACCACACTGTGCGCCTGCTCCCTTCCGCAGGGCGATCCGAAGCCGGCAGCGAAGAGGAGGTTCATTTTGGAGCGCGGACAAGCCAGACCGGCAGCTCGCCGGAACGACTCAGGCGCCTGTAGCGCTGATGGTGTCGATCACATCGCAAGACGACGCGGCCTTGGGCCCAACGCTCAGCCTACGAGCGTTGATGGCAACGATACGACGAAAGTCGCGGATCTGGCTCATCACCGGTCTTGTCGGCCTGGTCGTCGGCGCAAGCCTCCACGTCGTGATTCCGCGTACGTACACCGCCGAGACCGATCTCTACCTGACGATACCCACCGGAGCGAACGCACTTTCGGTCATGGCCAACAACATCTCCCTTTTGCAGACGGACGTGGTTGCCGAGAAAGCGATTAGCGATGGGCGTATCCACATGACGCCCCACACGGTGCTCTCTCATTACAGCGGTCTATCGGTGAGCGACAACATCATGTCGATAAAGTTCACCGGACCGACCCAGATGGCAGCGGTCGCCGGAGCCAGGGCCGTGGCCCAAGCCTTCCTGGCCGTCCAGGCTGGACAGTTGGGCTTGCAGACCAACGCGCTCGTACGCGGTCTCAAGTCTCAGATCGCGTCCCTCAACTCTGAGATAGACAATCTCAATAACGAGATCAGCAACAGCTCAGGCACAACGACCGGCTCGCAAACCAGTAACCGACTGGCCAACCTGATCAACTTGCGAACCAACGACGAATCACAGCTCTTCCAGCTGCAGACACAGGTTCAACAGGCCCTGTTGAACGAGCAGTCCACCGACCATTCCAACCACGTTCTGGATCCTGCCGCCGTCGCTCCACTATCGACAAAGAAAGTCGTCGTCGCGGACGCTCTCTCTGGGCTGGTCGCGGGTCTCGCCATTGGGATTGTCGGGGTAATCCTCGGTGCGCTCCTTTCGGAGCGTCCCTTTGATCGCTCGACAGTGGCGGCGACCTTGGGTGCGCCCGTCGAGCTGAGCCTCGAGCGCTATCGCCGTCCGCGCCTGTTGCGTCGGAGGCGGTTGTCTCGACAGCTCAGAGCACCGAGTCCGGCGATGCGGATGATTGAGCGTCGCCTACGAGGCCACCTGGAATCGGCCCCTGCGTCAGCATTGGCAGTCGTCGCAGTCGGAACTCCCGAGCCTGCCGCGTTGGCGGTCGGGGCCTTGGCCTTCTCCTTGTCCGCCGAGGGACACCGCGTGATCGTGGTCGACGCCGCGGACGGCCGACCCCTGGCCTCGATACTCCGAATCTCCGCAAAGCCGGAGGCGATGGAAATGTTCGAGCTTCCCGTCGGGGAAGGTCCAGCCGTGAGAGTGCTCGTGGCGCCGGAGGATCCACTGGCCATGGCCCAGAAACCACCTCCCGACGACGCCGATGCCGTCCTGATCCTGGTGACACTCGACGCGGCATTTGGTGCGGAGCATATGACTCCGTGGGTAACGGACGCCGTGATGATCCTCTCCCCGCGAGGGGTAACCCTCACTCGAATGGGTGTCACTCGAGAGATGTTGCGCGACGCGAGCATCTCGTTGCGCTCTGTCATCCTCCTTGACTCTGATCCCCGGGACGACAGTTCTGGCGCTCTCAGTCCCGGTGATCTCCGGCTGACCTCGACTGGCTTGGAACCGGTCCGAACGTCGGTGTAGGCAAGTCGTGGAATCCGCTTCGACCAACCAGAGCTACCGCCAGGATCGCCGCTACGACTCGCGGGAGCGTCGGGTTACCGTCATCTGGTGTTTGCTCTTCTTCAACGCGCTCAATCCCGGTCAATCGGTTCTGCCGATCCCCCACCGAATCGGACAACTCATGAGCCAGGGTGCACTGTTCATCGCTCTTCTCCTGGTTTTGACTATCAATCCTCGGCTGCGTATCCGGCTCAACTGGTTCCTCGGGCTCTACACCGTGCTCGCGATCAGCTCGCTCATGATGAGCATCCGTCTCGTCGGGCTGGGTACCGGCTACCGATGCTTCCGCCTTATCGCCTTTCTCTTCGTGCTGTGGCTCCTCACCCCATGGTGGGGTAGGCGGGACCTCCTCCTTCTACGCGGTCAGATGCGGTTCCTAGGGCTGCTCTTGGGCTCGGTGGTCCTCGGCCTCTTGATCTGGCCAGGAAACGCGCTGGCCGGTGGCCGCCTAAGCGGGATCATTTGGCCGATATGGGCAACTGCAGTCGCACACTTCGCAGGCGAGGCCGCCGGCCTGGTCGCACTGCTCTGGCTCTGCCGTCTGGTATCTCGCCGCCGTGCTCTCATGATCGCAGTGCCCGCATTGATCATTCTGGTCTGGACCCACACCCGCACGGCCCTTCTGGCCATGATCGTCGCCTTCCTCGTTGCGGGTGCCAGCCTCTTGTTGGCTCGGCGACGAGTTCGTAGGTTTTTCGTGACCGGTCTCATCGTTGTTGTCGTGGTCGGAGTTCCGGCGGGGTCGTTGTTGACGCACTGGTTGTCTCGAGGGGAGAACACCCAGGGGCTCGAGAGCCTCACTGGTCGTACAGCTGCGTGGTCGGAAGTGCTCTCGAGCCATCGACCGATTGCGAACGTCATCTTCGGCAGCGGTCTTTCCAACGATGCCGTCAACATCGCACCGAACCCGACGATGAACGGCCTGTCCATTGACAGCAGTTGGATATCTATCTACCAGGATCAGGGCATCTTCGGAGACGTGCTCGTCGGTACCGTCTTCCTGGTCCTTCTGCTGACGACGCTCAGTCGGGCGCGTGGGCCCACGCGAGCGATTGCACTTTTCCTGATCATATACTGCCTTCTCGCTGGCATCAGCGAGAGCGGGCTCGGCCAAGTATCGGGATACATGCTTGATTTGACCGTCGCAGCGTCGCTCGTAAGCTTTCCATCCGCAACGGGCACGGACCTGACCTACGGCTTGAACCCGCCCGAACTTCCGCGGTCCGTCGAGACCGAAAGTTGACCCTGTGCGGAGACAAAAACGGTCTCTGGATACCGAAACAGCTTGGTCATCAGGCTGATTCTTGAGCCACCCCGGTGAGATGCGCCAACTGCCTTGCCCAACGGGATTCGTCGTTGCAAGAGTAAGAGTGTGGGAACCGTCGACATATGGCAGGAGACAGTGCGTCTGCGTCAGCAGTTCGCCGAGCAGATCGAATCACTCGACGAAACGGCATGGAACTCGGCGTCGTGGTGCGAGGGGTGGTTCGTTCGGGACGTTCTCGCTCACCTCGTCCAGAACGCGGGAGAGGACCTACGCATCGCTGACGTTGGACCTGATTCGAGGAGGTTTCGGGCCTGACCGTACAATGGGCAAGGCAGCCAAGCGTCTGCGCAGTACTTCTGTGCCCGAGCTCGCTGAACGTCTCCGCATGGCAGCCGAGAGACATTTCCATCTCCCTGGATCCACAGAAGCGATGGGCTTGGCCGATGTCCTGGTGCACGGTGCGGACGCCTTTCGCCCGGTTGGCCTGGGCGTGGATGCGCCCCCATCCGACGCGGGTCCTGCGCTGGACGCTCTGTGGAAGTCGGGCCGGGTCGTCGTCCATGCGGTACCTCATCGGGGTCGCCGGTTGGTAGCAACCGATCTCGATTGGTCCCGAGGCAACGGACCAGAGGTGAGAGGGAGAGCGATCGACCTACTTTTGTTCGTTGCCAACCGGCGTCAGGTACTCCCGGATCTGGAAGGTCCGGGTTTGAACGATCTGTGAAGATACAGAACGCTGAGATTCCCGCGGCAGAAGGATTCCTCGGACGAGGCGACGCCACTCGGGCAGCCTCTCCGCAAGGTCAACGCGAAGATCACGCCCGAGAAGTGAGCAATTGGACGGTCTTTGTGGATTGCTCCATTTGACATCGATTCTGGGCCGATGTCCGGCTGCATACGAAGGCCGACTGACCTCGGGGCGGACGGGAACTTCACCGAAACCTGAGGCATCGATCCGCTCTATGTGCTACTCCTTGCATCAAAGCGGAAACCAGTGCGTGAAGGTCCTGACAATCCGTCGACGCTCCGAAGCGTGGAACTCGCTCTTCGACCGTTGCCCATCTATCGACAGAGGACGCGGCAGTGGCTTGATACACCTCGAGGTTTAGGAACCGTGTCGCCAGGTCGTCTGCCCATCGACACATTCCAACCTTGTATCACAAGAGCGGTTGTTCACCTCCTAGCAGTAGTGCTCACGGCGAGAGCGATAGGCGGGGTCCCGTTGAGGTTGGACATATGAGCGATTTAGTCGTCGTGGCGCCTGAACCGGTCCTCAGCGGTAGCAGCCCGAAGTTGGATTGGCGAGACCTGACGCTCGCCTGGCTTGACCGTTGGAACCGCCGCTCGCTGTGGCTCTCTGTCGGATTATCGGTCCTCATCGGCGTCGTCTACTCGATCCATCTCGGGGTGACGCTGCACTATGTCGACGAACAGAGGTACGTCTCGATCGCGAACAATTTGGCCCATCACGGCACTTTCTCGGTTGCTCAGCGAGGGAATGTCACCCTGCAAGGCGGCGTCCACGCCACTGCGTATGAGGCACCGGGCTGGCCGCTGTTGCTCGCCCTCATCCGCCTGCTGGGCGGCAGCATCCTCGCCTTCCGCCTGGCCAACGTCGCCCTGGCCGCCCTGTTCGTGGCCATCGGCTGGTGGATCGCTCGAGCGCTCGGCGGGAACTCCGTCGCGGCACTGGCCGCGCCCATGCTGGCGCTGTACCCGATCGCGGTCTACACCGAGGGAACGCTCTATCCGGAGACGCTAGGGTCCGTGCTGCTTCTCGCCGGGCTCGCCGCGACGATCCAGGCCAGGACCTCTGCAAAGCCGTTCCAGTGGGCCACGGCGGCCGGGGCGTCCTTCGGATGCCTCATCCTGACCATCCCGAACGCTTGGGTTCCTCTCATGGCCGCGTTGGCCTGGTTGGCGCTCGGCCGGCGACGGCTTTGGCGTGTCGCGTCGTGTGTATTCATCGTCGCGGTCCTCGTCGTCTCCGTCTGGGTGGTGAGGAACGAGGCCACGATGCACCACTTCATCCCGGTGACCGACGCCAGCGGTATCAACCTGCTCCAGGCGAACAGTGATCACGCGAGCATCCGCGCCGGGGTGGCCACGAACACCAACGGCTACACGGAAGAGGCGGCCCGTCAGGGAGTCACTTCGGAAGTCGCGCTCGAGAGCTTCTATCGGACCCAGGCGTTGGACTGGATCCAGAGCCATCCGGCGCGTGCGCTCCAATTGTACGTAGAGCGCGTCGCCGACTACTTCGCGCCGTACGACAGTGTGGCCACGAAGTCCCAGCAATCGAAATCCGAGGACGCGTTGGCGATCGTCTCCTATCTTCCCCTTCTGATCCTGTTGCTGATCAGGCTGCTCAGGTGGAGGTCAGACCGGCCTGAGTCGATCGAGCGGCTCTTGATCTGGATTTATTTGCTCAATGCGCCCGTTGCGGCCCTCTTCGTGACGCGCGTGCGCTACCGTGTGCCGTTCGATGAGTTGCTGATCTTGATCGCGGCGTCGACGCTGGTCTCACTCTTGGCGACGCGTCGGCAGGAAAGAATCCTCGAGGTAGCGCCTCAGGACGTTGCGGGGGTCAACTAGATGCTCAACACTGTGCCCGACCAATTTCAGCCACCCGTCGTCATCGCCGGCGCGGGGCCGGGCGGCCTCACTGCGGCGTATCTCCTCACCAAGCGGGGGGAGCATCCTGTGGTGCTCGAGGCGGACAACGTCGTGGGCGGCATCAGCCGAACGGTCGAGCGCGACGGCTGGCGCTTCGACCTGGGCGGCCACCGCTTCTTCACCAAGGTTCCCGAGGTGGAGGCCCTCTGGCACGAGATCCTCCCCGACGGCGACTTCATGCTGCGACCCCGCATGAGCCGCATCTTCTACGAGGGCAAATTCTACGACTACCCCCTCAAGGCCATGAACGCCCTGCGCAACCTGGGTCTGGCTGAGGCCTTCCTGTGCGGGTTGTCCTACATTTGGGCCCGACTGCACCCGCCGAAGGACGAGTCCAACTACGAGAACTGGCTCGTCGCGCGCTTCGGGTGGCGCCTCTACCGCACCTTCTTCAAGACCTACACCGAGAAGGTGTGGGGCGTGCCGGTGTCCGAGATGCCGGCTGACTGGGCGGCCCAGCGGGTCAAGAACCTCGACCTGGGCAAGGCGGTGTTCAACGCGATCATGCCCAAGCGCAACCAGACGGAGATCACGACCCTCATTGAGGAGTTCCAGTACCCCAAGTACGGCCCGGGCATGATGTGGGAGGTCTGCACGGACAAGGTGCGTTCAGCCGGCGGCGCAGTCGAGATGGGTGCGCGGCTGACCGGGATCAACGTCGAGGGCGGCCGGGCCACCTCGGTCACCTACACGCAGGGCGGCACCGAGCACACGGCGGCTGCCTCGCACGTGATCTCGACCATGCCCCTGCGCGAGCTGGTGCACACCATCCAGCCCGCCCCGCCAGCCGAGGTGGCGGCGGCCGCCGACGACCTGCACTACCGCGACTACCTCACCGTGGCACTCGTCGTGCCCGAGTCGCGCAGCTTCCCCGACAACTGGATCTACATCCACGCGACCGACGTGGAGGTGGGCCGGATCCAGAACTACGGGTCGTGGTCGCCCTACCTGGTCAAGGACGGGCGCACCTGTCTCGGCCTCGAGTACTTCGTGTTCGAGGGCGACGACATGTGGACCAAGCCCGATGACGAGCTCATCGCGCTGGCGACGAGGGAGCTAATCGCCCTCGGGCTGGCCGCCGAGGGCGACGTCGAGCACGGCTACGTCGTCCGTGTGCCCAAGGCCTATCCGTACTACGACTTCACCTACAAGGCGAACGTCGAGACGATCCGCAAGTGGATCGAGGCCGAGGCGCCCAACATCCACCCCGTCGGACGGAACGGGATGCACAAGTACAACAACCAGGACCACTCCATGTACACCGCCATGCTGACGGTGGAGAACATCTTCGGCGCCACCCACGACGTGTGGACGGTGAACGTCGAGGAGGAGTACCACGAGGCCGGATCCACCGGACGGGACGCCCCCGTGCTACCCAGGCGGGCGGAGGTGCTGGCGAGCGCCACGTCGTAACGCCCCCCCTGACGGCGACACCGCCTTAACGCTCGAGATCTATTTCGGTTGTGCCGCAAATGAACAGGAACGTCACCATGCGCGAGCTGATGGCAACGATCGCTCAGCGATGCGGCCGTAGTCGGTGCGCAGGTCCTCGTTGCCCTTGGCGCGATAGTTGGCTACGGCCGATCTCGTAGCACCTCGACATAGCGGCGTCCTCGAACAGGATGCGCCGCTCGTCGCCAGCGTCAACGCCACAGCCTTCGGCGGGTTTCGCCCGACGTCGACCCCTGCTTGTCGTCGGCGCGCGATTCGTACAGGCCACCGACCGCTCACTTAGGAACGATTGGCCGACAAAAGATCTTGAGCCCGCTCCGCCCCTTCATCTACGGCGTTAAGGGCAAGCCAACATCATCTGGCGTCGATGGGCCGAAGAGATTCCTCCCGGCGACCAGCACGTGAATCGATCATGCTGTTCGCGACCATGCCTCGACGTGCGCGTTCCCAGCGGCGGTGTAGCTGGCTGAACCGGGAGGTGCGCAATGGCTGATCACAGTGATATCGGCAGCGAAGTCGAAGCTGCGTATCGTCTTAGCAGGTGGTTCCAACTGAGCGTCCCAGAGTGCCGAACGGCGGCGTCCCTATCCGGCGGGCGGTGACCCGCCGAATTGTGGCGAAGTTCGTCCACTGTCGGGAGGGTGCGTGGACTCATTGCGAAGGCATGGGCCATTCAACGGTCCAAGAGGCACCACGGTCGTCTGTCACGACGACGGTGGCTGGCGGTTGGTCAGGAGTGCTAGGCCCCGCGGAGCCAACCACCATGCACGAGGTCACGGTTGGACAGGAGATGCCGTTGATGTCGAGGATCGATGCCGGGAGACTCCGCGCCACCCACGTTGTTCCGCCATCGCTCGTTGTGAGCAGGTCAGGTGGTCCGGAGGCGCCGGCGTGATTCCACCCACCACCGGCAGCCACACAATTGGCAGCACTGGCACACGAGATCTGACTCAAGACAGCGGTGCCAGGGGGAAGTACGTCGTTGGTCCACGCCCTTCCCCCGTCATTGGTCTGAAACATGGACGCCGCCGGGGGTAAGTCCTGCTCTTGGTAATTCCACCCGAGGATGAAGCAACGGGTGAGCCCGATGCACGTCGGGCTGCTGATTTCCTCGGATGGAAATTCGCTCGGCACGGAAGCTCGCCTCCATGTTGAACCGCCGTTGTTCGTCGTGGCGATGCGGGCTGAGGCGAGGCGGCCTGATGTGAAACGTTCTTCTACCGCGACACAGTGGCGAGGGGTTTCGCAGGTGACTCCTGGGAGTACATCGCCTTTCGGAATCTTTCGGCGTCTCCAGCTACGGCCCAAATTCGTCGTTACCAGAGCACGCCCGGCCCTGCCGTTCGATGACCCTGCCGCAAGGAGGCAGTAGCTCTTCGTCGGACACGAGAGGGCATTGGGTATCGCCCCAACACCTTTGGGCAGGGGTGCCGCCATCGTCCAGGTGCTACCGCCGTCGGTGGTCCGGGCGATCGCGGCGCGAGAGATCCCCGTTCCCAGCTTGCGGCTTCTCACGACATCTTGATTCGCGAGGGCGGCCATGCATATGTCGGGTGTTGCGCACGCCAGCACTCCGACATTCGTGTCCAAATGCGTGCCGGCGTGGCCAATCGGGTGACTCGCCCAGGAGCGACCGCCGTCGGAGGTTGTTGCAGCAAAGTACGAACCGATGGCCAGGCAGTTCTCCGGTGATGAGCAGTAGACCGAGTTGAGGGGAGATTGCAGCGCAGCGGAGGGTGCTGAGCCAGCGACCTGTATGGCCTCGGCGTCGGCCACCTCCGGCTCGATCGAAGTCAAGAGGCCGGCCGCTGCGAGCGCAATGCAGGCCCACTTGATCCTGTTCGTACGCACGTTGTGATCATCCTACGAAAATGCTGTCGACGTTCATCTGACGGCTCGGAGATCATTCAAGCTCCCATACCTGACATTCCGGCGGGGACCTCGTGGACCGAGTGGATGGTTGCGCTAGTGGCAGAGGGAAGAGTCGCCGGCCGCTGGCGTCCATGTTCCGGGACAGTCACCGTCGTCCGACAGGCCCACGAAGTGACCGGTCAGGGCTGCATCCCGACACCCCGAAGTCCGAAGCCGGTCGGCGCACCATCGTCCTGCCGACGTTCGTCCTACGCGCTGTCGAGGACCACCTCCCGGACAACGTGGGCACTCTCCCGACTCCCCAGTCTTGTCGCTGCTCGCCGAAGGTGAGGTTCTGAAGTCAGGCGGGGGTTCTCGACCGCTTGATCCGAATGAAATGGGCTCCGCTCAGCCAGCGAGATTGGACCACAGGTGCTCTTGATCCAAGATCATCCGCGCTGATTTCCAAACGAGTGAGAAGACCGTCCCAGAAGAAGAAGATCGTCCCAGAGGAATGAGAGTGCCTCACCTATTCGACGGTCTGGGACACCTTGAGTTCTGATTTCGCAAGTCACCTGGTCACGTCAAAGTTTGCGTGGGCCGTCGACTTGTTCCCGTGACGAACGGGAGTGTCGATGGTGCCCGTTACGTGGTCGCCTCCGATTGTGCCGCTGAACCCAATCATCGATGTCGACGACGACTGGGTGAGAACAGCTCTGACCGCCTGGCCCCTGAACGATCCGTGTATTGCCCCGAACGTGACGCTCTTGTGCGGTCCAAGATTGGTGACGACAGGGAGCGTGATCGAAATGTCGATGCTGAACGACGTTCCCTCGATCGTCCCCTTGATGTCGGCGATGCGCAGATGGGTCGGGATCGACTGTGGTGCCGATCCCGAGCGGGCGCCACCAAGGACTGAAGATTTCGGCACGACGCCTTTTGCGGAGATGCGCAGGCCACGGGCCGAGCCGCTGATCAAGTTTGTCGTCGGGCTGGTTCCGCTTTGCGTTGTCCAGGTGATGGTGGCACTTCCTCGGCCGAGCGGAATGGAGGTCAGTCGGGCTATCTCTGCGAGGACAGGGATGGAGAGCAACCCGAGAGCAGTCGCGGCAAAGACACCGACGGCCACAATTCGCAAGATTCGACGGCGCATCGCCCCTCCATTTTTCGCACCCTGGGGCCCCGGACCTTAGCCAAGGTGCCTCACCAATCGGTGTTGACAGTGAGGAGGCAGAGGAGGGTGTCCAAGCGTGGTCGGCGATGGACTTGTGCAGAAGTCCGAATCCGTACGGCCACGTCCGTGATGGGTTGCGTCATCAGAGCGTCATGGAATGACGTGGTGCAATCGGGCTGCTGCTCTGAAAGCCGCGGTAACCCGCCCAAGTGCGAAGAGGCGGCGGGCGGAATCGAACCGCCGTACGGGGCTTTGCAGTTACGAAGATGGGTTTCGTGGCGTTCGCATGAGGACAACGGTCCTGGTCAGAGCGCATGCCAGTGGGGAGCGGTTCGGCATGATTCAGGGCTCATGTGCCAGCCCTGTGCCATGGAGAGTGGACTGTGGAGACGGATATGCGGGCCGGCATCGCCCCCCGAAGCACGCTACTCGGGTGCTGGTGTATCATAGGTGTATGAGTCGCACCAACATCGACATCGACGAGGAGGCCTGCGGCGTCGTCATGCAGCGGTACTGCCTGGCCACCAAACGAGAGGCCGTGAACTTCGCTTTGCGGACTCTGGCAGGAGAGCCGCTGAGCCTCGAGAAAGCCCGCCGGCTTCGCGGATCCGGTTGGGAGGGTGACCTCGAGGAAATGCGCTCTACACGCACCCCGTGATCATCATCGACACCTCGGCGTGGGTCGAGTTCCTCCGTGACACGGGCAGCCCTGTCTGCGACCGCGTCGACGCACTCTTGGACGACGAGATCGCCACGTGCCACCCCATCCGAATGGAACTGCTCGCCGGCGCACGAGACGAGCAACACCTCAACGACCTTCGAGGACTGCTCGGGCGCGCCTCTTTGCTGCCCACCGAAGCGACCGACTACGAAAACGCAGCCTCGCTGTACCGCTCGTGTCGCCGGTACGGGGAAACGGTGAGAAAGCTGATCGACTGCCTCATCGCTGCCATTGCCATCCGAACTTCTTCGACCCTGCTCCATTGCGACAACGACTTCGACGTCCTGGGTCGCCACACACCTCTTCAGACCGAACGTCCATAGACAGGGCGCGCACGGACTCTCCACGAAGCCCACGATCCGGCGTCGGGCGGTCCGAGACGGTCCTTTTTAGGCGGCTGCTACGACCCAGCCAAAAGGCTTCTCGTGTCCGCCCGATACCCGGCCCTACGCATTTGAGCGGGGACCAGAGGTGATGTTCCTTGGGCCGCACCCGCAGAGACTGCGCCTGCTCCACTCGCGAAAGCAAGCACCCGATGCTAAAGGTGCAAAACAAGTGTCGCACCGACGGACTGGGGCACCCACGAGGTTGGCGCCTCCCCAGCGGTAGGGTCAGTCCATGGCCGAACAGCCCACCGTCTCTGTGACCGGGACAGGTCTCGCGAGCGGAAAGCCCGATCAGTGCAAGCTCCACATCTCACTGAACCACCTCGCAGAGACTGCCGCTGACGCTCTGGCGGTAACCGCCGAACTAGCAACGAAAGCCATTGCTGGCCTCGCAGATGCCGCGATCGAACAATGTGTGGTTCATACGATAGGACTCTCCGTCCAGGACTTCTTCGACCAGTCCCAACAGAAGGTCACTGCGCACATCGGCTCCTACCAGCTCGATGTGATCGTTCGACCCATTGATGAAGCTGGAGGCGTATTGGCCTTGCTCGCTTCGACCGTTGGCGATGCGCTCCGAATCCTAGGGATCAACTTGGCCCTCGAGGACCCCGAACCGCTCAGGAGTCTGGCTCGACGATTGGCGATCCAAGATGCCAAGAGAAGAGCGGCTGAGATCTCCGATGAAGTAGGAGTTCGCCTAGGACCGATTCTGTCCATCCAGGATGAAAAGGCTGGACTGAGCAACTTTGGGCAACAGCGGGCCGGGCTGATGTCGGGACACGTCGCCGCTGCGGCGAATGTCCCCATAGAAGCCGGAGACCTCTCGGCATTCAGCGCTATCACACTGATCTACGCCATTGAGGCGTAGCACTCCGGCGAGCGGGGCACCCCAGATCAAGAAGCTGGACGACTTCCAAAGGGTCGGGATCGACCGACAGTCCCCAGCTCCAATTTTCGTTACTTGCGAGAGCGATTAAGTCAGCTCTCGACGCGGAAGAGGCGCCAACGCCCGGGGACGCCTTTCAGCTCGTGTTCGCCGCGATCCTGAAACTCGATGCCCGAGCCAACCACGAGATCCTTGACGGTGTTCGAGACGAGCACTTCGCCCGGCACCGCCAGTGAACCGAGCCGAGCAGCGATGTGAACGGCGAGTCCGCCGAGATCGTTACCTCTCACCTCGCACTCACCGGTGTGGAGACCCACCCGTAGCTCGATACCGAGAGCTCGGGTGGCATCGATGATCGCTTGGCCACAGCGGATGGCTCGAGCCGGACCGTCGAATGAAGCGACGAACCCGTCTCCCGTCGTATTGATTTCCCGACCTCGGAAGATCCGCAGTTGTTCTCGGACGATTTGATCATGGCGATCCAACAGTGACCGCCATCGTTGATCACCCAGCGAGGCCGCACGTTCGGTTGATCCGACGATGTCGGTGAAGAGAACAGAAACAAGCACCCGGTCGATATCGGTCACCGGTCTCGTACCCGTCAAGAATTCGGCCACTTCGTCGAACACGACCTTCCGCTGGCCGAAGATCAACATGTCCTGGCCTGGTAGCGCGACGAACTTGGATCCCTCAATGTGCTCGGAGACGTAACGCCCCATGGCGATGGGCAAGAAGCTCGGGTTGTCGGCGCTCAGGACAAGTGTGGGCACACTGATGAGCGGGAGCACCTGTCGAACATCGAGGTTCCGAAGCAGATAGTCGTATTGTGCCGCCGCGGTTCTCGGGGTGACCGACGCCCGGAACAGCGGAGCAAGGGCATCGCGACGAGCGGCATCTTCCGCACCGGCTGCACCAGCAACCGAGAGGAACTCCGGCGTACCCCAGTGGGTTCGGACGAACTCGACGACGAAATCGAGCGTCTCAGGTGTGAAACCGATCGGATAGTCGTCAGCGACCAGATAACGGGCACTGGTATTGCAAAGCACCAGGGAATCGACCCGTTCGGGATGGGCGGCGGTGTACAGGACCGCGATCGGACCGCTATCGACAGTCGCGAGAATGGATGACTGCTCGGACCCGACCTCATTGAGCACGCTCTCGATGTCTTCCGTCCACTCCTCCCATGTTGGGATGGCGTGACGCGGCACACCGTCAGATGCCCCTGTGCCTCTTCGATCGAGAAAGATCAGGCGGCGTAGCGACGCCAGCTGACTGAGGAAGTCCGCAATGTCGGGGTTCTCCCACGCCATCTCGACGTGGCTGCCGAGCCCGTTGAAGAAGAGAAGGTCAGAGGGTCCCTCTCCGAGAACTTGGTAGGCCACGTCAGCATCCCCGACGGCGACGTACTTGGTTTCGGGACGGCTCATGAGACATGCAGTTTGACCCGCGATCCAGCGCAAGGCTGAATCTGTTCCTCGGCGAGGCTTCGTCGCCACGATCCAGCGCCCTAACTGCTCGAGCCATGACGATCGCTGCCCGAGCCATCCAACAGACCTGGATCATCGCTCAGAGGTCTGGTCAGGCGCAGGTGTTCAGCCACTCAACCCGAGTGCCGTTATCCCGGCGGACTGGGATTCCTGCTGGGGTGGATGTCCGCACGCAACCAAGTGCCTGAGCGAATATATGGCGGTGACGCTGATCAGGTACTGCGTGACTTGCGGAAGGGAAGTTGGCCTGACCGCGCCGTGCCGGTGTCAGAACTGCGGTCACGAGTACTGGAGCAATCCCAAGCCTTGCGGTGGTGCGTGTGTTGAAAACGACGAGAAACTCCTACTGGTCCTTCGGGCCAGAGATCCGGGTGCAGGCCTCTGGGACCTTCCCGGTGGATTCTGCAATCCAGAAGAGCATCCATTGGCAACAGCTCATCGAGAGGTGCAAGAAGAAACGGGACTCACCCTCCATTCACTGAGGTTTCTAGGGATGTGGATCGACACCTACGACAACGAGGATCCACCAGAGGTCACACTCAATATCTACTTCTTGGGCGAAGCCCACCATCCCGAGCTGGCGCGAGTCAGCGACGAGACAAGAGAAGTTCGGTGGTTCAGTTCGGAGAATATCCCCGTGGATACCCTGGCTTTCGCCCACGTCGAGCAGGCCATCCGCTGCTGGTCTGAGGCAAGAGACAGTGAAGGCACGGCCTAGCCCTTATGTGTGCCGGTATGTGCGCATGCAACTATCGCAAGCGCGACGGACACCAGAAGCTGCTGGGGTTCGGGCGGCTCAAGAGTCTCCATGCGCAACGGTCCCCAGTTGAACGCGAGAGCCGTCGAAACGGCAACAGAGGCGCACACCACCGCCTACCTGCGCCTTCATAAAGAGGCGGCGGGCGGAATCGAACCGCCGTACGGGGCTTTGCAGGCCCCTGCCTAAACCACTCGGCCACGCCGCCGCGTCTACGTCTGTGCAGATGCGGGCGGCCAGCCTAATCCTGCTGCCCAACAGCCCATGGCCGGTGCCGCAACACGCCCGCCTGGGCGGGTCAGTTGCGCAGTCGGGAGATCAGCCAGAAGACGCCGGCCACGAGGGCGATGATGACAGCGATCTTGACGAAGAACCAGACGATGGAGAACACGCCTCCGATGATCCAGAACGCCACGATCACGCCCACCACAGCGACCGCCGTCATGCCCACGGCGTGGGTGAAGCTCATGGGCTGCTTGTCCTGCCTGCTGCTCACGTCCTTGCTCACATCCCCAATGCTACGTTCCCGCCATGGCGGCCCATGCGTCACCGTCGGAGGGCACCCCGGAATCCCTGCGGGAGCGCCGAGCCAGCCTCCTGTCCCAGCCCGAGCTCAAGGGAGAGGCCTTCTGCCGCCGCTACGCCGCCGAAGCTGACGCCTGGCTCTCAGGCCTCGCCGACCGGGTCGCCGGGGACGCCCGGCGTCACATGGCCCTCGTCGCCGTGGGCGGGTACGGCCGTGGCTCGCTGTGCCCCTACAGCGACCTCGACGTCGTCCTCGTCCACGACGGCCACCGGGACATCAAGTCCGTCGCCGACGGCATCTGGTATCCGGTCTGGGATGAAGGCGTGCACTTGGACCATTCGGTCCGTCGCCCCGCCGAGGTGCTTGCCGCCGCCGCTGAGGACTCCCGGGTCGCGTTGGGACTGCTCGACGGGCGCATGGTCTGGGGCGAGACGAAGGTGGCGGACCCGCTCCTCACCAAGGCCAAGGAGGCGTGGCGCACCCGCCTCGGGACCAAGTACCTCCCTTTGCTCGAGGTCCAGATGCAGCGCCGGCGCGACACCTCCGGCGACGTCGCCTTCCTGCTCGAACCGGACCTGAAGGAAAGTCATGGTGGCCTACGCGACGTCGGGGTGCTGCGGGCCATCGCTGAATACGCACCCTTGCTCGCCGAATACGCGGACCTCGCCTCGCTCTCAGACCCGATCGATCTCCTCACCACCGTCCGCGTCGAGCTGCATCGCATCGCCGGCCGGGCGCACGACAGGCTCTTGTTGCAGGACCAGGACCAGGTCGCAGTAGCGCTCGGCATGCCCGACGCCGACGACCTCATGGCGGCCGTGGCTGATGCCGGTCGGCAGATCGCGTGGGTGAGTGACGACGTGTGGCGTCGTCGCCGGCTCTGGGACCCCACTCCCCCGCCCCGACGTCGCTTCCGACGCCAGCGCCACGACGAGCCCCCTCCCGACGGGCGCTCCGAGCTCGGGCCGGACATGGTCTTGGTCGACGGCGAAGTGGCGCTGACGCCGCTGGCACCGGTCACCGACGACGCGTCGTTGGCGTTCCGCCTCGCTGCCACCGCCGCCCAGCTCGACCGGCCCATCGCCAAGGCCTCCCTCTACCGACTGGCCGACGTCATGCCCGATCCGGGCGAACCTTGGAGGCCCGAGACCCGCCGGGCCCTGGTAGGGCTGCTCGCCCTGGGGCACCCCTTCATCGACAACGTCGAATCTCTCGATCAGCACGGACTCCTCGTGCGCCTCATCCCCGAGTGGGCCGCCGTGCGCAACAAGCCGCAGCGCAACGCCTATCACACCTATACGGTCGACCGGCACCTGCTCGAGGCGGCGGCCAATGCCTCCGGCCTGACCGATCGGGTGGAGCGTCCGGACCTTCTCCTCGTCGGCACCCTGCTCCACGACATCGGCAAGGGCTACCCGGGAGACCACACTGCGGTCGGCATGGAGGTCGTGCTGCGCATCGCGACCCGGATGGGATTTCCGCCCGAAGACGTCGCAGTCCTGGTGGACCTCGTGCGCTACCACCTCCTGCTTCCGGACACGGCGACTCGGCGCGACCTCGACGACCCGACCACCATCACTCGCGTCGCCCGCGCCGCCGGCGATCGCGTCACCCTCCATCTCCTGGCCGCATTGACCGAGGCGGACAGCCGCGCCACCGGGCCGTCGGCGTGGGGCCCGTGGAAAGCGGGACTCGTGGCGGACCTGGTCGAGCGGGTGGACAAGCTGCTCCTCGGCGAAGCAGCCGACACCACCAGGCCGCGACCCGCTGACCCGCGCCCATCGAGGCCTCATGGACGAAGTGCGCGAGACCGGGCTGCCCTCGGTCTCGCTGCAGCCGCCCCAGGTGATCGTGGCGGCACCGGACCGTCCCGGCCTCCTGTCCTCGGTCGCCGGCGCGCTTGCGCTCAACGGGCTCGACGTCCGAGCAGCCAACGTGGCCGGCGAGAGCGGGGTCGCGGTCGAGGTGTTCACCGTCGAGGTGGCGAGAGGGACCTGGCCCGACACGGCCAAGCTCCGCGAAGACCTCGCCGCCGTGCTCTCGGGCCGCCTGGCGCTGGACGAACGGCTCATCGAGCGTCAGCGGGTGTACCCGCTGCGGCGTCGTGCGGCGGCGAACGTTCTCGACAGTGACGTCAGTGTCGACAACGATGCGTCCGAGACGGCCACAGTCCTCGAAGTCCGGGCTCCGGACGAGATCGGCCTTCTCCACCGGATCACCCGCATCCTCTTCCAGGCCGACCTCGACGTCGTCTCCGCTCGTGCGGCGACCTTGGGCGAGATGGTCATCGACGCGTTCTACGTCCGTGAGGCAGACGGCACCAAGGTGACGGACGGCGACCGCCTCCACGCCATCACGTCGGAGCTCCGCGCCGAGGCGGGACGTACGCCCAGCTGAGCCCCCTCGGCGTGGGACTTTTTCCCTCCGATCACGGGTAGACTGCATCCGTCATGTCGTCACCCGGTCACGCGCGCTCGAGGAGACACTCACGCCTGTGGGTCGTCCTCGCCGTGGTCGTCGCCGTAGCCCTCGTGGTGGCCGGCGGCTTGGTCGCTTTCGTCCACCTGCGCAACACCCCGGCTGCCGCCACGTCGACCGCACCCCCGCCCACGCTGCGCGTCGTCTCGACCTCGCCCACCGGTACCTCCGTCAGCGCGGGTTCCACGATCGAGGTCGAGCTTTCGACTGCGCTCGCGCCCAATAGTCCGATGCCGACCCTCAGCCCTCCGGTTGCGGGTGCCTGGGCCGTCCTTTCACCTCGGCTGCTCCAGTACGAGACGACGGGTCCGCTCGTGCCCGGCGCGACCGAGACGATCACCGTCCCCGGCGGCGCCACCGGCATCATCGGCTCGCGAGGTCAGCACTTGGGTCAGACCGCCACCGCCGCCTTCACCGTTGCCCCCGGATCGGTCCTGCGTCTGCAGCAGCTTCTGGCGGAGCTGGGCTACCTCCCGCTCTCGTTCACCCCGGTCGCACCGGTGACCTCACCTGCCCAGGAGGGCAGCGTGCAAGCCGGGTCGTTCGCCTGGCGTTGGAGCAGCCTGCCGGCAGCGCTGACCTCGCTGTGGACCGAAGGCACGACGAACGTGATCACGCGGGCGCGGTGATGAACTTCGAGAACCAGAACGGACTGAAGACCGACGGCATCGCGGGTCCGCAGGTCTGGGCGGCGTTGCTCGCCGACGTGCAGAGCGGGAAGGGCGACGCCAACTCCTGGAACTACGTGCTGGTCAACAAGGCGCTGCCCGAGAACGTGACCGTGTTCCAGAACGGCGCGCCCGTCTACAACACCCCTGCCAACACCGGGGTCGCGGGGGCGCCGACGGTCGACGGAACGTTCCCGGTGTTCGCCCGGTACACCGTGACGACGATGAGCGGCACCAACCCTGACGGCTCGCACTACGTCGACCCGGGCATCCCCTGGGTGAGCTACTTCAACGGGGGCGATGCCCTCCACGGTTTCGTGCGTGCGAGCTATGGCACGCCGCAGAGCGACGGCTGCGTCGAGATGCCGCCGGCCAACGCCCAGGTCGTCTTCCCCTACACGCCCGCTCGGCACCCTGGTCACCGTCGAGGGTTGACCCCGACCTAGACGGATCCAGACGGACGGGCCGGTGACCCGGGATCCCGGTATCCGCCCCCCGTATTCTGTCACTGCATGTCCCCTCTTCGCCGCGTCCTCGACATTGCGGGCCGCGTTCTGGTCGCGGCAGGGATCGTCCTCCTCCTCTTCACCGCGTACCAGATCTGGGGCACGTCCATTCAGGAGTCGCACACCCAGGCGGCGATGCGCAGCACGCTGGCCCACGAGGCACCGAACGAGCAGCTGCGCAACATCATCACTGACGCCAACGCGCTCGACCGGCTGCCGACGGGGCCGCCGGTCACGGCGCCCCGCACCCAGGACCCGCCCGAGGGCGATCCGGTCGGCGACATCCGGATCCCCGTGATCGGCGTGAACCAGGTCGTCGTGGAAGGTACGAACACGCCCGACCTTCGGAAAGGCCCCGGCCATTACATCGGAACGCCGCTTCCGGGCCAGATCGGCAACGCGGCCATCGCCGGCCACCGAACCACGTACGGACACCCGTTCTACAACCTCGACTCAGTGAAGCCGGGGAATCCCATCGTCGTCACGACGCTCCAAGGCATCTTCGTCTACAACGCGATCCGCAGCCAGGTGGTGTCGCCGGCCGACAACACGGTGCTCGACAACTCGCCCTCGAACCTGCTCACCCTGACCACCTGCAATCCGCGGTTCAGCGCCTCGACCCGCCTGGTCGTGACGGCGCAGCTCGCACACTCCCAGCTCTTCCCGAACACGATCCCGCGCACGCACTCGACGCAGCTCGGGCACACCAGCCGCCATGCCCCACAGAGCGACCAGCTCGCCGGTGGCTCGGACTCTGCCACGCAAGCGGTGCTGTGGGGAGCGCTCTTCGTCGTGGTCACCGCTGCCGTCCTCGTCTTGGGCCGCCGCTTCCGATCGCGCCGCTGGCCCATCTGGATCGCCGGAACAGCAGGGCTCCTCGTGGTGCTCTACGCCTTCTTCGGTGCAGTGAGCCCGCTCCTTCCCGCCAGCTACTGACCGTGCTCGACATCGCCATGGCCGACCACTTCCGCGCTTTCGCGGACGTGGTCGAGCGCGACGGCGGAACCACGTACGCCAGGATCTGCCGCGGCGTCGCCGACGACCCCGAGGTCCTCTCGTTGCTCGACGCCGCACCGCCCGCACAGCAGCGACCGCTCCTGTTGCTGGCCGCCGTCCATTTCCTCCTGCTCTCAGGAGACGACCACGTGCTGTGCGAGTTCTACGACACCGTGGCTGCACTCCGAGGGGGTGACCCAGGCGCCCCGGGTGGCTCTCCGGACGGTGACGTGGCGGCGGTCTTCGCCGGATTCTGCGCCGAACGCCGGTCCCAACTCGAGGAGCTGATCGCCACTCGCACCACGCAAACGAACGAGATCGGCCGATGCAACGCTCTGCTTCCAGGACTGTGCCACGTGGCCGAACTGCACGGCCGGGAGACCACCCTCTCCTTGCTCGACCTCGGGACCTCAGCCGGGCTCAATCTGCTCTTCGACGACTACTTCTTCACCTACGGCACGCCCGAGGGGAACAGCCGCGTCGCAGGCGTGGCGTCGTCGGAGGTCCGACTCCGCTGCACCGTCCGCGACGGCCTCGACAGCCTGCCCGACCTGGCGCTACCCGCCATGGCCGAACGAGTCGGCCTCGACCTCTCACCCGTCGACCTCTACTCGGACGACGAGGCACGCTGGCTGCTGGCCTGTCAGTGGCCCGACAACCCGGAGCGCTTCGGCCGCCTGCTCGCTGCGGTCGAGAACGCGCGCGTCACCGGTCGGGCCCCTCGCCTGGAGCGAGGCGACATGGTCGAGGATCTCGCCGACGTCGTGGCGACGGTGTCCGGAGAAGAACCCCTGGTCGTGTTCCATTCGTGGGTGGCGGCCTACCTCGACGAGGAGCGCCAGCGCGCCCTGACCGCGGGAGTGCGCGCCCTCGACGGTGCCGGCGGACGGCCGGTGCACCATCTCTATCTCGAGGCCGCGTACGAGACCCCGGGCCTACCGACCCCACCTCGGACCGATCCGGGCGGACGCGGCGACGTGGCGACCGCGCTGGTGCTCGTCCCGGCCGGCGGCGGTGAGCCCGTGCGACTGGCCGACGCCCATCCGCATGGACGCTGGTTGCGTTGGTCGCCCGTCACTCGTCGGGGCCCCATGGAGCGTCCCGCCGCTTCGGCACCTGCACACCCTCCTCGGTGACCCGGGCGGCGGACCCGACCGAGGTCCGGCCGAACCGGGTACGCACCGCGTCGACCGCGGCGGTCACGTCCTGCCAGGACTGCTCCCGGGCCACCGCACTCTCCACCTGCTCGCCCACGCCGTCGCCGAGGTCGAACGCCAGCTGATCCGTGCCGGCAGCGACGAGCCCCGAGGCGCTCACGCCGAGCAAACGGACCCCCTCGCCAGGGTCGACGGACGCGAGCAACTCGGCCGCCAGCTGCCCGATGGCGCCGCCCGTGGTGAGGGGGCGGGCGGTGGTCTGCGATCGCGTCACCAGCGAAAGATCCGCGAATTTGATCTTCACCGTGACGGTCCGGGCCGAGGATGACGCGCCGCGCAGCATGGTCGCCACCGATTCGGCCATGCGGAGCGCGTGCTCTTCGAGCTCGGCCGGGTCTACGAGGTCGTGAGAGAACGTCTCCTCGTGCCCGATCGACTTCGTCTGGCGATCCGGGCGCACCGGTTCGGGATCATCGCCCCGGGCCAGCGTCACCAGATGTCCGCCGCTCGCCTTGCCGAGCCGACGGACCAACGTGTCGAGCGGCAGTGCGGCCAGGTCCCCGACCGTGCGCACGCCGAGCTCGTGCAGGCGGCGGGCCGTTGCCGGACCGACTCCCCACAACGCCTCGACGTCGTGGGCGTGCAGGAACTCGAGCTCGACCTCCGGAGCGACCAGATAGACGCCCGGACCGGGCTGGAGGGCCTGACGTGTGGCGCGTGGCTTGGCCGCGCGCGAGGCGAGCTTGGCGATCATCTTGGAGCGGCCGATGCCTACCGAGCACTGCAGACCGAGCTCGTCGCGCACCCGGTCGCGCAGACCGTGGGCGATCCGGTCCGCCGGCCCGAGAAGACGAAGCGCGCCCGCCACGTCCATGAAGGCCTCGTCGAGCCCGATGGGCTCGACGACCGGGGTGACGTCTCGCAGCACCGCATGGAGCTCGGCGCTGACCTCGCCGTAGCGGCCATGGCGACCCGGGAGGAACACTGCGTGGGGGCAGAGCTGGCGCGCCCGCATCGAGGGCATCGCCGAACGCACGCCGTAGGCGCGGGCCTCGTAGGTGCACGACGCAACCACTCCGCGGCGCGCCGGTGCCACCCACGACGACCGGCTTGCCGGCGAGGGACGGGTCGTCGAGCACCTCGACCGAGGCGAAGAACGCGTCCATGTCGACGTGGAGGATGGTGGGAGTGGCCGGACGCTCAGGCACCGAGGTTCAACCGGCGGAAGCCCTCGGCGTATGCGACACCGGCTCTCCGGCCCTCGTCCGCCGCTCGCCGGCGCACGGCGCTGCCCACCCAACCGGGTTCAACGCCCAGCTGGCTGCGGTGACACTCCACGGCGGCGGCCTTCTTCTCGATGGTGGAGCTCACGTCGACCCATTCGTCGGGCTCGAGGGTGCCCGAGAGCAAGACGGTCGTGACCTGGTGCGCAGGCCCGGCCTCGGGGAAATAGTGCGGCAGGGCGGCGGCCGGGGCGACAGCGTCGAGCAGCGCCGCCCCGAGGATCCGGTGGTCGCGGTGGTTGACGTAGGTGTCCCCGAAGAACAGAGCCGTCGGGTCGTGGCCGCAGACGAGCTCGGGCCGGAGCGTGCGTACACGCTGGACGAGAAGGCCACGGAACTCGTCGCTGTCTGTGAGCTCTCCGTCGGGAAAACCCAGGTTTGCGACACTGGTGAGACCGATCAGAGCGGACGAGGCCTGGAGCTCCTCGGCGCGCTCCGCCACGAGCGTCTTCGGATCAATGCCGGAATCGGCCGTTCCCTTTCCACCGTCGGTGCACACCACGAGGTGCACCGCACTGCCCGCCTCGACCCAGCGCGCCATCGCACCCCCGCATCCGATGTCGGCGTCGTCGGGGTGGGCGTAGACCGCAAGGACGCCGCGGGGCGTCGCGTCCATCACCTGCGCTTGGGCTCCGTCGTCTTGGTGAGGAGGCCCGCCTCGCGCTGGAAGTCACCTGCCTCCTCGAAGCCCTTGTAGACGCTGGCAAACCGGAGGTAGGCCACGTCGTCGAGCGTCTGGAGCCGCTCTAGCACCGCCACGCCAACCTCCTGACTGGTGGGCTCGCTCGTGACGGCGCGAAGCGTGTCCTCGACGGACTGCGCGAGCTCCTCCATTCGGGCGTCGCTCACCGGTCTGTTCTTGCACGCGGCGCGCACCCCGGCGACCACTTTCGCCCGGTCGAAGGGCTCACGGACTCCGCTGCGCTTCACCACCCAGAGCGGTACTTCTTCGATGCGCTCGAACGTCGTGAAGCGACGCCCGCAACCGAGACACTCGCGCCGCCGTCGGATGGCGCCGCCGTCCTCGGCCTGGCGGGAGTCGACGACGCGATCGTCGTCGGCTCCACACCACGGACATCGCACACCGCCGACGATAGTCAGGGAATGCGCAGATGCTCCCCGGGCACCACGACGCTCGATCCGACCTCGCGGGCCATCTGCGCCGCCAGGATGGGAGCGTGAGCGGGATCGGTCCGGATGGCGATGGAGGCCAACGTGTCACTCGGCTTGACGATGTAGTCGGCTCCCGGCGCGGGCGTCACTTGTGCCAGGGTGCTCCCGCCGAAGGACCGGAGCGGCAGCGCCAACAGCACGAGCAGCACTGCCACCAGGCCGGCCGCGGCGACCAGTAGGACGCGGCGGCGACGCACCACGGACGTCGGTACGGTCCGCGCCGTCAGGCCTGGAAAGGCGTACAGCCTCGGGCGGCATGCCTCGTACTCCAGCTCGAATGCGACCGACATGGCGTCTCCTGTCCGAACACGTGTTCGCCACCAGTGATTGGATCACGAACACATGTTCGCTGTCAACAGTCTGACGAACGCGTGTTCGTCCTCCTCAGGCAGGCTAGGTCCACGGTGTGACAGGGGGATCCTGATTTCCGATCGGCTCGGCGGCGAGTTCCCCGGACGTGCGCCTTTCGGTCACCGGCTGGGAACGAACAGATGTTTGCCCTGGGAGGGCTCACTGGCTATGGTGGTCGACGGCGAACGGACGTTCGCCCCCGAACCCGGCTGGTGGGAGCCGGCGGGGTGGCGATCAAAGGAGACCCGATGGCGGAGATCCTGAGCGGGAAGCGGCAGCAGATCCTGACCTTCATCGCCGATTGTCAGCGCGAACGGGGCTACCCACCGTCGGTGCGCGAGATCGGGGAGGCGGTCGGCCTCACCAGCTCGGCCACCGTTCACACGCACCTGGCGGTGCTCCAGCGAGAGGGCTACCTGTCCCGGGACCCGAGCAAGCCCAGGGCCATCCAGGTTCACTGGGACCCGGCGACGAGCGCCCCGATCAACGCCGCAGCGGTGCGGAACGTCCCACTCGTCGGCGACGTGGCCGCCGGGACCGGGGTCCTGGCCGAGGAGAACATCGAGGAGCTCCTTCCCATGCCCGAGCAGTTCACGGGCAGCGGTCCGTCCTTCATGCTGCGCGTCCGCGGGGACTCCATGGTGGACGCCGGCATCTACGACGGGGACTACGTCGTCGTGCGCCAGCAGCCCGAAGCGGAACACGGGGACGTCGTCGTCGCCGGCATCCCCGGCGGTGAGGCGACGGTCAAGACCTTCGCTCGCCAGGGCGACCAGGTGGTGTTGAACCCGGCCAATGCCGCGTACGAACCGATGGTCTACGACGGAGGTGACGGACTGACGATCTTCGGCAAGGTGGTGACCGTCGTCCGCCGGCTCGGCTCGTAGATCATCGGGTCCGATCGGGCGTACGGCCGCCACGGATCGAGGTCTTCACGGTCACCGTGGGGGCAGTGGTCCGGCCGCGACCATCGTCGGACGAGGGCGGGGGTTTCGCCAGACGACGTCGCGTAGACGGACCCGTTGGCCGGAGCGCAACACGGCCCGTCGATAGATTCCCGACGCTACCCAGGCCATCCCCGCCGTACCAGCGAGGCTGAGGATCACCGACGTGACGAACTGCCACCACTGCACCTGCCCCAGTCCGACGAGGACCGGCATGGCGAACGGTGCGGTCGGCGGCAGGTAGGCCAGCACCTCGAAGAAGACACTCGGGTTGCCCGTGCTGGCCGTCGTGAGAGCGAGCACGTAGCCGAGGATGATGGGCAAGCTGAGCGGGAGGACCAGCGTCTGCACCTGATCCTGGCGCTCGGCCATGGAGCCGGCTGCCGCGTAGACCCAGCAATAGAAGGCGTAGCCGAGCACCAACCAGAGCAACTCCGACAGCAAGACGAGCGGCGCCGTCCCGTGCAACACGTCCGAGCCCACGGCCGCGCCGACGGCGAGGGCGAAGCCCACGATCAACGCCGCCTGGCCCAGGGCGACGAGACCGATGCCGAGGATCTTCCCTCCGAGCAGCTGGATCGGACGGACCGCCGCCAGCAGGACTTCCACGACCCGGCTCGCCTTCTCCTGCATCACACCCATGAGGATCCAGGTGTTGTATTGCGTCAGCATGAGGAAGAGCAGGATGATCCCGATGGTCGAGGTGCTCTGCACCGCCCCCTTCGAACGGGTCGTCTGAAGGTTTTCCACCGCCACCGGCCGCGCGTGCGCCAGCTGCTCGACCTGGGTGCTCGTCAGTCCGGCGACCTCGTAGGCCCGCAGGACGCCCAAGTTGGCCGCCAACGCCTGAACGAACGTCGACGTCGTCGAGTCCGCCTTCGAACCGACGTCCTGGTCGACGAGGATCCTCCGGCCACCATCGACGAGAGCGACGTCGAGCTGTCCGGCCTTCAGAGCCTCGCTGGCCCGCTCGACGGACGGCTCCGTCACGACCCGGGTGGCCGTCTGGCTCTCGAGACCGGCGGCGGCCACGATCCGGCTGAGGGACGGCTCGACCGTGCCCACAACGCCGACTCGTTGCGGGGCCGGGCTGGACGAGTGGACCTTGGGGATGACGATGGCGGCACCGACGCCGAGGAGGATGACGAGCGTCCCGATCCGAAAGATCCGTCCCCGGACCCGCTCACGGATCTCCCGCATCGCCACGAGACCGACCTCGCCGAACACGTTGGCCGCCGAGAGGGTCCCGACACGCCACCGCCGCGGCTCGGCCTGTTCCTCTGTCGGTGTGCTCCGCCGCTTTCGGCGCCGCATTGCGATGCGCACGGCCGCAACGATTGCGACCAGAACCAAGACGTAGACGGCCTTCATCGGAGCCTCATCGCACCTTCATCGGAGGGCCTCGCGGAACACCTCGGACAGACGACGCCGTTCAAAGGAGAATTGGGTGACCCGGCCCGAGGCCATGGCGGCCCGCAGGACGGAGTCGGAGTCCACCGTGTCGTCGAGGACGAGCCGCGCCGCCCCGGCGTCGATCTCCGAGACCCGGACGCCCGGGAGCCGGCGCGCCCACTCGGCCGTGCGATCGCCCTCGACGCGGACCACGAGACGCCGGCCACCACTGACCGCAAGCTCATCGACGCTGCCGGCGGCCACCAGTCGACCGTGGTCGATGATGATCACCTGCTCGCAGAGGTCTTCGACCAGGTCCAACTGGTGGCTCGAGAACAGCACGCAGCAGCCCGCCTGTGCCCGTTCGACCAGGACCTGCCCGATGGCGTCGATGCCCGTCGGATCCAGTCCCGCCAAAGGCTCGTCGAGCACCAGAAGCTCGGGGTCGTGGACGAGCGCGGCAGCCAGCTGGACCCGCTGCTGATTCCCGTGGGAGAGCGCCTCGACCTTGCTGCCCCATCGGTCGGAGAGATCGAGACGCTCCAGCCAGTCCTGCGCGGCCTCCGCCGCGTCGACGGCACGGAGCCCGTGCAGTCTTCCCAGGTACTCCACTTGCTCACCGACGAGCATGGAGGGGTAGAGGCCCCGCTCCTCGGGCATGTAACCGAACCGGCGTCGCTCGGCCTGGCCGACGGGTCGCCCGTTCCACCGCACCTCGCCCGCCTCGAGATCGGTCAATCCGAAGATCGCCCGCATCGCGGTCGTCTTGCCGGCGCCGTTCGGTCCGAGGAATCCGACGACGTGCCCGGACGGGACCTCGAATGACAGATCATCGAGTGCGGTCAGTGCACCGAAGGTGCGACGCAACCCCGAGAGCTCGAGCTGCCCACCCACTTCCTCAGGGTAGCGAGGCTCTCTGTGCCAACTCCTTCACACCGGCAGGGACCCGTGCCCGCTCGCGCTCCTGAGATCGCGGCTCTGGGGCGACTCAGCGCTTCCAGCTCGAACACCGGATGGTCGGCGGCCTCCGGAAGACGTCGGAAAGCGCCGGTGACTCCCGGCAAACCTCGGAACCGCTGCATGAACGCGCCGATCATCGGCGCACGCTCGGAGGCAGGGAGCTCGATTGCCCGGACGTCGAGCTCCGAACGCCCGGTGCTCAGTCGAGCGCTCCTCTCCTGGCGCAGGTTCTGCGACCAGTCCGTCTCCCCGAAAGCCGACACGACGTAGCCGCGACCGTCCAGGACGAAGGGAGTCACGGGCACCGTGCGCCACCGTCCACTCCGGCGCCCGACGACGGACAAACGGCTGACGCGGCAGGGACGGAGAAACGGTACGAGGCGGTTCTCGATCGACCGCAGCCACCAGTTGGGCTTTTCGTAATGGCTGTTGCTCTCACGTGCCATGGTGAGTCAGTACCCAGCGGGGCCGCACGAGAACCGCTTTCCGCAGGCCGGTCTCGGCCGGACACGGCCGATCGGCTGTTCGGGTCGCTGCTGATGGACACCGCAGTTGATTCGCCCCGCACCTCACCGGGTGCGGAGCCTCACTTCAAGAGGCGGGACAGACGCCGGTCGGCCAGGACCTTGCCTCCGGTCTGGCATGTCGGGCAGTACGCCATTTCGTAGGACTCGAACGAGACTCGGCGCAGCGTGTCGCCGCACGGGGTCGGACACGCTTCGCCCACACGGTTGTGGACCTTGAAGCGGCCTCCGAGCTTCGCCTCCGAGAGACCACCTTCGCGGCGCCGCTCGAGGTCGAGCGCTTCGGACATCACCGAGGTCGCGGCATCGATGAGGGCTTCGCGTTGCTCGGCACTAAGAGAGCGCAGCGACGCGAACGGGGAGAGCTTGGCGCGGTGCAAGATGTCGTCGCCCCAACCGTGGCCGATCCCCGAGACCACGTGCTGGTCGCGTAGGTCGGTGGTCAGATGGCGGTTCGAGGTGCTGGTCCTGATGAGCTCGGCGAACTCGTCCGTGCCCGGCTCGGGACCAAGCCCTTCGAGTGGCCCGTCGTCTCCGGGTGCGAGCACCCACCACGACGCCTTGCGCTGGGTGCCGTGCTCGCGCACCAGCACGCCGACCCCGCTGCCGTCGAGGCCGCCGCTCCCCGGCCCGAAGACGAAGCGGGCCACCGAGCCGCGCGGCTTGGTCTTCTTGGGCGGGTCCTCGACATCGAGGCGACCCGCCTGGGACAGGTGCAGCACCACGCGGTCACCGCCCTCGAAGTCCCACACCAGGTACTTGGCCCGACGGCCCACGCCGTGCAGCGTCCGGCCAACGAGCTCGTCCGGAGAGGGCGCATAGGTCTTGAGCGAGGAAAAGCCGAGAAGGTCGGCGCGGCGCAGCGTCAATCCGGTGAGGCGCTCGTTGAGTCGTTCGGACAGCGCCTGCATTTCCGGCAATTCGGGCACGCAACAATGTACGCATGGCCTACACCCACGGGCATCACGAGTCCGTCCTGCGCAGCCATACCTGGCGAACGGCGGAGAACTCGTCGGGCTACCTGATTCCCCACCTCAGGCCGGGGATGTCGGTGCTCGATGTCGGGTGCGGCCCCGGCACGATCACCGCCGACCTGGCCCGCCTGGTCGCACCAGGCGAGGTGATCGGGATGGACGCGTCGGCCGATGTCATCGCCCAGGCTCGGGCCCATGCCGACGGCCTCGGCCTGACCAACGTGGAGTTCGTGGTCGGGGACCTGTTCGAACCTGACTTGGAATCCGAGCGCTTCGATGTGGTTCACCTGCATCAGGTGCTCCAACATCTCGGCGATCCCGAGGCGGCACTGGTCGCCCTGCGCCGTGTACTCCGCCCCGACGGGGTCCTCGCCGCTCGGGACTCGGATTACGGCGCCTTCACTTGGGCGCCTGCCGACCCGCGGCTCGACCGCTGGCTCGAGTTGTACCTCGACATCACCGGCCGCAACGGGCACGACGCGCGGATCGGCCCACGCCTTCCAGCCCTGGCGCGCGCCGCCGGGTTCGACCGGATCACGGTGTCCAGCTCAACGTGGACCTACGCCGACCTCCAGTCGCGGGAGTGGTGGGGAAGGATCTGGGCGGACCGGGTGCGCTATTCCCGCCTGGCCGAGCAGGCCCTGGAGTACGGCATGAGTGACGCCGACGAGCTCGAGTCGATCGCCGACGCCTTCCTGGGTTGGTCGGCTTCGGAAGACGCCGTCTTCGTCGTGACCCATGTAGAGGTGCTGGCCCGGGGGTGAAACCGGCGGCTTCAGTCGTCGACCCAGAGCTGGTCGGTGTAGGAGTCGGTGCCGACGATCGTCGGGATGAACGGCAGTGCGGCGACCACGGTGGCACGCCCGGACTCCTCGACACGGCGACGGTGCTCCGCCAGCACGGGCTCCCATGCCACCTCGGGTGGCGTGTTGAGGAAGAACAGGAGCAGGGTGCGGTTGTCGCGCGCGGACTCACGTGGCACGTCTCCGGGCGCCTCCACTTCGAGGGCGATCGGAGTGAAGGCCGCGACCAGGTCGGCATCCGTCCCCGGCAGTAGGGACGGCAGGTGCTCAGAACGCAACCAGCTCCACAGGTCCTCGTTGGTGCTGTCCTCAGCGCGATCGAGGAATACGGCGACCAGGCCGCGGTATGGGTGGTCCAGCGCGAGCTCGACCGGCACGCCGTCGGGCTCGCGCCGGTGCTCCCAGGCGAAGTTGTACAACAGCGTGTGCACGTGATCGCGCTCGAGGAACATCCGCCCCGCCGCGTGCAGGGCATTGACCTGGCGCAGCGCCCAGCGGTTCCACACGTCGTGGTAGCCGTCGAGGACCCAGTACACCGCCACGTACGAGCCACGGGTCGGCTCACCCGTGATGGAGGACGGATCCGGATCGCGGCAGCGACTTCAATGCCGCGGTCGCCACCCAACGACGACCGGCGAAATTGTACGGGCCCACCATGCAGCCGGCATAGAAGTGATCACGCTCGTACCACCGGTTGTACGCCACCTCGTGCCCGCGATGGGGCTCGACGAGAGTGAACAGCATGGAACCCAGCTTCACGGGCTCCGCCTCGGCGCCCACCTCTATGGGACGGCGCGTCTTCGCTTCCACATCCTCGGCCATGGCGTGCGAACCTAACAGCTGGGCGCCAACGCTCAGACGGTCCCCGTCGCGACGATCGGGGTGCTGGGCGCGACGGCGCCGCCCGACGGCTCAGCCGTGATGCTGAGCGCGTTCGCCGCCGCCGAGCTCGCCATGGTGAACGTCGCCTGCCTCGGGGACGGCCCGAGCAGGCCGAGGGAGATCGGCCGGGTCCCGAAGATCCCCCAGAGCTGGTAGGTCCGGTCTCCCGACAACACGGGCAGGTGCGACGAGAGCAGGAAGCCCCGCCCGTCGGGAACGATCACGAAGCGTGCCAGTGCGGCGCCGGACGACGAGTCCAACGTGACGACCTGGTGACCGGGCGTCGCGAGCGCGGCGTGCACGGCGGAAACGTCGGCCTGCCGCGCTGACTGCGCCTGCAGGTCGTTCGCCCGATTGTCAGCCCGGACGAGCCCGACCGCGAGCGCGGCCACGAGCGCGGCGGCGACGGCGACGATGGCGGCCACCGCGGCCCTGACATGCCGGCGGGGCGCCGGCCGTGCCGGTGCCGGTGACGTGGGCGACCCCGCCGTCTGGGCGACGAGGCGGGGCATGGGCGGCGACTCCCCTTCCGCCGGCCGCTCCGGAAGCCGGCTCACGATGCTCGACCAGAGCCCCTCGGGCAGAGGCTCGACGGAGTGCCCGAGGGCGCTCGCCACCTCGCGCAAGGTGTCGAGCTCGGTCCGACACCGCGGACACGTGGCCACGTGGCCTTCCAGCTGCTGGAGCTCCTCGCCGTCGACCGCGTCGAGGGCGTATGCGCCGAGGAGCTCGCTCGCCTCGTCGTGCGACATCATGCGTCGGCCCCCATCACACCGGTGTCCGTCAAAGCGGTGCGCATGCGCCGAAGGCCGTTGCGGATCCGGCTCTTGACCGTGCCCTCCGGCTGGCCCAGGCGCTGCGCCACCTCGCGATACGTGCACCCGAGGAAGTAGGCCAACTCGATTGCCTGGCGCTCGCTCGCGGGCAGCTCGCCCATGGCACGCGCCACCTGGTCGGCGACCGCCAGGTCCCAGACCTCGTGCTGGAGGTCGTAGCCGGCCCCGGCCGTCTTGAGAGCCTCCCGCGCCTCGTGCCGGCGCCGCGAGGTGGTCGAGCGCACCTGGTCCACGGCGCGGCCGTGTGCCTGGGCGAGCAGGAAGGAGCGGAGGCTCCCCCGGACGGGGTCGTAACGCTCGGGCTGGTTCCAGAGGCGCAGGAACACCTCTTGCGTGACGTCTTCCGCCTCGGCAGCGCTGTTGAGGACCTTCTTGGCCAGCCCGAAGACGGCTCCGGCGTGCCGCCGGTAGACCTCCGCCAGCGCAACCTCGCTCCAGCGGGCGATGGACGTCACGAGCTGGGCGTCACTGACCTCCTCAATCGGTTGCATCCGTTCTCTGTTCGGTGCCTGCCCCGCGTCGGATGCACGGCAATCGCCCCATCCGGAGTTCCCGCGTGCTCCGGATAGTAGGCGTTATGAGGACGATCATCGACTCCTCCCTGTCCCGGTCCCTGTCCCGGGCCGGTCGGCTCGACCTCGACGGCATCGATTTCGACGACTTCCGCCACCGTCCCCTCCCAGACGACGCGTTGCGGACGCTCCGCTACATGCACGACATCGAGCATCACACCGTGTGCTACCTGCGCGATCTGCTGCTGACGCCGGCTCACCAGGACCCGCAGATCACGTCGTTCCTCTCGTGCTGGGCGTTCGAGGAGCTTTGGCACGGCGACGCCATCGGGCGGGTGCTCGCGGCGCACGGCGAACTCACCGGTGTTCCGCGCATCGCGGCACTGCGCCATCGCCGGCGCCGGCAGCAGGCACTGACCACGCTCAGCACCGTCGGACTGGCGACGTTCTCGGGTCAGGCCTTCGTGGCACTTCACATGGCGTGGGGCGCCGTCAACGAGTGGACCACTCAGGCGGCCTACGGACTACTGGCGGAGGCGGCTGAGCACCCCACGCTGCGGGAGCTGTTGCGCCGGATCATGAAACAGGAGGGCCGCCACATCGACTTCTACGCTTCCGAGGCGACGCGTCGTCTCGCCGCGAGCCCCAAGGCACGCAGGGTCACTCGCTTCGCCCTCACGCGGTGGTGGCGCCCGGTCGGTTCCGGAGTGATGCCGCCGCACGAAGTCGCGTTCTTGGTGCCGTACCTCTTCGACGGGGAGACGGGACGAGAGGCGCTGGCGCGGATCGATCGGCGCGTCGACCGCCTGCCGGGGTTGGCGAACCTCCATCTGCTGACCCGTTGCTACGAGCAACTTTCGCGATCTCCGCGGGCCGGTCGCGTCGGCACAGGCTCGGCCGAAGCCTTGTAGCGTTACCCGACGGCGGACGACCACCAGGGGAAACGTGCACGACATTCAGCTCCAGACGATCGCCCGGCACGGCACTCCCGACGGCCTCCGAGCGTTCGTCTTCATTGACGTGGACGGAACCCTGCATCGCGTGGGGTCCCGACTCGAGGACGTCGAGGGGTCAGCCGTGCTCTGCGAGAGCGCCTGAATGCCCACCGAGGAACCCCAGAACCAGGCGCCGGCTCCGCCACTTACGGCGGTACTGCTCGGGACGGGCAACCCGCTCCCCGACCCCCAACGGGCCGGAGCGTCCACCCTGGTGCGGGCCGGGGACGATCGTTGGCTCGTCGACGCGGGGCGCGGCGTATGCCTGCGCCTGGCCGCGGCCGGAGTGCTTCCTGTGATGCTCAGCGGGGTGTTGCTCACGCACCTTCACAGTGACCACATCTGCGACCTGAACGACGTGATCTCGACGCACTGGATCATGACCACCGCACCGACAGCGCTGCCCGTGTACGGACCCCAGGGGACGGCGACGGTGGTCGAGGCCGCCCTGGCCATGCTGGCACCCGACGTCTCGTATCGCCTGGCACACCATGCCGACCTCACCTGGCGTCCCCAGGTCGACGTGCACGAGATCGGACCGGGGGAGGTGTTACGGACCGGGTCGACGACGGTCGTGGCGGCCGCGACGGACCACCGGCCGGTGGAACCGACGCTCGCGTACCGCTTCGAGTCGGGCGGGCGGAGCATCGTCGTGGCGGGAGACACCCTGCCGTGCCCCGGCCTCGAGGAACTGTGCTCGGGAGCGGACGTGTACGTGCAGACGGTGCTGCGCGACGACCTGGTCCGCCTCGTCCCGATGCAGCGGTTCGTCGACACCATCGGATACCACTCGACCGTCGAGCAGGCGGCCCAAACTGCTGCTCGGGCCAAGGTCGGGACGCTCGTCCTCACCCACCAGGTCCCCACGCCGGCTCCCGGCTCGGCCGATGAATGGATCGCGCTCGCAAGACGGCATTTCGACGGAACCATCGTGTTCGGCGAGGATCTAACCGAGGTCTGAACGAGGGTGCCGATGCTCCGGTCTGGGCGCTGGCACCTCACCATAGAATCCCTCCGCGGCGTACGGAGTGCCTGACCGGCGATTGGCGTGCAGCCGACGACGCGGCTCGTGCACGTCGCGCGAAACGTTCACCAATGCGGAGGACGATCACATGGACATCGCAGTGCTCGGGACCGGGTTCATCGGCGGGACGCTCGGCCGGGCGCTCGCTGCGTCGGGCCATCGCGTCGTCTTCGGGTCCCGACATCCCGAAGACGACGACGTCGCCGGCGGGACTTCCGCTTCGACGCGCACGGTCGACGACGCGTTGAACTCCTCCGACGTGGTGATCCTGGCCGTTCCTGGACCCGCCGTCGCCGAGCTCGCCGGAGCACTCGGAGACGAATTCACGGGGAAACTCGTGATCGACGCCACCAACCGGATGGGAGACGTCGTGTCCAACAGCAGAGCGGCGCTCCCCCCCGGCGTGCGCTACGCCAGGGCCTTCAACACTCTCGGCGGCGAGAACATGGCCGACCCCGTTTTCGACGGCGGCCCCGCTTACATGTTCTTCTCGTGCGCGGAGGCCGACCGCCGGACGGTCGAGGCCGTGATCGAAGCTGTCGGGCTGCACCCGGTCTTCGTCGGGCCGGACCAGGAGGAGCTCGTCGACTGCGTGTTCCGTCTGTGGATCGCGCTCGCCATGGGACAGGGCAGAGGACGACGCCTTGCCTTCCGAGTTCTCGAGGGCTGAGATCCCCCGCCGGGAGCAGGACGCGGCCGACGCCCCAGTGGTGAGCTTGCGCGCGATGTGCGCCGACGACCTCGGCGTGGTCGAACACTGGCTGACGACACCGCATGTCGCGCGATGGTTCCTCGCGGGATCCTCGTTGGAGGCGGAGATCCGCGATGTGCGTGACAGTGTCCTTGGACGCCAACCGGTGCACATGCTCGTCGCGCTTCACGCGGACAGGGCGATCGGTTGGTGCCAGTGGTACCTGTGCGAGATCGACCCCCGGTGGGCGGCAGATGTCGGCGCCGGCCCGGGCGACGTGGCCATCGACTACGCAATCGGCGACCCGGCGCTCGTCGGACGCGGCCTGGGGACGCACCTCGTCGGTGCCCTGGTCCGGCTCGCCCGCGCCGAACACCGTGGCGGCGCGGTGTTGTCCGATCCCGACGAGCGCAACACTGCCTCACGACGGGTCCTCGAGAAGAACGGGTTCGAACTCGTCGCCGTGCGGTCCCTTCCGTCCGAGCCCACGGATGATCCGGTGGCGATCTACCGGCTGGCAGAAGGCGCGGCGTTCGAGCCGCGGGACCGCAATGGCATACCGGTCGCGGGCGGTGTAAGCGACCGTGCGGAACCGGAACGGACAAAGGAGGACACGTGATCAGCCTCACCCCATTCCTGCTCTTCGACGGCACCTGTGCCGACGCCATGGCCTTCTACCACGAGTGCCTCGGTGGTGAGCTGACGGTCACGAAGTTGGGCGACACGCCTATGAAGGCCGGCGCATCGTCGGAGCTGCACGGACGGGTCGTCTACGCCCATCTCCAGAGCGAGGACATAGAGCTGAACGCAACGGACTGGCTCCATCCCGTCAGGATGCCGCAACCGGGCAACACCGTCGGTCTCTACCTCAGCGGCGACGCCGACCATCGTTTTCGGGAGATCTTCGATTCGCTTTCCGTTGGTGGGGATCCCGAGCTCCTCGACGACCTGCGCGAGGAGCCCTTCGGCCTGTACGGGCACTTCGCCGACCGCTACGGCGTGCATTGGTTCTTCCGCGGAGAGGGGTCAAAGCCGTGACCAGCTGACCGGGAGAACTCGTCGACCTGAAAGGTCTTGCTCGACTGCCAGTGGCAGGATGCACACGGGACGTCGGGCCGATCTCAGCCCTGCATACTGAGACGGGTTGGTGTCAGGTCAGGATCGAGTCCGACGGAGTCGGAGGAAACTGGGCCGCGGCCCGATGACAACCGGTGGCCTCTCGTAGACGAACGGTTCGCCGCCACCCGGACGTCGCTGCGGCGGGCGCCTGGGTTCGACCGGACCTGATCGCATGTGCCTCCGCTGTCCCGACCACGGGGCGGGCGGAACGGTCAGGCGGTCAGCCAGCCGGTAGGCGACCGTCTCATAGTTCACTCGCCAGCCGCGAAAGTCGACCCACGCTTCCTCAGCACCTCGCTCGGTGACGAAGCCGACGTTCTGAAGCATCGTCACCGCCCGCTCGAACTCCTCGAACGTGAGGCCGATCGGACCCTCAGGATTCGGATCGAGGTCGACTTCCCATCCGAGGGTCGTTGCAATTCGGTTGAGCAAGGTGAATCCCATTCGGAGGCACAGGCGCGCCTCAGAAGAAGCCTGGCTGGGCGAGAGCGCCAGGTGCATCGCGGCAGCGTCGAGAACGGCGATGAGCCCGAGGAGCCAGGAGTACCACGGCTCAGGGGACCGAAAGAGAAGCAACACGGGGTAGGTCGTGTGGCTTTCCGCCACGTCTGCCGCCCACTCTTCCCACGCGGCGTACAGATCCGGAAGGGTATCGGTGATACCCACGAGCTGGTGTCGGGCCAGGAGCTCGGGACCCCACGCCGGAACCCCGGCTCGGCTCTCGAGGAGGGAGACCAGGCTCTCCCGTCGGTTGAATGCGCTGTAGATCGCTGGCAGGTACGCGATCTGCAGCGCGACGATCACGACCCAGATCGCACCGACGGCGATATCCACGCCTGGGTTGGCCGGGCCACCGTCATGGACGGCTCCGACCGTGAAAAGTGCGGTCAGAGCCTGGAGCATCCCGTCGCCGAAGGATGTCCCGGTGCCGAAGAGGATCAGTCCGAACCCGAAGGCGAGGGAGGCCGCCCACAGCAGAAGCAGGACGACCACGGCGACGGGGCCGGCGGGCGCCAGGATGGCGTCCTGGCGTTCGTAGGTTCTGGCGAGACGGGACGCGAGGGTGAAACAACGCCGGACACCCCGGTTCACGTAGAGGCTGATGCGCTCGATCCCCGATGGTCGCCGCGGGAGGATCAGAGTGAGTACGACGTCGGTCACTGTGAGAACGACGACGACGAGACCGGCGAGAGTCGCGACGACGTTCATTGTTTCGGCCAGCGGTCATCGACCGACAGGACGGGCGCCAGCATCGTCGACGCTGTCCGTTGCGACGTTTCGCATGTGGCGTCGCTGAAGATCCGCACGATCGTCAGACCCAATACGGACTCAGCAACATTGTCGTGGTTTCGGGCAGCGACGAAGACGGTTGTTGCTCCTTGGCTCGTTCGGTTGATCTCGTCACGAGAGGCTGGACCTCACCGGAGAATGGCGAGACTGCGAGATAGGTGTCCGTCTTCCAGAGTGTCGCGCAAAACGTCGGACAACGGATCGGTGGTCGAACGCTCCGAGTTCGGACATGGATCGATAGCTCGAACCTACGGCCTTGTCGTGCTTCGGCAACGGAATGGCGGCGATCGTCAGAGGTCTCGAGGAGCCACCAAGAAGTCGGTACGCCACGAATCGCTCCGCCCATCCCGGCCGCGTTCATGTATTCGCCGACCTCGACGCCCCGACAAAGTGGTTGGAGCTCGTCTCGAGAACAGACGTCTCGATATGCGGCACCTCCGATCCGGTTAGCATAGCGAACATATGTTCGCCTCTGCGAGCTGGGACGAGGGTCTCGACGATCCGCAGCTCGCCGTGGCAACACACGGCGAGGCTCCCCTCGTTGTCGTTGCCGGGGCCGGCACAGGCAAGACCCGAGCGCTCACGGCCCGGGTCGCGTGCTTGCTCGATCGCGGTGCGGCGGCAGAGCGCATATTGCTCCTCACATTCACACGCCGTGCGGCCGATGAGATGGTCGGCCGCGCCACGAGGCTCGCTCGACTCAGTGGTGATCGACGTCCCCAGGGCGGCACGTTCCACGCGATGGCGCACCGACACATCGCCGCGTACGCGGAAACACTCGGGCTCCCCAAGGGCTTCACGGTCGTCGATCCGGCTGACACCTGCGACTTGATGGACCTCATCAAACCCGAGCACGGCCTCAGTGGCACCGCGGTGCGCCTTCCACGCTCATCGACGCTCGTAGACATCTACTCCCGCTGTGTCAACACCGGGAAGACACTGCACGAGCTCCTTCCGGTCGAGTACCCCTGGTGCGAACCACATCTCGAGACGATCGCGCGCCTGTTTCGTGCCTTCACCGCTCGAAAGCGCGACACGGCTGTCTTGGACTTCGATGACCTCCTCTTGTACTGGCGAGCCCTGCTCAGCGGCGCGGACCTCGGTTCGCATCTTGCCGATCGTTTCGACTTCGTGCTCGTCGACGAATACCAGGACGTCAACCGCCTTCAGGTGGATATTGTCCAGCGGCTCGCACCCGGTGGTCGTGGACTCACCGTGGTAGGCGACGAGGCGCAGTCGATCTATGGATTCCGCGGCGCGGACGCACGGCACCTGCGTGAGCTCGTGCTCGGGTACCCCGATGCAACGGTCATCCAACTCCGTCGCAACTTCCGGTCTCGACAACGGATTCTCGAGGTCGCCAACGCGATTCGGCCAGAGGACGCGACCGATCTGAGGCTCGTCAGCGAGCGAGGAGGTGGCCCAAAGCCGCGACTCGTGCGTTGCCACGATGCGTCGAGCGAGGCGCGTATGATCGGCGATTCGATCCTTCAGGCCGTCGAAAACGGGATGATGCTGCGGGACCAAGCGGTGCTCGTGCGAGCTGGTCATCACAGCGACCTTGTGGAATTGGAGCTGTCAGCACGAAAGATTCCCTACCGCAAATACGGCGGCCTTCGGTTCCTGGAGACCGCTCATGTGAAGGACTTCGTTGCGGCGGCAAGGCTGCTCGACAATGCTCGCGACGAGGTTGCCTGGTATCGGTTGTTGCGCTTGCACGACAACATCGGCCCCGCGTGGGCACGAAAATTGGTCGAGACGATCCAGGCACTGGATGACGGGCTCGGACAGTGGCCCAACGTCGTCGCCGCTGCGCCGGCTGCCAGCCGTGGAGCACTCTCGGAGTCGCTCGGAGCGCTCGCTGAGGCTCGATCACTCAGGAGCCCGACCCATCAAGCCGAAGGAGTCCTCAACGGCATTCGTCCGTTGATCGTGGGTCGCTATGCCGACTCCGTGCCACGTCTGCGGGACCTGGAACGCCTGACCGCCGCCGCCTCGGCCGTGGAAAATCTCGGCGCCTGGCTCGCCCAACTCACGCTGGATGCTCCGACGTGCACCTCCGACCTGGCGGGATCTCCCACACTCGACGACGATTACGTCGTCATCTCCACGATCCACTCGGCGAAAGGGCTCGAGTGGCCGATCGTGTACATCCCACATGTTGTCGACGGCATGATTCCGATCGACATGGCACTCTCGTCCCAGGATGGCCTTGAAGAGGAGCAGCGGCTCTTGTACGTCGCGGTCACCCGTGCTCGCGACGAACTTCATCTGTACGCTCCGCTGCGCATGCCACATCACGGGCGAGCGCACAACGATCGCCATAGCTTCGTAGCACTCAGCCGCTTCCTCGACGACAGGGTGACGGCAGCGTTGGAGACAAGCGATGAAGACTCTTCCAATTCGCCCTCGACGACCGCTGGGACAGCCCGGTCGTCGGTCGCAATCGATTTGGACTCCCTGTGGAGATGACAAGCCGTACGTAGTTCGATTGAACAGCGTGCGACCACCGGATCGCGCTCAAGAGACCAGAGCGACCAGTACCTCCCTCGCCTGTTCCAGCTGGCGGCGCGTCACCCGCTCGTCGGGATGGTGGGCCAGGAGGGGATCGCCCGGACCGAAGTTGGCGGCGGGGACGCCGTGCTCCCAGAACGACGCCACGTCGGTCCATCCCACCTTGGCCCGGGGCGCGGCGCCCGTGCGCTCCACGAGTGCGGCCAGCAACGGATGGCCGAGCGAGGGCGGCGCTCCGTCCCCGGCGTCGACCAGCTCCCAGGTGTCACCGGCCTCGAGTTCGAGCACCGGGTCGAGGAGCTGGTGCAGGAACGCCTCTGCTTCGACCTTTCCCCGGTCGGGCGCGTAGCGGTGGTTGATGTCCAGGCTCGCCTCGTCCGGCACCACGTTGGCCGCCACTCCCCCGCTGACTGCGACCACCTGGAGCTGCTCGGCGTACGTGCACTCGTCCAGCACCAACTCGCGCCCGGGCCAGGCGGCGATGCGTGCGATCAGATCTCCGAGGCGGTGGATGGCGTTGCGCCCCGTGAACGGGCGCGCCGTGTGCGCCCGTACGCCACGGACGGTGATACGGACACGCATGGTCCCCTGGCACCCGGCCTCGACCCGCGCGCGTCCGTCGGCTCACCGAGCACGGCCGCGTCCCCCGCCAAGAGGTCCGGTCGCTCCTGCCACAGTTCGAGCAAGCCGCTCTCCTCCCGACCCACTTCTTCGCAGGCGTAGAAGCACCAGGTGAGGTCGACGGCCGGCGCCGCCACCGACGTCGCCACGTCGAGCATGACCGCCAGGCCGCCCTTCATGTCCGACGCACCCACACCCCACAGCGTGTCGCCCTCGACCCGCGGTGCCGCGTTCACCCCAGGCGGCACGGTGTCGAGGTGCCCGGCGAGCACGAGGCGTTGCTCACGTCCGAGTTCGGTACGCGCCACGATGTTGTCGCCCAGGCGTTCCACCGTGAGCCATGAACACGGCGTGAGTGCCTTCTCCACCGCAGCCGCGATCGCGTCCTCGTGATGGCTGACGGACGGAATGGCGACGAGATCGGCGGTCGCGGCCAACAGGTCGGCCCGGCCGTCCCTGTCGTCAGGTGCTGGCGCCATGCTCGCGCAGGACCTCGTTCAGCTGAGCCTTGTTGTGACGCTCGCCCTCGTCCAACCGCTTGATCACCAACACGCACGGCACGAAGAACTCGCCGCCGGGGTACTCGCGGCGTCGACTGGCGCGAATGGCCACGCACCATGCCGGCACGACGCCGCGCGACAGCTCCACCCCGGTCTCGGCGTCGATGACGGGGATGGAGGGATCGAGGAAGCTCCCCGCGCCGAGCACCGCCCCGCGTCCGATTCGGGCCCCTCCGGTCACCATGCACCGGCTCCCGACGAACGCGTCGTCCTCCACCACCACGGGGACGGCGTTCGGAGGCTCGAGCACGCCCCCGATGCCCACCCCGCCCGCGAGGTGCACCCGCTCGCCGATCTGGGCGCACGAAGCGACCGTGGCCCAGGTGTCGACCATGGAGTCCGCGCCCACCCAGGCGCCGATGTTCACGTAGGACGGCATCAGCACGACCCCACGCCCGAGGAAGCAACCCCAGCGCGCCGACGCTCCCGGCAGGGCGCGCACGCCCGCCTCGGCGAAGCCGTGCTTGAGCGGCAGCTTGTCGGCGTACTCGAACGGCCCGTGCTCGATCGTCTCCATTCCCCGCAGCGTGAACAGCAACAGGATCGACTTCTTCAACCACTCGTGGACGATCACCTGCTCCGTCGCCGGGTCCACCTCGGCCACCCGGGCCTGTCCGGTGTCGAGCAGCGTGATCGCTTCCTCGACGACGGCCGCCGCGTCGGTGTCCGACGGCGTGAGCGTGCCGCGACGCTCCCAGAGCTCCTCGATGCTCGCCTGCAGATCAGCCATGGCTCACCCTACCGAGCGCTCCCGCGCCGAACCGAGCCGGCGCCCGACCAGCTCCAGGCGCTCCATCGGTTGGACCACCGCGACCCGCACGTGTCGGGCCACGGCCTCGCCGTAAAGGTCCCCGGGAGCGACCAGGAGCCCACCGTCGGACGCCAGGGCCTCGGCCATGGCCCAGGCATCGCTCCAGTGCGTGGGCACAGGCACCCACAGGTAGAAGCCCCCCTCGGGCAGCTCGCACGGGCAGCCGTACGCCTCGAACACCGATGCCAGATACTCGAGGCGTTCGCGGTAGCGGACTCGCTGCGTCGCGACGTGGTCGTCATCGCTCAGCGCGGCCACCGCGGCGGCTTGAACCGGCCCGGGAACCATGAGCCCGGCGTGCTGTCGGACGGCACGCAGGAAGTCGACGAGCCCGGGGTCTCCGGCATAGAAACCGACGCGCAGTCCGGCCAGGTTGGACCGCTTGGACAGCGAGTGCACGGCGACGACGCCCTCGGACCCGTGTTCGAGCACCGAGCGAGGCGGCCCGGACCACGTGAACTCGGTGTAGCACTCGTCGGAGAAGACCGGGATACCGCGCGCTCTTCCCCACTCCGCCTCGGCGCCGAGGTCGCCCAGCCCGCCGGTCGGATTGGACGGCGAGTTGGACCACAGCAGCAGCGCGCGTGCCGCGTCGCCCGGGTCGACCGCCGCCAGGTCGAGCCCACCGTGCTGGCCGGCCGGCGCCGGAACGGGAACGGCGCGGCACCCGGCCAGCTCCGCCCCCATGGCATAGGTGGGGTAGGAGACCTCGGGATACAGCACGGTGTCGCGCTCGGGCTGCCGCAGGCGCAGGACGTGCGGGACCGACGCCACGAGCTCTTTCGAACCGACCGAGACGGCGACCGACGAGGGCGCGAGCCCGACGCCGAAGCGGCGGTCCAGCCACGCCGCCGCCGCCTCGCGCAGGGCGGCGCTGCCGGCCGACGACGGATAGCCGCGCTCGGTGTCCGACGTCGCCAGCGCCTCGACCACCGACGGTGGGGGTGCGTCGCACGGGGTCCCGACGGAACAGTCGACGAGGCCCCCGGGACGCGCGGCCGCCACCGTGGCGAGCCCGTCGAGGCGGTCGTACGGGTACGGCGGGAGCCGGAAGGTCACGGTGCGGACAAGAACTCCGCGAAGCGCGCCCGTCCCACGTCGTCGAGCACGACGTGGAGGACCGCCGATTCCTCGCCGTCGCGTTGGCCCACCACCTCGCCTTCGCGGTGCACGGCGGCCAGCACGTCGCCCCGCGCCCACGGCACGACCAGCTCGACGACACGATCCGCGCCGCGGACGCGGTCGCCGACGACGCGCACGAGGTCGCCGACGCCCTCACCCGTCAGGGCGGAGACGAGCACCGAGCCCTCCATGGAGTGCGCCAGCGCCTTGGCTTCCTCGGGCGCGCGGTCTGCCTTGTTCACCACGACGAGCTCGGGCACGCCGTCGGCCCCGATCTGCCGCAGCACGTCGTGGACCGCCGCCATCTGCATTTCGGCGTCGGCCGCCGTGCCGTCGACGACGTGCAGGACCAGATCGGCCAGGCGGACCGAGTCGAGCGTGGAGCGGAACGCCTCCACCAGCTCATGCGGCAGCTTGCGCACGAAGCCGACCGTGTCGGTCACGAGCACCGTCTCTCCGCCGGGCAGCGGCAGCTGGCGCGTGCGCGGATCAAGGGTCACGAAGAGCCGGTTCGCGGCCGGCACCCCGGCGTCGGTCAGGCGGTTGAGCAGGGTCGACTTGCCCGCGTTGGTGTACCCGACGAGCGCGACCTCGCGGTGGCGACCGCGGGCGCGGCTGCGCCGCTGCAGGGAACGGGTGCGCTCGACCTCGCGCAGGTCAGCCTCCAACCGGTGCATGCGGCGCACCAGTCGTCGCCGGTCGACCTCGAGCTGGGTCTCCCCCGGTCCCCGGGTCCCGATGCCCCCGGCCTGCTGGCTGAGCGAGAGGCCCCGGCCGCGCAGCCGTGGCAGCCGGTAGCGCAACAACGCCAGCTCCACCTGCGCCTTGCCCTCGGGACTGCGCGCGTTCTGAGCGAAGATGTCGAGGATCACGGCGGTGCGGTCGATGGCGGTACGCCCGAAGAGCTTCTCCAGGTTGCGGTGTTGGGCCGGCGTCAACTCGTCGTCGAAGACGACAGTGTCGGCGTCGAGGCTTCGCGCCAGCGCGGCGATCTCCTCCGCCTTGCCGCGGCCGACGAATGTCGCGGGATCAGGCGCGTCCCGGCGCTGCACGACGCGACCCACCACGTCCGCACCCGCGCTGTCGACGAGCTGCGCCAGCTCGTCGAGCGCCGCATCGACCCCCTCGGCGGTGAGCCCGGGGAAGACGACACCGACCAGAATGATCCGCTCCCGGAACGTGCGCTCAATGAGCGTCCCGGGCAACAGAGTGCTCAAGAGAGCATTCCCGAGTGGACCTCGACGTCGGCCACCTTGCGGACCGGACCGGCCAGATGGGCCGGAGCGGCCTCGTCCGACCCGAGCACGACCTCGAGCATCCCGCCCGGGTTGCGCACTCGCACCGCCCCCTCGGACGCGATGACGCCCCAGGCCCGTGCCGCCGCGGCGGCGGCGACACTGCCCGTCCCACAGGCGAGCGTCTCCCCGGCGCCGCGCTCGTAGACGCGGAAGTCGAGCAGCTCACCGGCGTCGTCCTCCGTCGCCGTGATCCACTCGACGTTGATGCCGCCGTCGTAGTCGCCCTGGAGCTTGGGGCCGAGCTCCGCGACGTCGACCGACGCGGTGTCGGGGCCGAGGAGCACCAGGTGCGGGTTGCCCACGTCGACCGTCCGGGCCCGGCGGCCGTCGACCTGGTGGGGTTGCTCGGGCCCCAGGGTGACGGGGCCCATGTCGACGCTGGCGGTCGCCCGCCCGGGTCGGTGCCGGTCGCGTAGTCGACGGTGCGCACGCCCGCGGCGGTGGCAACACGGAAGCGGGGCGGAGACACCAGCCCGGCGTCCACCGCCGCCTGGGCCAGGCACCGCATCCCGTTCCCGCTCATTTCCGCCGGAGACCCGTCGGCGTTGCGCAGCTCCATGGACAGCTCGCACCCCTCGCGTCCCGGGCCGACACGAATGACGCCGTCGGCGCCGACACCCCGGTGGCGGTCGGCCAGCAGGCGCACCTGGGCGGCCGAGAGCCTGAACCGGTCGTCGGGGTCCAGGACGACCAGGAAGTCGTTGCCCGCGGCCTCGTGCTTGGTGGCGTGCACCGCTCCATTGTCGCAGCCCGCCGCCGTCAACCGTGCACGAGGGCACGCTCGAGCAGCGCCTCCGCCTCGTCGGGCTCCCGGCCCAGCGCACCCGTGGGTCGCGTCGGAACCACGACGCCTGGCGCCGGGCGAACTGCCGCGTCCGCCGCACGGCCGCCTCCAGGCAGGACGCGAGCGGGACACCCTCCTCCACGTGGGCCAGGATCTCGCGGTAGCCGAGCGCCTGGCGCGCCGTGCGCGAGAGCCCGCTCGGCCTCGACGCCAACGCCCGCACCTCGTCGACCAGACCCGCCTCGACCATGTCGTCGAAGCGTGCCTGAATTCGGCGGTCCACCTCACCGGGCGGCACGGCCAGCCCCACCTGCGCCGCCACCCTGCGGGGTAGACCTCGAGCCCGGGCCCGAATTCGGAGAACGGGCGACCCGCCCCGAGTGTGACCTCCAGGGCGCGCACGACCCGCCGCCGGTTGGTGGGAGCCATGCGAGCCGCCGCCACCGGATCGAGCGCACGCAGGCGGGCGTGCAGGTCCGCCGGCTCGGCCCCGCCCTGGTCCAGCTCGGCTTCGAGCGCGGCGGCGACGTCGGGGTAGCGGCCGGGGATGGCCAGATCGTCGACGACGGCCCGGTGGTACAGCCCGGTGCCACCGACCAGCAGGGCGTGCCTGCCTGCGGACGCCACTGAGGCCAGGGCCTCGCGGGCGGCCGCTTGGAACTGCGACACGGTGAACTCCTCGTCGGGGTCGACCAGGTCGAGCAAGTGGTGGGGCACCACCGCACGCGCCCTCGGCGTCGGGTTTGGACGTGCCGATGTCCATGCCCCGATAGACGCACATGGAGTCGACCGAGACGATGTCGCAGTCGCCCCGGCGCCGGGCGAGCTCCAGGGCCGTTGCCGGACTTGCCCGCCGCCGTCACCCCGACCAGGGCGACGGCCGTCACCCGCTGGCGACGGGGATGAGCCGGCGGTGGCGCGGCGGCGCCACGACCTCGTCGAACCGGCCCATGAGGTGGTGAGGATGACCGGAGGTGATCGTGACGCGGGCCAACGCTCCAGGGAGCGGACCGTCGGGCCCTCCTGGGAAGTGGACCAACTTCCCCTGGCGGGTACGCCCGCTCAGCATGGCCGCGTCGCGCCGGCTGACGCCCTCGACGAGCACCTCTTCGCTCCGCCCGACCCGCGCCTGGTGACGGGCCAGGAGCCGATCGGTCGATCACCGTCTTGAGACGCTCGAAGCGCTCGGCCACGACGTCGGTCGCCACGAAGTCGGACTCCATCGCGGCGGCGCGTGTGCCCGGGCGGGGCGAGAAGACGAACGTGAACGCGCTGTCGTACGCAGCCTCCGCGCAGGCGTGGAGCGTCTCTTCGAAGTCGTCCTCGCTCTCGCCCGGGAACCCGACGATGATGTCGGTCGTCACCGCCAGGTCGTCGACGGCGGACCGGGCCGCGGCGAGACGCTCGAGGTAGCGCGCCGCCGTGTAGCCGCGGCGCATGGCGCGCAGCACACGGTCGCTCCCCGACTGGAGCGGGAGATGGAGCTGCTCGCACACCTCCGGCGTCTCGGCCATCGCCTCGAATCGTCTCGGGCCGGAGGTCCTTCGGGTGAGGACTGGTGAAGCGCACGCGCCCGATGCCCTCGACAGCCACCGACGGCGCGGAGGAGATCGGCGAAGAGCGGCCGGCGTCGTGTGATGTCGCGCCCGTAGGAATTGACGTTCTGCCCGAGCAGGGTGACCTCGCTGTACCCGCTCCGGGCCAACCCTTCCACCTCGGCCACGATGTCGCGCATCGGGCGGCTCACCTCCGGCCCGCGCACCGACGGCACGATGCAGAACGAGCAGGAATTGTCGCAACCCGTCTGGATCGTGACCCAGGCGGCGTAGGGCAGCTCGCGCACGCGCCGTGAGGGGGCTCGGCTCCTGCCTCGGGTCGGGCGCATCGAGGATCTCGATCACCGGACCCTCGTCCCGGGCCCGTCGCAACAGCGCGGGGCGCGGGCCAGATTGTGCGTTCCGAACACCACGTCGACCCAACCGACCCGCTGCTGAATCAGCTCACGGTCCTTCTGGGCGAGGCACCCGCCCACCGCGATCTGCAGATCTGGTTTCGCATCGACCAGTTCCTTCAGCCGGCCCAGCGTGCCGTACAGCCTGCGGTCCGCATTCTCCCGGATGCAGCACGTGTTGAGCACGACCACGTCGGCTTCCTCCATGCTGCCGGCAGGGGCCAGGCCGTCGGCGACGAGCAGACCGGCCAGCCGTTCGGAGTCGTGCTCGTTCATCTGGCACCCGAAGGTGCGGATGAAATAGGTCCGGGCCACGCGGGGAAGTCTACGGAACCGTCACGCCGCCCCGGCTGCGCTCCCGAGCCCGCCGGAGCGGGGCGAACGTCAGAGGACGACCTCGGCGTCGTCGCCGTACGTGATGCCGTCGAGATCGGGTCGCAGGGCCAGGACCTGACCCGGCACGCCGGACGACGCCAGCACCGACTCGGCACGGTCGCGTGTCGATTCCAGGCTCTCGGTGGTCACCACGCCCAGGAGCGTGGGGCCGGCTCCCGACCAGCACGCCGCCAGCGCACCCGCCTCGACCAGCCCCCGGAGCAACTCGGGCGCCTCGGGGAAGAGCGCCGTGCGCGCCGGCTGATGGAGACGGTCCTCCATCGCCTGCGAGACGAGAGCGGCGGGGCGAGCCAGTCCGGCGAGCAGCAGCGCCATGCGGCCCAGGTTGAAGACGGCGTCGGCGCGGCGCGAGGGTTTCGGGCAGCAAGCTCCTCGCCTCGGGCGTCGCCAGATTGCGCTCGGGAACCATGGCCACGAAGGCAAGGTCCGGGCTGAGAGGCAGCGGTTCGTACACGGGCCGGCCCTCGATCGTCGTCGCGGCCACCAGCCCACCGAAGGCGCTGGCGGCCGCGTTCTCCGGGTGCCCGTCGTACGCGGCCGCGACCGCAAAGGGATCCTCTGCTCCGGCCGCCGCCGCCGCCGCGGCCGCCAACGCCGCTGAGGATCCGAGGCCGCGCGCCACGGGGATCTGCGAACGGACGGTCACGGCGATGCGGTCGTGTCCGAGCACCTCGGTGGCGACCCGCGCCGCGAGATGCGTGGCGTCGTCGAACAGGCCCGCCCCTTCACCCTCGGTGCGCACCGACAGCGTTGCGGCCGGCTCTACCACGACGCTCACGTAGCGGTCGACCGCCACCGCCAACGTGTCGAAGCCCGGGCCGAGGTTGGCCGAGGAGGCTGGAGCCCGGGCGTGCATCGCTCGTGAGGCTAGGCCGTCCTCAGAACAGACGCTGAACCCAAGTGAGGCGGGGGACGTTCTGGGCAAGCACGACCGGTACCGCCGTGCGCTGGGCGCCGAGCGTGACGACCACCGTGCCCGACCGCGCGTGCCGCGGCGAGCCCGGTTACTGAGGGAAGGCGCGGGCTCGAAGTGCCGCGTCACCGCGGCGCCCGGCCAGGACAGGACGGTCACCGACGATGCCGCACGCGCGTCGACGGTCGAGCCTGCAGCGAACACCTTCGCCGCCACCTGCCCCCGCGACAGAGCCCGGGTCGCACCGATGTCTTTGGCCGCGGTGTCGGCCAAGTCCAGCGCGTGGAGACCGGCGGTGACGAGGACGCCCGGTCCTTCCTGGCTCGTGATTGCCGTGATGACGAGCGTGGGCACGCCGTGCACGGTGGGCATCACCGCCAGCACATCGCAACCGCCGGCCTCCGCGGTGAAGCCGGACTTGACGCCGATGATTCCGGCGAGACCCAGCAGCGGGGTGTAGGTCGAGATCGTGCCGGCCACCGGGCAATGTGACGCTCCGCATCTGGACCATGGCGGCGAAGACCGGGTCAGCCATGTCGGGCGCCGCCACCTTCAAGATGTCACTCGCCGTCGACTGCGACGTCGGGGCGATGCCGGAGGGGTCGGCGAAGTGGGTCTGGTTCATGCCGAGCTGCGCGGCGACGGTGTTCATCTTCGCCACGAACGCGGCGACGCTGCCGGCATCCCAGCTCGCCAACATGTCGGCGTAGTTGTCCGCCGAGTGCACGAGCATCCCGCTCGAGCAGCTGGCGCTCCGTCAGGACCTCCCCCAACGCAACCAGGGCATTGGAATCGTCGTTGACCGTGTCGGAGTCGTAGTCGGCCAGATCGGCCAGCGTGACCGTGACGCCGGGACCGGTCGCCGCTCCCGCGAGCGGATGGTCGTGCAACACGACGTAGGCCGTCATGAGTTTGGTCAGGCTGGCGACCGGCACCGGCTTCTGTGCGGGCGATCCGACGGCGACGCCGATGGAGGGCACCGCCACCGCACCCTGTCCGGCCGCGGGCCACGGCAGGCGAACGGTCGCCTTCGGCACGTGGACCGAGCCCGTCAGGTCGACCGTGACCTTCGGTGCCGGGGTGGGTGCGCTCAGCCGGACGGCGGCCGCCACGCCGGCGCATGCGACGAGCACGACGAGGACTGCAACGACGACGAGGACCCGTCGCGATCGGCGCTCACGCCGACGCAGGCGACGACGGGCAGCGGCGTGAGGTCCCTTCCGTGCCCGGTGGCGGGTCAGAGGGACTTGCGGACGAATCCGCGAGCAGGGATGCAGTATCCCTTTCGTTCACCGCCGCGACAGCGCGTCGAGCTCTTCGGGCGACATGAGCACCGCTCGGGCCTTGGACCCCTCGCTCGGTCCGACGACCCCCCCGCGTTCGAGGAGGTCCATCAGCCGGCCCGCCCGGGCGAACCCCACCCGGAACTTGCGCTGCAACATGGAGGTCGAACCTAGCTGCGACCGGACGACGAGCTCCCGCGCCTGCGCCAAGAGCTCGTCGTCGTCCGTCGTCGACGCCGCCGGGACCCCGAGGCCGTCGTCGACCCCCTCGATCGCCACGATCGCCTCGGCCTGACCCCCTTGGCGCCTTCCAGTGACCGCACGACCTCGCGCACCTCCTCCTCGGAGACCCACGGAGCCTGCAGCCGGCGCGGCACGTTGGAGGAGGCGGTGAGGAGCAGCATGTCGCCCTTGCCGACGAGGCGCTCCGCACCGGGCTGGTCGAGGATGACCCGGCTGTCGGCCAGCGACGACACCGAGAACGCCATGCGGCTCGGGATGTTGGCCTTGATGACCCCGGTGATGACGTCGACCGAAGGCCGCTGGGTGGCGATGACGAGATGGATGCCCACGGCGCGGGCCATCTGGGCGATCCGCACGATGGAGTCCTCGACGTCGCGTGCCGCGACCATCATGAGGTCGTTGAGCTCGTCGACGACGACCAGGATGAAGGGGAGCACCTCGGGCGGCTCGGGCTCGGGCGGGAGGTCGGACTCCGCATCGACGGCCGGGTGGTCCTCGCCCAGCACCGCGGCGGCGACGTCTCGCACAGGCGGCGGTCCGAGGCCGGTGGCGCGACGATCAGACCCTCGGCCACGCCCTGGTTGTAACCCGTGATGTCGCGCACGCCGTTCTCGGCCAGCAGGTCGTAGCGGCGCTCCATCTCCTTGACCGTCCAGGCGAGCGCGTTCGCAGCCTTCTTCGGGTCGACGACCACGGGATTGAGCAGATGCGGCAATCCTTCGTACTGGCCGAGCTCGACACGCTTGGGGTCGATGAGGATCAGCTTGACCTGGTCGGGGTCGTCGCGCATCAGGACCGACGTGATGATGGAATTCATGCACGACGACTTGCCCGATCCCGTCGCGCCGGAGATGAGGATGTGCGGCATCTCGGCCAGATTGGCCATGACCGCCCGGCCCGCGATGTCCCGGCCCATCGCCACCTCGAGCGGGTGGGAGGCCGACCGTGGCCTCCTTCGACTCGAGGATGTCGCGCAGGGAGACGAGCTGGCGCGTCCGGTTCGGCACCTCGACACCGATGGCCGACTTGCCCGGGATCGGCGCGAGGATGCGGACGTCAGGCGACGCCATGGCATACGCGATGTCCTTTGACAAGGTGGTGACGCGCGCCACCTTGACGCCCGGACCGAGCTCGATTTCGTAGCGGGTGACCGTCGGTCCGACCCGGCTGCCCACGAGGCGTGTCTCGACTCCGTGCGCCGCGAGCGCCCGCACCAGTTCGTCCCCGGCCGCGTCGACCTGGCGTTGGTCGAAGCGCATCTTCTTCGACGACTGCAGGAGCGACAGCGCGGGCAGTGCCCAGCCCCCCGGGCGCGCGGCGTGGACGCGGTCGGAACCGACGCGGGCTCGCTTCGAGACGGTGCGTCGTGCTCGGGTTCCGGTTCGGGTTCGGGTTCGGGGTCGAGCGGGATGTCGATGTCGAAGGCCCGCGCCTTCTCGGCGTCGGCCGAATCGGCCTCGTCGGCTCCGGCCGGTCCCGTGCCCGTCCCCTCCGAGGCAGGGCCCGGAGGCGCCGACGTGCCAACGCTGCCCGCGCCCTCGCCCTCACTGCTCACGTTCACCAGGGGCCGCCCCTGCCAGAGCGACACGGCCGTGCGTCCACACCACGTCGCCGAGGTACGCAGAGCCCGGCCGACGGCGGCGAGCGAGACACCGGTGGCGACGAGGAGCGCGACCACGAGGATGGCGGCGAGGAGGACGGCCGCCCCGGCGGTTCCCAGCCCGGCCTGGAGCGGGCGGCCCACGACGGCTCCGAGGTACCCGCCGGCGTCGCGCAGCGCGCCCGTGTGGTCCAGCGGCGGATTGTGTCGCAACTGGGCCAGCCCGCAGACGGCGAGGAGGCCGAGCACCGACCCGACGGCGAGGCGCACCGGGTCGGCCACCCCAGACCCTTCTTCACCGGAGCCGGAGTTGGAGGCGGAGCCTGAGTCGGGGTGGCTGCGACGGAGGAGGAGAGCGATGCCGGCGCCGGCGACCACGACCGGGAGCAGCACGCGAGCCCATCCGGCGACCAGAGCGAGGCCGGAATTCACCCCGTGACCCACCGGGCCGAGCCGGGTCCCCCAGAGGGCGAGGGCGAGGAGGACGCCAACGGTGACGAGGCCGACGGCCCACAGGTCGCGGGCCTGCACCCGCCAGAAGGGCTCTCGCCCTCGACGCATGGTGCCCGTCCGCCGCGCGGACGCCGGCGCGGCCTTCGCCTTCTTCTTGGTCGAGGGCCGCGCTTTTCCCGGCGTCCCGGCGTCTGGACGCGTCGAAGCCTCACGGCGAGTCCTCGTCACCACAGTGGGGCCGAGGTTACCGTCTGACCTGGCTCTCTCCGGGGATTGTCCGAGCCCTGGAACGCTGGCCGCCTGCCGGTCCGGACGGGATCCCAGACCGTAGGGCGGGGCCGGCGGCGCGGTACGGATCCTTCGGAGCACCGGTCATCGCACGCTTGAGAAGCGAACATGTGTTCGCTATCCTAGACTGGTGGCACTCCGGTGGAGGCTGGCCGAGAGCGAGGAGGCAGGGACCCTCTTCCCGGACGAACGTACGGCCGAACGCCATGTCGGCAAGGGCGCGTACGCGGGGATGGAGTTTCTCCACGTGAACGCCCGCAGCATCATCAACACCGTGCCGCCGGAGAGCGTGGTGCCCTTCCGGTACACCATCAACCCGTATCGCGGCTGCAGCCACGCCTGTGTGTACTGCTTCGCCCGGCCGACGCACGACTATCTCGGGCTCGGCATCGGGGCCGACTTCGAGCGCAAGATCGTCGTGAAGGTGAACGCCGTCGAGCGGCTGCGGGCCGAGCTGCGCTCCTCGCGGTGGGGCGGCGACCCCATCGCCATGGGCACGAACACCGACCCCTACCAGCACGCCGAGGGGAAGTACCACCTCACCCGCGGCATCGTCGAGACGCTGTCGGCGGCGCGCAACCCGTTCAGCATCCTGACCAAATCGACGCTCATCCTGCGCGACGGCGCGTTGCTCGCGGCCGCCAGCGAACGGACTGAGGTGGCGGTGAGCTTCTCCATCGGCACGCTCGACCGCGACGTCTGGCAGCTGACCGAGCCGGGCACGCCGCCACCCGACAAGCGGGTCGACGCTGTGCGCCGGCTGACCGAACTCGGCATCTCCTGCGGGGTCCTCGTGGCTCCGGTACTGCCCGGACTGTCCGATTCGGAAGAACAGCTCCGAGAGGTGACCGAGGCGTGCGCTGCGGCCGGGGCCGAGTCCATCCACGGGGTGGCGCTTCATTTCCGCGGGACCCTGCGGGGCCATTACCTGGACTGGCTGGGTGGAGCGCGCCCCGAACTGTTGGCGCTGCACCGCCGGCGTTTCCGCCGGGGTGCGTACCAGGACGATGACGAACGAGACCGCATCGAGGGGATCGTGCGGCGGGCCGCGCTCCGCGCCGGGGTGGCCGGCCGCGACCGCTACCGAGCCGAGCCGCGCCCCGAGTCGACGCCGCACGGACGCGAGTCCGGTGAAACAGCGGGGGGCGAACGGGGCGACGGACAGCTCCGTCTGCTCTGAGCACCTCGCCGGCCGTACGCTTGCCCCCGGTGCCCGACGTCATCGCAATCGCGCACCGTGGCGACCCGATCGGAGCCCGCGAGAACACGCCCGCCGCCTTCTCGTCGGCCGCGGCGCTCGGCGCCGACTGGGTGGAGCTCGACCTGCGGCTCACCGGCGACGGTGAAGTCGTGGTCCTGCACGACCAGTCGCTGCAGCGTCTGTGGGGCCGCGACGTCTCGGTGGGGGACCTCGACCTGGCCGAGGTGCAACGTCTGGGCCGCGGTGACGAACGCATCCCCACGCTGGCCGAAGTGCTGGCGGCGTTGTCGCTGCCCTTGATGATCGACTTCACGCGCCGGGAGGTCGTGGCGGGCGCGCTGGACGCGGTGCGCACGGCCGACGCGCTGGAGCGGTCGCTCTTCGTCACGGGCAACGTCGAGGCACTCCGCCAGTTGCGCCACCGCTGCCGCGATGCGCGCATCGGACTCACCTGGGTAGAAGGCACGGAACCTCCGGCCGGGCTGCTGGACGAGCTCGGGGCGGAGTACTGGAATCCGATGTTCGAGCTGGTGACGCCCGCCGGCGTGGAGACGGCGCACGCCATGGGGAAGAAGGTCTCGACCTGGACGGTCGACCGCGACGACGACATGGAACGGGTGATGCACTCCCACGTCGACGCGGTGGTGAGCAACCGGATCAGCGACTTGTTGCGTTTCCTCGGTCGCCGATAGGGGATCTCCCCCGGGTGGATGGCGGGATCTCCCCTGGGTGGAGGCCATTGAGCGGCCCCTCGAACGAGCGCGAGGATAGAGGCACGTCGACAGGTGCACGCGATCAACCGGTCGGGAGCGATCCACGCGTTCCGCCCCCGGTCACGAGTACGGGGCAGGTCCCGCCGCGAGCCGGAGGCGCTTCCCGACCCGCTTCCCTCGGGCTGCGCCTTCGCGCTCTGGCACTGACGGTGCTGCTCATCGTGGTGACGCTCGGCATCGGGTGGCTGGTCTGGAGCGTGCTCGAATGGCGCCATGGTCGGACACCCGCCTACCGGATCCTCGGCGTGCGCGTCGTCCGGCACGCGGACGGTCGTCGTGTCGGGTTGGCCCGCATGGCTCGGCGCGAGCTCTGCTGCGCCCTCCTGATCGTTCCGACCATCGTCGTGTGCTCCGTCGTGGCCTTGACCTTCGTCCTGGGTGCGTCGCCGCCGAACGGGTTGTTGCACAGTCCTCGTACCGCCCCGTGGGACTGGCTCAGCGACACCGAGGTCGTCGAGGACCGGCGTCGACACCACCTCGTGCTCGGCGGTGACTGGTTGGCCGACGGGTCCGGCGCCGGCGCGAGCTCCGGCCAGCGGCAGAACTGACGAACCGACTGACGAACCCGACGCGAGCTGATCGCCGGTCTCGACGGCCCTCGCCGTTCGTGGACGTCAGGGCTGATCAGTCGGTCGAATTCACAGGGCTGCTCTCATACACGTAGGCGGCACCGCGCAGCCGGAGCGAGAACAGGTTGCATCATCCGGCCGGCGCTACCGTTGGCCGTCGCTGTTTCCGGGTCGGAGCCGCCGATCCGGTGTGCGCGGCCCGCTGTGTCGACGAGCGTTGTGGGGTGGTGGAGAAGGCAATGGAATTTCGCGGCAAGATCGGCGATGACTGGCGCGACTCGGAGCCGTGGTGGCCGCCGGTACCGACGCCTCCGGAGGGCGCGCCCAACGTCGTGCTCATCGTGCTGGACGACGTGGGATTCGCGCAGCTCGGTTGCTACGGATCCGACATCGACACGCCGAGGATCGACGCCCTGGCCGACGACGGCGTCCGGCTCGGCAATTTCCACACGACCGCACTCTGCTCGCCCACACGCGCCTGCCTGATCACGGGGCGGAACCATCACCGCAGCGGGATGGGCCGCGTGGCCGACCTGGCGAGCGGTTTTCCCGGGTATTGGGGCCGGCCTCCTCGGGAGAACGGCTTCCTCTCGGAGATCCTCCGAGCGAACGGGTACGCCACCTATGCCGTCGGCAAGTGGCACCTGAGCCCCGAGGACGAGACGAACATGGCCGCGTCGCGCTCGACCTGGCCTCTGGCACGCGGGTTCGACCGCTGGTACGGGTTCCACGGCGGTGAGACCCATCAGTTCGTTCCCGCCCTCTACCACGACAACCACGCCGTCAGACCGCCGCGCACCGTCGAGGACGGCTACCACCTGAGCGCCGACCTCGCCGACCGGGCCATCGAGTTCCTGGCCGACCTGCGCGCCGTCGATGACCAACAGCCGTTCTTCCTCTACTTCTGCACGGGCGCCTGTCACTCGCCCCACCACGCTCCGGCCGAGTGGATCGAGCGCTACCGGGGCCGGTTCGCGCCGGGGTGGGACGCCTGGCGCGATGCGACGTTCGCCCGTCAGCTCGAGCTCGGCGTCGTCCCCGCGGCACGGTGCTGGCACCCCGGCCACCCTGGGTCCCCGCCTGGGACAGCCTCGACGACGCGAACAGGCGGCTGGCACAGCGGTTCATGGAATGCTTCGCTGCGTTCCTCTCCTACACCGACGAGCAGATCGGGCGTCTGCTCGATTTCGTCGACGACCTGGGAGACGCGGACCGCACCCTCGTCGTGCTCGTCTCCGACAACGGCGCCAGCTCGGAAGGCGGTCGGGAGGGGACGATCAACGAAGGGCGCCTGTCCAATTTCGAGGGTTCCCCGGTGGACGAGATGCTCCGCCGCATCGATCAGATCGGCGGCCCGCTCAGCCACAACAACTACCCGTGGGGCTGGACGATGGCCGGCAACACACCCTTCAAGCGATGGAAGCGGGAGGTGCACGAGGGTGGCGTGGCCGATCCTTGCATCGTCCGGCTTCCCGCCGACCGACGGTCGGGAGCAGGTGGCGCCGTGCGCCGGCAATTCGCCCATGCCGTCGACATCCTTCCGACCGTCCTCGAGCTGGCCGGCGTGGAGGCGCCCGAGACGATCGACGGGATCGCGCAGTCGCACGTGGACGGCGCCAGCTTCGCCTACCTGTTCGCCCCGGGTGGCGAGCTGGAGCCCGGACGCCATGTGACCCAACACTTCGAGATGCTCGGGTCGCGTGCCATTTACCACGACGGCTGGAAGGCGGTTGCGTATCACCCGGTCGGGCCGATCTACGACGACGGCCTGCTCCCGGGTGCGCCCTGGGACGAGGACGTCTGGGAGCTCTACCACGTGGCCGAGGACGTCTCGGAGGCGCACGACCTGGCGGCCGATCACCCGGACAAAGTCGCCGAGCTGGTCGCGCTGTGGTGGGACGAAGCCCGTCGCAACGACGTGCTGCCGCTGGACAACCGGGTGCTCGAGGTGATGGCCCACAAGCACGATCGCCGCCGGTCACGCGAGACGTGGCGCTACTTCCAGGACGCGTCACCGGTGCCCGAGTGGGTGGCGGCCGACGTCTTGAACCGGTCGCACACCATCACGGTGACGGTCGACGTCGCGGACGGCACCGTCCCGAACGGCACACTCCTGGCCCTCGGGTGCGCCCTGGGGGGCTGGTCGCTGCACGTCCTCGACGGACGGCTTCGCTACGTGCACAACCTGCACGGCCAGCGGCTGTACGAGGTCGTCGCCGACTCGCTGCTCGGCGACGGCCGCCACCTGGTCGAGTTCCGCTTCGACAAGGACGAAGGTGCCGGAGGTCAGGGAACGCTCGAGGTGGACGGCGAGCACGTGGGCACGGGGACCGTAAAGCGGTTCACGCCGGTCGCCTTCAACGAGGTCGGCATCGGATTGACGTGCGGTTACGAGTGGGGACCCTCCGTCGGCGGCGACTACGACGCGCCGTTCCGCTTCAACGGCACCATTGTGCGCGCCGAGGTGACCGCAACCGGCCCGGTCGTGCGGGACCCGGTAGCCGAAGTGGCCGCCGTCTTGGCGTCGCAGTGAAGCGGCCCAAGGCGCGTTCGGAGTCCCGTCGCTGAGGGGGCCGGCATTCGCTGTTGTTTGGTACTAGTATCAGCGGTATCACCATCGATCTCCAGGTTGACCCGAAAGACCCCCTCGCCCTGCACGAGCAGGTGGCGGCCGAGCTGCGTCGAGCCATCGCCGACGGGGAAGCGTCTCCAGGGGACCGACTTCCTCCTGCCCGGTATCTGGCGACCGTGCTCGGCGTCAACCACAACACCGTGATCCGCGCCCTGCATACCCTGCGCGACGAGGGCATCTTGGAGTTCCGCCGTGGACGGGGTGTCACCGTCGTCGGTGCCGCACCAGAGCGCAGCGCGCTCGTCGCCAAGGCGAAGGAGTTGGTCACGTTGGCGAGGCGTCAGGGGTACCGCCACGACGAGTTGATCGCCCTCATCGAGGCACTCCGGTGACCGCGGTCGACGATCGCCGGGACGAGGTGTCTCCGGTGGGCGAGCGACCGGATTCAGAAGCGGTCATCAAGGAGGCCCGGCGGCTCCAGCGCCGCCGCCGGCTGGTCATCGCAACGGTCTGTGTCGTGATGATGGGGGCCGTGGTCGGCGGTCTCGTCATCAGCCGCGGCGCCGGCGACCGTCATTCCGGCGGCGACCACCCCATGACTGCGTCCTCGGCGCCGACCGCGGCTCCCTCCGCCTCCGCCGCGCCGCGCTCGAGAGTGGCGCTGCCACCGTCCGCCCTCTTCAACACGATCTTGGTGACCCCCGAGGGACTGCTGCTCACTGGCGTCACCAAGGCCAACGGCGAGAGCCCAGCGTCGAGCCGCGGTCAACGTGCGCCGCGGCCCGGCTCGACCCGCGGACGCTCGCCATCGAACGTACCACGACCGCCAGCTGCGGCGATCCGCTCCTCTTCGGTCTCACCGCCGAAGCGGTGAACACGCAACTCGTTCACCCGGACGGCGTGTACAACGCGGTCGTCTCGGTCAACACGGCGAATCCGGCGACCGGGCAGGTGACCGACGGACCCGCGGTGATGACCTACGGGTCGTATTCGGACACCAAACCCGTCATCGTCTACGGGAGCCAGTGGATATGGATCTACGACGTGGACACGACCAAAGGCCCCGTTCTGCTCCAGGTCTCCACCAATTCCGGCGACGTGGTCGACACGATCGCCATGCCCTCGCTGTACCGACCGCTGCTCGCGGCCGGCGACGAGGGCCTCTGGGTCGCCAACTCCCTCGGGGGCTCGCCGGGACCCGCGCTGCTCTACGTCGCAGCCGGAGCTTCGGCTCCACGCGTCGTCGTCTCCGACCCGAATGATCCCGTCTGCTGGCTCGCCGCCTCGGGGACGAGCGCGTGGATCGGAGCCGGGGTGGCGCGAGGCTGCGTCAAGCAGACGGTCGAGCGGTTCGCCGAGCAGGGCGCCGCTCCTCTCTTCTCGGTGCCGGGCGGATCCACGCCACCTCCCTTCGAGGTCATCGGGAACGAAGCGGATGGCCTGTGGACCATGCAGTGGTCGTCGCCGAGCAGGGAGGAGATCATCTCCATCGATCCCGACACGGGAACGACGTCAGTGGCGGCGACGATTCCCTCGGTCCAGCTCCCGACCTATGAGACCGACCAGGGTCTCGTCGACGGTCAGGCCGTCTACCTCGACGGAGACCTCTACCTTCTCGAACCTCCATTCCGCCTCGGCGGGTATCTCGGCTACGCGTCAGTCGTTCGGGTCGTTCCGTCTCATCACGCGTGACTGCAGTCTCGAAGGCGTCGTTCGTGGCGACGACGCGTGACGGCGTCGTTCAGACCATCAGGACGACGGGGACGATCATCGGGCGGCGCCGTGTGCGCTCCCCGACGAACTTCCCGAGGGCACGCCGGGTGTGGCGGCTCAGCACCTCCATGTCGTGCGCCCCGTCGCGCAAGGCTTGGGTCACTGCTGCCGCGACCACCTCGCTCGCCTCGCCCAGCAACGCCTCGGCTTCGGGCGCGTAGACCCAGCCCCGGGTCTCGATCACCGGTGGGCAGCTGAGCGTCCGCTGTTGGCCGTCCACGGTGACCACCACCATGACGACGCCCTCCTCGGCCAGCTTCTTCCGGTCTCGCAGCACGCCGTGCTCGACGTCACCGACCGTGCCGTCGACGTAGACGTAGCCCGCCGGCACCCGGGTCTCGCGGGCGATGCCTTTGGCGTCGAGATGAATGACGTCGCCGTCCTCGCACAGCAGTACCTTGGCCGGGTCGATCCCCATCGACAGTGCCAACCGTGCGTGGTGGACCATGTGGCGGAACTCGCCGTGCACCGGGACGAAGCACTCGGGAGAGGTCACCGACAAGAGCGTCCGCAGCTCGCCCTGGCGAGCGTGCCCGCTCACGTGGACCGCCTCGGCCCCCGAGTGCACGACCTCGGCACCACGTCGGTGCAGGTCGTCGATCACGCGTCCGACCGACCACTCGTTGCCCGGAATAGGGTGCGCGCTGATCACGACGACGTCGTCCTCGCCGATGCGCAGCCACTTGTTCTCGCCCGTCGCCATCAGCGAGAGCGCGGACATCGGCTCCCCTTGCGATCCCGTCGAGATGACGCAGATCTCGCCCGGCGGTATGTCGTCGACCTCCTCGATGTCGACGAGCACGCCGTCGGGCACCGCGATGATTCCCAGACGGCGCCCGAGCTCGAGATTCTTCCCCATGGAGCGTCCGAGGGTCGCCACCTTGCGGTCGTTGGCCGTGGCCGCGTCGATGATCTGTTGCACCCGGTGCATGTGGCTGGCGAAGCAGGCGACGATGAGGCGCTTGTCCGGAACCGAGGCGAAGACGCGGCGCAGCGTCATGCCGACGGAGGACTCCGACTCGGTGAACCCCGGCTCTTCCGCGTTGGTCGAGTCGGAGAGCAACAGGCGGACGCCGTCGGTGCGGGCCAGCTCACCCATGCGCGCCATGTCGGTACGCCGTCCGTCCACCGGCTGCAAGTCGAGCTTGAAGTCTCCCGAGTGGAGGATGACTCCCTGAGGGGTGTGGAAAGCGATGGCCATCGCCTCGGGCACCGAATGGGTCACCGGGATGAATTCGACGTCGCAGGCTCCGATCCGGATGCGCTCGCCATCGCGCACCACGACGAAGCGCGTCTGTCCCGCCAGGCCCGCCTCCTCGATCCGGTGACGGGCCAGTCCCACGGTCAGCTCGGAGCCGTAGATCGGCGCCTGCAGCTCGCGCAACAGGTAGGCGAGTCCCCCGGTGTGGTCCTCATGGCCGTGGGTGAGGACGATCCCGTCGACCCGATCCTTGCGATCGTAGAGATACGTGAACTCGGGCAGGACGAGGTCCACACCTGGCATGTCGGGATCCGGGAACATGATGCCGCAGTCGAGGATCACGATGCGGCCTTCGACCTCGATGCAGGCGCAGTTCCGGCCGATCTCCCCCAACCCGCCCAAGAACACGATCCGGACAGGCTTCGGCCTGCGCTCAGCCAAGCGTGCTGACCGCCGGTGGTCCGAGAGCGTCGATGATCTTCGCCGCCATGGCGTCGAGCTCTGCCGACGCCGCCCCCATGGGAAGTCGGCACTGGCCCACCCGCAGTCCCAGCGCCCGCAGCGCCGCTTTGGCCGGGAGCGGGTTCGGGTAGTCCGCGGTGGACTCGAAGTCGAAGGAATCGAGCAGCTCCGCGTTGGCGGCGATCGCCGCGGTGACGTCGCCGGCGACGAACGCGTCGACGACGCGGCGGAACCTGGGCCCGGCCCAATGGGCGGCGACGCTGATCACGCCCACGGCGCCGACCGACATCAGCGGCAACGTCATGGCGTCGTCGCCGCTGTAGACCTCGAACCCCGCCGGAGCCTGCGCCACAAGATGGGCGGTGGTGGGTGCATCGCCGGCGGCGTCCTTCAGACCAACGACGGCGGGAACCTCGCGGGCGAGGCGCAGCATGGTGGCGGTCTCGATGCGCCGGCCGGAGCGGATCGGGATGTCGTAGAGCACGACCGGCAGGTCCCCCGCGGCCTCGGCCACGGCACGGAAGTGGTCGTGCAGTCCGGCCTGGGACGGCCGGTTGTAGTACGGGGTGACCACCAGCACCCCGTCGACCCCCGACTTTGCCGCCTGCCGGGTCATCGCCACCGAGTGGGCGGTGTCGTTGGAGCCGGTGCCGGCTAGGACCGGGATGGTGACGGCGTCGGCCACCGCCCGCCACAACGACACCTTCTCGTCGTCGGTCAGCACCGAGCTCTCGCCGGTCGACCCGCTGAGCACCAGGCCGTCACTGCCGTGGGCGGCCAGCCAGCGGGCCAGCTCGACCGCGGCGTCGAGGTCGAGCGCGCCGTCGTCGCCGAACGGCGTCACCATCGCAGTGATCAACCGCCCGAATCGGGGCTCGGGGCTCATCGCCCCCTCACGCTACCAGTGTGATTATGCGACCTGGCGTTCCGCCGGGGAGCCGTCGGCGAAGGCGTCCTCCTCCTCGGTCGAGTCGGTCCAGTCCTCGAAGGCGATGGCGCCCATCTCCGTGAACTTCTGGCGCAGCCACCCGTCCGCGGCGTCGAGCAGTCCGAGCTTCTTGAGGTTGGGGACGATCTTGGAGAACAAGAGGATCTGGAAGTCGTCCTGCGCGGGACCCGCGTTCATGACCTTGACCACGTCGGAGGTCGGCACCTCCATCCGCTCCCACACCTCTTGCATGACCATGCGGTCCTTCATCCTGATGGCGGCCTCGAAGGCGAACTCCTGGCGCTCGCGCAACTCCGCCGCGGTCAGCTCCTGGTAGTACTCCTGCAGGCTGAGCACCCCGAAGGCGACATGGCGAGCCTCGTCGGCCATGACGTAGCGCAGCATCTTCTTGAGCAGCGGCTCGGTCGTCATCATGTGGATGAACCCGAAGGCGGCCAGGGCGAGCCCCTCGACCATGATCTGCATGCCGAGGTAGGTCATGTCCCAGCGCGAGTCGGCGACGATGTCGTCGAGCAGCAATCCGAGATGGGCGTTCATCGGGTAGTGTCCCGAGAGCTTCTCGTCCAGGTACTTCGAGAACACCTCGACGTGACGGGCCTCGTCCATGACCTGGGTCGCGGCGTAGTACTTGGCGTCGATCCACGGCACCGTCTCGACGATCTTGGCCGTGCACAACAGAGCGCCTTGCTCGCCGTGCATGAACTGTGAGAGCAGCCAGTTCTGGTTCTGGATCCCGAACTGGACCCAGTGCTTCTCGTCCCACTTCTCGAGCACCGTTCCCACCAGCGCGCTGTCGTCCCAGCGCTGCTGGGCCGGGTTGGCCTCGGCGTTGGCCATGACCACCTGCTCCTGGTCGACCTCGATCGACCAGTCCAGGTCGGTCTGCGCGTTCCACTGCGCCTTCTTCGCCTTCTCGTAGAGCTTGTCCAGCTTCGGCTTGGCACCCTTGCGGTAGTCCCAGGTGAACTCGGCCGGACACGTGTCCTCGACCCGGTGATGCCCCTCTTCGTCGTAGCGGCCGACGACGCTGAGGACCGCTTCGAGGTCGTCGATGCTCTCGCGGCCTATCAGCTCCAGATTGGATCGCAGCTGGTCCTGATCGTCGTCGAGTGTGGTCATGGGAGAGCCCCCTTGGTGGTGTCGGGATCGGATGGATGGACGAGAAGGGCGAGGATGCCCGGCAGGACGAAGGCGCGCACGAGGGCACGGCACTCCGACGGATCGGTCAGGTCGACCGAGGGCTCTTCTTCGTAGTGGTAGGCCAGCACGATGCGCGCCGCCCACTCGGCCGCGCGCGACGCCTGGTCGGGTTCGAGCCAGCGCGCGAAGAACGGCGCGGCGACGTCGCCGGCGGCGAGGAGGATCCGGTCGAGCTCGGCGAAGGTCAGGTGGGGCAGGATCACCCCCGGCTCGTAGGTCAGCAGGTAGGCCAGCGCCGCGTGCGACCGCAACCGCCGCGCCGCTTCGACCATCCCGGCCACGAGCACGTCCTCGAGGTCCTCCGCCTCGCCCATGGCGACGGCGAGGGCCGAGGTCAGCCGGGCCGCCTCCGTCTCGACGACCGCGCCGAGGACGGCGTCGCGCCCACCCGGGAAGGTCCGATACAGGGTGGCCCGGGACAAGCCGGACTCGCGGGCGATGTCGTCGACCGTGGTCTTGGCCACTCCCTGGCGGGCCAGGCAGCGCAGGGTGCCGTCGACGATGCGGACCCGCGTCGAAGATCGGTCATCGGCACCGAGATGCCGGACAACCCGATCCCGCCCGGCCTGCCTGGCCGGGCCGACCGTTCTCACGGAAGCACCCACTGCTGAAACAGTATGGCGATTTTTGTCTCACTGTCAACAACCACCCTGGCCCGTTCCCGACCCACCTCGAGGTGCCAGCTGATCACGCCGGTCGCCTGCGTGAGGCACCCTGGGCTCCGTGGCCACCGAGACGAAGGCCCAGTCGTACGACGATCCGATCGTCCTCCAACTCGTCCAGGAGATGGCGGACGACCTGGCCCCGCAATACGGGCCGGCGTCGTATCCCCCACAGGATCCGAAAGATTGGGCTCCCCCGGTGGGAGGGATGTTCGTCGCCTACGTCGAGGGGGTCGCCGTCGGGTGCGCCGGTTTCATCCGCCACGACGAGGCCACGGCCGAGCTGAAGCGAATGTTCGTGCGCCCGTCCCAACGACGGAGAGGGACTGCACGTCGGTTGTTGCACCACCTGGAGTTCGAAGCCCGATCACGTGGCTACCGCCGGCTCGTCCTCGAAACCGGTACGCAACAGCCGGCCGCGCTGCAGCTCTACCGCTCAGAGGGGTTCCGGATGATCGCCTGTTGGCCTCCCCACGACGAGGACCCGACCTCTGTGTGCTTCGCCCAGGACCTCTAACGTGTACAACCCAGGTGCGAAAGATTCGCGGTTGTTCTCGAGCCGGGTGACATGACGAGCCGGGTGACATGACGAGCCGGGTGACATGAATTGAGTGAGCCATGAATGCGGTCGAGCGCGAGGCACAGGTCCGCAGCTTCGTCGAGGATGTCTGGAACAAGCGGAACTACGACGCGGCGAGCGACTTCTACGCCGAGACGTTCGTCAACCCATTCGGGACAGGACCGGCCGCCAAGGTCGAACCTATCCGCCGCTACCACGAGGCGTTTCCCGACCTCCGCATCGATATCGAGGAGCTGATCGTCCACGCGGACACCGTCGTGCTGAGGTCCACCTTCCGCGGCACCGACACTGGTGGATACGCGGGCCGGTCGCCGACGGGACGGGCAGTGGACGAATGGGTGGTCAGCATCATGCACTTCGAGGACGACAGGGTGGTCCGGGAGTGGATCGGAGCGGACAAACTCGGTCTGTTCGTCCAACTCGGGGTCGTCGACGACCCGTGGCCCACGTAGACAGCCGACCGCAGCCTCGCAGCCGACTTACCAACCCACGGCACCGTCCACGAGTTCGCGGATCAGGTCGGCGTGACCGTTGTGTCGGGCGTACTCCTCGATCATGTGGTTGTAGATCCACCGCAACGAACACGGCCGGCCCCGGCGAAGTCCGGTGTCCTCGAGGTCCTTGGTGGCCGCGATGGTCCGGCCGGCGTGGCACTCGGCCCTCCACTCGGCCAGGTCCGCCTCCCAGTCGGCGTCGTCGAGGGGCACCAACTCGCTGTCGTCAATAGCCGGGTCGGCCCAGATCAGGCCGATGTCCTCCCCGGCCAGAACCCGACGGAACCAGTTCCGTTCGACCTCGGCCATGTGGCGAACCAAGCCGTGGAGAGAGAGCCTCGAGCTGGGCACCGGACGCGACTTCCGCTGTGAATCGATGAGCCCCTCGGTCTTGAGCTCGAGCGTGGTGCGATGGAACTCCAGCCAGGACTCGAGCATGGCCCGTTCCGTGAGGATGAAGTCGGGCTCCCTCCTCCGCGGGTCGACCAGATCATCGACCACTGTTGTCTGCTTCCACGTTCCGCGCCCTACCGGCTGGCTCTGAGCCAGACGCCGGAGTCCGAGCACCGTTCACGCCCAATTGACCAATCCCGGGGAGATCGACGTGATGAGCAGCGCCAGCACGCCCAGCGTGACGAGACTCCCCCCAACGGTCAGCGCCAGTTCCCGACCGCGGTCACGGAGACCGCCGGCGTAGTCGTAGAGCCAGGCGAGCAGGCAGCCGGTGGCGAACCCGCCCAGGTGCGCCCGCCAGTCGATGTCGCCGCTGAAGCCGATGAGAAAGTTCAACACCAGCAGGCCGACAACCGGCGCCACCGGGAGGTGCCGGCGCAGGCCGATCACCACGTACGCGCCCATGACACCCATGATCGCCCCCGACGCCCCGATACCCAACTCGTTGTGGGGCCCGAGCAGGTACGAACCGACGCTCCCACCGAGCCCGGCGATCAGGTAGAGCGCGAGGAACCTCGCCTTGCCGAGCAGGACTTCGACCGCCGGCCCGACGATGAGCAGGGCGATCATGTTGAAGAGGATGTGGAGGAAGCTGGCGTGGAGGAACATGGCCGTGACCGCCCGGTAGTACTGGCCCTGGTGATGGATGAGGTCGGGATCCATGGCGTAGCGGTCGATGAAGGAGAGGTTGTTCCCGAAACGCTCCAACACGAAGACGAAGACGTTCACCGCGACGATGGCCAGGACCACTGGGGTCGGGTTGGTCGAGCCGACGACGCCGGTGCGGTGCGGGCTGGTGCGGGTGAACGCCGGGACCTGGCGTGACCCCCGCGCACCCGACGCCGTGCAATCGGGGCACTGCCAACCCACCGGCGCGTGCACCATGCATTCGGTGCAGATGGGCCGGTCACAGCGGGCGCAACGCACGGAGGCGCGGCGCTCCGGGTGGCGCACGCGCAGGCGGGGGGCGGGGGCGCCGGCTCGGGCGGCTGGTCTCCTCCGAAGGGAGCTGACGTCACCGGACGCCGGCCAGGAGCTCGGAGCGGACCAGCACTGCCACCTGATCGGGGTCTTCGAGATCCCAGCGGCCCGGGGAGGCGATGTAGGAGAGCACCATGCGGGAGAGGAACTCCGCCGCGGCGACGCGGTCGGGACCTGGCCGCATCCCGTGGCGCTCCAGATACGGCGTGAGGAAGTCGGCGATCAAGGTGTGCACCTGATTCGACTCGACCGTGAGGCGTGGGAACAGCACCTCGGGTTCGGTGACGAGCACCCGCTGGAGCACCTCGTGGTCGAGCAGGGCGCGGCGTGCGAAGAGCAGGCCCCGCTCCATCACCTCCTCGAGGGTCTCCGCGTCGTGCACCTCGTCGTAGAGGCGGAGGAAGAACCGGTTGAATTCCCACCCGACCACGGCACTCATGAGCTCGTCGCGCCCGCCGGGGAAGTAGCGGTAGACCGTCGCCCGCGACACGCCGGCTTCGCTCGCCGCGTCCTCGACCGTCGTCTTGTTGATGCCCCAGCGCGCCACGCAGTCGTAGGTCGCTTGCAGCAGACGCTCCCGTACGGCGGGGTTCACAGTCCGAGCAGTGGCTCGAGCCCGATCGTCAGCCCGGGTCGCTCGGGTACGGCCCGTACCGCGAGGAGTACGCCGGGCATGAACGAGCGACGGTCGTACGAGTCGTGACGGAGGCTGAGGCTCTGCCCGAGCGCTCCGAAGATGACTTCCTCGTGCGCCACCAGACCGGGGAGTCGCACCGAGTGGACTCGTACTCCTCCGGGTCCCTCGGCGCCACGTGCCGACTCGAGCACGACCTCGGTGGTGGGGTCGGCGGCAAAGGGTCCGGCGCCGGCCGCCGCCCGCGCCGCTGCAATCCCCTCGGCCGTGTGCAGGGCGGTGCCCGACGGAGCGTCGCGCTTGGCGTCGTGGTGCAGCTCCAACACCTCGACTCCGTCCATGTGGGGTGCGGCCAGCCGGCAGAAGTGCATCAGCAACACGGCGCCGATGGCGAAGTTCGGCGCCACGACCGCGTTGGCCCCGTTCGCCTCGAACTCGCGCGCCGCCATCGCCAGATCGGCATCCGTGAGTCCCGTGGTTCCCACGACGGCGTGGATGCCCCGCTGGGCGTAGTGCACGAGGTTGTGGCGCGCCGCCGCGGCGATGGTGAAGTCGACCACGACCTCGGTGCCCAGATCACCCAGCGCGTTGACCTCGCCCAGGATGGTGCGCCCGCACGCATCAGCGCCTTCGTGGGCCGGGTCGACCGCGGCCACCAGCCGCATGTCCGACGCCCCGGCGACGGCGCGGCACACCTCCTGGCCCATGCGTCCGCCGGCGCCGACGACACCGACCATGACCATGGACGGAGAATCTACCGGGCGGCCATCGCGGGCACGTATCGGGCCAGGTCGTCCCCGTCAAAGGGACCGACCGCGCTCAAGCTGCGCGGCGAGCGCGCCAGCACCGAGGCCGCGTCGAGCACCTGGTCCCGATCGACCGCATCAATGCGGGCCAGCACCTCGTCGACGCTCAACACTTCGCCGTGCAACAGCAGCGACGCGCCCAACCGGCTCATGCGCGCCCCCGAGTCCTCGCCCGAGAGGAGCATCTCGGCGCGTAGGTTCCCCTTGGCCACGGCGAGCTCGCGGTCAGTCACGCCATGGGAGGCCAGCAGCTCGAGCTCACCGTCGACGATGTGCAGCACCTCGTCGACGTTCTCGGGCGCGGTGCCCACCACGACGGCCAACGATCCGCTGTCGGCGTAGGCGATGCGCTCGGACCAGACCGAGTACGCCAGCCCGCGCTCCTCGCGTACCTTCTGGAACAGGCGGCTGGACAGGCCGCCGCCCAGGACGTGGTTGAGCACCGCATAGGACCAGCGCCGGTCGTCGAACCGGTCGACCGAGCGCGCCCCGTAGACGAGCTGCGCCTGCTCCGTGGGCCGGCGCAGGACGTCGAGCGGCACGATCTCGCTTCCTGGCGGCGTGCGCTCGGGAGCTGCGCCTCCAGCGGCGCCGGCGAAGGCGCGCTGGAGTCGGTCGGCGACGTCGTCGTGGTCGCAGTCCCCCGCCGCGGCGACCACCATGTTCGTCGGCCGATAGTGGCGGGAGAAGAAGGCGGCCACGTCCTCGCGCTCCATGGCCTCGACCGAGGACACCGAGCCAAGCGTGTCGCGCCCGAGCGCGTGGCCCGGGAACAGGGCCGACTGCCAGCGCTCGGCCGCCAGGTCGGCCGGCTCGTCGGCGTGCATGTGGATCTCCTCGAGGATGACCGTCCGCTCGGCCTCAATGTCGTCGGTCCGCAATGCGGCCTCCCACATGATCTCCGAGAGGATCCCGAGCCCGAGCGGCAGGTGCTCGGAGAGCAGCCGGACGTAGAAGGTCGTGTACTCCTTCGTCGTGAAGGCGTTGCAGTCGCCACCCACTTCGTCGAGCGCCTCGGCGATGGCCGCAGCGGACCGCGTGGCCGTGCCCTTGAAGAGGAGGTGCTCCAAGAAATGCGAGGCTCCGGCCTGCTCCGCAGGCTCGTCACACGATCCGGTGCCCACCCAGTAGGACAGCGCGACGGAGCGCACGTCCGCCATGGCCTCGGTGACCAGGCGGATCCCGCAGGGCAGGACCGACGTCTCGATCAACGGCGACGAGGGCGCCCGGCCCGGCGGCGGTCGCGGTCGCGGTCGCGGTCGCTGCGGTCGCCGCGGCCGGAGTCGTCCGCCACCGCACCCGGGCCGAGATCGCCCAGCTCGGCCGTGAGCTCGGCCTCGAACGCGTCCTCGAAGGACACCCCGTTGGAGTCCGACGCCGCGGGCGTGGCCGCCCCGGAGTCCTGAGACGCCGAGGCGGCGCCCCCGCCCCCGTTTCCGGACGCGGCCGCTGACGCTGACGCTGACGCCTCCCGTGTGGCGTCGCCGACCCCGGCCAGCGACAGGGAGACCTTGCCCTGCGGGTCGATGTCGTCGACGCGCACCTCCACCGGTTGGCCCAGGGTGAGGACGTCCTCGACGTTGTTGATGCGCTTCCCACCGGCCAGCGGCGACAGCTTCGAGATGTGCAGCAGACCGTCGCGCCCGGGGAGCACGTTGACGAACGCCCCGAACTTGGTGATGTTCACCACCTTGCCGTCGTAGGTCGCGCCGACCTCTGCCGTCGGCGGGTCGAGGATCAGCGAGATCCGCCGCCGCGCCTCTTCGACGGCGGTGCCGTCCTTGGCCCCGATGGTCACCGTCCCGACCACGCCGTCGTCGTCGACCGCGATGTCAGCCCCGGTCTCCTGCTGGAGCGTGTTGATGACCTTGCCCTTGGGCCCGATGACCTCACCGATCTTGTCGATCGGGATCTCCATGGACACGATCTTCGGTGCGCTCGTCGCCACCTGGGCGCGCGGCTCGGCGATGGCCCCGGCCATGACGCCGAGGATGGTGAGGCGGGCGTCCTTGGCCTGGAGCAGTGCCTGGGCCAGCACGTCGGCCGGCAGGCCGTCGATCTTGGTGTCGAGCTGGAGGGCCGTCACCGCGTCCGCCGTGCCCGCCACCTTGAAGTCCATGTCGCCGAAGGCGTCCTCCGACCCGAGGATGTCGGTCAGCGTGACGTAGGTGCCACCGTCGTAGACCAGCCCCATGGCGATGCCCGCGACCGGCGCCTTGAGCGGAACGCCCGCGGCCATGAGCGAGAGCGTCGACCCGCACACCGAGGCCATGGAGGTCGATCCGTTGGAGGCGAGCACGTCGGAGACGACCCGCAGCGCGTAGGGGAACTCCTCCTCGCTCGGCACGACGGGCAGAAGGGCCCGCTCGGCCAGCAGGCCGTGGCCTATCTCGCGGCGCTTGGGCCCGCGCATGAAGCCGGTCTCCCCGGTCGAGAACGGGGGGAAGTTGTAGTGGTGCATGTAGCGTTTGGACTCGACCGGCGTGATGGTGTCGAGCAGCTGGTTCATGCGCGGCATGCCCAGGGTGGTGACGTTGAGGACCTGGGTCTCGCCGCGTTGGAACAGCGCAGAGCCGTGTGCGGTCGGGAAGAGGTCGATCTCGGCCGACAGCGGGCGGATGTCCGCCGTGCCGCGCCCGTCGACGCGCACACCGTCCTCGACGATGCGCTTGCGCACCAGCTTCTTGGTCAGCGCCCGGATGGCCGCCTTCACCTCGCCGGCCCGGTCCTCGAACTCGTCACCCAGGGCGGCTTTGATCTCCTCGCCGGCGGCGTCGAGGGCAGCATTGCGCTCCGCCTTGGTGGTGACGAGGTTGGCCTTGGCGATGGGCTCGGTCCCGACCGCCTCGACGCGGGCCCAGACGTCGGGCTCGTAGTCGACGAAGGTGGTGAACGGGATGGTCTGAACCGGCCCGCGCACCGCGGTCCAAGACTCGACCAGTTCTCGCTGGAGGTTGATCGCCTCGCGGATCCATTGCTTGGACGCCTCGAGACCGGCAGCCAGCACCTCCTCGGTGACCTTGGGTGCGCCGTCTTCGTAGTAGGACCACGACTTCTCGGTCCCGCCCGCCTCGACCATCATGATGGCGATCTCGCTGTCGGCGTCGTCGCTCAGGGCGCGGCCGGCCACCACCAGCTCGAAGCTCGAGTCCTCGCCCTCCTCGAACGTCGGGTGCGGGATCCAGCGGCCGTCGGTCGTGTAGGCGACGCGAACCGCGCCGATCGGTCCGTCGAAGGGGATGCCCGAGATCATCGAGCGCGGCCGACGAGGCGTTGATGGCCAGGACGTCGTGCGGGTTGACCTGGTCGGCGCCGACGATGGTGCCCACGATGTGGATCTCGTTGCGGAAGCCGTCGGGGAAGGACGGCCGCAGCGGCCGGTCGATCAGGCGGCAGGTCAGGATGGCCTGGTCCGAGCTCTTGCCCTCCCGGCGGAAGAAGGACCCGGGGATCTTGCCCGCGGCGTAGGCGCGCTCCTCGATGTCGACGGTCAGGGGGAAGAAGTCGGTCCCCTCCCGAACCGAGCGAGCGGCCGTGGCGGTGGCCAGCAGGACCGTGTCGCCGATGCGGCCCAGCACCGCCCCGTCGGCCAGCTGGGCCAGCTTCCCGGCCTCGAAGGACATGGTGCGATCGGTCCCGCTGATCGGGGCCGAGACGGAAATGGCATCAGACATGATGCTCCTCGTATGTCGGGGGCATCTCCACGTCTGGTTCCCAGTGGTCGACCACCTCGCACGAAGTGACCGGCGACTGGCAGCCAGTGGCCGAAGACGCCCGGATGTTGTGGTGCCCCGCTACCGTCGGATGCCGAGACGGCTGATGATGGAGCGGTAGCGCTCGACGTCGTTCTCTCGGACGTAGTCGAGCAGCCGCCGGCGCTGGCCGATGAGCTTCATCAGTCCTCGCCGGGTGTGGTGGTCCCCTTTGTGCACCTTCAGGTGCTCCGTGAGGTGGTTGATCCGGCCCGACAGCAGTGCGATCTGCACCTCCGGCGAACCGGTGTCACTCTCGTGGAGCCGGTACTCGGAGATGGTGGCCTGCGTGTCGGGCATGAAGAAAGAACCTCGGAACGTCGTCGGGATGCGACCGGGAAACCCGTCACCGGCCGCCCTCCATGCTAGCACCCGGCCGCTGATCAGGGAAGATCGGCCGAGGCCAGCACTCGCTCGGTGGCCTCGACGTCGGCGCGCATCTGGGCGATCAACGCCTCCACCGACTCGAAGCGGAGCTCGTCTCGCAGTCGGTGGGTGAACGAGACCCGGGCCGGCTCGCCGTACAGGTCGCCGTCGAAGTGGAGGAGGTAGGCCTCGACCAGGACGGGCGCCGTGCCCGGCTCGTAGAAGGTCGGCCGCCGCCCCACCGAGACCGCGGCGCGGTGCGCCACTCCGTCGGGTCGCCGGTAGAGCCCGGCGTAGACGCCGTCGGCGGGAAGAGCGATGTCATCGGGCACTTCCACGTTGGCCGTCGGGAACCCGAGTTGGGGACCGCCCCGTCCATCCCCCCGGACCACCGTGCCGCGGACCTCGTGGGGCCGCCCGAGCAACTCGCGCCGCCGCTTCGACCTCTCCCGCCGCTACCAGTGCCCGGATGCGCGTGGAGGAGACGGCGTGCGAGCCGTCGCCGGTGAGGCGCACCCCGACCACGTCGAAGCCGTGCTCTGCTCCCAGCCGGCGCAGCAGGTCGACGTTTCCCCGTCGCCCGTGTCCGAAGTGGAAGTCCTCCCCCACCACGACGAGCCGCGCCGAGAGCTGGTCGACGAGCACCTCGGTCACGAAGTCCTCCGCCGACTCCGCCGACCGCGTCTCGTCGAAGCGGATGACGACGGTGCGGTCGATGCCGCACTCGGCGAGCAGCTCGAGCTTCTGGTCGAGGCTGGTCAGCTGTTGCGGGGCCGACTCGGGTCGCACCACCGACGCCGGGTGGCGGTCGAAGGTGACCACCACCGTCGAGAGGCCGGCTGCCTTGGCACGCGTCGTCAGGTCGCGGAGCAGCGCCCGGTGGCCCAGGTGCACGCCGTCGTAGGCGCCGATGGTGACCGCGGTTCCTGCTCCGGGCATTGCGCGGCCTGAGGGTAGTCGTCGCTCATCGCCGCGCCGAGGACGACGGCCGGGCGGATCCGGTCCGAGTCCGTGGCCTCGTAGACGGCGAGGAGCGTCCCACGCTCGTCGACGATCGCCCACGGCCCCTCCCCCGCCGCGCCGAGCGGCACCCGGTCGAGCGGGAGGCCGGTTGCTGACAGAAGCCGCAACGACGGCGTCGACGCGCGACCGGACTCGAGGTCGCGCATGGCCTGGGCCGGTGTCAGAACGTCGTCGGGGCCGAGCTGGTCGAGCGGCCGGGCCTCCGGCCTCGTCGAAGGAGCCGATGCGGGTGCGCCGCAGGCGGCCCACGTGAGCGCCGCCGCCGAGCGCCCGGCCGAGGTCCTGGGCCAGCACCCGGACGTAGGTGCCCGAGGAGCACTCGACCTCGGCGCGGTAGACGCCGGGCCGACGCCGGCGCGGGCTCGGCGTCGAAGCGCTAGACCGTCACGGTTCGGGCCGGGCCGCTCGACCTCCACGCCTTGGCGGGCCAGCTCGTGCAGGCGTCGGCCGCCCACCTTGACGGCCGAGACCATCGGCGGCATCTGCTCGATGGTGCCCGGTCAGCGCCGCCGCGGCCGCCGCGCACGTCGGCGTCGGGTGACGCGGCCATGTCGTAGGTGCCGGTCACCTCGCCCGAGGCGTCGAGGGTCGAGGTGGCGGTGCCGAGCACGACGTCGGTCGTCGTACGTCTTGGGCAGGGCGGTGAGAAAGCGCAGCAGCCGGGTGGCGCGGCCGAGGCCGACCAGGAGCACGCCGGTGGCGTCGGGGTCGAGGGTGCCCGGCGTGGCCGACCCGGCGCTGGCCGAAGATGCGCCGGCAGCGGGCGACGACGTCGTGCGACGTCCACCCCGCCTCCTTGTCCACGACCACCAGGCCGTTGGCGGTCACCGCTCGTCGCTGCGGGCTCCCCGCCCGCCCGTCGCTCTCGGTCCCGCCCGCCCCCGGCGCCGCCTCGTCGTGCAGCCCGCGCAGCATCTCCTCCACCCGTCGACCCGGCGGCGATGGCCGGGTCGGCCCGGAAGGGAGCCGGGGCGTGCGCTTCATGGTCGATCTGCGCGCCGATGGGCGCTGGAGGTGGCCGCGGCGCTCCTCGAGCGCCTCGGTCGCGTCGTCGGGTCGAGCGTGGCCAGGTAGACGACCGCGGTGCGCAGGTCGGGCGCGGTGTCCACCGCGGTCACGGTCACCATGCGCAGCCGCTCGTCGGCGTCGGCCAGACGTTCGAGCTCCTCGGCCACCACCTGCCGCAACACCTGGTTGACCCGCAAGGCGCGGGGGTACGTCGCCGTGCGCCGTCTCACGGACGCTCAGCTCGGCGCGCTCGTCAGTTCCGGGATCTCGCGCTCCTCGAAGGTCTCGATCACGTCGCCCTCCTTGAGGTCCTGGAAGTCCGAGAGCCCGATGCCGCACTCGAACCCGGCGGCACCTCGCGCACGTCGTCCTTGAAGCGGCGCAGCGAGTTGATGGCGCCCTTCCAGATGACGGTCCCCTCACGCAGGAAGCGGACCTTGGAGCCCCGGGTGATGCGCCCGTCGCGCACGTAGCACCCGGCGACGGCGCCGATCCGGGGGACCCGGAACACCTCGCGCACCTCGGCCTCGCCCGTGACGACCTCCTCGAAGACGGGGCGCGAGCATGCCGAGCATGGCCGCCTCGATGTCCTCGAGGAGCTTGTAGATGATCTCGTAGGTCCGGATCTCGACGTTGGAGGTCTCGGCCAGTTCGCGAGCAGCGCTTGTCCGGGCGCACGTTGAACCCGATGATGGTGGCGTTCGACGCCGCGGCCAGCTGGACGTCGTTCTCGGTGATGCCGCCGACGCCGCGCAGGACGAAGCTCAGCTTCACGTCGTCGCGCTCGAGCTCGCTTGAGCGACTTCGGTCACCGCTTCGAGCGAGCCCTGCACGTCGGCCTTGAGCACGATGTTGAGCGTCGCCGTCTCGCCCCGCTGAGATCTGCTCGAAGAGGTCCTCGAGCTTGGCGCCCGTGGCCGCGGCCACCGGGCTTGTGGCCGGACGAGGCGGAAGCGCTGCGCCCGGGCCTCGCCGAGCGTCCGCGCCCGGCGCCAGGTCCTTGGCCGCCCGCATCTCGTCGCCCGCCTGCGGCGGCTCGGAGAACCCGAGCACCTGCACCGGCGTGGACGGCAGCGCCTCCTTGATGTGGTCGCCATGGTCGTCGACCAGCGCCTTGACCTTGCCCCAGGCCGCGCCGGCCACGACGGGGTCGCCGACCCGCAGCGTCCCGCTCTCGACGATGACCGTCGCCACCGGCCCCCGGCCGGCCTCGAGGTTCGCCTCGAGCACGACGCCGCGGGCCTCGCCCTCGACGCGCGCCGTGCAGCTCCTCCACCTCGGCCACGAGCACGATCTGCTCGAGCAGGTCGTCGATGCCCGTGCCCTGCAGCGCGGAGACCTCGACCACGATGGTGTCGCCGCCCCACGCCTCGGGAACGAGCCCGCGTTCGGAGAGCTGCTGGAGTACCCGGGCCGGGTCGGCGTCGTGACGGTCGATCTTGTTGACGGCCGACGATGATCGGCACGTCGGCCGCCCTGGCGTGGTCGATGGCCTCGATCGTCTGGGGCATGACGCCGTCGTCCGCCGCCACCACGAGGATCGACGATGTCGGTCGCCTGGGCGCCCCGGGCGCGCATGGCGGTGAAGGCGGCGTGGCCCGGCGTGTCGATGAAGGTGATCGGGTGGCCCTGCCACTCGACCTGGTAGGCGCCGATGTGCTGGGTGATGCCACCGGCCTCGCCGGCGACGACGTTGGAGGAGCGGATCCGGTCGAGCAAGAGCGTCTTGCCGTGGTCGACGTGACCCATGACGGTCACCACGGGCGGACGCGGCCGCTGGTCGGCCTCGTCTTCCTCCTCCTCGTCCTCGAAGTAGCGCGCCAGGAGCTCGGCCTCCTGCTCCTCGCCCGGGTCGACCAGCCGGACGTCGGCGCCGATCTCGGCCGCGAAGAGCTCGATCATGTCGTCGGTCAGCGACTGCGTGGCCATCACCATCTCGCCCTGGAGCAGCAGGAAACGCACGATGTCACCGGCGCTGCGGTTGAGCTTCGGCCCGAGGTCGCGCGCCGTGGAGCCCCGCTCGACGATGATCTCGCCGTCGGGAACCGGCGCGGTCGAGGGCTGGTAGGTGGTGAGCTGGGTCGGCTCGAGCTCCTCGATGTTGCGCCGGCGTCGACGGGCCCGGCGCTGGGGCGGCCGCCGACCCGCCATCCCGCCGCGACCTCCTCCGGGAGGTGCGCCCGTCGGAGCGCCGGTACTCGACCGACCGCCGAAGCCGCCACTCGGGACGTCCGCCGTAGCCGCCCCCGCCCGACGATCCCCGCCAGTCGGCCGGAGCCACCGGGTGGCCGGCCGCCGGTCCTGGGCGGATACGAGCCGGGTGCCCGCGTGCCAGACGACGAGCTCGGGGCCGTACTGGGTCGCCGACCTCCCATGCCCGGTGGGGGCGGGATCGGTCGGCCGCTGGGGCCGAGCGGTGGCCGCGCCCCTGGCGGTGGCGGGACGGGCTTGCCCGAAGGGCTGAGGGGCGGGCGGGCCGGACGCGATTGCTCCGGCGCTGTGGGCGGGGCAGCGGTGTCAGGTGCCCTGGCCGCAGGTGACTGGGCCGCCGGTGACTGGGCCGCCGGTGCCCTAGCCGCAGGCGACTGGACCGCCGGTGCCTGGGCCGCAGGCGACTGGGCCGCAGGTGCCTGGGCCGCCGGTGACTGGGCCAGGGGTGCCTGCTGCGCCGGCGACCCGTTGGGTGTCCCCTCGGGCGGACGCGTCGGGGCACCGGTCGGGCGGCTGGTGATCGGCGCGGCCGCCGGAGCGGTGGGACACCCGTGCTGCCGGGAGCCGACGCCGCGATCTTGCGCACCGGTGCCGCGGCCTTCTTCGCCGGGCTCGAGCTGGTCACGGCCCCGGCGCTCGACGCCGCCACGGCCTTCTTGGCGCCGCCTGCTACGACCGGCGCCGCCTGCGCCGGACCGGATGCGGACTTCGTCGCAGCTTTGCTGGCCGCGGGCTCCTCGGGCTGCACCGGGCGACGCAGCCCTTCGGCGTCCGCCTTGCGGCGCACGCGGTCCGCCTGCGCCTCCTCGATGGAGGAGGAATGGCTCTTGACCCCGATCCCGAGGGACAAGGCCAGCTCGAGACCCTCCTTGTTGGTGAGGCCTAACTCTTTGGCCAGCTCATAGACGCGAATCTTCTTTGGCAAGTGGTTCTCTTCGTCCTTCGTTCCTCTCGGGGCCCGGCGTCAACCCGACCCCCTATCCTCGCACATCGTCCATCGGACTCCCCCACGCCGCGGCTAACTCCGCCCGCAGCCGTCCTGCCGAGCAGGTCTCGACGGTCGTTCTGAACGCTCCGGCGAAGCGACGCCGACCGACGGCTTCGTCCAGACACGACAGGGATCCCTCGCACAGCCAGGCACCCCTCCCCGGTCCGTAGCGGTCGACCGCGAGGCTGCCGTCTTGACGGCGGACCACTCGGACCAGACGGTCGGCAGCCCGTGGGGTGCGGCAGCCGATCGCAGGTCCGGGTCGGCGCTATCGGCCTCGGCCCTCCCCGCTCACCGCGGCGCCGGCGTCGCGGGCGTGGGGGCAGGAACCTCGTGTGGGGCTCCTCGGCCTGGTGCGTCCACTCCTCGGCCGACATCGCTTCGCCGCCCTCGGCCGGCTTCCATACCAGTTCGCCGCTCTCGTTCTCGACCCACTCGCCCTCGGCCCACTCCTGGTCGCCGTAGCCGCCGGCCTCCTCCTCGGCCAGTTGCGTCTCGCTCTTGATGTCGATGCGCCACCCCGTGAGGCGAGCGGCCAAACGGGCGTTCTGGCCCTCCTTGCCGATGGCGAGCGACAGCTGGAAGTCGCTCACGATCACCGTCGCCGTGCCGGTCACCTCGTCGAGACGCACCTCGCGGACCCGTGCCGGCGCGAGCGCGTTCTGGATGAGCTCGACCGGATCGCCCGAGAAGGGGACGACGTCGACCCGCTCGCCGCGCAGCTCGTTGGTGACCATCCGCACCCGAGAACCCCGGGCGCCCACGCACGCGCCGACGGGGTCCACGTTGGGGTCGTTGGACCAGACGGCGATCTTGGTGCGGTGCCCCGGCTCCCGGGCCGCTGCCTTGATCTCCACCACGCCAGAGCCGATCTCGGGGACTTCGAGCTCGAAGAGTCGCTTGATGAGGCCCGGGTGCGTGCGGCTGACGACGATCTGAGGTCCTTTGGTGGTCTTGCGCACCTCGACGATGTAGGCCTTCAGGCGGGTCCCGTGCTCATACCGCTCGTAGGAGACTTGCTCCGCCTGCGGGAGGAGCGCCTCGACCTTTCCGAGATCCAGCAGGGTGTAGCGGTTGTCAGTCTGTTGCACGATCCCGGTGACGATGTCTCCCTCCCGGCCCGCGTACTCCTCGTACTTCATGTCGCGCTCGACCTCGCGGATGCGCTGGAGGATCACCTGCTTGGCCGTCTGGGCCGCGATGCGCCCGAAGTCGTCGGGCGTGTCGTCCCACTCGCGCACGACCTCGCCGTCGTCGTTGAGCTCTTGGCCGTAGACCCGGATCTCGCCCGACTCGGGGTCGATGGTGACCACGGCCTCTTCCGCCGCGTCCGGGCGGCGCTTGTAGGCGGCGACCAGAGCGTTCGCCAGCGCGTCGAGCAGGGTCTCCACCGAGATCCCCTTGTCGCGCGCGATCTGGCCCGAGCGCGTCGAAGAACTCGAAGTTGGTCTTGCTCATGGCCGCTTCACCCTCTCTCTCGTCGCTCTCTTCGGCTCAGGCCCCCACTGGAACACCGTGCGGGCACGCTCCACCCGGCCGTAGCCGATCTCCATCGTTTCGCCCGGCACCTCAGGGCCGACCAGGGTGAACCCCGTCTCGTCCACCGACTCCAACGTGCCGGTCACCCGCCGGACGGCCGCCGTACCGGCGTCCAGGCGGACCGTGACGGTCTCTCCGACGGCGCGGGCGAAGTGTCCGGGGGTGCGAAGTCGCCGTTCCAGCCCCGGGCTCGAGACCGACAGGGTGTAGCGCCCCGGCATGGGGTCGAGCTGGTCGAGGAGCGTTGAGACGTCGCGGGTGGCCTCTCCCAGCTCGTCCAGGCCCACGCCGCCCTCCTTGTCCACGTAGACGGTGAGGCTGGCGCCGTGGACCTCGACGTCGACGAGGTCGAGACCACGCGCCTCGAGCGCGGGCGACAGCGCGCCCGCCAGGTCGTCGCCAAGATTGCTCACGCCGTCACCTCCTCTCGCTTCCTTCTCACACGATTTCTATGCATCGGCCCCCGCAAAGCGAAAGCGTGGGCCGCAGCCCACGCTTTCCTACGAGGTACTGATTCTGTATATGGACAGCTCAAAAATTATAGCAGCGGGAGCCCTAATACGAGCGGCCGACGACGGCCGCGAGGTCGGCTACTTCGTCGCCTGGCTCGGCCAGCGACCCGTCCACCCGCTGCAGGCAGCGGACGGTCATGGCGTGCCGGGCCAGCTGGTCCTCCGCGTCGACCCCGAGCGCGGCACACGGCACGCGGGCGAACCCGGAGCCACCCGCTTCCACCGCCTCGTCCAGAGTCGCGACGTCGGCGGTGTGAGCGTCGCGCCATGCCGTCGCCTCGGCCAAGAGGTCCGCCCCCGCCGTGCGCAACACGGCCGCCGCCTCGGTGGAGGCTCCCGCCAAGGGCACGGTCCGCTTCTCACGCGTGTGGCGCACGACGAGCGTGACGTTGCCCTCCGCCAGATCGCGTGGTCCGACCTCGAGCCGCACCGGGACACCCTTGAGCTCCCAGTCCACGCTTCGACGCCCGAAGCCGGTGTCGGTCCGGTCGTCGAGTCGCACCCTGTGGCCGGCGTCGCTCAGCTCGGTGACGAGCGCACCGGCCGCCGCGCCCACCTCAGGTGCGTCCTTGACGGCGAGCACCACCACCTGTGCCGGCGCGAGCGCGGGTGGCAGGCGCAGACCGAAGTCGTCGCCATGCCCCATGACCAGGGCTCCGACAAGCCGGGTGGAGACGCCCCACGACGTCTGCCACACGTGCTCCAAGACGCCATCGGCGTTGGAGTAGGTGATGCCGAAGGCGCGGGCAAAGTTCTGTCCCAGCTCGTGGCTGGTGCCCATCTGGAGCGCCTTGCCGTCGCCCATCATCCCCTCACACGTCCAGCTCCGAATCGCTCCGGCGAAGCGCTCCCGGTCCGTCTTGTGGCCGGTGAAGACGGGGATGCCGAGGACGTCGACCATGGTGGCGCGGTAGACGTCGTTGAGGATGCGCAAGGCGTAGGCCCGCGCGTCGGCCTCGGTCGCGTGCGCCGTGTGCCCCTCCTGCCACAAGAACTCGGTCGTGCGCAGGAAGAGCCGCGGGCGGAGCTCCCAGCGGACGACATTCGCCCACTGGTTCACGAGCATCGGAAGGTCGCGATGACTCTGCACCCACTTGGCGAAAAAGCTGTTGATCACGGTTTCGCTCGTCGGCCGGACCACGAGTGGCTCCTCGAGCTCCTTGCCGCCGCCGTGTGTGACCACGGCCAGCTCGGGAGCGAACCCCTCGACGTGCTCAGCCTCGAGGCGGAGGAACGACTCGGGGATGAAGAGGGGGAAGTAGGCGTTCTCCGCGCCAGCCTCCTTGATCCGCCGATCGAGCTCGGACTGCATCAGCTCCCAGATGCCGTAGCCCCAGGGGCGGATGACCATGGTGCCGCGAGCCGGGCCGTTCTCGGCCATCTCCGCGCCCGCGATCACCTCCTGGTACCAGCGCGGGAAGTCCTCCACGCGCGAGACGACAGCACCCTTGGCCACGGCTGCGCACGCTAGTGGCCGCCACGCCGCCCGGTCGGGGAACCCGGTCAGAAAACCCGGTGGTCATCGTGTGACCTTTTGACCGTGTTCATCGCGTCGATCTTGGCCCAGGCTGGGTCTACGAGGCTGGGTCTACGAGGCTGGGTCTCGTTGACGGGATGAAAACCGCGATCGTCGGCACGGCCGACAGAAAGACGTTGGGTGCATGGCGAAGAACGGGTTCATCTCGACCTTTCGTGTTGCCACGAAGACCCGGGGGTTCGCCCGTCTCGTCGGACCCTGCTTCGCCGCACTGCTCGGTGGATCGGCGCTGGTGACGGCGCCGGCGGCGGGTTCGTCGACATCTGGCTACGCCTACGTCGCCAACGCGGGCTCTGGCACCGTGAGCGTGATCGACGTCACCACCAACACGGTCGTGGGGACCGTGACGGTTGGGAGCGGGCCGTATGGAGTGGCCACCACCCCGGGCGGCAGTACCGCGTACGTGACCAATTCGGGCTCGAACTCCGTGAGCGTGATCGACGTCGCCACGAACACGGTCGTGGGGACCGTCACGGTGGGGAAGTCGCCGGAGGGGGTTGCCATCACCCCGAATGGAGCCTTCGCCTACGTGACCAACGAGGCTCTGGCACCGTGAGCGTGATCGACGTCGCCACCAACACCGTCCAGGGAACCATCAAGGTGGGGACAGAGCCGAGAGCGGTCGCCATCACGCCGAACGGCAGCGTCGCCTACGTGACCAACGAGGGCTCCAGCGCCGTCAGGGGCTCTAGCACCGTGAGCGTGATCGAGGTCGCCACCAACACCGTCCACGGAACCATCAAGGCGGGCGGCGAACCAATCGGGATCGCGATCACCCCAGACGGCAAGGACGTGTACGTCGCAAGGATCCACGCCGACAAATTGAGCGAGATCAAGACCTCGTCCAACGCGGTTGTGGCCTCTGTGAGGGCAGGCTTCGAGCCATGGGGGCTGGCGATCAGCCCGGATGGCAGGCTCGGCCTCGTGACCGAGAGTTCCAACTACGGCGGCAACGCTGCGATGGTGTTCAAGCCCTCGAGAGCCACAGTAGGAAAGGTGATCCCGGTGGGGGGTACGCCGACCGCCGTGGCGTTCATCCCGGACGGAAGTGCCGCGTACGTGACGAACTCGGGCTCGAACACTGTGAGTGTGATCGACACTGCCACCAAAGACGTCACGGCGGTCTTCACGGTGGGGACAAGGCCGACAGGGGTGGCCTTCACCTGAGCCCCGGTCAGGCCCGTGAGTCGGATCGGCAGTGGCCGGCGCGGCCTACCGGTCCGAGTGTCGGCGGATGATCTCGATCTTCTCGGCGGTGTGGTTCGGGTCGGCACCGGTGTCGTCGAGCAGCGCTTGCCGGTCTGCCTCCGCCTCTGCCGCCGCGCCCGCGTCCGCGGCGGCCATCCGCGCCTCGACGCCCTCGGCGACCAGACGCTCTGCTTCCTCGACCAGAGCGGCCACCATGTCGGCTTCAGGCACGACGCGGACGATCTGGCCCCGGATGAAGAGATGGCCCTTCTGCCGGCCGGCGGCGATCCCGATATCGGCCTCGCGGGCCTCGCCGGGTCCGTTGACCACGCAGCCCATGACAGCGACCTGAATGGGCAGGCTCAACTTCTCGAGTGCCGCCTGCGCCTCCTGGGCCACGGCGATCACGTCGACCTGGGCCCGGCCACAGGACGGACACGCGATCAAGTCCAGGCCCTTGCGCTCGCGCAGTCCGAGCGACTCCAGCAGCTGGCGCCCGGCGCGGGCCTCCTCGACGGGGTCGGCGGTGAGCGAGTAACGAATGGTGTCGCCGATGCCCTCGGCCAGCAGTGCGCCGATGCCGGCCGTGCCCTTGACCAGCCCGGCCGGAGGCGGGCCGGCCTCGGTCACACCCAGGTGGAGCGGGTGGTCGAAGGTCTCGGAAGCCAGGCGGTACGCCGCGATCATGAGCGCCACCGAGGAGGCCTTGACCGAGATCTTCACGTCGTCGAAGCCGACCTCTTCGAAGAGGCGCAGCTCGTGCTGTGCCGACTCGACGAGCGCTTCGGGTGTCGCACCACCATGCTTCTTGTAGAGGTCCGGATGCAGTGAGCCGGCGTTGACCCCGATGCGGATCGGCACGCCGCGGTCACGCGCCGCCGCCGCCACTTCCTTGATCTCCGCCTCTTTGCGCAAGTTGCCCGGGTTGAGGCGCAGGCCGTGCACCCCTGCATCGAGCGCGGCCAAGGCCATCTCGTGGTGGAAGTGGATGTCGGCCACGATGGGGACGGGTGAGCGGGGAACGATGTGCGCCAACCCCTCGGCCGCGGCCTGCTCGTTGCACGTACAACGGACGATGTCGGCCCCGGCCGCAGCCAGCGCGTAGACCTGCGCCAACGTGCCGTCGACGTCGGCGGTCTTGGTCGTCGTCATCGACTGCACGGTGACGGGCGCTCCGTCGCCGATGGCGACCCCGCCGAGCGTGATCCTGCGAGTCGGCCGGCGCGGCGAGAGCAGGGACGGCGAGAGCTCCACGGCGGACCTTTCTTAGGGGTACTGGATCGGATGTGTGATGTCGAGGAACACACCCGACAGGACGAAGATGCCGAGGAAGGCCAGGAACATGAAAGCCACGGGGAAGAGCTTGGTGATGTCGGCGCGGTAGTAGGCCTGGCCTCGCTTGGTCCGGACCCATTCGTAGGCCGCGATCGCCACGTGCCCGCCGTCGAGCGGGATCATCGGCAGCATGTTCAAGATGCCGAAGATGATGTTGATGGCGATGAGCAGCGCCAGGACTGATTCGAGTCCCTGGCGCTGCGCGTCCACACCGAGGCCGGCGATGCCGATGATCGAGACCGGCCGTGGCGCGGAACCCGGATTGTCCGCGGCGGCCGTCGCCGCCTTTGTGTTCGTGTCCTCGTGGAGCACCGAGGCGACACCGTGGGGCGAGAATGTCTGCCCGAGGCCCGCCAGGTTCAGGTCGGCGACGTGCCAGAGGGTGGCGAACGACGCCGGGACGGCACCGGCGAGGCCGACGGAGCGGTTCGCCGGCTCAATCTGGACCCCTAGGTAGCCGCGGTCCGACAACTTCTGACCGTCGACGGTGATGCCCTTGCCGCTCTCCGGTGTCGCCGTGAGCCGGAGCAGGCGGCCGCCGCGCTCGACGCCGAGGACCAGGGGCCGGCCGACGGCGCCCCGAATGGCGTCGCTCATGGAGTTCGGGCCCGAGAACGCCTTGCCGTCGACGGAGACGATCGTGTCCCCGGGCCGGAGGCCGGCGGCCGCGGCCGGTGTCGTCGCGACGCCGTTCCAGTGTTCGAGCGTGGTCACCTTGTAGTTGTTGCTCGACGTGCCGTAGCCGATGACCAGGACGAGGGCCAGCACGAAGGCGATGAGGAAGTGCATGGCCGACCCGGCTGAGGCCACGACGATGCGCTGGTAGAAGGGCTGGTTGCGGTACGCCCGCGGCTCGTCCTCGGCGGCCACCTCCTCGGTGGACGTGAAGCCCGTGATGCGCACGTACCCACCGGCCGGGATGGCCTTGACGCCGTACTCGGTCTCGCCGCGGCGGACGGACCACAGCCGTGGCCCGAAACCCACGAAGTACTCCGTCACCTTCATGCCGGCCCACTTCGCCGTGGCGAAGTGACCGAGCTCGTGGAGCATGACGATGGCCACGAGGATGGCGATGAAGAGCAGCAGATCGCCCCAACCGGCCAACACGAAGAACGCCGTGATGAGCCCTACCGCCAGGAGCAGCTGGAGGACGCGACGGAACCCCCCGTTCTCTTCGGGTCCTTCCTCACGGGGCGACGGGGGCGTCGGGGCGGCCGGACGCTCCTGCTCGGTGAGAGTCATGGTGAAATCAACGCTACCGGGCTCAGCCCGGACGCTGACGTCGGGCCAGCGCGGCATGCGCCCTCACCCGGGCCTCCGCGTCCTCGGCCAGGACCGCGTCGACATCGTCGACTTCGCCGTCGCGCCACGCCTCGAGTGTCTCGGCGACCACCTCGGCGATGCCGTCCCACGACAGCGTGCCGGCCAGGAAGGACTCCACCGCGACCTCGTTCGCGGCGCTGAGCCACGCTGGTGCCGATCCCCCGCACCGTCCCGCTTCGTAGGCCAGGTCGAGACACCGGAAGACGGCGCGGTCGGGCGGCTCGAAGGTCAGCTGGCGGGGCTGGCTCCAGTCGAGCGCGCCGAATGGGGTCGCCGCCCGGTCGGGCCATCCCAGCGCGTAACCGATGGGCAGTCGCATGTCCGGATCGGAGAGCTGCGCCAGCGTGGAGCCGTCCCGCAACTCCACCATGGAGTGAACGATCGACTGGGGGTGCACGACCACCTGAATGCGGTCGTAGTCGATGCCGAAGAGCTCGTGCGCCTCGATCACCTCGAGGCCCTTGTTCATCAGCGTCGAGGAGTCGACCGTGATCTTGGGGCCCATCGACCAGGTCGGGTGGGCCAGCGCTTCTTGCACCGTCACCGCACCGAGACGTTCGGCCGCCCAGCCGCGGAATGGACCGCCCGAGGCCGTGAGCAGCAACCGGGCCACGGCGCTGGTCCCGTCGACCGAGGCCAGACACTGGTGGAGGGCGCAGTGCTCGGAGTCGACCGGCACGATCTCGGCGCCCGGGGTCCGCCGCGCCTTTTGCACCACCGGCGCGCCCGCGATGAGTGACTCCTTGTTGGCGAGGGCCAAGCGGCGTCCCGCTTCGAGTGCGGCGAGCGTCACGGGCAAGCCGGCGAATCCCACGACCGCGTTGAGGACGACGTCGGCGCCCCGAGCCGCCTCGGCCATTCCCTCGGGCCCGGCCAGTACCTCGGTCCCTTCCGGCACAGCGGCACGCACCGCGAGAGCGTGGTCCGGATCCCCCACCACCACGATGGCGGGTCGGAATTCGGCCGCCTGCGCGATCAGCGTGTCGGTCGACCGCTGGACCCCCAGGGCATGGACTTCAAAACGGTCACGCTCGGCGCGGATCACGTCGAGCGCTTGCAGGCCGACGGAGCCCGACGAGCCCATCACGCAGACACGGCGCATCGACTCAGCCGAGGTTCAGCGCCTTGACCACGAAGTACGTGGCCGGGACGACGAAGAGGAGGCTGTCGACACGATCGAGGACCCCTCCGTGGCCGGGCAGGAGTCGGCCCATGTCCTTGATCCCGAGGTTGCGCTTGATCATCGACTGGCTCAGGTCGCCGAGCGGCGCCACGACGGCGACCACGATGCCGTAGATCAGCGCCTTCCCCACCGTCCAGGGATGGATGAAGTGCACCACGACGACCGACACGAGGATGGCGGCCAAAGCACCGCCGATCAGGCCCTCCCAGCTCTTGTTCGGGCTGACCGACGGTGCCAGCGGATGGCGCCCCATGGCGGAACCGACCAGCAACGACGCGATGTCGTCCGCCACCGTCACAATGACCGCCGCCAGGATGAACGCGATGCCGTGACGGTCAGGGAAGACGGTCGGGTCGAGCAGGAGCGCGGCGAAGGAGCCGAACACGCCCACCCAGACGAAGACGAAGACCGTCGAGGTGATGCCAGTGACGGGCTCGGCCGCCGGCTCCACCCGGGCCAGGTACCACACGAAGGCGCCGGCAACCAAGAGCACGGTCACCAGGGGCATTGCGGCGACGCCCTTGTTGTACGCCTCGATCATGAGGGACAGCACGGCCACCAGGCCGAGCAGGGTTGCCGGGTGGTAATGGGCGCGGCGGAACGCGGCGTACGCCTCCGCGGTGGCCAGGAGCACGACGGCGGAGGCGATAACCATGGTGGCGACGGTGCCCGCGGCGAAGCAGGCCAGCGCCACGATGCCCAACACGACTCCGGAACCGATGGCCACGCGCATGTCGCGCCCGCCCGTACCGGACGGTCCGACCGTGGTGGTCGGAGGTTGCGAGCCCGAGCGTGAGGAGCGTGCCACGCGGGTCCGAGGCTCGGGCGGTTCCGGAGGGCTGAGCCGAGACGCCGCGGCGGCGGACGCCGCGACGGTCGCCTCCGGCACAGCCGAAGACGCCACGGGCTCCGCCTCGGGCTCATCCACGGCGGCCGGTTCCCCGGCGTCCTCTACGACCCCGTCGTCGTGCTCGGGGATGATCACCAACGTGTCGTCGGACTCGAATTGCCACGGTTGGCGCTCGACGTCGGCCTCCGAACCGGTGTCGCCGAGGAGCGCACCCACGGCGGGCAGGTCCTGAGAGAGCATCGCCGGCTCGAAGAGCTCCTCCTGAGCCTCCCAGTCGCTGTCCTCTTCGCGCCAGGAGGGGGGAGCGACGGGTTGGTCCTCGCTGTCGCTCCGGTCAAGCACCGCTGGCACCTGTCCTGTCGGCGGTTCGTTCCAGTGCAACAGGTCGGGATGCTCATCCACGACCGGGCCGGTGACCTCGCGGACAGTGTCGCCGGCCGGTTCCGCACCGATGATCCGGACCCTTCCCGAGCGGTAACTGGGCGGCTCCTCCTCCACGGCTTCGTCGGGCTCGGCGCCCGTCCCCGGAGCAGGCGCGTCGTCGCGCCCAAGTCCCCAGGGAAGCTCGTCGTCATTGGAACGCTCCTCGTCGTAGGGACGTCCCTCACCAGAGGGACGCTCCTGGTAGCGAGGCTCCTCGTCGTAGGGATGGACACCGGGTCACGCGCTCTCGTCGGAGCCGGCACGTTCCTCGATGCTCTCGGAACCTCCGAAGAGGTCCCCGTCGCGATCGGTCATGACTCTCCTCAGACCTGCAGCAGCTCGCGCTCTTTCTGCGCCAGCAGCTGGTCGATGAGCGCGACCTGCTCGTGAGTGATCTTCTCGAGCTCCTTCTCGACCCGATCGAGCTCGTCCGTCGAGAGCTCTCCGTCCTTTTGCAGTCCCTCGAGCTCGTGTCGCCCCGAACGCCGCAGGTTGCGCACGGCGACTCTCCCCTCTTCGGCCTTGTGCCGCACCACCTTCACCAGCTCCTTGCGGCGTTCCTCCGTCAACGGCGGGAAGGCCAGGCGGATCACCGTGCCGTCGTTGTTGGGGTTGATACCCAGGTCGGAAGCCATGATCGCCTTCTCTATCCCCCCGAGCGAACCTTTGTCGTAGGGAGAGACCACCAGCAACATGGCGTCGGGCACGCTGAAGCCGGCGAGCTGGCGAAGCGGCGTCGGCGTGCCGTAGTAGTCCACCATCAAGGACTCGATCAGAGCCGAGGAGGCCCGTCCCGTGCGTACGCTGCCCATCTCGGCTCGCACGTGGTCGATGGCCTTGCCCATCTTCTCCTTGGTCTCCTCCTTGACCAGGGCGGCGAGGTCGTCTTCCTCCATCAGCGGACCAGCGTACCGATCCGCTCGCCGCCGAGGGCGCGAACGATGTTGCCCGGGATCATGAGGTCGAATACGCGGACCGGGAGGTTGTTGTCCTTGCAGAAGGTGATCGCCGTGAGATCCATGACCCGCAGGTCACGGCTGATCACCTCCATGAACGAGATCTCGTCGTAGCGGGTCGCGGTGGGGTCGAGCTTGGGGTCGGCTGAGTAGACGCCGTCCACGCCCGAATGGGTGCCCTTGCACAGGAGCTCCGCGCCGATCTCGGCCGCGCGCAGGGCAGCCGGTGTGTCGGTGGTGAAGAAGGGGTTGCCCATGCCCGCGGCGAAGATCACGATGCGGCCCTTTTCCAGATGCCGCACGGCCCGGCGCCGGATGTAGGGCTCGGCGACCTCCGCCATGGAGAGCGCGCTCAGCACGCGGGTCGGCATGTCCTGCTTCTCCAGCGCGTCCTGCAGCGCCGAGCGCGTTGATGACCGTGCCGAGCATTCCCATGGTGTCGGACGTGGCCCGGTCCATGCCGCCGCTCTCTCCCGTCGTCCCGCGCCAGATGTTCCCTCCGCCGACGACGACAGCGAGCTCGAGGCTGCCACCGTCCATGGCGCGCGCCAGCTCCTTCGCCATGCGCTCCACCGTGGCGGCGTCGATCGTCTCGTCGGAGGCCGCAGAGGCGAGCGCCTCGCCTGACATCTTGAGAACGATGCGGTGCGGCTCTCCCACTGCGTCCGCCCGGCCCTCAGGCGCCGACGACGACCTGCGCGAACGCGACGATGCGCGCCGACCCGAGCACGGCGGCGACCGTCTGCTTCTCGTCTTTGACGTAGGACTGGTCCAGGAGCACCCGCTCCTTGAACCACCCATTCATCCGTCCCTCGACGATCTTGTCCAGCGCGGCCTCCGGTTTGCCCTCGTTGCGCGTGATATCCGTGAGGGTGACCCGCTCGGCCGCCACATCCGCCTCAGGTACCTCGTCCCGGCCCAGATAGGCGGGCTTGGCGAACGCGATGTGCACCGCGATGTCGTGGGCCAGCTCTTCGGAGCCGCCTTCGATCACCACCGCCACCGCGTTCACACCCCGGCCCGACTGCTGGTGCAGGTACGTGTCCACCACCTGGCCGGGTTCCGCCGTCAAACGACGCACGCGCCCGACCGAGATGTTCTCCTTCAGCGTGGCGCGCAAGGTGTCGATCTGGTCGGAAAGCTCGTTCGCCGCATCCTCCCCCTTGGCGGCCACCAGGGCAGCCAGCTCGTCGGCCAAGGCGACGAACTCGGCCGACTTGGCCACGAAGTCGGTCTCGCAGCGCAACTCGACCACCGAGGCGGCGTCACCGTTGCGCACGGCTGACACCGCGCCGTCGCCGGCCTCGCGGTCGGCTCTCTTGGCCGCACCGGCAAGACCCTTCATGCGCAGCAGCTTCGCTGCTTCCTCGAGGTCGCCGCTTGACTCCTCGAGCGCGCTCTTGCAGTCGAGCATGCCCGCCCCGGTCATCTGGCGCAGGGTCGACACGTCCTTGGCGCTGTAGCCGGCCATGTTCAAGCCACCTCGACGGGCTCGGCCGCCTGGACCCGCCGCGGCCGCGGTGAAGGCGATGCTGCTCCCTCGTCGCCGGCGCCCGGGGCGGGCGCCGCCTGGCGCCGGTGCTGGGCGATGAAGCGGCCCTCGACGACCGCGTCGGCCACGACCCGGCACATCAAGGAGCCGGAGCGGATGGCGTCGTCGTTGCCCGGGATGACGTAGTCGATGACGTCAGGGTCGCAGTTGGTGTCGACGACGGCGACGACGGGCAGCCCCAGCTTGCGGGCCTCGGTCACCGCGATGGCCTCCTTCTTCGTGTCGATCACGAAGACGGCGCTGGGCAACCGGTCCAGGTCGGCGATCCCGCCCAGGTTCCGGGTGAGCTTCTCGAGCTCGCGCGTGTGCTGGAGGGCCTCACGCTTGGGCATGCCCTCGAAGTCGCCCGCGGCCTCCATGGCGCGGAGCTCCTGCATGCGCTTTACCCGGCCCGACACCGTGGCGAAATTCGTCAGCATGCCGCCCAACCATCGCTGGTTGACGTAGGGCATGCCGCAGGCCTCGGCGTACTCGGCCACCGGGCCCTGGGTCTGCTTCTTCGTCCCCACGAAAAGAATGATCCCGCCATCCGCCACCAAGTCGCGCACGAAGGTGTACGCGGACTCGATGCCACCGAGCGTCTGGCGTAGGTCGATGAGATAGATCCCGTTGCGCTCACCCAGGATGAAGCGCTTCATCTTCGGGTTCCATCGTCGCGTCTGGTGACCGAAGTGAACCCCGGCCTCCAGCAGCTGCCGCATGGAAACGACGGCCATAGTGATGTTCCTCCAATCGGTTGCCCCCCTGCCGCCGCGCTGCCCGCGGGCAGCGACCGTGGATCGCGACAGGTGATGTTCTTCCGTATGCGTCTGCCCACCGGCTGGTGGGCCTGCTCATGCTAGCCGCTGGCCGGGTCACGGCTCCGCGGGCGGGCCGTCGGGCGCAGGACTCGCCCCGCCGGACTGAGACACCGGACTGAGACACCGGACTGAGACACCGGACTGGGACCACCGGGGACACCTGACGGAGGCGCCGGCGCCGGGCTCACGCCCTGGGGTGGGTGCTCCCGTAGACGGCGCGCAGCCGCTCTTTGCTCACGTGCGTGTACACCTGTGTGGTGGCCAGGCTGGCATGGCCGAGCAATTCCTGTACGACGCGAAGGTCGGCACCGCCGTCGAGAAGATGGGTGGCGTAGGTGTGCCGCAGCGCATGGGGATGCGTGGGGGCGACCGCCCGGCGGTCGAGGATCCGCCGCACGTCGCGAGGCCCGAGGCGGCTGCCGCGCCGGTTCACGAAGACCGCGTCCGGCGGCCCTTGCATCTCCTCACGGCCGCCCTCGAGCCACGCCCGGATCGCAGCGGCTGCGGCGTCGTGGATCGGGACCCTGCGTTGCTTGGCACCCTTGCCGAGCACCGTGACCGTGCGTCCTCGCAGGTCGAGGTCGCCGCGGTCGAGCCCGCAGAGCTCTGAGACCCGAAGGCCGGCGGCGTAGAGCAACTCCAGGACCGCGACGTCCCGGCGGTCGACCGGCGTCGGCGCGTCGACGTCGAGCAGGCCGGACACCTCCGCGCCCGAAAGGACCCTGGGCAGCCGGCCGCCGCCGCTCGGCGCACGAAGGGCGCGGGCCGGGTCGGAACCGAGGCGACCCTGCCGGAGGAGCCAGGAGAAGTAGCACCGCAGCGCAGCCGCCCGCCGGGCGATGGTGGCGCGGGCGAGGCGACGCGTCGAGAGCGAAGCCAAGTAGCGCCGGAGGTGCGTGCGATCGACCCCGTCGGGCGCATCCAGCCCACCGCGGCCGGCCCATACGGCGAACGCCCGCAGATCGGCCACGTAGGCCGTCCGGGTCGACGCGGCACGGCCCCCCAGCCAGGCCTCGAAGCCGGCCAGGTCCCAGGCGGCGGGCACGGGGGGGCTCGGCACTCGCTGGCCACGGTAGCGCCCCCACGACTGGGACCTCGGGCACTAACGTCGCCGCAAGCCTTCGGGCACTCCGCAGGTCAGGCAGAAAGGGGGGCCCAGGATGGCCTCGAGATTCGATCGCCGCACGCTGCTCGCCGGAGCGGGTGCAGCAGCGGCCGGGGTCGCGGGCGGGTCGGCGCTCGGCCTCGGGTGGGACGCGATGGCCGGGGCGACGACGAACGGGCCCGGTCGCGACGGCATCAGCAGAGCCAACCCCAAGACGCGGCGGAAGTCTGGTCTTCGGCGTCGACGCAGAGGAGCAGGGCTTCGACCCCACGCAAGGTCGCTTCGACGAGGTCGGGGTCATGTACGCCCGCACCGTGTTCGACCCGCTCACCATTGTGCTGACCAACGGTGACTGGGCTCCGTACCTGGCCGAGTCCGTCGTGCCCAACGCCTCGTACACCACGTGGACGATCACCTTGCGGCCCAACCTCGTGTTCCACGACGGGACGCCGTGCAACGGCGCCGCCCTGGTGACCAACCTGCAGGCCCAGTCCAAGTCCCTGCTCACCGGCGTCGTCGTCAACCCGACGCTCAAGGGGATCACCCAGACGGGGCCCAACGCGGCGGCCATCTCCTTCTCCAAACCCTGGGTGCCCTTTCCCTACTACCTGGCCGGCGGCATCGGTGGACAGATCGCCTACGTCGTCGCGCCCTCCATGCTCGCCAACCCCAACGGCACATCCCACCCCGTCGGGACCGGGCCGTTCGTGTTCAAGGAGTGGGTTCCCAACGACCACTTCACCGCGACCGCAAACCCCCACTACTGGCGGCCGGGTCTGCCGTACCTGTCTCAGATCACCTTCCGGCCCATCCCCAACGAGGAGTCACGGGCCGAGGCCCTCAAGTCGGGCACGATCGACCTGATGATCACCGACACGCCGCAGATCATTGAGCAGTTCCGCGGCAACAAGAGCTTCTCGTACATCGACGACAGCACCCATGTCGCAGGCGAGCCGGACATGAACTGCGTGCAGCTCAACGGCGGGACCAAGCCGTTCAACAACGCCAACGCACGCCGCGCCGCGGCCATGGCCATCAACCGGACGCAGTACGCGAAGGTCATCGACAACAACATCAACCCGGTGAGCAACGGCCTCTTCGTGCCGGGTTCCCAGTACTACTCGAAGGTGCCGTACCCCGCCTACAACCCGACCGAGGCGAAGAACTTGGTCAAGACGGCGGCGAGGCAGCTCGGGGGGCCGGTCTCGTTCACCTTGGGCTCCACCAACTCGCCAGGGGCGTTCCGCGCGCAGGAGTACCTGCTGCAGGCCTTCCAGTCGGTAGGCTTCCAGGTCAAGCCGACAACCGTCCAGCAGAACGAGATCATCAACAATGCCCTGGCCGGCAAGTACCAGGCCTTGGGTTGGCGCCAGTTCGGCGCGGTCGACCCGGACCTCAACTACATCTTCTGGAGCACGACCACAGTGAGCTCAGGCCCCCTGTCCATCAACATGGCCCGCAACTCGGACCCCACGATCGAGGCGGCGCTCCTGGCCGGGCGCGGCAGCACCGAGAAGTCGGTGCGCCAGGCGGCCTACAAGACGGTGAACCGGCGCCTTGCCACCGACACGCCCTATCTGTGGACCGACCGTGCGGTGTGGGCCGTCGTCGGAAACCCCAAGGTGCAGAACTTCGCCAACCCGAAGTCGCCGCAGGGCCAGCCGGCGTTCGGATTGATCGGCGGCAGCATCTGGCCGACGCAGATATGGATCCAGTAGCCGGAGGCACGTGAGCGGTCGCATCCTGGTCGTCGAGGACGATGAGCGAATCAGGTCCTCCATGCGACTCGCCCTCGAAGGCGAGGGCTACGAGGTAAGGGACGCGGCGAGCGGCGAGGAGGGCCTCGACGTCTTCGCGGAGACACCGACAGACGTCGCGCTGATCGACCTCATGCTCCCGGGAATGGACGGGTTCGAGTGCTGCCGCGCGCTCCGCCGCTCGAGCGCGGTGCCCATCATCATCGTGACGGCGCGCTCGGACACCCACGACGTGGTGGCCGGGTTGGAGGCGGGAGCGGACGATTACGTCACGAAGCCCTTCGTGGCCAAGGAGCTCGCGGCCCGCATCCGCGCCCTGCTGCGCCGGGCGCGGCCGGCCGAGGAGGAGCCGGGAGCGATCACCTTCGGGGACCTGGTGCTGCTCCCCGAACAAGGGGTGCTGCGCCGCGTCGACGGCGAAGAGGTGCACTGCACCCGCACCGAGTTCCGGCTCTTGTGCGAGCTGGCCGCAAGCCCCAACAAAGTGCTGAGCCGCGAGCAGCTGCTCGACCGCGTCTGGGGGTACGACTACTTCGGGGACGGCCGCCTGGTCGACGTGCACATCCGGCGCCTGCGCACCAAGGTCGAGCACGATCCGGCGGTGCCCCAGCACATCCTCACCGTGAGGGGCATGGGCTACAAGCTGGTGCCCTGACATGCGGCTGGGCATCGGCGCCCGCATCACCGCCGTCTTCGGCCTCGGGGCGCTGCTGCTCTCCATCCTCATGGGCGGCCTCTCGTACTTCACGACGCGGCACTTCCTCCTGGCCGAACGGGAGTCGGCGGCCAAGAACCAGGCCTTCTCCAATGCCGCGCTCGTGCGCAGCTCCCTCGAGACGGGCGACACGAGGTACGTCCCGCTCCTGGCGTCCATCGACGCCGCCAACACGGGGACCGCAGCCCATTCCGCGCTGTACCGCGACGCCAAGACCTATGCCTCCTCGTTCTCGGTCGCAGAGTCGCCGATCCCGGCCGAGCTGCGCGAGACGGCGCTCCACGGCACCGCCGCCACCCAGACCTACCGCACCGCGGGTCAGGGCACGCCCGAGATCGTGGTCGGCGTCCCGATCCCGTCGGTACGGGCGGTCTACTTCGAGGTGTTCGACCTCTCCGACCTTGCGCACACCTTCCGCGTCCTCGGCATCACCCTCTTCGGCGCGGGTGTCGTGACGACGTTGCTCGGTGTCGCGCTCGGACGTTTCGCCGCCAGCCGGTCCTTGCGCCCGCTCTCCGACGTCTCACAGGCGGCGGGGGCGATCGCCGGCGGAAACCTCGACACGCGGCTCGACGCCGAGGCCGTCGATCCCGACCTCGAGGGCCTCACCAAGTCCTTCAACACCATGGTCGACGAGCTGCAGGTGCGGATTCAACGTGAGGCCCGGTTCAACTCCGACGTCAGCCACGAACTGCGCTCCCCCCTCACCACCCTGGCGGCGAGCCTGGAAGTGCTCGAGGCGGACATGGACCAACTGCCGCCACGCTCCCAGCGCGCGCTCACGCTCCTCGGCGACGACATGCGCCGCTTCCAGCGCATGGTGGCGGACCTGCTCGAGATCTCCAGGGCGGACGCCGGATCGGTGGACGTCGTGCTCGAGGAGGTCAGCGTGGCCGAGCTGGTGCAACGCTCGGTAGAAGCCGGGGCTCGCGGCCAGGACGGGCACGGCGCACCACCGCCCGCGGTACTCGTCGAGCCGGCCGTGCAAGGGTGCCGGGTCGGGGTGGACAAGCGCCGCTTCGAGCGGGTGATGGCCAACCTCATGGAGAACGCGGCCCACTACGGAGGCGGGGTGACGGACATTGCGGTGGTCGCCGCAGCAGGCGGCCGGGTGGCCGTGATGGTCGACGACGCCGGGCCGGGCATCGAGCCGGACGAGCGGGCCAGGATCTTCGAGCGCTTCTACCGCGGCTCCGCTTCGGGCCGACGTGGCACCGGCACCGGGACCGGCCTCGGCCTGGCTCTCGTGGCCGAGCACGTGCGCGCCATGCACGGTGACGTCACTGTGGAGTCGTCGCCGCAAGGCGGCGCCCGCTTCGTCGTCACACTGCCGGTGCTCGGCGACGACGCGTACGAGGACTCCGGCGACGGCGAAGGAACCGGCGACGGTCGCAGCCGGGACCGTCGCGCCGAGGAGGGTCGCAGCGACAATGGAACCGCCGGCGAACGGGGCAACGAACAGGGCAACGGCAGCGGCATCGACGCCGTGAGACGGTGAGTCGATGACGACCAAGCCGACGAAGCCGACGAAGCCGACCAAACCGACCAAGCCGACAAGGTGTGCCGTGGCGCTCTGTGGGCTCGCTCTGGCCGCGGTGGCGGCGACGGGCTGCTCCATCCCGACGCAGGGCACGCCGAGTGCCATCCCGCCGTCACGCGTGCCCTTCGGCCTCCTGGCCAAACACCCGCCCACCACGACCACCATGCCGCCCGCGGTGTACGTGCCCGTGAAGGTCTACTTCTTCGGGCCGACCAACCAGCTCCAGCCGGTCCAGCGCAACGTGTCGACGCCGGCTCCGATCACCGCCATCCTCGCCGCCATGCTGGCCGGTCCGTCGAGGGCCGAGGCGGCCAGAGGGATCGCGACGGCCATCCCCAACGACGTAAGAGTGCTCTCGGCGACGTTGAGAATCAACGTGGTGACGGTGAACATGAACGCCGCGTTCAGCGCCATCACGGGGAACAACGCGGAAGAGGCGGTGGCCCAGGTGGTGGCCACCGTCGCGGCGGCATACGGGGGGGGCACCGGAGTGCTCTTCGAAATTGAGGGGCAGCACACCAGCGTGCCCGTCGCCACCGGGTCGCTCGAGCCTGGACCTGTCTACTTGCTGCAGTTCCTCGGTGTGTCCAGCTGAACGTCAGCCGGCGTGCTCGACGTCGCGTTGCCAGGCGACACGCGGCGCGCCCGACCAGAGGTGCTCGAGGTCGTAGTAGTCGCGCGTCTCTTGCAAGAACACATGGACGATGAAATCGCCGTAGTCCATCAGCACCCACGTGGCGTCTTGAGCGCCCTCGATCCGCACCGGGGACACCCCGTGTGACGCTTTCACCTGGCGCTCGATCTCCTCGACCAAATTGCGCACGTGACGCGTGTTCTGCGCGCTGGTGATCACGAAGGCGTCGACGACACCGAAGAGCTCGCCCATGGCGAGCATCACCGTGTCACGGCCCAGCTTTGCGTCGGCCCACTCCGCCGCAGTGACCGCAGCCGGCGGGATCCGAGACCGGTCCTCGGCCTCGGCGCTGGGACTCAATGCATCACGTCCAGGATCCCTACGGTCAGACCGAACACGCACAGCATGAACGAGCAGGACACGATGGCCCAGCGTCGTCGCCTCTGGCGCTCCCGTCTCAGTTGTGCCCGCCGGTCGGCTCTGCGCTCAGCTCGCCGAGGAGGCGCAACCGGCGCCGGATTCGGGCGAGGCAACTCCGTGACCCTGGCCGGCGAGGCGCTCATCTACGGACAGCGTACAGACCGCGGCGCTCCATGCAACGGATCACGGCGTCGGGAACGAGACTGTCGACCGCCTGACCAGTGGCGAGACGCTCGCGCACCTCTGAACTGGACACATCGACGTGCGGTCCGTCGACCCGGACCATCCGCCACCCCGGCGGGGCCTCTGCCGCCTCTTCGCCCGGTCGCGAGACCACGGCGAGGGTGGCCAGCCGCTTCAGGTCGTTCGGGCGCTCCCACGTCTCGAGCTCGGCGATCAGATCGGCCCCGACGACGAGGAAGATCTCGGGCGTGGGGTCGCCCGAGCGGGCCAGGACGTCCTCGATCGTCACGACCGAGTAGCTCGGGCCGCCGCGGTCGATCTCCAGACGGCTGGCCTCGGCGCCCGGGACCCCGTCGGCCAGGGCCGCGGTCAGTGCGTAGCGGTCCTCGGCGTCGGAGATGCGACGGGCACCCGACTTCTGCCAGGGGTCGTTGGCGACCACGAGCAACAAGTGGTCGAGTGACAACGCGTCAATGGCGGCGCGGGCGGCAGCCGCGTGGCCGACGTGGGGTGGATCGAAGGTTCCCCCGAGGATCCCGATGCGCTCAGGTGCCGGCAAGTTCGGAGATCACGGGTGCCATGGCATCCATCTCGGCCTCGTGGACGACGATGTTCGAGAAGCCGAGCGTGTCCCGACGGGCACGCAACGTGTCGACGATCTCGTCTGCGGTCCCGATCAGTGCCGCAGGTGCGGCTCGCAGTTGGTCGGCTGACAGCCCGAATGCGGGCGCAAGGGAGTCGAGGGCCTCGCTCGCGTTCGGGACGACCTGCACCGCGACGGTCCAACACTGCAACTCGATCGGACGCTCGCCCGCCGCGGCACGGGCCCACTGCACGCGCTCGGCGTACTTCTCGACCACCGCTTCGGCCGCCGTCTCGCGGCCGATGTGGCCCGCGGCGAGACTGGGGACCACGCTGACCGTCTCGGCGTACCGACCGGCCACGGTGAGGATACGCCGGCTCCCGCCGCCGATGACCAACGGAGGACCTCCGGGCGTGACCGGTGTAGGAGAGGATCGCACCTCGCGGCACGCGGTAATGGTCCCCTTCGAAGGTCGCGCTGCCCGTGTCCCACAGCGCACGCAGGATCTCGATGCACTCGGACAGCCGCGCCACCCGCACCCCGGGAGGATCCATCGTGATGCCGGACTGCTCGTAGTCCGTCGTCATCCAGCCGGCACCGAGCCCGAGCTCGAAGCGTCCGCCGGTGACGACGTCGAGCGTGGCCGCCTCCTTGGCGAGCACGACCGGGTGGCGGAAGTCGTTGTCGAGCACGAGCGTACCGACGCGAAGCGACGTCGTGGCCTCCGCCGCAACGGTGAGTGCCACCATCGGCGCCCACTGGTCGTCGAGGTGATCGGGCACGTAGAGGGTGGCGTAGCCGAGATCCTCGGTCTTGCGAGCCAGTTCGCGCCACGCACCGGGGGATGCCGCATGCGACGCCTGCAGGGCGAAGCGGAAGGCGGCCATGGCGGCCGATCCTACGGCGTTAACCTGTTGCGGTGACGAGCCACGCCGCCTCTGCCGCGTGGAGTCCCGCGTCGTGGCGCCAGTTCCGAGCCGCCCAGCAACCGGAGTGGCCTGATGCGGACGCCCTGAAGAAGGCCGAGGCCAGGCTGTCCGCCGTCCCGCCGCTCGTCTTCGCCGGCGAGGCCCGTCACCTCACGGCGCAGCTGGCGGACGTGGCCACTGGGGACGCGTTCTTGTTGCAGGCGGGAGACTGCGCCGAGTCCTTCGCCGAGTTCTCGGCTGACGGCATTCGGGACAAGCTCAAGATCATTCTTCAAATGGCCGTTGCCCTGACCTACGCCGCGGGCGTTCCGGTCGTCAAGGTGGGTCGCATCGCCGGGCAATTCGCCAAGCCGCGCTGCCGCGACCGAGCGGGTCGGAGAGGTGGAGCTCGGCGCCTTCCGAGGTCACATGGTCAACGACGAGGCGTTCGAGGCCGAGGCCCGCCGGCCCGATCCCGAGCGCCTGGTCGCGGCCTACCAGCAATCCGCCTCGACACTGAACCTGTTGCGTGCCTTCACCAAAGGCGGCTTCGCCGACCTCTCACAGGTGCACCTGTGGAACCAGCAGTTCGTGGCGTCGTCAGGGGAAGGGCGTCGCTACGAGCGCATCGCGTCGGAGATCGACCGAGCCCTCCGCTTCATGGCCGCGTGCGGCATCGACCTCGGCGCCGAGGAAGGGCTGCACCAGGTGGACTTCTGGACGAGCCACGAAGCACTGATCCTTCCCTACGAGGAGTGCCTGACCCGACGCGACTCGCTGACGGGCGATTGGTACGACTGCTCGGCCCATCTGGTGTGGATCGGTGACCGCACCCGGCAACTCGACGGCGCGCACGTGGAGTTCTTCTCCGGCATCTGCAACCCGATCGCGTGCAAGATCGGCCCGACGTGCACCACCGGCGACGTCGCGGCGCTGTGCGACCGCCTGAACCCCGACCGCGTGCCAGGCCGCATGACCCTCATCACGCGCTTCGGCGCGAACAGGATCGAAGAACTGCTGCCTCCGATCGTCGCGCGCGGTCGAGGCGGAGGGGCATCCAGTGGTGTGGGTGTGCGACCCGATGCACGGGAACACGTTCACCAGCGACGGAGGCCGCAAGACAAGACGCTTCGACGTCATCCTCTCGGAGGTGCGCTCGTTCTTCGCCGTGCATCGCGACGAGGGAACATGGCCGGGCGGAGTCCACGTCGAGTTGACAGGCGAAGACGTCACCGAGTGCCTCGGCGGGGCCGAGGAGATCCTCGAGGGGGATCTGGACGCTCGCTACACGACGACGTGCGATCCGCGCCTGAACGCGCGCCAATCGCTCGACCTCGCCTTCCGGGTGGCCGAGTTCCTGCGCTCTTGATGAAGCGCGTGGCGCTCGCCGCGCTGATGGTGACGCTCGCCTCTCCACGCTGACCGGAGTGGTCGCGACCCAGCACGCCAAGCCGGCGAGTGCGCTCTCCCGCCAGACGCCGGGGTACTGGCTGGTGGGCTCCGACGGCGGGGTCTTCAGCTTCGGGGGTGCACCGTTCTACGGGTCGGCCGGGGGCGTGCGGCTCAACCAGCCCGTCGTCGGCATGGCGTCGACACCCGACGGTGGTGGCTACTGGCTGGTGGCGGCCGACGGCGGGATCTTCACCTACGGCGACGCGCGCTTCTACGGCTCGACCGGGGGCATGCGGCTCAACCAGCCCATCGTCGGCATGGCGTCCACCGCCGATGGTCGCGGCTACTGGCTGGTGGCCGCCGACGGCGGGGTCTTCAGCTTCGGCGACGCGCACTTCTGGGGGTCGATGGGAGCCTTCCCTCTCAACCAGCCCGTCGTGGGCATGTCGGCCACGGGATCGGGCGACGGGTACTGGCTGGTCGCGGCGGACGGGGGCATCTTCTCCTTTGGCGACGCGGACTTCCTGGGCTCGGTGCCCGGTGTGCTCAAGCCGGGAGAGAGCCTCAACAAGCCGGTCGTTGGCATCGTCGCGGCGACCAACGGCGCCGGCTACTCCTTGGTCGCGGCGGACGGCGGGATCTTCACCTTCGGCTCCGCGCCGTTCTGGGCTCGTTGGCGGGTGAGGCGCTCCAGCGCCCCATCGTGGCGGCGGCGGCGACCTACAGCGACAACGGGTACTGGTTCACCGACTCACAGGGGCTGGTCTCGAACTTCGGCGGCGCCCAGTACGACGGATCAGCGCTCCCGCCGCTCGGCGGACCGATCGTCGGCATGTCGGTCTCGCCTGGCAACGGCTCGTTCCAGGGCGAAACGTATCCTCCCGGCGCCTACGGGTACGACGTCAGCGTCTACCAGTGCGGGGCCCTGCCGGGGGGACCCCATCAGATCGGGATCGTGCAGGTCGACGGAGCATCGTCCGCGGCGACCAACCCGTGCCTCGGCCAAGAGGCCGCATGGGCGGGTGGCGGGCTCAACCTCTACACTTCCTGACCTACGGCACGTCCTCGACGCCCGAACCCGGGTGCTACAGCGACCCGGCCTGCAATGCGGGCTTCGCGGCCGGCGTCCACGCGTTCAACGACGCAGTGGCAGCCGGCGTGAACCCGCGGGTTCCGTGGTGGCTGGACGTCGAAGGCGACGGTCACTGGTCCGGCACTCTTATCTTGAACGCCATATTCGTGCAGGCCGCGCTCACCGCCCTGCACGAATACGAGGGTGTGCCCGACGTGGGCATCTACGCCAGCCCCGGCGTCTGGAACAGCATCGTCGGGACCTACGAGCCCGACGTCCCGTACTGGATGGCCGACTATCTCGAACCGCCGAGCGGACCGGCGACGTGCGCCGACTACGCCGCTGGGTGGCACGGGCTCAGCTTCCGTCCGGGCCACTCGAGGTCGTGCAGTACGGCAGCGCGGAGTTCGACGAGGACTACGCCTGCTGACCACGGCCGGGCCGCGCTTGGCGTTCAGGACGGCATGAGCCGGTCGCGGGCGACCGTCGCATTTCTGGCCTACGAATCGCACGTCGGACTCGCTCTCATGGCGATTCCCTCGTCTGGAGCGTCCACGTTGCGGCTTTGGAACTGACCTGGCTCACGTTCGTGAGCACGATCGTCGGCGTGACGACGTTGCCGCCGATCGACCGTCTCCCGCCTCGCCGTCGTTGTTCTCACCGCACACCCACAACCGCCTGCTGGTGTCGATCATGTAGCTGTTGTTGCCCCAGTCCCACCACGTGCCGTCGCCGAGCAGTGCAGCCGTGTCGGCTTTGCTGGCGAACAGCTTGGAGACTCCCGAGCGCCACCTGACGGGACGAGACGACGATGCGATGCTGCCCGTGCCCAGTTCGCCGTCGAACCCGCTGCCACAGCTATACGGCTGACCTCCGGTACGTTTCCTTCCCGCGCGACGCCAGCGCGCGAGTTCGTTCCTTGGAAAGTGTTGAGCCGCCGCCGACCTGGCAGGTGCTCAGGTCAGCGTGAACTTTCCTTTTCCGGCAAGGTCCGACGAGGTCGACACGGTCAGATTCTTCTTGCCTGTCGCCTTGGCGTTCTTGACCTTCCCGATGACGACCGTGACCTTGTCACCGGCGCGGATGTTCAACCCGGGATTGGTGATGACGACACCGTTCGTCTCCACCTGCGGCACGCCGTCGCGCTGCTGCTCGTGGTGACGTCGGTCACCGTGTAGGTGCAGGTGTTCGGGAACACCGTCCCGCTCGGCCCGACGAACGTGATCGTCCCGTTGTTCGGGTCGAGGGCGCCGGTCGCGCTGGAGGTGAACGAGACGGTGTACTTGGACTTCGAGCTCACGGTCGTGACGGACAGCTTCACCGATACCCCCGTCACCGGGCTCGCCGCGACAAGGGAGAACGGCGCATTCGAGGAGAGGTCGGACGAGGTCGACACGCTGAAGGTCTGCGAACCGGTCGACGGTGAGTTCGCCACTTCGACCGCGGTCACGTGCACGGTGTCGCCGGCCCGAATGTTGAGACCCCCGGCCGAGAGAATGACCGACGAACCAGGCACCTCGTTGGGACACGTCGTCGTCGACTGGTTCGAGGTGACGTCGTTCAGCGTGTAGTTGCAGCTGTCGGCGAAGACCGTCGAGCCCGAGGTCGAAAGAGTGATCGTCCCGTTGTCCAGGTCGAGGGCTCCCGTCGACGGGCTGGTGGTGAAGGCGGCCGTGTAGTCGACCTCGGTGGCGCCCGCCGCCGTCGTGGAGAGGCTGACCGATACCCCGGTCACCGGGCTCGCCGCCACGAGGGAGAAGGACGTGCTTGCCGCCGTGTCTGAGGACGTCGAGACGCTGAAGGTCTGCGAACCGGTGGACGGCGAGTTCGCCACTTGGAGCGCGGTCACGTGCACGGTGTCGCCGGCCCGAATGTTGAGACCCCCGGCCGAGAGGGTCACCGACGAGCCCGGCACCTCGGTGGGACACGTCGTCGTCGACTGGCTCGAGGTGACGTCGTTCAGCGTGTAGTTGCAGCTGTCGGCGAAGACCGTCGAGCCCGAAGTCGAAGAGTGATCGTCCCGTTGTCCAGGTCGAGGGCCCCCGTCGACGAGCTGGTTGTGAAGGCGGCCGTGTAGTCGACCTCGGTGGCGCCCGCCGCGACGGTCGAGAGACTGACCGATACTCCGCTCACCGGGCTCGGCGCCACCAGGGAGAAGTTCGTGGTTCCGGCGAGATCCGCCGACGTTGACACGGTCAGGGTCTGAGAACCGGTGGACGGCGAGTTCACCACCTCGACCGCCTGGACGGTCACGTGGTCGCCGTGATGGATGTTGATGGGCGTCGTGATGGTGACCGTCGAACTCGGCACGCTGGTCGGGCACGCGGTGCTCGAGGCCGCGGTGGTGGTGTCAGTGACGGTGTAGTTACAGCTGTCGACGAATTCAGTTGGGCCCGACGTGGAGATGCTGATCGTGCTGGTGTTGGCAGTGAGTGCCCCGGTCGAACTGGTGGTGAAGCCTGCGGTGTAGTCCACCTCGGTGGCCCCGGCTGCGCTCGTCGAGAGGCTGACGGATACCCCGGAGACCGATCCGGGCCCGGAGGCGGCGGCGACGCCGGCCCCGAGCACGACGCCCGATCCGCCGAGGAGGGCGACGACCGCGAGGGCGCCGATCAGCCGTCGGCCATGACCGCGGACGTGGTGCAGCGTGCACGCGTCGAAGAATCCCATCAGTTCCCGCCTTTCGCCTGACACGTCGGTGACGAGTCAGCGTTGTCCTATCAGATCGTCGGGGCCGAATGCAACGACGATGACATCCTTCGCCCCAACTCGCCGTGCGACGTGTCTGCAGTCACGATGTCAAAAGACCGACCCGCCAACTGGATCGGTCTTCTGACCCGAATCAAACCTGAAGTCCCGCAGTCGTGATGGAGCACATCGTGATTGAGCGAGGATCGCGAGAGGAATCCGAAGCGCCCGGTGAGACGCTCCGGAATCGAAGCCTCGTCGAAGGATCCCGTTCGGGTCGGCGAGATGTGAACGGCGATGCCCGTCAGTGAATCTATTGGTCCGACCCATCAAGGTCAGCCTCGGACTCCTTCCAAATCCGCTTCTGCGAGTAGCGTGTGCTCCCGCACTTTGCGCATGAGGTGAAGACCGCAACATCGGCTGCCATCGCTGCGTTCCGAGTGATCGAGCGAGGTCCCATGGTCGTCGCTCTCACTCTGGCGAAGTAGCGCGGCATCCTCCACGAGTACCCACACTTCTGGCAGGTGCGGAGAAGTTCTGGGTGAACGATCGCACGAGCGAATCCCCGAAGTCCGCCATCAGTGCTCACCCGGCCACTGTAGTGAGTCGGCTGAGAGGCCGAGCCGTCGGGTATGTCGCGGCGACGCACGCGTCGAAGGAGTCGTGCCGCGCCGGCGGAACCGGCGCGAGCTCGTCCGTCACACCGTCTTGACGATGAGAACAGAGCACGGCGCGGCATGCGCCACGGAGTTCGGAACGCTCCCGATGAACCGCCGTGCCCCGCGCATGCCCTTGCTGCCCACCACGATGAGGTCGGCGCCCACGGCCTCGGACGTGTCGAGGATGACGTCGACCGGGTCTCCCACCGCCTCGTGGTGCTCGGCGTGGATCCCGGCTCCCCAGGTCTCGACGGCCTGCTGCCCGACCTGACCGGCCGCCTCGGCCCGGAGCGCGTGCCCCGCGCCCGTGTCGACCAACGGCGCACCCGACGCGTGCGCCATTCCGGCGCGTTCGGGCCGGACCGCGACGATCACGTGCAGCTGGGCCCCGACGCTCCGCGCCAGCTCGGCCGCCGCCTTGACCGCTCGCTCCGCCGTTTCGCTGCCGTCACTCCCGACCGTGATCACCTTGTACATGGATCCCTCCTCAGAGGTGCGTTGTCGTCCGCCGCTGCGACGCACGATACCGATGTCTCTCCACCTGCGCTCTCAGCTCTCGCGCGCGCCGTACGAGGCGTGCCAGAACTCGGCGAAGTGGCGAGGCGGTTCGGGTGATGTCATGGCACGCTGCGTGAGCAGGATGCCGGTAAGGCCGCGTGCGGGGTCGCTTCGCCAGGTCGTGCCGGTTCCCCCGTCCCACCCGAAGCCCCACGGCACCGGCGGCTCTCCGCTGAGCGGACCCGCGGCGGCCATGCCGTAGCCCCACCCGCCGTGGCTGCCGAGGAACAGCGTGGCGGACGTGCGCTGCGCGTCGGTGAGGCGATCGCTGGTCATGGCCGTCACGGACCCTTCCGAGAGGACTTGCTCGGTGCCGTGGAGGCCGCCAGCGAGAAGCATCGACACGAAAGCCCAGAAGTCGTCGAGGGTGGAGACGAGCATCCCGGCCATGTTGGGTGCCGTCGGTGGCTCGTTCCACCAACCGCCCGACGGCGGGTCGAGCAACACGAGCCCACCCGTCTCCGGGTCGGGGAGATAGGCCGTCGTCAGCCTCGGCTGCTTCTCGGGCCGCACGCTGAAGGAGGTGTCGTCCATACCGAGGGGGTCGAAGAGCCGCGCCCGGAGGAACTGCTCGAGGGGCTGTCCGCTGGCGCGTTCCGTGAGGACGCCGAGTACCTGCATTCCCGTGTTGTAGCGCCACACCGTCCCGGGTTGGTCCATGAGAGGGAGGGTGGCGAATCGGCGGATCCATTCGTCGGAGTCGAACGGTGAGGGGGGCCACGGCGGGCCGAGTGTTGCCAGCTCCAGCTCGGCCTCCGCGTCCTGGATGGGATAGGTGCCCGGCGGCACCATGACCGCGCCGAATCCGAGGCGGAACGTAAGGAGGTCCTCCACCGTGATCGACCGCTCCGCCCCGACGGTTTCGTCCAGCCGGCTCTCCAGGCTCCGCAACACGCGGCGGTCGGCCAGCTCGGGGAGGTAGGTCTCGACCGGATCGTCCAGGGAAAGGACGCCGTCGTCAACGAGGGCCATCGCCCCGGCCGCGCCGATTGGTTTCGACAGTGACGCGATACGAAAGATGGCGTCGCGACGGAGCGGAGCCGGGTCGTCGAGCGAAGGGTGGCCCGCTACTTCGACGTGGACGTCGTCACCCGCAGCAACGAGAGCGGCGAGGCCCGGGACGTCACCCCGTTCGACCAGTGCCGCCAGTCGCCCGTGCAGGTGTTCCACGCCGCTCCGGGTCAGTCCGCTCATCGTGCGCGCTCCACCGTCGCGCACCCTACCGGTACTGTGCGCGGCGATGCCGGGTTTCGAGGACGTCGAAAAGATCACGGCCGGTCTCCCGGACGTCACGCTGGGCGAACGGCACGGCAACCGCACGTGGTACGTCGGTCAGAAGGCGTTCGCCTGGGAACGGCCTTTCACCAAGGCAGACCTGAAGCGCTTCGGCGACACACCGCCGCCGACCGGACCGATCCTGGCCGTGCGCACGGCCGACCTTCAGGACAAGGATGCCGTGCTCGCGATGGGGCGCAAGGGGTTCTTCACCATTTCGCACTTCGACGGATTCGCTGCGGTGCTCATCCAGCTGAAGGCCGTGCCCAAGACGCCGCTCCGCGAGGCGTTGGAGGACGCGTGGCTTGCCTGCGCACCGCCGCGCTTGGCGCGCGACTTCCTGGGCGAGGAATCCGAGGAACCTCAGGCGTGACGCCACGCCACCGCCGGTCAGGTGATCAGCTCAACGTGAATGTTCCCGATGCGGCGAGGTCCGACGACGTCCATACGGTCAGGGTCTGCGTGCCGGCCTTTTTGGAGTTCCTCACCTTGGGCGTCTTCACCGAGACCTGGTCACCGGCGCCGATGCGTACCCCGAGGTAATAGAGGAGGACGAAGGCTTCGCCATTGGCTGCGCCGCTGCCACCACAGGCGGCACCGCTCACGCCCGTCGTCTGGTCAGTCACGGTGTACGTACAGGCGGCGGGGAATTTCGTCCCCTTGGGTCCAGTGAGCTCGATTTGCCCGAAGGTCCCGTCGAGGGCCCCTGTCCCGCTCGTGGTGAACGCCACCGTGTACTTCGCCTTCTCGCCGATCCCCGTCTTCGACAGCTTCACCGTGACGCCGGTCACCGGGCTGGCCCCGACCAAGGAGAACATCGTGCTCGACGCCAAATCCGACGAGGTGGAGATGCTGAACGACTGGGACCCGGTGGACGACGCGTTGGCGACCTCGGCCGCCACGAGGTGCACCGTGTCGCCGGCCCCGATGGTGATGCCCCCGGTGTCGATGGTGACCGACGAGCTCGCGCTCGCCGTCGGACACGCGTCGGGCGACGACTTGCCCGTGGTGACGTCGGTGACGCCGTAGCTGCAGTCGGACGCGAACGAGGTCGAGCCCGACGTGGACAAGGTGATCGTCCCGTCGCTCGGGTCGAGGGCGCCGGTCGAGCTCGTCGTGAACGCCGCGGCGTAGTCCACTTCCGTTGCACCGGCCGCGTTCGTCGACAGGCCGACCGAGACCCCGGAAAGCGAGCCCGGCCCTTGGGCGCCCGCTGCGCCCGCACCGAGGAGGACGGCCGAGCCGGCCAGAAGCCCCACGAGCCCAGACCAGACCCCGACCGCCCGGCCCCTCCGGGGGACGTGCGTCGCCGATTCGATGTCGAAGACCTTCACGGATCCCCTTCCCCTTCTCCCTTGGGCCTCAGGCCCTGGACAGCGCGGTGTCCTCCCAGGGTGATTCCCTCAGCTGGAAGACATCGCAGGACCAGAAACCAGATTCGTCATCCAGAAAGGATTTCTGGAGCGCCGACGGAGGAGCCTACGCCCGCGGCACCCCGCACGCGTCGTTGAACCGGGCGAGGACCCAGCGATCGTCGTCGGGCACCCACTCCCACTCCGTCATGGACGCGTGGGTGATGCTCACCCATCCCCGCCGGTAGACGTCGGGCGCGATGCCGAGGAAGGAGATCATCGTCGCCTCGATGACACCTGCGTGGACCACCGCGACCACCAGCTCCCCCGGGTGGGCGCGCACCACCTCGCGCACGGCATCGGAGGCACGAACGACGAACGACGTCCAGCTCTCGCCACCTGGTGCAATGGGCTGGCTCGGGTCGAGGTCCCAATTGGGCACCCCGAACGTCTCGACGACGTCCTGCCACGGCATGCCGTCGCATTCCCCGGGGTGCAATTCGCACAGGTCGCAGCGCTCCCGCACCGGACCCAGCGCCATCGGTCCGGGGCCGACGACCGGCCGGAGTCGCTCAGCCGTCTCGATCGCCCGCGGCAGCACCGATGCATAGAGGGCCGACGCCCCGCGCAGCTCGCCCGATTCGTAGAGGCGGTCGGCCAGGACCGCGACCTGTCGGCGCCCGAGATCGGTCAGCCCGCTGTCCCCCTTGATCCCGCCCACCACCCGGTTGATGTTGCACTGTGCTTCGCCGTGGCGGATCAGGACGATGCGCGTCGCGTCCGGTGCAGGCGGAAAGATGCGCAGGACCCCGGCGTGGTCGTCGTCGCGATCGGTCACGCCAAGTTGCCCACGAATTGCTCCAGCTGGCGCAATGTGCGGCACTCGACGACCTCGTCGCAATGGGCGGCGTACTCCCCCACGATGGAGTCGCCCGAGCCCCAGTAGTCACGGGGCTCGGGATTCAGCCAGTACACGTGGCGGGCACGCGCCTGGAGGTCCTCGATCACCCATGACTGGGAGGCGTGGTAGTTGTTGCGCGCGTCGCCGAGCACCATGACGCTCGAGCGTGAGGTCACCTGGTCGCCCCACCGGCGGTGAAACTCGGTCAGTGCGTGCCCGTAGTCGGAGTGGCCGTCGACCCAGATGACGTCGGCCTCGGTGTTGATGCGGGCCACCGCTTCGGCCGGATCGACGACGCCCTCGAAGAATCTCGTGACCTCGTCGATCCCGTCCACGAAGACGAAGCTGCGCACCTTGGAGAACTGCGAACTGATGGCGTAGACCAGATGCAGCGTGAAGCGGGCGAAGCTGGCGACCGAGCCGGAGATGTCCGCGATCACGAAGATCTCGGGCTTGGCGGGCCTGGGGTGGCGGAACCGGGGCTCAATAGGGACGCCGCCCGTGGACAAGGAGCGCCGCATCGTGGCCCGAAAGTCAAGCGGTCCCTTGCGGCCGTGCCGGCGCTTGCGCGCCAGCCGCACGGCCAGCTTGCGCGAGAGCGGGTGCAGGATCCGGTGGAGCATGGCCAGCTCCTCCCGGGTGGCATGCATGACGTCAATGTCTTCGGGCAGCGGCTTGCGCACCGAGCGCGCCAGGGCCTCGGTGCCACGGTCCTCCACCAACCGTTGACGGATCTCGGTCTCGACGGCCCGCCGGAACTTGTCGATGCGCGACTTGAACTCGTCGGACGCCAGCCGCTCTTCCAGCTCGGTCAGGCCCCCGACCGCGCCGGCATGGGCCTGTGCCATCAAACGCTCGAGCACCGCGTCGAGATCGAGATTGCGCAGCGTGCGGTAGAGGTAGTAGGTCCCTCCCACCGGTCGCCCCGGTTCCATGCCGGCGTAGCGGTCGACGGCGTTGCGGGCGACGACGTTCATCAACCCGGCGTCGGCCGACAGCAAGGACTTGAAAAGCAGCTCGGCCAGCTCCTCGGGCGTCATGCCTTCCCCACCGCCGCCGGTCCTCCACGAACGGCCCTGTCCCGGTTGCGGTCCCTGTCCCGACCGTTCGTCCCCCACCTGGTCGCCTGATTCCTCCCCCGCTTCCTCCGACTCCGATCCGGCGCCGCGGCGCACGGCGAAGAACACCTCGAAGGCCGTCTCGAAGGCTCGCCAGTGCGAGGAGGACTTGACCAGGGTGGCGGCCAGCGTGTACTTCAGACCCTCGCGGTCCTCGAGCGGGATGTGCTTGACGGCCTCTGCCGCATCGAGGTGCTCGGTCAGCGAGACGGGCAGACCAGAACGACGCAGCTCGGTGACGAATCCCGAGAGAAGATCGAGCAAGGCTCAGCTCACCGAGAGCAGTTCCTTGGCCGCGCGCTCGATGTCAGCCTGGTACTTCAGCAGGATGTGCAGCGTGTCGCGGGCTCCGGCGGCGTCGATGGTCTCGACTCCGAGCAGCACCAGGGTGCGCGCCCAGTCCAACGTCTCGGAGACGGACGGCGCCTTGCGCAGCTCGATGGTCCGCAGCGACCGCACGATGCGGGCCACCTGGTCGGCCAGCTCATCGCTGATGCCTGGGACCTTGGCCCGGACGATGTCGCGCTCCCTCTCGAGGTCGGGATAGTCGATGTGGAGGTACAGGCAGCGGCGCTTGAGGGCCTCGGAGAGCTCGCGGGTGTTGTTGGAGGTCAGGAAAACCATCGGCAGCTGCGTCGCCCGCACGGTTCCGAGCTCGGGGATCGACACCTGGTACTCGGAAAGGATCTCGAGGAGCAGTGCCTCGGTCTCGAGCTCGACGCGGTCCACCTCGTCCACGAGCAACACGACTGGCTCCTTCGACCGGATGGCCTCGAGCAGTGGGCGGGTGAGGAGGAAGTCCTCCGAGAAGATGTCGGCCTCGAGCTCGCTCCAGGATGGACCCTCGTCCTCCGCCTTGCCGTGCTCGCCCGCTTGGATGCGCAGGAGTTGCTTGCGGTAATTCCATTCGTAGAGCGCCTTGGACTCGTCAAGGCCCTCGTAACACTGGAGGCGGATCAGCCGGGCGCCGGTCAGATCCGCCACCGACTTGGCCAGCTGCGTCTTGCCCGTGCCCGCCGGGCCCTCCACGAGAACCGGCTTGGAGAGGCGGTCGGCCAGATAGACGACCCCGCTGATCGACTCGTCGGCCAGGTAGCCGACGTCGGCCAGGCCGGTCCGCACCGCGTCGAGCGACTCGAACCGCGGCGGCCCGCTGTCGGGGAGACCGAGTGCGTTCATGGTCTCACCTGCCCGTCCCCCCGCACGACCCACTTGAGCGTCGTGAGCTCCTTCACGCCCATGGGTCCGCGGGCGTGCAGCTTCTGGGTCGAGATCCCCACTTCCGCCCCGAGGCCGAGCTCCTCCCCGTCGACGAACCGGGTCGACGTGTTCACCAGGACCGCCGCCCCGTCCACTTCGGCCACGAAGCGGTCCGCCGTCGCCACGTCGGTGGTGACGATCGCCTCCGAGTGACCAGAGCTGTAACGGCTGATATGGGCGATGGCCTCGCCCACGTCGTTCACCATGCCGATGGCCACCACCGGCGCCAGGAACTCGGTGGCGAAGTCTTCCTCCGTGGCCGGCACTGCGTCCGGCACAATGGCGCGCACGCGCTCGTCGGCGCGGATCTCGACGCCTGCGCCGGCGAGGGTGCTGGCGAGCCGTGGCAGGAGCTCTGCCGCGACCCGCTCGTGGACGAGGATCGTCTCGACGGCGTTGCACACGCCGAAGCGGTGTGTCTTCGCGTTGACGACCAGGTCGTGAGCCATGCCGAGGTCCGCCGCGCCGTCGACGTAGATGTGACAGTTGCCGTCTCCGTCGAGAACGTACGGCACGGTGGCGTGCTCGACCAAGGATTCGATGAGGGCCCGACCGCCGCGTGGTATCAAGCAGTCGATGTGGCCGCGCAGCTGCATGAAGGCGACAGCCGTTTCGTGCGACGTGTCCTCGACGAGTGCGACGGCATCCTCGGGCAACCCCGATTTCGCCGCGGCCTGCCGCAGCAGCGCGACCACGGCGCGGTTGGATTCGATGGCCGAGGACGAGCCGCGTAGGAAGGCGGCGTTCCCCGCCTTGAGGCAGAGACCCGCGGCGTCGCTCGTGACGTTGGGACGGTTCTCGTAGATCACGCCGACGACCCCGAGAGGGACGCGAACCCGCGTCACCCGGAGCCCGTTGGGTCGCACCCACCCCTCGACGACCTCGCCCACCGGATCGGGCAACGTCGCCACCTTGCGGAGTCCACCTGCCATGGCACGAACCCGTTGTTCGGACAGCCGGAGGCGATCCAACACCGCGTCGACCATCCCGGCCGCCTCGGCCCGCTCGAGATCGGCCCGATTGGCCTCCACCAGTGCCGACCACTGGTCCTCCAGCAGGTCGGCAGCCAGCCGCAACACGTCATCACGGACCGCACTTGGTGCGTGGGCCACCTCGCGGGCGGATGCCCGGACGCGGCCCGCGAGCTGCTCCAAGGCGGGCTCGGTCATCAGTTCAGGTTACTAAGACCAAGTCGTCGCGATGGACGGCGACCTGGCGAGGACGTCCCATCCATTCGGCGGCCCGCTCGGAATGCAGCCGGACCAGTCCCTTGGCGAAGACGCCCCCGTCGGGCCCGGCGATCTCGACGGCGTCCTCAGGGACGAAGTCGCCGTTGACGGCCGTCACCCCTGCGGCCAGGAGCGAGCGTCCCCGCTCGGTCAGGGCGAGGCGTGCCCCCTCGTCGACCACCACACAGCCGGAGGAGCCGAGCGCGAAGGCGATCCACAGCTTGCGCGCCGGAAGCCTCGTCGGACGGGCTCGGAACACCGTACCCACCCCCGGCTCCGCCGCGATGGCGGCACGCAGGACTCCAGGCCGGCTCGCGTCGGCGATCACCGTCTCGGTCCCCGACCAGGTGGCGATCTTGGCTGCCGCCAACTTCGACGCCATGCCGCCGCTCCCGACCTCGGTGCCCGGCCCGCCGGCCAGCTTCTCGAGCTGGTGGTCGATCTCGACGACTTCTTCGATCAGCGACGCCTCCGCGCTGGCGCCGCGGGTCGGCGGTGAGCAGTCCCGGCGTATCTGTGAGCAGCACCAGCACCTGCGCCCCCACCAGATGCGCCACCAGCGCCGCGAGCCGGTCGTTGTCCCCGAAGCGGATCTCCTCGTCGGCCACGGCGTCGTTCTCGTTGACGACCGGCACGACCCCCAGCCCCACCAGGTGCTGCAACGTCCCCCGAGCGTGGAGGTACTGCGTACGGTGCACGAAGTCCAAGGGTGCGAGCAACACCTGACCGGCCAGGACGTCGTGTGGGTCGAGCGCGTCCTGCCAGAGCCGCATGAGCCGGTGCTGCCCGACCGCGGAGACGGCCTGAAGGACGGCGGGATCCGACGGCCGCTGCTCGCCGCGCCCGAGCGCCGACCAGCCGGCTGCGATGGCGCCAGAGGTGACCACGACGACGGTGTGGCCGTCGGCGCGCGCCGCCGCGATCTCGCCGCCCAGGCGCGCCACGGTCTCGGGGTTGACGGACGAGGACCCCACCTTGACCACCGCGATCACGACGCCTCCCACGTGAACGTCATGTTGCCCACGGTGACGTCATCGCCCTCCCGTGCGCCGGCACGGGACAGCGCACGGTCGACGCCGAGCCGGCGCAGGCGTCGCACGGCCTCGGCCTGCGCCCCGTCGTCGGTGAGGTCGGACAGGGCCACGGCGCGCTCGGCGGCGCGGCCGACGACGAGCCAGGCGGTCGGGCCGGCCCGTTGCACCTGCACGCCCTCGGCGAGCGGACGGTGCACGACGACCTCCGCCTCAGCCTCGGCAGCCACCTCTTCCCTCGCCTCCGTGACCATCGCGGCCAATCGCGCCGCGAGGATCCGGACGCCTTCCCGGGTGGCGGCGGAGATCACGAGGTCGCACACGCCCTCCTCGTCCGCGCCGATGTCGGATTTGCTGCCCACCACCAGCCGAGGTCGCTCGAGCAACTCGCGCCGATAGGCCCCGAGCTCGTCGAGGAGGATGTGGTACTGCGCGGAGGGGTTCGTCGCCCGCGGCGAGCGGTGCACCCAAGTCGAGCAACACGACGAGGACGCGGGCGCGCTCGATGTGGCGCAGGAAGCGGTGCCCGAGGCCTCTGCCTTCGGCCGCCCCCTGAATCAGGCCCGGCACGTCGGCCACGACGAACTCCGTCCCGTCGTGCGGACCTCCGACCCGCACGACGCCGAGGTGCGGCTCCAGCGTGGTGAACGGGTAGTCCGCGATCTTGGGCTTTGCGGCCGAGACGGCCGAGATCAGCGTCGACTTCCCCGCGTTGGGAAACCCACCAGCGCCACGTCGGCCATCAGCTTGAGCTCCATGTCGAACCAGTGCTCTTCGCCCTTCTCGCCCTGCTCGGCGAAGGCAGGGGCCCGGCGCCGGTTCGAGAGGAAGCGTGCGTTGCCGCGCCCGCCCCGACCGCCTTCCGCCACGAGGTGGCGGGCGCCGGCGCGCGCCAAATCGCACACCAGCGTGCCGTCGCGATGACGCACGACCGTTCCGATGGGAACCGGGACCTCCGTGTCCTTGCCACGCGAGCCGTGCCGCTTTTGACCCGAACCGTGTGCGCCGTCGGTGGCCCGGCGGAACGGATGGTCTCGGAAGGCGAGCAACGACGACTCGTTGGTCGTCGCCATCAGCCACACATCGCCACCGTGCCCACCGTCGCCGCCGTCTGGGCCGCCTCGCTCGACGTGTGCCTCCCGCCGCCATGACACGGCGCCGGCACCTCCGTCGCCGGCCCGCGCGTGCAGCTGCGCCTGGTCGACGAAGCCGGACATCGCCGGAGAGCCTACGGGCCGCGCAGGCGGCCGGCGTGCCGCGTGACCTCGTCGTGGGCCTGCTCGCCGTCGATGCGCGTGCAGCGTCCTCCCTCGACGACTCGCTCGCCGGCCACCCACACGTCGGTCACGAGATACCCGGCGCCCGCCCACACGAGGTGTCCGAGCAGTTCGATGTCGTCGAGTGCCGGCGAGAACCTCGGGTCGTCGGTGCGCAGCCGGATGATGTCGGCCGGGCGACCGCGTTCCAACACGCCGACACCGAGGCCGAGCGCCTCACCGCCGCCACGGGTGGCGAGGCGCAGCGCCTCGACCGAGCTCACTGTGCCCGGGTCCGCCGAGACGGCGTGGGCCAGCAGTGCAGCGAGGCGCATCTCGTCCCAGAGGTGGAGGTCGTCGTTCGAGGCAGGTCCGTCGGTACCGAGACCGACACGAACGCCGCGGTCGAGAAGCGTGCGCAACGGTGCTACGCCCGCACCGAGCTTGCCGTTGGACCCCGGGCAGTGCGCGACGGCGACATCGTGGCGCGCCAGCAACTCCACGTCAGCGTCGTCGAGCCACACGGCGTGTGCGGCAAGCACGCGGGCCTCGAGAACGCCGAGCTCCGCCAGCAGTGTCGTTGGCGCGGGCGCCGTAGCGCTCTTGGACGAGAACGTCCTCCGCCTCGGTCTCGGAGAGATGGATCTGCAAGAGCGCGTCGCGCCGCGTGCCCCTCCTCCGCCGTCGCCGACAGCCCGTCGGGCGGCACGGTGTATACGGCGTGCGGACCGAAGCCGACGTCGAGGCGCCCCTCGCGTCCGTTCCGCTCGTCGAACACGCGGCACGCCTCGTCCAAGAAGGTCTGCCACGGGTTGCCCGGCAGATCGAAGACCGCGATGGTGAAGACGGCCCGCATGCCCGAGTCGAGGAGCGCGTCCGTCACCGCTTCGGGGTGGCGGTACTGCTCGCAGCTCGTCGTCACGCCGTTGGCGAGCATCTCGGCCGCGCCGAGCACCATGCCCCAATAGGCGTCGTCGTCGCCCATCTTCGCCTCACGAGGCCAGATCGACTCGCTGAGCCAGCGCTCCAAGGGCAGGCCGTCACCGGCGCTGCGCACGAGGGTCATGGGCGAATGCGCATGGCAGTTCACCAAGCCCGGCATCACGACGCCGCCGAGCCGCTCGACGCGAAGGCCAGAAGCCGCGGGGCGCTCGGAGGGATCGCCGACCCAGGTCACCACGCCGCGGTCGATCTCGATCGCGCCGGGCCGGTGCACGGCGTCATCGTCGTTCACGGTGAAGACGGCGTCGGCCTCGAGCCGCGTCGTCACGGTGCGCCGACGAACAGGCGATCCGACAGCTCACGCGAGACGCGGAGCACGGCCGCACCCTCCACTTGGACCTCCACGTTGCCGTCGCCGTCACGGCCGCCGACGCGCGCGACCGCGCCGGGTATGAACCGTCCCTCGTCGAGCAGCTCCAGCGAGCCCAGGTTGAGCTCCACCTCCTCGCTGACGCGCAGGAGGCGCACTCGCTCGCCCTCCGCCACGTCGGCCAGCGGTCTGGTCTCGGACGTGAGGGCAGGCGAGAGCGAACCGGGGATGGGGTTTCCGTGCGGACAGGTGGCCGGATCTCCCAGTAGCTCCACGAGGCGCGCTTCGACGTCGTCGGAGATCACGTGTTCCCAGCGGCCCGCCTCCCGGTGGACCTTGTGCCACTCCAGCCCGATCACGTCGACGAGGAGCCGTTCGGCCAGGCGGTGCTTGCGCACCACCTTCTCCCCCAGCGCCCGGCCGCGCTCGGTCAGCGACAGGCGGCGGCCCTCGCGGGTCACGTACCCGTCGTCGACGAGGCGGTCGAGCATCTGCGACACCGAAGGAGCCGAGCGGCCGAGGCGCTCGGCGATCCGCGCGCCGATGACGGGAACCCCTTCCTCCGAGAGACCGAGCATCGTCTCGAGGTACTCCTCGACAGGCTGGTGGTATTCCTGTGGGTCAGGCATCGCAGTGCGGGACGGGCGGCACGTCCAGCGCTGGGTTGCGGTCGAAGAACCCGAACGGGACCAGGCTGAAGCCCGTGTACTCCACCGGCATCACCGGCCAGTCCTCGGGACGGGGCAGGTGCGTCACGCCGAAGGTGTGCCAGAGCACGACGTCGGTGTCGACCAGCGCGCGGTCATGCGCCGTCCATTCGAGGAGACCCGCCCCGCCGGCGTGCTGGTTCGGGTACTCGCCCGCGGCGCGGCGCTCCTCCGGCGAGAACGGCGTCACCCACAAGTTGTGGGTCGCGAAGCCGGCCCGCCGACCAACGCTCGACTCAGGGTGGGCCATGAGTGTCGGGACGGCCGAGGGCAGCAACTTGTAGGCGGTCGGTTGTCCGACCCCGTTGCGGTGGTCACGGTTCTCGACACGCCACGTCCTACTGCGCGAGGGGTCGACGTCACGCCGGGCGGCCAGCTCGCTCTGGAGCAGGCTGGCCGAGCGTCCGAAGACGTTGCCCCACGGGTTCTCCGGTGAGCCCGGCGGACCCCCCCTGACCGTGTCGACCTCGTAGACCGTGTTGTCAGGCCCGTCGACCTCGACGTCGAGCCTGACGTTGAACAGGTGCTGGTGGAACGGCGCCGCCAGGCCGGGCGCCACCATGGACGCGTGCTCGCCCGGACCTTCGTCGCCGACGGCCATCGTCGACATGATCCCGGACAATTTCACTTCGAGCTGGATCGTCCCGTCGAGGTAGAAGTACCAGTAGAAGCCGTACTCGTAGTTGCCGACGGTGGCAATGGAGCTCACGACCAGCCGACGCGAACGCCGCACCTCGGTCCGGCCCGAGACCAAGTCGGCGTGCTTCCACAAAATGCCGTAGTCCTCCTCGTGCAGGCAGATCACGTTGGCCCGGGTTCGGGGCTTCCCTCGCTCGTCGGAGAAGACGTCGTCGAAGTAGTGGATCTCACCCAGGCAGTCGCAGCCGAGCGTGAGGGAGTTGGCCATGCGCCCGAGGCCCCACTCCCCCGCGTCGAACGCGCTCTTCCAGGCGTGCATGGGGCCGGGGTCGCCGTAGGGCACGACCATCTCGCTGACCGAGGCTCGGTAGAGGATCGGACGCACGCGCCCGCCGTCCTCGTAGCCGACGCGCCACAGGACGAGACCCTCGAGAGGATCCATGCCGACGCGGAGCGACCACTTCTGCCAGCGGATCAGGTTGTCCTCGACGGTGAAGCTCGGACCTTCGGGTTGGATGATCTCCAACGGGCGAAGGTCCGTGCGCAGCGGCCCGTTGTCCTCGGGGTAGTAGCTCCCCGACGTGGGCGGCAACGGCGTCAGCCCGTGGTCGACGACCTCGAGCACCTCACCGCGACCCATGTCCACGAAGGCCAGCAGACCCTCGAGCGGTCGGGCGTAGCCGTTGTCCTCCTTTGACTCGCGCAGGTAGGCGAGGCAGCGGGTGATGCGTCGGCCCTCCTCGTGCGCCAGGCCGAACGCCCCCGGCGGCCACGGGTCGATCTGCACCAGGGAGCGGTCGACGACACCTCTCCGGTCCAGCGCGGCGTTCCACTCAGGGTGGTCCTGCAGTGCGTTGATGACGGCGATCGACTCTTCGATCTGAAGGGGCGGCCGCACGTCGCGGACGATCTCCCATCGGTCGACCTCGCCCCTCGTGACCGAGACGACGGCCTCCACCACGTCCGCCTTCGGACCTTGGAGCAGGACCATCCTCACCAGGCGGTCGACCTCCACGTGCTCGCCACGGTCCGCCGCACGCACCATCTCCTTGGGTGGGTCGCAGAGCCCGACGTAGGCGAAGCGGATGTCCTCGGGCGGCACGGAGGCGCGCCCGCAGGCGTGGACCACCTGGCGTGCGGCTTTGATCTCGTCGCCGGTGAGGCGCGCCAGGGGGTGCGCAGGGGGAGCAGCTGTTGGCATCCCGGCCGATGTTATGCGGCCGCCGACGTGCACCCCTCTACCATTTCGGTCGCCGCTCCAAGGAGGATCCGCATGCAAGACGCCCTCGACCGCGCCACCCACAGCGCCCGCGAGCTGGCCCGGCGGATGGGGGTCGACCATCACGACGTCCTCCTCGTCCTCGGCACGGGTCTCTCCGGCGTCGCCGAGATCCTCGGCGACGGGGTGGACCCGCTCCCACTCGACACCCTCCCGTTCTTCCCCCATCTCGGGGGAGCCGGCCACCGCGCCCTGGGCTGGTCGGTGCCGATCGGCCAGCGCCGGATGCTCGTGCTGGGCGGCCGCTGCCACCTCTACGAGGGATTCGGACCGGATGCGGCCGTTCACCCGGTCCGCACCGGTATCGCCGCCGGCTGTTCCACGGTGATCCTCACCGCCGCGGCCGGCTCGGTCCGCGAGGACCTGGCGACGGGGTCGATCGTCGTGGTGGACGACCATCTCAACCTCACGGGACAGAGCCCGCTCAGCGGACCCGTCTTCGTCGACCTCGTCGACGCCTACTCTCCCGCGCCTGCGATCTCTGGCGCTGACGACGCCCGAGCCGGCCGCAGCGGCGGTGGCGCCGCACACGGGCGTCTACGCGCAGGTGCACGGCCCGCAGTTCGAGACGCCGGCCGAGGTTCGCATGCTGCGGGCCGCAGGGGCCGACGTGGTCGGGATGTCGATGGCGATTGAGACGATTGCCGCCCGTCACGGCGGCGCCGAGGTGCTCGGGCTCGCCCTCGTGACGAACAGGGCGGCGGTCTCGGGTGCCCTGCCCGAGGTGGACGCGATCTCGTCCGTCGGAGGTGCGGCCGCACCGCACGTGGCCGCGGTGGTGCGCCACGTCGTAGGCTCGCTTCCGTGAGCAGCCCGGTGGCACCCGTCGGCGTCGACCACGTCGCAATCAACGTCCCCGACGTGCCGGGGGCGATCGCGTTCTACACCGAGCAGCTCGGACTGATTCAAAACTTCACGCGACCCGACTTCGGCTTCGCCGGAGCCTGGTTGGACACCGCCAGCGGTCAGCAGGTCCATCTGATAGAGCTGCCGGCGCCGCCCAACGTCGGCCAACACTTCGCGCTCGTCTTCGACGACCTCGACGTCGTGGTGCGCGCGACTGCGCGACCGCGGGCTCGACGTCACGGACCCGTCCCCGTGGGCGAGACCGGCCGGCGTCAGGCCTTCACGTCCGACCCCTGGGGCAACGGGATCGAGCTGCACCAACGGCCCTGAGGACGCTCGTTACGACCGACCCGAACGGGTGAGCTTCTTGACGAAGAAATCAACGACGAGGTCCTCGATCTCCTTCGGCGTTGGTTGGCCACCCGGCTCGGCGAGGCTGTGGTTTCCTCCGTGGACGATCACGAGGGTCGTGGGCACGTGTGCGGCCTCTAGGGCGTCGGCCAGGGCGACGGACTGCCCGACGGGAACGATCGTGTCGTTGTCGGCGTGGACGATGAGGAAGGGCGGATCGTCGGACGAGACGTACGTGATGGGACTGGCGGCCTTGAGGGCGGCGGGCAGCTCGCTCTCCGGGACGTCGCCGAGGAGTGACACGAAGTTGGACTTGACCACGCCCGGAGCACCCTCGCTCTCCAGGGCGACCAGGTCGGACGGCCCAGAGAGGTCCGCCACGGCTTCGACCGTGCTCGACTCGTCGGGGTAGTCGCCGGAGTCCCAGCCGGTCGAGGGTGGCGCCGTCCCGACGAGGCTGGCCAGGTGACCTCCGGCGCTGTGCCCCCAGACTCCGATGTGATGGGAGTCGACGTGCAGAGCTTTCGCGTTCGCCCTGAGGTACCGCACCGCGGATGTGGCGTCCTTGATCTGGGCCGGCCACTGCTCATCCGGGCCCAGCCGGTAGTTGGCCGCCATGGTGACGAAGCCGTGGGCGTTCAGGGACGTTCCGATGTCGTCGATGATGAACCCGCCGCTGGTGTTGTCCCCTCCGATCCATGACCCGCCGTGCAGGTACACGGCTGCGGGCGCCGCCGCTCCAGGGTTGTCCGGCTCGGTGATCTTGGCCGTCTCGTCGTGGCAATAGGTGACCGTGGCCGACTGGCCGGGCTGGACCTGAGGCGCCGACTCACTGCCGGACGGCGTCGAGTTCGCGCACCCGGCCAACACGCCGGAGGCCGCGACGCACGCGAAGGCGGCGGTGCCGAGCCGCGTCATTCGCCCCGGGCTCATTTCGCCCTCATCTTCGGCCCGTGACGACATCGGTCACCCACTCGGGACCCCATCTGGAGCGAAGCAGGAATCTGCGCCTGTCGTCGCCGCACACCGCGTGTCGGAATGCACACGCGTTCAACGCGTCCCCGTCCGATGCATCGTCTGTTCACGTCCGTCGGCCACCCGACATTCATGCTCGCACTTCCCACGGTGCGACAGCGAGAACGGATCTCATCGCGCCATCTCGCGTCCGGTTGGTCACGGGAGAAGAACGCATCTACGTCGCTCGACCCACCGACAACACCGACGGCGAGATCGCGCTCTACCGGTACGCGCCGCGGAGCACCGACGGACGGACTGATGACCAATATCCTGTCTCCTCGTTTCGTCGGCTACTCGTTCACCTGTGCGTCGTAGGGAACGGAACCGACCACGGCGCACGTTCATTGCGTTCTGGTTCGCAATCTCTTGGCACCTGCGAGCCGTTGTGCTTACATGGCAATCTCATCGCAAGCAGAGAGGAGGTGCCCACGTGACGATCCACTTGAAGACCCGTGAGATCCCGACTCAGCGCGCCTCCACTGCCGCGGGCAATCGCGCGCTGCTGAACTGAGCAGGATCGAGCCAATCCGGCGAGCGCCGTCCGCGCCGCCTCACGCATCTGGTCCACCCGCGCTGAGTCCGCTTCTGGGACGGCGCTGAGTGGCAGCCTCCGATGTCACACCGCCCCTCCATACTTTCTTCTTTGCCAAGGAAAACCCATGCACCCTGAACTGTTACGTGCGCTCGCCAACGCCAGACGCGAGGATCTCCTCAACGACCGCCGGCCACGACGAAGCCCACGAGCCAAAGCTGATGATCGTTCGCCGCCGTTCCGCCGTTCACGCCAGCGGGTGGGCTCACTGCTCATGTGGGCAGGCGCGCGGCTGGTCGGTGACCAGCGCGCCGCACTGGAGCTGGCTCGCAAATGACCGGACGATCGGTGGCCGCTCATCGTCGACACCAGCCAAGATCCCTCCGCCGTGGCTCGCTGGGAGTGTTCCGACGGCCTCTTGAGTCGCGGGTGGGCGCAGCCCACAATCAGTGGGCTGCGCGAGGGTTATCCAGCCAGAACGCTGACGTGCTTGCGGCCTCGGCGCTCCCCGAACTTCACGACGCCGTCGACAGTGGCGAAGAGCGTGTCGTCGCCGCCCCGGCCCACGTTGGAGCCCGGGAAGATCTTCGTTCCCCGCTGGCGAACCAGGATGGCACCTGCGGTCACCGCGGAGCCGTCGAACTTCTTCACGCCGAGGCGCTGCGCCGCCGAGTCGCGGCCGTTGCGAGTGGAGCCTCCACCCTTGGTCTTTGACATGTCGTGCTCCTCAGCCCGCCGCCGAGATGGCGGTGATCTCGAGCGTGGCGTAGTGCTGGCGATGGCCCCACCGGCGACGCTGGTTCGACTTGGACTTGTAGGTCATGGCGTTGATCTTCGGGCCCTTTTCCTCGCCGACCACCCGGGCCGTGACGGTGGCCCCGGCCAGCTGCTCGGGCGTGGCCAGCACGGTCTCGCCGTCCACGATCAGGACCGGCTCGAGCGACACCTCCGCGCCTGTGGGCTGCCCGAGTAGTTCCACGCGCACACGCTGGCCCTCGGACACGCGCTCCTGTTTTCCTCCGGACTTGATGACGGCATACACGAGCGCAAGATCCTAGCGCAGGACGGAGTCGTCGAGGGTCACGCCCCTCCCCCCGCAGACGGCGCACTCCGTCGAGAGCGTCTCCAGCAGGCCCTCGGACACCCGCTTGCGCGTCATTTCGACCAGGCCCAGCTCGGAGATGTCGAAGACCTGGGTACGGGTCTTGTCACGCGCCAGGGCGTTGCGCAGCGCTGCCGCCACCTTGTCCCGGTTCTCGCGCACCTCCATGTCGATGAAGTCGATGACGATGATGCCCCCGATATCCCGCAGGCGCAGTTGGCGCGCTACCTCCTCGGCCGCTTCGAGGTTGTTGCGGAAGACCGTCTCCTCCAGGTTGGTCTTGCCGACGTTCTTGCCCGTGTTCACGTCGATCACGGTCAACGCCTCGGTCCGCTCGATGATGAGCGACCCCCCCGACGGAAGCCACACCTTGCGGTCGAGCGCCTTGTGCAGCTGTTCGTGGATGTGGTAGCGCTCGAAGATCGGAAGGCCCTCCACCTCCGGGTCGTAGTACTCGACCCGGTCGGAAAGCTCTGGGCTGACCGCCCGCACGTAGTCGCGGACCTGCTCGAAGAGGGCGCGGTCGTCAATCACCACCCCCCGGTACTCGGCGTTGAGCTCCTCGCGCAGGATGCGCACCGACAGTTCGGGCTCCCGGTACAGGAGGCCCGGGGCCTCGGACCGCTTGGCCTCGGCATCGATCGCGTTCCACTGGTCGAGCAGGGACTCCACGTCCCGCCTCAGCTCGTCCGCCGACACTCCTTCGGCGGCGGTGCGAACGATCATGCCGTGGCCAGCGGGCTTGACCTCATCGATGATGCGACGCAGTCGCCGCCGCTCCGTGTCGCCGAGGCGCTTGGAGATCCCGAACGCGCTCGAATTCGGCACCAGGACGGCGAACCGGCCCGGGAGCGAGACCTCCTGGGTGAGTCGGGCGCCCTTCGCCCCGATGGGGTTCTTCGTCACCTGGCACAGGATGGTCTGGCCCGCCTTGAGCATGTCCTCGATCCGGGCCTGTTGGGCCGACCCGCCGCCCTCGATGTCGTCGGGGTCGTACCGGACGTCGCCCCGGTAGAGCACGGCGTTCTTCGGGATGCCGATGTCGATGAAGGCTGCCTCCATGCCCGGCAGCACGTTCTGGACCCGGCCCCGGTACACGTTGCCGTCGATCTGGGTCGTGTCGTCGGCCGCCCGCGAGACGTAGTGCTCCACCAGGGTCCTGCCCTCGAGCATGGCGACCTGGGTCATCTGGGGCTGGACGTGGACGCAGACCAGGTAGCGCCCCACCTGCTTCGAACGCCGGTCGCGGCTCGGCCGGCGACGGTTGCGCCCCCGCCTCGTCCCCCCGTCGCCGTCGCTCGCTGCCGCGCCGTCCTGGCGGCCTCCGGCATCCGTGGGTGCCGCGGCCGGGGGGCGCACCATCGGTGCGGCCGGCGCGACCGGGGCCGGCGGGCGGGCTACGGGTGCGGGTCGGGTGTCCCCGATCTGTGGCTTGCGGCGTGGGGCGGGGCCTGGTGGGCCGGCGGGCTCAGGGCTGCTCGCCGCCTCCGGGGCGCGACCCTCCGGGGCCTGGGGAACATCCGTCTCGGACATGAGGGAAGACCCTCCTTGCGTACTGTGTCGCAACGGCGGTTCCGAGCGCGCCGACCAGCGGCAACGGCTCGAACCGGGCGCCGTCGCGCTCGATCCATTGATGCGTTCTGCAGACCCGTCCCGGCGCTCCTGCGCCAAGGGCCGCGATCAGGTCACCCGGGCGGACACCACGCGGATGCGTGGCCAACTCCGCCCCGAGGCGGCCGTCGGGGTCCGTCACGGAGAGGCTCAGGATGGCGGGGCGGATGTCGTCATCAGCCAACCGGCCCTTTCGCTCCCGTCTCACGACGAGGGCTGGAGCGGCGAGCACTCGCTCGACCCGCTCCACCAGCTCCTCACCGTGCACTCCGAGCACCTCCACGTCCCAGTCGCACGATGCTACCTCCTGCTGGAGCGATCCCCCTGACCACTCGACCTCGGCGGTGGCCTGGACGTCGATCCCGTCCGGCAGGAGCTCGGTCATCAGCGCGGGGAGCTCGTCGAGGTCGGGCTCGTCCGGCGCCGGGGCCTCCAGGCGCACGTCGAGGTACTCGCCGACCGACTCGCAGCCCGTCGGCAGCGCCAGGCCGAAGCTCAGGAGCGGGTGGGGCGAGAAGCCCTGGGACCAGGCCACCGGCAGCCGACTACGACGAAATGCCCGTTCCCACATGCGGGCGACGTCCCGATGGCTGGTGAAGCGGATCTTCCCCGTCTTGGCGAAGCGGAATCGCAGGCGGCGTCGCTCCTCAGCCACGGCTCCCCAGGCTGACGGGGACGCGGTGGCCGCGACTGAGATCCTGCCCTGTGCCCTGGCTGCCTCCGGCCGGTGGCACCGGCGACGCCACGACGTGCTCGAGTCCGAGCCCCGTGCAGGCGCCGCAGTCGTAGCACGGCGTCCACCGGCAGTCCTCGACGGCGCTGCCGACGAGGGCGTCCTGCCAATCGGTCCAGAGGAAGTCCCGGTGCAGGCCGGCCGAGATGTGGTCCCAAGGCAAGGCTTCGTCCTCGTCCCGCTCTCGGTGGCACACGTCGTCGTAGCTGAGCCCCTCGGCCGCCAGCGCCTCGGTCCACAACGAGAGGTCGAAGCGCTCAGACCACTCCTGGAAGGTGCCACCGGCCCGCCAGACCCGCTCGATCACGGCTCCCATGCGGCGGTCGCCCCGGCTGGCCAACCCCTCGGCCACCGACGCCGACGGGTCGTGCCAGCGAATGGTGAGACCCCGGGTGCGGCGTGCGGCCTCGCGGAGCAGGACAACCTTGCGCTCGAGCTCGGCCACCGTGTCCTGCCCGAACCACTGGAACGGCGTGTGGGCCTTGGGAACGAAGCCGCCGATGCTCGCCGTCACGGTGACCGACGAGTGGTAACGCCGGCCGATTCCGACACAGGCGGCCCCGAGCTCGGCGATCCCCAGGACGTCCTCGTCGTGCTCGGTGGGAAGCCCGATGAGGAAGTAGAGCTTGACCCTCCGCCAACCCTGGCTGAACGCGGCGTCGACCGCGCCGTAGAGGTCTTCTTCCGTGATGAGCTTGTTGATCACCCGGCGCATCCGCCAGGTCCCGCCTTCGGGTGCGAACGTGAGGCCGGTGCGGCGCACGGACTGGATCTGCGCCGCCGTCGCCACCGTGAACGCGTCGACCCGCAGCGACGGCAGGCTGACCGAGACCCGCCCGTCATGGCCGGGGTCCTCCATGACGTCGCGCACCGTGTCCTCGATGCCCGAGAAGTCGGCCGTGGACAGCGAGGTGAGTGCCACCTCGTCGTGCCCGCTCCACTCGAGTCCAGAGCGGACGAGCTCTCGCACCTGCGCCGCGGGGCGCTCGCGCACCGGGCGGGTGATCATTCCGGCCTGGCAGAAGCGGCATCCGCGCGTGCAGCCGCGGAACACTTCGACGTTCAGGCGGTCGTGCACCACCTCGGTCAGCGGCACCAGGGGGCGCGCCGGGTAGGGCCACTCGGCCAGATCGGTGACGGTGCGTTTGGACACCTGCGGCGGTACGCCGTCGTCGACCGGGCGCGTGGCCACCAGGCGCCCATCCATGTACTCGGGCTCATAGAGCGCGGGTACATACACGCCCTCCACCGCGGCCAGCGCCCGGCGCACCGCATGGCGCGATCGCTCGGTCACCGGCGATGCCAGCCACTCCCCCAACACCTCGGTCACCTCGCCGGCGGCTTCCTCCCCGTCGCCGAGGACGAAGGCGTCGACGAAGTCGGCCAAGGGCTCCGGGTTGAACGCGCAGTGCCCGCCGGCGACGACCAGCGCGTCGCCGGGCCCGCGGTCGGCGGCATGGACCGGGAGCCCGGCCAGGTCGATCAGGTTGACGACGTTCGTGTAGACGAGCTCGGCCGACAGGTTGAAGGCCAAGACGTCGAACGCCGCGGCCGGCAGGTGCTGCTCCACGCTGAAGAGGGGCACCCCCGCCGCCCGCATGGCCTCCTCCATGTCGCTCCAGGGCGCGTACGAGCGCTCGGCCAGCGCGTCGGGTCGCTCGTTGAGGATCTCGTAGAGGATCTGCAGCCCCTGGTTGGGCAGCCCGATCTCGTAGGTGTCGGGGTAGACGAGCAGCCAGGCCACCCGCCCCCGACCGTGCTCGGGATAGACCGCCCCCTGCTCACCACCGATGTACCGCGCCGGCTTCGAGACGCCGGGCAGCAGGCGCTCGACCTGGGGCCAGATGGTCTCCATGGCCCAGAGAGCCTACGACGCTCAGGCGCCGGTCCCGTTCGGCGTCGTCGGGGTGGTCGCGGGCGCGCCGGAGCGCCCGGGACCGTCGTCGTCGTCGAGCTGCTCACGGGAGGGTTCGTCTTCGGGGCGGTCAGGGTCGCCGGATGTGCCGGGGTGGGAGCGGTCACGGCCGCCGGGACCTCGTTGGCCAGGATGTAGTTGAAGATGTTGCGCACGAGCGGCGCGGCGGCCTGGGCGCCGTAGCCGCCCTGGTCGATCACGGCCAGCACGAGGTACGACGGGTTGGGGTTGGGACCGAAGGCCACGAACCAGCTGTTCGGCTCGAGCTTCTGGCCATTCGGACCCACTCCGTTCGTCGCCGTCCCCGTTTTGCCGGCCAGGTTCCACGACGCCGGGAAGCCCTGGAAGGCCTGGGCGCCCGTTCCCTTGGTGATGACGCCCTCGAGCCCAGAGAGGATGGCGGCGTAGTTGGTCGGGGAGATGGTCACGTGCCCCTTCACCTGCGGCTGGAGCTTCTTGATCACCTGGCCCGTGGCCGGGTCCACGATCTCGTTGCCCACCTGGGGCGCGTACCGCGTACCGCCGTTGGCGAAGGTGGCGTAGCTCACTGCCTGCTCTATGGGCGTGAGCACTGTCCCGCCCTGCCCGAACGCCATCTCGATGTTGTCGCCGGAGAACCACGATGCCGCGTACGGGAACGCCTTGGGCGCGATGGCGTGGAGGTGGGCCCTCGTCAGGTAGCTGTCGATGCGCCCTTGCGCCTCGCCCGGCAGGTCGATGCCGGTGATCGTCCCCTCACCGTACGAGTAGCCCTCCTGCTGAATCGGGTAGTCCCCGTAGGTGCCGCGCTGTTGCCAGAACAAGTCGCCGAGGTTGTAGAAGAAGGAGTCGCTCGACACGGTGAGCGCTCCCGAGACGTTGTAGATCCCCCCGCTGTCCCCGGGGTCGTCGCTGAGGACGCACACGGTGTCCTGGCCAGGCGTGCAGCCGGGAATCTTGAAGCTGCCGGTGTCGTCGTACTCGAAGGTCGGCGTGATGAGCCCGTCCTGCAACGCCGCCGTCGCGGTGACGAGCTTGAACGTCGACCCCGGTGTGTAGAGCCCCTCGATGGCGTAATTGTTTTCAGCCTGGCTCGCCTGCAGGGCCTGGTAGTTGGCGTTCGAGATGCCGCCGACCCACTCGTTGAGGTCGTAGCTCGGGTTCGAGGCCATGGCCAGCACCTGGCCGTTCTGCGGGTTCATCACGATGACTGCGCCGTTGATCGCCGGGGGGTACAGCCCGTCGACGGAGTCGAGGGTGTGGTGGTCGTCCGCGATCTGCTGTGCCAAGGCACCCTGCACGAACTGCTGAAGACCCGTGTCGAGGTTGAGCACCACCGTGTCGCCCACCTTCGGGGCGGTCGAGCTCAACGTGCCGACGACGTCGCCGTGCACGTCGACGGAGAGCGCCTGGCGACCGGCGGTGCCGCGCAGGTAATCCTGGTACTGCGCCTCGATCCCCGAAAGGCCGATCTGGCTGCCTTGCGTGCTGTTCCCCGAGTACCCGAGCACCTGGGTGGCCGTCGTGCCGCCCTGGGGATAGTTGCGCTGCGTCACCGTCTGTGCGCTGACACCGGGGTACTCGCTCTGATGCGTCTGGAGGAACTGCACCGTCGCAGAGGAGACGCCTACCGCCACCGGGATGGGCTCGTAGGGGCTGAACTGCTTGTTGTTGAGCGCCTCCTTCACCTGCGCCGGTGTCTCGCCCACCAGCGCGGCCACCATGCCGATGATCGCCGGGTGCTGAGTCGCCTCGGTCTGCGAGAGCAGAATCTCCTCCTGGGGCGTGTTGGACACCAGCACGGTGCCGTTGCGGTCGACGATCTCGCCGCGCGGCGGCGGAATGCTCACGACCCGCACCTGGTTGCGCGTCACCGCGGCGGCGTACGTCTTGCCCTCGACTACTTGGAGGGTCCACAGGCGCAGCACCAGCACGCCGAAGAGGACGAGCACGAGGAGACCCACGATGTACAGCCGTAGGTTGGGCCGTGATTCTTCCTCTTCGGGCGAGCCGACGAGCGTGCCGACATGGACACCCTTGCGCGGTCGCATGCGCGGCTGGCGGGCGTCCGGACGCCGCGAGGACCGTCGCGGTGACCTGGTCGAGGGCTTCGGGTGGACGCGGTCCCCCCGGATCGGGTGGCGCAGGGTGCGCTTCACCGGAGCGAGGCCTGGCTCTGGGCCCCGATCCGGGACCGCCGGTTCGACTCCCCGGTCAGGGCCCACCGCATCATGGCGTTGACCACCGGGGCGAGGACGACGCTCGACACCCCGACGACGACCACGAGGGCGACGAAGTCAACTTTCACCATCTGCTCTTGGCCCATGATCGCACCCAGCACGGCGAAGAGCATGTCCGCTGCGACGCTCCCAGTGAACGCGGCCATCGGCTTCACCCACCACGCCCGGGGATCGGTCGTCGCCGTGAAGGACCCCACGGCGTACCCCAGCAACGTCGCCACCAGGGCCGACAGTCCGAAGGGCGTGGGCAGGACGAAGTCGAAGGCGAGCCCCGACCAGAACCCGACGATGGCGCCGGTGTCGGGCCCGTCCAGCAGCCCGGCCGTGATCGGCAGCAGCCAGACGATGTCGGGGTGGACGTCATGGATCCGCAGCGCCACCAGGATCGTCGACTGCACCATCAACGACACGAAGATCACGAAGGCCACCCGGAGCATGGCGCGACCGCTCACGACGGCGGCGCCCACTGGACCACGTCGACGTAGGCCAGCTGGCTCAGGTCGGCGGCGGGATCCACCACGATGCTCTCCTGGCTCGCGCCCGACGCAGTGTGGAAGCGGTCCACCGTGGCCACCGGGATGCCGGGCGGGTACGACGCGGCGTCGAGTCCACTGGTGAACGCCTTCTCGCCCTTGTGCACCGGGGTGTTCGGCGGCACGAGGTCCAAGGTCAGATCGTTGCCGGGGCCTTGGCCGTCGACGATCCCGGTGCGCTGGCCGCCGAACGTCACGCCGACCTTGGACTGGCCGTCGGTGATGAGGCGGACGACGGACGTGTGGGAGAAGCGCTGGACCACCTGTCCCACCAACCCCCCTTCGCCGACGACCGGGTACCCGACGTCGACGCCTTCGTCGCGACCCTTGTCGATGGTGATGGTGGCGGTGAAGTTCGACGAGTACTCGTTGATCGTCTCGGCCGGTACCGTCGGCAGGGTGCCGAGGAAGGGCAGATTCTCCAGCGCGGTCAGCTCTCGCAATTGCGCGTTCTCGAAGCTGCGCTCGGCTTGCGCGGCGCGCAGCTGGCCGATGGTGTGCTGGAGCCGCTCGTTCTCGGATTGCAGTGCGCCGTAATTGACCGCGCCGGCGAAAAAGCTTCCAATCGGACGCACGACGTCGAGCACGCCCTGCTGCAGTGGTGAGTAGATGCTGTTGGCGACGGACTTGACGCCCGAGGTCAGGTTGTGGGTGCGCCCGTTCAGGTCGAGCGAGATGAGCGACAGGGAGACGACGACCAGGACGACGACCGTCAACGTGCGGCGCGACCGCCGGGACCTGGCCAAACCGGAGACCGCTCTTGTCAGCGGGCAGAGGTCGTGATGAGCACGCGCTTCAGTGCCTCGAACTCTTCGAGGCACTGCCCGCTGCCGATGGCGACGCAGTTGAGCGGGTCCCGAGCCACCACGATGGGCATCCCGGTCTCGGTCTGCAGCCGCGACTCGAGACCGTGCAGCAGGGCGCCGCCACCGGTGAGCACGATGCCCTGCTCCATGATGTCGGCGGCGAGCTCGGGTGGCGTCCGGTCGAGGGTGACCTTGACCGCATCGATAATGGCGGACACCGGCTCCTCGATCGAACGGCGGATCTCCTCTGTCGAGACGACGATCGTCTTGGGAAGCCCGCTCACCAGGTCGCGTCCGCGGATCTCCGCGTGCAGTTCCTGCTCCAGCGGGTACGCCGAGCCGAGGGTGATCTTGATCTCCTCGGCCGTGCGCTCGCCCAGGGCGAGACTGAACTCCTTCTTGACGAATGAGACGATGGCGTCGTCGAGCTCGTCCCCGCCGATGCGCACCGATTGGCTCGTCACGATGCCGCCGAGCGAGATCACGGCCACCTCGGTCGTGCCGCCGCCGATGTCGACGACCATGTTCCCGGTCGGCTCGTGCACCGGCAACCCGGCGCCGATCGCGGCCGCCATCGGCTCTTCGATGATGTAGGCCCGTCGCGCGCCGGCGTACTCGGCCGCCTCCATCACGGCGCGCCGCTCCACTCCGGTGATGCCCGAGGGCACGCAGATCACCATCCGCGGCTTGGCGAACCGACGCTGGTGCACGCGGTGGATGAAATAGCGCAGCATCTTCTCGCAGATCTCGAAGTCCGCGATGACGCCGTCCTTGAGGGGCCTGATGGCTTGGATGTTCGACGGCGTGCGCCCGATCATCCGCTTGGCTTCTGCTCCCACGGCCAAGGGCCGGCCGTCCTTGATGTCGACTGCGACGACGGACGGCTCGTTGAGCACGATGCCGCGGCCGCGCACGTACACCAGGGTGTTCGCCGTGCCGAGGTCGACGGCCATGTCACGGCCCAGGAGCGAGAGACGATTGTCGGCCATGGGTTAGGACTCTCCCGAGGGGAACGGCGTCGGAGGGTCGGCGCCGGGTGGCTGCAAGGCTATGGGAACCCGCCTGCCATCACAAGGCGGACGCCGCCGTGCTGGTTGCTAAATCCGTGCTAAACGGCCAGGTCGGGAAAGAACAGCGCGATCTCGCGCGTGGCAGATTCGTGCGAGTCCGAACCGTGCACGAGGTTCTCCGCGGTCTCGATCCCGAGGTCGCCACGGATGGTTCCCGGTGCCGCCTCGGCCGGGTTGGTGACGCCCATCATGAGGCGAACGACGGCGTAGGTCTCCTTCGGCCCCTCGACGACCATCACGAGCGACGGCGAGCGGGTGATGAACGCCACGAGGTCGCCGAAGAACGGGCGCTCGGAGTGCTCCGCGTAGTGGTGCTCGGCCACCTCTTTCGTGATGGTGCGCAATTCGGCCGCCACCAGTCGCAGGTTCTTGCGCTCGAGGCGCGACACGACCTCGCCGACCAGGCCGCGCTCGACGCCGTCGGGCTTGACGATCACCAGGGTCCGGTCCACGAGGGTGTGAGACTACACGGCGCTCAACCCCCCGCCTCCTCCCAGGGCACCGCGGCGGCCATCACCTCGGCCCGCGCCGTGCCCACCACGTAGAGCGAGCCGCCGACGACCACCAGACCGTCCGCATCCACCATTGCCGCGTGCCGCGGCGAGCGCAGCGCGCACGTCCGGCTCGACGAACGCGGCGAGGCCGAGCGCGCGTGCCGCCTCGGCGACGTCCTCCGCTGGCATGGCACGCGGACTGTCGGGTGCGCACGCCACCACCGCACCGACGCCGGCCGTCGCCAGTGGCGCCAGCATGGCCGACGGGTCGCGTCCGACGAGCATCCCGACGACGGCGACCGACGCGCCGTCGACGGCGAACTCCTCGCTCAGCGCCCGTCCGAGCGCTGCCATGCCCGCGGCGTTGTGCGCGCCGTCGACGAGCAGGAGCGGGTGACGGCCCAACACCTCGAGCCGGCCCGGCACGCGCACGGCGGCGAACGCCTCCTCGACCACCTCCGGGTCGAGCGGCGCACCGAAGAAGGCCTCCGTCGCCGCCAAGGCGCAGGCGGCGTTCTCCCCTTGGTGCGCCCCGTGGAGCGGGACGAGCACGTCGTCGTAGCTCCCTCCCGGCGTCCACAGTGCCACCAGTCGTCCACCCACGGCGACCATGTTGGAGCTGCACCCGAAGTCATGGCCGGCGACCCAGACCGGGCCTGCCCCCCGTTCCGCCGCCCGCTGCTCGACCAGGGCAACCAGCTCGGGCCGGGTCTCCCCGATCACCACCGAGCTGCCGGGGTCCACGATGCCGGACTTGTCGGTCGCGATCGCCTCCAGGGTGGAACCGAGGACGTCGGTGTGGTCGAAGCTCACGTTGGTCAGGACGGCCACGTCCGTGTGCACGACGTTGGTGCAGTCCCATGTCCCCCCCAGGCCGACCTCGATCACCATGGCGTCGACCGCTTCCGTGGCGAACCAAGCCAGGGCCGCCGCCGTGAGGAGCTCGAAGCGCGTCGGCCTTTCGTCGAGGAGCGGTTCGAGCAGGGCCAGCTCGGTCAGCACCCCCGCCAGGGACGCGTCGATCGATCGGTGCGCCGTTGCGGGCCACGCGCTCGGTGACGACGTGCAGGTTCGGGCTGGTGTAGGTGCCCACGCTCAGTCCCTTGGCCATGAGAAGGGTGGTGATCATGGCCGAGGTGGATCCCTTCCCGTTCGTGCCGGTCACGTGCACGGTCGGGATGGAGGCCTGCGGTTCGTCGAGCAACGCGGTGAGCGCGCGCATGCCGTCGAGCGACGGCAGTGCCCGCCGTCGGGGCACATTCCGCTCGAAGTCGATGTGCGAGTCGAGCCACTCGATGGCGTCGGCGACGCGGTCGAAGGGCGGTGACGCCGGCACGGCGCCGGACCAGGTCAGGACGCGGCGCGGCGAGAGCGCGTCGACTTGACCGGCGCGCCACCGAGGGGCACCAGCGTCGGCGCGACCCGATCGAGCACGACCGACCGGTCCACCACGCACCGGCCCACATCGGTGCGGCTGGGAAGGTCGTACATGACGTCGAGCAGTACCTCTTCGAGGATGGCCCGGAGGCCGCGGGCACCGGTTCCGCGCAGCAGGGCCTGCTCGGCCACCGCTTCGAGCGCGTCGGGCGTGAACTCGAGCTCGACGTTGTCGAGCGCGAACACCCGTTCGTACTGGCGGGTCAGCGCATTCTTCGGCTCGACCAGTATCTGTACGAGCGCGTCCTTGAAGAGCGGCGCGACGGCGCTCACCACCGGGAGCCGGCCGATGAACTCAGGGATGAGGCCGAACTTGATGAGGTCCTCGGGCAGGACGTGGCGCAGGATCTCGCCGTCCTCACGCTCGGTGCGGTGCACCTCGGCGCGGAAGCCGATGCCGCGCTTGCCGATACGGCTTTCGATCAACTTGTCCAGCCCGGCGAAGGCACCGCCGCAGATGAACAGGATGTTCGTGGTGTCGATCTGGATGAACTCCTGATGCGGGTGCTTGCGCCCGCCCTGGGGCGGCACGGACGCCGTTGTGCCTTCGAGGATCTTGAGCAGCGCCTGCTGCACACCCTCGCCCGAGACGTCGCGCGTGATCGAAGGGTTCTCGCTCTTGCGGGCGATCTTGTCGATCTCGTCGATGTAGATGATCCCGGTCTCGGCGCGCTTCACGTCGTAGTCGGCCGCCTGAATCAGCTTGAGCAAGATGTTCTCGACGTCTTCGCCCACGTAGCCCGCCTCGGTGAGCGCAGTGGCATCGGCGATGGCGAAGGGGACGTTGAGCATCCGGGCCAGCGTCTGGGCGAGCAGCGTCTTGCCGCAACCGGTCGGTCCGAGCAGCAGGATGTTGGACTTGGCCAACTCGACGCCGTCCTCTTGCACCGCCGGTCCCGCCTGCACCCGCTTGTAGTGGTTGTACACCGCGACCGACAGGATCTTCTTGGCGTATTCCTGCCCGACGACGTAATCGTTCAGGAAGTCGAAGATCTCGCGCGGCTTGGGCAGGTCCTCGAAGCTGAGCTCGGTGGACTCGTCGCGCTCCTCGGCGATGATGTCGTTGCACAGGTCGATGCACTCGTCGCAGATGTAGACGCCAGGCCCGGCGATGAGCTTCTTGACCTGTTTCTGCGTCTTACCGCAGAAGCTGCATTTGACGAGATCCCCGCCCTCCCCGAATTTCGCCACCCGATCGCTTCTCCCGTACCTTTTCGTCCCGACGACCGCAGGCCTACGCGGCGCCGATGGCCTCGAGAGGGGCGACGGACCGGGCGGTGATGACCTCGTCGATCACGCCATAGGTCACGGCCTCCTCCGCCGTCATGATGAAGTCCCGGTCTGTGTCCTGAGCCACCTTCTCCGGGGTTTGCCCCGTGTCCTCGGCCAGCATCCGCGAGAGCAGGTCTCGCATGCGCAGGATCTCCCTGGCCTGGAGCTCGATGTCGCTCGCCTGGCCCTCGACGCCTCCCCAGGGTTGGTGCAGGAGCACCCGGGCGTGCGGGAGTGCGAAGCGCTTCCCCTTGGCGCCGGAGGCCAGGAGCACGGCGGCGGCCGAGGCGGCCTGGCCGAAGCAGAAGGTCGACACGTCCGCCTTGATGAACTTGAGCGTGTCGTAAATGGCGAAGAGCGCCGTGATCTCGCCGCCGGGCGAGTTGATGTAGAGGTGGATGTCCTTGTCCGGGTCCTCGGACTCCAAGAAGAGCATCTGGGCGCAGATCAAGTTGGCCACGGCGTCGTCGACCGGCGTGCCGAGGAAGATGATGCGCTCACGGAGCAGGCGGGAGTAAAGGTCGTAGGCGCGCTCGCCGCGGTTGGACGACTCGATCACCGTGGGGACGAGATAGTTGTACGCCCGCAGGCCCGGCCGGGCTCTTCCGTCCCCCGAACTCAGCATCGTCACTCGCTCTCCTCATTCGCTACAACGTCGCCGTCTTCGCCGCTGCCGCCCTCGTTCGAGGCGTCCGACCTGAGGTCGTCCCGTGACATCGGGTTGCCCTCCTCGTCGACGAGATCCACGTGATCTAGCAGCCACTGCAGCGCCTTGCGCTTGCGCAGCTCCGAGCGTACCGCGCCGGTCCGGCCGGACGTGTCGAGCTGGTTGCGCAACGTGGCGGGGCTCGTGCCCATGCGCTCGGCCATGCTCGCGACCTCGGCGTCGAGCTCCTCGTCGCCGACGGTGAGCTCCTCGGCCTCCACCAGGGCGCGGAGGGCCAGGTCGGCCTTGACCGCCTCCTGCGCGTCCGCCCGCACGGCCGTCAGCAGGTCGTCGGGTTGCTGGCCCGTGGCCGAGAGGTAGTCCCCCAGGTTCACGTGCTGCGACTCCAACCGGTGCTGCAACTCGTGGATCCGCTCCGAGACCTCCTCGTCGACCAGGACCTCGGGCACGTCGTCGTCGGTCACCAGACCGGCGATCGCCTCGACGCCCTTCTGGCGCAGCGCCAGCTGGGCCGTCATGAGCTTCACCCGGCTGATCCGGTCCGAGATGTCGGCACGGAGCTCGTCCAGCGTCTCGAACTCGGAATTCTCGGCCGTCCACTCATCGGTCGCCTCGGGGAGCTTCTTGACCTTGACCTCTTTGACCAGCACCCGGAACGAGACGCCCTGCTCGGGGTCCGACGGATTCGGGGCCTCGAAGGCGAGGATGACGCCCGGCTTGGACCCGTGGAGCTGAGGGTCGAGCTCGGCCACGATGCTTCCGCTGCCGACCGTGTAGGAGTAATCGTCGACGCCGACCACTTCCGCGCCGGAAGGGTCGGTGCCGTGCAGGTCGATCGTCACCACGTCTCCGTCGATGGCCGGCCGGTCGACGGTCTCGAGCTCGGCGTCGTTCTCGCGCAGGCGATCGAGTTGCCGGTCGATCTCCTCGTCATCCACCCCGAGCGTGGGCAGTGTCACCTGCAAACCGTCGTAGCCGGGGATGGAGACGCGAGGCCGAACCTGGACGACGGCGTCGAAGACGACCCCGCCGGCCTCCTTCCCGTGCTTGATGTCGATCTCGGGCTGCGTGATGGGATCGAGCTCGGTGTCGACGACGGCGCGGGCGTAAAAGTCGGGTAAGGATTCGCGCAACGCCTCCTCGCGCAGCGCGACCGCACCGCCCATCCGCGCTTCGAGCACCCGGCGAGGAACCTTGCCCGGGCGGAACCCAGGTACGCGCACCTGCTTGGCGAGCTCGCGCACGACGTCGTTGAGGGTCCGGTCGAACTCAGGCTCGTCGATCTCGACGCTGAGGCGGACGAGGTTGCCTTCGAGGGGTTCGGTGGTGGCTCGCATCACGGACCGACCACTCTACCGGGCCTGTTCTCGGGCCCCGGCGCGGAGGTACCCGGCGTCCTGCCGTGGTATTCGACGTCCCGCCGTGCGTGTTCGACGTCCCGCCGTGCAACGAAAGAGAACTTGAACTGTGAGTGAGAACGTCGACAATGCCTGGTCACCGTGGGACTGCCACCCTCTGAACACCCCATCAGAACGTCATCCACCCCGATCGCGTTTCAGAACATGAAGTTCATGTTGTCGAGCACTCTCATGCCGATCGCCGCGTCGCCCTCCATACCGATCCCCCCGGCGGCCTTCACCTGCTCTGCCGAAGCCCGGCCGCAACCCAATCGGACGAAATCGAGCGCTGAGAGCGAGATGCGCACGGTCGCCGGCGTCGCCCCGTCCCGCGCCTGCCCGGCACCCTGGTCCGACGGGTCGTCTTCCATCCCTTCACGCTGCGAGCCCCGTCCGCCGGCCACCGCCACGGTGAAGGAGCGTGCGTCGTCACCGGGACCGCTGAGATCGAAGCGGACCGAGGTCCCGTCGGGGCAGGCGGCCTGCTTGGCCACGACGAAGCCCATGGCGCCCTGGACCCGGTCGAGGGACATGGCGGAGGCGCGCCCTCCGCACCCACCCGGCCGGTCCAGCGCGCGCCGGTGCGTCCTGCTCGTGCACCCAACTGTCGAACACGCGCACCTCCATGAAGACGGCGCGCGGACGCTGCCCGATCGGGCTCCATCCCACCTCGGCCCACTCGGTTTCGGTCAGCTCGTCGAGCTGCCCCAACCGGAGACCCGTCACCTCGACGAATTCGGCGTACACCTCGGTCCCGCTGCGAGCGTGCCGGACCGCCACCCACGGCTCGTTGACCGCGGCGAAGTCGTTCTTCACGTGCGGCCCCAGGGGGCTGTCCCAGGCCGGCGTGGGCTCGCCCATGATGGAGCGCTCGATCCCGATCAGATGGGACAACTGATCCTTGACGTCCCACCCCGGGCACTCGGTCGGCAGAGCCCACTCGGTCGACGAGAGCTCATGGCAGGCGTCGGCCAGAGAACCCCAGGTCTCGACCAAGGCGTCGCGAGCCGCCTCACCGACACCCAGCCAGTGGCCGACTGCGCCGGTGCCACCGCCGCGACCACCACCTGCTCCCCCGCTGGTCACGGCAGGCTCACGGTCTCACCGGCGGTCCACACGTCACGGCGGAACAGTAGCCCTCGCCCGACCACAACCGGCGTGTTCGCCGGGTCACCCCCGCTGCATTCGTGACCATCCACCGATACCGGAGACCCCACCACTACCTTCTGGACCCGTCCCAGGACGACGTCCGGTGCGTCCGGATCCCCGGTGTTTCGGGGTGGGTTCAGAACCTGAGGAGATATCCCAATGCCGAACTATGAGGGCTACTGCGTGAAGTGCCGTGAGAAGAGGGAGTTCGACGGCGAGGTGGTCGAGACGAAGAACGGGCGCAGAGCTGCGCAGGGTACCTGCCCGGTGTGCGGCACGAAGATGAACCGGATCCTGGGCAAAGCCAGCGTCTGACCACCTCGCGGGGCCCTGCTGCCCCGGTCGGCTGCCCCGGTCGCCCCGACGTCGGGCGTGCCCGGATCACCGTCGCACGGCATGGCGAGGGACGGCGTGAGACGATGCATGGCATGCACGACCTGATCATCTCCGGAGGCACCGTCGTCGACGGAACGGGAGCACCGCCACGCATCGCCGACGTCGCGGTCGACGAAGGCCGCATCACCGAGGTGGGTCGGGTGGAGGGCGGGGGATCCCGGACGATCGATGCCGGCGGACTGCTCGTCACGCCGGGATGGGTCGACGTGCATTCGCACTACGACGGCCAGGCCACCTGGGACCCCGAGCTCGCGCCGTCGTCGTGGCACGGGGTGACGACACTCGTCATGGGCAACTGCGGCGTCGGCTTCGCTCCCGCGGCGCCTGACCGCCACGAATGGCTCATCGGCTTGATGGAAGGCGTCGAGGACATCCCGGGCACGGCCCTGGCCGAGGGCATCAAGTGGGAGTGGGAGACCTTTCCCGAGTACCTCGACGCCCTCGAGCGCCGGCGCTGGACCGTCGACGTCGGCACGCAGGTGCCGCACGGCGCGGTCCGGGCGTACGTCATGGGCGAGCGGGGCGCGCGCAACGAGGCGGCGACGGCCGAGGACATCGAGGCCATGCGGGCGATCGTGCTCGACGCGCTGCGTGCCGGCGCGCTGGGCTTCTCGACCTCGCGCACGCTCGGGCACCGAGCCGTCGACGGTGAGCTCGTCCCGGGCACCCACGCCGGCGAAGACGAGCTGTTCGGTATCGGAGCCGCCCTGGCCGACGCCGGCCGCGGCGTGTTCGAACTCGCGCCGCTGGGCTCCGCGGGCGAGATGCTCGACGACGCCTTTGGGGAGGTCGACTGGATGCGGCGGCTCTCGGCCGCCATCGGACGGCCCGTGTCCTACGCCCTCTTGCAGGTGGACGACGACCCCGATCTGTGGCGCAAGCAGCTGGCCGCCTCGCTCGAGGCGTGCGACGAGGGCGCGCTGCTGTTCCCTCAGATCGCAGGCAGGCCGACGGGCCTCCTCACCGGTCACCACGCGACGCTGTGCCTGTTCTCGGACATCCCGGCGTATCGCGAGTTGCGCGCCCGCAAGCTTTCGATGGACGAACTGGCCGTCGCCCTGCAGGACAAGGAACTGCGCCGGCGCATCACGTCGTGGACGCCCTCATCGCCGGCCCAAGCCGAGGCGATGGAGAAGGCCTTCAACCGCACCTTCGTCCTCGGCGACCCGCCCGACTACGAGCCCGGGCCGGAGCGCTCGCTCACCGGACTGGCCGCGGCGCGCGGCATGACGCCCCTGGAGGTGGCGTACGACGAGATGGCCGCCCACGACGGCCAGGGTTTGCTCTACCTCCCGATCCTCAACTACGCCACCGGCGACCTCGAACACGTGTACGAGATGCTGCTGCACCCGCGGGGACTGCTCGGCCTGGCCGACGGGGGGGCACATACGGGCACGATCTGCGACGCATCGATGCCGACGTTCATGCTCACCCACTGGACTCGGGATCGATCCCGCGGAGCCACCCTTCCCCTGGAGTACGTCGTCAAGAAACAGACGCACGACACGGCGCGCCTGTACGGCATGAACGACCGCGGGACTTTGGAGCCAGGCGCGCTCGGGGACCTGAACCTGATCGACTACGAGGCGCTGTCGCTCCAACGGCCCTACGTCGCCGCCGACCTCCCTGCCGGTGGCCGCCGCCTGCTTCAGCGGGCCGTGGGGTACCGGGCCACGATCAAGAAGGGGGCGGTGACGTTCGAGGACGGCGAGCCCACCGGGGAGCAGCCGGGCCGGTTGGTGCGCGGATCGAGCTGACCGGCCGCGGTCCACGGAGCGGTTGGGCGAGCACTCGGAGGCACGGCCCCGCCCGCCGTCACGGCAGACTGCACTCGTATGGACGCCCCGCTGACGCAGTACGCGGTGCGAGACGGCACGCACATCGGCTACCAGGTATGGGGCTCTGGCCCCGTCGACCTGTTGGAGTTCAACAGCGGGCTGATGATCTCCATCGACGAGACCATCGACGAGCCGAACTGGCTCCGCTACACCTCCCGCCTCGCCGGATTCTGCCGCCTGGTGCGCTTCGACGCGGCGGGGCTGGGTCTCTCCGACCCCCTCGCGCCGGGCACCGCGCCCTCCATCGAGGGATGGGGACGTGACGCGCTGGCGGTCATGGATGCCGCAGGGTGCGAGAACCCCGTGGTGCTCGGCCAGCTCGGCGGCTCCATGCCTGCGATCTGGCTGGCCGCGACACATCCCGAGCGGCTGGCGTCGCTCGTCATCGTCAACGGGACGGCGAGGGTGGGCGAAGCCGAGGACTACGGCTTCGGCTTGCCGACTGATCTGACCGCGTCCGCGGCGGAGATCGACGTTCCGGAAGGAGAGGACGGAGTCCCCCAGGACATCGCGGTCTTCGCACCCAGCCTGGCTCACCGCGTCGGCTTCCGGGAATGGTGGGGCCGAGCGGCACGACGCGGAGCCAGCCCCGCGACTGCGGTGGCGTTCAACCTCTTGACCTTCTCGGCGGACGTGCGCTCGCACCTCTCGGACATCCGGTGCCCCACGTTGATCGTGAGCCGGGCGGAGTCCTACGCCGCGATGCACCAACACGGCCGGTATCTGGCCGAGCACATCGAGGGTTCGCGCTTCGCCACGGTGCCCGGGGGCGACCTCCTCGCCTGGGCGGGAGAATTCGATTCCCTGGTCGACGAGGTGGAGGAATTCGTGACCGGGTCCCGCTCTTCGTTCGCGGCCACCCGCACGCTCGCCACCGTCCTGTTCACCGACATCGTCGACTCCACCGTCCGGGCCGCACGGGACGGCGACCGGCGGTGGACCGCCGTGCTCGACGAGCTCGACGTGACCGTGGACCGTCTCCTGGCGCGCCACGACGGCGTCCTCGTGAAGACGACCGGGGACGGGATCCTGGCGCGCTTCGCATCACCGGCCCAGGCCCTCCGGTGCGCGGCGGACATGGTGGAGGCAGCGTCGGCCGTCGACCTGGAGCTGCGCGCCGGCGTGCACGCCGGCGAGGTGGAGCTGCGCGGGAACGACATCGGCGGCTTGGCCGTCCACATCGCGTCGCGGGTGAGCGCTTTGGCCGGCCCCGGTGAAGTGCTGACGACCGGGACGGTGCGCGACCTGACCGTGGGATCGGACATCGGCTTCGACGACCGCGGTCGTCACACCCTCAAGGGGGTACCCGGGGAGTGGCAGATTCTGGCCGTGCGCGTGGTCTGACGCTGAACGGGCCCCAAGCGGGTGACCTGGGGCCCGTTCACGTGTTCGTCACCGGCCGGCCTTTGTGCCGGCCTGCTCGCCGAAACGGCGAATTTGCCTAGATGGTGAAGTGGCCTAGATGGTGAATTTGATGGTGATGGAGCCCTGCTGGCCGCCGCCCCCGCTGTTCGCGAAGTACTTGGGCTTCCTGGCCGACGGGGCCGTCCAATCCGCACCGCCACCGCCGCCGCCAGCGGCCTGGCAGTCGGTGCCGCCACCGTTACCGCCGCCACCCGGGCCGTTGCCGCCGCCGCCGCCGCCTCCGGCTGCGGCGTCGCCGAAGCTCACCGAGCCGTTGCCGTTGCCACCGCCACCGCCGGCACCCGCGCCCGAACCGGTCACTCCGCCCGAACCACCGCTCGTGCCGCTGCCACCACCCGTTCCACCAGGTGATCCGTTAGGCGCTGTCGTGCCTCCGTTGCCGCCACCGCCACCGCCGGAACCGGCGCACATCGACTCGCCGCCGCCGCCGCCGCCTCCAGCGAAGATCACGACGCTGCCGGCGATCTCGAGCGCGGTCGCGCCTCCGCCACCGCCGCCGCTGCCGTCGCTACCGGACGAACCGGCACACCCCAGCGAACCGTTGGCACCGGTGCAGAAGTACCCGACTCCGCCGTTCCCACCGTTCTCGAACCCGACGCCCCCGGCGTTGTTCACCCCGACGACACCCGAGCCAGCAGGTGCGTTCGCACCACCACACCCGACCTCATACGTGATCGAGGTGCCGGGCGTGAGGTTCTTGAACTTCGCTCTGACGCCGCCGCCGGTACCACCGGAGGAATTGCTCGCCGACGCCGCACCGCCGCCTTGACCGCCGTTCCCTCCAAAGGCAGTGACCTTCATGATGTGCATCCCCGCCGGGACCTTGGTGTGTTTCACCACCCCGCAGGTCCCTTTTGCGGCCGAGGCAGAGCCGGCTGACACGACACTCACAGCTGTCGCGCCGATCGCGCCGGCTGCCGTCGCCCCGACGAGCGCAGCAATGGTTGGGATCACAGTGCGAATTCGCATGGATCAACCCCAATCTCTTTTGTCTTGGTGGTCCAGAGCTGGACCGGTCGCCTCCCCGCTCCTCCAACGACGGTAGCAGCCCACAGCTGATTCTCAAAGAGCCGTTCGAACCCAATCCGGGCCCACCTACCGATCGGTCAAACGAGGATGCCCCGGGGATCGGCGCCGAGGCACTGGGATCACCCCCCGGGCGTTCGGGCCAGCCGAGCACAGAGGTTCGCCTTGACCGCCGGCCATTCCGAGGTGACCACAGAGAACATGGCCGAGTCCCGCAGACCACCCTCCTCTCCGGGAGCACGGGATGGTGACCACTGGCGCAAGACGCCTTCGAAGGTGGCTCCGAGCAGCGAAACCGCTCGCCGGGATCGCTCGTTGCGAGCGTCTGTCTTGAGGTCGACCCGTGCGAGACGCAAGGTGTCGAACGCGTGGGTCAACAACAAGAGCTTTGCCTCGACATTGATGCCCGTCCTTTGTGCCGAGGCGCCGAGCCATGTCCAGCCGATCTCGACGGCGCACAGCTCATCGCGACCGGGCCATGGACGGGGTTCCCAGTACGCGGTGCAACCAACCGCCCGCATGTCGCTGCGCCGAATCTGTGCAAACGGGAACATCCGCCCCTCGTCACGGAGATCGAGCTGATGCCGGATGTACGCGTCCACTTCACGAGCCGTCGGCACCGTCGTAAAGGCGTAGGTGGAGCGATCTTCTTCCGCCGCGACCGCAAGGTCCGAAGCGTGCCGTGGCCCAAGGGGCTCCAGCCGGACGCAGGCGCCGTCGAGCACCGGCACATCGAGAACCACTGCCACGTGAACCTCCTCATCGCACCTGGCGGTGGCACCTTGCTTTGGCAGGTTGCCGGACCGTCATCGGGCCAGGTCCCTCGGATCCTCTGGATAAGTTCGGCGCGCTCATGATGTCGTGACGGACCCCAAGGGTCAAGGAGCGCGTCGAAGAGACGTCGCAGCCTGTCGGCTCAGAAACGCCTGGTGGGATTGCGATCCCGTGACCAGCGCGGCTGTTCGTTCACGCCTGCCGCGCCGTGGGCGTTCGAGGCTCGAGGGTACGGACGAAGAACTCGGCGAGTTCGGCATCGAGCCGCGACGGACCCGGTGACTCCCGGGGCGCTCCGAGACCGTGGTTGCCTCCGGCGACCAATGTCAGCTGGACGCGCACGCCCGCAGCGCGCAACCGGTCGGCCAGCAGCATCGACTGGGCTGCCGGGACGACGTGGTCGGCGGTGCCCTGCTGGATGAGAAAAGGCGGGTCACCCGGACCAACATGGTCCAGAGGGCTTGCGATATCGAGGGTGGCGTCGGCTCCGGGAGCGGTGCCGAAGACCCGGTGAATGACACCAGCCGTCCAGTGTGGGAAGCGGGTCACGAGTTCCGACGGACCGAACTGGTCGGCGACAGCCTGCACGGAGGAGCTCGTGCCCCGGTCGGTTCCCTCGTCCCACAGGGGCTGACCGCCCGTCGTCCCGAGCAGCGCCACCAGCTGGCCGCCAGCGCTCGACCCCCACGCACCGATGCGGGCCGGGTCGATGCCCAGGTATCTGGCCGACGACCGTAAGAAGCGCACAGCACACTTCACATCGACGATTTGGTCCGGCCACGGGTTGGCCGGCGTCAGGCGGTAATCGATCGAGGCCACGGCGATCCCGCGGTCGGTGAGCAGGGTGGCGGCCCGCGACTGCGACAACGAGGTCAGCCGCTGCCCCCTGGCCCAACCGCCGCCGTGCACCTGGAGCACGACTGGAACGGGGTTGCGTGACGCCCCGTGGGGGGCGAAGAGGGTCATGGACAGCGGTTGGCCGTGGGGATGGGAGTAGGACAGCGTCCGCGTACCGGCCCAGAAGGGGTAGGCGCCCTTGTGGGCCACACCTGTCGCTCCGGCCGCCTGGCTGACGATCAGCAGTGTTCCGAGCAACGCCACAATGAGCGCGACGCATCGAGCGCTCGCGATCCCGAACCCACCGCTCTACGGTATCGACGCTCCGAGGCGGCCAACTGTCACTGGCTGGTACCTCATCGCGCCACGTCTGCCGCCCCAGCCATCGCGGGCAGAGTTGGCGTCACCGACGCGGGAGTCGTCACTGCGGCCCGCGCCACGCCGGTGACCCGTGCTTTGAGCGCGAGAGCCGGTGCTTCGACCACGCGCCAGGACACTTCGGCGCAGAACAGCGTGGCCGCGAGGGCACCCACGATGCCGGCTGCACCCAGGCTGCGGAACCAGGTGAGCCACACGTAGTGCCACAGGTACAGCGCGTACGAACGCTGGCCGAGATACACCAGCGCCGGGTGCGACAGTACGCGCCGCACCCCTGGCCCAGTGCCCATGATCCCCAAGACCACGGCCGGCGAGAGGACCGTTGCGACCGCGAAGGCACACAGAAATTGATTCTTCGATTCAGGATGCTTGAAGACCAGCGCCGCCCAGCCCAGCGCGACGACAGACACCAGAAGGACGAACGGGCGGGCGAGTCCTTGAATGAAGGCAACGATCGCCTGACGGCGGTGCCAGGCCAGGGCGGCCAACGCCCCAGCGAGGAACGCTCCGGCCCGGGTGTCGGTGCCCATGTCGACCCACGACGAGCCGGCGGGATGGCCGTGGAGCAAGGCGACGTCTGCCAGTGATGCGACGGTCAGGAAGCCGGCGACCCAAGCGGCCGCACGCCGCCCCCGGACCAGCAGGAGCGCCAACAACGGCGCCCATACCAAATAGAACTGCTCTTCGACCGACAACGACCACAGGTGCCCGAGCGGGAAGTAGCCGCTGAACAGCCCGAACACGCTGGCCCAGTTACTCAGGTAGCCGACCGCCGCCCCGACTCCCTCCAACGCCACCGTCCATGGTTCAGTGCTGCCTTGCCCTCCTCCCGGCACCGTGGTGAGCCAAGTGGCATGAGATAGCACGAGTGCGACCGCCAGCCACCACACCAGGAAGAGATACAGCGCGGGCAGCAGCCGCAGGGCACGGCGGGCGAAGAAGCGTGCGAGGGAGATCGACTGCGTCCGCTGCCGCTCCTCGAGCAGCATCGCCGTGATGAGGAACCCGCTCAGGGCGAAGAAGAAGAACATGGCCACCTGGCCGACGGCCGCGCCGTGAACCAGGTTGGCATGGGCTGCGAACACCACCGCCCACGCGACACCTCGTGCGCCGTCGAACGCGACCTGGCGCCCGAGGCGCGGGGAGCTCAGGAGGGACGGCAGGTCTGAAGGACGCGTCGCGCACGGCGGTGATCATTCCCAGAGCTACTGGGTGTGACCTGGTGACAACCTGGTGACTGCGTGAGAGCTACCGATAGGCCGCATCGTTTTCTCGGGTTGCTGTGCGCGTACCAGTGCTTGCCGCCGGGATGGCGAGATTCTGCTTTGCCGTCCCCGAGGTTGTGAGTTCCCCGAGTCCACGAAGGGCATCGGATCGGACCATGGGTCTGTTGTTCACCGACACGGCTACATGGTCGCGACCAACCGCTCGCTCAACGCCTCGACATGCAGGCGCAAGACAGTGACGAGTGCCATCGGAATGTCCGACTCGCGCCGGAGGCGAGGAGTGGGTGCTTGGCGTCGAGGGGCCTACCCGCAGAGCACGGCTTACCTTCACGGCAAGCAACGTCATTCGGCCTCACGCCGCCCTGTCGTTCACGCTCGTGGTCGAGCGATCGAGCGCTCACATTCCGCTCGAGGCTTCGCTGATTCGCGCTGGGTCCGGATCGATCGTCCAGGGTCGAAGTGCCAGTGCGGCCGCCGGAAAGATGAGGACCGAGATCAACGCTGCACCGATCAGAGCAGCGGCCGTGGCCTGATCGAGGAGGCCGAGGGACAGACCGATCGCGGCCACCACCACAGGGAAGGTGAGCGTCGCCGACTGGAGAAATCCGACCGCAATAGCCCCCTTCGTGCCCACCCGGCCGCGGTACAGCATGGCGGGGGCACCTCGGACGAGGAGCATGGCGATGACCAAGAGCGGCACGAGCTCGAGAGCCGAGCGATGCGAGAAAAGCGCGTCGACGTTGAAGTGCACACCGGTCACGACGAAGAAGACGGGGATGAGAAACCCGAAGCCGATCGCGTCGAGCTTGGCTTGGAAGACCTCGATGTTCGGGCGGTCGTCGCGGTCGGCGACACGAAGCACGACGCCTGCCACGAAAGCGCCGAGCAGGGAGTCGACTCCGAACCCGTGGGCCAGTCCGGCGAAGATCAACAAGATCACGAAGGCGCCCCTCACCCGCAACTGCGACGCCGTGTCGTCGAGCGCGCTGAGCACTCGGGCCATCCGGCCAGAACGCCAGAGGGCGTAGAGGCCCAACCCGGTCAAAAGAGCCGCGACACCCATGATCACCACGTAGAGGATCTGTTCGGACGTCGACTTCGCGTCGGCGGAGAAGAGGATGGTGAGGAGCAGAAGCGAGGCGAACTCGCCCACCGTGCCAGCCATCACGGTGAGTTGGCCGAAGTCGGTGTTGATCTCACCGGCGTCGCGCACGACGGGCAACAAGATCCCGAGCGAGCTCGAAGTGAGTGAGAGCGCGATCAAGCGGAGGTCGGCCGAACCTGACGCGAACGTGGTGAGCCCAAGGGCGACGGGAAAGGCAAGCGCGAGGGAGATCAGGTACGCCGCGCTGGTGACCCGGGCCATCGGGTCCGAGAAGTTCTTGGGGTCGATGTCCTGGCCCGCCAAGAAGAGGAGGAAACCCAGGCCCATCAGGTAGAGCAACTCGACCGCGCCTTGGGGTTTGACCCACCCGAGCCCCTGAGGTCCCACCGCTACCCCGAGGAGGACCTCCAGGACAACGGCGGGCAAGAGCCGACGGGGCACCAGCCCGGCCAAGAGGGGAGCGAGGAACGCCACGACGGCTACGACGAGGAGACCAGTGAAGTCGAAGGTGACCATTCAGCAAGTTAAATCGGCGGTCACAGCGGTGTCTTCCTTACCAGTCTGGAGCCCAACCGACCATCGGGATTCGCTTCATCATGGGGATCCTGCCGACGTCGGGCCCGTCGCGGAAGACGTCCATGATCATGTAGAACCTGACCGCGATCGTCAGGTCGACCCCTTCGGTGTCGGCGAGAACCGCACGGGTGCGCGACTGCGCTGTGATCGGACCCAGACCGCCTCAAGGCCACCGGCTCTGAGCAGCGATACGAATCCGGGACTCGCCGCAGCTCGGACTACCGTTCGCGGTCTCCTCGAGAAACTCCTCCAAACTCGCCGAAACGCGATCCGAGAGATTGCTAGGCAGCGTGCAGCTCGAAACGAATGGCCGACGTTTCGTCCAGAAAAGGACCTGGTCAGGCGGGCTAGAATTGGTGGAGGTGTACGGGACTCACAAACGGGATGTGGCGCAGCTTGGTTAGCGCGCCTGCTTTGGGAGCAGGAGGTCGCCGGTTCGAATCCGGCCATCCCGACCAATAAATCCGGGCTGAGGCCGGGGTGTGCTCGCACCGCTCGAAGGCGTTGGCGGTCACGTCGTTGTGTACGAGCCTGTGCCCGAGCGCTCTCTGGCTCTTCTTTGGAGGAGAGCGGCTGACCGGGTCATCGCAAGGGGTTCAGGATCGGGATCTGCCAGGTGCTGTGCAGGTAGTGCGACCGACCAGGCGAGTCGGCCCCAGCTGACTACTTCGTCAGCGTGGGCTTCTTCGCGGTGACAGTTGACACCGTTCGTCGTGCGTCTTTAGCTGGTTATCCCGTGAGTGAGCCGCCATGAACGACGTTCCTATCTTCACGGGACGACAAAGGAGGAACTCATGTTCCAGTCAAGAACCACACGCAGCGCTTCCCGATACGAGCGGCGATCATGGGTACTACAGACACCTGCACTTGTCGTTGCAACCCTGGCACTCGTACTGTCTCTGGGAGGTGCAGCGTATGCATCAAGTCAGCTCAGCGGCGGCGCGAGCCTCTCCAACACGGTTACCCTCCAGAAGCTGACGTTGGTGAATGGGTGGGTCTCGCAGAACAGTACCTACGGTACGGGCAACCCCAGCGCGGGTGTCTCCAACGGTGTCGTCTACCTCTCGGGTTCTTTGGCGCAGCCGACTCCTGGAAGTTCGACCTTTACCACTTTGCCTCCGGCCGACAGGCCGGTTCACAACCTGTACATCACCGTCTACACCAACGCTGACACTTCGGGAACCATCTTCATCGCCAACAGCGGCACCATGGAAGCGTATTCAGGCGCCAGTTGCGGTTCAGGAGACACCGCGCAGTGCTTCACATCACTGGCAACGGTCTCGTTCCCGAAAAACTCGTGATGGTTCTTCGAGCGACGCACGGTTGCGGACAGAAGTACAACTCCGCGCGGCCGATCCCACGCTCGAGAGACGAAACGGCGTCACGCAGATCGTCGCGCCTCCCACTCGTGACGTCGCTGCCAGACGCCGCTCGATCTCTCTCAAGGGCACCGACAGTCGGACCACACGAAGCGGCACGAAGACAGCCTCTCGGATTCAACGTCTCGAGGTCGCGGACGAAGTAGGCGAGGACGAACACGTTGATTCGGGCGTCGCGGTAGTTCGCGGCGACCGCGGCCAGGTTCCGCAGCATCATTCGGCAGCCAGGCTCGTCGTCCGGTGCCCAGCCCAAGTAGTCGAGATCGAGCAGCGCGCACCTTCCGTTCGCACTGCTCCAAGACGTAAGCGATTTCGGCTGCGACCGAGCTCTTCCCCGACCCGTTCACCCCCGTGATCAACACGCCATCCGCGTCACCGGAAGGCACGGCCGGCTCTCTCTGGTGAACCGCAACACATCCGACGTCGCGCAACGATGGTCATCCTCGGGTGATGCGACGTGACGTCTGCAACACGGCTCGCTGTGAACGATCAGACATCAGAGACAACTTCGAACGGAAGGACAGAAAGCTAAGCACGGATCCGGCCGACCCAACGGAGAAAGCCGACAGGAAGGATCCGACGGATCCAACCGAGAGGGCGGACCCGACACTTCCGATCGAAAGGATGGATCCCTTCGACGCGACAGAGAGAACCGAGTTCTCAGAAGCCAGCGACCATCGCGCGGACGTAGGTGGTTTCATCCTGGCGACACTAACGGCCCTCACAGAACGGCTTCCGACGATGCTGGCCGATCTGAGCGAGGTCTCTGACTTGCTCGTGTTGGCCGGGACCCGATCCCCTCGGCGGAACGGCTGAGAACGACAGGTCGTGACGTCCCCAAAGACCGACCGTGTCTCCTCGTGTTCGCCGAGGCCATCGATCACCCGTTGCGCTCGCGGATATCGACCAGAATGCGGCCCGTGGAACAACGCGCCCCCGCACAAACCGGAGGACAGATCGTCCTGCTGACCCTGGCCTCTGCCCAGTTCCTCATGGCCCTTGACAGCTCCGTGATGAACGTCTCCATCGCCACGGTGGCCAAGGACGTCGGCACCACGGTCACCGGGATCCAGCTGGCCATCACCCTCTACACCCTGGTCATGGCGGCGTTCATGATCACGGGCGGCAAGGTCGGTCAGATCCTCGGACGCAAGCGTGCCTTCATGATCGGCTGCGTCATCTATGCCTGCGGCTCGCTGACGACCGCTTTGGCGGGATCTCTTCCAGTCCTGCTGTTCGGCTGGTCCTTCCTGGAAGGCATCGGTGCGGTGTTGATCCTTCCCTCCATCGTCTCGCTGGTGGCAACGAACTTCGGCCGGCCTGATCGCCCTCGTGCCTACGGGCTGGTGGCTTCGGCCGCGGCGATCGCTGTCGCCGTGGGCCCGTTGATCGGCGGGTTGTGCACGACGTACCTCACCTGGCGCGTCGTGTTCGCGGGGGAGGTCGTCATCGCCATCGGCATCCTCGCCCTCGCCCGGCGGATGGCCGATGCTCCTGTCGTCACAGGCGTGCGACTCGATCCGATCGGGACCGTGCTCTCGGCCGCCGGGCTCGGGTTGGTGGTGTACGGCATCATCCGCTCGGGCACCTGGGGCTTCGTGATCCCCAAGGCGGACGCGCCCCGCTGGTTCGGATTGTCACCCGTCGTCTGGCTGATCCTCGGGGGCGGGGTCGTCCTCGTGCTCTTCGCGCTGTGGGAGAGCCGGCAGTTGCACGCCGGACGCGCCGTCCTTCTCGACCCGTCGATGCTCCGCGCACCCGTGCTGCAGGCGGGGCTGACCTCTTTTTTCTTCCAGTACTTGCTGCAGTCCGGGATCTTCTTTGTCGTGCCTCTGTTCCTGTCCGTGGCGCTCGGCCTCTCGGCGGTCGCGACGGGAGTGCGGTTGCTGCCCCTGTCGCTCACCCTGCTCCTGGCCGCGGCAGGCGTCCCTCGCCTGTTCCCGCGAGCGAATCCGCGCCGGGTGGTGCGTATCGGCTTCGCCATGCTGTTCTTCGGGCTCGTCGTCCTTCTCGCGGTGCTCGACGTGGGGTCTGGGCCTGAGGTCGTGACCTGGCCATTGCTCTTCATCGGCCTGGGCATCGGTGCCCTGGCCTCCCAGCTGGGCGCACTGACGGTGTCCGCTGTGCCCGAGTCCCAGAGCGGGGACGTGGGCGGCGTGCAGAACACGGTCACAAACCTCGGTGCCTCTATCGGGACGGCACTGGCCGGCGCGGTACTCATCTCGGTCCTCACTACGACCTTCCTCGGGACCTTGTCGAACGACCCGGCCGTCCCGAAGGAGTTGTCGTCCCAAGCCCAGGTTCAGCTCTCGTCGGGGATCCCGTTCGTAAGCGATGTCGATCTGAGCGCGGCTCTCAAGAAGGCCGACGTGCCCACGTCGACCGCCCAGGCGATCGTGGACGACAATGCGACCAGCAGGATCAACGGGTTGCGCGCCGCGCTGGCGGTGCTCGCTTTCATGGCGCTGCTCGGCCTCGTCATGACCCGACGGTTGCCCAGCCGCCAGTCCAAGGCTACGACGCCCGGCAGCGATTCACCCGCTGTCGCCGCGCCGCCGCGATCAGGCGACGCCGGCCGCGCGCCGCAAGGTCACGCTGCACCAGGCGCGTCGGCGACAGCTGGGGCAGGTCATGCGACGGTCGAAGCGACCTCGGGGAAGCCACACGCCGATCGGCAATTGGAAGATCAGGAGGTCCACCAGCCCGATCCGTGACCTCTGACCGCACCGCTCGCAGACAACACCGAAGGAACCGCGCTCGGCCAGTGGGTTGGCCGACACACTGACAGAGTCGTCAGGTTGCAGGAGTGCGCCCGAAAAGAGCGCTCGTTTCCCGACGGGGAGCGGTATGGCTGCCTCAGGTTCGGTGCCGCGCTCGCCTGCCTCGGTGGAGACCCAGTACAAGGCCCGCTTGCCGAGTGGATCAGGCGGCCGATCGCGTCGTGTGCCTTCGCCCTCAGGCATTCTGCATGGCTTCGTACACCGACGTCGCCAACATGCGGTATGCCAGCGCGCCGGGCGTCGTCGGGGCGTGATGGAACACGGAGCACCCGTGTTCGGGCGCCTCGGCGAACCGGACCGACTTGGGAACGGCCGGTTCGAACATAGGCAACCCGTAACGTTCCTCGACCTCTGCCAGGACCTTGCGCGAGAGCGTCGTCCGCGCGTCGTACATGGTGGGAATGACACCGAGGATCCGCAGCCTCTCGTTGGCGAACTGGCGCACGTCCTCCACCGTCTCGAGCAACTGTCCCACCCCCCGATGGCTCAAGGCCTCGCACTGGAGGGGCACCAGGACGCCGTCGGCCGCGGTCAGGCCGTTGATGGTGAGGACGCCGAGTGATGGAGGGCAGTCGACGAAGACGGCGTCGTAGTCGGCGAGAACAGGTTCGAGGGCTCGGGCGAGGACGTGCTCGCGGCCTGTCCGGCTCAGCAGATGGACCTCCGCGCCGGCCAGATCGATGGTGGCGGGAACCAGATCGAGGCCGGTTGCCTCGGGAACGTGGCGCACGACTTGGGCCAACTGAGCCCTGCGAACCAGGACGTCGTGCAGCGACGCATCGAGCCCATCCGGGTCGAATCCGAGGGAGAAGGTCAAGCAGGCCTGTGGGTCGAGGTCGACCACCAGCACCCGGTGCCCCTGTTGGGCCAGGGCGACCCCCAGCGACTGCACTGTGGTGGTCTTTGCCACGCCGCCCTTCTGGTTGGCAACGGCAACGACCTTGAGCATCGCCCGAGTCTAGATACGACTCGGGTCCGCGCCGCCGTGGTTCCCGAAGGGACCAGGCACGCCCGTCGGAGCACCCCTCTGGACACGGTCGCCCAGCGGGAAATCAGCGGAAGGAGGCCTCTTGGGCGGCAACGTCTCCGACGAGGTTGCCCAGGGCCAGGTTGACATCGGACACGTGGTACCCCCAGAGGGGACCGAGAGATTCCGTGACGGTAGGCCGCGGGTCACCGGAAACGGACGAGGTGTCGACCTGCAACCACGTCGCGTTCCCGACCGTCTCACACGTCGCTGTGTAGAGCCCGGGAAAGGTCACCCACGGCGTCGTGACTGTGACACCCTTGGATTGTGCGGTGACCGTCAAGAAGTAGGGCTGCAACGCCCCGGACGCGCTCGACAGCATGACCGGATTGACGCAGAGCACGCGCAGCCCGACCCTGGCCGTTTGTCCCGACTGAAGGCTCACTCCCTGGCCGGGCCGACCGAACAGCGCGAGCGGAGGTGGCGTCGAGGGGAAGGTCGAATAGGCGATGACGCAGCCCGTCTGGGAAGTCGAGTTGCAGGCGGGGATATGCGCAAAGCTTCCGCCCACGTCGCGGCCGACGGGAACCTGGACATTGCCGCCGAGGATGATGGCGGACACGAGTTGCCGCCTGAGCTTCGGTGACGGGTCGACCTGGGAGCGCAGGAGCTTGATCAGCATGGCCGCTCCCTGCGAGTGGCCGATGAAGACGATCGGGCGCCCGTCGTCGTCGTGGGCGAGAAAGTCACGCCAGGCGGAGAGAAGGCTGGCGTAGGCGACGTTCACCACAGTCCGGTTGGTCGCCATGCCTCCCGCCAGGGCTGCGTTCGTGGCCTGCCGATACATGGGAGCCCAGACGTTGCACACTTGGGAGAACCTCGAGGCTTGCGCGGCGGCAGCCGCGATCTCGGGCCGCTGAATCGCGAGGTTCGCGTTGTTGGTCTTCTGGGGTGACACCGTCGGGTAGACGTAGAAACAGTCGAACCGCTTGGCGGTAGGCGACGGTGTGGGGCTCGACGAAACGCTGGTCGCCCCGCTTGCGCTCACGCTGGTCGACGCTCGGCTGTACGTGCAGGGATCGAGCGCCGTGCCCGGGCGGCACAACCAGACCGTGCGCGCGCTCGTCGAGGCGCCTGCCGCCAGGCCACCGACCCCGTATGTGGAGAGGAGAACGGCGAGGACCGACAGAACTCCCGCCGCCAACATCGCAACAACCGCCGAGGCGGCACGTTGCCCCGTCAGACTATTCATCCATCGCCCGGATCCGCCCATCGCGCCAAGTCCTCCAGTCAGAGAACTCAGCGTAGATGCCATCCATGATGGAAGGTGGCGCTGCCGCGACTCCACCACTCAAGCTGTCGCGCAACTCGACCCCGTTGGCTCGCCCCCGCCTGCTCATGACAGCGAATAGGGTCGTGCACAGGAGTGCACCCGAGGTGACCGGTCGCCCGCTGGTCGTACTCCGACCAGCTGACGTGCCGAGAAGGGAATTGTGCCTGCACTCAGGATGAACCAGAAGGTCGCCGTCGGGGTGGTGTTCGTGTCGGCGATGTTCATGAACATCATCGACGTCACGATCGTCAACGTGGCGCTGCCCACGATCGGGCGCGACTTCCAGATTCCGCCCACCGCGGTGGACGGCATCGTGATCGCCTACCTCGTCAGCCTCGCGGTCTTCATTCCCTCGTCAGGCTGGCTGGGCGACCGGTTCGGCGGCAAGAGAGTGATGATCGCGTCCATCGTGGTGTTCACGATCGGTTCGGCGCTGTGCGGCCTGGCGCAGAACATCACTGAGCTCGTCGTGTTCCGGGTCGTTCAGGGCGCAGGTGGCGGCATGATGATCCCTGTCGGCATGGCGATGCTCTACCGGGCGTTTCCCCCGTCAGAGCGCGTCCGTGTCGCGAGCATCATCACCGTCCCCACGACAATCGCTCCGGCCCTCGGACCAGTCTTGGGTGGCTTCTTGGTGACCAATCTCACGTGGCGCTGGGTCTTCTTCGTCAACCTGCCGATCGGTGCCGCCGCGATCATCTTCGGCGCGCTCGTCCTGGAGCGGGCCGATCCGATCGACGCGGGACGGTTCGACCTTCCGGGTTTCCTGCTCGGCGGCAGCGGGCTCGGGCTGCTCATGTACGGGGTCTCGGAGGGCCCTCTCAAGGGGTGGTCTTCGCCCGACGTCGTGATCACCTGCCTGGCTGGTGTCCTGCTCCTCGCAGGGCTCGTGTTCGTCGAACTCAGAACGCCAAGGCCGATGGTCGACCTCCGGCTCCTCTCGGGAAGGCTCTTCCGCTCGACCAACGGGGTGATGTTCCTGGCCGCAGCCGCCTTCCTCGGAACCCTCTACCTCGTCCCCTTGTACTTCCAAGACGCCCGGCACCTGTCGGCGCTGCAATCGGGACTGTCGACCTTTCCCGAAGCGTTCGGGGTCATGCTCGGCGCCCAGCTGGCAAGCCGGGTCATCTACCCCCGCATCGGTCCGCGACGACACATCACCGGTGGGCTCACGGGTCTGGCACTGGTGCTGCTGGCCATGACCCAGGTCGGCCTGGCCACCAATCTCTGGCTCATTCGAGGATTGATGTTCCTGCTGGGCTTGATGATGGCGCAGGTGATGGTGCCGAACCAGGCCGCCGCGTTCGCCATGATCTCCGTCGAGTCGATGGGCCGTGCGTCCACGTTCTTCAACACCATGCGTCAGGTCGGGAGTGCGACGGGTGTCGCCCTTCTTTCGACGGTGCTGATCGGCGTCGGGTCGTCTCAGGGTTCCGGTGGAAGCGCTCCACCGGACATGACCGCGTACCACCTTGCGTTTCTCACCGCGGCCCTCTTCGCCGTCGCCGCCGTTGGGTTCTCCTTGTCCATACACGACAACGACGCAGCGGAGACGATCGTGCGGCGCGGTCGGTCCGCTCGTCCGCAGCGGGCGCCGCTCCGAGCGCCGCAGCCCGAGCGTGTGGCGTGACGACCGTGTGCGTGTTCTGCGGATCGAGCCCGGGTTCCGATCCGAGGTTCACGACCGCGGCCGAAAGCCTCGGCACGGCGCTCGCAACTCGCGGCCTCGGGCTCGTCTACGGAGGAGCCTCCGTCGGTCTGATGGGCATCGTTGCGAACACGGTCATCGCCGCCGGCGGCACGGCCACGGGAGTCATCACCGAGGCCCTGGCGGGTCACGAGATCGCGCACGGAGAGCTGGACCGGCTCCACGTCGTCACCACCATGCACGAGCGCAAAGCCCTCATGTCCGAGCTCTCGGACGCGTTCGTCATGGCCCCCGGAGGCTTTGGCACCTACGAGGAGTTCATGGAATCCGTCACGTGGGCGCAGCTCGGGCTCCACGAGAAGCGCTGCGGCATCTTCAACGTGGCCGGCTTCTTCGACCAGCTGCTCGATTTCATTCGCCACGCGGTGGACAGCGGGTTCATCAAATCCCGCCAGTTCGACTCATTGATCGTGTCCGACGATCCCGGCAGACTCCTCGACACCCTCGTCGGTCCTCCGGAGAGCAGCGTGCCTGTTCTCAGCGCTCCTCGCGGCACACGCCGGCCGACCAGTCGATGAGCGGCGGCCGTACGGCTGCGCACAACGGATTCCCGCTGGAATCGGTCAGGCCGAGACGGCCGGTCAGAACCCCCGTCCTCTGCGCTTGTCGCAACACCGCTGAAGGCACGCCGTCGAAGAGCAACTTGGCGCGGCGGAACATGATGAAATTCTCTTTCTCGTCGACCACACCCCAAGAGAGGTAGACAAATCGCCCGCCGGGACCACCTTGGACGTAGGGGCCAGTCACGTCGGCGCCATCGGATCTGCATTCGAGATCCCACGTCGCGCTCGTGACGTCTGCCTTCACGAGACCCATCAATTCGGACGGCTTGTTGCGTCGCTGTACTGCGACATGGACGTTCGGATGACCATCCGGCCAGTCCGGACCGGGGCCACACTCAGCTCCGGGCAGGTCGTGGGCCTCGATGCGCACGTGCATCGAACCAGTATGCGACCGGTCGCAGGCGTCCGTGGCCTTCCTCGCCGGCTACCGCGTCGTCCCGCCTCCTACGCCGGATGTGGTGTCGCCGGTACATTGTCGACCGTGGATGGCGAGCCCGGCCGAGCGCGTGGCCCGTCTGCACCGTCGCCCCGCCGGTTGAGCCGGCGCACGGTGCTCGGCAGCGGCGCAGGCATCGTCGCTGCGGGTGTGATCGGGCCGGCCTTGGCCGGCAGGGCACTGGCCAGGGCCACGGAGGTGCAAGGGTCGAGCGGAGGTGGCGCCGCCATTCCGCCATCGCCGCTGCAACGCCAGGCCCTCAGAGCGCTCGGACGCCGGACGTTGCGCCAACCTGATTCGCTCCCCTATCCGCACCTTTCACCAGGCACCGACACCATGCCGGACATTGAGCACGTCGTGGTCCTGATGATGGAGAACCACTCGTTCGACAATTTCTTGGGAATGCTCGGGCGGGGCGACGGCTTCACCGTCGGCTCCAACGGCCGTCCAGTGGCGTCGAACCCCTACCCGGATGGCCGCATACAGCACGCCTTCCACATGCCGACCACATGTCAGCTGTCCAGCGGGCCTGGCCAGGAGTGGAAGAACTCCCACACGGCGTTCGCCGGGGGAAAGATGGACGGCTTTGTCACCCTCTCCGGCGGAGTCGCCATGGGGTACTGGACGAGGAGGGACCTACCGTTCACGTACAGCCTGGCCTCCCAGTTTCCGCTCGCCGACCGATGGTTCTCCTCCGTGCTGGGCCAGACAGACCCGAATCGCCGGTACCTGTTCGCGGGGACTTCGAGTGGGATGACCGATGACATCAATTCGACCAATCTCGAGAGTCCCGGTCGCGACACGCTGCTGGCCACGCCCGCCAATGGGACCATCTTCCAGCGGTTCGACACGTACGGCATCTCCTGGACCGACTACGCCTCGTCCTTCCCGCTCGGAGCCACACCCGAGCTGTACCCCGTCGACGACGGCGCGCTGCTCGCCGGGCCGAGGAGGGCGTTGACGGCGCGGTTCTTCGACGACGCCAACGCGGGGACCCTCCCGCAGTTCTCCCTCGTCGACCCGAACTACGACACCCAGTCGCAGGAGAACCCGCAGAACATCGTGGTCGGTGAGGCCTTCCTATCCCGCGTGGTGCGCGCCGTCGCATCTGGTCCTCGCTGGGACCGGACGATCCTCATCGTCACCTATGACGAGCACGGGGGCTACTACGACCACGTTCCTCCCCCGGTCGCTCTGGCGCCCGACGACATCCAGCCAGTAGTCAAGGCGGGTGAGAGCACGTATGACGGGTTCGCGCGTTACGGGATCCGGGTACCCGGCGTCGTCGTCTCTCCATACGCGAAACGCCGCTACGTGAGCCACACCGTCTACGACCACACATCGATCCTGGCCTTCGTGGAGCGGAAGTGGAACCTTCCCGCCATGACGTTGCGCGACGCCAATGCCAATGACCTCGTCGACATGCTCGAGCTCAAGGCCATGACCGATCGCCGACCGACATTTCCACAGTTGCCGAACCTTGCCGCTCCTGGTGATACTCCTGCCGCTCTGGCCTGCACGACCAGCGGACCGGGCACAGTGCCGCCGCCGTCGAGCATCAGCCCGGCGAAATCAGGGTGAAAGATGGACTGAATCGAATCTCGCGATAATTCTTGTGCCAAACCATGTCGGGAGCTTCAACGGAGGCGACGATGCACCTGGAATTCACGGCGGAACAACGGAGTCTGCAATTCCAGCTCCGGGAGTACTTCGAGGATTTAGTGACGGAGGTTGAGGGTTCCGACTTGGAGGAGCCGGCATATACCCACTACATCCGCCGAATGGGCCAGGACGGATGGCTGGGCCTCGGGTGGCCGATCGAGTACGGCGGCCAAGCGCGGGGCGCCATCGACCAGATGATCTTCGTCGAGGAGTCGCATTGGGCTGGCGTCCCATTGCCCCTGCTGACCTTGAACAGCGTCGGGCCCACCCTCATGGCCCTTGGCACCGTTGAGCAGAAGCAGCGGATCCTGCCCGGCATTCTCCGTGGCGAAGTTCATTTTGCCATCGGATATACCGAGCCATCAGCCGGAACCGACTTGGCCTCGCTCCAGACTCGGGCGATACGTGACGGGGACGAATACGTCATCAACGGCCAGAAGATCTTCACCAGCGCCATCCAGTACGCCGACTACGTATGGTTGGCCGCGCGACCGACCCCGATGTGCCAAAACACAAAGGCCTGTCTGTCTTCATCGTGCCGGTGGACACCCCTGGGTTCCAGTGGACGCCGTTATCGATCATCGCGGGAGACATCACCAGCTCGACGTTCTACCAAGACGTCCGGGTCCCGGCCGAGAATTTGGTGGGAGCAGAGAACCAAGGCTGGAAGCTCATCACGAATCAGCTCAATCACGAACGGGTCGCGATCTGCCCGAGCTCGGGATTGCTCCGCAGCCTGACCGACGTACGCCACTGGGCGCAGGAACACGAACTGGGCGACGGACGCGCCGTCATTGATCATGAGTGGGTCCAGATCACCCTGGCCAAGGTGCAGGCCAAAATCGAGGTGCTCAAACTGTTCAACTGGAAGGTGGCATGGGGCTCCGAGAAGGGATTGAACCCCGCCGATGCGTCTGCCACCAAGGTGTACGGGACCGAGCTTGCAATCGAGGTCTATCGAGCTCTTCTCGAAGTCGTGGGGCAGGCCGGCTACCTGGTCGAAGGCTCTCCAGGGGCCGCCTTACGTGGCCGCCTCGAGCGGCAGGCACGTAGCCAGATCATCTTCACCTTCGGGGGTGGGACCAACGAGATCCAGCGAGACATCATCGCGATGATCGGGCTGGGTATGCCGCGGGCTCCACGCTGACGAGCCTTTGCAGGTCCCAGACGCCTCGGTTAAGGGTTCACTTGCCCTTCGGGGTTCGGCAGCCGTAGACAGAGACGCAGCCTCGGAGTGTCACCGCTTCGGGGCTTCGTCGCATCGGGCATGATGACGCCTTCATAGAGCCGCAGAGCGGAGCGGTGTAACGGCATCCTCCACACAGCGGCGGCACGGAGTCTCCGGCAACCCTGGCCTTGCGAGCGTCCTCCCGCCTATCGTGTCAGTCGTCAGTGCGGGTTGGGGTGATTGACATTCGACCACGAGTGGAGGATGCAATGATCCGAAAGACGGCAGTATTGGCGGCAGGTCTGGTCCTGACGGCGAGCGTCGGACTGGTGGGAGTGGGATCGGCTTCGGGAGTATCTCCTGCGCTGCACATCAAGCCGGGAGCGAAGTGGACGGTCGAGCCAGAAGAAGGATGCGAAACCGTCAAGTTCCTGGCGAACTATACCTTCACCACTCGTAACGACTTCGGGGACGCGGGCACGTGGAGCGGTGGCGGTGACACGATCAAGATGAGATGGACGCAAGGTCTAAGCCAGGGCAGATCCTTCATCGGAGCATCCTTCGCAAACAGGCCGGTCAGGGAATATGTCGGGACTCTCGGCAACAAGACCGAAAGAGGTCCGGCCTGGCTGGTCAAGGGGGCCGTGGCTGGCTGCTGAGCCTTCCCATTCGGGCATGATGATGCTCTCGATGACCGCAGGCGGAGCGGTGTAGACGGCATCCTCCATGGCGGCGGAATGGAGGATCAGTCATGTTCACGAAGCAAGCACTCGGAGCGTTCCTCTCAGGCGGCGTTCTGATCGGAGCCGTCACGCTCGGATGGGTGCGGCGCACGGCGTCAGCACGGCAGCTTCGACTTCGACAGGCCAGTCCGACGCGCAGTACACAGCGAAGCACGCGTGGGCGCAGACGATCTCCGGTTCCGGTGCTACAACACTCTCGATTCCATCCGGTGAGCGCCTGACCATCACCTTTGCCAATGGCGGCGCTGGAGACCAGTGCACGGTCAACGCGACCCTGAACGGCGCGACTGTCAGCTAAGGCGTCTGGCCAACGACCGACGGGTCCTATCAGATGGAACGTAACGTGTACGCCTTACACTTCCAGCCGATCTACGTGGACACCGGAACGATCAACTGCGGTGGATCATCGGTGACTCTCGTCGGGTACCTGACGCCGATCCCTGTGGGGTAGCCGTGATGCCGTCTAAGAGCAGCCGCACGGACGCGATGACAGAATGAACGCGTCTGATTACAGACCAATAAAACAGGAGGCGCGACATGAAGATTCGACAAGCGGCAGCAGTAGCGGCCGGACTGGCTCTGGCTGCCAGCTTCGGACTGGCGGGTGGTGGAGCGGCGTCCGCAGCGTCGCCGGCGCTGCACGTCGGGGGTAAGTACCCGTTGTGGACCTTAGAAGTGAAGGGCGCAGGGTGTGAGGTTTACCAGTTCCAGACCGAGCCCCAAGAAGCGTTCTTCGGGGACCACGGCGACGTCGGACTTTGGAGCGGTGGCGAAGCAAAGATCATCATGTACTTTCAGGACAACCCCGACCACAATCCGATCTTTACGGGCCACTTCGATTCCTCGACGACGCCGGTGGAGTACAACGGCAGCTTGTCCCAAAGTTCCGGCTCCCATAAAAGTGCCAAGTTGGTGCGCGGAAGCGTGTCGGCCTGGCACGGTTCCTCCTGCTGAACAGCTGAGCGTTACGACGCAGCTCCGCGGTCAACTCCGCTGCGGGGTCTCGTCACTTCGGGCATGATGTGCTCCGACGACGCCGGGCGGGGCGGAAGTCTCTCCGGGCGATGACGAAGGAGGCAACGATGTTGCGACAGGTAGCAGTACATCCGAGAAATGGCCTCTGACCTGGCGCCCCGGGCAGGATTCGAACCTGCGTAAAACGGATTAGAAGTCCGTTGCCTAAGTCCGCTCGGCCACCGGGGCAAGTACTCTGAGCTGCGCTTTCAGCGTCTAAGGCAATGCGTACCGCCTGGTCGTTGCGGTTTTCTCAACACCGGTGCGATTCCGCGAATGGCCTCATCACGCAAGCAAGCCTACGGCGCCGGCACCATACGCCAAATATCCCCGGACGTTGACGACTTCGTATCGACGCCGGGCGAACGGCGAGCGGAAGTATGCGACACATGAACCGGACCTTCGATGGCACCGAGGCCCAAGCGCCGAAGGAGCTGACACGTCTTGGGGCCGAGGTACGTTGGGGAGTACTCGTGTCCGGGCGTGTGACGCACGGCGAGATGCTTGACCGCCAACTCCCTATGCAACGCCTCTCGCCGTTCGGCCAAACTCTGTTTACCGACGAACGCTGGCGGAAGCGGTTCCTCCGGCGATGGCAAAGGAGGTAACCAAATTGCGACGGGCCGTAATGATGGCGGCAGGTCTGGCCTTGACGGCAAGTGTCGGACTGCCGGGAATAGGTGCGGCTTCGGCGTCGGGTCCCGTGCTGCATATCAAGCCAGGTTCGAAGTGGACTGCGGAGGTCAATGGCGGTGGCGGGTGTGAAGTCGATACGTTCGCAGCGAACCACACCTTCAGCGGCGGCTTATACGGCGACAAGGGTCTGTGGAGCGGAGGAAGAAACAAGATCACCATGACCTGGACGGCAGGCTACGTCACGGGCCTCACGTTTACCGGTACGTTCACCAAGACGCCGACGAAAGAGTACGTGGGCAACTTCGGCGGTATAACCGCGGCGACCGGCCAGCTGGTCAAGGGGGCGGTGGCTGGCTGCTGAGCCTGAGCGGTCTCCGCTCCGGTACTCCGTCACCTCAGGCATGATGACGTCGGTACCTTCGGCGGTCTCCTGGCCGGTTACACCGGCCAGCTGGTCAATGGCGCCGTTTCGAGTTGGGACAGCTTCAACTGCTGAACAGCTGATCGTGCGGCGCAGCTCTGGGGTTCCACTCGAGAGTCCACGGCAAGCACAGCGATCGGCGATACGCCACTTGGCAAGCCGAACGCGGGGATATCACTCGGCCCCATTCATCATCCGCACCGGGAGCCAGTCCCGCGGACAGGAAGGGAATTTAGGACTGCTTTAGCAGTCGTGCCCGCCGTATGTGCCCGGCGAGCCAACTCACCAGGCCGATGAAGGAACCGCAGACGACTGCGGCCAGGGCGTGGATGGGCCAGGCGTGATGCGGAGAGATCTTCCACGCCCAGAACAGCAGGAGGAGTCCGAAGTACGCACCGCAGATCACGCCCCAACGAACGGGCTGCCGGAGGATCCAGAGTTCCATGCGGCTGCGTTTCGCGACTCGCTGTACGTCGTCGTTGGCTGGCCGTGGGTGGTACGCCACCGAGTCAGCGTCGCGCTGGTTCTTCCATCCCAGCAACGCACCATGCACTCCGGCCATACTGGCCGCCGTCGGAACCCTGGCGGGAGGCTGTCGCCTCCGGCGATGAAGAACGGAGGCAAGGATGTTGCGACGGGTAGGAGTAGTGGCCGCTGGACTCGCCATGATGGCAAGTGTCGGATCCTTGGGGGCCAGTGCGGCTTCGGCGGCATCTTCCGCGGTCCACGTTGAGCCGGGTTCGACGTGGAGGGCTTTGATCTACGACGGCGGCTGTGAAGCCGAGACCTTTTGGGCCAACGGCACCTTTGTCAGCAGAGGCATCGACGCGGGCAGGTGGAGCGGTGGAGGTAAGACCATCAGCATGAAGTGGACGAGAGGCGTCAGGGGACTCACCTTCTTCGGTGGCGACTACACCTACACCAAGCATGGGGATCCGGAGTACAGGGGTAAGTTCAGCATCGAGGGCTACGTCTTCAAGGGCGAGCTGGCCAAGGGATCCCGCTGCTGAGCTTTCCCGCCGTCCGCTTCGGGCATGATCGACGCCCTCGATGATCCCGGGCGGAGCGGTGTGCTCGGCCTCCTCCGCGGTGGCCTGAGAGGCGAGGGCGGATTTCCTGACCGCGTCGCCAAGCACTCCATCCCTTCGGCCCACCGAGCCACGGTTGCCGCTCGCAGCCTGACATGGGCCGGCCGTCGGCTGTGCCACACTTGGGCACCTCGGTGGGCGTAGCTCAGTTGGTTAGAGCGCCAGGTTGTGGTCCTGGAGGTCGGGGGTTCGAGACCCCTCGCTCACCCCGAAACCGCGCCGAACCCGCTATGGGTCGCGGCAACGAACACGCGCGGTCGACGAATCGTCGCCGGCAAACGGACAGGGAACGGTCGGGGGTGACGAAGCGGTGAACGCGGTGACGCGGTGAGCGGACGAACAGTGCTGGTGACTGGTGCGTCCTCGGGCATCGGGGCGGCGGTGGCTCGCGTCCTCGCCGCACGCAAGGACACTGTCGCCCTGGTGGCGCGCCGCGCCGACCGGCTGGACCAGGTGCTGGCCGATTGCCGCACGACGGCGCCGGCCTCGGATCGCTGGGCCGCGGACCTCTCGGACCCGGACGCGGCCGCAGCGCTGGCGCTCGAAGTCTGGGATCACTACGGCGGGCTCGACGTCGTGATCAACAACGCCGCCGTGCCCATGCGCCGTCATGCCACCCGGCTCACGACGGTCGAGGTGGAGCGCACGATGCGGATCAATTTCTTCTCACCGGTCGCCATCACGCTCGCCGTCCTGCCCCGCATGCTCGAGCGCCGCACCGGCACCATCGTCAACGTGTCGAGCCTGGGTGGGCGCCTGGGGATCGCCACCGAAGCGGCCTACTCCGCTTCGAAATTCGCCCTCGCCGGCTGGAGCGAGTCACTCGCCCTCGACCTCGACGGGACCGGCGTCGGCATCAAGCTGGTGCTGCCCGGCGCCATCGACACGGAGATCTGGGATCAGCCCGACAACGACGCACCGCTCTACGACGGCCCCAAGGACCCGCCCGAGTCGATTGCGGACGCGCTCGTGGACGCCATCGACTCCGAGGGCTTCGAGCACTATCTGCCCGACATGAAAGCTGTGGTGGAGGCGAAGACGACCGACATCGACACCTTCATGGCCGGGATGCGATCCTTCACGCAGCAGGCCGGCACGTGAAGGCGCTCCTCTTCGGCGCCCCGCCCGATCCGCACGAGGTTCGGCCGAACCCAGAGGACGAGCAGGAAGCCGCACTGGCCCAGATGCCATTCGGACTCCACGAGATCGACGACGCGCGGCTGCTGCGGCCCGACTGGGTGATTACGAAGCCCATCCTCTCGGGCATCTGCGGCTCCGACGCCAAGCTGGTGCTCGGCGACTTCAACACGGGCGACATCGACAACCCGATGGCGGCGTTCTCGTCGCTCCCGCACGTGCCCGGGCACGAAGTGGTCGCCGAGGTCGTGTCCCTCGGCCGCAACGCCGCCGGGCTCAGTCCGGGTCAGCGCGTCGTGCTCAATCCGTGGTTGACCTGCGCACCGCGGGGCATCACCCCGATCTGCCCGCCCTGCGAAGCGGGCGACCTCAGCCTGTGCTGGAGCTTCACCAAGGGAGACCTCGGAGCCGGCGTCCATGTCGGGGTCATCACGGGAGCGCCGGGAGCGTGGGCCGAGCAACTGGCGGCACACGACTCCATGTTCATCGCCGTGCCCGATGGAGTCTCCGACGAGGCCGCTGTCCTGGCGGATCCGTTCTCGGTGTCGTTCCATGCCATCGTGCGGCATCCCCCGCCGGCGGGTGGGCGAGTGCTCGTCTATGGGGCCGGCGCTCTCGGGTTGACCAGCGTGGCCATACTCCGCGCGCTTTACCCCGACGTCGAGGTTGGCGTCGTCGCCCGCTTCGAGGCACAGCGCGCGATGGCCGAGCAGTTCGGCGCGGCTGCCGTCTTCGAACACGAGCCCCGCCTGGCCCTGGTGGAGGCGCTGGCCGAATGGTCGGGAGCCGTCCTGCACACCCCCTTCGACGGTCTCCCGGTGACTCACCCTGGGCACATCGACGTCGTCTACGACTCCATCGCAAAGGCGGAGACGCTCGAAGTGGATGTGCGCGTCTTGGCGGAGCGCGGCCGTCTCGTCTACACCGGCGTCTCCACCCCGGAGCGATGGGAGTCGACGCCGGTGTACTTCAAGGAGATCACCATCGCGGGTTCGAACGCGTTCGGCATGGAGGACTTCGAGGGTCGACGACGTCACGCCATCGCGCACTACCTCCAGTTGGTCGCCGACGGCCGGCTCGACATCACGCCGATGCTCACGCATCGTTTCGCGCTCGAGGAATGGTGGCCGGCCCTCAAAGCGCTCGCCCGCCAGGACCGCAGCGGGGCGTTGAAGGTCGCGTTCACGCCCAACGGCTGAACGCTATACGCCGGTCCCGAGCTCGCTGAACCGCTCGTAGCGCACCCCGGTCGCACGCACCCACGCCGGATCGGGCTCCACTCGCCGCCCGACTCGGGCCCAGCGCGCCGAGCCGTCGAGCGACGGTTCGAGACCCGCCGCCATCCGGGCGAAGTAGGCGGCACCGAAGGCCGCCCCCTCGGGCACGGCGACCGCGTCGACGGGCAGGTTGGTGGCGTCCGCCACCGCGGCCAGCCATGCGGTGACCCGAGACCCGCCCCCGCTGGCCACAATGCGGGTCGCTTTCACTCCGGCCAGGTCGAGCATGCGGCGGACGACGAAACCGCTCGCCTCGAAGGCGGCGCGCTCCATGTCGTAAGGCGACGAGCCGATGTCGAGGCCATAGAGGTTGGAGCGAAGGGTGTAGTCCTCGAAGGGAGTCCGCTCGCCGCGCACATAGGGCAGCCAGACCGGCACACGGTCGGGGCGCTCGGGACGCGGGTCGTGGCGCTCGCGCTCGGGACCCGGCCGTGGCACCCCGCGCAGCAGCGTGCGCGCGCCCAGTCCACGAACAACGCCCCGGCGTTGCTCGGGCCGCCGACGAGGAACCGCTCCGGCGTCGTGTGCGGATAGCTGACCAACCCCGGAGCCACGAGCCACTCCTCGCACACGGCCCAGACGATGAGGGTCGCCCCGAAGATGACCAACACGTCCCCGGGCTCCGTCGCCCCCGCCACGATCTGGTCGCACAGCGCGTCGATCGTGCCACCGGTGATCACGGTGTCCGAGCCGGGGAGGGTCCCCGCCGCCTCAGCCATGGGCACGACGAGGGGCATCTGCGCCTCATCGACCCCCAACGAGGCCAGGATCTCCGAGTTCCATCGGCCGCGTGCATGCAGGGCCCCGAGGGCAGCGGTGACGCCCGTGTCGATCGCCGGGATCCCCGAGAGAGCGCAGGTCGCCACGGCCTGACACGGCCAGTAGCCACGGGCCTCGGGCTGCTGGGCGGCTGCCCACCGCAGGAAGCCCTCGGCGTCGGGCATGGCCCCGGGAGGCAACGCCCTGGTGGCGGTCCCCGGTGCGGGCCTTCCCTCGTGGTCCCCGTAGAGAAGGCCCGGGAGCACGGGTACGCCGCTGCGGTTGACGGCGGTGAGCGACGGAACCATGGCCGCCACGGCGACGCCCGCGACCTCTTCGTCGCCAAGCGCTGCCGTCACCTCCGCATACGCCTTGCGCGGACCGGCCCGCCATGCTCGCTTGGCGTCGTGGCGGAGGACGTCGGGCTCGGGCGCCATCACGGCGTGCGGGACGCGGCTTCTGGCCAACACCGACCCGTCCCCATCGACGGCGAGCGCCTTGACCGAGGTCGTCCCGATATCGACGCCGACCGTGACGTTCGGGCTCATGAAGCTGACACACGTGTCATGATTCCGTCATTATGGACGACGCCCGCGATCCCCGCCCCGACGACGGAGACATGCAGCCATGACATCGAACCGGCCGAAGGCCCTCGTGACCGCCGCGGTCAGCGGCCCCGGTCTGGACCTCCTCCACCAGCTGGCCGACCTCGTACTCGACTCGTGGCTCGACCAGCCGACACTTCGCATCTACAACGGCCAGCAGCTGGCCGAGCGGGTCGCGGCGGAAGGCGCGTCGATCGTCGTCGTCGAGAGCGACAAGTGCGGGCCTGAGCTCTACGAACAGCCCATGCTCGCGGTCGCCAGCTGCCGCGGAGATCCGAACAACGTCGACGTGGCCGCGGCCACGGCAGCCGGCGTACCCGTCCTACGCGCTCCGGGCCGCAACGCCGACGCGGTAGCGGAGCTGGCCGTCGCGTTGCTCTTCGCCGCCACGCGCGGCGTCGTGCCGGCCGACCGCGACGTGCGCGAGGGTGAGGTCTACCGGGACGGCACCATCCCCTACCAGCGTTACCGGGCCTGGGAGCTGGCCGGAAAGACCGTCGGCCTCGTCGGCCTCGGGGCGGTCGGGAGAGCTCTCCGCTGGCGCTTGCGTGGGCTGGGCATGGAGGTGCTCGCCTATGACCCCTACGCCGCCGACGCAACGACCACGTTCGACGAGCTGCTCGCTCGCGCCGACATCGTCTCGGTGCACGCACCGGTCACCGACGAGACGTCGGGGATGATCGATGCTGACGCGTTCGCCAAGATCCGCGACGGAGTCGTCTACCTCAACACCGCGAGGGCCAGGATTCACGACACCGACGCGCTCGTCGCCGCACTCGCGTCGGGCAAGGTGGGTGCGGCCGGTCTCGACCACTTCGAGGGCGAGCACCTGCCGACGGACCATCCGCTCACGACCTTCCCCCAGGTGGTGCTGACGCCCCACATCGGCGGCGCCACGTACGACACCGAGTCGAACCACACCCGCACCATCGCCGAGGACCTGTGCCGGCTGATGGCCGGGGCCCGACCGCTGCACATCGTCAACCCCGAGGTCCTCCCGGTCTGACGTGGCCGCTCGCCAGCCGACGATCATCGCCACGAGCATCGGGTTCCAGGCGGAGGGTCCAGACCCGACGAACCTGCGCCCGGGCCCGTCCTACCGTCTGGCCGCCGACCTGGCCGGCGCGGGCGAACACCCGCGGCTTTGCATCCTCGCCACCGCGGTCGGCGACGACTCCACCCGGCTGGCGGCGGCCCACAACGCTTTCTCCAAGCTCGGCTTCGTCAGCTCGCACCTCACGCTGTTCCCGATGCCCAACGTTCCCGACGTCCGCGCCCACCTGCTCGCCCAGGACGTCATCTGGGTGGGTGGAGGGAGCACGGCAAACCTGCTGGCGCTCTGGCGCCTGCACGGGCTCGACGTGACCTGCGCGAGTGCTGGGAGGCGGGCGTCGTGCTCAAGGGCGTCTCGGCCGGGTCCCTGTGTTGGCACGTGGGGGGCACGACGGACTCGTTCGGGCCTGCCCTGCAGCCCGTGACGAACGGGCTGGCGTTCCTGCCGTACTCGAACAGCCCGCACCACGACGCCGAGGAGCAACGGCGACCTCTGGTTCACCGGCTCATCGCCGAGGGGATCCTGCCCGACGGCTACGCCACCGAGAACGGGACCGGCCTGGTGTTCTTCGGCACCGAATTGCAGGAAGCCTTCAGCGAGGAGCAGGGCAAAGTGGCGTACTCGCTGACGCGATCGGGCGACACGACCCGCGAAGAGCCGCTTCCGACCCGCCTGCTCGCCTGATCCGGGTCAGGCCGCGGTCGTCGACACGGTTCCCGCATGCACCGTGTCCGTGTCACGGCCGGAGCGTAGAACGCGTCCGGGGCGCGCCGTCGTGAAGGAACCCTGGCGCACGATCTCGGTCCCGTTCACCACGACGTGACCGATCCCGGTTGCTTCGGCGTAGAGCCGGCTGGCACCGCCGGGCAGGTCGTCACGAGTCCGGACCGGACCGTGGCCGATGGCGTTCGGGTCGAAGACGACGACATCGCCGAACGCGCCCGGCACCAGCCGGCCCCGGTCCCGCAGTCCGTAGAGGCGCGCCGGCACATCGGTGAGTTGGCGTACGGCTTGTTCCCAACTGAGCAGCCCGCGTGCACGGACGCCGTCGCCCAGCATGGACGTGGAGTAGATGGCGCCACACATGGTGTCGAGGTGGGCCCCGGCGTCGGACCCGCCGACCACGGCCCGGGGATCGAGCCACGCCTGGGCCCGCAGCACCCAGTCCGCCTCGGACTCTCCGATGGGCGGGCGCAGGCCCGTGCGCAGCCGGTCGGCCACCACGACGTCGAGCAGCGCGTCGAAGGGCGAGACGGCGCGGCGGCGCGCCACCTCCCCGATGCTCACTCCCTCGAGGTCGGCGTTCTCCGGGGCGAACGTCTCCTCAATCACGAGACGGTCCCACACCGCAAGGTGACGGAGGATGCCGGCTTCCTCGGACTGCGCTCCGGCGTCCAGCCGGCGCCGCGTGTCGGGGTCCGACAACGCGGCCATGCGCTCGTCAATGGGCAGGGCGAAGACCTCGCGCCAGCCCGGGAGGCCGTCGAGGATGGCGCCGTGCTCGAAGCTCAGACGCAGCTGCATGGTGTGGGGCAGGGTGAGCGCGACCACCGTCGCCCCTCGTTCCGCCGCCGCCGAGCCGGCAGCGAGCTGGCTCCACGCACCGTCGGGGTTCATGGCCGAGACGCCCAACACGTTCCAGTTCACCGGGCGGTCGGCCAAAAGGGACACGGTGGCGAGGAAGTCGACCTCCTCATCGGTGAAGCCGTTGAGGCAGCCGGGCACGATGAGCTCGACCGTGGTGCCGCTGTGGTCACGCACGGCTGACGCCAGGCGTTCCATCTCGGCTCGGCTCGCCGCACGGGAGGGGACGGGTTGGCCGTCGCCGTCGTTGTGCGTGTGGACCTGAGAGGTCGAGAACCCAAGCGCCCCCTCGGTCAACGCCGCGTGCAAGGCCGCCTCCATGTCGTCGAGGTCGGCCGCCGTGGCGTGACCGCCGACCGCGCGCTCGCCCATCACGAGTCGCCGCAGGGTCGAGTGCCCGACCAGGAAGCCCGCGTTCACCGCGACCCTCCCCTCCAGCCGGTCCAGCCACTCGCCGAAGGACGTCCAGTCCCAGGGCAGGCCGGCTCGGAGCGCCGCGAGCGGCATCCCTTCGACCCGGGCCATCATCCGGGCGATGTAGTCCACGCCGTCGGGCCGCAGGGGGGCCAGCGAGAAGCCGCAGTTCCCACCGAGGACCGTCGTCACGCCGTGGAGCGGCGACGGGCTGGCGTCGGGGTCCCAGAAGAGCTGTGCGTCGTAATGGGTGTGGAGGTCGACGAAGCCCGGGCGTCACCAGCATGTCCCGGGCGTCGAGGACGACCTCCGCGTCGACCTGCGACGCGGCATCGCGTCCGATCGCGACGACCCGCTCCCCCTCGATCGCGACGTCGGCCTGCACCGGCTCGGCGCCTGTGCCGTCGACGACGGTTCCACCACGGACCACGAGGCTCACGACGCCACCGCCGGAGCTGGACGGCGTACCTGGACACGCCGGTGGGCGAAGGCCTGCATACCCTCGGTCCCGAGCTCGAGACCGAAACCTGACTCCTTCCACCCCCCCATCGGCGCGTACATGTCGATGGCGGACATCCCGTGGGCGTTGACGAAGACCGTCCCCGCGGCCAGGCGCGAGGCCACGTCACCGGCCAGGGCCTCGTCGTTGCTCCACACCGAGGCGCAGAGCCCGAAGGCGGTGTCGTTCGCGGCCCCGACGGCGTCGTCCAGGTCGTCGTAGGGGATCACCGGCAGCGCCGGTGCGAACTGCTCCTCGCGCACGATGCCCGATCCGGGTTCGGGAGCGACGACGAGTGCGGGTGAGACGAAGTAGCCGCCCGTCCCGACGTCCTCCTCGCGGACCGCGCCCCGGTCGCACCACGGACGCACCGCCCGCAGCCGCGGCCGCCACCAGCGCCTCGACCCGGTCACGCGCCGAGGCAGTGTGGACCGGGCCCATGGTCACCCCGTCGCACAGGCCGTCGCCGACCACCTCGTCCCTCAACCGCGCCTCGAGCGCGTCAACCGTCTCGTCGAAGCGGTCGCGGTGGACGTAGAGCCGCTTGATCGCCATGCAGACCTGCCCGCTCGTCACGAAGGCCGCGTCGAAGATGCGGGCGGCGAGCTCCGGTCCGGCCTCCATGTCCGGGGCGAGGATGGCCGGGTCGTTGCCACCCGAGCTCCAAGACGACGGGCCGGGTGGTGGCGGCCGCCGCGGCCATCACGGCCTGCCCGGTCGAGGGGCCGCCGGTGAACGAGACCATGTCGACACCCGGATGGGCAACCAACGCCGCGCCGAGCTCGGCTCCCGGACCGTTCACGACGTTGAGCACTCCGGCGGGGAGCTCGGCCGCCATGGCGGCCGCGGCGAGCAAGACCGCGCCCGGGCAGGTGGGTGGCGCCTTCACCACGACCGTGTCGCCGGCGAGCAGCGCCGGGAGCACCTTGTTTCCCATCACCGAGACCGGCCAGTTGAAAGGAAGGATCGCGGCGACGACGCCATGGGGCACCCACTCCATGCGGGTCGCGCCGTCGCTGACGGTGCTCGGTGCGAGAGCCTCGGCCACGAGCGGTGCGAACGCGGAGGCCATGCCGCCGATGGTCGACGTGTCGAAGATCGCCTCGATGTGAGTCTTGCCGTGTTCGCGCGTGAGCAGTCGGGCCAGGTCGTGCGCCTGGACCGCTCCCGCGGCCGCCCCTGCTGCCGCGACGACCCGTTCGGCGCGCGCCGCCATGTCGAGCGCGGCCCAGGCGGGCTGGGACCGACGGGCGGCGGCGACGGCCCGATTCAGCTGGGGGTGTGACGTCGACGGCGCCTCGAACACCACCTCCCCCGGCCGCGCCGGGTTGGTGACGGGATACGCGGGACCGTCCCCGCCGACGACCTCGCCGTCGATCAGCAAGCCCATTCCGGTCGTCACGGGCTCGGCGTGTGTGGTCACGACACCCCCCTCAGGCTGGCGCGGGCTGGTCCTTCCCGCCCGACGATCGAACCCTGACGATAGTGTCACCTTCTCGTGGGAACCGCCCAGTCTCCGGCCGGGGTGACGCTGCTGCCCGATCCTGAGCCCAGGGAGATCCGGATGCCCGTGATCTCCGTGGACGACCATTTGATCGAGCCGCCCGGGCTCTTCGAGGGCCGCCTCCCGGCGGGCTTACAGGAGGACGCGCCCCGGGTCGTCGAACTGGAGGGCGGCTCCCAGGCCTGGGAGTTCGAAGGCCGGATGTACCCCAATGTCGGACTGAACGCAGTCGTGGGGCGTCCGACGGAGGAATGGAGCATGGACCCGGCGCGATTCGACGAGATGCGGCCCGGCTGCTTCGACATCGAGGCCCGCATCGCCGACATGGACCGGGCCGGGATATGGGCGTCGCTGTGTTTTCCCTCGCTGGTCTCTGGCTTCTGCGGCGCTGTGTACTCCCGCGCCGAACGCGCCGAACTCGGCCTGGCGTGTCTGCGCGCCTTCAACGACTGGCATCTCGAGGCGTGGGCGGGGCCGCACCCCGAGCGGATCATTCCGCTCCAGTTGCCCTGGTTGGCCGACGTGACGATTGCGGAGTGCGAGCTGCGCGCCAACGCCGCCCGAGGGTTCAAGGCGGTGAGCTTCCCGGAGTTCCCGGCTCAGCTCGGGCTGCCCTCCATCTTCAGCGGGGAGTGGGATCCCTTCTTCGCCGCGTGCGAGGAGACGGGCACCGTGGTATGCCTCCATACCGGTGCGTCGGCGTGGGCGCCGCTGCCGTCCCCCGACCCGCCCTTCGAGTTGCTGCCGACCTTGTTTCCGGTCAACGCGCTGCTCGCCGCCGGCGAGTGGCTGTGGTCCGGTGTTCCGCTGCGCTTCCCCGAGCTCAAGATCGCGCTCTCCGAAGGTGGCATCGGCTGGGTGACGATGCTGATGGACCGGGCCGACTACGTCGTCGGTCACTCTGCGTCCGGTCAGGAGAGCAACGCCTGGCCCACGACGCTGCTGCCCAGCGAGGTGCTGAGACGCAACTTCTGGTTCTGCTCCATCGACGATCCGTCGGCCGTGGTGCAGCGCCACGTGATCGGCATCGACCACATCATGGTTGAGAGCGACTATCCCCATGCCGACTCGACGTGGCCCGACACGCAACGCGTGCTGGTCGAGACCTGGGGCGAGCTGCCCGATGACGAACTGCGGGCCGTGGCGGGGGGCAACGCTGCGACCCTGTTTCGCCATCCGCTCCCCGAGCGGGACGACTGGCGCTCGCCGCTGCGGTGACCGCGACCGACGAGGCCCTGCCGCTGCCCCCACGCGCCGGCCCGGTCGTCGACGCCGACGGCCACGTGGTGGAGCCCGAGGTCGCGTGGGCCGGACTGTCCGACGAATGCCGGCCCGTCATCGTCTCCGACCGGCACGGCTACGAGCACGTCACCGTCGGTGGGACCGAGATCCTCGCCGTGCCCCTCGGGACACTGGCGCGTCCGGGCTCGAGGTTCGACGATTCTTCGGAGTTCCGTCCGCTCTCCGAGGCGCACCCCGGCGGGTCGGAACCGGTGGCGCGCCTGGCGGACATGGACACCGAAGGCATCGACCTGGCGGTGCTCTACCCGACGATCGGTCTCTACTTCAGCGCCGTCCCCGACCCGTCCTCGGCTGCGCGCCTGGCGACCGCCTACAACGACTGGCTGGCCGCCTACTGCGGCGCCAGTCCGGCTCGCCTCTTCGGCGCCGCCATGCTGCCCCTCCAGGACCCGCGAGGCCGCCGCGCGTGAGCTGCGGCGGGCCGTCGGCGAGCTCGGGTTCGTCGCCGGCTTCGTCCGACCCAACCCATGCCTTGGCCGGTCGTTGTGCGACCGCGCCTACGACCCGGTCTGGGACGCGGCCGAGGAGCTCGGGGTGCCCATCGGGATCCACGAGGGCAGCTCCGTGATCGTGCCGACGCTCGCCGCCGACCGACCCTTCAACCCGCTCGTGCTGCACGCCCTTTCGCACCCGTTCGAGGAGATGCTCGCCTGCGCGCAGCTCATCGCCTTCGGCGTCTTGGATCGCCACCCCGGCTTGCGCTTCGTCTTCTTGGAGTCCTCGGGTGGATGGGTGCCGTTCTGGTTGGACCGCTTGGACGAACAGGTGTCGTCGTTCGGCGGCTACTGCCCGGACATGACGCTGACGCCGTCGGAGTACTTCGCCCGTCAGTGCGCGGTCAGCTTCGAGGTGGACGAGCGCACGCTGCCCGCGCTGGTCCCCTTCGTCGGCCCTGAGCGCATCGTGTGGGGAAGCGACTACCCGCACCACGACGCGACCTTCCCCGGGGCGGTCGACGCGCTCCGCCGAACCGTGGCGCCGTGCCCGACTGCTGTCCAGGCCCGTGTGCTCGGGTTGAACGCCCGCGAGCTCTACGGCCTGCCGCGACGCCGCTCCGGCCCGGCCGGGCTGGTGGACGACTACTTCGCCGCCGTCACGGCGCAGGAACCGATGCTGCTCGCCCGGCTGTTCGCGTCCGACGCGTTCTCGACGTCGACGGCGAGCGGAGAGTCGGGCTCGACGACGTGCTGGCGTACTACGCCCAGCACACGTTCACCTACGAAGACTTCCGTCCGAGCCCGGGCGAACTCAAGGTCGAGGAAAGCGCGGTGACGGTCGACATCGACGTGCACCTGGGAGGCGCCGACTCGGTCGTCCGCGACGTGTTCGAGACGGAAGGCGACCGGATCACGTCGCTGCACGTGCGAGGGTTCGACGCCGCGCTACGTGCCGCCGAAGACTCGCCGCGCCGTAACGGTCCGACCTAGCCGGAGCCTGCCACGTCGGCTCATGCGCCGCCACGCCCGCTCGGCGCAAACTCGTGGCCGTGGCCCGTGACCTCGAGGTCACCGCCGAGCAAGTGGCACGCATCGCCTGCCAGACGCGCCAACGCCTCGCCGGCGTGGTCCCTGATGGCGCCACACGACTCGTCTCTTCTCCACGATCCCGATGCCCGTCCGACCGAAAACGACGGATCGCCAAGCCCGTCGAGTTCGGCTACCTGGCCCAGGTCCTCGACAACGAGGACGGAGTGATCCTCGATCACAACGTATAGATCGGCAAACCACCCGATGCCCCGATGCTCGCACCGGCCATCCGACGAGTCACCCGACGCGCCCGCCACGTCCCCGAGGCCGTGACCGCCGACCGCGGCTATGGAGAACGCGCCGTCCAAGACGAGCTCGAGGCGATCGGCGTGCACGACATCGTCCTGCCGAGCAGGGGTAGAGCGAACGCCGCCCCGCGGATCCTCGAGGACCACCCGGACTTTCAAGACCTCGTCAGCTGGCGCACCGGATGCGAAGGACGGATCAGCTGTCTCAAACGTGACTTCGGCTGGAGCCGAACGCGTATGGACGGGATCGAAGGGGCGAGGACCTGGTGCGGTCACGGGGTGTTCAACCACAACCTGGTGAAAATCGCTGGACTGATGACTACCCCATGACCTTGAACCGAGCCGGTCACCGTGTGGATCGCTCAATCCGAGATCCCGATCGCACGAACACGACGGCGAAACTCACGCTCTCGTTCAAGTCGTATTTTTCAGAGGCAAGTCGTTCGCGTCCGCTGGCTTTGTCGTCTATTGAGGCGATGATCCAAGAGCCCGCCCGAAACGACTCGTCCGCTTGGACTCGCACGACGCTATGCTCTCCTTCGACCACAAGACACGGTGCACTGAGCCCCGGTTACGATTCCCGGGCAAGACGTAGAGCGCTACGTGGACCACGGGCTTATGGAACGAAGCTGGTGGTCGTTTCACACTTAACTCCCCTCTCCGGCTTTCACGCGACACCTACGACGGCGATCGGACAGATGCCCGGCCCTGGCTGTACGGGATCGCGACCAACCTGCTCGCACACCATTGGCGGGACGAAGCCCGCCGGGTGAAGGCGATGGGGCGCATTCTACGAGAGCAGTCACAGCCCATCGACACGAGCGATGCTGTCGCGTCCGCCCTCGACGCCAAGAACCTTTGGCCTCAGGTTGCACGTGCCGTTACCCAACTCTCAGCTGAAGAACGCGACGCTCTGGTGCTCTACGTCTGGGAGGAGCTCAGCTACGAGCAGATCGCGATCGCGCTGGCTGTCCCGGTCGGCACTGTTCGGTCGCGCCTGAACCGAGCGCGAGTACGTGTGCGCGAACTCAACAAGCCCTGTGGGAAACAGTAATGAGTGACGGGATCGAACAGAGTGACGAGATCGAACAGAGTGACGAGATCGAACAGTTGCGCCGACTTCGCCCCGACGAAGTTCAACCACACGACCCGGCCGAGCCGACAGTGTTCACTCGGCACAAGGAGCAACTGATGGCAAGTATCGCTCAGAGCATTCCCGATCCGGCTGCCTTTCCCCGGATGCCGGACATCTACCCACGTCTGGCCTACAACGATGAACGAGCAGCCGTCGAGTACCTGGAGCGGGTCTTCAGCCTCCCTGAGGTTCGCGAGGCGCGCACGGACTTCGGGGACCATATGCTCGCCTGGCTGCGCACAGGGAGCGCGGTGGTCATGATCGGTCGGACGAACGAGGACGTTCACCAAATCAGCAGCCCGCGGACCCTCGGAGCCACGACAGTGCAGATGATGGTCTACGTCCGTGACGTCGACTCGCACTACGCGCACGCCGTGGCCGAGGGAGCGAAGGTCACCATGCCCCTGCAAGATGCGTTCTACGGTGAGCGCCGCTACGAAGCCACCGACCTTGAGGGACATCGATGGCACTTCGCGGAGCGCTTCGCCGACATTAAGGCGCGTGGCGGCAGAGTCCCTCGATCACCCGACTGGAGGGCTGTCGCCCGACAGCTCCTCGTCACCGGCGGAACCATGAGAGCCAGAAGGGTGTTCCCAATCTCACGGTGGCCGATTGGAAGGCTCTCCCTCACCCAGCCTTGAGAAACGTCATCGTGAAGGTTCCGGTCTCGCCGACGCCGTCCATGAACACTCCGCTGACCGTCATGCCGCCGTCGGCCGTCTGACCCACAGCCTTCCAACTGTCCTCACTGACCCCATCGCCGAATCTCTCGCCGACGACGACCTTGGCGCCGTTGATGTGACCGTGGAAGTGCCCATCCGTCGAATCCGTCAGCACGGTCCCCGACTGCTCGATGTCGAAGACGGCGTGACACTTGCCACCCGCGAAGAAGCAATCGGTCGAGACGATGCGATAGATGCCATCCACGTGGACGCCCGAGGTCGTCTGGCTCATGGCGGGACTTGCATTCAAGGCCAGCAACGACCCCGTCGTCAGCGCAAGCACGGCTCCGGCCGCGACCATTCGTCGAATGTTCATGCTCCCTCCCCAGTCGTCTTCACCGGCAGTCAGCCGATGTCACCGAAGCGCGTTTGAGTGTCAGGAGATCGCGCCCGGATCGCATGGTGATCGATCAATCCGAGCCGGGGCTGACACGAACACGGTTGTCACGGGTTCGCTCCCGAAGTCGCGCCGTGGTGCCTTTGTTCCTTCCAGGGTGGAACGTGTCGAAGCCAGAAGAGGATTGCGCGATTCGCAGGATCGCTCCCTCAGAGCTTCGAGCTCCCGTTCTGCGATGCCGGCGCAGCGCCGATCGGTCGCAGCTCGCTGGGCTCGATGCCCAGAAAACGCTCCAGGGCCCGGTGCGCGTTGATGATCCTGCACTCTTCGGCGCCCACCGCCAGGTAGCGCAGCCCGGGTTGGTGTAATCCTCGCTGGGCGGTGCGGAGGATGCCCACATCCTGGCCGATGACCAGACCGAGGGCGGCATCATCCTCGACGTCGATGTCCACCGGTCTGACCGCAGGCGCGCCTTTTGGCCGCCGGTAGTACAGGAACATGACCAACTCGGCCTGATCGGGGGTGGCGCCGGGCCGGGCCTGTAGGACGTTGAGCATGTCGGCACCCCACACCAGAATCGTCGTGTTGGGGAAAAGGTTGTACTGGGACAGACGCAGGATCTGGTCGGTGTCGAAGCGGGCGATGTCCACGCCGACGCTGGCCTGATAGGAGCGGATCCGTTCGGCGATCACGTCCGCCATCGTCTGGCCGGACGGGACCTCGGGTGACAGGCCCGGCTCGGTCATGTCCAGACCCATCCGGTTGCCCTGGGTGACCACGAACGACTCCCAGACCGACTGGTCCGTGGAGTCGTGGACCCTGGGGCTGGCGACCCCGTAGTTCTGGTAGGAGGCGCTGTGCAGTCCCCACAGCCGCTGGGGGGCGTGGACGTCGTCGATCGATCCGAGCATCTCAGGATGGATGCCCTGCACGTGGTAGGTCTCGGAGAATCCCTCGGTGACGACCTTCCAGTTGCTCTCGACCGGGGTGTGGGTGACCGCCACGCAGTGGAAGCCGTCGAGTTCGGCCCATGCCGACTCCTCCGGAATGCCCTCGAGGAACTGGGCCAGCGCCGGTCCTTCGAGATCGAAGTTGACGAACACCATGGGCCCCCACGTGTCCACCTGGACCGGGAGCAGGCAGAAGGCCTCGTTGGTGAGACCCGGACCGAAGCTGCGGCGGTCCGGGACCTGGCGGAGTCGGCCAGACAGATCCCACGTCCAGTGATGGAACGGGCAGCGCAGGGCGGTCAACCCTGTGCCGGCACCTTGGAGGAGGGAGTTCCCGCGGTGGCGGCACGCATTCTGGAATCCCCGTAGGACTCCGTCGTCGCCCCGAACGATGAGTGCCGACAGCCATCCGGCCCGGTACTCGTAGAAGTCCCCTGGCGACTCGACGTGGTCGACCGAGCAGGCCAGCTGCCACACGCGGGGCCACAGCCGCTCTTTCTCACGTCCGGCGAACTCGTTCGACGTGTAGCGGTCGGTGGGCACCAGGACGGGCACCACCCCCGGGGTGATGGCCCCGGTTGAAAGCTCGTTGGGCTCCTCGGTGACGGTGGGATCGACAGCCGTGGTCTGGCGACCCGAATCGGAGATCATCTGTGCTCCCCCCGTCCGTCAGAACCGTGGCGAAGACGCCTCACGAGCGGGAGGGTTGGGCTCGCGGCCCGCGCAACAACCGGCCGGGACGCTCCCCCGTCGGCTCGTCGTGCTCGCGCACCACCACGCCGGACTTCACCGTGGCGACGTAGCCGCGGGCGCGCTGGATCAGGCGCTTGCCCGACGCCGGCAGGTCGTAGACCATCTCAGGTGCCGCGAGCGTCAGGGCGTCGTGGTCGATCACGTTGAGGTCGGCGACGTAGCCGGGCGCAACGACGCCACGGTCGCGGAAGCCGTAGAGCTCCGCGGTGCGGCGAGTCTGGAGATGCACCACCTGCTCGACCGGGAGGCGCTCGCCCGCGGCTGCGGTCGCGGGCCCAGTGGGTCAGCATGAAGGTGGGCAAGGCTGGCGTCGCAGAGCACCCCGCAGTGGGCGCCGCCGTCGCCGAGACCGAGAACCGTCGCGGGGTGGGTGAGCATCTCACGCACCGCGTCAAGGTTTCCGGCGGCATAGTCGAACACCGGAAGGTAGAGCAGCTCCTTCCCGTCGCGCTGCAGCATCAGGTCGTAGAGCACCTCGTCGGTCGACCGCCCTTCGGCCGCGGCGATCGCCTGCACGCTGCGCTCGGGCGCCGGCTCGTAGTCCGGCGGGTCACCGAGGGGGAAGAGCTTGTGCAGGTTGCTGCGCAGCAGCTCCACGAAGCCCCCTGGATTTGGCGGCTCGTCGAGGATGGCGCGCCGCACCTCGTCGCGGCGCAGCTGAGCCACCCGTGCGGGCAGTGGGAGCTCGGCCATCTCCAGGTACGCCCGGTGGTGGGCGAAGGGATGCGTGGTCGACTCGAAGCCGACCATCAGCGAGGTGGGCTTGCCCGCCACCTGTGGCACCAGCCAAGCGCCGCGGCGGTTGGCGGCCACGCCACGGTCGATCCACTCGCGCCACAGGTCGGGTGCGAAGTCCGGCTGAAGCACCTGGTAGGTGACCGGGATGCCGGCCCGCAACGAGATCTCGGACATCCAAGCGAACTCGTGGTCCAGGTCGCGCATGTCGCTGGCCAGGGAGAAGACCCGGTGACCGGCCTTGCCCAGCGCCTCGCCGATGGCGATCAGCTCCTCGGCCGCTGCGGTGGTGCCGGCCGCCAGCTCGCCGTCCTTGGCCCGGTGCAAGAGGGTGCGGGTGGTGGACGCGCCCACGGCTCCGGCGCGGACCGCCTCGCGCACGATGGCGCCCATCTCTGCGATCTCCTCGGCGGTGGCGACGTCGTTCGCACGGCCCTCGCCGAGGACGTAGGCGCGGAGTGCGCCGTGCGGCACGAGGCAGGCAACGTCGAGCACGCGAGGGGACCGCTCGACTTCGTCCAGGTACTCGCCGAACGACTCCCAGTTCCAGTTCATCCCCTCGGCCAGCGCCGTACCGGGGATGTCCTCGACGCCCTCCATCAGGCCGATGAGCCACTCGCGGTCGACGTCGCGGGCAGGCGCGAAGCCGACGCCGCAGTTGCCCGTGACGACGGTGGTCACACCGTGCCAGCCCGAAGGCGAGACCTCGGGGTCCCAGGTCACCTGCCCGTCGTAATGAGTGTGGATGTCGACCCACCCAGGCGTGACGAGCAGACCATGGGCGTCGAGGACCCGAAGAGCCTTGCCACCGATGTCACCCATTTCGGTGACGACGCCGCCGTCGATCGCCACGTCGGTCTCCCGCAGTGGCCCGCCGGTGCCGTCGGCGACCGTCCCTCCCCTTATGACCAGGTCGTGCATGCGGCCCAGCTTTGCAGCTCCGTGCGGGACGACGCACGGTTCGACGGACGTCCGCTCTGGGCTACACCCAGCTGCGCAACTGCTCGATCATGCCCACCGGGTCGGCGCCGACCGGCGTGACGTTGAGGTGGGTGACACCGGCCTCGACCAGCGCCGCCACCCGCTCCTTGATGTAACCCTCGGGACCACACAGCGACATCCCCTCGAGGAGGTCGGCCGGGACCTTTGCCGCGGCCTCGTCCTTCTTGCCCGCCAGGTAGAGGTCCTGGATCTCGGCCGCCTCCTTCTCGTAGCCGTAGCGGCAGGCCGAGCGCGTTGTAGAAGTTCCGGCCTCGGGCGCCCATGCCGCCGATGTAGAGGGCGGCACCGGGTCGGCCCAGGTCACGGACGCCCGCCACCTGCGACTCCTCCCCGATGGCGAGCAGTCCGCCCGCCGCCACCTGCAGCGGCCCGAGCGCAGAGTCGCGCCTGGCCGTTCCCGCCGCCAGCGACGGACCGAAGACGTCCTTGGCCTTGTCCGCCAGGAAGAACGCGGGCAACCATCCGTCCGCCACCTCGGCCGCCAGGGCGACGTTCTTCTCACCCAGGGCGGCGACCCAGATGGGGATCCGCGGCCGCACCGGGTGGTTGATGATCTTGAGCGCCTTGCCCAGGCCGGTGCCACGGCCCTCGGGCAGAGGGATCTGGTACGCCGCGCCCTCATGGGTGAGAGGCGCTTCCCGCGCCCACACGTCCCGGCAGACCTCGATGATCTCGCGGGTGCGCGCCAACGGGCGGTCGTACGCCACGCCGTGGAACCCTTCGATCACCTGTGGCCCCGACGCCCCGAGGCCGAGCTCGCATCGGCCACCCGAGAGGGCATCCACGCCGGCTGCGGTCATGGCGATGAGCGTCGGGGTGCGGCTGTAGATGGGCAAGATGGCCGAACCGATGCCGACCCGCTCCGTCTTGGCCGCCAGGTATCCCATGAGGCTCGGAGCGTCGAACCCGTAGGCCTCGGCCACCCACACCAGGTCGAGCCCGACCTGCTCCAGCTGGGAGACGAGTCGAGCCGACTCCTCGAAACCGCCGGCGTAGCTCATGGTCATGGACAGCTTCACGGTTCGCCTCTCCTCGTTCGGTTGGGGTCGCGCCTCGTTCGATGTGGGTCGCGGCCGGTCCGATCCGGCGGCTGAGGAGCCGCACGGGTCGCGTTCGAGCGCCACGAGCATAGGGAGCCACGTGGCGCGCGCACGAGACGAGATGCCAACATGCCGACCGTGGTCGCACACGGACCCCTCATGCGCCTTCTGCCGCGCCTCGATGACGACGTTGCCTTCTACTGGACGTCGGGCGCCGACGGCAGCTTGCGGCTGCTGCGCTGCCACGCATGCGGCTACTTCATCCATCCGCCCGGCCCGGTGTGCCCCCGATGCCTGTCGCGCGACCTGGGTCCCGAGCAGGTGAGCGGTCGCGGTCACCTGGAGTCCTTCACCGTCAACTACCAGCAGTGGATCCCTGGGAGCGACCCGTACATCATCGCGTGGGTCTCCATCGACGAGCAGCCCGAGCTGCGGCTCACGACGAACCTGGTCGGGGTCGAACCCGAGGACGTCGAGATCGGAATACCCGTGCGGGTCGTCTTCGAAGAGAACGACGACGTGTTCCTGCCGCTGTTCACGCCGGCGGAGAGCGAAGCGACGTGAGCACGGTCGAGACGACATGAGCCTGGAAGCGCTCGAACGGCGTGCCGTGATCTCGGGCATCGGGCAATCCGACATCGGGCGGCGGCTCGGCCGATCGGACCTCGACCTCACGGTGGAGGCGTCGCTCGCTGCCATCGAAGACGCGGGGTTGCGGCGCGAGGACATCGACGGATTGTCGACCTATCCCGCCATGGGCATGGGCCCACCCGGGTTCGGCGGGCCGAGCGGTCCCGAGGTGCAGGACGCGCTGCGTCTGTCGCTCAACTGGCACGACGGTGGTGGCGAAGGCCCCGGCCAGATGCGCGCCGTGATGGCGGCTGCCCTCGCCGTAGCCGCCGGTCTGGCCCGCCACGTGCTCGTCTACCGGACGGTGAGCGAGGGTTCCGCTCAGGGGACGGGCGGGCGCGAGCCGATGGGTGGCCGGCCGCCGGCAGACGGACAGGCAGGAGCGCGGAGTGCGCCCCGCTTCGGCGGCTTCATGCAGTGGACGCTGCCATTCGGCGCGGTCTCGGCGGCGAACTGGCTCGCGCTCGTCGCCCAGCGGCGCATGCACGAGTTCGGCCTGACCCGTGAGCAGCTGGGGCAGATCGCGCTCAACGGTCGCCGCAACGCTGCCCTCAATCCCAAGGCCATCTACACCGCGCCGATGACGATGGACGACTACCTGGCGGCGCGGATGATCACCACGCCCTTGTGCCTCTTCGACTGCGACGCGCCGTGCGACGGCTCGACCGTCGTCATCGTCTCGCATCGGGACGTCGCCGGAGACCTCGATCATCCGGCGGTACAGGTCAACGCGCTCGGGACCGCATTGCGCGGGCGGCCCAGTTGGGACCAGTTCGACGACATGACGACGATGGCCGCACGTGACGCCGCCGCGTCCATGTGGGAACGCACCGAGCTCACGCCCGATGACGTCGACACCGCGCAGCTCTACGACGGGTTCTCCATCCTGACCATGGTCTGGCTCGAGTCGCTCGGCTTCTGCGGCAGGGGCGAGAGTGGCCCGTTCGTCGAAGGCGGCGCGGCCATCGCGCGCGACGGGCGACTCCCGCTCAACACGGCCGGTGGGCAGCTCTCGGGCGGCCGCCTGCACGGCTTCGGGCTGATCCACGAGGCCTGCCTGCAGCTGCGCGGTGAGGGCGGCGAGCGTCAGGTCGTGCGGCCGGGCGGGCGCATGCCCGAGGTGGCCGCGGTGGCGAACGGGGGCGGGCCGATCGCCGGCACCATGCTCCTGACGCGAGGCGTTCGCTAAGCGTTCGGCTTCGTGCCGGCGAGGTGGTGGGCGGCGCGGGCGGCAAGAGCGACGAGGGTGAGCGTCGGCCCGTAGCCGCTCGAGGTCGGAAAGACAGACGAGTCCGCCACCACGACGTTGTCGAGCTCGTGGACTCGGCCCCAGCGGTCGACGACCGAGGTGGCGGGGTCGTCGCCCATCCGGGCCGTTCCCATCACGTGCCGGCTCTCTGGGATGGGCGTGGCGCCCACGCCGTGGTAGGAAACGCCGGGCGAGGTTGTGTGCAACACCCACTCGGCTCCCATCTCCTCCAGGACCGACTGCAAGATCTTGCCGTGGTGCTTGGACGCCGCCAGCTCGTGCGGTCCGGGCTTGTACGTGACCCGGGCGACGGGGAAGCCACGGGCGTCGCGCACCGAGGCGCTGAGGTCGACGGTGTTCGTCGCGTAGGCGAGGTCCTCGCCCTGCATGATGAAGGCCCACATGCGCTCGCGCAGATTCGACTCGCGCATGGTCCGGGCATGGTGACGTCCCCACGGGGAGTGACGCGCTTCCATGATGGGCAGCCCGCCTCCGCTGTGCTCCACCATGCCGCCGCGCATCCAGGGCAGCCCGGCTGCCGCGGCTGCGGCGCGCGACGCGTCGTCCTGGATCATGGCGTCGTCGTGCACGTGGGTCACGGCCCGACCCTTGTGCGGGTGCAGGCGCAGCGCTCGAGAAGTGGCCGACCACGATCGTCTGGAAGTGCACCATGAGGTTGCGCCCGAGGGCGGTGTGCTCCAGGCCGGACTGCAACAGCAGACGTGGCGTCTCGATCGCACCTCCGGCCACGATGACGAGACCGGCGTCCAATCGGTGGACGAGGCCATCGGTGTCGATGTACTCGACGCCGGTGGCGCGCCGCCCGTCGGTGAGGATGCGGCTGACGTACGTCTCGGCCATGAGCTCCGCCCGACCAGTCGCCATGGCCTTGGTCAGGAGTGCCACGGGGTCGCCCTTGGCGTGGATGGGGCAACCGAAGAAGGCGCAGAACCCGCAGTTGTTGCAGGCGGGGCGGCCGTCGTAGGCGATGGAGTTGGCGGCGGTGGGTGCCTCGTAGGGGTGGAGCCCGATGCGCTCCGCCGCGGCGGAGGACAGAACTGCGCCGTACATGGGCGCCCCCGGGGGCATGGGATAGGGGCCCGAACGCCAGGCGGCGAAGGGGTTGGCGCCCTCTCGGCCGGCGACGCCGATGGCGCGCTCGACCTCGGCGTAGTACGGCTCGAGCTCGTCGTAGTCGAGAGGCCAGTCGACGACGTCCGCGCCTTCCTGGGGCCCGTAGGTGGACCGCATCCGGAAGTCCTCCTCCCGGAAGCGCGGCACCTTGCCGTCGGCGTGCGTCCCGCCGCCCCCGACGGTGGTCGGGATGGAGTTGACCTCCCCCACGTGGGTGTGCTCGCCCTCGTCGGCCGAGCGCCGGAAGGTACGCGGCTCAATCAGCGGGTCCGGCCCCAGGAACCAGCGAGTGATGAACTTGATCTCGTCGTTGGAGTAGTCCGCCGCGGGCCGGGTCGGATCGTCGGGGTCGAGCAGGTGGTTGCGGCCCTTCTCCAGGATCACGACCGACCAGCCGGCGCGGGTCAGCACCTCGGCCGCGGTCGCCCCACCCGGACCCGATCCGATGATGACCGCGTCCGCCGTCACGGCTCCGGACACCTCGGCATCCGCGTAGCCGCGAGGCTGGACGTCGCCTTCGTAGTCGATGTACTCCCAGCCCACTCCGGCCCGGTTGCCGCCGTACTCGGGAGCGCCGTACATGCCCTCGCAGCAGTGTTCCCAGAGCAGGTCGAGGAACTCCTCGTCGGCGCGCAGCCGGCGCCGCTGCTCCTTTCCCTCTGCCACGACGAAGTCGTCGCCCAACGCGGCCAGCGCGTGGCGGTATCGCTGCTGCAGTCCCGACGACCGGTCCGTTGAACTCGCGCTCGGGCTTGCCCTGCGAGCCCTCGAGACGGGTGCGCCAGGCCAGCTCGTCCAGCCGGGAGAGGCGGTGGAAGGTCGCGAACCCTGCCGCTCCGCCGTGACGCCCCGACGTCGGGCCGCCCGCCCAGATCCTCGGGGGGTCGAAGGTGAAGGCACCCAGGAAGCCATCGATGTAGTCAGCCACCCCGGCCTCCTCGGCACCGGGCGCCCCCTGATCGGAGGGCATCAACTGTGCGCACGCGGCGCGCAGGGTGGCGTACTCGCGCTCGTTCAGCCAGACCGGCACCGGATCACGGTAGCCCGTTTGCTGACGCCGATGTCAGGTTCGATCCCCACAGGGTCGGCCCGCCGGCAATCGGGCCGCCGGTCGCCGGCTCGGTCGGTCGCGGGGCCGGTCGATCGTCGTCAGATTCGGTAGATGCGCTCAGCCGTGGCGGCGAACACCTTCTCGCGTGACGCTGGGTCGAAACGGGTCGTGACGGCGCTGAAGGTCGTGTAGAGATCGTCGAAGCTTCCTGCAGCGGAGTCGACCGGAAAGTTGCTGGCGAACATGCACCGGTCGGGCCCGAAGACATCGAGGGCGAATTCGAGCCACGGCGCGAAGGCGTCGACCGCCATGGTCCCGAAGGGCATGGACAGGCCGGAGAGCTTGCACACGACATGCTCACCCAGCGCGGCGAGAGCCGAGATGCCCTTTCGCCAGCAGCACGCGTTCCTCGTCGGAGTTTTCGCGTGGCCATCCGGTGTGCTCGACCACGACCGTCAGGTCAGGGAACGCGGCGAGCCGGGTCGACGCCGCTTCGAGCTGATCCGGGTGCGCCATCAATTCGAAGACGAGCTGGCGGTCACGCAAGGCCGCGAGGACCGCGTCGTCGGGGACGGGATCAGCCAGAGGGCCCATGGGACGCACGCCCCGGAATCGTGGGGCGGCCATCTGGCGTTCGAGGAGTGCGACCGCCTCGGCCACCGTCTCGGTCGGAGGGAGGCCCCCGATGATGGCGGTGGGCCCGCCCTGTTCGGCGGCGGTGCGGTCGAGCTCGAGGGTCTCGTCGACAGAGTTCGGCCCCGTGGCGGCGGCGACGTTGACGAACTTCTCGACATTCCACTGTGCGGATTCAGCCCGGTACGTGTCGGCGTCGAAGCGTCGGAACATGCCGGTGGCGCCTTCGGGTCTGATCCCCTCCCCGCCCAGTCGCCCCGGTTGCGAGAGGTACGGGTACCAGTCGGTTCGAGCAGGGTCCCAGAGGTGGACGTGTGCGTCGACAACTCTCGTGGGCTTTTCGTGCGTGTCGGTCATCCGACGTCCGGTTGCTCTCTGTTTGCTCTCTTGTTTGCTCTCTCGGTTGCTCTTCCCTACCGGCGCCGGTGGCACCGACGATCTCGCGCAGCGCGCCGTCCATCCACTCCGGGATCTCTGGCCCTCCGTAGACGACGGTGCCGATCGGCCGGGGGTGCGCACGCAGGCCGAGCCACCCCGGTCCGACGACGAGCTCCGCGCCGGCGAGGGCGTTCGCCTCGGGGTGGGCGAGGAGGTTCGCGACCAGTTCGCCCGACCGTTCGGCCGCGTTCGCCTGGGACGACTCGAGGCTTGCCGCCAGCGCGGTGACCCGCCGGCCCGTCCCGCCGGCTGCAGCACGTGCGATCTGGGCCGCCGCCTGCCCGCGGCTTCGGCCGCCAGGCGTCGTGGCGTCGGTGAGCGTGACGATCCGCACGGGACGTTCCGACTCCGCCGCATGGTCGGCGACGGCTCGGGTCCAGGCGGCGTCGGCCTGGAGGTGCGCGACGAGCTCGCGATGGTCGGCCAGGACGGCCTCCCAGTCTGCGGGCACGGGCGCGGCGGGGCCGTCGGCGGGGCCGTGCGGCATGCGCCGGCCAGGGCGACCACGACGGCGTCGAACGGCCCGGACCCTTCGGCCGCGGCGGTGTCCCGCAAAGCCTGAGCCGCGCCGCTGAAGTCGCGTGCGCGGCGTGATCGTCTGGCACGCAATCGACCTGGCCTCGAGCGCCGCCGTGAGGGCGGCGGTCAGGTCGGCCCGCTCGCTGACGATCGCACACGACCGCACGTCTCCGGCCGACGGCTCGGCCGGTGCGGGGGCGTCGAAGATCGATCCGAACCGGGGGTTCGCTCCGCCGTCGGTCGCTTGTTTGGTCTCGGCCGTGACGAAGGCACGGGGCACTGCGGCGTCGAGCACGCCGGCCAGGGAGGCGACGCCCTCAGTGCGTACGACCTCGACGAGGCGGGGCTGGTCGACGACGGCCACCTCAGGTCCGCCGGCGAAGAAGACCTGCCCGCTGCACCACGCCGCCTCCTCCGACACGAGGTACGCCGCGAGTGGGCCCAGGTTCTCGGGCCCCGGGATCGCGTCGAGCGACAGTCCGCCTCCCCCGCCGGCCCGGCCTTCGGCGCGCGCCCGCTCCAGCGCCGCCGCGACCATGCGGGTGTTGGCGATGGGCGAGAGCGCGTTGACCGTCACTCCCGGGCGGTGCAATCCGTCCCAGCTGCCAGGTCAGTGCTGCCACGACCCGCTTGGCGGCGCTGTAGCCGCCTGCGTCGGCGGCTCGCCACCCCGAACCGGAGGTGACGCCGAGGATGCGGCCGTGTCCGGCTTCGGCCATGAGTGGCAGAGCCGCATCGAGAACGTTGAGGTAACCCGAGAGATGAACGTCGAGCAGCGAGACCCAGTCTTCCTCGGTCCCGCGGGCGAAAGTAGCTCTGCCGGGTGATGCCGGCGACGTTCACCACCGCATGGAGACCGCCGTGCTCGTCGGCGAGCTCTTCGAAGAGCGCGGTGACCGCTTTGGCGTCGGTCACCGAGGCGGACGAGGCTCGGGCCGACCCGCCGGCCGCGACGATGCGAGCCGCCGTGGAGTCTTCCGGTTGCGGCAGCTGCTCGGTGCCGTCGAGGGTGACGAGCGGGTCGAGGGTGACGACGTACCAGCCGCCGCGGCCGAGCGCCTCCGCGATGGAGGCACCGATCCCACCCGCGCCCCCGGTGACGACGGCGACCCGACTGACGTGGGCTCATGGCGTGGTCGGCGTGGCCGACGGCGACAGCAAGTCGGCTCCAGGCCCTCGAAGCGGCCGTCCGCGAGCCATCGCTCGAGGAGGTCGCGGTAGGCGAACCAGTCGCCGAAGCCACCGCCGTAATTGCCTGCTTTCGGGCTCAGCGTCTCGGGATGCCCTTCGTTGTTGATGCGCGACGGCGTGCAGGCGGACATGACGCGGCTGATGTCGGTGTACTTCCCGACGATCTCCTGCACCCATGACTCCTGGGCCTCGGCGCTGACGTCGAATGCTTCGATCCCCGCCTCCTGGAGCAGGCCGATGGTCGTGCCGACGAACTCGGCCCCCAGCACCGCCAGCTGCGTGTAGTTGACGGTGACGACGGACTGCTGGCTCGGCGCCGGCATGGCGAACATGTTGGGGAAATCACGGCTCAGGATGCCAAAGAGCGTGAGAGGCCCGTCGGCCCACTGCTCCGCCAACCTCACCCCGTTGCGACCGACGATCTCGTGGCCCACGCGCCGAAACAGGGGGGTGCGCTCGGCTTCGAAGCCCGTCCCGTAAATGAGGCAGTCGACCTCGTACTGCCTCCCGTCGACCACGGGGCCTTGGGCAGTGATCTTCTCGATGCCGGCCGGGCAATCGATCAGCGTGACGTTGGGGCTGTTGAAGGCCGCCAGGTACTCGTCGTGGAAACAGGGGCGCTTGCAGATGTAGCGGTAGTACGGCTTGAGGACCTCCGCCATGGCGTGATCGCCGACGATCTCCTCGACTCGCCGCCGGTGTGACTCCATGATCCCGTAGTCCAGCTCCTCGGCGCTCTTCACGAACTCCTCGCGGGTCATGCCCTGCAGGTACGGGGGGTTGTTGACGACGGCGTAGTGGTGTGTCCACCCGTCGTCCACGTCGTCGCGGTCGACCTTCCGCCCGAGCATGACGGCCTGGAAGTTGTCCATGCGCCGCTTCTGCCAACCGGGCTCGAGGTCCCGCCCGAAGGCGTCGTCGGTCGGGCGGTTGTCCCTGACGCCAATGGCGGAGGGAGTGCGTTGGAACACGTAGACGTGCTCGGCCGACTCGACCAGGGGCGGCAGAGCTTGGATGCCCGACGCACCCGTGCCGAGAAGCGCGACCGTCTTGCCCCTGAGCTTGTCGAGCGGCTCGTTCGTCCCGCCGCCGGTGTAGTCGTAGTCCCAGCGCGCCGTGTGGAACGAGTGTCCGGCGAAGTCCTCCATTCCCGGGAATGCACGGCAACTTCATGAGGTTGAGGATCCCGGCGGCCAGCACGTACCAGCGGCAGGCGATGTCGTCGCCGCGGTCGGTGTGCACGTGCCACCGGGCCTCGTCGTCATGCCACTCGGCCCGGGTCACGTCCGTGTGCCAGAGCGCCTCGTCGGTCAGGCGGTACCGCTCGGCGATCCGCTCGAGGTGGCCGCGGATCTCGTCACCGGAGGCGTAGCGGTCTCTCGGGACGTAGCCGAACTCCTCGAGCATGGGGATGTAGATGTACGACTCGACGTCGCACATGACGCCGGGGTAGCGGTTCCAATACCAGGTCCCGCCGATCCCTCCGGCCTGATCGACGATGCGGATCCGCTCCACCCCCCGCTTTCGAAGCTCCACTCCGACCAGCACGCCCGCAATCCCTCCGCCGAGGATGACGACGTCCACTTCGTCGCTGACCGGCGCACGCTCGACGAAGGGCGTAAATGGGTCGTCCCGGAATCGCCGGAAGACGTCGTCGTGATCCAAGTCCCTGATGTCGGCCCGGCCCTCGACCAGCCGCTTGTCCCGCTCGGCCAGGTATTTGGCGGTGACGGCCTCGGGGTCGAAGGGTGCCGAGGCTGCGTCCGACCGTGACATGGACCAAAGGGTACCCGAGCGCCGCGGACCCTGACACTCGTGTCAGGTTTCGGGCCGGCGTGCGCTCTTCGGCGACCGCGATCAGGCGCTCACGCTCAGAGACTCAGTCGCTCGGACGCTCGGACACTCGGGACATCGTCCCCGTCATGAGCGCGGCAAGCCGAGGATGCGTCCGGCGATGATGTCGCGCTGTACCTGGGAAGTGCCCCCGGCGATCCCCGCGGCTTTGCTCCACAGCCATTGCCTGCTCCAAGGACCGGACCGGGAGGACGACGCGTCGCGTCCGGTGACCATCAACGCGGCCTCGGCCATGTGCTGGGTCATGGACGTCCAGGCGAGCTTGACCCAGCTCGACTCGGGGCCGGGCTCCTCACCGCGGCCCGAACCGCGTCAGGGTGCGGAGGTTGTGCAGCCGGAGCACCTCGAGCTCGACATACGCCTGGGCCAGAGCGTCTGCCACGACCGGGTCCTCGATCGCGCCGTTCGACCTCGCCTCCTCGAGCAGGCGAGCCAGATACGTCTCGTGCACCACCTGCTCCTTGAACGGGAAGCTGGTCCCCCGCTCGTGGGCCAGGGTCGATCCGGCCACCGACCAGCCCTGGCCCTCCGACGCCGACCAGGTGCTCGCGAGGCACGAACACCTCCGTCAGGAAGACCTCGTTGAACTCGGCGTCTCCAGTCATCTGCACCAGCGGCCGAACCTCGACACCAGGCGCGGACATGTCGACGACGAGCGCGCTGATGCCCTGCTGCGGTCGCAGCGCGTCCGGGTCGGTGCGAGCCAGGCACAGGCCCCAGGCCGCGAACTGGGCGTACGAGGTCCACACCTTCCGGCCGGTGACGACGTAGCCGCCCTCGACCGGTTCGGCCCGCGTTGTGAGCGACGCGAGATCACTCCCCGCGTCGGGTTCACTGAAGAGCTGGCACCAGATCTCCCGGGCCGAGAGGATCTCGGGGAGGAAGCGAACGCGCTGTTCTTCGGTGCCGTGGACCAGGAGTGTCGGCCCGACCAGGTTGATGCCGACTCGGTTGACGGGCTGAGGCGCCTGGGATCGGGCGTACTCGCTCTGGTAGAGCGCGACCTGCACCGCCGTCGCATCCCGACCGCCGTACTGGCTCGGCCAATGCACGCCCACCCAGCGGTCCGCGGCCAACGTGGCCTGCCAGCGACGGCCCCATGCCACCTCGTCGGCCAGGTCGACGAACGCCGGCGGGCGGGGCTGGTGCTCCGCCAGCCACGTTCGAAAATCGCAGGGAGAACGCCTCGTCCTCCGGCCTCAGCGCGAGATCCACACCGCTCCGCATCACCTGCGTCACCGTAGTTGGCGCCCCGGGTATGGTCGCCTGCCATGGCGACCCGGCTGCGAGCCACGTGGATGCCGCGGCGCGGCCGGGATCTACCGCAGGCCCGGCGGCGCGTGGGACGTGCCGACCTTGGACGCGCTCGATGACGGCCCGCGGCGGCGAGGTGGTGGACGGCGAGACCCGACTGAGCGCCGCTCAAGCAGACGCGCTCGTGGCGGCGGTGGCAGGCGGTCTACGGGCGCGGGGTACCCGAAGGGGCGACGTCGTCGCCTGGCAGCTGCCGAACAGCTTGGCCGCGTCAACCCTCACGAGGGCCTGCTGGCGTCTCGGCGCCGTAGCGGCACCGGTCTTGCACTCGTTCGGGACGTCGGAGGTCGGCGCCGCTCTGGACCAGGTCGACCCGCGGCTCGTGGTCGAGCTCGACCCAGGGTCGCTCTCGGATCCCGCGGCGCTCACCGAGGCCATCGGAGGCGACCCGGTGCCGTCGGATGCCTGTCCCTCCCGGCCCTCGGACGTCGCGCTGGTGCTGTTCACGTCGGGTTCGACGGGTACACCCAAGGCCGTGCTGCACACCCAGCGCGGGCTGAGCTGGAAGGCATCGCTGATGGCCCGAGTGCACGCTCTGGGCGCATCGGATGCGGTGCTGATGCCCGCGCCGATGGCCCACGTCTCCGGGCTGTTGAACGGTGTCCTCGTTCCTGGTGCTTCAGGGATGCGCGCCGTGTTCGTCCGCCGCTTCGATCCGGAACACGCCCTGTCGCTCGTGGCACGGGAGCGGGTGACCTTCATGGCGGGTCCTCCGACCTTCTTCATCGCCATGGGAGCGGCGTTGTCCGAGCGAGGCGGCGTCGACGTCTCGTCGGTGCGGCTCGTCTCGAGCGGCGGCGCGTCCGTTACGCCTTCGTTCGTGGAGGACACGGCACGAACGTTCGGTTGCCGGGTCAAGCGCACCTACGGCTCGACCGAGGCGCCCACGGTGACGACGAGCACCGACGCCGACCCCTTCGAACGCGCTCGCGACACCGACGGTCGGCCGGTGGGCGACGTCGAGCTGCAGGTGTCGGATCCCGAGCGCGGCCGCGCGCTCTCCGCCGGCAACCGAGGCGAGCTGTGGGTCCGAGGGCCCGAGCTCTTCGCCGGGTACGCCGATTCCACGCTGACCACTGCCGTCATCGCGCCCGGGGGCTGGTTCCGCACCGGCGACCTCGCCACGGTGGACGACGAAGGCTGGCTGACGATTGTGGGACGGCTCAAGGACGTGATCATCCGAGGCGGGGAGAACATCTCGGCATCGGAGGTGGAGGCGGTGCTCGAAGCGCACCCTGCAGTCCGACACGCTGTGGCGGTGGGCTTTCCCGATCCGTTGATGGGAGAACGGGTGGCGGCGTTCGTGGAGGCGACGGGTCCGTTCGACCTCGATGAGTGCCGGTCCTGGTTCGATCGCCGAGGGGTCGCGAAGTTCAAGACCCCGGAGAAGGTGGAGCGCCTCGAGCGTCTCCCGTTGCTCGGCTCCGGGAAGGCCGATCGGGCCGCCTTGCGCACCCGCGCTGTCACAAACCCCTAGTTGCTGCGTGATCGGCCCGCCGCCCGGTGTGGCGGCGCTACTCGGGCCGCGTGCTTTCCGCGCCGACCAGACCAGCGCGGAGCAACCCGGCGATTCGGTCCCGATGGAAGGCCGCGTCGCCGTAGCTCACTTGGTCCAACTGGGCCCGCTTGAGGTACAGGTGCATGTCGTGCTCCCAGGTGAAGCCGATGCCGCCGTGGACCTGGAGCCCGGTGCCCATGACACGTCGCGAAGCGTCGGAGCACCACGCCTTGGCCATGCTTGCGGCCATGGAGCGGTCAGGGTCGACCGCCGCCGTGCACCAAGCGGCGTAATACGCGGTCGAGCGCATTCCTTCCACGTCGACGAGCGCGTCAGCGAGCATGTGCTTGACGGCCTGAAACGATCCGATCGGTTTGCCGAACTGCACGCGGTCCTTGGCGTATGAGACGGACATGGACAAAACCTGGTCGGCGGCGCCGAGCATCTCCGCGCTGACGAGAGCAGCGGCCCGGTCCAGCGCGGCCTGGGACGCCTCGGCTCCACCGAGATGCAGCGCGGGCGTTGCATCGAAGCTGAGGAGGCCGAGCTCCCTCGTGCGGTCCATAGCCGGGACGGGCGATGGCCGCCCATGTTCCCTCTGGTCGACGGCGTACACATCGGTCCCGGTGACGACCACCGCCACGTCTGCTGACGGCGCGAAGACAATCGGACCGACCGTGCCGCTCAGGACGACTCCAGGACCGTCACCCTCGACGTGGAGATTCCCGTCCCGAGGCACGAACGCCAGACACCCGACGGCGGCGCCGACAGAGATCTCCGACCGCCACCCCTCGGTCCCACCCACGGCCCGAGCCTCGGGCCGCGCCAGCGCTCCGAGAGCGAGTACCGACGACAGGAACGGCGTGGCGACCAACCGGCGACCCACCTCTTCGCACAGCACTGCGACCTCGACCGCACCAAGGCCCAGCCCGCCCTCGTCTTCGGGTACCTCGAGCGCCAGCCAGCCTTGGTCGCCCATGGCTTCCCAGGCGGCGACGTCGAACCCACCGGGCGCGTCACCGGCGTCGGTATCCGTGCTTTCGCCGCCGCCCGCCCCGGGCAGCGTTCCCACCACGACGCCGTGGCCGACGCGGGCGCGCAACTGTTCGTGCCCGGCGAAACGGTCAAGCAGGGTCACCGCGGCCTCGCGCAAGGCCAACTGGTCGGGCGAGAGGTCGAAGTCCACGGCGGCGCAGTCTACGGTCGGAGCTGACACGGGCGTCACCCTCACCGACCGGGCTGTGCCATGCTGCTCGGCCGTGGATCTGCGCACCACGGCCGAGCAGGAGGAGCTGCGGCACGCGTTCCGCGCCTGGCTGCACGAGCATCTGCCCTGGCCCTACGGGCAAGGGCTGCCACCTCGCTTCGACGACCTGGGCGATGCGGTGGCGTTCGGGCGGCAATGGCAGTCAGACCTTGCCTCCGCCGGCTGGGTCGGTCTGACCTGGCCGGAGGAATACGGCGGCCGGGGTTTGGGCGCGCTGGAGAATTACGTGGTCATTGAGGAGCTGGCCCGGGCGCGTGCGCCCGAGCTGGTCGGCCGCATCGGCATCAACCTGGTCGGACCCACCCTGCTGGCGCACGGCACGACCGAGCAGAAGCAGCGCTTCCTGTCGCGAATCCTGTCCGCCGACGAACTGTGGTGCCAGCTTTTCAGCGAACCCGACGCCGGGAGCGACCTGGCGTCCCTCTCCACCCGTGCCGTCCCGGGCGACGGCGGCTATCGCGTGAGCGGGCGCAAGGTATGGACGTCCTACGCGCAGTTCGCTGACTGGGGACTGTGCTTGACCCGTACCGATCCCGACGCGCCCAAACGGCAGCAGGGGATCACGGTCCTGGTGGTGGACATGCATGCAGAGGGCGTGCAGGTGCACCCACTCGTCCAGTCAACCGGAGAGGCCGAGTTCAACGAGGTCGAGCTCGACGACGTGTTCGTGCCAGCGACGCGGCGTGTGGGCGAGGAGGGTGCGGGCTGGACGGTCGCCGGCTCGACGCTGGCGCACGAGCGGGGTGTCAACCCGCGACAGCTCGTCATCCATTCCCAGTTGGTTGAGGAGCTGGTGCGACTGGCCGACGCGAACGGGAGCTTCGACAACTGGCGGCTGCGACAGCAGTTGGCGCAAGCGGCGACGGAGGTGCGATTGTTCCAGCTGCACAACTGGCGCTCGCTGACCCGGCTCTCGAAGGGCGAGGCCCCTGGACCGGAGGGGAGCGCCCTGAAGCTCTACTGGAGCGAGATGTCGAAGCGACTGCACCAGACCGCCCTCGACGTCCTCGGCAGCGCCTCGCCCCTGTGGCACGGGGCGCCGGACAACCCGGACGACGGCGCCTGGCAGCGCTCGTGGCTCTATTACCAAGCGTCGTCCATCTTCGCCGGCACCAACGAGATCCAACGCACGCTCGTCGGAGAGCGAGTCCTCGGGCTCCCCCGGGGCTGACTCGACGTGGACGAGCAGACTGCTCCAGGCCCTCTCGCGGGCATCACCGTCGTGGACGCCGGCACACGGATCTCCGCTCCGTTCTGCGCGGGATTGCTCGGCGAGCTCGGGGCCGACGTGATCAAGGTGGAGCTGCCCGGCGAGGGCGACTTCATGCGAACCATGGGTCCCTTCGTGCCCCGCGACGGCGAGCCCGACTACTCCCTCTCGTGGGCGGTCGAGGGCCGGGGTCGCCGAGGCGTGACCTGCGACCTGCGCCGCCCCGAAGGCCAGGACCTGTTCAAGCGCCTGCTGGCCAAGGCGGACGTCCTGTGCGAGAACTTCCGACCCGGCACGATGGAACGTTGGGGACTTGGGCCCGACGAATTGCCGGCAGAGCTCGTCTATGTCCGGATCAGCGTGTTCGGCCAGAGCGGGCCGTACGCACCGCGCCCGGGACTGGATCGCCTCGGCATCGCCTTCGGCGGGCTGCTCCATCTGACAGGTGAGCCCGACCGCCCCCCGGTCCGTCCCGGTGTCACCGTCTCGGACTATCTCACCGGGACGTTCGCCGCCTTCGCCGCAGTGTCTGCCCTCTATGGCCGCGACACTCGGGATGCGGGCGGCGAGGTGATCGACGCGCCGCTCTACGGTTCGGTGCTGCGCATCCTCGAATGGACGCTCGCCGGGTACGACCAGCTCGGCATCGTGCGCGGACGCGAAGGCAATCGCCTGTCGCACTCGGCGCCACTGGACAACTACCCCACCGCCGACGGTCTCTTCGTGTGCATCGTGGCGGGGTCGGACGCCAACTTCCGACGGCTCTGCGCCGCGATGGAACAGGCCGAGCTCACGACTGACCCTCGCTTCGCCACTTTGGCCGAGAGAGCCTCGCGCGGTCGACGAGATCAACGGTCTCGTCGCGACGTGGACCTCGGGACTCACGGCGGCAGAGATCACGGAGCGGTGCGTCGCTCACGACGTCCCGGTCGGCACGGCGTACAGCGCGGCCGACATCTTCTCCGACCCACACATGAACGCCCGGGGCGACCTGGTGCCGGTCGATGACCCGGTCATCGGTACCGTCCGCCAGCAAGCTCCTTTCCCGCGTCTGGCCCGCCACCCCACTCCTGTCCCGGCCGGCGCCCCGCGCCTCGGTGAACACAATCGCGAAGTCTGGTGCGGGCTGGTGGGCCTGAGCGAGGCGGAACTGGACGATCTGGTGGCACGCGGCGTCGTCTGACGCCCACGAAAGGCGCCGTGGTTGAGCGTAGTCTCGGAGAAGATCTTCGTTATTGGGGACGATGTTGGTCTCTCGCCGCCGCGAACCCGCAGCGTCAGGCGGGCGCTGCGAAAGAAACGGGGCGGTCCTGTCCCCCGATAACCGATATGACAACAACCCGGCAGGGTCACGTGCCTGGCTTTGTCCGGCAGCGGCCGGGAGCTCAGTGCCCGTCGTGCCCGTCGTGCCCGTCATGCCCGTGGTGCACAGAGTGTTCGTGAGACGGTCCAGCCTGGTGCCACTGATCCGTCTGCGGAACGACCTCACCGCTCATACCCAGAGCTCGGAGAAAGAAGAGCTGAATCCTGTTCAGGGGCCCGCGCGATTGCGCCCTCTTCGCTTCGGCCTCATGACCGTCGGTCACACGAACCTTGTGAGCCTGATTGGCGTATCGCACCCGGCCACTCACGCTCCGGAGACTACTACTGAGAATGGACTGGCCTCAGGGAGACAAGCTGGCCGGGACCCGGGGAACCGCCCAGTCGACGAGGGGAGGAGAGTTCACGCCCTCAGGGAAAGGTGAGACACGAGTGCGCAGCCTTGATCCCCGAGATTTTCAAGATGATTGCACGGCACGTCGCACCACCGCCAGTTCCATCGGTGTTCCGCTGGGGAACCAGTGGCGAGGTGGAGTTGCTCCTGGGCGGCCATGTCGAGCTGACCTCAGTGAGCAGTCCGGAGTTTGCCTTTCGGTACCTCTCGCCCGAGCATTTCGTGAACACATTCCGCTCCTACTACGGCCCGACGAATCGTGCCTTTGCTGCACTCGACGCAGAACATCAGGATGCGCTCGAGCACGATCTGTTGACAGTGGCCCGACGCTGGAATCAGTCGAACGCGGGTGCCTTCGCCGCGTCTTCCAAATACCTCGAGGTTATTGGCACCAGGCATTGACCTCGAAATTTCTGAACGACCCGCTGAAGGGGGCGTCGGTACGATCCTGTGCCGTGAATGCCGTTCACGCCGCCCTCAACTTCGAGGACCCAGCGCTACCGGACGTGGAACTGCCCTTGGCGACGCCGCGACTTCTGCTTGAACCGCTCAAGGCTGCTGATGCCATGGAGCTTGTTCACGTACTTGCAGACCGGACGCTTTACAGTTTCATCGGTGGCGAACCTCAAGATCTCATTGCGCTGTCCAAGCGATTTCAACTGCTAGAGACGCGGTCCTCGCCAGACGGGTCGGAACTGTGGCTCAACTGGACTGTGCGTCTCCGAGATACACACGAGGCAATCGGCTACGTTCAAGCAACCGTCTCGAAGGATTCCACAGCCACGATTGCCTATCTGCTAGGGCCGCCTTGGCAGCACCTCGGTCTGGCATCGGAGTCAGTCCGCGCAATGGTCGACGCGCTCGCTTCGGATGGAATCAAGATCATCACCGCGCACATTGCGACAGGTCATTTTGCGTCGATCCGGGTCGCCGAGGCAGCTGGACTGCAGAAAACGACTCGAGTCACAGACGAAGGCGAGGCCATCTGGAGCTACGAGCCTCATAGGAGGCGGCACACCTGAATTGTCCGTTTGGCAATCGCCCGGTCCTGGCCGCTTCGGTTGGGCCACTCCGACGATGGAAAGAATCCCCATGCTCAAGTCTGGTCGCGCCTACGGCTGGAAGGGCGGAGCCTCCCCCCATCCCCAGCGGGGTACGGGAGCGCGCTCGACAACGTCGACGCCGTCTTGTGAGTTGGCGAAGGCTAGGCGTGTGCCCCACTCCAGATAGGCGACAAGGGCGGAACGGAACTCGGGGTCATCGGGCATCTCCGCATCATCGGCGGCGAGGCTCATCAGCGAGGCAAACCGAAACCGCTGCTCCTTGGTGATGCCGAGCTGCAGGTGCTTTTGCAACATCCGTTCGTATCCGCCAAGTTCTGCGGTGTACTCCGCTGGGCCTCCAAACACTTCGCACCACCAGGTCGCCACGTTGCGACGGTGCTCTTCGTGGACTCCTCCCGGAAAGAGAGGAGACAGGAGGTCGTCATGCTCGACTCGGTCATAGAAAGCATCGATCATTCGGTCTAAGGCGGCGCGGCCTCCCGCCCATTCAAAGAGTGTCGGGTCCTCAGTCATGTGGGCAATGTATCCATGACTGAATTGGCCTCGTGCGCGCAACCGGGTCCGACCGAGCCGACGATGAGTTCTGCAGTCGGCCCTTCGTCGCCTTGCCGCCGTGAAGGCCATATGGTCGAACACGCGATCTATCGCTCGGCCTGCCGCCCCGAAGACTTCAGCCGCTGCTCGGCGAACAGTGTCTGGACGAGCCGGATCGAGATCGAGCCCTCTCCCACGGCGGACGCCACGCGCTTGACAGCAGAGCGTCTGACGTCCCCAGCTGCGAACACTCCGGGCATGCTGGTCTCGAATGGATAGGGTCTGCGCTCCAGCGGCCAATAGGAGTCGTCCGTGAACTCTTCACCGGTGAGGAGGAACCCATTCTGGTCTCTGGCTATCTCCGGAGACAGCCAATCGGTGTGGGGGTCGGCGCCGATCAGGACGAAAAGTGCGTCAGCCGCAACTGTCTCTTGCTCGCCGGAGCCCTTCTCGCGCAGTACCAATTGCTGGAGCCGACCCTCACCATTCCCACCGACTACTTCGGTGCCGGTACGCAATTCGAGGTTCGGCGTGGACTCGATTTCTCGAACGAGGTAGTGCGACATCCCTGCCTGAAGTGTCCGAGCCCGCACCACGAGAGTGGCCCGCTTTGCGTACCGCGCAAGGTGCAAAACCGCTTGACCCGCTGAGTTCCCTCCTCCGACGACGTACACGTCCTTGCCGCTCAGTGCAGGAGCCTCAGAGGCTGGCCCGCCGTGGAAAACACCCGCTCCGGCCAAGTCCTCCAGCGCGGGAACACCGAGACGACGGTATGTTGCGCCAATCGTCAGGATCACCGCTCGGGCCGTCACGTACCGCTCGTCCTCGATCGAGAGTCTCAGTAGATCGCCGAGGCGGCTGAGGGCGGTCACGCGATGCATGAAGACGAAGGTGGCTCCGAAGACGGAGGCCTGCTCGTAGGCCTGTTCGGCCAGCCGACTTCCGCTCACCCCTTTGGGGAACCCCAGGTAGTTACGAATCAGAGAACTCGATCGCGCTTGTCCACCGATCCCACCCTCATCGAGCACCAAGACGCGGAGACCCTCGGAAGCGCCATAGACGGCTGCGGACAGTCCCGCCGGTCCAGCACCCACAATGACAACGTCATAGGTATCTTCGTCGAAGTCGCTCGTCGCCCCAGCAGCCTCCGCGATTTCGGAATTGGAGGGGTTACTCAAGACTCGGCCGTCGGGAAGGATCATCATCGGGAGCTGGGCCTCGGGCCCCACCTTCGCGAGCAGCTCGCGCCCCTCGTCGGAGTCCGCCAGGCAGAAGGTGTGCGGAACGGCGCAGCGCTCGAAGGTTTCTCTGAGCTCATATGCCCTGCCCGACCAGGTCTCGCCGACGATGTGGATGGTATGCGGGACGGTGCGCCCCTCGGTCGCCCACTCGAGGAGAAAGCTCGAGACGGCCTCGTGGAACACCTCGTCCGGCGACCCCGCAGGCCTGACCACGAAGTAGTGAACGCGGCCTAAGGCAATCGAGGCGCGGATCGCATCGGCGCTCGACTTGTCTACCCAGACGTCCGCTCGAACGAGGAGCGCACACTTCGCGTGTGGATGAAGCTCACGCAGCTGTTCGAGCACCCCCCCGGGGGCGATCACGGCCTCCGACTTCCCGACGAGTACCAGCGCCACCTCGTCGCCGCCTTGCGCGAGCTCAGTCAGCCTTTGCACTGCCAGGCCTGGATCCCAGAGGCACTCCACGCGATAGTCGTGGGCGTATCGCTGGTTCAGCTGCATTTCAAGAACACCGAGGGTCGCTTGATCCTCATCGAGGGTCAGAATCACCGGAAGCGACGTCATCGTCGCCCCGAGTGGCCCTGGTGATTCACAACGGGATCCCACAGCAGCTTGGCAGCGATCACGCTGGAACAGCTACTCAGGCGGGTGATCACCCGACGAGGGCGATCGTCTCGACGGAGTTCACAATTCGACTCCTCCATGTAGCGCAACAGGGTGGCATGACGATTTGTGACTACGTCTATGTGGCAATCCGTCGCGGGTCCGTGGTTTGCATTCAGCAACCACTATCTAAGCGAGGGCGGCTGGTACGAGCCTGTACTGCATCTGTGAATTGCCTGAATGTGGATCTGAGTGGTCGGGCCCCCCTCCTCCGATTCGTTTGGGTGCCTGAGAAGACGACGTCTCCGAATCGGAGGACTGGTAGATGACACCAGTGGGCGGTTGCTGTTGCCGGCTTTCGAGCGGTGCGCCGACGAAGGCCCGGAAACAGGGACAAGGCGCCTCTCGACAATCCTGTACACAGATTGAACGAACAGTAGAAAAGAGATCGAACAGCGCCAGCCGCCGTGCTGCAGAATGAACGCCATGACGGTACCCGAGCGGTCCGACTACGAACCGGTCGGACTTCAGACAGTCCGGCCGTACCTCATTGTGGGTGATGCCAACGCGGCAATCGATTTCTATCGCCATGTGTTCGATGCGTACGAGGTCGAGCGCCAGGACACGCCGAGCGGAGGGGTCGGACACGCCAAGCTTCGCATTGGCGACGCAATAGTCGAGATCGGCGAGCACCGTGAGGCCGCTGGGCGAACCGCGCCCGCCATCCCGAGCGTCGGCCTTCGGCTATATGTGACCGACATCGACCAGATTCACGCTCGTGCGGTGGCCGCCGGGGGCACCGGCGACCCACCGGTCAACAGACTTCCCGGTACTCGTTCCGCCACCGTGCACGATCCGTTCGGCCTCACGTGGTGGCTTGCCCAGCCGACAGCGTCCTGACGGCCGGCGCCCCGATCGTACTGAGCTACTGATGAGACGCTCCCTCGTGACGCCGTCTGACGGGCGGGTGGCGCAGGTGACACCGAGCGAGTGCGATGATTCGGCGTGGCGTGCCGTAAGGAACTGCTGCGCACTGGGGGACTTCTGTCGGTGCTGACCTTCGTTGCCGTCCTCGGTAGCGGCTGTTCAGGTGGCTCTCCTCGAACTGCGAACAGCGCCTCGGAGCATGGACGATCGACATCGACTTCACGAGCCATCGCCACGTCGACATCGACCACGTCCGATCACATCTCCCTCAGCAGCTTCTATGTCGAACCATGCGCCGACATCGTGCGAAGTCCGCTTGTTCGGTCCGAGCTCGACCAGCAGCCACTGCTGCTCGCCGCAGCGCAGTTACCTGATGGCGCATCCATTGACGGACCGCATCAGACCTCCACCACCGAAGCCACCATGGTGGCGTCGGTGCCCAGTACAAGCCCCGCCGCCTACGAGACCGTCACGCTGTACCGAGACATCTCGCCGGGCGGCACGGCAGCGCTCACGCTGGACGAGGTGATCGGAGACGTGGGCACTGCGAGTTTCGCTCGCCAGTTCCTTTCTGTGCTCGATGCCGATTTGAACGGGCCGAATTGCAATCCGAACGGAGCCGACACGGTGCCTCTGCCGGGCACGAACCCGCCAACGACGGCGACGCTCAGTGGAGGACAAGGGAGCAACGGCAGCATTCGTAGCGAGAGACTCTTCGCTGCGAAAGGCTCCCGGTTGCTCTGTTTGACGTGGACGAGTCAGCTCACGGTTAGCCCACGCGGTCTCAGCCCAGAACCGATCCTTCCAAGTCTGCCCGATGGGTCGACGATGGCTCAGGTTCTCAATGCCGCTCTGGCGCTCATCCCGACCTGAGCACCTACGAACCGTCTCCTGCCGCGGATCGATGGCGCTTATGCAACCCGGTTTAGAAGCCTCCGCGTAAGCAGTCGCATCGGCACTCCGTCTCGGTCGAGATCGCTGAAGTCCCAGACCCCGAATCCATCCTCATAGGGCCGGGTGCTCCAGAACCGACCACCACCACTCGAGTGCAGGACAACGGGTTCAGGCTCCGGAAACAACTGAGCCAACGCGCCGAAGACGCGAGAGGTCGCTACCAGTTCACCCTCGAGACAGGACAGGTCGATCTGGGCATTCCGCCGCGCAAAGCGTCCTGTACAGGCCTCGAGCTCGATATGCACTCCGGTTCCGGGGCCAGGCTCACGCGCGGCTGGAGTTCCGAACACATGGGCCTGGACCTGCCCGGCGATCGCGCCAGCTCCCGGACCGTTGGCGACGAGGCTCATCGAACCGACACCGGGTGTGACGGCCAAGAAGGCGGTGCATCCCCGAGTGGAGCCGCCATGGACAACCAGGTTCTGAGCAGGAAGAACCCAGCCGAGTCCCTGTCCGCCGTTGCGCATCTGGATCTGCGGTTGGAGCATCTGTTGAATGAGTTCAGCGGACAAGAGTTCTGAATCTTGGGAGAACAGGGCCTCGCAGAAGTCGGCCAAGTCTGCGACCGTCGCGACGACGTTGCCCGCCGGTCCCGCACTCCGGGGCATGCGGCCACTTTCCTGGATCAATCCGCCGCGATTGTGATCGAAACGGTGGCCTGCGACGAGATGCTGCGCGGGGCCAAGGCGAGCCGTCGTGGTGGCACTGAGGCCAAGAGGCTGGAAGACTCGTTCGATGAGCGCATCATCGAAGGCTCGGCCATCGAGCACTTCGACCAGGCGGCCAAGAAGGCTGTAGCCGCCATTGTTGTAGGACCAGCGCTCTCCAGGTTCGTGCAGGAGGCCGACCTCTGGGATCACTTCGGCGACCCAACGCTCCAGACAGTCATCGCCATTCCCGGTATCGGTGAAGTCGTCGGCGCAATCGAGGCCGCTCGTATGGCTCAGCAAATGACGGATCGTGACACGGTCGATGGCACCGGCATCAGCCATCCGGATGGGCAGATGTGCCCCAATAGAGTCGTCGAGTCCGACGTGTCCTCGCTCCACGTGCTGGAGCACGAGGAGAGCAGTCATCGTCTTGGTGATGGAACCGATCTCGAAGAGCTGCCGCGGGTCGGCATCAACGCTGGCCACCTCGTCGTCTTTGTCACGAGTCCGAAGAAGAGCCACAGCCGCAGGAGCTCGAAAACCGCCTACCGCATCAGTGAGCACGTCACTCAAGGTCCGCACGACGCAGCAATCTATGCCTCACCTCTGGACCACGAGGCTGGGCGTGCCGAACGCCCGCTCGGTGACAATCGCGAACGTCGCCCCGGCACAACGGAGACAGGAGGAGTCGGGTCAATACGATGGTCCACAGTCGGATTTGAGACATGATTGACCGTGGCTGAACGTTGGGTCACCGCACGAGATGGCGTACGGCTGTGGGCTACCGAGCACGGGACCGGTCACACGGTGGTGATACCCGGTGCGGCTCTCTTGGAAGACGACTTGGACCCCCTCATTCAAGAGTTTCACGTCGTCTTGTACGACATCCGAAATCGTGGAAGGTCCGATCCCGTACCTCTGACAGGAGAGGTAGGCGTTCCGGTCGAACTCGATGACATCGAAGCGGTGTGCAACGAGTTTCGTGTCCGAACTTTCAGCCTCATTGGGTGGTCGTATGTCGGGGCTGAGGTAGCGCTGTTCGCGGCCAGAAAACCCGCTGGCCTGCAACGAGTCGCAATGATCTGCCCGATTGCGCCGAGAGAACTCCCGCCCAACAGTGCGATGAAGCGATACCAGGTGCGGTACGACCAGGCCATCGCGGACCTCAACGCCTTCCGTGTGAGCCAGACAAGCGAACAGCAACTCGGCGCCGTTCGAATGGCGAAGGCGTTCTACGACGCGGTGACCCCTCTGGCACTTGGAGATCCTGGGAACTACTTCCACCGACGCAGCGATCCATCCCGTTTTCCCAATGAAAGGCCTGACCAGATGATGGGCGCATTGGAGCGAGTATGGGAGACCTTCGCCGTCGACGGGTACGACCTTCGACCAGCGGTGTCTGAGGTCACGGCTCCGGTCCTGGTTGTCCACGGTGATGCTGATCGGATGCCTCTCGAGGGTTCCTTGGAGTGGGCAGCGTCGTTACAGAATTCCCGCCTCGTTCGCCTACCGGGAGTGGGTCATTTCCCGTTTTTTGAGGCACCTGACGATCTGTATCCCGTGCTCTCAGCGTTTTTCTCAGACGGCTGAACTGACTGCCGAAGTCCGCAATGAGCACGGGCTGCGCTGCCGTGCCACTGAATCCTTCTTACCGTGCCATGTCATCATGGCGGCGATGACCGATCGACGTGCGGTGCGCAGCTGGGTGGAGCGATACGAGCGTGTGTGGCGAACGCCCGGCACGGATGAGATCGCGGCGCTATTCACCACCGATGCCACCTATCTGCACTCTCCGTATGAAGAGCCGGTAGTTGGCGTCGACGCCATTGGTCGAATGTGGGACCAAGAACGGGAAGGGCCAAACGAGGTGTTTACGCTCTCCACCGAGGTTGTCGCGGTCGACGACGACACGGCGGTCGTTCGAGCTGGGGTGAGATACGGACAACCCGTCCACCAAGAATATCGGGACTTGTGGATCCTTCAATTTGAAGCTGACGGCCGATGTTCGTGGTTCGAAGAGTGGCCGTATTGGCCTGGTCGTTCGTACTCCGCCCCGGAGCGGTAGGAAGGCGACGGGCGCGCGACCGAATCAAAATCGAGACCGCCGCACTACCCAACGCGGAACCTGACTCCGGAGCCAGAGGGATGGTGGCGGGTTCTCCGTCTGGACTGGACCGTGGCCTACCGACGCGAGTAGACGACGTCGAAATCGTGCTCCCACTGTTCTTCGGACGTGCGCCTCTCCCAATGTCCTTCGAGCGAGCGCCGGTCACCGCTGGCGCGCGCAGAGAAGCGTTGGGAGAAGTCAGGATCGTCGCGCCAGATACGCAGCTCCACGCCGTCGAAGGTCATGGCGTACACGCGAGAGACCGGTCGATCGTCGGTGTAGAGCACGGTGTACTCATTCCTTGAAGCGTCGCGTCCGATCACCCAGGAGGCCACCGGAGGCCCACCCGCTTCGCTCACCTGGCGCATTACCAGGAGCATCCCCGCCTCACTTGGGCGTATCTCGGTCTTCGCGGCCACGACCTGGTTCGGGTCGCCGAGGAACGATGCGTTGGAGAGAGTCATGTCCCAGTCGCCGACGAGGAACTCGAGGTCCGCCAGCAGGGGGTTCACCAGTTCTCCGGTCATGACGACTCCTCTTTGCATTTCACTCGTCCGGATCGGTCGCGTCCGTATCCGTCATACCCTTCGGCTGCGACCGCGTCGACCCGTCGAGAGGTCAGCGTCGTGCCACCAGACGTTCGAGGGCTCGGCCGACGTCTCTGCGGTCACGGTGCGACTGCGAGGCGGCCGGACCGCTCACGGCCGCGTCAGCTGCGGGGAAGGCCGAGCACGCGCTCGGCGACGATGTTGCGCTGGATCTCCGACGTGCCGCCGGCGATCGTGCCGGCGAACGAGCGCAGGTATTGGACCGCCCACGAGCCGTCGTAGAAGCTGTTCATCGCGTGCTGTGCGACCGGCGCGAAGCCGAGGCTCTCTTGCTCCCATTCGGTCACGCGGTACGCCCCCGGGCCCCCGAGGTCCAGACCTTCGGCGCCAAGCGCCTCCTGGCCGACCCGGCAGGCGCGCTGTTCGGCTTCGCTGCTGAACAGCTTGAGCACGATGTGTTCCGGCGAGATGGTGCCGCGAGCGACCTTGGCGAAGCCGCGGTAGCCCATGGCGCGCATAGCGGCGACATCGGTGGCCAAGTGGCCGATGGCCTCGGCCAGCCTCGGGTCGTCGCCGAGCGTCCGGCCGTTCCCGTCGGCTCCGCTCTCGGGGTACTGGGCCACGCGCACGAGGCCCTCGAGTGTCCGCTCGATCCTCGACACGTTCGTGATCCAGAGCATCCCTCGCTCGTGTCGAAGCGAACCCTGGCTCACGGTCCATCCGTTGTTCAGCTCGCCGAGCAGGTTGGCGGCGGGCACCTCGACGTCGGTGAAGAACACCTCGTTGAAGTCGGCGTGGTCGGGGTCCGTGAGCTCCGGGAGTGGGCGGCAGGTGATGCCCGGCGTCTTCATGTCGATGATCAGGACGCTGATGCCGCGATGCTTCGGTGCCTCCGGGTCGGTCCGGACCAAGCACAAGCAGAAGTCGGCGTGGTGGGCGCCGGACGTCCACACCTTCTGCCCGTTGACCACGAACGTGTCTCCGCGGCGCTCAGCCCGGGTCGTGAGCGAAGCCAGGTCGCTGCCGGCGTTCGGCTCGCTCATGCCGAGGCACCACGTGATCTCCCCCTTGAGGGTCGGGAGCACGTAGCGCTCCTTCTGCGTCTCGTTCCCGAACTCGACGATGGAGGCGGCGCAGATCGACAACCCTTGCGAATTGAGCGAGCGCGGCACCGAACGCTCGGTGATCACCTCGAAGTACGTCATCTGCTCCTGGGGAGTGGCGTTGCGCCCGCCGAGCTCCGGCGGCCAGCCCGGGACGAGGTACCCGGCCTCGAACAAGGTGCGCTGGAAGGTCCGGGCCCACCCGGGCAGGTCGGCCGACGACCGCCGCGGCTCGGCGTCCATCACCTCCTGCGGAGGGAGGTGCTCGTCGAGCCAGGCCTCGAACTCGGATCGGAACGCGACGAGAGACTCGTCAGGAGCGAGCCGCATGGCCAACTATGACACGGGCGTCAGTCCGCCGGCGAACCGTCCGTACCCTGCTTGTAGCCCCGCCGGGCGGCGGGAAAGGCCTGGATGGCAAGGACGATGCCGAAGGCGGGCTGGGTCAACAGGATGGAGCCTGCGATTTCGTCCCAGGTGGCGCCCACCTCGGCGGCAAGGCGAGCATGGCGCTGAACGCCGCCGGGCTGGCGGGCGATGACGGTGCACACCATCCGTATGAGCTCGTGCGTCTTTCGATCCGGGGCGCGTAGTGAGTCGATGGAGGACATCCACGCGTTCTGGGCCTGGAGGACGCCCGGCGCCCATTCGTTCAGCAGACGCTCTGACGGGAAGGGCCAGACGTCCTCCTCGACGTCGTAGTCGAGGTCCTCGTCGAGGTCTTCGGGGCCTGGGCTCATCGGCGCGTCAATTTACCCGGCGCGCCGGGAGTCGGGGGATTGCTCAGGACGGGGGTTCTGGGTCCTTGGGCTGGCCCAGGATGCGCTCGGCGATGACGTTTCGCTGTACCTCGCTCGTCCCCCCGGCGATGGTGAGGCAGCGGGTCGAGAGGAAGCCCTCCTCCCAGCGGCGGGCTCGGCCGTCGAGGACGGCGCTGTCGGCGCCGTAGAACGCCATTCCGAGCTCCTGCACCCGCTGCTCGTGCTCGACGCCCAGCAGTTTGCGGACGCTCGACCCGCTGCCGGGATCCACGCCCGAGAGGGTGCGCAGCGTGGCTCGATGAGCGAGGACGGCCACCGAGCGTGCCTCGGCGATCAGTTGGCCGAGCGGACGGTCCAGAGCCCGGCCGTCCGTACCCTCGTCGCTGGTGTCTCTGGCCGCGGCGCGGATCAAGGACTCGACCCCGTTGCCGAACGACGCGCCGGAGGACATGGAGACGCGCTCGTTGGCCAGCGTGGTCCGCCCGATGCGCCAGCCGTCGCCCGGCGCGCCGATCACCGCGTCGTCGGGCACGAACACGTCGTCGAAGAAGACCTCGTTGAACATGGCGGCACCGGTCAGCTCTCTCAGCGGCCGGATGTCGATTCCCTGGGCGCGCATGTCGACCACGAAGAACGTGATACCCGCGTGCTTGGGCGCGTCGGGATCCGAGCGCGCCAGGCAGATCCCGTAGTCGGCCGATTGGGCCAGCGACGTCCAGACCTTTTGGCCGTTGAGCACATAGCCGCCCTCGACCCGCAGCGCTCTGGTGTTCAGCGCTGCAAGGTCGGAACCCGCCCCGGGTTCGCTGAAGAGCTGGCACCACGACAGCCGGCCGAGCAGGGTCGGGCGCACCCAGCGATCCTGCTGCTCCGCCGTCCCGTCCGCGATGAGGGTCGGCAGCGCCCACGCGCCGATGGCGAGATGGGGACGGGACACGCCGGCGCGGGCCAGCTCCTCGTCGATGACGAGCTGTTCCAGGGGCGACGAGCCCCTCCCCCACGGTGCCGGCCAATGGGGCATGATCAAGCCGGCCTCGACGAGCGCCTCGCGGCGCTCGGGACCGTCGGGCGTCTCGGCCACCTGCTCGACCAGCAGGCGGACGCCCTCGCGCAGCGACTCCGCCTCGGCGGGCAGCTCGGCCGTGAGGTCTCGGCGAGCACCGGCCACGGCCAGCGCGGTCACCTCTTGTTCCAACGCTCCAGCGTCCCCGCCGACCAGCAGCTGCAGGTTCGCCAGGGCGCGCTTGAGGTAGAGGTGCGCGTCGTGCTCCCAGGTGAACCCGATGCCGCCGAGCGTCTGGATGCACTGTTTGGCGCACCGCAGCGCCGCCGGCAACGCGACCGAGCCGGCGATGCACGCCGTGAGGCGGGCGCTGTCAGTCGTGTCGGCCCCGTCTTCTTCGGCCCAGGCCATGGCCGCGTCCCAGGCCACCGCGGCGCACTGCTCCACCGCGACCAGCATGTCGGCGAGCGCGTGCTTGACCGCCTGGAATTGTCCGATGGGGCGGCCGAACTGGACCCGCACCTTCGCGTACTCCGACGCGGTCTCGAGGCACCATCGAGCGATGCCGGCGCTCTCGGACGAGCCGAGGACCAGCGCGAGGCCCCCGACCAGTTCGTCGGAAGCCCAGGCCTGTTCGGACTCCGGCAGGACGAGGCCGTCGACGACGAGCGCGCCGAGCGTTCGAGTGGCATCGAGCCCGGAGAGGACCTCCGACGTCACGGCATCGCCGGTGTCGGCGCGGTCGACGAGCAGCCAGCCACGGTCCGCGACCGGGAGCAGGAGCACCCGGGCGTCCGGTAGCCCGAGCACCGGGCGTACGGTTCCGCTGATCCGAAGCTCACCGCCACCGACGGACTCGGCGACGAGGCGGCGGCGGCCGAGAGCGACGGCAGCCGTGAGCGAGCCGTCCGCCAGGCCCCGCAACAGGTCCGCCGCGTGCGCGCCCGCCGCGGACGCGGGTCAGCACGGCCGAGGCCAGCACCGTGGGCAGCAGCGGGCCCGGGAAGAGCGCCGCGCCCAGCTCTTCGAGCACGACTGCGAGCTCGACCAGCCCAAAGCCGTGGCCGCCCGCGTCCTCCGGCACGTGAAGCCCGAGCCAGTCCTGGGCGGCCATCTTCTCCCACACCGCCGGGAGGGTCGCGGTGGCGTTCTCGGCGACGGCCCGGGGCTCCGAGGGCGGGCAGTGTGCGGCCAGCCAGCGCTGCGCGGTGAGCCGCAGCGACTCGTGCTCTTCACTGACTGCCACCGTCACGGGCGCTGCCCTTCGAGCTGAATCCGCGTGCCGCCACGCCACAGTGAGATCGCCCCCACCGGACAGCCCTCGGCGGCGACCCGTAGGCGGTCTTCCTCGGTGGCCGTGGCGTCCACGACGACGGAACGGCCGTCATCGTCCAGATCGAAGGTGCGAGGGGCCCAGAACAGGCAATTGCCCGAACCCATGCAGCGGTCCCGGTCGATTCGGATGTCGAGTGGTTCGTTCATCTGCGTGGCTCGTTCCTGCAGGGCTGGTTCATGCGTGGTCTCCGTCAGGTCCCGGCGATCTTCGCGCGCGACGCCGGACGCAGGATCACGGCGCTCGTGGGTACGCCCTCGCCGGAGGTCACGAAGCACGTACCGGTCTCCTCCACCCGGCTCGTCGAGGCCGGTCGATCTCCCGGGCGAACTCGGTCTGCCCGATCCCCACGATGGCCGCGGCGGCGCGCGCCCGTGCTCGTGGTCACAGAAGCGTTCTGGTCATCACGACGGGGCGAACCCTACGACCGGTCGAACACCACCGGGAGCGAGGGGGGAGCGGAACGCCAGACCCTCGATGTGCGGGACGTCCACGTCCGGGTCGAGCCGGAACGGCCCCAGCCGGTCGAAGAGGGTGTTGATCGCCACCCGTGACTCCATCCGGGCGAGATGCATGCCCAGGCATACGTGCACGCCGAAGCCGAACCCGACGTGCTGGCGAACCTCCCTGAACATGTCGAAGCGGTCGGGGTCCGCGTACTTGCGCTCGTCACGATTGGCGGCTCCGATCATCAAGGCGACGTCGGCGCCCTCGTCCACCTTGACCCCGGCCAACTCCGACTCGCGAAGCGCCCGCCGCAGGATCACGGTGACCGGCGGCTCCCAGCGAACCGCTTCTTCGAACGCCTGCGGGAAGAGTGAGCGGTCCGCGTACAGCGCATCGAACTGTGCACGGTCGTTGAGCAGTGCGAACAGCAGGCTGCCCGAGGCGCGGTAGGTCGTCTCCACTCCCGCCGGTAGCAACAGGCGCAAGAACGAGTAGATCTCCTCGTCGCTCAGCCGCTCGCCGTCCATCTCGGCCTGCACCAGATCGCTGATGAGGTCGTCGCCAGGCGTGCTGCGGCGCTCGGTCATGACCTCCGCGAAGTAGTCCCGCAGCGCCGACGAGGCGGCCACACCACGCTCCCAGTTGGCCGCGACGCTCGTGATCTCGATCGCCCAGCGCTGGAACCGGGGGTAGTCCGACCGGGGCAGGCCCAATATGCGCGCGATCACCTGCGCCGGGAAGTTGAACGTGATGTCGCGCACCAGGTCGGACCGGCCGCGATCGATGACCGAGTCGACCAGTTCGTTGACCACGAGGGCGACGAGCCCCTCCTCCCAGCGTTCGAGCACCTTGGAGCGGAAGCTGCCGGCCACGAGGGCGCGGCTGACCCGGTGCTCGGGCTCGTCCATCTCGAGGATGGTGCGGCCCATCACCTCGCCCATGACACCCGCGTAGACGTTGGACGAATACGTCTCGTTGTCCCGCAGGACCTGGACCACCTCGTCGAAGCCGAAGACCGTGACCGGCTGGGGTCCGCTGGGGTCGAGGAAGTCGACGCCCTCGCCCAGGTCGATGGGGCCGACGTGCACCGGCGATTCCCGTTGCAACTGGCGCATCAGCGGGAACGGATCTCGGATGTTCCCCGAGACGACGTCCTTGAGCTCGAACGGGTCAAACGGAACCGCTGTGTTCGCAGCGGTGTCGGTACCTGGCATCTGTCCCCTCGACCCCCTAGATTGAGGTGACAGCAGAACTCTTCCCTGACACCTACGTCATGTATATCAAACAAGCGTTCGGGAGTCGACTGCCCCTGACGCCCGTGATCGATGACGGGTCGAGGGTGCCGTCGGCCAATTTGACCGGGCTCGACGGCGTGAGCGCCGGCCGGGCCTGGCTGGGGCGAAGAATGGACCGACGATGAACGAGGCGGTACCGGATCTGCCTGGGTCATCCAACCCGGGTGGCAGCTCCACCAACGCGGGTGGCGGATCGAGCAGTACGGACGCTGGACCCGGCAATGGATCGTCGACCAGGCGGAGGATCCTTGACATCGCTCTGGCCCTGATGTCCCAGCGGGGCGTCGACGGGACCAGCATGCGGGACCTCGCCTCTGCCGCCGGGCTCAATGTCGCATCGCTCTACCACTACTTCCCCTCGAAGCGAGAACTGCTCGAGGCCGTGCTGGTCGAGCACGGATTCCTCCCGCTGGCAGTGACCGCGCCGGCGCGCTCCGCCCTCGCGACTGAGCCCGACCGCGCTCCGGCGACGCAGTCCCCAGGCGCCCAGTCCCCGTCGGCCCAGTCCCCGTCGGCCCAGTCCCCAGGCGCCCAGTCCCCGTCGGCCCGGTCCGGCGGCGAGTCGGATCTCGCCGGCCTGATCGAGGGCATCCTCAAGTCCATGTTCCAGGTCGAGGACTTCGTCCGCCTGATGGTGGGCGAAGCCATGCGGAGCGAGGAGACGGCGCGGTCGGTCGGGCTGGAGCTGTTCTCGACCTTCGAGGATTCCATCGAGGCCTGGGTGCGCACGCATCGCCCGGACCTCGATGAGCGTGCGGGGGCGGCAGAGGTCGCCCGCCTGATCAGCGCCATGGTGATCGGCATCTTCATCCAGCATGCCGCTGGTGCGTTGCCCAACGAGGGTGACGATCTGTCCGCCCTCATCGTGGCTCGGGCCGTCGAGGCGGCCCGGGTCATTTCGCCCTCGTGACGGCCTCGCCGCCCACGCCCGCTCGCGCCCCGACCGCGGTCGCCGAGGAGACCTACGACGTTCCGGCCGCCGTCGTCTGGCAGTACCGCCTCGACTTCACCAATTTGTCCGAGTACAACCCGGACGTGAGCGGGGTGATTCGCGTTGCCGAGGGCGACCCGTCGGGCCGGTGGGGCGTCCTCGGTCCGGGCGCCCGCTACACCTTCCGCCTGGCGGACGCCCGGCAGCCCGGCGCAAGCCAGCCGGTCGAGCTCTGGCCGGTGACGGTGGAGGAGCCCACGCTGGTCGCGGCGGCCATGACCGGCGCCAGCGACGCCTACGAGGAATTCAGGGTGCGCCCGATGGGCGAGGGCAGGTGCGAGGCCACATTGACGCTCTGGGTGACGCTCCCGCCGGACTTCGCCGACAACGAGGCAGCCAAAGCGGCTTCGGCCGCGAGTGGCTCTGCGCAGATCAGCAAGGAACTGCGGCTCATGAAGGCCGTCCTCGAGGATCGGGCGCGGCGGCCGGTGACGGCCTGACGGGACTCAGTCGGTGGCGACGGCCTGACGGGACTCAGTCGGACGGCTGCGCGTCCGCGCTCGTGACCCGCTCGGCCAAATTGGCCAGCATCTTGATACCGATGCCCGGCGTCGTCATGAGGAGTGAGCGGAACTCACGCGCGTCGAAGACGAGGAGATCCATGTCGGTGAGCGCGACGATGTCCGCCGTGCGGATGCCACCGTGCAGGAGGGCCAGCTCCCCGAAGTAGCCGCCGGCATCGAAGCGCTTGATCTCCTTCTTGCGCACCCGGCACGACGCCTCGCCCTGGAGCACGAGGAAGAACTCGCGTCCCGGCTTGCCCTGTTGCGTCAGCACGGTTCCGGCCTCGACGGTCACCGGCGTCCCGAGCTGGGCGACGGACCGGAGCTCGCCGTGTGTGCAGGAGCTGAACAACGGCACTGCTCCGAGAAGCTCGATCTGCTGTTTGGGGATGCGACTGCGCATGTGAGCGCTCCTCCCTCCTGGCGATGCCGCCGAGTGGCCAGTGCCGGGAGCGTACCTGGGTCAGCCCCCGGCCCGCAGGCGTTCTCGCAGCATGAACTTCTGCACCTTGCCCGACGCCGTCCTCGGCAGCTCGTCGACCGAGCGGATCTCCTCGGGCCACTTCTGGCGGGCCAGCCCTGCCGCCTCGAGATGGGACCGGAGCGCGGCGAGGTCGGGCGTCTCGTGACCGGGTTGCATGCGGAAGAAGGCGCACCCGTGCTCGCCCAACCGTTCGTCCGGCGCGGCCACCACCGCGACCTCCGCCACTCCCTCCATGCGCGCCAAAAGCTGCTCCACCTCGGCCGCGCTCGACGTTCTCGCCGCCGCGGATGATGATGTCCTTGACCCGGTCGGTGATGGTGAGATACCCGTCCTCGTCGAGCACGCCGATGTCGCCGGTGCGGAACCAGCCCTCCTCGTCGACGGCCTCGGCCGTCAGGGCAGGATCCGTGTAGCCGGCGAAGCGGTCCGGCCCGCGGGTGAGAACCTCGCCGGGCTGCCCCACACCGACGTCGCGTCCGTCCTCGTCCACCGTCCGCACCTCGACCCCCTCCATCGGGCAGCCGTCGGTGTGGATGCGCTTCTCGCGTGGCGCCTCGTGCGCCGACCCGGTGACGGAGGGATGCTCGGTGCTGCCGTAGGAACGGACGAGGGAGATGCCGAGCTTGTCGGCGCGTTCGGCGACGGCGTCGGGGATGGGCGACCCGCCGAGCCCGATGTAGCGCATCAGCTCGATGTGCTCGGGACCGAAGCTCGGGCTGTCCAGCAGGCTGGTGAAGAAGTAGGTCGAGCCACTGCCGGCCGAGATCTGCTCTTCCACCATGGCGTCGAGAACGACGGGTGGGTCCCACCCATCGATGAGATAGAGCGGGCGACCGTTCACCAATGGGCACAGCAGGCCCCCGAGCATGCCGATGGCGTGGCCGACCGGGGCGCCGATCAGGGCCGCCCGGTCGCGCACGGCCTGATTGCCGGCCAGCTGGCGCACCTCGAAGCCAAGGGTACGGTGGGTGTGCACCACTCCCTTGGGGTCGGCCGTCGTCCCCGAGGTGTAGGCGATCAGGGCGGGCGAGTCCGGATCAAGGTCGACCGGCCCTTCGACCGGGTCGGCGCGGCGAAGCTCGTCGAAACCCAGCACGTCCGGCGCGTCCCCCCGGTCGCCGACCACGAAGACCCGCTCCAAGTCGTCCAACCCGTCGCGCACGGTGGCCAGCTCGGCCAGGAAGTCGCGCTTGGCGTAGCGACCCACGATCACCAGGGCGCGGGCTCGGCTCTGGCGCAGGATGAAGCCGACCTCCTTCGGTCCGTAGAAGTGCACGATCGGCACCAGCGTCACCCCGAGGAGCGCGCAGGCGTAGAAGGTGACCGCAGCCTCGACCCAGTTGGGCAACTGGAACACGACGACGTCGCCGGGCCCCAAACCGTGCGCCTGCAGGCCGCCGGCCACGCGGAGCGCCTCCTCGTAGACCTCCCCCACCGTGCCGAGGTGCGGGTTGGTCGGAGACCAGATCCGAATGGGTCGCGTCGTGTCCTGAAGAAGCGCGTCGCTCAGGAAACGACCCAGCGAGCGGTCGTCCCAGGCCCCTTCCGCCACGTAGCGCTCCGCCAAGTGCGCCGGCACCGGTCGGAGCTTGGATCGCAGGTCGGAGGCCGACGACATCAGAAGATCGCCTGAATGATCACGTCGGTCATCATGCCGACTCGATGAACATGGTGGCCAGCCGTCGGCGGAGCGCGGCGGCCCCGCCCGAGAGCACATCGTTCTGCTTCACCCGCTTGAAGAGGAAATGAGCGTCGTTGCCCCAGGTGAACCCGACGCCGCCATGCAGCTGGATGTCGTCTCCGGTGACCCGGACCCCGGCCTCGGCGGCGTAGCTCGCCGCCATGGCTGCCGCCTGCGCGCGCTCGGGCGCTTCGGTGTCCGAGGCCCACGCCGCGAACTGGAACCCGGCACGAGCCATCTCCACCTGTTGGAACATCTCGACCAGCCGGTGGCGCACGGTCTGGTAGGTGGCGACGGGCTTGTCGAAGACGATCCGTTCGGATGTGTACGCGATCGCATCGCCCAGGGCACGGTCGGCTGCACCGACGGTCTCTGCGGCCAGGACGACAGCGATGTCGTCCTGTACCCGCTCCCACAGCGCGCGATGGCTTCCGGCTGGTCCGAGCGGCACGACCGGCGCTTCCTCGAGCTGCATTCGTGCCAGCTTCCGGGTGGGGTCCAGGGACGGAATGACCTCGACCGAGACGCCGTCGGCGGTCGAAGGCGACTCGAGGAGGAAGGACCGGACTCCTTCTTCGCCGCGGGCCACCACGATGGCCCAATCCGCCGTATGGCCGTCGACGACCGCCGGCTTGTGACCGCTCACCACCCACTCGCGCGCCCTTGCGCCGAGCTCGGGTCCGCACCGTGCCGAGCGGCTCGCCGTGACCCTGCTCTCCGAGCGCGACCGTGCCACGACGAGTGCCAGCCGCCAGGTCGGCGAGCAGCTCCGTCGCGCCGAGAGCACGGGCTGCGAGCGTCGCGGCGACGGACGACGAGAAGAACGGGCCGGGAAGCGGGATGCGACCCATCTGCTCGGCCACGATGCACACCTCCAGCAGGCCGGCACCGTCGCCGGCGCCACCGAGCTCGTCGGGGACGAGCAAGCCGGTCCATCCCAGCTCGACGAGGGTGGACCACAGCTCGGGCGTGAACCCGCGCTCATCGTCGGCGAGGCTGCGCAGCAAGTCGAGGGTCGCATACCCGCTCGAGCGCGGCGCGCGCCACGTCCTGGAGTGCCAGCTGCCCCTCGTCGTACGTGAAGTCCACGGGCTGCGGCCTCTCCCCTATCCGTTCATCGACGTCGCGCCGGCGCGCGGAACCGCTCCGGCACATCCCGCGGTGCCGGGCCAACCGAGACGCCGGATCGCGCCAACGGTGCCCGTTGGGCGCGCACTGCGTCGTGCCGTGGTGCGCGGTCCCCTCATCCCTGACACCGGCGTCAGAGTACACGGCGGTCGGGTACCCTTCCCCCGGTGGACTTCGCCCTGACGCCTGAGGACGAGAAGTTCCGCGACGAGCTGAGGGCATGGCTCGACGTGCACCTGCCGCCGTTTCTCGAGGCGGAAACCCTCGGCGACGACGTGCAGCTGAGCGGCGAGGCGAGCCAGAAGCGCCGGCAGAAATGGCAGAGGACCCTGCACGAGGGCGGGTGGGCCGCCATCCACTGGGGTCCCGAGTACGCCAACGGGCGCACCATCAACGCCATGCAGCGCCTCCTCTACTCCGAGGTCATGGCGGAGTACCGGACTCCGGGCATGTTCAACACGAACGGGATCTGGCAGATCGGCCCGATGATCATCGAGTGGGGCACCGAGGAGCAGAAGGCCCAGTGGTTGCCGTCCATCCTCGAGGCGGAGGAGCACTGGTGCCAAGGCTTCAGCGAGCCGATGGCCGGCAACGACCTGGCCAACCTCCGCACCACGGCGATCTACGACCCCGAGACGGACGAGTACGTGGTGAACGGGTCGAAGATCTGGATCTCCTCGGCCCACCTGGCGACGTGGGGACTGTTCCTCCTGCGCACCGATCCGAGCGCGCTGGAGCGGGGAAAGAAACACGAGGGCATCACCGCGTTCGTGCTGAACATGAAGACCCCGGGGATCGAGGTGCGACCGATCAGGGACATGGCGGGCGAAGAGCTCTTCAACGAGATCTTCTTCACCGACGTGCGCGTGCCCGCATCGTGGCGGCTGGGCGACGAAGGCGCCGGCTGGATGGTTGCGATGGGCACCCTCGGATTCGAGCGCGTCGGCATCGCGTCCCAGATCGCCATCCTGGCGGCCGACCTGCGGGCGGTGGTGGAAGCGGCCCGGAGCGTCAACCCAGACGCGCTGGAAGACCCCTCGCTGCGGGACCGGATCGCGCACCTGTGGACCGAGGTGGAGCTGGCGCGGCTGCTCTCGCTCCGGGCGCTGTCGAAGATCATGAAAGGCGAGAAGAACTGGCCCGAGGTGCCCTTCGCCAAGCTTTCGTGGTCATCGATGGCGCAGACGTTGGCGGAGCTGGCGGTGGACCTACTCGGCCCGGCGGGATTGCTGGCGCGCGGCGGTCCGGACTCGGTCGACCGAGGCAAGTGGACGCGGCTGTACGCCTTTCAGCGCTACTCGACGATTGGCGGGGGCTCCACCGAGATCCAGAAGAACATCATCGCCGACCGGGCGATCGCCATGCCGGGCAAGTCCCGCGCCTGACCGCATCCTCTGAGGTCGTGTCGAAGGCGGTGTCGGTGTCGGTGTCGGGGGTGATCCATTGAGCGCCGACCCCCGCGCCGCGTGCATCGTGGGCGTCGCCCGCCGTACGTGGCACCGCGACGACCCGGACGTGGTGGCCGCCGGCGGGCAAGCCCCCGAGCCGCTCGACATGTGGCACGACGTCGCGCGAACGGCGGCGGACGACGCCGGTGTGCCGGGCGCACTCGCGGCGCTGGAAAGCATCGACGTCGTGTACTCGCAGTCGTGGCAGTACGACGACGCAGTGGGACGGCTCGCCGGACGCCTCGGGGCCTCGCCTCAGCGGGGCCGCTACTCGGGTATCGGCGGCTCGGTGCCCCATGTCCTCGTGACCGAGGTCGCCCGCGACATTGCGGCGGGAGACCTCGACCTGGCACTGGTCGTCGGCGCCGAGGCGCTGGCGACGGTCCGCACGCTGAAGAAAGCGGGCGAGAAGCCCCACTGGTCGTTCCGGCCGGCCGAGAGGCGCCCGTTCCCCATGGACATGGAGTTCGACCCGTCGGAGATCAGCCATGCCGTGTTCGAGGCCTATCTGACGTTCGCGCTCTTCGACAACGCACGTCGTGCTCACCTCGGGCGCGAGCTCGATGCCCATCGCGCCGTCGTTGGGCGCGGTGATGTCGCGCATGACCGACGTGGCGGCCGCCAGCCCGCATGCCTGGTTCCCGGTGGCGCGGGCGGCAGACGAGATCGCCGGGGTATCTGCAGACAATCGGATGGTGGCGTACCCCTACACGAAACTCATGACCTCCATCATGGACATCGACATGGCGGCGGCCCTCGTCATCGCTTCGGCCGAGAAGGCTGACGCACTCGAGGTGCCAGAGGAGAAACGGGTGTACCTACGCGGGTCGGGGTACGCAGAGGACCCCGCCCACGTGGCCGGCCATGCCGAGATGTGGCGGTCCCCGGGCCTCGCCGCCGCGTCCTCGACCGCGCTCGCAGGCGCCGGAATCGGCGTCGACGAAGTGGCCCACTTCGACCTGTACTCGTGCTTCGCCAGCTCCATCTGCTTCGCCCTCGACACCTTGGGTCTGGCCGAGGACGATCCTCGGGGCGTGACCGTGACCGGCGGCCTCCCGTACCACGGAGGTCCCGGCTCCAACTACATGACGCACTCGCTGGCCGCCATGGCCGAGGTGCTCCGAGCCGACCCGGGGTCCTACGGCCTCGTCAGCGGCGTCGGTATGCACATGCAGAAGCACGCCTTCGGCGTGTGGTCGACGACCCCGCCGTCGACCACCTCGTCGACGTCTCTCGCCGCAGCCGGAGGACAGCCGGCAGAACCGGGAAGGGGAACGGTCATCCCCGGCGGCGGCGCTGACGCGGTCGGAATCGTGCACCTCTCCGTCGGGGCGAGCGACCGTGGCGGCGTACACGGTGCTCCACGGTCGGGACGGAACGCCCGAGCGAGCGGTCCTCGTGTGCGACCTGCCCGAAGGTGGTCGCAGCTACGCGCTCCTCGACGGCGGTTCTGATGCGCTGGCGCGGGCCGAACGCGAGGAGCTGGTGGGTCGGCAGGTGATCCTCACACCCAAGGACGGGGTGAACCTGGCCCAGGTCGGCTGATTCCGACCGGTGCGGTCTCAGCCTCTTCACGGCGTCGCCGTCGCACCGCGTCTGACGGAGACTGAGGTCGGTGGATTGGACGGGTGCCGGTCGGGTTGGGTGCTGGTGACCGTGCCTTCGACGGTCGACGCGGCGACCGTGTCGGGCACGGCCTCGAGCTTCGAGCCTGACTCGGTCCGGGTACGGCTCGTTCGCCGCCTCGAAGAGTTGGGCGGTGATCTCGACTCGGGCCGCCTGTCGGCGGTCGCCATCGACATCCCGATCGGCTTGCCCACATCGGGACCCCGTGCTGCCGACGTCGAGGCACGGCGACTTCTCGGACCCCGGCGCAACTCGGTCTTCCCGGCGCCGGCGCGTGGGGTCCTCGGGGCTCGTACCTACCACGAGGCGTGCGCTCGATCACGAGCGGCCTGCGGGAAAGCGATCTCGCGGCAGCTCTTCAACATCCTCCCCAAGATCGAGGAGGCAGACATCGTCCAGTCCCCCGCCCGACAGAACCGGCTCGTCGAGATGTGTCCCGAGTTGAGCTTCTCTTTCATCGCCGGAGGGCCGATGGCCCATCCCAAGACCACACCGGAAGGTCGACTCGAGCGCGCCGAGGTGCTCACGTCGATATTCGGAGCGTCCGTCGTGGACCGTCACGCCACTTGCCCGCCCCCGGGATCACGACTCGACGACGTGCTGGACGCTTTCGCCGGAGCGTGGACCGCACTCCGCGTCGCATCGGGAACGCACGTCCGGTTGGGGGGCGAGCGCGACGAGCGAGGATTGCGCATGGAGGTGGTGGCCTGACTTCGGTCCACAATGGGTCCGTGTCCGTGTCCGTCGACTCCGAGCGCACCGCCTCCGCTCCCGTCGCACTCTTCGACCTCGACAACACGCTCTACGACCGTGAGGGCACGTTCCGGCGCTGGGCGTCCGCCTTCGTCGCCGGACGCCCGGATCCGGCGGGCGAGGTCGAGTGGTTGTGCGGAGTCGACGGCGACGGTATGACCGACCGGCTGGAGCTGTGGACTCAGGTCCGTCGGCGATACAGACTCGATACGCCGCTGGACGAGCTGGATGCCAGGTACCGCAAGGAGTACCTCGACACCATTGAGCCGGACGTACGCGTCACACGGGCTCTCGGCGTGCTCCGGGACGCGGGCTGGCGCATCGGCGTCGTCACAAACGGCCCGACGCCGCATCAAGAGCACAAGGCGGAGCGGCTCGGCCTCCTCCCCTTCGCCGACTGTTTCTGCGCATCGGGCGAGCTCGGCGTCGCCAAACCCGACCCCCGGATCTTCCACGAAGCGATCCGCCGTTGCGGGGGTCCGGGGCCCGACATGTGGATGGTGGGTGACTCGCCGCTCTCAGACATCGGCGGCGCGCAGTCCCTCGGGTTCCGTACCGTCTGGATCCACCGGGGACGCGAGTGGGACCCTGAGCACGGCCCGAATCCCGACCACGCCGTCGACTCCATCCCCGAGGCGGTCGACGTTCTTGATGGGGTGACCTCTGGTGATGGGGTGACCTCGGGTGATGGGGTGACCTCGGGTGATGGGGTGACCTCTGGTGATGGCGTGACCTCTGACGACGGGCGTCAGATGAGGGTCAGACCGCCGTCGACTGCGAGGACCTGTCCGGTGATGTAGCTCGCCTCGTCCGAGAGCAGGAAGACGGCCGCGGCGGCCACCTCCCACGCCGTCCCCTGGCGACCGAGCGGGACCGGGGTGCGGGTCCGCGAGGGCCGGCCCGCCGAGGCGGCGCGCCCAAGCGGGGTGTCGATGAGCCCGGGCGCGAGCACATTGGCCCGGATGCCTCGGCGCGCTCCCTCCACGGCGACGTGCCGGGAGAGGCCGATGATGCCCGCCTTGGAGGCGTCGTAGGCAGGGATGCGGCTGCCTGGGCGAAGCCCGGCCACTGAACCCACGAACACGATGGAACCGTCGTCGGGCAGCGTGACCAGAGCACGCCGCACCATCATGAAGTGCGCCCGAAGGTTCAATGCGAAGGTCCGGTCCCAGTCGTCAGTGGAGGTCCCGGCGACGCCCATGCCGAATCCCGTGCCGACGTTGAGGACGATCCCGTCGGCGGCGGGGCTGCCGTCGACGGCCATTCGGCAGCCTTCGTCGGTCGTCACGTCGGCCACGACGACGGCGGCCTTTCCACCCTCCTCGCTGATGAGCCGCCACGTTTCCTCTGCCGCCGCCTCGTCCTTGTCCACACAGACGACGGAGGCGCCCTCACGAGCGGCGCGGATGGCGATGGCGCGACCGTTGCCGACGGGCGCGTCGGGGTCGCGGGACGACTGTGTGCCGGCGCCGACGACGGTGATGTATCGCCCGCTCAGTAGGGGACCCATGGGTCACTCCTTGTCGCGCGCCGTCGTGCGCGGGCCGGGTCCGGCCGCCACCGTCGCCGCTTGCGCCTCGGCTCGTGGCTCGAGCGGGACGCGTAACGAGCCGAGCACCGTTGTCAGCATCATGTAGTGAGCGATCAGCATGACGAGCTCGATCAGCTCGGGGTCACTCAGCCGAGCGGCCAGTTCGCCCCATGTCGAGTCCGAGATGGAGCCGTCGTCCGCCGTCTCGTCGACGGCGCGCAGCGCGGCAGCTTCGAGCGGAGACCATGACCCACTCGTGTGGTCGCCCCCGAGGGTCTCTATCTCGGCTCGGCTCACACCCTCGCGCTCGGCCAGTCCGATGTGCTGGGCCCACTCGTAGGTCCCGCCGAATCGTGCGGCGGTGCGCAGGATGACCAGCTCGCGCAGACGACCCGGCAAGGTGCCGAAGAGGAGGGCACCTCCGAAGGCGGTCCAGCGCCGGAAGACCTCGGGCGCACGAGCGAGCGTCGTATAGATGTGCATCGGCTCGTCGGTGCCGCCCGGCGACACCTCGAGAAGGCGCCTCAGCCGGTCGTCCCACTCCTCCGGCGGCAACGGGGCGATGCGGGGACCGGGCACGTCCCGCATCGTAGGCACGGCATCCGGCTCGACACCTGAGTCCCGTGGACGAGCCCCATCGTCAGTCCCGTGGACGGAACCCCATCGGCGACGGGCCGGCACCTGGAAAGCGGCTGATCTCTGCGTCCGGGCGGGACACCTGGTCGACGAGCCCATAGGTGAGCGCTCCCTGCGCATCGAGGAACGTGCCTGCGACGACGTCCTGGCGCACCTGCTCGACCGGGCGACCCGCGGCCGCCGCCACGCGAGAACAGAAGCGCTCGCGCTCGTCCGTGCGCAGCTTCGACCACTGCGCGACGTTTCGCACGTGGACCGGCGACTGCTCGGTCACGGGCTCGCACAGGGCGAAGCGGGTGCTCGGCATCGCCACCCGTCGCCCGCACACCGCGACGACGCCCACGGCGCCGGCTCCGACCTGGCCCAGGCACACCGCGTGGACGGGAACGCCCAACAGCTCGATCACGTCCATCAGCGTGAGCGCGAGGGCGAGGCTCCCCTGGCCCGAATCGACGCGCAGGGTGACCGGCTCGTCGCCTTCGGCGTCGAGCGTCATCAGCTCGGCCGAGACGCGCGCCACAGAAAAGTCGTCGAGAGGCCCGTGCAGCAGCACGACCGCGCTGATCGAACAGGCGACGGGCCAGCGCCTCGGGCAAGCCGCTCCCCGCCGTCGCCGAGATCCCAGACGGGTACAACGACGGCCAGTCGCCCTCACTCATGCCGGATCCTCCATTCCAGTTGTGCCCCGAGGGCGTTCGTGTACCGCTCGACCGTGGAGAGCCGCACATCGAGGTCGCCTGCCTCGAACCGGGCCACGGCGGATTGGGACGTGCCCATTCGTGCGGCCACCTCCGACTGGGACAGCCCGAGCTCACGCCGGAGCGTCAGGAGCTGGCCCGTCACCGACCGGCGCCGCTCGGCCATCTCCTTGAACCCCGGGAAGACGGTCGGATGGCGACGTTCGCTCATGTCACGATTATCTCACATTTGATATATCCTGATCGACGAGGGCCGACCGGCCGGTCGGGGCGACCAGCCCCGATTGGGCGATCGGCTCCACCGTGCGACCGGACCTGTGACGTCCGGTCCGGCCACCGCGAATGGGAAGGAGGGAGCACACCATGTCGACGCCGAAACCAGCCCAGGTCCTGGTCCCGACGGTGATCGAGGAGGGAAGCCGGGGCGACCGTGCCTTCGACATCTACTCGCAACTGCTCCGGGAGCGCATCGTCTTCCTCGGCCAGGAGGTGGACGACCAGGTCGCCAACCTGATCATCTCGCAGATGCTGTTCCTCGAGGCCCAGGACAACAAGAAGGACATCGCGCTCTACATCAACTCGCCCGGAGGCGTGGCCTATGCCGGCATGGCCATCTACGACGTGATGCAGCACGTCGAGCCCGACGTCTCCACCATCTGCGTGGGCATGGGCATGTCCGCCGCCGCCATGATCCTCTCGGGCGGGACGGCCGGCAAGCGCTTCGCTCTCCCGAATGCCCGCATCATGATCCACCAGGGATCCGCCGGTGCCCGTGGTGCTCCGTCGGACATGGAGATTCAGCTGCGCGAAGTGCTGTCCCTGACTCGGCGCATGGCCGAGATCATCGCCCACCACAGCGGCCGACCCGTCGAGCAGGTGTCGGCCGACATCGATCGCGACCGCTACATGACAGCGGCCGAGGCGCGGGACTACGGCATCGTCGACGACATCATCGTCGCCCGCCGCGGTCTGTGTGCACCCAGCGAACGGGAGCTCCAGGTGGCGGGCGCCTGACGGACCGCTCGAACCCGACGGCGACGGGTTGCCCGGCGGCATCTTCCGACGTCCTGCCGCCTCGGGCCACGTCGGCCGCACCGAGGTTTCACGACCGGACGGGTCGGCGCCTAAGGTGGGTGACACGAGTGTCAGGAAAGGCCAGCGACCGGCCGACCGGCACGAGGGGAGGAACGTCCGATGCGCACCGAAGACATGATCCTGGTCAGTGTCGACGACCATGTCATTGAGCCCCGGGGGATGTTCGACGGGCTCCTGCCGGCGAAGTACCAGGACAAGGCGCCCAAGCTCATCCGCCGCGACGACGGGACCGACTACTGGTACTACGACGGCAACGAGATCCCGAACGTCGGCCTCAACGCCGTCGTGGGCCGGCCTCCCGAGGAGTACGGGGTCGAGCCCATGTCGCTCGACGATATGCGCGTCGGCTGCTACGACGTCCACGAACGCGTGCGGGACATGTCCGTCAACGGCGTCCTCGGGTCGATGTGCTTCCCGTCCTTCCCCCAGTTCTGCGGTCAGCTCTTCGCCCGGCGCGAGGACAAGGACGAGGCGCTCGCCATGGTGCGCGCCTACAACGACTGGCACATCGACAAGTGGTGCGGGGCCGAGCCCGGCCGTTTCATCCCCCTCTCCATCCCGGCCATCTGGGATCCCCGAGCTCGCGGCGGCGGAGGTGCGCCGTGTGGCCGCGAAGGGCTGTCATGCGGTGACGTTCTCGGAGAACCCCGAGAAGCTGGGGTGGCCGTCGCTGCACTCGGACCACTGGGACCCGTTCTGGACCGCCTGCGCCGACGAAGGCACGGTCGTCTGCATGCATCTAGGGTCGTCCTCGCAGCTCGTCGTGACGTCCGTCGACGCGCCGATCGACGTGATGATCAGCCTCCAGCCCATGAACATGGTGCAAGCGGCGGCAGATCTCTTGTGGTCGCCGATCCTGCGCAAGTACACGGATCTCCACTTCGCGCTCTCCGAAGGCGGGATCGGCTGGATCCCCTACGCGCTCGAGCGCATCGACTACGTCTACCAACACCACCACAAGTGGACGGGACAGGACTTCGGCGACATGCTCCCCAGCCAGGTCTTCAAGGACCGGATCATCACGTGCTTCATTGACGATGCCTTCGGCGTCGACAGCCGCAAGTACCTCAACATCGACAACATCACCTGGGAGTGCGACTACCCACACTCAGACTCGACCTGGCCCACCTCACCCGAGGCGTGCATGAAGTACCTGGCGGACGTGCCTGATGAAGAGATCAACAAGATCACGCATCTCAACGCCATGCGCCACTTCCAATACGACCCGTTCAGCGTGCGTCCACGTGAGGCCTGCACGGTGGGGGCGCTCCGGGCCGAGGCGAGCGACGTGGACACGTCACTGGTGTCACGGGCGCGCGGACACACGACGACCAACCAAGAGGGCATCGTCAGCATACAGACGATGATCGAAAGAACTCCGGTCACTCAGGACTGACCGACTCCCCTTTCTTCCCGTGTCGATCGACTACGTCGCCGGTGACGACCACATCGTCACGATCACCATCAACCGTCCCGAGGCCAGAAACTCCATGGACATGGAGCACTTCTTCCAGTTGCGCTCGTCCTGGGACCGCTTCGCCGAGGACGACGACGCGTACGTTGCCATCGTCACCGGCGTGGGTCGTGACTTCTGTGTGGGTGCGGATCTCAAGACCTACATTCCGCAGATCACGGAGCTGCAGCGGAAGATCAAGTCCGGCGAGGTGGAGGAGCTCGGGGGCTACCGTCTCGATGACGGGGTCAAGGCGGTGTTGCGCGGGACGCGCCTGTACAAGCCGATCATCGCCGCCGTGAACGGAACGTGCGTCGCCGGTGGCATGGAGATGCTCGGTGGGACGGACCTGCGGGTGGCCGTAGACACGGCCACGTTCGGCGTCATGGAGCCGAAGCGCGGGCTCTTCGCAGGAGGCGGCACGACGGTTCGTCTCCCCCGACAGGTTCCTTACCCGGCCGCCATGGAGCTCCTCCTCTGCGCCGACCAGGTGCCCGCGGCGCGTGCCTACGAAATGGGCCTGCTCAACGAGGTCTGCCGACCGGGCGACCTGATGGACCGCGCCTACGACTACGCGCGGCGCATCACGGCCAACGGCCCTTTCGCCATCCGCAAGACGAAGGAGTCGGTGCTGCGAGGGATGGCCACCGACATGGGTGAGGCCTACCGGATTGAGTCAGAGATCTCCGGAGAGGTCTTCTCGAGCGAGGATGCCAAGGAGGGTCCGCTGGCCTTCGCCGAGAAGCGGGCCCCCAACTGGAAGAACCGCTGACGCTCGACGACGACGGCTTGCTCGATCGCACCCGACGTCACGTCTTCTGTCCGCGAGGGACCAGCGCGTAGACGAGCGTCACCTGGTCTGTCTCGAGCTGGGTGCCCGGTTGGAGCGGCACCGCCGATGTCGGGGTGGACTGGTCGAACCCGGAGCTGGCATAGGGCGGCTGCTGCTGCTGTGGTTGCGTGTTGTCGGTCAGTGAGCAGACCGGCCCCAATCGGCGTCCTGCGGCCGCCGCCATCGCCTCCGCGTGTGCCACGGCGAGGTGCACCGCCTGAGCTCTCGCTTCGTCCTGGATCTGTGACGGGTTCGCGATGGAGAAGTTGAGACTGTCGATTTGGGCTGCATCATCGGCGGCACCGACGACCGAGTCGATCGCCGCCCCCGCCTTCGTCACGTCGGGCATCGTGGCGCTCACCGTGTCGGTGACCTGGTAGCCGGTGAGAACGGGTACCCCGTGGGGGAACGAATACTGCGGCGACAGCGACAGGCCCGTCGTCTGCACGTCGCGAGACGCCACGCCGCTGGATGCCAGCGCGGCGAGTGCCTGGGTCACCTTGGTGTTGTTCTCGCTCAGGGCCGCGGTCGACGAACCAGCAGTCGTACTGAAGCCGAACACGGCGTTGAGGACATCGGGGGTTCCCGTGGCGTGGCCCGTACCCTGGACCGTGATCTTCGAGGTCGCGGCCTCGCATCCTTGCGGCGACGCGTCCGTCGCCGACGCGGGGGAGGCGACGCCTGCATCGCCCAAGGAGACCGCGAGCGCGGCGCCACCCGCCCCGAGCGCCAGCGCGCACCCCACCACCGTGACGACGACGGCGCGCCTGGTCGTTCTCGTCTTCGGCGAACGGTCGGCTAGAGATTCGGCGTCGGCATCGTGGTCGGCGTCGGCGTCGGACATGATCGGACCTCCCGGACCTCGACGCGCAGTTGCCGAGGTCCGGGAGATGAGACGCCGCTGGTTCCCGATCGGTTCGGACCGGTCCGATCCGACCCCGTCTCGTCAAGTCGCTGTTCGGCGGTCGCCGCCGGGGCGCGGGTTCGGTCAGCGTCCGTCAGCCGAGCGCGGCGAGGGCCTCCTGGTCGAGGTCGAGATCCGCCGCAGCCAAGTTCTCCTCGAGGTGCCGGAGCGACGAAGTACCCGGGATCAACAGCACATTGGGCGCGACGTGGAGCAGCCATGCCAAGGCCACCTGCGCCGGCGTCGCCCCGAGACGATCAGCTGCGCTTCGAACTTCGGGATGGTTGAGCACGGGGTTGTCGGCCATGAACGCCGAGCCGAGAGGGAAATACGGCACGTAGGGCACCCCGTCGTGGCGGCACGCATCGAACACGCCCTGATCCGACCGGTCGGCCAGGTTGTACGCGTTCTGTACGCACGCGATCTCCGATGCCCCGCGGGCGCGGCGGCACTCGTCGAGCGTGACGGTGCTGAGCCCGATCCCGCCGATCAGTCCTTCGTCGCGGATGGCGACCATGGCTGCGACCTGCTCGTCGAAGGGAACCTCGGACTCGGGATGGCGACGCAGATTGACCACCGGCACCTGCTCGACACCCAAGGAGGCCAGGTTGGCCTCCACACCCTGGCGCAGCTGCTCCGGACGCTGCGCGCCGAGCCACCCTCCGGCGTCGTCTCGAACTGCACCGACCTTCGACACCAGGACGAGGCCGTCCGGGTAAGGGTGAAGTGCCTCGCGTATGAGCTCGTTGGCGACGTTGGGGCCGTAGAACTGAGCGGTGTCGACATGGTTCACGCCGGCGTCGACCGCTCGGCGGAGGATCGCCAGCGCGGTCGCCCGGTCCTTCGGCGGCCCGAAGACCCCGGGGCCCGGCAGTTGCATGGCACCGAAACCCATGCGGTGGACCATTCGCTCACCGAGCCTCACGTCCTGCCACGCCGTCACGGTCGGCCCGCCCTTCTCAGCGCCAGGAGGGAAGGGAATCCGACCACGAAGGTCTGCCGGCGCCAACTCCCCACCGGCAAACCCCGCTTCCCGGCGATCCGGCCCGCCGCGACCGCTTCGGCCGCATGGATGACTGCCGTCGCGGCCAGGAGCGCTCGGAGCACACCGCGTGGAGGCAGCGCGCCACCGCTCAGGTCGGCCGCGCGCTGGTACGCCCCGGCGCTGAACACCAATTGCGCCAGCACCACGATGCCACCGTCGAGGAGGAGGAACCACAACAAGTTGGGGCGTGTCACGCCGTCTCGTGCCATCCTCTCGTTCTACACAGGAATTGTCCGCCTCTGTTCGTATCCTGATCCAGTACGGTTACCGAAGGCGGACAGGGGGTCCCGATGAAGAGCCAATCGAGGGTATCGGGTCGGAGCCTCAAGCTGGCACGGGCCCGTTCGGCCCGGGCGCTCAAAGACGCCGACATCAGTCAGAGCCCTGACTACACCGTCACACAGACGGTGGATGGTGGCGGGCTGGTCGTCACCGATATCGAGGTGGTCGTCGTGTTCTGGGGCGGCTACTGGAACGACACCTCACCGGCGCCGGCGGTTTCGGCGGACACTTACTACCAGGCATTCACCGGCGTGGTGACCGGACCCTACATGACCGGGTTGCGTCAGTACCGCGGTGTCGGGCCCGGCAAGATGCTCGGAAAGTTCGTCTACACCGGGTCGGATCCGGCTAATGGATATTCCGACTCAGACGTCGTGAAAATGCTGAACGACTTCCTCGGCGCCAACACGGGGGTAGCTCCCGTCAACAACAACACCCGACTGTTCGCCGTCATCACTCCGCCGGGTATCAACAACAGCCTCAGTAACGACCTCGGCCAGCATCAGGACTTCAGCTACAAAGGCGTCTCGGCCTTCTACTGCTGGGTGGACACCGACGGGAACCTGACCGACACCAGCTCCACCGGCGCGGTCAACGTCTTCTCACACGAACTGGTCGAGACTGCCACCGATCCGCTCCTCGGCAATGGCATCACCATCAACGGCACCACGTCTGGCGGATCGTCGGTGACCGGCGACGAGATCGGCGACACCTGCAACAACGAGTTCGCCATCGTCGAGATGAACGGCGTGAACTGTAACGTCCAGTGCTATTGGAGCGCTGCCGACAACGCGTGCATCATCCCGCTAGGACGCCTGTCCTTCCTCATCAACAAGAACACCTTCGGCAAGGACGAAGTCCAAGAAGCTATCAAGCACAATAACGGCGTCTTCTCGAGTGCGTTCTGGTTGGCTCTGGACGACTACAGCATCGACACGTTCAACTCATTCAAGGTGGCCATTCGTACCCCCACAGGCCCCTTCGCCGGGCTTCAGGGGATCACAATCTCGCCAACGCCTGCCACGCCCGGTGGCCCAACGCCGGCGTCGCCGATACCAGTCTATGAGAACCCAGGCGACACCAGCCTCATCCAGCGGATCCGCTTCTCCTATGACATAACGTTCTCGAGCCCTCTCACCACGCCCTTCCCAACCAACGGCGGCCAAGAATACGGCCTCAGTGCCACTTTCACTACCAATGGCACGACGGTCCCAGGGGTCAACTCCCAGGACACGGTCGACTTCGAACTCGTGTCCGGAGCCGACCCCTACTTCTCCAACATCGACGTAACCGACGCCTCCGCCGTGTCGTATCTCAGTCAGGACCTACGAGTGTTCAGCCTCACCAAAGGACAGTCGGCGCTTCCGGGCGCGCCGGTCTTCGCCAATAGCCAGACGCCCTACGACTACATTCAGACCCTGATCGGATACCTCAACGGCTCGACCACCTATACAGTCCCGGTGCCTCCCGGGCCGGGCGATCCCCTCAACAACCTGCCCGGCCAGTCCGGCTACGAGACGGGTCTGTCGTCGGTAACGCCGCTGGACGGCTCGGGGCACCAGAACTACAACTTCGCCATTGCCCGGGTTCGCTTGATGAGCGACACTCAGGGAAGCGCCAGCCAGGCCAGCGCGGTCCGGGTCTTCTTCCGGCTCTGGGTGGCTCCGTCGTTCGACACTGACTTCAACCCGAACACGACGTACCCGAGTTCACCTGCCTACCCTGCTCTCCCGGCCAACCCCCTGGCCTCGTCGACCACGCTGCCGCCGGACCCGACGGGCCAGGCCATCCAGACGGAGCCATTCTTCGCCACCAGCAACACCGGGGCCAACGACTATATGGCGTCGGTGAGCAACAACAACATACGCCCGATCGAGATCCCGACGGTCCCGGGTCAGGACAGCGTGTGGGCGTACTACGGCTGCTTCCTCGATGTATACGACTCGAACAACAACTGCACCTATCCTGGCACCCACCACTGCCTGGTCGCGCAAATCGCCTACGACCAGGCCCCTCTCTTCTACCAGAGCGGCACGGCGACCAATCCCGGAAACACCGACAAGCTGGCCCAGCGCAACGTGCAGATCACATCGTCGGGCAACCCGGGGCCGGCGGCCACCCACCGCATTCCCCAGGCCTTCGACACACGATCCAGCCTGCCTTTCCTCGGACCGAACGGCCAGTTGCTGAACGCTCCCGACGAACTGATGATCGATTGGGGTGACCTCCCGCCCGATTCCGCGGTACAGATCTACTGGCCGGACGTCGCCTCCACTGAGGTGGTGGCACTGGCCGCCAGACTGTATGGCACCGGATTGCTCACGGCGGTGGGCGCGAACACCATCGAGTTCAAGTCCGTCTCCGGAGTCACCTACATACCGATACCGTCGTCGTCTCTGCGCACCTTCGCTGGACTGCTTACCGTCGACGTTCCCCTCGGCGTCCGCAAAGGCCAGCAGTTCGATGTGGTAATTCGACGTATCTCTACGATTGAGTACACGCCGCTTCGAACCCAGCTGGAGAAGGGAACGCCCGCCGGTGCGACTGGCCAGGGCGGCATGGGACGCGCCACCTCCTCGAAGGGCAACTTGAAATGGCGCTATATCACCGGCGCATTCGTAGTCAAGATCCCGGTCATCACCGAGGAACAGATGCTCGGACGCGACGAGAACACCCTGGCGATCTTCAAGGCCCGGCTCGCGGCCATGTCTCCGGAGTACCGCTGGTATCCGGTGCTGAAGCAATACATCGACTACCTGTCCGGCCGTATCGACGGGTCGGGCGGCGACGCCGGCGATGTTCAACCTTCGCTACAGGGCTTCGTGGCTCGCGGTCACCGTCCGCACGGTCGCGAGCACGGTGATGAGGACGACTTCGAAGACGAGAAGTTGAACAAGTACACCGGAAAGGTGTGCGGGCTAATCTTCGACCGATTCGGTGACTTCGAAGGCTTCGTGGTCGACACCGAAGACGGCGAGCGCCACTTCCAATCCCGGGAACGCGACATGCTTGTCTTGGTCGAGGAGGCATGGCGGGAACGGCTCCGCTTGTCGGTACTGGCCGAGCGAGACGAGCCCCACAAGCCGCTGACAGTGATCCTGCGCGACCCGCCGGCCCCGTACGGAGACGCCTCCTAGCGCGAATCGGTCGAGGCGAGCCGAGTTGTAGGCGCGAGAGAGCCCGACCGATCGGGGCTGATTCCGAGTTCACCCGCGAGCGGCTCCTCCAGCACGACACCGCTGACGCCGTCATCGCCGTGAAGCGGAATCGGGGAGACACTCAGCTGAAGGAGCCGGCCGCGAGCTGCCCGCACGCGGCGTCGATCTCCACGCCCCTCGTCACCCTGATCGTCGTGTTGACCCCCAGAGAGGTCAGTTCGTCCCGAAAACCTCGGACTCGGTCCGCCGGGGAACCCACCACGGCATAGCCGGGCGTCGGGTTGAGAGGGATGAGATTGACGTGCGCACGGAGGGGGCGGGCGAAGGCGGCAAGCTCAGTAGCGTCGCGCGCGGAGTCGTTGACCCGGTCGATCAGAGCCCACTCGATGGAGAGCCGGCGTCCGCTCCTCTCCACGTACTCACGACAGGCGTCGGACAAGACGGCCAGCGGGTAGCGGCGATTGATGGGGACGAGCTCGTCGCGCAGCGCGTCGTTGGCGGCGTGGAGCGACACCGCCAGGTTGACCGGCAGGGTCTCCGCGGCCAGACGACGGATGCCCGGCACCAGGCCCACGGTGGACAGAGTCAGATGGCGCGCCGAGAGTCCCATCTCTCCGTGCAGGCGGACCACGCCCGCCCACACCCGGTCGTAGTTGGCCAGAGGCTCGCCCATACCCATGAACACGACGTTCGAGAGACGCCGTGGCTGCGCCTCACGCATTGCCACGACCACCTGCTCTACGATCTCGCCGGACGACAGGTGACGCCGGAACCCCGCCTGTCCGGTGGCGCAGAACTGGCAGGCCATGGCGCAGCCGGCCTGGGTGGAGACGCAGACCGTGACCCGGTCGGGGTACGCCATGAGCACCGACTCCACGCGACTGCCGTCGGCCAACTGCCACAACCACTTGATCGTGTCTCCACCGTCCGCCGTCTGGCGTGCGGCCTCGTGCAGTACAGGCGGCAGGGCCGCTGCCAGTCGAGCGCGGAGGGGAGCCGGCAACTCGGTCATCTCCTCGGGTCGCTGCACCCTCAGATGCAAACCATCCCAGACCTGGCGGGCGCGGAAGGCCGGCTCACCCTCGAGGAGGTCGTTCAGATCGGCGCGCGACAGTTCGTATGGCGCGGGCATCCCATCCATTCTCGCGGCGGGGCGCACCGGGCGAAACGGCCCCCTCCCTGGACGGTCCCCCGGCGGACAGGCGCACCCCCCGGGTCACCACCCGGGTGCGGCGGCGATCAGTCCCGCCCGAGGATCACCGTCCCGGCCGCAGTGAACCATCCGCTCGTGCCGTTTACGCAGGCCAGCTGGGCGCCGTCCACCTGGCGCTCACCACATTCGCCGCGCAGCTGGCGCGCCGCCTCAATCAACAAGAAGATGCCACGCATGCCCGGCTGGCAGGCCGAGAGGCCGCCGCCGTCGGTATTGGTCGGGAGCGCGCTGCCGACACGCAGGCGGCCGTCCTCCACGAAGGGACCGCCCTCGCCCTTCGGGCAGAAGCCGAGGCCTTCGAGCGTGAGGATGACCATCGGGGTGAAGGCGTCGTAGACCTGCACAGTGTCGATGTCCTCCGGGGTGACCCCGGCCCGCGTCGAACGCGAGCTGTCCGGACCGGACGCACGGCGATTCGGTGAAGTCCTCCCACTCGCTCATGGTGGTGTGGGAGACCGCTTCGCCGGTCCCGAGCACCCACACCGGCGCCTTGGCGCAGTCCTTGGCCCGCTCCTCGCTGGTCAGCACCAGGGCGCCGCCGCCGTCCGAGCGGATGCAACAGTGGAGCTTGGTCAGCGGATCCCACATCATGCCCGAGTCCATGACGTCGTCGATGGTGATGGGGTCCCGGTAGTAGGCGTCGGGGTTGAAGCCCGCGTTGTAGCGAGCGGACACCGCCACCTCCGAGAGCTGCTCCATGGTCGTACCGAACTCGTACATGTGACGGCGGGCCACCATGGCGTAGTGGGAGCCCACCGGGTGGCCGAAGGGCGCCGCGAACTGGATCGGGCCCCGCGTCCCGAACGAGAGATTCGCCAGGCGGAGCCTCTTCTTGAGATCTGCCCGCTGCGTCGAGCCGTAGGTGAGCACCACGACCTCGACCAGTCCTTGGGCGATGGCGGCGACAGCGTGTTCGACCATGAATTCCCAGATGCTGCCCCCATGCCCGGTCGAGTCGACCCAGTTCGGGCCGGAGGCCGAGATACTCGGTGAGCTCCACCGGCGGCAGCGTGCCGTTCAGCGACATGAACCCGTCGACCTCGGACTTGTCGATGCCGGCGTCGGCGAGCGCTCGCGGTGCCCTGGAAGTTGAGCTGGAACGCGGTCTTGTCGTCGACCCGCCCGCAGTCCGAGGTCGACGCGCCGACGATGGCGACCCGGCGTCCGGGCATCAGGCGCCACCCCTTCCGGGCATCAGGCGCCACCGATTCCGGGCATCAGGCGCCACCCTTGGCCCAGCGGCCCACCTGTCCGGTGGCGTGCAGTGCTTGGCCGAAACGCACACTCGTCCCGGCCGATGCCGTGGCCTGACCCGGTCACGATGGCGATTTTCCCGTCCAAGGTCCCCAACGAGCCAATCGACACCGGCGTCATATGCTCGCCCGGCAAAGGCGGGGCGAATTCGTGAGCAAGCGAGGGAGGGGCATGGCCAGCAGGAACACGGCGGTCGACGTCACCGGCCGTCCGACGGCACTGCGCCACCTCGATCTCGACACGTTCTTCAATCCGAAGCGGGTCGCCGTGGTGGGGGCTTCGGACACGGCGGAGCGGCCCAACACCTCGCTCACCCAGAAGATCACCGCCTGGGCCGAGGCGCGAGGCGCCACGGTGCACTACGTGAACCCGAACCGGTCGGTCGTGGCCGGCCGCCCCACGGCGCGGGCGTTGAGCGACGTCGAGGAACAGCTCGATCTCGTCGCCATCCTCGTCGGCGAACCGCTGCCCGTCCTCCGCGACGCCGTGGCCACGAGAGCGAAGTTCGCGGTCGTGTTCGCGGCCGGCTTCGCCGAGGTGGGCGCCAAAGGCGAGCGCATTCAGGCGGACATGGAGCGAGTCATCGAGTCCGGTGACACCCACCTGCTCGGCCCGAACACCAACCTGAACGCGTTCGAGGTCTTCCGCGACGACCTGCCGGGCCGGGCCATCACTCTGATCACCCAGAGCGGACACCAGGGCCGCCCGGTGTTCCAGGGCCAGGAGATCGGCATCAAACTCTCGCACTGGGCTCCCACCGGCAACGAAGCGGACCTGGAGTCCGCCGACTTCATCGACTACTTCTCGAGCCTCTCCACCACGGGCGCGGTGGCGTGTTACATCGAGGGATTCAAGAACGGCCGCACGCTCCAACTGGCCGCCGACGCAGCCGCCCGGCGCCGGGTGCCCATCGTCGCCGTGAAGGTGGGCCGCACCGACGAGGGCACATCGATGGCCAAGGCCCACACGGGCCACTTGACCGGATCCGACGACGTCGTCTCGGCCGTCTTCCGCCAGTACGGGATCCACCGGGTCGACGGTCTGGACCAGCTGCTCGACGTCTCGGCCGCGCTGGCGCGCACCAAACCGCCGTCGCCGGCGGCACTGCGCCGTCTCATCCGTGGAGCCGGTGGCAGGGTCTGCGTCTACGCCATCTCGGGCGGAACAGGCGCCCACATGGCGGACATGCTCGCTGCGGCGGGACTGGAGCTGCCGCGATTGAGTCCGGCGTCGCAGAGGCAGCTGCACGAATGGATCCCGTCCTACCTGCGGGTCTCGAACCCGGTGGACAGCGGTGGCCCGCCGGTCCGCGACTGGCGCGGGCGCAAGATCATCGAGACCATGCTGGCCGACCCGAACGTGGACCTGTTGCTGTGCCCGATCACGGGAGCCGTGCCGTCCTTCGCCAACAAGCTGAGCGAGGACCTGGTCGCGGCTGCGGCGGCGACCGACAAGCCTCTCTTCGTGGTGTGGGGATCACCCGTCGGCATCGAGGAGGCGTACACCGAGACGCTCCTCGGCAGCACCGTGCCGACGTTCCGGACCTTCACCAACGCGGTGTTGGCGGCCAAGGCGTACTTCGACCACCATCGGTTCGCCGCCTCCTACCGGTCCCCGTTTGCCCGGCCGGTGCGCACCCCGTCTCCCGCTCGGTCCGAGGCGTTGCCCATCCTGGCTCCCGGCGGTGCACGCCGTCGGAGCGGCGAGACGCTGTCCGAACAGGACTCGAAAGCCCTGCTGAAGTCCTATGGCATCGCAGTGCCGGGCGAGCGAGTGGTCACCTCCGCCGCCGACGCGGCGAAGGCGGCAAAGAAGCTGCGGTTCCCAGTCGTGATGAAGGTCGTGTCGGCCGACATCGCGCACAAGTCCGAGCTGGGGCTCGTGGCCGTCGGCGTGCGTGACGAGGACGACGCGCGGCGGACGTATCGGCGCCTGCTCCTTGCCGCCAAACAGGCGCGACCGAAGGCGACGGTCGACGGGGTGGTCGTGGCCGAGACGGTGCCCGGAGTGGAGACGGTGGTCGGCATCGCCCGCGACGATCTGTTCGGCCCGGTGGTGATGTTCGGCCTCGGTGGCGTGCTGGTCGAAATCTTGCGGGACGTGACGTTCCGTGTGCCTCCCTTCACGGCCCGTGACGCGGCGGCCATGCTCGGCGAACTGCGGGGTTCTGCCCTTCTCGACGGGGTCCGTGGGGGGCCGGCGGCCAACCGGGAAGCGCTCGTCGACACGCTGATGAAGATGCAACACCTGGCCGTCGACCTCTCCGACGACGTGATTGAGGTGGACGTCAACCCCCTTCTGGCCGGACCCATGGGAGCCGTCGCCGCCGACGCCCTCGTCGTGACGGCGTGACCGTGACCGGCACCCCGCGGGCAAATCGGCCGCCGCTCGTCCGAAGCCGGACGACGCCGCGGTGACGGACCGCCCTCAGCGCTGAACGAAGGCCCAGACGCCCGACGCAGACGTCGATGCCGGTGGCGGTGGCGGTGGCGGTGGCGGCGCAGGGGTCATGACTAGCCCCCGTTGGAGGTCGTCGTGGTGGTGGCCCCGACACCTGTGGTCGTCGTCGTGGTCGTGGCACTTGGCGCTGTCGTCGTCGTGGTCGTCGAGGTGCCGCCCGACGGGACAGTGGTTGACGACGTCGTGCTGGTCGGCTTTGGAGTCGTGCTCGTCGTCGTGCTGGGGCTCGTGGTCGTGGTGGTGGTCGTCGTCGTGGTCGTCGACGTCGGCGGTGGCGGGGGATTGACGACGTTCCCCACCGTCGTGCCCGAGTTCGCGCCCCCGAAGATGGCCGAGAGCGGCTTGCCGGCGATCAATTCGACGACCGTGATGAAGAGTAGGGCGACCAGGAAGACGACTCCGGCCGTACCGGCGAGCGCCTTCCAGGTGAAACGCCTCCGGGGAGGGGTCGTGACGGACCCGAGTTCCTCAGAGGTGCCGGTGGGTGGGCTCACCCGGCGGAGCCCGGTGCCCTCGAGATCCCCGGCGGGGCGCGGAGGTCCCACGGTCTGGGTGGGTTCGAGCTCGCTCGAGGACGGGATCGATGACGAGGGCGGGATCGACGACGAAGGCGAGGACGACGAGGTGGTCGACGTCGTCCGGTCCGGACGCGGATCCGCGGGGTCGGGCTCGGAGTCGTCGGCCCCACTACTCGATGCCGTCGCCCCAAGGCGGCGCAAGAGTGGGCTTCCCGTCGAGTCCGGGGATCGGACGACCGCCTGTCGAACGGCCTTGTGCCCCCGCTCAATCGACTGCGTCACCAGCGCGGTCCCGATCGTGGCAGCAGCCGACCCGATGGCCACACCCACGATGGTGCCCGTGACCCCGAAGGCCGAGGCGATCAGCGCGGCCAGGACGGCGCCACCCGCCGAGGCGAGGATCTGTCGGAACGAGAACTTCACTGCTTGGGACCGAGCAAGCGCCTATTCCCCGAAGATCGGCACGACGGGACAAACGGTCAGATCGCCGCTCACTCCCCCACCGCGCCGTCGATCAGCTCGCGCAGGAGATCGGCGTGGCCATTGTGCCGGGCGTACTCCTCGATCATATGGACCACGATCCAGCGCAACGAGACGGCATCCCGCGATTTCGCCGCCAGCTGATCGAACGAGTCGGCTCCCGCAACGATGGCGCGCGACACATCGCACTGGCGCACGAAACGCTCCATGTCTTCGGGCACCCGGGTGGGATCGAGGTCGTTGAAGTCACTGTCGACGTCGTGCGACGTGTCGAACGGCTGCGGCGAGCCGGTCGCGGCGAAGACCTTCTCGAACCAGCTCCACTCGACGAACGTCATATGCCGCACCAGCCCGAGAAGACTCAGCCCGGAGGGAGGCACGCCCCGGCGGACCATGTCCACGGGCTCGACGCCCTCGCACTTCCACAGCAAGGTCGCCCGCTGATAGTCCAGCCAGACCGTCAGCATCGTGCGTTCGTCAACGACCATCGGGGGCTCTGGCCGCTCGATACCGGTGTCCATCGGGCCACCACCCTAACGGGAGCACTCCTGCGGCCTGGGTGCGCCCATGCGGCCTGGGAGCCCCCCTCCGGAACAGGCGTGAGAGCGCCCGTCCCGGCGAGCGGCCGGTGCGAAAAGGGGCCGGTAGCATTGATCCGTGCGCGAGCGCTGGTTCTCGAGACGGGCCGTATCGCTGCACCTGGCCGTCCTCATATTCGTACCGGGGTGCGCAGTGGCGGCGTGGTGGCAAGTGACGAGGGCGGCGGACGGCAACCAGCTGAGCTACCTCTACATGGTCATGTGGCCGGTCTTTGGCCTCCTCGGCATCTTCTTCTGGTGGTTGCTGGTCCACACCGACTACGACACGGTCGGACTCAAGGGCATGCGCAAGCGGCAGGCATCGCCTGACGGCGGGGCAACTGCGTCGGTCTCCGTCGACCTGGCGGCGGCAGCGTCACCCGTTGCAGCCGCCTCAGCATCCGTTCCGGCAGCCGCTCCACCCGGTGGTGTCGCTGCTGACATGGATCCCGAGCTGGCCGCCTACAACGCGCGACTTGCACAGCTGGCCGAGGAGGGTCCCAAGACCTGGCGGCGACCGGAGCGCGTCGTTGCCCGCCGGTCGCAGTGAGCCGTTCGGCATGACGTTCTTCCGCCGCCTGACCGAGCGAGGCATGACCGGAGCGTTGTTCCGCTACCAGCTGATGGCGAACATCGTCGGCGTGCTCATCATTCCTCTCTTCCTCTTCACCGGACTGCATTTCGCCTCCGGGAAGGACAGCTTCAAGGCTGAGCTCGCCATCTTCGGCGTCTCCCACGGGTACCTCTACATCGTCTACCTGGTGACCGCGGGATTCCTCGCCTTCAAGGCGCGACTGCACATCCCTTGGATCCTGCTGATGTTCGCCGCCGGTCTCATACCCGGCCTGACCTTCGTCGTCGAGTGGCTCGTGGTGACCCGCAAGATCCACCCGCTCCTTGCCGAGCACGCTGAGCCCGGCGATGGGGACGCAGCGCCGTCGAGTGGTCCGCCGTCGAGCCAGTCCCCAGGGACTGATCCGACCGGAGTCAGCCCAGCCGCTCGATAACGGTGGCGTTGGCCTGGCCGCCACCCTCGCACATCGTCTGGAAACCGAACCTTCCTCCGGTCGCCTCCAGATGGTTGAGGAGCGTGCCCATCAGCCGCACGCCGCTCGCTCCGAGCGGGTGCCCGAGCGCGATCGCCCCGCCGCGAGGGTTGAACCGCACGGGGTCGTAGCCGAACTCGTTGCGCCACATCAGCGCGATCGCGGCGAAGGCCTCATTGCACTCGACCGCGTCGAACTGCTCAACCTTCATGCCCGAGCGCTTGAGCAGCTTGTAGGTCACCGGCACCGGAGCGGACAACACGATGGCTGCGTCCTCGGCCGCCACCGCGAAGTGAGCGAAGCGGGCGCGCACCGGTAGTCCCAGCGACTCGGCGACGGCGCGGTCGGCGATCAGCATCGCGGCCGCGCCGTCTGTCGTCTGCGACGAATTGCCCGCGGTGATGTCGGGCGCCGTCTCGGGCTCCCAGCTTTGCGCCGGCGGGAGCGCCGCCAGCGCCTCGATCGTCGAGTTGCGCCGGATCCCCTCGTCACTCGACAGGAGCTCTCCGGTCAGCGTGCCGTCCTCCGCCTTGATCGGCACCGCCACCGCCTCGCGCTCGAAGTGGCCGCCGTCCCAACTCTCGGCCGCCCGACGATGTGACTCGAGCGCGTAGCCGTCCATGTCGGCACGAGTGATCCCATAGCGTTCGGCCAGCACCTGGCTCACACGGAACTGCGTCCACAGACGCCCGTCCACCTGCTCGATGAAGGACGGCGGAAAGGGTCCGACCCCGCCACGGGCGTTCGACGCCAGGGGTACACGGCTCATCACCTCGACTCCGCACGCGATGGCCATGTCGTAGTGACCTGCCTCCACCCCCGCGGCGGCGAAGTGAACCGCCTGCTGCGACGACCCGCACTGCCGGTCGACGGTGGTCGCCGGCACGCTTTGCGGCAGTCCCGCCGAGACCCACCCGTTGCGGGCGATGTTGGTGCTCTGCTCCCCCACTTGGCTCACGCAGCCGCCGATGACGTCGTCGACCCGCTCGGGGTCGATGCCTGTGCGCTCTACCAACGTCCCGAGCACGAATCCCAGCAGGTCAGCCGGATGCCAGTGCGCCAGCGAGCCGCCACGCTTCCCGAACGTCGTCCGCACGACGTCGACGATGACTGGCTCTCCCATAATCTCTCCTCTGCTCCTGATGCTCGTACGCCGCTGATCCCCCGAGGCCGGGCCTTCCCGGCTCAGCTCCCGTCCATGTCAACGTCCACGTCCACGTCACGTACCGTTCCGGCTTCTCGTTTTCGGCCTCTACGGGCCGCCGTCCACGTCTACGGCCTCTGTGCCCATCCCGTATCGAGACCGTATCGACTCCGAGTGCCTGCAATATCGCTCATTGCGCCTGTGGCCACGCCTGACCCGAGACCTAGCTCCTCGCGCCGTCCACCCCATCTTCGACCACCGCCGCACCGGAAGCTGCGGCCTCCTCCCGGCGTGCCATGAGCGATTCCACCGCCTTGGCCGCACCGTTGGGCTCACCCTCGTAGAAGACAGACCCGTGCTCGAGCACGACGGCCCGGGTCGCCAAGGCAAGGACGCGATGCACCTGCTGCTCGACCACCACCAAGGCAGTCCCGTTGCCATTGATCTGTTTCAATCCTTCGTACACCGCGTCGACGATGACCGGTGCGAGGCCCAACGACAATTCGTCGGCGAAGAGCACCTTCGGTGGCACCACCAAGACCTTGGCCAATGAGAGCAACCGCTGTTGGCCACCAGACAGCGTTCCCGCTGTCTGGCGCCGACGCTCCCCCAGGATCGGAAAGGCCTCGTATGCCCGCTTGAGGTTCTCGCCCAGCTTCCCTCTGCCCGCTCGCTGGCGGAACGCGAGGGTCAGGTTCTCTTCGACGGTCAAGGTCGAGAAGACTCCACGGCCTTCCACGACGTGAGCCATCCCGAGCCGAGCGATCTTGAAGGCGGCCAGATGCGTGACGTCCTGCCCGGCGAAGTGGACCTCGCCAGAGGTGGCGGTGACGAGACCGGTCACCGTCCGGGCGACCGTCGACTTGCCGGCGCCGTTGGATCCAACCAGCGCGACGACACCGCCCTCAGGTACGCGGAACGAGACATTGAACAGAGCGCGATACGGCCCGTAGGCCGCGCTGACGTTGTGCAGGGTGAGGATGTCCGGTCCGTCTCCGGTCGGACGAACCGCCATCTCGGCGTCGTCGGTGGAGGTGGGAACGGATGCGCTCATCGGACGGTCCTCACGCCACTCCGGCCTGCCCCAGATAGGCCTCGCGTACGACCGGGTTCGCCATGACCTCATCGAAGTGACCCTCGGCCAGCATCAAGCCCAGATCCATCACGACCGTGCGATCGACGACGTCGGCCACCATCGTCAGGTCGTGCTCCACCAGGAGGACCGCGGTGCCGCGTTCGCGCTGCACCGTCCGAAGGACGGCGGCGACCTCTGCCGTCTCGTGAAGATCGAGGCCCGACGACGGCTCGTCGGCCAGAAGGATCTTTGGCTCCGAGGCCAGGGCCCTGGCCAGCTCCACCAGCCGGCAGTGGCCGAGCCCGAGTGCGTTCACCGAGGTGTCCGCGAGGTTGGTGATGCCCACGAGCTCGAGTGTGGACTCCACCCGCGCCATCTCCTGCTTCGTCGGCTTGGAGAGGTTGAGCAGGTCACGCCACAGCCTGTCCTCTCCTCGCCGCGCCCGCTCCGCGACGAGGAGGTGGTCACGAACCATCATGTCCGTGAACACCTCGACTCTCTGGTAGGTACGCCCGATGCCGAGCCGGGCCCGCTTGTACGTCGGCAAACCAAGGAGCGACTTTCCCTGGAACGTCACGTCACCGGAATCAGGTCGGAGTTGGCCACAGACGCAATTGAACAGAGTCGTCTTTCCGGCGCCGTTCGGCCCGACGAGCCCCACCGATTCCCCCGCACCCACCTCGAAGGAGATGCTGTGAACAGCCTGGATCCCGCCGAACGACTTGCAGACTCCCTTGAGCGAGAGCAGCGGTGTCTGGGGCTCAGCCATTGGCGCTCGAAGGTGAGACAGCGGGTGAGGCGAGTTGTTCTGCCTCTCGGCTGAAGAACAACCGCTCGAAGCGCATGGTCGAGCGACGCTTCTGGAACTCCAGGACGCCCTCGGGATGTTGTGCGTACTGAAGGGCGCCGAAGGCGAACAGCACGATCGTCAGGCTCTGACCTCCGAAGCGGCCCGGGAGATATGTCAGTAGCTGATTGACGAAGAAGAAGCCGATGCCCGCCTGGATCGCACCTTCGACGGTCGACACACTCGTCGTGACCACCAGGACGACGAGCACGAGCGAAAAGGTCGTATTCCAATCCCCTTGGTACACGTCTTGGTGCTGAATGCTGAAGAGAACGCCACCGATTCCGGCGACCGCTCCCGACAGAGCGAAGACGACGATCCGCTGCAGGGTGAGGTTGACACCGAGTCCGGCGGCAGCGGTCTCACTGCCACGCATGGCAGCCAGGTTGCGACCCACGGTGCCCTTCCGCACCTGGAGGACAAGTACGACAGCCACGATCAACACACCCATGGCCAGCAGGAACATGGCGTGCCCGTCGAAATTGAAGAACGCGCTCGGTGCCCAGCCAGCTCGACTTGATGCTCGTGCCCTGCTCTCCGCCCGTGATGGAGCTGTCGTTGAAGGCGGTGCTGTCGAAGAGGAGTGCGGCGGCGAGTGTCATCAGCGCGAGTCCCAGTCCCCGCAAGCGCAGCGACAGCACCGCGAGGATGACGGCAACGACGGACGCGAGCACGGCTCCGACGAGGCCGCCGATCAGCATGTTCAGTCCGAGGTGTTCTGCGAGCAGGGCTGCCGTGAACGCCCCGATGCCCGCGAAGGTTCCTTGGCACAACGAGAGCTGTCCCGCCATTCCGGTGATCAGCGTCACCGAGAGCAGGATGATCGAGAGGGTCAGTCCGAGGTTGAAGACGCCCTCCCACACGATCGGCATCCACGTCAGCATGGAGACGATGAACGCCGCGAGGACGACCCACCACAACGTTCGGATGATTCGGTCCATGCTCGGAGCCCTCGCGGATGCGGCGATCGGAGGTGGTGGTGGATCGATGGTGGCCAATGGGTCGCGGCTCGAGTCCAGGTCGCGCATGCCCGGCAGGAACAGAAGGGCGGCGACGATGGCCAAGAACGGCAACGACGGAACGACGGCGGCGTTGAAGAAGCCGTTCGGAGGTACGTACCCCTGCAGGACGGTCGTGACCACACCGATCAGGACGGCGACACCAGCGGCCACGGGCAAGGACCGCAGCATCGCCCAGGCTGCGCCCGCGATGGCCACGACCGTCAGCGTGACGTAGTCCTCCGGATTGAAGTTCTGGTAGACCGGAGCGAGGAGCACACCCGCCAGGCTGGCCATGAAGCTCGAGATGATCCAGGCCACCGCGACAACCCCATTGGCGTTGACCCCATCGAGCTGGACGAGTCGGCGGCTCTCCACTGCGCCGCGCATCTGCAGTCCCAAATTGGTATAGCGCAACAAAATCGTGAGGAGCACCAACACGACGGCCGTCACCGAGACGTTCGCCAGGTAGATCCCGTTGATCGGCGTACCGGCCAACGTGAAGTAGAAGTTGGGGTTGAAGAAGGGAAGGATGGTCGCCGTGGCAGCGAGTTCCTGAGAACCGAAGATCACCGGAAGCAACGACGGGATCCCGACCAAGAGGGCGAGGCTGCACACGAGCTTGGCCGTGGAGTTCGAGTTCGGTATGTGGCGGAAGAGAAAGCGGTCGAAGGCCCAGCCGACTACGGGGCCCATGACCACTACCGACAACAAGAAGGCCTCGAATCCTGACCAACCGTGGTACTGGGTGAGGTACGTAAAGATGAACGCCGAGGCGAAGGCCTGCGCGCCGAACGCGAAGTTGAAGACTCCCGTCGCTTGGTATGTCAGGACCAGGCAGACAGCGACGAGCGCGTATGAGCACCCGTACGGAATCCCGGGTAGTGCGAAACCGAGGAACGTCTCCATTCCGTTACCTGGCCCCCCGCTCTTGCTCTCCCTCCCGCTGAATCAGGCCGGTCCGGGCGTGCCGGGCGGCAGCGGGAAGACCGGATTCTTCTTCGGGTTGATCGACTCGAAGCAGTTGAAGACGTTGTTTCCGTGGTTCAGCGTCGGGACGTACTTGGTCCCCGAGACCTTGATGAAAGCTGAGCAATAGGGCGGTGCGTGACCGCTGTGGCCGGCGGACTTCCAGTTCGTCGGCGTCGTAAGTCCACCCGCCGTGAACGCCGTCAGCGAATTGTCGGCCTTGATGACATTGGCCTGCGTGAGGTTGTTCCCGGCCATCTTCACACCCTGCGCGAAGAGTGCCGCCGACTCCCACCCTTGCATCGCCACCTCGTCCTCGGCGTAATTCGGCTCGTACTTCTTCATCTCGGTCAAGTAGAGCTTCAGACCCGGGTACTCCGACGTCGGAGCAGTGAAGGGCACATGGGAGATGCCGAAATACACGTTCTGCATAAGGCTTTGGTTCGACTGCAGCGTTTGTTTGTCGTTCCCGTTGAACCAGAGCTGGGTCATGTGAAGCCCGTACTGCTTGATGGCTCGGGCCAAGGTCACGTTTCCCTGTACGTCCATGCAGCTGATCACCATGTTCGAACCAGCTTGCTTCATCCGTTGCACGTCCGTCGCGACAGTTGACCCCGGATAGTTCACCTTGAAATCTGTGTAACTGACGTTGTAGCCCGCCGACTGCAAGGACTTCTGAGCCGATTGGCAGGCGGCGGCCGATGCAGCGATCCCATAGGCGAGGAACGCGATGGACGGTGAGTGCGTCTCACGGGAAACGAAGGCGTCCGCCGGAGCTCCCGCCGGGTAGTACTGCACCGATCCGCCGGCCGCAAACAAGTTGGACGGGCCCGCCCAGTTTCCGGTCACGTTGTACCCGTACGTCGGTATCTTCGCCTCGACGAAGATGTTCGGCGAAAAGAAGGCCGTGCCGATGCCAGTGACGGCGAAGACGTGGTCCTGGTTGATGAGGGTGGTCGCCAGCTGGTTGAAGGTCGTGGGGTTCCCAGCGTCATCGAGGGCGTACTTGTAGTTGATCTTGCGACCGTTGATCCCACCCTGGGCGTTGATGTAGTCGAAGTAGGCCCGCTCGCCATAGATGAGCGAGCTGAAGTTGGACGCCAGGGTCCCCGTCTGGGTCGAGATGGTCCCGACCGTGATCGAATTGGAGCTGACTCCGGGAGCCGATGATCCCGAGGATTGCGCACCCGCCGGCCCCGAGGCGGTGACTACCAGAGTTGCCAAGAAGGTCGAAGCCATCAAAGCCTTCGCGGCGATTGTCCTCGATCCGTGCCTCGATTTGCGTCCCATCTGATGCCCAATCCTCCTATACGCATCCCCCCCGAGATGCGGATCACTGTACCTGTAGGTCTTCATTCGGTCCCTTCACCCCCGCCGCTCACAACGGTCCTCTTCACGCTTGCAAATCACGTTTTTTTATTGTCCTCGGCCCCGCCAAATCTGATCTCGGCAACGACCAAGATGGGCCTGCTGGACGCTTTGTCGCCTCTTGCTGCCCGCCCCGACCTCGGTGACCGTCTGTCGGTTTGTGAAACCAGTCCTCGGTCGGCCCGTACGACCAATCCTCGTTGGCCCGTGCCACCCGTCCTCACTGCGCCCGACGGACCAGCGCGCTCGTGGCCGGTGACTGCGGCCCTGAATGGCGACAGAGCAAAGACGGACCTCGATGGCACACAGAAGGAGCGGCTCTTTGGAACCGAAGGGTGGCTCTTTGGATCGCCGGAACGTCAGCCCAGGTGTCGTCGCCATTCTCACCCTCGGGGTCCTCACTTCAGGAAGAGCCGCTGACGGTCGTACTCTCGCAGCGACCTGACTTCCTCGGGCAGCACCGGCGGCAGTTCCTCGACCACTCTCGCCACCTCCGGTTCGTACCCGCATGACGTCGTGAACGCTCGCACTCGATCCTCGAGTGACACATCTCCGGCAGGGACCGCGGCCACCCTGAATACCCCACCCTCCCGCCTCAGGACACCCTTGTCCGTCACGATGCTCGCCACACGCTGGCCGGGAGACGTCACATAGTCGACCGTTCGAGGGAGCCTCTCAGGCCGGGCCAGCGTGACGACCACGCAAGCCGTTGCTCGGCTGGCAACGTCGTTGCCGCCCCCTGACCCCACGAGGAACCGCCCTCCCGCCAATCTGGTCGAGTTGATATTCCCCTCCCGATCCACCTCGGCCCCCCCGAGGCAGCCGACGGTGCGCGTTCCTGGCCCCCCGATGACCATGCCGAGCACGGTGGAGGCGTCCGAAAGGAAGGGGGACCCGGGGAAGACCCGATGATTGAAGATGTACGGATCGGCCGGAGTCGGGTCGTAACCCCAGAGTCCGAGTTCCGCGGTGAGCACGACCCTGCGGCCTCCCGCCCGCGCCCGCGCCACGGCCACCCACGCCGACAGATTGGCCACGCCGGCGCCCGCGAGGACCGCGTCGGCGTCCACGTCCGCGACCAGTCGCTCCACCTCGCGCGCACCGAGCGCCGCCGACTGCTCCCATTCTGTTACCGCCGGGTCATCTGGCACCGGGTTGGCATCGGCGTCCGCCTTCCACGACATCGGGTCCGATCGTCCTTCGAGCCATTGCAACTGCTCATGACCGACGAGCCCGAGGTAGTCCTCGTGCGTTTTCGGGCCTCGCACCCAGCGGTCGGCGTATTGGTCGAGCTCTCCTCGTGCTGCCGCGTCGGCAACCATGTTCCAGTGCGCGATGTCCTCGCCGTAGCTGCGCACGGGTAACGCAGGCGCGTAGCATCCGCCTGGATGCGCACCGTAGGGTGCCTCCACGACCGCGAGGACTCGATGACTCGGGACCTTGACGCGATGACCGAGACCTTCGAGGTCATCGACGATGCGTTCGGCCGTCGCGATCACTCCCCGCTTGGCGGCCCAGCAACCCCAGACTCCGTCCAGCAGCGGTTCGGAGAAGGCAAGGTTCCCCGCCGCGTCGGCCACCGCGGCATGGACCAGCGCCACGTCCGGCGCGAGCGGTTGCAACACGCCGAGCTGCCCGAAGGGTGAATCGATGACGTGGAAGGCATCGTTCTCTGCCATCGACGATCCGACGAGTGATCCAGTCACGGCCGCGGGCAGGCCCCTGGCGGCCGCTTCGAGCCGCTGGGAGAGCGTGAGGATCGACCACTGCTCGACCTCCACCGCTCCGGACTCGTAGGCCTGGCGGAACACAGGATTCGGCCCATACGTCGGAAACGTGTTCCCGGAGTACGCGGTGACGACCTTCTGCACCAGACCGCCGCGGAAGAACAGAGCCCCGAGCGCCCCGAGGCTGGTCATCACGAGCGTAAATCCGGGATCTTCGCCCCAGAACTGTCGAGCCAATTCTCGGGCCGACGCGGTCCATCGGCTGTGGCCCAACATGACGTGGAGGGTGTCCCCCGGACGGACGTTTCGGGAGACCGCTTCCGCCAAATCCGTTACGACCGGTCCGGCGGAACGAAGACCCCGAGGAGTCACGAATCCAGGCGGAGTTGAGCCGCCGCCGCGGAAAACCCCTGGTCCAGCCTCAATTTTCTCCCCCACCGAACCTGACCACCGTGTCAGGTTAGCCATTTCACGGGCACCCGGCATTACCATGCATCGAGCATGGGATCGCCGAAAGCGGGACGCACCCCGGCGAGCCCATCTGGCGCCCCGAGCCCCACAGGAGCAACCGGTCGGACGACCTCAGTCACGACCCGCCAGGGTGACCGGAACAAGCCACCATCCGGCCAACCTGCTTCAACCCAACCTCATACGGACGCGGAGAACGACGCCATCGGAGCTCCGGCGAGTAAACGCGTTCTACGCAACCAGGGCCGTCGCACCATGCGCAAGCTGCTCGACGCAGCGATGATCGCCTTCGACAACCGTGGCTACCACGCCACCCGCGTGAACGACGTCGTAGAGATCGCCAAAACGTCGCACGGCACCTTCTATCTGTACTTCTCGAACAAGGAGGATGTGCTCAGAGCGCTCGTCACTGAGGCCGCCGGGGAGGCTCAATCGTTGTGCGACGCCCTGAGCACGCTCCCGGCTGAGGGTCGTTCTCCGAGTTGGGAGGACGTGCACGGATGGGTTCAGGCCTACTCCCAGTTGTGGGTTCGATACGCACCACTCTTCAGAACATGGACGGACCTCGCCACCATCGATACCGAACTCCAAGATGTCATCCGTGGGACCTACACCGCGTTGTCAGGTGCGCTTACTCAGCAAATCGGGCCGGATTCATCCGGCCACATCATCGATCCTGAGGGGGCCGGTCTGGCCATACTCGCCATGCTCGACCGATTCCACTACCTACGCGAGTTCGTTCGACAACCGATTGATGACGTCGCGCTCGAGACCATCACGACCCTGGTGTATCGGGCTCTTTTTGACCCGAACTCCTGATGCCACGCACACCCGTACGGCGGTGATGACGGCAGACGACTGTCACGTGTCTCGTTCCCCGCAGCAATCGTTTGGTGTGCTGGTGTCTGGAGGTGGTCGCCGTTCTTGCGGGTGTTCACTCGCTGCTGTCGAGCCAAGGTGGACGTTCGAAGACGAGTGGCACCTCCAGGCGCCGAATCAACAGCTCCTGAGCCATGCTGAGATGAAGCCGGCCGTCTTCCCCGTACATGGTTGCTCGGATCGTCGCTCGGCCTCCAGAGTTCACGAGCGCGTGGAGATCGAAGAAACTCCATGCATCTGCACGCCACTTGCGATGGAACCATAGGGCGTGATCGAGACTGGCATCGGTATGCGTTCCCCAAGTTCTCATGCTGCCTGGGCGGAACGAAGCAGCCGTCATGTCCGAGAAGTAGGCCAACAGGCACGCATGGATCCTCGGGTCGTCGGGTAGGGACTCTCGGGTTCGAAACCAGCACCGCCGCGTCGATAGATACGACCCATCTTCTCGCTGTTCCGACGGTCCGAGTTCGCGAATGTCGAATGGAAACGGAGCCTCCACACCAGAGATCGCCGCTGGGAGTGAGAGTCCTGTGACCATCGGCACCTGGTACTCGTCACCACGCTCAGGCGCGTGGAACGAGCACGTCATGCGGAAACTTTCCTTGCCGTCCACCAAGCTCGACACCTCACGGAGGCTGAAGGATCTGCCGTCGCGGAGTTCGGATACTCGATGGGTGGTGTTCGATCCCGAGGGAATAGGCCGCAAGAAGTACCCATGAAGCGAATGGACCTCGACGGAGTGCGGAACAGTCTGGAATGCGGCGTTGAGTGCTTGCGCAACCACCATGCCGCCAAAGGTCCTCCCAGTCATCCACCAATCCGGGCTCTGGGTCACAAACGTCCGGCAGTTATCACGAGGATCGACCTCGATCGCTGTGACCGCTTTGACCAGCTCCGCGACCGTCGCGGCAACGGTCTCGGAGTCCTCAACCTCCACAACGCGCCCCGCCAACGATTGGGTTGCACCCTCGGCAAACGTCCCAACACCTCTCAGGAGACACTGAGGAGCGGAGATCGACGACGACCTTGCCAGCTCTCGAGGAATGGATACGCCAGAGGCGATCGTTTCTCCTGCCGTCCCGAGCGCTGGTCACAGAACCACCTCCACCGCCATATGCGCAGCATCAAGGTCGATCCCGCGGTTGTCCTCTGCGTACCGCAGGCCTTGCACGTTGAAGAGGCGCACCTCGGAGGCAGATGTCGGAAACGGGCCCCAGTGCCATGTCCCTCGGTGCAGCACCAGTGGCTCGAGTGGCTCAAGACGGAATGCGCATATGGCGGCGGCGTCAGCGACGTCGTCGAACGTCACTGCAGCTGGCGCCACTGCAATCACCGCCGGCACGTCAAGCACCATCAGCGTTTGTGTGTGCGTGTCGTGGCGATACAACATTTCACAACGAAGCCCATGCGGCGTCACTGGCACTTCGGACCGCAGATGTCCAATTATGTTGACATCCGCGTCGTCCCATTGGAATTCCAGACGATGCTCACCATCACTGGGATCAGTGTCCGCCACTGGAATCCAACCGAACGGCGACCAGGCGTCCTCGGTCAGCGGTTGCGGAACGATCGTCGAGGTGTGGCCAGCGGTCGTCATGTCTCGGATCCTCCCTCTCGGTACCCGCCTAGGATCGTCTGTTTCAGTTTTCCTCACAACTTCGACGACCTCGATCCACTGGATCGAGGCCAACGCTGACGGAGCACCGCCTGGTGCCGATCCCATCTTCCCGATGCCGCTCCCAAGTGCCCGACTTCGCCCCCTCTGTGAAGGAGCAACGTCCGGATCTCCAGGCTCCGCGTCTCTGCCCCCCGTGGCCGAGCTTCTCTCACCGCGCCCGGAGTTTGGGATCCCTCCCGGAATCAACCTCGCCGACCTGGGTTCGACTTCACTCTCACGGGCTTTCGGTCGGCCAGCAGAGCCCATGCTCCATCCCGATCGTCGGCCGGCGGTAAGACTCGCTCCGGTCGGCCGGTGGCGCCTAACCTGACATCAGAGTCAGTCAAGAGCCTCTGGAGGTCGCTCAATGGACGTGCGCAGCATCGAGGACAAGGCTCCGGTGGTGGAGCACAACGGTACGGTGCCCGTCTGGTGGATGATCGAATCCAGGGAGTTCAAGGAGATCACCGACGGGGGTTATCTCGAGTTGGTCAACGAATTCGAGGTCCCAGGTGGTGGCTTGGTCGATCCTCACTCTCATCCGACTCACGAGTTCTACTACGTCATGAACGGTCGTGGGATCATGACGATCGACGGCGAAGACCGTGAGATTTCACAGGGTGATCTCGTGTACATCCCACCGGACAAGGTGCACTCACTCAAGCCCATCAGCGACCATGCTCCGATTCACTGCTTCTGCTTCGCAGTCGGCGTTCGGGGAGCTGGAGCAATCAACTACACGACCCACTAGCTGATCGAGTTAGAAGGGCTGTACACAGGTGGGCAAGGTCCTGGTTACGCGTCCGTTGGTCGAAGGTGGAACCGACCCCTTGCTTTTGGCTGGGTACGAGATCCTTGCACCGGAAGACCCGCCCGACGAAGGTCGACTTGCCGAGTTGGCTCATGAATGTGACGGGATCGTCTCACACCTCACCGATCGAATCCGCGACCCAGTGCTCACATCAGGCCAAGCCGGAAAACTTCGAGTCGTTGCCAATGCGGCGGTGGGTTACGACAACATCGATGTGGATCTGGCTCATTCCCTAGGCATCGTCGTGTGTAACACGCCAGGGGTCCTCGACGACACGACAGCCGATCTCGCCTTTCTCCTGATTTTGGCAGCAACTCGTAGCGCATCCGACGCTGAACGCGATCTCCGGGAAGGCCGCTGGCACGGGTGGGGCTTTGGAACGCACCTGGCACGTGATGTCCATGGGGCAACGCTCGGGCTAGTCGGATTCGGGCGAATCGCCCGCGCCGTGGCCCACCGTGCCTCGGCGTTCGACATGGATGTGCTGCATCATGCCCGCCGAGATACCGGTCTTCCGGGTTATCTGCCGAACCTATCCGAGCTCCTCGAACGATCGGACATCATCAGCCTCCACGTACCGCTCAGTGAGTCCACCCGTCGCCTGATCGGCCGGGCCGAGATCGCGATGATGAAACCGACGGCCGTTCTCATAAACACCGCTCGGGGACCCATCATTGACGAGGACGCCTTGGTCGATGCCCTTGAGGCCGGGAGACTCCATGGCGCAGGCCTTGATGTCTTCGACGGCGAGCCCAATGTCAACCGTCGACTTTTGTCAGCTCCCCGCATAACCCTTTTGCCACACATCGGCAGTGCAACCATTGACACTCGAAGGCGCATGGCCCAACTGGCCTGCCAGGGTGTGTGCGATGTACTAGCCGGTTTGACACCTCCAAATATCGTCCTTCCTGCACTCTCGTAGAAGTCGAGCCGACCGTTCTGAAACCGGTTGAGATCTGACCGGAGGAGAACAAACGAAGGTCAGGACTACGATCCCGGCTCCATGTCGGCAGCGGCGACTAGTACGGGTGGTGAACAAGGTGAATGCGCGTAGGGTCCGGCGAGCAATTCTATGCCTTCTGGCGTTATCGACCGTAGCGGAAACAGAGTGCCTTGTAACTGTTCAACATGCGTCTTCAGCAACCTCCTCCCAAAGCTGGGCTTTGGCCGCTTCCTATGCACCTCTTTCAGCCGCCCAATCCGTCTCGTGCCCACCAGATCAAAATACTCCGATCGTTTGCGTTGCGGTTGGCTATGGACAGAATGAGGGCCCATCGATACTTTCAACGAACAATGGAGGTCTTTCTTGGCTCCGCGATCCCGTTCCGTCTGGTGTCACCACCCTAAATACCGTACAATGCCCGTCAGTCGATGTTTGTTACGCTGGAACTGACTCAGCAATACTGAAGACGACTAATGGTGGGTCAAGTTGGAGTGTTAAATCAGTCGGAGTAGGGGTTTCCTCAATATTCTGCCTGACCCCTTCAACCTGTACTGCGGTAGGAACTGGCATCGTCACTACGTCAGATGGCAACACGTGGCAAACGGAGGTCCCTCCGAAATACCTCAATTCTCTTGACTCGGTCACCTGCACGAATGCTGACACTTGCGTCGCGGTCGGCGCTGTAGATTCTCGTCCGACCATAGTTGGAACCAATGACGATACGAACTGGATCACGTTGAACTCGCCGGTCGTTGGCTCCCTCACCACGATCTCTTGTTCCAGTAGTACGTTATGTGTGGCGGTGGGCGCGACTGAAACAGGAATGTCGACTTCGCTGAGCACGCAAGATTTGAATGACTGGACTCTGTCTCATTGGGTAGCGCCTACATCGATTCCGTCTGGCCCGCAGCTAAATGCAGTGACGTGCCCAATTGCCTACGGCTGCATAGCCGTGGGGGCGAGTGGCTCTACTCCACAAATTGTTGAAACCTCGAATAACGGACTAACATGGCAAGGCTATCCTCTTCCAGCTGAAGTGAACGCGCTGAGCTCTATTTCATGCGGCACCATCTCGTCTTGCGTGGCTGTGGGTACCACGGGCGCCGCTGCAGAGTTACCCGTTATCTTGGATACGGTTGACGGTGGAGGATATTGGTCTATCGATGTTCCGCCTACTGGAATCGCATCGATTGGTTCTATGTCGTGCCCAAACACAGTCGATTGTTTGGGGGTTAGCGGACATTTCGTGCTGACTTCGACCGATCATGGACACTCCTGGTTGTCATCGAGTGCGCCTGACGGAGTTATTCAACTCAACGCCATATCATGTCCGTCTATTGTCCTTTGTATTGCTGTGGGTTTTGGCGGCCAGGAGAACCCCATAATTATTGAGTCGACTGACGGTGGATCATCCTGGAGGCTTGAGCCGGTTCCTGGCGGAGTGTCTAGCTTGACTAGCGTGTTCTGTTCAGATCTACAACACTGTCAGGCAGTCAGTGGACCCGGTGCGGGCTCCGCCTCCATTATCGAAACCACTAATGGTGGTCTCTCTTGGTCTGTTGAGATTCAGCCTGCGACGATTCAAGACTTCTCTTTTGTCTCTTGTGCCAATTTGTTGTTCTGCGTTGCACTTGGCCAGTCAAGTGGAGTTCCGTTCGCCACGATTGCCAGCACTACTGATGGAGGAGGCTCTTGGACATTCGCAAATGCGCCGAATGGTATATCTGTGCTCAACGCGATCGAGTGCTCCTCGACTGAGAACTGCATCGCTGTTGGATCGGGCGTAGTCACAACGAGCGACGGAGGAGCTCACTGGTCTGACCTGGCGGATCCGTCTGGCTCTGCCACGCTTTCTGGGATTTCATGCGTCTCGCAGTCGGTATGCACCGTCGTAGGAGGACCGAACATCTACAGCACGGTGGATGGCGGTCATTCCTGGGAAGCCCAGGCCGTGCCGAATGGCGTTGGTTCGCTGGTCGGAGTCAGTTGCGCCAGCGCCGTGAACTGCGTGGCATCGGGATCGGGCACCAATCTCGGCGGACTAATCGTGACTTTGTTGGCACCTCCTAGCGTTGCCTCGGTAAGTCTGGAACCGGGAAGTATCGGAGTCCACTACTCCGCCACGCTCCAAGCCAGTGGAGGATTGGCCCCGTATTCCTGGAGCCTTGTCGGTGGGGCTCTGCCGCCCGGGTTGCGGCTTACACCTGACGGCACGGTCAGCGGAATCCCTATCTATCCCGGCACGTACCAGGGAAGCTTCTCCGTAACCGACTCAAATGGATTGAGTAGCCAAGGCGCGGTCACTGTCACGATCGGGCCGATATCCGGACCCGGCTACTGGGAAGTAGCGAGCGATGGCGGTATTTTCGGCTATGGGGCGGCCCAGTTTCACGGTTCAACGGGCAGTCTCCACCTCAATGCACCGATCGTGGGCATGGCAGCTACGCCTGACGACCGCGGGTACTGGCTGGTTGCGTCTGATGGGGGGATTTTTGCCTTCGGCGACGCAGTGTTCTATGGCTCCACGGGAAGCCTGCATTTGAACGCGCCAATCGTCGCCATGGCGGCGACACCCGACGGGCAAGGATATTGGCTCGTAGCCTCCGACGGAGGAATCTTCGCCTTCGGCGATGCCGGCTTTCATGGATCGACGGGCAGCCTGCGGCTCAACAGCCCAATCGTCAGTATGTCTTCGACCCTCGACGGACAAGGGTACTGGCTCGTGGCGTCAGACGGAGGTGTCTTCGCGTTCGGCGATGCCGGGTTCTACGGTTCCGCAGGCGGCCTGCCCCTGAACAAGCCAATCGTCGGCATGACGGCGAACCCGAGCGGGACTGGCTACTGGCTGGTTGCGTCGGACGGTGGAATTTTCTCCTTTGGCCATGTCTCGTATTTCGGATCCAGGGGTGGGAAGCCACTCAACGCACCCATCGTGGGGATGGATCGCACGGCGGATGGAAATGGATACTGGATGGTCGCGAGCGACGGCGGAGTGTTCTGCTTCGGGGACGCCGGATTCGAAGGTTCGGCTGGAGGCCTAAGACTGAACCAGCCAGTCGTGGGACTCGCTGCGATCCAATCGGCCCCAGGGTCTTGAACGAATCAAAGTCTTCAGTCACCAGAGATCTAAAGGCGTTGGTCGCAGCGTCAATCATCCCGTCTGCGACGACTGCCCTAGTTCATGCATACGTTCTGTTTACTAAGCACGGCCAGTTGACCGAGGTTCTGATTTCTGGGAATTTTTGGATACCTCAAGTCGGTTATAGAGCCTCAAGTCGGTTATAGAGCCTCAAGTCAGCTGGGACGACGCTCTCAGTGCACGAAATGCTCAGGCCGCCGCTACGTCCACATCAGCGTCGACGGGTACGTCCTCCACCGTCTCCGTCTTCGCATGGACGGCGCACCACTTCTCCTCCACCCGGGCTACTCGCCAATACACGAGGGCCAAAGCCCAGGTGACCACGAACAATGCGACGATCACGAAGCCTGCGGTGTTGATGTTGAATCCGCGGGCGATCGACCAGAACGGTGACTTCAGATTGGCCTCTTGACCTATCAGCCCGAGGATCTCGACCGTGCCGACGAAGAAGGCGACTGCGACTGACAGCCCGGTAATCGTCAGGTTGTAGAACACTTTTCGCACGGGATTGGAGAAGGCCCAGTCGTACGCGAAGTTCATGAAGCAGCCGTCCAGCGTGTCGAACAGGCACATCCCCGCGGCAAAGAGAATCGGGAGAGACACGATCGCATAGAACGGAAGCCCTCCAACGACAGCCGTGCCGGCTAGCACCAAGAGCGCAACCTCAGTCGCAGTATCGAAACCAAGACCGAACAGGACGCCCACCGGATACATCTTCCACGGGGCATCGATTCTTCGTGCGTATCTGCCCAACAGGCGATTCATCAACCCTCGCTGCTCGAGCTGGCGCTCCAGTTCGCCAGGGTCGTACCCGGCATACCGCATAGATCGATAGAGGCGGACGATCGAGATCAGGACGAACAAATTGAGGAATGCGATCAGATACAGAAAGAGCCCAGAGATAGAGGTCCCGACGACTCCTGCGGCCAGGTGAAGACCCGAGGTGGGCCGACTCACCTGGAGATTCAGGGCCCGAACTCCGAAATTCAGCAACACCGCGAGAACGAACACGACGGTCGAGTGACCCAGCGAGAAGAAGAATCCGACACTGACGGGTTGACGCTTCTCCTGGACCAGTTTTCTCGTGGTGTTGTCGATCGCGGCAATATGGTCCGCGTCAAAGGCGTGACGCATACCGAGGGTGTAGGCGAGCACCCCGGTGCCGAACCCGAACGCCCTGGCCTGGGAGATCTGGACGTGACGACCGACTGCCGCGGCCAGGAGGGCCCATCCGGCGACGTTCAGCACGACGACCGTCACGGCCATCATGACGAGCGTCCAGCCGCCCCTGGGACCGAGGCCTCTCAGCTTCGCCGCTGGCCGCACCGCACCTCCTGCTCTTCCTGGGCGTGAAGCCAATTGCTTATCGCAAGGAACTCGCAATAGTCATCCCCACGCATCAACAGTTCGGTGCGGCCGTCGTCGCCGTATGATCAAGCGACGTGACCAGGAGTTCCGCGGCCCAGGCGTCGCAACATGGTGACGCGGTCACGCTCGAGGACGTCCTCGAACTCGTTCGTCGCCATGGCGGAAGGGTCACTTCATCTCGGCGCTTCCTGCTGCAGGCGTTGTTCGAATCGCCGGGTCACCGAACGGCGGAGGACCTCGCGGCGGAGGTCCAGAAGGTGGCGCCTGATGTACACCTCTCGACGATCTACCGGAACCTCGAGGAGCTCGACCGGCTCGGGGTGGTGGTGCACACCCATTTCGGCCATGGACCGACGACCTACCATCTCGCCACAGCCGTGCACGGTCATTTCGTGTGCGAATTGTGCGGCAAGCTCATCGAGGTGCCCGAACCGGTGTTCAAAGGTCTGGCCAAGAACGCCTCGTCGCAATTTGGCTTCACGATCGACCCTCACCACTTCGCCGTGCTCGGCCGATGCTCGAGCTGCTCCACGTAGTACGCAGGTGCGGCCGCAGTGACGTCTCGATCACTTCGTCAGGTTTGCTGGTATCGACACACGTTGCGTGACGCGGATGAACCACGAAGTGGGGCGAATTGGCGCGATACGTAATCTCCCCGACGCGCTCGCACGTGTGGATTCACGCACGTTCCAACGTGCACCCGATCCACTCCGACCTAGACGGAGTCGAGGGATACGTCGACCTCGCTCTCGATACGGACGGGTCGCTCGATTTGTCGGCGTCCCCACCGTCGGGCCGAGTCACCTTGGCTGTCGAGAGACTCAAGTCCGGCAACCGAATGGAAGATCGAGAGCTTCAACGCCGGATAGATGCTCGCCGCTATCCCCTCATCGAGGGAACGCTGAAGACTTTGTCGAGCTCTGACTCCGACGGTCATTTTCGGGCCGGTGGCGACGTTACTTTCCGCGGCGTCTCGCGCCATCACGAGGATCTCTTGCAGATCCGTCAGATCGAGGAAGGGACCATCGTCCTCACTGGCTCTTCCCGTTTCGACATTCGTGAATACGGCATGCAGCCGCCCCGGATGCTCGTCCTCCGGGTTGAGCCAGAGGTCGAGGTCGGTGTCGAGCTCATCGCCTTGCGGAATGACGACGTGTAGGGACGCCGGCCATCGTTCCTTGGATGTCCCGAACGGGGACCCAGAAGTGGACCTGTCAGTGCCTGTCGCTCACCCCTGTGAGGAGCGAGCGAGTGTGCGGTCGAGGATACCGAGTGTGGCCCGCAGCGCCGTTTCGGAGATGACGGGGAAGATGTTGGCCTCTTTCCACTGCGGATCGATATCCGACCAGTCGTAATAGGACGTCACGAGCGTGCCGCCATCGACCGGTTCGAGCGTGTACCCGTATACATGGCCGATCTGCGGTCGAATCTGGCCGAGGATGGTCCACGCGATTTCGCGATCTGTCTCGAACTTCGTGATCGTGACCGTGACGTCGTACTTGCCCATCGGATAGTCGTTGAGCGACTCGCGGTCCATGTGAACCACGAACTCGTCCCCCACCTTCGTGGCGGGCCGGCCTGTTGCGTCCTGGAGCATGCCTGAGCTGTCGATGGCAACGTGGCCCTGAGGATCCCGCAGGACATCGAAAATCCGCGTCGGTTCTACCGGAATGGTCCGCTGCACCTCGATGCGTTCGGTCGTATCGCTCGTGTCAGGCTCTGTGTCGGTCATGCCGAGAATTGTGCCATCAGTCGATGACGGAGGCAGGACTCGGATGAACGACACCACTCAGCGGACACGCTGAGCACCCGGCACTCGCCGACCTTGGCCCGCGGCTAGGGAGCGATCGAGCCGCTCCCGCCGTCCTTGACAAGGGATGCGTCGAGTCCCAGCAGGTCCAGTGTGGTCCGACCCGCGCGCAAGGCGGCAAAGTATCCAGCCTCCTTCTCGGCCCGCGCGCGCCCAGCCTCGAGCACCGATTCGAGGCGCGAATGCGGCACGACGGTGACCCCATCCACATCCGCCACCACCCAGTCGCCGGCGGAGACGAGCACGCCACCTACACGAACCGGCGAACCCACCGACCCGGGCTTGTCCTTGCTTGCCCCGGTCAACGCGATCGCAGCCGAGAAAACCGGGAAAGCATGCGCTTCGAGCGCGGCGACGTCTCGGACGCCTCCATCGATCACCAATCCCGTGACACCAGCTGCTTCGGCCGCCGTCGTGAGCACTTCGCCCCAGTATCCACGATCGGGCACCCAGCCGACGTCGACGACGAGCGCGCTTCCCGTCGGCGCTTTCGTCACGGCCACGTGCACCGCCAGGTTGTCGCCCGGTGCGCAGCCGACGGGGTATGCCGGGGCGGCCAACTCCGCTCCCCGCCACGCCGGTCGAAGCCTACGGTCAGCTGCGAAGCCACCCGACTCGCCCAGGGTCGCGGCGCCGAGCTGCATCAAGGCCGCTTTGATTTCGTCGTCCGTCACTCCTGCCTCCTTCTGTCTTCCTTACGTCTTGGCCTGGGTACCTGTGTCCTTGTTGAACCGGCTGGCTCTTCATCGGTTGGTGAGTTCGTCGCCCTCGTCGGTTCGCCTGGGTCCACGTCAAACGCCCACATCCACGTCGACGGTTCTGCAATGTCAGTCTCCGGCACTTTGCACTCCGCCAAAGCGGTCCTGCGTCTTCGCCGGGCGTATTCGAGCACCAGGCGGGGCCCTGCGACCAGCCCTACACTCCCGGCGATGGCTGAGACGATGCTCATCGTCACACAGGTGGCTCCATACGTCGACGGTCCGGCAGGCGTTCACGGGACCCTTCCCCAAGCCGCCGTCGCCCTGTCGGAGCTGGCCGACCTGGCCGGGCTGGCGCCAGTCCACGTGACCGACGTGCGGGACCTCTCGCCGGACCGGCTCGCCGCGGCCCGCGTCCTTGCCCTGTTCACAATCGGAGAGACCCCCTGGTCGGCCGGGCAGAAGCAGGCGGTGACCCGCACGTGGCGAGCGGGCCAGCTCCGGGTCCTCGGCGTGCACTCCGCGACCGATGCCAGCCACACCTGGCCGGAGTACGGACGCCTCCTGGGGGCACGCTTCGACGGGCATCCGTGGACGCAGGACTTCGCCATCGACGTCGTCGACCGCGGCCATCCCGCGACGGCCCACCTCAGCGAACACTGGGACTGGCGGGACGAGGTCTACCTGTTTCGTGACCTGCGACCCGAGGCACGGGTCTTGTTGCGATTGGCCGATGACCAGGTCGACCTGTCCGTGCCCGACGGCCGGATACCCGAGTGCGGCTTCCCGCTGGCATGGTGCGTCGAGGACGGTAAGGCACGGAGCTTCTACACGGCGCTGGGACACTTCCCGCTGGCGTGGGAGCTGCCGGTGTACCTCCGGCACTTGGCCGGAGGGCTCGCCTGGCTGGAGGAGAACGCGTAACCTGACGCGTATGTCAGTTTCAGGTACCGGGACGGCTCCGGACGGCGCGACCGGAACACTTCCCGATGTCATGGCAGCGGCCGTCTACCAATCGCCGGGGGTGGTGACCGTCGAGCAACGCGCCGTACCCCGGCCTGGACCGGACCAGGTCGTCGTCCGCGTGCATTCGTGCGGGATCTGCGGTTCGGACATTCACCAGCTTCGCGACGGGTGGGGCTTCACACCAGGTCGGGTCGCCGGTCACGAATGGTCGGGGACGATCGCCGCAGTCGGTGATTCGGTGACTGATTGGTCCGTGGGAGAGATGGTCGTCGGAGGGCCATCCGCGCGGTGCGGCACCTGCCGCCGCTGTCGTGAGGGAAAGCCGTCTCAGTGCGAGAACCGAGCCGCCATGGCCGGCGACCACAGTGACGGAGCATTCGCGGAGTACATCGTGTCGCGGGCGGCGGGGATGCTCAGGTTGCCCGAGGGTCTTTCGGCTCGGCATGCTGCCCTGGCGGAGCCGTTGTCGGTTGCGCTGCACGGGATCACGCGGTCGGGCGTCACGCCAGGCGACACCGTCATGGTCTTCGGCGCAGGACCCATAGGGGCGCTGAGCATTGCCGCCCTACGGGCGAAGGGCATTGAGGAAGTGACGGTCGTGGAGCCGCATCCCGAACGACGGCGCTTGGCCGAGCGCCTCGGGGCGACGTTGGTCTTGGACCCAGCCGACCTCGAGTCATTCCCTCCGTGGGAGCCTGACAGGATCGCCGAGCGTGCGACGCACATCGTGCTCGAGTGTTCCGGGCATCGTGCGGCGATAGAGGCCGCCTTCTGCCAGTTGCGACGAGGGGGGACATTGGTGATGGTCGGGGCCGGCATCGATCACCCGAAGTTCGATATCAACCGAATGGTCCTCAACGAGCTCACGGTGACGGGATCCTTCGTCTACGACCTCGACGGGTTCGCCCGTGCGCTCGAGCTGCTCGCCTCAGAGGGATTCCCCTGCGACCTCTTGATAGAACCCGGAGAGGTCACGCTCGACGGCATCCCGACAGCCCTCGAGAGCCTGGCGACCGGACGTATCGCCGGAAAGGTCATGGTCGTACCGGAGGTCAGAGTCTGATGGCGTCGCGCACACATCCCTACTACCCGTCGGGGAATCCGCGGTTCAACCACGTCGCCATGTCGCTACCGGCTGAGCTGCTGACTGAGGAGAACCGGCGCGACATCTGTGGCTTCTTCAAGGAGGTGCTGGGCTTCGACGAGATCGGGGTCATGACCCAAGACCGCCGGCGGCTCATTCTCAGCTGCGTCCACTGGGACCAATTCATCTTCCTCATCGCCGAGGACGACCCGATGCGGTGCCCGCGTATGGACCACTACGGGTTCGCTGTCGGCGCGCTCGAGGAGTTGCAGGGTATCCAGGAACGCGCGGAAGCATTCCGGAAGAAGGACGACCGGATGGAGCTGATCGATCTGCACGTCGACGATCAGGAAGTCGTCAAGATCCACTCCCTCTACGTCAGCTACCTGCTGCCGATGACGTGCGAGGTGCAGTACTGGGAGTTCCCGCCGCCGGAGAAGACGTCCGAGGTGTCGACAGCAGCCAACTGAGACGTCCCGCATCGGACGGTCTTTGGTGACGCTACCGTGCGAGCATGACCCCGACAGAGCCGACCTCACCCGACGCACGAAATTCCTCGCAGGCGGAGCGAGTCGAGCGCTTTCGCGCCCTGCACGTACCGGGTCGGCCATTGCTGATGCCGAACGTGTGGGATATCGGCTCGGCCGCTGCTGTTCGAGTCGCTGGGTTTCGAAGCACTTGCGACAACCAGCGGTGGGTTCGCCGCATCACGTGGCCGTCCCGATGGGGCGATGACGCGCGCGGAAGTTCTCGCCCATTGCTCGGAACTCGCGACCGCCGTCAGCGTTCCGATTTCGGCCGACCTGGAGAACTGCTTCGCTGATGATCCCGAGGGTGTCGCGGCAACGATCGTCGACGCGATCGATACCGGGCTGTCCGGTGGATCAGTGGAGGATTTCACCGGGGATAGGCGCAACCCCATTTATGAGCGCGTGGTACGCGGCCGAGCGGGTGCGCGCGGCCGCCGAAGCGGCTCACAGCGGACCGATTCCCTTCGTGCTCACGGCCCGAGCCGAGAACTACCTGCACGGCCGGGTTGACCTGGCGGACACCATCGCCCGGCTTCAGGCCTACCAGGAGGCCGGAGCAGACGTGCTCTTCGCGCCACGGGTCGTCGACCCGGCGGAACTACGGCAGCTGCTTTCCGCTGTCGACCGTCCGGTCAACGTCCTAATTGTACCTGGCGCTCCCACGGTCGACGAGCTCGCCGAACTGGGAGTGAGCCGGATCTCGGTCGGCGGCGCGATCGCTGCAGCGTCCTACGGGTTCGCGATCGAAGCCGTGCGGCAACTGCGGGACACGGGTACGACAACGTATTGGGACCTCGCCGGAACGGCACGACTCGTGATGCAGGAGGCCTTCGAGAAGCCTCCCGGAAGTGACGGTCCCTGATCCGGCCAAGGGCGACGTGTTCTGACCCCGCCGAGATACGCATCGATGATCAGTCGCCGAGGTGGCAGCTTTGATCTATCGCGGAGCTGAGATTTCTTGATTTCTCGCCGAGGTCACCGTTCCCGGTGGCGTCGACGGGGGCCGTACGCGTGAGCTCGAGATATGGGAAGACCGTCTTTCTCCCACCTGATCTCGTCTTGAATTTGGTCATGCGGCCGGAACCGGGCCTGCTCTGGCCGCGGTGCCGACGGTCGCCCACAACGGCGACGGACGCGACGTCATCTCGCGACCGCTAGGGCCAACGAAGCTGAGTACCACATTGGCGTCGCCCGAAACACTCCAGCGTTTGGAGTGCACCTCATGGTGGTGGTGCTCACACAGGATCGCCAGGTTGTCGAGGTCTGTGCGGCCGTCCGGCTTCCACGGCACGACGTGGTGTACCCGGGTGAACCGGTCGTTGGAACATCCCGGAAAGCGACAGTGCCTATCGCGACGCCACAGCTCTCGGCGCTGCGTCTCGGTCGGAAAACGGCGAGCGCGGCCTTCGTACATGGTGTGTCCGGCTTCATCATCGAGCGCGACGATGAACATGGCGTCACAGGCCAAGCGGCGGACCACCTCCACACTGACCAAGCCGGCTCCTTCGAGTTCGGCCAGGGCACGGGAACCCTCGCCGTCGCCGTCGCCGATACCGAGGAGGGTCTCGAGCGCGACGTGTGCGACGACGACCGGCTGGGAGGCTGACATCGATCGGCGGCTCGATGGCGACGACGTGACCCCGGGCGCCGGTGGACCTTGTGCGTCGCTCTGTGCGTCGTTCAAAAGCGATAGCAGCGCATCACCCGCCCGCTCGTCGAGAGGGGTCTCGCCATCCGAGACAAGCTGCTTGACCCGTGCGTCAACGGCACCACGGACCCAGACAAAGTCGGCCCTTGGCAGCCGAGCCGTCATGGTGCAACAGGCGTCGTTGAAGCGCACAGAGCGCCGGGCAGGGTCGGTGTTGCCCCGACCCCTCGAGGGCTTTCCAGCCGCCCGCTCTTCCGCGGCTCGTCGTTCGGCCATCTGGGCAAGGTCGGCAACTGATAGCCCACGCGCCGCTTCAACCCAATCGGCATCTGATTCCGGCTCGGCGACCCCGGCAACCACGCGCACCTGATCGAGGCTCAGCTCGCCGGAGCAGAGCGCATCCTGGAGATGCGGTAGGTCGAAGAGGCACTCGCCCACCTTGGCGACAGTGCGGGCGCTGGCAGAGGAGAAGCCGCAACCACCGGTCAGAAGGGCCACGAGCGACGTTGCTCCGCGGTCACGGAAGGCCTGACGACGCTCGACCTCAGCTCCCAGCTGAGCAATCTGACCGTCGAGGGCGGCCCGCGCCCGGACCGCGGCGTCCAAGTGGGCCAGTGCCTCTTCGTTCGAAAGTCCGGCCAGTTCGGAGTTGCTGAAAGCGCCGAGCCGGTGGGTCACCGTGATGCGTTCAGCGTTCGTCGGGGGCGCATCCGACCCACTCGCAGGTCCCGCACCAAGAGAGGGTCCCGCACCAAGAGAGGGTCCCGCACCAAGAAGGATCTCCGTAGCCATCGCACACGGAACGGTCGCCGCCGCGGCCCAGGGTTGTCACAACTGGGGCGGCAAATTTGATGGACACGGCGGGACGCGGCGAGGGGCGGGGCGCGGCGAGGGCGGGTCGGGTGGGGTAAGTGTCAGTCGCTGACAGCCACCGTCACCTCTATCTCGACGGCGCCGCCCCGGGGCAACGCCGCCACACCGATGGCCGAGCGGGTGTGCCGCCCGGCGGGACCGAAAACGTCCGAGAGCACGCGGCTCGCGCCGTCCACGACGGTGGGCTGGCCGTGGAAGTCGGGTGTCGAGGCCACGTAGCCGGTGACGGTGAGGACGCGGTCGATCCGATCGAGCGAGCCCAGCGCCACTTCAAGCACGGCGAGCGCGTTGAGTGCGCACACCGAGGCCGCCTCACGGCCCTCATCGACGGTGACCGTGTCACCGAGCCGGCCGACGCACGTGAGCTCGCCGAGGATGCGGGGTAGCTGCCCTGACGTGCGGGCGATGCCGTCGTGGACGACCACCGCATCGAGCGGATCGTGAGGTGGGTGGGGCCCGTGCAGCGTCAGTCCGAGCTCAGCCAGACGGGCCCGGACACGGCCTCGGTTCCCGCTCTCGCCGCTCACGACCTCGTCCTCGCCTTCATCGCCTTCGTCCACTTCCCGCCGCTCCCGCCCACGTCCCGGCCCCGTGCCCGTCGGTCGTCGGTCGTCGGTCGTCGATCGTCGATCGTCGGCCTATCGCATGAACGGGTAGACGTTGGCGAAGTTCTGGTTGACCTTCTCCGGCAACGGATAGATGGTGCCGAGCTGCTTCGCGCCCCAGATGATCTGGGCCGAGCGCTCCACCAAAGCGGTGTTGTGCATCGTGCGCTCCATCGTCGTCCCGACTGCGACCATCCCATGGTTGGCGATGAGCGCGGCACCACGGTTCTCCAGTGCCTTGACCACCTGCTCGGCCAGGTCGGGGGAGCCGCTCGGCGCGTAGTCGGTGCAGCGGATGTCGCCGCCCAGGTAGACGGTGAACTCGTCGATGCAGCTCGGGATGTCCTGCTGCGCGACGGCGAACATGGTGGCGTGGACGGCATGCGAATGGATGCACACCGCGATGTCCTCGTAGGCGGCGTGGACGGCCAGGTGGAGGTACTTCTCCGACGTCGGCCCTCGCTCACCGGCGACGAGCTCGCCCGCCGGGTCGACCACGCAGATGTCGTCGGGCGTCATGATGCGGTAGTCGAGCGACGACGGGGTCACGGCGATGTTGCCGTCCTCCATGCGCGCCGAGATGTTCCCGGACGTGCCTTCCACCAACCCCTTCTGCAGCAGTTCTTTGGCGGCGGCGCAGATCTGCTCGGGTGCGTTCTCGATGAAAGTCGCCATGATCGAGTGCTCCTCATGCGTATCGAGGACGACCGTTCTCCGCACATGTAGCGCACATGGGCACACATGCACACATGCACACATGAGGAGCACCGCCGTCCCGTGGACGGTCCCGATGGTACAGCCCGGCGGTCGGACCTGACACAGATGTCAGGTTTGGTCGTCGGAGGGTACAGTCTCGAGCCATGGGACTTCTTGACGGTCGGGTGGCCGTGGTGACCGGGGCGGGACGAGGGATCGGCCGCGACATCGCGCGGTGCCTGGCCGCCGAGGGGGCCAAGGTCGTGGTCAACGACGTGGGCGTCACGCTCAGCGGCCAGTCGGGTGAGGGAGCGGGGGACGGCGGCGCGGGGGCAGCAGCCGGGGTCCCGACGGACACTGCGGACCCCGCCGCGCAGGTCTGCCAGGAGATCGAGGCGGCAGGCGGCGAAGCCGTGCCCAATCACGACTCCGTGAGCGACTTCGAGGCGGCGGGACGGATCATCGGCACGGCAACCGAGGCGTTCGGCCGCATCGACATCGTCGTCAACAACGCCGGCATCGTGCGGGACCGGACCCTGGTCAAGATGGACGAGTCCGACTACGACGCCGTCGTCGCCGTGCACCAGAAGGGCACGTTCAACACGGTCCGTCACGCCGCGCCGCTGATGAAGGATGCTGGATACGGCCGCATCGTCAACATCACCTCCTCCGCCGGCCTCCGGGGCAACTTCGGGCAGACGAACTACGGAGCGGCCAAGGCGGCCATCATGGGCATGACGTTCGTGTGGGCCCTGGAGCTGGGCAAGTACGGCATCACGGTCAACGCCGTCGCCCCGGCCGGCTTCACCCGCATGACCGAGGGCCTCTACGCCGGGGCCGAGCCGCCGGCCGACCAGGACGCCGCGCTCAACGCCCCGCTGATCGCCTTCCTGGCCAGCGAGGGCGCCTCCTACGTCAACGGCCAGGTGCTCGGCCGGACCGGCTACGCCTACACCCTCTTCCAGACGCCTCGCCAGATCGCCGGCATGTGGCGCGACGGGGGCTGGACCCCCCAGGAAGTGGCCGACCACTTCCACGAGGTCCTGGGCCAGCACCTCCAGCCGGTCGGCATGGGCGAGCACCCGCTGCTCGGCAAACGCTGACACGCCTCGGCAAACGCTGAACCCGACGAAGGCCGGGAATCGGTCGGCCCCGCGCTCTCGCCGGACCGGGTGCCGGGGGCGGACGTCGGGTGATCCGCCCTTTCAGTCAGATCCGGTGACCGGTCCGTCCAGTCGGTAGGGTAAGGGGCAAAGAGCACCAGGCCTAGAACGGCAAGAACAGGGAGGGCTCGTCCATGGACGTCCGCGACAAGATCTACATCAACGGAGCATGGGTCCCCTCGACTGGGACCGGCACGCTCGAGGTCATCGACTCGGCCACCGAGGAAGTCTTCGCCACCATCCCCGAGGGCACGCCCGAGGACGTCGACAAGGCCGTGCAGGCCGCGGCGGCCGCGTTCCCGGGCTGGGCCGCCACCTCCCGCGAGGAGCGGGGCAAGCTGCTCAAGCGCGTCGGCGAGGCACTGGCGTCGAGGACCGACGAGCTCGCCGCCGTGATCTCGCACGAGGTGGGCATGCCCATGACGCTGTCGGGCTCCATCCAGGTCGGGCTGCCCGCGGGCGCCTTCGCCGACGCGGCGAACGCCGCCGAGGCCTTCGACTGGGAGGAGGAGCTCGGCAACTCGCTCGTCGTGCACGAGCCCGTCGGCGTCGTGGGCGCCATCACGCCGTGGAACTTCCCGCTGTACCAGGTCGTGCTGAAGGTCGCGCCCGCGCTGGCCGCCGGGTGCACCGTCGTGCTCAAGCCGAGCGAGGTGGCGCCGATCAACGCCTTCATCCTGGCCGAGATCATCGACGAGGTCGGCCTGCCAGCGGGAGTCTTCAATCTGGTAAGCGGCGTCGGGCCGGTGGTGGGCGAGGCGATCGCCGCCCACCCCAAGGTCGACATGGTCTCCTTCACGGGCTCGACACGCGCCGGGCGCCGGGTCATGGAGCTGGCGGCTGAGGGGATCAAGCGGGTCTCCCTCGAGCTCGGCGGCAAGTCCGCCAACATCCTGCTCGACGACACCGACTTCGCCGCCGCCGTGCCGGCGGGCGTCTTCGGCTGCTACATGAACTCGGGCCAGACCTGCTCGGCGTTGACGCGGATGCTGGTCCCCCGCGACAAGCTGGCCGAGGTGGAAGAGCTGGCCGCTGGCGCCGCCGCCGGGTTCGCGCCGGGCGACCCCTTCGAGGCGGGCAAGCTCCTCGGGCCCTTGGTCTCCTCGGTTCAGCGCGACAGGGTGCGCGGCTACATCAAGAAGGGAATCGAGGAGGGGGCCAAGCTCGTGGTGGGCGGAGCCGACGCGCCCGAGGGGTTGGAGAAGGGCTTCTACGTCCAGCCGACGGTCTTCTCCGACGTGACGCGCGACATGACGATCGCCAAGGAGGAGATCTTCGGGCCGGTGCTCTCCATCATCCCCTACGACACCGAGGAGGAGGCGATCGAGATCGCCAACGACACCCCCTACGGACTCGCGGGCGCCGTGTGGAGCGCCGATGCCAGCAGGGCCGAGAACGTGGCCCGCCAGATGCGGACGGGACAGGTCGACATCAACGGCGGTCAGTTCAATCCCAGCGCGCCGTTCGGCGGCTACAAGCAGTCGGGCATCGGCCGTGAGCGCGGGAAGTTTGGCTTCGAGGAGTTCCTCGAGACCAAGTCGATGCAGCGCTGAGGGACCCGCAAGGTCCGTCAGCACAGCTGCCGACGTCGGCGACGGCGACGGCGACGGCGACGTAACCGGTGTCGGCGTCGGGGAGCCGCCGGAAAGGAAACCAGCGCCAGCGCGGGATCGAACGCGGGCGGCCACGGACCCCTGGACCGAGTGCCGGCGTACGACGGCGTCGGTTCTTTGCGGTCGTCACGGGAGTGGTCGCGATCGCGGTGGTGGTCACAGCGCTCGTCGTGACGCGCTCGGGCAACGGTCGGACGCCGCTCGCAGCGGGAAGAACCTCGAACACGACGGGAGCGGCATCCGGGGCCACCGCCCATCAGACGGTGTCGGCGCGGAGCGGGGCCACGGCGACCACGACGTCGAGCACGTCCTCGGCGACCGCGACGACGGCCGACCCCGGGCTGCTCCCGCAGACAACTCAGTTCCCCGCCGCCTCCACCCCGCAGTTCGAATCCGAGATGAACGCCCTCTGGCAGGGAATCGTCGCGGGGTCGGTCACGCCCGCCTTGCCGTCGTTCTTCCCCCGGACGGCCTACGTCCAGCTCAAGACCGGGATCACCGATCCGTCGGGCGATTGGCAGAACCGCCTGGTCGCCGATTTCGAGCTCGACATCGACGCGGCCCACGCCCTGCTGGGACCTGACCCGTCAGCGGCCACCCTCGTGTCGGTGTCGGTACCCGAGCAATACGGCCACTGGATACCGCCGGGCGTGTGCGCCAACGGGATCGGTTACTACGAGGTCGCCAACTCGCGAGTGATCTACCAGTTGGGCGGTCAGACCCGCTCCTTGGGGATCGCCTCCATGATCTCGTGGCGGGGCACGTGGTACGTCGTCCACCTTGGCGCAATCCTGCGGGGCGACACCGGCGGCGGCATCGTCGACGATCCGGAGGCCGGACCCGGGGTCTCGGCGCCTTCCAGCACCTGCTGACCGAGGCTTCGCGCGACGAGGTCCGAAGGACGGAGCCCCGGATTACGGCAGCATGATCGAGGGTTTCACGCCGGATCCGTCTTCGTTGGACCGGTCTCGCGTGAAGGAAGTAGTCCTCAGTGATATCGAAGAAGGACCAGCCGGTCCACCCGCCCTGGATCGTGCTCGTGGGAGAACACCCTCACGAAGGTCCGCTCCACCCATGCGTGCCGCACCAGCTCCTCGATCGCATGCTCCGTGGCGCGGAATGCCCGCTCGTGGCCGAATGCCGTAAGAATGACGAAGCCGCAGAAGTCTCCGAAGCTGTCGTAGTTGATGGCGACGACCTTGCCCGAGCATTCATGATCTCCATGGATCGGGATGGGCCACTCGGGCCCGGGTCCTTCGCCGGTGATCTTTCCCACCTCGGAAGGCGGGATCGAATTCGGGTCCTTGCCCAGGTTCCAAACCAGGCTCTCCGTGTATTTCAAGTATCGCTCCAGTACGGGCAGCCACCGATTCGCTTTCGGGGTGACGCTGACTCGCCACTTCAACCACGCCACGAGCCGCTCTTGCTCGGGTAGCAAGACTTCGTCAGGCTTGACGGTGACGGTGTACTGAAAAGCGCCCTGAACCTGGCGCCAGGCCAGTCTCTCTCTACTCGAGCTCTCCGATTCGGACTCGACCGATTTCGCTTTGCTGCGAGTTGCTTTCGGCTGCGGAGGCGGAGGAGGCGGCGTCGGGATGGTTGCGGTCACGTGGTTGAGCTGACGGACCGCAACCGTGAATGTATTGCCCTCTGGCATCGAAGGGCGGACGTCGACCGAGAGAAGGCCCGCATAGCGCCCACTTCCGGCCGGAATCGGCATAAGAGTCAGATCGTGCGCCGGGAATTGCACGGTGTTCGTGTCCGTCGCGGTGAGCCGATGACGTCCATACATGGTGTCGGCCAGCGAGATGATGGCGTTCGATGGGACGGCAGGTAGATAGATCTCGGCCACGCTCTGGGCGGGCGTTCCACGCCAGGTGACCATGAGCACGTCCGGCCCCTCGTTTGTCGCTGACGGCTTGATCTCGAAAGGATGAGAAATCATGGCTGCACTCCTAGCCAAGCGATGTTCCGCTGAGCGAGCTTGTCGGTGTCAGCCGTGTCTGCGCCGAGAGGAATGGGCGTGTCGTCGAACCTGATCTCCGCGACCAGGCACTGGTGGGGCGCGACGGCTATGGCTCCATTGAGAGACTCAGTCCCGGCCCACGGTCCGTCCCACTGCGACTGACTGCTGGGCGGAGTCGGGATCAAGAACTTCGTCGTCTGGTTGACGTCCAACCAGCAACCGAAATACGTGTCGACCTCTTCACCCGCCGAAGTCGTGATGGACTGGGCGTTCGGATGATCCTTCTGAGTATTCATGTCGGCCGGCCCGTTCAGGTTGACCCTAGCGGTGGCGAAGCAGGGAACGGTCACGTACTCGAGCGAACCGGCATTCGTCTCGACTCCCAAAAGCGGGATCTTGTGTCCCCCTGTGCCGTCGGTTCCCCAGCGATAGGTGCCCTCGGCCGTGCCGACTTCGGCGAAGCTCGTGACTGTGCTAGCCGCGTTGAACAGCCGGAAGAAGACGCGCACCGGACCGATGGTTTCGGTGATGCTGGATTTGATCCTGACCCGGGCGACGGCGAAAGCGAACTCAGCTGGCTCGCCACCTTGGGACGGCAACCAAGGAACGGCTGACGCGTCCTCGCTCTGGGTCAAGGCGTTGTCGAATGTGTCGCCGTTTGTTATCAGGCTCGGGTTATTAAGGTTATTCAAGACTTGGCGGATGTACGACACGGCCTGGCCGGCATCAGTGGGGATCGGCACGCTGAATTTGTGGTGCGACTGACCGGCCGTGACCTTGAATATCCGCAGGTCATAGCTCAGCCACGACGGGTAGGCGAGCGGGCTTGTCGGGTTCAGATCCTCCATTCGGGGGTCTTCACCGTTCGCAAGCTCGATCTCTGCCTCGCACTGAACTGTCACGTTCGTGGTCGTTACAGTGGTATTCGTGTTTCCGCCCGTGGGAACCGGCACGGTCAGTACGGCAGACAAAGTGATGAAGGCCGACTCGTGCGCATTCAGGGCTTTCAATGCGCTGAGGTTGGGAAACGAGATGTTGTACGGGTACAGCAGTGTTTGGTAATTCGTGGCGAGCGTGCTGTCGATTGCCAATATTGGAGGCGCAAAGGTGTTCACGACCGGCAGGTTGTTACGGATCGTCGATATCTGAGTTGCCGTAAGACTCGGATTGAGTGACTCGTCGATTGCGACCGTGATCGCGGGTTGGGGGGAAATGCTCTGGCTATTCAGGTCGGATGGCGAATTGAGTCCAAGGGCGTTGTTCGGGAAGCCGGTCACCTCCAAGTAATAGGCCGGGTTCCACGAGGGTGTGCTCTCGACTTCGTCCAGTCCAAAAGTGGATTGCTCGAAGTCGAATGACATGGTCATCGGGACTACGCCGACTGTTTGGGTGACCGTTGCTCCCGTTGCCGGCGTGACTGCTCCATAGATGGAGTTGGAATCCTCGGCCGTGCCGGGCTCCGGGTAGCCACCGCAACTCGCGGCTTCGACGCCGAGCGAGCCTGACGTCACGGTGCAAGCGAGAGTACCCGCACCTGAGCTGAAGCTGGTTGGGGCCCCTCCGATCGGGCCCACCAGCACCGGCTGGACTCCGTAGATAGGGAAGACCGCGTTGCTTTGGAACGTGTACGCGGCTGTCGAGAGGGTGCCACTGGGATCGGTGTAGTTGAATGTCGCCTTCGTGACGCCGGTGGCGTCTGTGCTGAGCTGAACCTGTAGTACCGAGCCTTTGAGAACCTGGTTCGACGGGACGCTGGCGAACGAGGTGTCTCCTGTGTCATTCGGAATGACCGGCAGGGCGGTCGTCGTGTTGGGCGGGTTCGGCGTATACCCGGAGGGCCAAGGTACCGATCCGCTGTTGGTGAAATTGTTCGTATCCCAATATTCGACACCCCAGCCGATTTGCCCGTTTTGGACCACAAGGAAGTATTGAAACCAGTTGAGGGTCTGGTTCTGGAATGTCTGACCGGCCTGTGGAAAGCAGTTGAGTTGGAGGGAGAACCCCGCGTTTCCTACCGTGACCAAGTCCTCGGTCACCGCGAGCGTGACGGTAAGGCCTTGGAGGTTGTTGCACTGGCTCACAAGTACGACATTGTTATTGCCGCTTAGGAACCCCATACGCTCTCCCTTGGGATCTCATCGACTCTCGCTATGGACCTTCGGTCACTTTCATTTGGCTGGTCGAGGAGGATCCACACGTCGATGGACTGAGTGCTCCGAGACTTCGATCCTTACACGAGATCGTGTCATCATCGTTGCAACCGCATTACATGTGCATGCAGCTCAAATTGGGGTTCGATCAGCCCCCGTACCCGACGAAGTGGGTTCAGACTCCGGCGAGCGGGTCGACCCAGCCGGGCGAGCCCGTGCGTTCGCCCGGCCGCCACTCGCAGGCCGATGTAGTTGCGCTGCGCCTCGACGGTCCCCGCACCAAAACAAAGGCCTCGGATGTCTCGATAAGCCCGCTCGAGCGGGTACTCGCGTGAGTAGCCGTACCCACCGTGGATCTGCATGGCCTCGTCGCAAACGAACTTGGCCGCCAGGTTTGCGGCGGTCTTGGCCAGCGCGGTCTCGAGCGCCGGCGGCGTACCGGCCGGGCCCGCCAGACGTACGGCCCGGGCCAGCAGCAACCGGGCCCCCTCGAGCTGCACCACCATGTCGGCCAGCTTCCACTGCAGGCCCTGGAGTTTTGCCAAAGGACTGCCGCCGATCACGCGCTCGTTCACGTAGCGCACCGCGTGCTCGAGGGCGCCTTGAGCGGCTCCCACACACATAGAGGCGTTGCCGCAACGCTCGTGGTTGAGGTGCGACAAGAGCACCTTGAAGGCGGAGGTGTTCGACGGGTCACCGGCGATCAGCACGTCGTCCTCGGTGATCTCGACGCCGTCGAAGGCCAGCTCGGCCTCTGTGGCGGCATGGATGCCCATGCCCTTGTGGCGGCCGGTGACGGCCACCCCCTCCCGGTCAGTCGGCACGATGACGGCGCCGATGCCCTTCGCGCCCTCCCCGCCCGGCCAACGGCACCAGACCAGCACCCCTTGGGCGACGTCGCCGAGCGTCGAGTAGTTCTTGTACGCGTTGAGCCGCCATCGTCCGGGACCATCGGCCACCAGCGCCGCCCTCATGTCCTGCACGGCCGAGCCGGCGTCGGGCTCGGTGATGCCGATGCTGATCAGGGCATCGCCGTCGGCTGCGGCCGGAAGCCAGCGGTCCTTCATGGCCGGCGGACCGAGATGCTCGATCCCCCGTGGCGGTCCGTTGAACGTCAGCTGGCAGCAAATGGCGGAGGACACGTCGGCTCGGGCGATCTCCTCGAGGACGATCGACGCCTCGACGTCTCCGAGACCCATGCCGCCCCACTCCTCCCCCACCGTGATGCGGAGCAGGTCGGACGCGGCGAGCGCCTTGCGCACCTCCGCCGGAACGGCCCCGTCCTCGTCGGCCTGGTGTGCTCGGGGCGCAACCTCCCGGGTCGCGGTGTCACGGGCGAGTTGTCGGAGGGCGCGCTGGTCCTCGGTCTCGGCGAGCAGATCCGACCCAGTACCGCTCTCAGGCTCGGTGCTTCCCATCAGGCGTCAAGCTCGGTGCCGACGATGCCGACGAAGCTCACGCCCTCCCCCGGTGCGCCGCCCAGGTTGTGGGTGAGGCCCATCGTGCGCCCGGGGCCGACCGTGGCGATCTGACGCTCCGGCGGCGCCTCGCCCCTGAGCTGGAGCCAGCACTCGAAGAGCATGCGCAGGCCGGACGCGCCGATGGGGTGCCCGAACGACTTCAACCCGCCGTCGGGGTTGACGGGCAGTTCGCCGTCGCGGTCGTAGGTCCCGGCGAGCACTTCCTTCCACGCCGTGCCGCGTTCGGCGAACCCGAGGTCCTCCATCAGGACGAGCTCGGTCGGGGTGAAGCAGTCGTGCACCTCGGCCATGGCCAGCTGGGCGCGCGGATCGGTGATGCCGGCCTGGGCGTAGGCGTCGGCCGCCGAGCGCACCACCTCCTCGAAGGTGGTGTAGTCGTAGGAGGGGTCGATCGGCCCGGCGGCTGGGCCGGCCACGAACGCCAGTGCCTTCACGTAGAGCGGGTTGGCGCAGTAGCGGTGTGCGTCCTCGGCCCGGCAGATGACCGCGGCCGCCGACCCGTCGCTGACCCCGCTGCAATCGAACACGCCGAGGTCGCCCGCCACCAACGGAGCCTTGGCGATGGTCTCCATGGAGACCTCCTTGCGGAACTGCGCCCGGGGGTTGCGGGCGCCGTTCAGGTGGTTCTTGTAGGCGATCCGGCTCATCACCTCCTTCAGCTGGGCCGGGTCCACGCCGTACTTGTGCGCGTAGGAGGGCGCCAGGAACGAGAAGGCCGCGGGGGACGACAGCCCGGGATCGGTGCCGTCACCGACCGGCCGCACGCCGGTCAGACCCGAGTACCCGGTGTCCTTGAGCTTCTCCACCCCGACGGCCATTGCGGTGTCGTACGCGCCGGACGCGACTGCGTAGCAGGCGTTGCGGAATGCCTCCGAGCCGGTGGCGCAGTAGTTCTCCACCCGCGTCACGGGCTTGTAGTCGAGCTTGAGAGGGCGCGACAGCGTCACGCCGCACACGCCCGACGTCATGGTGCCGAGCCAGAAGGCGTCGATGTCGTTCAGCGCCAACCCCGCCGACGCTGACGCCTCGGTGGAAGCGTCGATCAGCAGGTCGTCGACCCCCTTGTCCCACAGCTCCCCGAATCGGGTGCAACCCATGCCCACGATTGCCACCTGATCGCGGATGCCCGTGCTCGCCATGGTCCTCCTCGTTCCTCCCGGCTCCGAATGCCGAATGCCGAATGCCTGACGCCTGACTTCTACGCCTGATGCCTACGACTCGCTTTTGGTTTGGTCTCGTCCACCGGCGGCCGCAGTCCGCTGACCGCAACGGTCGTGCCTTCCAGAAGTAATTGTGCACGCCCTGAGCGGTCCATATGCGCCGGAAGGTCATGGCCACTCGGTCCCCGATGGCCAGCTCGGACGGGCGGGCGTCAGTGAGCTCGCAGCGGTAGCGGCCGCCGCCGTCAAAGTCGACGATGACACCGATCACCGGAGGCGAGAGACTGAAGGCGAGATGGTCGATCGTGAACGTGGCCACCGTGCCGGACACGTCGGCCAGGCGTTCGGCCTGCATCTGGTCGATGGAGTGGCACGAAAGGCAGGCCCGCGTCGGAGGCATGTGGCGGAATCCGCACACGAGGCAACGGCTCGCCGTGAACCCGTACTTCCAGCCTTCCGAGCGATGGACGGTCGGGGCACCGGGGCGCTCCGGATCGGGGCGCCTCGGCGGCTCGCGCACGAGCTGGCCACGCCATGTCAGGAAGGCGGCGTAGGACAAGTCGTCTCGGCCCGACGCCACCTGCTCGGCCACGGTCGCCACGCCGGCTTCGGCCCGCGCCTGTCGAGCCGCGACCAACGCAGCGGTGGTCCGGAAGACCAGTGCATCCGCACCGTCGGCCAAGGACAGCACCACGACGACCTGGTCCGGTTCGGCCCGGTCCAACACGTCGGCCAGCGCCACCCCGGCGTGCGCTGCGCCCAGGTTGCCGAGCGTGGCGGTGAGGTCCGGCGCCAGGACGCCGCTTCGCACACCCAAACCTGCCGTCGCCGCCTTGACGGCGCGGGCGTGTAGTCCGGTGACCACGGCGTGGTCGATGTCGTTCTCGGAGATCCCCGCGTCCTTCAGCGCCGCGGCGAAGGCCTCTCGGGCCAGGGGCACGTAGAGCTCCTCCCCGAATCGCTCCTCCCAGACGTGCGAGTCCATCTCTCCGGGGACGCGCCAACGGTCGAGGAACTCGTCGCTACAGGCGCCACGCCCGATGAGCTCGGCCACGCCTCCCTCGGGACCGCAGAGGAAGCCGGCGGCGCCGTCACCGCTGTCGCGCTCCTCGGCCGAGCCGGCGAGACCGGTACGAAGGTCCGAGACGATGGCAAGGGTGCTGCGGCCACCCGAAGCGCCGCCGAGGGCCCCGAGCAGCGCGGCCATCGCAGACCGGGGCGAGCCCGCCAAGTCGTAGGCCCCGCACTCCCGCCCCAGCCCGAGTGCTGCGTGCACAGTGGTGGCGCTGGTCTTATCGAGATACGCGGGGTCGGGTGTCGACAGGAGCACGTCGTGGACGGCGGAGGTCGAGGCCCCACCCGGTGGAGGCGCCGTGTCCGTCGAAGACCTCGTCGAGGATCCCGTCTCAGTCCGATTCCTGGCTGCGGCGCACAAGGCCCGCCTCCCGGCCTCCACGGCGAGCGTCGTCGTGTCCTCGTCGTAGGAGGCGACCGATCGCGTCCCCCGACCGCCGCCGCTGCCCAACACCCCGGCGATGGCCGACCGTTGGAGCCGCCATGCGGGCAGGTACGTGCCCCACGACACGATGCCGCTGCTCATGATGCCTTCACTGTCACGCAGTCTCAGCCCGTCTCCTCGGGGGCGCTGTGTCGCAGCCCGAAGGCGTCACGCCAACACCGTTTTTCTGACAGTCGTGTCACCTTCCAGTGTACCGCTGCCCCCTGGCCCGACCCTCTGCCTCGGTCCGCCCGGTGAACTTGGCGTCACACCCAATAGGCGCGGCACGAGGGTCCCGTCGGGGCTAGGCCCGCGCTCCCGTCGGCGCAGGGCCCGGGCCATGGCCGGTGAAAGAAGGCACTCAGAAACCCATGTCACGTGCACGGTGACTGTGGCGACCCGATAGCGCGTCCCGCCAGACATGCCATCTATCCTCCAACCAGTGGCGCCAATTACCTGGATGGTCATGAGCCGGGACGTGTCACACGCCGTGCGGGTGGCCGACCAGCCGGTTGTGGTCGCAGCCCTCATCCTCGACGTCGACACCAGTCTCATCCGTGGTCTCTCGGTCGCCGAAGACGTCCGGGCCGCCCTGGCCCAGGCGATAGAGAACGCGCTGACCAAGCCAGCCGGCACGCTCGCTCCCGGGCATCCCCGGCGAATCCTGACCGCTGTCGGTCTGGGTGACTCGGTGGCGGCCGAGCTCGGTCGGCGCCCGGGACTCACTCTCATCCCGCCGGTCGATGAGGTCGTCCCCGGGGGCGAGGCCGAGGACATCTTCGACTCCTTCGTCGGATCTATGGCGGGCCGTCGCCAGCCGATAGATCCACCCTCTCCTGCTGACTGGACGGTCCTCTTGGACCAAGTCCAGGCTTACAACGAGGCAACACCGTGGCGACGCTGGTCCGACGACATCGATTTCGTGGTCGACGTGGTGTTCGACGGCGATCGGAGGCGGGTGAAGGCCGTCGTGATGGGCAACGCCGGCATCCAGCCCGGCCTCGCCATCTTCCCCGGCGATGTGGTCGAAGCCGACCTCGAACACCGGGATCCAGCCGCGCCGTGGCCGTACGAGGCCGAGACCTTGGCGTGCACGCTCGATGATCCCGACGACGTGCCCGTCGAGTTGAGGGCCCGGGCTATTCGTTACGGCTGGCCCGAAACCGCTCACCTCGTACCGAGCTTCTTCGGTGTTGACGAGGAAGGTGGCCGTGAGATCTCGACGGCCGATGCCCGGCTCTTTGCTGTTGTCACTGCGGCCGTAATTGCGCACGACCGTCGTCACCGTCGTCCATCGCCAAAATCGAGCACACGCACCGAGGGCCAGGTGGCGATTCCCGATTGCCGCTCCGCCCGCTATTCGGTTCTCCACCAGGATCGACCCGACTGACCAGCACCGGAGGTGGTCGCTCCTTGGCGGCGACGCTCGAGTCGAGTTCCTCAGCTGGGGTGTCAAAAGCGCGTCCTCGTACCCATGTCCGGAGCCACCCCTGCCGTACAATGGATCTCAGCAGGACGCCCCGTGAGTTCAGAACCAGCTTCATACGAGCTCAACCGGCGTGCAGCTGCCGTCAACGACCTGTTGAAGAGCATTGGGGAGTCGAACGGCTCAGAGGCAGAGTGGTGGAACCACCGGGCCTACGAGGAACTGGGCGGACTGACGCCGACCCAGGCCTGGCTCCGGGGCGATCATGCTGGCGTCGAAAGACTTGTTGCGACCTGGTACGAGGCCACCGAGCGGGAGGCCGAGCGCCGCCAGAATGACCCCGAGTTCATGGGGATGCTCAAGCGGAAGAGCGAGGAACTAGTCGAGCAGCGGCGCTCGGCGTAGTGCCGATACGGAATATCTACATTCCTCATGAGTGGGGAGTGCGGGAGAATCCTCCATGCCGGCTCTGGCGCCTCGTCGAGCAATGGGTTCTTCGTCTCGACGGCCGACCTTGGCAGGCCCCGAGCGAACCACTGACAGAAAACGTGGGGCAACCAACCGAGATTCGATTTGCAGAGGTTCCCGGATCTGATGGAGTCGAGGTCTTCGACGAGCATGAGCACGAGTCGGGAGTCGTGACGATCCTCCTCATCGCTCCAGGGGCATCGTCAGGCTGATCAACAGCCCGGGCCGTGCGGCCCAAGGGCGGCGTGCGCAGGCACGCGGCGGGTCAGGCGGTGGCGGCGACCACCATCTCCCAGCTGTCCAGCTCCAGGGGGTCGCCTCCGCCGGCCCGGAAGCGGACGTCGTGGAACCCCGCCGCGTCGAGCCAGACGACCCATTCGGGCGGCGTCGGAAGCCGGACGAAGTACGAGGCGTGGCGAGTCTGACCGTCACGGTGGACCGTCCGTTCCACCATCATGCGCCCGGCGACCGGATCGAAGGTCGACAGCTCCACCATGGTGTCGTCGCCGCGTCGGACGACGACCCCTTCGGGTGCGGGCGTGAAGTGCCGCACGCCTCCGTCGTGGTGCATCGTGTCGACGGCGAGGGTGCCGCCCGGTCGTAGCACCCGATGGAACTCCCGCAGCACGCGGTGGCAGTCGGGCGTCGTCGTAGTAGCCGAACGAATTGAGCCAGCACACCACCGCGTCGAACGGCCCGTCGACCGGCAGGTGTCGGAGATCACCCCGGACATAGGTCTCGTCGCCCGAATGGGACTTCGCCAGCTTCAGGTAGGCCGGCGTGATGTCCACTCCGGTCACCTTCATGCCCGCGGCCGCCAACCTCCTGGCGATACGGCCGTGGCCGCACGGGGCGTCCAGGATGGTCGATCCCGCCGGTAGGTCCAGGAGGCAG